>CAVQEJ010000016.1:0-11825 GCA_963711505.1 uncultured Acidobacteriota bacterium | reverse complement strand
GAACTGCAGTACACGCGTGGATTTCGAGCGGGGGTACTGAAGACAAGCCCTGCAGGCGGTAGGTTGTAGGCGGTAGGCGATGGGGCAGAAGGTCCGCAGCCCGTAGCCCGTAGCCCGTAGTTTCCCCTTGCGCCGCCCGCCCTTCACCTCTTAGCATTCACGCGATTTCTTCGCCAACTCCCGTTCACGTCCTGCACCGGAGGTGCGCATGGTCCCCGTCATGTCGCTCTGGCTTCCGATCGTGCTGTCGGCGATCATCGTCTTTTTTGTCAGTGCGTTCTTCCACATGGTGCTGCCGCTCCACAAGAACGACATGAAGCGGGTGCCGAAGGAGGACGCGCTGCTGGAGGCGCTGCGCCGGCTCGATCTGCCGCCAGGCGATTACGGCGCGCCGCTCCCGGGCTCGCCGGCCGGCATGAAGGATCCCGCCTTCGTCGAGAAGATGAAGAAGGGCCCGATGGTCTTGATGACCATCGCGCCGGGCGGCGACATGGGCATGGGAAGAACCTGACGCTCTGGTTCCTCTACTCGGTGCTCGTCAGCTTCTTCTCGGCCTACATCACGGGACGTGCGCTCGCCGCCGGCGTCGACTACCTCCAGGTCTTCCGCTTCGTCGGCACGACGGCCTTCATGGGCTACTCGTTCGCGCTCACCCAGCAGTCGATCTGGTACCGGCGCAACTGGGGGACGACGCTGCTCTCGATGTTCGACGGGCTGATCTACGGGCTGCTGACGGCGGGTACGTTCGGGTGGCTGTGGCGGAGGTGAGGGGGAAGATCAGTCATGTAGTTTTAGTGTATGAGTTGCGACCGTACGTGCTCTCTATGCACGTAGGAGCGGCCGATGGTGGTCGGGCTTCACCAACGCCGTTGCTAGGCGACTTCTGGGCCGACACAGGGCGATGGCGAACTGGGCGGCCCCTACGCGAGGAGGAAGAGATACGGGGGCACCGGGCCTCAGCGAGTCCTGCGAGCGTTCGACCAATGTCCCGCGCCCGTTGTCCGTTTCGACGAGACAGTGACCGTAGACCAAAGATCGGAGACCGGAGATCCGTAGCCCGTAGCCCGTAGCCCGTAGCCTGGAGCCCGAAGCCCGTAGCCTACAACCTTTCCCCTTGTCCTCCACCCTTCGCACCCTCCTCGCCCTCGTCGTCGGCCTCGCGGCCGGCATGGCCCTGGCGGCCGCGGGGAGTCACGCGGCCGCAACGACGGTGGCCGTCGTGGAGCCGGTCGGCACGATCTGGATCAACGCGATCCGGATGACGGTGATTCCGCTCGTCATCACACTGGTCGTCAGCGGTGTCGGGGGCGCGACCGACCTGCGGCGCGTCGGCCGCCTCGGCGCCTGGGCGGTGCCGGTGTTCGTCGTGCTGCTGGTCGCCGGCGGCGTCTTCACGATGTTCGTCGCGCCGCTGGTGCTGAAGGGGCTCGTCATCTCGCCCGACGTGGCGGCGTCGCTGCGATCGAGCGCCGGGACGGCCGGCATCTCGGAGGCGGCGCGCCACATGCCGTCGCTCGCCCAGCGCATCGTCGACATGGTGCCGGTGAACCCGCTGAAGGCCGCGGCGGATGGGACCGTGCTGCCAGTGCTGGTCTTCACGCTGGTGCTCGGCCTCGCCATCACACGACTCGACCGTGCGCGGCAGGAGGCGCTGGTCGCGTGGTTCCGTGCGCTGGCCGACGCGCTGCTGGTCGTCGTCGGATGGATTCTCGCCGTGGCGCCCATCGGCATCTTCGCGCTCGCCGTCCCCTGGGCTTCCGCATGGGGCTGGCGGCTGCGGGCGCCATCATCTATTACGTCGCCACGCTCTCGGGCATCGCGCTGGTGTTCACGGCTCTCCTGTATCCCGTCGCGGTGCTGGCCGGCCGATGCTGTTCCGCCGCTTCGCTGCGGCCGTGCTGCCGGCGCAGGCCGTCGCGTTCAGCACCCGGTCCTCTCTGGCGGCGCTGCCCGCATTGCTGGCGGCCGCGCGCGACACGCTGAAGCTGCCGCCGATGATCGATGGCTTCGCGCTTCCGCTCGCCGTGACGATCTTCCGCGTGAACGTGCCGATCGGCTGGATCGTCGGCGCGCTGTTCCTCGGCAAGCTGTACGGCGTGCACCTCGGCATGGCGCAGCTCGTCACGGTGGTCGTCACCGGCACCGTGCTCAGCTTCAGCGTGCCCGGCATTCCGAGCGCCAGTCTCTTCCTGCTGGTGCCGTTGCTCGTCAATCTCGGTCTGCCGCCCGAAGGGGTCGGCATCCTGATTGCCGTCGACGCGATTCCTGACATGTGCAAGACCACGGCGAACGTGACGGCGCACCTGACGGCCGCGACGATACTGGGAAGGGTGGAAGGATGACCATCGCTCAGGAGATCGTGATCGGCTGCTGGGCGCTGGGTGTGCTGTACTGGATCGTCGCCGCCTGGTCGACCAAGCGGGCGATCGAACGGCAGAGCATGGGGAGCCGGCTGGTGCTCCTCGTCGTGATTTTCGCCGCCGCCGAACTGATCGCGCGCGTGCGGATGCCCGTTGGCGCCTTCCATCTCACCATTCCGCGCACTCCCCTCGCCGGCTGGATCGGGACGGCGATCTGCGTCGCCGGCACGGCCTTCACGCTATGGGCCCGGCGTACGCTCGGGGCCAACTGGAGCGGGTGGATCACGTTCAAGGAGAACCACGAGCTCATCCAGCGCGGCCCGTACCGTATCGTCCGCCATCCGATCTATACGGGCATCCTGATCATGGCCATCGGGACGGTGATCGCCTTCGCGGCGCCGCAGCCGGTCGTCGGGGTCGTCTTGATCTTCATCGCGCTCCTGGTGAAGTCGAGGCAGGAAGAGGCGATGATGACGAAACACTTCCCAGACCAGTATCCGGAGTACAGGAAGCGCGTGAAAGGGATCATTCCGTTCGTGTTCTGAGGCATTATTCAATGCGCGCGGGGCCCCATCCCCGCGCGGAGCTGACGCTGACACCTCGCTTCGGATTCTCCTGTCCTCGGCTCGGCGTGGCCTTCGGCGAAGTCCGCGACCCCCGTCTGTACGTCGCAGGTGGAGTGAGCGATGGCCCTGACGGCGACGATCTACAACCTGGTGACCGAGCTGGCGGACATCGATCGGAGCGTGTACGAGCACTTCGATCTGCGCCTCGCGCGTCATCCGTCCGAGACGCCGGAATATCTGCTGACCCGGTTTCTTGCGTACTGTCTGGATACACCGAGGGCATCGCGTTCTCGGCGGGTGGCGTGTCGTCGGCCGACGAGCCCGCCGTGCTGGTCCGGGACGCGGCGGGCCGCCTCACCGCCTGGATCGAAGTCGGCATGCCGGACGCCCGGCGTCTGCATCGCGGTATGAAGCTGGCCGGCCGTGCGGCCGTGTACACGCACCGCAATCCCGACAAGGTGCTGGAGGCGCTGCGCGCCGAGCGGGTGCATCGCGCCGCCGATATTCCCGTGTACGTGTTCGACCTGCCGTTCATCGAAGAGGCGTCGGCGGCCATCGGCCGGCGCGCGGAAGTGGCGGTGTCGCGCACCGAGCAGCAGCTGTACCTGGACGTCGACGGACACACCTTCAGCACCGCGGTCAGGACCCACCGGATCGTCTGATGCTCCGGCGCTCCCGTTTTGGCGGATCCGGCCCGATGGGGTACGATGGCTGGTCCGCCCCACGAGTTCACGGCTTCGCATGCGACGTGGGCGCCGCCCGCGGCAGCTGACGGCTGCTTCCGGGCGCGACCGCCTCCGCCGGCTTCGTGCGGGCGTGTGGATTCGCCGGGAGCACGACGAACCCCGTTCGTCCTCCGCGACGCGCCGATCGACTCCGACCTCTGGAGACAGCGCAGACGCCCCGTTCGCCGGGCTCGACCTGTGTCTGCGCGGCGTGCCGCCGGCGAAGGCCTCTGCACAGCCGCCGCGGTCGTCCGACGCGTTCGGACCGTCCGCCGGCAGGCCGTCCCTGTGGGGTCCGCGGGCGTAATCCGACATCGGCGGCCCAGGGCCATCCGCGATTCCAGGCGAACCGCCGGTCGCTCCGCCGCCACTCAAGGAAAGGTGACGATGCACATCCGGCACAAGATCCAGTTTCCGCCCCTCGGCGATCACGTCGACCAGGACGAGGCGTACTTCTTCCTCTTCGAGAACGATTGCAAGCGCAAGATGCGCTTCCACGACTACGACGAGATCGACAAGGTTCCCGGGCTCTACGAACAGCTCTTCTACGACCGCCTGAAGTGCCAGTCGCCCAACAAGGTCGCCGAGATCCTGAAGACGTCGGTCGCCCAGACGAACGAGAACTTCACCGAACTGCGCGTGCTCGACTTCGGCGCCGGCAACGGCATGATGGGCGAGGCACTGAAGAAGTGGGGGATCTCCCGGCTCGTCGGCGCCGACATCATTCCCGAAGCGCGGATGGCGACCGAGCGCGACCGGCCGGGCCTCTACGACGCCTACTACGTCGAGGACTTCTGCGAGTTGACCGATGCGCAGCGCGAGGAGCTGTCGACCTGGTCGTTCGACTGCCTGACGACCGTGGCGGCGCTCGGCTTCGGCGACATTCCGCCGCTGGCCTTCCTCGAGGCCTTCAACGCCATCCAGTCGCAGGGCTGGGTCGCCTTCAACATCAAGGAATCGTTCTTCAGCCACGACGACACGTCGGGCTTCTCGAAGATGATTCGTGAGCTGATCTTCTCGAAGTACCTCGATCTGTATCACCTGGAACGCTACCGTCACCGGCTGTCGATCCAGGGTGAGCCCCTTTACTACTTCGCCATCGCGGCCCGCAAGAAGGCGGACATCCCCGCCGATTTCCTGCGGAAGTTCTGACGCGCGGCGCCGCTGTCCGGGCAGTCGCCGCAGTTGCTGCAGCCGCGGCAGCGGCTGCGGTCTGCCCGGCGGTGATCCCGCCAGCCCGGCCCGGGCTTCCCGAACCCACCCGGTTCGACGCAAGATGGAGAACGGCCCGACGGGGCCGGACGCGGAAGGGGCCGGCCGGCCGCACGGGAGGGATCCGATCATGGCGCGACACATCCGGAGCGTGAAGCGGGGCCACAAGGAGCAGCATCGGACCAGCCGCATCGGCTGGCTGCGAGCCGCCGTGCTCGGGGCGAACGACGGCATCGTCTCGACGGCCAGCCTGCTCGTCGGCGTGGCGGCTGCCAGTGCGGCCCGATCCGACGTGCTGATTGCCGGCGTGGCCGGGCTGGTGGCCGGCGCCATGTCGATGGCGGCCGGCGAGTACGTGTCGGTGAGCTCGCAGGCCGACACCGAAGCCGCCGATCTCGCGCGCGAACGGCGGGAGCTGGCGACGCAGAACCACGCCGAGCACCAGGAGCTGGCCGACATCTACGTGCAGCGCGGCCTGACGCCCGACCTGGCGCGCCAGGTGGCCGAGCAGTTGATGGCGCACGATGCGCTCGGCGCCCACGCCCGCGACGAGCTGGGCATTTCGGAAGTCGTCTCGGCGCGGCCCGTGCAGGCCGCGTTCGCCTCGGCCGGGTCGTTCACCGTGGGGGCGGCACTGCCGCTGCTGACGGTGGTGCTGGTCCCGGTTGCGCTGCTGATCCCGGCGGTGTCGGCCGCCTCGCTCGTGCTCCTGGCCGTGCTCGGTGGCCTAGCCGCCCGCACCGGCGGCGCCTCGGCCCTGACCGGCGCCCTGCGGGTCACCTTCTGGGGGGCGCTCGCGCTCGCGATTACGGCCGGCGTCGGACGGCTGTTCGGAGCGGTGGTGTAGGGGCTGCTTGCTGCCCGAGTCTCCTGCCTGCCGTCCGGCGTTTCCCGACGAACCGTTCGCTGTCCGCCCCGCTCCTCTCCCGATCCCTTACCGAACACAATTGAAGGCGACCGCGCCCCTGGGGCATCATGACGGGTCGTCAACTCGCCCACAGAGGAGGATCACGGTGTCCGATATCGCTGCGACCGGTGACCAGGTGTCGCCCGAACACATCATGCAGATCGGTCTGGGGTTCATGGCGTCGAAGGTGCTGCTGAGTGCCATCGAGATGGAGCTCTTCACGGATCTCGCCCGGCGGCCCGGCGCGCTGAAGGACGTGCAGGGACGTCTCGGCCTGCACCCACGTGCGGCGCGTGACTTCCTCGACGCGCTGGTCGCTCTCGGGTTCCTGCAGCGCACCGACGGCGTGTACGCCAACACGCCCGAGACGGAGCTCTTCCTCGACAGGCACAAGCCGTCGTACATCGGCGGCATCCTGGAAATGGCGAACCATCGGCTCTACCGCTTCTGGGGCGAGATGACCGAGGCGCTGCGGACCGGCCGGCCGCAGAACGAGGCGAAGACCGGCGACGAGCCGATGTTCGAGGCGTTGTACGCCGATCCGGCGCGTCTGAAGCAGTTCCTGAAGGCGATGACCGGCATCAGCCACGGCGCCAACATGGCCATCGCCCGTCAGTTCCCCTGGGCGCAGTACCACAGCTGCGTCGATGTCGGCACGGCGCAGGGCGATCTCGTCGCGCAGGTGGCGCTGGCCAACCCGCACCTGAGCGGCATCGGCTTCGATCTGGCCGAGGTCCAGCCGGTGTTCGAGGAGTACGTGGAGCAGCTCGGCCTGGGCCACCGGCTGACCTTCACGCCCGGCGACTTCTTCACGGAACCGCTGCCGAAGGCCGACGTCGTGATGATGGGGCACATCCTGCACGACTGGGACCTGGAGCAGAAGAAGATGCTCGTCCGCAAGGCCTGGGAAGCCCTGCCCGCCGGCGGTGCCTTCATCGTTTACGAGACGATCATCGACGACGACCGGCGGAAGAACGTGTTCGGCCTCCTGATGAGCCTGAACATGCTGATCGAGACGCCGGGCGGGTTCGACTACTCGGGCGCCGACTGCACGGGCTGGATGAAGGAAGCGGGTTTCAAGGAGACGCGGGTGGAACACCTCGTCGGCCCCGACTCGATGGTGGTGGGGATCAAGTAGACGGGTTGTAACGTAGAACGTAGAACCTAGCAATGGGTATCGACCGCCTGACTCCCGCCCTGCGTGATTGGGTACTCGAGCGTCTCGGCCTGCCTTCCGTCCCGGAGCCGGACCTCGAGGGGCTGCAGACGCTCTATGCGGCCTGGTGTGCCGGTGTGCCGTTCGACAACGTGCGCAAGATGATGGCGCTGCACGGAGGCGCGGGCCGGCCGCTGCCGGGACGCCGTGCGGACGAGTTCTTCGAGGCCTGGCTGGGGCAGGGTGCCGGCGGCACCTGCTGGCCGACGAGTCACGCACTCTGCGAGCTGCTCGGTGCGCTCGGTTTCGAGGCGCGCCGCGTGGCCGGCTCGATGCGCGACCTGGGCCTGCTGACGCACGGCAGCGTGAAGGTCCGGATTGCCGGCGCCGACTGGCTGGCCGATTCGTCGATGCTCACCGGCATCCCGCTGCCGCTCGGGACGGACATCTTCGTCAGCCCGGACCCCGTCTTCGCCGCGGAGGTCGAACCGGTGGACGGCACGCACGTCATCTGGGTGGACCTGCCGCCGAATGACGACTACCTGCCGTGCCGGCTGCTCGTCGACCCGGTCGATCCCGCCGTGTACCTCACGCTGTACGAAGCTTCGCGCGAGCGCAGCCCGTTCAACCAGCGGCTCTACGCGAGACGGAACCGGCCGGGCGAGCTGCTCGTGCTGTTCGGCAACCGCCGCCTCTCGAAGACCATCGCCGGTGTCACGACACGCGAGCTCTCGCGCGAAGACGTGCGGGCCGCGCTCGTGGACGAAATCGGGCTGGCGCCGTCGCTCGTGGATGGATGGATCGCGGCCGGCAGTCTGGACCTGACGTTCGCGCCGCCCTCGGGACCGAAGCCGCCGGCGGTCGGCCGGCGGCCGCCGTCGCAACGCTGAAACGGCGCGTCGCCCCTACAGCGCGCCGACCGCCTTCAGCACGTCCTCGGCGTGGCCGTCCACCTTCACGTGGTCCCACCGTTTCGCCACCTTGCCGTGGGCGTCGATGAGATACGTCGTGCGCGCGATGCCCATGAACGAGCGGCCGTAGAGCGACTTCTTCTGCCACACCCCGTACTTCCCGGCGACTTCGTGATCCGCGTCCGCGAGCAGCGGAAAGTTCAGGTCGTGCTTCGCCGCGAACTTCGCCTTGCTCGCCTCGTCGAGGATACTGACGCCCAGCACGACGGCCTTGCCCTTCCTGAACTTCGGCAGGTTGTCGCGGAATGCGCACGCTTCCTTCGTGCAGCCGGGCGTGTCGTCCTTCGGATAGAAGTAGAGGACGACCGGCCGGCCGGCGCAGGCCGACAGCCGATGGGTCTTGCCATCCTGATCCTTGAGCGCGAACGCGGGGGCCTTTCTGCCGGCATCGATGAGAGGCATCGGAGCGACTCCTGTGCTGACGGTGCTGCGGTGTCGGTACGAGAGGGTGAAACGGTCCTGACCGATTGCCGGGCGCGAGGCGCTCGCGCGGTTCCACGGCGAGCTCTCAGTCTACCCGCGGGCGGCGCTACCGGAGCAGGTGTGTCGCGATGAGCAGGCCGGGGATCGTCAACGCCAGATCGACGACGAGCGCGCCGGCCGGACCGGCCGTCAGCACCGTCGTCCACTGGCCGAGGCCGACGAGCGCGAGCCCGGTGACGAGCAGGGCGGGCCGTTGCTGCAGTCCGGCGAGCAGGATGCCGGCCACCGCCAGGGCGGTCGCGACGGCAATCGTCGAGGGGATGCCGAAGACGGCCGGCAGGCTCCGGACGCCCGTGCGGCTGTCGGCCTCGGCGTCCTTGATGTCGCAGAGCAGGCAGCCCGAGGCGAACAGCGCCATCAGCGGCACCGACACCGGCAGCATCACCGATTGCCAGCCGAACCACGAGCCGTCGGCGGCCGGCAGCGCGAGCCCGGCCCAGACCCAGACGGCCGGCACGAGCACGGTCTTGGTGAACGGATAGCGCTTCAGCTGGCGGTAGAAGACGCCGGCTGCCGCCAGCAGCGGGATCAGGGCGATGGTGCCGGGAGGCAGGTCGACGAGGTAGTAGAGACAGGCGGCCGAGGACACGAGGAACGCGCCGGCCAGGGCGACGCGCAGCCAGCGCGGATCGTCGGGCGATCCGCTGTCGAGGAGCCGGTCGAGGCTGTAGGCGCCGAAGATGCCCCAGAGCAGGACGGCGAGCCCCGGGTGCGACACGGGTCGCGCGCTGACCTGATTCCAGACCAGCGCGATGGACCACCCGAGCGCGACGGGCCACCAGTAGTGCACCAGCCTGACAACTGACCCGACCCGCCGCGACGATCCGACTTCCCGCATTGCCTCCCTTCATCATAGTGCACCGGGCGCCGAAGCGGAGCCAATCCCGCGGCAGCTCAGCGGTGGAGGAAGGCCGGGTCCGAAAATGCTACGATTCGCCACATTCCGTCCACCTGGAGGACTGACACATGAGCGGCAACGATCCCCTTCTCGCCCCGATGTCCGGAGCCGACCATCGCGACGTCGCCGGCGTCCAGCTCGACATCGTTCATGCCGGCGACGGCCGCGTGAAACGGACATCCATCCGGCCGGCTTCCGCTGGGACAATCAGATGAAGGCCGTCGTCGGCACCGAGCTCTGCATGCACGCGCACGTCGGCTTCCTGGCGCGGCCGCATCCAGATCGGTACGCGGACGGATGCACGCGCGACTTCGCGGCACCCCAGGCGGTCGTTATCGAGCCGGAACACGACGGGTCGGTCGTGGGCGACGAGCCCGCCGTGCTCATCGAGTTCGACTTCGAGCGCGAGACCGCCCACCGGTTCGGCATCCCCGACGCGCATCGTCACTGAGCGCGCGGATTGCCGGACCGAACCATGGCATCCGGCGGTCTGTCTCGCTCGGGCGGAAGGAGGCGAGATGAGCAGGCGGCCATCCGGCGGTTCCGGATTACCCTTGCGGTGGCCGCCAGTCTTGGCGGCGTCCCCGCGTGGGCGCAGGTGAGGACACATCCGACGGGCAGACCGGTCTCCGTCGAACTGTTCTTCGTTGCCGTGAGTCCGACGAAGGTGCAGGGCGAGACGTTCGGCTGCGGCGACGTGCTGGTGTCCCGCCAACGGACGGAGCCGTTCGTGGGCTCCACGCTGGAGTCGGCGTCGCGCGAAGCCACGGCCGCGCCACCCAAGGGACTGGTGAACAGCGTGGCGGCGCTCCACATCGAGCTGCGATTGGTGACCATCGACGACCGGGACGCCACCGTGACGCTGGAGCCGTTCTCCATCGGGGGCGCGTGCGACAATCCCCGCATCGAAGAGCAGCTCACGCGTGTCGTCGACCAATTCGGCGCGTTCCATCGCATCGACATCATGGTCGGCGATTGCACGCTGGCGCAGTATCTCTCGCTGAAGTAGGAGCCGGCCGCCCCCCGACGGGCGTGTCAGGAGGCCGTGCGGACGCGCAGGTGGTCGAGCGTGCGGCGGATGCCTTCCTTGTACGGCGTCTTGACGACCGTGCCGAGCAGGGTGTGCAGCTTCGTGTCGTCGAGCAGCACGGGATGGGTCTGCAGGTAGCTCATCTCCACCAGCTCGCGCATCATCGGCGAGAAGAGCCCCATCAGGCGTACGAGGCGCGGGCTGGCCACCCGCAGGCGCGGCGGCCGCCCGGCCAGCGCGAACGCGCGCATCGCGAACTCGCGCTGCGTGATGACGCCGGCGCCGCCGAACTCGTACGCCTCGCCCCAGCCGGCCGGCGCGGAGAGCAGCGCGGCGACGACGGGCCCGACGTCGGGTGTGAACATGAACTCGTGCGGCGTATCGATTGGGCCGAGCACGTTGGCCCGATTGCCGGCGGCGACCGCGGCGAGGATGAACCCTCCGAGACTGTTGTCGGCGAACGGGCCGTAGAAGTCGGGCAGCCGCAGCACCAGCGTCGCGAGGCCGTTCACGCCGTGTCCCACAGCGCGACGTCCTCCTGCTCCTTGCGCCGTTGTCCCTTGATCGCCACCGGCTCGCGGGGATGGTCTTCGCGCACGCGCGGGGTGCGGGGCTCGCCGTACGGATAGACATTGGAGATGTGCAGCAGCCGGCGCACGCCCGAGCTGCGGGCCGCGGTCACCGCCATGTGCATCATCGACGGATACGCGGCGAACGCCTCCTTCGTATAGGGCAGGCCCAGGGCATACACGATGGCATCGACCCCGGCTGCGGCGCGGCGTGCAGCCGTCGGCCGTGGCCACGTCGGCCGCCATGATTTCCACGCCGCTGCTGCCGCCGAAGGCCTCACGAAGGTGCGACTCGGTGCGGCCCACGGCGCGCACCTCGTCGCCGCGTGTCAGCAGCGCGGCCGTCACAGACCGCCCGATCGTGCCGTACGCGCCGAAGATCGCCACCTTCATGTGCTGCGCCTCCGTTCGGAGTTATCGTAGGAACCGGACCGGAACTGGACGGACCGGCGGACGGACCCCATATGCGCACCGCAACAGACGAACGCCAACTGCGAGCGTATGTTGACGCGATGTTGCGCCTGTTGAGCGGGGACGCTGAAGAGCCCAGGGCGCTGCGCAACGAATGCCACTGTCTGCTGGTGGCGATCGATCGGGACGATCGCGCCTCGATCGAGGCGAGTGTTGCACGCCTGATGGAACTCGCCGGAAAGCGGACCCTTGGACGAACACCGCTGACCGGGAACGGAACGGCTGCAGCCGCCAGCGCGTCGTGTGGCGGTTGCCGGGCCTCAAATATCAGGAATTGCCGTGCAGGACTCTACACGTCTGTCCCGAGATTGTCCAGCGCGGTCTCTGCCCGTCCTGATGACCGCACTGGAGGCGCCGTCTGCGCCGCCTCGCCTTCGTGCGCGGGGCTGGCACGGCCAGCTCGTCCGTGGCGCAGGAAGCGCAGGGCATGCGGCGACCAGGGGCGGGGAAGTGTGGGATTGGTCCCGCATGCCGCCG
>CAVQEJ010000015.1:0-14154 GCA_963711505.1 uncultured Acidobacteriota bacterium | reverse complement strand
GCGCTGAACTACCAGGTCGACTTCGAACGCGGATACTGAGGGGTACTCGGTAGGCGATAGGCTATGGGCGGCAGGCGGTAGGGCGGTGGGTGCGTCGCCGCCCTATCTGGACCGCAGACTGTAGACCGTAGACGGCAGGCTGCCCGGCCCGTAGCCCGTAGCCCGTAGCCCGCAGCCTGCAGGTGTCCGTCGTTTCCCCTTGCGCCGCCCGCCCTTCACCTCTTCGGAACCCGCCGATTTCTTCGCCAACTCACGTCCACGTCCTGCCCCGGAGGTGCGCATGGTCCCCGTCATGTCGCTCTGGCTTCCGATCGTGCTGTCGGCGGTCATCGTCTTTTTTGTCAGTGCGTTCTTCCACATGGTGCTGCCGCTCCACAAGAACGACATGAAGCGGGTGCCGAAGGAGGACGAGCTGCTGGACGCGATCCGCCGGCTCGACATCGCCCCGGGCGATTACGGTGCGCCGCTTCCGGGTTCGGCGGCCGGCACGCAGGATTGGCCTTCGTCGAGAGGGTGAAGAAGGGACCGATAGTCTTCATGACCGTCTCGCCCGGCGGGGACATGGGCATGGGGAAGAGCCTGACGCCTCTGGTTCATCTTCTCGTTGGTCGTCAGCTTCTTCTCGGCCTACGTCGCCGGACGCGCGCTCGCCGCCGGTGTCGACTACCTCCAGGTCTTCCGCTTCGTCGGCACCACGGCGGCATGGGTCGTACTTGTTCGCGCTCGCCCAGCAGTCGATCTGGTACCGGCGCAACTGGGGAACGACGCTGCTGTCGATGTTCGACGGGCTGATTTACGGGTTGCTGACGGCGGGCATGTTCGGGTGGCTCTGGCCGAGGTAGGAGGAGCACCTGTCGTGTGCAGCGCCTGCGGCTGTGGTGAGCGAGCGCAGCGAGTCGAGCCGCGCGCGTGGGGGGGAGAGGCCGGGCGCCTCAGCGTCCAGGTCCCGGACCGCCCGACGTTCCGGCTGTGAGCAACACCCGTTGCGACATCGCCGCATTGCCCGTTGCGACCTGTCAGGACCGGAGACTGTAGACTGTAGACCGTAGACTGTCCCGTAGCCCGTAGCCCCTAGCCTGAGTACAAGCTTCTCCCTTGTCCTCCACCCTTCGCACCCTTCTCGCCCTCATCGTCGGCCTCGCGACCGGCATGGCCCTGGCGGTCGCGGGGAGTCATGCGGCCGAGACGCTCGTGGCCGTCGTCGAGCCGGTCGGCACGATTCGGATCAACGCGATCCGGATGACGGTGATTCCCCTCGTCATCACGCTCGTCGTCAGCGGCGTCGGCGGCACGACCGACCTGCGGCGCGTCGGCCGGCTGGCGCCTGGGCGGCGCCGGTGTTCGTCGGCTGCCGGTCGCTGGCGGCGTCTTCACGATGTTCGTGGCGCCGCTGGTCTTGAAGGGGCTCGTCATCTCGCCCGACGTGGCAGCCGCGCTGCGATTCAGCGCCGGGACGGCCGGCATCGCGGAGACGGCGCGGCACATGCCCTCGCTGGCGCAGCGCATCGTCGAGATGGTGCCGGTGAACCCGCTGAAGGCCGCGGCGGACGGCACGGTATTGCCCGTGCTGTTCTTCACGCTGGTGCTCGGCCTCGCCATCACGCGACTCGACCGCGCGCGGCAGGGGGCGCTGTTCCGCGTGGTTCCGTGCGCTGGCCGACGCGCTGCTGATTGTCGTCGGGTGGATTCTCGCCATCGCTCCCATCGGCATCTTCGCGCTCGCCGTGCCTCTGGGCTTCCGCATGGGGCTGGCGGCGGCGCACCATCATCTATTACGTCGCCACGCTCTCCGGCATCGCGCTGGTGTTCACGGCTCTGCTGTACCCCGTCGCGGTGCTGGCCGGCCGGACGCCGCTCCGCCGCTTCGCCAGGGCTGTGCTGCCGGCGCAGGCCGTGGCGTTCAGCACCCGGTCCTCTCTGGCGGCGCTGCCCGCACTGCTGTCGGCCGCGCGCGATACGCTGAAGCTGCCGCCGATCATCGACGGCTTCGCGCTTCCGCTCGCCGTGACGATCTTCCGCGTGAACGTGCCGATCGGCTGGATTGTCGGTGCGCTGTTCCTCGGCAAGCTGTACGGCGTGCACATCGGCATGGCGCAGCTCGCCACGGTCGTGGTGACCGGCACGGTGCTCAGCTTCAGCGTGCCCGGCATTCCGAGCGCCAGTCTCTTCCTGCTCGTGCCGCTGCTGGTCAACCTCGGCCTGCCGCCCGAAGGAGTCGGCATCCTGATTGCCGTCGACGCGATTCCCGACATGTGCAAGACCACGGCGAACGTGACGGCGCACCTGACGGCTGCGACGATACTGGCGAGGGTGGAGGGAAGAGAGAAGTCGACGTAACGTAGAGCGTAGGACGTCGAAGCGCCTGCGGCCCGCCCGAGCGGGGGTGGGTTCCCGCAAGCCGCGAAGACGCCTGGAGCCTGGACGGGGACGGACGAATGCCGAACACCGACACCATGACCCTCTATCAGCAGATCGTGATGGCCTGCTGGGCTGTCGTCGTCTTCTACTGGATTGTCGCCGCCTGGTCGACCAAGCGGTCGGTCGAACGGCAGAGCCCCGGCGGTCGGCTGCTGGTGTTGATCGTGATTGCCGTCGCGGTCGACTGGTTGCTCGGCGGCTCCGGGATCCACTGGCCGGCGGTCCCGATCCCGATGCCCCACACGCCTCTGGCCGGCTGGATTGGCACGTGTCTCTGCATCGCGGGCATGGGGTTCACGCTCTGGGCCCGCCGCACGCTCGGCGCGAACTGGAGCGGGTGGATTACGTTCAAGGAGAACCACGAGCTCATCCAGCGCGGCCCGTACCGGATCGTCCGTCACCCGATCTATACCGGCGCTCTGGTCATGGTTGCCGGGTCGGTGCTCGCCTTCGCCGCGCCTCAGGCGATCGTCGGGTTCGCCGTGGTCTTCGTCGCGCTCCTGGTGAAGGCGAGGCAGGAAGAGGCGTTGATGACGAAGCACTTTCCCGACCAGTATCCGGAGGAACAGGAAGCGCGTGAAGGGGCTCATTCCGTTCGTGTTCTGACGTCTTTATTCTAATGCGCACGGGGCCCCACCCCCGCGCGGAGCTGACGCAGACGCCTCGCCTCGGATTCTCTTGTCCTCGGCTCGGCGTGGCCTTCGGCGAAGTCCGCGACCCCCGTCGTATGTCGCAGGTGGAGTGAGTGATGGCCCTGACGGCGACGATCTACAACCTGGTGACCGAGCTGGCCGACGTCGATTGAGGGTCTACGAGACCTTCGATCTCCGCGTCGGCCGTCACCCCTCGGAAACCCAGGCATACCTGCTCACCCGCTATCTCGCGTACTGCCTCGAATACACCGAGGGCATTGCGTTCGCCACCGGCGGGGTGTCGTCGGCCGACGAGCCCGCCGTGCTGGTCCGGGATGCGGCGGGCCGCCTCACCGCCTGGATTGAAGTCGGCATGCCGGACGCCCGGCGTCTGCATCGCGGTATGAAGCTGGCCGGCCGCGCGGCCGTGTATACGCACCGCAATCCCGACAAGGTGCTGGAGGCGCTGCGCGCCGAGCGGGTGCATCGCGCCGCCGAGATTCCCGTGTACATGTTCGACCTGCCGTTCATCGAAGAGGCGTCGGCGGCCATCGGCCGGCGCGCGGAAGTGGCGGTGTCGCGCACCGAACAGCAGCTGTACCTGGACGTCGACGGACGCACCTTCAGCACCGCGGTCAGGACCCACCGGATCGTCTGATGCCCCGGCGCTCCCGTTTTGGCGGATCCGCCCTGATGGGGTACGATGTCTGGTCCGCCCCACGAGTTCACGGCTTCGCCTGCGACGTGGGCGCCGCCCGCGGCAGCTGACGGCTGCTTCCGGGCGCGGCCGCCTCCGCCGGCTTCGTGCGGGACTGTGGACCTGCCGGGATCACGACGAACCCTGTTCGTCATCCGCGACGCGCCGATCGACTCCGATTTCTGGAGACACCGCAGACGCCCCGCTCGCCGGGCTCGACCTGTGTCTGCGCGGCGCGCCGCCAGCAAAGGCCTCTGCACAGCCGCCGCGGTCATCCGACGCGTTCCGACCGTCCGCCGGCAGGCCGTCCCTGGGGGGGCCGCGGGCGCTATCCGACATCGGCGGCCCGGGGCCATCCGCGATTCCACGCGAACCGCCGGTCGCTCCACCGCCACTCAAGGAAAGGTGACGATGCACATCCGGCACAAGATCCAGTTTCCGCCCCTCGGCGATCACGTCGACCAGGACGAGGCGTACTTCTTCCTCTTCGAGAACGATCAGAAGCGCAAGATGCGCTTCCACGACTACGACGAGATCTACAAGGTTCCCGGCCTCTACGAACAGCTCTTCTACGATCGTCTGAAGTGTCAGTCGCCCGGCAAGGTCGCCGAGATCCTGAAGACGTCGGTCGCCCAGACGAACGAGAACTTCACCGAACTGCGCGTGCTCGACTTCGGCGCCGGCAACGGCATGATGGGCGAGGCGATGAAGAAGTGGGGGATCTCCCGGCTCGTCGGCGCCGACATCATCCCCGAAGCGCGGATGGCGACCGAGCGCGACCGGCCGGGCCTCTACGATGCCTACTACGTCGAGGACTTCTGCCAGCTGACCGGTGCGGAGCGCGAGGAGCTGTCGAGCTGGTCGTTCGACTGCCTGACGACCGTGGCGGCGCTCGGCTTCGGCGACATTCCGCCGCTGGCCTTCCTCGAGGCCTTCAACGCCATCCAGCCGCAGGGCTGGGTCGCGTTCAACATCAAGGAATCGTTCTTCAGCCACGACGACACGTCGGGCTTCTCGAAGATGATTCGCGAACTGATCTTCTCGAAGTACCTCGACCTGTATCACCTGGAGCGCTACCGTCACCGGCTGTCGATCCAGGGCGAGCCCCTCTACTACTTCGCGATCGCGGCCCGCAAGAAGGCGGACATCCCCGCCGATTTCCTGCGGAAGTTCTGACGCACGGCGCCGCTGCCGGGACAGTCGCCGCAGTTGCTGCATCCGTTGCAGCGGCTGCGGACTGCCCGGCGGTGATCCTGCCGGCCCGGCCCGGGCTTTCCGAATCCACCCGGTTCGACGCAAGATGGAGAACGGCAGGACGGGGCCGGACCCGGATGGGGTCGGCCGGCCGCACGGGAGGGATCGGTTCATGGCGCGACACACCCGGAGCGTGAAGCGGGGCCACAAGGAGCAACATCGGACCAGCCGCATCGGCTGGCTGCGGGCCGCCGTGCTCGGGGCGAACGACGGCATCGTCTCGACGGCGAGCCTCCTCGTCGGCGTGGCGGCGGCCAGTGCGGCCCGTTCCGACGTGCTGATTGCGGGTGTGGCCGGGCTCGTGGCCGGCGCCATGTCGATGGCAGCAGGCGAGTACGTCTCGGTGAGCTCGCAGGCCGACACCGAGGCGGCCGACCTGGCGCGCGAGCGGCGTGAGCTGGCGACGCAGAACGTCGCCGAGCACCAGGAGCTGGCCGACATCTACGTGCAGCGCGGCCTGACGCCCGACCTGGCGCGCCAGGTGGCCCAACAGCTGATGGCGCACGATGCGCTCGGCGCCCACGCCCGCGACGAGCTGGGCATTTCGGAAGTCGTCTCGGCCCGGCCCGTGCAGGCCGCGTTTGCGTCGGCCGGGTCGTTCACCGTGGGGGCGGCGCTGCCGTTGCTGACGGTGGTGCTGTTACCGGCCGCCCTGCTGATTCCCGGCGTGTCGGTGGCCTCGCTCGTGCTCCTGGCCGTGCTCGGTGGCCTGGCCGCCCGCACCGGCGGCGCCTCGGCCCTGACCGGCGCCCTGCGCGTCACCTTCTGGGGCGCGCTCGCGCTCGCGATTACGGCCGGCGTCGGACGGCTGTTCGGAGCGGTGGTGTAGGGGCTGCTTGCCGCCCGAGTCTGATCCGATCCTGAATTGCCGCAAATTCTGTCCAGCGTAATCCTCGGCCCTTCCGCAGCATCCGCGACATTTTCGTAAGCGACTTCATGCGCGCTTCGCGCGCTCGCGCGATCTGGTTGACAGGACAGCGCACCCGGGTGGCACGGAGCGTGCTCTGCTCTTCATGGTCATCCCTCCCGGCGGGCGCGAACGAACTGCGCTGCCGGGCCGGAAGGAGGCACGCCATGATGTATCTCGTGCACGTCACCGACAACGGCGGCGCACCCATCCAGGGAGTCGAGGTGGAACATCTGGGCGGCACACTGCGGAGCCGGGTTGCGGCTTCCCGGGCCTCAGCTCCACCACCGGCGCGGATGGGAACGCGGGCTTCTCGTTTCCGCGGCGAAGCGTTCCGGCACCTGTTCCGATGCCGCCCGACGGACGAATACCAGGGCGGCAACGCGCGAGCTTCATGGGGGTGGGCGGGCAACCGCGCCACCGCGACGATATCGTGTTGAATCCGGTGCGCGGTGGCAAGAGCCGGCCGACGAGACGCAGCCGGAGCCCAGGACGGCGAGCCGGACACCGCACCCGAGCCGGAAGCTCCGCCGGCGCGACGGAAGACCCGGAGGCGAGGGCGCCGCGCATCACGCGCATCCGGTCCTGTGGCGCACGTCCGTGCGGCGCCGCCTGCACCTCGAAGGAGGCAGCCTGCGAGCGGCACACGAAGAATACAGGCGGCTGCTGCCAGCACACCGGCTACGGCGGCCACGCCGAGGCGGCGTGACACCAGCTGCCCGGCGCCGTCACCGGACCGCCGTCCTGAGCGGTTCCGGTGGCGGCGACTCCTGCCTGCCGTCCGGCGTTTCCCGACGAACCGTTCGCTGTCCGCCCTGCTCCTCTCCCGATCCCTTGCCGAACACAATTGAAGGGGACCGTGCCTCTGGGGCATCATGACGGGTCGTCAACTCGCCCACGGAGGAGGATCAGCGGTGTCCGATATCGCTGCGACCGCTGGCCAGGTGTCGCCCGAACACATCATGCAGATCGGTCTGGGGTTCATGGCGTCGAAGGTGCTGCTGAGTGCCATCGAGATGGAGCTCTTCACGGATCTCGCCCGGCGGCCCGGCGCGCTGAAGGACGTGCAGGGACGTCTCGGCCTGCACCCACGCGCGGCGCGTGACTTCCTCGACGCGCTGGTCGCTCTCGGGTTCCTGCAGCGCACCGACGGCGTGTACGCCAACACGCCCGAGACGGAGCTCTTCCTCGACAGGCACAAGCCGTCGTACATCGGCGGCATCCTGGAAATGGCGAATCATCGGCTCTATCGCTTCTGGGGCGAGATGACCGAGGCGCTGCGGACCGGCCGGCCGCAGAACGAGGCGAAGACCGGCGACGAGCCGATGTTCGAGGCGCTTGTACGCCGATCCGGCGCGCCTGAAGCAGTTCCTGAAGGCGATGACCGGCATCAGCCACGGCGCCAACATGGCCATCGCCCGCCAGTTTCCCTGGGCGCAGTACCACAGCTGCGTCGATGTCGGCACGGCGCAGGGCGATCTCGTCGCGCAGGTGGCGCTGGCCAATCCGCACCTGAGCGGCATCGGCTTCGATCTGGCCGAGGTCCAGCCGGTGTTCGAGGAGTACGTGGAGCAGCTCGGCCTGGGCCACCGGCTGACCTTCACGCCCGGTGACTTCTTTGCGGAGCCGCTGCCGAAGGCCGACGTCGTGATGATGGGGCACATCCTGCACGACTGGGACCTGGAGCAGAAGAAGATGCTCGTCCGCAAGGCCTGGGAAGCGCTGCCCGCCGGCGGTGCCTTCATCGTCTACGAGACGATCATCGACGACGACCGGCGGAAGAACGTGTTCGGTCTCCTCATGAGCCTGAACATGCTGATCGAGACGCCGGGCGGGTTCGACTACTCGGGCGCCGACTGCACGGGCTGGATGAAGGAAGCGGGTTTCAAGGAGACGCGGGTGGAACACCTCGTCGGCCCCGACTCGATGGTGGTGGGGATCAAGTAGACGGATTGTAACGTAGAAGAACGAAGAACGGAGAAGGTGGAACGCGAAGCGTCGCAACGGGCGACGGGCAATGAGCAATGGGTATCGACCGCCTGACTCCCGCCCTGCGTGATCGGGTGCTCGAGCGTCTCGGCCTGTCTTCCGCCCCGGAGCCGGATCTCGAAGGACTCCGAACGGTCTATGCGGCGTGGTGCGCCGGTGTGCCGTTCGACAACGTGCGCAAGATGATCGCGCTGCGCGGTGGGGCGGGCCGGCCGCTGCCGGGAAGCCGGGCGGACGACTTCTTCGAGGCCTGGCTCGGGCAGGGCGCCGGCGGCACCTGCTGGCCGACGAGTCACGCACTCTGCGAGCTGCTCGGCGCGCTCGGTTTCGAGGCGCGCCGCGTGGCCGGCTCGATGCGCGACCTGGGCCTGCTGACGCACGGCAGCGTGAAGGTCCGGATCGCCGGCGCCGACTGGCTGGCCGATTCGTCGATGCTCACCGGCATCCCGCTGCCGCTCGGGACGGACATCTTCGTCAGCCCCGACCCCGTCTTCGCCGCGGAGGTCGAACCGGTGGACGGCACGCACGTCGTCTGGGTGGACCTGCCGCCGAACGACGACTACCTGCCGTGCCGGCTGCTCGTCGACCCGGTCGATCCCGCCACGTACGGGGCGCTGTACGAAGCCTCCCGCGAACGCAGCCCGTTCAACCAGCGGCTCTACGCGAGACGGAACCGGCCGAGCGAGCTGCTCGTGCTGTTCGGCAACCGCCGCCTCTCGAAGACCACCGCGGGTGTCACGACACGCGAACTCGCGCGCGAAGACGTGCGGGCCTCGCTCGTCGAGGAAATCGGGCTGGCGGCGTCGCTCGTGGATGGATGGATCGAGGCCGGCGGTCTCGACCTGTCGTTCGCGCCTCCCTCGGGACCGAAGCCGCCCGCGATCGGCCGGCGGCCGCCGTCGCAACGCTGAAACGGACCCGCGCCCCTACAGCGCGCCGACCGCCTTCAGCACGTCCTCGGCGTGGCCGTCGACCTTCACGTTGTCCCACCGTTTCGCCACCTTCCCGTTGGCGTCGATGAGATACGTCGTGCGGGCGATGCCCATGAACGAGCGGCCGTAGAGCGACTTCTTCTGCCACACCCCGTACTTCCCGGCCACTTCGTGATCCGCGTCAGCCAGCAGCGGAAAGTTCAAGTCGTGCTTCGCCGCGAATTTCGCCTTGCTCGCCTCGTCGAGGATGCTGACGCCCAGCACGACGGCCTTGCCCTTCTTGAACTTCGGCAGGTTGTCGCGGAACGCGCAGGCTTCCTTCGTGCAGCCGGGCGTGTCGTCCTTCGGGTAGAAGTAGAGGACGACCGGCCGGCCGGCGTAGGCCGACAGCCGATGGGTCTTGCCGTCCTGATCCTCGAGTGCGAACGCGGGGGCCTTCCTGCCGGCATCGATGAGAGGCATCGGAGCGACTCCTGTGCTGAGGGTGGTGCCTGGTCGTCACGAGAAGATGAAACGGTCCTGACGGATCGCCGGGCGCGAGGCGCTCGCGCGGTTCCACGGCGAGTTCTCAGTTTACCTGCGGACGCCCGTCAGGCGCGCTACCGGAGCAGGTGCGTCGCGATGAGCAGGCCGGGAATCGTCAGCGCCAGATCGACGACGAGCGCACCGGCCGGACCGGCTGTCAGCACCGTCGTCCACTGGCCGAGGCCGACGAGCGCGAGCCCGGTGACGAGCAGGGCGGGCCGTTGCTGCAGTCCGGCGAGCAGTATGCCGGCCACCGCCAGGGCGGTCGCGACGGCAATCGTCGAAGGAATGCCGAAGACGGCCGGCAGGCTCCGGACGCCCGTGCGGCTGTCGGCCTCGGCGTCCTTGATGTCGCAGAGCAGGCAGCCCGAGGCGAACAGCGCCATCAGCGGCACCGACACCGGCAGCATCACCGATCGCCAGCCGAACCACGAGCCGTCGGCGGCCGGCAGCGCGAGCCCGGCCCAGACCCAGACGGCCGGCACGAGCACGGTCTTGGTGAACGGATAGCGCTTCAGCTGGCGGTAGAAGACGCCGGCTGCCGCCAGCAGCGGGATCAGGGCGATGGTGCCGGGAGGCAGGTCGACGAGGTAGTAGAGACAGGCGGCTGAGGACACGAGGAACGCGCCCGCCAGGGCGACGCGCAGCCAGCGCGGATCGTCGGGCGATCCACTGTCGAGGAGCCGGTCGAGGCTGTAGGCGCCGAAGATGCCCCAGAGCAGGACGGCGAGCCCTGGGTGCGACACGGGTCGCGCGCTGACCTGATTCCAGACCAGCGCGATGGACCATCCGAGCGCGACGGGCCACCAGTAGTGCACCAGCCTGACAATTGACCCGACCCGCCGCGACGATCCGACTTCCCGCATTGCCTCCCTTCATCATAGTGCACCGGGCGCCGAAGCGGAGCCAATCCCGCGGCAGCTCAGCGGTGGAGGAAGGGCAGGTCCGAAAATGCTACGATTCGGCACATTCCGTCCACCTGGAGGACTGACCCATGAGCGGCAACGATCCCCTTCTCGCCCCGATGCCCGGAGCCGACCATCGCGACGTCGCCGGCGTCCAGCTCGACATCGTTCATGCCGGCGACGGCCGCGTGAAGCGGACGATCTATCCGGCCGGCTTCCGCTGGGACAATCAGATGAAGGCGGTCGTCGGCACCGAGCTCTGCATGCACGCGCACGTCGGCTTCCTGGCGCGCGGCCGCATCCAGATCCGGTACTCGGACGGGTGCACGCGCGACTTCACGGCACCCCAGGTGGTCGTCATCGAGGCGGGGCACGACGGGTCGGTTGTGGGCGACGAGCCGGCCGTGCTCATCGAGTTCGACTTCGAGCGCGAGACCGCCCACCGGTTCGGCATTCCCGACGCGCATCGTCACTGAGCGCCGGGGGCCGCCGCGCGGACGCGCAGGTGGTCGAGCGTGCGGCGGATGCCTTCCTCGTACGGCGTCTTGACGACCGTGCCGAGCAGGGTGTGCAGCTTCGTGTCGTCGAGCAGCACGGGATGGGTCTGCAGGTAGCTCATCTCCACCAGCTCGCGCATCATCGGCGAGAAGATCCCCATCAGGCTCACCAGGCGCGGGCTCACCACCCGCAGGCGCGGCGGCCGTCCGACCAGCGCGAACGCCCGCATCGCGAACTCACGCTGCGTGATGACGCCGGCGCCGCCGAAATTGTACGCCTCGCCCCAGCCGGCCGGCGCGGAGAGCAGAGCGGCGACGACGGGCCCGACGTCGGGTGTGAACATGAACTCGTGCGGCGTGTCGATCGGGCCGAGCAGGTTCGGCCGACTGCCGGCGGCGACGGCGGTGAGGATCATCCCTCCCAGACTGTTGTCGGCGAACGGCCCGTAGAAGTCGGGCAGCCGCAGCACCAGCGTTTCGAGGCCGTTCACGCCGTGTCCCGACAGCGCGACGTCCTCCTGCTCCTTGCGCCGTTGTCCCTTGATCGCCACCGGCTCGCGGGGATGGTCTTCGCGCACGCGCGGGGTGCGGGGCTCGCCGTACGAATACACATTCGAGATGTGCAGCAGCCGGCGCACGCCCGAGCTGCGGGCCGCGGTCACCGCCATGTGCATCATCGACGGATACGCGGCGAACGCCTCCTTCGTATAGGGCAGGCCCAGGGCATACACGATCGCATCGACCCCGGCTGCCGCGCGGGCGCAGCCGTCCGCCGTGGCCACGTCGGCCGCCACGATCTCCACGCCGCTGCTGCCGTCGAAGGCCTCACGAAGGTGCGACTCGGTGCGGCCCACGGCCCGCACCGAGTCCCCCCGTGTCAGCAACGCCGCCGTCACTGACCGCCCGATCGTGCCGTACGCGCCGAAGATTGCCACCTTCATGTGGTGCGCCTCCGTTCGGGGCCATCGTAGGAACCGGACGAGCCGGCAGACGGACCCCGTGTGCCATGACAGACGAATGCCAACTGCGAGCGTATGTTGACGCGATGCTGCGCCTGTTGAGCGGGGACGGTGAAGAGCCCAGGGCGCGGCGCAACGAATGCCACCGCCTGCTGGTGGCGATCGATCGGCGCGATCGCGCCTCGACCGATGCGAGTGTTGCACGCCTGATGGAACCTGCCGGACGGCGGACACCGGACGAACACCGCTGACCGGGCACGGACCGGCTCCCGCCGCCAGAGCATCGTGTGGCGGTTGCCGAGCCTCAAATATCGGGAATTACCGTGCAGGACTCTACACGGCTGTCCTGAGATTGTCCAGTGGACAGGCCGGTCCTCCTGAAGAGCTGGATGGATCGGCGGCCGTCGGCCGGCTGTCCGTCCGGCCGGCCGGCCGACACCAGCCCCCGTTGCCAAATCGGCTCCTTCCCACTGGAATGCGGGGCCAACAGGCGCTCTCGGTCCCCCATGGTCCCTCGCCCAGGCGGCCTGCCCGGCCGTCGGCCGGCGCGGATGATGGCACGTCCTTTGGACAGGCTCTCTTCGCACGGTTCGACTCGCGCTCCCTGTCAGCCCCGGTCCGAGAGGTCTTCGATGAAGCTGTTCGGCATGATCGGCGCGCCGACGTCCGGCGACTGCACCGACGTCACGCTCCGGTCCTTCCTGGCGCACACGCCCCTCGGGCCGGACGATCGGCTCCTCCTGGTTGACCGCGACGGCGGGTACGTCGTGCCCGGCGATCTGGCGGCCGCGCCGATCGTCGTCATCCGCGCGGAGGCGTTCTGGTCGTTTGCCGCCTGCGCGAACCGGCTCCTCGCCGCTGCGCGCGACAGCGACGCCGACCTGCTCCTGCTCGCCGGCACGCTCGTGTTCACGGACGGATGGCTCACGCCGCTGCTGGCGAAACACCGCGCGCTCATCTCGGCGGTATCCAACACGCAGGTGCGTCACACGATCGGCGAGTGGTCGGCCGGTGTGGATCTGGATCCGGCTGACTGCGTGGGCCGCGAAGCGGAGCTCGATCAGATCGCCGCCCATCATCGCGCCGTGCAGGGCCGCTACCAGGTCGTGTCGTCGACGCCGTTCTATTGCGTCAGGATTCCGCGTGCGGCGTACGGCGCGGTCGGTGACTTCGACGAGCGGTTTCAGGGAGAGGCGGCCTGCCAGGATTACGCGCTGCGCGCCTGGCGCGCCGATGTGCGGCAGGAACTGGCGCTCGGATCCTACGTGCTGCGCGTGCAAAGCGGCTCGGCGTACCGGCGCGCGCAGACCGTCGAGGTCCAGCGGGCGCACGAGGCGCGAGAAGCCGCGGCCTTCCGGGAGAAATGGGGGGCCGCCCTCACGTACGCGCTCATCGGCGACGACTGGCATCTGTTCCGTTCCGATCCGGAACTGGCGGCGCTGCTCGACCAGCAGCGCTATCATCCGGTGATCGAGCGCCTGCTGGAGCGCCCGGCGCTCGAGCCCTTCATCGAACGTCAGCGCCAGGCGACCTTCGGGGCCGTCTGCTGCATCTACGATGACGACTCGTGGCTCGATCCGGCGATCGAGTCGGTGTACGCGACGTGCGACACCATCTGGTTCCTCGTGAGCGACCGGCCCTGGAACGGCCAGGCCTCGGATCAGGAGCCGCTGATCGCCAGGATCCGCGCGCTGCCCGACCCGGCTGGCAAGATCCGGATCGTTCGCGGGAGCTGGCAGACGGAAACCGATCAGCGGAACGAGGGCCTGCGGATGCTGGCCGAGGCCGGCCTCGACTACTGCTTCGTGATCGATGCCGACGAGATCCATGAGCCGGCGCAGCTCGGGCGGCTGGTGGACCTCGTCCGCGGCAATCCACAGATCGACTGCTGGCGTCTGTACCTGCTGGACGTACTGGAAATCGTCCCGCTACCGGATCGATCCCCCGCAGAACTATGCGGCGGCGGTCGTCGTCCGTGTCGGGCTCGGTCGCTTCGTCGACAACCGGAACTACCAGGGCGAGCGGGAACAGATCGTCCCGGCCGACGTGGCGATGTTCCATCACATGAGCTACGCGCGCACCGACGCCCAGGTCCTCCGCAAGATTGCCACGTTCGGCGATGCCTCGAGGCTGCGGCCCGGCTGGTACGAGACCGTCTGGCGCCGGTGGGATGAGGACCACGCCCTCGAAGATCTCAATCCCTGCTATGCGGGCGCTTACCGGCGGGCGATCGAGCAGCCCGACGAGGCCGTGCCGGCTGCGATCAGGCGGATCCGGGATCGCGACCGTGCGCGGGAGCACGGCCAGGCCGGTGTGCCGGTCCCCGGACCGCTCCGCTCGTAACCCCTCCCCGGACCGCCGCCGCCGCTTTTCGTTGCCCCCGCGCGGGGCGCGGAATACGATTTCCTCGATCCCCGTCAGATTCCGGACCGGGCACCG
>CAVQEJ010000014.1:0-5601 GCA_963711505.1 uncultured Acidobacteriota bacterium | reverse complement strand
CGAAGTCGCCATCATCGCGCGCTCGCAGGCGATCAGCGTGCGCAAGCCCGAGAAGGGAACGCTGCCCCGGGTCATCTATCTGGCGGCCGAAGACAGCGCCATCCGGCCGGAAGTCGCGACCCGGCCGCTGTGGTTCAAGGAAGGGCAGGTGACGCTCCGCCCGCTGGCCGCGCCCATGGAGGATCCCGAACGGCCGGGGGCGCCGCGCGTCGACTACGACATGCCGCACGTGAAGCCGTGGGGCTTGGACATGGCCGTGTACCTGCTGACCAAGGGGATCTCGGCCGGCGCCATGCTGCTGAGCGCGCTGCTGTGGTGGCTCGGCATCCGCGACACGCTCACCATGCTCGTCGGCCCGGCGATTGCGCTCGTGGCGGTGGCGGTGACGGCCCTCGTCCTGGTCATCGATCTCGAGCGGCCCGAGCGCTTCTACTACATCCTCGTCCGGCCCAACTGGCGCTCGTGGATGGTCTGGGGCGCCTACTTCCTGACGGCCCACGGCGGCCTGTGCACGTTGTGGCTGCTCGCGGGCTGGTTCGGATGGTCGCTCGCCCTGAGCGCCCTCGTCGTCCCCGTGATCGTGATGTCCGTGCTGGCGACGTTGTACACGGGCTTCCTGTTCGCACAGGGGCTCGCACGCGATCTGTGGCAGGGCCCGCACGCGGCCGTCGACCTGCTGGCGCAGGCACTCGCCGAAGGATCGGCCATGCTGCTGCTGGCCGTACTGCTGCTCGGCCCCGCCGGGCTGTCCGCGACCACGGCGGCTGCGCCGCTGAGCTGGGTGCTGCTGGGCTCGCTCGGCGCGCATCTGCTGTTCATCGTGTTCGAGAACCTGCTGGCGCCGAGCCCGTCCCGTCACCACGAGCTGGCGACCGGCGCCATCCGGCACGGCGCCTTCTCCCGGCTCTTCTGGGGCGGAGCCATCGTCGCGGGCGGCGTGCTGCCGATCGCGCTGCTGGCGGTCGCGCTGGCGCCGGCGGACCATCCGCTGCTGCCGGCCATCGCCGTTGCGGCGCTACTGGCGCTCGCCGGCAACTTCGCCTGGGAGGACATCTGGGTGGAGGCCGGCCAGAGCGTGCCGCTTTCGTGAACCTCGCGTGGCGATTCGGGGTTCGGGATTCGGGCGCTCGCATCGCCGATCGTCTGACGTCGCAATGGGCAACGGGCAATGCGCAATGGGCATTGCTCAACGCCGGGCACTGAACGCGGGCGTCGCATGTCAGCTGTCTCCCGGGGCCGCCACACGGCTCGATCGCGACATCGACGGCCCCCGTGCGTTGGAGAAGAAGGACCGGCGCCGGCGCGGCACAGCGCACGGACAGGCCGCACGCCGCACGTTGCACGTCGCACGGACAGGCAGCACATCGCACGTTGCACGTCGCACACCGCACGTGACAGACATCGAGTTCTTATGAGTGACTCACCCTCCCGCCGCTTCCGTTCCCATCCCGATCCGTCGGAGTGGGACGACTTCGTCGACTACGAGTCGACGAGCTGGCCGCGCAAGGACCGGCGCCACTACTGGGTCATCCCGAGCATCTGCTTCAACTGCGAGTCGGCGTGCGGCATCCTCGCCTACGTCGACAAGGAGACGCTGCGCGTCCGGAAGGTGGAGGGCAACCCGGTGCACCCGGGCAGCCGCGGGCGAACGTGTGCGAAGGGGGTCGTGACGCCCCAGCAGATTGACGATCCCGAGCGGATCCTCTATCCGCTGAAGCGCGACGGCGCGCGGGGCAGCGGCAAGTGGAAGCGGGTGACCTGGGAGGAGGCGGTCGAAGACATCGGCGGCCGCATCCGACGCGCCATGCAGGAAGGGCGGCAGCGCGAGCTCATGTACCACGTCGGCCGTCCGGGCGAGGACGGCTACACCAACCGCGTGCTGCAGGCCTGGGGACTCGACGCGCACAACAGCCACACGAACGTCTGCTCCTCGTCGGCGCGGCTCGGCCACTACCTGTGGACCGGCGACGACCGGCCGTCGCCCGACTACGCGAACGCCAGGACGATCCTGCTGCTGTCGTCGCATCTCGAGACGGGCCACTACTTCAACCCGCACGCGCAGCGGATCATCGAAGGCCAGTCGGCCGGGGCGACGCTCATCGTCATCGATCCGCGGCTGTCCAACTCGTCGGCGAAGTCGGACCTCTGGCTGCCCGCGCACCCGGGCACGGAGGGGGCGCTGCTGCTGGCGATGGTCCGGATCCTGCTCGAGGAGGATCTGTACGACGGCGAGTTCGTCCGGAAGTGGATGGACTGGCGGGGCTACCTGCAGGCCGAGCGTCCCGAGCTGGCGCCGACGTTCGACAATTTCATCCAGAGCCTGAAGGAGCTGTACGCGGCGTTCACGCCCGAGTACGCCGAGCAGGAGACCGGCGTGGCGGCCGACCGGATTGTGGCGGCCGCGCGGGCCGTCGGGCGCGCGCGCGGACAGTTCTCGACGCACAGCTGGCGGTCGGCGGCCGCCGGCAACCTCTGGGGCTGGCAGATTACCCGCTGCCTCTATCTGCTCGTGGTCCTGACCGGATCGGTGGCCACGAAGGGCGGCGTGAACCTGCACCACTCGAACAAGTTCGTCCCGAAGCACCCGCTGCCGCCGTCGCCGCAGCCGTACTGGAACGAGCTGCTGTTCCCCAGGGAGTACCCACTCGCCTTCTTCGAGATGAGCCAGCTGTTGCCGCACTTCCTGAAGGAGGGGCGCGGCCGGCTCGACGTCTACTTCACCCGCGTCTACAACCCGCTGTGGACGAACCCCGACGGCATGTCGTGGATGGAGATGCTGCAGGACGAGGAGCGCGTCGGCCTGCACGTCGCGCTGACGCCGACCTGGAGCGAGACCGCCTGGTTCGCCGACTACGTGCTGCCGATGGGCATCAGCACCGAGCGGCACGACACGATGAGCCAGGAGACGCATGCCGCACAGTGGGTCGGCTTCCGGCAACCGGTGCTGAAGGTCGCGCGGGAGAAGCGCGGCGAGACCATCACGTCGACGGCCGGCGTGAACCCGGGCGACGTCTGGGAGGAGAACGAGTTCTGGGTCGCGCTCAGCTGGAAGGTCGATCCGGACGGCGCGCTCGGCATCCGGAAGCACTTCGAGTCGCCGTCCCGTCCCGGCGAGCCGATCACGATGGACGAGTACTACGCCTGGATGTTCGAGCACTCCGTCCCCGGTCTGCCGGAGGCCGCCGCGAAGGAGGAGCTGACGCCCCTTGCCTACATGCGGAAGTACGGCGCCTTCCGGGTGAAGGACCGGGTGTACAAGCTGCACGAGCAGCCGCTGCCGGAGGAGGCGCTCGCCGGCGCCACGATCGACCGCGACCGCGAGATCGTCACGAAGGACGGCCGCACCATCGGCGTCATCGTCGACGGCACGCCCTGCGCCGGCTTCAACACGCCGTCACGCCGCCTCGAGTTCTATTCGGGCACGCTGGCCGCGTGGGGCTGGCCCGAACACGCCGTCCCGCGGTACGTGCCGAGCCACGTCTACTGGCGCGAGATCAAGCGCGACGAGGGCGAGTTCGACCTGATGCCGAACTTCCGGCTGCCGACGCTGATCCACACGCGCTCGACGGTGAAGTGGCTGTACCGAGATCTCGCACAGCAACCCGCTGTGGATCGCGACCGAGGATGCGCGCCGGCTCGGGCTCGCCACCGGCGATCTCGTCAAGGTCCGCACCCGCATCGGCCACTTCGTCACGCGCGCCTGGATCACCGAGGGCATCCGCCCGGGCGTCGTCGGCATGTCGCACCATCTCGGCCGCTGGCGGCTGCACGAGGAGCTGGGAAATTCGCGCGCGGCCTCGTCGCTGGTCACGATCGAGCGCGAGGGCGAATCGGGGTACCGATTCCGGCAGGTGCACGGCGTCCGGCCTGTACGAGAGCAAGGATCCGGACACGCAGCGGATCTGGTGGACCGAGGTCGGCGTGCACCAGAACCTCACCTTCCCCGTGCAGCCGGACCCGGTCAGCGGGATGCACTGCTGGCACCAGCGGGTTCACGTCGAGAAGGCGGGCGCCGACGATCACTACGGCGACATCTTCGTCGACACGGCGAAGTCGCACGAGGCGTACAAGGAGTGGCTGACGATGACCCGGCCGGCGCCGGGCCCGGACGGCCTGCGGCGGCCGCTCTGGTTCGACCGCCCGCTGCGACCGAGGGCGGAGGCGTACAAGATGGACAGATTGACAATTGAGAATGACGATTGGCGATGAGAACAGACCGAGGGCCGGGGCGCGCGCCATCGCCATTCTTCAACAGGGCACGATGCTCTTCAATTCTAACTTCTGCCGCCAATTAGTCCACCGCCTCGGCGTTCACCCGAAGATCCCCACCAGCAGACTCCCCAGCAGCGTCACGAGCACGATCATCGTCAGCAGGACGAACAGCCAGTCGTGCTCCCGCGCGTACTCGTAGACGGAGACGACGACGCGCAGCACGGGGGTCGACAGCAGCACGATCAGCCCGACGTGGATGGCGGGCGCCGAGAAGCGGGCCACCGCGGGAATCTGCCGCAGCACCAGTCCGATGGCCAGGCAGACGGCACTGATCGTCACGCCGGTCTTCAGAACGATGCCGATGAGCCGTTCCAGTTGATCGTCGCGATCGTGACTCACGGCGCTCATCGCATCCCCCGCCAGATCATCAGGGCCGACACCACGAACAGCACGATGGCCATCAGCAGCTTCAGCCACTTCGCCTTCGTGCGGGCGGCCGCATGGATACCGATCCACGATCCGATCTGCACGCCGACGATGGCCGCCGCGGCGAGCACGGGGATCAGCCGTCCCTGGCCGTAGTAGATGACGGCGCCGGCCGTGGCGGTGACGCCGATCATGAACGCGCTGGTCGCCGCCGCCGCCCGCATCGGCACGCCGCACCAGGCGTTCAGCACCGGCACCTTCACGACGCCGCCCCCGATGCCGAGCAGCGAGGAGATGTTGCCGGCGACGAACGAGGCGGCGAGGCCGAGCGGCAGCCGCTTCACCCGGTAGGTCACCCAGCCGCCGCTCTCGTCCTCGTGGAACCGCCCGCCGAGCCGTCCGGGCGACGCGTCCGGATCGAGGATGACGTTGCGCCGCCCCATTCGCCGCACCATCGCGATGGCGGTGAGCGCCGTCACCAGGCCGAACAGCATCTGGAGCGTCGACTGCGACATCTCCTGGGCGGTGATGCCGCCCAGCAGCGCGCCGGCGGCGGTGGCCACCTCGAGCGTCATGCCGAGGCGCATGTTGATGAGGTGACGGCCCGAGCGGGCGGCCGAGACCGAACTCGACGTCGCGATGACGGTGGTCAGGCTGATGGCCGCGGCCACCTGGTAGGGGAAGCCCAGCGCCAGGTTCAGGAACGGCACCAGGAAGACGCCGCCCCCGATGCCGAGCATCGCGCCGAGCATGCCGGCCACGGCCCCCGCACCCAGCGTCAGGATTTCCAGGACAGGTGTGACAGTCGGCATGAAGACGGCACCGCCGCAGCGAACAGGCCGGGGCACCGCCGTCTGGAGGGCAGCGCCGCCGCCGGCCGCGGGAATCCTATTGAACCATTTTCCAGAGGCCTTGAACACCCTACAATGTGAGCAGCAGGTGTCCGCCCCCGGGCGGTGCACA
>CAVQEJ010000013.1:0-10334 GCA_963711505.1 uncultured Acidobacteriota bacterium | reverse complement strand
TGTCGAGCCGGCCGGACACGCGTTCTCGCACACCCGAACCAAGCTGTACCTCTGGACGCTGGAATCGGATGCTCACGCCTTCCTCCACCAGCCGCTCTCCATCTTCGACGCCAACATCTACTATCCCGAGCCGGACACCCTGGCCTATTCGGAGAACCTGATTGGCAGCGCGATCTTCGCCGCGCCCGTGCTGTGGCTCACGGGCAATCCCGTGTGGCGCTGAACCTCGTCACGCTGCTGTCGTGTGTCCTGTGCGCCATCGGCGCCTGGCTGTGGCGCGTCGTGCTGCGTCGGGCCGGCGGGCGCACTGCTGTGCGGCCTCATCTTCGGCTTCTCGCCGCCGCGCTTCCTGCGCCTCGAGCAGCTCCACCTCGCGGCGATCCAGTGGCTGCCGTTCTGCCTCGCGTTCCTGCACGCCTATCTCGACGAGGGGCGGGTGCGCGACCTCCGCTTTGCCGCCGCCTGCTTCACGCTGCAGGCCCTGTCGAGCGGACACGGCACCGTGTTCCTCGTGATGGCGGTCGTCGGGCTGCTCGGATACCGCGCCGCGCTCGGGGAGCCGATTGCCTTCCTCCGCCGCGTGCGCGACCTCGGCCTCGCCGGCGCCGTGCTGCTGACGCCGGCCGCGCTGCTGATGCTGCCGTACCACGCCGTGCAGGTTGGCGTGGGGCTGAGGAGGTCGCTCGGGACGCTCGACAACTGGGCGATCAACGACGCCAGCTTCTTCGCGTCGCCGTCCCGCCTGCAATTTCGTACTGGCCCACGCCGGCCTGGATTGGATCATTCGCGCGCACGAGCGTCCCTGTTCCCCGGCTATCTGCCGCTCCAGCTCGGGACGGCCGCTCTTGTGCCACTGTGGCAGCGATTACCCCGGTCCCAATCGGGAGGGACGGCCGCGCGTGGCGCCGGATTGGAGCCGTGCTCGAACTGCTGGTCGTCCTGCTGCTCGCGGTGAGTGTGGCCGCCACCGTGATCGCGCCAGTGCGGATCCGGATCGTCGGCGGACTGCTCCTGTCGATTCGCGAGTTCTTGCGGCCTGGTTCTGGTGCGGGCTCGCCGTCCTGCTGCGTCTGGCGGTCCCCCGGCGCGCGCCGTTCGACGTCGCCGCGCGGCTGCGGCGCGGGCTCGCGGTGTTGTAGGCCTGGCGGCAGCGGCACCGTCGCGACGCGACGCTGTTCTCTGCGCTGCTGACGCTGCTCGCCGTGCTGCTCTCCGTCGGACCGCCGTTGAGCCTGTCGCCGTCCTCTACTGGCTCCGATTCGACTTCATCCGGGTCCGTCGCGGTTCACGCTGCTGGCCATCCTCGGCCTCGCCGTCCTGGCCGGCATCGGCTTCGATCGCCTCACCGCGCGGCTGGCGGCGCCGCGGCGTTCCGCCGTGGCGATCGCGGCTGGCGTGCTGCTGGTGGCCGAGTTCGCCGCGTTCCCGCTTCACGTCGAGGCCTATCACGTGGAGACTCCGGCGATCGACCGCTGGCTGGCGGGCCAGCCCGGGCGGTTCGCGATTGCCGAGTGCCTGAAGGTGATCCGCGGAACCAGGGCGACTTGGAACGGCGCAGACGACCTTGATGCTGCTTCCACGGCGCACTGGCAGAAGACGGTGCAGGGCTACAGCGGCTTCCGGCCACAGGATCTCGCGCAGTTGTACGTCGAGCTCATAATTTTTCCGATGACGCGAGCCTCCAGACCTGACGCGGCTCGGCGTCCCGACATCGTCGTGCACACGGACCTTATCCGACGGGGGATGGCCGGAGGTCGAGAAGCGGATCGCGGCCTACGGCGACCGGCTCGTGCTTGAGCAGGTGGATGGCGCGGGACGCGTGTACCGCCTCCGGCCGCCAACGGCTGCGTGGCCACGACATCCGTGCAGCCCACCCTTGACAACCGGCCGACCGGGTCATACTCGACCCCGGACGACGTTCGCCGCCTCGCTCATGATTGACCGGACGTCGCGCCTGACTTCCTCGTCCCCGCCGACATCCTGTTCCGGCGACTCCGGTCGCCGTTCATCAGTCGGGGTTGCCGTGTCCCTAGCCCGTCAGACCATCCTGGCCCTCTCGACCAACGCGTGGCTGCGCGATCACGCCACGAAGACCCCGTTCGTCCGGCGCGCCGTGTCGGCGTTCATGCCAGGCGAGCAGATTGGGGACGCCCTGGCGGCGGCGCGCGGCCAGGAGGATTGAGGCGTCCATCGATCCCACGCACCTCGGCAGAACCTGACCCGCCCGGAGGAAGCCGAGGCGGTGACGCAGCACTACCTCGACGTGCTCGATTGCGTGAAGGCCGCCGCGGTCGATGCGCAGATCTCCATCAAGCCGACACAACTCGGGCTGGACCTGGACGCGGATGCCTGCTTCCGGAACCTGCAGCGGCTGGTCGACCACGCCGCCGCCTGCGGGAACTTCGTCTGGATCGACATGGAGAGTTCGGCGTACGTCGACCCGACGCTGGCGCTCTTCCAGCGGACGCGCGAGCGCTCCGCGGCCGTGGGCGTCGCCATTCAGGCCTACCTCTACCGATTGGCGACCGACATCGACCGCCTGCTGCCGCTGGGGCCGGCGATCCGACTCGTCAAGGGCGCCTACCTCGAGCCGGCCGACATTGCCTTTCCGAAGAAGGCCGATGTCGACGCGAACTTCGTGAAGCTCTCGGAGCGGCTGCTCGGCGACGCGGCGCAGCGAGCGGGTGCCCACCTGCACATCGGTACCCACGATCCAGCGATTGTCGGGCGGCTCGGCGCCTTCATCACCGAGCACCATGTGCCCGAGGCGGTGTACGAATACGCCATGCTCTACGGCATCCAGCGGCCGCTGCAGCAGCGGCTGGTCGATGGTGGCAAGCGGCTGCGGGTGCTGATTCGTACGGCGAGTCCTGGTTCCCTTGGTACATGCGCCGGCTCGCGGAACGCCCGGCCAACGTCTGGTTCGTCGCGAAGCAGCTCGTCGCGCGGTGAGGGCGCGCACGCGCCTCGTGGCTGGATGCCCGCTTCCGCGGGCATGACGATCGTCGTCCCGTCGTCAGACTGCGTTTGGATACCGCTCACACGAGGCCTGCCCATGCGTGTTCGCCGTCTTGTCCTGACCGCCATCCTCTGCATCGCCTCCGCCGGCGCGGCCGTGCGCGCCCAGCGCGAAGCGCGCGCCTCGGGCCGCAGGTGGCGCCGCTGCGCTTCACCTACATGGGACCGCCCAGCGCCGGGCGCATCGCCTCGGTGGCCGGCGTGCCCGGAGACCCGACGACCTACTACGCCGGCGCCGCCTCGGGCGGCGTCTGGAAGACGGTGGACGGCGGGAAGACCTTTGCGCCGATCTTCGACCACGAGCCGGTGCAGGCGATTGGCGCGCTGGCCGTCGCGCCGTCCAACCCCGACCTCGTCTGGGCCGGGACGGGCGAGGCATGGGCGATCCGCGACGCCGACGTCGAAGGGGACGGTGTCTACCGCTCGACCGACGCCGGCGCGTCGTGGCAGCACATGGGGCTCGACAAGACCGGCCGTATCGGCCGCATCATCGTCGATCCGACCAATCCCGAGAACGTCTGGGTGTGCGCGCTCGGCCGGACGACCGCACCCCAGCAGGAGCGCGGCGTCTTCAAGACGACCGACGGCGGGAAGACCTGGACGCGGTCGCTGTTCGTCGATCCGAACACCGGCTGTTCGGGGCTGTCGCTGGACAGCCAGAACCCGAATGTGCTGATTGCCGGCATGTGGCAGGTCGAGATGCATCCCTGGGCGGAGTTCGGCGGCGGGCCGGGCAGCGGCGTCTATGTCACCCACGACGGCGGCGCCACCTGGCAGCATCTCGAGAACGGCCTGCCGAAGTCGCCGCTTGGGCAAGATCGATGTCGCCTTCGCGCCGTCCGACCCGCAGCGGATCTACGCCCTCATCCAGACGGCGGACCAGGGATCGCTCTGGCGGTCGGATGACGGCGGCGTGACGTGGCAGGTCGTCAGCTGGGATCGGACGCTCATCGGCCGTGCCGGGTACTACATCCGCCTCGCGGTGAATCCTGCGAATCCCGACGAAGTGCTCGTCGCCAACAGCATGTTCCACCGGTCGTTCGACGGCGGGCGCACGTTCCCGATCGCCAACTACAAGGGCTGCGGCGACTGCCACGACATCTGGATGGATCCCAGGCACCGGATCGCTGGGTGCAGACCGGCGATGCCGGTATGGGGATCACGACCGATCACGCGCGCACCTTCCTGCACGTCGCGCTGCCGATCGGCCAGATGTACCACGTGGCGGTCGACCGGCGGATGCCGGTCCTGGCTCTACAGCAACCGGCAGGACGACGGCACCATGCGTGGGCCGAGCAACGAACCCGTCAACGTCCCGAACGTGCCGTCCTACGGCGGCATCACCGGCGCCGGCTCCGGCACGGGCCTGCCGCCGCGAAGGCGGTATGACGAGGGCGACGACCGCGGCAGCCGCTGGCAGGGCGGACTCGGCGGATGCGAGTCGGGATTCACGCTGCCCGCCGATCCGGATCATCCCGACGTTGTCTGGTCGAGCTGCTACGGCAACGAGGTGACGCGATGGGACGCGCGCACGGGCGTGGCGCGGTCGGTCAGCCCGTGGATCCACACGATCGACTCGCCGCCGCAGGAAACGAAGTACCGGTGTCACTGGACGCCGCCGCTGGCGGCCGATCCCTTCGACCACCACACCATCTATTACGGCTGCCAGGTCATCTTCAAGACGTCCGACGAAGGGCAGACGTGGCAGGTGATCAGCCCCGACCTCTCGACGCAGGACCCGAGCCGCATCGTCTCGTCGGGCGGCATCGTGCAGGACAACCTCGGCCAGTTCTACGGCGAGGTCGTCTTCGCCATCGCCCCCTCGTCCATCCAGCGCGGGCTGATCTGGGCGGGCACGAACGACGGCAAGCTCTGGTACACGAAGGACGGCGGCGGTCACTGGACCGACGTGACGAAGAACATTCCCGACCTGCCGACCTGGGGCACCGTACGCCAGATTGCTCCCTCGACGTTCGAGCCCGGCGCGGCCTTCGTCACCATCGATCGCCACCTGATGGACGACAGCGCGCCGTACATCTACAAGACCACCGATTTCGGCCAGACCTGGACGAAGATCAGCAGCAACCTGCCGACCGGAGGCGTGCTCGATTACGCCATGTCAGTGGCCGAGAACCCCAACCGGCGCGGCATGCTGTTCGCCGGCACCGGCCATGCCTTCTACTACTCGATGGACGATGGGGCGCACTGGACGCAGTTCAAGCGGGGACTGCCGGCGGTGCCGGTCAGCTGGATTGTCGTCCAGAAGGACTATCACGACGTCGTCGTGTCGACCTACGGGCGCGGCCTGTTCATCCTGAAGGACATCACGCGCCTCGAGCAGGCCGACAAGGCGCCGACCGACGCCGCGCTGTTCCTCTATGACCCGCGGCCCGGGTTCCGCAAGGCGCGGTCGGGATCGGCCAATCTGCTGTACCGGCTGAACGAGCGGACGGCCGGTCCGGTGACCTTCGACGTACTCGACGGCGGCCACGTGATCCGGACCTTCAAGGAGACCGGGCGGCCGGGGCTGAACCGGGCGGTCTGGAACCTGCGGTACGACGCCCCGCACCAGGTGGCGCTCAGGACGACGCCGGCCGACAATCCGCACATCTGGGACGAGCCGCGGTTCAAGGGGAAGGACACCCGCCCGATCCTCCACTGGGGCATCGAGGACGCGGTCGCCGCCGGACCGATTGCCACGCCGGGCAGGTACACCATCCGGATGACGGCCGGTGGGCAGACGGTGTCGCGGCAGATCGTGGTGCTGAAGGACCCGACCATCGCCTCGTCGGACGCGGATTCGGCGGCCTCGACGGCGGCGCAGATGCGCGTGCGCGACGACATGAACGAGGCGGTCGACATGATCAACCGCCTCGAGGTCCTGCGCCGTCAGGTGCAGGACCAGGAGAAGACCGCCAGGAAGCCGGCGGCGGTGAAGCTGCTCGATGGCATCGGCCGGAAGCTGCTCTCGGCCGAGATGCATCTGCTGACCTCCGAGGATTTGAACAGCGACGACAAGTACTACACCGAGCGCTTCAAGGTGTACCAGAACCTCATCTGGCTGAACGGCGAGATTGGGACCGGTGCCGGCGATGTCGCCGGCGGCGCCGACCACCGGCCGACGGCCGCCTCGTTGGACGTGCTCGACATGATCGAGAAGAACCTGGCGGCGGCCAGGACGGCCTTCGCCGACGTGACAGGCACCGACGTGCCGGCCTTCAACCGCGCAGCGAAGGGCGCGGGGCTGGCGCCGATTGGCCAGGCCGGCGCCCGGCCCTGAGCGACGCCGCAGCGACCGCCGTCCGGGGGAGCGGCCGCCCCGTGGTGGCGGTTGGCTCCGTGTCGCGCTCGAAGTGGAAGACCTCGAAGAGGTCTTTGAGATCCTCTTCGATGAACGCGATCTCCTGCCGGGTCAGCTTCGTCTTGTACGTGCCCACCCGTTCCGCCGTAATCGCCTTCCCGTAGAGCGCCGAGTGCCACGGTGATCGCCTCTCGAACTCCGACGAGAAGTCGATCCCGCCCGTGTCCATCGGGCCGGGGCGGCGTGCCCGCGACAGATCCAGCCCGAGGCGCTGTTCGAGGCCGTCGATGACGAGGCCGGGCGTGAGGACGAGATCCCGGTACTTCACCCAGATGATGCGTTCCGGGAAGCGCCGGTCGGGCGTCTGGAAGAGTGGCAGATAGAACGAGCGGTAGCGGGCGCAGAAATCCTTGAGACGATCGCGCGAGATCGCGTCGCCCGCGCCCGCGGCGGCCTGGCGCTCGGCGACCGTGAGCAGCGAGCCGATCGTGTCCCGCGGATCGCGGACCATGCAGACGAAGCGCGCCTCGTCGCCCAGCAGCTCGGCCAGCGCCGGGAACTGCTGCGTCAGCGTCGGCTCCTTCAGCACGAGGTGGACCGTTCCCGGGAAGCGCGCCCGCGTCCGATCGAGGAACTGCCGCGTCAGCCCGGCGTGATACTGCCGCAGGTCATCGACCGAGTCGAAGTAGTCCCAGGTGTACGCCAGGGTTCTGGCTTCGGCATAGGCCTCGACGAGGCGCCGGAAGTAATTGGCCTCCCGGACGAACGGGTTCGTGCCCGCGCCCTGACACAGCAGCAGCTGCATGAGCGTCGTCCCGGTTCGCTCGGCGCCTCCGACGAAGATGTAGGGCATGACCTTCAGGCTCCGCTTCCGTGTGGCCTGTTCCAGTCCTGCACGGCGCCCCGACGGCGGGCGACCGGCATCGGATCCGCTGCTGCCGTCGAGTCGGCTGCAACGTTGGTGCCGACCGGCGGCTGGCGTCCGCCTTGCATCGCCGGCCTGAGTAGCCCGACCAGCCGCCGGTCTTCGCGGGGAGGGCCGGCCGCCAACGGGTCGTTCATCGGCCGTCCGGGCCCTGCACGGGTCTGTCGAGCGGCCGGACACATGTCGGCCAGCCGACGGCCCGTTTATGCGCCGAGACCATCTGACTGCACTCGAGCACGAGTCGGTGTACGTCCTGCGGGAGGCCTTCAGCCGGTTCCCGAACCTGGCGATGCTCTGGAGCATCGGCAAGGACTCGACCGTGCTGCTGTGGCTCGCGCGCAAGGCGTTCTTCGGCCACGTGCCGTTCCCGCTGGTGCACATCGACACGACGTACAAGATTCCGTCGATGATCGAGTACCGCGACCGCCTCGTGCGCGAGTGGGGCCTGCAGCTCATCGTCGGACGCAACGACGCCGTCCTGGCGGCGGGCGCGACGTTTCCCAACGGCCGCGTGACGCGCGTGGCGTGCTGCTCGGCCCTGAAGACCGACGCCCTGCACGCCGTCATCGACCGCCACGGCTTCAACGGCATCATCGTCGGCGTGCGGCGCGACGAGGAGCCGACGCGCGCCAAGGAGCGGTACTTCTCGCCGCGCAACCAGGCGATGGAATGGGAGCCCACCGAGCAGCCGCCGGAGTTCTGGAACCAGTTCAAGACCGACTTCGCGCCCGGCACGCACATCCGCGTGCACCCACTGCTGCACTGGACCGAGCTGGACGTGTGGGAGTACATCGAGCGGGAAGCGATTCCGATCATTCCGCTCTACTTCGACAACGGGGACGGGCAGCGATACCGATCGCTCGGCTGCTTCCCGTGCACCGGACGGATCGCGTCCACCGCCGGGACGGTATCCGATATCGTGGCCGAGCTGCGGACGACCACCGCGCCGGAGCGGGCGGGCCGCGCGCAGGACCAGGAGTCGGAAGCGGCCTTCGAGATGCTGCGGCGGGACGGGTACATGTGATGGCCTCGGAAAGGACGGCGTCCACCGCGCGGCGTGTCGCGGCGCCCCGGCCTGCGGCCGCCGAGCGGCTGCGGCTCGTGGTCGTCGGTCACGTCGATCACGGCAAGTCGACGCTGATCGGCCGCCTGCTGTACGACACCGGATCGCTGCTCGACGGGAAGTTCGAGCAGCTGACCGCCGCGGCCGCCAGCCGCGGCGTGCCGTTCGAGTTCGCGAACCTCACCGACGCCCTCCAGGCCGAGCGCGACCAGAACGTGACGATCGACACCGCGCAGATCGGCTTCCGGACGGCCCAACGCGACTACGTCCTCATCGACGCCCCCGGACATCGGGAATTCCTGAAGAACATGGTGACCGGCGCCGCGGCGGCCGACGCCGCCCTCGTCGTGATCGACGCCGACGAGGGGGTGCGCGAGCAGTCGCGCCGCCACGGCTTCCTGCTGAAGCTGCTCGGCATCGAGCAGGTTGCCGTGGCCGTCAACAAGCTCGATCGCGTCGACTTCTCGCCGGAGGTGTTCGAGCGCGTCGCGGGCGAGTACGCCGCCTTCCTCGCGGAGGTCGGCATCTCGCCGCGGGCGTTCGTGCCGATCTCGGCGCGCGACGGCGACAACGTCGCGGCGCGCAGCGATCGCATGCCGTGGTACACCGGCGGCACCATCGTCGACACGATCGACGAGTTCGCCGCGCCGGCACGTGCCGCCGACGGGCCGCTGCGCCTGGCCGCCCAGGCCGTCTACCGTTTCGACCAGCGCCGCATCCTGGCCGGCCGCGTCGAGTCCGGCACGCTCCGCGTCGGCGACCGCCTGCTGTTCCTGCCGAGCCGCAAGCAGGGCGTCGTGAAGACGCTGGAGCAGTGGCACGCACCGGTGCTGCGGAGTGCCGAAGCGGGGGCGACCACCGGCATCACGCTCGCCGACCCCTTGTTCCTGAGTCGCGGCGAGGTGGCGTCGACGCTCGACGACGTACCGTCGTGCACGTCGCGGTTCACCGCGCGGCTGTTCTGGCTCGGCCGGCAGCCGTTCAGCGTTGGACGTCCCTACCGGTTCAAGCTCGCCACGCAGGACGTCGAAGGAGAGGCGACGGCCATCACGGCGGTCGTGGACGCCGCGACACTCGAACGGTCGACGGGGAGCCGGCGCACCCGCCTCGACGCCAACGAGGTGGGTGAGGTGACCATCCAGACGCGCCGGCCCATCGTCCTGGATCCGTACCGAACGCGTCCCCAGCCTGGGCCGCTTCGTCGTCGTCGAGGGATTCGACGTCTGCGGCGGCGGTATCGTGCTCGAGGCGGCCGACAGCGAGATGCGGGCGCCGGCGGCGACCGCGAACCTGACGCGATTGGTTGGCCACGTTTCCCGGGAGACACGCGAGGCGCGCCACGGCCATCGTGGCGCCGTGCTCTGGTTCACCGGACTCTCCGGTTCCGGCAAGTCGACCCTCGCGACGGCGCTCGAGCGGGAGCTGTTCGCGCGCGGGTGGCAGGTGTGCGTGCTCGATGGCGACAACGTTCGCTTCGGCCTCAGCGCCGACCTCGGGTTCTCGGCCGGGGACCGCGCCGAGAACATCCGCCGGGTTGCCGAGGTCGCCAGGCTCTTCGCCGAGCGCGGCATCATTGCGATCACGGCGTTCATCTCGCCGTCACGGACCGACCGGCTGCTGGCCCGGCGGATCCTGCAGCGGGACGGTCTCGATGTCCCGTTCGCCGAAGTCCACCTGAGCACGCCGCTCGCGGTATGCGAGGCCCGGGATCCCAAGCGGCTCTACGCGCGCGCCAGGACGGGAGAGATCACCGATTTCACCGGCATCTCGGCGCCGTTCGAGCCGCCCGACCGCGCGGATCTCGCCATCGACACCTCAGCCGTCGGTCTCGAGGAGGCCGTGACGCTCCTGGTAGAGCACCTCGAGCGGCGTGTCGCCGTCCGGTGAAGTGGCCCCGGTCGGAAGCCCCGCACATCCCTGCCCCGGCGGAACCGTTCGCCCCGAGTCTCAGTTTGTGAGCTGAGCGGCCGATAACTGTGTGACGGGGGAGGGTGCCCGCCGATTTCCGGCTGAGCCGCCTGAGCCAA
>CAVQEJ010000012.1:0-27719 GCA_963711505.1 uncultured Acidobacteriota bacterium | reverse complement strand
GCCACCCGACCGGCCTTTCACTATTGAGCAGGAAGCCGTCGGCTTCGGCGGCAGGCGCCCGCTCATCGCCGCGCCACTCGTCGATCAGGTTCGCCACCAGGCCCGTCCATCCCGTCTGGTGGCTCGCGCCCAGCCCGGCGCCGTTGTCCCCGTGGAAGTATTCGTTGAACAGCAGGCGGTCGCGCCAGTGCGGGTCGTCGAACTTCTCCGGCGCCGCCGAAGATCAGGCGGCGGCCGTCCGGCGCCGCGCGTGAACAGGCCGATCATCCGGTTCGGCCAGATCTCGCCGCGATCGTCGCGCGGCGTCACCGGCTCGGCCGATCCGGCCGCATCGATCGTCACCGACGACCATGCGCCTCGTCGAAGCTGGACGAGCGACTGGATCAGCAGGTACGACGTCGGGAACCAGACGGGGCCGCGCCAGTTCGAGTTGCCGCCCTTGATCTTCACGTCGGCCTCGGCGGGCTCGTAGCGGACTTCGCTGCCGTCGAAGACGAACGGCTGCGCTCGTGGTGCTTCGACAGGCTGCGGATGCCCGCGCCGACAGGAATTCGTCCGGATCCCAGCAGGCGCTGCAGCAGCTTCGCGAGCTGCTGGCGGTCGACGATCGACAGCACGTGCGCGCGTCCGTCCATCTTCGCCGATCGGCGAAACATGCCTGTCCGACCAGGTCGCGGCGGTTGCGGATGAACCAGTCAATGTCGGTGAGGAAGGCCGGCAGCTCCTCCACCTGGCTTCGTCGAAGACGTCGACTGCGTAGAGCGGAATCAGGCCGACCAGCGAGCGGACGTCGAAACTTGTGGAAGTCGCCGTTCGGGATAACGCAGCACGTCGTAGAAGAAACCGTCCTCCTCGTCCCAAAGCTGATAGTTGCGGCCGCCCATCTTCTTCATGCGCCGCCGATGTAGACGAAGTGCTCGAAGAACTTCGTCGCCAGCACCTCGTAGGCCGGTTGTCGTTCGCAGCTCGAGCGCGATTTGCATCATGCACAGACAGAAGAACGCCCATCCAGCCTGTGGCATCGGACTGCTCGAGAATGGCGCCGCCCGGCAGCGTCGTCGCTGCGATCGACCACCGTTATGTTGTCGAGACCGAGGAAGCCGCCCTCGAAGATGTTCTTCCCCTGACTGTCAACCCTGTTCACCCACCAGGCGAAGTTGATCAGCAGCTTGTGAAAGCTTCTTCGAGGAACTGCAGATCGCCGCGGCCAGTCCGGGCCTTCTCGATCTAGTACACGCGCCAGCAGGCCCAGGCGTGAACCGGCGGGTTCAAGTCGGAGAACTCCCACTCGTAGGCGGGAATCTGGCCGTTGGGATGCTGGAACTGCTCGAATAGCAGCAGCCAGAGATTCTCCTTGGCGAACTGCGGGATCGACCAGCGCAATCGTCACGCACTGGAACGCCAGGTCCCAGGCCGCGAACCACGGATACTCCCACTTGTCGGGCACGAGCAGGATGCGCATCGAGTTGAGGTGGCGCCAGTGGCAGTTGCGGATCCGTTGTCGCGCGTCGGGCGGACGGCGCATGGCCGGGTTGTCGCCGTCGAGCCACTTGCCACGTCGAACAGGTAGATCTGCTTGGTCCACAGCATGCCGGCCAGCGCCTGCCGCTGCATGAGGCTCTCGTCCTCGCTGGCGCGCGGCGGGTGGATCGCCGCATAGAACTCGTCGGCCTCGGCGCGCCGCGTCGCGACCACGGCGTCGACATCGTCGAGCGGCTCGCCGAGCGCCGGTCGGGCGTCAGCCGCAGCCGCCAGACACGAGCCGAGCCACCGGGAGGGATCGTCCGGCCGATAGTGCAAGGCCGGCCTTGCGTGCCGCGCCCGCCGGGTTGACGCCGCCGCTTCGCCCTGCGACGATGTAGCGATGAAACGCGTCCTTCACGATACGGCGACTGGCTCCGACGCCGCGCCCCAGACGGCTGGCGCATTCGTTTCGTTGTCGGTGAAGAGCGGCGCGCCGCCGCGCCGGACCTACAAGTGCGCGCTCGCCCAGGCCGGTAGGTCGAACTTGCAGGTTCGGCAGCGGCTCGGCGCCGCGGTCGTCGGCGACGAGCTACGACGTGTCCGTCGCGAGCAGGCCGCGAGCTCGATGGCGGCTCGGCGCCCGCTCGGCGTCCCCAGCCCCACGTGTTTCGGAACCAGAGTTGCGGCAACAGTGCAGTTCGGGCCGGTCGGGACCGCGGTTGATCGCCTCGATCCGGATGCAGATGTCCTCGGGCGACGCCTTGGCGTATTCGATGGACGATGTCGAAATAGCGGTCCCCGTCGAAGATGCCGGTGTCGAGCAGCTCGAACTCCATGTCCGCGCCGCCGCGGCGGCATTCTCCTCGACCAGCCGCTCATATGGGAACGCCGCCTGCGGATACTTGTAGAGCATCCGCATATAGCTGTGCGTGGGCGTATTGTCGAGGTAGAAGTAATACTCCTTTACGTCCTCGCCGTGGTTGCCCTTGCCCGGACGTGAGGCCGAACATCCGCTCCTTCAGGATCGGGATCATGTCCGTTCCAGAAGGCGAAGCCGAACACCAGCAGCTGGTAGCGATCGCAGAGGCCCGCGATGGCGTCCTCGCCCCAGCTGTACGCCTTGCCGCGAGCCTGGTCGTGCTTGAGAAAGTCCCAGGCGTCGCCGTTCGCGCTGTAGTCTTCGCGGACGGTCCCCCACGCCGCGCTCGGCGACGTAGCAGCCCCACCGGCGCCACCGCGGGCACGGGTCCCTGCGGCGGGCTCGGCAGGCGGCGCATGTTCGGCCGTTGCGGCGTTGTTCGGGCATGATGCGTGCGTCTTATCCGCGGGCGGCGCCGACGCCACCCGACGGCTTGCGACGTTGCGCGGCGACGTAATAAGCTCGAGGCTTCATGCATGTCCGCTTCCGGGCGTCCGCGGCTCCGTGCCGTGGGCGATGACCGCGTCGATCGTCGTCGGCTGCAACACGCCGTGCCTCGACTCGACCGACGACGCGCCGGGCAGCGTCCTCGTGCTCGATGCCGGCTCGGGCATCGTCGGGCTGGGTGAGGCGCTGACCGGGGCACCACGCCCCGTCGTCGATCCTCCTCACGCACTACCACTCGGATCACCTGCAGGGACTCCCGTTCTTCGGGGCGCTCTTCAGTCCCGGCTGGAGCCCGGCCATCTGGGCGCCGGCGCTGCCCCAGGGCGCGGTCGACTCGGTGTTCGAGTCGCCCTTCTTTCCGGTCCCGTACCAGCGCCTGCCGCTGCCAACCGACCGTCCACGTCGTGCAGCCGGGCGACCTGCAGATTGGGGCCTTCGAGATCCGCGCGCAGCCGCTGAACCATCCGGCGGCGCCTTCGGCTACCGCGTCCGCGGCGCAGAGGGCGATCTGGTCTACGCGACCGACCACGAGTTCGGCGACGAGGCCGTCGATCGGCGCGCTCGGCGCCTTCATCGCGGGGCGCGCGCCGTCGTGCTCGACGCGCACTTCACGCCCGACGAGCTCCCGGCCCACCAGGGCTGGGGCCACGGCGACTGGAGGCAGTGCGCGCGGTTCGCCGCGGTCCATGCGCGCCGGACAGCTCTGGCTGTTCCACCACAAGCCGGGCCGGGCGGACGAGGAACTGAAGACGATTGAGCGGGAGGCGCAGAGGATTTCGGGGACACGCAGGTCGCGGCCGAGGGGAAGGCGTTCACCGTCTGAGCGCCGGTTCCGCTCCGCCCGCCGCCCGGCCGGCGGTTCGCACGTCATCCGTCACTCCACGGTCACCGCTGCGCCACCGTCGCCGCTGTCGAGGGCTCCACGGTCGGACTCGCATCCGTACCTGTGGCACGTGAGGCAGGTGGCGGGCGCGCCGCCCGCCCGATGACAGGTCGTGCACTGCGCCTTGCCGACCGGCTGGAGGCCCATCGGGGATGCAGTGGCCGCCAGCTGGTGGCACGTCACGCAGGCCGCGCGATCCCCCAATCCCTGCACGTGCGTCGCGTGGTCGAACGTGGTCAGCCGTGGCAGCGGCCCGGCCGGGATTCGAGGTCGCGTTCCACTCGACCCGGAACGCGCTTCCCTCCCGCGTCACCTGATGGCACTTCAGGCACGCGGCGTACAGCAGGCCGCCGGTCTGCCGTGACGTCAGGTCGGCGAAGAGGCGCGTCCGCAGGTCACGCCGGACGCCGGCATCGTCGCTCGCGTCGCGGTCCGCAGGGCTCCCGTCGGCATGGGCGGCCAAGCGCGTCGGCCAGTCCGCGCAGGAGCGGATCCCGCATGTGACACCGGTGATAGACCAGCGCCGCCGCCGACGGATCCAGCATCCATCCCGGGGCGTCGGGCGACGGCGAATCGTCTCCTGAGGCCGGCGCGGACGCCGGCGTCGGACTGCGCACCCACCGCCGATCGAACTGCGAGGCCGCCACGGCGGCCGACGCGATCTGTCCGGCCAGCGCCGCGACCGCCGGGTCGTCGGCCCTGGCGGCCAGCGCGCGCGCCAGGCGATCCCGCAGCCCCGCGGCATTGCCGCTCGCCACATCGTGGACCACGGCCTCGATGACGTGCGCGAGATCCGTCTTCTGCTCGTCGCTCCCGAGCCAGTCCGCCGGCGCCCCCGCGGCGTCGGCGTCGTGGGCGAGCGCGGTCACGGCGGCGAAGCCGCGCCCGGCGGGCTCACCCGTCGCCAGCAACCGCAGGATCGGCGTCAGCGCATCGCCCAGCTCGCTGGAGGCCGGCCAGGGCTCCGGGGCGGTGTTCATTTCCATGTCCGGCAACTGCAGCGCCAGCAGACGGCCGCCTCGAATCTCGTCGCCGTGATGGTCCGCGCTGCCCTGATTGTGACAGCCGGCGCAGGCCTGCTCGAACGGCAGCGTCGTCATCCGCTTTCCGCCGTCCGCCAGCCCGTGGCAGCGTTCGCAGGCGAAGGGCGTCGATCCGAAATCCGTGGACTGGTGCGCGGCGTGATTGAAGACGACGGCGGAGCCGCCGGTCTGCCAGATGAAGGCGGGGTGGGCGGCGAAGTCGGCGAACCGCGTCGCATGACAGCTCGCGCAGGCGATGTCGCTCATCGCCGCGAGCTGGTGGCCACGTCCGCGGTGCTCGTGATGGCACGTGGCACACTCGAGGGCGCCTGACGCCGCGGCCATCGGGGCGAACGCGGCGGCGGCGAGGCGGAGCGACCGCCGGCCGGGAGCCGGCTTCTGCCTGGCGGTGACCGCCGCCAGCGCCGCTGGCGGCGCCGAGTGCGGCTGGCGCGCCAGGCGCGGGCTCACGACCGCCGTGTGGCAGGCCAGGCACCGGTTGGTATCAGCCGCCGTCGTGGCGACGGCGCGTTCGCCGGTCGCACCGGCCGCCGCGGCCGCCGTGTGGCACGCGGCGCAGCCGGGCTGCCCCGGCGTTTCGAGGATGGCGTGGCCCGCCGACAGGCCGCCCGGTGACAGAACCCTGTCACGCCAGCGCGCCGACAGGCCGAATGCCAGGAGGGCGATTGTCGCGAGCATCGTCCACCGCACGGCGATGGCGCGCCGGGCCGCCAGCGATTGGGCGGGGACGCACGCGTCGATCGGGTGCGCGCACGCGCCGTCGGGCGCCGGCCCTTCGGCGCACGGTCCCCCGCCGGCGGCCGGTCGCGTGCACTCCCAGCGGTCACCGCGGCGGACCGGCCGGCACTCGCTCGTGGCGACGCATCGGCCACGGGCGTCGGGCCCGAGCAGACACGGGCGTCCGTCGGCCAGATGCCCGCAGACCCACGGCTGATTCGGCCGCTCGGTACGGCAGGTTGCGCAGATTGCGGGTGCCGTCCTCCATCACACCGCTCCCGAACCGATAGACCACGACCACGTGCACGACGGCGAGGACGAGTAACGCCCCCGTCACGGCGGCGTGCACCACCAGCCAGCCCTTGAGCAGCCCCTGCAGGGCCCGGGCGCGATCGGCCTCGTCCTTCTTCTCGACCAGGTGCGCCAGCTCCCGCGAGAGCGCCTTCTCGCCGTCGTCGAGGTACCGGGTCACGGCGGCGATCCGCTCGGCCGCCAGGGCGCGCGGGCGGCGCGAGTTCACCAGGTGCGCCCAGAAGTGCCGCGGCCCGGCGAAGTAGGGTGCCAGGTCCTGCAGATACAGGTCCGCGAGCGTCGTGGTGCCGCTCGCCTCGGAGGCGCGCAGCACGACCGCTTCGGCACGCTCGCGGAGCGTGCGGCGGTAGATGGGCAGCCGCTCGGCCAGGAGTTCCTCGCCGCCGGCGGTCAGCCGCGGGGGACCAGCCGGCTCACGATCAGGCCGAGATCCCGCTCGCGACCGTCGCCAGGTACGCGGCGGCGAGCGCCTGCTCCAGCCAGCCGTTCGGCACGTGCCAGCCCGCGTCGGCGTTGTAGCAGGCATGGACGGCGAACATCGCGAGGCTGACGATCCCGATGTCGATGTGGAGCCGCAGCCAGGTCGAGGCCCGGCCGAGCGGAATGGTGCTCAGCTTCTTCCGGGCCCCGAAGGAGGCGAGCACCGCGACGCTGGCGGCGAGCAGCCAGCCCGAAAGCGCCGCGGTGGGGTGCAGCCGCAGCCCGTACACCTCGATACCGGCGACGATGGCCACCATGGCGACGACGCTGGCGCCCAGATGGGCGGCGCGCCGCCACGCGCGGCGGAGCCTGACGGGCCGCGGACGGGTGCGGGTCAGCGCTGCATCCATCGTGAAAGACCCTTCACGTCGCGGAAGTCGATGCGCGCCAGCGCGTCGTGCGGGCAGGCGCGCGCGCACGCCGGACCGCCCCACTGATCGGCGCACAGGTCGCACTTGGTCGCCTTCATGATCGGCAGTCGCGTCTGCGTGTCGAGCGCCAGCTGCCCCCGGGCGTCCCGGATTTCGACCATCCGGATGTTCTGGTACGGACAGCTGCCGGCGCAGGTGCCGCAGCCGATGCAGGTGCGATCGTTGATGATGACCGTCCCGGTGGCCTCCTCACGGTGGATGGCGCCAGTCGGACACCCGATCATGCACACCGGATCCTGGCAGTGCATGCAGGCGCTGGCCACCATGGAGCCGTCGTGCACCGGACCGTGGCGGACGAACCGGGGATTGTTGTCGTGGGCGGCGGCGCACGCCTTCACGCACTCGTCGCAGCGCGTGCACCGGTTGAGGTCGATCAGCATCGTCGCGGTGCCGTTCACGTACCGGCCGTCGACGAGGAACTCGAGCAGGTCCTGATCGACCGCGGCGGCGCCGGGCGCCGCGTGCGCGCGGCTGAAGCGCGCGAGCTCGGCCGGCGTCATCCGCGCGAAGACGTAACGCTCGACGAGCGGCGTCGGCACGCGCAGCACGTCGACGTAGCCGATCGCGCGCAGCGTATGCTCCAGCGCCCGCCGGCCGGCGCCGCTGCCCGGCGTCCAGTTCTCGAGCAGCTCCTCGATCCCGAAGATGCGCCCGCGGCCGATGTAGCTGATGGTCCGGTTGCCCGCACCGTGCCGTGCCGACACCCGCGCGAAGCCGGCGCGGATCAGGATGAGACCGTTCGGGTAGTCGCCTTCCTCGGCGATGATCGGCCTCGGCGCGCACCCGGTCTTCCGGCGCCTTGCCGACCAGCGCGGCGTACGACCCGTACCAGTCGAAGCTGCCGTAGGTCTCGAAGGTCGTGCCCGCGGCCACGGCGCGCAGCTCTTCCTCCGACAGCCGATCGAACGGCCAGGTCTCCCGCAGGTGCGCCGCGAGGCTGCGCTCGCGATAGAGCAGAATCGACGTGCGCGCGCAGCTCGTCGCTGCGCTGCCGCAGCTCGCGCAGGCCCTGCCAGCGGATCTCCAGCAGCTCGCAGTCCTCTTCGGCGACGATGGTGGCCGTCCGCGGCGTCCGGCCCAGCGCCGCCAGCTCGCCGAAGACGTCGCCGGGACCGAACCGCGGCGACGAGCCTCCGGCGACGACCGCCGGCACGTCCTGAAGGAACACGGCCGAGCCGGCGCCGGCGGCCGCCGCCTGTGGCTGCCCGAGATCCCGCACTTCGGGCAGCCGGTGGTTCGTCCACCGCTGCGCGAGGGCGGCGAGCAGCGTGCGCCGCTGCGGCTGCTGACGGCCGAGCGCCGCCGGATCGAGGTGCTCGGTGACGAGCCGCGCCCGACCGGCGAGCACCATGAACGCCGAATTCCCGTAATCGCCCTCACGCGTGATCACGCTGCCGGCCGGATACCGCACGATCCGCGTGTCGTTCCGGAGCACGCCGCGCAGCGGCAGCGCCGCGGGAAACCGCGACGGGTCCATGCGCGAGAACGGCTCCAGGGCGAGCAGGCGGTCGACGTCCCGCTCGGTCATCTCCGGACCGAACGGGACGTCCCAGCGCTGCGGTCGGGCGAGGAGGGTCGGCAGCGTGTCCATGTGCGGCGCCTAGGGCTGGAAGGCCGTCCCCTTGGTGTCCTTCGGGATCAGCGCGTCGAGGGCGCCCAACCCCGATCCGTCGTTGCTCGCCACGAACTGTCTCGTGGCCTTGCGCAGCGCGTCGGGAGCACCAGCCGGTATCGCGGTGCCTGGGCCGACCGTCGCCGGCAGGGCGTGAACGGCCGCAGCCAGCCCCGGAAGCGACGCGGCCTTGAGAATCGCATCGACCTTCGCGCGGCCGTGGTTGACACGGTCGATCATCGCCTTCTGGAAGGCGCCGCCCTTGTCCTTGACCGACGCGAGGTTCCGCAGGCTGAACTCGAGGTCGACCATCGCCCCGACGACGTAGAGGCGCCGCCGCTCCGGGGCGGTCGCCGGCCGGTTCGTCGGGCGATCCGGTGCGCCGGCCGAGCTCACGAAGTTGTGCCGGACCTCGCCCTGCGACCAGGCCACCAGATTGAAGTCGCTGCCGGCATGGTGCCCGCCCTTGTTCACCAGCTCCTCGTCGGGCACGGTGTGGCACCCGTAGCAGTTGGCCGCGATGTCGTACAGCATCTCCGGGCCGATCATCCCCTTCGCCTCGGCCGCCGAGAGACGCGCCCTCCGCGCCGCCGGCGTCTCGGTCTTGCCGGCTCCCCACTTCAGCGCCGGCGCCGAGGGATTGCCGCCCGGGCGGCTGTGGATGTTGACCCACTCCTTCGCCGGGCCGTGGCACGATTCGCACGACACACCCCATTCGGGCCGGATGTTGTCGCCGACGAGCACCGACGTGTAGTGGCACCGCCGGCAGACGGCGACGCGCTTCATCGTGCGGAGCCCCATGTTCTTCAGGATCTCCCGCGCGCGCGGCGTCCGGTGCCGGTTCACGAACGTCGAGTAGTGGTGGGTGTGCTGCCAGGCCTCGTCTTCGAGCTTGTGGCAGGTGGCGCAGTTGTTCTCGGCCTGTTCGGGGCCGACGATCTTCGCGTCCCGCGCCTTCTCGGCCGCTTCTTCGCCCGCCTGCGGGGCCGCCGCCAGCGCGGCCACGTGCGCCAGTGACAGGGCGGCCACCATCGCCGAAACCGCGACCGCGGATCGGATCCATCTCAACATCTGTGCACTCCTTCCGTGATCACGCATTGAGGACGAGGCGCGAGGCCGGGACCGAGCAGCACGTGAGGCAGGTCCCCTGCTCGACAGTGACGCTCGGCTTCGTCCGGTAGGTCACCGTGCCGGCCTTGACGGCGACCGCGCACGTGCCGCAGTTGCCGGCCCGGCAGCCGGCGTCGAGGGCCACACCCGCGGCTGCGGCCAGCTCGAGGAGCGTTCCCTCGTCCGGATGCCAGGCGACCGTGCGGCCGCTCTTCTCGAAGACCACTTCCACGGTCCCGTCCGGCGGCGCCTCCGCCGGCCGCGCAGCGGCCACCTTCTTCACCGAGGCCGGCCCGAACGCCTCGAAATGGACGTCGCTCTCGGGGACGCCCCATTCCTCGAGGGCCGGGACGATCTTGCCCATCATCGGCGGCGGTCCGCAGATGTAGAACCGGTAATTGTTCGACGGCAGGATCGACTGCAGGAAATCGATCGTCACGTGGCCGGCCCGCTCGTAATCGCCCCCCTGCCGATCGTCGGGCTGCGGATCGCTGTAGCACACGTGCTGGCGGAGGCGCGGGGACGCCTGCGCCAGCCGCGCCAGCTCGTCGCGGAACGGATGCTCGCGTCCGTTGCGCACGCCGAGCACGAGGTGCGACTCGGGGGCGGCGTGCTGGGCGGCGAGCCCGTGCAGCATCGCCAGCAGCGGCGTGACGCCGATCCCGCCGCCGATGAAGACCGCCGGCCGGGAGTCGGACTCGAGGCAGAACTGGCCCGACGGAGCGCGAACGTCGAGGATGTCGCCTTCCGCGACGCGGTCGTGGAGGAAATTCGAGACCAGCCCCGGCGCCACGTCGCTCCGGTTGGGCGGCGCCGGCACGCGCTTGACCGAGATCCGGTAGGTGCCGTCGCGCAGGACGTCGGACAGCGAGTAGCAGCGCACGACCGGCCGGGGCTGCCCGGGGATCGACAGCTGGAACGTGAGGAACTGCCCGGGTCTGAACTCGGGCAGCCGCTTGCCGTCGTGGGGCGCGAGGTGGAACGAGCAGATCTCGCGCGCCTCCTCGACCTTCCGCGTGACGACGAACTTGCGCCAGCCGCCCCACGCGGTCTCCTCGCCGGCCGTGCGCGCCTGCTGGCGCAGCGCGTCCACGCGCCGCGCCAGCAGTTCCGTCTCGAGGTTCCGGCGCACGCGGATCTGCGTGTGGCGCCGGATGCCGTCCACGGCGAGCCAGCCGGCCTGCGCCGCCGCGGCCGCCGCGATCACCCATCCGCTCACCAGCAAGGGGTCAGGCATCAGAACACCAGCTGCATCTCGAGCCGCATCCCCGCCACCGGGCTGCCGGCCCCGGCGAAGGTACTTCGCATAGAGGTCGGCCCGGAACACCGTGTGCCGGCCGTACGCCTGTTGCAAACTCCGCGCCGGCCGCCGCGGCCGTCTCCTGCGCGCGCGACCGGCTCCGGCGGCCGCCGACCTCGAGGATCAACTGGCGACGGCCATCCTCGCGCAGGAACTTCTGATACCCGAGGGCGCCCCCCACCGCGTCGTCGGCGAGATTGCTGAGGGGCGCGGGATAGCGGCCGAAGCCGCTCGAACTGAAGAGAATGCCCACCCGGCCGAGCGGTCCGCCCGTGCCCGGTGCGCGCGACACCGACGTGAAGTCGCCGATCGCCCAGAAGGCGTCGACGTAAACGAGATCCTGGCTCCACGGCGGCGTCATCGAGATTCTCGCTGAACAGCAGGTGCCCGGTGTCGACGACCGGCACCGCGTTGGCGAGCGGAGTGAGGTGATGGAGGGCGTGACGAGCCGAGGACGCGAAAGGTCGTGTTGAGCCGACCGTAACGTCGCGTCTGGCTGAAGGCCCAGGTACATCCCGTCGTTCGCCCCGGCCCGGTCGTTCACATAGAACAGCTCCCCGTTGGTACGAGCTCCTGCCGGCATCGGCAGCGGCGACGATCGCGAACAGCTGGGACCGGCGGCGCGGGAGGGTGTCGTTCCCATTGAGCCCGCCCCAGCCGAACAGCCCGGTGACCTGCAGGTTCGACGTGCCGCGCAGCATGATGTTGTTCTTCGTCAGGCCGACGGCATCGACCGCGTCGTCGTTGATGAGCAGTCCGTCCTCCATCGCGAACTGCTGGCGGCCCACCGAGAATCCGATGTCCCAGTGCTTCCGATCGAGCGGATCGAGGTTCGGGAAGATCTCGCCGATCTCGCCCTCGAAGAACAGGCTGTGGAGCTGCGCGTTGAAGTGGTGATCGCCGCGATCGAAGACGCCGGGCGTGAAGTTGTAGCCCGTTGCGCCATCGGCGTTGTCGAGCGGCCGGAAGCCGACCAGCAGCCGCTCCGTGCCCGAGAGCTGCAGGTTGGTGTACAGGTCCAGGCGGTTGGACCATTTGCTCGTGTACTTGCCGGTCACCGGATTGCGGACGGACTGGACGGCGGTCCTGTAGGTGCCGAACGCGATCAGCTGGGGAGTCCACGCCGCGCCGGTCGGCAGCCGGAAGCCCGGGCCGATGTCGCCGTTCCCCAGGAAGCGCGGGCCGAGCTCGATGAGCGGCTTCGGCCGCGCCGGGTAGTGCTCGACGTCGAGCGCCGGGACCGAATCGTCCGAGATGCGGCTCGTGCGCGCTTTCTTCGGCGCGGGCGTCCCCGCCGCCGGAACCGCGGGGGACGACGCGGCCGCCGGCGCGCTGCCGGACGTCTGGCTCGGCGCGGGCGTGACGCCGAACGCCGCGGTTCCAGCGCACGACCACGCGATCAGGACCGCCACCGCGGTCAGGTCCCCGCGCGTCATCGCCCTCCTGTGTGGGTGCCGGCCCCGCGGTGCGCGCCGCCGATGTCGAACGTGACGTCGCGCTCCCACACCACCGCGTGTCCCGCCACGAGATTCCCGGCGATCTGCCGGGCGCTCAGTCCGTAGTCGAACCCGATGTCGCGGATCTCGTTGACGAGATTGACCGGCACCATCGCAGCCTTGAGCTGAATCACCGCGCGGTACGGCCCGCGGCCCGTGAGCTGAGACCGATTCGACCGTGTAGGTCGCCCAGCGCGATCCGCCGGGCTCGATCGACAGCTTCTGCTTCCGCGCGCCCGCGGGCCGGCCGATCAGGATGTCCGACTGCACCTCGGGGCGGACGTAGGGCAGCGGGCCGGGCGAGATGTTGACGGCCAGCACCTGTTCGCGCTCGCCACCGTGGAGCATCCGGACGAGGAACTTCCCCTGCAGGCTGAACAGCTCCTTGTCGAGCGGCAACTGGTGGTTGTGCACGTACGCCGAATGCAGATCCCGCAGGTCGCCGTTCGGGTCGAGATCGCCCGACTGCGCGATGACCCGGCCGTCGGCGTCCAGCACCCGCACGTAGAGCCACACGAGCCGCTCGCCGTCGAACCCGGTCGGGACGTTGTGCCCCGTCGTCCCGTTCTTCACCTGCACCTTGAACCTGATCCCGCCGGCGTCCGCCCGCAGCGTCCGGACCTCGCCCAGCAGGTACCCGGCCTGCAGCAGCTTCAGCCGCTCCGCGGTCATCTCCTTCAGCAGCTTCAGGTTGGCGTCGACGATGTCCCGCGCGTCGTAGCGATTGTCGGCCGACGCCCACCGGGACGGGAACTTGTAGCTGTCCGACACCTTGTTCTCGAACGCGTCGGTCCCCCATCCCGCCTTGTAGTCGAACGTCAGCCACTGCCGGATGGTGGCGAGGCCGGGCGCCGTCACGTCGTTCTTCTGGCTCTCTTCGCGAATGGCCCGCAGGTTCAGCGGGAACAGCGGCGCAGGCAGGACCGAGTAGTCGGGCCCCACGAACATGTGGTTCGTGAGCATCCGCGGCGCGGTGTCGCGCCCGGCGACGCGGGCGGCCGGCCCGAACGCATAGTTCTTCCGGTCGAAATCGGGATCGCTCTTGTCGGCGAGCACCCGGCCGGGCGCCTTGCCCATGTGGCAGTCCTGGCAGGTGATGCCCTGGCGCGCGGCCGGCGACGACTTGTACTCGCTGAACGCCTCCTCCAGGCGGAACCCGTTGGCCAGCGTCACGTCATGGCACGTGGCGCAGAAGCCGGGTGTCGTCAGGGCGAAGAACTTCTCGACCTTCGCGTGCACCTTCCGCCCGGCGCTGCGGCTGTCGGTCACGAGCCCGCCCGACTTGATGGCCTTCTGCAGCTCGGTGTTGTCGCCGCGCGGCCCGTACACCGGCGTCGTCAGGTCTCCCTCGACGAGCGACACGCGGCCGCTGATCTTCCCGTAAGCCCGATTCACCCGGTGGCAGACGATGCAGGTGATCCCCTCGCGAGAGGTGGGATTCCGATCGATGTTGCTCATGAAGATCGGCTCACCGAGATTCATGGCCACGGGCGAATGGCAGCGGATGCAGAAGTCGCCGTTGGTGTTGTCCGTGAGCTTGCCGGATCTCCGCCGACATCGCGTTGAAGATCGGACTCATCTGCGCGTAGGCGTGTTGCGACACCGACCACTGGCGATACTCGGTCGGATGACACTCGCCGCACTGGGTCGCCGAGGGAAACCGGTTGCGGGCGAACAGAGCCTCGTGCGCGGCGTTGGCCTTCGCCTGCGCCGGTGCCTCGGAGCCGGAGGCCGGACGGGCATCGACCGCAAATAGAAGGGTGACGCAGACGGCTGCCACGGCCGCAGTAAGAGTCGCGAATCGCATGTCGATTTTCCGGCGGGGAGTCTAGCCCAGCCGAGCGCTCGAATCAAGAGGCAAGCGGTGTACCGACGACGCCTTTACCGCGGACCGACATCGATCGGGGCTCTGCCCGAACCCGCGTCCGCACCTCGCGCGTCGGCCAAGCTCGCCGAAGCGACCGCCGTTCTGCAGCGGTCGCGACGGCGGCCGGGCGCGCGTCGGCTCGCCCTTCGCGGCCCACTCCACGCTGCTTGCGCCCTCGAAGTACGCAGGGCGCCTCGCGTTACCGACACCCGATCGCGCCGTGCGCCGCGTCGGACGCGAGGCCATCGCGTCGCGACGATCGACGTGCAGCGGCCACTATGGCTGAGCTTCCTGGGCGGGCGCGGGCGATGATCTTTGGCATCGCGCGCACGACGTTGTGATTGGACTGCGTGCAGCGCGCTGGCCCCTGTCGTGCCACGTGCCGCCACAGGCGCGCGACGATGGCGCCCACCGATTTCAGAATCGTCATCGCGGCATTCGGAATTGCCGTGCGGCGCATGGCGGCCTATAGTATCGGACCGTGCGCAGGCTCCTTGCCGGGTTCCTGATCGGGCTGCCGCGGCCGCGGCGGTGGTCGGGCGCGGATGCCCGTTCTCGGCGGCCGCCGGCGGCACCGCGCGCAACCCGCTCGAGACCATCGAGCTGAAGACGTACGACTGGCGCATGGCGCACACCGCGCGCCCCGACACCGCGCGCAAGGACATCGCGCTCGTCGCCATCGACGAGTCTCGCTGCGCAACCTCGAGAAGAACGCCGGCCGCTGGCCGTGGCCCCGCGCCGTGCACTCGGAGGTGATCGACTACCTCGCGAAGGCCGGCGCGAAGGTGATCGCGTACGACGTCGACTTCGCCGAGCCCGACACGCGCCAGGGCTTCGCCTTCGGCGGCGACACCTGGTCGGGCGCCGAATCCGATCAGGCGCTCGTCGACTCGGTGAAGGCGGCCGGCAACGTCATCCTGCTCGCCGACGCCACCTACGAGGCGGAGGCCGGCACCAGCCAGGGGCTGCCCGACGCCGGGTACGATCGCGGCGCCGGGCGTCCTCCAGCGCCAGGTGGTCTTTCCGCCGTTCGCCGCCCTGACGGCCGCCGCCTCGGGGCTCGGGCACAACCTGTTCATGCTCGACGCCGACGGCCCGCTGCGCCACACGGTGCCGTTCGTCCGGACCGGCGGCCGCGCGCTGCCGTCGCTCGGCCTGGCCGCCGCCCTCCGCGTCGCCGGCATCGGGCCGGCCGACGTCCGGCTCGACGGACGCCTGCTGCACCTGGGATCCCGGGTGATGCCGCTCGAATGGCGGCACGTCCAGTCGGCAGAGGGGGTCACCAGCTTCCTCTGGGGGCTCGATCGATTTTCATGGACCGGCGCTGCTGGCCGATTTGAAGACGCATACGTATCCGACGTACTCGTTCTTCGACCTCCTGGTACTCCGAGGAACAGATCCTCGCCGGGGTGAAGCCGAACGTCGATCCGTCGCTGTTCCGTAACAAATCGTCTTCGTCGGCGTCACCGCCAGCGGCCTGTACGACGTCTTCGAGACGCCCTTCTCGCACGGCAAGATGCCCGGCATGCAGGTGCACGCCGCCGTGGCCGACGACCTGTTGTCGGGCCGCTTCATGTGGCCGGCGGGCACCCGGGTCCGCATCGCGACGGTGCTGGCAGGCGGCTTGCTCGTCGGCGTGGCGGCGACGGTCGTGCCGGCCTGGTGGGCGACCGGGATCACGCTGCTGGCGCTGGCGCTCTTCGGCTGGGTCGCCACGCGCCTGTTCGCCGGCGGCTACTGGCTGAACGTGTCGCAGCCGGCCCTCACGGGGTCCTTCGCGCTCTTCGGCGGCGTGGCCTATCAGTACTTCGTCGAAGGGCGCGAGAAGCGCAAGATGAAGAAGCTGTTCGGCCAGTACGTCTCGCGCGACGTCTACGAGCAGCTCGTGGCCGAACCCGGCGCTGGCGCGGCTGGGCGGCCAGCGGCGCGAGATGACGGTGCTCTTCTCGGACATCCGCGGCTTCACGACGGTGTCCGAGCACGGCCGGCCCGAGGACATCGTTCACCTGCTGAACGAGTACTTCACGCGGATGGTGGAGATCGTCTTCCACCACCGGGGCACGGTCGACAAGTTCGTCGGCGACATGGTCATGGCGCTGTTCGGAGCCCCCCTCGACGATCCGCAGCACGCCGACCACGCCGTCGAGACGGCCCTCGACATGATCGAGGAGCTCCACCGGCTGAACGCGCGGTGGGCGGCCGAGGGGCGGCCGCAGATCGACATCGGCATCGGCATCAACACCGGGCCGATGATCGCCGGCAACATCGGCTCCGAGCAGATCATGAGCTATACGGTGATCGGCGACGCCGTGAACCTGGGCTCGCGGCTCGAATCGCTGAACAAGCAGTACGGCACGCGGATCATCATCAGTGACGCGACACGGTCGCGCCTGGCCGGCCGATACGACTTCCGGCCGCTCGGCGACGTCGTCGTCAAGGGGAAGACGCAACCGGTGGCCATCTTCGAGCTCGTCGGTCGCTCGTCAACCGTCCAGCCACGGCCGGCGGAGCCCGCCGTGATGAAAGGTGAGTTCCAGGTATGAAGCGTGTGGTTCTCGGTCTGGTGTTCGTGCTCCTGGGCAGTCCGGCGTACGCGCAGTTCGGCAGCATCCTGCACAAGGCGGAAGAGGCCAAGAAGGCGAAGGATACGCTCGACGCGCTCAACATCACCGAGAAGGAGGAGTATCCAGCTCGGCGAGCAGGTCAGCGCCAAGATCCGCGCAGCGGTTCGGCGTCGTGCAGGACCCGGCCGTCACGAAGTACGTGACGGAGGTCGGCCTGCTGCTCGCGAAGGCGTCCAAGCGGCCCGACCTGCCCTGGCAGTTCGTCGTGCTCGACACCGACGGCGTGAACGCCTTCGCGGCTCCCGGCGGCATCGTGCACATCACCCGCGGGGCGCTCGGGCTGATCCACAACGAGGCGGAGCTGGCGGGCGTGCTCGGCCACGAGATCACGCACGTCGCCCACAAGCACACCGTCAACGCCATCCGGAAGAACAAGCTGGTGAAGTTCGGCACGGAGGAGGCGACGAAGGACCGCAGCGTGATTCTCGGGATGATCGCGGACAAGACCTACGACATGGTCCTCGAGAACGCCTTCGACCGCGGCGACGAGCTCGATGCCGATGCGGGGGGCGTGGAGCTCGCCGGCAAGCTCGGTACGCGCCCGCGGCGCTCGCCGACTTCCTGACACGCCTCGACGCCCGGAACAGCGACATGAACAACCCAACGGCCTCTTCAGGACACACCCGGGCATGCAGGAGCGGATCGACAAGATCAAGGCGCTGGCCGGCTCGAAGACCGGCGCGCTCGTCGCGGCGCGATACGCGGCCAATGTCTCCTACAAGGAGACGCCGCTCACCCAGATCGCCACCATCGTCGAGGGCTCGGCCGGCCTCGCCGGCTCCGGCAGCGCGGACGGGTCCGACGGCAAGGAGGCGAAGACCGAGGAGCCGAAGAAGAAGAAGAAAGGCTTCGGGCTCGGCAGTCTGCAGGCCAGCCTGAAGCCGGAGAGCCAGTCGGCGCAGGTGTCGGCCTCCGGGGGCGCCCGAGGAGTCGGCCCGACCGCGCCGCGAAGGGCGGGTCCAATCCGACATCGTGGTCGTCACTGTGACGGCCGCCGAGCTCAAGACCTTCAGGGCCGGCATCACCGGCTGACAATCCACAGGAGATCAGGAGGGCAGGGACGCCCTCCTGATCTGTTGCCTTTCCCGCAAGACGGATGCTCACAGGAGATTAGAAGATCAGGAGGCCCTTGTCTCTTCACAGGAGGGACACGAGGTCAGGAGGCCTGGCTGGTCTCTTCTTTGAACACGAGGTCAGCAGATCAGGAGGCCTGGCGGGTTCCTTCTTTGAACAAGAGGTCAAGAGGTCAGAACGGGAAACCACGTTGATCTTCTCCTTATCTCCTGCCCCTCCTGTAGATCCGCAACGGCCTCCTGATCTCGTGGCCCCTCCTGTGAACGATTCCTCCTGATCTCCTTGTCTCCTGTTATTCGTAACCTGACAGGCAGGTCGCGGGGAGCGGGGCACCGGCTATGCCCCGAGTTGGAAGAAGCCGCGCAAGCGCCGCAGCATGCTCGCCCGGGTCTCCTCGGAGCGGGCCGCCGGCGAGCCGGCCTCGGTCGGCTGCTCGTTGGCCAGCTGGCGCCGGGCGAGCAGCTCGCTGAGCCGGCCGACGACATCCGGGTTGTCGTGGAGGAGGGCCGCGAAGGCCGTCTTGGGAATCTCGATGGCCTCGACCTCGTCCTGCGCGACGACGGTGGCCGAGCGCGGCTCGCCGGTCAGCACCGACATCTCGCCGAAGCAGTCGCCCGCGCCGAGATGGGCGGCCACGCTGGTCCGTCCGTCGTGCGTCCTCCGCACTTCGACCCGCCCCTTCACGAGCAGGAACATCGAATCGCCTTCGGCGCCCTGGTCGATCACGCGTTCGGTTGCCGAGAACAGCACGAAGGCGCTGTCGCCGAGCAGCCCGTCGACCTGCCCGGCCGTCAGGAAGCTGAAGATCGGATGGCCCTGCAGGGCACGGCCCGCCGCGGCACGCGCGATCTCGGCCGATCGATCGGGCTTCGGATGGTGCACGGTGACGATCGGGAACGGAATCTCCATGCCCGCCCGGCGCACGGCGTACCAGCAGTGCGATCGCAGGTCGCTCAGCACCTGCCGGAAGATCGAGTGGTCGTCGATCCACACCTTCACGTCGTAGGTGATCGACGAATCGTCGAACGCCTTCACGTACACGACCGGTGCCGGCTCGCGGCAGACGCCGACCACGCTGGCCGCCGCCCGGGCCAGCACCCGCTGGGCGCGGGCGGGCGGCACGTCGTAGTGGAGGCCGATGGTGGCGTGCACGGCGTGCCGGGGCGTCGGATTCGCGAAGTTGGTGATCGTGTGGCTGACGATCTCGTTGTTCGGCACGTCGATCAGCACGTCGTCGGTCGTCACCAGCCGCGTGGAGCGCCAGAGACCTCCACGACCCGGCCGTGCATGTCGTCGACGAGCAGCCAGTCGCCGGTCCTGAACGGCCGCTCGAAGTGCAGCGCCATGCCGGCGAGCAGGTTGCCCAGCAGCGTCTGCAGCGCGAGGCCGATGATGAGGGCGACGACGCCCGAGCCGGCCAGCAGGCCGGGAACCCGCACGCCGTAGACGTACTGCAGCACGAGCAGCACGGCCGCGATCCACACCACGATGCTCGTCGTGTCGGCGAGCACGCGGGGCGTGTCCGCCCCGCCGGCCTCGCGCCCCGTCCGTTTCCACAGCAGGCGGTTGACGAGCGTGATGACGGGGAACGCGGCGAGCAGCAGTGCCAGGGCGCTCAGGTGCCGCTGCAGGCCCAGTTCCGCCGCCGTGCGCCACGACGACACGCTGATGCCGGCCAGCAGCCCGACGACGATCGCCAGCAGGTGGAACGTGACGCGGAAGGTCACCTTCCACACCCGGCGCACCACCTGGGCGGCGCCGACCATCGCCAGGTAGACGGCGATGACCACACCGAGCATGACGAGGGCGTCCGGGGTCGACGGCAGTTGGCCGATCATTGCGGCTGATTATCGCTCGGGCGGGACGGTTGTCAAAGGACGATGGACCTGCGGGACGCGGGTGCTGGCGCCGGTCGCTTCCGCCGGAACGCTATACTCGTCGAGTGGAGGTCATCCGCGGCGTTCCCCTGCACCACCGGCCCGGCGGTGGCTACCGCAATCCCTGGCCGGGCACCCGGGCGCACAGTCTCGGGGAGTTCCTCCGCTGGCGCCTCCGCGAGCGGCGTGACCGTTCGCGCGCGCCCGATCCCCCCTTCAACGGCTTTCCCATCGCAGAGCCGGCGATCATCACTCCGCGCGCGGCGCCCGGCCATCGATCCGTCACGTGGGTCGGCCACGCGACCGTCCTGTTGCAGCTCGGCCCGCTGAACGTGCTGACCGATCCCATGTGGGGCGAGCGCGCGTCGCCGTTCGGCTGGATCGGTCCGCGGCGGCTCATGCCGCCTGGCATCGCCTTCGACGCCCTGCCGCCGATCGATCTCGTGCTGCTCTCGCACAACCACTACGACCACCTCGACGCCGGCACCGTGCGCCGCCTGAGCGCCCGCTGCCCCGAGGCGACCTGGCTGTGTCCGATGGGACTGTCGCGCCTGCTCGAAGCGTTCGGCGTGCGCCAGGTCATCGAGCGGGACTGGTGGCAGACCGTCGAGACCTCGGGCTGGTCGGCCACCTGCATCCCGGCGCAGCACTTCAGCGCGCGCGGACTCCGCGACCGCGGCAACACGCTCTGGAGCGGCTGGACGATGGCCGCCGACGGCGTGCGCGTCTGCTTCGCGGGCGACACGGCCCTGCATCCCGAGTTCGGCACGATTGCGGCGCGCCTCGGCCCCTTCGATCTGGTCATGCTCCCGATCGGCGTGTACGAGCCGCGGTGGTTCATGGGGAGCGTCCACATGAACCCCGAAGACGCCATCGAGGCGTATCGGGCGCTCGCCGCGGTGGGGGCGTCGCCCCCGCCATGCCTCGCCATCCACTGGGGCACGTTCCGCCTGACCGACGAACCGGTGGACGAGCCTCCCGCGCGCTTCGCGCAACGCTGGCGCGAAGCCGGCTTCCCGGAAGCCTTCAACTGGACCCTGGCGCACGGCGAGACGCGGCGGCTGCCGGCGGCCGGGCACGAGGACCGTCCTGGCGGCCGGGGGGTTGCCCGCCGGCCACCTCCAGATCCATCCTTGGGCTGAGCAGGCCACCGCGGGCGAGGGCACCGGGCACGCGAATCCGTGAGACGGAGGCGGGCATGGATCAGATCATCCGGAAGTGGCTGTTCGATCCGACGGTGGGCAAGCTCGTTTCCACCCTCCTGGGGATCGTCCTGGTCTACGCCGTCGTGCACGTTCTGCAACGTGGCGTCTCGCGGTACGTACAGGAAACCGACACGCGGTACCGCGTCCGCAAGGCCCTGTCGTTCCTCGGGTATTTCGCGGTGCTACTCCTGCTGGCGGGCACGTTCAGCGATCGCCTCGGCCAGCTGACCGTTGCGTTGGGCGTGGCGGGCGCCGGCATCGCTTTCGCCCTGCAGGAAGTGATCGCCAGCGTCGCCGGGTGGGCGGCGATCGCGTTCGGCGGCTTCTACCGCACCGGCGATCGCGTGCAGGTCGGCGGCATTCGCGGCGACGTGATCGACGTGGGCGTGCTGCGCACGACGCTCATGGAATGCGGGCAGTGGGTGAACAGCGACCTCTACAACGGCCGGATCGTGCGGGTCGCCAACAGCTTCGTCTTCAAGGAACCCGTCTTCAACTACTCCGCCGATTTCCCGTTCCTCTGGGACGAGATCACGATTCCGGTCCGCTACGGCTCGCAGTGGGAGCACGCCCGCGAGGTGTTCGGGCGCGTCGTCGACGAGGTCTGCCGCGACTACACGCGGCAGTCGCAGGAAGCCTGGAAGACCGTCGTGCGGCGCTACCAGCTCGAGGACGTCGCCATCGCGCCGGCGATCACCCTGGCGGCGACCGACAACTGGATCCAGTTCACGGCGCGCTACATCGTCGACTACCGCCAGCGCCGCACCGTGAAGGATCGCCTGTTCACGCGGATCCTCGAGGAGATCGACAAGTCGGGCGAGCGCATCCGCCTGGCCTCCTCGACCTTCGAGATCACCAATCTGCCACGGCTCGACATCGAGCTGCCGGCCGGCAAGGGACGCCTCGATCCGCGGTACGTCCCCTGAAGGGGAGCGCCAACCGGCGATTCTCCGGCCTCCCGGAGTCGGATTCCTGCCGCCGGATTTTCACTTGCATTTTGCAATCTACATGACTATCCTCTGCCGAGGTGCGTGAGGAGCCGAAGTCGACGCTGCGATCGCTCTGCCCGGTGAGCGTCTCCCTGGAGACGTTCGGGGACCGGTGGTCGCTCCTCATCGTCCGCGACCTGATGGTGCGAGGCTACCGCACGTTCGGCGAGTTCCAGCAGTCGGGCGAGGGGATTGCGAGCAACATCCTGGCGGACCGGCTGCGCCGGCTGGAGGCAGCCGGCATCATCAGCGCCGAGCCGGAGGCCACCGACCGGCGGCGGGTGAACTATCGTCTGACCGGGAAGGGGATCGACCTGGCGCCCGTGCTGCTGGAGCTGCTCATCTGGGGCGCGCGGCACGAGACGACGGCCGCCCCGCGTGCGGTGATTGACGACATGGCGGCACATCGCGACGCGGTGCTCGCCGAGGTGCGGCGGCGCTGGCAGGCACGCGACCCGACGCCCCTGCTGCCGCCGTTCGGCGGCGCCCCGTCGGCAGGGTCCGGAACGTCAGGCGGGACGGGCACGTCGAAGAAGGCACGGAAGAAGAAGCAGAAGCCGAAGCCGAAGACGACGAAGCCGAAGGCGGGGCGAGGCCCCCGCCGATCGACGAGAGGTGAGGCATGAGCAGTGTACGGTTCTGGTCGGCACCAAGAAAGGGGCGTTCATCCTGAGCGCCGACGGCAAGCGCAAGCGGTGGGACGTCAGCGGCCCGCACTTCGGCGGCTGGGAGATCTACCACATGAAGGGCTCGCCTGCCGATCCCGACCGGATCTACGCGTCGCAATCCAACGGCTGGTTCGGACAGGTGATGCAGGTGTCGAACGACGGCGGCAAGACCTGGGAGGCGCCAGGCGGCGACATCAAGATCGGGCCCGAGTCCATGAACGCCGGCAAGAGCAACCGCTTCGTCTACGACACCTCGGATGCGACGGGCAGGCCGCTCACGACGCACCAGTGGTACGACGGCACGCAGCATCCGTGGGAGTTCAAGCGGGTGTGGCACCTCGAGCCGTCGCTCAACGATCCCGACACGGTGTACGCCGGCGTCGAGGACGCGGCGCTCTTCCGCTCGACCGACGGCGGGAAGACGTGGCACGAACTCGCCGGGCTGCGCGGCCACGGCACCGGTCCGAAGTGGCAGCCGGGCGCGGGCGGCCTCGCCTGCACACGATCGTCCTGGATCCCACGAACCCGAAGCGCATGTACATCGCCATCTCCGCGGCGGGGGCGTTCCGCACCGACGACGGCGGCGAGACGTGGACGCCGATCAACCGCGGCCTGAAGTCGCACCACATTCCCGATCCGGAAGCGGAGGTCGGCCACTGCGTCCACCGCATCGCGATGCACCCGTCGCGGCCGGACACGCTGTTCATGCAGAAGCACTGGGACGTGATGCGCACCGACAACGCGGGCGACCGCTGGGTGGAAGTGAGCGGCAACCTGCCGAGCGACTTCGGCTTCGTCGTCGACGTGCACGCGCACGAGCCGGAGACGGTCTACGTGGTGCCGATCAAGAGCGACTCCGAGCACTACCCGCCCGAGGGCAAGCTGCGCGTCTATCGCAGCCGCACGGGCGGCAACGAGTGGGAGCCGCTCACGAAGGGCCTGCCGCAGCGCGACTGCTACGTGAACGTGCTGCGCGACGCGATGGCCGTCGATGCGATGGATCCGTGCGGCGTCTACTTCGGCACGACCGGCGGCCAGGTCTACGCCTCGGCCGACGGCGGCGACACCTGGGCGCCGATCGTCCGCGATCTGCCGGCGGTGCTGTCGGTCGAAGTGCAGACCCTGCCGATGATCCGCATTGAGCTTCCGGCGCATCTGCAGATCGCTGGCGCGATCCGGCGCCGAGGTGACGGTCGACGTGCAGGGCCCCGTCACGCAGCGGACCGTCCTCGATGCGCTCGAGGCACGGTATCCCACGCTGGGCGGCACGATCCGCGACCACGTCACGCAGAAGCGCCGGTCGCACGTGCGGTTCTTCGCCTGCCAGGAAGATCGCTCGCTCGACTCCGCCGGACGCCCCGCTCCCCGAAGCGGTCGCGTCCGGCGCCGAGCCGTTCCTCATCGTCGGGGCGCTGGCCGGCGGATAGACACGCGGCCCCTCCCCCCTGCCCTGACGCTACTTGCGGTAGCGCACGCGGATGCCGTGCGCGATCTGGTCCGGCGTCATCGTCTCGAGCTTCGAGCTGTCGAACTCCCAGATCAGCGTGTTCCCTTCCTGGCGCGTCGCGTTCTGCTCGACGATGGTGAAGGGCGCCGTGATCTTCACGGCCACCCGCAGCCCCTTGAAGATCGACGCGAACTGTTGCTGCATCGCCGGACTCATCTGCATCTGCTGCGTCTGGGCCTTCGCGCTGGTCATCGGATCGATGACGGGGATCGTGATGAGGATTGTCTGGCCCTCGTCCTTCACCTCGAGGCCATCGAACGGCTGCGACACCGGATTCGACGGGCCCTGATTGGCGTCCGCGCCCTGCGGCTTGTCGAACACGATCTCATGGAGCGCGGCCAGGTTCTCGAATCCGAAGAGCGCGCCGGCGCTCGACTTCAGCCCGTCCTGGTTGAAGGTGGCGTTGACCAGCTTCACGCCGGGCGGCAGGTGCTGCTCCATCTCCCGCTTGTCCTTCTCGAAGTCCTCCTTCGGACTGGCATCCTTGAGGATCTCGGCCCGGGCCGCGGCCAGGTCCTGGGCGGTCGGCGGCCCGCTCTTCCCCTGCATCTGCCGCTGCATCGCGGCCATGAACGGCACCATCGGCTCCGCATCGATCTGCATGCTGAAGCCGGCCTGGCCCGACAGATTGCGGTTGAGCGTCAGCGTCTCCTCGATGTCGAGGCAACCGGTGGTCACGAGCGCCACACCGACGAGCAGCACGACAGCCAGTCGTCTCATCACAACGTCTCTCCTTCAGCAACATGAGATGAACACCGCAGCCGGCGACATGCGCGTCGGCCCGTGTCACGGGCGAAGTCGCGCGAATCCTACCATACCCGCCACGTCGTCACCGCGGCTTCCGCTCGCGCGGGACCCGGACGAACCGGCCGTCATGCCCTCGGGACACGGCCGTCCCCGTCCCGTGTGCTATCGTCTGGCGATGGATCCGCTGGCAGGTTCGTCGTGGAGCGCGCCTGGGACCGTCGAGGGGTTCAAGCGATCGCGCCCCAACGCGATCCTGATGCAGTTCGCGGAGCAGGAACGGCGGCGTGCCGCGGGCACCCGCGTCCTCGACATCGGGTGCGGCGCCGGACGGAATGCCGTCCCTCTCGCGCAGGCGGGCTGGACCGTTGTCGGCAGCGACCTGTCGTGGCCGATGATCTGCGCGGCGGCGGAGCGCCGCAACGACGAGGGGGTTGGCCGTCTTCACCTGGTGCTGGCGCCGATGGACAGTATCCCTGCCCGGGACCGCAGCGTCGACCTGGTGATCGCCCACGGCATCTGGAACCTCGCGCGCTCGGCGGCGCAGTTCCGGCAGGCGCTGGCCGAGGCGGCCCGCGTGGCGAAGCCCGGGGCCGCGCTCTTCGTGTTCACCTTCTCCCGGAACACGTTCCCGCCGCAGACCGAGCCCGTGCCGGGCGAGCCCTTCGTGTTCACCCAGTTTTCGGGAGCGCCGCAGTGCTTCCTCACTGAGGCCCAGCTGGTCGACGAGCTGGGCCGCGCGGGATTCGTGCCGGAGCCGGGGGTCCCGATCCGGCAGTACAATCGTCCTCCGCCCTCGATGCTCGGCCGCAGCACGGCGCCGGTGATCTACGAGGGCATCTTCCGGCGCGCGATCACGCCGAGCGGATCATCGTCAACAGCATCTTGAACCGGCTGCGCGCGCTCAGCCCATGCGGCTGATTTGCCGGCATCAGCACCATCTCGCCCGCAGCCACACGCACGGCCGTCCCCGCGATCGTGATCTCGGCCTCGCCCTCGAGGACGTGGGCGATCGCGTCGAACGGCGTCGTATGTTCACTCAAACCCTGGCCGGTGTCGAAGGCGAACAAGGTGATGGTGCCACCGCTCCGCTTGAGCAGCACCCGGCTGACGACCGATCCGTCCTGGTAGCCGGTCAACCCCGCCGGCGACTGGGGACTCGCCGCGGGCAGTTCAGATGACGTTCCGGGCCGATCCGTCATGCCTCCGTCCCTCCATATCGATCATCGAGCTTCCAGACCGCCGGACTCACCGCCGCGGCTTCAAGTTCCGCGACACACTGGCGAACCGGTGCCGCCACGCCACCGATACACCGCCGTCTCCGTCGGCCTTTGAAGCTCGGCAACGACCACACCGTCATTATCCCACCATGGCGAGGACGACGACCTCCTGGCCGCTATGCACCATCAGCGGCCTCATCTAGCGGCGCGCGCGTCAGGCGGACTGCAGCGATCGGCGATGAGTGCCCGCGCCCGGGCACCAGACCGCCGATGGCGAAGGTGCCGGACGCGTCGAAGATCTCGCAGGCAAGCGCGAACTACCGCACGGCAGCCCGCCTCGACGCCCACGCGCCAAGCGTAAACGGGCCGCGCGCTGGCATCTCGATTGCGTAGTCAGATATGAAGGATCGCCGCGAGGAGGAGAAACGAGCGGAACGATGCCTCGCCGTCGAAGTGACAAGGGAGACCGGCATTCGGCCGGTGAATCGTCTCGCGCCGGGCGCGGCCGTGCGCTCGTCACCAACCAGTTCCTCGGCCTGTTCCCGGCCGACGCCGCCGCCACACTCGCTCCGTATTTCGAGCCGGTGAACCTGGAGCAGCAGGAAGTGCTGTTTCGGGCCAACGAGCCGCTCAGGGTTGTCTATTTCCCCGGCAGCGCGGTGGTCTCGCTCGTCGCCCGCCTCGAATCCGGCGAGGCGCTGGAAGTCGGCCTCGTCGGCCGCGAGGGGCTCGTAGGCACAGCCGTGTTCCCCGGGCATCACCACGTTGCCGTACGACGCGGTCGTGATGATCCCCGGCACCGCGCAGCGCATGAGCGCCGACGTGTTGCGGCGCGCGCTGGTCGACAGCCAGCCCCTGCATTCGGTCGTCGGCCGGTTCACGCGGCTCCTGCTGGTGCGGAGCATGCAGCTGTCGGTCTGCAACCTGTTCCACACCGTGGAGGAGCGCTGCATCCGCTGGCTGCTCACCGTCAACGACCTGATTGGGGACAGCGACATCCCGCTCACCCACGAGCTGCTCGCCACGATGCTCGGCGTGCACCGGCCGACCGTGACGCTCGCCGTCCGTTCGCTGCATCACGCCGGGCTCGTCGAGGAGAATCGGGGACGCATCCTGCTGCGGGATTGTCAGGGCCTGGAGGACGCCTGCTGCGAGTGCTACCGGGTGATGCGAGACGAACAGCGCCGGCTGCTCGGCTACTAGCGTCGCTGCCAGACCACCGGACCGCGGCGCGCCCGGCCCGGGCGACCGCGACTCCACAGCCTCCCCGCCATTCCCGGCGGCGTCGCCCGACGTTGGTCATCCGGCATACCGACGCGGTCCCGCCGGACCGGCACAATGACGGACGATTTCGATGAATGCTGTGGCCCCTCCGGGAAATACGCCGATGGGTCCTCCACTTCAGCCACGGATTCCGCGCACCCGACCGGCGCCCCGTCGCCCGTTCGTCACGCGCCCATTCCCGATGACCGATTCGGACGACTCCAGGGGACGGCGACGTGATCTGCGCCACACATGTGCTACGGCGAGACCGTCCACGCCCTGCGTGTCACCCCCTCTCCCGAGCAGATCCTCTTCCATTCCCGTGAAGAAGCGGTGATCGAGGCGGTGGTGTACGCGGAGCGGGCGCACGTCCGGGCCTGGTCGACCGCCGACGGCGCGACGTTCACGCTGCTGAAGGACTGCCGGGGCCCCGATCCGGGAACGGGCACACGGGACTGATCGCCGTT
>CAVQEJ010000011.1:0-36003 GCA_963711505.1 uncultured Acidobacteriota bacterium | reverse complement strand
TCCGCAGGGAAGCAGCCGGGGATTGCCCCGGACATAATTAATCAGGCCATGGTTGAATAAGCCCGGAACCAGTTCTTCGGTTTCTTCGTCCGGAGCAGTTCACCGATCAGCTCCCGGAAACATGCCGTCACCGTGTCCCGATCGTGGATCAGATTATCCTGTTTATGAAAATAGTATGAATTATGGACCGCCGCCGTGGCGAACTCGACGCCCAGCGCTTTCGCCAGCTGGTAAAGCTCCAGCATGTCCCGGGTGTTCCGGTCCGAGACGGTGATGCCGAAACCGATATCCTTCAATCCCAGCCGCTGCAGCTCCAGAATCGTTCTCAAGCCGTGATCGAAGCCGTCCTTGATGCCCCGCAGCTCGTCGTTGGCGGCGGGCAACCCCTCGATGCTGATCCGGACCCCGATATCCCCCTGCGCCCGGACCAGGTCAACGATCTTCTCCGTGAAATAGCCGTTGGACCGATGACGATCCGGCGCGCTTTCTTTTAAAAAAGAAACGTCTCTCCGATGTCATCCCTTAAAAACGGTTCGCCTCCGGTAATATCGGCGAAATCCAGCCGGGGAAGCTTTTTCAGTATCGCCGGCTGGAACTCCTCTTCAAGCCGGGTCGGGTACCGCCAGATATTGCACATCAGGCAGCGGCAGTTGCACCGGTAAGTTGTAATGATAGCCGCTTCCAAATTTTCTCCTTGTTGATAATCCGAAAGATCCTCTCGATCTCTGCGTTTGACCGGTTTGATCACTGCCTCTTCTCACCACAGCCGGCATTGTAATGAACAATAACAATCTCCCCGTTTGAATTCTATCTCTTTCTCTTCATGGCCATTGTATAAATCTTCATTAATCTGGTAATGCTTCTCGGGATTGAGTTCTTTCTCCACGAAGCTTCTGGCTTTTCTCCCCATGACAACGGCCCGATCAGGATCGATAGAAGCAGTTCGATCCGGTTATGAAGTCCGCCGATATCGCCGGGAGCGAATGTCCAGCCGGTTTCACCGTCCCGCACCATCTCCGGGATGCCCCCGATTCTGGAACCGATCACCGGCTTGCCGAGCGCGAAAGCTTCCATCACCGAATTCGGATAATTCTCGTACCATTCGGAAGGGACGATCACCGCCCGGGCCGCCCGGATCTCCCTTTTCAGTTCATCCCCTCTTTATGCCCAGAAATCGAACGTTGGTAAGATGAGCCGCTCCGCGATCTCCTCCAGCCTCCCCCGGAGCGGACCGTCGCCGAGAATCTTGAGAATAGCCCCGGTGCCTCTCATCGCCGCGATCAGTGTCTCCAGGCCCTTCTCGGCCGAGAGCCTGCCCAGGTAACAGACGACCCGGGCGGACGGGTCGAAAGACGGCTCATAATCGGCGGTATCGATGGGATACGGGAGATGGACGACTTTTCCGGAAAAACCCATATCTTTGATCTTGGCCGGGAGAAACCGGCTGGGAGCGATGAACGTGTCGATCCCGCCGTACATATCGGCCAACCGGTGATGAAAATACATCTCCATCATATTGACCAGGCTCTTTCCGGAAGAGCCATCGGTGCAGCGATGGAACAAGCACCAGTAATATTTTCCGCCCCGGCATTTCTCGCAGGTTCGTCCTTTCCGGAAGAGCGTGTATACCGGACAGACCATCTTGTAATCATGCAGGGTCATCACCATCGGGACCCCCTGCCGTTTGAGAACGGGGATAATCGAGGGGGAAAGCTGGTGATAAATGTTGTGCAGATGGGCGAGATCCGGTTTTTCCCGTTCGATCAGTTCGCGATTTTTCTTTTAGCCGGGAATAAAGGAGATTCACACTTTGCCGCGTCCGGGCCCGGAGACCTCCGGGGTTCTCGTAATCGATCCGGTCGACGAAGTATTCATTTCCGGGGAGCTCTTCATTCCTTTCGTCCCGCATGGAGAAAAAACTCACCTCATGGCCCTTTCTATCCAAAATCCGGGCCAGGTTAAAAAAATACCTTTCGCTTCCTCCCTTGAGGAAAAAATATTTATTTACCAGCAGTATCTTCATGATCTTCTTCCCGCTTTGCTTTCGGCAAACGGAAAATGACGACGGCCATACCCGCGCCGAATTCTTGCCCGGCCGATCAGGGACCGGTCTCCTTATCCTCCGCGATCACGCGCTCGTCATCCCCGGGCGGTCGATCGCCGCGCATAAAAATCGTCGAACGGGCGAGGCCGCCGCGATTCAGGGCGAACTGGAGGGAGGTCCGGAGCACCCCCAGACCATAGACAACGCTCTTTTTCCAATCGATCATGGAAGCTTCCGGGAAATAGCGGGTCGGGCAGGATATCTCCCCGATCCGGAAACGGAATAAATCGCCTGGGCGAGCAGCTGGTTATCGAAAAGGAAGGAATCGGAATTCCTCTCAACGGGATGCTTTCCAACACCTTGCGCGCGTATGCGCGATAACCGGTATGGTATTCCGAGAGCTTGTATTGGAGAAGGATATTCTGGATGAGGTTAGCCCGCGGTTGGAGACGTATTTATACAGCGGCATCCCGCCCTCCAGCGCCCCCACCCCCAATATGCGAGAGCCGAGGGCGACATCGTAGTACCCGGAAGCGATCAGGGAAGCCATCGCCGGTATCAGCTTCGGCGAGTACTGATAATCGGGATGGAGCATGATCACTATCTTCCCCCCCATCTCGAGGGCCGCCCGGTAGCAGGTCTTCTGGTTGGCCCCGGCCAGCGCTCGTTGATCGGGGTGATGAACGATTCGTCGATGGGAGACGGGGGAGCGGGCAGCGCCGGCTCGCCGTGCAGCGCCGCGTCGAGCAGCGTCAGCGCCTCGTTGTAGTGGCGATCGGCCTCTGAGCGCTCGCGTTCGAGACGACGGAGGTCGTCTTCGCTCAGCGCTGGCATGCGGGTCGGCCTGAGGCGCTGACGGGTCGGCAATGTCACGCAATGACGCCATGACGCAACGGGTACACTGTCCACTGGAACGACATGGCAGCTGACGCGAAGGCCTGCAAGTCCACATCGCACGTTGCCCATTGCCCGTTGCATTGTCACCGCCCCACGACTCCCTCCAGCGGGCTGCTGGCCGTCGTGTACATCTTGCGCGGAATCCGGCCGGCCGTGAAGGCGAGGCGTCCGGCTTCGACGGCGTGCCGCATGGCCGACGCCATCGCCACCGGATCCTGCGCGCCCGCGATGGCCGTGTTCATCAGGATGCCGTCGACGCCGAGCTCCATCGCCAGCACGGCATCGGACGCCGTCCCGACGCCGGCGTCGACGATGACCGGGACGTTCGCGAATTCCTTGATGATCCGGATGTTGTTCGGATTCTGGATGCCGAGGCCCGATCCGATCGGCGCGCCGGCCGGCATCACCGCCGCGGCACCCGCCTCTTCGAGCTTGCGGCACACGATGGGATCGTCGTTGGTATACGGCAGGACGATGAAGCCCTCGCTGGCGAGGACCTTCGTCGCCTGGATCAACGCCTCGTTGTCGGGGAAGAGCGTCCGCTGGTCGCCGATCACTTCCAGCTTCACCCAGTCGGACAATCCCGCTTCGCGTCCCAGCCGCGCCGTCCGGATGGCATCGTCGGCCGTGTAGCAGCCGGCGGTGTTCGGCAGCAGCATGTAGCGCTTCGGATCGAGATAGTCGAGTAAAGACTCTTTCGATCGGTCGGAGATGTTCACGCGACGCACGGCGACGGTGACCACCTCGGCGCCCGAGGCCTCGAGCGCCTGCACCATGACCGCGTTGGAAGTGTACTTACCGGTGCCGACGAACAGCCGCGAGCGGAACTCACGGCCGGCGATGATGAGGGGGGTATCCATGATGGTCCTACGGTCTTCAGTCTACGGTCTACGGTGCTGAGCGGCGCTGACGCTTGTCGCCCGAGCTGAAGCTCGGGCGCTACGACCTGACGGCACTCACGCTCGGGCGCTACGACTCACGCCACCACCGACGCTCGGGCGCTACGAAAGCGTGATTTCGGGCTCAGCCGCCCCCGACGAAGTTGACGATTTCGACCTGATCGCCTTCCTTGACGACGACCTCGTCGAACGTCGCCCGCTTGAGGACGACGAGATTGTGCTCGACGGCGACGCGGCGGGGGTCGATCCGGAGCTGCGCGAGCAGGGCGCTCACCGTAACGGGTTCGGCGATCTCGAAGGGGTCGCCATTGAGGACAATTTTCATGGGGCTCCGCCCCAAACCCCGGCTCACTTCGTTACGCTCGCGATTCAGCTCGCTCCACTCCGTTCGCGGGCCCGCGGTGCGGGCCGTTACGCAGACGATGTCGTCGGCCAGGGGATTCGCATCAGAGGGGCCGAGTTCTGAGCGTAGTCCCCAGTCACGCGCCAAGTCAAGCGTAAGCCTTTTGTGGAGCGGGGTTAGAGGTGGTCGTGCACAGGGAATCTTCGGGCCGGTGCGGCGCTGACTGGATCCTTGCGCCTTGCGTACGACATCCTAACCTATACGGGGCTCCGCCCCGAACCCCGGCTCGCTTCACTCGCTCGCGCCATCGGCTCGCTCCGCTTCCGCTCGCGGGCCCTCGACTGTGCGGGCCGTTGGTCGTCCTCGCGGCACAGATTCCGCGGAAGGAGTCTGCTTCTCATGCCGCATCGTCCCCAACCGCGGAACAGGTCGACCGTCAGGGGCTGATCGACTGGTTCCGCAGCACGCGCGAGCGGTCCCGGCGGATCTTCGACCTCGTGACGCCGGACGCCTACTACGCGCAGCCGATCCCCCTGCGCCACCCGATCGTCTTCTACGACGGCCATCTGGCCGCCTTCAGCCTGAATACGCTGGTGAAGCGCGGGCTCGGCAAGCCGGGTGTCGATGCGCGCCTCGAGGCGCTGTTCGCGCGCGGCATCGATCCGGACCAGCCGCAGGAGGGCCCGCCGACGTGGCCCGACCGGGAGACGGTGCGGGCCTTCGTCGAGGAATGCGATCGGCGCATCCTGCACGCGCTCGAGCACGACCCGATCGAGCAGGCCGGCCACCCGTTGCTCGACCGCGCGCAGGCGGCCTACGCGATCATCGAGCACGAGGCGATGCACCAGGAGACGCTGCTCTACATCCTGCACCGCCTGCCCTACGCGCAGAAGCGCCGGCCGGATGCCGGCGGTCCGGTGGCCGACGACCGCCTGCGGCCGCGCGAGGCGGTGCGCGTGCCGGCCGGCCGCGCCACGCTCGGCGCCCGCCCGTCGGAGACGATCTTCGGCTGGGACAACGAGTTTCCGCAGCACACCGTCGACGTGCCGGCGTTCTTCATGGACGTGGACGATGTGACCAACGGCGAGTTCCTGGAGTTCGTCGAGGCGGGCGGCTATCGCGATCCGCGGTGGTGGCCCGGCGACTCGTTCGCCCGCCTGCAGGAGGCGGGGATGAGCCACCCGCTGTTCTGGGAACGGGATGGCGATCGTTGGATGTGGCGCGGCATGTTCGAGCAGGTTGCGCTGCCGCTGTCGTGGCCCGTCTATGTGACCTGGGCCGAGGCGACCGCGTACGCCCGCTGGCGGAAGCGGCGGCTGCCGACCGAGGCCGAGTACCACCGGGCCGCATACGGAACGCCTTCGGGCGACGAGCGGCCGCAGCCGTGGGGCGACGAGGCCCCCTCGGCGCGGCACGGTCGTTTCGATTTCGCCGACTGGGATCCGGCGCCGGTGGGGACCCATCCGGCAGGCCGGAGTGCCTGGGGTATCGAGGACCTCGTGGGGAACGGCTGGGAGTGGACCTCGACCGTCTTCAGCGGCTTTCCAGGCTTCCAGCCGATCGCGTCCTATCCGGAGTACTCGGCCGACTTCTTCGACGGCCAGCACTACGTCATCAAGGGGGCCTCGCCCGCGACGGCCAAGGAGCTCGTGCGACGCAGCTTCCGCAACTGGTTCCGTCCCGAGTACCCCTACATGTATGCAACGTTCCGGTGTGTGAATGATGCCGACTGAAACGACGGCAGGCGTTCGGGCCTCGGCGCTCGAAGGATGATTTCGCCGAAGGCCATGCCGAGCCGAGGACAAGAGAGTCCGAGGCGAGGCATCGGCGTGAGTTCCGCGCGGGGGTGTGGCCCCGCGCGAACTGAAATATGAGGACCAGAGAATGAGCCTGTCATTGAATCAACCGGACGTTCGGGAACCGGCGGTCGGGCTGACCGATCCCGCTCTCGCCGACTTCGCCCGCAACGTCCGGCGGGGTCTCCAGCAGACGCAGAAGCAGGTCCTGCCGCGGTACCTGTACGACGAGCTGGGCTCCGCCCTGTTCGAGGCGATCTGCCGCCTGCCATGGTACCGGGTGACGCGGGCCGAGATCGGCCTGCTCGCGCGGTATGGCACCGAGGTGGCCGCCTGCCTGCAGTCGCCGGTCACCGTCGTGGAGCTCGGGTCGGGCAGCGGAGAGAAGCTCGTGACGCTGCTGCAGGCGATGAGCCTCGAGCCACGGCCCTCGGACGTGCATCTGATTGACGTCTCCGCCGAGGCGCTGCGGCTGTCCGAGCAGGCGCTCAGCCTCCTGAGCCCTCTGAGCGTCACCCTGCACCAGATGACGTACCGGGCCGGGCTGCAGCAGATGGCCGAGGCCCGGCGGCCCGACGGCACGATGCTCGGGCTGTTCCTCGGATCGAACATCGGCAACTTCCATCCGCCCGAAGCGCTGGATCTGCTGCAGGGCATCCGGAGCACGCTGCGGCCGGGTGACGCGCTGCTGCTCGGGGTGGACCTCGTGAAGCCCGAGGCCGACCTGCTGGCCGCGTACGACGACCCGCTCGGCGTGACCGCCGCGTTCAACCTGAACCTGCTCGTCCGGATCAACCGCGAGCTGGGGGCCGACTTCGACCTCGACGGCTTCTCGCACGCGGCCCGCTGGAACCCCGAGGCGTCGCGGGTGGAGATGCACCTGGTGAGCCGGCGCGCGCAGCGGGTGTCCATTCCCGGCGCGGGATGCACCGTGACGTTCGCCCCGGGGGAGACGATCTGGACGGAGAGCTCCTACAAGTACGACGAGGCGGGGATCGTCTCGCTGGCGGGCTCGGCCGGCTTCCGCCGGCGTCAGCAGTGGGTCGACGCAGACGCCCGCTTCGCGCTGACGCTGTTCGAAGCCGTGGAGCTGAAGCTTGATGCTTGTAACGAAGAACGAAGAACGTAGAACGCAGAACGCACAGAGCAGGCCCGCTGCCTTTGGATTAAGCGGGCCTGCTCTGTCTCCGACGATCGATCTGCCGATTAGTTGCCGCCGGCGTTCTTTTCATGGGGCTCTGCCCCAAACCCCGGCTCCCTCCGTTGCGCTCGCGATCCGGCTCGCTCCACCTCCGGTCGCGGGCGCGCGCCGTGCGCGCCGCCGGGCTGCGCCCGGTCAGTTGTCGTTGCTGTCGCCGCCGTGGCCCGACTGCTCGATCGACACCTTCGTGGCGGTGACGGTTGACCCGCTCGCCGTTCCCTGCGCCTCCACCTTCACGCCCGCGGCCAGGTCGGTGCAGGCGCCGCCTTCGAACGTCGTGGCGGCGCTGGTCGTCACGGTCGACGATCCGACGGTGAAGGTGACCGCCGGGCAGGTGCCGGTCGGTGCGGCCGCCAGCGTTCCCTTGACCTCGGTTTCCTGAGTCTCGGGCTGCTCGATGGACACCTTCGTCGCGGTGAGCGTCGATCCGCTCAAGGTGCCTTCCGCCTCGACCTGCGTTCCCGCCGCGAGATCACTGCACGTCCCGCCCTAGAACGTCGTCTAGGCCGTGGTCGTCACCGTGTCGGAGCCGACGGTGAAGGTGACCGCCGGGCAGACCCCGCTCGGCGCGGCCGACAGCGTCCCCTTCACGTCCCTGGTCTGGGTCTCCGGCTGCTCGATCGAGACCTGCGTGGCCGTCATCGACGAGGGGCTCGACGAGACGCCCGAGCTCGAGCTGGTCGTCGTCCCCTTCACGTCGACCTTGACGCCCACCGCCAGGTCGCTGCACGTGCCGCCGCTGAAGACGGTCGAGGCGGTGGTCGTGACGGTGGTGGCGCCGATGGTGAACGTCACGGCGGGGCAGCTGCCGCGTCGGCGCCGCCGTCAGCGTGCCGCTCGCCTCCGTTTCGTGTTCCGGCGGCTGGGGCGGCTCCGGCGTGGGATTCTGATCCTGCAGCATGATCTGCGTCGCCACGACGGTGCCCGACTGATTGCTGCCCTTCACGTGGACCCGCTGCCCGACCTGCAGGTCGCTCAGCTGGAGGGTCGTCGAGCCGTGCGTGATGGCGGCCGTCGCGGGGACCGAAATCGTCGTCCCGTTGACGACCATCGTGCGGCCGACTGGATCGAGGCTGCCGATGAGCCCCTCGATCTCGACCGACCCGTCGCTGCCGTGCTCGCTGTCGAGCGACGCTGACGAACCGTTGACGGAGACGCGAGATCTGCAGCTGTTGTCCCGACGTCACGCCGCTGATCGTGACGCTGGCGTTCGTGTCCGGACCGGTGAACTGCAGCGTCACGTCACCCTGGCGGCACGTTGCTGAGCGTGAACTGCCCCGCAGCTGTCGACCGTGGTGGACACTGCCGTGCCCGACACGGTGACGGTCAGCCCCGTGGTCTGCGGCCGGAACACCGCGGAACTGCCGGTGGCCGCACCGGAGCTGGTGCCCGAGACCTGGCCGACGATCGTCGCGCCCGTTGACGGGGTCGGCGCGGTCGGCGGGGTCGGTGCGGATGGCGCAGCGGGCGTCGCACTCGACACCGTTGACAGGGCGACGGCGCGGTTGGTGATGCGGATTGACTGCATGCGCCGCCGACGGCGGCGAGCGCGAGAATGACGATTACTGGTAGCACCTGACGAATCTGTCTCTTCATGCCTTCATCCACTCCATCTGTGCTGATGCCGAACGATGGCCAGCCGATGGGGATCAAGGCAAGGCGTGTGCCGGATGAAAAGTTCACGTGTTCCGCGGCCGACACACCGGTACGGCTGGAGAAATGACCGGGTAATTCTGCGCGACACCGGGAAGATCGGAAACGGTGTCGCGGCGAGCTCTGCTGCAGAAATGAAAGCGGCCGTTCACGGCTCGCCGTGACGAAAGTGTTCCTGGCGTTGCAGAACCTGTTACCCGACGGGCGGGGACTGTCCCCGGGGCAGTCCCCGAGGGCTCTGACCAGGACCATCTCACACGGTGGGGCGGGTGGCCGGGAACGGGCGCCCACGGGCGCGGAGGACCGGCAGCCGTGGTCGCGGTTTGAGGTCCGAGCACCCGTGGGCTGTTCCCGGACAGGCCCCGCGCCAGTCACCGCAGCCCCACGGGGCCGCCCGGTCCGCTGAGATATAATGACCAAGGCGGTGTTTGCTCTGATTTTTCAGATTTTTCCGTTTATTTCCGCCCAATTGCCTTGCGCCCGGTTGGGAGACCGAGCTGAAGCTCGGTGCTGACGACAGATTTGTATGGACATGACTTCTGCTGAGGTGGCGATGCCCGCCCTGGGCGTCTCCGGTTTCACCTTCGACGACCTGCACCGGCCCGAACGACTGGGCGATCTCTACGAGCGGTTCTGCGAGGAAGTGGCGGCGGCCGATCCCGACTTCTGGCGCGAATGGGATGCCTACCGGCAGGCGCCCGACGCGCCGCGGCCGGCGACGGACGTCTCGTCGCTCCTGGTCCGGATGGCGCCTTACGTCAGCCGGTTCCTGATCCGGCTGTTCGGTGACGGGCCCGACGCGGAGCGCCTGCGCGCCGACACGGCCCGGCTCGACGAGCTGTTCCGCTTCAAGGTCGACTTCGTCCGCCGCCGCGCGCTGCCGCTGCTGAAGGGCGGGGCCCACGTCGACGTGTCGGCCGCGGACCAGGCGATCGTGGATCGCCTGCTGGCGGCCGAGGCTGCAGGCGCCGACGGCGATCGCGAGCTGGCGATCGCCCGGGCCGGCATCGCCCTGCTCGCGAAGGAAGCCGCCGTCCGGGAGGGAACCGACGAGGAGAAGCAGGCGGTGGCCGCCGACCTCGACGCGCTGAAGCGCTGGTGCGCCGCCCGCGCGCACGACCCGGCGTACCGCAGCTGGGTGGTCTTCCGCTTTCCCGAGACGCTCGACTACTTCAACCTCGTCCCGGTGAACCATCCGCGGCCGGACATCCCGGAGTGGATGATCGGTCCCGAGGATCGGCTGCGCCGCCGCGACGGCTTCAAGCTGACCGACAACCGGGCCTCGACGCGCGAGGTGCTGAGCGAGATCAACTACTGCGTCCTCTGCCACGAGCGCGACAAGGATTCCTGCTCGAAGGGGATCCACGCGAAGGACGGCACGGTCTCGACCAATCCGCTGGGCATCGCGCTGAACGGCTGCCCGCTCGACGAGAAGATCTCGGAGATGCACGCGCTGCGCAAGGACGGCGACGCCGTCGGCGCGCTCGCGCTCGTCGTGCTCGACAATCCGATGTGCCCGGGCACCGGCCACCGGATCTGCAACGACTGCATGAAGGGGTGCATCTACCAGAAGCAGGAACCGGTGAACATCCCGCAGGTGGAGACCGGCGTCCCTGACGACGGTGCTGCAGATGCCGTGGGGCGTGGAGATCTACGGGCTGCTGACGCGCTGGAACCCGCTGAACGTGCGGCGCCCGTACGCGCTGCCCTACAACGGCCGGAACATCCTCGTCGTCGGCCTCGGGCCCGGCCGGCTACACGCTGTCGCACTACCTGCTGAACGAGGGCTTCGGCGTGGTGGGGATCGACGGCCTGAAGATCGAACCGCTGGCGGAGGCGCTCGTCGGCATCGGACGGCCGGCCGCCGAAGCCGATCCGCGACTGGAGCGAGATCTACCGCGAGCTCGACGACCGGGTGCTCGAGGGCTTCGGCGGCGTGTCGGAGTACGGCATCACGGTCCGCTGGGACAAGAACTTCCTGACGCTGCTGCACCTGACGCTCGCGCGCCGGACGTCGATGCAGATCTACGGCGGCGTCCGGTTCGGCGGCACGGTGACGATCGACGACGCCTGGGGCTACGGCTTCGATCACATCGCGATCGCCGCCGGCGCCGGCCGGCCGACGATCATCGACATGCGGAACAACCTGATTCGCGGCGTCCGCAAGGCGAGCGACTTCCTGATGGCGCTGCAGCTGACCGGCGCCTTCAAGCGCGCAGGCGCTGCCGAACCTGCAGGTGCGGCTGCCGGCGGTGGTCATCGGCGGCGGGCTGACCGCCACCGACACGGCGACCGAGCTGATGGCCTACTACCCGGTGCAGGTCGAGAAGGTGCTGGAGCGCTACGAGGCGCTCGTGGCCGAGGTGGGCGACGAGCAGGTGCGCGCCGCCTACGACGCCGAGGAGCAGTGGGAGCTCGACGAATTCCTGTCGCACGGCCGGGCGGTGCGGGCCGAGCGCGCGCGGGCGGCGGCGGCCGGCGAGGCGCCCGATTTCGTGAAGCTGGTGCGGGAGTGGGGCGGCGTGTCGATGGTCTACCGCAAGCGGATGATCGACTCACCGGCCTACCGGCTGAACCACGAGGAGATCGTCAAGGCGCTCGAGGAAGGGATCGGGTTCGTCGAGAACCTGAACCCGGTGGAGGCGGTGCCCGACCGTGACGGCCAGGTCGGGAGCATGATCTTCCGCCGCCAGACGCTGGCCGACGGCAAGTGGGTCGACACGGACGAGACCGTCGAGCTGCCCGCGCGCACGGTGCTGGTGGCGGCCGGCACGTCGCCGAACGTCACCTACGAGAAGGAGTACGAAGGGACGTTCGGCCTCGACAGCCGCCGAGAAGTTCTTCAAGCAATTCGACGTGGCGCCGGACGGCCACGGCGGATTCGCGCTGAAGCCCGACCCGAACGGCTTCTTCACGTCCTACAGCCGCGCCGGCCGGTTCATCACGCTATTACGGCGACAACCACCCGCGCTACAACGGCAACGTCGTGAAGGCCATGGCGTCGGCCAAGCACGGCTACGGCCACGTCGTGAAGCTGTTCGCGGGTGAGTTGGCGACGCTCGATCCGGCGAAGCAGCCCGATCGCGACCGCTCGTGGCGGCGGCTCGTCGAGCAGCTCGACGCGGAGCTGCTCGCGAAGGTCGTGCGGGTCGATCGGCTCACCGAGACGATCGTCGAGGTCGTCGTGCACGCCCCGGCGGCCGCGCGGCACTTCCATCCGGGCCAGTTCTACCGGCTGCAGAACTTCGAGAGCGGCGCGCTGCGCGACGCCACCGGCACGACCCCCCTGCTGATGGAGGGGATCGCCCTCACGGGCGCCTGGGTCGACCGGGAGCGCGGCCTCCTGTCGCTCATCGCGCTCGAGCTGGGCGTGTCGAGCCGGCTGTGCGCGTACCTGCGCAAGGGCGAGCCGGTCGTGGTGATGGGGCCGACCGGAACCCCCACCGAGATTCCCGAAGGGCAGAACGTGCTGCTGCTGGGCGGCGGCCTCGGCAACGCCGTGCTCTTCTCGATTGCCAGGGCGCTGCGCGAGCGGAACAACCGGGTCATCTACTTCGCCGGGTACAAGAAGGGCGAGGACCTGTTCAAGCGCGAGGAGATCGAGGCGTCGACCGACCAGGTGATCTGGAGCACCGACATGGGGGCGACGATCGAGCCGCAGCGGCCGCAGGATCACCACTTCCGCGGCAACATCGTGCAGGCGATGCTGGCCTACCACGGGGGCGAGCTCGGCGAGGCGCTCGTGCCGCTGCCGACGGTCGACCGGATCATCGCGATCGGCTCGGACCGGATGATGGCGGCCGTGAAGGCGGCGCGCCACGGCGTGCTGGCGCCGCACCTGAAGAAGGGGCACGTGAGCATCGCGAGCATCAACTCGCCGATGCAGTGCATGATGAAGGAAATCTGCGCCCAGTGCCTGCAGAAGCACATCGACCCGGAGACGGGGAAGGAGTTCTTCGTCTTCTCGTGCTTCAATCAGGACCAGCTGATGGACCAGGTCGACTTCCCGAACCTGGCCGCCCGCCTCCGCCAGAACACGGTGGAGGAGAAGCTGTCGAGCCAGTGGCTGGCGCACCTGCTCAAGGGAGTGGACGCTGCGCGGGTGTAGCGTAGAACGAGCGAATGCGAATGAGTCGAGTTCCGTTGTCCCATTCTATCTCCGTTCGGAACGGCCAGAACCGGCTGCCGGCCGACGCCGCGCAGCACAAGATCGTGTGCGGCAAGTGCAAGGCGCCGCTCGCGGTGCCGGGCACCGCCGAACGGGCCGCCGGGGCGGCGGCCGGGCCGATGGTGGTGAGCGACGCCACGTTCGCGCGCGACGTGGAGCAGTCGCCGGTGCCCGTGCTGGTCGACCTGTGGGCCGCGTGGTGCGGCCCCTGCCGGATGATCGCGCCGATCATCGACGAGCTGGCCGCCGAGATGGCCGGACGCGTGCGCGTGGCCAAGCTGAACGTCGACGAGAACCCCGCCACCGCCGGCCGCTTCAACGTCTTCAGCATCCCGACGCTGCTCATCTTCAAGAACGGCCAGGAGGTCGACCGGATTGTCGGCGTCGTCGGGAAGCCAGCGCTGCTCAAACGGCTCCAGGCGCTGGCCTAGTCCCACCCTCCCCTCAGGCACCTGAACAGAAACGCGTAGATATCCGCCTCTTCCTCGATCTTCCGGGTGATGGACTTGCCGGCGCCGTGGCCGGCGCGGGTCTCCACCCGGATCAGGATCGGCGCGTCGGAGGTGGTGGCGGCCTGCAGGCGGGCGGCGAACTTCTTCGCCATGCCCGGCGCCACGCGATCGTCGGTGTCGGCCGTCATCACCAGCGTGGGCGGATAGGCGGTCCCCTCGCGGACGTTGTGATACGGCGAGTAGGCGTAGAGCCAGCGGAACTGCGCCGGATCGTCGGCGCAGCCGGTACTCCGCGATCCAGAAGCGGCCGACGGTCCACAGGTGGTAGCGCAGCATGTCGGCCACCGGCACGCGGCAGATGACGGCTCCGAACAGCTCGGGCCGCTGCGTCATGACGGCGCCCACGAGGAGACCGCCGTTGCTGCCGCCCTCGATCGCGATCCGATCCGGCCGGCTCCAGCCGTTCGCCACCAGCCACTCGGCCGCCGCGATGAAGTCGTCGAAGACGTTCTGCTTGCGCTCGAGCATGCCGGCCTGGTGCCAGGCCTCCCCGAACTCGCCCCCGCCGCGCAGGTTCACCACCGCCACGACGCCGCCCCGGTCGAGCCAGAGGAAGGCCCCGGGATCGAACTCGGGCGTGTAACTGATGTTGAAGCCGCCGTATCCGCCGAGCAGGACGGGCCGTCCGCCGTCCGGCCCGACGTCCTTCCGACGGACGAGGAACATCGGCACCTGCGTCCCGTCCTTCGAGGTCACCCACACCTGCGTGGTCTCGTAGGCGGCCGGATCGACCGGCAGGCTCACCGGGTCCCATTCCTCGACCGCACCCGTCCGGACGCCGAACCGGAACACCGTCGGGGGACGGGTGAACGAGGTGAACTGCACGAAGGCGTCCTCGTCGTCCGCGCGGCCGCTCAACTCCAGGATGGAGCCCGGCTCGGGCATGGCGATCTCGCGTTCGAACGCGCCGTCCAGGTGGTGCACGCGCAGCCGATCGGTGGCATCGTGCATCACGACGGTCACGAGCCGATCGCCCGCGACGGCTGCCGCCGAGAGGCGGTCAGGACCCTCCGCGATGAGCTCCGTTTCCTCGAAGGCGGAGAAGGCCGGGCCGGTCTGCCGGATCCCCACCAGCCGCCCGAGCGGCGCGCCGGCGTCGGTGATGAAGAAGAAGCGGTCGTGCCGGCTCCCGACGAAGTGCCAGGCGGCCTCGAAGCCCGTGAAGATCGGCACGAGCCGCTCGTCCGGGTCGGCGAGATCGCGGATCCAGATCTCGCTGCGGTCGCTGGCGCCATGCCGCGCGACGACGACCAGGTGACGGCCATCGTCGGTGACGTCGACCTCGAAGACGACCATCGGGTCGTCCGGACGCTCGCAGACGAGGCGATCGGCGTCCTGCGGATCGCCGATGCGGTGGAAATAGAGACGGCAGAAGTAGTTCTCCTGCTCGACGGGGACCGTGCCCGGCTCGGGGAAGCGCGTGTAGAAGAAGCCGGACCCGTCCTTCAGCCACGCCAGGCTGACGAACTTCGCCCACTGCAGCCGGTCGGTGCGATCGGTGCCCGATGACGACGTCGTGGACGAAGAGGTCCTGGCGATCGCTGCCATTGCGCGACAGGCCGTACACCACCAGGCGACCGTCATCGTCGGGCTCGAAGGCGGTGAGGGCCACCGTGCCGTCGGGCGCAATGGCGATTGGGATCGATCAGGGTGCGTGCCGTGGTGCCGAGCCGACGTCGCGGACGAGCAGCGTCGCCTGGTTCTGATGCCCGTCGTTGCGCGTGTAGAACCAGCGCGAGCCGCGGCGGACGGGAGCGGAGGTGCGCGCATAGCCGTACAGCTCCGTCAGGCTCGGCACGAGCGCCTCGCGCGCCGGTCCGTCCAGCAGCGACCGCGTCAGCCGGTTCTCCGCCTCGACCCAGGCGATCGTGTCGGGCGCCTCGGCGTCCTCGAGCCACCGGTAGGGATCGGGAACGGCGGTGCCGTGGTAGTCGTCGACGAGGTCGAGGGGGACGGCGGGGGGATAGGGCTTGTCACGATGCAGAATGTTGAGGACATCTGAGAATTCGAGAATGTAGAGATACGAGAACGTGGTCGGCGCGAATGCGCCATCATCGCTTTCCATTTTCAACGTTCTGCATTCTCAATTCTCAATTCGTCAGGCGTTCCGCGATTTCCGCCGCGTGCGTGGCGGCGCCGAGCAGGCCGGCCCGCGGGTTGAGGATCACCTTCACCGGCACGGCCGCCAGCAGATCCTGCATCGGCGGCTTGGCCCGGAACGCGTCGACGAAGCCGCCCTGCTCGAGGGCCGGCAGGATCTTCGGGGCGATGCCGCCGCCGATGTAGACGCCGGCCGTGGCCAGCGAGCGGAGGGCCAGATTGCCCGCCTCCGCGCCGTACACGGCCATGAACAGGTCGAGGGTCTCGACGCAGTCCGGGCAGCGGTGTTCCAGGGCCGACGTCGTGATTTCCGCCGGGGCGTCGGTCTCGTCCAGGTCGGTCGACTTCACCACCGGGCAGCCGTTCGGGTGCAGCGAAGCGATGGATGTTGACGATGCCGGGGCCCGACAGGACCATCTCGTAGTCCGCGCGGCCATGGAGGCGGATGAGGTCGCTCAGCAGCCCGATCTCGCGATCCGTTCCGCGGGGCGAAGTCGGCGTGGCCGCCCTCCGATGAGGCGGGGACGAACCGGCCGTCGATGTTGTGCAGCATCGCCTCGCCGAGGCCGGTGCCGGCCGCGATGAGCGCACCGTTGCCGTCGGGGGCGGCGTCGCCTTCCTGCAATACGGCCAGCTCATCGTCGCGCAGCACGGCCACGGCGTATCCCATCGCCTGGAGATCGTTCAGCAGGCGGACATCGGAGAGGCCGAACCGCTCCTGCGTGTCCCTTGCGCTGATCCGCCACGGCACGTTGGTCAGACGCGCGGTATCGCCGACGACCGGTCCGGCCACGCCGAAGCAGGCCGCCTCGACGCGGGCGTGACCCGCCTGTTCGAGGAAGCCGGCCACCATGTCGTCGAGCGAATCGAAGTCGACCGTGGTGAACCGGCGCACGAGGGCCGGCTCCGGACGTTCGCTCCCGGGCTCGAAGAGCCCGAGCAGGGTCTTGGTTCCGCCGATGTCGCCGGCGAGCAGCATGGAGGAAATGTACCACACGACGGTGGACGGGGCGATGGTCTCCAGATCTCCGGTCTCCAGTCTACCGTCCAGTCAGGACCGAAGACCGAAGACTGCAGACCGAAGACCGCGGTGGATTGACATCGTTTCCCTTCTCCTGCATCGTGTGAACGATTTGAAGGCGCCGCCGGGCCGCTGCCGGTGGACGGCCGTGCACGTGTTCCCCGACGCGTGCGGAGGAAACCGATTGTCCGGACTGATGTTCGATTTGCCCGGCGACCACCCGCTGAAGGAGCAGGTCGTCGTCTTCACGGGCAAGTTGTCGCTGCTGGGACGCAAGGATGCCCGTGCCCTCGTCGAGCGGCTCGGCGGGACGGCGGCCGACGAGGTGAACGCCCGGACGACGATGCTCGTGGTCGGCGCGGAAGGATTCCCGTCCGGCGGCGGGAAGGCCTCGGCTGATTCGGCGCCGGAGGACGCCGAATCGTGTGGCGAGACGTCCGCGAAGAGCCAGAAGCTGCGGCGGGCCGAGCAGCTGCGTGACGAGAAGGAGGCGCCGATCCGGATCCTGACCGAGGCCGAGTTCTGCGCGCTCGTCGGCCTGCCGTCGGCGGCCGCCCTGAAACAGCAGTATTACTCGCTGCGCGATCTGCTGTCGCTCTATGCGGGCGTCCGCGAGGATCACATCCGCTACCTGCAGAAGTGGGGCATCATCCGCCCCGTGCTCGTCACCAATGCCGACGCCTATTTCACGTTCGCCGACCTGGGGATCATCAAGCAGATCAACGCCGAGCTCGAGCAGGGGACGCCGTTCCGGCGCGTGCTGAAGGCGCTGGCGCCGCCGCCGCGCGAGGGACAGCTCGTCTTCGATTTCCGGCTCGAGGCGGCACCCGCCCGCATCCTGAAGCTGCGCCGGCCCGCGCCGGACGCGGCCGGTCCGCTGGGCGGCCGCCGGCCGGCCGGGGTGCCACCGCCATCGGTCTCACCGGCGGCGTCCGCGGCGCTGGCCGAGCAGTACTTCGCGGCCGCGTCACAGCTCGACGACGGCGACGAGCGGAATCAGGAGCAGGCCGCCTCCGCGTACCGCAAGGCGCTGGAGGTCGATCCCTACCTGGTCGCGGCGCTCATCAACCTCGCGAACATCCACTACGCTCGCAACGAGCTGGCCGAGGCCCAGGCGCTCTACGAGCGGGCCATCGGCCTCGAGCCGGACTTCTTCGAGGCCCACTTCAACCTGGGCAACATCTACCACGATCTCGGACGGCTCGAAGAGGCGATCGTCTGCTACCGGGAAGCGGTGACGCTGAACATCGCCTATGCCGACGCGCATTTCTACCTGGCCGTGGCCTGCGAGAAGGTCGGGCTGTCACAGGAAGCCCGGCCGCACTGGAAGGCGTACCAGCGGCTGGCGCCGGACGGCGAGTGGGTGGAGCTGGCGAAGGAGTTCTCGGGGGACTAGGGGAGCTGACGCGGTGTCACGTGCGACGTGCAGGGGGCAACGTGCGATGTAGCCGGCTCGCCCGTGCAGGTGCGGCGTGCGGCGACAGCCCTACCGCCCATCGCCCAGAGCCTACCGCCTACGAGCGTCAGTACCGAATAGTCGTTCTGCGGCCGTTTCCGCGGGGTGCGGCGCAGCTTGTAGAAGGTGCAGTCGGGGCACCAGGCCTCGGGATCGAAGCTGGTCGCGCCAGCGATCGGCAAGACATCGCGATGGCCGCAGCATTCGACGCCGCCGTTGTCGTCGGCCGGGCGGCGCCAGCGGCAGGACCGGAAGCGCGCCATGGCCGGGGAGACCTGCTCCTCCGGCTGCTGCGGTGCGTTGTGCTCCGGAGCCGGTCCACCGTTGGCAAACGGATCAGTCATCCTGAGTCGCCCTGCCTGGTCCGGAAGTCGATCGCCTGTTCGATGGCCGCGAAGGCGCGCCGGGGTTAGCGGCGGGGCTGCGGAACTCAATCACCTGCTCGATCGCCGCGAAAGCGCGCCGCTCCTCCGGCGCCACCAGGGTGAGGGCCGTGCCTTCCTTCTGGGACCGGCCCGTGCGGCCGACGCGGTGCACGTAGCTGTCGACCGCCTCCGGCACGTCGTAATTGACGACGTAGCTGATGGCGTCGATGTCCAGCCCGCGCGCCGCGATGTCGGTGGCCACGAGCACGGAGTACTTGCCCGACCGGAACCCTTCCACCGACGCCTGACGGCGTTCCTGCGATCGATCGGCGTGCAGCGCGGTCGCGCGGATGCCCGATCCCGCCAGCCGCAGGGCCAGCCGCTCGGCGCCGCGCTTGGTCCGGACGAACACGAGCACCGGACCGGCGGTCCGGCGGAGGAACGCCGCCAGCCATCCGGCCTTCTCGCCCGACGACAGCGCGTGGTACTCGTGGGTGATCGTGCGCGCCGCCGCGCTGGCCTCTCCGACCTGCACGTACTTCGGATCGTGGATGATCTCCTTCGACAGGTCCACGATCTCCTGCGGCATGGTGGCCGAGAAGAGCAGGGTCTGCCGCTTGGCCGGGAGCGCGGCGATAATCCGGCGGACGTCGGGCCAGAAGCCCATGTCCATCATCCGATCGGCCTCGTCCAGCACCAGCACGCTGACGTTGTCGAGCTGCGCGTTGCCCTGGCGCATGTGATCCTGCAGGCGCCCCGGCGTCGCCACGAGCACGTCCGCGCCGGCCTTGAGGGCCCGTTCCTGCGGATCCATCGCCACGCCGCCGTAGATGGCGAAGCTGGTGATGTCGGTGTGGTACGACAGCCCGTGCAGGTCGTCCTCGATCTGTACGGCGAGCTCGCGCGTGGGCGCGAGGATCAGGGCGCGGCTGTGCGGTGCCGGCGGTTCGGTGACGAGTCGATGCAGAATCGGCAGCAGGAACGCCAGCGTCTTGCCCGTGCCGGTCTCGGCGCAGGCAATCAGGTCGTGGCCGCCCAGGCCCAGCGAGATCACGGCGCTCTGAATCGGCCGGGTTTCCTTGTATTTCAGGTCATCGAGGCCGCGCATGATGCGGTCGTCGAGACCCAGTGAGGCGAATGGAATCGGCGTCAGATCGACGTCAGCCGGCACCAGCGTGTTCACCGGAGCGTTGCTCGGGCGCACGGCCGGGGCGGCCTGTGAGTGGGCACGGGGCCGGCGCCGCGGGGAACGGCGAGTGCGGCTGCTGTGGGATTGTGGGGTTTCTGAGCTCAAAACTGGCTAGCGCGTGCGGAACGTGATGATCCCGCGAACCGGGTCGTACGGCGAGACGCCGACGGTGACCCGATCGCCCGGTACGACCTTGATGCGGAAGCGGCGCATGCGGCCGCTCAACTGCGCGAGCACCTCATGGCCCGCGTCGCACTGGACGCGGTACAGGCCGCCACTGTGAACGGCGACGACGGTGCCCTGCATGTCAATCAGATCGTCCTTGCTCAACGGCTAGATGTCCTTTCTATAGTGAAAAAATCGGCTTGTCTGTTCAATAATTGTGCCATATTTGCGCCCCGGACGCAATGAGCGGGGCCTGCGGGTCAGGGTTCGCGCCGAGCTGAAGCTCGGCGCCTACGTACGCCCCAACATCCTCGGCTCTGACAGAGGCCGATCCAACCCTGGTCGCTCGTAGCGGCCGAGCTTCAGCTCGGCCGACGCGAGAGCACCCCGCCCGAGCCGAGCTGTTCCACCGCCTGCTGCACGTCCCGCGCAAGGGCCTCGTAGTCCTCGCCGCGCAGCCGCAGCGGGGCCCCGAAGGAGACGCGTACCCGCCCGGGTGTCGCCATGTGCGCCCCCGTCCCGAGCACCTTGTACAGCCCCTCGATCCGGACGGGCACCACGGGCACGTCCAGCTTCGAGGCCATCATGCCGATGCCGGGCCTGAACGGGTTGAGCGTGTCGTCATCGGACCGCTTGCCCTCGGGAAAGATCAGGATCGACTGGCCGCGGCTGACCAGCCGCTCGCCGATGTAGCGCAGCGTCTGGCGGGCGCCGGACTCGCGCTGCGGCAGCGGGAACGCATTGAAGAAGCCGGCCGCGAGCCAGTAGTTCAGGCTGTTGGTCAGCCACGCCAGCCGGCCGTGCTGCGCCGGAAAGAAGTGCGGCTTGAAGAATTCCTTGGCCATGGCGGTGGCCACCTGGTAGCGCCAGGGGGCCGGGAGGGCCGCCAGGATGACCGGCGTATCCATGTGACTCTGGTGATTGGCGGCGAAGAGGACCGGGCCGTCGAGCGCGGCCAGATGTTCGCGCCCTTCCACCGTCAGCCAGGCGAACAGCCGCGTCAGCGGCAGCAGCCAGACCGCCAGGCTCGCGTGACGGGCGGCGCGCACCGGCCCTGCCTGGTTCCAGATGGGGAAGTCGAACGTCTCGGAGACCGGCGGGGCTTCACCGGCCGGCCGCTCGACGAGTGTGCGCAGATCGGCCACGCTGCGGACGCCTGTGAAGATCCCCTCGTCGATGCGCGTCTGGAACGCGTCTTCGAGGGCCCCCATCAGCTCCACCCGTTCGAGTGAGCTGAGGCCGAGCTCTTCGATCGTCGTGCCCGGCGCGATCGTGCGGCCGCCCGCATATTTCGCCAGCAGTGCTTCCACGCTGCGGTGGTCCGTGACGGGAGCCGCCGTGGGGAGGCCGCCGGCGGCGACCCATTGCCGGATGGCGGCGCGCTTCAGCTTGCGCGTCCCCTCGGTCCGCGGCAGGGCGTCGCCCGGCCAGACCAGCGCGCGGCGAACCTTCTGGTGATCCTCGAGCTGCGCGTTCGCCTGCTGGACGATGCGGTCGGCGGCATCGGTGGCGCTTGCCGCGACGCCCGGTTCGAGCACCAGCACGGCGTTCACCCGTTCCTCGCCGCCGGCCGCGACGCCGACGACGGCGGATTCGCGCACGCCGGGCAGCGCGTTGAGCACGCGCTCCACGTCGTCGGGAAAGACGTTCAGCCCCTCGGGCGTCACGATCATTTCCTTCTTGCGGCCGCGGATGAACAGCCGGCCCTGCGCGTCGAGCTCGCCGATGTCGCCCGTGTGGAACCAGCCGTCCTCGAACGCCCGGGCCGTCTCCTGGTCGGCGTGGAAGTAGCCCTTCGTGACGTTCTCGCCCCGCACGAGAATCTCGCCATCGTCGGCAATCCGGATGTCGACGCCGCCGATCGCCTTGCCGACCGATCCCGTGCGGGTGCCGAACAGCGGATGGTTCAGGCTGACGATCGGGGCCGTCTCGGTGAGACCGTAGCCCTGCACGACCAGGAAGCCGAGCCGCGACCAGAACGTCTCGAGATCCGTCTCGAGCGGCGCGGCGCCGACGACGAAGGCCCAGAACTTCAGGCCGAAGAGGCGGTGCACGCGCCGGTAGCGCCACCAGCGCCGCGCGACGTGCTGGTGTTCGGGAGGTGGCTCGCCCGCGCCGGGCTCGACCCGTACCAGGTGCTCCTTCAGCACGTCCAGGATCTTCGGTACCGAGACGAGCACGGAGACCCGGCGGGTCCGGACCTGCTCGACGATCTCCGCGGGGTTGTACCCGCGCATGAAGATCACCGTGCCCGGCAGCATCGGCGGCACGAAGGTCGCCATCGCCTGGCCGAACATGTGGCTGAGGGGCAGGAGATTCAGGAACCGCAGGGGAAAGAACGGCCGGCCGTACCGGCGGTACTTCCGGACTTCGCGCTCGATCGGGACGATGTTCGCGAGGATGTTCCGGTGGGTGATGACGACGCCTTTCGGCTCGGCCGTCGCGCCGGACGTGAAGATGATCTCGGCGACATCGTCGCGGGCGATCTCGACCGGCGGCACCTCGCCGTCGGCCCACGACAGGTCCGCGAACCGCCACACGTCGGCGCCGGCGAAGGTGTGCAGCTCCCCGGTGTCGGGCGGCGGGATGTCGTCGCCGACGAGGACGACGCGGGCCTCGACGATGGCGCGCACCCGGTCGAGGAATGCGGCCGAGGCGCGGTAGTCGATCGGCACGGCGACGATGCCCGTGATGAGGCAGCCCCAGAGGGCGACGAGCCACTCGGGCCGGTTCTCCCCCCAGAAGATGACCTTGTCGCCCTTCACGAGGCCGGCGGCATGCAGCCGGGCCGCGAAGCCGCGGGCGGCCCGTCCGACGTCGCGATACGTGTGACGCCGCGTCCGGTAGCCGTCGTCGTGGACGAGAAACTCTCCGCGCGCCGCGGCCAGATCGCGGAAGAAGTCGACGAGCGTCTCACGGACCATGGGTGAATTATGATGTATCGAGCAATCAGCCGTCAGCCCGACCGATTCCATACGCTCCGCGGGAGCACGCGATCCCGATCTGCCATGCCTGTACCTCCTCCGCGCCCCGGCATCAGTTCGTTGCACGAGAGCTTCCTGCAGGCCGCCCTGCGGCGGTTCTTCGAGCGGGCCTCGTTCGACGTCGAGCCCGTGCTCGCCGACGCGGGCGAGGGACGGATGACGGTCGAAACCTCCGAGAACGGCTGTGTGCTGACCGTCCGCTGGTTCGGCACGCTGTGCGTGCTGCGCGTGCCGCCCCGGCGCCCGTTCTCGGCGCACGAGGTGCGGCTGGCCCGGGCGATCGGTTCCGTGCTGGAGGCCCGGTACCGCGCGATCTTCAGCCCGCACATGATGGCCGAGGAGCGCGAGCTGTTCCGCGGCGCGCTGGAGGACCGCTACATCGGCGCGTTCCTCGAAGGCGGCCACCATCGGGATAGTGGCGAGCGTCTGGCCGACACCGTGGCGGCGGCCATCGAGGTGCTGCGGGTGGCGGCGCTCTCGACCTATGAGAACCGGCCGATCTCCACCGGCGTGCTGCTGCTCGGCGGTCCGTACGAGGCGCGCCTTGCCGCGACCGCGCCGGCGGCCCCTCCGGTGCCGCACTCGTTCGCCAGCTCGCTCACGGCCATGCGGAGCTTCTACCGGCTCGCCAACGGCGTGCACACGCTGTTCCTGGTGAGCCGAGAAGGGGCCCTCATCGACATCATCGATGCGACGCGCTGGGCGGCCGAGAAGCATCCGGGCGCCGTGCCCGGTGTGCCGTGCCCGAGCACCTACAAGGCGCACGCGCTGGCCACCGTGAACGGCCGCGACGTCTGCGCCGTGCTGAGCCCGTCGCAGGAGATGAAGGTGTTCGCGGAGGGGGCGCCGCTCTTCAGCTTCCACAACGCGAACTGGCACCTGCTGGACATGCAGGCGAAGTACGAGCGGTGGGCGTCGGCGGTCGGACAGCCGGAGCTGGCGGATCGGCTGTTCCAGGCGGCGCTGGATCTCGCCGACCTGCGCGAAGGCGCGCTGTTCGTGGTGCTGCGCGATGCGGAGGCCAGCGCCGGTGAACTGGTGGCGCCGGTCGATCGGCTGGACACGATGGCCAGCCGGGCGGACGTCGTGAGCCCGTCGCGCCGCGATCTGCTGTATCTTCTGACGGGCCGCTCGGTCACCGACCTCGATCCCAGCGTGCTCGGCGCGCTCGCCTCGCTCGACGGCGCGATCGTCGTCGACACGGCGGGCCGGCTGCTCGCGGCCGGCGCCATCCTGCGGCATCTCCCCGCGGTGGAGGTCTCCTGGTTCGTGGAAGGGGCGCGGACGACGGCGGCGATCGCGGCGAGCCGGTTCGGGCCGGTTCTGAAGGTCAGTGAGGACGGGATCATCACCTTTTTCGACGGAGAACGCATATGGGACATCTGACGAGCGGAGGCCAGATGGCTACGGGCTGCGGGCTCCGGGCTACGGATTTCGGTTTGCGGGCTTCACGCCTCCGCGCCAGACGAAGCGCGTGTGGCGCGATCGCGCTCGCGGGGCTGCTGCTCATGACGCCACTGCCCCGGGCCGAGGCGGCCCAGGCCCCGGCCCCGGCGGCCGCCGAACCGGCGATGGGACCGGTCTGGCCGCGCCTGTCGCCGGCCCAGCGCGACGACGTCATGAAGTTCGGCGAGGACTTCAAGCAGTTCATGTCGAAGGCCAAGAGCGAGATGACGTTCGTGCACGAGGCGATCGGCATCGCCGAGGCGAACGGGTTCAGGAAGTGGCCCGGCACCGTGCCGGCGAGCCAGCTGACCCCGGGCTCGCGGTGGTACGCGGTGAACCGCGACCGGACGATCGCGCTGTTCGTCATCGGGCGTCAGCCGATCACCAGCGGCACGCGGATCGTCAACGCGCACATCGACGCCGTGCGCGTCGAGCTCAAGCCGAAGCCGTTCCACACGAGCTTCGACGTCGAGATGCTGGTGACGCAGCCGCACGGCGGCCTGAAGAACTACCAGTGGGTGAACCGGCCGCTCGCGCTGATCGGGCGGATCGACAAGACCGACGGGAAGACGATCTGGGTCGACATCGGCAACGATCCCGGCGACCCGGTGTTCGTGATCCCCGATCTGGCGCCGCACGTCGACAAGGACTTCCGCGATCGGAAGAGCCACGACGTCATCGGCACCGAGGAGATGCGGCCGATCCTCGCCATGACCGCGCAGGGCGCGATGGAGGCGCTCAAGGCGAAGTACGGCGTGACGGCGTCCGACTTCCTGTCGGCCGACCTGCAGCTGGTGCCCGCCGAGAAGCCCCGGGACGTCGGCCTCGACCGCCAGCTGATGGGGCTCTACGGCGACGACGATCGCCTGAGCGGCTATGCGAACGTGCGGGCCATCACCGAGGTGAAGGTCCCCGAGAAGACCGCCATCGCCTACTGCGTCAACAACGAGGAAGTGAACTCGTGGGACACGGGCGTGCAGTCGCAGTGGTTCAGCACGCTGATGGCCGAAGTCATCAACGCCCAGGAGGGCGGGCACTACAGCGAGCTGATGCTGCGCCACGCCTACGAGCACTCGCAGGCGCTCGAGTCGGACTGCACGACGGCGCTGAATCCGCTGTTCCCGCAGCCGCAGGACCCATCCGCGTCGTCGCGGCTGGGCTGGGGGCTGGCCGTGAAGGAATACGGCTCGGGCAAGCAGGGCCTGTCGGAGTACTTCGCGCAGGTGCGGCGGATCTTCGATGACGGAGGCGTGCTGTGGCAGACGCACTCCTACAAGGCGGGCTACGGCGGCGGCACGATCGCCCAGTGGTTCGCGAACGCGAACATCGACGTCATCGACGTCGGCGTCGGCATCCTGAGCATGCACTCGCCGATGGACATCTCGTCGAAGGCCGATCTGTGGGAGCTGTACCGGGGATTCACGGCGTTCTTCAACGCGCCGGCCGCGCCGGCGGCGGCGACTGCCGCGCGCTAGGTCCGGGAGTCGCGTTTCCGGCTCTGGATCCATCCATCGCGAGACTGCTGTAAGCTGAGAGGACCCGGCGCGGCATCAAGCCGTCGGCCGGGCCCTGAAGGATTATGCGGATTTTTCTGACCGGGGGAACCGGCTACATCGGATCGGCGGTGCTCGACGCTCTCATCCGTGCGGGTCACGACGTGACCGCGCTGGTGCGGGACAACGAGAAGGCGGCGCGGGTGAGCGCCCGGGGCGCGCATCCCATCGTCGGGAACCTCGCGGAGCCCGACTCGTACCGGGCAGCCGCCGAAGGCCAGGATGGCTACGTGCTCGCCGCGTTCGAAATGTCGGCGCGCGGCCAGGCCGTGGATCGCACCGCGCTCGACACGCTGATTGCGGCGGTGCGGCGGCCGCGGACGGCCGGAGCCGGCGTCTCGAACGGCCGGTTCCTGATCTACACCTCCGGCGTCTGGGTGCTCGGCAGCGCGCCCGAGGCCGTGGCGGAGGACGCCGGCGTGAACCCGATCGCGATGGTCGAGTGGCGCCCCGAGCACGAGCAGCTCGTGCTGGACGCCGGTGTCAACGGCGTCCGCACGGTCGTCATCCGGCCCGGCATCGTCTACGGCGGGGCGAAGGGGATCGTCGGCGACGTCTTCCGCTCGGCCGTCAATGGCCTGGTCCGCGTCGTCGGCGACGGCAGCAACCACTGGGCGCTCGTCTACGATCGCGACCTGGCCGATCTGTACGCCCGGCTGGCGGGCAACGCCAGTGCCTCGGGGATCTATCACGCCAACGACGAAGGCGACGAGCGGGTGAACGACCTCGTCGAGGCGATCTCGCCGTATCTGAATACGCGGCCCGACGTCCGCCACGTGCCGATCGAGGAGGCCCGGACGAAGATGGGGCCGTACGCCGACGCGCTGGCGCTCGATCAGGTCGTGCGCAGCCCGCGCGCCCGGGCGCTCGGCTGGTCGCCGACGCTGCACTCGGTCTCCGGCAACGCGGCTCGCCTGCTCGAAGAGTGGCGGGCCGGGCAGGCCAAGGACTGAGCGGCCGTACGACGAGCAGCGCCTGCGATTCGGCCGAGCGGCGCCGCGAGTCGGTCCGCGCGTCCTGATTGATAGCCGAGGACTCCTCGGCGCCGTTCGGCGTCGTCTGAAACGTCCGACTGTGCGGCGCGCGTCTCACCGTTGCAGTGCAGGGCAACCGAACGGAACACCGAATTCCTAACCCCGAATCCCCAATCCCGATCGACCCCAGGGAGGAGCTTATGAGGCTGCGGATCGTGAGCGCTGTAGCTGTTACGGCGGGCTGGCTCTGCTGCACGTGGCGCCGGCGGCTGCACAGATGGATCACGCCATGCACGCGGCCTCGAACGGCCTGCCGGCCAGGCCGCCCAGATGGCCGCGAACCAGCAGCTGCCGCCGATGGAGCAGGCCGCGCGGGGCCGCCTCGATCATTCCCCGCGCCACGGCGAGTGGGACAACGTGAAGATGGCCGACGGCTCGGTCATCAAGACGTGGGTGTCCTACCCCGAGGTGAGCACGAAGGCGCCCGTGATCATCGTCATCCACGAGATCTTCGGGCTGAGCGACTGGGTACGGTCGGTGGCCGATCAGTTCGCCGCGGAGGGTTTCATCGCCGTGGCGCCCGACCTGATCTCCGGCAAGGGACCCGACGGCGGCGGCAGCGACTCGGTGGATCGCGACGGGGCCGTGAAGCTGGTGTCGGCGCTGCCGCGCGAGGTCGTCAACAGCCGGCTCGATGCCGTCCGCGCGTGGGCGCTGAAGCTGCCGGCGGCGGACGGCCAGTCGGGCGTCGTGGGCTTCTGCTGGGGCGGCACTTCGAGCTTCGCTTATGCGGCGCACCAGCCCGGGCTGGCGGCGGCCGTCGTCTACTACGGCACGTCACCGACCACGGACGCCCAGCTCGAGGCCATCAAGGCGCCGGTGCTCGCGTTCTACGGTGGGGACGATGCCCGCGTCGGGGCGACGGTGCCGGCCACGACCGCGGCGATGAAGCGCCTCGGCAAGTCCTACGAGCCGCACATGGAGACGGGGGCCGGGCACGGCTTCCTGCGGGCGCAGGACGGGAAGGACGGAGCCAACATGCGGGCGACCGAACACGCCTGGCCCCGGACGATCGCGTTCTTCAAGGCGAACCTGAAGTGAGCAGTTCGCCTGTAGGCTATGGGCCATGGGCGATTGGCGATTGGGCGGAGTCGGCCCTATCGCCCGAATCGCCTACAGCCTATCCCGACCCCGCTCGTCGCTATCCCGCCAGCGTCACGTAGAACGGCGTGCCGTCGCGCTGGATGAGCATCAGCGCCGGCTTCCCGCCCGACTGCTGCAGCGCCGAGCGCAGCTCGCCCGCCGTGTTCACGGCCTGCCGGTTGACCTGCTGAATCACATCGCCCGGCCGGATGCCGGCGTCGGCCGCCGGCCCCGACGGGTCCACGTCCTGCACGACGACGCCATGGCTGTCCGCGGGCAGGCCGAGCCTGGCCGCCTGCCCCGCGTCGAGCGGCTTCACGGTGAGCCCTGCGTTCCCGCTGTCATTGTCGGCCGTCCGCTTCGTCCTGCCGTTGTCGCCGGCGTCGAGCGCCTTGAGCGTGGCGCGGGCCGTATGCGTGTGGCCGTCGCGGACGTAGCCGATGGTGACCGCCGTGCCGGGCATGGTGCCGGCGACGGCGTTGCGCAGCCCGTTGCTGTCGGTGACGGGCGCGCCGTTGAGCGACGTGATCACGTCGCCCTGCTGAAGTCCCGCTTCGGCACCGGCGCTGTCCGGCTCGACCTTGTCCACGATGGCGCCCTCGCACGGCGGGCAGGCCGAGGCTCGACGCGAGGTCGGCCGTCACGGCCTGGACGGTGACGCCCAGCAGGCCGCGGCGGACGTGCCCGGTGTCGATGAGCTGCGTCATGACGTTGCGCGCCATGTTCGACGGAATGGCGAAGCCGATGCCGATGCTGCCGCCCGAGGGCGAGAGGATCTGCGAGTTGATGCCCACCACTTCACCACGGGTGTTGACGAGCGGCCCGCCCGAGTTCCCGCGGTTGATCGGGGCGTCGGTCTGCAGGAAGTCCTCGTAGCTGCCGTCGCCCACGCTGGTGACGCGGCCCTTGGCGCTGATGATCCCCATGGTCACCGTGCGGCCGATGCCGAGCGGATCGCCGACGGCCAGCACCACGTCGCCGACCCGCACGTTGCTCGAGTTGGCCAGGGGCAGCGCCTCGAGGCCGGTCGCGTCGATCTTCAGCACGGCGAGATCGCTCGGCTTGTCCGAGCCGACCACGCGCGCCTTGAACTCGCGCCGATCGCTCAAGTCGACCTTGATGGAATCGGCACCGTCGATGACGTGCTCGTTCGTGAGGATGTAGCCGTCGGAGCGGATGACGACGCCAGACCCCAGCGCCAGTTCATGCTGCGCCCGGGGCTGCGGCGCCTGCTGCCCGCGCGGCAGGAGCTGGCGGAACAGCGGATCGTCCGAGAACGGCAGATCGACCGCGGGCTGCACCCGCTGGTCGGCCCGGATCGTGACGACGGCCGGCGCGACCCGGCTCACGATGTCGGCGTAGGACGAGACGATGGTCGAGGGGCCGACGGGGCCGGAGGCCTGCGTGGCCGCTGTCGCCGCAGGAGCCGGCGTCGGGAAGGCCGGGCTGGCGGCGGCACCGCCCTTCAGACTGTGGGCCGCAACGCCCCCGCCCAGGAGCGCAACGGCGGCGAGCGCCGCCATCCACTGCGGGGCCCGGCGCGGGGCTTTCGAATCGTTGAGATGCATGTACACCCTCCAGAAATAGAGGCGCGGGAATCATCCGTCCCGACGCTCTATTCCATGAGACGACAGAGGGCCTTACCGGGAGCTTTCGGAAGGATTACAAACGTGAAAGGTGAAGGGGATTCGGGATTGGGATTGAGGGATTGGGGGCGAGACCGGGGTCGAATCGTGCCGAATCCCCAATCCCCAACCCGCCAATCCCGATCTCCGCCGGCCGCTCAGGCACTCGACCCGTCCACCGGCAGCGAGACCACGAACTCCGTTCCCTGTCCCGGCTCGCTGTGGACGTCGACCGAGCCGCCGTGGGCGCGGACGATGGCGCGGACGAGGCTGAGGCCGAGGCCGAGGCCTCGCTCCGAGCGGCTCGTGTCGCCGCGATACAGCCGATCCCAGATCCGATCGATCTCGTGCGCCGGAATGCCCGGGCCGGTATCCCGCACGCTGATCCGGACCTGCGAATCGGCGCGGGCGGCGGCCAGCGTGACCCGTCCGCCGGGGGGCGTGTACTTGACGGCGTTGTCGACCAGGTTGGCCAGCACCTGGCGCATGCGATTGCGGTCGACGCTCACCGGCAGGTCGGCCCCGGCCTCCGCGCTCAGGATGATCCCCCGGTCCTCGGCGACGTCGGCGTAGAGATCGACCGTGTCGGCCAGCAGGGCGCCGGTCGACACCGGTTCGCGCTGCAGCTTCATCACGCCGGTCTCGGCCTCGGAGATGTCCATCAGCGTGTCGAGCATGGCGAGCACCTGTTCCGACTCCTCCACGCAGTCGACCAGGGCCTCGCGGCAGGCCTCGGCGTCGTTCGACTGCAGGGCGAGCTCGGCCGTGCCGCGCAGGCGCATCATCGGCGTCCGGAGATCGTGGGCGACGTTGTCGAGCGAGCCGCGCATGCCGTCGATGAGCGTCTCGATCCGATCGAGCATGCCGTTGAACAATCCGCCGAGCTCGTCGATCGAGTCACCGGTCGTTCCAGCCGGCACACGCGCGTGCAGCCGGCCGGTGTGGATGATCGAGCGGACGGCGTCGATGAGCCGGCGGATGGGCGTCAGCGCCGATCGCGTGAGGACCGCGCCGCCCGTCAGGCCGATCGCCAGCATGGCGAGCAGCGCGATCCCGAGGACGTTGCGGAAGCGCTGGAGGATCTCGTCGCGGCTCTCCGTGCTCTTGCCGACCTGGAACAGCGTACCGTCCGGCAGGTGGGCGGAATCGATCTCGAGCTGCGTGGCGCCGCGCCGCGCCGACACGGTGGTCCAGGACGAGGGGGCGTCGGGCGGGGGCACGGGAATCGACGCCGGATTGAAGTCCAGCCAGTTGGCCGGCATGCTGTAGAAGAGCGCCTCCTCGTTCGGACCGAGGACCCGCACGAAGAGCGGCTCGTGCCGGCCGGCGAGCGCGTCGGTCCGGATGGCGGCGTTCAGCGCGTCCAGGCCGCCCTGCTCGTACTGCGCCGCGTAGCGGACCATGGTGGAGCGGATGATCTCGTGATCGCGATCGGTCAGCGAGCGGGCCACCAGCAGGTAGGTGAGTCCCACGAGGACAATGGCGCTCGCCGCGAAGAGCGCCGCGTACCAGACGGCCAGCCGCAGGCCGAAGGTGTGCCGCAGCCTGTCAGACGCTCTTGAGGACATAGCCCATCCCGCGCACGGTGTGAATCAGCCGGGTCTCGAAGCCGCGGTCCACCTTCTCGCGCAGCCGATGGATCAGCACGTCGACCACGTTCGTGCGTGGATCGAACGCGTAGTTCCAGACGTGCGAGATGATCATCGTCTTCGAGACCACGCGGCCCGCGTTCCGCATCAGGTACTCGAGCAGGGCGAATTCGCGCGGCCGCAGATCGAGCGATCGGCCGCCGCGCACGACCTGCCGCGTCAGCAGGTCGAGCGACAGATCCCCGAAGATCAGCTGTGTCGGCTCGGTGGCGCCGCTCGCCCGGCGGATCAGCGCCTGGACGCGGGCCAGCAGCTCCGAGAAGGCGAACGGCTTGGTCAGGTAGTCGTCGCCGCCGACCTGGAGTCCCTTCACCCGGTCGTCCACCGATCGGCGCGCGCTCAGGATGAGCACCGGCGTCGCGATCTTCCGCCGCCGCAGCGCTTCGATGAGGCCGAGCCCGTCCAGCCGCGGCAGCATCACGTCGATGACCGCGGCGTCGTACGGGCCGGCCACGGCCATCTGCAGTCCCCGTTCCCCGTCGCGCGCGTGGTCGACGACGTACCCGGCCTCTTCGAGCCCCTTCACGATGAAGCCCGCGATGACCGCGTCGTCTTCGACGACCAGCACTCTCATGGCGTCGGCGTCACCCGCTCGTAGACGTCGAGCGTCGGGTTGATCTTGTCCAGGTTCGACAGCACCGGCTCCGGGCGCCGGGTGCCGACCAGGTCGGGATGCGGCGCGGGCAGCCACGGCCAGGGCGACGGGGTCCGTGCGTGCAGGACCAGACGATACCCCAGCGTGCCCGCCGCGAGGCCGGCCAGCAGCCGTCCGGGCGGGCTGTCGGCGGGGATGGACCGCAGGTAGTCGGTGTTCACGACGTAGTACCGGGGTTCCTGGGCGCGCAGCGCCGCAATCGTGCCGACGCCGAGCCACGCCCTGAACGGACCGACCATACCGAGCAGTCTACCCGAGTCGGGAGGGCCGCCGTGCGGCCGACCGACGTCCCGGGCGCCCCCGGGCCTGCCGGTTGTGTGCGGCGCGGGACGTCTGCTAGACTTTGCGACTGTTCTTCTCTTCGAGGACACTTTCTGCATGCGTTTCACGCCTGTCAAACCGGTCGCCCTGGCGTTGACCCTGGGCCTGCTGGCCGCCTGCGGCGGATCACCGACGCAGCCCAGCCCCGTCCAGACGTCGACCCAGGTCCCGACGCTGCCCTCGCTCTCCGAGCCGGCGGCGCGGCCGCTGTCCAAGACGACCTACGTGGCCTTCGGCGACAGCATCACGGCCGGGCACGATCACGACGCTGTACGGGCCTGTTGCAGCTGGTCGTGGCGCCGGTCTCCTATCCCTACAAGCTCGGGCAACCTGCTGCAGACGGAGCACTCCGACCAGCGGATCCACGTGTACAACGAAGGCGTGCAGGGCGAGGCGACGGGGACCGGTACCCAGGAGTGGGGCATCAACCGGCTGCCCGGCGTGCTGGACGCCGACAACCCGCAGGTTCTGCTGCTGCTCGAAGGCGTAAACGACCTCGACGGTCTCGGCTCGGCCGGCATCACGCCGACGATCAACAACCTGAAGTCGATGATCCAGGAAGCGCAGGGCCGCGGCATGACCGTGATGGTCGGGACGCTCCTCGCGCAGCGGCCCGGGGGCCATCGCGCCGTATTCGATCAATCTCGTGCAGCCGTTCAACGAGCAGCTCGCGACCATGGTGGCGTCGGTCGGCGCCAAGCTCATCGACTTCTATACGCCGTTCGAGCAGAACCTGAACCTGCTGGGCCCCGACGGCCTGCATCCGAACGCGGACGGCTATACGAAGATGGCCCAGATCTGGAAGGATGCGATCGACCTCGCGTTCGAAGAGCCGCTGCCGACGCCGACCGTGCCGAACGGCACGCACACGGGCGCGCAATAAGGGCGAGGCATCATTCACTGCGCGCGGGGCCCCCTCCGCGGGAAACGCGCCACTGGCCTTCGGCGAAGTACTCTTCGCAGCGTTCCGAGTTCTTTTCTTCAGTGCGCGCGGGGCCCCACCCCCGCGCGGAACTGACGCCGATGCCTCGCCTCGGATCCGCATGTCCTCGGCTCGACATAGCCTTCGGCGAAGTTCTCTCCGCAGCTGCCTCCGTTCTTCGTTCCACGTTCTACGTTACGTACCTCTCCCGTACCTCCTTTGCCATGGCCAGCGCCTCGTCGAGCGTCGTCACCTCGCCGTCGAGCTGCCGCTCGTAGACCAGCTTGAGGATGCGTCCGACTTCGGGGCCCGGTGTGACGCCGAGGGCGAGCAGGTGACGTCCCAGCAGCAGCGGCGGCGGCGGCCGGTGTGAGACGCCGAGGGCGTGGGCCCGCTCGAGGAACCAGTCCATCGCCGTGCAGTCGAAGTAGCCGGTGCGGCCCAGGCAGTCCGACTTGGCGAGTCGTGCCAGCAGCTCCAGATCCACCTTCTGCGCGAGGCGGCGGAAGGCCCCATCGCCCACCTCGTCGCGCACCTTGTACCACATGCCCGGCTTCAGATGATTCGCCACGAGCCCGACGACCTGCCTGCGCACGTCGTAGCCGTCGAGTGCGTGCAGGTTGAGCCGGTCGAGGAACGCGTGCGTCGGCGCCACGCCGGCCTCCTCGTGATTCGGCGACCGGATCCGCCCGTCGATGAAGGCCGTCGTCGACGGCTTGCCGAGATCGTGACAGACGGCGCCGAGCATGATCGTCATCGCCTGCGGCCGGTCGAGACCGTCGATGCGGGTGCGGGCCTGATCGATCACCAGCAGTGTGTGCACCCAGACATCTCCCTCGGGGTGCCACTCCGGCTCCTGCTGGCAACCCACCAGGGGTGAGAGCTCGGGAAACAGCCGATCGATGACGTCGAGGTCGAGCGCCAGTGCGAAGCCGATCGAGGGATGCGCGGCCCCCAGCAGCTTCTCGAACTCGCCCCAGATCCGTTCCGCCGGCAGGTCGTTGAGCGGCACCCGGCGGCAGAGCGCCTTCGTGTCGTCGTCCAGCTGCAGGTCGAAGCGCGCCGCGAATTGCAGCGCGCGCAGCACGCGGAGGCTGTCGTCACCGAACGTGGCCGGATCGACCACGCGGAGCCGGCGCTGCGCGAGGTCGGCGCGGCCGTTCCGGGGATCGAGGTACTCGTCGGTCAGGGGATCCCAGGCGATGGCGTTGACCGTGAAGTCGCGTCGGCGGGTGGCCTCCTCGACGCTCATGTCCGGGTCGCCCTGCACGTCGAACCCGCGGTGCCCGCGGCCGGTCTTCGATTCCCGGCGGGGCAGGGCCACGTCGAGGCCGACCACCTTGTACACCCGGAAGCTCTCGCCGACGGCTTCGACGCGGCCGAACTGTTCGAGCAGGGCGCGAAGGCGCTCGGCCGGCACGCCGTAGACCTCGAGGTCGACGTCCTTGGAGGCGTGGCCGAGGATCCGATCGCGGACCCAGCCGCCGACGATCAGCGCGCGGCCACCCGCGTCGCGGACGGCCCGCGCGACGGCGCACGCCCGCTCGAGGGGCGGCAGGTCAGAGTGTTCGGGCGAGTCTGAAGCCATAGTCGGTGTAGCGAAACGACGGATCGATCTTGCTGCGGGCCGCCGTGCGGCTGATGGTGACGGCGTGCCGCCACGACCCGCCGCGCGACGCCCGGCGGACGCCAGACGGCGGGCCTTGCGGGTTCCGCTCCGGCGCGCTCGCGTAATAGTCGCGTGAATGCCAGTCGGCGCACCACTCGTGCACGTTCGCGGCGATGCCGTGCAGGCCGAACCCGTTCGGTTCGCCGAGCGCCGCCGGCCAGGGCCCGGGCAGGGGGCCTCGTCCGCCCTCCGGCAGCCACCCCGGCAGCTCGTTGCCGCCGGGATAGGTCAGCCCCTCGAGGCCGCCGCGGGCCGCCCGCTCCCACTCGGCCTCGGTCGGCAGCCGTGCGGCCGCGCCGCCGGAGGTGAGCCAGGCGCAGTAGACGACCGCATCCTCCCAGCTCACTCCGACCACCGGCAGCACCGGATCGGCGAACAGCGGATTGTCCCACTCGCGCGGCCTGTCGTGGGCCGTGGCATCGATGAACCGCGCGTACTCGCCGCGCGTCACGGGACAGACGGCCATCTCGAAGGCGTCGACCCAGACGCGACGCACAGGCGCTTCGTCCTCCTGGCCGGCTTCGGAGCCCATCAGGAACCAGCCGGCGGGGACGGTGACGAAGTCAGCGGACATCGTGGCGCGGCTTGCGGCCGAACCCGGCCGATGCGCCGGTGACGATGGCGACCCGGCCGCGCAGGGAGGCCGATCTCATCGTGGCTGAATCCTCCGGCTCTCCACTTCTTTCTTCAATTCTTGAATTCTTCAATTCCTCGATTCCCTAATTCTACCGTCCTCCCGGTGCTATCGTGCCGCCCGATGAGCGATCGACGCTCGAACTGCTGCGTGAACGAGATGCGCTGGTGGAACTGGCGGGGGGGATCTGCGGCGGGAGCCGAGGCCGCAGTCCGTCACGTGCGACGTGCATTGTGCAACGTGCAATCCGCTCGTGCGAGTTGCAAGCTGCCGTCAGGCCGAGCTGAAGCTCGGCGCTACGACGGTCGTTTCGTCGCACCGGGCTTCAGCCCGGTAGTCTCCTCGCACCGCACGGACGGGATGCCGTCTCGCCGGCGACGGAGCGCCGGCGAAGCCCGGTTCGCCGGCCATCCCGTAGCTGCGAGGCGAGGCGCGCGAGGAACCGGATCTGGGCGAGTTCGTGGAAGAAGGCCTTCGCCGCCGCGTCCAGCATCAGTGCGTCCGGCCCTGCGGCACGATCAGGTGCTCGAGGGGGTAGGCAACATCAGCAACATGAGGCCCGGTATCGGACGCTCGCCCGTAGGCATCACCCCGCTCGCCACTCATTCTCTTCTCTGAG
>CAVQEJ010000010.1:0-62848 GCA_963711505.1 uncultured Acidobacteriota bacterium | reverse complement strand
TTATGTGTATTCGGTGGCTGAACGGTCGGCGACACGGGTGTCGCCCGTGGTGACCGCCGGTTCGGGCACGGCTTCAGGCACGGGTATCAATGGGCGGCCGCGGACACCTGCCCGCGGTCCGAGGGTATGTGGGCGTAGGTGGCGCGCTGGTACGGCACGATGTGCAGCGGCTCGGACCGGAAGTCCCACTGCGGCCAGCGGTCCTTCGCATAGTAGTCGTGCCCCTCACTCGTGTGCGAGGCCGGCAGGAGCACGAGCCGGGCTCCGTAGTAGAGGTCCCAGAACAGCTCCTTCGTCCGCAGGCTGTGGAGGAAGCGGCGGAAGAGGAACGCCGGATTCGTCACGATGGCGCGGCGGTACGCGAGGGCGATGTACTCCTGGATGACGTCGTTGGTCAGGTGGCGATGACTGAAGAGCGGCGCCGACGTTCTCGCGTGGTACTCGTCCCAGTCGAACGACCGGATCAGCCCTTCGCGGTAGTACTCGTTGAACATCTTCGTGCCGGGGAACGCGACGGTCACGGCGAACATCATGACGTCGAGCTCGAGCGACCGGGCGTAGGCGATCGTATCCTTCATCGTCTCCTCGGTGTCGGCCGACAGGCCGAGGAGGAAGAACCCGTTCGTGTCGATGCCGGCCCGCCGGGCCATCCGCACCGCCCGGCGCCCCTGATCGAGCGACGCCCGGCCGCCCTTGCCGAACGCCTTCAGCACGTCGTCGTTGCCCGACTCGAAGCCGAACGACACCCGGTAGCAGCCCGCCGCCCGCAGCGCTCGGAACAGCTCGTCGTTCGCCGATTCCACGCGGATGCCGTTGTTGCAGGTCCACGTCATCCGGACGCCGGTCCGGGCGATCGCCTCCGACACAGTCATGGCCCAGTGGTTGTCGGAGGTGAAGATGTCGTCGGCCAGCATGAACTCGCGCCACCCGAGCCGGTGCAGCAGGCGGACCTCCTCGGCACACCGCTCCGGCGACTTCTTCCGGTAGCCGTACGCCATCGTCATCTTCGAGGCACAGAAGTCGCACTTGAAGACGCAGCCGCGTGAGAACTCGGCGATCGTCGCCGGCGGGTTCCTGACCAGGATCCGGCTGACCTTGTTCCGGTAGTACGCCGGATCGAACAGGTGCCAGGCCGGCATCGGCAGGTCGTCGAGGTTGTCGACAAGGGGGCGCGCCCCGCTGAAGGCGATCTCGCCGCCCGCCTCGCGGTAGTACAGGCCCGGCGTCGTCTTCGGATCGTGGCCGTCGCAGATCTCGCCGAACGTCCGGTCGCTCTCGCCGGCGAGCACGAGGTCGGCCATCGACTCGCGCATGCTCTCCACGGGCAACCCGGACACGTGCGCGCCGCCGGCGACGACCAGGATATCGCGCGAGATGTCTTTGCAGAGCACCGTCAGATCGCGCAACTGGTTCATCAGCGGCGTGGTGGCCGTGATGCCGACGATGTCCGGCTTGTGCGCCTGGATCTCCGCCTTCACGAGCCGCCAGTCGTAGGGCCGGTGGCTCATGTCCAGGACCCGCACCTGGTGCCCGCGCCGGAGGGCCTCGGCCGCGATGGTCGTCAATCCCAGCGTCGGATAGATGGGATTGGTCATCGTCGACTTCGCGGACCCGTAGGTCGCGTGGTACGACGGGTTGATCAGGAGGACCGTGGACATTGTTCTTGTGCGGGGACCTGACCACCTTAGGTCATCTGCTGAACCCACCGCTTGGCCCCAACCGCGGTGCGCCACATTTGAAACCGAGAGGCGTAACCAAGCAGCCTATTCGGCAACGCTGGTCTCCGCAGCCCGCTGGCGGTCAACAGCCAGTCCGCCTCCCTCATTGTCAACAGGTCGGAACCCGCCGGCTCTCTGCAACTCCAGCCTGGCGCCCATGTCATCCTTCCAAATCGAGGCCTTTCGATACCCCCGCACTCCGTCGTCATGTTCTTGATGCACGACCAGGGTCCTGTCTCGGTTGCATCAATTACCGGGATTCTTCGCTTCTTGAACTGGTAAATGAACCAGCCATCCCAGCCAGGGTGATTGATCAGAAACGGCGGATACATCGATTCCGCAATGTCTTTCGGGAACACCGCCCAGTCAACCGCCGAGGGACCGTGCAGCACTCCTTCAAGCCGTGCAGCCTCTCGAAGCCGCCTTTCCCAATCCGGATCATGAAATGCCAGTTCGTGATCGATTGTGAGATCCGTGCGGCGTCCGAGCAACAGACTGGAATCGAACGACACCGCCCCCGTGGCGTGCAGCAGGTCAGACGTCAAGAGCACATCTGCGCTGACGAAGCACATGCGAGAGAACGAGGCGTACCGACACGCCTGCCGAAACACTGCTCCACGAATCGGTTTGCCAGCTGGGCCGCATTCGACCTCTGGCACATGGCGGATCCCGAACTCGCTCGCCACCTCGGCCACGCCGGCCTCGGACCCAATCAGCAGAATCTCACAGCCCGCGCAGGCGTTCACCCAGCTCTGAATTGCGTTGCGCTGCGCCCTCGTGGTGCGCTCGTCGACGAACGGCCGCATCGAGCTAAAGATCGTTAACACGCCGCCCTCCCTGCTCTCTCGAGCCGATAAGCGGCGACCGTCAACCCTACATAGAGCCAGAGCAGCTCGCTCAGCAAGACAGGATTGAACGCATCCTGCGCCCAGGAAGCAACAGCCAGCGCGCCGACGGACACGAGTGCCGTGGACGCGATCACACGCCCCATGGGATTGCGAGCGCTCCAAAACGTGACGAAGCACACCACCAACACGGCCAGCCACAGACATACGAAGGCCACGAAGCCGAGCCCTCCCAGTTCAACCAGCACCCGGAAGGTACTGGTTATGAGCCTCTCCGAACAGGGCGTCGGCTCCGGCGGCCAGATGGAGCCCTCCTCGGCCAATACCTGTAAACGGGTGCAAGTCGACGTACGGAACGAGTCCTTCCCACACGAAAATCCGATCGCCGGTGAAGCCGAGCACGTATGATCGCCAGAAGAACACCCGTTTGACCGAAAACGGCGCCACGGCACTGAAAGCCAGCCCGGCCAGCCCCACCCCAACGACACTGGCCAGCGCCATCCGACGGATGCGGGCGCTCAGAAGACAGAAGGCGAGCACTCCGACTGCGAAGAATACGATAGACAGCTTGATCCCGACAGCAATCGAAGCGCTGGACAGCACGAACGCACCGAACAGCACGCACCAGCTCTGACGGAACCATCTCGGCAGAATCGACGTCCAGTCGCTCGGTCGCTCCGGATATTCATCGAAGCCGGCGTAGGCCATGCCCAGGTACGACACCAACGCAAAGAATGCTCCGCATGCTAGTGGCGACACCTCACCCAACAGGGTGACACCGTACGTTGCGTAGCGGTTAGAGTTCACCCATGCCAGCATGCGGGACCGCCAGGGCGACTAGCGGGCCTGAGTGCTGTCGCGAGCAATTGATATCCCGCCCACAATACATTCAGCGCCCCTACCCCGATAATCGCTCGACAGACGATGCGCAGTCTCCGCCAGTCATCCACCCAGTTGGCCACCATCAGAAAGAGAGCAAAATACTCTACATCCTTTCCGATGTACGCGAGCATCCGACCACCACTAGTGGCCTGCCATCGCAGAGCAACCACAGTCGCGGTGAGTCTCAATTGCAATGTAAGCAACGATAGGGACTGCGAGTGGCGTCGGATACACATACGGACGTCCCTGACGCAACTGAACCGTCCAGACAGCCACCATCACAAGGAGGAGCAGATCTCGATGCGAAGGTCCACTGTCCGATCCGGCAGATAAACTGGCAAGGGTATGCGGGGTCCAGCCCCCATTGCGACCACAAACGCAATCAGAAGCCAATCTCGCAGGCCAAGCCCGCTCAAGAACCGTAGGCGTGTCACGTCTAGCTCTTTCCTGAAAGAAGTTGCCCACGACCCGCGCGGCGAACGATGCCCCCCACCGCATATTTCCAATCCCCTTGAAGCAGGTATCCGATCGTACTATACCCGAGTGCCGTCACCTTCAGAGGCACGTTCGCCCACCTCTTACGCCCGTGCCGGGTGTCGATGGCTGCCAGTTCCGCCCTGAACATCTCGCTTCGTCCGAAATCATCTGTCCGATTCCCCGCATATCGTCTGGCCGCCCCCAATGCCTGCGCAAGTGAGCAAAACGCGCGCCGGCTCGGCAGCCCGCAAAAGAACTCGTAGTCCATCGCGAACCTCAGAGCCGGATCGATACCTCGATCCTGTCGAACAACGATCGACGCCAGAACGCACTCTGGTTGCTGATTGCGATCCCGTCGGGGCACTGATGGACGACCGACCAAAACCGAGTGTAGCGGAAGTCTCCAACGACCTGGTCGGACTCGTCGATCGTGAACCGGTTCGAAAAGACAATATCGACGGATGGATGACTCTCGAGAAACGCGACAGCCTCGGAGAATGCGCCCGGACAGTACACATCGTCAGAGTTCTGCCATCCAATGATTTCGCCGGTGGCGTGCTCAAAGCCAACATTCAGCGACATCGACTGGCCCATGTTGCGCTCGTTCCTAAGCACCGTCAGCCGCCCGGCAAAGCGCTGCGCTATGCCGAGGCTGCCGTCTGTCGAGCAGTCATCGACCACGAGGTACTCGAGGTTGCCATATTGCTGATGCAGCACGCTGCTGATCGTGCGCTCAAGAAAGTGAGCTTGATTGTACGACGGGGTAATGATGCTCAGCTTTGGCTGTGGTTCGGTCACGATATCTGATATGCCTTCCCGAAGACATCTCCCCGGACGAACACCGTATTAATTGCGTCTTTGTACCGATCCGATAGCCGACATCCTGTATCGCAACTGACAGAGCCGCGTCCGGCTGACGTCTCAGTTCAAGATCGGGATGCGCGTCAGCCAACTCCACAATCAACAGCTTTGGCGTCCAGCGGGTGATATCAAATCCCTTGAACACCTCGGCTTCATATCCTTCAACATCTACCACCAGCACGTCGAAATTAGGCTCAATCTCTTGCGCGCAGAGAACCTCATCCAGCGTGCGCTGGGGAACAACTATCGACAGCCCCTCCTGCATCTTCCGGCTTGCCCACGTCACAGCTCGGTCCTCTTCGGCCTGCTCCGCGTTTACCGTCGAGCACTCCTGCCCGACGGACAGCTGGACCATGCCGGCAACCGGACCTACTGCCGCCTGAACGACCGACACCTTCTGATAACTAGCGTACCGGCGACGGCAGGCGTCGGCAAACGCCGGCACCGGCTCGATGTACAAATCCTGCCGAGTCCAGGTCAGGCAGGCATGAAGTATTGCTGAACGTGTAGCCGTCAAATGCCCCGACCTCGACGAACACGCCACAGGTCCTGCGCCCCAAGAAGAGCGCATAAAGAAGGGCCAGATTCGGAATCTGGCAGCTCGGCGACACCCTGTAGTAGCTGTTTCTTCGTTCCTCGCTCCGGTGAATACGCGAGAGCTTGAAGCCAAGTCTCGAGAGGACTTCCTGAACAGGTCTCTTGATCGCGTACGGCAACTCACTCATCGCACATCACCAGGCCGCACACTATCGCGGCACGCCTGCCGCACGACATATCTCCTCCACCGTGTCGGCAATGGAGTAGGCGTACTTCCAGGTGGATAGTGCGACTGAAACTTCGACACGTCTGACACGCTACCAGATGTGATCACCAATGCGAGCCTTGTCCTCATATGGCAATCTGTGCCTTGCGACCGTGTTATTTTCTCGATCAGCGCAATGGCCTCGCGCATGGAAATATGCGCGTGGCGCGATCCACCTGCGTTATAGACCTCACCCGGGCGAGGATTCTTGTGAAAGTGCCAGAACATGTTCACGAGGTCATATGCGTGAATGTTGTCCCGCACCTGCTTTCCCTTGTAGCCGAAGATGGTATATGGCTCTCCTGACGCCACGCACTTGACGAAGATAGGCCAGAAATCCGTGAAGCTGGGTTCCGCTATGAGCGGGACCGGTCAGGCACCCTCCCCTGAACGTCCCTGTCGGCAATCCGAAATATCGCCCATATTCCTGAACCATGAGATCTGCCGCAGCCTTTGACACACCGAACAGGCTATGAGTCGTCTGGATCAGACTCATTGACTCGTCGATGCCGAGTTCTGCGTATGGATGAGAGCGATCTAGTTCATATCGGGTCTCGAGCTCGACCAGGACAGGTTGGGGTTGTCGCCGTAGACCTTGTTCGTGGAAGTGAATATGAAGTGGCCTCCGGTGCCAACTTCCGATAATGCTCGAGCAGCTTGAGTGTCCCTTCGGCATTTACGGAAAAGTCCGTCGCCGGGTCACGAGCGGCCCAATCATGACTCGGCTGAGCTGCCGCGTGAATGATCAAGTCGAGGCGATAGGCAGAAAAGACATCCGAGAGCAATGCCTCGTCGCGGATGTCGCCTTCGCGGTGGATATACGATTCGCCGAGCTCTCGCGTCAGCACATTCACGTTCCACGCAGTGCTTGCCCCTGCACCGAAGAACACCGCGCGCATGTCGTTGTCGATGCCGACCACACGATAGCCTTTGCCAACGAGGAATCTGACCGGATCCCGATCCGATCAGTCCGGCTGAGCCGGTAACCAAGGCTGTCTTCATTGTGAGTGTCTTTATCCGTCAAACGCGGCGAATGAAGACCGCGTCGAGATAGGAGACCGAACCGTCAGGAGCGTACGCCTGTTCGAGGTTCCCGGCTGTAGCAGAGACCGCAGTCGTCCAACGCACCGAACACGGTCATGACATGTGCCTGCCCCTCATACATGTTGTCAACATCGACCTCGACGATGCAGGCCGAAGCCCGACCCAGTGTCTGCCGACCGCCGCGGATCAGCTTGTCTTCGTAACCCTGGACATCGATCTTGACCAGGCACGGCTGCTGGATGGGACCAATCAGGTCATCCACCGCATCATCCAAAGGCCTGATGGACGCCTTTACCCACTCTGGACGCTTCCCAGACCGTAGTGCTCACGAACGTGGTCCGTTGCCTTCAGGATCGAGGACGTGTCGTCTCTGCCTTCCTGGTAATACATCTCGACCTCGCCGGGCATAGTCGCCAAGTGCCAGATTCAACGCCACCACCCGCCCGTCCGACGACTGCCGGGCGAAGCGGCAGAGGCGGGAGAAGGCGGCTGGAGTGGGTTCGATACTGAAGATTCTGGCCTCCTTGAAACCGGCGAGGGCTCGTGCGGCGAACTGTCCTTCGTCGGCCCCGACGTCGATGATCGTGCGAATACCCAGGTGATCGAGCCGAGCCAACCGGAACCGCGACGTCGTCGAACCTCATAGCCGAGATTCTCCACGAGTGTTCCCATCAGCCGATTCAAGCGTTTCATCGGTTACTAGTCACGTTGCGCTTTGCCGCGTGTCCTTCGGGTCCGCTTGCCACTAATCTGTCTTCAGCCAGATCGCCGTGCACCACAATCCGTTTGTGGTCCAGATGGATCTCCAGTTTCGCGGCGGACCCGCCCATGTTGCATCTCTGGCCTGCCGCACCAGACCAAGGCTCGCCGAAAACGGGTCTGGCGGAACCGATGCAGAGTTCGGCATTGTCCAGGATCAGGAGGCCGCCCGAACGCAGCAGCTGGCAGGTTTTACTTGCACAGTCCTCGCGGAAGAGGCCGTCCACGAGCACATAGTCAGCTGTGCCCGGACCAAGGCCATGCGCCGTGACATATCGATGCCTGTCGTCGTCAGACTCACGGCCGTCGCTCACCGGCACGTGCCTTACGGTCAGGTGGCTCAGGCCGCTCCGCGAGGCCGCCCGCGTCACGTCATCTGCCCATGTCCGTGAATGCTCCACCGAAATGAGCGACGCTGTTCTATGAGCCAACCAGAGACTGGACCGGCCAGCGCCGTACTCCACGCCCGTATCTGATTGACGCAATAGCGACCCCAACAGCTGTACCGCGTCTCTCGTCAACCATGGGGACTCCGGATGTCGTTCTGGTACAGCGCACTGGCCGCCCGGTTCCGGACGTATCGGAACGACAGGTGAGTCACTGGCCGACCACACACCGCCTTCGTCGCTCCGTCGACAGCCTGCCTCCAGCTCACCGCCTTACCGCTCCCGTCTGCGCCATGATGGTATCGCTCGAAGAGTAGGCCCAGCGGCGACCTGGCTCAGGACTGCCATCAGCACTCCTCATGAGCTCTTCGATGACCTCCGCAAATGAGTGCGGCTTCCACACGCCACTTCGATCTGGCGCTCGCAACGGGCGATTCTCAGCGGGACACCAGGCGCCCACACGGATCTTTTCCAAATGTTCTCGCAGGACCTGAGTCGATTTCACATGGTCGATCCCCTCGCAGTCCGCAAAGGTGTCACCCAGCAACTCCGCATCTGGATCGAGCGACAAGACAGGTCTTGCAGGGTTAATGAGCGCTGCCAGATAGAGTGCCGTGCTCGTGGACAGCGGGAAGCCGATAACAAGATCTGCATTTAACACGTATGGCTCGACCGCATCCTGCGGGCTTGCGATCTCACAAAAGAGGCTGCGAGGCAACATCGTCCTCACCGCTTCGATGTCCTCGACATCCGGATGTGGCTTGAGCACAATCTTCCAGCCCGGCAGTCCTGTCGCAACGACATTGAACAGCTCGCGCCACTGTTCCCGGCGATCTTTGATGCTTCCCACTTCCCGACCGACGCGACCGACTGGTGCATCTAGAGTTGGCAGCAGAAGCACCGCGGTCCGTCGTCCGCCCTCGCCAGACGAGCGAATGCGACTTTGAAAGACGCGTTCAAATACCTTTCGGGTTTCGCGGACCCAGTGGTGTGGCAACACACCCAGCCGCGCAGTTGACACGCCGGCCTGCCAGGTACTCACGCACGAAGTTATTGGATCTCTCTCTCCAAAGACGATCTGAACATCGGACGATGTCATTCCCAATTGCCCGGTGGTACAAGACCCTACTTGCCGCGCTCCCGAATGGTGCTCTCCCCGACAGCGAGTGGCAAGTACCATATGGTAATAGATCTGCCCGCACCACTTTCGCGCTCTGGCGGCCAAGATTCGCGCTGGCTGTGGAAGCCATCTTGGCTGCATCGACGCGGCCTTGGTCAGTTCGAGAAGAGCCCTCACATCCGCAAGACTTCGCAGACTCATGGTAGGCTGCACACACACCACCATGCTACCCTTGCATCTCGCCAATCTGGTCAAGTACATGTCGAATTGCGAGTGAATGTCCGTCGCCGTTACAACCACCGTCGGCCTGAAAGTGTTAAGAACGTCACTGGCCAGCCGATACAGGCGTCGGTTCTCGCGCAGTCCACAGCGACGGGCACTGAACTGGTCGACGGGCACCATGCTTTCCAGCCCAGGAAACAACTCGTTGTTGCTCAGAAGGTCACGGATATATTCGGGCATCTGCTCGGTCAGCAGGACCACCGGATATCGCGTTGCCAGTTCATGCAGGTGTCCTATTAGGGTGCTCTGAAAGGCCCTGGCAGTGAAGCTGTAGAAGAGAATCTTGCCGGAAGTCGACATGCTCAGGCGACCCGAATCCCGCTCTTGACGAAGTCGATTACGTACTTCAAATCCGTCTTGACATACGCAATGGCCGCCCCGCACGAGAGGACGAGGGCGAATGCCAGACTGGAATGCAGCCGCAGCAGCCCGATTAAAGCGAACGTCACGATTGCTGCCAGCATCCCAACCCACACGACCATCGACGCAGGAATCGACATCGTGCGCTTGAACACCAGGAGGTACGCTGCCGCGGTGGTCGCAGAAACCGCGACAAACGAGATGGCAGCGCCGATCTCGCCATACGACCGAATCAGGAGCAGCGACACTCCGATATTGAGAAGGGAGAGGGACAGCGAAACAAGCATGACCCGAGTGGTCTTCCGTTCATAGTAGTAGAGCGGGTAGGCAATCGTGTAGATAGCGGTAAACAGCGGGGCCAGAATGAGAACTGTACAGGTACGTTGATTTGTGAAACGTACTGCGGCCCGAGAATCGCGGAAAGCACGATTGGCCGACAGACGACCATGAGCACGATCACGCCGGTGAGGTACACGGCAGTGAAGAATGTGATCATTCTCGAGATGCGGCCGATCGCACGGTCCCGGTCCGCATTGAGGGCCGCAAACGTTTCCGGAGTCCACGCGCGATTGAAGCTGTTCCAGACGCCGTTGAGCTGCAAAGCGAACGTGAGGAACACACTGTAGACGCCAAGAGTGGCCAGGTTCGTATAGTGGTCCAGGAGCACGCGTCCCGCGTAGACCGCGAGGGTCCCGAGCACGGTGTACGCCATCAGCGGCCAGCCGTACGCCAACGGCTTCTGAAATGACCGCCAGCCTTATGCGGCGCACGCCTGAGAACAGGCCTTCGCGGAAGCCCGCCACGAGTGGAACGGCCAGCGTCGAGCCGAGCAGGGCCCCAAACAGCCCCATGGCGCCATAGCCGCACAACCCGGACAGTAGCGCGGCCGAGCAGAAGACGGCGGCCTTGGTAAGCGCAAGGCGACTGTAGCTGGTACTCTTGCGCAGGGCCGTATAGTGCACGAGCGTGAGGGATGCGAGGGGATTCACAATCGTCACTGCGCAAATCAGCAGGTAGTGACTCCGCAGGAGGGGGCCGAGGCTTGGCAGCGCGAGAACAATCGCAGGCCTGAGCACCCACAAACCAACCATCGCGGCTCCGGTCGCACAGGCGATTACCGCCGCGCAGCTCGGGAGCACCTCCGCCGGATCCAGCTTCGGACGGTACAGCCGCATCAAGCTCGAGTCCGCTCCCATCATGCCGAAGCCAGCGGCTATGTCAGAAACAAAGAGACCGAGCGTGTAGAGCCCGATTTGTGAAGGTTCGATCAGGCGGGCAAGCACCAGCCAGAGGACAAGTGTCGTTCCCTGAGTGACGAAGCCGGTACCGATGTACACACCGATTCGCCTGGTCAGGCCGCTCGACACCCCGGCATCGGCGCTCACAAACTCTGTCCCCGTCGCGACCACCCCCATCCCCCGGCCGATCACCCGACTTGGACAAGCACGTCGCGTATTCCATCGCGGATGGAATAGCGAGGCGCCCATCCGCCGAGGGAGTGCTTCGCGTCCACGAGGCTTTTGTACCCAGGGGCATCGCCGAACGCGGCTTCGACACCTAGTTCATCGGCCACGATTCCCGCGACTTCTCGAATCGTGATCCATTCGTCGGTCGTGAGATCCGCCAACGCCTGTCCAGTACGGCGCTGGTGAATCAGGGCGTCTACGCAGTCTTTCACATAGAGGAACTGACGGCGCTCGAGCCCGTTGGTTGCGCACCGGACCGTCCCCTGAAGTCCGGTGCGTATGAGGTCCGAGATCACGTGGCTCCGCTGGTTGATATCGGGCTCGAGACCATAGATGTTCCAGAGCCTGGCTATCTGGCAGTGCTCGATCTGACCTGCCCAGTACTCTCCCATCTGCTTCGAGAGCCCATAGGCGTTCTGAAATGTCGACATCTGGGATCCGATGAACATGCACGACAGGCGACGTGAGGCAATCCAGGGGAACACCGACTGACATATCGCCAGGTTGTTGCGCAAGAATTTCAACCTGTCTGGTCGGGTCAAGGAGGGACTTCGAGCCGCCGACATCCCAGGCCAGAAACCAGACGTAGCAATCGCCGGACGGCACCTCGGGCACACTGGAGCGAAGATCCTGGCCGTGAACCAGGTCGTACACGATGACCGGCGCACCAGATTTGGCAAGCGCCTCTCTGAGATGGCTCCCGAGAAACCCAGCTCCTCCGAGGATTACTTCAGTTGTCATGTGCTAATCATGGTCGGGCGACGCCTGGCCGCCGGATTCTGAACCCATCGTCCTGTACAAGATCGAGGCCAGCAGCAGAGACACTGAGAGTACGAGTCCAACAACTAGACCGATCAGAGAGTAGAGGAACCGCTGACTTGGCAGCGGCTCGGGCGGGACCGCCGCCTTGCGAATTGGAAATTCGCGAGGAGGGGGCGCCGTCGCCGCGAAGCGCTGTTGTACAGCGTGGCCGCCTGCGCGTAGTCTTTGAGTGCGTTGGCGTAGTCGCCTTCACCCGATTTCAGATCCGTCTTGCGACTCGCCGCCGTGGCCGTCACGGCCGCCGCGACCCTGACGCCAGACCACAGTTCGCGATCCTCCAGGAGAGCCGCCAATTGGAATCGTAGCGGAAATCGCTTGCGGCCGCTGACCGGGGATTTCGGGAGGTTTGCCCGTCGCGAGTTGCGTCTCTTGAAGAAAGTCGCTTCTGCAAGTCGGCGACCTTCGAATCAATCAGCAACTCCTGTTGCATTTGACATTCAGCTTCGTTGCGTCTGCCTGCACGGATGTGAGCGCCAGTTGATACAAGAACTGCAGCCTTTGATTCTCTCTTGCGAGTGTCGCCTGCGCGTCTTCGAAGCGCTGTTGAATTGACTCGTCGTCGATCGGCAGGAGCGTGATGTCTTTCCGCGCCCGCATGGCCACTTCGATGACCCGATTCAGCACCCTAGCAGCATCGCCCGGGTTAGCCATTCGGAAGGTAAGACGAACGTCGGTGGTGCCTGGAATTATCAGGACCCGAATATCGTGCGTTAGTGCGTCACTGGAGACAGCAATCGGGTGAGGCCCTGCGTTCAACTGCGCGCGATGTTCCCAACGAACCCGGGATCGTACAGCTCCGCTTCCAGTGCAGTCTGCAGTCTGGAGGCATGAACGACTGAGCCTGTTATGACCGTGGCGGTCGCCTCGTATACGGGTCTGGACGTGATGGCGGCAACTGCGCCGGCCACAGCCCCCAGGACCATCGCGGCGATGATCCAAGCCCACCTGCGCGCAAGCGTCCTGCCGACGGTATAGAGGTCGACCTCATCGGTTCGGCGTTGCGTTGCGCTCATGGAGTTTCACAGCTGGCGGAAAAGTGACAGGCAAACCGCTGAAATTAGCAGGGTCCCGCAAGAGCATCGATACGACCATACGGCCCCACCCGCGAGTGCGCACGGCTCACACCACGCGTATGCTCGTAGTGTTCCGTGAACCAGTCGTATGTAGTCGCGATTCCCTCGCGCAATGGGATGCGGTGACGCCATCCCAGTTCGTGGAGACGCGTCACGTCGAGCCGCTTGCGGGGCGTGCCGTCGGGCTTGCTCGTATCGAAGACCACCTCCGCCTCGGGATAGACGACCGCCCGGATCATGTCCACCAGTTCGCCGATGGCCAGGTCCTCGCCCGGTGCCGACGTTCACGTGCAGGCTGTCGTCGTAGTGCTCCATCAGGAACAGGCAGGCGTCGGCCAGGTCGTCCACGTGCAGGAACTCGCGGCGCGCGCGTGCCCGTGCCCCACACGGCGACCTCGCGGTCGCCCCGCAGCCTGGCGTCGTGGAACCGGCGCATCAGCGCCGGCAGCACGTGCGAGCTGGTCGAGATCGAAGTTGTCGTGCGGGCCGTACAGGTTCGTCGGCATCGCCGAGATGAAATTGCGAGCCGTACTGCTGCCGGTAGGCCTGGCACAGCTTGATGCCGGCGATCTTGGCGATCGCGTACGCCTCGTTGGTCTGCTCCAGCGGGCCGGTCAGCAGGTACTCTTCCTTCATCGGCTGCGGACACTCCCGCGGATAGATGCAGGAGCTCCCCAGGTACAGCAGCTTCTTCGACCCGTAGCAGATGCGCCGCATGGACCACCGTCGCGTGGATCATCATGTTGTCGTAGATGAACTCCGCGGGACGCGTGGAATTGGCCAGGATGCCGCCGACCGTGCCGGCGACGAGGTAGACGTACTCGGGCCGATTGGCCCGGAACCAGTAGTTCACGGCCGCCTGGTCACGCAGGTCCAGCTGGTCGCGGCTGGCCGTGAGCACGTTCGTGAAGCCGTGCGCCTCGAGCGCACGGACGACCGCCGAGCCCACGAGGCCCCGGTGGCCGGCCACGTAGATGCGCGCATCCAATCCAGTCATAGCAGAAGGTCGTCCATCGCTACCATCGGCCGAGCAGACACTCCGTTCCCATCAGTCACGGCACGAAACGATTGACGGAGCACGCCTTGCGAGAATCATGTTCACGCATTGAACACCAAGGCATTGTCATCGGCCGCACTCACCCCTGTCAACCGCGCAACCGGCGGCAATCCGGCCCCGCTCCCCGGTCTCAGGCCCTCGCCAGCCCTTCGTGGCCGGCCGGTGCCCCGCCGCGGAACGTCGGCACGATCTCCAGCAGGATGCGCAGCACTTCGTCGTCGTTCCCGTCGAGCGCGGCGGCCTCCAGCCGGGCGACCCGGCTCCGCACGACATCGGAGGGGACCTCGGGTACCCGGCAGACGCTGCACCGCGTGGAGGCCGCTCGGCTCGGCCCGCTCGTCGGCCTCGACGAGCTCCTCCTACAGCTTCTCGCCCGGCCGGAGGCCGACGAACTTGACCTCAATGTCCTCGTCGGGCACGAAGCCCGACAGCCGGATCAGGTTGCGCGCGAGATCCTGGATCGCGGACCTGCTCGCCCATCTCCAGGGCGTAGATCGCGCCGGCGCCGCGCATGGCCGCGGCGTGCAGCACGAGCTGGACGGCTTCGGACGATCGAGCATGAAGTACCGGCGGATCTCGGGATGCGTCACCGTCACGGGGCCGCCAGCGGCGATCTGCTGCTCGAAGATCCTCGTCACGCTGCCGTTGCTGCCGAGCACGTTGCCGAAGCGCACGGCCATGAATCGCGTGCGTCCCCTGCCCGTTCATCGACCGCACGATCTGCTCGCCGACCCGCTTGGTCGCGCCCATCACGCTCGACGGGTTCACCGCCTTGTCGCTCGAGATCAGCACGAACTCGTTCACCGCCGCGCAGCCACGGCGGCCTCGGCCATGCACGCGCGTGCCGCGCACGTTGTTCTTGATCGCCTCGGACGGATTGCGCTCCATCAGCGGGCACGTGCTTGTGGGCCGCCGCATGGAAGACGACGTCCGGCCGCGCTCGGCGAACACCTGGTCCATGCGCCGCTCGTCGCTGATGTCGGCGATCAGCGGGTCGAACCGCCCGTGCGCCGCCGTCCGCCAGCCGCGTCCCGCAGCTCGAACAGCGAGTTCTCGTGCGATCCAGCAGCAGCGAGGCGGGCCGGCGCGAACTCGACAGCTGCCGGCCCAGCTCGGAGCCGATCGAGCCGCCGGCGCCGGTCACCATCACGCGCCGGCCGCAGATCAGGTCCGCGCACCGGGCCCGGGTCCAGCCGGACCGCTCTCGCGGCATCAGGTCCTCCATCATCAGGTTCCTGATCTGGCTGACCGCCACGCTTGCCCGTCCAGCACGTCGCTAGATGCTGGGCAGCGTCTTGATCGGAACCTTGTAACGCTCGAGCGACCTGACGATCGCGCGCAGATCGGCGGGCTCCGCGCTGGGGATCGCCACGAGCACTTCGTGCGGGCTGTACCGTGGCGATGATGCGCGGCAGGTCCTCCCCCGTGCCGAGCACCTTGACGCCGTGGATGGAACTGGCCCATCTTCCGCGGATCGTCGTCGATGAACCCCACCGGATCGTGTTGTAGAACCGTTGTTCTTGATGTCGCGGACGACCAGCTCGCCGGCGTCGCCCGCGCCGTAGATGAGCAGGCGCTTCTGGTTCTGCGGCGATCGAACTGCCGGTACATCGCGCCGGGCCAGCCGCACGCCGCCCAGCAGGCAGATCAGCACGTCGAGTCGATGATGAACACCGTCCTGGGGTACGGCGTCAGGTGCAACGGCCCGCGGACGAGCAGCCCGAACGCGGTCGAGCTAGCGCCACGCTGAGGATGATCCGGTTCAGGTCCCAGAGGCTCGCGTACCGCCACAGCCCCTCGTAGAGGCCGAACGCCCAGAAGCTGGCGCCGCGGATCGCCAGGAGCCAGGGGAGCCCCTGCAGCACGGGCCTGATGTGCTCCTGCGGGAACGTGCCGTCGAACCTGAGCAGGACGGCCAGCAGGTTCGACACGACGGTCAGCACGAGATGGATCGTGACGACGATGACCCGCCGGTGCTTCTGGAGGAAGGTCTTCATGCGACTACGTCCGCCGGGTCCCCTGCACGTAGAGCACCTTGAACGCCGCGCACGCACCGTCCGGTGGAACCGTCAACGGCACGAGCGCATGCGGCGTCCCCTCGGTTCCGTCCACCTCGGAGGGGAACGGCACGAGCGGTCCCAGGAAGACGCGCTTCAGCATCTCCTTGCCCTTCATCGTCTTCGGCATCAGATGGCACGCCACGGCCACCCGCTTCACCAGGCCGACGATCCGTCCGGCCGGCGAGCGACTCCCGGCCGGGAACGCGCCGGACAGCTCCGTCCGGAATCCGGCGTCCTCGAGCAGCTGCTGCAGCTCCCGCGCCGTGAGATACCGCGTGCTGAACGGGCTGGGATTGAATCCGCCGATCTCGCAGTTCGCCGAGCAGATCAGGAGGCGTCCTCCGTCTCGCAGGACGCGCCGGCACTCGGCGACGAAGCGCCCCGGATCGGGCAGGTAGTAGATCGCCTCGAAGAGGAGCACGACATCGAAGCTGCCGGAGGCGAACGGGAGGGCCTGCGCGTCGAGCTGGATGAGCGGGACCCGGCCATGGTACTGGCGCCGGGCCGCCTGCAGCAGCGCCTCGGTGTAATCGCCGCCGACCACATGGCGGGCCGACCGCGCGACGTAGCCCAGCCCCTGTCCGGCCCCGCAGCCGACCTCCAGCACGTCCTTGCCGGCCGAGAGCGTGGCCGCCCAGTGATAACGGGTCAGCACCATGTCGACCGCTTCGTGGGTGACCTGGTTGCCGGGCGACTCGGTGACCGACGAATAGTCTCGACTCGAGGGCATGGACTGGCTACGAATCGCGAAGGAGCACGAGCCGGTCGGACTCGATGCCGACGCTGGCCAGATTCGCGACGAGCGGGCGGGAATCCGCCAGCGTCGCCACGACCATCAAATCGTATCCAACGGCACCATGGGCGTCGACCGACTGGACCGGCATGCCGAGAAACTGGCCGCCGACGTCGCCGTCGAACACGGCGACGGGCTCGATGCCGAGCTCCTTCAGACAGAGGTACGCGAGCTCGGCCGCCTCTCCCGTTCCGTAGATGGCGACGCGCAGCCGGTCGCCGTTCAGCTTCCGGTGCATCTCGTCGCGGAACCGGCCGCGGATCTCGCGGTACTCGCGCAGCGACTGCTCCATGTACTCACAGGCCAGCCGCGCCTTCTCCGCCAGTCCGGTCGGGGTGATCAGATAGCCGATCCGGTTCGGCTGGACGTTCACGCACTTGATGTAGCCCTTCTTGACCAGCCGCTTGACGTACATGTTCGTCAGGCCGAGCGCCATCCCCAGCTTCGCAGCCAGTCCGCGCTGCGTGATACGGCCGTCCTGCTCGAGCGCCTCGAGCAGGTTCAGCTCGCGCCGGACTTCAGACTTCATGGCCATTTCGTGGAACAGGCCGCCAGCTCATCATTCCGGCGGCCGTACAGGCTTCCGCCCTCTCACTTACAGGGCCGGACGCGACACCGCAGCGACATGGGAAGGGAACCGGGTCACCGCCAGTCGCTGGCGCGCTGGGGAGCGCCACGGCGGCCCCGTCGATGTTCACGAATTGAACGCTATTTCACGCCAACTGTCAAGGCAATTTCACGTTTCGAAGCACGGAGAGCCGGCCGGCGAGGCAGGATCGGCGTCTTTCGGTCGACCACAGAACCGATCACCTGCTTCGACACGACGCCGCGGCGGCCCACTCACAGCGGTCCATCCCGCCTCGCCAGAGACCGGCGGCTACCGCGTGGACAGCCGCTCGGCGACCCGGATGCCGGCCGCGAGCCGCTCCAGGTCGGCGTCCACCATCATCCGGACGAGGCCGGCGAAGTCGACCGTCGGCGCCCAGCCGAGCTGCGCGCGGGCCTTGGCGGGATTCCCGATCAGGTGGTCCACCTCCGCCGGACGGAGCAGCTTCGGGTCCAGGCGCACGTGCTGCTGCCAGTCGAGGCCGGCGTGGCCGAACGCGATCTCGACCAGGTCGCGCACCGAGTGGCTCGACGCCGGTCGCGATCGACGTAGTCGTCGGGCTCGTCCTGCTGGAGCATCAGCCACATCGCGCGCACGTAGTCGCCGGCGAAGCCCCAGTCGCGGTGGGCGTCGAGATTGCCGAGCGACAGCGAGTCGGCCAGCCCGAGCTTGATCCGGGCGACGCCGTCGGTCACCTTGCGCGTGACGAACTCCAGGCCGCGCCGCGGCGACTCGTGGTTGAACAGGATGCCCGAGCAGGCGAACAGGTCGTAGCTCTCGCGGTAGTTCACCGTGATGTAGTGCCCGAACACCTTCGACACGCCGTACGGGCTGCGCGGGTAGAACGGCGTCAGCTCGGTCTGCGGCACCTCGCGGACCTTGCCGAACATCTCGCTCGACGAGGCCTGGTAGAGGCGGATGGCCGGGTCGACGTGCGCGGACCGCCTCGAGCACGCGCGTCACGCCCTGCGCGTTGAACTCGCCGGTCAGCATCGGCTGGTCCCACGACGCCGGCACGAACGACATGGCCGCGAGGTTGTAGAGCTCGTGCGGGCCGGACCTCGTCGATCACCCGGATGAGCGAGAGCTGGTCGAGCAGGTCGGCCGGCCGCAGCGTGATGCGGTCGAGCAGGTGCTCGATGCGCCAGTAGTTCGGCGCGCTCGACGCGCCGCACGATGCCGACGACCTCGTAGCCCTTGTCGAGCAGCAGCTCGGCGAGGTACGAGCCGTCCTGGCCGGTGATGCCGGTGATGAGTGCTCGGCGTGACATGCGAGGATTATAAGACATTCGCCACTGGCGGTGGACCCCACTCCCATCGCGAACTGACGCCGACACATCGCTCCGGCCCACTTGGCCGTCGCTCGGCGCGGCCGCAGGCGCTCACAGCCGGAAGATGTGCGGCTGCGGATAGCCCTTCAGCACGTTCCGGGTGTCGACGACGAGCGGCGACCGGCCGACGATGGTGGCGTAATCGAACGCCTGGTGATTCGTGGTGATGACCGCGCAGTCGAAGCCCTGGGCGAACGCCGCCGCCTCCGGCACCGCCTCCATCCGGAAATCGCCGTGGTCGACCACCGGCACGTGGGGATCGCTGTAGGAGACGGTGGCCCCCTGCCGCTGCAGCAGCTGGGCGATGTCGATTGCCGGCGACTCGCGCGGATCGCTCACGTCGGGCTTGTAGGCCATCCCGAACAGGTGCACGCGCGACCCGCGGACCGCCTTGCTCACGCTGTTCAGCGCGTCCACGACGCGGCTGACCACGTAGCGCGGCATGTTGGAGTTGACGTGGCCCGCCAGCTCGATGAACCGGCTCTCGAAGCCGTTCTGCCGCGCCTTCCAGCTCAGATAGAACGGATCGATCGGGATGCAGTGGCCGCCGAGCCCGGGCCCCGGATAGAACGGCATGAAGCCGAACGGCTTGCTCTTCGCCGCGTCGATGACCTCCCAGACGTTGATGTCCATCTGATGGCACATCAGCGCCAGCTCGTTCACCATCCCGATGTTCACGGCCCGGAAGGTGTTCTCGAGCAGCTTCACCATCTCGGCCACGCGCGTCGAGCCGACCGGAATGGTCGATCCGACCACCTGCTCGTAGAGCGCGCAGGCCGCCTGCGTCGAGGCCTCGTTCAGCGCCGCCGACCACCTTCGGGATGTTGCCGCGTGTGCCACTGCGGGTTGCCCGGGTCCACCCGCTCGGGCGAGAACGCGAGGAAGAAGTCGGTGCCGGCCTTCAGGCCGCCGGCCTCGAGCATCGGCTGCAGCACTTCCTCGGTCGTCCCCGGGATAGGTCGTCGACTCGAGGACGACGAGCTGCCCCTTGTGGAGGTACTTCGCGACCTGCTCGACCGCCGACACGATGTAGGACATGTCGGGGTCCTTGGTCTTGCGCAGCGGCGTCGGGACGCAGATGTCGACGGTGTCGAGACCGGCGAGCACGCTGAAGTCGGTCGTCGCCCGGAACCGCCCGGCCTTGACGACCTCGCTCAGGTCGGCGGAGGAGACATCCAGGATGTAGGACTCGCCGCGGTTGAGGCTGGCGACCTTCCGGGCGTCGAGGTCGATGCCGGTGACGTCGAATCCGGCGCGGGCGAACTCCACGGCCAGCGGCAGGCCGACGTAGCCCAGGCCGATCACGCCAAGGCGTGCCTGGCGGGAGCGGAGGCGATCGATCAATGACTGAGAGGACATACAGATTCGATTGTATTCGCAGTTCCTGAGAAGCGTGTTGGCGAATGAGCCGATGGCGGGTCCTGTCCGGGAACAGCCCGCGGGTGCTCGGACCTCAAACCACGATCACGGACGCCGGTCCTCCGCGCCCGTGGGCGCCCGTTCCCGGCCACCCGCTTGCGGTTATACGACATCCGCGGTGCGCGCGTATTCGATGACGGCGTGCAGGATCTGCTCCAGATCGGTGGTCGGCCGGTAGCCGATCAGCGCGTGGATCTTCGTCAGATCCGGCACCCGCCGGGGCATGTCTTCGAAGCCCGACTCGTAGGCTTCCTCGTAGGGGATCGTCGCGATCTGCGATGCGGCTGCCGGTCATCCGCTTCACCCGCTCGGCCAGCTCCCGAATCGTCACTTCCTCGGGGTTCCCGATGTTGAACACCTGGCCGACGGCCTTCGGCTCCTGAATCAGCTTCATGCAGCGCGCCGACCACGTCGCCGACGTAGGTGAAGCTGCGTTGCTGCGTGCCGTCGCCGAACACGGTGATCGGCTCGCCCGCCAGCGCCTGGCGGACGAACGTCGGGATGACCATGCCGTACTGCCCGGTCTGGCGCGGCCCGACGGTGTTGAAGAAGCGGACGATGATGACCGGCAGCTTCTTCTCCTTCCAGTACGCGAGCGCCAGGAACTCGTCGATCGCCTTGCTGCAGGCGTAGGCCCACGGCGCTTCGGCGTCGGCCCCATCACGAGGTCGGCGTCCTCGCGGAACGGCACCGCCGCGCTCTTGCCGTACACCTCGGACGTCGACGCGATGACGACGAGCTTCTTCTTCTTGTTCGCGTGCTTCAGGACGACCTCGGTGCCGTGCACGTTGGTCTCGATCGTGTAGAACGGGCTGCTTCGACGATCAGCCGGACGCCGACGGCGGCGGCGAGGTGGAACACGACGTCGCTGCCGTCGACCAGCTCGGCCAGCAGCGGCTCGTTCTCGACCGAGTCGATGACGTACTGGAACCCGCTCCGCCCCTTCAGGTGGTCGATGTTGTCGATCGACCCGGTCGACAGGTTGTCGAGTACCTGCACCGCGTGGCCGGCATCGAGCAGCGCCTCGGCGAGATGGGAGCCGATGAAGCCCGCCCCGCCCGTAATCAGCACGCGCACGCAAACAGTCCTTTTCCGGATTCCCGCTTCCGCGGGAACGACGAACATGGACACGTCATCCTCTACCCGACTCCCGCCCCGCCTGCGCGGGACGAGCTTGCGCGGGAATGACGCACGAACCGGCCCAATCCGGGCGACGGCCTCATCATGATAGCAGGAACGGGCACCGCGACCGATCCTCGCTGGACGGCCAGATATGCTACAAGAGGGGCCCAGCATGGAAACCATCGACGTCCTCGTCATCGGCGCCGGCGTGGCCGGCCTCGCGGCGGCCGGCGAGCTGGCCGCCGCCGGCCGGTCGGTCGCCATCGCTCGAACGCCACCCCCGGCCGGGGATGGACACCAGCACCCACAACAGCGGCGTCATTCATGCCGGCATCTACTACCCGCGCCGGCTCGCTCAAGGCGCGCCTGTGCGTCAGCGGGCGGCGCCTGCTCTACGAGTTCTGCCAGCGGCACGGCGTCCCCCACCACCGCAGCGGCAAGCTGATCGTGGCCCGGACGGAGGCCGACATCCCGGAGCTGGAGGCCCTGGAGCGACGCGGCGCGGGAAACGGCGTCGAGGGGCTGGCGCTGGTCGACCGGGCGTTCGTCCGCCGGAAGGAGCCCCACGTCGACGCGGTCGCCGCGCTCTTCTCGCCGGAAACAGGTGTCGTCGAGGCCGAATCGCTCGTCCGGGCGCTCGCTCGGACTCGCCCAGGAGCACGGGGCCCATTTCCTCCCGGGCACCCGGCTGCTCGGCGGCCGCCCCAGCCCCGACGGCCTCGTCGTCCGCACCGAGCGGGAAACGATCCTCGCCCGGACGGTCGTGAACGCCGCCGGCCTGCACGCCGACGAGGTGTCGAAACTGCTGGGCGGCGAGGGCTTCACGATCTACCCGTGCCGCGGAGAGTACGCGGAGCTGGCGCCGTCGAAGCGCGGGCTGGTGACCGGCCTCGTCTATCCCCCGCCGGACCCGTCGGGACACGGGCTGGGCGTGCACCTCACCCGGACGACGGGCGGGAGCGTGCTGCTGGGTCCGACGATCCGCTACCAGGACCGGAAGGACGACTACGAAGAGGACCGCCTGCCGGTCGAAGCCTTCTTCGCAGTCGACGCGGGCGCTGCTGCCCGGCCTGGAACCGGGCGATCTGCGGCTGGCCGGCAGCGGCATCCGGGCGAAGCTGCATCCGCCGAGCGACCACTTCGCCGACTTCATGATCCGGCGCGACCGACAGGTGCCGGCACTGATACAGGTGGCCGGCATCGACTCGCCGGGGCTCACGTCGTGCCTCGCGATCGGGAAGATGGTGAAGGAGCTGGCGGACGAGGGGCTTCGCTGACAGGCGGTAGGCGATGGGCTATAGGCGGTCGGGCAGAGGGGCCGCCATCGCGTGGGAGGCGAGCTCAGGCGACCCCTGAAGCTACCGATCGGACGACGGGCGGCCCTCGCCGATCGTCTTGATGTCGAGAGATGACTTCCTCGTGCAGCGTCAGCATCTGGCTCTTGGTTTCCTGCACGGCCTTCTCGATCCCGTCGATCCTCACGTGAACCGTGGCGAACTCGCCCCGCACCTCGGCGCGGAATTCAACGGCCTCCTGCCGGATCTTTGCGAACTGCGAATGCACCTTCTCGAACTCCTCCCGCATTTCGATCCGGAATTCCTTCACTTCGGTCTCCAAGGAACCGACACGCCCCTCGACATCGCTCATCCGACTCTCGAGCCCACTGACACGTACGGCAATCGGATCCTGCATAAGTCGCCTCCCCTCGCGCGCCCGTTCCGCTCAGACGGCCGGACAAATGCGAAGGACATGCCGCGACGCACGCGGAGGCGATCACACCGAAAATGACTGGCTTCGACGACGGTAGCATCGTCGGGAGACGGCCGCAACGCGAAAATTGCGGCGCCCGAGAGCGATGGTGATTGCAGAAAGCGAAAGGCGCGACCTCGGGCGGCTCCTACGAACAGAGAGACGAAGACGCCCGGATCTTCAGGTACCGCTCCAGCGCATCCTGCCAGGACGGCATGGTGATGCCGCAGGACGCCAGCTTCGCGTTCGACAGCGCGCAGTACTTCGGGCGGTTCGCCGGAAGACTCAGGTCCTCGAGCCTGACCGACTTCAGTCTCGGCTCCACGCCGAGCTGCCGTGCCGCCTCTTCCGCGAACTCGTACCAGGAGCAGCGCCCGCTGTTCACGCAGTGGTACAGACCCGACGGCAGGTTGCGCTCGAGGATCGCCCGCGTGGCGGCGGCCGCATCCACGACGTAGGTCGGCGAGACGGTCCGGTCGACGAAGACCGGCACTTCCCGCCCCTCGGACAGACCGGCCAGGATGCCGGCCACACTGCCCTTCGGCGCACGCCCCTCGCCGGGCACGTGGCCGAACAGGCTCTCCACGCGAAGAACGTAACGCCCCGGCGCTCGGCGCTCGGCGCTCGGCGCTCGAAGAGCATCGTTGACGGCTCGGGCTCCGGGCTCCAGAGGTCCGGGCGAACCACTCGCCGAGCAGCTTGGAGCACGCATAGACGCTCTGCGGATTCGGGCGGTCGTCCTCGGTGTACGGCCGGTCGGCCCGGCCGTCGAAGACGAAATCGCTTCCGTAATGGACGAGCGTCGCTCCGGCCGCCGCAGCCGCGCGCGCGAGCGAGCTGACGCCGAAGGCGTTGATGCGCAGGGCCAGCTCCGGCTGATCCTCGGCGGCATCGACCGCGTTGTAGCCGGCGCAGTTGATGATGACGTCGGGGCGCGCGTCGGTCACGACGCGCACGACCGCATCGTGATCACCCAGGTCGCAGTCGGCGTGGCCCAGCGCCACCATCTCGCTGTCGCGCCGGAACTCGGAGACGATGGCCGCCCCGAGCTGACCGGTGGCGCCGGTGACGAGAATTCTGCGGAGTGGATGTGGGCATTATTCAGTGGGCGTGGGGCCCCACCCCCACGCGCGTAACTTCGCCGATGCCTCGCCCCGGATTTCCCTGTCCTCGGCGTTCGGCATGGCCGCAGGCGCGACTTCTTTCAATCGGCGTGGGGCCCCACCCCCACGCCGAACTTACGCCGATGCCTCACGCCGGATTTGCTTGTCCGGCGCTCGGCATGGCCGCAGGCGCGAATTTCCTTCACTCGGGCGAGGCCCCACGCCCAGTGAATCATGTCAGACTCCGGCATCTTCGGCCAGATAGCTCCGCATCTTGTCGTCGTCGAACACGCCTTCCCAGCGCGCCACGACGGCCGTCGCCAGGCAGTTCCCCATGACGTTGATGGCGGTCCGGCCCATGTCGAGGATCTGGTCGACGCCCAGGAGGATGGCCGCCCCCTCGAGCGGCAGGCCGAAGGTCGTCAGCGTGGCCGTCAGCACGACCAGCGCGGCGCGCGGCACGCCGGCCACGCCCTTGCTGGTGAGCATCAGCGTGAGCATCATGACGATCTGCTGCTCGAAGGACAGGTGCACGCCGGCCAGCTGCGCCACGAAGACGCTCGCCAGCGACAGGTACAGCGTCGTCCCGTCGAGGTTGAAGCTGTAGCCGGTCGGCAGGACGAACGCCACGATGTTCTTCGGCACGCCGAAGCGCTCCATGATCTCCATGGCCGCCGGCAGCGCCGCCTCGCTGCTCGCCGTGCTGAACGCGATGAGGAACGGCTCCTGGATCGCCCGGACGAACGCCAGGAAGGGCACCCGGATGATCAGCGACACGCCGCCGATGACGAGGATCGCGAAGATGATGAGCCCGCCGTACATCAGGAGGACGAGCTTGCCGAGCGTGAACAGGATGGCCAGACCTCGTCCGCCGACGGTCGCCGCGATGGCGGCGAGCACGCCGATCGGCGCGAATCGCATCACGTAGTCGGTGAACTTGAACATCACCTGCGCCGTGCTGTCCAGCACGTCGAGCACCGGCTTGCCCCGGCTCCCCACTGCCGCCAGGGCGATCCCGAAGAAGAGCGAGAAGACGACCAGCTGAAGGATGTCGCCCTTGGCCATCGCGTCGATGACCGACGTCGGGAAGAGATGGATCAGCATGTCGCCGGCGTGCTGCTGGCGATGCGCCATCTCCGCCAGCTCGGTCGTGCCGGTGCCGATCGGCATGGCCAGTCCCGCGCCCGGCTTCACGAGGTTCACGAGGCCCAGCCCGAGGAACAGCGCGACGGTCGTCGCGCTCTCGAAGTAGATGATCGCTTTCAGGCCGATCCGCCCCATGGCCTTCAGGTCGCCCGTGCCCGCGATCCCGACGACGAGCGTCGAGAAGATGAGGGGCGCGATGATCATCTTGATCATCCGCAGGAAGGCGTCGGCGAGCGGCTTGATGGCCACGCCGAAGTTCGGCCAGACGTAGCCGACCCCGATGCCGATCAGGAGACCGAGAAAGATCTGTGTCGTGAGACCCGGCATCCAGGAGCGCTTGCCGGAGGGATCCGCCGCCGGACGGGAGCCTGAGTGTGCCATAAGGGGTGCAGAATATCGCGGGAGTCGCTGATCCGTCGAGGCGCGGTCCGCGTCGGGTACCCGCCTGATGAGATGGGCGCGGGTCCTGTCCGGGAACAGCCCTCGGGTGCTCGGGCCTCACACCGCGATCACGGACGCCGGCCCTCCGCGCCCGCGGGCGCCCGTTCCCGGCCACCCGCCTCAGCCTGAGTGCGGCGCGGGTCCTGTCCGGGAACAGCCCTCGGGTGTCACACCGACCTGTCGGGGGTGATACGCGGTGGTTCTCTCTCCCCAACGCGTAGGGGCCGCCCGAGCTCCTGATCGCGCGCGGGTGGCGGCCCTCGAGGACTACTTCCCCGACACCGGGGTGCGCACGAACGCCGCGACCTGGTCGACGACGTATTCAGCTGCTCGTCGGTGAGCTCGCCGTAGATCGGCAGCGCCAGCGTCTCGCGCGCCGCGGCCTCGGCGCGCGGAAAGGCACCGACCTTGTGGCCGAGATACGCGAAGCACTCCTGCAGGTGGAACGGGACGGGATAGTAGATCTCCGTGCCGATGCCGGCCGCGGTGAGATGTGCGCGCAGGCCGTCCCGATCGGCGACGCGGATGATGAACTGGTTGTAGATGTGGAAGTACCCGTCGGGCTCGACCGGCAGGCCGACGGCGCCGTCGAGGCCCTTCGCCCGGAACAACTCCCGGTAACGGTCGGCGTTGCGGCGCCGGGCCTCGGTCCAGGCGGCCAGATGCGGCGCCTTCACGCGGAGGACGGCCGCCTGCAGCGCATCGAGGCGGAAGTTGCCGCCGACGACTGGTGATGGTAGTACTTTCGGGCTCCATGCCGTGCATCCGCAGCAGGCGGACGCGGGCCGCCACGGCCTCGTCGGTCGACGTCACCAGGCCGCCGTCGCCGAAGGCGCCGAGGTTCTTGCTCGGGAAGAACGAGAAGCAGCCGGCCGTGCCGAGGCTGCCGGCGGTCTTCCCGTGATACCGGGAGCCGATCGCCTGCGCCGCGTCCTCGATGACCGGGACGCCATGCCGTGCGGCGACGGCCAGAATCGGATCCATGTCCGCGCAGAGCCCGTACAGGTGGACGGGCAGGATGGCCTTCGTGTGCGGCGTGATGGCGGCTTCGATCTGCGCCGGATCGAGGTTGTACGTCACCGGATCGATGTCGACGAGCACCGGCGTCGCGCCGAGCCGCGCAACGCAACCGGCCGTGGCGAAGAACGAGTACGTGCTGGTGACGACTTCGTCGCCGTGCCCCACGCCGAGCGCCATCAGGGCGACCAGCAGCGCGTCGGTGCCCGACGACACGCCAATGGCGTACGGCACCTCGAGCATCTGCGCCAGCTCGCGCTCGAGCCCTTCGACCTCCGGCCCCATGATGAACCGCTGGCTGTCGCAGACCCGGGTGATGGCGGCCATCACCTCATCGCGGATGGGGGTGAACTGAGCGGTGAGATCGAGAAGAGGAACTCTCATGGTGAATGATGACGAATTGAGAATGAGAACAAGAATGGAGGAATCAGGGAAGGACCAAATCTCCTTTCTGCATTCTACATTCTCACTTCTACGTTCGTCTTGAAACTCCCTACCGTCTCGCCTTGATGGCCGCGCGGGTCTCCCGGTCGGTCTCGCGGCGCTTGATGGTCTCGCGCTTGTCGTAGTCCTTCTTGCCCTTCGCCAGCGCCACCGCCACCTTCACCTTGCCGTTCTTGAAGTACATCCGGATCGGCACGAGCGTCATGCCGCGCTCGACGGTCTTGCCGACCAGCTTGCGGATTTCCGCGCTGTGCAGCAGCAGCTTGCGCCGGCGCAGCGGCTCGTGATCGGCGTAGCCACGGTGGCTGTACGGGCTGATGTGCACGTTGTAGACGAACACCTCGGCCCCCTCGACCCGCGCGTAGCTGTCGCGCAGGTTGACCCGCCCCTCACGGATGGCCTTCACCTCGGTCCCCATCAGCGCCACGCCCGCCTCCCAGGTATCGAGGATGTGGTAGTCGTGGAACGCCTTGCGGTTCTCGGCGATGTTCTTCTCGGCCTTTTTACGTTCAGTACTTTCCGGCATCGGCAGCAGTGTTCGGTTACAAATTCAGCCACGAAGGCACGAAGACACGAAGCAATTCAGGTAGCAGTTGGCTCTTCGTATCTTCGTGGCCGTGTATGCCAGTTCCACTTAACCTTAGCCCCTTCGTGCCTTCGCGTCTGCATTCCTCAATGCCGGCGGGGCCCCACCCCCACCGGCGCGCGCTGCGGCGCTCAAAGACTCGCTATCCTCGCGCGGGCCGCGGGCGCTGCGCCGCCGCCAGCCGCGCGGCCAGCTTCACTGCCTCGATCATACTGCCCGCGTCGGCCCGGCCCTGGCCGGCGATGTCGAACGCCGTGCCGTGGTCGACGGACGTCCGGATGATCGGCAGGCCGATCGTCACGTTCACCGCCTTGCCGAAGGCGAGCAGCTTCACCGGAATCAGCCCCTGGTCGTGATAGCAGGCGATCACGGCGTCGAACGCACCGCGCGCCGCCCGCACGAAGACGGTGTCGGCCGGCAGCGGACCGACGACATCAATCCCCCTGTCTCGACAGGCCTGCACGGCGGGCGCCAGCACGGCATCGTCCTCGCGGCCGATGACGCCGTGCTCGCCGGCGTGCGGATTGAGGCCGGCGAGCGCGAGGCGTGGCTCCGGGAAGCCGAAGCGCGGCAACTCGCGGGCCGTCAGCTCGATCGTCGACTCGATGAGCGCGCGGGTGACGAGCCGCGGCACGTCCGCCAGCGCCACGTGCACGGTCGCCAGCACGACGCGCAGCGCGTCGGAGACGAACATCATCGCCACCGGCGACGCGCCGGTGAGGTGCGCGAGCAGATCGGTATGCCCGGGCCACGGCAGCCCGGCCAGCGCCCACGCCTCCTTGTTGATCGGGGCGGTCGCAATCGCCGCGACCTTCCCGGCCTGCGCATCCTCCACCGCCCGCACGACCGCGTCGTACGAGGCCTTGCCGGCCTCGGCGGTCAGCAGGCCGGGCACGAACGACACGGCCTTCGACGGTCCGTAGAGCACCGGCTCGCAGACGGCGCGCACCTCATCGTCGGCCGCGGCGGCGGCGGCGATCTCCGGGCCGATGCCGGCCGGGTCGCCGACGGTGATGGCGATGCGGGGGAGGGACATGGGGAAAACGCTTGCCGACTCGGCGGTCTCCGGTCTCCGGTCTACAGGACTCGGGCTCGGGCGGTGCACCGAGCTAAAGCTCGGCGCCTACGAGACGCACGCCAATACGCGGATGCGCAAACACCGACCGGAACTGGAGACCGAAGACTGAAGACCGGACACGTCAGATCTGCAACACCAGCCAGTCGGCCACGATCTTCACGCTGGCGTTGCGGTCGAGCGCATTGAGTGCGCGGTCGACAGCCGCGAAGGCGTTCCGGCTGCGGCCGCCCGCGTAGACGTCGCACAGGCGCTCCAGATCCTCCCGCACGTCGCTGTTCGCCAGCGCCTGCTCGTCGGCGCCACAGGCCAGCAGCTCGACGTCGCGGAGCAGCGACGACATCGCCCGCAGGTAGGTCGCCAGCTGCTCGCGATCGGACGCCGCGGATCCGCCCGACGCGCGCTTGCCGACGAGCGCCTTCGCCTGCTCCAGCCGGTCGCGCGGGTTGCCGCCGCGTCCGACCTGGCGCAGCACCTGCCCGGCGAGCTCCCGCGCCTTCAGCAGGTCGCCGGCCCGCGCCTCGAGTGCCCGTCCGAGGCTGCCGTCGGCATTGGCCGCGACGGCGCGGGCCTCCGCCTCGCTGTATCCGCGCGCGGCCAGCGCGCTCCGCGATCTCGGCCACCGTCAGCGGCCGGAATCGCAGCCGCGGACAGCGCGACAGCACCGTCGGCAGCAGGGCATCGGGCCGCGACGAAACGAGAATGAAGACCGTCGCCGGCGGCGGCTCCTCCAGCGTCTTCAGCAGGGCGCTCTGGGCCGGCGCGCCGAGCGCGTCGGCTTCCTCGATGATGACCACCCGCCGCCGCGCTTCGAACGGCCGGTATCCGACCTGATCGAGCATGGCGCGCACCGCATCGACACCGAGCGACCCGCTGTCGTCGGGCGCCAGGCGCACGACGTCGGGATGCACGTTCCGGGCGATGCGCGTGCACGAGGCGCAGACACCACAAGAATCTCGGAGTTCGCGCGGAGCTGCAGCTCCGCGCCTACGACCGCCGGATTCGGGCCCGTGCGCCCCATTCCCGCCAGCCGGAAACGACACAGGGGCGAGGCAGTTCATCGCCTGTGCGACGGCGAGCGCGACGAGCCGCTTGCCGACACCCGACGGGCCGGCGAACAGCTGACTCGGCGGCAGCGAGTCCTGCGCGATCGAACGGGCGAGCAGTTCGACGGCCCGTTCGTGCCCGATGACGTCGCGAAACGGCATACGGGGCGATGGTAGCACGGGGGAACCGAGGGAATGGGGTTGGGGAATGGCCCAATCCCGAATCCCGCCGGCGCCGCTGCGGCGCCGATGAGGCGGTAGGCTATAGGGGTGACAGACGACGACCTGCCGCTCGAGCCGTCCGCGCCCGCGACGTCGCTTCCAGGGCACCCGCAGCCCCCGGTGCCCGCCGCGGCCGGGCCGTCGACGGACCTCGGTCCCGAAGATCTCGCGCGCGAGGTCCGGCGGCTGCGACGCCGCCGCGCCTGGTTCCTGGTCGCGAACATCCTGCTCTACGCGCTCGCGCTCGAAGCCACGGTCGAGTCGATCTGGCGCGGATCGCCGCTGCGCTGGTGGCTCGTCGGCGCACTCGCCATCTACCTCGCCTTCACCGCCTTCAACTGGCGCGTGCTGAAGCCGATGGTGCGGCTGTTCACCTCGCTGCTCTACCTGCTCGGCATCATCGTGTTCGCCGTCTTCGAGCTCGGCGCCGCGAACGACACCGGCCTGTGGGTGGCCGGCCTTGGCCTCGACCGGCTGATGCTCCTCGTCGTGGCGGTCTCGATCGTCATCACCGCCTGGCTGCTGCTCCGCATCCGCTTCGTCCGCCGGACGAGTCTGCTCCTGGCCATCGTCGTCGGCCTGACGGTGTACTGCCTGATCCCGCTCGGTGTCGCCGTCTACTTCCGGCTGCCGTTCGACGCGGCCGTCCGCGGCGAGCACTACTGGACCTGGCCGCCGTACTGGATGCAGGGGGTCTACGTCGCGTCGCAGTGGCTCATCCCGCTCGGCCTGATCGTCGCGATCGCGGTGACGTTCTGGAACTTCCTGCGCAACCGGACCGACGCGATGGTCGTGCCGGCCATCAGCGTGCTCATCCTGCTGGCCACCTTCGCCGCGGCGTCAATCGAGCTGACGCGCGCCGGCCTGCCCAATATGACCAACAAGGTCTACATGCACTATTGGGAAAAGTTCCATCCGCAGAAGGACATCGAACTGCCGGGGAGGTAGGGCTCGGGCTACGGGCTGCGGGCTACGGGCTGCCGAATATTCGGCCACCCAGCCGGGCTCTCAGCCTTGGCAATTCCTGCGCACAGCTCACCCGTTGCCTGGTTGCCCGGACGATGCTACCGTCGTCTGGCCGGCGATTCGGAGACGCGCACGTCAGCTCATCGCTATGGCACGTCCTTCGCACCTCTCGCTCACGCCACGCCGACAGGCGTGGCTGGCAAGTGAGAGGAGCGGACGATGCCTGGAGCGCACGTTGAACCGGCGAGTTGGCGATCTGGAAGTGCGGAGCGGATCGAGCAGGAAGAGCGTATGACCGCCGTCGAAGAACAGCTGCGAGAATTCCGGGGCGAGTTCAACGCGTTTCGCGTCGAGGTGCGCAACGAGTTCGCTGCCGTCCGAAAGGAATTCCGGGAGGAAATCGCGAAGTCGGCCGACAGCGTTCGGTTCGACCTGCGGAAGGAGATCACCGAATCGGCCGACGAGACGCGCCGTCAGATGAGAGTCCTGCACGAAGATCTCGTCCAGCGCATCAAGACCCTCGGCGAAGGCTTCCCGCCGCCGAACACGGCTCCTTCTTAAATGGGGCTCTGCCCCAAACCCCGGCTCCCTTCACTCGCTCGCCTCTCGCGGCTCGCTCCGTTCCGTTCGCGCCCTTCGACTTCCTCAGGGCGCCCCGAGCTCTCGTCGAGGGGCGGGCCCGCTGTGCGGGCCGTCACGGCGACGACAGCTACGCCAGCTCCCTTCCCTTCGTCTCCGGAATCCAGATCCACATCACCGCCGCCAGCACGAAGGCGACCGCGGCCGTCGACAGCGCCACGCCGAAGCCGCGCGTGTCGGCCAGGGATCCGACGATGAAGGGCGCCGCGGCGCTGGCGACGCGTCCGATGTTGTAGGTGAGGCCCTGCGCGGTCGCGCGGATGCGGGTCGGATAGATCTCCGCGGTGACGCTGCCGAACCCGCTGAAGTACCCGGTGCCGAAGAAGGCGACGAACGGCCCGAGCAGCAGCAGCGTGAGCGGGTGCCGCGTGCTCGCGTACAGGACGATCAGCACGGCGGCCGCCAGCAGGTAGACGATGTAGGTCAGCTTGCGGCCCAGGCGGTCACTGACGAAGCCGTAGGTGACGTAGCCGAACCACATCCCCACCTGCATCGCGACGACCAGCCCCGACATCGCGTAGGCGCTCAGCCCGACGCCCCCCTGGCTGACGGGCAGCGACAGGTACGCCGGGATCCACAGGTTGAACCCCCACCAGGCGAACATCGTGCAGGCGTTCATCAGCGTGATGGCAATCGTCAGCGGCAGCAGGCCGCCGCTGAAGATCTCGCCGATCCCGCCGGTGGCACCGGCGTCGCCCTTCGCCGCCGCGCGCGACTGCAGCCAGATCTCCGGCTCCTTGATCTTCCGCTGCACCCACAGCGTGGCCAGCGCCGGCAGCACGCCGACGAAGAAGACCGCGCGCCAGCCGAAGCGCGGCAGCACGATGGCCGTGACGATGGCCGCCGCCGCATAGCCGATCGCCCACGAGCTCTGCATCACCCCGAGCGCCTTGCCGCGGTGCTCGGTCGACCACGTCTCGGAGACCAGCGCGGCGCCGCTCGCCCACTCGCCGCCCATCCCGATGCCGAGCAGCACGCGGAAGACCGCCAGGTCGACCACCGTGCGTGACAGACCGCAGGCGCCGGTGAAGATCGAGTAGATGAAGATGCTGCCCATCAGGGCCTTCGTCCGGCCCCAGCGATCCGCGATGACGCCGAACAGCACGCCGCCGACCGCCGACGCGACCAGCGTCAGAGAGCCCAGCAGGCCGGCGGTCGTCTTGGCCATGCCGAGGTCTTCCATCAGCGCGGCCAGGACGAGCGCGTAGAGCATCACGTCGAAGGAATCGAGGAGCCATCCCATCGACGCGCCCACGAGCGCGCGACGCGCGTCCCCGGGCGCCTGCCGCCACCAGCCGAACAGGCCGGAAGAGTCTGCGGTGGTCAGGGTGTGAGAATCCATATTGGTGTCATTGACCCGGGTCCCGTCCGGGAACAGCCCACGGGTGCTCGGGCCTCAAACCACGATCACGGCTGCCGGCCCTCCGCGCCCGCGGGCGCCCGTTCCCGGCCACCCGCCTCAGGGGAAGGCTCGGGGCTACCGGGGCCCATCCGGTTGGGCCCCGAAGCCTGTAGTCCGGAGCCCGACAGCGTCAGTTCCTCAGTGGGCGTGGGGCCCCACCCCCACGCCGGGGCTTCGCAGATTCCTCGCTCGCGATCTCCTTGTCGCTCGCTCGGAATGGCCGCAGGCGCTATGGCACCTTCACCGGCGGCTCGGACGAGGGGAGGATCGGCCGCTCGCGCGACACGGTCCACTGCACGCCATTGGCGAACGCCTTCTCCGACCTGGTGGATGCGCAGTTGGCCCTCGGCCAGGTACTTCAGGTGGACGCGGTCGAACGCCAGCCCCGCCGAGGCCAGCAGGTTCATGTACGGACCGTACGCCGTCTCGTCCGGCGCTTCCGTATACCCATCGTCGTAGGTGACGTCCGGGAAGCGGCGTCATGAACGCGCTCTGCGACGGCGACGGCGTGACGCCCTTGAGCGCCATGTAGATCCGGACGCCGCCGACGATCGGCTGCATCATGTGATCGGGATCCCACCGCTGGCCCCACCGCTGGTACCGCGCGTTCATCCGGTTCTCGAGCGGCATCAGGCCGGGCACCTTGCCGATGGCGTCGGCGATCCGGTTGCGCAGGTCGTAGGTGAACTGCTCGCTGTAGGGATGGGCCGGATCGCGCAGGTAGTACAGGCTCGTGAACCAGCCGCGCGGCAGCCACCACTCGCGTCCCGAGTGCGCGCCGATGCGGCTGATCACCCAGCCGGTGTAGCCGGAGAACGGCTGCACCCATTCGTGCGACGGATAGCCGTGCGGATTGAGGAAGGTGTCGGGCAGCCAGGCCTCCCACAGCTGCCGGCGCGTCCGCGACTCGGGATAGATCGGATCGTGCTCCCACTGCCCGCTGACCACGTCGGCCGTGAGCGCGCCGTGATAGCCGGGATGGAGCAGGTTGTCCGGCGTCACGTGATAGAGGTCGACCGACAGCTGCGCGCCGTCCGGATTGGTGATCGGGTGCAGCACCACGTTCACCTGCTTCAGCATGGCGCGCGTCGCCGGGTCGGTGACGAGCTGGGCGCCGAGCCGATCGATGTGACTCGTGCTCGACACCTCGTTGGCGTGCTGGCGGCCCGAATAGATCGCCGCCGCCTTCACCGTCGTCTCCTTCGCCCAGGAGCGGAGGACCGACGGCGACGGCAGCATGACGTCGGCCGCCCAGATGTTGATGCCGAGGTAACTGCGCCCCATCCAGTACGCATTCACGCCGGGATAGGTCGCGAGCCGCGCGAGGATCGAGGCGTTCTCGGCCGGGCCGATCGGCTGATCCCACTGGACGAGCTGCTCGGCGGTCGGATGCGCCTCGGCCTCCGGCTTCAGGAAAGTCGGCAATCATCGGCCGCGCGTGCGCCGGCGCCGGCACGCTCCAGCTGCGCCAGCACGCGCTCGGGCACGCTGTCGACCGGCTGCTCGCGGCTCGCCGGCAGCACGAGCTCGAGCTTCAGCTGCTTCAGGTCGGGATAGGCGAGCGAGTCGCGGTACAGCCCGGCCTGGTGCATCGCGTCGAGCCAGTGGACCTGTCCCTGCGCCTGCTCGGCGGAGAAGATGGTGTGCTCGACGTTGTCCTTCGCCACCACCTTCAGCCACGCCTGGTAGTCGTCCTTCACGTAGTCGGCCGGCAGCGTCCAGGTCAGCGCTTCCACACCGGGCTGACCGGCTGCGACGCGCGCACCCACGAGCCGGGGGTCGGGCTGTCCGCGCAGCGCCGGCAGGTCGCGCTCGCGCTCGTGGCGATGGCCGTCGGCATCGGTCCACCGCAGCCGGACGAGCGGATTCGCCGCCGGCTTGCCGTAGAACTCGATGTGCACGTGGCCGTCCTTCCCGTCCTCCGAGTGGTGCACGATCGGGATGATCCGCCCCGGGTAGTCCCAGTGCTGCCCCATCTCGAGGTCGCCGATCATGTAGAAGAAGTTCTCGGTCGAGTAGAACGTGTCCTCCTGCATCGCCTCCAGCATGGAGATCCGTTCCTTGTCGAGCCCGATGTTGTAGTCGGGCTCGCTCATGTGGATGTCGAGCCGGAGCGTGTCGAAGAACGGCTGGTACTCCGCCTGCGGCCGGCCGTGCGCCTGCGCCATGACGAAGTCGAAGATGCGCGGCAGCGTCTTGGTCTGGTAGTGCGTCCAGAAGACTTCCGGATCGGTCTCGATCCGCCGATCGAGCACCACCTGCCCGCCGGCGGTCAGCTTCACCCAGCCGGTTTCGACCTGCACGTAGTCGTAATGCGGATACGTGTGGCTGTAGGGCGCCTCGGCCGTCGTCTCGGTGAAGTCGCGGGTCAGCAGCTCGCTGCCGTCGGCCGCGTAGGCGCGCACGCGGTACGTCGGAGTGGTCGTCTCCATGCCTCCCGCCGGCATCTCGACGATCTGGATCTTGTCGAGCGGGATGTCGAGCTTCTTCGCCAGCATCTCGTCGACCGGATAGAGCTCCTGCACCCACCGCATGCGCGAGTTGATGGAGCTCATCTGCTTCGCGTCGACGTTCGGCGCGAACTCGATCCGCAGGCGCGCCACCGACTTCCCTGCCAGCTCGGGCGCGATCTCGTCCATCAGCCAGCTGTAGCCCTGCTTGTAGGCGCTGAGGACGTGGATCTGCACCTGCTGCGGACTGGCGCCCGCCTTCGTCAGGATGCCTTCGAGCTGCGCCTGCAGCTTCTGCCGCTCCTGCGGTCCCTCACTGACGCGCGCCTCGAGCACGACCGGCTCGCCAGCCTTCAGCTTCGCCGCCGCGCCCTCGACGTCCTTCAGCAGCGTGGTGCCTTCCCAGGGAATGGTGATGTCCTCCGAGAAGGTCGGCTTCGCCTGATGGAACGGATAGTCGGCGTCCTGATAGTGCAGCGGCGGGTTCTCGGCGCAGCACTGCATGCCGGCGTGCAGGCTGCCGGTCTTCACGGTCACGTTGCTGACGTGCAGCCGCTGCTCGACCTCACGCTGAACGAAGGTGTCGAGGCCGGGATAGGCCTTGTCGACGTAGACCTCGGCTTCGACGTTGCTGACGTCGGGGCTCTGCCCGAACCCCGGCTCACTTCACTCGCTCGCCTCTCGCGGCTCGCTCCGTTCCGTTCGCGGGCCCGCTGTGCGGGCCGCCGGGCTTCGCCCGGAGGGGCGATCTCATCCATCCAGCGGTCCAAGTGATACAGCGCCACCGCCGCCTGCCCGACACCCGATCGCAGCGAGAAGAAGCGGTGCAGGTCGTAGCGGATTTCCTCGAGCGAGAGGTGCTGCTTGCCGTAGTCCCACAGGTTCGGGAAGTGATTCGCCAGCAGGTCGAGCGCCGCGGCCGAGCCCTGCGCATCGCCGCGTACGAGGATGGCATCCTTCTTCGTCGGCGCGTCCTTCTCCTTCGACTGCGTCCCCAGGGCATCGTCGACGATGCGGACGAGGCCCTCGCCTGGCTTGAGCGACGATTCCTGCGACCAGACCGGATTCTGCTTCCGCAGCTCGGCGTCGACCGCCGTCGCGAGCGGCGAGCCGCCCGCGATGACCGCCTGTGCGCCGACCTTGTCGGCCGCGACGCCGGGCGCAGGCAACGCGAGCGGCACGGTAACGCCGGTCGTCTCGAGGCCGAGGCGCGCCGCAAGATTCGCCATCGCCGTGCCCGCCGCCCCGGCCGGCACGTAGAGGCGGCCGTCGACGGAGGACGGCACCGGCATCTTCGGCGACCCGCCGAGCAGGCCCGAGATCGTATACAGCGTCGCGAGATCGAGGCGGTGGCGCTCGCCGTTGCCGACCGGCGGCAGCGTGGACGTGCTGACCGCGCGCGGATTGCTGATCGTGAGAGCGGCGCCGGCTGCCGGCATCAGCATCGAGCGCGTGGACGGCCTCGAAGCGGACGCCCGACACGGCCTGGCGAAGCGCGGCGCGGGTCGCGGTACCGCTGACGCGCAGCATGGCGCGATGGATGCCCGGCTCGCCCTTCGCGTAGGTGACGGCAGCGAGCGTGACATTCGCCTTCACGTCGTGCGACGCGAGCGCCGCGTTCACGTCGTGCGCGATCTTCGACAGCTCGTCGCCCGGCACCTTCCACTGGTAGGGGGCGTGCGACGCGTAGTTCTCCGCAGCCGCCAGCAGTCCCGCATCGTCTTTGGCGGCAAGGCACCAGGTCGTTGTCCGGCCCGTCCAGAAATGCGCCACCCTCGCCAGCCGCCAGCCGCGCCAGCAGCGGACGGATGCGGGCCTGTACGGCCCGAGGCGCCGAACCGAGCGCAATCCAGATGTGCGGTGAGTCGGCAGCGCCGGCATCAGCCGACGCCGCGTTCACCACGAGCGGCAGCGTGAGCCCCGTCGACCCGAACGCGAGACGCGTGGCCATGTCGGCCGCGGCCGCGTTCCCCACCGCATCCGGCTCGGCCGGCACGACGATCTTCCCGCGCACGGCGTCAGCAATGCCGTTGCCGTTGGTGTCGGCCAGCATCCAGCCGGGCGCGAACGGATTCTCGAGATGGCTCGCGGGGACCACCGGGCCGGCGTCCGGTGCAGGTTGAGCCGAGGGAACGGCCGTGAGCGCGGCTGCCACAGCGAAGCAGGACAGCAGGATGAGGGGACGGCGCATCCGATTCCTCCAGGAACAATGCCGGGTGTCGGGCTGCAACTTTACTGCCTGGGTGCGGCAGTCGCAAGAAGCGGGCATCCGGCCGGGCTGAAGCCCGGCGCTACGAAGAACGGAGGAATTGCGGATCTACGGCCTGCGCCTGGGGCGGTGGGTCGGCGGTGCGGTCCAGGGATCCTCGGGCCAGGGATGCTTCGGATAGCGGGGGCGCAGTTCCCTGCGCACCTCGGGATAGGTGCGATCCCAGAAGCTGCGCAGGTCGCGCGTCATCTGCACGGGCCGCCCGTTCGGCGCGAGCAGCGCGAAGAGCACCGGTTCGTGCCGCGGCCCGAGACGCGGCGAGTCGGCCAGCCCGAACAGCTCCTGCAGCTTCACGGACGCCACGACGGTGCCATCATCCTGATAGTCGAGCTGGATGCGCCGGCCGCTCGGCACCGGCAGCGTCTCGGGCGCGAATCGGTCGAGCAGCGCGCGGGCGTCGTGCGGCAGATGACTCCGCAGGTCGACGTCCTGCAGGCGCCGCACGCCGGCGCAGGCCTGCGCCACCAGCGCCTTCACCGCGGCGGCATCGGCCGGCCAGCCCGCGAATCGCAGACGCCGGATCAGCCGGGCGTCGTCCTCGTCGAGACCGCGCGCCAGCAGCGCGACGGCGAGCAGCCGCGCCGCCTGGTCGGCATCGGGCTCGACGATCCGTTCCGACAACGGAATCGCGTCGTACTTCAGGATGAGCCTGGCACGCACGGAGCCGGACGCTTCGTCGAAGGTGTGCACGAGCTGTTCGCCGGTCGGCGTCAGCCACTCGCGCTCGACCGCGCTCGCCACACGGATGCGCGCCTCGTTCTGCGGAGCCGTGGGCCGCCTGCACGTCGACCGCCACCAGATATTCTGCGCCGTGCACACCGCTCTCGTCACCGATGACGGCTCCGTGTCCCGACGCCAGCAGCACGCGCGGCGAGCCGGGCGTGCGCCGCCGGGCGACACGGTCCGGATACCCGGTGAGGACTGCGCGGCAGAACGCCTCCTCGTCGATCCGATGGTGCCGCATCGCCCCTGTGGCGGCAGCCGCCAGCCGCTCGATCTCGTCGGCCGCCCGGCGCACGTGCCACGGCACGCGCTCCCACTGGTCGACATCCACCGCCGACAGCAGATTGCTCGACGTCGTCGCCTGCCGCGGCGGCAGGAAGTGCCGCTCGGACAGGATGGCGCAGGCCCGCGCCGCCAGCCGCGCGCCATCGGCGGCGAGCAGGATCCGTCCCAGTCGCGGGTGCAGCGGCAACCGCTGCAGCTGCCGACCCAGGTCGGTCAGCCGCTCCGCGTCGACGGCTCCGATCCGGCCGAGCAAAGCGAAGGCCGCTTCGACCGATTCGGCCGGCGGCGGATCGAACCACTCCAGCGTGCGGGGATCGGCGCCCCAGGCGAGCACGTCGAGCACGACGCCCGACAGATCGATGCGGTGGAGCTCGGGGTCGCGGTGGGGCTGCAGCCGATCGCGTTCGTCCCACAGGCGGCGCGCGTGTCCGGGTTCCAGGCGCCCGGCGCGGCCCGCGCGCTGGTCGGCCGCGTCCTGCGTGATGCGTTCGGTATCCAGGCTGTCGATCGCCCGATCGGGATCGTACCGGGCCACCTTGTGCAGGCCGGCGTCGACGACGGCCGTCACGCCGGGCACTGTCAGCGACGTCTCGGCGATGTTCGTCGCCAGGATGACGCGCCGGTGCGACACGGCGCGGATCGCCTCGTCCTGTTCCGCCGCGTCGAGCGAGCCGTGCAGCGGCACGATCTCGACGTCCTGGCCGCCCAGACGGCCCGACACCTCCGCGGCCGCGCGCCTGATCTCGCCGGCGCCCGGCAGGAACGCCAGCACCTGCCCGCGCGTCTGCGCCAGCATGTCGGCCACGGCGTCGGACAGCGGCTGCCCGGGCGCGTACGAGATCTGCACGGGATGCACACGGCCCGGCACGTCGACGATCGGACAGTCGCCGAGGAAGGCGGCCACGCGGGCGGCATCGAGCGTCGCCGACATGATGACCAGGCGGAGGTCCTCGCGGGCGAGCCAGGCCTGGCGCGCGAGCGTCAGACCCAGGTCGGCGTGAATCGTCCGCTCGTGGAACTCGTCGAGGACGATCGTGCGGAAGTCGGACGCGAGCGGATCCTGCTGGAGGCGGGCGGTCAGGATGCCCTCGGTCGCGACGAGCAGACGGGTCTTCGGTCCGAACTTCCGATCGAATCGCACCTGCCAGCCGACCTCGTCGCCCGGCGTCCATCCCTGCTCGTCGGCGATGCGCGCGGCAATCGAGCGGGCCGCGACGCGGCGCGGCTGCAGCAGCAGCACGGGGCCGTCGGCCGCCAGCGCCGGCGGCACGCGCGTCGTCTTGCCGGCGCCCGGCAGGGCGGTCACGACCACCGCGCGCCGCTGGCGGACGGTCTCGAGGATCCGGGGGATGAACGGGTCGATGGGGAGAGGAAGCATGGGAGAGGTCTGTAGGCTACAGGCGGTGGGCTATGGGCGGTAGGGCTGACGGCCGGTGCCCTGGGCACACCGGCCACGTCTCAGGCTGCCCTATCGCCCAGAGCCTATCGCCCACCGCCTACGCCGGCGACGCCTGCCGGGCAGCTCACCCCGGTGCCGCCGATGCCGCAGTACCCCCAGGGGTTCTTCGCGAGGTACTGCTGGTGATCGGGCTCGGCGTAGTAGAACTCGCCGGCCGGCGCGATCTCGGTCGTGATCGGGCCGTGGCCGGCCTGGTTCAGCGCCGACTGGTAGGCCTCGCGCGAGGTCTCGGCGGCCTGCGCCTGCGACGGAGAGGTCGTGTAGATCGCCGAGCGGTACTGCGTTCCCACGTCGTTCCCCTGCCGCATGCCCTGCGTCGGATCGTGGTTCTCCCAGAACACCTTGAGCAGCGCGTCGTAGCCGATCACCTTCGGATCGAAGACGACGAGCACGGCTTCGGTGTGCCCGGTCAGCCCGCTGCAGACCTCGTGGTAGGTGGGATTCGGCGTGAAGCCGCCCGCATAGCCGACCGCCGTGGTGTAGACCCCGGGGGTCTGCCAGAACTTGCGCTCGGCTCCCCAGAAGCAGCCCATGCCGAACACGGCTGTCTCGAAGCCGTCGGGAAACGGCGGCACCAGCGGCGCATCCAGCACGGCGTGCTTCGGCGGCACCGGCATCCGTTCGGTGCGGCCGGCCAGTGCCTCTTCACGCGTCGGCATCTTCAGGGAACCCATGGTGAGTCCTCATTCTTCAATTCGCATGGGGCCCCACCCCCATGCGGCACTAACGCCGATGCCTCGCCTCGACCCTGAGCTTGCCGAAGGGTCGGCTCGGCATGGCCTCCGGCGAAGTTCTCTCGCGATCACCATTCTAACGCGTGGCGCACCAGCGCAGAGCTTGTGCCGGAAACGCTGGACACGCCGGAAGCCGCAAGTCAGAATGCCGCCCCATGAAATCCTCACTCTTCGCTGTGTGCATCCTTTCGCTCACCATCGGCACGGCCTTCGGCCAGAGCGCCGGGCCCATGCCGGCTCCCATGCCCGCGCCCGTGCCGCCGCCGCAGGATCGCCCCTACCCTGGCACGATCCACCTGGCGGTCGACGCCACCGACACCGCGCACCACATCTTCAACGTGCACGAGACGATTCCCGTGGCGTCGGCCGGACCGATGATCCTGCTGTATCCGCAATGGATCCCCGGGCACCATTCGCCGAACGGTCCGCTGCAGGAGCTGGCCGGACTCGAGTTCCACGCCAACGGCCAGCGGATCCCCTGGACGCGCGACCCGGTGAACGTGTTCGCGTTCCACATCGACGTGCCCGCGGGCGCGCACGAGGTCGTGGCCGACTTCCAGCAGCTCACGCCCGTGGAGCGCAGCGTGGGCCGCATCACGATGACGCACGACATGTTCGACCTCGAGTGGCATGGCGTCGTGCTCTATCCGGCCGGCTACTACTCGCGCGACATCCAGATCGAGGCGTCGCTGAAGGTGCGGGACGGCTGGAAGATCGCCTCGGCGCTCGATCCGGCATCGACGATGGGCGACACGACGACCTTCAAGACCGTGCCGTTCAACACGCTGCAGGATTCGCCGGCGTACGCCGGCCGCTACTTCAAGCGCTACAGCCTCTCCGAACAGCCGGTGCCGGTCTGGCTCGACGTGGTCGGCGACCGACCCGACGAAGTCGAGGCGCCGCCGGAGGCGATTGCCGCGCATCGCGCGCTCGTCGCGCAGGCCTACAAGCTGTACGGCTCGCATCACTACGACCACTACGACTTCCTGCTCTCGCTGAGCGACCGGCAGGGCGGCATCGGCCTGGAGCACCACCGCTCCAGCGAGGACGGCACCTCGGGCGACTACTTCACGAACTGGGCGCACGCCTTCACGGGACGGGATCTGCTGGCGCACGAGTACACGCACTCGTGGAACGGCAAGTTCCGCCGCCCGGCGGATCTGTGGACGCCGAACTTCAACGTGCCGATGCGCGACAGCCTGTTGTGGGTCTACGAGGGGCAGACGCAGGTACCTGGGGCTTCGTGCTGGCCGCGCGCGCGGGGCTGTGGACGAAGCAGCAGGCACTCGACGCCATCGCCGGCACGGCTGCCACCTACGACCACCGGATCGGGCGGACGTGGCGGCAGATGGAGGACACGACGAACGATCCGATCATCGCCAACCGCCGGCCGATCTCGTGGCGGAGCTGGCAGCGCAGCGAGGACTACTACTCGGAAGGCCAGCTCATCTGGCTCGACGCCGACACGCTGATCCGGAAGCTGTCGAACGGGCAGAAGTCGCTCGACGACTTCGCGAAGGCGTTCTTCGGCGTCGACAACGGCAGCTACGTGACGAAGACCTACACCTTCGACGACATCGTCCACGCGCTGAACGCCGTGCAGCCGTACGACTGGGCGACGTTCCTGAAGACGCGCCTCGAGGGACACGGTCCCGGCGCGCCGCTCGACGGCGTCACGCGCGGCGGCTACAAGCTGATCTACACCGACACGCCGACGCCGTTCTACAAGGAGAACGAGACCCGGCGCCACATGGTCGATCTCAGCTTCTCGATCGGCGCGACGCTCTCGCAGGACGGCACGTTGACGAACGTGATGTGGGACGGCCCGACGTTCAAGGCCGGACTGACCAACGGCGCGCGCGTCCTGGCCGTGAACGGCGCGGCCTACAACGCCGACCGCCTGAAGGCCGCGATTACGGCGGCCAAAGGCACGACGACGCCGATCGAGCTGTCGGTGCGGAACGGCGACCGCTACTTCACCGTGCACGTCGACTACCACGGCGGCCTGCGCTATCCGCACCTCGAGCGGGTGGCGGGCACGCCGGATCGGCTCGGCGAAATTCTGACGCCGCGGCCGTAGAGACTTCGGCGTAGGCGGCAGGCGATGGGCGGTAGGCGATGGGGCCGAAGGGCTCTATCGCCTACGCGCCTTCCGGCACGCCGTCGAAGAAGTCGACGACACCCGTCTCCAGCGAATACTCCGCGCCGACCACCAGCAGGCCGTCGTTCTGGATCAGGTCCTCGACGATCTGCGACCCGTGCCGCAGGTGGTTGGCCGACGCGCGGATGTTCGCGCGTACGGCGTGCCGCGCCAGCGCCGCCCGGTCCTGAATACCCGCGTCCAGCAGATTCTCCACCGACGGCCGCACGCGGTCGACGATGGCTCGCAGATTCGGCGAGCGGCTGCCGCTCGGCCGCTCGAGCTCGTCGAGCGTGGCCTTGATGGCGCCGCACTGCGTGTGGCCGAGCACGACGACCAGCCGCGTCGCGAACAGGTCGACGGCGAACTCGACGCTGCCGACCAGCGACGGCGCGATGATGTTGCCGGCCACGCGGATGACGAACAGGTCGCCGAGCCCCTGATCGAAGACGATCTCCGCCGGCACGCGCGAGTCGGAGCAGCCGAGGATCACGGCGAACGGCGCCTGGCCGCTCACGAGCTCGGCGCGGCGGACGCGGTCGATCGCCGCGTTCTGGGCCTCGGCGCCCTCCGCGAAGCGGCGGTTCCCCGCGCGCAGCCGTTCGAGTGCTTCCAGTGCTGACAGCATGGTCGGCTCTCTCCTCCTCCCGATGACGGGCGCCGAAAAAGAAAAAGCCCGAGGACACGTCCTCGGGCTTCTTGTAGTTGGCGGGGTCGACGGGACTCGAACCCGCGGCCTCCGGCGTGACAGGCCGGCGTTCTAACCAACTGAACTACGACCCCATTTATTAGGCGGGGCTTCTGCCCCGCACCCCGGCTCCCTCCGTTACGCTCGCGTAATCCGGCTCGCTCCACTCCGGTCGCGGGCGCGCGGTGCGCGCCGTTACGACTGCGGGCTCTGCCCCGCACCCCGGCTCCCTCCGTTACGCTCGCGATCCGGCTCGCTCCACTCCGGTCGCGGGCGCGCGGTGCGCGCCGTTACGACTGCGGGCTCTGCCCCGAACCCTTTCATTGGTTGCCGCACCCGGTCCGATCCGGTGCCGCAACGCAATCCCCTGATTTTATCCTGCCCGAGCCTTCAAGGGAAGCGGTCTATCCCAGCGACGCTTCGGGGCCCGCTGCCGGGCGCTGCAGTCCGCCTTCGCCGCGCGCCGGCCGTCGATCGCCCTCACACGGCTTCGGCGGGCACAACTTCCGCCTGAATCCCCGGCGGAAGTTGGTGGGCGGTACAGGGTTCGAACCTGTGACAGCCGGTGTGTAAGACCGGTGCTCTACCACTGAGCTAACCGCCCGGGTCCTCACGGAGAGGATTCCGGTACGCCGCCGAAACGCTTCATTATACACAAGGGATCCGATGGTGAGAGGTCCGCCAGTTCCGGATCTCTAGTGCAGGAGCATCCTGGCCGGCCGGCCAGCAGTGCGAGCGCCACGAACAGGCCGATGAGCGCCCGGGTACTCGTGATTGGCCAGCGCCTGCTGCACGCTGAACGGCCGGGCCGCCGCGCCGGCATCCGCACCGGCCCGTCGGTACTCCTGGTCACTGCGTGCCGAACTTGCGCGTCAGAAACGCCTCCTCCGACCGGATGGCCGCGGTGATCATCACGCCCAGGTACAGCGCAATCAGCAGCGCCACGACCGGACTGCGGGCACCGATCGCCAGGCCGACCCCGATCACGCTCGACCCGACGTACAGCGGATGCCGCGTGAACCGGTACGGTCCCGACATCGTCACCTCCTGCCCCTTGCGGAGGTGGCCGGCGGCCCAGAACCGGATGGCCTCGCCCGCACCCGCGACGATGCCGCCCGCCACGAGCGACGACACGGTGGGCCGCGCCAGCCACAGCACGATGGCGCCGAACAGGAAACCGGACGGGACGCGCCAGCGCGCGAGACGGGCACTCAACTCAGGCATGGATCGACAGATTCTCCAGACGCCGGCCGACGGCCTCGAGCACTTCGTCGACCGGCACGTCCAGCAGGCAGGGCGTCGCGCGGCGGCAGCGCCGCTTGTCGTGACAGCCGCAGATGGCCGTGCGCGAGACGGTGATGTCCGACGCCGCCCACGGACCGTTGCGGGCGGCACTTGTGGGACCGTAGATCCCGACGATGGGGGTGCCGACGGCGGTCGCAATGTGCAGCGGCCCCGTGTCGCCCGACACGATCAGCGAGGCGGCGCGCGTCACGGCGACCAGGTCGGCGATGCGCGTCTGCGGCGCGAGCACGGCCGCGCCATGCGAGGCCTCGACGACCCGCCGAGCCATCGGCTCTTCGCCCGGCCCCCAGAGCACGGCGGAAGAGAGCCCATGACGCGCCCGGATCCCGGCCGCGAGCGCGCCGATCCGATCGGGCGGCCACCGTTTGTTGGGCCAGGCCGCCCCGGGATTCAGCAGCGCGAACCGGCCTTCGGCGCCCGCGCCCGTCCGTTCCCGCACCTCGCGCACCACGTCGGACGGGGTCACCTCGAGCGGGAACTCGATCGCCGACCAGGCGATGCCGAGCGGCTGCAGCATCGACAGGTTCTTCTCGATGACGTGCCGCGCCCCGGCCGGCTCGTGCACCTCGGTGTAGAACGGGCGCGCGAGCCGCTCGCGCAGGTAGCGCGTCGAGAAGCCGATGACCCGCGCCGCACCCGAGGCCCGCGCCAGCACCGCCGACTTCAGCAGCCCCTGCAGGTCGAGCGCCACATCGTACCGCGCCTGCCGCAGGAACCTGATCGCGTCGATCACGCCGCCCGCGCCGGCAAACGCCTCATCGTCCGGGTGCCCGCCCGCCGCGGGATTCGCCGCGCTCGATCCCCCGAGCACGAGGCGGCGGTCGATCACCGGCACCAGGTCCAGGATCTGCCGCTGCCGCGCCGACACCAGCCAGTCGAGACGGACCTGCGGCCACGCCCGGCGGATCGCCGCCGCCACGGGCAGCGCATGCACGATGTCGCCGAGCGACCCGAGGCGGACGATCAGGATGCGGTTCACGGCTGTGCGCTGTCGTGGATGCGGGCCAGCAGATCGCGCGTGGAGTGATCCTTCGGGTCGCCGACGATGGCCGTCCGGCCGCCGTACGCCTTGACGATCTCCCGCTCGGGCACCGTCTCGACGGTGTAATCGGTCCCCTTGCAGTGGACGTCCGGCTTCAGCCGCGTGAGGAGGTCGCCGACCGTCAGGCCGGAAAAGATGACGACGTAGTCGACGCCGCGCAGGGCGGCCACCAGCTCCGCCCGATCGCGCGAGGCCAGGATCGGCCGTCCTGCCCCTTTCAAGGCTCGCACCGACTCGTCGTCGTTGATCGCCACGACCAGTCGATCGGCCTCGCGCGCCGCCGCCTGCAGGTACCGGACGTGCCCGACGTGCAGCACATCGAAGCAGCCGTTCGCAAAGGCAATCGTGCGGCCGGCCGCCCGATCGGCAGCGAGGCGATCGGTGAGACGCTCGAGGCTCAGGATCTCGCCCATTCCCGCTTTCTCAATTCGTCATTCTCAATTCTCAATTCGAGGGAATTCGCCTCCGTCCCTGGTCCGGACCTTCCTGCGACCAGTTCTCGACGGGCGTCGGATGATCGTGCTCGATGGCCTGCGCCAGCTCGTCCGGCGCAACCGTGGCGGTCCCCCGCTTCATCACGACCAGGCCGCCGGCGTAGTTCGCCAGGCGGGCGGCTTCGTAGAACGAGGCGCCGCTGGCCAGCGCCACGGCCATCGTCGCCATCACCGTGTCGCCGGCGCCCGTCACGTCCGCGATTTCGTCCGAGCCGTAGATCGGAATCATCTCGGTGGCGCGGCGCGGCTCGAAGAGCGCCATGCCGCGGCTGCCGCGGGTGACGAGCACGGCCTGCATGCCGGTGCGCCGCAGCAGCGTGCGGCCCGCCCGCTCGAGGGCCGCCGGGTCGTCGTCCAGCGACACGCCGAGGAACTGCTCGACCTCCGACTCGTTCGGCGTGCAGGCGGTGAGGCCGCGGTACTCGCAGGAGGCCGTAGCGCGAGTCGATCAGGATCGGCACCGGGCGCCGGCGCGTCCGCTGCGACAGCCGCTTCTGCAGGAACGCCACCAGCTCGGGCGTCACCAGGCCGAGTCCGTAGTCGGAGACGATCACGGCATCGCAGCCGTCGGCGGCCTGCGCGACGCGATCGCGCAGTGCCCGGCGGTCGGCCGCCGTGCCCGCCCAGGCCGTCTCGCGATCGACGCGAACGACCTGCTGCTTCGCGGAGTGCACGCCGCCGGCGAGGATGCGCGTCTTCACGGGCGTCTGCCAGCCGGAGGGCCGCAGGACGCGCCGCACGTCGACGCCGCGGTGCAGGCTCTTCAGCATCCGCCGGCCCGGGTCGTCGCGCCCCGTCACGCCGATCAGGCGTACGTCCGCCCCGAGCGCGGCGGCATTGTTCGCGGCGTTCCCGCCGCCGCCCGCCGCGACCTCGGTCGCGTCGTACTGCAGGATGAGGACGGGCGCCTCGCGCGACACGCGCGACACGCGGCCGTAGACGAACTCGTCGGCAATCAGATCGCCGAGCACGACGACCCGCTTGCCGCCGAACGCGTCGACGAGCGACAGCAGGCGCGCCTTGCGCTCGCTCTCACCGGGCAATGGATGAACGGAACGGGCGATGTACATAATTCAGTTCGCGTGGGGCCCCACCCCCACGCGCCGCCGTCGCTGACGCTCCGGATCGTGCGATCGGCGGCATGGGTGCTTTCAGTTGCAGTCAGCGTGCTGCCCGACCGAGCTGACCGCCTCTGCCACGGCTGCGGCGAGTCCGCCGAAGCTTCAGCGGAGGCGGAAGCTCGGTGCTACGAAAACCTTCTGCCAATCCGCCTCGCGGGTGGCGCCGGACGGGGCCCCCGACCGCGCCGCAGGCGCCTCACCCGTTGAAGTGCCGTTGGCGCCGAGCACGGGCGGGGTGTCCGGTGACAGGACCCGCCGTGCTGATTGGCCCGATCACACCCGGGCCGAGCTGAAGCCCAGCGCTACGACGACAACCCGACAATTCCCCGACCGAGCTGAAGCTCGGCGCTACGAACGGTTGCGCAGGATCCAGCTGACGGCGTCCATCAGGTGATCCGCCACGAGATCGGGGCGCACCCCGTCCACCGGATTCTGCTCCTCGGTCTGCCCGTAGCCCGTGCGGACGAGGATGCCCTTGCTGCCGGCCGCATGCGCCATCTGCAGGTCGCCCCACCGATCGCCCACCACGAACGACCGCGCCAGATCGAGGTCGAGCGCCTCGGCCGCCGCCCGCACCATGCCGGTCTTCGGCTTGCGGCACTCGCAGGCGATCCGATACCGCTCGACCCGCCCTTCGGGATGATGCGGGCAATAGTAGAAGCCGTCAACGACGGCGTGGCCGGCGCGCAGCCGTTCGTCGATGTGGCGGTGCGCGTCGGCGAGGAACGGCTCGTCGAAGAAGCCGCGCGCCACGCCGGCCTGGTTCGTCACCACGACGACCTTGAAGCCGGCGCGGTTCAGCAGCCGGACGGCGTCGATGCTCCAGGGAAAGAATTCGATCCGGTCGAGGCGATCGAGATAGCCGACCTCGTGAATCAGCGTGCCGTCCCGATCGAGAAAGACTGCTTTGTTCATGCGAGTTGGCGCCGGACGGCCGCGAGGACCTCGTCGGGCGGAATACGGGTCATGCATCGATGATCGATCGGGCACTCGCGCAGCATGCACGGCCGGCACCAGACCCGGCGCGACAGCACCACATGGGCGCGCGTGCCTTCCCCGGTCGGCAGCGGCGACGTGACCCGCTCGTCGGTCGGTCCGAAGATCGCCGTCACGGGTACGCCCAGGGCCGCGGTCACGTGCATCGCGCCGGAGTCGTTCGTCACCACGGCCCGGCACAGCGAGAGCACGCCGAACAGCTCGGGCAGGCTGGTCCGCCCGGTGAGGTCGACACAGGGGGCCGCCAGCGTCTGGCCGGCGAGCGCTCCCTCGATGTCGCGCGCGGCATCGAGATCCACCGCGCTGCCGACGATAACCGTGGCGACGCCACCTGCCGCCAGCTCGCGCACGACGGCGGCGAACCGGTCGGCCGGCCAGCGCTTGGCGTGGCCAAAGGCGGCACCGGGCGCGATGCCGACCAGCGGCATCCCCTCGGCCCAGCCGCCCTCCTGGAGCAGCGTGCGGGCCCGGTCGAGCGCCGCTTCCGACGGCCGCATCTGCGGCGCGATCGGACCGACGGCCATCCCCAGCGCCCGGACCAGCTCCTGATAGTACTCGGCCTGATGGCCCCGCCGCGAGGGGCGCGCGATGGCCCGCGTCAGCAGCAGGCGGCGACCGTCGCCCCGGTATCCCCAGCGCTCGGGGACGCCGGCCCGCCGCACGAGCCAGGCGGTCGCGAACGAGTTCGGCAGCAGCAGCGCCGCATCGAACCGCCCGGCGCGCACGCGCGCCACGTCGCCCTCGCCGGCGAGCGCCAGCACCTCGTCGACCACCGGCACGGCCTCGAACAGCCGTACGACCGATCGCCGGGCCGCGACGACGAGCCGGACCGCCGGAAACGCCCGCCGGACGTCGGCGATGGCCGGCAGCGCCATCACGGCGTCGCCCAGCCAGTTCGGCGCAAAGACGACGAGGCGGCCAGGTGAGGTGGTGGCGATGGGAAGTCTCCGGGCTACGGGCTACGGGCTACGGGCTTCGGGCTACGGGCTACGGTGCGTTCTACGTTACAAGCCTCAGACGTCAGTCCCCGTCTCTCCAACGCCTGTGCATCCAGAGCCACATGGCCGGATAGCGCCGCACCCAGGTTTCGAGCGCCTGCGTGCACCGCTGCGTGTACTCGCGGATCGCGTCGGGAGACCCGGCGGGCGGCGCCTCGACGGGAGGCTCGTAGATCATACGATAGCGGCCGCCGCCGATCGGCACCGCGAAGACCGGCACCACCGGCGCACCCGTCCTCAGCGCCAGCGCCGCCACGGCCGGCGTCGTGTTCGCCGGCCGCCCGAAGAAGTCCACCGACACCGCGTCGCGCGCCTGCACGTGCTGATCGATCAGCACGGCCACGCCCTTCCCCTCCTGCAGCGCCCGCATCACCCGGCGGATCGTCCCCTGCCGGTAGATCACGAAATTGCCCGTCCGCTGGCGGATCGATTCGAGCAACGCGTTGAGATCGGGATTGTCGAGCGCACGGGCGAGCAGGCCGATCGGCTGGAACCGCTTGCCGTGCGCCATGGCGTGGATCTCCCAGAAGCCGAAGTGGCCCGTCACGAACAGGACGCCCTTGCCCTGCGCGTACGCCGCCTGCACCCGCTCCTCGCCCTCGAACTCGGCGCGCTCGATCATCCGCTCGACGGGCAGCGTGCTGAACTTCAGCAACTCGAACAACAGCCGGCCGAAGTGCTTGAACGATCCCCGGACGATGGCGCGCCGCTGGCGGGGCGTCAGGTCAGGCAGCGCCGCCGCGACGTTCTCGAGCGCTACCCGGCGATGGCGTCCGTCGACGAGCCACGCCAGCCAGCCGACGGCCGCGCCGCACTTCGGCACGAGCGCTTCGGGCAGCACGTCGATCACCCCCAGCGTGGCACGCACGCCCATCGTCTCCAGCCGCTTCGTCAGGGTCGCGTCGTTCGTCGTGGTCATGCCGCCCCGGTCCGTCCCGCCCGCGCCTGCGCCAGGCGGGCGATCAGCCACTCGCGGAAGGCGTCGGCCGGTTCAATCGTCAACTCCAGCGGCAGCCAGGCGAAGGGCAGCGGAAACGGGCCGAGCGGCTCGAGGCGCACGGCGTCCTTCGCCGTCGTCAGCACGGCAGTGGCGCCGGCCCGCTGCGCCGCGGTCACGATCCGCTCGACATCGCGCGCGGTGTAACGATGATGATCGCGGAATCGCATCTCGCCGGTGAGCCGCCAGCCCTGCGCCATGACCGCGCTGAAGAAGCGCCCCGGCCGGGCGATGCCGGTGACGCCGAGCACCGCCGCGCCAGGCGCCACCTCCGCAGGCGCGCCGTACGGCCGCACCGCGCGGGGCGACCCGGTGCGGGCCACTGCCGTGAAGCACCGCTCGACGCCCAGCCGCTGCGCGACCGCCCGGGCCTCGCCCTCTTCCACGCCGGGAACGATCACGGCGTCGGCCGCCGAGGCCGCCGCCAGCGGCTCGCGCAGCCGGCCAAACGGCAGCAGGGTCTCGTCGAGATCGCCGGGGGCCACGAGCAGCAGGTTCACGTCCCGCTCGAGCATCAGGTGCTGGAAGCCGTCATCGAGCAGGTGCACCGTGCAGCCGGCTGACGTCTCGGCGAGCTCGCCGGCCGCGGCGCGCCGCGGCGCCACGAGCACGACCGCCTCGGGCACCGCCCGCGCGAGCATCAGCGGCTCGTCGCCGGCGCGATCGAGAATCGGCGACGACCGCGAGCCCGTCGGAGACGACCGTCACACCGGATCCCGTCGACCGCCGTCGGTAGCCGCGGCTCAGAATCGCGGGCCGCTCCCCCATCGCGAGCAGCAGCTGCGCCAGGTGGGCGACGGCCGGCGTCTTGCCGCTGCCGCCGACGGTGAGGTTGCCGACGCTGATGACGGGACGGGCGAGGCGGCGCCGCGCGCCGGGATGGCTCGCGTACCAGCGCCGGCGGGCGAGCGCCACCGCTCCGTAAATGGTTCCGACTGGATTCACAGGCGTCGATGTTCCCAGGCTTCCGAAGTCCCCGGCCGGTCGGGGGTTCCCGGCTGCGCGGCCCGCCCCGGGGCCGGCGCCGGCGTCACTGAATCATTACTGGACCAGGCGGAACGGCACGACCCGGTCGGCCCCGGCGGGGCCGGCGGGCAGCAGCGCGGCGATGACGGCCAGGCTCTTCTCGCGCGCGCCACGGTTCGCCTCGACGAGCGCGCGCGCCGCGGCGCCCAGGCTCGCCTGCCGCACGGGATCGGTGAGCAGCGCCACGAGGCGCTCTTCGAGATCCTCGTCCGACTGCACCTGCCGCGCGGCGCCGTTGGCCAGGAAGGCGTCGGCGATCTCGCGGAAGTTCTGCATGTGCGGCCCGAACAGGATCGGCTTGCCGAAGACGGCCGGCTCCAGGATGTTGTGGCCGCCGGCGTCCACGAGGCTGCCGCCGACGAAGACGATCGTGGCAATCTGGTAGAGGCGCGCGAGCTCGCCCACCGTGTCGAGCACGACGACGTCGACGCGCGGCTCGGCATCGATCGGCAGCTCGCTGCGGCGCAGCGTCCGGAACCCGGCGTCGGTGGCCAGCCGCTCGGCCTCGGCGAAGCGTTCGGGATGACGCGGCGCCAGGATGAGCAGCGCATCGGGGGTCACCGTGCGCACGCGGCGGAACGCCCGCAGCATGGCGGCCTCCTCGCCGCGCAGCGTACTGCCGGCGATGATCACCGTCCGGTTCGCCGCGACGTGGAAGAAGCGCAGCACCCGATCGCGGGCCCGGGCCTGGGCCGTCGCGGCAACGGGCGCGTCGAGCGAATCGAACTTCAGACTGCCGGTCATCGTGATCCGAGCCGGGTCGGCGCCGAGCGCAACGAGCCGCCGCTTCGACTCCTCGCTCTGCACGCAGAACCGGTCCACGTCGGCCAGCACGTGGCGGAAGAACGGCCGGATCAGCCGGTAGCGCGGATACGAGCGCGACGAGATGCGGCCGTTCACCAGCACCGACTTCACGCCGCGCTTCCGGCAGGCGCGCAGCAGGTTCGGCCAGATCTCCGTCTCCATCACCACGAACAGCCGCGGCTTCACGATGTCGAGCGTCCGGTTGACGATGAAGGTCCAGTCGAACGGGAAGTAGAAGATGCCGTCCACGTCCTGCAGCCGCCGCTTCGCCACCTGCTGACCGGCCATCGTCGTCGTCGAGACGAACAGGCGGAGCTGCGGGTAGCGCTCGCGGAGCTGGGGAATGAGTGCCCGGGCCGTCAGCACCTCGCCCACCGACACGGCATGAATCCAGATCGACTCGTCCGCGTCCAGGTTGATGGAGACCGGCAGGTAGCCGAGCCGCTGGCGCAGGCTCCCGATGTACTTCCGGTAGCGGATCGCCTGGTACAGGAAGTACGGGGAGACGAGCACGAAGCCGACGAGGGTCAGCAGGCTGTAGAGGAGATACATTCGGGTCCGGCCGGGCTTTGACCACGGGCCGCATATCGGCGTAAAGTGCGCTGATAGCGGAATTTACGGCTGCCGCAGTATAACGTGGCCGTTTGACCCGTCGCAAGCGGTCTTCTACAATGAGCGGTTGCGCCCGGTGGATCGACACCCGCCGGCAAACAGTCACCCACCCGACGGCTCACGGCGCCCGGGGGTCTGGTGGCAGCGGCTCGCACAGGGGGCCCGCGCGAGCGAGTGAAGTGAGCCGGGGTTTGGGGCAGAGCCTGGCTACGTAACGGCCCGCACAGCGGGCCCGCGAACGGAACGGAGCGAGCAGGCTCGCGAGCGAGTGAAGTGAGCCGGGGTTTGGGGCAGAGCCCCATAGGAGGACTAATGGCGGTACGCGTCGGCATCAACGGATTCGGACGGATTGGCCGGAACATCCTGCGCGCCGCCCTGGGCGACCGCGACATCTCGATTGTAGCCGTCAACGACCTCACCAACGCCGCCACGCTGGCGCATCTCCTGAAGTACGACTCGGTGCTCGGCACGCTGCAGGCCGACGTGAAGGCCACGGCCGACGCCATCGAGGTGAACGGCCAGCCGGTGAAGGTGCTGTCCGAGAAGGATCCGGCGTCGCTCCCCTGGAAGGCGATGGGCGTCGACGTGGTGTTCGAGTCGACCGGCCGGTTCACCAAGCGCGACGACGCCGCGAAGCACCTGACGGCCGGCGCGAAGAAGGTGATCGTGACGGCCCCGGCGAAGGGGCCCGACCTCACGATCGTCCTCGGCGTGAACGACGCGCAGTACGACCCGAAGGCGCACCACGTCATCTCGAACGCCTCGTGCACGACCAACTGCCTGGCGCCGGTCGCCAAGGTGATGCTCGAGAACTTCGGGGTCCGCAAGGGCTGGATGACGACCGTCCACTCCTACACCAACGACCAGCACCTGCTCGATCTGCCGCACAAGGATCTGCGGCGCGCCCGGGCGGCGGCGCTGTCGATCATCCCCACGACGACCGGCGCGGCCATTGCGGTCGGCGAGGTGCTGCCGACGCTGAAGGGTCGCCTGGACGGGGCCGCCATGCGCGTGCCGACACCGAACGTCTCGGTGGTCGACCTGTCGATGATCGTGGAGAAGAAGACGACCGCCGAGGAGGTCAACGCCGCGTTCAAGGCGGCGGCCGACGGGCCGCTGAAGGGGATCCTCGCGTACAGCGACGAGCCGCTCGTGTCGATCGACTTCCGCGGCAACGCCCACTCGTCCATCTTCGACGCGCTCAGCACGAAGGTGATGGACGGCGACTTCGTGCGGGTCCTCTCCTGGTACGACAACGAATGGGGGTACTCGAGCCGCTGTGTCGATCTGCTGAAGTACCTCGACCGGACGGGACTCTAGTCGGCCGCGGGCGCGGCGCAGACGGGCGCCGCGCCGCCGGGCCGGATCACAGGCGATCGTCCGCGCGATCCCGCCCGCACGAACGGCGGAGCCGCGGAGCGTCCCCCGCGCGCCTTCACAGCACGACATCTGACGAGAGAGCCGATGGCAAAACTCTGCGTTAAGGACCTCGACCTCCAGGGCAAGCGCGCGTTCATCCGGATCGACTTCAACGTGCCGTTCAAGAACGGCGTCATCGGCGACGACACCCGCATCCAGGCCGCCGTGCCGACCATCAAGTACGCGCTCGACCACGGCGCCACGGTCATCCTCGCCTCCCATTTCGGCCGGCCGAAGGGCAAGGTCGTGCCCGAACTGAGCCTCCGCCCGATCGGCGAGCACCTGTCGAAGCTGATCGACCGGCCCGTGACGTTCGCCACCGACTGCATCGGCCCGGCGGCCGCCGAGGCCGTCAGGAAGGCGCAGGCCGACGGCAACCGCCTCGTCCTCCTCGAGAACCTGCGGTTCCATCCCGAGGAATCGGCGAACGATGCCGGCTTCGCGCAGCAGCTGGCCGCGCTGGCCGATGTGTACATCGACGATGCCTTCGGCGTGACGCATCGGGCGCACGCCTCGGTCGTGGCCATCACGAAATTCCTGCAGCCGGCCGCCGCCGGCATGCTGCTCGACGGCGAGTTGCGCTACCTCGGCAAGGCACTGGAGTCGCCCGAACGGCCGTTCGTCACCATCGTCGGCGGGGCGAAGGTCTCCGACAAGCTGGGCATCGTCGAGAACCTGCTGCACCGGGCCGACCGGGTGCTCATCGGCGGCGCCATGGTGTACACGTTCCTGAAGGCGCGCAACGTGCCCGTCGGCCGCTCGCTCGTCGAGAAGGACTGGCTCGAGCCGGCACGGTCGATCATGCGGTACGCCGACGGCGTCGGCATCCGCTTCGAGCTGCCGACCGATCACGTCGTGACCGATCGCATCGAGGCCGGCGCGCCGCACGAGACGCTGTTCATCGGCGACACGAAGATCGGCAACCGGATGGGGGTCGACATCGGCCCGGCGACCGTGAAGACCTACGGCGCGCTGCTGGCCGACGCGAAGACCGTCGTCTGGAACGGACCGATGGGCGTCTTCGAGATCGATGACTTCTCGGCCGGCACGACCGGCATCGCCAGGGCGGTCGCGGCCGTGAAGGGAACGACGATCATCGGCGGCGGCGACTCCGTGGCCGCGGTGAAGAAGGCCGGAGTGGCCGATAAGATCACGCACATCTCGGTCGGCGGCGGCGCGGCGCTCGACTTCCTGGGCGGCCGGCGGCTGCCCGGCGTCGAGGCGCTGACCAACAAGCCGGCGACCGACGCGTAGCGATCACCGAAGACGAGGACCGCGCAAGCCGCGGGCGGCCCATCGGCACGCCCGCGAGACGGGGGCGGATCGATGCGAAGCCCGTTCATCGCCGGCAACTGGAAGATGCACAAGACGGTGCAGGAAGCCGTCGTCTATACGAAGGAGTTCCGGCGCCTCGTCGAGAACGTCACCGAGGCGGAGATCGTGCTCGCCCCGACCTTCCTGGCCGTGCACGCGGTCGCCGAGGCGGCGCGCAACTCCAACGTCGGGGTCGCCGCGCAGGATCTCTACTGGGAGGCCGAAGGCCCCTTCACCGGCGAGGTGAGTGCGGCGATGATCCGCGAGGCCGGCGCCGAGTACGTCATCATCGGCCATTCCGAGCGGCGCGCGCTGTTCGGCGAGACCGACGAGGGCGTGAACCGGAAGACGAAGGCGGCGCTCGAGGCCGGCCTGACGCCGATCGTCTGCATGGGCGAGAGCCTCGACGAGCGGGAAGCCGATCGGACGTTCGAGGTGCTCGACCGGCAGATCCGCGACGGCCTGAAGGGGCTGCGGACCGAGCAGATCGAGGCGATGGTGCTGGCCTACGAGCCGGTGTGGGCCATCGGCACCGGCCGGACCGCCACGGCGGCGCAGGCCGAGGAGGCGCACGGCCACATCCGCCGGCGGCTCGAGGAGTGGTTCGGCGAGTCGTCGGCCGCCCAGTGCCACATCATTTACGGCGGCAGCGTGAAGCCGGACAATATCCGGCAGCTGATGGAGAGCGGCCACGTGGACGGCGCCCTGGTGGGGGGCGCGAGCCTCGACGTGGCGACATTCGCCGAAATCGTGGCGGGAAGCCTCGAGGCTCCGGTATAATGGACGGTCGCTCGATGGCCGGCCAGGCCGGGACGGCGCCGGGGCCGCAGGGCGAGGGGAACGAAGAGTTTATGGTTTATGACCTGCTGAACACTCTGTACGTCATCGTCTGCTTCATTCTGCTCATCGTGGTGCTGCTGCAGCAGGGCAAGGGCGGCGACATGGCGAGCGCGTTCGGCGGCGGCAGCAGCCAGACGGCCTTCGGCGCGCGCGGCGGCGTGACGGTGCTGATGAAGGTGACGACCATCTGCGCGGTGCTGTTCATGGTGGGGGCCCTGGCGCTGGCCATCATCGGGCAGCGGGGGCCCGGGTCGATCCTGAGCGGCGCCTCGGCGCCCGCGCCGGTGAGCGCCCCGGCGAGCAGCAGCGCCCGGCCAAGCCGGCGACGCCGCCTCCGACGAAGAAGTAAGCCCTCGATCGTGCCGGTGCCAGCCGGCGATTTCTCGAAAGCCCTCCTTGCGGAAGTGGCGGAACTGGCAGACGCACCAGCTTGAGGGGCTGGCGGTGGCAACACCGTGGGGGTTCGAATCCCCCCTTCCGCACCACTCGACTCGCCGCTACGCGGCTCGCTCGTGGCAGGCCGCGTCACGTTCTTCGGTCGAGTGGTGCCCTGAGCGAGCGTCAGGAGCCAGGCGAGTCGAAGGGCTTTGTCTCATCACACCCGATCAGTTGCCTTCGCCGCTTCGCGGCTCGCTCGTGGCAGGCCGCGCCACGTTCTTCGGTCGAGTGGTGCCCTGAGCCCCTCGACGGTGCTCGGGGCTCCCTGAGCAGGGTCGAAGGGAGCGAGGCTCGAAGAGCCGAGTCGAAGGGCCTTCCTTCAGACCGCAACGCACCGCCTTTCGTCGAGGCCTCGCTCATGGCAGGCCGAGTTCCTTCTCACGGCCGAGGCGAATGCCCTGAGCGAGGTCCGAAGGACCGAGTCGAAGGGCCCTACCTGTCTGAGATTTCCCTATTCCCGGTTTGAACCGCGTGCCATCGTCGTCGTCATGCCGTGGGTCTATATCCTGCGCTGTGCTGACGGCAGCCTGTATGTCGGTCACACCAGCAATCTCGCTGCGCGTATCGACACTCACAACGCCGGGCACGCTTCGCTCTACACGGCCCTCCGGCGTCCGGTCCAGCTCGTCTACTCCGAACAGTACGAATCAACGACCGACGCGATCCGGCGCGAGCGTCAACTAAAGCACTGGAGCTCTCTGAAGAAGGAAGCCCTCGTTGCCGCCGATTCTGCGACGCTCAAGTCTCTGAGCAGACGACGCCGTCGTTGAAGGTTCAAAGCTCACAGCTCGCCCGTCGGAAGCGCCTTGATCACGCCCCGTGCCACTGAGCCGTGCCTGGCCTGGCATTTTGCCCAGTCGACGTCGACGCGTCGCTTACGCGGGGCCGGTGGCTCTTCGTTGCCGGGTACCCATCCGCCAGACACGTCAGTCGGGCCCAGTGGCCTGAAGGGGGCCGGTCAGTGTCACCAGCGCCAGCGGGTCGACCGCGACCGTCCGCTGCGCCTCCCACGGGAAGGCTCGGCCGAACTTCTCACGAAATCCGACCCGCTCGGTTGATTCCAGAGCGACATAAACTGGGCGACCGCGGTGAACGAAGAACCGCACAACTCGGTCGAGATCTCCGGCCGGGATCAAGTCGTATCTGACGGTCGTGCGGCCGGCGTACAGTCGCAGACTTCCACTCTGGTTCAGGCTCAGCACGATAGCCGTCTTGGGTGTGCGCTCCGCCACCCGGCTCGCCGCTGCAACGTAACGATCCTCGAAGAGATGCTTGAGCGCGAAAGCATCGCCGTGACGCGCGAAGCTCACATAGTAGAGCGGCAGCACGATGGCTACGAGTGCCAACGGTGCGGATCGGAAGTGAGAGGGCACGAGACCGGCCACGGTGTCGACCGTGGCGACTCCAAGAATGAGCAGGACAGGAATGGCGGGAAGCAGGAATCGAAGGTACGTCCAGTGATCGAACGGTATGTAGAAGACGTAGGAGATGAGCAGTGCGACCGCGAATGCGCCACCGAGCATCCCGTGGCGCACCAGACGGCTCCGCCGTCCCGTTTCCAGGCGTCGTGCCATCAGCGGGACGAGGGCCGCTCCGAGGCCGATATATATCAACGGCGAATGAGTCGTGTACAACCAGTGCCCATAGAGCACGAGGTTCTTCTCGGCATTTCCCAGGTGATAGATATCTCGAAGAGCGCCATAGCCCGACACCAGCGGAGAGCCGAAGAACACGGCGTTGCTGGCCGCTACTAGGGCGACCCCAGGCACGAGGCCCACACCATAGAGCAACGTCCTCATGAGACGGCTTCGATGCGTCCCGGGACGCCCGAACGCGACGTAAGCGGCGGTCGGCAGCGCTAGAAGTGCCAGGTTGGGCCGAGTCAGGATCGCCAACGAGGAGTACAGGCCCGCTCCCAGGGCTGCCGCGCCCGCACCATCCAGTGCGGCACATATGCTGAGCAGCCACCATGCCGTTGCCGGCACGTCGCTCATGGGTTGCATGAGCTGAAAGAGGAAGACGGGGCTGCAGGCTACGAGAACGGCACACAGGAACGCGCGGGACCGGCCGCCGCACACATGGAGACCCACCCGATAGGCTGCCCAGACGGCAACGCCTCCCATCACCGGAACGACGAGAAACGCCCCGGTCATTCCAAACAGATGGATAAGACCGGCCATCTGGAGGGGAAGACCTACCGCGTAAGTGGGAACCACCAGTCCGGCGATGTGCGATGGCTTGTATCCAAGGGGACAGAACGTCCATGCGGCTATCGGCCAGGATGCGTCGAGGGCGAGCGGAACGTTCGGCTGCACGGGATTGCCGCGTAACCAGAGCAGAGACTGGCTGACGTACCCGTACGGATCCGCTCCGGCGGCGACAAGGGCCCCGAGTCCCAGGCCGACCATTCCAGTGCAGACGGCAAGCCCCACGGCGAGCCAGGATCCGTACTGCTCAACGAGTGCAGAGATCCGAGTGAAGATCGAAGCCGACGAAAGGGATCCCCTGCTGCGCAATCGCTCGCTCTGCACGAACGAGAGCCACGCAAACAGGCACAGTCCCGTCGGCCACTGGACTGACACGCGAATACCCTGAACTTCCGTGCGGAATCCGCCGGTCAGGGCCACGGCTATGGCGCACAGCAGCAGTAGCCAGAAGGCGACGTTGTACTTCATGCTCGGGAGATCGTATCCGAAAAGGCATCGGTGGGAATCAGCACAGTCTGACCGTCACCGCCTCGGAGCGCATCCTCCACCAGCGGCGCACCGAAGACCATGCCGGCAGACGCAAACTGGACAGGGAAAAGCGAGCCATGAACGTATGGAGAACCGCCGATTTCCCCTCCCTTGGACCGCCACGGGCGTCGTGCGGGCCCGAAGCTCGCACGACGCCACCAGCTCAATTTCGTCCTCTGACCATGCCTCGGCGCCAGCGGAATGGCCACTTATGGAATGTAGCCAGCCGTCATCATCGCCCGCACGGTCATCATGAACGAATATGTCTGGCTTTCCGGAACGGTGTATCTCGGAGCGTGGTAGAAGGCCGATTCGTGATACAGATCGGCACTGATACCCCAGGAGCTGTAGAGGCCTCCCTGCCACATCTGACTGTAGTACCAATCTGAATCGCTGTACGAAGAAGTGGGATTGATGTAGGCGTAGAGCAGGCCGAAGTACAGCCCGTCTCCGTGAGTCTTCGCCCGCAGGTAACTCAGATCGTTCGCGCTACCACCGGCGCTCACGTCGTGATCCACCTCGAAATAGTCTGGAGCCACGCTGTGATTGCAGCAGCTGATCGCGTCGATCCAGCCACCAAGTGTGTTTGCGCTATTGAACGGGTAGGCCTCTATTTCAACGATCTTCGCATTTGGATAGTTCGCACGAAGCAGACCAATGAAGATGTGGGTCTGATTCAACGCATAATAGTAATCGCCCGTGTGCTGATTCGTGATCCCGTTCATCACGTGGGTGAGCGGCTCATCGAGGAAGAAGACGCCAATCGAACCGGCCCCGCCACTATTCCCGGCGAGGCGGCTCCACTTCGGACTCTCAGCGTTGTAACAACTCTGCGCGTCCTGACACCAATCAGTAAGCACGCCGACTTCGAGCGCCCACTTGATTCCTGCGGCATTCAAGTTGGCCCAGCAAGTCTGCTGCTCAGAGTTCGTCAACAGATCCATGGCCCAGTCTGCATTTCCATAGAAGTCTGTCCTGGCCTTCACCGTCGACCACTGCGACGGATTGAGACAGCCGTCGCGTACCGGAGTCGGCGTGATCGGGTCCTGCGGACTTTCCAGGGGAGAGAGCGACAGCGCCGGATAGTGAGTCTGAGCTGCAGCCACACCCGATACGCAGAATGAAATGACGGTCGCCAAGACGGCACCCGCCAGACGGCACTGCGGATTCATCATCATCGTCTCCTTGGACATTCCGAGTTGCGCTACGAAGGCTACTCGCGCGAATGACGGGAGTTGCGCCTGGTCACATCCGATGAGTGCTTGAGCCAGGCCAACATAGGCGATGACCAGCAAATGGGGAGCCGGCCCCTTCAACAGGCTTACCTGTTCGAGACAGTTCACTGGGAACGGCCTGGAGTAGGAACTTGACCGGCACGTATCCAAATTGTGCTGGCCAACCGACTGACCAGCGGACAATCACCTGACTCGTGGAAGGCGGGCATCACACGCGCCCAGGCGCCCTTTGTTTCAACGATGTATCGTGAGTGTCTCTTCCGTGCAGGATCTCTTCGGTTCCGTGAAACGACGCCCGAATTTCATCGGCACTTGTCCGTGTCCGTCCGACACAGGTGTCGGCGTTCGTCTGACAGGCACAGCGCAGGCGTAAGCCTGAAGCTCGACTGTCGGTGACGACCCAGTTGCACGGGAAGTTCTGAGGACCGCGTTTCAGACCATCGGAAGAGTCAGGAGGGTCACTGTGACGTGATACCGTGGTTTGTCGTGGGTGGTGTCGTGCTCCACTCGCTGACGGTGAGAGCTATCGAACACGAGAGGCTGTCACTCGCGTGGACGACGACGAGCGGACGACGGTCAGACGCGCGGCCTTCCTGTTGTTCCTGGCGTTGCTCGCTATCTACCTTCCCGATGTCGGCCACGGCTTCGTCAAGGACGATTTCGACTGGATCGCCAGGAGCCATGTCGGCTCTATCCAAGATCTTGTAGGTCTGCTGCATACTCCGGCGATTTTCTTTCGACCAGTCGTCGCACTGTCCTTTGCCGTCGATCGGGCGATCGGTGGCCTCAACGGAGAAGTCTACGGCCTGACCAACCTTGTGCTGGCCGTATGTTGCGCTGCCGGCGTGTATGCGCTGGCTCTCGCTCTGGAGTTGTCAGAGGCTGCGGCTCTGGCGGCCGCGGCCATCTGGATCTTCAACTGGAGCGGGATCCGGATGGCAGCTCTATGGATTAGTGGCCGAACGGAGCTGCTGATGGTGCTCTTTTGCGACGTTCGCCGGCGTCTCGTTGTTGAGGAGGCGCTGGGTGCTGGCCGGAAGTCTGATGCTGTTCGCCATGCTTTCGAAAGAAGAAGCCGTGTTGGTCCGGCCGTGCTGGCGGCCTGGCTCCTCCTGGTTGATGGCCCGCGGTCGTCCAATCGGATGTGGCTTCAAGCTTCCTGGCTTGGCGGATCGTCTGGGCTCTCTATTTCGGGCTGAGAATCCGCTCCGGCGCCCTCACTCCTGCGACGGCGCCCCCGTACTACCACCTCAGCGTTACGTTCAACCGTCTGCTGTCGAATGCCCCGCAATACCTGGACCGTCTGCCCGTTTGCCGCGGTAGTTCTTGCGCTGTTCTGGCTGATAGGCCGTCCTCGAGCGCTGCGCGAAGCGGCCGCTCTGCGCAGAGTCATTGTCTTTGGGTGCCTTTGGTGGCTCGGCGGCTACGCGATGACGATGTTCCTGCCGGTAAGGTCGAGCCTGTACGCATGTCTACCGGCCGTCGGGACCGCCTTGATTGCGGTCGTGCTACTGAGCAGTGCCTGGCATAGTGTCTCGCCCGATTCGACGTCGGCACCTCCTCTACGCCGGCCTAGCCCTGCCCTTCCTCTTGTGGCCGGTG
>CAVQEJ010000009.1:0-6963 GCA_963711505.1 uncultured Acidobacteriota bacterium | reverse complement strand
GCTCTAGGCGGCGGCCGGCGTCCGGGTCTCCCGGCCGCCGGCCGCGCCGTTCCCCGCCTTCAGGCGTCCTCCGGCGCCGCGCGCAGCGGCAGTCGGGCTCTACCCGGGCCACCAGACGTCCCCGCACCTTGGCCGCATCGTCGAACAGCGAATAGGCCACCGGCGTCACGAGCAGCGTCACCAGCAGCACGAGCGACTGGCCGCCGATGATGACCAAGCCGATCGCCTTGTTCGTGCCCGCGCCGACGCCGCTGCTCCAGACGAGCGGCACCATGCCGGCGACGAACGCGAGCGTCGTCATCAGGATGGGCCGCAGCCGGTCGCGGCTCGCCTGCACGATGGCCGCCTCGCGCTCCATGCCGCTCTCCCGCAGCTGGTTCGCGTGATCGATCTGCAGGATCGAGTTCTTCTTCACGACGCCGAACAGCACCAGCAGCCCGAGCGCCGAGAAGATGTTCAGCGACTGCCGGAAGACGATGATCGCCAGCAGCGCGAAGGGCAGCGTCAGCGGCAGCGACAGCAGAATCGTCACCGGGTGCAGCCACGACTCGAACTGCGCCGCCAGGATCAGGTACATGAAGACGATCGACAGCAGGAACGCCAGCACGAAGTTCTGGGCGGCCCGCCCCAGCTCCCGCGAGCCGGCCGGCGAGGCCGCCGCGGTAGTCCGGGCCGAGCTTCATGTCGTCGAGCGCCCGCTGATCTCCGTGATCGCCGCGGCCTGCGAGAAGCCCGGCAGCAGGTTCGCGACGATCGTCACCTGCCGCTGGCGGGCGAGCCGGTTGATGCTGGCCGCCGCCGCTCGGTCGAGAATCGCGCGATGTTCTCGAGCGCGACGCTCCCGACGCTTGACGAGGGCACGGTGAGGTTGCCGATGGCCCGCGTCGGTCGAGCGGTCCTGTTCGCGCGGCGCGGAGGTGGACCTCGTACTGCTCGCCGCCCTCGTTGTAGGTCGTCACCTGGTCGCCGCCGACCAGCAGCCGCAGCGCCTCGGCGGCGTCGGCGATCTGCACGCCGAGATCCGCCGCCTTCGGCCGGTCGATCCGTGACCGACAGCTCCGGCTTGCCGAGGTTGAGCGACGTGTCGACGTCGACCAGGCCGGGAATCTTCCGGGCCCGGTCGGCCAGCGCGGCTCGAGTAGGTGGCCAGCGTATCGAGATCGGGGCCGCTGAGCATGAACTGGATGTCGCCGCTGCGCCGCCGCCGATCGCGCCGACCGGCCGCACCGACGTCCGCAGGATCGGCTGACTTGAACGCCGGCAGGATGGCGCTGCGGACGTCGTCCATCAGCTCGAACTGGTCGCGGCGCCGGTTCTCGATCGGCTTCAGCCGGACGTAGATCGCCGCGCTGTTCGGCGTCGGTCGCGGCGTCGTCCGCCACCGTGACCAGCGTGTAGGCGACCTCGGGGAACCGGTGGCGCACGGCCGCGGCGATGCGATCGGTGGTGAGCGCCGTGGCCTGCGAGGCTGGTGCCCTCGGGCGCGCGCACGGCGATCGAGAACTCCGACTGGTCGTCGGAGGGCAGGAAGTTCTTCTGCACCACGATGAAGAGCGGCACGCTCGACAGCAGGACCAGCGCCGCGGCGGCGGCGACCAGACCGCGATGCGCGAGCGACCAGTGCAGCATGCGCGTGTACACGCGTCGATCGGGCGGAACAACCGGGCGTCCTTCGACGCCGACCCCTCACCCCCGTGCCCCGATCCGGCCGGTCGCCTGAGCCAGCGCGCGGACAGCATCGGCGTCAGGGTGAAGCTCACGAGCAGCGACACCATGATGGCGAACGCCATCGTCAGGCCGAAGCTCTTCATGAACCGGCCGACGATGCCGCCCATGAAGCCGACGGGCACGAAGATGGCGACGAGCGACAGCGTCGTCGCCAGCACCGCCAGGCCGATTTCGCGCGTGGCCGCGATGGCCGCGTCGAACGGCTCGTAGCCCTTCTCCTCGATGAACCGGTAGATGTTCTCGAGCACGACGATCGCGTCGTCGATGACGATGCCGACGGCCAGCGTCAGCGCGAGCATCGTCATCGAGTTGAGCGTGAAGCCCATGTACCAGATCGAGCCCGAAGGTGGCGATGATCGACGTCGGAATCGCGATCGCGGCGATGACGGTCGAGCGCAGGTTCCCCAGGAAGAGCAGCACGACGAGCGCGGCGAGGATCGACCCGACGATCAGGTGCTCCTCGACGTTGTGAATGGAGGCGCGGATGTACTCCGACGTGTCCCGCACGATGCGGAGGCGGTACCCGGGCGGCAGGGCGCCCTGCAGTGTCGCCAGCCGCTCCTTTACCGCCTGTCGACGACTTCGACGGTGTTCGTGCCCGACTGCCGGCGGATCGAGAGCATGACCGTGGGCGCGCCGTCGACGTCGGCCACGGTCGCGGGATCGGCCATGCCGTCCTCGACGCGGGCCACGTCGCCGAGCAGCACCGGATGGCCCTGCTGCTGGCGGACGACGATCGACGAGAACTGGGCGATGGAGTCGATGCGGCCGCGCGTCCGCAGCGTCAGCGTCCGTGCCCCCTGCTCGACGGGCCCGCCCGGGACCTCCAGGTTCTGGGCCTGCAGCGCCCGCGAGACGTCGAGCACCGTCAGGTTGTAGGCGCGCAGCCGATCGGCATCGAGCCAGACGTTGACCTGCCGCTGCCGGCCGCCGAGCAGCAGCACCTCGCCGACGCCGCTCACGCTCTCCAGCCGGCGGCGCAGCACCTTGTCGGCGTACTCCGTGATGTCGCGAATCGGCCGGTCGGCCGAGAGGGCGATCTGCAGGATGGGCGCAGAGTCGGGATCGAACTTGTTGATCGTCGGCTGCTGGATGGTCTTCGGTAACTGCGGCAGCACCGCGTTGATCTTGTCGCGGACCTCCTGGGCCGCCACGTTGACGTCCTTGTCGAGGACGAACGAGATGATCACCTGCGAGATGCCCTCCGACGAGGTCGACCGCAGCTCGTCGATGCCGCTGATCGTGTTGACCGCTTCCTCCACCTTGTCGGTGATCTCGGTCTCGACTTCCTCGGGCGCGGCGCCCGGCTGGCGGACGGTCACGCCGATGGTGGGGAAGTCGACCTTGGGGAACTGATCGACCCCCAGCCGGGTGAAGGCGAACGCCCCCACGACGGTGAGCATCAGGATCAGCACCGTCGCGAAGACCGGACGGCGCACGCACAGGGCGGCGAGCCACTGCATCAGAACACTCCTGCTGGCGGATGACGGATGAGCCGGACCGGACGGTCGCTACCGGGCGCCGCCAACGGTGACCTTCGCGCCGTCGGACAGACGCGCCACGTTGCTGGTGACGACCCGGTCGCCCGGCGCCAGCCCGCTGGTGATCTCACGGAGGGCCTCGACCGCCTGCCCCGGCGTCACGATGCGTTCTTCCACGTGATCGTCGCGCACGACGAACACGCGGCTGGTGCCGGCCGTGACCTGGATAGCCGCCTCCGGCACGAGCAGGCCCTGTGTGTCCGCTGGCTGCCGCACGCGCGCGGTCGCGAACAGCCCGGGCTTCAGCGCGCCGTCGGCATTCGGCACGATCGCTTCGACGGTGAGGGCCCGCTGCGTCGACTGGAGCGACGGAGAGACGAACCGGATGGTGCCGGTGAACGTCCGGCCGCGGTACGCGTCCACCTCGAAGGTGACCGGCGCGCCGACCGCGACCTGCGCGATCAACTGCTCCGGAACGGTCAGTTCGAGGCGGAGCGGGTTGTTGCGCACGACGACGGCCACCTTCGTGCCGACCGTGACGTAATCTCCGACCGAGACGAGCCGTTCGGCGACCAGCCCGGTGAACGGCGCCCGCACGGTCGTGTCGGCGACCGCCTTGCGGGAGAGCACGAGACGGGCGCGCGCCGCCTGGAGCGACTGGAAATCCTGCGCGGCGGTATTGCGCGCCCCCTGGTACTGCTGTTCGGCGGCATCCAGCTGCGTCCGCGTCTGGTCGTAGTCGGACTGCGACAGCAGCTTCGCGGCGTGCAGTCTTTCCGCCCGGGCGAAATTCGTGCGGGCGAGGTCGAGCGATGCGCGCGCGTTCGCAACGCCCGGCACCTGTTCGACGTCGAGCGCTCCGGTTGGGGTAAAGGCGAGCTTGGCCTCGGTCTGCGCCACGTTCGCCTGGGCTTCGTCGAGCTGCGCCCGGGCCTGCGCCGGGGCGATGCGGACGAGCGGTGCGCCGTCCGTCACGGCCGTTCCCCGCTCGACGGGCGTGTCGACGATCCGGCCGTTCGTTTCGGCGGCCACGTCGGCCTGCTCGTCGGCCGTCAGCGTGCCGCTCACGCGGACGTAGCGCGCGATCGGGCGCTCGACCGCCGGCGTGGCCGTCACCGCGATCGGGACGGGGCTGGCCGGCGCCGCGGCCTGGCCGTCGGCCATCCCGCAGGCGGACACGACGAGCGAGGTGGTCAGCAGAACCGGCAGCCAGAGCCAGACGGACGGGTTCCGGCGGCGCCGGGCGAACAGCGAGACAGCGGAGGCATGAGGCATGACAGACGGGTCCCGGGAAGAAGACTGGGTGTCAGGAATCGCGTTTCGATGACGGGCCGGACGACGGTTCGGCCGCGTCCGGCACCGCGGGTGAGTCCGGCACGTCGGAATCTGCCGGGGCCGGGGCGCAGGGCTGCGCAGGCGACGTCGTGACGACGCCGGCCCGCAGGCCCGCGATGACGGTTTCGATGACGTCGCGCGCGAGGGCATCGGCACCCTCGCGTGAGCCGAGGCGGTCGGACAGGCGCATCACCGACACGCCGTAGACCGACGAGGAGAGAATCTGGAACGCGACGAGCGGGTTCAGTGATCGCGGGAAGATGCCGCTTTCGACGCAGCGGCCGATGAGCGCCGCCACCTGCTCCTTCATGCTCCGGACGAAGGCGAAGCGTTCGTACTCGCGGCTGATCCGCGGGACGGAGCGCTCGACGAACATCAGCGCGAAGTACTCGGGGTGGCGCGTGCTGAACTCGTAGTAGTGCCAGAAGACGCGTCGCAGCGCGTCCAGCGGGTCGGTGGCCGCCGTGAGGGCATCGGCCCGGCGGCCGAGCAGCTGGAAGCCCTCTTCGGCGAGCGCAAAGAAGAGGTCGTCCTTGCCCTTGAAGTAGCTGTAGATGGCGGCCGGGCTGTACTCGATGCGATCCGCAATCTTGCGCATCGACACATTGGCATAGCCCTGGGCGATGAAGAGATCGCGGGCGGCGTCCAGAATCTTCCGGCGCACGGCCTCCCGCTCCCGCCCATGTCGCTCTCGGATCCCCACGCGCCTGCCCTCCATCCGGCACGACGCCCAGACCGCCTGGAACGCCGCAGAGTTGAACACTGTTCACTATTCTAACGCAGTTAGACGACACGGCGCAGGCTGCGGTTCTGGCGTGCGAACCTCGCGGGACCTGGGCGCGGTCCGGCGGGCCGCCCCGCCGATGCTATAGTGGCCCGGGCATGGCAAACGGGCAGCAGTTCTTCCGTGGTCGGTGGGTTGCCGGGCTGTCCGGCGCCGGCCTGTTCGCCGTGGTGACCGTGCTCTGGCTGGCCGCACTCGTGGCCGCCCCCTATGCCGCCGTGCACGCCGGACGCCGCAGTCCGGCGTACGTGGCGGCGACCGGTGTCTACCTCGTCGGCAGCGTCATCTGTCATCAGCAGGCGCGGCGCTCGTTTCACCTCGACACGGTTCAGCTTCCCGTCTGCGCACGATGTCTCGGTATCTACGCCGCCGCGCCCGTGGGGGCGTGGCTCGGCCTGCTCCTGACTCGCCGTCGGCGTTCGCCCTGGCCGGTCGACGGGCAGGACCGGCGCTGGCGCGGGTGGCTGATCGCGGCGGCTGCGCCGACGGTCGTGACGGTGGTGACCGAGTGGGTGAGTGGCGTGATGACCCCGGGAAGCCTCCGCTTCGCGGCCGGCCTGCCGATCGGCTTCACGGTGGCCTGGTTCATCGCCGTGACGCTGCATGCGGGACGGACCGCGACCCGCGAGGCTGTCGAGATCGGCGCGAGTGTACGCAAGCGTCGCGCGCGAACGGGGTGGGGCATGCGGGGCCCCATGAATGAGCGCGTGAGGGGAGCTGGCGGAACGCAGTCCCCCGGCTAAGATCGACCCGCGCGGTTCTGGAGTAAACTGTGCCCGTGCCGGCATCGACGATCGAACGACCTGAATCTGGCAGTCTCGTCCTGTTGTGTCTCGCGTCGTGGGCGGTTCCCGGCCTCGGTCATCTGTGGCTGCGGCGCCGGTCGAAGGGGCTCATCTTCCTCGTCGCGCTGACGCTGATGTTCGTGATCGGGCTGGCGCTGCACGGCCGGATCTTCCCCTTCACGCTGAGCGATCCGCTGGTCGGGCTGGCCGCCGTCGCCAACCTCGGGGCGGGGGCCGTGTACTTCCTGGCCAACGCCTTCGGGTTCGGGCTCGGCAACGTGCGCGCCGTCACCTACGAGTACGGCAACACCTTTCTCATCGTCGCCGGGCTCCTCAACTTCCTGGTGGTGCTGGACGCCTACGACATCGCCCTGGGGCGGAAGTAGCGGGATGCACAGTCACTTTGCCCTGCTGGTCCTGTTCGCGTTCTTCGTGTCGCTGGTCTTCGCCGTCATCGCCAAGGACGATCCGAAGGAGCAGCTCCAGTTCGGGGCGGCGATCCTGGGGGCGTTCATCGTCGCGGCGCTCGTGATTGGCTGGCTGATGTATCCGTTTCCGATCTGACGCCGACCCCTTCCCCCGCGGCGCGAACCGGACGCTGATACCTCGCCTCGGATCTCCATGTCCTCGCCCTTCGACTTCGCTCAGGGCGACCCTGAGCCTGTCGAAGGGTCGACTCGGCATGGCCGCAGGCACGGTGTTCTCGTTCGAGCACTGAAGCCCCAGCCCGAGTGTCCGAGCGCCGGCACCTGCGCGATACCCGTTGCTCATTGCTCATTGCTCATTGCCCATTGCGACGTGCGACGGTCCTGTCGGTCCGGGGCCGATTCGCGCGCGCCGCAGGGCTCCG
>CAVQEJ010000008.1:0-26973 GCA_963711505.1 uncultured Acidobacteriota bacterium | reverse complement strand
ATCGAGGCGCCGGGCTCATGATCGCGGCGCGACGGGCCGCCTGCACGCGTGGCACGTCGTCGGCGTGGACGATCTCGATGGGGCTGTGTCCCGGAGATCGCCCGCGGCATAGCCGAGCATCCGTTCGACGGACGGACTCAGATAGGTGATGCGCCCGTTCAGATCGAGAACGGTCACCAGGTCGACATTCTCGATCAGCGAGCGAAGTCGCCTTCGTTCCGCCCCAGGGTCTGCTCCGCCAGATGCCGCTGCACGGCGGCCGCCACGACATTCGCCGTCGCCTGCAGCATGTGGATGTCGTCGTCGGTGAACGTCCGATGCCGTCGCGTGCAGGCGCAGAGCACGCCCATCGGCCGGTCGGACGATCCGACGATCACGCTGAGGCCGCTCACGGCCCCGTGCTCGGTGAGCAGCCACGAGCCCGAGAACCGTGATTCGCTGGGCAGATCGTCGACAATGACCGGCTGGCGGCTGGCGAGCGTGAGGGCGGCCGGCGAGTTGCCGGCAACCGGCACGACGGCGTGCCCGACCAGACCGTCGCGCCAGCCGACGCCGGCGTGGAGCCGGAGCCCGCTCCGGTCGGGCAGCAGGTCGAACAACGCGACCAGGTCCACGCCGAGCGTGGTCGAGACGAGACGGACCGCCTCCCCGGCCACGACATCGAGCGGCGCGCCGCCGAGGGCGATCTGGCCCAGCCGTGCCACCGCCGACTGCTGGCGCTCGCGCGACCGCAGGACGCGTGCGGCAACCGTCTGCTCGGTGACGTTGCGCGCGACCGACAGGATGCGATCGATCACGCCATCCGGACCGGGCAGCGGCACGGTCTGGACGCTGTGGTGCTCGTCGTCGACCGCGATCTCGAACGACTGCGGCCGCCCCTGGAAGGTCTCGCGGTAGGCCTCGACGATGGTCCGCTGCAGCGCCTCGCCATAGGGCGCGAAGATCCCGGCGACCGGCAGCCCGACGAAGCTCTGGGGATCGAGCCCGTAGCGCCGGAAGCCGAGCCCGGCGGTGAACACCACGGTGAGATCGGCGGCAATCACCGACAGCGTGCCGTCCGGAAAGTTGTCAGCGATCGATCGAAGCAGCCTCGAGGTCTCGCTGCGCTGGTCGCCGGGTGCGTGCGATTGCTCCATCGTCGGGCAGCAGGCTCGAACCGCAATGAATGGACGTGAGGCGACACATCTTAGCATCCACGCCCGTCGTCCAGGGCTGGACCTGAACGTCCGGCACGCCCGCACCGGTGTGGGAAGTCTCCCGGCTTGACATGCCGAATACGTAAGTACATTCTTACCGTTAGTGAATACTTACCAAGAGGCACAACTCGACGCTCTCGGGGACGCCACCCGGCGGGCCATCCTGGCCCGCTTGATCAATGGCGCGCTGCCTGTCGGCGAACTCGCCCGGGATTTCCCGGTCAGCCGGCCGGCCATCTCCCAGCACCTGCGGGTCCTCAAGAACGCCGGTCTCGTGGTGGACCGCCCGGCGGGCAACCGGCGGCTGTACGAAATCAACCCCGAAGGCATCGAATCGCTTCGTCGGTATTTCGAAGAATTCTGGACCCAGGCGCTGACTGCCTTCAAGGCCGCGGCCGAGGCGGACGCGAACGAGGAAGGACGATGACGAGCATGACGACTCAGACGACGGAAGCTCCGGTGCGCCGGACGGTCACGGTGAAGGCTCCCGCGAAGCGGGCGTTTCAGGTCTTCACCGAAGGGTTCGACAGCTGGTGGCCGCGCAGCCATCACATCGGCAGCGCACCGCTGAAGAAGGCCATCATCGAAGGCAAGGTCGGGGGCGTTGCCACAGCGAACAGGCCGACGGCACGGATTGCCCCTGGGGCACGGTCCTCGCGTGGGAGCCACCGCACCGGCTGGTCATGGCGTGGCAGATTTCGCCGGACTGGAAGTACGAGCCGGATCTGGCCAGGTCGAGTGAGGTCGAAATCCGCTTCACGCCGCTGGCCGACGGCACGACGCGCGTGGATCTGGAACACCGGCACTTCGAGCGCCACGGCGCCGGCGCCGATGCCATGCGCAAGACCGTGTCGGCCGAGGGCGGCTGGGGCAGCCTGCTCGCGCTGTTCACGGTGCGCGCGGAACAGGTTCAGTAGCCGGACGGGAGGAGATCCGACATGAGAGCCTGGATCTGGCTACGGGCACTGGCCCTGCTGCTCGTCCTCTTCACGGCCGGCCACACCGTCGGTGTCATGTCATCGGCCACCCGTGGTGCGTTCCTGCTCGCCGGCACGGCCGTCGTGCTGCTCGCGCGCGAGTCGGCCGCGGCCCCCGTCTGACCGTTCCCAGTGCCACCGGGTCCCGCCCGCGGGGACTCGGCGGCCTCCTTCCCGTCGTCTCTGCCGTCGGTTCCTGCACGGTCCGCACGCGGCTCTCCTTCTCCACGCACCCGTGTCCGATAGAATGACGGGTCGGCAGCCGCACGGCTGCCGTTCCGGTTCAGCTTCAGCTTGCCGTCTGCAAGGAGAGGACTCGATGTCGAACGTCTTCACGCGGTGCCTGTCTGGCGTCCTGCTGTGCGTCGCCCTCGTCGTCGCCCCGGTTTCCGCGCAGCAGATCGATCCGGCCTGGCTCGATGCGCTGCACTACCGTCCGCTCGGTCCGCAGGGCAATCGTGCGGACGCCATCGTGGGCGTGCCGGGCAACCCGCTCATCGACTTCGTCGGCGCCGCCTCGGGCGGCATCTTCAAGAGCGTGGACGGCGGCGTCCACTGGAAGCCGGTCTTCGACAAGCAGGACGTCCAGTCGATCGGCGCCCTGGCCGTGGCGCCGTCGGCGCCCAACGAGATCTGGGCCGGCACCGGGGAGGCGTTCTACATCCGGAACTCGACGTCAATCGGCAACGGCATCTACAAGTCGACCGATGGCGGCGTCACCTGGACGCACGTGGGGCTCGAGCACACGGGCCGCATTGCGCGCATCGTCGTCGATCCGCAGAATCCCGACATCGTCTTCGCGGCGGCCGTCGGCAGCGGCTTCGGCCCGTCGCCGGATCGAGGCGTCTTCCGGACGACCGACGGCGGGAAGACGTGGACGCGCGTGCTGTTCGTCGACGAGCACACCGGCGCGGCCGACGTCGCCATCGATCCGCACGACCCGCAGACGCTGCTGGCCGGCATGTGGCAACTGAACATCACGACCTGGAACCTGGGGAGCGGCGGCCCCGGCAGCGGCGTCTACGTCTCCCACGACGGCGGCACGACGTGGACGCACCTCGAGGGACACGGACTCCCGACGCATGCCGTGGGCAAGATTGCGGTGGGCATCGCGCCGAGCGACGGCCAGCGGATGTACGCCCTCATCCAGGACACGCACCCTGGCTTCTACCGGTCGGACGACGGCGGCCGGTCGTGGCGGCTGATGACCCAGCAGAACGACATCGACGAGCGGGCGCCCTACTACACACGCTTCGCCATCGATCCGACGAACGAGAACCGGATCTACTTCGTGTCGGTCTTCATCACGATGTCGGATGACGGCGGGGCGACGGTGAAGACCTTCGGCGGCGGCGGCGACAATCACGACTTCTGGATCGATCCGACCAACCACGACCGGATGATGATCGCGCACGACGGCGGCGCCAGCATCACGCTGACGCGCGGCAGGTCGTGGCAGCCGGTGAACCTGCCGATCGCGCAGGTGTATCACGTGTACGCCGATGACGCGGTGCCGTACTTCGTCTACGGGAACCAGCAGGACAACGGCAGCTGGCGCATCTCGAGCAACCCGTGGGCGGCCGGTATCGGCGGCAAGGCCGAGGTGAAGGTCGGCGGCTGCGAGAGCGGCTTCACCGTGCCCGACACCACGAACAACGAGATCACCTACTCCGGCTGCTACGACGGCGGCCTGGATCGCTTCGACCTGAAGACGATGCAGACGCGCGACATCAAGGTGTGGCCGGAGTCGACCTACGGCTGGACGCCGGCCGACGTGAAGTACCGGTGGAACTGGACGTTCCCGATCGCCATCTCGCCGAACGATCACAACGTGGTGTACGTCGGCAGCCAGTACGTCCACGAGACCACCGACGGCGGCGCGAGCTGGAAGGTGATCAGCCCCGACCTGACGCGCAACGACAAGAGCCACCAGCAGAACTCCGGCGGGCCGGGCAACGACAACCTGTACACGTTCGACGGCTCGACGCTCTGGTCGATCGCCGAGTCACCGAAGGCGAAGGGGCTCATCTGGGCCGGCAGCAACGACGGGCTGCTCCACGTCACGCGCGACGGCGGCGCCCACTGGACGGACGTGACGCCGAACATCCCCAAGCTGCCGCACTGGGCGACGATCAGCAACGTCGAGCCGTCGCACTTCGCCGCCGGCACGGCCTACATCGCGGCCGACGATCACCTGCAGGGAGACAACGCCCCGCTCGTGTACGAGACGACCGATTACGGCGCCACCTGGAAGCTGATCAGCAGCGGCATCCCGACATCGGTGTTCAGCTATGTCGCGTGCGTGAAGGAGGACCCGACGAAGCCCGGGCTGCTGTTCGCCGCGACGCAGAACTCGGTCTACGTCACGCTGGACGACGGGGCGCACTGGACGCTGCTGCAGGGCAACCTGCCGCACGCCCCGGCATCCTGGCTCGCCATCCAGCCGCGCTTCGGCGACCTGCTCGTGTCGACCTACGGGCGCGGCATCTGGGTGCTGGACGACATCACGCCCCTCCGCGAACTGACGTCACGGGTGCTGGCCGAGCCGGCGTACCTGTTCACGCTGCGGCCGGCGTACCGCTGGCGGGCCGAGGGCGGCTACGGCGGGAACGGGTTCGGCGGGCCGTACCTGCGGCCACCGACCTACGGCGCCGACATCAATTACTACCTCGAGGCCGGCGGCGCCCCGGTCACCATCACGATCGTCGATGCGTCGGGCAAGACCATCCGGACGATCAAAGGAACGGATCACGCCGGCATCAACCGCGTCGTACTGGGACCTCCGCTACGCGCCGGCGCGCGAGCCGCTGCTGTTGACCCCGCCGCCGGACGCCCCCTGGGTCGAGACGACCACGAAGGGTCGACGCATCCGGACGTGGGACCTGGACCTGTCCTACGCGCCGCCGCTGGCGCCGCCGGGCACGTACACCGTGAGGATGACCGCCGGCGGCCGCACGCAGTCGCAGCGGCTCGAAGTGCTGAAGGACCCCCGCTCGGCCGGCACGCCGGCCGATATCTCGACGCAGGTGAAGTTCTCGCTGGGCCTCCGCGACGCCATGGACCGGCTCGCCGGCCTCGTCGGCCGGACGGAGTGGATCCGGCGTCAGCTCGCCGAGACGCAGGTCATGCTCGCCACGACGCCCAATGATGACGCGCTGGTGACGGCCGCGAAGGACCTCGAGGACAAGGCCCTGAAGGTCGAGTCGGCGATGTTCGACATGAAGCTGACGGGCGCCCGCGAGGACCAGTTCCGCAACCCCGTGAAGCTGTGGGGACGGCTCGGCGCACTCAACCGCGAGATTACGGAAGACAGCGCCGACTTCGCACCGACGGCGCAGCAGCAGGAGGTGATGAAGGTCTTCTCCGATCGACTGCAGCAGATCGAAGCGGACTTCGACCATCTGGTGGGCACCGACATCGCGCAGTTCAACCACCTGATGGGCGAGCACAAGCTCGGGGGGATTTCGGTGCCGCCAGCGTCTTCCATCAAGTACGCACCGCCGCGCGAGCGGTTCATGCCGGGAGACCTGCCGCAGGGCGCCGAACTGCCGGACGAAGGGAATCAGTAGGAGCACAGGGACAAGGGGCCTTCCCCCTTGTCCCTGCTCCGCACGTCGCACGTCGCACGTGACGGGTCTCTCCTATCCCCTCACCCTCACCACCCTCGCCAGCCTGGCGAACCCTGCCGCATCGCTCACGCTGGCGAACGTGCCGACGTAGGGCCTGGCGGCGCGCATGCCCGAGGCGGTCGGCTCGTAGCCGGGCGTCTCCAGCAGCGGGTTCAGCCAGACGATCCCCGCCGATCGCCGGTGCAGTTCTCTCATGGCGTCGCGCAGCACCGACGGCTCGCCCACATCCAGCCCGTCGCTCACGATGATGACCACCGTGTCGCGCCTGACCAGCCGCTCGCCTGACGTGTGCAGGAAGGCACGCAGGGAGGCCCCGATGTCCGTCCCTCCTCCCCAGGCGGTCTCGAGCCGTTCGAGTCTCAGCGCACGCCCGGCCGCCGCCAGGCGGATGTCCGGCGTCACCCGCCGCAGCGCCGTCGAGAAGGTGAAGACCTCCACGCGCGGGCTCGCGCCGGCCGTCGCCACCGCGAGCGTCAACGCCGTCCGCGCGTAGGCGCTCATCGACCGGCTGCCGTCGACGAGCACGACGAAGCGCGGGGCACGCCGTGGACGGCGCAGCCACCGCGGCGCCAGCGGTTCGCCGCCGGTCTGCAGGCTGGCGCGCAGGGTGCGTCGCAGATCGAAGCGCTGGCCGCGCCGGGCCGGCCGCCACCGCCGCGACAGGCCGACGTGCAGCCGGCGCACCAGCAACCGCGCCGCCTCCTGCCACGGGGCATCCGCGCGCGTCACGTCCGGCGACTCGCTCGCTTCGCCCTCCAGCGGGCTGTAGGTCGCGCGCGCCACCGCACCGGCTTCCTCTCCAGCGTCGTCTCCCACGTCGAGCGGCACCGGCTCGCTGCGGCCCGGCTCCGCCGCATCGTCTTCATCCACCGCAGCGGTCGGTACGGGACGCCGCCGGGTCCGCTGATCGCTCCGCCGCTGCTCGCCCCCCGGCCCGCGCTCGATTGGCGCCATCCGTTCCTGCGGCACGCCCTTCGGCCCCGGAAAGAAGAAGTCCGTGAAGGCCCGGTCGAACGCCCGCACGTCGTCGCGCGTGCTGGAGAGGATCGGACGCAGCGCGTCGCGCACCATCCGCTCGTCCGCGAGCGGCACGACCTCGAGCGCGCGTGCCGCGTCCTGGAGCTCGCGGGCGCCGATGCGGAATCGGTGCTCGTCGCGCAGGATCGTGCAGAAGAGGGTGAGGTTCTCGGGAAGGCCGGCGAACGGGTACATCACTCACCCGGCATCGACACGGAGCCGAAGCCGAAATCGGTCTTCAGGCTGTAGCCGCCCGATTCCATCGCGTCCGGGCCGTCGCCCAGAATCGGATCGAGCGCCGAGCGGTGCGCATCGACGACGTGCTGGTCCTCGTGCACCTTCAGGATGCAGCCGAGCGTCTGCTCGAGGGTCGACCTGTCGAGGTGGCCGCGATGGAGGCTCATGAGCGCCATCGCCCAGTCGAGGCTCTCGGCGACGCCCGGGGCCTTCTGCAGCGGCAGCTCGCGCAGCGCGTGCATGATCCGGGCGATCTGAGCGGCGAGCCGGTCCGACAGGCCCGGGACGCGCGCGTGCAGGATCTCGATCTCCTGCTCGAGGGAGGGATACGGCAGCCAGAGGTACAGGCAGCGGCGGCGCAGCGCATCCGACAGCTCGCGGGTCCGGTTGCTCGTCAGGATGACCCGCGGCCGGTGGCGGGCCCGGATGGTCCCGAGCTCCGGAATCGTCACCTGCCATTCGGCCAGCACTTCCAGCAGGAACGCCTCGAACGCCTCATCGGCGCGATCGACTTCGTCGATGAGCAGCACGGGCGGCCGATCCTGCGTGATGGCCTCGAGGAGCGGCCGCTTCAGGAGGAACGACTCGCTGAAGATCTGCGCCTCGCGCTCCTCGAGCGTCGTGCCCTCGTGCTCGCTGAGGCGGGCCCGCAGCATCTGCCGCGGATAGTTCCACTCGTAGAGCGCCGCCATCGCGTCGAGCCCTTCGTAGCACTGCAGCCTGATCAGGCGGGCCTCGAGCACCTCGGACAGCACCTTGGCCGTCTCGGTCTTGCCGACGCCGGCCGGCCCTTCGATGAGCAGCGGCTTCTCGAGCGCCAGCATCACCTGCAGCGCGGTGGCAAACGACTCGTTGACGATGAACGCGCGCTCGTGGAAACGGGCGCGGATGGCGGCGGCGTCGATCATGAGGCCTGCGGCCGGTACCGGTCCGGCTGCTTCAGGAAGGCGGCGCGGCAGTGCGCGCAGCAGAAATACCAGGTGACGCCGTCGACCTCCGCCGTGTGGCGCGCCGTCGCCACGTCGACCTCCATGTGGCACACGGGATCGGTGGACGTGGCCGGCGCCGCCACCGCCGGCGGCGAGTTGCCGGCCACCGGCGCCTCCGCCATGACGCTCTGGGCTGGCTGCCACTGCACGATCTCGGCGAGCACCGAGAGGGCGACCTCCGGCGGCGTCCGCGCGCCGAGATCGAGGCCCGCCGGATTCCGGACGGTCGACACGTTCGGCACGCCGCGCTCTTCGAGCAGCGCGAGGACGGTGCTCCCCCGCTTGCGCGACGCGACCAGCCCGACGTACGCCACGCCCGCCCGCAGCAGCACCTCGAGCGCGTCATCATCGTAGTGTCCCTGCGACGCCACGATCGCGGCGCCGTCTGGCGTGAGCCCCTTCAGCACGGGACCGAGCGCGTCGAGCGTGACGACCCTCACGCCGAGCGGCGCGGCCGCCGTCTCGGCGTCGGCCTTCTCGCGTGCGTCGACGACGCGGACGACGTCGTACTGCATGCTGCGGCCCAGGCGCATCAGCGCGTCGGCGACCGGCGTGGCGCCGGCGACGACCAGCGACCGCGCCTTCATGACCGGCTCGACGTAGACATCCACGGCTCCCTCCGAGGCGCACGTCATCGGCACGACGACGTGCTCGGCGTCGGCCGACAGCTCCCTGGCGTCCGGCCGGATCGACACCAGCCGGCCGCGGCGCGCCGCGAGCGCCTCCAGCGCCTGCCGCCGCACGATCTCGTGCGAGCAGGCGCCTCCGACGAACCCTTCCATCCGCCCGTCGGCGAAGACGATCGCGCGATCGCCGAGGTGCGCCGAGACGGGCGGGCGCCGGGCCACCACGGTGGCGATGACGAACGGCTGCCCCTCGCGCTGCAGCGCCGTCACACGCGCGAAGAACTCGTCGAGTCTGCCGGTCATGCGCGCCGTCCTTCGTCCCGGCCCCCGTCCGCCAGCTGGCCGAGCATCCGTTCGGCGCGCGCCTTGAGGGGCTCGCGTCGCCCGGCGATCTGCGCCTGGAACTCCAGCGCCACGAGCCGTGGCGCCCGGAGCTCCCGTCCATCAGGGTTCTCGAACAGGCCGTTCAGCACGTCGAACGACTCATCGTCGCGCCAGGCCGCATCCTTCTCCAGGCGATCCAGGTACGCCCACTGGAAGCGCTCTTCGGGAAGCCGGCCCGCCACGAACTCCGCGAGGAGCGCGCGGTACGGATCGAGGCTGACGGCCGCTTCGTTGCGCACCGGCGGGCCCATCCCGGCCGGCAGGTGCTCGCGCAGCCGCGGCACCAGTTCCTCCGGCGTGATCGCGAACTCGTCGAGATGAAACCGCGGCCGCCCCCGCTCGCACAGGATGAACTGCGGGCTGCGGTGGGACACGCCCGACACGGCGGCGATCCGCTCGCTGGCCGGGCGATCCTCGGGCAGCCGGACGAAGCCGACCGGGAGGTCGACGCGGGGCTCGAGCGCCTTCTGCGCCACGAGCCACGCCTCGAACGTCTTGTCGCTCGTGCCCGCCTTGAACAGGGCCGCCCAGGCGAACCGCTCCAGGAACCGATCCACGTCGCCGGGCTCGTGCAGCGGAAAGAACCGCTGGCGCAGCGTGGTCCTGGCCATCGCTACCCGGCCGACAGCTGCTGGCCGACCTTCGCGAACGTCTGCTCGATCAGCTTCTTCGCCTGGCTGTCGAGCACGCGGCCGCCGACGGCCGCCACGGGCCCACGGGCGACCGCCTCGCCGCTCCAGTTGAGCAGCGTGGTGCTGCTGCCGCCATCGGCCAGATCGGCGATCGCCGTGAGGTCGACGGCGCTGCCGAACCCGCCGCCCGACACCTTCATGTCGACGTGGTGGGTCGCGTCGTTGGTCGTCATCTCGAACTTCAGCTTGAACTTGCCGCGTACGGGGCCGACGGCGACCTGCACGACCGCATCGAAGTGCTGCGGGTCGTGCACGGTCACCTCGACCACCTCGGGCAGGCACTGGCCGATCTTCTGCGGATCGCGCACGAACGCCCAGACGGTGTCCATGCCGGCCGGAATCTTCTCCTGTCCGTTGTACTTCAGGTTCACGCGCGTGCCGCCTTTCCCTTCCCGGCCTCCGCGTCGCGGATGGCGCGCCACACCTTCTCGCGCGTCACCGGCATCTCCAGGTGCCGGACGCCGAGCGGCGACAGCGCGTCGACGACGGCATTGACGAACGCCGCCGGACTGCCGACGTTCGGGCTCTCGCCGACGCCCTTGGCGCCGATTGGATGATGCGGGCTCGGCGTGACCGTGCTGGCGGTCTCCCAGTGCGGCGCCTCCTGCGCGGTCGGCACCAGGTAGTCGGTGAAGTTGGTGTTCAGGTTGTTGCCCTCGGCGTCGTACTGGATCTCCTGCATGAAGGCGATGGCGAAGCCCTCGGTCAGGCCACCGTGCACCTGCCCCTCGACAATCATCGGATTGATGATCGTGCCGCAGTCGTCCACGGCCAGGAAGCGGCGCACCTTCACCTCGCCGGTGTCCCGGTCGACGTCCACCACGGCGACGTAGGTGCCGTTGGGGAACGTCATGTTCGGCGGGTCGTAGTAGTAGGTCGCTTCGAGGCCCGGTTCGTTCTGCGCCATGTTCGTGTAGGCGGCGAACGCCACGTCCTTCATCGTGACGGTCTTCGCCGGCACGCCCTTCACCTGGAACTTGTAGTCGATCCACTCGACATCGGCCTCGCCGACCTCGAGCAGGTGCGCCGCGATCCTGCGCGCCTTCTCGCGGATGCGGCGCGCGGCCATGGCGATGGCGGCGCCGGCCACCGGCGTGCTGCGACTGGCGTAGGTGCCCAGCCCGTACGGGGCCGTATCGGTGTCGCCCTCCTCGACCATGATCTGCTGCGGATCGAGGCCGAGCTCCTCGGCGACGATCTGCGCCCAGGTGGTCTCGTGCCCCTGCCCCTGCGACTTCGTGCCGGCGCGCACGATGCCGGCGCCGGTCGGATGGATCCGGATCTCGGCGCTGTCGAACATCTTGATGCCGAGGATGTCGAAGTGCTTCGACGGCCCGGCGCCCACGACCTCGGTGAACGTCGAGAAGCCAATCCCCATCAGCTCGCCGCGGGCCCGCTTCTCCTTCTGCTCCGTCAGCAGCGCCTGGTAGCCGATCGTGTCGAGCGCCTTCTGGAGCGTCTTCTCGTAGTCGCCGCTGTCGTAGGTGAACCCGAGCGCCGACGCGTACGGGAACTGTTCCTTCTTCACGAAGTTCTTCCGCCGCAGCTCCACGGCGTCGATCCCCAGCTCGTCGGCCAGGATGTCCATCGTCCGCTCGATGGCGTAGCTCGCCTCGGTGACGCGGAACGAGCAGCGGTAGGCGATGCCGCCCGGCGCCTTGTTCGTGAAGTACGCGTCCACTTCGGCGTGCGCCGTCTGCACGTCGTAGCTGCCGGTGCAGATACCGAACATGCCGGCGGGATACTTCGTCGGGTCGGCCGCCGTGTCGAACGCGCCGTGGTCGGCGGTCGTCGCCACCTGCACGGCCGTCAGCTTCCCGTCGGCGGTGGCACCGAGCTCGACGTCCATGTGGTAGTCGCGGGCGAAGCCGGTACTGGTGAGGTTCTCCGTGCGCGTCTCGATCCACTTCACGGGGTGGCCGAGCTTCAGCGCGCCGACGACGGCACAGACGTAGCCGGGGTACACCGGCACCTTGTTGCCGAAGCCGCCGCCGAGGTCGGGCGAGACGACGTGGATCTTGTCCTCGGCGATGCCGGTAACGAGCGACAGGGCGGTGCGGTAGACGTGCGGCGCCTGCGACGTCACGTAGAACTGCAGGCGGCCCATGGTGTCGAAGAACGCCACGCAGCCGCACGGCTCGAGCGGCGCCGGATGGCAGCGCTGGAACCAGATGCGCTGCTTCACGCGCGTCGCGCTCTTCTGCAGCGCCTGCGCGGTCTTGTCGCGATCGCCGACCTCCCAGTGATAGATGTGGTTGGTCTTCTTCTCGCGATCGGACCGCAGGATCACCTTGTCGGCCTTCGCGGTGAACGGATCGGCGACCACCGGCAGCGGCTGGTAGTCGACCTGCACCATCTCGGCGCCGTCGGTCGCGGCCTCGCGCGACTCGGCGAAGACGGCGGCGACCTCCTGGTACTGGAACAGCACCTTGCCGATCGCCAGCACCATCTGCTTGTCGAGGCCGTGGAAGGTCGGCAGCCACCCGAGGCCGGCGGCCTCGAGGTCCTTGCCGGTGATGACGGCTTTCACGCCGGGCACCTTCAGGGCCTCGGCGATGTCGATGTTCTCGATCTCGGCGTGCGGGTAGGGGCTGCGGACCAGCGCCATGAACAGCATGCCGGGGAACTGGAGGTCGTCGACGTAATGTCCCTGGCCCTGGAGGAAGCGCGGGTCCTCCTTGCGCTTCATCGCGACGCCCATCGCGTGTCCCGCTTTCACATCAGCGCTCATGATTGTCCCTCGCGTGCGGCGTCACTTGGTGGCCGCGGCCGGCTGGCGCAGCGTCACGGCGGCCTGCTGCACGGCCTTCACAATGTTGTTGTAGCCGGTGCACCGGCACAGGTTCCCGGCCAGTCCCTCGCGGATCTGGGCCTCGGTCGGCGCGGGGTTGTGCTGCAGCAGCACCCAGGCGGTGAGCATCATGCCCGGCGTGCAGTAGCCGCACTGCAGCCCGTGCTCGTCCCAGAAGGCCTGCTGAATCGGATGCAGATTGCCACCTGCCGCGAGCCCCTCGACCGTGAGGACCTCGTGGCCGTCGGCCTGCACCGCGAACATCGTGCAGGTCTTCACCGCCCTCTCGCCGTCGAGCACCGCCACGCAGCAGCCGCAGCTCGACGTGTCGCAGCCGACGTGCGTGCCGGTGAGGCCACAGTGCTCGCGCAGGAAGTAGGCGAGCAGCGTCCGCGGCTCCACGTCGCGCGTGTACGGCGTGCCGTTCACCGTGATCGTGACCTTCATGCCTGCACCCCCAGACGCGCCAGGGCCTGGCGCAGCCCGCGGGCGACGAGCACGCCCGCCAGATTCTTCTTGTACTCGACGCCGCCGCGCAGATCGGCCTGCGGCTCGCTGCGCTTCGCGGCCGCGTCGGCCGCCGCCCGGATCGCCTCGGCCGTCGGCTTCTGCCCCACGAGCAGCGTCTCGGCCTCCGTCACGCGGACGGCACACGGTCCGGCCGCCGACAGCGCGATGCCGGCTTCCCTGATCGCGCCCTTGCCGTCGAGCGCAATCTGCACGGCAGCCGCCGCCGTTGCGAAGTCGCCGACCTTGCGCTCGACCTTCTGGTACGACCCGGCCGTCTTCTCGCCGGGCACCGGAAAGTGCACGGCCAGCGCCATCTCCCCTTCCCCGACAGCCGTCGTGAAGCTGTCGACCAGGAAGTCGTCGATCTTGACCGTGCGCGTTCCCTGCCTGCCGCGCACGAGGACCTCGGCGCGCGAGGCGAGCGCCACGGTCGTCCAGTCGCCCGACGGATCGTTGTGGCAGAGACTGCCGACCACCGTGCCCATCTGGCGCACGACCGGATCGGCGACGACGCACGACGCATCGTGCACGAGGCTCCAGCGGGTCTCGCCGATCCACGGCGCACGCTCGATCGCGCTGTCGCGGGCGATGGCGCCGATGGCGAGCACGGTCTTGTTCAACTCGAGACGGCCGAGGTCGGCGAGGTCGTTGATGTCGACCAGCACGGCCGGACGGGCGAGGCGGAAGCGCATGGCCGGGATGAGGCTCTGGCCGCCGGCCAGCACGCGCGCTTCCGCGCCATGCTGCTGCAGGTGGTCGAACGCCTCGTCCGGGGAATGCGCGCGGAAGTAGTCGAAGGCTGCGGGAATCACCGGGCGAACCTCCTTCTCGACGCGTCACGGAAAGAGTCGCCACGATCGCGTGACGACCACGCTACGGGGAAGACACCGATTCTACCGACATCCGACCGCCGGATGCCAGCGCCAGCTCAGCCCGCGCCGGCCGTATACTGGCCGGCATGACCGACATGATCAGCGCCGTGGTCCTCGCCGCGGGCGCCTCCACGCGGATGGGTCGGCCGAAACTGCTGCTGCCGCTCGGCGGCGAACCGCTGGTCCGCCGCACCGTGCGCCTGGTCTGCGACGCCGGGTTCGACGAGGTGCTGATCGTCGCGGGCAGCCATCACGCGGAGATCCTGGCCGCGATCGATGGCCTGCCCGTCCGCCACGTCCTCAACCCCGACTACGCCACCGGCATGGGCAGCTCGTTCCGGACGGCCGTCACCCACCTGGGCGACAGCGCCGCGGCGATGTTCGCGCTGGCCGACCAGCCGTTCCTGACGGCCGCCGACTACCGGCGCCTGCGCGACGTCTATCGCGACGAGCGCCCGGCCCTGGTCACCGTGCGCTACGACGAGGTGACGGCGCCGCCCCACCTGTTCGCGCGCGAGCTGTTTCCCGAGCTCGCCGCGCTCGAGCACGGCGCCCGTCCGATCCTCCAGCGTCACCGCGACCAGGCGGTCGTCCTGTCGTTCCCGCCCGACAAGCTGTTCGACATCGACACGCCGGCCGATTACGAACTGGCGACCAGCCGCCTGTCGGCCGGACGGTGAAGGCTGACAGCGGTCCCACTGAGCGTCCCGCCCTCGAAGCCGTTCCGCACCGCCACCAACTCGGCCACAATCGACAGCGCCACCTCCTCGGCGGTCTCGGCACCCAGCGCGAGTCCGATCGGGCTGCGCACGGCCGCCAGTCCCGTCGCCGACGGCACGAAGCCCTCTCTTGCCAGATCGGCGAGCAGCCGTTCGTAGCGCGCGCGCGGCCCGAGCATGCCGATGTAGGCCGCGCCGGACTGCAGCGCGAAGCGCAGGCTGTGCCGGTCGCGCTCGAGATGATGATTCATCACGACCACGACGCTGTCCGCGCGAAGCGGCACGCGATCGGCGAATCGGGAGAAATGGCTGGAGATGAGGGTCGTGCCGGGAAAGCGCGCGGCGACGAGGAAGGCGTCGCGCACGTCGACGACCGTCACGGCGAAGCCGAGCACCCAGGCCTGCCGGGCCAGCGGCTCGGCATCGAAGCCGGCGCCGAAGACGACCAGATGCGGCGGCGGCAGGGCCACCTCGAAGAAGATCTCGCGGCCGTCGATCGACTCGGCGCCCGACTGCGGGTGCGCCGCGCGCAGCCGCTCGCGCGCGCGCGCCTCGGCGCGCCGGTCGAGTGTGCCATCCGGCAGGCCACCGGAGGTGCCGCCTGCGCCGTGCACGAGCAGGCGCCCGGCCGGCCCCTCGAGCGTCGTCGCCAGGACGGCAGCGTCGCCCCGCTCGAGGACGTCGAGCCATTCGCGTGTCACGGGATCGCCTTCGAGCCGCTCGATCCGGATGTCGACGGCTCCGGTGCAGCCGATGCCGAGGCCCCAGACCGAATCGTCCTGGAGATCGTAGGTGAGCAGGATCGGATCGCCGCTGGCGATGACGCGCGCCGCGGCGTCGGCGACGGCCGGCTCGAGGCAGCCGCCCGACAGCGCGCAGTCCCACGCGCCGCCTTCGCGCACCAGCATGTGCGCGCCTTCGCGCCGGTACGCGCTGCCCTTCACGCGGACCACCGTCGCCAGCGCCGCGCGTCCGCCGCTCGCCCGCACCTCGCGCACGCCATGCAGCAGCCGCTCGGTCTCACGGCGATCCATGCCGTCACGATGTCATAAACGGCGGGCGGCCGACAAGCGCAGCCGGTGTCGCCTGCCGGCGCTCGCTCCTCGCAGGCGTCGAGCTTCAGCTCGACGCGGATCCTCCCATCGACCTGACGCCGGACGCCGGACGCGGCGGTGTGACACGATACGTGGAAGAGGCGAGGACGAAAGCGAGGAGTGCGAGTCGTGAGTATCCGCGTGAGTGTGCTGGACCAGTCGCCGATCGCCGAGGGCTCGACCGGCGGCGACGCGCTGCAGAATACGCTCGACCTGGCGCGGCGGGCCGAAGCGCTCGGCTATCACCGCTACTGGGTCGCCGAGCATCACGGCACGCCGATGCTGGCCGGCGCCGCTCCCGAAGTCCTCATCGGCGCGATCGCGGCGGCCACCTCGCGGCTGCGGGTCGGCAGCGGCGGCGTGATGCTGCCGCACTACAGCCCGCTGAAGGTGGCAGAAGTCTTCAGCCTCCTCGCCGCGCTGCACCCCGGCCGGATCGACCTCGGCCTGGGCCGCGCGGCCGGCACCGATCCCCTGACCACCTTCGCCCTGCAGCGCGACCGGCGGCAGGCGGCGCCCGACGATTTTCCGCAGCAGCTCGCCGAGCTGCTCGCCTATCTCTACGACCAGCTCCCCGCCGGCCACCGGTTCGCCCGGCTCGCCACGCTGCCCGGCCGCCCGCACCGGCCCGAGCCATGGCTGCTGGGCTCGTCGCCGCAGAGCGCGCTGTGGGCTGCGGAGATCGGCCTGCCGTACGCCTTCGCCGACTTCATCAATCCCGCCGGGGCCGACTACGTGCGGCGCTATCGGGAGACGTTCACGCCGTCGGAGATCCATCCCACGCCCGAAGTCGTGGTCTGTGCGTCGGCCATCTGTGCGGAGACCGATGAGGAAGCCGAGCGGCTCGCCGCGAGCGGCCGGATGGCCTTCGCGCTGCTGCACCAGGGCGAGCTCGTTCCCGTGCCGCCGGTCGAGAAGGCCCTGGCGTTCCTCGCCGCGCGCGACGCGCGGCCGGGCGGCCGGCTGCCGCGCCGCCGCCGAGCGGTCGTCGGGTCGCCGGCGACGGTGAAAGCGGGACTCGAAGCCGTGGCGGAGGAATACCAGGCCGACGAGCTGATGATCGTGACGATCGTGTACGACCACGACGCCCGCTGCCGGTCGTACGAGCTGATCGCGGAGGCCTTCGGCCTCGCGCCCGTCTAGCGCCGGATCGTACCGGGCCGAGGGCGATCGGCTTTCAGCGTTGCGCCCGCCGGGGGGATCCGCGCAGCACGGGCGCCAGGGCGGCGACACCGGCCCGGATACCGGCCTCGTCGAGATGGCCGTACCCGAGCACGAGACCGGAAATCCGCGGCGGGCCGGTGTAGTAGCTCGACAGCGGCGGCGCGCTGACACCGGCGGCCGCCGCGCGGCGCGACACGTCGCGATCGTCCAGCCCGGGCGCCAGGCGCCCGATCGCGTGCAGACCGGTATGGGCACCGGTGAGCGTCAGCGCCGGGGCGAGCAGGCGATCGATCTCCGCGGCGAGCAGATCCCGATGCTGCTCGTAGCGCCGGCGCATCCGCCGGATATGACGGGTGAACTGTCCGCTCGTGATGAACTCCGCGAGAATCGCCTGGTCCAGCGTCGACGTCCGATGCCCGGAGATCGACTGCGCGTGCCGGAACGCGCCGACCAGCTCCTCGGGCACGACGATGTAGCCGAGACGCAGTGCCGGGAAGAGGACCTTGCTGAACGTGCCGACGTAGAGGACGCGCCCCGTCCGATCGAGGCTCTGCAGCGCCGGCAGCGGCCGCCCCCCGTAGCGGAACTCCGTGTCGTAGTCGTCTTCGATGACCCAGGCATCGGTGCGCCCGGCCCATTCGATCAGTCGCAGCCGCCGCGACAGACTCATCACGACGCCGAGCGGGTATTGATGCGACGGCGAGACGTAGGCCATGCGCGCGCGCGGGGCACGCGCGATCCCCGCCTCGACGTCGAGGCCGTCCTCGTCGACCGGGATGCCAATGACCTCCACGCCGGCAGCGACCATCGCGCCCCGCGCCCCCTCGTAGCCCGGCTCCTCCATCCACGCTTCATCGCCGACGTCGAGCAGCAGCCGTGCGGTGAGCGCCAGTGCCTGCTGCGCGCCGGCGGTCACGATGACCTGACGCGCCGTACACCTGACGCCGCGCGACGGCCCTACCCAGGCGGCAATCGCCTCGCGCAGCGGGCGGTAGCCGGCTGCGTCGCCGTAACCGAGCACCTCGGGACCGAGCTGCCGCCGCCACCGGGCGGCGGTCCGCCACCAGAACTCGAACAGCGCGGGGTCGAGCGCCGGGATGCCCGGATTGAACGGTCGCAGTTCGTTGTCGTACATCGCCACGTGCGCGGCGGCGATCCGTGTTCCGCGCTTCGAGAGTCCGCCGACCGGCGGCCGCCGGTCCGCATCCTGTGGCCTGCCGTCGCGCCGCGTTCCTTCGTCGGGCAGCAGCGGTGAGACGAACGTGCCCGAGCCGACCTGCCCTTCCAGGTAGCCTTCGGCGAGCAGTTCGGCATACGCCTCGAGCACCGTGTTGCGCGACACGCCGAGCTCGCCGGCGAGCAGCCGCGTCGACGGCAGGCGGGCGCCGGGGCGCAGCTGACCGGTGAGGATCGACTCGCGCAGGGCGGCGGCGAGCTGACGCGCGAGTGGGCGGTCGCGATGCGGGGCGAGCGTGAGGCCGGGAAGTCCGGCAGCGTGGCGAGGCATGGTCGTTCCGGTCGTTCTCTCGTCTGAAGTGGATCCGCATCCTAGCACGACTCGAATCGATCGAGCAGTCCAATCTCGACAGTGCGATACCGCCAGCACTCTCCTTGACCGTTTAGGAGTGCGGAGGTAGAATCGACGTCACTCTCCTAATTGAATTAGGTATAGACCATGACCATCCAGGCCGCCCTCCTGCCGGGCACGCTCGATCTCCTCATCCTGAAGGCCGTCTCGCTCGGACCGAAGCACGGCTACGGCGTGCTGCTGCGCATCCAGCAGATGTCGGGCGAGACGCTGACCATCGAGCAGGGGGCGCTGTATCCGGCGCTCTACCGCCTCGAGAAGCAGAAGCTGCTGTCGTCGGCGTGGGGCACGTCGGAGAACAACCGCCGCGCGAAGTTCTACCAGCTCACGGCAGCCGGACGGAAGCGGCTGCGCGAGGAGACGGCGAGCTGGGAGCGCACGGTGTCGGCCATGACAGCCGCGCTGGCCACCAAGCCGGGGGAGGTCTGACAATGCCGGCCTGGCTGCAGTCGCTGATGGCACGCCTCGGCCGACGACGCCGGTTCGAGGCGGACATGGCGGAGGAACTGGCATTCCACCTGCAGAGCCGCATCGACGACCTCGTGGCGGCCGGCCTGTCGCCCGACGAGGCCGTACGCCGCGCGCGACTGGAGTTCGGCGGCGTGGAGCTGTACAAGGAGCGAAGCCGCGATTCCCGCCGCTCGCGGTTCGCCCCCGTCGGCCTCGGCGGCGATATCCGCTACGCGCTGCGGACGTTCCGCAAGTCGCCGGCGTTCGTCGCGGCTGCGGTGCTCACCCTCGCGCTAGGCATCGGCGCGAACACCGCGATCTTCAGCGTCGTCTACGGCCTGCTGATGCGACCACTGGCCTACCGGCAGGCGAATCGGCTGGTGCTGGTCGAGGTTCAGCAGCAGTATGTCGGCGCGCGGACCGCCGCGCCGGTGGACTTCACGGCAGAGGCCTTCCGGGAGTGGCGGGACGCGCTCCATTGCTTCGACGGCTTCGCCTTCTACGCGGGGAATACGGTCGTACTGTCCACAAAGGCTGGTACCGATGTCGTCTCCGGCGCCACGGTTTCCGCGAATTTCTTCTCCACGCTTGACGGCGGTCTCGCGGTGGGACGGCGGTTCACCGTCACCGACAATCACTCTCCTTCGATCGTGATCAGCAGCAGGCTGTGGCAGCGCCTCTTCGACGCGTCACCAGCAGTCCTCGGCCGGCAGGTGGCGCTCGACTCGAAGCCGTACACGATTGTCGGCGTTGCCGCGCCGTCATTCCGGTTCCCGGCCGCCGACACGGACGTCTGGATTCCGATCCAGTACGCTCCGACCGCGCCTCTTGGGATCTTCCTGAGCGCCATAGGACGGCTGAAGCCCGACGTATCCCTCGCGCAGGCCAGATCTGACGTGCGGGCCACCGCAACGGCGCTGGCGCACGAAGCGCCGCGGCTGGCGGTCGCGGGCCGGGCGGAGCTCATCCGTCTGCGCGACAGCATGACCGACAGGATTCGTCCGGCACTGCTCGTCCTCTGGGCAGCCGTCGGTCTCGTGCTGCTCGTGGCCTGCGCCAACGTGATCAATCTGCTGCTCGCGCGCGACGCCACCCGGGCGCGGGAGACGGCCGTGCGCGTCTCGCTGGGGGCCTCGCGCGGCCGGCTGATCCAGCACTCGCTGGTCGACACAGGGCTGCTCGCCACAGCCGGCTGCGTGCTCGGCCTGGTCGCCGCTGACGCCAGCCTCTCAGCCCTGCGGGCATTGAATCCGATCGCGCTCCCGCTGCTCGATCAGATTCAGGTGGATCGCCCCGTGCTGCTCTTCGCGCTGGGGCTGACGGCCGCGGTCACCATGGTGACGGGCCTGACGTGTGCGCTGCGGCGAGGCCGCGCGGTCGATTTGCTGAAGGGACAGAATCCAGGGCGGACCGGGAAGGCGCCGGGACGGCGCCTGCGTGCCGGCCTCTGCATCGCGCAGCTCTCGATCTCGCTCGTGCTGCTGGTGGGAGCCACGCTGCTCGGTCGCAGTCTCGTGCGCCTGCTCGGCCCGGATATCGGCGTTCGGACGGCGCACGTGATGACCGCCTCGATCAACATGCCGTTCGGCGAGCGGCCGAACGACGCACAGATGGTCGCCGTCATGAACCGCGCAGTCGCCGCCGTGCGGGCGCTCCCCGGCGCGCAGAGCGCCGGCATCGGCACGAGCCTGCCTCCCGACACGAGCCGGGCGAGGATCACGCTGAACTGGCGGGACCCGGTCACGGGCGCGAAGGTCGAGTATGCCGCGTCGGCCGTTCCGTCCACCCCGGACTTCTTCCGCGCGCTCGGCATCCGGTTACTCGAAGGACGCTTCTTCACGGCGGCGGACGACAGCGATCATCCGCAGGTGATGATCATGAGCCGGCAGACGGCGCTGCGCTTCTTCGGCAAAGGCGATCCGATTGGCAAGACCATGACTCTGCCGACCCTGCGCAACGGTCGGAAGGGCCCGGCGATGATCATGGTGCTCGTCGGCGTCGTTGATGACGTGAAGTACCTCAGGCCTGGCCGCCGCGCCAGACGACACCGTGTACCGTCCGTTCGCGCAACAGCCGTGGAGGTCGGCCTTCCTCGTCGTTCGCACCGGCGGCGCGCCGGCCGCGTTCGCCTCGACGCTGCGCCGGGCGATCGGCTCGGCCGATCGAACGCTCGTCGTCGGCACGGTGAGCCCGCTGGAGACGATCGTCGACAACGCCGCCGCGCAGCCGCGATTCCGGACGTTCCTGCTCGCCTCGCTGGCCTCGCTCGGCATGCTGATGGCGGCCCTCGGCCTGGCCGGCGTCATCGGCTACTCCGTCTCGCAGCGGACGATGGAGATCGGCATCCGGATGGCGCTCGGTGCGAGCCGGGCGGACGTGATGAAGATGATCCTGCGGGAGGGACTCGTGCTCGCGGTTGCGGGGCTCACGACCGGAGCAGTGGCGGCCTTCGGGCTGGCGCGGACGCTGCGCGGCCTGCTGTACGGCATCGCGCCGACCGACCCGGCGTCGTTCATCGGGGCGGTGCTGCTGCTGTTCACGGTGGCCCTGCTCGCCTGCTACCTGCCGGCGCGCCGCGCCACGCGCATCGATCCCACCATCGCCCTGCGGGCGGAGTAGACGGGCCGACAGCCTGGTGAGGCGAGGTTCTCGCTACTCGACTTCGATCTCGACGCCGCCCACGAACCCGGCTGCGAAGTTGTACAGCCAGGCCGCCACGAGGGTCGCGACGAACCCGAAGAGGCCGTACAGGATTGAAAAGACCAGCACCGCGCCGATGGCGATCGCCCCGAAGACGCTCGCGGACGTGGCCGAGCTGAATCCCCCCCGCGAACGCCACCAGCGAGAAGATGCCGCCGATGACGAGTCCCACGCTCCCGTAGATCGTCGCGGCGATCTTCGCCAGTGAGAGCGGCACGATACGCCGGATGATCATGCGCGGTCTCCCTTCCGGTTCGCGTTGTCGCTGCTCGAAGCGGCGGGCCCCGGCCGTGGCGGCCGGAGCCCGGTCTTCCGTCAGTGCTCGAGGCTCTTCTTCATGTCGCCGAGCAGCGCCACGTAGATGCCATGGCAGAAGTCGGCGGCGGCCTTGTCGTTGTTCTCCCAGGCCGATGCCCATTCCACGAACGTGCCGCCGCCTTCCGTCACCGGGTGCACCGACACGCGGCCCACGTAATGGCTCACGTCCTTCTTCCCCACCGGGGGGGGGCCATCGTCGATGCTGTAGGCGAGGCTCCGGCCGGCGTCGTTCAGTTCGCGCAGCGTCTCGTGGAACGCGCCGTTGAGCACGCGCCCGGCGCCCACTTCGTCGCCCTTCTTGCCGCCCACCACGTCGACGCTGGTGATGACATTGGGCGCCCACTTCATGTCGTGGAAGTTCCGGATGGCGTTCCAGACCTTCTCAGCTGGTGCATCGATCAGGATCGATTGGTACGTACGTCCCACGGTTGGCCTCCTTGATGCGCGCCTCCAGACGCGCAGGTCACGGGATACGGCGAACGGGATGAAGCCGGGTCGTGCGGGTCTATACGGGATGGATCAGAGGTGCGGCAGTGTAACTCAACCGTAAGCCGGGTGCAATGCACCGGCCAAGATAATCGGCGGCGCCAAGGAGGCCGCCTGAGCCGCGTCAGGGTGCGCGTGCGGGTGGCCCCGTGGGGCCACCCGCCGTCCTACTCGATCGGGATCTGCCCCTTGTGCCGGGTCACCCACTCGTCGAACGACTGCAGCGACGGATTGAGCGCCCGGGCGGTGGCGAGATCGCGCGCGCCGACGTAGTAGTCGTTGAAGTCGCGCTTGAACTGGAACATGCTGCCGAGGTCGTCGGCGCCCGGGAAGCCGAAGCTGCGGTACACGTCGGGCGTGACCTCGTTGTAGCGCACCTCCTGGCCGAGCCCGCGGCCCAGCGCCGCCGCCATCTCGCCGCCGGTGAGGTGGCCTCCCGCAGATACCGACGGTCTTGCCGATGTACTCACGGCCTCCCTTGAAGATGCCGTAGGCGCACTTCCCGATGTCCTCGGCGGCAATGCCCGACAGCTGCTTGTCGCCCATGGCAGCGTAATCGCCAGCACGCCGTCGGGCCCGCGCTTCGGACCCAGGCCGAAGTAGATGAAGTTGTCCCAGTAGAACGAGGTCAGCAGGAGGGTCGTCGGAACGCCGCGGCTGGTGAACTCCTTGTTGGCCTCGCCCTTGGCGTCGAAGTGCGGGACCTTGTACTTCTCCTTCAGCGTCGGCATCCGGTTGTCGCTGAGCGGCACCCACTTCCGCGTGTCCTCGAGGGTCGACCAGATGACGTGCTGCAGCCCGGCCGCCTTGCAGCCTCGGCCATGTTCGCGGCCTGCGCGATCTCCTTCTCGGGCGAGAAGTGCTCCCAGAAGTTGGTGACGCAGTAGGCGCCGTACGCGCCGTGGAACGCCCGCTTCAGGCTCTCGACGTCGTCCAGGTCGGCCGCGACCACCTCGCGCCCCGAGCCGGGCGAGTTCGGCGGCCTTCTCGGAGGCCGGATTCCGCGTGATCGCGCGGAGGCGGAACGGTCCGTCGTGATCGTTCAGGATGGCGCGGGCCAGGCCGCCGCCCTGCGCGCCGGTGGCGCCTACGACCGCGATAATCTTCTTGTCAGGCATGAAAGCTCCTCCTTGTCGATGAGTCCGGACGCACCGGATGAATGGATGACGCGCGGCGACTGGACGCGACGGATCATTGTGTCACTGCGGGAAGGCGGCCGCAAAAGCCGGTCACGACCGGTTCAGCGTCGTCACCCCCGCCTGTCAGCCCGCTGCGTGTGTCTCGTGCAGCGGAGGCCCGACCAGGCGGAGGCCGAACCGCTCGGCGACGGCCGCCAGTTCCTTCACCTGGGCCGGCGTCGGGGGCTCGGATGAAGCCGGGGAGGGTGTCATCTCACTCATCGTCTCGTGTCACGGACTCGCGGACTCCGGTGTGCACGCCGGCCTCCGCGCTACAGCACGCCTGGAATGAACCGGCTCGTGCGCGCGCAGTACGCGGCATAGTCGGGTCCCAGCGATTCGAGCAGGGCCCGTTCCTCCTTCGCCACGCGGTTGAGGATGCCGACGATGACCGGCACCATCAGGCAGACGAGGCTGAGCCAGCTGCCGAAGGATACCCCGAGTCCGAGGAAGGCAAGCAGGAGGCCCGTGTATGACGGATGACGCATGAAGCGGTAGAGGCCGGTCTGCACGACGGCATGGTCGGCATGGATGGCGACGTCAACCGTGAACAGGCGGCCGAGCGTGAGGATCGCCGCCCAGCGGATCCCCAGCCCCCCGACGAGCAGCACGAGAGCGATCGCGTCGATCACCCGCGGCGGCCCTGGCAGCTGGCCGATGTCGACCCCCCGGGCCAGGAGCCCGAGCGAGACGCCGATCGCAATGCTGATCCAGAGGACGCGCAGCGATCCGCGATCGCTCTGCCGCGCCGTCGCGGCCCTGGATCGCCGCGCGAGGCCAAGCGCCACTTCGGAGACCGGAAAGAGCAGGACGACGATCGACAGCAGGCGGGGCAGCATCGGTGTTCTCCAGCTCACTCAATCCTGGCCGGCCGGTCGCCCTGACGTCCCGACGGCCCGCTCGAGCAGCGCCGGCACACCGCCGAACGCCGCGGTGTCGAGGCCGTGCCTCTGCTGCAGGTAGGCCGGGTCGTTCGTACTCACCCACACGCCGCCGCGCCCGTCCTGCCACGCCAGCGCCTTGAGAGGCAGATCGATCGCCAGCGTCGGATAGCGCTGCATCAGCGGTGTGCCGCCCCTGGGGTTGCCGAACACGAGCAGGACCATCGGATCCATCTCGATGCCGGCGTCCCTGGCTGCCGCCTGCTGATCGATCGTCGCGAAGATCGTCATGCCGGCCTGCGTGAGGGCCGCGCTCAGACGCTCGATGGTCTGAGCGATCGGGTAGGCACTCGGGACGGCGACAACACCGTTCTCCACGGACGAGGGCACGGCCGAACTCCTTTCAGTAGAGGCAGGCAGCACGTCCACGCTGGGCCGGCGCGCCGCGTGGACCCCGGCAACGGATCAGATGACTCCGTGCGCCTGAGCAGTTCCGCGACCGCCGCGTGGCTGTCACGATAGGCGGCCCAGACCGACGCGCACCAGTCATCGATCGCCTGATCGCGCTCCGGCCCCGCAGGGACGGCCAGGACGTCCGCGGCCGTCATTGTACCTCGATCTGCGGCAGGGAGAACGACGGCCACTGCCGGCTCTTCCGGGCGAGGTCCATGTGCGCGCGCTGCACCTGCCTCCCCGACCGCCCGGCTTCGAGGTGCAGGTACAGTCCGACGAGCGCGAACGTCACCTTGATCGGCTTCGTCTGTTCGTCCGCCCGCTGCGCGGCGAAGGCGTCGACGACGTGCTGATGAATGAACGCCGGTCCCCGTGCATCAGCGTGTAGCCGCACAGTTCGTGGAAGGCGTCTTCATCGGCCGCCATGGGGGCGCCTCGCGTATCGGCATCACACGGGCCTGTTGGACGGGTGCGCCGGCCAGCGCGCGACGGCGAGGAACCACAGCAGCACGAGATTCACGAGCGGCACGCCCGCGAGGAGGCCGAGATACGGGGAGAAGCCGAGCCGCCGGCAGAAATCAACACCGCGGGCAGGGCGACGACGAGGAATGCCGCGAGGGCCATCAATAACATCATGAGCTCCGCAATGCCGGAGTTGCTGGACTGGCCGCCTTCCGGTCGCCAGGAACCCGCGACGACACGGACATCGAGCCGGCAACCCAACGGCCAGCCCCGCACGGCCCCGCCCGCCCGTGATTTTAGCGCCAAACCGGACGGGCCGGCGGAGCCCCGGCCAGATGACCGGCGGACGCCGCGAGACGCCGTGTGATTCAGAGATGGAGGAAGTAGACCGGAGCCATCGCCGCCAGGCCCGCGAAGGCCTGCAGGATCAGCACCTGCAGGGCCGGCCCCGGGTTGCGGGGCAGCCACTTGATGCGCGAAGAGAGCGACGACCGGCGAGCTGTCCGGCCATGAGCAACTGCCAGAGGTGAGCGGCGGTCCCCTCGTCGGTTTCGTGCACCACCCCGAAGATGGATACCACTGTCAGCACCAGGCCCAGAGCCGCGAGCGACATGGCGAGGGGCAGGAACGCGCTCGGGCGCCTGAGCATCGTCGAGAGGGTCATGGTTCGCCTCCGGATCCGGGTTACCGGGAGGCCCATCGAGTGAGCATTGCCGACAATATAAAGTCCTCTACAATACAAAGCAATAGAAAATTCAGTAGATTTGTCTCTTCTCCAGAATCCGCCCGCCTGTTGTGAAGCCGAGGACCGGCGCCGGCCCTACCGGCTTACGGCCGTGCGCGACTCGCTGATGGCCGCGGCGGTCATGATCGGCGTGACGTTCGTATTGACCCGGCTCGGCCATCTCGCCGACGCCAGCGGCTGGGCCGCCACCGCCGAGGTCATGACGAAGTTCGGATTCCTCGCGGCCCTGACGCTGTCGTTCCCCTTCTGGATTATGAAGGGCAGCCGTGGAAGGCGCAGACGGTCCTCTGGGGACGACGCTCGTCTTCCTGGGCGCAATCGGGTACTTCGGGTGATCTCGACGGCGGTCCGCGGTTCTCTCGTCCCGGCCCGGGATCGTTCGCTCAGGCCCGCCCGATGCCGATGCAGCCCTCGGCGCTGAGACTGGGAGTGCCGTCGCTGGAAGAGGCCGCGAGCGACTCGATGAAGGTGCGGCCGACCTCTGCCGTCCGGTCGGGGCCGAGCTGCTGGAAGAGGTGCGCGAGCGGCGGCGCCGATCGCTGTGAAGTCCTCCCAGAATTCCTGCGGCGACTCGACGCGAAGGATCCGCGTCGGGCTGTCACCTCGACCTGCCGGAACCCCGCGGCCTGCATCCGCTGCTTCAGGGCGTCGGCCCAGTCGAGCCGCGCCCAGACGGGCGGCCCCGGCGGCAACTGGAACTCGGCACGACCGTCTGCACCGCCCACATGAGCGATGTCATCAACTGAAACTTCTGCGGGTCGCCCCAGCAGACGACGGCCGTGCGCCCGCCCGGACGCACCACGCGGCGCAGTTCC
>CAVQEJ010000007.1:0-25379 GCA_963711505.1 uncultured Acidobacteriota bacterium | reverse complement strand
GTCAGCAGCAGGTCGACCCCCGCGCCGTGCTCCTTCCAGACGGCCAGCGCCTGCACGCCCGACTGCGCCTCGAGCACACGGTATCCCAGGCGCGTGAGCACGCGGCGGCTGAGCGCCCGCAGCGACGATTCGTCCTCGACCAGCAGAATCGTCTCGGTGCCACGTTCGGCCTCCGCGAGCGCCCCCGGCGCCGAGGCCGTCGCGGGCGCGGCGGTCGTGAGGGGCAGGTACACGCGGAACGTCGTGCCCCGTCCCGGCTCGGACTGCCACGTTGACCCACCCCTGATGCTGCTCCACGATGCCGTACACGGTGGCCAGCCCCAGCCCGGTTCCCTTGCCGACCTCCTTCGTCGTGAAGAACGGCTCGAAGATGTGCGCGCAGGTCTCGGTCGCCATGCCGGACCCGGTGTCGCTGACGCGCAGCAGGACGTAGGCGCCGGGCGCGGCCGCCGGCTGGCGCCGCGGCCTGGTCGCACGTCCAGCAGGATCGGCGTCTCGATGGCGAGGCGCCCGCCGTCCGGCATCGCGTCGCGCGCGTTCACGGCGAGGTTGAGCAGCACCTGCTCGATCTGGCCCGGGTCGGCATGGACCGGCGCAGGCCGCGGCCGGCGACTGGAGCTGCAGCTCGATGTCCTCGCCGAGCATGCGCGCGCAGCATGCGCGTCGATCGCTGACGACGACGTCGTTCAGGTCGACGATCGCGCGGCTGCAGCACCTGCTGCCGGCTGAACGCGAGCAGCTGCCGCGTGAGCGCCGCCGGCGCGCTCGGCCGCCTGCCGGATCTCGCTGATCGACTCGCGCGCGCCGGGTCCTCGCGCCGGCGCGTCGGCCGCGAGCTCGCGACGTGCCCATGGATGACGGTCAGCAGGTTGTTGAAGTCGTGCGCGACGCCGCCGGCGAGCTGGCCCACCGCTTCCATCTTCTGCGCCTGGCGGAGCTGCTCCTCGAGCCGGCGGCGCGCGGTGACGTCCTGGAACCCACCGAACAGGCGGACGGCCCGGCCGTCTTCCATCTCCACCTGCCCCATCGCCCGCACCCAGATCTCGCGGCCGCCCGCCGTGACGAGGGGCAGCTCCAGATCCCAGCCGTGTCCCGTGCGCGTCGCGTCCTGGATGGCGCCCGTGATCGTGCCACGGGCCTCCGGCGTGTAGAACGCGACGGCCGTCTCGAGGGTCGGCGTGAAGGTGGCGGGATTGACGTCGTGAATCCGGTACAGTCTCGTCGGTCCAGTAGAGCGCTCCCGTCAGCACGTTCAGCTCCCAGCCTCCGACGCGCGCCGTCGTCTCGACCTCGCGGAAGAGCCGGCCCTGCCGGGCGAGCTCGGCCTCGCGGGCGCGCAGGGCCACCTCGGCCACGCGCCGCTCGGTGACGTCGCGGGAGTTCACCACGATCTGCGGCTCGTCGTTCCCGTCGTCGATCTGGCGCCCGACCGAATCGATCGTCCGCCACGTCCCGTCGCAATGGCGGATCCGGCATTCGAGGGTGATCGAGGCGCCGGGCCGAGCGAGCGCGGCGCGACGGGCCGCCTTCACGCGTGGCACGTCGTCGGCGTGGATGAGCTCGATGGCGTTGTGTCCCAGCAGATTGCCCGCCGCATAGCCGAGCATCCGTTCGACGGACGGACTCAGATAGGCGATGCGCCCGCTCAGGTCGAGAACGGTCACCAGGTCCGACACGTTCTCGATCAGCGAGCGGAACCGCGTTTCGTTCCGCCCCAGGGTCTGCTCCGCCAGATACCGCTGCACGGCGGCCGCCACGACATTCGCCGTCGCCTGCAGCATGTGGATGTCGTCGTCGGTGAACGTCCGATGCCGTCGCGTGCAGGCGCAGAGCACGCCCATCGGCCGGTCGGACGATCCGACGATCACACTGAGGCCGCTCACGGCCCCATGCTCGGTGAGCAGCTGCGAGCCCGAGAACCGTGATTCGCTGGGCAAGTCGTCGACAATGACCGGCTGCCGGCTGGCGAGCGTATAGGCGGCCGGCGAGTCGCCGGTGACCGGCACGACGGCGTGCCCGACCAGACCGTCGCGCCAGCCAACGCCGGCGTGGAGCCGGAGCCCGCTCCGGTCGGGCAGCAGGTCGAACAGCGCGACCAGGTCCACACCGAGCGTGGTCGCCACCAGACCGGCCGCTTCCCCGGTCACGACATCGAGCGGAGCGCCGCCCAGGGCGATCTGCCCGAGCCGTGCCACCGCCGACTGCTGGCGCTCACGCGACCGCAGGACGCGTGCGGCGACCGTCTGTTCGGTGACGTTGCGCCCGACCGACAGGATGCGATCGATCGCACCGTCCGGACCGGGCAGCGGCACGGTCTGGAAGCTGTGGTGCTCGCCGTCGACCGCGATCTCGAACGACTGCGGCCGCCCCTGGAAGGTCTCGCGGTAGGCCTCGACGATGGTCCGCTGGATGGTCTCGCCGTAGGGCGCGAAGATCCCGGCGACCGGCAGCCCGACGAAGCTCTGCGGATCGAGCCCGTAGCGCCGGAAGCCGAGCCCGGCGGTGAACTCCACGGTGAGATCGGCGGCAATCACCGACAGCGTGCCGTCCGGAAAGTTGTCAGCGATCGATCGAAGCAGCCTTGAGGTCTCGCTGCGCTGGTCGCCGGGTGCGTGCGAATGCTCCATCGTCGGGCAGCAGGCTCGAACCGCAATGAATGGACCTGGGGCGACACATACTAGCATCCACCGGCCGTCGTCCCGGGCTGGACCTGAACGTCTGGCATGCCCACACCGGTGCCTGAGGCCTCCCGGCTTGACATGTTCTATTCGTAAGCATATACTTACCGTTAGTGAATACTTACCAAGAAGCCCAGCTCGACGCGCTCGGTGACGCCACCCGGCGGGCCATCCTGACCCGCCTGATCGACGGCGCGCTGCCTGTCGGCGAACTCGCCCGGGATTTCCCGGTCAGCCGGCCGGCCATCTCCCAGCACCTGCGGGTCCTCAAGAACGCCCGTCTCGTGGTGGACCGCCCGGCGGGCAACCGGCGGCTGTACGAAATCAACCCCGAAGGCATCGAATCGCTTCGTCAGTATTTCGAAGAGTTCTGGACCCAGGCGCTGACTGCCTTCAAGGCCGCGGCCGAGGCGGGCGCGAACAAGGAAGGACGATGACGAGCATGACGACTCAGACGACGGAAGCTCCGGTGCGCCGGACGGTCACGGTGAAGGCTCCCGCGGAGCGGGCGTTTCAGGTCTTCACCGAAGGGTTCGACAGCTGGTGGCCGCGCAGCCATCACATCGGCAGCGCACCGCTGAAGAAGGCCATCATCGAAGGGAAGGTCGGGGGGCGTTGCCACAGCGAACAGGCCGACGGCACGGATTGCCTCTGGGGCACGATCCTCGCGTGGGAGCCACCGCACCGGCTGGTCATGGCGTGGCAGATTTCGCCGGACTGGAAGTACGAGCCGGATCTGACCAGGTCGAGTGAGGTCGAAATCCGCTTCACTCCGCTGGCCGACGGCACGACGCGCGTGGATCTGGAGCACCGGCACTTCGAGCGCCACGGCGCCGGCGCCGACGCCATGCGCAAGACCGTGTCGGCCGAGGGCGGTTGGGGCACGCTGCTCGGGCTGTTCACGGTGCGCGCGGAACAGGTTCAGTAGACGGACGGGAGGAGATCCGACGTGAGAGCCTGGATCTGGTTGCGGGCACTGGCCCTGCTGCTCGTCCTCTTCACGGCCGGCCACACGGTCGGTGTCGTGTCGTCGGTCAGCCGTGGCGCGCAGCAGGCCGCGGTCCTCGACGCCATGCGGGGCGTTCGCTTTCCCATCATGGGGTTCGTCCGCAGCTACTGGGACTTCTACCACGGCTTCGGTCTGACGATCAGCCTGCTGCTGGCCGTGCTGGCGGTCCTCGCGTGGCAACTGAGCACCATCAGCCGGCACGCGCCGAGGGCGGCGCTTCCCATGACGATGACGCTGATGCTGGCCTTCGGCGTCCTCACTGTCCTGAGCTGGCGCTATTTCTTCTCGGGGCCGGTCGTGCTGTCCTTCGGTGCGTTCCTGCTCGCCGGCACGGCCGTCGTGCTGCTCGCGCGCGAGTCGGCCGCGGCCGCCGTCTGACGCTGCCGAGCGCCGCCGGGTCCCCGCCCGCGGGAACTCGGCGGCCTCCTTCCCGCCGTCTCTGCCATTTCGCGCTTGCACGGCGGCACCATCCCCGCGCTTCCCCACGCACCCGCGTCCGATAGAATGACGGGTCGGCCGATCGGCGGATCGGCCGCTCCGGTTCAGCTTGCCGTCTGCAAGGAGAGGACTCGATGTCGAACGTCTTCACGCGGTGCCTGTCGGGCGTCCTGCTGTGCGTCGCCCTCGTCGTCGCCCCGGTTTCCGCGCAGCAGATCGATCCGGCCTGGCTCGATGCGTTGCACTACCGTCCGCTCGGTCCGCAGGGCAATCGTGCGGACGCCATCGTGGGCGTGCCGGGCAATCCGCTCGTCGACTTCGTCGGCGCGGCATCGGGCGGCATCTTCAAGAGCGTGGACGGCGGCGTCCACTGGAAGCCGGTCTTCGACCAGCAGGACGTCCAGTCGATCGGCGCCCTGGCCGTGGCACCGTCGGCCCCCAACGAGATCTGGGCCGGCACGGGAGAGGCGTTCTACATCCGGAACTCGACGTCGATCGGCAACGGCATCTACAAGTCGACCGATGGCGGCGTCACCTGGACGCACGTGGGGCTCGAGCACACGGGCCGCATCGCCCGCATCGTCGTCGATCCGCAGAATCCCGACATCGTGTTCGCGGCGGCCGTCGGTAGCGGCTTCGGACCGTCGCAGGACCGGGGCGTCTTCCGGACGACGGACGGCGGGACGACGTGGACGCGCGTGCTGTTCGTCGACGAGCACACCGGCGCGGCCGACGTCGCCATCGATCCGCACGACCCGCAGACGCTGCTGGCCGGCATGTGGCAACTGAACATCACGACCTGGAACCTGGGGAGCGGCGGGCCCGGCAGCGGCGTCTACCTCTCGCACGACGGCGGCACGACGTGGACGCACATCGAGGGACACGGACTGCCGACGCACGCCGTGGGCAAGATTGCAGTGGGGATCGCGCCGAGCGACGGCCAGCGGATGTACGCCCTCATCCAGGACACGCACCCGGGCTTCTACCGGTCGGACGACGGCGGCCGGTCGTGGCGGCTCGTGACCGAGCAGCACGACATCGCCGAACGGGCGCCCTACTACACGCGCTTCGTCATCGATCCGACGGACGAGAACCGGATCTACTTCGTGTCGGTCTTCATCACGATGTCGGATGACGGCGGGGCGACGGTGAAGAACTTCGGCGGCGGCGGCGACAACCACGACTTCTGGATCGATCCCACCAACCATGACCGGATGATGATCGCGCACGACGGCGGCGCCAGCATCACGTTGACGCGCGGCAAGTCGTGGCAGCCGGTGAACCTGCCGATCGCGCAGATCTATCACGTGTACGCCGATGACGCGGTGCCGTACTTCGTCTACGGGAACCAGCAGGACAACGGCAGCTGGCGCATCTCGAGCAACCCGTGGGCGGCCGGCATCGGCGGCAAGGCCGAGGTGAAGGTCGGCGGCTGCGAGAGCGGCTTCACCGTGCCCGACACGACGAACAACGAGGTCGCCTATTCCGGCTGCTACGACGGCGGCCTGGATCGCTTCGACCTGAAGACGATGCAGACGCGCGACATCAAGGTCTGGCCGGAGTCGACCTACGGCTGGACGCCGGCCGACGTGAAGTACCGGTGGAACTGGACGTTCCCGATCGCCATCTCGCCGAACGATCACAATGTGGTGTACGTCGGCAGCCAGTACGTCCACGAGACGACCGACGGCGGCGCCAGCTGGAAGGTGATCAGCCCCGACCTGACGCGCAACGACAAGAGCCACCAGCAGGACTCCGGGGGGCCCGGCAACGACAACCTGTACACGTTCGACGGCTCGACGCTCTGGTCGATCGCCGAGTCACCGAAGGCGAAGGGCCTCATCTGGGCCGGCAGCAACGACGGGCTGCTCCACGTCACGCGCGACGGCGGCGCCCACTGGACGGACGTGACGCCGCACATCCCCGGGCTGCCGCACTGGGCCACGATCAGCAACGTCGAGCCGTCGCACTTCGCCGCCAGCACGGCCTATATCGCGGCCGACGATCACCTGCAGGGGAACAACGCCCCGCTGGTGTACGAGACGACTGATTACGGCGCCAGCTGGAAACTGATCAGCCCTGGCATCCCGACGTCGGTATTCAGCTATGTCGCGTGCGTGAAGGAGGATCCGACGAAGCCCGGGTTGCTGTTCGCGGCCACGCAGAACTCGGTCTACGTCACGCTGGACGACGGGGGGCACTGGACGCTGCTGCAGGGCAACCTGCCGCACGCCCCGGCGTCGTGGCTGGCCATCCAGCCGCGCTTCGGCGACCTGCTCGTGTCGACCTACGGGCGCGGCATCTGGGTCATGGACGACATCACGCCCCTCCGCGAGCTGACGTCACGGGTGCTGGCCGAGCCGGCGTACCTGTTCACGCTGCGGCCGGCGTACCGCTGGCGGGCCGAGGGCGGCTACGGCGGCAACGGCTTCGGCAGCCCGTACCTGCGGCCGCCCCACTACGGCGCCGACATCAATTACTACCTCGAGGCCGGCGGCGCCCCGGTCACCATCACCATCGTCGACGCGTCGGGCAGGACCATCCGGACGATCAAAGGGACCGATCACGCCGGCATCAACCGCGTGTACTGGGACCTCCGCTACGCGCCGGCGCGCGAGCCGCTGCTGCTGACCCCGCCGCCGGGCGCCCCCTGGGTCGAGACGACCACGAAGGGACGCCGGATCCGGACGTGGGATCTCGACCTGTCCTACGCGCCGCCGCTGGCGCCCCCGGGCATGTACACCGTCAGGGTGACCGCCGGCGGCCGCACGCAGTCGCAGCGGCTCGAGGTGCTGAAGGACCCCCGCTCGGCCGGCACGCCGGCCGAGATCTCGGCGCAGGTGAAGTTCTCGCTGGGCATCCGCGACGCCATGGACCGGCTCGCCGGCCTCATCGGCCGGACGGAGTGGATCCGGCGTCAGCTCGCCGAGACGCAGGTCATGCTCGCCACCTCGCCCCATGATGACGCGCTGGTGACGGCCGCGAAGGGCCTCGAGGACAAGACCCTGCAGGTCGAGTCGGCGATGTTCGACATGAAGCTGACCGGCGCCCGCGAGGATCAGTTCCGCAACCCCGTGAAGCTGTGGGGACGGCTCGGCGCACTCAACCGCGAGATTACGGAGGACAGCGCCGATTTCGCACCGACGGCGCAGCAGCAGGAGGTGATGAAGGTCTTCGCCGATCGGCTGCGGCAGATCGAGTCGGATTTCGACCATCTGGTCGGAACCGACATCGCGCAGTTCAATCGCGTGATGGCCGAGCACAAGCTCGGAGGAATTTCGGTGCCGCCAGCGTCTTCCATCAAGTACGCACCGCCGCGCGAGCGGTTCATGCCGGGTGACCTGCCGCAGGGCGCCGAGCTGCCGGACGAAGGGAATCAGTAGGAGAACGGGGACAAGGGGCCTTCCCCCTTGTCCCTTCTCTTCATCCCCTCACCCCTCACGAGAAGCGACGAGGAAGGCAGGAGGAGCGCGAGTCGTGAGTATCCGCATGAGTGTGCTCGACCAGTCGCCGATCGCCGAGGGCTCGACCGGCGCCGAGGCGCTCGCAGAACACGCTCGACCTCGCGCGGCTGGCCGAAGCGCTCGGCTACCACCGCTACTGGGTCGCCGAGCATCACGGCACGCCCGATGCTCGCCGGCGCCAGCCCCGGAGGTGCTGATCGGCGCCGATCGCGGCGGCCACCGCGCGGATCCGGGTCGGCAGCGGCGGCGTGATGCTCCCGCACTACAGCCCGCTCAAGGTCGCCGAGACCTTCAGCATCCTCGCCGCGCTGCTACCCCGGCCGGATCGACCTCGGCATCGGCCGCGCGGCCGGCACCGACCCGCTGACCACGCTTCGCGCTGCAGCGCGACCGCCGCCAGGCGGCTCCCGGACGACTTCCCGCAGCAGCTCGCCGAGCTGCTCGCCTATCTCGAGGACCAGCTGCCCGGCCGGCCACCCGTTCGCCCGGCTCGCCGAGCGCTCCCCGGCCGGCCCGAGCGGCCCGAGCCGTGGCTGCTCGGCTCCTCGCCGCAGAGCGCGCTGTGGGCGGCGGAGCTCGGCCTGCCCTACGCGTTCGCCGACTTCATCAACCCCGGCCGGCGGCGAGATCGCGGGCGGCTACCGCGAGCGCTTCGCCGCCGTCGGCGCCGTGCCGGCGCCCGAAGTCGGCGGTCGCGCGTGGGCCATCTGCGCCGACACCGACGAGGAGGCCCAGCGGCTCGCCGCGAGCAGCCGGATGGCGTTCACGCTGCTGCGCCGCGGCGAGCTGATCCCGGTGCCGCCGGTGGAGAAGGCCCTGCGCGTTCCTCGCGGCGCGCGACGGCGCCGGGCGGCCGGCCGCCGCGGCGGCGCCGCGCCGTCGTGGGATCACCGGCGACCGTGCGCGCGGGACTCGAAGCCGTGGCGGACGAGTACGGCGCCGACGAGCTGATCGTCGTCACGATCACCCACGACCACGGCGCCCGCCGCCGCTCCTACGAGCTGCTCGCCGAGGCCTTCGGGCTGTCGCCGCGCGCGTGACGGCGCTTCCGGCGCGCGGCCCGATGAACGTCAGCGCCGCTCGTGGCCGGAATGATGCGATGCCGTGGGCTTCTTCTGCGGCACCAGCATCAGCATGTAGCCCTGCGGTCCCTGATACGCGATGAACGGCAGCCCGTCGGAACCGCCGATCGATCCAATGTCCTTGTTCGTCAGGTTCGGCGCGTAGAACATCACGTGCGGCGGAAAGGCGTGCAGCCGGCCGTCGCCGCCGAAGAACCGGTTCCGGTCCGACAGCATGTAGGCGATGCCGGGCCGCCGCGGTGACAGGAACCGGCCGCTCGCGAAGCCCTCCTGCAGCCGCTTCCTGATTTCCGCCTGCGACATCCCCTCCATCAGCCACTTCCCCTTCTGGAGCACGGTCGGCAGGATCGTGGCGCTCCCCTCGGTGTCGTAGCAGGTCGGCTTGAAGCTGAGGGGGTGGTCGCGGTTCACGATGCAGCTGAAGCCGTTGCGGCTGTCGCGCAGCTTCACGTAGCCGTGCGCTTCGAGCACGTACACGGCGGCGCCGTCGCGCAGGTGCGATGGCGCGGCCGCGAGTGCCAGCTGCATCTCCTGGTCGGGCGGCAGGAGGGTCGGCTTCGCGGCCGGTGCCGCAGAGGCGGCCGACGAAACGCCGGTCAGCAGCGTCAGGACGAGCACGACGGGAAGGCGGCGCATGGCCGCAGTCTCCGCCGCGTGCCCCTCCGCCGCAAGCGCCACTCGCACGGCCCGGCGTGGAGCCACTTGCGTTCGCGGCATGCGGCCCCGGTCGCGACCGTGACGGTGGCCCGGGTCGGTGGTCGGGCGGGCGGGACGCGCGGCCGTGCGCTCAGCGCGCTCCGCGCCGGGACGCTTCGCGCAGCACCGGCGCGAGGGCGGCGACACCGGCCCGGATGCCGGCCTCGTCGAGATGGCCGTACCCGAGCACGAGACCGGAGATCCGCGCTGGGCCGGCGTAGTAGCTCGACAGCGGCGGCGCGCTGACACCGGCGTCCGCCGCGCGGCGCGACACGTCGCGATCGTCCAGCCCGGGGGCGAGGCGCCCGACCGCGTGCAGCCCCGTATGCGCGCCGGTGAGGGTCAGCGCCGGGGCGAGCAGGCGCTCGATCTCCGCGGCGAGCAGATCCCGATGCTGCTGATAGCCGGCGCATCCGCCGGATGTGACGGGTGAACTGTCCGCTCGTGATGAACTCCGCGAGAATCGCCTGGTCCAGCGTCGACGTGCGATGGCCGGAGATCGCCTGCGCGTGCCGGAACGCGCCGACCAGCGCCTCGGGCACGACGATGTAGCCGAGACGCAGCGCCGGAAAGAGCACCTTGCTGAACGTGCCGACGTAGAGAACGCGCCCCGTCCGATCGAGGCTCTGCAGCGCCGGCAGCGGCCGTCCCCCGTAGCGGAACTCCGTGTCGTAGTCGTCTTCGACGACCCACGCATCGGTGCGCCCGGCCCATTCGATCAGCCGCAGCCGCCGTGACAGACTCATGACGACGCCGAGCGGGTACTGATGCGACGGCGAGACGTAGGCCATCCGCGCATGAGGCGCGCGCGCGATCCCCGCCTCGACGTCGAGGCCGTCCTCGTCGACCGGGATGCCCATGACCTCCACGCCGGCAGCGACCATCGCGCCCCGCGCCCCCTCGTAGCCCGGCTCCTCCATCCACGCTTCATCGCCGACATCGAGCAGCAGCCGTGCGGTGAGCGCCAGTGCCTGCTGCGCGCCGGCGGTCACGATGACCTGACGCGCCGTACACCGGACGCCGCGCGACGGCCCCACCCAGGCGGCAATCGCCTCGCGCAGCGGGCGGTAGCCGGCCGCGTCGCCGTACCCGAGCACCTCGGGACCGAACTGCCGCCGCCAGCGGGCGGCGGTCCGCCACCAGAACTCGAACAGCGCGGGGTCGAGCGCCGGGATGCCCGGATTGAACGGCCGCAGTTCGTTGTCGTAAGTCGACACGTGCGCGGCGGCGATTCGTGTTCCGCGCGTCGAGAGTCCGCGGACCGGCGACCGCCGGTCCGCATCCTGTCGCCTGAGGTCGCGCCGCGTTCCCTCGTCTGGCAGCAGCGGCGACACGAACGTGCCCGAGCCGACCTGCCCTTCTACGTAGCCTTCGGCGAGCAGTTCGGCATACGCCTCGAGCACCGTATTGCGCGACACGCCGAGCTCGCCGGCGAGCAGCCGCGTCGACGGCAGGCGGGCGCCGGGGCGCAACTGACCGGTGAGGATCGACTCGCGCAGGGCGGCGGCGAGCTGACGCGCGAGCGGCCGATCGCGATGCGGCGCGAGCGTGAGGCCGGAAAGTCCGGCAGCGTGGCGAGGCATGGTCGTCCCGGTCGTTCTCTCTCTTGAAGTGGATCCGCATCCTAGCACGGCCTGAACCAATCGAGCAGTCCAATCTCGGCCGTGAGACGCCGCCGGCACTCTCCTTGACAGCTTAGGTGTGCAAGGGTAGAGTGGACGCCTTTCTCCTAATCGAGTTAGGTAAAGACCATGACCATCCAGGCCGCCCTCCTGCCGGGCACGCTCGATCTCCTCATCCTGAAAGCCGTCTCGCTGGGACCGAAGCACGGCTACGGCGTGCTGCTGCGCATCCAGCAGATGTCGGGCGAGACGCTGACCATCGAGCAGGGGGCGCTGTATCCGGCGCTCTACCGCCTCGAGAAACAGAAGCTGCTGTCGTCGGCGTGGGGCACGTCGGAGAACAACCGGCGCGCGAAGTTCTACCAGCTCACGGCCGCCGGACGGAAGCGGCTGCGCAAGGAGACGGCGAGCTGGGAGCGCACGGTGTCGGCCATGACGGCCGCGCTGGCCACCAAGCCGGGGGAGGTCTAGTCATGCCGGGCTGGCTGGAGTCGCTGATGGCAGGTCTCGTCCGGCGGCACCGGTTCGAGTCGGAGATGGCCGACGAGCTCGCGTTCCACCTGCAGAGCCGCATCGACGATCTCGTGGCGGCCGGCCTGTCGCCCGACGAGGCCGGGCGCCGCGCGCGGCTGGAGTTCGGCGGCGTCGACCTGTACACGGAGCGCTGCCGCGACGGCCGCCGGCCGCGGTGGAGCCCCCCGGCCTCGGCGGCGACCTCCGCTATACGCTCCGCACGTTCCGCAAGTCGCCGGCGTTCGTCGCGGCTGCCGTGCTCACCCTGGCGCTCGGCATCGGCGCCACGACGGCGGTCTTCAGCGTCGTCTACGGCCTGCTGGTGCGCCCGCTGCCCTACCGGCAGGCGGATTGGCTGGTGCTGGTCGAGGTGCAGCAGCAGTATGTCGGCGCGCGGACCGCCGCGCCGGTGGACTTCACGGCAGCGGCCCTCCGGGCGTGGCGGGACGCGCTCCATTGCTTCGACGGCTTCGCCTTCTACGCGGGCAGCACGGTCGCACTGTCGATGAAGGCTGGCACCGAGGTCGTCTCCGGCGCCACGGTTTCCGCGAATTTCTTCTCCACGCTCGACGGCGGTCTCGCGGTGGGCCGGCCGTTCACCGTCACCGATAATCACTCGCCTTCGATCGTGATCAGCAGCAGGCTGTGGCAGCGCCTCTTCGACTCGTCACCAGCAGTCCTCGGCCGGCAGGTGGCGCTCGACTCGAAACCGTACACGATTGTCGGCGTTGCCGCGCCATCATTCCGGTTCCCGGCCGCCGACACGGACGTCTGGATTCCGATCCAGTACGCGCCGACCGCGCCTCTTGGGATCTTCCTGAGCGCCATAGGACGGCTGAAGCCGGACGTATCCCTCGCGCAGGCCAGCTCCGACGTGCGGACCACCGCAACGGCGCTGGCGCACGAAGCGCCGCGGCTGGGGGTCGCGGGCCGGGCGGAGCTCATCCGTCTGCGCGACAGCATGACCGACAGGATTCGTCCGGCGCTGCTCGTCCTCTGGGCAGCCGTCGGTCTCGTGCTGCTGGTGGCCTGCGCCAACGTCATCAATCTGCTGCTCGCGCGCGACGCCACCCGGGCGCGGGAGACGGCCGTGCGCATCTCGCTGGGAGCCTCGCGCGGCCGGCTGATCCAGCACTCGCTGGTCGACACAGGGCTGCTCGCCACGGCCGGCTGCCTGCTCGGCCTGGTCGCCGCTGACGCCAGCCTCTCAGCCCTGCGGGCATTGAATCCGATCGGGCTCCCGCTGCTCGACCAGATTCAGGTGGATCGCCCCGTGCTGCTCTTCGCGCTGGGGCTGACGGCCGCGGTCACCATGGTGACGGGCCTGACGTCTGCGCTGCGGCGAGGCCGCGCGGTCGATCTGTTGAAGGGACAGAATCCAGGAACGACCCGCGCGGCACCGGGACGCCGCCTGCGCGCCGGTCTCTGCATCGCGCAGCTCGCGATCTCGCTCGTGCTGCTGGTGGGAGCCACACTGCTCGGTCGCAGCCTCGTGCGCCTGCTCGGCCCGGATATCGGCGTTCGGACGGGACACGTCATGACCACCGCGATCAACATGCCGTTCGGCGAGCGGCCGAACGACGCGCAGATGGTCGCCGTCATGAACCGCGCAGTCGCCGCCGTGCGGGCGCTCCCCGGCGCGCAGAGCGCCGGCATCGGCACGAGCCTGCCTCCCGACACGAGCCGGGCGAGGATCACGCTGAACTGGCGGGACCCGGTCACGGGCGCGAAGGTCGAGTATGCCGCGTCGGCCGTTCCGTCCACCCCGGACTTCTTCCGCGCGCTCGGCATCCGGTTACTCGAAGGACGCTTCTTCACGGCGGCGGACGACAGCGATCATCCGCAGGTGATGATCATGAGCCGGCAGACGGCGCAAAGGTTCTTCGGCAAGGGCGATCCGATTGGCAAGACCATGACGCTGCCGACCCTGCGCAACGGTCGGAAGGGCCCGGCAATGACCATGGTGCTCGTCGGCGTCGTTGATGACGTGAAGGACCTCAGGCCTGGCCGCCGCGCCGGACGACACCGTGTACCGTCCGTTCGCGCAACAGCCGTGGCGGTCCTGCTTCCTCGTCGTCCGGACCACGGGCGAGCCGAAGGGATTCGCCTCCACGCTGCGCAAGGCGATTGGCTCGGCCGACCCGACGCTCGTCGTCGGGACCGTGAGCTCCCTGACCACCATCATCGACAACGCCGCGGCGCAGCCCCGCTTCCGGACGTTCCTGTTCGCCTCGCTGGCCTCGCTCGGCGTGCTGATGGCGGCTCTCGGCCTGGCCGGTGTCATCGGCTACTCCGTCTCGCAGCGGACGACGGAGATCGGCATCCGAATGGCGCTCGGTGCGAGCCGGGCGGACGTGATGAGGATGATGCTGCGGGAGGGACTCGTGCTCGCGGTTGCGGGGCTCATGATCGGAGCACTGGCGGCCCTCGGGCTGGCGCAAACGCTGCGCGGCCTGCTGTACGGCATCGCGCCGACCGACCCGGCGTCGTTCATCGGCGCGGCGCTGCTGCTGTTCGCTGTCGCGCTGCTCGCCTCGTATCTGCCGGCCCGCCGGGCGACCCGGGTCGATCCGGCCGTCGCCCTGCGCGCGGAGTAGGCGATCGGTTCAGTCCGATCCCCCGGTCTCCGGGCGTGCACGACGTCCGAGCCACCACGGCAGGATCGCGAAGACGACCAGCGCCAGGTAGTACGCCGTCCCTGAGACGGGATCGCGGTCGAAGAGCGCCTGCCGCACCGAGGCGGCGCCGAGCGCGATTGCCAGGGCGACCTCCGCGGCCAGCAGCAGCACGAGCGCGGCCGTACCGACGATCACCCGCTGCGCCGGCCCGCAACCCCGCAGGAACCGCCGATCGAGCCATCGCGCCGACAGGACGATGACGATCAGCATGACCGGCATTTCGAGCAGCTCCGCCGTTCTCACGCCGACGCGCGGAATCACCCACAGCACCCGGATGGCGCCCAGCACGAAACCGGCGCCGAACACCGAGAGGAAGTAGAGCACGGCAGCCGTCAGCAGCGTCGCGCCGGCGGCGGGACGTCTCGTAGCGCCAGCCATGGGTTAGTCCCCCGCGAGTCCGCGCAGCTCGCCGAGCGAGGCCGGCCTGCCGCCTCCGGTGCGCACGGCGGCGGCCAGCGCGACGTACGCCCAGACGGCCGCGGCGATTGTCACGACCGCGAGCGCGCACGAGATCCAGAACGAGGTATCGGGCCCGCTCTGCCAGACGAGCGGCTGCGCCACGGGCGCCATCTGCCATTCCGACCGGCCGCTGGCGAACAGGCGGACGAAGCCGAGGATGTCGCCGCCGGCGTGAATCACCAGGCTCGGCCAGATGGAATTGGTCAGCCACGCGAGCCCGCCGTACATGGTCGCGATGAAGAGATAGAAGGGCATCAGGCGCAGCGAGACTTCCGGGTGGGTGAAGTGGGCGAAGCCGAAGAAGATGCCGGTGACGAGAATGGCGAGGAACGGTCCGTGACGCCGCTCGATTGGTCCCTGCATGTAGCCGCGGAACGCTGCCTCCTCGACGAAACCGGCGACGAGCGATCCCATGACCAGCGAGAAGGCCAGCGTGACGAGCGGCACGGTCGAAGGGTCGACGTCCTGCTGCTGGGGCAGGCGCACCATGCGGCCCCACACCTGCATGAAGAAGACGAGTGCCACGAGCCCGAGGACGCCGGCCAGGATTGCGGCGCCCCACACATCGCCGGACACTCGGTTCGCGCGAAGGCTCGTTCGCCTCGCGCCGGCGGTCGCGCGCGGCCAGCCGGCGCCGCCGACGTACCGCCAGAAGAGCCACAGTACGCCGCCGTCGGCACGACCGCCCACGGCACGGCACGTCCGTGGCGCAGGTTCTCGCCGACCAGCCAGGCCCACGGCAACGTGCCCGCCGACGCGACGACCGCGCCGGCGAGCACCGCCCGCACGACGACCGGAAGCCGCCGCCACACAGAGAGAACGGTCGGCACGAGTGCGCCTCCCGCGACGATGTTCGAGGAGCGGCCCCGGCCGCGACAGTCGGGGCCCGTCACCCGTCAGTGTTCGAGGCTCTTCTTCATGTCGCCGAGCAGCGCCACGTAGATGCCGTGGCAGAAGTCGGCCGCGGTCTTGTCGTTCTTCTCCCAGGCCGATGCCCACTCCACGAACGTGCCGCCGCCCTCGGTCACCGGATGCACCGACACGCGGCCCACGTAATGGCTCACGTCGTTCTTCCCGACCGGTGGGGGGCCATCGTCGATGCTGTAGGCCAGACTGCGGCTGGCGTCGTTCAGTTCGCGCAGCGTCTCGTGGAACGCGCCGTTGAGCACGCGCCCGGCGCCCACTTCGTCGCCCTTCTTGCCGCCCACCACGTCGACGCTGGTGATGACATTGGGCGCCCACTTCAAGTCATGGAAGTTCCGGATGGCGTTCCAGACCTTGTCAGCCGGTGCGTTGATCAGGATCGATTGGTACGTGCGTCCCACGGTTGGCCTCCTTGATGCGCGCCTCCGGACGCGCAAGTGACGAGATACGGCGAACGGGATAAAGCCGGTCGTGCAGGTGTGCGCGGGATGGAGCCGAGGTGCCGCAGTGTAGCTCAACCGTACGCCGGGCGCAATCGACCGGCCGGGACCATCGGCGGCGTCCGGGAGGGCGCCTGAGCCGCGTCAGGGTGCGCGTGCGGGTGGCCCCGGGGGGCCACCCGCCGCCCTACTCGATCGGAATCTGCCCCTTGTGCCGGCTCACCCACTCGTCGAACGTCTGCAGCGACGGGTTGAGCGCCCGGGCGGTGGCGAGATCGCGCGCGCCGAAGAAGTAGTCCTTGAAGTCGCGCTTGAACTGGAACATGTTGCCGAGGTCGTCGGCGCCCGGGAAGCCGAAGCCGCGGTACGCGTCGGGCGTGACCGCGTTGTAGCTGCACCTCCTGGCCGAGCGCCTCGGCCCAGCGCCGCCGCCATCTCGCCGCCGGTCAGGTGCCTCGCCCGCGATGCCGACGGTCTTGCCGATGTACTCGCGGCCCCGCCTTGAAGATGCCGTAGGCGCACCTTGCCGATGTCCTCGGCGGCGATGCCCGGCAGCCGCTTGTCGCCCATCGGGCAGCGTGATCGCCAGCACGCCGTCGGGCCCGCGCTTCGGGCCCAGGCCGAAGTAGATGAGGTTGTCCCAGTAGAACGAGGTCAGCAGGAAGGTCGTCGGCACGCCCGGCTCGGTGAAATCCGTGTTCGGCCTCGCCCTTGGCGTCGAAGTGCGGGACCTTGTACTTCTCCTTCAGCGTCGGCATCCGCGTCGTCGCCGAGCGGCACCCACTTCCGCGTGTCCTCGAGGGTCGACCAGATGACGTGCTGCAGCCCGGCCGCCTTCGCGGCCTCGGCCATGTTCGCGGCCTGCGCCATCTCCTTCTCGGGCGAGAAGTGCTCCCAGAAGTTGGTGACGCAGTAGGCGCCGTACGCGCCCGCGAACGCCCGCTTCAGGCTCTCGACGTCGTCGAGGTCGGCCGCGACGACCTCGCGCCCCGGGCCGCGCGAGCTTGGCCTGGTCCTTGCCGACGGGTTCGCGCGTGATCGCGCGGCACGCGAAACCGGCCGTCGTGGTCGTCGAGGATGGCACGGGCCAGCCCGCCGCCCTGCGCGCCCGTGGCGCCCACGACCGCGATGATTTTCTTGTCCGACATGAAGGCTCCTCCTCGATGATTCCGGCAACACTGGATGAATGGGTGACCCGCGTCGACTCGACGTCGTCACCCTCCGCCTGTCAGTCCGCTGCGTGCGTCTCGTGCAGCGGAGGGCCGACCAGCCGGAGGCCGAACCGCTCGGCGACGGCCGCCAGTTCCGCCACCTGGGCCGGCGTGGGCGCCCCCGCCGGCACGGGAAGTCCCGGCCCGGAGGCCGGCCGTCCGATCGCGCGCACGAAGCGCTCGAAGTCGGTGTGACTCGTAATCGTCAGCCAGTGCCCACCCTCCGGCGACGTCACGAGGTAGGAATGCGGGACCCCCTTCGGCACGAGCAGCCACTGACCGGCCGCGGCGGTCAGGTCGTCATTTCCCACACGGAAACGGAAGGTGCCGTTCAGCACGTGGAAGATCTCGTCCTTGTTCACGTGCACGTGCAGCGGCGGTGAGTCGCCGGGCGGCGCACGGTGTTCGAGCACGCTCAGCGTGTCCGCTCCGGCCGCGTGCGGGATGCGGATCGTCACGCGCGTATTGAAGAACCAGAAGGTGTCGGGTGAGGCCGGGGAAGGTGTCATCTCACTCATGGTCTCGTCTCACGGGATCGCGGAATCCGGTGTGCACGCCGACCTCCGCGCTACAGCACGCCTGGAATGAAGCGGCTGGTGCGCGCGCAGTACGCGGCATAGTCGGGTCCCAGCGAGTCGAGCAGGGCTCGTTCCTCCTTCGCCACGCGGTTGAGGATGCCGACGATGACCGGCACCATCAGGCAGACGAGGCTCAGCCAGCTGCCGAAGAATACCCCGAGTCCGAGGAAGGCCAGCAGGAGGCCCGTGTACGACGGGTGACGCATGAAGCGATAGAGGCCGGTCTGCACCACGGCGTGGTCGGCATGGATGGCGACGTCGACCGTGAACAGGCGGCCGAGCGTGAGGATCGCCGCCCAGCGGAGCCCCAGTCCCCCCACGAGCAGCACGAGAGCGATCGCGTCGATCACTCGCGGCGGCCCTGGCAGGTGGCCGATGTCGACCCCCTGGGCCAGGAGCCCGAGTGAGACGCCGATCGCGATGCTGATCCAGAGAACGCCCAGCGATCCGCGATCGCTGCGCTGAGCCGTCGCGGCCCTGGATCGCCGCACGAGGCCGAGCGCCACTTCGGAGACTGGAAAGACCAGGACGACGATCGACAGCAGGCGCTGAAGCATCCTCTCTCCCGATACCCGTTGCGGCGGCGGTTCGCCCGCGTCCCTCCGGCGCGGACGCCACGGTTCAGATTACTCCATGCGCCTCGAGCAGTTCGGCCACCGCCCGGTGGCTGTCGCGGTAGGCCGCCCAGACCGACGCGCACCAGTCATCGATTGCCCGGTCGCGGTCCGGCCCCGCAGGGACGGCCAGGACGTCCGCGGCCGTCGTCGTCCCTCTGTCGGACGGCAGGCGGAACGACGGCCACTGCCGGCTCTTCCGGGCGAGGTCCATGTGCGCGCGCTGCACCTGCCTGCCCGACCGCCCCGCTTCGAGGTGCAGGTAGAGTCCGACGAGCGCGAACGTCACCTTGATTGGCTTCGTCTGTTCGTCCGCCCGCTGCGCGGCGAAGGCGTCGACGACGTGCTGATGAATGAAGGCCGGATCCCCGTGCGTCAGCGTGTAGCCGCACAGCTCGTGGAAGGCGTCTTCATCGGCCGCCATGAAGGACGCCTCGCGTGTCGGCATCACACAGGCCGGTTGGACGGGTGCGCCGGCCAGCGCGCGACGGCGAGAAACCACAGCAGCACGAGATTCACGAGCGGCAGGCCCGCGAGAATGCCGAGGTACGGGGAGAAGCCGAGCCGCCGGCAGATCAACACCGCGGGCAGGACGACAACGAGGAATGCCGCGAGGGCCATCAATAACATCATGAGCTCCGCAATGCCGGAGTTGCTGGACTGGCCACCTTCCGGTCGTCAGGAACCCGTGACGACGCGGACATCGAGCCGGAAACGAGCGGGCAGGTCCGCACGGCGGCTGCCCGCCCGTGATTCTAGCGCCAAACCGGACGAGCCGGCAGAGCCCCGGCCCTATAACGGGCGGACGCCGCGAGACGCCGTGTGATTCAGAGATGGAGGAAGTAGACCGGCGCCATGGCCGCCAGGCCCGCGCAGGCCTGCAGGACCAGCACCTGCAGCGCCGGCCCCGGGTTGCGGGGTAGCCACCGGATGGCGAAGAAGGCGACGATCGGGAGCTGCCCGGCCATCAGCAACTGCCAGAGGTGAGCGGCGGTCCCCTCGTCGGTTTCGTGCACCACCCCAAAGATGGATACCACGGTCAGCACCAGTCCCAGAGCCGCGAGCGACATGGCGAGGGGCAGGAACGCGCTCGGGCGCCTGAGCATCGTCGACAAGGTCATGGTTCGCCTCCGGATCCGGGTTAGCGGGGAGCCCGTCGACCGGGCAGCGCCGATAATATAAAGTGCTCTACGATGCAAAGCAACAGAAGATTCTGCACATTTGTCTCCTCTCCCGGATCCGCCCACCTCTCGTGAACCGGAACCGGAGGCTTGACTCTCTACTACTCTGTACGTAATATTACGCAGAACGTAGTAGTTAGCCTCCGCAACCGGGACGCGCCGGCAGGCGCGACGCGAGCGACCGATGGCCATGAAGAACCGCGACGACGCGCTCACGGATCTGGGACGCTTCTCTGAGCCGGCTCTCTACATCCTGATTTCGCTCGCCGACGGTCCCAGGCACGGCTACGCCATGACACAGGACATCGAGGCGGTGTCGGGCCAGAAGCTGGGACCGGGACGCTGTACGGCGCGATCGCGCGTCTCGAGGCCCGCAAGTGGATCGAACCGCTGCCGGCCGAGGAGCGGCGCCGGCCCTACCGGCTCACCGCGGCGGGCTCGCGCGTGCTCCGCCACCGGCTCGACAGCCTGTACCGAAGTCGCCCGCGTGGGCCGCGCGAGGCTCGCGGAGGGTTAGCGCGCCGCTTTCGACTGGATATCAACGATGGCTGCTGCGGAACGTCTGCTGCGTCTCTACCCGCGCGCGTGGCGCGACCGCTACGGCGAGGAGTTCCTCGCCATGGCCGGCGAGGGCCCGCTCGGCCCGCAGCAGACGTTCGACATCGTCTGCGGGGCGATCGATGCATGGCTGTCGGCCGACGTGCGGCGTGCGGCCGCCAGCGGTCGCGTCGCCACGAACGAAGGAGGAACGAAGATGCTGAAGAGCCTGCTGGCCTGCGAACGGAACGCCGTCCGCTACACCGTGCGCGATTCGCTGATGGCGGCGGCCGTGATGATCGGCGTGACGTTCGTCTTGACCCGGCTCGGCCATCTCGCCGACGCCAGCGGCTGGGCCGCCACCGCCGAGGTCGTGACGAAGTTCGGATTCCTCGCGGCCCTGACGCTCTCCTTCCCCTTCTGGATCATGAAGGGACAGCCGTGGAAGGCGCAGGCGGCGATCATGGGAACGACGCTCGTCTTCCTGGCGGTGATCGGATACTGGTGAACCGCGCCCGGCCGGTGCAGGGTCAGCTGCGCGCCAGGCCGCTCTAGCTTCCGCGTTCACGGTCCAAGGCCGCGGCTCGGTCGAGGGCACGTCGGACGAGAGATGGCGGGGCTCCTCCCAATTCCAGAAGCGTGATGGCATTGCGCGTCGTCGCCGGGCCGGCCTCCAGCCGGTAGTCGAAGACGAGCCCCTCTGGACCGATCGTGTCCGCGAAATGCCACGCGCTGCAGGAGTCGCACAACAGGTCGACGAGCTCTGCATCGTGGGTCGCCACCAGCACCACGTGGGATCTCGGAATGCCCGGTTGCCTGACCAGCTCACTGATCACCGCTTCAGCGGCGGCAATCCGTTCGACGGCGTTCGTTCCGCGGAACAGCTCGTCGAACAGGAACAGGTGCTGCTCCTCCCTTGCGCCGGCCTGCACGCGCGAGAGCACTTCCTCCACCTCGACGGCGTAGTAGCTCTTGCCGGCAATCAGATTGTCAGCCCGTCCGATGCAGCTTTGGACGCGAAAGACGGGCGCTTCGTAGGCGGTCGCCAGGCATGTGTCGATCGTCTGTGCCAACACGACCCCGACCCCGACCGTTCGCAGGAACGTCGACTTGCCGGACATATTCGAGCCCGTGATAAGGATGCCGCGTCCCGGTTCGAGCACGATGGAATTGGGCACGGCATCGTCCACGAGCGGATGACGCAGGTCCGACAGGACGGCAGCGGATCCGGCTGTCACGAACCGTGGTCGGGTCCAATCGCCGCGCTCGGCCCGCCAGGATGCGACGCTGATGGCCGCGTCCACGTCGCCGATCGCCGATGCCAGACGCACGAGCGCCCCGCCGTGCGCGCGGACGTCGCGCGCGCCGAAGTACACGCCGTTCGCATCCAGCAACAGGAACAGGTTGACGTATTCGTACACCGTCTGCACGAGGGGCGTCGCAATCATGGCCAGCCCGTCGGACGAGAACGACTTCATGAACGGGTCGCCGCTCAGCCAGCGCGCGACGGTCTTTAGTCGATGCAACCGTGCCGCATCCGAAGCCATCGTTCCCGTAATCGCAGCGATCTCCGGGCCGTTGAGGAAGGCCAGCTCCTCACCCGTGGCGACGATGGGCGCCACCTGCCAGAAGGCGCCACCGAGCGCGCACACGCGGTTGGCCGCCGAAAACCGCACGCCGAAGTCGCCGACGAGGAGAGCGACCAGCCACGGCAGCAGCACGTGCCAGTGCAACGCCAGCAGGGCGACCGCGACCGTGACCACGGTCAGCAGCGGGAACAGGACGTACCAGGGTCGACTCTCCACGGCGTTCGGCCGCGCCAGCCACCAGACGTCATAGCCGTGCGGGTCCTGCAGACGCGACAGCGCCAGTTGCGCACGCTCGCGCGCCGCCACGTCGGCAGTCATCCTGTCCACGAGAGCACTGAAGGTGTCGAGATTCTCTGAAAGCGGAGCCGTCCGGAGCCTGTGATAGAGGGCCTGCTGCCCGAGCGTGCTCCCCGTCCGATCGATCGCTGCGAATACCTGGTCGAGGTTCAGATCAGCCCAGGTTCGGTCGTCCAGCGTGGAACGCCTGTCGAGAGTCGCCAGCCGCGAGCGGCAGGCGGCCGTGATCGCAGCAATGTCGCGACTGCGCTGGCCGGGGGTTCCCCAATCGACGCGGATCCTCGCAAGAAGCCGCCCGCGGCTCCGCCGGGACGCGAGCACGGCCATCCCCATGAGGCCCAGGACCACGATCGCGATCTCGAGGAACATCTGCGGGCAAGCGTACCAGACGCGCTCGCGCGCGAATGTCGGCCAGCTCTGCCGTGGTGTTCCGCGGCTCAGGCCCGCCCGATGCCGATGCAGCCCTCGGCGCTGAGACCGGGAGTGCCGTCGCTGGAAGAGGCCGCGAGCGACTCGATGAAGGTGCGGCCGACCGCTGCCGTCCGCTCGGGACCGATCTGCTGGAAGAGGTGCGCGAGCGGCGGTACCGCGCTGGTGAAGTCCGTCCAGAACTTCTGCGGCGACTCGACGCTGAGGATCCGCGTGGGGCTGGTCACCTCGACCTGCCGGAACCCCGCGGCCTGCATCCGGTCCTTCAGCGCCTCGGTCCCGGTGAGCCGCGCCCAGACGGGCGGCCCCGGCGGCGGCTGGAAGTCGGGCACGACGGTCTGCACCGCCCGCATGAGCGATGTCATCAACTGAAACTTCTGCGGGTCGCCCCAGCAGACGACCGCGGTGCGCCCGCCCGGCCGCAGCACGCGGCGCAGTTCCGCAAGGCCCTTCGCGATATCCGGAAAGAAGATGAGGCCGAGGATCGAGACGCTCGCGTCGAACGACGCATCGGCGCACGGCCAGCGCCTGGCCGTCCATGACCTCGGCGGTGATGCCGGTCAGTCCTTCGGCGGCGGCGCGCTCGCGCAGGCGGGCGACCATGCCGGGCGCGAAGTCGGTCGCGAGGACACGGGCCCCGGCGCGTGCGGCCATCAGGCTGAAGGTGCCCGTGCCCGCGGCCACGTCGATCACGCGTTCACCCGGTTCAATCTTCAGCAGCTTCAGCGCCTCGGCGGCGAACTGCCCGCTGAGGCTCTCGAACGACTGTTCGTACGCCGACGCGATGTCACCCCATCGCTCCGGCACCTGATCCGGACTCAACGCCATCTGTCCACCCTCCCACCGTTACGCCTCGACGACCTGACGACGCGGTCGACTCAGGCCTGCCGGCGCTGCCGCGCCCGGACGCTGATCAGGATCGCGGCGTGAATGCCGACGGCGACCGCCAGGCCGATCGCCTGATATCCGGCGGTGCCGCCGCCGGCCCGCTGCACCTGCCACAGGCCGAGCGCGCCCAGCGGGACGAACAGCACGATCGCGGTCCCCAGACCGGGATTGTAGCGACGGAAGATCACCGCGTGCACGACGTGGACGACCGCGTTGACGAGCACGAGGTAGACGGCAATCAGCCCGAAGCCGATATCGACGGCCCAGGCCAGGTACACCGAGACCGCGATCACGCCCCAGACACCAGGCACGTTCGTGATGAAGACGGCCGCGGGCGACAGCACCTCGCGCCCGTGACCGATGGTCTGGTTGAAGAACCGCCGGAACCGGTCGTCGTCGTGCTCCTCGTACTGATGAATCATGTAGACGGGCAGGAGCAGGAAGGTCGCCGTCAGCGCGGTCGACCACGATTGGGACAGGAGCGGCATCAGCAGCAGCAACAGGACGCCGGCCAGTGCGCCGCCGTAGACCCAGTTCGTGATGAGACGCTGCAGCACGAGCGGTCCTCCCTACCGTCCCTTCGGGGCGAAGGCCTCGTCGACCAGCTGAAAGCTGCGACCAATCCGTCCCATGCGTCTTCTCCTTTTCTCAGCAGGCCGACCTGCAGGTCGGCGCTACGACCGCATCTGCGCCAGCTTCCGCCAGACGCGGGCCCAGGCCTGGAGGCCGAGGCGGAAGCGCTCGGGACGATAGAACTCGTTCGGGGCGTGGATGTCCTCGTCGGCCGTGCTGAACGAGAAGAAGATCGTATCGACGCCGAGCACCTCGCGGAACGTCGAGACGATCGGCACGGTGCCGCCCATGCCGACGATGTCGGGAGGCTTGCCGAAGACCTCGGTGAGGGTCTCGGCGGCGGCGCGCACGGCCGGGCTGTCGGGCGACACGCGATAGGCGACGGCTCCTTCCTGCCCGTCCTCCAGGATCAGCGTGACGCCCGGCGGACAGTGCTGCTCCAGGTGCCGTCGCACCTTCTCCACCACCTCGTCCGGATCCTGATTGGGCACCAGGCGGCAGGTGATCTTCACGTGCGCTTCGCTCGGCAGGACGGTCTTGCTGCCGGGCCCCTGGTAGCCGCCGTAGAAGCCGTTGATTTCGAGCGTCGGCCGGTACCACTGGCGCGCGAGCGTGCCGTAGCCGGGCTCGCCGAACGCGGCGGGCGCCCCGACGTCCCTCAGATACTGCGGCTCGTCGTACGACAGCCGCTCCAGCGCGGAGAGCAGCGCCGGCTCGATTTCCGCCACGTCGTCGTAGAACCCGTCGACAGCCACCCGCCCATCGTCATGCAGTGACGCCACGAGCTCCGCCGCGGCATGCAGCGGATTGGCGACACCGCCGCCGTGACGGCCCGAGTGCAGATCCTTGCGCGGGCCCCGGACGGTGAAGGACAGGGCCGCCAGGCCGCGCGAGCTGACCGTGATGCTCGGCACCTCCGGGCGCCACATGCCGCCGTCGGCCGACAGCACGACGTCGCACGCGAGCCCGTCGCGCCGCGCGCGCACCAGATCGGGCAGATCCACGCTGCCGATCTCCTCTTCGGCCTCGAAGAGGAACCGCAGATTGACCGGCGGACGCTGCCCGTTCGCGAAGAACGCCTCGGCCGCCAGGATCGGCAGCAGCATCGAGGCCTTGTCGTCGCTGATCCCGCGAGCGTAGAGACGGCCGTCCCGCTCGGTCAGCTCGAACGGCGGCGACTTCCAGAGCGCCAGCGGATCGGCCGGCTGCACGTCCATGTGGCCGTAGACGAGCACGGTCGGCGCGTCGGGCCCGGCGTCGCAGCGGGCGTACACGGCCGGATGGCGCGGCGTCTCCCACGTCTCAACGTCAGTGAAGCCCGCGCGGCGCAGCCGCTGCGAGACCCATTCCGCCGCGCGCCGCACGTCGCCGGCGTGCGCCGGATTGGTGCTGACCGACGGAATGCCCACGAACTCGGCGAGCTCGCGGAGATAGCGGTCGTAGTTGTCGGCGAGGTAGTGCAGAACGGTGTCCATCTAC
>CAVQEJ010000006.1:0-413692 GCA_963711505.1 uncultured Acidobacteriota bacterium | reverse complement strand
CCGCCCTTCGCGCCGAGCGCGGGCGGCTGCGGCACCGCTTCGCCGTCCTTGCGGGGATCGCTCGCGCCGTAGTTCACGCCGGTCGCCGAGTTGTGCATCACCGCCTGTCCGCCACCCATGTGGTCGGAATAGGCGTTCACCAGCCTCAGCTTGTCGCCCTTCGCCTCCAGCGCGTCCCTCACCGACTGCGGGATGCGGTTCTCCACCTGGAAGGTGCAGCCGCCGAAGCTGAGATTGGTGAACCGCGGCGCTTCCATCGCCGCCTGGATGTCCATCCCATCGTCGGCGATGTCGCTCACGTACTGCGCGTGCGCCTGCGCCTGGTTCAACCCGCCCATGATCCCGAACCCGATGTGCTCGTCGCCCTTCTGCATGAAGGCGGGGATGAGCGTGTGGAACGGCCGCTTGTGCGGCGCCAGCACGTCGGGATGCCCGGGCGTCAGCACGAAGAGCGCCCCGCGGTTCTGCAGCGTGATGCCGTACTCGGGAACGACCACCCCTGACCCGAACTCCGAGAACAGGCTCTGGATCAGAGAGACGACGTTGCCATCCGAATCCACTGCGCTCAGATAGACGGTGTCGCTGTTGAAGCGGGCCGCGTCGCCCGGAGGCGTCGAGCAGCTTGCCTTGTCCATATCGATGCGCGCCGCCTGCGCCTCGCCGTACGCCTTCGAGACGAGGCCGGTCACCGGAATCTTCGCCTGCCGCGGGTCGCCATCGTAGGCCCGCAGGTCGGCATACGCCAGCTTCTGCGCCTCGGTCTTCACGTAGAACGTCCGCGGATCGGCAAAGCCCCACTGCGCGAGCGGGAAGTGCGCGAAGATGTTCAGCATCTCCAGCGCCCCGAACCCCTGCGTGTTCGGCGGCAGCTCGTACACGCTCCACCCGTGATACCTCGTCGAGATCGGCTGCACCCACTCGGGGCGGAAATCGGCCAGGTCTTCCGCGGTCATCACGCCGCCCAGCCGCTTCTCCGTCGCCAGGATGGCGCGCGCGATGTCGCCGTCGTAGAACGCCGCCGGCCCTTTCGCCGCGACGAGCTCGAGCGCCCGGGCGTAGCTCGGGTTCCGGAACACCTCGCCGACTCGTGGCGTGTGGCCCTCCGGCATGAACTCCGCCTTCGCCGCCGGATCGCGCTCCAGCTTGGCCTGGGCTTCCTGCCACTCTTCGAGGCAATCCACTCGGTCACCGGATAGCCGTGCGTGGCGTAGTAAATCGCCGGCTGGAACAGCGCGGCCCACGGCAGCTTGCCGAACTTCGCGTGCAGCGCCTCCCAGCCACGCACCGCCCCCGGCACGGTCACCGAATAGATGCCCGCGCCCGGCATCCGGTCGTAGCCCTTGGCCTTCAGATAGGCGGGCGTCATCTGCTCGGGCGACCAGCCGCTGGAGTTCAATCCCGCTGACCTTGCCCGTCTTCGCGTCCCACTCGATCGCGAACAGGTCGCCGCCCATCCCGTTCATCATCGGTTCGACGACGCCCAGGGTGATGTTCGCGGCAATCGCCGCGTCGGCCGCCGAGCCGCCCTCGGCCAGGATCTGCGCGCCGGCCTGCGCCGCCAGCGACTGGCTCGCCGCCACGATTCCGAGCTTCGTGATCACCATCGAACGCGCCTGCGTTCGACCGGGCAACGTCCGGGTCTGGATCTGTCCGGTCGATGCGGGCGCCTGGGCGCGTCCACTCAGGACCACGTGCGCGCCTGCCGCTACCGCAATCGCCAGGATGCCTGCCGCAAGTCGCCTGTGCATGGCCGCACTATACACTGGCCCGGCGGTGACGGCTTCCGGCTCGAGCGGCGGTCCGTGTCGAACGCCGGCCTGCCGGCGCGGACCGGCAGAGGTTATTCGTATCGCAGGGCGACCATCGGATCGATCCGCATGGCGCGGCGGGCGGGAATCAGGCAGGCCGCCAGTGCCACCAGGCCGAGCACGACCGCGACCGCGGCCATCGTCGGCAGATCCGTGGCGCTGACGCCGTAGAGGAGGTTCGTCATGACGCGGGCCGTGGCGAGCGACCCGGCCACGCCGATGGCGACGCCGAGGAGCACCAGCGTCAGCCCCTGCCGCACCACGAGCCGCACGGTGTCACCGCGCTGGGCGCCGAGCGCGATCCGGATGCCGATCTCCCGCGTCCGGCGCGAGACGGTATAGGCCATCACGCCGTACAGCCCGATCATGGCGAGCAGCAGCGCCATGCCGCCGGCGATCCCCAGCATGACGAGCATGAAGGAGGTGCGCGCCGTCGACTGCCCCTTGAAGTAGGCCATCGTGTGGACGCTGGTGAGCGGCATGCCGGCGTCGACGGACCAGACGGCCTGGCGGACCTCATCGAGGAACGCCTGCGACCCGGCGCGCGGCGTGCGGATCACGAAGGCGACATCGCGGGGGATGTTGACGGGACTGCTGTCCAGGTTGGTGTTGTACAGCGGGAAGTAGACGCAGGCGCACGGCGGCTTGTCCATCCCGCTGTCGTGCACGTCACCGACGACGCCGATGACCTGGCGCCAGTCGTCCTTCAGCGACGCGCGGATCCGCTTGCCGAGGGCCGCCGCCGGCGTGCCCCATTCCTCGCGGGCAAACGTCTCCGACACCAGCGCGACCGGCCGCGCGGCCTGCGTCTCGTTCCAGGTGAACATCCGGCCGGCGACGAGCGGCGTCCCCATCACGGACAGGAACTCCGGGGAGGCGAACACGAACGGGCGGACCGGCGGCACCTTTCCCTCGGCGTAGGTCCGGTCCTCGGTCCAGATGGCATCGCGGTACTCGCGCCCTCCCATCGGCACCGAGCTCGCGTACGCCACCGAGGCGACGCCGGGGAGCGCCCGCAGCTTGTCGGCGATCGCCCGCTCGGTCTGCAGCACGGCCGCTGCCGGCGGGCGCTCGCCGGGCTGGATGGCAATCCGGAACGTCTGGAGCTGTCCGGATCCCGCGAAGCCCGGGTTCACGTTGACGAGCGCGACGAACGTGCGGATCATCAGCCCCGAGCAGACGAGGAGGACGAACGCCAGCGCCACCTGCAGCGTCACGAGCGCGTTGCGCACGCGGTGCTGACGGCGGCCCTGACCCGGCGATCGCCCGCCCTGGCGCAGGCGCGTGCCGATCGCGGCTCCGGTGTATCTCCAGACGGGGGCCAAGCCGAACAGCAGGCTGACCAGCACGCCGGCGACCAGCGCGAAGATCAGGACGCGCGCGTCGACACCGATGTCGCTCAGACGCGGCAGGCCTGACGGCGCCAGGCGCAGCAGCAGACGGACGCCTCCGTCGGCCAGCGCCAGGCCGACCACGCTGCCCACCAGCCCGATCACCAGGCTCTCGATCAACAGCTCGGCCGCGACGCGGCTGCGCGTGGCGCCCAGGGCCGCGCGCACGGCCAGCTCCTGCTGGCGGCCGTCGGCGCGGACCAGCAGCAGGTTGGCGACGTTCGCGCAGGCAATCAGCAGCACGAGCCCGATGCCGCCCATCAGCACCCAGAGCAGGGTGCTGACATCCCCCACGACCTGCTGCTTCAGCGGGCGGATGTCGGGTCGGAGCCGGAGACGCTCGAACAGGTTGACGGTGAAGCCAGGCGGAGCGGGGAAGCTGCGGGACACGGTTGGCAGCAGGCGCGCGAGATCGGCGTCGGCCCGGGCCGTTGTCACGCCGGGCTTCAGCCGGGCGATGCCGTCGAAGTGGAACTGGCCGAGCATCGTGCGATTGCGGTCGAGCTGCAGGGGCAGGATCAGCGCGGGCTGCTGCAGTTCGGGCAGGCGGAAGCTCGCGCGGCATGACGCCGATGATGTCGTGCGCCCGGCCGTCCAGCACGATGCGGCGTCCGATCACGCCGGGATCGCCGCCGAACTTGCTCTGCCAGTAGCCGTACATCAGCACCGCCGTCCGCGGCGCGCCCGGGGCATCGTCCTTCGCGTCGAACCAGCGGCCGATCGCCGGAGGCACGCCGAGAACCGGGAGCAGGCTCTGCGTCACGTCGGCCGCGTTCAGCCGCTCCGGCTGCCCCGTGCCGGTCAGGGTCACCGCATCGGCCTCCCAGAGCCCGAGGTCCTGGAAGACGCGGTTCTGGTCGCGATAGACGAAGTACTGCGAGGGGCCCGTCCCGAGTGGCATCGAGACGGCCGGTGAGTTCTGCGCGAGCGCGACCAGCTCTCCGGAATGCGGATACGGGAGGGGCTTGAGGAGCACGCCGTCGACGACGCTGAAGACGGCGGCGTTGGCGCCGATGCCGAGCGCCAGCGTCAGGACGGCCAGGGTGGTGAACGCCGGCGACCGGCGCAGCGTCCGGACCGCATAGCGGAAGTCCTGGAGCAGCTCGTCCAGCCAGCGGCGGTACCAGACCGCCCGGCTGTCCTCCTTCACCTGCGTCACGTTGCCGAACCGGCGCAGCGCCGCATAGCGGGCCTCGTCCGGCGCCATGCCGCGCGCGATGTTGTCCTGCGTCTCCTGCTCGAGGTGATCGCGGATGTCCTGGTCCAGCTCGTCGAGGGGATGGCGGCGGTCGCTCACGGCTCACCCTCCTGCGCGCCTGGACGGAGGACCCGGGCGATGGCGGCCGCGAAGGTGTCCCACTTGCTGGTCTCGGCGGTCAGCTGGCGGCGTCCCGTGGCGGTCAGGCGATAGAACTTCGCGCGCCGGTTGTTCTCGGAGGTGCCGGGCTCGGCGGCAATCCAGCCGCGCCTGATGAGGCGGTGCAGCGCCGGGTACAGCGACCCCTCTTCGACCTGCAGCACGTCATCGGACCGGAACTGGATGGCTTTCGCGATGGCATGGCCGTGGGCCGGTCCCAGCCGGAGGGTCTGCAGGATCAGCAGGTCGAGCGTCCCCTGCAGGAGCTCGACCCGCTGCCGCGGGCTTCTCATAGACATACAAGGGGAATCTAGGTGCGCCCACCTAGAATGTCAAGGGGAGAACCTGCGCGGGCCGACTTACGTCTTCTCCCGAGCGGGGAACCGATGCCGATGACTCGCGGCGCACGACGGAACGTCGCCACGAGGTCGGCCGGGCATCAGCACGTAAGTTCTTGAACCGCTGTTGACGCCGTCCTAGAATCCTGCGCATGGGACAGCGCGCATTCCTGGTCGGCTCCTTCATGCTGCTCGCAGCAACGATGCTCTCGGCGCAGTCACCGGCGCCCGTCCTGGTGCGCGTCGAGACGACGCTCGGAAACATCGACATCGCGGTCGATACCGTGCACGCGCCGATCACGTCCGCGAACTTCCTGCGGTACGTGGACGGCGGGTTCTACGACGGCGGCGAGTTCTATCGCGCCGCCCGGCCGGATACGTATCACCCGGTCCTGCCGAACCGCCCGCCGATGCAGCTCATCGAAGCGAGGATTCCGGCCGACAGGAAGGCCTTCCCGCCGATTCCGCTCGAGCGCACCAGCGTGACCGGCCTCCATCATGTCGTCGGCACGGTCGCGCTGGGCCGGAACGACGATCAGCCGGACAGCGCGACGGACGACTTCTACATCCTGCTGAACGACCAGCCGTCGCTGGACTTCGGCGGCAAGCGCTTCACCGACGCGCAGGGGACGGCTCCGTTCGGCAAGGTCGTGGCCGGACTGGATGTCGTCCGGAAGATCAACGCGCAGCCGGTCGCGCCGCGCGCGGCCACCGCAGACAACCCGTTGCGGAAGACGCAGAATCTCGATCCACCCATTCGCATCATCCGGGTGCATCGCGTGGGCGCTGGCGCGCCTGAACGGCGCAATCGGTGACACGCCCGCTCGCCGCACTCCTGCACGCTTCGACCTCTACTTGTGCTCGCCGATGAACGCCGCCACCACGTCGTGCATCTCCTTGAGCGCGGGCAGGTGCACGTACACCATGTGGCCCGACTGGAAGTAGTGATATTCGATGTTCTTCCGGAGTGACGCCGGGATGGGCAGGTGGCGGAACTCGAACATCCCCTCGAAGAACGGCGTCGACATGTCGAAGTAGCCGCCGAGCACCAGCACCCTCAGATCCGGATTCATCTTCATCGCCGCCGCCAGGTCTGGCAGCACGTTCGGGAGCGCGATGAGCGGCCGCGGCGCGCCAGGCGCCTGGTGCTTGTAATCCCAGCTGCCGTAGACCGCGATGCCGGGCTTGTACGGCAGCTCGCCGCCGTACTTCAGTGTCTGCCGCACGTACGTGTTGAACGCGGCGATGTAGGCCGAGCCGAGTGCGGCCGACTGCGGGTCGTAGGAGGCGACCTTGCTCAGCGGATCCAGCGTCGGTCCGAGGAACCGCGTGTCCAGCGTGCCGGTCGTCATCGCCTGGTCGCCGAACAGCTCCTTCTGGAAGGCGCCGTACTCGATCCGCAGGTCGGACTTCAGCAGGTACGCCAGCGGGAGCCCGGTGTACTCGTGCAGCTTCTGGGCAATCGCCTGCCGGCGCTCGGCGCTCAGCGTGTCGCCCGCGGCGAGCGCTTCCAGGTAATCCGTCGTCGCGAACTGCTCGACATCCTTCAGCAGCGCGTTCAGATCCTGCGGCGCGTTCGGCAGCTTGTGGTGGTACCACGCCGTGGCGGCATACGTCGGCAGGCTGACGATGTACGGCTCGTCGATCGCGGGATTCAGCTGCGGGTCGTCCGGCATCAGGTCCCAGTTGAGGATGCACGACAGCAGCATCACGCCGTTGGGGTCGATGTTCTCGTTCTGGAGCGCCAGCGCCAGGCCCGCGCCGCGCATGGTGCCGTAGCTCTCGCCGAAGATGTACTTGGGCGAGTTCCAGCGGTTGTACTTCGTCAGGAAGTCGCGGATGAAGACGGCGAAGGCGTGGAGGTCCTGGTCGACGCCGTAGAAGGCCTTCTCCGGGTCCTTGCCGGCGACGCGCCCGAAGCCGGTGCCCGGCGCATCGACGAAGACCAGGTCGCTCGCGTCCAGCAGCGTGTCCTCGTTGTCGACGATCCGGTACGGCGCCGGCGGCGTATGCGTGTGATCAGCCGTGACGACGCGCCGGGGACCGAAGGCGCCCATGTGGAGCCAGACCGTCGCGGAGCCCGGGCCGCCGTTGAACAGGAACGTCATGGGCCGCGTCGCGGCGTCCGCGTCGGTCTTGAAGTACGCGACGTACGACATCGTCGCCTCGGCGGTCGGATTGTTCGCGTCGTCGGCCGCCGCGGCGTCGTCCCATCCCCGCGCGTGGACCACGAGCGCGCCGGTGACGGCGTGATAGTTCACGACGCCCGAGGGCGTACGCACCGAACCCTGACTGGTGTACTCGAACGGCTTCAGATCGGGCGCGGCCTTCTGGTCATTCTGGGTCTGGGCCGACACGACAACCGACGCGACGAGCGCCGCAGCAACGACGATGGAGATGTGCTTCATGGGTGGGCAGGGTAGCGTTGCAGGCGCCGGCCGGTCAAGGTGGGCGAGCCGCAGGGGATCCCCCGAGCTGAAGCTCGGGGCTACGACGGATTGAGAGAGCCCCTACGCGATTGAGTGAAGTCGCTTGTCCTGGATTCCCGCGTCCGCGGGAATGACGATGATCCGCTTCGTGCCTTCTGGTGATCCGTCGTGAGAAGGGCCGCCACACGGCTCTGATACCCGGTGGGCGGCCCCTACGAGATTCAGGACGGGTCGACGCTTTTCCGCTTGGTGTCTTCGTGCCTTCGTGGTGATCCGTCGTCGTGAACGATCAATGAGCGCTCGCGGGTGGCGCGGGACGGGGCCGCCCCGCCCGCCGCGCAGGCCCGTCACCCGTGACAAGCGCCTGTCGGGCCGAGGACGGGTGGGGCTGTCCCGCGACAGGACCCGCTATCGGCTCATTCCGCCACACGGCTCTGATGCCCGGCCTGGGCGGCCCCTACGAGATTCAGGATGGGGTCGACGCTCTCCGCTTGGTGTCTTCGTGCCTTCGTGGTTGTTCGTCGCAGTGAAGAAGGGCCGCCACACGGCTCTGATGCCAGGCCTGGGCGGCCCCTGCGAGATTCAGGATGGGGTCGACGCCTTCCGCTTCGTGTCTTTGTGCCTTCGTGGTGATCCGTCGTCGTGAAGAAGGGCCGCCACACGGCTCTGATACCCGGCCTGGGCGGCCCCTACGAGATTCAGGATGGGGTCGACGCTTTCCGCTTCGTGTCTTTGTGCCTTCGTGGTGATCCGTCGTCGTGAATGATCAATGAGCGCTCGCGGGTGGCGCGGGACGGGGCCGCCCCGCCCGCCGCGCAGGCCCGTCACCCGTGACAAGCGCCTGTCGGGCCGAGGACGGGTGGGGCTGTCCCGCGACAGGACCCGTTATCCGCTCATTCCGCCATGCGCGGTACCCATTACAGCCGAACGGGGATGCCGTGCGCGCGGAGGTGCTCCTTCAGGTCGTGCACGGCCGACTCGGCGTAGTGGAAGATCGACGCCGCCAGCGCCGCGTCGGCCTTGCCCTTCGTGAAGACCTCGACGAAGTCGTCGAAGCCGCCCGCGCCGCCCGACGCGATCACGGGAATGGACACGGCCTCCGATACGGCCGCCGTCATCTCGCAGTCGAAACCGGACCTGGTTCCGTCGCGATCGATCGACGTCAGCAGGATCTCGCCCGCGCCACGGCTCTCGGCTTCGCGCGCCCACTCCACCGCATCACGACTCGCCGCCGTCTGCCCGCTGCGCGAGTAGACGGCGTACCCGCCGTTCGCCCGCTTCGCGTCGATCGCTACGACGACGGCCTGGCTGCCGTAGCGGTTGGCGAGCCGCGTCAGCAGCTCGGGCGTCTGCAGGGCCGCGGTATTCAGGCTCACCTTGTCGGCGCCGGCCCGGACGGCCGCGTCGGCGTCCGCCTCGGCCCGGATGCCGCCCCCGACGGTCAGCGGAATGAAGATCTCCTGCGCCACCTGATGGATGGTCTCGGCAAGCGCCCGGCGCGACTCGATCGTCGCCGTGACGTCGAGGATGACGAGCTCGTCGATCCCCTCCTTGTTATAGCGGCGCGCCAGGCCCCCCGGGTCGCCGGCGCTCCGGAGCCCCTCGAACTGCACGCCCTTGACGACGACGCCGTTGCGGACGTCGAGACAGGCAATGATCCGTTTGGACAGCATTGGCTTGCGACCGGCTTACGCGGAAACGCCCTCGAGGAAATTGCGGAGCAGGCGCAGGCCGGCTTCGCCCGACTTCTCCGGATGGAACTGCATGCCGGCCACACGGCCGCGCGCCACGAGCGCCGCGAACCGGATGCCGTACTCGGTCGCGGCCACCGTATCCCCGGTCACCGGCGCGGCGTACGAATGGGTGAAGTAGACCTGCGCGCCGGGCTCGACGCCATCGAGCAGCGGCGATTCGCGGCACGGCTCGAGCCCGTTCCAGCCGACGTGCGGCACCTTCAGCCGCTCATCGTCCGGGCCCCTCTCGGGCAGCCGCTCGCATCGTCCTTTCAGCAAGCCGAGGCCGGGAACGTCGGGCGCCTCGGTGCTCCCTTCGTACAGCCACTGCATGCCCACACAGACGCCCAGCAGCGGACACCCTTCGTCGACCCTCGCGCGGATCGCCGCGCGCCACGCTTCGTCCAGCCTGGCAGTCGCCTGGAAATGGCCGACGCCCGGCACGATGATGGCCTGCGCATCGGCGAGCTCGCCCGGCGTTGCCGGCGTCCGATGCTCGGCCCCGAGCGCCGCGAGCGCCTTGCGCACGGAGGTGAGGTTGCCGGCGCCGTAGTCGATGAGAGCGATCACAGCAGTCCCTTGGTGCTCGGCAGCATCTTCGCGAGGCGCGGATCCTTCGAGCAGGCGACGCGCAGGGCGCGGGCGAAGGCCTTGAAGATGGCCTCCACCTGGTGATGGCTCGAGCGGCCGTACATCACCTTCACGTGCACGTTGGCCCGGGCGCCCATGGCGAAGCCGTCGAAGAAGTCGGCGACGAGCTCGGTCTGGAGGTCGCCGACGAGCCGCACCTTCAGCGGCAGGTCGACGACCGCGTGCGGGCGGCCGCTCAGGTCGATGGCGGCGACGGCGAGCGTCTCGTCCATCGGCATGACGAAGTAGCCGGCGCGGTTGATCCCCTTGCGGTCGCCGAGCGCCTTCGACACCGCCTCGCCGAGCGCGATGCCGACGTCCTCCACGGTGTGGTGCTGGTCGACGTCGAGATCGCCCTTGCAGGTGAGCTCCATGTCGAAGCCGCCGTGGCGCGTCACCAGCTCCAGCATGTGATCGAAGAACCGGATGCCGGTCTTCACGCTGTACCGGCCCTTGCCGTCGAGCGCCAGCTTCAGCCGGATCTGCGTCTCGGTCGTCTTCCGCGTGATTACCGCGCGGCGCACAGGACCTCCTCGAGCGCGGTGATCAGCTGCTGCGTGTGGGCCACCTGCCCGGTGGCAATCCGGACGCAGCCGGCGCAGCCGGCGTCGACCGACCGATCGCGGACGAAGATCTTCCGCGCGGCCAGCGCCGCAATGACCTCCTTCGAACGATCGCCGATCCGGACGAGCACGAAGTTGCCGGCGCTCTTCCAGTACTTCAATCCGAGCTTGTCGCAGGCGGCGTAGAACAGCTGCTTCGATTCCTTCACCTGCCGCAGGTAGTCCTGCAGGTACTCGCGATCCTCGAGCGCCGCCGGCAGCACGGTGGCGGCCGCCACGTTCACGCTGTACACCGGCACGGCACGGACGATCGGCGCGAGCCGGTCCGGATCGCCGATCAGGCAGCCGACGCGCATCCCCGCGAGGCCGAAGGCCTTGGAGAACGTCCGGCCGATGATCACGTTCGGATACTGCTCGAGCTCCGGCAGGAACGTCTCGCCCGCGAACTCGGCGTAGGCCTCGTCCAGGAAGACGATCGCCTCGGGCGGCACCGCCTTCGCCACGGCGCGGATCGCCTCCTTCGACATCATCTGGCCGGTCGGGTTGTTCGGGTTCGTCAGGAAGACCACTCGCGTCGCCGGCGTGATGGCGGCGAGAACCTTCTCGAGCGGGAAGGCGAAGTCGGGGCCGGGCGGCACGGTGACGATCTTCCCGCCGGCCACCTCGGTGTCGAGGTTGTAGATCTCGAAGGTCGGCTCGGGAATGACCGCCTCGGGCACGGGCTGTCCCGGCTGCGGCCGCAGGCAGGCGACCGCCAGCGACATGATCCCCTCGTCCAGGCCGTTGGTCAGCGCCAGGCGATCGGCGTCCACGCCGAAGTAGCGCGCGGCAGCCTCGGCCATCGCCTTGTAGGCGGGGTAGAAGCCGACGCGGTCGCGCGGCATGTTGGCCAGCGCCTCGAGGACGCGCGGCGAGCAGCCGCCGGTGTTCTCGTTCTGGTGAAGCCGGAGCCCGTCGAACAGCTCGGGCGGTCGCAGGTAGTTCGGGCTCATGACAGTCGCACCTCGATGGAAGCTGCGTGACCCTCGAGTCCTTCGGCGCGGGCGAGGGTCACAATCGTGGGGGCCAGCCGCGCGAGGCCCCGGCGGGTCAGACGCTGAACGGAGACGGCACGGACGAAGTCGGCGGCGCTCAGCCCGCCGCGGAAGCGGGCGGCGCCGGCCGTCGGCAGCACGTGATTCGAGCCGATGGCATAGTCGCCCGCCACCTGCGCGGTGTACGGGCCGACGAACACCGCTCCGGCGCGCAGCTCGCCGCGCGTGAGCGACTCGCGGTCGACGACGAGATGCTCCGGTGCGATCCGGTTCGCCAGCGCCATCGCTTCGTCGATCGTCGACGTGACGATGATGACGCCGTGGCGGCGCAGCGACTCGCGGGCCGGTCCGTCGGCCGGCATCCGCTTGTCCACGGCCTTCGCCACCCGGTCGGCCAGCGTGCGGCTCGGCGTGATGAAGATGGCGCGGGCGTCGGGATCGTGCTCGGCCTGCGCGATGAGGTCCGCCGCAATCCAGGCCGGCTTGCCAGACCCGGCCACGATGACGATCTCGGTCGGGCCGGCCTGCATGTCGATCGGGCAGTCGGCCGACACGAGATTCTTGGCGGTGGCGACGTAGCGGTTGCCCGGGCCGACGATCTTGTCGACGGCCGGCACGGTCTTCGTGCCGTAGGCGAGCGCCGCGATGGCATGCGCGCCGCCAATCCGGAAGAAGCGATCGACGCCGACGAGCAGCGCCGCGGCGAAGACGGACGGATCGGGCTTCGGGCAGACGGCGACGATTTCGCCGACGCCGGCGACCCGCGCCGGCAGCCCGGTCATCAATAAGGATGAGGGGAGCGGATACCGCCCGCCCGGCACGTAGCAGCCGACGCGGGCGAGCGGCTGGATTTTCTGTTCCACCGTCACGCCGGGCGCCACCTTCACCCGCCAGCCCTTCGGCAGCTGCTGCTTCGCGACGGTCCTGATCTGCTTTGCCGCGGCGCGCAGCGCACGGCGGACGGCGGGCGTGGCACGTTTCGCCTCGGCCTCGATCTCGGCCCGCGGCACCTCGATGGCGCCCTCGAGGCCGTCGAACTCGCCGGGCGTAGCGGGCAAGTGCCGCGTCGCCGCCGCGCCGGACGGTCTCGACGATGGTGGCCACACGCCGCTGAAACGCGGCGTCGCGCCGGCCGCCGGCGCCGGACGGGTTCGACGAGGTCACGGACGCGAGGGGAGGTGGAGGAAACGACGATCACAGGTGAATATCCTTGATGACGAATTGAAGAATTCAAAGATTGAAGAACGTGCGAGCGCCCGAGTGCCGAGTCCCGAGAGCTTGCACCAGCCCTACCGCCCATAGCCTACCGCCTACTCCCGTTCACATCACGATCTTGTTCAGCGGATACTCCACGATCCCCTGCGCGTTGGCGGCCTTCAGGCGCGGAATCAGGTCGCGCACCATCTTCTCCTCGAGGATGGTGTTCACGGCCACCCAGTCGCTGCCGGCCAGCGGCGAGACGGTCGGGCGCTGCAGCGCGGGCAGCAGCGAGAGGATTGCGTCGAGGTTGCTGCTCAGCACGTTCAGCATCAGGCCGACGCGTCCCTGCGCCTCGATGGCCGCCCGCAGCAGCAGCGCGATGTTCTCGATCTTCGTCCGCTTCCAGCCGTCCTTCAGGGCGGTCTTGTTCGCGATGAGCTGCGGGTTGGACTCCATGACGGTGTCGATGATGCGCAGGCGGTTCGCGCGCAGCGTGGATCCCGTCTCGGTGGCCTCGACGATGGCGTCGGCGAGCACCGGCGGCTTCACTTCGGTGGCGCCCCAGGAGAACTCGACGTCGACCGACACGTTCTGGCGCTCGAAGTACGCGCGCGTCACGCGCACCAGCTCGGTCGCGATGGTCTTGCCCTCGAGGTCCTTCACCGTCTGGAACGGCGAGTTGTCGGGCGCCGCCAGCACCCAGCGCACCTTGCCGAAGCTCTGCTTCGCGTAGATGAGGTCGGTGATCGTCTCGAGCACGCCGGTCGTGCCGTCGCCGTTCTCGTGCTCGGCGATCCAGTCCTGGCCGGTGAGGCCGGCGTCGAGGACGCCGTCGGAGACGTAGCGGGCCATCTCCTGCGCCCGGATCAGCATGCACTCGATCTCCACATCGTCGATGCTCGGGTAGTACGACCGCGAGCTGACGACCATGTGGAAGCCGGCGCGGTCGAAGAGTTGAACGGTGGCGTCCTGCAGGGAGCCTTTCGGAATGCCGAGCTTGAGCTTCTTCATCTGTTTCCTCTATTAAACGGGGCTCTGCCCCAAACCCTCGCCTTCGCGCTGTGCGCTTCGGCGAGCCGCCGTAGCCTTGGCGAAGGCGGCCGGCTCACTTCGCTGTTACGCGCCCGTCGTGTCGAGCGACGCCAGCGTCCGGTAGAAGCAGGTGCGCTCGCCGGTGTGGCAGACGTTGCCGTCGCCGAGCCGCTTCACCTTCAGCAGCACCGTGTCCTCGTCGCAGTCGACGAGCAGCTCGCGCACCTCGAGCTTGTTGCCCGAGGTCTCGCCCTTCATCCACAGCTTGTTGCGGGTGCGGCTGAAGAAGGTGGCGAACCCGGTCTGGCGCGTCAGGTCGAGCGCTTCCTGGTTCATGAAGCCGACCATCAGCACCTCGCCGCTCTGTTCGTCCTGGATGACGGCCGGAATCAGTCCGTCGAGTTTAGAAAAGTCCATATCCTTGTCCTGGTCGTTCGTGCCCTGAAAAACAAAAAGCCCCGCCGGGGTGCGGCGGGGCTTCTTTCGAATCCTGGTTGAAACCGGCCTGTCGGCCTAGCCCATGCGCGCGAACCCCTCCCGACCGCTGCTGCGGTGGTGATGGTGATGCACGTGATGGTGGCGACCGGCGAGCGTCATGACGTCAGTTACGGTACCTCACGGGCGCGCGCCCTGTCAACGCTGTCAGCGGCGTCAACGCCTCAGAACGAGACACGCAGCTCCACCGACCCGCGCCGCGGCGCATTGAAGTAGACCTGGGCGTCGGCCAGCTCGCTCTCGGCCGTGATGTAGCGCGTGTCGGTCAGGTTGTACAAGCTGCCGACGATGCGGTAGCGGCCGAAGCCGTACGACAGGCCGCCGTCGAGCACCGTGTAGCCCGGCGCATAGGCGGTGTTGCGGCGGTCGATCGGTCGCTTCGTGGCCGCGTGCAGGGCGAGGAAGCCGCCCCAGCCCTCGGTGCGGCCGTAGTCGATGGCGGCCGTCACGAGATTCTTCGGGGCGAGCTCGAGGTGCTTGCCGTCGAGCACGAGTGGGTCGCCCGCCTCGTTCACCGTGGTGAACGAGGTGAAGATCGGGTTGTGGTACGCGTAGCCGACCGAGAGGTGGAGCGGCACGCCCGCCACCGGAACGAAGCCGCCGTCGAACTCGAATCCCTGGAACCGCTCTGCGCCCGCGTTCAGCAGCGTGACCGCGCCGCTCGACGAGACCTGGCTGACGACCAGGTTCTTGAAGTTCATCCGGAAGACCGAGGCCTCGAGGTCGACCCGGCCGTCGGTCGTGCCGATCTTGACGCCGCCTTCGACCGCGTCGGCGGTCTCGGGCTTCAGGATGGGATGGGCCGCGTCGGGCTCGCCGAAGTTCACCGCCGCCGGCTTGAACGCGTGGTTGTACGAGCCGAACAGGTTCGCGTAGTACGGCTGGCCGGTGACCAGCTGCAGCGTGGCAGCGCCCTTGTAGCTGGCGGCGGTGTGGGTGGCGCTGTCGTCGATGCCGGCCTCGCCGGGCAGGTCGCCGCCGATCCGCTGGTGCTCGCGCGTCATGTCGACGCGGACGCCGCCAGACAGCGTGAGCCGCGGCAGCGCGTCGACTTCTTCGTACGCGTAGACGCCGGCGAAGTCGCGCCGGTTGAAGTACTCCGTTTCGTCCGCAGCGAGCGACGTCGAGCTCGGCGGATTCGGATTGCCGGGCGACACCTGGTAGTCGAACAGCCGTGCCGGCGCTTCGATGCGGCCGTACTGATAGCTGCCGCCGGCCTGGAACAGGCTGTGGCGCCCCGCGAGCGGCTGGCGCCACTCGAGGTGGGCGTCCTCGAAGATGTCGAGCTGCTTGGGGAACAACGATTGTCCGGCGGCCGGGAAGGGCACGGAGTCGATGCTGGTGACGAAGCTGCGGATCTTCCGTTGGTTGTCGAACGAGACGCTGCTCGTATTCACGAAGGAGAGATTGTTGCCGAGGTGCTTGTCGAGGTGGAAGATCCCCATCGCGAGCCGATCGGCGACCTCGGCATCGGTGACTGCGTAGTTGTAACCGAGCGAGACCCCGGGGAACAGGTCGGCGCTGTTGTCCTTGCGCGGGTACGGCGCGCCGAACCCCTGCGTGCGGTCGGCGACCATGCCGATGATGCGCATCTCGCCGCCGCCGGCGAGCGGCTTCGCGTAGTTCAGGTCGAACCGCTCTTCGTGCTCGCCGGCCCGCGGCTGCCAGCCGCTGCTCCGACGACCGTAGAATGACATCCGCAGCAGCCGACCCGAGCCCGACAACAGGTCGATCGAGCCCGAGCCCACCGCCTGTCCGAGCGAGCCGCCTCCGCCCGCAATCTCGCCCTTGTGTCCCGCGCGCGCGGTCTTCGTGAACACCTGGATCACGCCGGCGAACGCCGTCTGGCCGTAGAGCACCGCGTTGGGCCCTTTCTGGACCTCGATGCGATCGATGTCCTCGATCGGCACGTACGCGGTGTTCGGGTTGTAGGCCCCGCCGACCGGCACGCCGTCGATGAAGATGGCGTAGGCGTCGAATTCGCGCAGCCCCCAGAGCGAGACGCCGGTTCCCTGCGGCCCTTCGTCGGCGCCGTGCGAGATTTCGAGCCCCGGCAGGAACGCCAGCGCGTCGGACAGCGTCTGCGCGCCGCGCGCCTGCAGCGTCTCGCCCGTGATGACCACGATGCTGGCGGGGGCCTGCGCCTTCTTCTCCTGTGTGCGGCTCGCGGTGACGACCACCGACGTGTCGAACCGCTGCGGCTCCTGGGCCTGCGACTGGCCCGTCGTCGACTGGGCCCCTGAAGCCTGAGCCCGGACGGATGGCGCGACAGCGAGTGCGACGGCGGACGCGAGGGCAACGACACAGGCAGTACGGACGGATTTCACGGAACAACCCCCTCGAAAATGTCTGATATACGGGAGGAAAGAGGCCCGATGTCCCGGGGTGGGGTCTGGCCTCGCCCCGCTGGACACTGATGAGCTGCATTCGAGTGTAGCCGGATGAGCTAACTACGACCAGCGGTAGGAGATGCGGCCCCGGCGGACATCGTTCGGAGAGAGGGGGCGCTCGGTGCGGTCGCGCAGCCCGGCGCCCTTCAGACGTGGAGACCGAACCGCGCGCGCAGGTCCCGTCGTCCGCGGCTCGTGACCTCGAGGGCCCGGCTGTCGAGATCGCGGACGACCCACTTTCGATCCAGGGCGAGCTGCAGGATGGCCGAGCCGAGGGCTCCCGCGACGTGCGGGCGCCGCTCGCTCCAGTCGACGCAGGGGAACGCGAAGCGGCGGCGCCGGGCCCGCGCGCCGTCGACGTCGATGCCGAGCGCGGCGAACGCCGCTGCGCCGGCTGGCGTCACGTCGTACGCGGCATCGCCGCCGGGCGCCGGCGACAGCCAGCGCGACGCGACGAACGCATCGTGAAGCCCGACGCCGAGTGTGCCGGCAATGTGGTCGTAGCAGGTGCGCGCCGCCCGCAGCCGGCCGGGCGTGCGCGGGGCGAACGGCTGGGGGCTGCCGGCGACGACGTTCAGCGCCTCGAGCAGCGCCGCGACGCCGGCGTCCTGCAGTCCGTAATAGCGATGCCGGCCCTGAGACGACACGGTGACGAGTCGCTCCGACTTCAGCCGGTGCAGGTGGGCGCTGGCGGTCGACGGGCTGACCTCGGCGAGGACGGCCAGCTCGGTGGCGGTCCGTGCCCGGCCGTCGAGCAGGCCGTAGAGCATGCGGGCCCGCGCCGGCTCGCCGATGGCGGCGGCAATGCGCGCGACGGCCGCGTCGCCGACGTCGACATTCATATTTCGATGGTAGGCGAAGTGTAATCGTCTGGCAACCGGCACACTGGCGGGCAGGGAGGCGACAGAATGACGATCACCTGCTTCATCCGGTACCAGATCGATCCGTTTCAGCGCGACGCGTTCCGGACCTATGCCGAGAACTGGGGGCGGATCATCCCCCGGCTGGGCGGACATCTCGTCGGCTACTTCCTGCCGTGCGAGGGCACCAACGACGTGGCGTGGGGGCTGGTGGCGTTCGAGAGCCTTGCCGCGTACGAGGCGTACCGCGCGCGGCTGCGGACCGATCCGGAATCGGTCGCGAACTTCAGGATGGCGCAGAGCCAGCGATTGATCCTGCGCGAGGAGCGGACCTTCGTGGAGGCCGTCGACGGGACGTTCGGCCTGCCGTCACTGATCAGTTGATAGCGTGACGACCTGAGCGGAACGGGAGTTCGCCGGCGTCCGACGGATGTCGCAGGCGGTCAGCGCGCCTTGCGGCCCGCGCGCGGTGCGGATCGGCCGGCCTGCGGGATGTCGGCCTCGCGGGCGATCATCACCTCGGTCGACTTGACGATCGCCATCGCCTCGTCGCCGCGCTTCAGCCGGAGCTCCTCGACCGCATCGCGCGTGATCACCGCCGTCAGCCGCTGGTCGCCGATGCGCAGCCGGACTTGCGCGAGCACGCCGCTGACCCGGATCTCGTCAACGATGCCCCGCAGCTGGTTCCGGCCGCTGATCGAGACGATGATCGGCGCCGCGTCCTGGCGTGCCGGCCGCTTGCGTGCCGGCCGGTCCTGGCGGGCGAGCAGGCGCTCCACCTCCGAGTCGGCGATCCGGTGATGTCCGCCGGCCGTCGTGCTCGTGCGGATCGCGCCCTTGTAGATCCACTGTTTCAGCGTCGAGTAGCTGACGCCCAGCCGCTCGGCTGCCTCACTGACGGTCAGGAGCATGATCAAAGCCTGTCTACAGTCTTCGGTCTACGGTCGCCGGTCCTGTGTCTGGAGTTCGTAGCCGCCGAGCGTCAGCTCGGCGGACTGGACGGGAGACCGGAGACTGAAGACCGGAGACGGAGGCGTCAGAACACCACCTGCATCTGCGCCAGCAGCTTCTGGTGCTCGCCGGGATCGAGCGGCGCATCGACCCACAGGTAGTCGACGATCAGCTTCGCGTTGTTGCCCCGCGCGTAGTAGTTCACGCCGGCCAGCCAGGTCTTCGTCACGTTGCCGCTGAGGCCGGTATCGGGCTGGAACTGCTGGTAGCTTCCCATCACCTGCACCAGGCGGCGGTACACGAACGCGCCGGGCGTGACGTACCACCCGCGGCTGATGACGTCGGGCTGCGCCGCGCCGTTCTGCTGCTCGAAGCGGACGCGCAGGAACTCGGCGTCGACGCGCCAGATGCCGCGCGTGTAGCTGGAGTCGACACCCACGCCGACCCGCTTGCCGGTAAACAGGTTGTCGGCGCCGGGCGTGGCCGGCGTCGAATCGAGGCCGAAGTCGCTCTTCATCGACAGGCGGGTGTCGCTCGACCAGTACGCGTTGGCGCCGACCTCGAGCGACCCGACGCTGCGGCTCGCTGCCACGGCATCGCCGTGCCCCGGACGATGTACATGAAGCGGCCGTTGTCGTTGACCGTCGTGTTCCGGCCATTGCCGTTGAACAGGCCGGCCCGGTAGCCGAGGCGGCCGCCTTCGGCGTTGCCGGTCACCATGGCGCCGATCTGGCGATTGACCGTCAGCAGGTCGGTGGCCAGCGTCCGCTCGGCCATGACGAGCTGCGTGCTGGGAATGAGCCATTCGCGGCCGAAGGGAGACTTGAACTGGCCGACGCGCACGTGCGCGTGCGCGAACCTGGTCCACTCGATGTAGCCGTCGGTGAGCGCCGCCTTGATGCTGCTGGCCGAGCCGAGGCCGCCGGCGAAGTCGGCCTGGATCCGGTACTGCAGCGTCGGCAGCACCGAGCCGCTCACCGTGACGCGCGCCCGGCGCAGGAAGAAGCGGTCGGATTCGGGGAAGCGCGTGTCGCCGCGGGCGCCGGCGTCGAATTCGCCCTGCACGTATCCGCCGAGCTTCACGGTCGGATGCCAGGCAGCCGGGGCCGGTGCGCTGCGCGGCTGCGGCCACAACCGCGGCGCCGGCCGCCGTCGAGGTCAGGTACGGGCCGGTCGAGGGGCTGGCGGCCGGGGCCTCGCTGGCGGCGGCGATGCCGGCCGACAGCAGCACGCAGAGTCCGGCAAGGGCGAAGGGGAGTCGAGGACGCAATGAACCTCCTGGGGACGGGCTCCGGGCTTCGGGCCGCGGGCTGTCGGCCGAACTGAAGCTCGGCCGCTACGAGAAGTAACTCGTTGTTCTCCGGTCCTGGTTGACGAAAATTCTCCGGCCCGTCCATCAGAGCCGGTCGAGCAGGATACCACGGCTGACTGGTGCCAGATATCGGCGTGAACCGGCTTGGCGAATCATACTAAGCCAGTCTAAACTGTCGTGCAATGTCCAGACTGCTCCGCGCACTGTTCCCCCTGGCGCTCGCGGCCCTGCTGGTGCCGGTCCGGCCGGCCGTTGCCGCCGCCGCCCGTCCGGCGGCGGCCGGCGAGCTGCTCGTGTCGGCGGCGGCGAGCCTCACCGATGCCGTGACGGCGATCGCCCGCGCGTACGAGCACGACACCGGCACGCACGTGTCGCTGAACTTCGGCCCGTCCAGCGGACTGGCCCGGCAGATCGTCAACGGCGCGCCGGTCGACGTCTTCCTGAGCGCGGACGAGGCGCAGATGGACGCGGTCGGCAGGGCCGGCCTGATCGAGGCGGGAACCCGCGATCGATCTGCTCGGTAACCAGCTCGTCATCATCATGCCGCAGGGACACGCCCACCCGATCGCGTCGCCCCGCGAGCTCACCGCGGCGGCGATCGGGAAGATCGCGCTGGCGGATCCGGCGGCGGTGCCGGCAGGGGTGTACGCGCGCGAGTACCTCCAGTCGCTCGGCCTGTGGACGGCGATCGAGCCGAAGGTGGTGCCGACGCTCGACGTCCGGGCGGCGCTGGCGGCGGTCGACAGCGGAAACGTCGACGCGGCCTTCGTGTACCGGACCGACGCGGCCATCGCCCATCGCGCGACCATCGTCTACGTCGTCCCGCCGGCGCAGGGTCCGCACATCGTCTATCCCGTGGCGATCGTGGCCGGGGCGCCGCATCCGGCGGCGGCGAGGGCCTTCTTCGCGTATCTGCGTGGACCAAAGGCGCGCGCCGTCTTCGATCGGTTCGGGTTCGTGACGGAGCCGGGTCATGGCCGCTGACCTCTGGCAGATCACCTGGTTCACGCTCCTGGCGGCGCTGGCGGCGACGGCCGTCATGCTGCCGCCCGGCGTGGCGCTGGCGTGGCTGCTCGCGCGGCGCGAGTTCCGCGGCAAGACGCTCGTCGACACCTTCACGTCGCTGCCGCTGGTGATGCCGCCGGTCGCCACCGGGCTGATCCTCCTGTACCTCTTCGGGCGGCGCGGGCCGATCGGCGGCCTGCTCGAGACCTGGGGCATCCACGTCGTCTTTACGTGGAAGGCGGTCGTGCTGGCGATGGCGGTCATGGGATTTCCGCTGCTCGTCAGGACCGCCCGGACCGGCTTCGAGCAGGTGCGCCCGCGGTACGAGCAGCTGGCGGCGACGCTCGGGGCGGGTCCCTGGCGGATCTTCTTCTCGATCACGCTGCCGCTGGCGATGCGGACCGTGCTGGCGGGCGCGCTGCTGGCGTTCTCGCGCGCGATCGGGGAGTTCGGCGCGACGATCCTCGTGGCCGGCAGCATTCCGGGGCGGACGCGCACGCTCGCGCTCGCGATCTTCAGCGAGACCGAGATCGGGCACGACCACCGCGCGGCGATGCTGCTGGGCGTCTCCGTGGTCATCGCGTTCGCGGCCGTGTCGCTGTCGAACGCGCTCGTCCATCACCGGGCCGACGAGGCCCGCACCTGAGCCGCCCGTGCCGCTTGCCATCACGCTCGACTTCGAGCTGCGCCAGGGACCGTTCACGCTCGCGATCCACCAGCGGATCGAGAGCGATGCGCTCGCGCTGGTCGGACCGTCCGGCGCCGGCAAGACGTCGGCGCTCGAGTCGATCGCGGGGCTGCGCTCGCCGACCGTCGGTGAGATCGTCATCGACGATCGCGTGCTGTTCGCCTCGGCGCGGGGCATCGACGTGCCGGCGCGCCAGCGGCACGTCGGCTACGTGCCGCAGGACGCGCTGCTGTTCCCCCACATGGACGTGCGGCGCAACATCATGTACGGCGCGCGGCGGGGCAGCCGGCTGCCGCTCGACCGCGTGCTCGACGTGCTCGAGATCGCGCCGCTCGTCGACCGCCGGATCGACCGCCTGTCGGGCGGGGAGCGGCAGCGGGTGGCGCTCGCCCGGGCGCTGATGTCGTCGCCGTCGCTGCTGCTGCTCGACGAGCCGCTGGCGGCGCTCGACCCGTCGCTGCGCTGGCGGATCGTTCCCTACCTGCAGCGGATCCGCGACGAGCTGCGGCTGCCGATGATCTGCGTCAGCCACGATCCCGAGCTGGTGCGCGCGGTGGCCGACACCGCGCTGGAGCTGGCCGGCGGGAGCGTCGTGGCGGTCGGCCCCGCGGCGCTCGCGCACCCGGCGCGCTGACGCGCCCGGCCGGATTCCGGTCGCCCGCCCGACCCGATTCGGGTAGAATTTCGAAGCTCGTCCGTCCTCGTTCTCCTGTCCACCCACACTCGCTGGAGGGAAGGTCCGACATGCTCCGTGCGCGGGGTGTCCTGCTGGGGCTGTGCGTGCTCGCCGCGGCGCCGGCGCTGGCTGGCTATCGCAACGATCCGCCCGCTTCGCCGAAGGCGGAGGCCCATGCCGTCGAGGGGGCGGCCGCGCAGCGGCCGGCCATTCCGGTGCCGCCGGGCCGGGTCGAGCCGATCGGGCCCGATGGCCGGGTGGAGGTCTACAAGATCGATCCCGAGACGTTCAAGGTCGTGGCGACGCGGCTGCCGGCCGGGCAGGTGCCGAAGGTCGACGGCCACCTGGACGACGCCGTCTGGAAGCTGGCGAAGCCGGCCGGCCACTTCATCCAGCGGGAGCCCGACTTCGGCGCCGAGGCCAGCGAGCGGACGGAAGTGCGGATTCTGTACGACGACCACACGATGTACTTCGGCGTGTGGGCGTACGACTCCGATCCGTCGGGCATCATCGCGAGCGAGATGAAGCGCGACTCGGGCCTGAGCCGCGGCGACGCGATCAAGATCGACCTCGACACGTTCCACGACCACCGCAACGCCTTCTACTTCAGCACCAACCCGCTCGGCGCCCGCAAGGACGCGAACTCGGTCGAGAACGGCCGGACGATCAACTACGACTGGGACGCGGTCTGGCAGTCGAAGACGAGCATCGACGACAAGGGTTGGTACGCCGAGATCGCCATTCCGCTGTCGCAGCTCCGGTTCAAGGGCCGCCGGGGGCACACGGTCTGGGGGATCAATCTCTGCCGGATCATCATCCGCAAGCACGAAGAGGACTACTGGGTGCCGTTCCCGCGCGAATGGGGGCCGACCGGGTTCGCCAACCTGTCGCACGCGGGGGTGCTGACCGGGCTCGACGACCTGCCGTCGCGCCACCGGCTCGAGTTCATGCCGTTTGTCGCGCCGGGGGTGTCGAAGGACTACACGGCCGGCACGTCGACACAGATCGACCACAACTACGGCTTCGATCTCCGGTACGGCCTGACGTCGAACCTGACGGCGACGGCGACCTACAAGACCGACTTCGCGCAGGTGGAGGCGGACCAGGAGGTCGTGAACCTCTCGCGCTTCAGCCTGTACTTCCCCGAGAAGCGGCAGTTCTTCACCGAGAGCGCCGGCATCTTCGATTACGGGCGGACGGGCGTCGGCTTCTCGGGCGGCGAGAACGACGGCGGGCCGGGACTGCTGGCGCTCTTCTACAGCCGGCGGGTCGGGCTGTACAACGGCCAGCAGGTGCCGATCCTCGGCGGCGGCAAGATGACCGGGCACGTGGGCCCGTACGACGTCGGCTTCATCAACATGGAGACCGATCCGGCGACCGTCCAGAATGCCGACGGGGTGGCGACCCGGCTGTCGCGGGCGAACTACACGGCGTTCCGGGTGAAGCGGAACATCCTGGCCAAGTCGTCGATCGGCGCGATCTTCCTGAACCGGCAGGGCGGGGGTGGCGGCTCGGCGTACAACCGCGCCATCGGCTTCGACTCGGGGCTGGCGTTCGGCAACAACGTGACGATCGCCGCCATGGGGGCGAAGACGTTCTCGCCGGGCGGCGGCGGCAAGGACTTCGCCGGCGCGCTCGACCTCGCGTACAAGAGCGATCGGATCAACTACGGCGGGACGTACGTCGACATCGGCGAGCGGTTCAACGCCGAGATGGGCTTCATTCCGCGCATCGACATCCGCCACTCGCGGCTGTCGGCCGGCTGGACGCCGCGGCCGCGCTGGTGGCGGGGCGTGCGGCAGGTGATGTTCAACGGCCAGATGGACTACTACGAGAACCACGCCGGCCGGCCCGAGTCGCGCACGGATCTCTTCTCGTTCGAGATCCAGCGGCAGGACAGCTCGAGCCTGACGCTGACGGCGCAGCGCGACTTCGACTACGTGCCGATCGATTTCGCCATCGGACCGGCGACGATTCCGGTGGGCGGCTACCGGTGGGACACGATGACCGCCGCGTACAACACGAACAGGAGCAAGCGGATCTACGCGGGCGGCTCGGCGGCCATCGGCACCTTCTACGGCGGCCGGAAGCAGACCTACCAGGTGAACCTGAACTTCCTGCCGTTCGAGACGCTGCTCATCGAGAACGTCTACACGCGCAACCAGCTCTCGCTGCCCGGGACGCCGCGCTTCGCGACCAACGTGCTGAGCTCGCGCGTCAGCTACTCGTTCTCGCCGAACCTCTTCGTGAAGAGCTTCGTGCAGTACAACGACGACCGCCGCCTCGCCACCCTGAACCTGCTGTTCTGGTACATCTACCGGCCGGGCAGCAACCTCTATATCGTCTACAACCAGGGATGGGACACCAACCTGCCCGGGCCCTACAGCTACCTGCCGCGCAACCGCTCGCTCGCGATCAAGATGACGTACTGGCTGGCACGGTAATTCCCTGCGACGTGCGAGATACGTCGGGCCCTGAGCAATCCCCATTGCTCATTGCGCCATCTGACCGCGCGGGTTCTTCGTGTCTTCGTGGCTGACCGTTGAGCCGGGCCGCCACCCGCGTGATTGCGAGCTCGGGCGGCCCCTACGCGAAGGGGGAGGGATGAGCGCCCGAGCGCCGAGCCCGGAGCCGATAGCCCGACGCCCGATACCGAGCAATACCATTGCCATTGCCCATTGCCATTGCGCCATCTGACCGCCGGTTTTCGTGCCTTCGTGTCTTCGTGGCTGACCGTTGGAGTGCCAGGGGCCGCCACCCGCCCTTCGACGATGCTCGGGGCGGGCCTGAGCGAAGTCGAAGGCCCGCGTGATTGGGAGCTCGGGCGGCCCCTACGGAAGGGGAAATGATGAGCGCCGAAGCCCGAAGCGCCGAAGCCCGAAGTCCGGAGCCGGTAGCCCGATGCCGAGCAATACCCGTCGCGCAGGGTGGTCAACATTGATCAGTGCGGATGGGGCCCCACCCCCATCCGCGCGCGCTCGGCGGCTCGGCTGCGCCTCGCTGCCCTCCGGCGCCTCGCGCGGGCCGCAGGCGCTCTTGCCGCTTGCCCCTTGTCCCTGACGTTCTTTCCCTAGTCCGGAAGCGCCTGCCCGCGCGTCTCGACGCCGAAGGGGACCAGCAGCAGGCCGACGGCGAAGGCGATGGCCGTCAGCGCCACCGGCGTGCCGATCGTCTGGAAGTGGGCGACGCCGGCGCCCACGAGGAAGGTGACGCCGGCGCCGACGAACCGGCCGACCGACGTCGTGAAGGCGAAGGCGCTGGCGCGGCAGCTCGTCTCGTACTGCTCGGGCAGCCAGAGGGTGTACATCGCGAAGTTCGCACCGCCGACGCCGAGCGCGAACAGCACCACCATGAACCAGCCGAGCGCGCCGGTCTGCAGGTAGAAGACGTAGCCGAAGCCGAGGCCGATCGACAGGAACATCAGCAGGAAGAAGAGGCCGAGCGTGACGAGGCGGCCGAGACGCTCGGCCATCGGCGGCAGCACCAGGCAGCCCAGGATCGTCCCCACCGACAGCAGCATCGTGGCATCGGAGGCGAGCCGCGCCGCGTCGGCCGTGCCGTACCCGGCCTCGGTGGCGAGGTGGATGACCGACGCCGGCACGTAGACCGACCCGGCCCACAGGCCGATGATCGAGATCGAGCAGGTAGATCGAGTTCAGGATCGTGCGGCGGCGGTAGCGGGGCGCGAACAGCTCGCCGAACGCGTGCCGCATCGTGAGGCGGGCGCCGAGCTGGTGCCGCGCGGCCTCCCAGCGCTCGGGCTCGCGCACGCCGTAGCGGATGAAGGCGACGAGCAGCGCCGGCGCACCGCCGACGGCGAACATCATCCGCCACCCGTACCGGGCGCCGATGACGTAGTTGGCGAGTCCGGCCAGGAAGATGCCGACGTAGTAGCCGGTGTGGAGGTAGCCGGCCCCCATCACCCGCTTCGACTCGGGCCACTCCTCCGCGACGAACGTGCCGCCCATCGACCACTCCCCGCCGATGCCGATGCCGCTCAGCAGCCGGAAGGCCGCGAGCTGCCAGATCGTGGTGGCGACCGCGCCGAGGAACGTGAAGATCGAATAGCAGAGGATCGTCAGCATCAGCGTCCGGACGCGGCCGAACCGATCGGCCACCGGACCCCAGAGCATCGACAGGCCCCAGCCGACGAGGAACAGGGCGAACAGCAGGCCGCCGTAGAAGCCGACGTTGCCCGGGGTGGCGGGAATGCCGGAGCGCGGCAGCAGCTCGGTCATCGCGGGCGTCAGCACCAGCGCGTAGATGAACGAGTCCATGCCGTCGAGCGTCCAGCCGCCCCACGACGCCCAGAAGCCGCGGATCTGGTTGCGGGTCAGCCGGACGGGCGCCGCCGGGTCGACTGCCGGTTCCATCGAGAGTCCCCCCTCAGAGAATCGTCTTCCGGAACGTATGCGTCGGCCTCGATCTCCACGAGCATCTCGGGCGCGATCAGCCGGCTCACTTCCACCATGCTGGTCGCCGGACGGATGTCGCGGAAGAACTCGCCGTGCGCGCGGCCGACCGCCTCCCACTGCGAGATGTCGGTGACGTACATCCGGGTGCGCACGACGTGGGCGAGCGTCGCCCCCACGCGGGCCAGCGCCGCCTCGATGTTGCGCAGCGCCTGCACGGCCTGTGCGTACGGATCGCCCGGGCCCACGATGGCGCCCGCATCGTCGGTCGCCGTCGTGCCCGAGACGTGCACCTGCGGACCGATGCGGACCGCGCGCGAGTAGCCGACGAACGGCTCCCACCGGGTGCCGGAGGCGATGTTGGTGCGAGGGGGCATGGTGGTCGGCTCCAGGCTGCGGGCAGTCTACGGGCTACAGGCTCCGTCGGCTACGGTCCTGAACGCCCGGCGCGAGCAATACCCATTGCGCATTGCCCGTTGCAGCTTCCGCGTTCTCCGTTTCACGTTCTACGTGACGAGATTCATCTCGTCTTCACTTCTTCCATTCACTTCATCGTGACGATGGCGCGCATCATCGTGATGGCGCCGAAGAAATTGCCGAGGCGCAGGTTCTCGTTCGGCGCGTGCTGGCTGTCGTCGAAATTGACCACCGGCATGCCGACGGTGGCCGCCTTCAGGTGATCGGAGAAGAGATAGAAGGGGGTCGATCCGCCCAGCGTCGGCATGCGCGCCGGCGTCGTGTGCATCGCGGCCGCCACGGCGGCGACGGCCTGCTGCGCCGTCGGGTTCGTGAGCGGCGTGCGGCCCGCCGGGTAGCCGCCGATGCGGCGGAGCTTCGCGAGCAGGGGATACGTCGCCCGCTCCTGGTCGGTCGGCGCGTCGCCGGCGATGAGATGGAAGCCCTGCGCGCGGATGTGGGCCTGCAGCCGGGCGAACTGGGCGTCGGGCGTGATGTTCTTGACGAACCGGAGATCCATCCGCGCGACCGCCTGCGAAGGGATCACCGTCCGGCCCTGGCCGGTGACCGTGCCGGCGCCGAGGCCCGACACGTTCAGCGTCGGCAGGTTGTCGAGGGTCTCGAGGCGCTCGCCGGCGATCTCCGGCTGCGCGAAGCCGAACTTGTGCATCAGCGTCGCGTCGACGTCCGGGATCTCGGCAATCGCCTTCTTCTCCTCCGGCGTCAGCGGGACGACGTCCTTGTAGAAGCCGGCGATCGTCACGTGGCCGGTCTTGTCCTTCATCGACGCGATCAGCCGCGACAGCTCGATCGCCGGATTCGGGGCCCAGTTGCCGTAGTTGCCGCTGTGGAGATCCTGGCGCGCGCCGAAGACCGTCAGTTCGGCCGACATGATGCCGCGGGCGCCGAAGACGAACGTGGGACGGCCGCTCGGATGCTGCGGGCCGTCGACCAGGATGACGAGGTCGCCCCGGATGCGGTCCGCCTGTTCGTTGACGACGGCGGCGAGCGACGGCGAGCCGGCTTCCTCGTCGCCCTCCATGAGCACGCGCAGGGTCGAGGTGATCGGGTGTCCCGAGGCCTTCGCCTCGTCGATCGCCGAGAGGAACGCGACGATCGGCCCCTTGTCGTCCGCGGCCGAGCGGGCGTACAGCCGCCACTCGGGATCGATCGGACCCGCGGCGGGCAGCGTGACGACATGGCCGCCGTCCTCGATCGGCTTGTCGCGGTAGATCGGCTGGAACGGACCGGAGTCCTTCCACTCGGACGGCGTCACCGGCTGGCCGTCGTAGTGGAAGTAGAAGGTGAGCGTGCGCGCCGGCTTCGGGCCTGGCGGGACCAGCTCGCAGATGAGCACGGGCGAGCCCGGCGTGCGCACGACCGTCACATGGAAGCCGCGGCGCTCGAACATCGCCTGCAGGCGGGTGGCGTCGCGGGCGATGTCCGGCCTTGTCGGAGGCGACGTTGGGAATCGACAGGAACGACGTCAGCTCGGTCAGCTCGGAGCGCGGCGTCGGCGGTGTCTGAGCGCTGGCCGGCGCCAGCGTGGCGCCGAGAACGAGGACGAGTGCGACAAGGGCGGTCCGTTTGAACATGCTCACCTCGATCCCGCCATCGTCCGCGGGCGCCTCATTCTACTTCCCGACGACCTTCTTTCCGTCCTTGAACACCTCCACCACCGTCTTCAGGTTGTGGATGTCCGCGGTGGGGTCGGCGGAGAGCACGACCAGGTCGGCCTGCTTGTTCGGCGCGATCGTGCCGCGCTTCGCCCCCTGGCCGACGACGAGCGCGTTGACCTGCGTGGCCGAATGGATCGCCTCGAGCGGCGTGAAGCCGCAGTGGGCGACCAGCAGCGCCAGCTCGTCGAGCACCGTGGGAGCGGCCGCCAGGTCCGGGCCATCCTTTCCGGACGGCAGCCCCTGGCTGTCGGTGCCGGCGTCGACGAGCACGCCGCGCTCGTGCGCCTCCTGCGTCACCGCGTAGCTCCACGGCATGATCCCCGCGCCGACGGCGCCGGGATCGTGTTCCGCTTCCTGCTCGAAGACCCGTAGCGTGGCGTCGAGCACCGTGCCGTGCGCCTTCATGGCGTCGAGCAGCGACAGGATGCGCGGGTCGTCGGGCTTCACCGTGAGGAAGGGGCCGTAGGCGCGCGACCGGTAGTCCTGCGGCACGCGCGGGGCCGCCTGCCACGAGAGATAGGGCGTGTGCGAGACCGAATCGGCGCCGGCGTCAACCGCGTCCATCGGCGTTGCCGGGAAGATCGTCGCGTGCGTCCATACCAGCATCCCCTGGCGATGCGCCTCGGTCGCGATCGCCTTCACGAGCGCCGCCGGCAGGTTCGCGTAGAGTTTCATGCCGGTCGCGCCGGTCCCCTTGGCCTCGGCGATCGCCATCCGGATGTTCGTCGTGGCGTCCACGCTGCGCATGTACGGCGCGCCACCCAGCAGGATCCCCTGGGAGGTGCCCGGCACGCGGGGATCCTCGGCGAAGAACGTCGGGCCCGCCATCAGCGCGCTGTAATAGATGTTGGGCCACGGCTGCTCGTCGAGCAGCGCTTCACGCGACAGGTACGACAGGATGCGGGCGTCGCCCGCCATGTCGCGGAGGCCGGTGATGCCGTGCTGCAGCAGTCCGTCGAGCAGCGTCCGGGTCCTGCTCGAACGTCGTCGGGCGGCCGGTGATGTGCACGTGGGCGTCGATGAGGCCGGGCACGAGGAAGCGGCCGGTGAGATCCTCCACGGTGGCGCCGTCGGGCAGCCTGGCGCCGTCGGGCTGCACCGCGGCGATCCGGCCGTTGCGGATGATCACCGTCATGTGCGGCCGGGCGGGCGCACCGGTGCCGTCGATCAAGGTGACGTGGGCGAGCGCGACCGGTGCCGGCGGCTTCGCCTGGGCGACGAGACGCGGAGCCGCCGCCGCGAGCAGCAGCGCGACCAGTGCGCCGATGACCGTTCCTCGTCTGCGTCCGCTTCCGTTCCGTCGTGTCATGCCGTCTCCCGGGGCCGCCCCGGGCGGCCGTGGTGTCGTGATGCGGAACCCTGTGCGAAATCTTCGTTCCGTGCCCGTAGCCCGTAGCCCGTCGCCCGTAGCCCGTCGCCCGCGTCTCTCAGTCCCGTGCCTTCGCGCCGATGAGCAGCAGCGCGCCGATCCGCTTGAAGGCCCGCAGCTCCTCGGCGTTGGCGAACCACCGGCCCGTGTACTCGTCCGGCGTCGGCGACGTGTCGGGCACCCGGCGCGCCTCGACGTCGGTGAACCCGTGATGCTCGAGCAGCGACACGTAGTCGGCTTCCGAGCAGACGTGCACCGGCACCTTCAGTTCGTCGACCCACCGCAGCGAGTAGGGATTGTCGCGGTAGAGGTTGATCAGGATGAACAGCCGTCCGCCGGGCGCCAGGACGCGCCTGATCTCATCGAGCGCCGCTTCCTGATCGGGAAAGTAATAGAAGGCCTCGATCGACAGCACGCGGTCGAACGTGTCGTCGGCTGCCGGGATCTTCGAGGCGGAGCCCTCCCGGAACTCGACGTTCGCCACGCCGGCCGACCCCGTGCGCGCCCGCCGGATCATCTCGTCCGACACGTCGACGCCGACGGCGAGGCCCGGGGCGACGTGACGGGCGAGCAGCCGTGTCGCCCAGCCCGCCCCGCAGCTGAGATCGAGCACCTGCTGGCCGGGCCGCAGATCCATGAGCGGCAGCACCGGCTCGGTGATGACCCGGTGGTGCGCCTCCATCTCCTCGCCGCGCCCGGCGCCGGCCCAGCGATTGAACTCTTCCTGCAGCTGCCGTTCGGGGTCCATGAATGACTCCGTCTGCCCGCCTTACCGGCGTCCCGCTCCCGCCGAGGAGGCGCCGCTGTGGAACATGTACTGCCCGAACCACTCCAGGTTGTGCTCCATCGTGGCCCGGTGACTCTTCGGCTTCGATGGCCCGTGGCCGATGCCTTCGAAGCCCTTGTAGACGATCAGCTTCGACGGCACGTGCTCGTCCTGCAGCCCCTGATAGAGCTCGAACGCGTCGGGCAGCGGCACGCGCTGATCGGTGGCGCCGTGCTGGATGAGCGTCGGCGTCTTCGCCTGCTTGATGTAGGTGATCGGCGACGTCTTCGCGTAGATCTCCGGATCGTCCCACGGCGTCGCCTTCAGGTACTGCCGCGTGAAGGGATGGATGTCGGTGTTCACGTAGTAGGTCGTCCAGTCCGAGATCCCGGCGCCCACCGAGATCGCCTGGAACCGGTCGCTGTCGTGCGTCGTCAGGAACGCCGAGATGTAACCGCCCTCGCTCCAGCCCATCGCGCCGACGCGATCCTTGTCGACCAGCCCCTCGGCGATCAGATGGTCGACGCCGGAGACGACGTCCCACGCGTCGCCGATGCCGAGGTTGCGGACGTTCAGCGACCGGAACGCCTGGCCGTAGCCCGCGCTGCCGCGGTAGTTCGGCTCGAGCACGAGCACGCCCTGCGGCACCCAGATGTCGATCGGATAGATGCTGCTCGAATAGGGCACCGGCCGCGACGTCCCCGTCGGGCCGCCGTGAATGACGACGAGCAGCGGGTACTTCTTGCCAGCCTGGAAGTCGGCCGGCTTGTGGAGCACCCCCTCGATCGTGGCGCCGTCGCGGCTCTTCCACGACACCACGTCGAGCGTGCCCGGCTGCCAGCCGGCGAGCTGTGCGTTCATGTCCGTCAGCCGCTTCGGCTGCATCGTCGCCGTCGGCGCGGTGTAGATCTCGGGGAAGGTCTCCGGATCGGCGCCGACGTACGCCACGCGGTCGGCGTCGCGGTCGACGCTGAAGCCGGTGTCGACCGCGTCGACGGCCGGCGTCAGCTTCGTCACGGCATCGGTCGAGGGATCGATCCGGTAGAGATAGACCCAGGTGCGGTGGGAGGCGCGGAAGAAGATGCCGCTCTTCCGCCAGGCGACGATCGACGCATCCTCGTCGAAGGCCTTCGAGACGGGCGTGATCGCTCCGCCGGCCGCCGGAATCGTCGCGATGATCGAATTCGTGTAGAAGAACGACGGGCTCGCCATCGAGCTCTCGAAGGCGATCTGCGAGCCGTCGGGCGACCAGGTCGGATTGGAGTCCGGACCGTCCTGCGTCACCAGGTCCCGCGTCCGGCCGTCGGCGACATCGACGATGGCGATGTCCGCCGAACCGCCGCTGGCGGGACTGCTGTTCACGCGGTGATCGAACGCGATCGCGGTGCCGTCGGGCGACCAGTCGAAGCTGCCGACCACGTACGGGCCGTTGGTGAGCTGGCGCACCTTGCCGGACGCCACGTCCACGAGATAGAGCTGCGCCATCCGGTAGTCGTGGCCCACCACCGTGAACTCACCGTAGCGCGTCGTCCGTTCCTTCATCGCCTTCGACTCGGCATCGGTCGACGTGAAGGCGATCGCGCGGCCGTCGGGCGACCAGGCGAAGCGATTGACGCCGCTTTCGACCGTCGTGAGCGGGCGCGCTTCGCCGCCGTCGGTCGGCATCACGTACACCTGCCGATGCTTCGTCTCGCCGCGGCCGGAGAGGAAGGCCAGAGACGCGCCATCGGGCGACCACGCGGGATCGCTGCTCGACGCATCGCCGCGCGTCAGTTGTCGGGGCGTGCCTCCGGCCGTGTCGGTCACCCAGATCTGCGTGCGGTACTCGTTGGCGTCCCAATCGGTCTCGCGCACGGTGTACGCGACGTGCCGGCCGTCGGGCGAAATCGCCGGCGAGCCGACGCGGTGCAGTGACAGGATTTGATCGACGGTCGGTGTGGCGGCGGCCACCGGCCCGGCCAGACCCGCCGTGAGCAGCAGGGCCGCTGCGGCGGCGAGGGCGATCCGTCTCGACATGGTCGGCATGGCCATCGGTTCCTTTCGTGGAACGGGTTTCCGGGCGGATCGCCGTCGCGATCCCGACGGGTCGTCATTCTAGTCCCACCCGTTCGCGATGACGACCCCGAAGCGGCCGACGATGCTCGTGAGTGGTGGCGCACCGGCAGCGGGAGCCGCCGGAGGGATCGCGGCGGCGTGGTCGTGCAGATTCGACACGGTCGCCGATCGATCGAGTGATTTCTTTCCGGTGCCGGGGCTTCCGCGCGCCGGTGACGGATGGATGACGCCCCAAGGCTTAGTGGCACGATGGGCGCTCGAGGCCATGTATATGGCGATCGCACGCCTCGTGACATTCTGTGACGAATCGGGCCGGCTTCTTGCACAGAAGCGCACGCCGGATGGCGAGAGATATGCTCGCCGCTCGGATCTGGCGGAACGGCGCGCGCGTCCAAACGCCCGGGACAGCCGTTGGCGCGTGAATTCAGATTGTTGATACGTGATGCGCGCGCCGGGTGTAAGCTCAGAGACTCATTTTCAGGCTGTTTGTTCAGAGGAGGACTGAAGTATGCGCAAGATTCTTTCGACGCTCGCCGCGGCGGCGTTCGTGGCCGTCCTGGCGGCTCCGGCCTTCGCGGCGACCACCGTGAAGGGTGAAGTGATCGACACCGTCTGCTACGGCAGAATGGGTGCGAAGGCGACCGGTGCCGGTCATGCCGCCTGCGCGCTGAAGTGCGCGAAGAACGGCAACACCATGGCCATCCTCACCAAGGACGGCAAGGTGTACAGCATCACCGGCGAGTACGCCGCCGAGAAGAACGCGAAGCTGATCGAGTACGTCGCGAAGGACGTGACGGCCGAGGGCACCGTGTCGGAGAAGGACGGCAAGAGCTCGATCGACGTCAGCAAGATCATGGTCGAGAAATAGCGGACGCACCGATGCGCCGGCTGCCGCCGGCGCGCGGGCGATTCGCACGAGGCCTCGTCGACGAGACGGGGCCTCTTTTTTTGTACCGTGACAGGCTCGTAGCCCGCGGCCTCGAGATCCCCCCCTTCTCCCTGATCAGCTCCCACGCCCGCCGGACGTGCTGCTCGGTCGTGCGCAGGTGCCCGACGGCGAGCCGCAGGGCGTACCGCCCGTCGAGCTTGGTGTGCGAGATGAAGATCTCGCCCGACCGGTTCACCTCGTCCAGCACCTTCGCGTTCAGTGCCTCGAGCGCCGACTCGGGCAGCCGGCGGCTCGACGGGTTCAGCCGGAAGCAGACGACGCTGAAGGGGACCGGCGCGAGCCGCTCGGTGTCGGGATCGGCGTCGACCCAGCCCGCGAAGAGCTGCGCGAGCCGGATGTGTTCGGCCAGTCGGGCGCGGATCCCTTCCGCCCCGAAGTACCGCAGGATCATCCAGAGCTTCAGCGCGCGGAACCGGCGCCCGAGCTGCACGCCGGTGTCCATCAGGTTCCGCACCGTCGCCGCATCGGTCGTCTTCAGGTACTCGGGCGTCAGCGCGAAGGCGGCGCGGACGACGTCCATGCGCCGGCAGTAGAACGCGCTCAGATCGAACGGCGTGAACAGCCACTTGTGCGGGTTCACCACGAGCGAGTCGGCGCGGTCGGCGCCGGCGAGCACGGCGCGGTGATCCGGCAGGATGGCCGCCACCCCCGCATACGCGGCGTCGACGTGCAGCCACAGTCCCTCGGCCTCGCAGACGTCGGCGATGGCCGGCACCGGATCGACGCTCGTCGTCGAGGTCGTGCCGACGGTCGCCACGACCGCAATCGGCCGCCAGCCGGCCGCCCGATCCTCGGCGATCGCCGCCCGCAGGGCGTCCACCCGCATGCGGTAGTCGCCGTCGCACGGCACCTTGCGGAGCGAGGCGTGGCCGAGGCCGATGGCCATCACCGCCTTGTCGATCGACGAGTGCGTCTGCTCGGAGCAGTAGACGCGCAGTCGCGGCAGGTCGGCGCGTCCGGCCAGCCCGAGCTCCCGGACCTCCGGCACCGCCACCTCGCGGGCGGCGACGAGCGCGTGCATGGTCGAGACCGACGCCGTGTCGTAGATGACGCCCTCGAACGACGCCGGCAGTCCCATGAGGCGCCGCAGCCAGTCGAGCGCGACCTCCTCGAGCTCGGTCGCCGCCGGCGACGTCCGCCACAGCATCGCCTGCTGGTTCAGCGCGGCCGACAGGAACTCGGCGAGCACGCCCGGCCCGCTGCCGGTGATCGCGAAGTAGCCGAAGAAGCCCGGATGGTTCCAGTGCGTGAGCCCCGGCACGATGACCCGCTCGAAGTCCTGGAAGATCGCCTCGAATGGCTCACCCGCCTCGGGCGCTTCGCGCGGCAGCGCGTCGCGGATGGCGCCGGGCTGCACCTGCGAGAGCACGGGATACCGGTCGGGGTGCTCGAGATAGTCGGCGATCCAGTCGACGAGGCGGTGGCCCTGCCGGCGGAAGTCGTCGGCGTCCATGTCGCCGAGGTGGGAGCGTGGCGGCGGCGGGTTCGGCATCGGCACGTGTGGCGAGAGTGAGACGGGCGGCTGACGGACCGCCCGGCGGCCTACTTCCGGTGCGCCTTGATGTAGTCGAGCGCGAACTGCTTCAGGCCCTCACCGCGCAGGCCGATGAGCTCGGCTTCCTTCGTCGCGCGATTGATCGTCCAGCCGTCGACCAGGACCCGCTTGATGAGCCACATCGCGCCGACGCGCGAGGCCGACGCGCAATGGATGTAGACCGGCTGGTTCGCCTTGTTCGTGACGACCTTCAGGAACGCATCGGCGACCGACGGATCCGGGTCGGCCCCGTTGAGCGGCAGGTGGAAGTACTTGATGCCGACCTTCTTCGCCGCGGCTTCCTCGCCGGCCACGTCCGACCCGCGCTCGACGGCCAGCCGGAAGTTCACGATCGACACGAAGCCGCGCTTCTTCAGCTCGGCAATGGCCGACGGATCCGTCGCCCCGCCGCAGGCGACCGTCGCGTCGACCTGCGTGTAGTTGTAGATGCCGGGGACGGTCTCCTTCTTGTCCTGTTGCGCGAGAGCCGGCAGGGCGACGAGCGTGACGAGTGCCGCAACGACGGCGGCGACACGGAAGACGAGCGGACGGTGTGTCTGCATGGGGCGATTCTATACCCGATCCGGCGCCCATCGCCGCTGCAGCCGTCCGCGCATCCAGCCGAGCAGGCGCTGTGCGGTCCGGTGCGTCACGACCAGGATGGCGAGCCCGGCGGCGAGCGGCCTGCGGTGAGTACAAAAAAGGCGTTCAGCCGCTCGTGTGGTAACGGCTGAACGCCAAAGGAGGATTGGATACCGACTTCGTAAGCAGGTGTTTGCTCTACCCTCGTTGCGCTCCGCAGCTACTTCTCGTTGGTGACGGTCACCGGCGTCCGCAGGCGCACGGTCACCGTGGCGCCTTCAGGAAAGGTCGCCGGCTGTCGTCCGCCGGCTTCGACCATCGCCGTGCCGCCGGCGGCGCCCGTGGCGCCGCCGATGAGGGCCCCGCGGGCCCCTCCGAAAATCGCGCCGAGAATCGTGCCGGCCACGGCGCTCGCGCCGATCTTCCGGCTGGCGTTGTCGCCGGGCGCTTCGCCGTCACGGAAGATCGTGTCGGTCCTGATCGGCAGTTCCGACCCATCGGCCATCCGGATCGTGTCGAACTGGATGCCCAGGCGCGCGTGATCCCTGAACTTGCCGCCGTGGTCGACTTCGACGACCGTCCCGCGCACCTCGGTGCCGGCGGGGATCGCAACCTTGTCGCCCACCTTCACGTCGCGGGAGACGTGCGCGTCGACTTCATCCTCGACGCGCGCCGTTTCGCTCGACAGCGGGGAATCGACGACCAGGCCGATCACCGAGTCGGCCGAGATGACGAACTGCTCGATCGGCTTCAGGTCGGCATCGGCCTGCACCGCGGCATCGGCCGAAACCGCGGGCGCCGGGTCGGTGACGGCCGGCGGCGTCGGATTGCGTGACGGCAACCCCTGCTCGAGCACCGGCCATCCGTTCGGTCCCACCGGATGCGAACCGGCGATCGGTCCGTACACCGGCGGCGCCGGTGCCGGTCGCACGGCCGGCCGGTTCTCTGTCACCGTGCGGTCGAGGCGCGGGCGGCGGACCGGCTCGGCCGCTGCCATCTGCCCGACCTTCTCCACGTCTCCTGCGGGCTCTGCGGGCTCTGCGGGGGCCTTGCGTGCGTTCCGTGTCCTCGTCGCCGACTCGTCCCTGGCCGGCTCGGCGGCCGGCTTCGCCGCCCTGCTGGCGGCGCGGCGGCGCTGGCAGATGACGCCTTCGGCACTGCCTGCACGCTCGCCGGTGCACCCGCGCCGTTGGTCCCGCTGGTCGCCGACGAGACCGCCGGCGTCGCGGCAGCCGGCAGGCTGTGACGGACGGCGTAATAGCCGCCGCCAGCGGCCGCCACCAGGCAGCCGGCCGAGAGCAGAACGAAGCTCAGGCGATTGGGGACCATTGAAAATCTCTCCCGGGCCTTTCGGCCCTTCCTGCGATTCGCTTCAGCAATCCGCGTGCCCGGCCGATCGGGCTGGTACTGCCCCACGGCCTGTGCAGATCCGGGTAATTTCCGGGCATTTGGAAGAAGGAGTTGTCCCCTCGGAATGAACTCTGTCCTGCCCGGTGGCCAGCGGCCGGGGGGGCAGTCGTGCTCCGCAGCCGCCGGTGTTGCCCGATTGCGTCCCTGGTTGAACGCATTACTGGCCCTCTGGTTGCAATACGCCACGAAGTGGAATCGGATTGCACCCTGGCTGCCGGATGGCGTGGAATCGCCGGACTGCCGGGGCAGTCCGGGCCGACTGGATGGGAAGCGCAAATGAAACTGAAGAGCCTGTTGCGTCCGCTCGCCACCTTCGGGCTGACCCTGGCCCTGGTCGCCGGAGCGGCGTCCTCGGCCGGCGCCGTCACGCTGCACGACCTGATGGCGCTGTCGCAGGCGGGGCTGTCGGATGCCGTCCTGATTGCGCTCATTCAGACCGACCAGACGATCTACGGCGTCTCGCCGGATCAGCTGCTGGCCCTGAAGAGGGCCGGTGTCAGCGAACCGGTGATCGTGGCGCTGCTGCGGAACGGCCGCGCGCATGCGACCGAGGCGCCGCAACCGCCTGCACAGGCGGCAGTGCCCGCGCCGTCGCCGGCCGATACCGGCGTCGTCATCATCGGCGATCACTCCACGCCGCCGGCCGCCGCTCCCACGGTTGAGCAGTCGGTCGTCGTCGTGCCCTCACCGGTGTTCTATCCGGTTGCCGTGCCGGTGTACACCGGGCGTCCCGGCCGGCCGCATCGGCCCGCCAGGCAGCCGGTCTCTACCGGCTTCGGGCGCTTCATGAACAACGGCTTCGTCTCCTCGCCCTCATCGATCCTCAACGGCAATGTCATCACCGTGAACGGCCTGCGGATCGTCACGCCGAGGATCGTCTCCGCGAAGGTGCCGGGGCAGAAGTAGGGCTGCGATTTTCGGTCCGGTTCCCCTGCAACGGGCAGTGAGCTGCAAGGTCTGACGTTCTTCAGTGGCGCCGGGGCCCCACCCCCGACGCGAACTCACGCCGATGCTCGCCCTCGGCTCTCCATGGCCGAGGGCGAGCATGGCCGCAGGCGCTGCACGTCGGACGCGGACGTTGGACGTCGGACGTCGGACGTGACAAACTTTCCCCCATGCCTCCCTTCGCCCTGGTCACCGGCACGAGCTCGGGTATCGGACACGCGGTTGCGGTCGAGCTGCTGAAGCGCGGCTGGGACGTGGCGGGCATCGCGCGGCGCGACGCCGGCATCGATCATCCCGCCTATCACCATCACACGTGCGACCTCGCCGACACGGCGGCGCTCGCCGCGCTGGCACCGACGCTGCTCGACACGTATCGCCTCGCGCAGCGTCCGCGGGTCGGCCTGGTGAACAATGCGGCGATCACGGGCCAGCTGGCGAGTGTCGATCGGCTCGATCCACAGGCGCTGCTGGCCGCCCAGGCCGTGAACTTCGTGGCGCCCGTCTACCTCGCCGGCCTCTTCCTGCGACGAGGCGCCCCGTCGGTGCCGCTCCGGGTGCTGAACGTCTCGACCGGGGCGGCGACCCACGCCTTTCCGGGCATGACGGCCTACGCCGGCAGCAAGGCCGCGCTGCGCATGGCCGGCATGGTGATCGGCGCCGAGCTCGATGCGGCAGGCAGCGATCGTGATGCCGCCGTGCTCAGCTTCGAGCCGGGGGTCGTCGATACGGAGATGCAGGTGGTGGCCCGGTCGGCATCGCCCGACGATTTCCCGAGTGCCGCCCTGTTCGTCGGGTTTCACGAGAAGGGGATGCTGATCGCCCCCGACGGTCCCGCACGCGCCATGGCCGACCTCCTCGAGTCGGACGACCAGCCGCATTTCGCCGAGCGCCGCTTCGGCGGGTAGTCGGCGCATCGATCCTTTCGAACCATCTGTCCCGACGCTCCGTCCAATCCTCCATCATCGACGGCCGTGCTGCCGGCGACCCGTCGTCTCGGAAGCGGTCACTCCGTCCCACAACCGGTCGATTCGGGAGGCGCGAATGCCGAGAGTGCAGCGGTTCGTCGTGGCGTGCGCCACCCTGGCGGCGATACAGGTGGCCGGCGCGGCGCCGCGCGCGGGCCGCGCGGCAGGCGGTGACGTGGCCGCGAACTTCGACGTGCAGCGCGTGGCCGACGGGGTCTACGCCCTCATCCGGAAGGATCCGCCCGGACTGATGGTCGACGGCAACAGCCTGGTGATCGTCAACGACGAGGACGTGGTGGTCGTCGACGCCCCTGAAGCGTCGAAGGAGATGCTGGCGGCGATCCGCACGCTCACCGGCAAGCCGATCCGCTACGTCATCAACACCCACTGGCACGACGACCACGTCATCGGCAACCAGGTCTATCGCGATGCCTTCCCGGGCGTCGAGTTCATTGCGCACGAGGCCGTCCGTGACTACCTGCCGCGGCAGGGGCTCACCAATCGGCAGGGCATGCTGCAGGGGGCTCCGACGTTCGCCGGCCGGCTCCGGGCGCTCGTCGCCGAGGGCAAGGCGCTCGACGGTCGTCCGCTGACGGAGGAAGAGCGAGCCAGCTACACGAGCGACGTCCGGCTCGTCGATCACTACATGGCGGTCGTGCCGCACGCCGAGATCGTCCTGCCGACGATCACGGTGCACGACCGGCTCACGCTGTACCGCGGGCATCGCACGATCGAGATCCTCCACCTCGGCCGCGGCCATACGAGCGGCGATCTCGTGGTCTATCTGCCGCAGGACAACGTGCTCGCGGCCGGCGATCTCGTCATCTGGCCGGTGCCGCTGGTCGGGGGCGATCAGTCGCACGTCGCCGACTGGGGGCCAACGCTCACGGCGCTCCTGGCGCTGCACCCGGCAACCATCGTGCCCGGGCACGGTCCCGTGCTGCACGACACGGTCTACGTGGAGCAGATGGCTCGACTCTTCACGGCCATCACCGCGCAGGTGCGGCGGGCGGCAGCCGAGGGCAGGACGCTCGACGACACGCGTCACCTCGTCCATCTCGACGCGTTCCGGAAGGCGTTCGCGGGCGACTCACGGGTTCGCAATCTCCTCTTCACGACGTATGTCGTCGGCCCGGCCGTCACCTCCGCCTGGCACGACGTGACGGCACACTGAGGCGCGTGCGATACACTCTGCTGCATGCACCCCCGCGCGCGGCAGCTCATCGAGCGGCTGCAACTCCAGCCGCATCCCGAGGGCGGCTTCTACCGCGAGGTGTTCCGCTCCGACCTGATCGTCCAGCCCGGCGACGACCGTCCGTCGCGCGCGGCGCTGACGACGATCTACTTCCTGCTCGCGGAGGGCCAGCACAGCCGGTGGCATCGCGTGCGTTCGGACGAGGTCTGGCACGCGTACGAGGGAGCGGGGCTGGAGCTCTTCCAGGCGCCTCCCGATCTCGCCGTCGTCGATCGGATTGCGCTCGGACTGTCGGACCCGGACGTGCACCCCGTCCATACCGTGCCGGCCGGCTGGTGGCAGGCGGCACGTCCGCGCGGCGCCTTCAGTCTGGTCGGCTGCACGGTGGGCCCCGGGTTCGAGTTCGCCGACTTCAGTTTCCTGCGCGACGAAGCGGAGCTGGTGGCACGGCTGGCGGCGCAAGCCCCGGAGCTCGAGGAACTGGTGTAGCGCCGGCCCCCGGGCGCCGCACCTCGCACGTCGTACGTCCGTCCACTTCCGTCAGGAGATCACGCGATGCATCTCGACTTGACCGATGACGAAGCGAAAACCCTGAGCGGCCTGCTGCACGACTACCTGCCCGATCTGCGGCGGGAAGTGTCGCGCACCGAGAAGCACGACATGCGGCACGAACTCGTGAAGCGCCAGGACCTGGCCGAGCGTCTGCTGGCGAAGCTGGGCGGCAGGTGATCGGTGGCTGATCCGGCCGCCGGCAGTGGCGGCGCCTTTGCCCTCCAGCCGATCGGCGTGATCCGGTCGGCCATCCGCTCGCGCGCCGAGGCCCCCAGGCAGGGGCGGGAAGGGGCGCCCGATGCCTGGCTGGAGCTGGATGCGGCCTGCGCGGCCGGCTTGCGCGGTCTCGAGCCCGGTCAGGAGATCGTCGTCGTGACCTGGCTGCACCAGGGGCGGCGCGACGTGCTCGAAGTCCGTCCCCGCGGCCGGACGGAAGGGCCGTTGCTGGGGGTGTTCGGGACGCGGTCGCCCGATCGGCCGAATCCGATCGGGCTGCACCGCGTCACCATCCGCGAGATCGACGGCACCCGCCTGAAGGTCGGTCCCATCGAGGCGATCGACGGGACCCCGGTCGTGGACATCAAGCGCGTCCTGGACTGCAGCCCGGAGACTGTAGCCCGAAGACGGCGGTAGCGCTCAGTTCGGCTGCTTCGGCGGCGTCAGCTTGTACTCGTGCGGCGGCGTCGCGCCCATCAGGTACCGCACGAAGTAATCCCACCGGCGGCGCACCATGTACGGCTCGTTGCCGAAGCCGTGGTTCCGGTTCGGCAGCAGGATCAGGTCGAAGTCCTTGTTGGCCGCGATGAGCGCGTTCACGACGAGCAGCGTGTTGTAGGGCGGCACGTTGGTGTCCATCGTGCCGTGCGCCAGCAGCAGGTGGCCCTTCAGGTTCTTCGCCTTCAACTGGTTCGCCGAGCTGTCGTAGTTCGTCGTCCCGTCGGCGTTGGTCGACGAGCAGCCCCTGCCACCGCTCGCCCAGTCGTCCTCGTAGACGCGGTTGTCGTGGTTGCCCGCCTCGGAGATGCCGACCTTGAAGAAGTCGGGGTAGCTGAACATCGCGTCGGCCGTGGCGAAGCCGCCGCCCGAATGGCCGTAGATGCCGGCGCGGTCGAGGTCGATCCACGGATACTTCGCGGCCAGCTCCTTCATGCCGGCCACCTGGTCGGGCAGCGTGTTGTCGCCCAGGTTCCCGTAGTACGCGGCGTGGAACTGGTGCGACCGCCACGGCGTCCCCATCCCGTCGATCTCGACGACGATGAAGCCGAGCTCGGCGAGGGACTGGGTGTCGCCGTGCGAGGCGCGGAACGTGCGGCCGCCGACGCTGCCCGTCTGCGGCCCGGGATAGATGTGGTTGACGATCGGGTACTTCTTCGACGGATCGAAGTTCGTCGGCGCGATACATCAGGCCGTAGAGGTCCGTCTTGCCGTCGCGCGCCTTCACGACGATCGGCACCGGAGGCTTCCAGCCGATCGCCTGCAGCCGCGAGATGTCGGCCTTCTCGAGCGCCATCACCTGCTTGCCGGTGCTGTCGCCGACCAAGGCGACCGGCGGCACGACCGGCGTCGAATAGGCGTCGACGAAGAACCGCCCGTCCTCCGGCATCGACACGTCGTGGAACGCGTCGGGCACGGGCGTGAGCATCTGCAGATGCGTGCCGTCGAAGTCGATCCGGTACAGGTGCTGGTAGGACGGATCGATCCCCGCCTGCTTGCCGTTGCCGATGAAGTAGATCTGGCGGTGCGGCGCGTCGACGTGCAGCATCTGGTCGACGTTGCCGTCCCCGGTCGTGATCTGGTTCTTCAGCGCCCCCGTCTTGAGGTCGTAGAGATAGAGCTGACCCCAGTTGTCGCGCTCGGAGTACCAGATGATCTCGTTCGACTGCGGCAGGTAGTCCCAGTTCGCCTTGCCGGACATGGCCTGCGCCGAGTCGTAGAACGTGTCGACGTCCTCGTGCATGACGTCGCGCACGTCGCCGTTGCCGGCGTCGGCTTCCCGCACCACCTCGTGCTGGTGGTTGCGGGAGGTGGAGATGAAGCCGAGGTGCTTCGAGTCGGGGCTCCACTGCACGTCGCTCCAGTCGCCGCCGCAGGCGACGTCGTCGCAGAGCGTGGACCGGTGCTGGTCGGGCGGCATCTTCAGCCGGATCACCTTCGGGTGGTCGACGTCGATGATGACCCGCTCGATCGTCGTCACGTCCTTGTCGCCCGGCAGCGGATACTTCCAGGCTTCGAGCTTCGGATGCCCGACCTGGGTGTTGACGAGATACATCTCGCCGTCCTTCCGCTGGTCCTGCTGGAAGGTGGCCACCTTCTTCGAGTCGGGCGCCCAGAGGACGATCGGGCGATCGGTGCGCTCCCAGCCGGCGTTGTCGGTCGCGTAGCCGAAGTCCTTCACGCCGTCGGTGGTGAGCTGCGTTTCCTTGCCGCTCTTCACGATCGCGCACCCAGAGGTTCCAGTCGCGGATGAAGACCGCCTTCGTGTGATCGGGCGAGAGCGACTCGTTCTTCAGCGCCTTGTTGTCCTCCGACGTGCAGGTGTAGCTCTGCAGGCTGCAGGTCCAGCGCTTGTCCTTCAGATCGAACCAGACCGACTGCCCGTCGTCGGTGAACGTGAAGGTGCGGAAGGGGAGCGCGTACGGCTCGTACCTGCTGGCCCGACGCCGACGAGAGGCCGGCGGCCAGCTTCTCCTGATCGAAGGCCGGACCGCGCGTCTGCTTCACCGGGTCGACGAGGACGAACTCTTCGCCCCGTTCCGTCCGCGTCCGGTACCAGAACCGATCGTCCGGATCGTGCCAGAGCCAGGTGGCGCGGACGCCGCTGTTGAGCACGAGCGGATCCGTGTTGTACGGCATGAACTGCTCGGCGCGGTGGTAATCAGCGGCCGTCAGCACGCGGCGGGCGGTGGCGGCCGCCGGCTGGGCGGCCACCGGCATCGCGGCCACCAGGAGGGCGGCCAGCGCGCACGCGGGCGCGCGAAGGGAACGGAGAGCCAGGCGCAGTCGCATCTGTGGAACCTCCGGAATTGCGGAAGTATCTCACGGGGCGGTTCATTTCGTCCTGACGAGCTCCGTCAGCACCCCCTCCTGCACGACCTCGTCCGACTGGTTGACGAGCTCGGCGGCGAAGCGGACGAGGCCGCGGTCGCGGCGTTCCAGGGGCCGCTGCTCGGCGACGCGCAGCCGCAGGCGGACGGTGTCGCCGGGCCGGATCGGTGCCCGGAAGTTCCACTCGACGCCGACCAGCGCGACCAGCGTGCCGGAGGTGATGCCCAGCTGGCTGAACAGTCCCGTCGCGACGGCGAGGCCGAGCGCGCCGTGCGCGATCCGGCCGCCGAACGGCGTGGTGCGGGCGTAGGCCTCGTCGGTGTGGAGGGGATTGCGGTCGCCCGACACCGCGGCGAACGTCGCCACGTCCTCGTCGGAGACCGTCCGCCCGGGCGTCTCGAACTGCCGGCCGGGGGTGAAATCCTCGAAGAAAAGACCCATAAGGGCTCCGGGCTTCAGGCTACGGACTCCAGTCTACGGTCTCCGGTCGACGGTCTTCAGTCGGCGGTTTCCGGTCCAGTTGGAATATTGCACTCTTGACACGGTCGTTGCAACAGTGAAATATTATGACCAGAGGCTGATGGATGACCGGCTCCCGCTCACAGGATCTCGTCTTCACGCTCTTCGGTGACTACCTGCTCGGTCGCGACCGACCGGTGTGGGTGGGCAGCCTCATCGCGCTGCTCGGCGGCCTCGGCGTCTCGCCGGTCGCGACGCGGACGGTCCTGTCGCGGATGACGCAGAAGGGCTGGCTGACGGCGGACCGCCGCGGTCCGCGCAGCTACTACGGCCTCACGAAGCGCGGGCGGCGGCTCCTCGAGACCGGCCGCGAGCGCATCTATCACCCGCCGCATCCCGCGTCCTGGGACGGCACCTGGTATCTCGTCGCCTACTCCATTCCCGAATCGGGCCGTCACCGGCGCGACGCGCTGCGCGTGAAGCTGCAGTGGCTCGGCTGCGGCCTGCTCGCCAACGGCCTCTGGATCACGCCGCACGACGTGCGCCAGGAGCTGGGGGACATCGCCGCGTCGCTGAAGGTCTCCAAGCACCTCGAGATCTTCCGCGGCGAGCACCTCGGCTATGCCTCGACCGATCAGCTGGTGGCCGAGTGCTGGGATCTCGGCGCGATCAACCGGCGCTACGCCGCGTTCCTCGACGACTGGGCGCCGACGCTCACGCACTGCGCAGCGTGCCGCCAGGCGGGAGCCGGCGCGGTGGCCGGCCGGCCGGCCGCGCCGTGCCTGCCGCCCCGGGCCTGCTTCGTCCGGCGCTTCGAGCTGGTCCATCAGGTCCCGCGCCTTTCCCCAGGAGGACCCCTATCTGCCGGCGCCGCTGCTGCCCCCCGACTGGAAGGGCGGCGAGGCGGCGCGCGTGTTCGAGACCTGTCATGCCGTGCTCGCCGAGCCGGCCGAGCGATACGTCAGGGAGATCTGTGATGCCGGCGACGTAGCCGATGCCGCGCCTGCCGCCTGAGTGAAGGAGAAGCTGATCATGAGTCAGTTTCCGTCGCGTCCCGCCGAGAGTCTGGGCTTCCATGAAGTCAGCTACACGAAAGCTGACATGGTGGCCACGATCACGATCAACCGTCCCCAGAACTACAACGCGTACAGCACACGCGCGCTGGAAGAGCTCGCCGCGGCGTTTCGCGACGCCAGCTTCGACGACCAGGTCGGCGTCATCGTGCTGACCGGCGCGGGGCACCATGCGTTCTGCACCGGCGGCGACGTCAAGGAGTACGCCGCCGACTACGTGACGCGGCCCCGCGACTACTGGAAGTACATGGCGCTCTTCCGGGCCTACATCGAGAGCATCCTCAACACCGGCAAGCCGGTGATCGCGCGGCTGAACGGGATGGCGGTCGGCGGCGGCAACGAGACGCAGCTCGCCTGCGACCTCACCGTGATGGCGCAGCACGCCTTCATCAAGCAGGTCGGCACGCAGGTCGGGTCGGTCGCCTGCGGCGGCTCCACCCAGTGGCTCCCGCTCGTCGTCGGCGACAAGCGCGCGCGCGAGATCCTCTTCCTGAACGAGCCGGTGCCGGCCACCAAGGCCCTCGACTGGGGCCTCGTGAACTGGGTGGTCCCGTCGGTGCGTCGGGGCGACGACTGGCTCGAGCATGCGACGCCCGAGGAGATCAAGAAGGCGCAGGGCGGCAAGGACGGCTACCGCATCGACCTCTCGCGCCTCGACACGCAGGTGCACACGATCGCGGAGAAGCTGCTCGACTCGTTCCCCGAGTGCGCGCGCTACACGAAGCAGCAGGTGAACTTCTGGAAGGACATGGCGTGGCACCAGACGGTGCGCCACGCGCAGGACTGGCTGTCGCTCCACTACACCTGCTGGGAGCCGGTCGAGGGCATGCGGGCCTTCGTCGAGAAGCGGCCGTCGCGCTACCGCCTGCTGCGCCAGCGGGCGGCCGACGGTGGATCGTCGGAAACGCAATGGGGCCCGCCGACGCACGTCTGCCCGGCCTGCGGCGCGAACAACCTGCCCGAGGGGTTCGGCTTCTGCGGCGCGTGCGGCGCCACGCTGCCGGAGGCCCCGCAGGTGCCGTCATGAGCCTGGTGCAGTCGACGGTCGACAACGGCGTCGCGCGGCTGGTGCTCGACAACCCGCCGGTCAACATCCTCACGCGGAGCGCCATGGGCGAACTGCGCGCCGAGATGCACCGTCTCGCCGACGATGCGTCGCTGCGGGTGCTCGTGGTGCAGGCCGCCGGGAAGCACTTCTCCGCGGGGGCCGACGTCGGCGAGCACCTGCCGCCGCACCACGAGCCGCTCATCGCCGAGTTCCTCCAGACGGTCGCCGAGCTCGACGCCTTTCCCGTGCCGGTCATCGCCGCCGTGCAGGGACGCTGCCTCGGCGGCGGATTCGAGCTGGTGCTCGCCGCCGACCTCATCATCGCCGCGGAGGGCGCCCTGTTCGGGCAGCCGGAGATCCTGCTGGGCGTCGCGCCGCCGATCGCCGCCGCCTGGCTGGGCTCGCGCTGTTCGCGCGGGCTGGCGGCGGAGCTGATCTTCACCGGCGACCCGGTGAAGGCTGCCGACGCGGCGCAGGCCGGTCTCGTGCGCCGGGTGGTCGCCGACGCCGACCTCGAGACGGAGACGCTGGAGCTGGCGGCGCGCATCGGCCGCCACAGCGCCTCGACGCTCCGCCACGCGAAGCGGATGTTCCGCGCGCGCGACGACGAATCCGACCTGATGGCGCTCGAGGCCGCCGGCTCGATCTACGTGGACGGACTGATGGAAACCGAGGACGCGCTGGACGGACTGCGGGCGTTCATCGAGAAGCGGACGCCCGTCTGGAGGCACCGATGAACGCCGTCACCGTCTTCCCCGAGTGGCTGGGGCGCCCGCTGGACGAGGTGCTCTACGAATGCCGCGAGCTGGTGGAGGACACGTCGTTTCCCACCGTCCGCCGATGGCGCGAGGCCGGGGGGCGGGTAGCCGGGCACTTCCAGGTGTACTTCCCCGAGGAGATCGCGCACGCGGCGGGGCTGCTGCCGTTCAAGGTGCGCGGGGCGCCGATCGAGCCGGCCCACGCCGACTCGCGGTTCGGCTCGTACCTCTGCTCGATCCTGAAGACGTCGCTGGAGCTGGCGCTCAGCGATCGCGTGCAGCTCGATCTGTTCGTCACCCACCCGATCTGCGACGCCGCGCGGAACCTCGCCGCGGTCTGGGGTCGCAACGTGTCCTACCCGACCGAGATCCTCTACCTGCCGCAGAACGCGAACTCGGCGCACGCGGCCGAGTACCTCTGCGGCGAGTACGGCCGGCTGCAGCGGACGATCGAGCAGGTGGCGGGACGCGAGGTGACGTGAGGACGACCTGCGCCGGTCGCTGGCGGTCTTCAACGAGAACCGCGCGCTGCTGCGCGAGCTGTACGCCCTGAAGCGCGACACGCCCTGGCTCGTGTCGGCCGACGAGGCCTACGTGCTGGTCGTGCTGGCCGGCCTGATTCCGCGCGAGGAGCACAACGCGCTGCTGCGCTACGTGCTGCCGCGGCTCCGCGACCGCGAGGCCCGGCGGCAGGACAAGATCCGGATCGTCTTCGAGGGCGGGTTCTGCGAGCAGCCTCCGCTCGACCTCATCCGCGCCATCGGCCGCTCCTGCTACGTCGTCGACGACGACCTGCTGGTGGGGCTGCGGTGGATCCGCGAGGACGTGCCGACCGACGGCGACCCGCTGCTGCGGCTCGCCGAGGCGTACCTCGATCGGTCGACCTACAGCCCGGTGCAGCACGACCTCCGGAAGCCGAAGGAGCAGATGCTGCTCGAGCGGATCCGCACGGCGGGCGCCGCACGCCGCCGTCGTGATGGCCGCGAAGATGTGCGAACCGGGGCTCGAGGAGCAGGTGGCGTACACCCGCGCGCTCGATGCCGCGAAGATTCCGTATTTCGTGAGCGAGTTCGAAGAGAACATGACGAGCTTCGATCACCTGGAAATCCAGCTGCAGACGTTCGTCGAGAACCTGCTGTTCAGCTGAGGGCGGCACCATGACCACCGAGACCGGCGACGAGAACGATCGTGGGACGGGGCAACCGGGACGGCGCGCAGCTGTTCCGCGAGTGGTACGCCGGGCTGAGTGCCGCGGCGGCCGACGACCGGCGCGGCGCCTACGTCTTCGTGATGGGGAGCCTGGCCGAGCTGCTGCGCGTGTTCGACTTCCCGATCGTCTTCCCCGAGATCAACTCGCTGCAGACCGCCGTGCGCCACGCGGCGCACGAGTACCTGAACGAGGCCGAGGACTACGGCTATTCGCCCGACATCTGCGGCTACGTGAAGGCCGACGTCGCCACGCAGCTCCGGATGGGCAAGCTGCCGATGGCCACGCATTCCGAAGCCGGGCATCGCGGTCTACACGAATGCCTGCAACACCTACATCAAGTGGGCGGAGATCTGGGAGCGGATGTACCACATCCCGACCGTCACGATCGACGTCCCCGGCTCGCGCGCCGCCGGGCGTCATCCGCGGGCCGGGCAACCGCGACTTCGACCACGACCGCCGCTACGTCCAGGCGCAGCTCGAGGAGCTGATCGGCGTCTGCGAGCAGGTGAGCGGCGTGCGCGTTCGACATCGATCGCCTGCGCGAGACGATGGGGCACGCGAACACGATGAACCGACGGCTGGCGGCGGGTGCTCGAGCTGAACCGGAGCCGGCCGTCGGTCTTCAACGCCCTGTCGGACGGCACCATCTACCTCGGCGTGGCGAACGCCCTGCGGGGCGAGGCGGCCGGCGGCCGCTTACTTCAGCGAGCTGGTCGAGGAGATGGAGTACAAGGCGGCGCACGGCATCGGCACGCTCAGCGAGGAGCTGTACCGCCTGATCTTCGTCGGCGTCCCCTGCTATCCCATCTTCCGCCGCTTCAACGAGCTGTTCACCGCGCTCGGGCGGCACGTTCGTCGCCTCGACCTACCTGTGGTTCGCGTCGGGCGGCTCGAACATCGACTTCCAGTACGACCTGGCGCATCCGCTGGAGAGCCTGGCCGAGGGGCTCCTGCTCGGCGTGCGGGACGCGATGGACAGCATGTTCTTCCAGACGCGCGATCCTGACCGGGATGATCGACGACTTCCAGGCGGACGGCGTGGTCTACCACCCGATCAAGAGCTGCCGCACCGTGTCGACCGGGCTGGCCGACAGCCGGCGCGAGCTGATGGCCGAGCGCGACGTGCCGAGCCTGTTCATCGAGTCGGACATGATGGACCGGCGCGTGGTGTCCGAGGCGCAGCTCAAGAACCGGGTCGACGCGTTCTTCGAGGGGCTCTGCGCCGTCGCCGCCGGGCGCAGGCGGCGATCCGGAACGCCTAGGGAGGGCGTCATGGCGTACGGAGCCGGCGTGGACGTCGGGTCCACGCAGACCAAGGCGGTCATCCTCGACGAGCGCGGGACGGATCGTGAGCCGCGCGCTCCGGCCGACCGGCGCGAACGTCATCCGGGCGGCGGAGCAGGCGTTCCACGAGGCGCTGGCCGCCGGCGACCTGCGCGAGGAGGAGGTCGAGTACGTGGTCGGCACGGGCTACGGCCGGTACAAGGTGACGTTCGGCAACACCCAGGTCACCGAGATCAGCTGCCACGGCCGCGGCGCGGTGCACATGTTCCCCGCCACGCGCACGGTCATCGACATGGGCGGGCAGGACACCAAGGCGATCCGCGTGCGCCGACAGCGGCGAGATCGTCGACTTCTGCATGAACGACAAGTGCGCCGCCGGCACCGGCCGCTTCCTCGGCGCCGCCTCGAGCGCGCTCGACATTCCGCTCGACGACCTCGGCCCGACGGCGCTGCGCGGCGAGCGGCCGGTGAAGATCAGCACCACCTGCACGGTGTTCGCCGAGTCGGAGGTGCTGTCGTGGCTCGGCAAGGGGAAGAAGATCGAGGACATCCTGCTCGGTGTGCACCAGTCGATCGCCACCCGGTCGGTCGGGCTGCTGCGCCGGGTCGGCATCGAGGAAGAAGTGACGTTCACGGGCGGCGTCGCGCGCAACCTGGCGATGATCCAGGCGCTCGACGAGCGGCTCGGCCTGAAGGTGAACGTCAGCGAGGATTCCCACTTCATGGGCGCGCTCGGGGCGGCCCTGTTCGCGCTCGACCACATCCTGGCGAGCCGGACGCCCGCACCGCCGGCGCACAGGGCGACGTCATGACATACACCGCAGGCATCGACGTCGGATCGACCTACACCAAGGCGATCGTCCTCGGGGACGACCGCCGCATCGCCGGCCGCGCGATCGAGCCGACCGGCTTCAAGCTGGCCGAGGTGGCCGAGCGGGTGTTCGCGCCGGGCGCTGAAGGAAGCCGGCCTCGAGCGCCCCGACGTCCGCTACGTCATCGCCACCGGCTTCGGCCGGCACCAGGCCGCGCTCAGCGACACGCAGGTGACCGACCTGACGGCCAGCGCGCGCGGCACGACGTTCCTCTTTCCCGGCACCCGGACGATCCTCGACGTCGGCGGCCAGACGATGAAGGCGAGCCGGATCGACGAGGCGTCGTTCGTGCGCAGCTTCCGGCTGAACGACAAGTGCGCCGCCGGCACCGGGGCGTTCCTCGAGAAGACGGCCCGGTACATGGGCTACGGCATCCGAGGAGATCGGGCCGCTCGTCGACACCTCCAAGCACGCGGTCGCCATCTCCGGGGTCTGCGCGGTCTTCGCCGAGTCGGAGGTCATCAACCACCTCTCCGAAGGGACGCCGCCGGCCGACATCATGCACGGCGCGATCGTGTCGCTCGTCGGGCGGTCGGTGCAGCTGATGAAGCGCGTGCAGATGGAGCCGGAGTTCACGCTGATCGGCGGCATCCTGCGCTTCGAGAAGATGGTCACCGTCATCCGCGAGCAGCTGGGGCAGCCGGTGAACGTGCCGGAGGGCGACCTGGTGCAGTACACGCAGGCACTCGGCGCCGCGCTGCTCGGACAGCACCGGCTGCAGAAGCTGGCGGCGGAAGCGGCGCACCGGCGTAGGCGTTCACGGGCCGCCACACGGCCTGAATGGCGGCCTGGGCGGCCCCTACGGTCAGGGAAGAGACACCGGTGCTGGCGGGTTCTTCGCCATCCCCGTGCGCAACGGCCGCAGGCGCCCCCGCGCGTGGGGACGGAGAATCCGGCGCTGGCGCCTCTGCGAGCGGGGAACGACATGGGCGATGAACATCGCGCGCGGCTGAATGCGCTGAAGGCGATGGTGCTCGGCGAGCGGCGCGTGCTGAGCGACGAGTCGATCGCCCCGGACCCGGCGCGCGTGGCCGCCGGGTGGGAGCGGCGGTTCGTCGCCGACGGGCGGCGCGCGGCCGAGGCCGCCGCGCTGTACGAGTCGCTCGGGTTCGAGGTGGCGGCCGACCCGGTGAAGATCGAGGCGCTCGATCCCGACTGTGCCGACTGTCAGCTCGTGATGCTGCTGAACTTCAAGGTCGTCTATACACGCAGGCGGGAGGGCGAGACATGAGAGCTGCCATCTTTCGAGGGCCGAACCAGCCGCTCGACGTCACCGACGTGCCGACGCCGGTGGCCGGAGCGGGCGAGGCGCTGGTGCGCGTGGCGGCCTGCGGGCTGTGTCATACCGATCTGCACTATATCGATCACGGGACGCCGACCTTCAAGACGCCGCCGCTCATTCTCGGTCACGAGATCTCCGGCACGATCGAGGCGCTCGGCGCGGATGTCAGCGGCTGGAAGACCGGGGAACGGGTGCTGCTGCCGGCGGTGCTGACCTGCGGCACCTGCGAGGCGTGCCGGAGCGGCCGCGAGAACATCTGCGAGCACAACCAGATGCTCGGCAACAACCTCGATGGCGGCTTCGCCGAGTTCGTCGTGGCGCCGGCCAAGGATCTCTTCCGTCTGCCCGAAGAGGTGCCGCTCGTCGAGGGCTCGATCATCGCCGACGCGATCACGACGCCGTTCCACGCCGTCGTCCGCCGGGGGCGCGTCGCGCCTGGTGACTGGGTGCTCGTGATCGGGTGCGGGGGCGTCGGCCTGAACGTCGTGCAGATCGCGGCGGCGCTCGGCGGCCGCGTGATCGCCGCCGACCTGTCGGCCGACAAGCTCGCGTGGGCGACGCGGCTCGGCGCCGAGGCCGTCCTGAACCCGGCGGAGACGCCGCGGCTCGACAAGGAAGTGCGGAAGCTGACGGGCGGCGGCGGCGTCGACGTGGCGTTCGAGGTGGTGGGGCGGCCCGCGTCGCAGGAACAGGCGTTCGGCTGCGTCCGCACCGGCGGCCGCCTCGTGCTCGTCGGCTACAGCTCCGACACGCTGGCGCTGAACGCCGGCCGGGTGATGTACCGCGAGATGGAGGTGATCGGGTCGCTCGGCTGCCGGCCGGTCGACTATCCGCGCGTCATCGAGCTGGCGCGCCAGGGGCGCATCAAGGTGGCCGAGCTCGTCACGCACCGTTTTCCGCTGAACGAGATCAATGCGGCGCTCGATACCCTGCGTTCGGGGGCGGCGATCCGGACGGTCATCGTTCCCTGACAGTGGACGGGGACAGGGGCACGCACGTGAGGTAAGGGTTCCAGGACTCCGACATCCAACGGCCTGATGCTCTTCTTTTCGAGCCCCCTGTTCCCGTTCCGCCTCGCACGCTCGAAGGCGCTGACCTTCTACGTCGCAATGGGCCCACCCCATGCGGCAATGAGCAATGGGTATTGCTCACGGCCCGTCGCCCGTCGCATCTTGCACCCTGCACGTCGCACGTGACAGAGTCTCCCCCATGCCCCTCGACCTCCGCGCCCGCGCCTACCTCGACAAGCTGACTGCTGCCGGCGAGAAGCCGGTGGCCGACCTGACCGTGGAGGAAGCCCGCGCGCAGTCGCGGCGGCTCGCGGCGCAGCTGGGCCCGGGCGAGGCCGGTGGCGCGCGTCGAGGATCTGCAGCTGCCGCTCGAGGGACGGACGATTCCGGCGCGGCTCTATGCGCCGGCGAGCGACAGACCGCTGCCCGTGTACGTCTTCTTCCACGGCGGCGGGTGGGTGCGCGGCGATCTCGAGACGGCCGACTTCGTCTGCCGTGCGATGGCGAACCGCGCCCACTGCCTGGTCGTCTCGGTCAACTACCGCCACGCGCCCGAGCACAGGTTTCCGGCGGCCGTGGTCGACGCTTACGATGCGACGGTCTGGGTGGCCGGGCAGGCGGCGGCGCTGGGCGGCAACGCTTCACGCCTGGCCGTCGGCGGTTACAGCGCGGGCGGCACGCTCGCTGCGGTGGTGGCCAGGCTCGCGCGCGACCGCCACGGACCGCGCATCGTCTTTCAACTGCTCCAGGCGCCCGTCACCGACGGGCGGTTCGATACGGCTTCCTATCGGGAGAACGGCGAGGGGTGCGGGCTGACGGCCCGCAGCATGCGGTGGTTCTGGAATCACTACGCGCCGTCGGAGGCCGATCGCGAGAGCCCGCTGGCCTCACCGCTGCGGGCGCTCGATCTGAGCGGCCTGCCGCCCGCGTTCGTCGTGACCGCCGAGTACGACCCGCTGCGCGACGAAGGCGAGGCCTATGCCGCGCGCCTGCGCGAGGCCGGCGTGGCCGTCACGGCGAAGCGGTACGCCGGCATGATCCATCTCTTCTTCGGTCCCGACCTCATTCCTGACATGGCAAGGGAGCTGGGGAAGGCGCTGGGAGAAGATCCTATTCGTACCTGAGCGCGGTCATCGGATCCACCCGTGACGCCCGCTGCGCGGGAATCAGGCCGGCACCGAACGCGACCAGCGACAGCACGACGGCAGAGACGGCCAGCACCACCGGATCCCATCCCTGGAGCTGGTACAGCAGCGATTGCGCGAGGCGGCCGAGGCCGATGGCGGCTGCGAGTCCGATCAATGCCGCCGACGACCGTCATGAGCCCGACCTGCCGCAGGACCATGCGCCGCACCCGTGACGCATCCGCGCCCAGGGCCATCCGCAGGCCGATCTCCTTCGTCCGCTGCGCGACCGTGTAGGCGAGCACGCCGTAGAGGCCGACGGCGGCGAGCAGCGTCGCCAGCAGCGCGAAGGCGGTCGACAGCACGCTGATGAAGCGGTCCATGAAGACGTTCTGCCTCACCTGCTCGGGCATCGTTCGCAGATCCTCGACCGGCAGGTTCGGGTCGAGCCTGGTCATCAGTTTCGGGATGTTCGCCAGGAAGTCGTGCGGATCCATGGCCGTGCGGACGAAGAAGTACATCGATCCGACCTCCGCGTCCTGCCGCCACGGGTGGAAGAAGACCGGCGGCACCTTGTCCTTCACGTCGCTGTACTTCGCGTTCTGCACGAGGCCGACGATCAGCGTGTCCGGCGTCCCGCTGCGGCGGCCGATGTGCTTGCCGACGGCATCCGGCCAGATGTTGAACTTCTTCGCGAACGCCTCGTTCACGATGGCGACCTTCTGCGCCTTGCCGGCGTCCGCGCGGGTGAAGTCGCGGCCGGCGATGAGCGGGATGCCGAGCGTGCGGAAGTATCCGGGACCGACCTCGTTGTAGCGCGAGTTCATGTCGGTGTCGGGGCTCGCCTGGTAGCCTTCGACCGAGACGTCGCTGCCCCAGTTGTCGCCGGCGAGCAGCGGCACCAGCGAGTCGCCGACGCCGGTGACGCCGGGCAGGGCGGCGAGCTGCTCCTCGACCTGCTGGAACAGCGCCTGCGAGCGTTCCGGCTCGTAGCCGTTGAGCTCGGGTGAGATGCCGAACGTGATGACGTGGTCGGCCTTCAGCCCGAGGTCGACGCGGCTGATGTTCATCAGGCTCCGGGTGAACAGCCCGGCCGCGACGAGCAGCGCCATCGACAGGGCGATCTGGGCCGTGGCCAGCGACGTGCGGAAGCGGGCCGCCGCGCGGGCGCCCGCCGGCTGTCCCGCCTGGCCCTTCAGTGTCGCAATGAGGTCGGGCCGCGTGCTGTGCAGGGCGGGGAAGATGCCGAACAGCAGGCCCGTGCCGATCGTGAGCGCCGCCGCGAACAGCAGGACGGTGGGATCGAGCGCGAACTGCATCGTGGTCGACACTTCCGACGGCAGCAGCGACGCGATGAGGTTCAGCGTCCAGTGGGCCACGAGCAGCCCGGCCAGGCCGCCGAAGAGCGCCAGGAGGCACGACTCGACCAGCAACTGCCCGACGAGCTGCCAGCGGCCGGCGCCGATCGACAGCCGCACCGCCATCTCGCCCGCGCGGGCCGCCGACCGCGCCAGCAGCAGGTTCGCGATGTTCGCGCAGGCGATGAGCAGCACGAAGATCGTGACGCCGAGCAGCAGCGTCAGCGGCGCGCGCGCGTCCCCGATCACCGAGCTCTGGCCCTGCGATCCCGGCTCCACGCCGACGGTCCTCGTCCGGAACTTCGCGAGCGTCTGGTCGCTCATCCCCTTCTGGAGCGGCACTTCGACGGTGGTGATGATGTTGTGGTACAGGACGTTCAGGCCGGTGCGCGCCTGCGTGATCGATTCACCCGGCTTCAGGCGGGCGAACACGTACGCCCAGTAGCTGCGGCGGTTCTCGAAGTCCTTGAACGCCGGGTTCATCAGCCCGCGCAGCGTGATCGGCACGTACACCTGCGGCCGCGCGCCGACCGTCGTCCCCTCGAAGCCCTGCGGCGCGACGCCGACGACGGTCATCGGCTGGCCGTTGACGACGAGCTTCTCGTGGAGCGCATGCGGATCGCCGCCGAAGCGTGACTGCCAGTAGGCGTAGCTCAGCACCGCCACGTGCGACTCGCCGACGACCTTGTCGTCCTCGGGGCCGATGAGGCGTCCGAGGGCCGGTTGCAGGCCGAGCACCGGGAAGTAGCTGCCCGAGACGAGCAGCCCCTGCGCGCTGATCGTGTTGCCCCGGGCGGCCAGGTTCGCCGGGAACATCCGGTGCGCGGCCATGCCGGTGAACACCGTCTGCTGCCGCTGGAGGTCGCGGAACATCGGGTAGCTGAACACCTCGTCGCAATTGCCCGCCTGGTTGCACGACTGCGACCCCGGCTTGGGCCCCGGCGCGTTCAGGTTCACCAGCCGGTCGGGCTGGCTCACCGGCAGCGGCCTCAGCAGTATCTGGTTGAACAGGGAGAAGATGGCGGCATTCGCCCCGATGCCAAGCGCCAGCGAGATGATGGCCACCGAGGTGACGAACGGCGTCTTGAAGAGCGTGCGCAGGGCGAATTTGAGATTCAGCATTGTCCCTGTAGACGTAAATCGGGGCCCTTTGGTTTACCAGACTTCGCCGGAGGCCCTGTCGAGCCGACCCTTCGGCGGGCTCAGGGTCGCCCTGAGCGAAGTCGAAGGGCGAGGACATGTAGATCCGAGGCGAGGCATCGGCGTCAGTTCCGCGTGGGGGTGGGGCCCCACGCGCACTGAGAGAAGCCAGCGCCTGCGGCCATGCCGAGCCGAGGACCTGAGAATCCGAGGCGAGGCATCAGCGTCAGTTCCGCGTGGGGGTGGGGCCCCACGCGTACTGAGAGAAGCAGACTGCTGTCCGCGCCCAGGGGTACACTGGTGCCGTGACCTTCAGTCCTGCCGATCTCGACGACCTGCGGCGCGCCCGGCAGCTGCTCGAGAACCCGAGCCTGGCGGCGAAGCTGACGAACCTGCTCGGCGAGCCGATCGAGCGGGGGTTCGCGCTGCTGCCGCCCGCCTGGTCGGGCATGGTGGGCGGCGCGACGCGCCGGGCGCTGCAAACGGCGCTGCAGGTGGCCGTCAGCACGCTGGACGACCGCGGGCCGCGGCCCGCCGCGAACCGGTTCCACAAGCTCGCCGTCGCGGCCACGGGCGCCGGCGGCGGCGCGTTCGGGCTCGCCGCGCTGCCCATCGAGCTGCCCGTCTCGACCACGATCATGCTGCGGTCGATTGCCGACGTCGCGCGCAGCGAGGGCGAGCGCATCCGGACGATCGAGGCGAAGCTCGCCTGCCTCGAAGTGTTCGCGCTCGGCGGCCGCGCGCCGAGTGACGACGGCCTGAGACCGGGTACTTCGCCGTGCGGGTCGCGCTGGCCCGCGCCGTGTCGGAAGCGGCCGAGTACATCACCGAGCGTGGACTCGTCCGCGAGGGCGCGCCGGCCATCGTCCGGCTGATCGGGCAGATTGCGTCGCGGTTCGGCGTGGAGGTGTCCGAGAAGGCGGCGGCGCAGGCCGTGCCGGTGATCGGAGCCGCCGGCGGTGCGCTGGTCAACCTGCTGTTCGTCGATCACTTCCAGGACGTCGCGCGCGGTCATTTCATCATCCGGCGACTGGAACGGACCTGGGGCACGCAGCTGATCCGGGAACTCTACGAGAGCCCGCGGCTCCTGCCGCCGGCGCCCGAGCCGAGGCAGCTCGCGCCGTGAACGCAGGCGAATTGAGAATGGAGAATCCGAAGAAGCGTCCTCTCTCGGCTTCGCAGTCATTTCTCGAATCCGTAGAACTCTCAATTCTCCGATTCCCGCGCCGATCCGCCCCTCGAATTCCGCCGGTCGGGGACCAGCCACATCAGCGCGACGAAGATGTAGAGGCCGTCGGCAATCCACTGATTGACGAAGGCGAGGCCGATGGCCGCGAGGTAGAGCAGCGGCGAGAGCCGTCCCTTCAGGTCGTGGCCGACGGCGCGGGCGAGCGCGGAGTCGGGACCGTTCAGGACGAGGATTTGGTGCTGCAGGATCCAGTATGCGATCGCGGCCATCAGGAGCACGCCGCCGTAGACGGCGGTCGGCGCGGCCGCAAAGTGGTTCTCGCCCATCCACCCGGTGACGAACGGCACGAGCGACAGCCAGAAGAGCAGGTGAAGGTTCGCCCACATGATCGCGCCGTTGACGTGCTCGGTGGCGCTGAACAGGTGGTGATGGTTGTTCCAGTAGATGCCGAGGAACACGAAGCTCAGGATGTAGGTGAGGAAGACCGGCAGCACCGGCCGCAGCGCCTCGAGGGTGGTGCCCTCCGGGACCTTGAGATCCAGCACCATGATGGTGATGAGGATCGCCAGCACGCCGTCGCTGAACGCCTCGACCCGGTCCGTCGTCATCGCCACACTTAATCACGAAGACCGGAAGCCCGGAAAGGGCTTTGTTCGCGAAGGAGCCTCGACATGAAACCGACACCTCCCGGCTGGCCGCGCATCGCCTCGGCGGCTTACTACCAGGACGCCGCGACGGCCATCGACTGGCTCTGCAGGGCGTTTGGGTTCCAGGTACGGCTGAAGATCGACGGCGAGGACGGCACGGTCCATCACTCCGAGCTGACCTACGACGGCGGCCTCATCATGGTGGGCTCGGCGGGCCGCACCGACCGGGACGACCGGCAGTTCTGCGCGAGCCCGCGCGCGCTCGACGGCGCGAACACGCAGAGCATGATGATGTACGTGGACGATGTGGAGGCGCACTGCCGGCAGGCGCGGGCCGCCGGGGCGCAGATCGTGGTGGAGCCGAAGACGGTCGACTACGGAGCGGACTACTGGTGCGACCGCGGCTACGAGGCGATCGACCCCGAGGGACACCACTGGTGGTTCTATCAGAGGCTGAGGAGCAAGGAGTAGGAGGAGAGCGGGTGACTGAGACGGCTATTGAACTGCAGACGGCCGACGGCACGGTCGATGGCTTCTTCTATCATCCCGGCGGCGGCCGTCGTCCGGGCGTGGTGTACCTGACCGACATCGGCGGGATCCGCGATTCGAACCGGGGCATGGCGCGCCGCCTGGCGGGCGAGGGCTACGCCGTGCTGCTGCCGAACGTCTTCTACCGCACCGGCCGGCCGCCGGTGCTGGACTTCCCGGTGAAGATGGGCGACGAAAAGACAATGAAGCGACTCGGCGAGCTGCGCGGCCCGTTGACGCCGGAGGCGGTGGCGCGCGACGGCTCGGCGTACGTGGAGTTCCTCGCCGGCCGCGACGACGTGGCTGTGGGACCGATGGGGGTGGTCGGCTTCTGCGCCACCGGTCCGATGGCACTGCGGATGGCGGCGGCGCGGCCCGACCGGATTGCAGCGGTCGCCTCGTTCCACGGTGGCGGACTGTGGACCGACGACCCGGCGAGCCCGCACCGGCTGCTGCCGCAGCTGATGGTCGGCGCGCGGCTGCACTTCGGCCACGCCGTGGAGGACCGCAGCATGCCGGCCGCGGCGATCGCGAAGCTCGACGAGGCGCTCGAGGCGTGGGGCGGCGTGTACGAGAGCGAGGTCTACGAGGGGGCGCACCATGGCTGGACCGTGCCCGACAGTCCGGTGTACAACGAGCCGCAGGCCGAGCGGGCGTTCGCGAAGCTGAAGGCCCTGTTCGGCGCGGCGCTGCGGTAGGCGCGCGCGGCCGCGGCCGTGCGACCGGCGTCGTTGCTACCTGGACCGGCATCCAGCTGGGGAGATCATTTCCATGATCAGGCGCGACTTCCTGAAGAGCGTCGGCGCGGCGGCGGCAGGAGCAGTGGCCGCTGGCGGACGGTCGGCCCGGGCCGAGCCGGAGGCGCGCGGGCAGGCGCCGGCGGGCGAGACGGCGGTCAGGAAGTTCGACCTCCACACGCACTACTATCCCGACGCGTTCTTCCAGCGGATCCGCGAGGTCGGCGGCAAGTTCGCCTTCACCCGCTCGCCGACCGGCCAGACCATCATTACGTACGGCGGCGCCCGCTTCTTCGGCATCACGCCGCCGATGACCGACGTGTCGAAGCGGCTCGAGGACATGGACCGGGTCGGTGTCGACGTCGAGGTCGTGTCGCTGTCGACCCCGAACATCTTCTTCGCCGAACCGGCCCACCAGGCCGAGACCGCGCGGATGGTGAACGATGCCTACGCCGATCTCGTGACGCGCCACCCGACGCGCTTCAAGGCGTTCGCCTCGATTCCGATGGACGTGCCCGACGCCGCGCTCGCCGAGCTGCACCGGACGATCGGCGATCTGAAGATGAACGGCGTCATCCTGCTCAGCAACATCCGCGGCCGCGCGCTCACCGATCCGGCCTACCGGCCGTTCTTCGAAGAGGCGAACCGGATGAAGCTGTGCATCTTCCTGCATCCGATGCTGCCGCTCGACGCCGAGCCGTACCGCGAGTACGTCCTCGGCCCGATCGTCGGCTTCCCGGTCGATACGACGCTGGCCGTGGCGCGGATGTGCTACGACGGCATGTTCAGGGACTTTCCCGACATCCGGTGGCTCGTCGCCCATGCCGGCGGCGCCGTGCCGTACCTGATGGAGCGGATGGATACCGGCTTCCACGACTTCGCCGAGTGCAGGGTGAAGATCCACGAGAAGCCGAGCACCTACCTGAAGCGGCTCTACTACGACACCGTGACCTTCAGCCACGACAACCTGCGGATGGTGCGTGACCTGATCGGCACCGACCACATGGTGATGGCGAGCGATTACCCGCACCTGCTCGGCTCGATCGACCGCGCCGTCAGCTCGATCGAGACGTTCGACATTCCGGCCGACGAGAAGCGGAACATCTTCGAAGGCACGGCGCTGCGGATTCTGAACAACGTGGGGTGAGTCTCCGTTCCATGTCCTGCGTTTCAGCCGTCATCCGCCTCCGCCCCGCTCCCGCACCAGTTCGTCGATGACGAACCGAACCGCTTCGCCTCCCAGGCCTCGCGCAGTTCGGGTGAGGCCTCGAGCGCCTTCGTGTCGTTCGCGATGAAGAGGCGGGTGAGCGTGGCGCCCCACTTCTCGACGAAGCGCTGGACGTAGGTGTCGCCCCGGAGTTGCGTCTCCTCTTTCGTCTCCGGCCCGCGCCACGTCGACTTTCCCTGGAAGTGCAGCACGAACGCCCGGGGGGCGTAGCAGACCTGGAAGCCGGCCTGCAGCGCGCGGATGCAGTAGTCCTTGTCCTCGGCGCCCGTGACGAACCGCTCGTCCAGGAAGCCGACGGTCTCGATGAGGTCGCGCGGCACGCGGACGCAGAAGAAGGGGATGGCGTGCGCCTCGGCGAACGTCTGCGGCTTCCGCCGGTTGAATGCGGCGATCCGCTCCAGGGCTTCTTCGTGGCCGCGGTAGTCGGCCAGATCCATGGTGAACCGGCACTCGAAGCCGTCATCGTCCGCGTACCGCACCTCGGCGTTCGAGACCGCGGAGACGAGGGCCCGCCGTTCGGCGGCCAGCGGTTCGTACCAGTCCTTCGTGAAGACCAGATCGTTGTTGAGGAGCACGGCGTCGGCCTGCCAGCGCATGGCGCGACGGAGCACGACGTTCATGTTGGCGGCGAAGCTGCGCGGCGAGGCGTTCCGCATGAGCGTGACGCCTTCGGGCAGGGGCTCGGCTATCGACTGGTCGTTGTCGAGCAGCAGGAACTCCCGGTCGGGACCGAGTCGGCGTCGTCCGCAGGAACGACTCGACCGCCAGCCGCGTGAAGGCGAGCGAGGAGCGCGTCGAGACCATGCCGAAGACCACGTTCATGCGAAATCCTCCAGTGCCGAGGCCTGTTTATACACCGACCACCCGTCGTATCGAAACCAGGCCATGGGACCGGCGCCCGCGATTGATGCAGCCTGATGTACGCTGTGGACATGAGTGCTGAGAGCACGGGGCCGGTCTGGCCCCGGGTCGGCGTCATGGGCGCCGGCGGCATCGGCTGCTATTTCGCGGGCATGCTGGCGCGGGCCGGGGCGCCCGTCACGGTGATTGCGAGGCCGCGCCACGTCGAAGCGATCGTGCGTGATGGCCTCCGGGTGGAGAGCGTCGCCTTCGACGAGCGCGTGCCGCTGGCCGCCTCGTCCGATCCCGGCCGCGCTCGACGGTGCCGAGCTGGTTCTGGTCTCCGTGAAGACGATCGACACGGAAGAGGCGGCGCGCCAGATGGCGCCCCACCTCGCGCCGGCCGCGGTCGTCCTCAGCCTGCAGAACGGCCTCGACAACGCAGATCGGCTGCGCGCCCATCTCCCCGGACGCGACGTGTTTCCGGCCGTCGTCTATGCGGCCGCCGAGATGGCCGGGCCCGGCCACGTGAAGCACAACGGCGGCAGCCTGATCCTCACGGGCGACGATCTCGGCACCGACGCCAGGCGACACGACGCGATTGCGAAGGCGGTCGCCACGCTGGCCCGCGCCGGCATCGACTGCCGGCTGTCCGACGACATCCGCGTCGATCTCTGGGGCAAGCTGGCGTCCAACTGCTCGTTCAACGCCATCTCGGCGCTCGCTCATGCGACCTGCGGGCAGATGGTGGCCGACCCGGCGGTGCACGAGGTCATGCGCCGCATCATCGACGAAGCCGTCGCCGTCGGCCGGGCCGATGGTGTGCCGCTCGATGCCGACGCCATCGCCACGGCCGTCTTCAGGGTGGGCGCGATCATGCCGAATGCCACCTCGTCGACCTTCCAGGACATCGGCGCCGGCCGTCGGACGGAAATCGACGACCTCAACGGCGCCATCGTCAGCCGCGGACAGCGGCACGGCATCCGGACGCCCGTCAACGCGACGCTGCACGCGATGGTGAAGATGCTCGAGAGCGCCGCGCGGTGAGGGGCCCCTTCTCCCTGCCCTGAGCCCTTCCGGGCCCGCCCCCATCCGCTCGCGCTCGGCGGCTCGGCGATGCCTCGCTTCCCTCCGGCGACTCACGCGGGCCGAAGGAGCTCTCGCCCCTTGATCCTGACATCTGTCTTTCTTCTTTCACCTCAGCCGTTGTTGGCATAGTCTTCACTCCTGCCTCGCATGTCGACGGCAGCACCGGCGGCGCCCGCCGAAGCCGGCCTCGTCCGCGGCATCCGCCGATGGGATCTCGTCGCGCTGGTGCTGAACACCGTCATCGGCGCCGGCATCTTCGGTCTGCCGTCGGAAGTGTTCCGCCGTACCGGCACCTGGAGCCTGTTCGCCTACCTGGTCTGCGCGGCGCTGGTCGCGCTCATCCTCCTGTGCTTCGCCGAGCTCGGCGGCCGGTACGTGGGGACGGGCGGGCCGTACCTCTATGCGAACGAGGCGTTCGGTCCGATCGCGTCGTTCGAAGTCGGCTGGCTGCTGTGGCTCGCCCAGCTCACCGCCTTCGCCGCCCTCTGCAATCTCTTCGTCGGCTACCTCGGATACTTCTGGCCGGCGGCGGCGGAGGGGCCGGCCCGCAGCGTCGTGATTGTCGCCATCGTCTTCTTCCTGACCACGCTGAATCTGATCGGCGTGCGACGCGCGGCGCTGGCGAGCAACATCTTCACCGTCGGCAAGCTCGTGCCGCTGCTGCTCTTCGTGGCGGTCGGCCTGTTCTTCGTCCATCCGGCGCAGTTCTCGCTGGCGGCGCGCCCTGGCGCCGGCACGTTCTCGGCGACCGTGCTGTTGCTGGTCTTCGCCTTCGCGGGATTCGAGTCGGTGGGCATCCCGGCCGGCGAGACGGTCGATCCCCGGCGCGACGCCCCGTTCGCGCTGCTGACCGCGATGGGGTTCGTCGTCGTCCTCTATCTGGCGATTCAGGTCGTCTGCATCGGCACGCTGCCCGGCCTCGCGGGCTCCGACGCGGCCGCTGGCCGATGCGAGTCTCGGCTTCCTCGGCGGGGCGGGTGCGTTCGTGATGGCGGCGGGGGCGCTCGTGTCGGTGATGGGGACGCTGAACGCCATCATGCTGTTCGCGCCGCGGCTGCTGTTCGCCATGGCCGAGCGCGGGCAGGTGCCGCGCGTGGTCGGTGCGACGCATGCGCGCTTCCATACCCCGCACGTCGCCATCCTGCTGTCCTCGGCCGGCGTGCTCTGGCTGTCGCTGTCCGGCACCTTCATCGCGGCGGCGACGATGAGCACGCTCATCCGGCTGTTCATCTACGCGATCACCTGCGCGGCCGTCCCCGTGCTGCGGCGGCGGGCGGACGCGCCGCCGACGGCGTTCCGCGTGCCGGCCGGCGACTTCGTCGCAGGCGCGGCGCTGCTGCTCTGCGCGGCGCTGTTCTCCAGCAGCACGCTCGTCCAGGCGCGCACGGCCCTTGTTGCGGCCGGCATCGGGCTGGTCGTCTACGCCCTGAGCAGGCGCGTTGGCCGCTCCTCAGCCACCTCGTAGCGCCGAGCTTCAGCTCGGCGTCCACCCCCCGAGCGCCGATTCTGTAACTTCCCCCGCCAGAGCTGTAATCGGGCCGGATGCCGGTTTCGTCTTTCCCACGCCAGCCGTGGCGGGCGGTGACGACGGATTTTCGCATCGCGCCGGCGCGGGGGGCCGGCCGCGTCCGTTCCTGTCATCTTCCTGCACGCATTGATATCCGCCGGCCCGCAGCGGGCCACGATCTTGCTCCGCACCCCCGCGATTCGTAACCGGCGCTCACGCCCGCCCGGGACCGGGCCGCGCGGGGCGCCGAAGGAGTCGTCGTTCCGAGACAAGGAGGTCGCAGATGCGTACCGCAGCTCTCGTTGTGGTCCTCGGGCTTCTCGTGGTCACCGGGCCGTCGGTCGCGCGTGTCAGCACGCACGACGAGCACCGGGAGTGGAACCGGCATCACGCATGCGGTCGATGCGCCGTTCCAGAATCTGCAGGATCAGATCGATGCCCTGCAGGCCAAGGTCGATGCGCTCAGCCGGCGGTGGCAGCACGCTCACCGTCGTCGATTCCACCGGCGCGAAGATGGGCCGGGTGCTCGGCGTGAACACCGGTCTTCACGCCACCGTCGTCGGGTTCGAATCCAACGGCCAGATCTATCCCTTCGACGTGCAGCGCAGCGACTACGCAGGGATCGCTGCTGTACTTCGTGTCGACCGACTGCACCGGCCAGGCGTACGCGGTGCCGACCTACACGCCGTTTCCGGCCACGGCGCTCTCGACGCCAGACGATGTGCTGTACGGGGAGAGCGGTCCGAGCCAGATCGTGACGCTGCACTCGCTGAAGAGTGCCGGGTCGTGCTATGGCGCGGGCAGCAGCATGACGCTGGTGCCCGTCGACCCGGTGGCGAACCTCGGCACGATGTTCGTGGCGCCGTTTCGGTGAAGACGCAGTAATAGCCGCGTGGCAATTGGCCATGGGCAATGAGCAACGGGTAATGCGCCACGGGTAGTTCCGAGCCGGCCGGCCCGGCTCAATACCCATGGCCCATTACCCGTTGCGACGCCTGACCCCCCGAATCCCCAATCCCCAATCCTGAATCCAGCGCGATGGCGATTCGTCATTCCTCCGAACGCGGGAATCCAGGGCCCGAAGATCAGCCACGAAGGCACGAAGGCACGAAGTTCTGAAGTGGGAAGAACGCCGGAATCGACAAGCGCTCCTCGTCGCGCCGAGCTTCAGCTCGGCCTAGCCCTTACGGAGCCGGGTCCAGAATCCGCGCGGATCGACGATGGGAACCGGCGAAGAGGCGGCGATGTCGAGGAGGTCGTGGTCGCCGGTCACGAGGACATCGGCGCGGCTGTCCACGGCGGATGCAAGGATCCATCGATCCGACGGATCGCGAGCGGATTCAGCGGCAGGCTTCTTCGGTTTCGGCACGACTTCGTATTCGCGGAGGAACGAGAGGATCTCGCTGACCGTGGCCGCGGGAACCTTGAAGCGCCTGACGAGCACGCGCTCGAGTTCCGTCAGGACGACCTCACCGACGACGAGCTGATGCTCGGCCAGTACCGACTCGCAGGACATCCGCACAGAGGCCGCGCGTGCCGAAAGCGGCCGCCAGGACGTTCGTGTCGAGAAACACCCTCACGAGACATCCCGCGCAACATCCTCATCCGTCAGGTATCCCCGCGCCTCGGCGAACGGAAGGGCCCGTCGCCGCAAGTCCTCGAACCGCCGCAGCCCCAACTCATGACTGCATCGCGTGACGTTCGACGGGTTCGTCCGGTCCACGTCTGCAGAGCTGATCGAGCAGCCGCTCGTCCTGTCGGTCTCGTTCGCCCTGCTGACCTTCTTCGCCGCCGCGCGGCCTGCTGAGGCCGAGACGCGGCTGCTGCGGGCGCCGACGGTCAGCGACACGCAGATCGCCTTCGCGTACGCCCAGAACATCTGGGTGGTGCCGCGGTCGGGCGGCCTCGCCCGGCGCCTGACGACCTTCCAGGGGCTCACGTCGAACCCGCACTTCTCGCCCGACGGGAAGTGGATTGCCTTCAGCGGCGAATACGCGGGGAACATCGACGTCTACGTCGTGCCGGCCGAGGGCGGCGAGCCGAAGCGCCTGACCTGGCATCCCGGCAACGACCTGGTCGAAGGCTGGACGCCGGACGGCAAGTCGATCCTCTTCTCGTCGAGCCGGGACACCTGGGCGGCGCGGCCCGAGCCGCGCTTCTGGACGGTCTCGATCGATGGCGGCATGCCGGTGGCGATGACGCTGCCGCGCGGCTATCAGGGGAAGTTCTCCCCCGACGGCACGCACATCGCCTACCGGATGAACAACTCGTGGGACGAGGAGCGCCGCCACTACCGGGGCGGACAGAACCGCCCGATCTGGATCGTCGATCTGAAGACGTACGACCTGGTGTCGCCGCCCTGGACCGATTCGAAGGACATGGATCCGGTCTGGATCGGGAAGACGGTCTACTTCATCTCCGACCGCGACAGCGTCGCCAACATCTGGTCGTACGACACGCAGTCGAAGCAGTTGACCCAGGTGACGAAGTTCACCGGTCTCGACGTGAAGACGCTCGACGCCGACCAGAACACGATCGTCTTCGAGCAGGCCGGCTACGTGCACCTGCTCGATCCCCGCACGAACCAGGAGCATGTCGTTCACATCACGGCGGCCGGCGACTTCCCCTGGATGATGCCGCACTGGCAGGACGTGACGAAGATGATGACGAAGGTCGCGCTGTCGCCCACCGGGAAGCGGGTGGTGGTGCAGGCCCGCGGCGAGGTGTTCACGGTGCCGGCCGGGAAGGGCGACGTCCGCGACATCACCAACTCGAGCGGTTCGGCCGAGATCGAGCCGGCCTGGTCGCCCGACGGCAAGTACATCTCGTACTTCAGCGACAAGTCGGGCGAGTACCAGCTCGTCATCGAGGCGCAGGACGGCATCGCGCCGCCGCGGACGATTCCGCTCCCGGACCCGAAGCACTACTACATGGCGTCGTGGTCGCCCGACTCGAAGAAGATCGTCTACACGGACACCGACCTGAAGATCTGGGTGATGGACGTCGCCACGGGGAAGGCGAAGGTGGTCGGCAGCGATCCGTGGATGGTGCCGAGCCGGACGGAGAACCCCGCCTGGAGCCCCGACTCGAAGTGGATCGCGTACTCGAGCCACCTGAACTCGCTCTATCACGCCATCTTCATCAGCAACGTCGAGACGGGCGAGACGCGGCAGGTCACCGACGGGCTGGCCGACGCGGTCTGGCCGGTGTGGGACGCCAGCGGCAAGTACCTCTGGTTCCTCGCGTCGACCGACTACGGCCTGAAGTCGCAGTGGCTCGACATGACGTCGTACGACCATCTGGAGCACTTCGGCCTCTACCTCGCCGTGCTGCACAAGGGGGACGCGAGCCCGCTGCTGCCGGAGAGCGACGAGGACCCGGGCGTCGGGTCGGAGACGGCGAAGAAGAACGGCTCGGCTGGAATCGCGAAGGAGGGCGCGGGCGAGCCGCCGGCCGTGACGATCGACTTCGACGGCCTCCAGTCGCGCGTGGTCTCGGTGCGCGGCGTGCCCGAACGGCAGTACACGATGCTGCGGCCGGGCGAGGCCGGCACGGTCTTCTACATGGAAACGCCGGAAGGCGGATTCGCCGAACGCCGGCAACGCGCTGCACCGCTACCGGATCGAGGACCGGAAGCCGGACGTCTTCGTGAAGAGCGGCGTCGCCACCTTCGACGTCAGTGCCGACGGGAAGAAGCTCGTCTACCGGACGAACCTCGTCGAGGCTGACGGCAACGGCCGGACGGAACGGGTGCCGGAGCTGTTCCTCGTCGACGCCACGGGCAAGCCGCCCGAGGCGGGCAGGGGCAAGCTGAACGCGACGCTCACGATGTTCCTGGATCCGAAGGCGGAGTTCCGGCAGATCTTCGACGAGGGGTGGCGGAACCAGCGCGACTATCTCTACGTGAAGAACATGCACGGCACCGACTGGCCGCGCGACAAGCAGGTCTACGGCGAGCTGCTCCCCTATGTGATGCACCGGGCGGACCTGAACTACCTGATCGACATGATGGGATCGGAGATCTCCATCGGCCACTCGTACGTCCGTGGCGGCGACATGCCCGAGGTGCCGCCGATCCACGCCGGGCTGCTCGGCGCCGACTTCAGCGTCGAGAACGGCCGCTACCGGATCGACCCGGATCTACGACACGGAGACGCTGGAACCCGGACCCTGCGCGCGCCGCTCGCCACGCCGGGCATCCGGGCGGCGGTTGGCGACTACATCCTCGCCGTCAACGGCGTCGACCTGCGCGGCACGGACAATATCTACCGCCTGCTCGACGGGACCGCCGACAGGCAGACGGTGCTCAGGGTGAACTCGACGGCGTCGGCGCAGGGCGCGTGGGACATTACGGTCGTGCCGGTCAGGAACGAAGCGGGGCTGCGGACCCGCGCCTGGGTCGAGTCGAACCGCCGGCTGGTGGAGAAGCTGTCGGGCGGCAAGCTCGCCTACGTGTATCTGCCGGATACCGGGCAGGGCGGCTACGAGAGCTTCAACCGTTACTACTTCGCGCAGCAGGACAAGCAGGGGGCCGTCATCGACGAGCGCTACAACAACGGCGGCTCGGCGGCCGACTACATCATCGACGCGCTGCAGCGCGACTACGACGGCTACTTCAACAACGTCGCCGGCACCCGCGTCCCCTTCACCAGCCCCGAAGCCGGCATCTGGGGACCGAAGGTGATGATCATCAATGAGATGTCGGGCTCGGGCGGCGACCTGATGCCCTACATGTTCAAGCGGCGGAAGATCGGCCTGCTGGTCGGCAAGCGGACGTGGGGCGGCCTGGTCCACACGGCCGACACGCCGCCGTTCGTCGATGGCGGATCGATGATCGCGCCGCGCGGCGGCTTCTTCGACCGCTCGGGCCACTGGGCGGTCGAGAACACGGGCATCACGCCCGACATCGACGTCGAGAACTGGCCGAAGGACGTCATCGCCGGCCACGACCCGCAGCTCGAACAGGCGGTGGCGGAGGCGCTGAAGGAGCTGAAGGCCCATCCGCCCGACCGCCTGATGCACGAGCCGCCGCCGCCGACGACGGGGAAGCGGAAGGTGCCGCTGGGGGAGGACGGTGACGGATGGGGAATTGAGAATCTGGAATCGAGAAAGATGGACCGGACCGTCCGTCAGCCGCTATGCTGGGCGCAAGGCCGGAGGCAGGTCGACAGACGAGTGCGTTCCGTCTCCTTTCTTCATTCGACATTCTTCATTCTCGATTCGTCGATGATCTGATGGCCCACGATCTTACCCTCGACGCGCTCTGGGATTCGGTGACGCCCGGGACAGAGTTGTTTCAGCCGGCGCTCGTGGCGGGACGGCCGGAGACGGCGCGACGCTACCTGGAGCACGCGATCGCGCCGGGAACGCCGCTCGCGTCGGCGGTGCGGCTGCGCATGCACGGGCAGATCAAGCTGAAGGGCTGGCTGCCGTTCAAGGCGGAGCAGGTCATCGTCTGGAACCGCGCGATGATCTGGCGCGCGACGGTGCGGATGCGCGGCCTGCCGGTGAGCGGATGGGACCGGCTGGTGAACGGCGAAGGGGCGCAGCGCTGGAGACTGCTCGGGCTGTTCCCGGTGATGACGGCCTCCGGTCCCGACGTCACCCGCTCGGCCATCGGGCGGGTGCGCGCTGAATCGATCTGGCTGCCATCCGCGCTGACGCGCAGCGACGTGTCGTGGGTGCCGGTCGATGCCCGCCATGCGCGGGGCGTCTTCACGCTGTTCGGCCGGGCGGCCGATCTCGGCCTCGCGATCGACGCATCGGGCCGTGTCGTGAGCGTGAAGCTGAAGCGCTGGGGCAGCCCGGACGGCGGCCACTTCCATTACTCCGACTTCGGCGGCGTCGCCGACGAGGAGCGGACGTTCGGCGGCTACACGATTCCGACGCGCCTGCGCGTCGGCTGGTACGTATGGTTCCGATCGCTTCGACACCGAAGGCGAGTTCTTCCGCGTGACGGTGGACGGAGCGGAGTTCCGGTGACCCATCTCATCTCCTCATCCTCTCCCGTCACGCGTCGGAATATCGCCGGCTGATCGAGGACGCGCACCTGCCGGACCTGGAGATCGTGTCGGCGGCCGACGCGGCGCACGCGATCCGCGACGGCGCCGGCTGCGATCTGGCGCTCGGCGAGCCGTCGCTCATCGCCGGCGTGCTGCCGCAGCTCGCCGGGTTGCGCTGGGTGCAGGCGACCTGGGCGGGCGTGGAGCCGTTGCTGGCGCCCGAGCTGCGCCGTGACTACGTGCTGACCAACGCGCGCGGCGTCTTCGGCGGACTGATGTCGGAGTACGTCTTCGGCTACCTGCTGGCGCACGAGCGGCTCATCTTCAGCCGCCATGCGTCGCAGCAGGCCGGACGATGGGATCGGACGCCGCCCGGCACGCTGCGGCGCAAGCGGATCGGCCTGCTCGGCGTCGGATCGATCGGCGCGGTGCTGGCCCACACGGCGAAGTGCTTCGGCATGCACGTGCACGGCTACACGCGCGCGAGCGAGGACTGTCCCGACGTGGACGCCTGGTTCCACGGCGACGACCTCGAGCGGTTCGCGTCGGGACTGGATTACCTCGTCTGCGTGCTGCCCCATACGCCCGCGACCCGCGAACTGGTCGGGGCGCGACTGCTCGGCGCGCTGCCGCAGCACGCGATCTTCGTGAACCCGGGCCGCGGCCAGGTCGTCGACGAAGAGGCGCTGGCCGACGCGCTGCAGTCGGGCCGGCTGGCCGGCGCCGTGCTCGACGTCTTCCACGAGGAGCCGCTGCCGCCGTACAGCGCCTTCTGGCGGCTGCCGAACGTGCTCATTACCGGCCACACGGCCGCCCTCAGCTTCCCCGAGGACATCGCGCCGGTCTTCATCGACAACTACCGGCGGCTCCGGGCGGGGGAGGCGCTGAACTACCAGGTCGACTTCGAACGCGGATACTGAGGGGTACTCGGTAGGCGATAGGCTATGGGCGGCAGGCGGTAGGGCGGTGGGTGCGTCGCCGCCCTATCTGGACCGCAGACTGTAGACCGTAGACGGCAGGCTCCCGCCGTAGCCCGTAGCCCGTAGCCCGCAGGTGTCCGTCGTTTCCCCTTGCGCCGCCCGCCCTTCACCTCTTAGGATTCACCCGATTTCTTCGCCAACTCACGTCCACGTCCTGCCCCGGAGGTGCGCATGGTCCCCGTCATGTCGCTCTGGCTTCCGATCGTGCTGTCGGCGGTCATCGTCTTTTTTGTCAGTGCGTTCTTCCACATGGTGCTGCCGCTCCACAAGAACGACATGAAGCGGGTGCCGAAGGAGGACGAGCTGCTGGACGCGATCCGCCGGCTCGACATCGCCCCGGGCGATTACGGTGCGCCGCTTCCGGGTTCGGCGGCCGGCATGAAGGATCCGGCCTTCGTCGAGAGGATGAAGAAGGGACCGATAGTCTTCATGACCGTCTCGCCCGGCGGGGACATGGGCATGGGGAAGAGCCTGACGCTCTGGTTCCTCTACTCGGTGCTCGTCAGCTTCTTCTCGGCCTACATCACGGGACGCGCGCTCGCCGCCGGCGTCGACTACCTCCAGGTCTTCCGCTTCGTCGGCACCACGGCCTTCATGGGCTACTCGTTCGCGCTCGCCCAGCAGTCGATCTGGTACCGGCGCAACTGGGGAACGACGCTGCTGTCGATGTTCGACGGGCTGATCTACGGGCTGCTGACGGCGGGCACGTTCGGGTGGCTCTGGCCGAGGTAGGAGGAGCACCTGTCATGTGCAGCGCCAGTGCGGCGTGCGGCGTCTATGCACGTAGGCGCGGCGCATGGTGGCCGCGCTTCACCGCGCCGTTGCGAGGCGATTTCAGAGCCGCACACGGGCGCGCTCTGGGCGGCCCCTACGCGAGGAGCCCGAGACACGTGGCACCGGCGTTCGCCGGCTGTGCGAGCGACACCCGTTGCGCCTTGCCCATTGCCCGTTTCGACGAGCACTGTCAGGACCGGAGACTGAAGACTGTAGACCGTAGCCCGTAGCCCGTAGCCCGTAGCCCGCGTAGCCCGTAGCCTACAAGCCTTCTCCCTTGTCCTCCACCCTTCGCACCCTCCTCGCCCTCATCGTCGGCCTCGCGGCCGGCATGGCCCTGGCGGCCGCGGGGAGTCATGCGGCCGCCACGCCGGTGGCCGTCGTGGAGCCGGTCGGCACGATCTGGATCAACGCGATCCGGATGACGGTGATTCCCGCTCGTCATCACGCTGGTCGTCAGCGGTGTCGGCGGCGCGACCGACCTGCGGCGCGTCGGCCGGCTCGGCGCCTGGGCGGTGCCGGTGTTCGTCGTGCTGCTGGTCGCCGGCGGCGTCTTCACGATGTTCGTGGCGCCGCTGGTCTTGAAGGGGCTCGTCATCTCGCCCGACGTGGCAGCCGCGCTGCGATCGAGCGCCGGGACGGCCGGCATCGCGGAGACGGCGCGGCACATGCCCTCGCTGGCGCAGCGCATCGTCGAGATGGTGCCGGTGAACCCGCTGAAGGCCGCGGCGGACGGCACGGTATTGCCCGTGCTGTTCTTCACGCTGGTGCTCGGCCTCGCCATCACGCGACTCGACCGCGCGCGGCAGGAGGCGCTGGTCGCGTGGTTCCGTGCGCTGGCCGACGCGCTGCTGGTCGTCGTCGGGTGGATTCTCGCCGTTGCTCCCATCGGCATCTTCGCGCTCGCCGTGCCTCTGGGCTTCCGCATGGGGCTGGCGGCGGCGGGCGCCATCATCTATTACGTCGCCACGCTCTCCGGCATCGCGCTGGTGTTCACGGCTCTGCTGTATCCCGTCGCGGTGCTGGCCGGCCGGACGCCGTTCCGCCGCTTCGCCAGGGCTGTGCTGCCGGCGCAGGCCGTCGCGTTCAGCACCCGGTCCTCTCTGGCGGCGCTGCCCGCACTGCTGTCGGCCGCGCGCGACACGCTGAAGCTGCCGCCGATCATCGACGGCTTCGCGCTTCCGCTCGCCGTGACGATCTTCCGCGTGAACGTGCCGATCGGCTGGATCGTCGGCGCGCTGTTCCTCGGCAAGCTGTACGGCGTGCACATCGGCATGGCGCAGCTCGCCACGGTCGTGGTGACCGGCACGGTGCTCAGCTTCAGCGTGCCCGGCATTCCGAGCGCCAGTCTCTTCCTGCTCGTGCCGTTGCTGGTCAATCTCGGCCTGCCGCCCGAAGGGGTCGGCATCCTGATTGCCGTCGACGCGATTCCCGACATGTGCAAGACCACGGCGAACGTGACGGCGCACCTGACGGCTGCGACGATACTGGCGAGGGTGGAGGGAAGGAGAGAGTGGACGTAACGTAGAGCGTAGGACGTCGAAGCGCCTGCGGCCCGCCCGAGCGGGGGTGGGTTCCCGCAAGCCGCGAAGAACGCCTGGAGCCTGGACGGGGACGGACGAATGCCGAACACCGACACCATGACCCTCTATCAGCAGGTCGTGATGGCCTGCTGGGCTGTCGTCGTCTTCTACTGGATCGTCGCCGCGTGGTCGACCAAGCGGTCGGTCGAACGGCAGAGCCCCGGCGGTCGGCTGCTGGTGTTGATCGTGATTGCCGTCGCGGTCGACTGGTTGCTTGGCGGCTCCGGGATCCACTGGCCGGCGGTCCCGATCCCGATGCCCCACACGCCTCTGGCCGGCTGGATCGGCACGGCGCTCTGCATCGCGGGCATGGGGTTCACGCTCTGGGCCCGCCGCACGCTCGGCGCGAACTGGAGCGGGTGGATCACGTTCAAGGAGAACCACGAGCTCATCCAGCGCGGCCCGTACCGGATCGTCCGCCACCCGATCTATACCGGCGCTCTGGTCATGGTCGCCGGGTCGGTGCTCGCCTTCGCCGCGCCTCAGCCGGTCGTCGGGTTCGCCGTGGTCTTCGTCGCGCTCCTGGTGAAGTCGAGGCAGGAAGAGGCGATGATGACGAAGCACTTTCCCGACCAGTATCCGGAGTACAGGAAGCGCGTGAAGGGGCTCATTCCGTTCGTGTTCTGAGGCATTATTCAATGCGCACGGGGCCCCATCCCCGCGCGGAGCTGACGCTGACGCCTCGCCTCGGATTCTCTTGTCCTCGGCTCGGCGTGGCCTTCGGCGAAGTCCGCGACCCCCGTCGTACGTCGCAGGTGGAGTGAGCGATGGCACTGACGGCGACGATCTACAACCTGGTGACCGAGCTGGCCGACATCGATCGGGGCGTGTACGAGCACTTCGATCTGCGCCTCGCGCGTCATCCGTCCGAGACGCCGGAATATCTGCTGACCCGGTTTCTTGCGTACTGCCTCGAATACACCGAGGGCATTGCGTTCTCGGCGGGCGGCGTGTCGTCGGCCGACGAGCCCGCCGTGCTGGTCCGGGACGCGGCGGGCCGCCTCACCGCCTGGATCGAAGTCGGCATGCCGGACGCCCGGCGTCTGCATCGCGGTATGAAGCTGGCCGGCCGCGCGGCCGTGTATACGCACCGCAATCCCGACAAGGTGCTGGAGGCGCTGCGCGCCGAGCGGGTGCATCGCGCCGCCGAGATTCCCGTGTACATGTTCGACCTGCCGTTCATCGAAGAGGCGTCGGCGGCCATCGGCCGGCGCGCGGAAGTGGCGGTGTCGCGCACCGAGCAGCAGCTGTACCTGGACGTCGACGGACGCACCTTCAGCACCGCGGTCAGGACCCACCGGATCGTCTGATGCCCCGGCGCTCCCGTTTTGGCGGATCCGCCCTGATGGGGTACGATGTCTGGTCCGCCCCACGAGTTCACGGCTTCGCCTGCGACGTGGGCGCCGCCCTCGGCAGCTGACGGCTGCTTCCGGGCGCGGCCGCCTCCGCCGGCTTCGTGCGGGACCTGTGGACCTGCCGGGAGCACGACGAACCCCGTTCGTCATCCGCGACGCGCCGATCGACTCCGATTTCTGGAGACACCGCAGACGCCCCGTTCGCCGGGCTCGACCTGTGTCTGCGCGGCGCGCCGCCAGCGACGGCCTCTGCACAGCCGCCGCGGTCATCCGACGCGTTCCGACCGTCCGCCGGCAGGCCGTCCCTGTGGGGTCCGCGGGCGTTATCCGACATCGGCGGCCCGGGGCCATCCGCGATTCCATGCGAATCGCCGGTCGCTCCGCCGCCACTCAAGGAAAGGTGACGATGCACATCCGGCACAAGATCCAGTTTCCGCCCCTCGGCGATCACGTCGACCAGGACGAGGCGTACTTCTTCCTCTTCGAGAACGATCGCAAGCGCAAGATGCGCTTCCACGACTACGACGAGATCTACAAGGTTCCCGGCCTCTACGAACAGCTCTTCTACGATCGTCTGAAGTGCCAGTCGCCCAACAAGGTCGCCGAGATCCTGAAGACGTCGGTCGCCCAGACGAACGAGAACTTCACCGAACTGCGCGTGCTCGACTTCGGCGCCGGCAACGGCATGATGGGCGAGGCGATGAAGAAGTGGGGGATCTCCCGGCTCGTCGGCGCCGACATCATCCCCGAAGCGCGGATGGCGACCGAGCGCGACCGGCCGGGCCTCTACGACGCCTACTACGTCGAGGACTTCTGCCAGCTGACCGGTGCGGAGCGCGAGGAGCTGTCGACCTGGTCGTTCGACTGCCTGACGACCGTGGCGGCGCTCGGCTTCGGCGACATTCCGCCGCTGGCCTTCCTCGAGGCCTTCAACGCCATCCAGTCGCAGGGCTGGGTCGCGTTCAACATCAAGGAATCGTTCTTCAGCCACGACGACACGTCGGGCTTCTCGAAGATGATTCGCGAACTGATCTTCTCGAAGTACCTCGACCTGTATCACCTGGAGCGCTACCGTCACCGGCTGTCGATCCAGGGCGAGCCCCTCTACTACTTCGCGATCGCGGCCCGCAAGAAGGCGGACATCCCCGCCGATTTCCTGCGGAAGTTCTGACGCACGGCGCCGCTGCCGGGACAGTCGCCGCAGTTGCTGCATCCGTGGCAGCGGCTGCGGACTGCCCGGCGGTGATCCCGCCGGCCCGGCCCGGGCTTTCCGAACCCACCCGGTTCGACGCAAGATGGAGAACGGCAGGACGGGGCCGGACCCGGATGGGGCCGGCCGGCCGCACGGGAGGGATTGGTTCATGGCGCGACACACCCGGAGCGTGAAGCGGGGCCACAAGGAGCAACATCGGACCAGCCGCATCGGCTGGCTGCGGGCCGCCGTGCTCGGGGCGAACGACGGCATCGTCTCCACGGCGAGCCTCCTCGTCGGCGTGGCGGCGGCCAGTGCGGCCCGTTCCGACGTGCTGATCGCGGGCGTGGCCGGGCTCGTGGCCGGCGCCATGTCGATGGCAGCCGGCGAGTACGTCTCGGTGAGCTCGCAGGCCGACACCGAGGCGGCCGACCTGGCGCGCGAGCGGCGTGAGCTGGCGACGCAGAACGTCGCCGAGCACCAGGAGCTGGCCGACATCTACGTGCAGCGCGGCCTGACGCCCGACCTGGCGCGCCAGGTGGCCCAACAGCTGATGGCGCACGATGCGCTCGGCGCCCACGCCCGCGACGAGCTGGGCATTTCGGAAGTCGTCTCGGCCCGGCCCGTGCAGGCCGCGTTTGCGTCGGCCGGGTCGTTCACCGTGGGGGCGGCGCTGCCGCTGCTGACGGTGGTGCTGTTACCGGCCGCCCTGCTGATTCCCGGCGTCTCGGTGGCCTCGCTCGTGCTCCTGGCCGTGCTCGGTGGTCTCGCCGCCCGCACCGGTGGCGCGTCGGCACTCGCCGGCGCCCTGCGCGTCACCTTCTGGGGAGCGCTCGCGCTCGCGATTACGGCCGGTGTCGGGCGGCTGTTCGGAGCGGTGGTGTAAGGGGACGCTTCCCGCCCCGAGTCTCCTGCCTGCCGTCCGGCGTTTCCCGACGAACCGTTCGCTGTCCGCCCCGCTCCTCTCCCGATCCCTTACCGAACACAATTGAAGGCGACCGCGCCTCTGGGGCATCATGACGGGTCGTCAACTCGCCCACAGAGGAGGATCACGGTGTCCGATATCGCTGCGACCGGTGGCCAGTTGTCCCCCGAGAGGATTCTGCAAATCGGCCTGGGCTTCTGGGCCTCGAAAACGCTGCTGAGCGCGATCGAGATGGAACTCTTCACCGAACTCGCCAGGGTCCCGACGCGCTGACGGCCTGCAGGGGCGCCTGGGACTGCATCCGCGCGCGGCGCGCGACTTTCTCGACGCCCTGGTGGCGCTCGGTTTCCTGAGCGCAGAGAGGCGAGTATGGCAACACGCCCGAGACCGACTTGTTCCTCGACAGGCAGAAGCCGTCCTACGTGGGCGGGATTCTCGAGATGGCGAACCATCGGCTGTACCCGTTCTGGAGTCATCTGACAGAGGCTCTGCGCACCGGTCTGCCGCAGAACGAGGCGAAGAGCGGCGGCCACCGATGTTCGAGGCGTTCTACGCCGATCCCGCGCGGCTCAGCAGTTCCTGGCCGCGATGACCGGCATCAGCCACGGCGCCAACATCGCGATCGCGCACAAGTTCCCCTGGGAGCACTACAAGACCTTCGTCGACGTCGGCACGGCGCAGGGCGATCTGGCCGCGCAGATCGCGCTCGCCAACCCGCACCTGTCGGGCATCGGCTTCGATCTGCCCGAGGTCGGGCCGATCTTCGACGACTACGTGGCGCAGCCGGCGTGGCCGACCGGCTGAGCTTCACGCCGGGCGACTTCTTCGCGGACCCGCTGCCGAAGGCCGACGTCGTGATGATGGGCCACATCCTGCACGACTGGGATCTGGACAGAAGAAGATGCTCGTCCGCAAGGCCTACGAAGCCCTGCCCGCCGGCGGCGCCTTCATCGTCTACGAGGCGATCATCGACGACGACCGGCGGAAGAACGTGTTCGGCCTGCTGATGAGCCTGAACATGCTGATCGAGACGCCCGGCGGGTTCGACTACTCGGGCGCCGACTGCACGGGCTGGATGAAGGAAGCGGGTTTCAAGGAGACGCGGGTGGAGCACCTCGTCGGCCCGGACTCGATGGTGGTGGGGATCAAGTAGACGGGTTGTAACGTAGAACGTAGAAAGCAATGGGTATCGACCGCCTGACTCCCGCCCTGCGTGATCGGGTATTCGAGCGTCTCGGCCTGCCTTCCGTCCCGGAGCCGGACCTCGAGGGGCTGCAGACGCTCTATGCGGCCTGGTGTGCCGGTGTGCCGTTCGACAACGTGCGCAAGATGATGGCGCTGCACGGAGGCGCGGGCCGGCCGCTGCCGGGACGCCGTGCGGACGAGTTCTTCGAGGCCTGGCTGGGGCAGGGTGCCGGCGGCACCTGCTGGCCGACGAGTCACGCACTCTGCGAGCTGCTCGGTGCGCTCGGTTTCGAGGCGCGCCGCGTGGCCGGCTCGATGCGCGACCTGGGCCTGCTGACGCACGGCAGCGTGAAGGTCCGGATCGCCGGCGCCGACTGGCTGGCCGATTCGTCGATGCTCACCGGCATCCCGCTGCCGCTCGGGACGGACCTCTTCGTCAGCCCGGACCCGTCTTCGCCGCGGAGGTCGAACCGGTGGACGGCACGCACGTCATCTGGGTGGACCTGCCGCCGAATGACGACTACCTGCCGTGCCGGCTGCTCGTCGACCCGGTCGATCCCGCCGCGTACCTCACGCTGTACGAAGCTTCGCGCGAGCGCAGCCCGTTCAACCAGCGGCTCTACGCGAGACGGAACCGGCCGGGCGAGCTGCTCGTGCTGTTCGGCAACCGCCGCCTCTCGAAGACCATCGCCGGTGTCACGACACGCGAGCTCTCGCGCGAAGACGTGCGGGCCGCGCTCGTCGACGAAATCGGGCTGGCGCCGTCGCTCGTGGATCGATCGATCGCGGCCGGCAGTCTGGACCTGACGTTCGCGCCGCCCTCGGGACCGAAGCCGCCGGCGGTCGGCCGGCGGCCGCCGTCGCAACGCTGAAACGGCGCGTCGCCCCTACAGCGCGCCGACCGCCTTCAGCACGTCCTCGGCGTGGCCGTCCACCTTCACGTTGTCCCACCGTTTCACCACCTTGCCGTCGGCGTCGATGAGATACGTCGTGCGCACGATGCCCATGAACGACCGGCCGTAGAGCGACTTCTTCTGCCACACCCCGTACCTCCCGGCGACTTCGTGATCCGCGTCGGCGAGCAGCGGAAAGTTCAGGTCGTGCTTCGCCGCGAACTTCGCCTTGCTCGCCTCGTCGAGGATGCTGACGCCCAGCACGACGGCCTTGCCCTTCCTGAACTCGGCAGGTTGTCGCGGAACGCGCAGGCTTCCTTCGTGCAGCCGGGCGTGTCGTCCTTCGGATAGAAGTAGAGGACGACCGGCCGGCCGGCGCAGGCCGACAGCCGATGGGTCTTGCCATCCTGATCCTTGAGCGCGAACGCGGGGGCCTTTCTGCCGGCATCGATGAGAGGCATCGGAGCGACTCCTGTGCTGACGGTGCTGCGGTGTCGGTGACGAGAGGGTGAAACGGTCCTGACCGATCGCCGGGCGCGAGGCGCTCGCGCGGTTCCACGGCGAGCTCTCAGTCTACCCGCGGGCGGCGCTACCGGAGCAGGTGTGTCGCGATGAGCAGGCCGGGGATCGTCAACGCCAGATCGACGACGAGCGCGCCGGCCGGACCGGCCGTCAGCACCGTCGTCCACTGGCCGAGGCCGACGAGCGCGAGCCCGGTGACGAGCAGGGCGGGCCGTTGCTGCAGTCCGGCGAGCAGGATGCCGGCCACCGCCAGGGCGGTCGCGACGGCAATCGTCGAGGGGATGCCGAAGACGGCCGGCAGGCTCCGGACGCCCGTGCGGCTGTCGGCCTCGGCGTCCTTGATGTCGCAGAGCAGGCAGCCCGAGGCGAACAGCGCCATCAGCGGCACCGACACCGGCAGCATCACCAATCGCCAGCCGAACCACGAGCCGTCGGCGGCCGGCAGCGCGAGCCCGGCCCAGACCCAGACGGCCGGCACGAGCACGGTCTTGGTGAACGGATAGCGCTTCAGCTGGCGGTAGAAGACGCCGGCTGCCGCCAGCAGCGGGATCAGGGCGATGGTGCCGGGAGGCAGGTCGACGAGGTAGTAGAGACAGGCGGCCGAGGACACGAGGAACGCGCCGGCCAGGGCGACGCGCAGCCAGCGCGGATCGTCGGGCGATCCGCTGTCGAGGAGCCGGTCGAGGCTGTAGGCGCCGAAGATGCCCCAGAGCAGGACGGCGAGCCCCGGGTGCGACACGGGTCGCGCGCTGACCTGATTCCAGACCAGCGCGATGGACCACCCGAGCGCGACGGGCCACCAGTAGTGCACCAGCCTGACAACCGACCCGACCCGCCGCGACGATCCGACTTCCCGCATTGCCTCCCTTCATCATAGTGCACCGGGCGCCGAAGCGGAGCCAATCCCGCGGCAGCTCAGCGGTGGAGGAAGGCCGGGTCCGAAAATGCTACGATTCGCCACATTCCGTCCACCTGGAGGACTGACACATGAGCGGCAACGATCCCCTTCTCGCCCCGATGTCCGGAGCCGACCATCGCGACGTCGCCGGCGTCCAGCTCGACATCGTTCATGCCGGCGACGGCCGCGTGAAGCGGACGATCTATCCGGCCGGCTTCGCTGGGACAATCAGATGAAGGCCGTCGTCGGCACCGAGCTCTGCATGCACGCGCACGTCGGCTTCCTGGCGCGCGGCCGCATCCAGATCCGGTACGCGGACGGATGCACGCGCGACTTCGCGGCACCCCAGGCGGTCGTCATCGAGCCGGGACACGACGGGTCGGTCGTGGGCGACGAGCCCGCCGTGCTCATCGAGTTCGACTTCGAGCGCGAGACCGCCCACCGGTTCGGCATCCCCGACGCGCATCGTCACTGAGCGCGCGGATCGCCGGACCGAACCATGGCATCCGGCGGTCTGTCTCAATCGGGCGGAAGAAGGCGAGATGAAGCAGGCGGCCATCCGGCGGTTCCTGATCACCCTTGCGGTGGCCGCCAGTCTTGGCGGCGTCCCCGCGTGGGCGCAGGTGAGGACACATCCGACGGGCAGACCGGTCTCCGTCGAACTGTTCTTCGTTGCCGTGAGTCCGACGAAGGTGCAGGGCGAGACGTTCGGCTGCGGCGACGTGCTGGTGTCCCGCCAACGGACGGAGCCGTTCGTGGGCTCCACGCTGGAGTCGGCGGTGCGCGCGCAGCTCACGGCCGCGCCACCCAAGGGACTGGTGAACAGCGTGGCGGCGCTCCACATCGAGCTGCGATCGGTGACCATCGACGACCGGGATGCCACCGTGACGCTGGAGCCGTTCTCCATCGGGGGCGCGTGCGACAATCCCCGCATCGAAGAGCAGCTCACGCGTGTCGTCGACCAATTCGGCGCGTTCCATCGCATCGACATCATGGTCGGCGATCGCACGCTGGCGCAGTATCTCTCGCTGAAGTAGGAGCCGGCCGCCCCCCGACGGGCGTGTCAGGAGGCCGTGCGGACGCGCAGGTGGTCGAGCGTGCGGCGGATGCCTTCCTCGTACGGCGTCTTGACGACCGTGCCGAGCAGGGTGTGCAGCTTCGTGTCGTCGAGCAGCACGGGATGGGTCTGCAGGTAGCTCATCTCCACCAGCTCGCGCATCATCGGCGAGAAGAGCCCCATCAGGCGTACGAGGCGCGGGCTGGCCACCCGCAGGCGCGGCGGCCGCCCGGCCAGCGCGAACGCGCGCATCGCGAACTCGCGCTGCGTGATGACGCCGGCGCCGCCGAAATTGTACGCCTCGCCCCAGCCGGCCGGCGCGGAGAGCAGCGCGGCGACGACGGGCCCGACGTCGGGTGTGAACATGAACTCGTGCGGCGTATCGATCGGGCCGAGCACGTTGGCCCGATTGCCGGCGGCGACCGCGGCGAGGATCATCCCTCCCAGACTGTTGTCGGCGAACGGGCCGTAGAAGTCGGGCAGCCGCAGCACCAGCGTCGCGAGGCCGTTCACGCCGTGTCCCGACAGCGCGACGTCCTCCTGCTCCTTGCGCCGTTGTCCCTTGATCGCCACCGGCTCGCGGGGATGGTCTTCGCGCACGCGCGGGGTGCGGGGCTCGCCGTACGGATAGACATTGGAGATGTGCAGCAGCCGGCGCACGCCCGAGCTGCGGGCCGCGGTCACCGCCATGTGCATCATCGACGGATACGCGGCGAACGCCTCCTTCGTATAGGGCAGGCCCAGGGCATACACGATGGCATCGACCCCGGCTGCGGCGCGGGCGCAGCCGTCGGCCGTGGCCACGTCGGCCGCCATGATTTCCACGCCGCTGCTGCCGCCGAAGGCCTCACGAAGGTGCGACTCGGTGCGGCCCACGGCGCGCACCTCGTCGCCGCGTGTCAGCAGCGCGGCCGTCACAGACCGCCCGATCGTGCCGTACGCGCCGAAGATCGCCACCTTCATGTGCTGCGCCTCCGTTCGGAGTTATCGTAGGAACCGGACCGGAACTGGACGGACCGGCGGACGGACCCCATATGCCATGACAGACGAACGCCAACTGCGAGCGTATGTTGACGCGATGTTGCGCCTGTTGAGCGGGGACGCTGAAGAGCCCAGGGCGCTGCGCAACGAATGCCACTGTCTGCTGGTGGCGATCGATCGGGACGATCGCGCCTCGATCGAGGCGAGTGTTGCACGCCTGATGGAACTCGCCGGAAAGCGGACCTTGGACGAACACCGCTGACCGGGAACGGAACGGCTGCAGCCGCCAGCGCGTCGTGTGGCGGTTGCCGGGCCTCAAATATCAGGAATTGCCGTGCAGGACTCTACACGTCTGTCCCGAGATTGTCCAGCGCGGTCTCTGGAGGTCCTGATGACCGCACTGGAGGCGCCGTCTGCGGCGCCTCGCCTTCGTGCGCGGGGCTGGCACGGCCAGCTCGTCCGTGGCGCAGGAAGCGCAGGGCATGCGGCGACCAGGGGCGGGGAAGTGTGGGATCGGTCCCGCATGCCGCCGGCCGTCCGGTGCGGCATAATAGGCGCCCGAGGACACCACTCATGCCTAATCGAGTTGCGACGACGGTACTCGCGGTGGCCGCGCTGTTGCCGCTGGCGGTCCCGCGAGCCGGCCGCGGCGGGGCAGGCCGGTGCGCCGGCCCACCTCAGCGGCGACGAGCAGAAGATCGTTCAGTACATCGATGCCCACAACGGCGATGCGCTCACGTTCCTCGAGCGGGTCGTGAACATCAACAGCGGCACCGAGAATCTCGCCGGCGTGCGGGAGGTCGGGCGGATCTTCCGTGAGCAGTTCGACGCGCTGGGCTTCAGGACGCGCTGGGTCGACGGCGCGGCGTTCCAGCGTGCGGGCCACCTCGTGGCCGATCATCCGGGCCCGGGACCGCGCATCGTGCTGATCGGACACCTGGATACGGTCTTCGCGAAGGACGATCCGTTCCAGAAGTTCGTCCGCGTCGACGCGCACACGGCCACGGGGCCCGGCGTGACCGACATGAAGGGCGGCGACGTGATCATCGTGCAGGCGATGCGCGCCCTGCAGTCGATCGGCGCGCTGAAGAACCTGAACGTCGTCGTCGTGCTCGACGGCGACGAGGAGGAGGCCGGCCGCCCGCTGAGTGCGGCGCGCGCCACCCTCATCGACGCGGCGAAGGGGGCGGACGCGGCCATCGGCTTCGAGGACGGTGACGGCAACCCGAAGACCGTTGTGGTGGCCCGGCGCGGCGCGAGCGGCTGGAGGCTGACGGTCACCGGCGTGGCGTCCCACTCGTCCCAGATCTTCCAGGCCGACGTCGGCGACGGCGCGATCTTCGAGAGCGCGCGCATCCTGAACGCGTTCCGCGAGCGGCTGGCCGGGCAGGCCCATCTGACGTTCAATCCCGGGCTCATCATCGGCGGCACGACCGCCGACCTGGACGAAGCCGATGCCCGTGGCACGGCGTTCGGCAAGACCAACGTCGTCTCGAAGACGGCCATCACGACCGGCGACATCCGGACGCTGTCGAATGAGCAGCTCGCGCAGACGCGTCAGGTGATGAAGGAGATCGTCGCCGCCTCGCTGCCGCACACCAGCGCCACGATCACCTTCAGCGACGGCTATCCGGCCATGGCGCCGACGGCCGGGAACGATCGGCTGTTCGCCATGTACAAGCAGGCGAGCGAGGATCTCGGCCTCGGTCCGGTCGATCCCGTCGACCCCGACAAGGCGGGCGCGGCCGATGTGTCGTTCATCGCCGACGAGGTCAAGATGGTGATCGACGGCGTCGGCCTCATGGGGCGCGGTGGCCACACGTCCGGGGAGACGGCCGACCTCGCCACCCTGCCGACGCAGACCCAGCGGGCGGCCGTGCTGCTGTATCGGCTCTCACAGGGGAAGGTGGAGCAGTGAGGGGCGTCGTAATGGGCAATGGGCAACGGGCAATGGGTATGGCACGTCGCACGGCGCCCCGGCCGGTTGCTGTCGCGCGCTGATCAATACCCGTTGCGCATTGCTCATTGCCCATTGCGATTCCGATCCGATATGCCCCCGACCTGGAACGCTGAAGACTACGCCGTGAACTCGGCGCCGCAGTTCGACTGGGCGATCGAGCTCGTCGCGAAGCTCGCCCTGCGCGGAGACGAGGCGGTGCTCGATCTCGGCTGCGGCGACGGCAAGATCGACGCCCGGCTGGCGGCGCTGCTGCCGGAGGGGCGCGTTGTCGGCCTCGACTCGTCCGCCGAGATGATCGAGCTGGCGACGGCGCGCTATCCGGCGGCGCAGTATCCCAACCTGTCGTTCGTGAAGATGGACGTGCGGGCGATCCGGCTGCCCGACCGGTTCGACATCGCCTTCTCGAACGCGGCGCTCCACTGGGCCGACGATCACGAGGCAATCCTGCGCGGCGTCCGGTCCTGCCTCGCACCCGGCGGCCGCATCCTCTTCCAGATGGGCGGGCGGGGCAACGCGGCGGACGTGCTCGCGGTCGTGGCGGCCGTGTCGCGCCGCGACCGGTGGCACGCGTACTTCGACAACCTCGAGCTGCCGTGGCGGTTCTACGGTCCCGAGGACTACCGGACGTGGCTGCCGCGCCACGGGTTCCGCGCCGTGCGCGTCGAGCTGTTCCCGCGCGACATGTGCTTCGCCGGCCCCGAGCCGTTCCGCGGCTGGCTGCGCACGACCTGGTTCCATTTCACCGACCGGCTGCCCGCGCACCTGCGGGATCCGTTCCTGGACGACATTCTCGAGGCCTACGCGGCGGCGCATCCGCCGGATGCGGCCGGCACCCTCCGCGTGCGCATGGTGCGCCTGGAGGTCGAGGCGGTGGCGGCGCCGGCCGGAAAGCGGGACGAGCCATGAGTACAACACCCGGCGTCGAGCGGATCTGCGCGGTGTGCGGCAAGCGGCTGACGGCGCGCGAGGCCATTCCGGCCGCCGCGGTCAGGAACAGCCTGACCGATCTGATTCAGCACGACCATCCCGGCTGGTCGCAGACGTCGTTCATCTGCCGCGCCGACCTCTCGCGGTACCGCGCCGCAGTACGTCGAGTCGATGCTCGAGTCGGAGCGCGGCGAGCTGACGTCGCTCGAACAGGAGGTCGTCGAGAGCCTGCGGCAGCACGACATCCTGGCGACGAACGTCGACGCCGAGTTCGAGCAGGACTGGTCGTTCGGCGAGAAGGTGGCCGACCGGATCGCCGTGTTCGGGGGCAGCTGGACGTTCCTGATCTGCTTCGGCGTCTTCCTGGCTGATCTGGATCGTGATGAACTCGCTGGTGCTCTACTGGCGGCCGGTCGATCCCTATCCGTTCATCCTGCTGAACCTCGTGCTCTCGTGCCTCGCGGCGATCCAGGCGCCGGTGATCATGATGAGCCAGAACCGGCAGGAGGCGAAGGACCGCCTGCGGTCGCAGCACGACTATCAGGTGAACCTGAAGGCGGAGCTGGAGATCCGCCACCTGCACGAGAAGGTCGACCACCTCCTCTCGCACCAGTGGCAGCGGCTGGTGGAAATCCAGCAGATTCAGCTCGAGCTGCTGTCGCAGCTCGTCAAGCGCTAGGGCGGCCGCGCGCCGTATAATCGGAACGATCCCCGGTTGACAGATCGACGAGTCGGATCGCGCCGCGTCGCCACGACGGGCCTGGTGACGCGATCGCGGCACGGTGACCAGCCATGCGCAGACTCATCGTATACGTGGCCACCAGCGCCGACGGCTATATCGCCCGGCCGGACGGCGACGTCGCCTGGCTCGATCGGCCCGGCGCCGCCGGCGACTACGGGATGAGCGCGTTCTACAAGACGGTCGACACGGTCGTCATGGGCGGCCGCACCTGGGATCTCGCCCTGGCGCTGGGCCAGACCGGGTATCCCGGGAAGAAGAACTACGTCTTCTCGCGTCAGCCCAGGCGGCCGGTCGGCCCGGCGAGCCCGGGCGGTGACGTCGAGTTCGTCTCGGGTGACGTGGGGGCCTTCGCGAAGAAGTTGCGGGCGAAGCCGGGCCGCGACATCTGGCTGGTCGGCGGCGCCAGTCTCGTCGGCGAGTTCCTCGATGCCGGCGAGATTGACGCGTTCATCATCCACGTGATGCCGACGCTCATCGGCGAGGGGATTCCCCTGATCAGCCCGCGACACCGCTCGGTGCCGCTGGCGCTCCGGTCGTGCCGGCGGTTCGCCGACGGCGTGGTTCGCCTGCACTACGACGTGCTGTCACGCGCCGCGGCGGCGCGGACGTCGCGGCGCAAGGCGACGCGCCGGCGCCTGGCGTGAGCGGCTCCGGCGCCGGAGCCGGCAATCGCGACGGGCGCGTCGTGCTTTCCGCGATGCGGAACGTGGCGAGCCGCCGCTGCCGGCCGGCCCCTGGCCGGTTGTCCGAGCATGGCGGGTGCAGTACATTGCACAGGTCGTGCGGCGCGCGACCGTCCGGCGGCGGTTGCGCGCGCATCGTGTGCTGCCGCCTGTCCAGTCGCCGGAAACCGTGGACGGAGATCGAAGACCCGTGACGAACCCCAGGAAGAAGATCTGCGACAACATCCTCGAGGCGATTGGCCACACGCCGCTCGTGCGCCTCAACCGGATTCCCGCCGGCATCGTCAAGGGAACCGTGCTCGCGAAGCTCGAGACGTTCAACCCCGGCAACTCGATCAAGGACCGGATGGCCCTGAAGATGATCGAGGACGCCGAGCGGGCCGGGCTGCTGAAGCCGGGCGGGACGATCATCGAAGGGACGTCGGGCAACACCGGGATGGGGCTCGCCATTGCCGCGGTCGTCAAGGGCTACAAGTGCATCTTCACGACCACCGACAAGCAGTCGAAGGAGAAGGTCGACGCGCTGCAGGCGTTCGGTGCCGAGGTCATCGTCTGCCCGACGAACGTCGACCCCGAGGACCCGCGCTCCTATTACTCCGTCTCGTCCCGCCTCGTGGCCGAGGTGCCGAACTCGTGGAAGGCGAACCAGTACGACAACCTGTCGAACTCGCAGGCGCACTACGAGCAGACCGGACCCGAGATCTGGGAGCAGACCGACGGCCGGCTGACGCACCTGGTCGTCGGCGTCGGGACCGGCGGCACGGGCAGCGGCACGGGCCGGTACCTGAAGGAGAAGAATCCCGCGATCAAGGTCTGGGGGATCGACACCTACGGCTCGGTGTTCAAGAAGTACAAGGAGACCGGCGAGTTCGACAAGAACGAGATCTATCCCTACATCACGGAGGGGATCGGGGAGGACTTCCTGCCGCAGAACGTCGACTTCGACGTGATCGACGGCTTCGAGAAGGTCACCGACAAGGACGCCGCCGTGATGACGCGCCGGATCGCCCGCGAGGAGGGGATCTTCGCCGGCAACTCCGCCGGCGCCGCCATCGCCGGCCTGCTGCAGCTCAAGGACCGCTTCAAGGACGACGACCTCATCGTCGTCATCTTTCACGACCACGGGTCGCGCTACCTCGCGAAGATGTTCAACGACGAGTGGATGCGCGAGAAGGGCTTCCTGGACGTCTCGGGGCTGACGGCGCGCGACATGGTCGCGTCGGGCCTGTCCGGCGAGCTGCTGTCGGTGGAGGCCGACGAGACGGTCGAGAAGGCGATCAAGCTGATGGCCCGGCACGAGTTCTCGCAGCTGTCGATCACGCGCGACAAGCGGCTGGTCGGCTCGCTGAACGAGACGCACCTCTACGACGAGCTGGTGCGCGATCCCGGCGTGCGCCACAAGCCCGTGTCGTCGATCATGCTGCCGGCGTTCCCGTTCGTCGACATCACGACGCCGGTGGAGCTGCTGTCGACGATGATCACGCCGCAGAATCCCGGCGGTGCTGGTCCGCGACTTCAAGCTCGACAAGACGTTCATCATCACCCGCTCGGACGTGATCAGGGCCTTCGTCTGATCGATCACCGACCGCGCGTGCGAACACCCGCGTGCTGACACCTTCCAGCCGGCCGGCGCCGCTCGATCTGACGGCGCTCGGCCGGGCCGTTCCCCGCCCGCCTCGTCAGCCGGTTCGCACCGGCGCCCACCGGACACCTGCACCTCGGACATCTGGTGAACGCGATCTACGTGTGGGGGGTGACCCGCGCCCTGGGCGGCCGCGTGCGGCTGCGCGTCGAGGACCACGACCGCGACCGCAGCCGGGCGGCGTTCGAAGCGGCGATGCTGGACGACCTCGAGTGGCTCGGGTTCGCGCCCGACGAGCCGCCCATCGCCGCCTTCCGCGGCGGTCGCTGCGAGGAGGGACGGCAGAGCGATCGCGGCGCGGTCTACGAGGCCGCCCTGGCGCGCCTGCGGGCGCGGGGACTGGTGTACGCCTGCACCTGCTCGCGCGCCGACATCGCGGCGGCCGGCGGCACCACCGGGGGCGAGCTGCGCTATCCGGGAACCTGCGCCGGCCGCGACCTCGAGGAGCGGCCGGACCGCGGCCTGCGTGTCCGCCTCGAGCCCTCGGTCGAGCGGTTCGACGACCTGCTGCTCGGCCCGCAGGAGCAGCGGCCGTCGGAGCAGTGCGGCGATCTGCTCGTCCGGGATCGCCTCGGCTGCTGGACGTATCAGTTCGCGGCGGCGGTCGACGATCTGGAGCAGGGCGTCACGCTCGTCATCCGGGGGACGGATCTGCTGGCGTCGACCGGCCGGCAGATGCAGCTCGCGCGGCTGCTCGGCCGCGCGCAGCCGGCCGCCTTCCTCCACCATCCGCTCGTCATGAAGAGCGCCTCGCAGAAGCTGAGCAAGTCGGACGGCGACACGGGCGTGCGCGATCTGCGGGCGGCCGGCTGGACGCCGGCGCAGGTGATCGGCCGAGCCTCGGCCCTCATCGGCCTGCAGGAGGAGCCGCGCCCGCTTGCGGCCGCCGATGTAGCCTCGGTGCTCTTCGGCCGGCGGCCCTGACCGCCGTCAGAAACCGGCGACGAAGGTCAGCAGCCCCGATGCGCCTGCCGCCAGCACGGCGCGCGGGTCCGGACTGATCGGGTACTCGCGGTTCAGCAGATTCCTCCCGTACGCCCGCAGCTGGAGCTGCGGAGTCACCTGCCACGCCCAGCCGGCGTCCAGCAGCACGAAGCCCGGCATCGAGAGCTCGGTGGGCCCCGGCCGATCGTCGCGCGCGTACATCGTCAGGCGTCCCTGTGCCGAGACGCGCGGCGTGAACTGCCGATGAAGCTGCAGCGACACCGAAGGCGCCGGCACGTCGTCCAGCGGCGCACCATCGTCGAGCGCGCGTCCCGCGAGTGATCTGGCCGGTGGCGGCCAGCGTGAAGCCTCGGCCCAGATCGGCCTGCGCCTCGAGTTCGACGCCCTGGATGCGGGCCCGGCCGCGATTGCGGAAGTCGAAGAAATCGGGCGCCGACACGAAGCGCTCGACGAGGTCGTCGATCCGGTAGCGGTAGACGTAGACGGCGCCGCGCCAGCCGGCAGCGGTGTACCGGATGGCGCCGTCGAACTGCAGGCTCGTCTCCGGCGACAGGTCGGGATTGCCGGTGATGAAGCCGCGGCCGGTCGGACCGCGGTAGTAGCGGTCCGACAGCGTCGGGTCGCGGAAGCCGCGCGCCACCTGGCCGGTCATGCTGAAGCCGTGGACTGTCGGCGACGTCAGCGCCACGAAGCCGGAAGCCGCGCCGTTCGAAGTCGTCCGGTCGCCGAAGTAGCCGCCGCGGTTCGTCGTGGTGACGCGGTCGCCTCGCACGCCGACGGAGGCGACGAAGCCGCGCGGCAGGGGCGTGTCGAGGCTGCCGAACAGCCCCACGTCCGTCCGGCGCGCGTTGTCGACCGAGAGGCTGGTGTCGGTGAACGTCTCGCGTCCCTCGGTGTCGAAACTCTTCGAGATGTCGAGCGCCCGCAGGCCGAAGCGGCCGTTGACGTCCACGCCGATCTCCAGCCGGCTCGCGCCGAACGGCCGGTCGGCGAGCGTGCGGAACTGGAAGTCGCGCGCCGACACGTCGGCGCGCTCGAGGCTGCGCGGCGTGATCACCGTGGCGACGCGATCCTGGTCGGTCACCTGCGCGTAGCTGCCGACGAAACCGTTCAGCAGCACGCGATCGAATCCCCCGACGCGTCGCAGGTCGTACGACGCGGTGAAGCGGTGCGAGTCCTCCGTCGGATAGAAGAAGCGGACCGTGCGCGAGTTCGTCCGGGGGCGCTCGATATCGCGACCGAAGTCGCTCTGCCAGCCGATCGACGCGAGTCCGGGCCCTACGACCTGTGTCGCCCGGGCCAGCAGGCCCTGGTCGCGCGAGCTGGAGTTGAAGACCGGGCCGGCCGGGCTGCGGTAGTCGCCGAAGTGACGGTAGTGCGCCTGGACCAGCAGGCCGCCGGTGGCGGTGCCCCTGGACAGCTCGGCGGCCGCCCGTCCCTCCGGCACGCCGCCGCCGAGCGCGCCCAGCACCCGCACCCGCAGGGGCGTCCCGGGTACCGGCCGGCGGGTCCGCGCGTCGATGATGCCGCCGAAGGCGTCCGATCCGTACGCGACCGACGAAGGGCCGCGCGATACCTCGACGCTGTCGAGCACGAACGGATCGAGGTACGTGGCGCTCGGTCCCACGCGGCGCTCGGTCGTGACCCGCGCACCGTCGATGAGGATCAGCGTCCGGCCGCGAGCCAGGCCCCGGATGGCGGGAACGGCCGCCTGGCCCTCCGAAACCTGCGAGACGCCGGCCACCGACTCGAGCAACTGCGCCAGGTTCGCCGGCTGCCGCACGTGGATTTCCTGACCGGTGAGCAAGGTCGTGCCGCTCGCCGGCGTCGACTCGATGTCGGGCGCTGCCCCGGCCGTGACGGTCACCGATTCGCTGACGAGCGGCTGGACGCGGATCGTCACCGGTTCGCCGGCGGGCACCCGTTCGACGAGCACCGGCTTCATGTACCGGTCACCCGGGAGGATGACGAGCACTTCGAAGGGCGGCGAGGGTGCCGGCTCCCAGGTGAAGCGCCCGTCCGCGTCGGTGAAGGCCTCGCCGGGACGGTCCAGCACCACGATCTGCGCGCCGCGCAGCGGCTCGCTGGTCACGGCGTCGACGACGCGCCCGTGCAGGATGCGCTCGTTGGCCTGGGCCCCTTCGTTGGCAGCGAGCACCGGCGTCCACGCGGCGACCGACACCAGGAGCGGTGCCACGACGAGCAACGCGTGGAACAGCGGCGCCATGGCATACCTCGGCCGGAAACGAACGGGTGAAAGGGAATACGGGTGGGGACGAGCTGATCCCAGCTTACCAGAAGGGAGGCCGGACGGTCGTCGGAACGAGTGACCGCGTGGCAACCTGCGGGGCGGCGACACGGCGTGGGACCGGGGGCCCCACGCCGCGTTCTCTGCACCCTACCGCAGCGGCGGCGTCGACACCGGCGCGCGCCGCCAATGCGTCGCCTGCTCGTACGAGTACGCCAGCTTGATCAGCGTGGCTTCGTCCCACGGCCGCCCGTAGATCGTCATGCCGGCCGGCAGCCGGCCGCCGCGCGTGTAACCCATCGGCACGTTGATGGCCGGAAAGCCGGTCGTCGGCGAGAAGAACTGGCTGTTGTCGCCGGCCGGCGTGTTGAGATCGCCGATGAGCCGCGGCACGTTGCTCCACGTCGGATAGACGAAGGCATCCAGCTTCAGGTCGGTCATCGTCTTCAGGACGGCGTCGCGCACCTGCTGCCGGTACGACGCCTCGGCCTTGCAGGGCGCCGAGTCGGGCCCGTTCTCCGGACCTGCTTCTGCCCGCTCGAGCCGCAGCGCGATCGACGGGTGGAAGTTCTTCGACTTGATGATCTCGGCGAGGGTGTGCACGGGCACGCGCTTGCCCTGCGCGGCGAGATAGCGGTTGATGTCGTACTTGAAGCCCATGCACGACCCCAGGCTGCGCGGCGGCTCCTTGATGTCGTCGAGCCCCTGCACGGTCGCCGGATCGACGATGACGGCTCCGGCGCGCTGCATGTCGTCGAGCGCGCGCTGGAACACCTGCATCACCTCGGGATCGGCCGTGTCCGCCTTCCAGGCCTGCCGCAGCACGCCGATGCGGGAGCCCTTCAGCCCGTCGCGCACGAGTGACTTCGAATAGTCGGGAATCGGATGGCCGTGCGCCGCCTGCGTCGCCGGGTCGTCCGGATCCTCGCCGACGATCACCTGGAAGACCGCGACCGCGTCGGCGACCGTCCGCGCCATCGGACCCGCGACGTCGGCCTGCAGGTTCAGCGGCACGATCCCGGCCCGGCTCGTCAGCCCCATCGTCGAGCGGATGCCGACCAGCGCCTGGTGCGAGGACGGCCCGCGGATCGAGTTGCCCGTGTCGGTGCCGAAGCCGACCGTGCCGAAGCTGGCGGCGATGGCTGCGGCCGTGCCGCCGCTGGATCCGGCCGTGACGCGATAGGTGTCGTACGGGTTGTGCGTGTATCCCGGCAGGATCGAGCTGACCGTCTCGTACGGGCTGAAGGCGAACTCGTCCATGTTCGACTTCGCCAGGACGATGGCGCCCGCTTCCCTGACGCGGCGCACGAGGAACGCGTCCTTGTCGGGAATGAAGCCCTTGAGCGACAGCGAGCCCCCGGTCGTCTGCAGGCCGGCCGTCTGGTAGTTGTCCTTCACGATCATCGGCACGCAGTGCAGCGGCCCGACGAAGCCGCCCGACTTGAAGCGCCGGTCGAGCGCGTCGGCGTCCTTCAGCGCGTCGGGATTCACGAGGATGATCGAGTTGAGCCTCGGGCCGTTCTTGTCGTAGGCGTCGATGCGGCGGAGGTAGTCCTCGACGAGGCCATGGCAGGTCAGATTGCCCGCCTTCATCGCGGCGTGGATCTGCGCGATCGTGGCCTCCTCGACGTTGAACGGCGGCTCACTCTGCGCGGCCGAGGGGGCGCAGGCAACCGTCAGGGCAACGGCGAACAGGGCGGCGACGGCCAGCGGAACAGTGAAATGTCGCATGATGGTCGCTAATGCTACGGCACCGGGCCGGGCCCGCACAATGGGAAAGGCGCCCGCGGTCGGACGTGGGACGCGGGACGTGGGACGTGGGACGTCTATAATCACCAGATGTCGCAGACAGAACCGGCTGGCTCCGGCCCGCGGCCGGAGATCGCCGCGCGAATTGCCGAGAGCTTCGGCCGCCAGACGCTCATGACGCTGTTCGGCGCCTCGCTGGAGCGCGTCGCGCCAGGGGAGGTCGACATCCGGCTCCCATACCGCGCCGATCTCTGCCAGCAGCACGGGTTCCTCCATGCCGGTGTCGTGACCGCCATCGTCGATACCGCCTGCGGCTACGCCGCGTTGACGATGATGCCGCCCGGTGTCGGCGTGCTGAGTGTGGAGTTCAAGATCAATCTGATGGCCCCGGCCGCCGGCGACGCGTTCGTGGCGCGAGGCCGGCTGGTCCGGTCCGGCCGCACGGTGAGCGTCTGCACCGGTGAGGTGCTGGCCTCGCAGGACGGCACCGAGAAGTCGATCGCCCTCATGCAGGCGACGATGATGACGATACGAGGCCGCGAGGGGATCGTGGGGTAGCGGCGCGTCGCAACGGGCGATGCGCAATGAGCCAGGGGTATTGTTCACGCTGGACGTCGGACATCGGACGTTGAGGAGATTCACCTTTCATGTCTGTCGAAGACGATCTGCTCGCAACGGTGAAGGCCCTCGTGGACGCGGAGCTGCACGGCGACGTCGCGACGCTGGAGCGGATTCTCGCCGACGACTTTCTCGGGTTCGATCAGGCCGGCCGACCTCAGGATCGCGACACGATTCTGGAGGCGTACCGGGCCGGCGCCATCCGGATCGATGGGTTGACGCCCTCGGACATCCACCTGCGCATGCTCGACGGCACCGGTGTCGTCTCGGGCATCAGCGCCATCCATGGCGTTGCCGGCGATGAGCCGTTCACGGCACGCCTCCGGTTCCTCGACGTCTTCGTCCATCGCAACGGCAGCTGGCAGCTCGCGGCGTCGCAGGTGACGACCATCACGCCGAACGGAATGGCGTGAACGGATCGATACGGTCCGCCGTGCTGCCGGCGCAGGAGTCGAACCGAACGCCATGGCCACATCCCGATTGACCGCGTGTCCGGCCTCGCCGAACTGCGTCTCGAGTGACGCCGCCGACCGGCGGCACGCGGTGGCGCCGCTGTCGCTCGCGATGCCGGCCGCCGAGGCCTGGAGCCGCGTGCAGGCGGCCGTGCGAGCCATGCCGCGGACCACGATCGTGGAGCAGAGCCGGCGGCTACCTGCACGCAGAGTGCCGCAGCGCGGTGTTCGGCTTCGTCGACGACCTCGAACTGGAGCTGCGGGCGGAGGCCGGGCTCGTGGCCGTGCGGTCGGCTGCCCGCCTGGGCCGCTACGATTTCGGCGTCAACCGACGGCGCGTCGAGGCCCTGCGGCGCACGCTGAAGCAGACGAACACCATCCGGTAGCCTGCCGCACATCTGTTCCCGGCATCCGGCATTCGGGAGAACGGCATGCAGAAGCTTCTCGCCACCGACGGATCGTGGGCGAGTCTGATCGTCAGGCTCGGACTGGGCGTCGCGATGTTTCCGCACGGCATGCAGAAGCTGCTCGGCTGGTTCGGCGGAGCCGGCTTTGCCGGCACCCTGCAGTTCCTGACCGGCGGGATGCACGTCCCGGTGTGGCTGGCCGTCCTCGTGATCGTGGTCGAGTCGTTCGGCAGCATCGGCCTGATCCTCGGCTGTCTCACCCGCCTCGCGGCCTTCGGCATCGTCTGCGACATGATCGGCGCCGTGTACCTCGTGCACTGGCAGAACGGGTTCTTCATGAACTGGTCGGGCCGCCAGGCGGGCGAGGGGTTCGAATACCACATCCTCATGCTGGCCATGGGCCTGGCGCTCATCGTGGCCGGCGGCGGGAAGTGGTCGATCGATGGCCTGCTCGCCTCGCGACGCCGCGGCTACCGACGCTGACGCGACGCGTCGCTCGACAGGGCCAATCGAAGCGGGATTGAAGGATCCATGTTTCGATTCCAGCGACCGTTCCGACCCGCACCGGCATCGTTCACATTTTCACGGAACCGTTCTTCCGCGCGTTCGTCTTAAGAGGCGGGTGCCGACAGGAATGGAGGTCCGTGTGTTTATCAGCCGTCACGCGCTGCGGATCCGTGTCGTGTTCGCCGTATCGTGCTTCGTGGTCTGCCTCGCCGCATCTGTGCCCGCGGGCACGGCGTTCGCGCTCGAAGCGCAGTCGGCATCTCCGGGAGGCGGCGTCGCCGCTGCGACGGCGAAACTGGTCGCCGGTGATCCGGCGGCCGCGGCGAAGATGCTCGAAGGGGTCACGGCCGCCGAGCCGAAGAACGCGGAAGCCTGGCGGCTGCTGGGCATCGCGCGGCGCCAGCTCGGGGCGCTCGACCCGGCGCTGGCGGCGTTCGGCAAGGCGCTGGACCTGGAACCCGATTCGGGACGCGTCATGTTCGGCATCGGTGACACGTGGGCACTGAAAGGGAACGCCGACGAAGCGTTCAAGTGGCTCGGGCGGGCGAAGGCGACGCGCACGATCGACATGACGCAGGCCGAAGTCGACCCGAGCCTGTCGAGGCTGAAGAAGGATCCACGGTTCGCGAAGCTGCTGCCGACACCGGCAGACTTCGACCATCCGTTCGTCGAACCGGTGAAGATCGTCCGCGAGTGGGACGGCGAGGGCGCCAACGATCAGTTCGGCTGGATTGCCCGGAACATCGGTGACGTCGACGGCGATGGCGTCAACGACGTCGTCACCTCGGCGCCCGGGGTGAAGACCGACGGGCCGAACGCCGGCCGGGTGTACGTCTATTCGACGAAATCGGGCCGGCTGCTCTGGACGGCCGACGGGCACGCCGGCGACCGTCTGGGCACGGGCATCGAGGCGGCGGGCGACACCAACGGCGACGGGGTGCCGGACGTGGTCGCCGGCGCACCGGGTGCGGACAAGGCCTACGTCTATTCGGGGAGGGACGGGCGCGTGCTGCTGACGCTCGCCGGCGAGGCAAAGGGCGACGGCTTCGGCAGCCACACCGATGGTGTCGGTGACGTGAACCACGACGGCCACGCCGACGTGATCGTCGGCGCGCCGCGCAGCAATGCCGGCGGCCAGGGCGGCCGGGCGGGCGTACGTCTACTCGGGGAAGGACGGGCACCTGGTGCTGACGCTCACCGGCGAGCGGGCCGGCGACGCCTTCGGCAGCGCCGTCGCCGGCGGCGGCGACGGCCGGCATCGCTTCCTGATGGTCGGCGCCCCCGGCGCCGGCGACGCGCATCGCGGGCGCGTCTATGTGTACGACTCGGCTGTCGGCGAAGCCGGCGTTCGTGATCGACGCCGATGCGACCGGCAGCGCCCTGGGAGCCATGTTCCTGTCGGTCGTGGGTGACGTCGACGCGGACGGTGTGCCCGACATCTATGCGTCCGACTGGTCCGACGGCGCGAAGGGACCCTCGACCGGCCGGATCTACGTCTATTCGGGCAAGGACGGCCACCGGCTGCTGACGCTCACCGGCGAGACGGCCGGAGAAGGATTCGGCATCGGCCCGGCCGATGCCGGCGACGTCGACGGCGACGGGCACGCCGATCTGATCATCGGCGCCTGGCAGTACGGCAAGGTCGTCACCAGTGGCGGGTGGGCCGGTCTCTACTCCGGTGCCGACGGTCATCTCCTGAAGACCTATACCTGCCGGATCCCCGGCGATACGTTCGGATTCGACGCCACCGGCCTCGGGGACGTCGACGGGGATGGCACGGTCGACTTCCTGATCACCTCGGCGTGGAGCGGCATCCACGGCTTCCACAGCGGCCGCGTGTTCGTCATCTCGAGCGGCGTGCGGTCCCGAGCCTCGGCCGGTGAGCCGGTGACGGAGCCCGGCCGCGCGGCTGAGCTCGATGCGCCCGGCCGGCGAACGGGCCAGCCGGTTCCGAATGCACGCCGGATGCCGGCCACGGTAAACATCAGGGCCCCTTCAGACGTACTCGCCAGTGGTCATCCATCTGAGTGACACGCTGCGCCGGCTCACCTCCTGTTCCGGCGTCGCACGGAACCGGCGGGCGGGGAAGGCGCGTGAACGGATCGGTGGCCAGTCGTACCCGGAGAGACCATGGAGCTGCCGATCTATCAGGTTGATGCGTTCACGAGCCGCTTGTTCAACGGCAATCCCGCCGCCGTCGTGATCCTGTCGGAGTGGCTGTCCCCCGACGTCATGCTGGCGATCGCCCAGGAGAACAACCTGGCCGAAACCGCCTTCGTGTTGCCGCGCGATCCCGAATTCCACATCCGCTGGTTCACGCCCCAGGTCGAAGTGGACCTGTGCGGCCATGCGACGCTCGCCAGCGCCCACGTCCTCTTCAGCGAGAAGCTGACGGGCAATGGCCACATCGTCTTCCGCTACAAGGGGGGGACGATCGCCGTGCAGCAGGAGGGCGATCGGCTCGCCATGCAGTTCCCGTCGCGGCCCGCCGAGCCGGTGCGGCGAGACCCGGCGCTGGTGGCCGCGCTCGGCACGGCCCCCGTCGAAGTGCACCAGTCGCGCGATCTCATGGCCGTGTTGTCGAGCGAGGCCGAAGTGCGGGCACTGCGGCCCGACATGTCGGCGCTCGCCCGTCTCGACACGTTCGGGATGATCGTCACGGCACCCGGTAACGAGTGCGACTTCGTCTCGCGATTCTTCGCGCCCCGCGTCGGGATCCCCGAGGATCCCGTCACCGGCTCGGCCCACTGCACGCTCGTCCCGTACTGGAGCGACCGGCTGGGCAAGACGCAACTGCACGCCCGTCAGGTCTCGCAGCGGGGAGGGGAGCTCTACTGCGAGGACCTTGGCGATTACGTGAAGCTGTCCGGACAGTGCGTCGAGTACCTCCGCGGCACGATCCGCATCTGAGCCGGGCCCCCGCGCAGTCCCACCGTCCGGCGCCATTCGGGTAAGCTGTGGGCATGCCCAGCCATCGCCGGCTTGCCGGCGCGCTCACCGGCATGGCCATCGGTGCGCTGCTCCTCGGCGCGACGGCCGGCACGTTCACCCGTCACGTCATCGAGATCGTCCCGGCGCTCCTCGTCCTCGCCGCGATCGGCCGCCGCCGGCGCTGGGTCTCCTGGGCCGCGATGCCGGTCGCGGTCTTCTGGATCGTGATGACCGCGATCTCCTGGATGGCGGAGCTGGGCCTCGTTCCGCGGATCGGCGGCCCCTACACCACGCTGCACTTCCTGCTGATGGGGGCGATCGGCCTGGCGGCGCTCCTGGCCCTCGCCGCCGCCGCGCTGTCGCGGTCGACCGCCACCGTGACGGCCCGTCTTGGCGCGTTCTGGGCCTTCGCGCTGCTCCAGCTCGCCTCGCTCTGGGCGGGCCTGCGCCTGCCGTAGCGGGGGCAGGCTCCACGCGCGGATTTTCGCTTGCGCGTGAGGCCGCGAGGCTCTACGCTCCTCCGGAATCGTCCCCCCATGACTGCAGCCGGCCCCGCCGCCGCCGTGTCGCCAGCCGCGCCTCCGGATGCGCCCCGCGCGGGCGTCCGCTTCCAGATGCCGCACGCGCTGGTGATGATGCTGCTCATCATCGTCGCGTCGGTGGCCCTGACCTACGTCATCCCCTCGGGCACCTTTCAGCGCAACACCGGCGGCCTCGTCGTGCCCGGCACCTACCACGGCGTGCCGAAGGACTACGCAGGCGGCCTGCTGCACGCCGCAGCCGGCACGGCAACGGTCGCCTACCCGGCCAGCCCGCTGGCGATCGTGTCGTCGGTGCCGCGCGGCATGGTGCAGACGGCGCCGCTCATCTTCATGATCCTCTTCATCGGGGGGATGTTCGGCGTGCTCGAGGAGACGGGTGCCCTCGGGGCCGGCATCGAGCGGCTGCTGGCGATGACGCGCGGCAACGTGTACGTGCTCGCGCCCCTGCTCATGCTGGTGCTGGCGTCGGGCAGCACGTTCCTGGGCCTCATCTCCGAGTACCTCGTCGTGATTCCGATCGTGGTCGTGCTGGCCGAGCGGCTCGATCTCGATGCGCTGTTCGCGACCGCCCTGGTGACGATCGCGGCCAAGATCGGCTACATGACGTCGGTCACCAACCCGCTGGCGGTCGTCATCGCCCAGCGGATCGTCGGCGTGCCGCTGTTCACCGGCACCGGCTTCCGGCTGATCACGTTCGTGCTCTATCTCGCGATCGGCATCGCGTACCTGCTCCGCTACGTCCGGCGGACGACGAAGGGCCGCCGGGCGGAGGTGACCTTCTCGGAGGCGCGGCTGTCGCGGCGCCACGTCGCCATCCTCCTGGTGCTGCTCGCGTCGATCCTCCTGATGGTCTACGGCGCGCAGCGGCTCCACTGGAAGGACAACGACCTGGCCGCCATGTACCTCTTCATGGGGCTGGCCATCGCCGTCGTCGGCGGGCTGAGCTCGCGCGCCGCCGCCCAGGGCTTCCTCAAGGGGATGCAGACGATGGTGCTGGCGGCGGTGCTGGTGGGACTGGCGGCGGCCGTGGAGGTGATCCTGAAGGACGGCATGATCCTCGACTCGATCATCGCCTTCCTGACGCGCATGGCCGAGGGCAAGCCGCCGGTCGTCGTGGCGCAGATGATGGTGTTCATCGAGATGGCGATCGACGTCTTCATCCCGTCGACCTCGGGCAAGGCCGCGGTGACGATGCCGATTCTCGGGCCGATCGGTCAGCTGTCGGGCCTGCCCGCCGCCATTACCGTGCAGGCGTTCATCTTCGGCAACGGCCTCACCAATGCGATTACGCCGACCTCGGGCATGCTGCTCGCCTACCTGGCGACCGGCAAGGTGAGCTACGGGCAGTGGGCCCGGTTCGTGCTCCCGCTGCTCGCCATCCTGACCGTGCTCTCCCTGATCTTCATCTCCGGCGCCGTGCTCGTCGGCTACTGAGCCCGTGGCGCAACCCGGCACGCCTCCCTACGTCGTGCGGCGTCCCGCGGGGACGCCCCGCCTGCTGTTCGACTCGCCCCACAGCGGCCGGGACTACCCGGACGACTTCGGCGCGAAGGCGACGCGGATCGAGCTCCGCCGCGGCGAGGACGCGTACGTGGACGAGCTGCTCGCCGGCAGCGTCGACAGCGGCGCCTGCCTGCTGACCGCCACCGCGCCCCGCTGCTATCTCGATCTGAACCGGGCCGAGACCGACATCGATGCGGCGCTGCTGGCCGATCCCTGGCCGGTGCCCCTGTCGCCGACCGAGAAGACGAGACGCGGACTCGGACTGATCCGCCGCTACGTCGTCCCCGGCGTCGAAATCTACGGCCGGCGGCTGTCCGTCCGCGAAGTGCAGGAGCGGATCGCACGGGTCTACCGGCCGTACCATGCCGAGCTGGACCGGCTCGTCGGCCAGATCCGCCAGGCGTGCGGCGCCGTCTGGCACCTGAACTGGCACTCGATGAAGTCGGTCGGCAACGCGATGACGCCCGACGGAGAGGGAGCGCGTCGTCCCGACTTCGTCGTGTCCGACCTCGACGGCCGCAGCGCGGAACCGGCGCTCACCACGCTGATCGTGGAGACGCTGACCGGCATGGGCTACACCGTGTCGGTGAACGACCCCTACAAGGGCGGCACCATCGTGCAGCGGATCGGCAATCCTGCCGCCGGCGTCCACAGCGTCCAGATCGAGATCAACCGGGCGCTCTACCTCGACGAGTCCGCGGTCACGAAGACGCCGGGCGCCGGGCCGCTGCAGGCGCGGCTGAGTGAGCTGGCGCGGCGTCTGGTCGAGGCCGCACCGCGCGGGTGACGGCAGCCGACTTGCGCTCGGCGCGCGGCTGGTCAACAATCCTCTCGACTCATCGTGCATCGACGTTCGTCCTGAAAGACGTGTACCACTGTCATTCGTGACCGCGGGGCGCCGGCCGATCCGGCGACGCCGCGGGCAGTCCAGGAGGCTTGGAGGATGGCGTTCATTCGGTACGTGTCTGCCGAATCGCTCGATCCGTCGGAACGGGTGGACGATCCGGATCACATCATTCAGATCCACGCCGTGCATCCCGCAGTGATGCGCGGACACCACGAGGTGTACCTGGAGCTGATGCGCCGGCCAGGACCGTTGAGCCGGCGGGAGCGCGAGTTGATCGCGGTGCGTGTGTCGGGGCTGAACGGCTGCCACTATTGAATCCGTCATCACGGAGCGGGTCTCCGTAGGATTCTGACGGCCGACGGCGTGGCCGCTGACGTGCAGGAGCGGCTGATGACGGCGCTGCTCGAGGCGCCGGTCGGCTGGATCGACGTGGCGCCGCGGGAACAGGCGCTGCTGCGGTACGCGGACAAGCTGACCCGGACGCCGGCCGCCGTGAACGCGGCCGACATCGAGGCGCTGCGGGACGCCGGCCTCGACGACCGGGCCATCCACGATGCGGCGGCAGTGGTGGCGTACTTCGCGTTCGTGAACCGGATTGCCAGCGGCCTCGGCGTGGAGCTGGAGCCGACGGAACCGGAATCGGCGTGAAATGGGAAGGGAGCGGAGCGGCGGAATGGCGAGGCTGATCGAGACACCGACCGTGATCACGCCGGCCGGGAACAAGCCGAAGCGGATCGAGGAGTTCGTCGGGCGGGTCAACACCGCGACGGCGGGCGTGAGCATCGCCCGGATGACGAGCCCGTCGGGCTGGGAGGAGCCGGCGCAGACACCGGAGTTCGACGAGTACACCCTGGTGCTCGCGGGCCTGCTGCGCGTCGAGACGAAGCAGGGAACGATCGACGTCCGCGCCGGCCAGGCCGTGCACACGCCGGCCGGTGAATGGGTGCGCTACAGCACCCCGGAGCCCGAGGGCGCGCACTATGTCGCCGTCTGCCTCCCGGCGTTCGCTCCCGACACCGTGCATCGGGAGGAAGGCTGACGCTGGCTCCCTCTCTCCTCCCCTTCGGCCGCATCGATATCTATCTGTTCGATCAGCTCCTCCGCGGACGGATCGCCCCAGGCATGCGGATCCTCGACGCGGGCTGCGGCGGCGGACGCAATCTCGAGTACCTGCTGCAGGCGGGGTACGAGGTCTTCGGCGCCGACGCGAATCCCGAGGCGATCCGGACGGTACGGGCGCTCGCGGCCGCGCTGGCGCCAGGGCTGCCGGCCGACAACTTCCGCGTCGAAGCGATCGAGGCGATGAGCTTTCCCGATGCCGGAGCAGACGTGGTGGTGAGCAGCGCCGTGCTGCACTTCGCGCGCGACCATGCCCACTTCGCCGCCATGCTCGACGGGTCGTGGCGCGTGCTGCGTCCGGGCGGCCTGTTCTTCTGCCGCCTGGCCTCGTCCATCGGCATGGAGTCGCGCGTCGTCCCGCTCGGCGGCGGCCGGCACCGGCTGCCCGACGGATCCGAGCGCTACCTGGTGGATGAAGCCGCCCTGATGACGGCAACGGACCGGCTTGGTGGCGAATTGCTGGATCCACTGAAGACGACGATCGTGCAGAATCAGCGATGCATGACCACGTGGGTCGTGCGGAAGCGGGGGAGCGGCACGGCCGGGATTGGGGATTAGGGATTGGGGATTGGGCGAGAGGAGGGCGTATGAGCACACCGGATCTCGAAGCATTGAAGTATCCGATCGGGCGGTTCCAGCGGCCGGCGCAGATCGGCGCTGCCGAACGCGCGAAGGCGATCGAGGAGATCGTCGTCCTGCCGTCCAGGTTCCGGAGCGCCGTCGACGGCCTCTCGGACGCCCAGCTCGATACGCCCTACCGGCCCGGCGGCTGGACCGTCCGCGACGTGGTCCATCACGTGCCGGAGAGCCACATGAACAGCTTCCTCCGGTTCAAGTGGGCGCTCACCGAGGATCGGCCGACGATCAAGACGTATGCGGAGGATGCGTGGGCCGCGCTCGGCGACTATCGCGTGACGCCCGTCGGCGCGTCGCTCGATCTGCTGGACGCCGTCCACCGCCGCTGGGTTCCGCTGCTGCGGATGATGGACGAGGAGGCGTGGGCGCGCGAGTTCGTCCATCCGGAACACGGGCCGATCCGGCTCGACGTGACGGCGACGCTGTACGCCTGGCACGGACGCCATCATCTGGGGCACATCAAGAGCCTCGCGGCACGTGAGGGCTGGCGCTGACGCAGGGCGCGGTCCGGCGGAAGAGGCGAGCCCGCGGACAGGAGCGTGACCAATGGCCGCGTTCATCGGATTCGTCCTGTCGAACTTCACGCTCACGTTTCTCGTGCTCGGGCTCGTCGCCAGCGCGGTGAGCCTGCTGCGCCAGCCCCGGCCCTGGCCGGCGTCAGCCGTGGTCGAGAGCCTCTTCTCGTATTTCCTGCTCTTCTCGATCGGCCTGGCGAACCTCGACAACTTCGTCATGCACGTCTTCTTCGGGGACATGGCGGCCCGGTTCATCGGCTGGGCGCAGAGCCCGTTCCAGGCCGAGGTCGGATTCGCCAGCCTCGGCTTCGCGCTCGTCGGGCTGCTGGCCTGGCGCGGCAGCTACGGACTGCGAATCGCCGCGATCGTCGGACCGGCGGGCTTCCTGCTCGGCGCCGCCGCCGGTCACGTGTACCAGATGGTCGTCGCCGGCAACTTCGCGCCGGGGAATGCCGGCATCGTCTTCTATACCGACATCGGCATTCCGGTCGCCGGCCTCCTGCTGCTCTGGGCCCAGAGCCGGTACGAGACGGCGAGCTGAGCCGCCGCGCATCTGCGCCGCGCCTGCCGGTTCCGCGCCATCGCCCAGCCTGCCGCCGCCCCTCCTTTCGAAGGATAATGAGTCGAACAGGAGAGAGCGGAAGACGGACGTGGCTGAGTCATCACCGGATATCGCGGTTATCGGGGCGGGCGTGATCGGCTGTGCCGTCGCCTGGGAGCTGGCGCGGCGCGGCGCGCGGGTCGAGATTCTCGACAGCCGGGACGTCGCGCTCGGCGCGACGCAGGCGTCGGCCGGCGTGCTGGCCCCCTACATCGAAGGACACGAGAAGGCGCCGCTGCTCGAGCTCACCATCCGCGGGCTGGCGGTCTACGATCAATTCATCGATCGGCTCCGGGCGGACGGGCGGGGACCCGCGCACTACTACCGGACCGGCACGCTGGAGACGGCCGCCGACGGCGACGGGGCGGCGGCCCTCGAGGCACACGCCCGCGCGCTGACGGCGCGCGGCGTGAAGGTCGACTACCTCGATGCCCGCGCCGTGCGCGACGCCGAGCCTCGTCTCGCACCAGACACGGCGGGCGGCCTGCTCGTCGCGACACACGGCTTCGTGAACGCGCCCGAGCTGACGTTGGCGCTGTGGGAAGCGGCCGTGGCGCGCGGCGTCCGGATGCGCCGTCCCTGCCAGGTGAGTCGGCTGGCCGCTGACGGCCAGGGCGTCCGGCTCGAGACCGATGGCGGTGTGCTGACCGCAGGGCAGGTCGTGCTCGCGGCCGGCAGCTGGTCGGGTCAGATTGCCGCGGGCGACGGGACGAGCGTGCCGGTGCGGCCGGTTCGCGGCCAGCTCCTCTATCTCGACTGGCAGGGTGCACCGCTCCGTCGCGTCGTCTGGGGACCGTCGTGCTACCTGGTGCCCTGGACCGACGGCTCGCTGCTGGTCGGCGCGACCGTCGAGGAGGCCGGGTTCGACGAGCGGGCGACGGCGGCCGGCGTGCACGATCTGCTCGAGGCCGTCTGCGCGCTCGTGCCGCACGCGGCGCAGGCGGGCTTCGGCGGCGTCCGTGTCGGGCTGCGGCCCGCCACGGCCGACGAGCTGCCGATCGTCGGCCGGTCGGCGCGGATCGACCGGCTCGTCTATGCGACGGGCCACTATCGCAACGGCATCCTGCTGGCGCCGCTCACGGCGCAGCTCGTGGCCGACCTGGTGCTCGACGGGCGGGCGGGGCCCGAGCTCCAGCAGATGAGCCCGGCCCGGTTCGGAGCGTACTGAGATGACGTCGCCGATGACCCGGCATCTCTCGTTCGGCGACGCGCGCTTCGAGATTGCGGCCCGTCCCGACGGCGCGCAATGGGTGGCGCAGGCCCGGCGGGAGGATCGCCGCGAGAGCCACGGCCCGGCGTTCCGGGCGGCGAGTGAGATGGAGGCGCTCGACCGGTGTGCCGCCTGGCTGACCTGGCAGCAGGAACACGAGGCGGCGCTGCGGGCGCTGCAGGCCGCCCAACGGACGTATCAGCGGGCGGTGACCGCCGGGGCGTTCGCCCCGCCGGCCGACGGTCCCGGTCCCGATGCGGAACGGGAGGCGTTGCAGGAGATGGAGGCGGCGCGGGTGCGCCTCGAGGAAGTGCGCGAGCGCCAGCCATCAGCCTGATCGCTTCCAGTCCCTGGAACCTCTGGTGGAAGTGGAGACTGGACGATGGCGAAGCTGACCGACCAGGAGATTCTCGAGCGGTTGACCTCGGTGCCGGAATGGACGCGCGACGGCGACGCCATCCGCCGGCAGTTCACGTTTGCCGACTTTCCCGGCGGCGGTCGACTTCGTCAATCGCCTGGTGCCGGGCGCCGAGCGGGCCGATCATCATCCGGACATCCAGATCAATTACAAGCGGGTCACGCTGAGCTACTCGACGCACAGCGAAGGCGGGTTGACGGCGAAGGACTTCGACGGCGCGAAGATGGCCGAGTCGGTGGCCTGACGCGCCCCTGGCGCGCATGCGACTCTGGAGATTGGTGAGGAAGGCACGCTGCGCGAGATGAACACCCGCATGCGCGCGCGCCGCCGGCGGACCGGGGCGAAGAAAGGAAAGCGGCCGGCGAAGCCGGCCGCTCGGGACTGAAGGCCGTAGACTGTAGGCCGGAGTCTGCGTCAGCGAATCGGAAACACCTTCTCGAGATCGTCCGCCGGCCGCGGAATGACGTGCACGCCGACCAGTTCGCCCACCCGGCGGGCGGCCGCGGCACCGGCGTCGGTCGCCGCCTTCACCGACCCGACGTCTCCCCGCACGATCGCCGTGACCAGGCCGGCATCCACCTTCTGCCAGCCGACAAAGACGACGTTCGCCGTCTTCACCATGGCGTCGGCCGCCTCGATCATGCCGACGAGGCCGCGCGTCTCGACCATGCCGAGCGCATCACCGATGATCTGCTTTGTCTTGTCCGCCATACAGAATGCCGACGAATTGAAGAATTCAAGAATTGAAGAATTGAAGGAAGCCGGAGCACATGGTTCCCGGCTGCTGATTATGTCTCACTTCAATCCGTCCTTTCTCAAATTCTTGAATTCTCCAATTCTTCAATTCCTCAGCGTCAGGAGATCTTCCCCCTCGCCGCCACCGGCAGCGTGTCCAGCACGGCCGGGCCGTCGACGAGCCGGATCTGGTCGACCAGGTTCGAGACGACGCAGGAGTGGTTGGGGATGATGCGGACCCGGTCGCCCGGTTCCAGCGGCGTCGACCCGGTCGTCACCTTGACGACGGCATGCTCCTCGGAGAGCCGCTCGATGACCAGGGACGGATCGATCGTGGCCGAGCCCGGTGTGGAGCCGATGTCGGTGATGATCGCCCCGTGGCCGGCCGGCTTGTCGATGCCGCGGGCGCCGTCGGTCGTCAGCGTCTTGCTGCCGGAATCCAGGACGATCCGGTCGGGCGCCGGCTTCGAGACGACCATGGCGAGCACCGTCAGCGCGCAGTCGTCGGGCGTTGCCGCGCGCAGCGACACCTGCGTCCGGTCGTAGTAGACGTAGTTGCCGGGCCTGATCTCCGTGAGTCCCGGCTGTCCCAGCGTGAACCGGAAGGTCGGGGTCGAGCCGACGCTGATTTCGTCGAGCGCGATGCCGTCCTCCACCGCCTGTGCCTTCACGCTCCCGAGCAACGCCGCCTCATCGTCGGCAATCTGACGCAGCTCGTCTTCCGAGGATGCGTGATAGCCCTGGCCGGCGTGGCTCAGCAGGCCGCGCAGGTTGAGTCCCGGCAGCGCCGCAATGGCGCGGACGAAGGCGCGCGCGTCGACGCGGCGCGGATCGATGCCGCAGCGGTGGAATCCGACGTCGACCTTGATGAGGACGTCGAGCCTGCGTCCCGCCCGGCGCATCACGTCCGACCATGTCCGGGCGACCTCGAGATGATCGACGATGATCGAGATGGCCGCGCGATCCATGAGTGCGAGGATGCGGGACGCGTTCGCCGGGTTCACCGGGTAGGGCAGCCGGATGTCGGCGACGCCGGCGTCGGCGAACACCTCGGCCTCGCCGACCTTCGCGCAGCAGATGCCGACGGCGCCGCGCGCGATCTGCCACGCGGCAATCGTCGGGCTCTTGTGCGTCTTGGCGTGCGGCCGGAGGCGAAGACCGTGTTCCGTGGCGGCGGCCTGCTGCCGGGCGATGTTGCGCAGCAGCCGCGGGCGATCGACGAGCACCTGGGGAGTGGAAAGGTCGGTGATCTGCACGGAGCAAGTGTAGCAGGCGTCAGCGGTCGGCGCGAGACGAGCCGGCGGGAATCGGCCACGACGACACGGAGGCACGAAGTCAGAAAGACCTGGAAATGCCTTCGTGTCTTCGTGCCTTCGTGGTTCCCGCCTTCGGATGGGCCGGTCTTGCCGGTAGAATCGTCTGCGGAGGAGATGTGCCACCACTGCGATTGACGCTGGCGACGGGCGCGGCGCTCGAGCGGATTCTGGACGAGACGTTCCCCCTCTGGGGCGACGGACTGACGCGCGATGCGTACGGCCGCTTCAACGCGGCGCAGTTGAAGACCGCATGGGGCGGCGCGCACCTCCGGCGTCTCGTGCTGCTCGACGGCGACCGCGTGCTGTCGAGCGCGAAGCGGTACGACCTGGTCGGCCGGCTCGATGGGAAGCCGGTGAGGATTCTCGGCATCGCTGCGGTCTTCACGCCGGCGGCCGAGCGCGGCCGCGGCCACGCGAAGGTACTCATCGAGCGGATGCTGGCCGATGCGGCGGCCGAGGGCGTGGATCTGGCGCTGCTGTTCTCCGAGATTGGTGCGCGCTATTACGAGCAGCTCGGGTTCCGCACCGTGCCGGTCGACGATGCAGTGCTCGAGGTGACGCGGAAGTCCGGGGCGCCGGCCATGATGGTGCGCACCGGCGAGGAGCGCGATTTCGTCGACCTCGCGGAGATGCATGCGGTCCGCTCGGAGGGGTATCGCTTCCATCTCGAACGGCCGGTGCACTACATCGCCTATGCCGTGGCGAAGAAGCGCCTGATGGCCGGACTCGGCTCCGCCGGCCACCGTGGCGTGCAGTTCTTCGTGGCCGAAGAAGGGGGGCGGGCGGCCGCCTATCTCGTGATGAGCGTCAGCGGCGTGCACGGCGGTCGACACGGCGAGCACTGGGGCATCGAGGAGTGCGGCGACCGCGATCCGACGGGGGCGCGGCTCGGCGCCCTGCTGCAGGTGCTGATGGCCCGCGCACCCGGCGAGCATCCGCCGGCCATCAGGGCGTGGCTGCCGATCGGTTTCCAGCCGCCGCAGGTGACGGGGCTCGCCCGCGTCCCCTCGACCACCATCATGATGATGCGCTGGACCGACGACCGCCGCGATCCCCTCGTCCTGAAGCCCGAGGAGGTGCTGTACCTGGAGAGGGGACGCGTTCTGAGAAGATCGCCTTTCTACGTTCCTCGTTCTACGTTCTACGTTACGGGCGCGGCTCATCCCCCTCCCCCTCCCGCCCCTGCCAGATTCAGCGTCTTCGATTCCCCTTCCGTCAGCGAGAACTTCGTGCCGCGGCGGACGAGCTGCTGCAGCACGTCGGGATCCGAATCGGCGCCTTCCTCGATCGACGCGACGGCCACCGCGTAGTCCTCGCCGGGCGGCAGCCCCTTGATGTCGAACCGGCCGTTCTGGTCTGGCCGCGTCATCCGTGTGTAGCGGTTCGTGCGTCCCCAGCGCGTCTGGTCGGTGGGAAAGACGACGAGGGCGTAGTCGGTCAGCGGCTTGTTGTTCTCGTCGGTCACGATCCCGTTGACGTCGGTCAGCCGGTCGGTCAGGACGATCTGGAGACCGCTCATGGTCTCGTGACCCGACACATCGGCGCCGTCGTCCGTGATGTCGTTGCCGTTCAGAAGGATGGCCTTGGTCGTCCAGCCGGCCGGCAGGCCCGTGACACCCAGCTCCTCTGTGCCCGACAGCCCCTTCAGATCGAACGTCCAGTCATCGCCGACCGTCGCGCGTGAGAAGCCGATGCCCATGCCCGCCATGATGGGAGGGTGGGTCACGACGGTCAGCACGTGCGGGTCGAACGAGGCCTTCCGGCCGCCATCGATCACGACCGCGCCCGACAACGTCGTGCCGTGGGTCATGGAGATCGTGATGCCGCTCAGGTCGCCGGCGACCGTAATTTCCTGCGTGCCGAGCTGGAGCGCGTCCGAGTCGTTGATCATGTTGCGCGCGATCAGCACATAGCGCGCCGGGAGCAATGCCGGCGATCTCGAACGTGCCATCCGGCTTCGTCCGCCCGAACTGGGAGGTCGAGAAGACCATCGTCTTCGCGCTTCGTGATTGAGCGGCCGTCAGGAGGACCATCTGGTTTCCGGCCGGGCGACCGGACGAATCGAGGACGGTGCCGGAGATCGTGGCCGTTCGCGTCGCGGCGAGCGCGAAGGTGATCCCGGAGGCTTCCTGGCCGGCCTGGACCGGGACGTTCCCGGCCATGCTGACGTCGGGGGTGCCGGGGTAGTACGTCGGCGTGTAGCCGGACTTGTCAGCCGCGTTCACCGTCATGCGCCGACCCCGGGCCATCACGCAGTAGGACCCGGGCGGCAGGCCGTAGACGCGGTATATCCCCCGGTCGTCGGTGTCGTCCGAACGGCCCGACGGGACCAGGCGGCGGTGGCCCTGGACGTAGCGGTACCGCATCGCCATCACCATGACGCCGGTCACCGGTTCGCCCTCGCTGTCGAGGATCGTGCCGGTGATGACGCCGCCGCGGGGCAGCGTGATGTCGAGCCTGTCGAGGTGCTGACTGGCGGCGAGCTCGACGGGGCGCCCGGGCTGGAGCGGGTCCTTCTGGCCGTACGTCATCTGGACGTATCCGCCCTTGCTCGCGCTGATCGGTACCGGCCGCCGGCGAGCTCCGTGAAGTCGAACCGTCCCTGGTCGTCCGTCGTCGTGCCCGCCGACGTGCGTGATTCGCGGGAGAACAGCTGGACCTCGGCATTCCGCAGCGGTGAGCCGGTGTCGCCGGCGAAGACGCGTCCGCTGATCGAGGCGTTCTTCGTGTCCGGCGCCGGTGCGCCGGGTTGCCCCGGCGCGGGCTGACCCTGGGCGCCGGGCCGCTGCCGTCCGGGCGGCGGCGGCTGAGCGCTCGCGCGCGTTGAAGCGAAGGATGTCGCAAGGCCGACCGTGAGGATGACCGCTATCGTGAGCGGCTTCATGTCTCGTCCCTCTTCGTAGCGCCGAGCTTCAGCCCGGCCGTCCCCGCTGAATCGTCATGCCCGCGGAGGCGGGCATCCAGGAGAGGAATCTTGCTTGACGTGCGTCCCCGGACTGGATTCCTGCTTTCGCAGGAATGACGAACGGAGCTTGACCCGCGTCATCAGTGGACCTCCGCTTCCGTCTTGTCTAGGGCTGCGCGATCGTGAAGGACACCGCCTTGGTGACGGGATCCCCACCGCCGTCCGACGCGTCGATCGTCAACGTGTACCTGCCGGCCGGCAGGCCGCTCAGCTCGAACCGCCGATCGTAGCCGAACCGGTCGGGACCGTGACGTGACCGCCGCTTCTCGGGCCGCAGCGCCACACCCGTCTGGTGCCGCACGACGCCGGAGGCGTCGCGGATGGTCGCCAGCAGCGTCGCGTCGGCCGGATTGGCGCCGTACAACTCGCCGTAGATGGCGAGCGTTTCCGTGTCGTCGAACGTCCGGCGGACCACCGGCGGATCCGGCATGGTCTGCTTCAGGAAGGCCGGCGGCTTGCCGACCACGAGGACGCGGGTCGACAGCGACGTTATTTCGATGTCGCTCAGCGCCAGTCGTCCCCGCTCGAGCGTCGGCACGTTCAGGTTCAGGAAGACCGATCCCACCTGCCCATCGTCGGACCGCACCGCCGCGCGGACGCTGGCCAGGCCGGGTTTCAGCTCCAGCACGGACACCACACGGGTGTCCGGCTGCAGGTCGACGCGGGGGATCTTCGTGGTCCCCTCCTCGGCGTCGGTCACGCGGCCGTGGTCGTCGGCACCGACGATCGCATATTCCAGCTTGTGCCCAGCCAGGGAGGCCATCGAGCCTCCGACGCTCACGCTGACCACGACCGAGTCGGTGCGGCCGTCGTTCGCGAAGCAGGCGGCATGGATGTGGAGGGGGATTCCCGCCACGGGCAGTGCCGAGGTCGCGACCGACTTGAGCGGCGCCGTGGCGGGCGAATACAGACCCTCCGGCGGCATCTGCACGTACGCCTTGCGCGCCTGCACGACGAAGCCGCGACGGCGGACCGTGACCTTCAGGTGCCGCAGGTCACCTGGCCTCGCATGGTGCGCGTCCGGGCTGAAGCCGAGCAGGTAGTAGGTGCCCGCCTCGTGGACGATGCGTGTCAGCGCACCGTCGAAGTCGTTGGAGGTGACCGACGCGACACCGCCGGTCTCCGCGGCCAGCGCGCGCAGCGAGTCGCCGAAGTTCGTGGCGCTCATGCCGAGCGGATCGATCGGGTAGATGGCGACGTTGCCGGCCGCGGCAATCTTCACCGTGTCGTTGAACGCCGGCGACCCGAGGACGCTCTCCCACATGTGATCCCCGATGAAGATCAGCGCCTTCCGGCGCGCCGGGATGTGCGTCATGGCGGCGGCAATCCCCTGGATGGCGCCCAGCGCGTCGTACGAGCCCTGACCGGGCCGGGCGTCGAGGATGCCTCCCTGCAGGCGATCGATGACCTGGTCGAGCCGCGCGCGGTCGCCGGTGAAGCCCTGCGCGACCTCGACGTCGCTGACCGGAACGATGGCCGCCTGGTCGCCCTCCTGCAGATGATGGTCGACGAAGCGATGCAGCAGATCGCGCAGGGGACCGGTCTCGAGGAACGGGAGGTCGATGTCGTCGACGACGACGAGGAACAGACGGCCGGTGCCGAGGGGATTCGCGGCCTGCTGGTCGGACTGCATCGGCCGGTGTGCCCGGTCCGGTGTCGACGGCCGCGACCGGCGCCTTCGGGAGATCGACGAATGCAAAGGATGCGATCTGTCTGCGGCTTCCCCTCGTCTTCGATCTGGAAGTCGTCCTTCGTGAGGCCGGTGACCAGCTTGCCGGTCTTCCCGTCGCGGACGATCACGTCGACCGTGACGAGATTGACGCCGGCGCGGAAGGTGGGCGTCGAGGGAGGCGGCTGCTGGCGCGCCAGGAGGACGGCCGCCGGCAGCGAGACGAATAGCGTCGCCGCGACAAGAAATCCCGTCAGTCTCCGTCTCGTCATGCCCGCGAACGCGGGCATCCAGAGGGTCCGCGCAGAACGCGGCGCATCCTTCAGCCTGGATTCCCGCTCTCGCGGGAATGACGAATGGGTTGTGGCGTTTGCCGGCGCGGAAGAGGAGTCCGTCATGAGTCGGATCTGCATCCGCGCGCGAAGGCAGGCGCAGGGGCTTCGCGCGTCTGTGAGTGGCTTGAGAACCGAAGATCGGATTGTAAGAGGAGGGCGGCTGCCTCAGCAAGGGGAGGCTGCGCGGGAGAGCGCATTGGAGGCCGGGATTGGGGATTGGGATCTAGGGGGCAGGCTTCGATTTCGCACGAACCGAATCGCCGAAATCGAACCTCCAGACCCAGCCGCCCAACCCCCACCCCCCGTCCCTACTGCTTATCCAGCGTCCTCCCCGCATCCAGGTGGTCGAAGCTCAGCAGTGCGTTGAATACCAATGCGTGACTGCCGAACGTCTCACCCCGGTAGACCGGGTTGATGGCGAACAGCACGATGTGTCCCTTCTCGACCGGCACGTCGACGACGGCCGGGTGCTCGGCGAGCTCGTTGCCGCCTTCGAGCAGCCCCGACACGAGCAGGCTCTTTGCGTCGGCCCACCGCAGGATGACGCGCGGCCGCGCGTCGGGCGGAATCACCGACACGCCGTTGCGGAGCTGCTCGGCGGTGACCGGCTCGGCCTGCCACGGCTTCACCTCCGGCGGCTTCGGAGGCGCGACGAACGGACGGCCCTGCGGCACGTCCTCTTCGCCCGGCAGCCCACGGCCGGTCGGCCGCGCCCCCATCTCGCCGCCGAGACGGCGGAAGCTGCGGCGGCCCTCGATGTTGCTCAGGTCGAAGACGAGGCCGGTGGACGAGTACACCGACAGCGAGCTGTTGTACCCGTAGGCGAGCGGACTGGCTGAGTCGACGACGTCGGCTTTCAGGATGGTGCCGACGATCCGCAGGTGCTGCGTCCGTCCCGTCGAGACGCCAGGCGTCATGCCGAGCGAAATCGCGAAGCTGGACGTGTCCATCGCCGTGATGAGCAGGCCGCCGTTCTTCACGAACGCCTGCAGATGGTCGACACCGGAGAAGCCGAGGCCCGGGCGCATGTCGTCGGTGGAATCGTTGCGGCCCAGATTCGGCGTCAGCTCCGTCTTCTTCCACGGCAGCGCGTTGCCCCACGCCGTCGGCAGGCCGTTGATCACCGCGTTGGGATCGCCCCGGCCGACGGGCGGGAAGATGATGACGTCGTACTTCGCATTCAGGTCGGCATCTTTCGCCACCACCTGGGTGCTGATGTAGTCGTACGGGATCCCGACTTCGTCGAACCGCAGCCGCCACCAGCCCTCGGCCTGCGTGCTCAGCCAGGTGTGCACGAGCGCGATGCGCGGCGCCCGCGCCGGATGCGTCTTCACCGTCGGGACCGTCGCGACGGCGGTCAGCTCGACGCTCGACTCCGAGGCGGCCTTGCGCAGGTCGGCCTCCGGCACGTTGCTGACGACGAGCGAGCCGCGGTTGAAATGATGGCCGGCCGCCTCGAACGGCTCCTCCGCCACCATCATCGTCGCGTTCTTCAGTTTGTACCGGCAGCGCGATCAACCCATCGTCGCTGGTGTTGTCCGCCAGGAAGACGGCGCCCGTACCGCCGACCCCGCCCGGTGCCACGATGTCGCCGGCGACGGGTTGCATCGGCACGTTGAGTACCTTCGCGTCGGTGATGCGGGCGGTCTGCACGTCGAAGAGCTCGGGGAACGACCAGCCCGTGTCGTCGTACGGCGTCTTCTGCGGATCCTGCGGGCTCCAGGTACCTGATGATCCAGCAGGGCGTCGGCGATCCGGCTGTACGGCTGATCCATCCGGACGATGAAGCTGCCGGCCGGGAACTCGCGGGGCTTCGATTCGCCGGGCTTGGCGCCGGGGGCGTCGACGGTGAAGGCGCCTGTGGCCTTCGAGATCTCGCAGCCCTGGATCTGCAGGACGTGCAGCAGGTGCGCCTGGGCGCGCGGGCGCGGGTCGGTCGACGGGAAGACGTAGGCGGCCGGCCCCTCGTTCTTCGGCTTCTCGATCGACCGCTTGCTCTTCAGCCAGAAGTTGTGGAGGAAGAGGTCGCGGTTCTCGGCGAAGTAGTGCAGCGAGACGAGCAGGCCGGTCTCTTCGTAGTTGTTGTTGTCGCGCTGCGACCACTTCACCTTCGGGAGCGGGGGATTCTGCCGGTACCACGTGCGGGCGTATTCGTCGGGCCGCAGCGTCCGCTCCACCGTGTCGGCGCCGCCGTTGCCGAACGTCTCGTAGAGCCGGCTGATGCCGTTGTGCATCGGCGCGATGAACATCAGGTAGCCGGGCGACCAGGTGTCGAAGTCGCCGTGCGTGAAGACGCCCGGCATGCCGTACTTCGTCATCTCGGCGACGTTGTCCCAGGCGATCCGCTCCCACTCGCCGGACACGATCGGATCGAGCCAGGCGTTGTACGGACCATCGCCGACGGTGTTGTCGTACATGAACGGCACCGACTCGTGCAGGTCGTGCAGGACGAGCGGCTTCCAGTGCATGTAGGTCTTCAGGACGTTCTTCGTCAGGTCGAGCGTCGCCCCCATGGCGTCGCGGTTGTTGTCGTGCGCGACGTACTTGCCCCAGTAGACGAGCGACGGCCAGTTCTCCTTCGGGTGCGCCAGGTGCCACTTGTAGACGTCGACCTGGCGGTCGCGCCCGTCCACCTCGACGATCGGCGTGATCAGCGTGACGACGTTGTCGCGGATCGTCTTCAGGTACGTGTTCTGGTCGACCGTCAGCCGGTAGGCGAGCTCCATCAGCGCGGTCGGCGCGCCGGTCTCCGGCGAGTGGATCGTGCCGGTGATGTAGTAGATCGGCACCGTCGACTTGATGATGGCGTCGGCCTGCGCGTCGTTCATCTGCAGCAGGCGCGGATCGGCGAGCTTCACCAGGCGCTGCCGGTTCACCTCGAGGTCGGCGATGTTCTTCTCCGAGGAGACGGCCACCGCGATCATCTCGCGGCCTTCCTCCGTGTGGCCGATCGTGAAGACCTTCACCCGGCCCGGCGCGGCCTTCTCGAGCATCCGCATGTAGCGGTAGACCTCGGTCGAGTACCGGCAGCTTGCCCGGCGCGCCGGCGATGTCGCCGAGCACGGCCTGCGGCGTCGGCACGGTCTTCGAGGCGGGCAGGTAGTCGACCAGGGGCGACAGGAAGTACGGCTCGGTCGTGTACTCGTGGATCTTCTGCGTGTACGCCTGATCGATCGGCAGCTTCGGATCGCGCGCGAACGTCTCGCCGGCCGCCGAGACGCCGATCGTGAGACCGGCAGCCGCGACGAGGGCCAGACCGCAGGCGAGGCGACGAAGGGGAGAGAGGGTCATGGGCTGTGCCTTCCGGGAAGCGGGCGAGGGGACGCGCCCGCATGGGAGCGATAGTGATGAGCTTCGAAGGATGTTAGTGAAAAGGGCGGGGGAGGGGAAGGGGGCGGGGGAGAACGGGAGAAGCTTGTAGGCGGTAGGCTATGGGCTGATAGGTCGGTCGCGGCCTCCGCCCCATCGCCCTATCGCCCATAGCCTGCCGCCTTCGCGCGCTAGCGGATCCTGCACCCGGCTCTGCTCGCGCATGAACTGCTGCACGTAGTGCGGGCCGCCGGTGCCGCGGCCGGTCGAGCCGCTCGCCTTCCAGCCGCCGAACGGGTTGATGCCCGGCCAGGCGCCCGTCGTGGCGCCGGCGCGGCGGTTCGCGTAGGTCACCCCGGCCTGGATGCCGTCGAAGAACTTCTGAATCTCGGCCTCGTCCTCGGAGAAGATGCCGGCCGTGAGGCCGTACTCCGTCCGGTTCGCCAGCTCCATCGCCTCGTCCAGCGTGATGACGTCGGTCAGCACGGTGATCGGGACGAACAGCTCCTCCTTGAAGAGGGCGTGATCCTTCGGCAGGCCGTCGATGACCGTCGGCTCCACGAAGTAGCCGTGGTTGAACGGCTCCTCCATGATGCGCCGGCCGCCGGTCAGGATCTTGCCGCCGTCGGCCTTTGCGCGGGCGACCGCGTTCTCGTAGGTCTTGACCGCCGCTTCGTTGATCACCGGCCCCATCCAGACGTCCTTGTCCAGGGGGTTGCCGACCTTGATCTTCTTCGTCTTCTCGACCAGCATCTCGACGAACTTCGCGCGGACGTCCTTCTGCACGTAGACGCGCGAGTTGGCCGAGCACTTCTGCCCCTGCGCGCCGAACGCCGACCGCATGACGCCGTCGCTCGCCTTGTCGAGATCCGCGGACTTCATGATGATCGACGGATTCTTGCCGCCCATCTCGATGATGATCGGCCGCGGCGTCGTCCGGGTGGCGTTGCTGCGGATCAGGTGCATGCCGACTTCCATCGAGCCGGTGAAGACGATGCCGTCGATGTCCGGGTTGTCCAGCAGCTCCTGGCCGACCGTGCTCCCCGGGCCGGTGACGAAGTTGAAGACGCCCGCGGGCAGCCCGGCCTTCAGGACCAGCTCGGCCAGCTTCTCGCCCAGCAGCGGCGTGTCGGTGGCCGGCTTGAAGACGACCGTGTTGCCGGCGGCGAGCGCGGCGCCGGCGGGGCCGAAGGCCAGAGCCATCGGGAAGTTGAACGGCGAGATCACCGCGAAGACGCCGTACGGGCGCATCACGCTGTAGTTCTCCTCGCCGGGGCCGAGCGTCCCCATCTTCTCCGTGAAGCCGTTGTGCTGCTCGAGCTGGTCGCAGTAGTACCCGCGAGATCGGCCGACTCCTCGACGTCGCCGACGCACTCCAGCCGGTTCTTGCCGGCCTCGTAGCCCATCAGCGCGGAGAGATCCCAGCGGTTCTCGCGGATCAGATCGTTCACGCGGCGGACCAGCGCGACCCGCTCCTGCCACGGGCGGCTCGCCCAGGCCGGGGCCGCCGCGCGCGCCGCGGCAATCGCCTGCTTCGCGTGCTCGCGCGTCCCCTTCTGCAGCTTCGCGATCACGATACGGGTGTCGATCGGGCTGCGGTCCTCGAACTCGGCCGCCGCGCGGACTTCCTTGCCGCCGATGAACATCGGATAGCTGCGGCCGAAGTCCTTCTTGACGCGCTCGATGGCCGCATCGAGTTCGCGGTGCAGATCGGACATCTGATCCGCGCTCATCGTGGCGTAGGTGATCTTCATCTGCGGGCGTGTGGTCTCGGTTTTCATGGCAGCATCCTCGAAGAATGGCGGAGTCGGGTTCGACCTGTGATCTTACTCCGAGAGCGGGGCGGTCGCCGCGGGGGCTCCACGCCAAAACGGCCGGGCTGCGTATAATGACGGCAGCTGATGATTCGCTAAGTCACTGTGGCCGAGGCCGTTACGGATATTCCATGCAGATTGCCCTGATTCAACAGCGCGCCACCCCCGACAAGTCGGACAATCTGGCCCGCGGGCTGCAGGCCCTCGAAGAGGCCGCGCGCCGGGGCGCCGCGCTCGCCTGCTTCGCCGAGCTGGCGTTCGAGCCGTTCTATCCCGCAGAACCCGGCCGCGTCGGACGTCCTGGACTGGGCCGAGCCGGTGCCCGGCTTCGTCACCGAGGCGTTCTGCCGCAAGGCGCGGGAGCTCGGCATCGTCGTCGTGTTGAACCTGTTCGAGCGCGACGGCGACCGGACCTACGACTGCTCGCCGGTGATCGACGCCGACGGCACGCTCGTCGGCCGGACGCGGATGGTGCACATCACCGACTATCCGTGCTTCCACGAGCAGGGCTATTACACGCCCGGGGATCTGGGTGCGCCGGTGTTCCAGACGCGCGCCGGCCGGATCGGCGTGGCGATCTGCTACGACCGCCACTACCCGGAATACATGCGGGCGCTCGCCCTGGGCGGCGCCGAGATCGTGGTGGTGCCGCAGGCGGGGGCCGCCGACGAGTGGCCCGAGGGGCTGTACGAAGGGGAGATGCGGGTGGCCGCGCTGCAGAACGGCTACTTCGTGGCGCTGTGCAACCGGGTCGGGGCCGAGGAGCGGCTGACGTTCGCCGGCGAGTCGTTCGTCTGCGACCCGAACGGGAACGTCATCGCGCGCGCGCCGCGCGGCCACGACTTCATCCTCGACGCGACACTCGACCTGTCGCTGGTCGAGTCGTCGCACGCCCGCCAGCTGTTCCTGAAGCACCGCCGGCCGGAGCTGTATGGGGAGTGGCTGGGGCAAGTGAGGCTGACGAATTGAGAATTGAGAATGAAGAATTAAGAAAGAAGACGCGGCGCAAGTTCTCCCTTCCTCATTCTACATTCTGAATTCTACATTCCTCTGCGCGCCGCTCCACGAGCGCTTCGTTCAGGAAGCGGACGAACGGTGTCGCCTGCTTGAACGCGGCGACGAGCGTCCGGTAGAAGCCCGGGTCGGTGGCGAACGCCGGCTCGTACTCGACGCCCACCAGGAAATCCCGGAACTTCAGGTAGTCGGCGGCGGGGTGGTCGGACGGGAAGCCGCGGGGCACGCGCTGCAGCCGCTCGCCGTCCACCTCGTCGAACGTGCGGCGGAACGCCGGCGCCTTGACGATCGACCGGAACCGCGAGAAGTTCGACGCCAGGTGCTCGCGGACGGCGTGCAGCTTCGGCGTGTCGGGATGGTACAGGCCGCCGCCGATCCACATCTCGTCCGGACCGACGTGGAAGTAGAGCCCCGCGCCGCCGCCCTTGCCGAGCCGCCGGTCGGGGAAGATGCCGGCGACGTGCGTCTTGAGCGGCGACTTGTCGGCGCTGAACCGGGTGTCGCGGTAGATCCGGTAGGTCGACACCTTCGGGTCGGCGATCATCTCCGGCGCGAACGCGCGGAAGTCGGTGGCGAGCCGCTCGATGATCGCCAGGAGCGGCCCGCGCACGTGCGTCTCGTACTCGTCGCGGCGCGCGCGGAACCACTCGCGATCGTTGTGCCGCTTCAGCGCCCGCAGGAACGTCAGCGAGCGCGGCGTGAATCGGGGCGCAGGGGTGGCAGCCATGGCGTGACGATCGTCGCTAGCCTTTCGCCGCCTGCGCCATCGCCGCCTCGCGCTGCCGCGTCAGGTGCGGCACGATGCCCAGCAGCCGCTCGATCAGCATGAGCTGCGCCCGATGGTGCATCTCGTGCTCCTTCACCGACAGGACCATCTCGAAGCGCGTCTTGGCCGGCGGCGTCAGGTGCGGCGGAAACGTCACCTGCTCGGCCAGGTCGGCCTCGTTGAGCCCTTCGAGATAGGCCACCCAGTGGTTTCGATCGGTTTTCAGCGCCTCCACGATCTGCGCCTTGGTGCGGAGGCGGGTCTGTTCCTCGAGCCGCTCCCGGTGCCACGCGGCGAAGTCGAGGCCGATGAAGGTCCTCAGCTTCTTGACCGCATGGGTCTCATAGCTCGCCTGCGAGCTGACGACCACGTGCGCCAGCAGCTCGAGGACGCTCTGCGCGCCGGGCGCCGGACGGAACGAGTACTGCTCCTCGGGAATCTCCTCCGCGATCTGAATCGTGTTGTCGCGCACGATCCGGAACGACCGCGCGAAATCCCTGCCGCTGTAGCACGTCATGTCAATGCCTCCGGATCAGGCACTGACCCACGAGTTACCTCAGACTCGGGCAGCCGATTCGGGCCGGCCCGTGGATGTCCGCCGCTCAGAACCAGCCGACGGGCTGCTCGTCGAGGTTGATGTAGACCTGCTTGGTCTGGAGATACTCGTCGACGCCCCAGCGGCCGAGCTCGCGGCCGAAGCCGCTCTGCTTGTAGCCGCCCCAGGGGGCCTCCACGTAGGTGGGCTGCATGTGGTTCACCCACACGATGCCGGCACGGAGGGCCTTGACGGCGCGCATCGCCTTGAAGATGTCGCGCGTCCAGACGGCCGCCGCCAGTCCGTAGTAGGTGTCGTTCGCGATCCGCAGCGCGTCGGCCTCTTCGTCGAACGGGATGACGCAGGCGACCGGCCCGAAGATCTCCTCGCGCGCGATGCGGGCGCCATTGTCGACATCGGCGAAGATTGTCGGCTCGACGAACCAGCCGCGATCGAGCGCGCCGCCGGTCGCCCGGCCGCCGCCGAGCACGACGCGCGCCTCGCCCTTGCCGATCTCCTGGTACCGACGCACCCGCTCGAACTGCTCGCGGCCGACCAGCGGCCCCATCTTCGTCTCGCGGTCGAGGCCCGGACCCAGCCGGATGTGCTTCGCCTTCTCGACCATCGCCTCGAGGAACTTCGGGTAGATCGACCGCTGCACGAGGATGCGGCTGCCGGCCGAGCAGACTTCCCCCTGGTTGAAGAAGATGCCGAACAGGGCGCCGTCGACCGCCGCCTCGAAATCGGCGTCGGCGAAGAAGATGTTCGGCGACTTGCCGCCGAGCTCGAGCGACAGCTTCTTCAGCGAGTCGGCGGCCGACCGCATGATGGCCTTGCCCACCTCGACACTGCCGGTGAAGGCGATCTTGTCGACGCCGGGGTGGCGCACGAGCGCCGCGCCGGCCGTCTCGCCGTACCCGGTGACGATGTTGACGACGCCAGGCGGCAGGCCGGCGTCGGCGAAGCTCGAGGCGAGCGCGAGCGCTGTCAACGGCGTCTGCTCGGCCGGCTTCAGCACGACCGTGCAGCCCGCGCAGATCGCCGGAGCGAGCTTCCAGGCGGCCATCAGCAGCGGATAGTTCCAGGGGACGATCTGCGCCGCCACGCCGATCGGCTCGCGCAGCGCGAGGCTCATCGCCTTGTCGGGCACCGGCACCACCTCGCCGTGGATCTTCGTGGCGAGGCCTCCGTAGTACTCGAAGCAGGTCGCCACGTCGTCGATGTCGAACTCCGCCTCGACGATCGGCTTGCCGCTCTGCAGGGTCTCCAGCTCGGCCAGCTCGGCGGCCCGCTCGCGGACCGCGTTGGCCAGGGCGAACAGCACGCGGCCGCGATCCTGCGCCGTCGCCTCCGTCCACGGCCCCTCGTCGAAGGCGGCGCGGGCCGCCCGCACGGCCGCGTCGACGTCGAGGTCGTTGCCGGCCGGCACCCGGGCGATCTCCTCCTGCGTGGCCGGATTGACGACGGGAATCGTGTCCGGCGAGGTGGACGCGACGAACGATCCGTTGATATGAAGTGCGTGCGTGGTCATGATGGCGTCACGGGATTCTTCCGGGCGCGTCCACGGGCGGTGGCACGATGCGGACGGGAGACCCGGAAAGGACTATATTCAGTTGCGCCCGTCCGTGGCAAACGGGATGCAGGGCGGTGCCGCGCCCCGGGGCCGACGGCGCCGCACGCTGAAGGGAGCAGACACCCGATGAGAACCTGCAGAATCGCGATGGTCGCGGCGCTGGCGGCGTTCGTCTGGCCCGTCACCGCCGGCGCGCAGGCGGCGGCCGGTCCGGATGCACACCAGACGCTGACCGTCGGCACGGCCACGGCCCGGCGTGGCGAGACGGCGACGGGCGTCATCCACGTGCCGGCCGGCCGCGATCCGGCGCTCGACATTCCGGTGGTGGTCGTCAATGGCGCGAAGCCCGGGCCGGTACTCGCGCTCGTCTCGGGCCTGCACGGCACGGAGTACGCGTCGATCATCGCGCTCGAGAAGGTCATCGGCCGGCTGCGGCCCGCCGACATCTCGGGCTCGGTCATCATCGTGCCGCTGGTGAACGTGCCGTCGTTCGAGCAGATCGTGCCGCACGTCAACCCGAACGATCACAAGAGCATGAACGGCTCCTATCCCGGGAAGCCCGACGGCACGCAGACCGATCGGGCCTCGTATGCGATGACGAAGCAGGTCGTGGATCAGTGCGACTACCTGATCGACCTGCACGGCGGCGACATCGACGAGAACCTCCGGCCGTACAGCTACTGGGCGACCACCGGCCACGCCGATCAGGATCGGACCACGCGCGAGATGCTGCTGGCGTTCGGCATCGATCACATCATCATCGCGAACGACCGGCCGCGGGATCCGGACGCGTCGCGCTACCTCGACAACACGGCCTCGACGCGCGGCAAGCCGTCGATTGCCGTCGAGGCCGGCCACTCGGGCACGGTCGAGCCCGACGACGTGAGCCTCCTCGCGAACGGCTGCGAGCGCGTGATGCAGTACCTGCACATGCTGCCTGGCGTCGTGCACCCGCTCGAGCATCCGGTCTGGATCGCGAAGGTGCTGTCGGTGACCGGCAACCAGCCCGGCATGTTCTACCCGCTGGTCGGGCGCGGCACGTACGTGGCGGACGGCATGCGCGTGGGCTACGTCACCGACTTCGTCGGCCGGACGATCCAGGAGGTGCGGGCGCCGGCGGCCGGTGTCGTGATGTTCATCCGGGCGGTGCCGTCGGTGGGAAGGGCTCTACGCTCATCGACCTCGGCATCGTGAAGCAGGACAGTCAACCGTAGCCCGCAGCCATACTGTAGACCGAAGACCGTAGACCGAAGACTGGAGACATACACCCCTATGGGAACGACGCACGCGACCTACGAAGATGTGAACCTCGTGCTGCACCTGTACGAAGCCCGCCGCGAGGAGCGGATGCGCCAGGGGCGCGCCTGGTTCGCGTCGGCCTTCAAGGCGAAGAGCTTCGAGGAGTTCAACACCCTCTGTGCACCGGGGACCGATCAGAACGCGAACTTCCGCATGGTGACGTCGTACTGGGAGATGGTCGCGTCGTTCATCACGGCCGACGTGCTCAACGAGCAGCTCTTCTTCCAGAGCGGGCGCGAGCTGCTGTTCGTGTGGGAGCGGATCCGCGATCTGCTGCCGAAGGTGCGCGAGAAGAACGGCGACCCGGCGTTCCTGAAGAACATGGAGACCGTGGCGGCCGCGTATATCGAGTGGATGAAAGCGAACAACCCGGGGGCCTACGAGGCGTTCAGCAAGCGGGTGCGCGGCCTGTAGGGCCGCGCGTCGCGGGCGGCCGGAAGGGCGGGGCCGGCAGGAGACCACGAGACCGACTGCTGCCTGTCGGGGGCGGCGCCCGGCGTCCGGGGCGCTGCTCGATCCCCGGAACCGCCTTCCGGTCCGGCTTCGCGCGTCCAGGCCGGCCCGTTGCCGGAGGGGGGCGAGTGCCGGCCCCGGCCGGCTGGCCGGTGTCCTGGCGTTCGGCGCCGGCGATCAGCCCGGCGATCACCGTCAGCGCCACGATGACGACGACGATCCAGGTCGTGAGACGTGTTGCCATGACGGTCTCCCGGACCGCATTCTAACACGCGGCCGATTGCTCCCCGGGCCGTGTGGCGGTGCCGTCAGCGCGACACGGCGCAGCGGTTCGCGCCGGCTTCGAGCGGGCGCATGTCGGCGGGCATCGCCGCCTTCCCCTCGTTGATCCGCACGATCTGCACGTGGTTCGGCGGCGTCGGCGGAATCCGCTCCAGCACGGCCTTCACGAACGGATCCTCCTCGAGCTCCAGCAGCGCGATGGCCGGCAGGATGCGGTCGAGCCGCTCGCAGTGGGCGACGCCGTCGAACGGAATCGGCTCGCTCGTGTGACACGGAAAGACGAGCATCGATCCCGGCAGCGTGGCCAGCCTGTCCTGCAGCGAGTGGAACAGCAGGCGCGCCCGGCGCGACGGTTCGTCACCCGGCGCCACGAGATCGGGCCGGCCGACGCTCTGCAGGAACAGCGTGTCGCCCGTGAAGATCGCCTGGTCGTTCACGACGTAGCTCATGCTCTCGGACGTGTGGCCCGGCGTCGGCACGGCGCGCAGCGATGCGTCCCCGAAGCGCACCTCGCCGCCCTCCGTCAGGGCCGTGAACGCGTAGGTCACGCGGTCCTGCGGCGGCAGGTACAGCGTGGCGCCGGCCTGCTCGGCGAGGGCCCGCGCCCGCGAGACGTGGTCGGCGTGGACGTGCGTGTCGAGCACGGCCACGATGCGCCAGCCGTGATCGGCCGCGATCTGCAGGTACACGCCCGGGTCCACCGACGGATCGACGACGACGGCTTCGGTGCCCGAACCGGCGACGTACGACAGGCACCCCTTGCCGGTGCGCCTCACCTGCACCACCGTCACGGGAACCGCACCGGGCAGCACGGTCTCGGCGCTGTTCCACGCCTCGCTCCAGGCGGTCATGCCGCCGGCGAGCGAGTAGGCGTCGAAGCCGAGCTCCTGCAGCATCTCCGCGGCGATCAGGCTCGTGCGTCCCATCGCGCAGACGGCGACGACGGGGCGGTCGTGTGGCAGCTGCTCGGCCGCCGCGCACAGCGAGGTCGACTCGCCACGCCACAGCTCGTCGTAGGCGTCGACGTGGCGGCTGTCGGGGATCGACCATTCCGCACGCTGTGCCGAGGGCCGGACGTCGAGCACTGTCAGGGGCCGGCCGTCTTCGAGCGCCGCCCGCAGCTCGTTCACGCTGAGTTCCTGAACTGGCATGGGAATCTCCTCCTGTGCACCGCCCGGGGGCGATACCTCCTGCCCACATTGTAGGGCCCAGCCGGCGGCTGCCGCCAAGCCAAAATCGCGGCGTCGGTCCGTCCATGAGGCGGCCGGCGGGCCGGCGCGCCGTTGGAGTAAGATGGCGGAAGCGCACGGCCGCTTCGTGCCGTGCAGGAGCTTCTCCGGAGCCCCGACACCCCTCTCTCCACATCCGGCCGGCCGGGCCCGTCATGGCCCGAAGGCCCATCCTCGCATTCCCGATGTTCAGCGAAACCGCTTCACTCGCGATGACGATGCCGCCGCCGACGCCGGTGATGGCGGCCACGCCGCGGCCGGCGTCTATCTGAAGCGCGGCCTGGTGCTGCCGTACCTGGTGGTGCCGGTGGCCGTGTCGGTGCTGGCCGGCGCCTTCCTCGGCACGAAGCTGATGGAGCGGATGAGCAACGCCCACGTGCGGCAGGTGTTCGCCGCAGCACTGGCCCTCATCGGCGTCGAAATGCTGTTGCGGGGCTTCGGCGTCCGCTTCTGAGCGTGACCCGGCTGCTGGCGAGGATGATCGACATGTCCACCGGTTCACATCCGGCCGACCGCGCCGCGCGCGAGACGTTCGCCTTCGGACCGGAGCACGGGCTGACCATCCAGGATGCGTCGGCGTGGATCCTGCGCGTCGGCGTTGTCACGAGCGTCGTCGTCATGCTGTGCGGCCTGGCGCTGAGCTTCCTGCTCCATCCCGTCTCCGTCGACCAGATGCAGCGCGCCGCGTTCGACGGGAACGTGCGGCACCTGTGGCAGGGGCTGCGCGGCCTGCGGGGGCAGGCCGTGATCGAAGCGGGCATCTACCTGCTCGTCTTCACGCCCATCCTCCGGGTCGCGACGTCGATGGTGCTCTTCCTCATCGAGGAGCGCGACCTGCTCTACACGGGGGTGACCTTCTTCGTGCTGGTGCTGACGCTCGTCGGCCTGCTGCTGTTGCGGTAGCACCGGCGGCGCCATCGATGGGGGTCGCAGATTGACGAGATCTCGTGCCGCTCTCCCTGATTGGATTGCGATGGTGCGAGCAACCGTGATTTAATACCAGCTTCATGCCGACTGTGACACTGTCCTGGAAATCCTGACGCTGGGCGCGGGAGCCGTGGCCGGCATGCTCGGCGCGATGCTCGGCATCGGGGGCGGCGTCTTCCTGGTGCCGTTCCTGAACCTGGCGCTGGGCTTCCCCTACCAGGTGGCCGCGGCCATCAGCCTGACCACCGTCATCGCGACGTCGAGTTCGGTCTCGGCCGCCCGCTCGGGCCGTCACCTCATCAACATGCGCCTCGGCATGACGCTCGAGGTGGCCACCGCCGCCGGCGCGCTGCTGGGCGGCATCACCGCCCAGGAGATGTCGCAGTCGACGCTCCAGATGCTGTTCGGCCTGGTGACGGCGCTCACCGCCATCGCGATGGTGCGGCGAATGGGGCGGCGCAACGTCATCCTCGATCCGGACGCGTCGCCCGGACGGCTCGGTGGGCGGTTCCACGAGGACGAGAGCGGCGGCTGGGTGACCTACCAGGTGAAGCGGCTGCCGCTCGGCCTCGCCGCCTCGTTCGTGGCCGGCAACATCTCCTCGCTGCTCGGCATCGGCGGCGGCGTCGTGAAGGTGCCGGTGCTGAACGCGTGGTGCGGCGTGCCGATGCGGGCGGCGGCGGCGACCAGCGCGTTCATGATCGGCGTCACCGCCACGGCCGGCGCCGTCATCTACTACGGCCAGGGACGGCTGATCCCCGTGCTCGCCGCGGCGGCCATCGTCGGCGTGCAGATCGGATCGTGGGTCGGCATCCATGCGGCCGCCCGCACGAAGGCGAAGTGGCTGAAGCTGCTGATGGCCATCGTGCTGTTCGTGGTGTCGGCCCTGATGATCTGGCGGGGGATGCGATGAGCGCCGTAAGTCACGATCGCGACGATCAACTGGAACGGCTCATCGGCATCGTCCTGAAGACCGGCGTGACGATCAGTGCCGTCTGCCTGGCCATCGGACTGGTGCTGCGGCAGATTCCCGCGGTGGCCCGCTTCTCGGAGCCCGCCATCCACGTCGGGCTGATCGTGCTGCTGTCGACCCCCGTGCTGCGCGTCGTCGTCTCCGTCTACGAGTACGCGCGCGAGCACGACTGGCTGTTCGTCCTGCTGACGAGGATCGTGCTCGTGACGCTGCTGGGGAGTCTGCTGGTCGGGATCTTCGGATGAACGCTCGTAGGCGGTGGGCTATGGGCGGCAGGCGGTAGGGCCGAAGACGCGATCGTGCCCTGTTGAAGAATGCGAGGCGCGAGCACCCGAGCGCCGAGCCCAGCCCTATCGCCTGTCGCCTTCAAGAATCGATCTTGTACGCTTCTTCCTTCGGCCGCAGCGGGCGGTCGAACCAGAGCGGCCGCCGCAGGCCGTCCGGGCCCGGCGCCGGCCGGGTCATCGTCAACCACTCCTTGTACGCCTCGTGCGACTTCGCCGTGTCGACGAAGATGTCGCCGTAGTGGTCGTCGGCGCCCGCCTTCTCGACGTGAACCCGCTGGTGCCAGCAGTGCATCCCGCTGACCGGGTCCGGCTGCACGGGGAAGGTGAGGTTCTGGTGCACGCCGACCTCGGTCCACCAGATCCGCTGCGTGTCCGGATCCCCGCTCTCGTACGGCCGGACGCCGTGCACCTGCCGGAACCGGTACCCCGATTCGCCCTCGCGCTCGATCGTCACCAGCGACGAGGCCGCGCGCGAGTTCCCCAGCTCCTCGTGCAGCCGCCAGCGGCCGAGATGGTGCGACATGCCGACGACGCCGGGGCGGATGCCCTCGGAGACGTGGCTCGGCACGTAGCGCGGGACGCCGTGTTCGGGCCAGCCCGACGCGGCCAGCGTGGCCGAATAGAACTCGAGGCGGCGTGACGGCGTGTTGAAGCCGGCGCAGGATGTGCCGTCGACGAGGACGCCGATCGTGCGGCCGTCCTTCGTGACGATCTCGCGGTCGCGGTCGAGCGTGGCGCCGGCGAGCGTCTCCTCCGGCAGTGGCTGCGCGTGCAGCGTGTACACCCGGTCCTTCACCCGGAAGGCGCCGTACTTCCGCATGTAGGCGAGCGGCGTCAGCTCGATCGCCTGCGAGCGCGCGATGATGCCGACTTCGCTGGTCGGGTCGTCGAGGTCGCCGAAGATGCGGCACTGCGTCGGGCAGACGCTCACGCACGCCGGCTCGAGCCGGTTCTCGACCCGGTTCGCGCAGAAGTTGCACTTCTCGGCCGTGTGCGTGTTCGGATCGATGAAGAGCTGATCGTACGGGCAGGCCACCATGCAGGCGCGGCAGCCGATGCAGGAGTCGCCGTGCAGATCCACGATGCCGTCGCGCCGCTTGAACAGCGCGCCGGTCGGGCAGATGCGCGCGCACGGCGCTTCGTCACGCTGGTTGCAGAGCACCGGAAAGAAGAAGCGGCGCGTGTCCGGGAACGTCCCCTTCTCGACCGTCTTCACCCAGCAGCGGTTCACGCCGATGGGAATCTGGTGCTCCGACTTGCACGCGATCGTGCACGCGTCTGGCACCCGATGCACTTGCGCAGATCGATGGCGAAGCCGTAGTTGGGCATGAGCGATGCACGACTATACCGCAACCTCTCCCCGATCCGCAGGGCCCGCCTGAGAGGAGCGATCACTCACCCGGCCATCCCGGCATGCGCCGCCAGGATGCCCCGCCTTGTACCTCGCTCGCTCCAGCAGCGGAAACGTCGACAGCACGTGCCGCAGTTCGCCCGTGCCGAGAGCGTACAGGCGCGCGACGCCCGCCTGCAGCTGCACCTGCGCACCACGATCGCCAGCGTCGGCGGTCAGTCTCGCCGCCGTCCTGGTGATTCCGTGGAAGTCTCCGGACGACCGCGGCGGGCGCGGTGCCGGCAGCAGGTGCACGGTCGCCGTCGTCACGTGCGTCGTCATGCGCTGCCGCACGAGGTAGTTCAGGACGAGGCTGTTCAGCAGCCCGCACAGGAAGAGCTGGCTGTCGCGATCGAGCGCGCTCTTCAGACAGAACACGGTATGGGTCGTGAGGCAGCCGGCCGGCAGGATTGCGGCGATCAGCGACAGGCGGTTGGTCGCGCCGGCCACGTCGCGGTAAGCGAGGCGCTCGCGTTCGAAGGTGGCTGGCCGCGTCCACGAGACCGGCGGCCGTGCGTCGCGCAATCCGCAGACGCGAGGCGGCCAGGTCGACGTGGAAGGGCTCGATCTGCCGCCCTTCGACGATCGGCAGGCCGCGGCCGCCCGCGTGAAGGTGCCGGCGATCGTCGGTGGCGTTCAGCTCGCGACCGAACCGGACTCCCCAGCCCGCCGGATCGGACAGGGCCGGAAAGCCGCTCATGAGCCGTTCGGTCAGCGCCACGTCTTCCGTCGTGGCCAGCAGCGGGATGGTCAGCGCGTCGCCACCAAGCCGCCGGATGACGGCGCGCGTGAGCGACACGGGATAGGCCGCGGCGTTCGCCGCGCTCGTGTCGTCGGCGATGGCATCGAGCGCCGCCGGATCGGTCTCGTGAAACCGGCAGGCCATCCGTCTGGTGGGGCGCCCAGTCGTCGTGGTCAGCAGCAGGAAGGTCGTGCTGCGGTGGATCGGGAAGACGCCGCCGCGGTTGTCGAAGCCGACGACGGTGTCGGTGTCGCAGCGCTCGAGGAGGAGGCGGCGCAGTGGCGCGCTGCCGTGATCGGTGAACAGGCCCGAGGGAACGACCAGGCCCACACGCCCGTCGCGGCGAACGAGCTGAAGGGCCCGCTCGACGAACAGCTGATACAGGTTCGCGTGGCCGTGCGAGCGGGCGTGGTAGATGCCGGATCCGCCGACGAAGGCGAGGCGGCGGCTGACGTCGGCGCGAAGCCGGACGGCGTCCTCCCCCGAATCGGCGCGCAGCATGTCCCAGGGAGGGTTGCCGAGTACGGCGTCGAAGCCGCCTGCGGCCAGCGGCCGGCCGTCTGCGCCGAAGAAGATCTCGGGGAACTCGAGCGTCCAGTGGAAGAAGCGGCCGGCGCCGGCGATCTCGCCCAGCCGCTCGCGCCACGTCCGGACGACGCGATCCGGCAGCGTCGAGCGCCCGGTCAGGATGGCATCGGTGAGCTCGGCGAAGAGTCCAGGCCCGAGGTCCCTCGGGCGCTCGAGGAACCAGCCGGCGCACCAGGCATCGGCCACGGCCTTCCAGCGTGCCAGCATGCCGGACGGATCGGACAGGCGCTCGAGCGCATGTTCCTTGCGACGCACGGCATCGACGGTGTCGTCGGGCAGCGTGGCGAGCCCGTTGCGGATCGGCAGCGCCTCGCGCAGCGCCAGGCTGGCCGCCTCGTGGTCGAACAGGGGCAGGGCCGCGGGCCGGCCGCGCGTGCCGGGCGGCTGCCGCCCGACGTCTTCGATCGACGCGCCGACCAGGCTGTCGCCCGTCACGAAGTGATGGTCGAGGAACGTCAGCGGCTTGTCGGCCGCGAGCGTCGCCAGCCAGATCGAGAGCCGGGCGAGCTGCACGGCGGTGGGATTCGCGTCGACGCCATACAGGCAGCGCAACGCCACCATCCGGCGGAAGGCGCTGCGGTCCGCGGGTCCGATGTCGCCGGGCTGGCAGTCGCCGCGCCGGACGAGCGCGGCTTCGTACGCGGCCGCGAGATGGCGACAGGCCGCGACGAGGAACGCGCCGCTGCCCATGGCGGGATCGACGACGCGGATCTTCAACACGGCGTCGGGGTCGGCCTCGCGCACGAGCGGCGCGAGCGTGCGTCGCACGAGATAGTCGGTGATCGAGCGGGGCGTGTAGAAGCTGCCGGTCGTCTTGCGCCGGCCGCCCGCGCGCTCCAGCCGCACGAGCGGACCTGCGGGAGGCGGTGCCGGCTGTGTCGGCACCGTGAGTCGGGGCCGGTAGTCGAGGACGCTCTCATACACGGCGCCGAGCTGTTCGACGCCGAGATCGCGATAGGCGATCCGCTCGCGGCCGGCGCCCCGCGCGCCCGGCCGGCTCGACAGGGCCGCCAGCGCCCGTCGCGCGCGCGTCTCGTCGAGCGACAGCGTTTCGGCGAGCGGCGTGCGCTTCGCCGAGAACAGGCGTCCGTTGAAGGGCGTCACGACGAGATCGCCCGCGCGGCAGCCGGCCGCGGCGAGCCGGGCGATCGCCTGCAGCGACTCCCACAGTCCACGCGCGTCGTCCGGACCTTCGGCCAGATCGCGCAGGGTCTCGATGGTGTAGCTGTCGCGGTAGGTCGGATGCCACGTCGGCACGAGCCCGCGCGCCTCCGCGAACAGCAGGAACAGGATGCGATAGACGACCGTCAGGGCCTGCTCGAAGGCGCTGTCGAGATCCGGCGCGGCGTCCGTCCGGCGCCGGCGGCCGGCCGCCCTCGCGGCGAGCAGGCCGTCGAGGATCTCCGACAGCGACGCGAGCACGCCGTCGCGCAGCGACCGGCAGACGCCGGACGCGTAGCGCGCCGAGGCGTCGACGATGGTGTCGAGCAGGCATCGATCGGCGTCCGGAGCCGCCGCGCAGAGCGAGTCGCGGCGGGCGACACTCCAGAGCAGCACGAACGTCCGCTCGTCGCGCGCGGCCGCCTCGAGATCGAATTCCAGGTGCCGTGCCGCGTACGGCCGCCCGGCATCGATCAATCGCAGCGTGCGTCCGTTGAAGCCGATCACCCAGTCGACCTCGAGGGCCGTGAGGCGGCCGGCATCGCGCCAGCCCGCGCCGGGATCGGCGTCCCACGGGACGACGAGCAGGACCGCCGTCGCCGTGACGCCGGTGAGCGGCGCGAGCAGACCGCGCCCCTCCGGCAGCCAGCCGAGGCGCCCGATCCCGAGGCCGAGTCGCGAGAGCAGAGGCTCGGCGCCGACGTCGAACAGCGTTCGGAGGCTCGATGCCGGACCCAGCGTCTGCTCGCAGCGCGCCCACCACGCGGCGATCTGCCGGCGGGCCGCCGGCTGGCCCGCCACGTCCAGGCGATCGCCGAAGGCCGATGCGAGCAGATGCTCGGCGAAGTACGAAGAAATCAGCCGGCCTCGCACGCCGGGAATCATCGCGCGCCACCTTCGGCGTCGTGTCCGGTGACGCGGGTGCGGACGCCGGTGAGCAGCAGCACCAGCGCCAGCTCGGGCGCCGCGGCCAGTTGCACCGACGTGCCGGCTTCGAGCGCAGCGAGACGCGCCGCGGCCGTCTCCCGATCGTGGACGCCCTGCTGCGCCCGACGGGCCGCGTCGTGCACGGCGCGCCGGTCGAACAGCCCCTGCTGAATCAAACCGGCGGACAGGGCGGCCAGGGCATCCGCGTGCGCCGCGATCAGGCGCTCGCGATCGACGACGGGTGCCAGCCTCTGCCGGCAGCCGGCGCGCACGGCCTCGACCCGTTCGGCGGCTCGTGCAGCGGCGACTGTGTCGATCGATGGACCGTGCCGCGCGAGCAGCGCCCGCAGCAGGCGCTGCCAGTCGCGCGAGAAGCCGCCGCCCGGCAGGCGTGCGAGCGGGCACTGCAACGGAAGCAGCAGATCTTCGACCGGCCGGCCGGCACGGGTGACGATCCGGAGGCGATAGATGGCCAGCAGACCTGGGCCCTCGCACAGCCCGCCGAGCCGGCCCCGGTCAGTGACGCTCATCGAGGCAGCGCGATCGAGTGCCGACACCTGCCGGGCGATGGCGTGCGAGGGCAGGCGGGCGGCCGGCACGGCGCCCGCCGCGATCCGCCGCAGGCCCTCCAGGCGCCGGACTTCCTGCCTGGCCTCGGCGCGACAGGAGATCTGCCGGAACAACGGCGCTGCCGGATCGGTGACGGTTGCGACGAACGCTTCCGGCCGCGGCCCCGAAGCCTCGTCGATCTCCCTGTGGCGCACCATCGCCCCGAGCAGCTCGCGCTCGGACAGGCCGGCGTTGTCGCCTCCTCCAGAGCGAAGCGCCGTACGGGCCTGCTCGAGCCGGAGGGCGAGCCGCGCCAGCACGCGCGTCTCCCCGGTGTCGCGCGCCACCAGGTGCAGTGCGTGCACGGTCCGACGCTGGCCGATCCGATCGACGCGTCCGACGCGCTGTTCCAGGCGCCGGGGGTTCCACGGCAGCTCGAGGTTGACGACCAGCCGGCACCGCGCCTGCAGGTTCAGCCCCTCGCCGGCGGCATCGGTGGCCAGCAGGACCCGGGCCTCGCCCGAGACGAAAGCCCGTTCGGCCGCCAGCCGGTCGCGCCGGGTCAGGCCGCCATGCAGCACCGCCACACGTTCCGCCGCCAGCGCATCGGCCACATGCGCCAGCGTGTCTCGAAACTCGGTGAACACGATCGCCGGCTCGTCGACGCGGCGCAACAGGCGCTGCAGCGCGGCCAGCTTGCTCTCGTGCCGCGCGGCACGGGCGGCGACGGCTGCGAGCACCATGAGGTACTTCCGCTCGCGCGCCCCGTCGACCAGTGCCGGACAGCCCAGCGCGGCCGGTGCCTCGTCGTCCGCGTCGGTTTCGCCGTCCTCGTCGAAGCGGAACCCCGGCTGCTGCCACTCGCTCGACGGGTCGCCCAGCAGCTGCAGGCGGCGCGTGACCGACGCGTGCAGCGACCGGGCGCTCGACAGGGCGCGCTTGTTCAGGACGACCAGGGCCAGCAGCGCGTCTGCGCGCGGCCCGTGGGCTGCGCCGGTCCAGGCCGCCCGGGTGTAGCGCGCGAGCACGGCGTGCATGCGGCGCTCGTCCGGCGAGAGCGTCACGGTGAGACGGGCGACGCGCCGGTCGACCTGCAGGCCGGCATCGTGGCGTGACCGGCGGAACATCAGGATCGGACTGTCGTTCAGGGCGCCCGTCCGGCACAGTCGCGAGAAGGCCGGCTCGTCACCGGCGTGCGGCGTGGCCGTGAGCAGCACGACGCGCCTCGACCTGGCCCCGATGCGTTCGACGAGATGACCGCGCTCGGCGGCCACCGCGGTCGCGTGCGCTTCGTCGACGATCAGCAGATTCCCACCATTCGCGCGCGAGCCCCGCGAGCACCTCGGCCCGCTTCGCGTAATCGCACGACGTCACCATCACCGAACCCAGCGTCCACGGGCTGACGGCCGTCGGAAACGCCGCGCGTGCCTCGCGTACGAACTGCCGGTCGACAACGGTGGCCGGGATGGAGAAGCGGCTGGCGAGCTCGTCGACCCACTGATCGCGGAGGCCGACCGGCGTCAGCACCAGACACCGGCGGATCTCGCCGCGCGCCAGCAGCTCGGCCAGGATCAATCCGGCCTGGATGGTCTTGCCGAGTCCGACTTCGTCGGCCAGCAGGATCCGGCAGGCACCGTCCCGCACGACGGCCAGCACCGGCTCGAGCTGGTACGGGTAGAGCCCGATGCGTGCGGCCGCAGCCGTGCGCAGGTGATCGGCCGGCCCGGTGGTGACGACGAGCGCGCGCAGTGTCTGCAGCCAGCGGCCGAATCGGACGCAGGCGGGCCGCCGCCGCGGCGCGACGCGCGCGATGCGGTCGAACGGCGACAGCAGCACCCGCCGGCGCCCGCAGTTGCCCGCGCCGGTGCCGACCAGCGTCAGCGCCTGGCATCGGTCGCCGTCGGTCACGTCGACCACCCGCCAGTCGTCGCGGCGGGCACGCACCCGGTCTCCGGCGGCGTACCCGCTCCGGCACTTCCGTCATCGTTCCTTACTCACGCCGACGGCGCAGTTTCTGCGCGGCGACTGAAGCGACGGCAGAACAGCCTCGGTGATTCAGCTGTTTCCGTGCCGCACGGCATGGTGAGCGAGCAACGAGGATGCCGGAGGGCTCATGTCGGGCCGAGCTGAAGCTCGGCGCTACGGAGAGCAGCAATTGCCCTGACGGCGGGATCCGGAGCGTAAGCGACGGCAACGCATGGGGGTGGGGCCCCGAGTGCTGGTCCACGCGGCAATGCAGCCAATCGCAAGATCCGGAGCGCAAGCGACGGCGGCGCATGGGGGTGGGGCCCGAGTGCTGGTCCAACGCGGCAATGCAGCCAATCGCAGGATCCGGAGCGTAAGCGACGGCAGCGCATGGGGGTGGGGCCCCATGCGAACTACTTGATCGATATCCCCGCGCTCATGACGAGCATGCTGACATGGGGATTGCCCGGCTGGCCGTTGGCGGACGCCTGCTGCTGAAGGTCGTAGAAGCGGACGTCGAAGGTGAAGGCGAGATGCGGCTTCATGAACCACCGGGCGCCGCCGCCGTAGTTGATCACGGTGACGCGCTCGGCCTGTTCGGGCGGCGCGGTGGCCGCCTGGATCGTCAGCGACGCCTTGCCGAGGCCGCCGCTCAGGTAGCTCCAGCCGTCGCCCGAACCGAAGTTGAAGGAGATCTGCGGCGCGAAGGAGTTGAACTTCGTCGTCACCGCCGGGCCGGTCGTCGAGGCGCCCTGGTGGCCGCGCGACAACAGGACTTCGCCGCCTGCACCGAACGTGATGGCGCGCCACTTGAAGAAGTACCAGTGTCCGCCGACGGCGAGTCCGAGCCCGGTCGAAGGCAGGTCCGTTCCGCTGAGACCGTGTTCGGCGGCCAGGCCGTCGTTCTGGCCCAGCTTCACGAACGCGCCGCGAACGTCAATGGCGAACGGACCGATCTTCTTCGGCGGCTGTTGAGCACGGGCGGCAGACGGAAGGGCGAGCGCGATCAGGATCAGCAGGACGGCGGCAATCCTGGGCGGCGGGACGGCGAACGGGCGGCACGGACGGGTCGGCATCGTCTCCGCATTATACGTGCGGAGCCGACGCCACCCGTGCGTGCCGCCGTGCCGCAGCCTATTCGTCTTCGTCGATGGAGAGTCGGAGGAACAGCGCCTGGCGGCGCCGCGCCGTCTCGTCGTCGGGTTCGAGTCCGGCGCCGATACGGGCGAGGATGGCGGGCAGGCCCGCGCAGTCGGGGTCGTAGAGCCCCCACTCGTCGTGGGGGTCGCCAGGACGATCCGCCTCCAGCCTGCCGGTCGCTGTCGTTGTCTCGTGCGATGCGACGGAAGTCGACGGACCGACGGTAGCCATTGAGAGGCGATCCGGATAGTCCACGAGGGCCTCCTTGGTGTGGTCGGCAGTCGTTGGGTTGCCGGGACTGTGAATTACTTCGTTCGTCATGACACGTACTCGGACGGCCGTGAAGGCCGCTGACAACCGACCACGGCGGCCGGTCGGGACACCACGGGGTATGGCGCCGTCAGGACGCATCGCAAGCCGTGTGCCGTTGCGCCACCTCCGGCAAACGGATGATTTCCGGCCGATTCCGGCCAGCACCGGAATCAGCTGAGCTTCCGGCTTCGCGTAACGGGTGCCCAATTCCGAGCCGATCGTTACAGATCTGCCTGTGCCGTCTGGAGTTAGCGCCGCGGGCGTCCGCGTAAGAAGTGCTCGCCCCGTGCAGCGCCGGCGGGTCGGTCTACGGCCTGAGCTGCACCAGGGTTGCGCCCAGGTGCCAGTCGTCGCGGAATTCGACGACCAGCGGATGCTGATCGAGTGTCGACTGGACGATCGCCCGCTGGACGCCGATGCCCTTCCCGTGGATGATGCGGACCTCCAGCAGTCCTCTGGCGTGGGCGGCGTCGAGATAGTCGAGCAGGACGGCCTTCACGTCGCGGGGTGCGAAGGTATGCAGGTCGAGCGAGTCCTCGATCGGCAGCCGGATCGGGTCGGGCTGGTTGGTCATCCCGTGGGGGGCATCGGCAGGCTCGGGGCGCCCTGAGCCTGTCGAAGGGCGCGAGTGAAGCGAGCCGGGGTGCGGGGCAGAGCCCCGCTTAATCATGCCCTTGTGTAGGTGGCCGTGACGATGGTCTTGATGCCCCCGCGGACCGAGAAGTCGCCGACAACGGTCATCCGCCTGGGCTGGCAGACCTGCACGAGGTCGTCCAGGATGTCGTTGGTGACGTGCTCGTAGAAGATTCCCCGGTTCCGGAACTCGATGAGGTAGTACTTCAACGCCTTCAGTTCGATGCACTTATCGGCGGGGACGTAGGTAATCCGGATCTCCCCGAAGTCGGGCAGGCCGGTCTTCGGACAGACCGAGGTGAATTCCGGACAGCGAATCTCAATTTCGTATTCGCGTTCGGGGCTGGGGTTCGGAAAGGTCTCGAGTGTGCCGGTCGCCATGGAGGACAGTTTACCATCGCGATCCCGAAAAGCCCTGAAAACCCGGGCCGTTTTGATTGACACTCGTGAGAGCGGCGCGCTACGATACCGCAAAAACCCGGGAGAATCCGCGATCACCGTCGGCGCGCACGGCGGTCCGGGTGAGACATTCAAGCGCGCTCATGTGAAGGGGGACGCAGATGGTTGAAGCCCGCAGGATGGGCAAATCCGAACTCTTCTCGCACTTCGCCGAACGCTTCGAGATGAAGCGGACTCAGGCGCGCGAGTTCTTCGATGAACTGACGGCGCTTTCCGAGAAGGAGCTCAAACGCTCGGGCGAGTTCGTGCTGCCCGGCATGGTGAAACTGGTCGTGCAGAAGCGCAAGGCGCGCATGGGGCGGAATCCCGCGACCGGTGAGCAAATCAAGATCCCGGCCAAGACGGTCGTCAAGGCACGGATCGCCAAGCAGCTGAAGGACGCCGTTCTGCCGAAGAAGTAAGTCGCGCGTGGCGCGACGCATCCCTCGACCGGGTCGCTGTCGGCGGCCCGATCGACGGCTGCTCCCCCCAAGCGACCTGGCGCCGCGCCCCCGGGTTCGAGAGAGCAGCGTGGCGGCCGTCCGTGCGGGCCTTGCGGCCCGCCGCCGGACGCGCCCGCTGCGTTGCTCTTCAATTGCCCGTGGCGGCGCGGGGCGATCGCTCCCTCCGAGAACGAACCGCCGGGCATTCGAGCCGCCGGAGCTCCGACTGAATCACGCCGCCGTGGCGCGGCCCGCCAGCATGCGGCAGTACACCGTGGCCGGCACGAGGTGCGTGAGCCGGGCTTCCAGGTTGCCGAGCGAGCTGTCGTCGATGATGATCCGGTCTTCCGGCGCGAGGATGACCTCGGCGCTGTACCGGTACTCGCCGTGCATCGTCTTCGTGGAGTAGTAGCGCACCGGATAGATGCGATCCTCGACCTCCACGCCGTCCGTCTTCACCAGCTTGCGGAACATGATCTGACTCCTTCTCTGACCGGGCGCCCGGGCGACCTCAGCTCGCCGCGACCGCGGCCTCGACCGGTCGTGTGGACGTCGACGGGAAGCGCAGCAGGAACGTCGTCCCCTGGCCCACGGCGCTCGTCACGCTGATGGTGCCGCCGAGCTGTTCCACGATCTTCTTGGAAATCGCGAGCCCGAGCCCGAGTCCCCGCCGCTTCGTCGTGACGAAGTCGTCGAAGATCGCCGACAGCCGCTCCGGCGGAATGCCGCAGCCCGTATCGGCAATCCGTATCTCCACGAATCCGCCCGACAGCGCCGTACTCATGACCACCTGTCCGCCCGGCGCCGTCGCCTGGATGCTGTTGGTCACGAGATTCCGGTAGACACGGCCGAGCGCGAAGACGTCGCCTTCGATGAACGCCGGCTCGTCGGTCAGGTGGCCCTCGACCGCCACGCCCGCCCGTTCGCCGTTGGCGCGCATCGCCTCGACCATTTCGCTGATCGAGCGGTTGACGTCGACCGGGAACCGTTCGAGCGGAATCGGGCGGGCCAGGTTGCGCAGGTCCTCGAGCACGCGCTTGATCGACAGGAACTCGCGATTGACGGTCCGCTTGAACGTCTCGCGGTATTCCACGTCGTCGAACATCTTGACGATCAATCGGCAGCTGTTGCCGATGTTCTGAATGGGGTGCGAGAGGTCGTGCACCAGCCCGGCGGCGATGCGGCCGAACATCGCCTGCCGCTCCTTCTTCTTCACGTCCTCCTGCAGCTCGACCAGCCGGTCGGCCATCGTGTTGAAGGCGTCGCCGAGCTGGTTGAACTCCTGCATCGAGTCGATGTGCACGCGCTCGTCGAGCTTGCCGGCGGCCAGCGCCCGGGTGCCGCGCATCAGGGCGTGGATCGGCGTGATGAACGACCGGCCCCACAGGAAGCCGACGACGATCGTCAGCAGCAGAGCCGCGCTGATGGCGATGACGAGCTGGCGCTGGAGCTGCGTGGAGACCGCGTACGCCTCGCTCGTCGGCTGCTCGACGATCACCGTCCAGCCGAGCGGATCGATGCGCGAGGCGACGCCGAGGACGTGGCGGCCGCCGAGCGACTGGTACTCGGCCCAGACCGGCGCCTCGCCGTGCTCGTCGCTGACGGCGCGCACCAGCGGATTCGACGACAGGTTCCGTCCCTGGGCGACGAGCGGCTTCTCGTCGGGATCGCCGTGGGCGATCAGGCGGCCGCCCGAGGCGACGACGAGGGCGAAGCCGCGCTGGCCGATCCGGATCTGGTCGACCATCCGCCACATCTCCTCGAGGCTGAACTCGCCCATCAGCCACCCGGAGGGCTGGTTCAGGTTCTCGAGCTGGATCGTGAAGACCGTCGTCGGCAGCAGATCGTCGTCGACGGTGATCGGCGACATCCAGACGCCCGCGATCTGGCGGCCATCCGGCGGCGTGAAGGCCAGCGATGGCTTGCCGATTCGGCTCGTGGCGACCGGTTTGCCGGAGGCGTCGAACAGCGTGATCTCGCGGAACTCGGGGAACTGGAGGACGTAGTTCTTGAGCACCCGGTCCTGCTGCCAGGCCTGCAGATCGGTGTTCTGCAGATCGGAGGCGAGGGCGCGCAGGATGGCGGCGTTGTTGTCGATGTAGTGGGCGATCTCGGCCGACGCCCGGCGGGCGACGTTCAGGTTGCCGTCGACGACCGACTGCTGCGTTCCCTTCCGCAGCGAGTAGACCGACACCCCGCCGTACGCGAGCAGCGGCAGCACGGCGGCGGCCGCGAGCAGGAGCACGAAGCGGGTGCTGATCGTCTTCACGAGTGCGAGCCCGTTGTCGCCGCCCTGGCCAACGGCTTCCAGAGTCTCACCGATTGGAGGATGTCCTGGTCCGGGTCTGAGGGAACATCGAAACGCCGGCTGACTGCCCGGAACGTCTCGCTCCAGGCCAGGAAGATCGCCGGGGGGTCGTTGACCAGAGCGCGCTGGAGCTCCGACACACCCTGGCGATACACGGCTTCGCTTGGGGCATGACGCACCTGATCGAGTGCGGCATCGACCTGGCTGTTCTGGTAGTCACTGAAATTGAGCCCGACCATCGGACCCTTCGCCCTGGAGTGCCAGGACCAGGTACACGACACCCATTCCGGGACCGTTGACGGCATCGATGATCGCGGCCTCGAAATCTCCCGTGATGACGCGCTGTATGAAGGCGTTGGGGGACACCGACTCAAGACGCAGGTCGACACCGAGTTCGCGCAGTTGCTGCTGAACCACCAGCGCGAGGCGTTCGGCGGTTGTGAAGCCCTGGGGACCAGGCACGTGAAACGAAGGAGCGCTGGGCCCTTGGCTCGACCGGCCGCGCCCTGTGCGCGAAGCCCGCCTCGTGGAGCCAGCGGGCTGCCGTGACGGGGTCGTACTCGAACCGCGGAGCGCTCGGGTCGTACGCCCAGTTCTTCGGCCAGATTGGACTGGCTTCAGGCGAGCCGTAACCTTGCAGTGCCTGCTTGATCAGCTGCTTTCGGTCAATGGCCGCGTTCAGGGCCCGTCGAATCAGAGGAGAACGCAGCGCGTGGGCATGCTCGTTCAGGAAGATGACGTAACCGTAGGGCCTTTGACGCGAGAAGACCCTTACGTGTCGTCGAACGCCGCACGAAGTCCAGAGCGTTCGCGACCGACTTCCCAGAGGAAGTCCACGTCTCCACGCATCATGTCGGCCCACGCGGTGCGCAAGGCGGGATAGTTGCGGATCGCGATCCGCTCGATCGTCGGGCGCACCGAGATAATAGCGGTCGTTGGCGCTCATCACCGCCTGTCCGTCCGACATCTGACTGTAGATAGAAGGGGCCGGTGCCCACCGGAAGTGCCGATTTCCGACGGCTTCGTTATCGGCACCTCGATGTCTTCGAGGATGAACGTCGAGCGGCGCGTCAGGTGACGACCTGCAGTGGTCGACGGGTTCGGAGCATCGATGCTCTTGATGTCCAGTATCGGGACGAGACCCGTCGTGGGCGGGCGTGCCAAGGCACGTTCTATGACGGCCTTGACGTCACGCGCGGTCATCGGGTGACCCGTCGTGAAAGGTCACGTTCGGCCGCAACTTGAACGTCCAAGTCAGCCCGTCAGCCGACTCGCGCCATGACTCAGCCAGCCTGGGGCATGCTCGGCCGTCCGAGCCGATCCTGGTCAGTCCTTCCAGGCTGAAATAGCTCGACAACCTGGCCCAGGCCGAACGCTGGATTGCTGCCCGTTGGCGTCTGGACGCCGACGGAGAGCGTGACCGGACCGCGCTGAGACTTGGCGGTAGGTCCTCGCGGCACCTCCGCAAGCCGAGAACCCGAGGCAGGCACACCCCAGCGTTACGGCTGCAGAAACAGCCGTCCAATGCCGCCGAACCGCGTCCATAACGCTGGGGATCGCGTGCCTGCCTCGCTAGACCGATGTCTACTTCGTCGGCTCGTCAGAACTCGATCATGAACGGGCAGAAGTTGCTCGGCTTCGACTTGCTCTGACCCTTCTTGACCACGGTGATCTTCTTCATTGTATACGCTCCAATCAGGCAACACTGGCGGCTTCATGCGCCAGCGAGACCAACGCCGATTCGAAGCTCGACTTGTGACATGCCGGCGTGTTCATGTCACCGAGTTCGGCGTGCGATGAGACGGAACATCCGCCGGCGCACACCGGGATGAACGAGCAGTCGCCGCAGTTCTTCCACGCAGCCAGATGATCGAAGCGGTCCGCCGTCGCCGCGTGCCGGTCCTCGCGCCGGCCGTGGATGTGCCCGACCGCCTGGCCGAGCTCGCCCGTGAACCCCGGGCAGGCGTAGAGCGAGCCCTCGGGGCCGACGGTGTAGGCGTGCCGCTTGTGGATTTCGCAGGGACCCATGTGGACGCCGTCGATCGTGGCGAAGCCCCGCTGCTTCGTCTCCTCCCGCAGGAACGACATCTTCTCGTCCACGAAATGGCAGGTGTCGCACGCCGAGCCGCCGGCCCCGGCCGACGTCATGCACGTGCTGCCGCCCATCGGCTTGCCGCTGGCGTCGACTGCCATCAGCGGCAGGAAGCCCTTCGGCTGCGACGGTTCCGGCTTGGTCCGGATGATCGGTTTGAACGAAGACCTTGGCGATCGAGTCGGCGAACGACTGCTCCTTCAGGAAGTCGAGCAGCGCCGGGTAGGTCTCGGCCGACTCCATGTCGAAGTTGCCGCCGATGGCGATCGGCAGCTTGCCGGCGATCAGCTGCAGGTTCCTGACGATCTTGTCGAACGTCCCCTGGCCGCCGCGCAGCGGGCGCATCTTGTTGTGCATGTCGCGGTCGCCGTCGAGCGTGATCTTCACGCTGCCCAGCCCGTACGGCAGCAGGCGATCCACGACCTCGGGCGTCAGCAGCAGGCCGTTGGTGATGATGCTGAGGAACACGTCCACGCCGCGCGCCCGCGTCGCAGTCCAGACCCGCTCGGCCAGGTAGTAGACGACCGGCATGTTCAGCAGCGGCTCGCCGCCGAAGAAGGTCAGCGACAGCCGGCCGGACCGGAGCGTGTCGAGCCGCTCCTCGATCCAGTCGCCGAGCTCGCGCGCCGTCTCCATCGACATCTTCTCGGCGTGCTTGTTGTGATCGCCGTGATCGCCCTGGAAGCAGTAGTCGCACGCGAAGTTGCACTGCAGCGTCGTCATGACCGTGACGCGCAGCTGGTCCGTGTCCTCGCGCACCTCGTGGAAGTACTCGTTCAGCCGGCGGCGCTCGCTCTCGCGGTCCTGCGCGATGAAGCCGTGCTCGGCCAGCTCGGCCAGCGTGCCCTGTTCCTCCGCCGTCAGCTCCGACGCCTCCCGGGCCGCCAGGCTGTCCAGCAGGTCGGCGACGTCGGGCGACACGAGCAACTGCGCGTCGGAGAAGGTGTTCATCAGGAACACCTCGTTCCGCTCGGGCAACGGCACGCGGACGTTGAAGATCGAAGGCTGCATGCGGACTCTCTCCCCCCGGCTGTCTTCCCTCACACCACGACGCCGGCGCGCAACCCGCGAGCGGCTCTGGCGCCCCGTCGTGTCGTCACCGCACATCCCTGCAACGGGTATTCCAGTTCCTGAAAATTGCGCGATCTCTGTGGATTTCGACTGGATCGGGGAGAGACTGTAGCGGAGGACCGGGCAGTATGCCGGTGCCGCCGGCCAAGCGGCTGGCCGTCGCGTGCGGAACCGCACGCACAGAAATACCCTAAGAGCTTGATAGGACGGTGGTTACCTGCAACAAGCCAATGGCTTGGCCCGTCTGGACAGGTGGTTGTCCCGGATGGAGTTTGTCAGTAAGTTGCTGTATATAAATGACTTATTCTGTTCATGCACCTCGCAGCCGCTTGGCGATTTCCCGGATCTCCAGCCGGTCCATCTTGAACTTCAGCGTCGACAACGGGATGCCCAGGTAGCGCGCCGTCGCCGTCACGTTCCAGTGCGACCGCTCCAGCGCCCGCAGGATGAAGTTCCGCTCGAAGGTGTTGGTCGCCTCCTGGAGCAGGCTGCCGCTCGACGGCGCGCCGGCGTCGATCTGCGCGAAGTGGAACTCGAACGGGAGGTCCTCTTCGGTGATCCACTCCTTGTCGCCCATCGCGACGAGCCGTTCGACGAGGTTCTCGAGCTCGCGGATGTTGCCGGGCCACCAGTACTTCGACAGCAGTTTCAGCGTCGAGTCGGAGATCCCCTGAATGTTCTTCCGGAACTTCGCCGTGTAGCGCCGCAGGAAGAACCGCGCCAGCGCCGGCAGGTCGTCGATCCGTTCGCGCAGCGGCGGCAGCTTGATCGGGATCACGTTGATCCGGTAGTAGAGGTCCTCGCGGAACCGGCCCTCCTTCACCGCCTTGTCGAGATCGACGTTCGTCGCGGCGATCAGCCGGAACTCGGTCTTGATCGGCTTGGTGCCGCCCACGCGCTCGATCTCGCCCTCCTGAATCGCGCGCAGCAGCTTGGCCTGCAGGTCGAGCTGCAGGTCGCCGATCTCATCGAGGAACAGCGTGCCGTTGGAGGCCAGCTCGAACTTGCCGAGCTGTTGCCGGACGGCGCCGGTGAAGGCGCCCCGTTCGTGCCCGAACAGGCTGCTTTCCACCAGTTCCCGCGGAATGGCGGCCAGGTTCACGGCGATGAACGGCGCCTCGGGATCGCCCGCCTCGCGGTGGATCAGCCGCGCCAGCAGCTCCTTGCCCGTGCCGCTCTCGCCCAGGATGAGGACGGTGGCCGACAGCTTCGCCACCTTCTGCACCAGGTCGAGGATGTCGCGCGTCACCTTGCTCGGCCCGACGACGAACTCGCGCTCGGTCTGGTCGGCGACCTGCGCGCTCAGCGTCATCACCTGGCGGTTCAGGTCCTGCCGCTCGCTGGCGTTGCGGACGAGCGATCGCAGCCCGTCGTAGTCGAAGTCCTTCGCGATGTAGTGGTAGGCGCCGTGCTTCATGGCCTGCACGGCGGTCTCGACCTCGTTGATGGCCGAGATCATGATGACCTCGATGAGGCCGTAGTTCTCCTTGACGATCCGCAGCAGCTCGAACCCGCTGATGCCGGGCAGCCGCACGTCGAGGAGCATCAGGTCGACGTCCTCGCGGTTCAGGATCGGGACGGCGGCCTCGCCGCTCGACGCCCGCAGCACGCGATAGTCACGCTTGAGGATCGCCGTCAGCGTGTCGCGCATCCCCTCGTCGTCGTCGACGATGAGGAGGGTCTTGGATTTGGCACTCATGAATTGGGTGATTCCGGCTGCCGCCATTCTAGGAAGCGGGTTGTGCGAATTCAAGCGACGTTAGCAATGCCCGGGCCAGGTTCCCCGGTCGGCCCCCCGGGCCCTTCGCCGGCGCGCCCGACGGGGCCCGCGGATCCCGCATGCGCCGGGGCCGGGAAACGCCGTAGAATGGGGGGATGGAGCGCCCGGGCGGTTGCTTGACAGTGTTCGAGCCCGTTCGATAAGGTACCAGTCCGCCTGATCGGGTACCTGCCTGATGGATCAGGACTTAGCCGTCGAGCCCCCGCCGGCGCGCCGGGTGGGCGAACCAGCCCGGCGACCGCAGCATAGCAGCATCCAGGTGACAACCACGGGGCGCGTGGAGCCCCCGGTTCCGGTTCGCGTTCGGCGAAGGAGAGACGTACGTGGCGAATGAGTATGATGTCGTAGTCATCGGGGGCGGCACGGGCGGATACGTCGCGGCCATCCGGGCCGCTCAGCTCGGCCTCAAGACGGCCGTCGTCGAGAAGCAGAAGGCGCTCGGCGGCACCTGCCTCATCTGGGGCTGCATTCCCACCAAGGCGCTCCTCGAACACGCCCACGCCCTGAAGGTCGTCCAGAACGCGAAGGACTGGGGGCTGAACATCGGGTCGGACGCCCCGACAATCGACATGGGGCAGGTCCAGACGCGCAAGGACAAGATCGTCACCGGGCTCACCAAGGGGATCGATACCTCTTCAAGAAGAACAAGATCGACTGGATCAAGGGGACGGCCCGGCTGGCTGGCAACGGCGTCATCGAGGTCACCGACGGCCAGGCGCAGACGCTCAAGGCGAAGAAGGAGATCATCGTCGCCACCGGGTCGTCGCCGCGCAGCGTGCCGGGCGTCGAGATCGACCGCAAGCGCGTCATCACCAGCGACGAAGCGATCGCCATGAAGGAAGTGCCGAAGTCGATGGTGATCCTCGGCAGCGGGGCCGTCGGCGTCGAGTTCGCCTCGATCTACCGGCGGTTCGGCAGCGACGTGACGATCATCGAGCTGCTGCCGCGCCTGGTGCCGAACGAGGACGAGGCGGTGTCGGCCGAGCTGGAGAAGGCGTTCAAGAAGCAGGGGATCAAGGTGCTGACCGGCACGAAGGTCTCCAGGGCGCAGACCTCCGCCACGGGCGTGACGGTCGAAGCCACCCTGCCGAACGGCAAGACCGAGAAGTTCAAGGCCGACTACCTGCTGGTGGCGACCGGCCGCGGCCCCGTGACCGGCGGCATGGAGGGCGTCGGCCTGGCCATGGAGAAGGGCTACATCAAGGTCGACAACCTGTACCGCACGAACGTGCCGGGCATCTCGGCCATCGGCGACGTCATCACGATGGGCGGTCCGCACCCGCAGCTCGCCCACGTCTCGTCGATGGAGGGGATCATCACCGCCGAGCGGATCGCGGGCCAGGAGGTCCGGCCGATCAACTACGACCACGTGCCGGGCTGCACCTATTGCGATCCGGAAATCGGCAGTGTGGGGCTCACCGAGGCGAAGGCGAAGGCGCTGGGCTACGACGTGCGCGTCGGCACCTTCCCGTTCGGCGTGCTCGGCCGCGCGAAGATGGCGGGCGAGACCGAGGGCTTCGTGAAGATCGTCGCCGACAAGAAGTACGACGAGATCCTGGGCGTTCACATGATCGGCCTGCGGTCGACCGAGCTCGTCGCGGAGGCCGTGCTGGCGCTGCAGCTCGAGTGCACCGTCGAGGAGCTGATCCGGACGATTCATGCGCATCCGACGATGTCGGAAGCGGTGGCGGAAGCGGCGCACGCCACGCACGGCGCCGCCATCCACATGTAACGAGGCGCGTCCTCATCTTTCTCTATCTGTCTCGCTGAGGTAGCTGATCCATGCCAACTCCTGTCGTCATGCCGCAGATGGGCGAGTCGATCGCCGAGGGAACCATCGTCCGCTGGATCAAGAAAGTGGGCGAAACCGTCGACCGCGACGAGCCGCTGTTCGAGATCTCGACCGACAAGGTCGACGCGGAGATTCCGTCGCCCGCGGCGGGCGTGCTGCTCGACATCAAGGTCAAGGAAGGCGAGACCGTCCCGGTGAACAGCGTCGTGGCGACCATCGGCGCAGCCGGTGAAGCGGCGGCCGCGCCCGAAGCGGCCGCGCCGGCCCCGGCACCCGCCGCGCCGGCCCCCGCCCCGGCGGCCGCGTCCGCTCCGGTGGCGGCGCCCGCGCCGGCTCCGGCCGCGGCTCCGGCACCGGTGGCGGCCGGCTCGACGGACGACGTGCGGCGTCAGCGCTCGTCGCCGCTCGTCCGCAAGATCGCCCAGGAGCACAGCGTCGACATCCAGCAGATCGCCGGCTCCGGGATTGCCGGCCGGGTGACGAAGCAGGACATCCTCGGGTACATCGAGTCGCGGCCGGCGGCGGGCGCGGCCCCGGCGGCGGCTCCTGCTCCGGCGGCGACCGGCCGCATCCCGGCGTTCCAGCCCGGCGAGGCCGTCGAGATCGAGCCGATGTCGGTGATGCGGAAGAAGATCGCCGAGCACATGGTGTTCAGCAAGCGGACGTCCGCTCATGTGTACTCGGTGTTCCAGATCGACTTCACGCATGTCGACAGGATCCGCAAGGCGAAGAAGGCCGAGTACGAGCGGCTGGGAGCGAAGCTCACCTTCCTGTCGTTCATCGCGAAGGCGGCCGTCGACGCGCTGCGGTCGTGGCCGGTCATCAACGCCTCGATCGACGGCGACAACGTCGTCTACCACCGGAACATCAACCTGGGCATCGCGGTGGCGCTCGACTGGGGGCTGATCGTGCCGGTCGTGAAGGGGGCCGACGAGAAGAACATCCTGGGCCTCAGCCGCGGCATCGCCGACCTGGCGAGCCGGGCGCGCGCCAAGCAGCTGAAGCCGGACGAGGTGCAGGGCGGCACGTTCACCATCACCAACCCCGGCAACTTCGGCGCGCAATTCGGGCTGCCGGTCATCAACCAGCCGCAGGTGGCGATCATGGGCGTCGGGGCGATCGAGAAGAAGCCGGTCGTCATCAACGACGCGATCGCGATCCGCCTGATGGGCCATCTGACGCTCGGCTACGATCACCGCCTCGTCGACGGGGCCGTGGCCGACCAGTACATGGCGCTCGTCAAGCAGACGATCGAGAACTTCGATCCGGCGGCGGTCTGATGCGTCCTGCCGAGAGCGGCAACGTCGCGTCCGTCGGGATCCGGAGCGTAAGCGACGGCTGCGCGTGGGGGTGGGGCCCCACGCGGATTGAATGATGAGGTCCCTGCAAGTCCGGCGGATCGATTCGATTGGTTACGCCGACGGCCTGGCGCTCCAGAAGACGCTCGTCGAGGAGCGCCGGGCCGGAAGCGTGCCGGACCTCCTCCTGCTGCTCGAGCATCCGCACGTGCTGACGCTCGGCGTGAAGGGGGACGGTGGGCGCGGGCACATCCTGGCGACGCCGGAGCGGCTGACCTCGGAGCGGATCGAGATCCACGAGACGGGGCGGGGCGGCGACATCACCTACCACGGCCCCGGCCAGATCGTCGGCTATCCCATCATCGACCTGAAGCCGGACCGCTGCGACGTCCACCGGTACGTGCGCGACGTCGAGGAGGCGCTGATCCGGACGGCGGGCGACTACGGCATCGAGGCCGGCCGGATCGCCGGGCTGACCGGCGTCTGGGTGGGCCAGCGAGAAGCTGGCCGCCATCGGCATCCGGATCTCCCGCTGGATCACCAGCCACGGCTTCGCGTTCAACGTCACCACCAACCTCGACTACTTCAACCTCATCGTCCCGTGCGGCATCGCCGACCACGGCGTCACGTCGCTGCAGAGACTGCTCGGACGCCCCGTCGACCGCCATGAAGTCGAGGACCGGATTGCCCGCCACTTTCGGCGAGGTCTTCGACCGGACCCTCGAGGCGGCCGGAGAGCCCGTCCGGGCCTGACCGGCCCCGGCCGGCCGCCAGGGCCCGCCGGAACACGGTCTTTCAACTATCTGATTCTATTGGCTTTATTGTAACCTTGCGCCGGCAGGAATAAGGTGCGGGGGCGCCGTGTTCTTAGGGGCACTATGCGCACCTCTACTGCCGAGAAGGTTCTGGTCGAGCGTCTCCGGGCGGGCGACGAAGCGGCGGTGGCCGAGTTGGCGGCCGCCTACGGATCGAAGATCTATCAGCTCGCCTTCCGCTATCTGAAGAACCGGGAGGATGCCGAGGAGATCGCGCAGGACGTGCTGTACAAGGTCTACCGGAAGATCGACGCGTTCCGCGGCGATTCGGCGCTGTCCTCCTGGATCTACCGCATCACGTTCAACGCGGCGATGTCGCGGCTGCGGAACGGCCGCTTCAGCCGGCCGGCCGAAGTGCCGGAGCAGACGGCGCTGGTGTCGGATGGCGAGTCGCTGGAGTCGACGTCGCGGCGCCGCGAAGTGGCCGACTGGTCGGCGCTGGCCGACGAAGAGGTGATGCGGTCGCAGCTGCGCAGCCGGCTGTGGGAGGCGATCGGGACGCTGCCGGCGATCTACCGGGCGCCGGTGCTGCTGCGCGACATCCAGGGGCTGTCGACCGAGGAGGCGAGTGCCGTCCTGAAGGTGAAGAACCAGACGCTGAAGTCGCGCCTGCACCGCGGCCGCCTCATCCTGCGCAAGCAGCTCGCCGACTTCGGCGGCGGACTGACGCTGCACCCGGCGGGGGCGTAGGCGAACCGTGTCCGAATTGAGAATTGAGAATGAAGAATTGAGAAAGTCATGGAGGCGATCCCGACGCCGTCCTGTCTCTTCGCAATTCTAAATTCTCAATTCTAAATTCTACATTCCTCCCCGTCCCCCAACGCATTCCCCACCCTCGTCTGCTCGTGCTCGCTGAGCGCGGGTGTGGCAATGGTGTCGATGCCGCGTGGGCCGAGGCGCAGGGGGAGGGCCGAGACGCCGTGCCGGAGGCCGAGCTCGCCGTCGAGCGCGACGAAGCCCGACACCTGCGGCCGGCTGCCGCCGGCGATCGACTCGATGAAGCGGGCGGCGGCCGAGGCCAGGGCGGCCGGGCCGGGCGGCCACAGTCGCGGGACGCGCGCGTCGAGTCGCGCCAGCACGGGCGGCGTGAGGGCGCGGGAGATGCCGGCGCCGCCGACGGTGGCCTCGCTCCAGCCGACGATGAGGCTGGACGGCGGCACGCCGGTAACCGCGAGGGCCACGTCGCCTGGCGAGCCGTTCACCTCGAGTGCGACCAGCGCGCGTACGGCCGACGCCAGCGCTTCGGGCGCCGAGCCGACGATGCGCGCGCGACGCACGAGGCCGCTGCGCACGGCGCGATCGACGAGCGCCGCCTGACCGGCACCGGCGCAGACAATGGCCGTGTGCGGGGCGAGTGGCGCGATCCGCTCGAGGAGCGCGAACCCCTCGTCGCCGGCCCATTCCCCGCCTCCGGAACCGGCGCGATCGGCGAGCACGATCACCGTCGCGCCGACGACCTCGCCGACCTCGGCCGATGCCGTGACGCGCGTGTCGGACTTCTCGATGGGGCCCGCCTGGCGGATGTCCAGCGCCTTGCCGGCTGCGACGCCGGCAGCCTCGTCGACCAGGCGCACCTCATCCACGCGCGCGTGCCGCACGAGCGTGTACGCCAGCGCCCCGCCGATATCGCCCGCCCCGATGATGACCACCCGTGACATGCGTGCGTTATTGTAATGGAGATACCCGAAGCCCCGCGGGATTCGGGGTTGGGGATTGGGGATTCGGGCCGGAGCTCGGAAGAGAGCTTCGCCGAAGGCCATGCCGAGCCGCCCCTCGACGGGCTCGGGGCGCCCTGAGCGAAGTCGAAGGGCGAGGACATGGAAATCCGAGGCGAGGCATCGGCGTCAGCTCCGCGCGGGGGTGGGGCCCCGCGCGCACTGAACGAGGTCAGCGCCCGCGGCCATGCCGAGCAGAGGACATGGAAATCCGAGGCGAGGCATCGGCGTCAGCTCCGCGCGGGGGTGGGGCCCCGCGCGCAGTGAACGAGGTCAGCGCCCGCGGCCATGCCGAGCAGAGGACATGGAAATCCGAGGCGAGGCATCAGCGTCAGCTCCGCGCGGGGGTGGGGCCCCGCGCGCAGTGAACGAGGTCAGCGCCCGCGGCCATGCCGAGCAGAGGACATGGAAATCCGAGGCGAGGCATCGGCGTCAGCTCCGCGCGGGGGTGGGGCCCCGCGCGCACTGAAGAACGGAGACACCTATCATGGGCAAGGAACTCCAGGGCAAAGTCGCCGTCGTGACCGGCGGATCGAAGGGGATCGGGTTCAGCATCGCGAGGGCGCTCGTGGCGGCCGGTGCGTCCGTCGTCATCAGCGGGCGCGATACCAGCGCGCTGGCGCACGCGCGGACCCGTCCTGGCCGACGAGGCCGGGGCCGACCGGGTGGCGGCCATCGAGGCCGACATGCGCTCGTACGAGGCGGTCGACGCGCTGATGACCGGCGCCGTGGAGAAGTTCGGCGGCCTCGACATCCTCATCAACAACGCCGGGCTCGGCATCTTCCGCAACGTCGCCGATCTGACCGTCGACGAATGGCACACCGTGATCGACACCAACCTCACCGGCGTGTTCTACGGTTGTCATGCCGCGATTCCGCACCTGCGGCAGCGCGGCGGCGGATGGATCATCAACATCAGCAGCCTGGCGGGAAAGAACTCGTTCGTCGGCGCCGCGGCGTATTGCGCGTCCAAGGCGGGCCTGAACGCGTTCAGCGAGTCGCTGATGCAGGAGGTCCGGCACGACAACATCCGCGTCAGCTACGTCATGCCTGGATCCGTCCGCACGGCGTTCGGCGGCCACGCGGAAGACGCGGGCGGTGAGTGGAAGCTCGATCCCGACGACATCGCCGAAGTCGTCGTCGATCTGATCCATCATCCGTCCCGCAGCCTGCCGAGCCGCGTCGAGATCCGGCCCGCGAAGCCGCCGCGCAAGTAGCCATTCTTCGTCGTCCCCGCGGAACCGGGAACCCAGTCCGAAGATGCCGACGCGTCTGCTCTTTCGGCGGTGCGAGATGACGAATTCCGTGTCCTCGAATGCGGAATTCGTCACTGCAGCGCTTGCCCTCCGAGAGCTCCTTCCCGATTTCCGCTCGATCCCGACCTCACTTCGCGGCGGTCGGCCCGGTATAATCCCGCCACCGATGGTTGATTCCCTGGGGCACTTCCGGCTGCTCGAGCAGATTGGCACCGGCGGACTCGGCGAGGTGTTTCGCGCCCGCGACACGAAGGTGGGGCGCACGGTCGCCGTGAAGGTGGTTCCCTCGTCGATTGCCGACGATGGCGAGGCGCGTGCGGAGCTGATTGCCGATGCGCAGCGCGCGTCGAAGGTGTCGCATCCCAACGTCGCGACGCTGTTCGAGATCGTCGACGAGCCCGAGGGGCTGTCGCTGGCGATTGAGTACGTGCCCGGCGAGACGCTGCGTCACGCCGTCGGCGGCCGGCCGCTGAACGCGCGGCGCGCCGTGGAGATTGCGACGCAGATCGCCGACGCGCTGGCCGAGGCGCACGCCGCCGGTGTGCTGCACCTGGATCTGTCGCCCGACACCATCGTGCTGACGCCGAAGGGGACGGCCAAGCTGCTCGACCTCGGCCTGTCGGCCTGGACCAGCGGCGGCCGCGCGACGACGGCGAGGCGGCCGCCAGGCTGGCCCGTGGCGATTCGATCGATCTGGCGACCGCTCCCTATCTGTCGCCCGAGCAGGCGATGGGGGAGCCGGCCGAGGAGCAAAGCGATATCTTCTCGCTCGGCGTGGTGCTCTTCGAGATGCTCACCGGCCGGCTGCCGTTCGGCGGCGCGAATCCGTCCGAGCAGGCGATCGGCGTGATGCAGGCGACTGCGCCGCCGCCCAGCCAGCTCAATCCCTCCGTTCCCCGCGAGCTCGACGCCATCGTCCGAAGGCGCTGGCGAAGGCGCTGGACACGCGCTACGAGACCGCCGCGACCCTCGCGGCCGAGCTCCGCAGCGCGCTGGCCATCCTCGACATCCGCAGCGGCGACGCCGCCCCGCCAAGCTTCGTGAAAGCGCGCCCGCGCCGCTCCCCCTGGCCGTCCCTCCTCGGCGCGCTGATCCTCCTGGCCGTCATGTTGTGGCTCTGGTGGCGGGCGGGACACTGAGCCGCGTCAGGTTACGGGCGAACGCGCCACTTGCAGGTGTGGCGTGTCGGTGGTGTGCGCGTCAGCTGGAGCGACTGGTCGGGTGGTCCTGTCGCGTGTCTTCGTCTTCCGATGACAGAAGCCACCGCATGGCATTTTCATAATCTCTGAATGCACTGATCTGGAAGCCGCGGTTCTGCGAGCACGTCTCGAGGAATGAAGCAGAATCAAAAGTAATCCCGGGCAGGACGAGGAGCGCCACCTTTCTCCGAAAAGCATTGCCATGATTGATGAGTTCTGATGCCAGTTGATACAAGTCTGTTGTCGACATCTTCCATTGTGTGTTGCGGAAGTCGATCAACAGATCGTAATCGACGGGTCGATGTTCATCCTTGGCGATATCGACGAGGAGTTGTCGGCTCGTGGTGATGTCGATCCGCCCCTCCGGCGTGACCTCGAGGAATTCCGCTGCGGAGACGATCTTTATCTTCGTTGCCATTGGCGGCTCCTTTGCAGCGTATTGAAGGCCACCTGACGCCTGGCATCGACCGCAGCGGCGCGGGTCCCACTGGCCGTTCCAGGAGGTCTTCAAGTACAAGCGGCGCGGCATCGTCTCGTTCGGTGCTCACCCGCGGCCGCCCTTTGTCGACACGGCCGACGGAGGCAGTGCCTTGTCTGGCAGTTCGCGCGCCCGGGGCAGTTCTCGCGGATAGCCGCGACGTGAGGCCATCGCCACGATTCGCTCGATGAAGTCGGACTTCGCGCGGGCGTACGCTTCACGAGATTCGCGATCGGTCGCTGCGAGTTGTCTGGCCAGGCCCTGTTTGAGGTGTTCGTATTCGCGAGCCGTGGCGGCGTGGTCGCGAAGATAGTCGCGAAAGGCCAGCGTCCGCCGCTCTTCAGCCCCGCCGCTCTCGACGAGGTGAACGTGGTGGCTGTGAGGCCAATGATGCGGTCGATGGAAGAATGGGCAGAACGAGTCGTCGGGATCGGGCACATGGACGTATCCGATGGCGTCAAGCCGGTCGCGAAACGCCTCAATTGGCTGAAGGGCGACGACTGATACCTGGATGTCGACGATCGGCTTCGCGCCGAGCCCGGGAACGGCCGTGGAGCCATTGTGGTCGATGCGCACGGCCAGCGTCCCGAGGGCCGCTCGAAGGCGGAGAGCCTCCGCTTCGAAGGCCGCCGGCCAGGCCGGATCGTAGGGCACGATTTCGAGTGGCTTGTCCTCTTGATCCGGCATTCTCGTTCGTCCTGCTGCCTGCCCGACGCCGAGCGTCAGCCGCTCCGGTCCTTGTTGACGTGTCGGTCCTGTCTGGCCTGCGACTCGCGCCGCCCGGACAATCGCGCGCCGCATGACCGACTTCGTCAGTCCGCGACGTAGAGCTCGACCTCGCTGCCCGCAGCGTGGGGCACGGCCCTTCGTGGCGGAACCCGAGCCGCTCGAGCAGCTTCACCGACCGGTCGTTGCCGCGCTTGACGACCGCGTACAGCCGCTCGATACCCAGTGTGTCCCTCGCGTGCGACATCACACCGCTGGCCGCCTCGAAGGCGTAGCCGTGCCCGACGTATTCCGGCAGGAGTGCGAAGCCCAGATCCGGCGCGGACAGGAACTCGCGCTTTACCAGGCCGCAGAGTCCAATCGGCAGCGTGGTCGACTTCAGCTGCGCCACGTACAAGCCGTAGCCGTACGTCAGGTACGGGGGGCGGATGCTGTTCCTGATATAAGCCTCTGCGTCTTCTTCGGAGCGGACTCCGCGGTCGCCGATGTTCTCCAGCCAGGACGGCTCGTTGAGCAGCCGGCAGACGAACGAGGCGTGCGACAGCGTCGCGTTCCGCAGCTGCAGGCGCGGCGTCTCGAGAAGCGACGTTCCGGCATCCATGTCCGCCATCTGATGATCGCGTCAGTGTCCCGCTGAATACCACTTCAACACCCGCAGGGCACGCAGCGTGATCCACCGGCTCGGCCGACCCGCGCCCTCGTCGATCTCGATCGGCATGTCGCCGCGGAAACGGACCTCCAGCGGCCACCGGCCATCGTCGCCGCGCTTCGACGCGACCAGGTCGATGGCCTCGGCCACGCGCTCGTCGGGCGCGACGCCCGCGCTGCGGAGGTAGTCGAGGCCCCGCAGCACGTCGTAGTGCCACCACGTCGGAAAGGCGAAGCGGGTCCACGCAGGCTGGCCGCTGCCATCGGGGCCGGTCTTCCGGTCGTAGTCGATGACCGCGCCGGTCGACCGCCGGCGGAAGAGGCGGCGCTCGAGCAGGTACTCCTGGCCGCGGAGACGGGCTGCGGTCACGTGCGGGCGGCTTCCGGCGTGCCGCTCGTGCTCGAACAGGGCTTCCAGCACGCAGATGGTGGTGTTGAACGACGATCGCATCGAGCCGTTTTCGGCCTCGCAGTTCCAGCCGCCGTCCGGCAGCTGCTCGACGAGCAGCCGGTCGACTATGCCCTGGACGTCCTGGCCGAAGTACGCGCCGGCCGCGGCCACCTGCCCGTTGATGCAGGGCTCGACCTCACCGGCGAAGAAGGCATTGTCGTGACACTCCTCCGGGCCGCAACCCTTCCAGGTTACGCCGTCACGAACGAGCCCCACCGCGCGCCGCGCCTCGGCGTTCGCGGGATCGAGACCCAGGTCCCGCAGCAGCAGCAGGACGTGCATCGTCGAGTCGAATCCACGATTCCATGCCGCTGCCGCCCCACGTCCCGTCGGGCGCCTGCAGGGCGAGCAGCCGGGCGCCCCATCCCTCGCGTCGCGACCTTCGCACGCTCGGCCGCGACCGCGCCGGCGGGCGCACCGGTCAGATCCCGCATCACCTGCCAGCGGATCGACGGGTCGGCGTCCATGAGCCAGTCGAGGACGGGGTCGTTCGAAGAGTGGCTGTGCGCACTGTCGGGTGTGAGCATCGTCCCCCCGTCGCTCCTGTCTATGCTTTTCTCAGCGCTCTCACGATAGCCACGAGCACGACCGCGCCGATGGTGGCCATGATGATCGCGCCCAGGGTGCCATAGGCCGCGATGTCCGACCTCCGGAACAGGAAGCCGCCGATGAACGATCCGACGATCCCGAGCACGATGTCGCCGACGGCGCCGTAGCCCGAGCCCTTCATGATCTTGCCGGCCAGCCAGCCGGCGATCAGGCCAATCAGAAGGAACCAGATCAGGTACATGGTGTCCCCGCCTTTCTGATGCGGCGCCCCGAACGCGCCGCCTTCAAGACCGCATGTGTGATCGTTCTGTCCAGCGTAGGATCGCCCGATGTGCGCTCGAGCGCAAGAAGTGCTTCGGGAAGTGCGACTGATGGCCCGCGCGGACCCTTCAGCGTGCCTCGCCTCGGCCTCTCCCCGCGTCGACGCCCGGAGTTGGACGGGCCTTCCGGGCATTCGCTATCATTTCCACGTGACCACCATCGTCCGGTCCCGGAGACCGGAAGACGACGATCTGGAAGCGCTGCGCGCGCGCGTATCCGAGCTCGAGGCGGTGTTCGGCGACCGCACCGCCGAAGTCGCCCGGGTGAAGTCGGATCTCGACGCGTTCAGGATCGATTACCGTCACCGGGTCGGCCTGCTGCACGAACGGCTCGACGAGCTCGACCTGGCGATTGCCGAAGCCGAACTGGGGGAGATTTCCAGTCGGCTGGAGGGCGAAGCGGGTGAGCCGGGCCAGCCGTCTGCCAGCGAGCAGCCCGAGCCCCTGCCGCAATACACGACCGACGCCGTGCGCAAGCTGTTTCGCGACGTCGCGAAAGCCATCCATCCAGACCTCGCCCGCGACGAGCACACCCGGGACCAGCGTCACCTCCTCATGGTCGAAGCCAACCGGGCGTACGAGCTGGGCGACGAGGAACAGCTCCGCTGGATTCTTCAAGCGTGGGAGAGGAGCCCCGAGGCCGTGCAGGGGAGCGACGCCGAGGCTGTTCGACTGCGTCTCACGCGCCGGGTCGCGCAGATCGAGGATCAACTCGAAGTGCTCGCCCGCGAGCTGGAGGCCATGAAGGGCTCGGCCTTGTGGAAGTTGAAGACGATGGTGGACGAGGCGGCGGCAACGGGGAAGGACCTGATCCGTGAGATGGTCACCCGCCTGGAGCGCGACATCATGGTCGCCACCAATCGCCTGGAGGCGATCCGTCCGCCCGGCTGAAGCGCCGCGCGGCGTCCTTCCAGGCCCGCTCTCAGATGTACCCGAACAGCGGCGGAAAGACGATGACGACGATCGCCGCCCAGGCGGCGTAGACCGGCACGTAGTCCGTCTGCCAGCGTTCGAGGCCCGCGAACGATCCTCGCCCCCGCAGGAAGCGGATGGGCTTTCCCCACTTACACTCCTCCCTCATCGCGAAGCCGGCGAGCACCCGCCGCATCTCCGCGATCTCCGCCTCCCATCGCTCTCGGTGCGCCATCTCCATGCCGGCACCGTCCTCGACAATATTTGGCACAATCGGCAGCTCTGGACCAGCCGCCTGAGTTCGACGACCGCGTCTGGCCGCGTTGCACCGTCAACGGTTCGGCCAGCCGTCACTCTGGCGGCGCGACCTGAATCTGCCTTGCAAGACGATAGGCCGTCGGAAGGTCGCTGTCGCTGTATACGAGGGTCCGGCCGAGGACGAACACCGAATGGTCAGGCGACGAAATCTGCTTCATCCCGCTCGGCACCGGTCCCTTCCAACGCGGTCCGGTGATGAGATAGTCGCCCGCTTGCGTGCCTGTGGTGCGCTTGCCGACGTAGGCGAAGACAGTGTTGTTCGGCGACGTGAGCTGCACGCTGTAGTAGCGACCCGCCATCTCGGGCACATGCAGGACGAGCGGTCCATACCTCAAATTCAACACGCCGGCGGTCGTAAGCGTGTCGTGGTTCACGCCAGAAGTCGCCAACGTTGTGGCAGACGCCGGCGGGTGCAGAGGATCCGCAAAGATCGCTTCAGGTGCGGTGGCGAGCGTATTGATCGGGATTGGTCCTTCGAACCCTTTCGTGCGAACCGCCCTCTTGTACACGTTTAGAAGGATGTTCGGCCAGTAATAGATGATGACGAACCATGCCGCGACCGCGACAGAACAGAAGACGAGCAGATTCTCGCGTCGCATGAGCGCCGTTGTCATCGAGTCTTCACCACCGGCGGGACCGCATAGTTGCCATCGAGAACGCCTGCGCCGGGCAGATACGCGCGCAGCCAGAGTCTGAAGTGGCCCGAAGGCGCGGGGAGCCAATTGGAGTCATGCCCCGATGGGGCGTTGCTTTCGATGTAGACGTCCACTGAGCCGTCCGCACTCGCGGCGAGGCCGGAGCGATCGCCGTCCAGGTACCGATTGAGCGGATTCGCCACGAAGCGTTCTTTCGCGTCGGCCATGGTCAGCGACCAGAACGCGTCGTTCGGCGGGAGCCCTCCCGGCGGGAAGTGAATCCTGTATTCGTGCTCCCCGGAGAGCGTGTGGCCGGCACTGTCGACGCTCGTCCTCCAGTACATCGCCTCTTGCGGCACGTTGATCGGGCCTGGAAAGATTCGGGTGTGTGCGGCACGCGTGAACATCCGTGAGCTCTACTCCTCGTCGAGCACGCCCTGCAGCTTGTCCCGATCGATATTGGCGCCGGTGATGATGACGACGATGCTGCGGCCGGCCGCGTCGATTCTGCCGCTCCAGGCGGCAGCCGCGCCGGCGGCGCCGGCACCTTCGGCAATCAGATGGTCCTGCCAGACCAGTCCGCGCATGGCCGCGCGGAGCTCGTGCTCGGTGACGATCATCAGGCCCGACACGAGCCGCTGGATGTAGTCGAACGTGATGGTGTCGGGGTCCGCATTGCCGGCCAGGCCATCGGCAATCGTCGGCCCGACCTCGATCTCCACGAGCCGTCCCGCCTTCAGGCTGTCGTTGAACGGGTGTGAGGCCTCGACTTCGACGCCGACGATCTGCGCTTCCGGTGAGATGGCGCGGCCGGCGATGGCGACGCCGCTGAGCAGCCCGCCGCCGCCCAGAGGAACGACGATCGTGCCGACGTCAGGCTGTTCTTCGAAGATCTCCACGGCAACGGTGCCGGCGCCGGCAATGACGTCGACGTCGCTGTATGGAGAGACGAACGTCGCCTCGCCGCGGCCGGCCAGCGCCTTGGCCTGCCGCTCGGCTTCGTCGTAATCGGTCTCGAGCCGCAGCTCGGCCCCGTGCGCCTGGATGGCGTCGAGCTTGGCGCGCGGCGCCGTCCGTGGCGCAAAGACGATGAGCGGGAGGCCGAGCGCGGCGGCCGCCGAGGCGAGCGCGCGGCCGTGGTTGCCGGCGGATGCCGTGACGAGCTGCGGCTTCGCGCCGCCGCTCCGCTCCGCGAGCGCCAGCGCAGCGTTGAACGCGCCACGGATCTTGAACGATCCGGTCGGCTGAACGGTCTCCAGCTTCAGGTAGACGTCGACGCCGGCGGCTGACGACAGCCACGCCGACCGCACCAGCGGCGTGCGGCGCACGTGGTCGCGGATGCGTCGGCGGGCGGTCGAGGATGTCGAGGAGGGAGAGTGGAGCCGTCATCGCCATCGCGCCCTTGAGAATGTCCGGCAGGTTCTTGCTGAACGCCGAGCGGGCGAGCACCTCGTCGATGCCGGCCGCGCGCGCCGCCTTGATCGTGTCGGTGTCGACGTGCGAGACGAACCCGAGCGTCCGGATGTGACGCAGATCGGGATCGGCCTTCAGCGCAGCGATCGTTTCGATTGGCTTCAGCCGCGTGCTGTTCAGATCGAAGATGATCAGGGAGGGCCCGAGGCTCTTCGCCTTGTCGGTCACGTCCGCCGGAGTGCGGGCGAACGTCACCGCGTCGGCGAGCGGTCCGGCAGCCGCCTGGATCTTGGACGTGAACATGAGGTCGTCGACGGCGGCGAGGATCATGGAGAATTCCCTCTCGGTGCCGGCGCTCGGTGCTCGGTGCTCGGCGCTCGGGCCGCAGCCCGCAGCCCGCAGCCCGTAGCCCGTAGCCCGTAAGCATCAACTATTATATGGAGTGATGCTGATTGAAGTCCGTGCCGTGGAGCCATTCTTCAAGAACGGGTTCGTGCTGGGGTGCGAACAGACGCGTCAGGCCGTCGTCATCGATCCGGGCGACGAGGTCGACGACCTGATTGAGATCGTGCGCGCCAACCAGTTGTCGGTCACCCATATCCTGCTGACGCACGCCCACATGGACCACATTACGGGCGTCGGCCGCGCGAAGCAGGTATTGAAGGTGCCGGTGTACCTCCACCGTGACGACCTGCCGCTGTACGAGTCGATCGTGCAGCAGGCGCGGATGTTCGGCCTGCACGCCGAGGCACAGCCGCCGGTCGATCATTTCTACGAGCCGGGGCAGGTCATCACGTTCGGCGGCTACGAAGTGAGGCCGCATCATACGCCCGGACACTGTCCCGGAGGCGTCTGCCTGCAGGTGGGTGCGAAGGGAACGGAGGGCAAGCAGCTCTTCGTGGGCGACACGCTGTTCGCCGGCTCGATCGGACGGACGGACCTGCCGGGTGGCGACTATGCCACGCTCATCCATTCCATCAAGGACGTGCTGTTCGCCTTCGGAGATGATGCGGTCGTCTATCCGGGGCACGGCCCGGTGACGACGATCGGCGAGGAGCGGCGCACCAACCCATTCCTTCAGTAGGCGCTCGAAGGCCATCAGCCAGGCGGGTCCAGTCACCGGACACCCCGTCCCCCTATCCCCTCTTCACCCCGAACTCGACCCGTCCCACCCTGAGGCGGTCGCCTGCCGCCAGCGGTCCCTTCCGGACGCGCTGGTCGTTGACGAACGTTCCGTTGGTGCTGTCGAGGTCGACGACTTCGAGCTGCTCGCCGGCGGCGGTCAGCCGGCAATGCAGGCGCGAGACGGTGGCCATGTCGACGATGAAGTCGGCCCGGGGGGCCCGCCCGATGGTCTTGATCGCCCCCTGGGACAGGCGGAAGGTGAGCGGGGCGGCGTCGGGCTGCTGATCGGTGCTTTCCAGAATCCACATACGCTGAGACGGTCGCCGGAAGAGGGCTCCCGAAGGGGGAGCCGACGGCCCCTATGATACTGCCTTCGCGGGCCTTCGGCTCCGGCGGCGCTCCGGCCGGCATTCCCGCCTGATTTCCCACGGAAACCATCCCGGTCGAGTCCCGCCCGCTGAACTTCCCGCCCCATTTTCTCGTCACAAGCCATGTAGGTCGCGGCTCTGGATTCGACTGTCATCGAGGTTGGTATGAAAAGGTCTCGCAAGCTCACGCTCGCCGGTGGCGGGCTCCTGATTCTGGTCGGCGCCGCCTACGGCTACGTCACCCTCGACGGGGCCGGCTCGACGATCGACGCCTCCAAGATCGTCACCGTCACGCGCGACACGATGGTGCGTTCGGTCGTGGCGACGGGCAAGGTCGAGCCGATCACGAAGGTCGAAATCAAGTCGAAGGCGAACGGCATCATCGAGCGCCTGCCGGTCGACATCGGCGACACGGTGAAGGCCGGCGACATCCTGGCCGAGCTCGACCGCGAGAATCTCGAGGCCAGCCTGCGTGAGGCCCAGGCGAACCTGCAGGCGGCGCGTGCCAACATGCAGGCTGCGCAGGCGGAGCTGAAGAAGAACGGCATCGAAGCGGAGGGCCCCGACGTCGAGTTCGCGCACCGGGCGTACAACCGGGCGAACGACCTGTTCGGCCAGCACCTCATCGCGCAGTCGGCGCTGGACGATGCGCACAGCGCGCTCGACATGGCGGTGAACCGGCAGCACGTGGCGCAGTCGCAGCTCGTCATCAGCCGGGCGAAGGTGGCGCAGGCCGACGCGCAGGTGACCCAGGCGCAGGCGGCCACCGACCGCGCGCGCGAGGACCTGGCGAACGCGACGATCCGCGCGCCGATCGACGGCACGGTGCTGTCGCGCGACGTGGAGGTCGGCAGCCCGGTGTCGTCGATCCTCAACCTGGGCGCGAACGCCACGCTCGTGATGACCCTCGGCGACATCAATGAAGTGTTCGTGCGCGGCAAGGTCGACGAGGCCGACATCGGCCAGGTGCAGCTGAACCAGCCGGCGCGCATCCGGGTCGAAACCTTCAAGGACAAGGTCTTCAACGGCAAGGTGACCCAGATTTCCCCGATGGGCGCCGAGAAGGACAACGTCACCACCTTCGAGGTGAAGGTCTCGATCAACAACCCGGGCCGCGAGCTCCGGGCGAACATGACGGCCAACGCCGAGATCGTGCTGCAGCAGTTCCCGAACTCGCTCATCATCCCCGAGTCGGCCGTGGTCTACGACGCGAAGCGGAATCCGTTCGTCAACGTGCTCGCGCCCGACACGAAGGAGGGCTACCGCCGCGTGGCGGTGAAGCTCGGCGTCGGCAACGGGACGAAGACCCAGGTCATGTCGGGCGTGAAGGAAGGCGAGAAGCTGGTGCTGCCGGGATAGTCTCATGCGTGAAGCCCTGATCCAGTCGCTGCAGAACCTCAGAGCCAACAAGCTCCGCAGTTTCCTGACGATGTTCGGGATCCTCTGGGGCGTGATCTCGATCGTCGTCCTCGGGGCGACGGGCGAGGGCTTCCAGCTGGGGAACGAGCACGTCCTGCGCGAGCTTGGGCAGAACATCGCCATCGTCTTTCCGGGCCGGACCAGCATGCAGGCCGGTGGCCAGCGGGCGGGCCGCAAGGTCACGCTGACGGTGGGCGACGCACGGGCGCTGGCGACCCAGGCGCCGATGGTCGCCGTGGTGAGCCCGGAGATCGAGCGCGACGGCGTCAGCGTGAAGAGCCGTTTCAACTCGGCCTCGGTGTCGGTGCAGGGTGTCGAGCCGGCCTACCAGCAGATCCGGACGCTCGATCTCGAGTACGGCCGGCCGCTGAACTGGGAGGACGAGAAGCAGGTGCACCGGGTCGCCATCATCGGCGCCGACATGACGAAGCAGCTCTTCGGCGACCGCAACTCCCTGGGCGACCAGGTCTCGCTGAACGGCATCCCGTACACGGTCGTCGGCAAGATCCGGAAGAAGGATCAGGACAGCAACTACAGCGGGCCGGACAACAACAAGATCTTCGTGCCGTTCTCGGCGATGCAGCAGGACCTGCCGGTGCTGAACGCCGACCCCGGCACGCTCTCCGACATCATCGTCGCGCCGCAGCCGTGGGTCGTGGCCATGCTGCCGCAGGTGCTCGACTCGCGGACGGGCGGCATCGAGGACATCGACTGGCCGCTGGCGAAGGAGGTCCGCGGCGTCATCGCCCGCCGGAAGGGCTTCAACCCCGACGACAAGGACGCCGTGCCGATCTGGGACACGTCGCTGTCGACGCTGCTGTTCGCCCGCATGATCGACAACATGCGGCAGTTCTTCACCATCGTCGGCTTCATCACGCTGGCGCTGGGCGGCATCGGCGTGATGAACATCATGCTGGTCGCGGTGAAGGAGCGGACGAAGGAGATCGGCGTGCGCAAGGCGCTGGGCGCGACGACCTGGGCCGTGCAGCGCCAGTTCTTCCTGGAAGGCTTCTTTCTGACGCTGCTGAGCGGCGGCCTGGGCATGCTGGTCGCCCTCGGCATCTGTCGGCTGATCAACCTGCTGCCGATGCCGGCCCGGTTCGCCGGCATGATCGTCTCCTGGCAGACCGGCGTGATGGCGATCGGCACGCTCGTGCTGATCGGCGTCGTCACCGCCACCTACCCGGCCCGCCGGGCGGCTCAGCTGCCGCCGGTCGAAGCGCTGCGCTACGAGATGTAACCATGGCACCGAACGGAACCCACGCCGAAGCCGCCGCCTGGCCCGCCACGGCCTCCGAGACCCGGACGAGGCGCCACGACAGTCTGTGGTCGCCGTCGATGCTGCGGGAGATCGTGCGCGAGGCGATGAACGGCCTGCTGCAGCACCGGACGCGGGCCCTGCTCTCGATGCTCGGCATCTCCTGGGGCATCGTCAGCGTCGTGATGCTGCTGGCGTACGGCAACGGATTCCACGGCGCGCTGGTGGCCGGCTTCAATGGCGCGTTCGGCGAGGGCGTCGTCGTCGGCTGGCCGAGCCAGACGAGCATGCAGGCCGGTGGCGAGCGCGCCGGCCGCAAGGTGATGGTGAAGCCGGAAGACGTGCTGGCCATGCGCGAGCTGCCGTTCGTGCGGGCCGCCAGCCCCGAGTTCGTCACGCGGCTGCCAACCGCGTTCGGCCAGAAGATGGGCACCTACGCCATCCGCGGCGTGAGCGCCGAACTACGGGGAGATGCGCAGCGAGAAGCCGGCGGAAGGCGGGCGGTTCCTGTCGCCCGAGGACGTCCGGCTGCATCGCCGGGTGGCCTTCATCGGCACCGACGTGCAGAAGAAGCTGTTCGGCACGATGCCGGCCGTCGGCATGACGATCCGGATCGCCGGACAGCCCTACGACGTGATCGGCGTGCTGGCCGACAAGGTGCAGCTCTCGAGCTACTTCTCGCCCGACAAGCAGTCGATCTTCATCCCGTACACGACGATGGATCAGTTGACGGACACCCAGCACGTGCGGGTCTTCGTCTTCCAGGCGGTGACGCCGCTGCTCGAGGCGAAGGCGACGACCGAGGTGCGGCAGCTGCTGGCGCAGCGCTACCGGTACAACGCGGCCGACAAGCGGGCCGTGGTGATGGACGGCTCCGAGGAGAACCTGCAGGTCGTCAGCGGCATCACCAACGGCCTGAAGTTCGTGCTCGGCTTCATCGGCGTGCTGACGCTGATGATCGGCGGCGTCGGCATCATGAACATCATGCTCGTGTCGGTGACCGAGCGCACGCGGGAGATCGGCGTCCGCAAGGCGCTCGGCGCCCGCCGCAGCGAGATCCTGATGCAGTTCCTGCTCGAGGGGCTCACGACGACCTTCGCCGGCGGCGCCGTCGGCGTGCTCGTCTCCTACGTGCTGGTCTGGATCTTCAGCCCGCGCCCGTTCCTCGCCGAGCTGCTCGACGACAAGAGCCGCGTGTCCGACATCCACCTCGTGCTGTCGTTCGAGCTGCTCGCCATCTCGTCGGGCATCCTGATCGTGGTGGGGCTCATCAGCGGCTTCCTGCCCGCGTGGCGCGCCTCACGGATGGATCCGATCGAGTCGCTCCGATACGAGTAGGCCGCAGCGCCCGCCTTACGCGACCTGCGGCGGTCCGCGCGCGCTCACGCCTCTTTCTTCGCCCCTTCGCCCCCGAACGCCGAGCCTGTTCAGTCCTCCGCGACGGCCTTTCCTGGAAGAGCCCTTGTGCGTTTCAGTATTGGTGGTAGCATGCCTGACGCTGATATCCAGGGCTCTTTGAGGGAGGGGTCATGAAACGATGGACGGTGATAGCGACTTCGGCGATCGTGCAGTGGCGGCGGTCCTTTACGCGCAACCGCTGATGGCGAAGAACGCCGACCCCCTGCACAGCGCCATTCGGGCGGCTGCTGATCGGCAGCTGGCCCTGGAAGGCACCTACACGAATGGAGACGCCGGTTCCGGCACCTACGCCTGTTCGTGGGAATGGCTGGTCGGGACTGGTCTTGCCTACCGCAACGTCCAGGGGCCCAGCGCGCTCGGCCTCCTGGCCGCCTACGCCGTTATCAGGAACCCGACATATCTCAACGGCGTCGTGTGCGCGGCCGACCAGATGATCAGCCGATACGACGCGGATCCGACGATGCGCCCGTATGCCGATGACGAAATCCTTCTCGTCAACCTGACAGACGCGACAAGGAACCCGGTGTACGCGCAGAAAGCTGTGGAGGACTACGCCCGGGTCCAGGCTCGGTTTGCGACAGGCACGGATCTGGCGGACTACTACATCAACATCCGCCGCTCCCTGTCGGGCTGGGATGTGTCGAGCCAGATTCTGGCCGCGCTCGCCGTGGGTCAGAAGGACTACGCCCGGGCGATTGCCGACGAGTTGGTCGCGCGCCGAACGGATTGGGATGGCGTGCTGTACGGCGGCTATGACTACAGTCTGTTATCGCACGCGGCGCTCATCCAGGCCCTGGACGACGTCAGCCACCGCGACGAGCCGGTCGAGTCGTATCTGAAGGAGATTACCGGCAGACATCCTGGCGGCACAGGACAGCGATGGCGCCTGGGATGAAGACTTTCAGACGACCGCCTACGTGATCATGGGCCTCGACGACGCGAATCCCAGGTCCAGGCAGCTCAAGGATGCGGAAGAGGCCGGTGTCCGGTACCTGCTGAACAATCAGACGAATGGTGGATGGGTGTACCCGCCGGAAGATCGGCGAGGTGAACGGCGAGGCGCTGACCGCGTTGGCTCTCGTGGCGATGCCGGGTCACGACGAGCTGAGCCGGGAGTCGTTCCGCCACCACGGCCACGATCATCCCGAGCACGACCACGGCACACGACCACGGCCACGATCACGGCCCTCATCACTGAGGAGAGTGGAACAGCGCTCGTAGGCTATAGGGGCTGGGCGATTGGCGATAGTGCGGCTCGGCGCTCGGGTGCTCGCGCCTCGCATTCTTCAATAGTCGTCCTCAGCCCCATCGCCTATCGCCCAGAGCCTATCGCCTACGATCGGCCTGCATCGTTCACGGCCGCAAGAATAGCCCCGGCCGACCGATCGATGTCCTCCTCCGTCGTCGCCCAGTTCGAGATGGATACGCGGATGACCGGGCGGTCGTGCCAGGCCGAGCCGCCGATCCAGCACGTCCCTTCCTGCTGAACCCGTCGGACCACATCGTCGATGAACGCGCCGGCATCGCGTCCGGCCGGCGGCGCCAGGTCGACCAGTACCTGATTGAGGACGACGTCGTTCAGGATGCTCACCGACGGGTGGACGTCGAGCCGTTCGGCCATCCGGCGGGCCAGCCGGCAGCAGCGGTCGACCAGGTCCACGACGCCCTGGCGGCCCAGCGTCTTCAGCGTCGCGTAGATCGGGAACCCTCTCGCCCGGCGCGACGATTCCGGCACCCAGTCCATCGCAATGCGTTCCTCGCCAGGGCCGCGCACGAGATAGGCGGCCGTCAGGCTCATCGCCGCGCGGTGCGCGGCCGGGTGGGCCGTGAAGACGAGGCCCGAGTCGTACGGCACGTTCAGCCACTTGTGGGCGTCGGTCGCCCAGGAGTCGGCCTGCTCGACGCCGGCGAGGTGGTGGCGCAGATCGGGGTGCGCGCCGGCCCAGAGGCCGAACGCGCCGTCGACGTGGAGCCAGGCCCCGCTGGCGTGGGCGGCAGCCGCGATCCGATCGAGCGGATCGAACGCGCCGGTGTTCACGTTGCCGGCCTGCGCACAGACGATGATGGGCGGCTTCGCGGCAGCGAGTGCCGTTTCGAGCGCCGCGGGGATCATCCGGCCCTGATCGTCGGCTTCCACGCGCTGCGGCGTGGCGGCACCGAGCCCGAGCATCCGCAGCGCGCCGAAGATCGAGATATGCGCTTCCTGGCCGAGCAGTACCGTGACCTTCGGTGCGCCCTGCAGGCCGTTCGCCTCGACATCCCAGCCTTCGCGCCGCAGCACCTCGTGCCGTGCCGCGGCGAGCGCCGTGAAGTTCGCCGTGTGGCAACCGGTGACGAATCCGGCGCTGACGTCGGGCGGCAGGCCGAGCAGGCCGGCCACCCAGCCGGCGGCGACCTCCTCGACGACGGCGGCCGTCGGCGACAGCACGTACGCGCTGGCCGGCTGATCCCAGGCCGTCGTGAGCCAGTCGGCGGCCACCGAGACGGGAAACGCGCCGCCGATGACGAAGCCGAAGAACCTGGGGCCGGCGGTCGAAGCGATGCCGGGCTCGCCGGCGGCGGCGAGCTCTTCGATGACGCGTGCCGGATTGGCGGGGCCGTCGGGCAGCGGGCCGCCCAGTCCGCGCCGCAGCTCGTCGAGCGGCGCGCGGGCGCCGGCCGGCAGTTCGGGGAGTCGCTCGAGATAAGAGGAGGCGAGCTCGACGGCACGCTTCAGCAGGGCGGGGTCGTGGAACACCGACATGGGTGGGCGTGTCAGTGGCCGGCCGGCAGTGTCTTCTTCAGCCAGGACGCAATGCCGCTGGTGACGGCGCGCTCACGTGCTCGCCGGTCAGTTGCGAGTACCTCGTCGGCCTCGCCGGTCTTCGCCGGCACGAGCAGGTGATTGATGTCGGGCACGTGCAGCAGGTCGACGGTTGCGTCCTTGCGGTGCCGTGCCCTGGCCAGCGCCTCGAGCTGGTCGGCGTCGGCGGGCGGCACCTCGCGATCGCGTCCGCCCTGGACGATGAACAGCGGCTGGCGGACGTCCTTCATCACCCGGGCCGGATCGAACGTGAGGAGGCTCTTGAAGAGCGGTGTGTCGCTCTGCTGGCGGACCTGCTGGGGGATGCCTTCCCAGCCCTTGCCGGAAATGACCGCCTGCTGAATCTTCTTCTGCAGCGCGATGCGCGACTGCCGTTCCGTCTCGGAGAGCTGCATGCGGTCGAGTGCGTGCTGCTGGCGCTGCAGCATCAGCTCGGCACCCGTGGTCGACGGCGTGTCGACGAGGATCAGCGCCTTGACCTTCTTCTCCTTCGACGAGGTCAGCATCGCAACGTAGCCGCCCTCGCCGTAACCGACGAGTGCCACGCGATCGTGATCGATGTCCTTCCGGTCGGCCAGGTACTTCACCGCCGACCGCGCATCGTCCGCGTAGTCGGCGAGGGTGGCCGCGTCGGGACGGCCGCCGCTCTGGCCGGTCCCGCGGTTGTCGTAGCGGAGGACGGCGAAGCCGGCGTCGGCCAGCGCGTCGGCCAGCTCACCGAGCACCGGAATGCCGGCGGTGATCGCGTTGCGATCGGTGAGGGAGGGCGAGCCGACCAGCACGATCGCCGGCAGCTTCTCTGCGCGCGCGGCGCCTGCCGGCGCGATCGGCCTCGACAGCGTACCGGCGAGGGAGAAGCCGTTGGCCGGCACGTTGACGTCCTCGTCGTTCGGGCGCGCGGCGACGAGCCGGCGCGTCGAGACGGCCGCGATGTCCTCCCGCACGACCTGCAGCGACTGCGCGGGGATCGACAGGCGGAGCAGGCGCCCCGATCCGTCGGCGAGCACCGATACTTCCACGGGCGCCTCGCCCGTCGGCATGAAGGTCACGGCGGTGAGCTTCGCCTTGATGGTCCGCTCAGTGGTCTGCAGCGTCTCGGAGGACGAGGCGCCGACTCGCGCGTCGTAGTGGACGCCTGGCGCCGCGTAGATGTGCAGCGTCGAGCCCTGCGGCGCCGTTGCGAGCTTCGCGGAGAGCGCTTCGTACGCGCCGAAGAACGGGTTCGGCAGCACGAGAGCGTCGGCTGGCACCGGTTCGGTGGTCGTCTTCGTCGTCCCCTTGACGGTGACCTGCTCGTGAGCGGTGCCGTCGGCGAAGGTCGTGTGCACCGAGACCAGGTCGCCACGGACCGTGTCATCGATGGTCAGCGACGTCGGGTGCCAGTCACGGTCGTAGCGGATCTCCACGCGCCGCATGATGATGCCCGTCGTCGTGCCGCCGAGACGGCCGGTGCTCTCGAGAGCAGCCAGCCGTCCGCCGACAGCTCGACCGACGACTGGATCGTGCCGACAGGCCGCGACCTGACGAACACGGTGAAGCTCGCGAGGGCCGACGTGTCCGTGGACCCGGCGGGCGGCTGGGCCAGCGCCGGCGCGGCCGACAGCAGAGTCAGGACCACCGCGACGATAGAATGGAAGGGACGACGCATGTGAGGGTCAGAATATCATGACGCTTTCAGTAGACGGGTATCGCGCCGCACGCGAACGGGCCGGGCTGTTCGACCGGTCCGGACGCGGCCGGATCCGCATCTCGGGCGGCGACGCCGTGGCGTTCCTGCACGGCGTGCTGACGAACGACATCACCGCACTCGCGCCCGGGCAGGGCTGCTACGCGCTGTATCTCACGCCCCAGGGACGCATCATCGCCGACCTCGACGTGCTCCGCACGGATGAGGCAGTGCTGCTCGGGGTGCACGCAGACGTGAAGGATACGCTGCTGACCCGCTTCGATCAGTCGATCTTCGCCGAGGACGTCCGGCTGCAGGATACGACCGCGGAGACGGCGCAGTGGCACGTGTGCGGACCGTCGGCCGCGGACGCCGTGGCCCGCGTCACGGGGCTCGACGCGGGGCGGCTGCGGAGCCTGCCGGAGTACGGCCACGTGGCGGCGCCATTCGCGGGGCATGACGTCCGCGTCGTGTCCGTCCGGCCTGCCGGTCTGCCGGGCTTCGATCTGATCGTGGAGCGTGCGCAGCACGACGCCGTGCGCGAGGCGCTGCAGGCGGCCGGCGCCGTCGATCTCCCGGCGGAGACGGTCGAGGCGCTGCGCGTGGAGTCGGGCGTGCCGGCGTTCCATGTCGACATGGACGAGACGACGATTCCGCTCGAAGCCGGCGTGGAGCAGCGGGGCATCAGCTTCACGAAGGGGTGCTACGTCGGCCAGGAGGTCATCATCCGCGTGATGCACCGCGGGCACGGCCGCGTGGCGCGTCACCTGATGGGACTGACGCTCGACGGTGTGGACGTGCCGGCGGCCGGCGACCCGATTGAGGGCGACGGCAAGGAGGTCGGCCGCGTGACGAGCGCGGTCTTCTCGCCGGCGCTCGCCCGGGCGATCGCCATCGGCTACCTGCATCGCGACTGGCAGACCGCCGGCACCGCGGTGCAGATCGTGCACGACGGCGCGGCGCACCCGGCCGCGATTACGACCCTGCCGTTCGTGGATCCGGGGGAATCCGGCGGCTGCATCAGGCGCGCGATGAGCTCGCGGTCGGCCGGCGGGAACGGCAACGCGCCGAGCTCGCGCCGGTCGACCCATCGCATCTCCTGGCCGAGCATCGGGCGCGCCGCGCCGGCCAGGCGGCAGGCGAAGAAGTGCAGCTCGATCGTCCGGTCGTCGTAGGCGTGGCGGGTCGACAGGATCGGGCCGCCGATCTCGATCGTCGCGTCCAGTTCCTCCCGCAGTTCCCGTGCGAGGCACGCCTCGTGCGACTCGCCCGGTTCGCACTTGCCCCCGGGAAATTCCCAGAAGCCCTCCAGATGCACGCCGGCCTGCCGGCGCGTCACGAGAAAGCGGCCGTCGCGCTCGATGACGGCGGCCGTCACGACGATGAGCCGACTATCGCCCGGCATGCTTGCGAGCCGTGAGGGTCCGTGAGGGCGCGGGCGCCGGGTCGAACGGAAACGACCGGCACTGTTTCGACAGCGGGCAGGCGAGGCACCGCGGCTTGCGGGCCACGCAGACCATGGCGCCGAAGTCCATCAGCGCCTGGTTGAAGTCGAACGTGTGCCGCACGGGCACCAGCGCCGCCGAGATCGCCCAGAGCCGCCGCTTCATCGCATGGGCCTTCGGATCGCCGCGTCCGACGAAGACGCGGAAGAGGACGCGCGCGACGTTCGTGTCGAGGATGGCGGCGCGCTGGCGGAACGCGAAGCTCCGGATGGCGCCGGCCGTGTAGGCGCCGATCCCCTTGAACGACAGCAGCGTCGCTTCGTCCGAGGGCAGCGATCCGCCGTAGCGGGCCACCGACTCGCGGGCGATTGCGTGCAGCCGCTTCGGGCGGATGTTGTACCCGAGGGGGTACCACGTGCGGGTGACGTCGTCTTCGGGAGCGGCGGCGAGGGCGTGCAGCGACGGGTACTTCGTCAGCCACTCGTCGTACTTGGTGAGCACGCGGTCGACCTGCGTCTGCTGGAGCATGATCTCCGAGACGAGGATGTGGTACGGGTCGTCGGTGCGCCGCCACGGCAGGTCGCGGCCGTGCCGGCGGTACCAGCGCAGGAGGGTGGCACGGAACCGCCGCCGTTCGGGCGGGGCCGGCACCTTCTCGGGGCGGCGGCGCGCCCGCGGCTTCTTCGACATCCGAGAACAGGCTCCCGTATAATCGCGGCGTGAAGATCTACACGCGCACCGGCGACGCCGGCGAGACCTCGCTCTTCGACGGCACGCGCGTGTCGAAGGCCGATCCACGCGTCGCCGCGTACGGCGAGGTGGACGAGCTGAACGCCTTCATCGGTCTCGCCCGGGCCGGTGCCGGCATGGACGAGGAAGGTAGTCGGATGCTCGTCGAGGTCCAGCGCGACCTGTTCGCGCTGGGCGCCCGTCTCGCCGATCCCGCGCACAAGATCGCCGAGCGCGTCTCGAAGGCGACGATCGGCGCCACCCAGATCGAACGGCTGGAGGGCTGGATCGATCGGCTCGAAGCCGACCTGCCCGAGCTCCGCCACTTCATCCTGGCGGGCGGCTGCCCGGCCGGCGCCACGCTGCACCTGGCCCGGACGGTCTGCCGGCGCGCCGAGCGGCTCATGGTGGCGCTCGACCCGCCGGTCGATCCCGAGCTCGTCCGCTACACGAACCGCCTCTCCGACTTCCTCTTCGTCCTGGCGCGCGCGATCAACCACCGCGCCGGCGTCGAGGAAGTGAAATGGTAACCCAGACCGAAGCCCGGTGTGACGCCGGGAGCCTCCTCACCGCCGGGGTGCGACCCCGCTGCGACCATCGCGTCGATGACGCGATCGGGCACGTGCGCCTTCTTCAGCGCGACGAGGGCGTTGGTGTCCATGTCGAAGGCGCAGGTCGAGTGGTGGATCTTGTCGACGATCACCTGGCTGCCCAGACCGCTCGCCACCAGCTTGATGATGTCGTCGTTGGTCAGCGCGCTGCCGGACGCCTCGTGTGATGCGGAGACGACGGCGTGGTGTCGCGGAGCCGGACCGGCAGCCGAGCCCCTGAAATCCGTGGGATTCAGGTGCATGTCGCCGTTCACGAACGCCGTGATCTCGGTGCCCTGCGGGATCGCCACGTCCTTGCCGTGCATGAAGAGGAACAGCGGCGCCGCCGGCAGGAACACCAGACTCGTCGCCACCATGGCGCCCGTCATCGCGCCGGTGTGTCCTCCCCCCTTCACGTCCTTCACCGCCCGGAGCGCAGCCTTCTGGTCGTCCGCCAGGCGGACGTAGTCGATATTGATGTCGAGTTGACCCGCGTGGCCGAAGTGGCCCTTGGGCTTCGCCTTCGTCACGGTCGCGATGGCAGTCGCCCCCTTCGGGACGACGACGAGGCCGTTCAGCCGCACCTCGTCGAGCACCTCGAGACTGACGGTCTGGCCGACGTGCGCGTCCGCTGAGGAAACCGTCTGGCTGAGGCGCATCCTCACCGGCGTGCCGTCGAACAGCGTGAACGGCGCGGCGGCGCCGAGGATGGCTGGCGTGCTCAGCAGGCCGATCAGCACGAGAATGCCGGGATGTTGCCGGAGCCTGGAAATCATGTCGTTCTCCTGGATGAGGGGATGGCGCCGTGCGACAGGCAGCGCCCCCTCCGGGGTGTCCGAGCCTGCCGCGCGATGAATGCCCATAAATATACGAAGTTTGTAGCCTGATAATTAGTTCTGTTTCAGGATGAGCTTGGATTTCGTGGACAGCCTGGCGCCGGCAGGGCGCCGGCGTTCGCCAGCCGGGGCTGCTGGCTCGCCTGCTGCGGGGTGATGGCGGCCGCGTACCTCGCCTAGAATAGAGGTTTGTGTCTGTTGAGCCCGTGTCCGCCGTCGTGAGTCCGGAGCCCGACGTGCTGGCGCGCGCGTATGCCGCCTGCGAGGCGATGGCGCGCGAGCATTACGAGAACTTCCCGGTGGCCTCGCTGCTGCTGCCGGCGCCGATGCGTCCCCACGTGGCGGCCGTCTATGCCTTCGCCCGCGTGGGCGACGACTTCGCCGACGAGGGCAGCCGGCCGGTCGACGAGCGGTACCGGCTGCTCGACGGCTGGCTGGGCCGGCTGCGGGCCTGCGTGCACGGCGGTACGGCCGCGACGCCGGCGACGCGCGACGACCTGATCTTCCTCGCGCTCGGCCAGTCGATCCGCACGCTGCGGCTGCCGGTCGGGCTCTTCGAGGATCTGCTGAGCGCCTTCCGCCAGGACGTGGAGACGCACCGCTACCGGACCTGGGACGAGGTGCTCGACTACTGCCGGCGGTCGGCGAATCCGGTCGGCCGTCTCGTGCTGCGCATCGCCGGTTACGAAGACGAGGCGCTCGATCGATCGTCGGACGCGCTCTGCACGGCGCTGCAGCTGGCGAACTTCTGGCAGGACTTCGGCCGCGACTGGCGCGCGGGCCGGCTGTACGTGCCGCAGGAGGACTGCGCGGCCTGCGGCGCGAAGGAAGCCGACCTCGAGGCCGGCCGGATGACGCCGGCCTGGCGCGACGCGATGCGGCTGATGGCCGTGCGCACCCACGAGCTGTTCGAGCGGGGCCGTGGAGTCTGCGACGGCGTCGGTGGTCGCCTGCGGCTGGAGCTCCGGTTCACCTGGCTCGGCGGCCGGCGGATTCTCGAGCGGGTGGAGCAGTCGGGCTACGACGTGCTCGCGCACCGGCCGACGCTCGGCGCCGGCGATGTGCCGGCGCTGCTGTGGCGCGCGCTCCGCTGGTGACGAGTGGCCACGAAACAGCTCCCCTATGAGCCGGAACACGAGCTTCTATTACTCGTTCCTGGTGCTGCCGCCGCGCAAGCGCGACGCGATCATCGCCGTCTGGGATTTCTGCCGCGTCGTCGACGATGCGGTGGATGAAGCGCCGGAGCCGGGCACGCCGGGGCGCCACGACCAGATTACGGCCGCGCTGGCCGGGTGGCGCCAGGAACTGGCGCGGTGCTACGAGGGGCAGCCGCCGGTGACGCCGATCGGGCAGCGGCTGCAGCCGTTCATCCGCGAATTCAATCTGCCACGGCAGGCGTTCGAGGACGTGATCGACGGCGTCGAGATGGACATCGAGCCGCGGCGCTACGCCACCTTCGACGATCTGTTCGAGTACTGCCGGCGCGTCGCGTCGGCCGTCGGGCTGATCTGCATCGAGGTGTTCGGCTACCGGGACGCCACGACGCGGCAGTATGCGCTCGATCTCGGCATCGCGCTGCAGTTGACCAACATCATCCGCGACATCACCGGCGACCTGAAGCAGGGGCGCGTGTACCTGCCGCTGGAGGATCTGGAGCGGTTCGGCTGCACCGAGGACGATTTCCGGGCCGGGGTCCTGACCGACCGCGTGCGGAGCCTGCTGCAGTTCGAGTGCGAGCGGGCCCGTTCGTACTACGCCCGCGCGCGGCGCGAACGGCCCCGCTCGGATTGGCGCTGCCTGGTGGCGGCCGAAATCATGGGCGCCATCTACTTCCGCATCCTCCGGCGGGTCGAGCGCGCCGGCTACGATGTGTTCACCCGCCGCATCCGCGTGCCGCGCCCCCAGCAGGCGCTCGTCGCCATCGGCACCTGGGCCGCGACCATGGCCGGGTTCTGACGGATTCCGGACTGCACATGCACGACGTCATCGTGATTGGCGGCGGCTTCGCCGGCCTCAGCGCGGCCTGCGCTCTCAGCGACGAGGGCGCCCGGGTGCTCGTGCTGGAGGCGCGCCCCGGCCTTGGCGGGCGGGCGACGGCGTTCACCGATCCGGCCACCGGCGAGGTCGTCGACAACGGGCAGCACGTGCTGCTCGGCTGCTACCGCGAGACCTTCCGCTTCCTGCGGCGCATCGGCGCCGACGCCGACGTGACGCTGCAGACGCGGCTGGCGGTCGACATGATCGACCGGACGGGACGGCGTTCGCGCCTGAAGTGTCCGGCGCTGCCGGCGCCGTGGCATCTGCTGACCGGGCTGCTCGGGTGGGAGGCGCTGGGCTTGCTGGATCGGCTGGCGGCGCTGCGCATGGCGCCGGCGCTGCGCGCGGCCCAGCGGCGGCTGGCCGAAGGGCGGACCGACTTCGACGTGCCGGCCGGCCAGACGGTGGAGCAGTGGATGATCGCCCACGGGCAGAACGCGCGGCTGCGCGAGATGCTGTGGGAACCGCTGGCGCTGGCCGCCCTGAACCAGTCGCCGCGCGACGCCGCCGCCGGGCCGTTCATCCGCGTGCTCGCCGAGATGTTCGGCGACGATCCGGACGCCGCGGCCATCGGCCTGCCGGCGAAGCCGCTCGACCAGCTGTACGCGGAGCCGGCGCGCCGGTTCCTCGAGCAGCGCGGGAGCGAGGTGCGGACGGGAGCGCCCGCCCGTGTGCACACGGCGAACGGCCGCGTCTCGCACGTGGCCGTCCGCGAGGAGCGGCTCGAGGCACGCCACGTCATTGCGAGCGTCCCCTGGTTCGCGCTGGCCGATCTGCTGCCCGATCCCGATCCCGCGCTGGCCGGCATCGTGCGCGACGCGACGCGGCTGGCCTCTTCGCCGATTGTGACGGTGAACATGTGGTTCGACCGGCCCGTCCTCGACGTGCCGTTCCTGGGCCTGCCGGGGCGCGCCATGCAGTGGGTGTTCGAGAAGCGGTTCGTCTTCGGCGAACAGGCCTCGCACCTCTCACTGGTTTCGAGCGGCGCCGAGGACATCGTGGCGCGGTCGAACGACGAAATCGCGAAGCTGGCGACCGACGAGATCCTCGAGGCGCTGCCCGAGGCGCGGCGCGCGACGCTGACACGTACGAAGGTCGTGCGCGAGAAGCGCGCGACCTTCTCGCTGGCGCCGGGTGCGCCGCCCAGGCCGGGTGCGCGGACCGCCGTGGACGGATTCGTCCTCGCCGGCGACTGGATCGACACCGGGCTGCCCGGTACCATTGAAAGCGCCGTCGTCAGCGGTCATGCCGCTGGGGAGATTGTCTCGGGCCGCTGAACCATGCAATCGATCATCGTTCACTACAAGGAAATCGCCCTGAAGGGCCGCAACCGGCCGTGGTTCATCAACCGGCTCGTCCGGGCGATCCGGACCGCGGTGTCGGACCTCCACGTGGCGGAGGTCCGGTCGTTGATGGGGCGGATCGAGATCGTGCTCGGTCCGGACGCGCCGTGGGACGCCGTGCGCGAGCGGATGCGACGGGTCTTCGGGGTGGCGAACTTCTCGTATGCGGGACGCGCGTCGCTGGATCTGGATGCCATCGCGGCCGCCATCCTTCAGGATCTCGACGGGCGGGACGTCGCCACGTTCCGCGTGTCCGCCCGCCGCGCCGACAAGCGCTTTCCTTTGACCTCACCGCAGATCGAGCGGGAGGTCGGCGGTCGCATCAAGACGGCCCGCGGCTGGCGCGTGGATCTCGAGCACCCCGAGCTGACGATCCACGTCGAGATGCTGACCGACGAGGCGTTCTACTACTTCGGCAAGGAGCCGGGGGCGGGTGGGATGCCCACTGGCGTCAGCGGCCGCGTGGCCTGCCTGCTGTCGGGCGGGATCGATTCGCCCGTGGCGGCGTTCCGCATGATGCGCCGGGGCTGCTCGGTGCAGCTCGTGCACTTCCACAGCTATCCGATCCTGTCGCGCGCGTCGCAGGAGAAGGCGCGCGAGATCGCGGAGCTGCTCACGCAGTATCAGCTCCGAACGAGGCTGCAGCTCGTGGCCTTCGGCGAGATCCAGCGTCAGGTCGTGCTCTCGGCGCCGCCGGCGCTGCGCGTCGTCCTGTACCGGCGCCTGATGTTCCGCATCGCCGAGGAGCTGGCGCGGCGCGGCCGGGCCCGCGCGCTCGTCACCGGCGAGGTGATCGGCCAGGTGGCCTCCCAGACGCTGGAGAACCTCTCGGCGATCGCGGCCGTGGCGACCATGCCGGTCTTCCGGCCGCTGGTCGGCATGGACAAGGACGAGATCTCGGCCGAGGCCGAGCGCATCGGGACGTATCCCATCTCGATCATTCCCGACCAGGACTGCTGCCAGCTGTTCATCCCCAGGCATCCCGCCACCAAGGCGCGCCTGCACGACGTGGAGCAGGCCGAACGGGAGCTGCCGATTGACGAGATGGTGCGGACCGCCGTCGAATCGGTGGAGACGGTCGACTACCGGTTCCCGGGATAGCATTTCCCAGGTGCGCGTGGGGCCCCACCCCCACGCGCTCGCGTTCGGCGGCTCGGCTCCGCCTCGCTTCCCTCCGGCGCCTCGCGCGGGCCGCAGGCGCCTCCTCCACATATTCTTCGAGTCCGGAGCGCCAAGTCCAAGGCGGCGAGTGTATGATGTGCCCCGATCCAACGATTTCAATCGGCTTGGACACCGCCAGGCCGCACGTGCAAGCCAGGCAGCAACACCTCGGTAACAGGATGCGGAGCGTGAGCGACCCTTCGACGAGCTCAGGGTCGGCCTGAGCGGAGTCGAAGGCCGACGGCTGCGCATGAGGGGGCCGCGGTGTGCCCCTGAAAGCGGCTTTGTTGCCAATCCCAAGATCCGGAGCGTAAGCGACGGCAGCGCATGGGGGTGGGGCCCCATGCGAACTGAGAAAGGATTGCGACGTGTTCAACCAGGTGCTGGTTCCCGGCGGCAGTCTGTTCACGACCGTGCTGTGGGCGCTCGTGCCGCTCGTGGCGCTGCTCTTTCTGCTCGCCGTGCTGCGGATGAGCGCGTGGCTGACCACGCTGATCGTCGGCGTCATCTCGGTTCCGCTGGCCATCATGGTCTGGGGATCGCCGGTCCGCGGCACGTTCGAGGCCTACTTCTACGGCGGTCTGCAGGGCGTCTGGGTGATCGACTGGATCACCTTCTGGGGTCTCATCATCTTCAACACGCTGGTGTCGACCGGCGACTTCGAGCGGTTCAAGAACTGGATGGTGCATCAGGCCACAGCCGACGTGCGCATCCAGACGATCATGCTGGCCTGGGCGTTCGGCGCGCTGCTCGAGGGCCTCGTCGGCTTCGGCTATCCGTGGGCCGTGGTCGTGCCGATCCTCGTGGGCCTGGGGATCGTCGATCTGGATGCCATCCGCGTGGCGGCGCTGGCGAACAACGCGCCGGTGTCGTACGGCGCCCTCGGTTCCCCGATCCTCGCCCTGGCCGCCGTCACCGGCCTGCCGCTGATGGCGCTGTCGGCGTCGGTCGGGCACATCGTCGCCGTGCTGGCCCTGGCGCCGCCCTGGCTGCTGATCTTCCTGGTGACCGACTGGGAGGGGATGATCGAGGCCTGGCCGCTGGCCATCGTGGCGTCGCTGTCGTACATCGCCGGACAGTGGCCGGTGGCGAACTATCTCGGCCCGTACCTGCCCGACCTGAGCGGCGCGCTGGTGTCGTTCTGGGTGCTCTTCTTCTTCGTGAAGGTGTGGCAGCCGAAGACCATCCGCGGGTTCGGCGGCCGGCCGCTGGAGGCCTCGGCGGTGGCGGCGGGCGACGGGTACGCGCCCCAGGCGACGGTCGGTGAGGGGCTGAAGATCTGGCTGCCCTACATCGTGCTGATCGGGGTGGTCGTGGCCTGGACCGGTCCGTGGTCACACCTGCCAGGCATCAGCCTGTTCCAGATGAAGGCGACGGCGATGTCGTCGGTGACCCACCAGCCGATCAACTCGACGTTCAACTTCAATCCGCTGAGCGGCGGCACGTCCATTCTCGCGGCGTGGCTGGTCATCCTGCTGCTGCTCCGTCCGTCGATGGCCGACCTCCGGACCGTGTTCTCACGGACGTTCCACCAGATGTGGGGCGCGCTGCTCGTCGGCTTCTTCATCTTCGGCGTCGCCTACGTGTTCGTGTACGCCGGCATGGCGAACTCGCTGGCCTACGCCCTGTCGAAGATCGGTCCCTGGTTCGTGGTGCTGGCGCCGGTCCTCGGCTGGATAGGCGTGGCGCTGTCGGGCAGCAACACGTCGACCAATGCGATGTTCGGGCCCGTGCAGGCCGTCACCGGCCGGCTGCTGAACCTGCCGATCCTGCTGCTGCCGTCGTTCAACTCCGTCGGCGCCGAGGTCGGCAAGCCGATCGCGCCGCAGACGGCCAGCATCGGTGTCGCCACGACGAAGTACTGCCGGAGCGAGGGGCAGGTCATCCGCCACAACATGGGGTGGACCTTCGTGATGCTCGGCTACCTGATCCTGATCTCGCTGCTGTTCTACCTGGTCTTCCCGAACGCGATGATGCTGTAGGCACCACTCCAGCTCCTCGTCGGGGCCGCCCAGGCTCACGGATCAGGCCGTGTGGCGGCCCGTCATCGCGTCGCGCGCCGGCGGCTCAGCGGTCCGGGTCCGGCCGCACGATCGAGCCGGCGGCACCGAAGAAGTAGAAGTAGAGGCCGATGTTCACGGCCATGAGCGCGGCGTACAGCTCGAAGGGGAGCGGGAAGTCCCCGAGCGAGAAGCTGTAGCCGGTGAGGCTGACGGCGCCGGCCGAGGCCGTCAGCCGCGTCACCTGGTTGAGGCCGAGCGCCCGCCCCGTCTCCTCCCGGCCGACCAGCTCGGTGAGGGCCGTCTGCTGCGCCGGCAGGGCGGCCACCCGGAGCGCCGGCGTCACCATGTAGACCGCGAGCGCCGCGGCGAGGTGATGCCAGAACGGCAGCGACAGCACCAGCAGCGCGCCGAGCCCGCGCGTTGCGGCAATGGCGCGGACGAATCCCCACCTCCTCTCCAGCACCGGCGCCGCGAACAGTGCCACCGACGCCAACAACCCGCCGGCGAACGCGTAGGTTGCCATTTGCGATTCGGGCAGGTGGTAGACGATCACGAAGAACGGGATGAGGAACGGCATTACGAGTCCCTGCGAGAAGCCGTTCAGCGCGCCGGTGACGGAGAACTTGCCGATGATCTTCACGCTCGGGAGCCGGCGGATGTGGCCGCGGGTCTCGTGCACGGCCAGCGGCCAGAGGGCCAGCAGGCCGGTCAGGGAGATGACGGCCGCCACGCCGAACGCATCGCGCACGCTCAGCGTCCGGGCGATGAGGGCGCCGCTCGCGGCGAGCGTGCCGCCGAGGAACGCGAAGAGCGAGAAGATGAACGTGCGCCGGTCGGCCGTGGCGAGCGAGGCGATGACGGCACTCTGAATCGGCTGCGCGGCTCCGCCGACCCCGCCGCTCATCATCGATCCCGTGGCCGAGTACCCGCCGATGACGGCCGCGGCGAACAGCCAGAACAGCGAGTGCTCGGAATAGGCGATGGCGGCGCTGACGGGCAGCATCGTGCCGACGAGCAGCAGCGTCCGCTTCTTGCCCCACAGGTCCGCCAGAAAGCCGACGAGCAGCCCCAGGCCGGCCGTCGCCCCGGCGGCCGACGTGTAGATGAGACCGAGCTGCCACGCGTGATAATGCCCCTGTTGCAGCACGAGGTAGGGAAACGCGATGGTGATGAGGCCGGCCGAGATGCTGCGCGACCCGCGAAAGAGCGCCAGCCAGACGAGATGGATCCCGCGCGTAATCGGCTGAGGGGATGTCGTGGTACCGGCAGGCGAGGCGCTCATCGCGACGTGGCCCTCAGCTTATCCCGCCGTGGGGCATTCCGTGAAACCGCGATCGGCGGCCGGCCGTGCGTGGCATCGCGCCATCGCACGGGCGACAACGACGATGGCACCCGGCAGAGGTCGGTTGTAAGATTCGGCTGAGCTGTGCCGATTAACGGCAGAGCCCGGCGTGCGTCGGCGTCACGCGTCCGATGCAGGCTGAGTGCTGACCGGACCGATCCGGCAGCCGGGCGGCCGAAGTGTTCCCAGTGGAGGCAGATCGCGATGCGTAAAGCTCTTCTGTTGTTCACGACCGTTGTCTTTGCCGTGACCGCCGTCGCGTGCGGCAAGTCACCCGAGCAGAAGCAGGCCGAGCAGACCCAGAAGGCCGCCGACCAGATGCAGAAGAGCGCCGAGGGCTTCGCCAAGGGGCTCGAGGGCATGGCCAAGGGACTCGGCGCGGCCGGCACGGACGCCAGCGGGAAGCCGGTCCAGCCGGTCAGCTTCCAGGACCTCGAGGCGCTGCTTCCCGACCTGCCCGGCTGGGAGCGGGGCAAGCCGAGCGGCGAGCGGATGACGAGTCCGGTCACCTACTCGTCGGCCAAGGTGACCTTCACGAAAGGTGACGCCTCGATCGACCAGACCGTGACCGACTCGGCGATGAACCAGATGATCGTCGCTCCGATTTCGATGCTGCTGAGCATGGGGCTCAACCAGGAAACCGACGATGGCTACGAGCGAGCGGTGAAGGTGGGCGGCTTCCCCGGCTACGAGAAGTGGAGCAAGTCGGACAAGAGCGGCGAGGTCGACGCCATCGTGAACAAGCGGTTCATGGTGCAGATCGAAGGGCACGGCATCGACGATCCGAAGGTGCTCCACGATCTGATGGGCCGGATGGATCTGGCGAAGCTCGCGGCGTTGAAGTAGGCCGGCGGCCTTGACGACCGGGGCGCCCGCCGCGAGGGCGGGCGTCCGGCCTACTGCTTCGTGAGCGTCTCGGTGCCGCTGATCGGTCCAGGTGCCCTGGCATCGTCGCCGAGTCGTTCTTCGGGAAACGACCTGCGGCGGGCTTCAATGGGGCCGCGGCTGATCAGCCGCGGAATCGCGCGTGCCAGTGGTGAATCCCGCCGCGCACAATCTGTGCTTCAATGGGCGTACGTCACCCGGCGGACGGCATGGCGGGAGCCGCAGGATGGAACAGATGAGCTAGGCTCAGGACCGGGGCGAGTCCGAGCGTTCTTCGGGTCTCAGTGCACCCGAGGCCGCTCGGCGAGCAAGCGCCAGCTCCCGGCACAGCTCCGCCATCGCCTCCTGCGCCTCGAGAATCTGGTCCAACGACAGCGCGGCCCACCGCTGCACTTGCAAACGCCGGCTGCCTTCCCAGGTCGTGAGGCTCCAATCGATCGCATCCGGGTCGTCGTTACTCATTCGGATCCTCTCCGCGATCGGAACCGAGCCGCAGATCCTCGAGATCGGCAAGGTCCCGTGGACGCCCCGCCTGTTGCTTCATCCGCTGCAGCGTCGCCAGCGACACGACACGCACGCCGCCCACCCCGGCCAGCTCCCGAACGACAGCCCGATCGTGCTCGTCCTCGAAGGGAAATGGTTCCGACGCGAAGATGTCGACGGGCGTATCGGGATGTCGATCGCTGTGAAATCCGAGGACGCGCATGTGCCTGTCACGCACCCACCCCTCCCGCGTCGTCGCGTCGGCGAACTGCGCGGCCGTCACGGGGATCACGGGACGATACCCCAGTTGCTCCAAGGCCGCGAACGCTCGCGCGACGTTACCGGCCTCGAGCTGGATCACGAGGTCGATATCGGCCGTGACGCGCAGGAGGCCGTGCACGTTCACCGCGAGGCCGCCGACCACGATGAATCGCACCTCGGCGTCGAGCAGTGCGCGGAAGACGTCGCGGGCACTGGCAGCTTTCATGCAGGGTTCGACCTCATACGCTCATCAGCGTTGTACCATGAATGTGCGCGACCGACGGCCTACCGCTCCATCCCACGTGCGACCTTCAGCGGCAGCGCCGGCTGCAGCCGGAAATCGAAGGCAGCTGGCACGTCGAGATCGAAATTCATCCGCGGCGCGTAGTTCGCCCGCGCCTCGTCCAGATCCTCCAGGATCGGCCTCGGCCAGCCGGCGCCGGCGCGACGACCCGCGCCAGCGGCCCGAATCCGAGAATCCACGTCCGAAGCGCCGGATCGTCGCACACCCGAAGCGTCATCCGCAGGGACCCGTCGGGCCGCGTCTGCACCTTCTGCGACGGATGCCACCGCCGCTCGACCACGTACGGCGCGATGCGCGCATCGAATTCGAGCTCGATCCGTTCCGGCTCCCCCTGGTTGACGCCCAGCGAGTGCGGGAACACGGCCGCCGACAGATCGGCCGGCGGGTCGAACGTCTCGTCGAGCAGGCCGAGCCGCTCGATCCGCTCCACGGCGAACGTCCGCGTCTCCCTGTATTCCGGCACGTAGGCCACCAGATAGAGTCCGCCGTGCGCGTAGACGACCCGGCAGGGATCGATCCCGTACTCCTTGGTCCGGCGGCTCGACAGCGAGTAATACCGCATCGTCGCCCGACGCTGCTTCAACGTCGCCTCGATCAGGCGCGCCACGATCTCCCGCGACCGCTTCGTGTCGTGTCGCTTCACCGCCCCGGGCTTCGCGGCCAGCACGGCCGGCAGGCGATCCAGGAAGTCGCGCATGCGCGGCGTGAGAAACCGTGAGAACTTGTCGAAAGCCCGCCCGAGATCATCGTGGAACGGCGTGCCGGCCAGGCACTCGAGCAGCGTCCGGCTGAAGTACAGCGCGCACAGCTCGGAGAGCGAGAAGCCGGCGTCGGTCAGTGGCTTGAACGGCGCCCCGTTCAGCTTCCATCGCGTACCGGTGTCGGTCCGATCGCCGTAGACGGGGAAGCCCGCCTCATCGAGCGCCGCCAGATCGCGCCGGATGGTGCGCGGCGTCACCGCCCGCGCCGCCGCCAGCTCGTCGATGGTCACGCCGTGACGATGCGACTCCAGGTCGCGAAGCGTCTGCCACTGCCGGATCACTTCCGCACTGCGCGCCATCGCCTGTCACGCTCCTCTCGCGTTCCGTCCCGGACTGTCGCACGATCAGCGTTTCGCTGCAAGGTTGCGAAACCTGCCCTTCGGCCCTGGATTACCCGCGTTCGCGGGAATGACGAGGAAGACGGCACGCGAAGATCCGGCGTAGGACCACATCTGTCCCGGCCGACTCGTACGCTGGCCCGCATGGCCGAACCCGACCCGCACCCCCTCCTCGATGCCGACGAGGATCCCCTCGCCCTCGTCAGCCGGCTCCAGGACCTGCTGGAAGCCCTGCGCGCCCGCCTCTCGCGCCCGTGCCACCCCGCAGCGGGAGGACCCTGCGGACGGTTGCTGTGCGGATCGATCCGTCTCGATCTCGCGCGTCTGCGCGTGACCGACGGCGGGTCGCCGGTGGCCCTGGCTCCGCGTGAAGTCCTGGTGCTGGCGTACTTCCTCGAACGGCCCGATCAGGTCGTCACGCGCGAGCAACTGCTCGTGCACGTCTGGGGCTATCGCTACACCGGGGACGCCCGGACGGTCGACGTCCACGTCTGCCGGCTGCGCCGCAAGCTGCCGGCCCTCAGGGGCCGACTGCTCACGCTCAAGCACATTGGCTATCGGCTCGCACCAGACGAAGAGATGGCGCCGCGCACGACCGCGCCGCCAGTTCGTCGCGAGTTCGCGCCGGGGCCTCGGACATCGGCGCGCCAGATCGTACCCGGTCACGCGGTGCGCGCGACACGTGTTACGGGAAGTTAAGGCGACCGGCAAGGTGACGACAATCTGCCGTTCGTAGAGTCGGTGTCGGACTCCGAGCCCTTCGCGGGACGCGGACGGATGAGTGCGTCGGGTGTGGTGATGATGGTCTCTGGAGCAAAGGAGCAATCGATGCGCAGGATGATGGTGATGATGCTGTGTGGACTTCTGGTGGCAGCTCCCGGCTTCGCCGGCGACCTGCACTCTTCGATCGACCGGGCCGCGCGGCAGGCGGCGGCCCGGCAGCCAGCAGCGATGGCCGGGACACGGAACCCGGACCTCTGGCCCGGCGTGGCGTTGCTCGCCGGAGGCGGCGCGCTGGCCGTGCTCGCCGGCACGGCGCTGAAGCAGACGACCGCCGCCTGCGTCGGCGATCTGTTCGGCGTCGTGTGCGCTGGCACCGAGCAGACGAACAAGGCCGTCCTGTGGAGCGGAATCGCGGCCGCCGGCCTGGGCGCCACGCTGCTCGCCATCGGCGCGCATCACAGGGCGCGCGCGAGTCTCGTGCTGGCACCGGGCACGGTGGGAGTCGTGAAGCGTCTCAGCTGGTAGCGAAAGGCCCCGGCCGACCCGGCGAGACGACCGGGCCGGCCGGCCGTCGGCCGTTTCTCGGCGATCGCCTACTGCTTCGTCAGCGTCTCGGTGCCGCTGATGGGACCGAGGCAGGTCGTGCCGGTGTAGGGGATGTCGATGGTCGTCGTCGAGATCGTCGCGATGCCGGCCAGCGAGAAGGGGCACGTGCTGCCGTCCGACATGTGCGCCGTGCCGGCCGCCGTCCAGGTGACCTGGCTGCCACTCAGCGCGCCCGAGGCCGTGCCGTCCAGCGTGACGCCGCCCGCGCAGGTCGCCGTGAAGCTCCCGCTGGCTGTCGCGCCGTTCTGGTTGGTCACCTGCCACTGGAAGTTGCCGCAGGCCGTCGGCGTCGGATACGACGTCGTGACGGTCGTCTGGGATTTCCAGTTGCCGGCCAGCGAGGCGACGCTGGACGAATCGGCGCCGGTCAGCGAGTTGGTGTTCAGGAACGAACAGCCGGCCGACGAAAGTGTCAGGGCGATTACAGTCGCGATGGCGAACCGTGGAGCACGCATGGTGAAACCTCTCTGCAGGTGATCGTATCGGCCGATCGGTGCAAGAGGAACACCCGTCCGGACGACCTGCCTACGCCTTGATGGGGTGCAGCAGGCCGTCGAGATAGTCCTTCAGCCCCTCGCGGGTGCTCCGGAACGCCAGCTCGTCCCACGGAATGCCGCCCTCGGGGAACTCGGCGGCTTCGAGGCACTCGTCGTCCACGGCGAGGGTGCCCGCCACCGCCGTCGCGGCGTAGACGACGATGACCGGTGTGCGGCCCGCGTAGGAGTAGATGTTGACGAGCCCTTCCAGCCGGACGTCCAGCCCCGATTCCTCGCGCGCTTCGCGAATCGCCGCCGTCTCGAGCGCTTCGCCGCGGTCGACGTAGCCGCCCGGGAACACCCACTTGCCGTATCCCGGCTCGATCGCGCGCCGCACCAGCACGATGCCGCCGCCTTCGGCCCGGATGACCGTCCCGACGGCAATCTTCGGATCGAGATAGAAGACGAATTCGCAGCGGCTGCAGACCAGCCGCTCGGGCTCGGTGGGCTTCAGGAGCTTCCGGCTGAGAGGGGCTCCGCAGCGCGGACAGAACCGGAACGCGTGCGCGTCGTCGTGCAGGTGGGGATGGTCGGGCAAAGGGGGCTCCGGGCTACAGGCTTCGGGCTACGGTCTTCAGTCTACAGTGTCTGGGCTGCGGGCAGTCTGCGGTCTCCAGTCTTCCGGCCCCTCAGTCCCCAATCCCCAATCCCCAATCCCGGCAGGATCTTTTCTATAATTGGATCATGGCAATTCTGAAAGTGGCCCAGATGGGGCATCCGGTGCTGCGCACGCGGGCCCGGGCCGTCGACCGGCGGGACATCAAGACGCCGAAGATCCAGCGTCTCATCGACGACATGATGGAGACGATGCACGAGTACCACGGGATCGGGCTGGCGGCCCCCCAGGTGCACGAGGAGCTGCGGATCTTCCTGGCCGTGCTCGAGGATGGCGACGAGCGGGAGACCGAGCTGCGGCCGATGGCGATCATCAATCCCGAGCTGGCACTCAGCGGAGAGGTGGTCGAGGACTGGGAGGGCTGCCTCAGCATTCCCGACATCCGCGGGCAGGTGCCGCGGCCGCGGGACGTGCGGCTGCGTGGATTCGACCGGAACGGCGAGCGGATCGACGTGAAGCTGCGCGACTACCCGGCGCGGGTGGCCCAGCACGAGAACGATCATCTCGACGGCATCCTGTTCTTCGACCGGATGCGCTCGTTCGAGACGCTGACCTACCTCACCGAATACGGGAAGTTCTGGAGCCGGGATCGGGACGACTAGTCTCTGACTCTTGCAGGGATTGGGGATTAGGGGAATCCCTAATCCCGCGTTCGCTTCAGCCGCTTCTTCTCGCTGGCCCGCTCCGCCTTCAGCCGTTCCAGCTCCACCTCCGAGTGATCCACGAACGTCATCGCGCCGGCGATGGCGCGGTGTCCCGCCTGCTCGGCGATCAGCCGGTGCATGCTCTGACAGACGCGGCGATAGGCGGGTGTCCCTGCGGGGCCGTGCGCAGCTCGATCAGGTGCATCGCCTCGCGCGCGTTCATCTCCATGTAGAAGCGGATCCGGTACGCCATCGAGACGGCGTACGGCGCGACGGATGTCAGGCCATGACCGCGCAGGGTCTCGTAGAGATCGGCCGACTCGTCCATGACGCGGCGCCAGTCGTCGAGCGCGCCCACTTCCTCGAGCGCGGCCGGCTCGGTGCGGCCGTGGCGGGTGCTGAGCGGCTGCCACTCGAGCGTCAGCAGCCGGTGCCGCTGCAGGTCGCGGAACGCCCCGTAGTCGGTCAGCACGTCGAACCGGTACAGCGTCCGCTCGAACGCGCGTCCCGGCCGGTGCCGGCGGTTCGATCGATCGCCGATGTAGGCGCGCAGTACGGCCGCGCGCTGGTCGGTCGTCAGGTGGCGCGCGACGGCCTGCAGCTGGCCGTCCGGCAGCTCCGAGGCCGCGTACAGCGCGGCCGCGACGACCTTGATCTCGCCGTCGGCGTCGAAGTCGGTGAGGGTCACCTCGCCGGCCTCCTCGGGCTGGAAACTGCCGAGCAGCTCGCCCGCCATCCGGTGCGTGGCCTCGCGCGTCCCGGCGAGGTACTCCGACCAGCGGCCGCCGCGATCCGGCTGATCGACGCGCGTGAGAAACGCGGGGATGACCTGGCGCAGCTCGGCGAGCATCCGATCGGCGCAGTCCTGGGCCTCGGCCAGCGGATTGGCGCGAAGCCGGAGGAGGAGCGCCTCGTAGGCCTGCCCGGTGCCGAACAGGCCGACGTTCGATTGGGTCGCCGCCGGCAGCAGGCCGCGGAGCGTGTCGAGCGCTTTGGCCCGGATGGCGGCGCGGTACACCCCGTCGCTGTCCTTCGGATCCTTCGGGTACTTGCGGCGGAACAGATCCTCGACCGGCGGAATCCAGCGGGCGTAGGTCTCGAAGGCGCGATCGAGCGCCGCCTCGTAGCGCCCCCGGAACGGCGATCCGTTCAGCTCCTCGGGCACGACGTACTTCCATCGGCCGCCCGGGCGATCCGTGTAGGGCACGTACCGCGTCGACTGCTCCAGGTACGCCATGAGGCGCCCCCATTCGAGCGCCTTCGTCAGGATGTTCGACACGCCCTCGCACGCGATGTGTGCGCCGCCGAGCTGCGCGACCGAGTCGTCGCCGTAGTCGCTGAGCACGCGCGCATAGAGCCGTTCGGCCCGCGCCAGTCCGACGCCGGCCGCGGCCGCGCCGCCTCCGTCCCGCATCTGGCCCAGGAACTCGTCGAGGAACAGGCGCCGCAGCGACTTCGCCGACCGCGAGTAGCGGGCGAACAGGGCGCCCTTGACGGTCTCCGGCAGGTGGGTCAGCGCGAAGATCGGCTGATCGGTGTTGGTGAAGTACGGCGCGAGCGCCTGGCGCTCATCGTCGGTGAAGGTCTCGGAGCCGGTCGGCGTATCGGTCACGTCGTATTCATCTCACGGGGCTGCGCTGCCGTCAACTCGGGCGCACGGCCCCGCGGCCGCCGGTGCTGCGGGACAGGGGCTCGCGGGCCCCTTGCGCTAGACTAAAGGGCGGGAGAGTCGAGCGGCCACCATGCAGAATGCCCCGTTTTCGCACCCGATCGAGGTCCGATTCCGCGACTGCGACCCGATGGGGCACGTGAACCACGCGGTGTACCTGACGTATCTCGAGCAGGCCCGCTTCGCCTATTGGCGCCAGCTGACGCGCAGCCGGCCCGGGCCGGGCGCCGGCATCATCATCGCCCGGGCGGAGTGCGACTTCCGCGCGTCCATCCTGATGGGCGACGTGATCGACGTCCGGATGTGGGTCAGCGCGATCGGACGGTCGAGCTTCACGCTCGACTACGAGATCGTCCGTACGAGCGATGCCCGGGTCGTGGCGACCGCGCGGACGGTGATCGTCTCCTACGACTACCAGGCCGGCAGCGTCGGTGCCGATTCCCGACGACATGCGCGCGATGCTCGACCAGGCGCGTCGCGATCCGGTCGAGCCGTGAGCGCGGGCAGGGGGAGAGATGAGCGAGAGAGTCTACATCTTCGGCAAGGACACCTGACCGTACACGCTGGCCGCCCGTGAGGAGTACGAAAGGCGGCGTGTCCCGTTCGAATACGTCAACGTGAAGAAGGATCGCGCCGGCCTGGAACGGATGCTGGCGTACACGCACGGCGGCCGGCAGGTCCCCGTCATCGTCGACGGGGAACAGGTGACGGTCGGCTTCGGCGGAAGTTGAGGCGTCTGACGACCGCCGTGGAGCGGTTGCCGACGGAGCGCGGGGCAGAGCCCCACCTAGAGTTGCAATGCAGGCGATTTCGCTGTTCGCTCACAATCCCGGCCCGATGACCGGCGCCGGAAACCATACGTACCTGATTCCCGGCCGTCGGACCGTGCTCATCGACGCCGGGACCGGCGACCCGCGTCATCTCGATGCCGTCGACCGGGAGCTGGCGGCGCGCGGCTGCCGGCTCGATGCCGTGCTCGTGACGCACGCGCACGGCGACCATGCCTCCGGCGCCGAGGCGATTGCCGCGCGCTGGCCGGACGTGGCGTTCTTCAAGTACCCGTCGCCCGAGCGCGACGGGAAGTACCCCGCGCCGTGGCAGCCGCTGGCCGATGGCGACCGGATCGCAGCCGGGGACGGGACGCTGACCGTGGTGCACACGCCCGGCCATGCGCCCGACCACCTGGCCTTCTGGGACGAGGAGGCGAGGACGCTGTACTGCGGCGACCTGGCCGTGCTGGGCAGCACCGTGGTGATCCTCTGGAGCCACGGCGGCAGCCTGACGCAGTACCTGGAGTCGCTGCGCCGGGTGCTGGCGCTCGAGCCGCGGATGATGCGGCCGGCGCACGGACAGGTCATCGAGGATCCCCGCGCGCTGCTGCTGGCCTACCTGGCCCACCGGCAGGAGCGCGAGGAGCAGGTGCTGGCGGCGCTGGCGGACGGCCGCGCCGCGATCGAGGAGATGGTCGCCGTCATCTATCCCGATCTGCGGCCGGACCTGCGGCGCATGGCCGGCGAGAGCGTGCACGCCCACCTCGTGAAGCTGATGCACGAGGGACGGGTGACACAGGATGGCGATCGGTTCGCGCTGGTGCCCGACCCGGTCGGTGGACCGGGCCGCCTGCCGCGGCCGTAGCGGGCGGTTCCGCCGCCCGGGCACCGGATCGACACACACGACCCCCGTCAGGGGAAGCGAGGGAGACACATGGACAACGTGATCGACTTCATCAACGTGCACCGCGACCGTTACCTGGACGAGCTGAAGGCGTTCCTCGCCATCCCCAGCATCAGCGCGCTGCCCGACCATGCCGGCGACGTGCGCCGGTGCGCCGACTGGTGCGCCGACGAGATGCGGCGTGTCGGCCTCCAGAACGTCCGGCTGTTCGAGACGCCCGGCCACCCGGTCGTGTACGGCGACTGGCTCGGCGCGCCCGGCGCGCCGACGATGCTGTTCTACGGCCACTACGACGTGCAGCCGGTCGATCCGGTCGAGCTGTGGGATTCGCCGCCCTTCGAGGCGACGGTGCGCGACGGCGAGCTGTACGCCCGCGGCGCCGCCGACGACAAGGGGCAGGTGTTCATGCACCTGAAGGCGATCGAGGCGTTCATGAAGCAGCAGAACCGGCTGCCGGTCAACATCAAGATGATCCTGGAAGGCGAGGAGGAAGTCGGCAGCGACAACCTCGACGACTTCGTGCGCGAGCATCGCCAGGAGCTGAAGTCCGACGTGGTCGTGATCTCCGACTCGCCGATGTTCGACCGCGGCATTCCGTCGATCTGCTACGGCCTGCGCGGCCTCGCCTACTTCCAGATCGACCTGCGCGGCACGAAGACGGACCTGCACTCGGGCTCGTTCGGTGGCGCGGTCGCCAACCCCGCCTACGTGCTCGCGACGATGATCGCGCAGATGAAGGACAAGGGCGGGCACATCAAGATCCCGGGCTTCTACGACAACGTGCGCGAGCTGAGCGACGCGGAGCGCGCCGAGTTCAAGAAGCTGCCGTTCAACGAGACGAAGTACCGCAAGGAGCTGGGGGCGCCGAAGCTGTTCGGCGAGCGGGGCTTCTCCACGCTCGAACGGGTGTGGGGCCGGCCGACGCTCGAGGTGAACGGCCTGCTGTCGGGCTTCACCGGCGAAGGCGCGAAGACGGTGATCCCCGCCGTGGCGATGGCGAAGATCTCGATGCGGCTCGTGCCGGATCAGGACCCCGACAAGGTCGCGCAGCTGTTCGAGGACTACGTCCGCAAGATCGCGCCGAAGACCGTCGAGCTGAAGTTCACCCGCATGCACGGCGGCAAGCCGTGGATGACGTCGTTCGACAATCCGTTCGTGCAGGCGGCCGGCCGGGCCATCGAGCGCGGGTTCGGCAAGGAGCCGGTGTTCACCCGCGAGGGCGGATCGATTCCCGTCGTCTCCACGTTCCAGCAGGAGCTCGGGATCCCCTCGGTGCTGTTCGGCGTCGGCCTGCCCGATGAGAACGCCCACGCGCCGAACGAGCGGATCGATCTCGGCAACTTCCACAACGGCGTCATCGCGTCGGCCTACTTCTACCAGGAACTGGCCGGCGTGACCGTGCCCGCCTAGGGCCCTTCCGTGCGGCGCGGCCGCGCGCGGGCAGCGTGGAGCGAGCGACGGAGCACGAGCGGAACGCCGCGAGCCTGGCGGGGTGCAGGGGGCCCCGCCATCATACAGTGCCCGGAGCGAGCCGGAAGAGGCGAGCGTCCCTCGACCTTGCTCGGGACGCCCTGAGCATCGTCGAAGGGCGAGTGAAGAGAGCCGGGGTTCGGGGCGGAGCCCCCAGCGTAACGGCCCGCACGGCGGGCCCGCGACCGGAACGGAGCGAGCCGCAAGAGGCGAGCGAGTGAAGGGAGCCGGGGTTCGGGGCGGAGCCCCGATTTGAGATGACGCGAGTCGAGAGCCTCGTCGATCGCCTGGAAACCTTCTACGGCCGGCTGAAGCCGCCGCCGGAGGACCCGTTCCGGCTGTTCGTCTGGGAGATCGTGTCGGTGCACGCCGCACCCGCCCGCCGCGATGCGGCGCTGGCGGCCCTGCAGCGCATTCCGGCGCTGACGCCCGACTCGATGTGGCGGGCGCCGCGCGGCAAGCTCGAGGCGGCCGTCCGCCTGGCCGGCCCCTACCTCGAACAGCGGCTCCAGGCGCTGCGCACCGGCGTCGAGCTGTTCCGTCGTACGCCGGACCTGCCCCAGATCCTGACGGGGCCGCTGCCGGCCGCCCGGCGCGCCCTGAAGCCCTTTCCCCAGCTTGGAGAGACCGGGGCCCATCGCCTGCTGCTGTTCTGCGCCGGCCACCCGGTGTTGCCGGTCGACGCCGGCCTGTGCCGCGCCGGGCTGCGGCTCGGCTACGGCCACCCGGCCGGCGACTTCCACCGCACCGCCAGGCTCGTGCAGCAGGCTCTGGCCGCGGAACTCCCGCGGGAGGTGGCGACCTGGCGCCGGACCGCGCTGTACCTCTCCCACCATGGGAGCGCCACGTGCACCGAGGCGAACCCCCACTGCAGTGTCTGTCCGCTGCTGGTCGATTGTCCCGATGGTCAGCGGCGCGCGGGACTGACCATCGCCCCCGGGCCGATGCGCGTCAATTGAGCGTGGCGACGCGGCGGCGGAGCGTCTTCACGTGCTCCCAGATCTGCGACTGTTCGTCGCGGTCCGGGCGGTCGGAGTCGCGCGCAGAGACCAGACGCAGGTATTCCTCGAGATCGCGGAGCGCCGCCGGAAAGTCGTTGAGGTGGTAGGCGAGGAGTCCGCGGTCACGAAGCTCGGTGAGCGCCGACGGCGTGAGCGCGAGCAGCAGTGCGGTGACGTCGCGGGCCTGCGGAAACGAGTGCATCTGCACGTAGACGTGCTTCAGGTTCAGCAGCATCCGTACGAGGATCTGCTTCTTGGTCGCAGCGGCCAGCAGGCGGATCGAGAAGTCGGCCTCCTCGCCGGCATGGCGCCGCAGCAGATCGCGGCAGTCGCCCTCCGAGAGGAGCGTGCCCCGGTCGAAGGCATCGATGATGACCGGCCGGCTGCCGTACGCCTCCTCCGACGCTCCCCGCGCGCGCAGCAGGAAATGGCCGGGGAAGTTCACGCCTTCCACGCGGACCCCGGCCCGCCGTCCGACCTCCATGTAGACGACGGCCAGGGAGATCGGAATCCCGGTGCGCCGGTCCATGACGTCGTTCAGGAAGCTGTTGCGGGAATCCGAGGTCCTGCTCGCGGTTGCCGACGAAGCCCTGCTCTTCGAACAGGTAGCGGTTCAGGACCGACACCTGTTCGACGACGGGCAGCTCGACGTGCTCGGTCTCGTCGTGGAACGCGGCCAGCGCGGCGTCGAGCCGCAGGCGGACGTCGGCGCCCATCGCGTCGAGCCGGGCCAGGTAGGGGGACGCGTCGAGGCGGGGGTGTTCCAGGCGCGCGATCATCAGCGCGGCCACCGCGAGATCGGGATCCGGGCTCGAGGCGACCAGCGCGAAGCGGTCGACCCACTCACGCTGCATGCCGTCAGGATAGATCATCCGGCGAGCTGCTGCAGGCGGTCGACCGTCAGCGTGTCGAGGTTCGGCACCACCGCGTCGGCTTCACCGAGGGCGTCGGCGGCGTACGAGTGGGTGACCGCCACGCACCGGAGCCCGGCGCCGCGAGCCGACTCGGATGCCCCAGCGCGAATCCTCGATGGCGACCGTTCGCGCCGCCTCGATCGCCACGCCGGTCGATTCCCGCAGCTTCTCGAGCGCCAGCAGGTAGGGATCCGGCGCGGGCTTGCTCCGCGGCGTGTCCTCCGCCGACACCACCAGCCGGAAGCAGTCGCGCAGCCCGGCGTGTTCGAGCACGAGCTCGATCTCGCGCCGCAGGGCGCCCGAGGCGACGGCCAGCGGCCACTCCGCCGCGCACCGGCGGACGCATTCGATGGCGCCGGGGAACAGCACCGCGCCGGCGGCCTCGAGCTCTTCGAACCGGTGGGACTTCTGCGCGATGAAGTCGCGGAGCGCCGCCTCGTCCAGCGTGCGGCCGCTGTCGCGCGCGATCGCCCGGAACGCGCCCGCATCGTCGTAGCCGAGGTAGCGGGCGTAGTAGTCCATCTCGGTGAGCGTGATCCCCGCCCCGGCCAGGATGTCCTGGTAGGCGCGCAGGTGCAGCGGCTCGGTGTCCGCGATGACGCCGTCGAAGTCGAAGACGACGGCCTGGAGCGATGTAGTGGGCATGCGTGCGGGCTCAGGCGCCGGGACCGACCTTCGGCAGCTTCTCGCCGGCCTTCACCGGCACGGGCAGCCGGTTCTCGGGCGGCGGAATCGGGCAATCGTAGTTCGTGCTGTAGCAGCAGTACGGGTTGTACGCCTCGTTGAAATCGATGACGTAGATGCCCGTGGGTGTCCGGTTGAGGTCGAGATAGCGGCCTCCGCCATAGGTCTCCTTGCCGCTCGTCAAATCGGTGAAGGGGACGAACAGCCGGGATGCGTCGGTCGAGCCTTCCTCGACGAACGCGGTCAGCTTCAGCGGGTGCCCGAGCAGCGAGAACTCGAGCGTGCCGTACTTCTGTTCCACGCGCACCTGGCCGGTCGACGTCGGTACCCGCATGATGGCATCGCTGGGAGACGGTTCCAGCGCCGCCGGCACCCGGTAGGCGGGGTTCGGCGGGTAGTAGACGAGCGGCAGCATGGCGTTGCGCAGGCTGACGGGGATCGGCGAATTCTGATCGCTCCGGAAGGCCGCGTCCTTGGCCGCCCGCGCGGCGTTCAGGTCCGCTGACGTAGGCGGCCGTATCGTCGGGCGGCGCGTTCGAGCAGGCGCCCGCCGCAAGCGCCAGCGCCACGATCACCGCCAGAGTCGTGAACGCGCGTCCGGCCCCGATCGCCTTCCGCATCTCCCGGAACCTCACCTTCATCATCGAATCGATCCGACCCCGAACGGATAGCCGCCGCGCTCGGTCACCGCGTCGGCGATGCGCCGCCGCGGGGTGACCGTGTCGATCGGCACGACCTTCAGCAGGCGTCGCAGGGCCGCCAGCTGCGTGCGAAGCGTGTCGCCGTCGGCCATGGCCGCCAGCGCGGACCGCGCGTTCATCTCGACGCGGGCGGCGGCGTCGTTCACGAAGACCCGTGCCGCGTCCACCTGCAGGTCGGCGCTCTTCACCGTGCGGGCCGTGCTGTCGAGCGCGCGGAGCACGGCGCTCTCGGCGCCGTAGACGTCCATCAGGATGTCGGAGATATACATCAGCACTTCCTGCTGGTCGGTCAGCGACTGTCCGAACCGCTGCATCGCGAGTCCGAGCGCCATCAGGCCGACCTTCTTGCAGGCGGCGATCGTGCGGCGCTCGTCGGTGAGCGGCCCGCTGTCGCCGGCCTGGACCGCCGGCGCGGACGGCTCGAGGATCTCCGCCTGCAGCTTCTTGGCGGCCGCGATGAGCGGCAGGTCGCCCTTGAGCGCCCGGCGCACGAGCATGCCCGGAATCAGCATCCGGTTGATCTCGTTCGTCCCCTCGAAGATGCGGTTCACCCGCGCGTCCCGGTAGTGCCGCTCGGCGGGATAGTCGGCCACGAAGCCGTTGCCGCCGTGGATCTGCAGGTTCTCGTCGAGCACGTAGTCGAGCATCTCGCTGCCCGCCACCTTCGCGATCGACGCCTCGACGGCGAACTCCTCGACGGCGGCCAGCACCGGCGCGCCGTCGTTCGGGTCGTGCGGCGTGGCGGCCAGCAGGGTATCGATGAGGCCGCCGGTCCGGTAGACCAGGCTCTCGACTGCGAACTGGCGGATGGTCATCTCCGCCAGCTTGTACTTGATCGCGCCGAAGCTGGCGATCGGCTGGCCGAACTGCTTCCGCTGCGCGGCGTACTTCGCCGCCTCGCCGATGGCCACCCGGGCGCCGCCGCTGCACATCGCGCCGAGCTTGAACCGGCCGAAGTTCAGGACGTTGAAGGCCACCTTGTGGCCCTTGCCGACCTCGCCCAGCAGGTTCTCCGCCGGCACGTGCACGTCCTGCAGGATGAGCGGCGTCGTCGACGAGCCCAGCAGGCCCATCTTGTGCTCTTCCTTGCCGTTGGTGACCCCCTTGAACGCCCGCTCGACGATGAAGCAGGAGAACTGCTCGCCATCGACCTTCGCGAAGACGATGAAGACGTCGGCGAAGCCGCCGTTGGTGATCCACATCTTCTCGCCGCTCAGCACGTAGCTGCCGTCGGCCTGCCGGACCGCCTTCGTCTTGGCCCCGAGCGCGTCGGAGCCCGAACCGGTCTCGCTCAGCGCGTAGGCCCCGACCATCTCGCCCGACAGCAGCTTCGGCAGGTACTTCTGCTTCTGCGCCTCGGTGCCGAACAGGAAGATCGGCAGCACGGTCAGGTTCGCCTGGCCGCCGAAGGTCGCGCCGAACGAGGCGCAGGCCGCGATCCGCTCGCTGACCAGGATCGAGGTGATCTTGTCGAGGCCGACGCCGCCGTAGTCCTCGGGCACGTCGACGCCGAGCAGGCCGAGCTCGCCGGCGCGCTGCACCAGGCTGCGGGCGATCTTCCAGTCCTTCTTCTCCATCAGCTCGAGCTCGGGCAGCACTTCCTGCTGCACGAACTCGTCGGCCGTCCGGGCGATGAGACGCTGCTCCTCGGACAGCTGCTCGGGCGTGAAGACGGCGCCCGGCTCGGCGGCGTCGAGCAGCCACGAGCCGCCGCGGTGGGATGCGGTGGAAACGGACGCGTCCATGGATGACCTCTCAGATCGGGGCGGGGCGCGGACCCCACCTGCCTATTGTCTCAAAAATCGTGGGCGGGCGATTGCCGCCGGGCACCTCAGGGCCGCCACCCGCGCGTTCATGAGCTCGGGCGGCCCCTACGCGAGGACGAAAGGCACTGCGTCGTCCCGACGCACCCATCTCTTCGTGACGCGTAGGCGCGGCCCATTGTGGCCGCGCGTCACCTTCACAGCCGCTCGAAGATCCCCGCGGCGCCCATGCCGCCGCCGACGCACATCGTGACCAGGCCGTAGCGGGCCTGGCGGCGGCGCATCTCGTACAGCAGCGTCGTCGTCAGCCTGGCGCCCGTGCAGCCGAGCGGATGGCCCAGCGCAATGGCGCCGCCGTTCGGGTTCAGCCGGTCCGCGTCGATCGGCAGTTCCTGCAGGCACGCCAGCACCTGCGACGCGAACGCCTCGTTCAGCTCCACCAGGTCGATCTGGTCGAGCGTCAGCCCGGCAATCTTCAGGGCCTTGTGAACGGCAGGCACCGGTCCCACGCCGAACAGCTCGGGCTTCACGCCAGCCGTCGCGTACGCGACGAACCGCGCGAGCGGCTGCAGTCCCAGCGTCTTCGCCCGTTCGCCCGACATCACGAGCACGGCCGCCGCGCCGTCGCTCGTCTGCGACGAGTTGCCGGCCGTCACCGTCCCCTTCGCGTGGAACGCCGGCCGCAGCTTCGCCAGCGCCTCGGCCGACGTATCCCGCCTGGGCCCCTCGTCGGTGTCGAAGGTCATCTCGCGCACCACCGGCTTGTCGCCGCTGGCGGGCGGGTCGACGACCCGTACGGTGAGGGGCAGGATCTCGTCGCGGAAGTGGCCGGCATCGATGGCCGCCAGGGCGCGCTGGTGGCTGCGCAGGGCAAAGGTGTCCTGTGCCTCGCGGGAGATTCTGCGACTCGCGCGCGTGGTTCTCGGCCACGAGGCCCGTCGAGAGGTACACGTCGGGATAGTGGTCGCTCAGGTACGGGTTCGGCGCGATCTTGTGCCCGCCCATCGGCACCAGGCTCATCGATTCCGTGCCGCCGGCGATGATGGCCTGCGAGAAACCGCACATGATCCGCTCGGCCGCGTAGGCGATCGACTGCAGGCCGGACGAGCAGAACCGGTTCACGGTGACCGCCGACGTGCTGACCGGCAGCCCTGCGCGCAGGCTGGCGATCCGCGCGACGTTCAGCCCCTGCTCGGCCTCGGGCATCGCGCACCCGAAGATGACGTCCTCGATCTCGGCGGCGTCGACGCCCGGCGCGCGCCGCAGCGCCTCGCCGATCACGGCCGCGGCCATCTCGTCGGGACGCGTCGCGCGCAGCGTGCCACCCGGCGCCTTGCCGACTGCCGTCCGCACCGCCGATACAATCACCGCATCCTGCATTGACATTGCCTCTCCAGTCGGGGCTCCGCCCCGAACCCCGGCTCGCTCCGTTTCGCTCGCGATCCGGCTCGCTCCACTCCGGTCGCGCCCTTCGACGTACTCAGGGCGCCTTGAGCTTGCCGAAAGGCGGGCCCGCGGTGCGGGCCGTTCCGCTGCCTGCCGCCGGCTCAGGCCTCTCCGCCCACGTCAGCCTGCTCCGGATAATCGGCCAGCAGCTCTTCGATCGCGTCGCCGACCTCGCTGGCCTGGCCGTCGAACAGATGGTTCGCGCCGTCGATGATCGCCAGCTCCTTCGGCTCGAACAGCTGCGCGTAGAACTGCCGGAGCACCTTCGTCGGGCAGATCTCGTCGAGCTCTCCCTGGATGAAGAACTTCGGCTTGTGGCTCTCCCGCACGGCCGTGAAGTCGTACTTCTCGATCGGCGGTGCGATGCCGATGAGCGCCGACACCCGCTCGTCCTCGGCGCCGCTCACCAGGCCCACCCAGGCGCCGAACGAGAAGCCGCCCGCCCACAGCGGCACGCCGGGGTAGCGCGTGGCCATGAAGGTCAGCGCGGCGCGGAAGTCCGCCATCTCGCCCGGGCCGTTGTCGAACGACCCGTCGCTGCGGCCTACGCCCCGGAAGTTGAACCGCAGCACCGCGCAGCCGATGCGGCTGAGCCCCTTCGCCGCCTGGTACAGCCCCTTGGTGTGCATCGTGCCGCCGTACAGCGGATGCGGATGCCCCAGCACCACCGCCGCCCGCAGCGCGGCGCCGTCCTTCAGGCCGGCCGGTTCGTCCAGCAGCGCCTCGAGTGTCCCTTCCGGTCCCCGGATCTCTCGAACGATGTCACCCATGTGTCGGTCTCGATCCTCTCGCCTTGAGCCCGGCCGCCGCCTCCTGCACGAACGCGCCGACGATGGCGGCGAACCGGTCGGGCCTGGTCACCAGGCCCACGTGTCCCGTTTGCGCGATGACGACCTGACGGGCCCCCGGAATCAGCTTCAGGGTACTCGCGCGTCTCCTCCACCGGCACGATCCGATCGAGTCCGGGCTCGCCGGTGACGACCAGTGTCGGCGCCTGCACGCGGCGACACGCCCCGGTCAGGTCCACTGGCCTGCATGAGTCGCGCGCGATTGGCCATCAGCCCCGGCGACACCGGCGCCCGGAGCAGCGTCACGACCTGGCGCAGGCTGAAGGCCAGTCGCTGGAGCCGTCCTGGAAGCGCGGCGCGAACCTCGGGCGCCAGTCGCGCGCGTGTCCGGAGCAGGAACAGCGGGCTGCTGAGCCACGGCCGGCGCAGGTGCGCGCGCACCTGTGGATCGGGCACCCAGCGCGGCCCCGGAGCCGACGCGAGAATCAGCGCCGTCACCCGTTCCGGCCGTGTCGCCGCGTACTGCAGCGCGACCGGGCCGCCGGCCGACGATCCGCACAGCGCCGCCGCTTCGACGCCCGCCTCGTCCAGGATGCGGTCGATCCGCGCCATGTCGCGGGCGTAGCCGGCCTCCGGATCCGCCGGCGCCCCGCGCGCGGTCGCCCGGCCGAGCGAGAACGTCAGCACGCGGCAGCCCTGCGCCACGAGCGCGTCCACCGTGCCGCCGAGGAACTGCCAGCGGCCCTGGATCCCGGGGATCAGCAGGATCGCCGGGCCGGATCCCCGATCGATGAAGCGGCTCATGCCCCGGGCTCCCCGACCGCCTCAGTTCCGCAACGGCTTGCCGGTCTTCAGCGTGTGCCGGATCCGCTCGAGCGTCTTCGGCTCGCCACACAGCCTGAGGAACGCCTCCCGCTCCAGATCCAGCAGGTACTGCTCGCTGACGGTCGTCGCATGGGGCAGGTCGCCGCCGGCGATGATGCGGGCCAGCGTGCGGCCGATCAGCGCGTCGTGGTCGCTCGCCTGCCCGGCCCGCCAGGCGAGGTGCACGCCGATCGACAGGGCGGCCCGAACGTCGTCGCCGCCGACCGGAATGCGGTCGCGCCGCGGCGGCGGGTGGTAGCCCTCGCGCACCCGTTCCAGTGCGATCCGCTTCGCGTCGGCCAGCAGTCGATCGCGGTTCATCGTCACGCCGTCGCAGTCGCGCAGGTAGCCGAGCCGGCGCGCGTCCGGTGCGCTGCCGGAGACGCGGCCCAGGGCCATCGTCTCGAACACCGGCCGGACCGCGGCGAGCAGGTTGCGCTGCTGGTCGGGCGTCAGGTGCTCCACCGCCCGGGCGACCATCGCCGTCGTACCGCCGCCGGCCGGGATGAGGCCGACGCCGACCTCTACGAGGCCGATGTAGCTCTCGCCGGCCGCCTGCACGCGGTCGCCGTGCAGCGCCAGCTCGCAGCCGCCCCCGAGCGTCAGGCCCGCGGGACAGACGATCACGGGGACCGTGGCGTATCGCAGGGCCTGCGTCGTCGACTGGAACGTGCGCACCATCAGGTCGATCTCGTCCCAGTTCTCCTCCTCGGCTTCGAGGAGCAGCAGCATCAGGTTCGCCCCGGCCGAGAAGTTCGCTGCGTCGTTGCCGATGACGACCGCGGCGAAGTTGCGCGCCGCCTCGTCCAGACCGGCGCGGATCATCTCGATGATGTCGGCGCCGATCGTGTTCATCTTCGAATGGAACTCGATGGCCAGCACGCCGTCGCCGAGATCGACCAGGCTGGCGCCGGCGTTGCTGCGCACGACGCGCGAACGCGCCCGGGCGTCCCGCAGGATCTGGAGATCGGGGGCCGCCGGCGGAATCGGGGCGTCCCGGAACCCGTTGCGGCCCGCGGCGAGCACCTCGGCGACGATCGGCGGCGCCGAGACGACCGCTGTCTGCTGCGCCTTCTGCACCGTCTCCATGAACTCGCGAAGACCGATGGCGTCCCAGGTCTCGAACGGACCCAGCTCCCAGCCGAACCCCCACTGCATCGCCCGGTCGATGTCGTCGATCGAACCGGCGATGTCGGGCGCCACCTTCGCGGTGTAGAGCAGGGTGGGCGCGAGCGTCTCGCGCAGGAAGGCGCCCGCCCGGCCGCGGCTCGAGAACAGCATCCGCAGCCGCTCGCGCAGATCGTCGATGGCACGCGCCGCCTCCAGCTCGGGCAGCTGCACCGGCTGGCGCGGCCGATAGGTCATGGTCGGGGGATCGAGCGTCAGGATCTGCGTCTCGCCCTCCGGCGTCTTCTCGCGGCGGTAGAAGCCCTGGCCGGCCTTCTCGCCGATCCAGCCGCGCTCGAGCATCTGCTCGACGAGCGGCGGCAGCGTGAAGGCCCGCCGCTCCGTCTCGTCGGTCAGCCGCTCGACGAGGTTGCGGGCGACGTGGCAGAGGACGTCCAGCCCCGTGATGTCGACCGTCCGGAACGTCGCGCTCTTCGGCCGGCCGATGAGCGGGCCGGTCAGCGCGTCGACCTCCTCGATCGTGTAGCGGCCGCTCGACAGCGACTCGAAGATCCGCATCACCCCGTACAGGCCGATCCGGTTCGCGATGAAGTTCGGCGTGTCGCGGGCGACGACGACGCCCTTGCCCAGCCAGTGATCGGCGAACGACGTGACCCGCGCGATCGTGGCGGGCGAGGTGTCCGCCGTCGGGATGATCTCGAGCAGCTTCAGGTACCGCGGCGGATTGAAGAAGTGGGTGCCCAGCCAGCACTGCCGGAAGTCGGCCGAGCGTCCCTCCGCCAGGGCGGTCAGCGGAATGCCGGATGTGTTGGACGAGACCACCGTGCCGGGGGTCCGGTGCGTGTCCACCTGCTCGAGCAGCGACTGCTTTACGTCGAGCCGCTCGACGATGGCCTCCACGATCCAGTCGCACGAAGCGAGGCGCGGCAGGTCCGTGTCGAAGCCGCCGGTGCGGATCAGCTGCAGCGTGTTGGCGGTGAAGAACGGGTCGGGCTTCAGCCGACGCGCCCGGGCGAGACCGTCGCGGGCCGCGGCCGCCGTGAGATCGAGCAGCAGCACCGGAATGCCGGCGTTCGCCACGTGCGCCGCAATCTGCGCGCCCATCGTGCCGGCACCCAGCACGGCGACCGAGCCGAACGGGCGGATCTCGGCCCGGGTGGGGCTGGCGGGGGCGGCGGCAGGGGAAGACGAAGACGGCTCGGCTGGCTTGGGCATGTCGGGGTCTCCCTCAGCGGCGCGGCGCGGAGACGGGCTGCCGCGCGCCGTTCACGAACAGGTCGACGACCGTGTCGGCCTGCGCGGCCAGCGAGTACCGCCGGCCGCTGAGGATCCAGTTGGTGGCCATCTCGTCGATCCCGCCGAAGAGGATCTTGGCGGCGACCGTGGGGTTCAGATCGCGGCGGAAGACGCCGGCCGCCTGGCCGTCGGCAATCGTCTCGCGGAGCAGGCCCAGGTAGTCGCGCAGCAGCGTGGACGAGAGGTGCTCCATGAACTTCGTGCTCTGGCGCAACTCCACCTGGAACACCACCGCGAGGTTCCGGTCGCGCCCGAGGCGCTCGAGGTGCAGCCGGGCGATCCGGCGCAGCCGGGCCTCGGGATCGGCGAGACCTTCCACCGCCGCGCGCCCCTCCGCAATCGCTTCCTGCATCGTCCGCTCGAAGATCGAGACGAGCAGATCGTTCTTGCCGCGGAAGTAGAGGTAGACCGTCCCGGCCGCGACGCCGGCCGCGCGGGCCACGTCGGCCACCTGGGCGTTGAAGAAGCCCCGCTCGGCGAACACCTCGAGCGCGGCGCGCAGGATGGCGTCACGTTTGGGCGGCGCACCGGCGGCCGGCGCGACGCGCGGACGGCGGGGCTGGGGAACGGCAGGCACGGCAGGACTCCGGAGGCGCGCGGGGCAACGCCGGAATGAATGAACGTTCATTCATCTTCCCCCGCTCCCGGGAGAACCGTCAAGCGCCGGCCGCCGGCGGCGGAACTCTAGCGCGCGGCCAGGAAATCTTCGAGGAGCGCCAGCAGCTTCGGTCCCTGCGGGGTCGCGAAGATGTTCTGCGCGTGCGCGTTGCCGTCGAGTAGCTCGATCTGCTTCGGTTCGGGCGCGTGCGCGAACTGCGCCTTGACCGACGGCGCCAGCTTCTCGTCCCGGCTGGCGACGTACATGATGCGTTTCGCGTGCATCGCCTGCGGGTCGGGAATCGGGACCGGCGAGAGCAGGAAGAGCCGATCGATCTCGCCGACCTTCGCTTCCACGGCGGCGCGGCCGGCCGCCCCGCCGCCCATGCTCGCGCCGACGACGTCGACCCGCGTGGCGCCGTGGGCGCGCAGGTACCGCACGGCGCCGAGCACGTCCTGATAGAGTGCGCGGCCATCCCGGCCGCTGGTGGACTGACCGTGGCCGCGGAAATCGATGGCCAGCACCTCGTGTCCGCGTTCGACGAGCGCCTGCGCCACCGGGGCCCAGCTCTCCTTGTCGAACACGGCACCGTGCGCGAGGACCACTCCATTCGTGCCGCTGCCATAGAGGTCGGCGACGATGTGCGCGCCGTCGGCGGTCTCGAAGGACACGTGCTGGGGTGGTGCGGGCGCCAGGAACATCAGGCTCAGAAAGGCCGTCAGCATCGTTGATATCGGCATCGTGAGCGTCCTCGCAGTCAGGGAATTGAGATCAGGGACGGAAGATGTCGCAGCCCGGTGTGACGAGCAGCCGGCCCTGCGGGTCGAAGAACAGGCTGGTCGGGGCGACGGGGCCCGCCGACGTCCGCAGCTGCACGACGCGGATCTTCTCGCCATCGGGATCGTAGACGTAGATGTAGGGGACCACGAGCGCCACCCACAGGTTCCCCTGCCGATCGATCGCCGCCGTCCGGACGATGGCGTGCGCGACCGGGAACTCGTCACTGCCGGGCGGCCGTGTCGGCCATTCCGTCGGCAGCCGCCCGATGAGCTCGTCGATCTCCCGTCCCTCGATGTGGCGCTCGAACAGCAGGTGCCCGTCGCGGTCGTACCGCTGGAAGAGCGGCGTGCCCGTCTGGAACACGAAGTCGTAGCCGCCCTGCGGATTGAACAGCGGCAGGCCGGTGTTCAGGAGCAGCTGTACGTCGCGGTCGCGCTGCCCGGTCTCGCGCAGCGGGCCGAACGACCGCCGCAGATCGCCGTACGGCGAGTACTCGGTGATGAGGGAGCCGGTCGCCGGCTGACTGATCAGGATCGCGTGACCGTCGTACTGCAGCGATCCGACGCCGCCCAGCACCAGCCCGCCGAGCACCACCTGGAAGGGTGTCGCGCCCGAGGGAAAGAATCCGCCGATGAGCGACCCCTGATCCGCGAACACCTGGATGCGCTCCTGCGCCGGGGCATCGGCCACGGCGAACGTGCCGTTCGGCTCGCTCGCGAACGCCGTCGGCTGGAGCAGGCGGCCGGTCTCCGCCCCGATCGACACGATGCGCGTGGCGTGTTCCATCGCCGGATCGATCCGGTAGACCGAGTGGCCGCGCCGGTCGAACACGTAGAACCAGCCGTCGGCCGTCCGCTGGAACGCCAGCGGGCTCCGGAATTCGCCCGAGAGGAACGGTGGCAGGCTGGCGGTCGCCCGGAGGATCTGGACCTGCATCGCGGCGCGGGGCGAGAGCCCGAGCGCCGTGCCCAGCAGGGCTGCGACGGCGAGCAGGAACGGGGCGTGTCGTCGAACCGCGGCGGGGAGATCGGCCACGTGCGTGATCGAGAACCGCCTGGGGGTGAAGCAGGAGGGCGGGAGAGCGGGAGCACCCTGCGGTCCTCCCGGCCTCCCGATCTCCGGTGGAAGCCGACGCGTCAGTACTCGGAGAGTTCCTTGATGCCGGCCAGCACGTCGTTCCAGGTCGGCAGGATCACTTCCTCGAGGTCGGGGCAGTAGGCCACCGGCGCGTCGAGGGCGCCGATCCGCTTGACCGGCGCGTCGAGGTACTCGAACAGCTCGTCGGCCACGCGGGCGGCCAGTTCGGCGCCGAAGCCGCACGTCAACGCGTCCTCGTGCGCCACGAGGATGCGGCTCGTCTTCTTCACCTGCTCGGCGATCGCCTCGAAGTCGAACGGCATGATCGTCCGCAGGTCGAGCACGGCGACGCTGATGCCGTCCTTCTCGGCCTGCTGGGCCGCGAGCAGCGAACGCTGCACGAGCGCGCCCCAGGTGACGATCACCATGTCCGTGCCCTCGCGCCGCAGCGACGCCTTGCCGAACGGGATCATGTACTCGCTGCCCGGGTACTCGCCCTTGTTGTAGGTCTGGCGGTACAGGTGCTTGTGCTCGAAGAACATCACCGGATCGTCGCATCGGATGGCGGTGCGCAGCAGGCCCGCCGCGTCCTGCGCGTTGGACGGGAACGCGATGCGGATGCCCGGGCAGTGGGCGAAGATGCTCTCGCCCGACTGGCTGTGGTACGGGCCGCCGCCGCGCAGGTAGCCGCCGATCGGCACGCGCACGACCATCGGGCAGGAGAAGTTGTTGCCCGAGCGGTACCGCATCATGGCCATCTCGTTGCGCAGCTGCATCATGGCCGGCCAGATGTAGTCGAAGAACTGGATCTCGACGACCGGCTTGATGCCGCGCGTAGCCATGCCGATGCCGCGGCCGATGATGCCCGCCTCGGCCAGTGGCGAGTTGAACACGCGATCGCCGCCGTAGGCCCGCTGCAGGCCGTGCGTCAGCTTGAAGACGCCGCCCTTGCCCGTGACTTCCTTCAGCGCCTCCTCGTGACTCGCGTCGGCGACGTCCTCGCCGAAGACGACGATGCGGGCGTCGCGCGCCATCTCTTCCTTCATCGTCCGGTTGATGGCGGCGACCATCGTGTCGGGCTTGCCCTCGGGCACCAGCGGCGTCTCGAAGTCGCTCGACGTCGGGTCGACGTCGGGCGAGTAGACCCACAGCATGGCGGTGTCCTTCGCCGGCTTGGGGGCCACGAGCGCCTGCTGCGCGGCCTCGTTCACCTGCGCCTCGACGTCCTTGGCGAGCGCGGCGAGATCGGCATCCGTGGCCAGCCCTTCGGCCTTCAGGAACTCGCCCATCCGGCGGATCGGGTCGCGGCGCGCTTCCTCCTCGCGTTCCGCCTTCGTCTTGTAGAGGCGCTCGTCGTCCGACAGCGAGTGCGAGTAGGGACGGATGACCGTCGCGTGCACGAAGGCCGGGCCCTTGCGCGCGCGGGCGTAGGCCACCGCCTCGCGCATCGTCCGCAGGCTCTTCAGGAAATCCGTGCCGTCCACCGACGCGACGTGCATGCCGGGGTAGCCCTGCACCAGCTTCGAGACATCGCCGCCTGCCGTCTGCACCGCGACCGGCACCGAGATGGCGTAGCCGTTGTCCTCGACGAGGAAGACCATCGGCAGGTTGCGGACGCAGGCGACGTTCAGCGACTCCCAGAACTCGCCTTCGCTCGTCGCGCCGTCGCCGATCGACATGTAGACGACTTCGTCCTTCTCGAAGCTGGCTCTCGCGATCGGGGATCCCGGTGATCCGCTCGAAGAGCATGCCGCCCTCGGCGCAGCCGACCGACTGGAGGCACTGCGTGCCGGTCGGGCTCGACTGCGACACGATGTTGAGGCCCTTGTGACCCCAGTGCGACGGCATCTGCCGGCCGCCCGAGTTCGGGTCGTCCTGCCCGCCCACGCCCTCGAGCAGCATCTCGTAGGGCGTCATGCCGAGCTGGAGGCAGAGCGCGCGGTCGCGGTAGTAGGGATAGAACCAGTCGTGGGACGGCTTCAGCGCCATGCCGGCGGCGACGAGGATCGCCTCGTGACCGGCGCCGCTGATCTGGAAGAAGATCTGGCTCTGATTCTTCAGCTGGATTTCCTTGTCGTCCAGCTTCCGCGAGAGCACCATCTGGCGGTAGGCCTGCAGCAGTTCCTCACGCGTCAGTCCCTCGTGCTTCGAGGCGCCTGCGCCGCGGGATTTCGTCTTCGTGTCGACGCCGTTCGAATCCGCTACTGCCTTCATGCCCGTCCCTCGCGGCAGCGCCCGGCGGATGCGCGAGGCTGCCAGAAAAATGAGTCCGTACAAACAGAACAGGTGATTATAGCACCCGTACCCCGATGATATAATGCCCGGGCCTCGAACATGGCGGCCGCACGCCGCCCGGGTTTGCCGCGGTGTCCGGCGGGTTTTCGCCGCCAGCGCGGCGCCGCCAGCCCCGATGTTCGCGCGGAGCGAACACGATCCGATTCGGAACAGCCACGATGTCCACCAAGACCGTACGCCTCCATCGCTGGGACGAGATCGCGCTCGAGAAGGTCACCGAGATGATTTCCCGCAAGGTCGTCACCGGCGAGCGGGAGATGGTCGCGCAGATCTATCTGAAGCGCGGCGTGCTCGTGCCGAAGCACTCGCACGAGAGCGAGCAGATGACCTACGTGCTGCAGGGCGCGCTGAAGTTCCTCATCAACGGCGAGGAGATCACCGTCCGCGAGGGCGAGATCCTGCACATCCCGTCCTGGGTCGAGCATCAGGCCGAGGCGCTCGAAGATACCTTCGAGCTCGACTTCTTCAGTCCCATCCGCCAGGACTGGCTCGACGGGACCGACGACTATTTCCATCGCTGAGCAGCCGGCGATAGCCATGCCGGGTCGCCCTGAGCGGAATCGAAGGGCGAGGACAGGCGGATCCGATCACGGCATCGGCGTCAGTCCGCGCCGGGGGTGGCCCCAGCGCCATTGAATAACGCAGCGCCTGCGGCCATGCCGAGCCCGAGGACATGGAGATCCGAGGGCGAGGCGTCGGCGTCAGTTCGCGCCGGGGGTGGGCCCCGGCGCCATTGAATGACGTCAGCGCCTGCGGCCATGCGAGCCCGAGGACAGGGATATCCGAGGGCGAGTATCGGCGTCAGTTCGCGCCGTGAGGCCCCGGCGCCATTGAAGAACGCAGCGCCTGCGGCCATGCGAGCCCGAGGACGGGATATCCGAGGGAGTCGGCGTCAGTCCGCGCCGGGGGTGGGCCCCCGGCGCCATTGAATACGCAGCGCCTGCGGCCATGCGAGCCCGAGGACAGGGATATCCGAGGGCGAGTATCGGCGTCAGTTCGCGCCGGGGGTGGGGCCCCGGCGCCATTGAATGACGCAGCGCCTGCGGCCATGCGAGCCCGAGGACATGGATATCCGAGGGCGAGGCATCGGCGTCAGTTCGCGCCGGGGGTGGGGCCCCGGCGCCATTGAACAATGCAGACCGATCTTCAGGGCAAGGTCGCGCTGGTCTGTGCGGCCAGCAAGGGACTGGGACGTGCGGCGGCCCGGTCGCTCGCCGGCGAGGGCTGCCGTGTGGCCATCTGCGCCCGGCACGCCGACGAGCTGGCCCGGACGGCCGCGGTCATCGCGGCCGAGACCGGCGCCGAGGTGCTGCCGATCGCCGCCGACGTCTCGAAGCGGACCGACGTGGCCCGCCTCGTCGAGACGACCGTCCGTCACTTCGGCGGCCTCGACATCCTCGTCACCAACGCCGGCGGCCCCACCTCGGGCGTGTTCGACACGCTCAGCGAAGACGACTGGCGTGCGGCCGTCGATCTCACGTTCCTCAGCGTCGTCCTGCTCTGCATGGAAGCCGTGCCGCACCTGCGCCGGCGCGGCGGCGGGCGTATCATCAACATCACGTCCATCTCGGTGAAGCAGCCGATCGACGGGCTCATGCTCTCCAATGCGCTGCGTGCCGCGGTCGCCGGCTTCTCGAAGACGCTGGCGAACGAGCTCGGCCGCGACGGCATCCTGGTGAACTGCGTGGCGCCCGGCTACACGCGCACCGATCGGGTCACCGAGGTGACCGCGGCGACCGCCGCCCGCGAGGGCGTCGAGCCGGCCGAGGTGGAGGCGCGGCTGGTGCGGAACGTGCCGCTCGGGCGCCTCGGCGAGCCGCGCGAGCTCGGCGATCTCGTCACGTTCCTCGCCTCCGCGCGGGGAAGCTACATCACGGGGACCACGATTCCGGTCGACGGCGGGTTCGTCAAGGGGTTGCTGTAGGAGTCATCGTCAAGGAGTCCACGTATGGCGCTCTACATTCTCATCGGCGTAGTCGTGCTCCTCGTCGTCTGGGCCATTGCGACCTACAACCGGCTCGTCGGGCTTCGCAACCAGACGACGAACGGCTGGAAGCAGATCGACGTGCAGCTGAAGCGGCGGCACGACCTCATTCCGAATCTCGTCAACACCGTGCGCGGAGAAATGGAATTCGAGCGCGACACGCTGACGCAGGTTGTCGAGGCGCGGGCCAAGGCGGTGACCGCCACCGGCCCGGCCGACGCGGCGCGCAAGGAGGGCGAGCTGTCGCAGGCCCTCGGCCGCCTGTTCGCGCTGGCCGAGAACTATCCGACGCTGAAGGCGAACGAGAACGTGAAGGCGCTGCAGGAGGAACTGACGTCGACGGAGAACAAGATCGGGTTCGCCCGGCAGTTCTACAACGACATCGCGACGAAGTTCAACACCGCGCAGCAGGTCTTTCCGGCCAACATGATGGCGTCGGCCATGGGCTTCAAATCGGCGGAGCTGTTCGAGATCACGGCGCCGGCCGAGCGCGAGGTCCCGCAGGTCGATCTGTCGTTCAAGAAGTAGTCGCGTATCCCGCGCCCGCGGCCACCGTGCCGCGGGCCGGACGGCGCGGTGCCCGTCATGAACCTGCTGGAACAGCAAGTCGTCAACCGGCGACGGACGTGGCTCGTGATGCTCGTCTTCATCGCCTTCCTGGTGCTCCTCGGCACCGGCTTCGACCGCTTCTATCTCGATCTGCCGATCACCGCGTTCCCCGTGGGCGCGGTCTTCGCCCTGGCGCTCGGCAGTGGATCGGCCGCCTTCAGCTACTTCGGCGGCGATCAGGTCGTGCTGCTGTCGACGCACGCCGTGTCGCTGGAGCAGGCGCAGTCCGCCGCGCAGACGGACGCCGACCGCCTGAAGCTGCAGCAGCTCGGCAACGTCGTCGATGAGATGGCGATTGCCGCCGGCCTGCCCCGCCCGAAGGTCTACATCGTGCCCGATCCCGATCCGAACGCGTTCGCGACCGGGCGCGATCCGGCGCACGCCTCACTCGCCGTCACGCGCGGGCTGCTCGACAAGCTGGATCGGGAGGAGCTGCAGGGCGTCGTGGCCCACGAGATGAGCCACATCCGGAACTACGATATCCGCCTGATGATGATCGTGGCCGCGCTGGTCGGTGCGGTCATCCTGCTGTCGGATTTCGCCTCGCGCTGGCTCTGGTTCGGCGGCGGGCGCCGCCGCGATCGCGACGATGGCGGCGGCGGAGGCGCGATGGCCGCCATCCTGTTCGCCGTCTGGCTGATCGGCGTCATCCTCGCGCCGATCATCGGCCAGCTCCTGGCGATGATGGTGTCGCGGCAGCGGGAGTACCAGGCGGACGCCTCGGGCGCCGAGCTCACGCGCAACCCCATGGCGCTCGCCCGCGCGCTCCAGGACATCGACAGCGCCGCCGAGCCGACGAAGTCCATCAGCCGCGGCACCGCCCACCTGTGCATTGCCGATCCGCTCGGCCGCGCCATCGGCGCCAAGCAGCACCGGATGGCCGACCTCTTCGCCACCCATCCCCCGATCGCCCAGCGCATCGCCCGCCTGAAGGAGATGGCGTTCCAGAGGGATCACGCTTAGGCGATAGGGGATAGGCGGTAGGCGATGGGGCGGTCGCGGCGCTCGTGCGCTCGCGCCGCGTTCGAGCAAGGTCGCGCGTGAGCACGACACGCTTCGACGTTGCTGGGCGTCGGCCTGAGCATCGTTGCAGGGCCATGGCACGAGTCGGCCCCACCGCGTATCGCCCACAGCCCCTAGCGCGCGAGCGTCTGCTCAGTGAATCCGTCGGTCCCAGTCGTCATCCCGGGCCGGGCGGCCGCCGGGGTGCACGTCGAACTTCCGCCGCGCGCGGCCGATCTTCCACTTCAGATAGCGGTACCTGATCTCGGACATCGGGTGGAAGCCGCCTCCCCGGAGATAGGAGAGGTACAGGTACCCGATGACCAGGCCGCCGAGATGGGCGATGTGCGCCACGCCGCCGCCGGCGCCCGAGAAGGAGGAGAAGAAGGCGATGCCCCCGATGATGAGCACGAAGTACTTCATCGGAATCGGGAACAGGAAGTACATGTAGACCGGCTGGTCGGGGAAGTACAGCGCGTAGGCGACCAGCAGGCCGTAGATGGCGCCCGACGCCCCGATGGTGTTGCTCAGAGGGCTGACCAGGCCGATCGACGGCAGCGAGAAGAAGATGGTCGTCGCCGCCGCCCCGATACCGCAGATGAAGTAGTACTTCAGGAAGAACCGCGTCCCCCACACCCGCTCCAGCGTCACCCCGAACATCCACAACACGAGCATGTTGAAGAGGATGTGGAAGAAGCCGCCGTGGATGAACAGGTACGTGACCGGCTGCCAGAGGAAGAACCGGTAGAGGAACAGCGCCGGCACGAGGCCGAGATAGAACTCGAGCGGCCGGTACAGCACGTAGGTCAGGACGAACATTGCGACGTTCGCCCAGATCAGGGCCTTGACGGCGGGGGAGATCGGACCCGGGCCGAAGGAGAACGACGAAGAGGACGGTCGGCTGTAGCTGCGGCGCATGAGTCTGGATGGTGGACGGGCGCGCCGGCCGCGGACCGGCGCGAACGCCCGATCGTACCACACCCCGCCCGGGCGGGCCGGAGCGGCCTCGCGTCAGGCGGCGGCGTCGGCCGCCGGCACGGGCGCCGCGCCGAAGCCATGCGGAAGCGTGAGGGCCAGCACCACGGCCACGGGCAGGACGATCGTGACGCCCATCAGTGTCGGCGCGATCCCGATCCGGTCGGCCAGCAGGCCGACGAACGGCACGAACAGTCCGCCCGTGCCCCAGGCGAATCCCATCATCAGCGACGACACCGTTGCGGCGCGCACGGGTGCCAGCGACTGGCCGAAGGTCACGGTGACCGGCAGCGTCGACTGCAGCAGGAAGCCGGAGGCGACGAGCGCACCGATGAACGTCCAGCCGCTGGCGCGCGGCAGCACCAGCAGGAACGGCAGCGCCGTCAGCAGTGTGCCGATGATCACCCGCTTCGGTCCGTGCCGGTCGGCGAGCACGCCGCCGAAGAAGCCGCCGACGCCGGCCGACCCCAGGAACAGGGCGATCGTGACCCCCGCGAGCCCGACCGACTCGCCGCGCGCGGTCAGCAGCACGGGCAGGAACGTCAGGAAGCTCAGCCAGACCAGCGTGCGGAGCGCGATGATCGCGTAGAGCCGCCCGAGCGGCCCGGCGTACGGCCGCAGCGCGGCGAAGCTGCCGCCGTCGGTCCGCGCGTGGCGCAGGTCGATGTGCGGGACGCGGCGGAGCAGCGGCACGGCCAGGCACAGCGAGGGCAGGGCGAGGATGGGCGTCCAGGCGAGGCCGAGGTGGCCGATGAGTGGAGCCGCGACGAGCGGGCCGAACGCAATGCCGGTCGAGCCGGCGGAGATATGCACCGCCATGCCGAGGCCGCGCCGCTCGCCGCTCAGCCGGTGCACCATGGCGGCGGTCGGCGGATGGAACGCCGCCCCGCCGAGCCCGCCGGCCACGAGGATTGCCGCGAGCATCAGGGTCGAGGTGGACAGGCCGATCAGGCTCAGCACGGTGATGGAGACGAGCGGGCCGCCGATGATGAGCGCGCGTGGCCTCCAGTAGTCGGCGATGTGGCCGAAGCCGAGCTGCGCCATCGACGCGGCGATCTGGTAGCACATCGTCAGGGTGCCGGCCAGCGCCAGCGAGAGACCGAGCCGCGGAATCAGCAGGGGGAGCAGCGGCGCGTAGATGTTCCCGTAACTGTCGACGAGGAAGTGCAGGCCGGCCAGCACGAAGATCCGCCGATCGAGCTGCGCGATCGCGTTCCTCATCGCCGGCGATCTCCCGTGCGCTCCCACTTCTCGCGCAGCAGGGTCACGGCCAGGTCGAACTCGCGGATGCGCAGCGCGCGCACCGCCGCGAGGAGCACGACGAGGCCGAGGCCGATCGACCCGCCGACCTGCAGCAGGCGCGGGCCGAGGTGGCCGACCGGCAGCACGCCGGCCAGCCAGCGGTCGGCTGCCAGCGCGGCGGCGGCCATCAGCGTCGACGCGGCCAGGATCCGGACGAGCGTGCCCGCCAGGCGGCGGCCTTCCAGGCCGTCGAGGTGCCGTGAGAGCAGCCAGACGAGCATGCCGGCGTTGGCGAGCGCGGCCACCGACGGTCCGAGCGCCAGCCCGCGGTAGCCGAGCCACGGCAGCAGGACGACGCAGAGCGTCAGGTTCAGCGCCACGGCACCGATGCTGAGGGCCACCGGGACGCGGCTGCGCTCGAGTGCGTAGAAGGTCGGCGACACGATCCGCACCGTGGAGTAGCCGACGAGGCCGATCGCGTAGAAGCGCAGGGCCGCCGCCGTCGCGGCCGTATCGGCCGCCGTGAAGAGCCCGCGCTGGAAGATCAGGGCGACGATCGACGGCGCGAGCGCGATCAGACCGAAGGTCGCCGGGATGTTCAGCATGAACATCAGCCCGAGACCGTCGGCCACCGTGGCGCGCACGCCGGGCAGGTGATCGTGGGCCGCGTGGCGCGACACGGCGGGCAGCACGGCCGTCGCGATGGAGACGCCGAACAGCCCGATCGGCAGATGCGCGAGCCGGAACCCGTAGTTCAGCCAGGAGACGGCTCCGGTTCCCTGCGTCGTCGCCAGCAGCGTCGTGACGAACAGGTTCACCTGGAGTGCTGCGAGCCCGATCGCGCCCGGCCCCATCAGCAGCAGCACCTGGCGCAGGCCCGGGTCGCGCGGCTCGAGCCGCGCCCGGTACCGGTAGCCCTCGCGCCGCAGCGACGGCCACTGCAGCGCCATCTGTCCGAGCCCGCCGATGAGCGCGCCGATGGCGATGGCCATGATGCGCGGCAGGCCGAAGGCCGGCATCAGTGGCACGAGCCCGATCGCGCAGATGATCACGGCCACGTTGAACATCGCGGGCGACAGCGCGGGGATGAAGTAGTGATGGAGCGAGTTGAGCATCCCCATCATGGCCGCTGCGAGCGCGACGAACACGAGGAACGGCAGCGTGATGCGCGCCAGCCGCGTCGTCAGCTCGATCTTGCCGGGCACGCTTGCGAAGTCGCCCGCCAGCGCCAGCACGATCGGATGCGCGAAGACGATGCCGAGGACGACCAGCGTGCCGGTGGCGAGGATGAGTCCGTTGATGACGTTGTTGCCGAGGCGCCACGCCTCGTCGCGGCCGCGGCGCGTGAGGTAGTTCGTGAAGGTCGGGACGAACGCCGCGCTCATCGCGCCTTCCGCGAACAGATCGCGGACGAGATTCGGAATGCGGAACGCCACGAAGAACGCGTCCATCTCGTTGCCCGCGCCGAAGAGCGCCGCGAGCACCTGGTCGCGCACCAGTCCCAGGATGCGGCTCGCCAGCGTCGCCAGACCGGTCACGCCGGCCGAGCGGGCCAGTCGCGGACCCTTCGGGACGGCGGGCGGCGGCAGGGGAATGGACATCGGGCGGTCGACGGGAGGATGGCGTTCGGATGAATGCCCCGTCGCGGGCGGCATCGGCGCCGCCGGCGTACCGGGATCGGCAGGATCCATGCTCAGCAGCGCCAGCCTAGCACAGCGGCCGCCTGGTGCCGATCCGATGGAAGCCCGGCGATGGAGACGATGGGGATCACGGACAAAAAAATGGCCCTCGCTTGGACGAGGGCCATTAAGGAGGATGGATGAGAGGCCTTACCTGCCGTCTCATATCCTTAGACGCACGACCCTGTCGGAAAGTTTAGTGTCGGTGCCGGGCTCATCCCTGGCCGGCCAGCTTGCGGCGGACGGCCTCGTTCACGGTCTTGCCGTCGGCCGTTTTGCCGGCGAGCTTCGCCAGCGTCGCCTTCATGACCTTGCCGATGTCCTTCGGACCCGCCGCTCCGGTTTCCTGGATTGCGTCGGTCACCGCGCGCTCGATCTCATCCGCTCCCGCCGCCGGGGGCATGTAGGTTTCCAGCACGCCGATCTCCCGCGCCTCCTTGTCGGCCAGGTCGTCGCGGCCCGCGTTCCGGAACTGCTCGATCGAGTCGCGCCGCTGTTTCACGAGGCTGGCCACCACCAGCAGCGCCTCGCTCTCTTCGAGATCCCGTCCCTTTTCGACGCTCCGGTTCACCAGTGCCGCCTTGAGCATGCGCAGCGGCGCGAGCGTCGCCTGGTCCTTCGCCTTCATGGCGCCGGTCAGGGCGCGGTTCACCTCATCCACCAATCCCATGCGGCTTCTCCACTTCGAGATGTTGCGAGCGACGCGCGGCAGCCATGCGTCGCGCGAATCGATCGGTGCGCTCAACCGGCTCTCGAGGCCGGACTGTCATTCTGACCGCTTCGGGGCAGGCCGTCGAGTCCCGATGCCCGGCCGCGTACCGCCACGGCTGAGGTGTTCGAACGGAGACGGTGTCCGCAAGCGGACGTCGTTGGGAGGCGAGAGGGAAGATGGGACTCGGCCGATCGGATGTGGCGGGACCGCTACTGGCCGCCGCCACCGCCCGGCTTCTTCTTCGGCTGGACCACGAGGCCTGGCTGAGCGCTGATGATCGGAGCCGTGATCGTCGAATCGCCCGTGGCCGGCTTGGTTTCGGTCTCGTCAGCCGAGTCGCCCGAGTCGCCCGACTGATCGTCGCCAGCGTTCTCATTCTGATCGTTCGGGGTCGGCATCCGCCGGAAGAAGCGGATCGGTCCGCGGCCCGGGGCGGCCTCCAGCTGACGGGGGTAGACGATCGACGGACGCGGCGGCTCGGACAGCGGCCGGCCTGGAGCCGCCGCCGGGGCCGTGCTCGTGGCCAGGATGATGACGCGGTCGAAGACCGACGCATTCGGCAGGAACTGCGAACGCGGCGCCGCCATGTACCCAGCCGCCGATCGCAGCACGATGTCGAGCGCCTGGCGCTCTGGTACGTTGGTGAGCTGCAGCGTCAGCGGCGTGCTCACCACCTTGTCGCTGTTCACGAACTGCGTCTGACCGACCCTGGCCCACTGGTCGAGGATCTGGCGGGCCGTCGCCCCCTTCGCGTCGAGCGTGGCGAGGCCGTCGTGCAGCTTCAGCGACACCGTCTGCGCATGGGCAGCCGGAGCGGGCAGCAGGAGCGCGACGCCGAGCAGCAGGGCGGCCGGTCTGATCATGGATTGATGTTGACCTGTCCCTCCAGTATACGCCTCCCGGTGCGCCGGGCGGGCCGAAATCGGGCCGGACGGCCCGGGCGTTCAGGCTCCGTCAGTCGACTGCAAGTGTTGAAATAACAGGAGATATTGTGACGGATGGCGGCCGGCGAGACGGCGGGGCCGGCGCCGATCGGCCGTCAGCGCCGCCGCTCCATCCGCAGGGTGGCAATCTGCTCCGACACGAGTCCGAACAGGAAGATGACGACCGACAGGAGGATCAGCAGGACCGAGGTGTTCGTGAGGTGCGACTGGGTGACGATCGTCCAGAGGCCGTAGGAGGCACCGCCCGCGAAGGCGAGGAGACTGAGCGGGACGAAGATGCGGAGCGGACTGTAGATCGTGACGATCTTCAACAGGATCAGGAGGAACTTGAAGCCATCGGAGCCGAGGCGGATCTTGGAGTGACCCGTCCGCTGCGCGGCGTCGATCGGCTCGAACCGGACACTGTAGCCGCCCTTGAGGAAGCTGAGGGTCGTGGTGGTCGGCGTCGAGAAGCCGTTCGGCAGCAGGTGCAGGAACTCGAGCAGGGTGTCGCGGCGGGCCGCCCGGAACCCTGAAGTGAGATCGGGAATCGGGCGCCCGGTCAGGTAGCCGGCGAGCCGGTTCAGGAGCGTGTTGCCGAGTCGTCGCCCGACCGTGGCCTGTGTCGCCATCGACCGCGCGCCGACGACCAGGTCGTACTCGCCGAGCAGGTCGACGAGCCGGGCGGCATCGGCCGGCCGGTGCTGGCCGTCCGCGTCCATGATCAGGACGTACTCGCCCGAGGCGCGCCGGATCCCGTTCTTCACGGCGGCGCCGTTGCCCATGTTGTAGGGGTGGGTGACGACGCGGGCGCCGGCGGCGCGCGCCGCTTCGCCGGTGCCGTCGGTCGACCCGTCGTCGACGACGATGATCTCGTGCCAGGCGGCCGATGCGCGGAGCGCGTCGATGACGGGGCCGATGGCGTCGGCTTCGTTGCAGGCGGGAATGACGACCGACGTGGCGCCGGGTTCAGCCATGGATGTACGCGAATGGCCTTCGACGCTGCCCGGGGCGGAGCCAGCCGCGAAGGGCAGCGCAGTGAGCCTGGCGGCGCGCAGGGGCCCCGCCACCCGGACTAGGTCGCGAAGCGGAAGTTGACGACGTCGCCGTCCTGCACGACGTACTCCTTGCCTTCGAGTCGCACTTCGCCGTGGTCACGGCAGACGGCCATCGAGCCGCGCGAGACGAGCGCGTCGTACGCCACGACCTCGGCGCGGATGAAGCCGCGGGCGATGTCGCTGTGCGATCTCCCCGGCGGCGAGCTGCGCCGTCGTCCCCTGCGGGATCGACCAGGCCCGGCACTCGTCCTCCCCGACCGTGAAGAACGAGATGTAGCCGAGCAGATCGTAGCTCGCGCGGATGACACGGTCGAGGCCCGATTCCTTCAGGCCGAGATCGGCGAGAAACGCCGCGGCATCGGCGGGATCCAGCTGCGCGATTTCGAGCTCGATCTTCGCACACACGGCCACGGCCGCCGTCGACGCCTGCGACAGGAACTCCGAGAGCCCCGCCTGCGCGGCGGCCTCGGTCAGGCCGTCGGCGCTCCCCGCCAGGGTCGACGAATCCGCCTCATCGAGATTCAGCACGACCAGCAGCGGCTTCGCCGAGAGCAGCTGGAAGCCGCGCAGCCGCTTCAGATCGTCGCCCGCCAGGCTGAGCGCGCGCAGCGGGCGGCCGTCCTCGAGCGCGGCGCGGCAGGCGACCAGGACGTCCCGTTCCCGCTCGAGCTCCGTCGATCGGCCCTTCTTCAGGTCGCGTTCGATCCGTTCCAGGCGCCGCTCCACGACGCCCAGGTCGGCGAGGATCAGCTCGTCCTCCATCGCCCGCGCGTCGCGTCCGGGATCGATCGATCCCGACGGATGCGGGACCGAGGGATCGCGGAACGAGCGGACGACGTGCACGAGTGCGTCGGCGTTCTTGTAGGCCGCGACGTCCACCAGCGTCCGCGCGCCGCCGCCCTGAGGCGGCGCGGCGATGTCGCCGAACTCGACGGTGGCCGGCACCCGCTTGCGCGGGTTGTACATGCCGGTGAGGCGATCGAGCCGGGCGTCGGGCACCCTGGAGATGCCGATCGCGGCTTCGGCCTTGCCGTGACCCGCGCGCGGCGCGTCGTGGCCGCTGGTCATGAGCTGGAAAAGTGTCGTCTTGCCGGTCGATCCGAACCCGATCAGTGCCGCACGTAACATCGCCGCTCCGCTGCTGGCGCTGCTGCCCGGCGGGAGGGTCCCCGCGTGGGCGGCCGCGTCGAGGCTAAACCCCGAATCGTAACACGTCCGGCCTGGAGGCACCCCGGTGGGCTGGCGAGGGGGGCGAAAGTCCTGTCAGGCATCAGGCGGAAAAAGGGCGAAAATTTCGCGTAACCCACTGTGTTTTCAGATTTTGCGGTTGACATCTGGGAGGGCCTCTTCTACTATCCACGGTGGATTTTTCTGGAGCAGAGTGGAGCGCAAGGCAAGTGTTCAGAGGCAACGCGCCGGCCCGAATCGATGACAAAGGGCGGCTCAAGGTGCCGAACGGTTTCCGCGCCGCGCTGGAGGATGCGCACGGCCGCGAACTGTTCGTCACGAGCCTGACCGGCGAGTACGTACGCCTCTATCCCATGCCGATCTGGGTCGACATCGAGCAGAAGCTCTCCCGGATCCCCTCCACGCATCCGTCGAAGCTGAAGTTCCTCGATCGCGTGAACTACTTCGGGCAGGTGGCGGAGCTCGACAACCAGGGCCGTGTGCTGATTCCCGCGCGTCTGCGCGAAGCGGCGCTGATGGCCGGCGAGGTCGATGTCTTCGGTCAGTACAACTACCTCGAAGTCTGGAACCACGATCGCTTCGTCGCGAAGCTCCAGCGGGATCCGTTCACGGACGAAGACGCCCGGGCGCTGGCCGATTTCGGCATCTGACCGGCCGTCGCCGTGGAGCCGGAGCGCGTGACGAAGGAACCGTTTCACGAACCGGTCCTGACGACCGAGGTGCTCCGCTTCCTGGGGCCGGAGCGCGGCGGGCTGTTCGTCGACTGCACGGTCGGTCTCGGCGGGCACGCGCGGGCGCTGCTGCAGGCGGGGGCGTCGCGGCTCGTTGGCTGTGATCGCGATCCCGAGGCGCTGGCGATCGCGGCCGGGCGGCTGGCGGCCTGGGGCGACCGGATCGAGCTCGTGCACGCCGACTACCGCGAGCTGGAGGCGGTGCTCGACGCGCGCGGTCTGGCCCGGGTCGACGGCATCCTGGCCGATCTCGGCATCTCGTCGCTGCAGCTCGGGGCCGAGGGGCGCGGGTTCAGTTTTCAGCGCGATGAGCCGCTCGACATGCGGATGGATCGCAGCGGCGGCGAGACGGTGGCCGATCGGCTGCGGGACGTCGACGAGACCGAGCTGGCCGACGTGATTTACCAGTACGGCGAGGAACGGTTCGCGCGCCGGATCGCGCGGGCCGTCGTCGCGGCGGAACGGCGGTCGCCGATCGGCACGACGGGGGAGCTGGCCGCGGTCGTGCGGCGGGCGATTCCCCGGCGCGGCTACACCCGGATCGACCCGGCGACGCGCACGTTCCAGGCGCTCCGGATCTGGGTGAACGGCGAGCTCGACGGGCTGGACCGGTTCCTCGGCGCGGCTGCGGGGCGGCTGCAGGCCGGAGGACGGCTGGCCGTCATTACGTTTCACTCGCTGGAGGACCGGATCGTGAAGCACACGTTCCGGGCGCTGGCGTCGCCGGATGGCGGATCTCCGGGTGCTGACGAAGAAGCCGGTGACGCCGGGCGACGACGAGGTGGCGGCGAACCCGCGCGCGCGCAGCGCCAAGCTGCGGGTGCTCGAGCGGACGGCCTGAGGCGGCGGACGGTTCGGGGGGACGTGATGGAAGCGTTCGAATACGCGATCAAGAAGGACGTCCGGAACAACCCGATCGTGCGGGAGATCGACCGGACGCGGCAGCGCGAACTGTGGCGGTCGGCCGCCATCGCGGTGCTGCTCGTCGTGGTGGTGCTGTTCTCGGCCTGGCAGCACTTCGAGCTGCTGCGCCACGGCTACCGCGTCGAGAAGCTGCAGCAGGAGTACGCGAGCCAGCAGGAACTGAACCGGCGGCTCCGGCTCGAGATCGAGACGCTGCGGTCGCCGGCCCGGATCGAGCGGCTGGCCACCGAGCGGCTGCACATGATCGCACCGGCACTCGACGACGCGATGGTGATCCAGCGCGTCGTGCCGCCCGCGCCGCCGGCGAGGTCGATCGTCGCGTCGCGGTAGGCGCTGAGCGGAAGGCCCGTACCCGGCTCCACCGGGTCCGGCTTTCGAAGGGACGGACTGTTGGCCGAGCAGAAGCGCACAGACTGGCGACAGACATTGAGGCGCCGGATCCTGCTCGTGGCCGCGGGCTTCGTGCTCTGGGCGGTCGGCATCGAGGTGCGCCTGGTCGTGCTGCAGGTCCTCGAGCACGCCGATCTGCAGGCCCGGGCCGAGCGCCAGCAGATGCGGACGCTGACGGCGCCGGCCGAGCGCGGGGACATCCTCGATCGCAACGGCCGGATCCTCGCCTGCAGCGTCGACGCCGATTCCATCTACGCCGTTCCCACCGAGATCAGCGATGCCCCGCACGTGGTCCGCGAGCTGTGCGGCGCGCTCGGCGACTGCACGCCCGACGAGCGGCGCACGCTCGTCGACCGGTTGCGGCAGCCGCGCGCCTTCAGCTACGTCCGCCGTCAGGTGTCGCCCGAGGACGTCCGTCGTGTCGAGGCGTTGAACCTCGAGGGGATCGGCTTCGTCAAGGAGAGCCGCCGCTTCTATCCCAACCGGGATCTCGCCGCGCACGTGCTCGGCTACGTCGGCGTCGACAACAGCGGGCTGGCCGGCATCGAGGCGGTCTACGACAAGCAGATCAGCGGCCGTCCGGGCATGGTGCTGATCCAGACCGATGCGCGCCGCCACGCCTTCAGCCGGATCGAGCGGCCGCCGACGAGCGGCTCGACGATCGAGCTGACGATCGACGAGTACCTGCAGGTACGTCGCCCAGCGCGAGCTCGCCCGCGGCGTCGCGGAGAACCACGCGAAGGGCGGCACCGCGATCATCATGGATCCCGACACGGGCGAGATCCTGGCGCTCGCCAACGAGCCGACCTTCAACCCGAACACGTTCCAGGACTCCAGCACGCTCGATCGCCGCGATCGGGCCGTGCAGGACGTCTACGAGCCGGGCTCGACCTTCAAGATCGTCACCGCGTCGGCCGCCCTGCAGGACAAGGTGTGGTCGGTCAACGACATGATCGACGCGCGGGGCGGCACCGTGCGGGTCGGCAACCGGATCATCCACGACACCGAGGACCACGGCATCGTCTCGTTCCCGCAGTTCCTGATCGAGTCGAGCAACGTCGCCGCCGTGAAGATCGCGATGAAGGTCGGCGCCGACCGCCTCGGCGACTTCGTCCACCGGTTCGGCTTCGGGCAGGAGCTCTCCCCGGACTTCCTCGGCCAGAGCAGCGGTATCGTCTGGAATTCCGACCGGTGGACCGACAGCGCGCTGGCGTCGGTGTCGTTCGGCTACCAGATCTCCGTCACGCCCCTGCAGATGGCGACCGCCATGAGCGTCGTCGCCAACGGCGGCCGGCTGATGGAGCCGCGGGTCGTGCGCGCGTTCTACGCCAACGGCCGGCGGATGGCGGTGCCCCATAAGGTCGTGCGGCGCGTCATCTCCGAGAAGACGGCCCGCGTGCTGGCCGGAATCCTCGAAGGGGTCGTCGAGGACAAGGACGGGACCGCCCACCGCACGGCGCAGATTGCCGGCTACACCATCGCCGGCAAGACCGGCACCGCCGCGAAGCTCGTCAACGGCCGCTACTCGAAGTCCGACTACAACGCCTCGTTCGTCGGGTTCCTGCCGGCCGAGCACCCGGCCGTCGTGATCCTCGTGGTGATCGATTCCCCGCACGGGTCCCACGGCTACTACGGGGGCACGGTCTCCGCGCCCGTGTTCCAGCGGATCGCGGAGGCGGCGATCCAGTACCTCGGCATCTCGCCGTCGGTCGATCCGTTGCCGCCGGTCCTCGTGACGAAGGCCGCGGCGGATCGGGCCGGCGCTGCCGACCGCGAGACCGACCGGATCGTGCGGATCGCCAACACCAGCGAGGCGCCGTCGGCAGTGCCCGATCTTCGCGGACTCAGCGCGCGCGATGCGCTGCAGGAACTGTCACGCATCGGCATGAGCGCCGAGCTGTCGGGGGATGGCGTCGTGGTCGATCAGGACCCGGCCGCCGGGGCGGCGCCCGAGCCGGGCGAGGCCTGCCGGCTGGTGCTGAAGCGCGTGACGCCGGCGACGGCCGAGGGCGGAGGGCCGCAGCCATGACGCTGCAGGATCTGCGCCGCCTGCTCGAACAGGCCGGCCCGATCGGTCCGGTCGAGGGCTGGCCGGCCGATGCGGCCTCCCACCGGCTCGCCGGCGTCGCCTACGACTCCCGGCAGGTCGGACCAGGCAGCGTCTTCTTCGCGCTGCGCGGCCAGCAGGCCGACGGCGCCGCGTTCGCTCCGCAGGCGATCGCGCGCGGCGCGGCAGCCATCGTAGCCGAGTCGGTGCCCCCGGCGGGCACGGCGGCCCCCTGGATCGTCGTCGGGAACGCCCGGCGGGCGCTGGCCATCGTCGCCGATGCCTGGTACCGCCATCCGAGCCGCGACATGCGGGTGGTCGGTATCACCGGCACGAACGGCAAGACGACGACCGCGTACCTGCTGTCGTCGATCTTCGAGGCGGCCGGCATCCCGTGCGGCATTCTCGGCACCGTGGTCTACCGGATCGGCACCGAGGATCGTGAGGCGACGCGCACGACACCCGAAGCGCCCGACGTGCAGCACCTGCTGCGCGAGATGGCCGACCGCGGATCGGGTGCCTGTGCGATGGAGGTCTCTTCGCACGCGCTGGCCCTGCATCGGGTCGACGGCATGCGCTTCGCCGCGGCCATCTTCACGAACCTGACGCGCGACCATCTCGATTTCCACGGCGACATGGAGTCGTACTTCGCCGCCAAGCGCCGCCTCTTCGAGCTCCTCGAGGATGACGCGCCGGCCATCGTGAACCTGGATGACCCGCGCGGCGCGACGCTCACCGGCCTGGTGCGGCGGCCGGTCACCTACGGCATCCGTCAGCCGGCCGACGTGACGCCCGGTCCGCTGTCGGTCGGGCTCGACGGGCTGCGCTTCGAGGTGCGCACGCCGCAGCACCGGCTGCAGATCGTCTCGCCGCTGGTCGGCCGGCCGAACGCCTACAACATTCTCGCGGCGGTCGCCGTGGCGACGGCGCTGGGACTGCCGTTCGACGCCATCGAACGGGGCGTGCGCGCGCTCGAGCGTGTCCCCGGCCGCTTCCAGGTCGTCTCCGATCCGGCGGACGACCTGACGGTCGTCGTCGACTACGCGCACACCGACGACGCGCTGCGCAACCTGCTCGAGACGGCCCGGTCGCTGGCGCGCGGCCGCCTGATCACCGTGTTCGGCTGCGGCGGCAATCGCGACCGCACGAAGCGGCCGCTGATGGGGGCCGTCGCGGCGCGGCTGAGCGACCTCGTCATCGTGACGTCCGACAACCCGCGCGGCGAGGATCCGGTCCGCATCATTCAGGAGATCCGGCGCGGGCTGACGCCCGACACGACGCGCGACACCGGGACGTCGACGCCGCAGCACCTGGAGATCGTCGATCGCAAGGCGGCCATCGGACGCGCGATCGACCTGGCGGGCCCCGGCGACCTCGTGCTGATCGCGGGGAAGGGCCACGAGCACTACCAGATCGTCGGTGAACGCGTGCTGCCGTTCGACGACGTCGCCGTGGCCCGCGATGCGCTGGCGCGACGGCGCACGAACTCGGGCGTCAGGTAGGCCGTGGCGCAGCACGCCGTCGAGGTGACCGCCGGGCTCGTGGCGCAGGTGACCGGCGGCCGCCTGGTGTCGGGCGAGCCCGGCACGCTGATGGGCGGCTTCTCGATCGATACGCGGACGCTGCGGTCGGGCGACCTGTTCTTCGCGATCCGCGGCGACCGGTTCGACGGAGCCGCCTTCGCGCAGGCCGCGATCGATGCCGGAGCCAGCGGCCTGGTCGGCGCCGGACTGCCGGCGATGACCGGACGGCATCACGGGGCGCCGGTCGTCATCGAGGTGGACGACGCGCTCGCGGCGCTTCAGGCCCTGGGCGCGCACGTGCGGGAGGCGTCCGGCGCCCGGGTCGTCGCGATCACGGGCAGCGCCGGCAAGACGACGACGAAGGAGGCGACGGCAGAGGTACTGGCGGCGCGATATCGCGTGTTCAGGACGAAGGGCAACCTGAACAACCACATCGGCCTGCCGCTGTCGCTGCTGGAGCTCCGACACGCGCCGGAGATTGCGGTGGTCGAGCTCGCGATGAATCACGCGGGCGAGATCCGGAAGCTGGTCGGACTCGCGCGGCCGGACGTGCGGGTCTGGACGAACGTCGGCGACGCACACCTGGGGCACTTCGCCTCGGTGGAGGCGCTGGCCGATGCGAAGGCGGAGATTCTGGAGGGCGCATCGCGCGAGACGGTGCTGGTGGCAAACGCGGACGATCCGCTCGTGATGACCCGGGCCGCCGGGTTCGCAGGCCGCACGCTGACCTTCGGCATCGACCGTCCCGCCGACGTGTCGGCGCGGGGGGTGCGCGACCTGGGGCTCGACGGCACCGCAGCCGCCGTCCGGGCCGGGACGACGGAGATCGACGTGCGGATGCCGCTGCCGGGACGCGGCAACCTGTCGAACGCGCTGGCGGCGATGACCGTCGGCCTGCACTTCGACGTGCCGGCGGCCGAGATGGCCGCGCGCATCGCGACGCTGCACGCCGCGCCGCATCGCGGGCAGGTGCTGCGGCTGGCCGGCGGCGTGACCGTCGTCGATGACAGCTACAACGCGAGCCCCACGGCCGTGCAGCAGGCGCTCGCCTTCGTGGCGCAGGAAACGCGCTGCGCCCGCCGGCTCGCGGTGCTGGGCGAGATGCTCGAACTGGGGGCGCAGGCGGTTCCGCTGCACGAACGCTGCGGGCGCGCGGCGGCGGCGGCCGGCCTCGATCGGCTCGTGGCCGTGGGCGGCGCGCCGGCGCGGGCACTGGCGGCGGCCGCGACGGAGGCGGGCATGCCGGCCGCGGCGGTGCAGTACGTGCCGACCAGCGCCGAGGCGGCCGACGCGGTGATGCGGATGGCGCGGCCGGGCGATCTGGTGCTGGTGAAGGGATCGCGCGGCATCGGGACGGATCGGGTCGTGAGCCGGCTTCAGGCGGAGTTCGCCTGATGCTGTATGAGCTGCTCTACCGCTTCCACGACTCGTTCGCGCTGCTCAACGTCGTCCGCTACATCACGTTCCGGACGGCGGCGGCGAGCCTGACGGCGCTCGCGATCAGCCTGGCGCTCGGGCCGTGGCTGATCCGGAAGCTGCGCGAGTTCCAGATCGGGCAGGTGATCCGGCACGAAGGGCCGGCGACGCACCGCCCGAAGGCGGGCACGCCGACCATGGGCGGGCTGCTCATCCTGACGGCGGCGCTGGTGCCGACGCTGTTGTGGGCGGACCTGACGAACGTGGACGTATGGATAGCTGGTACTGACAACCACCGCCTTCGGCGCGATCGGCTTCGCGGACGACTACCTGAAGATCGTCCGCCGGTCGCATCACGGCCTGCGGCCGCGCTACAAGCTGGCGGGACAGGTGACGGTCGCGGTGGTCGTCGGCGTGGCGCTGCTCGTGCTGGCGCACGACAACCAGTACAACACGCGGCTCATCTTCCCGTTCTTCAAGCGTCTGATTCCGGATCTGGGCTGGTGGTACCTGCCGTTCGCCGTGCTCGTGCTGGTCGGGGCGTCGAACGCCGTGAACCTGACCGACGGGCTGGACGGCCTGGCCATCAGCACGTTCGCGATCGCCGCCGCGGCGTTCACGGCGCTGTCCTACGTGACCGGGCACCGCGTGCTGGCCGAGTACCTGCTGCTCGTGCGCTTTCCGGCGGCGGCCGAGCTGACGGTGTTCTGCGGATCGCTGGTCGGCGCGGCGCTCGGATTCCTCTGGTACAACTTGTACCCGGCGGAAATCTTCATGGGCGATGTCGGATCGCTCGCGCTCGGTGCGGCGCTGGGCACGGTGGCGATCCTGATCAAGCAGGAGCTCCTGCTGCTGATCGTCGGCGGCGTCTTCGTGATGGAGGCGCTCTCCGTGATCATCCAGGTCGCGTCGTTCAAGCTGACCGGACAGCGGGTGTTCAGGATGGCGCCGCTCCACCATCACTTCGAGCTCGTCGGCTGGAGCGAGCCGAAGGTGATCACGCGGTTCGTGATCGTCGCCATCATCTTCGCGCTGTTCAGCCTGACGACGCTGAAGCTGCGCTGAACGAGGCGGGGCGGAGCAGACGGGGCGGGCGCCGGTCCGCATGCGTGAGAGGGGGCCGGAGCGCCGTCGGGACGTGGGTTGAGCGTGGCTGACTTCAGCGTGGCGGGCCGCCGGGTCACGGTCGTGGGCGCCGCCCGCAGCGGCGTGGCCGCGGCCGAGTTGCTGGCCGCGCGCGGCGCGCGGGTGACGTTGACCGACCTGCGGTCCGCGATTGCCGAGGCACCGCGGCTGCAGGCACTGGGTGTGACGCTGGCGCTCGGCGGACATCCGGCGGATCTGTTCGAGCGGCCGGATCTGATCGTGCTCAGTCCGGGCGTGCCGGGCGATCGGACGGAGATCGCGACGGCGCGCGCCAACGGCGTGCCGGTCATCGGCGAGCTCGAGCTCGCGTCGCGCTGGCTGAAGGGACGCATCGTCGCCGTCACCGGCACGAAGGGGAAGTCGACGACGACGGCGCTCATCGGCCGGCTGCTGGAGGCCAGCGGCCGCACGGTGATGGTCGGCGGCAACATCGGGGTGCCGCTGAGCGGGCAGGTGGCCGCATCGACGGCATCGACGATCCACGTGGTCGAGGCGAGCAGCTTCCAGCTCGAGGAGACCGAGACGTTCCATCCGTGGATCGCCGTGCTGTTGAACTTCTCGACCGACCATCTCGATCGGCACGGGACGGTCGAGGCGTACGCCAGGGCGAAGGGGCGGATCTTCGCGAACCAGACCGCTGGTGACCGGGCGGTGGTCAACGCCGACGATCCGGCGGCGCTGGCGATGGCGGCGGCGGGACGGGCGCCGATCGTGCGGTTCGCGCTCGACGCGGCGATCGACGACGGGTTCACGGTCCGGGACGATCGGATCGTGCGCGTGAGCGGTGAGATGGCGACGCCGCTCGTGCCGCTGTCGGCGATCCATCTGATCGGCCGGCACCTCGTGGCCGACGTGCTGGCCGCGGTGGCCGTGGGCACGCTGGCGGGCGTGCCGCCGGACGACATGACCGCGGCGATCGACGGGTTTCGCGGCCTCGAGCACGCGATGGAGCCGGTGGCGACGGTTGGCGGCGTCCGGTTCGTCAACGACTCGAAGGCGACGAACGTCGAGGCGGCCCGTCGATCGATCGAGAGCTTCGCGCACGGGCTCGTGCCGATCCTGGGCGGGCGGTTCAAGGGCGGCGATTTCCGCCGCCTGCGGGAACCACTGGCGGCCCGGGCGACGGCGGTCGTCGCCATCGGCGAAGCGGCGCCGCTGGTGCGGGAGGCGCTCGGCGACCTGCTGCCGGTGCACGACGCGGCGTCGATGGAGGACGCGGTGCGGGTGGCCCGCGAGGCGGCGGAGCCGGACGGGACGGTGCTGCTGGCGCCGGCCTGCGCCAGCTTCGACATGTTCGCGGACTACGCGGATCGGGGAAGGCGGTTCAAGGACGCGGTGGCGCGGCTCACGGCCTGAGGTCGGCCCGTGAGCGGTGAGCAGTCGTCAGTCGGCCTGTCGCGGTGAAGAGCTTGCTGCTGGGAACGCAGGCTGCCCCGGCCTGCGAAGCGGGTGTCTCCACCCCGGGCTGACTGATGACTGCTGACTGCTCACGGCTGCATGCCGTGGCACGCCGGCTGTCGCCGGTTCCTCGGGTTGCGCACGGGAGGTGTTTCTCCCGGGCGCAGACCATGTTTCGGGCGCACGGCGTCCCGGCTTTAGGCCTGCAAGGCGCAAAGTATGGCGCGGAAGCTGAAGTCCGACAAGATTCTGTTCATGGCCACGCTGCTGCTGATCTGCGTCAGCGTGGTCATGGTGTACAGCGCGTCGGCCGTCTACGCGATGGAGAAGTACCACGAGCCGTACTTCTTCCTCGTGCGGCAGGCGATGTGGGCCGCCCTGGGCATGGCGATGCTCGGTATCGTGATGCGGGTCGACTACCGCCTGTACAAGCAGCCCGTCGTGATCTGGACGGCGCTGGGCGTGGTGGGCCTGGCGCTCGTGGCCGTCCTCTTCAGCGCGCCGATCAACAGCGCCCGCCGGTGGTTCGGCATCGGCGGCATCGGCGTGCAGCCGTCGGAGCTGGCGAAGCTCAGCGCGATCTTCTTCATCGCCGCGCTGCTCGAGCGGCGCATGCACCGGATCGACGAGGTCTCCTATTCGCTCCTGCCGGTCGGCGTGGTCCTGCTCGGGCTGGTCGTGCTGATCCTCCTGGAGCCCGACTTCGGCACGGCGATGTCGCTCGTGCTCATCGCCGCCGTCATGGTGTTCGCCGCGGGCCTGAACTACCGCTACATCTTCGGCGTCGTGCTCGCGAGCCTCCCGATCGTCTACATCGTGCTGATGGGCGCCGCGTACCGGCGCCGCCGTCTGCTCGCGTTCCTCAATCCCTGGGGCGATCCGCTCGGCGACGGCTTCCAGATCATCCAGTCGCTCATCGCGGTCGGCAACGGCGGCGTGTTCGGCCGCGGCCTGATGGCCGGCGTCCAGAAGCTGTTCTACCTGCCGGAGCCGCACACCGACTTCATCTACGCCGTGGTCGGCGAGGAACTGGGCCTCGTGGGGACGACGGCCGTCCTGATCTGCTTCTGCGTGATCGCGTGGCGCGGGCTGCGCGTGGCCCTGCGCGCGCCCGACGCGTTCGGGTCGCTCCTGGCGCTCGGCCTCACGACGATGATGGCCGTGCAGGCGTTCGTGAACATCAGCGTCGTCATCGGACTGCTGCCGACCAAGGGCATCCCGCTGCCGTTCGTGAGCGCGGGCGGATCGTCGCTGGTCATCAACCTCGTGGGCATGGGCATCCTGCTGAACGTCTCGCAGCAGGCGTCGGAGACGTGAGCGGGACGCCGGTGGGTATGACGCGAACGGCGATCGGGTGGCGCGGACCGGGGCCGGTGACCGCACAGATGGGAAGGCATGAGCACGAGCGGGCGGGAGACGCTGAGGGTCGTCGTGGCCGGCGGGGGCACCGGCGGACACCTGTATCCCGGCATCGCCGTGGCACGCGAGCTGCTGCGCCGGAAGCCCGACGCGCTCGTCTCCTTCGCCGGCACGGCGCAGGGCCTGGAGGCGCGGGTCCTGCCGCAGGAGGGCTTCGCTCTCGATGTCATCCGCAGCGGGGGATTGAAGGGCAAGTCGGCCGGCGCGCGGCTGCGGGGCCTGGCGCTGCTCCCGGTGAGCGGCGCCGACGCGTGGCGGCTGCTGGTCCGGCGCCGGCCGCACCTGGTCATTGGCGTCGGCGGCTACAGCTCGGGGCCGGTCGTGCTGCTCGCGGCGCTGCGCGGGATCCCCACGCTGCTGTTGGAGCAGAACGCCGTCCCCGGACTGACGAACCGGCTGCTGTCGCGGGTCGTGGACGCCGCGGCGGTGACCTACGAGTCGTCACTGGCGTACTTCGGCGCGAAGGGGTTCGTCAGCGGCAACCCGGTACGGGCCGGATTCTTCGCCCGGGAGGAAGGACGGACGGATGACGCAGGGCCGGATCAGCCGGCGAGGGTGCTGATTCTTGGGGGCTCTCAGGGCGCGCACGCGATCAACGTGGCCCTGGTGGCGGCGGCGCCGCGCCTGGCGGCCGCCGGCTCGCGTGTCGCGCTCACGCATCAGACGGGAGCGCGCGACCTGGACCTGGTGCGGGACGGCTACCGGCGCGCAGGACTGGCCGCCCGCGTGGAACCGTTCCTTCACGACATGGAACGGGAGATGGGAGCCGCCGATCTCGTCGTGAGTCGTGCGGGCGCGACGACGCTGGCCGAGATCACCGCCGCGAGGCGGCCGTCGATCCTGATTCCGCTGCCGACGGCGACCGACGATCACCAGCGGAAGAACGCCGAGGTGCTGCAGCACGCTGGCGCGGCCGAGCTGCTGCACCAGCGCGACCTGACGGGCGAGGTGCTGGCCGACCGGTTGCTCGCGCTCGCGGCGGATGCGGGTCGGCGCGGCGTGATGGGACGCGCGGCAGCCAGCCTGGCGCGGCCCGATGCCGCCGCCCTCATCGTCGAGCGGGCGCTCGCGCTCGCCCGTGGGGCAACGACCGGCCGGGCGAATCCCGGCGGCGCCGACGGCGCACCCGATCGAGGCTGACGTGCTGGGACGAACGCGACGCGTCCACTTCGTCGGCGTCGGCGGCTCGGGCATGAGCGGCATTGCCGAGTTGCTCGCGAACCTCGGGTACGTGGTGAGCGGCTCGGACGCGAAGCGGACGGCGGTGACCGAGCGACTGAGCCGGCTCGGCGTGCAGGTGTTCGACGGGCACGCCGCCGCCCACGTCGGCGACGCGGACGTCGTCGTGGTGTCGTCGGCGGTCCGGCCGTCGAATCCGGAGGTCGTCGAAGCGATCCGGCGTCAGGTTCCGGTGATTCCGCGGGCGGAGATGCTCGCGGAGCTGATGCGCCTCCGCTTCGCCGTGGCGGTCGCGGGAGCGCACGGCAAGACGACGACGACGTCGATGATTGCGCTGGCGCTCGAGCACGCCGGGCTCGATCCGACGGCGGTGATCGGCGGCCGGCTCAGCAGCTTCGGCGGCCCGGCCAGGCTCGGCCGCAGCGAGCTGATGGTGGCCGAGGCCGACGAGAGCGACCGGTCGTTCCTGAAGCTGTTCCCGACGATCGCGGTCATCACCAACGTCGACCGCGAGCATCTGGAGAGCTACGGCAGCTATGAGGAACTGCAGCAGGCGTTCGCCGACTTCGCGAACAAGGTGCCGTTCTACGGCGCCGTCATCGCCTGCGCGGATGACGCCGGGCTGCGGCCCGTGCTGCCGCGGGTGACGCGCCGTCTCGTCACCTACGGCCTGGACGCGCCCGAGGCGGAGATCGCCGGCGTGGACGTCGCACTCGGCGCCGAGGGCAGCCGGTGCACCGTGCTCCACCGGCCGCGGCAGGGCGGCGGCGGTGCCATGACGCTCGGAACGCTGAGTCTGGCCGTGCCCGGCCGGCACAACGTGCTGAACGCGCTGGCGGCGGTGGCGGTGGGGCTCGAGCTCGACGTGCCGTTCGCGCGTATGGCCGCCGGGCTCGCGGAGTTCCGCGGAGTCGAGCGGCGGTTCGAGCGGCGGGGCGAAGCGGCCGGCGTGCTGGTGATCGATGACTACGGCCATCACCCGGCGGAGATTGCCGCGGTGCTCGCGACGGCCCGCGCCCTGGGGCGCCGCATCGTGGTCGTGTTCCAGCCGCACCGGTACACGCGGACGGCGCGGCTGCTGGAGGAATTCGGGCCGGCGCTGGCCGGCGCGGACGAGGTCGTGCTGACCGACATCTACGCGGCCGGAGAGGACGCGATGCCGGGCGTCACGATCGACGCGCTGGCGGCGGCCGTGCGGCGCGCCGTCACGGCGCCGGTGGTCGTGGTGCCGCGGCTCGAGGACGTGCCGGCGGCCGTGGCAGACCGGGCCCGGCGCGGCGATCTGGTCATCACGCTCGGGGCGGGCTCGATTGCCGGCGTGGCCGATCAGGTGCTGGCGGCGCTGGCCGGCCGGAAAGACATGCCGTGAAGGATCGACATCGACGGGAGCGCGGGCCGGACGCCGGCCGTGACGCGCCGGGCGGGGACGGGCCATGCCGGTAGCCGTCCAGGCCGACAAGCGGTTTCACCGCGCCCGGACGAAGCCGATCAGGCGGCGGATCTGGCATCGCCCGTGGGCGCGCGTCGTGCGCGACGTCGCCCTGGCGGCCGTCGTCCTCTATGTCGGCTACCAGGGCGTGACGGCGGCGACGCACACGCCGCTGCTGTCGATCAGGCGGATCGTCGTCCGCGGCAACGAGCAGCTGTCGACGGGCGAGGTCGACGCGATTCTGTCGGGCCTGGAGGGGCGGAACCTGCTCGGGGCGAACCTCGAGGCGTGGCGGCAGCGGCTGCTCGAGTCGTCGTGGGTGCGCGACGCGACGTTGCGGCGCGCGCTGCCCTCCACGGTGGAGGTGCAGATCACCGAGCGGCAGCCGATCGGCATCGCGCGGCTGGGCGAGCAGTTGTACCTGGTGGACGGAGAGGGCACGATCATCGACGCCTACGGACCGAACTACGGCGATCTCGATCTGCCGATCATCGACGGGCTCGGCGGCACGGCGGCCGAGGGCAGCGTGGATGCGTCGCGGACGGCGCTGGCGGCCGATCTGCTGACGGCGATGCGGAAGGAGCCGGCGCTGGCCCGACGCATCTCGCAGATCGACGTCAGCGACGTGCGGAACGCGGTGGTGATCCTCTCGGGCGATCCGGCGCGGCTCCAGCTGGGCGACCGGGAGTTCCTGCCGCGGCTGGAGTCGTACCTGCAGATGGCACCGACGCTGCACGCGCAGGTGGCGAACATCGACTACGTCGATCTGCGCTTCGGATCACGGATCTACGTGCGCCCCGCCGCCGGGGCGAAGCCGGCGGCCGGACGCGCCGGGGAGACGCCGCGCCCGTGATGGGACGGCCGGGAACGAACCTGGGGAACGATCGGCGGCTCGGCGCCGGTCGATGAATGCCGGAGGCACCGTGACACGCAGGGAACGGTATCTGGTGGGGCTCGACGTCGGGACGTCGAAGATCGCCGCCATCGTCGGCGAGATGCTGGACGGCGAGGGGGTCGACATCGTCGGCATCGGGGTCGCCGAATCGCGGGGCATCCGACGAGGCGTCGTCGTGAACCTGGAGGCGGCGGTCGACTCGATCAAGAAGGCGATCGAGGAGGCCGAGCTGATGGCGGGCATCGAGATCGACTCGGTGCACCTCGGCATCGCCGGGCCGCACCTCAAGGGGTTCAACAGCCGGGGGGTGATCGCGGTCGCCGGCAAGAACCGGGAGATCTCCCGCGACGACGTGCGCCGGGCCATCGACGCGGCGAAGGCGGTGTCGCTGCCGAGCGGCCGCGAGATCCTGCACGTGCTGCCGCAGGACTTCGTGGTCGACGAGCAGGACGGCATCGGGGCGCCGGTCGGCATGACGGGGGCGCGGCTCGAGGTGAACGTGCACATCGTCACGGGCAGCATGAGCTCGACGCAGAACATCGTGGCGTGCGTCAACCGCGCCGGCGTCAACGTGCTCGAGACCGTCACCGAGCAGCTGGGGGCGAGCGAGGCGGTGCTGACCGACGACGAGAAGGAGCTGGGCGTGGCGCTCGTCGACATCGGCGGCGGCACCACCGATATCGCCATCTTCGAGCACGGCAGCCTGTGGCATACGGCGGTCATCGGCGTGGGCGGCGACCACTTCACGAACGACATCGCCGTCGGGCTGCGCACGCCGATTCCGGACGCGGAGAAGATCAAGCGGAAGAGCGGGTGCGCGCTGTCGGCGATGGTCGACGAGGACGAGACCATCGATGTCGCCAGCGTCGGCGGCCGCAAGTCGCGCGTGATGGCGCGGCGCATCCTGTCCGAGATCCTGCAGCCGCGCGCCGAGGAGATCTTCCATCTGGTGTGGGACGAGATCCGGCGCGCCGGCTACGAACGCTCGCTGAACTCCGGCATCGTGCTGACCGGCGGCGGCGCGATTCTCGAGGGGATGCCGGAAATCGCGGAGCAGATCTTCGATCTGCCGATCCGGCGCGGATGCCCGGTCGGCGTGGGGGGACTGGCGGATCACGTCAACAGTCCGGCGTTCGCGACCGGTGTCGGACTGGTGCTCTATGGCTATCGCAACCTCGCCGGGGAGGGGGCACGGGTCCCGGTGGGTGTCGGCGCGCTCGGGCGCGTGGCGGGCCGGCTGCGCGGCCTGTTCAAGGAATTCTTCTGATCGAACCGAACGGCAGGGAGGCTCTGAATGGCGGACCCGCACGACGAGACACGACAGGCTGAGGACCGCAGAGAGCGCGAGGCGCTCCGGTTGAAACTGGAGGACGAGCGCCACACGAGCGCCAAGATCAAGGTGGTGGGCGTCGGCGGCGGCGGCTCGAACGCCGTCAACCGCATGGTGCAGGTCGGGCTGGACGGCGTCGAGTTCCTCGTCGCCAACACCGACACGCAGGCGCTGCACATCAACCACGCGCCGGTGCGCCTGCAGATCGGCGGCAAGCTCACGAAGGGACTCGGCGCCGGCGCCGACCCCAACGTGGGCCGGCAGGCCGCGCTCGAGGACACCGATAAGCTGATCCAGGCCCTCGACGGCGCCGACATGGTGTTCGTCACGGCCGGACTCGGCGGCGGCACCGGCACCGGCGCGGCGCCCGTCATCGCCAGCCTGGCCGGCGAGCTCGGGGCGCTGACGATCGCCGTCGTCACCAAGCCGTTCAAGTTCGAGGGGAAGAAGCGGCTGATGCAGGCCGAGCGCGGGCTCGAGGCGCTGCGCGACTGCGTCGACACGGTGATCACCATCCCGAACGAGCGGCTGCTGTCGATCATCGACCGCTCGACGCCGCTCACCGACGCGTTTGCCACGGCGGACGACGTGCTGCGGCAGGCCATCCAGGGCATCTCCGACCTGATCCTCGTGCCCGGCCTGATCAACCTCGACTTCGCCGATGTGAAGACGATCATGACCGGCATGGGCGTGGCCATGATGGGCACCGGCATCGCCGACGGCGAGGAGAAGGCCGTGGATGCCGCCCGCCGGGCCATCTCGAGCCCGCTGCTCGAAGGGGCGTCGGTGCAGGGGGCGCGCGGCGTCATCATCAACGTGACCGGCGGCCCCGATCTCTCGCTGATGGAAGTCAGCGAGGCGTCGTTGATCGTGCAGGAGGCGGCCGACGAGGATGCGAACATCATCTTCGGCGCCGTCGTCGATCCGTCGCTGAAGGGCCGGGTGAAGATCACCGTGATCGCCACCGGGTTCGGCGATGGCCGCGCCGCGGGGCGTCCGTCGCCCTCGGCCCTGCAGACACCGGTCGACCTGCAGAACTACGCCGATCACGCGCGGATGCGCGCCGAAGCGCCCGGCGCGGCGGCCGCGGCTCCGCGGCTGTCCATCTCGCGCCGCACCCCGATCGATTTGCCGCTGGCCATCGCCGCCAACGGCGGGCCCGGACCCGAGTTCGCGCCGGTCGAACCGGCCGACGGCGACCTCGATCTCAGCTCGCCGTTCGACGTACCGGCCTTCCTGCGCCGGCCGAACGAATCCTGAGTCTCGGAGTGACGGCGGGGGGCGTCGGATTGACGCCTCCCCGTACCGGCCCCGCCTGCACCTGCCGCCCGTCTGCGGGCGGACCGTCCGCGCGCCCGAGGCGTCCTGCCGGGCGTGCCACACGCCCGGCAGGCGCTGCACGAACGTGCGGCCCCTCCAGGGGCCCGACCGGGCGCGCGTGATACAGTAAGTAAATCCACGGCACACGCGATCGACGCCGCCGGAGGCTGAGCTCGACCGACAGTCTCGGCGGATCGGTGCGGCCGGACGAAGACCATGGCAGGCAAGAAGCAGCACTGGCAGCAACGCGAGCGGGCACGGGAGATCCTTTCCCGCGAGGTCGGTTTCGTGCAGAAGCCGCACGGAGGCCGCCTGCGCGTGGCGCTGGCATTTCCGAACACCTACTTCGTCGGGATGTCGAATCTCGGCTTCCAGACGGTCTACCGTCTGTTCAACGCCGAGCCCGACGTCGTCTGCGAGCGGGTGTTCCTGCCGCCGAAGCAGGAACTGGCCGACATCTCGGCCTCGGGCGTGCCGCTCGTGACGCTGGAGTCGCAGACGCCCGTCGCTGATTTCGACATCCTCGCGTTCTCCGTGTCGTTCGAGTGGGACTACACGAACGTGCTGACGATGCTCCGGCTGTCGGGCCTGCCGCTGCGGGCCGCGGACCGGGGAGATCGTCATCCCCTGGTCGTGCTCGGCGGCGCCGTGACCTTCGTCAACCCCGAGCCGCTGGCGCTGTTCGCCGACGTGATTGCGGCCGGCGAAGGCGAAGTGCTGATTCCGACACTGCAGCGGACGATGGCCGAGGCCACGGACCGGGCGGACCTGCTGCGGCGGCTGACTCGCGAACCCGGATACTACGTGCCGTCGTTCTACGACGTGCGCTACGCCGAGGACGGCACGATCGAGGCGTTCGTGCCCCTTCCCGGCAGCGAGGCGCGAACACCGGTCCGGAAGGCGGCCCTCAAGGCCACCGACCAGTGCGACCCGCCATCGACCACCATCTTCACGCCCGATACCGAGTTCGGCTCGCGCCTGCTCGTCGAGGTCGTCCGCGGGTGCGCGAACCTGTGCCGGTTCTGCTGGGCCGGCTACAACTACCTGCCGGTCCGCCCGTTCCCGGCCGACCGGATCCTGGCGCTGGCCGAGAAGGCCAGGCCCTATGCGCGACGCGCGGGCCTGGTGTCGATCGCGCTGTGCGACCACCCGGAAATCGAGCGCATCCTCACCGGGCTGCACGACATGGGCTACTCGATCAGCCCGGCGTCGCTGCGCCTCGACGATCTGACCGAGACGATCGTCCGGCTGTTGCGCGCCAGCGGCGAGCGGACGATTACGATCGCGCCCGAGACCGGTTCGGACCGCCTCCGCCGCGTGATCAACAAGACGGTGACGAACGACGAGATTCTCGACCGCGCCGATCTGATCTTCGCGAACGGCATCGAGAACCTGAAGCTCTACTTCATGATCGGCCTGCCCACGGAAACCGACGAAGACCTGGTCGCCATCCGCGACCTGACGCTGCAGATCCGCGACCGCATGCTGACGCACGCGCGCCCGCGCGGCGCGATCGGCCGGATCGTCGGCAGCGTGAATCCGCTGATCCCGAAGCCGGGCACCGCGTACCAGTGGCTGCCGATGGTCTCGCCGGCGGAGATCGACGCGAAGATCAAGCGGCTGCGCACCCTGACGGCCGGCATCGACAACGTGTACTTCAACATCAAGTCCGAGCGGCACTCCTACTACCAGGCGCTGCTCTCCCTCGGCGATCGGCGCGTGGCGCCGGCCATCGAGGCGGCCGAGCGGAACGGCGGCAACTGGCGGGCGGCCGTGGCGGAGGCCGGCGTCGACGGCGACTTCTACATCTTCCGCGACCGGAGCCATGACGCCGTGCTGCCGTGGGACATCATCGACGGCGGCATGAAGACGGCCTTCTTCCGCGCGGAGTTCGAGAAGAGCACCCGTGCCGAGTGGACACTGCCCCCGAAGCGCCAGCGCGAGAATGCCCGCTTCCTGCCCACGCTCGGGTGACCAGGCGGCGGACGCCCGCGACCGCCGCGCACCCTCGTCGCCCCGCAGCGGCTCAGCCGGCGACCGCCGCGCGTTCCTCGGTACTCCTGGAACGCGTCGAGAATGACCTGCCGGATGCGTTCCTGTGCCGTGGCATCCGAGACCGGCCGGAGCAGTGCGAAGCTGCGGCGCTCGCCGTTCACCGAGTACTGGCGCGCGGGAAACGTGACGTTCCGGCCGCCGCCTCCGCGCCGTTCCCAGATGCCGAAGCCCACGAGCTTGAGCCCGCCGAGCGGACCGTCGGTGAAGTGCAGCTCCGCGTCGGCGAGCTTGCCCGGGGGATTGCCCGACATGTTGGGGACGATGGTGACCGTCATGGCTGCCTCCCTGGCCGGCTGCGAGCCAATGGAACGCAGCGGCTGAAGACCGACGCGTCCGCTCCCGTTCGCGGCGGCCGGTTGTTGTGTGAGTGCGCGATCTCAGGGGGCAAGGGGCGTGCCCGGCGCGCGGTGCGCGGTGCGGCACGGCAAGTCGTTGACCGGCAGCCTGTTCGACCGGGCAGAATCCCGGAGGTCATGACGGGACGGGGCGCGAGGCGGCCGGACGACAACCGGAGTCACCAGCCAACCGCCGGTCGCGGCATGCCCGGCCGACGATGTCGTGGAAAGTTCAGGAATTCCCGCGAGGACCGGCTTCCGGGACGCGCAACTCCGGTTACCAGCCTCCCGCCTTCATCACGACTGGAGTTGCCGATCGTCGATCGGCGCCACTGACCTGCTCATGCTGCCATCTCCCGCCCACGGTTTCGAGTGGAGTGACGCGTCCTGGGGAGCCGCGCTGCGCTGCGCGCCGCTGACGCCCGCCGCGCCGCACCTGTTCACGACCCGGCCGCTGCCGCTGCCCGACGATGAGAACGCGTGGGAACGGCTGGCCGCCACATTCGGGCGGCCCGCGTCGGCGATCGTGCGGTTGCGACAGGTTCACGGAGCAGACGTCGTGGTACGGCGCCGCGGAGTGGCGCCGGCGGCCGGCATCCCGCAGGCCGACATCGCGATTTCCGACGATCCGGATCTCGTGCTCGTCGTGCAGGTGGCCGATTGTGTGCCCTTGCTCCTGGCCGATCGGCGGACGGGAGCCGTGGCGGTGGCTCACGCCGGATGGCGCGGCACGGCCGCGGGCGTGGCGGGCCTTGCCGTGCGGGCGCTCGGGGAGTCGTTCGGGAGTCGTCCCGAGGACGTGGTGGTGGCCATCGGACCGAGCATCGGCTCGTGCTGCTATCAGGTGGGTGACGAGGTGCGGGAGGCCTTTCTCACCGCAGGCCATGCGCGCGAGGACGTGGCGCGGTGGTTTCCGTCCGAGGGCAGCCGTGCCGGTGCGCCCGCCCCGGGCGTTACGCGGCCGGCGGCGTCCGACCGGCCCCATCTCGACCTGGTGGCGGCCAATCGCGATCAGCTGCGGGCGGCCGGTGTCCCGGCGACGGCCGTGTACGCGGCGGGTCTCTGCACGGCGCACCACGCCGGCCTGCTCTGTTCGTACCGGTGCGACGGGGCGGCTGCGGGCCGCATGGCGGGAGCGATCCGGGCCGGCGCGCCGGCCCGGAGCTGATCGCGGCGATCGGGAATCAGCGGGCGTCGGCGGATTGGTTGCCGGTGGCCTGATCCATGGCGAGATTGGCGAGCCGGTCGGCTTCCTTGTTCTTCGCGCGCGGCACGTGCTCGAACGTGACGCGGCCCAGTTGCGCGACCAGCAGCCGGCCCTGCGCGTGCAGCGGCTGGAGTCCGGCGTTCTTCACGCGGTACTCGCCGCGCATCTGCTTGACGAGCAGCTCCGAATCCGATCGGACCCGCAGGGGCCCGGTGTGGTGGGCGACGGCCCACTGCAGCGCCGCCAGCAGCCCGCGGTACTCCGCCACGTTGTTCGTGGCGACGCCGACCGATTCGTGGAATTCGTGGACGAGCGAGCCGTCCGCGTTCTCAATCCGCACGCCATAGCCCGCCGGCCCGGGGTTTCCGCGGGAGCCCCCGTCGATGTAGAGCGTGATCACTGGACGGCCTCGTTGGCCACGGCGTCCGTGGGGACGGCGACGAAGTAGAGAATGCGACGGCAATGGTCGCACTGGATGATGGCGTCGTTCCGCCGGATGGTGTTGAAGACCTGCGGGCGCATCCGGACGTGGCAGATCGTGCAGATCCCGTCACGCGCCTCCGCCACCGCGATCCCCTTGCGCTGGTTCGCCAGCTGCTCGAAGGTCACGACGAGCTGCGGATTCATGTCGGCCACCAGCTCGGCGCGCGCGGCGGACACCTTCTCCAGCTCGGCTTCCCAGGCGGCCACCTCCTCGTCGAGTGTGCGCCGGTCGGTGGCGACGGCCTGCTGTTCGGCGGCCAGGGCACGCTCGGCCGCCTTGACGGTGGCCGTGAGCTGGTCGGCCTCGAGCATCAGCTCGAGGATGCGGTCCTCCATCCCCTTCACTTCGCCTTCCGCGACCTCGATCTCCTTCTGCATCGCCTGATATTCACGGTTGGTCTTCACGTCCATCAGCTGGCCCTTGAACTTCGTGAGCCGGCTCTGGACGGCCGCGACTTCCTTCTCGACCTCCCGCCGGGCCTGCTGGCTGTCGGCCAGCTGCGCCTTCGCGGTGTCGGCCGCCGCCTGCGCCGCATCAATGCGGGCCTGAAGGGCCTGGGCCCGTTCGGGTTGTTCCGCAATGCGCCGGCGGTCGGCGTCGGCGGTCGATTCGAGCTGCTGGAGGCGGATTAGACGTTCGAGATCAGGGAGCATGGTGATGTCGTCCAGGGGGCAGGAACCGGCGGCGCAACCGGGCGGGATGGCGTGTGGCCCGCGGGCGCGTCGGCGGAATCTCCCCAAACAAAAAGAGCCCCGCGCAGCGGGGCCCTTGGATGGCGGCAGAGCTGGTGAACCGAATCGGGTGTGGGCGTGCTATCCGGCATGAGACTGCTTCATTGTTGATGCTGAGCCCGCGTGCCGTCAACCCGCCTTCGCGCCGTCGGCGCTTCGGCGGGGCAGGCCCGCTCGCGCACCGCTTCCACCAGCGAACCCCATAGCGACCAGGATCCGGAGCGTCGGATGCGGAGCAAGCGACCGCCTCGGAGTGCGGCTCCAGGTGTCAGTCCCGGCAGCAATGGCCTCGATCCCAGGATCCGGAGCGTCAGCGACGGCAAGCGTGGGGGTGGGGCCCCACGCAAGCCAGGTAATGGTGGGCCCACCAGGATTCGAACCTGGGACAGGCCGGTTATGAGCCGGCGGCTCTGACCGCTGAGCTATGGGCCCGAGGGTGAAGAACGGCGAATTGAAGAAATTGCATTCTTCAATTCGCCAGACCTGTCCGCCTTACCGTCCTTCGAGGAACGCCCGCAGCTTGCGGCTCCGGGACGGGTGGCGCAGCTTGCGCAGCGCCTTGGCCTCGATCTGCCGGATGCGCTCGCGCGTGACGGCGAAACTCTGGCCGACTTCCTCGAGCGTGTGCTCGCTGCCGTCGCCGACGCCGAACCGCATCTTGATGACCTTCTCCTCGCGCGGTGTCAGCGTCTTCAGCACCGACTCGGTCTGTTCCTTCAGGTTCAGGTTGATCACGGCCTCGGACGGCGACACCACCTGCCGGTCCTCGATGAAGTCGCCGAGGTGGCTGTCCTCCTCCTCGCCGATCGGCGTCTCGAGGGAGATGGGCTCCTGCGCGATCTTCAGGACCTTCCGGACCTTCGACACCGGAATGTCCATCCGCTTGGCGATCTCCTCCGAGGTCGGCTCGCGACCGAGTTCCTGCACGAGGGCGCGCGAGGTCCGGATCAGCTTGTTGATCGTCTCGATCATGTGCACCGGAATCCGGATCGTGCGCGCCTGGTCGGCGATGGCGCGGGTGATGGCCTGCCGGATCCACCAGGTGGCGTAGGTCGAGAACTTGTACCCGCGGCGGTACTCGAACTTGTCGACCGCCTTCATCAGGCCGATGTTGCCTTCCTGGATCAGATCGAGGAACTGCAGCCCGCGGTTGGTGTACTTCTTCGCAATCGACACGACGAGGCGGAGGTTCGCTTCGACCAGTTCCTTCTTGGCCTGCTCGGCCTGCCACTCGCCGCGGATGATCGTGTCGAGGGTGCGCCGCAGCTCGTCGGGCGTCCCTTCGAGCTCAATGGTCATCTGCCGGATGGAGGCCTTCACCTCGCGCAGCCGCCGCTGCAGGTTCTTGCGCTCCTCCTCCTTGACCTTCGTCCGGCGCCCCTTGGTCGTCAGCTGCCGGTTGATCGAGTCGCCCTCGCGCTGCAGGCGCTGCATCGCCTCGACCGCCTCCTTCATCTGATCGATCAGGCGGCGCTTGACGACCTCGGTGAAGTCGATGTCCCGGATCCGCTGCGACAGCTCCACCCGCGCCCGCATCGCCTTCCAGTGCGCGCGGCGGTACTTCTTCTTGTCCTTCTTCGGCGTCGCGGCCAGCTTCTCGTCGGCCTTCTGCAGGGCCGTGCGGGCCTTCTTCACCGCGTCGGTCTGCTTCAGGACCTCCTGCACGCGATCCTCGGCCCGGTCGTCGGCCAGCTCGTCCTCCTGGAACGTCACCAGTTCGCGGATCGTCCGCTCGCCGTTGCGGAGCAGGTCGCCCATCTGGATGACCTCGCGCGCGATCATGGCCGTGCGCGAGATCGACTTGATGACCGCCAGCTTGCCGCGCTCGATCCGGCGCGCGATCTCCACCTCGCCCTCGCGGGTGAGCAGCGGCACCGTGCCCATCTCGCGCAGGTACATCCGGACCGGATCGTTGGTCTTGTCGAGGGCCCCGGGCGTCAGATCGAGATCCAGCTCCTCGCTGCCCTCGCCCGTCCGGTCGAACGACTTGTCCTCCCGGAACTTGGCCTGGTCGGCATCGAGCACCTCGATGCCGGCACTGCCGAACGTGTTGAACAGGTCGTCGAGCTCCTCGGACGAGGTGATCTCCGACGGCAGCAACTCGTTGACCTCGTCGTACAGCAGATAGCCTTTCTCCTTGCCGATGGAGATCAGCTGACGAACCTCATCGTATTTTTCTTCGATCGACAAGACCTATCCCTCCCAATGAACCGTCCGCTATCAGGCCGTTCGTTCTCGATATCTCGCCGCGCGCCGTTCCGCCCCTCAGGCCCCCGACGCCAGCTCTTCAATCCGGTGGAGCAGACTCATCTTCTCCAGCCAGAGCCGGTCGATCTCCGAGCCGTTCTCACCGGCTCCGAGCCCCTGCAACCGGTCGATTTCACGCTGGATCGCCGCCCGCTCCCGCTCGTAGCGCAGTCGTTTCAGGGCCCGCACGCAGTCGATCGGGGGCGCCGGGGCGCTGGTCGCCGCCGCAATCCCCGTCACCAGCTCCACGCTCACAGTACTTAGACGCCGTAACAGCAGCGCCGGTACACTCTCGGTGGCCTCGTCCTGCAGACTCCGCGCCACTTCGAAGATCTCGCGCGCCACTAGTTCGTTCAAGTCGTTGTCGTCACACGACTTGATGGCCTCGATCGTGATCGACGTGTCGTGAAACAGCCCCCAGATCAGCCCGCGCTCCGCCTGCCGGATCCCGCCCGACCGCGGCAGCTCCCGCGTCGTCACCGTCGTCTGGCGCGACACCGCCGCCTTACGGATTTCGGCCCGCACCACGTCTTCCGTGATCCGCGCCTTGTGCGCCAGCCGGTCGCCGAACTGATCGCGCGCCGTGGCGTCGGGAATGCGGGCCGCCACCAGCAGCATGTCGTTCAGGAACCGCCGCCGTCCTTCGTCGCTCGCCAGGTCGTGATCGGCCGCCGCCCGATCGAGCAGGAATTCCAGGTACGGCCTCGAACTGCGCAGCTTCGCCCGATAGGCCTCGCCGCCCTGTTTTCGGATGAATGCATCGGGATCATCACCCGCACCGAGCGTCGCCACGTTCACGTCGAACCCTTCCGCCACCAGCAGTTCGCAGGAGCGGGCGGCCGCCCCCTGCCCGGCGGCGTCGGGATCGTAGCTGAGCACGACCCGGCTCGTGAACCGGCGCAACAGCTGAGCCTGCTGGATCGTGAGGGCCGTGCCGCAGGCGGCCACCACCGGGGCGGCCTGTTCCTGGAACACCTGGGCGAAGTCGAAATATCCCTCCACCAGCACCGCATAGCCGAGCCGGCGGACGTCGGTCTTCGTCAGGTGCAGTCCGTACAGCGTCCGGCTCTTCGAGTAAATCGGCGTCTCCGGCGAATTCAGGTACTTCGGCCCATGCTCCCCGTCGATCGTCCGTCCGCCGAAGGCGATCACCGAGCCGGTGTCGCGGCAGATCGGAATCATCAGGCGGTGGCGGAAACGGTCGACCGCGTCGCCGTTGTCGCGCTGCACGACGAGGCCGCTGCGCAGGATGATCGGCAGCGGCAATCCCTGCTTGAGCAGCCGCGCCTTCAGTCCCTCCCGGGTGGTCGGCGCGTAGCCGAGGCCCAGTTTGTCGACGGTGGCCGCCGTCACCCCCCGGTCCTCCAGCTGCCGCCGCGCCTGGGCGCCGGCCGGCGCCTCCAGCTGCTCCCGGAAGTACGTCTGCGCGATCTCGTGCGCCTTCAGCAGGGCTTCCCGCTCGCCCGAGCTCGCCCGGTCGTCGCGGCCGCCCTCGAGCTCGGGAATCGTCACGCCGAACCGCTGCGCGAGGTGCCGGACGGCGTCCGGAAAGCTCAGCTTCTCGTGCAGCTCGAGGAACTTGAACACGTCACCGCCGACGCCGCACCCGAAGCAGTGGAAGAATCCCTTGTCCCGGTTCACGTGGAACGACGGGGTCTTCTCGCCGTGGAACGGACACAGACCCTTGAACGTCGCCCCCGATCGCTTCAGCGGGACGTACTCCTGCACCACCTGGACGATGTCCGCCTGGAGCCGCAGGTCGTCGATGAACGGCTGGGGAAACAGGGCCACGTCAGTCCTTCATCTCCACCACCGTCACGCCGCCGCCACCGGCTTCGGGCGGGGCGCTCGCGAACCGCACGACCAGCGGGTGCTCCTTCAGGAACCCGGCGATCGCCTTTCCGGAGCTGCCCGGTGCCATGCCCGTGAATCACCCGCAGGGTCCGCTGCTCCGACAGCAGCGCCTCGTCCAGGAACCGCTCGGTCCTGGTCAGCGCCTCGTCCACCGTGCAGCCGACGACGTTGAGATCGGTGGCGACGGTATCCCGTGGCTGCAGCTCCACGTTCACGTGCACCCGTTCCGGCGTCCCGGCCGCCGGCACCAGCAGCCGGAGCTCGCGAAGCGTCGATCGGAGGCGCTTGCCGCGAACGTCGACTTCCGCCGTCCGGCCCTGCACCGCCACCAGCGTGCCCTCGATCCCGAGTCCGCCGACGGCCACCCGATCGCCCGGCCGCGGTGCGCGGCCGCTCTCGTCGGGCACGGCCGTGGCGGTGCCCGCCGTGCGCTCGCGCAGTGCATCGAGCGCCTCGTCGACCGCCTTCATCGCTGTCGCACGGAGGGCGCCGGTCTCGCCGGTCGAGACGATCGACGGCGCGCTGCGCCGCGAGGCGTCACGCACCAGCGTCGACGTGCGCCGCTTCAGTTCGTCGATGACGGCGTCGATCTCGCGGCGGGCCTCCCGCAGCCGCTCGTCGAGCTGCGCGTTCAGCCGCTGCTTCAGCCGCTCCTCGCGCTGCCGCACCGCGTCTTCCCGCAGGCGCAGTCGCGCCTCCGCCGATTCGATCGCGGTGCGCTCCTGCGCCACCGCGTGCCGCTCGCCGTCGAGGCTCCGCAGCTCCTCGTCCACCCGGGCGAGATGCTCGGCGAGCTGCGTCTCGCGCTGGCTCAGGTTGCCGCGCGCCGCCGCCACCACCTCGGGGTTCAGCCCCAGCCGGGCCGCCATCTCGAGTGCCAGGCTCCGTCCGGGCGACCCGGTACTGCAGGCGGTAGGTCGGCGCGAACGTCTCCGGATCGAACCCGAACGCCGCGGAGGTCACGCCGTCGGTCGTGGCGGCGTACGATTTCAGGGCGTCGTAATGCGTCGTCGCGATAATCGTGGCGCCACGGCGACGGAAGTGATCGATGATCGCCATGCCCAGCGCGCCGCCTTCGATCGGGTCGGTGCCGGCGCCCACCTCGTCCAGCAGCACCAGGGCGGGCAGCTCCAGCGCGCGATCCATCGCCGCGATGTTCGTGACGTGCCACGAGAACGTGCTGAGATTGGCCTCGATCGACTGCTCGTCGCCGATGTCGGCGAACAGCGACCGGAAGACCGGCAGCCGCGACCCGCCCGCGGCGGGAATGTGCAGGCCCGCCTGGGCCATCGCCGCCAGCAGGCCGGCGGCCTTCAGCGCCACGGTCTTGCCGCCCGTGTTCGGCCCGGTGATGACCAGCACGCCGGCCGGCGGCGTCAGCACGATGTCGACCGGCACCGGATCGGTCCGCGGCGTCGTCGGCGGCTCGTCCAGCCGCGACAGCACGGCGCTCATCAGCAGCGGGTGCCGGGCACCGCGCAGCTCGAATCCCGACTCGACGAGCTCCGGCTCGATGCCGCCCGTGGCCGTCGAGAAGCGCGCCTTGGCCTGCACGACATCGAGCTCGGCGGCGACGTCGATCGTCCGGGCGAGATCGTCGAGCCGGGCACGGAACCCGTCGGTCAGGGCGAGGAGGATCCGGTGCACCTCCGCGGCTTCCTCGTCGCCGAGCGCCACGATCTCGTTGTTGATCTCGACGGTCGCCAGCGGCTCGACGAACAGGCTCGCCCCGCTCGTCGAGGCGCCGTGCACGATGCCGGGAATGTCGCTCCGGTGCTCGGCCCGGACCACCAGCACGTAGCGGCCGTTGCGGTCGGTGACGACCTGCTCCTGCAGGTAGCGCGCCGTGTCGCGGCCCCGCAGATACGATTCCAGGCTGTTCCGCAGGTGCGCCCTCTGGCGCCGCAGCCGCTCCCGGATGCCCTTCAGCCGCGGGCTCGCATCGTCGGCGACGTCGCCCGCGGGATCGATCTGCCGGCGCACCGCCGACGTCTCGTCACGGAACGACGCGGCCCCGGCGGCCACGGCCCGCAGCAGCGGATGGCGGTCGCCCTCACGGTCGATCAGGGCGCACGATTCGCCGACCGACTCCAGGAAGTCGGCCAGGCCGAGCAGGGCGAGCGGTTCCAGCGCGAGACCGGGCGCGACGAGCGCTTCGAGGTGTGCGGCCAGGTCGGCCTGAGCCCGCAGCGGCAGCAGGCCGTGCCGGTCGATGAGCCGGACACCTTCCGAGGTGGCCGCCAGCAGCCGGGCGACTTCCGGCCGTTCGAGGGCGGGCTCGAGCACCTCGATCCGCGCGGCGCCGAGCGGCGTACGGGTCAGGCTCCGGACCGCCTCGAGTACGCGCCCGAATTCGAGGAACCGCAGGATCCCTGCTTGCATGGCACGCGAGATGCTATCGAACCAGTGAAATGCTCGAAACCGGGCAGGGTGAAGCGGGCTGCGGCCTTCCGCCGGAGCCACCCCCTCCGGAAAAAGGCAACCCTCAAGCCTAACACGCCTGATTGGCGGATACCAACACCCGCAATATGGGCGGCGACCCCCCGGCTGTCAAGCCGGCCAGGGGAGGATAGGGTGCGTCAGAGAGACATGGGTGGGTAAATATTTCACGACGGCGCGGCGGTGGGTCAGGGGTGATTGATGAGGCTGGCCACCGTGGCGGCCCCGAAACCGTTGTCGATGTTGACGACCGAGACCCCCGACGCGCAGCTGTTCAGCATGGCGAGGAGCGCCGCCAGCCCGCCGAAGCTCGCGCCGTACCCGACGGAGGTCGGCACGGCGACGACCGGGACGTGCACCAGGCCGGCCACGACGCTCGGCAGGGCGCCTTCCATGCCCGCCGCGACGATGATGACGCGGGCGGTGTTCAGCCGGTCGTGCTGGCTCAGCAAACGGTGGAGTCCGGAGACGCCGACGTCGTACAGTCTCTCGACGGCGTTGCCCATGACGGCCGCGCTCACGGCCGCTTCCTCGGCGACCGGCAGGTCGGACGTGCCGGCGGCCACGACGAGGATGGTCCCCTGGCCCTGCGGGAGCGGCTCGCGCTCGCAGGTAATCAGCCGGGCCTGGGGGTGGAAGACGGCGTCCGGCACCTTCGCCCGGACGAGCTCCCAGGTTTCGGCGGTCGTCCGGGTGATGAGCAGGGTCTGGCCGTGGTCGACGATGTTCTCGGCGATGGCCGCCACCTGTTCCGGGGTCTTCCCGGCGCCCAGGATGACCTCCGGGAACCCCTGGCGGATGGAGCGGTGGTGGTCGACCCGGGCGAAACCGAGGTCGGCGATCGGGCTCTGCCGCAGCAGGGCCAGGACCCGGGTGCAGGCGTCGGCCGCCTCGACGTGGCCGAGCCGGACCTGATCGAGCAGTTCGCGTAACTGGGACGGGGTCATTGCACTGTTCTGTGGAAATTGACTTTGCAAAGGGCCCTTATATAATGATCGATTGTGTCTGAAGACAACTGACCGGCCTCATGAACCCCGCTGAAACACTCATTCTCGCGGCGTACTTTTTCGTCCTCATCATCCTGGCGATCTACGGGTGGCACCGGTACCTGCTCGTGTATCTTTACATGAAGCACCGGGACAACGAGCCGAAACCGGCCGGCGTCCTGGATCGGCTGCCCGTCGTCACCATCCAGCTCCCGATCTACAACGAGATGTACGTGGCCGACCGGCTCATCGAGTCGGTGTGTCGTCTCGACTATCCGCGGGAGCTGCTGGAGATCCAGGTCCTCGACGACTCGACCGATGAGACCTGCGAGATCGCAGAGCTGGCGGTCAGGCGGCACGCGGCGCAGGGCTTCGACATCAAGTACCTACCACCGGACCGATCGCCACGGCTACAAGGCCGGGGCGCTGGAGGCCGGGCTGCGGGTGGCCCGCGGCGAGTTCGTCGGCATCTTCGACGCCGACTTCCTGCCGGGCAGCGACTTCCTGCAGTGCACGATGCCGTACTTCGCCGATCCGAAGGTCGGCATGGTGCAGGTGCGCTGGGGGCACATCAACCAGGACTACTCGCTGCTCACGAAGATCCAGGCCATCCTGCTCGACGGCCACTTCGTGCTCGAGCACGGCGGCCGGCACCGGTCGGGGCGCTTCTTCAATTTCAACGGCACGGCCGGCGTCTGGCGGTGTGAGACGATCGCGTCGGCGGGCGGCTGGCAGCACGACACGCTCACCGAGGATCTCGACCTGAGCTACCGGGCGCAGCTCAAGGGCTGGCAGTTCATCTTCCTCGGCGACGTCATCGCGCCGGCGGAAGTGCCGGTGGAGATGAACGCGTTCAAGTCGCAGCAGCACCGGTGGGCGAAGGGGTCGATCCAGACCTGCCGCAAGCTGCTGCCGGAGATCCTCCGGGCGGATCTGCCGCTGAAGGTGAAGGCCGAGGCCTTCATGCACCTGACGGCGAACTTCAACTACCCGCTCATGACGGTGCTGTCGCTGCTGATGTTCCCGGCGATGGTCATCCGCTACAACATGGGCTGGTCGGAGATGCTGCTGATCGATCTCCCGCTGTTCTGCGCGGCGACGCTGTCGGTGTCGAACTTCTACATGGTCTGCCAGCGGGAGATCCACCGCGACTGGGTCGCGCGGCTGAAGTACCTGCCGTTCCTGATGTCGATCGGCATCGGCCTGTCGATCAACAACACGCGCGCCGTCTTCGAGGCGCTGTTCAACAAGCAGAGCGAGTTCGCGCGAACGCCCAAGTACCGCATCGAGGCGGCCGGCGACGAGTGGGTCGGCAAGAAGTACCGCCAGTCGGTCTCCGTCCAGCCGCTCATCGAGCTCGCCCTGGGCCTCTACTTCACGGCCACGGTGTTCTACGCGCTGGCGAACCAGATCTACGGCACGCTGCCGTTCCTGATCCTGTTCCAGATCGGCTTCCTCTACACCGGTCTGCTGTCGATCGTGCAGCAGTTCGCGGGCGACCCGGTCGTGCTCGAGACCCAGGTGGCCAGCGGCAAGTAAGCGATCCGCCTGCCGGGGCCGGCCTCATGGCTCCCTGCGGCATCAGGAGTCCCGGTGAAATCGAAAGTCGCCCTGCTGCGCGTCTCGCCCGACACGGTTCTGGAGGACACCGACCGCCTGATGGAGCTGGGCGGCGTCTCGTCGGCCCTGGCCGCCGGCAAGGGGACGATCCTCAAGGACAATATCTCCTGGCACTTCCCGTTCCCGGCCGCCAACACCACGCCCTGGCAGCTCGAAGGCACGGTGCAGGCGCTGCAGCGCCGCGGATTCGACGATCTCGTCTGCGTCCAGAACAAGACGGTCGTCACCGACGCGTTCAAGGGCGAGGACCTGAACCACTACGTGCCGATCTTCGAGCGGTACGGCATTCCGGTGCTCTACAACTTCAAGCCGGAGGACATGCAGTGGATCCGGTACCAGCCGAAGGCCCGGATGCGCGTGCTGGACCGCATCTACCCGGAGGGGATCCACATCCCCGACTTCTTCGTCGGCCGCAACATCGTCCATCTCCCGACGGTGAAGTGCCACATCTACACGACGACCACCGGGGCGATGAAGAACGCCTTCGGCGGCCTGCTGAACACGAAGCGCCACTACACGCACTCCTGGATCCACGAGACGCTGGTCGACCTGCTCGCCATCCAGAAGGAGATCCACCCGGGCCTGTTCGCCGTCATGGACGGCACCACCGCCGGCAACGGCCCGGGACCGCGGACGATGTATCCGGTCGTGAAGAACGTGATGCTGGCGTCGGCCGACCAGGTGGCGATCGACGCGGTCGCGGCCCGGATGATGGGGTTCGACCCGATGACGCTCGACTACATCCGCCTCGCCCACGAGGACGGCCTCGGCGTCGGCGACCCGCGCGACATCGAGATCGTGGGCGACACCGAGGTGGCGAACGAGCGCTGGGGCTTCACCGTGGGCGACAACGGCGCCTCGACCATTGGCGATCTCATGTGGTTCGGCCCCCTGAAGCCGTTCCAGAAGCTGTTCTTCCACACGCCGCTGGTCAACGTCTTCATCGCCGGCAGCGAGGTCTACCACGACTTCTACCGCTGGCCGATGCGCGACCGCCGCACCTTCGAGCAGTGGTGCGCCACCACACCGTGGGGCCGGCTGTTCCTGCGCTACGCCCAGATGGGGCCGCTGGGCGGGGCGGCGATGCCCGGCACCGCGGCCGACCCGCCCGACGCCCCCCTGACGCATTAGGCCCCGAGCTTCAACTCGGGCCGAACCGCGCGGCATTCTTCAATGCGCGCGGGGCCCCACCCCCGCGCGGAGCTGACGCCGATGCTCGCCCTCGGATCTCCATGTCCTCGGGCTCGCATGGCCTTCGGCGACATTCGTGGCCGCCCGCGGGTGGCGCCGAACCGGGCCCCCGGCCGCGCGCAGGCGCCTCGACCGTGATCGCGTTTTTGGCGCCGAGCACGGACGGGGTGTTCGGCGACAGGACCCGCCAATGGCCTTCTCGTTCAATGCGCGCGGGGCCCCACCCCCGCGCGGAGCTGACGCCGATGCTCGCCCTCGGATCTCCATGTCCTCGGGCTCGCATGGCCTTCGGCGACGTTCGTGGCCGCCCGCGGGTGGCGCCGAACCGGGCCCCCGGCCGCGCGCAGGCGCCTCGACCGTGATCGCGTTTTTGGCGCCGAGCACGGACGGGGTGTTCGGCGACAGGACCCGCCAATGGCCTTCTCGTTCAATGCGCGCGGGGCCCCACCCCCGCGCGGAGCTGACGCCGATGCTCGCCCTCGGATCTCCATGTCCTCGGGCTCGCATGGCCTTCGGCGACGTTCGTGGCCGCCCGCGGGTGGCGCCGAACCGGGCCCCCGGCCGCGCGCAGGCGCCTCGACCGTGATCGCGTTTTTGGCGCCGAGCACGGACGGGGTGTTCGGCGACAGGACCCGCCAATGGCCTTCTCGTTCAATGCGCGCGGGGCCCCACCCCCCGCGCGGAGCTGACGCCGATGCCTCGCCCTCGGATTGGCATGTCCTCGGGCTCGGCATGGCCTCGGCGACGTCTTCTGCCGGGCCGCACGGCCACCCCGATACCCATTCCCCGGTCCTGCCCCTCTGCTATGATGAAGGGTCATGACTGCCGATTTGAAGGCCAAGGCGGGACTCGAGGACGTCGTCGCGACGTCCTCGTCCATCTGCTACATCGACGGCGAGCGCGGCGTGCTGGCCTACGCCGGCTACGACATCCACGAGCTGGCGAAGCACGCCTCGTTCGAGGAGGTCTGTTTCCTGCTGTGGAACGGCCGCCTGCCGACGCGGGCCGAGCTGGGCGACCTGGCCTCGCAGCTCGCGGCGGCCCGCCCGCTGCCTGAGGGGATCCTCCGGCTGATGCGCATGCTGCCGCCGGTCGAGCCGATGGACGCGCTGCGGACGCTGACGTCGGCGCTCGCCCACTACGATCCGGAGGCGGCCGACCGGGCGCCGCAGGCGCAGCGGCGCAAGGCGGTGCGGCTGACGGCCCAGATGGCGAGCCTGGTGGCGACCCTCGGTCGGCAGAACGCCGGTGGCGGCCCGATCGCGCCGGATCCGGCGCTGGGCCACGCGGCGAACTTCCTGTACATGCTGACGGGGCAGCGGCCGAGCGCGCTCGAGACGCGCGCCTTCGACGTGGCGCTCGTCCTGCACGCCGACCACGAGCTGAACGCGTCGACGTTCGCCGCGCGCGTGGCGGCGGCGACGCTCACCGACATGTACTCGGCGATCGTGGCCGCGGTCGGCACGCTGAAGGGGCCGCTGCACGGCGGGGCGAACGCCGAGGTCATGAAGCTGCTGATGGAGATCGGCGCGGACGCGACGCCCGAGAAGATCGAGGAGACCATCCGCGGCCTGCTCGCGCGCAAGGTGAAGGTGCCGGGCTTCGGCCACCGGGTGTATCGGACCGAGGATCCGCGGGCGACGCATCTGCGGCAGATGTCGCGCGATCTCGGTGCGCGGGCCGGCAACACGGCATGGTTCGAGATGTCGCAGCGGATCGAGGCGCTGGTGCTGCAGGAGAAGCAGCTCAACCCGAACGTGGACTTCTATTCGGCCTCCACGTATCACGCCCTGAACATCCCGACCGAGCTCTTCACGCCGATCTTCGCCGTCAGCCGCGTGTCGGGCTGGACGGCCCACGTGCAGGAGCAGTACGCGAACAACCGGCTGATGCGGCCCCGGGCCGACTACATCGGGCCGGAGTACCCGCAGCGGTGGACGCCGCTCGATGGCAGATGATGAATTGAGGATTCAAGAATTGAGAGAGACGAGCGGGGACGGCGCGAAGCGCCATACCGCGCCATTTCTTCGTTCTCAATTCTCCATTCTGAATTCATCAGTATCTCCCCCATGGATCCACGCTTCATCCGGAATTTCTCCATCATCGCGCACATCGATCACGGCAAGTCCACGCTTGCCGATCGGTTCCTGGAGCTGACCGGCGCGCTGCAGGCGCGCGAGATGGAGGCCCAGGTGCTCGACAGCATGGATCTGGAGCGCGAGCGGGGCATCACGATCAAGGCGCATCCCGTCCGGCTGAACTACACGTCGCTGGCGGGCGAGACCTACGTCCTGAACCTCATCGACACCCCGGGCCACGTCGACTTCTCCTACGAGGTCACCCGTTCGATGTCGGCCTGCGAAGGAGCGCTGCTCCTCGTCGACGCGTCGCAGGGCGTGGAGGCGCAGACGCTGGCGAACGCCTACCTGGCGGTCGACCACGACCTCGAGGTGATTCCGGTCATCAACAAGATCGATCTGCCTGGCGCGCAGCCCGAGGAGGCCCGCCGCCAGATCGAGGACATCGTCGGGCTCGACGCGTCGGGGGCCATCCTGACGAGCGCGAAGATGGGGACCGGCGTGCAGGACGTGCTCGAGGCCGTCGTCCGCCGGGTGCCGCCGCCGGCCGGGTCGCCCGAGGCGCCGCTGAAGGCCCTGATCTTCGACTCCTGGTACGATTCCTACCGGGGCGTGCTGATCGTGATGCGGATCATCGACGGCAGCCTCCGGCCCGGCATGAAGATCCGGCTGATGGCGGAGGGGCGCGACTACGAGGTGAACGAGCTCGGGATCTTCACGCCCAAGCCCGTGCTGGTCGACGAGCTCGGCGTCGGCGAGGTGGGCTTCATCGCGGCCGGCATCAAGAACGTGGCCGACGCGCAGATCGGCGACACGATCACCGAGGCGGCGCGGCCGACGGCGCAGCCGTTCCCGGGCTTCAAGGAGCTGAAGCCGATGGTCTTCGCCGGGCTCTACCCGGTCGAGGGCCATCAGTACCCGGAGCTGCGCGACGCGCTCGAGAAGCTGCGGCTGAACGACGCCTCGTTCTTCTTCGCGCCCGAGACGTCGGCGGCGCTCGGCTTCGGGTTCCGCTGCGGCTTCCTCGGGCTGCTGCACATGGAGATCGTGCAGGAGCGGCTCGAGCGCGAGTTCAACATGGACCTCGTCACGACGGCACCGGGCGTGCTCTACCGCGTGACGACGACCGATGGCGAGACGATCGAGATCGACAGCCCGGCGAAGCTGCCCGACGCCGGGCGGATCGTGACGATCGAGGAGCCGGTCATCACGGCGATGATCCTGACGCCGACCGAGCACGTCGGCGTGATCCTCCAGCTCTGCCAGGAGAAGCGGGGCGTCCAGAAGACGATGGAGTACGTCTCGACCGACCGGGTGCTCATCACCTACGAGCTGCCGTTCAACGAGGTCGTGCTCGATTTCTACGACCGGCTGAAGACCCTGTCGCGCGGCTACGCCTCGCTCGACTATCATGTCACCGGCTACTGGCCGTCGCCGCTGGTCAAGCTGGACATCCTGGTGAACGGCGAGCCGGTCGACGCGCTGTCGATCATCGTCCACCGGGACATGGCGTACGAGCGCGGGCGCGCGCTGGCGTCGAAGATGCGGGAGCTGATTCCGCGGCAGATGTTCGAGGTGGCGATCCAGGCGGCCATCGGCGGCCGGATCATCGCGCGCGAGAGCGTGAAGGCCATGCGGAAGAACGTGCTGGCGAAGTGCTACGGCGGTGACATCACGCGGAAGCGCAAGCTGCTCGAGAAGCAGAAGGAAGGCAAGAAGCGGATGAAGCGCGTCGGCCGCGTCGAGATTCCGCAGGAAGCCTTTCTGGCGATTCTCAAGATGGGGGAGTGAGCCGGTCCGGCCGGCCGACGACCATGGCGTTTCAGAAGTCCACCGGGCGCGAATACTTCGAGTCGATCGTCATCGCGGTGATCCTGGCCCTGTTCATCCGGACGTTCATCGTCCAGGCCTTCAAGATCCCGACCGGGTCGATGGAGAACACGCTGCTCGTCGGCGATCACCTGCTCGTCAACAAGTTCGTCTTCGGCCCGACCGACTCGTCGCTCGAGCGGGCCCTGCTGCCGATGCGCGAGCCGCGCCGCGGCGACGTCATCGTCTTCAAGTACCCGGAGGACCCCACCCGCGACTTCATCAAGCGCGTGATCGGGCTGCCGGGCGAAACCGTGGAGCTGCGCAACAAGCGGGTGTTCATCAACGGCCACGAGATCACCGAGCCGTACGTGCACTTCCTGCAGCCCCCCGTCGGCCCGCCCAACCAGGCCGAGACCACCTCGTTCGACGTGCGGGAGAACTACGGGCCGGTGACCGTCCCCGCCGACGAGTACTTCGTGATGGGCGACAACCGCGACAATTCCGAGGACAGCCGCTACTGGGGCTTCCTGCCGCGGGACTACATCAAGGGGAAGGCCACGCTGATCTACTGGTCTTACGAGGCGACCAGCCGCGACTACGAGGAGAACGGCGTCGGCCAGTCGGTGAAGGGGCTCGTGTCGGTCGTCGTCCATTTCTTCACGCGGACCCGCTGGGACCGGGTGATGCGGCAGGTCAGGTAGCGTATTCCTGCCGCGTGCGATGCGCAGGGTGCACCCCGCGTGGTGCACCCGATCGGCGTCAGTTCGTCACCACCACCTTCCCCTTCTTCACGACCGACTTCACCGCCCGGGCGCCGATGCGGATGAGATCCACCGGCGCATCGGCGACGATCACGGCGTCGAGCTGCTTGCCGGGCTCGAGGCTGCCGATCCGGTCGTGGCGGTCGAGGGCGTAGGCGGCGTTGATAGTGGCGCCGATGATGGCCTCCTCGAGCGTCATGTTCATCGCGAAGCAGGCCAGGGCGATCGCGAAGGGCATCGAAGGCGAGAAGCCGCCGCCGGGATTCAGGTCGGTGGCCAGCGCCACGGGCACGCCGGCGTCGATGAGCAGCCGGGCCGGCGCGAAGCGGCCGAGCTTCAGGTAGAACGACGCGATCGGCAGCAGCGTCGCCACGACGCCCGTCGCCGCCATCGCGTCGGCCGCTTCCCGGTCGACGAACAGCAGGTGGTCGGCCGACCGCGCACCCAGCTCCGTCGCCACCCGCCAGCCGCCGCTGGCCGCCAGCTCGTCGGCGTGGATGCGCGGGCGCAGCCCGGCCGCCTGACCCGCCCGCAGGATCTCCAGCGATTCCGCCGGCGTGAAGACGCCGGTCTCGCAGAACACATCACACCACTCGGCGAGCCCCTCACGCGCGACCGCCGGAATCATCTCGTCGATCACCAGACGGACGTACGCCTCACGCCGGTCCCGGAACTCGAGTGGAATCTCGTGCGCCCCCAGGAACGTCGGTGACAGCTCGACGGGCTGTTCGTCGGCCAGCCGACGCAGCACGCGCAGCATCTTCAGCTCGGCGTCGACCGTCAGTCCGTACCCGCTCTTGGCCTCGCAGGTGGTCGTGCCGTTGCGGAGCATCTCGCGGAGGCGCTCCCGCGTCGCCTGCGTCAGCGCGTCGGCGTCGGCCGCGCGCGTGGCCGCGACGGTCGACAGGATGCCGCCGCCTTCGGCCGCGATCTCGGCGTAGGTCGCCCCCGCCAGCCGCCGCCGCAGCTCATCGCGCCGATCGCCGGCGAAGACGACGTGCGTGTGCGGATCGACGAAGCCCGGCAGCACCGAGCAGCCGGTGGCGTCGATCATCACCGTGTCGGGCGCGACGGTGAACCGGGCGCGGCACTCCGCGGCCGATCCGACGAAGACGATGCGCCCCTCGCTCCCCGCGATCACGGCTCCGGGCTCGCTCCGCAGCTCCCGCTGGGCCGGGCCGCGGCGCGGCGCCGGACCCGCGCAGGTCACGATCGTCGAGGCGTCATGGATGAGACAGTCGATGGTCTGCATGGACGCCCGGATCATGCCAGTGCGCCGGGTCTGCGTCAATTTCGCGGGGGAAGTCGGGTCAGGAAAGGTTCAGACGGGCGGTGACGTCGGCGGGGGCGAGGCCGTCGATTCGCACCTGCTTCTCGCGTCCGCGCATGCCGCGGACGATTGTGACGGCTCGCCCGGGCAGACCGAGCTGGCGCGCCAGAAGGGCGACCAGCGCATCGTTGGCGGCGCCGTCGACCGGTGGCGCCGCCAGGCGGACGAGCAGGCGACCCTCCCGCGTGCCGGCGAAGCCGCTGCGGCCGGCCCGGGGGGTGACGCGGACGCGGACGAGCGTGCCACCGTCGGCAGCGGCAAACGGGCTGCCCGGGTCCATCGGCGATCTCAGGACTGGGTCTGGGGATTGGACTGGACCGGCGCGGGACCGCCCGACGTCGCCTCGGCGCGCGTCGACGGCTGGCTGGCGCCGGTGTCGGCATGGCGCGGCCGGTGCAGGAGCACGCGCTCGTCGCGCTCGCGCTCATCCTGCTCGCGGACGAAGTCGAGCGTGTTGCGCAATGCCGAGATTGTCGACTCGATTGTCGTCTCGGTCTCGCGGCGCTTCATCTTGAGCCCGTCGATCTCCCGCTGGACGTCCTCGAGGCGCGCCTGCGTCTTCTGCAGCAGCAGGTCCGACCGGCCCTCGGCCTCGCGGATGATCCGCTGGGCCTCGGTTTCGGCGTTCTGCCGGATCTCGTCGGCGAGCCGCTGTGCCGTCAGCAGCGTGTTGCGGAGGTTCCGCTCCTGTTCGCGATGCTCGGCCAGCACCGCCTCCATGCGGGAGAGATCCTGGCGGAGCCGGTCGGCTTCGCGCAGCGCCTGTTCGTAATCGTCGGCGACTTCGGCCAGGAACGAGGTGACCTCGACCGGCTCGAAGCCGCGGAACGACTTGCGGAAACGCTGCTGCCGGAGATCGAGCGGAGTCACTTTCATGGACGCTTCTCCCATTGGCGCGATCGGCTCTGTCGGTGACGTCGGCGCCGGTACATCCTTCGACGACGACAGGTTCGGATCAAACATAGTCGCGCGCTCCGAAGATCGCGGTGCCCACGCGAACCAGCGTCGCGCCTTCCTGAACGGCGACGTCGAAGTCGCCGCTCATGCCCATCGACAGCTCGCGGAGCATCGCCGGCGGCGTGCCCTCGGCGGCGAGCGCGTCCCTGAGGGCGCGCAGCTGCCGGAACCACGGCCGGGAATCCTCCCCGGCACCCCCGCGCGGCGGCAGCAGCATCAGGCCGACCAGTCGGGCCGCCCGGCACCGCGCGGCCGCCTCGAACAGGGGACGGACCGCCGTCACCGGGGCCCCGTGCTTGGTCGTCTCGCCGGCCAGATCGACCTGCACCAGCAGGTCCGGGGCCGTGCCGGCCGCCTCCGCCGCCCGATCGATCTGGGTGAGCAGCTCGAGGGAGTCCACCGAGTGGATCATTGCGAAAGCGGAGGCCGCCTTCCGGACCTTGTTGGACTGCAGGTGACCGACGAGATGCCACCTGATCTGAAGATCGGACGATTGCTCGATCTTCTGTAGGGCATCCTGCACCCGGTTCTCACCGAAATCGACCTGGCCGGCCGCCGCCGCGGCCCGCACGTAGACCACGTCGAAGGTCTTCGACACCGCGACGAGCCGCACCTCGTCGGGCGATCGGCCCGCCTCGCGCGCCGCCCGCTCGATCCGGCCTCGGATGTCGGCCAGCCGTCCGGCCACGGCCGCGGCGAGCGCATCGGAAGGAGAAGCTGGCGAAACGGTCACGTTACTTCCTCAGACTGTCGAGCAGCGCTCGGGCCCGGGCCGCGTGACTGCCGTCGGGCGCCAGCTTCAGATACGTGGCCAGCTCGGCGATCGCCCTCGGCATCTGCCCCTGGTTGATGAGGCCGAGCGCGAGCTGGAAATGCGCGTCCTCGTTCGATGGATCGAGCTGGACCGCCACCTCGAACGTCTTCACGGCATCGGCGATCCGGCCGGCGTTCCAGAGATAGATCCCCTCATTGTAGCGGTAGCTCGAGGCCGCCGTGGGGCTCAATCGTGCGCCGAGGTCGGCTGCCTTCGCGCCGGCGTCCACCGCCTCGGTGAACTGGTGGCGGGCGGTGAAGATGTCGGCCAGCGCGCCGTAGGCCTCGGCATAGTCGGGCTTGAGCTGAATGGCCTTCCGGAGGGACGCTTCCGCCGCCGTGTAGTCCCGCTTGCCGGACTGCGCCCGTCCGAGATTGAAGAAGCAGACGGCGCAGTCGGGCATCAGGCCGATCGCCCGCTGCAACCGCTCGATGGCCTGATCGTAGCTGCCCGACGCCGTCAGATCGGCGCCCTCGGCAATCAGCTGCTGGCGGACGGTCTCCTCGGCCGCGCGCCGCCGCGCCATCGCGGCCGGATCGATGATGAGCTGGAAGGCGACGTTCGCCACCTGGCCGGCATTGACGATGACGTCCCAGGTCTGCGGTGTCAGATCCTCGGCCTGCGCGGCCACCGTGTAGCGGCCCGGCGGCAGATCCGGAATGCTGAACCGGCCCGAGGCGTCGGTCTTCGCCTGACGGTGCAGGATGCGGCCCTCGTGGTAGTCGGCCGTCACCAGGGCGCCGTCGATCGGCCGGGACAGTCCGCCGACCACCTGCCCCTGGATCACGCCCGGGGCCGGGGCCGCCGGGAGGGCGGGCTGCGCGTCCGCGGGCATGGCGAAGGCGCCGATGACCACGATCCACGGCCAGAAGAGACGCCGACGGCCACCCGCGACGCGGGACCTCTCGTTCATTCCGGTCGTCCTGCTGTTCTCGATATAGGGCTAGTCTACACCGCGCCGGGGTCGGCCGAAGATGCGGGCGCCGCGAAAAACGCATCGATCGCGTCGAGGTCGTTCGTCACCGGCGCTGCCGGCATCGACGCCAGGAAGCGCCGGCCGTAGGGGCTCGTCAGCAGCCGGGGATCGAGCACGGCGAGCACGCCGCGGTCGCGGCGGTGGCGGATGAGCCGACCGAGCCCCTGCAGCAGAGTGAGGATGGCGAGGGGCACCTGGAAGTCGTTGAACGGCGCACCACCGGCGGCGCGAACGGACTCGATGCGGGCCGCGGTGACGGGGTCGGAGGGTGACGCGAACGGCAGCTTGTCGATGATCACGCAGCTGAGCGCCTCGCCGACGACGTCGACGCCCTGCCAGAAGCTCGACGTCGCGAGCAGCACCGAGTGGGGCGTCTCGCGAAACTGGTTCAGGAGGGTCGATCGCGGGGCGCTGCCCTGCACCAGGATCGGGAAGTCGAGCGCCTGTTCGGCGACCGGCTGGACGGCTCGCAGCATGGCGTAGCTGGTGAACAGCACGAACGCCCGCCCCCGGGTGCGCTGGAGAATGGCGAGGATCTCGCGGGCGGCGGCCGCGGCGAACTGCGGCGACCGCGGGTCTGGCATGTGGCGCGGCAGGTACAGGATCGCCTGCCGGTCGTAGTCGAACTCGGACGGCAGGCAGATCTCCTCGGCGCGGCCGATGCCGAGCCGACTCCGGATGTACTCGAACGAGCCGTCGACGGCGAGCGTCGCGGACGTCAGCACGGTCGCCTGCATCCGGTCGAGCAGCAGCTCCCGGACGATCGCCGACACGTCGATCGGCGACGCGCGGAGGTACACGCCCCGGCCGCGCAGCTCGACGTAGTAGACATAGTCGGGATCGTCGGCCCTGAGGACGAAGGCGAGCTGTTCGCGCAGCTCGCCGACCCGCCGCGCCAGCGCCAGCGCATCATCGACGCCGCGGCCCTCCGCGCGATCGGACTCGCCGGCGGCGGTCTCGGCCGGCTTCATCAACGCCAGGTGGCTCTCGAGCGCGTCGAGCGCGCCGGCCAGCAGGCCGGCCGATTCGGCGGCCTCGGCCAGCATGCCGGGGCGGATGCGCACCCGGTCGTCGCCCGACGACACGCCCCGCCGGGCGAACTGGACGTCGCCGAAGAACCGCCGCGCCCGATCGCGCACGCGGTCGATGGCCCGCTTCGCGTCGGCCGCCTCGTCGCGCGCGAGGCGCAGCGCGAGCAGCTGCTCGGCGTCGCGCGCGAAGTCCTCGACGCGGTGGCTGCTCACGCTGATGCCGAAGTACTGCGTGGCGACGTCCTCGAGCTGATGGGCCTCGTCGATGACGGCCACGTGGCACGCGGGAATCACTTCCCCGTACGAGCTCTGCCGGACGGCCGCGTCGGCACACAGCAGGTGATGGTTGACGATGACCAGGTCGGACTCGGCCGCGCGCTGGCGCATGCGCGTGATGAAGCACTCGTTGTAGCGCGGACAGTCGGAGCCCAGGCAGTTCTCGGCCGTCGCGGCGATGTCGGACCAGAACGGCAGGTCCTCGGGCAGGTCCTCGATCTCGGCGCGGTCGCCGGTCTCCGTCTGCCGCGCCCAGTCGGCGATGATCGGGACGAAGACCTCGTACTCCGGACTGGCCGAAGCCCGGCATGTGCGGATCGCCGCCGGTGCGGAAGGCCTCGAAGCGGTGCAGGCAGAGATAGTTGCCCCGCCCCTTCATGCAGGTCGCGGAGAACTGGACGCCGAGCGCCTCGCGGAGCACCGGCAGGTCCTTGAAGAAGATCTGCTCCTGGAGGTTCTTCGTGCCGGTCGACACGAGGACGCGCCGGCGGCTGAGGATGGCCGGCGCGAGGTAGGCGAGCGTCTTGCCGGTGCCGGTGCCCGCCTCGGCCAGCAGCACGCCGCCCTGGTCGAAGCAGATCCGCGACGGCGTCGGCCATCGCGCGCTGCGCCGGCCGCGGCTCGAAGTCGGGCAGGGCGCGGGCGAGCCGGCCGTCGTCGGCGAACGCGTCGGCGACCTCGGTGCGGAGCGCGCTCAGGCCTGCCGCTCGGGGTACAGGGGGAATGTCCGGCAAAGTGCCTCGACCTCGGTCTTCACCATTGCCAGCGCGCGGTCGTCATCGGGCGCGGCGAGGGCGCGCGCGATGAAGTCGCCGATGAGATCCATCTCGGCTTCGCGCATGCCCCGCGTCGTGACGGCCGGCGTGCCGACGCGGATGCCGCTGGCAACCATCGGCGGATTCTGGTCGAAGGGGATCGCGTTCTTGTTCACCGTGATGCCGGCCTTGCCCAGGGCGGCCTCGGCCACCTTGCCGGTGATGCCGCGCGAGAAGACGTCGACCAGCATCAGGTGGTTGTCGGTGCCGCCGCTGACGAGCCGGAAGCCGGCCGTCGAGAGCGCCGAGGCGAGGCGCTTCGCGTTGGCGACGATCTGGCGCTGGTACTCGGCGAACGCCGGCTCGGCCGCTTCCTTCAGGCAGACGGCCTTCCCGGCGATGACGTGCATCAGCGGCCCGCCCTGGATGCCGGGGAAGACGCTGCGGTCGAGGTCCTTCGCGTACTGCGCGCGGCAGAGCACCATGCCGCCGCGCGGCCCGCGGAGCGTCTTGTGTGTCGTCGTCGTGACGAAGTCCGAGTGGGGAACCGGGCTCGGGTGGACGCCGCCGGCGACGAGCCCGGCGATGTGCGCCATGTCGGTGATGACCGCTGCGCCCACCCGCTCGGCGGCCGCGCGGATGCGGGCGAACTCGATGACGCGCGGATACGCGCTGGCGCCGATCATCACGACCTGCGGCTTGTGCTCCTCCGCGAGTCGAGCCAGCTCGTCGTAGTCGAGCCGCTCGTCGTCCTGGCGGACGCCGTAGGGGACGATCTTGTAGAGCTTGCCCGAGAAGTTCAGCGGGTGGCCGTGCGTGAGGTGGCCGCCGTGCGCGAGGTTCATGCCGAGCACCGTGTCGCCCGGCTTGAGCAGCGTGAAGTAGGCCGCCATGTTGGCCTGGGCGCCCGAGTGCGGCTGCACGTTGGCGTGCTCCGCGCCGAAGAGCGCCTTCGCGCGGTCGATGGCCAGCCGCTCGACGACGTCGACGAACTCACAGCCGCCGTAGTAGCGCTTCCCGGGATATCCCTCGGCGTACTTGTTCGTGAGAACCGAGCCGGCCGCCTCGAGGATGGCGGAGCTGACGAAGTTCTCCGAGGCGATCAGCTCCAGGCCCGACGCCTGGCGCACGACCTCGTTCTGCACGGCCTGCGCGACGTCGGGGTCGGTCTCCGCCAGCGTCCGCTGCATCCGCGACAACACGGTTTCGCTCATGATGGCTTCCTCTTCACACGGGGCTCCGCCCCGAACCCCGGCTCCCTTCATTCGCTCGCCTCCGGCTCGCTCCACTCCGGTCGCGGGCCCGCCGTGCGGGCCGTTACGCTGCGGGGCGCTGCCCCGAACCCCGGCTCCGCTTCGCGCGCTCGCCGAGCAGCTCGCCCGGGTCGCGAGGCGGCGGCCTCCGTTGCGCTCGCGATCCGGCTCGCTCCACTCCGGTCGCGCCCTTCGACTCGCGCTCGGGCGCCCCGAGTCCTGTCGAGGGGCGGGCCCGCTGTGCGGGCCGTTACGCTGCGAGGGCTCCGCCTCAATTCTTCAGCGCGCCATTCGTCTGCGGGTGGGGTGCCGCCGCCGGATCGTGCTCGATGGCCTGGATCTTGTCGAGCCGGCGCTGATGACGGCCGCCCTCGAACGCCGTTCCCAGAAAGACGTCGACGATGGCCAGCGCACGGTCGACCGGCGTGACCCGGGCGCCGATGGCCAGCACGTTCGCATCGTTGTGCTCGCGGCTCAGACGGGCCGAGTCGAGGTCGCCGACAACCGCCGCGCGGACGCCGCTCACCTTGTTGGCGGCGATGGACATGCCGATGCCGGTGCCGCAGACGAGGATGCCGCGCTCGGAATGCCCCGCAGCCACGGCCATGGCCACCCGGACCGCATAGTCCGGATAGTCGACCGACTCGTGCGAGGCCGTGCCGACGTCGTCAACGGCGACGCCGCGCGACTCGAGCAGCTGCTTGATGGCTTCCTTGAGGTCGTACCCGGCGTGATCGGCTCCCACCACAACGCGCATGCGCGGGATTGTACTATAGGCGGGAGGCCTCTCATCCGGGCGCCACGGCCTCCCGGCTCCGAATCGTGGACCGTCCCGGGGACACCGGGTGAGACGGCTCCCTGGCGCCAGACCCCGGGCGCCGAATTCTGACAGGATCAGGAAACCATGCCCCTGGATCGCTCCCGGCCCTTCGTCGTCATCTCCGCGCGCGGCCAGCAACGTGTCCGGGGCGGTCACCCCTGGATCTACCGGAGCGACGTCGCCGACGTGCACGCCGAGGCGGGCGACATCGTGCAGGTCGTGGGGCCGCGCGAGCGGCCGCTCGGCCACGCCTTCTTCAGCGACCAATCGCAGATCGTCCTGCGCATGGTGTCGCGCGGGGAGGAACCGCCCGACACCGGGCTCTGGCGCGCCCGGCTCGAGGCGGCGCTGGCGTTCCGGGAGGCGCTCCGCCTCGACGCCACCGCCTACCGGCTGGTACACGCCGAAGGCGATCTGCTGCCGTCGTTCATCGTCGATCGGTACGGTGACTGCCTGGTGGTTCAGGCACTCTCGCAGGCGGTCGATCGGCTGCTGCCGGTGCTCGTGACGATGCTGGTCGAGCTGGTCGGGCCGCGCGGCATCCTGGCGCGCAACGATCCGCGCGCGCGTCTGCTCGAAGGGCTCCCACAGGAAGTGGCCGTCGTCTACGGCGACGTCCCCGACACGCTGACGGTGCGGGAGGGCGGCGTCGAGTACGAGGTCGATCCCTGGCGCGGACAGAAGACCGGCCTGTTCCTCGACCAGCGGGAGAACCGGGAAGCGGCCGCCCGCTACGCCGGCGGCCGCCTGCTCGACTGCTTCAGCTACAACGGCGGCTTCGCGCTGCACCTGGCGTCGCGCTGCGAGGCCGTCACGGCCGTCGACGTGTCGGACGAGGCGGTGGCGCGGATCGCGCACAACGCCGCGCGCAATCGGCTGGCGAACGTGACGGCACGCTCCGCGAACGTGTTCGACGAGCTGCGGCGGCTGGAGCGCGATGGCGAGCGGTTCGACACGATCGTGCTCGACCCGCCGGCATTCGCGAAGAACAAGGCGGCCGTGCCGAAGGCGCTGGCGGGCTACAAGGAGATCAACCTGCGCGCGCTCAAGCTGCTGACGCCGGGCGGGTACCTCGTGACGTGCAGCTGTTCGTACAACGTCGACGAAGCGATGTTCCTGCAGGTCGTGCACGAGGCCGCGCTCGACGCCGGGTGCGACGTCACGCTCGTCGAGAAGCGGATGCAGGGACGCGACCATCCCGTGCTGCTGGGCGTGCCGGAGACCTATTACCTGAAGTGCCTGATCCTGAGGAAGGTCGGGTGAGCGCGCGGGCCGGCGGGAATTCCGCCCCTCATTCGTGCCGCAGCGCGTCGACGGGATGCAGCCGCGCGGCGCGGCGTGCCGGCAGGTAGCCGGCGACGATGCCGACGCTCACCGAGGCCGCCAGGCCGGAGACGATGGCCCAGAGCGGCGCGACGGCCGAGAACTCGGACACCACGGCCCGGAGCGCGAAGCCAATCAGCAGCGACAGCCCGACGCCGATCACGCCGCCGATGCCCGACAGGATGGCGGCCTCCAGCAGGAACTGCGCCTGCACCCGCCGGCGTTCGGCCCCCATCGCCATCCGCAATCCGATCTCGCGCGTCCGCTCGGTGACGCCGATGATCATGACGTTGGCGATGCCGATGCCCCCGATGAGCAGGCTCACCAGCGCGAACGCCACGGTGACCAGCCCGACGCGCGCCCCGAGCTGGTCGAGCGTGCCGATGATCTGATCGGCCGTCGAGAGGTTGAAGTCGTCCGGCGTGTCGGGACCGAGCTTTCGCAGTTGCCGGAGGATCATCTCCGTCTGCGAGAAGGCTTCCTCGCGGCGTCCCGGTTTCGCGCGGACGTACAGCACGACGCGATCGGGCACGCCGAACCGCCGCTCGGTCGTGCCGGCCGGGATGGAGATCTGGTTGTCCTGCCGGTTCTCGCCGAAGAAGCCGCCGCGCCGCTTCGCCAGCTCGCCCACCACGGTGTAGGACTCGCCGCTGATGTTCACGGTCCGGCCAAGGCCGGAGGCGTCGCCGAACAGCGCCTGCGCCAGGCTGGCGCCCAGGATCGCCACGCGCGCGCCGTCCCGATCCTCGATCGGGGTGAACGGGCGTCCGCGCGTGAACTCGGCGCCGACGATGTCGAGGTAGTTGGCCGAAATCCCCTCGAGCAGCGCCGTATCCGACTCGCTCGCCCCCGCCCGCACGATGACCGGCCGGCCGTTGATGATGTTCGGCAGGATGATCTCGACACCGACGTCGCGGATGGCCGAACCCAGTCGAGCGAGGTCGCCGGCGAACGACGGCTTCAGCGGGCGCCGCTGGGCCTCGCTCTCGGAGGCGGGACTGTAGGGATCGCCGCTCAGGTGGAAGGCGAAGATGTTGTCGGTGCCCAGCTCGCGGAAGAGCAGCGCCACCTGGTTGCGCACGTTCGCCAGCACGGACGCCACGACCACCACCGTGACGATGCCGACCACGATGCCCGCGATCGCGAGGAACGCCCGCATGGGCTGCAGGCCGCATCGAGTCGAACGCGAGGCGTCCGGCCTCGCGAAGCGAGTCGAGCGTGCCGCTGCCGCGCCTACTCATTGCCCATCACCCATTGCTCATTGCGACGCTGTGTCATTCCGCGTGCAGCGCCGTGATGATGTCGATCCGGGCGGCCAGCCGTGCGGGATACCATCCGGCCGCCAGGCCGCTCGCCAGGGCGGCGCCGAGGCTCCAGGCGATGGTCGACCATTCGAGCGGCAGCGGAATGCCGGTCGGCGCTTCCGCCAGCTTGAGAATGGCGCCGGCGACCAGCAGCCCGGCGAGCCCGCCGGCCAGCCCGATGAACGCGGCCTCCGCCAGCACCTCGCCGACGATCCGGCCGCGCGAGGCCCCGACGGCCCGCCGGATGCCGATCTCACGGGTGCGCGCGGTCACCGACACGAGGGCGGTATTGGTGACGACGAGGATCGCCGCCAGCAGCGCCATCAGCGAGATCGGCGGTCCGGCCGCGCCGATCCGCTGCGACAGCGTGAAGACGAAGCTGCGCGCCGCTTCCGGCGTCAGCAGGTCGAAGTTGTTCGTGGCACCCGGCTGCAGGTGGCGCCGCGCCCGCATCGTGATGCGCGCCTGATCCTCGGCCGCGATCGTCGACGAGGTGCCGGCGGCCTTCGCGAAGATGTCCAGCGACTCCGGCGTGCCGAAGGCCCGTTCGTACGCACCGAGCGGCATCCAGACGTAGCGATCGAGCGTGACGCCGCCGGCGGTGCCCTGGCGCGCCTGCACGCCGATCACGGTGAACCCGCGCAGCGCGATGCGTACGGTCCTGCCGATCGCGCTCGTGCCCGGAAACAGCGTGTTGGCCACGTCCCATCCGAGCACGACGACCTGCGCGCTCCGCTGGTCCTCCGACGGATCGATGAACCGCCCCTGTTCGAGCTCCACCGTGCGGATGTCGTAGAGCGTCGACGTGGTGCCGTTGATGGCGGCCCGCTCGAACTTGCGTCCGCCGGCGCTCACATCGGCCGCGCGCTGCGCCGTTGGGGCGTAGATGACCCGCCCTTCGGCCCAGCGGCCCAGGAAGCGGGCGTCGCTGTTGGTGATGTCGGGGTTGCGTTCGAGCTTGTCGGCCAGCTCCCGGCGGTTGAGATTTCCGGTGACCAGGCGTGTCACCACGAAGCTGTCGCTGCCGAAGGTCTTCGCGCTCGTCTCGCGGGCGTAGCGCTCGACGCCCTGCAGCCCCGTCAGCACGAGGGCCACGGTGGCCACCGCGACGCCGGTCGCCAGCGCGGCCAGCCCCGTCCGCAGCGGGTTGCTCCGCGCGTGCGCGAACGTCTCGATCCACGCATCGCGCCACGAGTTCAGGCGGCGCATCAGCCGGCCTCTTCGCTCTTGCCGCGCACCGGCGTCCCGTCGGCCAGCCCGCGCAGGACCTGATACGGACCGACGACGACCGGCGTGCCGGCCTTGACGCCGGTCACTTCGATGTCGAGCCCGCCGATGATGCCCGTCTTGACCGGCGTGAACCGGGCCCGTCCGTTGTCGACGACGAACACGCCCGACTGCTGCGCGCCGCCGGTCGACGGCCGGAGCACGACCGTCTGCAGCGGCACGGTCAGCACGTCCTTCCGCGTGTGCGTCAGGATCTCGGCGTCGCACGTGAGCCCCGGCTTCAGGCCCGGCGCCGGATTTTCGAGCCGGATGACGACCCGGAACTCGCGCGCCGCCGCGCCCGTGCCGGTGACCGGCAGCGCGCTCGCGCCGACTTCGATGACGTGACCCGTGAAGGTCCGACCCGGCAGCGCTGCGAGTGTCACCGTGGCCGGCTGGCCGACTTCGACCTGCAGCACGTCGGCTTCCGCCACCTTTACTTCGGCGTTGATCGACGCCAGGTCGGAGATCGTCATCAGCGTCGTCCCAGGCGCGTTCTGGATGCCGACGACGACCATCTCGCCCAGCCGCACCGGCAGGCTGGTCACGACGCCGCTGAGCGGGGCGACGATGTTCGTCTTGCTGACGACGTCCGCCGCCCGCTGCTGCTGCGCGACCGCCTGCGTGACGCGGCGGTTCGCCGCGGCGAGCAGCTGGCGGCTGCGCGTCACGGCCGCCTCGGCCGCGCTGAGCTGGCCGCGGGCGGCGTCGGCGTCGGCCTGCGCCTGATCGCGCTGCGACGCGGTGACGAGGCCCTGGCGGAAGAGGTCGGAGGTCCGCTCGAGCGTGCGCACGGCATCCTTGGCCCGCGCGCTGGCCGAGTCGCGGTCGGCCTCCGAGGACTGCACCTGCAGGCGCGCCGCCTGTTCCTCGGCCTGCAGGGCGTGCACCTGGGCGACAGCCGCCGCCAGATCGCTCTTCGCCTGGACGCTGTCGATCTCGGCGAGCACCTGGCCCTGCTTCACCGTGTCGCCTTCCGCCACGTTCAGCTTGACCAGCCGGCCGAATGCGCTCGACCCGATGTCGGCGTACCGGGTCGCGACGATCTGGCCCGAGGCGGCCACCGTCGACTGGAACGTCGCCCGGCGCGTCACCGTGCCGACGTCGACCGCCGTGGCACCGGGCCCACGGCGCGCCCAGAACACGCCAGCCAGAGCGACCAGGAGCACGAGACCAGCGACACCGACCCACTTCGAACGCGTCATGGACTCCTCAGCGGTAACCGACGTGTGATTGCGCGCGATCCGTCTCCGCCCTACCAGCGCAGCAGCGGCCGGCCATACGACAGCCAGGGCCACGGGATGCCCGCGAGGACGAGGACCATCGAGAGACCGATCAGGACCGCGGCCGTCCGGTGCTTGGCGATCGGGCTGTCGGCCTTGCGGATCCGGACGCGCGCGACATGGAGCAGCGCGAGTGCGACGATCATGATCGTGATGTGCTCGACCGCCCAGAAGCGCAGATCGGGATCGCGCATGGCGAAGCCCCAGTTGCTGAACGCCGTCGCGGTGACCCGGCTGAGCCCGGCGTAGAGCAGGATGCCGAGCAGGGCCTGCGTGTCCATGGCGATGACGGCCCAGCGCGACACGCGGTCGTCGGCCGGTGTCCACGCCAGGCGCCGGAACCAGCCGTTGAAGCCCCGGACGGCGGCCAGGATGCCGAAGAGCAGGACCAGCCACCGGAGGAGGGAATGGAGGGCGAGCACGAGCGAGTAGATCATGAGGACAGCTCCTTGGCGACCGGATGAGGCTGGCTGGGAACGAGTGATGTCACGAAATCATGACATAACCCGTCCCCAATCGTCCCCCCATGCCAGTAGCCCATCGCCTATCGCCTGCGGACCTCCCCTTGATATAGTGAAGTGTTGCCGCCAGGGGTATCCGGTTCGCCGGATTGAGAAGACACTCTTGGAACCTGATCCGGTTCAGACCGGCGAAGGGAGCGCGGCGGTCCGCCTGCCTTCGATTTCACCGGCTGCTTCTTCGGGATCATCGCGTGAATTGCCGTGCCCGCGCGGATGCGTGGCACCGGGCAGGAGCATGACCATGGCTGGACGTCCCTCAACCGTGTCCCCCTCGACGGTCGATTTCGCGGCGGCCTATCCGAACTCCCGCAAGGTCCTCGTCGAAGGCCGCGGCGTGCAGGCGCCGATGCGCGAGATCGCGCTCTCGGGCGGGGAGCCGCCGCTGCGGGTCTACGACACGAGCGGGCCTCAGGGGGTCGACGTCCGGCAGGGGCTGCCGCCGCTGCGTGCCGCCTGGATCGCGGCGCGCGGACAGGTGGAAGAGGTCGAGCGCTCGTACCGCCCGCTGCCGGGCGCGCCGCAGCCGGCCGAGATTCCGCCGTCGCTGAACCGCCGGGTGCTGCGCGGCACCGGCCCGGTCACCCAGCTCCACTACGCGCGCAAGGGCGTCGTCACGCCCGAGATGGAGTACATCGCGGTCCGCGAAGGGCTCGATGCCGAGTTCGTGCGCTCGGAGGTGGCGCGCGGTCGCGCCATCATCCCGAGCAACATCAACCACCCGGAGCTCGAGCCGATGATCATCGGCCGCAACTTCCTGGTGAAGATCAACGCGAACATCGGCAACTCCGCCGTCTCGTCCTCGATCGACGAAGAGGTCGACAAGCTGCGCTGGGCGACGCTGTGGGGCGCCGACACGGTGATGGACCTGTCGACGGGGAAGAACATCCACGAGACGCGCGAGTGGATCCTCCGTAACTCGTCCGTGCCGATCGGGACGGTGCCGATCTACCAGGCGCTCGAGAAGGTCGGCGGGAAGCCGGAGGACCTGACCTGGGAGGTCTACCGCGACACGCTCATCGAGCAGGCCGAGCAGGGCGTCGATTACTTCACGGTGCACGCCGGCGTGCTGCTGCGCTACGTGCCGATGACCGCCCGCCGCGTCACCGGCATCGTCTCGCGCGGGGGATCGATCATCGCGAAGTGGTGCCTGGCGCACCACCAGGAGAACTTCACGTACACGCACTTCGAGGAGATTTGCGAGATCATGAAGGCGTACGACGTGTCGTTCTCGCTCGGCGACGGCCTGCGGCCGGGCTCGATTGCCGACGCGAACGACGAGGCGCAGTTCGCCGAGCTGAAGACGCAGGGCGAGCTGACGCGCATCGCCTGGAAACACGACGTGCAGGTGATGAACGAGGGGCCCGGCCACGTCCCGATGCACCTCATCAAGGAGAACATGGAGCACCAGCTCGACTGGTGCGACGAGGCGCCGTTCTACACGCTCGGGCCGCTCACGACCGACATCGCCCCCGGCTACGACCACATCACGTCGGCCATCGGCGCCGCGATGATCGGCTGGTACGGCACGGCGATGCTCTGCTACGTGACGCCGAAGGAGCACCTCGGGCTGCCCGACCGCAACGACGTCAAGGCCGGCGTCATCGCGTACAAGATCGCCGCGCACGCCGCCGATCTCGCCAAGGGCCACCCGCGCGCCCGCGCCTGGGACGATGCGCTGTCGAAGGCGCGGTTCGAGTTCCGGTGGGACGATCAGTTCAACCTGTCGCTCGATCCGGTGACGGCGCGCGCCTTCCACGACGAGACGCTGCCCGCCGAGGGCGCCAAGGTGGCGCACTTCTGCTCGATGTGCGGCCCGAAGTTCTGCAGCATGGAGCTGACGCAGCAGGTGCGCGACTACGCGGCGACGCACGGGCTCCAGACGCGCGAGGCGATCGAAGCCGGCATGCAGGAGAAGTCGGAGGAGTTCCGGAAGGCGAAGGAGATCTACGTCCCGGCCGAGCCGAAGGGGTGAGGGCAGGAGGTCGGGCGATTGCGAAGAGGCGACTGGCTCTTCTGATCGCCTGACCTTCCTGTTGTGAGAGCGCGGCGTCCTACCTGTGCGTCGAGATCTTCGCGCCCGTCAGTTGCGCGATCGCCGCGAGCGTCGTCTGCGCGGCATTGACGCCGAGCCTGAAGTCCTTGTCCGAGTAGGTCGTGAAGACGTCGCTGGCCTGGTGCCAGTTCGGATCCCACCCGGCGCCGATCTGCGCGCCGCGCTCGTTCTCACGCAGCGAAATCGACGGCACCAGATTCTCGAACGGTCCCGAGTCGGTGTTCGTCATGTGCGGACCGACTGCGGCCGGGTAGTCCGTCGCGTAGGTCTCGTTCGCCGCCTTGAACGCCCAGGCCAGCTTCTCCGAGCCGGCGGCCATCTTCGATGCGGACTGGAACTCGATGTTGACGTCCGCTTCCGGCCGCTGCTCCGGGCTGACCGTGCCGTCGGCGTGCGGCATGCCGTGGTCCCACATCATCATGTCGTGCTGGATCATGCCGAGCCACTTCGGCTCCGGGTAGGTGTGCGATCCGGCCGGAACCGCCCGGCCCTGGAGCGCCGCCCGCTGCTTCACGTACGCGCTGCTGCCGAGCAGCCCCTCTTCCTCGCCGTTCCACAGCACGAACCGGATCGACACGTCCGTCGTCACGTCGGGCGACGCGAACACGCGCGCCAGCTCCATCACCAGCGTCGCGCCGGATCCATCGTCGTTGGCCGCCTGGTTGTAGCCGTGGCCGTCCATGTGGCCGCCGACGATGTACATCTCATCGGGGTGCACGGTGCCGACCTTCGTGACGTAGACGTCCTGCGCCGTATTCGTGATGATCGGCTGCGAGTCGAGCGCGCGGATCGCCGGGTCGGACTGCTTGTCGGGATCGCAGTTGACGCCGGTGGGCCCGACATAGCCGAACATCATGCTGCCGCCGACATTGCTGCCGGCGCGCCCCACCGCGCCGCCGGTCGGCGTCGGCCGGCCCACGTCGCCGGTGTGCGGTCGAGCCCTCCGACGCCCGTTCTGGTTCGGCGGCGCCGTGACGGGGACGCTCGGACCGCAGGGACGCGTCGCGGGGGGAAACGTGTAGGTGACGCGCTGGACGTTGTCGTAGCCGTAGCTCTTCAGCTGCTGGGCAATCCAATTGACCGCGTCCTGGTTGCGCTTCGTACCCTGGCGGCGATCGCCGAACTGCGTCAGCCCTTTCAGCGTCGCCTTGAAGTGATCCAGTGAGAGCCGTCCCACCAGCGTCTTGATGGTGGGGTTGACTTCGTGAGGTGCCGGCGACTGCTGGGCCCGGAGACCGACAAGGCCCACCATCACCACGAATATGGCCGCGAGAAGGGAAAGTCGTGAGCGCATGGCCCGCATCTTACCCGATCACTCACGACTCGGGCGTGAATCATGAGGCTCGGGCGGTTCAGGGTTGACGAACCGGTTCGCGGTGTCTCGATCTGACCGTCAGGGTCGAATGCCGCGGTGATAGACCTCGCTGAACTGGAGGGGCAGGGTCCGCGACGACCCGATGCGCTAGCGCTGCGTCTGCGGCGTCGGCGCCGGCACGATCTGGATGATCGACGGGAAGAAGGCCGGCTGGCCGCCCGGCTTCGGGTTGGGATAGCCGCTCGACAGCTGCGACTGGAAGTCCTTGATCGTCACCCCCGGCGGAAACGCCATCGTGTCCTCGTCGAACTTGCCGACCTCGAACATGTAGGTGCCGGGCGAGTCGAACACCATGTTGCCGCGCTGCTTCAGGACGGCCTTGTAGTACGTCACCAGATCGTTGAACGGCACCGACGATCCGAACAGGCAGTACCGCTGGCCGCGGCCCGCGTCGTACGACCCGAGGAACTGCGCGGCCGGATAGATCGGCAGGCCGAGCTTCGCGGCCAGCTCGGCTTCGGGCGACGCCGCGGCCGGATTCGGCTGCCCCGCAGCGGGTTGTGACGGCTGAGCCTGCTGTCCGGCCCCGTCGGTCGTCGGCTGCGTCGCGGGGGCCGGCTGCTGCGGCGCCGGCTCGGCCTGCTGACTCGAACCGCCCGCCCTGGGAAACGGCTGCGGCACCGGCGGCGGTTGCTGCGCGGCGCGACCCGTGATCGGTCCGCCGAAGACCAGGAGACACACGCCAAACGCTGCGAAAACTGCCCTGCGCATAACCGGATTATACGCCCCGATCGCGATTATCATTCTTCAATGGGCGTGGGGCCCCACCCCCACGCCGAACTGACGTTGATGCCTCGCCTCGGATTCCCATGTCCTCGACTCGGCATGGCCTCCGGCGACGGCCCGGACCGACCACCAAGATGGACTCACTCCTGCCCCTTCTCGACTACTGTCGACGCGAGAGCCGCTGGCTGCTCGACACCATTGAAGCGCTCGTGCGGCTCGAGTCGCCGACGCCCGACAAGGCCGCCGTCGATCGGTGCGGCGCCGAGCTGGCCCGTCGCCTCGAGGCGATCGGCGGCCGCGTGACGCGCCTGCCGCAGGCAGAGGCCGGCGATCACCTGCGGGCCGAATTCGCGCCGACGGTGTCCGGCCCGGCGGGCGCCGCGCAGCCCGTGCTGCTGCTCGGCCACTTCGACACGGTCTGGCCGATCGGACAGATCGCCCGCATGCCGCTGCGGCAGGAGGCCGGCCGTCTGTACGGCCCCGGCGTCTTTGATATGAAGGCCGGCATCTCCCTGGGCATGCTGGCGACCCGCGCGCTCCGCGAGCAGGGGAGTCTGGCGCGCGGCATCACCATGCTCTGGACGACCGACGAGGAGATCGGCAGCGGCACGTCGCGCGCGATCATCGAAGCGGAGGCGCGGCGGAGCGCCGCGGTTCTCGTGCTGGAGCCGTCGCTGCCCGGCGGCGTGGTGAAGACGGCGCGCAAGGGCTGCGGGCAGTTCGAGTTGAAGGTGCACGGCGTCTCGGCGCATGCCGGCGTCGATCCGGGCAAGGGGGCGAGTGCCATCCACGAGCTGGCCGCGCAGATCCGCACGATCGTCGCCCTGCAGGACCTGGAACGGGGGATCTCCGTCAACGTCGGGCTGATCGCCGGCGGTTCGCGTCCCAATGTCGTCGCGGAGGAGGCGCACGCGGTGATCGATGCCCGCGTACCGCGGCGCGAGGACGGCGCGCGGATCGAGGCGGCCATGAAGGCGCTGCGGCCGTCGCTGGCGGGCACCCGCCTGGAGGTGACGGGCGGCTTCAGCCGGCCTCCGCTGGAACGCAGTCCCGCCGTGGCGCGTCTCTATGAACAGGCGCGCTGCGCCGCGGCCGAGCTCGGGATGGACCTCGGCGAGGGGGCCACGGGCGGAGGATCGGACGGGAATTTCACGGCGGCCCTCGGCATTCCCACACTGGACGGTCTCGGGGCGGTTGGCGACGGCGCCCACGCGCTGCACGAACACGTCGAAGTGGAGGCGCTGGCGGGCCGCGCGGCGCTGCTGGCGGGCCTCATCGCCCGCCTGGACGCGCCGGAACCGAGGGATTGACATGACGTTGCGGGGAATCGGCCGGGGCCTCCCGGTTTCCATCCCCTCAACCGGCAAGGCGGGTACGATGGGCAATGCACTGAAGACGACGGCTCTGCTGGCGGCGCTGAGCGGGCTGCTGCTCATGATCGGCCAGGCGCTGGGCGGCGAGCAGGGGTTGATCCTCGCCTTCGTCCTCGCGGCGGTGATGAACTTCGGCTCGTACTGGTTCTCCGACCGGCTGGTGCTGCGGATGTACCGGGCCGAGGAGGTCGGTCCCGACCACCGGCTCTACCGGATCGTCAGCGAGCTGGCCCGGCGGGCCAATCTGCCGCAGCCGCGTGTCTACGTGATTCCAAACCCGTCACCCAACGCCTTCGCCACGGGCCGGAACCCGCAGCATGCCGCGGTGGCCGCGACGGAAGGGATCTTGCACCTGCTCGATGATCGAGAGCTCGAAGGGGTGATTGGTCACGAGCTCGGCCATGTGCGGCATCGCGACATCCTCACCAGCTCGGTCGCGGCGACGATTGCGGCCGCGATCATCATGCTGGCACGGATGGCGCAGTTCGCCATGTTCTTCGGCGGTTTCGGAGGCCGGGACGAACGCGGCGGCCAGAACGTCTTCAGCCTGCTGGCGACGATGATTCTGGCGCCGGTGGCGGCCATGCTCATTCAGGCCGCGATTTCGCGCTCGCGGGAGTACGCGGCCGATGCCGCGGGCGCCGCGATTGCGGGCGGTCCCGACGGGCTGGTCGACGCGCTGCGCAAGATCGAGTCGGCGTCGAAACGGGTCCCTCTGGCGGCGAATCCGGCGACGGCGCACCTGTTCATCATCAAGCCGTTCCCGGCGGGCGGCGTCTTCGCGCTGTTCAGCACGCACCCGCCCACCGAGGATCGGATTGCCGCGCTGCTCCGCGACCGCCAGGTGACGCGACCCGTCGCGCTGTCCTGATTCCGCGCGGTCTGCCGGCCGCCGCCTTCCGGTCTTCCGCCGCGACCGTCACCTGCCTCGCGGCCATCGTGGATGGTCCGGTCCGTCTGGCGCTCCCTTCCGGGGCGCCCGAGAGGGGAGGGCACCGTGCACGTCGACGAATTCGACATCGCTCCCAGCAAGATTGGCGAGAGCGCCCGGCGCGTGTTCGACCGCGCGTTCGACGAAGCGCGTCGGCGTGAGCAGCCGCTGCTCACCAACGAGCACGTGTTCCTGGGCTTCGCGCAGGTCGAGTGGGAACTGTACGCGGAGGTCATGCGCGACCTCGACCTGGACCCGCGTGCGATGGTGGTCGAGGTGGAGCAGCAGCTGCAGGCCGCTCCTGTCCGAACGCGGCACGAGCCGCAGGTGTCGACGGCGACCAAACTGCTGTGCAAGCTGGCGTTCCATCATGCGAGCCGCGCCGGCCGTTCGGCGATCGACGCGGCCGATCTGTTCGCGGCGATCTTCGAGGACGTCCAGGGGCTGCCGGCGTCGATCCTGCGGCGGCAGTCGATCGAGCCGCATCGGCTCATGGCGCGGGTCGCCGCGCGCGTGCGCGACATCGAGCTGCGCGACGAGCGGCTCCGCAAGCGCTTCGAACTGCCGCCGTTCCTGAAGCACTTCGCCGTCAACCTGAACCTGCTGGCCCAGCAGGACAAGCTGCCGCCGGTGTACGGCCGCGACGAGGAGATCCAGCAGGTCGTCGAGATCCTCTGCCACCGCGAGCGGGCCAACTCGGTGATCCTCATCGGCGAGCCCGGCGTCGGCAAGACGGCCATCGTCGAGGGGCTGGCCCGGCGCATCGAGTTCGATCCCGAGTCGGTGCCGCTGCGCCTGCGCGACTGCCAGGTGGTCAACCTGCAGATGAACAGCATGGTGGCCGGCACGATGCTGCGCGGCATGTTCGAGGACCGGATGCAGAACGTGCTGCGCGAGCTGCGCGAGCGCCCGCACTTCATCCTGTTCGTCGACGAGGCGCACACGCTCGTGGGCGCCGGTTCGGCGCTCGGGGCCCCGTCCGATGCGGCCAACGTCCTGAAATCGGTGCTGGCCCGCGGCGAGGTGCGGATGGTCGCCGCGACGACGCTGAGCGAGTACCGGCAGTACATCCAGGAGGACGAGGCGCTCGCCCGCCGGTTCCGCACGGTGCTGGTGCCCGAGCCGTCGCTCGACGAGACGCGCCACATCCTCGAGGAGCTGCGGCCCCGCCTCGAGCGCAGCTACTCGGTGCAGATCGACGACACCGCGCTCGAGACCGCGCTCGAGCTGGCCCCGCGCTACCTCCGCCACCTGCACCTGCCCGACAAGGTCATCGGCTGGCTCGATACGGCCTCGGTGAAGGCCGAGATCGACCGGCGGGGCCACGTCACCGGGCCCGACGTCGTGTCGGTGGTCTCCGGGGCCGCGCAGATTCCCGAGGACATGGTGTTCCGCGACGTCACCGACCGGTTCCGCGACATCGAATCGCGGCTGCAGGCGCGCGTCGTCGGACAGGCCGCCGCCATCCGCGCCGTGGCGCGGCGGCTCGTGCTGAACAAGGGGCCGCTGAAGGGACGTTACGACCGGCCAGACGGCGTGCTGCTGTTCCTCGGCCCGACGGGCGTCGGGAAGACCGAGCTCGCCAAGGCCGTGGCCGAGTTCCTGTTCGGCGACGAGAAGAAGATGGTGCGCGTCGACATGTCCGAGTACCAGGACGGCTCGGTGTCGGTCGACAAGCTGATCGGGATGCCCCGCGGCATCGTCGGCGCCGAGCGGGGTGGCGTGCTCACGAACCAGCTGCGTGACAGCCCGTATACGGTGCTGCTGCTGGACGAGATCGAGAAGGCCAGCCTGCCGATGCTGCACCTGTTCCTGCAGGCCTTCGACGAAGGCTGGCTGACCGACGGCCGGGGCAAGCGGGTGTACCTGAGCGACGCCATCGTCATCATGACGTCCAACCTCGGGTCGGAGCACTTCCGCAAGCTGACCAATCCGCTGGGCTTCCTGGCGGGGAAGGTGAGCATCGAACAGGTGCAGGGCGACGTGAGCCGCGAGCTCGAACGGCGCTTCCCGCCCGAGTTCCGCAACCGCATCGACGAGGTGGTGCTGTTCTCGCCGCTGAGCCGCGACGAGGTGCGGGCGATCGCGACGCTGGAGATCCAGCGGATCGCCGTGCTCCTGGCGAAGTCGGGACGGACGATCGACGTCGACGAGGACGCCCTGGAGCAGCTCGTGCGGGAAGGCTACAGTCTGGCCTACGGTGCCCGGTTCCTGAAGCGCGTGATCGACGATCGGATCAAGCTGCCGATCAGCGAGCGGTGGCGCGACGGCGTCCACTTCGAGGTGCGCGTGCGCGATGGGCAGATCGTCATCGACCCGAGCCCTGTGGCGCACCCGTCGGCCGCGCCCGGCTTCCTCTGCGGACTGTAGATCGGAACGACAGCGGTTCCTGGGCCGGCTCGGCCGGCTCGACCGGCCCGGGCACCGGCTCCCCGGCATGGTCGCCGCGCGACGAGCCCCGCTTCAGGCCGTAGCGCTCCTGCAGCAACCCGATGACGCCCTGCACTTCGGCGACGTAGCGCTTCGACGCGTACTTGCCGGCGTAGAGGCGTTCGTAGCGCGGCACCATCGACGGCAACTCCCGATCCAGGAAGCTCATGAAGTGGGCGCGCGTGCCCGCCTCGAGGTGCATCACCATGGCCCCGACGAAGCGGGCGCCGTGGTCGGCAATGGCCTTGATCGTCCGTTCGAGCTTCGCCGGCTGCGAGGTGAAGCCCGGCACGATCGGCGCCATGAGGACACCGGCGTTCACGCCCGCGTCGACCAGCTCGCGCACGGCGCGCAGCCGCTGCAGCGGATGGGCCGTGCCCGGCTCGAGCCGCCGCCAGGCCTCTTCGTCGACCGTCGGCACGCTGAAGTAGACCGTGCAGCGCGCGTGGCGGCCGAGTTCCGTGAAGAGATCGCGATCGCGCACCGCCATCGGCCCCTTCGTGACGATGCCCACCGGCGTGCGGCTGTCGCAGAGCGCCTCGAGCGATCGGCGGGTCAGCTTGTAGTGGCCCTCGATCGGCTGGTAGGGATCGGTTGCCGTGCCCAGCGCGACCATCTCGCGCTTCCACGACGGCCGGTCGAGCTCGCGGCGAAGGACGTCGGCGAAGTTCGTCTTCACGAGGATGACCGACGCGAACTCGTCGCCGCTGTTCATCTCGAACTGCGCGTGGTACCGGCGCGCGAAGCAGTAGTGGCACCCGTGCGTGCAGCCGCGGTACGGGTTCAGCGTCCAGCGGAAGAACGGCATCCCCTCCACCTTGTTCAGCGCCGAGCGGCAGCGGATTTCCTGGTAGGTCGCCTGGTCGGCGCGCCGGCGCGCCTCGGACAGCGCGCCGACGCCGCCGAGCTTCACCTGCCGCGCCACGTCGCGTGACGTCGTCTGCACGCTCAGGGGGAAGAGTGACGGTGCATTCATGGGCTGAAATAACTGTTTTCGCTTTATGTTCGCCATCATGCACCTGGCCCCTTCCGGCTGTCAAGCGGCACGTCGACGATAATGACGGCCGCGCCAGACGGGGCGCGGGAAGCGTGACGATGGCCCAGCAGCGAGCGAAGAAGGGGAAGTCGGCGGGATCGACGCGGCTTGCCGCTGCGGCTGACCGAGCGGGTGGCCGCCGACAGGGCCGCGATGCTCGATCTCCTCGAGCGGTTGATCCGGATCCCGACGGAGAATCCGCCCGGCGTGCACTACCGCGGATGCGCCGAGCTGATTGCCTCCGCCCTGAACGACCTCGGCTTCGAGGCGCGGACGATTGAGATCCCGCCGGCGGCGGCGTCGGACGACACGCGGTTCGCCGTCTTCGCCGAGGTCGGCGAGGGCGAGCGTGGATCGCGTTTCACGGCCATTACGATGTGGTGCCGGCATCGGTCGGCGGGGCAGTTCGAGCCGCGGCGGCAGGGCGATGCGATCTTCGGTCGCGGGTCGTCCGACATGAAGAGCGGGCTCGTCGCCATGCTCTACGCGGCGAAGGCCCTGCGCGACGAGCAGGTGCCGCTCGACGGCCGCATCCGGCTGACGTTCGTGCCCGACGAGGAGACCGGCGGCGCGCGGGGCTCACAGTTCCTCGCGGAACAGGGCCTGCTGTCGCGCGACACGATCGCGATGTTCACCCCCGAGCCGACGAGCGGCGTCGTCTGGCACGCGAACCGGGGGGCGATCACGCTGCAGGTGACCGTGCAGGGCCGCCCGGCTCATGTGAGCCTGCAGCACCAGGGGATCAACGCCTTCGAGCAGGCGATCCGGGTGGTGGATCGGCTGCAGCGGCTGCGCGAGGAAGTGGCGCAGCGCCGGACCGGGCTGGCGCTGAAACCGGACGAGGCGCGCCCGTCGATTCTGCTGATCGGCGGGCAGGTCGCGGCCGGCACGAACTTCAACGTGGTGCCCGCCGAGTGTCGCTTCACGGTGGACCGACGGATCAATCCGGAAGAAGACCTCGGCGAAGAGCGGCAGCGGCTGGATGCGGTGTTCGAGGCCGCGAGGCAGGACGGCATCGGCGTCACGGTCGAGGTGCTGCAGGAAGGGGCGCTCGTCACTGACCGCGGAGGACACGCCCGCGGCCCTGGCCCTCGCGCACGCGATCGAGCGGGTGACGGGCGCACCGGCGGCGTTCGAGTTCTGTCCGGGACTGCTGGAGATCCGGTTCTACGCGGCGCAGGGCGTGCCGGCGTTCGCCTACGGTCCCGGCGTGCTGGCCGTCTCGCACGGTCCCAAGGAGTTCGTGAAGATGGACCGTGTCGTCGAGTGCGCGGCGATTTACGCGCTCGCGGCCGCCGATCTGCTGGCGCCCCGGCGCGCGTGAGCGCGGACGGGCCGGCTCAGCGCGCCGCGCTCGCGATCGGCCGCGGGCTCAGCGCCACGGTCGTCGATCCGCCCCAGGCGACCGGCGCCTCCGGGTGCGCCGGGTCCGCAGTTCCACAGGCATTCCCGCACGGTCATGGTCCGCGAGACCGGATCGAGCGTCACCACCTGAAACGAGAGCTTCGTCTCGTCCTTCCGCGAGAACCGGCCCTTCATCGGCGAATCGACCCGGAAGGTGTGAACGTCGGCCGTATGGTCCGGCCCGGTCCAGTCGTAGAACTGGTTCCAGTTCGAGTTGCCGTGGAAGTAGGCCGTGACGTTCGGATGACGGTCGAAGAACTGCTCCAGCGCCCGCTGCTCGACGATGTCCGGGCGTCTTCGTGCTCGGGCCGTCGGCCAGCGTGTCCGAGAGCAGGTTCTCGAACTTGTCCCGGGCGTTGATGTCGTGCGCTCCCGTTGGGATTGATGAAATGCTTCGACTCGGCGTCGGGCTCGTCGTGCGTCACGATGACGACCGGCGTCGACCGGCTCACGCGCGCGAGGTCGCGGTCCATCCAGGCGCGCATCTGCGAGTCGGGCCAGACGGTCAGGAAGACGAAGTGGATGCCGGCGATGTCGCGGAACGTGGCCACGCGATCGGTCCGGTACCGGTAGGTGGCGTCCGTCAGCGGAACCGCCGGCCGCATCATGAGGTTGTAGATGGCCACCATCGACGAGTCGTCGGTCGCCGGCCGCATCGGCCGGTAGAAGCCGATGGCGTTCGTCACGTCGTGGTTGCCCGGCACGACGTAGAGCGCCGCCCGATGCCCCGCGTGGTCGGTCAGCCGTGAGGCCTTCGATGTAGTCCTTCCGGTACTGGGCCCACGACTGCCGCGGCGCTCTGGATGCGGCCCGCCCGCCGTCACTTCCTCGCGGTTCGCGATGTCGCCGCCGTCGAGCACGAAGTCGATGGCGCCGATCCGGTGACCGGCCCGCAGGCCGCCGTCTTCCGGGAAGGCGACGCCGGGCAGCGAGTTGATCTTCGCCACCATCGCGGCGTTGACGGTGTGGGCGTCGACGTCCGAGCGGCCTCTGAACGCCGGCCGCGTGATCCCGTAGTGCTGGTCGGAGGTGAAGACGAACTGCAGCTCGTGCGGCGCCGCGGCCGCCCGGACGTCCCGCCGCGCGCCGGCCAGGAGGGCGGCGGCGAGCACGACGGTCAGGAGGGCGATGGCGCGCCGCGGGCATGTCCGACGATCCATGGGTGGGGATCATCGCCGCATCCCGCGCGCCGGCGTCGTTAACAGTGGGTGAATTCGTCCGGACGAGACGGCCTACAGCAGGTAGGCGATCGCGAAGCCGATCTGGGCGACGAACATCATGCGGTACATGTGGGCCCAGGAGACGTGGTTGGCCTCCACGGCGAGATCCTCGGGACGTCGCAGCATGAGGTAGCAGACGTACACGCCGTAGATGGTCATGACGACGCCGAGGATGTTCAGCAGCCAGAAGCTGCCGGTCAGGATGCCGGTCCACGCGCCGACGGGGATCATCAGGAACGGCACGACGAACGACGGCGAGATCATCCAGGCGGCCTTCGTCACGCCGTACTGCAGCGGCAGCGTCCGGCAGCCGCCGCGGCGGTCGCCCTCCATGTCGGCGAAGTCCTTGGTCGTCGACGCCCCGAGCAGGAACAGCCCGAAGATCAGGCCGATGTACCAGGGCTCGAGGCCGAACACCGTCTTCACCGCCGACCAGCCGGCCACCTTCAGCAGCGTCCCCCGCGGAATGGCGATCGTGAGGTTCGCCCAGATGCCGCGCGCCTTGGTCCGGAGCGGCGGCGCGGAATAGACGAAGGTGGCGATGACGGCCACCAGCACGAGCCAGAAGCACTCGTGCCGGCCGCCCGGCATGACCAGCCAGGCGAGCACCAGCGCCAGCACGTAGGTGATCCAGGTGAACCGCCAGGCGTCGGGGATGGTGAGGCGGCCGCTCGGCAGCGGCCGCTTCGGCTTGTTCACGCGGTCGATGTCGAGATCGTAGATCTGGTTCAGCGCGTTGTTGCCGGCGTTCAGCACCGCCGCCATCAGCGCGCCGATCGCCGGAAAGACGACGAGCGCCCAGCTCCAGGACTCGCGCGGGTGCGCGCCGATCGCGCTCGCGGCGCCCGACAGCATGCCCAGCGCCGGGGCCACCAGCGTGAAGGGCCGGCCGAGCTCCAGGTACAGCCGCCAGCGGGACGGCGTCCGATCGGATGGAGCGGTCGTGGGCATCAGTCGGTTCTTCGGAATCGATCCGGGCCGGCCGCCGTCACAGCGGCGCGGCCGCGAGCAGCAGCGTGACGAGCGCCGCAACCGCGGTGTTGATGAAGTTCAGGGCGTCGTTGTCGAGCACGCCCGAGGATTCCAGCGTGGCGCCGAGCGCGCTCTCCACCAGCGAGCCGACGGTGGCGCCGATGACGACGAGCCAGACCGACGACCACGGAATCAGCGCCGTCGCCACGCCGATCGAGGCGAGCGCGAACGCCGCCACCAGTCCCGCCGCCGTTCCTTCGAGCGAAACCGCGCCCGATGTTCCCGGCCGGACGCGCGTGAAGCGCGTGATGAGGAACGTGTGGCTGCCCCAGGCCTTGCCGACCTCGCTGGCCACCGTGTCGCTGCCGGCCGCGGCCAGCGCCGCCACCAGCGCCAGCTGCGCCCAGGCTGCGTGGGGCGTCAGCGCGGCCAGCAGGGCCGCGCCCGCCGCCACCCCGCAGTTCGCGATGCCGTTGCCGGGGCCCCGCCGGCCGCCCCGCTCCTCGGCGATGCCCAGCAGCACCTTCCGCCGCAGGCCGAGCCGGGACGTGACGGCGGCCGAGACGAAGGTCGCCAGCAGCAGCAGCCACGCGGCCGGGCCGCCACAGGCATAGATGATGAGGCCGATGGCCGCGCCGGCGATCGCGCCCGGCGTGGAGACGGTGCGCAGCCGCCACCCCGCCCAGCTCACGATCGCATTCGCAATCAGCGCCGGCCCGAGCTGCGCGGCGACATCGGGCCACGCCGCGGCCGCCGCGTCACGCGTCACGAGGCTGAGGCCCCAGAGTCCCGCCGCCGCCATCGCCGGGACGGTGATGTTGTCGTCGAGCCGGATCGGCGCGGTCTCGGCGAATCCGGCGAGGACCGCCGCGGCGATTGGCGCGCCGAGGGCGAACAGGAGCGACGGCGCGGGCTGAATCGCCGGACGCACCCACCAGCAGAGCAGCGCGCCTCCCAGGCCACCGAAGGCGACGAATGCCAGCAGTCCGCCGAGGGTCTTCTCGGCGTTCCATGGCAGCTGACCGCCCCGGGTCCGACGTCCCACGATGGTCGCCATGCCGTCGCCGAAAGCCATCACGCCCCACGCCGCCGCCACGATGTCGAGCCGGGCGGGAAAGACGAGGATCAGCAGGGCGACCGACAGCGGATAGAACACGATGCCGATCGGATAACCCCGGGCCCGATCGGCCGGCCGGTAGAACTGCCGGCCGCCGAGTCGCGGCAGCAGCGCCACGTTGAAGGCGAGCGCCGCCAGCGCGCAGGCGAGCGCCGACTCCCACGACAGGACCCGCAGCAGCAGCGCGAACGCCGCCATGCTCATGTGCAGGATCTGCCGGCGATCCTCGGAGAAGCCGCGCGCGGGCGTGCGGATGGCTGGTGCCGTCATCGGGATGTCGGTGTGTCCTGTCGTCCGCCCGATGCGGTGAGCGCATCGAGGGTGCGTGCGACGCCGTCGGACAGCGGCCGGCTGGCGTAGCCGAGATCCGCCGCGGCGACCGACGAGTCCAGGGCCCAGTCGTGGCGGAAGATGGCCACCGCCCCGCGGGTCAGCAGCGGTGTGCCGCCGAAGACGCGTGCCCGGACCTCTTCCGCCAGTCCGATGGCGCCCGCCATCGCGTACGAGATCCGGCGCGGCAGCGGGCGTCCCGTCCGCTCGCGCACCAGTTCGAAGAGGTGCATCTGCGGGACGTTCTCGCCGCCCAGCCGGTACTGTGCGCCGACGGCACCCCGCTCGAGTGCCGCCACGTGTCCCTGCGCCACGTCGTCCACGTACGCGTACGACCAGACGCGGTCGGCGCCGATGAGGCCCGGCAGACGGCCGGCGAGATGGTCGGCGAGCAGGCGTCCGACGAGATTGCCCTCGGTGGAGCGCCCGGGGCCGTAGACGACGCCGGGATAGAGCCGGATGAGCGGTGCGCCCTGGCGCGCGGCTTCCGCGGCCACGTGCTCGGCCTCCACCTTCGTCCGCTGGTAGTCGTTGGTGCGCAGCGGCGTGAGCCCGTCGCTCGGCGGCAGGGCGAGGAACGACGAGGTGTACAGCACGCGGGGGATGCCACGGGCCCCCGCCACGGCCAGCACGTGTTCGAGGCCGCCGACGTTCACCTCGTCGAAGTCCTGCGCGCGGCGGCGCCAGAGGCTGACGAGGGCCGCCATGTGGCAGATGGCCTCGCAGCCGTCGGCCGCCTGGTGCAGCGCCGCGCGGTGGCGCACGTCGCCGTTGACGAGCGCGCCGGGCAGTCCGCTCGCGGCCGCGGTCCGCGCGAACACCACCGGCTCGTGGCCGGCCGCCGCCAGTGCCTGAACCACCGCGCGGCCGAGATATCCGGTGCCGCCGGTGACCAGCACTCTCACGCGCGCTCTCCGATGCGGGCGCGCCACCAGGCCAGCAGGTCGGCCGCCGTCCGGTCCAATGGAATCTCCGGCGACCAGCCGAGCTCCGTCCGCAGGCGGCCGTTGTCGCCCAGCAGGCGCGGCGAGTCGTGTGGGCGGTAGCGCGCGGGATCCACCTTCACTTCGATCGGAACGCGGGCCTGGGCGAGCAGCAGGTCGAGCAGCGATCGGATCGACACGGCGCGTCCGGCGCAGACATTGTAGGCGGTTCCCGGACGGCCGCGTTCGGCGATGGCGCGATAGGCGCGCACCGTGTCGCGCACGTCCGTCATGTCGCGCTCGGCCGCCAGGTTGCCGACCATCAGCACCGGCGGCGCCAGGCCGACTTCGATGCAGGCGATCTGGCGCGCGAAGCTGGAGCCGACGAACGAGGGATCCTGCCGCGGGCCCAGGTGGTTGAACGCGCGGGCCACGAGCGCCGGTGTCGCCCCGTCGCGCGCGTGCGATCCCAGCATCTCCTGCGCGAGCTTGCTGAGGGCGTACGGGCTCCGCGGGCCGATCCGGTGCGTCTCCGCGATGGCCGCCTCGGTCGGCGCGTAGACGAGGGCGGAGCTGGGGATGAGCACGCGCGGGTCGAGGCGGGCGAGGCGCAGGGCGTCGAACAGGTGGTGGGTGCCGAGCACGTTCACCTGCAGCGTGGCCTCGGCCGTGTTCCACGACTCGCCGACGTGGGCCGCGCCGGCGCAATGGTAGACCGTCGTCGGCTGCGCCTCGGCGACCGCCGAGCGGACGGCGGCGGCGTCGAGCAGGTCGACCGTCCGCCACCGCACGCCGGGCCGATCGGTGTCGGCCCCCGCCCGATGCCGCCAGGCCACCAGGGTCGCGGTGGTTCCCTGGAGCTCGTCGAGCAGGTGACTGCCGGCGAAGCCGGCGGCGCCCGTGACCAGGACGGTGTCAGCCATCGGTTCGCGTGTTCAGCGGCGGTCGTTGTAGTGGGCGTCGTAGTACGCCCGGAAGGCCGGATCGGCATCCTTGATCGGCCGCCACCACCACTCGTTCTCCCGGTACCACTCGACCGTCGCCTTCAGGCCCTCGTCGAAGGGCACCTGCGGGGTCCAGCCCAGCCCGTGCAGCTTGCCCGAGTCGAGGCAGTAACGGCGGTCGTGGCCGAGCCGGTCCGCGACCGGCTTGATGAGCGACGCGGGCCGGTCGAGCAGCTCGAGGATCCGGTGGGTGAGGTCGACGTTCCGCACCTCGTTGCCGCCGCCGATGTTGTAGACCTCGCCCGGCACGCCGCGGTCGATCAGCAGCTCGAGCGCCCGGCAGTGGTCGCTGACGTGCAGCCAGTCGCGGATGTTCTGGCCGTCGCCGTACAGCGGCACGGGCAGGCCGTCGATGGCATTGGTGACGAACAGCGGAATGACCTTCTCGGGGTACTGGTACGGCCCGTAGTTGTTCGACGGCCGGGCGATGACCACCGGCACGTCGTAGGTGGCCCAGTAGCTGTAGGCGAGCCGGTCGGCGGCCGTCTTGCTGGCCGAGTACGGGTTGCGGGGCTTCAGCTCGTCGGTCTCGCGGCTCGCGCCGGCCGCCACCGACCCGTAGACCTCGTCGGTCGAGATCTGGATGAAGCGCCGCAGGTGCTGCGCGCTGCGGGCGGCCTCGAGCAGCACGGCGGTGCCGAGCACGTCGGTGCGGACGAACTGCAGGGCGCCCGAGATCGAGCGGTCGACGTGGGTCTCGGCGGCGAAATGCACGACGAGATGCGATCGGGCGACCAGGGGGCCGACGAGGGCGGCGTCGCCGACGTCGCCGCGGACGAAGGTGTGCCGCGGGTCGTCCAGGACGCCCTTCAGGTTCTCCACGCGGCCGGCGTACGTCAGCTTGTCGAGCGTCGTGACGTGCCAGTCCGTGTGGGCGCCGAGGACGTGGCGCACGAAGTTGCTGCCGATGAACCCGGCTCCGCCGGTGACGAGTACCTCGACCATGGTGTGACCCTCCGGCACCGGGGCGCGGCGTCAGCGCGAGCCGTAGGTGGTGCTGCCCGTGTTGCCGCTGAGCGCGCCGAAGAAGTTGCCGAACGTGCCGATTCCGGCGAGCGTGAACGAGATGTTGAATCGGTGATCCTGCGCGACGGGCAGATAGGTGTTGATGCCCGACAGGTTGTAGCTCTGGTAGTCGAACACGATGCCGCAGCACTGCGCGTTGTAGTAGGCCGAGAAGCGCTGCTGCAGCCAGGTGTCCCGCAGGATGTCGTAGTTGAACGAGTAGGTGCCGCCGACGCGGTTGTCGTGCGTGTGCGCCGTCGCCGATCCGTTCAGGTAGTTGTCGAGCTGGTCGGGATTGTTGAAGCCCGGCAGCTCCGCGAATGTACCCCTTGTGGCTCCACCCGAGCGTCGTCTGGAAGATGCCCCGGAGGGCGGCCGTGCCGTTCACCGAGATGGTGCGCAGCTCGTGGTACTGGCTGTCGAGCTCGGCCCGGACGTTGGCGGTGTAGCCGGCGCTCGGCACGGCGCGCAGCGAGAAGACGATCGGTGAGAAGTGGCTCGGGGGCGCGCCGGTGAAGCTGGTCTCGTACCTGCTGGTCGTACTGCGCCGTCAGGGCGTTGGTGTAGTAGGACTGGGCGACGCCGACGTCGAGGATGTCGCGCGCCTGGCCGCCGCCCTCCCGCACCTTGGCGAACAGCCGGCTGTTCATGCCGTAGCTGTAGCTGGTGGCGCCGCCGACCACCGCGTCGGTGCCGTCGAGCTGGACGATCTGGTTGAAGTTGTCGATCGCCGAGATCCGGCTGATGTTGAAGTACGGCTCGATGGAATGCTTGAACTTCTCGGCGTACCCGTTCTTCGGCGTGTTGAAGATCCGCTGGAACACGGGACCGACGAACTGCGCCTGCATGTTCCAGTAGCGGCGGTTCAGGCCCGTGTCCGCGATCGCGTTGGTGATGGGATCCAGGCTGCGCGTGTAGTAGGTGTCCCGCCACGAGAGCGACGAGTTCACGGTGAAGAACTGCCACTTCGTGAACGGAAACCGGATCGTCGGCTGGATGTCGAGCCGGTTCAGGCCGTTGTCCTGGATCGTCGTCCCCTGCTGGGCCGTGCGGGTGATGTTCGCGTACTGGCCGGCCACCGAGACGTAGATCGGGGTGCCGAACAGCCGCTGCTCGCCGCGGTTCAGCCCGATCGTCGGGGTGCCCCCCGTCAGCGCGGAGCTCTGCGTGCCGTAGAAGTACTCGGCACGGTTGTAGGTGGCGTTCAGGCTGTACGGCCCCCACGCGCCGGAGACGTTCACGCCGTAGTTCCGCTGGTTCAGCGACGAGTTGTAGATGTTCGTGTTGTAGGTCTGGAGCGCCGTCAGGCTCGAGAAGTAGTCGATGTTGGCGCGGGCGCGCAGGCCGGCGACCAGCGCCTGGTTCATCGCGCCGTGGATCTCGTAGCTGCGCTGGCCCGGCACGGTCGTTGTCCCGGTGGACGTCTGGTAGCTTGCCTCGTGCTGGTTCAGCACGTACGCCCGCAGCGTCCCGTTCGACCCCGCGCCGTAGTTGTAGCGGTACTCGCCGCCGTTGCCGTATCCCGTCTTCGAGTACCAGTCGTTGTAGATCGTCGCATCCTGGCTGCGGTTGATCGCCCAGAAGAAGGCGTTGCTGATCGACTGGCCGCGGATCGTCGAGACGCCGTACTGCGGAATCAGGAACCCGGTGGCCCGGTCGTCCTTCTTCGTCGGGTAATAGAGGATCGGCAGATAGAGCAGCGGCACGTGCTTCACCTCCAGCACCGAGTTGTGCAGGATGGTGTAGTGCCCGAGATTCACCGTCGCCGTGTTCGCCACGATCTGCCAGCGCGGCGTCGGCTGCACGCAGGTGGTGAACCCGCCCTTGTGGATCTTGTACTTCTTCGGTCCCACCTTGTCGATCTGCGCGCCGTAGAAGTAGACGTCGGGCTCCTGCGTCCCGAACATCCCCTTGGCCTGCTGCGGACCGAGCACCGTGATCCCGGTCGCGTTGTAGAAGGTGCCCGTCCGGGTCTGGTAGTCGAATACCGCCCGATCGGCGGAGATCCGGCTGCCACCCTGCGTGAAGACGACGTTCCCCACGGCGACCGCCTGGTGCGTGTCGGTGTAGATGTCGACCTGCCCCGAGGCGTACAGCGTCATGTCGAGCCGCTGCAGTTCGACGTCCCCGGTGAGCCGCCAGTGGTTGTTGCCGATGCGCTCCCGGGACCGGCTGACCGAGCGATCGAAGCCGGGAACACCTTCCTGCGCCGATATCGGAGCGATCGCGGTCGAGGCGATGAGGCTAGTGCAGAGGATGAGGAGGAGCAGCCGCTTCATCGGGGGAGCCGAACGAAACGCGTGTGAACGGGAAAACCGTTGAGAATCAACGAAGAATAGCACGCGGCGCCCGGCACGGGCAATTGAAACGGCCGCGTCGCCGGCGTGTCAGTCGCGGGGCAGGACGCCCGCCACGTCGCCCAGGAGGAAGATCGAGCCGGCCACGCACACCTCGGACGCCTCGCGCCAGGCCTCGTCGAGCGCGGCGGACGGATCGGCGACGACCGTCACGGGGAGCCCGGGCCGGATGGCGCGGGCCAGATCCGCGATGGCGTCGGGCTCGAGCGCCCGCGGATTCGACGGCCGTGTGGCGACCAGCCGCGCGGCCGCCGGCAGCAGCCGCTCCAGGATGGCGCGCACGTCCTTGTCGCGCATCACGCCGAAGACGATCGGCAGGCCGCCCGGCCGGACCTGCTCCAGGTACGCCCCGAGCGCGGCCGCGCCCGCCGGATTGTGCGCCGCGTCGAGCAGCACGCGCCCGCCCCGGCCGCGCCGCCATTCGAGCCGGCCCGGCCAGCGGGCGTCGCGCAGCCCCGCCCGGATCGCCTCGCGCGGCACGTCGACACCACGCGTGCGCAGCGTCTCGATCAGACGCACGGCGACGATGGCGTTGTCGACCTGGTGAGCCCCCGTGAGGCCGAGCGCGATCGTGCCGTAGTCGTCGACCGGCGTGCGGAGTGTCAGCCGGGTCGCCTCGGCGGTCACCTGCGCGGCGGCCGTCACGCCGTCGGCCGCCAGGACGAGCGTGGCTCCGCGCTCGCGGCAGATGCCGGCGATGACCGCCAGGGGCTCCGCCTTCCGCTCGCCGACCACGACCGGCATGCCCGGCTTGATGACGCCCGCCTTCTCCCGCGCGATATCGCCGAGCGTCGACCCCAGGTAGCGTTCGTGGTCGAGATCGATCGTCGTGATCGCCGCGGCGATCGGATCGGCGACGTTCGTCGCATCGAGCCGGCCGCCGAGACCGACTTCGAGCACCGCCAGGTCGACGCCGGCGCGGCGGAAGACCTCGAACGCCGCCGCGGTCGTCGCCTCGAAGAACGTCGGCTCGGTGTCGAGGGCCCCTGACGCCCGCAGGGCCGCAATGGCGGCCGCCACCGTGGCCACGGCGTCACGAAGCGCGGCGGTGTCGACCGGCTGGCCGTCGATCGCGAACCGTTCCTCGATCCGCACGAGGTGGGGCGACGTGTACCGGCCGGTGTGGCGCCCGGCGGCGCGCAGCGCCGCGTCGGTCATCGCCGCCACCGACCCCTTGCCGTTGGTGCCGGCGACGATGACCGTCGGATACGCCCGCTCGGGATGGCCGAGGTGCGCGCAGATCGTCCGGATGTTGTCGAGGCCGAACTTGATGCCGAACTGTTCGAGTCCGAAGAGGTACTGGAACGGATCCATGTTCAGACGGGGCTCCGCCCCGAACCCCGGCTCCCTTCACTCGCTCGCCTCATGCGGCCGCTCCGTTCCGGTCGCGGCCCGGGGCGTACGGGGGCTGCCCGGGCCTTCCCGCGCGTCGCAGGGTGCCCAGCAGGGGGAACGGGTTCACGGCGGGGGCGTGGCGGGATGACGGCCGGCGGCGTCAGTGCGGCGTGACCGGCTCGTCGGCCTGTTCGGTGCTGTCCGCCTCGGCCGCCGGGGCCGCTGCCGGTTGACCGATGGCGCCCATGAAGCGCAGGGCCGAGGCGAGCGTCGCCTTCAGCTCGCGACGGTCGATGACGAGAATCGATGAACCCGTGCTCGACGAGGAATTCGCTGCGCTGGAACCCGTCGGGCAGCTTCTGCCGGATCGTCTGCTCGATGACGCGCGGACCGGCGAAGCCGATGAGCGCCTTCGGCTCGGCGATGTTCAGATCGCCCAGCATGGCGAAGCTCGCCGTCACGCCGCCCGTCGTCGGGTCGGTGAGGATGGCGACGTACGGGAGACGGGCGCGGTCGAGGCGGGCGAGCGCGGCGCTGATCTTGGCCATCTGCATGAGCGAGAGGGCGCCTTCCATCATGCGCGCCCCGCCCGAGCAGCAGACGACGACGACCGGGATGCGGTTGGCGACCGCCCGTTCGATGGCTCTCGTGATCTTCTCGCCGACGACCACGCCCATGCTGCCGCCGATGAAGCTGTACTCCATGGCGGCCACCATCGTGTCGATACCATCGATGTGGCCGCGCCCGACGATCACCGCATCCTTCCGTCCCGTGGCGGCGATCGTGCTGCGCAGGCGGTCGCGGTAGGGCTTCGTGTCGGTGAAGGCCAGCGGGTCGGTCGAGACCAGCCCCGGGTCGAATTCCTGCCACTCACCGCCGTCGAACAGCGACTGCAGCCGCTCGGTCGCGCTCAGCCGGAAGTGGTGGCCGCACTTCGGGCAGACGCTGAGGTTGGCTGCGAGATCCTTGTTGTAGATCGCCTGCGAGCAGCCGGGACACTTCACCCACAGCCCTTCCGGGACGCGGCTGGACTTGTCCTGGGCCACGATCGGAATGCGGGTCTTCTTGAACCAGGCCATAAAAGGCGAGCTTAGCACAAGGCGCGGCCCCCGGTACCCGGGCCCGGGGGCCGTCCGTCACGTGCGACGTGCCGCCCGTCCGTGCCATGGGCAAGGTGCCGGTGCGACGCGCCCGCCCGGCGCACGGCGGCCCGCGGCACGTCGCACGGACAGGTCGTACGCCGCGCCGTGCACGGGACGAGCGACAGGCGCCCTACCCCGTCCGCGGCACGTAGTACTGCGTGCCCGGTCCCATCTGGCGGATCTGGCGGAGCAGACTCGTCGAGGGCCTGATCGTCGGCGGCCGGTGAGAAGTGGGAGGTCTCGACGACGAGCAGCGGCGTGGCCGTGTAGTGGAAGAAGAAGTGCTGGTACGCCTCGTTCAGCTCGCGCAGGTAGTCGGCGTCCGGCTGCAGCGCGCTCTCGTCGGGATCGGCCGGCCGACCGCGCAGCCGGCGCAGCAGCACCTCGGTCGGGGCCTGCAGGTAGACGACGAGATCGGGTGGCGGCACGTCAGGCGCCAGCAGGTCGTACAGCCGCTGGTAGATGAACAGCTCGTTGTCGTCCAGGTTGAGGTACGCGTAGATCCGATCCTTGTCGAACAGGTAGTCGCAGATGGTGACCTGGCTGAAGAGGTCCGTCTGCTGCAGCGCCGTGAGCTGGCGGTGGCGGTTCAGCAGGTAGAACAGCTGCGACTGGAGCGCCGCGCCCGGCCGGTCGGCATAGAAGTCGGCGAGGAACGGGTTCTCCGTGTCCTCGAGGACCACGGTGGCGTCGAGCCGTGTCGCGAGCCGTTCGGCCAGCGCCGACTTGCCGGCACCGATGGGGCCTTCGATGGCCAGGTAGCGGAAGTCCAAGATTTGCGCAGTATACCGGCCGGTTTTCCATGCAGGCAAGCGGCAGACCGCCGCCCGTCCCCCGGCCGGCCGGCGCCGGGCGGCGTGATATCATCGCGCGAGTGTCCCGCTCCAATCCTGGTGTGAGTCGCCCATCGTGAGAATCGAACGCCTCGAGCTCCGCCTGCTGCGCCTCCGGCTCGTCCACTTCTTCGAAACGAGCTTCGGCCGCGCCTACGACCGCACGTTCGTCCTCGTCCGCCTCGAGGGTGGCGGCGTCTCGGGCTACGGCGAGTGCGTCGCCGACCAGACGCCGTTCTACAGCCCCGAGACGACGGAAACCGCGTGGCACATCCTCAGCCGGTTCGTCGCCCCGCTCGTCCTCGGCGTCGACTTCGAGCACCCGCGCGACGTGTTTCCCGCCCTCAAGGCGATCCGCGGCCACAACATGGCCAAGGCCGGCCTCGAGATGGCGGCGTGGGATCTCTACGCCCGGCAGCGCGGCGAGCCGCTGTGGAAGGTGCTGGGCGGTAACGGCCAGCCGATTGTCTCGGGCGTCTCAATCGGCATCCAGGATTCGCTGGATCAGCTGGCCGGCAAGGTCGAGAAGGAACTGGCGGCCGGCTACCGGCGCATCAAGATCAAGGTCAAGCCCGGCTGGGACGTCGCGGCCGTCGAGATGGTGCGGAAGCGGTTCGGCCCGATTCCGCTCATGGTCGACGCCAACGCAGCGTACCTGCTGCAGGACGCGCCGCATCTGAAGGAGCTCGACGCCTTCGATCTGATGATGATCGAGCAGCCGCTGGACGACGACGACATCCGCGACCATGCGAAGCTGCAGGCGCAGCTGAAGACGCCGATCTGCCTCGACGAGTCGATCAAGAGCATCGCGCTGGCTGAAGAGGCCATCGAGCTGCGTGCCTGCCGCATCATCAACATCAAGCCGGGGCGCGTCGGCGGCTTTCGCGAGTCGATCCGGTTGCACGACCTGTGCGCCGCCAACGGCCTGCCCGTCTGGCACGGCGGCATGCTCGAGTCGGGCATCGGCCGCGCGCACAACATCCACCTGTCGACGCTGCCGAACTTCACGCTGCCGGGCGACATCGCGGCGAGCAAGCGGTACTTCGTCCCCGACCTGATCGAGCCGCCGATCGAGGTCCGGCCCGACGGCACGATTCCGGTGCCGGACGGTCCCGGCATCGGCGTCACCATCGTGCCCGCCCGCGTCGACGCGGCGACCGAGCGGCGGCTCGAGCTGGACCCGTCCTCATTCCACTGAACGGAGGGGCATGCGCGATCGACGCCTCATTCCGAGTCGGCCCCGGCTGTCCGTCCGGCTCGCCGCCTGCGTGCTGGCGGCCGCCACGGCGGGAGCCTGCGCTCCGCCCGCCCCGACGGTCGCACCCCAGCCGGTCATCACCTATCAGCAGAAGCTCGGGTGGATCCTGCAGCTCGAGGACGAGCGGATCCTGCGCGAGCCGGCGCCGGCGCCGGCGCCCGCCCCGGCCCCGACGGCCGGACGCCGCCGGGCAGCCCCGCCACCGGCCCCCGTCGTCCCGCAGCCCGATCTGCTGCACCTGCTCACCGACGGCGACGCGCGCGTACGGCGGCGCGCCGCCCTGGCCGTGGGGCGCGTCGGCCTGCCCGACGGCGTGGAGCCGCTGGTTGGCCTGCTGTCGGACGGCGAACCCGAAGTCCGTCAGATGGCGGCGTTCGCCCTGGGGCTGATCGGCGATCGGCGGGCCGTGACGCCGCTCGTCGCACTGCTGAAGGATCCCTCGCGACTCGTGCAGAGCAGCGCGGAGCAGGCCCTCGGCCTCATCGGCGATCCGGCGGCGGCCGGGCCGATCGCGGCCGTCGTGGCCGGGCTGGCGCGTGACGGCTCGCTGACCGGCGTGGCAGCCGACGACATGGGCGAGGCGCGCGACTCGGCGGCCGGCGTGTTCCGCATCGGTGTGTCGGCGCTGGCGCGGCTGAAGGCGTACGACGCGCTGGCTGGTGCCGTGCTCTCGCCGTCGGGACAGCCGCTGGTCCGGTGGTGGCCGGTCGCCTACGCGCTGCAGTGGATCGCCGACCCGCGGGCCGTGCCGGCGCTGCGGACGCTGGCGCGCGGCCAGGGCACCTGGACGCGGGCGTTCGCGGCACGGGGGCTCGGCGCCGTGCACGATGCGGCATCGGTCGGCGAGCTGGTGGATCTCGTGAACGGGGCGTCGACCAGCCTGCCGCCGGCGATCGAGGCGGCCCGGTCCCTGGGCGAGATCGGCGATCCGGCGGCCGTACCCGTGCTGCTGCCGCTCGTGGAGAACCCGAAGACCGATGCCGGGCTCCGTCTCGAAGCGGTGACGGCGCTCGGAAGGATGCGGGCGCCTGGCGTGTCGCAGGTCGTCGACACGCTGCTGGACGTCCTGAGCGACCCGTCGCCGGTGATCCGCGGGGCCGCGCTCGAATCGGTGGCCCGGCTGGATCCTGCGACGTTCCTGCTGGTGCTGTCGGGGCTCGATCCCGACACGCAATGGAGCGTCCGGGCCGATCTGGCGACGGCGCTGACCCGGCTGCCGCCGGCGCAGGCGCTGCCGCGCCTCATGCAGATGCTCGGCGATCGCGATCTCCGCGTCGTGCCGGCCGTGCTGGCCGGGCTCGTCAAGCTGCGCGCACCGGGCATCGAGGGCATCCTGCTCGATCGGTTGAAGAGCCCCGATCCGTTCATCCGCAAGGCGGCAGCGGTAGGCCTCGGGACGCTGAAGCCGGCCGACGCGGCCGGGCCGCTCGCGGAAGCCTACGCGCGGGGGCTCGGCGACCCGACCTACGTCGCGCGCGCGGCAGCCCTCGAGGCGCTGGCCGGCTACGGCCGCGCGGCCGCCGAGCCGACGCTGCGGAAGGCGTTCGCCGACAAGGACTGGGCCGTCCGCGTCAAGGCGGCCGACCTGATGCGCACGATCGATCCGTCCGTCGACGCGGCCGACGCCATCCGCCCGGCGCCGACCGGACGAACGGCCGCGTCGTACGCGGCGCCGGCGCTGGTGGCGCCGACCGTTTCGCCCGAGCTGTTCATCGACACCGACAAGGGGACCATCGAGGTGGAGTTGGCCGTGCTCGACGCGCCGCTCACCGTCGAGACGATCACGGGGCTGGCGCGGCGCGGATTCTTCAACCACGTGCCGATTCACCGTGTCGTGCCCGACTTCGTCGTGCAGGACGGCGATCCGCGCGGTGACGGCGACGGCGGACCGGGCTTCACGATCCGCGACGAGCTGAACGAACTCTCCTACGCGCGCGGCACGGTAGGCATGGCGCTCGACTGGCGCGACACCGGCGGCAGCCAGTTCTTCATCTGTCTGTCACCTCAGCCGCGGCTGGATGCCGGCTACACGGTGTTCGGGCGCGTCGTGAAGGGCATGGACGTGGTCGATCGGCTGCAGCAGTGGGATGTGATCAAGGCGGTGCGGGTCTGGACGGGGCCGTCGACGAACGGGAGCGGGGGCTTCTGAGGGGAGAGATTGAAAAGGGGGCGACGGCCGCCCCCTTTGTCGGCAGGTAGCCGGCCTTAGCGCTTCTTGGCGCCGGCCTTCTTCTTCCCGCCCTTAGCTTTCTTTGCCATTACCTCTATTCCCCCCTTCATTGGCTCGTTGATCGAATGCGAGGGCTCTCGTCACTCACGACCGTCGCCTGCCGCCTGGCACGATCGCCGGTCCGTGATGACGCCCGTCACACCCGGGCTTTTCCCGTCATCCGTTGACGGGAATGCAGCAAAAAAAGATTGGGGTGTCCGATGGTGACCACCCCCAGAACCGGTTGAGGGCCGGTGTTAGCGCTTCTTCGCGCCCTTCTTCTTCCCGCCCTTAGCTTTCTTCGCCATTCGTCCTCCTGATTGGGTACGGCTGCTCAGGGTTTACAACCGGAACCGAGGTGTCACTACGGGTGGCCTGAGCCCGCCACCCTCATACAAGATGTAGATTATCGATGAGAAAAAGGTGATGTCAAGCACAAAGTGCAGAAAAAGTCAAAAATCTGTTCCCTTCTGCGCGCCGTGCGACGCGAATCCGCTGCGACGCACGCGATGATCGACATCGTCTCCGCTCATCATGATCTCTTTTCGGCACGCACGCGCGATCTCTGCAGTCTTCGGCGCGCATTTGCATGCGCGATCGATCCGCGCGCGTCGTCGATCGTCTCGTCGAGGTGTGAACGCGTGAGTGGAAACGCGGACTAGCGCGGCTGCGGTGCCGGCTCGTGCGCGAGCGCATCGCGCGCGTGATCGCGGATGTCGTACGGATCGTCGGCGGGCGCCGTCGCGATCGCCGCGCGATACGCCTGCGCGGCCAGTGCACGGCGATCGGTGCGGTCGTAGAGAGTGCCGAGGGCGAGGTGCGCGCGGGCGAGCGCGCTGTACGGCGCGGTCGGCGCGGCGGCGACGACCGCGCGCAGTACCGTGATGGCCGCGTCGATCCGACCGAGGGCCGTCAGCTCGGTCGCCATCCGCAGCCGGGCCGCCGTCTCGGCGAGCGACGCCAGCTGAAGGCGTCCCGCCTGCGCGTCCTGCAGGACGCGCTCGGCCGTGGCGAGGCTCGCCGCGTGATCGTGCAGGTAGACGTCCTGCACCTCGGCGGCCTGGAGCGGAAAGAGCGGGTTGCCCGGATACCGCGATCGCAGGCCGTCGAGCAGCGTCATCGCCTCGCCCGTGTCGTGCTCGTACCAGAGGTAGATGAGGTGGAGCTGATAGTCGGCTTCTCCGCGCAGCAGCCGGCCCTGGCTGTGCGTTCGCAGCATCTCCTGCAGTCCTTCGGCGCGGTTGCCGCCCGGCAGGAAGAGGAGCCACCGGAGGATCTTCGCCGCCAGCGGCGCGATGGCCGCGTAGTAGTGATAGAGGCCGATGCCGAACCAGGCGTCCTGCATCGACGGATCGAGCGCGAGCGCCTGCTCGAGCGCGTCCTTGATGCGCTGGCCGTCGCGCGCCGCCGACAGCCGCTGCCCGCGCAGCACCTTCCACTGCACGCGCGCTGCGAGGGCGCCGCCGAGGTACAGCCAGGCTTCCGCCCGCTCGGGTTCCCGCCCGGTCCACGCCTGATCGGCCTGCACGGCCGCGTCGACTGCCTTCGAGAACGTCTCGTCGCGGCTCCGGTCGTCGGGGTCGAGCGCGATCCGCCACCAGCGGCTCACGACCGCCAGCGTGCGGCACGCCTCGACGGGTGCCGGCGGACACGCCCGGTCGAGCGTCGCCTGCGCGCCGTCGAAGTCGGCGTCCAGGATCTGATCGTAGGCGTGCGAGAGGACCCGTGACGTCGGTGAGGCCCCGCACCGGTTCCGCCGCGGCGCACGGTGTGCCGTGGAGACCGGCGAGGAGCAGGAGCAGGGCCGCGAGGCCGGCGGCGACCGGCCGCGCGCCGCCCGGAGAGACTGGCATCAGACGGAGATTCTGGTCTGCTGCTTGTCCGCGTGCCGCTCGAGGGCGAGCGCGATCAGGCGATCGAGCAGCACCGGATACGGGAGCCCGCTGGCTTCCCAGAGCTTGGGGAACATGCTGATCGTCGTGAAGCCCGGCAGCGTGTTCACCTCGTTCAGGTAGATCGCGCCGGTGTTTCCGTCCAGCAGGAAGTCGACCCGCGCAAACCCGGCGGCGTCGAGCGCGCGGAAGGCCGCGACGGCCAGCCGCCGCACCTCATCGGTCTGCGCCGGTGTGATCGGCGCCGGAACGATCGTCCGCGAGCCATCGTCGAGATACTTCGCCTCGTAATCGTAGAACTCGCGCGACGAGACGATCTCCCCCGGCACCGAGGCCTCGGGCGCGTCGTTGCCGAGCACCCCGCACTCGATCTCCCGCGCCTGCGGCACCGACGCCTCGACGACCACCTTCCGATCGTACGACGCGGCGAGCGCCAGCGCGGCCTCCAGCTCGGCGGGGGCCTTCACCTTCGAGATGCCGACGCTCGATCCGAGATTCGCCGGCTTCACGAACACGGGCAGCGCGAGCCGCCCGAGCACGCGGGCCGCCGCGCCCGCCGGATCCGCCTGCCACTCACGCCGCATCACGACGACGTAGTCGGTGATGGGGAGCCCGGACGCGGCGAAGACGAGCTTCGCGACCGCCTTGTCCATGCCGACGGCCGACGCGAGCACGCCGGCGCCGACGTAGGGCACGTTTGCCAGCTCGAGCAGTCCCTGCACGGTGCCGTCCTCGCCGTACGGCCCGTGCAGCACGGGAAAGATGACGTCCAGTCCGAGCGCTGCCACGTGCGCGTTCGCCGACCCGTCCGCGTCGCCCGCCCCCGGCGTCATGGCCGATTCGCGGCGATCGACCGTCACCAGGTTCTCCTCGCCCGGCCGGGCGGCCAGGTAGGTCTCCCGGCCCGGCCGGCCGGGACGGCCGGGGGGAGCGCCGGTCCCCTGGATCACCTCGGCTGCCACGATGGCCACCGGCGGCCGGTCGGCCAGCGTCCAGCGGCCATCCTTTTCTATGCGGATGGGCACCGCCTCGTAGCGGGCCGGGTCGAGGTGTTTGAAGACCGAGGCGGCCGAGGCCAGCGAGATCTCGTGCTCGCCGGAGCGGCCGCCGTAGATGACGCCGACACGGAGCTTCTTCACGGGAGTGGGGCAGGTGTGGTCGGGTGGATGCCTGGCCGGTCCGTGCCGGCCGCAGCCGCGACGGACGAGGCGCTTACAGTTACCTTAACATAGAGGTTGTGACTTCGACCGGCTTTGCCTTCCGGGTGACCGCCACCGACGGATCCGCCCGGCGCGGCGAGATCGACACCCCGCACGGGCGGGTGGACACCCCCGCGTTCATGCCGGTCGGGACGCAGGGGGCGGTGAAGGCCGTCACCCAGCGCGACCTCGAACAGGTCCAGGCCGACATCATCCTCGGCAACACCTATCATCTATTTCTGCGTCCCGGCGACGAGCTGATTGCCCGGCGGGGCGGCCTGCACCGGTTCATGAACTGGCCACGGCCGATCCTGACCGACAGCGGGGGGTATCAGGTCTTCAGCCTGGCCGGCCGCCGCACGGTTACCGAGGAGGGGGTCTGGTTCCGGTCGCACCTGGACGGGTCCCGGCATCTGCTGTCCCCGGAGCGGGCGGTCGACATCCAGGCCCGTCTCGGCTCCGACATCGCCATGATCCTCGACGAGTGCGTGGCGACTCCGGGCGATCAGGACGTGGCCCGCGCGGCGGTGGCGCGGACGCTCCGCTGGGCGCGGCGGGGGCGGGACCGGTTCCTGGCGCTGCAAAGCGGGGGCGGCGCCGGGGAGGTGACGGTCAGCAATGCGGGCCAGGCGCAGTTCGGGATCGTGCAGGGGAGCACCTACCGGCCGCTCCGCGAAGAAAGCGCGAAGGCGACGGTCGACATCGGCTTCGAGTCCTACGCGATCGGCGGGCTGAGCGTCGGGGAGCCGCCGCCGGTGATGTACGAGGTGGTGGAGTACACGGCGCCGCTGCTGCCGGCCGATCGGCTGCGGTACCTGATGGGGGTCGGCACCCCGCTCGATCTGGTGGAGGCGGTGGCGCGCGGCATCGACCTGTTCGACTGCGTCCTGCCGACGCGCAACGCCCGCAACGGGCAGCTGTTCACGCGGCTGGGGCGGTTGAACATCAAGAACGCCCGCTACGCCGAGGACGACCGGCCGGTCGACGAGGCGTGCGGCTGCTACACGTGCCGGCACGCGTCGCGCGCGTATCTGCGGCACCTGTTCATGGCCGGCGAGATCGGCGCGGCGACGCTTAACACGTTGCATAATTTGACCTTTTACCTTGACACGATGAAACGAATCAGAGACGCTATTGCGTTTGGCTCGTTTGCATCCTTCCGGGCGGAGTTCAGCGAGACCTACACCGCCCGATTGCTCGACTGACGATCGATTTTTGAACCGATGACGACACGCGCCCTGATGGACCTCGGTCTGCTCGCGATGGGAACGTCGGCGGACAGCGGGGGCAGCCCTCTCATCCAGTTGCTGCCGTTCGTGCTGGTGCTGGCGATCTTCTACTTCATCATCCTGCTGCCAATGAAGCGGAAGCAGAAGAAGGTCCAGGAGTTCCTGGACGCGCTGAAGGTCGGCGACAAGATCGTCACGACGAGCGGCCTCTACGGTCTGATCATGAAGTTGAATGATCGGACCGTGCAGCTCCAGATTGCCGACAAGGTGCGGGTCGAGGTGGCGCGCAACGCCGTCGGCGGCTACCAGGGGCAGGAGCCGGTGCAGCAGGACCCGCCGGCCAACCAGTAACCGCGCTTCGAGATCAACGCCATGAGCCTCCGCTGGAAGATCATTCTCATTCTCGTCGTTACCGGCCTCGCGGTCTGGGCGATCTACCCGCCGCAGAGCAAGATTCAGCTCGGCCTCGACCTCAAGGGCGGCGTCCAGATGGTGCTGCGCGTCGAGACCGACGCGGCCCTCAAGCTCGAGACGGCGACCGACATGGAGCAGCTGCGCCAGTCGCTGGGAGCCAAGTCGATCAAGGTCGCCGACCTGAAGCAGACCGGCAACACGAGCTTCGATGTGTCCGGCGTCCCGACGGCGCAGGACGCCACGTTTCGCCAGGTGGCCGACGAACTCTCCACGACGTTCGACCGCGTGCCCGGCATCAACGGCGGCTACACGTTCAGCATGAAGCCGAACGTGGTGAAGTCGCTGCGCCAGCAGGCGATCGATCAGGAGCGGCAGACGATCGAGCGGCGTGTCAACGAGCTCGGCGTCTCCGAGCCGAGCATCGCGCTGCAGGGGACCAACGGCGATCAGATCCTGGTCCAGCTGCCCGGGGTCACCGACGTGAACCGCGCGAAGCAGGTCATCGGGTCGACCGGCACCCTCGAGCTGTCGCTCGTCGACGGCGGTCCCGCCTCGTCGCGCGAGCAGCTGCTGCAGGCGACCAGCGGCGTCGTCCCCTCCGAGGACATCGTGGTGCCGGGGGCGAGCGACACGTCGGGCGGTGAGGCGCCGGCGACGGTCTTCTACCTGGTCAAGCGCGTGCCGGTCGTCACCGGGCGCGACGTCCGCAACGCCCGGCCGACGCTCGACGAGAACGCGCAGCCGGCGATCAGCTTCACGCTGAGCGGCCAGGGGTCGCAGAAGTTCGGCCAGGCCACCGGCGCGAACATCGGCCGCAATCTGGCCATCATCCTCGACGGCCGCGTGCAGTCGGCCCCGCGGATCGACGGCCGCATCACCAGCGACGGGCGCATCACGGGCAGCTTCACGCAGGAAGAAGCCCAGAACCTGTCGCTCATCCTGAAGTCGGGCGCCCTGCCGGCGCCGCTGACCTACCTCGAGCAGCAGGTGATCGGGCCGTCGCTGGGCGCCGACTCGGTCCGCGCCGGCGTCCTGGCCTCGCTGGTGGGGCTGATCCTGGTCGTCGTCTTCATGCTCGGCTACTATCACCTCTCCGGCATCAACGCCGTGGTGGCCCTGCTGCTGAACCTGCTGATCCTGCTGGGCTTCATGGCGTACGTCGGCGCGACGATGACGCTGCCCGGCATCGCCGGCTTCGTCCTGACCATGGGCATGGGCGTCGACTCGAACGTGCTGATCTTCGAGCGCATCAAGGAAGAGCTCGCTGCGTCGCACGGCGTGCGGGCGTCGCTGAACGCCGGCTTCAACCGCGTGTTCTGGACGCTGCTCGACACGCACGTGGCGTCACTCATCTCCGCGGCGTTCCTGTTCCAGTTCGGCACCGGGCCGATCCGCGGGTTCGCGACGACGCTGACGTTCGGCCTGATGGCCAACCTGTTCACCGCGACCTTCGTGTCGCGGACGATGTTCGAGGCGATACTGTCGGGCAAGCGGCAGGTGGCTTCGCTGAGTATCTGACGGCCAAGGGGGACGTCTCCCGGCGGAGGCGGCGCCCGGCCCTGTGACCGATCATGCACATTTTCAAGAATCCGGACTTCGACTTCGTCCGCTGGCGGTGGCACGCACTGGTGCTGTCGTGGATCGTCATCATCGCCGGCGTCTTCACCATCTGGACTCGCGGCATCCCGCTGGGCGTCGAGTTCTCGGGCGGCACGATCATCATTGCGCAGTTCGAGCAGACGACGCCCTCGATCAAGCAGATCCGGGCCGCGCTGCCGGATGGCGGAGCGCAGGCCGTCGTGCAGCAGTACGGCTCGCCGTCGCTGCGCGAGGTCATGATCCGGCTCCCCGAGTCGGGCATGGAGTCGGGCACCAATATCAGCAAGGCGGCCGACGACGTCCAGAGCGGCCTCGAGAAGGCCAATCTCGGCAAGTTCCAGATCGTCGGTAATCAGATCGTCGGACCGATCGTCGGGCAGCAGCTGACGCGCAAGGGGACCCTCGCGATGGTCCTGTCGCTCATCGGCCTGCTGATCTACATCGCGTTCCGGTTCCGGTTCAGCTTCGCCGTCGGCGCCGTCATCGCCACGATCCACGACCTGCTGGTGACGTTCGCGTTCCTGGCGTTCTTCAAGGTCGACCTCTCGCTGAACGTCATCGCCGCCATCCTGACGATGAGCGGCTATTCGACCAACGACACGATCGTCATCTTCGACCGGGTCCGCGAGGACGCGCGGCTGCTGCGGAACCTGCCGATCAAGGACGTCATGAACCGCGCCGTCAACCAGACGCTGAACCGGACGGTGATCACGTCGGGCACGGCGCTGCTGAGCGTCATCGCCCTGTACCTGTTCGGCGGCGACGTGCTGCACGGCTTCGCGTTCACCATGATCGTCGGGATCATCACCGGCACCTATTCGAGCGTCTTCATCGCCGGCACCGTCGTCACCTTCTGGAAGCGGTCGCCAGTGCGCGCCACGGCGACGGCCGCCGCACAGGGCGCCGCCGCGCAGTCCGGCGGCGGGACGCGATCGAAGCCGCAGCGCCGCAAGCGCCGCGCCTCGTAGAGACCGGGCCAGGGCGCAGGACGTCCGGAGCCGCCGCCGGCCGGCGTGCCCCGGCACCCCGCCCGCGCGCCCGCCGGCAAGACGATACCGGGGGCCGGACTCCCGGCTCCAGACCGTCCGTGGTCGCGTTTGTGAGGTCGACACACCCGGCCGACGGCACTCACCGGTCCGCCCGGACCTGACGTCGCGGGACCCGAATCCATCATGCAGTGGCTGCGCCGAAGCTTTCTCGCCGGCTTCTTCGTCACGGTGCCGCTCTTCATCAGCGTGGCCGCCTGCTTCTGGCTGTTCGGCATCGTCGACGGCCTGACGACGCCGCTGTACGACCGGCTGCTGGGCCAGCGGATTCCCGGCCTCGGCGTCTTCACGACGGCTGCCGCCATCCTGGCGGTCGGCGTGTTCGCGACCAACGTCATCGGCAAGCGGATCCTCCAGCGAACCGAGACCTACCTGCTCCGCGTGCCGGTCTTCCGGACGATCTACGCGCCGGTCAAGCAGCTCATCGTCGCCTTCTCGCCCGACAACGAGTACGGGTTCAAGCGGGTGGTGCTCATCGATGAGGCGCCGCGCGGCCTCGCCCTCGGCTTCCTGACGAAGGAATTCACCGTCGATCGCGGGGCGGGCCCCGAGGCGCTGGTGGCGGTCTACGTGCCGACGAACCACCTGTACCTGGGCGACGTCGTGATCTGCCCGCGGAGCCGAACCACGTTTCCCGATCTGACCGTCGAGGAGGGAATCCGGATCTTCCTGACCGGCGGGATGGCGCTGCCGGGCCGGGTCCGGAGCCTCAGCGAGCCGGCGGCCGAGCGGCCGCGGGCGCTCCGGACGTAGCCGGAGGACCGGCTTCGCCGCCGGAGGGACATCGCCTATAATCCGGGGTTTCCGGGGTCGCCGTCCGGCCGGAGCGTGCGCCCGGAGGCCGGACCGTTCGCATCGTCCGTCATTCTGCGGTCCTTCGTCGTCTTCTGGTTGCAGTGGTCGTGGGGTCGTTGTTCGTCGTGAGTCGAGTGGTCTCGTTGAGACGCGAGAGAGGTGTCATGGACGTGAAGAGTTCCCGGTTGGACGGTGGCAGGCAGATGGCTCGCCGCCGCATGAGACCTGCGCTGTGGTTGTTCGGCGCACTGGCGCTGGTGGCGGGCCTGACGGCCTGGCCGGCCACGCTGTCGGCGGCGGGCCGTCTCGCGGCCCAGGCGGCCGCCCAGACGCCGGGCGCGGCGCACGCGGCCGGCGGCGAAGCCGAGCTGGTGCTGCCGAGCCTCGCGGGCGTCCACTTCCTGGGGATCGACGCGCGCCCGCTGCTGATGTCGGGACTGATCATCTGCGCGCTCGGCATGCTCTTCGGGCTGATGATCTACACGCAGCTCAAGAACCTGCCGGCCCACCGGTCGCTGAAGGAGGTCTCCGATCTCATCTACGAGACCTGCAAGACGTATCTCATCACGCAGGGGAAGTTCATCCTGATCCTGGAGGTGTTCATCGGGGTCATCATGATCTTCTATTTCGGGGTGCTCCGGCACTTCGAGCCGCTGAAGGTCGTGGTCATCCTGGCGTTCAGCCTCCTGGGCATCGCGGGCAGCTACGGCGTGGCCTGGTTCGGCATCCGGATCAACACGTTGGCGAACTCGCGGACGGCGCACGCGAGCCTGCGGGGCAAGCCGTTCCCGGTGTATGCGATTCCGCTCAAGGCGGGCATGAGCATCGGGATGATGCTCGTCAGCATCGAGTTGACGATGATGCTGGGCATCCTGCTGTTCATCCCGGGCGACTACGCGGGGCCGTGCTTCATCGGCTTCGCCATTGGTGAGTCGCTGGGGGCGGCGGCCCTGCGGATCGCGGGCGGCATCTTCACGAAGATCGCCGACATCGGGTCGGACCTCATGAAGATCGTCTTCAACATCAAGGAAGACGATGCGCGCAATCCCGGCGTCATTGCCGACTGCACGGGGGACAACGCCGGCGACTCGGTCGGGCCGAGCGCGGACGGCTTCGAGACCTACGGCGTGACGGGCGTCGCGCTCATCGCGTTCATCCTGCTGGCGGTGCCGACGGCCCTCGTGCAGGTGCAGCTGCTGGTCTGGATCTTCATGATGCGCGTCATCATGATCATCGCCAGCGGCGTGTCCTACGTGGCGAACGACATCCTGGCGCACGCGCGCTTCGGCCACGCCGACCGGATGAACTTCGAGTCGCCGCTCACCTCGCTCGTGTGGCTGACGTCGATCATCTCCGTCATCCTGACCTTCATCGTGTCGTACCTGCTGATTCCGGATCTGGGCGACGGCACGCTGTGGTGGAAGCTGTCGGCCGTCATCACGTGCGGCACGCTGGCCGGCGCCATCATTCCCGAGCTGGTGAAGGTCTTCACGTCGACCGAGTCGCGGCACGTGCGGGAGGTCGTGACCTCGTCACGCGAGGGCGGCGCCTCGCTCAACATCCTGTCCGGGCTCGTCGCGGGCAATTTCAGCGCCTACTGGCTGGGCATCGTGATCGTGCTCCTGATGGGGGTTGCCTACGGCATCAGCACGACGGGATTCGCCGAGCTGATGCTCGCCCCGCCGGTCTTCGCGTTCGGGCTGGTGGCCTTCGGGTTCCTCGGCATGGGGCCGGTGACCATCGCGGTCGACTCCTACGGGCCGGTCACCGACAACGCGCAGTCGGTGTTCGAGCTGTCGCTCATCGAGCAGTTGCCGGGCATCCGCGAGGAGCTCAAGGGCAACTTCGGCATCGACGTGAACTTCGAGCGGGCGAAGGACCTGCTGGAGGAGAACGACGGGGCCGGCAACACCTTCAAGGCGACCGCCAAACCCGTGCTGATCGGCACGGCGGTGGTCGGGGCCACGACGATGATCTTCTCGATCATCGTGGCGCTGACCAGCGGGCTGACCCAGAACCTCGACAAACTGTCGCTGCTGCACGCGCCGTTCCTGCTCGGGCTGATCTCCGGCGGGGCGATGATCTACTGGTTCACGGGCGCGTCGATGCAGGCCGTGACGAGCGGCGCCTACAAGGCCGTGGAGTTCATCAAGGCGAACATCCGGCTGGAGGGCGTCGAGAAGGCGTCGGTGGAGGACAGCAAGAAGGTGGTCGAGATCTGCACGCGGTTCGCGCAGAAGGGGATGTTCACCATCTTCCTGACCGTCTTCTTCACGACGCTGTCGTTCGCCTTCCTCGAGCCGTACTTCTTCATCGGGTACCTGATCTCGATCGCGCTGTTCGGGCTGTATCAGGCGATCTTCATGGCGAACGCCGGCGGCGCCTGGGACAACGCGAAGAAGATTGTGGAGACCGAGCTGAAGATGAAGGGGACCGAGCTGCACGCGGCGACGGTCGTCGGCGACACGGTCGGCGATCCGTTCAAGGACACCTCGTCGGTGGCGCTGAATCCGGTCATCAAGTTCACGACGCTGTTCGGGCTGCTGGCCGTGGAGCTGGCGGTGAACGTGGCCGCCGAGGCGGGCGTCGTGGTGACGTCGATGATCTCGGCGGTGTTCTTCGCGCTCGCGCTCGTGTTCGTCTGGCGGTCGTTCTACAGCATGCGGATCGAGACGGCAGAAGCGACCGGCAAGGCGGGCGAGGTCGCCCGCGTGTAACGAAAGCCGACAGCCGCTGCGGATCCGGCCGACCGGGCCCGCAGCGGCCAGATTTCCCGTTGACCTCTGCGGGGGCGGCTCGATAGAATGCGCCCCTCGCTGCAAGTTGCTGCCGGCCTCACGGAGACACTTGCTGACAATTGCCGGGTTTCAGAGCTGACGCCATTTTTTGATTTCCGGTGTCTAAGGCTGTATCGGTTCGTTTGACACCTGTTTTTTTGTCTAGCTATAATCGCCGGCCTTGCGGCCTGGGCCCGTTGCACGCGACGAGAGCAGGAGGATAAGACCCGTGCCAAAGGATATGTTCGGCGATATCGTCGAACCATCGATCAAGGTGGGCAGCAAGAAGTGGTACACCGGTACCGCTGTCGATCATTGCCCACACGGCGATTATCGGGGCTCTCATCATCATCCCGCTGATGGCCGCCGGCGCCCTGCCGACGCCGCCGCAGATGATGGCGTTCGTGGCGGCCCCGCCGCCGCCCCCGCCGCCGCCTCCGCCGCCGCCTCCGAAGGTGGCCGCGGCGCCGAAGCCGCAGCCGGTGCAGCAGAACGTGGCGCCGGTGCAGGCTCCCGCTGAGATCAAGCCCGAGACCGGCCTGGCCGATCTGGGCGCCGCCGTGGCCGGCGGGGTCGAGGGAGGCGTGCCGGGTGGCATCATGGGTGGTGTGACCGGCGGACTGCCGGCGCCCCCGCCGCCCCCGCCGCCTCCGAAGCCGGTCCGGGTGGGCGGCAACATCAAGCCGCCGACGAAGATCAAGAATGTTGCGCCGGTGTATCCCCAGATTGCGCAGGCGGCGCGTGTTCAGGGGGTAGTCATCATCGAGGCGACAATCGGGACGGACGGCCATGTCCAGGAAGCCAAGGTTCTGCGGTCGATTCCGCTGCTCGATCAGGCGGCGCTCACGGCGGTCAAGCAGTGGGTGTTCACGCCGACCCTGCTGAACGGGGTGCCGGTGCCGGTCATCATGACGGTCACGGTCAACTTCACGCTTCAGTAACGCACACGGATCACGAGAGTCGGTCTGCGCGCGGCGCAGGCAGCCGGGAAAAACGCGTTCTAATCAGTCAGGTATTCCGGGAGGGTGGACTGTGGACTTGATGCAAATGTGGCAGCAGATGTCGATCGTGGCCAAGCTGGTGGCCGGCGTTCTCTTCATCATGTCGATGTGGTCGTTCGGCGTCGCGATCGAGCGGATCTTCACGTTCACGCAGGCGCGGAATCAGTCGAAGGTCTACGCGCCGCAGGTGGCCAAGCACCTCAAGGAAGGCCGTCTGAAGGACGCGATCGCGGTCTCCTCGTCGAAGAACTACCGCTACAGCCACCTGGCCAAGGTCGTGCTCGCCGGTCTGCAGGAGTACCAGTTCCAGCAGGAGAGCGGTGGCGGGCTCAGTCGTGAAGACCTCGTCGACACCGTCCGTCGGTCGATTCAGCGCGCCTCGGCCCTCACGGCCTCGGACCTGAAGAAGGGCGTGGCCGCCCTGGCGACCATCGGCTCGACCGCCCCGTTCGTCGGGCTGCTCGGCACGGTCGTCGGCGTCATCGCGGCCTTCCAGGGCATCGCGGCCACCGGATCGGGCGGCATCGGCGCCGTCTCGGCGGGCATCTCGGAAGCGCTGGTCGAGACCGCGCTCGGGCTGGTGGTCGCCATCCCGGCCGTCTGGTTCTACAACTACCTGACCGGCCGGATCGAGTCCTTCAACGTGGAGATGGACAACTCCTCGTCGGAGCTCGTCGACTACTTCATCAAGAAGACGGCCTAGCGGCCCGGGAAGTTCGATTTGCGGGGGCGTGTGATGCCGTCCGATCGCCGGACGGCGTCGGCACCGCTCCCGAATCCCGTCCGAAGCTTTCGAGGAGACCTGCCCTATGGGTATGAACGTTGGCAGCGATCGTGGGAAGGTGAAGTCGGACATCAACGTGACGCCGCTCGTCGACGTCATGCTGGTGCTCCTGATCATCATCATGCTCATCGCGCCGCTGTTGCAGAAGGGCGTCGACGTCAAGCTGCCAATGGCCGCCAATACGGTGGACAAGCCGGACACGCAGGACCAGACCGTGGTCGCCATCGACGCCAGCAAGAACCTCTTCCTGAACTCGATCCCCGTCGGCAGCGACGCCGAGCTGGCGTCCAAGCTCACTGACATTCTGGCCGACAAGCACGACCAGCTGGTGGTCATCAAGGCCGACGAGGACGTCCAGGTACAGTGCCGTCATGGACGCCATGGATGCACTGCGCCAGGCGGGCGTTGAGGACGTCGGCCTCATCACCGACAAGAAGGTGGGCGGCGGCGGGGGAGGCCAGTAGTCATGAAGCACGCACATAAACATCACGGCGCCGATACCGTCGTCAAAGGCGAAGCGCTGCACACCAGTTGTGACATGAACGTCACGCCGCTCATCGACGTGCTGCTCGTGTTGCTGGTCATCTTCATGGCCGCCCTGCCCCTGACCCAGAAAGGGCTCGATATCAACCTGCCCGCGCAGACCAAGAACGCGCAGCAGCAGCAGCCCGACGCGAACCAGATCGTGCTCGAAATGACGGCCGATCGGCACATCACGATCAACAAGCAGGATGTGCAGATGCAGGACCTGGCGGATCGCCTCCAGAAGATCTTCGAGCAGCGCACCGAAAAGACGATGTTCATCGTCGGAGCCCCGTCGCTCCGCTACTCCGACATCGTCAGCGTCATTGACGCCGCCAAGGGCGCCGGTGTCGAAAAGGTCGGCATCGTCACCACCGGCATGCGTCAGGCCGCCGGCGTACAGTCCGGCAGCTAGACCGACAGATCAGGTCCATCCATTCCTCAAGGCGGCGATCCGGCAGACCCGGGTCGCCGCCTTTCTTGTCAGCCCGCCATCCTTCTTCTCGGAGCAGGCCCCGGCTCTCCGTAGCACCCCCGTGCCGGGCTCCCTGGCCGCCGGAGAATCCACCCAGCAGGCCGGAGCACCCTTGGCCCCACGGCAGGCCGTCGGCGGGAGCGCAGGGCGCTGTGTGGCCCTCCCTCGTCAACAGGACCGCGCGCCAGGCCTCCCGGCCGCCGCGCATAGTCGATCCCGCTACACCGTCAAGTGGCTGACGGGCTGCCTCAGGAACAGATGGGAGCTGGGGCGTGCCCCCTCACACCACCGGCATTCGGCTTTCTGCCATCGGAGGGGTTCCGGAGGCGCCTGGAAGAGGTCACTCGCTGCGGGGGGCTCCCCCCTGGGCCAGCAGGGCTCTCCGCTGGCCCCCTGCCGCCGGGACGCAGTCGGCGGATGGTCGGGGAGGGGTGGCTCAAGCCGCGACAGCGGGCTCAGCGGCCTGTCGTGCCCCCCCATGGGCGGTCTGACACTGAGGGCCTCGTAAGGCCTCCTGGCTGGCCGGGCAGGTGACGTCAGGGCGGACGGGGGAAGACGGCTCTGCCGTTCCTGCGTCGCGGGGGAGCCGCCGGGAGAGGGCAGGCCCGGTGGGAGCGAAAAAAAATGGCCGCGTCCCTGAGAGAGACGCGGCCCTGAATGATTTCAGCCTGCGGCGGAATCGCCGTCTCAGTCGCCGACGCCGGCGGCCTTCTGCTTGCGGAGCTCGTTGGCCTGGTCGCGCAGCTTGTCGGCCTGCTTGATGAGCTCCTGCTGCTTCTTGGGGTCCTTGATCAGGTTCGCCTCGAGCCGGAGGAGGAGGTTCTTGTAGACGAGCGCCTCCATGTAGTCCGGCTTGATCTTGAGGGCCTGATCGACGGCGTCGATCCCCTTGTTCACGTAGTCGAGCTTCTGGGGGTCCTTCAGAGAGGCGTCCCGGTACGCCTTGTCCCAGTAGTAGGTGGCGACGGTGTAGTAGGCCTCGGGATTGTTCGGATCCTTCTGGATCCGCTCCTGGAGGGCCTCGATCGTCTTGTCGAACTCCCCCTGCCGGTTGTAGAAGCCGGCCAGCTGCAGATAGACCGAGGCGTCGTCCGGCTTGACCTGCTTCGCCTGGAGCAGGGTCTGCTCGGCGAGGTCGTACTGGCCGGCGTCCTCGTAGATCTGAGACAGCTTGAAGTAGTTCGCCGGCTCGGACGGATCGAGCTGAATCATCTGCTTGATGACCGGCAGCGCCTTGTTGGGGTCGTTCAGCTTGTCCGGCCCGTAGGACGCCACCAGGTACTGCAGCGCGAGGTTCTTCAGCTTCGCGTTCGCCGGATCCGTCGTCGGGAGCAGATCGGCGGCCTTCTGATAGTCGGCCACGGCCTTGGTCAGATAGGCGTCGTTCTCCGCCTCTCCCTTACGACCCGGCTTGTACAGGTTGTCGTAGCTGTTCGCCAGGAAGAAGTAGGCCTGACCCATGGTCGGGTCGTTCGCCACCGCGTCTTCGTACAACGCTGCCGCCTTCGTGTATTCCTGCTGCTGATAGAGCACATTGGCGTCCTTGAAGGACTTCATGGCTTTCAGCTGACCGATCTTCGCGCAGGCTACAAGCGACGACAGGGCCAGCACTGCTACGACCCCGAGCAGCGCTCCCCTCAACCGCATGCGCATCGTGCCTCCCTTACTCGCCTACTCCGACGCAGGCTCGCTGTTTCAAGTCCGGTCGGCCGTGGCCGTCCCGAACACTGCCTTCCACCACGGACCGACTGAGACGTGCAAGAACGGAAAAAAGACTGCCGCCAAGACGGGCCAGTATAGTGAAGCGAAAAAACGCAAGTCAAGAACTCGCGTCGTCCCGGCCGGGCCGGCACCGGTCTGGCGGCGGCTTCGGGCCCGTCTTCGTGATTGACCCCCCTGCGGTGCCCCTCTATCATGAGGATAAGGGACCCGCTTCCAATCAGTTAGACACCATTCGCGATGATTCGTTTCGAGGATCTGCTGGAAAAAATCCGGGCGTACAGCCCGGATGCCGACCTCGAGCTCCTTCGCCGGGCCTACGTATTTTCGGCATTCGAGCACAAAGGCCAGGTCAGGCACTCGGGTGAGCCGTACCTCGTCCACCCGCTCGAGGTGGCGGACCTGCTCGCCGACATGAAGCTCGACGTCGTGACGATTGCGGCCGGGCTGCTGCACGACGTTGTCGAGGACACGCTGACCTCGATCGACCGGATCCGGGAGCTGTTCGGCCCGGAAGTGGCGCACGTGGTCGAAGGGGTCACGAAGATCGGCGCCATTCCCTTCTCCTCGAGCGAGGAGCGCCAGGCGGAGAACTTCCGCAAGATGCTCCTGGCGATGGTCGACGACATCCGGGTCATCCTGGTGAAGCTCGCCGACCGGCTGCACAACATGCGGACGCTCGGCCACCTGCCGGAGGAGCGCCGCGTCAAGATCGCCCAGGAGACACTCGACATCTACGCGCCGATTGCGAACCGGCTCGGGATGAGCAAGGTGAAGAACGAGCTCGAGGAGCTGTCGTTCAAGTACCCTCGAGCCGAAGGTCTACGCCGCGCTCCGGGCGCGGGTCGAGGCCAAGCGCAAGTCGATCGAAGGAACCGTCGAGGGGCTGAAGCGCACGATCACGGCCACGCTGGCCGAAGCGCAGGTTCCGATCGTCTCGATCGACGGACGCATCAAGCGATTGTACAGCATCAGCGAGAAGCTCAAGCGGCAGAAGATCGATCTCGATCAGGTGTACGACTTCGTGGCGCTCCGCATCATCACCGAGAGCGTGAAGGACTGCTACGCGGCGCTCGGCATCATCCACCAGACGTGGCCGCCGGTGCCGGGCCGCATCAAGGACTTCATCGCGATGCCGCGGCCCAACGGCTACCAGTCGCTCCACACGTCGGTCATCAGCGAGCACGGGTTCCCGTTCGAGGTGCAGATCCGGACCGAGGAGATGCACCGGCGGGCCGAGGAGGGGATCGCCGCGCACTGGAAGTACAAGGAGGGTCGCGTCGGGGACTCCCGCGACGAGCGCTACTTCCAGTGGATGCGGCAGCTGATCGAGTGGCAGCAGGAGGTGCGGGATCCGCAGGAGTTCATCCAGAACCTCAAGGTGGACCTGTATCCCGAGGAGGTCTATACCTTCACGCCGAAGGGCGAGGTGAAGGCGCTGCCGCGCAACGCCACCACGGTCGACTTCGCGTACGCCATCCACACCGACGTGGGCCATCAGTGCGTCGGGGCGCGGGTGAACGGCAAGATCGTGCCGCTGCGGACGCGGCTGAAGAACGGCGACATCGTCGAGATCGTCACCCAGTCGGCGCACAAGCCGAGCCGCGACTGGCTGAACTTCGTCGTCACGTCGCGCGCCCGCAACAAGATCCGGCACGTCATCCACGCGCAGGAGAAGACGCGCAGCACCGAACTGGGCCGCCGCCTCTTCGAGAAGGAGGCGCGCCGCTTCGATCTGAGCCCGAAGACGCTCATCGAGGCCGACGGCTTCAGCCGGGTGCTGGGCGACAGCGGGCTGCAGCGGCCCGAGGACGTGTACGCGGCGATCGGGTACGGAAAGCTGTCGGCGCGGCAGGTGCTGGCGAAGCTCGTGCCGCCGGAGAAGCTCCAGGAGAAGGCGCCCGAGCACGGCGTGGCGTCCGTGGTGCGCCGCGTGCTGGGCACGGGCGAGGCCAAGATCAAGGTGCGCGGGATCGACGACGTGATGGTCTTCCGCGCGCGCTGCTGCAATCCCATCCGCGGGGAGAAGATCGTCGGCTACGTCACGCGCGGCAAGGGCGTGTCGGTGCACTCGGCGAACTGCCCGAACGTGGTGAACCTGCTGTACGACCCCGAGCGGCGGATCGACGTCGAGTGGGACAAGGGCGGCGACGCCGCCCGCTACACCGTACGGCTGATGATCCAGGTCGAGGATCGCAAGGGCATTCTGGGCGACATCAGCTCGAAGATCGCCGACGTGAACGCCAACATCACCAACGCCGAGGCGCGCGCCGGCGACGACCACCGCGGGCGCGTCGACGTGACCGTCGAGATCAGTGATCTGAAGCACCTGCAGAAGGTGATCAAGGTGCTGCGGAACGTGACGGGTGTGATTGACGTGGAGCGGGCGGCGAAGTGAGGGGAGCCGTCAGCGGCCGGCGACGGCGATGACGTCGATTTCGACGCGGGCGCCCTTGGGGAGCGCGCCGACCTGCACCGTGGCCCGGGCCGGCGCCGGCGCCGAGAAGCAGGTGCCATACACGGCGTTCACGGCGGCGAAGTCGCCGAGGTCGGTCAGGTAGATCGTGGTCCGCGCCACCGCGTCGAACGACAGCCCGGCGGCTTCGAGCAGCGCGCCGATGTTGTCCATCACCCGGCGCGTCTGGGCCGCGATGTCGCCCTCCACCATCGCGCCGGTCGCCGGATCCAGCGGGATCTGGCCCGAGACGAACAGCATCGATCCCACACGGACCGCCGGCGAGTACGGGCCGATGGCCTGGGGCGCGTTCGGGCTGGTGACGGCCTCGCGCATCGCGTGCCTTACGCGGCCTTGACGACCTTGCCCGACCGCAGGCACCGCGTGCAGACCCGGAGCCGCTTGGTGGCGCCGTTCACCAGGGCGCGAACGGTCTGGAGATTCGGTTCGAAACGCCGGGGGCTCACGTTGTGGGCGTGACTGACGATCCGTCCCACGACGGGACCCTTCCCGCAGATTGCGCAACGCTTGGCCATGAGAAATCCGTCCTGTAACTGAGTCCTTGCCGACACGAACCCCGCATTATAACACGCCTAGCGGCCTGCACGGCAGGCCCGCGACCGGAGTGTCCCTCGAAGGGCTCAGGACGCCCTGAGCCGGGGCGACCGACGGGCGGAACGCAGGAAGCCGGGGTGCGGGGCAGAGCCCCACCTAGGGGATGACCAGCCCCGTCGGCCGGGCCTCGCCGCCCGCTTCCGGCTCGCCGCCGATCTCCGGGTCGGGCAGCCGGTCGGCGATGCGCCGCGCGAGCGCCAGGTAGACGGCCGGTCCCGGAGGCTTCTCGCGGGTGCGCGTCGTGCGGGCGGCCCGCTCGATGGCCCGCAGGGCCCCGGCGGCATCCCGATCGAACGACCGGCCCGGTTCGGCCCGCACCCGGGCCAGCGTCACCTCGAGCGCCCGCGCGAGGTGCTCGGCCGGCAGCGTACCCGCCCGGTGCTGGTAGATGACGCCGCGCTGCTCCGTCTCGAGCGTGGCGGCCAGCGTCCCGGCCGCCTCCGCGACGTCGTCGTCCAAGAGGGAGTAGATCCCTTCCGGCGTGTACCGGGCGATCACCGTCTGCAGCAGGAAGAACATCTGCGACTGTTGCCGCGGCAGGTCGTACACGATCGGCATCAGCAGGGCGAGGTCGTGTTCGTGCTGCCGCTGGACGGCGGCGGGCGGGTGCTCGCGAGCCGCCGACAGGTACCCGCAGTCGGCCGGGCAGCGGATCTCCACCTGGCGCTTCGTGCCGCAGCACACCGCACAGATCTGGCGACCGAGCGCCGGGCAGGTACGGCGCGCCTTCCGCTTTCCACACAACGGGCACGACATGGCGCCAGCTTGTCACAGGGTCGCAGGGGGGTCAATCGGGCCCGGGGAGGGCGGCGCAGTGGCCGGCGCACCGACAGGCCCAGCCGGATCCATGTCACCCCCTGGACGGCCGGACTCCCGGGGAAACGCCCGCCAGCCTGTCGAAATCCGGCGCAAATCGACGGGAACATCACTTGCACCGGTCCGGGCTGCCGGCCCTGCGGCCGGCCCTGGTCGAACGGTGACGCCGGTGGTTCGTGGACGCCGTTCCGGCCGGAGCGCGGGATCCCGGGGAGGACGCATGCCTCGACTGCTGCACACCGAGACGCCGATCGAGTTCTTCCGCGAACAGGTGGACGCGGCCCTGGCCCACCAGCGACTGCGCGCGGGCCAGTTGACGTCGTTGTACCTCGTCAACCTGCTGACCGGGTTCGTCGCGGCCACGCAGGCCGATGACGAGGCGATCGACACGGAGCTGCTGACTGTGTGCTTCCTGCAGGCGCTCGAAGCGGAGGGCGCCCGCCAGCGGCTGGCGTTCCGGCAGGTGGGTGACCGCGCGCTGTTCCTCTCGGGCTTCTTCGGCGACAGCCTCGAGCGCCACGCCATCAGCGTGAACCACTACATCGGACTCGGCGCGCGGGCATACGGCTGGCTCAGCCGGCAGGGGCGCGACGGGCAGACGCCGGTGTTCGCCGAGCTCGCCACGCGCTTCGCCGCCTTCGTCGATGTGCTCTCCGAGATCAGCGAGCGGAGTGCGCTGGCCACCGACGCGGACCTCCTGCGTCTCTACGGGAAATGGGCGCGGACGGGCAGCCCAGGCCGGGAACAGCTGCTGGTGGAACGGGGGCTGGTCGTCCCGCCGGCCGGGGCCGCCGACCGGGTGCATTGATTCCTGTCACGCCGGATTGCCGGACAGCCCTTGCAAGGGGCACGTCCTGCAGCGGTGGTGGTTCGCCGGCAAGTGTCTAATTTGCCGCATGCGTCCGCTTTCGCCACACCGTTTCTGTACTCCTTCGATGACAGACTGAAGACGGCCCGCGACTAGAACCGTTCGAGATGTTCAGGCGTCTAACATGACAAACGGGCCAGGCCGGTGCCTGGATTCGGCGGGAAGAATGGCGTTAAGGTTCATGGTATGAGTGGGATAGCTGGAGCATGGTGGAGGCGGAGCGGCAGCCCATGAGTGGCAGTCGCCGGCCACCTTCCCTCTGACTGCCCCTGAACTTTTCCCCCTCTGAAGCCGAAATACGACCTATTGCGTCGGATTAATATTCGGTCTAGTATTGGCAGTTCATTTGCATACCGCACGAGTCATTCTACGTAAGGGCCTCTCAGGGAGAGAGGCTTGGAAGGAGCGGCTGGCGTCATGAGAACGACCAAGAGCAGCAAGAGCCGGATGAACGGGGACCGGTACCAGGATCTGAAGAAGATGCTGGAAGATCGACGCCGTGAAATTCTGAGTGAGGTACAGGAGAAAATCCGTGACGCCCGTACCGAGGGGAACTGGGGCAAGCTGAACGAGGTGCTGGACGACGGCGAGAGTTCGGAAGCCGACATCCAGGAGGACATCGAGTTCGCGTTGATCCAGATGAAGGCCGAGACCCTTCACAAGATCGACGAGGCGCTGGCCCGGCTCGAGGAAGGGGCGTACGGCTACTGCTTCGAGTGCGGTGAGGAAATCGCGGAGCAGCGACTCCGGGCGCTGCCCTTCGCGGTCCGCTGCAAGGACTGCGAGGAGGCGCGCGAGGTGGCACAGAAGCGCGAGCGGCTCATGGCCCAGCGCCGCGGGTCGTCGTCGCTCTTCTTCGACATGTCCCACTGACCTCCCGGCGTCCTCAGCCAGGCTCCGCCGGTGGCGGAGCCTGCCCTTCCTCACCGGCGTCAGCCCGACATGCACACGGGGCCCCAGGGGGCCCCAGGAGTTTCGTCCATGAGCGAACAGGTCGATCACCTGAGCGCCGGGGATATCGCCCTCGGGGAACAGCCGCCGGAGATCCCGCGCGAACTGCCGGTCCTGCCGCTGCGCGACACGGTGCTGTTTCCGAACTCGTTCATGCCCCTGGCGGTGGCCCGGGAGAGTTCCGTCCGGCTGATCGAGGAGGCGATTGGGGGCAGCAAGCTGATCGGCGTGTTCGCCCAGCGCGATCCCTCGATCGACGAGCCGGGCCAGGACGATCTGTATCCGGTCGGCACCGCCACACACATCCATAAGATGTTCAAGCTGCCGGACGGCAGCCTGCGGCTGATCGTCCAGGGGCTGACGCGGCTGCGCCTCGATCAGGTGCTGGTCACGCATCCCTTCATCCGCGCCGTGGTGAGCACGGCGCCCGAGAACGAGTCCGAGGGCGACCGGCTCGAGATCGATGCGCTGCAGCGCAACATCAAGACGAACTTCCAGGCGGTGGTGTCGCTCTCGCCCCTGCTCTCGGACGATCTCCAGACGCTGGCGATGAACATCGACGAGCCCGGCCGGCTCGCCGACTTCATCGCGTCCAGCCTGACGACGATCGCGACCGCGGTGAAGCAGGAGGTCCTGGAGACGCTGGACGTGCGGGCGCGCATGGACGCGCTGAACCGGATCCTGATCAAGGAGCTCGAAGTCCTCGAGCTCGGATCGAAGATCCAGTCGCAGGTGCAGTCGGAGGTCGGCCGCAACCAGCGCGAGTACTTCCTGCGCGAGCAGCTGAAGGCGATCCACAAGGAACTCGGCGAGGGCGACGAGCAGGCCAAGGAGATCGACGAGCTCCGCGAGAAGATCGAGGCTGCCGGCATGCCGGAGGCCGTGGCGAAGGAAGCCACGCGCGAGCTGGACCGGTTGTCGAAGATGCCGGTGGCGGCCGCCGAGTACACCGTCTCGCGCACCTATCTCGACTGGCTCATCGCCCTGCCGTGGGCGAAGCGGACCGACGAGGTCATCGATTCTGGTGCGGACGCGCCAGATCCTCGACGCCGATCACTCCGGGCTCGAGAAGGCCAAGGAGCGCATCCTCGAGTACCTCGCCGTGCGGAAGCTGAACCCGCAGGTCAAGGGACCGATCCTCTGCTTCGTCGGCCCCCCGGGCGTGGGCAAGACCTCGCTCGCGCGATCGATTGCGACGTCGCTCGATCGGAAGTTCGTGCGCGTGTCGCTCGGCGGCATGCGCGACGAGGCCGAGATCCGCGGGCACCGCCGCACCTACATCGGTGCCCTGCCGGGCCAGGTCATCCAGGGGCTGCGCCGGGCCGAGTCGAAGAATCCGGTCTTCATCCTCGACGAGATCGACAAGCTCGGCTCGGATTTCCGCGGCGATCCCTCGTCGGCCCTCCTCGAGGTGCTCGATCCGGAGCAGAACAGCACGTTCCGCGACCACTACCTCGACGTCCCGTTCGACCTGTCCGAGGTGCTCTTCATCACCACGGCGAACGTGCTCGATCCGGTTCCCCCGGCGCTGCGCGACCGGATGGAAGTGCTCGAGCTGCCGGGCTACACCGAAGAGGAGAAGCTGAAGATCGCGATCGAGCATCTCGTGGCGAAGCAGGTCACCAATCACGGGCTGACGTCCGAGATGGTCAGCTTCACCGACGCGGCGCTGCGGGCCGTCATCCGCGGCTACACGCGCGAGGCGGGTGTCCGCAACCTCGAGCGCGAGATCGCCGCGCTGTGCCGGAAGGTCGCGCGGCGGCGGGCCGAAGGCCTCGAGACGCCCGTCACCGTCACTCCCGAGCTCGTCGTCGAGATGCTCGGCGCGCCGAAGTTCATGGATGAGGAGATTGAGGAGCGGACGAAGCACCCGGGTGTGGCCACCGGCCTGGCCTGGACGCCGGCGGGCGGCGACGTGCTGTTCGTCGAAGCCAACCGCATGCGCGGGGCTGGAACGCTCACCCTGACCGGACACCTCGGGGACGTCATGAAGGAGTCGGCGCGGGCCGCCCTCTCGTGGGTCCGCGAGCACGCGGCCGAGTACGGCATCGATCCCGACTTCTACAAGGCGTCGGAGATCCACCTGCACGTGCCGTCCGGCGCCATCCCGAAGGACGGTCCCTCGGCCGGCGTGACCATGGTCAGCGCGCTCGTCTCGGCCCTCACCGGCCGACCCGTGCGTGGCGACATCGCGATGACCGGCGAGATCACCCTCTCGGGCCGGGTGCTGCCGGTCGGCGGCATCAAGGAGAAGGTCCTGGCGGCGCGCCGCGTCGGCATCCGCCGGGTCATCCTGCCGCGCCAGAACGAGAAGAACGTGAACGAGGACCTCACGCCCGAGCTGCGGCACGACATCACGGTCGACTACGTGAGTCAGATCGAGGACGTGCTGCGGATCGCCCTCGCCGCAGAGGCGCCGCCCCGGCCGGGCGCGGAAGTCGGCGCCGAGCTCCAAGAAACGGTCCAGTAACGGATCCGGGGCGGCCGAGCCGCCCCCTGCGGGGGCGTGGCCCGTGCCGGCCCGGCGGCGCGCACGGCCGCCCCAGGATGTTCACCCAGCCGTGCAGGTCATCTACTCCCCCCGCTACGTCATCGACATCGGGACACATGTCTTTCCCACGATCAAGTACCGCCTGATCCGGGACCGCCTGATCGAGCGTGGCATCGTGGCGCCCGACGAGCTGGTCGAGCCCGAGGCGGCAACCTGGGACGACCTGGCGGCCGTCCACACCACCGGCTATCTCGACAAACTGCGCACCGGCGTGCTGACGCTTCAGGAGCAGGCGACGCTCGAGCTCCCCTGGGCGCCCGGCATTGTCGAGGGGTTCCGGCTGATGGTCGGGGGGACGATTCTGGCCGGACAGCTGGCGACCGGACAGCGCCGGACGCAGGTCGGCGCGCAGCCGGCGTGGCCGGTGGTCATCCACCTGGGTGGCGGGCTGCACCACGGCTTCACGGACCACGGCGAAGGCTTCTGCGTCTTCAACGACGTCGCCGTGGCGGTCCGGCGGCTGCAGCGGGACGGCGCCGTGCGCCGCGTGGCCATCATCGACTGCGACGTCCACCACGGCAACGGCACGGCGAAGATCTTCGCCGGCGACCCCGACGTCTTCACCTTCTCGCTCCACCAGCAGCAGAACTACCCGGCGTTCAAGCCCGGAGGATCGCTCGACGTCGGCCTGCCCGACGGCACGGGCGATGCGGCATACCTCGAGGCGCTGACGCCGGCCCTGCCGCGCGTGATCGAGAGCCGTCCCGAGGTGGTCTTCTATCTGGCGGGTGCGGATCCGTACGAGGACGACCAGCTGGGCGGGCTCCGCCTCACGATGGCGGGGCTGCGCGAGCGCGACCGGCGGGTGATTGCCGCCGTCCGCGAGGCCGGCATCCCCCTGGCGGTGACGCTGGCTGGCGGCTACGCGCGGCGCGTGGAGGACACCGTCGCGATCCATGTCGCGACGATCGAGGAAGCCCGCCGCGCCCTGCACGAATAGATCAGGCGGGCAGTTGGCCGACGAGCGCCAGGCCGCAGATCGTCTTCATGTCGACAATCTCACCGCGGGCCATCATCGCCCGGGCCTCGGCCAGCGCGAAGACCCGCGGCTCGAGATCCTCGTCCTCGTCGGGCGTGACCAGTTCCCGCGGGGCCGGCGAGAGCCCGGTCAGCCGGAAGAAGTTCATCAGCTCGTCGCAGAAGCCCGGTGACGGAAAGTACGCGCCGAGCGCTTCGACCTTTTCCGGCAGCAGGCCCGTCTCCTCCGCGCACTCCCGCACCGCCGCCGTCTCGGGTGGCTCACCCGCGTGCAGCGTGCCGGCCGGCAGCTCCCAGATCCATCGATCGATCACGTAGCGATACTGGCGGATCAGGACGACGTGATCCGGATCCGGCATGGGAATCAGCACGACCGAGCCGGGATGCCGGACGGCCTCCATCCGAACCTCTCCGCCCCGGGGTAGCCGGACGGGATCGACGGTGACGTGGAAGATGCGGCCTTCGAACACGGTGGGCACGGTCACACCTACAATTCTTCGGGATCGACGTTCTCGGGGCGGATGCCGTCGAGGGCCGCCTGCAGATCCGGCGGCAGCGGCGCCGTGAAGGTCATCGGCCGCTCGTCGCGGGGATGCCGGAACGCGAGCCGCTCGGCGTGCAGGAACGGCCGGTCGAGCCGCGCGAGCGCGCGCAGGTCGCCCGGCATCCGCCGCCGGACGCCGCCGTACAGCGAATCGCCGATCACCGGGTGGCCGATGGCGCTCAGGTGGACGCGGATCTGGTGCGTGCGGCCCGAGTGGATCGCCACGCGGACGAGCGACACGCCCTTGAACGACCGGGCGCGGACGATGCGCGTGACGGCCGTGCGGGCGCGGCGGGCGCGTGCGGACATCTTCTTGCGGTGCACCGGGTCGCGGCCGATCGGCAGGTCGATCCGGCGCCCGGCCTGCACGACGCCCCAGACCAGCGCGATGTAGTCCTTCTCGACGGTACGATCGTGGAATTGGCGCGACAGCGCCTCGTGGGCCAGGTCGTTCTTCGCCACGACCATGACCCCCGACGTGCCGCGGTCGAGGCGGTGGACGATGCCGGGCCTGCGCTCGCCGCCGATGCCGATCAGATCGGGCATGTGGTGCAGCAGGGCGTTCACCAGCGTGCCGCCCGTGTGTCCAGGGGCCGGATGGACGACGAGCCCGGCCGGCTTGTCGAGGACGAGGAGATCGTCATCCTCGTAGAGGACGGTGAGCGGAATGTCCTCGGCCGCCGGCGCCGCGTCCACGGGCGGTGGGATGTCCACCTGCACGGTGTCGCCTTCGCGGATCGCGACGCTCGGCTTGGCCAGCCGGCCGCCGACGGTGACGCGGCCGTCCCTGATGAGCTGCTGGATGCGCGAGCGCGACAGGCCGTTGACCTCGTCGGTCAGGAACCGGTCGAGCCGCAGGCCATCGTGCTCGGCGGTCACGGTGAGGTGCACGGATTCGGACTTCACCATTCTCCTGTCGGGACCTGTCTGGATGCGATCGCCGGCGTCAGGCGACGTCGGACACGTGAGGGGCCGTGCGCAGCATGTCCAGAATGAGCACGGCGACGCCGATCGTGATGGCCGAATCGGCCACGTTGAACGCCCAGAAGTGGTAGTGCTGCCAGTAGACGTCCACGAAGTCGATGACCGAGCCGTGGACGACACGGTCGAGGAGGTTGCCGGCGGCGCCGCCGAGGATGAGCGACAGCCCGACGCGTGCCGCCCGCTGGTGCGGCGCCAGGCTGGCGGCGTACACGGCCACGCCGAGCAGTGCGGCGGTGGCGATGAATGCGATCAGCGTGGCCTTGAACGGGAAGTCGACGGCGTTGAGGATGCCGAACGCCGCGCCGGTGTTCCGGACGTTCGTGAGGTTCAGCAGGCCCGGCACGACCTGGATGCTGCCGTAGAGGGGAACGCTGACGCGGACCATCGCCTTGGTGAGCTGATCGAGCAGCACGACCGCGATGGCGAGCCAGAGCTCGAGACGGCGTCCGGAGAGGCTGAGACGTGTCACGGTTTCACAGGCTGGGCCAGCGCGTCCTGGCAGCGGTCGCACAGCCCCGCCCAGTCGGGATCCTGCGAGACCTGCGGCACGTAGCGCCAGCAGCGTTCGCACTTCACGCCGCCGGCCCGCTCGATCGTCACGCGGGCGCTGCCCGCCGCTGCCGGCCGCAGCTCGACTTCCGACACGATGAACAGCATCGGCAGGCCGTCGAGGTGGGGCTCCAGGAATGCCCGCTCCTCGTCATCGACCGCCAGCACGACCCGGGCCTGCAGCGAGCTGCCGATCTGCTTCTCCTTCCGCAGCGGTTCGATGGCCGCGACGACTTCTTCACGCAGCGTCGCGAGCCGCGCCCACCGCTCCAGCCGCGCGGCATCGGCGAGGGCGGACAGCTCGTCGGCGGACGGATAGACGGCCATGTGTACCGAGTCGACGCGCGCGCCCGGCAGGAAGCGCCACAGCTCGTCGGCGGTGAACACCAGGATCGGCGCGATGAGCCGCGTCAGCCCGTCGGCCATCACGTACATGGCCGTCTGTGCCGATCGGCGCTCGCGCGATCGGGCGGCGAACGTGTACAGCCGGTCCTTCGATACGTCGATGTAGAACGCGCTCAGGTCGACCGTGACGAACGCGTTGAACGCCTGGAAGACGCCCGGGTAGTCGTACGCGTCGTAGGCGTCCTTGATCCGCGTCGCCACGTCGGCGTAGCGCGCGAGGATGTAGCGATCCACGTCTTCGAGCCGGTCGACGTCGAGCAGGTCGGTGGCCGGGTCGACGTCGTAGAGATTCGCCAGCATGTAGCGGAGGGTGTTGCGGATCTTGCGATACGCCTCCGTCGCGCGCGCCAGGATCTCCTTGCTGATGCGGATCTCCTGCGCGTAGTCGCTCATCGCGACCCACAGGCGCAGGATGTCGGCCCCGCCCTGCTTGAGCACCTGGCCCGGCTCGATCGAGTTGCCGAGCGACTTGGACATCTTCCGTCCGTCCTCGGCGACGATGAAGCCGTGCGTGAGCACCTGCCGGAACGGCGGCCGTCCGCGTGTGCCGAGCCCCACCAGCAGCGAGCTCTGGAACCAGCCCCGGTGCTGGTCGCTCCCTTCCAGGTAGATGTCGGCCGGCCAGGTCAGCTCGGGCCGGAACGGCAGCACCGCCTCGTGGCTCGAGCCCGAGTCGAACCAGACGTCCAGGATGTCGCGCTCCCGCTCGAACCTGGTGCCGCCGCACGCGGCGCACGCGAGGCCATCGGGCAGGAACTCCTCGATCGGCCGCTCGTACCAGGCGTCGGCGCCGTAGGTGTCGAACACCGCGGCCGCCTGCGCGACGAGCGCCGGCGTCAGCAGGGCCTCGCCGCATTGCGCACAATCGACCGCGGGAATCGGCACGCCCCACGCGCGCTGGCGCGAGATGCACCAGTCGGGCCGGTGGGCCACCATGCTGTACATCCGGTCATGACCCCAGGCCGGGATCCAGCGGACCGTGTGGTCGATCGCCTCGATGGCCGCTTCGCGCAGACCCCGGCCGTCGGCCAGCGCCCCGTCCATCCGGATGAACCATTGGGCGGTCGCCAGGAAGATGACCGGGTGGTGGCAGCGCCAGCAGTGCGGGTAGCTGTGGGCGAACGGCTCGCGGTGCCACAGGCGGCCGCGCGCGGCCAGCGCCTCCTCGACCTTCCGGTTCGCGTCGAAGACCTGCAGACCGCCGACGATCTCGACGGTGTCGAAGAAGTGGCCGCCCGGGCCGATCGGCGCGTAGATGTCGAGGCCGTAGCGGACGCCGGTGTGGAAGTCGTCGGCGCCATGGCCGGGCGCCGTGTGCACCGCGCCCGTGCCGGCGTCGAGCGTGACGTAGTCGGCGAGCACGCCGAGCGAGTCGCGCCCGTACAGCGGATGCGAGAAGCGGATGCCTTCGAACTGCTCGCCCTTCATCCGGGCGACCGGGGCGTCGAACGCGCGCCCGGCGACCGCCGCCACCTTCGGCGCGAGCGCCTCGGCGACGATCACGGCCCGGCCGTCGACGTCGTAGGCCGCGTAGTCGAACTCCGGGTGGAACGCGATCGCCATGTTCGACGGGATCGTCCAGGGCGTCGTGGTCCAGATGAGGACGGACACCTGGCGGCCGGCGAGGGCGGGCACGCGGGCGGCGAGCTCGGCGGCGCTGGCGTCGGCCAGCGGGAACTCGACGTAGATCGACGGCGAGGTGTGGTCCTCGTATTCGACTTCCGCTTCGGCCAGCGCCGTGCGGCAGTGGATGCACCAGTGGACCGGCTTCTTGCCCTTGTAGACCAGCCCCTGATCGACGAACCGGCCCAGCGCCCGCACGATGGCGGCCTGGTACCGGAAGTTCATCGTCAGATAGGGATCGTCCCAGGTGCCGAAGATGCCGAGCCGCTGGAACTGGGCGGTCATTGCGCCGATGAACCGCTCGGCGTATGCGCGGCACGCCCGGCGGAAGTCGGCGGCCGGCATGTCGCGCTTCTTCGGCCCGAGCTCGCGGTCCACCTGCAGCTCGATTGGCAGGCCGTGGCAGTCGTAGCCCGGCACGTACGGCGCGTCGTAGCCCGCCATCGAGTGGGACTTCACGACGAGGTCCTTCAGAACCTTGTTGAGCGCCGTGCCCATGTGAATATTCCCGTTCGCGTACGGCGGGCCGTCGTGCAGGACGTACTTCGGCGCGCCGGCCCGGCTCGCCTGGATCTTCTCGTAGAGATCCATGGCCTGCCAGCGGGCGAGCGCGTCCGGCTCGGCCGCCTGCAGGTTCGCCTTCATCGGGAAGTCCGTGCGCGGCAGGTTGACCGTGTCTTTCCAGTCGGGCATGTCCGTCGTATCGTGAGTCGGTGGCGTCCGGGCGGCTGCGCGCGGGAAACGCCGGGCATCAGGGTGGAAGAGCCAGTATCAGTCAATATTGTAGTGCAAGTGCCCGGCCGCCCAGACCGGCGCGGGCGCCCGCGTCGGCTCGGCCGCGTCGGCGGCGGCCGCCGGACCGGAAGGGCGGGAATCCGGCCTGTATAATGCCGCTATGACCGTGCAGGCGCCGCACACGCCCGGGTTCCGGCTCACCACGCTTGGCAACGGGCTCACCGTGATCGTCCAGGAGGTCCACACGGCGCCGCTCGCCTCGGTGTGGTGCTGGTACAAGGTCGGATCGAAGGACGAGACGCCGGGGCAGACGGGCGTGTCGCACTGGGTCGAGCACATGAACTTCCGCGGGACGAAGAACATCCCGCGCGACCAGGTGAAGGGGATCATCGAGCAGTTCGGCGGCAGCTGGAACGGCTATACCTGGATTGACGAGACCACGTATCTCGAGACGGCCACGCGCGACGCGCTCGACCGCATGCTGTTCATCGAAGCCGAGCGGATGGGGAGCTGCCTCTACGATCCCGAGGACTGCGAGGCGGAGCGGACGATCATCATCTCGGAGCTGCAGGGCGGCGAGAACGATCCCGACCAGCTGCTCGATCAGGAAGTGACGGCGGCGGCGTTCAAGGCGCACCCGTACCGGCACCCGACGATCGGCTGGCTCCCCGATCTGCAGTCGATGACGCGCGACGATCTCTACGGCTACTATCGCCGCCATTACGTTCCGAACAACGCGACGCTGGTCATTGTCGGTGACGTCGACACCGACGATGCGGTGCGGCGCGCGGACGCCGCGTTCGGCGCGATTCCGCCGGGCGAACTGGCGGCCCGTCCGCGCCTGGTCGAGCCGGAGCAGCTCGGCGAGCGGCGCGTCATCCTCCGGAAGGAGGGGACGACGGCCTACTTCAAGGCGGCGTATCACGCCCCCGCGGTGACCGAGGCCGACTTCTTTCCGATGCTGGTGCTCGACGCCGTGCTCAGCGGTGCGAAGGGGATGAACCTCTGGTCGAGCTTCCGGACGCCGCCGCCGCAGCGCAGCGCCCGCCTGTACCAGGCGCTCGTCGAACGCGGGCTCGCCTCGGCCGTGAACGGCGCCCTGCTCCCGACCCAGCATCCCTTCCTGTACGTGATCTCGGTCACCGTGAACGACGGGGCGTCGCTCGCCGACGTGGAGTCGGCGACGCTGCAGGTCCTCGACGAGGTGCGCCGGCAGGGAATCGACGCCAATGAGCTCGCGAAGGCGAAGAGCCAGCTGCGGGCCCGTCTCGTCTTCGAGAACGACAGCGTGACGAACATCGCGCACCAGATTGGCTACTTCGAGACAATCGCGAGCGTGGACCTGTATCACGAGCTGCCGGCGCGCGTCGCCGGCGTGACGGCCGACGCAGTCGCCGACGTGGCGCGGCGGTACCTGGAGGCATCGAACCGGACGATTGGCTGGTGCGAACCCTCGGCCGCCGGCGGGGAGGCTCGATGAGCGGCACGGTGGCGAGCGGCCTCGCGCCGGCCCGGACGGTGCTCCGCAACGGCCTCGTCGTGCTGGCCAAGGAAGCGACGATCACGCCGGCGGTCACCATCAACCTGGCGCTCCGCGCCGGGTCGGTCGGGGATCCGGCCGGCGCCCCCGGCACGGCCTTCTTCACGTCCCGCGTGATCGACCGCGGCACGCCGCATCACTCGGCCGCGGAGATCGCCGACGCGCTCGACGGCCGTGGCATCTCGGTGACGGTCAACGTGACCCGCCACCTGCTGACGATCGCCTGCACCTGCCTGGCCGAGGACTTCGACGCGGTGCTCGCGCTGGTCGGCGAAATGGCCACGGCGCCGTCGTTCCCCGAACGGGAGGTCGAGACACGCCGCGGCGAGGTCGTCACCGCCATCCGGCAGGACGAGGACAATCCGGCGGTCGTCGGCATGGAGCGGTTGATGACGCTCCTGTATCCCGACGGCCACCCCTACGGCCGGCCGGCGAAGGGGACCCTCGCGTCGGTGGCGCGGATTGGCCGCGCCGACCTCGAGGCATTTCACCGCGCCTGGTTCGCGCCGGGCCGGGCGTCGCTGGCCGTGGTCGGCGACGTGGCGCCCGCGCGGGCGGCCGACGTGGCCGCCCGGGTGTTCGAGGGCTGGCGCGCGGACGCCCGGCCGGAGGTGCCGCTGGCGGTGCCGGCGCCGGCAACGAGCCGCCGCCGTGTCGTCGTGCCGATGATGAACAAGGCCCAGGCCGACATCGCCTATGGCTTCACGACGATCGCCCGCAGCGATCCGGCGTACTACGCCTACTGGGTGATGAACAACGTGCTCGGCCAGTACGCGCTCGGCGGTCGACTCGGCGAGAGCATCCGCGAGAAGCAGGGGATGGCGTACTACGTGTTCAGCGCCTTCGATCCGAACGTGGTCGCCGGTCCGCTGCTCGTGCGGGCGGGGGTGAATCCCGCGAACGTCGACCGGGCCGTGGCGTCCATCGACCGGGAGATCGACGCCATGGCGGCGAGCGGCGCCACGCCGCGCGAGATCGCCGAGTCGAAGCAGTACCTGATCGGCGCGCTGCCGCGCACGCTGGAGACCGCCGGCGGCATCGCGACGTTCCTGCAGATGGCGGAGTACTTCGGCCTCGGACTCGACTACGACGTGCGGCTGCCGGACCTGCTGCGCGCCGTGACCGCCGAGCAGGTGCACGACGCGGCGCGCCGCTCCCTGGCCGCCGACCGAGCCGCCCTCGTCATCGCCGGCCCCTATCAGGACTCGGCCGCCCGGGACTGACGTGACCCGCGTCGTCTTCTTCGATGTCGATTTCACGCTGATCCAGCCGGGGCCCGCCTTCCAGGCGGGCGGGTACGAGGCGTTCTGCGCGGGTCACGGCATCGCCGTCGAGGTCACCCGGTTCGACGCCGCCGTGGCGGCGGCCGCCCCGGTCCTCGAGGACCTCGAGGAGCACGCCTACGACCCCGACATCTTCATCCGCTACACGCGCCGGATCATCGAGGGCATGGGCGGAACCGGCGAGCGGGTCGACGCCTGCGCCCGCGAGATCTTCGACGAGTGGACGTCGTTTCGGCACTTCTCCCTCTATCCGGACGTGGCGCCGGCGCTGCGACGGCTCGCCGGGGACGGCATCCGAATCGGCCTGATCTCGAACGGGCAGCGGTCGCTCGAGGCCTTCGAGCGCCACTTCGCGCTCGACGGGCTCATCGACGTGGCCGTCTCGTCACCGGACCACGGCTACATGAAGCCGCACCCCAGCATCTTCGAGGCGGCACTGCGGCTGGTCGACCTGCCGGCTGCCGACGCCCTGATGGTCGGGGACAGTGTCCGGCACGACATCGAAGGGGCACGCGGCGCCGGCCTGCGCGCGGTGCTCGTGCGCCGTCACGGCGGGGCGCGCGCGGCGGACGACGAGCTGCTGCGCCGCCTGGACGTGCCGGTATTGGAATCGCTGGACGGCCTGCCGTCCCTGTTGTGAGGCCCTGGGTAGGCCGCGCACGGGCGCGGCCCGCGAGGAAGCGGCGTGGGGCACTGGGGCCCCCGCAAGCGACCGAGCCGAGGTGCGGGGCGGAGCCCCGCAAAAGAATAATGATGACACTGCGCGACCTGACCACGCTCGAGGACTTCGAGACCGTCGTGACGCTCGAACGCGACATCTGGGGGTTCGGTCCCGGAGAGGACACCGTACCGCTGGCGATCCTGGCCGTCAGCGTGAAGCGCGGCGGCATCCTGATCGGCGCGTTCGACGGCCCGCGGATGATTGGATTCGTCTATTCGCTGGCCGGCATGAAGGACGGCCTGCCGACGCAGTGGTCGCACATGCTCGGGGTCGTGGAGGACTGCCGCGGCAGCGGCGCGGGACACCGGCTGAAGCTGGCCCAGCGTGAGCAGGCCCTGGCGCGCGGGCTCGATCTGATCGAGTGGACCTTCGATCCGCTGCAGGCCGCCAACGCCCACCTGAACTTCCGCAAGCTCGGTGTGGTCGTCGAGGAGTACGTCGAGAACATCTACGGCGAGTCGACGAGCCCGCTGCACGGCCGGACGCCAACCGACCGCTTCATCGCGCAGTGGTGGGTGCGGAAGCCGCACGTCGAGCGGCGCCTGGAAGCGAAGGGCCCGCTGATGCGGGCGGCCGACGTGGCCGACGCGCCGATGGTGAACCAGACGGAGGCCGCGGGACGCTGGCTGGCCTGCGGCCGCTTCGATCTGACCCTGACCGACCGGCGGGTGCTCGTCGAGATTCCGATCGGCTTCACCGAGATGCTGGGGGCTGACGCCGGGCTGGCCGATGCGTGGCGCATGGCGACGCGGGAGATCTTCCAGCACTACTTCCGGCGCGGCTATCGCGCCGTCGACTTCCTGCTGGACCGTGCGAACCGGCGGGGGGCCTACCTGCTGGCGCTGAAGGACAAGGAGACGAATTGAGAATGAAGAATTGAGAATGAAGAAATGTCGAGCGGGGTCGGCCTGTTTCTCAATTCTCATTCTCAATTCGACCTGATTCCCCCTACCCCGGCGGCCAGGTCATCGAGCGTCCGCCCAGCAGGTGCAGATGGACGTGGAAGACCGTCTGCCCGCCGTCCGCATTGCAGTTGAACACCGTGCGGTACCCGCCGGCCGCGATGCCGCGATCGGCGGCGATGGCCGCCGCGCGCCGCACGAGCTCGCCGACGAGCGCATCGTCGCCCGACGCGAGATCGTTCAGCGACGCGATGTGGCGCTTCGGTACCAGCAGTACGTGCACCGGCGCCTGTGGATTGATGTCGTTGAAGGCGAGCACGTGATCGTCCTCGTAGACGATCGACGCCGGAATCTGTCGCCCGACGATCCTGCAGAAGAGACAGTCAGTCATGGTCGTGGTCCTGAGCGGCGCGATCAGCCGTCGACGCGGACGACGGCGGTGCGGGGAATGCCCTGGAGGTCGCGCCTGATGGCGATGATTGTGCAGCGGCCCTGCGCCGAGATCAACTCCTCGACGGCCTCGGCCTGACCGAACCCGAACTCGAAGATCAGCCGCCCGCCCGGCCGCAGCCGCGCCGGTGCCTGATTCAGCAGCCGGCGGATGACGGCCAGGCCGTCCGCGCCGGCGAACAGCGCGGTGCGCGGCTCGCGGTCGCGCACCTCCGGCGCCAGCGCCGCGGCGTCGCCGTCGGGGATGTAGGGGGGATTCGACACGATGACATCGGCGCGCCCCTGCAGCCCCGCCAGCAGGTCCGTGCGGACGAAGTGCACGCGCCCGTCCGGCACGAGCCGGGCGGCATTGCGACGGGCGACGGCGAGCGCCGCCGCCGAGACGTCGGTGCCGATGACGCGCGCGCCGGGCATCTCGCGGGCGAGCGCGACGGCCAGGCAGCCGCTGCCCGTGCCGACGTCGATCACCAGCGCCTGCTCCGGCGATCCCCAGGCGCTCGAGCTGCGCAGCGCGGTCACCGCCTCCTCGACGAGCAGCTCGGTTTCCGGCCGGGGCACGAGCACGTCGGGCGAGACCTCGAACGGCAGCCCCCAGAATTCCCGCACGCCGGTGATGTGCGCCACGGGCTCGCGCCGTTCGCGCCGCGCCACGACGCGCTCGTAGCGGCCGTCGAAGTCGGACGGCGTCGGCTCCCGCTGCTCCACGAGCAGGCGGCCGGCATCCCAGCCGAGGACGTACCGGGCGAGCAGCCGCGCGTCGAATTCGGCTTCGGCCGGCGTCAGGCCGGCCGCGACGAGCCGGTCGCGCGCGCGGAGGATCTGGGCGTGGAGTGTCATGAGCCGGCGCCCCGGCCGCCGCGATCGGGCGATCAGTTGACGGTCGTCGTCGCGTGCCTGAGCTTCTCGGACTGGTCCTGCGTCAGGAGCTGATCGAGCAGCTCGGTGAGGTCGCCGTTGAGCACGTCGACGAGGCGGTGCGTGGTGAAGTTGATCCGGTGGTCGGTGATCCGGCTCTGCGGGAAGTTGTAGGTGCGGATCTTCTCGGAGCGCTCGCCGGTGCCCACCTGGCTGCGGCGATCCTTGGCGATGGCTTCCTGCTGCTTCCGCATCTCCATCTCGTAGAGCCGCGACCGCAGCACCTTCATCGCCTTCGCCCGGTTCTTGATCTGCGACTTCTCGTCCTGCTGCGACACCACCATGCCGGTCGGGATGTGCGTGATGCGGACGGCCGAGTACGTCGTGTTCACGCTCTGCCCGCCGGGGCCGCTCGAGCAGAAGGTGTCGACGCGCAGATCCTTGTCGTTGATCTGGATGTCGACCTCCTCGGCTTCGGGGAGCACGGCCACCGTCGCCGTCGAGGTGTGGATGCGGCCGCTGGCCTCGGTCGCGGGGACGCGCTGCACGCGGTGCACGCCGCTCTCGTACTTCAGGCGGCTGTACACCTTGCGGCCCTCGATCGTGGCGATCACTTCCTTGAGGCCGCCGACGCCGGTTTCGTTCGACGACAGCAGTTCCATCCGCCAGCCCTGGCGCTCGGCGAACTTGCTGTACATCCGGAACAGTTCGGCCGCGAACAGTGCCGCCTCGTCTCCGCCGGTGCCGGCCCGGATTTCGAGCACGACGTTCTTCTCGTCGTTCGGATCCTTCGGCACCAGCAGCAGCTTCACCTCGCCGAGCAGCTGCTCATGGCGGGTCTGCAGCGCCTTCAGCTCCTCGTGCGCCAGCTCGCGCATGTCGGGATCGGCGGCCTGCTGCACCAGCTCCTCGGTCTGCGCGATCTCGTTGAGCACGGCCCTGTACTCGCGAAACTTCGCGACGAGCGGCTCGATTTCGGAGAGGGCCTTCGCCTGCTTCCGGGTACTCGGTGGCGTCGGCCTGCACCTCGGGTGTGCCGAGCAGGTTCAGCAGCTCGTCGTAGTGCGCTTCGACCGCGCTCAATTTATCGAACATGTCAGGCATTCTTCAGGGGCGATGGGGCCCCACCCCCATCGCGAACTGACGCCGACGCCTCGCCTCGGCGTCTCATGGCCTCGGCTCGGCATGGCCGCAGGCGCCGGGCATTCTCCAGGGGCGATGGGCCGCCCCATCGCGAACTGACGCCGACGCCTCGCCTCGGCCTGGCCGCAGGGCCGGGCACTCATTGCCCATTGCCCGTTGCGACGACCGTCAGCCCCCGGAAACCGGCGGCAGGAAGGCGACCTCATCGCCGTCGGCCACCGGCGCGTCCCTGCGCGCGTAGTCGGCGTTCACCGCGCTCGAGAGCGAGGGGCCGTACGCCGCCAGCGCCGGGAACTCCTCTGCGAGCTGTTCCCAGACGCGGCCCACGGTTGCCCCTTCCGGAACCTCGCGTGTCAGCTCCGCGGCGCCGGTCAGGTCGCGCAGCCGGGCGAACAGACGGACGGTTACGCGCATGCCCGCCGGTACGCCTCCTCGCGCGCCGCCTCGTCGTCCGGATCGGCGACGGCGCCCTCGATCCAGACGTCGCCGCCCTCGAAGTATTCCCGCTTCCAGATGGGCGCGATCTGCTTCACCCGCTCGATCGCGTACCGGGAGGCGGCGAACGCCTCGGCCCGGTGCGGAGAGGCTGAGACGATGCCGATGCTGACCTCGCCGATCTCCAGCCGTCCGACGCGGTGGTGCAGCGCCAGACGGGCCGAGGGCCATCGTCCGGCCGCTTCCTGGACGATCCGCTCGAACGCCCGCAGCGCCAGCGGCTCGTACGCCTCGTACTCGAGATAGCGGACCGTCCGGCCCAGGTTGTGGTCCCGGACCGTGCCGAGAAACGTGACGATGGCGCCATCCGACGGGCCGTGCCCCTGCGCATCGCCGAGCGCCGCCGTCAGCGCCGCCACGTCGATCGGGTCGGGGCCAACGGCCAGGAGAGGAAACGCCATCCCGTCAAGTATAGCAAGGGGGGCGGCCCGGGACGGACTTCAGGACGTCATCAGGGAGCCATGGGGCCGGGCCATTCCCAGAAGTGATCGAGCAGCGGGGCTCCGCGGCCGAGCGCCAGGCAGTGGCGCAGCGCGCCGGTGACGTAGCGCTTGGCCTGTTCGGCGGCCTCGGGCAAGGGGCGGCCGAGCGCCAGGCCGGCGGCGAGCGCTGCCGAGAAGGCGCAGCCCGTGCCGTGCGCCGGCGGACCGGGCAGGCGCACCGCGGGGAACTCGATCATCCGCTCGCCGTCGAAGAGGAGGTCGATCGACTGCGGGCCGTCCAGGTGTCCGCCCTTGACGATGACGGCATGGGGCCCGAGGCGCTGGATCCGCTCCGCGGCGTTCTTCACGTCGTCGATCGACCGGATCGGCAGGCCCGAGAGGAGCTCGGCCTCGGGCACGTTCGGCGTCACGACGAAGGCGTGCCTCAGCAGCTCGTGCTTCAGCGTCGAGATCGCATCCGGGTCGAGCAGCACGCGGCCGCTCGTCGCCGTCATCACCGGATCGACGACGACCCGCGGCAGATCCAGGGAGACGATCATCGCCGCGACGCTCTCGACGATGGCGTTGCTGGCCAGCATGCCGGTCTTGGCGGCGTCGATCGTGATGTCGCCGCCGATCGTGTCGAGCTGGGCCGACACGGTGTCGGCCGGCAGCGGGAAGGTGTCGGCGACACCCCGGGTGCTCTGGGCCGTGACGGCGGTGACGACGCTCAGGCCGTAGACGCCGTGTGCCGCGAAGGTCTTCAGATCGGCCTGGAGCCCGGCGCCGCCGCTCGGGTCGCTGCCGGCAATTGTCAAGGCAACGGGCATACGCTAGAATTCCACTTCTATGATGCGAACGACTTCAGGTGCCGTGGCCCGGCAGACGTTTCTGGCCGCCGTGTCCGATCAGATCGATTCGGCGTCGGCGAACCGCGGCATCCGGGTGGCCGCCGTGATGCTCGTCGCGGCGTTGACCGCCGCGGCCGCCCAGGTGAGCGTGCCGTTGCCGTTCACGCCGGTGCCGCTGACGTTCCAGCCGATGATCGTGCTGCTCGGCGGCGTTGCGCTCGGCAGCAGCCTCGGCATGTGGAGCCAGGTGACCTACCTCGCCATCGGCGCGCTCGGGCTTCCCGTGTTCGCCGCCTCGCCGCTGCTGCCGCAGGGCCTGGCCCGGCTGGCCGGACCGACGGGCGGCTACCTGCTGTGTTACCCGATCGCCGCGTTCGTGGCCGGCTGGCTCGCCGAGCGCGGGCTCGATCGCCGCTATCTCGGCAGCGTCGTCGCCATGGCGGCCGGCCTGCTCGTCATCTACGCGTCCGGCGTCTCGTGGCTCGCACTGATGACGCCGACGCCGACGGCGGCGGATTCGAGGCGGCCCTCGCCGCCGGGGTCTACCCGTTCGTGCTCGCGGACGTCTTCAAGCTCTTCGTCGCCGCCGGCGTCATGCCGGGGCTCTGGCGCCTGACCGGCCTGCGCGGCAGCGGTTCGCGCTAGCCCGCACGAACGCTCTCCTCAGCATTCTTCAATTCGCGTGGGGCCCCAGCCCCACGCGGAACTGACGCAAACGCCTCGCCTCGGACTCGCATGTCCTCGGCTCGGCGTGGCCTCCGGCGAAGTCTCCGGTCCAGCCGTGTGGTGGGATACTCCCCGGACCTCCGGGTCTCCGTTCTTCGTTACACGTCTCACCGTCAGTTCCTTCCCAGAATGAGCAGGAACTCGTACGGCGGCACGCTCTCCTGACGGACGACGTGCAGGCCCGCTGCGGCGGCCGTGCGGGCGATCGCCTTCGGATCCGGCCGCTCGTCGGGGGCTGGCCCCGGACCGCCACCGCCGGGCGTGAAGTCGACGATCCCGATACGGCCCTGCGGCTTCAGCGCGCCGGCGACGTGACGCAGCAGCGCCTCCGGATCCTCAATCTCGTGATAGGCGTCGACAATGAGGACGGCGTCGAGGCTGCCGGCGGGCAGGTGCGGATCGTCGGGGGTGCCGAGGATCGTCCGGACGTTGTGCAGCCCTTCCAGATCGACGCGGCGATCGATCACCTCGATCATCTGCCGCTGGATGTCCTCCGAATAGACGAGGCCATTGGGCCCCACGCGACGGGCGAGCCAGACGGTGAACCAGCCGCTGCCGGCGCCGAGGTCGGCCACGACCGATCCGTCGGCGATGCCGAGCTCGTCCATGATGAAGTCCGGCTTCTGCCACAGATCGCGATCGGGCGCCTCCAGCAGTCCGAGGTCGAGCGGGGGGAACAGGCGGTGCGCGGGAGGCTGCGTCTGCGGTGACGGAGACGCCGCCTGGGGTGGCGGCTCGGCGGCGGCCGTTCCTCCGGTCGTGGCGGCGGCCGCCGCCAGCGCGATCAGGGCGACGCCCAGGGTGACGCGTCCGGCTCCGGGACGGCCGGCGGCGAGCGGTGCGCGAGGCGCGCACGGCCATCAGCGTCCCGCGCGGCGCGAGCGTCCCGCGACCGCCTCCGTCCGTCCGGCCACGCCCGGCTGCGTCATCGCTTCGGGCGCGAGAATCCTGTCCAGCTCTTCCTCGCCGAGCAGTCCGCGCTCGAGCACCAGGTCCGGATCGGCTTCCCGGTCCGGACGGCGTCCTGCGCGACCTCCGCGGTGGCCGCGTAGCCGATGTAGGGGCTGAGCGCCGTGGCGGTCGCCGTGCTGCGCTCGAGCAGCTCGTGTGCGTGGGCGGCGTTGGCGGTGATGCCGCTGACACAGCGCTCGGTCAGCGCCCGCATCGCCTGCCGCAGGATGGTCGAGGCGTGCAGCAGGTTCCAGGCGATGACCGGCATCATCACGTTCAGCTCGAGCTGGCCGGCCTCGCAGGCCATCATCACGGTCGTGTCGCAGCCGATCACCTGGAAGCAGACCTGGTTCACCATCTCCGCGATCGACGGATTCACCTTGCCGGGCATGATCGACGACCCGGGCTGCACCGGCGGCAGGGCGATCTCGGCGAGGCCGGCGCGCGGGCCCATGCTCAGCAGCCGCAGGTCGCTCGCGATCTTCGACAGCTCGACGGCGAGCCGCCGCAGGGCGCCCGAGAAGGCGAGCATGTCGCCCATGCTCTGGGTGACGCGGAAGGTGTTGCGGGCCGGCTGCAGGTCGAGGCCGGTGTAGTGCCCGAGGTTCGCGATCGCCCGCTGGCGGTAGTCGTCGCCGGCGTTCAGTCCGGTGCCGACCGCCGTGGCGCCCAGGTTCAGCTCCAGGAGCCCCTCGGCCGCATCCTGCACCCCGGCGGCTCCCGCCTCCAGGCAGCCGGCGTACCCGCTGAACTCCTGGCCGAGCGTGATCGGCACGGCGTCCTGGAGGTGCGTGCGGCCCGTCTTCACGACGTGGGCGAACTCGACGCTCCTGGCCGCGAACGCGCCCGCGAGCTCCCGCGCGGCGTGCACGAGGTCGGGCGTCGCCATCAGCAGCGCGAGCCGCGTCGCGGTGGGGAAGACGTCGTTGGTCGACTGGCTCATGTTGACGTGATCGTTCGGGTGCACGCGCGTGTAGCGCCCGCGCTTGTCGCCGAGCAGCTCGGCCGCCCGGTTCGCCAGCACCTCGTTCACGTTCATGTTGTGTGACGTGCCGGCGCCAGCCTGGTACACGTCGACGACGAACTGGTCGCGGAGCCCGCCCTTCAGCACCTCGTCGGCGGCCCGGACGATGGCGCGCCCCACCTCGGGCGTCAGCCGTCCGAGCGCCTGGTTCGCTTCGGCCGCCGCCTTCTTCACGAGGACGGTCGCCGTGACGAGATCGGCCGGGGGCTTCAGCCCGCTGATGGGGAAGTTCTCGATCGCGCGTACGGTCTGGATGCCGTAGTAGGCCGAGGCGGGCACGCGGCGCTCACCCAGCGAGTCGTGTTCGATCCGGTAGTCCATCGCCCGACCTCCATGGCGTCCTCACGGGACGCGTGGCGCGGGGGACGCGCGCGCGGTGGACGGCCGGGCCGGGCCGCCTCCTTGAATTATACTCTCCGTATGTTGCCCTCATTCTTCGACAGCGTCGTGCAACTCGTCATCCGGACCGCCACCGATCTGCCGCCCGACGTGCGCGCCGCCATGCGGGGCGCCCGCGACAGTGAGGCCCCCGACACCCGCGCCGGTCAGGCGCTCACCATCATCGCGCAGAACATCGACCTGGCCGCCGACGTCGAAGGCGCGATCTGTCAGGACACCGGCATGCCCACCTTCGAGGTGAAGGTGCCGGTCGGCGCGAACCAGATCTGGATGCGCCAGCAGATCCGCGAGGCGATCGCCGAGGCGACCCGGCGCGGCAAGCTGCGGCCCAACTCGGTCGATTCCATCACCGGGAAGAACTCCGGGGACAACCTCGGGCCGGGCACGCCGATCATCCACTTCGAGCAGTGGGAGCGCGACGAGATCGACGTCCGCCTCATCCTGAAGGGCGGCGGCTGCGAGAACATGAACGCGCAGTACGCCGTGCCGTGCGAGCTGGAACACCTCGGCCGCGCCGACCGCACGCTCGAGGGCGTGCGCAAGTGCATCCTGCACGCGGTCTGGCACGCGCAGGGGAAGGGGTGCAGCCCCGGCGCCATCGGCGTCTGCATCGGCGGCGACCGCACGGCCGGCTATCTGCACGCGAAGGAGCAGCTGTTCCGCACGCTCGACGACGTGAACGACGACCCCCGCCTGGCCGAGCTCGAGGCGACGATCATGCGGACGGTCAACAGCCTCGAAGTGGGCGCGATGGGCTTTGGCGGCAAGGTCAGTCTCATCGGCTGCAAGATCGGCGCGCTGAACCGGCTGCCCGCCAGCTTCTTCGTGTCGGTGGCCTACGACTGCTGGGCGTACCGGCGGCTCGGCGTGAAGCTCGATCCGCAGACCGGCGCCATCCGCGACTGGCTGTACCGCGATCCGGCCGTCCCCGTCGTCCCGATGATCGACCAGGCCGGCTTCCAGCGGACCGGCCGTGAGGTCCGGCTGCAGGCCCCGATCACCGAGGAACAGATCCGCGGCCTGCACGTCGGCGACGTCGTGCTGATCTCGGGACGGATGTTCACCGGCCGCGATGCGGTGCACGCCCACCTGATGAAGCACGAGCCGCCGGTCGACCTGCGCGGCAGCGTCCTGTATCACTGCGGCCCCGTCGTCGCCCGTGAGGGGGACGGCTGGCGCGTGACGGCCGCCGGGCCGACGACGAGCATCCGCGAGGAGCCCTACCAGGGCGAGATCCTGCGGCGGTACGGGATCCGCGCGGTTATCGGCAAGGGGGGGATGGGGCCGAAGACGCTGGCCGCCCTGCAGGAAACCGGGGCGGTCTACCTCAACGCCATCGGCGGCGCGGCCCAGTTCTACGCCCGCTGCATCGAGCGGGTCGACGACGTCTCGCTGCTGGAGTTCGGCACGCCCGAGGCCATGTGGCACCTCCAGGTGAAGGAGTTTCCGGCCATCGTGACGATGGACGCGCACGGGAAGAGCCTGCACCAGGAAATCGAGGCAGCGTCGGGCGAGCACCTGGAGGCGCTGCGGGACTGAGGGCGGACCCGGCCGCCTGCCCACGTGCCTGGCGCCGGTTCGGCACCCCGTCTGTTCTGTTAAGTCATGTTGAATCAGTCTGATGTGGCGATCGTCCAGCCGGCAGATGCCACGACCACGGGTTGCGAGGGGCGATCGGGCTGGCTATAATGAATTCTCAGACGTATCCCTAAGACAGAGGCAGTGACAGGAGAGTCCCCGTCATGATCAACGTGTCGCCGACAGCAGCGTCGAAGATTAGTGAGCTTCTCGCCGAGGAGAACAAGACCGGCAGCGGGCTCCGCGTGTTCGTGCAGGGCGGTGGCTGCTCGGGCTTCCAGTACGGGCTGATGATCGAGGAGAGCGGCAACGGCGAGATGGACGAGGTGTTCGAGTCGAACGGGGTCCAGCTCTTCGTCGATCCGATCAGCGCCCGGTACCTGATGGGCGCCGAAGTGGATTACGTCGACACGATCACCGGCGGCGGCTTCACGATCAAGAATCCGAACGCGACTTCGACGTGCGGCTGCGGGCAGTCGTTCACGGTCGAAGGCGAGGGCGCGGCCCACGACCACTACTGATCCGGTCGCCGGTTCGACCGTTGACTGTTGGCCGTGCGCCGCGGCGCTGTCCGTCTGAGGGTGCCGTCGACAGTCATGGATACTCCCCCACTCGATCTCGATCGTCTCCGTCCGGCGGGCGGGAAGCGCTCCAGCAAGCGCGACCTCATCGTCAACGTCTTCCTGCGCCAGGAAGGGCACCTCAGTGCCGACGATCTCGTCGACGTGATCCGGCAGGAAGACCACCGGATCAGCCGGGCGACCGTCTACCGGACGCTGCAGTGGATGGTCGACGCGGGCATTGCCCGCAAGGTCGATTTCGGCGAGGGACGGTTCCGCTTCGAGCACTCCTACCGGCACCCGCGGCACTTCCATCTGATCTGCAAGTCGTGCAACCGGTCGTCCGAGTTCCTGAGCTCGGACATCGAGGCGCTGATCGAGGAAGTGGCGGCCGCCCGCAACTTCACGGCGCGGCAGAGCGTGCTGCAGATCTACGGCACGTGTGAGGCCTGCCGGACCGGCCGTCCGGCCCAGGCCGAGGGCGGCGCGACCGAGCTGCTGTTCGCGCGCGACGCGCTGCGGATTGCGATCGCGACCGAGCGCAGCGGCCTCGAGTTCTATTCCCGCGCCGCCGCGCTCACGAAGGATGCGCGGGGACGCGCGATCTTCAAGAAGCTGGCCCGCGAGGAGGGCGAGCACCTGGCGACGCTCGAGGCCCGCTACGAGAAGCTGCTCGACCAGGATCCGCAGCTCGAGGCGCGCCCCACGTTCCTGTTCTTCAAGGGGGCGGCGCACGGCCTGTTCGCCGAGGGCGCCGAACAGCTGCGCAAGGGCGTCAACGACCAGCAGGCGCTGATGATCGGCATCAAGTGCGAGCGGGGCTCGCACCGCTTCTTCAAGCGCTACGGCGACCGGTTCGAGGACTCGGAGGGCAAGCAGAATCTTCCTCGAGTTCGCCGACGAGGAGCGCACCCATCTCGACATGCTCATCCGTGAGTACCGCGCCCTCGTCAAGCGGCAGGGCCGGGAACGGCACCGGCGCCCGGCGCAGCGGCGTGCCCGCGCCTGACCGGCCGGCCTGTTCCCGGAACGTCTCACCATGATCGATCTCCACATGCACACGACGGCGTCGGACGGGCTGTGTACGCCGGCCGAAGTGGTGGAGCTCTGCCGCACGGCCGGCCTGCAGGTGATGAGCGTCACCGACCACGACACCGTGGCCGCCGTGAACGAGGTGCTCCGCCTGGCGGCCGAGGCGGGCATGACGGCGGTACCCGGCATCGAGATCACGGCGATCCACCAGGGCCGCGACGTGCACGTCCTCGGCTACTTCATCGACCAGGCGTCGGCGGGCCTCCGGGCGTTCCTGGACGGCCAGCGGCAGCAGCGGCTCGACCGGGCGCGGACGATTGCGGCGCGGCTGGCGGAACTCGGCCTGCCGATCGACATCGAAACGGTGCTGCAGCCGGCCCTGGCGCAGCCGGGCCGGGCTGTCGGCCGTCCGTGGATTGCGCGCGCCCTGGTCGAGCGCGGCCACGTGCGAGACACCAGGGAGGCCTTCGACCGCTGGCTCGGAACCGGCCGGCCGGCGTTCGTGCCGCGGCAGGGGCCGTCGCCCGTGGAGGTCGTCCGCGCCATCATCGACGCCGGCGGGGTGGCGTCGCTCGCGCATCCAGGCCTGCTCAACCGCGACGAGATCATCCCGCCGATGATCGACGCGGGCCTGGCGGCCCTCGAGGCGTACCACTCGGAACACGATCCGGACACGACGACCTACTATCTCGAGATGGCGGCGCGGCACGGCCTCGCCGTCAGCGGCGGGTCCGATTTTCACGGCGGCGGCGCACATGGTGTCGACGCGCCGGGCGTGGTGCAGCTGCCACACGAGCGCTTCGCGGAGCTGGCGGCGCGGGCGGGCCGGCCGGGGACTGGTTCATGAGCGACACGGCTCCGGTGCTCGAGCTGCAGGGCGTGCGGAAGGCGTACGGCGGTCTTCGTCCCCTCCGCCTCGACGCGCTCCGGCTGGCGCGCGGCGAATCGGTTGCCCTGCTCGACTTCGAGCTGCCGGCGGTGGAAGTGCTGGTGGACCTCGTCACGGGCGTGACGCTGCCCGACGAGGGCGAGGTCCGCGTGTTCGGCCGCAGCACGGCGGCGATCGAGAACGGCGACGAGTGGCTGGCGCTGCTCGATCGGTTCGGCATCGTCAGCGACCGGGTCGTCCTGCTGGAGCAGCTGTCGATCGTGCAGAACCTGGCGGTGCCGTTCACGCTGGAGCTCGACGAGATCCCCCCTGCCGTCCAGCAGGACGTGGCGCGGCTGCGGGCCGAAGTCGGCCTGGACGAAGCGACGATCGGCGAACCGGCGGGACGGGCGGCGCCGGCGATGCGCACCCGGCTGCGGCTCGCGCGCGCCATCGCCCTCGATCCGCACCTGCTGCTGCTGGAACATCCCACCGCCGGCCTGCCGCGCGAGGCCGTCGACCGCCTGGCGCAGGACATCCGGACGATTGCTGCGCGGCGCGGGCTGACCGTGCTCATGCTGACCGGCGACCGCCCGTTCGCGGACGCGGCCGCCGGCGAGGTGCTCGCGCACGAGCCTGCCACGGGCGCCCTGAAGACCGTGACGAAAGGCGCCGGCTGGAAGCGCTGGTTCTCGCGCGCCTAGTCCAGCGACAGCACGCCGCAGGCCGCGCGCGGCCCGCCGCTGACGCCCGAGCCGGATGCTCCCGTGATCCCCTGATCGGGATTCGCGTGAAGGATGATGGCGGCGCCATCCCCGTCGAACAGCGACGCCGGGCCGGCGGTCAGCGTCACCCGCGTGGTCATTCCCTGCAGCCGTCCCTCGCCGTTGTCCCCCACCAGCAGGTTCGGCAGGTCGCCCATGTGAAACGGATGGTTCGCGTCGGGATCGGGATTGCCGTTCGGGCCGGGATCGAAGTGTCCGCCGGCTGCCGTGAAGGCCGGTTCGCACCGGCCGACGCCGTGGAGATGGACCCCGTGCAGGCCGGGTTTCAGGCCGCGCGCCTTGATCGTGTATTCGACCCAGCGGACGGTTCCCGCTTCCCGCTCGGTGAAGCGGGCCGTGCCGGTGACACCGGGACCGGCGATCGTGGCGTGGGCCTCGGCCGTGACGCGGCCGTGGCCGGCCTGGGCGGCCGGCGTGACCTGGACGAGCGCGAACCCCGCCGCCACCGCGCACGCGACTGTCATTCGCAAGCCTCTGCAATCCATGGAAGATCCTCCTGAAGGGCTCAGCGCGTAAGCCCGAATGGGAAACCGATCAGCTATTGGACTCCGCCAGCCCGGCCGTGGCCGGGAGCCGTTGCAGTGAGATACGGGCTGGAATCACAATTGAGAGGACAGGCCGGGCACGACGTTCGGTTGCAGCAAGGGAGTAGGCGGATGCCAAGCGGAACGATCAAGCGTCTCGTTCGCGATCGGGGATTCGGATTCATCCGTGACGATGGCGGGCAGGAGTGGTTCTTTCACCAGAGCGCCGTGACAGACGGCGAGTTCGACCGGCTCGCGGAAGGGCAGCGGGTGGCGTTCGACGAGGAACCGTCGCCGAAGGGCCCTCGCGCGGGCAACGTGCGGGCAGAAGCATGAGCCCGACGTTCGATGCCGGGCGGCCGGCCACACCTGCGGCGGCCCGGGCGACGAACGTGATTCTGTTCGACATCGACGGCACCCTGGTGCTGACCGGCGGCGCGGGCGGCCGGGCCATGACGCAGGCCTTCGAGGAACTGTTCGCCGTTCCCGATGCGTTTCGCGGCGTGCCGATGCCCGGCCGCACCGATCCGCTGATTCTCACCGACGCGGCGGCGCGCGCCGGCGTCGTGCTGGAGCCGGCCCTCCACGACCGCTTCAAGGCGCGGTACCTACGAGCACCTGCGCCGTGAGGTACCGATCGGCGGGCCGCGTCACGGCGTGATGCCAGGCGTCCGGGAACTGCTCGACACGCTGCGGGCGCGCCACGACGTCACCCTCGGCCTGCTCACCGGCAACTACGAGGCCGCCGCGCGGATCAAGCTCGAGCACTTCGACCTCTGGCGGTACTTCGGGTTCGGGGCCTTCGGCGACGAAGGGGCGGACCGCAACGCGCTGGTGCCGGTCGCGCTCGAGCGGACGCGCGCCCGCGGCCTGCCGCACGTGACGCCAGGCGACCTGCTGATCGTCGGCGACACGCCGCTCGATGTCGCCTGCGCGCGAGCGGGCGGCGCCCGCGTGGTCGCCGTCGCCACCGGCTCGCACGATGTCGATCTCCTCACGGCGTGCGGGCCCGACCTCGTGTTGCCCGACCTGTCGGACGCCTCGACCTTCCTGCGCCTGCTCGATCGCTGAACCAGATCGGCCGAGAACCGTCCCGCCCTCGATCCGAGAGTTCGCCGGATCGCTCTGTCGCCGGAATCGTGTCGCCGTCGCGGGATTCCGCCTGTCATACACGGCGCTGCCGTTCGAGCCATGAGCCGGCGACGCCAGGTGCCCGTGTTAGGATCGGGACCCGCATGAGCTCCTTCACACCTGCCGTCCCATGGCTCGCCGGAGGCGCGATCTTCTCCGTCTTCGCGATCGCCTCAGGGGCGGTGTCGGTCGCGTCGGCCGGGATGGCAGCGGCCCGTTTCCTCGCGATTGTCGTTCTGACCGCTCTCGTCGGCTTCGGGCCGGGCTGGTTCGTCGTCCGGAAGTTCCGGTGGTCACCTCTCGAAGCACTGGCGGCGTCGATCGGTCTCTCGTTCACGCTGCTGTTCATCGCATCATTCGGCGCCTACTGGCTTGGCGTTCCAGGCTGGGTGGACGTTGCCATCACGGCGGGCGCCGCCGCCCTCACGGTGGCGGGTTGGTCGGATCTGCGGAGGCTCTGGCGCCATCCCACGGTCCGCCGTAGCGCCTGGGCCTTCGCGGGACTCACGGTCTGGACGCTGCTGCTCCTCGTGCTCATCCGGCAGTACGGCGGTGGAGACTGGTGTTGCGATTGGCTCGAGCACTACCAGCGGACCGGGAACTTCATCGAGCCGTTGCCCCTCGGATTCCTGTACATCGGCAGGTATCTCCTGCCCGTCAGGCCTCCGTTGATGAACGTGGTCGCCGCTGACGTCCTGGGGCAGGTCGGATTCACGTTCTGGTCGTACCAGATTCTCTTCTCGTTGCTGAACCTCCTGCTGTTCGTTTCCGCTTGTCTCGTGAGCCGGCTGTTCAGGCGAAACGGTCGTCCGGCGGACCCGTGGACGATCGCGGTGTTGCTCGGTGCCAACCCGGTGTTCTTCATGAACACGACGTATGCCTGGACGAAGGCGTTCACGGCGTTCTTCGTCCTGCTCGGCGTGGCGCTCTACGTGATCGGCTGGAGGAGGCGGGACCGCCTGAGGATTGGCGCCGCATTCCTTGCGCTGGCCGCGGCCACGATCACCCACTATTCGGCCGCGCCGTGCGCCATTCTCGTCGGCGTTCACTATCTGGCCGTGGGACGGCGCCGTCGCGGTCAGAATCTGGCGGGAGCCGTGGCCGTCATCGTTCCCGCACTGCTGCTCGTCCTGTTCTGGGCCGGCTATTGCGTCAATACGTACGGTGTGCGAGCGGGACTTCTGCAGAATCCGAGTCTCGAGGGGACCGTGCCGGCTTCGGCCGCGGAGCAGATGACGACTCGTCTTCTCAATCTGCGGGACACATTTGTTCCCCATCGCTTTCAGGGGTATGGCGGCTATCCGTCTGACGCAACGCCATTGAGAGTGGCGGCGGATAACCCTTCACGCTCTATCAGGGTAACGCGATCTTTTCCATGGGACTGGTCAATGGAGTGCTCGTGCTCGTGCTGGCGCGCGGCGGCACTGCGTCGCGCGCCGGCACGCGAACGGGCGTTCTGGTTGTGGTTCGTGCTCTCGCTCTGGGCGTTTGGCGTGCTCGTGCACGGGGACCGGGACCAGGCGGGGCTGGCCCAGATCGCCCTGCAACCGATCACCTATCTCGGATTGGCGTTCCTTGCGACGCGCCTCCGACACCTGCCGGGCTCGGTGATGCGCCTCTGGGCGGTCGGTGCCGTCCTCGATCTCGGGCTCGGGATTGCGCTGGAAGTCTGGTTCGAGGCGGGCCAGGCATGGGCCCGGACACCGAACTGGAATCTCAAGGCGGATGCCGGGATTCATTACCTCGGCGATTACTGGCACGCGCCGATGCTCGCGATTGTCCTGCTCGTCGTCGTTGCGCTCGGTGCGAGCCGATTCGTGCTTCGGGAGTTCACCGCGCGGGCGTGAGGTCTGCCTGGGACTGAGACAGCCTGGAGCCGGCCAGGGGCAGTGGCGGAAGCGCCTGGGAGTCGAACCCAGCCCCCCCGCGTCAGCGGGGAGCGACCGATTTTGAAGACCGGGAGGGCCACCGGGCCCCGTTCGCTTCCATCAACCGTCGTGTCCCAGTCATCTTAGTCCACGGCGGGGGGGACGGACGCGGAGCGGTCACGCCTCAGGCGGGTCTCCGGATGCCGGGCGCACGCGCAGAAGATGCACGCTCGCCTGTCGGCAGGACGACGCCGTTCCAGCGCTGCCCGGGACCGGCGTTCGGCACCTCGAGTGGTCGCGAGCGGTGGAGCGGCAGTTTCGAGGCGAGGAAACAGTCAGATGTCGCGAACGCGAAAGAGCAACGCGAGCGAGACCCGAACCTCGAACAGGCGGGGCGACGCAGCGACAACGAACGGCTCCGGTCCCGTTGCCGGGACCGGAGCGCACAACGCAGGCGGAGAGACTAGGCTCTAGCCTTCGATCAGCCGCACTTCACCGGCGCGCGGCCCCTTGGCCGACTCCTCGATGGTGAATTCGACGCGCTGACCCTCGCGCAACAGCTCGAAAACCGCACCCCGGACCGCACTGCGATGAAAGAAGTGCTCGATACCCCCTTCATCGCGGATGAAGCCGAAGCCTTTGTCGATAAGGAGCCGTGCAATCGTGCCCGTCGGCATACCCGTGTCCTCCGTAACGAAAACCCCTGAGCACATCCCAGGGGCGGACGAGGCGGCTTACGCTATCGAGCGTGGGCCGGAGGATGCCGGACTCACGACGCGCGCAGGGCCTCGAGCTCTGGTGGCGAGCCGGCCGCCGTGCCGGCGCTCGCCACCCTGAAAACGACGCATCCACGGCGCATCCGAGTGCGCCGCGTGGACCCCGAAATCACCCGTCCGGCGATCCGCCGGCCGGATGTGCCCGAGGGCCACATGGTGCTGAGCTTGAAGACGTGGGGAAGTGTAGGGATTTCCACCCCAGAAAGTCAAGCGAACAGCAGAGTTAGAGGCATGTGCCAGATTCGCGCACCTGCCACTCCTCTTCGGACTCCTCGTCGTCGTCTTCGTCGTCCTCGTCATCGTCCTCGGCGTCCCGATCGATCCCGTCAAGGTCGTCGTCGTCGTCCTCATCCTCCTCGTCGTCCTCTTCGTCGTCGTCATCATCGAGCCGGAGGACGACAAGGCTGTAATCGGAGTCGGGCGCGGGACTGGTGTCCACGGGCCGGAAGGTCTCGAATCGACGGTCGAACAGGAACATACAGCCTCCTGGAGACGGTATGCGGAGGGACCGGGTGGGCCGCCCCGGCGAACGTGCGTCGCGAGGGAGACTGAACCTGTCACGACCGCGCTGCCGGCGGGGAAGGCGCCGGTCGACGTCCGGCGCAAGTGTGAATATGGGACGATTCTAGCGCACGTCCCGCCAGTCCGGATCTGAGGATCGGATCCACGTCGTGCAGCCGTCGAGACTGCGTCGTTGAGCAGGCCCCTGGGGCCGCACCATGATTTCCGCCGTCATCCTCGCCGCCGGCCGCTCGTCCCGCATGGGACGTCCGAAGCCCCTGCTGCCGCTCGCCACGCAGGAGACGTTCCTCGGCCGGCTGGTCCGCGTGTTCGATGAGGCCGGGGCCGACGACCTGGTGGTCGTCGTCGGGCACGAGGCCGATCTGGTGTGCCGTGCGATGGATTGGGACGGACTGCAGGCGCGCGTCGTGCGGAACCTGCACTACGACGAGGGCCAGTTGTCGTCGCTCGTGGCGGCGCTCGCCGTGCTCGACCGGCCCGGCATCAGCGCCGCACTCGTGATCCCGGTCGACATGCCGCTCGTCTCCCCCGCCACGGTCCGCGCGATCATCGACGCCTACCGGCGCACGAAGGCTCCCATCGTCCGGCCCGCGCGGGACGGTCGCCACGGACATCCGGTGCTGTTCGATTGGACGACGTTCGCCGCCCTGCGGCAGGCCGATCCGGCGGTTGGCGCGAAAGCGGTGGTGCGGGCGCGTGCGGCGGAGGTGCTCGACGTGCCGGTGGACGATGAGGGGGCGTTCGTCGACATCGACACGCCCGAGGACTACGCCCGGCTCGTGGGGACGTGACCGGCTGAGGCGGACCGGCACGATGCCGGCACCGTCGGCACCGATCAGGTCGTATCGGTCCGGCTCAGTTCGGTGACGATTGTCTCGCGCCGGCCGACCGCGATGCCGTCGAGGCGGGACAGCAGGAACAGGTAGCCCGCCATCGTGGCGACGGCGAGCACGAGGAGCGCGGGCACCGCCGCCCAGAGCCCCGCATACCATCCGGCGAGCGTCATCACGAGCGCCGCGACGCCGAACACGGCGGCGTGCACGACGAGGCTGGCCAGCGTCGTCATCCCCGACGTCCGCTGCCGGCCGAACTTCCCATAGTCCACCCGCTTCGGAAACCAGACCGACAGCAGATTGCCGGCCGAGAACTCCACCGGAGCGGCGAAGAGGAGGGCGGCGAGCGTCACCAGCGTGATCGTCTGCGACGGCGGCCGGGACATGACGGCCACGACGACCCAGAGCAGGACCAGCTGCAGCGCGACGATCGCCGCGTACGCCAGGTTCTTGCCGAGCGCGATCGTCCGGAACCGCACCGGCGACACGAACAGGAACTGCACGCCGCCGCCTTCGCCGCCCAGGAAGTTGTGGGACAGATTCGTCAGCAGCGCCAGCGCGTAGGCCACGCCGACGGGGAGCGCCAGGTCGGGCGTGTGCGCGAGGAACGCCCCGGCGTCGCGTGGCTCGCCAGCCCCGCCGAAGCCGAAGAGGAACGGCAGCAGCACGACCAGCGGCATCACCAGGATGAAGACCATCAGCGGCGGACTGCGGACGAAGCCGCGGATCTCCTTCTCGAAGACGGCGGCGACCGGGCCGGGCAGCCCGCCCGAGGGCCAGCCCTTCCGCACCGTGGCGCGGGCGGCCCGGCGGATCCGTCCTGGGCCGGCCCTCGCCCAGGTTCTCGCCGCGGTATTCGGCGTGCAGCCGCAGCCCGAGCAGCCAGCCCGTGACGCCGAGGAACAGCACCAGGCCCGCCGCGTCGGCCGCGACGCCAGCGGGAGCGCGCCGCGCGTCGCTGCCGCAATGGCCCCGCCCGCGAGTCCCGGCGGCAGGAAGCGTTGCACGGCGACCGTCCCGGCGACGAGCGGCCGCAGATCGCGGGCAGGCGCGCCGCCGAAGCGACGGCTCAGCGGGCCGACGGCCTGAAACGCGATGAAGCAGAGGAACAGGACGATGCTGATGATCTCCCGGGTGCGCCGCTGCGCCAGCCAACGCTCGGTCCACGAGAAGACCGCCCGCGTCAGCACGATGTTGAAGGCGGCGAAGACGAGCAGCACGAGCAGCGTCCAGGGCAGCAGGAGCGGCCGGGCGACGGTCGTGCCGATCGTGATGCCGAGCAGCCAGAGGCCGCCGACCGCCGGCACCGGGTCGAACAGGCCGTAGGCCAGACGGACCAGGACGTACGAACGGAAATCGAGCGGGAAGCGCAGGAGGTGCGACGAGTCGAACTGCTCGCTGAACGTCGTCGCGACGATCGGGAACAGCTGCCAGTATGCGAAGACCCCCCACAGCAGCCCGGCGAGATACCGGGCATGGCCGGCGTGCACCAGGTACCACGCGCCGACGCCCAGGCCGACGCCGCCGCCCAGGCCGAAGGCCGCGAACGAGAGCGCCACGGGAACGCGGGCGAGCAGCTCGAGACGGCTCCGGGGCGTGCGGAACGAGGTATTGACGAAGGCCTGCCACTGGAGCCGGGCGAGGGCGGCGAACTGTCCGCGCGATTCCGGTGCGAGCCCTAGCCGAGCCACGAGAGCTCCTGCTCGCCGGTGCGCGAGCCGCCGACGATCTGCAGGAAGATCTGTTCGAGCGTCAGCGTGCCGCCCGTCTCCGGCCCGCCGCTGACGCCGGCGCGCAGCTCTTCGATCGACCCCTGCGCGACGAGCCGGCCCTGATGGATGATCGCGACGTGGCTGCAGAGGCGCTCGACGATCTCCAGGACGTGCGAGGTCAGGAAGATCGTCGCGCCGCGGGCGATCATCCGCTGCAGCATCGCCTTCAGCGTGTTCGAGGCGACGGCGTCCACGCCCTCGAACGGCTCGTCCAGGAAGAGCACGCGCGGCGCATGAATGACCGCCGCCGCGAGCGCCAGCTTCTTCTGCATCCCGTGCGAGTAGTCGGCGACGAGCTTCCGCGGTTCGTCGGCCAGCTGCATGAAGTCGAGGAGCTCGCCCGTCCGCTGCGCCGTCGTGTCGCGGTCGAGGCCGTACATGCGGCCGACAAAGGTCAGGTATTCGGCTCCGGTCAGCCGGCCGAACAGCGCCATCCCCTCCGGCACGACGCCGATCTGCCGCTTGACGTCCACGGGCCGGTCCGCCATGTCGCGTCCGAGAATCTCGATCGTCCCGGTCGTCGGGGCCAACAGGCCCGTCAGCATGCGGATGGTCGTCGACTTGCCGGCGCCGTTCGGCCCCAGGAAGCCGAAGAACTGCCCCGCCGCCACCCGCAGGTTCACGTCGTCGACGGCGACGAAGTCACCGAAGCGGCGTGTCAGGCCTTCGGTCGCAATGGCGGGCATGTCCATGACGGATGCGACGACTCTAGCACGGTCGCGGAGGGCGGACGGCGCGTGTCGAGGGAGAGCGTGCAGCACCCCGGCAGGGCGCACATCTCAGGAGGCGCCTGACACCGGTTCACGGAGCTGAATGGGTGGTCTGAGAGGAAGAAGGAAGGATGGTGGACCTGACGGGAGTCGAACCCGTGACCTCCTGAATGCCATTCAGGCGCGCTCCCAACTGCGCTACAGGCCCACTCGTTGCCGCGCTGGGCAAAGAAGTATTTTAGCCGGGTGGTGGGTAAGGGGTCAATGGATCGGCTGTCGCGATCAGTATTCCTCGAACATCCGCTGGATCGCCGCCGGGTCGTGCGTCTTCGTCAGCGCCAGCATCAGCAGGATGCGCGCCTTCACCGGGGCGAGGTCCTCGCCTGCGATCTGCCGATGCAGCTCCGCCATCGTCAAGCCGGCGAACGGACCCTGGGTGGGCGGCTGGCGCGGCCCGTTGCGTGGGGCGATGCGGCCGCTCCCGGTCCGGGTGGTGATCACGACAATGACGCCTTTCTTCAGGGTGTACGCGATCCCCTCCTCCTGGTTGCCGCTGGTGGCGCCGGCCCCGGCCGTCGCCATGACGATCCCCTTCGCACCCAGGTCCACGGCCGCCTTGATCAGGTCGGCAGTCGCCCCCTGGTACACCCAGAGGACGTCGACACGCGGCATCGGATAGGTCAGATCGGCACCGTCGAACTCGCTCCCGGCCGTGTGTTTGCGGATGACGTTCCGGTAGTAGGTGATCCGATCGTGGTCGACGTAGCCGAGCACGCCGTATCCGCGCGTCCTGAAGGTGTCGAGCCGGAGCGCGTCGGTCTTGGTGACCTCGCGCGCGGCGTTGATGTCGTCGTTCAGCACGACCAGCACGCCCTTGCCGCGCGATTCGGGATCGGCGGCGACCCGGAAGGCGTCGAGCAGGTTGGCCGCCCCTTCGTAGCCGAGCGTGCTCGGGTTGCGCATCGACCCGACGACGACGACCGGCTTGTCGCTGTGGACGGTGAGATCGAGGAAGTAGGCGACCTCCTCGAGGGTGTCGGTACCGCTGGTCACGACGATGCCGGCCAGGCCAGGGTCGGTCCGGAAGAGCTCGTTGATGCGGTGGGTGAGGCCGACCCACTGCTGCAGCGTCACGTAGCTGCTCGCCGTGTTCGTGAACTGCTCGAATTCCGGCGTGACTGTACTGGTCGAGGCCGGGGACCTCCTTCACCAGCTGCACGGCCGTCAGGCGCCCGCCGACCTTGTTCGAGATCGTGCCGCCGGTGGCCACGAGTCGGACGCGCGGCTTCGGCGCCGCCGCGGGGGCCGGCTGCGACAGGCTCACTCCCGGGAAGCCGACGAGGGCGGTCAGGATGCCGATGGCCAGCAGGGAAGGCCGGCGGGGGCTGCGGAGCGGCCGCAACGAACTCCTCATTCTGATCCTCATCTTCGTCTGCAGCATCAATGGCCGCTCAACGCACCATATGCGCGGGTGAGCCAGTCGCAGAGGTGTCGGGCCGCCTCTTCGGGCGTGGGCCCGTAGAACGGCATCAGAGCAGTTGGCACGCCCGGGACGCGCACGAGGTAGGCGCGCCATCGATCGTCGGCAACGAGCGTGGCCTCGATCAGATAATCGCGGCCACCGATGGATTCATTGAAGCGATGTACGGACGTGTTCACGATACGTTTGACCCGGCGCTTTCCTGCATTGGTGACGGGCCACAATCTTACGCGTCCCTGCGCGCAGATCAAGCGAAACCACGCGCGAAGATTCAATCCACAGGACGCGACGGGCACGATTGCGTGCGATTCGCGACGGAATTTATTTTCCGCGACGCACCGTCCACAGCATATGCACCGTCCATCCACATGTTTTCCACAGTCGAGCCGCGTCGCCTGTGATTCTGGTGTGCGATGCGGCGCTCCCGCCGAGCCTTGCGACGGTCGCTTGACTGCCGCAGACCGGCACACTACGCTTGGACATCCATGGACAGCGGCGTGTTCCTGCGTGCCGGCACCCTGCCACGCCAGCCAGCCGCGCGTCTCCGGTTCCGCATCATCGTGTGCGCGCTCCTGGTGGCTGCCGGGCTGCCGGGCGGCGTGCCCCGGCTCGCCGCAGCCCCGACCGATCCGACGATCTTCCGGCTGTTCCTCCACGACGGGACCGCGCTCGTCAGTTACGGCGAGTACGCGCGCGTCGGCAACCGGGTGGTGTTCTCGATGCCGGTCGGCCCGCTCACCAGCGTGCCCGAACTGCACCTGGTGAACATCCCCGCGAGCGCCGTCGACTGGACGCGGACGGACCGCTACGCCGACTCGATCCGCTACCAGCGGTACGTGGCGACCCGCGCCCACGACGACTACGCGGCGCTCACCTCGCAGGTCGCCCGGTCGATCGACGCCATGACGAAGGCGGCCGACCCGGCCAGACGTCTGCAGCTGGCCGAGTCGATCCGCGCGACGGTCGCCGACTGGCCGCGCAATCACTTCGGATACCGGGCCGCGAACGTCCGCGAGATCCTCGATCTGCTGGACCAGACGATTGCCGGGCTGCAGGCATCGGAGGGCGCGCACCAGTTCAAGTTCAGCCTGGTGGCCGGCATCGCGCCGCCGCCGGTCGTGAAGCCGCTGCCCCTGCCGACGCTGAAGGACGCCATCGAGCAGGTGCTGGCGGTCGCCCGGCTCAGCGACACGGCCGCCGATCGGATGTCGCTCTATCGTCTCGCCGACGACCGGCTGTCGGCGGCGGCCGACTCGCTGCCGTCCGACTGGGTGCGGCGCACCCGCCGGACGGTGGAGTCCGTGCTCACCGCCGAGCTCCGGTGGCAGCGTGACTACAGCGACCTGGCCCGGTCGTCGATCGAGCAGGCGAGCAGCCGCGCCGGCCGCGCCGACGTCCGCGGCGTGCAGGCCGTGCTCGATCGGGTGCGCCGCCGTGACACGGCGTGGGGACACCGACGGCCGAACGCCTTCAGCGCCCTGGTCGAGACGCTGCAGCAGACGCTCGAGGCGGCACGCACGCTGCGGCTGGAGCGCGATCGCTGGCAGCTTCGCCAGCAGGCGCTGAAGCAGTACCGTCACGAGATCCGGCATGTGCTCGAGGCGTTCGCGCGCGCCACGCGCCCGCTCGACGCCATCAAGGCGCTGGCCGGGCCGGACGTCACGGAGCTCGGTCCGCTCGAGCACTCGCTGGGCGTCGCCCTGCGCCGGCTCGCCGTGATCGATCCGCCGCCGGAGCTGAAGGACGTGCACGAACTGCTGCTGAGTGCGGCCCGCCTCGGCGAGCAGGCGGCCTCCATCCGGCTCGAGGCGACGATGTCGGGCAACCTCGACCGGGCCTGGAACGCTTCGTCGGCGGCCGCCGGTGCGCTGATGCTGGTCGAGCGCGCGCGCCGCGACATGGAGGACCTGTCCCGACCTCCCGAGCTGCAGTGATCACACCTCGTCGGACCCGTCTGATTCGCGCACCGGACCTCCGGGCGTTTCAACGCATCATTGCCGCCCTCGTCCGCGGGCCGGCCGTCGCCGACGTCCGCGGCAGTGCCGTGCTCGTCCCCACGCGCGGCGCGGCACGCCAGCTCCGTCGCACGCTGGAGAACCTGGCGTTCGGCCTCGGCCCGGACGGAGCCGCGGGCGCCGGGCGCCGGGCCCTCCTGCTGCCCGATCTGCTGACCCGTGACGACTGGTACGAAGCGCTCCGCCTGCGCCTGGCGCATCCTCCCCGGCGCCTCGACGGCTTCGAGCGGGAAGTGCTTCTGGCGGCGGCGGCCCGCCAGGCCGAGGCCGACGGCGCCGCACCGCCCTTCGCCCTCCGGCCTGGCCTCATCGCCGCCATGCTGGATCTGTACCGATCAGCTCCGCCGGCGGCAGGAGACGGTGGAGGCCTTCGAGCGGGTGCTGAGCGAGGAGCTCGCCCGGGACGAGGACGACCGCGGTGCGCAGCGGCTGCTGCGGCAGACCCGATTCCTGACCGCGACGTACCGCGGCTACGAGGCGCGGGCGGCCGCATCGGGCGCCGTCGACGAGCACCTGCTCCGGGCGCAGCTCATCGCGGAGCCGGCCGTCGAGCCGTTGCGGCGGGTCGTCGTCACCACGGGCGACTGGATCGGCGACATGCCCGGCCTGTGGAAGGCCGATTTCGATCTGCTCACGCGGCTTCCCGGGCTCGAGGCGATCGACGTGGTCGCCACCAGCGAGCTGCTGGCGTCGGGTTTCCACGAGCGCATTCACGACTGGCTGCCCGACCTCGACGAAGTCGAGGGACGGACGATCGTCGATCTGCCGGAGGCGCCGCCTCCCGTGCTCGTGACGCCGGCCGACGATCCGGCCGGCGGCCTGGCGTTCCTGGCCCGCGACCGTGAGGAAGAGCTGATGGGCCTGGCCCGGCGGCTGCGCGCGGCGCGCCGGGAACCGGCCGGATCGGGACCGCCGCCGGCGCCGCTCGATCGGACGGCGGTCGTCTTCAAGCGGCCGCTGCCCTACATCTATCTTGCGCGCGGCGTGTTCGGCACGATTCCGTACCAGACGCTCGATGCCCTGCCGCTCGCAGCCGAGCCGTACGCGGCCGCGCTGGACCTCGTGTTCGACTTCGTCTCGTCGGAGTACACGCGCGAGTCGACGATTGCGCTGCTGCGCTCGCCGCACTTCCGCTTCGACATCGGCGGCCGGCCGGTGGGCGGCGGTGCGGTGGCCTTTCTCAATCGATGGCTCAGCGAGAAGCGGTACCTCGGCGGTCTGGCGTTCCTCGAGGTGCTGGCCGCGGAGGCGGCGACGCCTTCGCCCGACGGCCGCGCGCCGTCCGAGGCGCTGGTGGGGGCGCTGGGCGCCGCCGTCGAGGCCGCGCGGACGCTGGACCCGCTGCGGCACGCGGCGCCGGCGTCGGGCCAGCTGCGCACGCTGCTCGATTTCCTGTCGGCGCACGATCGGGCGCCCCGGCCCGACGATCCGCTCCGCACGCGGCGGCTGCGCACCCGGACCGCGGTCGTCGCCGCCATCGAGGCCCTGGCGCATGCATATGCGGAGTACGACGACCGGCTCGACACCATCGAGGCGCTCGCGGCGACGCTGCGCCGCTGGATCGAAGGACAGACCTTCGCACCGGGGACGGGCCATCAGGGCGTCCACCTGCTCGACGCGCAGGCCGCCCGCTACGCCGACGTCGACGAGATTCACATCGTCGGCCTGATCGACGGCGAGTGGCCGGAACGTCCGCCGCGCAACATCTTCTATCCGTTGTCGCTGCTCTCGCAGCTGCGCTGGCCGTCCGAGAAGGATCGTCAGGGAGCGGCGCGGGCGGCGTTCTACGACCTGCTCCGCCTGGCGCGCGCGCACGTCTCGGTCTCGGCCTTCCGCCTCGAGGACGATGCGATCGTCGAGCCGTCGGCGCTGCTCGAAGAACTGGCCGACGCGGGCGTGCCGCACGTGCCGGTGGCCGGCCCGCCGCCCGTGCGGCTGTTCCCCGACGAGGCGCTGGCCGAAGAGCCGGCGGTCGAGACGCTGGGCGGGGCCGCGGGGCAGTGGCTGGCGCTGCGGCGTGCGCGGACGGGATTCGACGCGCCCCGGTTCCACGGGCAGGCCGACCCGCCCGCGCCGCGGCCCTACTCGGTCGGGCGCCTCGAGCTGTACCTGTCGTGCCCGTTCAAGTACTTCGCGCAGGTCGTGCTCCGGCTCGAGGAGGAGCCCGAGGACGAGGACGTGCTGGCGCCGCTGGCGCAGGGCCGGATCATCCACGAGGTCTTCCAGACGTTCTACGAGCGGTGGAGTACCGGTGGCGGCGGCGCCATCTCGGCCGCGACGCTCGATCGCGCCCGCGGACTCTTCGCCACGGTCGTCGACGAGCGGCTCGCGGCGCTGTCGGACGTCGACGCGTCGTTCCTGCGGGCCCGGCTGCTGGGCACGGCGGCGCGGCCGGGCGCGGGCGACGTCGTCTTTCTCCTGGAGGCGCGGAGCGGCGCCGGCGTGGTCCGCCGCCTGCTGGAGTACGGACTGGAGGGGGCCTATCACTTCGTCGGCGCGGATCGGGAGCGCGACGTCACGCTGCGCGGCTACGCCGACCGCATCGATCTCCTGGACGACGGCACCTTCCGGCTGATCGATTACAAGCGGACGCGGCCGACGCCGAAGAAGTGGGCGCTGCAGCTGCCGATCTACGGCATCTGCGCCGAGCAGGAGCTGGCGGACGCGAGTGACGGCCCGTGGCGGTTCGGCGAGGCGGCGTACGTGGCGTTCGGCGAGAAGCGGCAGGGCGTGGCGCTGTCGGCCTCGAAGAAGGACTTCGCCGGCAAGCTCGAGGACGCCCAGGAGCGGCTGCTGAAGGCCGTCGACGGCATCGAGCGGGGCGAGTTTCCACCGCGGCCGGCCGAGACGCGGCTCTGCACGACCTGTGCGTACGCGTCGATCTGCCGCAAGGACTACGTGAACGCCGACGGAGACGGCGACGATGACGACTGACGGGCGGCTGCCGTTCGACGAGGCGCCCTCGCCGCCGGGCGATCGGCCGGCGCTGCCGGACGCCGCCTCGCGCGCCTTCGCGGTCGATCCCACGCGCAACGTCGTGCTCGAGGCGTCGGCCGGGACCGGCAAGACGCGCGTCCTCGTGGATCGCTACGTCAACCTGCTGCGCGAGGGGGTCGATCCGGCGTCCGTGCTGGCGATCACCTTCACGCGGAAGGCCGCCGCCGAGATGCGCGAGCGGATCATCGGCCGGCTGCGTGCGATGGCGGCGACCGGCGAGCTGACGAAGAGCCGCTGGAACGAGCTGCGCGCCCGCCTCGGCGACATCGCCATCAGCACGATCGACGCGTTCTGTCTGGCGCTGCTCCGGGAGTTCCCGCTCGAGGCGGACGTCGACCCCGGCTTCGACCTGGCCGACGAGACGCAGGTACCGCGGCTCATCGCGGAGTCGCTCGACGCGACGCTGCGGATCTGCCGGGGACTGGCGCAGACGCACGAGGAGGTCGCCCTGGTCTTCGCGCAGCTCGGCGAGCCGCGCCTGCGCGGAGGCCTCTCGATGCTGCTGGAGCGGCGGCTCGTCACCCCCGAGGTGCTGCGGCGGTTCCTGGCCGCCGGGCCGAAGGACCTGACGCTCGCGGCCGTCTGCGCCCGGACGGCGCAGGCGCTGTTCGACGCCCTCGCGCTGACCGGCGGGGGACTCACCGGCTTCCTCGCCGACGGACCGGTGAACGATCCGGCGTTCGTCGCGCTGGGCGAGGATCTGCGCCGGCTGCGCGAGAGCCTCGTGCGCGGCGAGGCCGTGCCGCCGCCGCGGCTGCGCACCGTGTTCGACAGCCTGCGCGACCTGGTGTTCACCGGCAGCGGTACGGTGCGGAAGCGGGCGCCGGGCAAGGCCGCCGACTACGAGTCCGCCCAGGCGAAGCAGCGGACGCTCGAGCGGGTGCAGACCCTGGCTGGACCGCTCGAACAGGCCACCCGGGCGTTCCGCCGCGATCTCAACGTGCTGCTGGCGCGCGGCGTCCGCCGGATCTACGCGGTGGCCGAGACGACCTACCTGCGGACGCTGGACGCACACGCGGTGCTCGACTTCACCGAAGTCCTGTCGCGCGCACTGCGGCTGCTCGAGCAGATGGAGGAGTTCGCGCGCAGCCGGTGGCGGCTCGAATCGCGCTACCATCACGTGCTCGTCGACGAGTTCCAGGACACCAACCGCGCGCAGTGGGATCTCGTGCAGCTCCTCATCCAGTCGTGGGGCGAAGGGTTCGGCCTCACCTCGACCGGCCCGCTGCCGCCGACGGTCTTCATCGTCGGCGACCGCAAGCAGTCGATCTACAGCTTCCGCGACGCCGACGTGCGCGTGCTCAACGAGGCGGCCCGGACGATCGCCGGGCTGCGCCCGGACGACGAGCCGCGCCGCGCCATCTCGGTCAGCTTCCGCGCGGTGCCGGCGCTGCTCTCGTTCGTCAACGATCTCTTCTCGGCGATTCCGCCGGTGTCGCGCGAAGACGGATTCCGCTACGGTGAAACCGACCGGTTCCCGGTGGCGCACGACGAGGCCACGCGCGGCGCGCTGGGCCTCGTCGTGAGCGAGGACGTGGACGGATGCGCCGAGGCCGTGGCCGCGGAGATCGCGCGGCTGATCCGCGAGGGCATCACCGTGCGCGATCGCGACACGGGCGTGCCCCGGGGGGTGGAGGCCGGTGACATCGCCATCCTCTTCCGCACCCGCGAGACGCACCGGGCGTACGAGCGCGCGCTGGAACGCCGGCAGATCCGGAGCTACGTCTACAAGGGCCTCGGCTTCTTCGAGAGCGACGAGATCGTCGACGTGCTCGCGCTGCTGCGCTACCTCGCCGATCCGCGCTCGGATCTCCGCGCGGCCGCCTTCCTCCGCTCCCGGTTCGTCCGGCTGTCCGACCCGGCGATCGGGCGTCTCGCGCCGCGGATCGCCGGCGCGCTGCTGCGCGCGGACGCCGGCGACGAGCGGACGACCGACCTCGACGAGGACGACCGGCGTGTGCTCGATCTGACGCGCACCGCGGTGCGCGCCTGGCTCGATCTCGTCGATCGGATTCCGCCGGCCGAACTGCTCGACCACGTGCTGGCCGAGACGGCGTACGCCTTCGAGCTGCGGCGGGCCGCGCTGGCCGCAGGCGCGCGAGAACCTGAAGAAGCTGCGCGGGCTGGTGCGCCGCATCCAGAACCGCGGCTACGCGACGCTCGCCCGGGTCGCCGCCCACCTCGACGTCCTCTCGATGGGCGACGAGTCGAACGCCATCATCGATGCGGTCGACGCAGTGAACCTGATGACCGTGCACGCCGCCAAGGGCCTCGAGTTCCCGGTCGTCTTCGTGGTGAACCTGGGCAAGGGGTCGGGCGGCCTGCCGCCTGCGATCCGGCTCGTCACCGACGATGGCGACGGCAGCCCGTCGGTCGCCGTCGGCGAGGCCGAAGCCGAGCTCGACGAGGAGCTCAAGGCGCGCGAGCGCGAAGAGACCAAGCGGCTGCTCTACGTCGCCGTGACGCGGGCCCGAGACCGGCTGTACCTGTCGACGATCGTTCGCCCGGGTGGCCGGACCGCCTGGGCCCATGGCAGCCTCGGCCGCGTGCTGTCGGAGGACGTCCGGCAGCTGTTCGACCTGGCGGTGACGGGCGGCCCCGATGTCTCGTGGAACGGTCCGGATGGACGCCGCCATCACTTCCGCGTGTACATGCCGGCGTCCGCGGAGCCGACCGGCATCGCGGCCGAGCCGCACATCGGGGCGCCCACACCGATCGACCTCACACCGCTCGCCGATGCGGACGGGACCGAACGGCTGCCGGTGACGACGTACCTCGCCGACCGCGGCCCGGCCGGGGAGTCGGGACCGTCGCGGGCCAGACGGTTCGAAGCCGACGCCGAGTACCTGGTGACCGGCACGCTCGTCCACCGCCTGCTGCAGTTCGCAGGCACCTCCGGTGAGAGGGGCGACGATCAGGCGCAGCTGAGCCGGCGAGCGTTGGCCCTGCTGCGGCCGGAGGAGCGTGTCGACCTCGAGGATCCGGATGCGGTCGTCGAACGGGCCGTGGCCGTCTACGAGGCCATCCGGTCGCGGCCCGAGGTCGGCGAGCGGGCTACAGGCGCACAGGAATTCGACGAGGTGCCGTTCTCCCTGCAGGTCTCGCCCGCGCTCATCGTCCGGGGAGCGATCGATTGGCTCGTGGCCGGACCGGGCGACGCGATGACCGTCCTCGAGTTCAAGACCGGCGGTCCGAAGCCGGAGCATCGGGCACAGCTCGACCTCTATCTCGACGCGTTGCGCGCGCTCTTCCCGAACGCCGACATCGGCGGCGACGTGATCTATCCATAGATGGATGGGGCTCCGCCCCAAACCCCGGCTCCCTCCGTTCCGCTCGCGATCCAGCTCGCTCCACTCCGTTCGCGGGCGCGCGGTGCGCGCCGCCGGGCTGCGCCCGGACTTCCGGATGGGGCTCCGCCCCAAACCGCGCCTCCTGCGGCCTCATGAGCTGCCGCCGATTTCCCGGGGACGCAACCGCCGGTGCCCCTCGGCCGTCTAATCAGGACAGAAGGATCTTGTGATGGGACCTGAACCGCTGTCATTGGGCCGCCCGGCGTCGCTGCAGCTCGAGTTGCTGGCGCTCGAGACGCTACCGTGCGGGTGCATTGCGGGCGACTTCCGCGCCACCGCGCTGGGTGTCGAGATCATCTCGATCGAGGCCAAGGGGCCCCTTTGCCTGCGGCCGGCCCACCGGGTGGGCGAGACGCTGGATCTCGGCGATCTGCACGACGACGAACCGGCCGATCTGGCGCTGGGGCTGGCCGATCTGCTCGATCCCGCCGACCCTGACAGCGACGAGCGCATGAGCTGAGCGGTCATCGGTGCGGGCGCGGCGGCCGCGCGCCCGCGTGTTTCCGTCCTCAAGAGCCGCTGCCGCGGCGCCGAAACATTCCGTGCACGCCTCCGGGGAAGTTCTAATTGCGTCCGCCCGGGGCATCCCGTACAATCGAACGTTTGGAACTGTCGTTGGGCTTCCTGAAATGAGGGGTGGCGGAGTGGCTCTGACCTGTCCGAGTTGCGGCAACGACCGGAATTTTCTGGTCAAGACGTTGCAGATGCACGTAGTTCATCTGGAAGATTCACGTGTGGAGGTCTCCGAGGAGAGCAGGCCGGCCGTGCTCGAGGTGCTCTGTGACGAGTGCGAGACGGCGCTGAACTTCGAGGAGTTCGAGGACACGTTGCGGCGGGAAGTGCTGCTCACGATCGGCGCCCGCTGAGGCGGGGGGCCGTCCCCGGCGGTCGGCCCGCCGGGTGCGTCCCGCGCCGGTCCTCCGGACCCGGTCGTGGCCGGAGGGTGCCTTCCGTTCAGTCGCCCGCGCGTCAGGCGCTCTCACGCGCCGTCGTGCCCGCGGGTGGACTCCTCGTCGACCTCTTCGAAGTAATCACATTCCGGGCAGCGCCATTCCCGCTCGGTGCGGCGAATCGCCTCCGTGGTGCCGGGTATGTGTTCGACGGTCTCGGTTTCGTGCAGGCGCATCCGCTCGCCGCACATCGGGCATTCTCGCGTGTCGGACATGACGGTCTCTCCATGCGGGGCGGCCCGCGGGTCGGTCACCGGCCGTCCGCTTCGTCTTGACAACGGGGGGTCCGCTTCCTATCGGACCGTGCGGGCGGCACACCGGAAGCCGTCCGGCGGCCCCGGCGGGCATCCCGGAGAAGGTGAACACGAGTCGTGAACCAGGAACAGCGGCGCAGCTTCGACGTGCGGCTGGCCCCCGAGCGGTGGCCTGCGGCGTCGTCCGCCTGCGAGCGCGACTCGTTCGCCGATGAAGTGGCCATCGACTTCCCGTCGGTCGAGGCGGTCGTCGGTCGCATGCGGGAGACCTTTCTCGGGCGCGAGGACGCCGACATGCTGCGGGCCGAGCTGCAGCTGTCTCCGCGCGAGGCGTTCGACGGCCTCATCGTGACGCTGGCCGTGCCGCTGCGGAGCACCTGCGGGTCGTGCGGCGGGCGCGGCGAGGTGTGGACCGAGCCGTGCGAGGCCTGTGGCGGTACGGGCCACGCGTTCTTCCGCCACCGGGTCCGGCTGTCGGTGCCGGCCGGCGTCGCGGATGGCGCCCGTTTCCGGTTCCGGATCTCCACGCCGCAGAGCGTGACCCGCCGCGTCGAAGTAACCGTCGCCATCCGCTGATCCCCTCCGGCCGACGCCGGGACCGCCCTCACGCCCTTTTCGCGCGGGAGAGTCGTGCCGATGAAACGCCACGTCGATTTCCTGGGAGCGCTGTACGTGGTCTGGGGGGCGCTGACCGCGCTCATCGGCCTGGCGACGCTCGCGCTGGGCGTCGGCGCCGCGGCGCTCGGCCACTCGGCGCCGGTCACGGCGCGCGGCGACGCCATGGCGGCGGCGCTCGCGGCCGGCGTGTTCACCGTGCTCGCCGTGCTGTCGCTCGCCTGGGGCGTGACGCACATCGTGTGCGGGCTCGGGCTGCGGCGGCGTCGCCACTGGTCCCGCCCGATCTGTCTCGGGCTGGCCGGCGTGAACCTCATCCTGCTGCCCTACGGCACGGCGCTCGGCGCGTACGGCCTGTGGGTCCTGCTGAACGACGAAGTCCGCCAGCACTTCGAACTCGGTCCGCGCCTGAGCGTCCTCACGGCGGATCGATCGTGCCCATCGGCGTCCACGGACCGCAACGGGCCACGCGCTGCAGGCTCCGCCAGCCGCCGATGACGATGCCGTACCGGGCGATCTCGGCGGCCGCATAGTGGCTGCAGGTCGGCGTGAAGCGGCAGCGGAGCCCGAGATCCGGCCAGCAGCGGCGAGATGTGACGCTGGTACTCGTGGAGGCCGGCGACGGCGGCGCGGGCCGACCACTGCGTGGCCGGTGGCCGCGCGGCGTCGAAGGCCGCCAGCGAGACGAACGCGGCCAGCAGGGCGAGCACGCGGGCGGCACGCCAGGACGTGCGGCGGGCGTCCGCCGCGGCGGCACCGGGACGGCCGCGCCGGACAGGCGCGCGCCGTCGTCGGCGGGGTTCACCAGCTTCGCGTCGTTCACGCTGTTCATGCTGTTCGCGCCCCCGTCGCCGCGGCGGGGCCGGACCGGCGGCGTCGTCAGAGGCGATCGGCGTACTCGCTGACGCCCGGAATGATCAGGCGCTCACCGCGCAGTCCGCGGACGATGGCCGTTACGTGCACGATGAGGATGGCGAGCCACAGCGACGCGGTCAGCAGGCTGACGAAGCAGCCGAGCCCGAACATCGCGAAGGCGGCGACGCTCATGACGACCGTGAGCGCGAGGCCGAGCAGGATCTCGGCCACCATGAGCACGAGGCCGTGCTTTGCGTGCCACTGCACCTCGCGGTCGTTCTTCTCCAGGATGAGCGGCACCAGGGCGAGCAGCCACAGGTAGGCGAGCACGATCATCAGCCCCCGGTTCTCGGATGGCAGGTCCGGCGGTGCCGCGGGTTCGGTCATCACGGGCCTCCAGGCGTGTGTGGGGGGAGATTCGGCGTGCGGGCGAGTCTACACAAGCCCGGCACGGGCGTCCAGCCTGGCCAGGGCTGCCTTGCCAGCCGGCCTGCAAAGCCGCTAAGCTGGTTTGAATCGGCGGAAACGGAAGGAATATGGCTTCTGCAGCAGTGAATGAATCGGCGGTGCTCGAGGCGCTGAAGGTCGTGAAGGATCCCGACCTGCACCGAGACATCGTCAGTCTGGGGTTCGTGAAGAACCTCCGGATCGACGGCGGGCGCGTCGCGTTCACCATCGAGCTGACGACCCCGGCCTGTCCGGTGAAGGAGCAGTTGCGCGAGCAGGCGCACGCCGCGGTGGCGGCGCTGCCCGGGGTGGCGGATGTCGCGGTGGAGATGACGGCGGCCGTGCGGGAAGCGGCGAATCCGGCGGCCGGCCGGGCGCCGGTGGCCGGGGTGAAGAACGTCATCGCGGTCGGCGCGGGCAAGGGCGGCGTCGGCAAGACCACCGTCGCGGTGAACCTGGCGCTGGCGCTCGCCCGGGCGGGCAGCCGCGTCGGCATGCTCGACGGGGACATCTACGGGCCGAACCTGCCGATCATGCTGGGGCTGCAGACGCAGCTGACGAGCGATGGCGACAAGATCGTGCCGGCCGAGAAGTACGGCCTGCATGTCGTCTCGATGGGCTTCCTGACGGGCGACGACGCGCCGGTGATCTGGCGTGGTCCGATGCTGCACGGCGTGATGCAGCAGTTCTTCCGTGAGGTCCGCTGGATGGATCTGGACTATCTGGTCGTCGACATGCCGCCGGGGACGGGTGATGTCGCGCTCAGCCTGAGCCAGACCGTGCCGGTGGCGGGGGCCATCGTCGTGACGACGCCGCAGAAGGTGTCGCTGGCCGACAGCCGGCGCGCGGTGCGGATGTACCAGAAGCTGAACATTCCGATGCTCGGGCTCGTGGAGAACATGAGCTACTTCGTCTGTCCGTCCTGTCAGCACGAGAGCGACATCTTCGGCCGTGGCGGCGGTGAGGAGCTGGCCGCCGCGATGGAGCTGCCGTTCCTGGGGCGGATTCCGATCTACCAGCCGATCCGGGAGGGCAGCGACCGCGGAGTGCCGCTGCTCATCAGCGAACCCGAATCGCCGGCGGCTCGCGCGATCATCGAGGTCGCGTCGCGCGCCGCCGCGCAGGTATCCATCGCGAGCTACAACCGGCCGACGATCCCCCTCACGCGCGCCTGAGCGGCCGGCGCCATGTCCCGTTCGCCCCGCCCGGCCGCCGGCCGGGCGGCTCATCCGACTTCGACGCGGCGTTCGGCGGCGCGTACCCGCGCCGATCCGCCCCGACCGTGAGGCCATGAACATCGCCTACGCCAAGCACGTTCTGGACAACGGCCTGCAGGTGCTCGTGCACGAGGACCGCAACTGTCCCATCGTTGCGGTGAACCTCTGGTACCACGTCGGGTCGAAGAACGAACGGCCGCAACATACCGGCTTCGCCCACCTGTTCGAACATCTGATGTTCGAGGGCTCGCAGCACTACGACCGGGGCTTCTTCCATCCGCTCCAGCAGGCCGGCGGGGTGCTGAACGGATCGACGAACTCCGACCGGACGAACTACTGGGAGGTCGTGCCGCGCAACACGCTCGAGCTGGCGCTGTGGATGGAGTCCGATCGCATGGGCTACCTGCTGCCGGCGCTGACCGAGGCGAAGTTCGAGAACCAGCGCGACGTCGTCCTCGAACGAGCGGCGGCAGAACTACGAGAACCGGCCGTACGGCCTCGCCTCGATGGTCCTGCTGGCCGCGCTGTTCCCCCCGACCATCCCTATCACTGGTCCACGATCGGCGAGGTCGCCGACCTGCACGCGGCGACGCTCGACCAGGCCCACGAGTTCTTCCGCGCCTATTACCACCCGGCGAACGCGTCGCTGGTGATCGCCGGCGACGTCGACACCGCGGAGGCCTTCGAGCAGGCCCGCCGGTACTTCGAGGCGATCCCGCCGGGGCCGCCGGTGACGCAGCCGTCGGCGACGGCCGCGCTCGATGGCGAGGTGCGGCTGCTGCTCGAGGACCGCGTCGAGATGCCCCGGCTCTACCTGACGTGGCACTCGCCGGCCATGTTCACCGACGGTGACGCCGAGATGGACCTGCTGTCGGACCTGCTCGCCAACGGCAAGACGTCGCGGCTGTACCGCCGGCTCGTCTACGAGCGGCGGATCGCGACCGACGTGTCGTCGCTGCAGAACTCGCGCGAGCTGTCCGGCTTCTTCCAGCTCATCGCGACCCCGACGCCCGAGCACACCCTGGCCGAGCTCGACGAGGAGATTTCGGGCGAGATCGACCGCCTGATCGCCGAGGGCCCGCTCGAGAGCGAGCTGGAGCGCAGCCGCGCGCAGGTGGAGGCGAACTTCGTGTATCGGCTGCAGACCGTGGGCGGCTTCGGCGGCAAGTCCGATCAGCTGAACGCCTACAACGTCTTCCTCGGCGAGCCCGGCTACTTCGATCGCGATCTCGCGCTCTACCTCCAGGCGACGGGCGCCGACGTCAGGGCCGCGGCTGCGCGATACCTGTCGCGCGGCCGGCGGATCGCGCTGAGCGTGGTGCCGCAGGGACGGGCGGATCTCGCCGTGCCGGGATCGGAACGGACGGTGGCGTCATGACGGTCGACCGCACGCGGTTGCCGGTGTCGGGTCCCGTGGCGGCCCCGCGGCTGCCCGAGGTCCGCCGGACGCGGCTCCCGAACGGCCTCGCGGTCTGGACGGCCGAGCACCACAGCGTGCCGGTGGTGACCGTCGTCCTGGTCGTGCCCGCCGGTGCCGCGCAGGATCCGCTCGAGCGTCCGGGCCTCGCGTCGCTCGCCGGGGACATGCTGGACGAGGGCAGCGGCGCGCGGTCGGCGATCGACATGCACGACGCGTTCGCGCGGATCGGCGCGCAGTTCGACACCGAGGTCGGGGCCGACGCCACGCTCGTCGCCCTGACGACGCTGGTGCGCCACCGGGATCGCGGCCTCGCCCTGCTCGCCGACGTCACGCTGCGGCCGACGCTGGCCGAGGACGAGTTCGAGCGCGTGCGGCGGCTGCGGGTGAACCGGCTCCGGCAGCTGCGTGACCTCGCGCCGTTCGTGGCCGAACGGGCGTTCGCGCGCTGGCTCTACGGCGACCACCCGTACGGGCACGTGCCGGTCGGCGACGAGACCGCGCTGGCCGCGATGACGATCGACGACGTGCGGCGGTTCCACCGCCGCGTGTTCGTCCCCGACGGGGCGACGGTGATCGCTGTCGGCGACGCGCCGCACGAGGAGATGGTGGCGGCCCTGGCCGAGGCGTTCGGCGGCTGGGACGCCGGCGACGCCCGCGTGCCGGTCGAGCTGCCCGAGCCGCCCGACGATCCGCCGGCGGGCCGGCTGGCTCTGGTGCACCGGCCGGCCGCGGCCCAGTCGGAGCTGCGGATCGGGCAGGTGGCGGCCGCGCGCGCGACGCCCGACTACCACGCGCTGCTCGTGCTGAACACGATTCTGGGCGGCCAGTTCATCAGCCGCATCAACATGAACCTGCGGCAGGCGAAGGGCTATACCTACGGGGCGCGGACGGCGTTCGACTTCCGGCGGCGCCGCGGGCCGTTCCAGTTCGAATCGAGCGTGAAGAGCAGCGTCACGGTCGACGCCCTGCGCGAGGCCCTGGGCGAGCTCGAGGCGATCCGCGGCACGCGGCCGGCCACGGTCGACGAGATCGAGGCGGCCCGCACTGCGCTGACCCGGGGCTACGCGCGCAACTTCGAGACCGTCCAGCAGGTCGCGCGGGCGATGTCACAGCTGGCGCTGTACGCGCTGCCCGACGACTACTTCCAGCAGTTCGTGCCGCGCGTCGACGCCGTCTCGGAAGCCGACGTGCTGCGGGTGGCCCGCGAGTACCCTCCATCCCGATCGGATGGGGATCCTGATCGTGGGCGATCGCGAGGTGGTCGCCCCCGGCCTCGCCGAACTCGGCGCCGGGCCCCCCACGCTGCTGCCGTCGGGAGGGCTGGTGCCGGCCTGATCGGCGCCGTCGATGCACGACTTTCCGGAATGTCTCCGCATCTCGTCGTCCAATGGTGTATCCTCGACGTGCGTCCCCACCCTCGCACCGGATGAGCCCATGAGCGAGACCAAGGAACCTCCCGTCTACCACGTTCACCTCTCCCTCGATCGCAATTATCAGTTCGACGCCCGCTATTCCGATTTCGCGGACGTGCCGCCACAGCGGCTGGACGAGCCGGCCCCGCTCGGCGAGAGCCGGGGGCCGAACGCCGCGTCCGTCCTGGGGGCGGCCGTTGGCGACTGCCTGTCGGCGAGCCTGCTGTTCTGCCTGCGCAAGGCGCGGGTCGAGGTCAGCGGGCTCGAGACCGACGTGGCCGTGCAGCTCGGCCGCAGCGACGCCGGGCGGCTGCGCGTGACCGGCATCGACATCACGCTCGCGCCCACGCTCGCCGGCGACGGCGAGTCGCGGTTCGGGCGGTGCGAGGAGCTGTTCGAGGACTTCTGTCCCGTGACGCAGAGCGTGCGTCAGGGGATTCCCATCACGGTCACCGTGAAACGGCCGGCCGCCGCGGGAGACAAGTCGTCGTCGTGAGATGATCCTGACGCTCCGGCCCCGGGGCGCCGCCGTGCGGCGGTGCCGGCGCGGAGTCTGGGCGGATCGGACGTTTCAGCCACCCGGGAGGATGCGTCGATGGACAGCGCGCTCGCCGTAGATCGCCTCCAGTTCGCCTTCACGGTCACCTATCACTATCTCTTTCCGCAGCTCACGATGGGGCTGGCGCTCCTCATCTTCGTGCTGAAGAGCGTTGCCCTGCGCACCGGCGACAAGCGGTACGACGACGCGGCCCGGTTCTGGGGGCGCATCTTCGGGATCAACTTCGCGTTCGGCGTGATCACGGGCATCCCGATGGAGTTCCAGTTCGGCACGAACTGGGCGGCGTTCTCGAAGTACGCGGGCGGCGTCATCGGGCAGACCCTGGCGATGGAGGGGATGTTCGCCTTCTTCCTCGAGTCGTCCTTCCTCGGCCTGTTCCTGTACGGCGAGCGCCGGCTCGGGCGCGTCGGTCACTGGGTCTCGTCGCTGCTCGTGTTCGTCGGGTCGTGGCTGTCGGGCTACTTCATCGTCGCTACCGACGCGTGGATGCAGCATCCGGTGGCCTACACGACGATGCCGGACGGCAGCGTGCAGCTGGCCAGCTTCTGGGCACTGCTGCTCAATCCCTGGGCGCTCTGGCAGTACGCGCACACGATGGGCGGCGCGGTCGTCACGGGCGCCGTCGTCATGGCCGGCGTCGGCGCGTTCTATCTGCTGACGAACCGGGCCGTCGAGCACGGCCGGCTCTTCCTGAAGGTCGGCGTGATCGCCGGCTGCCTGTTCTCGCTGCTGCAGCTGTTCCCGACCGGCGACGCGCAGGGCCAGATGATCGCCGAGCACCAGCCGACGACGCTGGCGGCGATGGAGGCGGTGTTCCACACGGGGGCGGGGACGCCGCTGGTGCTGATCGGGCAGCCGAACATGAAGCAGAAGGCGCTCGATAACCCGATCCTCGTGCCGCGCATGCTGAGCTTCCTGACCTACCGGCACTGGAATGCGACCGTGCAGGGCCTCGATGCGTTCCCGCCGGAGAACTGGCCGGACAACATCCCGCTCCTGTACTACGCGTACCACATCATGGTCGGCCTCGGGACGATCATGATTGCGGTCCTGCTCGTCGCAGCGTTCCTGCTCTGGCGCGGGACGCTCGCGAGTGCCCGGTGGATGCTCTGGCTGCTGATGCTGCTGATTCCGTTCCCCTACATCGCGAATACGGCCGGCTGGCTGACGGCCGAGATCGGGCGCCAGCCGTGGCTGGTCTACGGACTGATGCGGACCTCGGGGGGCTTCTCGCCGCTGGTCTCGGCGGGGAACGGCTTGTTCACGCTCATCGGGTTCATGGGGATGTACACCGTCCTGACCGTGGTGTTCCTGTTCCTCGTCCGCCGCGAGATCGAGCACGGCCCGGCCGGCCCCGCGCCGGCGGCGGCCCACTAGCGCCTGCGGCCACGCGAGCCCGAGGACATGGACATCCGAGGGCGAGCGTCAGAGACGGTTCGCGGCGGGGGTGGGGCCCCGGCGCCAGTCAAGCATCCCTGGAGGTAGCGGATGGCGACCCTCTGGTTCGTGATAGTCGCGCTCATGCTGGCGGTCTATACCGTCCTGGACGGCTTCGATCTGGGCGCCGGCACGATTCACTGGCTGGTCGGCCGGACGAGTGAGGAGCGCCGCCTGGTGCTCCGCTCGATCGGGCCGGTGTGGGACGGCAACGAGGTGTGGCTGCTCGCCGCCGGCGGCACGCTGTACTTCGCGTTCCCGGCGCTCTACGCTGCCAGCTTCAGCGGCTTCTACCTGCCGCTCATCATGGTGCTGTGGCTGCTGATGCTGCGCGGCATCAGCATCGAGATCCGCGCCCACGTCGACGAGCCGATCTGGCACACCTTCTACGACGCGCTGTTCACGCTGTCGGGCGCGCTGCTGTCGATCTTCCTGGGCGCCGCGCTCGGCAACGTGATCCGCGGCGTGCCGCTCAACGGCGACGGCTACTTCTTCGAGCCGCTGTGGACGACGTTCCGCGTGACCGGGGCGGTGGGCATCCTCGACTGGTACACCGTCCTCATCGGCGTGATGTCGTTCGTCACGCTCGCCAATCACGGCGCCCACTGGATCGCGCTGAAGACCGAGGAGCCGCTGCGCGGCCGGGCCCGCCGCATCTCCGGCGTCCTCTGGTGGGCCGTCGTCCTGCTGACCGTCGTCGGGCTCGTCGCCACCGTGTGGGTGCGGCCCGCCGTGCTCGACAACTACGGCCAGCCCGGTGCCGGGTGGCTGATTCCCCTGGCGGTGGTGGCGGCGCTCGCCGGCATGGCCGTGTACCGCGTGCGCGGCCGCGACCTGGCCGCCTTCCTCGCCTCGTCGGTCTACATCGTCGGCATGCTGGGCGGTGTCGCGTTCGCCATGTATCCCACGCTGCTCGCGTCGAACCTCGACCCGGCCAACAGCCTGACCGTGGCCAACAGCGCGGCCGGCGCCTACGGCCTGCAGGTGGGCGTCACCTGGTGGATCCTCGGGATCGTGCTCGTGACCGGCTATTTCACTTACGTGTACTGGACATTCCGGAGCCGGGTGCGGGCCGAGGGTGAAGGCGCGTACTGAACGAATCCGGAGGGACGCGGAAGCGGAGTAAACTGGAATCCGTCCATGCCATCCTTCCGTGTCGAGCGGGTCGGCATCAGCCTGTTCGGGCTGACGGCTGTGATCTGCGCCATCCTCGCCGCCGCCATCATCTGGCTGATCCTGACCGACCCGGTCACGGTGGCCGATGCGGTCAGCGAAGGCAACGTCTCCCCCTTCGTGAAGGAGCTCGCCGGCGTGCTGTACGACGCGCTGCGGGGGCTGCTCAGTTATCTCTGAACCGGGCATTCTTCACTTCGCATGGGGCCCCACCCCCATGCGCTGCCGTCGCCCCTCGACGCGGCTCGGGGCGACCCTGAGCATGCCGAAGGGTCGCTGACGCTCCGGATCCTGCGATTGGCGTCGTTGCTGCTTGGAGCGGCACTCGGTGGCGAGCTCCCGAGTCCCACCGAATCCCCAACCCCTACAGATTTCTTCTCGAAGAACCTGGTGAGCGCCCAGCCGTCGATCAGGCTGAACGGCACCTTGCCGGTGCTGTAGTGGCCGCACGGCAGCACGAAGACCTCGTGCTCGTAGTTCCGGCGGGCGAACTTCCGGACGAGCGCGCGGGAGAGATCGACCGGGAACGTGAGGTCGTAGCGGGCGTAGACGAGCAGGCTCTTCTTGTGGCCGATCCGCGCGATGTAGTTGTGCGGGTTGATTGGTTGCCACAGGCGGCGGAGCTGCCTCAGGCTGAGGTGGCCTTCGAGTCCACGCCGCACGTGGTGGGTCGAGATGCCGTTCCAGACGACGTCGGAGAAGAACGGGGAGATGTGGTTCAGCGCCTGTGCCCGGACGAGCGGCTCGTGTGCCGAGGTGAGCAGGGCCAGACACGAGCCGAGGCTCGTCCCGAGCACACCGATCCGGTCGAAGCCCCGCCCGGCGAGCCAGGCGATCGCGCGGCGCGCGTCGAGCACGGCCTGCCGGCACACCTGCACCGTGCGCGCAACGTTCGCGCTCACGATGAAGTCGGCGCGGCTCAGCTCCGGCGGCATCCGCCGGTCGTGGTACGGCAGGCTGAGCCGCAGCGCGCTCAGGCCGTGCCAGGCGAGCAGCCGGGACAGCCCCATGTGCCCGCCTTCGTCCGCGTTCCACTGCGGCATCACCAGCACCGCGCGGCGGCCGCGGCCCTCGGCCCGTCGCGTGCGGCGGCCGGGAAAGTACCGGGCGTAGACCGTGTTGTTCGCCGGGTGGGGCGTCGTGAAGGCACTCGGGAAGGTCAGCACGCCCGGCGGATCGTCGCCGGCGGCATCCGCATCCGGCGCGAAATGGTAGTCTCCGGTCGGCGGCGCGAAGAAGAACCCGTCGGTGTCGCGCCGGACGTCATGCACCCAGTCGGTGAGGATCTCCAGCGGCGGCGTTGCCGGCGCATGGCCGTTGACGGGAATCCAGTCGAGGCCCCATTCGAAATCGCGGACGACCCGGTCGTCGTTGCTGACGGCGGCGAGCTGGCGCTCCCAGCCGTGAAAGACCCGTTCGAGCATCCATCAAGAATACCAAGCCGGCGGCCGGGCCGGATCGCGATCGGGCACCCGACGGGTGGAGTGAGCCGGGTGTGGGGCGGAGCCCCACCTCTGATTGACGCGATGCAGCGCCGCCCCGTATACTTCCTGAACCATGATTGCGCGGCAGGTGACGATGACCGGTTCGCGAAAGCGCGCTTCTCGAAAGCGGTGCCACCGTGTCGGTGGTCGTGTCGCGCTCGTCGTACCCTGAAGCCTGTCGCCCTCAGACGAGTTGTGAACCCGCCGGCCCGGTCATCAGGGCCGACGGGTTTTTTTTTGCCGCGACGCCGGTTGCGCGCGGGTCGGATTGACGTCACCATTGGAGCGGGCAGATGGAGCGGAAGATCGAGGTCGGGATACTCGGGGCGACCGGCATGGTCGGGCAGCAGTTCATGCTGCAGCTCGACGGGCACCCCTGGTTCGACGTGACGTGGCTGGGGGCCAGCCAGCGTTCTGAAGGGCGGCGCTACGCGGAGGCGGCTCCCTGGCGTCTCGCGACGCCGATGCCCGCCATGGTGCGGGACCTCGTGGTCGAGGCCGCCGAGCCAGGCCGTGCACCGCAGCTCGTCTTTTCGGCCCTCGACTCGTCGGTCGCCGGCGACATCGAGGCGGCGTTCGCCGCCGCCGGCCACCTCGTCGTCAGCAACGCGAAGAACTACCGGATGGATCCGGTCGTGCCGCTGCTGATTCCCGAGATCAACCCCGACCACCTCGCGCTGCTCACCGCCCAGGCCGACGCCCGCGGCTGGAAGGGACGCATCGTCACCAACCCGAACTGCTCGACCGTCGTGCTGGCGATGGTGCTGGCCCCGCTGCGGGCCTTCGGCCTCCGCCAGGTGATGGTGACGACGATGCAGGCCGTGTCGGGCGCCGGGTATCCCGGCGTCGCCTCCCTCGACATCCTCGGCAATGTCGTGCCGTTCATCGACGGCGAGGAAGAGAAGATCGAGAGCGAGACACGGAAGATCCTCGGCACCGCCCGCGGCGGCGCGGTCGAGCCCCACGAGGTGACCGTCAGCGCCCAGACGACGCGCGTCCCGGTGGCGAACGGGCACACCGAGATGGTGTCGGTCGGTTTCGCGAGCCGGCCGTCGGAGGACGATCTGCGCGAGGCGCTCGTATCGTTCACGGGCGTCCCGCAGCAGCGAGGGCTGCCCTCGGCACCGGCGCAGCCGATCGTGTATCTTCCGGAGCGCAACCGGCCCCAGCCGGGGCTCGACGTGCAGCGCGGGGCGGGCATGACTGTCAGCGTGGGCCGGCTGCGTCCCTGTCCGTTGTTCGACTACAAGCTCGTCGCGCTCGGCCACAATACGGTGCGCGGGGCGGCCGGGGCGGCCGTGCTGAACGCCGAGCTGATGCGCGTGGAGGGGCTGCTCGCATGAGGGTCATGAAGTTCGGCGGCACGTCGGTCGCCGACGTCTCCGCCGTCACCCGACTGATCGACATCGTCCGTCGCCAGCGCGAGCGGGACCTGCCCGCCGGCGCTGACGTGAGCGCCGTGGCGCCCGGGCCGGTCGTCGTGGTGTCGGCGCTCGGCGGCGCCACCGACCGCCTGCTGGAGATTCGGGCGGGTGGCGCAGGACGGCGATGCCGACGCCGCGGTGAAGGGGCTCTACGGCCTGCTCGATCGCCATGTCGAGATGGCGAACGGCCTGACGAGCGGCGCGCGGCGCGACGCCGTGCTCGACGCGATCCGGGCCGAGATCTCGGCCGTCATCGGGCTGGTGCGCGCGCTCGCCGTGCTGCGGGACGTCTCGCCGCGGTCGCTCGACGCGCTGGCGGCCGCCGGCGAGCTGATGAGCAGCCGCCTGGTCGCGGCGGCGCTGGAAGAGGCGGGGCTGCCCGGCGTCTGGGTCGACGCCCGCAAGGTCATCATCACCGACGACGACCACACGAACGCGATCCCGCTGATCGAGGAGACCAACGCCCGGCTGCGCGAGCAGGTCGGGCCGCTGCTCGCGGAGGGGCGGATCCCCGTGCTCGGCGGATTCATGGCGGCGACGGCCGACGGCAAGACCACGACGCTGGGGCGCGGAGGATCCGACTATTCCGCCGCCATCGTCGGCGCCGGTCTCGGGGCCGGAGAGATCCAGATTCTGGACCGACGTCGACGGCATGCTGACGGCCGACCCTCGGGTGGTGCCGCACCCGCGGCTCGTGCCGCGTCTCACGTTCGAGGAGGCGTCCGAGCTCGCCTACTTCGGGGCGAAGGTGCTGCATCCGGCCACGATCCTGCCCGCCGTGGCGCACAACATCCCGGTGCGGATCCTCAACGCGCGGCGGCCCGATTCGACCGGCACGCTCATCGCCCGCCCGGCCGGGCCGCTGAAGCCGGGCATCGTGGCGATCGCCTGCAAGCGCCACGTGGCCGTCATCAACATCACGTCGAGCCGCATGCTGATGGCCTACGGCTTCCTGCGCCGCCTGTTCGAGGTCTTCGAGCGGCACCGGACGGCCGTCGACGTCGTGACGACGTCCGAGGTCAGTGTGTCGGTGACGATCGACGATCAGCGACAGCTCGAGGCGATTCTCGTGGCGTTGTCGGAATTCGCCGAGGTCACCTGCGAGCGCGAGATGGCCATCGTCTGCCTGGTGGGCGAGAGCCTCGGCTCCGACGTCGGCGCGTTCGGACGGATGCTCGAGGCGCTCGATGGGGTGCCGCTGCGGATGGTCTCGCAGGCGGCGCTGCGGCGGAACGTGACGTTCGTGCTGCGCCAGGCCGATCTGGCCGATGCCATGAACCGGCTCCACGAGACGTTCTTCGGGGCCGCGATGCCAGCGGCCGGGGCGGGGCGGCGGCCTCATCGCGCGGCTAGGCTAACGGAGAAGCCACATGCGACTGCTGTTGCTGGGCCACGGACGGATGGGGCAGCTCGTCGAGGGGCTGGCGCCCCAGTACGGATTCGAGCTGGCCGGCTGGCTCGACGAGACGAACAACCAGGACGCCGCGGGGCTCGCGGCTGACCGCTGGAAGAACGTCGAGGTCGCGATTGACTTCTCGACGGCGGCGGCTGTCGTCGCGAACGTGCCGGTGCTGGCGCGCCGGGGCATCGCCACCGTGATCGGCACGACCGGCTGGCAGGCGCACGAGGCCGAGATGCGCCGCGTGGCGGAACAGGCCGGCATCGGGGTCGTGGCGGCACCGAACTTCTCGACCGGCGTCGTGCTGTTCGAGGCGCTCGCCGAGTACGCGGGCCGGCTGGTCGGTGCGCAGGAGGACTTCGGGGCCTGGGTGCACGAGCTGCACCACGTCAAGAAGATCGACGCGCCGTCGGGGACGGCGCTCATGCTGAAGGCGGCGGTCGAGCGGGGCGGGTACGCGCGGCCGATCGACATGTCGTCGACCCGCGCCGGGTTCATTCCCGGCACGCACACGATCGGGTTCGACGCGCCGTCGGAGACGATTACGCTGACGCACACCGCCCGCGACCGCGCCACCTTCGCGCGCGGCGCGCTGCAGGCGGCTCGCTGGCTGCACGGCCGGACGGGCTGGTTCACGATGCGGGACGTACTGGGACTGACGGCGCCATGACGGCTGCCCCAATTGAGTCGGGACGCGGCCAGAACCCGAGCCGCTCACAAGCCATCGGCGGCGAGGACAGGCGGCGGGGTGGGGCCCCGCCGCAACTGGAGATGCTGACTGGAGAGGTCATGATGCGGACGACATGGACTGGATGCGGTACGGCGCTGGTCACCCCGTTCACGAAGGACGGCGCGCTCGATGAAGCCGGCGTGCGGCGCCTGGCGCGCCGGCAGATCGACAAGGGGATCCACTTCCTCGTGCCGTGCGGCACGACCGGCGAGAGCCCGACCCTGTCGCTGGCCGAGCGCCGGCGCGTCGTGGAGATCGTCGTCGATGAGGCAGCCGGCAAGGTGCCCGTGCTGGCCGGGGCCGGCGGCTACGACACGAAGGAAGTGATTCATGCCGCCGACGAGATGAAGAAGGCCGGTGCGAACGGCATCCTCTCGGTGACGCCCTACTACAACAAGCCGACGCAGGAAGGGCTCTACCAGCACTTCAGCGCCATCGCCGGCGCCGTCGGCCTTCCGATCATCGTCTACAACGTGCCCGGTCGGACGGGCTGCAACGTCGAGGTGGCCACGCAGGTCCGCCTCGCCGGCGTGCCCAACATCGCCGGCGTGAAGGAGGCCTCGGGCAACATGACCCAGATGTGCGAGGTCTGCCGCAACGTGCCCGCCGACTTCATCGTGCTGTCGGGCGACGATGCGCTGACGCTGCCGCTGATGGCGGTGGGCGGCCGCGGCATCATCTCCGTGGCGTCGAACGAGATTCCGGCCGAGATGTCGCAGATGGTCGAGGCGGCCGAGCGCGGCGACTTCGCTGCGGCCCGCGCCCTGCACAACCGTCTGCTGCCGCTCATGCAGATCAACTTCGTCGAGTCGAACCCCGGCCCGGTGAAGGCGGCGATGGCGGCCATGGGGCTGCTGGAGCCGGTCTACCGCCTGCCGATGGTGCCGCCGCAGCCGGCGTCGCGCGAGAAGGTCCTGAAGGTGCTGCGCGAGCTGAAGCTCGTGGGCGAGACGGTGGGGGCGTGACCTCAACCGAGAGAGCCTCGCTGGAGGCCGAGATTACGGGGTTCGTGGCGCAGGGGGCGCAGGCCGACCGCGCGAAGGTGCGCGAGACGTTCGCCCGCCTGCGGGCGGCCCTGTCGGCCGGCGAGGTGCGGGCGGCCGAGCCGGACGCCGCAGCACCGGCGGGCTGGCGCGTCAACGCCTGGGTCAAGCAGGGGATCCTGCTCGGCTTCAAGTTCGGCGAGACGGTCGACCTGTCGGAGGGCGGCGCCCTGCCGTTCTACGACAAGGACACGCTGCCGGTGAAACGGCCGGGGCCGAAGGCCGGCGTCCGCATCGTGCCGGGCGGATTGTCGATCCGCGAGGGGGCGTACGTGGCGGCGGGCGTCATCTGCATGCCGCCGATGTTCGTCAACATCGGCGCGTACGTCGGCGCCGACTCGCTGATCGACTCGCACGCGCTGGTCGGCTCGTGCGCGCAGGTCGGTGCCCGCGTGCACGTCAGCGCCGGGGCGCAGATCGGCGGTGTCATCGAGCCGGTCGGTGCCCTGCCCGTCATCATCGAGGACGAGGCACTCATCGGCGGCAATACCGGGGTGTACGAAGGCGCCGTCATCAAGACGCGGGCCGTCGTGGCGGCCGGCACGGTGCTGACCGGCTCGACGCCGGTCTATGACCTCGTGCACGGGCGCGTCATCAAGCCCTCCGGCGACCTGCCGCTCGTCATTCCCGAGGGAGCGGTCGTGGTACCGGGGGCCCGTGCCGTCACGGCCGGGCGCGGGCCGGAATGGGGGCTGTCGCTCGCGACGCCGGTGATCGTGAAGTATCGTGACTCGCGCACCGACACGCGGACGGAGCTCGAAGCGTGGATCCGCTAGCCCTCGTCCCGCTGACGCGGACGCTGGTCGACATCGATTCGACGACGGGACGCGAAGGCGACGCCGCGCGCTGGCTGGCGGCCTACCTGCGAGCCCGGAACTTCGCCGTCGTCGAGCAGGCGGTCGACGGCGATCGGTTCAACGTCTTCGCCTCGACCGGCACGCCCACCGTCGTCTTCTCCACGCATTTCGACTGTGTCCCGCCGTTCTTCGCCAGCCGCGAGGAGAGCGGCCTGCTGTACGGCCGCGGGTCGTGCGACGCGAAGGGGATTCTTGCCGCGCAGCTCACGGCCATGGAACGGCTGTGCGCCGAAGGGGAGACGCGGGTCGGCCTGCTGTTCGTCGTGGGCGAGGAGCGGGGCAGTGACGGGGCGCGCGTGGCGAACACGCAGTCGCCGGGCTGCGCGTACCTGGTGAACGGCGAGCCGACCGACAACCGCCTCGGCCTCGCGACGAGAGGCACGCTGCGTGTCCGTCTGAAGGCCGCCGGCCGGGCGGCCCATTCCTCCTATCCCGAGCTGGGCGAGTCGGCCATCGAGAAGCTGATCGACGTGCTCGTCTCGCTGCGCGGGATCGATCTGCCGGCCGATCCCCTGCTCGGCCGCACCCACTACAGCATCGGCCTGGTGAACGGAGGCGTCGCGCCGAACGTCGTGCCGGCGTCCGCCGAGGCGGAGGTCATGTTCCGTACGACGACCTCGGCCGCCGACGTGCTGGCACGGCTGCGGCCGCTCGAGCACATCGTCGAGATCGAACGGGTCGTGGAGGTGCCGCCGGTGAAGATGGAGCAGGTGCCGGGGTTCGACACGGCCGTGTTCCCGTACACGACCGACATTCCCTACCTGACCGCCTGGGGACGGCCGCTGCTGTTCGGGCCGGGATCGATTCACGTCGCGCACACCGACCACGAGCACGTCGCCATCGCAGAGCTCCACCAGGCGGTGGATCAGTACGTCACGATCGCGAAGGCGCTGCTGGCGAGACAAGCCTGAAGCCTACCGCCTATCGCCCATAGCCTACCGCCTACGCGCGCAGCCTCCACCGCCTACGCGCGCAGCACCCCTTCCACCACCAGCGCCGCACGCAGCAGGGCTTCGGTCCGATTGGCGGGGCCGGCGAGCTGCAGGCCGCACGGCAGGCCGGCCTTCGTCGTGCCGCACGGCAGCGTGAGGGCGGGGTGGCCGCTGATGTTGAACGCCTGCGTGAGCCGCAGCATGACGTTCCGCACGGGGATGTCGTGGCCGCCCACCTGGACCGTCTCGGCGCCGATCGGCGGCGCCGGAATGGCCAGAGTGGGCAGCGCGAGCACGTCGCAGCCCTCGAGGGCCGCGTCCACTTCCGCCCGGATCACCCGCCGGCCGTCCTGCGCCCGGACGTAATCCTCGGCCAGCATGTAGCGCCCCATCTCGAGACGGATCCGGACGTTCGGCGTGGTACTTCTCCGGCATCCGCGCCAGCGTCTCCGCATGGTACGCCGACGCCTCGGGCAGCCCGATGTGGAGGTAGATCGCCGCCAGGTCGGTCGCGTGCGGCAGGGCGACATCGCGCAGCGTGGCGCCCGCCTGCTTCAGCCGGGTGAGGCTCTCTTCGAATCGTTCCCGCACCTCGTCGTCGACCGTGTCGAGGAAGTAGGAGCGGAGCACGCCGACGCGAAGCTCGCGCGTCGGTGGCAGCGGGCCAGAGGCCGCGCTCTCCGCCGCGCGGTCGCCGTTCATCGCGGCATAGACGATCCAGGCGTCGGTGACGCTGCGCGCCAGCGGTCCGACGTGGTCGAACGATCGGTTGAGCGGCACGATGTCGTCGAGCGGCAGTTCGCCGAGCGCCGGCTTCAGGCCGACCGTGCCGCAGGCGGCGGCGGGAATCCGGATGGACCCGCCGGTGTCGGTGCCGATCGACGCGATCGACATGCCGGCGGCGACGGCCGCCGCCGACCCGCCGCTCGATCCGCCGGCCGACCGCGACGGGTCGTGCGGATTGTGGACCGGGCCGAATGCCGAGTCCTCGCTCGTCGTGCCGAACGCGAACTCGTGCAGGTTGCACTTGCCGATGAAGACGGCGCCGGCGTCGCGCAGCCGCGCGGCCACCGGGGCGTCGCGGTCGGCGCGATGCCCGTCGCGCACGCGCGAGGCGGCCGTGGTCGGCGTGCCGCGCAGATCGATCAGGTCCTTGAGGGAGATCGGGATGCCGTGCAGCGGACCGCGGTACCGCCCGGCCGCGATCTCGAGGTCGGCTTCCCGCGCCTGCGCCAGCGCCTCCTCCCGGAGGACCAGGATGAACGCGTTCAGCGTGGCATCGTCGGCCGCGATGCGCGCCAGGCAGGCCTCGGTGAGTGCCTGCGACGACAGGTGGCCCGCCCGCAGCAGCGGGGCCAGCGCGGTGATCGGCAGCCGTTCGGGATGCGTCGGCGATGTGGGCATGGGTCTGTCGTCGGAAAGGGCGCGGCCGGCGCTCAGGCGCCGCGCGCCGGCGGGGCCGGTGTCCGGCCGTCCGCCCGGTCGTTCCACTCCGCCTGGCGCAGCGACCGGGTCGCGCGCGCGATCGCTTCGAGCAGCGGCTTCAGTGCGGGCAGGCCGCGGCGCTCCGCGTCGGCGACGGCAGCGGCCAGCCAGGCCTCAACGTCCATGCGCGCCCTCCTTCATGCGGGTCACGCCGCGCCTTCGAGCTCGTCGAGCGTGGCCACCGCCCGCCGGAGATGGGGAATCGTGATCGAGCCGCCGACGACGAGGGCGACGTTGAACGCCTCGAGGAATTCGTCGAACGAGGTCCCCTCCTCGCGGCAGCGGACGATGTGGTAGGTCACGCAGTCGTCGCACCGCAGCACGAGCGACGCCACGAGGCCCATCAGCTCCTTCGTCTTCACCGGCAGGGCGCCCGCCTCGTACGCCCGCGAGTCGAGGGCGAAGAAGCGCTTGATCTCGAGGTTGCCCGAGCCGAGGATGCGTTCGTTCATCCGCTCGCGGAACTCGCGGAACGTCTTCAGCCGGTCGCTCATCGTTCGCTCACTTCATCTTCACCGAGACGGCCACGCCGTCCCGCAGCGGCAGCACCGTCGTGCGCAACCGCTCGTCCGAGACGAGACGCTCATTGTAGTCGGCGATGGCCCGCGTGGCCTCCGCATTCCGCGATGGCGCCGCCACGTGTCCCGGCACCACCTCGCCGCCCCACAGCACGTTGTCGGTGATGAGCAGACCGCCGGGCCGCAGCAGCGTCACCAGGCGGTCGAGCATCGGGCTGTACAACGGCTTCGCACCGTCCTGAAAGATGATGTCGAACGGTCCGGAGACCTTCGCCACCAGCAGCGACGCGTCGCCGACCATGACGCTGGTGCGATTGGCGAGCCCGGCGCGCTCGAAGTTGCGCCGCGCCACCTCCGCGCGATCCGCCTGCAGCTCCATGGTCATCAGCATGCCATCGGCGGGCAGCGCGCCGGCCAGCCAGATGCCGGAGTAGCCGATGGCTGTGCCGATTTCGAGGATGCGGCGCGCACCGATGGCCGTCGCCAGCACGCGCAGCAGCGCACCCACCTCGGGATCGACGATCGGCAGCTCCTGGTCGCGCCCCTCGCGGGCGATGTCCACCAGCAGCGGGTCGGTCAGACGGTTGAGGTGGGCCAGATAGTGTTCGATGGAGTCGGGAACGATGTCGCCCATAATCGGAAGCATTGTAAGCTGAACGTCATGCGCCACACCAAGATCATGGCCACCGTCGGGCCCGCCACCTCCACGGATGAGGCGGTCACGGCCCTCATCGACGCCGGGGTCGACATTTTCCGCCTGAATTTCTCCCATGGCACCCACGAGAGCCATGGCGCCGCCTTCCGGCGCATCCGGGCTGCCGCCACGCGGGCCGGCCGCCCGGAAGTGGCCATCCTGCAGGACCTGAGCGGGCCCAAGATCCGCACCGGGACGCTCGAGGGCGGAGGGCCCCTGACCCTGACGGAGGGTGGCGAGCTGCGCATCGCGACCGGCGACTTCGCCGGGGGGGCCGGGCGCGTCTCGACGACCTACGAGGGGCTGGCCCGCAGCGTCTCGCCGGGCGATCGGCTGCTGCTCGACGATGGCCGGATCGAGCTGAAGGTGAAGTCGACCGACGGGAAGGAAATCGTGACGACGGTCGTCGAAGGGGGCCCGCTGGGCGAGCACAAGGGGATCAATGCGCCCGGCGTGCCGCTGCCCGCCTCGGCGCTGACGGCCAAGGACGAGGACGACCTGCGCTTCGGCCTCGAGCTCGGCATCGACATGGTGGCCCTGAGCTTCGTCCAGACCGCCGAGGACCTGCGGCAGACGCGGCGGGTGATGGTGGAGGGGGGCCGTCCCGATGTGCCGCTGGTGGCCAAGCTGGAGCGGCCGCAGGCGATCGAGCACCTGGAGGAGATCTTCGGTGCGTGCGATGCCGTCATGGTGGCGCGCGGCGATCTCGGACTCGAACTGCCGCTGGAACGGGTGCCGCGCGTGCAGAAGGAAGTGACCCGCTGGGCGCGTGCGGTCGGCATTCCCGTCATCGTCGCCACGCAGGTGCTCGAGTCGATGCGGACCGAGCCGCGGCCGACGCGCGCCGAGGTCAGCGACGCCGCCAACGCCGTCGACGAAGGCGTCGACGCCATCATGCTGGCCGGCGAGACGGCGGCCGGCCGGTTCCCGGTACGCGCCGTGCAGATGCTCGACGCGATCATCCGCGAGGCGGAGGCGACGTCCACGCCCGAGTCGTCGCGCCGGCTGTCGATCTCCGGCGAGGGGCACGCCCGCGCGCTCTGCGAGGCGGCGGTCACCCTGGCCAACAGCGGCGACGCCGACGCCATCGTCGCCGTGACGCGCGGCGGCGCGACGGCGCGCATGCTGTCGTCGCTGCGGCCGCGTGCCCGCATCTTCGCGGCCACCGAGCGCGAGGAGACGGCGCGGCGGCTGATGCTGTGCTGGGGCGTCGTGCCGGTGGTGACGACGATTGGCGACGATGTCGACTCCGCCGGCGTGATGGTGGGCCGTGGGCTCGAGCAGCGGGGTGTCGTCCGGCCGGGGGCCGTCGTCGTGTTCGTGAGCGTCAGTCCGGACTTCTCGCGCGCGGACGCGAACTTCCTGAAGATTCAGCGGCTCGGCGACATTGCGTCCTGAGGCGTCGTTCAGATCATTGCTTCGTCCCAGAACAGCGCATCGCGTTCGAACCGATCGGCGGCGAACGGCGTAACGTCGATCGTCTCCGCCCGCCCGAGCCGGATCACTTCCGACACGACCTTGCCGGTAGCTGGCGCCATCATCAGGCCGTGGCCGCTGAAGCCGTTGGCGAGCACGAAGCCGCGCAGGCCCGGATGCTCGCCGATGACGGCGTTGTGGTCGGGCGTCATCGCGTAGAGCCCCGCCCAGCCCTCCACCGGCAGCGCCGCATCCTTCAGCGCGGGCATCCGCCGCACGAGGGCCGGCCGGAATTCGTCCTCCCACCGGCTGTCGTCGCACGCGAAGTTCTCGCCCGGTGGCTCGTCAGGCTTCGTGAACGCCAGCACGATGCGGTCCGGATCGCGCGGCGCGATCGGATCGACGTGGCGCCAGTGGAGCCCCCCCGGATCGACCACCATCGGAAAGCGGTACGGCCAGAGGCGTGGCAGCGCGCAGCGGAACAGGTGCTGCCGCACGGGCGCCACGGGCAGCGACAGGCCGGCCATCTGCGCCACGCGACCGGCACATGGCCCGGCCGCGTTCACGACGACACCCGCCGCGATCCCTCGCCCGTCGGTCAGGGCGACGTCCGTCACCCGGTCGCGATCGCGACCGATGCCGATCACTTCGCCGTAGACGTACTCGGCGCCGACGGCCGCGGCGCCGTGGCGGAATCCGGCCAGCACCTCCCGCGGGTCGGCGTATCCATCGTCGGGGCCGAGCACGCCGAACACGATGTCGTCGAGGTCGAGATCGGGGAGGCGCCGGCGGATGTCGTCGACGCTCAGCCGCTCGACGTGGGCGCCGAGCGCGCGCTGCCGCTCGAGGCGCCCTTCGAAACGGTCGGCGGACGCCGCGTCCACCAGGAACAGGTAGCCCCGCTGCTTGAAGCGCGCGCGCACGCGGCGCGCCGGTGTGCCCATCGTCTCGTCGAATCGCTGGTAGAACGCAATGCTGTACTGCGCCATCCGGACGTTGACCGCCGACCCGAACTGCTGGCGGATGCCGCCCATGGCCAGGAACGACGAGGCACGCGAGTACCGAGGCGTCGCGCTCGACGATCACGATGCGGCCGGTGAAGCCGTCGGTCCGCAGATGCCAGGCGATGCTGGATCCCACGACGCCACCGCCGATGATCAGGACGTCGGTCGTCATGCAGGTCCCCCGGGTGTGAGCCGGAGAGTGATCGGCGGTCCGGCGTGGCGGGTCATGCGTCCCGCTCCAGGTGTGTCTTGAGCGAGTCGAGCGCTCGCGCCCACCCCGGACCGACCACGTCGTAGTAGCGGCGCCAGCGCGGACTGTCCTCGAAGCCCTTCTGCACGACGTGCACCAGCGTGGCCGCAGCGGTCGCGCGCGGCCGCCGCAGCCGCAGCCAGCCGCGCGAGTCGGCCGGCTTGCACGTCACCTCCAGCGCCATCGGCCCGATCGGTTCGCCGTCGGGGGGCAGCCAGTACGCGTCGGCCACGAAGAAGCTCTGGCCGGCCTGGTACTGCATCACCGTGCCGTGGAACGTGCCGCCGAGCCGACCGAGGATCTCGTCGCGGAATTCCGTGGGCGCCCACTCCACGGCGTAGGCGCCGAGCATGCGCGGGCTGGTGACCGAGCGGACGACCTGCCACCAGACCTTCAGGTCGCGCTGATCGAAGAAGGCGCCGAGGATGCGCGCCGGCGGTGCCGCGATGGTGATCGTTCGATTCGAGTCCGGCCGGTGCGCGCACCGGCCGGGTGGCGGAGTCGTGGGAGCGCAGAGCCATGGCCTCCCGATCCTAGCGCGACCGCGCCGCCACCGGAAGCCCCGGAAGCCGGAGGTGATAAAGTTCTGTCCCATGGATTCACAGCAGCCGCTGGCATACCTGATGCCGGAGTTCCTCGAGAGCACCGAGGGCCGTCCGATCCGGATCGTCGCCGAGTATCTGGAGCCGCTGCGCCGATTCCGCCAGTTCAACGTGCAGGACACGGTCGTCTTCTTCGGATCGGCGCGGGTGCAGAGCCGCGAGCGGGCGGTCCGCCGGCTCAACCGCGCGCTCGCCCACGCCCAGACGCCCGACGCCGGCGCGCCCGCGGAGGCCGAGCTGGCCCGGCTCCGCAAGGCGGTGGAGTGGGCCCGGTTCTACGAGGACGCGCGCGAGCTGGCCCGGCAGCTCACCGCCTGGACCCAGACGCTGAACGCGCCGTATCGCCGCTTCGTCGTCTGCTCGGGCGGCGGGCCCGGCATCATGGAAGCCGCGAACCGCGGCGCCGCCGAGGCAGGCGGCAAGACCGTCGGCCTGAACATCCGCCTGCCCTTCGAACAGGGGCCGAATCCCTACATCAGCGACGGCCTGCACTTCGAGTTCCACTACTTCTTCATGCGGAAGTTCTGGTTCGCGTACCTGGCGAAGGCCCTCGTGGTCTTCCCCGGCGGCTTCGGCACGCTGGACGAGCTGTTCGAGATCCTGACGCTGGCGCAGACGCAGAAACTGTCCAAGAAGCTCGACGTGCTGCTGTACGGCCGCGAGTACTGGAAGCAGGTGCTCCACCTGGAGGCGATGGTCGAATGGGGCGCGATCGACGAGCAGGATCTCGCGCTGATGCACTACGCCGATACCCCCGACGAGGCGTTCGAGGTGCTCCACACCCAGCTGATGGAGCGCCACTTCAAGCCCGCCTGGCCGCAGGAGGAGCTGGCGCCGGGGATTGCGAAGACGAGGGGATGATTCACGGGCTACGGGCTACGGGCTACGGGCTGCGGGCTGCGGGGACGTGGGACGTAACCCCGCTCAGTACAGCAGATACTTCTCCCTCACCTCCAGGTACGGCCTCACATCGAGCTCCCACTCGCCCGCGATGTCGGTGGCGTCCATGCCGTGTTCGATCTGATGGCGCAGCCGCTCGGAGCCGGCGAGGATGTCGATCGGCAGCTTCACCGTCTCGTACTCGTAGGGCGGCTGGCGCCAGGCGAAGGCCTCGGGGCTGGCGCGTCGCAGTTCGGCGATGATGGCGACCGCGGTCTGGACCGGGCGGAACTGGCGGCGGTTGTGGACGTGGATCTGGCAGCCGCCGCAGGCGCGGCCGGCGTGCTTCTGGAACGTCGGCTCGAAGACGGCCGGCCGGAACCGGACGCCCGGCAGCCGGGCGCCGTTCAGCCGCGCCGCGAACGTCTCGGCGTCGACCCACGGCGCGCCGACGATCTCGAACGGGCGCGTCGTGCCGCGCCCTTCGGAGGCGTTGGTCCCCTCGAGCAGCACTGTGCCGGGGTACACGACGGCCGTGTCGGCCGTCGGCACGTTCGGCGACGGCATGACCCACGGCATCCCCGTGTCCGCCCAGTACCTGATCGCGCGTCCAGCCCTCCATCGGCACCACCACGAGATCCGCGCCGAGACCGAAGTGGTCGTTGAACAGCCGGGCCAGTTCGCCCATGGTCAGACCGTGGCGCATCGGCATCGGAAACGGCCCGACGAACGACTCGAAGCCGGGCGCCAGCATCGGTCCCTCCACGGCCTCGCCGCCGATCGGATTCGGCCGGTCGCAGACGACGACCGGCAGGCCGTACCGCCGTCCGGCCCGCAGGCAGGCCGCCATCGTGGCGATGAACGTGTAGATGCGCGCGCCGATCTCCTGGAGATCGACGACCAGCGCGTCGAGGTCGCGCACCATCTCCGGCGTCGGCTCGCGCGTCTCGCTGTAGAGCGAGTAGATGGGGATCTCGCGCTTCGGATCGCGGCCATGACCGGTCTCGATCATGTTGTCCTGCACGTCGGCGCGGAAGCCGTGCTGCGGACCGAAGATGGCGCCGACCGTCACGTCATGGCGCCGGACGAACGCGTCGACCACGTGCCGGAGCCCGGCGTCGACCGACGCCGGATTGCAGACGAGACCGACACGCCGCCCGCGCAGCCAGGACGAGGAGAGCAACACTTCGGAGCCGAGGGTCAGGGGCATAGGGGAGTGAGAATTCAGATTGAGTTGGAAGCGGCCAGTGACCGCTCCGATTTCTGATCGCCTCTCTGGCACTCTCCGATTCGACATCTTCATTCACCTCGCGTCCGCTCCCCAGCCCCGCGTTCCGGGCACTGACCTCGGCGATGGCCGACCAGTCGGCCGAGCCGCGGCCGCAGGCGACCTGGGTCAGCAGGTGATCGTGCAGGAGGCTGGCGAGCGGCATCGGCGTGGTCACCGCCTCGGCGGCTTCGAGGGCGAGGCGCACGTCCTTCAGGCCCAGCCGCAGCGCAAAGCCCGCCGGCTCGAATCGCTCGTCGGCGATCAGCTGGCCGTAGTTGCCGTAGATCGGCGACTTGTACAGGGCGCCGTTCAGGATCTGCAGGAACAGGTCGGGCGCCACGCCCGACTTCCGGACGAAGGCGAACGCCTCGCCCAGCGTCTCGAGCATGGCGGCAATCGTGAAGTTGCCGGCCAGCTTCACGCTGTTGGCCGTGGCGGGATCGTCGCCGACGCGGAAGGTGCCCTGTCCGACGGCGTCGAAGACCGGCGCGCACCGGTCGAGGACGTCCGGCGCGCCGGCGGCCACGACCCAGAGCTTCTGGGCTGCCGCCGCCTCGGGGCGTCCGAAGACCGGCGCCGACACGTACGTCTGTCCGGCCGCGGCGTGCGCTTCGGCGAGCCGCCGCGACAGGCGGACGGAAATCGTGCTGCAGGAGATGTGGGTCGCCCCCTTCGGCAGCGACGCGAGCACGCCGTCCTGTGTGCGGCTGCCGAAGACGACCTGTTCGACCGCGCTGTCCTCGGCCAGCATGGTCACCAGCAGATCGGCGTCCCGTGCGGCCTCGGCCGCCGAGCCGGCGATCGTCGAGGGCGCCCTCGAGACCGGCCGCCTTGTCGCGCGTCCGGTTGTACGCCGTCACGGCCAGACCCGAGCGCAGCAGGTTCTGCACCATCGGCTTCCCCATGTTGCCGAGCCCGACGAATCCCACCTGCATCCTGTTCCTCCTTCGGCCGACCTGTCCCGATCCCGTGCGCGACGGCGCAGCGCGGGGCTGCAGGTTCGCCGGCCTTCGCATAGAGTAGTAGAGGAGCCGCCGGCGTGGCGAGAGGCGCCTGGTCCGGCGGGCGTTCCCCGATGGAGAAGCGATGCGGATTGCGGTGATTGGTGCGGGCGGCGTGGGCGGCTATTTCGGCGGGCGGCTCGCGCAGGCGGGCGAGGAGGTGACGTTCGTGGCACGCGGGGAGACCCTGCGTGCGCTGCAGGCCGACGGCCTGCACCTCGACACCCCGGACGGCCACATCGCCGTGCGGCCGAAGGCGACCGACGACCCGGCTGGTGTCGGCCCGGTCGACCTGGTCGTGCTTGGCGTCAAGGCCTGGCAGGTGCCCGAGGCGGCGCGCGCCGCGCGGCCGCTCATCGGACCGTCGACCGTCGTCCTGCCCCTGCAGAACGGCGTCGAAGCGGCCGACCAGGCGGCCGCGGAAGTCGGACGCAAGTACGTGATCGGCGGGCTGTGCTATGTCGTCGCCTTCGTCACGGCGCCCGGCCACGTGAAGAGTCAGCCCGGCGTCGAGCCGACCGTCGCCTTCGGCGAGCTCGACAACCGGCCGAGCGACCGGGTGCGCCGGCTGCAGGAGCTGTTCGTCCACGCCGGCGTGAAGGTCGTCGTGCCGCCCGACATCCTCGCCGCGCTCTGGAGCAAGTTCCTGTTCATCGCGGCGTTCGGCGGCGTCGGCGCGGTGACGCGTGCGCCGATCGGCGCGGTCCGGCAGATTCCGGAGACACGGGCGATGCTCGAGCAGGCGATGCAGGAAGTGCAGGCGCTCGCGGCGGCGCGCGGCATCGCGCTGCCGGCCAGCGCGGCCGTGGAGGCCATGACCCGGCTCGACGGTGCGGCGCCTGGCGCCACCGCGTCCATGCAGCGCGACATCATGGACGGGCGCCCCTCCGAGCTCGAATCGCACAGCGGCGCGATCGTCAGGCTCGCGGCGCAGGCCGGCATCGAGACGCCGCTGCACCAGTTCCTGTACCAGAGCCTGCTGCCGAGCGAACGGCGCGCCCGCGGCGAGATCGCGTATCCGGCTTGAGTGGTTCGCTGCCGCGACGGGCGGCGTCGATGGTCGTGGCCGACGGACGCTGGAAGGACGGAGGACGCCATGTTCGACTTCGATCCGGGCGACAACGGGCGGCGCGGCCGTTGGCGTGATGCGATTCAGTGCGCGGCCATCGTGCTGCTGTGCGTGATCACCGTGACCGGGTGCCGCCGACAGGCGATCTGGGCCGGCGCCGCCTTCTTCGCGCAGGATCAGGGACAGCTGCGGCTGGCGGCCTCGCAGCCGCTCTGCGGCTGCCTGACACTCGTCAACGACACGACCCGCAGCGTCCTGCTCCGGACCACGGTGCACGGATCCGTGGTGGGAGGGGAGACGCTGCAGGCCGGGCAGCGCCTGCGGTTCCGCTTCGACTGGGCCGGTCCACAGAACGACGATTACTACCTGCTGGAAGGGCTGGAGAACGGCCGGCACCTCGATCTGCGCAACGTGACCAGGCTGGTCGAGACCCCGCGCTGGCAGCCGTGCTCCACGACCGACTGCGCGTACGGCCGGCTGGGGATGAACGTGGCGGAGACGGGACGCTGACGCGGCGGCCGTCGGTCACCGGGCATCGGGCACTGATCAGGGCTGATACGGCGGCGGGACGCGCTCGGCGCTCAGCCAGCGCTCCTCGACGCGGCACACCCGCCAGATCACGAGCGACACGATCCACGAACAGACGAACAGCGCGACGACGGCGTAGCCCATCGTCTGCAGGTCGAGGTGCTGCACGGCCGACCACCAGGAGGAGTCGTTGGCATCGACGTGCAGCAGGCTGCCCAGGATCGACCCCAGCTCGATCGTGCCGACGAACAGCGCCACCACGACCGACAGGCCGGTGACCGTCAGGTTGTAGAACACCTTCCGCAGCGGGTTGGCGAACGCCCAGCCGTACGCCCCGCACATCACGATGCCATCGGCGCTGTCCATCAGCGACATGCCGGCGGCGAAGACGATCGGCAGCGTCAGCACCGCGATGAACGGCAGCGCCTGCGACGCCGCCACGCCCGCCGTCGTCAGCAGGCCGATCTCCGTGGCCGTGTCGAAGCCGAGCCCGAACAGGAATCCGACCACGTACATGTGCCACGGGCGGGTGACGAGGTTGAACAGGCGGCCGAACCACCGGCTCATCAGCCCGCGCTGCAGCAGACGCTCTTCGAGCTCGCCCGGGTCGGCTTCGCCCCGCTGCATGGCGCGGAACACCCGGTAGATGTCGATCATCACCAGCAGGTTGAGGATGCCGATCAGGTACAGGAAGGCGCCCGACACCATCGTCCCGACGTACTGGCCGATGGCGTGCAGCCGCGGCAGCTCCATCGCCACGCTCTGCGTGGCCGCCGCCACGGCCACCGTCAGCAGGAGCACGACCGACGAGTGGCCGAGCGAGAAGAAGAAGCCGACGCCGAGGGGGCGAGGGCCTTCCCGCATCAGCTTCCGCGTCGTGTTGTCGATGGCCGCGATGTGATCGGCGTCGAAGGCGTGGCGCAGGCCGAAGGCGTACGCCAGGCCGGCGAGCCCCAGCATGAACGGATAGCGCGGCGCCACGACGAACCACACCGTGCCCCAGCCGAGCACGTGCAGCAGTGCCACCAGGCCGCCGAGCTTCCAGATCTGCTGGCGCTCGGTCGCGCTGAGCGGCACACCCGTGGCGGACGATGATCGCGGCATGACGATGAACTGTGTCAGGCGAAGGCGTCGGGCGCCGCCAGCGGCGCCGGGGACGGCTGCCGGGAGCCCCGAAGCATCCGGCAACGCAACAGCTACTTAGCGTATCACCGGCCGGCGGACCGGTCCAGCTTCCGCCGCGCGCCGCGCGGCCCCCGGCGGCTGCGTGGTCTGCGCCGGCATCCATATGAGCGACATCCCGTCGCTTCCGTACTACCTCCTCTGGGAAGAGCGCATCGTCCGATCGGTCGCCAACCTGACGTGTCGCGACGGTCTTCCTGATCGCTCTCCCCTCCGTCCAATCGTCCGGTGGCGCGGATTCTTCTGCGTCGCACGGAGTACGTCGCGACGCGTCGCGAGTCGTGTCCCACGGCGATTGTTCACACCGACGACATCTCCCCGTAACAGCCCGACGACCGGTGACATCCCATCGTCACGGTGACGACGCGCCGATTTAACGCAACTGACACCGCCCGGAACCTCAGCCGGATACTTTTTCCCGCACCGCATGGAAGTTCTTACGACTCATACCTGGAGGTGACACGATGTCTGTTCCGGTCCCAGTTGCCGTCAAGAACCGGCGGTTCGCTCTGTTCGTCTGCCTGACGCTGCTGCTCTGTGCCGTGCCGATGTCGGGCACGGTGCTGCGCGCGCGGGCCGGCCGCGCGGGTGCCGTCATCGAGGGGACCGTGCACGATCCGAGCGGAAAAGTCGTAGCCAATGCGGCGGTTGTCGTGCGCAACGTGTCGACCGATCGGGTCGCGACGGCCACGACCGACGCCAGCGGCCGCTTCGTGGTGACCGGCCTGCCGGCGGGCGTGTACATCGTGGAGGTGTCCGCGTCCGGCTTCGCCACCAGCCGCCGCAGCGGCGTGCGGCTCGAGGCCGGCGGATCGGCGACGCTGACCTTTCCGCTGACCGTGGCGCCGCTCAGCGAGCAGGTGACCGTGACGTCGACCGCGCCGACGGCGGCCAGGAGCGCGCCGTCGCAGGCGCCGCTCGACGCCCGCTCGGCGGAGTCGGTCATCAGCGGCGAGCACAGCGACTTCGCCGGATACACCGTGGCTGGCGCCCGGTCCTGCCTGCGGCTGCTCGACACGTACGGGGACGCCGAGGCGACGCCGCTGCTGGTGCGCACAGGCTCATCGGCTACCAGACCTATGCGATGGCCGGCGATGGCCGCCGGCTGGGGAGCTACGGCTTCGGCGCGGCGGCCCACCTGATCGCGCAGGTGGCCGAGGCGCAGGGACGCGAGATCTACGCGTTCACGACGACCCGGCGACGAGCGCCGTCGACAAGTTCAACGCCTATCGCAAGGTGGGCAACCTGCTGCGGCGTACACGTCGCGGCTCGGCGTCTTCCGCACCGGGCTGGACGCGGACCCACCGCTTCCAGACGCCGTCGGTCCGCCCTGGGCCGACGCGGCGGTGCCGAACTTCCACGAGACGTTCGGCACGATGCTGCTGCAGCCGGCATTACATGGGCGACGCCGAAGCTGAGTGTGACGCCCGGCTTCAGCTGTCCTACTGGGAGGGCGCAGTCGCCGATAACGGCAAGAAGATCGGCAACCTGAACGGAGCGGCGAGCATCACCCACACGGCGGCCTATCACTCGTGGCTGCCGTCGTTCGACCTCCACTACCGGCTGCAGCCGAACTGGTCGGCCTACGCCCAGTTCGCGATGGGCGACACCATACCGCCGACCAGCGTGTTCGACGTGACCGGGGCGCAGGTCGCCGCGCTGCCCCAGCCCACGCGGACGAAGACGTATCAGGTCGGCACGGTGTGGAAGTCGGAGCGGCTCACGCTCGACGTGGACGGGTACTACATCCACTTCGACAACGATTACTCGTCCTATTACGACCAGACGCTGGACGAGACGCTGTACTTCGCCTCCGGTCCGTCGATCACGAAGGGACTCGAGGCCGAGAGCAACATCATGGTCGGCGGTGGATTCAACCTCTATCTGAATGGGACGGTGGGGCGCGCGACCTACGTCGACACCGGACTGCTGCGGCAGAACGCGCCGAAGGACAGCGAGACGCTCGGCCTGAACTACCAGCGCCGCCAGTGGAACCTCGGCATGTTCACCAAGCGGATCGGGCAGATGTACAACGACATCGGTGACACGCACGAGGCGATCACCATCAACCCGTTCGCCGTGACCAACCTGTTCGTCAACTACACGATCGGCGGCCGATCGCGTCTCGGTCACACGCGGATCCGGCTGGCGGTCAACAATCTCTTCGACAACCAGTCCATCGTCGGCGTCAGCGCCGCCTCGTCGAAGTCGCTCCTGCCGTCGCCGAACGACGTGCTGACGATCATCCCGGCGCGCAGTGTGTCGCTCACCTTCACGATCGGCCTGTCGCCCTCGTCATCGCCCGTCCACTGAGGAAATATCCGCTCGTTATCGGCCGCGGCCACACCAGTGGTCGCGGCCGATTCCCCGCCCCGCGCGGGAGTCCGCGCGACCCTGCGCGTCACCCGTTCTGCAGCGACCGGGAAACCCCGATTTCATCCGGACGACATCTTCCCGGAACGTCGGCCCAGTAGTGTGCCCCTGCCCTACTGCTGTGTTGTCGTTTCTCCAGGGAGGTTCGAAGATGTCTGTCTCAGTCAGCGTGGCCGCGAAGACGCGGCGGTTCGCCCTGTTTCCCGTCTGTCTGGCGCTGTCTCTGTATCGTGTTCCCCGTGGCGGCCGCCTCGTGCGCGCCCAGGCCGGCCGCGCCGGTGCGGTCATCGAGGGGACGGTGCACGATCCGAGCGGGAAGGTCGTCGCCAACGCTGCGGTGGTCGTGCGTCACGTCTCGACTGACGCCGTCACGGCGGCCACGACCGGCGCCGACGGCCGGTTCGTCGTGGCCGGTCTCCCGGCCGGCGTCTACACCGTCGAGGTGACGGCGGCCGGTTTCGCCACGACCCGCCGCAGCGGCCTGCGGCTGGCGGCCGGCGGATTGGCGGACTCTCCATTCCCCCTGACCGTCGCGCCGCTCAGCGAGCAGGTGACCGTGACGTCGACCGCGCCGACGGCGGCCAAGAACGCGCCGTCGCAGGCGCCGCTCGACGCCCGCTCGGCGGAGTCGGTCATCAGCGGCGAGTTCATCAGCGACTTCACGTCGCCGGTGTCCGACTACAGCCAGGTGATTGCGATGGCGCCCGGGACGTTCAGCGTGAGCCCGAACGGCGTGGGCCTCGGCGACACGAAGACGTACTTCCGGGGCTTCAAGGACGGCCAGTACACGATGACGTTCGACGGGATTCCGTTCAACGACACCAACGATCCGACGCATCACTCCTGGGCGTTCTTCCCGGCACAGTTCCTCGGCGGCACCGTGTTCGATCGCAGCCCGGGCTCGGCGGCGACCATCGGCCCGTCGAACTTCGGCGGATCGATCCACCTGCTGTCGCCCGACGCGACCGGGCAGCCGGCGCTCAGGGGAACGGCGTCCTACGGCTCCTACAACACGCGGCTGTTCGACGCCACGTTCGATTCCGGGACGTTCGGCGCCGACGGCAAGTCGCGGCTGATGATCGACGCCCACCAGATGAACTCGGACGGCTACCAGACCTACAACTACCAGAAGCGCGACGGCGTTGCCGCGAAGTACGACTATGCGATGTCGGAGCGGACGACGCTGACCGTGTTCGGCTCGTACATCGTGCTGAACAGCAACACGCCGAACATCAAGGGGCCGACGCGCGCCCAGGTCGCGCAGTACGGACCGAGCTACCTGCTGAGCGGGGATCCGACGCAGCCGAACTACTACGGGTACAACTTCTATCGGATTCCAACCGACTTCGAATACGTCGGCTTGAAGTCCTCGTTCGGCGGTTGGACCGTGGACGACAAGGTGTACACCTACGCCTACTGGAACCAGCAGAACTACAACAGCGCGACCAAGATCTCCAGTGACGAGCGGCGTCGACAAGTTCAACGGCTACCGCAAGCTGGGCAACCTGCTGCCGCTGGAGCATGCGTCGACGCGCGGCGTCTTCCGCACGGGCCTCTGGTCGGAGTACTCGTGGACCAACCGTCATCCAGACGCCGTCGGATCCGCGCACGTGGGTCGACGCGGCGGTGCCGAACTTCCACGAGAGGTTCGGGACGATCCTGCTGCAGCCGTACGCCGAGTACGAGCTCGAGGCGACGTCACGGCTGAGCGTGACGCCGGGCCTGAAGCTGTCCTACTACCGGCAGGCGTTCACGCAGTACGCCGACAACGGCAAGAAGATCGGCAACCTGAACGGCGCGCCGAGCATCACCCACACGGCGGCCTATCATTCCTGGCTGCCGTCGGTCGACGTCCACTACATGCTGCAGCCGAACTGGGCCGCGTACGCGCAGTTCGCCATGGGTGACACCATTCCGCCGACGAGCGTCTTCGACGTGACCGGCGCGCAGGTGGCCGCTCTGCCGAAGCCGACTCTGACCACGACCTACCAGGCGGGCACGGTCTGGAAGACGAAGCGTGTCGCGCTGGACATGGATGGCTACTACATCCACTTCCAGAACGACTACTCGTCCTACTACGACCAGACGCTGGGCGAGACCCTGTACTTCGCCTCGGGCGACTCGGTGACGAAGGGCGTGGAGGCCGAGAGCACGGTCCTGGTTGGCGGCGGACTCAGCGTCTACGTGAACGGCACGGTCGGCCGGGCGACCTACCTCGCCACCGGGCGGCTCAGAGCGAGCGCGCCGAAGGACACGGAGACGATCGGTCTGAACTTCCAGCAGCGCCAGTGGAGCATCGGGATGTTCACCAAGCGCGTCGGTGAGATGTACAACGACATCGGCAGCATCAACCAGGCGATCACGATCCACCCGTTCGCGATCTCGAACCTGTTCGTCAATTACACGCTCGGCGGCTCGTCCCGCTTCAGCCGCACGAAGATCCGGCTGGCCGTCAACAACCTGTTCAACGACCAGTCGATCGTCGGCGTCAACGCGGCCTCGTCCACGTCACTGTTGCCGTCGCCCAACGACACCCTGACCATCGTGCCGGCACGCAGCGTCTCGCTGACGTTCACGGTCGGCCTGTCGGGGCAGGGGACCCCGTAGACGGAGACACGATCCGGACCGGGAGGGCGTGTCGCCTGGCGACGCGCCCTCCCGGCCCTTCGTTCTGCGGCGCCGGTTCCTCTCCCTGGTATGCGGCCGTGCGGCCGTCATGAACCCACGAAATCCGTGATCGCGGCCGCGTAACGGTGGGCGCGGGACGTCCGACCGCCGGTGACACCGCGCCCGATACACGGCCTGACGAAATTGTGCGCCCGATTCTGGCCGCCAACGGCCACCTCGTCTGCTATCATGCCGCTCGTAAGCTCGGCCGCGAGCCGTGGCACCCCGATCGTTCGGGACGGTCGCTGGATTCTTCCTGTATTTTCAACACTCGGATGTCGACTCAACCGACAGGAGACAGGCGATGACCACGAACACCGCACAGCCTCCGAAGGACCTCATCGGGTTCCTGGATTACTACCTGGTCCAGAAGGCTCCATTTCAGATACCGGACGGCGGCAGAGAATGGATCGTGCAGTGGGGCCCCTGGATTGCCGTGGTCCTGCTCGTCCTCTCGCTGCCGCCGCTGCTCTTCTTGCTGGGCATCGGCACGCTGCTGATGCCCTTCGGCGGCGTCGGCTATGCCACGGGCTTCGGGTACCTGTCGCTCGTGCTGATCGTCCAGCTCGGGCTGATGATCGCGGCGCTGCCGGGCCTGTTCAAGCGGAAGATGTCGGGTTGGCGGCTGCTGTTCTACGCGCAGATCGTGAACTTCGTCTTCTCGATCCTCAGCGGCTCGATCGTCGGCGGCGTCCTGGGGACGCTGATCGGCCTCTACATCCTGTTCCAGATCCGTCTGAAGTACACGGAAGCGTAGCGCCGACTGGCGCGTCCCGCCTCGGGACCGACGAGACGAAGAAGGCCCGCCGTCGTGCGGGCCTTTTTCGTGTCACGGCACTCGACGGCGCGGACGGCGGGCTCAGCCGGCGGTCGTGGTCAGGTAGGGCCGGTACACCGGCTCCCAGACGTGGTCCCGCACGCGGGCGGCCATGGCGGCCTCGTCACGCGCGGGCGCGAGGCCGTCCGCCATCGCCTGCCGCGCCACGGCCGCAGCGACGGCTGCCGACACCTCGCGCAGGGCCTGCACCGGTGGCAGCAGGCGACGCGTGCCGGTCGTGCCTCGCGGGCGACAGCGCCGCGAGCGCCCGGGCGGCGGCGATGAACATGGCGTCGTTCACGCGCGTCGCGCCCGACGCGAGCACGCCGAGGCCCAGCCCCGGAAAGATGTACCAGTTGTTGATCTGATCCACGGCCACCCGACGGCCGTTCCACTGCACCGGCGGGAACGGGCTGCCGGTGCCGATGACGGCCCGACCGCCGGTCCACGCCAGCAGCTGTTCCGGCGTGGCCTCGCTGTGCGACGTCGGGTTCGACAACGGGAGGATGATCGGCCGGTCGACGCCGGCGGCCATCGCCCGCACGACCGGTTCCGTGAAGGCGCCCGCCTGGGCGGAGACGCCGAGGAGGACCGTCGGCCTGGCATGGACGATGACGTCTTCGAGGCCGATGTGGTCGCGGCCCTGAAGGGGCCAGGCGGCGACCGCTTCGCGCGACTGCGCGAACGGCCGCTGGATGTCGGTGAGGTCCGGCATCCCCTCGACGAGCAGGCCGTGGCGGCCGACGGCGTAGAACCGGCGCCGTGCCTCGGCTTCGTCGCAGCCGGCCTCGACCATCGCCCGCAGCAGCAGCGAGGCGATGCCGCAGCCGGCCGACCCGGCGCCCAGCACGACGATCCGCTGCTCGGCCAGCCTCGCGCCGGTCGCGTCGAAGGCGGCCAGCAGCGTGCCCGTCGCGACCGCGGCCGTGCCCTGGATGTCGTCGTTGAACGTGCAGAGCCGGTCGCGGTAGCGATCGAGCAGCCGCGTCGCGTTCCCCTTCGCGAAGTCCTCCCACTGCAGCAGCACGTGCGGCCAGCGCGCGCACACGGCGGAGACGAACTCCTCCACGAACGCGTCGTACTCGGCGCCGCGCACACGATGGTTCCGCCAGCCGACGTAGAGCGGATCGGCCAGCCGCGCCTCGTTGTCGGTGCCGACGTCGAGCAGCACCGGCAGCGTCGTCGCCGGGTGGATGCCGGCGCAGGCGGTGTACAGCGACAGCTTGCCGATCGGGATGCCCATGCCGCCGGCCCCCTGGTCGCCCAGCCCGAGGATCCGCTCGCCGTCGCTGACGACGATGACGCGGACGCGATCGAAGTGGGGATTCGACAGGATGTCGCGGATGCGGGGCCGATCGGGAAGGCTCAGGAACAGGCCGCGCGGCTTGCGCCAGATCTCGCTGAAGCGCTCGCAGCCCTCGCCGACGGTCGGCGTGTAGACCATCGGCAGCAGCTCCTCGAGGTGCCGGACGAGCAGCGCGTAGAAGAGCGTCTCGTTCGCGTCCTGCAGATCGCGGAGGAACGAATACTGCTCGAACGTGGTCTCGAGGCTGCGCAGGGCCTTGAGCCGCCGGCTCACCTGTTCGTCGAGCGTGCCGACGTGCGGCGGCAGCAGGCCGTGCAGGCGGAACGCGTCGCGTTCCGCTTCGGTGAACGCGGTCCCCTTGTTCAGCAGAGGCTGGTTGAGCAGGTCGAAGTCCGTGAAGCCGGGCGCGATGGGATCCGCGTCGAGGCCGGGCACCGGGAAGTCGCGCATGGATGTGTCTCCCCGGCGATCTTACCTCTCTGCCGACGCGGCGGGACGGGCCCGACGGCGCTGCGGCTGAGTTACGGCTCACCCGCCTGGAGGTTCTGCCGGGTGCACGAGCCTCGGTCGCGGGGCAGGGAAGGAACCGCGCCGCTACAGCAGCTGCCGGCCGTGCCTGCGCAGCCAGCGTTCCGCGTCGCGCCAGTCGGGACAGACGCGCTCGACGGCGCGCCAGAATCGCACCGAGTGGTTGGGGTGGCGCAGGTGGGTCAGCTCGTGGAGGATGACGTAGTCCGAGACGGACGGCGGCATCTGGATGAGTCGCCAGTTCAACGTGATCATCCCTCGGGACGAGCAGGCCCCCCAGCGCGACCGCTGATTGCGCACGGCGACGCGGCCGACCGTGAACTCGAAGCGTCCGGCCAGCTCGTGGCAGCGCGCGGGCAGCTCGGCGCCGGCGGCCGCCCGCAGGTGCGTCTCCACCGCCAGGCGCACGTCGCCGCCTTCGAGCGCGACATCGCCATCGCCGCAGCGGACCGTTCCATCCTCCAGGCGCAGCGGCACGGCCTCACCGCGGACGAGCACCATCGTGCCGTCCGCCCAGGGACGCTCACGTTCCGACTGGCGGTGCTGTTCGCGGCCGATCCAGTCCGCCTGCCCGGCGGCGAACCGCAGGCCGGCCCCGATGGACCCGCGGCGCGGCACGGTCAGCCGGATCCGCCCATCGGCGGCGATCCGCAGGATGTACCGCCGCGCCCGGTGATGCCGGACGATGTCGACGGGGATCGGCACGCCGGCAATCGTGACGTGGTATTCACGCTGGCGGCCGCGATTCGGCGCCGCGACGTCCCAGGGGAGGCGGAGTTGCACGGCGCGTATTGTACGATCGCATCGGCGCCCTGGCCGGGGGCGTCCTGATGTCGACCGTTTCGATGTCGCGTCAGGGCTGCCCGCTGGGCCGCAAGGATGGCCTTCGATGATGGCGGGAGTGATAATGACTGGAGAGGAGTGAGGCCCGCCCCGTGCCGCCGCGGTTCGACCGGCCCCAAGCTGTCATGCCCCTGACCCAGCGATCGGACACCGAGACGTTCTTCGACGAGATCCGGCGGCGCGAGTTCGCGCGCCTGGACGCGTCCAACCTGGCGTATCTGGATTTCACGGGCAGCGCGCTGTACGCGGAATCGCAGATCGCCGCGCACGTGCGCGATCTGGAGCGTGGCGTGTTCGGGAACCCGCACTCCGCGCACGCCCCGTCGCATACCAGCACGGACGTGCTGGATGCGGCGCGTGCCGACGTGCTGCGTCTGCTCGACGCCGATCCGGCCGCGTATGGCGTGATCTTCACCGCCAATGCCTCGGCGGCACTGAAGCTGGTCGGCGAGGCCTACCCGTTCGGCCCGGCAGCCGGCTTCGCGCTCACCACCGACAATCACAACTCCGTCCATGGGGTCCGGGAGTACGCGCGCCGGGCCGGTGCCGTCGTCCACGAGCTGCCGCTCGACGATGAGCTGCGGCTCCTGGACGTCGAGGCGCAGCTGCGCGCCATCGAGCCGCGCGGGTTGTTCGCGTTCCCTGCGCAATCGAACTTCTCCGGCGTGATCCACCCGCTCGACCTCGTCGGCCGTGCGCGCGCGCTCGGCTTCGACGTGCTGCTCGATGCCGCGGCGTACCTGCCCACCCACGCGCTCAGTCTCCGGGAGACGCCCGCCGACTTCGTCGTCGTCTCCTTCTACAAGCTGTTCGGCTTTCCGACCGGGGTCGGCGCCCTGGTCGCGCGGCTCGACGCGCTCGCGCGCCTGGTTCGGCCGTGGTTCGCGGGCGGGACGGTCACGTACGTCTCCGTGGCGCTCGAGCGCCATCAGCTGCGGCCGGGCTACGAGGCGTTCGAGGACGGCACGCCGAACTTCCTGGGCATCGCGGCGCTCGCCCCGGGCTTCGCGCTCCTGGAAAGGGTCGGCATGCCGCGCCTGACGGCGCACGTGCACACGCTGACGGCGCGCCTGCTCGACGGCCTGATGTCGCTCACGCACGGCGGCGGCGAGCCGCTCGTCCGGATCTACGGGCCGACCTCGATGGTCGATCGCGGTGGCACGGTGGCGTTCAACGTGCTCGATCGCGCGGGGAAGCCGGTGCCGTTCGAAGAGGTGGAGCGGCGGGGCCGCGATGCGGGCGTGGCGATGCGCGGCGGCTGCTTCTGCAATCCTGGCGCCTCCGAGCGCGCGTTCGCCGTCGATCCGGACCGCCTGCGCGGTTGCCTCGACGCGCTGGACGACCGGTTCACGCTGGAGGGCCTGCGTGCCTGCCTCGGCCCGGACGCCGCGGTCGGCGCCATGCGCGCGTCCGTGGGCCTGCCCACCAACACCCGCGACATCGATCGGGCGATCGAGGTCGTGGCCGGCTTTCGCGGAGGACTGACGCCGCTTCCCGCCGCAGACCTCCGTCCTCGACCTTCAGGCCGGCCGCGTTCGGGGAATCAGCGGGTCGAGCTCAGCCGCAGAAACGCTTCGTCCCGATCCCCCCGAGCACCACGCCGTGCCGGCCGCGCGTGCGGCTGGCCGTGGACCCGCTGCGGCCATCGAGCGCGTCGTCGGGCGATTATGCCTTGCCCCTGCGCGGAAAACCCGGGGAGAATGGGCGCGCCTGATCGTGGAGGGGACTGACTGATGACGAGCGCAGAATCCAGGTCGAGCACCGTGCAGGTGCTGTGGGTGCTGTTCCTGCTGGCACCGTTCGTGGGCGCCCTGTGGGTGCCGTTCTACAACCGCGTGGATCCCGCGCTGTTCGGTATTCCCTTCTTCTACTGGTTCCAGTTCGTCTGGATCATTGTCACGGCGATCGTTACCGGGATCGCCTACAAGTTCAAAGCCTGACCAATCGCCGGGGCACACAGTGAACTGGACGGCACTCTCCGTATTCATCGTTCTCTTCGCGGCGGTCACCGTGATCGGCTTCCTGGCCGCGCGCTGGCACCTGGCGGACCTGGACCATCTGAACGAATGGGGCCTGGCCGGGCGCCGGTTCGGCACGCTCATCACCTGGTTCCTGCTGGGCGGCGATCTCTACACGGCCTACACCTTCATCGCCGTGCCGGCGCTGGTGTTCGGGGCGGGGGCGATCGGCTTCTTCGCGCTGCCCTACACCTTGATGGTGTTTCCGTTCGTGTACATGGTCTTCCCGCGGCTCTGGTCGGTGGCGCACAAGCACGGCTACGTGACCGCGTCGGACTTCGTGCGCGCCCGCTACGACAGCGGCCTGCTGGCGCTGCGTGGTGGCGCATCACGGGCATCCTGGCCACCATGCCCTACATCGCCCTGCAGCTGGTCGGCATCCAGGTGGTGATCGGGGCGATGGGATTCACCGGGACCGGCTTCCTCGGGGTCCTGCCGCTCGTCGTCGCGTTCGGCGTCCTGGCGGCGTACGACTACAGCAGCGGCATCCGCGCGCCGGCGATGATCGCCATCGCGAAGGACATGCTGATCTACATCGTCATCATCGCGGCAATCATCGTGATCCCCTCGCAGCTGGGCGGCTACGGCCACATCTTCGCGGCGATTCCCGAAGGACAAGCTGCTGCTGAAGCCGCCGGTGCCGGGCAACGTCGGCATCTACAGTGCGTATGCCACGCTGGCGCTGGGGTCGGCGCTGGCGCTGTTCCTCTATCCGCACAGCGTCACGGGACTGCTGAGCGCCAGCAACCGCAACGTGATCAAGCGCAACATGGCGCTGCTGCCGGCCTATTCGCTGGTGCTGGCCCTCATCGCCTTCCTGGGCTACATGGCGATTGCGGCGGGCGTGCAGCAGAACCCGGCGTACGCGGACTTCTTCAAGCAGTACGGCACCAACTTCGCGGTGCCCGCCCTGCTGCTGCAGTCGTTTTCCAGCTGGTTCGTGGGGGTGAGCTTCGCGGCGATTGCCATCGGCGCGCTCGTGCCGGCGGCCATCATGTCGATCGCCTCGGCGAACCTGTTCACCTGCAACATCTACAAGGAGTACCTGAAGCCCGACGCGACGCCGCAGCAGCAGGCCCGGGTGGCCAAGTTCATGTCGCTGCTGGTGAAGGTCGGCGCGCTCTGCTTCATCATCTTCCTGCCGGAGCAATACGCGATCCAGTTCCAGCTGCTCGGCGGCGTCTGGATCATCCAGACCCTGCCGTCCGTGGTGTGTCGGCCTGTATACGCGCTGGTTCCACCGCTGGGCGCTCGTGGCGGGCTGGCTGGTGGGGATGCGCGTGGGGACCGGGATGGCCGCCACCCAGGACTTCAACAGCTCGATCTACCCGCTGCACCTGGGATCGCTCATCGTGCCCGGCTACGCGGCGCTCTACTCCCTGATCGGCAACTTCGTCGGTCGTCATCGGCCTGACGCTGGTGCTGAAGATGCTGAACGCCCCGGCCGGCAACGACGCCACCGCCCCCGGCGACTACGTGCACGACGTGGCCTGAAGCATTCAGGCATCACGTTCACTTCCAGACCCGACCATCCTCGATCTCCCACCAGGGGCGTCAATCGCCCCTGGTGCGGGAGACCCTCTGCGCAGAAGCAGCCGACACACCGCGCCGCCCCTCGACGTTTGCGTCGAGAGGCCAGGCGCCAGGAGACGCTCGGATTGCCGGCACCTCCTGGCTGCCGTGGCGCGATCGCGTCAGAAGCGATACGACACGTTCATGTAGACGTTCCGTCCCGGCTCGCGGACCCGCACCGTTGAACGGAACGGATCGCGCTGATACGACAGGTAGTCGAGATAGAGCTTGTTGAAGACATTGTCGACGTCGACCGTCACGCGGAGGGCCTTGATCTGTCGCCCCGCGCGCAGGTTGAGCACGCCGTAGCCGGGCGTCGGCTGTTCGAGGACGTCGGTGTCCACGTGCCGTTGCGATCCGGCCACCAGCAGTTCCGCTTCTGCGAACATCGTCACCCGGTCGTACCGGAGCCCGAGCGAGCCGTTGAAGGGCGGAATCTCGGCGAGGTTCGGGCTGAGAATTCCGAGGACGGGGTTCGGATCCCTGGTGCCGCGGGTGTACGCCGCCCTGGCCGTGGCGAACCATTGGCTCGACAACGAGTAGGTGACGTTCGCCGTGCCGCTCGTCATGCGGGCGCTCACGGGCTCGTACGTCTGTGCGATCCGGTTCATCACGCCGCTGACGTTGTTGACTCTCGTCTGCGGCCCGAGCGAGACGAAGTGGCTCAGCCAGTCACGGGACACGCTGACCGTGGCGACGATGCGTCGGTACCTGGTACGTGACGTCGGCGTTGATGCCCGTGTTGCCGGTGGGCGGAAGCGTCGGATTGCCCACCCAGTCCGAGCCCATCCGCTGGAGACCGTAGTAGCGCTCCTGCGGATCGGGCACGCGCTCGGTGTGGCCGATGCCGCCGCCGATCGTCAGGGTGTCGGATGCGCGATAGGCCAGGCGGACGTGGCCCGACGGCATCACGTTCGACGCCGAGGTCGACCGGGTGTCGTGGTAGGCGAAGTACAGATTGGTGTTCGCCTTCTGCGGATCGGCGACGCTGTGCGCCCAGTCCAGCCGGCCGCCGACGTCGAGGCGCGTTGCGGCGGAAAGCGATCGTCCTGTACTGGGCATAGGCGCCGAGGCTGTCGGTCGTGACGTCGGGGATGGCGTACTTCGGCTGGAACTGACTCGCGAGCATCGACGTGGTCGCATTCCAGCTCCGACGCGAGCCGTCGATCCCGGCGATCACGCCGGCGATGTCCACCTGGACCTTTCCTCCGGCGATGCTCGAATCGGCCTGCGTGATCATGCTGTAGGGCTGCATGGATCCGACTGACGAGGTGCGGAACTGATCCGTCATCGAATGCCCGACGCGCGTGTAGTAGGCCTGGGTCGCGACCGACCTGATCGGCCCGTGAGCGTTCGCGACGTCATAGGCGAAGCCGAGCCGCTCGGCGTGATCGTCGATCGCGTCCATCTGCAGGTAGGGATACAGGACGTCATCGGCCCGCTGTCTGGTGTACGACACGTGGATCGTGTGCCCGTCATGCGGCGACACGAACAGGTGCAGCCAGCCGGTGTTCGCCCCGAACGCCTGTGAGCCGGCGCTCGCGGAGCGGTAGTTCGCATATTCGGTGAACCGCTTCCCGGAGCCGTCGCGATACGGGTCAGACGCCCGGTAGGAATAGCCGCCCAGGGCCGACACCTTCCGGCTCCCGTACGAGATCGTGGCTGACGGGTTGACGTACCCGAACGAGCCGATGGAGAACGTCGGCTCGGCGTGGAATCCCTCAGCAGGCTTCCGCGTGACGATGTTGATCACGCCGCCCAGGCTTCCCTGGTTCAGGATGTCGAACGGTCCCTTGCCCACCTCGATGTGGTCCACCTCGGCGAAGTCGGCGTGAAACACGGCCGGGTCCATGTCGCTGGGACACGCCCCGTACACCTTCTGGCCGTCAATCAGCACCGTCAGGTCCTTGCCCTGGTAGCCGTTCAGCACGACGTCGTTGCCGAGCCCGCCCTTGCGGATCTTCGAGATGCCGGTCATGCGTGAGAGCGCCTCGCCAATGTCCCGCGCCGTGCTCGCCCGGATCTCCGACGCCTGGATGCTGTCCCGCGCGGTGGTTGCCACGACGCTCACGACTTCGTGATAGGACGCGGGCGCCATCGTGAAGTCCACTTCACGGGTCTGGCCCTCGGCGACCTCGAGGTCGCGGAGAATCTGCGTCTGAAAGCCGTCGAGGTCCGCCCGGATCTCGTAGCGCCCAGGCTCGAGCCCTGTTCGTCGATAGCCACCGTGTTCACCCGTGACGACGGTCAGGGTCGCGCCGCTTCCGACCTCGGTGATGGTGACGACGACGCCGGGCAGGCGCGCCCCGTCCGGGCTGGTGACGAATCCGATGACGCCGCCCTGTTCCGGTCGGGCCGACGCCTCCCGGGCAGGCGCCGCCGTCTGGGCCACACTCAGCCCGGGAACGGACAGCAGAAAACACGCGAGCGCCAACACCACGATTGGCGAGCTGGGAATTCGTGATCGCATACGCACACCCTCCTCGAATTGACGTGATCGCGGAGCGGTTCTCACACTCCGCGGCCGGCCGATGCCGGGTATTCACACGGCGTCGAACGAGGGGTTACGCGCGAGGAGGGGGTGCGTCGGGAACGAGGAACGAGTCCAGCGGGTGAGTCAAGGACCCCAGGAGGAGCGGTGAGGCCGGAGACGGCGGCGTTGGTCGAGCTGACGTGGTGAGTACAGCGGTCCCGTCGAACAGCGAGGCGATACCGGTCACATCATCGTCCGCGGCGCTGTGGCATGAACACGATTTCGCATCGCGCTTCGGCGTGACGTGGTGCATGGGGCACGCGACACCCTCACCATGCGCGCACGTACATTCGACGTGCGCCGCGCTGCTCATGGCGGCACACGGGAGGACCGGTACAGAACTCACGACCGCGAGTTGAAGCACCAGCCAGCCGGCGGCGATCTGCACGAACTGACGACGGAAGCCTTGCATTACGGATCCTGGACTGTCATGGGGGCAGCGGTCGCATGCCACCATCATGATAAACCCTTGAATCGGTTCCAGGGTCAAGGCGCGACAGGCGGAGCATTCAGGGCTTCGACTTCAGGCGTGACGTCGAAGTGCGAACCGGAAGATTGTCGGCATTCAAGGACTCCAGCAGGTGCGCCTGCCGGTTTGCGGGCGTGCGGGCCAGACGGCGGTCCCAGTCCCGGAGCGTCCGGGCCATGTCCTTTCGGGCCGCCGTCAGTTCGGCGATTCGCCGATCCACGGCCGTCAGAATGCGAGCCGCTGCGACGCGAACGTCGCGACAGGGGGTGCCGCCAGCCGCGCGCGTCCGCAGGAACCCTGCCACGTCGCGCAGCGAAAATCCGAATCGCAGCGCATGCTGAACCAGCTTGACCCGATGAACCGCCGACAAGGGGTACTGCCGGTATCCTGCGTCGGTCCGCGCGGCCCTGGGCAGTACGCCGATCCGCTCGTAGTGCCGGATCGTGTCGACGCTGACACCGGTGCGCGCCGCGAGTTGCCCGATCCGCAGAAGACCAGCCATGCCGGCATGATACCGCCAAGCCGCGGCCGCGGCCGTACGCGACAGACCGAACGTGGCCGGGATGCTCGGAGGCGCGCCCGCTCCTTCGACACGCTCGGGGCGGAGCCAGGGGATCTGGCCGCGGACCGGATGCCGGCGGCGACAAAACGAGTCGAGTTTGGTATCGTGGTACCAAGGTACACAAAGTGAGGGCGGGACCGGTCAGCGGTGGAGCGCGGCGCCCGACGGCCTCACCCGAGTGCTTCAGATAGCCGTCCTCGACGGGAGCACCAATGAGACACGCCTTGACGTTCCTCGTATCCATCTTGATCACCCTGGCGCCATCCGGAGCGCGTTCGACCATGCCAGCATCTCCCGAACCGGTGCATCTCTCGACCGCCTTCCACTTCGAGGTTGACGCGCCCTTTTCGAGAGACCGCGTCGCTCTTCGGTCCGGAGGCGGAGAAGAGCTGGGCCGGTGAACACTGGCAACCCACCTTCTTCTATCCGAAGCCCGGAAAGGACACTTCCGGTGCGGTCTTCACCGTGGCCCGCGGTCCCCACACCGGTATCTGGGTGAACACCATTTACGACCCGGCGGGTGGACGCATGCAGTACGTCGAGGTCATTCCGCACATCGTCGCGACCGTGATCGACGTGAAGGTGACGGCCTCGGGCGCGGCGAAGACCCATGTCGATGTCACGTACACCAGGACGGCCCTCGACCCTGCGGTCAATGACGATGTCCGGGACCTTGCCACCCACGACGCCGCCAGCGGCCCGGAATGGCGAAAGGCGATCCAGGACTCGCTGGCCCGCCCGGAACGATAGAGTGAGGGGGCACAGAAGAAGGGCCCGCAGGTGCGGGCCCTTCGTTCTGTGACGGCTGAGGATGGCTGCGAGCCGGCAGCCGAAGGCTGCCGGCTACTTCTGCGCCGGCAACGCCGCGTACTGAATCCCCAGGCCCATGCCGAGGGAGTGCAGTTGCGCGTTGAACGCCGCGCCCTCTGTGCGGTTCAGCGCCGCCAGTCCCGACCGCACCTGGTTCATCTCGCCTGCCAGCTTCTTGTTCACGGCGATGGCCTGCTCGGTCGGCCCCAGGCCGGCGCCGCCGCCGTACCGGCCGGTGCCGTTGAAGTCGGCCGCCAGGCTGCACAGCTTGGCGTAGAGCTGCACCGGGTTGATGAACGACTCCTCGATGCTCTGGCTGCTCAGGTGCACGTCGTAGAGTTTCCCCTCGAGCGCCACGTACTTGGCCTCGAGCGCGCGATCGGCCTGCACCGCAGCTTCCGTCCCCGGATGGTGCGCGAGCACCGCGACCGCGTCCTCCAACTGCTTGCGCGTCCTCTCGACGCCGTTGATCATCTCCGACACGTCGTTGATCTCATCGCCCATGGTCAGCGCGAACTCGAGCTGCGCCTCCATCGTGGCTTGCGTGCCGGAGGCGGCGGGGTCCTTGAGCACGCTCAGCGGCTCGGTCCCCATGACCTTGCCGTCCACCGTGAGCTGCACCTGATAGGTGCCCGGCACCACCCGCGGCGATCCCGCGCGTCCGCCCCAGGCGACCAGCGGACGCCAGCCTTCCGGGCCGACCGTGATCCACGGCTTGTCCGGCGGCGGCGTGAGCAGGTGCACCACCGTCGGCTCGGGGTAACGCAGGTTCCACCAGACGCGGTTCAGTCCCGTGCGGGTGGTCCCCTGGACGGTTTGAACGACCTGGCCGTTGCTGCCGCGGATGGTCAGCGTCGCCGATTTCGCGCCCGACGGCAGGTAGTAGTTCAGGTCGGCCCCGTACGGCGGGTTCTGGCCGATGACCGGGTCGTTGGGCCCGCTCTGCGGCACCAGCACCGACCGCCGGAAGCGGTAGGCCGGCCGCGGCTCGAACAGATGCGCCGCGCCCGCCTTCGTCACCTTGTCCAGGCTCCGCAGCGGCGTGATGTCGTCGAGGATCCAGATGCCGCGCCCGTAGGTGCCGACCACCAGGTCGCTGAAGTGCGGCTGGATCGTGAGCCAGTTCATCGGCGCCGCCGGCAGGTTGTTCTTCAGCAGCGTCCAGTGCGCGCCCTCGTCCAGCGTGAAGTAGATCGAGTTCTCGGTGCCGGCGTAGAGCATGCCGCGCCGCGCCGGGTCCTCGCGCACCACGTGCACGTAGCTGAACAGCGTGTGCGGGATGTCGCCGGAGATATTGGTCCAGGTGCGGCCGAAATCGGTCGTCTTGTAGATGTAGGGGTTGTAGTCGCCCATCATCATCACGTCGTCGCTCAGGTAGGCCGTACCGGCGGCGAAGTGCGACGGGTCGATGCGGGTGATCTCGCCCCAGGGCGGCAGCCCGGGGATGTTGGCGGTGACGTTGCTCCAGGTCTTGCCACCATCTTTGGTGACGTTGACCTCGCCGTCGTAGCTGCCCACCCAGATCACGCCCGCCTGGACGGGGGAGATCGAGATGTTCGACAACGTCTCGCTGGTGAACGTCATCAGGTTGTCGCCGGTGACGCCGCCCGAGCTGCCTTCCTTGCTCTTGTCGTTGCGCGTCAGGTCCGGGCTGATCCGCGTCCAGCTCTGGCCGGCGTTCTCGGTTTCATACACGTACTGGCTGCCCACGTAGACCTTGTTGTGGTTGCGGGGCGAGATCGCGATGGGGAAGGTCCAGTTCCAGCGGTCGCGCACGTCGGCCGGCGGCCCGCCGAAGGAGTTCTCGGGCCACACCGAGACGTTGCGCGCCTGTCCGGTCTTCTGGTCCACGCGGGTCAGGTCGCCGTTGTAGCAACCGGTCCAGATGATGTCGGGGTCCACCGGATCGGGCACGCCGAAGCCGCTCTCGCAGCCGGCGTAGCCGTGCCAGTCCGCCGACGTGATCGGCCCGCCCACCGAGCCCCCGTACCCGGCGGCGTACAGCGTGCGGCTGGGGCCCACTTCGCCGTCGTCATCCTGGCGGTTGCCGAGCACGTTGTACGGGATGCGGTTGTCCGCGTAGACGTGATACATCTGCGCGATCGGCAGTTTCACCCGCTGCCAGGTCTTGCCGCCGTCCAGGGTGATGCCGCCGCCGCTGTCGTCGGCCACCATCATCCGCTTGGGATTCGTGGGATCAATCCAGATGTTGTGCAGGTCGCCGCCCGCCCGGGCCACATCCGTCGCGAACGTCTTGCCGCCGTCGCGCGACACGCTCCAGTACTGCGCGACAAAGTAGATCAGGTTCTCATCGCCGGGCGACACGCGGAAGTTCGTGAAGTAGGCGGGGCGCCCGGTCATGCGGTTGTTGCGGTTCATCAGGCGCCAGGTCTTGCCGTAATCGTCGGACTGATAGAACCCCGGCGCGGTCCTTTCCTCCATCAGCGCGTAGACGCGGCTGGAGTCGCTCGGCGCCACGCGCACCGCCACCTTGCCAACGTCGGTGGAGCCCGCCGCCGGCAGCCCGTGGCCGCTCACCCGCTTCCAGGTGGTGCCGCCGTCGTGGGTCACGAACACGCCGCTGCCCGGTCCGCCGCTGTGCAGGTCCCAGGGCCGGATCGTCAGCTGCCACATGCCGGCGAACAGCGTGTTGGGATCGTGCGCGTCCATGGTGATGCCGCTGCAGCCGGTCTGGTCGTTGACCTTGAGCACCTGATCCCAGGTCTTGCCGCCGTCCTCCGTGCGGTAGACGCCGCGTTCCGGGTTGTCGCGGTAGCCCTGGCCCACCGCGCACACGTAGACGATCGCCGGGTTATGGGGATTGATCTCGATGCCGGCGATGTGGCCGGTCTGCTCGAGGCCCACGTGCTGCCAGTGCCGCCCGCTGTCGATGGATTTGTAGACGCCGTCGCCGGGTGACGTCGGCTGGCGGATGATCCACGGCTCGCCGGTGCCCGCCCAGACGATGTTCGGCGACTCGGGCGCGACCGCGAGCGCGCCTACCGCGGACACGTCCTGGTGGTCGAAGATCGGGTGGAAGCTGACGCCGCCGTTCGTGCTCTTCCAGATCCCGCCCGAGGCCGCGCCGTAGTAGATCACCAGCGGGTTGCCGGGGACGCTCGCCACCGAAATGTCGCGGTTGCCCTGCGGACCGACGAAGCGGTAGTGAAGAGCCGCCAGCGGATTCGGCGCCTGCGCGGCAGCCGGCGGGTTCGGCGCCTGCGCGGCGGCAGAGCCCAGAAGCAATCCGGTGGTGAGGATGCAGCCGGCGACCTGCAGTAGTTTTTTCATGATTCAGCTCCGAGGATAGGCCGCATTCGACAACATGAGGCGTGTTCCTGGACGTTCGCCGCGGGGCTCCGCCTCATCCGTATCCGGTTCTCTCTGTGTGACACAGCGCAGACTAGCCGCGTCGGGCAGCCTCCAGCAAGCAGAATGCGCGTGCGCCCGCGATCTGAACGGACGAGCTGGATCGCGAGCGCCCTTGACAGTGCTCGGGACGCCCGAGCGTTGTCGAAGGGCAACGAAGCGAGTCGGGGTTCGGGGCAGAGCCCGCCGCCAACGCCGCGCACCGCGCGGCCGCGACCGGAACGGAGCGAGCCGGAAAGCGAGCGGAGTGCAGGGAGCCGGGGTTCGGGGCAGAGCCCCGATTATTGATGGTGCGGAGGCCCGTTCCACTCAACCGGACGAGGCGACCGTCCGCGAGTGTGAGCCTGACGTCGGGCTGAGACGGCGGCGGATTCGTTTGCGCGCTCCCCACAGGTGGCGGCGACATCCAGACTCGCAAGCGAGGGACCGATCATAAGGTCGACGGCTTCCTGCAACGCGCCGCCAAACGCGTCATCGAGCGATGGTCGCCGCGAGCGGTCGTCATCCAGTACGATCGTCAACGGTCCGGACCTGGAGCCTGCAATCTGTCGAAGCGCACCAAGTGTCCGCGTCGAGAGTTCGGCCTCGCGGGCCTGTCGTTGATTTCTGGCGTGGTACACCGGCCACAAGAGGAAGGGCAGGGCTAGGCCGGCGTAGAGGAGGTGCCGACGTCGATCGGGCGAGACACTATGCCAGGCACTGCTCAGTAGCACGACCGCGATCAAGGCGGTCCCGACGGCCGGTAGACATGCGTACAGGCTCGACCTTACCGGCAGGAACATCGTGATCGCGTAGCCGCCGAGCCACCAAAGGCACCCAAAGACAATGACTCTGCGCAGAGCGGCCGCTTCGCGCAGCGCTCAAGGACGGCCTATCCAGCCAGAACAGCAGCAAGAACTACCGCGGCAAACGTGGCCGAACGGTCCAGGTCTAGCGGGGCATTCGACCAGCAGACGGTTGAACGTAACGCTGAGGTGGTAGTACGGGGGCGCCGTCGCCAGGAGTGAGGGCGCCGGAGCGGATTCTCAGCCCGAAATAGAGAAGCCCCGACAATACCGCCAAGCCAGGAAGCTTGAAGCCACATCCGATTGGACGACCGCCAGGGCCATCGACCCGGAGGAGCCAGGCCGCCAGCACGGCCGGCACCAACACGGCTTCTTCTTTCGAAAGCATGGCGAGCAGCATCAGACTTCCGGCCAGCACCCAGCGCCTCCTCAACAACGAGACGCCGGCGAACGTGGCAAAGAGCACCATCAGCAGCCCCGTCCGGCCACTGATCCATAGGGCTCCATCGGATCCCGCTCCAGTTGAAGATCCAGATGGCCGCGGCCGCCAGAGCCGCAGCCTCTGACTCCAGAGCGAGAGCCAGCGCATACACGCCGGCAGCGCAACATACGGCCAGCACAAGGTTGGTCAGGCCGTAGACTTCTCCGTTGAGGCCACCGATCGCCGAGATCGACGGCAAAGGACAGTGCGACGACTGGTCGAAAGAAATACGCCGGAGTATGCAGCAGACCTACAAGATCTTGGATAGAGCCGACATGGCTCCTGGCGATCCAGTCGAAATCGTCCTTGACGAAGCCGTGGCCGACATCGGGAAGGTAGATAGCGAGCAACGCCAGGAACAACAGGAAGGCCGCGCGTCTGACCGTCGTCCGCTCGTCGTCGTCCACGCGAGTGACGACCTCCTCGTGTTCGAGATAACTCTCACCGTCAGCGAGTGGAGCACGACACCACCCACGACAAACCACGGTATCACGTCAACAGTGACCCTCCTGACTCTTCCGATGGTCTGAAACGCGGTCCTCAGAACTTCCCGTGCAACTGGGTCGTCACCGACAGTCGAGCTTCAGGCTTACGCCTGCGCTGTGCCTGTCAGACGAACGCCGACACCTGTGTCGGACGGACACGGACAAGTGCCGATGAAATTCGGGCGTCGTTTCACGGAACCGAAGAGATCCTGCACGGAAGAGACACTCACGATACATCGTTGAAACAACCAGGGCGCCTGGGCGCGTGTGATGCCCGCCTTCCCACGAGTCAGGTGATTGTCCGCTGGTCAGTCGGTTGGCCAGCACAATTTGGATCACGTGCCGGTCAAGTTCCTACTCCAGGCCGTTCCCAGTGAACTGTCTCGAACAGGTAAGCCTGTTGAAGGGGCCGGCTCCCCATTTGCTGGTCATCGCCTATGTTGGCCTGGCTCAAGCACTCATCGGATGTGACCAGGCGCAACTCCCGTCATTCGCGCGAGTAGCCTTCGTAGCGCAACTCGGAATGTCCAAGGAGACGATGATGATGAATCCGCAGTGCCGTCTGGCGGGTGCCGTCTTGGCGACCGTCATTTCATTCTGCGTATCGGGTGTGGCTGCAGCTCAGACTCACTATCCGGCGCTGTCGCTCTCTCCCCTGGAAAGTCCGCAGGACCCGATCACGCCGACTCCGGTACGCGACGGCTGTCTCAATCCGTCGCAGTGGTCGACGGTGAAGGCCAGGACAGACTTCTATGGAAATGCAGACTGGGCCATAGATATGTTGACGAACTCTGAGCAGCAGACTTGCTGCGGCCAACTTGAATGCCGCAGGAATCAAGTGGGCGCTTGAAAGTCGGCGTGCTTACTGATTGGTGTCAGGACGCGCAGAGTTGTTACAACGCTACGGGTCCGAAGTGGAGCCGCCTCGCCGGGAATAGTGGCGGGGCCGGTTCGATTGGCGTCTTCTTCCTCGATGAGCCGCTCACCCACGTGATGAACGGGATCACGAATCAGCACACGGGCGATTACTATTATGCGTTGAATCAGACCCACATCTTCATTGGTCTGCTTCGTGCGAACTATCCAAATGCGAAGATCGTTGAAATAGAGGCCTACCCGTTCAATAGCGCAAACACACTTGGTGGCTGGATCGACGCGATCAGCTGCTGCAATCACAGCGTGGCTCCAGACTATTTCGAGGTGGATCACGACGTGAGCGCCGGTGGTAGCGCGAACGATCTGAGTTACCTGCGGGCGAAGACTCACGGAGACGGGCTGTACTTCGGCCTGTTCCTCTACGCCTACATCAATCCCACTTCTTCGTACCAGCGATTCAGATTGGTCGGCATACCAGTCAGATGTGGCAGGGAGGCCTCTACAGCTCCTGGGGTATCAGTGCCGATCTGTATCACGAATCGGCCTTCTACCACGCTCCGAGATACACCGTTCCGGAAAGCCAGACATATTCGTTCATGATGACCGTGCG
>CAVQEJ010000005.1:0-273922 GCA_963711505.1 uncultured Acidobacteriota bacterium | reverse complement strand
GCCGCCGCGTCCAGCATCAGTGCGTCCGGCCCTGCGGCACGATCAGGTGCTCGAGGGGGTAGGCAACATCAGCAACATGAGGCCCGGTATCGGACGCTCGCCCGTAGGCATCACCCCGCTCGCCACTCATTCTCTTCTCTGAGACGGAAGCACGCGGTGCACCTGTGACGCGGTCGTCGCGCTGACCGGTTACCGCCCGAGCACGATTGATCCGACCACCTTCTGGAACGTCCTCTGGTACTGCGAGAAGCGGTCGCGGGGAGCGACCCCAAGCGCGTAGAAGAGCGTCCCGTCGTCGAGCAGCGTCGCAACGACCTCGATGCGCTCCTCCTGGCCGGTGGCCGCCGACCGGTTCGAGAGGATCGTGCGGAGCCCTTGGCGGCCGCCGATCTTCACCCGGCTGTAGCGGGCAGGTCGGCTGAGGTTCGGATTGCCGGCGGCCAGAGAGGCGATGAACTCGTCGGTGGCCGTTCGCAGGTCATGGGTCTCGTTTCGGGCAACGCCCGATCTCCATGCCGTGCGTGAAGACCGCCTGTCCGCCCTCGGTGCCATACGCGCCGTCTGGCGCGAACATCACGACGTTGTTGCCCGGCATCTCCCGCCAGTTCGAGGGCACGCTCACGCGAAACAGGCCGCCTTCGGCGTACGTGCTGTAGGTCGACGAGGGCGGCGCGACGCGGCCAGGATCGAGACCTGCGGCGGGTGCCGGCGCGGCGCCGCGGCCACTGGTCATCGTCTTCGTCGCCTCCTCGGTGGTCGGCGCCGGCGCCAATTGGCGCAATCGAGCCTGCGCGGTCGTGAACGCGCGCGTGTCGCGCACCGGGTCCTGGACGGTCAGCAGGCGCGCTTCGCGCGTGATGGCGTCGAACCGGTTTCCCGGATCCGGATGGTCGCTCAGCCATTGCGGGCCGCCGGAGCCGCTCTGCTCCGCGATCGTCTTGAACATGCTGGCCATCTCGCGCGGGTCATACCCGGCCGCGGCCATGATGTGCGATCCCATCAGATCGGCGTCGCGCTCGAACTCGCGGCTGAATCGCAGAAATGCCGTACCGAGCCCGAACTGTGTGCCCTGCGCCACCGCGCTGCCGACCCGACCGCCGATGATCGAGCCGAGCGAGCGCGCCGAGCAGCGTGCCGATCTCGTATTTCGTCGCCTTGGTCGCCTGGGCCGTGCCGTGCCTGAGCACGACGTGGCTGAGCTCGTGCGCCATCACGCCGGCGACCTCGCCCTGCGTGTGCGCCGCCTCGATCATGCCGCGATTGATGTACATCGGCCCGCCAGGCAGCGCGAAGGCGTTGATCTCGCTCACGTTGACGACCTGGAACGAGTACCTGGAACTCGGGATGGCGCAAATCCGCCGGAATGGACCGGACCAGCCGCTGCCCAATCGACGCGACCATCGGCGTCACCGCCTCATCGCGCAGGATCGGCAGTTGCTGCTCGACTTCGACGGCGGCCTTCCGTCCGAGCTCCACGTCCTCGGCGGGCGTGTACCTGTTGTCTGGGACCGCGACGGTGGTCTGCCCCTTCAGCGCGCCGACCGACAGGAGCACGCCGAGGCCGACGACCGCCGTCACGCGCGTCAAGGTGCATCTGCTCATGTGCTCGACCTCGGGATCGGGTCCCGCATGCGGGGCGCCGCCGCTCGGCCGGCGGCTACTTCGTCTGCTCTCCGATGGGCAGTCTCACATCGACGTCTCTCGCGAGCGTCACTGTCAGCGTCGTGCCGGCGGCATGATCGACTTCCTGGCCCTTCGTGTTCAGGACGACCGCCGTGCCCGCACCGCCGCCGATCACCGCGCCCTTGGCGGCGCCGCCTTTGCCGCCGAGCATGCCGCCGATCGCGGCACCGACGCCCGCGCCGATGCCGATCTTCGTGGCATCGGCGGTCTTCGTGGGCTGGGCGGTCTCGGAGTAGGTCGCGTCGATATCGTAGCGATCGTCCCGGCCCGCGGCCGCCAGGCTCGTGAAGCGCACGGAGAGGCTGGCCAGGCCCTTGACCTTCGCCGATCCTTCGACAGCGGAGACCACGCCTTTCACGGTGCTGTTCGCCGGGAGCGCCTGAACGCCTCCGATTGAGACGGCCTCGGCCAGGGTCGCTTCCACCGGGTCTTCGACGCGGTTCGTTCCCGAGTTGATGGGGGTCGCGAGTGTCAGCACGAGCGTCGTGCCCGCAGGCACCGTGTACTCCCGATATTTCGCGACCGGCGGCAGAACAACAGGCTTGGTCTCGTCGACGACCTGCACGTCCACGATCTCGTCCTTCGGGATCGTCTTCGTCGTCCTGCCGGTCTTCACCTGCACGGTCTTCTGGTCGCGGGCGGTGACCGTACCCTGCACCACGCCGCCGTCAGCTTTGGTGACCGCGACGCCCTGGCCAAGCGTGACCGTGTCCACGGCCGGCTGTCTGGCGCACGCCGACACCAGCACTGCGAAGAGGGCCACACCGACGCGACGCGAGATCCTGCTCATGACTCGGACTCCTGAAAGGCGACCACCTGAACACCGGCACGTGGAAGATGTTATCCACGCGAGCATCATGGCGGTTGGCATCAGACGACGGCTGTTCACTTGTGCACAGCTTCATGATCATGGGACGAAGTCTCGCAGGTTCGTGGGTCGTGTCCTGGTGATCCAGACGGACCTTCTCAACGAGGTCGGCCATCCCGCGACGTGGATTCTCCCCTGCCTGAGGCCCGCATGGGCCGGTGCGCACTCCGGATCGATCTCGAGCGCCTTCGTCGCCGAGCCCTCGAGCACGTGCGCCACGTGGAGCTGCTGGGCAATCTCCGGGATCCCGATCTCCCTCCCCTGGAACGCGAACGACGATGTCCGCGCCGTGATCTGCAACTGGGGGACCTTCGCGGAGTGGCTCACCGCCACGTACGTCGCGGCGTTGGCCGGGGTCGTCGTCGGTCGGGGAACGCTGCTCTCGCGGAGCGGTGCGCAGAACCCCCTGCCGTCATCGAACGCGACGCGATGACGCCTTCGGAAGCGTTGCGCGCCGTCAGGCGGCGCGGCCGTTCGTCAATCGGCCTGCCGGCCTGTGCTATCGTGCCGCCCGATGAGCGACCCGACGCTTGAACTGCTGCGCGACCTGGTGGCGATCGATTCGGTGAATCCGTCGCTCGTGCCCGGGGCGGCCGGTGAGCGCGAGGTGGCGCGCGCCGTCGCCGAGGCCCTGCGTGCCGCCGGCCTGCAGGTCGAGGTGACCGACGCCGCCCCCGGCCGGCCCAATGTCGTGGGCGTGCTCGACGGAAGGGCGCCCGGGCGGTCGCTGATGTTCTGCGGTCACCTGGACACGGTCGGCGTGGCCGGCATGGCGGCGCCGTTCGATCCGATCGAACGCGAGGGCCGGTTGTACGGCCGCGGTGCTCAGGACATGAAGGGCGGAGTCGCGGCGATGATCGGCGCCGCCCGGGTTCTGGCCGGACGTGGACTGCCCGCCGGGCGACTGATTGTCGCGGCGGTGGCCGACGAGGAGCACGCCAGCCTGGGCGCGGAAGCGCTCGTCCAGCGCTGGCGCGCCGACGCGGCGGTCGTGACCGAGCCGACCGACATGGCCGTGGCAGTGGCCCACAAGGGATTCGCCTGGGTCGACATCGTCGTGGAAGGGCAGGCGGCGCACGGCAGCCGGCCGTCGGAAGGGCGGGACGCGATCCTGCGAATGGGCCGCGTGCTCGCACGCCTCGAGGCGCTCGACCGTGAGCTGCAGGCGCGCCCGCCGCATCCGCTGCTCGGCGCGGCGTCGCTGCACGCGTCGATCGTCGAAGGCGGACGCGAGCTGAGCAGCTATCCCGATCGCTGCCGGTTGCAGATGGAACGGCGGACGGTGCCCGGCGAGGCGCCTGACGCGGCCGCGACCGAAGTCGAGGCGATCCTGGCCGCGCTCGGGCGCGAGGACGCCACGTTCGTCGCGTCGGCGCACGTCCCGTTCAGTCGACCGCCGTACGAGCTGCCGGCCGGCCACGAGCTCTCGCGGCAGCTGGTCGCAGCGACGGAGCGGATCGGGCGGCCCGCCCCGATCGTCGGGGCTTCGTTCTGGACCGACGCGGCCGTGCTCGGCCGGGCCGGGATTCCCTCGGTGCTGTTCGGACCCGGGGGGGCCGGACTGCATTCGACGACGGAATACGTGATGCTCGAGGATGTGCTGGCGTGTCGTGATGCGCTGGTGCAGCTGGCGCTGGGGTACTGCGGGGGCTGAGGGAGTCGCTTGTCCCGGTGCCGGACGTGCACGGTGCACGAGACGCAGGGTGCCCTACTTGGCCGGCCCGCTTCTTCTGCGTCCTCCGTGAGGATGCCGCGCAGTACGAACCCGACGTTCGCCGGGCGCTCGCCGAGGCGGCGCATGAAGTACTGGAACCAGTGGGTGCCGAACGGGGTGTAGACGCGCATCGCGTAGCCGTCGGCGTGCAGAGCCGCCTGCAGGTCGCGGCGGATGCCGTACAGCATCTGGAACTCGAACCGGTCGGTGGCGATCTCGTGGCCGGTCGCGTACTCGCGCACGGCGGCGAGCATCGCCGGATCGTGCGTGGCGATGGCGGGATACGTGCCCTCGCTCAGCAGCAGCGTGGCGATCCGCACGTAGGCCGCATCGACGTCCGCCTTCGCCTGGTACGCAACGCTCTTCGGCTCGTTGTAGGCCCCCTTGACGAGCCGGACGCGCGCCCCCATCGCGTTCAGGGCGCGGGCGTCCTCCTCGCTGCGGCGCAGGGCCGACTGCAGCACCATGCCGATATGGCGGTAGCCCTGCTGCCACAGCGTCTCGAACACGTCCAGCGTCGCCTGCGTATAGGCGGAGCTCTCCATGTCGATCCGAACGAAGAAGTCGTGCGGGGTGGCGCGATCGAGGATGCGGCGCAGGTGATCGACGCAGGTGGCGCGGTCGATGTCGAGTCCGAGCTGCGTCAGCTTCAGCGACAGGTTCCGCTCGACGCCCGCGGCCACCACGGCCTCGAGCACGCCGATGTAGTCGCGCGCCGCGGCGTCGGCTTCCGCCAGCGTGGAGACGCTCTCGCCGAGGAGATCCAGTGTGCTGGTGAGGCCCTGGGCCTGCAGCGCCCGGATGGCGCCGATCGCCTCGTCGACGGTCTCGCCCGCGACGAAGCGGCGGGCGAATCCCTGCGAGCCGGCCATGCCGTAGCGCGAGGCGAGCCGGGCGAGCAGCCGGCTCTGGGCGAGCGTATGGAAGAAGGTCTTCGCCGCAGCGTCCAGCATCAGTGGGTCCGGCCCTGCGGCACGATCAGGTGTTCGATCGTCCGGGCGTAGTAGCGCAGCACGCTGCGTTCGCGCACCCTGAACCGGCCCCGCTCGTGGACGATGACGCCCCGCACCTCGAGCAGGGGGGCGGCCTCGTCGATCGCCGCTGCGCCGCTCGCGACGGTCACGTTGGCGTGGGCGGCGCGGAGCGTTTCGAGCAGGCTGTCGATGCGCGATTCGAGCTCCCGCCGGGTCACCGACGGCCGCATCGCGGCGGCGACCAGCGCGGTTGGCAGCACCTTGTAGAGCCGGCCGATGCGGTCGCGCAGCAGCCGCTGCAGCTTGATCGAATCGCGCCGGGAATGCGGGTCGTAATCGAGCACGGGAATCGGCGGGCCGAACGTCACGAACGCGCGGGACCGGTAGCCGACGGCGTACCGCACCATCTCGGCGAGTTCGCGCGCGAACGGCCGCTGACGCCGCTTCACCCGCTGCCGGGCGAGGATGTGATCCTCGAGCACGAGATCGTAGGCGATGGCGGTCGGCACGATCTGCAGGTCGGGGCACTCCGACTGCAGCGCCGCCTGGATCAGGCCGCCCTTCGCGGCCTTGATCTCGCCGCTGTAGCTCCGGCCGCCCTCGGGGTAGAACAGCAGGTCGTGCCGCTGCAGGATCTCCGCGACGTACGCCCGCAGCGTGATCAGGTAGGCCGGGTCCTTCGTGTTGCGCCGGATCGGGATGGCTCCGGTGACGTGCCGGTGCAGCAGGCCGAGCGGGCCGCCGAACAGGTTGATGCCGGCGGCGATGACCGGCGGCCGGATGCCGTGATCCTCGAGGACGAGCGGCTCGATGAGGTAGTCGGTGTGGCTCTTGTGATTCGACGCGTAGATGACGCGTCCGCCGCGCACGGCGGCCTTCACGTGTTCGATGTGCTCGACGTGGCGCTCGATCTTGCGGAGGATCGGATAGAGCGGGTGCTTCAGCGCCCGGTAGATGGAATAGCGCTGCGTCGTCCGCAGCTCGTCGAGGTACGCGTAGATCCGTTCACGGGCCTGGAACGGCGTCTCGCCGTGCTCGCCGCGCAGATAGCGCGCCACCTCTTCGCGTGAGAGGACCGCCCGGGTGATCTCGTCGAGCATCGCAGTGGTCCCTCCAGCCGCGGCCACTATAGCACGCCGGCGGCCGGGATCAGTCTCGCCGCGCCTCCCAGTACAGCAGCGCCAGCGCCCCGATCAGGCTGAGGCCGAGCAGCAGGCTCGCCGTCTCGTGCGCCCGGTCGAACGCGACGCGCCGGGCGTCGGTGGCCGGCAGCGTCGACACGCCGCCCGGAATCGCCTGTTCCATGCGCGTGATGCGCCGGGCCACCGGACCGCCGGCGTATCCCGTGAGGCCCAGCATGGCGATCACGATCAGGACGCGCGCCCCGAACGCCACCGGCCGCGGGCCGACGAGCCGCATGACGATCAGGGTGAGGAGCAGGACGGCACCGGCCCCGGCCGCCACCAGGACGAACGGCGACAGGAGGGCGCCGAAGGTCGCACCGGCCAGAGCGGTACCCGCGGCCGGGTCGTGCGTGCGCAGGAAGCCGAACAATGCCGGCGCCACGACGCCGCCCAGAACCGCCAGACCGCCCAGCCAGACGGCCAAGGCGAGGGCGTAAGCATACCGCACGACGATCACTGCGCCATTATATAGAATGATCGGAGTCGACAGTCGGCCTCCCGGCCGGCTCATGCGGGACGCTCCGTCTCGGCGGGCGTCGGACCGCGCCGCCTCATGTGTCACCGGCCGGGGACGCGTCTCGCGGTGACGCGCGGGATCCGCCGGCTGCACGTCACATTTCTGATAGACTCGCGTGCCGTCGGTCGCGCGACCACGCGCTTCTTCTGGAGGTTCCCGTGTCAGTTGAACGATCGGTGCTCATCCCCGCCCTGCAGAACATCGCGACCCAGTTGCGGATCGACTCCGTGCGCGCCACCACCGAGGCCGGCAGCGGCCATCCGACGAGCTGCTGCTCGGCGGCCGAGCTCATGGCGGCGATCTTCTTCGGCCGGATGCGCTGGGATCCGAAGGACCCGCACAACCCCGACAGCGACCGGTTCGTGCTCTCGAAGGGGCACGCGGCGCCGATCCTGTACGCGGCGTGGGCGGAGGCCGGCGTCTTCGATCGCCGCGAACTGCTGAAGCTCCGCACGTTCGGGTCGGACCTCGAAGGCCATCCGACGCCCCGGCTGCCGTTCGTCGACGTCGCCACCGGCTCGCTCGGACAGGGCATCTGTGCCGCGGTCGGGATCGCGCTGAACGCCCGCCGGATCAAGTCGGAGTACCGCACCTACGTGCTGCTGGGCGACGGCGAATCGGCCGAAGGCTCCGTCTGGGAAGCGGCCGACGTCGCGGAGCATTATCACCTCGACAACCTCTGCGGCCTCACCGACGTCAACGCGCTCGGCCAGAGCCGCGCGACGATGTGGGGGCACGACATGGAGGCGTTCGCCGACCGCTGGCGCGCCTTCGGCTGGCACCCCATCGTCGTCGACGGCCACGACGTCACGGCCGTGCTCGCGGCACTGGACGAGGCCGAGGCGACCAAGGGGAAGCCGACGATGATCCTGGCCCGCACGCTGAAGGGGAAGGGGATTCTCCTGGACCGAGGGCAAGAACGGGTTCCACGGCAAGCCGTTCCTCGGCGACGACGCCACCCGCGCGCTCGCCGAGCTCGAACAGCAGTTCGTCAAGGTCCCCGCCGAGGTGAAGCTCGCGGCCGACATTCCGAAGCCGCCGAAGGTGTCGCGCCCGCCGGTCACGCCCGCGCCGTTTCCGGCGCCGGAGTACGAGAAGGGCAAGACGGTGGCGACGCGCGAGGCCTATGGCCACGCGCTGGCGAAGCTGGGGAAGGGGGACCCGCGGATTGTGGCCCTCGACGGCGACGTCGGCAATTCGACGCACAGCGAGGAGTTCGAGAAGGCCGTGCCGGATCGGTTCTTCGAGAACTACATCGCCGAGCAGGTGATGGTCGGGGCCGCCATGGGCTTCGCCGCCCGGGGCGCGATCCCGTTCCCGTCCACGTTCGCCTGCTTCCTGTCGCGCGCCGCCGACTTCATCCGCATGGCGGCCATCAGCCAGGTGGCCGTGAAGTTCGCCGGATCGCACGCCGGGATCTCGATCGGTGAGGACGGACCGTCGCAGATGGCGCTCGAGGATCTGGCCATGATGCGCGCGCAGCCGAACATGACCGTCCTCTACCCGTGCGACGCCGTCAGCGCCGAGCGGCTGACCGCGCTGGCCGCCTACCATCACGGCGCCGTGTACATCCGGACGTCCCGGCCGAAGACGCCGGTGATCTACGCCGCCGCCGACGCGTTCACCGTCGGCGGATCGCACGTGCTGCGGCAGAGCGACAAGGACGAAGTGACGATCGTCGCCGCCGGCGTCACGGTGTTCGAGGCGCTGAAGGCCTACGATCAGCTGAAGGCCGACGGGAACGTTCGCCCGCGTGATCGACGCGTACTCCGTGCAGCCGATCGACGCCGCGACGCTCATCGACGCGGGGCGCAAGACCCACAACGTGATCATCACGGTCGAGGATCACTATGCCGCGGGCGGTCTCGGCGATGCGGTGGCCGAAGCCGTGGCCCCGGCCGGCATCACCGTGCACCGGCTCGCGGTCCGCGAGATCCCGCGCAGCGGCCAGCCCGACGAGCTGCTCGAGCGGTACGGCATTTCCGCGGCGCGGATCCTGAGTGCCGTCGCCGACCTCAAGGTGACCGCCGCCGGCCGGCACGCCTGACCTTTCACTGACCCCGCCGTCCGCCGGGCGTCCACCGGCGGGCGGCCCGCCCGCATCGCCCGCGCGGGCGCTTTCCTCCGGGAGCCTGGAGACCCTCGATGCACGCTGTCATGCGCAGGAGCCGCCTGATGGCGGCGTTGGCGCTGGTCGCCGCGGCCGCGCTGTGTCTGTTGTCGGGGATGGGCCGCTGGCTCGCGCCCGCCGCCCTGGATGCCGCGGGCGGTACCGCGGCGACGGCGGGCGTCCGCGATCCCGCCTGGGCGCCCGATGGCCAGCGCATTGCCGTGTCGTGGCTGGACCGGCTGTGGACCGCCGCACCCGACGGCCGCCAGGCGCGCCGGCTCACCGGGACGGCTCCCGGCGTCGAGCGCGATCCCGCCTGGTCCCCGGATGGCCGGCGGGTGGCCTTCGCCTCCAACCGCGGTGATGGATTCGATCTCTACGTCGTCGCGGCCGCCGGTGGTGTGCCCGAGCGCGTGACCGACATGCCGGGCGACGAGCGGTGGCCGTCCTGGGCGCCGGACGGATCGCTCGTGTTCTCGCATCGCGAGGCGGGCGCGTCGCACGCCGATGGCGAGCCCGATCCGGGCGACCAGTGGGACCTGTACCGTGTCGAGCCGGAGCACGAGGCTGGCGCCGCGAGCCCCTGGACATCGCCGCAGCGGCTGACCGACACCCCCGACAACGAGACGCACCCGCGCGTGTCGCCCGACGGGCGGCGCGTCGCCTTCGTCTCCGATCGGGCCAACGACGACAACCTGGATCATCTGTGGATGGCCCGTCTGCCGGCCGCGGCGGCGACGCCGGCGCCGGCCGATTTCCAGCCGGTGCGGATCGCGCGCACGGCGGACGGCGTCGACGGGTATCCCGACTGGTCGCCGTCGGGCGACCGCCTCGCCTACTACGCGGAGACCAACGGCGTGGGCGGTGTCTGGGTGTCGACCGTGGATCCGCTGCCGGCGACGGATCGGCCGGCGGGTCGGGTGCCGCACGACCGGCCGGCGACTCCGGCCGTCCTCGTTTCGCGGCACGGCGGCGTGCCGGCCTGGTCGCCCGACGGCCGGACGATTCTCATCGGCGAACTGCCGCCTCCCCAGCCCGAGTACAACGGCAATCCCCAGCGCGTGACGGAAGCGCCGCCGCCGCTCTTCGCGCTGAATGGCGCGTTCACGCTCTGGACCGTGCCGGCGCCGGCACCGGTCGACACGGCCGCGCACGAACTGTCGCTCGCGGCAGCCGGCGACACCGGGCAGTACGGCCTCGAGTTCGACCGGGTCTGGGACACGCTGCGCAAGCTCTATTACTCGTCGGGATCGTCGGCGGCGGTCTGGCGGCAGCTGAAGGACGAGTACCGGCCGCAGGCGGTCGCGGCGAAGAGCGCCGACGGGTTCGAGGACGTCGTCGATCGCATGATCGAAGAGCAGCCGCTCATCAAGCCGGCGGTCGTCTCGTCGAAGGCGATTGTCGTATCGGGTAACCCGCTGGCGTCGGAAGCCGGACGCCTCGCGCTGCAGAAGGGCGGCAACGTCGTCGACGCGATGATCGCCGTGTCGTTCGCGCTGGGCGTCGTCGAGCCCGACGCCACGAGCGTCGGCGGCGACGGGCAGGCGATCCTCTATCTGAACGGGATGGCGGCGCCGACGGTCGTCGAGTACAAGGACGAGACGCCGATTCACGCGACGCTCGACAACCCGAAGATCTTCCGCCACGGTCATCTCGTGGCCGACGGGGCGGCGGCGCCGAACATTCCCGGCACCGTCGCCGGCCTGGAGTACCTCTACAAGCACTATGGGAGCGGCAAGGTGTCGTGGGCGGATCTCATCGCGCCGGCGATCCACTATGCCGAGGACGGGTTCATCCTGGACGATGCGCTGCCGACGACCATCGCGGTCGGCCGCCAGTACATCGAGAAGTATCCGGCGGCGAAGAAGCTGTTCATGCCGGACGGGAGGATTCCGAAGCCCGGCGATCGCTTCTACAACAGGGACTACGCGAACACGCTGCGCGCCATCGCGAAGGACGGCGCCTACGCGTTCTATCACGGCCGGATCGCGCACGAGATCGCGGCCGACCTGCAGGCGCACGGCGGCATCATCGGCCTCGACGATCTGGCGCAGTACCGCGCGATCGAGCGGAAGCCGCTCGAAGGCGAGTACCGGGGCTACGAGGTCTTCGGGCCGCCGCCCCCGGTGTCCGATGGCGATCGGATGATCGAGACGCTGCAGATCCTCGGCCACTACACGCCGCGGCCCGGCGCGACGTTCTGGACGGATCCCGACCTGTTCCACTACATGATCGAGAGCTGGAAGGTGCGCGACAACGACCGGATTGCGGATCCGGCGCACTGGCCGATCGATCTCGGCGACCACCTCACGCTCGCGCATGCCGCGGCGCTCTTCAGGCAGATCGATCCGGCACGGGCCGCGCGGTTCCACGACGAGCCGCCGCCGGCCCCGCAGCCGGGCGCCCCGACGCACATCGGGCACGGCACGACGGCCTTCGTCGTGGCCGACGCGCAGGGCAACATGATTGCGGCGACGCAGACGCTGAGCACCTGGGGCGGCAACTTCTACGTATCGAAGGGGCTCGGGTTCCTCTATAACGATCACCTGCGGTCGAACCGGACGACCCCCGATGTCTACGGCCAGCTGCTGCCGCTGACGCGCTCGACGACGACCAATTCGCCGACGCTGCTGCTGCGCAACGACCATGGACACCTCGTGCCGCGTCTGGCCGTGGCGTGCGCCGGCAACGCCTGGATCACCTCCTCGGTGTACAGCGTCATCGTCGACGTCATCGACTCGCACCTGCCGATGCAGCGGGCGATCGAGGCCCCGCGGTTCCTCATCGGCCGCGATCCGTCGGACCCGGCCGGTACGGCCGAACGCGTGCAGATCGAGGATCGGATTCCGCGGACCACGCTGGCGAACCTGATCGCGCGCGGCCACCGGTTCCAGAAGATCGGACGGAAAGGGGAGGTGCGGTACGGCTACGCCGCCGGCGCGCTGATCGACGTCGCCGCGCACCGGGTGGAAGCCGGCGCCGAGCCGCGGCGCTCGCACGGCGCCGTGGCCGAGTCCGCGCCGTCGGGCGGCGGAGCCGGCCAGCCTCGCTAGGCGGCCGGCGGCTACTTGCCCGCGGCCTTCTGGATGTGGGCGATGAGCGCCTTGACGTTCGTGATGTCCTGCGCGTACTGCGGCGGCGGCGCGTGCTCCACGAAGCGGGTGAGGTAGGGCAGCGCCATCTGCGGCTGCGAGGATCGGCTGAGCACGATGCCGAGGTTGTACAGCAGATCGAAGTTGCCCGGCATCAGCTCGATGGCGTGACGCCAGGCGTCGACCGCGCCGCCCGGGTCGTGGTCGACCAGCGCCGCTCCGAGCCCGTGCCAGGCTTCACCGTAGCTCGGGTCCGCCTCGATCGCCTTGCGGAACGACTTGGCGGCCGCCGTCGTGTCGCGGGCGTTCATCGCGAGGATCCCGAGGTTGTTCCACGCCCCCGGCGAGCTCGGATCCAGCTTCAGCAGACGGTTGAACATCGCCCGGGCGTCGTCGAGGCGCCCCATCTCGGCGTAGATGACGCCGAGATCGTTGTAGACGTCCGGATCGCGGCTGCCCTGAGCGATGGCCTGCGCGAAGGTCTTCGAGGCGCCCGCCAGATCGCCGGCCTCGCGTTCGGCGGCCCCCAGCTTCGCGAGCAGCGCCTGTGAGTGGTCGACACCGCCCGGTGCGCCCTTCAGCAGGGCGATGGCGTCGGCGGCGCGGCCCTGGCTGAGGAGGATGTCGGCGGCGCTGGTGCGCGCCGTCTCGAAGTCGGGCCGCCGGGCCAGTACCGTGTCGAGCTTCTGGAGGGCGTCCTTGATCTGGCCGGTGCTCGACGCCTCGAGCGCGCTCGTGAACAGGTTGTTCAGGGCGACCAGGTTCTTCGGGTCGTCGGCGTCCGTGTAGATCTTCTTCGGCGCGCTGTCGCCGCTCACGTAGCCGAGTGACCGCAGCCGCGCCTCGGTGTCCGCGCTGACGACCCGCGTCGGCGCGTCGCCCGGGCGCGTGGGCGCCGCCTCGATCTCCTTCAGCAGGTTCTCCATCTCCCGCATCTTCTGGCCATCGGTCTGCGCGAGGTTGTGCGCCTCGTGCGGATCCTTCGCCATGTTGTACAGCTCGGGAATGGGCAGATCGATGTACTTCCAGTCGCCGGAAATCACGCCCGTCAGCGGCGCCCAGCCGCGCGTGAGGTTCGCGTCGAGGGCTTCGAAGTAGACCGGCGGCGCCGTCTTCGGGGCCGTCCCGTTGAGCGCCGGCACGAGCGAATGGCCGTCGATGTCCGGAGGCACCGGCACGCCCGTCAGGTCGAGCACCGTCGGCAGGATGTCGATGTCGGCGACCAGCCGCTCGCTCACCTCCGGGTGGATGCCGGGGGCCGAGATGATGAGCGGGATCTTCAGCGTCGAGTTGTAGGCGAACAGGCCGTGCGTCGTTTCGCCGTGGTCGCCCAGCGACTCGCCATGATCGGCCGTCACGATGACGACCGTGTGCGCCAGCTCGCCGCGGTTCCGCAGCTCGTCGAGAAAGCGGCCCAGCATCGCGTCCGTATAGGCGACCTCGGCGTCGTATGGCGTCCGCCCCGCGCGGAACTCCTGCGGCGCGCGGTACGGCGCGTGGGGATCGTAGAGGTGCACCCAGGCGAACCACGGGCGCTTGCCGGTGCCGGTCTTGCCGGCCGTCTTCGCCGGGCCGCCGGCACCGTCCGAGGCGGTGCCCGGCAGCCGGGGCGGCGCGTCGGCGTCGGGAGACGGCGTGCCTTCGATCCAGGCGAGCGTCGGTGCCAGGACTTCGGGGGCCGTGCGCTCGACCACGTAGAACGACGAGGCGCTCTGCTGGAGGCCGTAGTAGTCGTCGTAGTGATCGAAGCCCCGGTTCAGGCCGAAGCGGGCGTCGAGGACGAAGGCCGCGATGAACGCCCCGGTCCGGTAGCCGGCCTTCTTGAAGAGCGTGGCCATGGTCGCCGGGCCGCGGCCGAGGCCGAAGGTGCCGTTGTTGTGGATGCCGTGCGAGCGCGGCGTCAGGCCCGTCAGAATCGACGTGTGCGCCGGCAGCGTCTCGGGGACCTCGGAGAAGGCGTTGTCGAAGCGGATGCCGCTGTTCGCCAGCCGGTCCAGGTTCGGGGTCAGACCGTCCTTGTCGCCGTAGACGCCGAGCCGGTCGCGGCGCAGCGTGTCGATCGTCACGAGCAGCACGTTGTCGCCCTGGAAGGCGCCGGTGACGATCGGCTGGGCGCTGTCGGCTCCGAGCGTGCGCCAGGTGATCAGGCCGATGACGACGATGGCGATGACCGCCGCCGCCGCCACGGCCACGATGAACAACGGCCGCACGGCCGGGGCCGCCGGCGTCGAGGCGGTTTCCACCGCCTGGGCCTGGCGTCTGGGTTTCGCAGAGGAGGAACGTGACCGACCGCGGGACTTGGACTTCAAGAGACGACTCCGACTGGAATTACCGCCGGGAGGGCCGGCCGGGCGACCACCCGGACGCCCTCTGGATCGGACTATACAGGCCCGATGCGCGGGCGGGCAACTGCGAAGGCGCCGCCCCCGGGGCCGCCCGTCCGCGCGCCGCCCGCGGCCCGGCAACGCACCGTATCGAAGAGCTGTCGGCCCGCTGCCGTCGTTTACTCGGCATCGGGGCTCGGCTACAATGAGAAGACTGCGGCGCATGTTCCGGCCCAGCCTTCCTCCTTCAAACGAGCGGGCACTTCCAGAGGCGTGTGGCACGTGCAGCGCGGTCGTCGTGTCCGTCCCGGGTACTGCTGGGCGTCTCCGCGCGGGAATACTTCCAGGTCATCACCGGGCCGTTCGCTTCCTCCCATTCCGGAGCCAGAGTCGTGCGAGGTCAGATCTTCCGGCGGCGATCCCTGGTCATCGGTGGTGCCGTGCTGCTCGTGGCGGCGGCCGCCGCCGTCTTCGCGATCCGCAGCATGCGCGCGCCCGGCGTGCCGACGATTGCCTTCTCCGATTTCCTGCAGCAGGTCGATCAGGGGCGGATCGCGGCGGTCACCATCGGTCCCGGCGCTCTCGCCATCGAACGGCGCGACGGCGGGCACGCCCGGACAATCGCCCCGCCGGGATACGTGGCCGGTAATCCGTCGTTCGTGTCCGGCCTGGCCCGTCAGCACGTCCGGGTGGACGTCCGCACGGCGCCGGCGGCCGACTGGTTCGTCTATCTGCTGATGGGGATGGTCGTGGCCACCATCGGCCTCGTGGCCTTCTTCGTGCACCGGTCGACGACGGGCCGCGTGGCGGCGCTCGAGAGCCGCACGAAGAAGGCGGATCCGCACAACCCCGTCGTGACGTTCAACGATGTCGCCGGCGTCGACGAGGCGAAGGACGAGCTGAAGGGGGTCGTCGACTTCCTGCGCGAGCCCCAGAAGTTCTCGGCCATCGGCGGACGGGTGCCCAAGGGCGTGTTGCTCGTCGGACCGCCCGGCACCGGCAAGACGCTGCTGGCCCGGTCGATTGCGGGCGAGGCGGGCGTGCCCTTCCTCTTCGCGAGCGGCTCGGACTTCGTCGAGATGTACGCCGGCGTGGGTGCGGCCCGCGTGCGCCGCCTGTTCAAGGATGCACGGAAGCACCCGGCCTGCATCGTCTTCCTCGACGAGCTGGACGCCGTCGGCCGGGCGCGCGGCGGTCATTCCCTGAGCCACGAGGAACGCGAGCAGACGCTGAATCAGCTGCTCGTGGAGATGGACGGCTTCGCCCCGAATCAGGGCATCGTCGTCATCGGGGCGACGAACCGGCACGACATCCTCGATCCGGCGCTGCTGCGGCCGGGCCGGTTCGATCGGCAGGTGCACGTCGGCAATGCGGACATGCGCGGCCGCGAGGCGATCCTGCGCGTGCACGGCCGGAAGGTGGCGATGGCGCCGGACGTCGATCTCCGGGCGATTGCCCGGGGCACGCCCGGCTTCTCGGGGGCCGAGCTCGCGAACCTGGTCAACGAAGCCGCGCTGCAGACCGTCCACGCGGGACGGACGATGGTGACCAACGCCGACCTCGAGGCGTCGCGTGACAAGGTCATGATGGGAGCGGAGCGCCGATCCCTCGCCATGAGCGAGCAGGAGCGGATCACCTGCGCCTTCCACGAAGCGGGACACGCCGTCGTGGCCGCGCTGCTGCCGGGCGCCGATCCCCTGCACAAGGTGACGATCGTGCCGCGCGGCGGCGCGCTGGGCGTGACGATGCAGCTGCCCGAGGACGACCGCCACACGCATTCGCGGGAGTACCTCGAGGCGCAGCTCGCCGTGCTGATGGGCGGCCGGGTGTCGGAGGAGCTGTTCCTGCGGCAGCTGACGAGCGGGGCGTCCAACGACATCGAGCGGGCCACCGACATCGCCCGGCGCATGGTCTGCGAGTTCGGGATGTCGGCGCTCGGTCCGCTGGCGTTCCGCGGCGCCGGCGATCCCTTCGGCCGCCAGAGCGCCGGCGCGTTCAGCCAGGCGACCGCCGAACGGGTCGACGCGGAGATCCGCGACCTGGTGATGCGGGCCTACGAGAACGCCCGGCAGCTCCTGGACCATCGTCGCCGGGCCGTGAAGGCCGTGGCCGACGAGCTCCTCGCCTCGGAGTCGATCGACGCCGACGGCATGCGGGCCCTGCTGGCCGGCGTCGTCCTGCCGCCGTCGCCTGCCGGCGCCTGACCCGCGGTCCGGGCGACGGGCCGCCGTCCTGCCGTTGAACCGGTGAATCGCCGGCGGCCGTGCCGCCGCGTCAGAACCGGAAGGTGTACTGCAGCTTCAGCGTGACCTGGTCGAGGTTCGGCTGGTAGATGGCGTCGAACGTCTTGTACCAGCCGCGGTTGACGACCATGAAGATGTCGTTGCCCGGCTTGAGGATCCAGTGGAAGCGGCTCTGGACACCGAGCTCGCGCGAATCGTTGTCGTACTGCACCAGGTTGGCCCACGACACGTTCGGCGAGAAATTGAGATCGCCGCGCATCGAGTAGACCACCGTATAGAACTTCCCCTGCGTCAGCGTGATGTCGTTGCGGTTGGCGCGGAGATCGAGCGTGACGAACGAGCTCGGCTTCAGCGTCAGGCCGAGCCGCACCTCCCGGTTCGTCCCGTTGTAGAAGCTGCCATCGCCCCAGTTGAAGTGGAGCTCCCACCAGCGCTTGTTGGCGGTGTCGAACTGGAACTGCCATTGCAGCCACTGATAGGACCCGACCGGCAGCGTGATGCCGTCGGAGATCTCGAACTCCTCCGTCAGGTGCTCGAACTGCGGCGTGACATCGAACTCGAAGTGGTCGCCCGCGTTCGTGCGGATGTTGAACGGCGAGGTGAAGATGCGCCAGTCGAGTACGCGGTTCTGCAGGTCGGTGATGTAGTTGCCGCGGAACTCGAAGAAGGCCTGTCGGACGAATGAGTTCTGCGGGCGCGGCTGATAGCCGATGCCCCAGTTCGCCTTGCGGATGCCGGTGCGGTTGACGAACCCGAGCGCCGGCATGAAGTTCGCGCCGATCTGCTTCCAGTTCAGGTTCGCGTTCCACAGGTCGTTCGGGTAGTTCAGCCGGAAGCCGAACGCGTTGTCCGAGCCCAGCACGGCGTCCTGCGTCCGCAGGCCGAAGACGTCCAGCGTGAAGTTCCGATCGCCGAACAGATGGGACGTCGCGAACTTCGCGTCGCCGCCCAGCAGCGTGTTGCCGCCGCCCGACGGATTGCCGTGGGTGATGATGACGCCGACCGACGACTGCTCGAACAGGTTCCGGCTGACACGGCTGACGAGCATGTTCTGGCCGCCGACGGCGCCGTCGGGCGTTGCCCGCGTCTGCACGTCGAGGAATCCGACGTTGTAGGCCCCCTGCCGTCCGGTGAGCTTCGTGCCGACGAGGATCGGCACCTGCTCGTTCGTGTCGGCGCCCTGGTAGATGCCGATCTGGCGGCTGAAGAACGGGATGAGGTCCGGGGACCCGCCGCCGCCCCCGCCACCCCCGCCCCCCCGCCGCCGCCCAGCCCCGCGATGCTGAACACGCCACTTCCCTCGAGGAAGAAGGCGCGCTTCTCGGGGAAGAACAGCTTGAACGGCGTCAGGTTCACCTGGCGGTTGTCCGCTTCGGTCTGCGCGAAGTCGGTGTTGAACGTGATCGAGGCGTTGAGATTCGGCGTGACGTTCTTGAAGACGTCCAGACCGAAGTCGTGCTTGCCCGTCTTCGCGTCGAGCCCGCCCGATACGTAGGGGCGGACGTCGAGCCCCAGCCCCTGCCGGATGCCGGTCAGGCCCGTCAGGTAGCCCGCCTGGGCCATGTTGCCGACCCAGGTGTTGTGCAGCGGCACCGCCCATCGGTCGGTCTCGTTCGCCGCCTTGAGGTCGCGCTCGATGTCGAGCCCCCAGGTCCTGGCGCTCGGCTCGAAGCGCAGGGTCTTGAATGGAATCGCGATTTCCGCGTCCCAGCCGTCGTCGGTGATCCGGGTGGCGGCGTTCCAGATGCCATCCCAGTCCTGGTTCAGGAAGCGCGAATTATTGATGATCTGCCCGTCGGCGCGCGCGCCGACCGGGTTGACCTGGAAGAAGAAGCCGTTGCGGTGATCGAAGAACGGATCGAGTGCGATGACGATCCGGTCGTCGACCCAGAGCTGGGCGTCGCGCTGGAGCTGCGTGGCGACGATGTCCGCGCGCGGTTCGACGCAGTGGATGCCGAAATACAGCGTGTCGGCCGTGTAGACGATCTTGACGACCGTCTGCTGCGAAGCGGGCGCGTTCTCGTGCGGGTCGACCTGCCGAAGCGGACCGATCGGCTTCGCCCGCGCCCAGGCCGGCTCGTCGAGACGGCCATCGAGCGTGATGGGCGTCGTGATGGGCATGGCCGTGGCGGTCGGCAGCGTCACCTCCTGACCGGCCGGTGTCTGCGCGGACGATGGACGCGCGAGGGCCAGCACGACGGTCAGGACAACGCCCGACAGGACACAGATGCAGCGTGCGGTCCGGAGCGCGTCGAGCGATCCGGTCGCTGGTGGGAATACAGACAACACGTGTAACAAAATTTGAAGCGGTGTGCGCCGAATGCGTCCAATCGCGCGCGGGCGGGACGCACACCCAGGTGCATCGTTCCGGGGGGCGGACGCCGGGGGCGCCGGCGCGCCCCGGCCCTCACCGCCAGCGGCGGTACGTACAGCGTACGAGCAGAGCCATCCCCGACTTTCGCCGGTATCCTATCAGGAGCTCAGCCAAAATGGGTAGCGCCTCCGCCGATGGGCCCGGAGACAGACCCCTGCCGTCGGGGAGTCGCCCCTATTGCGAGGCGGTCTGTCGGCCCGTTTACCGAAGAGATCTCTCAGTGACGTCCGTTCACCCGCGAGGCCGCCGGCCGGGTGCGAACGGCCGACAGCCGCCCGGCGGGCGGCTTTGCTACACTGGCCTGCATGTCGTGGAGCGTGCAGGCGAAGCGGAACGTGATCGGCGTGGTCTGGATGGTGGGGGGGCTGGGGCTGCTCGTGGCGGCCATGATGCGGAACCCGCTGTTCCTGACGGCCCTCGTGGTGCTGGCGGGCGTGCTGTTCGTGGCGACGCAGCTGCTGACGTGTCCCCGCTGCGGCCGGCGCGTCTATCCCCCGGGCGGGGTCCAGGCGGGACTGTTCCGGAAGCTGCCGGACGCCTGCCCCCACTGCGGCCTGAAGACGACGGATCGCCCGTGAGGCGGCTGCCGGCGCTATAATCGCCGGCACGCGTCCTCGGAACCGGAGCCTGTGAGCGATGTCCATTCGTGTGATGCATTTCGGTCTCGGCCCCATCGGATGCGCCGTGGCGCGGCAGATTGCCGGGCGCAAGGGCATGAAGCTGGTCGCGGGCGTGGATATCGATCCCGGCAAGGCGGGACGCGACCTGGGCGATCTCGCCGGCGTCGGGCGCCGGCTGCGCGTGAAGGTGACGACCGACGCCCGGAAGACGATCCGGGCCGCCAGGCCTGACGTCGTCGTCATGTGTACGGGCTCGTCGGTCAAGGCCGTCCTGCCGCAGCTCGAGGAACTGATCAAGGCGAAGACGCCGATCGTCTCGACGACCGAGGAGCTCGCGTACCCCTGGTACACGCACGTGCGGCAGGCGCGGCGGATCGATGCCATGGCGAAGAAGGCGAAGGTCGCCGTGCTGGGAACGGGCGTCAACCCCGGCTACGCGATGGACGCCCTGCCGATCGCGCTGACGGCGGTCTGCGAGCGCGTGGAGTCGATCCGCGTCAGCCGCGTGCAGGACGCGTCGCGGCGGCGTCTGCCGTTCCAGCAGAAGATTGGCGCGGGACTGACGATCGAGCAGTTCCAGGCGAAGGTGCGCGATGGCAGCGTGCGCCACGTCGGGCTCACCGAGTCGATTGCGATGATCGCCGATGCGATGGGCTGGCGGCTCGAGCGGATTACCGACGACATCCAGCCGAAGGTGGCGGGCGAGACGGTGACGAGCGAGTTCCTGGCCGTCGATCCCGGCTACGTCTGCGGCATCATCCAGGACGGCGTGGGCTACGTCGGCGGCCGGGCGCTCATCCACCTGCACATGGAGGCGACCATCGGCCAGCCGGAGTCCTATGATGCCGTGGAGATCACGGGCACGCCGAGTCTGTCGATGAGGATTGCCGGCGGCATCCACGGCGACGTGGCGACCGCCTCGATGGTCGTCAATGCCATCCCGCACGTGCTCGGGGCCGCCCCCGGGCTGCACACCATGCGCGACCTGCCGCTGCCGTCGTTGTTTCCGGGATCCTAGGACACGGCCGCCAGGAAATCGAGCGAGGCGCTGCCCAGCGGGAACGGCCCGTCAGCCATCTCGAGCACGTCGCGCAGCCCGGCTCCCTGATCCGAGGTTGCCGCCGCCTTCACGGCCACCCGCAGTCGTCGCCGTTCCGCCTCGTCGTCTGCCATCATCACCGAGCCCACGCGTTCGGCCAGCCTGCCAGCTTCGTCGGCATCGGTTCCGAGGAGCACCGCCACGAGGTGATGCGGGCCGAGTCGGAACGGCAGGTCACCCGGTCGCAGCGCCGACTTCAGCCGCGCCGCCGCGCGCGCGAGATCCGCGTTCCTGGCCGCGCCCGGGAGTCCCGAGGCGTCGATGGCGGCCACGTCGATCACGATCGTGGCCATCGGGCCTGGCAGGGCCGCGCGCGTGGCTTCCGCCGCCAGCCGGATCAGCCCGGCGCGATTCGGCAGACCGGTGATCGGGTCGATCGTGCGGGCCTGGTCCGCGTCGGCGAGCGCGGTCGCCCGTGCGACCGTCCGGGCGATTGGGGCCGCGACGACCTCGAGCACCCGTCGGTGCTCGCGCGTGTAGGCGTCCGCGGCGTGCGCGTAGAGCGTAGTGACGCCAACGAGCTCGTCGCCGGCGAGCAGGGGCACGCTCAGGCAGCTCTTGAAGGTGGAGCCTGCCGGCGTGTCGCAGAGGTCGAGCGCCGGATCCGAGTTCACGGAAGGCCGTCGGTTCGCGGCCACCCAGCCGCTGAGGCGTTCTCCCAGCGGGATGCGCAGTCCGGCTACGACGTCCGATGTCACGCCGGCCGCCGGGCCGGCGACCAGCCCGTCGGTCGCGACATCGTACAGGTAGATGACCGCCAGATCGGCGGGCGCCAGTCGCGCGACCTGGGCGAGTACCCAGCGGTGCGATGCCGGCCGCGGTCCGCGGGGCGTCGGGCCACGCGGCGAGATCCAGGAGCGTGAGAACGGCGGCGGCAGCCTCGTTCGTGGCTCCCTTGCCGTTCCCGGCGCGCCGAACCTGGGGGTCCTCGTGGACGCGGTTCGGCGGGCTGTCGTCCGTCCGGGAAGCCATCACCGGAAGCGGTGCGGCCGCGACCTCGGCGTCGGGCGCGATCTCGTGCTGCACCTCGATGAAGGTGTCGACGACGAGCGGGTCGTACATTCTGCCCCGGCGCTCCAGCAGGATCTCGTTGGCCTCGGCCTCCGACATGGCGCGTCGGTACGGCCGGTCCGACGTCAGCGCGTCGAAGCAGTCGACGACCGACAGGATGCGGGCCCCGATCGGAATGTCGATGCCACCGATGCCGTCGGGATAGCCCGTGCCATCCCAGTTCTCGTGGTGATGGCGGACGATGGGGACCACCGGGAACGGAAAGTCGACCTCGGAGAGGATGTCGGCGCCGATCCCCGCATGCGTCTTCATCCTCTCGAATTCGGCGGCCGTCAGCCGCCCGGGCTTGTTCAGGATGTGTTCGGGAATGGCGATCTTGCCGGTGTCGTGGAGCAGCGCGGCCGCCTCGATCGCCTTGATGAGCCCCTCGTCCTTCACGCCCAGCTTCCGCGCCAGTCCGATGGCGTAGGTCTGCACCCGCCGGATGTGGCCGTGGGTCACCTGATCCTTGGCGTCGATCGCCATCGCGAGCGCCTCGATGGTCGACAGGTACAGCCGGTTGACCTGAATCAGGTGATCATTCGAGTCGCGGACGCGGTCCATGGTGGTCTTGAGCGTGAAGTAGACCACCATCAGGACCGGCGCGAGCAGCATCACCTGGATCAGGTTGAGGTATCGCGTCGAGGCCACCAGCAGGAGCGCCAGGGACGCGGCGGCGAAGTGATTGATCGAGAGCCAGGCGAAGTCCCGGCGCCAGATCCGCGTCGGCCCTACGCCGGCTTCGAACGCGACGGCGGTGGCGATGAGCCCGCTGTTCATCAGGAAGTACGAGACCGCGCAGAGGGCGAACGGTGCCAGCAGGCTGTTCAGCGGGGCCGACCCAACGCCGGTCGGGGGAAACCCGCCGATGGCGAAGAAGATCTCGGCGGCGGACCAGACAGCGATGGTCGGCGCCGAGACGTTGAAGAGCATCCGGTCTGGCCGGCGCGTCGCTTTCGACATGCAGGACGAGGCGACGAGCCCATCGATCGCCACCGTGAGGGTGCCGGCGGCCGGTCCGTAGAGCAGCAGAGCCGCGAAGACGAAGGTGTCGGAGACGGACAGCGACGCGGGCACCGCAATCAGCCCGACACCCGCCGAACTGCTGATCGCCGTCAACGCCGCGAAGACCAGCCAGCGTGCGCTCGTGCCGTCGGCGTACACGGCGTACAGCGACCAGATGATGATCGCCAGTCCCGTGAGGATGACTCCCCAGATGTAGGTCCGGCCCGCTGGACTGAAGCGCGACGTCGACATGATGACACCCCGGAACGGAAAGCTCTGGCGTCAGCGCCCGGGCAAGTAGCTGTTGCCCCAGATGATCGTGTTGCCGAAGACGGTGGTGTTCCCCCAGATGATCGTGTTCCCCCAGATGATGGTGTCACCGTAGACGGACGTGTTGCCCCAGATAATCGTGTTCCCCCAGATGATCGTGTTGCCCCAGATGATCGTGCTGCCATTCACGGTGTCGTCGTGCTGGGCGAACGCGACACCGCTGGACTGTGCCGACTCGCCGCCGATGGTCGTCGGGGGGAGCGGGTTGCCGGTCTTCACTGCGCTCACGGCTGCTGCGATGTTCAGGCTGCCGGCACCACCCGCGATGATCCCCGCATCGGGCAGGAACGTGCTCGTGCTCTGCAGCACGCTCTTGACCTGGGACGGGGTGAGCGACGGGTCCGCCTGCAGCAGCAGCGCGACCGCGCCGCTGGCCACGGCGGCCGACTGGCTGGTACCGCTCAACTGCATGTAGGCGTACGCGCGATCCCGGTCCATTTCGAGCGACGGGTACGTCCTGATCAGGTACGAGTTCGGCGCCTCGACCGAAACGACCCGGTTGCCCGGGGCGACGAGATCGGGCTTCAGCAGTTCGTCGATATAGGTCGGACCACGCGAGCTGTAGGTCGTGACCGCATCGTCGGACCGGGGCACCGTGTAGAAGGTGTTGAGCGCACCGACCGTCAGGGCATCCGGCGCGTTGCCCGGCGACGTGATGCCGCCAATCACCGTCTGGCCGCTCGAATCCTGGCCGAGGTTGCCCGCTGAGACCACCACCACGAGACCCGCCTTCACCGCGTTCTCCACGGCCTGGCAGAGGGGATCGGTCTGATACGACTCGGTGACCGGGCGGCCGATCGAGAGGTTCAGGACGCGGATGCCATACTTGCGACGGTACTGGACCGCCCAGTCGATGGCGGCAATGACGGCGCTGACGTTGCCCTGTCCCTGGCTGTCGAGCACCTTCAGGTCGAGCAGCCGGGCATCCGGTGCGATGCCGCTGTACGGGCTGCTCAGCGCCGGATCGTTCACCGGCGCCCCGGCGATCAGTCCCGCGACGTGGGTGCCGTGGCCGTAGCCGTCATCGTTCGCGTTGCCCGGCGTGCTGCCGTCGCCGCGGCCGCCCAGCAGGCCGCCGAGCAGCGATCCGGTCGTCTTCAGGAGCCCGCCCACGGCACCGGTCACCAGGTTGAGCACGCCCGAGAGGCTCAGCGGGTTCTCGGTGATGGTCGCGGTGATGCCACCCAGCCCGCCCGCGTCGGTGCCGGTGAAGTCCTTGCTGGCGATCACGCGGCCCTGCAGCGCTTTCACGTTCGCAATGCCCGAGTCGATGACCGCGATCGTGATGCCCTTGCCGGTGTAACCGGTGCCCGCGCCCTCCGGGACCGTGCCGTGCCAGACCTGGTCCGCGCCGATCGCATCGGGTGTCACTTCGAACGAGGCCGCGCGCACCGGCGCATCGTCGGACAGGTAGCCGATTGAGGGATCCGTCCGCAATGCCGCGAGCTGGCGGGCGGTCACCTGCAACGCCGCACCCGTCGGGAAGCGTCGGACGACCGTCGTCCCGTAGCGTGCGGTCAGCGTGTCGATCACAGATCGGCGGCCTTCGACGATGACCGTGACCGTACGGGCCCCGTCTGCGAGCTGAGCCTGGAGCCCGCGCGAGAGCGGGGCCAGATGCTCCGAGGTCGTCTGCGGAACGGAGCCGAGGCCGATCAGTGTCGCGAACAGGAGGCCGGCGCCCAGTCCCTTCCAGCGACGGGTCGATCCTGCGAGGATTTTCATCTTCTTCTTCGTCTCCGTCATGACGGGTTCCCCACCGAATACCGAACACGGACGCGCGTGGCACGTGAAGGGAAGCAACCCTTGTGCCCGGCTGTCCTTCATTGCGCCCTCGAGTCATCTCGCCTTCGCGGACAGTCTCATGGCTTCCGTTTCAGCACGTTAGGTGGTTTGAATGCAGACCGCTGAAGAGGGGCCCGGGTGGAGGGGCCGGTCCCGCGTGTGCGATTCCGGTGGGGTGGTGCGGTTTCAGGGCGCACACGCACACGGTGGCGGGGCAGCAGTCGGAGCGGCCGGCGGTGGACCGGGCTACGCTATTCCGTCCAGACGACGAGGCCGGCGCCCAGGCGGGGCGCGACGTCCGGCGTGTGATCGGCGTCCGGACCGTCGAGTGCGGTGCGGACGTACTGCAGCAGGCCGGTGCTGGTGAACGGCTTCTCGAGGAACGGCGCCGTCGGATCCAGGATCCCCTCGCGGACGACGTGCTCGGGATAGCCCGACATGTACAGGATCGTCGCCTGCGGATGGCGCTGCCGCAGGCGGGCGACCATGTCGGGGCCGGTCATGCCGGGCATGATGACGTCGGTCAGCACGAGGTTGATCGGACCGCTGACGCACTCGGCGAGCAGCAGCGCCTCGGTGGGGGCCGAAGCCTCCAGGCACGTGATAGCCGTACCGCTTCAGCACCGCGGCCGTGAACGCCCGCACGGCATCCTCGTCTTCCACCAGCAGCACGTTCTCCGATCCGCCGGCCGAGGCCTGCAGCGCGGTCTCGGCCTGTGCCGTCGCGGCCGTCACGTCGATCTCCGGGAAGTACAGCTTGAACGTCGTGCCGAGGCCCGGTTCGCTGTAGACCCAGATGTACCCGCCGTACTGCTTGACGATGCCGTAGACCGTGGCGAGGCCGAGGCCCGTCCCCTTCCCGCTCTCCTTCGTGGTGAAGAACGGCTCGAACAGGCGCGCCTGCGTGCGCGCGTCCATGCCGCAGCCGGTGTCGGTGACGGCGATCTGGATGTAGGGGCCCGGGAGTCACCGCGGGATGGACGGCCACGTAGCTGTCGGACAGATCGACCCGGGTGGTGGCGAGCGTCAGCGTGCCGCCCTCGGCCATCGCGTCACGTGCGTTGACGGCGAGGTTCATCAGGATCTGCTCCATCTGTCCGGTGTCGGCCGTGATGGCGCCGATGTCCCCGGCGAGCCGGAGCTCGACGGCGATGTCCTCGCCGATCAGCCGGCGGAGCAGCTTCTCGAGATTGCGCACCGTCCCGTTGACGTCGACCGGCCCCGGCTTGATCTGCTGCTTGCGCGAGAAGGCGAGGAGCTGGCGTGTCAGCGAGGCCGCGCGCGTCGCCGCCTGATGGATGTCCTTCAGATCCTTCCAGAGCGGCTTGTCGGGGCGTGATCTGCGCGAGCGTCATGTCGCTGTAGCCCAGGATCGCCGTCAGCACGTTGTTGAAGTCGTGCGCGATGCCGCCGGTGAACCGCCCGATCGCCTCCATCTTCTGCGCCTGGCGGAGCTGCTCCTCCAGGCTGCGCCGGTCCGTCAGGTCGACGGCCGCGCCAACGGCGCCGGCGATCGTGCCGTCGCGATGGTGGAGCGGCGCGCAGGTGACGCGGACGAGCGATCGATCCGTGGCGATCTCCTCGCCCACCGTCTCGCCGGCCAGCGCGCGATGCATCGCGCGCAGCAGCTCGGGACGGTCGCGCCAGACGGCGGTCATCCCGGTGCCCTGGCAGTCGTCGGGAACGAACGGCAGATCCTCGAGCGCGATCCCCTGGGCGCCGGTGAACGTGCCGCGCGCGTCGACCGACCAGAGGGCGAGGGGGGCGGCGGCGAGGGCCATCTGCGTGCGGGCCTCGGCGGCACGCAGCGCCGCCGCGAGTACGGTCCGCTTCGCGAGCACGAGCGTGAGCGGGATGCCGGTTGCCAGCAGCCCGGCGGCGGCGGCCGCAGCCGGCACGAGGCCGGCACCCAGCGAGAGCCAGGCCAGTGCGGCGCTGCCGGCGGCCGTGGCGGCCAGGCCTGGGCCGCGGCCCCCGAAGCCGGCGGCGAGCACGACGGCCGCCACGAAGAAGAGGCACGAGGCAACGGATGGAGCGGGCCCGCCTGCGCCGGCGCCGAGAATGGCGGCGGCAACCGCCAGGGCGGCGAGGCCGTAGGGCTCGATGGCACGCGGACGACTGACCACAAGGCTCTCCTCGGAATCCGGTGCGGCCGACAGGCAGGCACACCCCTCGGTGGGGGGCCGCGTGTCAATGAATCGGCGCCGGGCGGCTGTTCTGCAATGAAGCCGCGCCGCGGCCGTTCGTCGTCGGCTATTGCGCGAGAAGCCGGTCGCACTTCGCCACCGATTCGCTCTGCACGGAAACTCCGCCGGCGGGCCGGACTCGGCCATCTTCTGCGTGATCCTCCAAAGCTCATCTGTTATCGTGAGCCCACGCATTCGACAACCGATTGAAGCAGCGCCGGCGCCGGTCCCGGGGGCTCCCGTGGGACCAGCTGGCGGCAGGTGTCCCGGGGGGAGGACCTTTCATGCAGTCGAGTCCCTACGACGCGGCCGTGGCGCTGGCGCGCGCCGGGAGATTCGCTGACGCGCTCGTCCGTCTGCAGCAGGCCGGCCCGGGGCACGAGAGCCAGGTCGCGCAGACACTGCTGGCCGAGTTGCTGGAGCACACCGGGGCCTACGATGAAGCCGTGCAGGTGGCCGAACGGCTGCGCCGGTCGCGCCAGCTTCCGAGCGTGCTGGCGAGCCGGTGCGACGTCGTGCTCGGGCACGTCGCGATGACGGCGGGCCGCAGCGAGGACGCGCTCGAACTGTACCGGCGGGCCGTGTCGCTCGCCCGGTCGGCCGACGATCTCGAGCAATTGTGCTGGGCGCAGATCCGCCTGATCTATGCCGAGCGCACACGGATCGACTGCGCGGACGTCCGCGCCCTGCTCGCTGATCTGCGCGCCAATGCCACGCGGCTCGGCGACCCGTTCGTGACGGCCGCACTCCACGTGTTCGTGGGGGCGGTTGAAGGAGAGCGGGGGGCACTGGACGCCGCCGGGCGGCACCTGCAGGTGGCCGAATCGATCCTGACGACGCGGTCGAACCCCTGGCTGCAGGCAGAGGTCGAGATCGGATGGACCGGCATCCGTTGTTTGGCGGACGACATTGGTCGGGCCGAAAGCATGCTGATGCGGCACTTCGCTGGGCTGGCCTCAGCAGCGAGGCCCTCAGATGCTGCCTGGCGCTGGCAAACATTGGCCACATCGTGCTTGCGCCAAGGGAGACTTGCTAGGAGCCGAACGAGAATGATTGAGCGAGGCCTCTCCTATTTGCTGAGGGCGGTCGGGCTTGAGGTGGGCTTCTCGACTGCCTTCTCGCAAGCGAGTTTGCTGCTGGGAGACTTGGACGAGTGCGAACAGATTCTGATCAAATCTGAGAGATCTGATTCAGAGTCCATGACGTTCCCCTGTACCAGTACCGATGGTGTCTGCCGACGTTTGTTCAAGTTGCGCTAGTGGGGCAAGCCGATATGCGCTGGGCAGTTGGCACTCGGAGCCTTGAAGAGGCTAGTGCCGCGCGTGATCGAGTCCTTGAAGTCACGATTCGCGGTCTCTGGTGTGAGATCTGCCGTCAGTCTTGCGACATGAGCGAACATGCACATTGTTTGCTTGCTGCTGCAAGGACGCTCTGGAGCACTATCTCTCTGGAACTTCTTGCCGAGTTGAAGCGAGTCTAGGGAAGTGTTCTGCTGGTCGCTGGTCCACGCGTGGCTGTCGGCTCACTATGAGCGAAGCGCAAGATATTCGCGGTCATCGGCAACTCGAGGGCGTCGAGTAATGTCGTCGCAGAGTTGATCAGGATCGGAAGCCAGCTGAGTCGCAGATGAATCTATTCGCTCGGCCAGTCATGCGCTTCCCATTCTGGAGTAGAACGCTTGGCGTACGGGCATTGCCGCCGCTTTGCCGAGTTCGTGCGAAATCCTGAGCTGCTGGGCAGGGAGGCGATGGCCGTTCTTCAGGCTGCAAGTGGCGCGGCGGCCGGATCGCACGCTGCCACTCGGGCTGATGCGCGAGGAGATCGTTCACTTGTGGGGGCTCCCAGTGAAGATGTTCGTGAGCTGTCGGCTGCAGTTGGCCAAGGCTTTCGGGTCTCACTTGGGAGACGACACCCAGGGGCGCGTTTGAGCTTGCGGCGGTCTTGACTGGCGGGATCTGTCGGCCGACGAAGTCGCTCTCAACGTTCAGAGTCGTTCAGTTCGCAGTGTTGCCTTGAGGGCTTCGGCGAATTCAGCAGGATAAGAAGGTGACTCTGTGGCCACTCGAGGATGTCGAGGAGAGCGAGGAAGGCGACCGGCGGTATCTTTGCGAGTGCGAAGAGCCGGCAGACCGTGGCGCTGGCCCGTCGCACTGCAAAGACGGACGTCTGCGCGCTGATTACCGGTGAGACCGGCACCGGCAAGGAGCTCGTGGCGCGTCTCATTCACGACCAGTCGGCACGCGCCCGCCACGTGTTCATTCCCTTCAACTGCGCCGCCGTGCCGCACGACATGCTGGACAGCCAGCTCTTCGGCCATCGGCGCGGCGCCTTCACCGGCGCCACGGAATCGTTCCAGGGCGTCATACGCGCCGCATCGGGAGGAACCCTCTTCCTGGATGAAATCGGTGAGGTGCCGCTCGATCTCCAGCCGAAGCTGCTCCGATTCCTGGAGTCGGGCGAAATCCACCCGATCGGCGAGTCGCGTCCGCTGACGGTCGATGTCCGGGTCATCGCCGCGACGAACGCCGACCTGGAGCACCTGGTGGCGGAGAAGCGCTTCCGCCAGGATCTGTACTACCGGCTGAACGTCATCCACATCCCGATGCCGACGTTGCGCGAACGGCGGGAGGAGATTCCGGCACTGTCGCAGCACTTCCTCGAGCGGTACACGCAGGAACTGGGAAAGACCGGCATCCGGATCTCCGCCGAGGCCCTCGAGCATCTCGCACTGCAGGCCTGGCCGGGCAACATCCGCGAGCTCGCCAACGCCATCCATCGGGCCGTGGCTCTGGCGTCCCCCGGGGCCGTCCTCCGGGCGGAACACTTCCAGTCGGGCAGGGCCCGCTGGGCCGAACCGGTGGAGCCTGAGACAACGGCGCCTGAGTCGGAGGTGACCATCCGCCTCGATCAGCCGATCGCCGCGGCGCTCGAGCAGGTCGAACGGGCCGTTCTCCGGCACGCCATCCATCGGGCAGGCGGCGAGCAGCAGGCGGCCGCGCGTGCGCTCGGGCTCTCGCGCAAGGGCCTGTACCTGAAACGCCGGCGTCTTCGGATGGAGGGCTGAACGGGTCGGCGGCCGGGTGGGTTACGCCTGCCGCTTGAGGCCGGCTGGAGGTCTCGCGACCGGATCCTGGTCGGTCCGGTTGGCGACCTGGAGCATGCGCTGGAGCCGCAGGGCCGTGCGGATGTCGACGACCTCGCGCTGGATGTCGCGCAGCAGGTCGTTCGTCTCGGCCAGTTCGCGCGCGATCTGGGCTGCAATCCGGTCTTCCATGGTGTTCGGCTCAGTGAATGTGCAGGCTCGATCGGCTGTTGCCACCGTCGCCTCGAAGCGGGCCCCGGCGCTGGCCGGCTGCCGAGACCAGTTCGGACAGTGTCGTCCCGTCAGCCGGCGCGGTGGCCGTTCCCACTGACAGCGAGATGTCCAGCGCCTCTCCCTCTGGCAGCCGCACCACCTCCGCCGTCAGGCTGGTCGCGACCCGTGAGGCCACGCCGGATGCCAGTTCCTCTCCCGCTTCGTTCAGGATCGCGACGAATTCGCCCGACCCGTAGCGAAAGAGGATGTCCGCCCCTCGGAGTATTCGGCGAACGATCCCCGCAACATGAGCGACCGCGAGGTCGCCGGCCCTCCGGCCCTGCGAGTCGTTGATTCCTCGCAGGTTGTCGAGCTCGATGAGGATGACGCTGACCGGCTGACCGTGGCCGGTCAGCTGGGCCTGCGCTGTTGCGAACTGGTGGAATCGCGCCAGATTCGGCAGGCCGGTCAGCGGATCCTTCAGTGTCGTTTCCTGTGAGGTCTCGAATTCCCTGGCCCGCTGGATCGTCTGCGAGATCTGGCGGGAGACGGCTTCGACGACCCGGCGGTGATCTTCCGTGAAGCCGTTGACGGCCGTACCGTACAGCGTGAGGACGCCGACGAGGCGATCGCCGGCGAGCAGGGGCGTGCTCAGGCAGGCGCGCAGCCGCGGCTGGGCCGAGCGGGCGACGTCGCCGAGATCGAGCACGGGATCGGAGTTCAGGATGCTGCGCCGGTTGGCGGCCACCCAGCCGCTGAGACGTTCACCGAGCTGCACCCGCAAGCCGCGCACGTTGGCCTCGACCTCGCCGCTGGCATGACTGGCGACGAGCTCGTCATGATCGTGGTCGTACAGGTAGAAGACGCACAACGCCGCCGGAACCAGGCGCCGGAGGTGCTTGGCGATGACGTCGGCCGCGTCGCCCAGCGTCGTCTGGCCCGCCAGTGATGTCGCCAGGTCGTAGAGCGTCAGCATCTCGTCCGCGCTCGCGGTGATGTCCTCCAGCGGCTCGCGCGGCGCGAGGCTCCCGGTGACGGATTCGCCGGACGTGCGGGCGATCTCGTCGAGGCCCTTCCGGTGGGACGGCAGTTCGTGAGAGTCGGCCGCGCGCGGCGCGATCTGCTGATAGACCCGGATGAAGGTGTCGACGACCAGCGGGTCGTACATCGTGCCGCGCCGCTCCTGGAGGATCTGGACGGCTTCTTCGTCGGACAGACGCGGCCGGTACGGGCGGTCCGAGGTCAGCGCGTCGAAGCAGTCGACGACCGACAGGATCCGGGCGCCGATCGGGATGTCGGTGCCGGCGAGGCCGGCCGGATAGCCGGTGCCGTTCCAGTTCTCGTGGTGGTGGCGGACGATCGGCACGACCGGAAACGGGAATTCGACGGAGGAGAGGATGTCGGCACCCACCGTGGCGTGCAGCTTCATCTTCTCGAACTCCGCCGGAGTCAGCTTGCCCGGCTTGTTGAGGATGTACTCGGGCACGGCGAGCTTGCCGGTGTCGTGCAGCAGGGCGGCGGCCTCGATCGCCTTGATCAGCTGTTCGTCTCTGACGCCGAGAGCATCGGCCAATCCCACGGCGCAGACTCTGCACGCGACGGATATGGCCGTGCGTGATCTGGTCCTTGGCGTCGATCGCCATCGCCAGATGCCTCAATCGTCGACAGGTATAGGTCGATTTACCTGGCTCAAGTGTTCGTTGGCATCTTCGACCCGGCCCATCGAGATCTTATAGGTGAAGTAGAGCACCAGAAGTAACGGCACGATCAGCAACAGATAGGTCACCGTCACTTGCCGTGTGTAGCTAACGAGCAGGACCGCAAGAGAAGCGCCGCCGAAATAGTTGAGCGACAGCCATGCAAAGTTGTATCTCCAGATCTTCTTGGCAGGATTGCGTGTGTTTCGAAGGACACCACGAACGCCACTAGCGAGGTGTTAATGCAGGAAGTAGACGACCGCGAACAAGACCAAGAGGAGCCAGTAGCCGAATTCAGCGGTGCCGCCTTGATGGCGAGCGGCGAGATGCCGGCCAGGAGGAAGAACGCCTCTGCACCGACCCACATCGACAGGGCCGGGACACGCGACGTTGAACAGGACGCGCTGCGCGTCTCGCTTCGCCTCAGGGAGCGAGAGGGATGACGATCAGTCCATCCAGCGCGACGGTCAGAGTTCCCGCTGGAATGCCAAACAGAAGATACCGAAACGAAGACGAATGTCTCCGAGACCGAAAGCGACGCAGGCATCGAGGGAATGCTGACGCTTGCCGATCCGCTCAGGACTGTCAGCGCGGCTAGCAGCAACCATTGATACCCGACTGGGCGAACGCCCAGCTCCAGATTGACCAGACCACAGCCGACGCGCCGCAAGGCGATTACCGCTCCAATGTAAGCCGTCAGCGACGCGATCCGAACCGCCTAGGTGAGGGCATGGTGTTGACGACGTACCGCCCTTAGCTCCAGATCACGATGAGTCCGCATTGACTCTGCTCCTTCCTGAGAAGACTTGTCAGCCGCCGTAGGTCATGCTCTTGTCGAGACGGCACTGTCACCCAGACAGGTTCGTGTTCCCCCAGATGAGGGTGTTGCCCCAGACCAGGGTGTTCGCCCCAGACGAGCGTGTTACCCCAGACGAGCGTGTTCCCCCAGACGAGGGTGTTGCCCCAGACGAGGGTGTCGCCCCAGACGAGCGTGTCGCCCCAGACGAGCGTGTCGCCCCAGACGAGCGTGTTCGCCCCAAACCAAGGTCTTGCCCTTGACCACAGATGTGGCCGACTGGTCGGTGCCTCCAAACGCGATCCCGCTGGCCTGGACGGTCTCGCCGGCAATCGTTGTCGTCGGCAGCCAGTTGCCGCCGATGCCGTGGCGCACGAGATCGACGGCGGCCAGCGCGTTCAGGCTGCCCGCGCCGCCGCCCACGAGGCCGGCGGTCGGCACGTACGACGCACTGAGCTGCAGCAGCGCCTTCACCTGCGCCGGATCGAGTCGCGGGTCCGCGTCGAGCAGCAGCGCCACCGCACCGCTGGCGACCGCCGCCGCCTGGCTCGTCCCGCTCAGCTGGAAATATCCGCCGCGCCCGTGGCCCGACACCTCGAGCTGCGGATACGTGCGTGCCAGGTACGACCCCGGCGCCTCCAGCGACACCAGCTTGTTGCCCGGCGCCACCAGATCGGGCTTCATCAGGTTGTCGTAGGCCGTCGGCCCGCGCGAGCTGTAGGTCGCCACCGTGTCGTCCGACCGCATCGACGTCTGGTGCGTGTCGAGGGCCCCCACCGTCAGCGCGTCGGGCGCGTTGCCCGGCGACGTGATGCCGCCAATCACCTGTTGTCCGCTGTCGGTCTTCCCCAGGTTGCCCGCGGCCGTCACGACGACGTAGCCGGCCGCGACGGCCCGCTCGACCGCCTGGCACAGCGGATCGTCGCGATACGACTCGAACACGGGATGCCCGAGCGACAGGTTGATCACCCGCACGCCGTACCGGGAACCGTGCGCGATGACCCAGTCGATCGCGTCGATGACGTCGCTCGTCTGGCCTGAACCATCGGCACCGAGCACCCGCAGGTTCAACAGACGGGCCTCCGGGGCCACGCCGCTGTAGGGACCACCGAAGGCGTAGCCGGCCCGCTGGCCCGCGATGAGGCCGGCCACGTGCGTGCCGTGGCCGTACTGATCGTTGTCGGGATCCCGCAGGGGCGTCCCGCCCCGGCCGTTCAGGAAGTCGAAGCTGCCGAGGATCCGCCGCCGCAGCCCGGGGACCCGGTCGATGCCGGAATCGATGACGGCCACGACGATGCCCCGGCCGTCCTCCCCCCTGGTGCCGCCAATGCCGTCGAAGCTCTGCCACAGCTGATCGGCGCCGATCGTCTCGTCGGTCACGTCAGCCGTCGCCCGGACCACCGAGTCGGCCGACAGGTCGGCAACGGCCGGATCGGTGCTCAGGCCGGCCAGATCGGCCGGGCTGACCCGCAGCACGGCGCCGTGCCGCAGCAGGTGCCGGATGCCGACGTGGTGGCGCGCCGCAAGTCCTTCGACTGCCGCGGGATCGCCCTGGACGATCACGTCGACCGTCGAGGCGCCGTCTGCGATCTGCCGGTTCAGGTCTGCCGACAGGTGGGCGTGATGCGCCGCCGCCGCCAGGGCGGGCACGAAGAGCGCTGCGACTGCTGACAGCCAGCGTGACCAGCCGACCGGGACGCCGAAGGATCGCGGGTGTCATACCGGGCTCCGTTCAGACAGGGATGTGAGCAAGAGAGTCCGCGACGCTCAGGCGCGCAGGCGGTCGCCGTTCAACCGTGCCGCCTCCTGCAGTGAGCCGAGGACCACGCGCTGGGAGCCGCCCAGCGTCCGGACGGTCTCCAGACGGCCGTCCCTGATCCGGTTGTAGATGGTGCGTCGTGAGACGCCGAGCAGCTGTGCGGCCTGATCGATCGACACGCTGCGGCCGACCTGCGGTTCGAAGTGCTGTCCCGGCTGAGGGTCCTGAGAATGGTCCTGAATTGGTTCCACGAAGTCCTCCTGTCGATTACCGCAATGGCACGAGCCGTACCAGAACCGCTGCGCAGGGGGGCCGTGTCTGTAAGTGCTTTCAAAAATGCAACTTGTTGGTTTAGGATGGCCGTGACCTGCGGGAGGCACCCGGCCATGCGGCGGCCAATGGATTGGCCGGCCGGCAGCGGTTCCAATGCCAGGAGCTGCTCGGTTGCATGAAAAGTGGCCGGGAGTTGCACGGATCGAACATTTCCCGGGCGGCCAATTGATTGGCCGGGAGGTCAAGGATTGACTCGGCGGTTTCACCCCTTCGATCGATTCCCTCGGTGGGTCCGGACGACCACGGTGGCCCTCTCACGGGTGTCACGGGTGTCCCTGCTGCCGCTGGTGTCCCTGGTGCTCGTGGCCGGGATGCTCGCAGGCTGTTCCTCGAAGCCGGCCTCGTCGGGCACGGACCGGGGCGGAACGCTGGTCGCTTCGGTGCGCAGCGAGCCCGAGACCTTCAACCGGTACGCCTCGCGCACGTACGTCACCGACATCATCTCGAGGCTCACGCAGGCGAAGCTCATCCGGATCAACCGGGTGACCGACCAGCTCGAGCCGCGCCTCGCCGATAGCTGGACGCGGTCGGACGATGGCCGCCGCTACACCCTGCACCTGCGGCAGGGCGTCGAGTTCTCCGACGGGCAGCCGTTCTCGTCGGCTGACGTTGTCTTCGCGTTCAAGGCGATCTACGACCCGAAGACGGGCGGTCCACTGGGCGATTCCATGCGGGTCGATGGCAAGCCGCTCGAGGTGAGCGCCCCGGATGCGTCGACGGTGGTCATCACGTTCCCGTCGGCGTTCGAGCCCGGACTGCGCCTCCTCGACAACCTGCCGATCCTGCCGAAGCACCTGCTCCAGTCGGCGCTCGACCACGGCGCGCTCGCGAGCGCGTGGGGGCCGGCGACGCCCCCGTCGCAGATGGCCGGGCTGGGACCGTTCGTGCTGTCGAGTTACGAGCCGGGGCAGCGGCTGGTCTTCACCCGCAATCCCCACTTCTGGCTGAAGGACGCGTCGGGCGCGCCGCTGCCGCTGCTCGACCGGCTGATTCTCGACATCGTGCCCGATCAGAACGCCGAGCTCCTGCGGCTGGAGTCGGGCCAGATCGACATGACGACCTCCGCCGTCCGTCCGGAGGACTACCGTTCGCTGAAGCGGGCGGCCGACGACGGCCGCGTGAAGCTGCTCGATCTCGGTGTCGGGCTGAACGCCGACACGTTCTGGATCAACCTGAACCGGGCGTCGAAGGCGTCGGACCCCCGCGCCGCATGGCTGCAGAGCGACGAGTTCCGGCGCGCGATCTCGTACGCGGTCGACCGGAAGCAGTTCGCCGACACGGTGTACCTGGGGGAGGGCGTCCCGGTGTACGGCCCGGTCTCGCCCGGCAATCGCACCTGGTACTGGAAGGACACGCCCCAGACGCCCTACGATGCGGCGCACGCGAAGATGCTGCTGGCCGGTCTCGGCCTGCGCGATCGAACGGGGAACGGCCAGCTCGAAGACGCGGCGGGCCGGCCCGTGCGCTTCACGCTGTTGACGTTCAAGTCGAACACGGCGCTCGACCGCGGGGCGGCGGCCATCCGCGACGCGCTCGCGAAGGTCGGCATCACGGTGGACGTGGTCGGCCTCGACGTCGGCGGCCTCGTGCAACGCTTCACGTCGAACGACTACGATGCCGTCTACTTCAGCGTCTACGAGACCGACACGGATCCGGCCCTGAACCCGGATTTCTGGTTCAGTTCGGGCAGCGCCCACCTGTGGGACATCGGCGAGAAGACGCCGGCCACGCCCTGGGAGGCCCAGGTCGACGACCTGATGGCCCGTCAGATTGCGGCACCCGACCTGGCGGTCCGCCAGGCGCTCTTCGATCAGGTGCAGAAGATCTTCGCCGAGCACCTGCCGGTGCTCCGTTTCGTGGCGCCGCGCATCTATGTCGCCATGAGCACGCGCGTCGCCCGGGCGACGCCGGCCATTCAGTCTCCGCACCTGCTCTGGAACCCCGAGATGCTGGCCGCGAGCGGCGCCGGCACGACGCGCTGAAAACATGTTGCGCTATCTGCTGCGGCGCCTGGTCTTCGCCCTGCTGATGGTCTTCGTCGTGACGTCGGTGTCGCTGGTGCTGACGCGCATGGCGCCGGGCGATTTCGCGACGGAAGCCTTCGGGCTCGGCGCCAGGCCCGAGGCCGTGGCGCAGGCGCGCGCCCGCTACGGTCTCGATCAGCCGATCCTGACGCAGTACGGCGTCTGGCTCGATCACGCCGCCCACCTCGATTTCGGGACGTCGCTCCTCTACGGCCGCCCGGTGGCCGGGCTGATCCCCCAGCGGGCGGCGAACACCGCCGTGCTCGCGTTTGCGGCCCTGGCGCTCGCCACCTTCATCGGGCTGCCGCTGGGCGTCATCACGGGCAGCCGGCCCGGCCGCCTGTCCGACGCGATCCGCCTGGCCTCGCTCGTCCTGCTCGCGATGCCGCCCCTCATCACGTCGCTCCTGTTCGTCTTCGTGGCCGCGCGGACCGGCTGGTTCCCGATCGGCGGCATGACCTCGTTCGACGCGTCGGGTGTCGGCGTCGTGCGCGATCTGCTGTGGCACCTGACGCTGCCGGCCCTGGCGCTGGCCCTGCCGATCGCGGCCATGTTCGAGCGGCTGCAGTCGCAGGCGATGGCCGAGACGATGACGCAGCCGTTCGTGCGCGCCGCCCTGGCGCGGGGCGTGCCGGTCGGCCGGCTGATCTGGCGCGATGCGCTGCGGGTGGCGATCCGGCCCTGCGCCTCGGTCTACGGCCTGGTGGTCGGCACCCTGCTCAGCGGGTCGTTCGTCGTCGAGATCATCACGGCCTGGCCGGGACTCGGGCGGCTGATGTACGACGGCCTCCGCGCGCGCGACGTCTATCTCGTCGCGGGATGTGCGGCGGCCGGCGCGCTCTTCCTCGCCGCCGGCAGCCTCATCTCCGATCTGGCGCTGGCCCTCGTCGATCCGCGGGTGCGGCTGGGGGAGGAGTAGGGGAGTCTCTGTAACGTAGAACGAGGAACGTAGAACGTAGGAACGTGGAACTGAAGACTGCAGACCGAAGACTGAAGACCGAAGCAGACCGTAGTCCGGAGACTGGATGTTGCAGCAAGCTCAGGTGTTGCGGCGTGTCGGCGTGGCGATCATCGCCATCGTGCTGATCGGGGCCGCCGGTGCGCGGTGGCTCGCGCCGCACCAGCCCGACGACCCGCGCCCCGACCTGCAGTTCGCGCCGCCGACCGTGCCCCATCTGATCGATGCGGAGGGCCGCTGGCACGCGCCCTTCATCTATCCGTGGCGGCTCGTCAGCCGCCTCGAGCGGCGATATGAGCCCGACCGGTCCACACGCGTGCCGCTCGCCTGGTTCTCGCACGGCCATCTCGTCGAGTCGACCGATGACGCCCGGGCGCCGCTGCTGGTGTTGGGCGCCGACAGTTACGGGCGCGATGCGTTCAGCCGCCTGCTGTACGGCGCACGCCTCTCCCTCGGCGTGGCGGGGACGGCGGCCCTGGGGGCGCTGCTCATCGGGGCCTTCGTCGGCGGACTGGCCGGCTACCTGGGCGGCGCGATGGACGAGCTGCTGATGCGCGGCGCCGAGTTCCTCCTGGTGCTGCCGGCCATCTACGTGATCCTGGCGCTGCGGGCGGTCATGCCGCTCGTGCTCCCCGCCTCGACGGTCTTCGGCCTGCTCGCCGGCATCCTGGCGCTGATCGGATCGCCTTTCGTGGCGCAGGGGGTGCGGGGCATCGTGGCGGAGGAACGTCGCCGCGAGTACTACACCGCCGCCGTCGCCGCCGGTGCCGGCCACGCGCGGCTGCTGTTCCGTCACCTGCTGCCGGCCGCGCGGGGCTTCCTCGCGGTCGAGCTCACCGTGCTCCTCCCGGCGTTCGTGCTCGCCGAAGCGACCCTGTCGTACGTCGGGATGGGATTCCCCGGGCCGTCGCCGAGCTGGGGGGCCATGCTGCAGGAGGCTTCGAACGTGTCGGCGATCGCCGACTTTCCCTGGGTGCTCGTGCCGGCCGCGGCGATCTTCGTCGTCGTGCTGGGCCTGAACCTCATCGTCCAGGGATTGGGTGCCAGCCCGATCGCCATCCACACCCGCCGGGCGTCGGGTCGGGCCGCGAGCGCCGCCGCCGCGGACGGCGCCGACGGCTCCTGACGGCGGCCCGCCCGCGGCTCGTTGACATTCCGACGACCCGTTAGTACGGTGCAAGGTTGCAGGGCGCCCGTGTCCCATTCCGGGGCCGGAGGTGGCCTGCGAACGCGAGATGCGGAGCCTGCCATGAAGATTCACGGTGTCCTGCCGCCCATTCCCACGCCCTTCGATGCCCGGACGGACGAGGTCGACTTCGACGCGCTCCGCTTCAACATCGACCGCTGGCTGAAGACGCCGCTCGCCGGCATCGTGGTGCTCGGCACCAACGGCGAGGCGGGGCTCCTCAGCGACGACGAGTCGGAACGGGTGATTGCCGCCGCGCGCGAGCGGATTCCGCGGGATCGGCTGCTGGTCGCTGGCACGGCGCGCGAATCGACGAAGGCGGCGGTGGACGCCGCGCGGCGAGCCGCGGCGGCCGGCGCCGATGTCGTGCTGGTCCGGACCCCCTCGTTCTTCAAGAGCCAGATGACGCCGGACGTGTTCGTCCGCCACTACACGGCGATCGCCGACGCCTCGCCGGTGCCGGTGCTCCTGTACAACTTCACCGCGGCGACCGGCGTGAACCTGCTGCCGGCGACCGTTGCGCGCCTGGCGGAGCACCCGAACATCGTCGGCGTGAAGGAATCGGGCGGCGACATGGCGCAGGTGGCCGACCTCGTGTCGCTGACGCCCGACGACTTCAACGTGCTCGTCGGATCGGCGCCGACCTTGTACGCGAGCCTGTGCCTCGGCGTGTCGGGCGGCATCGTCGCGGCCGCCTGCGTGATCCCCGAAGAGTGCGTGCGGCTGTACCAGCTGGCGCGCGCCGGCAGTCATGCGGAGGCGCTGGCGCTGCAGCGGCAGATCACGCCGCTGGCCCGCTCGGTGACGTCCGGATTCGGCGTGCCGGGCCTGAAGGCGGCTCTGAACCTGGCCGGCTATCATGCCGGCGCTCCCCGTCCTCCGTTGCAGCCGGCGGCGCCCGCTGCGATCGAGACCCTGCGCCAGCAGCTCGGCGCGTTCCACGAAGTGGCGCTGTCTTCCTAGACGACCAGTATGGCTTCATTACCGACAACCGAACGGATTCTCCTCGGCCCCGGCCCCAGCCTCACGTCGGCCCGCGTCATGCGGGCGATGGCGGCGCCGGTGGTCAGCCATCTCGATCCCCTGATGGTGGCGCTGCTCGACGAGATGCGCGAGCGGCTGACGCAGCTCTTCAAGGCGCCCGGCGGCTCCTTCGCCCTCGCCGTGTCCGGCACCGGCACGTCCGGCATGGAAACCGCCGTCGCCAACCTCGTGCAGCCGGGTACGCGGGCGCACGTGGTCGTGACCGGCTATTTCGGCGAACGGCTCGCGCAGATGCTCGAGCGGTACGGGGCGACGGTGAGCCGGACCGACGTCGAGTGGGGACGGGCGTGCGATCCGTCGGCGCTGCGCGACGCCCTGAAGCGCCAGGGGGCCGACGTCGTCGCCATGGTGCACGCGGAGACGTCGACCGGCGTGCTGAACCCCGTGCAGGCGCTGGCCGCCGTCGCGCGCGAACACGGCGCCGTGACGATCGTCGATGCGGTGACGTCGTTCGGCGGCCACCCGCTCGAGGTGGCGCAGTGGGGCCTCGGGGCCGTCTACAGCTGTTCGCAGAAGTGCCTGAGCGCACCCTCCGGGCTGGCGCCGGTCGTCTTCACCCCCGACGCCCTGGCCCGCAAGGTGCAGTCGCGGAGCTTCTACTTCGATCTGAGCCTGCTCGAGGACTACTGGGTGCGCCGGAAGTACCACCATACGATGTCGTCCACGCTCGTCTACGCGCTGCACGAAGCGCTCGCGGCGATCGACGAGGAAGGGCTCGAGGCGCGGTGGGCGCGGCACGAGCGGCATCACCGCATCCTGCTGGCGGGACTCGAGGCGATGGGCCTCTCGGTGCTGCCGCCGGCGGGCGAGCGGCTCTGGACGCTGAATGCGGTGACGGTGCCGGCCGGCGTCGACGAGGCGGCCGTCCGGCGGCTGCTGCTGCACGAGTTCCAGATGGAGATCGGGTCGGGACTGGGGCCGCTGGCCGGCAAGGTCTGGCGCGTCGGACTCATGGGGGCCAGCTCGGCGCCGCATCTGATCCTGCTGTTCCTCGGGGCCCTCGAACGGGCGCTCGGCGCGCAGGGCGTGAAGGTCCCGGCCGGCGCCGGAACGGCCGCGGCCGTGGCCGCGATGGGCGCCTGAGCGCCCGACCGGAGAAGACGATGATGCGCAAGGGACGAGTCCGGCTGCCGACCGTTGCTGCGCTGCTCGTCTCCGGGGCCCTGCTGACGGCCGGCTGTGCCATGAACGCGGCCACCGGCGAGCGTCAGCTCTCGCTGATGAGCGAGGCCCAGGAGATCCAGATCGGCCAGCAGAACGACGTCGAGGTCCGCAAGGAGATGGGCGTCTACGACGACCCGGCGCTCCAGCAGTACGTCGAGCGGATCGGCATGCGGCTCGCCCGCGCCTCGGAGCGCCCGGACCTGCCCTGGCACTTCACGGTCGTCGACGTACCGGCCGTCAACGCCTTCGCGCTCCCCGGCGGATTCATCTACATCACGCGCGGCATCCTGCCGTATCTCGACACCGAAGCGCAGCTGGCCGGCGTGCTCGGCCACGAGATCGGGCACGTGACGGCGCGGCACGCCGCGCAGCAGTACACGCGGTCGACCGGCGCGCAGCTCGGCCTGATCCTCGGCAGCATCCTGGTGCCGGAGACCCGTCCGTTCGCGGACGCCGCGTCGAGCGCGCTCGGTCTCCTGTTCCTCAAGTACAGCCGCGAGGACGAACTGCAGGCGGACCGGCTCGGCGTCCGCTACGCGTCGCGCGCCGGCTGGGATCCGACGGGCGTGCCGGAACTGCTGACGACGCTCGGACGTATCCAGGCGACGACCGACGACCGCGGCGTGCCCAACTGGATGCAGACGCACCCGCAGCCGGCCGACCGCGTCCAGAAGGTCCACGGGGTGGTCCGGGACGTCGAGGCAGCGAACCCGGGACGGCAGTGGACGGTCGATCGGCCGCAGTACCTCCAGCGGGTCGACGGAATCATCTACGGCGACAATCCGCAGGAAGGGATCATCCGGGGCCGCGAGTTCCTCCATCCCGCGCTCCGGTTCAGCATCCGCTTTCCGCCGGGCTGGTCGATTCAGAACGGCAAGCAGCAGGTCGTGGCGAAGGCGCCGGGCGTCGATCGCTACCTGTTCCTGCAGGCGGTCGACCACGCGGGCTCCGGAGCGGTGAGCGAGGTGGCCCAGGGGAACATGCGCGGGGCCGGCTTCAGCGAAGTCAGCGGATCCGCGGCGACGATCAACGACCTGCCGGCCTACGTCGGCACCTACAACGGATCCCTCCAGAACTTCGGGACGGCACGGATGCGGGCGGCCTACGTGCGCAACGGGGACACCGTCTATCTGGTCGCGGGCTTTGCGGCCCCCGACGCGTTCGACGCGGCCGTCGACGACTTCGATCGCAGCATCCAGTCGTTCGCGCGGCTGACGGCGGCCGAGGCGGCACGCATCCAGCCGAACCGGGTCGGGCTCTACACGGTGAGAGCCGGCGACACGTGGGACACGATCGCCTCGGGACCCGGCCGGAGCATCGTGTCGGCGGCGACGCTCGCCATCATGAACGACCATGCCGCCACCGAGCAGCCGCGGCCCGGCGAACGGATCAAGATCGTCGTCGTCGGATAGGGCCCGCTCCATGGACGCCAGCCCGCCTGCGCGTGAGCCGCGAACCCCTCCGGCCCGTCCGCGCGCTCGACGCCGTCTTCCCATTCCGGTGCCGGCCATCGTCGCGCTGCTGCTGGCCGTCATGGCGGTGGCCGGCGCCTTCTGGCGCGAGCACCCGCTCGGCTCGCACGCGGCCTCCTCGCGGGCCGGTGGACCGGTGCATCGGGTGCGGCTGTTCGTCCGGCCGTTCGAGGATCTCAGCGCGCCGCCCGACCGGGCGTACGTGAGCGACGGACTCACCGCGGAGCTCATCGCGCAGCTGGGCCGCATGTATCCACAGGGGCTGGCCGTCATCGCCCGCACGACGGCGATGGCCTACGCCGGGAGCCCGGAGCCGGTGACGCAGATCGGCCGCGAGCTGGGGGTCGACTACGTGCTCGAGGGGAGCGTGCGCCTCGATGGTCCGCGCGCGTTCGTCACGGCGCAGCTCGTGCAGGTGCGCGATCGGTCGACGCTCTGGACCGACCGCTTCGAGCGCGATCGGGCGGATCTGGCGGCGATGCAGCGCGACGTCGCCCAGGAAGTGGCGCGGGTGCTGGCGGTCCGGTTCGTGCCGCGGTGGGACGTCGCGCTGGCCCGCGTGTCGACCGGCAGCGGGCCCGCGTACGACGCGTACCTGCGAGGCCGCGACCATCTGCGCCGCGCGACCGCCCAGGACCTCGCGCAGGCCGTCGACGCGTTTCACCAGGCGACGCGGGACGATCCGGACTTCGCGCCGGCGTGGGTGGGGCTGGCCGAGACGTATCTCGAGCAGCGGGTGTGCCTGCTGATGGCGCCGGAGACGGCGGTCGACCGGGCGGAGCAGGCGGCACGCCGGGCGGTGCGGTGCGATCCCGCACTCGCCGGCGCGCACGCGGCGCTCGGCGAGGTGCTCTACCTGCGTGATGCCCGCGATCCGTCCGGCGAAGCGGAGCTGCGCCGGGCCATCGCCCTCAACCCGAGCGACGTGCTCGCGCGCGGCCGGTACGCCCGGCTGCTGCTGGACGCCGGCCGGGCGGCGCCGGCGCTCGCGGAGATCGATCGAGCGATCGCGCTCGATCCGCGTTCGGCGAGCCTGCGGGTCACGAAGGGCTGGATCCACTACCGCACGGGAGACGACGATCGGGCGGCCGCCGAGTTCGAGGCGGCACTGGCGATCGACCCGGCATTGCCCTCCGGTCACGACGGCCTCGGCCGCATCGCCGAGCGGCACGCGCGGTTCGACGATGCCATCGCGCAGTTCGATCGGGCGCGGGACGCGTCGCACGGGGCCGCGACGTACCTGATCGCCCTTGGCGGGGTGTACGCGAAGACCGGGGCGATCGCGCAGGCCCGGGCGGCGCTGCGGGCGCTGCAGTCGCTCGCGATGACGCGCTACGTGTCGCCGGCGGCCATCCATGACCTCGCCAACGAGATCGGCCGCGCCGAGGTGCTGGCGACGGCGCGGCAGGCCGCTCGTCCGGTGCGCCGCTGAGCGGGCGCCCTCCTCCTATAATTCCCTCATGCACCGGATTGGACGCTGGACCATCGGCGCGGCGGCCATCGGCTTCGCCTGTTTCAGCTACCTGTACCTGACGCTGCCCGACGTGCGGCCGCTGCGCACGACGAATCCGACCGACACGGCCTTCATGGAACTGCGTGCGGAGCAGGCGCGGGCGCAGGGGCAGGTGCCGCGCCGCCGGCAGCGCTGGGTGAGCTACGCACACATCGCCCCGGACCTCAAGCGCGCCGTCCTGGTGGCCGAAGACGATGCGTTCTGGCAGCACGAGGGGATCGATGTGAACCAGATGCGCGAGGCGTTCACCGAGGATCTGGAGCGCGGGCGCATGGTGCGGGGGGCGAGCACCATCACGCAGCAGCTCGCCAAGAACCTCTACCTCTCGCCGTCGAAGAATCCGCTGCGGAAACTGGAGGAGCTGATTCTGGCGCGTCGGCTCGAGGCGACACTGAGCAAGCGCCGCATCTTCGAGCTCTACCTGAACGTCATCGAATGGGGCGACGGCATCTACGGCGCCGAAGCGGCGTCGGAGGCGTACTTCCACAAGCCGGCGTCGGCGCTCACGCCCGGTGAGGCGGCGCTGCTGGCCGGCGCCATCATCAATCCCCGCCGCTACGATCCCGCCCATCCGCCGGCCCGCCTGCTGCGGCGCCAGCGGCTGATCCTCCGCCGCATGGGCGCCGTCGATCCGCCGGTGTCGTAGCGGCGCGCGCGCGGCGCCGGCGCAGCCAGGCCGGGCTGTAGCTCATCCGTTCGACATGCCGCTCCGGTACAGCTTGACCTGGTTTCGACAGCTGCTATATTGGATCGTAGGTCCGGCTCACTGACCTGAGACAACATCGATCGGGCTTCGTCGCGGCCGCCGCCGGCTTGCGCCGTCGGTGCGTCTGCGTGTGTAGGCGCTATGAGTAACTATACCGATCACATCTCACAGTTGATCCGTGACATCGTGCTGCGCGTCCCCGCGCTGAGCTTCATCCAGCCGGCAGAGATCCTCGTCTTCGCCAGGTTCGGCCGCATCGGCGCCGACGGACCGTACGCGACCTGTCACTGCCTGAATCTGCCGCCCAGTGAGCCCGGTTATTACTTCTGGCGCGACCGAGAGTCGGGGCGGCTGACGCGGCGGTCGGAGTGGTTCGTCACCAAGTCGCCGTCGGTCTCGGTGGGGGAGCGCGACATCAAGTACCTGCTGTCGTTCTCGCTGCCGCGGTTCTGCGAACAGACGCTCGTCCGCTCCTACAAGCGCGAGTTCTATCCCGGCTACGAGCCGTGGGTGGCCAAGCTCGACACGATCGTGCACGAGCTGTATCACATCGATCCGGAGGAGCCGGGCATCCGGCGCGTGACGCGTGCCGACGGCGAGTTCTCCGCCCGCATGCACTCGCCCGCGTTCTTCCAGGATGTCGTCAGGATGGTGCGAGGGCTATCTGGCGAGCCGGCCCGATCCGGCCGTCTACGAGTTCCTGCGGTACGACTTCCGCCAGTTCGAGGCGCGCTACGGCAGTCTCACGGGCGCGACCTTCCGCAATTTCCCGTCGTTCCCGCAGCGCTACGTCGAAGCGCTGTCGCCGCAGCCGGACGTGCCGATCGACGAGGGCCTGCGGCTCGAGCGCCTGCAGACGCGGTCGGTCCGGACCCACTACACCGACGCCGACCTCCACGTCCGCCGGTTCACGGCCGGCGCCGCCCGCCGGCTGCGCGTGCCGGTGGCCCCGACGGCAAACCAGCACCGGGCTGCGTAGGCGGCGAGCGGGGACCAGAACCCGGGGACCCGCGGAACCGTCTTCCCTTCTTCTGTCTCAGTCATCCGTGTCGGGCGGCGGCAGCGTGAGCCGGCGGGCGCCGATGAACCGCCGGCTCCAGTACGCCGCATCGAGCCGCGACACGCGGACCGTGCCCCGCTCGTTCGGTGCGTGCACGAAGCGGCCATCCCCGATCGCGATGCCGACATGTGACGGTCCGCGCGTGACGGTGTGGAAGAACAGCAGGTCCCCGGGCCTGATGGCCTTGAGGGGCACCGGCCGTCCCACCTTGAACTGGTCCTGGACCTCCCGCGGCAGGTCCAGACCGTATTCTCCGAAGACGTACTGCACGAGCCCGCTGCAGTCGAACCCGGCCGGTGTCTCGCCACCGAACCGGTAGGGGCGCCCCTGCTGCCGCAGCGCCGCTTCCGCAATCAGACGGCCGTCGAGAGGCGTCCGGCCCGGGGCGGAGGGCGACGCGGGCACGGATACGACGCCTGGCGCCGGCGCGACGGGCGTGGGGCTCGCCACCGACCCGGGGTACGGACGGGGGGCGAACGACCCGCTCGTGCTCGCGCAGCCGGCCGCGAAGACCGCGAAGACGAGGAGAGCCGGTAGAAAGAGGAGACGACCCGTCATCGTTCCTTCGTATCGGCGTGAGGCCGTGCTGCGGATACCACCGGACGGTGAAATGCGCTAAGCCGGTGTTTTGACGGGCTTTATACACGTCATTAACTTGACACTCCCGTTTCCCATCGGGCAGAATTCCGTGACATGGAGCAGACGCTCCTCCTCAACGCGTCCTACGAGCCGCTGAAGGTCGTCCACTGGCAGAAGGCGGTCACACTGTGGTGCCAGGGGAAGGTTGAGATCGTCTCGGTCTACGACCGGGAGGTGCATGCGGTCTCGTTCAGTTTCAAGCTCCCTTCGGTTATCCGTCTGCTCCGCTACATCCGGATCAAGCGCCGGTTCGACTACGTGCCGTTCTCGCGCGCCAACATCTATGCGCGCGACAACCACACGTGCCAGTACTGCGGACGCCAGTGTCCCACCGGCGAACTGACGTTCGATCATGTCGTGCCGGTCGCCCAGGGCGGCCGCAAGGACTGGGAGAACATCGTCACCTGCTGCGTCGGCTGCAACCGCCGCAAGGGCGGGCGGACGCCGTCTGAGGCGTCGATGCACCTCATTCGTCATCCGCGGCGGCCCGACTCCGCGCCCGCGGTCCGGATTACGATCGGCCTTCGGAACGCTCCGGAGAGCTGGCGCGACTACCTGTACTGGAACGTCGAGCTCGACGAAACGTAGTCCGCCCGCCGGATCCGTTCCGCACATGTTCCGCGCGCCGGTACCCGTGGGCCGGCCGGCGCGGCTCCTGTAGCCAAATATGTCTGTGGTTGCTCGTCCGGGCGTCTCTGCCATTCAGCCGTTGTGGGTCATTCCCGGAGGCCGGCTCGACATTCACGGGACCGGCTTCCCGGTCACCGGCGATCGCCTGCCCGAAGTGCGGATCGGCGAGCGGACGGCGCAGGTCGTCTGCGCGTCGCCGACCCTGCTGGGCGTGATCGTGCCCGACGAGGTGGCGGGCGGGCGGCTGCCGATCCGGATCGCCGGCATGGCGGGCGAGACGGTGTTCGCCGACGTCGGCGCGCCGGTGGCGACGGGAATCCATCAGGTGGACAATCCCGCCCTGGATGCCGAGGGCACCCTCTACCTGACCTACAGCGGCACGCGCGGCGAACGGGTGCCGGTGTCGATCTTCCGCGTCGGGCCGGCCGGGACGCGCGAGCCGTTCGCCTCGGGCATCGTGAACCCGACGTCGATGGCGTTCGATCGGCGCGGCGTGCTGCACGTCTCGAGCCGGTTCGACGGCACCGTCTACCGGGTGTCGGCGCATGGTGACGTCGAGGCGTTCGTCGGCGATCTCGGCATCGCGTGCGGGCTGGCGTTCGGCGCCGACGGCACGCTGTTCGTCGGCGACCGCGCCGGCACGGTCTTCGCCGTGAGCCCTGCGGGCGAGACGCGGCCGTTCGCGACGCTGCCGGCGAGCGTGGCGGCGTTCCACCTCGCGATCGGCCCCGACGGCGCGCTGTACGCGACCGCCCCGACGCTCAGCGCGCACGACGCCGTGTATCGCATCGATGCGGCGGGGACCGTCGATCGGTTCTGCACCGGCTTCGGCCGGCCGCAGGGGCTGGCCTTCGACGCCCGCGGCGATCTCTACGTCGTCGAGGCGCTCGCGGGGGCGAGCGGCCTCTATCGCGTGCAGCGCGACCGGCCGCCCGAACTGGTGCTCGCGGGGCCGGGCCTGGTCGGCGTGGCGTTCGATTCCCGCGGCGGTGTCGTCGTCGCCTCGAATGACACCGCGTGGCGCGTGGCGGCGGCCGTCCGCCCGCTCCCGTGACCCGCCCTCTGTCGATCCGTCCGCGCAGCAAGTAGAATACGCAGGCCCGCTGCGGCGGCAGCCGCAGCGCGGCGTCGGGTGCGCCCGCTCCCGGTGCGCGCCGCCAACGCCACGGACCCAGTCAGAGAGGCCCTGACCCATGTCCCAACTCTTCAAGACGAAATCGCTCGCCCGGCTGGTGGGCGACACCGAGGAGCCCGGCCAGACGCTCAAGCGGACGCTTGGGCCGGTGCAGCTGACGGCCCTCGGCATCGGCGCGATCATCGGCGCAGGAATCTTCTCGACCGTGGGGACGGCGGCCGCCGGCGGCGGCGAGCACATCGGCGCCGGCCCGGCCGTGGCGCTGTCGTTCGTGCTCACGGCCATCGCCTGCGGCTTCGCGGCGCTCTGCTACGCGGAGTTCGCGGCGATGGTGCCGGTCGCCGGATCGGCGTACACCTACGCGTACGCCACGCTCGGCGAGCTCATCGCGTGGATCATCGGCTGGGACCTGATCCTGGAATACGCCGATCGGGAACGTCGCCGTGGCGGTCTCCTGGTCCGGGTTACTTCCAGGAGCTGCTGCGGGGGCTGGGCATCGCCTGGCCGGCGTGGCTCGGCATGGACTTCCGGTCGGCCATCCAGGCGGGCGAGCAGGTGCGCGCGGCGCAGGCGGCCCACATCAACGTCGCGACGCTCGGGCCCGTGGTCGCCCATGCCTATCAGGCGTACCTGAGCGCGCCGCGGATCGGCGGCCTGCCGATCGTGTTCAATCTGCCGGCCTTCACGATCGTGGCGCTGATCACGTGGGTGCTCGTGCGGGGCATCCAGGAGAGCGCGTTCCTGAACTCGGCGATGGTGGCGCTGAAGCTGATCATCATCGCCTTCTTCGTCGATCGTCGGCTCGTTCTACGTGAAGCCGGCCAACTGGCATCCGTTCGCGCCGAACGGATTCAAGGGCATCTCGAGCGCGGCGGCGATCATCTTCTTCGCCTACATCGGCTTCGACGCCGTCTCGACGGCGGCCGAGGAGGCGCGCAACCCGCAGCGGGACATGCCGATTGCGATGATCGCCAGCCTCGTCGTCTGCACGATCATCTACATCGTGGTCGCCATCGTGCTGACCGGGCTGCTGAACTGACAAGTTCCTCGACACCGCCGAGCCGCTCGCGACGGCGTTCTCGGGCATCGGCATGAACTGGGCGGCCGGTGTCGTGTCGCTCGGCGCGGTCTTCGCCACCACGTCCGTGCTCGTCGTGTTCCAGCTCGGGCAGCCGCGGATCTTCTTCTCGATGGCGCGCGACGGTCTGCTGCCGCCGTGGGCGGCCAAGGTGCACCCGAAGTACCGGACGCCGTACGTGACGACGATCCTGACGGGCGTGTTCGTGGCGGCCTTCGCGTCGATCTCGAACATCAACGAGGTCGTCGAGCTGACGAACATCGGCACGTTGTTCGCGTTCGCCCTGGTGTCGATCGGCATCGTCGTGCTGCGGCGGACCAACCCGGAGCAGCACCGGCCGTTCCGGACGCCGTTCGTGCCGCTGGTGCCGATCCTGTCCGTCGTGATGTGCGTGTACCTGATGCTCGAACTGCCGACGATCACCTGGATCCGCTTCGTCGTCTGGCTCGCGATCGGCCTGGTGATCTACTACCTGTACGGCATCCACCACAGCGAACTGCGCAAGGACACCGCCGCCCCCGATGGCGCCGCGTAAGCCGCTCGACGGCGTCCGGGTGCTCGACCTGACGCGTCTGCTGCCCGGCGCGTATGCGACGCTGATGCTCGCCGAGCTGGGCGCCGAGGTGATCAAGATCGAGGACCCGCGCGGCGGCGATCCGACACGCGATTTCCCGCCCGGGTCGACGGCACGAGCGTGTACTTCGAGGTGCTGAACCGGAACAAGCGCAGCGTGACGCTGGATCTCCGGGCGGCCGGCGCCCGGGACGTGCTCGATGCGCTCGTCGCGCGCAGCGACGTGCTCGTCGAGAGCTTCCGCCCGCAGACCGCCCGCCGCCTCGGCGTCGACGCGGCGTCGGTCCGGGCGCGGCACCCGGCGATGGTGTACTGCTCCATCACCGGCTTCGGCCAGACCGGGCCGTACGCCGAGCGGCCGGCCCACGACATCAACTACGTCGCGCTCGCCGGCCTGTTCGGGGTCGACGAGCAGGATGCTGCCGCCCCCCGCGTGCCGCGCATGCTGCTGGCCGACATCGGCGCGGCCCTGAGCGCCGCGTCCGCCATGCTGGCCGGACTGTTCGCGCGCGAACGGACCGGCGAGGGGAGCACGATCGACGTGCCGATCCACGAGGCCGCCCTCTCGTGGCTCCTCTTTCCGGCGGCGCGCTGGCTCGTCGACGGCAGCGAACGGGATCCGGCCGAGCTGCCGATCACCGGCCGGGAGGCCTGCTACAACATCTACCGGACGGCCGACGGCCGCTTCGTGGCGCTCGGGGCGCTCGAGACGAAGTTCTGGACCGTGTTCTGCGAGCGTGTCGGCCGCCCCAATCTGACCGCGCTGCAGTTCGCCGGCGGCGACACACAGCGGCAGGTGCGCGAGACGGTGGCGGCGATCTTCCGCGAGGCGAGCCTGCAGGAATGGCTCGATCGGTTCCGGGACGTGGACATCTGCCTGACGGCGGTGAACAGCGTGCCCGAGGCGCTCGCCGACCCGCACCTGCGGGCGCGCGGCGCGCTGGTCGAACGGGGCGGCACGCGATACATCCGCATGCCGATCGTCTTCGCCAGCCCCGGCGACGAGACGCACGCGCTGCGGGTGCCGGTGCAGCCCGCGCCCGCGCTCGGTGCCGACACCGACGCGGTGCTCGAGGCCGTCGGCCTCGACGAGGCGGCACGGCAGCGGCTGCGGGCGGACGGGATCGTCTGACTCGGCCGGAGCAGCGCGTCGATTGAAGGGTCGGGCGCAGCCCGGAGCCTCACGTGAACAGGGAGGGAGAGCGATGGCTTCCCACGTGTCCGCACGCATCCGCCTCTGGCGGCTCGCCGTGTTCGCCGTCGGCCTCGGTCTGCTGGGGACCGCCTGCACCCGCCGCGTGCAGGCGCCCGACGCCGGTAACATCCGCTTCGAGATCACCGTGCCGACCGCCACGCGCGAGACGCCGGTGACGGGACGCGTCTTCGTGGTCATCTCGCGCGACGAGACGCCGGAGCCCCGGCTGCAGGCCGGCTCGTGGGTCAGCGTGCCGTTCTTCGGGACCGACGTCGTGCAGCTGAAGCCCGGCACGGCTGCGGTGATCGACGGCCGCACGCTCGGGTATCCGCTGAAGGCCCTGCGCGACATTCCGCCGGGCGACTACGACGTGCAGGCGGTGCTCAACGTCTATACCGAGTTCCACCGCGCCGACGGCCACGTGATCTGGGCCCACATGGATCAGTGGGAGGGCCAACAGTGGAACACGTCGCCCGGCAACTTCTACAGCGACGTCCGCAAGGTGCACCTCGACCCGCGCGACGGCTACGACATCACGCTGAGCCTCGACAAGACCATCGCGCCCGTGGAAGTGCCGCTCGATACCGAGTGGGTGAAGCACGTGAAGATCCAGAGCCGGCTGCTCACCGCCTTCTGGGGCCATCCGATGTACATCGGCGCGACGGTGCTGCTGCCGAAGGGCTATGCCACGCATCCGGCCGTCCACTATCCCACCGTCTACGTGCAGGGCCACTTCGGGCTCAACCCGCCGTTCGGCTTCACGACCGAGCAGCGGCCCGAGACCGACGCCGCCCGGGCGCGGCGGGAATCCCTGGGGCGCGAGACCGGCTACGAGTTCTACCGGTCGTGGAACTCGGACCACTTCCCGCGCATGATTGCCGTCACCTTCCAGCATCCGACGCCGTACTTCGACGATTCGTACGCGGTGAACTCGGTGAACAACGGGCCGTACGGTGACGCGCTCCTCACGGAGCTCGTGCCCTACCTCGAATCGCACTTCCGGATGCTGGCGAAGCCGTACGCCCGCGTCCTCACCGGCGGGTCCACCGGCGGGTGGGAGTCGCTGGCCCTGCAGCTCTATCACCCGACGTTCTTCAACGGCACCTGGACGTTCTATCCCGATCCGATCGACTTCCGGCGCGACATGCTGATCGACATCTACAACGACGACAACGCGTTCGCCCCGCCGAACCCGACGCACGCGTGGTACGTGCCGCCCCGGTTCTTCCGGCGCGAGAGCGACGGCCAGCCGGCGAATACCGTCGAACAGTTGAGCCAGCTCGAGGCGACCCTCGGCAGCCACGGCCGTTCGGGCCAGCAGCTCGAGATCTGGGAGGCGACCTACGGTCCGATCGGCGACGACGGCTATCCGAAGCCGCTCTGGGACAAGGCGACGGGGAAGATCGATCACAGCGTGGCCGACTACATGAAGGCCCACGGCTACGACCTGCGAGCCTACGCGCAGGAGAACTGGCCGAAGATCGGCCCCGACCTGGTGGACAAGCTGCACCTCTACGTCGGCGACATGGACAATTTCTACCTGAACCTGGCCGTCTACCTGTTCGAGGACTTCCTGAAGGCCACGACCCACCCGGCGTACCACGGCTCGTTCGCCTACGGCCGGCCGATGAAGGGGCATGGCTGGCAGGGGATGCCCAGCGCCGAACTGATCCGCGAGATGGCGGCCCACATCCGCACGCACGCCCCGGCCGGGGCCCCCACGGCCTGGATGCACTGACGAAGCCCTCAGGGGCAAGCGGGTGTCCCCGCTTGCCCCGGCTCTCCGTCTCCGGTCTTCGGTCTCCAGTCCTGCCACGCCTGCCCGTCAGAAGCTCGGCTGCAGAGGCCGTGTTGCCTCGTGGTAACATGGCTTCTTTGCCGATTTCTCAACGGGCCCGACCGGGGGACCTGACTCTCTCCGGGGCGTCTGCACGCCCCCGGCGGGGCCGTCCGGCCGGCCGGGCCGGATAACGACAGCCGATGGCGCACGACTGGATTGCCGGTACGGGGCGCCCGCGTCCACAACCTCAGGAACATCGACGTCGACATCCCGCGGAACCGGGTGACCGTCATCACCGGGCTGTCCGGATCGGGGAAGTCGTCACTCGCCTTCGACACGATCTACGCCGAGGGCCAGCGGCGGTACGTCGAGTCGCTGTCGGCGTACGCCCGGCAGTTCCTCGAGCAGATGGAGAAGCCCGACGTCGATCTGATCGACGGGCTGTCGCCGGCGATCTCCATCGAGCAGAAGACCACCGGATCGAATCCCCGTTCGACGGTCGGCACGGTCACCGAGATCTACGACTACCTCCGCCTGCTGTTCGCGAACATCGGCGTGCCGCACTGCCCGCAGTGCGGCCGCGAGATCGCGTCGCAGTCGCTGCAGCGGATCGTGGACATGGTGATGCTCTATCCCCAGGACGAGCGGATCAACGTGCTGGCGCCGGTCGTCCGCGGGCGGAAGGGCGAGTTCAAGAAGGAGCTGCAGGCGCTCCGGACGCGAGGCTTCACCAAGGCGCGCATCGACGGCCAGTTCCGGTCGCTCGACGACGACATCAAGCTCGATCGTCGCCGCAACCACACGATCGAGGTCGTGGTGGATCGGCTGATCGTGAAGGGCAGCCTCGAGCGGCGGCTGATGGACTCGGTCGAGATCGCGCTCGGGCTCGCCGACGACATCGTCGTGATCAACACGTACGAGGGAGGCGACCGGCTGTTCTCGCGGCGTCTCGCCTGCGTGCACTGCGGCCTCAGCATTCCGGAGATGTCGCCGCGGGCCTTCTCCTTCAACTCGCCGCACGGCGCCTGTCCCGAGTGCCAGGGACTCGGGGCGACCTACGACTTCGACCCGGCCCGCCTCGTGCCGGACGACACGAAGACGCTGGCCGACGGGGCCATCGCGCCGTGGGCGCGGGGCGATCGCAAGCTGGTCCGTGAAGCGCTCGCGGGCCTGAGCCGGACGTTCGGCATCGATCTCGCCACGCCGTTCGGCAAGCTGCCGCGCAAGCAGCGCGAGCTGCTGCTGTACGGGCCGCCGGCCTCCGCGCGCCGGGGAACGAAGACGGCCCGGCGGAAGCCCGAGCCGTACGGGCGCGACTTCGAAGGGATCGTGCCGAATCTGCGGCGCCGGTTCGAGGACGGGAGCTGGGCGGAGCAGGAGGAGCTCGAGGCGTACCGGGCGCTCCGGCCGTGCCAGGTCTGCCACGGCGAGCGGCTGAAGCCCGAGAGCCTGGCGGTGCGCGTCAAGGGCCGCACGATTTCCGAGTACGTGAACCTGCCGATTGGGGAGGCGCTCGCGGCGTTCGAGGCGTTCGAGCTGACGGGGCGCGAGGCGATCATCGCCGACCGGATCCTGCGGGAGATCCGCGATCGGCTCCACTTCCTGCACGACGTGGGGGTCGGCTACCTGACGCTCGGGCGGAGCGCGGCGACGCTGTCGGGCGGCGAGGGGCAGCGGATCCGGCTCGCGACGCAGATCGGCGCGAACCTCACCGGCGTGCTCTACGTGCTCGACGAGCCGTCCATCGGCCTGCACCAGCGCGACAATCTCAAGCTGCTCGCCACGCTGGCGCGGCTGCGCGATCTCGGCAACACCGTCGTTGTCGTGGAGCACGACGAGGAGACGATCCGGCAGGCCGACTACCTGATCGATCTCGGACCGGGTGCCGGCGAGCACGGCGGGCGGGTGATCTTCCAGGGGACGCCGGCCGCGCTGCTGGCCGACGGCACCGGGTCGCTGACGGGCGCCTACCTGCGCGCCGAGCGGGACATTCCCGTGCCGCCGGGCCGCCGGCCGTCGCTCAAGGGCGAGCTGGTCATCCGCGGCGCCCGGGCGAACAACCTGAAGCAGATCGACGTCGCCATCCCGCTCGGGACGTTCACGGCCGTCACCGGCGTCAGCGGGTCGGGCAAGTCGACGCTGGTGAACGACATCCTGTACCGGTCGCTCGCCCACACGCTGTACGGCGCGGCGGCGGAACCCGGCGCACACGATCGGATCGACGGTGTCGAGCTCATCGACAAGGTGATCGAGATCGACCAGTCGCCGATCGGGCGGACGCCGCGATCGAACCCGGCCACCTACACGGGCCTGTTCACGTTCATCCGCGATCTGTTCGCGATGCTGCCCGAGGCGAAGACGCGCGGCTTCCGGCCCGGCCGCTTCTCGTTCAACGTGAAGGGCGGCCGCTGCGAGACGTGCCAGGGCGACGGCGTCATCGCCATCGAGATGCACTTCCTCCCCGACGTCTACGTCACGTGCGAGGAGTGCAAGGGCCGGCGCTACAACCACGAGACGCTCGCCATCCGGTACCGTGGCAAGTCGATCGCCGACGTCCTCGACCTGACGGTCGATCAGGCGCTGCCGCTGCTCGAGAACTTCCCGCCGATCGCCAACAAGCTCCGGACGCTGCAGGACGTCGGCCTCGGCTACATCGAGCTGGGGCAGTCGGCGACGACACTGAGCGGCGGGGAGGCGCAGCGGGTGAAGCTGGCCAAGGAGCTGTCCAAGCGCGGCACCGGCCGCACGCTCTACATCCTCGACGAACCGACCACCGGGCTGCACTTCGAGGACACCAAGAAGCTGCTCGACGTGCTCCAGAAGCTCGTCGACCAGGGCAACACGGTCGTCGTCATCGAGCACAACCTCGACGTGATCAAGTCGGCCGACCATGTCATCGACCTGGGGCCCGAAGGCGGGGCGGCGGGCGGGCGGGTCGTGGCGCACGGGACCCCCGAGGCGATCGCCCGGGTGTCGCGATCGAGCACGGGGCAGTTCCTCCGTGCGATTCTGGGAAAACGCCGTGCAGAAGGAAGTCCCGCCGGCCGATAACGCTTATGGTAAGATTAGCCGGACATTGGCGGAATCTGCTTGGCGGTCGGGCGGCCGCCATTGACCGGAAGCGGTCCGTATCGTCGGGTACATGCTGCTTAAGTGCTTATTTGAGAACCGGTTGCCCATGATGCCCGCGACCGGGCGGATGCGGGCATCCTCTTTGCTCTTCTCACAGACACGAACTGACGCCCGTCAGATGCAGAGAGGTTAATGGACGCACAGCGGACCCTCCGTCGGCAGATGTCGTGCGCCGGAATCGGCCTTCATTCCGGCAACAAGGTGACGCTCTCACTCAAGCCCGCACCCGCGGGATTCGGGATCCGGTTCCGCCGGACCGATCTGGACGGGCTCGAAGTCCCCGCGACCATCGACAACCTGGCGCAGATCCGGTACGCCACCGGGCTGGCGCGCGACCGGGCCTCGGTCGAGACGGTGGAGCACCTGCTCGCCGCCCTGGTCAGCGTGGGGATCGACAACGTCATTGTCGAGCTCAACTATCCCGAAGTGCCGATCATGGACGGCAGCGCGGCTCCCTTCGTCTACCTCATTCATGAGGCGGGCGTGAAGCGGCTGGCGGCCCCGCGGCGCTACCTGAAGGTGATCCGGCCGATTGCGCTGTCGCGCGGCGACAAGCGGATCGCGCTCTACCCGTCGGACCACTTCAAGGTGACCTACAGCATCAGCTACGACCATCCGTTGCTGCGCCACCAGTCGCGGACGATCCGGGTCACCGAAGAGACGTTCATCGAGGAGATCGCGCCGGCCCGGACCTTCACCTTCCTGAAGGAAGTGGAGATGCTGCGGCAGAACGGCCTGGCCCTCGGCGGCTCGCTGGACAACGCCGTGGTCGTGGGCGAGACCGGCGTACTGAACAACGCGCTGCGGTTCGAGGACGAGTTCGTCCGCCACAAGATCCTCGACGCCATCGGCGACCTCGCGCTCGTCGGCTACCCGGTGATCGGCCATCTGGTCGCCCAGCGGGCCGGCCACGCGCTGCACACGGCGTTCGCGGCGAAGATCCTCGAGGAGACCGACTGCTGGCACCTCGTGGAGAGCCCGGTCGATGCGACGGTCGAGGGCGTGCCGGTGGCGCTGCCGGTCAAGGCGAACTGACGGCCGCGCGGCGGCCGGATCGAGTCGTGGCGATTCCCGGGCCGGCTGGATCAGCCGGCCCGTCGTCTGTACGGGGCGTTCCGGGCGGGGCTACGTCTTCGGCTGGCGCGCGAGCTTGCGCATGTAGGACTCGAGCCGGTCGTTCTCGTACTTCACGGTATTCAGGAACAGACTCTCGGCCAGATAGGCCCGTCGCTCCTCGTCCGTCATCTGGCCGATGAGGTGCTGGATCTCCCGGATCATGTCCTCGAAGGATCGCTCCAGCTCGTGGCGCGCCGTGACCTCCCGGTAGAGAACTTCCATCACCGCGAGCAGATCCCCGTCGATCGCAATCTCCGCGCCGGTCGTCGTCTTGATGTTCCGCATGACTAACTCCCGAAGCTCCGGACGGCTTCCGGCTCGTCGTGATGGATCTCGAGGAAGTTCTGCGCCCCGGTCAGGTTGAGCATCGTCTCGACCCGCTTCTGCACCCCCGACAGCTTCAGCTTGCCGCCGGCGGCGACCGTCTGGCGGTAGAGATCCATCAGGCAGCCGATCGTGGCGCTGTCGACGTAGGTGACCGTCGACAGGTCGAGCAGGATCTGGTGCTGACCGGCGGCCAGCAGGCCGGCGACGGTCGTGGCGAATTCGGACAGCAGGGGGTACATCAGCCGCGTCTCACCGATGCGGACGATGGCGACGCCGCCGGTCTGTTCGGTTGTCAGGTTCATCGACTCACTCCGCTTCCTGGTTCCCGGACGGGTTCGATCCGGTCTCCTCGTCGAGGTCGCCCGCGGCGGCCCGCAGCCGCCGGATCTGGGTGGCGAGCTCGCCGCGGCCCCGGTTGATCCGCGATTTCACCGTGCCTTCCGGCAGCCGCAGCCGGTCGGCGATTTCCTGGTACGAGAGCTCCTGGAGGTCGCGCAGCACGACGGCCGTCCGCAGCGTCGGCGGCAGCGCCTCGAGCGCCTGCCGGAGCAGCACGACGCGATCCTGCTGCTCGACGGCGGCGTACGGGCTGGTCTCCTTCGAGACCGGCGAGAGCTCGGAGGCGTCGATCGCCCGGTCGATCGTCTCGCGCTCCTTCCGGACGCTCCGGTAATGGTCGATGCACAGGTTGCGGCTGACGCTGATCAGCCACGTCTGGAAGTTCGCCCGCCGGTCGAAGCTGGCGAGTGACTTGAACACCTTCAGGAAGATGTCCTGCGTGAGGTCCTCGGCTTCGTCGTGCTTGCCGACGAACTTGTAGGCGACGTTGAAGACCTTGCGCCAGTGCAGGCGGACGATCTGCTCCCAGGCGGATTGATCGCCGCCAAGACAGCGCTGAATCAGGGCGTCGACGCTGGTCGGCTGTGTGGCCGGGGAGTCAGCAGACATGCAGTGGATGGGAAAACGGCGGGCGCAGCGCATGATAGCAAAGCGATTTTCGCGGTGTCAAACGGCACCGGACACCGCAAGCGCGGTAAGATGACATCGCCACGGCGATTTCGCGGGGCGAACGGAACAGAACGGGGCTCGGGGGCCCCCATTGCACTCGCGCGCGGCGTGCGAGCAGGGGGGGCCGGGGGAACCGCTCCGCACCCAGGAAATTTCCCGCGGGGCGACATGCCCCCGGATCGACCATGACCGGCTTCTACTGGCAGGACTCACGACTCGTCTGCGACGGCGTGCCGCTCGCCTCGATTGCCGCCGCGACCGGCACCCCGCTGTACGTCTACAGCGCCGAGACGATCCGGGCGAACTACCGCGCCCTCGATGCCGCGTTCGGAGCGCATCCCCACGCCATCCATTACGCCATGAAGGCGAACTCGTCGCTGGCGCTGGTCCGCCTCATTCGCGGGCTCGGCGCCGACGCCGACGCCAATTCGGCGGGTGAGATCGACGTCGCGCTCCGGGCCGGGTTCGAGCCCTCGCAGATCGTCTTCACCGGCGTCGGCAAGACGCGCGCCGAGCTCGAGCGCGCCATCACGCTCGGCGTCAAGGCGATCAACGCGGAATCGGAGGGCGAGCTGACGCGCATTGATGCCCTGGCCGGACGGCTGGGCGTCCGCGCCCGCGTCGCCCTGCGCATCAATCCGGACATCGACGCCGGCACCCATCCCCACATCTCGACCGGCCTGCACGAGAACAAATTCGGCGTGCCGATCGAGGACGCCTTCCGGATCTTCGGCCGGGCGGATCGCTGGCCCCACCTGGCGCTGGTCGCCATCCACTCGCACGTCGGATCCCAGGTCACCGACACGGGGCCCATCGGCCGGGCCGCGGAGGTCGTCGCCGACACGGCGCGACGGCTCATGGCCTCCGGGGCGCTGCTGGAGTACGTCGACCTGGGGGGAGGATTCAGCATCTCCTACGACGGCCATCCGGTGCCGGCGGCTGCCGACTACGCGGCGGCCATGCTGCCGCCGCTGGAGGCGCTCGGCCTGCCGGTCGTCGTCGAGCCCGGCCGGTTCCTGGTCGGCCCGGCCGGCGGGCTGGTGGCGACCGTGGTCGACGTGAAGACCCGGAGCGGCGGCCGACGGTTCGCCGTGCTCGATACCGGCATGACCGAGCTCGTCCGCCCGGCGCTGTACGGGGCGTTCCACCGGATCGAGCCGCTGGAGCGCCGCGCGGGCGCACCGGTGCTGCACGAGATCGTCGGACCGCTCTGCGAGAGCAGCGACGTCGTCGGGTCCGACCGGCTGCTGCCGCCGCTCGAGGTGGACGATCAGGTCGTGATCCGCGACGCCGGCGCGTACGGCTTCGCGATGGCGTCGAACTACCTGCGGCGCCCGATGCCGGCCGAGGTGCTGGTGGACGGCGGGACCTGGCGCGTCATCCGGCGGCGGCAGACGATCGACGATCTGCTGTCGCTCGAAGAGTAGGGGATGGCCGGATTGCTCATCGCGTTCGAAGGGCTCGATCAGAGCGGCAAGCAGACGCAGGCCGAGGCGCTGCGCGATCACCTGGCGGGCGCCGGTGTCCCCGTGCGGCTCGTCTCGTTCCCCGCCTACGAGACCGCGATCGGCCACGAGTTGCAGCAGGCCCTCCACGGCGAGCGGGAGTACGGTCCCGACGTGATGCAGCTGCTGTACGTGGCGAACCGGTACGAACGCAAAGAGGACCTGCGCGCCGGCCTGGACGCCGGCGAGGTGCTCGTCTGCGATCGGTACGTCGCCTCGAGCGTCGCGTACGGCGAGGCGCAGGGACTCGACGCCGGATGGCTGCAGGAGATCCAGCGTTTCCTGCCGGCCGCCGATCTCACGATCCTGCTCGACATCGCCCCCGAGACCGCCGTCGGACGCAAGGCGACCGGCCGCGACCGCTACGAGCGCGATCTCGCGCTGCAGGCGCGCGTCCGCGAGAGCTACCTGCGCCAGGCGCAGGCCGGCGCCTGGCTCCGGCTGGACGGCGAGCGCGACCGCGCGGGCATCACCCGCGAGATCGTCACGGCCGTCGACAGGCGACTCGGGCGGCTGTAAGCGCCCGCACCTCCCGCGCACCCGCCGCCCGCAGGACCCGCGCGCAGGCCTCCAGCGTGGCGCCCGTCGTGCTCACGTCGTCGACGAGCACCACGCACAGCCCCTCCGGCGGGATCGATCCGCCACCCCGCCTCCACCAGCTCCGATATCCGGCCGGACCGGCGAGCGCGAAGGCATCCCGCACGTTGCGGTGACGCTGCGCGGCCGGGAGGTCGACCTGCGAGGGTGTCGCCCGCACGCGGCGCAGCAGCGGCCGCACCGGCACGCCGAGACCGGCTGCCAGATCGGCCGCCTGGTTGAAGCCCCGCTGCCGCAGCCGTCGCGGATGCAGCGGCACCGGGACGACGCAGTCGGCTCCGTCGAGGACCGCGGCGCCCTGGGTGCGCATCAGGATCGACAGCCGACGGGCGATGCTCCGGCGGCCTCCATACTTCAACGCGTGCACGATCTGCCGCAGCGTGCCCGCGTATTCGCCGATGGCCCGGCCGCGATCGATGGCGCGGGGCGCCCGCCGGCACCGGGGACAGCGCGCTACGTCCCGGCTGATCGACCGCCAGGAGGGCAGTGGATCGCCACAGGCGTCGCAGACCGGAGGCGTGATGAAGCGGATGGCGGCCCAGCAGGCCGGACAGACGGGGCCGGCTGACGGCGCGGCGAGCAGGCGGGCGCAGCAGGCACAGGCGGGGGCGACCAGGACGGCCAGCAAGCCGTCCAGCGCAGGCCGGAGGGCTGCCGGCACTCCGGACCCGCCCAACGCTCTGGCGGCCCTTGCGAGGCCCGCCTGCCGCCGGCCCGGTGGGTCAGGCATGGCGGCCTGCCCCCGGACGTGCCGGTCTCAGGAATTCGAGGAAGAGGTCCGCGCGGAGGCCTTGCGCGGCGTGACCCGCTCGGCGCTGCCCCACAGCCGCTCGAGGCCGTAGAAGGTCCGCGCTTCGGGGCTGAAGACGTGCACGATGAAATCGAAGCAGTCGATCAGTACCCATTCCGACCGCTCGTAGCCTTCGATGTGCGACGGCCTGACGTGGGTGGCCTTCAGCTTCTCGATGACCGCATCGCCAATCGCGTGGATCTGGCGCGCGTTCTGCCCGGTGCAGATGACGAAGAAGTCGGTGAACCCCGATGCCTTCCTGAGGTCCAGCACGACGAGATCGTCCGCCTTCTTGTCGAGCGCGGCGGCGACGGCCGCCTTCACGTCAGCGGGCAGCCGGGGTGCTCTGGTCTTCGCGCGCGTGTTCGTGGGTCCTGCGGTCTTAGTCATGCAACCTGCCTGCCGGTTGGCCTCCGTGACCGGCTGCTGCCGTGTACAGGCCGTGGCGCCGGATATGCGCCTCAACAGCGGCGGGCACCAGGCCGGCCAGCGACCCGCCGGCTGCCGCCAGCTGGCGGATGGCCGTGGCGGACACATCCGGCGTCGCGGCATCGATCAGAAAAATCATCGTGCCCCCTCCGGGCGTATTGGCGGTCGGGGCCCCTGTCGGCTCCACGTCGATCATACGTGCCGCCAGGTCGGGCAGCCACTGGCGCAGTCCGGGCGCCGGCTGTCCGGGGCGCGACACGGCGACGAAGTGCGCTTCGGCGAGCAGCGCGGGGTAATGCTTCCAGGTGGCGATGTCGGCAAAGGCGTCGGCGCCGGTGAGGAAGTACAGCTGGTCGGCGGCGAACCCGGAGGCCTGCAGCCGTTCGAGCGTGCGCCACGTGTAGGAGAAGCCGCCGGCCTCGAGCTCGAGATCCGACACCTCGCAGCCGTCGGCCTCCGCCACGGCCATGGCCGCCATGGCGAACCGGTGCCAGGCCGACGCCGAGGGGCCGGCCGCCCGGTGGGGCGGGGTGTGTGAGGGGAGCACGAGAACGCGATCGAGATGGAGCGCGCGCCGGGCCGCCTCGGCCAGTGCCAGGTGGCCGACGTGAATCGGATCGAACGTGCCGCCGAGGATGCCGGTGCGCTGCCTCATTCGTTCAGATCGATCACGGAGTCGTCCGGAACGTGGACGTCCCGTTCGCGCTGCTCGCGCTCGCGTTCTGCGACCAGGGTCTGCCACATGGCTTCGAGCAGCGCACCGATGCCCGCGCCGGTGACGCCGGAGATGCGGAAGAACGGCATCGACAGCTCGCGGGCCCTGGCCTCCAGGCGATCGGCGCGGTCCGGCTCGTCCAGGGCGTCGATCTTGTTGGCGACCGCCAGCTGCGGCTTGGCCGCCAGCGCCGGCTGGAACAGCTCGAGCTCGCGCCGCACGGTGTCGAAATCGGCGACCGGGTCGCGGCCCGAGAAGCCCGACACGTCCACCAGATGGATCAGCAGCTTGGTCCGCTCGAGGTGCCGCAGGAACTGGTGGCCGAGGCCGTGCCCCTCGTGCGCTCCTTCGATGAGCCCGGGCACGTCCGCGACGACGAAGCTGCGGTCCTCGTCGAGCCGGACGACGCCCAGGTTCGGCGTGAGCGTCGTAAACGGGTAGTCGGCGATGCGCGGACGGGCGGCCGAGATGCGGGCGATCAGCGTCGACTTGCCGGCGTTGGGAAAGCCGACGAGGCCGACATCGGCCAGCAGCTTCAACTGCAGCCGCAGCGACTTCACCTCGCCGGGCTCGCCGGGCGACGTGCGCCGCGGCGCCCGGTTGGTCGACGTGGCGAACCGCGCGTTGCCCCAGCCGCCCTTGCCGCCTCTGGCCACGAGGAGGCGCTGGCCGCTCTCGGTCAGGTCGCCGAGCTGGACGAGGGTGCCGTCCTCGAGCCGCTCGAAGATCTGCGTGCCGGGCGGCACCGCGAGCTCGAGCGGCCGTCCGCTGCGCCCGGTGCGGTTGGAGCCCTCACCGTGACGGCCGCGGTCGCCGTTGAATTCGGGATGGAACCGGAAGTTGACGAGCGTGTTCAGGTGCGGGCTGGCGACAATGTAGACGGGACCGCCGTGCCCCCCGTCGCCGCCGTTCGGCCCGCCGCGGGGGACGAACTTCTCGCGACGGAAGCTGAGGCAGCCTCGACCGCCGTCGCCGGCGGCCACCTGAATGTCTACCTCGTCGACGAACATCTACTTTGTGGGGATGGAGCCCGGGGGCCGGACGCGCATGCGATCCGGCCGAACCGTTACTCGATTGGCAGGACGCTGATCACGCGCCCGCGGGCACCGTGGTCTTCGAACCGGACGCGGCCCTCGACCTTGGCGAACAGCGTGTCGTCCTTACCCAGTCCGACGTTGAGGCCGGGCCGGAAGCGACGCCCGCGCTGACGCACGAGGATCGAGCCCCCCGTCACCAGGTTGCCGTCGAAACGCTTCACGCCGAGCCGCTGCGAATTGGAGTCGCGGCCGTTGCGCGAGCTTCCCTGTCCCTTTTTATGTGCCATGGCTTTTCCAAAAACGGGGCTCTGCCCCGAACCCCGGCTCCCTCCGTTACGCTCGCGATCCGGCTCGCTCCACTCCGGTCGCGGGCGCGCGGTGCGCGCCGCCGGGCTGCGCCCGGTCGCTCTTATGCGACGATATCGGTGATCCGGACCTGCGTGTAAGTGGAGCGATGACCCCGGGTGCGGCGCATGCCCTTCCGGCGCTTCTTCTTGAAGACGCGGATCTTGGGGCCGCGGGTCTCGCCGTCGACGACGGCCACCACGCGGGCGTTCGCCACGAACGGCGCACCGGCGACCACTTCGCCGCCGTCCCGGCCGACCAGGAGTACCTGGTCGAACGTCAGTTCCTCACCGGCGGCCGCATCCGGCCGGCGGTCGATCGTGACGACGGCGCCGGGCTCGACCCGATGCTGACGTCCGCCACTCTGAATGATTGCAAACACGGCTGTCCTCTTTCACAGGGGGCTCTGCCCCAAACCCCGGCTCACTCCGTTACGCTCGCGACCCGACTCGCTCCACTCCGATCGCGGGCGCGCGGTGCGCGCCGTTACGCCGAGTGCGCTGGGCCCCACAGGCCATCGGTCAACGCACCGCGCAAAGCCGCCAGTGTACCACGCAAGCGGCTCAACTGCAAAGCTTTAGGGGGCGGTTTCGGCGAGGCGCTACTTGAGGAGCACGCGCGTGCCCCGGATCTTCTGGCTGCTCAGCGTGTTGAGGAAGCTTGGCAGCACGCGGTCCATCAGCTCGAAATACGACGACAGCGCCGGCGTGTCCTGGCCGCTGTCGTAGAGGACCTCTTCCCGGAAGGTCTCCGAGTAGAGCGTGGCGCCGGTACGCCCGTCGATGAAGACGAACTTCGGGCGCAGGATGAACCCCTTGCGCTCCATGTAGGTCCGGACAGGCACCACCTGGCGGCGGCCGAACGAGTCGTAGACCTCCCGCTCCCGCTGCACGAAACCCGACTGGCTGTGCGGCGTGAACAGGATCGTCCCGGTGACGATGAGCGGATCCTGGTACTCCTCGCCGAGCTGCTTCCAGTAGGCCGTGTTCGCGAAGAGCCGATCGTAGGCCGACAGCTCCTCCTGGGTCTTGATCCGGGCCGGCAGCGGCGTCGGCGCATCGGCTGCGGCCTTGCCGGCACTCTTGTCGTTCTGGCCGTCGGTCCCGGCGGTCGTGCTCTGCTCGCGCGCCACGGCATCGAGCGGCAGCGCGTCGGCGTCGATTACCTTCAGCTTGGCCTTCAGACGGAGCTGGCTGCGGAGCAGACGCGTCGTCTCGAGGTTCGCGTCGACGTCACTGCCGCCGCCCGACACGAATCCGGCGACGAGCACGCGCTGGAACCCCGAGATGTCCAGCTTGGGCTTGATCGGCGTCTGAATCGGAATCTCGTACGTGCCGCTGCCGCCGCACGCGCCAACGAGCGCGGTCGAGAGTGCCAGCAGGGCCACCAGGGCCAGCCGGGAACCGTTACGGCTGCCGATGACGGTTCGCCCGATCATTGATTTCCTTGAACATCTCGTAGTTCTGGAGGATGACGTCGTTGGTCGAGTCGAGCTTCAGCGCCTTCTCGTAGGCCTGGCGCGCCTTGTCCGGCTCTCCCTCGTGCTCGTAGGCGATCGCGAGATCGTTGAACGCCGCGGCGTAGGTGGGATCGATCTCCACGGCTTTCTGCCACCGGAAGATCGCCTCGCGCCACAGGTCGTCCTGCGCCGCCTTGATCCCGAACTCCACCTGAGCGCGTGCGGTGTCCCGCACGCTGGCATACGCCAGCGACGCCCCCAGGACGACCAGGATTGCCACGACCGTCGCTCGGAAATACTTCATGACGAGATGAATTTCACTATAAGCGTTCGCCTGAAGCGGAGCAAGCCGATTCCGGCACCGCGCGTCTCCCGCAGATGAGCAAGCCATGTACCACGCGGACGCGGCCGGAATATGGCGCAATCGCGCCTGGTGGCGGCCTGCCGCAGCGCGCGCGCGTTGTCAGAACAGGACACGCTGTCTATAATTGAAGCAGAGGTCGGGCGGCCGCGACGACACGTCAGCGGCCGGCTCGGCCTTTTCTGTCTCGATGAGGCGCGGACCGGCACCATCCCGGAGTCAGGCGATGGATGTGCGCGATGCCGTGGCCCTCTCATTCCTTCCAGACCTCCGATCCGGATTCGGCCGCCGGCGCCTTGCGGCGGCCGTGCGGGCCGCCGGCCGGCGCGGGCCGAGTCCGCCGGATCTGCTGCCACGGATCCTCGCCCGGGCCTGCCCCGACGCCGCCACCACCCGAACTGTTGAGCTCAGGGCCGCGGCCGACCGCGCGCTCGAGACAGCCGTCAGGGCCGGAATTGCGCCCATTGGCTGGGAAGACGACCGGTATCCGGCCAGGCTTGCGACGATCGTGGATCCTCCCATCGTCTTATGGGTAGAGGGGACGCCTGCGGTCCTCGGCCGGCCGGCGGTCGCCATCGTCGGATCGAGGATCGCCACGCCCTATGCCGTCGAGGTTGCGGCCCGGCTCGCCGCCGACCTCGCCCGGCGCGGGATCGTGGTGGTGAGCGGACTGGCCCGCGGCGTCGACTCGGCCGCCCATCGCGGCGCCCTCTCCGGCGGGGAGACGGTGGCCGGTACTGGGATCGGGCGTGGACGTCGTCTATCCTCCGGAGCACGCGGCGCTCGCCCGGGAGGTCGGGCGACACGGCGCCCTGGTGAGCGAGCTGCCGCCGGGAACGCCGCCGAGGGCGCATCATTTCCCGCTGCGGAACCGGCTCATCAGCGGGCTGTCGCTGGCCGTCGTCGTCATCGAGGCCTCCGAGAAGAGCGGCTCGCTGATAACGGCCGCGTGTGCCCTCGATCAGGGACGCGACGTGATGGCCGTGCCGGGCAACATTCTGAGCGGCCGGAACCGCGGCGCTCACGCGCTCCTGCGGGACGGTGCAAAGATCGTGGAGACGGCGGACGATATTCTGGAAGAGTTCCCATTGCTCGGTCATATGACCGATGATATGGGGCCCGAGTCGGGGAGGCCGGAGGGCGACGGGACGCCCGATGGCGGAATTCTGGCGGGTTTCGAGCCCGGAGAGCCATTCGAGCTGGAGGAAGTGGCAGCCCGGACGGGGCTCGACGGCGGGACGCTGCTGGCCCGGCTGGCCGAGCTCGAACTGGCCGGGCAGGTCCGGCGCGTCGGGGGTGGCCGGTTCGTGCGCTCCGGACGATCGTGCTAACGTAAACAAGCCGTTCACAGCAGAGGCCGGGCACAGTCCCGGCGCCGATCCGGACGGTCGGGCCCGGATGTCCGGCGGCTGGGGGGCGGTACGAAATTGAGACATGGCTAAATCACTTGTCGTGGTCGAGTCGCCGGCGAAGGCGAAGACGATCAACAAATATCTGGGGCGCGACTACCAGGTGGTCGCGTCGATGGGGCACATCCGGGACTTGCCGAAGAGCAAGCTCGGCGTGCACATCGACGAGGGGTTCGTCGAGGACTACGAGACGATCCCGGCCCGGCAGAAGGTCATCAAGGCGCTGAAGGAAGCTGCGAAGGACGCGACGACCATCTACGTCGCGACCGACCCGGACCGCGAGGGTGAGGCGATTGGCTGGCACATCGCCGAGGAGCTGGGCGGCGGGAAGGGCAAGAAGAAGAAGAAGATCCAGCGCCTGATGTTCAACGAGATCACCAAGAAGGCGGTGCTCGAGGCGCTCAACCATCCGGGGACCATCGACGAGAAGATGGTCGACGCGCAGCGTGCCCGGCGCGTGCTCGACCGGCTGGTCGGCTACCAGGTGAGCCCGCTGCTCTGGGACAAGGTGCGGCGGGGGCTGAGCGCCGGCCGGGTGCAGTCGGTGGCGTTGAAGCTGGTCTGCGACCGCGAGAAGGACATCGAGCAGTTCGTCGCGGAGGAGTACTGGCACCTGTTCGCCCGGCTGGCGGGCCACCAGCCGCCGGAGTTCGAGGCGAAGCTGCACAAGAAGGGCGACGAGCCCGCCAAGGTCGGTACCGACGCGGAAGCGAAGGCGGTGCTCGCCGATCTCGAGGGCGCCACGTTCGTCGTCGATACGGTCACGACGAAGGAGCGGAAGCGGAACGCGGCGCCGCCGTTCATTACGAGCAAGCTGCAGCAGACGGCACGGTTTCCGGTCAAGAAGACGATGATGCTGGCGCAGCAGCTCTACGAGGGGATCGAGCTGCCGGGCGAGGGGCTGGTCGGCCTCATCACCTACATGCGAACCGATTCGACGCGCGTCTCCGAGCAGGCGCTCGACGAGGTCCGGGAGCACATCGGGACGGCGTTCGGGCCGGAGTACGTTCCGGCGAAGCCGAACTTCTTCAAGACGAAGGCGGGAGCACAGGACGCGCACGAAGCGATCCGGCCGACGTCGATGGCGAACGATCCGGAGAAGGTGCGCTCGTATCTGACGGCGGATCAGTACTCGCTCTACCGGCTCATCTGGAACCGGTTCGTGGCCTCGCAGATGCCGCCCGCCACGGCCGACGAGACGACGGTCGACATCAAGGCGGCCGACTACACGTTCCGCGTGAAGGGCTCGGTGCCGAAGTTCCCGGGCTGGCTCGCCGCCTACGGCCAGACCGTGGAGGCGTCGAGCGAGACCCCGCAGCAGCCGGCCGACGGCGACGAGGACGGCGTGTCGGGTGTGCTGCCGCCGCTGACGAAGGGGGAGCAGCTCGACGTGAAGCAGCTCCGTCCGGAGCAGAAGTTCACGCAGCCGCCGGCCGCGGTACTCGGAGGCGACGCTGGTCAAGGAGCTCGAGGAGAACGGCATCGGCCGGCCCTCGACGTATGCATCGATTCTCGGCACGCTGCAGGATCGCAACTACGTGGAGAAGTTCGACGCGCGTTTCAAGCCGACGCTGCTCGGACGGATGGTGATCGACCTGCTGGCCCAGAGCTTCGTCGACATCCTCGACGTGCAGTACACGGCGAAGATGGAGGAGCGCCTCGACGAGATCGAGGCGGGGCGCACCGACTACACGGCGACCCTGATCAGCTTCTACGACAAGTTCAAGACCGATCTCGACCGCGCGAAGGTCGAGATGGAGAACATCAAGGTCAAGGGGAAGCCGACCGACGAGATCTGCGAGAAGTGCGGGTCGCCGATGGTGATCAAGGTCGGCCAGTTCGGGCCGTTCCTCGCCTGCAGCGCGTATCCGGAGTGCACGAACACGCGGGAGCTCGAGAAGACCGAGCCGCCGGAGGGCGGCGAGGACGCCGAGATCGAGCCCTGCGAGAACTGCGGCAAGCCGATGGTCCTCAAGCGCGGCCGGTTCGGCCAGTTCCTGGCCTGCTCCGGCTATCCCGAGTGCAAGACGACGCGCAAGCTGATTGCGACCAAGCAGGGGCTGAAGGCCGCCAAGCCGGATCAGCTGCTGGACGAGAAGTGCCCGCGGTGCGGGGCCAACCTCGTGCTGAAGCACGGTCGGTTCGGCGAGTTCACGGCGTGCAGCAAGTACCCCGAGTGCAAGTACGTCAAGCTGAAGTCCACTGGTGTCGTCTGTCCGAAGGACGGCGGCGACATCGTCGAGCGGAAGTCGCGGCGCGGCAAGGTGTTCTTCGGCTGCGCGAACTATCCCGACTGCGACTTCACGCTCTGGAACCGGCCGCTGCCCGAGAAGTGTCCGTCGTGCGGCGCGCCGTTCCTCGTCGAGAAGATCACCAAGAAGCACGGGCGGCAGCTCGTGTGCCAGAACGACGACTGCGACTACTCGCGCAGCGAGGAGCTGGTCGAAGCGTGACGAGCTGTCCCGTGAGCGGCATTCTTCAGTGGGCGTGGGGCCCCACCCCCACGCCGAACTGACGCCGATGCCTCGCCTCGGACTCGCATGTCCTCGGCTCGGCATGGCCTCCGGCGAAGTTCGCATGCGGGCAGACGAGCTTCAATGCCACGCACCGTAATGCCTCTCCCCATGTTCTGATCATCGGCGGCGGGCTCGCCGGCTCGGAGGCCGCCTGGCAGGTGGCCTCGCGCGGCCTGCCCGTGACGGTCGTCGAGATGCGGCCGGTACGGCCGACGGCCGTCCACAAGACCGACGGCCTCGCCGAGCTCGTCTGCAGCAACTCGTTCCGCGGCGACAAGATCGACAACGCGGTCGGACTGCTCAAGGAGGAGATGCGCCGGCTCGGCTCGCTCGTCATGCGGGCCGCCGCCGCCAGCCGCGTTCCCGCCGGCGCGGCGCTCGCCGTCGATCGCAACGCGTTCTCCCGCTGCGTCACCGACGCGCTGACGGCGCATCCGCTCATCACGATCGAGCGGCGGGAAATGGAGGCCGTGCCGCCCGCCGGCGACGTCCGCACCCCCGTCATCATCGCGACCGGCCCCCTCACCTCCGACGCCCTCTCCGCCGACATCGTCCGGCTCGTGGGCCGGGAGCACCTCGCGTTCTACGATGCCATCAGTCCGATCGTGCTGGCCGAGACGATCGATCGTACGCGGGTGTTCCGGGCGTCGCGCTGGGATCGCAGCCTCGCGCCCGCCACGACGGAGCCGGCCGGTCCGGCCTGCGGTGTCGACGACGGGCAGGGGGACTACCTGAACTGTCCGCTCGACGAGGCGGAGTACGCCCGGTTCTACGACGCGCTCGTGCAGGCGGAGTCGGCGACCGTTCACGACTTCGACAAGGCGCAGTTCTTCGAGGGCTGCCTGCCGATCGAGGTGATGGCGCACCGCGGGCGCGACACGCTGCGCTACGGTCCCATGAAGCCGGTCGGGCTCACCGACCCGCGCACCGGCCGCACGCCGTACGCCGTGGTGCAGCTGCGGCAGGACACGCTCGCCGGCGATCACTACAGCCTGGTCGGCTTCCAGACGCAGCTGAAGTGGGGAGAACAGGCGCGTGTGCTGAGGCTGATTCCCGGTCTCGAGCGGGCGGAGTTCGTCCGCTTCGGCATGGTGCACCGGAACACGTTCATCAACGGACCGACCGTGCTGCGCGACACGTGGCAGACGCGCACGCGCGAGGACCTGCTGTTCGCGGGCCAGATTTCCGGCGTCGAGGGCTACGTGGAATCGGCAGCCTCGGGGCTGGTCGCCGGCCTGAACGCGGCACGGCTCGCTTCCGGCCTCGCGCCGGTGGCGCCGCCGCGCACTACCGCGATCGGGGCGCTGGCCCACTACGTGTCGCATGCCGAGCCGGCCACCTACCAGCCGAGCAACATCACCTTCGGCATCATTCAGCTGTCGCCCGACCTGCCGCGCCGCAAGCTGGCGCGCAAGCTGGCGACGGCCGAACGGGCGCTGCGCGACCTCGAGACGTGGATGGGCGAGGCGGACGTGGCGCCGGCCGGGCGGAGCGAAGACGCCGGGCGGGCGGCGCCCGTCGCGCCGTAGCCACCGGGAGCCTGACGATGAAGGCGCACCTCCGCGCGTTCCTCGAGCACCTGGCGCTGAACCGCAACGCCTCACCCCATACCGTCCGCGCCTACGAGAGCGACCTCTCGCAGTTCCTCACCGCCACCGCACGCCTGCGCGGCACGACCCGCGACATGCTGCCCCCGTCGGCCGTCGATCACGACGCGCTGCGCGGCTATCTCGGCGACCTGCACCGCCAGGGGACGTCGCGCGCCTCGGCGGCGCGGAAGCTGTCCGCCGTGCGGACGTTCGCCCGCTGGCTGCGGGACGAAGGGCTCATCGAGGGCGATCCGGGCGCCCTGGTGGGCACGCCGAAGCTGGACCAGAAGCTGCCGGCTCACCTGTCGATCGACGAGATGAACCGACTGCTCGAGACACCCGATGCGGAGACGCCGCTCGGGCGCCGCGACCGGGCGATTCTCGAGCTGTTCTATGCGTCGGGGCTCCGGCTGAGCGAGCTCGTCGGGCTGGATCTCGAGGACGTGAACCTCGGCTCGCGGCTCGTGCGGGTGCTCGGCAAGGGGAGCAAGGAGCGGATTGTCCCCTTCAACGGCGCCACCGAGCGGGCGCTGCGTGCCTACCTGCCCGACCGTCACCGGCTCGTCGAGGAAGGCCGCCGCGCGGCCGTGCCGCCGCGCCGTGGGGCCACGGCGAAGAAGCCGCGGCGGCCGGGGAGCGGCCGCGGGGATGCGGTGTTCGTGAACTACCGGGGCGAACGGCTGACGGCGCGGAGCGTCCACCGGCTCGTGCACCGGTACGTGGCGGCCTGCAGCAGCCGTATCGGCATCAGCCCGCACGCGCTGCGCCACTCGTTCGCGACCCACCTGCTGGAGCGGGGAGCCGACCTGCGCGCCATCCAGGAGCTGCTGGGCCACGTCCGGCTCAGCACCACCCAGCGCTACACGCACGTGACGGCGGCGCACCTGCTGGAGACGTACCGGAAGGCGCACCCGAGGGCGAGGGGGGACGGGGGGAAGACTTAGGAATTGAGAATTGAGAAACAGAGAAATGACGGAATGAAGAATCGACGGAGGCGCGAGCGCGTCGAGTTTCCGCCCGCGCCTTTCTCAATTCTTCATTCTCAATTCTCAGTTCGTCAGTGAAGTTACCCGGCGACCGCGAGCTGCCGGCGGCTGCGGGGCAGGGCGATGCCGAGTGTCTTGATCTTGTAGTTCATCACGCGCGGGCTGATGGCGAGCAGCTCCGCCGCATCCTTCTGGACCCAGTTCGACATCTTCAACGCCTCGACGAGCGCGGTCTTCTCGATCTCCTCGAGGGGGATGCCCGACGGCGGGATCTTCACGACCGGGCTGGCGTCGCGCGACCCACCGGACGCCGGGCTCTCGCCGAGCCGGAGGTCGCTGGCACCGATGGTGGCGCTCTCGGTCAGCAGGATGGCCCGCTCGACGGCGTTCTCCAGCTCGCGGATGTTGCCCGGCCAGTTGTAGCGCATCAGCATCTTCTGCGCGTCGGTCTCGACGCCGTCGATCTTCTTCTTCAGCTCGCCGGCGAAGCGGCGGATGAAGAACTCGGCCAGCGGCACGATGTCCTCCTTGCGCTCGCGCAGCGGCGGCATCTCGATCGAGACGACGTTCAGCCGGTAGTAGAGGTCCTCGCGGAACTGGCCGCTGGCGACCATGGCGGACAGGTCGCGGTTGGTGGCCGCGATGAGGCGCACGTCGACGCGCAGCGTCCGCGTGCCGCCGAGCCGCTCGAACTCGTGCTCCTGCAGCACGCGCAGGATCTTCGCCTGCGTGTTCGGGCTCATGTCGCCGATCTCGTCCAGGAACAGGCTGCCGCCGTCGGCCTGCTCGAAGCGGCCGATGCGCTGCTTGTCGGCGCCCGTGAACGCCCCCTTCTCGTGGCCGAACAGCTCCGACTCGAGCAGGTTCTCCTGCAGCGCGGCGCAGTTCACCTTCACGAAGTTGCGGCCGCTGCGCAGCGAGTTGTGGTGGATGGCCCCGGCGATGAGCTCCTTGCCGCTGCCCGTCTCCCCGCGGATGAGCACCGTCGTGTTGCTCTTGGCGACCTTGCGCACGATGCCGAGCACCTGCTGCAGCGCCGGGCTCGACCCGACGATCCGCTCGAAGTCGTAGATGTCCTGCTGCGTGTGCCGCAGGTAGTCGAGCTCGTGCCGGAGACGCCGCACCTCGAGCGCCTTCTCGACCTTCACCTCCATCTCCTCGATCTCGAACGGCTTCTGCACGAAGTCGAACGCCCCGATCTTCATGGATTCGACCGCCGTCGACACCGAGCCGAACGCGGTCATCAGGATGACCGACGTCGACGGGTGCAGCGCCTTGGTCGTCCGCAGGACGTCCAGCCCGTCGCTGCCACCCATCTTCAGGTCGCTCAGCACCAGGTCGTAGTGCCCGTCGTGCAGGCACTGGATGGCGGCGTTGCCGTTCGGGGCCTCGTCGACCTCGTGGCCGGCCTCGGTGAGCGCGCGGGCGAGGCCGCGGCGCAGGGCGTCGTGATCGTCGGCGATGAGGATGCGTCCCATCTGACTGGCTCTCCTGCCTACTGGGGGTCTTCGTGGGTCCCCGACAGCGGCAGGAGCACGCGGAAGCGCGTCCCGCCCTGCGGGGGCGTACTGACGTCAATCTGACCGTCGTGGGCGTCGATGATCTTGCGGACGATGGCCAGGCCCAGGCCCGAGCCCTGCGGCTTGGTCGTGAAGAACGGATTGAAGATCCGTTCCTTCACGGCCGCTGGCACGCCCGGCCCGTTGTCCGCGATTTCAATCACGACCTCCGGCCGCACCGGCACGTCCGGCGCGAACGGACGGCTCTCGTCGGCGGTGCCGGGCCGCGCCGTGATGGTGATCGTGCCCGTCCCGTTGAGGGCCTCGAGCGCGTTGGTCAGCAGGTTCGTGAACAACTGCGTCAACTGGTGTTCGTCGCCGCGCACGGCCGGCAGGCCGGGGGCCAGCCGCATCGCGAGCGACACGTCGCCCCGCCGCGCCTTGCTCTCGGCCATGGTCACCGAGTTGTGCAGCATTGCCGGGATCGACGTCTGACCCACCTGCAGGCGGATCGGCCGGACGAACTCCAGCATCTCGATGACGATCGCGTTGGCGAGCTTCGCTTCGTTGATGATGTCGGTGAGGACCGCCTGCGCGTCGGGGCTCTCCGGCACCTGCCGCCGCAGCAGCCCGGCCATCACCTCGATGCCCGCCAGCGGGTTCTTCAGCTCGTGTGCGATCGCAGCCGCCATCTCGCCCAGCGCCGCCAGCCGGTCGCGCAGCCGCTCGCGCTCCTCGAGCTGCTCCACGCGCGTCAGATCCTTGAAGTACATCGACACGCCGGTCAGCCGGCCCCGGTCGTCCCGGACCTGCGCGAGCGTGTAGCCGATGACACGGCCCGAGGCCTTGAGCCGCAGTTCGGCCCGGTTCGGCGGATGGCTCAGCTCGAATCCGCTCGCCAGGACGCGGACCGCGTCGGGGTGCGCCTGCAGCACCTCGCTGAACGGCCGCCCCATGTCGCCGGCATGCGGCGTCAGATCGAAGATGCGGTACGCCTCATCGTTCATCACGGCCAGCGTGCCGTCGGCCCGCACCGCGAGCACGCCGTTCCGCATGCTCCCCACCATCTGGCGGAAGAATCGGTCGGCCGGGGCCGGGATCCGCGCCGGCGCCGGCACGCTGGGGGCCGGTGCCCGGCGGCGGGCGGACGAGGAGCGTCGCGGGGTCTTTGACATCGGTGTCCAGTGCGAATCGGCCGGCGCCGCGGCCGGACTCCCCGGGAGCCCCGCTGTGGCCCGAACGGCAGGTTGACGCATGAGCGCAGCGGCCAGCCCGGGAATACCGCCCGCGTCCGTCCTTTCGGATCGGGGGCCCGAGCCAGCGCACCCGGGAAAGGGCAAGGGCCGTGCCTTCTCCGAATTGGCCGGTTGGCCGGAGCTTTCGGCTCCGCGGTCATCCGGCATGGCCCCAAATGATTACGATATTGTAATTACAATTCCAGTACTTGTCAGACGAGAAACCGTCAGGCTGGGGAGCAGAAATTACGCTTTTTGTCAGTTCTCGTCAGCGGCGAGCAATTCCTGGAGGGATTCCCACTGTTCCATGAGGGAGCCGACCTCCCACATCAGGGCCTGGTGGCGATCGATGACGGGCTGGGCGGCGTCGCGGTCGGTGTAGAAGCCGGGCGCGGCCATGGTGGCCTCGAGCTCCTTGATGGCGGTCTCGCGCTCGGCGATGCGGGTTTCGAGATCGTCAATGCGGGTGCGGCGCGCCTTCAGCTCGCGGTCGTGGCGGCGCTGCTCGGCCTGCTGCTGTTTGCGCGCCTCGCGGTCGAGCCTGCCGTCAACATCCTTGACTGGCGGCGGGGCCCCACCCCCGCCGCGTGCCTTCGCTGACGCCTCGCCTCGGATGCGCTCGTCCTCGGCTCGGCGTGGCCGCGGGCGCTCTTGTCCGTCCGTCGGCACCTCGACGTTTCCGGCGTGTGGAGGCGTCAGCTGCCCATCGGTCTTCTGCGCCTTGCTCCAGAGGAACTCCTCGTACCGGCCGGGGTACACGGTGGCGCCGCCGCCGCCGACTTCCACGATCTTCGTGGCGAGGCGCTCGACGAAGTAGCGGTCGTGGGAGACGAAGATCATGGTGCCGCCGTAGTCCTCGAGCGCCTCGAGCAGCACGTCCTTCGAATCGAGATCGAGATGGTTGGTCGGCTCGTCGAGCAGCAGCGTGTTCGACGGGCGGAGCAGCATGCGCGCGACGGCCAGCCGCGTCCGTTCGCCGCCCGACAGGACGCCGGCGCGCTTGTACACATCGTCGCCCGAGAAGAGGAAGCCGCCGAGGATGTTCCGCACGGCCGGCACCATGGCCATCGGCGAGCCGGCCACCAGCGTTTCGTATACGGTGAGATCGGGATTCAGCCGGTTCGCCTCGTCCTGGGCGAAGTACTGCATGACGAGCTGGTGGCCTTCGATGCGCTCGCCGGCATCGGGGGGCTCGGCCCCGGCCAGCAGGCGCATGAGCGTCGACTTGCCGGCGCCGTTGGGGCCCACGAGGGCGAGCTCGGTCGCCGCGCTCGACCTGCAGGGTGAGATCCCGGAACACGACCATCTCGCCGTACGCCTTCCGGACGTGCTGCAGCTCGATCACGCTGAGGCCGCTCTTGGGAGCGGCGGGAAAGTGGAAGTGGATGCGCTTCCGCTCGGGCGGCACCTCGATCGGCACGACCTTCTCGAGCATCTTGATGCGACTCTGGACCTGCGAGGCCTTCGTCGCCTGGTAGCGGAAGCGGTCGATGAACTGCGTCACGCGCGCGACTTCCTCGTCCTGCCGGCGCTTGGTCTCCCGCAGGCGCTCCATCCGGGCGTCCCGCTCGACCAGGTAGTCGCTGTAGCCGCCGTGATAGTCGGTGAGGGTCCGGAGGCTCAGGTCGGCAATCCGTGTCGCCACCGCATCGAGGAAGTAGCGATCGTGCGAGACGAGGATGACGGCGTGCGGGTAGGCGATCAGGTACGACTCGAGCCAGTTGCGGGCGTCGAGATCGAGGTGGTTCGTCGGTTCGTCGAGCAGCAGCAGATCGGGCTGGCCGAGGAGCAGCTTGGCGAGGGCGATCCGCATCTGCCAGCCGCCCGAGAACGTGTCCACCGGACGCTGCGCGTCGTCGGGCTGGAAGCCGAGGCCGCGCAGCACGGTGGCGACCTTCAGGTCGATGCTGTAGCCGTCGTGCAGCCGGAAGCGATCCTGCAGATCGCTGTAGCGGGCGAGCAGGGCGTCGTGCTCACCCGCCTCGACGCCGGGATCGGCGAGCCGCTCCTCGATGGCGTGCATCTCGGCCTTCTGCTCGAGCAGGGGCTGAAAGGCGAGGCTGACCTCTTCGTAGACCGTGCGACCGGCGTGGGCGACGCCGTCCTGCGGCAGGTAGCCGACCGTCTGGGCGGCCGGCTTGACGATGCTGCCCGAGTCGGGCTCTTCGAGGCCGTCCAGCATCCGCAGCAGGGTCGTCTTGCCGGCGCCGTTCGGGCCGCACAGTCCGACGCGCTCGCGCTCGCCGATCTGCCACGTCACGTGGTCCAGCAGAATCCGATCGCCGAAGGATTTCGTCAGGTCTGCGAGCTGAATCATCGGCAGGGTCGCGCGCGTCCGGAGGCGGAACGGCCAGAGCCGGTCCCGGACGGCGATCCAGTCATTCTAGCATCCGGATGCCCGCCGACCGGAGGGCGGGAGGCGCGCGATCCGGCTATTCGCCGAGGGCCTTGGCGGCCGCCGCCAGCACCTGCGGGACGCGGAACGGCTTGGTGAGGTAGCCGGCGACGCCGAGGTTCACGGCCTCGATGGCGCTGGCTTCGGTCGAGTAGCCGGTGATGATGATGACCGGCAGGTCGGCCTTGTAGCGCTTCGCCTCGCGGATGACGCTCAGCCCGTCCATGCCGGGCATCTTGAGGTCGATGATGAGCAGGTCGTACGGGTACAACCGCATCCGCTCGAGCGCGGAGCGGCCGTCGGGCACGACGTCGACGTCGTACTCGGCCAGGGCGAGCGTCTTGGCCAGCAGGTCGCGGATGCTGGCCTCGTCGTCGACGACCAGCACGCGCGGGCGGGCCAGGGCCGACGCGCGCGGGGCGGCCGGCGCCGGCGCGGGGCGGGCGCGTGCGCGGCCGCTGGCTGTCCAGCCAGGCATCGATGTCGCGCTTGCGGAACCGCCACTGCCGGCCCACGCGCACGGCCGGAATCTTGCCGGCCTTGATCAGCCGGTAGACGGTCCGCAGATTCACCTGGAGGTACTCGAGCACCTCCTCGGTCGTCAGAAATGTTTCGTCAATCATGCATGCGTCCCGGGCGCAGCGCCCCCGGCATCCGGTTTCGCCGGCAGTTCGACGGTGAACATCGCCCCGCCACCGGGATGGTTGGAAGCGACAATCTGTCCGCCGTGTTCCTGAATGATGCCGTACGCAATGGCCAGGCCCAGGCCCGTGCCCTGCCCGACCTCCTTAGTAGTGTAGAACGGTTCGAAGATCCGTGGCAGGACATCTTGCGCGATGCCCGGGCCGTTGTCCCTGAAACGGGCCACGACCAGCTGGCCCGACCGGTCGAGTGTGGTCTGCACGTCGATCCGGCCGCCGCCGCGGCCCGCCAGCACCTGCTCGGCGTTCAGGATGATGTTCAGGAACGCCTGGTGGAGGAGCAGCGGGTCGCCCGACAGTTTCGGCAGATGTTCGTCGTAGTGACGGACCACCTCGATATCGCCCGCCCGGCAGGCGCCGGCGCGGGCCGCCAGCACGCGCTGGATGACGACGTTGAGCCGGAGCGTCCGACGGGCCGCCCGGCGTGAGCCGGCGAAGACGAGCAGGTTCCGGACGATCTTGGCCGCGCGGTCGGCCTCGCGATAGATCACCTGGACGTCGCGGCGCAGCGGCTTCGGGAAGGCGCCCGTCGTGCGCAGCAGCTCGAGGTGGCCGAGCACGCCCTGCAGCGGGTTGTTGAGCTCGTGCGCGATGCCGGCCACGAACTGGCCGAGTGCCGCGAGCTTCTCCGACTGCGTCAGCCGCGTCCGGAGCTCGGCGCGCTCGGCCTCGAGGCGGGCCTGTGGCGTGATGTCGCGTGCGACGATGACGCGCCCGACGGGTTCGTGATCCTGCCGCAGCAGGTCGGTGACGGTCACCGAGAAGGTCCCTTTCAGCGCCGGATCGGTGATCTCACGCGTGACCGGGCCGCGCCCGCCGCGCCGCGGCCGCACCTGATCGAGCGCCGTGAACCACCGCTGCGCGTCCGGCCCGATGAAGTCGGCGAGCGGGCGGTCGACGATGTCGTCGCGCGCGACGCCGACGCGCAGGGCGAACGCCTCGTTGACGCGCACCAGGCGCTGACGGCGGTCGCAGACGGCCACGAGATCCGCGATCGAGTCGAACGTGTTCTCGAGCTCGCGCCGCGACCGCAGCACCTCCTCGAGCAGCTGCATGTTCTCGATCGCGCGCGACAGCTGATGGGCGACCTCGTCGGCGCGCTCCAGCAGATCGCGCTCGCTGCCGCTGTCGAACCGGACGCCGTCGAAGATGACCGACCCGAGCGCGCGGCGGTAGCCCTTCAGCGGAATCGTGAGCACCGGACGCCGCCGGGCGCGGCCCGCAATCAGCTCGGCCCGGCTGCGGCGCATCGCCGCCGCCACCGGCGACTTCTCGTCGTCGGTCGACACGCGCCCGCCGCGTGCCACCAGGGCTGGATCCGACGACGCCTGCAGCACGAGGTGCCGGGCGCGACGCTCGTGCAGCCAGATGGACGTCCGATCGGCGGCGAAGAGCCGGTTGGCCCGCTCGCAGAACAGCTGCAGGCCGCTCGCCAGCTTCGACGTCGAGGAGACGACCTGCGTGAAGTCCTGGATCAGCCCGCGGAGATCGCGCTGGAGCGCCAGGTCGCGTCGCTGGCGGAGGTACTCGATGGCCAGCGTGCAGGCATCGGCGATGTCCGACAGCGCAGGCTGCACCTCGGCGAGGCGGATCGGCGCCCGCAGGCCGATGACCAGCAGCCCCAGACGCTCGTCGCGCCGCTTCAGCGGCACGAGCACCGCCGCCGGCGTCCGCACGTAGGCCGCCAGTGCCGGGGTCTCCGCGGCCAGGTCGGGCAGCAGACGTGGCCGGCTGCCCGCGAACGACCGCTCGATGAGCCGGGTTTCGGCGCGGCCGGGCGCCCACGGATCGGGACGCAGGCGCTCGAGGCCGACGCTGGCCGTGGGCACGGTCTGGTGGCCGCTGTGCGAGCTGCGTTCGAAGAGCACCGAGCAGGGGGCCTTCAGCAGCGCGACAGCCTGCTGCAGCAGGGCCGGCAACGCATCGGCGGCCTGTCCGGCGTGGAGCAGCAGACTCGCGAGCGTCGCGCCGGCCGGGGCGGCGGCAGGCGTCCGGCCGCGGCGGGACGGCGCGGGGCGGCGAGTGCGTTTCTGTGAGGGACCCTTGGGCATGAGCGCCAGGCAATGTGCGGTTGCGGCCGCGGCGGTCGGCTGCCGCCGCCCGGCCGTGCTGGCGCGACGCGGCAACGGGCGATTCTACGTCAGGCAGTGCAGGGCGACCAACCCGTTTCGCGGATTGCCGTTCGTGCCGGGCACCGCGCCGCGCCCGGCCACGGCGGCGCCGGCTCCATCTGCCGCCGCTGCCATGGTTTATGCTGGGAGGAGCCCAGCCCCCGACCCACGCCTGCCGCTGCAGTTCCGGCCGTGTCCCGACTGTGGCGGGAATTCGACCGTCTTAAGAGCGAACAGGTCAGGTTCCGCGCCCGCGCCCGGGCTGGTTCGCGGGAAACCGACCAGAAAACGCGACTCAATGCCGCGAGACGATTCCGCCGCGCTGCGCGCGACGTGGACCGACGAGGAGCTCGTCGCGCACTCGATGCGCGGGGACGCCGAGAGCTTCAACCAGCTCATCGTGCGCTGGGAACGGCCGATCTATGCCCTGGCGTACCGGGTGATCGGCCGCGAAGAGGACGCGCGCGACGTCTGTCAGGAAACGTTCCTCCGGGCGTTCCGCGCTCTCAGCGGCTTCCGCGGACAGTCGAAGTTCTCGTCGTGGCTCTACCGGATTGCGCTGAACCTCTGCCGCGACTGGATCCGGCGGGAACGCCGTGCGCCGGTGGTGCAGGCCCCCGAAGGGGTCGACCTGTTCGATCTCGCGTCGGCGCGCGAGCCGTCCGAGTCGATTGAAGACCTGGTCGCGCGGCACGACTTGAGCCGGCGCGTCGCGCGGGCGATGGCCGTGCTGCCCGAGGAGCAGCGCACCGCCATCATCCTGAAGGAGTACCACGGCCTGACGTTCCAGGAGATCGCGACACTGGTCGGCTGTCCGCTCAGCACCGTGAAGACCCGGCTCTATCAGGGGCTCACCGTCCTCCGACGGGAGCTCGCCCGGCACGGCGGCGCCGGTGACGCCGACCGTTCGCCGAAGCCATCGAGAACATCATGACTCAGCACGATGCGGTCCACGATCGGGAACAGTTGATTGCGTACCTCTACGACGAATGCGACGCCGACGAGCGCGCGCGGGTGGAGGCGCACCTGAGCGGGTGCGCATCCTGCCGTGACGAGTTCGACGCGCTGCAGGGCGTGCGCCGCCAGCTCACGCAGTGGGCGCCGCCCGAGCGCGAGCCGGGCTTCGTCGTCGTGCCCCGGATGGCGGAGGCCCCCTGGTGGGTGACCTGGCGCGTGCCGCTGCAGGCGGCGGCGGCCATCCTCGTGCTGGCCACGGCGACCGCCGTGGCGCACGTGGAGGTCCGGTACGACGCGCGGGGACTGGTCGTCCGGACCGGCTGGCCGGTTGCGGCGCAGGCCCGCAGCGCCGCGCCGCCCGCGTCGGGCCGCACCGCGGCGGCCGCTGTGGCGCCCTGGCAGCCGGCGTTCGACGCCTTCGAGGCGCGCGTGCAGAAGGAGCTGAAGTCGCAGGTCTCCACCCAGCCGGCCTCGTCGGCCTCCGGGACGACGGCCGTCGTCGCCGGCCGACCAGGCGGCCATGCTGCGGCGCATGCAGGCGATGGTGCGGGACAGCGAGCAGCGGCAGCGCCGCGAGCTGGCGCTGCGGCTGACGCAGGCGATGAAGGACATGGAATACCAGCGGCGGGCCGACCTCGTCCGGATCGATCAGAACCTGGGGCAGATCGAAGGGACGACGGGAGCCGCCGTGGCGCAGCAGCGGGAGTTGTGGAACTACCTCGTGCGGGTCGCGCAGCAGCGCCCGCAGTGACGCGGATTTCCCGGTGAACGGGGAGGACAGGACCGTGAAGGCTTCAGCGTGTTCGTGGGCACTCGGACCGACGGGCAGGATGATGGCAGTGACGCTGCTGATGATCCCGCTGGCGGGGGGCGGCCGCGCGTACGCGCAGGCGCCGGCACCGCCGGCCGCGGCGCCGCCGGCCCCGCAGGCCGAGACGGCGCAGTCGCAGCAGGCGCGCTATCAGATCTTCGTCATGGAGGCGGTGCTGCAGCGCGCCGTGGACCACGGCGCCGAGATCATGACGCACCGCATCCGGGCCGTCATGCCCAACATGGTGGTGCTGGCCGGCATGGCCCGCGCCCGCGGGTTCCGGCTGCCCGACTACGGCGTCTTCTTCGATGTCGAGGTCCCGGCGCTGCGGCGCAGCATCGCGTGGAGCTTCCAGATGCTCGACCGTCCCGATCCGACGCTGGCCAGCGCGCTCGCCGAGCTGCGCCAGCACGTTCGGTCGGTGGGCGATCGGAGCATGCGGCAGTCGCTGGAGGAGGCCCTGCAGCAGGTGGAGCAGCAGATGGGACCGATGCTGCCCTCCGAGGCCGCCGCTCCGGCGGTCGCCGGACGGACTCGCCCCGCCGGCTCGTCCCCCTCGACGGTTTCGGCAGCGACCACGGCCACCTCGTCGCCGGCCATGGCGGCGACGACGCCCCCGCCGGCTCCGTCGGCGGCCGCTCCATCGGCCGGGGACCGGGCTGCGCTGCTGCAGGACCCCGAGTCGGCCTATTTGGACGAGGTCCGCAAGTCCCTGATCGAGGCGATGCTGGACTACGGTGGCCCGCTCGACGTCGGTGACCACGAGTGGCTCACGGTGGCGGCCCGCGACGACGAGGATCCGACCAGGCTGGCGCCCGGCGACGGCTCCGACGTCCGCTCCCTGACGCTGCGGATCAGCGGGCGCGACCTCCGGGCGTTCCGGACGGGCCGGATCAGCCGGACCGAGGCGATCAAGCGGATCGAGGTGCGGCGGTACTGAATGAATGCACTACAATGGGGTCCATGCAGCTCACATGGATCCGGACTCTGGTGCTCGGGAGCGCCGCCGGCCTGATCGCGCTGACGGCCGTGTCGTGCGGCGGGACCCCGGTCGATCTGCAGAAGAACCTCAAGGTGGGGAACGTGACCACCGGCTGGTACAACGACGGGGTCGTCGACGGCAAGAACAAGCTGGTTCCCGGCATCGCCTTCACCCTCACCAACCAGGCGGACGTGCCGCTCGGCAGCCTCCAGGTCAACGCCGTGTACAAGCGCGTGGGCGAGACCGAGGAATGGGGCACGGCGTTCAACAGCGTCGGCGGTTCCGACGGGCTGAAGAGCGGCGTCACGACGCCCCCGGTCGCGCTGCATTCACCGCTGGGCTACACGGGCACCGAACAGCCCGAGCAGATGCTGCAGAATCATCTGTTCGTCGACGCGCAGGTGACCCTGTTCGCCAAGTACGGATCGGCCCAGTGGACGAAGCTGGGCGAGTTTCCGGTCAAGCGGGTCCTGTTGCCGAAGTAGCGTCACCCGTCACGACGGCCGCCGCGCCCCACGCGGCGCGGCCGCGCCGTCTTCTTCCGCGGGGGGCCGGTCATCGCGTCCTCTCCCACGCTCGATCGCCGTCTCGGCCCCGTCGATGCGGCGGCCATCGTCATCTCCAACGTGATTGGAGTGGGGATCTTCACGACCCCCGGCTTCGTCGCGCAGATGGTGCCCCACCCGATCGCGATCCTCTCCGTCTGGATGGTCGGCGGCCTGCTCGCCTTCTCGGGCGCGATGGCGTACGCGGAACTGGCGGCGCTGCGTCCCCGCGCGGGCGGTGAGTACGTCTACCTGCGCGAGAGCTTCGGCCCGCTGGCCGCCTTCCTCACCGGCTGGACCTCGTTCGTGGCCGGTTTCTCGGGAGCCATTGCCGCCGGGGCCGTGGGCGCCGCCGCCTATCTGGGCCGCTTCATCCCGGCCGCCGGCGACGCGCGGCCGATCGTCGCCCTGTCGCTCGGTCCCCTCACCCTGGCCGTGTCCCCGCAGGCCCTCGTGGCGCTGGCGGCGATCGCGGGGCTGACGGTGGTCCACCTGCGCGGGCTCGGCCCCGGCCGGCTCGTGCAGAATGCGCTGGCCGGCGTGAAGGTGGCGGCGCTGCTCGTCTTCATCGCGCTCGGCTTCGCCCTCGGCGGCGGATCCGTCGCCCACTTCCACGCGGGCGGCGCCGGCGTGCGGGCGTCGGGCTGGATGCTGGCGATGATTCCGGTGATGTTCAGCTACAGCGGGTGGAACGCCGCGGCCTACGTCGCGGAGGAAGTGCGCGACCCGGGCCGCAACGTCCCGCGCGCGCTGGTGCTCGGCACGCTCGTCGTCGTCGTGATCTTCGTGGGGTTGAATGCGCTCTACGTGTACGCGCTCCCGATCGCCGACTTCGCCGGGACGATCAAGGTCGGCGAGACGGTGGCCGCGCAGCTGATGGGGGGCGCCGCAGCGACCGTCGTCGGCCTGCTCGCGCTCGTCATCATCCTGGGCAGCCTGAGCGCCATGGTGCTGGCGGGGCCGCGCGTCTACTTCGCGATGGCGCGCGACGGCCTGTTCTTCCCCAGCGCCGCGAAGGTGCACGCCGGCTACCGCACGCCGGTGGCCGCCATCGTGGCCCAGGCGCTCTGGAGCGGCCTGCTCGTGCTGTCGGGCACGTTCGAACAGCTCCTCACCTACACGGGCTTCGCCGTCGTGCTGTTCTCCGGCGTGGCGGTCTGCTCGTTGTTCGTGCTGCGCCGGAAGCGGCCGGACGAGCCGCGTCCGTTCCGGGCGTGGGGATATCCGGTCGCGCCCGCGGTCTTCGCGCTGGCCAGTCTCGCCATCGTGCTGAACGCGATCCTCGAGAACCCGTGGCCGTCGGCGGCAGGACTGGCGGTGATTGCGGCGGGCGTGCCCGTCTACCGGATCATGCAGCGCGCCAATCGGCGGACGGCGGCACTCTCCACAGCGCCCAGAGCGTGACGAGCGCCAGCGCACCGTCCGAGGCGGCAAACAGCAGGAATGCCGCCGGCGAGTGCCGCAGGAAGTGGTCGAGGACGAACGCGAGCGCTCCGGCTCCCTTCAGGAACGGTCCCATCACCCACAGATAGCCCCGGTAGCGCTGCGGCGCCGAGTACGGCAGCAGGTAGCCGAGCGCGACGGCGAGCAGGAAGACGCCGTTCAGGTCGGCGTGGATCGGCGGCTGCGGCAGCGGCACCGCGAAGACGTGGGCGAGCCACGGACGCGCGGTCAGCATGACGAGGCCGACCCCACCGTCGTAGATGCCCGACACGGCGGCGACGAGACTGAGGAGGCGAGGGGACGCAGAGGAGGGCATGGCGGCATTCTACGCCGCCATGCCCGCTCCCGGTTACGGGAGCTTGTGCATCGAGCCCTTGTAGGTGATCGTCTGGCCGGGCTTGGTCTTCACGTTGAACGTGATCGGCGCGTAGCCCTTCCGGCGGATTTCGATCCGATGCGGCCCGGGCGCGAGCTTCAGCTCCTGGAAGAAGCCGTTGAAGTCGTTGACCACGCCGACGTAGTACCCGTCGACGAAGACCGACGCCGTCTTCGGCTTCACCTTGACGTGAATGCCGCCCGATTCGGGAACCGCGTAGTAGCCGTAGGTGGAGTAGCCGTACGGCCCCCAGCCCCATCCAGGGCCCCACCCGCCGTCGGCCCAGAATGGGTTACCGAACCACCCGCCATCGCCACGGTCGTGGTCCTCGCCATGATCGTGATGATCGTCGACGCGGCGGACGGCCGGGCCGGCGTCGGTGCTGCCGGGATATCCGCGCTCGAGTGTGCTCGTTACCGCCGAGGCGTCCCGATCGCGCGGGACGGCCTGCTGCGCGGCATGGCCGGTGCGGAAGAGCCCGGCGACGCTGTGGATCGCCGGATGTGCCGCGTCCATGACGATCGGGTTCCGCGGTGTCACCTCGGCGAAGGCCGGCAGCCCGGCCGCTGCGAACAGCCCCAGCCCGGCACCGATGACTGCGAGCTTGAACTTCTTCATGGATTGACCACCCTTCGAACGTCTGATGCGAGCGGTCGGTTGGCGTGCGAAGGCCGGCCGGAAGCGGCGTTCACCCAGGGAGAGAGCAACACGCTTGCCAGACGGCGGGTTTCCCACGGCCGACCGCGCCCGGGGCCCATCCGTTCGCCGCCGGCATTCCCGCTGGCGAGGCACATCGGCGGACGCCGGCCCCTCCACGACGCGCAGCGCGTGACGAGCGCCAGTCGCGGTGAGGTCGTCGGCACGATCACGTCAACGATGCCCTCGCGGCGGCCCGAGACGGCGATGAGGTTGAGGAGGCGGGGTGAGGGTGAGGGCATGACGACGTCTCGCGCCGTCATGCCCTCACACGCGTTGGGATCCTGGACTGCCCCGGGTTCAGGGTCGCTTCTCGAGGTCGCCCTTGTAGGTGATCGTCTGGCCGGGCTGCAGATCCACGTTGAAGCTGACCGGCGCGTATCCGGGCTCGCGCACTTCGATGCGGTGCGGCCCGGGATCGACCTTCAGCTTCTGGAAGATGCCGTCGAAGTCGTTCACGGTGCCGACGTAGTAGCCGTCGACGTAGACGGACGCCTCCCGCGGCTTCATCTTGAGATGGATGCCGCTCGATTCCTCGGGGGCGTAGCCGGACGCGTACCCGCCGGCGTAGGGATCGTAGTAGTCCCCGTAGTAGCCGGGCGACCAGAGGCTCGGGTACGACCACCAGTACGGATAGAAGTAGCCCAGGCCGACCCCGGCGTACGGGTAGTAGTAGCCGTAGGGCCGGTGGTCGCGGTCGCGGTCGCGCTCGTACACGCGCGGCCGCTGTCCTTCCGGCCGCGGCATGGCCGTGCCTTCAGACCCGCCGCTCGGCGAGCGCGGCCGGGCGGTCGACGGGGGCGGCGGGGCCGGCGCGGCGCCGGGGTGGCGCGGCACGGCCTGTCCGCCTTCGGACGGCGGTGGCGATGAGGGCGGCGGCGGCGCCGGGGCGTTCTCGCGGGCGATGGCGAGCGCACGTTCCACACGGCCCGCACTCGGCGGCGGTGCCGCGCGGCCGTCGCGACTCACTCCGGGGCCACGGCGGATCGCCTGCGCGGACGCGCCCGCCGCGATGGCGGGCACACCTGCCGCCAGAAAGGCACCGAGCACGATGCCGACGACTGGCAGCCTGGAAGTTGTCATGATGTCCACCCTTCGAACGTCGCGCCGGCGGACGAGCAGCCGGGTCCGCCGTCGGGACGGTTCGTCAGGAAGAGAGCAACAGTCCTGCCAGTTCCCGAAGCCCGGCTGGCGGGGGCTGCGGGCCGGACGGGCGCCCCTGCGGCCGATGGTTGTCCCCGTCGGAGCGCACGGCGTCCGGTTTCCTTGACACCTCTCGACGGGGGCCGATAGACTGCCTGAAGTCGGCCGGAGCCGCGCCCCCGAGTCCCTTTCCACCGGATCCGCGACCGTCCTTCCTCCAAGCATCATGTTCCACAGCACGACGATACTGGCGGTCAGGCATCAGGGCCATGCGGTCCTGGCGGGCGACGGGCAGGTGACGCTCGGGTCGACCGTGGTCAAGCAGAGCGCCCGGAAGATCCGGCGTCTCTACAACGACAAGATCCTCGCGGGATTCGCCGGATCGGCGGCCGACTCGTTCGCGCTGTTCGCGCGGTTCGAGTCGAAGCTCGAGCAGTATCGCGGCAATCTCGAGCGGTCGGCGGTCGAGCTGGCCAAGGACTGGCGCACCGATCGCATCCTGCGCCGGCTGGAGGCGATGCTGATCGTGGTCGACCAGACCCACACGTTCCTGCTGTCGGGCACGGGGGATCTGATCGAGCCGGATGACGGGATCGTCGGGATCGGGTCGGGCGGCGCGTACGCGCTGGCCGCCGCGCGGGCGCTGGCCCGCGACTCGGCGCTCGACGCGCGGAGCATCGCCGAGCGGGCGATGACGATCGCCGCGGAGATCTGCATCTACACGAACCAGCACATCCTCGTCGAGGAGTTGTAAGGCCCGCCGGGCGGAGGCCCTGCCGCCGGGATACTGACCATGCCGATTTATCTACCCGAGAGCACGGGGATGGCCGTCGACGCCCTGACGCCGCGTCAGATCGTGGCGGAGCTCGACAAGTACGTCGTCGGTCAGCGAGCCGCGAAGCGGGCGGTGGCGATCGCGCTGCGGAACCGGATGCGGCGCCAGAAACTGGCGCCGGAGATGGCCGAGGAAGTCGCGCCGAAGAACATCCTGATGATCGGGCCGACCGGGGTCGGCAAGACCGAGATCGCGCGCCGGCTGGCGCGGCTGGCGCAGTCGCCGTTCATCAAGGTGGAGGCGTCCAAGTTCACCGAAGTCGGCTACGTGGGGCGCGACGTCGAGTCGATGGTGCGCGACCTGATCGAGCTGGCGGTCGACATGGTGCGGGAGGAGCGGATCCAGGACGTGCGCGCGAAGGCCGAGCAGAACGCCGAGGAGCGGCTGCTCGACCTGCTGCTGCCGCCGACGCGCCCGATCGCCCCCGACGAGGACGCGGTGGCCGCGCGGGAACAGCAGCAGCAGACGCGCGAGCGGTTCCGCGAGCTGCTGCGCGACGGACGGCTCGACTCGCGCACGGTCGAGATCGACGTCCGCGAGAAGGCGTTCCCCTCGTTCGAGATCATCGCCGGGTCGTCGGTCGAGGAAGTCGACATCAACATCAAGGACATGCTGCCCGGGCTCTTCCAGGGGCGGAGCAAGAAGCGCAAGGTGAAGGTGCCCGAGGCGCTCGAGTACCTGCTGCAGGAGGAAGAGCAGAAGCTGGTCGACATGGAGTCGGTGACGCGCACCGCCGTCGAGCGCGTCGAGAACAGCGGCATCATCTTCATCGACGAGATCGACAAGATCTGCGGCACCGAAGGCGTCCAGGGGCCCGACGTGAGCCGCGAAGGCGTGCAGCGCGACATCCTGCCGATCGTCGAGGGGACGACCGTCAACAGCAAGTACGGGATGGTCCGCACCGATCACATCCTGTTCATCGCCGCCGGGGCGTTCCACGTCTCCAAGCCGTCGGACCTCATTCCCGAGCTGCAGGGGCGCTTTCCGATTCGCGTCGAGCTCGAGGCCCTCGGCCGTGACGAGTTCGTCCGCATCCTGACCGAACCGAAGAACGCGCTGATCAAGCAGTACATCGCGCTGATGGAGACCGAGGGGATCACCCTGCGGTTCCTCGAGGGCGGCATCGAGCGGATCGCCGATTTCGCCACGCGCGTGAACGAGCGGACCGAGAACATCGGCGCCCGCCGGCTGCACACGGTGATGGAGAAGCTGCTCGACGAGATCTCGTTCGAGGGACCCGATCTCGAGGACAAGCTGATCACGATTGACGAGGCGTACGTGGAGCACATGCTCGCCGAAATCGTCAAGAACGAAGACCTCTCCCGCTACATCCTGTGACCGCGCCGACCCGCACCGACCGCCGGGGCGCGCCGACGCGCCGACGCGCCGGGGGTGCAGCCCGCCGCGGACGCCGGACGATTGCCCGGCTCGCGGCCGGCGTGGCCCTCGCCGGGCTCGTGGCCGCCTGCGGCAAGAAGGGGCCGCCCCTGGCGCCCATCCTCTACCTGCCCGCCGCGCCGACCGTCACCGCGCTCGAGCAGGGGCGCACGGCGCGGCTCGCCTTCACGATTCCGGTGGCGAATACGAATGGCGCGCGGCCGGCGAATCTCGACCACCTGCTGGTCTACGGCTTCACGGGCACGCCCGACGTGACCGATCTGGACAAGTTCTTCAAGCGGGCGACGCTGGTCGCCCGCCTGCCCGTGAAACCGGCGCCGCCGCCCGATTCCGACGAGGCCGAGAATCCGCCGCCGACCCCGCTGCCGACCGCGCCGGCCGTCCCCGGCTTCGCGCAGGGCGAGAGTGCCGTCGTCTCCGAGACGATCACGCCGGCCCTCATGGTGCCCGTCCCGCCCGAGCACGAGCCGAAACCGAAGCCAAAGCCCGAAGCCACGGAGCCGCCGCCGATGGCCGTGCCGCTCAGCTGGGCGCCCGACACGGTTCCGGTCCGCCACTACTACGTGGTCGGCGTGACATCGAAGGGGCGGCGCGGGCCGCTGTCGGCCGACGTGTCAGTGCCGCTCGTGCCGCCGCCCATGGCGCCCTCGCAGCCGACCGTGACGTACACGGAGAAGGCGATCACGGTGACCTGGAATCCACCGGCCTTCGTCAGAGCGCCCGTGCAAGCGCCTGTCGAGGCCGCGTCTCCGCAACCCGCGGCGGTCGTGGCGCCACCCCCGACCAGGGGGCCGGAGGCTGCGGCCGGCAGGCCCGCTGCGGCGCCTGGTGCGGGACTCGCCGGGCCTCCCGTCCTGCCCGGGACCCCGCTCTGGCTGACGTACGCCCCGCTTGCCGGCCTGGCGGCGGTTGCGCCTCCCATTCTGTCGGGGACGCCGTTCGGGCCGACGTACGCGGCGAGCCGCTACAACCTGTACGAGGTGCCGAAGAGTGGCGCTCCGGCGCCGGCCTGGCTGCAGGACGTGAAGGGCGACGGCACGATGGCACGGGGACCGCTGGCGTCGCCGCTCAACGGCCAGCCGCTCGCGGTGACGACCTATACCGATACGCGGATGACCTGGGGCCGGCAGCGCTGCTACGAGGTCCGCACCGTCGATGAGTACGGCAAGCTCCTCATCGACAGCGTGCCGTCGCCGCCGACCTGCGTTACCCTGAAGGACACCTTTCCGCCGGCGGCGCCGACGGGCCTGCAGGGGGTGGCGTCGGCCGGCGCGATCAGCCTGATCTGGGAGCCGAACAGCGAGAGCGACCTGGCTGGCTACCTCGTGCTGCGGGCGGCGGGACCCGACGGTACGCTGGCGCCGATCACGCCGACGCCGATTCACGACACCACGTACCGGGACACGACGGTCACGGCGGGCGTCCGCTACACCTATGTGATCGTGGCGGTCGACACGGCGCACAACCGGAGCGCGCCGTCGAACCGGATCGAAGAGGCGGCGCAGTAGGCCCCGGGCCTGCGGCCACGGACGAATCGAAGTACAATCGCACGCCATGAATCGACAGGACGTACTGGCAGATCTCGAACGCCGGGCCGAGCTCGGCGGCGGCACGGCGCGGCGCGAGCGCCACCACAAGGCCGGCAAGCTGACGGCGCGGGAGCGGATCGACCTGCTGTTCGATCGGGGCACGTTCGAAGAGCTCGACAAGCTCGTGGTCCACCGGTGCCTCGACTTCGGGATGGCCGATCAGCAGATTCCGGGCGACGGCGTGGTGGCCGGACACGGTCTGGTCGACGGCCGGCAGGTCTGCGCGTTCGCGCAGGACTTCACGGTGTTCGGCGGGTCGCTGTCGGAGACCAACGCCGCCAAGATCGTCAAGATCATGGACATGGCGATGCGCGTCGGCGCACCGGTCGTCGGCCTGAACGACTCGGGCGGCGCCCGCATCCAGGAGGGCGTGCTGTCGCTCGGCGGCTACGCCGACATCTTCCTGCGCAATACGCTCGCCTCGGGCGTCGTCCCGCAGATCTCCGCCATCATGGGGCCCTGCGCCGGCGGCGCGGTCTACTCGCCGGCGATCACCGACTTCAACGTGATGGTGAAGGACACGAGCTACATGTTCGTGACCGGTCCCGACGTCATCAAGACGGTGACGCACGAGGAGGTCACGAAGGAGCAGCTCGGCGGTGCGATGACGCACAACGAGACGAGCGGCGTCGCCCACTTCGCGGTGGAGAACGACCGCGAGTGCCTGGCGCTGATTCGCGACCTGCTCGGCTTCCTGCCGAGCAACAACCTCGACGATCCCCCGTTCGTGGAAAGCGCCGATCCGGTCGACCGCGAGGACGAGGCGCTGGACGGCCTGGTGCCGGCGTCGCCGAACCAGCCGTACGACATGCTCGACCTCATTCACGCGGTGGCCGACGACGGGTACTTCCTCGAGGTGCACCGGCACTACGCGAAGAACATCATCGTCGGCTTCGCGCGGCTCGGCGGCCGGTCGGTCGGCATCGTCGCGAACCAGCCGGCCCATCTGGCGGGCACGCTCGACATCGACGCATCGGTGAAGGGCGCCCGGTTCGTCCGGTTCTGCGACGCGTTCAACATTCCGCTCGTCACCTTCGAGGACGTGCCGGGCTTCCTGCCGGGCACGGTGCAGGAGTACGGCGGCATCATCCGCCACGGCGCGAAGCTGCTCTATGCCTTCGCCGAGGCGACAGTGCCCAAGGTGACGGTCATCACCCGGAAGGCCTACGGCGGCGCCTACTGCGTGATGGCCAGCAAGCACATCCGGACCGACTTCAACTACGCGTGGCCGACGGCCGAGATCGCGGTGATGGGGCCGGAAGGGGCTGTGAACATCCTCTACAAGCGGGAACTCGACGGAGCGAAGGACCCGGTGGCCCTCCGCGCGGAGAAGATCGAGGAGTTCCGCGAGAAGTTCGCGAATCCGTACATTGCGGCCGGCCGGGGCTTCGTCGATGAAGTAATCCAGCCGCGGCGGACGCGGACGAAGCTGATCAACGCCCTGAAGAACCTGAACACCAAGCGGGATCGGAATCCGCCGAAGAAGCACGGCAACATCCCCCTGTGACGCAGAGGAGGTCGCGCGCGCGAGGGAGCGCCTGCGGCCATGCCGAGCGACCCTTCGACCGGGCTCAGGGTCGCCCTGAGCGAAGTCGAAGGGCGAGGGACATGGCGATCCCGAGTGAGGCGTCGGCGTCAGTTCGGCGCTGGGGTGGGGCTCCGCGCCCGCTGAACGATGCGGACGGCTCGGTGTACAATAGTGGATTAACGCGTACCCCGCCTGGTCGCACCACGCCCTCGGCGTTCAGCGGGCAGCCGGAATCGGCGGGCTGGCCGGGCAGGACGCCGCGCAGACGCTTCCATTGAAGAAGATACTGATAGCCAATCGCGGCGAGATCGCCGTGCGAATCCTTCGCGCCTGTCGCGACATGGGAATCGCCACGGTCGCGGTCTATTCCGATTGCGACCGGACGGCGCTGCACGTGCGCGACGCCGACGAGGCGTACCACATCGGCCCGAATCCCGCGCGCGACAGCTACCTGCGGATCGACGCCCTGGTCGATGTCGCGCGGCGGTCGGGCGCCGACGGCGTGCATCCCGGCTACGGGTTCCTCGCCGAGAACGAGCAGTTCGCCGCCGCGTGCCGCGACGCCGGCCTGACGTTCATCGGCCCGTCGCCCGAGGCGATCGAGCTGATGGGCAGCAAGACCGCGGCGCGCCAGGCGGCCATCCGCGCCGGCGTCCCCGTCGTGCCGGGCACGGTCGAGCCGCTCGGCGGATCGGTGGACGACGAGGCGATTGCGGCCGAGGCGGCGCGCATCGGCTTCCCGCTGCTGGTGAAGGCGGTGGCCGGCGGCGGCGGCAAGGGGATGCGCAGCGTCGCCGACCCGGCCGATCTGGCCGCGGCCGTGCGGGCCGCGCGCTCGGAGGCCGGAGCCTCGTTCGGCGACTCGGCCGTCTATCTCGAGCGGCAGATTACGCACCCGCGCCACATCGAGGTGCAGCTGCTGGGCGACGCGCACGGCACGGTCGTGCCGTTCGTCGAGCGCGAGTGTTCGATCCAGCGGCGCCATCAGAAGGTGATCGAGGAGACCCCGTCGCGGGCGGTCGACGAGCCGCTGCGCCGCGCCATCACCTCCGCCGCGGCGGCCGTGGCCCGGTCGGTCGGCTACACCAACGCCGGCACGATTGAGTTCCTGCTGGACGCCGACGGGCGGTTCTACTTCCTCGAGATGAATACGCGTCTGCAGGTCGAGCATCCGATCACCGAGATGGTGTCGGGCGAGGACCTGGTGCGGTGGCAGATCCGGATCGCGCGCGGCGAGCGGCTCGATCTCGATCCCGAGCGGCTGCTGCGGCCGAACGGCCACGCCATCGAGTGCCGCGTCTATGCCGAGGACCCGGACAACAACTTCATGCCGGCGCCCGGTCGCATCCTGGGCCTGCGCGTCCCGTCCGGCCCGGGCATTCGCGACGACAGCGGCGCGGTCGCCGGCTGGGAAGTGCCGATCTTCTACGACTCGATGATCTCCAAGCTGGTGGCCTGGGGCGCCGATCGGCCGCAGGCGATCGCGCGGATGCGCCGCGCCCTCGACGAGTACGAGGTCCGCGGGCTGAAGACGACCATCCCGTTCTTCCTCTGGATGCTGGAGCAGCCGGACTTCCTGGCGGGGCGCTTCGACACGACGTCTCTCGATGGGATCCTCGCCGACCGGGCCGGGGAGCCGTTCATCGCGCCGACCGACGATCGCGACGAGGTGGCGGCGATTGCCGTCGCCCTGCACGCCTACCTGAAGCCGTCGGCCGGCACCGGGCGGGCGGCCGACTGCGGGCCGGCGCAGCCGGGGCGCTGGAAGCTGCAGGCCCGGATGGACGGGCTGGGACGATGACGTTCGAGATCGAGATTGGCGGCCGCCTGCGGACGGTCGAGGTGGAGCCCGCCGGCGCGCAGTACACCGTCACGATCGACGGGCACGCCCGCACGGTCGACGCGGTCCGCCTCGAGGGCGGAGGCCTCTCGCTGCTGTTCGTCGAGGAAGGTGGCCGCAGCCGGTCGGTCAGCGTGACCGAGGCCGGTCCGGGCGGCGATCTGGCGGTGGTGATCGACGGCACCGTCGTGCCGGCCATCCTCAATACGCGCCGCGGCCCGTGGGGACGCCGCGCGGGCCACGCCGAGGGGGCGGGCGGCGCCGGGCCGCAGCGGCTCGTGGCACCGATGCCGGGCAAGGTCGTCCGCGTGCTCGTGAAGCCCGGCGACACGGTGAAGGCGCGGCAGCCGCTGATCGTCGTCGAAGCGATGAAAATGGAGAACGAGCTCCGCTCACCGAAGGACGGGGTCGTCCGGGACGTCAAGGTGGACGAGGGCACGTCGGTCGAAGCCGGGAGCCTGCTCGCCGTGGTGGAGTAGCGCACAGCGCGAGAGAGAAGTGTGCTGAGTAAGGAGCGCGCACGGAAGATTCTGCGCTACGTCGGCCTCGCGCTGACGATCTTCGTGGCGACGCTCGCTGCCGCCATCGTCAGCAGCGTGACCATCGACCTCGGCCCGTCGCTGCGCCACCTGGCCGAGCGCGAGGGGTCGAAGCGGATCGAGCGGCCGCTCCACATCGGCCGGCTCTCCATCCGCCTGGCCGCCGGCCGCTTCGTCATCGACAACCTCGTCATCGACGGACTCCACCCCGGAGACCGCCCGTTCTTCACGGCGCGCCGCATCGAGGTCTCCCTCGATTGGGCCACCCTCCTGCACCGCGAGGTCACGATCAGCGACGTCGAGATGACCGACTGGCGGATGCTGGTCGAGAAGTGGGGCGACGTGCACAACTTCCCGAAGTTCGTGTCCGACAGCCCGTCCGGGCCGAAGCGGTTCACGACGACGCTGGTCCATCTCCACGCCTACCGGGGCGAGTTCACCTACGAGGACCACGAGACACCCTGGAGCACCGTCGCGCGGCACCTCGACATCACGATCAACCACGGGACCGGCTATCACGGGCAGGCGACCTTCACCGGCGGCACCGTGAAGATCAAGGACTACGAGCCGATGTGGGCGAACATGCACTGCACGTTCACCCTGAACGGCCCGGACATCCACCTCAACCGGATCGATCTGCAGTCGGACGGCGCCGACTCGATCGTCACGGGCGACGTCGACGCCGCGCACTGGCCGGAGCAGCGTTACCAGGTGCGGTCGCGCGTGAACTTCCCGCGCATGCGCCAGATCTTCTTCGGGCACGACGACTTCACGGTCGGCGGCGACGGCGACTTCACGGGCACGTTTCACCTCTATCACGACGGTCACGAGCTGAAGGGACGGTTCACCAGCCCGGTCACGACCGTCGATGGGCTGCGTTTCGACCAGCTGCGCGGCGCGCTGCTGTGGAACCCCGACCGCTTCGAGGTGTCCGACGCTTCGTCGCGGTTCTACGGCGGCGACATGCAGTTCGACTACGGCATCGCCCCGCTCGGTTCGCCGGCGCCGGCGGTGGCCCGGTTCGACACGAGCTACCGCGGCGTCGACCTGGCCGCGTTCACCGACGCGGTGGCGCTGCCGGGCCTGCGGTTCGCGGGACGGGCGACGGGACGCAACACGCTCGAATGGCCCCTCGGCCGCTTCAGCGACCATCGCGGCGACGGCCGGATCCAGGTCGATCCACCCGACGGCGTGACGACGCTCACGCCCGAACTGGCTGCGGCGCGCGCCGCGCGTGCGGATCGCCTCGGGACGCTGCCCGGCCCCTATCTGCCCCAGCCGCTGCCGGCACACCTGCCCATCAGCGGCAGCCTGACCTATTCGCTGCTGCCCGAGTGGATTGACATCGGCCCGAGCCGCTTCGCCACCGAGCAGACGGCGGTGACCTTCCAGGGGGTCACCGCGTGGGGCCAGCGCTCCCGCATTCCGTTCCACGTGACGAGCAGCGACTGGCAGGAGAGCGACCAGCTCCTGGCGGGCATCATGACCGACTTCGGGAAGCCCACCGGCGCCGTGCCGTTCGGCGGTCGCGGGACGTTCGACGGGACGATGCTGAACGCGATCCGCGATCCGCGCGTCGAGGGGACGTTCACCGGGCAGCGCCTGCGGGCGTGGGACGTCACCTGGGGGGCCGGGCGGGCCGCGCTGGTCGTCGAGAACGGCTACGTGACGGTGTCGAGCGGCACCATCCGACTCGGACAGGGGAGCATCGAGACCGACGGCCGGTTCTCGGTCGGCTTTCCCCGCCCCGACCACGGCGAGGAGCTGAACGCCCGGTTCAAGGTGGCCGGCTGGCCCGTCGACATGCTGCGGCACGCCTTCGGGATCGACGCCTATCCGGTGGACGGCCGGGTGAGCGGGGAGTTCCACCTCTACGGCGCCTACACCGGGCCGCAGGGCTTCGGCAAGATGGCGATCGCCGACGGGACCGCCTACGGCGAGCCGTTCACGCGGGCGACGGCCAGCCTGCGCTTCGAGGGGCAGGGCGTGCGGCTCGACGGCATCGAGGTCGCCAAGGGCGGCGGATCGATGACCGGCGCGGCGTTCGTCGGCTGGAACGGCACGTACTCGTTCAACGCCGACGGCCGCCGGATCCCGATGGAGTCGGTGGCGGCGGCCTCCTTTCCGCGCGCGCCGCTCTCGGGCATCCTCGACTTCTCGGCCAGCGGCAGCGGCACCTTCGACGATCCGAAGTACGACGTGAAGGCGCGCATCAACGACCTGTTCGTGGCCGACGAGGGCATCGGCCAGGTCACCGGGTCGCTCGGCGTCCGCGGCACGGTGATGACGATGCAGGTCGAGGCGGCGTCGCCGCGTCTCGCGGTCTCGGGCACCGGGCGGATCGCGCTGAACCCGGAGGCCGACAGCGAGCTGCAGTTCCGGTTCACCGACACGTCGCTCGACCCCTACGTGCGGCTGTTCCAGCCGAAGCTGTCGCCGTTCACCACGGCGGTGGCCAGCGGCACGATCCGCGTCACCGGCGAGCTGACCGACGTCACCCACCTGCTGGTCGACACGACCGTCGAGCAGCTGGACCTGCGGCTGTTCGACTACAAGCTCCACAACGCGCGTCCGATCCGGATCGCGCTGGATCAGGACACCGTCAAGATCGAGCAGATGCAGCTGGTCGGCGAGGACACGCAGCTGAAGCTGTCGGGCGACGTCGACCTGCCGGCGCAGCGGATCGATCTCCGGGCCGACGGTGACGCGAACCTCGGCATCCTGCAGGGCTTCTTCCGGAACGTGCGCGGGTCGGGCCGGGCGCAGCTGACGGCCGAGCTCCACGGCGCGCTGGCCGCGCCCGCGCTGAACGGGAAGGCGACGATCACCAACGGGCGCATCCGCGACTTCGCCCTGCCGAACTCCCTCGAGGCGATCAACGGCACGGTGCTGTTCGACGACCGCGGCATCGTGCTCGACGGGCTGACCGGGCAGATGGGCGGCGGCGCGGTGCAGTTCGGGGGGCGCATCGGGCTGTCGGGCTACGCGCCGGGCGAGCTGAACGTGACGGCGCACGGCGTCAACATGCACCTGCGCTACCCGGAGGGCTTCCAGTCGGTCATCGACGCCGATCTGTCGGTGCGCGGGCGGGTGCAGGATCCGACGCTCGGCGGCACGGTGACCGTGCGGAGCGCGGTCTTCCGACGCCGCTTCCAGCTCACCGGCAGCCTGCTGGATCTCGCCGGCGGCGGGAGTGAGACCGCCGCGGTGTCGGCACCGGCGGGCCCGGAGGTGCCGGTCCGCTTCGACGTGCGGATCGTCGCGCCGTCCACGCTGCGGGTCGAGAACAACCTGGTGCGCATGGTCGCCAGCGCCGACCTGACGCTGCAGGGGACCTACAACCGGCCGCTGCTGTTCGGGCGCGCCGAGGTCGATCGTGGCCAGGTGCTGTTCGAAGGCAAGAATTATCTGATTACGCACGGGACGATCGACTTCACGAACCCGACGAAGATCGAGCCGTTCTTCGACGTGGCGGCCGAGACCCGCGTGCGCGTGCCGGGACAGACCTATCAGGTGACCGTCCAGGCGACCGGCACCACCGACCGGCTGCAGCCGGAACTGACGTCCGATCCGCCGCTGCCGACGGCGGACCTGCTGGCGCTGCTGCTGGGCAACGAGATCCCGAGCCAGGACGCCGAGCTGCGGGCGCTGCAGCGGCCGAACCAGGTGCAGCAGGACCTGCTGGCGTCGCGGGCGACGCAGCTGCTGACCGGCCCGGTGTCGTCCGAGGTCGGCCGCGTCGTCGAGCAGACCTTCGGCGTGGACACGTTCCAGCTCACGCCCTCGCTGTTCGATCCCTATCAGACGAGCTCGCGGCTCAACCCGACCGCCCGGCTGACGATCGGCAAGCGGCTGTCCGACCGCGTGTACATCACCTACTCGCGCAGCCTCAGCACGGCCATCAACGATCAGATCATCCTGCTCGAGTACGACCAGGGGGACCGGCTGTCCTGGATCCTGTCGCAGAACGAGGATCGTACCTACGCGCTCGAAGTGCGCGTGAGGCACACGTTCTGATGCGCCGGGGCCGGCTGCCGGCCGCCCGGTGGCTGGTGGTGTGCGTGCTGCTGCTGGCCGGAGCGTCGGCGGCGCGCGCGGACGTCGCCGACTACCTGGGCCGGCCCGTTACCGGCATCCGCCTCAACTTCGAGGGACACGAAGAGCGCGACCCGCGGCTGCGCGACCTGGTGGTGACCGCGGTCGGCGCGCCCCTGTCGATGGCCGACGTCCGCGAGACGATCTCGCACCTGATGAGTCTCGGACGGTTCCAGGACGTCCGCGTGCACGCGGTGCGCGAAGGGGCGGGTGTCGGGCTGACGTTCGAGCTGATCCCGCGGCAGCGCGTCGGGCGGCTGCAGTTCGTCGGCGATCTCGGGCTGTCGCGGCGCGCGCTGCGGACGGCCGTGACCGACCGCTACGGCGTATCGCCGCCGCTCGGCCGCGTCGACGAGGTGGCGCGGCTGCTGCGCGGGCTCTACGAGGATCACGGCTACCTCGAGGCGGACGTCACGCCGGAGACGTCGAGCGGCGAGGGCGAGCTCGTGACCCTCTCCTTCCGGATCCAGGCCGGCCCGCAGGCGCGGCTGAGCGCCATCCGCATCGGCGGCACGCCGCTCAGGCCCGCCGCGCAGATCCTCGAGAAGCTCGGCCTCCACGTCGGCGATCCGTACGACCGCCTGGACCTGCAGAACCGCCTCGATCGCTACACGGAGGAGCTGAAGGGGAGCGGCTACTACGAGGCGCGGATCGTCCCGTCGATCACCCCCGGCGATCACCGGGAGACCGTCGCGCTGACGATCACCGTCGAGCCCGGCCCCCACGTGACGATCGCCTTTGCCGGCGATCCGCTGCCCGAGGATCAGCGGGCCACGCTCGTGCCGATCCAACGCGAGGGCTCGGTCGACGAGGACCTGCTGGAGGACTCGAGCCGGCGGATCCAGGACTACTTCCGGGCGCAGGGCTACCGGGACGCGGCGGCGCCGTTCAGCCGCGAGCAGCGCGGCAACGAACTGGCCGTGGTCTTCCGGATCCACCGCGGCCCGCTGTACCGGATCGCGGAGGTCGCCTCGACCGGCGACACGGTGGTCCCCCTCTCGGACCTGCCCGAGACGCTGCAGCTGAGGACGGGGCAGCCGTTCGTCCAGTCGCGGCTCGATGGGGCGGTCGCGGCGCTGGCCGGGCGGTACCGGCGCCTCGGGTACGCCGCGGTGACGATCCAGCCGACGGTGGCGCCCGCCACGGCGGACGCGGCGCGGGACGCGGCACCGGGCGTGACCCTGGTGACCGTGCGCATCGCGGTCACCCCCGGCGTGCGCACGCTGATCGACGACGTGGCGCTGGTCGGCAACAAGGCGGTGTCCGGGGCGACGCTGCGCAACAACCTCATCGCAGTGCCCGGCCACCCGTACTACGAGCCGGAGATCGCCCGCGACCGGGACGCCATCCAGGTCGCCTACCAGAACCGCGGCTATCAGTCGGCGACCGTGACGCCGCAGCTCGGCTTCAGCGACGATCACTCGCGCGTGGCCATCCGTTATGTGATCGCCGAGGGGCCGCAGATCTTCGTCGAGCACATCCTCGTCGTCGGCAACACGCGGACGAGCACCAGGCTCATCGAGCGCGAGCTCGGGCTGACGCCGGGGCAGCCACTGAGCCAGCAGGTGCTCTCCGACGGCCAGCGGCGGCTGGTGGCGATGGGCCTCTTCCGGCGCGTCCGGGTCAGTCAGCTGCTGCACGGCTCCGACACGCGGCGCGACGTGCTGGTCACGGTCGAGGAGGCGCCGACGACGACCATCGGGTACGGCGGTGGTCTGGAGGTCGGCGTCCGGCCGAGGGCCAGCGGCCAGACCGGCTTCGCGGTCGACCAGCTGGAGTTCGCACCCCGCGCGCTGTTCGAGATCACGCGGCGTAACCTGTTCGGCAAGAACCGGTCGATCAGCCTGTTCTCCCGCATCAGCTTCCGCCCGAAGTCGGCGCTGTTCGTGCCGGGCGGAACCACGTCGGGCGACAGCGGCTACGGCTTCAACGACTACCGGCTCATCGCCACGTACCGCGAGCCCCGGCTGTTCGGCACGGCCGCCGACGCGCTGGTGACGGGCGTCATCGAGCAGGGGGTCCGCACGAGCTTCAACTTCGCCCATCGCGGCTTCAGCGTCCAGGTCGCCCGCCGCGTCAGTCCCGCGCTCAGCATCTCGGGCAGTTACGCCATCGATCGCAACCGTCAGTTCGACGTCCAGGTCTCGCAGGCCGATCAGCTGCTGGTGGATCGGCTGTTCCCCCAGGTCCGGCTCTCGTCGGTGGCCGGCTCGGTCGTCGAGGATACGCGGGACGACCCGCTGGATCCGAGCCGCGGCGAGCTGCTGGTCGTCAACGGTCAGCTCGCGGGGCGGGCCATCGGATCGGAGGTCGGGTTCGCGAAGACCTTCCTGCAGGGCGCCGTGTACCGGAGGCTGCCCGGCACGTCGCGCATCGTGTTCGCGACCGACGCCCGGCTCGGATTCGCAACCGGCTTTCCGCGGACGGTGCCGCTGACCGACGATCAGGGGCTGCCGGTGGCGGGACCGGATGGCCTGCCGCTGACGACGGTCGTGCGCGACCTGCCCATCAGCGAGCGGTTCTTCGCCGGCGGGCCGACGACCGTGCGCGGCTTCGCGCTCGACCAGCTCGGCACGCCGGCCACGATCGACGCCAACGGGTTCCCGATCGGCGGCGACGCGCTCGTCATCCTGAATGCGGAGCTGCGCGCCCCGGTCTGGCGCAGCATCGGCGTCGTCGGCTTCATCGATGCCGGCAACGTCTTCGCCCATGTCGCCGATCTCAACCTGCGGCAGATCCGCGCGGCGGTCGGCTTCGGACTCCGGTACAAGTCGCCGATCGGGCCGATCCGGATCGACCTGGGCTTCAAGCTGGCCCGGCGCGAGATCTCGCCCGGTCACCTGGAACGGCTCATGGTGCTGAACATCAGCCTCGGAGAGGCGTTCTGATGCGGAAGGGACACGGCATGCGCGGGCCCATCCGACGCGTCGCCCTCACCGTCCTGGCCGCCGTCGCCCTCACGGCCGTGCAGCCGGTGCTGCGTGCCGATGAGGTGATCGATCGCGTGCTGGCCGTCGTGTCGGGCGAGGTCATCACGCTGTCCGACGCCCGCGCAGCCCGCACCTTCGGTCTCGTCGACCTCCCGCCCGGCGTCGACGCCCTGAACGCCGTGCTGCAGAAGCTGATCGATCGCGATCTGATCCTGGACGAGGTGGAGCACTATTCGCCGCCCGAGCCCGATCCTGCCGCCATCGACCGGCGCATGGTCGCGATTCGCGGCCGGTTCCCCAGCCAGGCGGCGTACGAACAGGCGCTGATCACGGCCGGGTTCGATGACGTGCACCTGCGCGCCGTGGTCCGCGACAACCTCCGGATTCAGGCCTATCTGGACCAGCGCTTCCCCGCGCCCCCGGCTCCCGCCGACGACGAGGTCGAGCACTACTACCAGATGCACCCGGCGCTGTTCACCCGCAACGGCGTCAGACTGCCGCTCGCCCAGGTACACGACGACATCGTGTCGCGCATGACCGCCGAGCGCCGCACCGCGCTCATTGCCGAGTGGCTGGCTGGCCTGCGGCTGCGCGGCAACGTCACGATTCTCTACCTCGGCGGCAGCACGCCCGCCTCCCCGCGCTGAACGTCCCGGCGCCCGCCGCCGCTTCGCCTCACACCGCGCCGCACGGCTGCCCGCCGTGCCGTTCGCCCGTACACACCCGGAGCCGTGCGTCGCAGTCCGTCGCGACGTCCGGACGATCGGCGATCAGGGGAGATCGGGGGCGGGTGTCGTCGGCTGGAGCCGGGAGAGCGGCCGGCCGGCGTCAGTCTGCGGCGCGGCGGACGCCGCCTCGCGGCCGAACGCGCGATCGATCCTGATCGACGCCAGCAGGGGCGGCAGCAGCGCGGCCACCGTCAGGGCGGTGATCAGCCCCTGACGGACGGCTCGCGGGATGCTGAAGCGGCGCAGCAGGCTGACGCCGGAGATGACCGCAATCGCCGTGAGGATCGCGAGGTACGGCAGCACGGGCAGCAGCCAGCTGTCGGGGCTGCCGGTGCGGCCGACGGCCATCGAGCCGAGATAGACGATGGGGAACGACACGAGCAGGACCCACCGCGCGTGGCCCGGACCGGTGACCGATCGGACGAGCCCGAGGCCGAAGCCGGCGAGCGCGAGCAGCAGGGCCGGCCACTGCAGCGTCGCGAGCAGCGTGGCGGCCACGGCCGCCCGTTCGGGACCGCCCGAGGCGGCGCCGGCGAGACTCGCGGCCGCGGCGTTGAGGAAGGCAGGCAGGTCGGCAATCGTGAAGGGCGCCGCCAGCAGGTACGCCGCCACGGCCGCGCCGATCGCCCCGAGGCCCTTGGCGACACGCGAGGTGCCGGCCGACGAGCTCATCCAGACCGCGACCAGCGGCAGCAGCAGCGTCAGTCCGCCGCGATAGGTCGTGGCGGCCGCGAGCCCGGCGACGGCGCCGGCCCAGACGAACCGGCGCAGCGAGTCGCGCTCGAGCGCCCGGAGGGTGAGGACCAGCGTGAGGGCCGCCCAGAACGTGGCCGCGACGCCGGGCAGGGCGAAGTGGGACGCGCGTACGTGGTCGGGGAGCACGGCGAGCAGGCCGGCGCCCAGCAGCGCGTGGCGCTCGCCCCAGCGGGCGCCCGCCTGGTAGACGACCAGCACGGTGGCGACGCCGATGACGGCCGACGTCACGCGCGCCCAGTGATAGGCGTCGGCCGGCTGGAACGCGGTCACCGACGTCCACAGGCCGTGCACGGCTCCCGTGAGGAAGCGCAGGCACGCCACGACGAGCTGCACGTAGAAGTAGAGCGACGGCGTGTCGAAGGCGTGGGGGTTGAAGCTGCCGCTTCCCATCGCCTGCACGACCCGGGCGAGCAGATCGTGCTCGGCCGGCAGCGCGGCAGCCGGCAGCCCGGTCGCCAGGTGCCAGAACCGCAGCAGCGCCGCGACGATCAGCACGAGCGCCAGGCTGCCGATCGATCGACGCATGTCGCGGGCTTCGCGCCACTCACGCTCCGCCACGAATTCAGACCCTCCTGATGGCCGCGCGGTCGGCGGCCCGTCAATGATGGAAGAGCACGTATTGCGCGATCTGCAGCAGGTCGAAGCCGGTGTGGCTCACCACCGGTGCGACGACGCTGCGCCGGCGCAGGTAGACGACCGCCCAGAACGCCCCCAGTGTGGCGGTCGCGACGACCGCATCCCACCCCTGGACGAAATGCCCGGCGCCGAACCCGATGCTCGACACGATGACGCCCACCGTCGGACCGCCCAGGTAGCGCTCGAAGCGATGCAGGATGAAGGCGCGCTGGATCTCCTCGCGCAATCCGCCGGCGAAGATCACGACGCCACCGAACACCAGGGCGTCGCGTGGCGTCTGGATCAACCCCTCGAGCGGATTCACCTTCACGTTGTGCAGGCCCGGCACCAGCCAGCGGAGCGCCAGCAGCAGGCCGACGGCGATCGCGATCGCCACCGCGACCAGCGGCAGCCCGACCAGCATCTCCCGTCCGACCCGCCGCGAGCCGAGCAGGACGTCCCGCGGGCGCTCGCCGTGCAGCCACAGCAGCGCGAAGATCATCCCCACCAGCAGGACCGCATCGATGAACGACAGCGCGGCGACGTAGGGAAGCTGCAGCAGGCCGTCGGAGCCGAAGGGCCGGTACCCCGCGAGCGTGAGCGCGGTCGCGATGCCGATCTGCGTCGGATAGTCGGAGCAGAGGAGCACTTCGAACAGCGCACCGAGACGTTGCGAGGCCCGCGGTGTGCGTCGTTCGCTCGCCGGCGGTCGGTGGCGGGCCGTCTTCGGAACCGGGCTGTTCGTCCGTGCCGGGGCCCGTGCGGTCCGCCGCGTGCCGTGGCGCTCCAGCGCCGTCCTCCGCCGGGCCGGCCGGAGGCCCCGGCGGGATGGGCGGAACCGAATCCTCACGCACTCCCGGACTTTACCACTTTCGGCGCCGCGCCCGTCCGTCCGCCCTCTGGCGGCATTCTTGCTCCGTGCACGACGTGCCGCCCGACCGATGGCGGTACGGCTGCGCAATTTCCTCGAAAGAGCGGCCTGGTCTTCCGAACGTGACCGGGCCGGCCGGGCACGAAAACGTGTAAGAATTACATAAGTGAAGAGGGAACGCGCCCCATCAGTTCCTGGTGCGGGGCCGCGTGGTCGAGGCATGGCCGGGTCCGGCTGCCGGGACCAGTCTGGAGAGGTCGCATGATGCCACAGGACCACGTGCAGACGGACGCCGAGCGGATCCTCGTCGTCGAGGACGACATGTCGGCGCGCGTCGGCCTGGAGCAGTTGATCCGCAGCTGGGGTTACCGGGCCGAGTCGGCGGTGGATGGCGAGGACGCGCTGCAGAAGGTAACGAGCTTCCGGCCCGACGTCGTCGTCACCGATCTGGTGATGCCGCGGCTCGACGGTCTCGGCCTGCTGCGGGCGCTGAAGGAACAGGGCGACGACATCACGACGGTCATCCTGACGGCGCAGGGGACGATCGAGACGGCCGTCGAGGCGATGAAGGACGGGGCCTACGACTACCTGACGAAGCCGGTGGACGTGCAGCGGCTGCGGATCCTGCTCCAGAAGATCGTCGAGCGGAACGGCACGCTGCGCGAGGTGCAGGTGCTGCGGCGCCAGCTGCGCGAGCGGGGCGCCTTCGGGCCGATGATCGGCAGCAGCACGGGCATGCGGAAGATCTACTCGGTGATCGAGGCCGCCGGCCCGACGTCGGCCTCGGTGCTCATCTCGGGTGAGTCGGGCACGGGCAAGGAGCTGGTCGCGCAGAGCGTGCACCAGCTGAGCCCGCGCGCGGCGTTTCCGTTCGTGGCGCTCAACTGCGCGGCGATTCCCGAGACGCTGCTCGAGAGCGAGATCTTCGGCCACGAGAAGGGGGCGTTCACGGGCGCGACCGAGCGGCGCCAGGGCTGTTTCGAGCTGGCCGATCGCGGCACGCTGTTCCTGGACGAGATTGCCGAGATGACGCCCGTGACGCAGGCCAAGCTGCTGCGCGTGCTGCAGGAGCGGCGGTTCCGGCGGCTCGGCGGGCGGCAGGAGCAGGCGGTCGACGTCCGGGTGATCGCCGCCACGAACGTGGACCCGAAGGAGGCCGTGCGGCAGGGGACGCTGCGCGAGGACCTCTACTACCGCCTGAACGTCTTCTCGATCACGCTGCCGCCGCTCCGCGACCGGAAGGACGACATTCCACTGCTGGTCCAGGCGTTCCTGCACGAGTTCAACCGGCAGCACGGCCGGACGGTCGCGGCGGTGACGCCCGAGGCGCAGCGGCTGCTCGAGGACCACTCGTGGCCGGGCAACGTGCGCGAGCTGCGCAACGTCATCGAGCGGGCGTGCATCCTGGCCGATGGCGAGTTCATCGGGCGGGAGCACCTCTCGCCCGAGGTCGTGAAGCCCGACGTGCGCCCCTCGTCGGGGGCGCCGGGGACGGTGGCGCTGTCGCCGGGGGTGACGGTGGACGAAGCCGAGCAGCGGCTGATCCTGCTGACGCTCGAGCACACGCGGAACAACAAGACGCGGGCGGCCGAGATCCTGGGGATCAGCCTGAAGACGCTGCACAACAAGCTGAAGAAGTTCCGCGAAGAGCAGGCGTCCTGATCCATGCGGCTGGGCATCAAGGCGAAGCAGGTTCTCGGCGTCATGTCGATCGTCGGGCTGGTGGTCGTGGCCCTGAGCGCGATCCAGCTGTCGGCGCTGGCGCGGATGAGCCTGCGGGAGAGCGCGGCCCGCGGCGGCCTGCTGTCGAGCGCCATCTTCCAGCGGGCGCGCGCCGTCGTGGCCCAGGGCGGCGATCCCCGGGCGGCGCTGGCCGCCGATCCCGGCATCCGCTCGCTGCTCGAGTCGAGCATCGCCTACTCCCCGAACGTCACCTACGCGGCCATTGCCGCCGTCGACGGCACCGTCATCGCCGACAGCGATCCGACGCTGCAGGGAACGCACCTCGCGGCGGAGCCCGCGCTCCCGGCGCTGCTGCAGCGCCCGGCGCTCGTCCAGCTCGCCGCGATCTACGAGGGGCGCGGCCGGACCTTCGAGATCGGGCAGCCGCTGCTGCTGAACAACGTGCGATTCGGATCGATCCGGATCGGCGTCTCCACGCTGCTCATCCGCGAGGACCTGAACACCGCCCTGCGGCCCGCCCTCGTGACCGCCGCCGGCGCGCTGCTCATCGCGCTGCTCGTCGCGATGCTGCTCGCCCAGGTGCTGCTGCGGCCGATCCACGTCATCAGCTCTGGCCTGAACCGCCTGGGCCAGGGCGAATTCGGCGTCACGCTCGATTCTGAAGCCGGGCGACGAGTTCGGCGACCTCTCCAGCTCGTTCAACGCCGTCAGCGCGCGGCTGTCGGCCGACCGCTCGCAGCCGGCCGGCGGCCCGGCCGCCCTCGAACGGGCCGGCGAGCGGCTGGAGGATGCCGTCGCGCTGATCGCGCCGGCCGGCGTGCTGCTGTTCGCCAACCCGTCGATGCGCGCGCTGCTGCCGCCCGACCCGGTCGGCCGGAGGCTGGCGGACCTGTGGCCGGACACCCACCCCTACCGGCGGATTGTCGAGCAGGCGCTGCAGTCACACGAGTCACAGGGCCCGGCCTCGGTGGAGCTCGAGGCCGGCGACGGCGGCACCGGCAACGAGCGGCTGGTTCTCGCCGAAGCGGTGGCGGAGCCCGGCGGCGGACCGATCGGCGTGATGCTGCTGGCGCGCAACGTCAGCTACCTGAGCCAGGTGCAGTCGACCATCACCTATTCGCGCAAGCTCGCGGCGCTCGGACGGCTGTCGGCCGGCGTCGCGCATGAGGTGAAGAATCCGCTCAACGCGATGGCGATCCACCTCGAGCTGCTGCGGCAGGCGCTGGCCGGCCGGCCGGCGGGGGACGGCGCGCCGGCGGTCGATCAGGCCGTGGCGCTGCAGTACGTCCAGACGATCGCCGAGGAGATCCGGCGGCTCGACCAGGTCGTGCAGGGGTTCCTCAAGTTCACGCGGCCGCAGGAAGTCCGGCTCGAGCCGATCCGGCTGCACGATCTGCTCGAGGAGCTGCAGCCGACGATTGCCCCCGAGGCGGCGCGCACCGGTGTCGACCTCGTGCTGGACTGTCCGCCGGAGGTTCCCGAGGTGAATGGAGATCCCGGCCTGCTGCGCCAGGTGTTCCTGAACCTCGCGCTGAACGCCTGCCAGGCGATGCCGGAGGGCGGCACGCTGCGGATCGCCTGCGCCCCCGTGCGCGGCCAGCGGGTCGAGGTGCGCGTGCAGGACGACGGCGTCGGCATCGCGCCCGCGGATCTCGAACGGATCTTCGATCTGTACTTCACGACGCGGGCACAGGGCAGCGGGATCGGGCTGTCGATGGTCTACCGGATCGTCCAGCTGCACGACGGGGAGATCGAAGTCGAGTCGACGCCCGGACACGGCAGCACGTTCCGCGTGCTGCTGCCGTGCGCCGGCGCGACGCCGCCCGCGCCGGTCGGGCTCGGGCTCACGCGGTGAGGCCGGCGCGAAGACCGCAGCCGCCGCGCGCCGGCGGGCGCATAATCGGGAGTGTCGAGGAGGCTCATGACGTCGATGACGAGGAGCGGACTGGCCGTGGCGATCGTGGCGGCGCTGGCGCCGGGCCTGACGGGCTGTGCGCGCATTCACGCCCGGACCGAGCCGGCGCTGCCGCCCATGGTCACGCCGGCTCCGCCGCCCCACGAGGTGGCGCCCGCGCCGGTGCCGGCGCCGGCGCCATCGGGCCCCGAGGAGGACGTGAAGGCCCGTCCGCAGCCGCCGGTCCATCGCCCCGCGCGGCCCGAGCCGGCCGAGCCATCACCCGCGATCGGCAGCCGGCCCTCCGGCACGAAGTCCGCGGCGCCTCCGGCGCCGACGCTGCAGACGGCGCCGTCGGCGACCGACGACGCGACCGTGCGCGGCATCCGCGACACGCTCTCCAGGGCCGGCACCGACCTGGGACAGGTCGACTACCGGTCACTGAGTGCCGACGCGAAGGCCCAGTACCAGACGGCCCGCCGGTTCATCCGGCAGGCCGAGGAGGCGCTGAAGACGCACAACTACGTCTTCGCCCGCAGTCTGGCCGACAAGGCCGCCGTGCTCGCGGCGCTGCTGCAGGGCGGCCTGTGAACGGCCGCCGTTTCCGCGCGTAGTCCCGCGGCATCGCGGCAAGCTCATCTGACACTACAATAGCCGCTCCCTGCCGTCGCGCCGGCTGCATCCGGCCGCGTGGCTCGTGTTCCATTCAGGAGACGTCTCATGGCTGATCGATCCCTGCGCGTCGCGATTGCCCGCGCCTTCTTCATCGTGCTCGTGACCCTGTCGGCCGGCGCGCTCGCCGTCGTGCCGGCCCGCGCCCAGCAGCCGCCGGCCGCCGTCGGGCAGAACGCCGGTCCGCGTGGTCCGCGCCCGGTCGACTTCGCGGCCGACCTGCAGCACCAGGTCGAGACCGACCGGACCTGGAACGAGGCCAGCCAGGGCTACATGCAGGAGGAGAAGGTCACGTTTCACAGCCGCGCCGACGGCCTCGAGATCCCCGCATTCGTCTTCAAGCCGCTGCACATGCGCGGCCCGAAGTCGCATCCGGCGCTGGTCTGGGTCCACGAGAACATCCGCGGCCACCTCTACGAGCACTACATTCCCTACATCCGGGAGGCGACGGCCAAGGGCTACATCGTGATCGCGCCCGAGTACCGCGGCAGCATCGGCTACGGCAAGGCCTTCTACGACGCCATCGACTACGGCGGCGCCGAGGTCGACGACGTGCTGACGGCCGTGGACTATCTGAAGCAGCACGTACCGGAGGTCGATCCCACGCGGATCGGCATCATCGGCTGGAGCCACGGCGGGATGATCACGCTGCTGTCGATCTTCCGGGAGCCGACCACGTTCAAGTGCGCGGCCGCGCTGGTGCCGGTGACCAACCTGTTCCAGCGGCTGGCGTGGAAGGGCGTCGAGGTGCAGCACCAGCGAATCGACCCGGCGAACCGGTACGGCGGGCTGCCGGCCGAGCGCCACGAGATCTACAAGGCGCGCTCGCCGCTCTACCAGGTCGACAAGCTGCAGATCCCGCTGCTCGTCCACGTGACGCGGAACGACCAGGATGTGAACTTCGAGGAGGACGACCAGCTCGTCGATGCGCTCCGTTCGCGCAAGCCGTTCCTCTCCGAGACGATGATCTACGACAATCCGCTCGGCGGGCACACGTTCGACCGCCGCGTCGATCCGAAGACGTGGCAGCCGGAGAACACCCGCGAGCAGCGCGATTCCTGGAACCGCGTCTGGACGTTCCTCGACTGGAACCTGGATCCGTTCGACAGCGTCATTCCGCCGCACGGCTCGGCCGGCGCGTCGGGTGGACGGTAGAGGGACTCCCACGGGGGCAAGGGGCGGACCCTTGCCCCCCTGGTCTCCCGCCCCTGGCCTCGTCCCTCTCCCCCTTGCCGCGGCTCCCTTCCGCCCGTGTCCCCTGCCGCTCCGGAGCGCCTCCCGGGCCGCCCCTCGCCAGCTGGTCAGGATCGGCCGGTTTTGGCCGATTTCGACAACATCTGGCGTTTGAACTAAAATAGAAACACAACATCTGGTAGTTCGCGTCTTGACAAACGCCAGACGCAGGCTCATAGTTAGCGGCCGTAGCGCGACAGACAAATCGCGGGAGTCTCCCAGCCTCCTGGCCGAGCCGTCGAGGGGCACTTTCCCCATCGCAGGTCTGTCCGCGTCACTATCCAACAAGGATTTTCGGAAGGGACACCCCCGGGGCGGGGGGATGGTCTCCGGTTTGTGGAGGAAGGCATGGAAAAAGGCGCGGCTTACAAGGCGGCGGGGGCCGGCCAGCTGGTCGAGAGCAGTGGCACCGACATCCCTGTATCCGAAGCTCCGCGGACCCGGAAGTCGACGGCGTCGTCGGCCCAGGGGCTGGAGTTTCCGCGATTCTTCACGCAGCCCGGCCGCGATCCGTTCGACGAGATCGAATGGGAGCTGCGGGCGGCGGTGATCGCGAACGAAAAAGGGGAAGCCGTTTTCGAGCAGCGCGACGTCGAGATTCCGAAGGCGTGGTCGCAGCAGGCGACCAACATCGTCGTCTCGAAGTACTTCCGTGGGCAGCTCGGCACGCCGGAGCGCGAGCGGAGCGTGCGGCAGCTCATCGGGCGGGTCGTCACGACGATCACCGAGTGGGCGCGGGCGCACAAGTACTTCGCGTCGGACGAATCGCTGCAGGCGTTCAGCGACGATCTGAAGCACCTGCTGATCTACCAGAAGGCGGCGTTCAACAGCCCGGTGTGGTTCAACTGCGGCTTCGAGAAGGCGCCCCAGTGCTCGGCGTGCTTCATCAACTCGGTGCAGGACACGATGGATTCGATCCTGACGCTGGCGCGCACCGAAGGGATGCTGTTCAAGTTCGGGTCGGGCACGGGGACGAACCTGTCGCCGATCCGCTCGTCGAAGGAGCTGCTGGCGGGCGGCGGGACGGCGTCGGGGCCGGTGTCGTTCATGAAGGGGTACGACGCCTTCGCCGGCGTGATCAAGTCGGGCGGGAAGACGCGCCGCGCGGCGAAGATGGTCATCCTGAATGCGGAGCACCCGGATATCGTCGAGTTCATCAACTGCAAGGTGGAGGAGGAGCGGAAGGCCTGGGCGCTCATCGACGCCGGCTACGACGGGTCGTTCACGGGCCCGGCGTACTCGTCGGTCTTCTTCCAGAACTCGAACAACAGCGTCCGTGTGGCCGACGAGTTCATGCGGGCGGCGCTCGACGACGGTGAGTGGCAGACCCGTGCGGTGACGACCGGTGAGGTGGTGGATACCTACAAGGCGAAGGATCTGCTGAAGCTGATCGCCGAGGGGACCTACGTCTGCGGCGACCCGGGCATGCAGTTCGACACGACGATCAACGAGTGGCACACCTGCTCGAACACCGATCGGATCTACGCGTCGAACCCCTGCTCCGAGTACATGTTCCTGAACGACTCGGCCTGCAACCTCGCGTCGCTGAACCTGCTGAAGTTCGTCCGCGAGGACGGCGAGTTCGACGTGACGTCGTACCGGGCGGCCCTCCGCACGCTGATCACGGCGCAGGAGATCCTGGTCGACAACGCGAGCTACCCGTCGAAGGCGATCGAGAAGAACAGCCACGAGTACCGGCCGCTGGGGCTGGGCTACGCGAACCTCGGCGCGCTGCTGATGTCCCGCGGCCTGCCCTACGACAGCGACGCCGGCCGGGCGTACGCGGCGGCGCTGACGGCGCTGATGACGGGCGACGCCTACGCCCAGTCGGCGCGGGTGGCGCGCGATCACGGCGGGCCGTTCGCCGGCTACGAGAAGAACCGCGAGCCGTTCCTCCGGGTCATGCGCAAGCACCGCGACGCCATGCGCGACGTCGACGCCGGCGCCGTGCCGGAGGATCTCTACGAGGCGGCGCAGGACGCCTGGGACGAGGCCGTCGAGCTCGGCGAGCAGCACGGCTACCGGAACGCCCAGGCCACCGTGCTCGCGCCGACCGGGACGATCGGCTTCATGATGGACTGCGACACGACGGGCGTCGAGCCCGACATCGCGCTCGTGAAGTACAAGAAGCTCGTCGGCGGCGGCCTGATGAAGATCGTCAACCAGACCGTGCCGATGGCGCTGGCGCGCCTCGGCTACGCGCCGCCGGTCGTCCAGGCCATCGTCGACTACATCGACAAGAACGAGACGATCGAGGGGGCGCCGGGCCTGCGGGAGCGCGATTTGCCGGTCTTCGACTGCGCGTTCAAGGCGGCCAAGGGCACCCGGTCGATCCACTACATGGGCCACATCAAGATGATGGGGGCCACGCAGCCGTTCATCTCGGGCGCCATCTCCAAGACCGTCAACGTGCCGAAGGAGGCGACGGTCGACGAGATCATGCAGGCCTACATCGAGTCGTGGCGGATGGGCGCGAAGGCGATTTCGATCTACCGCGACGGCAGCAAGCGGACGCAGCCGCTGAACACGTCGCGGACGAGCCCCGAGGCGGCCGCTCAGGCGGCCGTCGCCGCGGCCGGCCAGCCGGTCCGCCGGAAGCTGCCGGACGAGCGGCGCGCGATCACCCACAAGTTCGACATCGCCGGCCACGAGGGCTACATCACGGCCGGCCTGTTCGACGATGGAACGCCGGGCGAGATCTTCCTGGTGATGGCGAAGGAGGGCTCGACCATTTCGGGCTTCGCCGACGCCTTCGCCCAGGCGATCTCCTACGCGCTGCAGTACGGCGTGCCGCTGCAGGTGCTCGTCGACAAGTTCAGCCACGTCCGGTTCGAGCCGTCCGGCATGACGAAGAACCCGGAGGTGCGCTTCGCGAAGTCGATTGTCGACTACATCTTCCGGTGGCTGGCGGCGAAGTTCCTGTCGCCGGAAGAGCAGTACCCGCGCCGGCGTGAACGGCCGCGAGAGCACGGCCGAACCGGCACTCGCGACCGACAGCCCCGCGCCGGCGACCACGGCCGCGACTGCGGCCTCGAGCGCCTTCGCGGCCATGCAGAACCAGGAGGACGCGCCGCCCTGTTCGACCTGCGGCGCCATCATGGTGCGCAGCGGCAGCTGCTACAAGTGCGCCAACTGCGGCAATACCAGTGGCTGTGCGTAATCCTGCCCGGAAGACCGTTCGGCGTTAGCACGAGTGGGGCGGCTTCGGCCGCCCCATTCTTTTTTGGCCGGGGACGTCCCGCGTCCCATCCTGTAAGGAGCAAATCCCGTGAAAGCCGTTGTCCTGCGTGAACTGGGACCCGCCGACAACCTGCGGATTCGAAGAGGTGCCCGATCCCGTTCCCGGCCCGGGCGAAGTCGTCGTCCAGCTGAAAGCCGCGGCGCTGAACCACCGCGACGTCTTCATCCGACAGGGACTCTACGCCGGCATCACGCTGCCGGTGATCCTCGGCTCCGATGGGGCCGGCGAGGTGGCCGCCGTCGGTGAGGGGGTGGATCGCGCCCTGCTGGGGCACGCCGTCGTCATGGACCCCGGCATGGACTGGGGGCCGGACGAGCGGGCGCAGGGGCGGTCGTACCGCATCCTCGGCCTGCCCGACGACGGGACGTACGCGCAGCTGGTGAAGGTGCCGGCCGCGAACGTGCATCCGAAACCGGCGACGCTGTCGTTCGAGGAGGCCGCGGCGCTGCCGCTGGCCGGCCTCACCGCCTTCCGCGCGGTCGTGACGCGCGCGGCCGTGCAGCCGGGCGAGACCGTCGTCGTCACCGGCGCCGGCGGCGGCGTGTCGTCGTTCGTCGTGCAGATTGCCCACGCGATCGGCGCGAAGGTGTTCGTCACCTCCGGCAGCGACGACAAGCTCGCCCGCGCGAAGGCGCTCGGGGCCGAGGGCGGCGTGAACTACCGGAACGGCAACTGGGTCAAGGACTCTGGCGCCGCTCGTCGGGCGGGAAGGTCCCGACGTGGTCGTCGACAGCGTCGGGGGCGAGACGTTCGGGCGCGCCCTGGAGCTCGCGAAGCCGGGCGGACGCGTCGTGACCTACGGCGCGACGACGGGCGCCACCGAGAAGGTGGAAGTGCGCCGCATCTTCTGGAAGCAGCTCACCATTCTCGGCAGCACGATGGGAACGGCGCGGGACTTCGCCTCGATGCTCGCCTTCTGCGAGCAGCACCAGCTGACGCCGGCCGTCGACCGCGTGTTCCCGCTGGCCGACGCGGCGGCCGCGCATCGCCGCATGGACGAGGCGGGGCAGTTCGGCAAGATCGTCCTGAAGATCGACTGAGCGGGGCCGGACCGCGGTGACGCGGTCCCGGACCGATTCTCCCGGGAGGCGGCGGTGGCCGACTGGCTGGCAGACACGCGCGACTGGTGCCGGGGCCGCTGGTGGCAGTGGCGCCTCCCCCTGCTGGTGTATCTCGCCTGGATCGGCTGGCACCACCTCGTCGATCCCCTGTACGCCAGTCTGTTCTCCGGCATCACGCTCGGGGTGCACGAGGCCGGACACCTGCTGTTCTCCTGGTTCGGCCATCTTCCGGAAGTGGCGGGCGGCAGCCTCGCGCAGGTGGCGGCACCGGTGGCGGCGGCCGCCGTGCTGGCGCGTCAGCCCGACTATTTCGGCGTCGCCGTCTGCGGGGCCTGGCTGTCGTGCAGCCTCTCGAGCCTGGCGACGTACATCGGAGACGCCCGCGCGCAGGTGCTGCCGCTGGTGGGCTTCGTCGCCCATCCGCAGCACGACTGGCACGAGCTGCTCTCACGCGCGGGCCTGCTGACGCACGACACGGCGCTGGCGGCCCTCACGCGCGGATTGTCCGCCGTCGTGCTCGTGGCGTCGATCGCGCTCGGGATCTGGCTGTGCGGGATGATGATGATCGGGAGCGGGGACGCGCGCGCCTGACGCGGCGATCAGTCGCTGCGCGGGCGGCGCGAACCGGACCACGCCAGACCGACGAGCGCGAGCGCGAACAGGCCGCGGGCGAGCTGCGATCCCAGCGCGACACGGCCGGTCAGGTGAACGGCGTCGTGGATGGCGAGGGCCTGCAGGCCGAGCAGCGAGCCGAGCGCGAACGCGATGCCGCCCGGCAGCATCACGCGGACGAAGGCCGCGCTCAGCATGAGCAGCAGACCGAAGACCATCAGGCCGAGGTCGGCCCAGAGCTCGAGCCGCGCACCGCGCACGAGATCGAACACCGCCCAGAGGACGGAGTAAGCGCCGTATCCGGCCATGCCGAGCGCGGCAGCTGTCAGCATCGTGAACGTTCCGCCGTCATGCCCGGCGGGAGGGCTCCTGCCGGAGTCCGTCCGTATGGCGCGTCACTCCGGACTGTACCGTTCGCAGGCCGCGGGCCCGCAGTCTCGTGGTGAGATGATGACACGGGATCGCGAATTCGTCACCTCCGCGCCCGTCTCGCGCGCCCTTTGGTGGATCGGCTATAGTCGTCACATGCGTCGTTACCTGCTCGCACTGGCTGCGGCCGCCATCATGGTGGTGCCTGGTGTGGCCGTCCCGCGGATCGCCGCCCAGGGCGGCGGCGCGGCCACCGTGGCTGTCGATCCGCTGCACAAGCCGCTCGACACGCTGCTGAACCTGTACGTCCGCGACGGACTGGTCTATTACGGCGCCGTGAAGCACGACCGCGCGATGCTCGACCGGTACATCGCCTCGCTGGGGGCCGTCACCGCGAACATGTACGCCGGCTGGGATCGCAATCAGCAGATCGCCTTCTGGCTGAACGCCTACAACGCGTTCGTGCTGCAGACGGTGATCAACCACTATCCGATCCGCGGCCGGGCCTCGGACTATCCGTCGAACAGCATTCAGCAGATTCCGGGCGCGTTCGATCGGATTACGCACCGGGCGGCCGGGCGTACGGTCACGCTGAATGAGATCGAGCAGCAGATCCTGCCGACGTTCCACGATGCCCGGCTCTACTTCGCGCTGGGACGCGGGGCGATCGGATCGGGGCGGCTGCACAGCGAGGCGTATGCGTCGGCCCGGCTGGAGGCGCAGCTGCAGTCGGTACGCGACGAGTGCCTGAGCCGGACGGTCTGTGCCGAGATCGACGAAGTCGGCAATCGCGTGACCGTGTCGCCGATCTTCTCGTGGGACAGCGCCGGATTCATCGCGGGGTACAGCGACCAGGCGTCGCCCCTCTACGCGTCCCGGAGCCCGATCGAGCGCGCGGTGCTCGCCTTCGTGCGTCCGGAGCTGCTGATGACGGAACGCGACTTCCTCGCGAAGAACGCCTTCCAGGTCGTCTACCGGAAATTCGACTGGCGTCTGAACGACATGTCCGGCCGCCACTGACTCCGCGAGCCGTCGCGCTGCGCCGGGCGGCTTCGCTTCAGCTTCTTCGCCCCATGGACCTCCAGCTCACCGGAAAGATTGCTCTCGTGACCGGCTCGAGCCGCGGCCTTGGCCTGGCCGCCGCCTCGGCACTCGCCGCCGAAGGCTGCCGCGTCGCCATCTGCGCCCGGACCGAAGCCACTCTCGCGCAGGCCGCCGACGAACTGCGCCGCGTTGCAGTCCGTCCAGACGACGTGCTGGCCGTGCCGGCCGATCTGTTCACGGCGGATGGCATCTCGACCGTCGTCGATCGGACCGTGCAGACCTTCGGCGGCCTCGATATCCTCGTCAACAACCTCGCACTGGCGCGCGGCGGGACCCTGGTCGACACCTCCGATGCCGACTGGCAGGAGGCGTTCGACGGGACGCTGTATCCGGCGATCCGCGCGTCGCGGCTGGCCGTGCCGCTCATGCGGAGCCGCGGGGGCGGCGTCATCCTGATGATCGCGTCGATCTGGGGCCGCGAGTCGGGCGGACGGATGACCTACAACGCCGTGAAGGCGGCCGAGATCAGCCTGGCGAAATCGCTGGCGCAGCAGCTGGCGGGCGACGGCATCCGGGTGAACAGCGTGGCGCCGGGATCGATCCTGTTCCCCGGCGGCTCGTGGGATCGCCGCATGAAGGCCGATCCCGACGGCATCGCCGAGTTCATCACGCGCGAGCTGCCGTTCGGCCGCTTCGGCCGTCCCGAGGAGGTCGGTGCGCTGGTGGCGTTCCTGGCCTCGCCGCGGGCCAGCTGGATCAGCGGCGCCAGCGTGACCGTCGACGGCTGTCAGTCGCGGTCGCTGATCTGAACGATTTCGACGGAGGTCTGCGTCGCACGGTCGCGTCGTCGACTGACGACGTCTGGTGTCGGCCGCCGGATAGCCGGCCGCCGATGAGGGAATGGCGGGACGCGCCGGCGCTCTGCCGGTGCGTGCGTGGTCTGACCGATCGGAGGCGGTTGGTCAGCCCTTCAGGATCGTCCTGCTCGGTATTGTCCGGCTCCTCTTCGTTCGTGGAGAAGAAGAAGAACCCTCGCCGCCGCGGCCGCGGCTCGGTTGCTCCCATCCGTATCTCCTTCTATCAGTCGGGGCTCTGCCCCGAACCCCGGCTCACTGCACTCGCTCGCCTCGCGCGGCTCGCTCCGTTCCGTTCGCGGGCCCGCGGTGCGCGCCGCCGGGCTGCGCCCGGCCTCACAGACGCACTTCGCGCATCGTAGCGCCGGCCTTCGGGTGCGTCAACGAGACCGCGCGCCGCCGGGCCTCCCAGCTGGACTGTTCTCCGCGTGCGACGAGACGGCGTCCGGTGTCAGCGCCCGGCGGGCGTCCGCTCGCGACCGCGGCCGAACGAAGCGTAGTAGACCGGCACGCCGGCGAGGATGATGGCGAAGGTGAGCGCCGTCGACAGTGCCTGCTGAACGAAGGCGTTGGCGACGAAGTAGATGACGGCCAGGATGAAGATGGCGGGCACGACCGGATAACCGGTCACGCGGTACGGACGGGGCAGGTCGGGCTGCGTGCGGCGCAGGCGGAAGAGTGCGGCAATGCTCAACGCGTAGAACGGCCAGATGGCGAGCACGAACATGCCCGTCATGGCCTCGAAGCTGCGGCTCATCACGAGCAGCATACCGAGCACCGCCGACAGGACGATGGCGACGTACGGTGTGCCGTACCGCGGGTGCACGGCGGCGATCTGCCGGAAGAACAGGCCGTCGTCGGCCATGGCGAAGAAGATGCGGGGCGAGGCGAGCGTGATGCCGTTCAGCGAGCTGAAGGTCGAGATCATCACGAAGACCGAGACCAGCGCCACGCCCGCCCGGCCGAACAGCGCCGACATGGTGTCGGCGGCGACGAGCGGCGAGCGCCCCATCGCCTCGATCGGCAGCACGTAGATGTAGGCCAGGTTCACGAGCGTGTAGATGAGGATGATCGACAGCGTGCCGACGATGATGGCGCGAGGGAGGTTGCGGCCGGGATCGGTCACCTCGCCGCCCGCGAACGAGACGTCGGCGAACCCGTCGTAGGCCCACAGCGCCGCGACGAGCGCGACGCCGAGCGCGCCGACCGGCACGTGCGTCCCCGCCGCGGCGTGCAGGTGGGCAACCGTGGCGCCGTGGCCCCCGCCGAGCGCGAAGGCGGCCACGACGAGCACGGCCAGCGCCGCGTACTTCATCGACGTCGAGACGTTCACGATCATCGCGCCGAGCGACACGCCGCGGATGTTGATGAGTGCCGCGAACGCGATGGCCCCCGCCGCCACCGCCCGCGCGGCGAGCACGTGCGTCACCGGGTCGATGCCGCTCGACCGCAGCAGGTATTCGCCGAAGACAATCGAGATCCCGCCGAGGGCCGACGCGCGGATGACGATGAGCTGCGACCAGCCGAACAGGAACGCCGGCATCCGGCCCCAGCCCTCGCGCAGGAAGACGTAGATGCCGCCGGTATTCGGCAGCGCTGCGGCGAGCTCGGCGAACGAGAGCGCCCCGCACAGCGTCACCAGCCCGCCCACGATCCAGATGCCGAGCATCAGTGACGGGTCGGGCACGAGGGCGGCCACGCTCGCCGGCGAGCGGAAGATGCCCGACCCGATGACGATGCCGACGACGAGGGCCGTCGCGCTCCAGAGGCCGAGCCGCCGCGCCAGGGCCGTGTGGCCGGCGGGGGCCGCCGGAGGCTCGTTGGTCATGACCGGTAAGCCTAGAGGCTCGCCGGAGTCGCGGTCAAGGGGAGCCGCCGCCGCGACCGCCCGGCCTTTCACCTCTTGATCGCCCCTGCGGCCGCTGCTAGGATGGCTCGTCATGGGCAAGAGTGTGAACGGGACGACCGGCGACGGACTGACCGGGCCGGCCAGCCCGTCAGCGGTCCCGGCGGGCCTGCCGGATTGGCCGGCTGTCGGCCGCTCGCGCCGCGACAGCGCCCTGAACGCCGCGCTCGACCGGCTGGCGCCCGACTGGCTCCAGGACCGTCCCGACACGCCTGACGGCCATGTGACGGCCGTCGGCGCATGCCGGCGGCCGAAGCGGTCACCACTCCCTTTCCCGCCGACCTCGACGAGCGGGTCCGTCGCGTGCTCGGCCGCCGCGGCGTGACCGGGCTCTACTGTCACCAGGCCGAAGCCATCGAACACGTCCTCAGCGGCCGCCACGTCGTCGTGACGACGCCCACGGCTTCCGGCAAGACGCTCTGCTACAACGCGCCGGTGCTGCACGCCATCCTGCAGGATCCGGCGAGCCGCGCCCTGTACCTGTTCCCGACCAAGGCGCTCGCGCAGGACCAGCTGGCCGAGCTGCACGCGTTGTCGGATCTGGTGGGCGAGGAGTGCGGCGCGGAGATCGGCGTCTTCACCTACGACGGCGACACGCCGCAGGACGCGCGGCGCGCCATCCGGACCCGCGCGCACGTCGTGCTGAGCAACCCCGACATGCTGCACTCGGGGATCCTGCCGCATCATCCACGCTGGGCGAAGCTCTTCGAGAACCTGCGGTACGTGGTCATCGACGAGCTGCACACCTATCGCGGCGTGTTCGGCAGCCATCTCTGCAACGTGCTGCGCCGGCTCCAGCGGATCTGCCGCCACTACGGATCCGATCCGGTGTTCATCTGCTCGTCGGCGACGATTGCGAATCCGCGCGAGCTGGCCGAGCGGCTGACGGAGCGATCCTTCGAGCTGGTGAGCCGCAGCGGCGCACCGCGCGGCGAGAAGCTGTTCGTCTTCGTGAACCCGCCGGTCGTGAACCGCCAGCTCGGCATCCGCCGGTCGTACCTGGGTGAAGCCCGCCGCGTGGCGGGCGAGTTCATCCGGCGCCAGCTGCAGGGGATCGTCTTCGCGCAGAGCCGGCTCGCCACCGAGATCCTGACGACGTACCTCAAGGACGAGTTCGAGCAGGAGCCGGGCAGCCATGGCGCCGTGCGCGGCTATCGTGGCGGCTACCTGCCGAACCGCCGGCGCGAGATCGAGAAAGGGTTGCGCGAGGGGAACGTCCGGGCGGTCGTGTCGACCAGCGCCCTGGAGCTCGGCATCGACATCGGCGCGCTCGACGTCGCCGTGCTCGCCGGCTATCCGGGCACGATCGCGGCGACCTGGCAGCGGGCGGGGCGTGCCGGCCGGCGGGCGAGCCGGTCGGCGGCCGTGCTCGTTGCGAGCAGCGCCCCGATCGATCAGTTCGTCATCCAGCATCCGTCGTACTTCTTCGACGCGTCGCCCGAGCGGGCGCTCATCGATCCCGACAACCTGCACATCCTCGTCGATCACATCAAGTGCGCGGCCTTCGAGCTGCCGTTCGGCACGGCGGAGCACTTCGGGGCGCACGACCTGCAGGAGATCCTGGGCATCCTGGGCGAAGAGGGCCTCGTGCACCGCTCCATCCCGGCCGACGATCTCGACGCGGAGGAAGCGGCGGAAGGGACGTGGCACTGGACGAGCGAGTCGTATCCCGCCGATGCGGTGAGCCTGCGCTCGGTCAGCTCCGACAACTTCGTGGTCGTCGACACCACGCACGAGCCGCGGGTCATCGGCGAGACCGACTTCACCAGCGCGCTCTCCACGCTGCATCCCGAAGGCGATCTACCTGGTGGAGGGCCGCCTCTTCCAGGTCGAGATGCTCGACTTCGAGGGGCGCAAGGCCTACGTCCGCGAGATCGATTGCGACTACTACACCGACGCCATCACGTACTCGCGGGTCACGATTCTCGACAAGTTCGCCGCGTCCGGCGATCCGGTCGCCCCATGCGGCGCGCCAGAGAGCGACAGCCTCGAGCCGTTGCGAAGCGCAGAGGCGCTGCGCAACAGCGCCGGGGGTGGGGCCCCGCGCGCAGATGGAAGCGCCTGCGGCCCGCGCGAGACGCCGGAGGGGAGCGAGGCGGAGCCGAGCCGTCGAGCGCGCGCGAGCGGGGGTGGGGCCCCGCGAGCACATGGAGAAGTCCACGTCGTCTCGCGCGTCGTCGGCTTCAAGAAGATCAAGTTCTACACGAACGAGAACGTCGGCTCGGGCGAGCTGGACCTGCCCGAACAGCAGATGCACACGACGGCGTACTGGCTGACGATCCCGTCGGCGCTGATGGCGTCGCTGCCGTTCGCCGCCGACGACCGGCGCGACGGCGTGAACGGGCTGGCGTTCGCGATGCGGCAGGTCGCACAGCTGCTGCTCATGTGCGACCGGCACGACATCGGCATCTCGGTCGACCAGAGCGGCGAGGCCGGCGTGCCGGCGCCCGGCACCGAGCCGCGGATCTTCGTGTACGACAGCTATCCGGGCGGCATCGGCTTCAGCGAGCCGCTCTACCGGATGCACGACGAGCTGCTCGCCGGCACGCGCACGCTCATCGCCGGGTGTGGCTGCGAGTCGGGCTGCCCGACATGCGTCGGACCGGCCGGGCAGACGGGGCCGCTCGCAAAGGCCGCCGCCCTGCGCATCCTCGATCGGCTGCTCGACGAGACGGCCCGCACGACCGCGGCCGCCCTGCAGTCCTGAACCGCCTCATGGAGCCTTCACGCCTCGGCTCACGCATCCGTGACGTCCTGCGGCAGGGCGGCGCCCGCCAGGACAGCGCCGTGCCCACGCCGGCACCGGCGGCCGCGCCGGATGCCGCGGCGGCCATCGAGGCGCTGGGCGGCTCGGCGTACGAGGCGCACGGTCAGACCTGCATCCTCGTCGAACGCGACTATCCGGCCACGGGCCGCCACGGACACGACCTCGTGGGCGACTACGCGCGGCTGGCCGGCGGCCTGGCCGGCCACGCCGGCGTGCTGTCGGGCCGGCCGGAGCAGCCGATCCGTCCCCCGCTGGTGTTCTTCGATCTGGAGACGACCGGTCTCAGCGGCGGCGCCGGCACGCACGCGTTCCTGGTCGGGTGCGGCCTGTTCGACGGCGACACCTTCCGGACGCGCCAGTACTTCCTGACGAGCTACGCCGTCGAGCGCGGCCTGCTGCTCTCGGTCGCCGACGAGCTCGCCAGCGCCGGCCTGCTGGTGACGTTCAACGGCAAGTCGTTCGATCTGCCGGTCATCGAGACGCGCTACCTCTTCCATCGGCTGGCCGTGCCGAGCGCGGCCCTGCCGCACCTCGACATGCTGCACCCGGCGCGGCGCATGTGGCGAGGCATGCGCCCCGGGGCGGTCGATGCGGACGAGAGAGCCACGCCGGCGGAGGCGCCGTCGGGCTGCACGCTGGGAGCCCTGGAAGAGGCGGTGCTGGGCGTCCGCCGCACGGGCGACGTGCCCGGCAGCGAGATTCCGGCGCGCTACTTCCACTACGTGCGCACGGGCGAGGCAGGACCGCTCGCGCCGGTGTTCGAGCACAACCGGCTCGATCTGCTCTCCCTCGCCGGATTGACGATCAGGGGACTGCAGCTGGTGGAGGGCGGTCCGGCAGCGGCGCGCACCGCCCGCGAATGCCTCGCGCTCGGCCGGATGTACGAGCGGCTCGCCCGGCGCGACGAGGCGGCCGACTGCTACGGCCGGGCGGCCGTCTGGACGGACGCCGGCGGGCCGCTGGCCGGCGAGGTACGCGTCGAGGCCCTGCGGCGCCTGGCGACCCTGCATCGCCGGGCACGGCGGCATGGACAGGCGGCGCGCCTGTGGGAGGCGCTGATCGAGGACGGGGCGAGTCCGCCGGCCGTGGCGCGGGAAGCGGCCCTGGCGCTGGCAATCCACCACGAGCACCGCTCCCATGACCTGGTGGCCGCGCGGCGCTACGCGCGCCGCTGCCTGACGCACGCGGGAACGCGGGCGGAGCAGCAGGCGCGCAAACGGCTGGCGCGGGTGGAGCGGAAGCTCGATGGGCGGGCCGCCGAAGGTCCAGGCGGGCTGCTGGCGGGCGACGGCAGCTGAACGCGGCCGTACACACGAACGGCGGCCGTGGAGGCCGCCGTCCGGAACCGGGCGGATGCCGAGTCTACGCCTCGGCCCCCTGATTCGTCCGTGTCGCCTTCTTGTCGCGCTTGGCCTCGGCCGCCTTCTGCCGGCTGACTCGACCTTCTCGACCGTCTGGGCGCCGAACTTCTTCATGAACCGCTCGACGCGGCCCTCGGTGTCCACGAGCTTCTGGCGGCCCGTGAAGAACGGATGGCAGTTCGAGCAGATCTCGAGGTGCAGCTCCTGCTTGGTCGACCGGGTCTTCCAGGTCGCCCCGCACGCGCAGCGCGCCTCGACGTCGTAGTAATTGGGGTGAATCCCTTCCTTCACAGCCGGCTCCTTGCAGGTTTGGTCAAAACGACATTATACCACGGCCGCTCCAGCCGCAGCCCCCTCCGGCCCGATCTCCCCATGGATTCCGGCACTTTCTGGGCCCCGCCTGGACCTCGTCTGGACCAGACCCCCTCAGGTGATGACCATCGTCCGGTCCCACCGGTGGGCCCGGAGGGCATCCCGGAGGCGGGGCGGCAGGGGAACGCCATCGCTCGCGGCGAGGTTCCGCTCCACGTGCGCCCGCTTCCGCATGCCGGGAATCGTGGTGGTCACGTCTGGGCTGGCGAGGATGAACCGCAGCGCCAGTTCGGGGAGGTCCATGCCCTCAGGGACGAGATGGGTGAGCCGCTCGACCCGTTCCAGGATGTCCGTCAGGTGCGTGCCCGAGAAGTACAGGTTGCGCCAGTCTCCCTCCGGCCACGTCGGAGGCGGGCGTCAGACCGCCGGTGAGGCTGCCTTCGTCGAACGGCACACGCGCGATGACGGCGACGTTCCGGCGGCGGCAGGCCGGAAACAGTTCGTCCTCCGGTGCCTGGTCGAAGATGTTGTAGACGACCTGCACGGCGTCGACGAAATCCGTCTCGAGCGCCTGCAGGACGTTGGCCGGTTCCCAGCGGTTGACACTGATGCCGAAGGCGCGGATCAGCCCCTCGCGCTTGAGGTCGGAAACCTCCCGCTGCCACCGCTCGTCGCGTGCCCAGTTGTCGTGCCAGACGTGGAGCTGCTGGAGATCCAGCGTCTCGAGGCCGAGATTCTTCAGGGTCGTCTCGGTGTACTCGCGGAGGTGACCGGGAGGAAAGACCTCGTCGAGCGGGTCGTCGGCCCGGGCCGGCCACTTGAAGTTCGCCGGTGGCACCTTGCTGGCGACGTACAGCCGGCGATCGGGAAAGGCCCGCAGCGTCTCGCCGAGCAGCCGTTCGCTGCGTCCCTGCCCGTAGGCCCAGGCGGTGTCGAAGAAGTTGCAGCCCAGCTCGACGGCCCGGGCCAGCGACTGCAGCGACTCCTGGTCGTCCGATCCGGTCCAGCCGCCCATGCCCCACATGCCGTAGCCGACTTCGGCGATCTCCCAGCCCGTGCGTCCGAAGGTGCGATAGCGCATGGCTTGATGATAATCCTCAATCTCGAATCCCCAATCCCCAACCCCCAATCCCGCAGGCCTCCGTGTGCTAGACTGCCGCGCCATGCACCCACATCATTCGTCTCGCACGCTGCTCGCCGGCGGACTCGTGGCCGGCCTGCTGGCCGGTGCTATCGGCCTGGCCGCCGCGCCCGCACCGGCCCGGTCGATCCAGATCGAGGTGTCGTTCCCGGCCTCGGCGCATGCGCAGGCCGTCACCGGCCGCGTCTTCGTGATGGTCTCGCGGACGAACGAGAAGGAGCCCCGGCTGCAGATCGGGCGCCAGGGCGTGCCGTTCTTCGGCCGCGACGTCGAGCGGCTGTCGCCGGGGCGCGCCGCGGTCATCACCGATGCCGACCTCGGATTTCCCGTGGCGAAGCTGTCCGACCTGCCGCCGGGCGACTACTACGTGCAGGGGTTCGTGAACGTCTACACGGCGTTCCATCGCGCCGACGGCCACGTCGTCTGGATGCACGACGACCAGTGGGAGGGCCAGCGCTGGAACATCTCGCCGGGGAATCTGTACAGCGACGTCCAGCGCGTGCACATCGACCCGGCGGCCGGCGGCGTCATCAGGCTGTCGGCCGCGCACGTGATTCCGCCCGTAACCGTGCCGCCCGACACCGAGTGGGTGAAGCGGTTCAAGTTCAAGAGCGAGATCCTGTCGAAGTTCTGGGGGCGGCCGATCTACCTCGGTGCCACGGTGCTGCTGCCGAAAGACTACGACCGGACGACCATGCGGTACCCGGTGAACTACATCCAGGGACACTTCTCGCTGCGCGCGCCAGACGGCTTCGCCGTCGGCAGCGACTTCTACAAGGCGTGGGTGAAGGACGACTTCCCGCGGATGATTCTGGTCACCTTCCAGCACCCGAATCCGTATTTCGACGATTCGTACGCCGTGAACTCGCCCAGCGTGGGCCCGTACGGTGATGCGATCATGCAGGAGCTGATTCCCGAGGTGGAGAAGCGGTTCCGGGTGATCCGCGAGCCCTACGCCCGGGTGCTGTCGGGCGGTTCGACCGGCGGCTGGGAATCGCTCGCCCTGCAGGTGCTCCATCCCGACTTCTTCGGCGGCACCTGGAGTTACTGCCCGGATCCGGTGACCTTCACCAACGTCGAGGGGATCGACGTCTACAAGGACGTCAATGCCTTCTACAAGCAGTACGACTGGCGGCGCGAGCCGACGATCAACTCGCGCGAGACCGACGGCCGCGTGCGCGTCACCTCGGAGCAGCGCAACCACTTCGAGCTCGTGAACGGCACGCACGGCCGATCCGGCGAGCAGATCGACATCTGGTCGGCGGTCTTCGGGCCGCTCGGTGCCGACGGCTACTTCGCGCCGCTCTTCGACAAGCGCACGGGCGAGATGCATTCCGACGTGGCCAGGTACTGGAGCGAGCACTACGACCTGCTGCACTACATGCAGCGCAACTGGGCGTCGCTCGGCCCGAAGCTCGTCGGCAAGCTCCACATCTACGTCGGAGACATGGATACGTACTACCTGAACAACGCCGTGCGCGATCTTCAGGCCTGGATGAAGACGACGAGGAACCCGCACTATGAGGGGTACTTCCTGTACGGCGAGGGGAAGCCGCACTGCTGGACCGGACCGGTGACGCCGGCCGAACGGCTCGTGGAGATGGCGCAGTTCATCATGGGCCAAAAGCCCGAGGGGGCGACCACGCCCTGGTGGAACTACTGAGCCGGGCCGCGGGCACTCTCGCGGACGGGGTGGTCAGCGTCGGACCAGGCAGACGCTGAAGCCGCCAGGCACCTGCTGCGGGCACGGCTGCCACCGTGCCCGCAGGTAGTCCGCGGGCAGCGTCCCGTCGATGACCGACGGCCTGTCGACCAGGTACCCGATGTCCGACCGGTCCAGGTAGGCGGGCAGCGTGCCGGTCTCGATCGCGGCCAGGGCGTCGCGATTCATCTTGCCGTCGAGATTCACGACGTTCCCGTCGAAGTAGCCGATCACGCCGCTCTGAAAGGCGCCGACCCGCGCCGTCGCCGGCAGCGTACCTTTCACGAATCCCGCGCTGAGCACCTGCGTATTGCCGATCCGTCCTGCGTGCAGGCTGGGCACGGCGAACGCCGTGAAGAGCAGGGCGAGCCCGCCCGCGAGTGACAGACTCCGGCGCCAGCCGGGCCACCACGCCGCCAGGCGCACCGCCAGCAGCGGAATCACGATGACGAACAGCGGTGCGTCGTACCGGTGGTAGAAGTGGGTCGCCCACGACACCAGGGGATAGACGACGACCAGCCCGGCGAGCGCCACGGTCCAGTCCTTCAGCACGGGCAGGGCCGGCGATGCGGCGGGGCCGGTGGCGGACGGTCGCAGCAGCCGCAGCGTCGCCGCGATCAGCACCAGACAGGCGCCGTCGAAGACCCATTGAGCCGTCCCGCCCCGCCACAGCCGGCCCAGCACCAGGTGCACGCCGTTCAGGTAGAGCATCGGCGCCAGGCTCTGCGCCAGGGCGGCCACGGCCGTCTGGAGGCGTGGCCAGAGGCTGGTCATCGTGACGGCGGCGAACTCTGCGGGACCGGACGAGGGCAGCCAGCGGCCTGACACGTGGTGGATCCAGAGGAACCACGGTGCCACCACGGTCAGGGCGCACACTCCGCTGGCGACGGCGCGTCCCGGGCTCAGCGACCGCCGCAGAACGGTGAGCCCGAGGTACAGCGCGAACACCACGCCGAAGTCGATGCGGCCGAGCCCGGCGAGGCCGGCCAGCACGCCGAACGTCACGGCGTCGCGCGTTCGCCACGATGCGGGCGGCCGGTTGAGGGTGAACAAGACGCACGTAGCAATCAGCGCGAGGTAGAGGCCGGTTTCCAGTCCGTAGGTCGTGAGCCGGAACAGGGGGAAACTGAGCGCTGCGATGCAGAAGGCCGCCGTGGCGGCATCGTCGCGAGACACGGACGCCGGCGCGATGCGGGCCGCCAGGGCGCCGGTGAGCGCCGCCAGGGCGAGGAGCAGGAGCACCTGGAACAGGAGCACGCATCGCGCGAAGGCCCATCGGCCGCCGCCGCAGAGGCGGACGATGCCGCCGAGCGCCGCGTCGGTCGCCGTGGCGAGCGGCTGGATGCCGGTCACGACCAGCCCGTCGTTGTAGGTCACCCCGTGGCCCTGTGCCAGGTGCCAGGCCACGGTGAGCATGTAGAAGCCGTCCTCGCCGAGCGGCTTGTCGGCGAGATAGGGCATGACGGAATGGGTGAGCCGGCTCGCGGGAAAGCCGGCATGCGATCCGAGGGCGAGCGCGAGGCCGTACGCCAGGACGGCCGCGGCGACGCCGCGCCTGATCAGGCGTGACCGGTCGTGCGATCGACCCGGGCCTGGTCCGGGAGCGGCCCCCGCGGGGGCCGTCTCGTACGGCTGGCTGGTGTGCATGACGAAGCGCCTGGCGGGCGCCGGTCGCTCCGGGATCGGCGTCCGCTACTTGCCGCCGCTCATCGCGCTGAGGAAGTCGGCGTTGCTCTTCGCCTTGGACATCTTCGACAGCAGCAGCTCCATGGCCTCGACGGGCGACAGCGGGTGCAGCACCTTCCGCAGGACCCACACCCGGTTCAGGTCCTCCTTGGGGATCAGCAGCTCTTCCTTCCGCGTGCCGCTCTTCTGGATGTCGATCGAGGGGAACACGCGCCGGTCGGTCAGCTTCCGGTCGAGGTGAATCTCGAGGTTGCCGGTTCCCTTGAACTCCTCGAAGATGACCTCGTCCATCCGCGACCCCGTGTCGACCAGGGCCGTGGCGATGATCGTCAGCGATCCGCCCTCCTCGATATTGCGGGCTGCGCCGAAGAACCGCTTCGGCCGCTGCAGGGCGTTGCTGTCGACGCCGCCCGAGAGGATCTTGCCCGACGGGGGCACGATGGTGTTGTAGGCCCGGGCGAGCCGCGTGATCGAGTCGAGCAGGATCACGACGTCCTTGCGGTGCTCGACGAGGCGCTTCGCCTTCTCGATGACCATCTCGGCGACCTGCACGTGGCGCTGGGCCGGCTCGTCGAACGTCGACGAGATCACCTCGCCCTGCACCGACCGCTGCATGTCGGTGACCTCCTCGGGCCGCTCGTCGATGAGCAGCACGATCAGGTACACCTCGGGGTGGTTGCGCGTGATGCTGTTGGCCAGGTTCTGCAGCAGCATCGTCTTGCCCGTGCGGGGCGGCGCCACGATGAGGCCGCGCTGGCCCTTGCCGATCGGCGTCATCAGGTCCATGACGCGCGCCGACAGGTTCTCGGCGTCGGTCTCGAGCTGCAGCCGTTCCTCCGGGTACAGCGGCGTCAGGTTCTCGAAGAAGACCTTCTCGCGTGCCCGCTCCGGCGGCTCGAAGTTCACCGCCTCCACCTTGATGAGCGCGAAGTACCGCTCGCCGTCCTTCGGCGGCCGGATCTGGCCCGACACGGTGTCGCCGGTGTGCAGGTCGAACTTGCGGATCTGTGACGGCGAGACGTAGACGTCGTCGGGGCCCGGCAGGTAGTTGTAGTCGGGAGCACGGAGGAAACCGAAGCCGTCCGGCAGGGTCTCGAGCACGCCTTCCGAGAAGATGAGGCCGCTCTTCTCGGCGCGCGCCTTCAGGATCTCGAAGATCAGCTCCTGCTTGCGCATCCCGGTGGCGCCCGGCACATCGAGCTGCTTGGCCACCTGGGTCAGGTCCGCCGTGCTCATGTCCTTGAGCGTCGACAGCTCGATCAGGGTTCCGTTGTCCTGCGCCCGCTGGCGCTCACTTGTCTGGTGATCAGTTTCCACAGTTCGTCCAATCCTTCGCCCGTGACCGATGAGACCGGCCACACTGATGCCTGAAGCGCCGATTCGAAGGCGCGCAGCGCGCGCGCCCGTTCCGCCCGTGTGAGCTTGTCGATCTTCGTGACGACGACCTGGGCCGGGTATCCGAGGCCGGTGAGCCACTGCCAGGCCTTGCCGTCCGTCGCAAGACCGGGATGCCGCGCATCGACCAGCAGCAGAATGTCGGCAATCGCCGGGCGGAGTTCGCCGGAGCTGCCGGGCGTGAAGTACGCCGCGGTCAGCGCTTCGAACTCCTGGGCGGCCGCGGCCCCGCCGCGTGCGTAGCCGTAGCCCGGCAGATCAACGAGGTAGAACCCCGGCGCGGAACCGCGCCGGACCCGATAGATGTTCGCGAGGCGGGTCTTGCCCGGTGCCGCGCTGGTGCGGGCGACCCGCTGCCGTACAAGCGCGTTGATCAGGCTCGACTTGCCGACATTCGACCGGCCGACCATCGCGACTTCCGGCGTACGATCGCGCGGAAGTCCGGCAGCCCCGGCGGCACTGGTGACGAATTCAGCCGCGATGCTCAAATGCTGTGCAGTTGGACCGGCAGGGCAGCCGGAGCGCGGCGCCGGCGGCCGGACGTTCGTCCGGTTCGCCGCGCGGGCCCGGCCGGCCGGGCCCGCCGCGTCTCCGACGCCTGCAGACGGTGCGCCTCGCGCGTCAGTGCGTGATGGCGTCGTCGCTGATCGTGGAATCGACCCCGACCGCGTCAGGTGCGCTCTGGGTGGCCAGTCGCCCCGCCAGGGGCCCGGCCAGCGCGATCTTCAGCACTTCGTCCATCGTCTGGACGAGATAGATGTTGAGCGCGTCCAGCACGTTCTTGGGAATGTCGGCGAGGTCCTTCTCGTTGTCCTTCGGCAGGACGATGTTCTTGACGCCGGCGCGGTGGGCGGCCAGCACCTTTTCCTTCACGCCGCCGATCGCCAGCACCTTGCCGCGGAGCGTAATCTCGCCGGTCATCGCCACGTCACGCCGCACGGGCACCCGCGCGAGCGCCGAGACGAGGGTCGTGGCGAGCGTGATGCCCGCCGAGGGACCGTCCTTCGGGATGGCGCCCTCGGGGACGTGCACGTGCATGTCGTGCCGCCGGTTGAAGTCCTTCGGAATGCCGTACTCCTCGGCCTTCGAGCGGACGTAGCTCATGGCGGCCTGGGCCGACTCCTGCATGACGTCGCCGAGCTTGCCGGTGAGCGTCAGGTGGCCCTTGCCGGGCATCAGCGTCGCCTCGGTCACGAGGATCTCGCCACCGACCTCGGTCCAGGCGAGGCCCGTGGCGATGCCGATTTCGTTCCGCTCCTCGGCCAGCGTCGGCCGGAAGCGCGGCACGCCGAGGTAGCCGGTGACCTTCTCGGCGTTGATCTCCTCCGAGAAGCCGCGGCCCTGGACGACGACCTTGCGGGCCACCTTGCGGCAGATCGACGAGATCTCGCGCTCGAGGTTGCGGACGCCGGCCTCGCGCGTGTAGCGCTGGATGATCGTCTGCAGGGCCTCGTCGGCGAAGGTGATGTTCGCCGGTGTCAGGCCGGCGCCCTCGACCGCCTTGCGGACGAGGAACCGCTTCGCGATCTCGACCTTCTCCTGCTCCGTGTAGCCGGCCAGCTGCAGGACCTCCATGCGGTCGCGCAGCGCCTGCGGGATCGTGTGCAGGACGTTCGCCGTGCAGATGAACATCACGTTCGACAGGTCGTACTCCACGTCGAGGTAGTGATCCAGGAACGTGTGGTTCTGTTCCGGGTCGAGCACCTCGAGCAGGGCGGCCGACGGGTCGCCCCGGAAGTCCATCGACATCTTGTCGACTTCATCGAGCAGGAACACGGGGTTCATCGTGCCGGCCTTCTTCATCATCTGGATGATCTGGCCGGGGAACGCCCCGATGTAGGTGCGGCGATGGCCGCGGATCTCGGCTTCGTCGCGCACGCCGCCCAGCGACAGCCGGACGAACTTGCGGTTCATGGCGCGGGCGATCGACTTGGCGAGCGAGGTCTTGCCGACTCCCGGGGGGCCCGAGAAGGTGAGGATGGTCGCCTTCGGCTTCTTGACCAGGGCGCGGACCGCGAGGAACTCCATGATCCGGTCCTTGATCTTGTCGAGCCCGTAATGGTCCTCGTTCAGCACCGCCTCGGCGTGCTTGAGGTCGCGGCTCTCGCGCGACTTCTTCTGCCAGGGGACGGCGATCAGCCAGTCGAGATAGTTGCGCGAGACGGTGGCCTCGGCCGACATCGGCGGCATCGCTTCGAGCCGCTTCAGCTCCTGAACCGCCTTCTCCTCGACGTCCTTCGGCATCCGGGCCGTTTCAATTTTCTTGCGCAATTCGTCGATCTCGTTCCCCTTCTCGTCCTTGCGGCCCAGTTCCTTCTGGATCGCCTTCATCTTCTCGTTGAGGTAGTACTCCTTCTGCGCCTTCTCCATCTGCTTCTTGACGCGCGACTGGATGCGGCGGTCGACCTGGAGCTTGTCCACCTCGATCTCGAGGATGCCGGCGATGCGGTTCAGCCGCTCCACCGGGGAGATGATTTCCAGCAGGTTCTGCTTCTCGTCGACGCCCACCAGCAGGTGCGCGGCGATCGTGTCGGCCAGCTTGCCGGGGTCGTCCACGCGGACGGCGGCGATCATGGCGTCGTAGTGCAGGTTGTTCGACAGCTTCACGTACTGCTCGAACAGCGAGACGACACGGCTCATCGTGCTCTCGAGGTCGGGCGACGCCTCGCGCTGGCGGGGCAGCACCTTCACGACGACGCGGTAGAAGCCCTTGTCTTCCTTCCACTCGACGGCGCGAGCGCGGTCGACGCCTTCGACCAGCACCTTGATGTTGCCGTCGGGCAGCTTCAGGCTCTGGACCACGTTCGCGACGCACCCCATCGTGTAGATGTCCTCGGGGCGGGGATCGTCGACCGACGCGTCGTGCTGCGCCGCCAGGAAGATCCGCTTGTCCTTCACCAGCGCGTGCTCCAGCGCCCGGGTGGACGAGGGCCGGCCGATGACGAACGGCATCATCATGTGCGGGAAGACGACCACGTCGCGCAGCGGAACGATGGGCAGGGTCTCGTACACTTCCACGGGGGCTCCTGTCGCGTGTTACGTTCTGAACAACCGAACGGGAATCCGGTGGCCGGTCGCGCGGGCGCACACGGGCGCCCGGCCATGGCCGCCGACGGCCGGCCGCGGACGGGTTAGCCGGCCTTCTCGATCAAGGTAATCGGCTTGTCCTTGGCTTCCACCACTTCGCGGGTCACCACGCACTCGCGCACCTTCTTCTGGTTCGGCACCGAGGTACATCAGGTCCAGCATCAGCTCCTCGATGATCATCCGCAGGCCGCGGGCGCCGATCTTCCGCTCGAGCGCCGATTCGGCGATGGCCTCCAGGGCGTCGTCGGTGAAGCGGAGCTTGACGTTCTGGTACTCGAACAGCTTCTGGTACTGCCGGGTGATCGCGTTCCGCGGCTGGGTGAGGATCTGGATGAGGGCCGGCTTGTCCAGCTCGTGCAGCGTGCCGATGACCGGCAGCCGGCCGACGAACTCCGGGATGAGGCCGTACTTGATGAGGTCGTGCGGCTCCACCATCTCGAGCAGCGTGCCGACGTCGCGCGTCCGGGACTTCACGTCAGCCTTGAAGCCGAGCGTCTTCTTGCCGACGCGCCGCTCGATCTGGCGCTCCATCCCGACGAACGCGCCGCCGCAGATGAACAGGATGTTCGACGTATCGACCTGGAAGAACTCCTGGTGCGGGTGCTTCCGTCCGCCCTGCGGCGGGACGTTGGCGACCGTCCCCTCCAGGATCTTCAGCAGCGCCTGCTGGACGCCCTCGCCCGACACGTCTCGCGTGATCGACGGGTTCTCGTCCTTGCGGCAGATCTTGTCGACCTCGTCGATGTAGATGATCCCCTGCTGGCACTTCTCGATGTCGCCGCCGGCCGCCTGCAGCAGCTTGAGGATGATGTTCTCGACGTCCTCGCCGACGTAGCCGGCCTCGGTCAGCGTCGTCGCATCGACGATCGTGAAGGGGACCGACAGCAGCTTCGCCAGCGTCTGCGCCAGCAGCGTCTTGCCCGTGCCGGTCGGCCCGATCAGCAGGATGTTCGACTTGGTGAGCTCGATGTCGTTGCGGCTGCGCGGCTGCTTCTGGATCTCGATCCGCTTGTAGTGGTTGTAGACCGCGACCGCCAGCTTCTTCTTCGTCAGCTCCTGGCCGATGACGTACTCGTCCAGGAACTTCCTGATTTCCTGCGGCGTCGGCAGCGTCGACCGCGCCCCGCGGCTGTCGAACCGGTTGTCGTCGGCGATGATGTCGTTGCAGACCTCGACACACTCGTCGCAGATGAAGACCGTCGGTCCGGCAATCAGCTTCCGGACGTCGTTCTGGTCCTTGTTGCAGAACGAGCAACGGAGGACTTCCTGGTCGCCGCTCTTTTTCACCATGGACAACCCGCTTGTCTCAGCCCCGGACGCCGCAGCTTCGCCGGGCGTCGCGCCGCCCCGATTCCATTCTAGACCCGTTTGCGGATGACATCATCAATAATACCGTATTCCTTGCCCTGCTCCGCCGACATGATGTAATCCCGCTCGGTGTCCTCCTGGATCCGCTTCGCCGGCTGCCCGGTGTGCTGGACCAGGATCTCGTTGATCCGCTCGCGCATGCGCAGAATCTCCCGCGCCGCGATGTCGATGTCGGTCGCCTGGCCGCCCAGCCCCGACATCCACGGCTGGTGAATCAGGATCCGCGAGTTCGGCAGCGAGAACCGCTTGCCCTTCGTCCCCGCCACCAGCAGCACGGCCGCGATCGACGCCGCCTGCCCGATGCAGATCGTCTGCACGTCCGGCCGGATGAACTGCATCGTGTCGTAGATCGCGAAGCCCGCCGTGATGGATCCGCCCGGACTGTTGATGTACAGCTGGATGTCCTTGTCCGGATCCTCCGCCTCGAGGAACAGCATCTGCGCGATGGCCAGGTTCGCCACCGCGTCGTCGATCGGCGTCCCGATGAAGACGATGTTGTCCTTCAGCAGGCGCGAATAGATGTCTGTACGCCCGCTCGCCCCGGTTGGTCTGCTCGACCACCATCGGGATCAGCTGATTGCGTGGCTCGGAAGACTGGTACCGCATGTCGGCGCGTCAGCTCGCTCGTTCTCCGCTCTCCGGGAGCGGACCGAAGATGAATGGTTCACCGGCTGCCCGGCGCGGCCCGCAGGTCGCGCCACCGAGGCGCCGTCACAAAATTGGATCGAGGAGATGGGAGGAACTGGACTCGCTCACTCCCGCACGATTGTAGCACGCCCGAGCGCGAAGTCAATCGCCTTCTCCCGTTGTAACCCCTTGTACAAGCTGGAGATCCCGCCCTCCTTCTCGATCGCCGCGCGCATCGCGGCCGGCGTCCGACCCGCCGCTTCGGCGTAGCGTTCGATCTCGGCCTCCACCTCGGTCTCGGTGACGGCCAGACTCTCGCGCCGCGCGATCTCGTCGAGCAGCAGCGTCCCCGCCACCGTTTCGCGCGCCGCGTCCCGCTGGCCCTCGCGGAACGCCTCCCAGTCGATCTGCGCCTTGCGCGGGTCGATCCCCTGTTCGAACAGCCGCCGCGCGAACTCCTCGGCCCGCCGCTCGATCTCCCGGTCGGCCAGCGCCTTCGGGACCTCGAAGCCCAGGCGCCCGGCCAGCTGCTTCAGCAGGTCGGCCCGCAGCTCGCGGTCGGCCCGCGTGGTCGCCTCGCGCTCGAGGTCGGTGCGCACCCGCGTGCGCAGCGCTTCCAGCGTGTCGAACTCCCCGAGGTCCTTCGCCAGCTCGTCGTCGAGCGCCGGCACGATCCGCTGCTTGATGCCGACGACTTCGACCGTGTACCCGACTTCGCGCCCGGCCAGCTCCTGCACCCCGTAGTCGTCCGGATAGCGGAGCGTGAACGTCTTGGTCGCCCCCGTCTCCAGGCCCAGGAGCTCCTCGTCGAGCCCCGGCGGGTTCGCCTGCGCCCCGAGCTCCACCGACACGTTGTCGTGGTGATCGGTTCGCGGGGCATCGCCGGACACCCGGCGGTCCAGGTTCAGCACGACCGTGTCGCCAGCGGCCACCGGGCGCCCCTCGACCGGCTCGTACCGCGCCGCACGCTGGCGGAGCTGCTCGAGCGCCTCGTCGACCGCCGCGTCCTCCACGGTGGCCGACGGCCGGCGCAGCGACAGGCTCCCCAGGTCGCCCGGATCGAGGGCCGGCAGGGTGTCGAACCCGGCCGTGAACGTCAGCGGCTGCCCCTCGCGGAGCTCGACGTCCCGGATGTCGGGCGTGTCGACCGGCTCCACACCCCGCTCGCGCAGCGCATCCTCGATGGCGCGTGGAATCAGGTCGTGTGCAACGTCGTGCAGGATCTGGTCGCGGAACCGCTGCTTGATGATGCCGGCGGGCACTTTGCCCGGCCGGAACCCGGGCAGCTTGGCCCGGCGGCTGTACTGCACCGCAATCCGATCGATTTCCGCGTCGACCACGTCGGGCGGAATCTCGACGCGGACATCCTTCCGTGTCTCGCTGACGTCAACGAACTCAGTCTTCATTAGATATCGGCAGTCTGGAGAAACCGTTCAGCCGCGGGACGGGATTGTCCCCCGGTGAGGCGGGAAGTCCTGACGGCTCCGTCTCGTAGGGCAGATGATTGAGGTCAAGAATTCCGCCGGGCCGCGTGAAGGGCGCGGCCGCCCGGCGGTCGGCAGGCCGTCCCCTCCCGATCGCGCCGTGCGGAGAGTGGTGCGAAAGGGGGGAGTCGAACCCCCATAGCCTTGCGGCTACCGGATCCTAAGTCCGGCGCGTCTGCCAGTTCCGCCACTTTCGCAGTGCAGATGAACCGCCCGCCTCCGAACCCATGCCAGAGTAGCATGCGGTTTTTCCGTGGGTCAACGTGATGGGACGTCGACAAACCCCAAGATATTGCGGTCCCTTGGTGCGTGTGCTAGCATGCGCCGCCCCTGCAGTCGCCGGGGCGAAGGACCTTCAGGTAACCGATTCCATGCCACAACTGCCGGTCTCTGCCGAGCTCTACCACGGTCTGTTCCGCTGGCTCGTCCGCGACGACGGCCACCCGGCGGTGATCCGCCACGAGGCGGCGCCGGACAGCATCCCCCATCCCGAAACCGGCCATCAGCTCCGGGTGGCGACCGTCGACGCCGGTGGCCCGGCCATCTGCCCGTCCTGCGCGACGACGGGCTTCGGCGGGTTCGTCTCGTTCGAGGCCGACCTGCGCCTGGCCTACGCCTGCCCGCAGTGCCGCCAGTTCGTCTGGCTCGCCGGCGCCTGATCGGCGTTTGAGTGGGGCCTGGGGCCCCTCGCCCCTTCATTTGTTCCAGGATTATGCTCCCGGTTCGGTGCTCCCGTGTGAGGCTGGCGCCCGGAGCGCGAGCTTCCCGCGCCGTGCATCGGCCCCGGTCCGCGTCATCGGGGCCGTCTCCGAATCTGGTCTGCCGTGGCCGCTGTTGCCGTTCAGGCCCGGGCAGCACGACGCCAGGTGGACCGATGGCGGAAGAGGCGCGTCGGGAAATGTGTGAAGAACGGTGAAGCTGGGGGGGCCGAGGGCGAAGACCGCCGGCGCAGCCCTGAGGCTGCGCCGGCGGGTGAGTGCTAGAACTCGAAGCGGATGCCAAGCTGCAGCGTGCGCGGATCGAGCACGCCGTTGACCTGGTTGAAACGCGACCCGTTCGAGAGGTTGAAGTTCACCACCGGAGCCGCGTTCAGCACGTTGAACAGGTCCAGCATGCCGGTCAGGCGGTGGCCGGCGAAGGTGATCGCTTTGTCGACCCGGAGGTTCAGCAAGGGAACCGTGTCCGACCGGTTGTTGCTGAAGTCCTGCATCCAGAACGACTGCGTGCCGGCGTTGGGCAGCTTCACCGTGATCAGCCGGGCGTATTCCCAGCCACTCTGAATGGCGAAGTTGGCGCCCACGCCGATCTGGTACGGGAGTTCGTACCGGCTCGACAGGTGGAACACCCACTGCGTCGTCGTCTGACGGTTCGACGTCGTCGGATAGACGTTCTGGAAGTAGTCCGTGCTGATCGGGTCGGACTGGGTCAGCGGACTGTTGCTGGCGCTGTTCCGCCGCAGGTCGTCGTTACGCGTCCAGTCGAAGCTGCTGTCGAGGAACAGCCCCTTCGAGAACCGCTTGTTGAACGCGAACTCGATCGTGTCGTAGTTGTAGGCGCCGTTGTTGCCCGGCGCGTTGGTGATGATGTTCGCCACCTGGCCCTTGAGCGAGGCCGGGATGTCGTAGACCGTGAAGTTCTGCACGCCGGCCACGCCGCCGTCGAAGCTCTGCAGCGTCACCGGAACCGTCACCGGCACCGTGAACTGCCCCTCACGGAGCGCGTTGTAGCTGTTGTTCACGCCGACCAGCGTCTGACGGCTCATCTTGCGGACGTACGCCACGCGGAACGACGACTCGCCCCAGAACTGGCGCTGGTAGGAGAGGTCGAACTCGTCGGTGTACGGCGTCTTGATGCTCCCGAGCGTCGTGTCGACGCCGCCCGTCGAGCTGAGCAGGGCGCCCAGTTCCTGCGGGCCGTCATACAGACGGTTGCCGTTCAGGTCGTTGAACACGAACGTCTTCGAACTCGCGCCGCCCGGATCGACTCCGGTGAAGCTGTCGGCGAAGTTGTAGTAGAAGCGGCCGTAGAACGCCTTGATCGCCGTCTTGCCGTCGCCGGCCGGATCGTAGCTGACGCCGACGCGCGGCGCCACGTTGTTGCGGACGAACAGCGTCATCGCCGGGGTGGAAATCGTCGGGAAGAAGTCCGTGAAGATCGGCGCCCGCTTGGACGCCGTGTAGTACGGCCGCTGCCGGTCGTACCGGACGCCGGCGGTCACCGTCACCTTGTTGCTCGCCGTCCAGCGGTCCTGGAGGTAGAGCGCCACGCGCCGGTTGCGATCGCTCGGCGTGAGCCAGGTCGAGCCCAGCGTGGCCGGCGTGCCGAGGTCGGTCAGGCGGATCTGGTCGGTCGCGCCATTGCTGTCCAGGTAGAGCAGCGGGCCGGAGGTGCCGATGCTGCCGAAGTTCGACCGGTCATCGAGCCACTCGAAGCCGATCTTCAGATCGTGGCTGCCGGCGTTCTTCGTCGGGAGGTAGTAGGTCGCGTTGCCGTACACCTGCGGCTTCTCGCGCGCCAGGTCGAAGGGACCGGTGGTGCCGCCCTGCGTGAAGCCGGCGCCCGTGTTGACGCCCGTCACCAGGTCGGTGCGCGGGGGCAGCGTCGTGTAGTCGACCGACGGCCGCTCCGGGAAGTCGTAGCCGAAGGTGCCGGCGTTGAACTCGGTGAACAACCGGTTCGACCAGACGCGCTCCCACTTGCCGTTGTACATCCAGCTCGGGCTCGTCTGCGCCAGGGTCGACTGGGGACCGGTGGTCGCCGACAGGCCGCGCAGCGGCTTCTGCTTCTTCCCCCACTGGTAGTAGCCGATCAAGGTGTCCCGCGAGGACATCTTGTAGGTTTCCTTCGTGGTGAAGTTGTTGAAGATCCCCAGGTCGGTCGCAAGGTTCGGATCGACACCCGAGATCTGCTTGTTGATCTTGAAGTGATTGAACGCGACGAAGAACCAGAGCTTGTCCTTGACGATCGGGCCGCCCAGGTCGTCGTGGTTCTCCCAGAACAGCAGGTTCGGCTGCGCCGAGCCGCCGCGGGCCGTGATGCTCGAGTTCACGTTGTTGCCCACGAAGCTCTTGCCCTCGTAGGTCTGGTTGATCAGCGACTTGAACGTGTTGCCGCCGCTCTTGATCGTCGAGATGACGGCCGCGCCCGGCGTGTTCATCGACACGTCCTGGCCCGCGCCGCTCACCGCGATCTCATTCTGCGAGAAGTAGTCCTGGTAGAAGCCGGCGCCGCCGGTCCCTTCCGTCGTGTCCACGCCTTCGGTGATGACGCGGGTCTGGTTCGTGATGCCGAACGCGTCAAAACCCGACTGCTGGCTCTTGTGGCTGCCGCCGACGTCGAACCCCTGCATCCGGATGCCCGGTGCCTGGGCGAGTGCGCCCCACAGGTCCGACGAGCTCGGCACGCCGATGAGCTTCGCCGTATCCATCGTGCTGCCGACCGCCGTCGACTGCGTGTCGACGATCGGCGACTGCGCCGTGACCGTCACGTTCTCCTTCAGCGACGCCAGCTGCAGCGTCCCGTCGACGGTCAGCGTCTGGCCGAGGGACAGGGTGATCCCTGTCCGCTTGAAGGTCTGGAAGCCCGACAGTTCGAACGTCAGGGTGTAGGTGCCCGACGGGAGCGACGGGAAGAGATAGCTCCCGTTGGCTTCCGACACGGCGACCTGCGTGCCGATCAGGGCCGGCGAGGTCGCCGTCACCGTGACGCCCGGCATCACGGCCCCCTGCGCGTCCTTCACGGTGCCGGTCAACCGGCTGTTCACGTTCTGCGCCCACGCCGGTGACGTGACGGCCAACGCCGCGCACATCAGCAGTAGGGCAATACGACTGCGTACCATCTTCAAGAAATCCCCTCCGACGGGCCTGGGGCCCGCACATCATGAACGTTTCTCGACCACGAGTCTTGCCCGCGACGCGGCGATATCGATCGCCACGTCACCTCGATCTCCGGTCCGGTGACCGGATGCAGGGTGCCGCGCTCGCCGCCAATCGTGGAAAACCGAGTGAGCGACAGGCGTTGCGAAAATCTCGCGTTACCTCAGACCTTCGAGGTAACTATCGATAAAGCATGAGCTGTGCCCAAGAGGAGCTTTCGCACAGGGCGCGGGTAATTCGAAGGATTTGCTGAATAATTTCGATGAAGATTGGGGCAGTGACGTCAGGCGACGGCACGGATGGATCCGGTAGCTTGAATCCGATCGCCCATCCGAATCCGTTCATTTGAAGCGCAGCAGAGAGCTGGTTCATCCGAATCCGCGTCAGTCCGACGCATGCATGCGGAACATTTCATCCGTTGGAGAAAATCACGTGGTGGCGCAGAGACCCAGACGGATCAGAGCCCGCAGCCGATTTCAGCGAGGAGGTGCGACGACTCGTGAGGGACTGCAGGAGGCACCGGCATGCCGGATCGGGAGGCTCGATCCGGCGGCGCTCACACGTGCTCGGGAAGGTTGGTGATCAGGTACTCGAGGATGGGCCCCCGTGCGCTCGCGCGCGAGTTGATCGCCCGGCGTGCCGGCACGCGGTGCGCGCGCAGACCGGCCGCGGTCGCCTCCGGATGCCCGTCGTACAGCCGCGCGACGTCAGGCGCCGTGGAGTTACTGAGCAGGATGCCGCAGCCGCGGCGCGCCAGGCGGATCACGATCCGCTGCAGGTGCTCCTGTTCGGCCGCACCGAACGGGAACTGTGTGTACGACGTGAACTGGGCCGTCCGGCTCAGTGGGACGTACGGCGGGTCCAGGTAGATGAAGTCACCCGGCCGCGCGAGGTCATCGACCGCATCGAACGACTTCAGACCGAGTCGGACGCCGCGGGCGGCGAGCGCGCCGGCCACGCGATGGACGTGGTCGGCGTCGCAGATGGCCGGTCGCTCGTACCGGCCGATGGGAACGTTGAACCGCCCCTGCCGGTTCAGCCGGAACAGCCCGTTGAAGCCGGTGCGGTTCAGGTAGATCAGCATGGCCGCCAGCTCGGGGGTGTAGGCGATGCGGCCGTTGTGCCGCCGCGCCTGCCGCTCGGGATTGAAGCGCATGTCGCGCACGGCGTAGTAGTGGTGTTCGGGATCGCGACCGTGTTCGCCCGCCAGCTGCTGCAGCGCCGCAATGACGGCGTCGGGCTCGTCGCGCACGGCCGTGTAGCAGCCGACCAGGTCGGCGTTGATCTCGAGCAGGATGGCGGAACGGCCGGCCAGCCGTCCGCGGCTGTGCAGATCGAAGAAGACGGCGCCGCTCCCGAAGAACGGCTCGATGTAGCGGGAGAAGTCGTCCGGGACGAACCGGCGGATGTGCGGCAGCAGCTGCCGCTTGCCGCCCGCCCACTTCAGCAGCGGCCGCACCGCCGGCATCTCGCCCGGGCGGCGGCCGGTCACCGCCGCCGTCATCGCCAGTTCGACGCCGACGCGTGCTCGGCCCACCACCAGACGCCGAGGGCCCCGGCCAGCAGCGCTCCGGCACCCGCATAGAGGGGCAGCGATGGTCCGACCCGTGCCGCGATCGTCGTGACGCCGGCGCCGAACAGCGACACGACCCCGTCGCCGACCACGCCCAGGCCCGTCCGGTGCAGCAGCAGCCAGACGCTGCCGGCAATCACGGCGAGCACGATGCCGATCGTCACATTGAAGCCGAGATCGAGGTACTGCTCGGCCCGCCAGCGCTGGCGCCGCAGCCGCGCCAGCACCCGGCCGGCCAGTGCGGCCGGGGCCGCCGGCGCCACGCGCGCGGCGAGCAGCGCCTCGACCTGCTGCGCATCGGCCAGCGCCGCGGCACACTCCCGGCACGACGCCAGGTGCGCCGCGATCCGGCCGTCGGGCACCAGGTCGCCGGCGGCGATCGCTTCGAGCTGTTCCAGGACTTCGTCGCAGAACATTAATCTAGTCCGCATGGGGCCCCACCCCCATGCGTTGCCGTCGCTTACGCTCCGGATCCTGCGGGTGACGCCGGTGCTGCTGTCAGTGGCAGACCGCGGGCCCCACCCCCATGCGTTGCCGTCGCTTACGCTCCGGATCCTGCCGCAGGCCGTGTGGCCGCTTGGACCAGCACCCTTCTCTTCGCCGTCAGCGGAGCGAGGTCTCGAGCAGGTGCCGGAGCTGCCGCTTCGCGCGATAGAGCTGGGTCTTCACCGTCCCCAGTGGCAGATTGAACATGTCGGACAGATCCTCGGTACGACACGCCCTTCAGATAGTGGCCGGCGACCAGCAGCCGGTACTGCGCCGGCAGCTGCCGGATCGCCTTCTCGAGCCGCTCCCGCAACTCCAGATCGCTGAAGCGGCGGTCCGGCCGTCCCAGCTCGGGCCGCGAATCGAGCGGCGCCTCCACTCGAGTCGAGCGACTGGGCCTGCAGACGCGGCTTCGAGACCTCCTGCGCGAAGACGTTCGCCACGATCCGGTAAATCCAGGTCGACAGCCGCGCCTCGCCCCGGAAATACGGCAACCCGCGGTGCACCCGGAGGAACACTTCCTGCGCCAGATCCTCGGCGCGGTCGCGGGCCAGACCCGTCTGGGCGAGGAACGCAAAGACCAGGTCCTTGTAGTGATCGACCAGCTCTCCGAACGCCTCCTCGTCACCGGCCCGGCAGCGCCTGACAACCTCGTCCTCGCTGAAGGTGTCCATCCGCTACTGTGTCCTATTAGAGCACCGGAATGGCCGGATTGTTTCAGCAACCTGCGTGAAACAATTCCGGGACCGGTCCAGTCTAATGCCTACAGAACGGAGGAACCGATGTTCTGGGGAGATCAATTGTCCGGCGTACTCGCCGTCATGATTCCGATCGTGGCCATCGCCGGCGCGTTTCTCGTCGGCGCCCTGAAGATCTACAGCCAGATGCGCGTCCGCGAGCTCGAAATCCGCCAGCGGATCGCCATGATCGAGAAGGGCCTCGTGCCGCCGCCGGAGGTCGATCCGGCCCGGTTCGAACGGACGATGGCGGCCACGAACTTCTCCGATATGCCGTTCGGCCGGTCGTCCCGCCGGTACCGCAGCAGCGGCGTCACCCTCATCGGCGTCGGCCTCGGGCTGATGATCCTGATCGGGTTCGCCGGCGGCTCCCCCGAGACCGGCATGGGCGTGGGAGGCTTCCTCGCCGTCCTGGGCCTGGCCTTCTTCGTCAACAGCCGGCTGGAGCGGCGCCACGAAGTCGCCCGGGCCGCGGTCTCACCCCAGCCTCCGGACCGCCCGGCCGGCCCGCTTTCCTGACGGCCCGGGCGGACAGCTCCTCCGCCCCCGTCCATCGGCCCGCCTGTCCTCGGTCATCCTCTATTTAATGTCGTCCGGCCCCGCATCCCCCCGGGGGCCGTCCAACTTCTGCCCGTTCTGGCCGATAAGCATGGTGTACGAGCGATACACGTGTATCGTTTGTTCAGCCTGTCAGTATCTCAATTGACACATTAGTGCCTATTGAGTCATACTGAGTCGCTTAATGAGCCGAACAGGGAAGCTCCCTGGTGCGGCCCAGCGGGCAACATCCGAGCAGACACTGTAACTGACGGGGCGAAGCTGTACCTGCCTCAGGCGTGACCCTCCGGCCGCGCCCTTCCAGACCCGGTCGATCCTGTCGGTCGCTGCCGGGCGCTGTTCAAACGACCATGAGTGACGCACTCGTATTTTCGACGTCCGCGATGAGGGCCCGCGCGACCGCCGATGCCCAGCCGGCTGAGCTGGTCGGGGAGTCGCCGGCAGTCTGCACGCTGCTGCGTGCGCTGGATCAGGTGGCGGCCGGGCAGGGCAGCGTGCTGCTGGTGGCCGAGCCGGGCAGCGACGTCGAATCGGTCGCCCGGCACGTTCACCGGCGCAGCCGGCTCGCGGCGGGGCCGTTCGTCACGGCCGACTGCGGCGGACGCGATCCACTGGACGTGACGCGCGTCCTGTTCGGCAGCCCCGTGCCGGAGGCGCCGCCGGGAATCGAGGTCGTTGGCCGCGACGGTCATCTGGCGCTCGCGGGGGGCGGCACGCTGCTGCTGCGCGAGGCGGACGAGCTGCCGGGCCTGCTGCAGGATCGGCTGGCGCGGATCGCGCGCGACGGCGAGCTGCGGACGGCGGCCGACGAGGCGCCGTTCCGCACGCGGCTGATCGCGGCCTGCGCGCCGGCGCCGGGGGCCGAGGCCGAGCGGGGCCGCTTCCGGCCCGATCTGTACCGGCGGCTGAGTACCGCGCGGATCGAGGTGCCGCCGCTGCGGCGGCGTCGCGAAGATCTGCCGGCCATTGCGGCGCGGCTGGCCGAGGAGATCTGCCACGTGGCGGGCGTGCCGGCGAAGACGTTCACGCAGACGGCACTGGCGCTGCTCGGCGCGCTGCCATGGCCCGGCAACCTGCGCGAGCTGCGCGGCCTCATCGCCCGGCTCGTGACGTCGATCGACGATCCGACGATCCGGCTGGAAGACCTGCTGGCGCACCTCCGCCTGGAGGCGACGCCGGCGCATCCCGCGGCGCCCGGCAGCCTGCGCGAGGCGCGTCTGCGCTTCGAGCGGGAGTACATCGCGTCGGTGCTGCAGCACCATCACTGGCGTGTCGGCGACGCCGCACGGACCCTCGGCATTCAACGTCCCAACCTCTATCGCAAGGCGCGGCAGCTCGGCATCGTGCTGATGAAGACGACCGACTGACAGTCGGATGTGGAACTCATGGTCATTCTGCAGACTCTCCTGACACTCATGCTCGTCGTGGCGCCGTCGGCGCAGCCGCCGGCGCCGCCGGCATCGGGGACGCCGGCCTCGCCGGCCGCCGCCGCGCAGGCGCCGACCCTGCCGCCGGTGCCGGCGGCCGACGACTACATCATCGGCGCCCACGACGTCATCAACATCACCGTGTTCGATGAGCCCGACCTGTCGGGCCTGTTCCGGGTCGACGGGGACGGCACGATCACCTATCCGCTGCTCGGCCGCGTGACGGCCGCCGGCCTGACGGCGCGCGTGCTGGAGGACCGGCTGCGCGGGCTGCTGTCGAACGGGTATCTGAAGCAGCCCCAGGTGCGCGTCGAGGTCGAGCAGTACCGCAGCCAGAGCATCTTCATCATCGGGGAGGTGCGATCGCCGGGGCGCTATCCGCTGACGGGCAACATGACGCTGATCGAGGCGCTGGCCGCGGCCGGCTCGCTGAGCGGGACGGCGGGCAGCGAGGTGCTGATCGTCCACTCGACCCAGACCACGCCGCCGACCGGTCCCGTCGTGCCGGGCTCCGACGAGACGGCGCAGGTGACGCACGTGAACATCGCCGACCTGCAGGCGGGCAAGCTGGCGGCGAACGTCGCCCTGCACGACGGCGACACGATCTTCGTGCCGAAGGCGGAGACCTTCTACATCACGGGGCAGGTCAAGAACCCGGGGGCCTACGTGCTGCAGCCGGGCATGACGGTGCTGCAGGCGATCTCGCTGGCGGGCGGACTGACCGACCGCGGATCGAATCGGCGCATCAAGATCGTGCGGTTCGTCAACGGCGAGAAGAAGGAGATCGGCGTCGATCAGACGGATCTCGTGCACGCCGGCGACACGATCGTCGTCCCGCAGCGATTCTTCTGATTTCAGCCGGGGCTCTGCCCCGGACCCCGGCTCGGTCGCTTGCGGGGGCCCCGATACCCCGCGCCGCTCCCTCGCGGGCCCGCGGTGCGGGCCGCCGGGCGGCTGGTGTGGGGCAGGGACGGCGTGGTTGCCGGGTGCGTGGCTCCGTGAACACCGGAGCCTGAAGCCCGAAGCCCGAAGACCTGGAACCAATCTTTCTCTATGTGCGGCTTGGCTGGCCTCGTGGAATGGGATGGCGACCGGCGCGCGTCGGCGCCGCGGCTGAGCGCCGCGCTCGGTGCGTCGCTGGCGCACCGCGGTCCCGACGACGAGGGGGCGTACGTCTCGCCGCGAGGCGAAGCCCTGCTGGTGCACCGGCGGCTCGCGATCATCGATCCGACGCCGGGCGGGCACCAGCCGATGGCGAGCCCGGACGGTCGCCACTGGATCGTCTGGAACGGAGAGGTCTTCAACTACCGCGAGCTGGGAGAGCGGCTCGAACGCGAGGGCGAGCGCTTCACCGGGCGCAGCGACACGGAAGTGCTGCTGCGCTGGCTGCTCCGGCACGGATCCGAGGGACTGTCGGCGCTGCGCGGCATGTTCGCGGTGGCGCTGTGGGATCAGGAGGCGCGCAGTCTGCTGCTCGCCCGCGACCGCTTCGGCATCAAGCCGCTGTACGTGGCGGTGTCCGACCGGCGGGTCGTCTTCGCCTCGGAGCTGCGGGCGCTGTGGGAGAACGGGCTGGTCGAGCGACGGGCCTCGCCGGCCGGTCTGCTGGCCTACCTGGCGTGGGGCAGCGTGCCGGCGCCGTTGACGTGGCTCGCCGGCGTCGAGAGCCTGCAGCCCGGCCGCTGGATCCGCTGGGACGCGGAGGCCCGCGTCACCTCGGGACTCTTCGCGGACGTCCGGACGCATTACGCCTCTGAGCCGGACGCACCGGCGGTCGACGAGCGGGCGCTCCGCGCGGGCGTGCGTGCCGCCGTCGAGCAGTCGGTACAGGCACACCTGGTGGCCGACGTGCCGGTCGGCGTGTTCCTCTCGGGCGGGATCGATTCGGCCGCGATCGTGTCGGCCGCCCGCTCGGCGGGGGCCGGCGATCTGCGGACCTACACGGTCACCTTCGAGGGCTCGCCCCTCTCCGAGCACGAGCAGGCGCGCGCGGTCGCACGACGGTTCGAGACGACGCATCACGAGGTACACGTCGATGCGCGCGCGCTCCTCGGCGACTTTCCGACGATCCTCGCCCGCCTCGATCAGCCGACGGCCGACGCGGTCAACTCGTTCTACGTGTCGCGCGCGGTGGCCGCGACGGGCATCAAGGCGGTGCTGTCGGGCACGGGCGGCGACGAACTGTTCGGCGGATACCCGTCCTTCCGGCGGCTGCCGCGCGCCCTGCAGGCGAAGCAGCGGCTGTGGCCGCTCGTCGGCCCGGTGGCGCCGGCGCTCGCGGCGCTGCTGCCGGCTGGGCTTCGTCCGCGCTGGCGGCAGTTCTGTGCCGCCGACGGGCGGATGGAGGATCTCTACCGGGTGCAGCGCGGGTTGTTCATGCCCGGGGAGTATCCGGCGCTGCTCGGTCCTGCGCTGCGGGAGCCGTCGGTCTGGCGCGAGGCATCGGCGCAGCTCGCGGCGACCGAACGGACCCTCTTCGCGCCGCCGGCCGACGAGCGTCCGGTGGCGTCGGTCGCCCGCCTGGAGACGACCGTGTACCTCGCGAGCCAGCTCCTGCGCGATCTCGACGTGATGTCGATGGCCCACGGGCTGGAGGTCCGGGTGCCGTTGGTCGACGACCCGCTGCTGTCGGCCATCTGGCCCGCGCTCGGCGCGCGCCCCGACCTGCTGCGCGGCAAGCGGCTGCTGCACGAGACGCTCGCGCAGCCGCTGCCGCCGGGCATCGCCGATCGTCCGAAACAGGGCTTCACGCTGCCGTTCGCCGAGTGGATGACCGGCGCGATCGCGCCGCTGGTGCGCGACGGGATGGCCGCGCTCGCGCGCGAGGGCTGGATCGACAAGAAGGTGCCCGACGCGGCCTGGCAGGCCTGGCGGCGCGGCACGTCGCACTGGTCGCGGGCCTGGAGCCTTGCGGTTCTCGGACACTTCCTGGAGGTTTCGCGGTGACGACTCCGGACTCTGATGCACGCCTCGCGCCCGCGGGCCGAGCGGGCCGGACCCGCGCGAGGCGGCCGGCATGAGCGTCAGACGTTCTCTGGCGAACGCCGCACTGACGGCGATCAGCCGGGTGACGGGCCGCCAGGCGATCCTGTTGCCTGCCGCCGCCAGGCAGGACGCGATCCTCGCGCTTCACGCGCCCTATCGCGTGACGGGAGACACCCTCGTTGTCCGATTGTCCGAATCGGACGCGGGATTCTCTGGAGGCGCAGTTGGTCGCCTACGAGGGGCACTGGCCGACACGCGTCCTCTGGAACGGCTCGCGGATTGGTTACGCCGGCCCCTGCGACCTGAGTGTCAGTCTCTCGACGGGCGAAGTCCGGCTCGGTTCGACGCTCTGGGGCCGGTCGGACGCCCCGATTTCGGATTGTCGATTCTGCTGGCGACTCCGCTATCGTTCGGCCACCGGCCGCATGCGCGCACGGACGACCGGCCACTACCGATTGCTCGACCGGGTGGGGGACCGCGAATATTTCGAGGGTGGCAACTACGTCGACTACGAGGCCCAGAGTGGCGGCGACAACGAGGCCGTCGTCGCGATGCTGGCCGGGCACCGGGCCGAGGGACCCGTCCTCGAGATTGGATGCGCCACGGGAAGTCTTCTCGCGGCCTTTCAGAGCCGGGGGATCGAGAGCTTCGGTGCCGACGTCTCGCCCTGGGCCGTCGAACGCGCCACGGCCTTGCTGGGGCCCAACCGCGTGTGGATCTGTGACGTGGAACGATCGGCGTTGCCTGAAGGCCTTCTGCAGCACGCCCCTTTCGGGATGCTGATTCTGCACTCGGTGTTCGAGCATTTCCGGGAGCCGTTCGTGGTGCTCGAGAGACTCGCGCCGGTCTGCCGGCCGGACACGGTGCTGTTCCTCGTGACGTCGAACGCGGCCAGCCTCACGCATCAGCTGTTCGGATCCGACTGGGAGGGATACTTCGATCCGACCCACTTCGGTGTGAACCAGGTGGACGTGTCCAGCCTGCGTCGTCAGCTCCCGGCCCTTGGGTGGCGGATCGCCTCCTTGTCCACCGAGCTGATCTGGGACGCCAACATCGATCCGGTCCATGCGACGTTGCGCGACTGGTGGACCAACGACGCCCGCTTCCGCGCGCTGCTGGGCGAGCGCGATCTCGGTGACCTGATCACATGCGTGGCGGTCCGCTCCTGACAGCGCGCTCGCAGGTGATGGGGTCTCCGTCGGTGCGGCTGGTCGCCGGAACGGATGCGGCGCCGCCGGGGATCGGCGGCTGAGCGCCACGATGACGGGCGAGGCCACGTCGCAGTGCGGCGGATGGACGTTCCAGTGGCGGCGGACGTGGGCCGACGTGTGGACGCCCGCGTTCATGTCCCTCTGGGAGGCCGTACGCGACGCCGATCCGGATGCGCACGTCTATCATCGGGCCGGCCTGGTGAGGGCCTGGGCGGACACCTGCGGGGATCCGGCCGGCGCGGCGCCGATGATTGGTCTGGCGCACGGCCCGGACGGCCGCCGCGCGATCTTGCCCTGGGTGATTGCCGACGCTCGGGGCCGGGCGATGAGGCGCCGGACGCTGGGGCCGGCGGGCGACGATCTGTTCGGGTACCACGCGCCGCTCGTCGAAGGGGGCGCTGACGGCGTGGACTGGGCGGCGTTCTGGAGCGCGGCGCGCGAAGCGGTCGGCAAGGCCTGCGATCAGGCGCTCTTCCGTTTCGTCGAGCCCCGCTACGCCACGGGCCTGCCGGTCGAGACGAGCGAGATGGCACCGGTGCTGGATTTGACCGACGTCGCCGACTTCGACACGCTGCTCGGGCGGTGTTCGGCGAACCATCGCGGGGACGTGCGGCGCCGCTTCAGACGGCTGGAGGAGATCGGCACCCTCGAGTTGTGGATTGCCGGGGCCTCTGACGGCGACGCGGCCCGGGCCGACCTTCGGGATCGGTTCCTGTTCGCCTACCGCGACACGTGGCGGCCCGGAGTCCGGCCGAGCGCGCTCTTCCGCCCGGGCCTGGAGGCCTATCTCGACCGGATTCTCCTCGAAGGTGTTCCGGGTGGCTGGGCGCACTACAGCGTGCTGCGCCTCGATGGCCGTCCGCTGGCCTGGCACCTCGGGCTGTTCGACCGCGGTCGGATGTACTGGTGGATTCCGGCGCGCGATCCCGCGTGGGACGCGTACTCGCCGGGCAAGGTGCTGCTGGCGCGCCTCGTGGCGCACGGCATCGCCGCGCGCTGGCGCGCCATCCATCTGCTGACCGGCGATCAGGCGTACAAGCGTGCGTGGCTGCCGCAGCCGGGCCCGCTCCTGGCGGTCCGCTGGCACGCGCCGACGGTGCGCGGTGCGATGCTGGGCTGGTACGACAGGATTCACCGGGCGGTCTAGATGGACGAATCTCACGTGCGCGCGACGCTGCGGGCCTCCGACGCCGTCGGACCGGAGGGAGACGCCGGCAGACGTATCACCGCGGACAACCTGGCCAATTACGATTCCCAGTGGAGCCTCGCCGAGTACAGCCATGACGAGGGCCTCTGGGCGATCGAGGGCGAGCTCGTACGGCGCTTCTTCCCGCCTCCTCCGGCGCGCATTCTGGATGTCGGATGCGGGGGGGGCCGCACCACCATTGCCCTTGACCGCCTGGGATATGAGGTGACGGGCATCGACGTCTCGGCGTCGCTCCTGAGCGCGGCACGGGCACGTCACGCCGATCTGGATCTGAGGCTGATGGACGTCCGGAGCCTCGATTGCGGCGACGCGACGTTCGAGGGGGCGCTGTTCAGCTACAACGGTATCGACAACCTGTACCCGCAGGAGGCGCGACTGGCCGGCATGCGGGAGATCCACCGCGTCCTGCGTCCCGGCGGCACGTTCATCTTCAGCAGTCACAACCTGCTGGGCGCGATCTTCAGCGGCGGCTACCACTACCTGCGCGGCTACTGGAACGCCATCCGCCTGCTGGCGGCACAGATCCCGAATCCGCTGGTGTGGCGAGGCTACGCCCGCTACGAGGATGGCGGGGGGCGCCAGCACCTCTACAGCGCGTGGCCCGGTCGCTCGGTCGCGCAGTTGCGCGCCGCGGGATTCGACGTGCTGGGCGTCAGGAGCCCGAACGGTGAGGCCGACCCGAGGTGGGTGGCGCTCCACGCGCACCACGTCTACTTCATCGCCCGGAAGCCGGAGGCGCCGGCGTGAGCCGCGTCGCGGATCTCGTCAAGCGCACGTTGCTCGGGACCGCGTACTACCGGACGGTGCTGCGGCGCACCCGCTTCGACGGCGTTGCGGTCCTCTGCTACCACGGGGTCCGTCCCGATGCCTTGCCGGCGGGCACGATGCCGTTCGAGAGCCTGCACGTCCGCACCAGTCAGCTCGAGGCGCACTGCCGGCTGATCCGGGACACGTGTCATCCCATCTCGCTCGACGACTGGCGTGCTGCGGTCGCGGGCCGGCTGACGCTGCCCGCGCGCCCGGTGCTGATGACCTTCGACGATGGTTACCGGAGCATGGCGGAGTTGGCCAGACCCGTTCTCGAGCGCTACGGTCTTCCGGCCGTGGCGTTCGTGTGCAGCGGCCCGGTGCAGCAGCAGCGGACGTTCTGGTTCGATGCCGTGGCCCGCGCCCACGGCGAGGACGCCGTGAGGGATGCCAAGGCGCTGCCGTATCCGGAGTGGAGCCGACTGTGCCACGACCGCTGGTCGGACGAAGTCCACGCGGCATCCGCGCCGATGACGGTGGACCAGTTGGTCGAGCTGGCCTCCAGCCCGCTCATCGAGATCGGGGCGCACTCCGTGGATCATCCGATTCTGGCGCGCGCCGATCTCGACGTGCAGCGGGATCAGATCGAAGCGGGGAAGCGACAGCTCGAGCGCTGGATCGGCCGCGCCGTGCGGGCGTTCGCCTATCCGAACGGCCAGCCGGGCCAGGACTACACGGCTGAGACCGTCGCGCTCGTCCGGCAGGCCGGCTTCGACTGCGCCTTTACCACGGCGGGCCCGCTCGCCGCACTCGACACGTCTCCCTACGAGCGCTCGCGCGTGGTCATCCTGAGCGACGTGTCGGAGGCCGAGCTGGCCCACCGCCTGGCCTACTCCTGGCGGATGCGCCGCCGGCGCGCCCCGACGGCGTGACACCCGTGCCACGTGCGATGAAGATCGTGCAGGCCGTCGGCTGGTACTACCCCGAGACGGGCGGCGGCACCGAGGTCTACGTCGCGGGACTCGCGCGACGGCTGCGGGCACGGGGCCACGACGTGCGGATCGTCGCTCCCGATCCCGGCGGGCGCGACGAGCGGCGGTACGAGCACGAAGGGACGTCGGTCTACCGCTTTCCGACGCCGGATCGGCTGACGCGCGACGAGGCGCAGACGGCGACGGTCGTCCGGGGCGCCGGGCGGCTGCACGCCTGGCTCCGCGCGGAACGGCCGGACGTCGTCCACTTTCACACGCTGGTGCCGGGACTGGACGTGCACGAGGTCGCCGCCGCCCGGGCGACCGGCGCGCGGATCATCGCCACGACGCACTCGAGCGGTCTCGGCCACGTCTGCGCGCGCGGCACGATGATGCGATGGGGCGAGTACCTGTGCGACGGGGTGACGGAGGCGTGGAAGTGCGCGGCGTGCGACCTGCAGAACCGCGGCCTCCCGAAGGCGCTCGCGTCGCTCGTCGCCGCCGTGCCGCCGTCAGTCGGACGGATCGCCGGACGGATCCCGGGCAAGGCGGGGACGGCGCTGGGCCGCAGCGCGTCGATCGCCGGCATGCGCGTCCTGCAGGCGTCACTCCTGGATCAGGTCGACCGCTACGTGCTGCTGACGGAGTGGGCGCTGGAGGCGATGGTCCGTAACGGTGCGCCGCGCGGCAAGCTCGCGCTCAACCGGCTGGGGACGTCGCACGCCGGCGTCGTCGCCAAGCCGGGACCCGAGGCGCGGGCGACCCGCCGGCCCGTGCGCGTCGGCTATCTCGGTCGGTTCGATCCCATCAAGGGGGTACGCGTGCTCGCGCAGGCGCTGTCGGCGCTGCCGGCCGATGTGCCGATCGCGCTCGAGCTGCGCGGGCCGGTTCAGGGACCGGCCGATCTCCGCGTGCGGGACGAGCTGCAGCGGATGCTGGCGGGCGACCCGCGCGTCCGGTTCGCGCCGGCGGTTCCCTTCGACGAGGTGCCGGACTGCCTGGCCGGCTACGACCTGCTGTGCTGTCCGTCGGTCTGTCTCGAGGGCGGACCGACCGTGGCCATCGAAGCGTACGCGGCCGGTACGCCCGTGCTCGGATCGCGGATCGGCGGGCTGGCGGAGCTGGTGACCGACGGCGTCAATGGCCGCCTCGTTCCTCCGGGTGACTGGCGCGCGCTGGCGGCCGCGCTGACCGCGGTCGCGGGCGATCCAGCCGCGACGATCGACCGCTGGCGCGAGTCTCTGCCGCGCGCGAGAACGATGGACGAGGTGGCGGCGGACTACCTCGCGCTGTACGCCGCATGAGCTCACCGATCGCCGTCTTCCATCCGGGCACGCAGCATTCCTACCAGACGGCCCTGGCGTTTCAGGACGCGGATCGGCTGGCGTGGTACGCGACGGCGATCTTCTACGATCCCGGCCGCTGGCCGTACCGGATCGCGGCGTGGCTGCCGTCGGGCCTGCGGCGGCGCGTCGAGCACGAACTGCGGCGCCGTCATCATCCCGGACTCGACGCGCGGCTCGTGCGGACGATCGGCGCCTGCGAGTGGACCGAGCGCGCGGCGATGCGCCTCGGGCTGCGAGCCGTCGAGCACTACGCGAACGAGTGGGGCAACCGGCGCTTCAGCCGCCGGGTGGCGGCGATGGCCCTGGCTGACGGCATCCGCTGCGTGTGGGGCTTCAACACGGCGAGCCTCCCGGCCTTCTCGATCCTGAAGCCTCGGGGCGTCACCTGCGTGCTGGAACACACCACCGGACATCCGCGCGCCTGGAACCGCCTCCTGGCCGACGAGCGGCCGCGCGTCGGTGAGGACTTCGATCCGTACCCGCGGCCGTACCCCGACGCGGATCTCGCGCGGGCGGAAGCCGAGCTGGCCGCAGCCGACCGGATCGTGTGTGGATCCCCGTTCGCCTGCGACACGCTCGTCGCCGAGGGCGTGCCGGCGGATCGCGTGAGCGTCGTCGCGTACGGCGCCGACACGGATCGGTTCGCGCCGTCCGGAACGTCCGGGCCGTTGGACCGGGTCCGGCTGCTGTTCGTCGGGCACTTCGGGCTGGGGAAGGGCGCGCGGTACCTGATCGACGCGCTGCAGCAGATGGGGCCGCGGCCCGGTTTGTCGCTGACCATCGTCGGAAAGCAGACCGTGCCGGCGAAGTACCTCGCACCCATCGCCGATCGCGTGCGCATCGTGCCGCACGTGCCGCACGACGAGATGGCGGCCGTGTACCGGGACGCCGACGTCTTCGTGCTCCCGACCCTGTTCGAGGGATCGTCGGTGGCGGTGTACCGAGGCGCTCGCGTCGGGCCTGCCGGTCGTGACGACGCCGAACGCCGGGTCGGTCGTGCGCGACGGCATGGAGGGGCTGCTGGTGCCGCCACGCGACGCGGCGGCGCTGGCGGCGGCGCTCGGTCGGCTGTGCGGCGATCCGGAGTTGCGGAGAGTGATGGGCACGCGGGCCCGGGCGCGGGCGCTGGAATTTCCCTGGGCGCGGTACCGGCGTGAACTGGTCGCGCTCGCCGATCGGATCTGCGCGTGAGCGGGAGGCCTGAGCACGGGACCGCGGCGTGCGCGCGATTTTCGTCGCGCATCCCGGCGCGATCGGTGACGCACCGGGCGGACTGCAGATCTGCAGCCACGAGTACCTGCGGACGCTCGGCGCCGCGGGACTCGCGACGACCGTGATGATCGTCCCGCCCTCCACGCCCGGACTCGCCGCCCGTCTCCGGCGGCGCGTCGCACCCCGGCCGTACGGCGTCCAGTGGGGGGCCGACTTTCCCGCCGCCGTGGCGCACGCGGCCCGCGATGCCGCGTTCGTGTTCCTGAACGCGGTCGATCTCGCTCCGCTGGCGCCGGCACTGAAGCCGCTGCTGCCGGACGGCTGCCGCCTCGTGCTGCTGTCGCACGGACTCGAGAGTGTCGACGCGTTGCACGCGCGGCGGATCGAGGCGCGTGCCGGCGTGCCGCGGCGCCGGCCCGGCGAAGGGTTGCTCGGCTGGCTGATCGACGAAGAGGCCCGGCAGCGCACGTTCTTCGATGCCGTCGTCTGCCTCTCGCCCTTCGAGGTGGAGATCGAGCGGTGGCTGGGTGCGCGGAACGTGAGCTGGCTGCCGCGCACGGTTCCGGATCGGACGCCGCTCGACTGGCAACCGGCGCACCACCGTCTGGGCTTCGTCGGCACGATGGATCATCCGCCGACCACCGACGGCCTGTGGCGGTTCCTCGAGGCGCTCGAGCCGATCGCGCCGCCCGATCTGGAGGTGCGGCTGGTCGGTGGACCCGTGCAGGCCGGCGCCGCGTTCGCCCGGCGCTTCCGGTTCGCCCGCTATCTCGGCGCGCTGCCCGGCGCTGCCCTGGAGGCGGAGGCGGCGACCTGGGGGTGCTTCGTGCACCCGCTGTTCTGTTACGCGCGCGGCTGCAGCACGAAGCTGGCCGTCGCACTCGCCTGGGGGGTTCCGATCGTCACGACCACCCCGGGGCGGCGAGGCTACGAGTGGCGCGACGGCACCTTGCCGGTGGCGGATGCGCCCGCGGACCTGGCGGCACTGGCGCTCCGGATGCTCGAGCCGGAGGCGGGCGCGGAGGCGCGGCGCCGCATCGGGGACGTCGCCCGCAGCGCGCCGACGCTCGACGAGGTGGCGGGTCGGCTCGCCGCGGCCCTGGAGATCGTGCCGGCCGGCGTGCGGCGCGCATGAGCGAATCCCTGCATCCGGCCGCGGTGCTGCGCCGTGTGGCGCAGTCGATCAGGCACGCGCCAGGCGTGCGCGACTGGAGCGGGCTCTGGCGCGCGCTGCGGGCGCCGTACCGCGGGCTGCTCGGCGCGCTCGGGGCGGGATCGGGGGTGCCGGTCACCATCGGCGGTTGTCCGATGCGGTTCGATCCGGACCTCGTCAGCGCCGGCTGGGAAACCGTCGAGCCTGAATCCTATCGGGCCTTCGCCGCCGCAGTCCGCGCCAGGCGACGTGGTGTTCGACGTGGGCGCGCACTTCGGCACCTACACGCTGATTGCCCTGCGACAGGGCGGAGCCGCCACCCGCGTCGTCGCGTACGAGCCGTGCGCGCCGACGCGGCGGTATCTCGCGCGGCACCTGGCCTGGAACCATGGGGCGGATCGCGTGACCGTGCGGCCGGTCTGCTGCGGCAGCCGCATCGCGACCGTGCCCTTCTACGTGCGGCCAGGCATGGCGGAAGGTGCGAACGGCCTGGTGCTGCTGCCCGGTGAATCGCCCGAAGCGATTCAGGTGCCGATGACGACGCTCGACGCCGAAGTGGCGTCGCTCGGTCTGAGGCCGGCCGTCGTGAAGATCGACGTGGAGGGCGCCGAGCTCGACGTGCTGCGCGGCGCGGAGCGGCTGCTGTCGGAGGCGCGGCCCGTGCTCTTCCTCAGCCTGCACGCCGGGCCGCTTGCGGCGCTCGGGTTGACGCCCGCCGACGTGATGGCCTGGCTGGACGCGCGCCGGTACGGCTGCGAGGTCATTGCGACGGACCAGGAGATTCACGTCGTGGCGAGGCCGCAGTGATGGCGCGGCTGCGCATCGCGATCACCGTCGACCCCTACCTGCCCGTGCCGCCACGCTATTACGGCGGCATCGAGCGGGTCGCGGACATCGCCGTGCGCGGCCTGGCCGCGCGGGGGCATGTCGTGACGCTGCTCGCGCATCCCGCCAGCCGCACGGCCGGCACGCTCGTGCCGTATGGCGTGCCCCCGCACCGCGGTCCGCGCGCGCGGCTGGGCGAACTGTGGCAGGTGGGGAGCGCGCTCTGGCGCCGGCGTCACGAGCTCGACGTGGTGTTCAGCTGGGGCCGGCTCGCGGCGCTGCTGCCGATCCTGGCCGATCGGCGCCTGCCGAAGATCCAGCGGTACTGCCGCGGCGTCGTGCCGTGGCGCGGCGTGCACACGGCCGTGCGGATCGCCGGCCCGTCGATCCGGTTCGCGGGCGCGTCGGCGAGCGTATACGACGAGCTCCCGCAGCAGGGCGGGCGTGGTGGACGCTGGGAGACGCTGTACGACGCGGTGGAGGCCGCACGCTTCACCTTCGTGCCGACGGTGGCGGCCGATGCCCCGCTGGCGTGGCTGGGACGCCTCGAGCCGATCAAGGGGGCGCATCATGCCATCGCCATCGCGCGCGCAGCCGGTCGGCGGCTGATCATCGCCGGCAACCGGATCACGGAAGGCGAGGAGGCGGCTTACTTCGAGCGGGAGATCGCGCCGCACATCGACGGGGCACAGGTCAGCTATGTCGGACCGGTCGATGACGAGCGGAAGAATGCGCTGCTCGGCTCGGCGGCCGCGCTGCTGTTTCCCATCGAATGGAAAGAGGCGTTCGGCATCGTCATGGCGGAGGCCTTCGCGTGCGGGACGCCGGTGATCGGCTTCCCGTACGGCAGCGTACCGGAGATCGTCCGGGACGGGGTCAACGGCTTCGTGTGCCGGGGCGTCGACGCCGCCACCGCCGCCGTGGCCCGGCTGGACGAAATCGATCGCGCCGCCGTGCGGGCCGACTGCGAGGCGCGCTTCGATGCGCCGGTGTTCGTCACGGCTCTCGAGCGGCTCCTGCGGCGGGCCGTGGCGGAGCGGGCGGCGCGATGACGGCTGACGCAGACGTCCGGCTGCCCGCGCTGCTTCAGCCGTTCGTGAAGGCGCCGTGGCACGTGAAGCGGTGGGTCACCAATCGCCCGGCCGCCTGGCGGATCTGGGCCGGTGTCTGCCGGCGTCTCGGCTGGGGACCGTCGCGGCTCGGGTGGCACACCGTGACGAACGGTCCGTTCAGGGGGATCCGGCTTCACTCGACCCATCCCAACCAGCTCGCCTTTCCGATGGGGACCTACGAGCCGCACGTCGCCGAGTGCCTGACGGCGTTACTCGGCGATCCGCATCGACCGTACGGTACGCGCGATGTCTGGGACGTCGGCGCGAACTGCGGACTGTTCTCCCTGCTGTGCGCCGCCCACACCACGGGACGCGTCCTCGCCATCGAGCCGGCCGCGCACAATCTCGAGTGCCTCCGGTGCAGCCTCGCGGGCAATCCGGCGCTCGCCGATCGGATCGAGCCGCTCGAAGCGGCCGTCGGCGATCGAGACGGGGAAGTCGATCTCGTCGTGCGCGAAGCGGGTGCCATCTGTCAGATCGTCAGCCCGGGCGTCCCGCTCTGGGATCCGCAGCCGGGCGATCGGCGCGTGGCGGTACCGGCCGTGCGGCTCGATTCGCTGCTGTCGGCGGAGCGGCCGGCGCCGGGACTCGTGAAGATCGACGTGGAGGGGGCGGAAGGCCTCGTGCTCGCCGGGGCATCGCGGCTGCTCGCCGAGCATCATCCCGCGTTCGTGATCGAGCTGCACGACCGGCCGGCTGCCGTCGACGTGCTGTCGCGCCTCCGGGCCAGCGGCTACCAGTGTTCCCGTGTCACCCCGGGAGGGCTCGTGCCGCTGGGGCCGGCCGACGAACCGCAATCGGGTCATATCGTGGCGCTCTGAGCGATTCCATGCCGCGCGTGCTCCTCATCAGCCCGCATTTTCCGCCGGATTCCTCGGCCGGCACCCACCGCGTACGGCTGCTGGCGCCGCACCTGCCCGCGTACGGCTGGGAGCCGACGGTTCTGACCGTGGACCCGCGCGACTGCGAAGGACCGCTGGACGCGCGGCTGGCCGGGCTCGTTCCGCCCGATCTGCGCGTCATCCGGAGCCGCGCCTGGTCGGCTCGCCTCACCCGCCCGATCGGCATCGGCGACCTCGGCGTGCGCGCGCTGGCCGGTCTCCGGAGCCGTGCGATCTCGCTGTTCGCGCGGGAACGATTCGATGCGCTGTTCATCACGATCTACCCGACGTACCCCGCCGTGCTGGGTCCGATGCTGAAGCGCCGGTTCGGCGTGCCGTTCGTGCTCGACTATCAGGATCCATGGGTCGGTGCCTGGGGACGGACGGTCGGGGGCGGTCCCGGTGGCGCCGTCGACATGAAGAGCCGGCTGACGCGCGCTGTCGCGGCATGGCTGGAGCCCCGGGTCGTGCGCGCGGCCGACGCCCTGGTCGGCGTGTCGCGGCGCATCTGCGACGATGTACTCGAGCGCGTGCGGCCCGTGCCGCCGCCACCGTGCGTCGAGATTCCGATTGGCGTGGAGCCGGCGGACTTCGATCGGCTGCGAGAGCAGCCGATCGACAATCCGTATTTCGACGCTAAAGACGGCTGCCTGCACCTCAGCTACGTCGGGGCCCTGCTGCCGGAAGGACGAGAGACGCTGCACGCGCTGCTCGAGGCGGTGGCGCTGCTGCGGGATCGCCGCCCGGCGCTGTACGAACGCGTGCGCCTGCACTTCGTCGGTACGAGCAACCGGCGGGAGGGGTCGGCGGCGCCAGTCGTGCTGCCCGTCGCGCAGGAGCTCGGCGTTGCGGCGCGGGTCACGGAGGCGCCGTTGCGCGCGGACTACCTGACCGCGCTGGGCGTGCAGGTCCAGTCGACGGCCGTCCTGCTGCTGGGCAGCAGCGAGCCGCACTACACCCCCAGCAAGCTGTACGGCGCGCTGCTCGCGCACCGGCCGCTGCTCGCGCTCTATCACGAGGCGAGCACGGCCGTCGGCGTGATCGAGCGGGTCACGCGGCCGCCGACGGTGCGCCTCGTCACCTACGGCGACCGCACGCGTGCCCGCGCCTGCGTCGAGACGATCTTCGGCGCCCTCGCCGACCTGTGTGCCGCCCCTCAGGTACCGCGCCGACGACGTCCGCATGGAGGCGCTGCGCCCGTACTTCGCCGCGACGCTGGCCGGGCACCCTGGCCGGCGTCCTCGACCGGGTCGCCGGCCGCACGGGTACCGGCCGGCACCGTGCAGCCGGTGCACGCCGCGGGGAGCGCGCGGAGCTGACATGCCATCCCTGAAGACGCTCGTCCGCCGGCTGCTCCTCCGGGCCGGCTATCGCGTGACGCGGGCGACGTTGCCGAACCGCTTCAATGCGATGCCGGAATCGATGCAGCTGTTGCGCGATCGGGGATTCGTGCCGACGGTCGTCATCGATGGCGGTGCGAATCGGGGCACCTGGACCGGAATGGCGCGCCGCGTCTTTCCCGAGGCGCGGTTCCACCTGATCGAGCCGCAGCCGGTCTGCGTGGAGGTGCTGCACCGTCTGGCGGCTGGCGACCCCTCGCTGGTCGTCCATCCCTGCGCCATCACGCTGCCCGGCGTCTCGCGCGTCTCGCTGGCCGGAGACACGGCCGTCGGCGGCACCGGTGTCGCCGTCGTGCCGGCGGGGAGCGGCTGGACGCCGGAGATTGAGGTGCCGGCCGCGACGCTCGACGACCTGATCGCGGACGATGTGACGCCGGCGGACCGGGTGCTCCTGAAGCTCGATCTGGAAGGGCACGAGATGCAGGCGCTCGAAGGGGCCTCGCGCGTGCTGCCGGCGGTCGAGGTGCTGCTCACCGAGGTGCAGATCTACCCGATCAACGACAACGGCGGCCCGACGTTCGCCGACCTGCTGAACCGCGCCGGCGAGCACGGGTTCGAGCTGCACGACATCGCCTGCCTGGGCGCCAGGGCGCGCGACCAGCGGCTCTGCATGGCGGACGTCATCCTCGTCCGTCGCGACAGCTCGCTGGCGACGGACCGTTCGTGGGCATGAACCGGATCCGGCTGACGGTCGTCATGACGCACCCGGTGCAGTACTACGCGCCGTGGTTCCGCCACGTCGCGGCCCACGGCGCGCCGATCGATCTGACCGTGCTCTATGCGACGCAGCCCACGGCCGCGCAGCAGGGCGTCGGCTTCGGGCAGCCGTTCGAGTGGGACGTTCCGCTGCTCGACGGCTATCGCGCGCAGGTGGTCCGGCCGGCGCAGCCAGAAGACGACGTGAGCAGCGGGGCGTGGCGGGGCGTCGACGTGCCGGCGATCGTCCCGGCGCTGGTCGACAGCCGGCCCGACGTCGTGCTGCTGATGGGCTGGCATTCGGTGACGCTGCGGCGCGCGCTGCGCGCCTGCCGCCGGCGTGGCGTGCCGGTAATCTACCGCGGCGACACGCACCTGGGCAGCGCGCCGGGCGGCTGGCGGCGGCCGGCGTGGGGCCTGCGGACGCGGCTGCTGCTGCATCGATTCGCGGCCTGTCTCACACCGGGCCGGCGCAGCCGGGCCTACCTGCGGCACTTCGGCGTACCGGCCACGCGCATCTTCGCGGCACCGCACTCGGTCGACAACGGGTTCTTCGCGTCGACCGCCGCGCCGCATCAGACGCCCGACGGCCGTGCCGCCGCGCGCCGGGCGTTCGGGATCGCCGCCGACGAGTTCGTCGTGCTGTTCGTCGGCAAGCTCGAGGACGTGAAGCAGCCGCTGGATGCGATCGCCGGCGTGGCGCGGCTGGCACCGGGCGCGCGCCTGCTGGTCGTCGGCGCCGGGCCGCTCGAGGCCGCCTGCCGCGCTGAGGCCGCGCGCCTCGACGCGCCGGTCACCTTCGCCGGCTTCCTTAATCAGTCGGCGCTCGGGCGCGCCTACGCCGTGGCCGATTGTCTGGTGTTGCCGAGCGCGCGCGAGAGCTGGGGACTCGTGGTGAACGAGGCGCTCGCCACTGGGCTGCCGTGCGTCGTCAGCGACCGCGTCGGCTGCGCGCCCGACCTGGTCGCGCCCGGGGAGACGGGCGAGCTGTTTCCGGCCGGGAACGTCGAGGCCCTCGCCGACGCGCTGACGCCGGATCCGGCAGCAATCGCCGGCCCGGCAGTCGGCGGTGGCGGCCGCCTGCCGGCAGCGCGTCGAGCGGTACTCCGTGGCCGCGGCCACGACCGGCCTGGTCGGGGCCTGCGAGGAAATCGTGAGCCGCCGCGCGCGGCAAACGGGCGCTCACGACGCGCCGCCGCGGGTGCTCGCGCTGTGCGGCCTGATGTCGATCGTGTCGGGCCTCGAGCGGATGACCTTCGAGGTGCTCCGCGTGCTGCGCGAGCAGGGCGGGCCGGTGCATTGCATCACGAACACGTGGGCCAACTGGGATTGGCCGTCCGAGCCGCATCCCATTGCGGCGCGGGCCGAAGCGATCGGCGCGAGCTGGTCGACCAGCTCGTACCTGCACGCCTTCTCGCGGCGTCCCGGCCTCGTCCAGACGCTGCGGCTGACCGGCGACATCCTGCGCACGAGCACCCGGCTGCTCGTGGATGCCTGGCGGTTCCGGCCGACCCACGTGTTCGTCCCCGAGTTCACGAGCGTGCTGCGCCACTTCCCGGCGCTGATCCTGCTGCGCCTCACCGGCACGACCGTGGTGATGCGGCTCGGGAATGCGCCGGCGCCCGGTCCGTTCTACCGGCGGCTCTGGCGCCTGGTGATCAATCCGGTGGTCGACCGCTTCGTCTGCAACTCGAAGTACACGGCGGGCGAACTGCTGGCGCACGGGATCCCCGCGGCCAAGGTGACGCAGATTTACAACACGGCTCCCGCCCGGGCGGTGCCGCCGTCGAATGGCGTCCTGCGCGACCCGGGCCGGGTGATCTACGTGGGGCAGGTCATCCCCGAGAAGGGGCCCGACCTGCTGCTCGAGGCGGTCGGCCTCGTCGTGTCGCGCGGCTGCGATGCGCGGCTCGATGTGGTCGGGGCCATCGACGACTGGGCAGCACCGCCGCTGGTCCGGTATCGCAACGCGCTGCGCGAGCGCGCGAGCCGTCCGGACCTGGCGGGCCGGGTGCGGTTCCTCGGGGAGCGCGAAGACGTGCCGGCGCTGCTGAAGGGCGCGGCGATTCACTGCGTCCCATCGCGGCCGGAACAGCGCGAGGGCTTCGGCATCGTCGTCGTCGAGGCGAAGGAGGCGGGCCTGCCGTCGGTCGTCCTGCCCACCGGCGCGCTGCCCGAACTGATCGCCCACGGAGAGACCGGCTGGATCTGCCGCGACACGACAGCCGACGCGCTGGCCGACGGGCTGGAATACTTCCTGGTCGACGCCGACCGCTGCGCGCGGGCCGGCCGTGCCGCGCAGGCGTCGGCGGCGGCCTTCGATCGGACGCGGTTCGCGGAGGCGTGGAGCGCCGTCTTCGCCGAGGCGCACTGAGGGACCATGCGTGACTCGGCGCTGAAGCGTTCGCTCGTGCGCGGGTACTTCAGTGCCCGCGAAGTGGTGGCGGCGCTGCGCGGGGCCGTGGTCGATCCGGCCTGGCGGGCGACCGGTATCGACTACGAGACGTACTGGGCCGAGCGCGAGCCGGGCAGCGTGCAGGCCCGGTTCGAGATCCTCGCCGGCCAGCTCGACCGCGGAGAGACGTTGCTCGACGTCGGGTGCGGCGACGGCGCGATGCTCGAGTACCTGGCACGTGAGCGCGGGATCCGGGGGAGCGGTCTGGACATCAGTACACGCGCGGTGGAGGCGGCCCTCCGCCGCGGCGTGGACGCCCGCGTGCAGACGCTGGCGGACTTCAGGCGGGACACGACGGCCCGATTCGACCACGTCGTCATGAGCGAGGTGCTGGAGCACGTGCCCGATCCGGAGTCGTTCGTGCGCGACGGGTGGGCGCTGGCCACCCGGGCCCTGTGGCTGACGTTTCCGAACATCGCCTACTTCCCGCATCGCCTGCGGCTGCTGTGCGGCCGCTTTCCCGTCCAGTGGGTGGCGTTTCCGGGAGAGCACCTGCGCTTCTGGTCGGTGCCGGACTTCCGGCGCTGGCTCGCGGCGCTCGGGCTGCCGGCATCGGCCTGGTACCCGACCAACGGCGTGACGGTCGCCGGGCTGCATCGCGCCTGGCCGAACCTGCTGGCGAACCAGATTCTCGTCCGGATCGATCGCGCCGATCGCCCGGGCGTCGAGGCCGAATCATGACGACCGAACAGCCACTGCCGACCGCGCTGGTCACCGGCGCGGCGGGCTTCATGGGCGCCCACCTGGTGCGGGCGCTGGCGGCCGGCGGCCGCGTCCGCGTCGTGGGGTTCGACGATCTGTCGGGCGGGTTCCGCGAGAACCTGCCGGCCGGCCTGGACTTCGTCGAGGGGAGCATTCTGGACCATGCGCTGCTCGCAGACGTGTTCGAGCGGTACCGCGTGCGCTACGTGTTCCATCTGGCCGCCTATGCGGCCGAAGGCCTGTCTCATTTCATCCGGCGGTTCAACTACACGAACAACGTGACCGGCAGCGCGAACCTGATCAACGAAGCCATCCGGCACGAGATCGAGTGCTTCGTGTTCACCAGCTCGATCGCCGTGTACGGTCGCGCCGCGTCGCCGGTCCGCGAAGACCAGGTTCCCCGGCCCGAGGATCCCTATGGCGTGGCCAAGCTGGCCGTCGAGCTCGACCTGGCGGCCGCGGCCGGCATGTTCGGTCTGCGCTCGGTGATCTTCCGTCCGCACAACGTCTACGGCGAGTACCAGAACATGGGCGATCCGTACCGGAACGTGGTCGGCATCTTCATGAACCAGGTGCTGCAGGGACGGCCGATGACGATCTTCGGCGACGGCACGCAGCAGCGCGCGTTCAGCTACGTCGGGGACGTCGTGCCGCTCGTCGCCGAGAGCCCGTGGACGCCCGCGGCGATCGGCGGGGTATTCAACGTCGGAGCGGAGCACCCGTACTCGGTCAACGAGCTGGCCGTCCAGGTGGCGGCGGCCATGGGCGTGGCCGATCATCCCGTCGAGCACCTGCCCGGACGCCACGAGGTGCCGGTCATCTACGGCGACCACACGCGCGCGGCAGCGGTCTTCGGTTCGCGGCCGGCAACGCCGCTGGCCGAAGGGCTCGCGCGCATGGCGGCGTGGGCGCGCGCGGCCGGCAGCCGGCCGGGCAGGCCCTTCGCGGGCGTCGAGCTCAGACGAGGCCTGCCGCCGACGTGGGCACGGCTGCTGGACGCCGAGTGATGCCCCCATCCGCACCGCGCCGGAAGATCAGCTTCTTCGTGCACGATCTGGCGTCGAATCCGATCGTGCGGGCCGCACCGCTCGCGCTGGCTCTCGCGCCGGCGTACGACGTTGAAGTGCTCGGGCTCCTCGTCAGCGGCCCCGACGTCTACGAGCCGTACCGGCAGTTGTTGCCGTATCGTACGATTCGATGCTCGCTCGACATCGGCGCCGTGCTGGGCGCGGCGCACCGGCTGGCGCAGATGGCGAGCGGCGACATCGCGTATGCCTGCAAGCCGCTGCTGACCACGCTGGGGCCGGCGCTGCTGGCCAGCGGGTTCGGCCGCCGCAAGCCGCTGCTCCTGGACGTCGAAGACGACGAGTGGACACCGTTCGGCACGTCACCCGCGTCGTTCGTCTGGCGCGACCTGATCAAGGGCTGGCGCCATGCGACGGCGTGGAAGTACACGCGTGCGCTCCATCCCTTCACGCGCTGCGCCGCCGGTGTCAGCGTCGTCAGTCACCGACTCGAGCAGCGCTACGGCGGACGACGGGTGCTGCACGGCCCGGACGAGCGACAGTTCGATCCGGCGCGGCCCGAGCTCGATCGGACCGCCTGCCGCCGCCGGTTCCACCTGCCTGACGACCGCCCGCTGGCGCTGTTCAGCGGCATGCCGCGGCCGCACAAGGGGTGGGGGACGCTGCTCGAGGCGCTCGAATGGCCCGAGGCGGCCGCGTGGGGGCTGGTGCTGGCCGGCCCGCCCGCAGAGGAAGACTTCGCCGAAGCGGCTCGCCGGCTGCCGGGACGTGTCTGGACCCTGGGGTTCGTGGAGTACCGGTGACCAGCCGGCGCTGCTGGCGGCGGCGACGGCCGTGCCGATTCCGCAGTTGAGGACGCCGTTCGCCGAAGCGCAGGTGCCGGCCAAGCTGCTGGACGCGCTCGCCATGCAGGTGCCCGTGGCGGCGTCACGGGTCGGTGACCTTCCCGAGATCCTCGGCGACGGGACCGACGCGCCGCGTGGATGGCTGTACGAGCCGGGTGACGCCCGGGGGCTCGCCGCCGCCCTCCAGGCCATCGCCGGCGATCCCGCCGACCGCGCGCGTCGCACGAAGGCGGCCCGCGACTGGTTCCTGCAGAACGCCAGTGCGTCCGCCACGCGCGGGCGACTGATGAAGCTCGTGCACCAGGCGTGCGAACGAACCAACGGCAGTCCGCTGGAGCGGATCCGATCGTGAATCCGGACGATTTCGAGACGCGTGAGCCACAGGCCGCCCCGCGGCCGGCGGCGCGGGAAACCGCGCCGTCGCTGGACGATGTGCCGATCGTCGCGTCGGCGCAGCCCGACGAAGCGCGCATCGATCGGCGCCGGCTCGCGCTGCAGGGCATTACCTGGAGCGCGTCCTACCAGGTGTTCGAGACGCTGGCGAGCTTCGCCTCGATGCTCGTCCTCGTCCGCATCGTTTCGCCCGAGGACTACGGCCGCGTGGCGGCCGTGCTCGGCATTCTCAGCCTGCTGAGCGCCTTCAGCTCGCGCGGCTTCGTGGAGCATGCCGTGCAGCTCCCCGAGCACGAGCAGCCGGACTGGGGCGCCCACTGGACGATGGCGTTCTACGTGCAGGTCGGGTTGGCGCTCGTCGGCCAGGGGATTGCGGCGGCGTGCTGGTTCGTGCCGTCCTATCGGGCGGTGGCGCCGCTGCTGCACCTGGCGGCGATCGGCCTCGTCCTCGACTGGCCGAACCAGATCGGGGCGACCATGCTGCGCCGGCGGCTGGACTTCCGCCGGCTGAAGATCATCGCGGGGGCCGGGACGGCGCTGCGCCTCGCGACGACCGTCGGACTCGCGCTCGCCGGCTGGGGCGCGTACGCCATCGTGCTGGGGGCGAACGTGCTGACGGCCGTGCCGTACGGGTTCGATCTCCTCGTCGTGCGCGGCTGGCGGCCGCCGCGCGGCTGGTGGCGGCCGCCCGTCTGGCGGCTGTATCGCGACTCGCTGAACTTCGGCGCGCAGCGGTTCGGGTCGGGACTCGTCAACGGCCTCTCCGGAGCCCTCGGCGCGACGGTGCTGGCTCCGACGGTCGGCTTCGTCGCCATGGGACTGCTCAATCGGGCGCAGGCGCTCTACGGGGTGACGCTCGGCCGGTTCACCGGCATCATCCAGGAGACCGTGTATCCATTCCTCCCACGCGAGAGTGGCGATGCCCGGCGCTACGCCAGGCGCGCGACGCAGTTCGTCCAGGTGGTGCTGCTCATCGGCGTGCCCGGTGCGCTGTTCGCTGGCCTCGAGGGGACGATGCTGTCGCGGGTCCTGTACGGACAGAAATGGATTGCGATGGATCCGCTCATCTGGCCGGGCGTGCTGGGAGGCCTCGGCGGTCTGGTGTTCCTCACCGGCTCCAGCGTCCTGCTGGCCACGAGTCGGCTCCGTCTGTGTCTGATGCTGGACCTGCTGGCGGCGGCGCTCGTGCTGCCGGCGCTCGGCTTCGCGTGGGCGACCGACTCGGTGCTCGTCTACGCCTGGGTGGCCGCCGCCGCCCAGCTGGTGGCGGCCGTGGTGGCGCTCGGTCGTGCATCCGCGCTGCTCGAGCCGGCCTGGCGGCGCACCGCACTCGTGCCAGCCGTCGCGACGGGGTTGTTGGCGACGCTCGCCACCTGGCTGGCAGGACGGGCCTGGGTGATGCCCGTGCCGGTCGTCCGGCTCGCCGGGCTCGGTCTGGTGTATCTGTTGACGACCCTCGTCGTGCTGCGCGTGGCGTACGCGCCGATCCTGGCCGAGCTGCTGACCTGGGTGCCCGGCGGCCCGCCGGTGCGGCGCTGGTTGCGGCTCGACAAGCTGGCGACTGGTGTGGTGGCCGGTTGAGAGATCAATGACCCGCTTCGATGGCGAACACGCCCATGAATGAGTTCGAGTACCGGGCCTACCCGGCAGCCGGTGTCGAGAGGCAGCGGCACACGTCGCCGCTGTCGGCGTTCGTCACGACGGGGATCATCGCGATCCTGCTCGGCTTCGTCACCGGCAACTGGCTGGCCTCGCTCGCGCTGGTCGTGCTGTGGGCGATCTGGTGGGGCGTGCCGAACGACGACGACCTGCACGTGCTGGCGTTCGCGCTCATCTTCCAGTGGGTGCAGGTCACGATCGGCATCTACTATTTCCTGGTGACCGGCCGGCAGGCCACGGCCATGTACTCCAGCAACTACCGGCCGATGGTTCTGATCGGCCTCGGCTGCGTCACGTCCCTGGTCATCGGGCTGCGGATCGGCCGGTGGCTGCTGCATCCCGCAGACGCGTCCGGCCGGGCCTGGGAACGTCGTCCGATGGACCTGCCGACCTCGCTCGGCCTGCTGTTCGTCGTCTACCTGGTGTCTCTCGTGCTCGAGGGCACCATCTCGCAGGTCGCGTTCGATTACCCGGCGCTGACGCAGGCCATCCTGGTCCTGCGGTACGTCCACCTGGGAACGCTGTTCCTGATCCTGCGGCGGATCAGCCGGCCCAGGCTGCACTGGCTGCCCTTCGGGCTGCTGCTCGGCGTGGAAGTCGTGCTCGGCCTGACCGGCTTCTTCGCCGGCTTCCGGGAGCCGCTCGTCATTGCCGCCGTGGTGCTGGCCGGGGTCTTCGACTTGCGGAAGGTGCAGCACTGGCTCACCGCGATTGCGATCGGGACGGCACTGGCGGGCATCAGCCTGCTGTGGATCTCCGTCCGCGTCCAGTACCGGGCCGAGTTCGCCAATCCGCAGATGGCGGCTTCGCGTGCCGAGCGCTTCGATCGGGTGTTCGCGCTGTCGTCGCAGTGGCTGCAGAGCGACCAGTCCGAGTTCATGCTCGACGCCGATCAACTGGTCGATCGGATCTGGGCCATCTATTTCCCGGCCCTGGCCGTCGCGCGGGTGCCCGCCGTCCTGCCGCACACCGGCGGCTCGATCCTCGAGGGCGCCGTGATGCACGCGCTCGAGCCGCGCGTCTTCTTCCCCGACAAGGCCGCGGTGCAGTCCGACAGCAACATGGTGCGGCGGTACACGGGCCTGCCGGTCGCCGGCGCGGAGCAGGGCACCACCATCGCGTTCGGGTACGCGGCCGAGGGCTATCTCGACTTCGGCGTCCCGTGGATGTTCCTCCCGATCGTGCTCTGGGGCGTCTTCCTGGGAGCGGCCTACGCCTGGCTGCTGCGAACGATCAGGCATCGGGAGCTCGCCGTCGCCACGGTCACCGTCATCTTCTGGCTGTCGCTCTACCTGTTCGAACGGTCGTGGGTGCAGACGATCGGATTCGCCGGCACGATGCTGATCTACTTCGGCGGCGCGGCGGTGCTGGCCGATCGCTATTTCCTGGCGCGGCTGGCGCGGCTGGATCCGATCGTCGGCCGCGACGCCGATCGCTGGAGCTTCCATTCCCGCGGGCCCGCCTGACGCCGGCTCGCTCCGCCATGCGCGTCCTCCACGTCAGCCCGTACTTCGCACCCGCATTCGTCTATGGCGGGCCGCCGCGCAGCGTCCTCGGGCTGTGCCGCGCGCTGCAGCGGGCCGGACTGTCGATCGACGTGCTCACGACGACGGCCGATGGCGCCGGCGAACTGCCGTCCGCGGTCACGGCCGCCGGCACGTTCGAAGGCGTGCCCGTGCGGTACCTGCCGCGGACGGTCCCGCGCCGGTACTTCCGGGCCGCCTCGCTGCACCGTGTGCTCGCGGAGCAGGGGCGGGCATGGGATCTCGTTCATCTGCACGGCTGCTGGAACGTGATCGTCTGGGAGGCGGCGGCCTGGTGCCGCCGCGCGGGCATTCCCTACGTCCAGACGCCGCGCGGCATGCTGGCGCCCTGGTCGTTCGGCCGATCACGCGCCCGTAAGTGGATCGCGTACCGCGCCTTCGAACGTCCCACGCTGGTCGGTGCCGCGCGGCTGCACGCCACCAGCGAGAGCGAACGGGACGACCTGCTCCGCCTGCACCTCGATCGCCCGATCGATGTCGTGCCGAACGGCATCGATCCGGCCGCCGCGGTGTCGACTGGAGCGATCGCGGCGTTCCGCACGCGGCACGGCCTGCGCGATGACGACGTCGTCGTGTTGTACGTCGGGCGACTGCATCCGAAGAAGGGGCTGGAGACGCTCGGCGACGCGTTCCGGCAGGTGGCCGCCACCCGCCCCCGGGCGCGGCTCCTCGTGGCCGGCACGGGCGACGCGGATTACGCGGCGGCGCTGAAGCGGCGATTCGCCGATCTCGTCGGCGCCCGCACGATGATCCTGGCCGGCCAGTTGGACGGCCTCGACCGCGACGCCGCGTACGCGGCGGCCGATGTCTTCGCCCTGATCTCGCATTCGGAGAACTTCGGACTGGCCGTCGGTGAGGCGATGGCCGCCGGGCTCCCCGTGGTGGTGAGCCGCGACTGTCCCTGGCCGCAGATCGAGCGGTGGAAGGCAGGGTTCTGGGTCGACGGCACCGTGGCCGCGACGGCGGCGGCGCTCGCGACGCTGATGGACGACGGAGACTTGCGCCGGCGCGCGGGAGCCAACGGTCGGCGCGAGACGCTCGCCGCGTTCGACTGGGAGGCGATTGCCGATCGGATGGTGAAGTGCTACGAGCGGGCCGTGACCTCGGCCTCCGCCATCGAGGTGCGGACGTTTCCCACGATCTCACGATGACCGCCGGTTGCGATCCGTCGCGCATCGTCGTTCTCGCCACCGAGCTCGACGCGCCCGGGGGCGTGCAGGCGGTGTCGCGGTCGGCCGTGCGGGCGCTCGCGGCCGACGCGCCGGCCGGCCGGCGCGTCGAGGCCTGGTCGCTGCTCGATGCCCCGCGCCGCGGTGCCGCCGGAGATCTCGGCGGCGTCACGCCCCGGGGCGCATGCGGCCGGCGCACGCGGCTGGCGGCCTGGGCGCTGCGGGAGGGGCTGCGGGACCAGTCCGGCACCCTGCTCCTCGTGATGCACCTGAACCTGGCACCGCTCGCGCTTCCATGGCTGTCGCGCGGCGCCTCGTCGGCCCTCCTGCTCTACGGCATCGAAGCCTGGAGGCCGCTCTCGCCGATCCAGCGGCTGGTGCTCCGACGTGTCGATCGGGTCGTGGCGATCTCCGCGCACACGATCGAGCGCTTCCGGCGGGCGAATCCGGACTGCGCCGATCGGCCCATCACGATCTGCGCGCCCGGCATTCCCGTGAGAGCGCGGCCGGTGTCAACCGCGTCACCGGCGGACGGAGACGGATTCGCGCTCATCGTGGGTCGCCTGCGATCCGACGAGCGCTACAAGGGACACGATCGGCTGCTGCGGCTCTGGGGACGGCTTCGAGAGGACGTACCCGGCGCCCGGCTCGTCATCGCCGGCGACGGGGACGATCGCGAGCGCCTGGAGCGTCTCAGCGGAACGCTCGGTCTGTCGTCGGCCGTCCGTTTCGTGGGCCGTGTGTCCGACGCCGAGCTCCAGCACCTGTACGATGCGTGTGCGTTCGTCGTGATGCCGAGCGCCGACGAGGGCTTCGGCCTGACGTTCCTCGAAGGGATGCAGGCGGGCCGGGCGTGCATCGGCGGGACCGGCGCCGCCTCGGAGATCATCGTCGACGGGACGACCGGCCTCATCGTGGACCCGGCCGACGACGCGGCCGTGCTGGACGCGATACGGCGGCTGTTCCTGGATGCCGGCCTGTGCCGGCGGATGGGCGCGGCCGGCGTCCAGCGCTTCGCCGGCTGCTTCACCGAGGAGCAGTTCCACCGCCGGTTCGTCGCGGCGCTCGGCCTGTCCGGCCAGGCCGGCGCGGACGCCGCGCCGGCGCCCACCCCGTCCGGCCGCGTCGTGCCGCGGAGCGGACCGTGCTGAAGGGGAGCGCCGTACACTGGCTGCTGTATCGCTTCGGGCTCCGCGCCCCGCACACCCAGACGACGGCGGCCGAGCGGGCGTGCCTGGCGCAGTATGCGGCCGGGCGGAAGCGGCTCGTCGAAATCGGCGTCATGCACGGCGTGTCCACGGCGGTGCTGTGCGGGGCCATGGATCCGGAGGCCGTGCTGACGGCCATCGATCCCCATCCGGCTGGACGGCTGGGCGTGAGCTTCGAACGCCTCGTGGCGCAGCACGAGATCCGCAGGTGCCGCCGCGGGCGAGTGGTGCTCGATCGGCGCCTGAGCCACGAGGCCGTGCAGGGATGGGCGGGTCCGATTGATTTTCTCTTCATCGACGGCGATCATTCCTGGAACGGCATCGATCGCGACTGGCGGGACTGGAGCGTCCACCTCGCGCCGGGCGGGATCGTGGCGCTGCACGACAGCCGGGTGCCGCCCGGGGTGGTCTCGGCGCCCCTGGACAGCGTGCGGTACACGACGAACGTCATCCTGGCCGACGCCCGCTTCAAGCTGGTAACCGGTGTTGACAGTCTCACCATCCTCGAACGCATCGCCTGACCCACCGGCTGCCGCCGGATCGGATGCGGGCCTGGTGGCTGGAACGGAGCCGGCCGCGGTGGATCCGTGGCTGCTCGAGCGTCTGGCCTGTCCGCGGGATCGCACCGGGCTGCGCGCCGAAGGTGGCACGCTGGTCTGCGAGGCGGGGCACCGGTATCCAGTGGTCGACGGCGTGCCGCTGCTGCTGGTCGAGGAGGACCTGCCCGCTCATCCGGCTGCGCGTCATGCGCTGGATCGTTCGGAGGCGGAGGCGGCCCGGCAGCCGCGGTCCGAGGCGGAGTTGCGCGCCTTCGTGGCGGCGTCGCTGCTGGGAACGTCCGGCAATCTCTATCGGCGCCTGGCGACCGGGTTGACCCGCTGGCCGATTCCGGAGATCCGGCTGCCGCCGGGAGCGGGTGCGCCGCTGCTCGACCTCGGCTGCAACTGGGGCCGCTGGTCGGTGAGCGCCGCGCGCCTCGGCTATACCGTCGTGGGGCTCGACCCGTCGCTGCCGGCCGTGCTCGCGGCGCGGCAGGTGGCGGCGCACGCGGGATGCGCCCTCCGTGTCGTCGTCGGCGACGGCCGCCACCTGCCGTTCCGCGACGGAGCCTTCGACGTCGTCTTTTCGTACAGCGTGCTGCAGCACTTCTCGCCCGATGACGCCGGCGCGTGCCTGCGGGAGGTGCGGCGCGTCCTGGCGAGGGGCGGCCGGGCGCTGATCCAGATGGCGAACCGCTTCGGCCTCCGCAACCTGTACCAGCAGGCGCGCCGCGCGTTCCGCACGCCCCGCGGGTTCGAGGTCCGCTACTGGACGCCCACGGCGCTCCGGCGCGCCTTCGAGACCGCCGTGGGCCCGTCGTCGCTGGAGGTCGACGGATTCTTCACGCTGAACGCACAGCGGGGCGATCTCGATCTGCTGCCCGCCGGTGCGCGGCTGATCGTGCGGCTGTCGGACCGGCTGCGCGGGTTGAGCCGCCGCCTGCCGTGGCTGCTGGCTGCGGCCGACAGCCTGTACGTGCGGTCGTCCAGGGAACCATGAGGCGAAGCCACAACGGAGGAGACCGATGAGCGCGACGTGGAAGGGTCGTTCGATGCGGTGGCTCGCCTACCGCCTGGGGTTCCAGGAAGCCCGCACGCAGATCACGGAGGCAGAGCGGGCGTGCCTGGCGCGCCACGGTCTGGGTCGGCGCAACGTCGTGGTCATTGGCGTGGCGTACGGCGTCTCCTTGCGCGAGTTGCGGCGGGCCATGGACCCGAGCGGCACGCTGACCGGCATCGACACGCGCCGCGTCCGTCCGGTGGGGGCGAGCGTGGAGCGCCTGATCATGTTGAAGGAAGTGGCGAAGGTGCCCCACGGCCGCTTCGTGCTCGAACAGCGCCCCAGCGCGGAGGTGGCGACAGGCTGGACCGGGCCCGTGGATCTCCTGCTGATCGACGGCGATCACAGCTGGCAGGGGATTGACACCGACTGGCACGCCTGGAGCCCGCTCGTCGTGCCGGGCGGCATCGTCGCGGTGCACGACAGCCGCCCCATGCCCGGCCGCCCCGCGCTCGACAGCATCCGGTACACCCGTGAGGTGATCCTGCCGGACCGTGCGTTCACGGTGCTCGAGATGATCGACAGCCTCACCATCTTCGAACGGATCGCCCCCGTTCAGCACCGAAACCCTTCGTGATTGTTCTCGGACTCAACGCCTATCACGGCGACGTCTCCGCCGTGCTCGTTCGCGACGGCCGGCTGGTGGCCGCCGTCGAGGAGGAGCGCTTCGTCCGCATCAAGCACGTCGCCGGGTTCCCCGTCGAGGCGATCCGGACCTGCCTGCACATGGGCGGCGTGCCGGCCGAGGCGATCGATCTGTACGCCGTGTCGCGCGATCCGCGCGCTCACCTGTGGCGGAAGGCGGCGTTCCTGCTGCGCCGGCGGCCCCGCGGCCTGGTCGGCGATCGCACGAAGAACCTGGCGCGCGTCCGGCACATCCCGATGCGGCTCGCCGAGGTGCTCGGGCTGGACGCGCGGCGGATCCGCGCCCGCCTGCGCTTCGTCGAGCACCATCCGGCCCACCTCGGCAGCGCCTTCTTCGTGAGTCCGTACGACGAGGCGGCCGTCTGTGCGATCGACGGGTTCGGCGATTTCGTCAGCACGTCCTGGGGCACGGGGGCCGGCACGACGCTCCGCGGCATCGAGCGCGTGTTCTTTCCGCACTCGCTCGGCATGCTGTATCTCGCCGTGACGCAGTACCTGGGCTTCCCGCACTATGGCGACGAGTTCAAGGTGATGGGGCTCGCGCCGTACGGCGCGCCCGACTTCGTGGATCGCCTTCGCGGGATGGTCGACCTGCAGCCCGGCGGGCGGTTCGCGCTCGACCTGCGGTACTTCCGGCACGCGTCGGACGGCGTGGCCATGACCTGGGAGGGTGGCGCACCGGTCATCGGCCCCGTCTTCACGCCCGAGCTCGAGGCGCTGCTCGGTCCGGCGCGACGGCCCGGCGATCCGCTGGAGCCGCGCCACGAGGCGATTGCCGCGTCGCTGCAGGCCGTCTACGAGGCGGCCGCGTTCCACGTGCTCCGCCATGTCCGCCAGGCCACCGGCCAGCGGCGGCTGTGTCTGGCCGGCGGCTGCGCCATGAACAGCGTGGCCAACGGCAAGGTGCGGGAGCAGACCGGATTCGAGGAGGTGTACCTGCAGCCGGCAGCCGGCGACAACGGGACCGCGCTCGGCGCCGCCTTCCACGCCTGGCACGCCGCCGGGGGATCGCGCGGCTTCGTCATGGAGCACGGGTACTGGGGGCCGGAGTTCTCCGAGGCCGACATCGAAGACGCCATCCGGCACGAGGCCGGGCGGCTGCAGGCGGCCGGCTGCACCGTCCGCCGCGAATCCGACGAGGACGTCCTCTGCCGCGAGACGGCCGCGGCCATCGCCGCCGGGCGGATCGTCGGCTGGTTCCAGGGACGGATGGAGTGGGGCGCGCGCGCGCTGGGGAACCGCAGCATCCTCGCCGATCCCCGCCGTCCCGACATGCGCGACATCCTCAACACGAAGATCAAGTTCCGGGAGAAGTTCCGTCCCTTCGCGCCGTCCGTGCTCGTCGAGGCGCTCGACGAGTACTTCGACGGCGCCGTGCCGGACCCCTTCATGATGCAGGTGTACCCGGTGAAGGCCGCCATGCGGGACCGGGTGCCCGCCATCACGCACGTCGACGGGTCGGGCCGGCTGCAGACGGTCAGCCGGACGACCAACCCGCTGTACTGGAAGCTGATCGGCGCCTTCGCGCGCGAGACCGGCGTGCCGATGCTGCTGAACACGTCGTTCAACGAGAACGAGCCGATCGTGCACCGGCCCGCCGAGGCCCTCGACTGCTTCCTGCGCACCGGCATGGACGTCCTCGTGCTCGGTTCGATGGTGCTGGAGAAGGCCGGTGTCGGCCGTGGCGCCGCCGCGGATCTCGCGCCCGCATGAGGATCTGCTTCTTCAACCGGTCCTACTGGCCGGACATGGCGGCGACCGGCCAGCTGTTGACCGAGCTGGCCGAGGACCTGGTGGCGCGCCATGGCTGCGACGTCACCGTCATCGCCGGCCGTCCGCTCCGGGGAGGGACGGGGGCCGGACGCCTGGCACCGTTCGTCCGGGAGGAACGGCACGGCGTGCGCATCCTGCGGGCGAACGGCACGACCCTTCGTCCCGGCCGGTTCGTCGCGCGCGTGTCGAACTACGTGACGTACTTCGCGTCGGCCTTTCTGGCCGGCTTCCGGGCGCCGGCGCCGGATCTCGTCGTGTCGCTGACCGATCCGCCGATCATCGGCCTGGCGGCGATCGCGGTGGCGCGCGTGCGGGGCGCGCGGTTCGTCTTCCTGTGCGAGGACGTCTTCCCCGAAGTGGCGGCCCTGCTCGAGGACTTTCACAGCGGCGCGGTCAACGGAATGCTGGACCGGCTCAACCGCAGCCTGCTGCGCCGGGCCGATGCGATCGTGGCGCTCGGCGATCGGATGAAGCGCCGGCTGGTCGAGGAGAAGGGGGCACCGCCCGGCCGCGTCGCCGTCATTCACAACTGGGCCGACTGCGACGCGATCGTTCCGCGGCCGAAGGACCCGGCGTTCGTGGCGGCGCACGGTCTGGCCGGCCGGTTCGTCGTGATGCACTCGGGCAACGTCGGCCTGTCGCAGGCCCTCGACACGCTGCTCGATGCGGCGACGCTGTTGAAGGACGACCCGCGGATCGCGATTGTCATCGTCGGCGACGGCACCAAGCGGCCGGCGCTCGAGGCGAGAGCCGCGCGGGACGGACTGACCAACGTCCGCTTCCTGCCATATCAGCCGAAGGAGCGTCTGGCCGAGTCGTTCTCGGCGGCCGACGTCTTCCTCGTGTCGCTGAAGCCGGGCCTGGAAGGCTACATCGTGCCGAGCAAGCTCTACGGGATCCTCGCGGCCGGGCGGCCGTTCGTCGCCGCCGTCGATCCGAGCTGCGAGGCCGCGGTGGTCGCACGCGAGGCCGACTGCGGCGTGGTCGTCACGCCCGGCGATGCCGGTGCGCTGGCCGCGGCCATCCGCGGGCTGGCGGACGATCCGGCACGCGTGGCGCAGCTCGGTGCCCACGCGCGGCAGGCGGCCCTGCGCTTCGACCGGCCGGTTGCCGTCCAGGCGTACGCCGACCTGTTCGAGCGACTGAACGCCGCCACGTCGCCGCCGCAGGAGCCGGGGCGTAAGCGACGGCTGCGCATGGGGATGGACCCCATGTGGACTCACTGATGTCAATGTCCCTCAAGCGGCTCTTCGACCTTGCGCTCTCGGGCCTGGGCCTCGTCCTGTCCTCCCCGCTGTGGCTGGCGATTGCGCTGGCCGTGAAGCTCGAGGACGGGGGACCGGTGTTCTTCACGCAGGAGAGGGTCGGCTATCGCGGCCGGGTGTTCCGCGCGATGAAGTTCCGATCGATGGTCCCCGATGCCGAGCGCCGCACCGGCCCGGTCCAGGCGATCGCCGGCGATCCCCGGGTGACGCGCGTCGGGCGGATCCTGCGGGCGACGGCCATGGACGAACTGCCGCAGCTGTGGAACATCTTCATCGGGGACATGAGTTTCGTCGGTCCCCGGCCGCTGCGGCCGGACGAGATTGAGACGGCCGGGGACGGGACGTCCATCCCGCTGTCGGCCATCCCGGGCTACGAAGCCCGCCACGCGGTCAGGCCCGGGCTCACCGGCCTCACGCAGGTGTACGCGCCACGCGACCTGCCGCGGGCCCGCAAGTTCCGGCTCGACCGGTTGTACGTCCGCCGGGCCGGGTTCTGCCTCGACCTGAAGCTGATCGTCCTGTCGTTCTGGATCAGCGGCCGCGGTCGATGGGAGGATGGCGATCGCAAGGTGCGCCGACCCCGTGCCGTATAATATGAACTGCTCAACAGCCTTGTGTCCCATCGACTGATCATGCGGCCCGATGCCCTCGATGTTCTCGTGGTTGGTGGGGGACCTGGTGGTCTCCACGCCGCGCGCCGCCTGGCGGAAGCCGGGTTCGGCGTGGCCGTGCTCGAGGAACATCACGAGATTGGGCGGCCCGTCCACTGCACCGGGATTCTCGCCCCGGAGACCTTCACCGAGTTCGGCCTGAACGAGGACGGCCTCGTCAACAGCCTGAACCGCGTCCGGTTCCATTCGCCGTCCGGCATCGAAATCGAGTACACGACGCCCGTCGAGGAGGTCGCCGTGGTGGAGCGGCCGACGTTCGACCGCAGCCTCGCCCGGCAGGCGACCGATGCCGGCGCCGAGCTGCGTTGCGGCGTCCGGGTCACCGATGTCTCGATCGACGAGGACGGCGTGACGGTGACGACCCGCGAAGGGGAGTCGGTGCGCGGCCGGGTCGTCGTGCTCGCCTGCGGGGCCAACTACGCCATTCAGCGACGGCTCGGACTCGGGTTTCCCCGCTCCTATCTGCAGTCGGCGCAGGTCGAGCTGCGTGCGGGGCGGCCCGGTGACGTGGAGCTGTTCTTCGGCGTGGGTGTCGCACCCGGCGGCTTCGGCTGGGTGGCGCCCGTGCTCCGGGACGAAGGCGCGTCGGCGCGGGTCGGCATCATGTGCACGCGCGACGCCCTGGGGCACTTTCAGCGGATTGTCGACCGCGTGTCCGGGCCCTGGGCGCTCGACGGCGTCTGCGGGCCGCCGCGCCAGAAGATCCTCCCCCTCGGCCCGATCGATCGCACCTATGGCGACCGCCTCGTGGCCATCGGCGATGCGGCCGGACTCGTGAAGCCGACGACCGGCGGCGGCATCTACTACAGTCTGGTCAGCGCCGAGCTGGCGTCGGAGGTCATCGGCGACGGGCTGCGCCGCGGCGATCTCTCGTCGGCCGTGCTGGGCGGGTACGAGCGCCGCTGGCGCGAGCGGCTCGCCGACGAAATCGAGGCGCAGGGGCGGCTCCGCGAGCTGGTCGAACGGATGGACGACACGGAGATTGACGCGCTGTTCGACCTCGCCCGCACGGACGGGGTGATGCCGATCGTCCGCAAGACGGCCCGCTTCAACCAGCACCGCGGCCTCATCATGGCCCTGCTGAAGCATCCGCCCGTCCGCCGCATCCTGTACCGGTCGCTCATCGGCTGATGCCCCGTCACCCGATCCATCCCTCCGTGCTCCCTCATGACTGCTGACCGCCTGACGCTCGCCTCCCGTGCAGTGCCGAGCGACGCCGTTGTCGCCCGCGAGCTCGAAGGCGAGACGGTCCTGCTGAACCTCGATACCGGCATCTACTTCGGGCTGGATGCGATCGGGACGCACATCTGGCGCCTGATCGGTGGCAGGCGAGTCCCTGGACCGCGTGCTCGCCACGCTGCTGGCCGAGTACGACGTCGACGCGGCACCGCTCGAACGGGATCTGCTCGACTTCATCGGCCAGCTGCACGGCCGGGGACTCGTCATCGTGACCGGACCGGACCCGTCATGAGCGCGATTGCGGGGGTGCTGCGGCTCGACGGCGCGCCGGGGGACGTCGCGTTGCTCGACCGCATGCTCGACAGCATGAGTCACCGCGGGCCCGACGGCCGGGGAACGCGGGTCGCGGGGCCGATGCTGCTCGGACATCTCGCCCGCCACGCCACCCCCGAGTCGGTGCACGAGCGTCAGCCGCTCGCCGGTGCGGATGCGCGACTGGTCCTGGCCTTCGACGGCCGGATTGACAATCGCGACGAGCTGACGAGGCGGCTCGACGCCGACGGGGTACCGCCGGTGGCCGGCGACCGCGGCACCGACGCGGCGATCGTCCTGCGGGCCTGGGAGCGGTGGGGCACCGACTGTCCGGCCCGGCTCCTCGGCGACTTCGCCTTCGCTCCTCTGGGACGCCGGCCGGCGCCGGCTGTTCTGCGTCCGGGACATTGTCGGCGTCCGCATGCTCTACTATCGCGTCACCGCGCGCGACGTGCAGGTCGCCACCGAGCCGCAGGCGCTGCTGCAGGACGCGGCGCAGGCGATCCGGACCAACGAGGGGATGGTGGCCGAGCACCTCGTCGGCCTCGTCACCAGTCGCACCGAGACGCTCGTGGACGGCGTGCTGCGGCTCCCGGCCGCACACATGCTGGAAGTCGGCGATGGCGGCGCGCGGCTCCACCGGTACTGGGAGATCGATCCCGGCCGCGAGATCCGGTACCGGACCGACCGCGAGTACCAGGAGCAACTGCGCGGGATCTTCGTGGAATCGGTGCGATGCCGCCTACGGGCGAGCGCGCCCGTCGGCATCCTGCTCAGCGGCGGCCTCGATTCCTCATCGGTGGCCGGGGCGGCGCTGGCGATGCGGGACGCCGGTGGAGACCTCCCCGGCGTCGAAACCTTCTCCATGACGTTTCCCGGGCGGGCCTGTGACGAAGGCGAGTACATCGCCGCCGTGAACGATCGCTGGCGGACGACGGCGCACGTGCTCGCCGGAGGCACGAGCGACTGGCGGATGGCGGCCGACGAAGCCCGGCGCTACCGTGACGTGCCGACGACGCCCGGCAGCCTGGCGGCCGATCCCCTGCGGCGGCTGGCCCGCCGGCGCGGCGCCCGGGTGCTGCTGTCGGGACTCGGCGGCGACGAGTGGCTGATGGGCAGTCCGTATTACTACGCCGACCTGCTGCGCCGCCTGCGCCTGCCGCGCCTCGCGCGCAGCATCGCCCGCGACGCCCGCAGCCCCGAGTTCGTCGGGTACCGGTCGGCCGTCCGGCTGTCGGTGTGGCCGCTGCTGCCGCAGCCGATCCGGCAGCTCACGAAGCGGGCCGCCGGTCACGATGTCGTGCCGGCGTGGATCGACCCCGGCTTCGCGGCGCGGACCGCGCTGCGCGATCGCTTGCGGCAATACGCCTCCGATCTGCGCTTTCCGACGTTCGCCCGGCGCGAGAGCTATCAGGAGGCGACCAGCGGCCTGGCGACGCTGGCGCTGGAGCAGATCGACCGGACGCTGGGATGGGTCGGCCTCGAGGAACGGCATCCATTCCACGATCGCCGCCTGATCGAGTTCGCGTTCGCCTTGCCCGCCGACCAGCTCTGGCGCGAAGGTCGTCCGAAGTCGCTGATGCGGCGGGCGTTCGCCCGGTGGCTGCCGGACGCGGTCCGCGATCGCCTGTGGCATCCCGACTACTCGCACCTGGTGCACGAGGCGATCCGGGATGTCGTGAAGACCGGACTGATGAACGATCCCGTCGTTGCGCGCCGCGGATGGGTGAGCGGATCGCAGTTGCGTCAGGCGTACGGACGGGCCGACGATCCGGCCGCGCCGTTTCCACAGCTGCGTCCGCTGTGGGCCGCGTGCGCCGTCGAGTTGTGGGCCGATGCGCGGGCCGGTGAACGGCCGGGCGGCGTGGCCGCTGGACGCAGTCGAGTAGAGGAGGCAGCACATGAGCAACCAGCCAGGGTCTGACGTCCCCGAACGCCAGGACGATGCGGGTCGCGGCACTCGCCGGCCCTACCATCGCGCCGCAGCTCGTCGAATACGGGAGCGTGGCGAAGCTGACGCAGAGCCAGGGGAGCACCAAGGTCGAGTTCGGACGTCCGAATTCCAAGCCTTGCCTGTGAGCCCGGCGCAGAGGGCTCCGTGTCGCTGATTCTGGACGAGCACCGGGAATACCTGTCGGACCGGGCGCGGATCGACGCATTCGCGCGGGCCGTGACGCTCATGGTCCGGCCCGGCGATGTCGTGCTGGATCTCGGGTCGGGCACCGGCATCCTCGGCCTGATGGCATGCCGGGCGGGCGCGGAGCGCGTCTACGCCCTCGAGTACGGGCCGATCGTCGGCCTGGCGCGCCAGATCGCGCAGGCGAACGGGTTTGGCGATCGGGTCCACTTCATCAAGGAGCTGTCCACCCGCGCGGTCCTGCCCGAGCCGGTCGATCTCGTCCTGACGGATCAGATCGGTCGATTCGGCTTCGAAGCCGGCCTCCTGGAATACCTGCCCGATGCCCGCCGCCGCTTCCTGAAACCCGGCGGCCGGACGATCCCGTCCGGCGTCGACCTCTGGCTCGCGCCGGTCGAGCACGCCGCGCAGTGGAGGCGTGTCAGCTTCTGGGAGATCGGCCGGCCGGTTTCGATTTCGCCCCGGCGCGCGCCATCGCAGGCGGCACCGGCTATCCGCTGCGGCTGGAACCGCGGGATCTCCTGGGCGCGCCCGGGCAGCTGTCGGCCCTCGACCTCGAGGCCGACGATCCGGCGCCGGTGGCGGGCACGGTCGAGAGCCGTATTACGCGAGCCGGCGTCCTCCACGGCATCGGCGGCTGGTTCGCCGCCGTGCTCGCGCCGTCGGTCGGTCTGACCAACTCGCCGCTGGATCCCGCGCGCATCAACCGGCGCAACGTCTTCTTTCCGGCTGGACCGGCCGATGTCGGTCGACGAAGGCGACCGCGTCGAGGTGACGATGCGGATCCGGCCGCGCGAATCGATTGTCGTCTGGGACGTGCGGGTGACCGGCCGGGACGGACGGAGCAAGGGGGCCTGCCGCGCCTCGACGTTCGAGGGGATGCTGATGCCGGTCGAGGACACGCGTCGCACACGGCCCGACTTCGTCCCCACGCTCTCGGCGGCCGGCGAGGCGCGCCGGACGGTGCTGGCACTGTGCGATGGGCACCGGACCGCTCGCCGACATCGAAGCCGAGGTCTTCCACCGTCATGCCGATCTGCTCGGCACGCCGGAACGGGCGGCGGTCTTCGTGGCCGAGGTGATCACCCGCTATGCCGTCTGAGACGCGGACGTATGTCGTCGGCGGTCTGGTCCTGTCGAGCAACCGGCGACTGCCGGAGCTGTCGGAGGCCGCCGGCCGGCCGGCCGACTGGACATTCGTCCTGCGTCAGCCGGGCCCGCAGGTCCGCGCGCAGGCCGGCTGGTTTCACCGCTGGCGGCTGCCCAATCGGCGGCTCTGGCTGTCAATCGCCCGCCATCCTGAGGGTTACCTCCTGCGGTTCCACCGGCTCGCCGACTTCCGGCTGGACATGCCATCGCACCGGATCGACTGCCGGCCGGCTGCCGGGACGTCCGACCGCACCGTCCGCCATCTGCTGCTCGATCAGGTGATGCCGCTCGTCTTCGACGCTGCGCCCCGGCTGGCCCTGCACGCGAGCGCGGTCCGGACGCCGCGGGGCGTGGTCGGCTTCCTCGGGCCGGCAGGCGCTGGCAAGTCGACGCTGGCGGCGGCGCTGGGCCGGGCCGACTGGGCGGTCCTGTCGGACGACTGCCTGATCGTCGAGGCCGACGGGCGCCGGCGTGCAGGCCATCCCGAGCTATCCGGGAGTGCGGCTCTGGAACGACAGCCTGCGCAGCCTCTACCGCCCGCCGCGGCCGCGCGGGCGCCGCGTGTCCAGCTACTCGCACAAGCGGCGGATGGACGCGGCGGCCGCCGGCCTGACGTTCTGGCCCGCGTGCGCCGCTCGCGCGCCTCTACGTGCTGGATCCGGCGGCATCCGGGGCAGCCGGCCGCGCGTCGAACCGCTGTCGGCCCGCGAGGGCCTGGTCGCGCTCCTCCGATTCACGTTCCATCTCGATGTCGAGGATCGTCCGGCCGTGGCCGACCGGTTCGACCGGGCCGCACGGGTGGCGGGCGCGGTGGCCGCGCGGCGTCTGTGCCTGCCGGATCGGCTGGAAGAGGTCGCGCGCACTCGCGCGATTGTGGAGGGTGATCTGATGGCCTGAGCGCCCAGCGGTTCTTCGCTGTTACGCACCAAAGGGGTCCTCGCGGACCCCTTTGTCACTGCAGTTGCCGGAATTCTCCGGACTCAGCGTCCGGTGCCGCCGCCGGTCTTCGTGTTGCCGTTACCCTGCCCGTTGTTGCCGTTGGTCCCGCTGTTGCCGTTGGTCCCGCTGTTGCCGTTGGTTCCGCTGTTGCCGTTGGTCCGCTGTTGCCGTTGGTCCCGCTGGTCCCACCGCCGGAGGAGCCTCCGGTGTTGATCAGCAGTTCACCGGTGTTGGGATTCACGGCCGACTTGGGGGAACCTGACCGGTGGCGGTGACCGTCTGCGTGCCGCTCGAGTTCGTGATCGTCAGGGTCGTCTGGTTCTGCTGCGCGTTGTAGCTCGCCTGAATCTGGATCTTGCTGCTGCCAGACCCGATCGTCGCCGACCACTCGCCGGGGCGTTGCCCTGATGGATGTCGACCTTTGGCCCGCCCTTGTCGCCCTTGTCGCCCTTGTCGCCCTTGTCGCCGGACTTGTGATTGCCATCCTGGTGGTCGCTCTGGTGCTGGCCATCGGTCGACTGCCCGTGGTCGTGATCCCCACCATTCTGGTTGCCATCGCTGTCGGCGTTCTGGCTGCCGTTTATTGCTCTGGCTGCTGCCATCGGCGTTCGAACTACCATTGCCCTGGCTATTGCCGTTGCCCTGGCTGTTGCCGTTGCCCTGGCTGTTGCCGTTGCCCTGGCTGTTGCCGTTGCCCTGGCTGTTGCCATTGCCCTGGCTGTTGCCATTGCCCTGGCTGTTGCCGTTGCCCTGGCTGTTGCCATTGCCCTGGCTGTTGCCATTGCCCTGGCTGTTGCCGATTGCCCTGGCTGTTGCCGTTGCCCTGGCTGTTGCCATTGCCCTGGCTGTTGCCGTTGCCCTGGCTGTTGCCATTGCCCTGGCTGTTGCCATTGCCCTGGCTGTTGCCGTTGCCCTGGCTGCTGCCGCCCTGGCTGCTGCCGCCCTGGCTCTGGCCGCCGGTCGTGCCGCCCGATGACCGAGCCGAAGTCGTGACTGCCGCCGCCACCGCCACCACCGCTCGGCGTATAGCCGTACGAGTAGTTGTGGTCCTTGTGATGGCCGCTGTCGTCGTCATCGCCGTCGTCGCCCGAGTTGTCGCCGTCGGTCGTCGGACCGGTACGGCTTGGAACGGGTTCCCCTGGGCCTGGATGATGAGGTTGCCGCCGTCATGGCTCGTGATCATCTGCAGCAGCACCAGCCCGTCGAGCGTCGATCTTCTGATCCTTGAATCCGGCGTCTTGATCTTGACGGTCGTCTGGGCCTTCTTGTCGCTGTACTTCGCCTGGACCTGGACCTTGTCCTTGCCGTCGCCGATCGTCATGTCCTGATTCAGTTCCTTCAGGCTCCCGTCCTTGTTCAGCGACCACTCGAACTTCTTCGTCGCGTCAGGCGGGTAGATGATCGGCCCGTCGACTCCGTCGACGGTGTACTGGAAGCTCAGGACCTCGACTTGCACGTGATTGCCGGCGCTCTTCACGCGCTCCACGAGCGTGAGCACGTTGCCGGCGGCGTCGTCGATCCGGTAGACGTTGACCGTGCCCTTGTCGTGCTGGATCGTTCCACCACGCCGTCGGGAAGGGCCCGAACCACTTGCCGCTGTGCGGGTCCTTGCAGAAGGTGCCGGCCGACTGCGGCTCGGTCTCCGACACCGGGGCGATCGGGCCGGTCGACGTGCCCGTCGTCGGATCCCAGGTGAAGACCTGCACGGTCTGGGTCACCGGGTCGAACTGGTTGTAGGCCTCGGGCGGCGCGAACGACACCGTGTTCTGCGAGGTCGCCTGGTGCCCGACGTTGTCGGTCGCCGTGGCCGTGACCACCTTGCCGGCATCGGCGGTGGTCACCTGGTACGGGTCGCAGGTCTGCTGCACGACGACGCCGTCGACCGAGACCGTGCAGCTGGCGATGCCCGATCCGGCGTCGGTCACCGCGAAGCTGAGCGTCGCGGTCGTGCCGTTCCGGGTCAGCGTCGACGTGATGGTCGGCGGCAGCGTGTCGACGTAGAGCGCCGGCGACGAGCCCGAGACGGCGTTGCCGGCCAGGTCGCTGAAGCTCTGCGTGATGACCTGGTTCGCGCCATCGCTGACGGGGACGGTCGTCAGCGCCGTCAGACTGCCGTTGGCGAAGCCCGACGTCGCGTCGGTTGCCGTGAAGGTCACGTTCACCGTCGCCGGATACCAGGCGTGGCCCGCCGGGTCGGTGTAGGGCGACGCCTGCGTCGGCTGCACGTTGACGTTCAGCGTCGGCGCCACCGTGTCCACGCTCAGGTTCGCCACCGTCGAGGAGGCCGACGTGTTGCCGGCCAGGTCCGCGAACGACTGCGTCACCGACTGGCCGGGGCCGTCGCCCGGCAGCGCGATCGTGCGCTGGGCGGTGAGCCCGCCCGCCGTGTGCGAGGTCGCGTCGGTGGCGGAGAAGCCGGACGTCGCATCGGTTGCGTCGAAGACGACGCTGAGCGGCACGTTGTACCAGCCGTTGCCGTTGGCCGCGACCGCCGCGCCGGTGGAGGTGTTGACGACCGAGGTGCCGGTGACGACCGGCGCCGCGGTGTCGACGTTGATGCCCGAGACCGACGACGAGGCGCTGTTGCCGGCCAGGTCGGAGAGGCCGAGGCTCGCCGACTGGTTCGCGCCGTCACTGAGCGTCGTCGTCTTCTGCCCGTTGAGGTCGCCGGCGACGCCGTTGGTCGCATCGGTCGCCGAGAAGCCCGACAGGTTGTCGGTCGCCGTCACCTTCACGGTGAGCGGCACGTTGAACCAGTTGTTCGCGTTCGGCGTGACCGTCTGGCCCGAGCCATTCAGGTACGGCGTCGCCGTGATGACCGGCGCCGTCGTGTCCACGTTCAGGCTCGACACCGTCGAGGGGGCCGACGTGTTACCGGCTAGGTCCGTGAACGACTGCGTGACCGACTGGTTCTGGTGGTCGCCCGCCAGTGCGATTGTGCGCTGGCCGGTCAGGCCGCCCGCTGTGTGCGACGTCGCGTCGGTGGCGGAGAAGCCGGACGTCGCGTCGGTCGCGTCGAAGACGACGCTGAGCGGCACGTTGTACCAGCCGTTGCCGTTGGCTGCCACCGTAGCGCCGGTGGAGGTGTTGATGACCGAGGTGCCGGTGACGACCGGCGCCACCGTGTCGACATTGATGCCGGAGACCGACGACGAGGCGCTGTTGCCGGCCAGGTCGGAGAGCCCGAGGCTCGCCGATTGATTCGCGCCGTCGCTGAGCGTCGTCGTCGTCTGGCCGGCCGGGCTGCCCGCGACGCCGTTGGTCGCATCGGTCGCCGAGAAGCCCGACAGGTTGTCGGTCGCCGTCACCTTCACGGTGAGCGGCACGTTGAACCAGTTGTTCGCGTTCGGCGTCACCGTCTGGCCCGAGCCGTTCAGGTACGAGGTGCTCGTGATGACCGGCGCCGTCGTGTCGATGTTGATGGGCGACGAATAGGTCGCTGATGCCGACGTGTTGCCCGCCACGTCCGTGAACGTCTGCGGCGGCCACCGTCTGGTTCTGGCCCTGCTGGCTGAGCGTGACGCCTCGGCTGGCCTGGAGGCCGCCGTCGATGAGCGTGGTGGCATCGGCCGCCGGGAAGCCCGAGAGGGCGTCGGAAGCCGTGAAGGTCACCGTCACCGCGCCGTTGTTCCAGCCGTTCGCGTTGGCCGCCGGCGTCCGGGTAATCGTACCCAGCACCGGAGCCGTCTTGTCGATGCTGACGGCCGGTGACGTGTAGCTCTGCGGGTTGTACGAGGCAGAGCTGTTGGCTGCATTGTCGACCAGCGTGACGACCTGCCGCTGGTCGACCCCCTCGGTGGTGAACGTCAGCGGGGAGGCGGGCGTCGCCGACTTCAGGCCCGACAGCACGTCCTGCGCCGTGTAACTGATACTGACGTTCGCGTTCCACCACTGCCGGATGTTGCCGTCCGGAATGTGCTGGATGCCCGTCGGCGTCGGCGTCTGGAATTGCTGCACGTAGGGCGGGGTCTGGTCCAGTTGCATCGACAGAGTCTGGTACCCGTTGACCGATCCGGCGCTGACGTTGCCGGCATTGTCGACCGCCCGGTAGTACGAGCGTGCTCGTGCCGTCCTGGTCGACCGTGGCGACGGCGGTCGACCCGGTGACCCGGTCCGGGAAGTACACCGTTCCATGGTCCACGACCGCCTGCTGTGAGCCGTGGAAGTAGTAGTCGACTTCCTTCACGCCCGAGCCGCCGGCGTTGTCGGTGGCCGTCAGCGTGAGCGTGACGTTCGTGTTGTACCAGCCGGCCGACTGCGGCGAAGCCGGGCTCGGCGTCAGCGTAATCGTCGGCGGCGTCGTGTCGCTCGCCGAGGCCGACACCGTGACCGGCGCGAACGCCGGGGCCGTCACGCTGTTCGAAACGCCGTTGTTGACCACGCCGGTGGCGCCGGCGCTGAAGGACACCGTTGCGCGCGCTCGTCACGCTCGATGGCCGGCTGTAGCTGTAGGTCACCGTCGCCGACGCCCGCCGTCAGCGTCGTCGAGCTCAGCGGCGTCGAGGGCGTCAAGGGCACCGTCGCGTCACCGGCGTGCCCGTCGAGTTGTCGGTCAGCGTCACCGTGCCGGTCGTCGCCACACTGCCGACCTGGCCGCTCGCGGCGCCCACCGTCACCGTGAAGTCCAGCGTCGTTCCTGGGGCCACCGCGGCGCCCGACAACGGCGACCCGCCGCTGCTGATGTCGACGCCGTGGATCGCCAGCGACGGCCGTCGAACTCGAGGATGTACTGCGTGCTCGGATCCGGGTCGACAGGCGGAGTGCCGAAGAACGTGCCCGTCGTCACCAGCAGCTGCCCGGTCGGCGTGAACGCCAGGCCGTGCAGGTACAGGAACGCGCCGGGGGTGTTCGACTGGCTGATGGAGAACTATGTCGCCGTGCGCGCCGTCAGGTCGACGCTGTAGAAGTCGACCAGCTGGCTGTCGGCGTCCGCGACGACGACACGGCCCGACGCGTCAGCCGCGATGTCAATCGGGAGGCCCCGGGAGGAATCCCGACCCGAACGAGAAGAGGTACTGGCCCGTGCTGTCGTAGACCACGACGCGCGGGTTGTCGCCGGCGTCGGTCACCAGGAAGTCGCCCGTCGTCGCGTCGATTTCCACCGCGATGGGCGAGCTCAGCACGCTGTCGCCGGCCGCGTCGGCCTCCCCCAGCATGAACAGCGGCGTGAAGCACGAGTCGAACACGGCCACGTCGCCCGTCGTGCCAGCCAAGGGGCTGCCCGAGACGTAACTGTTGACGACCGCAACCCGCCCGCTGCCACCGGCGGCGCACGTCCCCGCGCGTCGTCCCCGCCGTCATCGCCGCGCCCCACGGCCACCCGAATGTCTCGGACTGGCCCGTCACCGGATTCGTGTACAACGCTCAACACGGAACTGCGCCGTGCCGTTCGTGTCGAACACCGAGACGCGGTTGCCGCTACGCCGTCGGTCACGAGGATTGCCGGACGTTCGACGATGACGTCCTGCGGGTTGTAGAACTCGTTGCTCGCCGTCGTGCCGATCGTCAGTGTTTCAGCCCCGGTGCCCGGATTGAACGGCGGACCAGGTTGTTGTAACTGTCGGCCACCAGGATGTTGCCCGAGCGGCCGCGTCTGCCGCTCGTAAGTCGCCGGCACGAAGTCCACGCCCGAGGGCAGACTGGAGCCGGGATTCGGTCGGGACGGTCGACGTGACCGGTGCGCCCGTTGCGCTGTGGAATCGTCGGGATCGAAGACGACCTGCCAGACCTCGGTCACGGTCTGCGCGTTCAACGTCACACCGAGCAGCCCCGGGATCGCCACGACCAGCGCGGCGACCGAAGCGGCGACGAGACGGAACGTGCGAGCACGAAGGCTCAGTCGAGTCATAATGGCGTGGTCCGAACGAGTGATGAGGCGCATATTGACCCGCGGCGACCGTCGCCTTGACGGATGTCGTCGCGCCTTCCTCAAATGAACAAGTTGTCCTATAAAGTCACTAATGATTATCGCCGCCTGCCGTACAGAACGTCAAGGATAATCGGCCTTTTTTGGGCAAAATCGTCCATCTGGCCGATTACGACCTTCGTGTTTCCTGTGCCGTCCTGACACCGACTGCTGTAGTCCTTGGGGAAGTCATTCTGTCCGTTGGAGATAGATATTTGGTCGTGTGACCAATTCATGCCTGCCCAGCCGGATCGCGACGAACGCATCTCTGTGCAGTCTGCTGACCGGGACGGGGATCCGGGTGCCGCCGCCGGACCGGGAAGGGGTGCTTCGCGCGGCGCAGCGTCACCGCCTCGAGGCGCTGCTGGCTCACCGGCTGCGCGAAACCGGCGAGCTGTCGCAGTGGGACGCCGGGCACCGGGAACGGCTGACGGCGGCCGCGCGCGATGCGGCACTGCTGGAGGCGGTTCGCGGGCCCGAACTGGCGCGCGTCGTCGAGGCCCTGGCGGGCGACGGCCTGGCCGCCGTGCTGTTCAAAGGGAGCGCGCTCGGCCACACGGTGTATCCCGCCCCGCACCTGCGGCCGCGCCTCGACAGCGATCTGCTCGTGGGCGAGGCGGACGTGCCGGCCGTGCGGACCGCGCTCGAGCGTGCAGGCTACGAGCCGGCGGTCGAGACGACCGGGATGCTCGTGACGGCGCAGTGTCACTACACGCGCGTCGACCGGACCGGCGTCCGGCACGCCCTCGACGTGCACTGGCGTCCCTTCAACGCTGCGCGGTTCGCCGGACTCCTCACGTTCGAGGAAGTGCGGGCCTCGGCCCGGCCGCTGGCGGCGGTTTCGCCACGGGGGCTCGCGCCGGCACCGGTGCACGCCCTGCTGCTCGCCTGCGTGCATCGCGTCGTGCACCACGCCGACTCGCCGGACCTGCTCTGGCTCTACGACATCCACCTGCTGGTGACGTCGCTCCGCTCCAGACGAGAGGGCGGAGTTCTTCGATCTCGCCGCCCGCCGGCGCGTGCTGGCCGTCTGCCTGCGGAGCCTGCGCGTCGCGCAGGCCTGCTTCGGGACGCCGCTGACGTCGTTCCCGGAAGCCGCGTCGGCGCTGAAGGAGCCGGAGGCGGAGCTGGCGGCGCGCGAAGATGTCGCGGGGTATCTGACGGGGCCGCGCCGGCTCGTCTCGCAGGTCTGTCTCGACCTGCGGGCGCTCGGCTGGCGCGCGCGGTGGCGGCTGGCGCGCGAGCACCTGCTTCCGGCGCCCGGGTACGTGCGGGCCCGGGACAGCGCCAGCCGGCTGACGCTGCCGTTTCTGTACGCCTACCGGGTCTGGCGGGGCGCGCCGCGGTGGCTCCGCCGCTGAGTTGCGGTCCCCGGCGCGCGTGTGCGACCGCGCGCGACCGCCACGGTTCGCGGCGTGTGGAGTACGACGGCGACGAGGACGGCACAGAGGACGGCGTTGGCCGGCATGCGCAGCCCCGTTTCCCAGATGCTCTGCGCGGCCACGCCGCACAGGCCCGCCAGGGCGCCGGCACGCAGCCAGTACCGCGGCGTCCGGTCCGCGGCCAGCATCCGGCGCCCCGCCACGACGAGTCCCGCCAGCGTCAGCAGCACCGGAATCCCCACCAGCAGCCCGCCCTCGGCCAGTAACTGCAGGTAGTGGCTGTGCGCCTGGTTGAAGAAGACCGAGCGATCCGACGTCTGGTAGACGAGCATCGCCGTTGAATACGTGCCGGCGCCCGTCCCGGTCAGCCAGAAGTCGTGGACGATCGACAGCGTGTCGCGCCAGATCGCGACGCGGTAGCCGGCCGACGGCGCCATAGTGTCGCGGAACCGCGTCGCGATCTGGCCGAGGTTGGCGAAGGCGACGAGCGCCGCCATCATCACGACGGCGGCGATGGTGAGCACCCGGCGCGAGGCCGGCTGCAGCCGGCCCCGTGCAAACCATCCGCCGGCCAGCATGGCGGCCGCGAGCCCGATCAGGCCCGAGCGGGACAGGGTGGCGAACAGCGCGACGGTCATCACGAGCGCCGAGCCGGCCAGCCACATGCCGTTGGTGTCGCTCAGCAGGCGGGCGAGCCGGGTCCTCAGCGATCGATCCGCCGGATCGCCCGTGCCGCGCGCCTGGACGTGCGCGAGCAGGTAGCCGGCCGTCAGCGGGATGGCCATCACCATCCAGGTCGCGAAGTGATCGCGGTTGACGAACGGACCGAACGGGCTCGTCGAGGCGTCGGCCGGTTGCCAGAAGCCGTAGATCCGGTGCGCCGAGCTCGTGCGCTGCACGATGGCCGCCACCGACACGACCAGGCCCAGGCCGGCCACGGTCTTCGCGACCGTACGCGTGCCGCGCACGGCGAACAGCTGGCGGGCCGTCCAGAAGATGGCGCAGACGGCAACCAGGCCGACGAGCGCTTCGGCCGTGGTGGCCGGCGAGATCGAGACCGTCGTGCCGGGACCCGGCGCGCCGCCGACGAGCAGGCGGCCCAGCAGCCCGGCCTGGCGCGGATCGATCCACGAGACGAGCGCCGATCCCACCGGCACGATCTGGAGGGCGACGGCCGCCAGCACGAGCAGAAGTCCGGTGTCGAAGAGGGAGGCGTCGGCGGTGTGGACGGCCGGCCGCCGGACGAGGGCGAGCGCGAGGGCGGCCAGCCAGAGCGGGGCAGCGGTCCACCAGTACGCGCCGGCCAGCGCCAGCAGGGCCCAGCCGATCAGCAGGCAGACAACGAGGATGGTGGAGCGGATCGCGCTCTCAGATGGCGGGCGCTTCAGTGTAATAGCTGGAGTATTTGTAGCCGTAGGACCGGGAATAATAGGACTTATTGCGCGCGAAATCGACCCGATTCAGGACGCCGCCGACCGCGCGCGGCCGGCTCACCATCAGCGTCTCGACGGCACGCTCGGCGATGCGGCGGCGCGTCATCTCGGCGCCGAAGACGAAGGTCACGCCGGAGACGAGCGGCGCCAGGATGACGGCGTCGGTGACGGCCAGCACCGGCGGCGCGTCGAGCAGCACCCAGTCGAACGGTCCCTGGGACAGCGCGCTCAGCAGGCGCCGCATCCGATCGGAGCCGAGCAGCTCGGACGGGTTCGGCGGCGGCGTGCCGGCGGTCAGGGCCAGCAGGTTCGGCTCGTTCGTGCGCCGGATGACGTCGCGCAGGGCCGCCTCGCCGGCGAGCACCTGCGCCAGGCCGCGCGTGTTCTCCAGGCCCATCGTCCGGTGCATGCCGGGGCGCCGCAGGTCGGCGTCGATCAGCAGCACGCGGGCGCCACCGACGGCCAGCGCCATCGCCAGGTTGCAGGCCGTGGTCGTCTTCCCCTCCAGCGGCTGGGCGCTGGTCACGAGCACGGTCGGCTTGCCGCCCTGGCCGTTGTTGATGCCGGTCGTCGGCAGCACCAGCGACGTGCGCAGGGCGCGGAACGCCTCGCTGAATTCGTGCGGCGCCGCATCAGACAGCAGCGGCGCCCGGCCGTCGCCGTGGACCGCCGGCACCAGGCCGAAGAACGGCAGCCTGAGGCGGCGCGTGATGTCCTCGGGGGTCTTGATCGTGTCGTTCAGGTAGTCGAGGCCGAAGGCCCCCCCGACGGCGAACAGCAGCCCGAGGAAGGCCCCCATGAGCGCCGACCGCCGCGGGTTCGGCGAGAACGGCGAGCTCGGCACCTCCGCGCGATCCATCAGGCGCACGTTGTTCTCGCCGCTGTTGGCGGCGACGCGCAGCTCCTTCTCGCGCGTCAGCAGCGACTCGAGCACCTGCCGGTCGCTCGTCGCATTCCGCTGCAGCACCGAGTAGTCGATGTTCTTGCGATTGAGATCGGTCGCGAGCTTCTTCTGTGCCTCGAGCGACGCTTCGAGCTTCCGCGCGTCCGACTGCGCCGACTCGTAGTCGTTGCGGATCGCCTCGACGGACTTGGCCGTCGCCGCGTCCAGCTGCTTCTTCGCGTCGGCGATGCCCGCGTTCACCTTGATGATCGCCGGGTGCTTGTCCCCGTACCGCTCCGAGAGCCGCGCCTTCTCCCGCTGCAGCTCGGCGAGGTGCGACATCAGGTTCTGGATGTACGGGTCCTGCAGGATCTGGGACACCGTGTCCGGGCCGCCCTGCGTCAGGGCCTGCTGCACCTGGTGATACAGCGACTCCTTCTGCATCAGGGTCGTCTTCGCCTGGGTCACGGCGTCGTTCAACTGGTTGAGCCGCGACACCACGATGTTCTGCCGATCCTCGAGGGACAGCGCGTCCTGGCGCTCGCGGTACTCCGCCATCGCCCGCTCGTCGGCTTCCACGCGGGCCTGCTGACGGTCGAGCTCCTTGTTCAGCCAGGTCAGCGTCTTGTCGGTCGACTGGAGCCGGAAATCGAGGTTCTGCTTGACGTACTGCGAGGCCAGCGTGTCGACCGCCTGCGCGGCGAACTTCGGATCGGCCGCCTCGACATAGACGTCGACCAGGTGGCTGCTCGGCACCGGCACCACGCTCACCCGCGAGAGGAACGCGTCCACCAGGGCCCCCTGGCTCACCGCAGCGGTTGGCGCCTCCACCGGCCCGCTGAACCAGGCGCGCACTCCCCGGATGGCGTTGCCCACCTGGTGCCGCGCCCCGCGCACGACCGCCGTGAAGCCCGTCGACGGCAGGCCCGTGCCGTTGAACTCCGGCACCTTCGCGAGATCCATCGCCTGCACGACCTTCTCGGCCAGCAGCCGGCCCCGCAGAATCTGGTACTGGGTCTGGAAGTACGGCTCCGGATCCTCGTAGTAGTAGACGCTCTCGTTCAGCCCCGCCCCCGTCGACCGCTCGTCGTTGATGAGCAGCCGCGCGTGCGCCCGGTACAGCGGGATGTTGGAGTAGGTATTGATCATCACCGCCGCGAACGTGAGGACGAACACCGTCAGCGCGACGCGGCGGTACTTGTACAGCACGGCCAGCCGGTCGAGCACGTGCTCGTGCCGGTCGGCGGGATACACGGGCAGCGGCCCGGGCGTACCCGGCATGTCATAGGACGATCGCAGCGAATTCAGATCCGACATGCCACTGCCTTCACTTCTCCGGACTGATCGGCCGGCCCGTCGCCGCCACGGCCAGCACGCCGGCGCTCGCCGCCGCGCTCACCACGGCCGCGATCGTCGCAATGTCGGCGCCGGTCGAACCCGCCGCCGCGGCGGCGCTCGTCGGACCGCCCAGGAAGCCGCCCGGCACGATGTGCACCGGCAGCTTCACCAGCGTCGACACGAGGTCGCCCGCATTCGCCGTGATGAGCGGGCTGGTCGCAATCACGTTGCCGGCCTTGTCGACGAGCTCGACGACGTAGTACCCCGGCTTCACGGCCCCGAATGAGAACTGGCCGACCTCGTTCGCGTTCGTCGTCCCGACGATGCGGCCGGTCTGTGCATCCCGCAGCCGCACCGACCCGTAGGGCATCGTACCGTTCGACGCCGTCCGCGCGACTCCGGACAGCTGCACCAGGTCGGCCGATGGCGGCGTCTGTGCCGCCAGACTCTGGGCGCCCGTCGGGTTCACCGACTTCACCGGTGCCTGTTGCGCGTACAGATGCGCCGGCAGCGCGATGGTCGACAGGACCAGCAACGCACCCGAGGCGACGAGTGGGACGACGCGGTTAGTGATCGACATGACAGAACTGGATCTTGATTCCGATTCCTGAGCCGCTTTGAACTGACTCAATATGTCACGAACGCCAATAAGAGCATCTTCATAGTAGCCCGCGCTCTTTGTGCAATGCAAGAACAATTCACAAAGTCATGCAATCCTGGAGAAGGCACTGAAATACTATATAACTCCTTTGTTAAGCAGTAGTGTTACGTGAACTGTTCGATTCCGGTTGGTATCCGGTGCCTTGGCGGCCCTCGCCGACTCTTCACCGACATCGCTCTCATCGGCGCGAACTTCAGGGAACTTGAGCCGATTCCGGACCTGATCGCCCAGCCATTTCCGCAGGTCTTGCGTCGCCGCCATGCGTCCGGCCGTTCCGGGGAGAGCGGTAGGGTAAAATTCCCCGTGACGAGCCAGAAGACCGTTGACATCCCATATCTTCAGGCCGTTATTGCCTCATCATAGGTCGGCGGATCGGATGCGGGATGTACAGGACGGGACCCCGCCGAGGCTCGTGCGGCAGCGGCCGTTCGCCGGGGGGGAGTCCGGGCTGTCGACACCTGAAGCAAAGGAGCACCGATTGTGGGAGACATGGTGACGTTTCCATCCAACGGCGGGCAATGCGACGGCTATCTCGCCTTGCCGGTGGCGGCGAAGGCGCCGGCCGTCGTCGTCATCCAGGAATGGTGGGGGCTCGTGCCCCACATCAAGGGGCTGGCGGATCGCTTCGCGCAGGAGGGATTCGTGGCGCTGGCACCGGATCTGTACCACGGAGCCGCCACGAAGTCGCCCGACGAAGCGGGCAAGCTGATGATGAGCCTGCGGATCGACGAAGCCGAGAAGGACCTGCGGGGCGCGGTCCGCTACCTGCTGGGGCACGAGCGCGTGCAGGGCCGCACGGTCGGGACCGTCGGCTTCTGCATGGGTGGGGCGCTGTCGCTGTTCGCCGCTTGCCGCAATCCCGAGGTCGGCGCCTGTGTGGTCTTCTACGGTGGCCACCCGAACGTGAAGCCCGATCTCGCGCAGCTGCAGGCACCGGTCCTGGGGCTGTACGCCGGCAAGGACACGTTCGTGACGCCCGACGTCGTCGGGGAGCTCGATCGGCAGCTGACGGCGCTGGGCAAGCGGCACACGCTGCACACGTATCCCGATGCGCAGCATGCCTTCTTCAACGACGAGCGGCCCGAGGTCCACGACGCGGCGGCGGCGGCGGATGCGTGGGCGCGCACGCTGCAGTTCTTCCGCCGCGAGTTGAAGGGGTGACGGGCCGCGCGGCGGGTCGCGACGATCCCGGCCGGCGGCATGCCGCCGCGGGCGTCGCGGGGCGTGCCGCCCTGGTGGGGCTGGCCGTGCTGGCGGCGGTGCTGCCCTGGCCGCGCTCCTGGGTCGAGCGGCACTATTCGGACGGGTTCTATCTGGCGCTGCAGGCGCATCTGACGCCGCTGTCCAATCTCGTCCCCTGGTCGCTGCTCGACCTGCTGATCGTCGCCGCGCTGGTCGGTTGCGGCGTCGGATGGTGGCGCGCGCTGCGGGCCGCGCCGCGCGGCCGGCGCCTCGCCCGGAGCGCGGGGCTCGTCCTCACGACACTCGCGTGCGCGGCCGCCGCGTACCTGACCTTCCTTGCGTGCTGGGGGCTGAACTACCAGCGCGTCCCGCTCGTCGACAAGCTGCAGTTCGATCGAGCCGCCGTGACGCGTGCCGCGCAACGCGCGCTCGCCGCCGACGCGGTGGCGGCCGTCGACCGGCTGTACCCGCAGCGGGCCGCCGCGGCCGCGTGGCCGCGGTTCGACCGGGTGCCCCCCGCGCTGGCGCAGGCGTTCGCGGACACGCAGCGCGAGCTCGGCATGTCGCGCATCGCCGTGCCGGGCGTGCCGAAGCGCTCGCTGCTGCAGCCCTACTTCAGCCGCGCCGGCGTCGATGGCATGGTCGATCCGTTCCTGCTCGAGGCGCTGATGGACGCGCGCGTCCTGCCGTTCGAGCGTCCCTTCGTGCTGGCGCACGAGTGGGCCCACCTGGCCGGCTACGCCGACGAGTCGGAGGCGAATTTCATCGGCTGGCTCACGTGCCTGCGATCGGACCCGGCCGATCAGTACAGCGGCTGGCTCTTTCTCTTCGAGGAAGCGATGGCCGGCCTGCCCGCGGCCGATCAGCGCGCCATCGCGGCGCGGCTGGACGCGGGACCGCGGCACGATCTCGAGGCGGAGCGCGCGCGGCTGCTGGCCGACATCAGCCCGTGGGTGCAGCGGGCCGGATGGAACGTGTACGATCGTTATCTGAAAGCGAACCGGGTGGCCGCCGGCGTCGAGAGTTACCGTGCCGTCGTCCGGCTCGTGCTGGGGACGCGCTTCGCGCCAGGCGGGACGTGGCAGCCCCGCCTCAAGTGACCGGGACCGTCAGGACTTGTGATCGTCGGATTCGCGGTGTTCGGTGTCGCCCTCGTCGCCCAGTTCCTTCTTGAAACCCCGGATGGCCTGTCCGAGGCCCGAGCCCAGACCGGCGAGCCGCTTGGAGCCGAACACCAGAACGACGATTAAGTAGAATGATGATGAGTTCCGGCAGTCCGAGGCCGAACATAGGCGTACCCTCACTTCAATTTCACCCACCTTACCACGTCGGCTGAGCTTTGCCTACTGATTGCATCCCGGGGACTTATCGGGCCAGGAGCCTGGAATACCGACCATGGACAATTGTTTCGGGAACTGACTTCTGGACTTCGCACTGTCCTTTTTTTTACGCTATTGTCATCAATATAACGACAATCGTGTTCTTGTAGGTCGAAATCGGACAGATCTGGACCGATTACCGGACCTATACTGCTGCCTTCAAGGCGGACCGGCATGAAGCGCGCATTGTTCGGGCTCGGTGCTCGTCTCCACCAGCGATGGATAGACCTTCCACTCCGCGGAAAGGGTCTCGTGGTGGTGGCGATTCCTCTGCTGCCGCTGGTGGTGGCCGGGGCGGCCCTCTATCGCGGCGATGGACGCGTCGCCCGCGCGGACGCCGCCGAGACCCGTGTGCTCCAGGTCTCCGATCGCCTCGCGGGCCTGCTGACGCAGCTCGTGGACGCGGAGACGGGAGTCCGCGGCTACCTGCTGACCGGGCGGACCGATCGTCTGGTGCCGTACCACGACGCGCTGCGCGAGGTGCCCGAGACGCTGGCGCGGCTGGACGCGATCGCCGCGCAGGCGCCGGAGCCGCGCGCGGGCGAGCGGGCGGCGATCGACGACCTGCGGGGGCTGGTCAGCCGGCGCTTCGATGTGCTGGCCGAACTGGTGCGGCTCGGCCCTCCGCAGGCATCGGCGCCGCCGCCCGACTATGCGGCGCTGCTCGATCGCAGCAAGGCGCTGATGGACACGTTGCGCGAACGGATCGGGAATCTGCAGGCCCGCGAGCGGCTGCTGCGACGACAGAGCGCGGCCGACGCGGAAGCGGCGCGGCGGGCCACCCTGACGGTCATGGTTGCCGGCGTCACTTTCGGTCTCGGGGGAGGCCTGCTGGCCGTGCTGCTGTTCACCGCGGGCATCTCGAACCGGCTGGCGCGGAAGGCGGAGGCGGCCGATGCGCTCGCGCGCGGCGAGCCGCTGCCGGTCATCGTGCCGGCCCGCGACGAGATCGGGCGGCTCGGCCAGCGGCTGCGGGAAGCGGACCTGCTGTTGCAGGCGCGCGAGGAGTCGCGCCGGCTGGCGCACGAGGATCTCGATCAGTTCTTCACGCTCTCGCCCGTCATGCTCTGCATCGCCCGGACCGACGGCTGCTTCGCGCGCGTCAATCCGGCCTGGACGGCGCAACTCGGCTGGACGGGCGAGGAGCTCCTGTCGGTGCCCTATGCCGAGCGGGCCCATCCCGACGATCGGGAGGCATTCGTGCGCCAGGTCGGACAGCTGCTCGACGGCCGATCGGTGTCCGGCTATGAAGGCCGGTACGCGACCCGTGACGGCTCGTACCGGCTGCTGCGGTGGACGGCCGTGCATCACGTCGAGCGCGGCCTGATCTACGGTGTCGTGCGCGACGTCACCGACCGCCGGCGCGACGAGCAGGCGTTGCGGGAGAGCCAGGCGCGGCTGCAGGCGATCCTCGACAACAGCCCGACGGCGATCTACCTGAAGGATCTCGACGGGCGGTTCCTGCTGGTCAACCGGACGTTCGAGCAGCTCTTCGGCCGGACGAATGCCGAGGTGCAGGGCCTGACCGACGCGGATCTGCATCCGCCCGATGCGGCGACGCGCATCCGTGCCAACGATCGCGCCGTGATCGAGGGGCGCCGCGCCGTCGAGCTGGAGGAGCGCGGCGTGATTGGCGGCCGCGAGCGCGTCTACATGTCGATCAAGTTCCCGATCGACAATGGCGGCGGCGAGCCGCTGGCGGTGTGCGGCATCTCGATCGAGATCACCGATCGCACGCACGCCGAAGAGTCGATCCGCCAGCTCAATATGGCGCTCGAGCACCGGATGGCCGAGCTGTCGGCAGCGAATCACGAGCTCGAAGCCTTCTCGTACTCGGTCTCCCACGATCTGCGGGCCCCGCTCCGGCACGTGGCCGGCTTCGCCGCGCTGCTCCAGCGGACGGCGGCCGAGCGGCTCGACCCGCAGGGCCAGCGGTACGTCCGCACGATCGCGGAGGCGGCCAATCGCATGGGGGCGCTCATCGACGACCTGCTCGTCTTCTCGCGCATGGGACGCGTGGACCTGCGCCGCGCGGTCGTGCCGGTGGGCGAGGTCGTCGACGAGGTGATTGCCGAGGCCCGTGGCGACTGCAATGGCCGGGCGGTCGACTGGGTCGTGCACCCGCTGCCGACCGTGCACGCCGATCGGGCGATGCTGCGGCAGGCCCTGACGAACCTCGTCGCCAATGCCGTGAAGTACACGGGCACGCGGCCGCGGGCGACGATCGAGATCGGGAGCCGTCAGGCGGAGGACGGCATGGCGGCGCTCTTCGTGCGCGACAACGGCGTGGGGTTCGACATGCAGTACGCCGACAAGCTGTTCGGCGTGTTCCAGCGCCTGCACGCCGTGGATCAGTTCGAAGGCACCGGCATCGGGCTGGCCAACGTGCGCCGGATCGTCCAGCGCCACGGCGGGCGGACCTGGGCGGAGGGAGTGGTGGAGGGCGGGGCGACGTTCTGGATGACGATGCCGGCCGCCGGGGAGCGTGACGCGTGATCACCGAAGTGCGGCGGATCCTGCTGGCGGAGGACGATCCGAACGACGTCGAGCTGACGCTGACGGTGCTCGGTGACCACAACCTGGCGAACGAGGTCGACGTGGTGCGGGACGGCGAGCAGGTGCTCGCCTATCTGCGGCGCCAGGGAACCTATGCCGAGCGGCCGTCCGGCAACCCCGCCCTGATGCTGCTGGACCTGAAGATGCCGAAGCTCGACGGCCTCGACGTGCTGCGGCAGGTGAAGGGAGACCCGGCGCTGCGCACGATTCCGATCGTCGTCCTGACCTCCTCGCGCGAGGAGCAGGATCTGGTCCGGAGCTACCAGCTCGGCGTGAACGCGTACGTCGTCAAGCCGGTGGGGTTCACGGAGTTCGTCGAGGCCGTGCGGCAGATCGGCATCTTCTGGGCGGTGATCAATCAGACGCCGCCGGCCCGGCCTGGTGGAGGCGCGCCGTGATCGACGTGGACGCGGCGGCGCGCGTCGCCGGCGGCCGGCTCCTGCGGGTCCTCCATCTGGAGGACAGCCTGAACGACGCCGAGCTGGTCGCGGCAGCGCTCGCGGCCGAGGGGATCGCCTGCACCGTGCAGCGCGTGGACACCCGCGAGGCGTTCGTGGAAGCCCTCGACGGGGCGTTCGACCTGATTCTCGCCGACTACGCGCTGCCGTCGTTCGATGGCGCGACGGCGCAGGCCCTGGCGATCGAGCGCCATCCCGCCGTGCCGTTCATCTTCGTCTCGGGCACGCTCGGCGAGGAAGTGGCGACCGAGCGGATGAAGAGCGGGGCCACCGACTACGTGCTGAAGCACCACCTGGCGCGCCTGCCGGGCGTCGTGCGCCGGGCCCTGGCCGAGGCCGAGGAGCGCGCCGGGCGCGAGCGCGCGCAGGCCGAGCTGCAGACGCTGAACGCCGAACTCGAGCAGCGCGTGGCCGACCGCACCCTGCAGCTCGCCGCCGCGAACCAGGCGCTGCGATCGGGCGAGGCCCGGCTGACGCGGATTCTCGAGACGGTCGCCGACGGCATCGTCATCGCCGACATGGCGCAGCGGTGCATGTTCATCAACCCGAGCGGCGAGCGGATCCTGGGAGTGTCGAGCGCCGAGCTGTGCGAGGGGCGGTCCGGCGACTGGTCCTGGTGGCCGGCGGTCGTGCCGGTCTTCGACTCGGGCCAGCCGTTGCGCGACGTCGAGGCCACCGTGCACCGGCCGGACGGCACGCCCGTCACGATCGCGCTGAGCGCGGCCGCGCTGCGCGACGAGACGGGGACCATGACCGGCGTGGTCGTGTCGTTCCGCGACGTCACCGAGCGCCGGCGCGCCGCGGAGGTCGTCCGGCAGGCGAAGGATGAGGCGGAGGCCGCGAACCGCGCGAAGAGCGACTTCCTGTCGCGCATGAGCCACGACCTGCGCACGCCCCTCAACGCGATCCTCGGCTTCGCGCAGCTGCTCGACCTCGAGCAGCAGGATGCGGCGAGCCGCGAGAACGTGCAGCACATTTTGCAGGCCGGTCGCCACCTCCTCGACCTGATCAACGAGGTGCTCGATATCGCGCGGATCGAGGCGGGGCAGCTCTCGCTGTCACCCGAGTCGGTCGCCGTCGCCGAAGTCGTCGGCCACGTGCTGAACCTGATCCGACCGATTGCCGACGGCTACGGCATTGCGCTGGTGAACGACGTGGCCGCCGACGGCGCGCACGTCATGGCCGACCGTCAGCGCCTGCGCCAGGTGCTGCTGAACCTGCTGTCGAACGCCGTGAAGTACAACCGCAACGCCGGCACCGTGACCGTGTCGAGCGGGCCGGTCGGCGCGGCGCGGGTGCAGATCCGGGTCACCGACACGGGGCGCGGCGTGCCCGCCGACCGCGCCGCCCTGCTGTTCCAGCCGTTCGAGCGGCTCGGGGCGGAGCAGACCGACATCGAGGGGACCGGACTGGGGCTGGCGCTGTCGAAGGGGCTGACCGAGGCGATGGGAGGGGTGATCGGCGTGACGAGCGTCCCCGGCGAGGGCAGCACCTTCTGGCTGGAGCTGGCCCGGGCCGAGCTGCCCCGCCCGGCCGGGCCCGAGGCGCCTCGGACGACGGCGACGGAGCGCGCCGCCGCGGCCCGTGGAACCGTGCTGTACGTCGAGGACAACACGTCGAACGTCCGGCTGTTCGAGCGGATCCTCCGCCACCGGCCCGGCGTCGAGCTGCTGTCGGCCGCGCAGGGGACGCGGGGGATCGAGCTGGCGGCCGGCCACCGGCCCGACCTGATCTTCCTCGACCTGCATCTGCCCGACATGACGGGCGAGGACATCATGCATCGTCTGTGGGCCGACGACCGGACGCGCGGCATTCCGGTCGTCATCCTCACGGCGGACGCGACGGCGGCTCTGGGCCGCCGTCTGCTGGCGGCGGGCGCCAGCGCCTATCTGACGAAGCCGTTCGAAATCGCCCGCGTGCTGGAATTGATCGACGAGGTGCTCAGTGGCTGAACGTCCGCCTGAACGCGGGGCGCGGATGGATTTCGCCGGCGATCCGGGCGGCACGCTCATCCACGAACTACCGGCGATTGCGTTGCTGCTCGACGCCGACTGGTCTATTCGCTACGCGAACGCACGTCTCCACACGATGCTGGGGCACAGTCCCGCGCAGGTGTCGGGGCAGCGGTTGCAGGATCTGGTGCACCCCGAGGATCGGGAGGCCGTGGCCGCCGCCGCGAGCGCGACCCGCCCCGCTCCGCCAGGCCGGGCCGGGCCGGTGTCGTGCCGCCTCCGCCACGCGGATGGCTCCTGGTGCGTCATGGACCTGCGGTTTTCGGGCGACGGGGAGATGCTGGCCGCGCTGGCCATCAGCCGGGAGGTGAGGGCGAGCGGGCCGGAGAGCCTGTCGCGGATCGCCCACGATCTGAACAACCACCTGTCCACGGTCCTGGGCTTCGCGGAGCTGCTGCTCGCGGACCTGCCGGAGGGCGATCCGTACCGCGAAGATCTCGCCGAGATCCACAAGGCCGGCAGGAGTGCGCTGACGATCACCGGTCGGCTGGCGACGCTGCTCGGATCGCGCGACGGGTCGTGACGCGGCGCTGGGTGCTGGTCGGCGGCGGGCACGCCCACCTGCACGTGCTGCGGGAGTGGGCGCGGCGGCCGCTCGCGGGCAGCGAGCTCGTGCTGATCTCGCCGTACGCGAACCATCACTATTCCGGCATGGTGCCGGGGTACCTGGGCGGGATGTACGAAGAGGCGCAGTTGACCGTCGATCTGCCGCGCCTCGCGCGCGCCGCCGGCGCGCGGTTCGTGCAGGCGTGGGCCACCCGGATCGACGCGGCCGGACGGTGGATCGAGGCCGGCGGCGAGCGGATCACCTTCGACGTGGCGTCGCTCGACGTCGGATCGGCCCCGGCCGGCGGCGGGACGCCCGGCGTCGACGCGCACGCGCTGACCGTCCGGCCCATGAGCCGCGCGGCCGCGCTGCGCAAGGCGCTCGACGCCCGCCTCGCGGACGCCGGCGCCGATCCGCTGGCGATCGCCATTGTCGGCGGCGGCGCCGCCGGGGTGGAGGTCGCGCTGGCGCTCGAGCGGCGGGCGGCCCGTCGGGGGGGCCGCGGTGCGGTCCGCCTCCTGGAGCGGGGCCCGGATCTGCTGCCCGAGTTCGGGACGCGCGTGCGGCGGCTCGCCCGCCGCGCGCTGGCCCGCCGGGGCATCGAGGTGCGGACGGAGTGCCGGGTCGACGCCGTCGAGGACGACGGCGTCCGCGTCGCTGGCGAGCGGATTGCGGCCGCACTGGTCGTCTGGCTGGCCGGCGCCGCCGCGCCGCCGCTGCTCGACGCGTCGGATCTGCCGCGGGACCCGCAGGGCTTCCTGCTGGTGGATGCGACGTTGCGCGCTGTCGATGGCGCGCCGGTCTGGGGCGCCGGGGATTGCATCGGGATCGACGGCGCCGGCGGGATCCCGAAGGCCGGCGTCTATGCGGTGCGGGAGGCGCCGGTGCTGAATCGCAACGTGCGAAGCGCGCTGGCGGGCACGCCCGGCGGGACGCCGCAGCGGTACGAGCCGCAGCGGACGTTCCTGTCGCTGCTGAACACGGCCGATGGCCGGGCGATCCTGCGATGGCACGGTGTGGTCGTGCAGTCGCGATGGGCCTGGTGGCTGAAGGATCGGATCGACCGCCGCTTCGTGGCGCAGTACCAGATGGGGTAGTGCACGGACGGGACGTTCGGCTCGGGCGCAGGATCCGCCCGGCGTCGCACGGTTGACGACAGGCTTCTACGGAAGGGTGTCTATGCCTCACATGACGACGTCTCCTTCGCAACCGGAGAGCACGGGGCGTGAGCACGCCGGGCGGCGCGGCACGGCCGATGGGGACCTGCAGCGGCTGACCATCGACGGCCGCGGTTACGTGCTGATGAGCGAACAGCGCTACGAGGCGCTGCGGCGGCTGGCGGCGCTCCGCGATCGCTCCGGCCCCGCCGACACCGCGGCCGGACTCGAGTCGATGCTGCATGCGGCGGGGATGGACCGCGATCAGGTGACGCACGTCCTCGGGTCGCGCAGTTTCGGGATCCGGCTGCAGCGCCTGCGGCGCTGTCGCGATCTCGATCAGGTCGAGCTGGCGCGTCTGGCCGGCGTGAGTCAGACGATGGTCAGCAACCTCGAGAACGACAAGGTGGATCGGCCGTCCGCGCGTGCCCTGCACGGCCTGCTCGAGGCGCTGGGGATTCCCGGCGCGGCGGCCTATCTCCTGATGGACGCGGGCCGTGCGGTGCTCGTGATGGATCGGGCCGGCGACTGCGAGCCGCGCGACGACCGCGGTTCCGATCCGTCGAACTGACGCGCCGGCGCGTCCGCGCCGGCCAGCGGGTCACCCCCCTTCCATGCGCGGGGTCGACAACGACCCGGGAATCGGGCCATCCTGAACGGGCGGTCCGGCGACGCGGCCGGCCGCACCTTCACGGCTCAGCTTGCATGGAATCACCGATCCGCAAGAGTCCCCATCGCTGCCACGCCGGCTACGCCCCCATCCGGGATTACGCCCTCATCGGTGACGGTCGCACGGCGGCGCTCGTGGCGCGCGACGGGGCGATCGACTGGCTCTGCCTGCCCGACATGGATTCGCCGAGCGCGTTCGCGGCGATCCTCGACGCAGCGCGCGGGGGGCACTTCGCCCTCTCGCCGGAAGGGCCGTACGAAGTCGAACGGCGGTACCTGCCCGGGACGAACGTCCTCGAGACGACGTTCTTCACCGGGGAGGGGGCGGTCCGGGTCACCGATGCGGTGACGATTCCCGACGACGTGCTCTGCCCGTTCCGCGAAGTGGTCCGCCGGATTGAAGGCCTGTCGGGGGAGGTCGCCCTCCGCTGGGAGGTGACGCCCCGGTTCGATTACGGCGCCGCCGACGTCCGCTGCCGCCGGTGGGGGCGCGCCGTGGTGGCGGCGTCGGGTCGCGACGCGATGGCCATCCGCCCCTGGGAGGCGGGCGAGGCCGAACTCACCGACGGGGCGATCCGCGGGCGCTTCGAGCTGCGCGAGGGCGGCAGAGCGCTGCTGCTGCTGGTCGCGGCGCACCAGGAGCCGCTCGTCCTGCCGACGCGCGACGAAGCGGAGCGTCGGCTCGATCACACGATTGCGTTCTGGCGGCGCTGGTCGGCGTCGACGAGCTACCAGGGCCCCTGGGCCGACGCCGTGGCGCGCAGTGAGCTGGCGCTCAAGCTGATGGTCCATTCGCCGACCGGCGCAATCGTGGCGGCGCCGACGACGTCGCTCCCCGAGGCGCTGGGCGGCGAGCGCAACTGGGACTACCGGTACTGCTGGATCCGGGACTCGGCGTTCACGATCGACGCGATGATGCGGCTCGGACGGCTGGACGAGGCGCATGCGTTCTTCTGGTGGTTCATGCACGCGTCGAAGCTGACGCAGCCCCGGCTGCAGGTGCTCTACGAGCTCGACGGGGGCAACCACGCGCCCGAGCGCGAGCTGTCGTTCGAGGGCTACTGCCGCTCGCACCCGGTCCGCGTCGGCAACGGCGCGGTCGATCAGCAGCAGCTCGACATCTACGGCGATCTGTTCCAGGCGGCCTGGCTGTACGGCTGCGAGGGGCACGAGATCGATCGCGACACGGGGCGCGAGCTCGCGAAGGTGGCGGACCTGGTCTGCGACATCTGGCGGAAGCCCGACTCGGGCATCTGGGAGGTGCGGTCCGAGCCCCGGCACTTCACGCATTCGAAGGTGATGTGCTGGGTGGCGCTCGATCGCGCGCAGCGCCTCGCCGAGGCCGGCATCCTGCCGTCGGCGCGCGCGGAGCGCTGGCGTCGCGAGGCGCACGAGGTGCGCACCTTCATCGAGACCCGGTGCTGGTCGGACGAGTTGCAGAGCTACACGCGGTTCGCCGGCGCCCACGACGAAGTCGATGCGAGCCTGCTGCTGATGGCGGTGATGTCGTACCACAACGCGGCCGAGCCCCGTCTCGGCGCGACGGTCGACGCCGTGCGCCGGCTGCTCGGCCACGGGCCGTTCGTCAAGCGGTACAACGGCGAGGACGGTCTCAGCGGGCAGGAGGGGGCGTTCGTCACCTGTTCCTTCTGGCTCGTCGAGGCGCTCGCCCGCCTCGGCCGACACGACGAGGCCGCAACGCTGATGGACGCGCTGCTGGCGCGGGCGAACGACGTGGGGCTGTACGCCGAGGAGATCGAGCCGTCGACGGGGACGTTTCTCGGCAACTTTCCGCAGGGGCTGGTGCACCTCGCACTGGTGGGCGCGGCCCTTGCCTTCGCGGAGGATCGCAGGTCATGAATTGGGGCGCCGCCATCGCGGGAGGGTTCATCGGCACGCTGGTGCTCACGACCGGCCTGCGCGGCGCCAGCGAACTCGGGCTGACCCGCATGGACATCCCCTTCCTGCTCGGCACGGCCTTCTGCCGCAGCCGGACGCGGGCGAAGACGGTCGGCTACGCGCTCCACTTCGCCGCCGGCCTCCTCTTCGCGCTCGTCTACGTGGAGATGTTCGAGGTGATTGGCCGGTCGGGCTGGGTGATCGGCGCGCTGTTCGGCCTGGCGCACGCCATGTTCGCCGGCACGGCGCTCGTGAACATTCTGCTGCCGGCCATCCATCCGCGCATGGGCACCACGTTCAGCGCGGCCGACTCGGCGCCACTGCTCGAGCCCCCGGGCTTCCTGATGCACAACTACGGCCGGGCCACGCCGGTCGTCACCATCGTGCTGCACATGGCCTACGGAGCGATCATCGGCGGATTCGTCCACCTCGCGCACTGACCGCCGGCCGGCCGCGGTGCCATACGGCGCGGCACCGTGTGATCGCGTGTGGACACGCTACCTCGGCCGTCCCGCGGTGCCGCGCGCCGGCGGGCGGCGCATAACTGCTGCGCACACGTCCGGTTAGCAGCGCCGACGCCGGCCCGCCGTCCGCGGGTGCGGGCTGGTGTGAAGTTTGCCTCGATCGCTGTCGTGCATGCGGCCGCCGCGTCAGCTGACGCGCGCCGCCCGGGACGCCGAGCAGGTTCGGCCTCCCGGTACGGGACGCACGACAGAGAGGAGGCAGACATGACTCGTGGATACCTGAGGTGGCGTGCCGCCGCGATCGGCCTGGTCGTGGTCGCGCTGGCGCCACCGGCGTTCGCGCGCGGCGCCGCGCAGGCCGATCAGGCGATTCGGGCCAAGGTGATCCGCCGGCTCACGGATCAGGACATCCTCCGGGCCCACAACATCACGGTGACCGCGCAGGACGGTTCGGTGACGCTGGCGGGCACGGTCCCCACCCTGCACGACGAGCGCCAGGCGATCGACGAGACGCGCGATGTCGACGGGGTGCAGCAGGTCGTCAGCGATCTGCAGGTCGCCGCCGGCGAGAGCGATCAGGACGTCGCCCAGGGCGTCGCGCGGCGGATCCGGCGCTACGTCTTCTATACGGTGTTCGACAACGTCACCGTCCACGTGCAGAACGGCGTCGTGACGCTGGACGGCCAGGTGACGTCACCCTACAAGAAGCGGGAGATGGGCAACCTCGTGGAGCGGGTCCCGGGCGCGCAGACGCTGCAGAACGACCTGCAGGTGCTGCCGACCTCCATCTACGACGACGAACTCCGCGAGGTGATCGCCAGCCGGATCTACAATGATGGCCTGTTCTTCAACTACGCGCTGGAGCCGACGCCGCCGATCCACATCATCGTCGACAACAGCCACGTGACGCTCGTCGGGATCGTCCGGTCGAAGATGGAGCGATCCGCGCGGGCATGCTGGCGCGCGACGTGTTCGGGGTGATCGGCGTGACAGAACGACTTGAAGGTGGAGCCGTGACCGGATGACGCAGTCCCCTCTCCGAGCCATCCGGCCGATCGGCTGGATCCCGCGGCGTGGGAGATCGCCTGGCACGAGGTGGTGATCGCGTACGGCGTCGGTTCCGACGTGCTCGTGGGGCGCCGGCTGGCCTGATCCGGACCGGCGCGGCGCCGTGTCCCGTCTGAAAGAGAGGGTATCGATGCAGGAGTGGTTCGGGTCGGGAGGCACGACGCTGGGTGCCGCGGTGCTGCTGGTGATGGCCGTCGGTGTGGGCCTCGTGGTCCACCGGATCCTGTTCGCCATGCTCAAGCGGCTGGCGCGCCCCGGCGGCCGCATCGTCGACGACTCGCTGCTGCGGCACGGCGAGGCGCCCGCCCGCCTGATCCTGCCGCTCATCGCCGCCTTCCTCGTCCTGCCGGGGCTCGGCCTGCCGATCGCCGTCGAGGCGATGGTGCGCCACCTGGTGGCGATCGGCATGATCGCCTCGTTCACCTGGCTCAGCGTCGCGCTGACCGAGGTCTTCCAGGACCTGGTCTCCGAGCGCTACGTCCTGACCGGCGACAACAACCTGACCGCCCGCAAGGTGCGGACCCAGGTGCAGGTGCTGCGCCGCGTGCTCGTCGTCGTCATCCTCGTGGTCGGACTGGCCACGGGGCTGATGACCTTCCCGGCCGTCCGCCAGTTCGGTGCGACGCTCTTCGCGTCAGCCGGTCTGGCCGGCCTGGTCGTCGGCATGGCCGCCCGTCCGACGCTGGCGAATCTGCTCGCCGGCCTGCAGATCGCGATGACCGAGCCGATCCGGATCGACGACGTCGTCATCGTGGACGGGGAGTGGGGGCGGATCGAGGAGATCACGACGACCTACGTGGTCGTGCGCATCTGGGATCTCCGGCGCCTCATCGTGCCGCTGTCCTACTTCATCGAGCATCCGTTCCAGAACTGGACGCGGCAGACCGCCGACCTGCTGGGGACGGTCAACATCTACGCCGACTACACCGTGCCGGTCGAGGAGGTGCGGCAGGAGCTGCACCGGATCCTCGACGGCAGCGAGGACTGGGATCGGAAGGTGTGGGGCCTGCAGGTGACCGACGCCACCGAGCGGACGATGACGCTGCGCGCGCTGATGAGCTCGGCCGACTCCGGCAAGTCGTGGAACCTGCGCTGCGTCGTGCGCGAGCGGCTCATCGCCTTCCTGCAGGCGAAGCATCCGCAGAGCCTGCCGCGGGCGCGCGCGGAGGTGCAGGGGCTGTCGGCGGCGTCAGCCGGTGCACCGCCGGCTTGACACGGCCGAGGTGCGTCGGGTACTACTGCTAGTCACAATTGACGCACCCCCGGTGGTTACGGGAAGTGGGTGAGATGCCCACACGGTCCCGCCACTGTAAGCGGGGAGCGAACGCCCGTCGGGCCCGGCGGCCATGCTGCCGGACCCCGTCACTGTGTCGCACGACATGGGAAGGCGAGGGCGCTTCGCGCTGATCCGCGAGTCAGGATACCTGACCGCCGAGGTTCGTCCCCTTCGTTCCACGGTCTGCCTCCCCCGGGAGGCCGGCGCGTGGAGCCGGCGCGTGAAGACGCCGGAAGGAGACCGATGCCTCTCGCTGCCCGTACGTCACGGCAGGGCCGCTCGCGCGCCTGCCGCATCCCCACGCTCTCGTTCGTCGTCCTGCTGCTCACGGCGGCGTTCGCCTCCGCCGCGACGCTCACCGGCCGCGTCATCGATCCCGACGGCCGCCCGGTGGCCGGCGCCCGCGTCGTCGTCTCCGGTCCGATTGCGGTGCCGCGCGTCGCCGGCACCGATGCCGCCGGCCGTTTCCGCATCGACCGGCTCGGGGCGGGCCGGTACGACGTGCGGGTCGTCCGCGAGGGGTTCACGGCGCGTCCGGTCACGGTGACGCTGGACGCCCAGGGCACGCGCGACGTCGCCGTGCGCCTCCATCTCAGCGCGCTCTCCGATTCGGTCGTGGTCACGGCCTCGCCGGTGGAGACCGATTCATCGCGGGTGGCCGACAGCGTGTCGGTGCTGACGTCGCACGACCTGCAGGCGCGGCAGATCGACACGGTCGCCGACGCGCTGCGGCTGGTGCCGGGGCTGACGGTGGCCCAGAGCGGCACGTGGGGGCAGCTGACATCGGTTTTCCCGCGCGGTGGAGACTCGAACTACACGCTCGTGCTCGTCGACGGCATGCCGGCCAACGCGTTCGGCGGCGGCTTCGACTTCGCGCACCTGGCGGTCGACGACATCCAGCGGATCGAGGTCGTGCGCGGACCGCAGAGCGCGTTGTTCGGATCGAATGCCATCGGCGGGGTCGTGCAGATCATCACGCGCAACGGCGGCGCGCCGCGCGCGCAGGTGTCGGCGGAAGGCGGGGGCCTCGGCACCACCCGCTTCACGGCCGGCGCCAGCGGATCGCACGGTCCGTGGAGCTGGGGGGGCTCGGCCGAGCGGATGGCGGCCACCGGCTATACCGGGATCGCCCCGGCCGACGGCGAGCGGGTCAGCAACGACAACGGCGAGGAGCGGGCCGCGTCGGGCAGCCTCGCGTGGGGGCGGCCCGGCGGGACCCGGTGGCGCGCCGACGCGCGCATCGCCTGGAACGATCGCGGCTTTCCCGGCCCGTATGGATCCAATCCCACGGGATCGTTTCCGGGCGTGGATCGGGTCTCGCGTGGTGTCAACGATGACCGCCAGATCGGGTTCAGGCTGGATCAGCCGTGGGCCGGCGGCCGCGCGCACCAGCAGGTGCAGGTGAGCTACGCCGACCTGGCCGAGCGCTTCACGAGTCCCTACGGCATCTCCGACACCGGCACGCGGCGCCTCGACGTCCGGACGCAGACCGACCTGGCGCTCGGCACGCGCGGCGGCGCGTCGTTCGGCCTCGACCTGCAGCGCGAGCGGGCCGTCAGCACGTTCATCACGGCGGGCACCGGCAGCCGGCTGCCGATCCCGCGCTGGGTGGCCGGCTACTTCGGCGAGGTGCGCTACCACGTGGGCGACCGGCTGTTCCTCACCGGCGGCCTCCGGATCGACGACATCCGGCGGGCCGCGCTGCCCGGCAGCGCCGATCCGTTCTCGCCACGACCGGCGTTTCCCGAGAGCGCGGTGCTGTCGGCGAACCCGAAGGCCTCGGTGGCCTGGCTGGTGCACGGCGACGACGGGCGCGCGTCCTGGACGAAGCTGCACGCGACGGCCGGCACCGGCATCCGTCCCCCCGATGCCTTCGAGATCGCCTTCACGAACAATCCGCACCTGAAGCCCGAGCGGAGCCGCAGCGTCGACTTCGGCGTGGAGCAGGGGATCGCCGGCGGCCGCGTGATCCTCGATGCGACGGCCTTCGTCAACCGCTACAACGATCTCATCGTGGCGGTGGGGCGCTCCCTGCAGGACTACAGCCAGTTCCAGACCGACAACATCTCCAACGCGCGGGCGCGCGGACTGGAGCTGTCGGGGGCCGTGCGGATCGGCGGCGGACTCGAAGCGCGGGTGAGCTACACGTTCCTCGACACGAGCATCCTGGCGGTCGACCACGGCCGGGTCGCGCCGGCGCCGTTCCACGTCGGGGACTGGCTGCTGCGACGGCCCAGGCATGCGGGCAACGTCGACCTGCTCTGGACCCGCGGGCGCGTCACCGCGTTTGGCGATCTGGGCGCGCGCGGCCGCACGCTCGACGTCGAGCCGACGCTCGGCGCCTTCGGCGGGCTGTTCACGAATCCCGGGTACACCGTGCTCGACGCCGGTGGGTCGGTCAGGCTGAACGGCGGTCTCGAGCTGTTCGTGCGGGCCGACAATCTGCTCGATCGCCGGTACGAAGAGGTGTTCGGCTTTCCGGCGGCTGGCCGGCTGGCTCTCGCGGGCGTCCGGTTCACCGCCGGGCGCTGATCCCGCGCCGTTGCCCTCCGGCCGGCGGCCCGGATGTCATAAGATCGTCCCGAGACGGACGCGTAGAATGGCGGAGCCCGGCCGCGGAGCCGGGCGGTGACGGAGAGCATGATGCGAAAGCTGGCGATGACGGGGCTGGTGGTGGCGGTGCTGGTCGGCCTGTCGGCGTGCCGCGGCCAGGCCGCTGAGTCGTTCAACGGCTGGTGGCGGCTGGACGAGTCGGCGAGCACGGGCGTGCCGGCGATGATGCGGGGCCACGACACCCTCGTGCACCTGACGCAGAAAGGCGACCGGTTCACCATCGAGTTCCAGTTCGACGGACAGACGCTGAATACCAGCGACTTCGTTCTCGATGGGCAGATGCACGACGGTCAGATGGGCGCCACGCAGGACGCGCGGTGGGTCGACGAGCCGCGCGAGATCGAAATCAACATCCATCGGCCCGCGGGTGGACCGATGCCGGGCGGCAACGAGCACCTGATCTGGCAATTGCAGAAGGGCGGGCAGGAGATCCGGAGGACGAGCACGCACCCGGACGCCGCCACCCAGGCTCCGCCCCAGGTGTACGTGTACCGGCGCATGAAGACTCCTCCGGCCGGCGGGCGCGGCGCCTGATCCGGCGCGGTTACTTCGTCGTCTGAGGTTCGGGCTCGGCAGGGGCTGGTTCGCTCGGCGCCGGCGCCGCCTCCGTCTTCGGAGCGGGCGGTGCGCTCTCGGGGGCGCTGGCCTCCGCGGCCCGAGTCGGCGGCGGCTGGCTTCCTCGCGGGACCCGCGTTCGCCGCGGCGGTCATGGCGGCGTGCACGGCATTGCCGACCGAGCGCCGGGTCTCGACCAGCTCTTCCCGCAGCCCCTTGATCATCTCGGCGCTCATCCGGTGCAGCGATTCCCGCTGCTCCTGCAGCTTCTCGATCGCCTGGCGCCGCTCGGCGGCCAGCGCGATGCGGGCCTTCAGCTCATCCACGCGAAACGGCTTGAACAGCAGGTCGGACGCCCCGGCCGCCAGCGCGTCGTTGATCCGGTAGCGGCCGGAATGGCCGGTCATGGCGATCGCCACCAGGTCGCTCTGGATGGCCCGCGCCCGGCTGATCAGCGACAGCCCGTCGGGCGGGGGCATCACGATGTCCGTGATCAACAGGTCGGTGCGGTGAAACGCGAGATGGCTCAGGGCCGCGTTCGAGGACGTGAACGTGACGACGTCGTGGCCGGCGTTCCGGCAGATGCCCGCCAGCAGGCTCACCATCGAGGGTTCGTCATCCACGATCACGATCTGCACGCCAGCAGAATCGGCAACTCCAGGCGCTGACTTGAACCGGACGGGATTCGGTCCCGGAACGGCCTGGGTTCGCCCCCTTCAGGGCGTGCGGCGCGCCTCCAGCAGCTGGAGCGCCTTCTGCATGTCGCCCGCATCCACGTGCACCACGCCCTGGAACGGGCTCTTGATGTCCCGGATCGCCACGAGCACGAGCGCCAGCAGGGCCGCCAGCAGCACGACCTGGACGGCGTGCATGGTGAAGTCCCCCGTGGCCACCAGCAGCGCGAACAGGAGCGTCACGGCGCCGCCGGCGATGAGCACGACCCACAGGATGGCCGGCAGCGCCGACTGCGATTCGAGCAGACGCGTCTGCCGGCGGGCCCGCAGCTGCCCCAGGTACGTCATGGTGTGGTCGATCACGAGCGGATCGGCCCCCGGGACCGCGCGGGCCTGGCGCACGAGCCGGCCCAGGTCGTCCAGGCACTGGCGCACCTGCGGGCTCGATTGTCCCCGGGCCATCAGCGGCCACTCCTGCTCGACTACCAGCCGCGCGTAGTCCCGCGTGTCGCGTTCGAACCGATCGCGGACCTGTGCCGGGAGTCCGTTGCCGGCGTCGGCGAGATTCTCGAGCGTGACCGTCTCGTCGGTGACGACCCCCTGGGCAGCCGTGAAGTCGTTCCAGGCGGCGAACAGGATGAACGCGAGGATGACCGCGTAGACCGTCCCGGCCACCGTGCCGCAGAAGACGGTCAGGTCGTGTCCGCGCTGCAGCCGTTCCAGGGAGAGCGTCCGGTGCACCACCCACAGCCCGGCGAGCGTGAGGAGCACCGAAGCGAGGATGAATCCGAGCCCGAGCATGTCGATCGGCATGTTGGTCCGCTCCGGCGGCGGTGGCGCGCACGCGCCGTTCCGCCCGCCCGTCTGCTGGTCTGGTGATGAGGCGTGTTCAGGGTGTCCGCAGGCAGAGCGCCGGCTGGCGGACGACGGCGAGCCAGTCGTCGATGAGCAGCCGGCCGACCCGCTGCAGCGCCGGCAGGTAGCGCGCGCCGGCGGCCACCAGCTCCGCGCGATTCACGCCGGCGGCGTACAGGTCGTCCGCGCTCTCGTCGGCCATGGCGGCGAGCTGGGTGGACGTCACTTCCGGATGGAACTGCAGTCCCCACGCCATGGCGCCGTAGCGGAACGCCTGGTGCGGCGTGCGATCGGACGACCCGAGCAGCACGCTGCCGCGCGGCAGGTCGAAGACGTCGCCGTGCCAGTGGAAGGCCGTAAATGATGGCGGCAGGCTGGTCCAGACGGGATCGGCGGCCGCGGCTTCGGTGAGCCGGACCGGATACCAGCCGATCTCCGGGCGCGGAGCCGACCCGACGCGTGCGCCGAGCGCGGCGGCGAGCAACTGGCTCCCCAGGCAGATGCCGAGGACCGGACGGTCGGCGGCCAGCGTCCGTTCGATGAGCGCGATCTCCTGCCGCAGGAAGGGATACCGCGCCTGATCGGCGACCCCCATCGGACCGCCGAGGACGATCAGCCCGGCGGCGCGGCCGGGATCCCTCGGGATCCGCTCGCCGGCGAACGCCTTCACGTAGCGGGGAAGGATCTGCCGGGCGGTCAGTGCGGGTCCGAGCGCGCCGAGCGTCTCGGGGGCCGCATGTTGCAGGACCAGGATCGTGTCGCTCACCAACACCACTCCGGAATCGGATGCTCCCAGCTTACGCGAACCGGCGCGCGTTCGCCAGATCGCGCCGGCCCCGGAACCGCGACGTTCGGGGCTCATCGGGCGCGGCACGACCGAACGGCGTCTTCCCGAAGCCAGGAACGATCTCGTCCAGGAACCAGTCGACCAGCACCACGGCGCCGTCGCGACGCCCTCCGGCCAGCGCATCCATATTAATTACTGTCGGCGCGACGCTCACCTCCAGGTCTTTCCCCATCCAGGCCGCGCCCGGCCGCAGCAGAGCCGACGTGCCCCCCGGGAGCGCCCGGCACACCGGGACGTCAACCGCACGGCCCTCGCGGGCCATCCGGCGCACGCGGCGATCTGCCCCGCCGCGACGGCCGTGGCTTAGCGGCCGCGAGAGCCATTGCATCGATCCAGCGTCTGAACCGAGCGTGCGGGCGTCAATCTCAGCTGTGATCCATTGTGCGGAGCGCGCACGCCGCCGTGCGGCATCCGCACGATCGCCGGACGTCTCGCATCATGACGGGCGCGCGTCAACTGACTAGCGGCGTGCGAGTTAACGCCGGAGCTGCGCGACTGGCATCGAAGCCGCTGACGGAATGCGTCGACGGTGAACGAAGTTGTCGACGCAGACCGACGGGGACCGTGCGCCAAATGTCGCGAGCGGAATATCGCGTGCGTGCCCGGGAAATAAACCGCTCTCGTGCGGGCGGTTACGGCGCCGATTTGCTAAGAGTGCCGGATCGATCGCACGGCGCCGCGAGTGGGGCGCCGCCGGTCGCATGGCCCACCGGTCCCAGCCGTCTGAACGACGGCCATCCGGGTACCAGGAGCAGCCGCCTGAGCGCGCGAAGAGGGAAGACCGACCATGAGTGAAGACATCCTGAAGGAATTCCTGGTCGAGAGCTACGAGAACCTCGACCACCTCGATCGCGACCTCGTCGATCTCGAGCAGGACCCGCGCAACGCCGAGACCCTGGCCAGCGTGTTCCGGACGATCCACACGATCAAGGGTACCTGCGGGTTCCTTGCGCTCGGCAAGCTCGAGTCGATCTCTCACGTCGGCGAGAGCCTGCTGGCGAAGCTGCGCGACGGCACGCTGCTGCTGAACGCCGAAATCACGACGGCGCTGCTGTCGCTCGTCGACGCGATCCGCCAGATCCTGGCGTCGATCGAGTCGAGTGGGAGCGAGGGCGACGTCGACTACACCGCCCTGGTGGCCGAGCTGAAGCGGCTGAACGAGCCAGGTGGCGCGGCCGCGCCGGCCGCTGTGGCGGCCGCGACGCCTGCTGTGGCGGCCGCGGCGCCTGCTGTGGCGGCCGCGGCGGTCCCCGCGGACGCGGGCCACGACGAGGAACCCGAGCCGTCCGCCAGCGTCGACGTTCCCGATCGTCGGGCAGAGGAACGGCCTGCGGGCGAGGAGCGTCGCGGCGGGAGGAGCGTCGCGGTGGCGAGGAGCGCCGCGCGGTGGCCGGCGTGTCGGACGGCTCCCTGCGGGTGGACGTCGGCCTGCTCGACAAGCTGATGAACCTGGTGGGTGAGCTCGTGCTGGCGCGCAACCAGATCCTGCAGTTCACGGCGACGCAGACCGACGGCACCTTCACCGGCGCCACGCAGCGGCTGAATCTCGTCACGTCCGAGCTGCAGGAAGGCGTGATGAAGACCCGGATGCAGCCGATCGGCAACATCTGGAACAAGTTCCCCCGGATCGTCCGCGACCTCGCCACGCAGTGCGGCAAGCAGGTCCGGATCGAGATGGAGGGGAAGGAGACCGACCTCGACAAGACGATCATCGAGGCCATCAAGGATCCCCTGACCCATGTCGTCAGGAACTCGGTCGATCACGGCATCGAACTGCCCGACGTGCGCGCGCAGCGCGGCAAGCCGGTCGAGGGGGTGCTGCGCCTCCGCGCGTACCACGAGGGCGGCCAGATCAACATCGAGATCTCGGACGATGGCGCCGGCATCGACCCGGTGAAGATCCGCAGCAAGGCGGTCGAGCGCGGCGTGATCACCAGCGAGCAGGCGGCCCGGCTCGGCGATCACGAGGCGGCCCGGCTCGTCTTCCTGCCCGGCTTCTCCACGGCCGAAACCGTCAGCAACATCTCCGGGCGGGGCGTCGGCATGGACGTCGTGAAGACGAACATCGAGAAGATCGGCGGGCAGGTCGACATCCAGAGCAAGGTCGGCGAGGGAACCGTTCTCAAGATCAAGATCCCCCTCACGCTGGCGATCATCCCGGCCCTCATCGTCACCGGCGGCCGCACCGAGCGCTACGCGATTCCTCAGGTGAACCTGCTGGAGCTGGTCCGCCTCGAAACCGGCCAGGGGAGCCAGAGCATCGAGCGCATCCAGGACGCGCCGTTCTACCGGCTGCGAGGCAACCTGCTGCCGCTCGTCTATCTGGACGAGACGCTGAAGCTCCAGGGCGAGGCGGACGCGGAGGCGGCGAACATCGTGGTGCTCAAGGCCGACGACCGGCAGTTCGGCCTGGTGGTCAACGCGATCAGCGACACCGAGGAGATCGTGGTCAAGCCGCTGGGCAAGCAGTTGAAGGGGGTCAGTGTATTCGCCGGCGCGACGATCATGGGCGACGGCAAGGTGGCGCTGATCCTCGACGTGCTCGGCATCGCGCAACGGAGCCGCGTGGTGTCTGAGCTGCGCGACCGCGCCCTGGCCGATGCGGAGGCCCACCACGGAGCGGCGGAGGCCGACGACTCGCAGACGCTGCTGCTCTTCCGCGTTGGCGAGAAGGATCGCATGGCGATCCCGCTCCGGATGGTCGCCCGGCTCGAGGAGTTCCCCGCCGCGCAGATCGAGCAGTCGGGCGACCGCGACGTCGTCCAGTACCGGGGCGAGATCCTGTCGATTGTGAACCTGGCCCGGTACTTCCACGGCGAGGCCCCGCCTCCCGGCGACCTGCGCCAGGTGATCGTTTCAACCAGGACGGCCGGAGCGTCGGTCTCGAGGTCGGCGAGATCCTCGACATCGTCAGCGAGCGGGTCGCGGTCCAGCGGCGGACGAACCGCCCGGGCGTGTCCGGGTCGGCGGTCATCCAGAGCCGCGTGACCGATCTGGTCGACGTGCCGGCCGTCGTGCGGGCGGTCGACCCGGGCTTCTTCTCGACGGAGGCCGCGGCGTAGCCGCGGATGACGATGGCCAATCAATTTGCGACGTTCCATCTCGACGGTCTGCTACTTCGGGGTCCCGGTGCTGCAGGTGCAGGAGGTCATCCGGTACCAGGAGATGACCAGCGTGCCGCTGGCACCGGCGACGGTCGAGGGCCTCATCAATCTGCGCGGCCAGATCGTGACGGCGATCGAACTGCGGCGGCGGCTCGGGCTGCCGGCGCGCGCCGAAGGCCGGCTGCCGATGAACGTCGTCGTGCGGACCGACGAGGGGCCGCTGAGCCTGCTCGTCGATGAAATCGGCGACGTCGTCGAGGTGCAGGACGATCAGTACGAGTCAGCTCCCGAGACGCTCACGGGTCGTGTCGGTGACCTGGTCACCGGCGTCTACAAGCTGGCCGAGCGGCTCCTGCTCGTGCTCGATGTGGAACAGGCGGTCGCCGTGGAGTCGCAGCGGGTCGTCGTCGGTGGCGGAACCCAGTAGGACCACAGGTATCGAAGGCAACGGGAACACGGATCAATCGGCGCCGCAGGCCGGCGCCGGCGGATGACGCAGAAGGCGTCGAGAAGGAGAAGGACATGTCGAACGGGCGTTTCAAGAAGGTGGGGAATCTGGCTGTGCTTCCCGTGGAGAAGGCTGACGGCACCAAGGCGACGACGGTTGCCGACGAACTGATGGAGTTACGCGGACAGCTGGCGGCCATCCGGAAGGCTCAGGCTGTGATCGAATTCAACCTCGACGGCACGGTGATCACGGCGAACGACAACTTCCTGAAGGTGCTGGGCTACCAGCTCGAGGAGATCAAGGGGCGCCATCACAGCCTGTTCGTCGATGCGGCGTTTGCGGCGAGCCCCGCGTACAAGGAGTTCTGGGCGAAGCTGAACGCGGGCGAGTACCAGGCGGCCGAGTACAAGCGGATCGGCAAGAACGGGAAGGAAGTCTGGATCGAGGCCTCCTACAACCCGATCTTCGACGACGACGGGAAGCCGTTCAAGGTCGTGAAGTTCGCCACCGACGTGACGGCGACGAAGCTGCACAACGCCGACTATCAGGGGCAGCTCGCGGCGATCAGCAAGGCCCAGGCGGTCATCGAGTTCAACCTCGACGGCACGGTGATCACGGCGAACGACAACTTCCTGAACCTGCTCGGCTACCGGCTGCCGGAGGTCCAGGGACGCCATCACAGCATGTTCGTGGATCCGACGTTCGCGGCGAGCCCCGAGTACAAGCAGTTCTGGGCGAAGCTGAACGCGGGCGAGTACCAGGCGGCCGAGTACAAGCGGATCGGCAAGGGTGGCAAGGAAGTGTGGATCCAGGCCTCCTACAACCCGATCTTCGACCTGAACAACCGGCCGTTCAAGGTCGTCAAGTACGCGACCGACGTGACGGCGACGAAGCTGCAGAGCGCCGATGTCCAGGGGCAGCTCGCGGCGATCAGCAAGGCCCAGGCGGTCATCGAGTTCAACCTCGACGGCACGGTGATCACGGCGAACGACAACTTCCTGAACGTGCTCGGCTACCGGCTGCCGGAGGTCCAGGGACGCCATCACAGCATGTTCGTGGAGCCGGCGTTCGCGGCGAGCCCCGAGTACAAGCAGTTCTGGGCGAAGCTGAACGCGGGCGAGTACCAGGCGGCCGAGTACAAGCGGATCGGCAAGGGTGGCAAGGAAGTGTGGCTCCAGGCCTCCTACAACCCGATCTTCGATCTGAACAACCGGCCGTACAAGGTCGTGAAGTTCGCGACCGACACCACGGCGACGGCGCGCCTCATCCAGGGCGTCACCGAGAACGCGAACTCGCTGGCAGCCTCGTCCGAGGAGCTGGCGGCGGTGAGCCAGCAGATGGGCTCCAACGCGGAAGAGACCTCTGCGCAGGCCAATGTCGTGTCGGCCGCCTCCGAGCAGGTCAGCCACAACGTGCAGACGGTGGCGACCGCGACCGAGGAGATGAGCGCGTCGATCAAGGAGATCGCCAAGAACGCGAACGACGCCGCGAAGGTGGCGACGACCGCCGTGAAGGTGGCCGAGACGACCAACGCGACGGTGGCGAAGCTGGGCGAGAGCTCGGCGGAGATCGGCAAGGTCATCAAGGTCATCACGTCGATTGCGCAGCAGACGAACCTGCTCGCGCTGAACGCGACGATCGAGGCCGCCCGGGCCGGCGAGGCCGGCAAGGGATTCGCCGTCGTGGCGAACGAGGTCAAGGAGCTGGCCAAGGAAACCGCGAAGGCGACCGAGGACATCAGCCAGAAGATCGAAGCCATTCAGGGCGACACCCAGGGCGCCGTGCAGGCGATTGCGCAGATCAGCGAGATCATCAACCAGATCAACGATATCTCGAACACGATCGCCAGCGCCGTCGAGGAGCAGACCGCGACGACGAACGAGATCGGACGGAGCGTCGGCGAAGCGGCGAAGGGCAGCACGGAAATCGCCCAGAACATCACCGGCGTTGCGCAGGCGGCGAAGAGCACGACCGACGGCGCCCGCGATTCGCAGCAGGCGGCTGGTCAGCTCGCGAAGATGGCGGCCGACCTGCAGGCGATGGTCAGCCGATTCCATTACTAGTCGTCGCGCGGAGGTCGCGCTCCGACTGGAGGACCCATGAAGGCACTGGTCGTGGACGACTCGAGGGCGATGCGGTTCCTCTTGTCGAGCATGCTCAAGGAGATCGGATTCGAGGTGGCCCAGGCCCAGCACGGCAGGGAGGGCCTGGACCACCTGACCGATCATCCTGATACCGACATCGCACTGGTCGACTGGAACATGCCGGAAATGACGGGCATCGACATGGTGGCCGCCGTCCGGCAGCAGCCGACGCTGGACGCGGTGCGGCTGATGATGGTGACAACCGAAACCGAGATGGCGCACATGCAACAGGCCATCGACGCGGGCGCCAACGAGTACGTGATGAAGCCCTTCACCAAGGACGTCATCCTGGACAAGCTCCGGCTGCTCGGATTCGGGAAGTGAACGCGGCGATCGGGAGGGCGGCGTGATGCGGAAGATCAGGATTCTGGTGGTCGACGACGCCGTGGTCATCCGGCGGATGGTCAGCGACGTGCTCGCCGAGGATCCGGCGCTCGAAGTCGTCGGCACGGCGGCGAACGGCCGGATCGCGATCCAGAAGCTGACGCAGGTGAACCCGGACCTCGTCACGCTCGACGTCGAGATGCCCGAGATGGACGGGCTCGAGGCGCTGAAGGTGATCCGGGAGCAGTATCCGCGCCTGCCGGTCATCATGTTCAGCACGCTGACGGCGCGAGGCGCGAGCGCGACGATCGAAGCCCTCGCGCTCGGTGCGTCGGACTACGTGACCAAGCCGGCGAACGTCGGCAGCGTGGGGGCCGCCCAGCAGCGGATCCGCGAAGAGCTGATACCCAAGGTCAAGGCGTTGTGCGCCCGGATCGAGACCCCGGCGCCGCCGCCGGCGACGCCAGCCAGGTCCCGCATCACGCCGGGACCGGCGCTCGGCGGCACCGGTGATCCGGCATGCCGGCCCGGTCGACATCGTCACGATCGGCGTGTCGACCGGCGGGCCGAACGCGCTGGCCGCGCTGCTGCCAGCGTTGCCGGCCGATTTCCCCGTGCCGATCGTCCTGGTGCAGCACATGCCGCCGATGTTTACGCGCATGCTCGCCGAACGGCTGAACGCGCAGTCGGCGGTCACCGTGGTCGAAGCCGCGGGCGGCGAGACGCTGGCGCCGGGGACGGTGTACATGGCGCCGGGGAACTTCCACCTCACGATCCAGCGGGCGGGCCTGCGGATCGTGACGGCGCTGAACCAGGACCCGCCGGAGAACTCGTGCCGGCCGGCGGCCGATGTGCTGTTCCGATCGGTGGCGGCCGCTTACGCGGGGGGCACGCTCGGCGTCGTGTTGACCGGCATGGGGCAGGACGGCCTGCGCGGCTGCGAGGACATCAGCCGGGCGGGAGGACAAATCATCGTGCAGGACGAGGCGACGAGCGTGGTCTGGGGCATGCCGGGCTTCGTCGCGAATGCCGGCCTGGCCGATCGCGTGCTGCCCCTGGACCAGATCGCGGCAGAAGTCACCCGCCGCTGCGTGCGGCAACCCATGGCTCGGACGGGGACCGGAGCAGCCGTATGACGACACCAGGTGAACAGGTGACGGCCGCCAGCTTCGATTACGTGCGCGTGCTCGTGCGCGAAGAGGCGGGCATCGTGCTCGAGCCGGGCAAGGAGTATCTCGTCGACTCGCGGCTTGGCTCACTGGCCCGCCGTGAGGGCATCGCCTCGCTCGACGCACTCGTCGATTCGCTGCGCAGCGGGAAAGCGCCGGAGCTGCGGCGCAAGGTGCTCGACGCAATGACGACGAACGAGACCACCTTCTTCCGCGACACCGAGCCGTTCGAGCTGCTGCGAACCACGATCCTGCCGAGGCTCATCGCGGCGCGTGCGGGCGTGCGGCGGCTCCGGATCTGGTACGCGGCCAGCTCGACCGGACAGGAGCCGTACTCGGTGTCGATGCTCATCCGCGAGCACTTTCCGGAGCTGCTGGCCTGGCAGCTCGACCAGTTCGCGACCGACATCAGTCAGCCCGTGCTGGAACGCGCGCGGGCCGGGATCTACTCGCAGCTCGAAGTGAACCGCGGGTTGCCCGTCCAGCTGCTGTTGAAGTACTTCGTGAAGAAGGGCCTGGACTGGCAGTTGAGCGACAGCATCCGGAAGATGGTCACGTTCCAGGAGCTGAACCTGAACAGACCCTGGCCGCTGCTGCAGAAGTTCGACCTCGTCTTCATCCGCAACGTGATGATCTATTTCGATGTCGACGCGAAGAAGCGCATCCTGAGCCGCATCCACGGCCTGCTGCCGCCCGACGGCTATCTGTTCCTGGGCGCGGCGGAGACCACGTTCAACCTGGATCCCCGTTTCGAGCGCCTGAACTTCGCCCGAACCGGCTGTTACGGCCTGGGCGAGGCCGCCTGAGCGAACCGAGGACGATCATGGACGGACTCGAACATTACGTCGATGAACTCGTGGAGATGGTCTGGGGCCAGACCCTGGGCATCGAGCTGACCGCAGCCGATGCGGAGACGCCGGGCCACGAGCACACGGTCGAGGGACACATTCACATCTCCGGGGCCTGGAGTGGCACGCTCATCCTGCAGTGTGCCGTCGGACTCGCCCGGCAGGCGGCGCGCCGCATGTTCGACCGCAGCGAGGACGAGCTGGCCCTGGAGGAACTGCAGGATGCCGTGGGCGAGCTGACCAACATCGTGGGCGGCAACCTGAAGTCGGTGCTGTCGCAGGACGGCTGTTACCTGTCGCTGCCGGTCGTCGTGGAGGGGAACGACTACACGGTCCGTGTGCAGGGCGCCCGCATGATGACGCGCAGCCGGTTCACCGCCGACGGGCAGGCCCTCGTGGTGACGCTGATGGAGGCCACCGCTCGCGACGCCCGCGAGGCGGCCGGGGCCGGCGTCCGGCTGCACTGACGGTGTCAGAGGAAGTCGAACCGTGATTGACGGCCGGCCCCGCGGCCTCATGGAGTGAGTCATGTATCAACCGCGACCGCAACCAACCGGCGTCGAGCGGACCTTCGACCGCGAGGAGATCATCGTCAGCAAGACCGACCTCACGGGGAAGATCACCTATGCCAACGACGTCTTCATCCGCATGGCGGGATACACCGAGGAGGAACTGCTCGGCGCGCCCCACAGCATCATCCGGCATCCGGACATGCCACGCGCCGTGTTCCAGCTCCTCTGGGACACGATCGGGTCCGGCGAGGAGATCTTCGCGTACGTGAACAACATGGCGAAGAACGGCGACCACTACTGGGTGCTGGCGCACGTCACCCCGAGCTTCGGGTCGGACGGCCAGATCGTCGGCTATCACTCCAACCGCCGCGTGCCCGAACGTGATGCGCTGGCGCGAGTGGCGCCGCTCTACAAGCAGTTGCTCGACGAAGAACACCGGCACGCGGATCGTGCGGCCGGCCTGCAAGCGTCCATGGCCCTGGTCGCTCAGGTGCTCGCGGACGCCAGGATGGAGTACGACGAATTCGCTTTCTCGCTTTCGACGGTGGAGGACTGAGCGCCATGCGTACCGCATCAACCGCGACCGCGTTCGAAACCCAGTCGGCCGACGAACGACCGGATGACGGCCGGCAGGCCCTCGAGGACGAGCTCGCCCTGTACCGCGAAGTGATCCAGCGCACCGCGGATGCCTGCGAGGCTGCCGCCCATGGCGATCTGGAGGTCCGCGTCCTGCACTTCGACGTGCCCGGCGACGTGGGCCGCCTCATGCGGAGCGTCAATCATATTCTCGACGTCAGCGATGCCTTCGTCCGCGAAGCGGGCGCCTCACTGACGCATGCCAGTGCCGGGAAGTTCTTCCGCCGCGTCATGCTGCGCGGGATGCCGGGCGCCTACCGCCAGTCCTCGCTGCTCATCAACCGGGCGATCGAGGCGATGGCGCGGGGACGCCTGCTGCAGGATGCGCGTACCCGGCAGCTCGAGCTCGCCGACCGCTTCGAGAACACGGTGAAGAACGTCGCCACGACACTCGCCGCCTCGTCCACCGAGCTGCGGGCCACGGCCGAGACGCTGGCGTCCAACGCCGACGTGACGACCGAGCGGGCCGCGTCGGTGTCCGATGCCGCGATGCAGACGGCGGCGAACGTCCAGACCGTGGCCGCCGCCGCCGAAGAGCTGACGAGCGCGATCGGCGAGGTCGGCCGGCAGATGACCGAGTCGAGCGCCATGACGGTTCGCGTCAAGACGGACGCCGGACGCACGAACGCGATCATGGCCGAGCTGAAGGAAGCCTCCGGGCAGATCGGCCGCATCGTGAAGCTCATCACCCAGATCGCCGCGCAGACCAAGCTGCTGGCCCTGAACGCCACCATCGAAGCCGCACGGGCGGGCGAAGCGGGCAAGGGATTCGCCGTCGTGGCATCCGAGGTCAAGACGCTCGCCCAGCGGACCACCGATGCCAGCGAGGAGATCGCCAGCCGCATCCATGCCGTCCAGAAGGCGACCGGAGAGGCGGTGGACGCCATCGGCGGCGTGAGCCGGGCGATCGAGCAGCTGACGACCATCGGCGTCTCCGTCGCCACGGCAGTCGAGGAGCAGAAGGCCGCGACGCGCGAAATCAGCGAGAACGTCCACCAGGCGGCCAAGGGCACCGATGAGGTGAGTCGCAGCATTACCTCGGTCAGCCGAGCCGTTGGTGAGACGAGCGACGCCTCACGCCAGCTGCTCGACGCGGCCGCGGGCGTCTCCGCGGAGGCCGAAGGCCTGATGACCACACTCGACGACTTCCTTTCCACCCTCCGCGACGACGTCTAGCCTGCGGCGAGGCGGACGTGAGAGGGCGCCGGCCGGTGATCACCCCCACCCGCCGGCGCTCGCCGCGCGGCAAGCGATGCTCGATCCTGCCGATCCTGCATCCTGCTGCCGGCGGCGATTGACCCGGTCGCCGGACTGGCTCCCGCGGCACCGGACCCGCGCGCATTTATCCGCATATCTCCGCAGCCCCTCCGCCGTCCCCGCTCTTTGCACGGCAATAGCGGCCGTTCGCTCTCCGGTGCGTCGGGCATGGGGATTGCTCCATTGCCGTTGCCGGGGCGGCGGCGGCCGGTCAGCTGCCGCGGGCGCCGCACGAGCGCGGCCTGGAGGGAACCATGGCCAGCGGGCAGCCGGAATACGTCCTCGATTTCTCGCAGATTGGCATGGCCGACGTCGGACGCGTGGGCGGCAAGAACGCGTCGCTCGGCCAGCTGTTCAAGGCCCTGAAGCCGAAGGGGGTCGGTATCCTCGACGGCTTTGCCACGACGGCCGATGCCTACCGCCGCCTGCTCGACGAAGCGGGGCTGCGCGATTGGCTGCGCGCCATCTTCAACGATCTCGACGCCGAGAACCTGCCGGCGCTCGCCGATGCGGGGCAGAAGGCGCGCGCCGCGGTGCTCGAGACGCCGATTCCCGGCGAGTTGCGGACGGCGGTGCTCGACGGCTACCGGCGCCTCTGCGCGCGGGTCGGCCGCGAGCCCGAGCTGGCCGTGCGCTCGTCGGCCACGGCCGAGGATCTGCCCGAAGCCTCGTTTGCCGGCGCCGCCGAGACGTTCCTGAACGTGCGCGGACAGGAGGGGATCCTCCGGGCCGTGCACGCCTGCTACGCTTCGCTCTTCACCGATCGCGCCATCAGCTACCGCGCCCGGCTCGGCTACGACCAGCTGAAGGTCGCCCTGTCGGTCGGCCTGATGCCGATGGTGCGCTCCGACAAGGGGAGCTCGGGCGTCATCTTCACGCTCGACACCGAATCGGGGTTCCGCGACGTCGTGACGCTGTCGGGCGCCTACGGGCTCGGCGAGTTCGTGGTGCAGGGGGTCGTCACGCCCGACGAATGGAGCGTCTTCAAGCCGACCCTCGCCCGCGACTGCCGCGCGATCGTCGGCCGGCGGCTCGGCACGAAGGAAGTGCGGCTCGTCTACGGCGACGGCAGCCGGACGACGCGCAGCGAGGCGACGCCGCCCGCCGATCGCGCCCGTTTCTGCCTCGCCGATGACGACGTGCTGCAGCTGGCCCGGTGGGCCTGCCTGATCGAGGAGCACTATTCGACGCTGGCCGGGCATCCGCAGCCGATGGACATCGAGTGGGCGAAGGACGGCCTGTCGGGCGAGCTCTTCATCGTGCAGGCGCGGCCCGAGACGGTCCACTCCGCGGAAGTCCACGGAGCCGCGGCCGAGGTCTACCGGCTGAAGGCGAAGCCGGGACCGCCGCTGGTGACCGGCCAGGCGGTGGGCGAGAAGATCGGCACCGGCAAGGTGCGGGTCGTGCTGAACGTCGAGGCGCTGGGCGACGTGCAGGCCGGCGAGGTGCTGGTCGCGCCGAGCACCGACCCCGACTGGGAGCCGGTGATGCGCAAGGTCGCCGCCATCGTCGCCGACCAGGGCGGCCGGACGGCGCACGCCGCCATCGTGTCGCGCGAGTTCGGCCTGCCCTGCATCGTCGGCAGCGGCAACGGAACGGCGACGCTGAAGACCGGCGACGAGGTGACCGTCTGCTGCGCCGAGGGGGCCGACGGCCACGTGTACGCCGGCGCGGTGCCGTTCGAGGTGGAACAGGTCGACGCGTCAAAGGTGCCGCAGACCCGCACGCACGTCATGCTGACGGTGGGCGACCCCGATCAGGCGTTCAAGCTGGCGGCCATCCCGAACGCCGGCGTGGGGCTGGCGCGCACCGAGTTCATCATCAACAACGCGATCGGTATCCATCCGATGGCGCTCGCCCGGTATCCGAAGCTGAAGGATCAGGCGGCCGTGCGGGAGATCGAGCGTCGGCTCGGCGGCGAGGCGCCCGACGACTACTTCATCCAGCGGTTCAGCGAGGGTGTCGGCCGGATCGCCGCGGCGTTCTATCCGAAGCCGGTCATCGTCCGGATGAGCGACTTCAAGACCAACGAGTACGTCCGGCTGCTCGGCGGGCAGGAGTTCGAGCCGGAGGAAGAGAACCCGATGCTCGGCTTCCGCGGCGCGTCCCGGTACTACGATGCGCGGTACGCCGACGGGTTCGCCCTCGAGTGCCGGGCCCTGTTGCGCGTGCGCCACGAGATGGGGCTCACCAACGTCAAGGTGATGATCCCCTTCTGCCGCACGGTCGACGAGGCGCGACAGGTGCTGGCGGCGATGGAAGCCGCCGGGCTGCGGCAGGGCGACGAGGGGCTCGAGGTGTACGCGATGTGCGAGATCCCGGCCAACGTCGTGCTCGCCGAGGAGTTCCTGCAGGTGTTCGACGGCTACTCGATCGGGTCGAACGACCTCACGCAGCTCACGCTCGGCCTCGACCGCGACTCGGGTACGGTGGCGCACCTGTTCGACGAGCGCAACGGGGCGGTGAAGTGGATGATCGCCCGCGCGATCGAGGCGGCGCAGCAGGCCCGCAAGCCGATTGGCATCTGCGGCCAGGCGCCCTCCGACTATCCGGAGTTCGCCGCCTGGCTCGTCGAGCGCGGCATCGACTCGATCTCGCTGAATCCGGACGTGGCCATCAAGACGGCCTTCGTCATCGCCCGGGCGGAGGCGGCACAGCCCGCGACCACGGCCCGTTGAGAGGGCGGACGTCGCGGGCACATCCGCGCGCAGGCCCAGATGGTGGTGGGGCCTGCCGGAAGAGGCAGGACCGAGGCGCGGCGGCCGGCCGTGTCAGGTCTCGACCCGCTTGCGGCCCCGCTTCTGCTCGCGCGAAATCAACGCCGAGAGATCGGCCAGTTCCTCCGAGAGCAGGCCCACCGCGTCGTCGTGCGTGAAGATGCCCTCGAGACCGCCGTCGGCGCGGACCACCGGCAGGCGGCGGATGCCCTGGGCTCGCATGCGCTTGAGGACGTCGAACAGGTTCTCGTCCTCGCGGGCCGTCACGAGCGGGGCGCTCATGACGTCGCCGACCGTCAGCGTGTCGATCCGGCCGGCATGTTCCGCGATGCCGGCGATCACGATGTCGCGGTCGGTCAGGATGCCGATCGGCACCCGTTCGCCTTCCACTTCCTCGACGACGATGACGTCGCCGACGTTGTAGTCGCGCATCTCGCGGGCGGCGGCCGAGACCGTGTCGGTCCGCCGGGCGATGACGACCTGGCGATTGCAGACCTCACCGACAGTCATGGGCTATCTCCTTGTCGTTCCAGACTCTGCATGCGTCACTGCGCCGCGTCGACGTGCCAGGGCGCGGCCGGCGTCAGGTGCGGTGCGTGGCCGACGATCTCGTCGACCGTGTCGGGATACGCGTCTCCCTGTCTCAGCAGGTCGTGGTAGATCTTCAGGAACTGCCGCCGCGCCTTGCCGATCTCTTCCTTCTTGAGCGGCGTGTCGGGACGGTAGGTCCTTCGCATGTCGACGGCATCCCAGAGCCATCCGAGCGCGTCGAGTGAGGTCGTGGCTTCTCCCCGGTAGCGGCTGGCGAATGCATCGTGAGCCTTCTGGATGTCCTGGAACAGCGAGCCGGCCAGCCGTTGCGGGCTGACGCTCTGCGATTCGACGGCCTCGTGGAAGGCTCCCCAGTAGTCGTTGAGGAACTGACCGAGCAGGCTCCGGAACTCGAAATTGCCCACGCCTCACCTCCGTGTCCGCTGTCTGCTCTGCAAGATCCGGGACAGGAGTGGGTGAAGGAGCGGCGAACCATGGCAGGGGGCGGAGCGGCCGGGAACGCGGCCATATGGCTCTCGCGGCGCGGACCCTCCGGCGGGATTGCGCGGCAGGCTGTGACTTTTTCCACGGAGAGGTCCGGCGCCGGCCTGCCGGAGGGTAGGAGGTGCGGCGGGCGGACCGGGCCGCCCGCCGCCTTGTCTCCGCCGCGCGGACCGGGGCCGGGCCTCAGCCCATGGTGAACGGCACCGACGCGACGACGTGGTCCCACATGATCGTCATCTTCCCGCCCGACGCGGTCATGTCGGTGAAGGCCCAGGTCAGCTCGTCGATCGACATCGGCAGCGTGCCGAGCGTCATCGGCGCGCGCACGACGTCGTGGTCGGCCGTATAGCCGAATGCTCCCCAGAGTGCCTGCGTGTTCTTCGGGTCGTAGCGCGTCTGCACCGGCCAGGTCGAGACGACCAGCGTCCAGTGATCCGGCTTCAGATCGATGAACAGATCGTAGACGCCCGGCTCGAGCCGCTTGCCGTTGATGACGAGCGGCGCTTCGGTGTGCAGCTGCGTCGTGACGTTCGCGCCGGCGCGCCAGACCGGCGCGCCGAGCCGCAGCGTCCTGCCGTAGCTGGCGCCGCTGCCCCAGAGGTCGCGGCCGCGCTTGATCGGCCGGCTGTAGTCGATGTCGATCCACTTGCCGCCCTGGTAGACCGGCTCGTCCGAGCCCGGCGGCGTCGTGTAGTGGCCCCCGACCTGCGTCGAGGCGGTTCCAGGCGGACTCGCCGGGCGGCGGCCCTGGGCGAGGACGAGGGCTCCGATCGCGAGGGTCATCGCGGCGGTGGCAATCAGTCGGCGTGTCATCGTGGTCCTCCAGTCGGGGTCGCGGGTGCCCGGTCGCCGTCGAGATGACGGTACATGATCGTGGTCGTGTTCATCGAGCCATCCGGATTGCGCGCGAACGCCGGCACGGTGCCCACCACCGTGTAGCCGAGACGCCGGTACAGCGCTTCCGGCGGATCGCCGGCCCGGGTGTTCAGCAGCAGCAGCGTCCGGCCGAGCTCGCGCGCGGCCGTTTCGGCCCGCCGGACGAGCGCGCGGCCGATCCCGCGCCGCTGCGCCGCCCGCAGCACGATCAGGCGCTGCAGCTCGGCCCGGTGCCGCCCGTTCTCCTGTGACGCGAACGCGAGTTGAACGGATCCCACGATGCGGCCCTGCGACCGGGCGGCCAGGATCACGCGCGTGCCGGCCGCCGCCTCGTCGAGGCGTTCGTGCCAGTAGCGTTCGGCGCTGACGGCCGCGAGCGGACCCAGGAAGCCCACCGAGGCTCCGCCGTCGACGGCATCCTGCAGCAGCACGATCAGGTCGGCCATGGCCGCGCTGCGGGCTGACGGATGCAGTGGCGCAATGTCGACCGGATCGCTCACGTCCGAACGGTCGGCTGGGATGTCTGCCATGGGATTGGCCTGCGGAGGCAGCCGGCCGTGCCGGGCCGCCGTGCCCGCCCCAGCGTGCCACAGGTGCGCTGCCGGTTCCAAGCGCGGGGCCGGGGCGGATGCCTGCGAGTCGCCCGCCCCCTGTCGGCTACCGCGCGTGGAGGAAGAACGGCACCAGGAGGATCGAGAAGCCGTCCAGCAGGAAGTGCATCACCATGCAGAGCGGCAGGTTCCGCCGCCAGAGGTACAGCAGCGTGAGCATGCCGCCCGCGATGGCCGGAATCAGCAGCGCCGGCGTCCAGCCGTAGCGATCGATGTGGCCGAGCGTGAACGCCGCCCAGGAGAGGAAGCCGGCCAGCCACCACGAACCGGTGAGGCCGTTGATCTCCTCGATGGCGAAGGCGCGATACATGAACTCTTCGCAGACGGCCGCGGTGAGGACGAGGCCGAGGCGGAAGACGAAGGAGACCCGGCCGAGCTGCTCGATTCGAGCGAGGAGGTCGGCATCGTGACGAACCGGCCGGCGACGCCGACCAGCACGTAGGTCGCGCCGAGCGCCGCCAGCATCAGCAGGAAGTCGCGCCGGCCGAACATCCGGACGCGGAAGTCCGCGAGCGTCCGGCGCTGGAGGCCGAAGGCGATGAGCGCCAGCACGATCACGATGGCCCACTCGGCCGCGATGGTCACCAGGTCCTGGTGCACGTCGGCGATGGAGTGGCTGCGGCCGGTCAGCAGGGAGGTCCAGCCGAACACGATCACGAGTCCCAGGAGGACGGCCACGCGCGCGACCGCGCCGTCGGCGTGCGACGATGTGGCGGCCACGGCGGATCCGGGTTCGTCGGGCATCGAACTCCTCGTCGTTTCTGCGCGCGGCCGGCCGCGGCCGGCGCGGCGAAGGGCGCCGGTCGCCCCGTGGCGCGGGGCGCGCCGGAGCGGGCGATCGGGCCGATCAATAATATGACCAAATACGGTCCAGGCGGTCCCGGCCGGGCGACCGTGATGACGCGAAGGGGACGGGCGGGCGGGGCTTCAGTGGCGACCATCGTCATCGGCATCGGCGGCGGCAGTGGATCCGGCAAGAGCACCATCGCCCGCCGGACGGTGACGGCCGTGCCCGCCCGCCGGATTGCGCTCGTCGAGCACGACGCCTACTACCGCGACCTGTCGCGCCTGCCGCTCGACGCGCGCGGCCAGCGCAACTTCGATCACCCGGATGCCTACGACACGGCGCTGCTGGTCGAGCACCTGACCGGCCTGCGCGCCGGCCGCAGTGTCGAGGCCCCCGTCTACGACTTCACCACCCACACGCGGTGGCCGCAGACCCGCCGGATCGATCCCACCGACGTCGTCATTGTCGAGGGCATCCTGACGCTGGCCGACGCGCGCCTCCGCGCGTTGTTCGACGTGAAGGTCTATGTCGAGACCGACGCGGACGTCCGTATCCTGCGGCGGCTGGCCCGCGACATCAGCGAGCGGGGACGGCGCCTCGAGTCGGTGCGCGAGCAGTATCTGCACACCGTCCGCCCGATGCACCTGGCCCACGTCGAGCCGTCGAAGCAGTGGGCCGACCTCGTCGTGCCCGGCGAGGGGGACATCGACGCGGCCGTCGGCCTGCTCGTCGATCGGCTGCACACGTTCATCGACGCGAAGTAACGGCGGTGTTTGACCTCAGCCGTTCCGGCTCCCATAGTGCCGGCGGACGGCCGTCTGGCCGGGAGGAGGGCAGCGATGAGGCGGATGCTGATGGCGTTGGCGCTCGTGCTGGTGGGATCATCGCCCGCGTGGGCGACCTGGTCGGTCATTGCGTTGAACGCCCGCACGGGCGAGGTCATCATCGCGTCGGCGACCTGCGTGCGGCAGGAAGGCTTCCCGAAGCGGCAGCCGAACCCGTCGCGCGACCTGATGGACGTCCAGGCGGTCGTCGTGCCCGGCATCGGCGTGGCGGCCTGCCAGGCCGGCGTCGACAACACCAGGCGCAACCAGATGCTCGTCTACAACGAGCTGCGCAAGGGGACGCCGCCCGCCGACATCATCACGATGCTGCAGAAGGATCCCAGGTCGAGCGGCGGCAGTTCGGCATCCTGGAGATCCCCAACGGTAAGACGATCACCAGCCGCAACAACGCCGCCGGCTTCAACGGCTCGGGCAATTCCCGGGAGTCACTCTACTTCGGCGGCGCCGTCGGGCCGGATATCTACTACCAGGTGCAGGGGAACACGCTGCTCGGGACCGACGTGGTCTACGAGGCGGCACTGGCGTTCACCCGGACCGAGGGCTCGATGGCCGATCGCGTGATGGCGGCGATGGAAGCGGCCGATGCGAACGGTGACGACAAGCGCTGCAACTGCGGCAGCAACCCGCTCGACTTCGTGCCGTGCGACAACATGACGGCGCACGTGGCCTACATCCTGGTTGCCGAGAAGGGCGACCAGACGGGCGTGACGCACAACGACGGCAAGTACTACGCCTATCTCAGCGTCACCGACGATGGCGATCCGGAGACGGGGATCAAGGCGGGGGAGAGCGCGAATCCGGTCAAGACGCTGCGACGGCGCTACGACGCCTGGGTGAAGGCCGGCTCGCCGCGGCTGCCGCCTCCGCCGCCGACCCCGTACAAGCCGGCCTCGCCCGACGGGGGACGGTAGGAGGGTGGTCTGTCACGTACGACGTACGATATAGACCATGCGGACGTGTGACGTACACCGTGCGAGGCGCGACGTGCCTGGTCCTGCGAGCGCCGAGTCCCGAGCGCCTCGGTTCGTTCTACGCCACAGGCGTCTTCATGCTGACGACCTCGTAGAACCGCAGGTCCTTCTTCTTGCCGCGCAGGTGGGTGTCGGGCATCTCCCGGCACTCGAACTCGTCCTTCACCGCCAGGCACGTCGTCTCGCTGATCAGGATTGTCGTGCCGAACTCCTTGTTCAGGGCCTGCAGCCGTGACGTCGTGTTCACACCGTCGCCAACGACAGTGTACTCGCAGCCGTTTGTGCGACCCGATGTTGCCGACGATGACCTCGTCGGTGTGCACGCCGATGCCGATGGCGATGGGCGGCTGACCGGACACGGCCCGCTCGCCGTTGATCTTGCCGAGCAGCGCCCGCATGCGCAGCGCGGTCAGGACCGCGCGCCGCGGGTGGTCGGGAGCCTCGTCGACCAATCCGAAGACCGCCAGCAGCCCATCGCCGATGAACTTGTCGAGGACGCCGTCCTGCTCGAACACGGCGTCGACCATCTCCGAGAAGTAGTCGTTGAGGAAGGCCACGACCTGCTGCGGCGACAACTGCTCGGCCATCGTCGTGAAGTTGCGGATGTCGGAGAAGAGCATCGTCACGCGCCGCGATTCGCCGCCGAGATCCACCTGGCCGGAGAGGATCTTGTCGGAGACCTGCGTCGCGATGTACTGGCCGAAGACGTCTTTGACGTGGTCGCGCTCGCGGAGACCGGCGACCATCTCGTCGAAGGCCGCGGCGAGCTGGCCCGCCACGTCCCGGCCCGCGACTCCGGTCCGGCCCGTCAGGTCCCCCGACCCGACGCGGCGGGCGAACGACGTCAGCTGCACCAGCGGACCGGATACCGAGCGCGAGATCTCCCAGGCGACGAACAGGCAGCCCAGCACCACCAGCGCGATGCCGACGAGCAGCTCGCGCTGCAGCCTCCGCAGCCCGGCCATCTCCTGGCTGCGATCGATTTCCGTCAGCAGCACCCACGGCTGCTTCGCCAGGGTCGCCGGGTTGGGCATCGCCTGGTAGACGAACAGGCGCTCGATGCCCGCCGCGTTCCGCGCGACGACCTCGCCGGCTCCCCGCGACTGTCGGGCCCGCTGCACGGCCGGATACGACGAGACGTCGTCGTCGAGCCGCGACGGATCCGGGTGCGCGATGATCTGGCCGTCGCCGTCGACCAGCACCGCGTAGCCGCTCGCGCCGAACCGGCTGTTCCGCGACCAGCGCCGAGAACTCGGGCGTGAGATCGAACCGCGCGGCCAGGATCAGCCGCACGCGATGGGCCTTGTCCAGAACCGGAAGGCCGATGTCGAGGATCTGCCGGTTGAAGGTCTTCGAGAAGAAGGCGTCCGAGACGAACGGCTTCCCCTCGAGGCTGAAGGCGATGGCGATCCGGTTCGTGGCCGCCACCTCGTCGGCGGCGCTCGTCTCGGTGATGAGGGCTCCGGTGGCGTCGAACATCCGGAGCTGCAGGTACTGGCAATCGAAGTCCCGCACCGCGTCCAGCTGCGCCCGCAGATCGGCGGTCGACGCGCCGCGGTCGTGTGCGTCGGCGAGCGACGCGCCGAGCCCGTTCAGCTGCGACTCGACGTCGCCCGATGTCGTCGGCGAGCCCTGCCCCGACGATGTGGCTGATGTCCTGGAGATCGCCCGTCAACTGCCCCTCATCCGACGTCCTCGTCCAGCGCCAGAGTCCCGAGCGCCTGCGCAAGACCCGTTGCCCGCTGGACGGGCATCAGGGCCTTCGTGTCTTCGTGGTTGATTGTGGCAGGCTGACGTCTCAGGGACCGCCGGGCGAGGCCGGTTTCGAGAAGTCGACCGTCAGGCTGAGGGGCTGTACCGTCACCGTCAGCATGAAGCGGCGCTGATCGCCCGTGCCGCTCTTCACGATCACCTCGCGCGTGCCGAGCGTGATCGGGTGATCGACGAGCGGCGTCTGCCCGGCGAGCGATCCGTCGATCCACACCTCGGACGGCACGCTCGCGTTCACCGTGATCTTCGACGGCTGCGGCACCAGCGACAGCGTGGCCTGTCCGCCCGGCTGGACGTCGACCGGCTGGATCTCGTCGTAGCCGAGCCGCCGGTTCGTGAACTCGAGCTCGTGCCGGCCTGCCGACAGCATCAGCTCGCTCCGATCGTCGAGCGTGAGCACGTGGCCGTTCTCGGCCACCGTCACCTCGAACGGCGAGAAGACCTTCACCCATCCGGCGAAGATGCTCTCGTCGACTTCCGCGATCTTTCCCTGTTCGATCGTGACCGAGCGCTGGACGGCTCCTTCCGTGCTCCGGACCACGATCGTGTGGCTGCCGGTGACGAGGTCGCCGATCGACAGCGGCGTCGTGCCGCGATCCTCGCCGTCGACCAGCACGTGCGCGCCGGTCGGTGTCGAGGTGACGTGCAGCCCCCCGGTCGGCTTGCGCGACCAGTCGAGCCGCCCTTCGACGCGCCCGCCGCCGGGCACGGTCAGCTGCATCGAGCGGGTGACGTCATGGAAACGGAATGCCACGGTGTGCGTCCCTGCCGCGAGCCTCGCCGTCAGCGGCGTCGTGCCGAGGGCCTGGCCGTCGACCGTGACGTCCGACCCGGGCGGCTCCGACGCGAGCACGGCGACGCCGGTCTTCAGCAGCGCGGCCCGGCGCTGCCAGGTACTCGTACCCCTGCATGCCGGCCGTGACGATGCCGCCGAGAATGGCGAGGCCGAGCACGAGACGGCCGAGCATCGGCAGCGCGGCGCCGAGGCGGCCGGCGATCGCGACCCCCGTCGACGGCCCTTCTTCCATGTCGGATTCGGCGTCCGCTTCGCCGAACAGCGTGCCACCGGCCGACAGGAATGCCGGAATGCGAACGGGTGCGGCTGCGGGCGGAGCCGCGTCCGGTTCGACGTTGCTGGTCGAGGCAGCCGGGCCGGCCGGGACCGGTGTCGGCACCGGGAGCGGCGGCGGCACCGGTGCGGCAGCGGGCCGTGGAGCCAGCGCCTCTTCGTCCCAGGCCGACCGGCGCGTACGTGCCCAGGCCGCGGCCGCCCTGGCGGCAGCGAGCAGGCCGTCGTGGTGCGCCGGCTCGAGGCCGTTCGAATCGGTGTGCGGCATACAGGACTGAAATCGCAGTTACAGACCTGGGCGACCCGCCGCCCCGTTCCGGCGGGAACTGGCGGGTGCCCGCGAATCCCTCGTGTTCGGGAGCATATTCCGCGCCTCGACTGGCGTCGGGATTGCACGGGGTCACTCACCTGCGTATTGGACGGGTACGGATCGCCATGACCACTTCTGCATCTCCAGCGGCCTCGCGGATGGGTGCCGGCGGCGGCGCCGCCGGGAACGATCTCGTCGACGGCGCGCGCCGCGAGCTCGAGGCGCTGCGGGCGGCGCTCGACGAGCGGCTCGCCGCGCTGGAGGCGGCGCTGGCGGATCCCGGCGCGGCCGGCTCGCTCGAGCGGCTCGTGCTCGACCTGACGCGCGTGGCCACCGAGGAGGCGGCGTCGGCCACCCGCCGCGCGGTGCTCGAGGTGCAGCTCGAGCTGCAGGGACAGGTGTCCACCGCGCGCATCGAGGCCGAGAAGGCGCAGGCGGCGCTCGCCACCGAGCGGTCGGCCGGGGCCTCGCTGCGTGCCGAGCTGTTGGAGACGCGCGCGAAGGTCGACGAGGAGCGGCGCGCGGCGGCCGCCGTGCGCGGCGAGGTGAGCCGGCGCGATGCGGCGTTCGAGCAGCACCGGCGGGCGATGGCCGCGCTGAAGGACGAGCTGGCGGCCGTGCGTGAGGCGTTCGCCCAGGAACAGCGCGCGCTCGAGTCGCTGCGCGATCTGCACGACCGGACGAGCGCCGCGCTCGAAGACGAGCGTCGCACCGTCGGTGCCCTGCGCGACGAACAGGCCGACGCGGCCAGCCGGCGCGACGAGCTGGCGCGCCAGCTCGAGGACGCCGGCGGCGAGCGCAAGGCGCTGGGCGAGGCGCACAAGGCGCTCGAGATCGAGCGGGGCCGTGCCGAGGCGCTGGCGCGCGAGCGCGAGGAACTGGAGCGCCGCTGGAGCGACGTCGACGCGCGGGCCAGGAAGCTCGAGGCGCTGGCGGGCGAGGCCGCGCGCAGCCGCGACGAGCTGGCGCGCCAGCTCGCGTCGGTCACCGGCGAGCGCGATGCGCTGGCCGGCACCCAGGCGGCGCTCGACGCCGAGCGCGCGCGCGCCGACGCGCTCGGCCGCGAGCGTGACGAACTGCAGGCCGGCCGGCAGGAGCTGGATCGCGTCCGGCACGAGGACGCGGCGCGCGCGAAGGACCTGGAGGCGCGCGTGGCGAAGGCCACGCGCGAACGCGACGAGCTGCAGGCGCGGCTGGCCGCCGTCAGCGGCGAGCGGGACGCGCTCGCCGAGGTCCAGGAGGCGCTGAACGCCGAGCGGGCGCGCGCCGAGGCCCTGGCGACGGAGCGCGCGGAACTCGAACGCCGCTGGCAGGAGGTCGACGCGCGGGCGACGGCGCGGGAGACGCAGGCCGGCGAGATGGCGCGCGAGCGCGACGAGCTGGCGCGCCGCCTCGAAGCGGCCGCCGCGGAGACCGAGGCGCTGGCGGCCACCCGGCAGGCGCTCGAGACCGAGCGCGCGCGCGCCGAGGCCCTGGCGCGTGAACGCGGGACGCTGGAGGAGCGCTGGCGCGACGTCGAGGCGCGCGCGAAGGAGCACGAAGCGCGGGCCGCGCAGGCGGCGCGCGAACGCGACGACCTGGTGGGCAAGGTGGCTGCGGCGAGCGGCGAGCTCGACGCACTCGCCGAGGTCCGCGCCACGCTCGAAGCCGAGCGGAAGCGGGCCGAGGCGCTGGCGACGGAGCGCGCGGAGCTCGAACACCGCTGGCAGGAGGTCGAGGCGCGCGCGGCCGCGCAGGAGGCGCAGGCCGTCGCGTCGGTGCGCGAGCGCGACGAGCTCGCGCAGCAGCTGGCGGCCGCCAATCGCGAGCTCGAGGCGCTGGCCGCCGCGCACGCCGCGCTCGAGAAGCAGCGGGCACGCGCCGACGCGTTCGAGCGCGAGCGCGACATCCTCGCCTCGCAGCTCGAGGGCGTGCGCCAGGAAGTGGAGGCGTCGGCCGCCGCCCGCAAGCAGTCCGAGGATCTCGAGAAGATGACCGCCGAGCGCGTGCGGGCGCTCGAGCACGAGCTGCACCGGCGCGACACGGCGCCGCCGCCGCCCGCCGAACCGCCGGCCCCCGCCGAGGCGGGTCGCCACCGGAAGCCGCCGGCGCCGGCAGAGGCGCCGGCGCCCGAGGTCGCACCAGCCGCGGCGCCCAAGGTCGTCGAAACCGTGTCGGATCAGATCGACATCCCGGCGGTGTTCCCCGGATCCACCCGCCGCTTCAGCCGGCAGGCGTTCGCGCAGGCGATCCTCGTGCAGGTCGATGGCGGCGACGCCGTCCTGGTCGATCTGTCGGTGGGAGGGGCGCAGGTGATCTCGTCGAAGACCCTGAAGCCGAACCAGTCCGTCCGGCTGCGGCTGTCGAGCGAGGCGGGCGTCGTCTCCTGCAAGGGGAAGATCGTCTGGGCCCAGCTCGAGCCCTCGTCCAGCGACCGGCCGTTCCACTATCGCGCCGGCATGAAGTTCACCACCGTCGACGAAGCCGCCGTGGCGGCGTTCATGGAGCAGTCGGCCCGCGCGCCCGAACCGGACCGGAGCTGACACCAGCCGCGAGGCCGCCGCGGCGGGCCCGTTCCGCCGGAGTTCCCGGGCGCGCCCGTTCATCCCTCCTCGTGACCGACCCTCAATCGCGTCGGCACCGCCCTGCCGTCCATCCGGTGCGTGCGCCTGGTGACACAGGCGCGCGCGCATCTCGTGCGGCCGCCGCACACTCGTTCACGCGACCCGGACGGCTATTGCCAGGGCTAAGGGCATTGGAATCAGTCACTTGGTCGTGCATCTCGTCAGTTGGCATCACCTTCGCTATCTCAGGGGCAGAGAACGGCGCTCGGCGCGAAGGCGCTGAGGAGTAATGGAATGAAGTCGCTGATGGCCTGGAACCTGTGCCGCACGTCGGATGCCCTCGTGGCCGACCTCAACCGGGCTGGCGTTCAGCAGCGACGGATCGATCCTGTCGGACGAGGTCGTGCAGGTCGTCGGGGACTTCGTCGAGCGGATGGAAACGTGGCTCGATCGGGCGCAGCCGATCTCTATCGGAGTTGCAGCGTCTCGTGAGCCGCATCTATGAGATCCGGGCCGCGCAGGAGCAGGCGTACGTCCCTTGTCAGCTGCTCTTTGCGCGTCAGCCGAACCAGCTTCCCGTTCGTTTTCACTGAACGGTAATCCGCAACCACTCTGCAAGCAGGCCGCAAGACCGCGCGGTGACCGGCTGATGCCGGTTGCCGCGCGCCCCACCTCGGCATGGCACCCGGATGCAGGACGTCGGACGTGGTGGAATGGACGCGGGACGTGGGACGTGGACGTGGGACGTTCGACGGACCGACCGGGTTACCCCGGCCGGCCCGCGCGCGTGTCCTATTCGAAGAATCCGCCCGGCGCCGGCGGCGGTTCCCGCGTGGCCATCGTCGTGTTGCTGATCTGCAGGTCGAAGCCGTTCGGCGTCGTCGTGTGATAGCTCTTGTACGCGGCCGTGTGGATGTCGCCGCGCGCGCCGGTGTCCTCGCGCGCCGTCAGCCCGCGCTCCAGGAGTCCGGCTTTCACCTTGTCCGGATCGAACGGCGTGATGCCGAAGGCGATGTGACCGATCCGCGCGCCGTGCGGAACCGGGCCCGTCGGCTTGCCCATCTTGTCGACACGGTAGTTCCGCCGGATGATGGCGTCGCCGACATCACCGATCTGGACCTGGTTCTGGCTGCCTTCGTCCTCGGTCGGCTTCCAGCCGAGCAGCGCCTGATAGAACGCCACCGACTTCTTGTAGTCGGTCACCTCGAACGAGATGTGATCGAGCCAGATCGTCTTCCAGTCCGTGTGTCCGAACGGTGCCGGCACTTTCAGCTTCGCGTCGGCCGGGCCGCGGCGCCGGTTGTTCCGGTTGCCGTTGCTGATCTGCAGATCGAAGCCGTCGGGATCCTTCACGTGGAAGCTCTCGAAGTCGCCGCGGTGGTCGGCCACCGGGTTCAAGCCGCGCTTCCGGAGCGCCGCTTCCACCGCCTTCGTGTCCCATGGGGTGATGCCCCAGCAGAAGTTGTCGAAGAGCGCATTGCGCACCGGCATCTGGCGCGGCGCATTCGCGCCGGCGCGCGCGCGGTAGCGGGCGAAGGCGGCCTTCTCGGCGGCGGTCGGCGGCGGAGCCGTGTACCCGCCACGGATGATGAGCCCGCCCCAGTTGCCGATGTCGAGCACGGCCTCGGTGCCGCTGTCGCTCCGGACACCCCAGTTCATGAGGGCGTTGTAGTAGGCCGCCTCCTTCTCGTGATCGTGGACCTTGCAGGAGAAGTGATCGAGCAGGACCGTCTTCCAGCCCGTCGGCTCGAACGGCATCGGCGCCGGCGTCGTGTCGCAGCCCGGCGTACCCGCCATGGCCCCGCCGCACGAGCCCTGGGCGCCGAACGCGGCGGCCGCGGGCGCCAGGGCCACGGCGATGCCGAGCCCCTTCAGCAGTTGCCGGCGTGAGAGCCGGCCTCGATCGAAGTCATCGAACAGTCTGGAAAGCTCGTCGCTCATCGAATCTCCCCCTCCGGAATCCCCGGAATTCCAGCCAATGATCGCCAGAGTATGCGTCGGCGGGTGGCAATTGGCAAGACAGACGCGAGGCGCGCTCTTGAACTTCCAGCCGCCGCTTCTCGTCTTACCCTTGTGCTTCTACAAAAGCTCGGATACGCTCCTGTAGAAGTGGAAGGGGAGAGCGGAGGAGGCGTTGACCCATGAGTGAGGGGACGAAGATCGATCTGCCGCAGGGAACGCTGGATCTGCTGATCCTCCGGACCCTCTCGCTCCGTCCGGAGCACGGCTGGGCGATTTCCGAGCGGATCCAGCAGGTGTCGCAGGACGTGCTGCAGGTGCCGCAGGGGTCGCTCTATCCGGCGCTGCATCGCCTCGAGCGCCGCGGCTGGATCAAGGCCACGTGGGCCACGACCGAGAACAACCGCCGCGCGAAGTACTACGAGCTCAGTGCCACCGGGCGGAAGCGGCTCGAGGTGGAAGAGACCGGCTGGAAGAAGCTGGCGGCGGCGGTGGCTCAGGTGCTCGAAACGACGTAGCAACGACGCAAGGGAAGGCCATGCTGAACGACCTGCGGATCCGCCTGCGTTCGATCTTCCGCCGCAACGGCGTCGAGGCCGAGCTCGATGACGAGCTGCGGTTCCATCTGGAGCAGCAGGTCCGGAAGTACGTGAGTCGGGGGCTGCCGTACGAGGAAGCGCGGCGGCTCGCGCAGCTCGAATTCGGCGGTCTCGAGCAGACGAAGGAGGCGTGCCGCGACGCCCGCGGCGTCCACGTGCTCGAAGATCTCGCGCAGGACATCCGCTTCGGGCTCCGCATGCTCCGGCGGTCGCCGGGTTTCACGGCCATCGCGGTGCTCACGCTGGCCCTCGGCATCTGCGCCACGAGCACGATCCTGAGCTGGATCGACTCGACGCTGCTCAATCCGATTCCGGGCGTCTCGGACACCAGTGAGCTCGTGTCGGTGATGCGCGGCACGGTTACCGAGCACCCCAGTCCGCCGTTCTCCTATCCCGACTACGTCGACCTGCGCGACGGCAATTCGAGCCTGGCCGGTCTGCTCGCCTATCACGACGACTTCCTGTCGCTCACCGGCGTCGGCAAGCCCGAACGGATCTACGGCGCCCTGACGACGGCGAACTACTTCACCGTGCTCGGCGTGAGGCCGATCCTCGGCCGCGGCTTCCTGCCCGATGAGGAGAGCCGGCCCGGCGGTGCGCCGGTCGTCGTCCTGAGCTATGCGTTCTGGCAGAGCCACTTCGGCTCGTCGCCGACCGTCGTCGGGCAGACGCTCCGGATCAATCGCCATACCTACACGGTGATCGGTGTCGCGCCTCCCGGCTTCCAGGGCTGCAAGACCGGGCTGCGCGACGACCTCTGGATTCCGCTCTCCATGGACCACGAGGTCTGGGGCTCGAATCGGTTCAACGACCGCGGCAACTTCTGGCTGAACGTGCTGGGGCGGCTGCGGCCTGGCGTCACCGCCGAGCGCGCGGCCGGCGAGCTGAGCGTCCGGATGCAGCAGATTGCCGCCAGCACGCCGACCATCGAGCGCGGGCCGAATCAGATCACGCTGGATCCGCTCTGGCGCTCGCCGTTCGGCGCGAACGTCTATCTCTACAAGACCCTGCCGCTGCTGCTCGGACTCGCGGCCGTCCTGCTGCTGCTCGCCTGCACGAACGTGGCGAACCTGCTGCTGATGCGTTCGGTCGGGCGCCGGCGCGAGATCGCGCTGCGTCTGGCGATGGGCGCCAGTCGTTCGCGCCTGGTGCGCCAGCTGCTGGCCGAGAGCCTGCTGGTGGCGCTGGCCGGCGGCGTCACCGCCATGCTGCTGACCGTCTGGACGGCGCGCACCTTTGCCAGCTTCTTCCCGACGACCAGCCTGCCGCTGACGATTGGCGGCCGCGAGAGCGGCGGCGTGCTGCTGACGACGCTCGGCATTGCGTTCTTCGCCGCCGTCGTCTCCGGTGTGCTGCCGGCGCTGCGGATGTCGAGCCTGGCGCCGGTCACCGTCCTGAAGGAAGAGGGGCGGTCGTCGGGCGGCCTGCGGCAGTCGCGCCTCTCGCGCGTGCTCGTCGTGGCGCAGATCGCGCTCTGCCTGCTGCTGCTGATTGCAGCCGGCCTGTTCGCCCGCAGCTTCCGGAACGAGCAGAAGGCCGATCCCGGGTTCGACCCGGGCCACGTGCTGATCGCCTCCTACGATCTCTCGCCGACCGGCGACACGCCGGCGCAGGGGGTGGCGTTCGACCAGCGGCTGCTCGAGCGGCTGCGGGCGCTGCCCGGCGTCACCTCGGCGGCGTTGTCCGACTTCTCGCCGCTCAACTTCACGCTCCACAGCAACGACGTGCTGCCCGAGGGCTACGTCGCCCGGCCGCACGAGTCGATGGAAGTCGACCGGGCGACCGTCAGTCCCGACTGGTTCCGCACGCTCGGGACGCCGCTCGTCGCGGGCCGCGACTTCACCGGGCACGACGATGAGTCGTCGCAGCTGGTGGCGATCGTCAACCAGGAGTTCGGCGATCGGTTCTGGCCCGGGCTCGATCCGATCGGCCACCGCGTCACCGTCTATGGCCGCACGTTCACCGTGGTCGGCGTCGCCCGCAACGCCAAGTACCGGCTCCTGCACTACGCGCCGGCGCCCATCGTCTTTCTGCCGCTCTATCAGAGTCCGCGCAGCGACGTGATCGTGCACCTGCGAGTCGCGGGGGATCCGGGAGCCTTTGCCCCCGAGCTGACCCGCACCGTGGAGGCCATCGATCCCGATCTGCCGGTCTTCGGTGTCACGACCCTCCAGGCGAGCATGCAGTTCGGGAGCATCTTCGAGCGGCTGGCGGCGACGCTGGTCGGCTCGTTCGGCCTGCTCGCGCTCGCGCTCGCCGCCGTGGGGCTCTACGGCGTGGTGGCGTTCGCGACGCGCCAGCGAACCCGCGAGATCGGCATCCGCATCGCGCTCGGCGCGAAACGGCGCGACGTGTTCGCCCTCGTGGTGGGGCAGGGGCTCCGGATGGCGCTCATCGGCGTCGCGATCGGCATTGTCGGCGCGCTGGCGTTGACACGATTCCTCGGCAGCCTGCTCTACGGCGCCGGGCCGACCGACCCGCTGACGTTCATCGGCGTGTCGGTGCTGCTCACCGTCGTCGTCATCCTCGCCTGTTACACGCCGGCCCGTCGCGCGGCGAAGGTGGATCCGATGAAGGCGCTGCGGTACGAGTAGCACCGAGCTCTAGCTCGGTGAACCTGCCTTCGTCGCTCCCGAGCTTCAGCTCGGAGGAGGCGGTTGGCAGGCCTCAGGCCTGCAGCCTGGAGCGCGGCGTCGGCACGAGGCTGGACACGTCGTTCCGGCACCAGATCCGCCGCTCCATCGCCGGAAGCACGTCGTCGGTCCAGATCGGCGAACGGGCGAGGGCGGAGAGGTGCGATCCGTACGCCTGCTCGTCGGCGAAGCCCGAGAACCAGACGAAGACCGTCTCTCCTTCACGGACCGGCAGGCGCGGAAAGGAATTCGGGCGGCGTTCCGTCACCAGTGTTGCCAGGATGCTCGCCGACGTCTCCAGCAGCCGCGGTCTTACGTCGCGCTCGAAGAATTCCGCGAAGTCTCCTTCCGTGCCGGGCGCCAGATGGCAGATTGTCGAGACGATGAGGCCCGCTCCTGAGCCGGACGCATCCGGTCCGGGAGGTGGTCCGTCCGGCAGCGTGAACCCGCCATCCGGCCCCGCCGGCCGCAACAGCAGCACGTTGTCCGAATTGATCATCGTCCCATTCGCCGCATCGCGGTACCGCATCCAGGCCGGGCCCGTGTAGAAGGTCTCCAGCGCCCGAGCGCGCGCCGCCATGTCCCTGAACCCGCGCAGCCAGACGAACTCATCCGGTTCGTCGCGATCGCGGAACTGGCCGATGACCTGGATGCCGACGGCCTCCTGCGTCTCGACGAACTCCCTCTCGAACAATTCGATCAGCGCATCCGTGCGTCCCGGCCGCAGCCGGTACCTGCGGAGCTCGATGACGGGGCAGCAGGCTGCCATGGGCTACCGTGCCTCTCTGGCGCGGTCGAACTGCATCGTCCAGTTCGTTTCCCAGGTGCGTCCGCCGTCGATGGAGAAGGCCTGTTCCCATCGGGCGGACTCCGGCCCGATGCCCGACCAGAGGAAGCGCACCCGTACCGGCCGGCCCTCGTGCACGTCGTCGCCGAAGAACGTGCCGAGACCGCCTTCGAATCGTCCGTGAACCGGCGGCTCCAGGCACATCCGCCGGCTGTCGGCCCACCAGATCGACCAGCGGTCCCGTGCGGGATCGAAGAGCCGCAGGGTCATGGCGCGGCCGGTGCCGGTCGGAAGGTGCAGGACGTTGTCATCGACATTGCCGAGGCCGCCGATGACCGGGACCGACTCGCAGGCGCCCCAGCAGTCATCCCAGGTGGTATCGCCAGCCAGGCGCCGGCGGAGCCGGCGATGGGCGACCGTCCATCGCCCTGCCAGGAAGTCGAAGTCGTGACGGCCGTCGGCGACCGATGCCGGGGCCCCGGCGTCGATCGGTCCGGCTGCCGAGAACAGCGCGTCGATTGGGGAGCGGTGCTGTGTCATGGCCCTACGATACGCCGCCAATCCTGACATCCTATGTCAGGATATGAAGTCGGTTCCGGAGGGACCATGCGCGCAAACCGTCTGCTCTCGATTCTGATCCGCCTGCAGCTGCGGGGGCGCCTGACGGCCCGGGCGCTCGCCGGGGAATTCGAGGTGTCCGAGCGCACCATCTATCGGGACATCGACGAGCTGAGTGCGAGCGGGGTGCCGGTGAGCGCCGACCGTGGACCGGGCGGGGGCTTTCAGCTGCTGGGTGGCTACCAGACGCGTCTGACCGGGCTGACCGAGACCGAGGCGGAGAGCCTGTTGCTGGCGGGGCTGCCGGGACCGGCGGCCAATCTCGGCCTCGGCGACGCGGTCGCGATGTCGCGGCTGAAACTGCTCGCGGCGGCGGGGCCGGCGGCCGGGACGGCCGCGGCCAGAGTGGGTGAGCGCTTTCATCTCGATCCGCACGACTGGTACCGGGAGGCGCCGGTACCGGTTCACCTGCGGGCGATTGCCACCGCCGTGTGGGCCGGGCATCGCATCGCCATCCGCTACGAGAGCTGGTCGGGAACCGTCGAGCGGACGCTCAATCCCCTCGGCCTCGTGTTGAAGGCCGGCACCTGGTACCTGGTGGCGCGAGCGGCACGCAGCATCCGGACCTACAAGGTGGCGAACGTGCGCCGGCTGAGGGTCCGCGATGAGACGTTCACGTATCCCCCGGACTTCAATCTCGCCGGCTACTGGCAGAAGGCGCTGAAGCGCTTCGAAGCGAGTCTGCGCAGGGGAACGGCCCGGCTGCGCGTGTCGCCGGCGGCGCTGTCGACGCTGGATCGCCTCGGGACCGAGGCGGCCGGCAGGATCCTGCAGGCCGAGCCCGACGCGGAGGGCTGGCGTGAGGCGACGATCGACATCGAGAGCATCGGCCATGCCGCAGGCCTGCTGCTCGGGTTCGGCGACGAGATCGAGGTGCTGACGCCGCCCGAGTTGCGCCGGGCGCTGGCCGAACGGGCGGCGCGGACGGCGGCGCTGTACGAGCGTTGACAGGCTCCCGGCCGTTCAGCTAGCCTCCCCGTTCATGAAACTCATTCTTGCCGCGCTCGCCCTGGCCCTGGCCGTCGGCGCCACGCCGGCGGCCGCCGCCAGCCGCCAGGTCACGGTCGGCATCGTGCCGTTCGATGTGGCCAGCGTCGATGGCGGCGGTGCACAGGCCAGCACCGCGCTCGCGAAGCTCGTGCGCATCGAGATGATCCGCAATCACACGTTGCGGCCCGTGCTGCTCAGTCCGCCGCCCGGCGCCACGACGCCGATTCCCGATGATCAGGCCGTGGCCCTCGGCCACAGCGCGCATGCCGATGTCGTTCTGGTCGGTACGGTGATCGATGCCGAGACGAGCACGTCGACCCATAGCGCCGACACCGGAGGGTTCCTGTCCGGACTGGGCGCGAACATCGGCGGCCGTCTGGATCGGGTCACGGCGGATGTGTCACTCCATCTCGATCTGATCGACCCCGCTGCGGGCAAGCTGGTCGACAGCTTCGAGGTAGAGGCGAAGAAGTCGCAGACGGGCGTCGGCGCCGACTTCTCCACGACGCTCGGCAGCTTCGACTCGGGCGACGATGCGTGGTCGAACTCGCCGATGGGGAAGGCCCTGCGCGAGGCGGCGCAGAAGGTTGCCGCCGAGCTCGCCAGGCGCGCCTCCGAATTCCAGCACTGACGGCGGCCGTGCGCAGGCTGACGGGAGCGTGAGGGGGCACGTCGAGGGGATTGTCATGAGCGTCTGCCGCCTGCCCGCCGACTTCGCCAACTACTTCCAGATCGACAACGCGGTCGAGCGCTTCGATGAGGCGCAGCGGCTCGCCTCGCGCATCGCGCAGGCCGGTGTGCCGCTGAAGCCGAATCTCGATCACGCCGCCATCTTCACCGATCCCCCGCACCTGGTGGCCGGCCCGCTGAAGCGGCTCGGCTACGTGTCGGGCTGGGATGCCCGCTGCTATCCTTCACCGGTCGACGGGCAGGACTACATCAACGTCTCCGCGCAGCTGCCGGCCGACAGTCCGCGCCGCGCCGAGGGCTGGTTCGACTACGTGGCTGTGGTGCACCCGGTGGATGCCGCCGCGCGCGACCACATGCTGAGCCAGGGCCATGGCAACCCCTTCATCCATCACCTGACATGGGGCATCGTGCCACCCGAGCGCCATGGCGAGCCGGACGCCGCCTTCGCGGCTACGCTGGTCCGCTTCATGGCCGGCGCCCGCCTCCGGATCGCCGAGTCGCTCGGCGAGCAGCCGGGAACGCTGATTCTCGCGTTGCCGCCGGACCTGGCGGCCGATGCGGCAGTGATCGGCCAGATGCCGGAGTGGGTGGGCCATCTGCCGCGCGATCAGTATCAGGTGGAGCCGATGCAGGGCGGCGGCTTCCTGCTGCAGTTCTTCGTCCTCACCGGCGGCCGCATCGAGGTCGCCCTCCGCGTCGGGACCTCTCAGACCTTCAACCCGCGCAGCGTGCAGAAGATCTCCCGGGACGAGATCAGTGCCGTGCAATCGAAGGCGGCGACGTAGCGGGGGCCGGCCCGCGCGGGGCCATCGATGAAAGATGAAACCGGTGCGAAACTGCGCTTACGAGACGCTTGACACCATGGCGCTCCCCGGACTATTTCTGAAGGGCGCCATGAACCGGACCACCCGAGCCCTCACCGCCGAACCCCAGGCCGCGGGACGTGTGTCTGCGTTCGCCTCGTTTTACGCCTTCTATTACTACTTCTATTCCCGGTCCAGCACGGGGTAGCGCACTGATCTGAGCCAGTTCACCGAGTCGATCACAGCCCGCTACTCCGAGAGGAGAGCGGGCTTTTTGCTTTTCTGGAGCCCGACCATGCACGTTGACCCGTACGATCATCCGGAACAGCCGATATCAGCGGTCGATCCGTTGTCGCACCATCGGACCGACATCGACCGTCTCGACCGTGTCATCGTGGCGCTGCTCGCCGAGCGCCTGCGCCTGGGTTTCGCTCTGGGAGAGCTGAAGCGGGCTCAGGAACTGCCCCTCCGCTGCGACAACCGGGAGGACGAAGTGCTCTCGGCTGTCCGTCACGCCGCGCAGGGATGTCTGTCTCCCGAGGCCGTCGTGCGCATCTTCAATGCCGTCATCGCCGAGACGCGGGCGATTCAGGAAGAGCAGCGTTGACGGACTCCGCCGAGGTGGGGCATCAAGGGACGGCGGCGAGCGCGGTGCAGACGAAGGGCGGAAGGTGGGCGCGCGGCAGGACACGCCGCAGCGGCGGCAGGAATGTGGCGCTCCCGGCGATCGACCGTGAGCGCCACCGTCAGGACTGTAGCCCGGAGCCCGGAGCCCGGAGTCCGACGATCTTCGTCCCTACCCCCCGCACGAAATGCACTTGTGCTTCAACTGGGCGCCCATCTTCTGGAGCAGGGCGATCGTCTCGGGGAACGGGCTGATGCGTTCCACGGGGCCGTTGGCCAGGTCCGGCACGGTCTGGCCCTTCCGGTTCACCACCTTCACGTTGGCGCCGCGCGACACCAGGTAGAGGATCATCGCGTCGTCGCCGCGCGAGGCGGCGTTGTGGAGCACGGTGTTGCCGTCGGCGTCGACTTCGTTGACGTCGGCGTGCAGCACCTCGACCAGGTACTTCACCGCGGCCAGCATGCCGGTCGGCGCGAAGCGGTGGGAGTTGGCCGCGAAGCCGACGCCGTAGCCTTCACCCGAGGCCGCGAGCAGCGGCGTCACGTCGGGACCGCCGACCTTCACCGGCGGCAGGCCCGACGGATCGACCTTCGGCTTCGGGTCGCCGAAATTGCCCGCGCCGCCCGAGACGAACCCCTTCGGCTTCGTCGTCGGAATCTTCGGATCGGCGCCGTGCTCGACGAGCAGCTTCATGGCGTCGACGTCGTCGGCATAGGCGGCGCGCCAGAACGGCGTCGCACCCGTCTCATTCACGCCCGACAGGTCGAAGTTGTACTCGGAGTACCAGACCTTCTCCTTCAGCCGCACGTTCGGCTTCGCGCCGCGGTCCAGCAGATCCTTCATCAGCTGCAGATAGGTCGTCTGCTGCTGCCGGAAGGCCGTCGGCTGCGGATAGAGCGTGCGTGAGGCCCACCGGCAGTTCAGCGCCGCGTAGAGCGGCGTCACGCCGTTCACCTGCATCGCGTTCGGATCGGCGCCCCGGGCGAGCAGTTGCTCGGCCAGATCGAAATGGCCGTTGATGATCGCGCTCAGCAGCGGACTCGTGTGATCGGCCGGATCGACCTGATTGACGTCGGCGCCGCCGTCGAGCAGCGCGCGCGCGACATCGACATGGCCCTGGCGCGTGGCAAAGAGCAGCGGCGTCAGCCCGCCCTGCGTGCCGACCAGCTTGACGTACGCGCCGATGAACTCGAGGAAGACCGCCGCCTGGTTCGCGCCGGCCTTCTTCGCGTCAAGGCCCTTCTTGTCGGGAATGCCGGCTCCCGGTGTCGCCTTCGGCGCGGCTTCGTCGGCAGCCTCCTTCGCGGACGCCTCCGCAGCCGGGGCCTTCGCGCTGGCCTCCTCGGTGGGCGACGATTTCGCGGCGGCTTCGGCGGCTGGCGCCTTCGGCGCGGCCTCGGCGTCCTTCGGGCTGTCGGCCGGCTTCGCGCCTCCGGCCGCGCCGGCGCCTTCCGGCTTCTTCGCGCCGGGCCCCGGCAGCTTCACGCCGAACGCCTTCGCGAAGGTGGCATACGGCAGGCGCGGATCGCTTCTGGGCAGCTTCTCCCAGTCGAGCACCGTGGTCGTCGCCTTCGTGTCGGCGCCATGCCGCAGGAGGAGCTTCACGGCATCGACGCGGCCGTAGGCGGCGGCGAACATCAGCGCCGTCTCGCCCTTGGCCGACTCGCGCGCGTTGACGTCGGCGCCGTGGTTCAGCAGGGCCGTCAGGGCGTCGGTGTTGCCGGCGGCGGCCGCCAGCATCAGCGCCGTCGCGCCGGACGAGGTCGGCGTCTTCGGATCGGCGCCGGCCTTCAGCAGCGCCTCGACGACCGCCGCGCGTCCGTCCTTGGCCGCCATGTGCAGCGGCGTATAGCCGCCGAGACGCGTCGTCGCCTGTACGTTGGCGCCGGCGTACACGAGCATCTGCACGAGGTCGACGTCGCCGTTGCGCGCGGCCCAGTGCAGCGCCGTCATGCCGTCGCCCTGCGCGGCGTTGACGTCGCCGCCCTCGGTGAGCAGCGCCTTCACCGCGGCGGCGTCGCGGTGCATCGCCGCGTCGGCCACCGGCGAATCGCTCGGGGCGGCCGACAGTGTCGACATCGTCGACATCGTCGACATCGTCGACAGGGGCACCAGGACGAACGCGGCCACGACCAGGCTCAAGGACAGGCGCACGAGTCTGCGCATCATGATGGGGACCCTCTGCCGATTGGGGCTCTCGCCGCCAGTAACCGGAAACTGAAATTAACTCAGCAGTATACGTCAACAACGGCGGGAGTGGCACACGGAAGAAGAGGAGCCGGGGGGCCCGGAACCGGCGTTGCGCCGGATTCTGATCGTGCCTGCGAACGCGCGCGGAGCGCTGGCGTCGGGGGACGCTGCGTGGCTGGCGCCAGCGCAGCATCCACGACCTGTATCAGGGTTCCGCCGCGCCCGGATCGACCGGGCAGCGTCAGGCCTGCCTTCGCTGGCCGCTCAGGCGAACGGGAATTCGCCGCGGCGGCCGATTACTACCAACGTCGCGCGAGCGCCACGAGGGCCCGCACGACGAGGACGATGGGTGCGAAGCGGTCGCGTCCGCACCCGGCCCGTCCACTCAGGCCAGCTTGACGTTCTCGCCGCGGGGACCCTTCGGGCCCTGTCCGCGATCGAACGTCACGGCCTGTCCCTCGCGAAGATCGTCGAAGTGCGTCTCGGTGCATCCCGAGTTGTGGAAGAAGGTACTCGTTGCCATCATCCGCCAGGATGAAGCCGAACCCTTTGTCGCTGACGAGTCGTTTGATCGTGCCGTTCATGGAATCTCCTTGAAAGAGGTCAGTTACGAACGTGGAAGTGAACCGGTCGAGCACATCATGTCGATGCGTGGATTACCGCGGGCGCCCGGTGAAGACCGGGCCCAGCAGGTGCTCGGACAGGGCGTCGGCACTGGCGAACACCCGCCCCGCATGTTGCGTGGCGAGCCGCAACGTGTCCGCGTCATCGGGCGCGAACACGAGTTCGAGACGGCTCTCGCGCGGCGGAAGGCCGTTGGTCGACGTGAACTGATAGTGGCACGCCAGGCCGGCCGGCTCGTCCAGATGGGCGGCGACACTGAGTGTCACGGCCGGAGAGGGCGGCTTGCGCACGACGAATCCCTCCGCGCCATCCGCGTCATCCAGGACGATGTCGCGCGCGGGATCCCCCGCGAACTCGTCGCGGAAGGCCTCGATATCGCGCGCGACTGCGGCACGAAGGTCGTCCAGGAGCTGCCGGCCGTGCAGGCGCACGAGATCCGCCTTGCGCGTGGCGGCCTCCCGCTCCCCGGTGAGCACCGCGTCCCGCCGCCGCTCGTCATCGGCGATCCGCTTGACCCAGTCGGCTGTCTTCACGCCGGTCGTCATGCTCAGGCCTCCGATCGCTTGCTCTGGTCGACCGGCTGGCTGCGCGACCGCACCGCCTTGACGAGGGCCTGAATCCGCTGCCGCTGACGCAGCTTGCGTTTCCGGTCCTTCTGGAATCTCGCGCGGTCGCCGTTTCGTTCGGACATCGGTCCCTCCACTTCGCGTTTGCCTCGATGGCGCGGCGTTTCCTCGGCCGATCGGCCGGGGATGGACGTCGGCCCGTTCGAGACCGGCCTGCCGGATCGCCACCTGATCTCGCGATCGTGGCGCCGGACGACCCGTGTCAGGTCTGAGTCGCGTGAACGTGCGCTCGACACGGGACCACAATTGGGCCGGTCGGCGCGCACCCTTCGAATGTCAGGGAGGGGGCACTTCTCGAACGCTGGCGGGCTCAGCCATTCACTATACACGATCGCCCATCCGTACGGGCGACGATGTGCGGCGACATCCGAAGATCGCCAGAGCCGCGACTGCACCGGCTCCGCCGGCGATGGCAGCGTGTCAGTGTGAAATCCGTATCTGAATCATCGCGGTTCGAGGCGCGTGGTACTGGGTCACACCGCAACTCGGACAGGTAATGCGCCAGCTGGCGCTGGACACGGCGTCGGTCGTTGACCGGCCGTGCGGGCGTTCGACGGCGGCCGGGGCGCCGCAACTCGGGCAGGTGAAACCCAGCCACCATTCGGGCTGTTGGAGCGACTCGGATGTCGGCACGGTTCTCCTTCTCGACTCGTCCGCCCATCGGGCCGGCATCTTCGTTGAAAAGAATCCGATCGTCATCATGATGACTACCAGCGCCGAGCGATCTCCGCGAGGAGCCGCACGACGAGAACGAGGGGTGTGCCCACCGCGAGAATGGCCAGCGGAACCATGAAGACGACCAACAGCAGGAGCCCCGCGTCCTTGAGATGGTCGATCAACCCGCGCAGCAGGTTCCCTCGTGTCCCGGTCCGTTCCTGCCGCTCGACCGGCAGCCCGTCGTCGCCGGGGTTGCCTGACAGTGCGACCGCCCGACGTGTGATGGTGGTGGAAGTGGGCAAGATGCTCCTCGACGACAACTCTGACCGCTTCTGGCGCTCGCCGCTGTTCAATCTGGCACGTCCCCGTGGGATCGGCCGTCGGTCACGGCTATTCGCTGTGCATCCGTGGCCGACGGGCGTGAGGTTGGCGGACTATTGCACGACGGATCGCAGACTATTTCCCGAGTCAGGCTCCCGTCCCCTGAATTGAGAGAATGGCTGAAGTGGCATGGAGCCTGCATGTGTTTGTGTCACCGAGACTTTCGTCGGAACGTGCCTTGCCGTGGAGGTCTTCATGCCGCCCCAGAACAACGGTGGGACCTTGGATGTGCGGGGCCTGCTCGAATCGACGGGCACCCCCTTCGCCGATACGCGCTACCCGCCACGAGCCGTGATTTTCCTCCAGGGCGACGCGTGCGAGAGCGTGATGCACATCGAGTCAGGCCGCGTGCGACTGGCCGTGACGGCGCCCGATGGCAAGGAGGCGGTCTGCGGCCTCGTGGAGGCCGGCGCGTTCCTGGGTGAGGAAGCGTTGAGCGGTCGCGCCGTCCGACGCGAAACCGCGACCGCCATGACGACGACGGAAGTGCTCGTCGTCGCGAAGGCGCAGATGATTCAGCTGGTGCGGACGCAGCCGGCGATCGCGGACCGGCTCGTGGCACACCTGCTCGGGCGCCAGACCCGCCTCGTCGCCGATCTCGCCGATCAACTCCTCAATTCCAGCGAGCAGCGCCTGGCGCGCACGCTGCTGCTGCTGGCCGGCTGCGACGAACGCCGCGGGGGCCGATGTGCGCTGCCCGACGTCTCCCAGGAGATCATCGCGGAAATGGTCGGTACCACGCGCTCACGTGTAAACGTCTTCATGGGCCGGCTCAAGAAGCGGGGGTTCATCGAAGAGGACCGCGGAGTGCTCAGGATCACACCCTCCCTCGTGCACCTCGTTCATGACGGTCTCGGGGTGTTCCAAACGGAACATCATCAGACAGCGCCCGGGCGGTAACGTTTCGGCAGAGGTTCTCGCCCTGCGGCGAGACGATGGCGAGACGATGACGATGAAGCGCATGGCCGGAATCGGGGTCGCCCTGCTGGTGGCGCTCGCCGTCGGGTGGGTCTGGGGAGCCACGGGTCGATCGGGGATCAACCGCGCGCTCCGGACGGCGGAGCTGCACAACAGCCTGCTCGAAGGGCGCGCCGCGGTGCTCGATGCGCGCCTGGCGATCTACAGCGTCAACTTCGGAGAGGCGAGCCGCCATTTCGAGGAGGCCCGCCGCGTGTTGCGCGACGCGGATGCGCGACTCAAGGACCTCGGCCGCGAGGACGATGCGACGCGACTCGAGGGAGCGTTGACGCGGATCGACGAGGCGCAGCGCATGGCGGGCCAGCTCAATCAGGACGCAAATGCCGTGGCCGCCGATGCGGCGAAGACGATTGACGACGTGCTCGGGCGCACCGCGCAACGCTGACACGCGGCGCCCGCAAGACTGTTGCGGAGTGAAGTAATGGATATGGCCGAAGGAAGGTGCACCGTGAGATGGATTATTGCGACAACGCTCGCGACGGCTGTCGCGGCGACCGTGGCGCTCTCGCCGCTGCGGGCGGCGGACAACGAGCCGGCTGAACGACTGAATGCGGCCGCGGCCGTGTTCTCGGAGATCATGTCGGCGCCGGACCAGGGCATTCCTCAGGATCTGCTCCAGAATGCCCATTGCATCGTCATTGTCCCGGACCTGAAGACCGCCGCGTTCATCGTGGGCGGGAAGTACGGCAAGGGATACATCTCCTGTCGGACGAAGACCAAGGGCTGGTCGGCGCCCGGCACGGTCCGCATCGAGGGCGGCAGCGTGGGCTTCCAGATCGGCGGCTCGTCGACGGACTTGATCATGCTGGTCATGACCGAACGGGGCGCGCAGAAGCTGCTGGAGAGCAAGTTCACGCTGGGCGCGGAAGGTTCCGTCGCGGCGGGCCCCGTGGGCCGCACGGCGACGGCGCAGACCGATGCGCAGATGCACGCGGACATCCTGTCGTGGTCGCGTTCGCAAGGGTTGTTTGCGGGCGTCTCCCTGCAGGGAGCCACGCTGCGCCAGGATCTGGACGATAACGCCACCCTCTACGGCAAGAAGCTGGAGAACCGCACCATCGTGATGAAGGGAGTGCGCCCGCCCAAGGCCGCTGACAAGCTGCTCGATCTGCTGAACCGCTATTCGTCGAAGGAACGCACGCAATAGCCGCATGGGCTTCAGACAGGGGGCGCCGGCTCGTGGTCGGCGGCCCCCTGCCGAGTCGCCTGCCCGATGCTGCACCACCCGACCGAGGGGAGACCATGCGCCGCATCATCATGGCCGCGTCGATGGCTCTGGCCCTGACCGGGTCGAGTCTGCTGTGGGCGGCTGCCAGGCCGGACACCGCGACGCCGGATCCGAAGGTCGGGACGAGAATCACCATTACCGGCTGTCTGCACGACGGCACCGCTCATGACTCGTACGTGCTGCTCGGGGTCACGGAGCGCCCGGCCGGATCGACCGGTCCGATTCTGCCCGAGCCCTGGGTGATCTACTGGCTGGATTCGACCAGGGGCCTGAAGGAGCACGTCGGCGAAATGGTGGATATCACCGGCACGGTCACCGAGCGCAAGAAGAAGCCCGGGACGATCACGATCGCCATCGACCCGAGCGAGACGCGCTCGACCGACGTCCGAGTGGAGAGCGGGACCGACTCGGCGACAACCGAGAAGTTCAACGACAGGCCGCGGCCGGTGGGTACCTCGAGTGCCCCGCCGACGCTCGAAGTGTCGCGGCCGGTGTACATCCTGAAGGTGGAGAGCATCCGCACCGTCAAGGTCCCCGGGGCCTCGGCGCCTTGCCGCTGAGCGTTCCCCAACCGCCCGGGTCCCCCCCGTCTCCCGCCGTCCCGGCGCCTCCGGTGAGGGCGGCTGTGGGTCCGTCGTGCCCCTCCGTGGCTTCTGTTCTGTTGTGAACAGGTCCGGGCGCCGGCTCCGTGTCATGCTGCCTGCATGAAAGTGCGAAAGCTTCCCAGCGGCTCCGCCGCGACGATGCCGGTGTTCGACCTGCCGGCCTTTCTCGGGTCGGCGGGAGGAGAGGGAGAGGTCGTCCATTACGGACGTGGCGACATCGTCTTCACGCAGGGGCAGGTGTCCGAGTGCGTCATGTACATCCAGTCCGGCGGCGTCAAGCTGTCGGTGCTGTCGAAGGCCGGCCGGGAGGCCGTCGTGGCGATGCTCGGCCCCGGCGATTTCTTCGGCGAGGGCTGCCTGGCGGGGCAGCGACTCCGGATGGGGAGCGCGACGGCAATCACCCCGAGCGACGTCCTGCTCGTCCCCAAGGCGACGATGGTGCAGCTGCTGCACAAGCAGCACGCGATGTCCGACCGGTTCATCTCGCACATGCTGACGCGGAACATCCGGATCGAAGAGGACCTGATCGATCAGCTCTTCAACTCCAGCGAGAAACGGCTGGCGCGCACGCTGCTGCTGCTGGCGCGCTACGGGAAGGACGACAAGCCGATCCGGGTGGTGCCGAAGATTTCGCAGGAAACGCTCGCGGGGATGATCGGCACGACCCGCTCGCGGGTCAATTTCTTTCTCAACAAGTTCAAGAAGATGGGCTTCATCGATTACGACGGTGAGCGTCCGCTGAAGATCAACAGCTCGCTGCTGAGTGTCGTCCTGCACGACTGAGGAGATGGTATGAAACCCGTTGCACTCATCGGTCTGGTCCTGATCGTGGTCGGCCTGCTGGCACTCGCCTATCAGGGCATCACCTACACGAGTCGAGAGACGGTGGTGGACATGGGTCCGCTGCATGCCACGGCCGATCGGCAGAAGACGCTGCCGCTGCCGCCGGTCCTGGGCGGGGCGGCGGTCATCGGCGGCGTGGTGCTCCTGATCGTCGGCGTGCGCAAGCGCGCGTAGGCGGACGGGAACCCATCCGCCCTGCGCATTCCTCACCCTCCGCGTCCGTGACGGCCGCCCGCCGGCCGTCGCGGCGCGCGGCTCTCGAACAGGTCACGCCGACCGGGGTTGTTCCTCCCGGTATCGCTTCCTGCGCCACGCGTTCATCGATTCATCGACGGTACCGGTGGTACGGGTGCGTTTGTGGACAGACGATCCGCGGCGCGACCTGCTACCGTCGAGCGTGTTCGGTCGTCAACAGGTATTCCGTGAAAGGCGGGAGCGATGCTCTTCATTCTGTTCGTGATCCTGGTGCTGATGCTGCTGGGCGTCGTGCCCATCTGGCCGCACAGCCGGCGATGGGGGTATTACCCCAGCGGAGTGCTCGGTCTCGTGATGGTCGTGCTGGTGATCCTGTTGCTGGCGGGCCGCCTGTGAGATGCGAGTGCGACGCCTGTGCCGTTCGGCACAGCCGTGTCGCCGCCGCCTTCGTACACTGGTGTGCGGAGTGACAGGCATGACTCAAAGATTCGATCCGGCGTATCTCGACGCGTTGTCGCGGCTGCTGGCGCGACCCGATCCGGCAGACCTGCCGCGACGCGCGTATGCCTATCGGTATCAGGGCGATCCGGCTCGTCGCGCGACGCGCCTTCCGCCGATCATCATGGCCTGGCTGCAGCGGCGCTATCTCGAGATCGATCCCGAGGTGTTGCCCGCGGCCGCGACCCGCTCATCGAGACGTCCAGGGCGGCAGGCGAATCCCGGCCTGCGCGTGCTCCGCCGGACGGGCACCGACTAGCCTCGCGGTGTGCGGTCGGGGACAGACCGCGGCGGCACACCGCTCCTACACTCGTCTCCGCCGAGGTTTTCCCGCAATCGGATCTTCGAGTCGCAACTCGAGAAGGAACGTGTCAGATGAAACGAATGGTCATCGCCCTGGCGATGAGTCTGTGTGTGGTGTCCCTGGCGGCCATCGCGTCGGCCGATACGCTGGTCATGAGAAACGGCACGCGCGTCGAGGGAACGGTGGTCGGCTTCGCCGCCCAGACCATCACGTTCAGGCGCGCCAACGGCGTGTCGCGTCGGTATGCGATCAGCCGGGTCCAGGCGGTGGAATTCCTGTCCACCCCGGCGATGCACGAGGCGGCCCGGCGCGGTCGCAATCTCGAGGTGCCGGCCGGCACGGAGCTGGTCGTCCGGACCAGTGAAGCGATCGACTCGCGAAATGCCCCCGCGGACCAGACGTTCCGGGCCGTGATCGAGCAGGACGTGACGGGTCGATCCGATCAGGTGATCATCCCCGAACGGTCCCGGGTCGAGCTGATCGTCCGGCGCGTGTCGTCGGGCGGCGCGACCGGAAGCCCCGAGATGGTGCTGGACGTCCAGTCGATCACGGTCGGTGGGCAGCGGTACCGGGTCAGTACCGACGGACCTGACGCAGGGAAGCGGCACGGGCATCGGCAAGAACAAGCGCACGGCCGAGGCGGTCGGCGGCGGCGCGCTGCTCGGCTCGATTATCGGGGCCATCGCGGGTGGCGGCAAGGGCGCGGCGATTGGCGGCATGGTCGGCGCGGCTGGCGGCGCGGGCGCCCAGGTGCTCACGAGAGGACGCGATGTTCGCGTCCCGGCGGAAACGGTCCTCAGGTTCAGGCTGGACAGGGCGGTCACGCTGCAGTCGGAACGGTAGAGGCCCGTCGAACAGGGAACAACGGAGTTACCAGTGGTTCAGAAAGAGATGGGTTCGATGAGCAAGAAAACGATCTGGATTGGTATGGCGCTGGCGCTGCTCGGTGTCGTGTCGACGTCCGGCACGGCGCGGGCGGACGACTGGAACAAGAAGACGATGATCACGTTCAGTCAACCGGTGGAGATTCCCGGACACGTGCTGCCGGCGGGCAAGTACATGTTCAAACTGGCGGATTCGCTGAGCGACCGCCACATCGTGCAGATCTTCAACGCCGACGGGTCGAACATCATCGCGACGTTCATCGCGATTTCCGACTACCGGCTCAAGCCGACCGGGGAAACCGTCATCCGGTTCAAGGAAGTGCCGGCCGGATCTCCCGAAGCCATCCGCGCATGGTTCTATCCCGGCAACAACTTCGGACAGGAATTCGTGTATCCGAAACAGCGCGCCGCGGAACTGGCGATGGCATCGGACACGGTCGTGCCGGCGGTGGCCACTGACGTGACCGGCGACGAAGACCTGAAGACGGCGCCGATCGTCGCCGTGACACCCCAACAGAAGGATGCGGACGTCGCGACCGCCATCCAGACGACCCCGCTCGACAGCCAGGGCAGCGATTCGTCGTCCATGATGAACGGGACCACCGGCGATCAGTCGATGAACCGGACCGCCGGACAGAACGGCCGGACACCTGCCGAAGACGGCCAGTGACGTGCCGCTGCTCGCCCTGTTCGGCTTCGGCGCGATCGCCATCGCGTTCATGCTGATGCTGTTCGGCAAGCGCGAGACGGTCGCCGTATTCACGCGGTAGAAGGTCGCGGGGCGCCGCGGGATCCATGGTCCCGCGGCGCACGCCAGGTGCACTGTGAGATTGCTCCTTTTCGCCGCGTTGCTGTTCCTGCAGCCCATCATCAGCGTTCAGACGGTGCTGGTGGCGGTCCCCGTCAGCGTGACGGATGCCCACGGCCGGCCCGTGCCCGGACTGAGTCAGGAGAATTTTCGCGTGTACGAGGACGGACGCCTGCGGCCCATCGAGGTCTTCCGTCACCAGGACGCCGCCGTCACGCTGGGCCTCGTTGTCGATCGCAGCCAGAGCATGCGATCCAAGAGCGCCGCGCTGCTGATCGCGGTGTCAGCCCTGCTGCGGTCGAGCCGTCCCGACGATGAGCTGTTCGCCGTGGAGGTCAACGATCACGCGGCGCTCGCGCGCCCGGGCGGCGAGCCGTTCACGAACGACGCGAAGGCGCTCACGACCGCCCTGGTGGAGAGTCCGGCCGCGGGCCGGACGGCCCTGTACGATGGTGTCGCCGAAGGGCTGCGGCACCTCGAACTCGGACACGCCGAGAAGCACGCGCTCATCGTCGTGAGCGACGGCGGCGACAACGCCAGCCGGGAGACCTACGCCGGCATCCGGGCGCTCGCGCGGCAGTCGAACACCGTCATCTATGGCATCGGGCTCCTGGGCACGCCGCCGGCGGAGGAGGACGAGGATGCCGGGCTGCTCAAACGCCTGTGCCGGGACACCGGCGGTGTGGCGTTCTTTCCGCGGACGACGGACGAGATCGAAGCGATGGCCACGGAAATCGGCCGCGACCTGCGGGAACGGTCCACCCTCGGCTTCACACCGGGCGAACGGGCCGGTGGCCCCGCGTTCCGGAAGATCGAGGTGAAGGTGACGGCTCCGGGGCGGGGACGGCTCACGGTCCGGACGCGGTCGGGCTATTTCGTCCCGGGTGGCACAGACCCGGATCCGGGCCGGAAGAGGCCATGAGCGGCGTGCATCGCGTCGCTCGGCGAGCGGGGTACCTGCTGCTGGCGGCCGGCGTCCTGGCGGTCGGCTACAGCGCGTACGTCGTGGGCGCCGCCAGGGTCTATCAGGCGGTCGAGCAGCAACGGTTCGAGCAGACGAGAACTCGGCAGGCGAGCGTCCGGTCGACGAAGCCTGCGGTGGCCGCCGCGGCCGTGCCGGTCGAGGGTGGTGTGGTGGGCGAGATGCAGATTCCGCGTCTCGGACTCACGGTCATGGTCGTGCAGGGCGACTCGGCCGTGATTCTGCGGCGCGCCGTCGGGCACCTTGCCGACACGGCACTGCCTGGCGAGTCGGGGAACGTGGTGCTGGCCGGCCATCGCGATACGTTCTTCAGGCCGCTGCGGCTGCTGCACGTCGGTGACGCCATCACGCTGAAGACACCGCACGGCGATTTCGAGTACCTCGTCGAATCGACGGCCGTCGTGCCCCCCACCGACGTCCAGGTGCTCGAGCCGACCGGCGACCGCACGCTGACCCTCATCACCTGCTATCCGTTCTACTACGTCGGCCCGGCGCCCGACCGCTTCATCGTGCGTGCCCGCCAGACCGCGGCGTCGCGCTGAGGCTGGTCTCCTCCCTGCCGGTCACCGTCCTGCCCTCGCCACACGAGTGAACGGGTGGATGGCTGGTGACCGGGAACCTGTCGGTCCCCCGGCCATCAGCCGTCCACCGCGCCTCGAATCGTCCGGTTAGAGGTGCAGCCGCACGCCGGCCCACACCTGGTAGTTGTTCTGGATGTCGTCGATCTGTCTCAGGAACAGGCGTCCTTCGATCAGCAGATACGCCTGGTGTGCCGGATGCGAGCCGAGCGGCACGCCGAGGTGCAGCATCCACGCGGGCGTGAACGTGTCGCTGTGCGTGATGTCCCAGAAGGAGATCCCGGTCCCGACGAAGGCCCGGCTGGACATGTATCGATTCGCCTCGAGGTCGACGAGTACTTCGTGCTCGCGCACCTTGTGGTTGTCGGTGACGAGACTGAAGGCGACGCCGCCGGTGCCGGCCAGTTCCCAGTTGTTCGCGAACCGCTTGGCGACGCCGATCTTCACGCCGAAGAGCGGCGAGCACTGGGCGAAGTCAGCATTCGATCCCGGGTCTGCCACCACGTTCGAGCCATCGACCGTGGTTCTGCCGGCGATCGGCCGCACGCGACGGTCCTTGCCTCCGAGCAGGTCGATGAAGAACGGGCTCGCCTTCACAGCCGGTGGCGGCGGTGGCGGTGGCGGCGGTGGTGGCGGCGGCGGCGGTGGCGGCGGTGGCGGCGGCGGCGGCGGCGGCGGCGGCGGCGGCGGCGGCGGTGGCGGCGGTGGAGGCGCCGGCGCGGGAGGCGCGGGAATCTCCGACACCGACATCAGCGAGAGGTTGCTGCAAATCTTTGGCAGGATGAACGTGTAGATCCTGTTGTTCTCCGTCACGCGGAACAGGAACGCGCTGAACGGGCGCTTGCCCTCCCAGCGAACCCGCTCGAGCCGTCCCGGTGCACGGGTGCCCTTCTTGATCTTCGGACGGTATGCCATCCATTCCAGGGTCGCGCCGACTGGAACGTCGCATTCCACCAGAACGCCGTCGGCCGGCGTGGCGTCGGTGCAGATTCCTCCCCGGACCGAGGACGTGGCGCCGGACAGCATGGCCACGACGGCCTCGGAGGTGTCGGGGATGCCGCTGTCAGCGAGCACCGTCCGGATGTCCGCGGCGATGCCGCGGGCATTCATCATCCGCTTCACGCTGGCGGCGTTGGTGAGCGGTCGGTTGTAGAACGACGTGGATCCGCCGAGCCGGTGGGCATCCTTGTAGGCGCCCGACGGGGCCTCCTGCGCCCGGACGGGCGAACTGGACACCAGCACGGCCAACGCGATCGTTGACACGGCCGTACAGAAACGTTTCAGGCGCAACATACATATCCTCTGGAGAAATGATGCAGCGCGCTCGCGCGCATCATGTAATGAGACCTCCGGGGCGAGGTCGAAAACGCGTTGACGGGTCGTTCGCGATCACGCGTGGGTTCGTCTCCGCACCCATGCTGGAATATGGCCGATCTCCTCCGTAGCCGCTGTGCAATCCGGGACATAGGGCCGGAAGGCGCCGGGCGTACAGTCGAATGGGTGGCGCGGACCGCCATCGTGGGACGTGTGCCACGTGGGGACGGGCTGCAGGCAAAGGGAGTCAGTCATGCGAATGTCGAAGTATTTCGTGACGGCGGCGCTCGTCGGCGTCGTCGGTGTCGGTCAGGCGTGCACGACGAAGGCGGCCGAGGACACGAAGCAGGAGACGGGCGCGACGCTCGACGCGACCAGGTCGGGGGCCGACAAGGCGATCGACGCGACGAAGGACGCCGGGGCGGCCGTGAAGGATGCGGCCGTGGAGACGGCAGACCAGGCGAAGGACGCGGCCAGTCAGGTCGCCGAGAAGAGCAAGGATGTCGCTTCGGCCACGGGCGCGGCGGGAACCGACGGCTGGATCACGACGAAGGTGAAGGTGAAGTTCGTCGGCGAGCGTCTGCTCGAGGGCAGCGACATCGCGGTGGACACGAGGAATCACGCGGTCACGCTGACGGGGACCGTGTCGTCGAATGCCGCGAAGGCGCGAGCGGAAGTGCTCGCCCACGGCGTCACCGGCGTGACGCGCGTCGACAATCAGCTCGTCGTGAAGTGAAGGGACGGGGACGCCTGCGCCGCGCGTTCGGGTTTCCGGACGACGGTGGCGAGCAGGTAGCCGTGCCGACGCACGGCCGGCACGTGGCGATCGAGGAAGACGAACGGCCGAACCAGGGTGCCGGTCACGGCGGCGACTGGCCGGCACCAGGAGTGGCAGGCGAGGTCGAGCATCCGCAGCCAGCCCGGGATGAAGAGGATCGCCGTTTCGGCGACCACGTCCAGGCCCGCTCCTTCGAGCATCCGTCGCAGGGCGCGACGTGAGTAGGACTTCTCGTATCCGTACCCGTACAGGCCGATCGCCTGCAGTGCCGTGGAGAACAGGGGCCGCAGGAACGGGTCGTGCCGGTTCGGCACGCCGACGATGGCGCGGCCGCCGGGCTTGAGGACGCGCGCCATCTCCGCGACCGCGTGCTCGGTTTCGTCGAAGTGCTCGATCGTGCCCATCGAGTAGATGGCGTCGAAGCTGGCGTCGCGAAAGGGCAGGTCCCGCACGTCGCCGACCGTGCCCCGGAGAACGCGTCGCGCGCCGGGGCCGGCGTCGAATGCGGCACGGGCCTGACGGACGGTGGGTTCGGAAATGTCGACGCCGTAGGCGTGCGCGCCCTGACGTCCGGCCCACGCGAGGATGCGCGTGTTCTTGGCTTCGTCCCAGAGATCGGTCTTGAGAATCCGCAATCCCTCGAGTGGCGGGAAGTGCTCGGCGAACAGGCGCCGCTCGTTCGCCGCGTAATAGCGCGTGGACACGGCTCCCTGCAGGTCGGGAAAGCGCTCGCCGACTCCCGCCCAGAACAGGCGGTCAGCGGATCGTGACGTCATGGTTGCTCCCCTCGCACCGTCCAGCTCCAGGTGCCCATGGCGAAGGACAGGCTGCGCCGGTCTCCGTTCCGAATCACGTCGTCAGCCACCGTCGGCGCCTCGACCGGGTGAAAGGTCAGCGCGTGACTGCCGGGCGTCATGGCGATCGGACCGATCCGGTAGACGCGACGTGGCGGGGCGACGATCAGCGTCTGCAGCATCTGCCCGTCGAGTCGCACATCCAACCGGCGCGTGCGGTCGAACGCCGACAGTTCGAGGTCGAGGGTCGCCACGATCGGCCGCGTGGTGGTGTTCTCGATCATCCACGCGGCGTCGGTGCCCATCCAGCGCCAGGTCCATTGCGCATTGTGCTCCCGCGAGAAGAATCCTGTCATCGTCCGCGTGTAGACGGCCGGCGGTTGCGCCGTGACCGCGAAGACCGTTCCATCGTCGAACCGGGCGGCGACGCGCAAGCCATCCGGAAGGGGCTGATCGGCGAACCAGCGTCCGTCGGCGGTGTCCGATCGCACGAGCAGATACGTGTAGCCATTGGCCGCGAGGCTCCGCGACAGGTTGGGCGCCATGCAGTCGGTGATCGGGCCGCCCAGCAACGCGACGCGATAGCCGGTCAGCCACGGGACGGATTCGGACTGCTGGCTGGGCGGGGTGCAGTCCAGGGTCAGGGCGTGGCCCGGCTGCTGCACGACCCAGCGGTGCGCCGCCGTCGGCAGCACGTCGCGCCACATGGCGGACGGCAGGACGGCGTACTCGCCGGCGGCCAGCGCCACCAGCGCGACGCACAGCACCTGCGCCCCGGTCGTGCCGGTGCGTCGAAGCCGGTCGACGCCGATGCCGGCCAGCAGCGCCGCCATGAGCTGCACGACCACGCCGAACCGCGCGTAGGAGCGGAACATCGGCACGAGCGTATACAGCAGGGCGGAGGGCCGGACGAAGGTGAACCCGCCGATCGTCCGTTCCGGCGACAGCGAACAGATCAGCGGCGAACGCGGCGACGATGGCCAGCACCGGCACGCGGGCCAGGGAGGCCGGTCGCCGGTCGTCGGGTCCGCGGGCCAGCCATCCGGCGATCGCGATCAGGCCGAGCGCGACGATGCCCCAGCCGAGGCTCACCTGCTGCTCGAGCAACCCCACGTCAACGCCGACCGTCGGCCAGATGCGGCGGGCGGCCGCGCCGAGCAGCGGATGGGCGACCGGCGGCATCAGATAGCCCCACCACTTCGCGCTATAGCGGAACAGATCGTCGCGGGAGAAGGCGAGCGCCGCGTCGGTCATTCCGGCGGCGTGAATCGCGTACCGGCCGAACGCCGTTCCGACGGCGGCGATGATGACGAGAGCCCCTACCGTGATCCCCAGTCGACGCAGCGACCGCCCGCGCGGGCGGTTCGGGAGGAACCAGTAGGCGGCCACGGCGACCGGCGTGATGACGGCGGCGATGAAGCCGCCGTAGAAGTTCGACAGCGTGACGGCCAGCGTGGCGGCCGCCAGCCATCCGACGGCGAGCGGCGAGGCGTTGTCGAGACACCACCAGAGCGCGAGCAGGTACAAGGGGAGCCACTCGGTCTGCGCGACCTGGAGGTGGTACGCGGCGTGCGCCAGATGGAACGGCGAGAACGCATACGCCAGGGCGGCGAGCGTGGCGCCCGTCGGTGACAGGGCCAGATAGCGCGCGAGGAGGTACGCGGCCGCGGCGGACAAGGGAAAGCTGAGCAGGACCAGCCAGTTGTACGCGGCCACCGCGCCGAAGAGGCGCGCGAGCAGCGCGCCTGGGAGATCGGTGACCGGCTGCCAGTACAGATCGTGGCTGCCGAGCGGACGCCGGAACTGCTCCATCGTGACGAAGGGATCGGCGTGGCGCCCGACGATCGCCATCCCGAACAGGCGCTGCGACGGCGCACGCAGCACCGGCGCGGCGATGGCCAGGGTGACGAGGGTGGCCAGCGCGGTCATCGCGCCGACTTCAGCGAGCCGCCCGCGCACCATGGACCACCGCGGCGAAGATCAGGACCGGGCCCGCCACCGCCCAGGCGCGAACATCCGGCACACTCGCCGCGTGGCTGGCGTGGCTGGCGAGGGCGTGCAGCATCAGCAGGCCCGCCGTCTGCGTGAGCCCGAGGACGACGAGTCCGGCCAGGAAGCGCTTCCAACCGACGGCGACGAAGGCCGCGACCGAGAAGGCGAGATAGAGGCCGACCTGGAACGCGGGCAGGAAGGCGATTGCGCCCTGTGGGTCGCGAAGCGGCGGGCCGACTGGACCGGTGACGAGGGCCGTGTACAACGGGCCGAGGAAGTGGATGAACGCCACGCCGACGATGACGCCGACCAGCGCGTGGCCGATCGCCAGTCTGCCGCGGTGGCGCCACCGCGCGGCGAGGAAGACGAGGACCGCGCCGAGCAGCAGTTGAAAGAAGGCGTGGACCATGAATGACGGGGAGGCGACGATGGCCTCCGGCAGCGCCACCACCATGAGCCGCACGATGCCCAGGGCGATGAAGAGCGGCAGGGTGGCGAGCAGGCCGACGATCAGCCGTCGCCAGGTGGGCGCGTAGGCACAGACGGCCGCCAGATAGACCGGGATCAGCGGCGTGGACAGGCACTCCTGCGTGACGAGGAAGCCGCCGCGCTGCGTCCACAGCAGACTGTCCACGGCGTGGGCGGTGACCCCGAGGAGGCCGAGCAACACCGCGGCCGCGCGGGCGACGAAACCGGCCACCGCGAGGACGGTGGGGCTCTGAAGATAGAACGGCGAGGCGGCCGAGAACACGACCAGAAAGACGACCGTGAAGAGGACGAATCGTCGCGACGGTTGCGGAAGCCTGGTGAGCAGCCGCTCACGAGGTGTGGCCGCGCGTGCCTCCCGCGTGTCCCGCCGATCCGCGAGGTGCATCCACGCGAACACATAGCCGGCGATCGCGACGGTGAGGAGCGCCGGCCAGACGTAGACGTGGAGGGTGTTGAACCACGCCGGCGACGCGGCCACCCATCCCAGGGTGCCGATCCGCAGCGTGTTGAGGCCGAGGATCAGGGCCGCGCCGCCGCCGGCGGCGATCAGGCGCGCGCGCCACCTCACCGGGTAGGCGAGAACGGCTCCGAGGCACAGGGCCAGGGCGTCGGCTCCGCTGCACGCCAGGGTGGCCTCGACGGGCGCGGTCGGCGCGCCGAGCAGTCCCACGGCCAGCCCCGCCTGCAGGCGCGTGAAGGGCAGCACGACGTGCGCCGCGATCCAGGTCAGCCGGAGCAGGCCGAAGATGCCGAGGCTCCAGGCCACGGCTCGCAGCACGAACCTAGCGGCGTCCGTCGGGCCGTTGCGCGCCGTGGCCGTCAGCACGGGGCACCTCCTGCACCGACACGTCGGCGGCGCCGAACGCCCGACCGAGCTCGACGATCGCCGCCAGACTCTTCAGCCTGGCCGAGCACGAGAAGATGTCGATGTTCACGGTGCCGGTCTCGGGCCAGGTGTGAAGGACCGCGTGCGACTCGGCCAGGATCAGGACGCACGTCAGGCCCGCGCCCGGGAAGTCGTGCGACACGGTCTGGACGACCGTCGCACCCGCGCTCTCCAGGGCAGCGATAAAGGTGGCGGTGACGGACTCGGGGGCCAGGCCAGGTATGGCGGCACACCCCTTGAGGTCGACCGAGTAGAGGACGGGCTGCTCGTGGAGAACCATTCGCACCGGAAGGACGTTACTGCAACGAAGATCCGAGGGGTGTTCAATAGTGAACATTGCCTGTTCGTGGTGGGCACGTATAGTTCGTCCTGGTTCTGGCGCGAAGAGGAGCCAAGGGAGAAGTTACGATGCGAACTCACTCACGTCTTGCGGCAGGAATGGCATTCGTGGCGCTCCTGTGCGGCCCCTCGGTCGTGTCCGGTCAATCGCTGGGCGCCGCCAAGGACTTTGCGATCCTCGGCGGCTCGGCGGTGACCGCCTCGGTCGGGTCGTCCGTGTCCCAGATCGCCGGAGACGTGGGCGTCTCCCCGGGCACCTCCATCACCGGGTTCCCACCGGCCCTTGGAGGGAATGTGACCGGCTCGTTCACCCTCCACAACTCGCCGGCGAATGACGCCGCTTCACAATCGGCTCAATCGGCCGTCACGGCGCTGTTCACGTCACTGTCCACGGACGGCGGAACCGCCACCACGATTGCCGACCAGCTGGCGGGACAGCATCTCGGACCTGGCACGTACAGTCTGGGGGCGGCGAACCTGGCGAGCGGGGGGACGCTCTACCTGTCGGGCAGCGGGACCTATATCTTCCGGGTGTCGAGCTCTCTGACGACCATCTCCACGTCCAACGTCCTTCTCTCGGGGGGGGCAGAGGCCTGCCACATCTGGTGGCAGGTGGGCAGCTCCGCCACCCTCGGCGGCACGACCTTCTCGGGGAACGTCATTGCGGCCACGGGGACCAACAGCCTGGGGCCCAATGCCAACCTCGCGGGCCGACTGCTGTCCAAGACCGCTGGCGCCGTGACGATGGCCGGCAACAACGGCGTGACCGCCGCGTATTGTGCCGCGGTGCCGCCGCCTGGCAACGTGGGGATCACCAAGTCGTTCGACCCCAATGCCAACGGCCTGAACGGGGTCTCGACGCTGACGGCGATCCTGACGAACAACAACGCGTCGGCCGCGACGCTCTCGAGCGCACTCGTCGACACGCTGCCGTCCGGGCTGGTCGTGGCCTCGAGCCCGAATGCCAGCACGACCTGCGGCGGGGGCGTGGTGACGGCCACCGCCGGTGGCACGTCCGTCACGTTGTCCTCGGGGAGTACCATCCCAGGCGGGTCCCCCGGCACCTGCAAAGTGATCGTGAACGTGACGTCGTCGACGGCGGGCACCTACACGAACACGGTGGCGACTGGCGCACTCACGACCGATAAGGGCAACAACACCGTGTCGGCGATTGCGACCCTGGTCATCAGCTCGAGCATAACCGCAGTTCCCACCCTTCCGGAGTGGGCGCTGATCGTGCTGGCCGCGTTCCTGTTGCTGTCCGGGCTCTTCGCCATCCGCCGCAGGCGGCTGACGAACTGAGCGCTGGCGGGCCCGGCGAGTGATCAGTTGGAATCGAGCTTGGGCAGGTTGCGTATGTCGCGGAGGGTCTGGCGCAGCTCCTCGATGGCCTTCATCTGCTCGAGCGTCGTCTGCAGCGTGTCGGCGGTGGCTCGCACGGCATCGATCGCCGCGTGACGAGCCGCCTCGGCCGCGGCGCGCGCCTCTTCGGCGGCGATCCGCGCCTCTTCGCCGACTTCCCGCAGCTGCTCCCGCTCCTGCCGCACGCTCTCGAGCGCTTCGCGATGCCGGTCGCGAAGCGCCCGCGCGTCCTCCGCGAGCTGCCTGAACCGTTCCGCCTCGTTCCTGGTCGACTCGGCGGCGATCCGCTGTTGCTCGGCGAGTTCGCGGTCGTGCGCGGCGTCCGGCCGGTCGTTCTCCGACTGCTCCCGCAGATCCTGCTGCTGGCGATCCGGCTCCGGGAGAGTCTGGTCCTCCGGCATGGAAACATCCTTTCGACAGCCGCGCGGGTGCCGGCGAGTCGAGGGGCTCGACGCCGCTCCGCGCTCATCCAGCGTACCAGACGGGTACGCGGGGTGGTGTGCTCAATGACACACCGTGACCTGACGCGCGCCAGCGCGCACCACGTCGCCGGTGGCGGATGGTATTGAGCCCGGGAGGGTCAGTCGTGCAGGACGACGCTGAGCAGGGAGCTGTTGACCTTGAGGCCGCCGTTGTACTCGATGAAGCCGAGCTTCTTGAACTTGTTCATGAAGAAGTTCACGCGCGAGCGGGTCGTGCCGACCATTTCCGCGAGCAATTCCTGGGAGATCTTGGGCAGCTTCCGATCGGGACTCGCCTGGCCGTAGCGCGCCAGCAGCAGCAGCGTGCGGGCGAGCCGCTTCTCGCTGGAGTTGAAGAGCTGGTCGATGAGGTCCGCTTCGACCCGCAGGTTCCGCGTGAGCATGTAGGAGATGAAGCGATCGGAGAAGCCGGACTCCTCGTGGAGCAGGTGGACCATCGTCTCCTTCTCGATGACCAGGACGCTGCTCGCCGACATCGCGGTCGCGGTCATCATGCGCACCAATTGGCCGGTCAGCGCGCCCTCACCGAAGAAGTCACCGACGCCCAGCAGCGCCACGACGGCTTCCTTGCCGATCCGTGACAGCACCGAGAGCTTGATCGTTCCCTTCTGGATGTACCTGACGTCGTTGGCCGGGTCCCCCTGCGAGAAGACCACCGCATCCCGCCGATACTCGGCAACCGTTCGTCCCACGCCGACCGACTTGAGATACGCCTCGGGGTCGAAATCGGGCTGCGCCTTCGGTGCCGCCGAGGCCCGTTTGCGTGTCGCCAGTGGATCCTCCCCGTGGAACGCGCTGCCTGCCGGCTCGGCCCGAACACGATCGTGACCGTCCCGCGCGAGGTTTGAAAGGTTTTCACCCACGATTGTAGGTGGCTCGGGCTTCGATGTCGAGGTGTTTCCACTGGGAACGATCAGGCCTTGGCCGTGAGCGAAGTGCCTGCATTGTAACGAGTTGCCGGGATTCGAGGTCGGGAGGTCGGATGGTGTCCACAACGGCACAGACATCACCCCGCCTCTTCTCGCATGCTGTCCCTGGTCAGGAGACCAACCATGAGCGACATGACCGTGCGGAACGCCGATTTGAAGCAGATGCTGGATGAACGTCGGTGCGCGATGCAGGACGGGGTCCAGAAGAGTCTCCGCGAGCGGCGCACCGACCGGCCGACGGACGGGCGGGATGAGATGGAAGTGTCCGACGGCGAGAACCAGCGGGATCTCGAACTCGCGCTCCTCCAGATGAGAGGAGAGACGCTGGCCCGGATCGAGGAGGCTCTGGCCCGGCTGGACGCGGGCCAGTACGGGGCCTGCGTCACGTGCGGCACGGACATCGCCGAGCGACGACTGCGGGCCCTGCCGTTCGCGGTGCGCTGTCACAAGTGCGAAGAGACGCGCGAGCAGGAGCAACGACGCGCGCAGCATGTCGTCCGGGAGCGCGAGGGTCTTGTGCCCATCTCCGGCACGGCTGCGGCGTCGCCGTCGGCGCCCGGCCGGACGCCGGAGGTGTTCCGGACAGAACAGACGGCGACGATGACGGGACGGTACTCTCAGTGAAGTCGGAGGCACACTGTCATGCTGTCAACACTGGTCGTCGTCCTGCTCGTTCTGTGGCTGCTCGGCGTCGTCACCGCCTATACGTTCGGGGGATTGATCCACCTCCTGCTGGTGATCGCGATTGTCGTCGTGCTGCTTCGGGTCATTCAGGGCCGCAATCCGCTCGGCGGGTAGGCATCGTGGGGGCCGCGTGGCGTCCGCGAGGACCGTTGCCGGCCGTGCCCGGGGAGTGAAGCCATGGGCCTGTCCCGCGTGATCGTGATCGCGCTAATCGTGCTGCAGCCCTCGCTGCTGTGGGCGCAGGATCCGGCCGCGCGGGACCGTCCGGGCTTTGTCCCCGATGTGATCAGGAACGTGGTGCTCGATCCGACGACGTACGCGCCGGCGCTCGTGGCGTGGACGGCGACGCGTCTCGACTGGCAGAGCTCCCAGACCTTCTTCCAGCACGGACTGCTCGAGCAGAATTCCCGCTTCACCGTCAGCGGCCGCGGCAACGACACCGCCATTGGCTACGGCGCGGGCAACCGTCAGATCTTCCAGGACGCCCTCGTGAATCTCCAGCTCTCGGTGCTCAACAACGCGTCGACGCGCGTGGTGGAACGCCTGCTGGTGCCGCGCTATCCGCGGCACCGCAAGCTCCTCCGGGCGATTGGCTGGATCGAGCGGACGGCGATGGCGTCGTACTGGAGCTATCGATTGTCGGCCGGCCACTTCCGCCAGTGGCAGGAGAACCAGCGGCGTGCCCGGCAGCTCGGCTATGACTGACGCAGGCGATCCCCTGTTGCCCGCCGGACGCGCGACGGCGCCGCCGTCGCTGACCCGTGTCGTCCTGCAGGTTCTGCTGATCATCGTCGCGGTCGCTTCCGGCTTGTGGGCGCTGTCCAGACTGGCGTCCGTGGTCCTCGTGCTGATGCTCGCGGCCCTGTTCGCGTACGTGATTGCCCCGCTCGTGCAGCTGGGCGAGCGCTCGATCCGGATCGCGGGGCGGCGGCGTCATCTGCCGCGGGCCGCGGCCATCGTCCTCGTGTACGTGCTCCTGGCCTGTGGCCTCTCGGTCGGCGCCGCGCTCCTGCTGCCGAGCGCGACCCGGCAGGTCAACGACATGGTCGCGAGCGCCCCGGCGTATGCGCAGTCGATCGTCACGTGGGAGCAGGGCTGGTCCGGGTATTACCAGGGGCTGCGCCTCCCGGCTGAAGTGCGGCAGAGCATCGACCAGGCCGTCCGCGCGGGTGGGGAGGCCGCCCTGGAGTCGACCCGCGAATCGTTCATGCGGCTCGTGCGCGCGCTGCCGAACCTGCCCTGGCTGGTCCTGGTGCCGATTCTGGCGTTCTTCTTCCTCAAGGACGCCGCGGACGTCCGGCGGATGACGATCGGCGCGCTGCCGTTCCCCATCCGGCTGCGCGGTGCTCGCTTGCTGGAGGACTTGAACGCCACGCTGGCGGCGTACATCCGCGCGCAGCTCCTGGCCTGCGTCCTGGTCGGCACGCTGTGCGGGCTCGGGTTCGCCGTGCTGCGGGTTCCCTATTCGGTGCTGCTCGGCGTGCTGGCGGGTGCCCTGGAATTCATTCCGCTCGTCGGGCCGCTGCTGCTCGCCGTGGTCGCCTCGATCGTCGCCGCGCTCCACGCCCCGATCCTGGTGCTGTGGACGCTGGGGTTCCTGATGGTGCTGCGGCTGGCTGAAGACTACGTGATCTACCCGCGCCTCATCCGCCGCAGCGTTCAACTGCATCCGCTGGTGGTGATCCTCGCGGTCCTGATGGGCGCCGAGCTGGCCGGTGTCGCGGGGGTGTTCCTGGCGGTGCCCGCCGTGGCGATCGCCTCGGTCGTGCTCCGCCACTGGCTGGAATGGCGCAGGACCGACCGTGCGGGCCTGACGCGGCCGCCCGCCGCGGCCCACGTGCCGGACGACTGACGCTCGCTCGCATCGCAGGGGAATCATGGGCACACCCACCCGCGCCGGCCACCCTCTTTACAATCTGCTCCCCACGGAGATCGCCGGGTTCGATGCCCTGGCCGAGCTGGCTCTGAACATGCGTTGGTCGTGGAATCACGCCACCGACGACGTGTGGCGGCAGCTCGATCCCGTGCTGTGGGAGGTCACGCACAGCCCATGGGCCGTCCTGCAGACGGTCTCGCGTGACCGGATCGAGCAGGTGCTATCCGATCCCGTCGTCCGCAAACACATTGACGACCTGGTGCAGACCCGGCGGCGCGCGTCGGAGGCGCCCGCGTGGTTTCAGCGGACTCATGCAGACGAGGCGCTCACCTGTGCCGCGTACTTCAGCATGGAGTTCATGCTGAGCGAGGCCTTACCCATCTACTCGGGCGGGCTCGGCAATGTGGCCGGCGATCAGC
>CAVQEJ010000004.1:0-161782 GCA_963711505.1 uncultured Acidobacteriota bacterium | reverse complement strand
GCGGCGAGGGGCCGCCACCCGCGTGAGTGTAAGCTCGGGCGGCCCCTACGCGTGTAAGAGAGGTTGATCTCGTGACCATCTGCCCCGGTTCGCAGGGGCGGCCCGAAGTGGCCGCCCCTGGAGACGAACCCGGGCTTGTCGTTACGCCGGGTGAACCAGTATAGAGAGCCGTAAATGGACGCTGTTCTCCAGATCTCGCCGACAACGACGACCGCTATCTCCGCGAGCTCGCCGAGTTCGTGGCATTCTGTTGGCTCACACCGATCCGGCGCACGCGGGCGACGTCCGGCGCGCGGCGGAATGGGTCTCGCAGCGGCTGCGCCGCGCGGGCTTCACTGACGTTGAGACGTGGGAGACGCCGCGCCATCCGGCGGGTGCACGCCCGCTGCGACGCCGGGCCCGACGCGCCGACCGTGCTCGTCTACGGCCACATGGACGTGCAGCCGGCCGATCCGCTGGCGCTCTGGAAGTCGCCGCCGTTCGAGTTGACCGAGCGTAGAGACGGCCGTCCCGCTCGGTCAGCTCGAACGGCGGCGACTTCCAGAGCGCCAGCGGATCGGCCGGCTGCACGTCCATGTGGCCGTAGACGAGCACGGTCGGCGCGTCGGGCCCGGCGTCGCAGCGGGCGTACACCGCCGGATGGCGCGGCGTCTCCCACGTCTCAACGTCAGTGAAGCCCGCGCGGCGCAGCCGCTGCGAGACCCATTCCGCCGCGCGCCGGACGTCGCCCGCGTGCGCCGGATCGGTGCTGACCGACGGAATGCCCACGAACTCGGCGAGCTCGCGGAGATAGCGGTCGTAGTTGTCGGCGAGATAGTGCAGAACAGCGTCCATCCCCCTACCGGCCTCCGTCGATTCGACAGCACCTGACCGGTGATCCAGCCGGCCTGCTCGCTCGCGAAGAACAGGGCGCCGTTGGCGATGTCGTCGGGCGAGCCGAGCCGCTTCAGCGCGATGTTCTCCAGGAGCCGGCGCTGCCCGTCCTCGCCGTACGACTGCCACTGCCGCTCGGTCGTCGGATTGGATCGCACGAAGCCGGGCGCGATGTTGTTCACCGTGATGCCCCACGGGCCGAGCTCGTGGGCGAGCTGCCGCGTGAGGCCGATCTGCCCCGCCTTCGCCGAGGCGTACGCCTGGATGCCGGTGAGGCTGATGCCGAGACCGGCGCCGCTGCTGATGTTGATGATGCGGCCCCAGCGCGCCGCCTTCATGGCCGGCGCCACCGCCTGGCTGCAGTAGAAGGCGCCGTCGAGGTTCACCGAGAAGATGGCCCGCCAGTCGGTCTCGGCGATCTCCTCGATCGGCCGGCCGACCTGCCCCAGCACGCCGCCCGCGTCGTTCACCAGCACGTCGATCCGGCCGGTCGCCTTCAGCGTCTCGGCGGCCATGGCCTGCACGGCCTGTCGGACGCTGACGTCGAGGAGGCGGACATCGACGGACGTGCCCTGTTCCCCGGCGAGCCTGGCGGTCTCGGCCAGCTCATTCTCGAGCACGTCGCAGGCGACGACGTGCGCGCCGAGGCTCGCGAAGCTCAGGGCGATGGCGCGGCCGAAGCCGTGCGCGGCGCCGGTGACGATGACAGTGCGGTTGTCGAAACGGATGAGCACGCGGTGATCTCCAGTCAGGCGCTCGCCCTTCGGCTGGGCTCAGGACGACCCTGAGCGAAGTCGAAGGGTCGGGGTTCGGGCGCTCAGACGTTCGGGCTCGGCCTCATGCCGAGGCCAGCAGAATCAGGTTCTCCAGCGCCTGCGGGCGGACGCCGCTCTCGACGTCGCGCATCAGCGACACCAGGCGCGACACGCGCGGGATGGCGATGCCGTGCTGATTCGCGAGCCTCAGGATCGGCGCGAACTGCGCGTCGCACTCGGTCTTGCGATGGTGCACGGCGATGTCGCGCCAGACGCCGCTGTGGGTCTTCGCCGAGCGCCGGTTGAACGCCACCATCGCCTCGAACGAGGCGTCGACCGCTGCGGCCGTGCCGGCGGGCCCGAACGCCGCCGGATCGTAGCCGTTGAAGCCCATGGGCTTCGCGTCCTCGGCCGCCGCCACCCGCATCACCTCGCGGGCCAGCTCGGTCAGTACCGGACGCGCCTCGCGCGACGCGAGCACGTCGACGATGCTGGCTTCGGTGAGGGCGCTGGCGAACAGCAGCGCGCCATAGCCCATCTTGCCCCACAGGTAGCCCCAGACGTTGTCGGACGTCACGGCGTTGGGCTCGAAGTGCAGCAGCGCGCGGTGGACCCGCGCGAGACGGTCGGTCGAGCGGCCGTCGAGCTCGCCGACGACCACGGCACCGCGGCCGCCGAAATGGACGACGCCGGGCTCGAGCACGTCCGCCCCGAAATTGATGAACGCGCCCATCGTCCGGGAACGGCCGACCGCGTTGGCGATCGCCAGCTCGTTGAAGCCGTTCTGCAGCGACACCACGACGCCGTCCCTGGCGAGGTGGGGCGCGAGCTGCCGCGCGGCCGCCTCGGTGTGCAGCGCCTTCACACAGAGGAAGATCGTCTCCCACGTGCCGGAGACCTCGTCCGGCGTGCACGCCGGCATCGACTGCGTGAAGGTCTCGATCGGCCCCGTGATCGACAGGCCGCGCTCGCGGATCGCCTGCACGTGGGCGGCGTTCGCATCGACGGCCGTCATGTCGAGTCCGGCACGCTGGAGATAGGCAGCCACGGTGCCGCCGATCGCGCCGGCCCCCCAGACGAGAATCCGCTCCCGGGTCCCGGTCATGCCCACGGTCCCTCCAGCGCCTCGCGCGTCTCCTCGACGCCGGCGCGCCACATCTCGAGCATCTGCGGGTCGGCCTTGTAGTAGGCGCCGCCGAAGTTGCCGTCACCGAGCATCGCGCGGACGCCGGCGGCGTCCTGGAGCCGCATGCGGCCGAGGTCGACCATCGGCTTCGTCTCGTCGGGCATCCGCACCCCCGCCAGCCGCGTCCACGGGAAGTTCTCCATCCACGAGGCGTGCGACGCGAGCGGGTCGATGGCCGCCACCGCGGCGGCCGTGCGGGGCGCATTCCACCAGTTGTGCCACTTCACCGCCACCCCCGGATGGCCGTTCATCCATTCCTGCAGGATCGACCCGCCCGGAGAGTTGCCGCCGTGCCCGTTCACGAACAGGATGCGGGTGAAGCCGCCGCCGGCGAGGCTCTCGAGGATGTCGGCGACGATCCGCTGATAGGTGTCGAGGCGGAGGCTCACGCTGCCGGGATAGGCGCGGAAGTACGGCGTGATGCCGTAGTGCAGCACCGGGAAGACCGGCACGCCGAGCGGTTCGGCCGCGTCGCCGGCGACGCGCTCGGCCAGGATGGAGTCGACCGACAGGCTCAGGTAGCCGTGCTGCTCGGTGCTGCCGACCGGCACGACCGCCCGACCGTCCTTCTTCACGTGCTCCTCGACCTGCATCCAGTTCATGTCGGTAATCTTCATGATGGCTCTCTCCGGACGTACCTCGAGGTCGAGCTGAAGCTCGACCGCTACGAAGCCCCTTACAGACAAAGACCCTTACCGCGTCGTCCTGATCGTCTCCAGGCCGTGGGCGTGGGGGCCGGTTTCCACGCGCCACAGCGCGAACCCGCAGACGACCGCCATCAGGGCGATCGCCGTGAAGATCCACATGCCGGCGCGGTACCCGGCGGCGTTGGCCGCGCTCGCCAGCCAGTGATCGTTCGCCCAGCCGACCAGCAGATTGATGATGACCAGCCCGAGCTGCTGCACGGTGTCGAGCATGCCGTTGGCCAGGCCGAGGCGCGACTTGTCGACGACGTAGACGAGGGCGGGCCACATGACGGCCGGCACCAGCGCGAACGCCACCCCCATCATCGCCATCGGGATCATCGGGGGGATGTCGGTGTAGCCGAGCATGAGGAACACCGGCACGATGAGCAGCGATCCGAACATCATCAGCGCCGACCGGTGCGCGTACCGGTCGACGAGCAGCCCGAAGATCGGCATGCCGATGAGCGAGAAGAACGGCTCCATCCCCACCAGCAGCGACGCCGTCTGCGGCGAGACGCCGCGCGCCTCGATGAGGAACTTCTGGCCGAAGGTCTCGAACGGGAAGATGCATCCGTAGAAGGTGACGCACAGCGCCGCGATGAGCCAGAACGACCGGTCGAAGCGGAAGACCTCGGCGAGCGGAATCTTCCGGCCGTGCGCGGCGTGGCCGAGCGTGAACCGCCGCTCGCCCTTCGTGTCGAGCACCCAGTAGAGCGCCGCGCCGATCAGGCAGAACACACCGAAGCCGACGCCGATCAGCAGCGGCCACCGCCAGTAGGTGTAGGCCCCCGGCGCCCACGTTGGTGACACCTGCGCGGTCAGCGATCCGAGCCGGGCGGCCGACGCCCGGAGCCCGAAGCCCAGGCTCAGCCCGTCGTGCCAGAACCAGCGCGCCACGCCCACGTTCGCCGTCAGCGCCAGCGCCTCGCCGCCCGAGCCGACGAGCAGCCGGCCGATGGCCATGATGCCGAGCCGCGGGCTGAGCGCCGTGATGCCGAGTCCCGCGAAGATCAGCACGCCGAAGATCGCCAGCGACTTGCGGGTCCCCATCCGATCGATCATGACGCCGCAGACGAGCATCGCGACGATGTTCGGCAGGCTGTAGACGGCCTGCAGCAGCCCGATGTCCGAGTCGGAGAAGTGGAGCTGGCGGCTCAGCAGCGGGGCGAGCGGTCCGATGTAGTCGAAGGCGTAGTAGCCGCCGTAGCAGGCGATGCCGATCGCGAGCAGGACGAGCCAGCGCATCGACCGGGTCGGTGCGGGCTTCGCGATCGCATCCTGGGGTTCCGGCAGCGTATCGGACATCATGATTAGCTGGGGCGCTGCCCCAGACCCCGGCTCACTGCACTCGCTCGCCTCACCGCTCGCGCCGTTCCGTTCGCGGGCCCGCGGTGCGGGCCGTTACGACGCGGGCGCTGCCCCAGACCCTCGCCTTCGCGCGCTGCGCTTCGGCGTAGCTCGCCGAAGCGACCACGTCGTGCACCTGGTCGCGGAGGCGGCCGGCTCACTGCACTCGCTCGCCTCACCGCTCGCGCCGTTCCGTTCGCGGGCCCGCGGTGCGGGCCGTTACGACGCGGGCGCTGCCCCAGACCCTCGCCTCCGCGCGCTGCGCTTCGGCGTAGCTCGCCGAAGCGACCACGTCGTGCACCTGGTCGCGGAGGCGGCCGGCTCACTGCGGCTCGCTCACGGGCCGTTACGATAGCACGCCAGACGGAGATCACTCCGACCGGGTTCCCGCGCGGCTCATGTATTTCCAGTTGTGCGGTTTCCCCTCCGTCAGCCACTCGATGGTGGTGGCCAGGCGGCGGGCGCGTGTCTCCTCCCGCTTCGCGCCGGTGATCCACTCGATGTACTCGCGGCGGTGACCGGGCGGAAAGCCCTCGAACGTGGCGCGGGCCTTCCGGTGCGTCTTCAGCGCCGCCGCCAGGTCGGCCGGCACGCGCAGCGGCTTCGCCACCCGCTTCACCGGCCGCGGCGTCTCCGCCCGCGCCTCGTTGCGCGCCATCGCCTTCCGCACGTAACCGGCCAGCATCGCCTTCGACGGCAGATCCTCCCGCGACTGGATCCGCCCGAACTGCCCCATGGCTTCACCGGCGCGGCCGGTGTCGCCGAGCACCTCCCCGCCCCTCCAGAAATGGAGGGCGCAGTGCTGCTTGAACGCCGCCATGCTGCAGAGCATCCCGTGGTACATGAAATGCGGAAAGCCCCACTTGATGGTCTCTTCGACGCCGGGGCAGGCGGCGTGCACGGTGCCGCGCACGCTCGAGAGGATCGGACGGGCGAACCCGGCCGATTTCGCGATGTAGGCGTCGATGCGCGGATCCTTCTTCCCCATCGCACACGCTCCCTGGAAGCTGGAGGACAATGAGATGACGGCATTCTAACGGCGACCGCCCGGACCGGCAATCCGGCCTTCGGACCGGGTTTGCGCGCCACGAACGGCCGGGTTACAGTGGAGGCAGAGACGGCTGCACGGTTCGTTCATCCGCACGACGCCCCGACGGTTCCATCCCGGTGACGACAACCCACTCCGACGCCATCAACCCCATCGACGTGGGAACAGCCGCCTTCTGGCGCGCCACGCTCGCCCTCATCCTCGGCGCGATCTGCATCTGCGCGATGATGTACGCGGTGCAGCCGATCCTGCCGGTGCTCGCCCAGGAGTTCCACCTGAGCCCCGCCGTCAGCAGCCTCGCGCTGTCGGCCACGCTGGCGGGCCTGGCGATCGGCATGGTGCTGGCCGGCATGGTGTCGGAGATGCGGGGCCGCGTGCCGATCATGCGCTGGTCGGTGCTGGCCTCGTCGGGCATCACCGCACTGACCGCCCTCGCCCCGTCGTGGCACTGGCTGCTGGCCGGACGGGCGCTGGTGGCCGTCGCGCTGTGCGGGCTCCCGGCCGCGGCCATGGCCTACATCGGCGAGGAGTTCACGCCGCGGGCGGGGGCGATGGCCATGGGGCTGTACGTCGCCGGCACGGCCTGCGGCGGCACGCTCGGCCGCGTCGTGACGGGTATCCTGACCGACTATTGGTCGTGGCGGATCGCGCTCGGCTGGGTCGGGCTCGTCTCGCTCGCCGGCGGCCTGCTGTTCGTCTGGCTCCTGCCGCCGTCGCGCCACTTCACGCCGCACGCCCCCGTCTTCGCCGACCTGGCCAGGACGATCGCCCGCCACTGCTCCGACGGCGGCCTGCTGACGCTCTTCGGCATCGGCTTCCTGCTGCTCGGCACCTACATGTCGATCTTCAACTACGTCGAGTTCCGGCTCGTGGCCGCGCCCTACCATCTCAGCACGTCGGCCATCGGCCTGCTCTACGTCATCAACGTCGGCGGCATGGCGAGTTCGGTGTGGGCCGGGCGGCTCGCCGGGCGCCACGGTCCGCAGACGGTGCTGTGGACGATGCTGTGCGTGATGATTGCGGGGGTCGCCCTCACGCTCGCGCGCCCGCTGTGGCTGATCGTGATCGGCCTGGTCGTGATGAGCGGCGGCTTCCTCGGCGCGCACGCCGTGGCCGCGGCCTGGGTCGGCCGCCGCGCCCCCACCGCGAAGGCGCTGGCCGCGTCGCTGTACCTGCTGGCGTTCTATGCCGGAGCAGGGATCCTGGGCACGGCGGCTGGCACGGTCTGGGCCGACGGTGGCTGGGTCGCGGTCGTCGCCGCCGTGTGCGCGGTCCTGTTGGTCGCCATCCTCATGGCGCGCTCGGTCCGCCGGCTGCCGGAAACGAGCCTGGCCTCCCCGGCCGCGCAGGCGTAGCGGACACCGGGCTGAAGCTCGGTGCTGCGAGGGGAACCTCGATGCCACGACGAACCGGGGTATCTTCGTGGCACCGGGCTTCAGCCCGGTCATCGCCCGTGCCGCTGCGCCTCACGGCACAACAGCGCGGGACGTCGTACGTTGCTAGAATATCCCCATGTCGCATCGTCGCCCTCTTCCGAAGATCAAGCGTCGTCGATCGAAGCTCCACGGATTCGGCGTGTTCGCGCTCGAACCGATCAACAAGAACCGGCGCATCATCGACTACGCCGGCGAGCTCATCCCCAACAGCGAGAGCGAGAAGCGCGAGGAGCAGTACCTCGAGCAGGGGTGCATCTGGACCTTCCGCGTGAACCGGCGCTGGAGCCGCGACGCGAACGTCGGCGGCAACGTCGCCCGGTTCATCAACCACTCGTGCCACGGGAACTGCTGGATCGAGATCACCGACAAGACGATCTGGATCCGCGCCTCGCGCCTCATCCAGCCGGGTGAGGAACTGAGCTACGACTACTGCACCGACGGGATTCAGACGATCCCCTGCCGCTGCAGTCCCGGGTGCACGCACATGCTCTGAAGCACGGTGGCTACGGGCTCCAGGCTCCGGGCTTCGGGCTCCGGGCCATCACGGCGTGCTGCCCGTCCCTGATCCGCACGATGGTGCTCCGGGTCCGAAATCCATCGCCATTTCCGACCCGAGACACTAGAATCGGCGGACCACATTCCTGCGAGGAGGCTGCCGTGAAACGGATCGTCGTGATGGCCGCGATCGCGCTGTTCGGCGCCACGCTGTTGGCACAGCAGGCGTCGATTCCCGAAATCCCCTACCAGGCGAGCAACCCGCTGAAGCTGCCGACCGGGCTGTACCTCGGCGAGGCGGCCGGCGTGGCGCTGAACTCGCACGGCCACATCTTCGTCTTCAGCCGCAGCGGCAAGGGTCCGCGGCTCTTCGAATTCGATCAGAACGGCAACTTCGTGCGCGAGATCGGCCAGGACCTGTACGGCTTCTACCAGGCCCACGCCGTGCGCGTCGACAAGGACGACGACATCTGGGCGATCGACGAAGGGACGAACACGATCACCGAGTTCGATCCCGAGGGCCACGTGAAGATGGTGCTCGGCCGCCGGTGGGAACGGGTCGAGGGGCCGCCGAAGCAGCCCGAGCCCGGCGAGCCACCGCCGAAGGCGCACAACGGCCTGTTCAACCGCGAGACCGACGTGACGTGGGACAAGGCCGGCAACATCTACGTGGCCGACGGCTACAACAACTCGCGCGTGGCGAAGTTCGACAGGGACGGCAACTGGATCACGGCCTGGGGGCGGCGCGGCACCGGCCCGGGCGAGTTCCACACGGTGCACACGATCGCCATCGACAACCAGGACCACATCTACGTCGGCGACCGCGAGAACAAGCGGATCCAGGTGTTCGACACCAACGGGAAGTTCCTGCGGCAGATCACCGGCGTCGGAGCGCCGTGGGCGATCTGCATCACCCCCGGTCCCCATCAGGTGCTGTACTCCTCGGACTCGGTGCCGGGACGGATCTACAAGCTCGATCTGGACGGGAAGATCCTGGGCGTCTTCGGCAAGGCCGGCAAGCAGCCGGGCGACTTCGGCTGGGTGCACGAGATCGCGTGCCCGTCGGAGAACACGCTGTACGTGGCCGAGCTGCTGAACTGGCGCGTGCAGAAGCTGGTGCTGGGGAAGTAGAGGGACATCGAGCCCGGGCGTGAGCAATACCCATTGCTCATTGCCCGTTGCCCGTTGCCCGTTGCGACGAGAAACGAACGCCGCTTCGTGCCTTCGTGGCCCGGGCTTCAGGTCCAGTTCAACCGGTCCACGAAGGTCGGCGGCTCGAGGGGCCGGCCGGCCGGGAACCGTCGCGCGTCGCGGCGGGCCGCCCAGTGCAGGACGGGGCCGACCGAGGCGTCGATGATGCGCGACCAGCCGCCGAGCTCGCGCTCGAGCTCGAGGCGCAAGACCCGGATCCGGTCGCTCATCTCCCGGTTCGAGCGCCGCAGGTAGTGCTCCATCGCCCACAGCGCCGCCCCATAGCCGTTGCGGAGCTGGCGTCCTTCGATCGCGACGCGCGCGCGCACCCGCGGGTCGGGATCGTCGTGGTAGCGCCGCCAGCCGTTGAACATCGTGGACATCAGGCGGTACAGACTCGGTCCGTTCCGGTCGTAATCCAGCTCGAACGCGCGGTCGAGCAGCCGCTTCGCACTGTCGGCCGGCAGCGCGGGGTGGACGAAGTTGAAGCCGAACTGGCCGTGGATGTCGGCGAGCTCGACGTCGGGCCGCAGCCGCCCCTCGCCGGCCACCTGGTCGTAGAGCGGCGTCCCCGGCATCGGCGTGTAGAGCATGAACTGATGGCAGTCGGCCGCATGGCTCACGGCATGCTCGATCTCGGCGCCGATGTTCTCCGGCGTGTGGTGCTCGAGGCCGATGATGCTCGAGCCGTGCACCCGGATGCCGTGTGACTGCAGCTCGCGCGTGAGCGCCATCGTGTCGGTCTGCTTCAGCTTCGCGTAGCTGCTCTGCGGCGACTCCAGTCCCAGCCAGACCCAGACGACACCGAGCTCGACGAGTTCCCGCATGTCGTACTTGCGGATCGCGTTCGCCGACGAGAAGACGAACATCGACCAGGGCTTGCCCTCGCGCCGCATGCAGTCCAGCAGCTCGAGCGCCCGCCGCTTGTACAGCAGGAAGTTCTCGTCCATCATGAAGAAGCACGACACCTTCAGGGCGGATTCCACCTCGCACATCACCCGGAACAGGTCGGCGCCGCGCTCGTAGAAGTTGATGAACCGCCCCTTCCCGCCGAAGAACGCCGACGTCGTGCAGAAGTTGCAGCCCATCGGACAGCCGACCGACGGAATGATGGTGGCCGCGGGGTTGCCGCCCCCGCGCGGCCCGGACAGCCCCATCAGGCGGTTGCCGAACGACGACGGCACGATCGGATGCCGGATGGGCGCCCCGGTCGGCTCGCCCAGGAACGCCCGGAACCAGGCGATGCCGTCGCCCTTCACGATGTGGTCGGCGTCCAGCATCCCCTCGATGCCGGGGATGGCCGCCACGTGGCCGCCGACGACCACCTCGGATCCGGGTGAGTGGAGGCGGGCCAGCCGGCACATCTCCCGGACCTTGCCCACGTTCACGACGATGCCCGAAATCCCGATGATGTCGTAGTGCCGCCGCGTGATCTCGCGGATGAACCGCTTCCGCGTCGGAAAGTCCATGACCGTCGACGGCGCCGTGATGTTCTGCTGGATGAGCATGATGCCCCAGGACCGATGGGACATCCGGATGGAGAACGGCCCCTGCTCGCGGGTCACCTGGTTGTGGTAGAGCTCGATGGGATTGATCGTGCGGCTGCCGAACTCGTCGTCCTGCGCGAAGGGACCGAAGACGGAGGTCAGCAGCACGCGGGCGCGCGTCCCCTTCGGGTGAACGTCCATGCTTCCTCAATTCCCCCGAAGGGTGAGCGGGCCGCGGGCGCCGTTCGACGTGACGACTCTCACGCGTGCGGGTGCATCGCCACCGGGGCCACGTCGATCGGATGATGCGCCGTCTCGTCGAGGTCCGGCCGGTAGGTGCAGAAGGGCTCCTCGGCCAGGAAGCTGCCGGTGGCCGCGTAGGCGCGGGCGCGGCAGCCGCCGCAGATCGCGGTGAAGCGGCACTCGCCGCACTTGCCTTCCAGCGCGTCGTAGTCGCGGAGCTGCGCGAAGATCGGCGAGCCGCCCCAGACCGACTTGAACGACTGCGTGCGCGTGTCGCCCGCTTCGACGGGCAGATAGCCGCACGGAAAGACCTTGCCGGTGTTCGAGATGAAGCAGACGGCCGTGCCCGCGAGACAGCCGCGCGTCATCGCTGACAGGGCCGACACCTGCGGACCGTGGCCGTCGCCGTGCAGCAGCACCGGCGCCGCCTTCGCCCGCGTGCCCGGCGCGATGAACGTCGACGACATGTCGCCGCGGCTGCGCTCCTCGGCAATCCGCTGGGCGCGGATCCGGTAGTAGTGCGGCGCGCAGGTCGCCTTCAGGTCGATCGGACAGGTCTTCGATTCCTCGTCGAACCAGTGCAGCACCCGCTCGTACTCGTCGGCCGGCAGCATCTCGGTCGGCGCGATCTCCACCCCGCAGCCGACCGGCACGAGCATGAAGAGGTGCAGCGCGTCGGCCGTCAGGTCGAGCGCGAGATCGAGCATCTCCGGCAGCTCGGCCACGTTGTGCCGCGCCACGGTCGAGTTGATCTGCACCGACACGCCGGCCTCGCGCAGGAACTGGATGCCGCGGATCGCGCGCGCGTGCGAGCCGGGCAGGTTGCGGAACTGGTCGTGGGTGTCCGCGCGCGCCCCGTCGAGACTGATCGCCACGCGCGAGAATCCGGCGTCCTTGATCCGGCGGGCGATCTCCTCGGTGATCAGCGTCCCGTTGGTCGCCAGCGCCATCCGGAGCCCGCGCTCCACGCCGTAGGCGCCGATGTCGAAGATGTCCGGCCGGAACAGCGGCTCGCCGCCCGACAGCACGAGCACCGGCTTGCCGACCTCGGCGATCTGATCGATCAGCTCGAAGGCCTGGGCGGTGTCCAGCTCATCCGGTCCGAGCGCCCGCTGCGGCACCGCACGGCAGTGGCGGCAGCTGAGGTTGCAGGCTTTCGTGGTTTCCCAGAAGACGAGTCGCAGTGCCGGCGTCATGAGGTCTCCTCCCCGATTCCGATGGCGGCGCACGCGCGCCATCTGCTGGAAAGCAAGACGGATACCGGCCGCGAGTGGAGCGCGACGGCGTGGAAATCTCCAGCAAAAGCAGGCCGTTTCTGGCCTGGACGGCGCCTGGCGGGCTCCACCCCGTCGCGGCGCCGGCCGCCCGGAACCGCAATTCTCCGCAGCCGCTGCGGCATTTCCCCGGCCGCCGGCGCGGACCTCAGAAGGTGAAGCGCATCCCGATCCGGGCCACCAGCGGCGGCTGCACGGCCGTGGTCGCGCGGAAGCCGGGCCCGCCGAAGACGTTCTCCTCGACCTGCGCGGCCCGGTTGGACAGGTTGTAGACGTCGAGCAGCACGTCGAACCGCCGGCCTCCCACGACGACCTGCTTCTGCAGCCGGGCGTCGACCGTGAGCGTGTAGGTGAACCGGGTGCCGCCGTTGGGAAACGCCCGCACGACCTCGAACCCCTGGTTCAGCCTCGACCGGCACGAGACGCGCGAACATCTGACCGTCGCGATAGCGGGCGATGACGCCGAGCCGCACGTGCCGCGGGAACCGGTACACGCCGGCCACCTTGATCGTGTACCCGCGATCGTCGTACAGCCGGCCCTTCGCGTTCACGGCGGCATTCGGATCGATGAAGAGGTCGCCGGCCAGCCCCTGCGTATTCTCGGCGGCATGGAACCCGATGCTCGACGCCAGCCCGAGTGTCCGCCCCGCCGTGGCGCCGGCGAACAGCCGGAGCCGGCCCATGGACACGTCGCCCGACAGCTCGAGTCCGACGAAGCTCGCCGTGTCGCCCGCCGGATTGGTCAGCAGGTACCGGTCCTGACCGAAACTCGCCGGCAGCCGGTTCGAGACCGGCAGCAGGATCGGATCCGGGTTCAGCAGATCGAGACCGGTGTCGGGCACCAGTACGGTCACGTAGTCGGAGGCCGGCACGCCGGTGTCGACGACGCCCATGAGCTGGCGTTCGCGCCGGGCCACGCCCGCGAAGCGCAGGTGGACGCCATCGAAGGGATCCGCGTCGAAGCCGACGGTGACGGCGTCCACGGTCGGCCGTCGCAGGGCGGGATCGATGCCGCTGAAGGCGGGGTCGCCGCCGGTCCCCGGCCCGACGCGGGCGACGAGCGGACCGAGCGCCGACGGCGTCACCGCCGCGGCTCCCGGCGGTGCGTTCCACCGGAAGACTTCGGCGACGGGCGCCGCCGGGTCGCCATACGCGAGCATCTGCAGCGGCAGCCGGTACGCGGATCGGGCGTAGTTGGCGAAGAGCACGACGCCGAGCGGCGCGGGCGGCGCCCAGCGGACGCCGACGCGCGGCAGCCAGCTGTGCCAGTGCACCCCGGTGGCCGCGCCGGCCGCCGAAGCCGATACGCCGTCGTACCGCAGGCCGGCATCGAGACGAGCTGCCGGGTGACGGCGACCCGATCGCTCACGTACGCCGCCACGGTCGTTTCGCGCCGATCGGACGACAGTGCCGGGGCCGAGGTACCTGCCAGGCCCGTACCGGCTGCCCGGCGATGACTTCGCCGACCAGACCGGTGAACGGCGCGGCCGGACGCATGCCGCCGCCGCCGATCTCGGCGCCGGCCGTCCAGGCCTACCGGCTCCTGACCACACCCGCGGCCGGCTTCAGCTCGACGCCCGCGGACCAGCGTCGATCGACGCCCGCGCCGGCATCGACGAGTTCCGGCACCGGGCCGTTGAGGATCCGATCGACGATGAACGGGTCGGCCATTCCCGCGTCGGCGCGCCGGGCGCGTCGCGTGTAGGCCGCCCACGCGTGCCGGACGCGGCCGTCCGCCATCACGTGATCCCAGATCGCCTGCACGTGCACCGAGTGGTCCGTTGACGAGGCCGTGAGCGGCCGCGCCACGATGTCGTTCGCCAGCGGATAGCGCACCTGCTGCACGAGCGCGAAGGTCCGCCACCAATCGTGCGGGCTCGCGGCGGCGGCGACCTGCACGAACCCCGAGGTGACGCTCGCCGGCTGCGTCACGGTCCCCGTCCGCTCGAACTGGTCGGTTCGCGTGACCTCGCTGCCGGCCATCATCCGGAGGCGCCCGCCGTCGATCGGCCCGCCGACGATCGCATCGCCGTGCCCCCAGTCGTCGAGCCGCGCAACGGCCGGCGCCGCCGTCGACGAAGACGCGGCGACGAACGGCGTCGGCGAGACGGACCCGTCGATCGCGCCGCTCCAGCGGGCGCCGGCTGTCCGCGACTCGAGCGACACGACAGGACCGGCGGCATTCATGTCTACGGCCCGCGGGTTGGTGGTGATGCTGATGCGCTGCCAGAAGATCAGGTCGGGAAAGAAGAGGGGCGTGCCACTGCCGTCGGGGTCGGTGATGTCGACGCCGTCGAGCCGGAAGGCCGTCTGCGTCCACGCGCTGCCCAGCGCGCCGAGCCGGAGGGACTGGCCGGCGCCGAGCCCGCCCCCGGTGAACTCGTCGCCGACGACGTCGGGCTGCATCGTCTGCAGCGCCGCGAACAGGTTATCGGCGGTCGGCAGATCGAGGAGCCAGTCGGCCGACATGCTCGCGCCTGGCGGATCGGAGGGTGGGGGAACGGCCATCTCCTGGGCCGGAACACGACTGGCGCTGCACAACAGCAGCAGCGCCGTCGCCAGCACCACGGGGCTCGTCATCGTCTGCCGTATCGCCATCATGCTCCTGCCTGGAGGGTGCCGGACCGCGTGAAGCACGCCACACTCTAGCAGGCCACCCCATCTGCCGCCGATCCAGCTCAGCCGCCTCGCCTCGCCGCGCCGCGCGGCGTCGCGCCACGCCCGGCGCTGACAGGCATTTCCGCCAACCTTTTCCCGGGTCCGCGCGGACAAGTGCCCGCGCGCGGGCCGAGGGGGGTGCCGCCTGCGGCGCCAGCGCCGGGCAGCCCTTCCGCACGAGCCATCCGGGCCGTCCGGCGGCTGCCGCGCACTGGCACAGCTCCTGCTAGATCGAGTGACAGCCCTACCCCTGTCCCATCGGGGCCGGACTCACGAGGAGCCAACATCATGGAACTTCCCGTCCAGGTTACGTTTCGCAACATCGATCACTCCGACGCACTGGAGGACGAGGTCCGCCGGCGCGCCGCCAAGCTCGACACCTACTACGACCGCATCACGGCGTGCCGGGTGTCGATCGAGCGGCCGCGGCACCAGAAGGGTGGCGCGCGGTTTCACGTCCGGATCGACCTCACCGTGCCGGGCGAGGAGATCGTGATCAGCCACGACAGCCCCACGCTGCACGGCCACCTGCAGGACATCGAAGCCCCGGTGCGCGCGAAGGCGACGGAGGTCGGCGCGGCGCAGAAGTACGGGCACGTCGCCGTGCGCGAGGCGTTCGACGCGGCGCGGCGGCGGCTGCAGGACCACGCGAGACGCCAGCGCGGCGAGATCAAGAGTCACGAGGCGCCGCCGCACGGCCACGTCGTCCGCCTGGTCCCCGACCAGGACTGCGGATTCGTCCAGGGTACCGACGGTCACGAGGTCTACTTCCATCGCGACAGCGTCGTGAACGGCACGTACGACGACCTGACGGTCGGCACCGAAGTCGCGTTCGTCGAGGAGAAGGGGGCGAAGGGGCCGCAGGCGAGCACGGTGCGGCTGCTCGGCAGGCATCACTACGCATGAGCGATTGCGGCGCGCGGACGCGTGTCGGCTTCGACGGCCGGCCGATCCGCGCGCCGCGCGTACCACGGAAGAAAGCGATGCGCCCTGAGACGTCCTGGAGTACCCTGTCACGGGTCGCTCACAGGAGGGCGGATTGCACGACTACCTGTTGTCGGTTGTCCTGGGTATCGTCGAAGGTCTCACGGAGTTCCTGCCGGTCAGTTCCACGGCGCACCTGCGGATTTCTGAAGTCCTGCTCCACATCAGCCTGACCGATGGCTACTGGAAGATGTACACGGTCGTCATCCAGCTCGGCGCCATCCTGTGCCTCCCCGTCTACTTCGGTCCGCGCATCGCGAAGTTCCTGTCGACCTTTCCCCGGGGTGAGCGCGGCGATCGCAACGTCCTCACCCACCCGCTCGGCCTGACGACCGTCGCCTTCGTCGTGACGGCCATCCCGGCCTTCCTGCTGACGAAGCTGATCGGCAAGAACCTCGAGAACCTGCAGGTGATGGGGTGGTCGCTCGTCGTCGGCGGCGTGATCATGTGACCTGGTCGACGCCATGAACGCACGCGCGGAGCGGCGGGGACCGGACGCGGCCGCCGGCCGCATCACGACCTGGCGCATGGACGACATGTCGCTGCCCCAGGCGATCTGGATCGGCGCCTGCCAGATCCTGTCGGCGGTCTTCCCGGGAACGTCCCGATCGATGTCGACGATTGCGGCCGGCCAGGTCGCCGGCATGTCGCGCAGCTCGGCCCTCGAGTTCTCCTTCTTCCTGTCGATGCCGACGATGGCCGCCGCGACGGGCTACGACCTGCTGAAGTCGGTGCTGGGCCGGGGCGCCAATCCGCTCGGCGTCGCCGGCATCGACGCGCACGGATGGGGCGTGCTCCTCGTCGGCGCCCTGGTGTCGTTCGTCGTCGCCTATCTGTCGGTGGCCTGGTTCATGGCCTGGGTCCGCACCCGCGGCTTCACGCCGTTCGCGATTCTATCGCATCGTCGCCGGCGTGCTGGTCCTGCTCTACGTGCTGCAGCGGGCAGGCTAGGCCGGCCGCTACTCTTCGCGCAGGGCGACCTTCGGATCGAGGCGCGCCGCCCGCGCGGCCGGCAGCCAGCTCGCCAGCAGAGCCACGGCGGCCATCCCCAGGACCCCGAGCCCGAGGGTCAGCGGATCGCGCGCGCTCAGGCCGTACAGCAGCGAGGCCGACGGTCCGCCCCGCCGCCAGCGTCAGCAGCAGACCGATCGCGAGGCCCACGGCCAGCAGCCGTGCGGTGTCCTTCAATATCAGCCACGCCACCGACCGCCGGTCGGCGCCGAGCGCCATCCGGAATTCCCGATCTCGTTCCGCCGCTGCGTCACCGTGTACGACAGCACACCGTAGAAGCCGATCGTCGCGAGCAGCCCCGCGAGCACCCCGAAGAACACCGAGAGGGTCGCCATCAGCCGTTCCGGCAGCAGCAGGTCGTGCATCTGTTCCTGCATGGTCGTGAACCGGACGACGGCAGACGAGTCGACGCGCCGGACAATCCGGGTCACGGCCGACGTGACCGTCGGCAGCGGAGCTCCCGCTCGAATCAGGAACGACGGGAAGGCGTCCGGCTTCGGGATCCTGTGCCGCGGCGAGGTAGGCCACTGGCGCGAGCGGCGCCCGGAGCGTCCGATACTTCGCATCCCCCACCACGCCTACTACTTGATACGCGGACTGATCTGGCCGGGTCCCACCTCGGTTTGAAACCGGCGGCCTATGGGATCGTCTCCGCCGAAGTAACTGCCTGCGGCGAACGCTGCTGTGACCAGCGCCACCGGCGCGGACGCCGCATCGTCGTGGTCGTTGAAGTCACGGCCGCGCAGCAGGGGGGTCCGCATCGTGCGGAGGATCCCGGGCTGACGCGATTGAAGTCGACCGCGCCGGATTGGACAACCCCATGAATGACGATGTTGTCGTTCCAGACGTTCCCGCTGAGCGGCACCTCGGCGACCTGTGCGGCGGCCTGCACGGCGGGCAGGGCACGGAGTTGACCCAGGAGATCCTGGTCGATGGCGTGGCGGCGCGACTCGGGCAGGTCGGGCCCGCCGGAGAATCCACGTCGACCGAAACGAGCCCCTCGGGCTGGAAGCCGGGATCCAGCGTCATCAGGTTCTGCAGCGTCCGCACGAAGAGCAGGGCGGCGACGACGAGCACCATGCGACACCGCCACCTGCACGCACGACGAGCGCCGCGGCGGAGCGCCGAACCGCTCGCGCGCTGTCGGTGAGGCCGCGGCCACCGCCGGCGCTTGCATGACCGCGGCCGGGCGCCGTGCGCGTCGCGCGGATGGCCGGAGCGAGGCCGAACAGCAGCGCACGTGAGCCGCGGCCAGCACGACTGTGAAGGCCGAACGACGCGCCAGTCGACGCGCAGGTCCAGCACGACGCTGGCTCGCGCCGTGGTCGCGAGCCCGTGGACGAGCAACCGGCTGAGGGTCATGCGGCGAGGCACGACGCCGAGGGCCGCGCCGGCCGCGGCGAGCAGCAGGCTCTCGGCCATGCAGCTGCCGGACGACGCCGCACCCGCGACGCGCCAATCGCCAGACGCACGGCGATCTCGCGCTCGCGGGCGGCCGCCGCGCGCCAGCAGCAGGTTCGCGAGGTTCGCGCACGCGATCAGCAGCACGAGCGCCGGCAATCGACAGCAGCAGCCACAGCGGCGTGTCCGTACTGACTGCCGCGAAGGTCCGACACGCCGGCCGGCCGCCGGGCACGCGCCTCGAGTCTGACATGGCCTGGTAGTTCTTCGCCTGACCGGCGGTGTAGGTGTACCGCGGCGACACCGTGCTCCTGGAACATGCCGGGTGAAATCGCGGCCAGTTGCGTCGCTGGCACGCGTCGACCGTCCAGCCCGGCTCGAGCCGCCCCATGCGCCGCGAGCCACCAGAACTGTCTGTGGTCGAGCCGCCGAGTCGCTCGCCCCGCAGCCTGCGCGTTCGACGCACATGCGGCACCGCCACATCGAAGTTGTAACCGACCTCGACGCCGTAGAACGCCGGCCGGCGTCATGCCGATGATGTCGAAGCGGTCACCCGATCGAGCGTCAGCGAGCCGCCCGATCGCCGACGGCGCTCGCCGCCGAACTCCCGCTGCCAGAAGCCGTAGCTGATGACCGCCGCCGCGGCAATCCACAGCCGCGGGTGTCATCCGACGGCCCAGATCAGCCGGCCAGTGAGCGGGCTGGAGGCCGAGCGTCGAAAAGAATCTCGCCGCTGACCCAGCAGCGCCTTGAGCGTGCCGCGACGCGCCGCCGTGCGCAGAGGTCGAAGCGCCCGGCTGCCCCACGCAGCCAGGCCCGTGAACGCCTCGCTGGTCCCGGCGCGGATCCGCTCGCACTGCGGGTTGGTCAGGTTCGGCCGGCGGCCCGTGAAGCGTGCCGGTGCGCCCGTGGCCGCGGGCGCGATCGTTGATCGCGCGCCAGCTCCTGCCGGGTCCTCCACCGGCAGCGCACTGCAGCCTGACGGCGTGTCGAGCGAGCTGGAAGATGGCGGTGTTGGCGCCGATGCCGAGCGTCAGCGAGAGGAGCGCGACCGCGGTGAACGCCGGATTGACGGCGCAGCAGGCGGCCGCCGTATCGGATGTCCTGCCAGATCGTTTCGAGCCAGCCGATCGGTGTTCATGCCGGTAGATCTCCTCGCGGATCCAGCGTCGTGTTGCCCAGCTTGCGGCGCGCGGCCGCGCGCGCCGCCTCGGGCGCCATGCCCGCGCGCGATGTTCTCGTCGGTCTCGATCGCCAGGTACGACTCCAGCTCGCTTGCCCGCTCGGCGTCCCACCGGCCCGCGGTCGCAGGAAGCGCTCGCCAGCTCATGGCGCGGCTCCCTCGTCATTCCGCGGCCGGCTTCAGGACGCGGTTGATCGCCTCGACCAGCAGGTCCCAGCGGCTCGGTCTGCTCGGCCAGTTGGCGGCGGCCCGCCGGCGTGAGGCGGTAGTAGCGGGCGCGCCGGTTGTTTTCGGACGTGCCCCAGAACGAGGCGATGGAGCCGCGGTCCTCCAGGCGGTGAAGCGCCGGGTAGAGCGAGCCCGTGCTCGACCTGCAGCACCTCCTCGGACTGGTGGGCGATCTGACGTGGGCGATGGTGTGGCCGTGGGCCGGCCCGATGGCGAGCGTTTTCAGGATCAGGACGTCGAGCGTTGCCCTGGAGCAGATCGCCCTGTAGCGGTGGCGCGCCTCGCTTTGGCATGGCGACATTCTCGAATCGGTAGATTATCTATGGGAGCGCGTATCCTATATTCATGCCTGTTTCTGGCCATTTCTGCAGACATTTCTCACTTGACACAAAGATAATCATGACGACTGCAACGGGACGCGGCGGGAAGCTGTCACCGCGCACCACGATGGATGAACACAAGGGATGGATCGCCTCGGTAAGAACTTCTCGACCGCGCTCCACGGAAGCTGCACCAGCAGCCTGCGCTTCGCTCGCCGCCGTCCTCCCGGGCTGACACACCACGCACCCTCGACATGACACCCGCTGCCGGTCGATCGACCCCATGGCGCTAATGGCGGGCGATTCCGGCATGGCAGGCACTTTGCCCTGTTCTTGAACAGCACCCGTCGCAAGCGTCCTCGCGTCGCACGGCACACCGCGTCAGAAACGGGAGGAGGCCATGAAGATTCGACACACCCGACGCCGATCGCCCTGCTCGCCCTCTGACGCTCGGGGCCTGCCGGCTGCGCGCCGCGGCGGGTCAGGACCATGAGCGGCAGCGCCAGCCCGGCCACGCACGCAGGCTCGGACGCCCAGCGCGCAGGCGCGGCCGCGCACCGCCGCGACGAACGGGCGCGGCCCGAGCCGCGGCGGCGATCGCGACGAGCGCTTCCGCGCCGATCGGCGGCGCGATCGCGACGACCGGCGGTTCGAGCGGCGCGACCGTGACGATCGCCGCGACCGAGACGACCGCTACGCGCGTCACGTCCGCATCGTGCCGCCGGCCGTCGTCGTGAACGCGTATCGGGCGTGGCCGTGGTGGAGCGGCAGCCGGCGGTTCTCGGTCGGGCTGTACATCGGCACGCGTCGCCCCCTTCCGCTGGGCGGCGCCGCCGCCGGTGTTCGCGGGCGAGCCGTACGCCTCGTATGGCGCAGTCACCTTCGACCTGCACCCCGACGATGCGCTCGTGTACGTGGATGGGTACTACGTGGGACGCGTGGAGGACTTCCGCAGCACGCGACAGCCGCTGACCCTCGTCGCCGGGCAGCACGACGTGCTCGTGCAGGCGCGTGGGTACGAACCGATGCGGTTCTCGATCGACGTCTACGCCGGACGGCTGATCCCGTATCGCGGCGACCTGGTGCGGGTGGGGTGGAGATGAGGGGAGTAGTTGTGAGTTATGAGTCTTGAGTCTTGAGTCTTGAGTCTTGAGTCTTGAGTCTTGAGTCTTGAGTCTTGAGTCTTGAGTCTTGAGTCTGGTCGAGGTCGTTCAGACTCACAACTCATGACTCATTCAACTCATTACTCATTACTCATTACTCATTACTCACTACTCACTACTCACTACTCACTACTCACAACTCATAACCGACAACTCACAACTCACAACTGACTCCCCACCCCTCAGAACTCCGCCTTTCCGCCCCCCGTCATCGTCCCTTCGAAGTGATACCCGCCCGAGGCCTGCAGCACGAACGTCATCGTGCCCGGCGATCGGGGATCGGCCCGATCGACGATGACCGTGACCGCCTGCTCGGCACCGCCCGGCCGCACGCAGGGCCCGGCCCGTGATCGTCGCCCACCGGCCGCGCGTCTGCAGCACCCCCCAGTCCATCATCCGGATCGCCGTCCCCGTCGACCGATCCTGGAACCGGAACTGACCGCGAGCCCGGCGGCTGCCGGCGGCCTGCGTCACCGTCATGGCGACGCGCGTCCCCATCACGGACCTCGCCGAGCCGTCTCCGGCGGCGGCGCTCAGCATCCCCTGCACCCGCAGGCTGCGCGCGCCGGTGGTGCCCATCGGCCGGCTCGGCATGTGCTCCGTCCGCGTCAGCACGGCACCGGCTCGGACACCGGTCGGCTTCCCGTCGCGCAGCGCCAGCTGGCCGTTCACGAAGACGTCGCGGATGCCCTCGGCCGGACGCGCGGGATCCGCGTAGGTCGAGTGGTCGATGACCGTCTTCGGATCGAACACGGTGACGTCGGCGGCCATGCCGGGCGCGAGGAAGCCGCGGTCGACCATGCCAATCGTGCTCGCCGGCAGGCCGGTCATCTTCCGGATGGCGTCGGCCCAGGTCAGCGCGTGCGTCTCCCGCACGTAGTGCCCGAGCACCCGCGGGAAGGTGCCGTAGTACCGGGGATGGATGTGCGTGGCGAGCGACGCCCCGCAGTCGCAGGCGATCGCCGTGACGGGGTTCTGCATGATCCGGACGACGTCGCGCTCGATGCCGAAGCGCAGGATGGCCGGCCGGCTCTTCTCCTCGAGCAGCCGGATGACCGTCTCCCCGGCGCCCAGGTGCATGGCCTTCATGATGTCGGTCAGCTCGCGCTGCGACTCGGGCAGGTAGACGCCCTGCGGGCCGCCGAAGCGGGCCTTCATGGCCGACTCGATGTCGGCGACGATGCGCGCGTGCTGTGCGGGGTCCTGAAAGCGCTTCAGCATCGCCTCGCGCCCGCCCGCCTGCGCCCAGCCCGGCACGAGCAGCGCGCCCAGGCTCGTCTCGCCGGCCAGATACGGATACTGATCGGCGGCCGTGTAGTGGCCGCGCGCCGTCGCCTCGTCCATCGACCGGATGATCTGCGGCGCGCTCCCCTGCTCGTGTCCCTGCACCTTCATGTGCGTGATCACCGGCACGAGCCCGGCCCGCTCGCCGATGGCGATCGTCTCGCGCATGCCCAGCAGCGAGCTGAAGCCCGACTCGGGCGTCAGGCGGTCGTGATTCGGGAAGTTCGTCCGCCAGGGCCGCGCCACCGAGACGACCTTCACGACTTCGTCCGTCGTGGCGTAGTACGCCGGCTTGTAGTCGAGTCCGGCCGACACGCCCCAGGCGCCCCGCTGGAGGTTGTCGAGCACGATGCGGCGCATCCGATCGACGTCGTCAGGGGTGGCGCGGTGATCGTCGGCTCCCATCACCTCGGCCCAGACGCTGTTGAAGCCGATGTACGCCCCGAGGTTCTCGGCCAGGCCGTTGCGGCTGAAGTCGGCGAGCTGCTTCTCGATGTCGGTGCTGCCGCCGCCGTCGGGATTGAGGATCTCGGTGGTGACTCCCTGCATCAGCATGTTCACGGCCGTCGGCACGGCTTCGGCCGTCGCATGGCTGTGGATGTTGAGGAAGCCCGGGGCGACGTACAGGCCGGTGACGTCCAGCTCGAGCCGCGCGTGACTGCCCGAGAGATCCCCACCTTTGCGATGTGACCGCCGGCCATGGCGACGTCACCCGTGAAGCCCGGCGCGCCGGTGCCGTCGAAGATCGTGCCGTGGCGGAGGATGACGTCGTACTGGGAAGCGCCTGCGGCTCCGCGAGGACAGCGAGTCTTCGAGCGCCGCAGCGTCGTCGACGGGGGTGGGGCCCCGTCGACAGTGAATGATGCCGCTCGGCGCTGGGCGGCCGGCTGGCGCCCGCCGAATACGGCCAGCAGCAGGGCGGTCGACGCGACGAGACGGACGAAGACGGCTCGACGGGTGGGCATGGACAACCTCATGAGGTCAGCCGCCGATCAGCGCGTTCAGGGCGCCGAGCACCTGGTCGATGTCGGCCGCCGTGTGCGCGGCGTTCACCTGGAAGCGGATCGTCTCGTCGCCGCGCGGCACCACCGGGAAGGTGAGGCCGACGGCCAGGATGCCCCGCTCGAACAGCCCGCGCACGTACTGGCGCACGCGCTCGGTGTCGCGGAGGAGCAGCGGCACGACCGGGTGCGGCCCGGGGATCGACTCGAGCCCGAGCGCCTTCAGCCCGTCGCGGAGCTGCTTTGTCCGCTCGCCCAGGTTCTTCAGCCGCTGCCGCCCCTCGTCGCCGTCGGCGATGTCAATGGCGTTGACGGCCGCGGCGCAGTCGGCGGCCCCGAGCGGGTTCGTATAGATGTAGGTGTCGGCCTTCTGCCGCATCGCCTCGGCCAGCTCGGGGCTGCCGGCGACGAACCCGCCGTTCACGCCGAAGGCCTTGCCGAACGTGCCGACCAGGATGTCGACCGGCGTGCCGCAGAAGTCCTCCGTCCCACGGCCGCGCGCGCCATAGGCGCCGATGCCGTGCGAGTCGTCCATCACGGTGACGACGCCGTCCCGGTACTTGCCCTCGTAGCGGCGCACGATCTGCTCGAATCTCGGCAACCGGCGCGTTGTCGCCGCGCATGCTGAAGATGCCGTCGAAAATGACGACGACGCGGGCGACGCCCGACGGCACCTGATCGAGCTGCCGGGCCAGGTCGGCCATGTCGTTGTGCTTGTAGATCGCCCGCAGCTCCTTCGGCACGCTCGCAATGCGCATCGCGCGGATGATGCAGTTGTGGTTCAGCTCGTCGCCGACCCAGTAGGTCTCGGAACCCGCCAGCGTCATCGCGAGCCCGAGCACGGAGGTGTAGGCCGAGTTGAACGCGCGCGCGGCCGGGCGGCCGGTGAACTTCGCGATGCGCGCCTCGAGCGCGACGTGCTCGCTCGACGTCCCGTCGATGAACCGCACGGCGCCGGGGCCCGCGCCGAAGCGCCGTGACGCCTCGTCGGCGGCCTCGAGCAGCGCCGGATGGTTCGACAGCGACAGGTAGCTGTTCGAGTTCATCCGCAGGAACTCCAGATCGCTCCCCTGCAGCCGGTACCGCGGACCGCGGCCGTCGGTCGGCGGCACGTAGCCGGTGATGATCCGTTCGGGAGCCTTGGCACGCCCCTCGCGTTCGAGCGCGGCCACTTCGTTCTTCAGTGCGGCGTTCAGCTTCTCCAGCGACATCTCAGACTCCTCTGCGACGGTCTACGGGCTCCAGGCTCCGGGCTACAGTCTACAGTCTACGGTCTCCGGTCCCGTCGGTTGGCTCCAGCGCCCGGATGATATCGGCCAGCGCCCCGTTCACCGGGCAGGCGATCCCGTACCGCGCCCCGAGTTCCACCACGGCGCCGTTGAGCCAGGCGATCTCCGTGCGGCGCCCCTTCCGCAGATCCTGATCCATCGACGAGAGATTCGTCGACGGCCGGTACATCTCGTTGATCGTCCGGACGAAGTCGTCGGCGATCCGGACGCCATCCTTCGCCGCCACGGCCACGCACTCGTCGACGATCCGCTGCTTCAGCGGGTCGACCCGCTCGTCGGCCACCCAGCCGACCTCCATGCGGGTCATGGCGGTCAGCGGATTGATGACGCAGTTCACGATCACCTTGCGCCACATCTCGTCGCGGATGTCGGCCGACACCCGCCCGTCGAGGCCGCAGCCCGTGAGCGAGATCGGCCAGCTCGCCGGCCCGGGCGTGCGGCTCGATCGACGTGTAGCCTCGGGCCTTCATCGCGACCACGCCGGGCTCGACGAACGTGACGCCGAACTGCACGATGCCGCGCAGCACCGGGCAGCGCCCGCCCACGACGTCCCGCACGATCGCCTCCGCGTCGAGCCCGTTCTGGAGGCAGAGGATGCAGTTGTCGGGACCGAGCCGGCCGACGAGCGGCCGGATCGCCGCCTCGCTGTCGTACACCTTCGTCGTCAGCAGGATCAGCGTGTCGGGCGCGATCGGTCCCGGCTCGGTCGCGGCGCCGACGCGGTACGTCGCCTCGTCGAGACCGGTCACGCGGACCCCATCGCGGACGATCCGCGCGACGTGGCCGGGACGGCCGACGAGCGTGACGTCGTGATGGGCGGAGAGCCGGGCGCCGTAGAAGGTGCCGATGGCGCCGGCGCCGAGAACCAGGATGCGCATCCCGGAGAGGGTACCGCAATCGGGCGGGCCGCGCCTACCGGGGCGGCGAGGCGCGTAACGGCGAACGGCCGGGGACGGGAGGCTCGGCCTCCCGTCCCCGGTTGTGAACTGCCGCGCTACGGTTCGATGGCTGCCGAGAGATGGTTCTGCTTGAGCAGCTTGTTGAAATCAGGGGTCGCGGAATCGACCAGGTGCTTGAACTGCGCTCTCGAGCGGCACGAGATCCGCCTGGAGCTCCTTGAAGGCGGCGAGCGCCTGATCGGTCGGGGCCATGTCGCCGCCACCCGTCCCTCTGCCCGGGCGACCGTCCATGTCCGTGATCAACCAGCCGAGCCTGCCGTACAACCGAATCGGACTGCGGAACGCGTCCTCACTCCGGCCGGTATTCTGAACGTTGATCAACTGCGCCTCGACGGCGACGGCCTGCTTCTCCAGCTGCGTCGCCGCCTGCACGACCGCGTCATCGTGCGAGCCCTGGTCGGCGAGCAGCTTCTGGAGGTTCTCGAGCTGCAACCGCGTCCGCTCGAGGTGGTTGATCATGACGGCGACATGGCTGATTTCGTCGCGCACCTGGAGAATGAACTGGACCTGCTGGCCAATCGACTGCGCGGTGCCCGGCGAATGGGGGTCAGCGAGCACCTTGAGCGGCTCGGTCAGGGTCTGGCCGCCGGCCTTCAGCTCCACCGTGTACGTGCCCGGCGGCACGACGGGGCCCGCGGCCCGCGTCGCGGCGCCATAGGCCGAGTACGTGCGATGGGGGTCCACCCAGGGCGCCCCCGGAGGCGGAGTCTGGAACTTGAGCTCCGTGCTGGACTCGTACCGGAGATCCCACCACTCGCGATTCAGCCCCTGGCGCGCCTGCTTGATCTGGAGCGTGCGGATGGTGTGCTTGTCGGGACCGGTGATCGTGATCTGGACGTTCTTCTCCGGTGACTTGAGCCAGAAGTTGAGATCGGCGCCGTACGGCGGGTTCTCGCCCTGGACATGCGGAGAGGGCTCGACCTCCCGCTCGTCGTTGGTGCTGCGGAAGCGGTACGCCGCGCGGGGCTTGAAGAGATAGACATCCTTCTGCCGCGCGGTGTCGTAGTCCCGGAGCGGCGAGATGTCGTCGAGGATCCAGCACGCCACGGCCGTAGGTGGCGAGGACGAGATCGTTGAACGTCGGCTGGATGGTGACCCAGAAGACGGGGGCCGGCGGCAGATTGTTGCGCAGGCGGGTCCAGTGGCCGCCGTCGTCCCAGCTGACATAGAGGGCATTTTCGGTGCCGAGATAGAGCATGCCCTTGCGGACGGGATCCTCCGCGATCGTCTTGACGGAGCTGTTCACCGACTTGGGGATGGAGCCGCTGATGAGCGTTCCACGTCTTGCCGTAGTCGGTGGTCTTGTAGACGTAGGCGTTGTAGTCGCCCATCAGCTGGAGGCTGACGGCGGCGTAGGCGGTGGCCGCATCGAAGTGGGACGGCTGGATCGCTTCGACTCTGCCCCACGGCGGCAGATTGGGCATGTTCCTGGTGACGTTCGTCCAGTTGGCGCCGCCGTTCTCGGTGACGCTCACCTGACCGTCGGTCGTGCCGGCCCAGATCACCCCTTCCTTCACGGGCGAGGCCGCGAGCGCGAAGAGCGTGGCACCGGCGAAGGTGCCGGTATTGCCGACGCTCAGGCCGCCGGAATCGCCTTCGTGGCTCTTCGTGTCGGTGGTCAGGTCGGGACTGACGACCTTCCAGGACTGTCCACCGTCGGTGGTCATGAAGACGACCTGGGCGCCCGTGTAGACGCGATTGTGATCGAGCGGATCGATCGCGATGGGCGAGACCCAGTTCCAGCGGTACTTCACATCCTTCGGGGCGAAGCCGATGCCGACCACGGGCCACGGCGTGACCTCACGGGACATGCCGGTGCGGTAATCCATCCGATAGACGCGGCCGTTGTCGCAGCCGCCCCACACGACATTGGAATCCTTCGGGTCGGGAATGGCGAAGCCATCTTCGCAGCCCGCGGTGCCCGTGATCTCGGCCAGGGGGATACCGCCACCGCCGAATCCGCCACTCAGAACGCGGCTGGGGATGCGGAAAGAGCCGTCGTCCTGGAGATTCCCCGTCACGTGGTACGGGACGTCGTTGTCGGTCGCGACGTGATAGGCCTGGGAGATCGGCAGCCATTCGTGCAGGAAGCTGCGACCGTGGTTGACGCTGATACTGACGCCCTGGTCGTTGGCCTCGAGAATATGGTCGGGATTGGTCGGATCAATCCAGATGTCGTGGTTGTCGCCTCCAGCCGAGGCCTGACCCAGGGTGCCGGTGGCGCGATTGGGCGTGAGCAGTGTCGTGCCGCCGTCCGAGGAAATGCTGTAGGCGACAGAGGGGAAATAGAGAACGTTCTCGTTATCGGGCGCGACGACCATGCGCGTGTAGTACGGCCCGCGCTCGGCGGTCAGGTGCGACTGGTTGACGAGCGTCCAGTTTTCGCCCCCATCCTCGGAGCGATAGAGGCGGGGCGGATTCTCCTGGAGGAGCGCGTAGACGCGGTTGGAATCGCTCGGGGCGATGGCGACGGCGGTCTTGCCGATCGGCTGGTCGGCGGCAGGGAGGCCGTGGCCGGAGAGCTTGTGCCAGGTCGTGCCACCGTCGTGGCTGACGTAGACGCCGCCTCCGGGACCGCCGCTGTCATTGTTCCACCCGTGCATGATGTCCGGCCACATGCCGGCAAAGAGGGTATCGGAGTCGTGAGGATCCATCGCCAGTTCGGAACAGCCGGTCTTCTCGTTGACGAAGAGGACCTGCTGCCAGGTCTTGCCGCCGTCGAGCGTGCGGAAGATGCCGCGCTCGTGTTGCTCACGGAACGCCTGGCCGATGGCGCAGACGAAGACGCGGTTGGCATCGTGGGGATCGACGACGATGCGGGCGATATGCCCGGTGGCGTCCAGCCCCATGTGCTGCCAGGTCTTCCCTGCATTGACGGACTTGTAGACACCGTCGCCAAGCGCCCAGTACGGGCGGATGAGCCACGGCTCGCCGGTGCCCGCCCAGATAGTGTTGTGGTCGGAGGGCGCCATGGCGAGAGCGCCCACGGGCGAGACGTCCTGGCGATCGAAGATCGGTCGCCAACTCGTGCCGCCATCTTCGGATTTCCAGATCCCGCCGTCGGCGGCGCCGACATAGATGACGTTCGGATTGCCGGGCTCACCGATGATCGAGTCGAGACGGTTGCCCCGCGGCCCGATGAATCGAAAGTGCAGCGCCGCCAGTGGATTCGCGGCGTGCGTCCCCATCGTCTGGGCGCGCGCGGTCAGGCCGAGGCCTGCGGCCACCGCCGCAGCCGCGGCCAGCGCGATCGCGCCCCGTATCCAACGACTGTCTTCCCTCATCGCATCCTCCTTCGCCCGGCACGGACGGACACGTCCCGACATGATGACGATGGCGTGTGGCGTGCGGGGCATCGACGGACCCGACGACGCCCGGCCGGCATGGTGCGCGTATCTTGCTCCCATGCCCATGAGCACGCAAGCCCAGCCGTGGCAGATGTACACGGATGTACACGACGCGACGAGACGGCACAACGATGTCACTCCGTGGCACGTGGCGCCGGACGAACGACAGGCAGTGCCGCGTGACGCGTGAATTGATGGCGACTCCGACTGCGGCACCGCGTCGGACGATCGACGCCGACAATCGACCGGCTCGATGACGCGAAGCCGCCGCAGCCCGGGCCTGCAGCGCGCCGGCCGGATTTTCAGTGACCCAAGCTCAGCCGCCCTGCTAGGATGGCCCCCACATTTCCGGAGGGGGAGGCTGACTGCATGGAGAGCATGATCGCGAAACTGCTGCACGACTTCGAACAGGGACGGATGAACCGGCGCCAGCTCATTCAGACGATTGCCGTCACGGCCGCAGCCGTCGCGGCGGGCGGGGCGACGGCCGGCGCGGCGCCGGCAGCCGCGCAGGGGATGGGCGGCGGACACGGATTCCAGGCGGTGGCGGTGAACCACATCTCGTATCAGGTCGCCGACTACGCGCGGACGCGCGACTTCTACGCCGACCTGCTCGGCATGAAGGTGATGGCCGACAACGGCCACCAGTGCGACATGGCGTTCGGCGAGACGTTCCTGCTGCCGCGCAACGCGCGCGACAAGAGCAAGGCGCCGCTGGTGGATCACTTCGCCATCACGATTGCCGACTGGGACAAGGACAAGGTGGGTGCCGAGCTGACGCGGCGCGGGCTCAACCCGCGGCCCGACACGGACGACAGCTTCCACATCAAGGATCCGGACGGCTACAACCTGCAAATCTCCGGCAAGAACATGAAGGCCGGGTCCTGAGGAGGACTGATCCATGGAACAGATCATCGCGAAACTGCTGCAGGACTTCGAGCACGGGAAGATGAACCGGCGTCAGCTCGTCCAGACGCTCGCCGTCACGGCCGCAGCCGTCGCGGCGGGCGGGGCCACGGCCGGCGCGGCGCCGGCAGCCGCGCAGGGGATGAGCGGCGGCCACGGGTTCGAGGCCGTGTCCGTGAACCACATCTCGTTCGAGGTGAAGGACTACGCCCGCACGCGCGACTTCTATTCGGATCTGCTCGGCATGAAGGTGATGGCGGACGATGGGAAGCGGCAGTGCGAGCTGGTGTTCGGCCCGTCGTTCATCATCCCGCGCAATCCGTTCCAGCCGGGCACGGCGACACCGAAGGTCGATCACTTCGCCATCACGATCGCCGACTGGAACAAGGACCGGGTCGAGGACGAGCTGAAGCGGCGCGGCTTCAAGCAGAAGACGAGCAAGGGCTTCGGCCTGGGGCCGATGGAGTACCGGCCTGACACCGAGAACAGCTTCCACATCTCGGACCCGGACGGATTCGATCTGCAGATCTCCGGCGAAGGGATGAAACCCTGATCTGGCGGGTCCTGTCACCGGACACCCCGCCCGTGCTCGGCGCCCACAACACCCTCACGGGTGAGGCGCCTGCGGCGCGGCGGGGCCCCGTCCGGCTGCCACCCGCGCCTCAGCGATCCATCGTAGCGCCGGGCTCCAGCCCGGCTCGTTCCTACACATCTCCCAGGAACCGTGCCGCCGTGTCGCGCAGGTGGACGGCGGCGTCGTGCTCGTCGTCGATCTTGCGCGCGAGGCGCAGCACCCGCATGCGGGGCGATTCCCCCGTGTCCAGCCTGGGCGTGAAATCCACGAGGCTCTGCTGGAACTCCGAGAGTGAGGCGCCGCTGACGGCCGCCGCTTCGCCCTTCCCCGCCAGGACGCGACTCGCGGTCATCGCCGCGGCTCCGGGCTCGTCGTGGAACGCCGTTGCCGTCGCGTTCCCGGTCGGGCGCTCCAGGCTCTTCGGCGGCGACGGCTTCTTCTCCGTGCGCGGGCTGGGCAGGAAGCAGGTCGGTGAAGGTGTTCGCCCAGCGGTCGCGCTCGGTCAGGAAGTCCGGCAGCTTGAAGATGTCCTTCACCGTCGCCAGCAGCGACGTGTGGTCGTAGACCGTGTCGTCGATGTGCCCCTTCGGCACGAACGGCGAGACGAGCACCGCCGGCACGCGCAGGCCGAGGCGGGTGAAATCGAACTCGGGATCGGTCGACACCTTGCCGTCCGGGTTCGGGACGTTCTCGGGCGGCCGCACGTGGTCGTAGATGCCGCCGTGCTCGTCGTACAGGATGACGAACAGCGACTTCATCCAGTAATCGGACGCCCGCAGCTGCTCGTACACGTCGGCGATGAGGTGCTCGCCGAGCGAGACGTCGTGCGGCGGATGCTGGTCGTTGGCCTTCCACTGCAGGAAATCGAAGTAGCGCGGCTCGAGGAAGACGTAATGCGGCAGCTTGCCGTTCTTCAGGTCGCGGAAGAAGTCCGAGAAAGAACCGGAAGTTGCCGCGGAACGCCGAGTCCTGGAGCGGCTCGAGCGTCAGCGACTGCGGGAAGTCGTGGAAGTAGATCGCCCAGTCGAAGCCGGCGTCGGTGAGGTTCTGGTAGATCGTGCGCATGTCGTGGATCTGCAGTCGCATCGTTGGTGGCGCAGCCGCCCGAGGTGGCGCAGTGCATGAAGAACCGGTTCGGCCAGGTCTGGCCGGGCACCGACGAGAACCAGCGGGTGCACAGCGTGAACTCGTCGGCGAGTCCCGTCAGCACCGGCAGCTTCTTCGGGTCGAAGCACTTCATGATGTTGCGCGACTGCGGGCGTCGCCCGGCTGCTGCCCGTAGTCGAGCACGAAGCCGACGCTGTGCGGCACGTCGGGCGGCGGCAACTGCGCCACGTCCGAGCCGAACAGCTGCACCTTGACGTGCGTCACCTCGTGCGACGGGTCCACGTCGAGGTCGCCCGTGTACTGCGCCGTGTCCGACACCTGCACGATCGGCGACGCCGGCACGGCCGGATCCTCGTGGTTGACCTCGTCGCCCTTCAGGAAGCCGGGCTGGCCCTTCCGGTAGTAGCCCAGCATGTGGTCGAACGATCGGTTCTCGAGGGCCAGGACGATGACGTGTTCGATGCCGGTGGGATATTTGGACATGGATGACTCTCATTTCTCAGTTCGCATGGGGCCCCACCCCCTGCGGCCATGCGCAGCCCGTCGCCATGACGCGTCCCGCTATCAGTGACGCTCAGTTCACCCCGTGCGTAGCCGTCGCGCGCGCTGGAGCAATCGCCGTCCGCCTACCCCGCCACGAATACCTTCTTCACGCTGCGCCCGCCGGCCGACGACTTCAGCGTCAGCGCCGACTTCCGCTCCGCTCCGACCTGCTTCAGCATCGCGTCGAACAGCGCGAAGGTCGCATTCACCGACTCGGCGAAGTCGTCGATGTCCTGCAGGCGTCGCCGACCCCGGCCAGCTTCGCCTGCAGGGCCATCGGTGAGATCCGGCGGCCGGCGGCAATCAGCGCCGGCCAGCTGCTCGAACCGCTCCACGAAGTCGTCCGTTCGATGCCGGTACAGCGCGCCGAGAACCGCTGGCGGCCGGCCGGCAGCAGCACCCTCCAGCCGGCTGCGGGCGCTCGGGAAACGGCGTCGGATCGACGGGCCGTAGGTCGGTCGCGGCCGCTCGTCGAACGTCCCCGGCGTCGCCTTCCAGATTGCCGTAGACATCGGCCGTCCAGTAGACCCAGCCCTTCGTTGGCCAGCGGACCGCCCCACGCCAGATAGTTCGCCAGGATCACGGTGCGCATGATCCGGCGGGCCGCCTGCGCGTCGGGCGGCTGCTCGAACAGCCGCCGGAGTCCGTCCTCCGTGTAACGGACGTCGTACTGCACCGCTGACGTTCCCGTAGTCGTTCACGGCGAGCTGCGGCAGCAGCGCGTCCGATGCGTCGCCGGCTGGAGCCCGGCATCGACGAGGCCGAAGTCGCGCGCGAAGCTCAGGTAGTACGCCAGGTCCTTCGGTGTCGTGTGGTTGTCGTCGAAGCTCAGCTGGTAGCTGGCCGCCATCTGCGTGATGGTGTCGATCAGGTACTGCTGGCTCTCCGGATCGGTCGCCACGACGCCGTGCGATTCGCCGAGGAACCGCAGCAGGAAGTACGTGCGCACCTTGTCCTGCACCTTCCCGCGCTCGCGTTGCTTCTCCCGATCGGTCGTCTTCGTCAGGTCGATGGTCGAGAAGACCGTCAGGCCGCCGCCATCGTTCGGCACGATCTGCTGGTCGCCGTGCAGCAGCACCTTCTCGATCGACTGGTAGTGCCAGCCGTCGTGCCAGCCGACGACGTTGACGCCCAGCGTCCGCGTCTTCACCAGGTTCGTCGTCAGGGTCCCCTGATAGATCTGCACGAGGCCAGCCGACAGGCCGCAAGCGCCTGCGTGAAGTCGCCGAGCGCCGCCGCCCGCAGCAACGCCTTCCCCTGGGCCGTCGACGTGTTGATGGCGATGTCGACCAGCGCTTCCCGATCGGAGGCCCGGCTGTAGCCGAGATGGAGATCGACGGAGAGCGACTGCGTCAACGCGTCGGTCAGCGCGTCGTACGCCTGCTGCTCGAAGGTATCGATCTTCGCCAGCACGGCGTGCAGCCGGTTCGATCGCCTCGCCGAACTGGCTCTGCGACAGCGTCTGGATCCCCGGCCCGAGCACGCGCTGGAGGAACGCCCCCGACCGCTTCTTCAGCTCCGCCTGGAACTTCGCCGGCGTGTCGATGGCGCGCAGCCCGTCGACGAGCGTATCGATGCCGAACTGTCCCTTCGCATAGCGGATGAACGCCTTCAGCTCGTTCGTGGCCGCGGCCTGCCCGAGATCCAGCACGGCCTTCGCCCGCTTCTGCAGCTCGCCGACCGCCTTCCCGGCAATCCAGCCGAGCGGGTCGCCGTCGGTCAGCTCGTTCACGAGTCCCCACACCGTCGGGTTGACGTCGCCCTCGAGCGCGTCCCAGGACGGCAAGCCGGCCAGCGTCTGCAGCCCGCGCGCGATGTCGTTGCCGAGACCGGGGCCCGAGATCTTCTCGAAGACGTGGTCGACGACCGTGAGCACCGTGGAATCGATCTGGTCGTACTCCTTGATGACCTGCTTCACCTTCTTCAGAAGGGCCGGAAGGTTCGCGCCGGTCACCGTCTGTCCGAACCAGCCGTTCAGGAAGTCGATGCCGAGATCGTCGAGCTCCGTCAGCGTCTGGTTCCAGTCGGTGGCCTTGTCGACGTGCTGCAGCAGGTTCAGCCAGTTCTTGACGTTGACGCCCAGGAGCGATCCCAGGAATTCGGGCGGCGTCTTCGGCAGCTTCTGCGGCTTCGTCTTCGCCGTCACCGACACGTCGGCGGCGAACGTGAACTCCGACGCCCGCGTCCGGTTCACGACGACGCGGGCCCAGTCCGGCCGCGGCTGGCCGTTCGCGTCGAGATCGGCGCGGATGTCCACGCCGAAGAATCCGCCGACCTCGGCCGACAGCCCCGCGCTGCCGATGAGACTGAGCTGGTAGTGCTCGGCCAGGTGCAGCTGGCCGATGTCGAGCGAGGGCGTCCCCTTCATCTCGTAGCCGACGCCGACACTGCCGCCGAGCTTCAGGTACCCGCCGGTACTCGAAATGCACGAATTCGCCGGGCGGCGGCGCCGACGTCATCGTGGCCGGCAGTCCGACGTGCGAGAAGAAGTCGGGGATCAGCGTCTTCAGGGGCGCCGCCGGGTCGCCGGGCCGGGCGCAGGTGAAGCTCAGGTCGCCGCCGGCCTCGAACGTCGCGCCGGCCGTCAGCGCGCCGTAGCGGAACTTCCCCGCGAAGCTCCCTTCAGCGTCCGCGCCCACCGTGAACAGCAGCACGACGCCGTCGGGATCGAGATCGAAGTAGGGCTGCAGGCCGTACTTCCGGATCAGCGCGCCATCGGTGTGCCAGATGGCCCGCAGTTCCACGTTCGCGCTCGTCTTCAGCCCGAGCGTCCACGAGCCCGCGCCGCCCAGCGTCACCGGCTGGTTCGCGCTGGCCTGCGTGTCGATCGCCAGGACGACCTGCGTATCGCGCGGCAGCGGCTGGCTCGGATTCGCCGCGCCGGCCTTCACGGTGAACGTGGTCGTTCCCCCGAGGACGAAGGGAAGACCTGGCTGCGTCACGACGATGTCCGCCATTGATGTGGCTCCTTGACGTTCCAGCCACGCGCGGTCGGCGCTGCGTGTTGTCGGGGGGACGAACGCCAGTCTACCTTTCTGCTCGTGCGTGCACGGAAAAGATCTCGCGGCACGGTCTGTTTCCGTGCAGGGATCGCGCGCCGGCGTGGGGCGCGCGGCCCGGCCCTCCTCCCGCTGCACGTTTCCTGCAATTCCGACCGGTTTTCACGACCCGACCCTGCTAGAATGCGCCGCTATGACACGACACTTCACCGGTCTGTCGCTCGCCGTCGCCACGGCCGCCCTCGTCCTGGGCGTCCAGGCCTGCAGCGCTCCCCCGGCTCCGGCTCCGAAGCCGGCGCCGCTCAACGTCGTCGAAGCCACGATCCCGCAGATGAAGGCCGCCCTCGAACAGGGGCGTGTGACCTCGCACGAGCTGGTCGCCGACTACCTGCAGCGGATCGGGATGTACCAGGAGAAGCTGCACGCCGCGATTACCGTCAACCCGAAGGCGCTGGAGCAGGCCGACGAAAGCGACCGCCTGCGCGCCGAAGGGCACGTGCGTGGTCCGCTGGAAGGCATTCCGGTCGCGCTGAAGGACAACATCCAGACGACCGAGATGCGGACGACCGGCGGCGCGCTGGCGTTCAAGGATCTCGTCCCGCCCTACAAGGCGACGGTGACGAAGAACCTGGAAGCGGCCGGCGCGATCATCATCGCGAAGACCGGCATGTCGGAGCTGGCCAACTGGGTCGCCGGCGATCCGACGCCGATGCCGGGCGACTACAACGCCGTGGGCGGACAGGGCTACAACCCGTACGACCCGCGGTGGGATCCGCGCGAGGCGTTCTTCGACGGCCGGGGCGCGCTCGGCACCGGCGGCTCGAGCTCGGGCATCGGCACGTCGGCGAACCTCTGGGCCGGCAACGTCGGCACGGAGACGTCGGGGTCGATCCTCAGTCCGTCGAACCAGAACATGCTGGCGGCCATCAAGCCGACGGTCGGCCGGGTGAGCCGATGGGGGATCATCCCGATCACCGAGGATCAGGACACGGCGGGTCCGATGGCGAAGTCGGTCGAGGGCGTCGCGCTGATGTTCGGCGCGATGGAAGGGGCCTCGCCCGATCCGAACGATCCGGCGACGACCCGGTGCACGCCGCCGCCGAACCGCGACTACACGAAGTTCCTGAATCCGGACGGCCTGAAGGGGGCGCGGATCGGGATTCCGCGCGACTACTACTACGACGCGGTGACGCCGCCCGGGGCGAAGAAGCCGGAGGGCGGCCTGAACGCGGCGCGCGCGAAGGTCATGGCCGACGCGATCGCGGTGCTGAAGCAGCAGGGCGCCATCATCGTCGATCCCGTGGTGATCCCGAGCATCGTGACGAAGGATCCGGAGAAGAACTTCCTGCTCTGGAACATGTGCGCCGGCGCGAGCACCGGCCGGGGCAAGGACCAGCACTGCACGATCGTCGTGAAGTACGGGATGAAGCGCGACTTCAACAAGTGGCTGGCGACGCTGGGCGACGCGGCGCCCGTGAAGACGCTGACGGCGCTGCGCGAGTGGAACCTGGCGCACCAGCGGGCCGGCGCCATCAAGTACGGCCAGTCGCGGCTCGACATCTCGGACCAGATGGACGTGCAGCGGGACCGGGCGCGCTACGAGAAGGACCGGGCGCGGGATCTGGAGATGACGTCGACCGACGGGATCGACGCGGCGATGAAGGCGAACAAGCTGGACGCGCTGCTCTTCCCCGGCCCGAGCGGGGCCGGCATCGCGGCACGGCCCGGCTACCCGACGGTCATCGTGCCGTTCGGCATGGTGCCGAACGACCCGACGCCGCCGTTCCCCGCCGGCTTCGATGCGAAGCCGGCGCCCTTCGGCGTCAGCTTCACCGGCATGGCCTGCAGCGAGCCGAAGCTGATCGAGCTCGGCTATGCGTTCGAGCAGGCGACGAAGAAGCGCGTGCCGCCGCCCGGCGCACCCTGATCAATAAGGATGGGGACGGGTTTCGACGCCCCCACACCGCGCGTCGAGACCGGTCCCCGTCCTCTTTTGTTTGCGCCAGACCTCAGCAATGCAGTATTATGGAGCCTCATTGGAAGTTCAGCCTTCCGCTTCACCCCGCCTGCAGAGCCGATCGAGCCCGTTTCACTCGCTCCCTCAGAAGGTGACAGTCAAGCGAGAGTGGAAGTCCGCTCAGGCGAGTTTCCATCATGTCCGCTGTCCATCCGGATAGGCGGACCGCGCTCCGCAGACTGCGGGCGCCAGGGAGTAGATAGAGATGGGTCGTAAACTTTACGTGGGAAATCTGCCGTACGAAACCAACGAGACTGACCTGCAGGACCTCTTCGGTCAGCACGGCGCGGTCGACTCGGTGCGTGTCATGCGCGACATGGCCACCGGGCGGGCGCGCGGCTTCGCGTTCGTCGAAATGAGCACGGACGAAGAGGCGCAGGCAGCAATCGATGCGCTCAACGAGCACGATTTCGGCGGCCGTGCACTGACCGTGAACGAGGCGCGTCCGAAGCCGGCCTACTCGGGCGGCGGCGGCGGCGGCGGCGGTCGTGGCGGCTTCGGCGGCGGTGGCGGCGGCGGCAGCCGGCGCCGGTCCGAACCGCGCTGGTAAGGCAGCTTCCCGCGTGACACACGAGGCACCCGGCCGGCCCTGCGGCCGGCCGGGTGACCCGCTCACCCCGCAACTTCCCGCGTCACTCCCGTAATTCCGGTTCGCCGTTCGTCGAGCATCCGCGCGCAGGCCTCCACGGCGCGGATGGAGGGCACCGGTACGCCCAGGTGATCGGCCACGGCCATCACGGCTCCCACGATGGCCTCGAGCTCGAGCGGGCGGCCGGCTTCGAAATCCTGCAGCATGGACGTCCGGTGCGCCCCGCTCTGCGCGGCGCGCGCCATCCGCCCGTCGATCGAGATCCGCGGCTCGAGATCGAGCCGCCGGGCCACCGCTTCCACCTCGGCCATGATCGCCCGCACGATCTGCGAGCCGTGCGGGTGTCCGACGAGCTCGCCGACGGTTGCGCCGGTGATCACGCTCAGCGGATTGAAGGCGACGTTGCCGAGCAGCTTCGCCCAGATCTCCCGGCGGATCTCGTCGGTCACCGGGCACTCCAGGCCGGCGGCCTCGAGCGCAGCCGCCACGCGCCGGCAGCGGCCCGACCGCGAACCGTCGGGCTCACCGATGAGCATCCGGCTGCCGCCCGACTGGCGGACGACGCCGGGCGCCTCCACGGTGGTGGCGAAATAGACGACCGATCCCAGCACGCGGCGCGGATCGATCGCGCGGGTGACGACGCCGGCCGGATCGACCGCGTCGAGGCGGAAGCCGCTGAGCGGTCCGCCGGTTTCGTGGAAATACCACCAGGGCAGCCCGTTCTGCGTGCTGACGACGACCGTTTCGGGCCCGAACAGCGGGGCGAGATGGGGAGCGAGGGCCGGCAGACTGGGGGCCTTGACGGCCAGAATCACGACGTCGGCCTGGCCGGCCGCCGTCAGATCGTCGGTGACCCGCGGCCGCACGTGGAAGGAGCCGGCGACGCCGTGCACGCGCAGGCCCCCCTCGCGCATGGCCTGCAGGTGGGGTCCCCGTGCATAGAGAACCACGTCGGCGCCCGCGCGGGCGAGATGAGCGCCCAGATAGGCCCCGATGGCCCCGGCGCCTGCGATGACGATCTTCACGTGGACCTGCCCGTCGGGCCCCCGGAACGGGGGCCACGCGGCATTTTAGCCGCCGCGTGCGCGGCCATCAAACGTCGGCGCAATCGACAGGACGTGACGGGACATGAGACAATAGTGCGGCGTACGGAGAACGCAGCGGTGCACGGCGGGTCTGTGCCGACCGCCCGCGCCCGCCGCTCCCACACGCGTTCGTTCCGGCCGCGGCCGGCGTCGGGCCTCGCGCGGCCCTGCCGCCCTCCGCAACCGGCCCGTCTTCGGTCGACGCCGGCCCGCCCGGCCCCGACTCGTCGAATTTCCGACGCACGGCGTTCGGAAGGAGTGTTTACATGCGACTCTTCGCGAAGGGTGACCGCGTGACGCAGCCGCAGTATGGCTCCGGCACGATCACCGACGTCAACGAACACCACACCGTCATCGACTTCGACGAGCATGGCTCGCGGACGTTCGTGACCTCCATGGTCACGCTCGAGGCGTCGGAAACCCCGGCGCCGGCCCGCGGCAAGTCGGGCAGCCGGTCGAAGGGCACGAAGAAGGCGCCGCGCAAGCGCGCGGCGGCCGCCGAGGCGGACGCGGGTAACGCATCGCACTGACCCGGCACACTTCGAGGAGGACGCATGGCCAGATCACGACCCACGCAACTCAAGCGTCAGCGGGAACGGGCGCTCACCGAGAAGCGGAACCAGAAGGCCGCTCGCCGGACCGAAGCCAAGTCTCGCAAGGATAACGTCCCGCGCCAGCCAGGCGAGGAAGATCCGGACATCGCCGGCATCGAGCCTGGACCGCAGGCGCCCGCCTGGGACGACCTGGGCCTGACGACCGACTAGCGCGGCGCCCGCCGCGCCAGGTCGTTTCCGCCATCTCATCTGTCAGCAGGGCCGGTGCGCGAGCATTGGCCGACGGTTCGCGGGCCAATCGGTCCGCGAGAGCCGTGGTGCGCCTGCGCCGGGTGGTATCATCGCCACGAGCTCGGCGGTGGCCGCCACCGCCGCACAGACGTGCCGCCGTGCAGTGTCGATTCCTTTACGCGGTCATCGCGGCGCTGAGCCTCGTCACCGGGCCGTCCCCGGTGGCGTACGCGCGGCCCGCGGTGCCGCCGGCGCCCGCACGGCCGCCGGCAGCCCCCGCCCAGGCGCCGGCTGACGATCTCGACACCGGCCGCCTCACCACCGTTCATCTCGACGTCATCGTCACCGACCAGCGCGGCGATCCGATCCGCCATCTGCGGGCGGCCGACTTCTCCGTCACCGAGGGCGGCACGGCGCGCCCGATCGAGCAGGTCGCCTTCCACCCGCCGGCGCCGGTGCCGGTGCCGGCGTCCGTGCCGACCGGCGCGCCCGGCGAGCCCGCCGGCACGGGTCGCGTGTTCGGCCTGCTGCTCGACGACTATCACGTCGATCCGGGCGCGGGCACCCTGCGGGCGCGCGACGCCCTCAACCGCTTCGTCGACACGGCGCTGAGGCCCGACGACGCGGTCGTGATCATGCGGCCGCTCGATCAGGCGGCGTCCCTGACGATCACGCGGGATCGGGCGGCCATCCACGACGCGATCGACGCCTTCACCGGACGGCTCGGCGACGACACGCCGCGCAACGCGTTCGAGCGCGACTTCATGGGGAGCGCGCCGGCCGCCGTCGAGACCGCCCGCGCCCAGATGGTGCTGTCGGCGCTCGAGGGGCTGGCGACCCGCATGGCGGGGCTGCCGGACGGACGCAAGACGATCGTGCTGGTGAGCGGCGGATTCGAGCCGGCGGCGCGGCAGCCGCGCGTGCGGCTCCCGGGGCTCGCCACCATCATCCGGATCGCGAGCCGCTTCAACCTGGCGATCTATCCCGTCGATCCCGATCCGCCGGCGCCGGCGGACGCCGGGGCCGGGCGGCTGGCCATCCTGCGGGAGCTGGCGGCCCGGACGAGCGGCACGCTCATCGCGTCGGCCGGCGATCTGGAGCCGGCCCTCCAGGCGATGGCGCGCGACGCCGACGCCTACTACCTGCTGACGTTCCGGGCGCCCTCGGCCGATGGCCGGCTGCACGACGTCACCGTGCACGTGAAGGCCCGCGGGGCGCAGGTCCGGGCGAGGCCGGCCTACTGGGTGCCGTCGCTCGCCGAACTGCAGCTCGTGCGGCAGGCCGCGCGCGTGCGCGCCGAACCGGCGCCGCGGCTCGTGGCCATCAGGCCCTCGCATACGAGCGGCCTGATCCGATTCGTGGGTCGGCATCGCGCGCGGCGCCGACGGGCGCCCCCGGATCACGGTGACGTGGGAGCCGAACCACCAGGCCATCAGCGGCCGCCTGCCGGTGCAGGCCGACACCGTCGAGGTGACGGCCACCACGCCCGAGGGAGTTGCGCTCTTCAAGGGGGCGCTGGCGCCGGCGGAGGGGGCGGCGACGGCGCAGACCGGACGGCCCGATCAGGCCGTCTTCGAGGCCCCGCCCGGGCGGGTCGAGCTGAACCTCGCCATCAGCGCCGATGGCCGCGATCTGGATACGGACGTGCGACACGTGGAAGTGCCGGCGCTCGACAAGGCGGGGCTGATCCTGATGCCGGCCGAGGTGTTCCGGGCGTTCACGGCGCGCGAGTACGACGCGCTCAGGACCGCCTCAAACGCCCCGCCGGTGGCGTCGACCGAATTCAGCCGGGCCGCACGCCTGCTGATTCGGATCCGCGCCTACGGCTCGGGCCCCGACCGGCCGGTCGTGACCGCGCGCCTGCTGAACCTGACCGGGCAGCCGATGCGGGCGCTCGATCGGATCGCCGGCCCCGCGGGCGAGCCGAACGTGACGCAGTTCGACCTGCCGCTCTCACCATTTCCGCCCGGCGATTACACAATCGAATTCCTGGCCACGAGCCAGGCCGGCCAGGCCAGGAGCCTGCTGTCGATCCGGATCGTCAGTTGAGGGCGAAATGTGCCGGCTGCGGGCCACGGGCTACGGGCTGCGGGCCGGAGTGCCGCCGGTTCCAGGCTCCTCAGCCGGTAGCCGGTAGACCGCAGCCCGGTCGGCGTCAGTCCTCGTCGTCGCGGTGACTGCCCAGCCGCACGAACAACCCGTCTTCCTCGCGCCACACGTCCACGCCGAACCGCCGCGCGAGCGCCTGCCCGTGGCGCTCCGCCTGCTCGTAGAGGCCGCACGGCTGCTGCAGTGCGCAGGGATAGACGTTCAGGCCGAACAGGAACGGGGAGTCGGTCAGCTTCTGCACGACGACGTCGCCCGGGCGCGGGCTGGCGGAGAGGGTGGTCTCGGCCGCGGGAACGGGTTCCAGGTTGGTCAGCATGGTCTCCTGGCACGGGATGGCTCCTCCGTGCTGTCACGGGAAGAACCAAAAGCCGTGCCGGCCCGACCGCCACCCGGCGCCGATCGATTTCTGGCCGGAAATCCGCCTCCGGCGCCCCGGAGACACGGCGTGGGCCCGTCCCACGCCGTGGACGCCGTCCTCTCTACCTGCCAGCAGTTACCGGGGAGGGAAGAAAGTACGGGCTCCGGGCTCCGGGCCGGTGCGGGCTACGGGCTGCGGATTCGGACTCCGAGTCCGGGGCAACACCCGAAGCCCGTAGCCCGGAGTCCGAAGCCCTACCTCCCCCCCGTCTCCGTCCGCGGCCCCGCATCCTTCACATAGTGATTGAACCAGTGCAGCTCCTCGGCGACGACGTCCAGCACCGACTCACGGCCCAGGTAGCCGTGCGCCTCGTACGGCAGGGTGATGTAGCGGACGGTCGCGCCGTGCCCCTTCAGCGCCATGTAGAACCGCTCCGACTGGATCGGGAACGTGCCGGAGTTGTCGTCCATCTCGCCGTGCGTCAGCAGGATGGCGTCCTTCACCTGATCCGCGTGCCAGAACGGCGACATGCGGGCGTAGAGCTGCGGGGCCTGCCAGAACGTCCGCCGCTCGTTCTGGAAGCCGAAGGGCGTGAGCGACCGGTTGTAGGCGCCGCTCTCGGCCGTGCCGGCGCGGAACAGCCGCGAGTGCGCGAGCAGGTTCGCCGTCATGAAGGCGCCGTAGCTGTGGCCGCCGACGCCGACCCGGTCGCGATCGGCGATGCCCATGTCGACCACCTTGTCGATGGCGGCCTTCGCACTGGCGACGAGCTGCTCGACGTAGGTGTCGTTCGCCGTCTCCCCCGGCCCGACGATCGGCATGCTCGGGTTGTCGAGCACCGCGTAGCCCTCGGTGACGAAGAGCAGGTGGGCGGCACTGGCGCCCGACACGATCATGAAGCGGTTGGGCGACGTGGTCACCTGTCCGGCGTCGCGCGGATCGGTGAACTCGCGGGGGTAGGCCCAGAGGATGAGCGGCAGCCGCTGCCCCGCCTGGTAACCGGCCGGGAGGTACAGCGTGCCCGACAGCTGCACGCCGTCGGCGCGCGTGTAGGTGATGAGCTGCTTCTGCACGCCCCGCAGCTGCGGCGCGGGATCGGGAAAGGCGGTCAGCGCGCGCCGCGTGCCGGCCGCCGTGTTCCGCACGACGTAGTTCGGCGCGTCGTCGTGCGTCTCGTACCGCGTCAGCACCGACGTCCCATCGTCGCTCAACAGGGCGACGACCGGCTCGTAGCTCCGATTGTCGGTGCGGAACAGCCGATCGGTCGCGAGCGTCTTCAGGTCGAGGCGATCGAGGAACGGATGGACGCCCTCGGGCGACGCGCCCGCGCCGGCGAGATAGATGTCGTCACCGTGCTGCACGATCGTGTCGCGCGGCGCGGCGCGGTGCAGCGGCCGGCCGGGATCGCTGTACGCATCCTCCGACCGGCGCTCCCACAACTTGCGCGGCGCGGCGCCCGAGTCCGTCGAGAATCCACGTCCACGTCTTGCGCGTCGGCCGGTCGGTTTCCGTGACGAGTGCCACGCCGGCGTCGGTCCAGTCGATCGACTGGAACCGGTGCACCGTCTTCATCAGCTCGGCCGCCTGCCCCGTGAAGGGCGACGGCAGCGACAGCACGCGATCGCGGAACGGCACGGTCGCGTGCGGATCGCCGCCATCGAGCGCCTCGGCCCAGACGACCGTCGCGGGCGCCGACGGGTTCCACTGCCAGTCGCGCGGGCCGGTCACGACGCCGCCAATCGGCACGCTGTCGGCCAGCGGCACGTCGGCGACCTTCCGGACGACCGCCCCCTGCCGGTTCCACACGGCCACGGTCTTCGGGAAATCCTCTGACGGCACGAGCCACGAGAACGGCCGCTCGATGCGGGCCACCAGCACGTCGCGGCCGTCGGGCGACGCCACGGCATCCTCGAAAAGGCCCGGCGTGCCGAGCGGCGTCACCTGCCCGTCGGCGACCTCCACCCAGGCGAGCTGACTCGTGAAGTAGTACGCGAACAGCGCCTCGTCGTGCGGGCTGCCCAGCATGTCCTCGTAGGTCCGGACGGGCGCGACCTTGCCGAGGTTCTGCTGCACGTTCGGGCCGGTCGGCACGGCAGGCGCCTGCGGCGGGGCGCCGCGATCGGTCACCACGAAGCGGCACAGCAGCTCCGCCGGTCCGGCCCACGTGCACGGCGGATCGCCGCGATAGCCGCCCGACTGCGCCGCGTTCAGCGCCCGGTCGGTCACCGCGTGCGCCCGGCCCGTCGCCGGATTGACCATCCACAGCGCCATGCCATGCGTGCCGGTGACGGCGACGGCGTACCGGGACCCGTCCGCATTGAACCCGATGGGAATCAGCTCTCCCGGCGGCAGGGCCGCGTGCACTTCGGCGCCGCCTGCGACCGGGCGGAAGGCGATCCCCCGGATGCCGGTCGGCCGGTGCGGTCCGTTCGTCCCGGGATTGATGCGCCAGCCGGCCAGCCGCAGGACCGGCCGCGCCAACAGGGCGATGTCGGGCATGCTCGCCCGCTCGACGAGCGCGAGGGTCCGATGCGACGGACTGACGACGGCCGCCGGCAGCGGCGGGGCCTCGAGGATGGTGGTGATGGCCTGCGGCGGCGTCAGGTAGCGGGGCGCGGTCGCCTGCTGCGCCCGGCCGACGCCCGAACCCGCCACCAACAGGCTGACCACGGCGGCCGCACGGAAGTGGAATCGCATGGGCACTCTCCTCCTGGAATGGCTGAGGTGGGATTCTACCGCCGCCGACGGCGGGACAGGAGGGATTTCTGATGGGGGCGTCGCTCGCTGTCGTACAGGCTACAGGCTACCGGTCTACAGGTCCCGACCGGAGCCCGGAGCCCGAAGACCGAAGCCCGGAGCCCGAACCGACGCTATTGCTCCGCCACCGCGTCCTGCGCGGCGTGCCACTCGAGCAGGTAGCGCTGCGCGTTGAACGTCGCTTCGCCCTCGACCGGCGTCACCCACTGGTACCGGCCGTCGGTGCCGAGCACGCTCGTCCGATCGGTGTCGCGCAGGTAGGCATCGAGGACGACCCCCCGGAGGTAGTCGCGCAGCACGGGATCCTTCACCGGGCAGAGCGTCTCGACGCGCCGATCGAGGTTGCGCTCCATGAGATCGGCGCTGCCGATGTAGACCTCCGGCTCCCCGCCGTTCTCGAAGAAGTAGATCCGCGAGTGCTCCAGGAAGCGGCCGACGACCGACCGGACGGTGATCGTCTCGCTGACCCCGGGCACGCCGGGGCGCAGGCAGCAGACGCCGCGGGCGAGCAGGTCGATCGGCACGCCGGCCTGCGAGGCGCTGAACAGGCTGCGGATCATGCCGGGATCGGTCACCGCGTTCATCTTGAAGATCATCCGGGCCGGCCGTCCCGCCCGCCGGTGCTCCGCCTCGCGTTCGATGAGCTCCACGAAGCTCTTCCGCAGATTCACCGGGGCCACCAGCAGCGCCTGGTACTCGCGCTTGTTCGAATAGCCGGTCAGGTAGTTGAACACCTCGGTCACGTCGTCCACGATCGCCTCGCGCGCCGTGAACAGCCCGACGTCGGTGTAGACGCGCGCCGTGCCGGCATTGTAGTTGCCGGTCGACAGGTGGGCGTACCGCCGGATGCCGCCCGATTCCTTGCGCACGACGAGGCACAGCTTGCAGTGGGTCTTCAGGTTCATCAGCCCGTAGACGACGTGGATGCCGGCGCTCTCCAGGCGGTTCGCCCACAGGATGTTGTTCCGCTCGTCGAACCGCGCCTTCAGCTCGACCAGCACGGCCACCTGCTTGCCGCCTTCCGCGGCGCGGATCAGCAGATCGACCAGCGGCGAATCGGCCCCGATCCGGTACAGCGTCATCTTGATCGCGATGACCTGCGGATCGTCGACGGCCGACTCCAGGAACGTCTCCACCGCCGAGAACGAATCGAAGGGATGGTGCACGAGCTGGTCGCGCTGGCGGATGCGCTGGAAGATCTCCTCCCCCTCCGCCTGCCAGATGAACCGCGGCGAGGTCGGCACGTCCTTCAGCTCGGGCCGGTGGATCGCCATCAGCTCCATCCAGTCGCTGTAGCTCATCCGGTCGGCCGTCCGGACGACCACTTCCTCCTCGACCTCGAAGTTCTCGACCAGGACGTTCAGCACGCGCCGCGGCATGCCCGCCTCGACCTGCAGCAGCGACAGCGCGCCGTGGCGCAGCTGCCGCAGCCCGCGGTCGACCGTCTCCAGCAGATCGTCGGCCTCGTCTTCCTGGATCACCATGTCCGTGTCACGGACGATGCGGAACAGGTAGGCCCCCTTGACCTGCACGCCGGGGAACAACGCCGCGAGGTTCTGCCGGATCACGTCCTCCAGGAAGACGAACGTCAGCTGCCCCTTCGACAGCGACGGCGGCAGCGGAACGAACCGCGGCAGCACGTCGGGCACCTTCACGCGGGCGAACCGCGTCCGTCCGCCGTAGCGGACCGCCACCGCCAGGTTCTTGCTGCGGTTGGAGATATAGGGGAACGGGTGGCCGGGGTCGAAGGCCAGCGGCGTCAGCACCGGCGAGATCTGCGCTGCGAAGTACTTCGCCAGGTAGTCGACCACCTCGGGCCGGTAGTCGGCCGGCTCGAGGAAGTGGATCCCCTCCTGCGCCAGCCGCGGCCGCAGCGTGTCGGTCCAGCAGGCCGCCTGATCGTTGAGCATGGCGCCCGCCCGCTCGCGCACGAGCCGCAGCTGCTGCTCGGTGCTCAGGCCGTCGGGCGAGACGTCCTCGAGGCCGGCCCGGAACTTCCGGAGCAGCGTCGCCACCCGCACCATGAAGAACTCGTCGAGGTTCAGCCCGGCAATGGCGAGGAACTTCACCCGCTCGAGCAGCGGGTGCTCGGGGTCGAGCGCCTGCGCCAGCACGCGGTCGTTGAAGGCGAGCCAGCTGAGCTCCCGGTTGATGTAGAGCGCCGGATCCTCGAGCCCCGATTTCTGGGGCAGCGGGGCCGGCGCGAATTGCAGCACCCGCGCCTCGGACGCCTTCTTCGACCCCTTGCGGCGCCGCGCCCGCCTTGCCTCGTCTCCGATGAGTGCCACCTGAGGTCTCCTGTCGCCGGCCGCCGCCCGGTCCGCCGGAGGTCCGCCGGGATCCGGTGGCCAGTCATGATCGCCGCTGGACCGCGCCGGACGGGTAAAATCCTGGTAAACAAGGGAATTACGAGGAATTATGGCGACCAGCTGCCGGAATCCCGGCCGGCGGCGCCCCCTCTTCCTGAACCCTTTACTCCGATTTAATCGGATTGTGACGCGGCTTTCAACTTCGGCCCGTACAGTGCAGTCATACCTGTTGCGTGGTTCGGAGGAACCGCACTCATGAAAGCACTGTATCCCGACGAGTTCTTCGGCGCCGTCGTCATGCTGACATACCTGACGTCCCTGATGGTCGGCTTCACCGGCCTCTGGCTCCTGTTCTCCTAGTCCCGCCTCCAGGCTTCCGGCCGGCCGCGCCTGCCACGGCGCGGCCGGTTCCCGCCCCTCGCTCTCACGTCACGGTCACCGCGACCGCTGCGGCGTCCCCTCTTTTGCGCGTACACTGAAAGGACCCATGTCACCCGAGCGCGCCAAGCTCTATCAGGACCAGTTGTACGGCACGAAGGTGCTCGGCCCGCTGGCGGTCGCGGTGATCGACACGCCCGAGTTCCAGCGGCTGGCCGGCCTGCGGCAGCTCGGCTTCGCCGACCGCGTCTATCGCGGCGCCACCCACACGCGGTTCGAGCACGCCGTCGGCAGCTACTTCCTGTCGCACACCCTGCTGCGCCGCCTGGCCCGCAACCACGAGCGGCTCGGCCTCCCGCATCCGGGCGGCGTCCTGTCGGACCGGTTCGCCGGCACCGCCGCACCGACCGACGAGGCGCGCTGGCGGGGGCTCACCGAGGTGACGGCCGTGGCGGCACTGCTGCACGACCTCGCGCACGTGCCGTTCGGCCACACGCTCGAAGACGAGTTCGCCGGCCTCTACCGCCGCCACGATCGGCTCGCGTCGCCGCGGCTGCACGCCATGCTGTTCGACGAGGCGAGCGATCTCGCGCGCGTGTTCAGCGACGCGGTGCCGCCCTGGCTCCCGGCCCTGTCCAACGCCGATCTCGGCCGGCTGCGTGTACGTCGTCCTCAACTGGAAGGAGGACGTCGCGTCGGGCGCCGGCTTCCCCGCCGTCGTCGCCGCCGCCCGCGCGGCAGCGGCCGCCGACCGCCGGCCGCACCTCGACGAACTCGCGCAGTGGCACGCCGCGTTCGCGGAGGAGCGGCTGTTCCATCCGTTCATGAGCGACCTGATCGGCACGGCCATCAGCGCCGACCTGCTCGACTACCTGCCGCGCGACCGGATGAACCTCGGCATGGAGCCGCGGCTGCACACGCGGCTGCACCGCTACTTCACCGTGCGGCCGGGCTCGCTCTATCCCGACGAGGGGCTGCGGCTGTCGATCCTCGCCTGCCGCCGCACCGGCGGCCAGCGGCTCGACGTCGCCACGGCCATCCTCGCCATCATGCGCGAGCGGTACGAGATGGCCGAGCGCGTCTTCTACCATCACAAGAAGGCGGCGCTCAGCACGACGCTCGTCAAGCTGCTGGAACTGGCGGCGCCCGCCGGACGCCCGCGCGACGATGGCGCGATCTACCCGGCGCCATGGACCATGCCGGCGCAGGCCGGCCGGACCGCCCGCCCGCCGCACCTGACCCACCTCTCCGACGCATCGCTCGTCGACTGTCTCGCGCAGGCCGAGCCGGCGTCGGCGGCCGACCGTCCCGTGCGCGACGCGCTCGCCGCCGCGCTGCGCTTCAGGCGGACGGCCATTCCGCGCACGCTGCTGACGATTGACGTCGCGCTGGCGGCGGCGAGCCGGGTGGGGCTGCAGGGCATCGCCGGGCACCTGCGTGGGTCGGCGGAGGCGCCGTCCCAGGCGGGCCGGCAGGAGCTGGAAGCCGCGCTGGCCGAGGCGGCGGGCGGCCACGACGGCGACGTGCTGGTGTACTGCCCGTCACCCGAGATGCAGAGCCGCGACATCGACGTGCGCCTCGAGATCGAGCCCGGCCGCATCCTGCCGCTCGGCGCGCAGCGGGCGCTCTTCGCGCAACGGGCCGACGTGGACGTGCTGGACCAGTACTATCGCGAGCTGTGGCGGGCGTACGTGTTCGTCTCGCCGGCCATCGCCGGTGATGCCGATCGCTGCCGCGCGGTCGTCGATGCCGTCTGCCGCCGGTACGGCCTCCCGGTCGCCGACGCCTGGCGGCGCGTCCGCGGCCACACGTTCGACGCCACGGCCGCCGGAGAACACGCATGAAGATGCCCCGACGGCTCGCGCTCGTCCTGCTCGCGGTCGCGCTCTCCGCCGCCGCGCCCCGGCCGGCGGCGGCGTGGGGCTGCGAGGGTCATCGCACCATCGCGCTGCTCGCCGAACAGCTCATGGCCCCGGCCACGCTGACGCAGGCGAAGGCACTGCTCGCGGCGCATCCGGTCGATCCCGGGCTGCGGCGCTTCTGCCCGGGCACGCCGGACGACCCGTTCGTCGACGCCTCCACCTGGGCCGACGACTACCGCGACGTCGATCGCGCCACCGCCCCCTGGCACTTCATCGACTTTCCGCTCTTCGTCGACGCCAGCCATGCCGACTACCAGCGCTACTGCGCCGGCGGCGACTGCATCGTCGGCGCCATCACGACGCAGTTCGGCCGGCTCATGTCGGCCAAAGACGACGATCGCGCGACCGCGCTGCGATTCCTCATCCATCTGGTCGGCGACATCCACCAGCCGCTGCACGACATCACCAACGCGGATCAGGGCGGCAACTGCCTGCCGGTGACCTACGAGCACCAGGCGCCGGTGGCGAACGGGCACGGATCGTTCCATCCGAACCTGCACAGCGTCTGGGACAGCGGCCTCATCCGCACGCTGATGCAGACGCGGCACCTCGCCACCCCGGAGGATCTGGCCGGCTACCTGTACGCGCGCTACCACCCCACGCCGGTGCGTCCCCGGGTGCCGACGGTCGATCTCGTGGTGTCGTGGAGCCGCAGCGCGAACGGGCTGGCGCGCGATGTCGCGTACGGTGCGCTGCCGGTGACGGTGCCGATCTCGAGGAGGATTCGAGTTGAAGGCCTGCTCGGCCTATGGCACGAGCCGGCGACTGCTCGCGCTGCACGAGCGGCTCGGACGCGCGTACGAGCGGGCGAGCCTGCCCGTCGTCGGGCAGCAGCTGACGGCGGCCGCCGTCCGGCTGGCCGAAGTGCTGGACGCGGCGTTCGGGAAGTAGCAGTCGGGGCCGCCCGAGCTCGCGATCGCAGGCGGGGCTTCGACTTCGCTCAGCCCCGCCCTGAGCATCGTCGAAGGGCGGGTGGCGGCCCCTGGAGACGGCTTGCTGCGGAAGCGGCTGGCGATCAGGAATGCGTGATGGTCATCGAGAAGGTGTTGGCCTGCGTGAAGGCCCCGAAATCCAGGATGTACGCGCAATACGAACCGGCGACAACGCCGCCGAAGCTGATGGGAGCATTCACAGTGGCCGAAAACGGCCCGGCTGAATTCGTGCAGCCGACCGTCGTGCTCGAGGTTACCGTCACCTGCCCCAGGCCGACTTCTACCGCAGCGCTCGAGTCCGGATCGAGCTTGGTGACCGTCAGCGTGACGGTCCCGTCTTTCGTCTGAACGAACGCCTGCGATGTGGTGGACATTTGGCCCAGCGTTCCCGTGAACACCTCGGTCACCGCGCCGCTCGACGAGGTCGGACTGCTGCAGGCGAGCGTGCCGCACAACGCCGCGATCGCGGCGATCCCGGTGGCCACCGCAAAGGTCTTTCGCTTCAACATGGCTGCTGTCTGTCTCCCGCGGCGTCGGGGCTGCCGACCATCCGCCTGTTGTGTTACCGCTTTCCCGTTCCAGGCCCGGCCCACGGCGCCCTGGCCGCCCGGCTCACGCGCACGATCCGAGCCATCGAGCTTAGACTCCCGCGAAGGTTATCAGGTTTAACCCGGGTTCTGAAACCGTCCGGCCGGCTCTTCGATCCGGCAGACCGACAGGTCGCCGTTCTCGTACGGGCACGTCAGTCCGGGCACCGGGTGCCGGGTCACCACCCAGTCGACGCCATAGCGCTGGTGCAGGCGCAGGAAATCCTCGCGCGTGAAGCCGTCCCAGCCCTTCAGGGCATCGACCTGCGCGGCCCACTCCTCCGAGACCTGCGGGAACATGCTGGCGACGCCGCTGTCCTTCACGTCATCGGCCATCCGGCTCCGCCAGGCGATCGCACGGAATCCGTGGTGATCCTCGCCCGGCAGCGCCATGAACCGCGGGTTGAGCGCGAAGTACGCGTCGACGGGCGTGTGGTCGCGGATCCAGTCGAAGGTCTGCACCCAGTGGTTCTGCGGCGCGAGTCCCGGCAGCTCGAGGTGCCGCGTGGCCGGGAACAGCTGGCGCTGCGCGTACCACATGCCGCCGCACAATGCTGTCAGCGCGCACAGGGGCACGACCAGCAGCGCGCCGCGCCAGGCGCTGCCGCGCAGCAGGAACTCCGCCGCCAGGCCGCCGAGCACGAGCAGCATCAGGATGAAGACGAGCTGCAGGCTGCGCATCGGCTGGATCTCGGCGAACCGCTCGAACGGTCCGGGCATCGAGACGACGAGCGCCATGGCGAAGAACGCGCCTTCGAAGAGGATCACCGCCCGGCACAGCGTCTCGAGATTCGTCAGCCCCCGTCGCCGCGCCAGCCGCGCGAGGCCGGCGACGATGACGAACGGACCGATGATGCCCAGCCATTCGTACCACGCCCACCGGGTCAGCAGGAACGCCGGGCGCGTGGCCAGCACCCGGCGGTAGGCGGCCGTCACCGGCGGGAAGAGCGCCAGCAGGCCGAAGGCCGCGGCCGGCCCGGCCGCCGGCGGCTGCGGGACGGTGGCGCGCCAGCGGGCCCAGACGATGGCGGCCACCAGGGCGCCGGCGAACACCGACATCAATGGATGGATCGGGGCGATGACGGCGAGCAGCACCACCGCGCGCCATGGCCGCCCCGCCAGCGCTTCGCCCGCCGCCAGCAGCCCGATCGGCGTCGAGATCGATCGGGGCGTGAGGTACTGGTCCATGATGTACAGGTCGGTGCCCGCGATCGGCAGCGTCAGCAGGCTGCCGACGAGCACGACCCCGCCCCACACGGCCCGCTCGGACCGGAAGCACAGGCGGCCGATGCGCCAGCAGGCCAGCAGCAGCAGGAAGATCGACGCGACGTGCCACAGCAGCAGCGCCGCGCCCACCGGCAGCCCCGGCAGCCGGATCGAGCCGGCCACCAGCTCCGGGAAGATCGTCATGTGCGCGTGCGACTCGAAGAAGACGGTGTTGCGCGGGAAGAGCTCGGGATGCAGGCGCTTCAGGATGCCGGGCAGGTAGATCTCGGCGTCTTCGACCGCCGGGTGGTACCCGTGGACCAGAATGGCGCCGAAGGTCAGGGCAGCCAGCGCGGCCAGATCGCGCGCGCGGAATCGGCCCGCGCTCATGCCATGGCACCGGTCCGCGCCGCGCGCTCGTCGACGGGCGGCGCGGCGGCGCGCAGCGTCCGGCCGGTGCGGCTGAAGATGGCGAAGCTGCCGAACCCGTGTTTCTGCGCGAAGTACTGGAATGTCGTGGCGAGCACGCCCAGGCCGTACCGCACGCTGCGGCGGAAGTTGATCGACGAGGCGTCCGGAAAGTACTTCGTCGGACAGGAGACCTCACCGATGCGGAAGCCGAAGTAGACGCACTGCGCGAGCATCTGGTTGTCGAAGACGAAGTCCTGGGAGTTCTCGAGCAGCGGCAGCGCGTCGAGGACGCGGCGGCTGAAGGCGCGGTAGCCGGTGTGGTACTCGGACAGCTTCGCGTGGAGGAACAGGTTCTGCACCGCCGTGAGCAGCCGGTTCGCGACGTACTTGTAGCGCGGCATCCCGCCGCCGAGCGCCGTCCCGCCGAGAATCCGCGATCCGATGACGACGTCGTACACGTCGTGCGCCACCATGCTCGCCATCGCCGTCACGAGCAGCGGCGTGTACTGATAGTCGGGATGCAGCATCACCACGACGTCCGCCCCGGCCTCGAGCGCCTGGCGGTAGCAGGTCATCTGATTGCGGCCGTACCCGTAGTTGGAGTCGTGGACGTAGGTCTCGAGGCCGAGCGACCGCGCAATCGCCACCGTCTCGTCGCGGCTGAAGTCGTCGACGAGGATCCGGATGTCGACGCAGTCGGGCAGCTGCTCGACCGTGGCCGCCAGGGTGCTCGCCGCATTGTAGGCGGGCAGCACCACCGCCACCCGTTGTCCGTTGATCACAGCCGTCCGCCTCGACCTCGACGTCCTGCCGGCCCGCGGCCGGCCATGCGTCTATCGCATGGCTCGCTTAGCATATTCGGTTCCACATGCCGGCTGGGAAAAATCGCGGCATTCCGGCCGGCAGCCGACGCCGAGGTCCTCCCATCAGGACACCAGGCCGTCCTTGCGGTACACACCGGGAGGACCGGGAGGACCGGGAGGACCGGGACGGCGGCGGACACGCAGCTCAGCCATGGAGCGGGAACCGTGAAGGGCCGCGGCGATTCGCGCGGTTCGCCTCCGAGCGCGAATGGTACGCACAGGCGCTGAAGGAAGCGCCGTCATGAAGCGGCCGTGCCAATCCGGCGGTCAGTGAATGGACGGTCTGGCGGAGAGCGGCAGACGGCCGGCGCCGATGATCCGTCGGCTCAGTCGTTCCTGAACGAAGACCACCACGCCGAGGTGTGCCGGATTCCAGCCGGCGTCGAGCGTCAGCGGGCGGGTGACGGAGAGCTCGGGCGCGTCGGCCGAGACCATGCCGATCGGACGGAGCGTCCGCACCACGGCGCTGTGGTGCAGCTGGCGCCCGCGGTTCTCGCCCGCGAGCACGTGCGTCTGCAGGTCGTCTTCGGTGACGGCGAGCACGACGTCGGCCGTTCCGGCCGGCCGCAGGTCGGGCGGCACCTTGACGACCACGTGCACGTAGGACGGCCGACCCGGCCCGGCGGCCGCCGGCACGAGCCCGAGCAGCGACAGCGTGACCGACGCCTGCGGCTGGCGCGCCGCAGCGGCAATCGCGGCGACGAGCGCCGGCCGATCGCTGCCGACCAGCTGCCAGCGGCCGTCGACGACCGCCTGGGGCGTGTAGACCTCGCCGCGATGAAAGAGCTGCGCGTCGTAGCCGGACTGCCGCGTCGTGAAGAGGGGCTGCGAGAACGGATCGCGCCAGCCGAGACGATCCCAGTAGGTGACGTGCTCTTCGAGCGGCACGATCTCGGCGCCGGGCACCGGCTGCGCCCCGGCCAGGTTCCGCAGCAGGTCGTCTGCGGGCGGACAGCTCGAGCAGCCCTCCGAGGTGAACAGCTCGACGACCACCGGCACCACCGGCACGCGATCGGCGCCCGGCGGCGCGGCCTCCGCGGCGCGCACGGGCTGCGCCGAAGCGGCGTACACCACCAGGACGCCGGCCAGGACGCCGCCCGCCGTCCCGCCAGCCCGGATCCACGGCCCACGCGGTTCTGCCTCATCGTGCCTCCGCTCCACCGGCACCTGCGGGCGCCGTCAGCCATTAGACGCACAGGAGCCACCGACGGTCGCGCGGCCTGCCGGGGATTCTCCGGCGGCCGGGCCGACCTCCCCGTTCTAGAATGCTGACAGGAGCCGTCGCGGCGCACGACCGCCGCCAGGAGAACGCTTGTGGAACCAGATTCCTTCCAGCAGGCGCGGATCGCCTACTTCTCGATGGAGATCGCGATCGATCCCGCGATGCCGACCTACGCCGGCGGTCTCGGGATTCTCGCGGGCGACGTGCTCCGTTCGGCCGCCGATCTCGAGATCCCGATGATCGGCGTGACGCTGGTCCACCGGCAGGGGTACTTCCGTCAGCACCTGGATCGCGACGGCCGGCAGCGGGAAGAGCCCGACAGCTGGCAGCCCGAGCAGGTGCTCGCCCGCGTCCAGGATCACGTCGTGGTGAAGCTGGAGGGTCGTGACGTCCACCTGTGCGCGTGGCAGTACCTCGTGCATGGCGTCACGGGGCACGTCGTGCCGGTCTACCTGCTCGACACCGATCTGCCGGCGAACGCTCCCGAGGATCGGACGCTGACCGATCACCTGTACGGCGGCGATGCGCGGTACCGCCTCTGCCAGGAAGCCGTGCTCGGCCTGGGCGGCGTCGCCATCCTCGACTCGCTGGGTCACCAGGGCATCGAGGTCTATCACATGAACGAGGGCCACTCGAGCCTGCTGGCGGCGGCGCTGCTCGAGCGGGCGATCGCCCGCCGCGGTGCGAGCACGCCGGACGAGCAGGACATCCGCGACGTGCGCGCGCGCTGCATCTTCACGACGCACACGCCGGTGCCGGCGGGCCAGGATCAGTTCCCGGCGGCCCTGATGCGCGACGTGCTGGGCGAGCCCGTCAGCCGGCATCTCGCCGAGGCGGACTGCCTGCACGAAGGGCTGCTGAACATGACCTACCTCGCCCTGCGCTCCTCGCGCTACATCAACGGCGTCGCGATGCGCCACGGCGAGATCTCGCACGGCATGTTCCCGAACTATCCCATCCGCGCGATCACCAACGGCGTGCACGCCACGACGTGGACGGCCGCGCCGGTGGCGGCGCTCTACGACCGCCACATCCCGGAGTGGCGGCGGGACAACCTGTACCTGCGGTACGCCATCGGCATTCCGCTCCAGGAGATCGTGGACGCGCACGACCGGGCCAAGGGGGCGCTCGTCGATGCCGTGGCCGCCCGCACCGGCGTGCAGCTCGATCGCAACGTCCTGACGATCGGCTTCGCGCGCCGCTCCGCCGCCTACAAGCGGGCCGACCTGCTGTTCGCCGACCTCGATCGGCTGCGGGAGATCGCCAGGACCGCCGGTCCCTTTCAGCTGATCTACGGCGGCAAGGCCCACCCGCACGACGAAGAGGGCAAGGCCCTGATCCGCAAGGTCTTCAGCGCCATCCGCGCGCTGCAGGGCACGGTGAAAGCGGTGTACGTCGAGAACTACGACTTCGAATGGGCCCGCCTGCTCACCAGCGGCACGGACCTGTGGCTGAACACGCCGCAGCGCCCGCGCGAGGCCTCCGGCACCAGCGGCATGAAGGCGGCGCTGAACGGCGTGCCGAGCCTGAGCGTGCTCGATGGCTGGTGGGTTGAAGGCTGCCTCGAGGGCGCCACCGGCTGGGCCGTCGGCCACGGCCAGGACGTCGAGGACCCGCTGGCCGAGGAGACGTCGCTCTACGACAAGCTGGAGCAGATCATCCTGCCGATGTTCTACCAGCGCTCGGCCACCTTCGCCGGCGTCATGCGCTCGACCATTGCGATCAACGGATCGTTCTTCAATACACAGCGGATGATGACGCAGTACCGCGCGAACGCCTACTTCCCCGAGCCGCCCGGTCCCGGAGAGATCGATCCCGCCCCGGCTTCGTAAGCTCGCGTACCAAAACGCCTCGACCCGCAGGCCGGGCCCGCCGCAGCATGCGCGAGCTGCATGCGCCGGCGACGGAAATATTGCGCACGGCCGGGCGGATTCCTCCCGCCGTCCCGCCCGGCCCGGTGCCGGAATCCGACGATTCAGCACGACCTGAACGACAGGGGCGTACAACAGCGCCCTTCAGGTCCGGGGCGCGCCTTCCGCGACGCTGGCACCATCCATGCACCTCGTTCTGCCGTCCGTCCATCTCGCGTACGAAAACTCAATGTGGAAGGTGACCGATGATCCTGTTCGAGAGTCGTGAAGAGGCGGCGGCACTGCTGGCCGACAGGCTTGCGAGCTACCGGGGCGCGCGCCCGCTGGTGCTCGCCATCCCCTGCGGCGCAGTGTCGATGGGGCGGCTCATTGCCGACCGTCTCGACGGCGACTTCGACGTCGTCCTGGTCCGGAAGCTCCGGGCCCCCGGACGGCCGGAGCAGGCCATCGGCTCGGTCGACGAACGGGGCCACACCTACATCGGCCCGGAAGCCGACCTGTGGATCACCGACGCGTACATCGAACGCGAACGGCGGATGCAGATGGAGCGGCTGGCCCATTGCCGGTCGCTCTACACCCCGATCCATCCGCCGGTCTCTCCCACCGGGCGCACGGTCATCCTCGTCGACGACGGCGCGGCCACCGGCGCGACGATGATTGCGGCGCTCCGCGCCATCCGTGCGGAGCTGCCGGCGAAGCTGGTGGTGGCCATGGCGGTCGCGCCGCGCGAGACGCTGCAGCACATCGAAGCCGAGGCGGACCAGGTCGCCTGCCTCGTGTGCCCCGACCCGTTCCCGACGATCGGCTCGTGCTTCAGGCGGTTCCCGGCGGTGTCGGAGGAACAGGTCTGCGCGCTGCTCGGCCCGTCGATGGCGGGGCTGGAGCCGGTGCGCGTCAGGCGGTAGGGCTCGCTCTTCCCTTGTTCCTCGTTCCTGCGCATCCTTTCATCTGACGAACAGATCCGCGAGCGATTCGTTGCCGTGCAGCCGCCGGATGGCGGTCGCCAGCAACGGCGCGAGGCTGACGCGTTCGAGCGGCAGCGGCAGGTCGTGCCGCAGCGCGACGCTGTCGGTCACGATGAGCCGATCGATCGGCAGCGCGTGCAGGCGATCGAGGGCACCGGCCGTCAGCAGGGCATGGCTGGCGATGACGCTGATGGCGGGCATGCAGCCGGCGTCGAGGACGGCGCGCGCGGCGGCTTCGATGGTGCCGCCGGTGCTGATCATGTCGTCGATGATGAGCGGCCGGCGGCCGGCGACCTCCCCCACCACGGCCCGCGCCCGCACTTCCGTGCCGCTCAGCCGCGCCTTGTGCACGACGGCCATCGGCAGGCGCAGCAGGCTCGCGTAGCGTTCCGCCAGCTTCACGGCACCGAGATCGGGGGCGACCACGAGGTCCACCGGCACGTGGCCGTTGCCCCGCACGGCGCGCGCCAGCAGCGACACGGCCGTCAGGTGCTCGACCGCGGTCGCGAAGAACCCCTCGAGGGCGGGCGTGTGCAGGTCGACCGCGATGACCCGCTCGAAGCCGGCCGTGTGCAGCAGGTCCGCGACCAGCCGCGCCCCGACGGGCTCCCGGCCCGCCACCCGCCGGTCCTGCCGCGCGTACGCGAAGTAGGGCATCACGGCAGTCAGGCGTGCCGCCCCGGCGCGCCGGCAGGCATCGGCGAGGAACATCGCCTCGAACAGATGGGCCTCGCCTGGCGGCGACGTCGGCTGGATCACGAAGACATCCCGCCCGCGCACGCACTCCTCGATCGACACGTGGAACTCGCCGTCGGGATAGCGTGACAGCGTTCTCGACGCAAGCGCCTGATCGAGCTCGGCGGCCACCGCCTCGGCCAGGTCGACGTTCGCGGTTCCCGCAATCACCATCAGCCGCCCGGCGTCTTCCGGTTCGTCCAGCATCGTGCCCCCCCTGCTCGAGCCCTGCCCGGCACCGTCCGGGCCCGTCCGGCCCTGCGCCGCGGCCCGCACGCCTCGCGAGGAACACAAGCACGACGCGTACCCGGGTTGGGGGAATGGTGTCGGTCTGCGGTCTGCAGCTCAGCGACGGGCCGGGGACCGGGATTGCGGGATCGGGTCTCCGGAACTGAAGACCGGAGAGTCGAGACCGGAGACCGCCCTTGTCCCGTCGAGCCGCGGACAAATCCCCGCGGTACCGCGGGCGAGCGCCGGACCGCCGCGCCGACCGGGCTGTTCCTGGCTGCCGGCTCCGGCACGTGAATTGCTCCGTTTCTCGCGGGTGTGTCGGCCGCGGTTCGCGCAGCGTCGACCAGACCGGATCCCACCGATGGGTAATGACGAGGAATGAGGAGCACGACCATGACGACCCGCACGATTCCGATCGGTGAATGGCACCAGTTCCTGGACAGCTTCAGCCGCCAGCACGAAGGGTGGCTGGTGAACGTCGAGGTGGACAGCCTCGACTTCGGCGCGCAGCCGGAAATCGACGATCTCCCGCTGGCCGGCATGAGCGCGGACACGATGTCGTCGACCGGCGGCACGATTGAGATCTTCGCCGGAGACGATCCCGACCGGCACATCACCCACACGATTGCGCACGCCGCGGCCCTGAACCTCGAGCAGTCGGACGCGGGCGCCGACGTGGCACTGCAGGTGAAGGCCGCCGACGGGACGATGACGATTCTCCGCTTCCGGTCGCCGGCCCTGCCGGAAACGGTCGACCACGTGGCCGGCGCGCGCACGCGCGCCCGTTGAAGGAGGCGCCGAGATGACCAGGCAGTGCGGTCACGATCGAGGCGGGCGACGTCCGTCTCGTCGGCGATCTCCGCATCCCGGAGAACGCCGGCGGGTTCGTCGTCTTCGCGCACGGCAGCGGCAGCAGCCGCCACAGTCCCCGCAATCAGCGCGTCGCGGACACGCTGGTGCAGGCCGGGCTGGCGACGCTGCTGTTCGATCTGCTGACGGAAGAGGAAGAAGCCGTCGACGCGCGGACGATGCATCTGCGCTTCGACATCGAGTTACTGGCCGGACGGCTGGTGGACACGACGGACTGGGCGATGAAGCGGCACGACCTGCGGGCGCTGCCCATCGGCTACTTCGGCGCCAGCACCGGCGCCGCGGCGGCGCTGGTGGCCGCCGCGCGGCGCGAGACGGTGGCGGCGGTCGTCTCGCGGGGCGGCCGGCCCGACCTGGCGGGCCCCGCCCTCCAGGGCGTCCGGGCCCCGACGCTGCTCATCGTCGGCGAGCGCGACGTCGAGGTGCTCGCGCTCAACGAAGCGGCGCTCGAGCAACTGGGACCGGTGGGACAGCTGCGGATCGTGCCCGGCGCCACCCATCTGTTCGAGGAGCCGGGCGCGCTGGACGTCGTCGGCGGCCTGGCGCGCGACTGGTTCGTCCGGCACCTGATCGGGCACGAGCACGTGTCGCATCCGGTCGCGGGGGGCGGGCGGGCCTAGGAGAGCCGGAGGCGCTTGGTCTCGGGTTACTTCGCGTCGCCCGGACGTGACGATGCTGGATGTCGTCGAGCCAGAGGCCGCTGGTGTCGTCGACCACGACGACCGCCTTGATCTCGTCGCCCTTCTTCAGCTTCGCCAGCGCCGCCTCATCCTTGATCGGATAGGCCATCGTCATCGCACCCATGAAGCCCGGGATGTCGCCATGGGCGATCGTCGCCTGCTTGCCCTGGACGTCGACGGCGAGCACCTTGCCCTCCATCGCATACTTCCGGACGGTCATCTGATTACGCGCCTTCTGGCACGCCCCGCCGGCGAGCGCCGCCAGCAGCACGATTCCGACGAGCGACCACCGCGCGGATCGCAGCTTTCCCATCACCCTCGTTCCTCCTGAGCGGACCGGCCGCCTTCACGATTGTCGGTTGCCCGGATGCGAAACACAAGCGCGCGGCCGAGGTAGCGCGCGACCGCGGACGGCCGTGGCTCAGTGGAAGATCAGGTGGAACGCGTCGGTCCCGGGCTCGCGGACGACGACCGGGTCGACGTGGAAGGTGGTGCGGATGTGGGCCGGCGTCAGCACCTCGTCGCGCGTGCCGAAGGCCACGATGCGTCCCTCGTCGATCATCACCAGCCGGTCGGCGAACCGCGCCGCGAGGTTCAGGTCGTGGACGACGCCGACGGCGACGACGTCGTGGTGCTCGACGAAGGCGCGCACCTTCTTCATGAAGTCGATCTGGTGCCGGATGTCGAGGAACGTCAGCGGCTCGTCGAGGAACAGGTAGCGGCACGAGTCGGGCAGCGGCCGCCACACCTGCGTGAGCACGCGGGCGAAGTTCACGCGCTGCTTCTCGCCGCCGCTGAGCGTCGCGTAGCTGCGCGCGCTCATGTCCTGCACGTCGAAGAACCGCATCACTTCGTCGCAGATCTCCTCGTCGGCGCGGCCGGGGCGCCCGCGGAAGTGCGGGTACCGCCCCATCATCACGAGATCGCGGACGGGCAGCGGGAACGCCACCTCGATGGCCTGCGACAGCACCGCCCGCTGGCGGGCGAGATCCCGCTCGCTGCAGGTCGCCGCGTCGGCCTCGCCGTACCGCACCTCGCCCTCGTGCGGCCGCACCAGCCGCGAGAGCACCTTGACGAACGTCGACTTGCCCGCGCCGTTCGGCCCGACGATCAGGTGGAGCCGGCCCGGCTCGAACGAGGCCGAGAGGCCGTGCAGCAGCGTCCGCGTGCCGACCCGGTAGACAACGTCCCTCGCCTGCAGCATCGTCGCCTCAGAAGAGATACTGCCGGTTGCGCAGCAGCGACAGGAAGACCGGCACGCCGACGACCGACGTGACGATGCCGATGGGCAGCTCGGCCGGCCGCAGCGCCATCCGGGCGACGAGGTCGGCGAGACTGAGCAGCGTGGCGCCCAGCAGGGAGCTGCCGATGATGAGGTACCGGTTGTCGGCGCCCCGCAGGATCCGCAGGATGTGCGGCACGATGAGGCCGACGAAGCTGATGACGCCGGTGAAGGCCGTGGCGACCGCCACCATGATGACGTTGATCGTCAGCACGGCCCACTTCAGCCGGTTCACGTTGACCCCGAGGTAGATCGCCTCCTCCTCGCCGATCATCAGCGCGTTCAGCTGCTTGGCGTAGCCGAGGGCGAGGAGGATGCCCCCGACGGTCGAGACGCCGACGATGAGCACGGTGTCCCAGTTCGCCCCCGACATCGTGCCGAGGTTCCAGAACACGATCGACCGCGCCTGCGGATCGCGCGCGACGTAGGAGAGGAAGCCGATGCCGCTCAGGCACAGCGCGTTGACCGCGAGGCCGGTCAGCAGCAGCAGCACGATCGAGCTGCGGCCGTCGGCGTTCGACTGCGCGAGCGCGAAGACGAGGTAGGTGGCCACCACGCCGCCCAGGCAGGCGGCAATCGGCAGCGTCCAGACGCCGGCCGTGAAGTGCAGGACGCCGCCGAGCACGAAGTAGAGCGAGGCGCCCAGCGCCGCGCCGCTCGACGTGCCGACCAGGCCCGGCTCGACGATCGGGTTGCGGAACAGCGCCTGCATCAGCGCGCCGCCGACCCCGAGCGCCGCGCCCACCGCGAGACACAGCAGCGCGCGCGGCACGCGCAGCTCCAGGAAGATCCGCTCGTTCAGCGTCAGCGGCGGATGCGCGCCCCAGAGCGAGACGAACGCCGTCCACATCTCGCCCGGCGTGAAGTCGATGGCCCCGTAGCGGATCGACGCGACCGTCACCAGCACCATCAGCACGAACAGCAGGGTGAGCAGGCCGGCCGTGTCGCGCGAGCCGCGGATCTCGGGCGGCGGCTCCGGCCGGAAGAAGGCACGGACGAAGCCCGAGAGACGGGACGGACGGGGTTCGTCGGATTGGTCGGCCATGACGCGCATGAAGAGGGACCCGCGCGCCCGGCCGGCCCGGGAGGCGGCGGTCGCAATCCCTCATGGTAGTGGCTCGTTCTCCGGCTTTCAAGCCGCACCGCCATCCGGCACCTCCCGCGACGCCCCTATCGGCCGGCCGTTCAGCCCGCCCTTAGTGTCTCTTTAGGACTTCCCTGGTTATGCTCGGGAGTAGACGGGTGCGCTGGCTGACGCTGAACCGTGGTTCCGCGGCTTCGGCGCGCACGCGCCATCAACGAGAACGACTTCGGCCAAAATCGGCCGGGCATCGCACCGGCCGGTACGGGGGACCCGCTGGAAGGCCAGACCTTCCTGGGGCGAATCGCGGCACCGCTCGTCTTCGGACGCGGGCCGCGTAGGGGACTTCCAACCCCGAGCCCGCCAGCTAACCTCGTCGGCCCTTGGAGGACCACGTGCCGTCGGAGCGCCTGCTCTCGCAAGTCAAGCGCCTGCTCATCGGGCGTCCGATCCCCAGCCATCTCGCCCATCACGAGCGGTTTTCGAAGGTCACCGGGCTGGCCGTCCTGTCCTCGGACCCGCTCTCGTCGGTGGCGTATGCCACCGAGGAGATCCTCCGGGTCCTGATTGCCGGCGGCGTCGCGTCGCTGGCCTTCGCCACGCCGATTGCCCTCTCGATCTCGCTCCTGCTGGCGATGGTCGTCTTCTCGTACCGTCAGACGATCCATGCCTATCCGAGCGGCGGCGGCGCCTACATCGTCGCGCGGGAGAACCTGGGGCGGACGGCCGGACTCGTCGCCGCGGCGGCACTCCTCATCGACTACACGATGACGGTGGCGGTGAGCATTGCCGCCGGGATCGCCGCCCTGACCTCCGCGGTCCCCGCCCTGCACGCCGACCGGGTGACGATCAGCCTGGTGTGCGTGGCCCTGCTGACCATCGGCAACCTCCGCGGCATCCGCGAATCGGGACGCCTGTTCGCCGGCCCGACCTATTTCTTCATCGGCAGCATGCTGGCGCTCATCGGCATCGGCGCCGTCCGGTACCTCACCGGCACGCTGGTTCCCGTCCCGCCGCCGACGCCGGCCGCGGCGGCCGGCACCGTGCAGGCGCTCGGCGTGTTCGCCATCCTGACGGCGTTCTCCAACGGCTGCACCGCCATGACCGGCATCGAAGCCGTGTCGAACGGCGTCCCCGCATTCAGGGATCCGGCGCCGAAGAACGCCGCGGCGACGCTCGCCACCATGGTGGTCCTCTCGATCACGATGTTCATGGGGATCACCCTGCTCGCGCACGCCTACCACATCGTGCCGTCGGACTCGGAGACGGTCGTCTCGCAGATCGCCCGTGCGGCGCTCGGCGGCCGCAACGCCGGCTACTACGCCGTGCAGGTGGCGACGATGCTGATCCTCGTCCTGGCGGCGAACACGGCCTACGCCGACTTCCCGCGGCTGGCGTCGGTGGTCTCGGCCGACGGCTTCCTGCCCCGCCAGTTCATGAACCAGGGCGACCGGCTCGCCTTCTCGAACGGCATTCTGGTGCTGAGCAGCTTCGCGGTGGTCCTGCTGGTCGCCTTCGGCGGCGACACCCACGCGCTGATTCCGCTCTACATGATCGGCGTCTTCGTGTCGTTCACGCTGTCGCAGGCCGGCATGGTGGTGCACTGGTGGCGGCTGCGGACGCCGGGCTGGCGGACGAGCCTGATCATCAACGGCGCGGGCGCGCTGCTCACCGGCGTCGTCCTGATCATCGTGGCGGCCACCAAGGCGGCGGAAGGCGCCTGGATCGTCCTCGTGCTGATCCCCTGCCTGGTGATCGTGTTCCGCCTGACGCGCGCCCATTACGACGCGGTCGGGCGACAGCTCAGCCTCGATCGGTTCACGCCCGGTCCCGCGCGCCGGAACATCGTCGTCGTGCCGGTCAGCGGCATCCAGCGGGCGGTCGTCCGGGCGCTGGAATACGCCCGCTCGCTGTCGCCTGACGTCCTCGCCGCCTACGTGGACGTGGAGCCGGCCACGACGGCCCGCATCCGGCGCGACTGGCAGCGCTGGGGCGAGGGCGCGAAGCTGGTGGTCCTCGAGTCGCCCTATCGGTCGCTGATGGAGCCCCTGCTCGAATACATCGAGCAGCTGCAGGCCGCCAATCCGGACGCCTACCTCACGGTGCTGCTGCCCGAATTCGTGCCGCGGCGCTGGTGGCAGACGCTGCTGCACAACCAGCGCGCGCTGCTCATCAAGGGCGCCCTGCTGTTCCAGCCGAACATCGTGGTGATCAGCGTGCCCTATCACCTGCAGTAGGACACCCCGCCGGAACGGGAACGGCATAGACTGCTCGTATGCACCCGCGTCGCTGGACGACCGACGTTCGCCAGATGGCGATGGCCCTGGCGGTCATGGCGATCCTGACCGCCGCGCTGGCCCTGTGGCTGCACGTCACCAACAGCACCACCGTCGCGCTGGCCTACCTGCTCGTCGTGCTCGTGCTCGCGGCCCGGGCGCGGCGGCGTGTCGCCGTCGTGGCGTCCGTCGTCGCGATGCTGCTCGTGAACTTCTGCTTCCTGCCGCCGGTCGGCACCTTCCGGCTGGCCGATCCGCAGAACTGGGTCGCGTTGTTCGCCTTCCTGACCGTCAGCCTCGTGGCCGGCACCCTGTCGTCGGCCGCGCGCGCCCGTGCCTCCGAGGCCGTCGCGCGCCGCGATGAGCTGGCGCGGCTGTACGACCTGAGCCGCGACGTCCTCCAGAGCGGGGAGCCCGGGGACGCCCGCAGCGCCATTGCCTCGTTCGTCGCCCGCCGCTTCGGGCTGGACGAGGTCGCCATCTGCCTGCCGGAGGGCGACGGCTGGACGATTGCGGCGGCGCCACGTTCGAGGTTTCCCATCGATCCGGCCCTGCTGACCGAGACGTTTGCCAGCGCCGAGCGGACGCTCGAGTTCGATGCGCGCCAGCGGACGTACGGCGGGCACCGGCGCATCGACCTGCCCGAGGGCCCCTGCCAGCTCGTGCCGCTGCGCCTCGGCACGCGGGCGCTCGGCATCCTGGCGGCCATCGGCCGGGAGCTCGAGCCGGGAACGGTCGATGCCATCGGGGGGCTCGTGGCGCTCGCCATCGAGCGGACGCAGTTCCTCGAGGAGCGGAAGGCCGCCGAGCTGTCGGGCCGCACCGCCGATCTGAAGTCGGCGCTCCTCGCCTCGCTCGCGCACGACCTCAGGACGCCGCTCACCGCGATCCGGGTGGCCTCGGCCAATCTGCAGTCCGCTCATATCTCGGAGGCCGAACGGCAGGAGCAGGCCGGCATCGTCGTCGCCGAAACCGGGCGGCTGCAACACCTCTTCCAGAACATCCTCGACCTGGCGCGACTCGATGCCGGCGGGGTGAACGCGGCACGGGAGTGGGTCGCGCCCGAACAGATCATCGAGGCGGCGAGGGCCCAGGCCGAGCCGCTGCTGCGCGGCCGCGACGTGCGGATCGACGCGGTCAACGTGCTCGTCGAGACCGACCCGCAACTGACCGCCACCGCACTCGGCCACCTGATCGAGAACGCCGCGGCCTATTCACCGGCGGAGGCGCCGATCGAGATCCGCGCATCGGTCGACGCCGAGGGACTGCGGCTGGAGGTGCGCGATCACGGCCCCGGCATCTCGCCCGCCGACCTGCCGCACCTGTTCAAGGAGTTCTACCGCGGCGGCGGCACCCATGCCTGGGCGGCCGGCACCGGACTGGGCCTGGCGATTTCCAGGCGGATCCTGGCCGTCGAAGGCGGCCGCATCTGGGCCGAGAACTGCGCCGATGGCGGCGCGCGTTTCACCATGGTGGTGCCGTCCGCCGCTCGCGTGCCGCTGCCACCACTCGAGTCATGACACCCGAATCCACCCGCATCCTCGTGGTGGACGATGAGCCCGCGCTGCAGCGGACGCTCGGGCCGCTGCTCCGCTCGCGTGGCTACGACGTGACGGTGGCGGCGACGGGTGGGCAGGCCCTGGCGGCGCTCGCCTCCGAGTCGCCGCACATCGTCATCCTGGACCTCGGGTTGCCGGATATCGAAGGCACGGAGCTGTGCCGGCGGATCCGCGCGACCTCCGCGGCGGCCGTGATCGTGCTCTCGGCGCGCGGACAGGAGGCCGACAAGGTGCTCGCGCTGGACAACGGCGCCGACGACTACGTCACCAAGCCGTTCAGCCCCGAGGAGCTCCTGGCGCGGATCCGCGTCGCGATCCGGCGGCTCCATCAGGAGCCCGCTGCCGGCTCCGGACAAATCCGCCGCGGCGACCTGACCATCGATTTCGACCGACGCCGCGTTCTGCGGGGTGACGAGGAGATCCGGCTGACCCCCAAGGAGTTCGAGCTGCTCGCCTTCTTCGCCACCCATCCCGACCGCGTGCTCACGCGGAGCGCCATCCTGAAGGCCATCTGGGGGTCGGGCGCCGTGAACCAGCCGGAGCACCTGTGGGTGCTGGTCGGCCAGTTGCGCCGCAAGATCGAGCCCGATCCGACACATCCCCGCTACATCGTCAGCGAACCCTGGGTCGGCTACCGGTTCGTCGCCGAAGAACCGGCGTCTTCAACATCTTTTTAGGGACGCCTTCGTCCGCCCTTAGGCGCCGCCTCCCTATCCTGAACTCGAGAGGGTTCAGGAACCACTGTCGCACATCTCACTCGCCCGATCGCCCTGGCCGAGGTCTCGCGCGCGCCGTGCCGCGGCACGTGGCCGGGCGGGACGCGTCTGCGGCCCCCGACGGGCGGATCGTTCTGTGCCGGCGACCACGTCGGACGGCACGCTCTCCGCCCTGCGTGTCGCGAAGACCTCGCGGCGGACACGTCATTGTCCTCGTGCCGCGCCAGTGCTGTCGGCCCAGTCCGAGGTGCGACGACCACGGTGCACGACGCTACCGGGCGCTGGCCGCGCAGCGCAGGCGTCGCGCCGCCGTCCACGTCTGCGTCTGCCACAGGCCCGGCGACTCTTCTCCCGTTGCTGGGTGACGGTGACGCGTAACGGTCGTCATCGGCGGCCGGCACCGGCGCCGCTGTGGCCGACCACGGCCGAACAGCGGCTCGCCCGCGCCTTGCCAACGGGATCCATGTGACGTTCGCGGACGTCATCCGCGGGAGGCCGGCGTGAAAGGGCAGTCGGCCGCCATGCGTGACACGAGATGCGCGCCGCATTGCGGCCGGGCTTCTCGGTGGTGCTCTGGCAGCCGGTGCCGGTGATCGCGTGCCCTCGCGCAGGCGCGCCGCGCAGGTCCCCGGCGCACAGGACGCCCCGCAGCCGACGCCGGATGCGAACACCCCGCCGCATCGGCGATCGCGGCGTTTCTCGCGGGCACGACATTCGGCATCGACCTCGACGGGTACTACGAGTACAACGCGAACGATCCGGTCGGCCGGGTGAACCTGCTGCGGGCGTACGACGTCACGAGCAACAGCTTCAGCCTGAATCAGATCGGCCTCGTCATCGACCACGCGCCGGATCCGGCGCACGGACATCGCGCCGGCCTTCGCGTGGATCTGATGTACGGCCAGGCCACCGACACCGTGCAGGGCAGCGCGGCCAACGAACCGCGCCCGCAGGTGTATCGCCCCCTGTTCCAGGCCTACGGCAGCTACGTTCTCCCGCTCGGCAGCGGGCTGCAGGTCGACTTCGGCAAGTTCGCCAGCGCGCTCGGCATCGAAGGCAACTACACGAAGGACCAGATCAACTACTCGCGCTCGTACTTGTTCGATTTCCTGCCGTTCTACCACATGGGGTTCCGGACGACGTACCCGGTGAACGATCGGCTCACCCTCACCTACTGGCTGGTGAACGGCGCCCAGCAGACCGAGGACTTCAACGGGTTCAAGTCGCAGGCGGCCATCATCACGATCACGCCCGCGAAGTCGGTGAGCTGGAATCTGAACTACTACGACGGGCAAGGAAGGCCGCGATCTCGTCCCGCTGCTCAATCCCGGACTGCCGACGCTGCCGACGCAACCCGGGTTGTCGACGACGCCGGTGGCGAACCCGGACCAGTCGCGCACGCACATCGTCGACACCTACGCCACCTGGAACGCCGCGCCGAAGCTCACGCTGGCAGGCGAGGCCGACTACGACACCGTCCGCTCGCCGGTGGCGCCGTCGCTCACGCTGACGGGCGGCGCCGCCTACGTGGAGTACCGCGTCAGGCCCGACGTGCATCGTGGGCGCGCGCACGACGTACATGAACGACGACGACGGCCTGTTCAGCGGCGTCGCCCAGCGCCTCCACGAGGCGACCGGCACGGTCAGCTGGCTTCCGCAGCCGGGCTTACCTCGTGCGGCCGAGTGGCGGCGCGACTGGTCGAATCAGCCGTTCTTCCTGGCCCGCGCGGCTGGCGTGCGCAAGACCGGGCAGAGCACGCTCACGCTCGGCATGGTCTGGTGGTTCGGCAACAAGCACGGCGGGTGGTAGGAGGAGTCGATGGACCTGTTGATGCCGCTGATTGGAATCGCGTTCTTCGTGGTGGCGGGGCTGTACGTCATTGCGTGCGACCGGCTGTGAGGTGACCGATGACCCTGGAATCCGGCGTCAGCCTGTTGATTGCGATCGCGCTCCTCGCGTACCTCGTCTACGCGCTGCTGAAACCGGAGAAGTTCTGACATGACGCCCAACGGCTGGCTGCAGATCGGGCTCTATTTCGTCCTGATCCTGCTCATCACACCGGTGACCGGCCGGTTCATGACGCGCGTCTTCAACCGCGAGCGGACGTGGCTCGACCCGTTCCTGCGCCCGATCGAGCGGCTCATCTACCGCTGCACCGGCGTCGACGAGACGCACGAGATGCGCTGGACGGAGTACGCGATGGCGATGCTCCTGTTCAGCGTCGTCTCGATGCTGGTGCTGTACGCGATCGAGCGGCTGCAGGTCTGGCTGCCGCTGCAATCCCCAGCACCTGCCCGGCGTGCCGCCGGAGCTCGCGTTCAACACGGCGGCGTCGTTCACGACGAACACGAACTGGCAGGCGTACAGCGGCGAGACGACGATGAGCTATCTCACGCAGATGGCCGGCCTCGCCTACCACAACTTCGTGTCGGCCGCGGTCGGCATCGTGCTGGCGATCGCCTTCATCCGCGGCATCGCGCAGAAGGAGAAGGACGCCCTCGGCAACTTCTGGGTCGACCTGGTCCGCTGCGCGCTCTGGGTGCTGCTGCCCATCTGCCTCGCGCTCGCCCTCGCCCTCGTCTCGCAGGGCGTCGTCCAGAACCTGCGCCCGTACGACACGGCCACCCTGCTCGACCCGCAGACGGTCACCACCACGGCTCAGGGTGGCGGCACGCAGACGCGGCAGGTGACGACGCAGGTCATCGCGCAGGGGCCGGTCGCCTCGCAGGAGGCGATCAAGGAGCTCGGCACCAACGGCGGCGGCTTCTTCAACGCCAACAGCGCGCATCCGTTCGAGAATCCGACGCCGCTCACCAATTACCTCGAGATGCTGGCCATCTTCTCGCTCGGCGGCGGGGCTGACCTGGACGCTCGGCGACATGACCGGCTCGCGGCGGCACGGCTGGGCGGTCTTCGCGGCCATGGCCTTCCTGTTCCTGGCCGGCGTGACGACGGCGTACTGGGCCGAGGCGCGCGGGAATCCGCTGCTGACCGCGGCCGGCGCCGACCAGCACGTCACGGCGCTCTGCCCGGGCGGCAACATGGAGGGCAAGGAGGTCCGGTTCGGCATCGCCGACTCCGCGCTCTTCGCCACGGTCACCACCGACGCGAGCTGCGGCGCCGTCAACGGCATGCACGACTCCTACACGCCCGATCGGCGGCCTGGTGCCGCTCGTGAACATCATGCTGGGCGAGGTGATCTTCGGCGGCGTCGGCGCCGGCATGTACGGCGTGCTCGTCTTCATCATCCTGGCGGTGTTCATCGCCGGGCTCATGGTGGGCCGGACGCCCGAGTATCTCGGCAAGAAGATCCAGGCGCTACGACGTGAAGATGGCGATGCTGTACGTCCTGATCTTTCCGCTGGTCATCCTGACGTTCGCGGCCATTTCCGTCGCTCTTCCCGTTCGGGACGTCGAGCCTCAACAATGCCGGCCCGCACGGCCTGTCGGAGATCCTCTACGCGTTCTCGTCGGGCGCCGGGCAACAACGGGTCGGCCTTCGCCGGCCTGAACGCGAACACGCCCTGGTACGACCTCTCGCTCGGCGTGTCGATGCTGATCGGCCGGTTCCTGATGATCGTGCCGATGCTCGCGATCGCCGGGCAGCCTCGGGCGCAAGAAGCGCGTCCCGCCCTCGCCGGGCACGTTCCCGGTGACGACGCCGCTGTTCACCGTCCTGCTCGTCGGCGTCGTGCTCATCGTCGGCGCGCTGACGTTCTTCCCGGCGCTGAGCCTCGGGCCGGTCGTCGAGCACCTCCTGATGCTGAAAGGTCAGGTCTTCTGATGACGCACGCACAGGCCCGTCTCCATCTGGGACCCGCACATCGTCCGGCAGCGCGCTGCGCGACGCCATCCGCAAGCTCCATCCGCGGACGATGGCGCGCAACCCGGTCATGTTCGTCGTCGAGGTCGGCAGCCTGCTGACCGACGCTGGCCCTGCGTGCGCGACGCGGTGGCCGGCCGTCCCGGCCTGGGGTTCGAGATCCAGATCACCTTCTGGCTCTGGCTGACGGTCCTCTTCGCCAACTTCGCGGAGGCGATGGCCGAGGGGCGTGGCAAGGCGCAGGCCGACACGCTGCGGAAGACGCGCACGGAGACCGTGGCCTCGCGGCTGCTGCCCGACGGCCGCACGGAGACCGATCCCGGCCGCCGCAACTTCGCAAGGACGACCTGGTGCTGGTGAAGGCGGGCGAGTTCATCCCGGGCGACGGCGAGATTGTCGAGGGGGTGGCGTCGGTCGACGAGTCGGCCATCACCGGCGAATCGGCCCCCGTCATCCGGGAGTCGGGCGGCGACCGGTCCGCCGTGACCGGCGGCACGCGCGTGCTGTCCGACTGGATCAAGGTGCGCGTCACCTCCGATCCGGGACACACCTTCCTCGATCGGATGATCGCGCTCGTGGAGGGCGCCGAGCGGCAGAAGACGCCGAACGAGATTGCGCTGAACATCCTCCTGTCGGGGCTGACGATCGTCTTCCTGCTGGCCGTCGTCACGCTGCAGCCGTTCGCCGTCTATTCGGGCGCGCCGCAGTCGGTCTTCGTGCTCGTCGCCCTGCTCGTCTGCCTGATCCCGACGACGATCGGCGGCCTGCTGTCGGCCATCGGCATCGCGGGCATGGACCGGCTGGTGCAGCGGAACGTCCTGGCGATGTCGGGCCGGGCGGTCGAAGCGGCCGGCGACGTCCACACGCTGCTGCTCGACAAGACCGGCACGATCACGCTCGGCAACCGCCAGGCCAGCGAGTTCGTCCCGGCTGGCGGGCGTCACCGAGCGTGAGCTGGCCGACGCCGCGCAGCTGTCGTCGCTCGCCGACGAGACGCCGGAAGGACGATCGATCGTCGTGCTCGCCAAGGAGCAGTACGACATCCGGGGCCGCGAGCTGGCCGAGCAGCACGCCGTCTTCGTGCCCGTTCACCGCCCAGACGCGCATGTCGGGCGTCGACCTGGGCGGCCGCGAGATCCGCAAGGGAGCGCCCGACGCCATCCGCCGGTACGTCGAGGCGGCCGGCGGCACGGTCTCGTCGGAACTGCAGACCATCGTCGAGGACATCGCCCGCTCGGGCGGCACGCCGCTCGCTCGTGGCCGAACGCGGCCGGGTGCTCGGCGTCGTGCACCTGAAGGACATCGTCAAGGGCGGCATCCGCGAGCGGTTCGCCCAGTTGCGGGCGATGGGCATCCGGACGGTGATGATCACCGGCGACAATCCGCTGACGGCCGCGTCGATCGCGAAGGAGGCGGGCGTCGACGACTTCCTGGCGGAGGCGACGCCGGAAGACAAGATGGCGCTGATCAAGCGCGAGCAGAGCGACGGCAAGCTGGTCGCGATGACCGGCGACGGCACGAACGACGCGCCGGCGCTCGCGCAGGCCGACGTCGGCGTGGCGATGAACAGCGGCACGCAGGCGGCGAAGGAGGCCGGCAACATGGTCGACCTCGACTCGACGCCGACCAAGCTCATCGAGATCGTCGAGGTCGGCAAGCAGCTGCTGATGACGCGCGGCGCGCTGACGACCTTCTCGATCGCGAACGACGTGGCGAAGTACTTCGCGATCATCCCGGCGATGTTCGCCGGGGCGTTCCCGGTGCTGGTGGCGCTCAATGTCATGCACCTGAAGACGCCGGAATCGGCGATCCTCTCCGCGGTCATCTTCAACGCGCTCATCATTGTCGCGCTGGTGCCGCTGGCGCTGCGGGGCGTGGCCTACCGGGCGATGAACGCCGGGGCGCTGCTGCGGCGGAACCTGCTGATCTACGGCGCCGGCGGCATCGTCGTGCCGTTCATCGGTATCAAGCTGATCGACGTCGTCATCACCACGCTGCACCTGGCGTGAGGACCAGAGCCCATGCATCTGATGCGCAACCTCGCCGTCGCCGTGCTCATGACCGTCGTGACGACCGTGATCTTCGGACTGGCGTATCCGCTGGTCGTCACCGGCCTGGCGCAGGTCCTCTTCCCTGCGCAGGCGAACGGCTCGCTCGTCGTGCGGGACGGTCACGTCATCGGATCGCGGCTGCTCGGCCAGCCGTTCAGCGCGGCCATCTATTTCCACGGGCGGCCGTCGGCGGCGGGCCCGGCGGGCTATGATGCCACGGCGTCGGGCGGCACGAACCTCGGCCCGACGAACAAGACGCTCATCGACGCCGTGCGGGCGCGGGTGGCGGCCGCGCGCCGGGACAACCCCGGTGTGCCGGTGCCCGTCGACCTGGTCACCTCGTCGGCCTCGGGCCTCGATCCCGACCTCTCCCCGGCCGCCGCGCTGTTCCAGGTGCCGCGCGTGGCGCGGGCACGAGGGCTGAGCGAGCCGGCCGTGCGCGCGCTGGTCGAGGCGCACATCGAGGGGCGCGACCTCGGGTTCCTCGGCGAGCCGCGCGTGAACGTGCTGGAGCTGAACCTGGCGCTCGACGCGCAGTTTCCGGGGCAGCGGTAGCGGACCAGACGACGATGCCCGAGAACGGCAAGCCCACGGCGGAACAGATCCTCGCGCGGCTGAAGAGCCGCGAGCGGGCACGCCTGCGCATCTACGTCGGCGCCGCGCCCGGCGTCGGCAAGACGTACACGATGCTGCAGGCGGCGCACGCCCTCCGGCAGACGGGACTCGATGTCGTCGTCGGGTTCGTCGAGACCTACGGCCGCACCGACACCGAGGCCCAGGTCGGCGATTTGGAGGCCGTCCCGCGGCGGGTGGTCTCCTACCGGAACGTCGAGATCGAGGAGATGGATCTCGACGCCATCCTCGCCCGCCGGCCGGAGGTCGTCGTCGTCGACGAGCTCGCCCACACGAATGCACCGGGCAGCCGTCACATGAAGCGCTACGAGGACGTCCTCGAGCTGCTGGACGCCGGCATCCACGTGATGACCGCCGTGAACATCCAGCACCTCGAGACGCTGAACGATGCCGTCGCCCGCGTCACCGGCGTCCGTGTGCGCGAGACGGTGCCGGACACCTTCCTGGACCGCGCCGACGAGGTCGTGAACGTCGACGTGACGGTCGAGGAGCTCCGGAACCGGCTGCGCGAAGGCAAGGTGTACAAGCCCGAGAAGATCGAGCAGGCGTTGACGAACTTCTTCCGCAAGGGCAACCTGTCGACGCTGCGCGAGCTGGCGCTGCGCGCCGTGGCCGACGAGGTCAGCGAGAAGGCGGCGACCTATCGCGCCCGCGAGGGACTCGAGCCGGCCTACATCCCCGAGCGCGTGATGGTGGCGATGAGCTCGAATACGCTCGCGCCGCGCGTGCTCCGCACCGGATCCCGGATTGCCGGCCGCCTCGGGGCCCGCTGGTACGCGGTGTACGTCGAGACGCCGGTGGAACGCCCGGCCCGCATCAGCGCCACCGCTCGCGACGCGCTGGCGCAGAACATCGTGCTCGCCGAGAGCCTCGGGGCCACGGTCGTCCGGGTGCACGCCGACCGCGCGGCCGAAGGGCTCATCGCCTTCGCACAGCGCGAAGGGATCACCCATGTCATCTTCGGGCAGAGCGCCAGGTCACGCTGGGAGCTGCTCCGCCACGGCTCCACCATCGACCGGTTCCTCTCCGAGGTCAGGGACGCCGCCGTGCAGGTGGTGCCACTCGACGAACCCGGCGGGAAGCAGGGAAGACCAGCCGCGCCATGACCAGTTACGCGCACGTCTCAGAGATCACGCAGGAGATCCTGGCTCGCACCGGACTCCCCTACGAGTTGATCGGCCTCGAGATTCCGACAGCGCCGTGGGATCTGTGCGAGCTCACGTTTCTCGATCCCACCGCGCCGCCCTGGGCGCGCACGTTCCAGCTTCCGCTGGAGTGGGACGCCGGGACCACGGAGGCCGCGGCCAGCGAGGCGCTCGAGCAGCTGCTCCGCGACCACCGCGATGCCTCCAGGTCGTAGGGGCCGCCCGACCTCGGCGTTCACGGGAATGGCGGCCCTGGTGGGCGCGGCGACCGCGGACATCAGGGGCGGCCACGCAGGCCGCCCCGTCGTCGAGAGGGAGAGCCGGTGCCACGGAAGTGCCGCTACGGCCGCCGGCTGTAGTGCAGCGCCACGATGAACTGCCGCGGCTCGTTGAAGTGGGTGCCGCCGAACGTGCTGCTGTTGTCGAGCAGGTAGCGGACGTTCCCCAGGTTGAGCGCGCTGACCCGCAGCGTCAGAGCGCTGGTCAGCGGCCGGCCGAGCAGCACGTCGAACGTGGCGTGTCCCGGCAGGTGGCCCGGGCCGTCGCCGTTCAGGAAGCCCGACCCGTACATCACGTTGCTCGACAGCTGCAGCTGCGCCGGCAGATCGGCATCGAAGCCGACGTTCAGCGTGTCGCGCTGATCGTGATCGAGGTAGAAGTAGCCCGCGTCCGGCGGCGAGAAGTCGGTCAGGCCGCCCGTGATCGCGCCCGCGCCCTGGACGATCTGGTTCGAGAACGCCAGATGGACGCCGAGCCGGCCGTCGAACACGCGCGGCGCACGCAGGGTCGCCTCCCAGCCGCGGATGCGCGCCTGCGCGATCGTCAGCGGGAAGAAGATGTTCGAGTTGCCGAGCACGTCGTGGTCGAAGAAGTTCTGCGCGCGCGTGTGGAAGTGATCCACGTCGAGCGTCCACCCGCCCAGCGGAATCGCGAGGCCGACCTCCCATTGCTCGTCGCGCTCGCCCTCGAGCGGCAGGAAGTCGAAGCCCTGGTCCAGAGCGAAGGCCAGCAGCGGCCCCGACACCGTATTCAGCGGCGGCGCCTGGTAGTAGCGGCCGTAGAAGCCGCGCAGCACCCACTTGACGCGCGGCAGCTGCACCGCCGCGCCGAGCCGCGGGCTCGTCGCGTCCTCGGTGATGCCGGCCGCTGTAGTGCGTGTAGCGCAGCCCGCCGTTCAGCGTCAGCCAGGAGGTCGCCCGGGTACCCGCTCTTCCGCGAAGACGGCGCTCACCGTCCCCCATTCCTGCACGCGCTGGCTCAGCGCCAGCCCGCTGCCGTCGGTGGCCGTCAGCGCGAACAGCGTGTTGTCGCGCTGGCCGAACGACTGGACGCCGACACTCGCATCGTGCCGGCCGTGGACGAAGGCGGCCGTCGCCTGCCCGCCGACGTACTGCGACCCGCGATCGTCCTCCGGCACGAACGGCGTGTCGTTCGCGCCGCCGATGTAGTGCGCCCGGTTGAAGTGATAGAACGGCGAGACGGTCAGCATCAGACCCGACGCGACCGTGTGCACCCACGAGAAGTTGACGAACGAGTCCTGCTCGCGCTCCTCGTCGCCGATCCCGGCGGCCTGCTGGAGCGGGTCGTTCGGCACCTGGTAATGGTCGGCCCGGGACGACACGACCAGGCGCAGCTGATCGGCCGGCGTGGCGTTGAAGATGAGCGACGAGAAGCCGCCGAACCCGTTCACGCCGTCGTGCAGCACGCTGCGGGTCGGCGTCTCCAGCCCGTAGTCGCTCCGGTTGCCGTTCGCGCTGAGGTACCAGCCGAGGCGCGCCGTGTGGCTGCCGTACCCGACATAGTCGTTCGTCTGGTTGAAGCTGCCGTAGGAGGTCGAGACGTCGACGAAATTCTTCGCCTCGAACCCCGAGCGCGGGACGACGTTGAAGACGCCGTACGTGCGGTCGCCGTACTCCGCCGAGTAGCCGCCGCGCTGCACCTCGAGATAGTCGACGTCCTGCGGATCGAACTGCGGCCCGACGTTGCTGGCGATGTTGGTGTTCGGCACCGGCACGCCGTCGATCTGCCACGTCACCTGGTGGCCGCCCCGCACGTGCAGCTGATCGTGCACCATGTAGGCACCCGGCACGTAGTCGGTGATCATCGCGAGGCTGTTCGCCCGGTCGCCGCCCGGCGTGGCCGCAATCGTCCGCCGGCTCACGAGCGTCTGCGTCGTCGACGACTCGCGTGTCGATGGCCGGCGGCGCCGCCGACACGGTGACCGTCTGCTTCAGCGAGGCCACCTGCAGCGTGAGCGGCAGATCGAGCGCGGATCCGGAATCGACCTGCACGCCCTGCGTCAGCGTGCCGAAGCCCTGCTTCACGATCGTGATGACGTACTGACCGACCGGGACGGCGGCCACCTCGAACCGCCCCCGCGCGTCGGTCCGCACCTGCCGGGTCCAGTCGGACTGCTGGGCCTGCAGCAGCACCGTCGCGCCGGCGACGGCGCGCCCCTGGGGATCGTCCACGTGGCCGCGGACGTTGCCGAAGATGGTCGCGAAGGCCGGGGCCGCACCGCACAGCAGTACGACACCCAGCAAGAGTACAGGCCGCACACAACGGGCCATGGATCCCTCCCTGGAAAATGATGGAACACGCCTCGAAGCCGGACGAGCGGAGGGCTAGCTTCTGGGCGGCTGCCAGGGAGCGAAGGGTTCGGCGGTCGGAAAGACGAGCGCGGCGGCGGGAGCGACACGGTCCGCGAGGGCCGGCAGCGCCGGCACGGTGGTATGAGCCAGGAGCACGGGCTGATTGAGCAGCACGAACAGGCCGGCCAGATCGGACCGGCCGTTGCAGTGGCCGTCCATCATGCAGTGCTGGCCGTCCGCCATCCCGGCGCAGTGCATGTGGCCGCCCGCCATGTCGCAGTGCCCCTTCGCACACATCGGGCACCCTGCCTTGCGGCAGCAGGCCGCGCCCACACAGTCGGCGCCCAGCGGCACGCCGAACGACGCGAACAGCAGCAGCGGCAGGACGAGGAGGACGACCACCCGTCGCATGTCGTCAGTTATACCACGCACGCCGGATTCCGTCAGGCGACGGACGCTTCCGGCCCGGCAGGGGCGGCCGGGCCGGCATTTAACGTCGCCGCAACGCGCTGGAGATACGGACGTGACCGGACCGCGATAGGCTGCAGTCCGATGCTGGAATGTACCATCCGCCCCGGGGCCCGACGGAGAGGGCAGGCCGCATGGCGCTGACGATCAGCGTGATTGTCTGTGCCTATAACGAGGAACGCTACCTTCCCGCCTGCCTGCATTCCCTCCTGGCCCAGACCCGCCCCCCCGACGAGATCCTGGTGGTGAACAATGCGAGCACCGATCAGACGGCGGCCGTGGCCGCGGCGATTCCGGGTGTCCGCGTGGTGGACGAGCCGCGCAAAGGCCTGGTGGTCGCGCGCGAGGCCGGCCGCGCGGCCGCGACCGGCGACATCCTGGCGTACGTGGACGCCGACTGCCGGGCGCCGCTGACCTGGCTGGCCCGGCTCGAGCGGCGGTTCGCCGCCAGCCCGTCGCTGGTGGCGGTGACGGCCCCCTACCGGTTCTACGACTGGGACCGCACGGGCCGCGCGCTGGTGCGGGCCTATGACCTGACGCTGGCGCCGCTCACGCAGCTGCTCGTGAAACACGTCCTGCGGATCGGGTCGCTCCTCTACGGCGGCAACTTCGCCGTGCGGCACGCCGCGATCGATCGCATCGGCTTCGACACGTCGATCGAGTTCCACGGCGAGGACACGAACCTCGGGCGGCGGCTGTCGGCGCTCGGCCCGGTGCGGATCTGCCCGGAGCTGTTCGTCTACACCTCCGCGCGACGCTACGTCGCCATGGGCAAGCGGGCCGTCTTCGCCCTCTATGTGCGGAACTTCGTCTCGGAGATGCTGCGCCACCGGCCGGCCGACGGCGAGCACCTCGACGTGAGGATCTAGGGTGCCTGGCTACGAACCGTTCCTGCTCTGCGACTTCCACGTCCACACCCAGTGGAGCGACGGGCGCCTGAGCGTCCGGGAGGTCATCGATCTGTACGGGCAGACGGGCCGGTTCGACGTGATCGCCATCACCGACCACATCCTGATGAAGAGGGACTTCCTCGCGCGGGCCGGCCGGCTCGCGACGCTCGGCCGCCGGCGGTTCGGCGTCACCGAGGAGGTCTTCGCCGACTACCTCGCCGACCTGCGCGAGGCCGCGAAGTACGCGAAGCAGCGCTACGGCATGCTGGTCATCCCCGGCGCGGAGGTCACGCAGAACCACATCCGCGGCAAGAAGAACGCGCACATCATCGCGCTCGACATCAAGGACTACATCAGCGCGGATCAGAATCCGCGCGACATCCTCCTCGAGATCCGCCGCCAGCACGCCCTGAGCATCGCCTGCCATCCGCACCACCGGACCACCCGGCGGATCGAAATCAGCACCTGCTATCTCTGGGATCACCGCAAGGAGCTCTCCGAGCTGGTCGACGTCTGGGAAGCGGCGAACCGCGACGACCTGTTCTCGGTGACGAGCCTGAAGCACTACCCCTATATCGCCAACAGCGACTTCCACAAGGAGAAGCACCTCTATTCGTGGAAGACGCTGGTGCGCGCCGACAAGAGCTGGCCCGCCATCCGGCGCGCGCTCAGGGCCAACACCGACATCGCCCTCACGCTCTTCCGCAAGCAGCCGTCCGTCGCGTAGTCCGGCGCTCGGGCGCTCGGGACTCGGTCGCTCGACGGCGGAATTCCCTCACCGAGCGCACGGAGGAAAGACTCGAACAGGGACCGGGGCACGATCGAGGGCGCAAGCCGCAAGACCAGTAACGTGGAACGAAGGAGGGCACGAAGCCCTGGCCTATCCAGCCCTTCGTGCCTTCGTGGCTGAACGCATGGGCGGCGTTCTCAGCGCTGCAGGCCGTGCGGGCCGCAACCAGCGCCTGGCCGAGACTGAGGCCGCCGTCGCCGCAGGGGATCTCGCGGTGCGTGAACACCTGGAAGCCGTCGGCCGCGAGCGACGGCGTCCAGCCGCTCGAGCAGGGTGCGGTTCTGGAAGCAGCCGCCGCTCAGGCAGACCCGATCGAGCCCCGTCTCCCGCCGGACGAGGCCGGCGACCCGCGTGAGCGTGGCGGCCAGGCCGTTGTGGAAGCGCCGGCTGATGTCGGCCGGCGCCACGCCTCGCGCGCGGTCCTCGAGGAGTGGCCGCGACCATCGGCCCCGGCTCGATCACCCACGGGTCATCGTCCTGCCGCTCGAGGTCGAACGGATACGCCCCCGTGTCGCGCGAGGCCATGGCCGCCATCTCCAGCGCGATCGCGGCCTGCGCCTCGTGCGTCACGCGCGACCGCAGCCCGACGAGCGCCGCCACCGCATCGAAGAGCCGCCCACAGCTCGACGTCAGCGGCGCGTTCACGCCGCGCTCGATCATCTGCAGCACGAAGCGGATCTGTGACGGCTCCACGCCGCCGCCCGCGACGTACTCCGGCAGGCTCCTCACGCACGCCCCGGCGTCGAGGTGCCGCGCGAGATGGGCGACCGCCATGCGCCACGGCTCGCGCACGGCCGCGTCGCCGCCCGGCAGCGGCACGTACGCCAGGTGCGCCGCCCGCGCGAACGATCGGTACCCGGCGAGGAGCACCTCGCCGCCCCAGATGCGGCCGTCGGTGCCATAGCCGGTCCCGTCGAGCACGATGCCGATGACCTGGCCCTCCAGATGATTCTCGGCCATGCAGGCCGCGGCATGCGCATGATGGTGCTGCACGCCGACCAGACGGGCGCCCTGCTGCCGCAGCGCCCACCGCGTCGAGAAGTAGTCGGGATGCAGATCGTACGCGATGACCTCGGGAGTGACCTCGAGGATCCGCGGAAAGAACTCGACGACCTCCTCGAAGAAGCGGTGGCTCTCCAGGTTCTCCAGATCGCCGACGTGCTGGCTCAGGAACGCGCGGTCGCCTTCGGCGAGGCAGATCGTGTTCTTCAGCTCGCCGCCGGCCGCCAGCACGGCGGGCACGCGATGACCGAGCGGCACCGGCACCGGCACGAACCCGCGCGCCCGCCGGAACACGCGCGGATGGCCGGCCGCCACGGTGACCACCGAATCGTCGCACCGGCGCAGGATGTCGCGGTCGTGCACGAGGAAGGCATCCGCGATGCCGGCGAGCCGTTCCACGGCCTCGTCGTTGTCGATGGCAATCGGCTCCTCGCTGAGGTTGCCGCTCGTCATCACGAGCGCCCCGAAGCGCCCCTCGGCGAACAGCAGATGGTGCAGCGGCGTGCAGGGCAGGAAGACGCCCAGGTACCGGTTGCCCGGCGCGACCACTTCGGGCACCCCGCCGCCGTCACGCCGCGGCAGGATGACGATCGGCCGCTCCCACCCGGCGAGCAGCGCGCGGGCCTGGGCCTCGACCACGGCGATCCGCTCCGCCATGGCGAGCGACGCCACCATCACGGCGAACGGCTTCTCGATGCGGCGTTTGCGATCGCGCAGGCGCTGCACGGCGTCCGGCTGCAGGGCATCGACGGCGAGATGGAAGCCCCCGATCCCGCGGATGGCCACGATCTCGCCGGCCTTCAGCCGATCGATGGTCGCGCGGATCGGATCGTCGACCGCCAGACGCCGCCCGTCGCCGTCGAGCAGCGTCACCTGCGGCCCGCAGACCGGGCACGCATTCGGCTGCGCGTGGAACCGGCGGTTCGCCGGATCGTCGTACTCGGCCTGGCACGCGGGGCACATGCGGAATGCGGCCATCGACGTCTGCGGCCGGTCGGTACGGAATGTCGCGGACGATGGTGAAGCGGGGACCGCAGTTGGTGCAGTTGATGAAGGGATAGCGGTAGCGGCGGTCGGCGGGGTCCAGCAGCTCGCGCAGGCAGTCGTCGCAGACGGCGACGTCGGGCGGGACGAACGTGCGGGCGGCCGGCTCGACGCGGCTCGTGAGGATGCGGAACGCCTCGTCCGGCACGCAGGGAATCTCGCGGACCTCCACGCGCGCGATCCGCGCGAGCGGCGGCGGCTCCCCCTGCAGGCGGGCGAGGAAGTCGTCGACGGCCTCGGGGGGCCCCTGCACCTCGATCCGGACGCCGGCGCTGGTGTTCGTGATGCTGCCGACGAGCCGGCAGGCCTGCGCCAGGCGGAAGACGTGCGGGCGGAAGCCGACGCCCTGCACGATGCCCGCGACGGCGATCTCCCGCCGGATGGGAATTTGGCTGGGGTTCATTGGCGACAGGCGCCGTCTCCCGTCTTCGGTCTTCGGTCTACGGCCCTGCAGGCCCGCATCCTCTCCCCCGCGCAGGGGCCGCCCGAGCGCGCAGTCGCACGCGGGTGGCGGCACCCGGAGACGCCGTTGCCTCGCACGACGGGCTCGGAGCCTCGCGACACCTGCTGCCGATTGCCCATCGCCGGTCGTCCTACAGGGCCGCCGCCGCCTGCGCGTGCCGCTCGCGCCGCTCGCGCAGCCACGCGAGCCAGCCGTCGAAGCCCTCGCCGGTCAGCGTCGACATCCGCAGCGTCTCGAGGCCCGGGTGCACGCGCCGCGCGTTCGCCTCGGCCGCGTCGGCGTCGAACGGCACGTAGGGCAGCAGGTCGATCTTGTTGAGGACCATCAGCGACGACCGGTGGAAGATGCCGGGATACTTCAGTGGCTTGTCCTCCCCCTCGGTCACGCTGAGCACGACGATCTTGGCCGCCTCGCCCAGGTCGTAGCTGGTCGGGCAGACCAGGTTGCCGACGTTCTCGATGAAGAGCAGGTCGAAGGCATCCGGCCGCCAGCCGGTGAGCGACCGCTCGATCATCCGCGCGTCGAGATGACAGGTGCCGCCGGTCGTGATCTGGCGCACGGGGAACCCGAAACGGGCCATGCGCCGGGCGTCGTTGTCGGTCTGGATGTCGCCGACCAGCACCGCCACGCGGTCACCGGGATCGAGCCGCTCGAGCGTCTTCTCGAGCAGCGACGTCTTGCCGGCGCCCGGCGAGCTGATCAGGTTCAGGCACAGGACGTGCCGCTCGGCGAACCGCTCGCGCAGCGCCCCGGCGATCCGATCGTTCTCACTGAGTACCTTGCGTTCGAGCGGGACCCGGTCCATCGTCGTCAACCTCCAGATAGGCGAGCTCGAGCTCGTCGCCGCCCACGCACACCGTCTCGGTGCGGCCGCAGAACGGGCACTGCGTCTCGAACTGCTCGACCGCGAACGTCCGGTCGCACGCGGGGCACCGGTGCTGCAGCGGGCAGTGCTCGATGTCGAGCACGAGGCCCTCGAACTCCGTCTCGCGCGTGATTGCCTCGAAGCAGAAGCTCAGCGCGTCGCGATCGACGCCGCCGAGCTCGCCGACCTTCAGGCCGACGCGGCACACCCGCGCGTGCGGCCGGCGCAGGGCTTCGATGCGGACGGCGTCGAGGACGGCGGTGGCGATGCCCAGCTCGTGCACGGCGGCCTCAGCAAATCCGCGGCAGCTGGTCGCCGGCCAGCATGTCGACGATGCGCGACGTGCCGAAGGCCGTGCGCATCGTCACGATCGGCCCGTGGGCGGCCGCCTGCACCGTGCCGATCCGCGTCGCCCCGGCGCCCAGCGGGTGCGCCCGCATGGCGTCGAGCACCCGGTCGGCCATCGCGGCGTCGACCAGGGCCACCAGCTTGCCCTCGTTGGCGACGTACAGCGGGTCGAGCCCGAGCAGCTCGCAGGCGCCCCGCACTTCCTCCCGGATCGGAATGCGCGTCTCGTCGAGCTCGATGGCGACGCCCGACTGCGCCGCGATCTCGTTCAGGGCGCTCGCGAGTCCCCCGCGCGTCGGGTCGCGGAAGCAGCGGAAACCGGGGCCGACGGCCAGCATGTCAGCCACCAGCGTGTGCAGCGCCGCCGAGTCGCTCTCGATCGGGCTGTCGAACCGCAACCCCTCGCGCTGGCTGAGGATCGTGATGCCGTGATCGCCGAGCGTGCCGCTCAGCAGCACCGCATCGCCCGGCCGGACGCGGTCGGCCGAGAGGTCGACGCCGTCGGGCACCACGCCGATGCCCGACGTCGTGATGAACAGGCCGTCGCCGCTGCCCTTCTCGACCACCTTCGTGTCGCCCGTGACGACCGCAGACGCCGGCCCGCTCGGCCGCCTGCTGGATCGACGCCACGATGCGGCGCAGGTCGTCCATCGGCAGGCCTTCCTCGATGATGAAGGCGACGCTCAGGAACAGCGGCTGGGCCCCGCCCATCGCCAGGTCGTTGATCGTGCCGTGCACGGCGAGGGTGCCGATGTCGCCGCCGGGGAAGAACAGCGGCTTGACGACGAACGAATCGGTGGTGAAGGCGAGCCGGCTGCCGTTCACCCGCACGATCGCCTGATCGTCGAGCCGGGCGAGCGCCGGATGGCGGAAGACCGGCAGGAACAGGTCGCGCACGAGCTCGGCGGACAGCTTGCCGCCGCTGCCATGTCCGAGCAGGACGGTGGTGCGGTCGGCGAGCGGCGCGGGACAGGTGAGCCCCTCGAGGGGGTCGGCCATCAGCGGGATCCCACCGGCGTCATCGCATGACGGCGGTACTGGAAGTAGGCGGCGCACGCGCCCTCGGTCGACACCATCGGGGCGCCGAGCGGCTGTTCCGGCGTGCACCGGGTGCCGAAGACCGTGCAGTCGGTCGGCTTCTTCAGCCCCTGCAGCACCTGGGCGGCGATGCACTCGGGACACTCGTCGGCGGTGAGCGTCGACAGCCCGAAGATGCGGTCGGCATCGTGCGCGGCGAGCTCCGGCCGCAGGCGGTACCCGCTCTGCGGAATCAGGCCGACGCCGCGCCACTTCTTGTCGCAGACCTCGAACACCTGCGCCATGACCCGCTGCGCGGGCGTGTTGCCGTCGTAGTTGACGGAGCGGACGTACTGGTTCTCGATCTCGGCGCGCCCCTCCTCGAGCTGCGCCACGAGCATGCGGATCGCCTCGAGCAGATCCAGCGGCTCGAACCCGCCGACGACGATCGGGATCCGGTAGTCGCGCACGAGCGCCTCGTACTCGCCGTAGCCCATCACCGTGCAGACGTGCCCGGGCGCGATGAAGGCCTGGACGCGGTTGACGGGCGACTCGAGCAGCAGGCGGATGGCGGGCGGCACCAGCACGTGCGACACCAGCATCGAGAAGTTCATCAGCCCTTCGCGGTGCGCCTGCCAGACGGCCATCGCGTTGGCCGGCGCGGTGGTCTCGAAGCCGACGGCGAAGAAGACGACCTGGCGGTCGGGATGCGCGCGCGCGATCGTCAGGGCCTCCATCGGCGAGTAGACCACCCGCACGTCGCCGCCCGCGGCCTTCACGCGCAGCAGGTCCGACTGCGAGCCGGGCACGCGCAGCATGTCGCCGTAGGAGACGAAGATGACGTCGGGCCGCGAGGCGATCTCCACGGCCTTGTCGATCGTCTCGATCGGCGTCACGCAGACCGGGCAGCCGGGCCCGTGCACGAGCTCGATGGCCGGCGGCAGCAGCTCGTCGATGCCGTAGCGCATGATCGTGTGGGTCTGCCCGCCGCAGATCTCCATCATCACCCAGTCGCTCGTCGTCCGCCGCGTGATGTCGGAGACGAGGGCGCGGGCGAGACGGGGGTCGCGGTACTCGTCGAGGTACTTCATGGGGCTCCTCGGGTGACGTCCGACCGGTGTCCGACGACGGGCTCGCTGTCCGGAACTCGAGCAATACCCACTGCCCATTGCTCGTTGCTCGTTGCCGGCGTCCTCACCCCTCGTCCCGCGCCCGGCGAGAGCTCCTCCTCGAGGACGCCCATCGACTCGAGCAGCTGGTAGGTCCGCTCCGCTTCTTCGCGATCGACCTTCGTGATCGCGAACCCGACGTGCACCAGCACGTAGTCGCCGACGCCGGCTTCCGGCACGAAGTCCAGGCAGGCATCCCGCGTGATGCCGCCGAACTGGACGCGGCCCGAGCGGATGCCGTTGTCGACCCGATCGTCGAGGATCTTGCCGGGAATCGCCAGGCACATTGTCTTATGCGGGGCTCTGCCCCGCCCCCCGGCTCACGCACTCGCTCGCCTCTCGCAGCTCGCTCCGTTCCGTTCGCGGGCGCGCGGCGCGCGCCGCCGGCTTCGCCCGGCCACTTCGAATCTCAGCCTCGACTCACTCCGGCGGGTTCCCCAACGGCCGTCCAGTCCCGCAGCTGCTCGACGGCCGCGTCGACGAGCCGCGGGAGGTGCGGCTCGAGCGCGGCCGAGAGCGCCGTTCCCCAGCCGGTCTCGGCCGGCTGGAGGCCCAGCACGCGGATCTCCGGCAGACGGCCCGTGAGCAGCAGCAGCGCCGTCATCCAGTCGACGACGCCGAGCTGGTGCACGCTCCACCCGCCGGGCAGCGTCGAGAGTTCCTGACCGCTGAGACTCACCAGCATACCCGGCTCGGCGTCCACGTCAATGGCGTCGAGCACGAGCACGTGGGTGGCCTCGGCGGTGTCGTTGATCGAGATCGATGCCGCGGGTGCTGCCGTCGACGAACGCGATCTCGAGGTCCCGGGGAACACGCGGATCGTCCTGCAGCCGCTGCAGCGCCTGCACGCCAACCCCGTCGTCCGTCCGGATCAGGTTGCCCACACCGAGCACGACGATCACGAGCGCCTCCTATGCCTGATGCGGCGGTCCGGCGGGCACGGCTGGAATCTTCTCCTCACCGGGACGACGCGCCGGGTCGGCGGCCACGAAGTCCGAGGGGAAGTACTTGTAGCCCGAGAAGATCCCCCCCATCAGCCCGCTGCGCTCCTCGATGCCGATCAGCACCGCACTGTACACGTGGTGCACGAGGAACGCGAGGAACACGAACATGATCAGAAAGTGCGCCTCGCGGAGGTACTGGATGTCGATCAGCCCCGGCAGCCAGCCGATCGACAGCGCCAGCAGCCGGTCCTGGCCGGCGAGCACATGGTTGAACAGCGCCAGGCCCGTCAGCACCTCGACGAACATGAGGAGGTAGACGAACACGTAGGTGATGGCGGCCAGCGGATTGTGCCCCACCTGGCTGTTCGGTACCCGCCGGATGAACAGGTAGTACTCCAGCTGTTCTCCCAGCCCCTTCCACTGCCACGCCCGGATCGGCAGGAAGCTCCGCCAGTGCGCCCACCGGTTCCCCCGGAAGAACCAGTAGGCGCGGACGATGCCCGCACCGATGAAGGCGAAGGCGGCCACCTCGTGGATGAACCGCATCGTGCCCATCATGAACACGCGGCTGCCCCGCGCGATGATGAAGGGGTTGTAGAGGTAGTACCCCGTGAAGCTCAGCACGAAGATGGAGAGCACGATCACCCAGTGGGCGATCCGCACGGGCATCTCCCAGACGTACACGCGAACGATCCGCTCCTCGTGCGCGATGGGATGATGCGCTGCGCGGGCGACCGGTTCCGCAGTCGGGTCCATGGCAGCCTCCCCTCTCAGGCCTTGACGTGGACGCGCGTGCGGCCCTGCGCGTCGAGCACGTGGACGGCGCACGCCAGGCACGGATCGAACGAGTGGACCGTCCGGAGGATCTCCAGCGGCCGCTCGGGATCCACGATCGGCGTCTTCAGCAGCGCCGTCTCGTACGGACCGCGCTGCCCCTTCGCGTCGCGGGGCCCGGCGTTCCAGGTGGTCGGCACCACGCACTGGTAGTTCTTGATCGCCTGGTCCTCGATCTCGACCCAGTGGGCGAGCGAGCCGCGCGGCGCCTCGAAGAAGCCCCAGCCGCGGGCCGTCTTCGGCCAGGTCGCCGGATCCCATTTCTCGCCGTTGTGGACGCGCAGGTTGCCCGAGTGCATGTTGTCGCGCAACTGCCCGATCCACGACTCGAGGTGATTGACGGCCACCTGCGTCTCGAGCGCGCGGGCCGCCACGCGGCCCAGCGTCGAGAAGAGCGCGGTCGGCGGCGCCTTCAGCTTCGCCAGCGTGCCGTCGACGAGCGCCTTCACGTCCGTGTCGCCCGCCACGTAGGCCACCAGCACGCGGGCGAGCGGCCCGACCTCCATCGGCTGATCGTCGTAGCGCGGCGACTTCAGCCAGGAGTACTTCTGATCGACCTCGAGCTGCTGGTAGGGCGGCGTCGGCCCGGTGTACTTCGGCTTCGTCTCGCCGTCGTAGGGATGCCGCCCGGTCTGGTCGCCGGTCGAGTACCTGGTACCACGAGTGCGTGACGTACTCCGTCACCTGATCGGGGTCGACCGGGTGCAGGCGCGACAGGTCGTTCCCCAGAATGATGCCGCGCGGCATCATGTACTGCGAGGCGTCGTGCACGCCGCCCATCGGGAAGGCGCCGTAACTCAGGAAGTTGCCGGGGCCCGCGCCGAGGCTGAACCACTCGGGATAGAAGCTGGCCACCGCGAGCACGTCGGGCAGGTACACCTGCTCGACGAACGTCGTCGCGCTCTTCGCGACCTGCGCCATGAAGTCGATCCGCTCGGGGTTGAGCGGCGCGTTCGGCTCGTTCGGATCCATCGCCGTCGTCATGCCGCCGACGAGGTAGGTCTGCAGGTTCGGGTTCTTGCCGCCCAGCACCGCGTGGATGCGGATGAAGTCGCGCTGCCACTCGAGCGCCTCGAGGTAGTGCGCCACCGCCATCAGGTTCGCCTCGGGCGGCAGGCGGTACGCGGGATGGCCCCAGTAGCCGCCGGTGAACAGGCTGAGCTGCTTGCTGTCGACCAGCGCCTTCACGCGATCCTGGATCGCCTTGAAGTAGTTCCGGCTCGACTTCGGCCACGACGAGATCGATTCGGCGAGCTGCGACGTCTTGGCCGGGTCGGCCTTCAGCGCCTGCGTGACGTCGACCCAGTCGAGCGCGTGCAGGTGGTAGAAGTGGACGACGTGGTCGTGGATCAGCTGCGTCGCCGAGATGATGTTGCGGATGATCCGCGCGTTCTCGGGCACCTCGATGTCCAGCGCGTCCTCGACCGCCCGCACCGACGCGAGCGCGTGGACCATCGTGCACACGGCGCAGATCCGCTGCGCCCACAACCAGGCCTCCCGTGGATCCCGTCCCTTCAGGATCAGCTCGATCCCGCGGAACATCGTCCCGGAGCTCCAGGCGTCGCTGACCATGCCGCCGTCCACCTGGGCCTCGATGCGCAGATGGCCTTCGATACGTGTCACCGGATCGACGACGATGCGTGCCATGAGACTGGTCCTTTTTCAATGCGCGCGGGGCCCCACCCCCGCGCGGAACTCACGCAGATGCCTCGCCTCGGATCGACCTGTCCTCGGCTCGGCATGGCCTCCGGCGACGTGCTCGTTCGAACCGCTTTCAATGCACGCGGGGCTCACCCCCGCGCGGAACTCACGCAGATGCCTCACCTCGGATCGCACCTGGCTCGTCGGCTCGGCATGGCCTCCGGCGACGTGCTCGTTCGAACAGCTCCGAGGCCCTCCCTCCCTCGGCGCCCGCCGTCGGGCCGCCGATTCCGTTCTCACTACTCACGCCGTCACCGGCATCCTTCTTGTCGTGCCCGCCCCCGACCTTGTCGCGAACGACGGAGCCGACCGCATGCGCGGCCGTCAGGCCGACCACCGCCCCCACGGCCACCCAGCCGACCTTCTCGGCCGTCGCCTCCACGCCGAAGCCCGGCACGTCGGGCAGCCGTTTGTAGAACGGCGACTTGTTGTCCCAGAAGTGATGCGACGCGCACGCGATGCAGCCGTGACCGGCCTTCACCGGCCAGCTGGTGCCGCCGTTCCACCGGACCGACGGGCAGTTGAACGTCGCCTCCGGCCCCTTGCAGCCCATCTTGTAGAGGCACCAGCCATTGCGGGCGCCCTCGTCATCCCACTCCTCGACGAAGCGGCCGGCGTCGTAGTGCGCGCGCCGCTCGCACTGGTCGTGGATCACGTGGCCGTAGGCGAACAGCGGCCGGTTGTACTCGATCCAGGGCGGGCGCTTCGCCGAACGTCAGGTAGTGCACGAGCACGGCCGCCGTGTCCGCCGGGTTGTGCGGGCAGCCGCCGAGGTTGATGACCTTGATGCCCGGCACCGCGTCCTGCAGCCCGCGCGCGCCGGTCGGATTCGGTTTCGCGTACGGAATACCGCCGTCCCACGCGCAGGAACCGACCGCGATGTTCAGCGCCGAGTTCGCGCAGACCTCGCGCGCGATGTCGAGCGCGGTCCGCCCGCCGATCGTGCAGTACACGCCGCCGTCCGCCGTCGGAATCGCCCCCTCGACGACGACGATGTACTTGCCCTTCTCCTCGCGCACCACCCGCTGCAGCGCCGCCTCGGCCTGGTGACCGGCGGCCGCCATGATGGTCTCGTGGTACTCGAGGGAGAGCAGGTCGAGCACGATGTCGGCAATCGGCGGATCGGACGAGCGCAGCATCGACTCCGTATTACCGGCGCAGTCCTGGAACTCGAGCCAGACCATGACCGGCTTGCGCTTGTTGTCGAGGGCGTGAACGACCTGTTCGAGGTAGCGGGACGGGAGGGCGAGGGTGGCCACCATGGCACCGCAGAACTCGACGAACCTGCGGCGCGAGACTCCCCGTGACGCCAGAGCCTGGGGTAGCGATTGCTCGGTCAGAGGCATACCCACCTCAGCTGAAGGACGGGATTTTTTGTACCGACGCGCGGAAAATATCCGACACGCCGGCAGCTGAACGGCGCCGGTTGCTGGTAAAACCCGGAGATCGCCGGGTCTTGCACGTCTGTCGGGCGTGGGTCGGCGCCGGCGATGGCGGCGGGCGCCGGTGCGCATCGCAACACACGTGCCGGGGGCACGGTCCGGGTTGTGCAACAGTGAACGAACGACGAACGAACGCCGGCGGGCAGGCGGCCAACGGCTGAGCTGTGCTAGCATCGGGTCGGCCGGTGAGATGCAGCCTACCGCACCGCCCGGCCCACGACAAGGACTCCCCATGTCTCGAACCCCGGGTCGTTTTCTGCTTCTCGTTTCATCGCTGGCCCTGCTGCTCGTCGCGATGGCCGCCCCCGCATCCGCGCAGCCCGACAGCCTGTGCGCCGGGTGCCATCAGAGCACGCCGGGCACGCCCGATCCCCAGCACGTCAGCCTGTGGGCCCGATCGGCGCACGGGCGCCACGACATCGGCTGCGAGAAGTGCCACGGCGGGAACGCCACGAGCGCCGACGCGTTCCAGGCGCACCGCGGCATCATCCCGAGCGCGCAGCCGTCGAGCCCGACCAACCGCGCGAACCTGCCGGCGACCTGCGGGGCCTGCCACGTGGGCCAGTTCGTCGCCTTCCAGAAGAGCCGGCACTTCGCCCTGCTGCAGGCGTCGACCACGGCCGACGTGCCGACCTGCTCCACCTGCCACGGCGCCGTGGCGGCCACGCTGCTGTCGCCCGACGCCCTCGAGCGCCAGTGCGCGAGTTGCCACGCCGAAGGCAAGCCGGCCGGCCATCCCGAGTACCCGAAGAACGCGCGGGCCCTGCTGTACGGCATCGGATCGGCCCGGACGCTGCTCGACCAGGCGAAGGCCGCCATCCGCCGTGTCAACGGCAAGGATGCCCGGGCGAGCCTCGAAGCGCAGTACCAGCAGGCCGAGGTGCCGCTGACCGAAGCGATTGAGGAAGCGCACCAGTTCGTCTACTTCCAGTCGTCCGAGCGGCTCAACGTCGCGCTCGTCCGCGCCCAGAACCTCCTCAAGCAGCTCGGCAAGCAGCGCTGATCCCGCGTCCGGGGCCGCCGGACGGCCCCGGACCGCACTCCTTTTACAGAGACGTAACGCCGGCGTCACACGTGCGCCACGCTGCCCGTCTATCCTTACCGACATCAGTAAGTGCGTTGCCCCGGGTGCGCGGCATCCGGGTTCCCAGGCTTGGCGCGCGGAGACCACCGGCGCCAGGCCTGATATCCATCGTTCATCCACGGCACATCGGGCGCCGGCCGGCAGCCCCCGGAGAACGGCCATGAACCGCAGCACGCGCCCCGGCCGCAACCGTCAGCGAGGTCCGGCCCATCCCGATCCAGGGCGAGGGCGAGCCGCGCCGGATGCCGCAACCGCGGGATGTGCTCGTGCAGCGGACCACCGGCATCGAACCGACCTACGCACTGCACGTGCTCGACACCCTGCCCCCGAACGCCCCGCCCGCCATCACCTGCCGCGGTCTCCACCAGGCCATCCACCACGCCGACGCGCTCGCGCGCGAGCGGGCCGTCGACATCTGGTACACCGAGGACGTCGCGGTACTTCGTCCGCCTGATCCGCTATCGCGGCACGGCGGCCGGCCCGGCGCGCTCGACGCCTCGCAGCTCCTCTAGGCGGCCACCCGCGGACGATCGGCCGGGGCTCCCCGGTAGCCTGTGATAGCGTGCGTGGGATCCATCGAAGGGAGTCCCGTGTGCCGTACGTCTCCGGCGTCCTCGCGCCGCTGAGCCTGGCCCTCGGCGCGGTCTGCGCGCTGCTCATCGTGCTCGACATCGCCGCCGGCCGGCGGCAGCCGATGGGCATCATGAATCTCGTCTGGCCGATCACCGCCCTCTACAGCGGACCGCTCGGGCTGTGGGCGTACCTGGCGGCTCGGCCGTCCCGCCGCCCTCGCACACCATCACGGGGCGCACGACCGGCCCGCCCGGCCGTTCTGGCAGACGGTCGCGGTCGGCACGACGCACTGCGGCGGCGGCTGCACGCTCGGCGATCTCACGGCCGAGACCCTCCTCGCCTTCGTGCCGTTGACGCTGTTCGGCCGGGAGCTGTTCGCCGCCTGGACGCTCGACTTCGTGCTCGCCTTCGCGTTCGGCATCGTGTTCCAGGACTTCGCCATCGCCCCCATGCGCGGACTCGGCCTGCGCGACGGCCTCGTCGCCGCCCTGCAGGCCGACACGCTGAGCCTGGTCGCCTGGCAGGTCGGCATGTACGGATTGATGGCGGTCGTCACCTTCGCGATCGTCGGCCGGCCGCTGCCTCCGACCGGCGCGGCGTTCTGGTTCGCGATGCAGCTGGCGATGGTCGCCGGATTCGTGACGTCCTATCCGGTGAACTGGTGGCTCCTGCGGCGGGGCATCAAGGAACCGATGTGAGGGCGGCGGGCAGGTCGACGTAGAAGATCGCCCCACCGGCTGGCGACGGCCGATAGCCGATATCGCCGCCGTGGGACTGGATGATGCCGTAGCTGACCGACAGGCCGAGGCCCGTGCCTTCGCCGACCGGCTTGGTGGTGAAGAACGGCTGGAACAGCTTCGCGACGTCGCCCGGCGCGACGCCCGGGCCGGTGTCCTCCACCTCGATCCGCACCCGCCCCTGCCCGTCCCTCGTCCGGATCTCGATCCGGCGCGGGCCGGCGCCGTCCGGACCGATCGCCTGTTCCGCGTTGATCACGACGTTGAGCAGCACCTGCTGCAGCTCGGTGAACACGCCCATCACGGCCGCGGTCGCGCGATCGTCGACCGCGAGCTCGATGCCCTGCGACTCGATGTCGTGGCGGCGCAGCTCGATCGTCGACGCGATCACCTCGTGCAGCCGGACGGCCACCGGCTCGGTCGTCTGCGGCTGGCCGAACCGCTTCAGGTTGCGGACGATGGCGCTGGCGCGCTGGCTCTCCCGGGTGATGAGCGTCACGTCCGACAGGGCGTCGGCGCGCAGATCGCCGCGCGCGATGAGCAGTTCCGCCAGCCCGAGCACCGCCTGCAGCGGATTGTTCAGCTCGTGCGCCAGCCCGGCGACCAGGACGCCGATCGCCGCGAGCCGCTCCTGCCGGATCACCTGCTGCTGCAGCGACTCCAGCTCGGTGCGCATGCGCCGCTCCTCTTCGACCTGCGCGGCAATCTCGGCCTGCGCCCGGTGCAGTCCGGCGACCATGCTCGCGAACGCCTCCTGCAGGCGCTCCAGCTCGCTCGTCGGCATCGCCTGCCGCTCGGGCGTCGTCAGGTCGCCGTCCTTCACGCGCCCGGCGACCCGCTCCAGGTGCGACACGGCGCGCAGCCACCGCCGGGCGAACACGAACTCGATGCACAGGATCAGGATCGTCACGCCGATCGAGATGCTGAAGTTGCGCCGGTAGATCGGCAGCGTGGCCGCCCAGGCCGCGCCGGTCGGCACGGCGACGCTCACGACCCACGGGACCTTCCGCATGGTGACGGTGCCCACGATGCGGGCGACGCCGTCGAGCGGCGACCGCACGATCGCGGGCTGGCCGTTGCCGGGCGCGCGCCGTTCGGCCCCGGGCGCGGCCGGACCGCCGACGTACGGCGCCGCATCGCGGCTGCGGGCCACCACGATGCCGTGCCCGTCGACGATCGTGACCACGACCGGCTCCGGCAACGGCAGCGCGGCGAGCCCGCTCTGCAGCGCCTCGACGCGGACCAGCAGCCCCAGAACGCCGACCAGCCGGCCGTCGCGCTCGATCGGATAGGCGAGCGGAATCGCGTGGGCCGGCGCCCCGACCGCCCCCAGCAGCGCGCCGACCTCCGGCGTGCCGCCGGACGCGACCGTCGCCAGCCAGCCGGCCGGCATCAGGCCTTCCACCTGCGGATCCGGCGGCGCCGCCCAGCGGAGGGGACGGCCGGTCGGGTCGGCGAGCACGGCGTTGCGGAACAGGGGATTGGCGAGGACGGCGTGCAGCGCGCCGGCCGCGGCGTCCGCGTCGAGCGCCTGGATCGACGGCTCGGCGACGATGACGCCGCCGACGCCGTCGGCGACGGCCAGCGTGCGGTTCACGTACGCCGACACGGTGACGGCCATCGTGCGGGTGCCGGCTTCGATCCGGATCACCTGCTGCCGGTACGTGAGGTACGCGGCCCAGAAGAGGATGCCGATGATGGGAACGAGGATGACGGCCGTGACGACCAGGATTTGCCGCCGCAGGGACTGTGCCACGAATCCGCTCTCTCCAGACGGGGACGACTGACGGCACCGCTGCCGCACGAAATTGTAACAGGTCGAGTCAACGAGCCACGGGGCCGGCGCCTCGCTGCACGCGCCGTGCGACGGAGGCCGAAGATTTACCCGGCGGTCATTGGGCGGAAACGGTCCGCCACGCGGCGCGTCTATCGTCGCCCTGTTCGCGTTTCCCAGGAGGAGTCGATGATGCGCACGCACTGGACCAGAGCCCTGTCATGGATCGCCGTCGCCGGCCTCACGCTGGCCGCCGGCACGCCGACCGCCCTGCACGCCGACCGCCGTCATGACGGTCGTGAGGCCCGCACCGAGACGCCCATCCGCCACGTGGTCGTCATCTTTCAGGAGAACGTCTCGTTCGATCACTACTTCGCCACCTACCCGGAGGCGGCGAACCCCGCCGGCGAGCCGCGGTTCGTCGCGTCGCCGGACACGCCGTCGATCAACGGCCTCGCCTCGGCGCTGCTGACGGCGAATCCCAACAGCACGCAGCCCTTCCGCCTCGATCGCTCACAGGCCGCGACCTGCGATCAGGATCACGGCTACACCGCCGAGCAGCAGGCCTTCGACGGCGGCGTGATGGACGAGTTCGTCGAGTTCACCGGCAACGGCGGCGGCAGCTGCGAAGCCGGGCAGGTGATGGGGTACTACGACGGCAACACCGTGACGGCGCTCTGGCACTACGCGCAGCGCTTCGCGATGAGCGACAACTCGTACGGCACGACGTTCGGCCCCTCGACGGTCGGCGCGCTGAACCTGGCCGCGGGCCAGACGCACGGCGCGACTCCCTCGTCGCTGCCAGGACGGGTGACGCAGGGGACGGTCATCGGCGATCCGCAGCCGACGCTCGACGACTGCTCGAACCCGGCGAACACGGTCGAGATGAGCGGGCGCAACGTCGGTGACCTGCTGAACGCGGCCGACGTCACCTGGGGCTGGTTCCAGGGCGGCTTCGCGCCGACCAGCCGCACGCTGAGCGGCCAGGCGGTCTGCGGCGCGTCGCACCCGGGCAGCGACGGCCGGCCGAAGGGCGACTACATCCCGCACCACGAGCCGTTCCAGTACTGACGCGAGCACCGCGAATCCGCATCACCTCCCGCCGACGTCGGTGGCGATGATCGGCCGGACCGATCAGGCGAACCACCAGTACCGACCTGAGCGACTTCTGGGCGGCGGCTGGGGCCGGGCATCTGCCGGCGGTCAGCTTCCTGAAGGCGGCCGGCTACCAGGACGGCCACGCCGGCTACTCGGATCCGCTCGCCGAACAGCGCTTCATCGTCGACACGATCAACCGGCTGCAGGCGATGCCGGAGTGGCGGTCGACCGCCGTGATCATCTCGTATGACGATTCCGACGGGTGGTACGACCACGTGATGGGACCGATCGTGAGCCCCTCGAACGACGCGACCGACGCCCTGAACGGCCCCGGGATGTGCGGGAGCTCGGCGCCGGGCGCCTATCAGGGGCGATGCGGCTATGGGCCGCGGCTGCCGCTGCTGCTCGTGTCGCCGTGGGCGCGTCCCAACTTCGTGGATCACTCGGTGACCGACCAGTCGTCGATCCTCCGCTTCATCGAGGACAACTGGTCGCTCGGCCGGCTCGGCGATCAGTCGCTCGACGAGAAGGCGGGCACGCTGCTGAACATGTTCGACTTCTCGCGACCGCGGTTCGACCGGCTCGTGCTCGATCCCGTCTCCGGCCTGCCGGTGCGCGCCGGCCGGCACTGAGCGGTTCCCTTCGCCTGCGCGGCCGGTCCGGCCGGCCGCGCAGACTCTCTTCGACCCACCGATCCCGTTCCTCCCTCCGCCGTCACGCAGCTTCCTGTCGAGCTGTCCGTTTCCTCCCACCCCCCGTTCGGCACTACAATCGCGCCTCCGGGGGCCGGGGGCCGGAGCGCGCAGCGCACGTTGCACGCTGCACCGTGCATATCGCACGGATCAGCGGCAGTCACCAGAAAGGACACCACGATGAGCGAGCGTGAGGAGGAACGGGAGGAACGCGGGATGAAGCGGCGGACGTTCCTGCAGGCAGGCGCGGCGGGCGTGATCGGCGCGGCGGCGGCAGCCGGCGCGCTCGGGACGGCCGCCTGCAGCCCCGCCTCGCAGGCCCCGACCCCGGCCGCGAAGCCGGTGGCCGGCAGCGCGCCGTTCGAGCTCGAGGAGCTGACGATCGCAGACCTGCAGAAGCGGATGGCCTCGGGCCAGGACACGGCCCGGTCGCTCGTCGACAAGTACACGGCCCGCATCAACGCGCTCGACCAGAGCGGACCGATGCTGCGCAGCGTCATCATGATCAACCCCGACGCCGCGGCCATCGCCGACCGGCTGGACGCCGAGCGGAAGAGCGGCAAGGTGCGCGGCCCGCTGCACGGCGTGCCCGTCATCGTCAAGGACAACATCGGCACGCACGACCAGATGCCGACGGCGGCCGGATCGCTGGCGCTGGCGACCTCCATTCCGGCGAAGGACTCGTTCATCGCCGCGAAGCTGCGCGAGGCGGGCGCCATCATCCTGGCGAAGGCGAACCTGTCGGAGTGGGCGAACTATCGCGGCGCGCATTCGTCGAGCGGCTGGAGCGGCCGCGGCGGCCAGTGCGCCAACCCCTTCGCGCTCGACCGGAACCCGTCGGGATCGAGCGCCGGCTCGGGCGCGGCGGCCTCGGCGAACTTCTGCGCGATCGCCATCGGCACCGAGACCAACGGCTCGATCGTCTCGCCGTCGACGAGCAATGGCGTCGTCGGCTTCAAGCCGACCGTCGGACTCTGGAGCCGCTCGGTCGTCATCCCGATCTCGCACACGCAGGACACCGCCGGGCCGATGGGACGCACCGTGGCCGACGTGGCGACCCTGCTCGGCGCGCTGACGGGCGTCGATCCCGACGACCCGGCGACGAAGGCGAGCGCCGGCAGGTCGATGACCGACTATACGAAGTTCCTCGACGCGAACGGCCTGAAGGGGGCGCGGCTCGGCGTGCCGCGCCAGCACCTGTTCGGCTACAGCGTGTCGGCGGACCGGATCATCGAGGCGGCCCTCGAGGACCTGAAGAAGCAGGGAGCCGTACTCGTCGACCCGGCCGACATTCCGACGCTCAGCGACCTCGGCGAGAGCGAGGGAACCGTGCTGTCGTACCAGTTCAAGCACGACCTCAACGCCTACCTGGCGGCGCTCGGCCCCTCGGCGCCGGTCCACTCGCTGAAAGAGGTCATCGAGTTCAACGAGAAGAACAAGGACCGCGAACTGCAGTACTTCGGCCAGGAACGGATGATCGAGGCCGAGGCACGCGGGCCCCTGACCGACAAGGCGTACGTCGACGCCCTCGCGAAGAACATGCGCCTGTCGCGCAAGGAGGGTATCGACGCGATCATGGACAAGTACAAGCTCGACGCGTTCGTCTGCCCGACCGGATCGCCGGCCTCGCTCACCGACCTCGTGAACGGCGGCTACGGATTCGGCGGCAGCTCCGCCATCGCCGCGATCGCGGGATACCCGCACATCACCGTGCCCGCCGGCTATCACTACGGCCTGCCGGTCGGCCTGTCGTTCTTCGGGCGGGCGTGGAGCGAGCCGACGCTGCTGAAGCTCGCGTACGCCTACGAGCAGGCGACGAAACACCGTCGGGCACCGAAGTTCCTGAAGACCGTGGATCTGTCGGTGGCCAACGCATACGCCTGAGGGACTGACGACTGGAGACCGGAGACTGGAGACCGTCTCCGGTCTTCGGTCTCCGGTCTTCCGTCCTGTATAGTGAAGGAGTACCGCACGTCGAGAGAGCTCATGCAGGACGTCGCTCCGGATACCCCGCCCACCCCAGCCGGTTCGCCCCGGCGACGGAACCGCGTCTTCGCCGCCTTCTGCAGCCTGATCATCCCCGGCACCGGCCAGATCTACCTCGGACAGATCGTCATCGGTCTGCTCTGGTTCTCGGCGGCCGCGACGCTCTACGTCGTCTCGGTCATCCTGTTCCGCATCGCGGCGCCCATGGGGCTGGTGAGCCTGCTGCTGCCGCTCGGCGTCCACCTCATCTGCTTCATCGACGCACTCGATCCGCAGTCGCTCGGTCCGTCGCGCGACGTGCCGATCGTCCGGCCCGGCGGACCGGCCCGGCCCGCGTCGCCCTGGCCGCTGCGCTTTCTGGCGGTTGGCCTGGTGGCCATCTTCGTGCTGTCGATCGTGACCGCCCTCAGACCGCGCGGCGGCTACGATCGCCCGCTCTCGCTGCCCGACTACCATGTCGCGGCGCGGCAGGGTTCGGTGTACCTCGTCGTCCTCGACGAATCGCCGGGCTTCGGCGACGCCCTGTGGCAGATCGTCGATCGCCTGCAGGGCGACGCGCCGGCCATCGAAGTCCACTTCTGGACGCGCGAGTACGAAGGCATGGTGCCGTCGCACCTGCCGCTTCCCCAGTCCGCCGTCTGCGCCGAGCTCGGGCAGATCACCGTCGACCGCGCGACGGGCGTGCGGCGGTTCATCCTCCCGTCGAAAGCGGGCTGTCCGTAACAACTTACGTGGGGCTCCGCCCCACACCCCGGCTCACTGCACTCGCTCGCCCTGCGCGGCTCGCTCCGTTCCGTTCGCGGGCGCGCCGTGCGCGCCGTGACGCTGTCCGGGCTCCGCCCCACACCCCGGCTCACTGCACTCGCTCGCCCACCGCTCGCTCCGTTCCGTTCGCGGGCGCGCCGTGCGCGCCGTGACGCTGTCCGGGCTCCGCCCCACACCCCGGCTCACTGCACTCGCTCGCCCATCGCGGCTCGCTCCGTTCCGTTCGCGGGCGCGCCGTGCGCGCCGTGACGCTGTCCGGGCGCCGCCCCACACCCTCGCCTGCGTGCTTCGCACTTCGGCGGAGCTCGCCGCAGCGACCGCCGGCGCTACCCGGTCGCGAAGGCGGCCGGCTCACTGATCTGGCACCGGTCTTGATGCCCATCTCCACGGCGACGGTCGCCCGGGCGCGGACCGGGCGTCATACCCGTGCAATCGTCCGGCAATCGCCGCTTGACGGCCGTCGACGCCGATGGCCGGTCCGGCCGATTTCGGCGCCGGACGCACGATTCCGTCAGAGATGCAGGCACGCATGGCAGCCCACGAGCTTCACGCGGTCGACGTCCAGAGCCAGACGCGGTGCGACACCAATGGGGTCCGCAGCATCATGGAACGAGCCCGCCACGCCGGCGCCGATACGGTGCTGTGTCCGCCCGATCGGGCCTGCGCCGGCTGTCAGGCGCTGATGCGGACGCTGGAGGTGGCGGTGCCGGAGCTGCAGGCGGCCGCCGTGGCGTTCGCCCACGTGCGGCTGCTCGATCGGCTGGAAGGGCTGCTGCGACGGGTGGAGCAGGGGATCGAGGCGGCCGACCGGCAGCGGGACTGGCGCGCGCGCGCCGACGGCCTCGCCGCGCGCATCGCCCTCGTCGAGGCGCTGCACGAGCTGCGCACCGACGCGCCGTCCCCCGGGCGCGACGGGTCCAGCCGGTCCGTCACCGGCTGACAAGTCAGTCGGGGCTCTGCCCCGAACCCCGGCTCCCTTCACTCGCTCGCGCCAACAGCGGCTCTGTTCGATTGCGGGGCCCCGGCACCCCGCGAAGCGCGCGCGCTCATGGGGCCCCCACGCCCCATGCCGCTCGCGCGCAACCCGTTCCGGTCGCGCCCTTCGACTGGCTCAGGGCGCCCCGAGCGTGTCGCGGGGCGGCCGCGCGGTGCGCGGCGTTACGCCGCAGGGCTCCGCCCCGAGCGTTCGCCGAAGGGCCGGCGCGTCGGCCTATACACCGGCGATCGCGACCGACGACACCACGGCGGCGTCCGCGCGCAGCTTCTTCGCCTCGGCGTACTCCGGCGAGTTCCAGAACGCCGTCGCCTGCTCGACCGACGGGAACTCGAGGACGACCATGCGGCGGCCGTCGTGCTCGCCTTCCAGCGCCACCACGGGCCCGCCGCGCACGATGAACTTTCCGCCGAACCGCTGCACCAGGCCCGGCGTCACGGCGGTGTACTTCTTGTACTGTTCGGGATCCGTCACCTGCACCTGGACGATCAGATAGCCGCTCATGTCTGCTGTCTCCCCGCGCGACGCGCGCCGTGCCGGGCGGCCGCCCGGCGTTCAGGGTTGAAGAGGACCGCACGGGCCGGCCGTCCCGGCCGGCCCGTGCGCCAGAAAGAGCCTCAACTATATGGAGTCGGATCGCCCGACTCAAGCCGCGGCCGCCGGCGGCGTTCTTTGCAGGCCGGCCGATCCTCTGTACTCTGTGAGCGCCCGCGTGCGCATACGGCGTACGGCCGGGACGGCCGCACGACGGCCCGGAGCTCCTTCGATGTCCATGCCCGATCCGACGTGGCTGTACCTGTCGCTCGTCGTCGGGGTCGTCGGCCTCGCGCTGTTCGGCTACGGCAGGAAGCAGGGCCGGCTGCCACAGATGGCGGCCGGGCTCGCGCTGATGGTGTACCCGTTACTTCGCGTCCACGACGCGCAGCATGCTGATCGTCGGCGTGGCGATCTGCGTGGGGCTGTGGGGCATGCTGCAGATGGGCTGGTGACGCACGGCGCGGTCGAGCAGGGCGTGGCGCCTTCGCTGACCGCAATGGCGATCATCTCGTCGACGAAGCGCCGCACCGATCCCGGCAGGTCGTCATCGCCGAGCGTGGCGGCGTTCCACGTACGGAACGATCCCTGGCGCGTGAGCGGAAGCGCGACGACCTCGCCCGACGCGACCGCCTCGCGCACCGCGATCCGCGACATCACGCTCACGCCGAAGCCGCCCGCCACCAGCGCCTGAATGGAGTCGGTGCCGTCGACGTCGGCGACGCGGCTCGGCTGCACGCTGCCACGATCGAGCGCCGCCGATCGCAACTCGCGCTCCTCGGCCGATCCCGGATAGAGCAGCAGCGGCTCGCCGCACAGATCGTCGAGCTCGCAATAGGGGCGACCGGCCAGCGCGTGGTCGGGCCGGACGATGACGACGATCTCGTCGCGGAAGAGCGGCCGCACCTGGATGTCGCTGTCCGGCACGGGCCGCGTCACCATCGCCACGTCGATCCGCCCCGCGACCAGCGCGTCGAACGGACGGCTCCGCGCGCCCTCGACCAGCTTCACGTCGATGCCCGGATGCTGCACCTGGAACAGCTGCAGGGCGCGGCCGGTCCAGGCATCGGTCTCCATCGCCAGCCGGACGGTCGGCCGGCCCGTCTCGCTGATGCGCCGCGCCTCGCGCTCGAACCCCTTGAAGGCGGCGATGACGCGGCTGGCCGCCGCATACAGCTTCTCCCCCACCGGCGTCAGCCGCATCCCGCGGCGCGAGCGGACGAACACCTTCTCGCCGACCTGTTCCTCGATGAAGCGCAGCTGGTGACTGAGGGCGGGCTGGGTCAGGTGCAGGCGGGTGCCGGCGCGGGTCACCGAGCCGGCTTCGGCCACGGTCACGATCAGTTTCAGATGGCGGAGCTCGAGGTACATCTGAGCGTCCCGTGAGGCGGCCCGGGGTCGAACGGCCTCGAATGCGGCGGACCGGTTCGGGGCCGGCGTGACCGGCGGATACCGCGGACCCCGGCCTGGAATCCATGCACAGCGCTCATGGAATCCAAGTATCCGAATGGCTGAGTTGCACGAATCAGCGCAACTTTCTTCGTCCGCGGCGGCTGGCCGCCGCCGGATCCGCCCCGCGCCGCGGCCAGGCGGACGTCGCCGCCCGCCTGGTCCTGGGCTCAAACGGACGTCACCGCGGCGTCGCGGCAGCCACCCACGCCGGGCTGTCGGTGCGCCGCGGACCGGCGTCTGCGGAACTCAGACGACGTTGCGCGGCGCCGGCACCCGCAGCTTTGGACTGACCGCTTTCGAACGGTCCGGCAGGCGATAGCCCACAGAGCGCGGATTCAGGGTGTTCGAATTCGGCACGTCGCGTTCGACCGTGCGAGGCAACGCGCCTCTCATCTCGTCGTCCGTGGGCGCCGGGCCGCGTGAGAGCACGAAGACACTGACTCGTAACATGGTGATTCCCGTCTCAATTGCAGGCGCTCATGCATATAGACGCTGAACGCTTCCGTTCGGTTGCCGTCGTTGCATGAAGAGACGGACGGATCGCCGCGCGAGTTCGCGCGTGCGATGAACGGAATTCCGAATCGACGTCACCGCGCCGCCGGCTTCGCGGTCGATCGCGCGGCGTTCATGCGGATAACGAATTGGCCTTCGTCTCTCCCGCCTCCTACGCTGGACGTGACTCCCATCGGGCGACTTCGTATCCGGCTGCCACGCGCGCCACCGCGCGATCGTGGCGGAATGGCCGGAGGGCGCGGGTGCCGGTTGCCGGGTGGGGCGTACAGAGGGAGGCACATTCCAATGATCCGTTGGCAGATACGCATTCTGGCGCTGCTGCTCGCGCTGGCCACGACTCCGGCGTGGGCGCAGAACGTGAACAGCCGGCTGACCGGCACGGTGAAGGATGCGCAGGGCGCGGTGCTGCCCGGCGTGACCGTGACCGCGACGTCACCGGCCCTCATCGGCTCGCAGGTGGCCGTGACGGAAGCCAACGGGAGCTACCAGTTCCCGTCGCTGCCGTCGGGCTCCTACACGCTGAAGTTCGACCTGTCGGGCTTCAAGACGTTCACGCGGCAGAACATCACGCTGGCGCTGGGCCAGACGCTGACCGTGGACGCGGCCCTGCAGCTCGCGTCGCTGCAGGAGACGGTGCAGGTGACGGCCGAGTCGCCGATCGTCGACACGCAGTCGACCTCGGTGGGCAACACGATGGACACGGCGAAGCTGATTGGCGTGCCGAGCTCGAGCGACCTGTGGGGCGCGCTGGCCCAGTCGCCGGGCGTCCGGATGCGGGGCTTCGACGTGGGCGGCAGCCACAAGAGCCAGCAGTCGGGCTACGACGCGTTCGGCATCTCGAACCAGACGCGCGTCATCACCGAGGGCGTGGACACGACCGAGGGGACGGGTGGCGCCGGGTTCTATCAGGACTACTTCTCGCAGAACGAGATCGCGGTGAGCGGGGCGGGCCAGGACGTGTCGATGAACACGGCCGGCGCGGCCGTCATCTCGACCATCAAGAGCGGTGGCAACCAGTTCAAGGCGCTGATCAACCAGACCTACGAGGGCGAGAGCTTCGTGGGCAACAACGTGAACAGCAACATCACCGCGCGCGGCGGGTCGGCGCAGCCGAACCTGCTGTTCTGGGAGAACCACGACGACCTGGGCGGGCCCATCATCAAGGACAAGCTCTGGTTCTTCGCCGCGTTCAACCACTTCAAGATCAACAAGCAGATCTCGGGCGTCGATCCGTCGATCGCGACCGACCTGGGGATCTTCAACAACTTCACGACGAAGGAGACCTGGAAGGCCTCGTCGAAGGACACGATCATCGGCTACTACCAGTGGGGGAAGAAGCAGAAGCCGCTGCGCGGCCTGTCGGCCACGCGCGGGCCCGACTCCACGCTGGCGCAGACGAGCCCGAGCTGGATGTACAACGGCAAGTGGGAGCGCGTCTGGTCGAACCGGTTGTTCACCGAGCTGAACATCGGCAATTTCGGGTACGCCTTTCCCGAACAGCCGTCGGTCGATTACAAGACGCAATCCGCCGCGGACCGACCTGGCGACCGGTGTCGACACCGGCGCGGGCTTCACCGGGGGCGGCTTTACCGGCCCCTTCTCACTCGAGCGCGAGAAGCCGCAGGTCTACGGCAACGCGACCTACTACCTGCCGACGAAGAACGCGGGCAGCCACGACCTGAAGATCGGCTTCGAATGGATCGACGACGAGTCGAACTTCGCGAGCAGCGGCACGTCGGGCCCGCTCCTCTACCTGGACAGCAATGGCGCGACCGATCAAATCCGGCTCACCGACCTGGGCGACCCGGCGAAACTGGGCAGCACCTGGTCCATCCCGAGCGACCGGAACCGCCGCGTCGCGCTGTACTTCCAGGACCGCTGGACGGCGAGCAACAAGGTCACCCTCACCGCGGGCGTGCGGTACGACCGGCAGCGGCCGTACTACATCGACGGCGAAGCGGGATCCGATCCTGACCGACTTCTTCGTCGACGCAGACGTTCCCGGGCAAGACGCTGTTCATCCGCAACACCGTCGCCCCGCGTCTCGGCGTCAGTTTCGACCCGGCCGGCGACGGCAAGACCGCCATCAAGGCGTTCTACGGCCGCTACTACTACAACTTCGCCGACAGCTTCTCGGGCGTCGATCCGGGCGGAGCGAACACGAAGACCTACCAGTTCCTCGACCAGAACGGCAACCGGCTGTACGATGGCCCGCAGGAACTCGGAAACCTGCTCAGTTCCACCGGCGGCGTCGACACGACGCTGGACACCGGGCTCAAGACGCCGTACACCGACGAGTTCGACCTGTCCTACCAGCGGCAGTTCTGGGGCCAGTCGTCGTTCCGCGTCGCCTACGTGCGGAAGATGAGCCGGAACACGCTGGTGGGCGTCAACTCCAGCTACAACTCACTCCTCACCAACCAGTTCACCGTGCCCGTCACCGTCCCGGTGACCCTCAGCAGCATCGACGGTGGGGTGCAGGGCGTGCAGAACTTCACGGTGATGGATATCCCGAGTGCGCTCGTCGGCCAGGTGGCGAACCTGATCACGAACGTGCCGGGCGGGCAAGGGGCCTACAACTACGACACGGTCGAGTTCGCCTTCAACAAGCGCTTCTCGGCCGGGTTGTTCCTCGACTCGAGCTTCGACTGGACGCGCCGTGACGACCTGCGGCGGAACAGCGCCAGCAACAACCCGCTGACGCAGTCCGATCCGGTCAGTACGGACTACTTCCAGAACGTCTACCCGACGGTGCCGAACCGCCAGGTGACGTCGACCTGGCAGTTCCACCTGTCGAGCCGGTACGAACTGCCGTACCAGGTCGGCATCGGGGCGAACTTCCAGGTCCAGAGCGGCTGGCAGTACGCCCGCCGCATCACGGTGAGCCTGCCGAACGCCGGCACGCAGTCCTTCTGGATGCAGGACTTCAGCAACAACCGGTCGGATACCGTGACCCTGCTGAATCTCCGTGTCGACAAGGCGTTCAACTTCGCCGGCCATCGCCTGACCGGCATGCTGGACCTCTTCAACGTCCTGAACGCCGCGCCGGTCGTGAACTTCAATCTCTCGAACGGCTCGCGATTCAATCAGGTCAACGGCGTCCTCGACCCGCGGACCGTGCAGCTCGGCGTGCGGTTCGAGTTCTAGCACTCCAAGAGACGGACGGGCCGCCCCGGCGGCCCGTCCGTCCCCGGTATCCCCCCGCCCGCGGTTGCCCACCCCGTTCGGCTGGTGCTACACTTGATGGTTGCTGTCCGTCCGGTGAGTGCTCGTCGAGGGCCGCCGTCCGGCCGACCGGCAGTGTGGTGGGCGTAGTTCAGTGGTAGAACGCCTGACTGTGGCTCAGGAGGTCGCGGGTTCGATACCCGTCGCCCACCCCAATAATTACTGACGGTCTTCGGTCTTCAGTCTTCGGTCTCTCAGCGGTCTTCGGTCTTCGGTCTTCAGTCTCCAGTCTTCGGTCTCCAGTCTTCGGTCTCAAACCCCACGTCCTGCGCCCTGGTACGCGCGGGTGGTGCCGGACGGGGCCCCCGGCCGCGCGCAGGCGCCCCACCCGTGATCGCGCTGTTGGCGCCGAGCACGGACGGGGTGTCCGGCGACAGGACCCGCCAGACATCGTCCGTTTCCACCACGCCCGATCCCGCAAGCGGACAGTGCCGCCCGGGCGGATTCCGCTTCCACCACGCCGGCGAGGCCGCCGCGTGGCATGCATCTGGCTAGGCCTCTCCCGGCAACCCGTGCCCCCCATCGTCCGTCGAAGACGTCGAGGAGACTGTCCGACATGCTGCACGAGCTTCGCCTGGCGCTGCGCACGCTGCTGAGGGCTCCCCGCTTCTCCCTGGTCGCCGTCGTCACCCTGGCGCTCGGCGTGGGGGCCACCACCGCCATCTTCACCGTCGTCAACGCCGCGCTGCTCGCGCCGCTGCCGTACCACGATCCCGGGAAGCGGGTGATGGTCTGGAGCCGCTGGACCGGCTACGACAAGACGTGGCTCTCCGACGCCGAGGTGCTCGACTACCGGCGGCTCTGCCACACGCTGAGCGCGGTCGGCGCCTGGGGCACCGGCGAGGCCAACCTCACAGGTGACGGCGATCCAGTGCACATCGGCATCGGTAGCGTCACCCCGAACGCCTTCGAGGTGCTCGGCGCCGCCCCGCTCCTCGGCCGAACGTTCACGCCGGACGAGGCCCGGCCGAACGGCCCGCACGTCGCCATCATCAGCTACTCCCTGTGGCAACAGCGATTCGGCGGCAACCCCGTCGTCGTCGGTCAGCCGATCGACATCGACGGCGTTCGCCAGCAGATCGTCGGCGTCATGCCGCGCGGCTTCCGCCTGCCGACCGACTTCACGGAAGACTCGGCGATGCCGACGCAGGTCTGGCTGCCGCTGGCGCTCGATTCGAGTGTTCGAGGCTCCCACAGCTACTACGCCGCCGGCGTGCTGGCGCCCGGCGCCACCGCGGCCAGCGCGACCGCCGAGCTGCAGGCCGTGACGGCCAACTTCACGAAGGCCGGGCTCTACCCGAAGCCGATGCACTTCAGCGCCCTGGCCGTGCCGCTCGACACGGAAATCCGCGGGACGGTGCGGCCGGCCATCCTGCTCGTCGCCGGCGCCGTCGGCTTCCTGCTGCTCATCGCCTGCGCGAACGTCGCCAACCTGATGCTCGTCCGCGCCGACGGACGGCAGCGCGAGCTCGCCGTCCGGACCGCCCTGGGCGCCGGCCCCGGCCGGCTGCTGCGCCAGCTGCTGATCGAGAGCCTCCTGCTCTCGATCGTCGGCGCGGCGGCGGGGCTGCTCTTCGCCACGAGTGGCCTCAGCCTGCTGCTCGCCATCAACCCCGACGCCCTGCCGGCGCTCGGCGCGGTCACCATCGACGGACGCGTGCTCGCCTTCACGGCGCTCGTCGCCGTGGCCACGACGGTGCTGTTCGGCATCGCGCCGGCGGCGAGGGCGCTGAAGGTCAACCTGGTGGATTCACTGAAGGAGGGTGGCCATCAGGGGACGATTGGCGCGGCGCGTCAGCGGATGCGCGCGCTGCTGGTCGTCGGCGAGATGGCGATGGCGGTCGTGCTGGTGGTTGGCGCCGTCCTGATGGTGCGCAGCCTGGCGGCGCTGCAGCAGGTCGACCTGGGCTTCAACCCCGATCGCGTGCTCACGGCACGGCTCACTCTGCCGGAGGCGGGCTACGAAACCACCGAGAAGACCAACGCGCTCTACCGCCAGTTCGTCGGCGATGTGCGGGCGCTGCCCGGCGTGCGAGCGGCCGGCCTGGTGCGTGTCCTGCCGCTCGCCAACTCGATCGGCGACTGGGGCCTCAAGGTCGAGGGCTACACCCCGCCGCCGGGCGTCATCACGCCCGCCGACTGGCAGGTCGTCAGCGACGGCGCCATCGAAGCGCTGGGCGAGAAGCTGATCGCCGGCCGGACGATCCAGCAGAGCGACACGGCCGGCACCCAGCTCGTCGGCGTCATCAACGAGACGATGGCGAAGAAGTACTGGCCGGGCCGGTCGGCGCTCGGCGGACGGTTTCACGTCGGCGGCAGCACGCCCGGCTTTCCCTGGGTCACCGTCGTCGGCGTCGTGGCCGACGTCCACCACAACGGCGTCACCGGTTTGATCAAGGCGAAGACCTACGTCCCGGTCTCGCAGTACACCGCGATCACCACGCAGGCCGCCGTCGGCGACACCCCGGCCTCGCCGGGCGGCGTCCGCCGCAACTTCGCGATCGTCGTCCGCACGGCCGGCAATCCGCTCACGTTGGCCGGGCCCGGTGCGCGAGTCGCTGCGCTCCATCGATCCCAACGTCCCGCTCTCCGGAATCACGACGATGGACGATGTGGTGAACCGGGCGCTGGCGACGCCGCGGCTGGCGGGGTTCCTGCTGGGAACGTTCGCGCTGCTCGCGCTCATCTTCGCGGCCATCGGCATCTACGGCGTGCTGGCCTATCTCGTCAGCCAGCGCGAGCACGAGATCGGCATCCGGATGGCCATCGGCGCCGACGGCGGACGTGTGGCGCGGATGGTGCTCGGCCGCGGCCTCGCGCTGTCGATGGCCGGCATCGCCATCGGGCTCGTCGCCGCCGGTCTGCTGACGCGGCTGATGCAGGGCCTGCTCTACGGCGTCAGCCCGCTCGATCCGCTGACGTTCATCGGCGTGCCGGTGCTGCTGGCCCTCGTGGCGGCGGCGGCCAGCTACCTCCCCGCCCGCCGCGCGACCCGCGTGGATCCGATGCTGGCGTTGAGAGCGGAGTAGGGAAGCAGCCTCGTTCAGTGCGCGCGGGGCCCCACCCCCGCGCGGAGCTGACGCCGAGCGCCGACCCTCGGATCGCACATGTCCTCGCGCTCGCGTAGCCTCGCGGCGCAGCGCTCTTCCGAGCGCCGAGTCCCGAGCCCCTGAGCGCCTGTCCCCGCCCTCCCCAATCCCGAATCCCGAATCCCGCTCGTGTCACGCCGGGTGGACAACGTGGCACTCCCTGTCGCACCATGACAGCGGAGTCCATCGCGTCCCAGTGGCCAGCCCAACGACCTCGCCGTCCTCCCGCACGCCGCCACGAACCAGCCGTTCGGCCGCGCTCGTTGCCGCCGGCATCCTGTGCAGCCGGCTCACGGGGCTGATCCGGCTGCGGGTCTTCGCGTACTTCTTCGGCCTGCGGTCTGACGCCGCCGACGCCTTCATGGCGGCGTTCCGCATCCCCAACGTCCTGCAGAACCTGTTCGGTGAAGGAGCGCTGTCGGCGTCGTTCATCCCCGTGTACGCCGCGCTGCTCGCACGGCACGACGAGGAGGAAGCCACCCGGGTGGCCGGGGCGGTGGCGGCGCTGCTCGCCCTCATCGCCGGCGTGCTCGTGCTGGTCGGCATCGCGGCGACGCCGGTGCTCATCGCGGTGATCGCCCCGGGGTTCACCGGGGCGAAGCGGGAGCTCACGATCCAGATCGTCCGGATCCTCTTCCCGGGCGCCGGGCTGCTGGTGATGTCGGCCTGGTGCCTCGGCATCCTGAACAGCCACCACCGGTTCCTGCTGTCGTACACGGCGCCGGTGCTCTGGAACGCCGCGATGATCGCGACGCTGATCGCCTTCGGGCCGCACCACTCGCTGCCGCGGCTCGCCACGACCCTGGCGTGGGGCTCCATCGTCGGCAGCGCGCTGCAGTTCGGCGTCCAGGTGCCGGCGGTCCTCCGGCTGGCGCCGCACCTGCACCTCGTCTGGGACGTCGTCGACGAGCAGGTGCGGACGGTCGTCCGGAACTTCGTGCCGGTCTTCGTCAGCCGCGGCGTCGTGCAGATCAGCGCCTACGTCGACGCCCTGCTCGCGAGCCTGCTGCCGACGGGAGTCATGACGGGGCTGGCGAACGCGCAGATCCTGTACACGCTGCCGGTGAGCCTGTTCGGCATGTCCGTCTCGGCGGCCGAGCTGCCCAGCATGTCCGGTGCGGTGGGCCTGGCCGACACCGGAGCCGTCCGGACGCGCCTCGACGCCGGTCTCCGGCAGATCGCCTTCTTCGTGATCCCCTCCGTCGTCGGCTTCATGGCGCTCGGCGACATCATCGCCGCCGCCGTGCTGCAGACGGGACGGTTCACGCATGCCGATGCGGTGTACGTCTGGGCGATTCTCGGCGGGGCGTCGATTGGCCTGCTCGCCTCGACGCTGGCGCGGCTGTACTCGTCCACCTACTACGCGCTGCGCGACACCCGGACGCCCCTGCGCTACGCCGTCATCCGGGTCGCGCTGACGACCGTGCTCGGCTATCTGGCGGCCATCGTCCTGCCGCCGATGGTGGGCATCCCGTCGCGCTGGGGCGCCGTCGGGCTGACCGCGACGGCGGGCATGTCGGCGTGGGTGGAGTACCTGTTGCTGCGGCGGACGCTGAACCGCCGGCTCGGCCGGACCGGGCTGTCGGCGGGCTACGCGGCGAGGTTGTGGGCGGCGGCGGGGGCCGGGGCGGCCGTGGCCTGGGCCATCAAGCTGTCACTCCCCTTCTCGCAGCCGATCGCCGTGGCGGCGGTCACGCTGCTCCCCTACGGCTTCGTCTTCCTCGGCAGCACCATGCTGCTGCGCGTGCCCGAGTCGCACACCGCGCTGCGGCGCCTGCGTTCGCGGCTCGGCTTGTAGCGCGAGCCGCCAGGCCCGAGGGCCCCCCCTAGGCGTCCGCGACCGCGATGAGCCGCTCGGCACAGTCGGGGCAGATGCCGTGCGTCAGCTGCGGCAGGCGTTCGACGGCGAACAGCCCGAGCTGCTCCACGGCCCCCTCGACCTCCAGCCAGCGTTCGCTCGACACCTTCACCCGCTTGCACCAGCTGCAGACCATGACGAACTGGTCCGACCGCGCACACTGGCGATCGAGCAGCATCACCGGGTCGCGCGCCTCGGCGCGAACCAGCCGGGAATCGAAGCTGACGCCGCCCTCGGTCATCGACGACAGCGTCATCGTGAGGAAGCGGCGCCGTGCAGGCGCATCGCAGCGGAACGGGAAGCTGAGCGGTTCGCCCGTGCGCCGCACGCGGTGCAGGAGCATCGCGTAGAGGTTCCAGGTACCGGGACCGGTGATCCACGTACGCAGCGGCTGCTGCAGCAGCATCTCCGGCACGAGCGCGGCCGCGTCGTTGGCCTCGGCGAACGCCGTCCAGCCCGACCCGATCCAGACGATCCGGTCGTGATCGTCGACGTGGTAGACGATCGACGTCATGTCCGCACCGGCCGGATGTGGCGGGTCGGCGGCGTCGGGGTTCGCGGTCGTGTCATGCATGCGACCAGGCCATCCTGCAGCTCAGCACTTCCCTTCAGCCATCATACGCCGGTCGGACCCGCTCATCGTCCGGCGACCTCCCGCAGGCGGGCTGTCGCACCATCGAACATTTTTGTCGGCGCACTCACCTCTGACGACATTCGTGTTCAACCATGGCCTTACGGTCCCCGGCGGCGGCCGCACGAGGCGGCTTCGTGCACTCGCGGCCCGCGCCCCGCGTCGAAGGCAGTCGACAGATCTCGACATCGATGTTTGCAGATGAAGGCGTGTAAACATTTTTGTCGATCTAGCGAACGCGATTCAGGGCCAGCACGATTACCGCATCTCATTACATACCAATGAAATAGCTGACAGGTGCGCGCGATCGACGCGGGGCACGGCGTTTGCTCTTCCGGGGAACGAACCCTCGTTCGTGGCCCGACTCACCCGGAGGACGCCCGTGAAACGCTCGTCGCTCGTGCCCATCAGCATCCTCGCCGTCATCTGCGCGCTCGCCCTGATCCCGGCGCCCCAGATGGTCACCACCGGCGGGGCCATCAATGTCGGCGACGTCGCCTGGATGCTGACGGCCACCTGTCTCGTGCTGCTGATGACGCCCGGGCTCTCCTTCTTCTACGGCGGCATGGTGAGCCTGAACAACGTCGTCTCGACGATGCTGCAGAGCTTCATCGCGATGGGGGTCATCAGCATCCTCTGGATCGTCGTCGGCTTCAGCCTCGCGTTCGGCACGAGCATCCACGGCCTGATCGGCAACCCGCTCACCTATTTCATGTTCCACCACGTCACCGACCTGCCGGATCCCCGGTTCGCGGCGACGATTCCGCTGCTGCTCTTCGCCCTCTTCCAGCTGAAGTTCGCCATCATCACGCCGGCGCTCATCACCGGCGCGTTCGCCGAGCGGGTCCGCTTCTCGGCCTACCTCCTGTTCATCTCGCTCTTCAGCCTGTTCATCTATGCGCCGCTGGCGCACTGGACCTGGCACCCGGACGGCTTCCTCCACAAGATGGGGGTGCTCGACTTCGCCGGTGGCACCGTCGTCCACATGTCGGCCGGCTTCGCGGCGCTCGTCGGCGCGATGATGCTCGGGCGGCGCAAGAGCCACATGAACAGCGAGACGCACGAGCCGGCGAACGTGCCGTTCGTCCTCCTCGGCACCGGGATGCTCTGGTTCGGGTGGTTCGGCTTCAACGCGGGGTCGGCGCTGGCCGCCAACCAGACGGCCGTGCTCGCCTTCGCGACGACGAACACGGCGTCGGCGGCGGCCATGCTGGCCTGGCTGGCGCTCGACGCGATGAAGGGAAACAAGCCGTCGGCCATCGGCGCCTGCGTCGGCGCCGTCGTCGGCCTGGTCGCCATTACGCCGGCGGCCGGCTACGTGACGATCCAGTCCAGCATCCTCATCGGCGCGATTGCCAGCGCGACCTCCTACCTGGCGGTCCACTGGAAGTCGAAGTCGACCCTCGACGACACGCTCGACGTCTTTCCCTGCCACGGAATCGGCGGCATCGTCGGCATGATTGCGACGGGCGTCTTCGCGACCCAGGGCGGACTCATCACCGGCCACTGGTCGCTGTTCCTGCACCACATGCTCGCCCTGGTCATCGTGGCCGTCTTCACCACGGGCGGGTCGTGGATCCTCTACAAGGTGACCGACGCCATCATCCCGCTGCGGGTCGACCACGAGGACGAGGAACTGGGCCTCGACCTGACGCAGCACGGCGAGTCGGCCATCGCCACCTCGGCGCACCGCGTCGTCCGCCCCACGCTGTGGCCGCGTCCGGTGAATGATGTCAACGGGGTCGCCGAGGCACCGGCCATGGCCAACGAATTCGAACCGGAGTACCAGGCGGCGGGACGGTAGGGGGAACTGCGCTGAGGAATTATCGAAGAATTGAAGAGTTCAAGAATTGAAGAATGACGGAATCCGCGAGAGCGGGCGTCGTCGTTTCTTCAATTCTTCAATTCAACATTCTTCAATTCGCCGCCGCTTCAGCTCCCACCCAGCTTCCTCACCCTCGCATCCGAGAAACCGGCCGACTGCTGGAGGCGCCGCAGGTCGCGCGCGGCGGTCTGCGCGTCCGGTACCGGCCGATCAGCACCTCCCGCCACGCCCCCCGCGATCCCAGGGTGACGGCCACGTCGCGGGCCTCGAACTGCAGGCTCGTGAGCTGTGCCACCAGCCGCGCGGCGCGATCCGCATCGCGAAACGTTCCCACCTGGATCACGTAGACGCCGGCGGTGCCCGTCGAAGCGGCCGCAACACCTCCAGCCGCCGCCGCCGCGGGCGGCGTCGCGGGCGGCTGCGCGTCGGGGACGTCGGACGGCAGCGGCACCGGCGCGGCCGCCGGGGGCACGGTCAGCTGCGGCGCCTGCGGCAGCGGCGGGCTGCCGATCCATCCGACCAGCCACCGATGCACGGTGTCCGGGGCCCACCGGGCCGCCGCCCCGATCCCCTCCGGCCAGCAGCAGCACCAGCGCCACGACCACCAGCGGCCAGCGGCGCCGGCGGCTGCAGGCGGACCCGCTCGGGCACCTCGAACCCGAGCTCGTCGGCCGCGCTGACGATCAGCTCGCGGGAGATCGCCTCCGAGCCGGCACGCGCGCCCGCCACCAGCGCGCGGTCGCAGACCAGATTGATGACCCGCGGCACCCCCCTCGACACGGCGTGAATCGCCTCGATGGCACCCGAAGCGAACGGCACCGCGCCACCCGCCACCGCGAGGCGATGGGTCACGTAGGGGGCGATTTCGTCCTCACCGAGCGGCTTCAGCGCGCAGCGGACCGTAATCCGCTGGTCGAGCGGCCGCATTTCGGGGGCCAGCAGCCGTTCGAGCATGCTCGGCTGTCCGATGAGCACCGCCTGCAGCAGCTTGCCCGGGCCGTCGAGATCGCACAGCAGCCGGAGATCCTCGAGCAGCCCGGCCGACAGCTTCTGCGCCTCGTCGATGATCACGACCGCGTAGGCTTCCAGCTCGACCAGCGAGCGCAGGAACTCGTGCAGCGCGAGTGTGAGGTCGTGCCGGCTGGTGTTGGCGAGGTGGCCCGAGGTGACGTCCCGCGACGAGACGACGCCGAAGTCGACGAGCAGCCGCTTCAGCAGATCCTCGATCGTCAGGAACGGGTCGTGGATGAACGCCGCGAACGTCTTGCGATCCAGGTGCGAGATCACCGTCCGGCACAGCGTCGTCTTGCCCATGCCCACGTCGCCGGTGACGACGACGATCCCCTCGCGCCGACGGATGGCGGCCAGCATCGACTGGAACGCGACGTGATGCGACTCGCTGCTGTAGAAGAAGCGCGGATCCGACGACAGACTGAACGGCTTCTCGCTGAGACCGAAGAACGTCTCGTAGGTCAGCACGCCCTCGGGCTCGCGGACGGGGGACGGTTCGGCCGCGACCGGCCGTGGCGCGCGGGCGGCGGCCATCTCCGGCTCCGGCTGTGCCTGCGCCTCTTCGTACCGGCGCAGCACGTCGGCGCCGGCATCGAGCGTCTCCGCGGACGGCTCGTCGTCGACCGGCCAGGACAACGGCTCGTCGATGGACGGCACCGGCTCGGGAGCGATCGTCCGCGGCGGGGGCGATTCGCGGCGTCTCGGGGGGAGCGCCTCGCGCGGCAGCACTCTGGCCTTCGGCGCGGCGGGCTCTCGGGAGGCGGGGCGGCGCCGGCGTCTCGAAGACGACTTCCGCCTCGCGCACGGGCATGGCCGCCCCGGCGTCCTTCACGCCGGACGGGCGGGGACGAGCCTCATCCTGCTCGGCCGTGACGGCCGCGGGCAGCAGCCGTCGCCCCGCGGACGCAGGCCTGCCATCACCCGATCCGCTTTCGAGCTGCTCGTCGAGCTCGCTGAGCCGGTCGAGAAAGGGCTGATCGTCGAGCAGTGAGGGTTTGGGCTCAGGCCTGTCCACAGAGTTGTCAGAACGTGCAGCGTCCGTGATGGCCGTTCGGAACACGATCCGCCAGCCCGACCACGGGCACACCGGCGGGCCCGTGCTGGCCAGCCGCCCCGGAGCCGGTACAATAGGTCTGCTGACAATGATAAGCGCTTGATGCGTCCGGCGCACCCCTTGTTTCGGGCGAGCGCCTGAACGGGCGTCGGCCGCCGGGAGTAATGGCGTGAGTGACGAAAATCGTAAGTCGAGGTTCGAGGACTCGGGTGAACCGGTCGAAGTGAAGGTCGTCGATTGGCGCTGGTGGGTCCGCGGCGGCGAGGAAGCCGAGCCAGGCGGCGGGCACGCGGAAGCCGACCTATGTCGAGGACCTGGAGCAGCGGCTCGCCGACACGACCGGGCAGCTGCAGGCCGCGCTCGCTCAGCACCGCCGCGCCGCGGAGGAGTTCGACGAAGTCCGGGCGCGCATGCGCCGCGACGTCGCACGCGACGTCGCGCTGGGGCGTCGGCAGATCCTGGTCGAGCTGCTGGACGTGCTCGACAACCTCGATCGGGCGCTCGCCGCGGCGCGCGAAACGGCTGGCGCCGGCCCGCTGCTGCAGGGCGTCGAGATGGTCCGCGATCAGTTCCTCGCCAAGCTCGAGGGCTTCGGCGTACGCCGGCTGCCGGCGCTCGGCGAGACCTTCGACCCGGCCCGCCACGAGGCGGTGTCCATGCTGCCGACCGATTGGGCCGAGGACGAGGATTGAGTCGTCGGCGTCATCAAGGAAGGCTACGCGATCGGCGACGAGCTGCTGCGTCCCGCCGCCGTGGTGGTGGCCAAGCGGGCGGGGGAAGCGGCAGGATAGGGGAGAACTCGTCACGGGCAACGTGCGACGCGTTCGAGCGCCCCGAGCGCCTGAGAGAAGTCCTCCTTCGTGCCTTCGTGGTAACCGTACGTGACAGGGGATCCGTTTCGACCAATGGCCAGTGACAACCGTGACGACACCCTCGTAGCGCGGCGGATGCGGTACATCGAGCGGCAGATCGCCCTCGACAAGGGGGTGAACGTGGAGTTCCGCGGCCGGGCCCCCGAAGGCTCCGGTCCCGCAGAACCGCCACGGCATGCCGCAGCTGCCGGTCGGCCAGCACGCCGTCCGCAACTGGCCGGTGCTCGATTCTCGGCGAGACCCCGGACGTGCCGCTCGATCAGTGGAAGCTGGAAGTGGCCGGCCTCGTCGATCACCCGTTCACGCTCGGCTGGGAGGAGTTCCTCGCCCTGCCGCAGGTCGAGACGGTCAGCGACTTCCACTGCGTCACGACCTGGAGCCGGTTCGACAACCACTGGAAGGGTGTCGCGTTCCGGACGATCGCCGAACTGGCCGTGCCACGGCCCGACGCGCAGTTCGTGCTGTGCTCCGGCTGGGACTTCATGCCGGGCAGCTATATCCCGTACACCACGAACCTGCCGCTGGCGCGCGCCGTCGAAGACGACGTGCTGCTCGTCCACACGTGGGAGGGCGAGCCGCTGCCGCGCGAGCACGGCGGCCCGTGCCGCATGATCACGCCGAAGCTCTACGCCTGGAAGGGCACGAAGTGGATCCGGAAGATCGAGTTTCTCGCCGAGGATCGCAAGGGGTTCTGGGAGGTGCGCGGCTATTCGAACTCCGCCGAACCCTGGTTCAACGACCGGTACAGCACCGGCTGAAGAACCTCGAAGGAGGTATTAGACCATGTCCCGATCAGGCCGCCCCACCGGTGCGACCGCCCGTCCCGCGGCAGTCCCGGCGCGTCCCGCGCCCGCGCCTGACGGCCCGATTCCCGCCGCGCTCGCCATCCGCGCGCTCATCGAGCACGTGCGCCCGCAGATTGACGGCGGCCGCTTCCCCATCAAGCGGACGCCGGGCGAGCCGGTCACCGTGACGGCCGACATCTTCGCCGACGGTCACGACGTGCTGGCGGCCGTCCTGCGCTGGCGCCGTGTGCCGCCCGACGCCACGGCCGCCCTGCGGGCCGACGAGCCGGGCACGCTGAGCGCCGGCGAGGCCGGCTGGCAGGAGACGCGGATGACGGCCGTCGGCAACGACAGCTGGACGGCCGACTTCTCGCCCGACGAGGTCGGCTGGGTACGAGTACGGCGTCGCGGCCTGGATCGATCGGTTCGCGAGCTGGCACCACGACCTCGCGGCCAAGTTCGACGCCGGCCAGAACGTGACCAGCGAGCTGCTGGAGGGCGCCGGGCACGTGCGGGCCGCCGCCGAACGGGCCCGGCGCACCGACGTGCCGGCCGATCGGATCGGCTGGCTGCTGGCGCAGGCCGATCTGCTGGAGGGCCACACGCCGGCCGAACAGCGCGTGGCCGTGGCCGGGTCGCCCGAGCTGCACCGACTGATGGACGCACTCGCCGACCGGAGCCGCGCGGCCTGCAGCCGCGCGCTGCGCGTCTGGGTCGACCGGGCGCGTGCGCGGTTCGGCGCCTGGTACGAGATGTTCCCCCGGTCGGTCGGATCGACGCCGACCAGGAGCGGCACGTTCCGCGACGCCCGGAGCCGGCTCGCGGACATCGCCGCGATGGGCTTCGACATCGTCTACCTGCCGCCGGTCCATCCGATTGGCGCGAGCTACCGCAAGGGACGCAACAACCGGCTGCAGGCCGAGCCGGACGATCCCGGCAGCCCCTGGGCGATCGGATCGGACGCGGGCGGCCACACGGCCGTCGAGCCCGGCCTCGGCACGCTCGACGACTTCGATCGCTTCCGCGAGGCGGCCGAGCGCGCCGGCCTCGAGGTCGCGCTCGATCTCGCCTACCAGTGCTCGCCGGATCATCCCTGGGTGCGCGAGCACCCCGAGTGGTTCCGCCACCGGCCCGACGGCACGATCAAGTACGCGGAGAACCCGCCGAAGAAGTACCAGGACATCTATCCGATCGACTTCGAGTGCGAGGACTGGCGCGCGCTCTGGCACGAGCTGAAGGCCGTGGTCCTCTTCTGGATCGGCCACGGCGTCCGCATCTTCCGCGTCGACAACCCGCACACGAAGACGTTCGGCTTCTGGGAGTGGATGATCGACGCGGTGCGCGCCGACCACCCCGACGTGATCTTCCTGGCCGAGGCGTTCACGCGGCCCAGGCCGATGCGGCGCCTCGCCAAGGCCGGCTTCTCGCAGTCGTACACGTACTTCACCTGGCGGAACACCGCCGCCGAGCTGCAGGACTACTTCACCGAGCTGACGCAGACCGAGGCGCGCGAGTACCTGCGGCCGAACCTGTTCGCGAACACGCCCGACATCCTCCACGCGTACCTGCAGACGGGCGGGCGGCCCGCCTTCGAGACGCGCCTCGTGCTGGCCGCCACGCTCGGCGCCAGCTACGGCATCTACAGCGGCTTCGAGCTCTGCGACAACCGCGGCGTCCCGGGCACCGAGGAGTACCATCGACTCCGAGAAGTACCAGTTCCGCCAGTGGGACTGGGACCGCCCGGACAACATCAAGGAGCTGGTGACGCGGGTGAACCGCGTGCGGCACGAGAACCCGGCGCTGCACCAGGACTACACCCTGCAGTTCCACGGCACCGACAACGCCGATCTGCTGTGCTACTCGAAGACGTCGGCCGACGGCGCCAACACCATCCTGGTCGTCGTCAACGTCGATCCGTTCCACATGCAGCACGGCTGGGTGCAGGTGCCGATTGCGGCGTTCGGCATCGGCCCGACGGCGCCCTACACCATGCACGACCTGCTGACCGACGCCCGCCACCGCTGGCTGGGCGAGTGGAACTACGTGCGGCTCGATCCGACGGTGACGCAGGCGCACATCTTCAGACTGGAACAGCTGATGCCCCATGAAGTCCCCGACCTGTCTGCGCTGCCGCTGATCTCCGTGCCGGCCGGCCTCGCCGATCTCGTCGGCGGCGCCGGCGTGGCGGCGATCGAACAGGAGGCGCTGCCGCCGTTCCTCGCCCGCCAGCGCTGGTTCGGCGCCAAGGCGCGCACCATCCGGGCGACCCGCATCCTCGACCATGCCTCGCTGCCGGTCGGCGACCGCGACACCCTCCTCTGCCTCGTCCGCGTGGACTACGAGAGCGGCGAGCCCGACGAGTACTTCGTGCCGATGGCCCTCGCATCCGGCCACCAGGCACGGGCCGTCCACGATCACTCGCCCGGCGACGTGATCGCGCGCACCGGGACCGGCGAGGGCGAAGAAGGGATCCTCTACGACGCCGGCGCCGATCCGGAAACGGCCACCGTGCTGCTGGCCGGCATCCAGACCCAGCTGGCCCTGGCCGCCCGTCGCGGCAGCGTGCGCGGCGTGCTGGTCTCCCCCGACGCGCTGGACGCCCCCGACGTGCGGCTCGAAGCGCGCCGGATGAAGGCCGATCACAGCAACACCGCCCTGACCTTCGGCGATCGGTTCATCATGAAGCTGTTCCGCCGCCTCGAGCCGGGCCCGAACCCCGACTTCGAGATCGGCAGCCACCTGACCCGGCGTGGGTTTCAAGGGCATCCCGCGGCTCGTCGGCGGTCTGGAATACGCGCCGCTCGAGCTGGAGCCGACGACGCTCGGCATCCTGCAGGAGCTGGTGGCCAACCGCGGCACGGCCTGGGACTACTGCCTCGACGAGCTGAGCCACGTCCTCGAGGCGCCCGACTCGACGAGGCTGCGCGAGCCGTCGATCGCCGCCGCGCGCCTGCTCGGCCTGCGGACCGGCGAGATGCACCGGGCGCTCGCCGGCGTCGAAGACGAGGCGTTCACGCCCGAGCCGCTCGACGCCGACGACCTGACGGCGCGGCTCGTCGCCATGCACGAACGGGCGAGCGACCGCCTGGCGCAGCTCGCCGCCCGGCTCGATCGCCTCGATGCGCCCGCCCGCGAACGGGCCGACCTCGTCCTGGCCCATCGCAGCGATCTGCTCGCCCGCTTCCGTCCGGGACCGGGCGAGCCGCCCTACGGCGCGCGCATCCGGGTCCATGGCGACTACCACCTCGGACAGGTGCTGCGCGTCCGGCACACCGACGACTTCGTGATTCTCGACTTCGAGGGCGAGCCGGCCCGCTCGCTCGCGGAGCGGCGATCGAAGGCAGTCGCCGCTGAAGGATGTCGCCGGCATGCTGCGGTCGTTCGCCTACGCCGCCGAGAGCGCCCTGCTCGCCATCCTGCGCGATCACGCCGACCTGACGAGCGCGGCGGTGCCGGCCGCGCGCGCGTGGGAGCGCGACGCCTGCACCGCCTTCGTGGACGGCTACCGCGAGGTCGCCGGCGAGGACACCTTCCTGCCCGTCGGACGAGGCGTTCGGCTGGCTGCTCGACGTCTTCGTGCTCGACAAGGTGTTCTACGAGCTCGGCTACGAGCTGAACAGCCGGCCCGACTGGGCGGGCATTCCGCTTGCCGGCCTCGCGGCCTTCTGCAGCGGCGCCGGCGAAGCCGACGCGGAGTCGCGCTCATGACCTGGTCGCCCTCGATCGGCGCCTGGCCCGAGCGGGATGGCGTGCGCTTCCGCGTCTGGGCCCCGACGGTCACGACCGTCCAGCTGCAGATCGAGCGGCCCGATTCGGCGCCGGTCGATCCGCACGCTCGATCGCGTGGTCGACGGGTATCACGAGACCTGGGTGGACGAGGCGGGCGCGGGCACGCGCTACTGGTACCGGCTCGACGGCCGCGATCCCCTGCCCGATCCGGCGTCGCGATCGCAGCCCGACGGCGTGCACGGTGCGTCGCAGGTCGTCGATCCCGCGGCGTTCGCCTGGTCGGACCAGGAGGCGCAGTGGCGGACGCCCGCCCTCGCCGACCTGGTGGTCTACGAGCTGCACGTCGGCACGTTCACCGAGGCCGGGACGTTCGACGGGGTCATCGCGCAGCTGCCGGCGCTCGCCGATCTCGGCGTGACGGCGATCGAGCTGATGCCGATTGCCGAGTTCGCCGGCAGCCGCAACTGGGGCTACGACGGCGTCGACCTGTTCGCGCCCGACCACGACTACGGCACGCCGAACGACCTGCGCCGTCTCGTCGACGCGGCCCACCAGGCCGGCCTCGCCGTGCTCCTCGATCTCGTCTACAACCACCTCGGGCCCGACGGCGCGTATCTCGGCAGCTTCAGCCCGTACTACTTCACGACGCGGCACGAGAGCCCGTGGGGCGCCGGGGTGAACCTGGACGGCGAGCACAGCGGCCCGGTGCGGTCGTTCTTCATCGAGAACACGCTGCACTGGCTGCACGAGTACCACGTCGACGGCGTGCGTCTCGATGCCACGCACGCGCTGATGGACGATGGCCCGGTGCACTTCCTGGCGGAGCTGACGACGCGCGTGCGCGAGGCGCTGGGCGAGCGGCGCGTGCTGCTCATCGCCGAGGACTCGCGCAACCTCGCGCACATGGCGAAGCCGGTGGCCGACGGCGGCTGGGGGCTCGACGCCGTGTGGGCCGATGACTTCCATCACCAGGTGCGCCGGCTCGTCGCCGGCGACAGCGACGGCTACTACCAGGACTTCACGGGCCGCGTCACCGACCTCGCGCAGACCATCGCCGACGGCTGGTTCTACCACGGGCAGTACCTCCGACTACCTCGGTCATCCGCGCGGCACCGACCCCGGCGATCTCGCGCTGCGCCGCTTCATCGTCTGCATCCAGAACCACGACCAGATCGGCAACCGCGCGCTGGGCGATCGGCTGAACCAGGCGATCGAGCCCGCGGTGTTCCGCGCGGTGAGCGCGCTGCTGCTCTGGGTGCCCGAGACGCCGCTGCTCTTCATGGGCCAGGAGTGGGCGGCCGGCACGCCGTTCCTCTATTTCACCGAGCATCAGGAAGATCTCGGGCGGCTCGTGACCGAGGGGCGCCGGAACGAGTTCCGCCACTTCGCCCGCTTCGCCGATCCGGCGGCGGCGGCGACGATTCCCGATCCGCAGGCGCTGTCGACGTTCACCGCGAGCCGGCTGCACTGGGCCGAGCGCGAGCAGGAGCCGCACGCCTCGACGCTGCGGCTCTACCGCCGGCTGCTCGAGCTGCGGCGCCAGGAGGCCGCCCTGCGCACGGGCGAGCGATCGGGCTTCACCGCGACGCCGCTCGAGCCCGACATGCTGCTGCTCCGGCGCGAGGCGCCGGACGGGTCGGGCCTGCTGGCCGTCTTCCGCTTCCGCGGCAGCGGCCCGGTGGAGATCCGCGCGCATCTGGAGGCGGCGGGCAACGCCGGCGCGCATCCCGTCTGGGTGCCGCTGCTGACCACCGAGGATCCCCCGTTCGCGCCCGACGCGACGCCGATGATGGTCGAAATCGCCGACCAGACGCTCACCGTCGACTTCCCCCGCCCGGGGGCGATCGTGTTCAGGACCGGGGGAGGGTCGGCGTCGCAATGAAGAACAGCGCCTGCGGCCATGCCGAGCCGCGGCCATGCGAAGCCAAGGCAAGGCATCAGCGTCAGTTCGCGATGGGGGGAGGCTCCGCTTTCGACTTAGCGTAAGGTTCGCCGCGAAGTCGACTGGAAACGCGCCTGCGGCGCGTTTCCCGCGGAGGGCCCCATCGCCACTGAAAAATGCCAGCGCTCAACCGACAGGCAAACCACGAAAGCACGAAAGCACGAAGACGGGTCGCGGTCTCTCCTCTTCTGGTCGTAGGGGCCGCCCGAGCTCGCGATCACGCGGGTGGCGGCCCCTGGAGACGGGCGTCGCAACGCGCCCTGGGTATCGCACATCGCACGTGACAGACATTCCCCGCGCGTGACAAGCTCTCGTCATTCCCATGTCTCCTGCCCCTTCCCCCGTCGCCTGGCACGCCGATCCCCGCACCCTCCGCCCCATGCTGGCGACGCTCGCCGACGGGCCGCTGCAGGACGAGCAGTTCGTCTACGAGCCGAAGTACGACGGCATCCGGGCGATCGTGGAGGTCGAGCCGGGAACGGTCCGGCTCTGGTCGCGCCAGGGCAACGACAAGACCCGCCAGTTTCCCGACATCGTCGCGGCGCTGACGGCGTGGGCGAAGCAGGTGCGCGGGCCGCTGCTGCTCGACGGTGAGATCGTCGCGCTCGACGAGCGCGGCGAACCGGCCGGATTCCACCGGCTGCAGAAGCGGATCCACCTGCAGGGCGGCATTGCCGGCCGCGCCAGCCGGCAGCCGGCGGCGCTCGTCGTCTTCGATCTGCTGCGCGAGGGGAAGCGCGACCTGCGCCCGCTGCCGCTGGTGGCGCGCCGGGCGCGGCTCGAGCGGCTGATGGGCGACACCGGATCGCCGCGGCTGCGCCTCAGCGAGCAGGTGGCCGGCAGCGGCACGGCGCTCTACCGGACGGCGCAGGTGCGCGGCTGGGAAGGCATCGTCGCGAAGCGGGCGACCGCCGCCTACCGCGCCGGCACCCGCTCGGCCGACTGGCTGAAGATCAAGATCGTCCACCGCCAGGAGTTCGTCGTCGGCGGCTGGACCGATCCGCGATCGTCGCGCAGCCATTTCGGGGCGCTGCTGCTCGGCGTGTACGAGGAGAGCGGCAAGGGCGGTCGCGCGAAGAAGCCGACACTGCGCTACGTCGGGCACGTCGGCAGCGGCTTCACCGAGGACGATCTCGCGCGGGTGGCGAAGCGGCTCGCGCCGCTGGCGACCGCCCGATGTCCGTTCCGCGAGAAGCCGGCGTCGAACGAGCGGCCGCACTGGGTGAAGCCGACGCTGGTGGCCGAGGTGAAGTTCGGCGAGTGGACGCCCGACGGCCACCTGCGCGCGCCCGTCTTCCTGGGGCTGCGCGACGACGTGCCGGCGGAGCGGGTACGGCGCGAACAGCCAGACCGGCCGGCGGCGGGCGCGCCTGCCGCGCCGAAGCCTTCCGGGAAGGTGCGCACCATCAGCGCCCGGCGACAGCTGCCGGCCGACGCTGCCGAGCAGGCGCTGCTCGATCAGATCGACGAACTGCAGGCGGCGAAGCGCGAAGGGCACCTCGTGCTGCCCGACGGACAGCGGCTGCGCGTCAGCAACCTGCGCAAGGTCTTCTGGCCGGCCAGCGGCCTCACCAAGGGCGATCTGTTCCGCTACTACGTGCGGGCGGCCCGCTTCATCCTGCCGATCGTCGCCGATCGGCCGCTCGTGATGAAGCGCTTCCCCAACGGCATTACCGGCAAGTCGTTCTACCAGCAGCGGGCGCCCGACGACCCGCCGCCCGGCGTTCGCATCGAGACGATCCCGGACGATGACGTGCCGAGCCGGCTGGTCGGCGGTTCCCTGACGACGTTGCTGTACATGGTGCAGCTCGGCGCCGTGTCGCAGGACCCCTGGCTGTCGCGCGTCGGCTCGCCCGAGACGCCCGACCACGTGACGCTGGATCTCGACCCGATGCCGGGCGTGCCGTTTGCGCGTATCCTTGACGTGGCGCGCTGGGTGCGCGACGAGCTCGACGCGCTCGGTGCCGTCGGCTTTCCGAAGACGTCGGGCGCCGACGGCCTGCACGTGTACGTGCCGTTGCCGGCGGGGATCCCCTACGAGGCCGGCATGCTGTTCTGCCAGATCGTCGCGACCATCGTCGCGCGCAAGCACCCGCGGCAGGCGACCGTCGAGCGGAACGTGCAGGCGCGCGGCGCGAAGGTGTACGTCGATTACCTGCAGAACATCCACGGGAAGACGCTGGCAGCGGCCTGCAGCGCGCGCGCGAGCGACTACGCAGGCGTCTCGACGCCGCTGACGTGGCACGAGGTGGACGAAGGGATCGACCCGCACGACTTCACCATCCGGACGGCGCCCGATCGCTTTCGCGTTGTCGGCGATCTGTGGCGGGGTCTGCGGGAGGCCGAGGGCGTGGACCTGCACCGGGTGGCGCGGTACACGGGCGAGTGACGACGGGAGCGGAGGAGGCGGATGACCGGCCTGGGATTCACCATCAGTCTGGAGCAGATGGAGCGCATCCGGGAGGCGCTCAACGGGATCGGGCAGCACCTGCGGGAGCTGGCGGTGGAAGGCGGGCACGACCGGACGCTGGCGATCGTCGGAACCAACATCGCGACGATCCAGATGAACCTGATCGACCGACCGGGACGGAGCGACGAGGACGAGGAGTCGGAAGTCTGAGGCCCGGAGCCTGTAGCCCGTCTCCCGTCGCATGCGTCTGGTCGGCATGCGCTCCCTGTGATATGCTTTCTGTTCGTGCGCCCGTAGCTCAGATGGATAGAGCGCCGGGCTTCGAACCCGTAGGTCGGGGGTTCAAATCCCTCCGGGCGCGCCATTCGACTCGGCCTGAACGCGCGTGCTGCGCGTCGAAGGCCTCGCTCATGGCGGGCCATTCGGCTGACCCGCTGACGACTGTCTGGTGACCGGCTCGCTCATGGCGGGCCAGTGACCTGGCACGTTGCGGCGGGACGCCCGGAACGGAGCACGAGGCGATCTGACAGGTATTGGCGCCCGTAGCTCAGCTGGATAGAGCGTCGGCCTCCGGAGCCGAAGGCCACAGGTTCGAATCCTGTCGGGCGCGCCAATGTTTGAAAGGCGGGGATCCCTACCCCGCCAAGCTCGGTCGCTGCGTGGGGCCCCTGATGCCCCACTCCGCTCCCTCGCAACGGGAGCACAGCGTGGGGAGCGCGGAAGCGCTCGAGACCGATAGCGTGGGTCTGCAACCAGCACCACGCCCCTGCAACCGAATATGGGCCAGTAGCTCAATTGGCAGAGCAGCAGACTCTTAATCTGCGGGTTGAAGGTTCGATTCCTTCCTGGCTCACCAACCTTCGCTCATAGTTCACGCGAAGGTTGTCCCGCCGTAGCGGCGCCGTGATACAGGCTGCGAAGGCGGACTCCCCGTCATCGTTCACGCGAAGGTCGTCCCACCGAAGCCGCCATCACCGCGACATCGAACCGGCATCGAACCAGCCTCCAGCCCAGCCGCGTGGCGCGCCCGCCGGGCCAACGCCGGTTCAGGCGGCCGCCGCTCGTCCCGGGATCGTTCCAGATCATCGAGATCGGCCGATAAGCGGGGACCCGCCCGGCCCCGTCGGCGCGGGTGTCGGGCGGTGGTATCATGGCCGAATTCGTCTCAGCCACGCGCCAATACCATTGCCTGGAGAAGGAGGCACGAACATGACGGGAAAATATGTCAGGCTCTCGGTCGCAGCCTGCCTCGCGGCGGCAGCCGTACTCGTTGCGCCCGCACTCGTCCACGCCGCTGACAGCGCCAAGGAAGCGGCCACGGCGGCGACGCACGCCGGCCTCGCATCGAAAGCGCCGGCCATCGCCGTGGTGCACAAGCACCTGCATCACGTCGTGAACTGCCTGGTCGGTCCCAACGGCGAGGGCTTCGACGCGAAGGAATCCAACCCCTGCGCCAAGCTCGGCAACGGCGCGATTCCGGATACGACCGACGCGGCCGTCAAGACGATGCTGGAGGATGCGCTGAAGACGGCCAACGCCGGCCTCGCCTCTGACGATCTGGCCACGGCGCACAAGGATGCCGCCGCCACCGCCGCGACCCTGGGGAAGATCAAGAGCAATTAACAGGCTGCTACCAATTGAAGAGTGGTGGGGAATGTCCATGCCACGCCATGCACTCCCTGCCGCTCTTCTCGCCGCGCTCGTTCTCACGGCCAACATGGCTGCTGGAGCAGTTCCTCGCGGCTGAACGCCAGCCTCTCGGCCGCGAACTCATCCCGGCGGTCGTGGTGCTCTGACGCTCCGGGCGACGCTTCACACCCCGGCGTCCCGTTCGGCACTACAGCCCACGCGAGTCCACGCGATGCTCGGCAATCCAGCGGGGGCTCACAGACCCCAGGCTGCCGAGATCTCCCGAACGTCTGACCAGGCTCACCGTCACCAGCACGGCGAGACCGACAGCGAACGCCACGACTGTTCCTATCCACAACATCATCAGAACCTCTCCATGCCGCTCCGGTCCGCAGCGCCCTACGGCAGCGCGGGTGGCCGGGGCGGCATCAGGAGGAAGGGCTGGTCGCGCAGGTCGCGGCCCAGCCGTGCGTAACGGCGTCGCCAGGTTTCGAAGCGTCTGGCGATCGTGTCGAGCAGGCGCGCTTTGGGCGGCGACGGTTCCTGGACGGCCGCCCGGCTGAAGAACGTCGCGCCGATCTGAGCGTACCAGCGGATGTTGTGCCGCCGCTGCATCTGTTCCTCGAAGAATCCCGCCAGGACCAGGCACTGGGCGCCGGCGGTTTCCATCATCAGGGCATCGTGCCGCAGCGTCTCATCGCACACGAAGCGATCGAACACCGCGCTGAGGTTCGCCGGCGCCGATAGCCCGCCGGGCCCGGCCTGCGTGGAGACCTGCGCGTAGTGCGCCAGGACGCTGGCGTGGTAGAGCAGCTCCTGTCGATCGACGGTGGGGCCCGAGACATCCTTCAGGCGCTGGAAGAAGAACTCCAGCGCCTGACGATGGTCGATCGCGAGCAGCTCCCGCAGTGGCCCCATGCCTCAGTACATCCCTCCGCCCATGCCACCGCCCGCGTGGGCCGCGGCCTCCGCCGTCTCGTCGGCCGGCAGCTGCGACACGACCGCCTCGGTCGTCAGCAGGAGCGACGCAATCGACGCGGCGTTCTGCAGCGCCGAGCGGACCACCTTGGCCGGGTCGATGACGCCGGCCTTCACGAGGTCCTCGTACTGCTCGGTCTGCGCGTTGAAGCCCTCGTCGCCCTTCATCTCCTTCACGCGCTGCACGACAATCGATCCCTCGTGGCCCGCGTTGGTCGCGATCCAGCGCATCGGTTCTTCGATGGCGCGGATGACGATGTTGACGCCGAGTTGTTCGTCGCCGTCGAGCCTGAGCGCCTGGAGCCCCTTCGCGGCCCGCAGCAGGGCCACGCCGCCGCCGGCCACGATGCCTTCTTCGACGGCCGCCTTGGTGGCGTGCATCGCGTCCTCGACGCGGGCCTTCTTCTCCTTCATCTCGGTTTCCGTGGCCGCACCCACCTTGATGATCGCGACGCCGCCCACCAGCTTGGCGAGCCGCTCCTGCAGCTTCTCGCGGTCGTAGTCCGACGAGGTGTCCTCGAGCTGGGCCCGCAACTGCTTGACGCGTCCTTCGATGGCCGCCTGGGCGCCCGCCCCTTCGATGATGGTCGTGTTGTCCTTGTCGATCGTCACCTTCTTGGCCTGCCCCAGGTCGTCAATCTTGATCGACTCGAGCCTGATCCCCAGGTCTTCCGTGACGGCCTTGCCGTTGGTCAGGATCGCGATGTCTTCCAGCATCGCCTTGCGGCGGTCGCCGAAGCCGGGCGCCTTGACGGCCGCGACCCGGAGCGTGCCCCGGAGTTTGTTGACCACGAGCGTCGCCAGGGCCTCGCCTTCGAGGTCCTCCGCGATGATGAGCAGCGGACGGCCCGCCTGCGCCACCTGTTCCAGCACGGGCAGCAGATCCTTCATCGCGCTGATCTTCTTCTCGTGGATCAGGATGAACGGGCTCTCGAGCGTCACGTCCATGCGGTCGGGGTCGGTCACGAAATAGGGCGAGAGGTAGCCGCGGTCGAACTGCATCCCCTCGACGACATCGAGCGAGGTTTCGAGCGTCTTGGCCTCCTCGACCGTGATGACGCCGTCCTTGCCCACCTTGTCCATCGCTTCCGCGATGATCCGGCCGATCGTCTCATCGTGGTTGGCCGAGATCGTGCCGACCTGGGCGATCATCGAACCGCTCACCGGCCGGGACTGCTGCTCGAGCGACGCGACGACGGCCTCGACGGCCGTGGCGATGCCGCGTTTGATGGCCATCGGATTGGCGCCGGCCGTGACGTTCTTCGCGCCCTCGCGATAGATCGCCTGCGCCAGCACCGTCGCCGTGGTCGTCCCGTCTCCGGCCACGTCGGAGGTCTTGCTCGCGACCTCGCGCACCATCTGGGCGCCCATGTTCTCGAGCGGATCCGGCAGCTCGATTTCCCTGGCGACCGTCACGCCGTCCTTGGTGATCGTCGGCGAACCGAACGACCGGCCGAGCACGACGTTGCGCCCCTTGGGTCCGAGGGTCACTTTCACGGCATTGGCCAGGCCGTTGACCCCGCGGAGAATGGCCTGACGCGACGCGTCGCCGTAGGTAATCTGTTTTGACATGTCAGCGTCCTCTCCTGGTGGTGGTGTGCTTCGTCGCGCCGGCCTTCGCCGCGGTGACCGTCGCCGTGCCGGCCTTCGCCGCGCCAGTGCTGGTGGCGCCGGCGCCCTCGATCGCGCCAAGCACCTCCTCTTCCTTCATGATCAGGGTACTCCACGCCATCCAGCTTGATCTCCTGGCCCGCGTACTTGCCGAAGAGGATGGTGTCGCCGGCTTTCACGTCGAGCTTCGTGCGATCGCCGCGCTCGCTCACCTTGCCGTTGCCCGCGGCGACTACCGTGCCCCGCTGCGGCTTCTCCTTCGCCGAGTCCGGAATGATGATCCCGCCGACCTGTTGTTCGCCCTCGTCGAGGCGGCGAACGAGAATCCGGTCGTGTAGCGGTCTGACATGCATGGAGTCCACTCCCAACTGCTGTGTGAACGGATGGACGGAGTTTGTCGCCGACCAATCGACGAAGGCGGCCGCCTGAACTAATCGATCGAAGACGTCGAGGTGTGCTTGATGAGGGCTGTGGCGCTTGGCCGGGTCATAGCCGGCGACGGGCGGCAGTGCTCAGGCAAGTAGTTCACCTTCGACTATACGCGCACGTGGAGGCGTTAGCAAGGCCGTCGACGCGCCATTCGACGCCAACGCGAGGTTCATCGGCCCGGCCCCGCTGTGCCGTGGGGATCGTGCGCATCGAGCTTCGCCAGCTCGCTGACGAAGAGGGCGTTCTCCGGAAACTCCGCGACGAGCTGCTCGAGCTGCACGCGGGCGAGGTCGGGCTTCCGCTCGCGAAGCGCCGCCATCGCCAGCAGAATCTTCGCAAACGGCCGCAGGTAGTGGCCGCGATCGGCGGCAATCTGAAGCTGCGTGATCCCCGCCTTCTTGTCGCCGTGGATCCCGGCGAAGCCGAGGAAGAACCTCTTGAACAGCGGCAGACTCCCGATGATGTAGTTCGCCGCCCCCAGCGTCAGATAGGCATCGGCGGCGTCGGGCGCCACGGCCAGCAGGCGCTCCGCGTACTTGTCCGCTTCGCGGATCATCTTCAGGCTGTCGAGCTGTTCCTTGTCGATCAGACTCGCATAGTCGGCCTGCATCCCCAGGCTCACGGTCATGGAGAACAGGGCGTTGGTATCGTCCGGGTCGGCCTGCAATCGCCGTTGCGCCAGTTCCTGCGCCTGCTCGTCCGCGGCAAAGAACGCCGCGCGCAGTTCCGGGTCGGGGTTGAGCGGGACCCTGCCCAGAAACCGGTTGTCGTCCAGGAAGAAGTCGGAGGTCAGGACGCCCTGCCGATAGCATTCCTCGAACAGATAGCTCGCCGCATCCGAGGCGCTGCCCAGCGGGTCGTCCGGGTGGGCCGTCCGCCAGACCGCGAACTGCCTGCGGGCTTCCCCGGGCTTCAGTTCGTACAGCAGGTGGAAGCCGGTCTCGAGTTCCGGCACGTGCAGCACGGCAGGCAGGCTCTGCCGGGAGGCCGCCCCGATTCCAGAGCCCCGATCAGCAACAGGCCGCACAGCATCGCCGTGCCGAACGAACGGGTCGGTGACCATCGGCCTCCCCCCGCCCTCCCGCCCGTCGTCGGATTCCCCATCACCGGACGCTCCGAACCGCCCGCGACGCCCCCGGCACGAGCCGTCGCACACCCCTATCGCGGCCACACCCGGTCGCGGCCGCGCGACCGTCCCGTCAGCGTCCGACTGGCGTCACCACCACCGAGAAGAAGCCCGAGTTGTCGACGAGCTCATTGTCGTTGATGCCAAGCATCAGTCGGCCGTCGGCCGGCATCACAATCGGGAACCCGTTGTTACCGATCGCAAACGGCGTGCTGTCGCCCACCTTGCCAATCAAGGCGCCGCCGGGCAGCCCCGTCACCGGATAGGCCGCGCGCCGCTCTGCGGCGTCGCCCTCCGGGCCGGCCGTCTGCCCGGCCGACCGGCCGAACGCGATCCGCCCCGTCGCCCTGAACGTCACACGATCCCCCTTGCGGACGATCCGGCCGGTATCCGTCCAGGCCTGGTTCGCCTGAACGGCGATCGCGCCCGGCTCGAGGACTGTCGTCTCCGGCGCAGCGGCCGTGCCCTGGTCAGCCTCGGTGATATTGAAGATGGCCCGTGAGACCGACGGGTTCAGATAGATGCGGCTCGTCTCGCCGATCGGAATCTCCCGCGTCGAGCCGTTCGGGTCCATCCATCGCACCGTGTCGCCCCCGATCAGGTTGACGAAGCGTCCGTGGCCGGTGGTGCCGTCCCGCAGCGCGATCAGGTTGTCGCCGTCCGGCAGCGCCTGCAGGGCCTGCCGCTCGGCCGCCGCGGGGGTCCCGGCGACGAACACGATGACGGCGACCTGCTCGAGGGGGAACTCCTGCTCCCCGCTGCCGTCGTCATTCCCGAGCGTGACGCGTCCGCGGAACAGATTGACGTGGTCGTCCGTGTGGAAGACCACGATGCCGCCCTTGCGCTGGCCGTCGACGAGGATCAAGGTGACTCGCGCACTCGCGGCGAACAGATAGGCTCCGGCGCACGCCGCCAGCGCCATGCACAGAATAACCCTCGGGTCATGATCGGCCTCCAATTCGATAATCATCGAGCGCGGCCGGCCGGGCTGTTCAAAAATGCACAGTTTGCCGGCGCCTCGTCATGCACACTCCAAGCAGGTATCGCCCTCATGACACGGGCGGCCCCCAGGCATCCGGGCGCACCTGCCCGGGCCCTGACCCCACTCACCAGGAGAACGTCATGCCTCTGATTCAATTGGTCGTAGTCCTGATCGCGGTTGGCGTTCTGCTCTGGCTGGTGAACACGTACATTCCGATGGCCGGGTCGATCAAGTCGATCCTCAATGCCGTCGTCGTCATTGTCGTCGTCTTGTGGCTGCTGAGGATCTTCGGTATTCTCGGATCCCTCTCCAGTCTCCGCGTCGGGAGCTGAACGAGGCGGCCGGCCGCCACACCGCTCGCGACCGCGATCGGTTCATCCGGAGGGTTGTGTTGTCGTATCCTCACGCCGATTGGCACGCGAGTCGAGCCACGGGCCCGGCCCAGCCGAGGGCACTCCTCCCGAAGGGGCTGTGCTGGGTCGTCGCGGTGGCGGTGAGCCTGGGCGCGGTCACGATCCTGCAGGCGCGCGCCGGCCTCGTCCAGTCGAGCGTCGAGGACGCGGGCCGTCCGACCGATCGGCCGACGCTGGCCGATGCCCAGCGTCTCTTCTACAACGCCCGGTACGAGGAAGCCGCCGCCCTGGCGCTCGCCCTCCGATTGTCGGGCACCGAGGATCTCGCCAACGACGAGCTGCGCACCTCCGCGTTGCTCTTTCAACTCAAAGCCCTGCTCGACAGACCGGCCGACAAGGACATCGACACGGAGGACGCGCTCAGGTCCTGCGCCACCTGCGGGGCGCTGGTGGCGGCGTTCCTCGAGGACCTCCACCACGGCCAGGCGCTGGCCCGCGCGAGGCTCCGGGCCGACCCCGACGACGAGACGGTGTTGTTCTTCCTCGGGAAGCTGGACCTGAACTATGTCTGGCTGCAGCTCGGCACGCTGGGACGCCGGACGGGCTGGGACGAATATCGGGAAGCGCGACGGTCGCTCGATGCGGTGCTCAAGGCGCACCCGCAGAACGTCCGGGCGCTCGTCGCACGCGGCTGGATCGAATATATCGTCAGCACCAGGATGCCTTGGGGAACCCGGTGGCTGTTCGGCGGCGGCAACCGGAAGCGCGCCCTGAAGACGGTGCGTGACGCCACCCGGCTTCCAGCCGATGTCTTCAGCCACGCCGAAGCCGAATTCGCGTTGTGGAACATGCTGGTCCGGGAGGGCGACCTGATGCAGGCGGCGGAAGTCGCGCGGGGGCTCGCGCACGACTTCCCGGCAAACCGGGAGCTGGCTGCCTTCCTGGAGACTCGCGACGCGCCCCCCCGGCGGTGAAGATGACGGGGCGCCACTCGCTCTTTGCGGTCGCGGGCACGGTCGGATGGGGCGCGATCCTGAAGCGGACCGGTCGTGCCCTCTACGAGTCCGACTGTCTCGGGTGGTCCGCCGAACTGGCCTACTACTGGTTCCTCGCACTGTTCCCCGCGCTGCTGTTCGTCGTCGCCCTCACCAGCTACATCCCGGCCCAGACCCTGATCGACGTCATCGTGGGCCCCCTCCAGCATGTTGCGCCGGTCGGTGTCATCGAGATTGTCAGGCAACAGCTGATTCAGATCACCATGGCACCGCACCGCGGCGTGCTGACGTTCAGTCTCCTGGGCACGCTCTGGAGCAGTTCTGCGGGGATGACGGCGCTCATCAGCACGCTGAACCAGGTGTACCAGGTGCAGGACCGGCGCCCGTGGTGGCGGGTTCAGCTGCTCGCCATCGCGCTGACGGTGGCGCTGGCGGCGTTCCTGCTCGTCTCCCTCGGACTGCTGATGGTCGGGCCGGACCTTGCGGAACGCCTCGCCGTGAGTCTGCACCTGGGCCCGGCGTTCACCTGGACGTGGACGATCGCACGCTGGCCGGTCATCTTCGTCCTGGTCGTCACCGCGCTCGGCTGGATCTACGCCTTCGCCCCTCACGTGGGGCGGCCGTGGGCCTGGCTGACGCCGGGGGCACTGGCCGCCACGGGCCTGTGGATGGCCGCCTCGCTCGGGTTCAAGTGGTACGCCGGCCATTTCGGAACCTTCCAGAGGACGTACGGCGCGATTGGCGGCGTCATCGTCGCCCTGCTCTGGCTGTATACCTCAGGCCTCGCGATCCTCATCGGTGCGGAATTGAACGCCACCATCACCCAGGCCGCCCCGCACGACTCGGCGCGCACGTCGCGATGAGCCCTGCGTGACGCGGGGCCGCTGCGACCCTCGCCGGTCCGCGTCAGACGACCACCCGGCCGTTCCTTTCTGCACACCGCCATCCCTCCCATACCTGTAGAGTGAGATTCAGGAGTTGTTCCCCGATGCCGTCGACACGCAGATATCTCGTCCTCCTCTGGCTCCTGACGTTCTGGATGTTCGTCCTGACCGAGTCCGGGGTGGTCGCGATCCCGTGGCTCGTGCTGTTCGTGGCCCTCGCGGCAGCCGGGCCCACCTTCGTCCGCTGGCGGCCGACCGGGACGATCGAGGCCATCCCCGAACGGCTGGACATGTTCGCGATGGTCGCGGACGAGCGTGACGATTCCCGCTCCCGCTCGATCCACCCGGCGGACCGGGGCACGCCGGGCACGGGCGGCCCATTCACGATTCGGAGCGTGAGCACGCGGCCGCCGCGGCGTGCCAGCACCACGAAGAACAGGCGGACGCACAGGAGATGGTGGTCATGACTTCGCCGAAGATCGATGCGCAGATGGATGAACGCGGAGACGACCCCGGCCAGGTCGGCCCCGACAGTGGAGGCCAGTCGGGCGACACGCAGGGCCTCTCGCAGGTCGCCGACGCGGCCGATGAGAGCGTGGAGGAACTGGCCGACACCGGGCAGGAGTACGAGGCCGAGGTCATCGAGGGTGTGGAGAACGCCGCCGACCAGCCGGAGACCCCCGTGCACACGCGCGAGGATCAGCGCCGGCGGCGGGACGCTCCGGATCGCGGTGGCGAGTAGCTCCTGACGCGACGACCGCGAGCCTACGCTGTCCCGACACTGTTCGACGTCGCTGGCCGGAATGCGGTGGGTGGCACCCGGTAGTCCAGCGCGGGCCCACGGACGGTTCGAGCCGCATTGAGGCCGATCACAACGCCGACGGTCGACGCCTCGGCCAGAACACGAGCGCGAGGACGCCCATGGCGATCAGACCGAGTTCCAGCGCGCCAGCGCCAATCTGACCGGCCTCAAAAGCGTGAACGAGTTCACCCACGGTGAGCCCCCAGACAACGGCGTAGATCCAGAACTTGAGGTTCCTTGTCATGCTGCCCTCTCTGCAGTCTCGGCCTTCCCGTAATCGGCGCCACGAATCCTGAGGCCCTGAGACACGATGCTGAGGGCAATGCCCGGCCGTCGCAGTTCCGTTCTGCACATCGCACGCTCGCACGGCATCGGTAGACTCGCGCCCACAGGCAATGCATCCTGCGACCGCCCCACGGATTCCTCGAGCCCGGCCATGGGAGGAAGACAGATGTTACGCAACGCGAAAGATCTGCGAGGCTACGCCCTCCGCGCCACCGACGGTGAGATCGGCAGCGTGGAGGACCTGTATTTCGACGACGAAGGCTGGGCCATCCGCTACTTCGTCGTGGACACGGGCCACTGGCTGCGCGGCAGGAAGGTCCTGATTTCGCCGCTCGCCGTCGGCCACCCGGACTGGATGAGCCGACTGCTACCGGTGTCCATCACCAGGGCGCAGGTCGAACACAGTCCCGATGTCGACACGGAGAGACCCGTGTCGCGCCAGCACGAAGCCGCGCACCTCGGCTACTACGGGTACCCGTCCTACTGGGAGGGCGGAGGTTCGTGGGGCCTGGGGGCGTACCCGGGCGGCCTGATGCCCCCAAGCCCGGTCGACGGCGTGACGAACCGGGGGACGCCAGCGACGCACGCACCTGACGACGTCCACTTGCGCAGCTGCCGGGCCACGATCGGCCATCACATCATGGCGAGGGACGGCGAAATCGGCCACGTCGAGGACCTGCTCGTCGACGAACTCGACTGGGCCATCCGCTACCTGATTGTGGACACGAGCAACTGGTGGGGTGGCCACCGCGTGCTCATCTCCCCACAGTGGATCGAGGCGGCGCACTGGTCGGATGCGACGATATCCGTCGATCTGACCCGCGAGGCCGTCAAGACGTCGCCGCCATACGATGCGACGGCACAACTCGAGCGCCAGCAGGAGCAGGGCATGTACGAACACTACGGCCGTCCCGGGTATGGGCCAGGACCGCCAGTCGAACCGCCGCAACACCACCAGCCAGGTGAGGTACGCCATGGATCCGAGTCCGACTCCGATCCTCGCCGATCGCGGGGCGTCACCGCCCGAGGTGCTCGCAGGTCGGCCCCGACAGTGGAGGCCAGTCGGGCGACACGCAGGGCCTCTCGCAGGTCGCCGACGCGGCCGATGAGAGCGTGGAGGAACTGGCCGACACCGGGCAGGAGTACGAGGCCGAGGTCATCGAGGGTGTGGAGAACGCCGCCGACCAGCCGGAGACCCCCGTGCACACGCGCGAGGATCAGCGCCGGCGGCGGGACGCTCCGGATCGCGGTGGCGAGTAGCGCCTGACGCGACGACCGCGAGCCTACCTTTGGGGCGACTGATCGGTGTCGTGCAGCAACTGCTCGACTGACTCGGGTGGGTGGGCCATCTTGCTCCAGAAGACCATCGCGACCGCCCCCAGAATCAGCACCAGCAGCTCCAGGAACACCAGCGTCCCGAAGGTGATCTTGTCGACCGCCCAGCCGAGACCGAAGAAGGCCGCAATAAGCAGCCAGACCGCCACGGCCATCCATGTCTTGAAAGGCCCTGGCATGATTACGCTCCATCGCGCGAGACCGCGCTGCGCTGGCCCCGGCGGGTCATCCAGACCGGTAGCCGCAGACGCTCGGACCGCGATCACTACGGTACCCCCACCCGTCCAGCCGGAGATGTTCAGAAGTGAACAGAAGCGCGCGGCGGCCCCGGGTCGGGGCGGCCGAACGGGCGCGCCTCATCGCGGCTCCTTGACGGGCGCGGTCCCGGGGGCGTCCGGGGTGGACGCCCGCGCGAACAGCCGGGTGACGATCGCCTGTGCCTCGGCCTGGATCCGTTCGAGGTGCGGGCAATCCCGGAAGCTCTCGGCATAGAGCTTGTAGACGTTCTCGGTGCCGGACGGGCGCGCGGCAAACCAGCCGTGGTGGTCACCACCTTGAGCCCGCCGATCGCCTCGTCGTTGCCGGGGGCGGTCGTCAGCATCGTGCGGATGACTTCACCCGCGAGTTCCGTGGCGTCGGCCTGCGGGCAGCAGCTGGCGGAGCAGCTGCTTCTGCGCGGGGCTGGCGGGCGCGTCGATGCGCGTGTAGCACGGCGTCCCGAACTCGTTCGGTCAGCTCGACGGTAATGCTCGCCGGGGTCCTTGCCCGTCACGGCGCGGATCTCGGCGGCGAGCAGGCCGAGGATGATGCCGTCCTTGTCGGTGGTCCAGACGCTGCCGTCGCGGCGCAGGAAGCTCGCGCCGGCGCTCTCCTCGCCGCCGAAGCCGAGCGTGCCCGTCGAGCAGGCCGGGCACGAACCACTTGAACCCGACCGGCACCTCGAGAGCCGGCGTCCCAGCGCCCGTCACCACCCGGTCGATGATCCCGCTGCTCACCACGTCTTGCCGACCGCCGCGGTCGCCGGCCACTGCCGGCGGTGCGGAACAGGTAATCGATCGCCACGGCCAGGTAATGATTCGGGTTCATCAACCCCGCCGACGGCGTCACGATGCCGTGGCGGTCGTGGTCGGCGTCGTTGCCCAAGGCGATGTCGAACCGGTCCTTGAGCTTCACCAGGCTGGCCATGGCGTAGGGACTCGAGCAGTCCATGCGAATCTTGCCGTCGTGATCGAGCGTCATGAAGCCGAAGTCGGATCGACCGCGTGTTGACCACCGTCAGGTCGAGACCGTAGCGCGCGGCGATGCGCGGCCAGTAGTCCACGGCCGGCGCCGCCGAGCGGGTCGACGCCGATGCGCACGACCGGCGCGCGCGGATCGCCTCCATGTCGACGACATTCGCCGAGGTCGTCGATGTAGGGGGCGAGGTCCTCCTGGGTGCAGTGGACGCCGACTGGATCGCGGCGCTCATAACCCATGCGCCGGACGCCGGCTGCCGTCGCCCAGCAGGTCGTTGGCGCGGTCCTGGATCCAGCCGGTGACGTCGGTGTCGGCCGGGCCGCCGTGCGGCGGGTTGTACTTGATGCCGCCGTCGGCCGGCGGGTTGTGCGAGGGCGTCACGACCATGCCGTCCGCGCGGCCGCGCCGGCGCCGCGGTTGTACACGGAGGATGGCGTGCGAAATGACCGGCGTCGGCGTAAAGCCGTCGATCGGCTGGATCATGACGTCGACGCCGTTGGCGGCGAGCACCTCGAGGGCGCTCGCATTGCGCCGGATCGGAGAGCGCATGGGTGTCCTTGCCGAGAAACAGCGGACCGTCAATGCCCTGCGCCTGGCGGTACTCGCAGATCGCCTGGGTGATCGCGAGGATGTGGGCCTCATTGAAGGTCCGCTCGAACGCCGAGCCACGGTGCCCCGACGTGCCGAACGCGACACGTTCCGCCGCGACGGCAGGGTCGGGATGCTCGGCGTAATACGCCGTCACCAGTCTCGGAACGTTGACCAGCATCGACGCGGGAGCGGGCTTGCCGGCCAGGGGGCTGATCCTCGTCATCGCCTGCCGTCCATCTTACGCCTCCGCTGCCCGCGTCTGTCCCGGATCGCACTACGCCCCGGCGACGAACCTGGGCGTCCGACCGCCCCTGGCCACGCACCGGCGCGCCTTCATCCCAGCACCACCTGGAGGCGATGGTGCGCCCCATCATCAGCCAGGGCGATTCGGGCGTCGCCCTGGGGCAGCGTCTGTCCGTCGAGCACCACGCGCGACACGCCACGGCAGACGCCGTGCGGGTTCTCGACGGTGATGTCGTAGTGCGCGGAGCGGTATTCGAAGGCGATGGCGAACCCCGGCCACGACTTCGGCACGCAGGGATCGATGACGAGCGTCGTGCCGCGCAGGCGGAATCCGAGGATCCACTCGAGTCCGGCCCGGTACATCCAGCCGGCCGATCCCGTGTACCACGTCCACCCGCCCCGCCCGAGATGGCTCGGCTCGGCGTAGACGTCCGCGCAGGCGACATACGGCTCGACTTTGTACCGATGGATGTCGGCGCGCGTCCCCGCGTGGTTGATCGGATTCAGCAGCTCGAACAGCTCGCCGGCCCGGTCGCCGTCGCCGAGCATCGCAAAGGCGATCACCGACCAGAGCGCGGCATGCGTGTACTGGCCGCCGTTCTCGCGGATGCCGGGCGGGTAGCCCTGGATGTACCCGGCGTCGAGCGGCGCCTGGTCGAACGGCGGCGTGAAGATCAGCACCAGGCCGTCGTCGCGGCGAACGAGCTGCCTGTCCACCTCCGCCATCGCCGACGCGACGCGCCCCTGCTCCGCCGCGCCCGAGATCACGCCCCACGACTGGGCGATCGAATCGATGCGACACTCCGTGCTCGCGCGTCCGCCGAGCGGCGTGCCATCGTCGAAGAACGCCCGGAGGTACCAGCCGCCGTCCCAGGCCTCTCGCTCGAGAGACTGCCCCAGTGCGGTCGCGTGCCGGCGCCACGAGGCCGCGCGCGTCTGCTCGCCGCGGCGTTCAGCCAGCGGCGCGAAGGCTGACAGCGCGGCGTGGAGGAACCAGCCCAGCCAGACGCTCTCGCCCCTGCCTCCCGCCCCGACCCGGTTCAGGCCGTCGTTCCAGTCGCCGGTCCCCATCAGCGGCAGGCCGTGGCTGCCGACCGGGAGGCTGGTGTCGAGGGCGCGGGCGCAGTGCTCGAACAGGGTTCCTTCCTCGGGCGACGTGGCTGGCTGAAAGAACGATTCCTGCTCGTCGGCTCCGAGCGTCGGTCCCGCGAGGAACGGCACGCGCTCGTCGAGGATGCCGTCATCGCCGGTCACCTCGACGTAGTGGGCCGTGACATAGGGCAGCCAGATCCGGTCGTCGGACACCCGCGTGCGCACGCCCTGTCCCAGCGGCGGCAGCCACCAGTGCTGCACGTCACCTTCGACGAACTGCCGGGCGGCGGCGCGCAGCAGGTGCGCCCGCGTGATGGGCGGCCGGGACACGCAGAGCGCCATGACGTCCTGCAGCTGATCGCGAAAGCCGTACGCCCCGCTGGCCTGGTAGAAACCGGCGCGCGCCCAGACCCGGCAGGCCAGCGTCTGGTAGAGCAGCCAGCGATTGAGCAGCACGTCCATCGCGCGGTCGGGGGTGGTCACCTGCACCGTGCCCAGCGCGTCCTGCCACGCGCCGGTCACGGCCGTGAAGACGGCGTCGAGATCGGCCGCCCGGTAGCGGGTGACGAGCGACAGGGCGTCCGCCTTCGTCGCGGCCTCGCCCAGGAAGAACGTCACCTCCACCGCACCGCCGGGCTCGATCTCCACCGCGGTCTGGAGCGCGCCGCACGGGTCGAGCCCGCCGCCGACGCGGTTGGTGAGCCGCGCGCCGCCGGCGAGAGCGGCGGGACGATCGAGCGTGCCGAGGCGGCCGAGGAATTCCTTTCGATCGCCCGTCCACGAGCGCTGGCGTCCGGCCAGATCGGCGAACGCGACTCTGGTGCCGAATCCGGCGCTCCAGTGGTTGCGCGCGAACATCGTGCGGGTCTCGGGATCGATCTCCGTCACGATGAACGGCGCCGAACCGGTGCGGGACGCGCCCAGCACCCACTCGACGTACGCGGTCACCGACAGCCGCCGCGGTCGGCCCGAGTGATTGGCGATCGTGAGCCGGGAAATCTTGATCGCGTCGTCCGGCGGCACGTACTGCAGCAGCGCGAGCGACAGGCCGTGCGAGGCGTGCTCGAAGCGGCTGTACCCCTGGCCGTGGCTCACGACATAGGGCCCCGCCGCTTCGCGGATCGGCAGGGCCGTCGGCGTCCACAGCGTGCCGTCGTCTTCGTCGCGCACGTACAGCACTTCGCCCGGCCGATCGCAGACCGGATCGTTCGCCCAGGGCGTCAGCTGGTACTGCTGACTGTTGATGGCCCAGGTATACCCTCCGCCTTCGACCGAGGTCTGGAAGCCGAAGGCGGGATTGGCGATGACGTTGATCCAGGGCGCGGGCGTCCATTGCCCGTCGCCCAGGACGGTCACGTATTCGCGGCCGCCGGCCGCGAATCCCCCGAGGCCGTTGAAGAACTCGAGATCGGGCCGCGCCGGCACGGGCGGCGGCGTGTCGCCCGCGCTCGCGCGGCTCTGAGGCCGCGACACCAGCGCCGTCCCTGAGTCCTCCAGACGACGGACCTGCTCGAAGAGCGTCCCGCGGCGGCTGAAGAGCACGGCCCGGCGCCGCACTCTGGAGCAGCGTCCGCACCTCGGCCGACACCAGGTCGGCTCGCAGCACGAACACGGCGCCCTGCGCGGGCCGGGCCGAGGGCTCTCGCGACCGGCTGGCGCGCACCATCGCTTCGAGAGCCGTCTGCAGGTCCTGCGCGTAGGACGCGCCGTGGTCGTTGAGAATCACCAGGTCGACCGGCAACTGCTTCATCCGCCAGTACTCGTGGGCCTGCAACAGCTGGCGCACGATCTGCAGATCCGCGATGTCGTCGATCCGGCAGACGACGATCGGCACGTCGCCGGAGATGCCGTGCGGCCACAGCACGGACGCCGCCCCCTCACTGCGTGCCAGGACGTCGGAGGGAGGGCGGAGCGCCGGGTTCGCGTAGAGCACGTGGCCGGCCAGACGCTGGAACAAGCCGGCCTCGTCGGGACCGATGCCGAGGTGGAACAGCTGGACGTGCGCCTGCGTCCACGCCAGGGTGCTGGCACGCTCGAACGCGGCGGCATCGTGGTGCTTGTCGGCCAGGTCGAGCACGGCCTCGCGCGAACTCGCGACGAGCGTCCAGAACGTGACGTGCGCGGTGGCCCCGGGCGCCAGCCTGATGCGCCGGCGCAGGCTGAAGATCGGATCGAGCACGGCGCCGGACGTATTGGAGAGGGGCCGGCCGTCGACGATCGAGATTGGCGCGCGGATGCCGCGGCCGCGCCCCAGGAAGCGTGCCCGGTCGGTTTCGAATTCTCCGCTGCCGGTCGCCTCCCCTTCGACGACGGCCAGGTGGGCCGCCCAGACGGGCGGCTCGTCGGACGACCGGCGCCGACGCGTGGCGAGCACCGCACCGATCTCGGCGACGAACTCGGTCTGCACGAACAGCTTGGAGAAGGCGGGATGGGCCGTATCGGCTGCGTCGGGGGCCAGGACGATCTCCGCGTACGACGTCACGTCGATCTCGCGGGCCCGGCGTCCCTGGTTCCAGATCGTCACCCGGCGCGCCTCGGCATCGTCTTCGGGCGACACCATCACTTCCAGTCTGGTCGTCATCGTCCCGTCGCGCCTGACCATGTGGACCCGGTCTTCGAGGAACGTGGCCTCGTATTCGTCGGGTTCGACGCCGCTGGGCTGGTAGCCGGCCGACCACACGGTGCCACGCTCGACGTCGCGGAGGAACACGTAGGAGCCCCAGCCGTCGCACGTCGGGTCCTCGCGCCAGCGCGTGACGGCGAGGTCACCCCAACGGCTGTAGCCCGACCCCACCGCCGTCATCATCACCGCATACCGGCCGTTGGAGAGCAGCTGTGTCTGGGGGACGGGCTGATGCGCGGACGGGAAACGGCGGGGCGCCGGCGGCACGAGCTCGTGCACGCGCGCCGCGGCCTGCCTTCGCTCGCGCCCGGGACGCGCGGCATCCACCTCGCGCGGCGTGCGTTCGTGCAGGAGGAGTTCGGTCGCCTGGACGATCGGCTCGGCGTGAAAACGGGCGCGCATCGCGCCGTCGTGGAGCACGTTGGCGAGCGCGACCAGGGTCATGCCCTGGTGGTGCGCCATGTACGAGCGGACGACGGCCACCTTCTCGCCTTCGGGAAGCCGGGCCGGCGTGTAGTCCAGCGCCTCGTACCAGCCGTAGCGGCCGGACGCGCCTTCACCCGCCAGATGCGCGAAGTTCTGCACCGCCGCTTCGGGCGCGATCATCGCGGCGAGCGCCGTCGCGTACGGGGCCACCACGGCGTCGTCGCCGAGACCACGCTTGAGTCCGAGGCCGGGGACACCGAAGCTCCCGGTACTGATACGTGAGCTCCTGGTTGCGCACGTTGTACGCCGATTCCGAGACGCCCCACGGGAGCCCGCGCTCGACGCCATATTCCATCTGCCGGCGCACGACGATCCGGTTCGTCTCGTCGAGGAGGCTCCCCGCCGGCGTCCGCATCGTGAGGTTCGGCATGAGGTATTCGAACATCGATCCCGACCACGAGATCAGCGCCGCGCCGCCGTGCACCGGCGTGACCGCCCGGCCCAGGTGGAACCAGTGGCGGGCCGGCACGTCGCCCTTGGCGATGGCGACGAAGCTCGCCAGCCGTGCCTCCGAGGCGAGCAGGTCGTAGCAACTCGGATCGAGCGTGCCGTCGGCGACGCGGTAGCCGATCGACAGGAGCTGGCGGTCGGTGTCGAGGAGCACGCCGAAGTCCATCGCCTCGACCATCGTCCGGATCAACTCGATCAGCGCGTCGAGACGTCCGGCGAGCGGCCCGCCCGCCGGCCCGGGAGCGACACCCGCTGCCGGCGTCATCCAGATCGCGATCGCGCCGGTGGCTCTCCAGGGAGCTCCGCACGGCGGCCGCATACGCCAGGACGTCGGCGCTGCCGGCGTCGCCCCGCTCGGCGCTCATGGTGCGCGCGATGTCGACGACCGGCATCGGCGTGCGCCTGCAGCTCGAGCGGATCGGCGAGTCCCGCGCGTCTGCGGAGCTCCGCGACGACGCTGAAGAAGGTGTCGAGTGCACCCTCCAGGTCCTTCCGCGTCACCGTATGCGTGCGCCGGTCGTCGGCGAGCAGGCGCAGCGAGTCCCGCGTGAGGCGCAACCCGTCGTCGATGCCGCCGAGCCAGTCCACGGCGGCGGCGGGCGCGGCCTTCATCTGCCGGCAGGCGACACCCAGCGCGATGAGGTGCCCGGCGAGGTTGCCGCTGTCGACGGCGGATACGAACTTCGGATCCAGCGGACGAAGGTCGCGCGTGTCGTACCAGTTGTAGAGATGGCCCTGGAAACGTTCCAGTCGGTTCACGGTGGCCAGCGTCGTCTCGAGCCGCTCCACCGCGGCGAGCGTTCCCAGCCATCCGAAGTCGCGGGCGGCGACGACCGACAGCAGGTAGAGCCCGATGTTCGTCGGAGACGTCCGGTGCGCCACGACGGGCGCCGGATCCTCCTGGAAGTTGTCGGGCGGCAGGCCGTGGTGCTCCGCGGTGACGAACGTCTCGAAGAAGTGCCACGCACGCCGGGCCGTGAGCCGCAGTCCATCGCGATCCGCATCGGAGAGCGGCGCGGCGCCGACGAAGCCGCGCGGCACGCTCGCCCGCCGCGCGACGAAGGGCGCCAGCACCCACAGGACCAGGAACGGCGCGGCCACCGGCCACGATCGCGCCTCGAAACGGGCCACGACGAGGGCGGCGCACCCCGGCCAGTGCCACGCCGCCGCTCATCCACCGGTAGAAGCCTCGTACATCGAGCCGGATCCCCGCCTCCGCCTGCGCCGCGGTCGTCCATTCGAGCAGTCGTCGGCGCCGCACGAACAGACGACTCAGCGTCCGGACAATCGCATCGCTCATCAACCACGCCTGGTGTGCGACCAGGGTGACCAGCAGGCCGACCTGGGACAGGGCGAGAACGGCATCGGCGCCGACCGCGTGCCAGTGTCTCCGCTGCGACAGGCCGAGGCGGCGCGGCACGATGCCGGTGATCGCGGGGAGCACGGGGGGGATCGCCAGGGTCGCCACGACGAACAGGGTCCAGAGGGCGGCCGCCGGCGGCGGCAGCGCCCATCCCACCAGCAACGCGAGAAAGACGGCGGGCGCCGACAGCGTGCGGCGCAGGTTGTCGAGCATCTTCCAGCGGCCGATCAGCGGAATCGCGCGCCGGTGCGGGTCGCCGCCGGTCTGCGGGCCGTAGCCGAGAATCCAGGGCAGCAATTGCCAGTCGCCGCGCGCCCACCGATGCTGGCGGGCGGCGGCGACGTCGTAGCGTGCGGGAAAGTCTTCGACGACCTCGACGTCCGACACCAGGCCGGCGCGGGCGAAGATCCCCTCGAGCAGATCGTGACTGAGCAGGGTGCTTTCGGGAATCCGCTGGTCGAGCGCCGCTTCGAACACATCGACGTCGTAGATGCCCTTCCCCGTGTAGGAGCCTTCACCGAACAGGTCCTGGTACACGTCGGAGACCGCGAACGCGTACGGGTCCAGGCCGCTGGGACTCGTGAACACACGCTGGAAGAGCGACCCGGCCCGGCGCGACGGCAGCGAAGGGGTGACGCGCGGCTGCAGGACGGCGTACCCTTCGACGACCCGGCCTCGGACGGGATCGAGCCGCGGGCGGTTCAGCGGATGCGCCATCTTGCCGACCAGACGCCTGGCCGCACTGCGTGGCAGGCGCGTGTCGGCGTCCAGGGTGATGACGTAGCGGACGCCGGCGGGAGCCACGGGGACCTGGCCGCCGATGGGCACGAAGGTCGTGTCGGTCGCGCCACGCAGCCATCGATTCAGCTCGTGCAGCTTTCCCCGCTTGCGCTCCCAGCCGATCCAGCAGCCTTCCCCTTCGTTCCAGATCCGCCGGCGGTGCAGGAGCAGGAACCGTGGACCGTCCGAGTCCCCGCCGTACCTGACGGTTCAATCGGGCGATGCCGTCGGCCGCCGCGTGCAGCAGCTCATCGTCGCCGGGAGCCATCTCCGTGGGGGCGTCCGTCCAGTCCGACAACAGGGCGAAGCGGAGGTCGCCGTCCTGACTGGCCAGGTAGTGGATCTGCAGCCGTTCGATCTGCTCATCGACGGTCGCGCGCGTGGCCAGGAACGTGGGCACGACGATCAGGGTGCGCAGGGCGGCCGGCACACCGTCGCGCAGCTCCAGCCCGGGGAGCGGCCTGGGGCGGACGTCGTGCATCACGGCGCGGTTGATGACGGCGACCGCCAGCTCCGATGCCGGGATCAGGGCGAGCAGGGCCAGGAGCGTGAGCCGGACGAGCGGCCATCCGTCGAACCCGACGATGCCGCTGGAGCCGAATTCCGACAGCGCGAGCAGCGGCAGGGCGACCGCCAACGCGACGATGAACGCAATCGCCGCGACGTACCCGGTGATGCCGGCCCGCGTAATCGCGCGCACCAGCCACTCGGCGACCGGGACGCGAAACCCGAGGTCCTGCTCGAAGGCCTCCCGGCCGTCGGCGATGAGGTAATAGCCGGGGTCCTGCCGGCGGCCGGACTGCGTCGTGCCGATCCCGGCCGACTCCACGGCCTGGCGCGCGGCGGCCATCGCGCGCCGCGTCACATCCAGTTCCGTACAGTCCCGATCCCCTCGCCAGGTCCTCGATCGCATGCCGATAGCGATCCCGCGTGGGAAAGTCCATGTCGGCGAACGGGCTGTCGGCGCGCAGCGCGGCATCGACGAGGCTGACGCTCTCGAAGATCTCCGCCCAGTCGAGGGTGGAGATGAGCCGCATGCTCGTGATCACGTTGCGGACGGTCACGTTCATCCCGCCCTGCCGCCGGTGCTCCTCGCGGACGATCTCGTCGCCGGTCGTCTCCTGGCTCGCGAGGCGCTGGTTCAACCAGACGAGCGCCGGCGTCACCCGCGGATCCTGATCGCGCAGGCGCTGCAGCAATCGCACGACGAAGGCGGTCGGCAGGGGCACGTCGTCCAGACGGCGCAGCGCCGAGTCCGGCGCTTCGGCCGCATGCCCCCCACGCCGAGGATCTGATCGGCCAGGCGGTCGGCGGCCAGCGAGGCGGTCCTCCCGCTGGCGAGCTGTGCCGCCGCGCGCCGCAGGTTCTCGATGAGGACGATGCGCAGCGTGATGGCCACGGCCCAGAGCTCGCCGATCGTCAGGGGCTGGACGCGCTGATAGGCGCCCACGAACCGCACCAGCATCTGCCGATCGAACCGGCTGTCGGTATGGGCCACCAGCGCCCAGGCGAGTCCGAACACGCGCGGATAGCCTGCGAGCGGGCCCGCAGCCAGCTTCGGCAGCCCGCGATAGAAGCCGCGCGGCAGATCGTCCCGGACCTGATGAATCTGCTCCTGCGCGACATGGAAGTTGTCGAGCAGCCATTCATCCGCCGGGGTGATGGCCCGTTCCTCGCGAACCGCCTGCTCGACGCCTCGATACGTCTCGAAGAGCACCCGGCCGTTGTCGCGAAGCCGCCTGGCGAGATTCCGGCCTCTTCCGGGACGGGTGGTGACCCGCTGGGCAGCCGCCAGGCTCTCAGCGTGCTGCTCGAGGCGCTCGATGCTGAAGAGTTCGCTGCGAATCAGCTCGTCGGTGGCTGACGCGAACGACGCGGCGGGAGCGCCAAATGCCCATTGGAGGAAAGGTGTCATGCGTCAGCCGAATCGGCCGGAGGCCGCATCCGGTGTCTATGATCCCGCGTCGCGTGGCACGGACACCGTCTCCTTTTGCACAGCGCTCCGGCCGCCGTTCGCGGTTCCGCCCGGCCGGGCCGGCTGCCGCCGCATCGGGACCACGACGTCGTCGTGGGACTCGGCGTCATGGCGCTGGCGGGCTGGAGCGTCTGGCGGGAAGCACGACGGATATTCGAATGAGCGCGATCGTTGTCACGGGTGTGCCGTCGGGTACAGGCTCGCGGGCTCCGGTCAGCTAGCATCATCAGAGACGTAACGCCGTCACCCGGATGTGGTCTGCCGGGCGACGAATCGGGGCATCGACATCTTCGAGACGGAGACATCCTCATGGGTAAACGACTGGTCGGACTGCTGATGGTGATTGGACTGGGCGGGATGCTGATGCCGGGGGCCGCCAGCGCGGACACGTTCGTGACGCCGTTCGTCGGCGCGACCTTCGGCGGCGACGCCCCGTCGAGCGAGCCCGCCTACGGTCTCGCGGTCGGCGGAATGGCGTTCGGGATCTTCGGTCTCGAGGGTGAGTTCGGCTATATGCCGAATTTCTTCAACCAGGGCACGCTCGTGACCAGCAGCCACGTGATGACGCTGATGGCGAACGTCCTTGCCGGCGCGCCGGTGGGTCCGATCCGCCCGTACGCCACCATCGGCGCCGGGATGATCCGCCAGCAGCGCGACCTGAGTGTGCCCGGACTGCTGAGCAACGTCTCGTCGAGCGATTTCGGGTTCAACGCCGGCGGGGGCGCCCGATTCATCCTGACGAACCACGTCGGCTTCCGGGGCGACGTGCGGTACCTCAAGGTGCAGAAGAGCGGCGGGCTCGGCTTCTGGCGGGCCTACGGCGGCCTGACCCTGAGCTTCTGATCGCGGTTTCGACGACCGCGCGAGTTCCTGTTCCTGGAGCCGCTGCTCGTCGCGCTCGCAGGCCCCGGGCGGCCACGGCGCCCGATTCATCGCGGCGCGATCAGCGCCTCGAAGCCCGAGACGACGTCGAACAGTTCTTCATCGATGCTGCTCTGACGCACCCGGTGGAATGTGCCGTGGAGCGTCTCGAGCAGGTCGTCGATGTTCTTGTCGGCGCGTTCCATGGCGGCCAGGCGGCTGGCGTTTTCGCTCGCGAGCGATTCGGCGCACGCCCGGAAGAGCGAGACGAAGAGATATTCGCGAATGAGCGCACGCACGGCCGACGCGCCGGCGCCCATGACCTCCGGCATCTGCTTCGTCGGCCAGGGACGCCGGGCCAACTCGCGGTGCCAGCGCTCATCGAGCGGCAGCAGCCGTTGACTGACGGGCGTGTACCCCGATTCGGACGTGGGTCGACTATGGATGAGGTAGAGCTCGGTCATGTCGCGATGGGACTCGGTCTCGATGAGGATTTCTCCGACCAGCGCGGTGATTCCGGAGACCGCGCCCGGCAGCGAGAACAGCCCGACGAGCGGCAGGCCCGCCTCGGCCAGGCGGGCGCGCACGCGATCCCCAACGGCCCACGCCTGGGCCTCGCCGGGCAGCGCCGCCAGCGTCTTGATCGCGTAGTCGGCCACGACATCGTTGAACTGGCCGACGAGTCCCTGGTCGGAGCCGAACACCACGGCGCCGATGACGACCGCCTTCGAGCGTCCCTTCGCCTTCACGGCGGTCAAGGGCGGGTGGCCTTCGTGGAAACACGCGCTCAATCCCAACTCGACGGTTCGAGCGTAGTCAGCCAGGGCCTGCACCGGCTTGCAGGTACTGGCCGACGCTCGAGGCGGCCAGCCCCTTCATCGTTCGCACGACGGATTGCAGATCGCCGGCGCGACTGATCTTTCGGCGAAGGCTCGCCGTGGAATTGCTCATGGTACGACTCCAGGGGTCGACCCGGGCGGGTCAGCCCCGCGTCCCCCTGTGGTCGTGCGCCCGCCCGAGCAGGCTGTCGATCGCGCGACTCAGCTTCTCGGCCGCACCGTCGACGGCCTGGTCCAACGTGTCCGCCTCGTGCGTCACCGCGATGGGCTGGCGGCCTTCGAGGCGGGCCTCCATCATGCAGCGCTTGTCGCCTCGGCCCGGCTTCGCCCCGTTCTCGTCGCTCAAGTGGACTTCCACGCGTGTGATCTGATCACTGAACCGGCTCAGCGTGTTCTCGACGACGCCTCTGACCCTGGCGGCGAGCGCCTCGTGACCGGCGATGTTGTGGTCGGTATTGACTTGAACCTGCATGATGTTCTCCTGTGGCCATGGTCTGGCTCATCACTTCGTGTCGGGCATCGGCGTCGCCTTCGCCTCGGGTTTCGGCGTGGGCTCCGCCGGGACAGCGCCCGGGCCGGCCTTGGGCCCGGGCGTGGGGATGGTCTGGGATTCCGATGCGGGCTTGGGCTTCGGCTGGAAGGGGGCCAGCGCCGCCCGGGCGAGGTCGACAATCGTCTTGCGATCCGCGTCGCTCAATTTGTCGGCGGTCGTCAAACGCCCGGAGACCTCCGCCGGGATCTTCGCGGCCGCCTCCTGAACGGCCCGCTCGGCTGTGGCCATCTGGTCGAGCGGCACGGCGTCGAAGAGCGTCTCCGTCAACGCCAGCAGGATGGCGATCTGCGCGGGCACCGGCACCGGGGCGAATGCCGCCTGCTTGAGGCAGGCGCGAATGCGTTGTCCGTGCGCGATGATCGTGCGCGTGTCGTCATCCACGCGGGCGCCGAACCGGGCGAAGGTCTCCAGCTCCTCGAACTGCGCGTAGGCCAGCTTGAGGTCGCCCGCGACCGCGCGGTAGGCCGCGCGCTGGGCCTTGCCGCCGACGCGCGACACGGACTTGGCGACGTCGACCGCCGGGAGCACGCCGAGTTCGAACAGCGACGGCGAGAGGTAGATCTGGCCATCGGTGATCGAAATCAGATTCGTGGGAATGTACGCCGAGATGTCCTGCGCCTCGGTCTCGATGATGGGCAGCGCGGTGAGTGAGCCGCCGCCGAGTTCCGGGGTGAGATGGGTGGCCCGTTCCAGCATTCGCGAGTGGATATAGAAGATGTCGCCCGGGAACGCTTCGCGGCCGGGCGGCCGGCGGAGCAGGAGCGACAGCTCGCGATACGCGCGCGCGTGATGCGTGAGATCGTCGTACACGATCAGCACGTCGCGACCCGCCTCCATGAAGTGCTCGGCGATGCTGGTCGCGGCGTACGGCGCGATGTAGGCGAGCCCGGGCGGATCGTTGCCCTCGGCCACGATCACGACCGTGTACGCCATCGCGTGCGCCGCACGGAGGCTGGCCACCACCTTCGCCACTGCCGACCCGCGCTGGCCGATCGCGCAATAGACGCAGACGACGTCCTGGCCGCGCTGGTTGAGAATCGTATCGATCGCAATGGCGGTCTTGCCCGTCTGCCGGTCGCCGAGAATCAACTCGCGCTGGCCGCGCCCGATGGGAATCAGCGCATCGAGGACCTTCAGTCCGGTCTCCAGCGGCACCGTGACGGGCGCCCGGTCCATGATGGGCCGCGCGGGACGTTCGATCGGCAGGCGCTCGGTCGATGACACCGGTCCGAGGTCGTCGAGCGGCTGACCGAGCGGATCGATGACGCGTCCCAGCAGGACGTCGCCGACCGCCACGTCCATCACGCGGCCCGTGCGCTCGACTTCATCGCCGGCGTGCAGATGCCACCAGTCGCCGAGCAACACGACGCCGATCTCCTCTTCATCCACGTTGAAGGCGACGCCGAAGACGCCGCCCGGAAACGCGAGCAGCTCGTCGTAGCCGGCGTTGGGGAGGCCGGAGACCCTGGCAATGCCCGTCGACACGCTGGTGATCGCGCCGACCTCGCGCGGCGTCAGGTGCGGCGTGAAGCCGGCGCACACCTGACTGATGCCCGCGAACGTGCGATCGAAGACGGACGCCAGGTCGTGAGGCGCGGTACTCATGGGTTCCTGGTGCCGGGTGCCGGGGCGCCTCGGGTGTCGGCGCCTCGGGCTTCGGCGTCTCAGGTTCCGGCCCGGCCTTGGCGCCCGCCTTCTCCTGCTCGTTCATCAGTTCGTCGACGCCCTTTTCGACCGACCTGAGGTAATCCGAGATGCTCCACGAGACCTTCTGCCCGTTGGTGGTGAGCTCGATCCCGCCGACCAGATCCGGCGCGGTCTCGAACCGGACTCGCACGTCCGCCGAGACCGTTTCGTTGAGCGCGTTCTGAATCGCGGCGCGCTGCTCCGGAGGCAGGTCGAATGCGCTGCGCACGATCGCGGGATCCGCGGAGGCCTCGAGGGCCTGCCCGAGCGCGGCCTTCGCCTTGTCATCCATCTGCCGCAGGCGGCGAGTGAAGACCTCGCCCAGGCGCTCTTCCAGGCTGACGGTGGCGAGATCGGTCAGGGCCTTGCGCGCGATGGCGAAGACTTCCTGCTGCGTCCGGCGGCGGATCGCCTCATTGAGGTTCTTCGCGTCGTTCCTCGTCGCCTCCTGCTGCTTCGCGCGCAACGCATCAGCCGCCTTGCGGGCCTCGCCCAGGAGCCGCTGGCGTTCGGCATTCGCATCGTCGGTCGCCCTGGCCAGGAGGGCGGCGCGCTGCTGATCGAACTCCTCGTTCTTGCGCTGGAACTCGTCGCGGTCCTTCTGGGCGTCGGCCTTCCTGGCGGCGGCATCGGCGAGCTCGTCGGCAATCTTCTTCTCGCGCGCGTCGACGGCGTCGAGCACGGGCTTGTACAGAAACCGCCGCAGCAGCCAGACGAGAATGAGGAAGTTGAGCGCCTGCGCGCCGACGGTGAACCAATCGATCAGCACAGCGTCACTTTCCGATCGCTTGCGCGATGGCGTGATTCCAGAACGGATTGGCGAACACCAGAATCATCGACACCACGAAACAATAGATGGCCGTCGACTCGATCATCGCCAGCCCGACGAACAGGGTCCGCGTGATGGTGGCGGAGGCGTCGGGCTGCTGCGCCAGCGCGGTCAGCGCCATCGCGACCGCCCGCCCCTCGCCCAGCGCGGGCATCATGCAGCCGATGCCGGTCGTGAGCCCGGCGGTGGCAATCGAGGCGACGGCGATGAGGGTCATGCTGTCCATGGCGTGTCCTTTGTACTGGGGCATCGTGCTGTTGACCTGCTTACGTGGCGGGCGCCGGCGTCGCCGCCGGCTTCGGCTCACGCACGCGCGTGGCGGCCGCGATATACACGGCGGCCAGGATGCTGAAGATGTACGCCTGCACCATGCCGGTGAGCAGACCGAGCATCGTCATGACGACCGGAAAGATGAACGGCGTGATCGTGAGCAGGATCGCGACGATCATCGAACCGCTCATCATGTTGCCGAACAGGCGCACCGCCAGCGCCAGCGTGCGCGACAGTTCACTGATGATGTTGAACGGGAGCATGAGGACGGTCGGCTTCAGGTAGGAGCGGAGGTAGCCGCCCAGGCCGTCGGCCTCGATGCCGTACAGCGGCACCGCCACGAACACGCAGAGCGCGAGCGCCACGGTCGTCGACAGCGAGGCCGTCGGCGGAGTGTAGCCGGGGATGATGGCGCCGACGCTGGCCGTGCCGACGAACAGAAAGAGCGTGCCGAGGAAAGCCGAGGTACTTCTTCGGATCGCGGAGACCCACCTCGCCGATTTGCGTTTCGATGCCGGTGACGATGATTTCCAGGAGATTCTGCCAGCGCGATCGTGCCAACCCGGTCGAGAGACTGCGCGTGATGAGCCGGGAGCCCACGACCAGCACGAGCATCAGCCCCCATGTGAACACAATGGTGGCGTTGAGTGTGAAGACGCCGTGTTGCCAGAAGATCAGTTCGTCCGGACTAAGGCGCATGGCTGGCCTCCCGAGCCGGATGCACGTGAAGGCGTCCCGATCGTCCGACGAACACGGTCACGAGCAGGCGTGCCGTGACGAATCCAAGGAGGCAGGCCACCATCCGCTCCCAGTGACGGCCCGAGACCCAGTACAGCCCAGCGAGGGCGACACCGGTTCTGAGCAGCAGGCTGCCGGCAAACCACAGCGCCGGCTGTGGGGCCGAGACGGCCTTGCGAACCGTCCACCACAGTCCGCCGAAGAACAGCGCGCCGAGGCCCACCCCCGCTGCCCACGCGCTCACCAGAGTCAGCGCGTCATTCATCGCCATCCTGCTGCTCCTCCCGCATCGCCGCGTCTTCCTTGGCGACCCACCGCCACGCGTTGAAGCACCCGAGCGCGAGCCCGGCCACCAGCAGCGCCAGCGTCCACGAATGGGTGCCGGGGTGGCGTGTATCGAGCCAGATGCCGAGCGCGGCGCCGGCGAGCGTCGGCACGACGACCGACCATCCGATGAGTCCCATCATACCGAGACCGAACCACACTCCGGGTGAGGGGTTGCGCCGGGCCCTGAGTTTGCGCGCCGCCTTCTGGCCGACCGCGTCGGGAAAGCCGGACTCGCGTGTCGGCGTCGTCCTGGCCGGATCTTCAGTCATGCTGCAGGCTCGCAAAGCGCCGCAGGAATCCCGCCTCCAACTTCGTCAGGACCAGGCGCATCGCCTGCTCGTGCTCGTCCAGCGTGAGGAATTCCCGCTTGACCTCGTCGCGCAAGTGGCCGAGGTCGGTTCCACCCAGTGCCCGGCGCACGGACACGAGCACGTCCGAGCCGGTCTTGACGAGCACGCCGTGATCCACGGCCACGTACACCTCGCCGTCCGCGGCGGTTTCGTAGATCAGAATCCCCGGGGCGATCGCCGCCGCGCAATCGAGCCGGTGCGGCAACAGTCCAAACGATCCCTCGCGCGTCTCCGCGACGATGCGTGACACATCGGTCTTGTCGGCGAACACCTGAAACGGCAGCAGCACCTTAAGATGCATGAACGTCGCTTGCGGCATGTCCGACCTCCGGTTCCGGTGTCGCCTGGGGTTGCGGATCGGGCTTCGGACCGTCCTTCGCTGCCGGCGTCGCCGCGGGTGTGGCCTTGGCGGCCGGTGTCGCGACGGCGGGCATCTTCGCTTCGTCGATCGTCCCGATCATGTACAGCGCACGCTCCGGGTAGTCCTTGAATTCATCGCGCAGGATTCGCTCGCAGCCGTCCAGCGCGTCCTCGAGACTGACGAGCTTGCCTTTGAGGCCGGTGAACTGCTCGGTCGTGAAGAACGGCTGCGTGAGGAAGCGCTCCAGGCGGCGGGCGCGGACGACGACGCCGCGATCCGCCGGGGCGAGTTGCTCGAGGCCGAGCATGGCGATGATGTCCTTGAGCTCCGCGTATTTCGCGAGCGTGCGCCGGATCTCCTGCGCCAGGTCGTAATGCCGCTGCCCGACGATGACCGGCGTGGCCATCTTGGAGTTGGATTGCAGCGGATCGATGGCCGGGTACAGCCCTTCGCCCGCGCGCTTGCGTGAGAGCACGATCGATGCCGAGAGGTGGGAGAACGTGTGCACCGCCGCCGGATCGGTGAAATCGTCGGCCGGCACGTAGACGGCCTGGATGGACGTGATGGCGCCGGTGTTCGTGTTGGCGATGCGCTCCTCCAGCGCCGACAACTCGGTGCCCATCGTGGGCTGATAGCCGAGACGCGATGGCATCTGGCCCATCAGCCCGGACACTTCCATGCCGGCCTGGATGAAACGGAAGATGTTGTCGACGAGCAGCAGCACATCGCGGCGCTCGTCGTCCCGGAAATACTCCGCCATCGTCAAGGCGGCGAGGCCCACGCGGAAGCGGCTGCCGGGCGGCTCGTTCATCTGGCCGAAGACCATCACCATGTGTGGCAGGACGCCGGCATCCTTCATGCCCTCGTACAGCTCTTCGCCCTCCCGGCAGCGTTCGCCGATGCCGCAGAAGATGCTGATCCCCTGCTCGTGACCGATCATGTTGTGGATCATCTCCGTGAGCAGCACGGTCTTGCCCACGCCCGCGCCGCCAAAGAGCCCCGCCTTGCCGCCGCGCTCGAGGGGCATGAGCACGTCGATGACCTTGATGCCCGTTTCGAAGATCTCAGACCTGGTGGATCGCTCGACCAGCGGTGGAGGGGCGCGATGGACCGAACGCCACTGGACGTCGGACAACGGCGCACCGCGGTCGATGGTGCGGCCGAACACGTCGAACATCCGCGACAGAATCGCCTTGCCCACCGGCGCCCTGAGCGGCCCGTCCGTATCTTCCACCGCCATGCCGCGTGCGAGGCCCTGCGTGGGCGTCAGCGCGATGCCGCGCACCGAACGCGCGTCGCGCTGCTCCAGCACTTCGATGACGATCTCGTGTCCGGCTCCCGCGCGCAGCAACGAATAGATCGGCGGCAAGTCCCCGTCGAACCGGATATCCACCACGCTGCCGCGCACCGACTGGACAACGCCGAGATTCGCCCGCGTGTCGGTCATGACCGGTCTCCGTTCGGCATGAGCCGTGGCTCGCGAACCGCCTGCGCGATGCCTCGAGACGTCTCGAAGAGCATGCGGCCGTTGTGTCGAAGCCGTCGGGCGGGATTTCGGCCCCTTCGGGGACGGGTGGTGGCCCGCTGGGCAGCCGCCAGGCTCTCAGCGTGCTGCTCGAGGCGCTCGATGCTGAAGAATTCGCTGCGGATCATCTCGTTGGTGGCCGGCGCGAACGCCGCCGAGGGAGTCCCGAATGCCCATGGGAGGAAGGGTGTCATGCATCGCCCGAATCGGCCGGAGGCCGCATTCGGTATCTATAATCCCGCGTGGCGCGGCACGGAAACCGTCTCTTTTTGCACAGCGCTCAGGCCGCCGCTCGGGGTCCCGCCCGGCCGGGCCCGCTGCCGCCGCATCGGGACCACCCGGATCACTCGCGGGCCGTTCACACGAGCGCAGGCAGCCCGCGACGGCTCCGGCAGGCTGTGTGAGATGGCAGAAGTCGCGCGAGCGACAGAAGGAGACCGCGCAGGGATACCAGTAGGAAGGCCGTCGTCGAGCCACCGAAGCACATGGAACCGCCCGTCAAGGCGGAACCGCACACCGCACCGAAGCATCAGCACGAGGCGATGAAGCCGGGCGGGAATCAGCCGAAGCCCAAGGCGTAAATGCCCTCGGGCGTCAGGCGCTGGTGGGCAGGGGCTCCCTGCCCACCGACCTGACGTCAACGGTGAGACGGCAGACAGCCCCTGCGATCGCGTCGCCGCGTCGTGCGCGCGCCAATGGCGAATGGAGGGTGAGGCGATGAAATGGACCAGCTGGACGAACGTTGTGCTGGGTCTGTGGCTGGCAGTCGCGGCCTTCGCGCTGCCCCACGCGGGCGGCCACGGCGTGACCGGGGACGTGATCGCCGGCCTGTTGATCTCAATGGCCGCCCTCTGGGCTGCGCGTGCATTCAGAGCGCGCGTGAGCGCGGCCGCGCACCTGCTCGTGCTGTTCCTCGGGGTCTGGACGGCCGCGGCGCCGGTCGTTCTGCGCTACGACCGATGGAGTCCTTCGGCCATCAACGACGTCGTCGTGGGACTCGGAGTCATGGCGCTGGCGGGCTGGAGCGTCTGGCGCGAAGCGCGGCGGATATTCGGATGAGCGCATCGTTGTCTCGTGTGTGCCGTCGGGTACAGGCTCGCGAGCGCCGGTCAGATAGCATCATCAGAGACGTAACGCCGTCACCCGGAGGTGCTCTGCCGGGCGACGAATCGGGACATCGACCCCTTCACGACGGAGACATGCACATGGGTAGACGAATCGTCGGACTGCTGATGGTGATGGGACTGGCCGGGATGCTGATGCCTGGGCCTGCAAGTGCGGACACGTTCGTGACGCCGTTCGTCGGCGCAACCTTCGGCGGCGACGCCCCGTCGAGCCAGCCGGCCTACGGTGTCGCGCTCGGCGGAATGGCGTTCGGGATCTTCGGTGTCGAAGTGAGTTCGGCTATGTGCCGAATTTCTTCAACCACGGCACGCTCGTGACCAGCAGCCACGTGATGACGCTGATGGCGAACGTCCTGGTCGGCGCGCCGGCGGTCCGATCCGCCCGTACACCACCGTCGCGCCGGGATGATCCGCCAGCAGCGCGACCTGAGCGTGCCCGGACTGCTGAGCAACGTCTCGTCGAGCGATTTCGGGCTCAACGCCGGCGGCGGCGCTCGATTCATCCTGACGAACCACGTCGGCTTCCGGGGTGACGTGCGGTACTTCAAGGGCAGAAGAGCGGCGGCTCGGCTTCTGGCGGGCCTACGGCGGCCTGACCCTGAGCTTCTGATCGCGCTCTGGACCACGGCGGGAAGCCGGGTGCGCAGCCGTTCGCCTGCCACTCGGCCGTCCCCTGCTGCACATCGGCGCCCCCCTCCTCTCCCTCTCCTCTCCGTGAAGTGACAATCAGGTCGGCCACGTCGAGGACCTCCGGCCGACTCCTTTATCTCGCCAGCCGCTTACGGATGGATTTCAATTCCCGCTGCCGTCCAGGATCGGTCTTGGGTATGCCATCTTCAGATCATTGAACGCATCGAGGACGATCCGGGACACGATCAGCCGTGCGTTCTCCTTGTCGTCGGCGGGCACGACGTACCAGGGCGCGTGACGGGTGCTCGTGGCGTCCAGGCACTCCTCGTACGCCGTCATGTATTGCTCCCAGTACTTCCGCTCGTGAACGTCCGACAGGCTGAACTTCCAGTTCTTGTCCGGCTCGTCGAGCCGCGCGAGGAAGCGCTTCCGCTGTTCGTCCTTCGAGAGGTGGAGGAAGATCTTGACGATCCGCGTCCCGTTCCGGTGGAGATGCGCCTCGAAGTCCACGATGGAACGGTACCGCTCCTGCCAGAGGTTCTCCTCGTTCAGCAACTCATCCGGCAGGCCCTGGCCCCGGAGAATCTCCGGATGCACGCGGACGATGAGCACTTCGGCATAGTAGGAACGATTGAAGATGCCGATCCGCCCGCGCTCCGGCAGGCGGCAGGTCGTGCGCCACAGGAAATCATGCTTCAGCTCCTCGGCACTGGGCTGCTTGAAGCTGAACACCTGGCAGCCTTGCGGATTGACTCCCGACATGACGTGCCGGATGGCGCCGTCCTTACCGGCCGCGTCCATGCCCTGCACGATCAGGAGCAGGGCGTAGCGGCCGGACGCGTAGTGGAGACGTTGCAGCGCACTCAACGCGTCCACGTGTTTTCCAAGCAGCTTCTTATACTTCTTCTTCGAATCGCAGAAGGGCTTGACCTTCGTCGGCCACTCGGCAAGTGCCACCGTCTCTCCGGGATTCACCCGGAATTCCTTTGAATGGATCTTCATCCTCGGTCCTTTGCCTTTGGCGCGGGGGCCTTCGTCGCGCCGGCCTGGTGTGTCCGAATCTCCCGCTCCGCCTGCATCCAATCCTGGGCCGATCCGCCGTCGCCGTGGCCTCGCTCCTCGTAGAGCTCGTAGGCTCGCCTGGCGATCTGCGGCGTCAGATCGGGCCGGCTTTCTCGCCAGCATCGGGGCCGCCGTGGGATCGAAGATCCGATAGGCGAGCAGCTTCACGCGGTCGTTCACGAGGAACCACGCCAGCGCGTAGCCCCAGACGAACAGCGCCCAGCCCCAGCCGAGCGGCGCCATGAACAGGCCATAGACCGCGATCAGCGTCGCCACGGTCTGCGTGCCGAGCACCGCCGCCCAGCAGGATCCGCGCGGGGCGGATGGACCAGAACGGGCCGCGCGTGCGGGTCAGGAAGATCGTCAGGTGTCCGGCCACCGACAGCTTCAGGTACATCAGCGTCTGGATGTGCGCGCGGTCGAGGTGAAAGACGCGCTCGCCGAGGTAGAACAGGCCGAACGCGGCCACGACCCCGATGACGCCCAGCACCGTGGAGATGCCCAGCACCAGGCGCATGTTCCAGGCCTCGGGCTGGTCCTTGTAGTGCACGTTGTCGTAGGCGATGGACAGGATGGCGCCGTCGTTGAGCAGCGCCAGCATGACGATCATCACCGCGGTCACCGGATAGAAGTTGAAGACCAGGATCGCCAGCGTCATGAACAGCAGCACGCGCAGCGTTTCGGCGATGCGGTAGATCGCGTAGCTGTTCATCCGCTGGAAGATGTGTCGGCTCTCCTTGATCGCGTCGATGATCACCGACAGGCCGGGCGTCAGCAGCACGATGGAGGCCGCCGCGCGCGCCGCGTCGGTCGCGCCCGAGACCGCGATGCCGCAGTCCGCCTTCTTCAGCGCGGGGGCGTCGTTCACCCCGTCGCCGGTCATGCCGACGATGTGGCCGCGCTGCTGCAGGACATCGACGATGTGGAACTTGTGCTCGGGAAAGACCTGGGCGAAGCCGTCGGCCTGTTCGATGGCCGCCGCCGACTCGCGCCGTCTCGTGATGCTTCGTGTCGCCCAAGCCGCTGGCGTCGAGGATGTTCGTGCCCAGCCCCAGTTGCCGGGCCGTTTCCCGGGCGATGGCCAGCTGATCGCCGGTCACCATCTTGACCTTCACGCCCATCTGCCGGGCGCTCGCGATGGTGGCCTTCGCCTCCTCGCGCGGCGGATCGAACAGCGGCAGCACGCCGACGAACTGCCACTGGTCCTCCTGATCGGCCCGCGCCACGCCCAGCGAACGGAAGCCGCGCGCGGCGAATTCGTTGACCGCCTTCTCGACGGCGGGCTTCACCGCGTCGGCGTTGGTCGACATCTGCGAGAATGACCTGCGGCGCGCCCTTGGCCACGTAGAACTGTCTTGCCGTCGCGTCCCCTTGACCGTGGCCTCGGTGCGCTTGTGCACCGGATCGAAGGGCTGGAAATGGACGACCTGGTAGCCCTTCAACGCCTGCGTCGTCCTTCACGCCGCCGATCACGGCGAGGTCGATGGTGTCCTTGTCTTCGGCGCGCGAGGCCAGCGCGGCCCAGAGGATGACCTGGTCGGCAGGAATGCCGTTCGACGCGTGAACGGATCGCCCAGCGTCAGCTTGTTCTGCGGTCAGCGTGCCGGTCTTGTCCGAGCACAGCACGTCCACGCCGGCCAGTTCCTCGATGGCCGACAAGCGGGTCACAATCGCCTCCTTCTTCGCCAGCAGGCTGCGCGCCGACCGCCATGGTCACCGACAGCACCGTCGGCATCGCCACGGGGATCGCGGCCACCAGCAGCACCAGGGCGAATTCCAGCGTGGTGAGGATCGGATCGTCGCGAAAGAGCGCCACCGTGACAATCAGCGCCACCAGCGCCACGGCGAGGACGATCAGGTAATCGCCGATCTTCAGCACGGCGCGCTGGAAGTGGCTGACGGTGTGCGCCTCCTGCACCAGTTGCGCGGTCTTGCCGAAGTAGGTGTGCGCGCCCGGTGGCGTACACCAGCGCGTCGATTTCGCCCTGCCGGACGATCGAACCCTGAGAAGACGGCCTCGCCCGGCTTGCGCGTCGCGGGCAGCGACTCGCCGGTCAGCGCCGACTGATCCACCTCCACCGGATCGCCGTCCAGCAGGCGCGCATCGGCCGGCACGATGTCGCCCAGGCGCAGGCGGATGACGTCGCCCGGCACCAGCTCACGTGCCGCCGGGGTCGACCCACTTCCCATCGCGCTTGACCGCGAGCCTTGATGGCCAGTTTGGCCTTCAGGGCGGCGATGGCGTTGCCGGCCTGGTGTTCCTCCCAGAATCCGACCACGGCGTTGGAACAGAGCAGCAGAAGAATGATGAAGAAATCCAGCCAGTGCCGCACCACGCCCGACAGGATCACCGCCCCTTCGATCATCCAGGGAATGGGGCCCCAGAAATAGGTGAGGAACTTCAGGAACGGATTGGTGTGTCTTCTCTGCAATCTCGTTCGGCCCGTATTGCGTCAGCCGCTGTCTGCGCTTCGGCCTGGCTGAGGCCGTCTGGCGACGACCCCAGCTTCGCCTGCACCTCCGGCATCGGAAGCGTCTTCAGATCGTCCTGCGCCCCGGGGGACTTGGTCTGGTCGGCGTTGGTCTTCATAGAGGGTTCGCTCATCGATCGGGTCCGTCTTCCCGATTCTTCCGCTTGGTTTTCTCCATTTCCTCGACGGCTTGCACTTCCTCGCGCCCCAGATTTTCGTAGAGTTCATGGACGCGCTTGACGAGCTGCGGCGTTAAATCCGTCGGCGGTGCGGTCTGGCCCTGTGGCTTCGGCTCGGCGTTGGCGTCCGGCTTCGATTCGGCCTTGGCGTCTTCCTTCCGCGTCTCCCGCTCCGCCTGCTTCCAATCCTGGGCTGCGGAACCGTCTTTGCCCGCTCGCTCCTCGTCGAGTTCATAGGCTCCTTGGCAATCTGCGGCGTCAAATCGGACGATGTCTTCCCTTCCGGCTGCGCGCGGCCTTCGCGTCCTCCTTCGCGCGGCTCCCGCGTCCGCCTTCGCTCTGGCTTCCACTCCTGGGCGGCGGACTTCGCGTCTTTCGCGGCCGGCTCGGGCTCGGCCTTCGCGTCGAGCTCGTCGGCTCGGCCTTGGCGATCGGACTTGGGCTCGGCCTTCGCGTCCGACGGGCTCCCCTTCCGGCCGCGCTTCGACCTTGGCGTCGGACTTGGGCTCGGCCTTCGCGTCCGGCTTCGGCTCGGCCTTGGCGGGATCGAGAATCCGATAGGCGAGCAGTTTCACGCGGTCGTTCACGAGGAACCACGCCAGCGCATAGCCCCACACGAACAGCGCCCAGCCCCAGCCGAGGGGCGCCATGAACAAGCCGTACACGGCAATCAGGGTTGCCACGGCCTGCGTGCCGAGCACCGCGGCCCAGAGAATCCGCGCGGGCCGGATGGACCAGAACGAGCGGCGCGTGCGCGTCAGGAAGATCGTCAGGTGTCCGGCGACCGACAGCTTCAGATACATCAGGGTCTGGACGTGCGCGCGGTCGAGGTGAAAGACGCGCTCCCCGAGGTAGAACAGGCCGAACGCGGCCACGACACCAATCACGCCCAGCACCGTGGAAATGCCCAGGACCAGGCGCATATTCCAGGCCTCGGGCGCGTCCCGGTAGTGCACGTTGTCGTACGCGATGGCCAGGATGGCGCCGTCGTTGAGCACGGCGATCATCACGATCATCACCGCGGTCACCGGATAGAAGTTGAAGACCAGGATCGCCAGCGTCATGAAGAACAGCACGCGCAGGGTTTCGGCGATCCGGTAG
>CAVQEJ010000003.1:0-2700476 GCA_963711505.1 uncultured Acidobacteriota bacterium | reverse complement strand
CATTATTCCCACGAATTCCTCAATCTGTTCTCACCTCGCCCGATGCGTCGATGGTGACCCGCTGGCCGGTGGTGAGTCGGGCGAAATCCTCCGGCTCGAGCGCAATCACCGGGAAGGACTTCTCGTACATCACGCCGGCGACGATGGACGCCAGCGCGAAGAATGAATCGGTCCCGGTCGTCAGCAGCGCGGCCGGCGCCGTTCCCGCTCGCACCGCCTCCAGCAACACAGCCGTCGTCGTCGACGACCCCTTGCTGAACGGCACGGCCAGGATGCGGCCGGCGGCGAGCGTGCCGGCCAGGGGATGATGCTTGTCGATGATGGTGCCGGTCGCGAAGTCGTAGCCGCCCCAGAAGGAGAGCGGCTCGCGCGCGACGAGCGCCTCGCCCTGGGCGGTGCCGGCGACGATGATCCGGCCTTTCATCTGTGATCGCCTGTGCGTCGAGCTGAAGCTCGACGCCTACGACTGAGGGGTTGCCAGGCGGAGTCGGAGCGGACGATGAGTGCCGGAGATGGCGGAGTTGACGCAGTCGGCGAGGCTGCCGAAGGCGACGCTGGTGTTGAGCAGCGACGGCGCGTAGTAGGCGTACTTCCCCGAGTTGGTCATCAGCGTCCGGATCTCCGGCGGCAGCATGGGGGAGGCGAGCGGACAGGTGTCGAGCGTGATGTCGGCGCCGAAGTCGAGAATCGGCGCCAGCACCCCCTCGCGCTCGGCCTGCTCCCTCTGCCCCCGGCCGGTCGTGACGAGCAGCTTCACCCGCGGATGACGCTTGCGGCCGGCGACGAGCGGCGCGAGCCGGCGGAACTCGTCGATGGAGAAGTGCGGACTGCCGAGCAACACCATGTCGAGCTCGGTGCCGCTCCGCATTGCTCAGCTCGGCACGGGCGGTTCGCAGCGCGTCGACGGTCACCTCCACGGTCTCCAGCGGCGCTCGACCCTGGAACGCCGCCTCGAGCGTCGGCGCCTCGGGCGTGATCCCCACCATGTGGAAGAGCGCCACGCGGCCCGATGAAGCCGCCGCCGCCGCGAACGCCTTCAACTGATCCTCCACCGGACGGACGACCAGGCCGTCGATTACCGGAATCTGCTCCTCGGCCAGCTTGCCGACGAGCTGCCCGAGGACGGCAAAGAACTCGTCATCCTCCTGCAGATCCCGCGGCACGCCGGCCAGGCTAACCAATAATCTGCCCCGCGCGGTTCTCGGTGAGGTGCAGGCCGACGGCCGGCACGCGGCCGGTGATGGCGCAGCAGATGTCGAGCAGGTCGGGATAGCGCTCGGTGCGGGCGCCAATCACGGAGTTGGCGAACGAGATGGCGTTGGACTCGCCCCAGGCGATCTGCTGGCCGAAGACGGGCCGCATGCGCGTCTGATACGGCGCGCACGTCCAGGTGGCGACGGCCCCCATCTGCTCGTACGCCTTCATCTGCCGCCCGGCCTTCTCGGCCCACTCGGGCGGCACGGACCAGTGGTGCCAGCCGCAGGCGTCGACGCCGCTCACGTTCAGGCTGGTCGGCACGGCCACCTTCGCGCCGAGGCCGGCGAGCCGCTCGGCGAACTCGAGCGTGGCGTCGCCCAGATAGATGGTGCTGTCGATGTGGGCCTGGGAGATCTCCATCAGCTCGGCCGCGCCGTACACCTCGGCCATCCTTATAAGGATGGACATGGCGAGCTGCGGCGCCGGGCCGTGGGCGCCGTCGAGCATGGCCTGTTCGGAGGGGGTGAGTTCCATGACAATGTCGGGCTACGGGCTACGGTCACGGTTAGCCACGAAGGCACGAAGACACGAAGGTCAGAAATTCTGCCGGGCTACGGATGACCACGAAAACACGAAACTGCACGAGATTCTCCATCGGCGGCTACGGGGGCCACGGTGCTACGGGCAATGAGGCAATGGGCAGATGGGTATCGCTCACGCCCGACGGCGGAACGCGACAGTGACCGCACGCGGGTGGCGCCGAACGGGGCCCCCGGCCGCGCGCAGGCGCCTCGACCGTGATCGCGCATTTGGCGCCGAGGACGGACGGGGTGTTCGGCGACAGGACCCGCGCCCCTGCCATGGGGCTGCACGCATCGGACGCCGGGCTGGCCGGGTGCGAGGTCGGCAGGCGCCGCCGATAACCGGTAGAGGGGATGGTAGCACGGGGACAGCGCGGTCTCCGGTCTCCAGTCTCCGGTCCTGACGGTTTCCGCCGAGCTGGAGCCCGGCGCTACGTGTGGGGATTCTCGATTTTCGGCGAGACAAGGGTTGACACACGCGCGCTGGTATCGATAATCGAACGCGACACCTCGAAGTCATTGGCGCAGGACGTCTCGCGCCATCATCCGCTGGAGCTCTCCTCGATGCACAGACAGGTCATCCTGTTCATCGCGGCCCTTTCCGGTCGCTTCGCCACAGTGCCGTTCTCCTGCATGCTGCCGACCGCGACGCGATCGACCTCTCGGCCACCTCCGCCTCGCAGCGGTTACAGAACAGGAAGGCGGACGCCGAGGACCTGTCCCGCATGTCCAACGACCGATGGTGCGCCGCTTCCACCGCCTCGGCCTGCTGGTGCGGGTGCACGCCGCGACCTCGTCCTATTACCTGCACAGCATCCCGGTGAAGTTCCGGTACCTGCGGCCCTGGGCGCGGCTCTTCCTGACGCGGCTGGGACGCCAGTTCCACGACCGCTTCGGCTCGCGGCTGCGCGTGACGGGACTCATCCGCACGGTGCACTACCAGCGCCGGCTCGACGTGCGCAACGCGAATGCCGCGCCGGCATCCGGAGACGACGCCTCGACCCACCTGACCGGGGCGACGCTCGACATCTCGAAGCGCTTCATGACGCAGGCCGAACAGCGGTGGACGCGCCGCGTGCTCGCGCAGCTTCGCAGCCGCGGCGTCCTCTACGCCATCGAAGAGTTCTACCAGCCCTGCTTCCACGTGATGGTCTACAAGGATTACGGGGATTACGTGAAAGAGATCACCTCGTCGTAGCGTCGTCCGCCGAGCTGAAGCTCGGCGCTACGACGGCCAACGTCGATCACGCGGGATTGGCGCCGAACGGGGCCCCCGGCTGCCCGCAGGCGCTCGGTTCCGCGTAGGATCTGATCGGTGCGCTTCCCATCCATCACCCTGACTCCGCCGTACCTGACCCGCGCGCGCATCTGGACGGCCTACGCGGTGGCCATCACCGTCGACGTCCTCGAATGGGGGCTCGGGCCGTTCGGGTTCGCCTTCGGCGACGAGATCCTCGACGTCATCGCGATGATGCTGATCTGGAAGGCGATCGGCTACCATCCGCTGCTGCTGCCCGCCTTCGTCATCGAATTCCTGCCGGTTGCCGACCTCCTCCCCACCTGGACGGGCTGCGTCACGATCGTCGTCCTGATGCGCAAGAAGCAGCAGGGACCGGAGCCGAAGCCGCCGGGACCGGGGGAAGTGATTGATGTCGAGGTGGAGAGGGAAGAGTAGTGCAGGGCGACGGGGCCGGCGTCCCCGAGCGACGAGCTTGGGCCGGGGTGCAGTGCGGGGGCCCGCCATCCAAACGATGACGCGAGCTGGGTCGGTGACTAGGACCCGCCGACGACAGGTGCCGGAGTACAGGTGTCTCCAAGGGCCGCCACCCGCGTGATCGTGAGCTCGGGCGGCGCCTACGTGAGGGGGAGGAAGTGCGCGCCCTCTGTGGGCGGCCCCTACGCGTGGGGGATGGAGAGGCGGCGTCGCACGCGGGTGGCGCCGAACGGGGCCCCCGGCCGCCCGCAGGCGCCTCGACCGTGATCGCGCATTTGGCGCCGAGGCCGGACGGGGTGTTCGGCGACAGGACCCGCCGACGACAGGCGCGGAATCGCGGATCCAGCGGTAGGATCTGATCGGTGCGCTTCCCATCCCTCACCCTGACTCCGCCGTACCTGACCCGCGCGCGCATCTGGACGGCGTACGCGGTGGCCATCATCGTCGATGTCCTCGAGTGGGGGCTCGGGCCGTTCGGGTTCGCCTTCGGCGATGAAATCCTCGACGTCATCGCGATGATGCTGATCTGGAAGGCGATCGGCTACCATCCGCTGCTGCTGCCCGCCTTCGTCATCGAATTCCTGCCGGTCGCCGACCTTCTCCCCACCTGGACGGGCTGCGTCGCCATCGTCGTCTTGATGCGCAAGAAACAGCAGGGACCGGAGCCGAAGCCGCCGGGACCGGGGGATGTGATTGATGTCGAGGTGGAGAGGGAGGAGTAGCGCAAGGGCTGCGGGTTGCGGTGTCCCCCGAGCTGAAGCTCTGGGGTACGAAGACAGAATGCGAAGGGCCGCCACCCGCGTGAATCGTGAGCTCGGGCGGCCCCTACGCGAGGAGAGAGCCAACGTCGATCACGCGGGTGGCGCCGAACGGGGCCCCCGGCCGCCCGCAGGCGCCTCGACCGTGATCGCGTATCTGGCGCCGAGGACGGACGGGGTGTTCGGTGACAGGACCCGCCGACGACAGGGGAAGGAAATACCGCGTCCCCAATGGCCCCTGCGTCTGCCTGGCGCGCGCACGCGCCTAGCCGAGCGACTTCAATCCCTCGGCGAAGCGGGCCGCGTGATGTCCTTCGGCTTCCGCCAGCGTCTCGAACCACTCGGCAATCTCGACGAACCCTTCGGCCCGCGCGTCGGCCGCCATCTGCGGGTACGTCCGGGTGTGCTCTTCCGTCTCGCCCGCGATGGCCGACTGCAGGTTCAGCGCCGTCTTGCCGATGGGACGGCCGGTCACCGGGTCGCCGATGCTCTTCAGGAAGTCGAGGTGCCCGTGGGCATGGTTGGTCTCCCCTTCGGCCGTGTCGCGAAACAGGCCGGCGATGTCCGGGTAGCCCTCGACGTCGGCCAGCCTGGCGAAGTACAGGTAGCGGCGGTTCGCCTGCGCCTCCGACGCGAAGGCGTGCTTCAGGTTCTCCAGCGTCTTACTTCCCGTCAGGTCGGCCATTCGGTTCTCCTTCGGTGCAGCCGGCAGCGGCGCACTCCTGCATGAGGTTGGCAATCAGTCCCGTCCATCCCGTCTGGTGGCTGGCGCCGAGGCCCCGGCCATTGTCGCCGTGAAAGTACTCGAAGAACTGCAGGCAGTCGCGCCAGCCGGGATCCTGCTGGAACGTGTCGCTGGCGCCGAAGACGGGACGCCGGCCGTCCGCGTCGCGCAGGAAGATCCGTGTCAGCCGGTGCGTGAGATCGGTGCTCACCTCGTCGAGGTTCATCAGCCGGCCGGAGCCGGAGGGACATTCCACCTGGAACCCGTCCCCGAGGTAGTGGTGGAACCTCCGGAGCGACTCGACGATCAGGAAGTTCATCGGGAACCAGATCGGCCCCCGCCAGTTCGAGTTGCCGCCGAAGCGGTCGCTCTGCGATTCGGCCGGCTCGTAGCCGACGCGGTACTCCCGGCCGTCGAGCCGGAGCGTGTACGGCCGGTCGCGATGAAACGCCGACAGCGAGCGGATGCCGTACGGCGAGAGGAACTCGGCCTCGTCCAGCATCACCTCGAGCACGCGGGGCAGTTGCGTGCGGCTGACCAGCGACAGGAAGCGCCGCACGTTGGTGGGCGTCGTCTGCGTCTCGATGAAGTCGGACAGCTCGGGGACGTTCGCAATGAACCACTGCATGCGCCGCTTGAAGCCCGGCAGCGTGTCGACCAGCTCCGACTCCAGCGTCTCGACCGCGAAGAGCGGGATCAGGCCCACGATCGACCGGACGCGCAGGGGCATGGATTGCCCGTCCGGGAGGCGCAGCACGTCGTAATAGAAGCCGTCGGCCCGGTCCCAGAGCGCGATCCCCGTGCCGCCGATGTTGTTCATGGCGCGCGCGATGTAGACGAAGTGCTCGAGGAACTTCGAGGCCATGTCCTCGTAGGCGATGTTGTCCCGGGCCAGCTCGAGGGCGATGGTCATCATGTTCAGGCAGTACATGCCCATCCAGCTGGTCGCATCGGACTGCTCGATGACACCGCCGCCCGGCAGCAGCTCGCTGCGATCGAAGACGCCGACGTTGTCGAGGCCGAGGAAGCCGCCCTGGAAGATGTTGTTGCCCTCGAGGTCCTTGCGGTTCACCCACCAGGTGAAGTTCAGCAGCAGCTTGTGGAACACCCGCTCGAGGAAGCGGCGATCGCGGCGCCCGTACTGCTCCCGCTCGATGCCGTACACGCGCCAGGCCGCCCAGGCGAGCACCGGCGGATTCACGTTCGACAGGTTCCATTCGTACGCCGGCACCGCGCCGTTCGGGTGCATGTACCACTCGCGCAGCAGCAGGATGAGCTGCGACTTCGCGAAATCCGGGTCGACCAGCGCCAGCGCCACGGCGTGGAACGCGAGATCCCAGGAGGCGTACCAGGGATATTCCCACTTGTCCGGCATCGAGACGATGTCGGCGTTGTAGAGATGGGTCCAGTCGGCGTTGCGGCCGTGCAGCCGCGCGCGCGGCGGTTCGGGCCCGGCCGGATCGCCACGCAGCCACCGCCGCACGTCGTAGTGGTAGAACTGCTTGTTCCACAGCATGCCCGCCAGGCCCTGGCGATGGATGCGCCGCGCATCCTCGTCGAGCCCGGCCGGCGCGACCGCCTGGTAGAACTCGTCGGCCTCGCGGATGCGGGTCGAGAAAATCTCGTCGAAGGCTGAGCCGAACGACGTCCCCTCCGGCCCGGCATCGGGCCGATCCGCAGTCAGCCGCAATCTCACCGTCACCGCGCTCCCCGCGGGCACCGACAGCCGGTACCGCGCGGCGGCCTTCGTGCCGTGCCCATCCGGATTGACGGCGCCGGCCTCGCCATCGACCACGTAATCGTTGATGCCGTCCTTCACCCAGCGCGTGCGATTGTCGCCACCGAACAGCCTGCGGAGGTTCGTCTCGTTCTCGGTGAAGAGCAGCTCGGGCGTCCCTTCGCAGGCGAGCCGGTGATCCGGCAGATCGAAATGGCTCGCCTGGATCGCCACCGCACCCGACGGCGACGTCTCCGCCTGCAACCGCGGCCGGCGCACATCCAGCTCCCAGGACCACGTGTTCCGGAACCAGATCGTCGGCAGCAGGTCGAGGGACGCCTCGTCGGGGCCGCGGTTGGTCACCGTGATCCGGATGAGGATGTCTGCGACGTCGGCCTTCGCGTATTCGACCAGCACGTCGAAATAGCGATTGTCGTCGAACACGCCGGTGTCGAGCAGCTCGTATTCCGGTTCGAGTCTGGTGCGCCGCCGGTTCTCCTCGATGAGGCGATCGTAGGGGAACGCCGCCTGCGGGTACTTGTACAGGTACTTCATGTACGAGTGGGTCGGCGTGCCGTCCAGACAGAAGCCGGTACTCCTTGAGGTCCTCGCCGTGGGAGCCTTCGTGATTCGTCAGGCCGAAGAACCGCTCCTTGAGGATGGGATCGCGGCCGTTCCAGAGCGCCAGGGCGAAGCAGAGGAGCTGGTGCCGGTCGGAGATGCCCGCGAGGCCGTCCTCGCTCCAGCGATAGGCGCGCGAGCGGGCGTGATCGTGCGGGAAGAACTCCCAGGCCGAACCGTCGGCCGAATAGTCCTCGCGGACGGTTCCCCAGGCGCGCTCGCTGAGATAGGGGCCCCACCGCTGCCAGTGCCGCGCCCGCGATCGCGACTCCGCCAGACGGCGCTCTTCCTGCGTCATGCAACCATCATAGTCCGCTGCGCATGGTGGCTTGGTGTCGGGGGGGCCTACGCGTGGGGGAGAGTCGCGCCGCGCGCGGGGTTTCGACTGTGCTCAACCCCGCCCCGAGCATCGTCGAGGGGCGGGTGGCGCCGAACGGGGCCCCCGGCCGCCCGCAGGCGCCTCGACCGTGATCGCGCTCATTTGGCGCCGAGGCCGGACGGGGTGTTCGGCGACAGGACCCGCCGACGACAGGCGCTGAAGTCGCGTCCCCCGAGCTGAAGCTCGGGCGGCCCCTACGAGTGGGGGAGAGAAGCGCGGGCGACGAAGACTTGCGCTCAGACGTCGACGCGGCCCATGACGTCGGCGAGCACGGCTTCGGCGATGTGCAGCGGACGGAGCATCGCGCGCTTCTTGGTCTGGTGCGTCTGCATGCGCCGCAGGATGTCGTCGAGCGTCCGGACGGCCTGCCTGACGAACGGCCCCTTGTTCAGCATCACGCACTCGGCCCGCTCGGACATGGCCGCGTCGGTCACTTCCGCGCGCGACGGCATGCCGGTCTTCGCCAGGGTCTCCAGCACCTGCGTCGCCCAGATGACCGGCGCGTGCGCGGCCTCGGCGATCCAGAGGATCTCCTCCTGCACCTCGGCCATCCGCTCGTACCCGCACTCGATCGCCAGGTCGCCGCGCGCAATCATCACGCCGAAGCGGCCCGTGCGCATGCTGGCGAGCAGCAGCCGCGGCAGCTCCTCGAAGGCCGCCCGCGTCTCGATCTTCAGGATGATGCCGAGATGCGCTCCGCCGAGCCGCGCCAGCTCCGCCTGCAGCCGCTCGACGTCCGCCGCACTCCGCACGAACGAATAGCCCACCAGGTCGGCGTGCTTGACGACGAAGCGCAGATCCTCGAGGTCCTTGTCGGTCAGCGGGTCGAGCCGCAGGCGTGTGTCCGGCAGGTTGACCCCCTTGCCGGCTCGCAGCTTCTCGCCGGCAGGACGCGCCCGCGTGATCTCGACGACGATCCGACCGGGTTCCACGGCTTTCACTTCGCTGCCGATGCGGCCATCGTCGAACCAGATCGATTCCCCGGGCTGGACGTCGCGGAAGACCTGGTCGAGCGTGACGCCGATCCGCGCGGGCACGATCACCCGGCCCGTGGCGTCCGAGACCGCCGGCCGGCCCGGCACCTGCTCGGGCGTGAGGACCAGCCGATCGCCGACGTGCAGCGTGATGAACTGCTCGCGCGGTGGCACGTCGACGATGCGGCGCACGGCCGGCTGGCTGGTGCCGCCCGATGTGCAACTCGGTGCCGGGCACCAGGTACGCGGTGCGATCGAGCGTCGCCAGCACGACGTCGGCTCTCCGTTCGACGACGCGGAGCACCCGCGGCCGCTCGCGCACGTCGACGAACTCGATCCGGTCGTCGGCCACGACCGTCGGGGGCAGCGGCCGATCCACCACGAGCAGGGCGTCGGCGACGATCCGATGGCGTTCGGGATCGGACACCGGCACGATGGCCACGAGCGCCGGCGCCGTCACCTGTCCGAGCGCGTTCCGGCGCGGCTTGATCTTCAGCACGCGGGGGCCGGGCTCGAGTGCGCCGGTGCGCAGCTTGGGGCCGGCGATGTCCATGCACAGCGTGCACGGGCGGCCGGTTTCGGCGCGCGCCCGCTCGAGGTGCGCGATCATCCGTGCCCATTCGTCGATCCCGTCGTGCGCGCAGTTGATGCGCATGCAGTCCATGCCGGCGGCCACGAGATCGCGGACGAGCGCGTAGTCGTTGGCCGCCTCGGTCGGCATGGTCACCATGATGCGCACCGACCGGCTGCCGGGCCGCGGGCCGAGCAGCTCGTCGGCGTGACGCGCCAGCAGCGCCTCGCCGTCTTCCAGCGCGAGCGGAGGATCGTCTGGTCGAGGGCGACCAGTCGACGCCGGTCAGCAGGTGCAGGGCGCGCAGCACGGTGCCCAGGCCGCTGCGGACGTGCGACTCGGTGCGCCCGAGCGACGACAGGCCGTGCACGGCCAGCAGCCGCTGGGCCCGCCGCAGGTCGTGACGACGGAGCGCCAGGTAGTGGAGCAGGTTCGACGCGCTGGGGAGCTGCGTCGCCGGCAGGGCGGAGAGGAAGGGCTCGCTGGCGCGATCGATGGCCGTCATCTCGGCATCGATCGACCCGCAATTCGTCCCTCAGGGTGTCGAGTAGTGTTGCCACAGCTCGTACATATCACCTGCGGGCGAGGATGTCAGTGTTAACAGGAGGTAAAGAACGGCGGGCGACGGGAAGGACGTAGTCTTCAGTCCCCCGTCTACAGTCTACGGTCCCCATCAGGACGGGAGACCGGAGACCGGAGACCGTAGACGGGTACAGTTCTCAGAAATCCAGGTTCCCCGTCAGGCGCGTGCCGTCCTTCTCGAACGCCTCTTCGAGCGCGCGGATGCGGCGTTCGGCTTCGGCCAGGTCGTCGTTGCCGAGCGTGATGTTCAGCAGGTCGATCGCCCACGGCAGCTTCACCGCGTGCCGCGACGTAGGCATCGACGATGGCGCGCGCGATCGGCAGGGTGGTGTCCTTCGAGTCGTCGTGGACGTCGCGGTTGCCCGGCGCGCCGCAGCTTGCCGTACTCCTCGTCGAGCAGCCGCGCGAACAGCTCGGGCGTGAAGCGCGTCGCCCGCCTTCACGCCGATCCGGATCGTCGGCGGTCATCTGCGCCCCCTTGTGGAGCCATTCCCACAGGATGCTCATCCGGATCTCGCCGGTCGCCATGTCCTCCATCAGATAGAGCACGTCGTCGTTGCCGAAGAAGTCGGCCGGCTTCAGCGCGGCCGCCTGCATCCCCTGGCCGAACGCGTTGCCGTACTGCATCGCCACGCTCAGCAGATCGCGCGCGCCGCGCACGGTGCGCGGCGCCGGCTCCAGCAGGGACAAGCCGTCGGCATCCGCCTGTCGCGTAGCCGAGCGGCGGGAACTACCGCCCGAGCTGGTTCTGCCTCGCCGACCTTCTCCCACACCGGCCGGACGATGTGGACCATTTTCCAGTGGGCGACCCACTTGCCGCTGGCGCCCTCGCGCTGCTCGCGCGTGGCGCCGGCCACGGCCCGCTTCATGCCGTCGGTGACGCCCTCTTCGGAGCCGACCGGAATGTTCGGCTCCATGCCGCCCTGCCACAGCGCGAACCGGCCGTGCCGGTCGGGCGTGTTCACGGCGCGGCGCACGCGATCCTCGTAGTTCCGCATGTAGCCGTAGGTCATGCTGATCGCGTCGATGTTGGGATTGATGAACGCCGGATCCCACGCCATCGCGTCGGCGACGCTGTTGATGTAGTCCCACCGGCCGGTGTTGAAGCCGACGAAGTGCAGCGCCGAGCGCCGCGCGGATCTCCATCAACTGGAAGCTGGCCTCGACCTGCTCGACGAGCACGTACGCCTTGATCGTCCCCACGGCGAGGCCGAGGTGCTGCTCGAGCGCCGACAGCATGTCGTTCCACAGCGCCGCTTCTTCCGCCGTCTGGATCTTCGGCAGGTAGAGCACCAGCGACGCCCCCTCCTTCCGCAGCTGCGCCTGGTTGTTGACGATGAAGAGCACGGCGTCGACGATGGAGGCCGAGAAGCCCGAGCCGTCGGCGTGACGGATGTGGCGGTCGTCGAGGTGCAGGCCGCGCGCCCGGAAGATCTTCGTCGTGAACTCGAGCTGCTTCTTCCAGTCGTCGATGATGGGGCGGTTGAAGAAGCCCTGCCCCCACGTGTTCATCTCGCCGGCCACCCGCTCGGCGACCTTCAGGAACACCGGATCGTGATGGATCGCCAGCTTCAGATTCCGCTGGTTGTCCAGCGACATCGTCGACACCTGGCCGAGCGCGTCCTCGCCGTCGAACATCCAGCCGTCGGCGCCCGACAGCAGCGCGTAGGCGACGTTGCGGATGCTCTGCTCGAGCGGCGCGCCGGGCCGGGCGGCCGGCCCCGTTCCCTGGATCCACTGGCGGCTGCAGGTCGTGCGGAATCTCGCTGCCGTCGAACTTGCCGTCGCGCGCGTCCTGCACGGTGATGTTCGTGCGGGGGATGCGGGCGGCGGGATCGAGGAAGGCGATGCGCTGCCTGGTTGCGCGCGCGGTCGGCGCGGCGCTGGATGCGGGCGCGTCATCACCTTCTGGCGGTCGGCGTCGAAATGGGCGAGCGCGCGGAGGGCCGCGAGGGCCTCATCGGTGTAGACGTCGCGGTATTCCTCGCGGAGGGTGCCGCGGATGATCAGGTCGCCGGTGGGGGTTGTGGGCATGGGAATCAGTCCAGTGAGAGGAGAAGGGCCAACTCTGCGGGCAGTCTATGCGGACGACTGTGACAGTCTACGGTCTCCGTCTCAGTCTCCAGTCTTCAGGCGCGAATCGTGAGAGGCGGGCCCTACAGGAGATTGGCCCAGGAGGCCCCTACGTGTGGAGGAGGAGACCACGAAGGCACGAAGAGCACGAAGGTCTCGAGTTTTGGAGGCTTTGACAGGCGTGATCGTGTGTTCGCGGTCGTGTGCCTTTCGGCGGATCCTGCGTTGGACGGAGATGAGCAGGGCCGCCACACGGCGCGATCATGCGCTCGGGTGGTCGCTACGTGTGGGGAAGGCGGGCTTCAGTCCCGCCCCGCGGCATCCGCCGAATATTCCCCGGGGAGGGGGTTGCGGTCGTTCGCGCCGGGCCGCGATCCGCGGAATGGACGGCAATTACAGGTTCGGCCAGCCGGGCCGATCTTACGGAAGAGGTTGGAGCGTGGTTTGCTGTTGATTGGCCGGGAGGCCTTGATCATGCAGTTACACGTGCGTCCAAGATTCTGGCTGGTTGCGCTGCTGCTGGCCGCAGCGGCGCCCGCCCTGGCGCAGTCGGCGCGTCCCACGGTGGCCGTGCTCAACTTCGATTACGGCACGGTCCAGAAATGGTGGAGTGGCAACCAGGACATCGGCCAGGGGATTTCCGACCTGATCGTCGATGCGCTGGTGAACGACGGATCCTACCGGGTGATCGAGCGGAAGCGGCTCGACGCCATCCTCGCGGAGCAGAACTTCTCGAACAGCGAGCGGGCCGATCCCGGCGCGAAGACGCTGGCCGCCATCGGCCAGGTGCTCGGCGTGAAGTACATCATCGTCGGGTCGATCACGAAGTTCGGCACCGAGGCGAGCAACAAGAAGATCGGCGGCGGCCTGTTCGGGGGCGGCAAGTTCGGCCTCGGCGCGGTCGGCACGAAGGAAGGCAAGGCGAACGTCGCAGTGACCGCGCGCATCATCGACACGGCCACGGGCGAGATCATGGCGAGCGCGAAGGGTGAAGGCACCTCGAAGCGCAGCGGCCTGCTGCTCGGCGCCGGTGGTGGTGGGGGCGGCGGTGGCGGCGGCGGCGTGCTGGACTTCAGCTCGTCGGACTTCCGCGACACGATTCTCGGCGAGGCCACCGAAGCGGCGGTGCAGCAGACGGCCGAGAAGCTGATTGCCGCCAAGGTGCGGCTGCTCGAGACGAGCAAGTAGCGGCGACCGAGGACCCGGGCGCGGGGATCGGGTACGGCTTTGAGCCTCCCGATCCCCAATCCCGACCCGGACCCCGCCCCGCCTCAGTTCCCGATCACCACCACCCACTCCTTCACGGACCACTTCGAGATGAGGCCGTTCTTCACGTAGGGGTCGTTCTTCGCGAACTCCTCCGCGTCGGAGGCGTTGTCGGTCTTGAAGATCAGCAGCGCCCCGTCGGGCTTCAGCGCGCCGGCCATGACGAGCTTGCCCTGGTCGCGCCACTTGCCGGCGTAGGCGAGGTGCAGCTCGCGGAACGGCTGGCGGCGCTCGACGTAGTTGTCGACGGTCTCGTAGAAGAGGGCGAGGTACATGGGGGAGGCTCCTGATACTTGTTGTCTGTGACGTGCGACGTGCGAGGTGTAGCGAGGCAGGGGTGCGGGGCCTGTCGCCGGACACCCCGTCCGTGCTCGGCGCCAAGAGCGTGATCACGGTCGGGGCGCCTGCGCGCGGCCGGGGGCCCCGCCCGGCGCCACCCGCGTGTCTCCTTCAGGACGTCTGGCAATACCCATTGCCCGTTGCGACGTCGGGCGTCCCTTCAGTCCACCGGGACGATCCAGCCGTGCGTGTCCTCCACCTTGCCGTGGCGCAGGTCGGTCAGATGGTTCTTCGCGTACGGCGCGACGGTCCATTTGTCGACCGGCGGCAGGTGGATGGCGTGGCCGTCGTGCATGATGCCGGAGATCTCCGAGACGACGGCCGCGGTGCCGGCGCCGAAGGCCTCCTGCAGCGTGCCGCGCTCGCTCGCTTCGAACACTTCGTCGATCGGCACGCGGCGCTCCTCGACGGTGTAGCCCTTGTCGCGCAGCAGCGTGATGATGCTGTCGCGCGTGATGCCCGGCAGGATGGTGCCGCCGAGCGCCGGCGTGACGACCTTCCCGTCGATGACGAAGAAGACGTTCATCACGCCGCACTCCTCGATGTAGCGGTGCTCGCGGCCGTCGAGCCAGAGCACGGAGTCGGCGCCGGCCGCCCGCGCCTGCTGCTCGGCGAGCATGGCCGGCGCGTAGTTGCTGGCCGGCTTCACGTCACCGGTGCCCCCCTCGAACGCCCGGACGAACTGCGGCATGGTGCGGACGCGCACCGGCTTGTCGTAGTACGGGCCGACCGGACAGGTGATGATGACGAACAGATAGCGATCGGCCGGCCGCGCGCGGATCCCCTCGTCGGCGCCGAAGGCGAAGGGACGGATGTACAGCGACCCCTTGTCGGCGGGCGGCACCCAGGCGGCATCGAGCGCCACGAGCTGGCCCAGTGCGTCGAGGAACAGCTCCTCGGGGACGGTCGGCATGGCCATCCGCGCCAGCGATCGGTTGAAGCGGGCCGCGTTGGCCTCGGGCCGGAACAGCACGACCCGCCCATCGTCCTGCCGGAACGCCTTCATCCCCTCGAACACCGACTGCGCGTAGTGCAGCGCACTCAGCGCGGGCGACAGCTCGATCGGGCCGTACGGCTCGATGCGGGGGAGGTTCCACTGGCCGTCCTGGTACCCGGTGATGAACAGGTGGTCGCTGAAGAGGGTGCCGAACGGCGCCTGCTCCCAGTCGCTGGTCGCGAGGCGGGAGGCGGCGGTCTGGTTGATGGTGATGGGGGACATGGGGGTCTCCGGAAGAACTCCTGTCATGTGCAACGTGCAAGGTGCCACGTGCGACGTGCCCGTGCGACGTGCGATGTCCAATCTTACGAGCACCGAGCGCCGAGCAAAGAGCCTATCGCGCAATAGTTGACAAAGTCAACTAATTGATGGACGCTGGAGGCCGGCCGGATCCGGGGATGCCGGCCGGCCTCATCATGACCCGCAAGACGCCTTCCGCCCGCGCGACCCGGCCGGCCCGCTCCCGGCCCGACGCCACCCCCATCGTCGATCGCGTGCGGGCCTTCAACCGCTTCTACACGCAGCAGATCGGCGTGGTCGGTCCGCGCCACCTCCAGACGGAGTTCTCGCTGGCGGAGGTCCGCGTGCTGTTCGAGCTGGCTCACCGCGAGCGGGCGACCGCCGTCGACATCGGCCGCGACCTGGGGGTGGATGCCGGTTACCTGAGCCGCACCCTGAAGGCGTTCGAGCGGCGCGGCATCGTCCGCCGCCGCGCGGCGCCGCACGATCGGCGCGTGCGCCTGCTCGAGCTGACGGCGCGCGGGCGGGCCGTCTTCGCCGACCTGAACCGGCGGGCCGCCGGCGCGATCGAGCAGATGGTCGGCCCCCTCTCGGAGGCGCACCGGCAGCAGATCGTCGACGCGATGGATGCGATCGAGGGGACGTTCGGCGGCGTCTCGGACGAACGGGCGCCGGTGACGCTGCGACCGCCGCGCCCGGGCGATCTCGGATACGTCGTGCAGCGCCACGGGGTGCTGTACGCGCGCGAGCAGGGGCTCGCCGGCGGCTTCGAGGGGCTGATCGCCGGCCAGCTCGCGCGGTTCGGCGCCGGGTGGGACGCCGAGCGCGAGGGGCTCTGGATCGCCGCACGCCAGGGGGCGCGGCTCGGGTCGGCGGCCGTCACGCAGGAGACGCGCGAGACGGCACGACTGGTCGCGCTGATCGTGGAGCCCGAGGTGCGCGGCCAGGGCATCGGCCGGCTGCTGCTCGACCATGCGCTGGCGTTCGCGACCGGCGCCGGCTATCGCACGATGATCATCGACGTGTACCGCGCGACGAAGCCGCCGCACGCCCTGCTGGCCCGCGGCGGCTTCGAGAAGACCGGCGAGCGCCGGCTCGCGCGGTGGGGACAGACGGTGTCGGTGGAACGCTGGCGCCGGCGGCTCGCGCCGCCGGCCGGCTCCGGAGGTGATGCATGATGGCACGCGTGTGGCGCGGGTGCGACGCGGCCGGCCGATGCCGACCGGTATCTCGCGCACCTGAACGACGAGACGATTCCCGGCCTCGAGGCGGATTGAAGGCTATCGCGGCGCCTACGTGATGCGCCGGTCTGGCACGCAGGCGGAGGAGTTCCTGCTGGTCACGTTGTGGGAGTCGCTCGACGCGATCCGGCGGTTCGCCGGCGCCGACGCGGAAGCGGCGGTGCTGCCGCCCGCGGCGCGCGCGCTGCTGGTCGACGCCGAGCCGCGCGCCACGCATTACGACGTGGCCGTGGCACGGACACGGTGAGCATTCGTTTCCGTAGGCGCGGCCCAGGGTGGCCGCGCGTCACCCGGAGATCGGCGCCACCCGCCTTCGCCCTGCGGGCTTGGCGGGGCGGCCCTACGTTGGGAGAAATGTGGCGTCCTGGGCGGCCCCTGCGTGTGGGCGGCTGTTCCTTCTCCCACAGGCAGGTACGCCAGGAGGCCGTTCAGCGAGTAATCAAACGGCTCACCCTGATCGTGCCCTGGGCGGCCCCTACGCTGTGTCGCGGGAGGTGGCTCTCGCGATATCAGGCGGCCCGTGCGTGTGGGGAGCGCGCGGTGTTCGCTGAAAGCGAAAACGCATATGGAAATGAGATAGCTGCCATCAGTTCATTCGACTTGTGAATGCAGCCGCGACGTCGCATCATAGTCAGGTTCCGAACGGGAGAATTCACGCAGTGGAATCCGGAGTTCTGGCGAGCGGGCTCTTTCTCGCAGTCGTTACCGTTGGCGTGGCGGCCGGCCTGACGGATACGTTGGGTCTGCTCCTCTTCGTCACAGCTGCTGTGACGGCGCTGGTGGCTGGCGGCTCTTTCCTGGCAGTGTACTGGCGACGCAGCAGTCGGGCTGGCCGTCGCCGTCGTTGACCCGCAGGCCCGTACGTAAGTCCCCTACGTTCTTATTTCGATATTTCTTTTCCGCTCTTGCCCGCCGGCAGAACTCCGGCTCCCGAACGGGAGCCGGCGAGGCATTTTTTAGTGCGCGCGGGCCCCACCCGCCGCGCGGTGCTTCACGCCGATGCCTCGCCTCGGATTTCCATGTCCTCGGGCTCGGCATGGCCTTCGGCGAAGGCATTCTTCAGTGCGCGCGGGGCCCCACCCCCGCGCGGAGCTGCCGCCGATGCTCGCCCTCGGATTTATTGTCCTCGCGCCCGGCTGGCCCCTTCGTGTGGGCGAAGAGCTCCGTGTGCGAGAGGGAAGGAGGCGGCCCCTGCGTGTGGGAGAGAAATGTGGCGCCCTGGGCGACCCCTGCGTGCGAACAGGGAAACGTCTCCGCCCACCGAATCCCCAATCCCCAATCCCCAATCCCCAATCCGGATCTGCGAAGGGGACCGGAGGCCCTACTTCCGTGTGGCGTGGATGATCGCTTCCATGTGGCTGAGGTAGCGCTCGAGGGCGCGGCGGCCGGAAGCGGTGAGGCGGTACTCGGTGCGGGGGAGGCGGCCGGCGAACGACTTGCTGCAGACGAGGTAGCCGGCGTCTTCGAGCTTGCGGGCGTGGACGCTGAGGTTGCCGTCGGTCGTCTTCAGCAGCCGCTTCAGGTCGTTGAACGAGAGGGCGTCGTTCACGGCGAGCGCCGACACGATGCCCAGGCGCAGCCGCTCGTGAATCAGGCGGTCGAGATCGAGCGGATTGCCGCGCGCTCGGCGGCGCGGCCCGCGCCGCGCCGGTGCCGGATCGGCGACCTGTTCCCGCCGGGCGTGACTGGCCTTACCCGCCATACTTCCTCGCGATGAACAGCCCGAAGACGACGTGCAGGGCGCCGAAGCCGACGGCCATGCACCAGTTGCCCCAGGCGGCGGGGCCGAACAGGCCGAACGCCCCGACCAGCATGAAGCACATGCCCATTACCGGCACGATGCGCACCGAGAAGGCGCCGCCGGCGACGACGCCCGTGCCGTAGAGCAGCAGCCAGACGCCGGGCAGCCGGTCGGCGAGACCGGCGCGGTAGAGCGCGACGGTGAGCAGCGCGCCCGCGACGAGCGGCGGCGACAGGCTGAGGGCGAACTTGCGGGCCGGCGCCGCCACCAGCGGCGTGTCGCCATGCCGCGCCTTGCGGACGACGGCCGCCGTGGCGATGGCGACGGCGACGACGGCCTCGGCGATCCAGACGGCGAGCCAGCGGGCCGGCGTGGGCTGGGCGGCCGCGAGCGGCGCGGCGGCGAGCACGGTGGTGCCCATGGCGACGCCGCCCCAGCCGGGGACGGCCGTGAACGAGCCGGCGCGCTCCATCGTGTCGCGGATGAAGCGCAGGTTGTCCATGGCCCGGGCGTGCAGCGCCGGCGGGTCGGTCACCGAATCCTGCAGCGGGTCGGTCCGGAGCATGGAGCATCCTAGCGCGGAAGCGCGCGGGCGGACAAGGAGAACTTTGCGGGGTAAAGTCAGAAAGAGGCCGAGGGATGGGCGATGGGCGGATCAGGGCTATCGCGGCGCTCCGGCTGGTCGCGCCGCTTCGACAGTGGCGCGCGCGAGTCACGACGAGCGCGACTGCGCCCCGAATCGCCATCCGGCGAAGCGCTAGCCGCCTGCTATTGCGCCCGCAGCAGCAGCACCGGAATCTTCACCTCGTGGCGGACGCGGCTGACGGTCGTCCCGAGCGCCAGGTCCTTGATGAAGCGATGGCCGTGAGTCGCCATGGCAATCAGGTCGACGCCGCTCTCGCCGGCCACCTTGATCAGCTGCTCGGCCGGATCGCCCATCGCCAGCCGGACCTCGACGGTCAGCCCCGCGTTGCGGAGCTCGTCGGCCGTCCGTTCGAGATAGGCGCGGTCGTCGCGCATCTCCTCCGACTCGCGCAGCTTCAGCTTCTCGAAATTGCGGGCCACCCAGCCGTCGGCCACGTGCACGAGCAGAATGCGGGCGCCGGTCATCCGCGCCAGCTCCCTGGTGTGGGCGAGGATGGTGCGGTCGGCGTCGGAGTGCTCGAGCGCGACGAGAATGTGCTGGTACATCTCTCTGACTCAAGTGGGGCTCTGCCCCACACCCCGGCTCACTGCACTCGCTCGCGTGACAGCTCGCTCCGTTCCGTTCGCGGGCGCGCTGTGCGCGCCGGCGTTCTGCTGTGGCCTCGCAGCCACGACTGACATCGCCGAGCGAGGCGCAGCGCGGCCTCGGTGGGGCTCGTCGATCATACCGCGCCGGCGGCCACCAGATAGAGCAGCCAGGCATTCAGCACGGCAATCACGACGGCCGTCGTCCAGGCCAGCCCCTTCAGCCAGCGCGGACTCGCGAACGATCCCATCTTCTTCGGATCGCTGGTGAACTGCACCAGCGGGAAGACGGCGAAGGACAGCTGCAGGCTCAGGACGACCTGGCTGAGGATGAGCAGCGGCCCCGCGCCCTGATCCCCGGCCACCGCCACGACGACGATCGTCGGCACGATGGCGAGCAGGCGGGTGATCAGCCGTCGCAGCCAGGGGCGGAGCCGGATGTTGATGGAGCCTTCCATCACGATCTGGCCGGCCAGCGTGCCGGTGAGCGTGGCGTTCTGCCCCGAGGCCAGCAGCGCGACGGCGAACAGGACGCTCGCCGCGCCGGTGCCGAGCAGCGGCGCCAGCAGCTTGTACGCCTGCGTGATGTCGGCGACGTCCTGGTGGCCGCTGTCGTGGAACGACGGCCGCCGCCATGATGAGGATGGCGGCGTTGATGAACAGCGCGAACATCAGCGCGACCGCCGAGTCGAGCGACGCGAAGTTGATCGCCTCGCGCTTGCTCGCCACCGAGTCGGTGTACTTGCGCGTCTGCACGATCGACGAGTGCAGGTACAGGTTGTGCGGCATCACCGTGGCGCCCAGGATGCCGATGGCGATGTAGAACATGTCCCGGTTGCGGACGATCGACGCCTGCGGGAGGAAGCCGTACGCGACCGCCGCCACGTCCGGGCGCGACAGCCACAGCTCCACGGCAAAGGCGGCCGCGATGATCCCGATGAGGGTGAGGACGAACGCCTCGATGTAGCGGAAGCCGTGGCGCTGCAGGTAGAGGATGATCAGCACGTCGGACGCCGTCAGGCAGACGCCCCAGATGAGCGGCAGCCCGAACAGCAGCTGCAGCGCCACGGCCGAGCCGATCACCTCGGCCAGGTCGCAGGCGGCAATCGCGATCTCCGCGCCAGATCCAGAGCGCAATCGTCGTCGGCTTGCGAGTAGGTGTCGCGGCAGGCCTGCGCGAGGTCGCGCCCGCTGGCGATCCCGAGCCGCGCGGCCAGCGCCTGCAGCAGGATGGCCATGAAGTTCGAGATCATGATCACGCTGAGCAGCGTGTAGCCGTAGCGCGCGCCGCCCGCCAGGTCGGTCGCCCAGTTGCCCGGGTCCATGTAGCCGACCGCCACGAGGAACCCCGGCCCCGCAAACGCGAAGAACTTGCGCCAGAAGCCGGCGTTCAACGGGATCGGGATCGTGCCGTGGACCTCCGGCAGGCTCAGGGTCGAGTCGGTGGCCGACCAGATCGGCGACGCGGAGGGGCGGCGTGGCGTGTCAGACATCTGTCAGAATGTTTGAAGAATCAAAAATTATTCTACGTGCGCTCAAAAACCACGTCAAGGGTGTTCCGTATGGCGCCGGCCGCCGCCGCCCTGCGTGCTAGCATCCGACGAGCATGAGCCGCGCCCTGTCCACCGATCTGTACGAGCTGACGATGATGGCCGGCTACCTCGCCGGCGGCATCCGCGGCCGGAGCACGTTCGAGCTGTACGTCCGGTCGCTGCCCGAGCGTCGCGCGTACCTCGTGGCGGCCGGGCTGGCCCAGGCGCTCGACTACCTCGAATCGCTGAGGTTCACCGACGAGCAGATTGCGTTCCTGCGCACGGTGCCGGCGCTCGAGGGCGGTGCCGGCATCCTTCTTTACCCGCGATCTTCCGGCGTTCCGCTTCACCGGCGACGTCTGGGCCGTCGCGGAGGGAACGCCGGTGTTCGCGCACGAGCCGATCCTGCGCGTGACGGCGCCGGCCCCCGAGGCGCAACTGGTCGAGACGGCGCTGCTCGCCATCCTCACCTTCCAGACCTCCATCGCCAGCAAGGGGGCGCGCATCGTCGACGCGGCGGCCGGCCGGTCGGTCATCGAGTTCGGGAGCCGGCGGGCGCACGGGCTCGACGCCGGGCTGCACGCGGCGCGGGCGGCGTTCGTGGCCGGCTGCGCCGGCACGTCGAACGTGGAAGCGGGCTTCGAGTTCGGCATTCCGCTCTCGGGCACGATGGCGCACTCGTGGGTGATGACCTTCGAGGACGAGGTGGAGGCCTTCCGCCGCTACTGTGACCTCTACGGCCGCCAGGCCGTGCTGCTGATCGATACGTACGACACCGAGGAGGCGGCGCGCCGGATCGTGAAGGCGGGGCTGCGGCCGGCGGCCGTGCGGCTCGACAGCGGCGACTTCGTGGCGCTGAGCTTCTCGGTGCGGCGGATCCTCGACGAAGGCGGTCTCCAGCAGACGGGGATCTTCGTCAGCGGCGATCTCGACGAAGACAAGGTGGCGGCGCTGGTGAAGGCGGGCGCGCCGATCGACGGCTTCGGGGTGGGGACGGCGCTCAGCACGTCGAACGACGCGCCGGCGCTGGGCGGGGTCTACAAGCTGGTGGAAGTGGAGCGCGACGGGCAACTGGTGCCGGTGCTGAAGCTGAGCGCCGGGAAGCGGACGTATCCCGGCCGCAAGCAGGTCTGGCGGATCGCCCGGGACGGCCGCGCGCAGCACGACATCATCGGCCTCGCCGACGAAGCGGCGCCGGCGGGCGGACGGCCGCTGCTGACACAGGTGATGCGGGCCGGGAAGCGGACGAGGACGTCGCCGTCGCTGCCCGACGTGCAGGTGGCCTGCCGTGCGGCGCGCGAGGAATTGCCGCCAGCCGTGCGCGCGCTCGACGCGGCGGCGTCCTATCCGGTGGAAATCAGTCCGGCGCTCGACGCGCTGACCGATCGCCTGACGGCCGGGATCGAAGCGGCGCGGACGCGGTGAGGCACGGGGGTACGGGCTTCAGGTTAGGGGCTGCGGTCTTCAGTCACGATCGGCCCACGCGTGTAGGGGCCGCCCAGGCGGGGTTTGCTGGCCGTGTGGCGGCCCGCGAATCTCCTCCGTCGATGACGCGCGGCCACCATGGGCCGCGCCTACGTGTGGGTGAGGGTTGCGGCCGGTCTTGCCCCACGTGTAGGGGCCGCCCAGGATCAGTGAGAGGCCGCCTGCCCTGAGCCTGTCGCCCGTCGAATTCGCCGTTTCAGGCGAGCTGCAGGGCCTTGCCCCAGACCTGCGATGACGCCGGCAGGTACGAAGGGTGTGGCGGCCCGCCGAATCTCCTCTGTCGGTGACGCGCGGCCACAGATGGGCCGCGCCTACGTGTGGGTGAGGGTTGCGGCCGGTCCTGCCCCCGACGTGTGGGACAGCCCAGGCGAGGCCTGCTGGCCGTGTGGCGGCCCGCAGATCTCCTCTTCGGTGACGCGCGGCCACAATGGGCCGCGCCTACGTGTGGGTGCGCGTTGCCGCCGGTCGAATGGCCGCTATGCCTCGGGCAGCCGGTAGTCCTTGAAGCGCTCGCGCAGCGCCGACTTCTTGAACTTGCCGGCCGACGTCCGCGGAATCTCCTCGACGAATTCGAACGCCGCCGGCAGCCACCACTTCGGGAAGCTGGCGGCGAGGAACGCCCGGAGCGTGTCGGGCGTGGCCGTCTGGCCGGGCTTCAGCACCACGGCCGCCAGCGGCCGCTCGCCCCATCGCGCGCACGGCACCGGAATGACGGCGGCCTCGGCCACGGCCGGATGTCCCATCAGCGCGTTCTCGAGCGAGAGCGAGCTGATCCACTCGCCGCCCGACTTGATCAGATCCTTCGATCGATCCTTGATCTCGACGTACCCCCGCGCGTCGATCGTCACGATATCGCCGGTGCGGAACCAGCCATCGTCGGTGAAGCGATCGGCCGCCTCCGGCGCGTTGTAGTACGTCGCGGCCACCCACGGTCCCCGCACTTCGAGCTCACCCATCGTCCCGCCATCCCAGGGGACGAGGCCGTCGGCGCCGCGCGCCCGGATGTCGACGAACGGCAGCGGCCGCCCCTGGCTGGCGCGGTAGTGGTACTCGCTCCTCTGACGCGGCCGTCTCGAGGTCGGGGGCGAGCCGCGACACGGTGCCGGCCGGCGTCATCTCGGTCATGCCCCAGGCGTGGATGACGCGCAGGCCGTGGCGCTGCTCGAACGCCTCGATCATCGCCTGCGGCGCGGCGGCGCCCCCGACGATGAGCGCGCGCAGGCGGGAGAGATCGAACTTGCCGGGCTGCGCGTCGAGCAGCTGCAGCAGTCCCATCCAGATCGTCGGCACGCCGGCGGTCATGGTGACCCGCTCCGATTCGTACAGCTCGACGAGGCTGGCCGGGTCCAGGTACGGGCCCGGCAGCACGAGCTTGGCGCCGACCATGGCGGCGGCGTACGGCAGACCCCACGCGTTCGCATGGAACATCGGGACGACGGGGAGGATGGTGTCGGCCTCGCGGACGTCGAGGGCGTCGGGCAGCGCGATGCCGAGCGAGTGCAGCACGAGTGCGCGGTGCGAGTAGAGCACGCCCTTGGGCCGGCCGGTCGTGCCGGTGGTGTAGCACATGGCGGCCGCGTCGCGCTCGTCGGGCTCGGGAAACGTCGCGCCGGCCGGGTCGGCGGCGGCGAGGAGGCTTTCGTAGTCGATCAGGTCCTGCGTCAGGCTGCCGTGGGTGCCGCACGACGATGACCTTGTCGACGTTGATGAGCTCCTTGATCCGCTCGAAGAGCGGCAGCAGGGCGGCGTCGACCAGCAGGACGCGGTCGCCGGCGTGGTTCACGATGTAGGCGAGATCCTCGGGCGGCAGCCGCAGGTTCAGCGTGTGCAGGACGGCGCCGGCGAGCGGCACGGCGAAGTAGGTCTCCAGGTGCGGCGCGTGGTTCCAGCACAGGGTGGCGACCCGGTCGCCCGGCTCGACGCCGAGCTGGTGGAGGGCGACGGCGAGGCGGCGGGCGCGCGCCGCAACGTCGGCCCAGGTGCAGCGGTGCAGGCTGCGGTCGGTGAGGCGGGTGACGATCTCCCGTCGGCCGAACAGCATTTCGGCTCGCCGCAGGATGGCGGGAATGGTGAGCGGATAGTCCATCATCAGGCCGCGCATGCGGGCACCTCTGCAGCGAGCGACAGGAGATACGGTGGAGACGGGGCGATTGTATATCCTGTCCTGGCGCTCGGCGCTGTCGGCGCTCGGCGCTTGGCCTTGTCACGATCAACCACGAAGGCACGAAGGCACGAAGGGGAGGACGAGGTGCCCCATTTCTTCTCTCCCCCACGTGTAGGGGCCGCCCAGGCCGCGATTCAGGCCGTGTGGCGGCCCGCAGAATCTCGTCTGTCGATGACGCGCGGCCACGATGGGCCGCGCCTACGCGTGGGTGAGGGTTGCGGCCGGTCCTCTCCTCACGTGTAGGGGCCGCCCAGGCGAGGTTTGCTGGCCGTGTGGCGGCCCGCAGATTTCCTCTGTCGGTGACGCGCGGCCACGATGGGCCGCGCCTACGTGTGGGTGAGAGTTGCGGCCGGTCCTTCCCCCACGTGTAGGGGCCGCCCAGGCTCGCGATCAGGCCGTGTGGCGGCCCGTCGCGATCGGGGAGAGCCTGGACCTGAGGGAGAAGGGCCGCCACCCGCGCGATCATGCGCTCGGGCGGCCCCTACGTACAAGAAGAGGAGCGGGCGCCTGCGCGGTGCCGGGTATGAGAGAAGGAGAGCGCCCCTGCGCCTGCCCCGTGAGCGCCCGAGTGCCGGGCTGTCGAGCACCCGTGGCGATCCTTGCCTGCGTGTCCCCGGCACAGTACCACTGGGGGCTTGCGCGACCGATTGCACCGCGGCTCGGAACCTGTGCAATCTCAGCCTATGAACCGCGTCAGGGCCGGAAGGCAGCAGCGCTAAGTAGTCACTGACATGTGCCGCAGCCATTCCGGGCCGCGGTGGAGTCGGTCGCTCCGGGATTGGCACGTCTCCAGCTTCAGTTCATGTCCTATCAGGTCATTGCCCGCAAGTGGCGCCCCCAGCAGTTCGACGAAGTCGTCGGACAGCATGCGGTGACGCGCACGCTGCAGAACGCGATCGCCAGCGGGCGCATCGCGCAGGCGTTCGTGTTCGCGGGGCCGCGCGGCGTCGGCAAGACGACGACGGCGCGGATCCTGGCGCGCGCGCTGAACTGCGAGCAGGGCCCGACGATCACGCCGTGCGGCGTCTGTGACGCCTGCGTCGAAATCGCCGAGGGGCGCGACATCGACGTGCTCGAGATCGACGCCGCGACCCACACGAAGGTGGAGACGGTTCGCGAGGTGATCATCGGCGGGCTGTCGCTGGCGCCGGTGCGGAACCGCTACAAGATCTTCATCATCGACGAGGTCCACCAGCTGTCGCCCTCGGCGTTCAACGCCCTGCTGAAGTCGATCGAGGAGCCACCGCCGCACGCCGTCTTCATGATGGCGACCACCGAGATCCAGAAGATCCCCGAGACGATCCTCTCGCGGTCGCAGGTCTACGAGTTCCGCACGATTCCGACGCAGGCCATTGCCGCGCAGCTGCGCAAGATCGCCGACGCCGAGCAGATCACCGTGTCGGACGAGGCGCTGGCGCTCGTGGCGCGCGGGGCCGATGGCAGCATGCGCGACGCGCAGAGCGCCTTCGACCAGGTGATCGCCTTCGCCGGCCAGACGATCGGCGCCGAGGACGTGTCGACGGTGCTCGGCCTGGTCGGTCGCGATCTGCTGCTCGACACCGTGCAGGCGGTGGCCGACGAGGATGCCGCCGCGGCCTTCGCCGTGGCCGGCCGCGCCGTCGACGCCGGCTACGACCTGCGGCTCGTCTGCCGCGAGCTCACGCGGGTGACGCGCGACCTGCTCGTGCTCTCGGTCGACCCGACGCGCATCTCCGACCCCGACATCGCGCCCGAAGGGGAGGCCGACCGGCTGAAGGAACTCGCCGGCCGCTTCTCGCGCGAGGACCTGCTGCGGGCGTTCGACGTGCTGTCGCGCGCCGAGTTCGAGATCCGCAACGCGGCGCAGCCTCGCTACTACCTCGAGATGGCGCTGCTGCGCTGGATCCACCTGCGCCAGCTGACGCCGATCGCCGACCTCATCGAGCAGCTCGGCGGCGGTGGAGCCGCGCTGCGTCCGGCTGCCGCGCGCCCGCAGCCCGCGAGTGGGAGCGCCGCCTCGGTCGCCTCGCGACTCGGCCGTCCGGGCGGAGCGCCCCCGCGTCCCGCCGCGCGGGGCACGGCCGCACCGCCCGCGCCGAAGGCGGCCGCCCCGCCGGCCGCGCGACCGCCCGCACCCGCGCCGGCCCGGTCGTCCGCCCGGAATCCCGAGCCTGCCGGCAGCGGCACGCCGGTGGCGGCGGGCGGATTGAAGGACGCGCTGCTGGCCGAGATCCGGAAGGCCAAGACGGTCTTCTACAACACGGTGGTGGCGCAGGCGCAGAAGATCGAGGTCGCGCCCGATCAGATCACCTTCACGTTCACGACCGTGCACCGCGTGCTGCGCAGCCGGTTCGACCAGAACCGGGCCTGGCTCGAGGGGCTGGCGAAGGAGATCGCCGGTCGCGCCATTCCGGTCCGGTCGGTCGAGGTGGCGCCCGAGACGGCGGCGGCGGAGACGCCTCCCGATCCGGCGGAAGCGCACAAGTCGGACTTGAAGGCGCAGGCCATGGCCGAACCGGCCGTGCAGGCGCTGCTCGACGTCTTTCCGTCCGAGATTCGCGACGTCGAGGAGATGTAAACTCTGTGGAGCGCGGGCGCGGCGGCGCGCCCGGTCGGTGACCTATGAACATTCAGCAGATGATGAAGCAGGCGCAGCAGATGCAGGAGCGCCTGCAGAAGCAGATGGCCGAGCTGCGGATCGAGGCCAGCGCGGGCGGCGGCATGGTGACGGTCGTCGTCAACGGCGCCAAGCAGATCCAGTCGATCACGATCGATCCCGAGGTCGTCTCGAAGGAAGACGTCGAGATGCTGCAGGACCTGATCGTCGCGGCCATCAACGACGCCCAGCGGAAGGTGGACGACGAGCTGTCGAGCCAGATGGGCGGCATGATGGGCGGCCTGCAGATTCCCGGTCTGTCCTGACGGCCCCGGGCCCGCACCGCAACCGATCGACATGTCCCATCCTGAATCCCTGGCCCGCCTGATCGAGCAGCTGCAGCGCCTCCCGGGCGTCGGACCGAAGAGCGCGCAGCGGCTGGCGTTCCACATCCTGAAGACGCCGCGCGACGAAGCCGAGCGCCTGTGCGAGGCCGTGCGCGACGTGAAGGATCGGGTGACCTACTGCTCGATCTGCCAGAACATCACCGACGTCGACCCGTGCGTCTACTGTGCTGACGAGGCACGCGACCACCGCACGATCTGCGTCGTCGAGGAGCCGCAGAACGTGAACGCCATCGAGAAGACGCGCGACTTCAAGGGCGTCTACCACGTGCTGATGGGCGCGCTGTCGCCGCTGCACGGCATCGGGCCCGACGAGCTGAAGATCAAGGGCCTGCTCGAGCGCGTCGGCGCCGGCCAGGTCGACGAGATCATCCTGGCGACCAACCCGAACGTGGAGGGCGAGGCGACGGCGCTGTACCTGGCGCGGCTGCTCAAGCCGCTCGGCGTGCGCGTGACGCGCATCGCCACCGGCATCCCGGTCGGCAGCGACCTCGAGTACGCCGACGAGGTGACGATGCACAAGGCGATGGAAGGCCGGCGGGAGGTCTGAGCCGATCATGCTCCCAGAGGCCTATCAACTGCCGGCGGCGTACGCGATTCTGGCCGGCGGCACGATCGCCTGCTTCGCCGGATACCGGCTGTTCCGGCTCGTGCTCGGCGTCTACGGCTTCATCCTCGGCGCGCTGATTGCCAGCTCGATGATGGGGGCCGGCAACACGACCGGCATGATCGTCGCGGCGATCGCCGGCGGCCTGCTCGGGGCCGTCATCCTCGTCTTCGGGTACTTCCTCGGCGTGGCGCTGGTCGGCGCCGGACTCGGGGCCGTCGTCGCCCACACGGCATGGACGATGGCGGGGAAGGATCCGGGCGCGATTGTGATCATCGCCTTCGCGCTGGCCGGCGCGTTCGGCGCGATGATGCTGCAGCGCTACGTCATCGTCATCGGCACCGCGTTCGGCGGCGCCTGGACGATGCTGGCGGCGGGGCTGGCGATCATGGGCGACGGCCGCGCCATGGCCGCCGCGCGCACCGGCGAGGCCTGGGTCTTCTATCCGCTCGATCCCGCGCCCGGCGAGAAATGGGTGCCCATCGCCTGGATCGTCCTCGGCATCGTCGGGACGATCGTCCAGTTCTCCCTCACCGCGAAGCGACGGGGCAAGAAGGGCTAGCGCCGATCGGTCTCCCGCCGCGATCTCGTCACATACCCCCACACGCAGGGGCCGCCCAGGCTCGCGATCCGGCCGCCTGCCCTGAGCCTGTCGCCCCTCGACGCCGCTTGGGGCGACCTCGAGCTTGTCGATAAGTCGAAGGGTGTGGCGGCCCGCAATATCTCCTCTGTCGGTGACGCGCGGCCACCATGGGCCGCCCCTACGCGTGGGTGAGAGCGGCTCGCCGGTCCTGGCCCCCACGTGTAGGGGCCGCCCAGGCGCGCGATTCAGGCCGTGTGGCGGCCCGCAGATCTCCTCCGTCGGGTGAAGCGCGGCCACAATGGGCCGCGCCTACGCGTCGGTCGGAATTCGTCCGCCGGTGACGCGCGGCCTCAATGGGCCGCGCCTACACGTGGGTGAACGTTGCCGCCTCCCCTTGCCCCACGCGTTCGGGCCGCCCATGCGTGTTCGGCCGGAGACGGCCCGGTCGCGTCTGCCGTCACGCCCGCCCACGAGGCCGCGGCACGCGGGGTGAGAGGCAGAATCTGCCCGTCGCCAGCTGACGTTGTACGCAACTCTCGAGACGTGGGCCGTGATCTCGTCGCGTCGTTCCCGAACAGTTACATGGTCTCGTCGGCGCACCGCATGCATACATGCCAGGCTTCCTGCGCCATCCTGCCCACGACTACTCATCTCCGTCCGGCTACTTCCTGACGTTGATCACGAGGCGGCGCCAGCCTCTCTTCGGACGGCACGACGCGGAGCGCAGCATCGTGTCGCTCAATGCCGCCGGCACGATGCTTCAGCAGCGCTGGCTCGAACTTCGGAAGCGGTATGCCGAGATTGAGTTGGATGCCTTCGTGGTGATGCCCGACCATCTTCATGGCATCGTCGTGGTCAATTGCGAAGGGGGCCCCCAGGCGCCTGCCGCTGCCGACCTTGATGGACTGGTTCAAGGCGGTGACGACGATGGATTATTTCGGTGGCGTGCGGGACTACGGCTGGCCACGCGTTGACGGGCACCTGTGGCAGCGAAGCTATTACGATCACATCATCCGGTCCGAGAGCGAGTTGCTGGCGTTTCGGGATTACGTGCTGGCCAATCCGGGTGCGTTGTGGGAAAGTCGGAAGGGATGACGGCGAGCGGTGACGCGCGGCCACGATGGGCCGCGCCTACGCGTGGGTGAGCGTTGCGGCCGGTCCTCTGCCCCCACGTGTAGGGGCCGCCCAGGCCCGTGATTCAGGGCCGTGTGGCGGCCCGCGACATCTCGTCTGTCGGTGAAGCGCGGCCACAATGGGCCGCGCCTACACGTGGGTGAGAGTGGGCGGCGCAGTCCTCTCCCCACGTGTAGGGGCCGCCCAGGCTCGTGATTCAGGGCCGTGTGGCGGCCCGCAGATCTCCTCTGTCGCTGACGCGCGGCCACCATGGGCCGCGCCTACGCGTGGGTGAGCGTGCCCGCCGGTCCTCTTCCCACGTGTAGGGCCGCCCAGGCTCGCTATCCAGGCCGTGTGGCGGCCCGCGCTATTCAGTCTGCCTGTGACGCGCAGCCACTATAGGCCGCGCCTACACGTGCGTGAGCGTTTCGCCGCTCCCGCCCCCACGCGTGGGCGAGAGGGCCGCGCGGTCCTCGTCCCCCACGTGTAGGGGACGACGAGGCCGTGATCGGCAGTGCTGGCCGCCGGAATTTCTTCCTGGACGTGAGGGCGAATGGACCGGCCGCCACCCGCGCGATAGATGTGCCGCTCGGGCGGCCCCTACGCGTCGGAGACGTTGCAGGAGTGGCGCCCAGTCACCCTCCCCACGTGTAGGGGCCGCCCTGGTGCGCAATTCAGGCCAGTGTGGCGGCCCGCGCCTTCTCCTCTGTCCTGACGCGCGGCCACAATGGGCCGCGCCTACGCGTGGGTGAGAGCTGCCGGCCGGTCCTCTTCCCCCACGCGTAGGGTCCGCCCCAGGCGCGGGAATCAGGAACGTGTGGCGGCCCGCAGTTTCTCTGTCACGTAGTGCCTGGACGCGCAGCCACGAAGGGCCGCGCCTACGTGGGCACGAAAGTAGCCTCTCGATCCTGCCCCCACGTGTTGGAGTACGTTGCAGGACGTGGTGGCCCATTCTCCTTCCCCACTGCGTAGGGGCCGCCCAGGCTCTGCGATCCAGGCCGCCTGCCCTGAGCCCTGTCGCCCCTCGACGCAGCTCGGGGCGACCTCGAGCTGGTCCCAATAGGTCGAGGGGTGCCGCCACCCGCGCGTATCTCCGTGCCGCTGGGCGGCCCCTACGTGCTGAGCGGCGTGCGAGGAGTGGCGGCCCTATCTCCCTTCCCACCTGTAGGGGCCGCCCAGGCCCGCGATTCAGGCCGTGTGGCGGCCCGCAGATTTCATCCGTCGTGGTCACGCGCGGCCACGATGGGCCGCGCCTACGTGTGGGTGAGAGTTGCCGCCGGTCCTGCCCCCACGCGTGGTGAGAGTGGTGGCCAGTCCTCTCCCCACGCGTAGGGGCCGCCCAGGCCGGATCAGGCCGCCTGCCCTGAGCCCTGTCGCCCCTCGACGGCAGCCCTCGTGGGCGACCTCGAGCTGCTGTCGATAGGTCGAAGGGTGTGGCGGCCCGCAGATTCTCCTCTGTCGGTGACGCGCGGCCACGATGGGCCGCGCCTACGTGTGGGTGAGCGTTGCTGCCGCGTCCCTGCCCCCACGTGTAGGGGCCGCCCAGGCCCGTGATCAGGGCCGTGTGGCGGCCCGCATCTCTGTCTGTCGGTGAAGCGCGGCCACAATGGGCCGCGCCTACACGTGGGTGAGCGTTCCCGCCAGTCCTCTCCCCACGTGTAGGGGCCGCCCAGGCCTCGTGATCAGGGCCGTGTGGCGGCCCGCACATTCTCCGTCCTGCTCGGTGAAGCGCGGCCACAATGGGCCGCGCCTACGCGTGGGTGAGCGTTGCGCCGCCTAGTCCTGCTTCCCCACGTGTAGGGGCCGCCCAGGCCCGTGATCAGGGCCGTGTGGCGGCCCGCAGATCTCGTCTGTCGGTGAAGCGCGGCCACAATGGGCCGCGCCTACGTGTGGGTGAGAGTTGGCGGCCGGTCCTGCTCCCCCACGTGTAGGGGCCGCCCAGGCGCGCGATTCAGGGCCGTGTGGCGGCCCGTCGCGATCTGGGAGGCGCCTGGACGTGAGGGCGAAGGGCCGCCACCCGCGCGATCGTGCGCTCGGGCGGCCCCTACGGGTCGGAGAGACGTTGCAGGGGCCGCCCCATTCCCCTCCCCACGTGTAGGGGCCGCCCAGGCTCGGATCAGGGCCGTGTGGCGGCCCGCAGATCTCACACAGCCATGAGGAGGGCTCCGCCCCAAGGTCCGCACTATCGGTGCTTGCAGCGCCCCAGCAGGTCATCCGCCGCCGACCACCGCGATTTCACCGACGCCGCGCTGGATCCATTCGCCCGGGGCGATAGAGTCGGTGACTAGCGGTGCATCTTCCGGAACGGCCGCGAATTCTTACCCCGATCCGTCCCCCGCACGAAAGGCGCCGACGATGTTCAAGACGAAACCCTCTGCCGATGCCCCGCTCGCCGCCGGCGAGCTCGAGAAGATGAACGCCTACTGGCGCGCGGCCAACTACCTGTCGGTCGGCCAGATCTTCCTGATGGCGAATCCTCTGCTGCGGGAGGCGCTGAAGCCCGAGCACATCAAGCCGCGGCTGCTCGGCCACTGGGGAACGACCCCGGGGCTGAACTTCATCTACGTGCACCTGAACCGGGTGATCAAGGCGCGCGACCTGAACATGATCTACATCATCGGCCCCGGGCACGGCGGGCCGGCGCTGGTCGCGCAGACGTATCTCGAAGGCAGCTACAGCGAGATCTATCCGCACATCCCGCAGAACGCCGACGGCATGCAGCGGCTGTTCAAGCAGTTCTCGTTTCCCGGCGGCATCCCGAGCCACGTGGCGCCCGAGACGCCCGGGATCGATTCACGAAGGCGGCGAGCTCGGCTATGCCATGTCGCACGCCCATGGCGCCGTGTTCGACAATCCCGATCTCGTCGCCTGCTGCATCGTCGGAGACGGCGAAGCCGAGACGGGGCCGATGGCGACGAGCTGGCACTCGAACAAGTTCCTGAACCCGGCGCGCGACGGCGCCGTGCTGCCGGTGCTGCACCTCAACGGCTACAAGATCAACAACCCGACCGTGCTCGGCCGGATGGGCGACGAGGAGCTGACGGCGCTGTTCACCGGTTACGGCTACGTGCCGCACTTCGTCGAGGGTGACGAGCCGGCGGCGATGCACCAGAAGATGGCCGCCACGCTCGACCGCGTGCTCGACGACATCGCGAAGATCCAGAAGCTGGCGCGATCGGGCAAGTCGAAGGGGCTGCCGCGCTGGCCGATGATCGTGCTGCGCTCGCCGAAGGGGTGGACCGGGCCGAAGGCGGTCGACGGCGTGCCGGTGGAAGGGACGTATCGCGCGCACCAGGTGCCGATTCCGAACGTCAAGACGAACCCGAAGCACCTGAAGCAGCTGCAGGCGTGGATGGCGGGCTACAAGCCGAAGGAGCTGTTCGACGCGAACGGGACGCTGCGGCCCGAGCTGGCGGCGCTGGCGCCGGCAGGGACGCGGCGGATGGGATCGAACCCGCACGCCAATGGCGGTCTGCTGCTGAAGGCGCTGAAGATGCCGGACTTCCGCGACTACGCGGTGAAGGTGCCGAAGCCGGGCGTCGTCATGGCGGAGGCGACGCGCGTGATGGGGCAGATGCTGCGCGACGTGATGAAGATGAACGCCGACAATTTCCGGGTGATGGGCCCCGACGAGACCGTGTCGAACCGGCTGACGGCGCTGCTCGAGGAGACCGACAAGACCTGGATGGAACCGATCATCGAGACCGACGACCATCTGGCGCCGGACGGCCGCGTGATGGAGATGCTGAGCGAGCACCAGTGCCAGGGCTGGCTCGAGGGCTACCTGCTGACCGGCCGGCACGGCTTCTTCAACTGCTACGAGGCCTTCATCCACATCGTCGATTCGATGTTCAACCAGCACGCGAAGTGGTTGAAGGTGACACGCAACATGCCGTGGCGCCGGCCGATCGCGTCGTTGAACTATCTGCTGACGTCGCACGTGTGGCGGCAGGATCACAACGGCTTCACGCACCAGGACCCCGGCTTCATCGATCACGTCGTCAACAAGAAGGCCGACATCGTGCGGGTGTACCTGCCGCCCGACGCCAACTGCCTGCTGTCGGTGACCGACCACTGCCTGCGCAGCCGCCACTACGTGAACGTGATCGTGGCCGGCAAGCAGCCGTCGCTGCAGTGGCTCGACATGGAGTCGGCGATCCGCCACTGCACCGTCGGCATCGGCATCTGGGACTGGGCGAGCAGCGACGAGGGGGTGGAGCCGGACGTGGTGATGGGCTGCGCCGGTGACGTGCCGACGCTCGAGACGCTGGCGGCGGTCGACCTGCTGCGGCAGTACTTCCCCGACATCCGCATCCGGGTCGTGAACGTCGTCGACCTGATGACCTTGCAGCCGCAGAGCGAGCATCCGCACGGGCTGTCCGACCGCGAGTTCGACTCGATGTTCACCGAGAACCGGCCGATCGTCTTCGCGTATCACGGCTATCCGTGGCTCATCCACCGGCTGACCTACCGGCGGACCAACCACGCGAACATGCACGTGCGCGGCTACAAGGAGGAAGGGACGACGACGACGCCGTTCGACATGACCGTGATGAACGACCTGGACCGGTTCCACCTGGCGGGGGACGTGGTCGACCGGGTGCCGCGGCTGCGGGCGGTCGGGGCGCACTTCAAGCAGTTCCTGCGCGACAAGCTGGCGGAGCACCACGAGTACACGCGGACCGTCGGCGACGACATGCCGGAGGTGAAGGGGTGGCAGTGGAAGGAGCGCCAGCGGCCCGCGCGAGGATAGCGAGTCGACGCGCGGGCGATCGGGGACCGGCTACGGGCTTCAGGCTACGGGGCCCTTAGCCCGGGGCCGCGGGGGCTCAAGCCCGGCCTGCCCCCGCCGATTACCCCCTTGGTGGCAGCGCGGGTCGCGCATCGCCCGTCCGGGTGTCGGCGATGGGCCCCCGGCCGGGAGCTTCACGGCGTGTTCCTTCGCACGCCGGATGCGTTGACCCGCTGCGCCGCTTTTCGCTACTATTACAGGACCGTCCGGCGCGCGTTCGCGCGCGCCGGGCTTGCGTCCTGCCCGTATTCCTCAGTAGCTCAATGGTAGAGCATCCGGCTGTTAACCGGAGGGTTGCTGGTTCGAATCCAGCCTGAGGAGCCAACCTCGCAGCTCTCACTCGGTCGGGATGTCGATTTCGACAAAGCTACCCGGTGTCGCCGCCGCCACGACAGCGGCGATCTCACGAAGCCTGGCCCTGATCAGCCGCCATCGCCCTTTGCTGAGAACCACGATGGCGATCTTCCGCCCGGTCAGATTCTGCTGATAGCGCAGGTTTCGGTCGGTGGTGACGAATACTTCGAAGCCGGCCGCCTCAGCAGCGTCCAGCAGATCGCCATTTTGTAGCGTATCCCAACCGTGCGTTCGGGCTTCCTCAACGACGTGATCGGTCAGAGCCGCTGCTACGCCACGCGGCGTGCCGTTGTCGAACAGGACCCGCATCAGCGTGCTGACATCGGCGCGTCGAGACTGCGGGCGGCGAACTCCAGGACGGCCCTGACCTGGTCACGGGTGACCGGGAACTGCTCCAGTACCCTCGTCAATCGTCATTCCGTCTTCGAGATTCTCGAAGACGACACCGACCGGTGTCCGGGTGCCTTTGAACACCCAGGTGCCGCTCACCTTTCCCGGGACACTCTCGACGGCCTGACACCGAGACCAATCAAGGGCTGCCATAAACCGACCTCCTCTTACGTCCAGCTTACGGGATCTGCCCGTGGCCGTCACCTGGATTCACGCCGCGCGGGCGTGCTGACAGGTCCATCGGCGGTGGGCGCTCAGCTGCTGCGGCGTTTCGTGTATCAACAGGAAATGGGTGAGCCGCCTCGGTTCCTGCCCAGTGTGGCAGCGGTCGGGCTGCTTGCGCGGACGCCGCCTGTCCGTTGTCGTGGGCAGTGAACAATCAGTGAACAATTTTTCGCCGAACACCCAGGTACCACCGCCCGCGCATCCGAGCCAGACGCACGAAGAACCAACATCAGAGAGTACCGGCGTCATTCTGTTAACCGGAGGGTTGCTGGTTCGAATCCAGCCTGAGGAGCCAACCTCGCGCCGCAAGAACCGACCAAGCACGGAGGGTTGAGGTTCATGGAATGAACAACCCTCTGGCTGCGCTGTTCGATCAGTTCCTCAGGAACGCACCTACCTCAAGCACGTCACACCCGCCACGATCATGTGGTATCAAGTCGCGCTCGAGAGCTATCAGACGATGACCGGGCGGCGGCTCTGTCTCCGGCACACGTGCGGTGACGGCTGTTGCACGTGGCGTCCGCGCAATGTAGTATCCGGCTCCGCGGTGAACGAGATGGCGAAACGTATACGCCGATGACGTCTGTCCCGGAGGCGAGAGTTATGAGCGACGAAAGCAAGAAGATCGGTCCGTTCCTGGCGATCATGCTGGTCGCGAGCACGATGATTGGATCGGGCATCTTCCTGTTGCCCGCCAGCCTCGCCGCCGTCGGCTCGATCTCCATTCTGGCGTGGATCGCCGCGACCATCGCAGCGGGCATTCTTGCGGGCGTGTTCTCCTGCCTCGCGGTTCTGAATCCGGGCACGCCGGGGCTGTTCTCCTACATTCGCGACGCGTTCGGCCCGACCGCGGGCTTCGTGGTGGCGGCGCTCTATGCGGTTTCGACTCTGGTGGCGTGCGTCGCGATCGCCCTGGCGGTCGCGGGATATCTCGGCGTGTTCGTGCCGCCGATCGCCAAGCCACCCGGCCTGACGGTTGGGACGGTCGCGATCCTCTGGGTCCTCGTTGCGGCCAACATCGTCGGTCCTCGATTCGTCGCGCGTCTGCAGAGTTGGACGATGGTGTTGGGTCTGGCGCCGGTTCTTCTCGTGGCGCTCGGTGGTTGGTTCTATTTTCACGGGGCAACCTTCGCCGCTTCCTGGAACGTGACCGGCCAGGCGCCGCTTGCGGTCGTGCCACGCGCGACGGTCATGGTGTTCTGGGCGTTTCTCGGGATCGAGACCGCGATCGTGCTCTCCACGCGCGTGCGGAACCCGGCGCGCGATGTGCCGATCGGCACCCTCGGCGGTCTCGCGGTGGCTGCAGTCATTTACATGGCCGCCTGCTCGGCGATCATGGGAATCCTGCCGGCCGGCGTGCTGGCACGATCCGCCGCACCATTCGCCGATGCCGTCGTGCCGATGCTGGGTGCGTCCGTGGCGGGCCTCGTGGCCCTCAGCGCGATGCTCAAAGCGTCAGGCACGCTCGGATCGACTGTTCTGTTGACTGCCGAAACGGCAGAAAGTGATTCAGTGCTTCGCCAGGTCTCGCCCGCCGGACCGCGGCACGCCGACAAGGTGACGAGGACGACGCTCGTCGGAATTGGTGTGCTGGGAAGCCTCGTCGCGATCGCGTCGGCAAGCCCGACTCTCGTCCGTCAGTTCATCATCGTCACGAACATTGCTGTCGTGCTGGCCCTGATCGCGTATGGCACGGGAAGCCTGGCGTTGCTGCGCCTCAGTGGGCGCCTGCCACGCCGGACCCGGATTTGGGCGCAGGGCCTTGGCATCGCCGGGGCCGTGCTCAGCGCGGCGCTCATCGTGGCGTCTGAAGCCGACCTGCTGATATGGAGCGCCGTCGCGATACTTGCCGCCGCCCTTGCCTGTTGGGCTGCGAACGCGCGGCGCACGCAGCATCTCGGCAGACTTCGCGGTGCGTATCGGAAGGTCGGCTGGATCGACGAGTGAGATGTCTTTGGCGAGCTGATGGACGGGATGCGTGCCACGCGCGTCTTCGCGCGTCGACCGGGCGTCAATCCGCGCCGGGAGCAGGGGCGCGGCGATCGCGCGTAGACCATTGGACCGTCCCGTCTCTGTGAGGTTCGCTCGACTGGGTATGGACGAGAGAGTCCTCCCGCTGACGCTACCTCGAACGCGTCACGCCACCCTTTGTTCGAGGCACGTCTGCAGATCTCCCTGGGCAAGCGCTACGCGGGCAAGACGCTCCGCGTGGAGCGACGCGGGGATGGAACCGTGCTGCTCACGGCCGTGGCGATGATTCCGGAGCACCAGCTGTGGACGATGGAGGAGCCGGACCGCTCTCGAATCGAGCAGGGACTCCGTTGGGCAGCGACCACCGCGGCCCGCGAGACAGACCTCGACAACCTGACGAAGAAGGTCGGCAAACCCGCTGGACGCGCACGTGGCCGGCAGCGGTAGCCGGATCCGTCTGGACCTGAGCAGTCCGCTGTTCCGCCGAAAGCCCAGTGTCAGCCCGAGGTTCTGGTTCGAGTCCAGCCTGAGGAGTCAGCCAAATAAAGCCAATGAATCAGTGACTTACAGGTGTCAGTCTCGTCATGTCCGCCGAAGTCATTGATTCGTAACGTGTAGTGGCCGTAGTGGCCGGACTGGACGATGTCCGTACCAGGTTCGATAGGCAATGTGTTGACATTGTGTATACATAGCGCTATAGTTGGCGACATCGACGTCTCGACATGAGCGTCGCGAGGGAGCAAGCCATGGCAGCCACTTCAACCGCCGCGCGGACACGAACCATCAACATCCGCATCGAGGAAGAGCGACGCGCGCTCATCGATCGAGCCGCTGAAGCTGCCGGGAAGGACCGTACTCAGTTCGTTCTGGACGCAGCAACTCGTGAAGCGACAACTGTACTTCTCGATCAGCGGTATTTTCAGCTGGACACGGATGCCTTCGCGAAGTTCAACGCTGCCCTGGATGCGTCTCCCGCCGAGAACCCGCGTCTGCGAGAGCTTCTCTCCAGAAAAGCGCCCTGGGAGCGATGAGTGCGGCAGGATTTAGCGCACCAGAGCACCTGACAGCCGAGCACGACGTCAGCGCTTTCGACTCCGGTACGCCTGAACTCGACCATTGGCTGAAACGCCGAGCGCTGGCGAATGAGGCGCTGGGCACCTCACGGACCTACGTCGTAACAGCAGGCGGACGTGTGGTCGCCTTCTATGCGCTGGCCAACGGCGCAGTTGCTCACAAGGACGTGTCCGCCAAAACGAGGCGGAACATGCCGGATCCAATTCCGGTGATGGTGCTTGCGCGCTTAGCCGTCGATTCCGCCTACGAGAAACAGGGCCTTGGTTCCGCGCTTCTCAAGGACGCCCTGCTCCGCACCATCGCGGCCGCTGAAATCGCTGGCATTCGCGCGATGCTGCTTCATGCGATGTCAGACGCCGCGAAGCGTTTCTATGTACGTGCCGGATTCCACGAGTGCCCGGTCGATCCAATGATGATGATGATCACGCTCGCAGAGGTCGAGAAGAACCTCAGTCCGCACAGCGCGAGGTGACGATTCTTCTGCAGCCCTCCTCCTTGCTCGGTGCTCGGTGCTCGGCGCTCGGACGTGAGATCCTTCTGGCGGCGACGGCTGACGGCTAGTCGCCGTGCAGGGCGATCACCGGATCCACGCGGGTCGCCCGCCGCGCCGGCAGGTAGCAGGCAAGCGCGGCAATCCCCAGCAGCACCGCGGGTACCGCAATCAGGGTGACCGGGTCGGCCCAGGACACGCCGTAGAGGAACGAGGTGGCGAGCCGTCCCAGCGCCAGCGCCGCCGCCAGCCCCAGGATTGCACCCGCGACGGCCAGTTTCATGCCTTGCCGCATCACCATGCCGAGGACTTCGCCCGCGTCCGCCCCGAGCGCCATGCGGATGCCGATCTCGTGCCGGCGCTGCGCCACGGCGTACGAGAGCACGCCGTAGATGCCAATCCCTGCCAGTATCAGCGCCAGGAGGGCGAAGGCGCCCATGAGCCACTGCGTCAATTGCCGCGAGGCGAGCGACGCGTCGATCTTCTGGTTCATCGTCTGCAGGCGGAACAGGGGCTGATCCGGATCCAGCGAGTGGATCGCCTCGGCGATGGCGGAGCGCAGCGCCAGCGGATCGCCCATCGAGGTCCGCAGGACGAAGTTGGTGTCCCCCGTGTTGCCGCTCTGGCTGATGGGCACGTACATTTCCGGCAGCTTGTCCATCTCGGTCGCCGCGTCGAGGCCGTAGTCGAGGACCCGGGCGAACACGCCCACCACGGTGCGGTCCTTGCCGCCGGTGTGCACCTGCTGGCCCAGCGCCGCCTCCACCGGATCCGCTCCAGGCCAGTAGCGTTCGGCGAACATCTGGTCGATCATGATCACGGGCGTGGACGTGGCCGTGTCGTGATCGTCGAACACGCGGCCGCGGAGCAGGTGAACGCCCAGCGCGGGGAAGGCGTCGCCGAGCACCATCGCATAGTTGGCCGACGGACCCTGCCCGGGCGGCGGGGCGGGACGGCCGGTGATGGTGAAGTTGTTCTCCCAGTCGTTGCCGCTGAAGGGCAGCGGAAACATGCCGCCCACCGCGCTCACGCCCGGAATGTGCGTCAGCTTCTCGCGCAGCGCCCGCATGAAGACGAGCTGCTGATCGGATTTCGGGTACTTGGCCTCCGGCAGGTCGATCTGGAACGACACCGTGCCCGCGGGCTCGAAGCCGGGATTGACCTGCTGCAACTGCAGCAGGCTGCGGATCAACAGTCCCGCACCCACCAGCAATACCAACGCGAGCGCCATTTCCAGCACCACCAGGCTGGCCCGCAACCGGCCGCCGGATCCACCCGCCGCCGCGTCGCGTCCGCCTTCCTTCAGGACGCCGGCGATTTCCGTCTGCGAGGCATGCCAGGCCGGGGCCAGCCCGAACAACACGCTCGTCGCAAGCGCCAGCGCGACGGTGAAGCCCAGCACCGACAGGTCGATCGCGATGCCGCCGGTGCGGGTCATTCCCAGCGGCTGGAGCAGCACCGGCGCCTCGCGCATGGCCAGCCAGGCCAGCGCCAGGCCCATCGCGCTGCCGACCAGAGCCAGCAGCAGGCTTTCCACGAGGTGCTCCCGCATCAGGCGCCCGCGAGAAGCTCCCAGCGCGGTCCGGATGGCGTTGGCCTTCTGGCGCGCGGCCGCCCGCGCCAGCAGCAGGTTGGCCACGTTGGCGCAGGCGATCAGCAGCACCATTCCCACCGCCGCGAGCAGCACCCACAGCGCCGTCGGTCCGTCGTTGCGGACGACGTAGTTGAGGTAGGGCTGCACCGGGACCCCTTCCCCGGTGTTGCTCTTGGGATATTGCTGAGCCAGGTTGCGGGCGATGCGATCCATGTCGGCGCGCGCGGCCGCCAGGGTGACGCCCGGTTTGAGCCGCCCGAGGCCGCTCAGGCCGGGATGGCTGCCGCGGTCGGCTGCGGTCAGTCCCGAGCCCTTGACCGCCTGAGCTCCGAGCGGCACCCAGTATTGGGGGGCGTCCTTCGCATCGGTGAGGCCGGGAAAGCCTGCCGGCATCACGCCGACGATGGTGTACGGCTTGGCGTTCAGGTCCAGCGTCTGTCCCAGGATGTTCGGGTCGTGATTCAGCCGGTCGCGCCACAGGCTGTCGGCAATCATCACCACGTCGGGAGCGCCCACGCGGTCGTCCGCCTGCGTGAAGGTCCGCCCCAGCTCGGGCTCGATCCCCAGGGCCGGAAAGTATTGCCAGGTCGCATCCTGGCCGTCGAGGATCACCGGCAGCCCGTGGCGGGTGAGCACCGCGCCGGTGCCGCGAAAGGCGGCCAGGTAGCTGAAGCTGTGATTGTCGGCCACCCAGTCCTGATAGTCGGCGAAGCAGATCGACATCATCGGGAACTGGCGGCTGCTCTCCCGCAACACCATCAGCCGGTCGGAGTGCGGGTAGGGGAGCGGTTGAAGCAGCACGGCATTGACGACGCTGAAGATGGCCGTATTGGCCCCGATGCCGAGCGCCAGGGTGAGGCTGGCGATCAGGGTGAAGCCGGGAGCGGCGACCAGGGTACGGAAGGCGTGTTTGAACATGAGCGGAATCCCGGAAACGATGCGACGCACGGCCGGCCCATGGGAGCACGGCGAAGCTCGCGCCATACGGCGCTACCGAACTCAGACGGAAGATCGCCGGCTGAAGTTGCCTGTCTCGCTCGGCGGAGAGGATGAGACCTCCGGCAGGACGTCGACTGCCGTGCTGGGATTCCGGCCTGTTTTCAGGCGTGCGAGCTGTTGCTTGACAGCATACCGACCGGTCGGTATGCTTTGCGCGGTATCCGCCACTGACACTCACCGCGGAGGGCGTTCTGCCATGGCGCGTCACTCGAATCGCTCGACGATCAGGAGATCCGCGCTGGGCCTCCTGGTGTTCACACTTCTGCCGCTGTCGGCTCGCGCACAGAGCCCGAACGCCAAGCGGCGCTATCCCGAGATGGCGCCGCTCTCCGAGTACCCTGATGAACCGCACCGCCGAAATCGCCCTGGCTCGCAGCGCGGCGCCCGAAGCGATCTCGCGCGACGCCACGGTTCTGGTCCTCGGCCGTCACGGCTGGGAGACGGCGGTGAAGGGGACGAATGGCTTCGTCTGCATGGTGGAGCGGGGCATCTCCAGCGGCATCGACTTCGCCGAGAAGTGGAGTCCAAAGATCAAGGGGCCGGACTGCCTGAATGCCGCAGCCGCTCGCACCATGCTGCCGATTGTCTATCGGCTGACCGCGATGTCGCTGGCCGGAGACTCGCTCCACCAGCGCGTGGCCGCCATTCGCGAAGCGTACGCGAGCAAGCAGATCCCCCCACTCGCACCCGGCGCGATGAGTTACATGATGTCCAGGGACGCCTATCTGACCGACGAGGGCAGCCACAACATTTCGCACCTCATGTTCTTCGTCCCCGACCGCGACCCCGCCGACTGGGGCGCTGGCGCTCTCCATTCGCCGGTTGCCTCCTCGTCCTACTGGTTCGCGTCGGACGCAAACAACCCGCTCGACAAGACGCTGCCGCCTCTGCAGGTGTTCGTCGTGCGTGTTCCCTTCTGGTCGGATGGCACGCCGGCGGCCAGGTAGGGAGGGGCCATGGTGAGAGCTGTCGCAACGGCGGACGACATGCGCAGCCGGATTCTCCGTGCCGCCTTCGAGGAGTTCTACCGCAACGGCTTCCAGGCCGGCAGCCTGAACCACATCGCGGCGAGCGTCGGCGCGACGAAAGGCGCCCTGTTCCACTATTTCAAGAGCAAGCAGGACCTGGGCTATGCCGTCGTCGACGAAATGATTCAGCCGGCGAGCAAGCGGCGCTGGCTCGATCCCCTCGACCAGGAGTCCGATCCGGTCGACGCGATCAAGAACGCCCTGCGTCGCAACATCGCGGAAGACGTCGAGGCCGGCGCGCCGCTCGAATGCGGCTGCCCGCTGAACAATCTGGCGCAGGAAATGTCGCCTCTGGACGAGGGCTTTCGCCAGCGCATCGAGCAGGGGTACCGCGCGTGGCGCGACGCGCTCGCCGCGGCGCTCGAGCGGGGACAACAGCAGGGGAGAGTCCGCGCGGACGTCTCGCCGGAAGGAGCCGCGGCGTTGATCGTCGCCGGGCAGATGGGCATCTGGGGCACGGCGAAGAATTCGCAGGACCAGGAACTGATGCGGCGGGCGTCCGAGGCGCTGTGCGCGTACCTCGACAGCCTGCGGCCCTCGCGGAAGAGCGGAGACGTCAGCGAAGGCGGCGATGCAGCGGAACGTGGCCTCACGGAATGAACGGCTGCTTCCGATCGATGCTGAAGGCGTGAGGAGGAGTGCATGGTGACGGCCACGTTCATCGTCGTGACAACGGTGGCAGCGATGGCAGCGGCGCCTGCCGCCGCCGGCCGACACACGGCGTCGGTACCGTTGGCCGCGCGCCGGACCATCGCCCGGGCCAACGCTTCCTGGGTGGCCGCCATGAAAGGGCAGGGCGACATGGCGGCGGCGGGTCAGGAGTTCGCCCCCGACGCCCTCTTCATCGCGCCAGACGGTCAGGTCGTCCGCGGCCGCGACGCCATCGTCCGCTTCATGCGCGACCGGCTCACGAGCTCGGGTCCGGCTGTCGGCGGCGGTCTGGCACAGGACGGCATCCGGCGCGAGGGCTCGCTCATCTACGAGTGGGGCCACGCAACGCTGCAGTTCGCGCCGCACAAGGGCCAGCGGGTGCGGATGACCGGCCGCTATCTGACCGTCTGGGCCGCCGATGCGGCAGGCCACTGGCAGATCACCAGGAATCTATCTCTGCCGCAGTGAGTATCCGACAGACCGGCCTTCCATCACGACGCGACGCCTGCCGCCTTCGCGCCATCCCGGCAGTTCCGCCCAGGCCCGAAGGGCAGGAGCAGAGGGTTGGGGGGGAACCAAACACGCTGCTGAACCGCCGGCTTTTGCCGATATAGTATTCGTTCGGCTGCGGAGACGCGCCTGCGCCATGCCCCGAGCCGAGGACGATGCCATGCGCCGGATTCCGTGCGTCGCGCTCCTGCTGATGCTCGCTGCGCCCGCCGGCGCCCAGCAGCCTGCCGGGTCTCCATCGCCGGCGACACCCGCGCCATCGGGCATCCCGGCGCCGGGCGCCATGACGAACGCGGACGTGATTGCGCTCGTCAAGGCCGGCACGGCGGATGCGACCATCCTCGTGAAGATCGACGCGGCCAGGCCGGTCGCCTTCGAGCTCACACCACCCGCGCTCAAGACACTCAAGGAAGACGGCGTCGCCGATCGCATCATCTCGGAGATGATGATTGCCGCCGGACCGCCGGACCCGGACGCCGGGCACCATGAGAGCGCCGCGCGCACCGACATGTCCGCCGCGTTCTCGGCGATGCTCGCCGGCGCGCGCAGTGCGGCCGAAGGCGCCGTATCGGGCGCCGCCGCGTCCGCCGCCGGTCCCATCGCGCCGGTCGCGCCCGCGCCGGCTGCGGCTCCGTCGCCGGTTCCCGACATCGCGCCCGGTCAGCTCCGGGCGATCGTCGCGGCGCCCGATCCGCGCCTGGAACTGCGGGACACCACGGCCCGCGTCGCCGGGGTCCCCGGGGCGAGCGGCAAGAGCCTCGTCGCGCTGGCCGGCGATCGCGCCGTGAACGCGCTGCTCACGAGCGGTGCCGCGCAGGATGCCGTCGCGAGCGCGGAGGAGCACGCGGCCGGATCCCTCGGGAGCCTGCTCGGCGATTCCGGCGTGTCCTCGGCGGTCAGCGGACTGGCCCACTTCTTCACGCGCGCCTCGACGACCTGGGTCTGGGCGATTCCCGGCCGGCAGGCCGCCGTGCGCGTCGCGCCGGGGCGGCCCGCCATTCGCGTGGGCTTCGACGCCCTGCCCGACATCGACACGAGCGCGTTCGTGCCCGTGCTGGTCCGCCTCGCGACCACGTCGGACGGGTGGCGTATCGTCGGCGCCGCGAAGGGCGCCGAGAATCTGGCGAGCAACGACCACTGGCAGCCGTACGAGAAATTCGTGCAGACGATGGTGCCCGCCGAGGCGCGACGTCTTTCCTCCGGCCTGGTGGAGCTGACGCCGTCCGTCGATCTCGAGCCGGGCGAGTACGCGGTGGTCCTGCGGCCGATCGACGCCGGAATGCGGTTCGACGGCTCGACATTCGCGGACGGATCCGGAAACGCCAGACTCTTCGATGCCGTGTTCGATTTCTCGGTGACCGCTCCCTAGCTGCGAGACTCCCATGACACCTTTCGTGCGTCGTCTTTCGCTCGCGATCCTCATCGCCTGCGCGCTCGTGGCCGCCACCCGGACGGGCTCGGCGGAGAGCCACCGGCGCTACGCGCTCGTCTTCTACAACGAGGCACCAGCCTTCGAAGCCGAGGCCAAGGCCTTCACGACCGCCATGGCCGGGCGCGGTTACGCCGCGCAGGTGGTGGACGCGCAGGCCGCGGTGCGCCAACACGAAAACGTCCACAACCTGATCGCCGCGTATCTGCAGGGGACGACGACCACCGTGCCCGGCGCGACCTGGGCGTCCGCGCCCGCGCGAACGCCGATCGCCTCGGGCGACGAGCTCGTGCTGTCGTTCCAGTGCGACGGCGCCCTGAACGTCGGGGTCTATCTCGATCCGACGACGCGCGTGAACCGGGAGGGGTTCCAGGTGGACAAGGGCGGCCAGCGGCTGGCGAATCACGACGCCTGCTGGATCACATCCGGCCAGATTTCCGCGCTGGTGACGCTCGCCGGGCGGCGGGGGATCAACCTGATCGTGATCGACGGCAGTTGCTCGGGCGGCGCGACGACGTTCCTGCTGGAGAAGCGCGGCGTGTGCAGCCTGTCGGAAGCGCCGCCCGGATTCCCCGCGGTCCAGGGCGACCCGGCGCTGTCGCAGTACCTCGACAGCAGGCGCTATCCGTTCATCCGGACGTTCTCCGATCTCGCGGCGGCCGGCGGATTGACGATTCTCGCGCAGATGCCGCAGCGCGAGCAGCAGGACGGGTTCTACTCCGCCGGCGGCGTCGCCGCCTCGGCGATGACGTTGCGCGCGGCGATCTACGGCGTGGACCAGTCGCTGGGCGCGTGGGATCTCGGGACCACCGACGTGTATCCGTACCTCTCCAAGTACCTCAAGGCGCATCCCACCCGGGTCACGATGGGCTACCTGGGCGGCGACAGGATCCCGCCGAAGCCGACCGAACCGCTGGATCTGCTCCTGCGCCGGTCGGCGAACTACCAGACCATCATCCGGCAGTTGCTGGAGCGCACGAATGCCGTCTGGCGGGCGGAAGACGCGATGCTCCAGAACGATCCGCAGTCGCCCGAGGCGCAGAAGAAGGCGCAGCTCTACGCTCAGTTCAGCCGTGGTGAGTTCGTCACCAACCCGATCGAGTTCACCGCGGCCGGCGGCCATGGCCCACTGCTGGCGCGCGGCGGCCGGGAGGCGGTGCCGCTGCTCCCGAAGAACGGCGTGCCCCCCACGATTCCCGCGGCCCACGCGGCCGTCCGGCGGATGATCGGGATCCTGGTGTCCAACAGCGCGCCGCTGGCGGCGGCGCTCCAGGAACTGGAGCGCGAGGTGCACGGCGGGCGCGGCTCCGCCGACCGTCCGTCGCCCGAGGAGTTGGTGACGCTCGAGCGGATCGCGATGCTCGAGGCGCGCAACCGCGACATCCTGCCGCGGCTGAGCAAGGTGCTGGGATTGCTGGATCTCGTCGAGGCGCGGGCCGTCGCCTCGCCCTGCGACAAGCCGATCTAGCGGCGGGGAGCGGGCGCCGCGTGCGCGAGGCGCACGGTGATCGAGTACACCCACGACCCGAGCTGGTCGGAGCCGGACACGACCGTCGGCGGGGTTCCGCCAAATGTGCGCACGACCTGGGCGCTGGGCAGGACGATGTCCGTGCTCAGGTCGAACTCGGCGCTGCCGGTCCATCCCGGCTGGAGGGGCACCGTCATCGGCCCGAGCTGCCCGGGGCCGTTGGGATTCCTGAACGTGCCCGTGCCCGAGCCGGCACCACCCTCGACGGGCATCGTGGCGAGCTGGTGGATCTCGATGTGCAGGTGGTGCTGATCGCCGCCCACGAACGTGCCCACGAACGGCGCCTGACTCTTGATCGTGTACGGCTTCACGCGGGCGATCACGTTCCAGGCCGCGTTGTGCATGGAGATCCACGGGGTGTTGATCTCCGCCGACCAGTCGGCCGTGCCGGTGAGGCCGGCCGCCGTCCGCGTCGGCTTCACGACGAGCTGGTCCATCTCCGTTCCCGTCCCCTTGAACACCGGATCGCCGCCGTCCATCCTCATGAACGAGCGCATCGCCTGCACGAGTCCGCCGACCAGCCCCTGACTGGCGTGCGAGATCTGGTTGGCGTCCAGGTCGCGCACACCGTCGATCTCGATCTCCCAGTTCCCGTCCGCCGTGATGGCCGCCTCGTCGTGAAGCGGATCCTGGTGCGGAGGCTCCATCTCCGCCTTCAGCGTGAAGTCGCTCTGCTGCTCCATCGTGAACGTCGTGGCGGCCTCGCCGTTCGCAATCGGACTCACAAACGGCTGGAGCGTCGCGCCGTCCGACGGGTTCAGCGAGAAGGTGACCTGCTGGCCGGACGCCGGCTGACCGCGCAGGTCGGTGACCTTCGTGGTGAACCGGTGCGTCCGCTCCGCCGGATTGTCGAAGTTGATGACGACGGCATGCTCGGTCAGCCCCATGCAGAAGAGCTGGGGGGCGATCGCCCGGCCGGCCTGCGCCGCCATGGCCACCAGGGCGCTCTGCGCGCCGGCCGCGGCGACCACCTGCCCGGCGCGGAACATCGTCGACCCGTTCGCGGGGTCGAGGACGTGGAGGCTTACCGAGGCCCGCGATCCAATTGCTGCGTCGGTCCAGACGACGGCGGTCATCGACCGCTGGAGCGCCGGCACCGCGCCTGGCAAGCCGCTCGGAGCGATGACGGTCGCCAGCGGGACGGACGGCTGGATGGCATTCGCGATGGCCGTGGTGATGGCCGCGCGATCGCCGAGAGGCAGCGTGGTCGCACGCGCCGACTCGACGATGATCCCCATGCAGGGACTGTCGGCGAGAACGGGCCGCGCGGCGGCCGGCACGAAGCAGGCCGCCAGGATCAGGATCGGGACGAGGGTGGACCGGCGCATGAGGAGGGTCCGGGTCTGCGCGTCAGTCGGTCGAGAAGCTGACCGAGTCGACGTTGTAGCCGGCCGAGGCGCCGCCGGTCACGCGGAACCAGACCTCGAAGTCCTTCGCGTTCCGGTACACGCACTCGAACACGCCCACGCCGGTGCGCTGGCAATGCGTGAAGGTGAGCGGCTGGACTTTCAGGCCGAACAGCCTGGCGACCGCCGCATCACTCGCATAGTCGGCGGCGGCATGGCGATCCTGCTTCTGCCACGCGTCGTACAGCTTGCGCGCGGCGACGGCGGGATCGCGGACGAAGTCGTCCTGACGGAACGCGCGCGTCGCGACCGGTGCGGCGGGTGCCGACGCAGCCAGCCAGGCCGACGACAGAGTGGCGACGACAACAGCGATCAGAAGACGGCGCATCGGCAACCTCGCGTAAAGGCACCGGAGTCTAGCACAAACGCGACGGCCCAGCGAGATGCAAGAGGCGAGGTCGTCGTCTAGCCAGAGGAGTCCCGTTCATGGCAGACTCGTGCGCCATGATCACGTCATTCCGACATCGCATGCCGCGCCCGACCAGCTCAGCCGTAACGCTGTGCGCGCTTGCGCTGCTGTGCCTGCCGTTGCCGGCTCGTGCCCAGGGCAAGACGACGCCTGCGGGCTGGAAGACGTGCACGGACACCGCGATCGGCTTCACGATCGCGTACCCGCCCGATTGGTCGGTCGATCCGGCGCGCCAAAGCCCGGGCCCAGACGCTGACGTGCCGGGCGTGGCCTTCGACATTCCGGCGAGCGTTGCCGCGGGCACCAACCTGTCGGCCGATCTGACCGGCGTGACCGTGGACCACGTCGACGGGGGCAGTGCCTGCAACGCGGGGCGTTTCCTGGCGGAGCCGCAGGGCCTTCACGACCTCACCGATCGATCCGGCACCTGGTCCGTCGCGACGATGACGGATGCCGGCGCGGGTCAGTCGTACGAGATGACGGTCTACGCGCTGAAGGGCCGGGCGGCGTGCCTCGCCGTGCGGTACGTGATCCACTCCTCGAATCTCGAGAACTACGAGCCCGGCGCCGTCAAGGCGTTCGATCGCGCGGCGCTGGTCGCGGTCTTCGATCGGATCCGCGCGACGTTGGCGCTGCACTGAACGGTCTCCCAGAGCCTGAGGGGCCAACGCCGGCGGAGCCTTCTTCCCGGATAACTTCAATTCACACAACGAGAACCGAAGTGTGGTCAGGCAGGAGCCGTGCCGGCGCGCGGCGTGCCGGACACCTCATGTACACTTGGACGCGTGACGCGCCGGGACATCGCAGTCGACGAACCTGAAATCCGGGGTAAGGTCCGGTGACGGACACACGGGGTTCTGGAGGGGCCATGAGAGTGAACCGATGGGCGGTTGGCGGCCTGTGCCTGGCTTGCGTTCTCGGGCTCGGCACCACATGGGACGTTGCCTTCGCACGGGCACTGCAGTTTGCCGAGGTCCGGCATTTCACGGGAGGGCCCGACGGCGGCATGCTGGCTGCCGCCCCGATCCAGGTGAGTGATGGGACGTTCTACGGGACGGCTGCCGGTGGCGGTTCCGGGTTCGGGACCGTGTTCAAGATGAGCGCGAGCGGCAAGGTCACCACGCTGCACGTCTTCAGCGGCGGGTCGGACGGCGCCGATCCCTACGCTGGCCTGATTCAGGCCCGCGACGGCGCCTTCTACGGGACGACGGAAGCCGGCGGCGCCGACGGGTACGGCACCGTATTCAAGATCACCCCGGGCGGCTCGTTCACCGTCCTGCACTCGTTCAGTGGCGGTTCCGATGGCGCCAATCCGTATGCCGGCGTGATCCAGGCCAGCGACGGCACGTTCTATGGAACGACGGTCAACGGCGGGGACGGGTTCGGCACCGTCTACAAGATGGATGCGGGCGGCACGCTCACCACGCTGCACGCCTTCAGCGGCGGCTCCGACGGCGCCAAGCCCTACGCTGGCTTGATCCAGGCCAGGAACGGCCTGTTCTACGGGACGACGGCGTATGGCGGGAATGCGGATGGCGGCGAGCCCTATGCCGGCCTGATGCGGACCAGAAACGGCCGGTTCGACCGGACGACGAGCCAGGGAGGCGGCGGGTTCGGCACGGTCTTCCGGATCGACGCCAACGGTACGCTCACCACCCTGCACCTGTTCAGCGGCGCCGACGGAATGCTTCCAGTCGCCAGCCTGGTCCAGACGGCCGACGGCACGTTCTACGGGACGACGGTCAACGGCGGCCTCGGGTTCGGCACGGTCTACAAACTGGGCGCGAGCGGCACCCTGACCACCTTGCACGCTTTCAGTGGCAGCTCCGACGGCGCCAATCCGTTTGCCCGCCTGATTCCGGTCGGCAACGACGCGTTCTATGGGACGACGAACGCGGGCGGCGCCCATGGGGTCGGGAGCGTCTTTCGGATAGCCAAGAGCGGCGCGATCACGACGCTACACGCGTTCCGCGGAACCGTCGACGGCGCCTATCCCAACACGGCCGGCCTGATCCGGGCGAGCGACGGCAGCTTCTACGGGGCGACCCTGGCGGGCGGGGCGTCCGGGGGCGGCGTCATTTTTCGGCTGGTCGGGCCGCCGGAGACGCGCTGAGACTATGCCGCGTCTGAACGGCGCCAGTCTCCAGGGGCCGCCACCCGCCCTTCGACGATGCTCAGGGCGGGGCTGAGCGAAGTCGAAGCCCCGCGTGATCGTGCGCTCGGGCGGCCCCCTGCGAGATCAGGGTCTGTGAGCCGAGGCCTCGTCGAGGTGAGTGTTGGTCCCGGTGTGCCCGAAGGGGCAACCGAAGCCACGGCGGCGTTGGCGGCGCCGCCGTGGCCTGGTCAGCCTTCAGCGGAGGTCGAAGCGGTCGAGGTCCATCACCTTGGCCCACGCATTGACGAAGTCCTGGACGAACCGCTGCTGGCCGTCGGACTCGGCGTAGACTTCCGCCACCGCCCGCAGCTCGGAGTTCGACCCGAAGATCAGGTCCACCGGCGTGGCCGTCCACTTCAGCGTGCCGGTCGCGCGGTCGCGCCCCTCGTAGACGCCTTCGGTGGACGACTTGCTCCAGACCGTGGACATGTCGAGCAGGTTGACGAACACGTCGTTGCTCAATGTCCCGGGCCGGTCGGTGAACACGCCTTGCGGCGACCCGCCGGCGTTGGCGTTCAGGGCGCGCATCCCGCCGACGAGCACGGTCATCTCGGGCACGGTCAGCGTCAGTTTGTTCGCCCGGTCGACGAGCATCTCTGTCGGCGACCCGCTCAGCCCCTTGCCGTAGTAGTTGCGGAATCCGTCCGCGGTCGGTTCGAGGAACGCGAAGGACTGCACGTCGGTCTGCGCGGCCGTTGCGTCCACGCGCCCCGGTGAGAACGGCACCTGCACCGGATCCCCGGCCTTCTGCGCGGCCTGCTCGATCGCGGCGTTGCCGCCCAGGACGATCACGTCGGCGAGCGAGACCTTCGTCGTGCCGCTGCCGCTGTTGAACTCCTGCTGGATCGCTTCGAGTCGCGCCAGGACCCTGGCGAGCTCCGGCGGATTGTTCACCGCCCAGTCCTTCTGCGGGGCGAGGCGGATCCGGGCGCCGTTGGCGCCGCCGCGCATGTCGGTGCCACGGAAGGTGGCCGCCGACGCCCACGCGGTTCTCACCAACTCGGGGACGGTGAGACCCGACGCGAGGATCTTCGCCTTGAGGCTGGCGATGTCCTGCGCATTGACGAGCGGATGGTCGACCGTGGGGAGCGGGTCCTCCCAGATCAGGTCTTCGGTCGGCACTTCGGGGCCCAGATATCGGCTGCGCGGGCCCATGTCACGGCTGGTCAGCTTGAACCACGCCTTCGCGAAGGCGAGGCGGAACGCCTCGGGGTCGTCCGCGAAGCGCTTGGCGATCACCCGGTAGGCCGGGTCGGCCTTCAGGGCGAGGTCCGTGGTGAGCATGGTCGGCGGGTGCGACTTCGAGGGGTCGTGCGCGTCGGGCACCGTGCCGGCGGCCTGGCCGTTGGCCGGGATCCACTGGTACGCGCCGGCGGGACTCTTCGTCAGCTCCCACTCGTACGCGAAGAGGTTGTGCAGGAACTCCGAGCTCCACATGGTGGGCGTGCTGGTCCACGCACCCTCGAGGCCGCTGGTGATCGTGTCGTCCCCGGAACCCGAGCCGCACGTGTTCTTCCAGCCCAGGCCCTGCTGCTCGATGCTCGCGGCCGCCGGTTCGGGGCCCAGGCAGTCGCCCGGCTTGGTCGCCCCGTGCGTCTTGCCGAAGGTATGGCCGCCGGCGATGAGCGCCACCGTTTCCTCGTCGTTCATCGCCATGCGCGCGAAGGACTCACGGATGTCGCCGGCAGCGGCCAGCGGATCCGGCTTGCCGTTGGGACCCTCGGGGTTCACGTAGATGAGGCCCATCTGCACCGCGGCGAGCGGATTCTCCAGCATGCCGCTGCTGTGGCGCTGGTCCCCCAGCCACTTCTTCTCGGGGCCCCAGTAGACGAGATCCCCCTGCCAGTCGTCCACGCGTCCGCCGGCAAAGCCGTAGGTCTTGAACCCCATCGACTCGAGCGAGACGTTGCCGGCCAGGACCATCAGGTCGCCCCACGAGATCTTCTGGCCGTACTTCTGCTTGACCGGCCAGAGCAGCCGGCGCGCCTTGTCGAGGTTCGCGTTGTCGGGCCAGCTGTTGAGCGGCTCGAATCGCTGCTGTCCGCCGCCCGCGCCGCCCCGCCCGTCGCCGACGCGGTACGTCCCGGCGCTGTGCCAGGCCATCCGGATGAAGAACGGCCCGTAATTTCCGTAATCGGCGGGCCACCAGGGCTGCGAGGTCGTCAGCGCCTTCCTGATGTCGGCCTTGACCGCGTCGAGGTCGAGGGTCTTGAACGCCCTGGCGTAATCGAACTTCGCCCCCAGCGGGTTGGACTCGGCGGCGTTCTGCCGGAGGGGTGCGAGGTCGAGCTGATTGGGCCACCAGAATTGATTCGGCTTCGGCGCCCCCTGAGCGCTGACGGACGGCGCGGCCATCAACGACAGCGCGCCCAGCGTGCAGGCGGCGAGCGCGGTTATCAGTTTCCTGTGCATGGAATTCTCCTTACATCGAGCGGAACCGACTCTACGGCCTGGCGGTCAGCAGCGGAGTCGCGCGTGGTATGCGTGTGGCGGTCTTCGCGACCCGGGTCGGTGCGGCGTCTGGCTCGGGCGCCGGTGCCTGAGAATTTCGCACCGACGTCGCCCGATATCAGCCTCACACTCTCCTCACCAGCCACACGATCAACACGATGACTATGAGCGTGCCTATGAGTCCGTAACCGAACATTGTTGCCGTCCCTTGCTCCCACCACGATTCGTATTGGTGTTGATTATCAGCGTCTGTGCGCGCTGGCACGTCGCTTCTGGTCGGATGACGATGCACCGCGACTCGTCCCGCTGTTCGCTGTCTGCCCGCCTCATCTACACTCTACGAAGAGCGAGACTTCTGAGGCTGTACAGAACAGAACAGTGATGCGGCCTTCGCACATCGAGAAACCGGGCAATCTCCGGCCGGACCTGCGATCCCGCTTCTGGTTCGTGGCCCGCGGCGATCGTCTGTGCCGCTGTGAGGCTGGCTTCGCGCTGATTGAAACGGAGGGGAGGGTGGAGCAGGACGTCAGCGGCAGCTATTTGTGGGGATGGGCGTTCTGACACTGGCCTGGCAAAGGTGACCGGCTGTCTCCGGGGGCCGCCACCCGCGTGATCATGCGCTCGGGCGGCCCCTACGTGCTGGAGGAGGGGAAGAGCAGGAGGAGAAGGACGGGGCTGGCGTGCGCGGGTGCCGTCGGACGCGGTGTTCGAGCAGGGGCCCCGCCAACGACAGGGGCCCTGAGAGCGTCAGCGCCGATGTCGCCAGGGGCCGCCAGACGCCTCGCGACGTCGGACGGCCCCTGCGAGATGAGAGAGACTCCGTAGCCCGTAGCCCGTCGTACTTGCCCCCGAGATCCGCCGCGCCGACGACCGGCAGCTCGATGTAGCTCTCGTGGCCGGGCGCGTGGTAGATCCGCTGGGTCGCCTTCCGGTAGTCGCCCGGCTTCGCGAAGAAGATGCTCTTCACGAAGGTCTGCGGATTGCGGTCGTAGAGCGGGAACCAGCTCGACTGAATCTGCACGATGATCCGGTGGCCCGGCAGGAAGACGTGGTTCGCCACCGGCAGCTCCCAGTGGTAGACGAGCGGCTCGTTCGGCGTGATGGCGTGCGGCGTCTCGAGGCTCTCGCGGTACCGGCCGCGGAAGATGTCGGCCGAGATCATCAGCTGATACCCGCCCATCTCCGGCTGCGCGGCGACCTGGGCGGGTACTCGTCGATCACCTTCACCACCCAGTCCGAGTCCGTGCCGGTGGTCGACGCCACCAGGTTCACGATCGGCTGGCCGCTGATCGTCACCGGTGTCGTCAGGGGAGCGGACGTGAACGACAGCACGTCGGGCCGGCCCGCCACCGTGCGCTGATCGCCCACGAGCCACGTGTGCCAGCCGCCATCCGGATACCGGTTGGGCCGCGTCCGGTACGGGACCGGCTTGGACGGGATCCGAGACGTACGCGTCGTACGCCTCGCCGCCGGTCGGCGCGTTGAAACCGACCTTCAGCCCGGGCTCCAGATAGAGCTTCCGCCCCTCGCCGCGCGGCCACGCCTTCAGCTGCTGCCACTTGTTCGTGCCGGTCTCGAAGACCGTCACCGGCGCCACGTCCATCGGCGGCGCGCCGTCCTTCAGGTAGTGCGCGAGGAACGGCGCGAGCACGTGCTGCCGCCACCAGAGCGCCGTGTCGCTGCCGAACCGGATCGGGCCGAGTGAGCTGCCTTCGTTGATCTCCTGGCCGTGGTACCAGGGGCCCTCCGACATGTACACCATGTCGTTGTGCGTGTCCTTCGCCTCGAGGGCCTTGTAGACGGCGAACGCCCCGTAGATGTCCTCCTGGTCCCACAGGCCGCCGACGATCATCGTCGGCACCTTCAGCGGCTCCTTGGCGAGGATCTTGTCCATCGCCTGGTCCTGCCAGAAGGCGTCGTAGCTCGGATGCGCCACGACCTTGCGCCAGAAGCCGAGCTGATCCATCCCGCGCTCGACTCCGAGCTCGCCGGCCGAGCCCGCGTGCATGAACATGTCGTAGTCGTCTTCGTACGCCAGCCACCACTTGACGGTGTTCGACCGCGTGGCGTCCTGGTTGTACATGTACGCCATCATCTGCTCGCGGAAGGCGCCGTTGTGGAACCAGTCGTCGCCCATCCAGCCGTCCACCATCGGGTTCATCGGCACCGCGACCTTGAGCGCCGGGTGCGGATGGACCAGCGCCATCAGCGGCAGGAAGCCGTCGTAGGAGATGCCGAGGATGCCGACCTTGCCGTTCGACTCGGGGACGTGCTTCACGAGCCAGTCGATCGTGTCGTAGGTGTCGGTCGAATTATCGACGTTGGTCGGATTGAGCGGCCCGTGCAGCGGCCGGTTCATCACGTAGTCGCCCTCGGAGTGGTACTTCCCGCGGACGTCCTGGATGACGCGGATGTAGCCGCCGTCGACGATCACGTCGGTGGCGTTGTCGTAGCCCTGCAGGATCGGCCCGAGATGGGAGCTCTCGGTGTGGCTCACCATGCCGTCGGCGTTGTACGGCGTGCGCGTCAGCAGGATCGGCGCGTGCGTCGCCCCTTTCGGGATCAGGATGACGGTGTGCAGCTTCACGCCGTCGCGCATCGGGATCATGACGTCGCGCCGCACGTAGTCGAAGCTCGTCGTGACCGGCGTGAACGTCGCCGGGCTCTCGCTGGGCAGCGTCTGCTGCTGGCGCGCCGTCAGCGGCACCGCCGCGCACACGGCCGCCACCGCCAGCACCGCAAGCCATTTGATCTTCATCGGGCCTCCTTCTCAATCGGGGCTCGGCCCCGAACCCCGGCGCCCTTCGCCACGCTCGCGATCCGGCTCGCTCCACTCCGGGCGCGGGCGCGCGCTGCGCGCCATTACGCTGAAAAGTCGGAGTGAGTCTACCCGATGTGGGCGGCGCGTGCCATTTGCGGGGGCGCGAGCAGCCGACCACGACCAAGCTCAGCCGATGAGCGCTCTGCTATTCTTTGTGGCTGTCTGGAGGGATTGATGAAGCGACTTGTCTGTCTGACCGCGGCTCTGATGATGCTCGGCGCTGTCCCGAATGCGGCGCGCGCCCAGGCCAACCGATCCGCCTCCGCTGGAAACGCCCCGGCGATCGTGCTGCACGCGGCGCGGCTCTTCGAGGTCGTGCCGGGCAGGATCGTGAGCCCCGGCGAGGTGCTGGTGGAAGGCAACCGCATCAAGGCCGCCGGCACGTCGGTGCCGCATCCGGCCGGGGCGACGGTGATCGACCTGGGCGACACGACGCTGATGCCGGGTCTGATCGACGCCCACGTGCACCTCTTCCTCCATCCGTCCCCTCCCTCGGAGGGGATGCAGACGGTGGACGAATCGGTGCCCCAGCGGACGATTGAGGCGACGCTGGCGGCGAAGGCCGACCTGATGGCGGGCTTCACCGCCGAGCGCGACATGGGGACGGAAGGGGCGGGTCCGGCGGACACGGCCGTCCGCGACGCCATCGACGCGGGGAAGATTCCCGGGCCGCGGCTGCGCATCAGCGGCATGGCCATCTCGATCCTCGGCGGGCACGAGGACGCGATCGGCTTCAACCCGGCGCAGCACGTGCTGGGCAACGCCGACTACGCCAACGACACCGAACAGTTGGTCGAGACGATCCGCGAGCAGCACAAGCAAGGGTCGAGCTTCGTGAAGATCTACGAGACCGGCTCCGACGAGATGGTGCCGCACGGGTCGGCTCCCTGCCTGGGCAACCCGATCTGCGCGCAACTCGGGCTCGGCGAGCAGGCGGGCGATCCGGCAGTTCTGGGATTTCCACACGCCCTACCAGTACACCGAGGCGCAGCTGAAGGCGGCTGTCACCGAGGCGGCCCGGCTGGACACCAACGTGGGAGTGCACTGCCAGGGCGAGCCGGCGGCGCGGTTCGCGGTGGAGGCGGGCGTCGCCTCGATCGATCACGCGACGCAGTTGAGCGACGGGACGATGGAGATGATGAAGAAGAAGGACATCCCCGCGGTGCCGACGTTCGTCGTCTTCGAGTACTTCGCGGACCACGCGCCGAATGCGGCGGCCGCGGCGCGCGAGCACGCCATGCTGGATTACAAGATCCACGAGTTCAAGCGGCAGGTGGCGGCCGGCGTTCCCATGGCCGTCGGGTCGGACGTGGGGCCGTTCCCGCACGGGACGCAGGCCAGGGAACTGGCGCTGATGGTGAAGTACGGGATGACGCCGCTGGCCGCGCTGCAGGCCGATTACCTGAACGATCCGCGCATCCTGACGTGGCAGGACGAGGTCGGGCAGCTGAAGCCCGGATACTTCGCCGACGTGATCGCCGTGCCGGGGAATCCGCTGGAGGACATCACGGCGGTCGAGCACGTGCCGTTCGTGATGAAGGGCGGCGTCGTGTACAAGGACGAGGCGAGCGGGCAGCAGGGATTGACGCCGGGTGCGGGTGTCTCCAGGGGCTGCCACCCGCCTTCGCCCGTTGTGCCTCCGTTCCTCTGGGGCTTCGGCGGGGCGGCCCCTACGTGTGGGGGAACACCGCGTCCAGGCGCTCGGATGTCAGACGTCGATCGAAGAGTTCACGCGGGTGGCGCCGGACGGGGCCCCCGGCCGCGCGCAGGCGCCCGTACCGATGCTCGCGCTGTTGGCGCCGAGCACGGACGGGGTGTCCGGCGACAGGACCCGCCGAAGCGTTCGACGTCTCCAGGGGCTAGAAGCAGCCCCAGCTTCACGCCGAACTCGTTCGTGAAGTTGTCGGGTTCGTAGAAGCCGAGCTGCTCGCGGGCCGTGATGGCGTTGACCGTGAAGGTTGCCGTCACGTGATTCACCGGCGAGGCGCCGACGCTCCAGCGGATGTAGTACGGACTCACCGACCAGCGCCTGAAGACCTGGTACGTCGCGCTGGCGCGCAGCGCCCATCCGCCATGCTGGGCGAACGAGACGTCGGTGAAGCCGTCGATCGAGAAGGCGGGCGCGGTGGCCGTCGCGGGAAGCGCGAAGCCGCCGAAGCGCGACTCGCGGGTCTGCTGCCAGCCATGGAGCAGGCGGTCGTATTCCAGCGTCACGCTCAACCTGCGGCGGGTCCTCGTCGTCAGGCCGACGGGCAGATAGAGATAGTTGTCCGTGCGGTATCCGGGGACGCCGCCCGTGCCGTTCGACAGATGACGGAAGCCGACGCCGGCGTAGGGCGACAGTCCCCATGTCCGGCCGATGAAATCCTTGCCGGCCAGCGCGCGCGCTTCCACGTACCAGTCCTCGTCGCCTCTCTCGCTGCACGCTGATGCCGCGCCGACACCCAGCACGTAGCCGTTCGGCGAAGCGCTGTCGGGCCTGATCAGCCAGGGCCGGCAGTAGCCGTCATAGGTGACGTTGCCAAGGACGCCCCGCACGTTGGCCTGGAAGAACCAGTGCCGGCGCCTGCTGAGCGACCGCGTCTCCGTGTATTCGCCCGCGACCTTGAGGCCCTGCATCGAGACGCGCTGCGGACCGGGCTCGACGTAGCCGTAGTGGCCCACGCTGACATTCACCTCATGCCCCGTCGGCGTGGCCAGGCCGGCATCGGGCGTTTGCGCGAACGCCGAGGCTGGCAGCAGGAACAGGACACCGGCAAGCACGAGTCGTCTTCATGGCTATTCCTGATCTGGACGCGCCAACCTCGCCGCCCGCCGGGCGCCGCGCCCGCCACGCCTTTCCATGGTAGGGTAGGGACGAATCTGGCAATTCCCGCTACCTCTCGGGAGGCTTTCATGGCCAGCTTCACCCTCCGTATCAACGGCGTCTCGCACTGCTGTCGACGTCGATCCGCGAACGCCGCTCCTCTGGGTCATCCGCGACGTGGTCGGGCTCACCGGCACCAAGTTCGGATGCGGCATCTCCGAGTGCGGCGCCTGCACCGTGCACCTGAACGGTCAGGCCGTCCACTCGTGCCAGATTCCCGGTCTCCGTGGCGGCGACCGGCGAGATCACCACCATCGAAGGGCTGTCCGCCGACGTCACCCATCCGCTCCAGAAGGCCTGGATCGCCGAGGAGGTGCCGCAGTGCGGGTACTGCCAGTCGGGGATGCTCATGGCGGCGGCCGCGCTGCTGGCGGCCCACCCGCACCCGACGGACTCGGAAATCGACGAGGCCATGTCCCGCAACATCTGCCGGTGCGGCACCTACGACCGCATCCGGCAGGCCATCCACCGCGCCGCGAAGGAGGGATGAGCCATGGACAAGGTCTGGAAGATCGATCGGCGCGAGTTCCTCCGGGTGACGGGCCTGGGCGGCGGCGGTCTCATGCTCGGCGTCTACCTCCCCGACCGTCCGTGGAACCCGAGCCCGGACGCCCCGCTGCAGCCCAACGTGTTCGTGCGGGTGGATGAGACGGGGCCGTCACGATCTGGGTGGGCAAGGCCGACATGGGCCAGGGCGTCCGCACCAGCCTGCCGATGATCGTGGCCGACGAGCTGGATGCCGACTGGAGCCGGGTCAACGTGATCCAGGCCGAGGCGGACCCGCACAAGTACGGGCGCCAGATCACGGTGGGCAGCGGGAGCGTGCGCAACGGCGCCTGGATGCCGCTGCGCAAGGCGGGAGCGACCGCGCGGGAGATGCTCGTGCGGGCGGCCGCCGGGCAGTGGAAGGTCGAGGCCGCATCCTGCCGCACGGAGAACGGCTACGTCTACCGGAAGGGCTCGACGCAGTCGCCTCGGGTACGGCGCCCTGGCCGACGCCGCCGGCGAGCTGCCGGTGCCGTCCGATCCCCGTCTCAAGACCGCCGCCGAGTTCCGGCTGATCGGCACGAGTCCGCCACAGGTCGACCTGCACGACAAGGTGAGCGGGCGCACGAAGTACGGCATCGACGTGCGGACGCCGGGCATGCGCTTCGCGACGGTGGTGCATCCTCCCACGTTCGGCGGCTCGCTGAAGAGCTTCGACGCCACACGCGCGCGCGGCGTCGCGGGCGTGCGGGACGTCGTCCAGATCCCGACCGGGATCGCGGTGGTGGCCGACAACACGTGGGCGGCCTTCCAGGGCGCGAAGGCGCTGCAGGTGGAGTGGAATCGGCGGGTTCACGATGAGCTCCGCCGACATCTCCGCGCAGCTGCGCGAGGTGGCGAAGGCGAAGCCGGTCGTCGGCCGCTCCGACGGTGACGCGGGCAATGCACTGGCGAAGGCCGCGAAGCGGGTCGATGCGGCCTATGAGGCGCCCGTACCTGGCGCACGCGACGATGGAGCCGATGAACTGCACCGCCCACGTGCGCGCGGACAGCGCGGAAGTGTGGGCGCCCACGCAGAATCCCCAGGGAACGCAGGGAACGACCGCCCGCATCACGGGCCTGCCATCCGAGAAGGTCACGGTGCACGTGATGCACCTGGGATGCGGCTGGGGGCGGCGCAGCCGCACCGACTTCGTGGAGGACGCGGTCCATCTGTCGAAGAAGCTGGGGCAGCCGGTGCAGGTCACCTGGACGCGCGAGGAGGACATGCGTCACGACCTGTACCGTCCCGCGGCGTACGTCCGCTTCGCCGGCGGGCTGGATGCGGCGGGCAAGCTGGTGGCGCTCGAGGCGCGGGTCGTCGCGCAGGCGCTGAGCGCCACCGGCAGGAGCAAGCCGGGCGGCGTCGACGGGAACGCCGTCGACGGGATCATGAACATGAGCTACGGCATCCCGAACTTCCGCGTGGAGTACGGCATGCCGGACCTGGGCGTGCCGACCGGGCACTGGCGCTCGGTGGGTCCGTCGCAGAACCTCTTCTTCTTCGAGTCGTTCATCGACGAGCTGGCGCACGCCGCGGGGCGCGATCCCGTTCGAGTTCCGCCATGAGCTGCTGGCGGATCAGCCGCGCCAGCGTCGCGTGCTGGAACTGGTCGGCGAGAAATCGGGATGGGGCAAGCCGCTTCCCGAGGGCCACGCGCACGGCCTCGCGATCCACGAGAGCAAGGGGACGATCGTCGCGCAGGTGGCGGAGGTCTCGCTCGAGGGCGGGAAGGTGCGCGTCCACCACGTCTGGTGCGCGGTCGACGCCGGCCAGGTGATCCACCCCGGCATCGTGCACCAGCAGATGTCGGGCGCGGTCGCCGCGGGTCTCACCGCCGCGCTCTATCAGGAGATCACGCTGGCCGACGGGCACGTCGTGCAGGGCAACTTCGACACGTACAAGATGATGCGGATCGACGAGATGCCCGTCGTGGACGTGCACGTCGTGCAGAACGGAGAGGCGCCGGGAGGCGTGGGCGAGCCTGGGCTTCCGCCGATTGCGCCGGCGGTGACCAACGCGCTCTTCGCGATCACGGGCACGCGCGTGCGCTCGCTGCCGCTGCGGCCCGAGGCGCTGCGGGCGACGAAGCGAGCCTGAGCGGCGCCGATTCAGGCGATCACTTCGATCCGGGCGTGGTGTCCGGGCGCGTGACCCAGGGGCCCGTCGCAGGTGACGATTGGTGCGTCAATCGCTTCTGCAAGAGCAACGTACATGGCGTCGTAGGCGCTGACGTTGTCGCGTAGTGTCCACGCACGACCCAGGAGATTGAGATGGGCGTGACGATGGAGGTCGAAGTCGGTGAGGTCCGCAATCGCTTCAGCGGCACGGCCCGGAGCGACCTCACCCGTCCGCGCGAGGCGTCGAAGGGCTTGAACCACCTCGACGTCGACGAGGTGCGGAGCATGGAATTCGTCTCCGTCGCGAAAGAGACGGGCCTCGACTCGCGCGCCAATCGGGGTCTGCAGGAGGAACTCCAACAGGGCCGACGCGTCGACGACGATCACGCGGACTCGCGCTCCTCGCGGATGACCACGGCGGCCGGAGTCTTCAAGGTGACCCGCTTGCGACCGTGGAGCCTGGCCAGCATCTCCTCACGCGTAGGCCGCGCCGCCAGGCGCTCGAATTCGGCCAGCAGGTAATCAGAGAGCGTCTGCCCCGAGTCGGCCGCCCGGGCCTTGAGTTTGCGGTGCAGGGCGTCCGGCACATTCCGAACCTGGACCATCTTGGACATGTGATGAGCATGCGTGCATGCTGGTCGCATGTCAAGTCCCGCCAGTCCTCTATCGAAAGTCCACCCTGGCGCAGGGAATTGCCAGCGAGCCGGGTAATCTGCACACGAATGGCATCATGGGTGACCTGTAATTGGCAGATCCTCGTCAGTGGGATCGTTCGGACGCTGATCAGGAGAGGGAGAGGTCAGGACGTCCGGTCGACCGAAGGGAAGGACCAGGATGAGGTGAGCCGGCGGGACCTGAATGGTCGGCCCCGCCGGCGAAGGTGGCGGCGCTCAGTTCTTCAGCATCGCAACGACCTGCCGATGGAGATCGGCGACCGCTGCGACCTGTTGTGTCGTCGGTGTGGCCATGGTCGCCGCGTTGCCATCGGTGCCGCCGTACGAGGCGCCGTAGAGCGAATTGTACTGAGCCACGAGCTCGCCATTCAGTTTCAGCAGCGCGGGCGTCTTCGCCTTCTGCAACGCCGCGTACGTCCGATTCATGTCCTCACTGAGCTGCATGGCCAGCCGGAACTGCTGCGTGAGCCCGGCCATCGGCGTCTTGTTCCGCGGATCCATGCGGACGGTCAGCGGTTGCGTGTACGTGTGCCCGTCCACCGTGAGCTTGACGGTGTACCGGCCCGGCAGGGCGGCTGGCCCCTCCGGTCCCACCGGTGAGTCGTGGAGGATGACCGGCATGGCGACGGTCGGGCGCAGGACGTCCGGCGACGGATAGTGGAGGTCCCACACCCAGCGGTGCATACCGGCCTCGGCGGACAGCACGTGCGGGGGCCGCAGCCAGTAGGTCGGGAAGTTCAGGTCGTCGGGGTTGAGCAGCGTCGGCTTGTCGGTTGACGAGTACCGGCGCACGAGCTTGCCGGCGGCATCGAAGACCTCGAGCGTCACCGGTCCGGTCGCCGGCGACTTCAGATCGTAATCGATGATGGCGCCGCTCGGCGGGTTCTGGCCCGCCGGGAACTCCGGCTCCAGCTGCGTGTCGGTGTAGGTGTTGCGCGGGATCTGGTACGCGGCTTCGGGCTCGTAGAGGAACGCGTGGGTGGCGGCCTTGGCCGCCGAGAGCTGGCGCAGCGGCGTGATGTCGTCGAGGATCCAGTCCGAACGGCCGTGCGTCCCGAGCACCAGGTCGTTGTCATGAACGACGAGATCGCGCATCGAGGTCACGGGCAGGTTCAGTTGCAGCGACTGCCAGTGAGCCCCGTCATCCGCCGAGAACCAGACGGCACGCTCGGTGCCGGCATACAGCAACCCCTTGCGCACCGGATCCTCGCGGACCACGTTCGCCGGGGCATTGTCCGGCAGGCCATTCACGATCAGCTTCCAGGTCTTCCCGCCGTCGTGCGTGGCATAGATGTAGGGCTTCAGATCGTCGACGTAGAAGCGGCTGACGGAGGCGTAGGCCGTCTCGTCGTCGAAGTGCGAGGCGTCGAGCTGCGTGACCATGCTCCAGGGCTTCATGCCGGGCGGCGTCACGTTCTGCCAGTGCGCGCCACCGTCGCGGGTGACCCAGATGAGGCCGTCCGTGGTTCCGACCCAGATGGTGTTCGCGTTCTTGAACGACGGCCCGATGCTGTAGATCACGCCGCGGTGATGGGGCGGCGCCACGCCGGCTTTGAAGGGACCGAGGTTGGCGGGCATGCCGGGGTCGGCGCTCGAGAGATCCGGACTGATCACCTGCCAGCTGTGGCCGCCGTTCACGGTCTTGAACATGACGTTTCCGCCCAGGTACAGCACGTGCGGATCCGCCGGCGAGAAGATCAGCGGCGCGTACGGACTGAAGCGGTACTTGCCGTCGAAGCGCGCCACCTGGGGGCCGACGAACTGGCTCTCTCCCGTGGTCCAGTCGTAGCGGACGACGTGGCTGGAATAGATGAGGTTCGGATGCAGCGGATCCGGGGCGATATAGCCGTCCTCGTCGGCCCCGACCGGGTGCCAGTCGCGGAAGGTGATCTGCCCATCGTTGCCGCGGCTCAGAATGCCGAACGAGCCGCTGTCCTGCTGGGCGCTGTAGACGCGGTACGGGAACTGGTTGTCGGTGACGACGTGATAGGCCTGTGCGAGCGGCTGGTTGTACCAGGAGCTCCAGGTCTTCCCGCCGTCCACGCTCAGCGTCGCGCCCTGGTCGACCCCGACCGCCATGATCTTCGGGTTGGTCGGGTCGATCCAGACGTGATGGTAGTCGTTGCCGCCGGGGGCGCCACGGACGGCCGTGAAGGTCCGGCCGCCATCCATGGAGCGGTACATGCCCGTCTGGCTGACGTAGATCTCGTCGGCATTGTCGGGCGCGACCGTCAGGAAACCGCCGCGCGTGCGCCGGTCCTGGCTGACGCGCCGGAAGGTCCGGCCGGCATCGTCGGAGCGGTACAGACCGCCGTCAGCGGTGGCATAGAGGCGGTCGGGATTGCTCGGGGCGACGGCCATGCGGATCCGGCCCAGGCCCTCCGCCTCGGTCGGCAGCCCCTGGCCGATCTGGTGCCACGTGTTGCCGCCATCGATCGACTTGAACAGGCCGCTGCCGGGTACTTTGGCCGTCTCGAGACCGGCCGCGACGGCAGGCAGCTCCCGTGCCGCCCACAGCACGGCGTAGACGGTGTCTGGATCCGACGGTGACAGCGCCACCTCTGCGGCGCCGGTGTTCTCGTCCTTGTAGAGCACCTTCTGGAACGTCCGTCCCCCGTCGGTGGAGCGGAAGACGCCGCGTTCCTCGTTCGGCCCGTACGGGTGACCGAGCACCGCGACGAACAGCCGGTCCGGATTGTGCGGAGCCACCACGATCGAGGCCAGCTGCTGGCCGTCGCGCAGGCCAAGGTGCTGCCAGGTCGTGCCGGCATCCGTGGACTTGTACAGCCCGTCACCGATCGACAGATCCGGCCGCATCGTGGCTTCGCCGGAGCCGGCATAGATGATGTCGGGATTCGACGGGGCCACGGCGAGGGACCCGAGCGAATTGTTCTCGTCGCCCTTGAACAGCGGCACCCACGTCAGGCCGTAGTTGACCGACTTCCACAGGCCGCCGTTTTCGGCGTCCATGTAGAACACGCCGGGCTGGCTGGGGACGCCGATGACGGCTGATATGCGTCCGCTGCGAAAGGGGCCGATGAGGCGCCAGCGCATCCCGGCGTAGGGACTGGAGTTCGTCTGGGCGAACGCCGGCAGCACGGAAAGGACCGCTGCCGCAAGAGCCAGCAGCATCAACCATTTCGACCCGACTCTACTGTTCGATGTCATGGGTGTACCTATCGGAAGGGCTACGGGCTACAGGCTGCAGGCTGCGGGGCCCCGTAGCCCGGAGCCCGCAGCCTGCCGCCCTACTCTAACGGTTCCGCCTCAGTGGTGCAGTCACCGCCTTGGCGTTCGCAATGGCCGTGTTCAGGTGTTCGACACCGGTCTTCTCCTGACCGAGGTACCCGTTGGCCACTTCGGTCATGGCCGGCGTGGGCGCCACGAAGGCCAGGCTCACCTGACTGAAGATTGCGCTCAGCCAGGAGCGGAGCCGTGGCGGATACACCAGCCCACCCTCACCGGACTGGATCTTCAGGTCGACCAGATCGTCGATGTTGCTGTTCAGCGCCGCCAGCGCGGTTTGTGCGGCGCCGGCCGACACGGTCTTGTCGGCGACGGCCTTGTTCAACGCCGCGCGAGTGTCGATCGCCTCGTTCAGCGTGGTGTTCAGCTGCTTGATGGCGTCCTGAATCTGCATCAGCAGGTCGAACCGCTGCTGCAGTTCCGCCTGCGTGGTGCTCAGCCGCGGATCGAGCTTCACCTCGAACGACTGCTTCTGCGTGGTGCCCGCGTAGGTGAGCACGGCGTCATAGGTGCCGGGCACCACCTCGGGGCCGACCGGCACGGCGGCCGAGAACCCGGAATGGTAGATCCCCTTGACGGTGACCACCGTCGGGTACCGCAGATCCCACAGGAAGCTGTTCATGCCGGGATGGAGCTTCGCGGGCTTCCGCGCGGGCCCGCCGAACCCGGAGGTGTTCGGCTCCGCCTTCAGCGGCAGGGTGTAGCTGCGGATCACGTGACCCATCGAGTCGGTGAAGCTCAGCTTCACCGGCGTCTGGCCGTCGTAGCTGGCCGGCAGATGGAAGAACACCGTCGCCCCCGCGGGGAGGTTCTGGCCCCCGTCCGACGGCCCGCCGAATCCTCCGCGGCGCGTGACGAGCCAGGTCTGCTGCGGCTTGAACAGATAGGACGCATTGCTGTCCACCTTCGCCGCGCTCAGCTGCTCGAGGAACTGCAGGTTGTCCAGCACCCAGAAGGCGCGGCCGTGCGTGGCCAGCACCACCGCATGCTGCGCGGCCTGGATGCCGATGTCGCTGACCCGCACCGCCGGCAGGTTGAGGCTCAACGGCAGCCAGTTGGCGCCGCCATCGAGGCTCATGAACACCGTCTTGCTGGTGCCCAGGAACATCAGGTTGGCATCGTCGGGATCCTGGCGGACGCTCTCCACGTACTGGCCGTCGGGCACGCCCGTGGTGAGCGCGGTCCAGGTCTTGCCGTAGTCCGTGGTCTTGTAGACGTAGGGGTGGAAGTCGTCCCAGTCGAACCGGCTGGCCGACACGTACGCCGTCCCCTTGTCGGTGTGTGACGGCTCGATGCAGGTGATCGTGGACCAGGTGGGCAGCGCCGGCGGCCGCACCTCCGCCCAGTTGGCGCCGCCGTCGGTGGTCACGTGCACCAGGCCGTCGTCGGACCCGGCCCAGATGATGTCGTCGGTGAGCGGGGAGACCGCGAGCGAGGAGAGCGTGTCGAACATCTCCTCGCCGGTCACGTCCGCGCTGATGGGCCCACCCGGCCGCCCCTGCTTGGTCTTGTCGTCGCGGGTGAGATCCGGGCTGATCTGCTTCCAGTGGATGCCGTCATCCAGGGTCTCGAACACGACGTTCGCGCCCGTCAGCAGTTCGTGCGGATTGCCCGGCGCGAACAGAATCGGGTGGTGATTCCAGCCGTAGCGGTACTTGATCTTCGTCCCCGCCAGACCGAACTGGTAGGACGGCCACGGGCTCACCTCGGTGATGAGGCCGAGCCGCCGGTCCTCGCGCCCGAGCTTGCTGTAGTACCCGCTGCCGAAGGTGATCCAGGGCTTGCCCGGCTCCGGCACGACCCAGCTCGCCTCGCCGCCCTGCACGCGCGTCCACACGGGCGGGATGGAACCTGCCGCCACCGCGCTCGGCCCCTCGTTCGAGCTCTCGTCCTGCTGGGCGCCGTAGATGTGGTAGGGGAACTGTTCGTCGAGATTCACGTGATAGAACTGGCCGGTCGGCTGATTGTCCTCGCTGCTCCAGTTCTTGCCGCCGTCGCGCGTGACCGTCGCGCCGCCGTCGTTGGCTTCGATCATGACCTCGGGGTTGTTCGGGTTGATCCACAGCGCGTGGTTGTCGCCGTGCGGCGGGCGCAGCCGGCTGATCTTCTTGCCGCCGTCGTGCGACACCCAGAGGGCCGCGACCTGCGGCAGGTAGATCGTGTCGGGGTTCTTGGGATCGACGAACACCTGGCTGTAGTAGAAGGCGCGCTGGGTCAGGTCCATGCTGTTGTTCACCATGGTCCAGCTCTTCCCGGCGTCGCTCGAGCGGAACAGGCCGCCGGCCTGGTCCTTGTACTGCCCCTGGACGATCGCGTACAGGACGCTCGGGTTGCTCGCCGAGATGCCGAGGCCGACGCGGCCGAAGATCCCCGTGGGCAGCCCGGTCGCGTGCGTGATGTTCTTCCAGGTGACGCCGCCGTCGGCGGACTCGTAGATGCCGCTGCCCGGGCCGCCGCTCGAGAAGGTCCAGTGCGTGCGGAACGCCTGCCACATCGCGGCATACAGGATCTTCGGGTTGGCCGGGTTCATGGCCAGGTCGATCGCCCCGGTCTTGGTGTCGACGTAGAGGATCTTCTTCCAGGTCTGCCCGCCGTCGGTGCTCTTGAAGACCCCGCGCTCCGCGTTGTCCGCGAAGACATGGCCCATGGCCGCCACGTAGACCACGTCGGGATTGGCGGGATCGACCACGATCTTGCTGATGACGTGCGTCTCGGCCAGCCCGATCTTCTTCCAGGTCTTGCCGGCGTCGGTGGACTTGTACATCCCGTCGCCGGTGAGCATCGTGTTGCGGATGTCGGGCTCGCCGGTCCCGACGTAGATCACCTTCGGGTCGGACGGCGCGACCGCAATCGCGCCGATGTTGCTGTTGTCGAAATACTTGTCGGAGATGTTCTTCCAGTGGAGGCCGTAGTCGTCGCTCATCCAGACGCCGCCGCCCGTCGAGCCCATGTAGTAGACGTTCGGCTCCTGCGGCACGCCGGTCACGGCCACCACGCGGCCGCCGACATACGGGCCGACGCTGCGCCAGTGCAGGGCGCTCGTGAGCTGCGCCGGCGGGGCCGGCGCGGCGAACCCGGCCGCCGGAACAAGGGAGAGACCGGCCAGAATCAGGCCGATCAGAAAGCGTTGTGTTCTATGCATGAGGAAGTGCCTCTCAGGTGAATTCGGATCGACCGTCGTGGAGGGGGCAGACGATCGCAGTCGGACGCATCACACCCTGCATGTTACTCAAAAGCATGACAAGTTAGCTCAGCAGTGATGGCGCGTCGGCGGGTGAAAGTGCGGACGAGCTGGTGGTTCGCGGAGTGGTCGGATGGCGGCCCCTGCGAGATGAAATCAGCTCGCAGGGGCCGCCGTCTCAGTGCCCGCCCTTGTCGTGCTTGTCGTGCGCGCGCCCGCCCTTGTGATCGCGTCCGCCCCTGTCGGTGCGCCCGTGGTCCCTGTCGCCGTCGCGGTCGTCATCGTGTGTCAGCGCGCGCACCGCCCGCTGCACGTCCTGCCAGGCGTCGCGGTAGTGCCGGATCGCCTCGTCGCCGCCGCCCGGCTTCGCCGCCTGGGTGTCGCCTTCGGCGATGTCCTTCGCCGGATCGGTGAGCCGCCGCGCCTCGACGCCGGCCGCCGTCGCCTCGTCCAGCGGCAGTTGCGCGAGTGCCCGGTTCACCTTGACCAGGATGTCCGCCTGCGCCGCCAGCTGGCTCACCAGCGCCGCCGGCGCGTGCCGGTCGATCTCGTGCTCGGTCAACCCCGAGACCGCCTCGCGCGCCGCCTCGAACACGAACTGCCCCCGCGCCGTCAGATGGGAGTCGTCCTGCCAGAGCCGCGCCTGGAGGCTCGCGTCGATCTGCCGCAGCGCTTCGTCGATCTCGTGGTCGAGCTGCCGGCTGCCGGTCGGCTTCAGCCTCGCGATCGCCGCCCGCACGCCCTGCGCCACCGGCTGCAGGCCGGTCACGGTCAGCGTCCCGTTGACGAACGTGATGGTGTAGTTCGGGTCGGCCGCGCCCGACACCACGATCGGATAGCTCCCCGACGGGCTCAGCAGCGCCGCGGTCGTCGTCACGCTGACCGGCGTCGTCAGACTGGCGGCCGTATCGTCGTCGACGAATCCGGTGTAGCTCACCGTGAGCGCCGGGTTCGCCGCCCCGACCCACCGGGACTGGTTGTCGGCCGTGATCGTCAGCGACGCCGGCGTGACGGTCAGCAGGCCGTTGACGAAGGTGATCGCGTAGTTCGGTGCCGTCGCGCCGCCCACGGTGATCGGATAGGTGCCGACGACGCTCGTGGGGGTCGCCGTCGTGGCCAGCGCCGCTGGCGTGGCGAGCACGGCGGCGGTCTCGCCGTGGACGAAGCCACTGTAGGCCGCGGTGAGCGTGGGGAACGGCCCGCCATAGCTCATCGAGGCCGGGAGGGCGGTAATGGTCAGCGGCGCCTGGCTGATGGTGAACGTCTGGCTGCCGGTGCTCCCGGTGTGATTGGTATCGCCGGCGTAGCTGTAGCTGGCGGTCGCCGTGCCGGCATTGACGTTGTTCGTGTAGGTCGCCGCCGGCGTCAGGCTCAGCCCGCCGACGCCCGTCACGCTGACCGTCGCCGGCGTCTGCGGCAGGCCCGTGTAGGCGAACGGCCCGCCGGCGATCGTGACGACCGTGGTCGACGCCGCCTTGTTGATGGCGATCGTGGCGTCGCCGCTCTGATCGGTGTAGTTCGTGCCACCGGTGAAGGTCCAGTGGGCCGTCCCGCCCGGCGCGTCGGTGAAAGTGGACCCGAAGTTCAGGCCGGCACTGAGGTCGACGCCGCCGATCCCGGTGGCCGTGCCGGTCGCGCCGTGCGCCGCGGCGTCATACGTGCCGGTGTAGCCGTTCACGGCGACCGTCGCCACGGCCTTGTTGATCGTGATCGTGGCGTCGCCGCTCTGATCGGTGTAGTCCGTCCCGCCGGTGAAGGTCCAGTGGGCCGTCCCGCCGGGCGCGTCGGTGAAGGTGGACCCGAAGTTCAATCCGGCGCTCAGGTCGACACCGCCGATGCCAGTGGCCGTCCCGGTCGCGCCGTGCGCGGTGGTGTCATAGGTGCCGGTGTAGCCGGTCACGTTGACCGTCGCGGCGGCCTTGTTGATGGTGATCGTCGCGTTGCCGCTCTGGTCGGTGTAGTCGGTCCCACCGGTGAAGGTCCAGTGGGCCGTGCCACCCGGCGCGTCGGTGAACGTGGACCCGACGTTCAGACCGGCGCTCAGGTCGACGCCGCCAACGCCGGTGGCCGTGCCGGTCGCGCCGTGCGCGGTGGTGTCATAGGTGCCGGTGTAGCCGGTCACGTTGACCGTCGCGGCGGCCTTGTTGATGGTGATCGTCGCGTTGCCGCTCTGGTCGGTGTAGTCGGTCCCACCGGTGAAGGTCCAGTGGGCCGTGCCACCCGGCGCGTCGGTGAAGGTCGCGCCAAGGTTCAGGCCGGCGCTGAGATCGACGCCGCCGATCCCGGTCGCCGTCCCGGTCGCGCCGTGCGCGGTGGTGTCATAGGTGCCGGTGTAGCCGGTCACGTTGACCGTCGCGGCGGCCTTGTTGATGGTGATCGTCGCGTTGCCGCTCTGGTCGGTGTAGTCGGTCCCACCGGTGAAGGTCCAGTGGGCCGTGCCACCCGGCGCGTCGGTGAAGGTCGCGCCAAGGTTCAGGCCGGCGCTGAGATCGACGCCGCCGATCCCGGTCGCCGTCCCGGTCGCGCCATGCGCCGTCGCGTCGTAGGTGCCGGTGAAGCCGTTCACGGCGACCGTGGCCACGGCCTTGTTTATCGTGACCGTCGCGTCACCGCTCTGATCGGCGTAGTTCGCGCCGCCGGTGAAGGTCCAGTGGGCCGTCCCGCCCGGCGCATCCGTGAACGCCGAGCCGAGGTTCAGGCCAGCGCTCAGGTCGACACCGCCGATCCCGGTGGCCGTGCCGGTCGCGCCGTGTGCGGTCGCGTCATAGGTGCCGGTGTAGCCGTTGACCGAGACCGTGGCTGCCGCCTTGCCGATCGTGAACGTCCGGCTATCGGCGCTCGGGGCGTGATTGGCGTCGCCCGCGAAGGTGTAGCTGGCGGTCGCCGTGCCGGCATCGACGTTGCTCGCGTAGGTCGCCGTCGGCGTCAGGTTCAACCCGCCCGCGCCCGTCACGCTGACAGTGGCCGGCGTCTGCGCCGCGCCGGTGTAGGTGAACGGCCCACCCGTGATGGTCACGACCGTGGTGGAGGCCGCCTTGCCGATCTGGAACGTCGCGCTGTTCGAGCTCGCCGTGTGATTGGCGTCGCCCGCGAAGGTGTAGCTGGCGGTCGCCGTGCCGGCATCGACGTTGTTCGCGTAGGTCGCCGCCGGCGTCAGGCTCAATCCGCCCACGCCCGTGACCGACACCGTGCAGGGCGTCTGTGCCGCGCCGGTGTACGTCACCGCTGACGTCGGACAGGTTACGGTCGTCGTCGATGAGGCCTGCGCCACCGTGAACGTCTGGTCCACGTTCGCCGCGGGCAGATAGGTGTCGTTCCCCGCCTGCGACGCACGGATGGTCACCGGGCCGGCGCCGGTGATCGTGACGAGGTTGCCCGCGATACTCGCCGGACCGCTGACGACGCTGAAGCTGACCGGCAGGCCGGAGTCACTGGTGGCCGTCAGGGCGAACCCGGCGTCCCCGTAGGTCACGTTGGCGAGCGCGCCGAACGTGATCGACTGCGGCAGCTTCTCGTACGTGTAGGTGAGCGGCGCCGTGGGGCCGCACGCGGTGGCGCCCGGAGCCGATGCGCCGCATCCCGTAAAGGCGACAACGTTCACCGGGCCAGCTGCGCCTGGCGGCACGGTGAACTTCACGAGCGTGTCGGAGATATAGGTCGCCGGCACGGGCAGGCCGTTGACTTGCAGGCCGTAGGTCGTCGCCAGACCCGTGCCCGTCAGGCTGACGACGGTCCCGCCCGTCAGCAGTCCCGACGAGGGCGACAGGCTCGTCGCGACCGGGAGCCCGAGGGCGGCGAACGTCTGGTCGCTGCTGGCCGCGGCGTAGTTGCTGTTGCCGGCCTGCGACGCGCGGATGGTGACGGCCCCGGCGCCGGTCATCGTGACCGTGGTGCCGCTGACGGTGGCCGGGCCGGACACGATCGAAAAGGTCACCGGCAGGCCCGTGCTCGCCGTCGCGCTCACCTGGAACGGCACGCTGTCATTCTGGCCGTAGATCAGCGGGAAGCTGATGGTCTGGGACGCCTGGGCGATAGTGAACGGCTGCGAAACGTCCTTCGCCGGATCCCAGGTGCTGTCGCCGGCCTGGGAGGCGGTGATCGTGCAGGAGCCGGCGCCCGTGATCGTCACCGTGTCGCCCGCAATCGTGCAGGCCCCGGTCGCGGCGAACGACACCGGCAGGTTCGATGAGGCGGTCGCGCTCACCGTGAACGGCGGATCCCCGAACGTCCTGCCGGCGAGGGTGCCGAAGGTGATCGTCTGGCTCTGGCCGGCGACCGTCAGGCTGGCGGTCGCCGTGGCCGCTCCGTTCGTCGAGTCGCCGGCGAACGACGCGGTGACGCCGGTCGCATACGTGCCGTGCGCGATGTTGGCCAGGCTGACATTCGCCAGCGTCGCCGTGCCGCTCGCGTCGGTCGCGACCGACCCCACATCTGGCCGTTCAGACGGAACTCGACGGTCTCGTTCGGGAGCGGGACCTGGCCGGAGACGAGCTTGGCCTGGAGCGTTTGCGTGCTGCTCTGTGAGCCCGACACGGCACCGACCGAGACGTCGTCCCGACCTGCGAGGAGACGAGCGCCACGACGGACACGCATTGTCGTAGCCGCCCTGTCGAAGGCCCTGACCGGCGACAGTCAGGCCGGCGCCCGGACGCACGCGGAAGGGCCGCACCAGACGCCGATGCTGCCGTCCGCCAGCCCGGCCTTCGGATACTAAGAACCGTTAAGTCGATCCTCCTGCACGCCGACGACCGACGACGGCACCAGGGTCCGGAACTGGTCGCCGTAGTTGTCGTGGCCCCACGCCACCACCGTGCCGTCCTTGCGCAACGCCATACTGCCGTAGCGGCCGGCTGCCATCGCCACGACATTCGACAGGCCGGCGAGCACTCCGTCTCGCCGTCCGCATCCAGTCCCCAGGCGACAACCGTGCCGTCGCTCCGGAGGGCGAGCACATCGCCAAGACCCGCCGAGACCACGACACCACGCTCGTCGCCACCGCGGCCCCATTCGTCGGCGCCGTTCGTGCTGTCGCCCCCCACAACAGCGCTCCTCCCCTGCGTCACGCCGGCGACGAACGCTCCACCCCACAGCGATCGACTGAGCCGTGGCAGGTTCGACAGCGGCGCCATGGCCGGCGACGCCCCCCAGACGACGACGCTCCCGTCCGCCCGAAGCACCGCGCTCGGGGCGTCGCTGAACTGGCATCCAAACCGCTCGCGTCAATCTGGACGACGTTCGAGAGACCGGCCGGGATCTCGGTGACCCCCACGCCGCTGCCCCAGGCCACCACCGTGCCGTCATCCATCAGCGCGAAGGCGTCACCCTCCCCCGCCGCGACCTGCCGCACGCCGATCAGGGAAGGCGGCTGGACGTGGAAGATGCTGACGCTGCCGTCGATGCCCCACACGACCACCTCCGGCGTCTTCACCGTCAGCGAGGTCGAGGCCTGCGACGCCACGTAGATCGATTGCCAGCGACCGCCGCCGACACCCCGCCCGCATAGACGGCGCTCGCGAGCGACAACCGCAGGGTCGCCGTCAGCGTCGCGACACCGGTCCCATCCGTGGTCGCGGTCCCGACGTTCGATCCCTCCACGCTCAACGACAGCTGCTCATCCGGCAGCAGCCCGCCGATGGTCGCGCGGAGTGTCGCGCGCATGGTTCTCGCCCCGCCGACGAGCCCGACCGCCGGGGCAAGGGTGATCGTCGTGGGCTGGAGCGGGGCGGTGCTCACGTGATCGAACCCCAGCGCCGTGCTCGAGGTCCCGCACGAGGTGACGTCCGGCGCTGACGGGCCCAGCCCATCCTCACCGCGATGCTCGCCGTGCCCGGAAGCCCGTCGGCGAAATCGGCATCGTGAACCCCAGATAGGAGCCGAACACCACTCTCGGGTTCGGGACCACGGCCATCTGCCCGTCAACCGTCACGTCGACCTCGGTCGCCATGGTGAAGCCCGTTCCCTCGATCTCCACCTGCGTGGCGCCGGCATCGCCGCCTGAGCTCGGCGTCAGGCTGGTCAGCGTCGGCGAGCCGACGTACTGGTCGAACAACTGCTGCGACGTGCCGCACGCGGGGCCGTTCGTGTTGGGGCAGGCGTTCTCGACCGAGACCGGCACGGTGGTCCCGACGGTCCCGGCCGGCACCATGAGGGTCAGCGACGATCGGTGACGCTGGTGCAGCTCTGGTTGCAGTCGATCTCCATCCCGGCGAAGTGGACGATGGCGCTCCCGCCGCCTGAACCCGCTGCCACTTAGCGTGATCTCGTAGCCACCGGCCGGCAGCCCGCCCGACACGACATCACCATCAGCACCAGCGCCGGCTTGTAGGTCATCGGCTCACCGGGGAGCTCCACGCTCGTGCCGCAGACGATGTTCGAGTTGTAGTTCCCGAAGCAGGCGGACTGCACGTGCGCGTCCACGCTGCCCGCCGTATGTGGCGGCGCCGTCGCAATCACGAGTCCGGGATTCGACGTGCAGACCGTGGAGGTTGCCGGGTCCGAATTGGCCGTCCCGACACCGCACTGCACGAAACCGGCTGGTACGTCCCCGAACAGCACGTGCGTCACGCGGCCCATGCCGTAGCCGTTGATGTATAGTCGTGCCGCCATTGGATGAGCTCTCGGGCGACCCGAACGAGCCGTACACCGTCTCGGCCCTGAGCGAGCTGATGATCGGCGGCGGGGCGTAAACAGGTTCTTCACAAGCGTGGTGCCCCACTCGTGGACGACCAGATAGTCGCTGGTGAAGGTGTTGGGCAGCGTCCCCGAGCCGTCTGGTCCTGCACGAGCGAGAGCGAGGGGCGTGCGCCGGCGGATAGATCTCGAGCGACGTGTTCGAGGCGATCGTGAACGGCACGTTCAAGGCGTCGGTCGCCGTGTTGCGCTGGGGCGTCTGACAGATGTCGATCGACGTCACGCCGCTGCCCGGGATGTTCGTGCCGTTGTTGTGCACCGGCTCGAACGCGTTGCCGTCGACCTGGATGACCGAGCCGCCCGCACTGTCGACGGCCTGGGGCGCGAAATCCGTGATGGTCGTCGCCGCAATCGGCGCGTACTGGACCGGGACCTGATGCGGTTTGCCGGCGTCTGTCCCCGCAAGGGCCGACTGCGAAGGCTGGATGAAATTCACATACTGCGTGACGTCGCCCAGCTCCGGCGTCTGGGCGAAGATGACCCCGCCCAGCTTCCGGAACTTGAGCTGCATCTTGAGGTGTTCCTGGGCGACGTACCTGGAAGTTCGAGAAATTAGATCGTCCGCGCCGTTGTCAAAGGAGCGTGGCGTGACCCCAGACGTCCTGTGGCTGGCCGCCCTGGAAGGTGAGCTGGCCCAGGTCGGTCGTCATCCTGCCCGGCGGCCTCCACCTCCATCGTGAAACCGGCGGGCGGCGGGTCGACGTAGAAGATGTTGCAGAGCAGGATGTCGAAGGGTGACAGGAACTTGCCGATTATCGGTGGCAGGTCCAGCGAGAAGCCCAGCGTCGAGCAGACCGTGGGCGGTACGCGCATGGTGGAACCAGGCGCGAGCGGCGCCGCCGCATTCGTCTGCGAAAACGTGGACAGCGGCGAGGGGGCCGGGATGGTCAGGTCATAGGTGCAGGGCGACAGCCCGACCGGACCGCACCCGACTGGCCGTGTCGAACTGCAGGCCGACCTCGAGCATGGCGCCGGCGCCGAACTGGTAGGACGGCACCGGGCCGGTCGAGACCGGCGTGACGTTCATCGCGACCTCACGTGGCTGGCCCGACGCAGGGACGGAGGGCCGCGATCGGGACACGGATTGGCTTCTGGCCGGAAGGAAGTTGTAGCCCTCGCTGATGCACTGCCCGACCCACGCGTCGTCCTGCTGCGTCGCGACGTCCACCGCGGTGAACTTGAAGGGGAACTCGTAGAAGCCGCCGCTCGTCGCCAACGACAGGTTGATGGACGTCAGGGACATCGAGAAGCCCGGGACGCTCAGCAACTGGAGCGGGCTGAAGTCCGGCGCGATCGTCAGGGACGGGTAGCCGAGGCATCCCGTGAAACTCAGCATCGACTCCGTGGGTCGAACCCGAAGTCCAGGAGGCAGTTCCCGCTCGTCGCCGAGCCCGTCGTGCCGGAGGACTGCTGCGGGTGCGTCCCCTTCAGTAGCGTCATCAGCTTCTGGGAGGCCGTCGGCGCGATCTGCAGGCCGCCGAGGTTCTCCACCACGCGCGCGACCAGCCGGCCGTTGACGTGATGCGCCCCCACGAACACCGGCGCGCCGATGTGGAGCGCGCCGCCCTTGTTCGCCACCAGTCTCGTCCCGGTCTCCAGCGCGATGCTCTGCGTGCCCCGCCCGTCGTTCAACACGAGCTGGTTGGCCGACAGGGCGGTGATGCTGCCGAGGAAGCCGACGCCGTCGGGGCCTCCGGGAGGGGGCGTCGCCGCTGTGGCGCCCAGCCTGACCATCAGGACCACGGCCAGCAACACCGCGAACAAGGCGCTGGGGACAAGGCGGCGGGTAATCGGATCTCCCTTTCAGAGTTCAAGATAGACGGCCCGCTGGAGCGGGCCGGACTGACGCGGCGGGCGGGCGAGAGCTTCACGCAGACAGCTCACGCCTGATACCCCGTAGGGAGTAATGCGAGAACGGCCGGGAAACGTTGTCACGGGGCGGGGGCGCCGTCGAGGGACCAGCCCGGGCGGCGTCAGTCGAGTCCGATTTCGCGGGCGAATGCCTTCCAGCGTGGGTCGCTGCGGAGACTGTCCACCCGGGGATCCGCCTTCAGATACGCGAGGTTGTTGGCCGTGCCGCTGGCGGGCGGCTTCCAGCAGTCTGAACGCCTCATCCTTGCGGCCGAGGGCCGCGTCGACGAACGCGAGCCACAGCGGCTGCGTATAGCCTTGCCGGCCGTCCGCGGTCAGCTGCGCGAGGATCTTCTCGGCTTCGACCCGTCGGCCGGCGGCCGCCAGCGCCAGCGCCTGGCCCGGGAGGCCGCTGTCGGATCCCCAGAGCCGGCTCACCTCGCCGTAGCGCGTGATGGCGTCGTCGTAGCGGCCCTGCTGGACGGCCACCATCGCGAGGCAGTCGATCGCGGGCACGAACGTGGGCGACACGTCGAGGGCGCCACGGCAGAGCTGGCGCGCCTGCGGGAACCGGTGGCCGAAGAACTCCGCGCGGCCTTCGTCGACGGGGATGACCAGCGAGAGCGGATTGAGTTTCTGCGCCAGCTTCAGCTGCGTCAACGCCTCGTCCGTGCGCCCACGGGCCATCAGGAATTCGCCGTACCAGTGATGCGCGAGCGCATAACCCGGTCGTTCCTGGGTGACCCGCCGGAACTCGGCTTCCGCGGCAGGCCAGTTCCGGTCGTACAGGAACAGGCACAACGCCAGCGTCGTGCGCGCGTCGGCCATGTTCTCGTTCCGATCCAGCGCCTGCCTCGCGGCCGCGATCGCGCGGGGAAACGAGTCCGAGGGCGGCAGGATGCTGTAGGCGCCGAGGAGGGCCCAGGCCTCGGCCTGGCCGGCGTGGAGCATGGCATTGTCCGGATCCCGCGCGAGCGCCTGATCGAACAGCGCCTGCGCCTGACGTAATCCCTCGGGCGTCCGCTTGTTCAGCTGATAGCGCGCCTTGAGATACAGCGTGTGCGCCTGGGCGTCCATCGGCGGCTCGGGCGCCACCGACGGCAGCCGCAAGCGGGCGGTCACGCGCTCCGCGATCTCCTGTTCCAGCGCCGCGGCGGCGGCGGGCGTACCGTGAAGTGCCCGCTCCAGAGCGTGCTGGCGTGTGGGACGTCCACCAGCTGCAGCTCGACGTCGGCGGTGTCGCCGTGCGGCACGACGCGGCCGGTCAGCACGGCGTCCACGTGCAGCTCCCGGCCGACCTTCACGGGCTGGTTCTCGCGGCCTTCGAACTGAAACGCCGTGCTGCGTGCGATCACCTTGAGGTGCGGCAGCTGCGAGAGCTTGTAGATGACGCCCTGGGCGATGCCGTCCCCCAGATAGTCGAGGTCCGGGGTTGCCGCCGGCATTCGCCAGCGGCAGCACCGCCAGCGACGACACGAGCGGCGCGCGAAACACCCGTTGATACGCGGTCCATCCGGTGGCGGCGAGGGCGGCCGCCAGCGCCGCGATCGCGAGCGGCATGCGCGCGCGCCGCAGGCGCGCGGTCCATCGTCCGCGGGCGCCGGCGGCGGCGTCGAGCGCCTCGAGATCGTCGATGAGCTCGGAGATGTGCTGGTAGCGCGCGGCGGGATCGGCCTCGAGGCCGCGACGCAGCACGCGAGCCAGGCCCGGACTGATCGGGGCCGCCACGCGGCTGCCATCAGTCGGACCATCGGGCGCCGTCCTGGGCAGCGTGCCGGTTACCATCTCGTACAGGACGACCGACAAGCTGTAGATGTCGGCGCGCGCGTCGACGGCCGCGCCGACCGCCTGTTCGGGCGCCATGTAGTTGGGCGTTCCGAGCACCGCGCCGACCCGGGTGTGCGCGGCGTCTGCCGCCGTGCCCGGCGTGGCGTCCTCCATCTGCTCGTCCGGTGCCAGCTTCGCGAGGCCGAAGTCGAGCACCTTGACGTAGCCGTCGCGCCGGATCATCAGGTTCTCCGGCTTGATGTCGCGATGGACGATGCCGTCATCGTGCGCGGCGCCCAGCGCGCGCGCCGCCTGCAGCGCGATCGCCACCGCCTCGGTTTCGGGCAGCGGTCCGCGCGCGATGCGGCTCCGCAGCGTCTCGCCGTCGACGAACTCGGTGACGATGTAGCGGCGGCCTTCGAACTCGCCAATCTGATGGACGGTGATGATGTTGGGATGGTTGAGCGCCGAGGCGGCGCGCGCCTCCTCGGTGAAGCGGCGCAGCCGCCCGACGTCGCGCGTGAAGGGGACGGGCAGGAGCTTGAGCGCCACACGCCGGCCGAGCGAGAGGTCGTCGGCCAGGTACACCTCGCCCATGCCGCCCTCACCCAGGAGCGAGACGACGCGGTATCCGCCAATCTCGCATCCGATGATGGCCTCAGGCGCCGTGCTCGCCGCCCAGTCGACGATGACGTCCTGCACGAGTGCGGCGCCGGCGTCGTCCGGGGAGTCCGCGGCCAGCAGCGACTCCACCTCGCGTCGCACCTCGTCGTCGCCGGCGCAACTCGAGGTGATGAAGGCCTGACGGCCGGCCGGCGGCTGACTCAGCGCCTCATGAAAGATGTGCTCGACGAGCCGCCAGCGTTCCGGCGAGAGCATCACGCCAGCTCGCGTTGCAGCCAGGCGCGGGCCAGTCGCCAGTCACGCATCACCGTCGCGACCGAGATCGACAGCACGTTGGCGGTCTCCTCGACGGTGAGCCCGCCGAAGTACCGCAGCTCCGCGATGCGGCTCTTCCGCTCGTCACGAATCGCGAGCTTCTTCAGCGCCTCGTCGAGCGCCAGGAGCTCGTCGCTTCGCTCGATGCCGACCGGAAGATTCTCGTCGAACGTGATGCGCGCGGCGCCGCCGCCGCGCTTCTGATACCGCTTGCGCCGGCAGTGGTCGACGAGGATGAATCGCATCAACTGCGCGGCGACGCCGATGAAATGCGCCCGGCTCTGCCAGCGCATGCCGCGTTCGTCGACCAGGCGCAGATAGGCTTCGTTGACGAGCGCGGTGGGCTGCAGGGTGTGCCCGGGCTGCTCGCGCGCGAAGTAGCCCCGCGCCAGCCGGTACAGCTCGTCATGGACCAGCGGGATCAGGGTATCGAGCGCCTGTCGATCGCCCTGGCTCCAGCCCTCGAGCAGGCCTGTGATCTCGTGGCGAGGCGGCATACGGATGGGAGTTCAACCCGAGCTGAGAAGGCGTGCAGAATCTTCACACACAGATTCCGACTGGTTCAATGAATATATGACAGACAGTTTTGTAATCAATACTGTCCGGTTATCTGCAGGGCCCGACGGGGAGCCCTCCGGCAGACACGGGGCGATGAACCAGAGGTGGGAAGCGGCGGCTCGTCGTTTCGGGTTGCGGTGGGGGCTCTTGCCGCGTCGTGATCAGGCGGGAACCCGAGGGGGAGCCGGCGCCGTCGTGGCGTGACCGTCCATCCGTTGCAGCCGCAGGGTCACCACGAGGCCGTGCGGCCGGCCGTTGCGGCACTCGAGGGAGCCGCGGCACGCCTCGACGCAGGTGCGGACGATGGCGAGCCCCAGGCCGGTGCCGCCGGTCTTCCGGTCGCGTGAGGTGTCGAGGCGGAAGAACGGCTCGAAGATCCGACCGACGGCCTCTTCGGGCACGCCTGGTCCGGCATCCGCCACCGTGATGCGCACATCGTTACCGCTGGCGTGGGCGGAGACTTCGATGGGGCCGGCCGTGCCGGCGTACCGGACGGCGTTGCGCACCAGGTTGGAGAGCGCGCGCAGGAGGTATCGGGATGCGCGAGCACGGTCAGCCCCGGATCGACGTCGACGCGGATGTCGTGGCCGTCGGTCTCCACCTGGACGGCTCGCGTCACGACGTCGAGGACCGGGGTCGGCACGAGCCGGATGGCGTCGGGCCGCAGGTCCCCCTTGGCGAACATCAGGAGCTGTTCGGTCAGCGTCGACATCAGCTCCACGTCCTCCTTCAAATCGGAGACATAGCGGGCCGTCTCCGGGCCGGCGTGCTGCTCCAGGATTTCCGAGGCGACCTGCATCCGGCCGAGCGGCGACCGGACCTCGTGCGCGACGTCGCCGAGGAACCGGCGCTGACCCCTGACGAACGACTCGAGCTGCTCCGCCATCCGGTTGATCGACCGCGTCAGACTGCCCAGTTCATCGGTCCGCGTCATATCCACGCGCGTGTCGAACTGGCCGTCGGCAATCGCGGCGGTCGCCTGCGTCATCCGGGTGATGGTCCGTGTCACGCCGCGCACCAGCGGCAGCCACAGCAGGACGGACAGCAGCATGGTGCCGCCGATGATGCCGAGCCAGATCCAGGCCTCGGTGAGGAACGGGATGTCCCAGATCGACGCGAACCCGAACAGCAGGGTGCCCGGCCGGAGTGTCGGGGCCTCCGGGCTGGTGATGGTCGTGCGGATGCCGATCCAGTACCGCACGGGGCCGTCGGTCGTCACGAACATCGGTGGCGTTCCCGGCAGCGGCGTCTCGCCGAGCAGCGGCGGCCGGAGTGGCGGTCTGCCCGGCACGCCGCGGACGAGCCGCGCGACGGTCGGGGGCAGCTGGATGCGGGGCCCGCCGAGCTGCGTCAGGTCGTCGTTCCGGAACAGGTAGAGCTTCAGCCGCTCGGCGGCGGCATAGCGGGCGATGAGGGCGTCCCGCTCTGCGGGGGGCGTCTGCCGGAGGTCCATGGCAATCCGCCGGCCGATCTCCACGGCGCGGTCGCGCATCGGGGCGAAGAGCGCCAGCCGCACGTCCTGGCGGAACTGCAGCGAGAGAAACGCGCCGAAGACCAGCAGGAGAAACGCGCAGTTGCCCGCGGCCAGCAGCAGGGTCTTCTTCCGGAGCGTCAGCCCCCGGCTCACGAGCCCGCCGCCGTTCGGGGCCTGCGGAGGCAGTACCCGACGCCGCGGACGGTCTCGATGAACCGCGGGGCGCGCGCGTCGTCTCCCAGAGCCTTCCGCAGCGCGGAGATGTGGACGTCGATCGACCAATCGAAGGCCTCGAAATCGCGCTGCGCCACTTCCAGGAGCAGCTGCTCGCGCGACTTCACGCGGCCCGCCGAGCGGGCGAGGCTCAGCAGGATGTCGTACTCGACGGGCGTCAGCGACAGCGGCCGGGCATCGAGCGTGGCCGCGCGCGCGCCCAGGTCGAACCAGAGCGTGCCGACGCTCAGCGGTTCGTCCCGGAGGCGTTCCCGGGACTGCTGGGTGATCAGCGCGCGCCGCAACAGGGCGCGCAGGCGGGCGAGCAGCTCGCGCGTCGACGAGGTCTTCGGCAGGTAGTCGTCGGCGCCGAGCTCGAGACCCGTAATCCGGTCGGTCTCCTCGCCCAGGGCGGTGAGCATGAGCACCGGCGTGTTCGAGCGGCGCCGCAGTTCGCCGAGGACCTCGATGCCGTTCATGCCCGGCATCAGCACGTCCATGATGACGGCGGCATAACCGCCGTTCAGCGCCTTGTCGAGCCCCGACGCGCCGTCGTGGGCCAGCTCCACGACGTAGCCGAACGGCTGCAGGTACTCCTTGAGCAGCCGGCAGTACTTCTCGTCGTCATCGATGATGAGCAGCCGCTTCCCGGTCTCCACCTCGAACTCCAGCCGAATCTCCGTGCCGTCATGTCATGCTCCAGGGCACAGAATCGGCGACGAATGTGAAGGAAATGTGTGAGCGGGCCGGGTCATTGTAAACGGTCGGTGCGGGGCGTCCAACCGCTTCAGCGGCGGCGCCCGCCGCCCTCTCCCGTTCCGGCGCCGGCAGTCGCACTGTGCGATGCCGGCGCCCGGAGCGATCTCGCGAGTTGCGCGGCCAGGATGATCGCCACGGCCCGTGTCGATTCGGTCTGCCGGCTGCCGTGCCGGAACTCGATGGCGAGCACCCCGGCGCAGCCCGCCGGCGTCATCAGCGGGACGGCCAGCGCGCCGCAGGACTGGTCGCCGGCGTCGACCGCGCACAGGTGGGCCGAGCGGCAGGCGACGGCGGTCGCATTGTCGGCGTCCAGACCGACGGGCGTCAGCTGCGCGAGCACCCGGTCCGGATAGCCGTACGCCAGCGCGGGCTTCAGCTCCGTGGATCGGGAATCGCGGATCCAGACGATGAGGCCGCGGGCATCGAGAATCGGGGCGGCTTCACGGAGCAGAGACCTTACGTCGGCCAGGTCGGTGGTGCAGGCGAGCCGGGTGCAGAGCTGAGCCGCCGCCCACAGGTCGGGCCCCTCCGGTGCCGCCGGGACTGCCGGACTCCCGTCGGTCGCTGGACCGCTGGTGCGGGCTTCCTGTTCGCGTGTGAGGTCGAGCCGAAAGCGGGACAGCCGGCGAACGGCTGCATCGACGGCGTGCCGAAGGCGGCTCGGCGGCGCCGCGCTCGTCCCCGCCTGGCCGTCCCAGGTGGCCGGCGCCGGCGCCGGTACGGGAACCGCCTCCGGATCGGGATGGACTTCCAGGAATTCGCGGAGCACCGCATCGGGCGCCAGGCCGATGGCGTGGGCGTAGTCGCGGACCCAGGCGCGGCGGAAGATCCCGGCCGGCCAGTGCGAGATGTTGTCGCGCTCCAGCTCGTCCAGCAGCGACAGCTTGATCTTCGTCTGCTCCGCGATCACCTTGAGGGCAATCTGCTGCTCTTCGCGCTGCCGGCGTAGCCGCGCGCCGAAGCTCTCGGACATCTGGTTCACACCGCCTTCCGGATGGTCGTGGGAGCGGCCTGCGGGACGCGCCGGCCGGAGCGTGTCCCTCATGCACAACCATGGCCAATGGCAGGCCGGTCCGGCGCTCGGGCCCGGCGCGCGAATACGGCCGGTCCGATGCGTGTGCGCCCGCGGGGTGAGCGCTGCCCGGGCCGCCGCCGCGACCCTGCAGGTAACTTCTGCGTGTCGATCTTGCACGGCGGCCGTCGGCGCGAGCACTGCCGGCTGCCTCGGGGACCGGATGCGGCACTCGACCTCGCCTGCACGGATCACGATCGTGATCGTCCTCCGTCGAGAATCGTGCCGGCCTGCACGCCAGTTGCATCGCGCCGCCGACGGGGGTATGGTCGGCCCCACGGGCGCCCGCCGTCCCGGGCGCGCGATTCGGACCGCCGGAACCTGAGCAGGAGAGGCACGCCATGAAGTCCGACCGACCGAAGGATGCGACGGGGTTCACCCGGCGGGATCTGATGAAGATGGCCGCGGCCGGTGCGGCGCTGGTGTCGACCGACGCGCTGAAGGCCGCGGGTGTCTCCGCGGCGCCGCACTGCCGCCTCCGCGGCCGGCGCCCAGCGCGCGCAAGGCCGCCGTGCCGGCGCGAGTGGACCGGCCACAACCGGCGGCTCGCCGACTACTACCGGGCCACCGGGTATCCCGCCTACGATCCGCACCCCCGTTACATCGGCGAGTTGCGCGGATCGTGGCACGAGATGGGGAAGCAGTACGGCGAGCGCGCCGGCGACCTGATCCGGATGGTCTACGAAGGCTGGTATCGCGAGCTGATCCCGATCCAGGGGACGCCCGACGGTGATGGCGGCCTACCTGCGGCAGCAGGAGACCTACTACGACGCGCTCGTGCCGGAGGCGCTCGAGCTGATGCACGGCATCGCCGACGGCGCCGCCACGGAGCTCGCCGCGTCGGCCTTCCCGCGCGAGCTGGGCCACTTCGACAAGATCCTGATGATCAACAGCTACTTCGGCCTCATGGGACGACCGCCCGTGTCGCAGACGGCCGAACTGGCGCCCGAGGACGAGATCGTCCACTGCTGCAGCGGCGCCGTGATGCTCGGCGGCGCGACGAAGGACGGGAAGACGATCCACGTCAGCTCGGAGGATCAGCACTTCTTCCCGCAGGAATACCTGGTGACGTTCGTCGCCCGGCCGAGCGATCCGCGGGCGCATCCCTACACGGTGACCGACTCGGCGGGCGAGATCGGCAGCGAGCACGCACAGAACGACCGGGGCGTGACGGTCAGCGGCTACGCCGGCGGCGGCATGGGCATCCTCGGGCCGACGGTGGACAAGCCGTTCTCCGGCTACCGCCGCGCGGGACTCGACTGGCAGGTGGGTGACTTCTACGCGGCCGCCTTCGCCGACAACGCGAAGCACGCGGTCGAACTGCTGACGGTGGGCCGCCCGTCGTATCGCGAGAAGTCGGGCCACAAGATCGTGATCGGAAAGTGCACGCGCGGCGCCAACTGGGTGATCTCCGATGGCAGCAGCGCCTTTGTCGTGGAGAGCATCCCGGCCGACCAGCAGGGGCAGGCGCGCTACGCCATCCGCACGCCGGGCGACATGGGCGAGAAGCACGCCCGCTACATCGTCTCGAGCAACAACGTCGAGGCGAAGGACAGCTACAACGAGCAGAACGTCCACGATCCGGATCATCCGATGCGCCAGCACGGCAACGGCGCCCAGCATCCGGCTCACTTCGGGCTGAACGGCACGGGCACGCGGTTCTGGACGTTCATGACGCTGATCGACCGGCACTACGGCGACATCACGGTCGACCTGGTGCAGCAGTGGCGGACGACCCACTACATCTACGACCGGGCGGGCGTCCGGCACGATGATGTGGAGATCGACGGGAAGCAGGTGCCGGTGTACCTCGCGCCGGGCGTCGCCACGCTCTGCCGGCACACCTTCGACCAGCCGGGCACCGACAGTTTCAAGGGCATCAACATCTATGTGAGCCTGTCGGTGGCGCAGGATCTGGTGTCCTGGCGTACCGAAGGGTCGCCCCTGCGAGTGGGTCGGGCCGTGGGATCGGCTGTCGCTGAGGGAACCGCCGGCCGACACCGACGCCTGACGTCAGCAGGGAAGATAGGGCGAAGAGACTGCCCGGATCTGCATACAGATTCGTAATTTTCCCCTTTTCTGCACCGCCGTGATTGACACGGCCGTCGCCGCCGAAACAGACTCGGCCTCGAATCTGGAGGGCAGCGATATGACCAACGACTCTCGAACGCGGATCCGGCCGACGCGCCGGTTCCGTACTTACACCTGGGTGCTCGGCCTCTTCGTGGGCGTCTCGATCTCGTACGCGACGATGGGCGCCGCACCGCTTCCGCCGGCCCAGGCTCAGGACATGGGCCCGACGGTGGCGAGCACGCCCGTCACCGCGTCCCTGATCCTCAAGGTGCGCAACCCGTCGGCGCTCGAGGCCTACGTCGCCGCGACGCAGGACCCCGACTCGCCCGGGTTCCGTCATTTCCTCTCGGTCGGTGACTTCGTCCGGCGCTATGCGCCCGGCGATCGCGACATCGCGGCGATCACGCACTATCTCGCGGGCTTCGGCATCACGGTCACCGACGTGTACCCCGATCACCTCGTCATCAAGGCGACCGGCACGGCCGCGGCGTTCGACCAGGCCTTCTCGGTCGATCTGCACGACTACTCGGAGCACGGCCGCCACTTCCACCGGCCGCGCCACCACCCGCGGATTCCGGTCCTGCTGCAGGATCTGCTGGTCTCGGTCGCAGGCCTCAGCAACGAGGCGAAGTACCACCCGATGCACGTCAACCCGAACGGCACGGCGCACGCGCTCCTGAATGGGCCGCTGGTGCTGCCGCCGAGCGGCGCGACGGCCACCGGCGTGCCGGGGCAGTACACCGTCGGCGACGTCGCGAACCTCTACGACATCAACCCGCTGTACGACGCCCACATCGACGGGACGGGCCAGACGATCGGCATCGCCACGCTCGCGAACTTCGACCCCACCGATGCCTACGCCTACTGGAACGCGATCGGTCTCAGCGTCGATCCCAACCGGATCACGCAGGTGCACGTCGACGGCGGCGGCGACCTCAGCGCCGCGGCGGGCTCCGATGAGTCCACGCTGGACGTGGAGCAGTCGGGCGGTATCGCGCCGGGGGCGAAGATGGTCGTGTACGATGCGCCGAACACGGACGCCGGCTTCATCGACATGTTCTACCGCGCGGCCTCCGACAACGTGGTCGACAGCCTGTCGGTGAGCTGGGGCCTGTCCGAGGTCTACTACCTGCCCGACAGCCAGGGCAACGGCGACTACACGCCGGAGCTCGTGGCGTTCCATCAGGCGTTCCTCGAGCTGGCGGCGCAGGGGATCTCCACGTTCGCCTCGTCGGGCGACAGTGGTGCCTACGACGCGAACCAGGCGTACGACTATCCGATCGACAACGTGATCTCGGTCGACGCGCCGGGGTCCGATCCGGCCATCACGGCGGCGGGCGGCACGACGACGCCGGTCGGATTCACGTTCCCGTCGTATTGCGCCCCGTCGGTGCCGCCGCTCATCGTGCCGCAGGAGCAGGTCTGGAGCTGGAGCTACATCCAGAACTACCTGGTGCAGCAGTGCGGGCAGGCCGGCTTCCAGGATGCGTTGTTCCCGGTCGGCGGCGGCGGCGGGGTGAGCGTGTTCTGGCACCGGCCGGCCTATCAGTACGGCGTCCCGGGCATGCGGACGACCGAGGCGGGACAGAGCGTCGTCTACCAGGGCCAGGATCTGCTCGACCTGCCCGCGCACTATGCGGGCCGCAATCTGCCCGACGTGTCGCTCGACGCGGATCCCTTCACGGGATTCCTCCTCTACTTCGAGGGCGGCTGGAGCAGCGGGTGGGGCGGCACGAGCTTCGTCGCACCCCAGCTGAACGGCGTGAGCGCGCTCGTCGCGCAGAAGGCCCACGGCCGCGTCGGCCTGTGGAATCCGATGCTGTACGGCTACATGCGCGGCGCATCGTCACCACGGGGCGTCGCCGTTCGTCGACATCACCGCGGGCGACAACTGGTTCTACAACGGCGTGCCGGGCTACGAGCCGGCGGCCGGCCTCGGCGTCCTCGACGTCGCCAACCTGGCCAACATGTTCGCCGAGGCGGGTGGACACCACGGGTCCCACTCGTCGTCTCACCACTGATCCAGCACGCTGGCCGCGCCTGCAGGGGTGCGGCGGCGGCGCGTATTGAATATGAAGGGGGCGACCGCCGGGTCGCCCCCTTTACAGTGCCGTCACTCCGGCTCGAGCGAGCCCCTCACGCGTCTCGCCCTGCAGGCGTCTGACGGGTGGCACGACGAATCCGGCGGGCCCGCTCGCCCGACGAACCTTCGGCCGTCTTCTCCCGTCCAATCCCCACGATGAGACCCACAGCCTTTCTGCGCCGGGGCGGGCAGCTTCGCCTGGGTGGCCGTCGCCATGCTCGCGCTCGGCGTGGGGGCCACGACTGCCATCTTCTCCGTCGTCAACGGGGTCGTGCTGCGGCCCCTGCCGTTCCACGACCCGGGCCAGCTGGTCCTGGTCGGCGAGCGGGCTCCCCAGGTGCCGGGCCTCGACCGCTTTCCCTACTTCGACACCCCCGCGGCCTTCCTCGCCTGGCAGCGCCGGGCCACCCATTTCACGGGGCTGGCGGCCCTCCAGGGAAACTCGTTCACCCTCGTGGGCGCGGGGCGGCCGCAACTGCTGCACGGCGCCCGCGTGACGTCGAACTTCTTCAACGTGCTCGAGGTCCGGCCGCAGTTCGGCCGGCTGTTCGTCCCCGACGACGAAACCGACACGTCGCGACCGATGGTCATCACCGATGCCGTCTGGCGGTCGGTGTTCAACGGCGATCCGGGCGTGATCGGCCGGCACGTCGGCGCGCCGGGCAAGGACGTCCGGATCATCGGCGTGCTGCCGCCCGACTTCCGCCTGTCGGGCCGCGAGCTGGGGCCGATGACGGCTGGTCTGCCGACCCAGTACTTCCTGCCGCTGCACTTCGGACCCGAGATGGGCGGTGACCTCACCTCGGTCTTCTCCAACTTCAACTACACCGTGATCGGCCGGCTGAAGCCCGGCGTCACGCAGGCGCAGGCGCTGGCGCAGCTCGACGTGATCCAGGCCGATCTCGCGCGCAACGCGCCGGAGAAGCTGTCGCTGTACGCCAGCCTCACGACCGTGCGCGACTACGCCGTGGCCGAGGCCCGGCAGGAGCTCTGGCTGCTGCTCGCGGGCGTCGGCGCCGTGCTGCTCATCATCTGCGTGAACCTCGGCGGCCTCTGGACGACCCGTGTGGCGGTTCACCGGCGCGACTGGGCGATCCGATCCGCGCTCGGGGCGACGCCCGGCCGGCTCGTCCGGCAGATCCTGGGCGAGAGCGTGGGGCTGGCGCTGGCCGGTGGCGTGCTGGGGATCGTCTGCGCCGCGGCCGGCCTGCGGGCGCTGCTGGCGGGGGCGCCCGCCGGCATCCCGCGGCTCGATGAAGTCCACATGGACTGGCGGGTGCTGTTCGCCGGCCTGGCGCTCGCGCTCGTCGCCGGGCTCATCACCGGCCTGGTGCCGGCGCTGCGGCTGGCGCACGGCGATCCGCAGCACGACCTGAAGGCCGGCGGTGCCGCGACGACCGCGAACCGGCACATGCTGCGGTCGCGTCGGATCCTGATCGGCGTGCAGGCCGCGCTGTCGACGCTGCTCCTGGTGGCGAGCGGCCTGCTGGGGCTCAGCTTCTACCAGCTGATGACCCGTCCCGCGGGCTTCACGGCCGAGCACGCGCTGGCGGCCGAGGTCGTCCTCAACGCCTACAGCGACGCACAGCGCGATCACATCCAGCGCGAGCTGCCCGCGGCGCTCGAGACGATTCCCGGCGTCACCTCGGCCGGCCTCACGACGCACCTGCCGCTGCAGGGCGAGACCTGGATCGACTCGGCCGGCGTGCCGGGCAAGGTGTACACGGCGGCCGATCAGCCGTACGTCAACATCCGGTTCATCAGTCCGGGCTATTTCGCGACCATCGGCATCCGGCTGCTCGCCGGGCGCGACCTGGCCGAGAGCGATCGACCGCCGGCTCCGTCCGGCGATCAGACGGCTGGGCCGTCCACGGCCACGGCGGTGATCCTCTCGCAGGCGGCGGCGCGGCAGCTCTGGCCCGGGGTGAACCCGCGGGATCTGGTGGGACGGCAGATCGCGTACAACGACCGGATGAGGCCGACCGTCGTTGGCGTCGCGGCCGATGCGCTGGATGGCTCGCTCACGTCGGCGCCCCCGGCCGTCGTCTATCGGCCCTACTGGGATTACCCGTCGTCCTCGGTGTCCGTCGTCGTGCGCAGCACGCTGCCGGCCTCCGCGCTGGCGGCTCCGCTGCGGGCCGCCATCTGGAAGCTGGCGCCCGACGCGCCCATTCCGCAGTTGCGGCCGCTCAGTGCGCTGCGAGCCGAGGCGGTGGCCCCACAACGCTATCAGCTCACGCTGCTGCTGCTCTTCGCCGGCATTGCGCTCCTGCTCGCGGCCACGGGCGTCTATGCGCTGGTCGCGCATAGCGTGACGCAGCGGCGGAAGGAACTGGCGATCCGGATCGCCATGGGGGCGCGCAGTGCCGACGTCCGGCGGCTGGTGCTGCGCCACGCGCTGGGGCCGGTGGCCGTCGGCGTGGCCGCCGGTCTGGTGATGGCGCTCGTGTCCAGGCGCCTGCTCGCGAGCCTGCTGTACGAGGTCAGTCCCGCGAATCCGCTGGTGCTCGTCGCGGTCGCGGCCGCGGTGCTGGCCGCCGGCGTCGTGGCCAGCCTGCGGCCCGCCGCCAGTGCGACACGGACCGATCCCATTCGGGCGCTCCGCTCGGAATAGCCGCCGGCACGGAGATGGCGCGATCGAGGGGTGCCGGCGTGACCTTCGCGTCACCGTCCGCATGCGGGCCATCCCGGACGCTGCGCAGCGACTGACCGGTCCTCCGGCGCCCGGTGTCCGCATTCCACCCGGTGGTAGACTAGCCGCCGCATGGCCTCCTCGCTCAGGAGCGTTCCGCTGTTCGCCGGCCTGTCGGACGCCGATTGCGCGCTGCTCGAACAGCGGATGCAGCGCTGCGACTTCGTGTCCCAGTCGGTCATCATCCGGGAGGGCAGCACGGGCGACGCGGCGTTCCTGGTGCTGTCGGGCCGGGTCGCCGTACGCCGGAAGGACGTCGACCTGGGCGTCGAGTTCCTGCTGAGCGAACTCGGGGCCGGGCAGATGTTCGGCGAGATGGCGCTGCTGATGAAGGGGGCGCGCACCGCCTCGGTGGTCGCGCTCGAGGCGACGAGCTGCGCGAAGCTGGCGCGCGCCGACTTCGAGCGCGTCATGCGCGATCATCCCGAGGCCGCGCTGGGCATGGCCGTCTCGCTGGCCGAGCGCCTGGAGCGGATGAACCAGCATTCGCTCGTGGAATTCGTGAACCTCGCGCGCGTGCGCATCGATCCCCGCGTGCTGACGCTCGTCCCGACCTCGCTCGTCACCGGGCACCAGGCGGTGCCGATCGCCTTCTGCAACAACCGCCTCACGCTGGCCATGACGAATCCGAACGACATCGTCGCCTTCGACGACGTGCGGCGGATCCTCAAGGGCGTGATGATCGAGCCGGTGATCGTCACCGAAGACGACTTCCACCGCTTCATGACGACGACGTACCCGCAGCTCACGCTGCGGCCGGAAGCCGCGGAACGCCGCCCGCCCGCCCGGCCGGCGGCCGCGGCGCCGGTCGAGACGGGGCCGACCGCCGCGGCGATCGGCGACCTGCTGCAGTCGGATTTGGTGCGCGAGCTCCAGCTGGTGGCCGATGCGCCGGATGCCGCCGCCGAGACGAAGCAGGATCTGATGAGCGCGTCGGAGGACGCGCCGATTGTCCGGCTCGCCAATTCGATCCTGGGCCTGGCGATCAGACAGGGGGCGAGCGACATCCACATCGAGCCGATGGAAGGGGACGTCACGGTCCGCTTCCGGATCGACGGCGAGCTGCAGGTCGTCGAGCGGCTGCCGAAGAAGGTCCAGCTCGGCCTCATCTCCCGGCTGAAGATCCTCAGTCGTCTCGACATCGCCGAGAAGCGGCTGCCGCAGGACGGCCGGATCAGCGTGATGATGGAGACCCGGCCGATCGACCTGCGCGTGTCGACGATGCCGGGCAAGTGGGGCGAGAAGGTCGTCATGCGCATCCTCGACAAGTCGAACACGCGCCTCGGCCTCGACACGCTCGTCTCGCACGCGCCGACGCTGGAGCTGGTGCGCGGGATGATCGCGCAGCCCTACGGCATCATCTACGTGGCCGGACCGACCGGCTCCGGCAAGACCACCACGCTCTACTCGGCGCTGGTGGAGATCAACGATCCGAGCGTCAACATCTCCACGGCCGAGGATCCGATCGAGTACGACCTGCCGGGCGTCACGCAGATCCAGGTGAACGCCGACATCGGCCTGACGTTCGCGACCGTCCTGCGCGGCTTCCTGCGGCAGGATCCGGACGTGCTGCTCATCGGCGAGACCCGCGACCGGGAGACGGCGCACGCCGCGGTCGAAGCGGCGCTCACCGGCCATCTCGTGTTCACGACGATCCACACGAACAACGCCGCGGCGGTATTCACGCGGCTGACCGAGATGGGGATCGAGCCGTTCCTGGTGTCCTCGTCGACGATCGGCGTGATCGCGCAGCGGCTCGCGCGGCGGCTGTGCCAGTCGTGCAAGGAAGCGTACCCGGCCGAGCCCGAGACGTGCGCGTTCTTCGGCCTGCCCGCGGGGACGACGCTCTATCGCGCGCGCGGCTGCAACGCCTGCAACGGCCGCGGCCTGAAGGGGCGGATTGGGATCTATGAAGTGCTGAAGATGAACGGCGCGCTGCGGCGGATGGTCGGCCAGGGCGCTTCGGCCGACGAGATCCACGCCGCCGCCCTGGCCGACGGCCTGATCGACTTGAAACGCTACGCCGCGATCCTCCTGGCCGAAGGGCTGACCACGGTCGAAGAGGTCACGAGCGTCGTCAGTATCGAGGCCTGACGGCCGGACGTATCCGTCGTCTCCAGGGGCCGCCACTCGGATCCGATTGCGCCCTCGGGCGGCGCCTACGCGATTGCTATCCGCCGGCCCGGCTCCCTTGCGCCAGGGTCGGCACGCGCGTGTCGGTGTCGAACCTGTCGCCCGGGTGCAGGTAGTAGTAGCCCTTCCCGTCGTGGTCCTTCCCGTCCCAGACCGCCACCCGCCCCGGGCCGTTCACCACGAAGTCGTCGCCGTGCACGGTGATCGACGTCCCCTGATCCAGCCCCAGGCCGAGCAGCTGCGGATGCGCCTTCATCACGACCGCCAGATCGTTCTCGCGGTGACGGGCGTCGACGTGCTGGTCGATCGCCACGTTCGTGAACAGGCCGAAGCCGGTCTCGTGGCCGGGCGCCATCATGATGTGGTTGTCGTTGGGATGCTCGGAGCCGCGCACCATGAACGACGCCTGGATGCTCGCGCCGGCCGAGCCGCCGCCCACCACGCCGCCGCGGGCCAGCAGCTTCCGGATCTCGGTGAGCGTGCGCGTCCCGAGATACGCGTCGGCCAGGCGCCACTGCCGGCCGCCCACCAGCCAGACGCCCGTGGCGTGCTCCAGCGGCTTCACGAACGCCTCCGAGTTCGCCACGGCGCGATCGGTCGTGTGCAGCACGGTGCACTCGGTGCCGCCGAACGTCTTCGGATCGGTGCAGTAGTGGGCGAGCTGCGCCGCGGTCTCGGGCTTCGTGACGCTGGCCGTGGGAATGACGACGATGCGCGCGTGCGGACCGCCCGCCATCCGGATGAGCCGCGGAATGTCGAGGTGGTAGTCCATCCCGCCGCTGATGATGAGGTAGCCGTGCTTCGGGCCATGCGACGGCTCGGGCGCGGCGAGCGCGGCCACGGTCAGGCCGAGGACGGCGCCGACGATGAGGAGACGCTGCAGCATCTTCATGCCGCAGAAAATAGCACGATGGCAGGCGAGGCTCCGGCCTCCCGGAAGTTCCGGCGGCGCTCCCGTCACGTCGAGGCGGCGATGCCATAATCACCGTGAGCCATGCCTTCGACGACGATGTCCCGGCGACGGTGTCTGACGAACCTCATCCATGGCCGGACGACGGCGTTCGCGAGCGTCCTGATGCTCGTGCTCGGCGCCGCGACGGCCGTTCGCATCCGCGCACGAGCCTCCGTCCGCGAACACCGGCTCGATTGCCGGCGTCGTGAGCTATCCCTCGGAAGCTCTGCCGCCGATGCACGTGTACGCGCTGGCCCTGAGCGGGACTGCGCACGACGAGACGGCCACGCCCCAGGGGCAATCGCGCTTCAGGATTGACCGCGTGCCCGCCGGCTCGGACTACGTCGTCGCCTACACGCAGGAGGAGCCGCGGATCAGCGGCGGATGGTCGCGCGCCGTCCCCTGCGGCCTGAAGGCGACGTGCACCGACCACGCCCTGCTTCCCGTGACGGTCGCTGCCGGCAGGACCGCCAGCGGAATCCGCGTCGCCGACTGGTACGCGCCATCGGGGGCGTTCCCCGCGGAGCCGACAGCTGCTGCGCCGGCGCAGACGCCCCGCGGAATCCGGTCGGTCGACTTCCGGAATTTCACGTTCGCGCCGAAGGGCGCGCCGCTGCTGACCCTTCACGATGGCCGCGAGGATGAGCCCGACGGCAGCTATCTCGTGTCGGTCCGGTACGCCGACTTCGATGGCGACGGGAAGGACGATGCACTGGTGACCGTCGGGACGGGGAAGAAGGACGCCGGCGGGTATTCCGAGGATTACTACGTCTACCTCGAACGCAACGGCCGGCCACGCCTGGTCTGGCACGACTCGCGCGAGAAGCCGCGGCAGGTCCGCATCGAGGGGAACTCGATCGTCATCGTCGCGCCGTTCTGGAAGGACGGCGATCCTGGTTGCTGCCCGAGCGCGATTGAGACCGCCGTGTACCGCTGGCGGCATGGACGGTTCGTCCGGCTGTCGCGGCAGTTGAAGCCGCGACCGTGACGGCTCTGGACGCCGCGTCACACTTCCATCGGGTTCGTCTCCCGACAGGGTGCCGCCCCTCGTCCTCTGTGATAGGATTCGCCAGCCTCACCCGTGACCGGGCGCCGCGCGTTCCGCCGGCCGCCACGCTGTTTTCATACTGCTGACCAGAGGAGACGTTGTGATGAGACGACTGGCCGTCGTGCTGCTCGTCGGCGTGGCGCTCGTGACCACCGGCTGTCTCGATGTCGAGGAGACGCCTGACCCTCAACCGGAACCTGTCCGGCCAGGCCGGCTTCTCGATGAAGGTCGACGCGGAGCCGCTGGTCCCCTTCATGGCGCAGATGCAGCGGCAGATGCAGGGCAAGAGCGGGCCGCCGACCGCCGAGGAGCTGGCCGCCGCGCGGGCCGAGATGCTCAAGGAGGCGAACCCGAAGGAGGACTTCGAGAAGGACAAGCGGGAGATGGAGCAGCACCTCCCGCCTGGCGTGAAGCTGGTCAACGCCACCTTCAACCAGGACGGGCTGAAGTCGAGCGCCGGCGCGATCTTCGGATTCGAGAACCTGGCCGCGCTCCACGAGATCGTGTTCGACAAGCCGCAGGGCGCGGACGCCGATCAGGGTCCGTCGAATCCGGTGTCGCAGCCGTTCAACGGCCCTCGAGGTGAAGGACGAGGGACAGACGATCCTCATCACGATCCCCGTCATCGATCCGATGACCAGCGCGAAGGCCCAGACGCAGCAGATGCAGATGAGTCCGCAGCGATGCAGCAGCAGTTCGCGTCGATCTTCAAGGGGCTGCGGGTGGCCGTGAAGATCACCGCGCCCTTCACCATCGTCGAGCAGAACGCGACGCGCCGGGAAGGGAACACCCTGATTTGGGAGTTCGACAGCTCGAAACTGCAGGCGATGACGGCCGATCAGATTGCGCACGGCATCATGGTGCGGTACAAGAAGTAGCGTCAGGGACCGTCGAATCCCACGCGTAGGGGCCGCCCGAGCTCGTGATTGCGCGCGGGGCTTCGACCTGGCTCAGCCCCGCCCTGAGCGCCGTCGAAGGGCGGGTGGCGGCCCGGGAAGACCGACGAGCGGCCGGTCCCGCGTCTAGCCGCCCGCCAGCGCGCCGACGATGAGGAAGGGTTCGGCGCCGGACGCGACCGCTTCGGGCAGCGGGGCGTCCGGCGATTCGAGCGAGCGATTTCCTGGCAGGCGAAGAACCGCACGTGCGACCGGCGCTGTTTGGTGACGTGGTCGCGGACGGTGCCGCCCAGCGTCGGGTACCGTGCCTCCAGGGCATCGAGGACGGTCCGCTGCGTGACGGGGCCCTGCACGTCGACCGTCACCTCGGCGCCGGACCGGGCGAGTGTCTGCAGGTGCGCCGGAAGCTGGATGCGGATCATCGGAGGGTCTGCACCTCGACCGAGAGCACGGCCGGCAGATCGCGGACGATGGGCGCCCAGTTGTCGCCGCCGTCGGCCGAGGCATAGACCTGGCCACCGGTCGTGCCGAAGTAGACGCCGCACGGATCCATCGTATCGACGGCCATCGCGTCGCGCAGCACGTTCACGTAGCAGTCGCGCTGCGGCAGCCCCTTCGTGAGCGGCTCCCAGTCGTTCCCCCCGGTCCGGCTGCGATAGACGCGCAGCTTGCCGTCCGGCGGATAGTGCTCTGAGTCGCTCTTGATCGGCAGGACGTAGACCGTCTCGGGCTCGTGCGCGTGCACGTCGACGACGAAGCCGAAGTCGGTCGGCAGGTTCCCGCTCACTTCCTCCCAGCGATCGCCCGCGTTGTCGGTGCGCATCACATCCCAGTGCTTCTGCATGAACAGCGTGTCCGGCCGCGACGGGTGCATCGCGATCCGGTGGACGCAGTGGCCGACCGCCGCTTCCGGATCGGGAATGTACTGCGACCTCAGGCCGCGGTTGATCGGCGTCCACGTCTCGCCGCCGTCATCGGTGCGGAACGCCCCGGCCGCGGAAATGGCGATGTACATCCGCTTCGGGTTCGAGGGGTCCAGGACGATCGTGTGCAGGCAGAGGCCGCCGGCGCCCGGCTGCCATTTCGGACCGGTGCCATGGCCGCGGAGCCCGGCGACTTCGTGCCACGTCTTCGCGCCGTCGGTCGACCGGAACAGGGCCGCGTCCTCGACGCCGGCGTACACGGTGTCGGGATCGGCGAGCGACGGCTCGAGGTGCCACACCCGCTTGAATTCCCACGGATGCTGCGTGCCGTCGTACCACTGGTGCGTCGTGAGCGGCCTGCCCGTCGCATCCGAGGTGTCGTAGACGAAGCGGTTGCTCTTGCCGGCGTTCATGGACTCGGGCCCGATCTTGACGTCGCCGCCGGGCGCCTCCCAGGTCTTGCCGCCGTCGTTCGACACCTGCAGCACCTGCCCGAACCAGCTGCTCGACTGCGAGGTGTAGATCCGGTCGGGATCGGCAGGCGAGCCCTTCATGTGGTAGATTTCCCAGCCGCCGAAGTGCGGGCCGCTGACGTCCCAGCTGTTGCGCTTCCCGTCGGCGCTCAGGATGAACGCCCCTTTCTTGGTGCCGACCAGAACTCGTACGCTGCTCATGCCTCACCTCGTCGTCTTGGTCTTCGTCTTCGGCTTGTTCTTCTTCTCGTGCCTGCTTCGACGTGCCCGACCCGCCTGACGTTCCGGACCCTGCCGACCGGGCGTTGCCGAACGGCGGCAGGATCGGCGTCGGGTCATGCTCCTGCCAGCGCCGCCGTACCTCGGCGAGCACCTCGTCGCGGTGTGCCGCCATGTCGTCGATCAGCGCGCGCGGGGCGGCCGTCGTCTCGTGCCGCGTGCCCCAGATGAGCAGCTCCAGCAGCACCGGCGCCAGGTCGATCCCCTTCTCCGTCAGACGATAGTTCACCCGCCGCCGGTCGGTGGGCTCCGGCTCGGCGCCGATGATGCCGGCCGCCTCCAGCCGGCGCAGCCGGTCCGCGAGGATGTTGCTCGCGATCCCCTCGCCCGACTGCTGGAACTCGCGGAACGTGCGGTAGCCCCGCACCATCAGGTCGCGGACGATGAGGAGCGACCACCGGTCCCCGAACGTCTCCAGGGAGACGCTCACCGGGCAGAGCGATCGCAGCGTCGACTTCAGCTCCTCACGCACGTCGGCATACGATAGTCATGTAGCTTGCGAAATGCAAGTGAAATGGCGGTGGCAGGGACCCGGCTCCGGGCGGGGCCGAGAACCGGCGGTTGGCGCGCCCTTCAGGGGACGTACCGCGGATCGAGGCGTCCCTTGCCGGCCGGCAGCTCGATGTCGAGCCGCGGCAGATTGGTGATCTCGAAGGTTGCGGAGGCCAGGCGGATGCGCTCGCCCGACTTGTCGATCTCCTCGAGGATCCGCGTGAACAGGCGGTCCTTCACGGTGCGGCGCTGACGGTAGTCGACGATGTAGCGCGCCGTGAACTGGATCCAGTTGTCGGTCGCCGCCAGGGTGATCGCCGGCGCGATGGCGACGTCCTCGAGCTGGTAGCGCCGTACCACGGTCTTCCAGGCCTCCTGCGACTGCCGCGCGTAGTCGCGGCAGACCTCGTCGACGACGCGTCCGAAGCGCCTCGCGGGCGTGCTCCCACTGCGAGCCGTAGCGGACCGGAATCGTGATCTCGTCCCAGAGGAACGGGAAATCGGCGGAGTAGTTGAAGACGGGTTCCTTGAAGACGAAGCTGTTCGCGACCCGCACGATCCGGCCGTTGTAGAGGTCGCTGTTCACCCATTGGCCGCATTCCATGAGCGTGGTGCGCAGCACGCCCACGTCGATCACGTCGCCGCGAATGCCGCCGACCTGCACGCGATCGCCGGTGCGGTAGAAGCCGCCGAACGCGATCGCCGCCCACCCGGCGACGCTGGCGATCACCTCCTGCAGGGCGAAGGCGATGCCGGCGCCGGCCACGCCGAACGCAACGGTCAGCTGGCCGAGTCGATCGCTGAAGCTGCTCGCCAGCAGGAGCACGCCCGCGAAATACCGAGGAATGACAGGGCCTTGCGGACGCGGTACCGTGTGTCGGTTTCCTGCACGTACCGGGAGACCGCGCGTTGCAGGACGTGCACGACGGCGTAGACGACGACGATCCCCAGGAGGGCGGACACGAGCCTGCCGACCGTCGGATCGAACAGCCACTTCCGGATGATTTGATCCATGCCCGCCTCCGTCTCACGGATTCGCGTCCGGTGCCCGCGCCCGCGGTGGTCTGCTCAGCCCAAGGATGGATCTGAAGGCGGCCGGCGGGCAACCCCTATGGCGCCAGGACGGTCCTCGTCCCGGCTGCCTGGAGCTGCCGCGTCTCGCCGTGCGCCAGCGTCCAGTTGGCCTGCTCCGGGAATCCGGCCTCGCGCCAGCGCCGGGCGAAGCGCGTCGGCGGTTCCCGATCGGCTCGTCGGTGAGCTTGAACGTGCCCCAGTGGATGGCGAGGCAGGGCGGAGGCGACGCACCCACCCCGGCGAGCGCCCGATACGCCTCGATGGCATCTTCGGGATTCATGTGGACGCTCCCCATGAACCACCGCGGTTCGGTACACGCCGATCGGGAGCAGGACCAGGTCGAAGGGACCGAGGCGCGCCGCGATGGTGCCGAATTCGGGATGCAGGGCCGTGTCGCCCGCGAAGCAGACGCGCACGCCGTCGGCGGCGAGCGTCCAGCCGCTCCAGAGCGTGTTGCCGCGGTCGCGCAGTCCGCGCGCGCTGAAGTGCTGCGCCGGGATGCAGGTGGCCGACCAGCCCGAGGTCTCGACGGTCTGCCACCAGTCCCGTTCGACGACCTGGCGCACGCCGAACGCCTTCAGCAGGCCCGACAGGCCCATCGGGCACAGCCACGTCGCGTCGGGGCAGCGGGCACTCAGGCGGCGCACCGTGCCGGCGTCGAGGTGATCGTAGTGGTTGTGCGACAGCAGGACCACGTCGATCGGCGGCAGGGCGTCGAACGCGACGCCGGGCGCCATGAGCCGCCGCGGACCGATCCAGCCGAACGGCGAGGCGCGCTCGCCCCACATGGGATCGGTCAGCACGTTCAGCGCGCCGAGTTGCAGCAGCACGGTGGCATGGCCGACCCAGGTGACGGATCGATGGCCGGGCACCGCGCGCGGACTGATGATCGCCGGCTCTGCGGCCGGAAAGCCGTTGAAGGGCGGATCGGGCGTACGCGAACGGTCACGCCGCTCGCGGAGGCGCCAGCGGAGGAACTCGCCGAAGGTGTGCGCCCGGGTGCCCGGCCAGGGATTGCGGTAGCCACCGCCGGGACGGTGGTGCAGCGGGACGCCGCGGATGACCTCCACTCGACGAGTATAGCGTTCCCGCGAAAACGACCGGTGCCCGCCCCCGCGTCCTGCGGGTGCATCGCCCTTTGACAACCGTCTCGCCCGGGCGATAATCAGCCGCAATGATCGGCCAGCTGCCGTCGACCCCGGACGCCCTCGTGATGTTCGGTGTGGCCATCGCCGTGTACCTGGCGATGGTCGGCGTCGCCCAGATCGTGCGCCGGGCGTGGAAGGTGACGTTCCGCGTCACGTTCCACCTGCTGGCGATCGTCGTCGGCCTGCTGGCCGGGATCGGGGTGTCGTCCTGGCGCACGGCCGCGGAGTCCGGCCTGCAGCGACATCTGAGCGCCCTGGCGCTGCTGCTCGCGGCGTTCCCCGTCATCACCCTCGTCAACCGCCTGCTGTGGAAGCGGACCGGGCGCGGCGCCGGCACGGACGCGCCGCGCGTGCTCGCCGACACGACTACCATCCTGGTCTGGCTCGCGGCCGTGCTGCTGGTGCTGCAGTACGTCTATGGCGTGCGCGTGCCCGGTCTGCTGGCCGGCTCGGGCGTCGTCGCCCTGATCATCGGCCTCGCGCTGCAGACCCTGCTGGGCAACCTGCTCGCGGGCATGGCGCTGCACTTCGAGCGGCCGTTCAGCACCGGCGACTGGCTGCTCGTCGACGACATGCACGGGCGGGTCGTGGAGGTCTCGTGGCGCTCCACGCGCCTGGTGACGACCGACGACGTGCTGATTGACGTGCCGAACAGCCAGATTGTCAGCAACACCATCACGAACTTCGCGAATCCGACGCCGCGGCACGCCGTCCACGCGACCATCGGCCTGCACTACGACGTGCCGCCCGCCCGCGCCCAGCGGGTGCTGGCCCGGGCGGCGGCCAGCGTCGCCGGCATCGCCGGATCCGGCACCCGTCGTGTACGTGAAGGAGTTCGACGATTCGTCGATCACGTACAACGTGAAGGTGTCGATCGACGATCAGCTACGATCTTCCGGCAGGTGTTGAGCGACCTGCGCTCGCACTGCTGGTACGCGGTGACCTGGCCGGCATGGAGATTCCGTTCCCGATCGTCACCGTGTACCACCCGAAGGCCGATCGAACGGAGGAGGTCGCGCGGACCGCCGCGAGCCGCGCGCTGCAGGGGGAATCCGATCTTCAGCTTCCTGACGGCGGAGCAGATCGAAGGGCTGCTGCGCGACAGTGCCTTCGTGCTGTTCTCGGCGACCGAGCACGTGATCGACCAGGGCGCCGAGGGCGATTCGATGTTCCTGCTGGTGAAGGGCCGGGTCGAAGTGCGGCGGACGCGCGACGGGCGGACCACCGTCGTCGCGCATCTCGGCGCCGGCGACTGCTTCGGCGAGATGTCGGTGCTCACCGGCGAGCCGCGCTCGGCCACCGTCGTCGCACAGGACGAGGTCGAGGCCGTCGAGATCCCGAAGACGGCGTTCGCGGCCCTCATCCGCGACAACCCGGATGTCGTCGGCCGCCTCAGCGAGCTGCTGGCGAAACGCCAGCTGGCCAACGAGCAGACGACCGACGCCGGCTCGCCGGCGGCCCGCACCGACGAGACCCGGGCGAGCATGCTCCGCGCCTGCGCGGCTTCTTTCAGCTGGGGGCCTGAGGGGAGAACCGGTCGGCGCGGGCTACGGGCCCCGGGAGTGTTCTGGACCTGTCTCTGAAGAATCCGCGCGGGGGAATGGCGGAGGTCAGGAGGCGCCGGACCTCCCGACCTCCGGTCGATTGTCAGCCGGTGATGCCGGCCCTGAAGGTGTCGAGCTCGGCGGCCGTCACGGTGACGGGGACGATGGCGGGATTCGGGCCGCCCTTGGCGGCGCGGTCGGGCCCGACTCCTCGGGCGCCTCCGGAGGCCGACACCTGCGCCGACTGGCTCTCGGGCTTCAGGCTGGCCTCGAGGCTCGCGAGCCCGAAGCCCTTCTTCTTCTTCTTCGGCTCCTCGGCCTTCTTCTCCTTGCCGTCGGACCCGTTCGAGCTCCCCGAGCCCGCCAGACCGGCCGACCCGTCGACGATGGTGGCGATTTCCGCCAGCTCCGTCTCCTTGTAGGAGACGTGTGCCGCGTATCGCGCCGCGACGAGCGCGCCGGTCTTCGAGCCGGCCAGCGCCTTGATCTTGTCGATCCGCTCCTGCATGCCCGGGTGCGTCCGGAAGAGGCCGTTGGGCTGTTTCATGTCGCTGTTCCGGGCGTCGAGGCGCGTCAGGAAGTCGGCGAGCGCCGCGGGCGCGTACCCGAGTGTGCCCGCGAGCTCCACACCCCCCGCATCGGCATCGAGCTCGTCGCCGCGGTCGAAAGCATTCTCGAGGACCATGTCGTAGGTCTTGTCCGCAATCATCCCGAGAATCACGCTGCGGTCCTTCGTCGCCTCCTCCGTGCCGAACTTCACCAGCTTGTTCTTCCGGATGGCGTTGACCGTGTGCTTGTGGGCGACGTGCGTGATCTCGTGGCCGAGCACGCCCGCCAGCTCCGCCTCGTTGTGGATCAGCCCGAGCGCCCCGCGGGTGATGTGCACGATGCCGCCGGGAGCCGCGAAGGCGTTCACGCCGTCGGTGTCGAGCACGACGAACTGCCAGGGCAGGTCGGGCCGCTTGGACGCCTTCGCGAGCAGCAGGCCGACCTCGGTGACGTACTTCGTGACGGCCGGGTCCTGCACGACGCCGAAACGCTGGCGGATCTTCGCGCTGACCTGCTCGCCGAGCTGGATCTCCTCCTTCTCGGTGATATTGAGCGCGTCGAGCGTATCCTTCGCCTTCTTGGCCTCTTCCGCCTTGTGCAGGATGCTGCCGAACTGCGCGTACGCCGGACTGCCCAGGAGCACGAACACCAGACCGAGAACCACACGCTTCATGCCTGGAACTCACCTTTCATCACGGCGGGCTCCGCCGGCCGTGGCTGGACGGTTGACGAGCGACCGACGAGCTCGAAGATGGCCACCGGTTGCGTCTTCCCCTTGACGACGACGTCGCCGAGCGGCCGGAAGTCGTATCGGCCGGCCAGGCGCGACCGTGTCGCGTCACTGATGATGATCCGCGTGCCGTACTGCTTGTTCAGCGACTCGAGCCGGGAGCCCAGGTTCACGGCATCGCCGATCACCGTATAGCTCAGATCTGCTCGGAGCCGATGTTGCCGGCGACATCGGCCCGGTGTTGATGCCGATGCCGATGTCGATCTGCGGCCGCCCCTCGGCCGCCCACCGCGCGTTCGGCCGAGCTCCTCCATCATGTCGAGGGCCGTTTCGACGGCGTGGTCGGGTGCTCCGGATAGTCGAGGGGCGCGCCGAACAGCGCCATGACCATGTCGCCGATGTACTTGTCCACCGTGCCCCGGAAGTGGAAGACCATCTCCACCATCCGCGTGAGGTACTCGTTCAGCAGGTGAACGATGTCCTCGGGCCGGCCTTGCTCGGACACCGTCGTGAAGCCGCGGATGTCCGAGAAGAGCACCGTCATCTCGCGCCGCTGGCCGCCCAGCCTCGCCAGCGCCGGGTCGGCCACGAGCTGCTCGTAGACGTCGCGCGAGACGTACTGGCCGAACAGTTTCTTCATCTTGCGCTTCTCGCGCCCTTCGACGAAGTACTGATAGGCCACGCCGCCGAAGAGCGCGAAGGACCCCGTGAGGGCCGGCTGCGACACGTTCAGCCAGTAGCCGCCGGCGAACAGGCGCGTGGCGACCCAGCCGAACAGCGCCAGCGCCAGCAGCGTGATCCCGGTCGCCCACCAGGCCGGCACGACCGTCGCCGCCACGCCGACCAGCAAGCCGCCTGCCAGCACCGTCGCGATGCGGACCCCGGTGCCCGCCGGCCACATGAAGCGGCCCGACAACAGGTCGTCGGCCACGGCGGCGTGCACCTGCATGCCGGGCATCCTGCCGTGCGAGAAGGGCGTCTCGAAGACGTCGTACAGGCCGCTGGCGGTGACGCCGACGAAGACGATCTTGTTACGGAACAGCGACGGATCGACGTTCGGCTTCACCCCCGCGAGGATCTGTTCCTCGGAGTACAGGAGGTCGAAGAACGAGTACGTCGGATACGTATGCGTCTTCAAATCGGCCAGCAGCGCCGGTCCATGAAAATCAATCAGCCCCCAGAGGAAGCTGGTGACCCCCTTCGCCGACTGGACGTGCCGCCATTCGAGCGGCATCACCCGGGATCCCAGGTGCAGCAGGCGTCCGTCGAGCCGGACGTCGGACGGCCCGACGCCGGCGACACGGAGGGCGGCGGCCAGGCCGAGCGACGGCAGCGCGCGGTCGCCGGTCCGGACGAACGGCACCGTGTGGCGCAGCGGGCCGTCGGCGTCGAGCATGAACAGGTTGTGCCCGAGCCCCGAGGCGGCGGCCGTCAGGGCGGCGAACGGCGGAAAGACCACCTGGCGCCGGAGGACGCCCGGCGCCGCGATTCGGTACCCGGCGTCGGGCAGCCCCTGGCTGGTGCCGGCCTCCGCCTCGTAGGTGGCGTCGGCGAGCAGGATGACGTTGCCGGCCGCCTTCACCGAGTCGACGAGCGCCTGATCGGACTCGGCGCCCGACCAGGTGTCGCCGCCGAAGGCGAAGCCCTGGCGCGTGTCGGGCTCGGCGAAGTCGACGTCGTACGCGATCACCTTCGCGCCGGCCTTCGCGAGGTAGTCGATCACCTCCGAGTGGACGGCGCGGGGCCACGGCCAGCGGCCGGCGTTCTTCTCGAGGTTGCGCAGCGAGTACTCGTCGATGGCGACCAGCGCGATGTCCTTGCGCGCGGTGTCGGGGCGCGCGGTGTGCGCCATGCGCCAGTCGTACGTCTTCAGCTCGATGGTCTCGAGCGGGTTGCGCGCGGTGCCGCCGGCGGCGGCCGAGAACAGGGCATCCGTACCGAGCACCGCCGCGGCTGCGGTGAGACCGATCAGGAAGCCCGCGATGACCTTGCGCACGGTTCGATACTATAGGCTCGCATCCGCCGCACGGCAATTGCGAATGCCCTCAGACCTCGAACTCCCGCCCTTCGCTGGCGGCGTCGGTGGCGGAGAAGATCTGGCGCGCCTCGATCTCGATGCGGGCGACGGCGGTGTCGGGACGTCCGGGCTTGTGGTGGAAGAGCCAGAGGTGGCCGACGCGGCTGGCGGCGGCGAACCGCGCGCACTGCGCCCAGTCGCCGTGTCCCCAGCCGCGATGCGCGGCCAGTTCGTCGGGGGTGAAGTGGGCGTCCATCACGACGTCCCGCGCCCCGGCCATGAACGATTCCAGCGCGGCGTCGATCGCGGCGTCGCCGAATTCGTGGTCGGTCGCGTACACGAGATCGCCCGCGGTTCCGCGAATCCGGTAGGCGAACGAGCCGCCTGGATGGTTCAGCGGCTGGGCGCGGATCGTGAATGGGCCGATCTCGAACTCCCCGGGCTGGACGAGGGTGATGATTGGCCGGGCCGGCAGCCGCCGGTACGGCACGGGAAAGAACGGCGAGTCGAAGATCGTTTCGACCGACGCCTTGCTGGACAACGCCGGCGCCAGGACCGTCGGCGCCCATCCGGGCCTGAACAGGGGGCCGAAGAAGGGCAGGCCCTGCAGATGGTCCCAGTGATAGTGCGTCAGCAGGATGGCGATCGACCGCGGGTCGCCGCTCATCGCCTCACCGAGTCCGACGATGCCCGAACCGGCATCGAGGACGAGGGTGCTGCCGGTTCGTTCGTCCGTGAGCTCGAGGCACGGCGTGTTGCAGCCGAACCCGATGGACTCCGCCGTGGCCCACGGGACCGATCCGCGAACGCCCCAGAAGCGGACGTGCATGAGGCCTCCGAGCTTATTACGTCGCGCAGGGGCGGGCAAGCCGTTCAGCGGACGCGGAAGACGTGCGCGGCGCCGCCGTCGAGGCGGATGTACAGGCCGCCGCTGTCCTGGAGTGCCTGGCGCTCCCACGGGTACTCGCGGCCGTCGAGGACGTCTTCGAAGAGGTGGCGGTCGCGGTCGGGGAGCTCGTCGTTCACCCGCACGTGGCCCTGGGCGGCCGCGTGCCCGGGGTTCACGGCCACGACCCACAGGCTGTGGCCATTGCGCCATTGCCACGCCGCCAGGTTCGTCCACGACTCGTCGCCGGCCGGCGCGATGTCGAGCAGCCGCCAGTCGCCTTCCCGGAACACCGGTGACCCGACGGCGGCGAGCAGCCGCTCGTAGAACGCCCGCAGCGCTTCGTCGATCGGCTCGTCGGCCGCCCGCCCGAGCTGCACCGGCAGGTGCCGTCGCCGGCCTTCGAGCTGGCCGTCGTGCAGGAACCGGAGCCCGGGGACGGTGAGCGTGCTGACGGCGGCCGCCTCCACACGAGTCCCGAACGTCGGCACGCTGCGGGGCTCGTCGTGGTTCTCGATGAACCGGGCGGACCGGTGCTGGTAGTCGGCATCGGCGCAGAGGTGTCTGCGGACGGCCGCGCCATCGCCGTGCCGCAGCCGGTCGGTACAGGGACTTGTCGTAGGTGAACTGGAAGCCGATCTGCTGCAGCCGCCACTCGAGATCCCAGTACACCTCGGCGATGAGATCGAAGCCGGGAACGGCCGCCACCGCCTCCGGCCAGAAGTCCCAGCCGTCGGCCGAGACTCCCGTGATGCCGCCCCAGGTGCGCGCGAAGACGTCGGGCAGGACGAGCATGGCCATGTCGCAGCGCGCGCCGTCGGCCCGCGCCGCCACGCGCTGCAGCTCGGCGAGCATCGCCGCCCGCGTCTCCGGCCGGCTGTAATCGAGCTGCGCGACGTCGGTCCACGGCGGGAAGAACGGATCGCGGCCGCAGGCGACGAACCGCACCTCGCCGCCGGCGGTTTCGATCGGCCGGAACGCCTGCGGGTCGCACCGGAACCGCTCCGCCGATCCGCACACGTACCGGTCCGGATGCGACGTCACCCAGGGATGATCGAAGCCGGTGTGATTGGGAATGAAGTCGACGATGAGGCGCATGTCGCGGGCATGGAGGCTGGCGCGCACGCGCGCCAGTTCCTCGTCCGATCCGATCCGCGGGTCGACCTCGTAGCCGGTGATGCAATAGGCCGAGCCGACCACGTCCTCTGGCACCAGCCGGGCAGCCCTTCGTCGAAGGCAGGGAAGAGCCGCGTGTCGCCGCGCGCGAACAGCCGGCCGCTGGCGCTGCGCCGCCAGATGCCCATCAGGTACACGAGGTCGACCCCGAGCGCGCGCAGGCGATCCCACTCCTCGTCGGGCACGTCGCCGAGCGTCAGGTGACGTCCGAGCTGCTGCGAGAGCCGCCCGAGCCAGGGCCATGTGTTGATCTCGTAGAGAAGAGGATGAGGCATGGGGGGAGGACGAATCTCTGTAGGCGATCGGCTATGGGCGGTAGGGTGGTGGCACCCCTGTCGCCTGCCGCCGCTATCGCCCACCGCCTATGGCCTACCGCCTTCAAGCGTCAATACGCATACGGCTCCACCTGCCACTTGTCGAAGACGCGCGCCTCGACGAACAGCGCGAACAGCCGCGGGTCGAGCTCGCCATCCTGCACGGCCAGCTCCAGGATGTGCAGGGCTCGCTCGATCGGCACCGCCTTCTTGTACGGGCGATCGGCCGCCGACAGCGCATCGAAGATGTCGGAGATGGTCATCATCCGGGTCTGGATCGGGATGTCCGGCCCGGACAGCCGGTTCGGATAGCCCGTGCCGTTCAGCTTCTCGTGGTGGCCGACGGCGATGTCGGGGATGCGGCGGATCTCGCTCGTCCAGGGGATCTGGCTGAGGAAGCGGTACGAGTGGAGCACGTGCGACTCGATTTGCAGCCGCTCGGCTTCCGACAGCGAGCCCTTGCGCAGCGAGAGCAACCGCACTTCGTCCTGCGTCAGCAGCGGCCGCGTCGCCCCGTCGGCGTCGGCGAAGGTGATGGCCGCGATCTCCCGCAGTCGCTCGAAGCTGCCGTCCGCCAGCACGCTCGGCTCGTTGGCGGCTTCGACGGCGGCGAGCGACTGCTCCAGGTGGGCGACCTCCTCGAGGTGGGCCGTCTCGAGGGCGGGCAGGTGGGCGAGGTAGGCGTCGCGGCCGTGCGCGAGCAGGTAGTCGAGGCGGCGCTGCATCGACTCGAGCTCGCGCGTGCGGCGCGCCAGCTTGAACCGCTCGCGCACGAGCTCGCGCTGCGCCGGGTACAGCTTCTTCGCCTTCACCAGTACGTCCTCGCGCACGCCGACCTTGCCGAAGTCGTGCAGCAGCGACGCGTACCGCAGCGTGCGCATCTCCTCGCGCGAGAAGCGGACGGACGCAAAGGGGCCGCCGTCGGCGCGGTCGACGGTCTCGGCGAAGGCCACCGTCAGGTTGGCGACGCGGAAGGAATGGCCGGAGGTCGCCGGGTCGCGCGCTTCGATCGCCACGACCGAGGCGCGCACGAACCCCTCGAACAGGCGCTGGATGGAGGCGTAGAGCTGGCTGTTCTCGACGGCGACCGCCGCCTGCGACGCCAGCGACAGCGCCAGGGCCTCGTCGCGCCCGGTATAGGTCGTTACTGCGCCGTCGGTCGTCGCGTTGATCAGCTGCACGACGCCGACGATGTGCCCCTTGGGAGTGCGCATCGGGACGGCGAGCACCGACTGCGTGCGGTAGCCGGCGGCATCGTCGAACGCATGGTTGAACGTGTACGGCACGCCGGCTGGCGGCACGTAGGCGTCGTCGAGGCGGACGGTGCTCCCGGTCAGCGCCACGTAGCCGGCGATCGAGCGGTCGGTGATCTCGAGCGCGGAGAACCGGAACGGCAGGTCGACCGAATCGTTCTGCGCCACGGCGAACCGCAGGACGCGCGGCGCCTCGTCATCATTCGGGTCGGCGCCGTCCTTCGGGCCGACGAGGTACAGCGAGCCGGCGTCGCTCGAGCGTGATCGCACGCGCCTTGGCGAGGATCAGGTCGAGGAGCTTCCCGGTATCGCGCTCGGCCGACAGCGCGGCGCCGATGCGGTTCAGCTCATCGAGCTGACGGACGAGCGAGGCGGAATCGTCTGGCATGGGGGGGCCGGCTGCGGGTCGCGTCGCGGGGCGACGTGCTGATATACCAGAAAAGGGCCGGCTGGTGCCAGTCCGGCCGGCAGGGCTGGCGACGCGGCGCCGGCCGCGAACGCTGCACGGGGACGTCGACGCGGGCGGCCGGCCGGACTAGGATCGTGTCGGCCCCGCCCGGCGGCGGGGCGCCACGGCCGCATCGATGCACACCGAACCCGAGTCGCTCTTCACGCGGAGCCTCCGCGGCCTGTACATGGCCGTCCGGCACGTGCACGCGCGCCTGGCGGGCGTCGTGTACGACCTCACCTTTCCGGCGCTCGCCCGGTACACGCGGCACGGCCCCTTCCCGGCCCTCAAGCGTGCGCTCATTCCCGCGTTGATCGTGCCGGCGGCGTCCACGCATCATCCGCGCGAGTTCGTCACGACGACCTGTTTCGGATCACGTTTCGCCGGCACCACGCGCGACATCATCCCGATGGCGATCCGCCTGTTCGGCGTCCTCGAGGAGAACCTGTCGGTACTGGTGCGAGGACTCCCTGGCCGCGGGCGACCTGTTCGTGGACGTCGGCGCGCACCTGGGCTACTTCTCGCTGCTGGCCTCGCGCCTGGTCGGGCCGTCGGGCCGGGTGGTCGCCATCGAGGCGTCGCCGGCCACCTTCGCGAAGCTGATGGAGAACCTCGCGCTCAATCCGCATGCGGCCAACGTGCGTGCCGTCTGCGCCGTGGCCGCCGACCGCGGCGGCAGTCGGGCCGTGTATCGCGGGCCGGAGCACTCGACCGGCATCACGAGCATCCATCCCCGGCCGCTGACCGGCAACCGCTTCGAGGCCGAGGTGACGGCAGCGCCGCTGGCCGAGCTGCTGTCGCCCGACGAGATCCGGAACGCGCGCCTCATCAAGATCGACGTCGAGGGAGCGGAGTTCGAGGTGGTGGCCGGCCTGGAGCCGATGTTGAGCTCGCTGCGGACCGATTGCGAAGTCGTGATCGAGACGTCGGAAGACTGGCAGTACCAGGGCCGGCCGGCCCGGCCGGACGACCTGGCCGACTGGTTCCGCGCCCGCGGGTTCTTCACCTACGTCCTGCCCAAGGACCTCATCGTCGACCGCCGCCGGGCCAGGCGTCCGCAGCGGGTCGACGGGCGGCTGCACGAGGGCTATTACGACCTCGTGTTTTCGCGGCGTGACCTGCCGTTTCTCTGAAATCGGCCCCGAAATTCGGGTGCGTTTCCGGGGGTGATGCGGTACTGTACCGCCCTGTCTCACTCGACCTGCGGCGCCTCTTGCTGCGGTCGCCAGCCGAAGGAAGATACGCGATGGAACAGCAAGTCACGGGACGAACGGATGCAGAGCTGCTGCGCGAGGCGATCGAGGCCGCGCGGGCGAGACATGGCGCCGCGGCGCTGCGCCGGATGGAAGACGCCGTGCAGGTGGCCGAGGGCGGCCGGCCGCCCTACGTCTCTCCCGAGCCGCTCCAGCGCCCCGGTTTCTACCTGCCGGGCCTGACCGCCACCCCCTGGCACGATCCGATGCACAACGCGGCCGGCCGGGTCCTCGAGGGCTCGTGGCAGATCATCCGTGACGAGCTGCTGGCCGCCCGCGACCGGCGGGAGGGGTTCCAGCGCTTCCTCGAGGGGGGCGACATCGCGTCGGCCGAGCTGTCCACGGCGCTCTTCCTGAAGCAGGAGCCGCTGTCGTGCGACGAGAACCGCGCGCTGTGTCCCCGCACGGCGGCGATCATCGACTCGATCCCCCGCGTGGGCGAGGTGGTGATGTTCTCGGCGCTGAATCCCGGCGCGAAGCTGGTTCCGCACTGCGGCCCCTGGAACTTCCGCCTGACGATGCACCTCGGGCTGGTGATTCCGGAGGGGGGCTGGATCCGGGTCGCCGACGAGACGCGGACCTGGCAGGAAGGCAAGTGCCTGCTGTTCGACGACAGCTTCGATCACGAGGTGCAGATGCACACGCGCAGCACGCGCGTCATCCTGCTGATGCACCTCTGGCATCCGGAACTCACGGAGCCCGAGATCGAGTTCCTGACGGCGGCGCGAAGCGCGCTGGCCGCGCGGGACCGCGATCGCACGGTCCGGATGGTCGAAGAGGCCCGCCGGAGCCTCAAGGGGCAGAAGTGGTGGGTCGATGCATGACGCCCGCGCCGACCCGCGATTTCTTCACGTTGAATACACAGTTCCAGGATGTTCGAGTCTGCCGTCTCCTTTCCGGCCTCCTTCGCGCAGCGCCGCATCTGGCTGCTTGACGCACTCGATTCGGGCCATGCGGCGTATGCGATTCCCGCGGCGTTCCGGCTCGAGGGCCCTCTCGACGACGAGGCGCTCGAGCAGGCGCTGCGGGCGCTGGTGGCCCGCCACGAGACGCTCCGCACCACGTTCGGCGCCGAAGACGGCCGTCCGGTGCAGCGGATTGCCGCCGACGGCCGGCTGACACTCGTTCGCGACGACCTCTCCCGCATTCCACCCGGCGACCGCGAGACGGAGCTGCGCACCCGGCTCGCCGCGTACGCCCGCGACCCGTTCGACCTGGCTCGCGGCCCGCTGTTCCGCGCCCGGCTGTTCGTCCTCGGGCCCGGCGAGCACGTGCTCGCCCTGAACCTGCACCACATCGCCGGCGACGCCTGGTCGGTCGAGATCCTCCTCCGCGAGCTCGGCCGGCTGTACGGCGCCCACCGCCACGGGCGGCCGCACGGCCTGCCGCCGCTCGAGATCCAGTACGCGGACTACGCCGACTTCCAGCGCCTGCACCTCGAGGGCGAAGCCGGGCGCCGGTCGCTGGATTACTGGCGCGAGCGGCTTGCCGGCCCACTGCCCGTCTCGGAGCTGCCCGCCGATCGCGCCCGCCCGGCCGCGCAGAGCTACGCCGGAGCGACGGTGACGCGCCAGCTGCCGCGCGAGCTGGTCGCCCGCCTCGACGGGCTGGCGCGGGCCGAGCACGTCAGCCGCTTCATGCTGATGCTCGCGGTGTTCGAGCTGCTCGTGCACCGCTGCACCGGACAGTCCGACGTCATCGTCGGGACGCCGATCGCCAATCGGGCGCACCCGCAGACGCGGGACGTCGTCGGGCTGTTCCTGAACACGCTGGCGCTGCGGACCGCGATCGACGGCGACGTCCCCTTCCGCGAGATCCTGGCGCGCGTCAGGCGCACGTGCCTCGAGGCCTACGAGCACGAGGAGTGCCCGTTCGAGCTGGTGGTCGAGGAGGTGGCGCCCGCGCGCGACCTGAGCCGGCCACCGATCTTCCAGAACCTGTTCGTGTACCTGGAGGACCCCGAGAACCGGCTGGCGCTCGACGGACTCCGGGTGACGCCCATGCCGCTGACCAGCGGCACGTCGAAGTTCGATCTCACGCTGACGCTGGAGCGGCGGGACGGCGAGCTCGAGGCCACGGTCGAGTACCTGCACCGATCTCTTCGAGCCGGAGACGGCCTCGGCGCTGATCGAGCACTACGAGCGCCTGTGCGCCGCAGCCTGCGAGGGCGCCGGGACGGCCGCGGGCGATCTGGCGATGCTGACGGCTGCGGAAGAAGCGCTCGTGCTGCGGGGCTTCAACGACACGGCACACCGCGTCCCGGACGACACGACGGTGATCGATCTGTTCGAGTCGCAGGTGGAACGCACGCCGGACGCGACGGCGGTCACCGATCGCGGGCGGCGCTGCAGCTACCGCGAGCTGAACGAGGACGCCAACCGGCTGGCCTGGTCGCTCGTGGCCGCCGGCGTCGGGCCGGGGACCATCGTCGGCATCTGCCTGGAGCGATCGACCGCGATGGTGGCCGCCGTGCTGGGCGTGCTGAAAGCCGGTGCGGCGTACCTGCCGCTGGATCCGGTGAACCCCGACCTCCGCCTGCACGGGCTGCTGGCCGATGCCGGCGCGCGGATCGTGATCACGCAGAGCAGCCTGGCCCCGCGCGTGGCGGTGGACGGCGTGCGGCTGCTCGATCTGGACGCGCCCGACGGGTGGCGGTCCTCGCACGCGCCCGGAAACCCCGGTCTGGCCATCCACCCCGAGTCGCCCATCTACGTGCTCTACACGTCGGGCTCCACCGGTCGGCCGAAGGGGACCGTGCTGCCGCACCGATCGATGACGAACCTGATCCGGTGGCACCTGCGCACGATGACGCTGGGGCAGCGGACGCTGCAGCTCGCCTCGCTCGGATTCGATGCCAGCTTCCACGAGTTCTTCGCCACGCTCGGCTCCGGCGGCAGCCTCGTGATCGTCTCCGAGGAGGTGCGCCGCGATCCGGAAGCGCTGGCGGAGCTGCTGATCGCCGAGCGGATCGAGAAGGCGATCGTGCCCGTGGTCGTGCTCAGCCAGCTCGCCGAGCGGCTCGTCGAACGCTCCACGGCCGGCTGCGCGCTGACCGAGCTGACGGCCACGGGTGAACAGCTGGTGGTGACCGATGCGCGTGCGACGGTTCTTCGCGCGGCACACCCCCTGCGTTCTCTGGAATCACTACGGCCCCACCGAGACGCACGTCGTCACCGCCTTTCGCCTGAGCGGGCCGCCGGCGGCCTGGAGCTCGCATCCGTCGATCGGCCGCCCGATCGACAACACGCGCGTGCGCCTGCTCGATGCGCGGCTGCGGCCGGTGCCGATCGGCGTGCCGGGCCGCCTGTACCTCTCGGGGCCGAGCCTGGCGACCTGCTATCTCGGTCGGCCGGAGCTGACGGCCGAGCGGTTCCTGCCCGACCCGTTCGCGGAGGCGCCGGGCGAGCGGATGTACGACACCGGCGACCTGGCCCGATGGGGCCGTGACGGCAACCTGGAGTTCCTGGGGCGCAGCGACGATCAGATCAAGATCCGCGGGCATCGCGTGGAGCTCGGCGAGGTGGAGAGCGCGCTGGGGTCCCATCCCGACGTGCGGCAGGCCGTCGTGCTGGCGCGCGACGTGGAAGGCACCCGGCAGCTGGTGGCCTATCTCGTGGCCCAGCGCGGCACGATGACGCTGGCGGCCGTCAGGGACTTCCTGGCCGATGGCCTGCCGGACTACATGATTCCGGCGCACTTCGTCGTGCTCGATCGCCTGCCGCTGAACAAGAACGGGAAGGTGGACCGCGCGGCGCTGCCGGCGCCGGCGGATCGCGCCCTCGGCCCGGGTACCGAGTACGTGGCGCCGCGCAGTGAGCTCGAGCGCATGCTCGCCGCGATCTGGGCGCGGGCGCTCGACGTGCGCCGCGTCGGCGTCCACGACGACTTCTTCCAGCTCGGCGGGCACAGCCTGAGCGCCGCCCGGGTCGTGGCGCTGGCGCAGCAGCGCTTCCTGCTGCCGGTGCGGCTGCGGGATCTGTTCGCGCGCCCGACGGTCGCGCAGCTGGCCCAGGCGATTGCGCAGCGCGAGCCCTTCAGCGGCATTCGGCTCGAACGGGGGCCCGAGGCGCCGCATCATCCGCTGTCGCACGCACAACGGCGGCTGTGGGTGCTCGAGCAGATGAACGCCGGCGGGGCGGCCGCCTACAACGTCCCCGGCGCCTTCATCGTCGAGGGACCGTTGTCGGTCGCCGCACTGCGCGAAGCGCTGTCGGCGCTGATGGCGCGGCACCAGATCCTCCGCAGCCGGATCGTCCTCGTCGACGGCGAGCCGAGGCAGGAGGTGCGGCCGGACGTCGACCTGCGGATCGACCTGCAGGACTGGTCCGGGGAGCCGGACGCCGACGCCCGCTTCGGGCGGCTGGCGGCCGACGATGCCGTCCGCGGCTTCGCCCTGGACGAAGCGCCGCTCTGGCGGGTCGCGCTCAGGCGGCTCGCGTCGCGGACGCCTGGCACCGAGCGCCACGGGCTGCTGCTGGTCTTCCATCATCTCCTGCTCGACGGCCGGTCGCTGCCGGTGCTCGCCGACGAGCTGGAACGGCTGTACCGTGCGGCGCTCCGCGGCGAGCCCGCAGAGCTCGCGCCGCTCACCGTGCAGTACACCGACTACGTCCGCTGGCAGCAGGCCCTGCTCGAGGCCGACGCCGCGGCGCCGCTCCGCACGTACTGGCACGGGCAGTTCGCCGCGCCGCCCGAGCCGCTCGAGCTGCCGCACGATCGTCCGCGTCCCGCCGTGCTCGGCACCGACGGCGATCAGCTGGGGTTCGCGCTGTCCGACGAGGCGCGGCACAGCCTGCAGGCCCTGTGCCGCGAGCATGGGGCGACGCTGTTCATGGGGATGCTCGCCGGCGTGTACGCCCTCCTGATGCGCCACAGCGGTCAGGAGGACATCACGATCGGGACGCCGGTGGCGGGCCGGCTGCATCCGACGCTCGAACGGCAGGTCGGCTTCTACGTGAACACGCTGGCGTTGCGCCTCCGGGCCGGACGGTCGGTGGGCTTCGGCGAGCTGCTCGATCGCGTGCGCGACACCGTCTCGGCCGCGCTCGAACATCAGATCTTCCCGTTCGATTCGGCTGGTCGACGAGCTCGCGCTCGAGCGCGACACGAGCCGCAATCCGCTGTTCGACGTCATGGTGGCGCTCCATGCCGGGGGCGAGACGGTCCTGCGCCTCGACGGCGTGGCGGTCGAGCCTCTGCCAATCGCCTCGGCGGCGAGCAAGTTCGAGCTGTCGTTCGACTTCTTCGACGAGCCCGGTCGGCTGAACGCGCTGGTCGAGTTCAGCACCGACCTCTACACGCGGGACCGCGTGGCCCGGATGTGCCGCCGCCTGACCGAGCTGCTGCGGCACGCACTCGCCGAGCCCGATCGGCCGGTGGGCGATCTGCCGCTGCTGCCCGAAGAGGAACGGCAGGCCGTCGTGTCGGCGTTCAACGCGTTACCCGACGAGGTGGAGGATCGGGCGACGGTCCTGGATCTCTTCCGGCAGGCGGTGGCGAGCGGCGCGGGCCGCACGGCAGTGGTCTGCGAGGGGCGATCGCTCAGCTACGAGGATCTCGACGTCCGTTCCGACGCCGTGGCCCGTCGCCTGCGCGAGGCCGGCGCGGGACCCGATCGGATCGTGCCGGTGCTCGTGCCGCGCAACGAGCGGATGATCGTCGCGCTGCTCGGCATCCTGAAGGCCGGCAGCGCCTTCCTGCCCATCGACACGAACCTTCCCGAGGCGCGCATTCAGCAGGTGCTCGACGACTGCGGCGCGCGGGTCGTCGTGGCCGGAAGCGGCACCGCGGCCGCGAGCGGCGGCACCGGCCGCACGGTCATCGATCTGGCCGCGCTCGACGATGAGGCCGGAGGCGCTGCCGTGCCGTTCCGGCCGGTCGACATCCAGGGCGCGAATCTCGCCTACGTCATCTACACCTCGGGCTCGAGCGGTCGGCCCAAGGGCGTGATGATCGATCACCGGTCGCTGGCCCTGCACACCCGGCGCTTCCGCGACATCCAGTCGCTGCAGCCGGACGATCGCGTGCTGCAGTACGACAACATCGCGTTCGACCAGGCGATCGAAGAGATCTTCCCGGCGCTCGTGAGCGGCGCGACGCTGTTCGTGCGGGGGCGCGATCTGTGGACGCCGGATGAACTGCGCCAGTACCTGGAACGCCACCGCATCACCGTGGCGGAATTGCCGACGGCCTACTGGCACGAAGCCGTCCGCGAGTGGACGGCTCGGGGACACACGGGCGGACCCGGCGCGCTGCGGCTGATGCTCGTCGGGGGCGAGGCGCTGACGGCCGAAGGGCTGGCGCACTGGCGCGGAGCCTACGGAGCGCGGATTGGCCTCGTGAACACCTACGGCCCGACCGAGGCGTCGGTCACGTCGGCGTACCACCTGTTCGAGCCGGAGCCCGAGTCGAACGAGGACGGCTGGCGCGTGCCGATTGGCCGGGGGCTCGGTGGGCAGTCGCTCTACGTGCTGGACGATCGACTGGAGCCGGTCGGCGTCGGGATGCCGGGCGAACTGTGCATCGGGGGCGGCGGCCTGGCACGCGGGTATCTCGGGCAGCCGGATTCGACGGCCGAGCGCTTCGTGCCGGATCCGTTCGCGGCGGAGCCGGGAGGGCGGCTCTATCGCACCGGCGACGTCGTGGCCTGGCGCGAAGACGGCAGCCTCGTCTATCTCGGCCGGGACGACGGTCAGGTGAAGGTGCGGGGCTTCCGCATCGAGCTGGCCGAGATTCGAGCGGGCGCTCCGCGGGCACGACGCCGTGCGTGACGCGCTGGTCGTCGCGCGGGCCGCCGGGCCGACGCGTGAGCTGGTGGCCTACGTCATCGCCGACGAGGCGGCGGCTGGGGATTCTGCGTGCGCACCTGCGCCGGCTCCTTCCCGACTACATGGTGCCGGCGCTGTTCGTCTGCCTCGACGCGTTCCCGCTGACCTCGCGCGGCAAGATCGATTGCGCGCGGCTGCCCGACGCGGCGGCCCACGTCCGGCGCGCGGCGGGGCCGCCGCGTGTCGCACGCACGGAGCTCGAGCGGACGCTGGCCGCCATCTGGCAGCGGGCGCTCGAGCCCGGGACGGGCGATCCGGCTGGCCCGGTTGGTATCGACGAGAACTTCTTCGCGCTCGGCGGGCACAGCCTGACGGCCACCCGCGTCGTGGCCCTGGCCCGCGAGGACCACGCCCTCGACCTGCGCCTGACCGACGTCTTCACGCATCCCACGATCGCGGAGCAGGCCGGCCTGCTGGCCACGCGCGATCCCATTGGCGCCATTCCGCTCGTCGCGCTGCCGGTGCAGCCGACCTATCCGCTGTCGCACGCGCAGCGCCGGCTCTGGATCATCGAACAGCTGGCCGCCGACGGTCCGGCCGCCTACAACATGCCGGCGGCCTTCCTCGTGCACGGCACGCTCGATCGGGCGGCGCTGGGGGAGGCGCTGGCGAGGCTGACCGCGCGGCACGAAGCGCTGCGCACGCGGTTCGTCGAGGTGGACGGCGAGCCGCGCCAGGAGGTGATGCCGGCTGGCGCCGTTCCCATCGACGAAGCCGACTGGTCGGACGATCCGGATGCGCGGCGCCGGTTCGCGCGCGAGGCCGAACGCTGGATGTACGCCCGTTTCGATCTGGCCGCGGCGCCGCCGTTCCGTGTCGTGCTGCGACGGCTGGCCGCCGATTGTCACGGCCTGGTCATCGTGCTGCACCACGCGATTGCCGACGGATGGTCGATTCCGCTGATCGTCGGCGAGATCGGCGCGGGATACGCCGACGCACTGCGCGGCGTCCGGCCGCACCTGGCGCCGCTCGCCCGGCAGTACAAGGACTACGCCGCCTGGCAGCAGGCCCTGCTGGACAGCCCGGGCATCGCGCGGACGCGCGAGTTCTGGCACCGGCAGTTCGAGACGCCGGTCGAGCCGCTGGCGCTGCCGATCGATCACCCGCGCCCGGCCGTGCAGACCTTCGACGGCAGCCGGGCGGTCGTGGAGATCGGCGCCGACGTGCGAGCGGCGCTCGACGTCTTCGCCCGCGACCGCGGCGTCAGCCGGTTCGCGGTCCTGCTGGCGGCAGTCGAGGCGCTGCTCATGCGGCTGACGGGCCAGCACGACGTGACCGTCGGCACTCCGGTCGCCGGACGCATCCATCCGGCGCTGGAGGAACAGGTCGGCTTCTTCGTCAACACGCTGCCGCTGCGCAGCCGGCCGGAGCCGGAGCTGTCGTTCGCGGAGTACGCCGGCCAGGTCGGCGCCATCGTCGTCAGCGCGCTCGAACATCAGATCTATCCGTTCGACCGGCTGGTGGACGAGCTCGATCTCGATCGCGACCTGAGCCGTTCGCCGCTGGTCGACGTCATGGTGGCGCTGCAGGAGATCGACGAGCAGCCGCTGACGCTGGACGGGGCGCGCGTCGAGCCGATCGATCTGCCGCGACGGGTCAGCCAGTTCGACCTGGGCTTCACGTTCACGCCCACGGGCGACGGCCTGCGCCTGGAGCTGGACTACGCGACGGCGCTGTTCGAGCCGTCGACCGCCGCTCGCATCGGACGGCTCTTCGCGGTCCTGCTGCGCGCGGCGCTGAACGATCCCGCTGCGCGCCTCGATGCGCTGCCGATCCTCGATCGGGCCGCGCGGCAGCAGCTGCTGGCCGGGTTCAATGCCGCCGGACTCGCGGACGCGGCCGGCGACGCGACGCTGCCGGAGCTGTTCGCGCGGCAGGTACGGCTCGGTCCGGAGGCCCTGGCCGTCGTCTGCGCGGGGCGCACGCTCACGTACCGCGAGCTCGACCTGCGCGCCGGACGCCTGGCGCGCTTCCTGGTGGAGCAGCAGGGCGTGGCACGCGGCGAGATCGTCGCGCTGCAGATGGCCCGCTCCGAGGAGATGATCGTCGGCCTGCTTGGTGTGCTCAGGGCCGGCGCCGTCTACCTGCCGCTCGATCCCGCTCACCCGACCGAACGGCGCACGGCGATCCTGCGCGACAGCGGCGCACGCGTCCTGCTGCTGAACTCGCAGCCGGCCCACGGCCACGAGGGCGAGTCAGCTCAGGAGGGCGCGGGTGTGACGGCCATCCCGCTGCCGGCGCTCGATGCGGGTGACGTCTTCGACCGGCATCCCGCGATTGCGCCGGACGAGCCGGCGTACACGATCTACACGTCCGGTTCCACCGGCGCGCCCAAGGGGGTGTCCATCCCGCATCGAGCCCTGGCGAACGTGCTGACCAGCATGCGCGAGACGCCGGGGCTGCGGGCGGCTGACGTGCTGGCCGCCGTCACGACGTGGGCGTTCGACATCGCGGCGCTCGAGGTGTTCCTGCCGCTCGTCACCGGCGCGTGCGTGCTGGTGATCGATCGCGACACGGCCGGCAACGGCGAGAGGCTGGCCGCGCAGCTGGATCGCGACGGCGTGACGGTGATGCAGGCGACGCCCGCCACGTGGCGGCTGCTGGTCGACAGCCGCTGGGCTCCGCCGCCCGGATTCCGCGCGTGGTGTGGCGGCGAACGCCTGCCGGAGGACCTCGCCGCATCTCTCCTCGCCCGCGGCGTCGACCTCTGGAACGTCTACGGTCCGACCGAGACCACCATCTGGTCGACGGTGAATCACGTGCGCGACGCATCGGAAGCCGGACGGATCGGCGGGCCGATCGCGCGCACGCAGCTCTACGTCCTGGATGCCGCGCTGGAACCGGTGCCGATCGGCGTGCGCGGGGAGATCTACATCGGCGGCTCGGGCCTCGGCCTCGGCTACCATCGCGCGCCCGACCTCACCGCCGAGCGCTACGTGCCGAGTCCGTTCGGGCACGGCGAACGTCTGGACCGGACCGGCGACGAGGGGCGGTGGCTCGAGACGGGGCAGCTCGAGTTCCTCGGCCGCCGCGATTTCCAGCTCAAGCTGCGCGGCTACCGGATCGAACCGGCCGAGATTGAGCGGGCGCTGCGGCAGTATCCGGGCGTGGCCGATGCGCTCGTCGTGCTGCGCTCGAGCGGCGAGCCCGAGCTGTGCGCCTTCCTCGTGTGCCGCGGTGAGCCGCCGGCACTGGAGACCCTGCGGACGCAACTGGCCGCGACGCTGCCGGACTACATGATTCCGGCGCGCTACGTGCCGCTGGATGCCTGGCCGCTGACGCCGAGCGGGAAGATCGATCGGGCGGCGCTGCTGCGGCTCGACCGCGCAGGTCTTTCGGTCGGCACGCGCTACCGGGCGCCGCACACGGAAGCCGAGCGCGCGCTGGCCCGCCTGTGGCAGGACGTGCTGGACGTCGAGCGCGTCGGGCTCGACGACAACTTCTTCCATCTGGGCGGCCAGAGTCTCAAGGCCACCCGCATCGTCGGGCGCGCGTCCGCCGAGCTCGGCCTCGATCTCGACGCTGCGCGACCTGTTCGTGCACCAGACCGTCGGGGCTCTCGCCGAGCTGGCCGCGGACCGCCAGGCCGGCGCCGTCGAGCCGCTCGTGCCGGTCGCGCCGGCGGAGAGCTATCCGCTCTCGCACGCGCAGCGGCGGTTGTGGGTGCTCGAGCAGATGGTGCCGGCGCCGTTCTCGGCCTACAACATGCCGAGTGCGTTCCTGCTCGACGTGGCGCTGCGGGTGCCCGAGCTGGAACGGGCGTTTCGCGCGCTCATCGATTGTCACGAGGCGCTGCGGACGTATTTCGTCGATCGGGACGGCGAACCGCGGCAGGTCGTGGCCGACACGGTCGACTGGCGCATCGACGCAGAGGACTGGTCGGATCGTCCGGACGCGGAGGGCGAGTTCCGGCGCGGCGTGCGCGCGTGGGCGCACGAGCCGTTCGCCCTCGATGCGGCGCCCCTGCTGCGGGTGAAGGTCAGGCGGCTCGCACAGGGCCGCAGCGGGCTGTTCGTCCTGATGCACCATCTGGTGACCGACGGGGCGTCGATCGCGATTCTCGTGCGCGAGCTGATGGCGCTCTACGAGGCGGCCGGTGGCGAAGCGCCGGTCGCGCTCGATCCGCTGCCCGTTCAGGACCGCGACTACGCCGTCTGGCAGGGGCGCTATCTCGAGAGTCCGGCGGCCGCGTCGGCGCGGGCGTTCTGGACGAGAGAGTTCGCCGATCCGCCTGTACCGCTGCTGCTGCCGCAGGACTTCCCGCGGCCCGCGCTGCAGTCGTTCGACGGCGCCACCGTCCGCGTCGAGCTGGGTCCCGGACTCTCCGCCGGCTTCGGCGAGCTGGTGAGAGCGCACGGAGCCAGCCTGTTCGCCGGTGTCCTCGGCTCGATCGCCGTGCTCCTCGGCCGCCTCTCCGGCCAGCAGGACATCAGCGTCGGCACGCCGGTCGAGGGCCGGATGCATCCGGCTCTGGCGGCGCCGGTCGGCTTCTTCGCCAACACGCTGCCGCTGCGCCTCGCGCTGCAGGGCGGCGAGTCGTTCGGCGACCTGCTGCGGCAATGCCGCGACAAGGTGGCGCAGGCGCTCGACCACCAGCTCTATCCCTTCGACGGGCTCGTGGACGAGCTCGGGCTCGATCGGGATCTCGGGCGGTCACCGCTCTTCGACGTCATGGTCGTGCTCCAGGAAGAGGGGACGCCCGATCTGATCCTGGACGGCCGACCGGCCGAGGCCGTGCCCGCGGGCGACGACGTGAGCCGGTTCGACCTGACGTTCGTCGTTCGCGAGTCGGCCGACGGACTCGAGCTCGACCTGGAGTACAACACCGCGCTGTTCGCACGGGAGACGGCGCACCGCATTGCCGGCTACTGGAAGACCCTCGTTGAGTCGCTCGTCGGTACCGAAGAAGCCTGGCGGCGGCCGCTGGCGTCGATCGAGATGCTGGCGCCGGCCGAGCGCCGTCTCCTGGTCGAGCGTTCGCAGGCCGGCCGGCCGAACGCAGACGCGAGAGCTGCCACTTCGGTACTCGATCTGCTTCACGAAGTCGTCGAGCGGCAGGGCGATCAGTGCGCGCTGGTCGCCGGCGACATGCGCGTGACGTACCGCGAGCTGGCGGATCGCGCCGGACGCGTGGCGTCGGCGCTCGTGGGGCATCACGGTGTCGGGGCCAGAGCAGGTGGTCGGCGTGATGGCCGAGCGAACGGTGGACACCGTGGCCGGCATCCTGGGAATCCTGGAGGCCGGCGGTGCCTACCTGCCGGTTGCCAGCGGCCTGCCGGCCGAACGCGTTGCCTACATGCTCGAGGCCGCCGGGGCGGCCGCCTTCCTGACCTCCGGAACGGATGAGGTCGAGGGCGGCGAACCGGGCTCGAAGCGCCTGCACATCGGGAGCCTGATCGCCAGCGCCCCGGGGCGCCGGGGCCCTGGCCGGGCCCTGCCGGGGTCGCTCGCCTACATTATTTATACGTCGGGTTCCACGGGCCGGCCGAAAGGGGTCGCCGTCGACCACGGATTGCTGCTGGACCTGGCTCTCGGCACGGCGGGCACCTTCTATACCGAAGCCGGACACCCGCTTCGCGTCTGCGTGAATTCATCGCTGGCGTTCGACGCGTCGGTGCAGCAGCTCGTCGGCACGCTGTGCTGGGGCCACACGCTGTTCGTTCCGTCCGATGAGATCGTGCGCGATCCCGTGGCGCTCTTCGACTATCTGCGCCGGAACGAGATCGAGCTGTGCGAGCTCACGCCGACGCTCCTCGAATCCCTCCTCCAGGCCGGCCTCACGGTCGATGCCTGTCCGTCGCTTCAGTGCCTGATCGTTGGCGGTGAATCGCTCGACTGGCGGGCGGTCGCGAGATTCTACGGTCACCACCTATCGTCCTGCGTGCTGCGTCATCAATACGGGCCGACCGAAGCGTCGGTATTCGCCACCGAGCAGGTGGTCGAACAGGCGGCGCAGCCGGATGGCCGCGTGGCGATCGGCCTGCCTGCGCGGAACGCCGCCGTGCTGGTGCTCGACCCCGACCTGAATCCGGCACCAGCGGGTGTCTGGGGTGAAGTCTGCCTCGGAGGTCCCGGCGTCGCTCGCGGGTATGCGGCCGAGCCGGCGTTGACGGCAGAGCGGTTCATGCCGGATCCGGTGAGCGGCGTGCCGGGCGCGCGGCTGTATCGGACGGGCGATCGGGCGCGCTGGCGGACAGGGGGCGTGCTGGAGTACGGCGGCCGGCTGGATCGCCAGGTGAAGGTGCGGGGCCAGCGGGTCGAGCCGGACGAAGTGGAAGCCGCGCTGCGGACGTGTGCGGGCGTGCGGGACGCAGCGGTCGTGGCGCGCGCCGGCACGAGCGGCACCGAGCTGGCGGCGTTCCTGGTGTGCGACACGCCGGCGCCGACGCTGGACGGCGTGCGCGCGGCGTTGCGCGCGCGGCTGCCGGCGGCGCTGGTGCCGGCGGCGTTCACGGTGGTGGCGGCGCTGCCGCTGACGGCAGGCGGGAAGGTGGATCGCCGCGCGCTGGCGCACCTGAGCGGCCGCCGCCTCGATCGGGCCCACGCGGCGCGGGCGCCGCGGCCGGGCGTCGAGTCGACGCTGGCGGGCATCTGGATCGGCGTGCTGGGGGTCGACGCGGTGGGGCGCGACGACGAGTTCTTCGCGGTGGGCGGCGATTCGATCAAGGCGCTGCAGGTGGTGGCGCGGGCGCGCACGGCCGGCCTGCGCCTGACGGTGGCCGAGGTGTTCGCGCAGCCGACGCTGGCGGGGCTGGCGGCGGTGGCGCAGCCGCTGGTGGCGGCGGCGCGCGACCAGGGCGTGATCACGGGGACGGCGGCGCTGGGGCCGATGCAGGCGTGGCTGCTGACGGGCCCGGCGCCGCATGCGCACTTCAATCAGTCGCTGGTGCTGCACTGGCGCGAGCGGGTGGACGTGGCGCGGCTGCAGACGGCGCTGCAGGCGGTCGTGGCGCAGCACGACGCGCTGCGGCTGACGATGCGGCGGACGGCAACGGGGCGCTGGGAGCAGGTGCAGGCCGGGGCGGAGGGGCCGGTCCCGGTTGCGGTGTGGGATCTGCGGACGGCGGCCGATGAAAATGCGGCGCAAGACGAGGCGGCGACGCAGCTGCAGGGGAGCTTCGACCTCGAGACGGGACCGCTGTTCAAGGCGGCGGTGGCGCGGCGGGCCGCGGACGATCGGGTGGTGCTGGTGGCGCACCACCTGGTGATCGATGGTGTGTCGTGGCGGATCGTGCTGGAGGATCTGGCGACGGCCTATGCGGCGGCGCCCGACACGCCGGTCGTGCTGCCCGCCAAGACCGATTCGTACCTGAGCTGGGCGGAGGCCGTGCACGCCGAGGTGGCGTCAGGCACTCGGCAGGAGGAGCGGGCGTACTGGGAATCGGTCTGTCGTACCGAGACGACATCCCTTCCTCGCGATAAGAACGACGGAAAAGACGATGTCGGCGGCACGGTGCAGGTGCGGCTGACGCGGGACGAGACGACGCGATTGCTGGGGCCCGCGCATCGCGCGTACGGGACCGAGGCCAACGATCTTCTTCTCCTGGGGCTCGCGCGGTCGCTGCAGGAGTGGCACGGCGGCGCGCGCACGCTCGTCGCGCTCGAAGGCCACGGGCGCGAACCGATCGGCGACCTCGACATCAGCCGGACGGTCGGTTGGTTCACCAGCCTGTATCCGGTCGTGCTCGAGGCGGCCGATCCGCGAGGCCGGACCGGCGACGCTGCCTGGTCGTGGCAGATCCGGCGGATGAAGGAGTCGCTGCGTCAGGTCCCCCGCAAGGGCACGGGCTACGGGATCCTCCGGTACGCCACCGTGGATGGACGTGAGGATCCGGCACTGTCGTGTTCGCCCGACGTCCTCTTCAACTATCTGGGATCGTTCGAGACAGCCGCCGCCGCCGCGCCGTTCACCCTCGGCTTCGAGAGCGCCGGCCCCGATGTGCTGCCGATCGGGCACCGAGCCTCTCCCCTCACGGTGACCGGCATTGTCGTGGATGGCGTGCTCGAGTTGAGCGCGACCTGCCTGCCGGGACACTTCCGGCTCGCCGACGTGACTTCGTGGCTGGATCGGTACCGGACCTGCCTGCAGCAGATTGCCGCGCACTGCATCGGGCACTCGCCAGAGGTGACGCCGAGCGATCTGACGCTGCGTGGCCTCGATCTCGAAGCGCTCGACGCGTTGCTCGAGCGGCACGACGTCGCCGCGGCGGCGGTCGAAGACATCTGTCCGCTGGCGCCGCTGCAGGAAGGGCTGCTGTTCCATGGCCTGGCGGCGCCGGGAACCACGGCGTATGTCGAGCAGACCAGCTATCGCCTGCACGGGGCTCTCGATCCGGAGTGCTTCGCGGCGGCATGGCAGGCGCTGCTGGATCGCCATGCGAATCTGCGGGCGGCCATCTGGACGCAGGGCGTCGACCGGCCGGTGCAGGTCATTCCGCGGCATCGACGGATCGAGTTCCACTCCGAGGACTGGCGCGGTCGCCCGCCAGACCAGCAGCGGGTCGCGCTGGCGGCGTTCCGCGCGTCCGATCGCGCCCGCGGCTTCGACTTCGCACGCGACGTTCTCCTGCGCGTGGCCCTGTTCCGCACGGGCGACGCGACGCACGAGGTCGTCTGGACCTTCCATCATCTGCTGCTCGATGGCTGGAGCGGCGCGGTGCTGACGGCGGAGCTGGAGACGATCTACGCCGCACTGGCGGCCGGCATCGAGCCGGCACTGCCGGCCGTGACGCCCTATCGCCGCTACCTCGAGTGGCTCGACGGAAGAAGCCGGACGGCGAGCGACGAGTACCTGGACGACGATGCTCGCCGGTTACGACAGCGTGGCGTCGCTGCCGGCGGAGGGACATGCCACCACGTCCGGTGGCGCGCGCGAAAGCCGGTCGCGGGCCCTGGGACAGGAAGCGACCGAAGCGCTCGAGGCGTGGGCCCGGGCAGCCGGCGTCACCGTCGGCACCGCGCTGCAGACGTTGTGGGGCCTGCTCCTGGGACGCCATCTCGGACGGACCGATGTCGTCTTCGGCACGACCGTGGCCGGCAGGCCGGCGACGCTGCCCGGCGTGGAACGGATGGTCGGGCTGTTCATCAACACGCTGCCCGTCCGCGTGCAGTGGAAAGACGACGAGCGGCTCGATGCGGTCGCGCGGCGCGTGCAGGCGGCCTCGATCGCCGCCGACGGGCACGCCCATACGCCGCTGCCGGCCATCCAGTCGGCGAGTCCGCTGCACGGACCGCTCTTCGATCACGTCCTCATCGTCGAGAACTATCCGCTCGGGCGGGGTGTGCAGGCGGGGCTGGCGCCGCACTGGGTCGTCGAGGCGATCGAGACGATCGAGGAGATGCACTACCGGCTCGGGCTGGTGGCGACGCGCGAGCCGGACGGTCTGCAGCTGCACATCAGCCACGATCCCGGGGTCTATCCGGTCGCCCAGATCGAGCGGCTGTTCGACCGCTGGGCGCAGCTGATCGCCAGCCTGCGGGCCATGCCGGAAGCGCCGGCGCGCGATCTCGAGATTCTGCCCGACGTCGAGCGCGCGGCCGTCGTCACCGCGTTCAACCGGACGCGCCGTGAACGGGACCCCGGAGCCAGCCTGCCGGCGCTGATCGAGGCGCGGGTCGATCGACGCCGCGATGCCGTCGCGGTCGTCGCCGACGATCGCACGGTGACCTACGGCGAGCTCAATGACGAGGCGAACCGTCTCGCCCGTCTCCTGCGCGCGAACGGGATCGGGCCCGACCGCCGGGTCGGCGTCTGCCTCGAGCGGTCGGCCGACATGGTCACGGCCCTGTTCGCCGTGCTGAAGGCCGGCGCCTGCTACGTGCCGCTCGATCCGGACCTGCCCGACGAGCGGCTCCACTATCTGCTGCGCGATGCGACCTGCTCGTGGCTGCTGACGACGAGCGCGCTGGGCCGCCGGTGCGCCGGTGCCGGCGTCCCGAGCTTCGCGTTCGATCGCCCGGACCCGCGACTCGCCGGGATGAGTGCCGCGAATCTGCCGCCGGCTGCCGAGCCCGGGAATCTCGCCTACATCATCTATACGTCCGGCTCCACCGGGGAGCCGAAGGGCGCCGAGATCACCAATGGCGCGCTGCTGAACCACATGCAGTGGTTCCAGGACACGTTCGGTCTCGATCCGTCGGACTGCGTGCTGCAGAAGACGCCCTTCGGCTTCGACGCGTCGGTGTGGGAGTTCTGGGCGCCGCTGCTGTCGGGGGGGCGGCTGGTGATGGCGCGGCCGGGCGGTCACCGGGATGCGGTCTGGCTCGCGGCCGCACTCGGCGAGCATGGCGTCACGACCCTCCAGCTCGTTCCGTTGCAGCTCGCCATGCTGCTGCGCGAGGATGCGTTCGCCCGCGCGCCGCAGTTGAAGCGCGTGTTCGTCGGAGGCGAGGCGTTGCCGCCCGATCTGCGCGACCGCTTCGCGGCCACGACGTCGGCCGCGCTCTACAACCTGTACGGACCTGCGGAAGCCTGCATCGATGCCACCTACTCGGCCTGTGGCGATCCGGCTGAGGAAGGGCCAATCCCGATCGGTCGCCCGATCGACAACGTCACCGCCTGCGTGCTCGACGAGGCGCTGCGTCCGGTGCCGGTGGGTGTCTGGGGCGAGCTGCATCTCGGCGGCGCGGGTGTGGCACGCGGCTACGCCGGCCGGCCGGCGCTGACGGCCGAGCGGTTCATGCCGGATCCGGTGAGCGGCGTGCCGGGCGCGCGGCTGTATCGGACGGGCGACCGGGCGCGCTGGCGGGCCGACGGCGTGCTGGAGTACGGCGGCCGGCTGGATCGCCAGGTGAAGGTGCGGGGCCAGCGGGTCGAGCCGGACGAAGTGGAAGCCGCGCTGCGGACCTGCGCGGGCGTGCGGGACGCGGCGGTGGTGCCGCGGACCGGCACGAGCGGCACCGAGCTGGCGGCGTTCCTGGTGTGCGACACGCCGGCGCCGACGCTGGACGGCGTGCGCACGGCGTTGCGCGCGCAGCTGCCGGCGGCGCTGGTGCCGGCGGCGTTCACGGTGGTGGACGCGCTGCCGCTGACGGCGGGCGGGAAGGTGGATCGCCGCGCGCTGGCGCACCTGAGCGGCCGCCGCCTCGATCGGGCGCACGCGACGTTGGCGCCGCGGCCGGGTGTCGAGACGACGCTGGCGGGCATCTGGACGGGCGTGCTGGGCGTCGACGCGGTCGGTCGCGACGACGAGTTCTTCGCGCTGGGCGGCGATTCGATCAAGGCGCTGCAGGTGGTGGCGCGGGCGCGCACGGCCGGCCTGCGCCTGACGGTGGCCGACGTGTTCGCGCAGCCGACGCTGGCGGGGCTGGCGGCGGTGGCGCAGCCGCTGGTCGCGGCGGCACGCGACCAGGGCGTGATCACGGGGACGGCTCCGCTGGGGCCGATGCAGGCGTGGCTGCTGGACGGCCCGGCGCCGCATGCGCACTTCAACCAGTCGCTGGTGCTGCACTGGCGCGAGCGGGTGGACGTGGCGCGGCTGCAGACGGCGCTGCAGGCGGTGGTGGCGCAGCACGACGCGCTGCGGCTGACGGTGCGGCGGACGGCGACGGGGCCGTGGGAGCAGGTGCAGGCCGGGGCGGATGGGCCGGTCCCGGTCGAGGTGTGGGATCTGCGGACGGCGGCCGATGAGGATGCCGCGCAGGACGAGGCGGCGACGCGGCTGCAGGGGAGCTTCGACCTCGAGACGGGACCGTTGTTCAAGGCGGCGGTGGCGCGGCGGGCCGCGGACGATCGGGTGGTGCTGGTGGCGCACCACCTGGTGATCGATGGCGTGTCGTGGCGGATCGTGCTGGAGGATCTGGCGACGGCCTATGCGGCGGCGCCCGATGCGCCGGTCGTGCTGCCGGCCAAGACCGATTCGTATCTGCGCTGGGTGCGTGCGCTCCGCGATGCCGTGACGACGGCCGGGTGGCAGCAGGAACGGCCGTACTGGGAAGCCATCTGCCGGACCGCTGCGCCCAGACTGCCGCGCGATTCCGATCCCGACCCCGGCGATACCGTGCAGTTGCGGTTCACGGCGGCTGACACCCGGCGTCTGCTCGTCGACGCGCAGCAGGCGTACGGAACGGAGGCCGACGACCTGCTGCTGCTCGGGCTCGCACGGGCGCTCGAAGACTGGCACGGCAGTGCGCGCACACTCGTGGCGCTCGAAGGTCACGGACGCGAGCCGGTCGGCGATCTCGACGTCAGCCGGACGGTCGGCTGGTTCACCAGTCTGTATCCGATCGTGCTCGAGGTGGCAGACGCCGGCGGCCGTACCGGGGATGCGGCCTGGTCGTGGCAGATCCGCCATCTGAAGGAAGCACGCCGCCGGGTTCCCCGCAAGGGCGTCGGCTATGGCGTGCTCCGCTACATGGGACCGGATGGAGAAAGGATGCCGGGACTCGCGTGTGCACCCGACGTCCTCTTCAACTATCTCGGATGGTTCGACACGGCCGAGGCGGCGGCACCGTTCGTCCTCGGCACCGGGAGCGCCGGAACGGAAGTGTCGCCGCCGGGACATCGCGCGCCCGCGCTCACGGTGACCGGCATCGTCGTGGATGGCGTGTTGACGCTGAACGCCAGCTACACGGACGGACACTTCCGGCGCGAACGTGTGGAAGCGTGGCTCGAACGGCTACGGAACGTACCTGCGGCAGATCGCGACGCACTGCGCCGGGCGGACGCCGGAAGTGACGCCGGGCGATCTGGCGATCCGCGGTCTCGACCTCGTGTCCTGGGACACGCTGCTCGAGCTGCACGGCGTCCCGGCATCCGCCGTGGAGGACATCTATCCGCTGGCGCCGCTGCAGGAAGGGCTGCTGTTTCACGCCCAGACCGCGCCGGCAACGACGGCGTACGTCGAGCAGACGAGCTACCGGCTGCACGGGACGCTCGATCCCGCGTGCTTCGAGGCCGCGTGGCAGGCGCTGCTGGATCGGCACGCGAACCTGCGGGCAGCCGTCTGGACGCAGGGCGTCGACCAGCCGGTGCAGGTCATTCCGCGGCATCGGCGGATCGAATTCCGCCACGAGGACTGGCGCGATCGTCCGGGAGACCGGCAGGAGGCCGAGTTGGCCGCGTTCCGCCTCGCGGATCGGGCGCGCGGCTTCGACTTCGTGCGCGACGTTCTCCTGCGCGTGGCGGTGTTCCGCACGGGCGACGCGACGCACGAGGTCGTCTGGACCTTCCATCATCTGCTGCTCGACGGCTGGAGCGGCGCGATCCTGACCGGGGAACTGGAGACCATCTACGCGGCACTGGCGGCCGGCGAGGAGCCGGCGCTGCCGGCCGTGACGCCGTACCGGCGGTACCTGGAATGGCTCGCCGCGCAGGATCGCGCCGCCGGCCGCGACTACTGGACAGCGGCGCTGGCGGACTACGACGTGACGGCCACTGTGGCGCCCGAAGGGCGTCACACCGCGAGCGCCGATGGAGGGAAGCGGCTGCAGTCGTGGCACTTCGGCGAGGCGGAGACGCTGGCGCTCGAGGCGTGGGCGCGGGCGGCGGACGTCACGGTCGGCACCGCGCTGCAGACGCTCTGGGGCGTGCTGCTCGGCCGCTACGGCAGTCGCGCCGACGTAATCTTCGGCACGACCGTCGCGGGCCGGCCCGCGGTGCTGCCGGATGTCGAGACGATGGTCGGGCTGTTCATCAACACCCTGCCGGTTCGGGTGCAGTGGACCGGCGAGGAGCGGCTCATCGACGTCGCGCGGCGCGTGCAGGCCTCGGCCGTCGCGCGCGAGCCGCATGCGGCCATGCCGCTGTGGGAGATCCAGTCGGCCAGCTCCCTGGCGGGCGCCCTCTTCGACCACGTGCTGATCGTGGAGAACTATCCGCTCGGGCATGCGGCCCCGGGCGGGCAGCGGACGTCCTGGAGCGTCGACGCCGTCGATGCGGTCGAGGAGATGCACTATGCCCTCGGCCTGGTGATCACGCGCGAAGCCGACGGGCTCCATCTGCACATCGCGCACGATCCGGCCCTGTATCCCGCCGCGCAGGTGGAACGGATCGGCGCGCACTGGCTCACGCTGGTGACGGGGCTGATGGCCTCGCCCGAGGCGCGGCCCCGGGATCTCGACATCCTGCCCGCCGCCGAGCGCGAGACGCTGCTCGTCGCGTTCAACAGGACCCCGGCTGCCGCGCCCGTCGACCGCTCGCTCGTCGATCTGTTCGAGCGGCAGTGCGCCACGATGCCAGACAACGTGGCCGTGGTGTACGAGGGCGTTGCGCTGACCTATCGCGAGCTCGATGAACGCGCCCGCCGGGTCGCGTCATACCTCGTCGAGCGGCACGGGGTCGGGCCCGAGACGCCCGTCGGGCTGCTGACGAGCCGTTCGGAGTGGCTGCTCGTCGCGGTGCTCGGCATCCTGAAAGCCGGGGCGGCGTACGTGCCGATCGATCCGCAGAGTCCGGCCGATCGGGCCCGCTTCATCCTGGACGACACGGGCGCGGCCGTCCTGCTGACCGTCTCGGATGGGCCGTGGCCGGCGGTGTCCGGGGAGACGCGCGTGTCGCGCCTCGACGTGCGCGACGCCTGCGCGAAGGGGGGAGCCGCGCACCCCGTCTCCCGGCCCCATCCCGATTCGCTCGCGTACGTCATCTACACGTCCGGGTCGACCGGCGTGCCGAAGGGGGTGGCCTGCGAACACCGGGCGGCCGTCAACGTTGCCGAGGAGTTCGCGCGTCGCCGCCACATCGTCGCGTCCGATCGCAACGCGCTCTGGACGAACGTGAATTTCGATGCATCGATCTTCGAGATCTTCGGCGCGTGGGCGGTCGGTGCCGCCGTTCACGTCGTGCCCGCAGACGTGCACGCGAGCGGCCCGGCGTATCTCGACTGGCTGGCGCAGGGCCGCATCAGCGGCGCGTACGTGCCGCCGTTCCTGCTCCAGGATCTCTACGATTCGGCGCGCGCCGGCGTCGCCTACGCCCTGCGGTCGATCTCCGTCGGCGTGGAGCCCATCGACGAGCAGCTGCTCTCGAACCTGAGGCGCGCGCTGGATGCTGCGGCGATCCTGAACGGGTACGGACCGACCGAGGCCACGATCTGTTCGACGCTCTACGACGTGCCGCTGGAGTCGGCGCCCCGCCGCACGCCCATCGGCGGGCCGATCGCTCACACCCAGCTCTACCTGCTCGATCCGCAGCTCGTGCCGGTGCCGATCGGCGTTCCCGGGGAACTGTTCATCGGCGGAATCGGTGTCGCGCGCGGCTACGTGAACCGGCCCGGTCTGACCGCCGAGCGCTTCGTGCCCGATCTCTTCGGCGCCGAACCCGGCGCGCGGCTGTACCGGACCGGCGACCTGGCGCGGTGGCTGCCGGACGGCACGCTCGAGTTCGTCGGCCGGATCGACCGGCAGGTGAAGGTGCGGGGCGTCCGCGTGGAGCTCGGCGAGATCGAGAGCCGGTTCTGGGCTCATCCTGGCGTGCGCGACGTGACCGTGCTCGTGCACGACGGCCGCACGGATCGCGAGCTGGTCGCGTTCCTCGTGCCGTCGACGGCACCGGTGCCGGCCGCCGACCTGCGCGAGTACCTCGCGCAGTGGCTGCCGGTCGCGGTGATCCCGTCGCGGTTCGAGTGGTGCGACGCGATGCCGATGACGTCCAGCGGGAAGGTGGACGCGAAGCAGCTGCTCGCGCGGCTGGCGGATCGGGCCGGCCACCGCGCCGCCGGTGAGGCGCCGCGGACCGAGGCGGAACGGCAGCTCGCCGCCCTGTGGAGCGACGTCCTCGGGGTGGCCGATGTCGGGCGCGACGATCGGTTCCTCGATCTGGGTGGCCACAGCCTCGCCGCCGCCAGGCTCACGAGCCGGGCGCGGGCGCGCCACGGTCTGGGCGTCGCGGTTCGCGATCTGCTGGGCAACGCATCGCTCGCTGAACTGGCGGCTGCCTTGGACGGTGAGGCGCCTGCCGTGCCGGTGCGGATTCCGATGGCTCCCGCAGCGTCACGCTACCCGTTGTCGCACGCGCAGCGGCGCCTGTGGCTCCTCGATCAGCTCGGCGAGACGCGCGGCAATCCGGCCTATCAGCTCTCGGCGCAGTTCGTGGTGTCGGGGCCGCTCGATGTCGGTCGCCTGCGGCAGGCGTTCGCACACGTCATCGAGCGGCACGAGATCCTGCGGACACGGATCGTCGAGGTGGACGGCGAACCCTGGCAGGAGATCGTCGACGGCGCGACCCTCGAGATCCCGGTTCACGATCTCAGCCGGGAGCGGGATCCCATCGCGGCCGTGACGGCGCTGGTGCGCGAAGACCTCGCCCGCCCGTTCGACCTGTCGGTGGCGCCGCTGATCCGCTGCGCGGTGGCGACGCTCGATCGCCGGCCGGTCGGCCCTCCTGCTGCAGCTGCACCACATCATCATCGACGGCTGGTCGGCCGGCATCCTGATGCGCGAGCTGACGGCCTGGTACAACGCGAGTGGAGACGCAGCCCCCGCGCTCGAACCGCTGTCCGTCCAGTACAAGGACTACGCCGTCTGGCAGAACGGCCTGCTGGAATCGGGCGCGCTCGACGGCAGCCGGCGGTACTGGCAGCAGATGTTCGCCGAGCCGGTGCGGCCGCTCGACCTGCCGCGCGACCATGCGCGTCCGACCCTGCAGAGCTTCGCCGGGGACGATCTGCCGATCGCGATCGACGAGGCGCTGACCTCCGGCCTGTACGACCTGGCGCGCCGAACGGAAGCGAGCCTGTTCACGCTGCTGACCGCCGCCGTGAAGGCGCTGCTGTTCCGGTATACGGCGCAGGAGGACATCGTCATCGGGACGCCGGTCGCGGTGCGGAACCATCCAGACCTCGAGGGACAGATCGGCTTCTATACGAACACGCTGGCGCTGCGCGATCACGTCACCGGCCGGCAGCGCTTCGACGAGCTGGTCTCGGCGGTGCGGCGGACGGTGTCCGAAGGGCTGGAGCATCAGGTCTGGCCGTTCGACCTGCTCGTCGACGAGGTGGCGCCGGTGCGCGACCCGAGCCGATCGCCATTGTTCGACGTGATGGTGAACCTGCTCGGTGACGCGGAGGCGCCGATGGCACTCGAGGGGCTGCGCACGGAGCCCCTGGGCGTGGCGCCCGCGACGAGCCAGTTCGACCTCACGTTCGAGTTCAGGGAAGGGACGTCGTGTCTCGGCGGCCTCCTGCGCTTCAACGATCGCATCTACGATCGGGAGCGGATGGCCCGGCTCGCCGGTCATTTCGTCGGCCTCCTGCGCAGCGCCGTGGCCGCGCCCGCCACCCCGGTGTCCGACCTCGCGGTGGCGACCGAGGCGGAGCAGCGCCGGCTGCTCGTCGACTGGAACGACACGGCCCGGACGTTCTCGAACGACCACTGCCTGCACGACTCTGATCGCGGCGCAGGCCGCCCGCTCGCCGGCGGCCGTCGCGCTCGTCAGTGACGGACGCACCCTCACGTACGCCGGACTGGAGGCCCGCGCCAATCGGCTCGCGCGCCGCCTCGTGCAGCTGGGTGTGGGACCGGACGTCCGCGTGGGCGTCTGCCTGCACCGCTCGCTCGATCTGCCGGTGGCGCTGCTGGCGGTCCTCAAGGCCGGCGGCGCCTACGTGCCGCTCGATCCCGACTATCCGCCCTCACGTCTCGCCTTCATGGTCGAGGACGCCGCCTGCCCGGTTCTGATCACGCGGAGCGATCTTCGCAGCCGCCTGAGGCGGGAAGGGGAGGATGTCGACGGGCAGTCGATTCCCACGATCTGCCTGGACACGGACGAGGCAGACCTGCGCGCGCTGGACGATGGCCCGTTGTCGGATGGGGAACGGCACGCGGCGGTGACGCCCGATCATCTCGCGTACGTCATCTACACGTCGGGATCGACCGGCAGGCCCAAGGGTGCGATGAACACCCATCGTGCCGTCGTCAACCGTCTGGAGTGGATGCAGGAGGCCTATCGGCTCGACGCGGCCGACTGCGTGCTGCAGAAGACGCCCTACAGTTTCGACGTCTCCGTGTGGGAGCTGTTCTGGCCGCTGATGACCGGCGCGCGCATGTGTCTGGCGAAACCCGGCGGTCACAAGGACTCGGGATACCTGATCGATCTCATCCAGGCCAACGGCGTGACCGCGCTGCACTTCGTCCCGTCCATGCTGCAGGCGTTCCTGCAGCATCCCGAGGCCGCGGCATGCGTTGGCGTGCGCCGCGTGATCTGCAGCGGCGAGGCGCTGCCGCCCGAGACGGTCGAGCTCTTCCACCGGACACTGCCTGGCGACCTGCACAACCTCTACGGTCCGACCGAGGCGGCGATCGACGTCACCCACTGGGCGTGCCGCGCCGGTTCGACACCAGGGACGACCGTGCCGATCGGGCGGCCGATCGCCAACACGGCGCTCTACATCGTCGATCGGTCGATGAATCCGGTGCCGCTGGGCGTGGCCGGCGAGCTGCTGATTGGCGGCACGCCCGTGGCACGCGGGTACCTGGGACGTCCGGATCTGACGGCGGAGAGGTTCGTGCCGAATCCCTTCCGTCCCGGCCGCGTATACCGCACCGGCGATCTCGCGCGCTACCGGGCCGACGGGGCGATCGAGTTCCTGGGGCGGCTCGACGATCAGGTGAAGCTGCGCGGCTTCCGCATCGAGCTGGGCGAGATCGAGTCGGCGCTGGTCGGATGCCGCGGCATCGCCGAGGCCGCCGTCGGTCTGGAGAGCGATGGCGGCGACGGCCGGTTGACGGCGTACCTGGTGCCCGCGGCGGACGATGACATGCCGGAGGTGGCGGCGATCGAGAGCGAGCTGCGCCGCCGGCTGCCCGACTACATGATGCCGTCGCGGTACGTGCGCCTGGCGAGCCTGCCGAGGACGTCGAGCGGCAAGCTGGATCGGCGTGCGCTGCCGCTGGCCCCGGGGGCCGAGGAAGCGACGGGCACGGCCTATCGCCCGCCGCGAACGCCGCTGGAAGTGACGCTCGCGGACCTGTGGGCGGACGGCCTCGGCGTCGATCGGGTCGGCGTCGACGACAACTTCTTCCATCTCGGCGGCAGCAGCCTGAAAGCCGCCCGTCTCGTGGCCGCGGCGGCGCGGCAGCACGGATTGACGGTTCACGTGCGCGACGTGCTGCTGGCCCCCACGCTCGCCAATCTCGCCGTGCGCGTCGGTGCCTCGCAGGAGCGGCCGGCGGCACGCATTCCCCGGAGCGAGCCGCGCCGGTTGTATCCGCTGTCCCATGGGCAGCAGCGGCTCTGGCTGCTCGAGCACTTCCACGAGGGGCGCCATGGCTCGACGTATGTCGTGCCGGCGGCGTTCGAACTCGACGGCCCGCTCGACGTGCCGCGCCTGGAGCAGGCCTTCGCGTACCTGATCGACCGGCACGAGATCCTGCGGACGCGGTTCGTCGAGGTCGATGGGGAGCCGCAGCAGGAGGTCCTCTCGCAGGTGCCCTTCGCGATCCGGATGGCCGATCTGCGCGACAGCACCGATACCGTCGCGGCGGCCGCGGCGTGGGCCGGCGCGTTCGTGGCGGAGCCGTTCGATCTGGCCGCGGGGCCGCTCATCCGTGCCGCGCTCGTCGCGCTCGGCGACGATCGGCATGCGCTGGTGATCTGCCAGCATCACATCATCGGCGACGCCTGGTCGGACGGTGTGCTGATGCGGGAGCTCGCCGCCGTCTACGCCGCCCTGCGCCGGGACGAGCCGATCGACCTGCCGCCGCTGCCGCTGCAGTACCGGGACTATGCGGCGTGGCAGCGCGACGCCCTGTCGTCGCCGGAGATGGTGAGTCACCGGACGTACTGGCAGCGCGTCTTCGCCGAGCCGGTCACGCCGATCCGCCTGCCGCTCGATTTCCCGCGGCCGCCCGTGCAGCGCGTGGAGGGCGCCCGCGCCGGCCTCGTGCCCGATTCGGATCTCGCGGACAGGGTCGAGGCGTTCGCCCAGGCGCAGCAGACCACCGTCTTCGCCGTGCTGCTCTCGGCCCTCTCGGTGCTGCTGTACCGCTACACGCAGGACGAAGACCTCGTGGTGGGCACGCCGGTGGCCGGCCGGTTCGCGCCGGAGCTCGAGTCGCAGATCGGCTTCTACGTCAACACGCTGGCGCTGCGCCTCCCGCTGCGGCCGGATCGGAGCGGGGCGGCCACCGTGCGGATGGTGGGTGACCGCCTTGCCGAAGCGCTGGAACACCAGGCGTACCCGTTCGATCGGCTGATCGACGAGCTGCACGTGCGCCGCGACGCCGGACGGTCTCCGCTGTTCGACGTGATGGCCGTGCACGCGGAGCGCGGGCAGCCGATGGCGCTGGATGGCCTGCGCGTGACGCCGCTGGCGCTCGAGTCGCACACCAGCCACTTCGACCTCACGTTCCTCTTCGCCGAAACCGGGGAAGGGCTGGAGATCGTCATCGAGTACGCCACCGCGCTGTTCCGTCGTGACACGGTCGAGCGGATGGCCGTTCATTACCGGGAGGTGCTGCAGGCCCTGATGACCGGATCCGGAGCGCCGGTGGCCGGCCTGCCGATGCTGACCGACGGCGAACGACGGACGATCGTGGAGGCGTGGGGGCGATCGGCGGAATCGACGGCGTCGGACCGGACGGTGCTCGATCTCTTCCACGACCGCGTGTCGGCGGCTCCGTCAGCCGCCGCGGTCGAAATGGACGGCCGCCGTCTCTGGTACGCGGAGCTCGATGCCGAGTCGGACCGGATCGCCGCGCGGCTGCACGATCGGTACGCGATCCGGCCCGAATCGATCGTCGCGCTGAGGATGTCACGCTCGCCCGCGTTCGTGGCGTGGGTGCTGGGCGTCCTGAAGGCCGGCGGCGCCTTCCTGCCGATCGACGTCGCGTATCCGCCGGCGCGCGTGCAGCACATCCTGCAGGACAGCGGCGCACGGCTGCTGGTGACCGACGATGGGACGGCCGAGCCGGGGCCGGGCTTCCGGGGAGCCGTCCTCGCCGCCGACGAAGCGGCCGGCGTCCAGCCTCTCGGCGGCGTGACGCGACGGCTCGACGGCTCGCGGCTCGCGTACGTGATCTACACCTCGGGGTCGACCGGTCTGCCGAAGGGCGTTGCGCTCCAGCACGAGGGCCTCGCCAACCTGGCGCAGGCTCAGGTGCGGGCGTTCGAGGTCGGCGCGCACTCGCGTGTTGCGCAGTTCGCCTCGTCCGGCTTCGACGCCGCGGTCTCCGAGATCTTCATGGCGCTCGTGGCGGGTGCGGCGCTGGTGATCGTTCCCGAGGAGACGAAGCAGCATCCGGCGTCGATGGCGCCGTGGATGGCCGACGCCGCCATCTCCGTCATCACCCTGCCGCCGGCGTACCTGCGGGCACTGGACGGCGCGCCGTTGCCGGGACTGCGCACCCTCGTGACGGCCGGCGAGGAAGCCGACCGGGACGAGGCGTTCGCGCGCGCGGGCCATCTGCGATTCGTCAACGCGTATGGTCCGACCGAGAACACGGTGTGCGCGAGCTGGTATCACCTGCCTGCCGGTGTCTCGCACGCCGGCGCCATCCCGATCGGACGGCCGCTGGCCGGCGTGCAGCTGTACGTGGTCGACGCCGGCCTGCAGCCGGTGCCGTCGGGTGTGCCCGGTGAGATCTGCATCGGTGGAATCGGCGTGGCGCGCGGATACCTGGGACGGGCCGTGGAGACGGCGACCCGGTTCGTGCCGGATCCGTTCGGCGCCGCGCCCGGTGGACGGCTGTATCGCACCGGCGACCTCGGCCGCTGGAACGTCGACGGCCTGCTCGAATTCCTGGGGCGGGCCGACCGGCAGGTGCAGCTGCGCGGAGCCCGCGTCGAGCCGGGAGAAGTGGAGGCGGTGCTGGAGACGCATCCGCAGGTGCGCCGCGCCGTCGTGCTGACCACCGGCTCCGGCGACTCGCGCCAGTTGGTGGCGGCCGTCCGGCTCGCCTCGCCGGTGGCCACGGTCTCTCTCGACGAAATCCGTGCCCACCTGCTTCGCGCCGTACCGCCCTACATGATGCCGGCGCGGATCGTGCCGGTCGACAGCCTGCCGCTCACCGTGCACGGCAAGGTCGATCTCGAGGCGCTCGCGCAGCAGGTCGCCACCGAGCCCGTCCGTCGACGCGCCGTCGGACCGCTCGACAGTCTCGAGGCCGGCCTCATCGAGGAATGGGAGCGGGTGCTCGGCACCGGGCCGATCGGCATCCGCGACGACTTCTTCGAGCTCGGTGGCCAGTCGCTGCTGGCGTTGCAGCTGCTGGGGCGGCTGCGGGATCGCCTCGGCTGCGACCTGGCGCTGCCGACACTTTTCCGCTTCCCGACGATCGAGCACCTTGCCGCGCACCTGCGCGAGTCGGCGTCCGTGCGGCGGCAATGGTCGGGGCTGGTGCCGATCCGCCCGGCGGGCACCGGACGGCCGTTGCTGTGTCTGCCGCCGCTGACGGGCAGCGCCGTGCCGTTCTTCACGCTGGCGAGACACCTCGGCGCGCAGCAACCCGTCTACGGGCTGCAGCCGCCCGGACTCGACGGAGAGGAGCCGACGTGCGACACCGTCGAGGCGATTGCCGAGCGGATGGTGCAGACGATCGCCGGCGCGTTCGCGGGACGTGAGCTCGATCTGCTCGGCTACTCGTTCGGCGGGTACGTCGCATTCGAGCTGGCGCGGCGCCTCCAGGCCCGCGGTATCACCGTCGTGCGATGCCTGCTGATCGACACGGCAGCGCCATCGGCGGCCGGTCGCGAGGGGCGGGATGCCGGCACGCGGCCGCTGCTCGAGGCGCTCAACGTGCGCGTGCGCGAGCTCGGCGGCGAACCGGTCGACGTCGACTCGATCCTTCCGCTGCAGGACGAGGAGCAGCCCGAGGCCATCGCCGCGGCGCTCGAGGCGCAGGGACTGTTGAGCGGCTTCGGCGGCCGGCGACAACTGAGCGGCTTCTTCCGGGTGGGCGCCGCGAGCCTGCGAGCGGCGGCGCGCTATCGTCCGGCGCCCGCGCCGGTGCCGCTCGTCATCCTGCCGACCGCGGGGGCGGCGGAGCTGGCTGGCACGGATGTCGACCTCGGCTGGCGCATGGTGACGACCGGTGACGTCACGACGCTGCCGCCGATCGACGCGCCGCACGAGGCGCTGCTGCAGGAGCCGTACGTGATCGAAGTTGGACGGCTGATCCGGGACTGCCTCGACGTGCCGGCCGTCTGACCGTTCAGGCCCGTGCCTCTGCCCGTGCGGCGAGCGCCGCCGGCGGATGGTGCAGCCAGGCGTTGATCGAAACCGACGGGGTCACCTGGTGGACCGTGTGCAGCCAGCCGCACGGCAGGTACAACAGGTCGCCCGGCTCGAGCACGCAGTCGATGACGTGCGCATCCCGGAACCGCGGATGGACCTCGGGATCGGGATGCAGGGGATCCAGCGTCGACGCATCGAACGGCACGTTGGCGTCGGTCGGCGGGAGCGAGTGCAGGTAGAAGCAGGCCGATTCGTCCGGCGAACAGATCTCCACGCGCTTCCGGCCCAGGAGCTGCAGCAGGAAGTTGTCGGCCATGTCCCGGTGCCAGACCGTCGGCGTGCGCAGGGACGGTGCCGAGACGAGCACGGCCTGCGACTTGCGGAAGTAGCGCTCGGGAGGGAAGTAGTCCGGCAGGCGGTAGTAGCGCTCCAGCTTCCCGGAGACGGGCAGGCCGATCTTCGCCGCGCTGCCGGCCCGGTTCTCCTCGATCCGCCGGATCAGGTCGGGCGCCGACGGCAGCACCAGTCCTCCCAGTCCCTCGACGTAGTACGGCAGCCCCTGGTACAGCGATCGGAACCCGGACCAGTTCCAGTCGAACGGCTCCCACGTTCCGGTGACGCCCGCGATCACCACCGGCCTGCCCGGGTCGGCGTAGCGGCGGAAGAAGCTCTCGCGATCGAGCGCCCGCACCTTCTCGATCGCCTCGATGCGAGGCAGTGCCCGCGCGCGCGCCTCGATGCGGGCGGTCAGCGTCTCCTGGTCTTCGAGCAGCGCGAAGGCGGGCAGGCCGCGCGTGAGCGTGACCAGGGCCGGCTGCAGCGGCAGGAACGCGTAGAGATCGTCGGCCGGGCGACCGTGCGCCCGCCAGCGTCCGAGCATCACCAGATTGGAGAAGGAAATGCGGTTCTCGAAGAAGTCGAGATACGCGTCGAGCGTCGTCTCGATCGCATCGCGCGCGGTGCCGGGGCCCGGCTCCACGTCGACGCCGTCGTCGCGAAACACGAACGCATGATCGAGGTCCCCGCGATCGCGGAATCGGAACGGCAGCGTCGTGCCCGGCTCGCCCTCGAAGCGCCAGGCCTGTCGCAGCCGCTCGAGCACGGGGGCCACGATGCTGCTCAGCAGTGCGTCCAGCGTATCCGGTGCACGTCGCGTCGTCATGGCTCGCCTCCGCCTGCGGGGGGAATGGGACGGATCAACCGCGATCGGGACGCGGCGCGCGTCCACAGCTTGTTCGTGTGCTTGATCCGGTTGAGCCGCTCCTCCTCGATGGCCGATACGACCCGGCCGTTCTGCAGGAGCACGGCCGCCGAATCGTGCGCGAATGAATGGGGGAACTGGAATTCGTTGGTGTGAACCGGATCGAAGCCGCCGGAGAGACCGAGAATCGTCGACAAGTGACCTCCGTCTCGCCGAGTGCCGTGCCGGTGGCCTGCGTCCCGGACGGACCGTGCACAGGTGACATCCCGAGCGGATACGTGGCTGAAATGCCTATGGTAGCATGGCGAGTTTGACGTCGATCGCCGGGAATGGGGACGGGTTCTGATGTCGCGCCGCAGCTCTGTGCAGCTCCTGGAATTGTCATCGCCGCAGCGCGAGGTCTGGTTCGGGCAACTCGTCCATCCGGACGCGCCCGTGTACGTCATCGGCGGCTACGTCGAGCTGGCAGGGCCGATCGATCCGGAGCGGTTCCAGCAGGCGATCGATCTGACCGTGCAGCGCCACGACGCCCTGCGCCTGGTCCTGCACGAAGCCCGGCCGCTGCCCGTGGTCGAGTGCCTCGATCGACTGGCCGTTCCGCTCGAGCGCGTCGACGTGTCCGGCGAGCCCGATCCCGGAACGGGCGGCGCTCGACTGGATGACGCGGGCGTTCCGCATCCCGTTTCCCCTCTACGACCACCCGCTGTTCCAGTTCGCGCTCGTCCGGCTCTCGGCCGATCGCTGGCGCTGGCTCCTCAAGTATCAGCACACCATCGTCGACGGCTGGGCGATTGCGCTGATCGTGCAGGACGTCGCCCGTGCGTACGGCAGCCTCGCGGATGGGCGGGCGCCGGACTGGGAGCCGGCTCCGTCCTGGCTCGAGTGTCCTCCGCGACGATCGGGCCTACGTGCAGTCGGCGAGTTACCGCCGCGATGCCGAGTACTGGCGCGAGCGGTTCCGCGAGCTCCCGCCGGTGACGATTCCCAGGCGGCACGCGTCCGCGTTCGACGGACGGACCGTGCCGTCGGGCGTCTCGAGACTGGTGCTCACGCGCGGATTCTACGATCGCCTCGAGCGGTTCGCGGCCGGCAGCGACGCCTCCATCGTGCACGTGCTGCTCGCGGCGCTGTACGCCTGCTTCACCCGCACGAGCGGTCACGACGAACTCGTCGTCGGCATGCTCAGCCTGAACCGCCGCACCGCCGCGTTCAAGCGGACGGTCGGCATGTTCACGAAGATGATGCCGGCCCGCTTCGCGTTCGGCACGGACCTCTCCGTGCGCGAGCTCGTGCAGGCGATCGCCGCCCAGCTGCGCCGCGACTACCGCCATCAGCGCTACCCGGTGGCCGACATCAACCGGGGCGCCGGCCTGCCCCGGGCCGGCCGGCAGCAGTTGTTCGACATCACGCTGTCGTACGAGAAGCACTCGCACGATGCCGTCTTCGAGGGCCGTCCGGCGAGGACGGTCGGCCTGTCGAACGGATACGAGCAGAACGCGCTCGCGCTGTTCGTCCGCGAGCTGCACGCCGAGGGCGACGTGCACCTGGATCTCCACTACAGCCTCGCGGCGTTCGACGAAGAAGAGATCGCGCTCTTCGAGCGGCGCTTCGTCTTCGTGCTGGAGCAGATGCTGGCCGATGCCGCCCGTCCCGTGCGGGCGCTGGCGATCATGCCGCCGGCCGAGCGCGAGCGCGTGGTGCACGGCGTCAACGCGACCGAGCGCGACGTGCCAGCCGGCGACACGATTGTGAGCGTCATCGAACGGCAGGTGCGGCGGTCGGAAGCGCAGGTGGCGCTGCGCGCCGACGGCCGAACGCTCGAGTACGCGGAGGTGAACCGGCGCGCGAACCAGCTGGCCCGGTTCCTGCGCGCGCAGGGCGTCGGGCCGGAGGGGCTGGTCGGGCTCTGTCTCGAGCGGTCGGCGGATCTCGTGGTCGCGATGCTCGCCGTGCTGAAGGCCGGCGCGGCGTTCGTGCCGATGGACCCGGCGTATCCGGCGGCGCGCCGGGCGATGACGGTCACCGACGCGAGGCCGGTCGTCGTGATCACGCACCGCGGGCTGTGGCCGGACGATGCCGGCGTCGCGACGCTGGCCCTCGAGACGCACGGCCCGGAGATCGAACGGCTGCGCGGCGACGACCTCGGCGTGCCGGTGCCGGCCGGCGCGCTCGCCTACGTGAACTACACGTCGGGCTCCACCGGCCGGCCGAAGGGCGTGATGGTCAGCCACGCCAACGTCGTGAACCTGTTCGCCGCGATGGACGGGTGCCTCGGCGAACGCCCGGCAACCTGGCTCGCGCTCACGAGCGTGTCGTTCGATATCTCGGTGCTCGAGCTGCTCTGGACCCTGAGCCGGGGATTGACGGTCGTGCTGGGACGCGGCGCGCTCGACGTCGTGTCCGCCGCGCCGGCGACGGGCCGGCGCGTGCGGCCGATCGATCTCAGCCTGTTCTACTTCGCCAGCGATGAGGGGGCCGAGCCCGCGGGCAAGTACCGGCTGCTGCTCGAGGGCGCGCGGTTCGCCGACGAGCGGGGCTTCGCCGCGGTCTGGACGCCCGAGCGGCACTTCCATCCGTTCGGCGGACTCTATCCGAACCCGTCGGTCACGGCCGCCGCCATCGCGGCCGTCACGCGCCGCATTCAGGTGCGGGCCGGCAGCGTCGTCCTGCCCCTGCACCATCCCGTCCGCGTCGCGGAGGAGTGGGCCGTCGTCGACAACCTGTCGGGCGGCCGCGTCGGCGTGTCGTTCGCCTCGGGCTGGCAGGAGCGCGACTTCGTCCTGGCGCCCGGCCGCTACCGCGGGCGGAAAGAGGCCATGGCGCGCGACATCGACCTCGTCCGGCGCCTGTGGCGGGGCGAGACGGTGTCGCTGCCGGGGCCGGACGGGCGTGATGTCGACGTGCGCACGCTGCCGCGGCCCGTGCAGGACGACCTGCCGGTCTGGCTGACCGCCGCCGGCGACCCGGCGACGTTCCGCCTGGCCGGCGAGCTCGGCGCCAACGTGCTGACGCATCTGCTCGGCCAGAGCACGGAGGAGCTCGCCGGCAAGATCGCGATCTATCGCGAGGCGTACCGGCGGCAGTCGGGCGGCCGCGACGGACACGTGACGTTGATGCTGCACGCGTTCGCCGGCCGGTCGCGCGCGGCGGTCCTCGAGGCCGTGCGCGAGCCGTTCCGGGCCTACCTGAAGAGCTCGGTCAGCCTGATGTCCAACGTCGCCCGTGCCCTGGGCGTCGACATGGACTCGGACCGCTTCCGCGACGGCGACATGGAGGCGCTGCTCGACCATGCCTTCGAGCGATACGTCGAGACCAGCGCCTTGTTCGGCACGCCCGACGAATGCCGCGATCGACTCGATTGGCTCGCGGCCATCGGCGTGGACGAGGCGGCCCTGCTCGTCGACTTCGGGGTGCCGCACGACGCGCGATGGACAGCCTCGCACTGTTCGCGGAACTGCTGGCCGACGGCCACGACCGTGACGGGCGCTCCGAGTCGTTCGAGGATTCTGATCCGCCTCGGCGGCGTCACGCACCTGCAGTGCACGCCGTCGATGGCCAGGCTGCTGATGGCGCAGCCGGCGGCGCACGAGGCGCTGCGCGCGCTCGAGTGCCTGGTCGTGGGCGGGGAAGAGCTCACCCTTCCACTCGCCCGGTCGCTGCAGCAGGCGCTCCCGGCGCGCATGTACAACATGTACGGGCCGACGGAGACCACCGTCTGGTCGACCTGCCAGCCGATCGCGGCCGGGGCGACGACGGTGCCGATCGGACGGCCGGTGGCCAACACGCAGATCTATCTGCTCGACGGGCGGATGGAGCCCGTGCCGATCGGCGTCACCGGCGAGCTGTACATCGGCGGGCACGGTGTCGCCCGCGGATATCTCGGCCAGTCCGATCGGACGGCCGAGCGGTTCGTGCCCGATCCGTTCGGATCCGTTCCCGGCGGCCGGCTGTACCGCACGGGCGATCTGGCGGTCCTGCGCGCCGACGGCGCATTCGAGTTCGTCGGGCGCGCCGACGACCAGGTGAAGATCCGGGGGCATCGCGTCGAGCCGGGAGAGGTCGAAGCGGTGCTGCAGCAGCATCCGGCGGTTGCGCATGCCGTCGTCGTGGCGGCCGCGGGGCAGGACGGGCAGCGCCGCCTCGTCGCCTGCGTGGTGCCGCGGCCGGGGCCGGACCCCGTGCCGTCCGACCTGCACCGCTTCGCGGAATCGCGGCTGCCCTCCGCCTTCGTCCCGTCCGCCTGGGTGATCGAGCGGACGCTGCCGCTGACGCCGAACGGGAAGGTCGATCGCCGCGCTCTCGAGCGCGCGGCCGACGCGCTGCCCGATCTGCCGGTATCCACGGCCCAGCCGGTCAGCGGTCCCGAAGAGGAGATGCTCGCCGAGGTCTGGGCCGAACTGATCGGACGGCGTCCGGCCGGATCGGACGACAACTTCTTCGAGTCGGGTGGACACTCGCTGCTGGCGATGCTGCTCGCACAGCGTGTTCGTGCGCTGTTCGGGGTGGACGTGTCGCTCCGGCAGCTGTTCGATGCGCCGACCCTCGGCGGGCTGGCCGCCTACATCCGGGCCATCCGCGCGCCGGGACGGCCGCCGATGGACCGGACGCCGATTCCGGTCTCGGCGGGCGAGCGGACGCTCTCCTTCGCCCAGCAGCGCCTCTGGTTCCTCGAGCAGCTGACGCCGGGCCGCAGCACGTACGTCGTGCCGGCACTGCTGCGGCTCACCGGACCGCTCGACGTGCACGCGCTCGAGGCGGGGCTCCGCGAGGTCCTGCGACGGCACGAGGTGCTGCGGACCCGTTACCCTTCGGTGGCCGGGGAGCCCGCGCTGATCGTCGACAGCGGGGAGGCGTTCGATCTGCCGCTCGTCGACCTGAGCGGCGAGGCCGATCCCGACGCGGCCATGCGGCAGCTGGCCGGACGCGAGGCGCGGCGTCCGTTCGATCTCGCCGCCGGGCCCGTGGTCCGCGCGCAGCTCTACCGCGTCGCGCCCGACGTGCATGGCCTGCTGCTCTCCGCGCACCACATCGTGTCGGACGGCTACTGGTCGCTGGCCATCATCATGCGCGACCTGTCGGCCGCCTGCGAGTCGCTCGTGGCGGGGCGCAGCCTGCCGGCGACGTCACCGGCACTGCAGTACGCCGACTACGCCGCCTGGCAGCAGCAGCGCCGTCAGGGCGGCGCGTTCGAGGCGTCGCTGGCCTACTGGCGGCAGCAGCTGCAGGGATGCGCGCAGGAAACCGGGTTTTCCGCCGATCGCCCCCGTCCGCTGCTGCAGAGTGGCCGCGGCGACGAAGTGGCGCTCGAGATTCCGGACGCCCTCGGCCCGGCGGCCAGGGAACTGGCGCGGTCCTGCGGCGGCACGCTGTTCATGACGCTGTCGGCCTGCCTGTGCGCGCTCCTGGCGCGGCACACGCACCAGACGGATCTGGTCCTCGGCACGGCGATCGCGAACCGGACGGAGCCGGAGCTCCAGGATCTCGTCGGCCTGTTCGTCAACACGCTGCCGCTCAGGATTGACGCGTCCGGCGACCCTTCGTTCGCCGAACTGGTCGAGCGCGTGCGGCGGACCTGCCTCGAGGCCTACGACCACAGCGACGTGCCGTTCGAGCTGATCGTCGAGGCCGCCGTGCCCGATTGCGAGCTCGGCCGCTCGCCGCTCTTCCAGGTGATGCTCGTGCTCCAGACCGTGCCGGCCGGGCCGCTGGAGATGTCGAACCTGCGCGTCGAGCCGATCCACCTGTCGACCGGGTCGGCGAAGTTCGATTCTGATCTGGACGTTCGAGGAGCACGACGGCCGGCTCCGCGGCCTCATCGAGTACAACACCGACATCTTCGACCAAGCGACCGTGGCGCAGCTCGGCGAGAGCTTCCTGGCCCTGCTCGCGGGAGCGGCCGCCGGCGCCGGGACGCCGGTCTCCGCACTGCCCGTCATGTCCGGAGCGCAGCGGCAGCGACTGCGGCAGCTGGCGAGCCGCGACGAGCGGCAGGCCGCACTCGACGATCCCCCGGTCCACTGGTGGTTCGAGCAGTGTGCCGCGGCGGCGCCCGATCGGGTGGCGCTCGTCTCTGACGATCGGCGCTGGACGTACGGCGAGTTGAATCGCCGGGCGAATCAGCTCGCCCGTCTGCTGCGGGCGCATGGTGTCGGCGACGAGGTCGGCGTGGGACTGTTCCTGGAGCCGTCGCCGCTCCAGGTCGTCAGCCTCCTGGCCGTCCTGAAGGCCGGCGGGTTCTTCCTGCCACTCGACCCGGCCTATCCCGCGTCACGCCTGGCCTTCATGATCGAGGATGCCCGCCCGTCGATCGTGGTGACGGACGAGGCGCTGCGCGATCGGCTGCCGGGCGCGTCACAGCCGCTGCTCGTCCTCGACCTCGACGATCCGCGTCTCGCGGAGCAGCCGGACGACGATCTCGGGCGGGTGGTGTCGCCGCATCAGCTCGCCTACGTCATCTACACCTCCGGCAGCACCGGGCGGCCGCGCGGCGTCACCATCAGCCATGAGGCCATCGCCAACCACATGCTCTGGCTGCGCGAGACGTTCCCGCTCGCGCCCGGCGACCGCGTCCTGCAGCGGACCCCGTTCAGCTTCGATGCCTCGGTCTGGGAGTTCCTGGCGCCGCTGATGCAGGGCGCGCAGCTCGTCGTGGCCGATGCCGGGAGCCGGCTCGATCCCGGCGCGCATGGCTGCGACGATCCGCGACCAGGGCATCACCATCCTGCAGATGGTGCCGTCGCTCCTGTCGACCGTCGTCGACGAGGAGGCGTTCGGGCAGGCGGCGTCGCTGCGGATGATCTTCGCCGGCGGTGAAGCCCTCGATGCGTCGCTCGTGCAGCGCGTGAAGGCGCGGCTGCCGGTGGAGGTCGTCAACCTCTACGGCCCGACCGAGGCCTGCATCGACGTCACGGCCTGGCTCGACGATGGCGCCGGGCACGGGACGCTGCCGATTGGCCGGCCGATCCGGCGCACGCAGGCGCACGTGCTCGACGACCGGCTGGAACTGGTGCCGCCGGGCGTCGAAGGCGACCTGTACGTCGGCGGCGCCGGACTGGCGCGCGGCTATCTGGCGCTGCCGGACCTCACCGCCGAGCGGTTCGTGCCGGATCCGTTCGCGGCGCTGCCGGGATCGCGGCTCTATCGCACGGGCGACCGGGCGCGGATGCGAGGCGACGGGATTCTCGAGTTCCTCGGCCGGCGCGATCGACAGGTGAAGATCCGCGGGTGTCGCATCGAGGTCGGCGAAGTGGAAGCGGCCCTGCGCGCCCATGCCGGTCTCGAGGACGTGCGCGTGCAGGTGCGACCGGTGGATGGGGAGCCGCAGCTGGTCGCGTACGCGGCGGGGCGCGCGACGGTCGACCCGCCGGCGGTCCGCTCGGCGCTGGCGGCCGTGTTGCCGTCTTACATGATTCCCGCCCACGTCGTGCAGGTGCCGGCGTGGCCCGCACTGGCGAACGGCAAGCTCGACTGGGACGCCCTGCCGGCGCCCGACGCCTCCGTGGAACGACCTCGTCCCGGGTACGTCGCGCCACGCAACGCGCTCGAGGAGGCGATCGCGGGCATCTTCGCCGACGTGCTGGCGGTCGAACGCGTCGGAGCGTTCGACGGCTTCTTCGAGCTCGGCGGCCACAGCCTGAAGGCCACGCGCGCGATCGCCAGGGCCCGGGCTCGCGGCATCGATCTTTCGCTGACCGATCTGTTCCGTTACGGATCGCCGGCAGCCCTTGCCAATGCCGTCGTCGATCGCCGGTTCGGGCCGTCGAGTGCCGGCGGCGGCGCGGAGACCGGACGGACCCTTCCGGCGGTGCGGCCCGTGGCGCCCGCGGCGCATCATCCCGTTTCGCACGGCCAGCGCCGGCTGTGGGTCATCGAGCACTTCGGTGAGGCGCGTCCCTACCACATGGCGGGGGCGCTCGAGATCGAGGGCGCGCTCGACGTGGATGCGCTCGAGGAGGCGTTCCGCGCGGTGATCGCGCGCCACGAGAGTCTCCGGACGCGCATCATCGAGGTCGACGGCGAACCCCGGCAGCAGATCGCCGCGAGCGTCGACTTCGCGCTGACCCGCATGGATCTCGCCGGCGCGGGCGACTGGCGTCCGCGGCTCGAGGCCCGCGCGGCCGCCTTCTTCCATCAGCCGTTCGACCTGGCAGGCGACCTCCTGCTGCGCGTCGCAGTGGCGACGGTCGAGCCGGCGAGAGCCGTGCTGCTGTTCTGCCAGCACCACATCATCAGCGACGGCTGGTCGATCGGCGTGATGGTGCGGGAGATCCTGGCGAGCTACGCCGCGCAGCGGGAAGGGCGCCCGTGGTCGCCGCCGCCGCTGCCGTTCCATTACAGGGATTACGCGGCCTGGCAGCGCACGCAGCTCGATGCGGAGCAGGGCGCAGCCGATCGTCGCTACTGGCTCGAGACACTGGCCGACCCGGTGGAGCCACTGCGGCTGCCGCTCGACTTTCCGCCGCCGCGCGTCCGGCCCCAGGAAGGCCGGCACGTCCGCTTCCGGATCGACGATGACGTCGCCGACGGGATCCGGGCCCTGGCCCGGTCGGGCGGCCGCAGCCTGTTCATGGCGCTGCTGTCCGCGGTGCAGCTGCTGCTGTACCGGTACACGAGCCAGCGCGAGATGAGGCTGGGCGTGGCCGTGGCCGGCCGCGAAGGCGCGGGATTCGACGAGCAGATCGGCTTCTATGCGAACCTGCTGCCCGTCGGCCTCGAACTGCAGCCGGCGATGAGCTTCGAGGACCTGCTGCAGGCCACGGGCGGCCGCGTGGCGTCGGCGCTCGAGCATCAGACCTATCCCTTCGATTGCCTCGTCGACGAGCTGCGGCTGCCGATCGATACCGCCCGCTCGCCCCTGTTCGACGTGGTCGTCGTGATGCAGAACCACGAGGCGCCGGCCCTCGATCTGCCGGGTACCACCGTCCGCGACTGGCCGGTGGAGACCGGCATGGCGAAGTTCGGGCTGACGTTCGAATTCGCCGAGACCGACCGCGGGCTCGACGGCGTGCTCGAATACAACACGTCCTGGTTCGAGCCGGCGACGGCCGAGCGCATGGTCGGCCACCTGCAGACGCTGCTCGCCTCGGCGCAGCGCGAGCCGCACCGCGCCGTATCGGAGCTGGGCATGGCGCGGTCGCGCGCCGCAGGAGGCCTCCGGCCGGGCGCCGATGTCGCGCGCGGCGTGCCCCGCGAGGAGATGCTGATCCGGCGCTTCGAGGCGCATGCCGCACGGCAGCCCGGCGCCGTGGCGGTCGTCAGCGACGGGCGACGCCTCACCTACGGCGAGCTCGACGCACGGGCCGGCCGTCTGGCGGGTCAGCTGGCCGCCGACTACGGTGTGGGCCCCGAGAAGCTCGTCGCCCTCCTCGCCCCGAGGAACGAAGCCGCCATCGTCGGACTGCTCGGCATCCTGAAGGCCGGCGGAGCCTATCTGCCGCTCGATCCGCGGGATCCCGGCGAGCGGATCGCCCGGCTCGTCGAGCGCAGCGGCGCGTCCGTGCTCGTGTGCGGAGGCGACTTGAACCCGCCCCTCCTGCCGGACGGCGTGCGGGTCGTCCGCCTCGACGATCGAGCGGCGACGGCTGCGACGCCCGCGGCGAGGCGGCCGGCGATGCCGATCGATCCGCAGCACCTCGCGTACCTCATCTACACGTCCGGTTCGACCGGCGAGCCGAAGGGCGTCGAGGTGACGCAGTCGAACATGGCCCGGCTGTTCGAGACGACCCGCGCGGTGTTCGGCTTCGGCCGCGACGACGTCTGGGCGTGGTTTCATTCGCTGGCGTTCGACTTCTCCGTCTGGGAGATCTGGGGCGCGCTTGCTCACGGCGGCCGGCTGGTGGTCGTCGATCACGAGACGAGCCGGTCGCCCGACCAGCTGATCGACCTGCTGGCGCGCGAAGGGGTGACCGTCCTCAATCAGACGCCGACGGCGTTTCGGGGGCTCAGCGAGGCGCTGGCACGCCGGTCCGGTGGCGCGCTGGCGCTGCGGTGGATCGTCTTCGGCGGCGAAGCGCTGCGGCCACGGATGCTCGAGACGTGGTGGACGGTGGGGGCGGCCCCGTCGGCACGCCTCGTCAACATGTACGGCATCACCGAAACGACCGTCCATGCCACGTGGCGCGAGATGCGGAGCGTCGACACGGCCGTGGCCGACAGCTCGCCGATTGGAGTGCCGCTCGACGACCTCCGGATCGACGTGCTCGACGAGGCCCTGAATCAGATGCCGGCCGGGATCGCCGGCGAGCTGTACGTGGCGGGGGCCGGGGTCGCCCGCTGTTACCGGGGCGAGCCCGGGCGGACGGCCGAGCGGTTCCTGCCCGATCCGCTCGCTCCCGACGGCGGGCGGATGTATCGCACCGGCGACACGGGCCGCTGGCGTGAGGACGGCACGCTCGAGTATCTGGGGAGGAACGACCGTCAGTGCAAGATCCGCGGCTTCCGGATCGAGCCGGCGGAGATCGAAGCACAGCTGCGCCGGTATCCGTCCGTCTCCGACGCGCTGGTGGTCGTACGGGAGGCGCCGGGTGGACCCGAGCTCGTGGCGTATCTCGTGTCGTCCGACGAGACGCTGACCGTCGAGGCGGTCAGGGGAGACCTCGACCGGCGGCTGCCCGCGCACATGATGCCCGCCCGCTTCGTGCGGCTCGAGCAATGGCCGCTGACGCCCAACGGCAAGGTCGACCTGAAGGCGCTGCCCGCCGACGGCGAGGCGGGGCTCGCCGCCGGGGTCGCGTTCGTGGCCCCGGCGACTCCGGTGGAGCGGACGCTCGCGGCGCTCTGGGCGCAGGCGCTGAAGGTCGACAGGGTCGGCGCCGGCGACGACTTCTTCGCCCTGGGCGGCCACTCGGTGTCGGCGATCCGCGTGATCCAGGGCCTTCGCGAGGCGCTGGGCTGCACCGTGTCGCTGACCGTGCTGTTCGAGCATCCGGTGCTGCGGGATCTGGCGGCGCATCTGGATGGGCTGGCGGCGGCGCCCGCCGGCGGCGGACGCGGGCCGGCCGCCGCGGGCCGGATCGTGCGGCGGGGGGACCGGCGGGAAGTCCCGCGGGGACGGGGAGAAGGCGGATTAGAATGAGCACGCTGTGATCAACGCGCTGCGCGGACGCTACCCCCTCGTGGAGATGCTCGCCCGGGCCGGGGCGGACTTCGATGTCGAATTCGTGGCCGCGACCGTCCTGTCGGGCCTCGCCAACGCCCTCGTGCTGGCGCTCGTCAACGCCGCGGCGAGCGCGGCCAGCTCCCGCTATCTCGTGCTGTTCGTCCTGGTCGTCGCGATGTTCCTGCTGATGCAGTTCCACGTGATGACGCGGTCGGCGACCGAGGTCGAGCGGACGCTCGACCGCATCCGGACGGACATCTCCGACCATATCGCGCGCGCGAGGCTCGAGAGTCTGGAGCACATCGGCCGGGCGGAGATCTTCGACTGCGTGAGCCGCGAGACGACGATCATCTCGCAGGCCGCCGCGACGATTGCGCTGGCACTGCAGTCGGCCCTGATGATCGTGTTCAGCGCCATCTACCTCGAGCGCCTGTCGCTGACGGCGTTCGTGGTGACGGTCGTGCTCAGCTACACCGGCGTCCGCGTCTACCTCGTGAAGCGGGAGGAGTCGACACGGCAGCTCGAGACGGCGACCGACATTCAGAACGAGTTCTTCGAGTGCCTCACGCACCTGATCGACGGATTCAAGGAAGCCCGGCTCCACGCGCGTCGCGGCCGTGAGATCCTCGCGCGGCTGCAGCAGATCTCGTCCGACCTGACCGCCGTGCGCGTCGCGTCCGAGCGCAGCTTCGCCGGCCAGAACGCCTACGCGCAGATCGCCTTCTACCTGATGATCGGCGGCGTCGTCTTCCTGCTGCCGAGTATCAGCCCCACCTTCCCGACCGTCGTCACGCAGGCGACGGCGACGATGCTGTTCATCATCGCGCCGCTGTCGAGCCTCGTCGGATCGATTCCGGTGTTCGCGCGCGCCAATGTCGCCGCCACCAACGTGCTCGACCTCGAACGGGTGCTGGCGCAGGCCGAAACCCGGGAGACCATCGTCGCGGCCGACGAGGCCGTCGAACCGGCCCCGCTCGAGCTCCGCCGCGTCGAGTTCGCCTACGACGTGCGGGGCGACGAACGGCCGTTCGCCATCGGCCCGATCTCGCTCCGCGTCGAGCCCGGCACGATCGTCTTTCTCGTCGGCGGCAACGGCAGCGGCAAGTCGACGCTCCTCAAGGTGCTCACCGGTCTCTACGCGCCCCGCGCCGGTACGATGCGGATCGGCTCGACGCCCTTCGCGCCCGACACCGCCCAGTGGTACCGGAACCACTTCACGGCCGTCTTCTCCGACTACCACCTCTTCGACCGCCTGTACGGCATGGACGACGTCGATCCGGTCCGGGTGACCGCCGCGCTCGAGCAGCTGCAGCTCCAGGACAAGGTCACCTTCGAGGGCGGACGGTTCAGCACCCTCGAGCTGTCGAGCGGCCAGCGCAAGCGGCTGGCCCTGGCCGTCGCCATCCTCGAGGAACGGCCGTTCCTGGTCTTCGACGAGTGGGCGGCCGAGCAGGACCCCACCTTCCGTGAGATCTTCTACCGGTCGATCCTGCCGTCGCTCAAGGCCAAGGGGCGGACGATCATCGCGGCCACGCACGACTCGCAGTACTTCGATGCGGCCGACGAGGTGATCGAGCTCGACATGGGCCTGGTCCCGGACGCCCCGCCCGACCGGGCGTGACGGAGCCGGGGGGGCCGGCCGACCGAGGCGATGCTTCCCAGAGAACACGGCGCGTACGGACAACTGCTGTTTCCGCTCGCGACGGCGCTCGCCGTCGGGCGCCCGGGCGCGGCGGCCTGCGCCCTGGCGGTGGCCGCCATCGCCGCCTTCCTCTCGCACGAATCGCTGCTGGTGCTGCTCGGCCAGCGCGGCACGCGGGCGGCCAGGGAGCAGGGGGCCTCGGCGCGCCGCTGGTTCGCTGCGCTGGCGACGACCGCTGCAGTCTTCGGGACGATCGGGCTTCGGCTGGCTCCGCACCACGCGCGCCTCATGCTGCTCGTGCCGCTCGCCGGCACCGTCGTCCTGGCGATCGTCATCCTCGACCGGCGCGAAAAGACGACGGCCGGCGAATTGCTGACGGCCAGCACCCTGTCGTCACTCGCGCTGCCGATCGCGCTGGCCGCGCACGCATCCCTGGCGGCCGCGCTCACCTGCACAGTCGTCTTCGCGCTCTCGTTCATCGTCGCGACCGTGAGCGTGCGGGCGGTGATCCTGTGGGCGAGAGGGCGGGCCGGTGCCGGCACGCGCGCGACGGCTGCGTTCGTGGCTGTCGCCAGCATCGGCGCGCTCGCCTGGCTGGCACGGATCGGTGTGACCGCGAACGCGGGGATCTGGGCGGCGCTTCCGGTCTGTGGCGCGGGTGTCGTGCTGGTGGCGGCGATCCCCTCGCCGCGTCACCTCCGGACGATCGGCTGGAGCCTCGTGGCGGCGACGGCACTCACGGCCGTCCTCCTGGTCGCCGGGCTTCGATAGTCGAATCGGGCGCGTATGACTCGGCGACGAACCAGTGGCAGGCGGGGCAACCGATGAGCACCCCGCGGCCCTTGGGCGGCGGCGGCGTGGACGGCAACGGGACACTGGTCGTCGCGGGCGGCCTCAGCGCGGACCCCTCAGGGAATCAGGTGGTCCTCGCCTCGACCGAGGCCTACGACCCCACCACGGATCACTGGACGAATGCCGGTTCGCTGTCCGTCGGCCGCGCCTATCCGGGCAGCGCCGTCGTCAACGGACAGGTGCTGCTGGCGGGCGGAACGGATGGAACGATAGCATCGACGTTCACGGGTGCGGCCTACGTCTCCACCAATCACCCGCCCGTGGCGGTGGCCAGCGTGCCGGCGACGGTGCAGGGGATTGCCGGGGGGATCTCGGCGGTGCAGGTCTCGGCGGCCGGCTCCAGCGATCCCGACAACGACCCGCTGACGTTCGTCTGGTCGGAGGGCGGCAACACGCTGGCGACGACGGTCGATCCGACCCGCACGGCAACGGTCGCACTGGGCGTGGGGGCGCATGTGCTCACGCTGACCGTCAGCGACGGCTACGGCGGCGTGTCGACAACGACGGCCCCGGTGACGGTGGTCGACGCGACCGCGGGCCTGCAGTCGCAGATCGCGCAGCTCACCACGGAGCTGCAGCAGACACAGGCGCAGCTCGCGGCGGCCGAGCAGGCGGCCGCGAATGCCGTTGGGACGATCCAGACGAAGCTGCAGACGCTGTTCCGCGATCCGTCGTTCATCGTTCCGGGCGGCGACCCGGCCGCGCAGCTCGACGCGCTCGTGCAGGCGGTCGTCAACCTGAAGCGCGACTGCCAGCTCGAGCTGTATCGCGAGCTGAAGCCGCCCGTGCACGGTCATCGTCACGACGGCGACCACGATCACGATCACGACGATCACGGCCGCGGCGGTCACGGCCGGCACTGATGGGACAATGGCGGCGGGGACGCGCGGGCGTCTCCGCCGCGGATCGATCTCGCGGGGAACGCGGAGCGGACGTCATCAGGCGTCCGTGGCAACGCGACTTCGATGTGACTTGACACCGGTGCGGCGGAGGCGTATTCGTAGGGATAGAGAACCACGCCAGTCACGACGTGGAGGGTTGCATGAGTGAGCCACCGGGCTTCGAAGGGCGCATCTCCGGGTGAGCCAACCCCGCGGTCACGTCACCGCGGGGATGACGGCCCGCCGATGCGCGGAACAATTCAGCCTGCAGACAGATTTGAGAATCCTGGCTCCTGCCAGGATGCGTGGAGACACGCGGTGAAACGCCCGTCGTCCAGGCTTCGGCCTGGAAGCGGGCGTTTCCGTTTTTCCGGGGCGATCGACGAGCCTCCTGGTCGCCTCGTCTCCCGTTCAACTCTCGCCGGGAGGGTGCCGGCGGCTACGGCTGGCAGAGATTCGAGTTCGCCGGCCGCTTCTCGATGCCCGAGTTGAACAGCGTCTGGAACTGTGCGGCCACCTCGGTCGTGAAGAAGTCCAGCGGACACTCGGCCGTGCCGTTCAGCAGCGTGCCGAAATGGACGTGCCCGCCGTCGGCCTGCGTCAGCAGCGTGCCGATGTGCTGGCCCGCCGTCACGGTCTGCCCCTTTGACACCAGGATGGCGGCGTGCCGCGCGCTGTCCGACACGCTCCCGTTGATCTCGAAGTGGTAGTCGAGCGTCAGGTTTCCCACGTCGAGGTCGATGCGGTAGTTCGTCCCCGGCAATCCCTGCCCGCTGTTGTACTCGACCGTCGAGACGCGGCCGTTCCCCGCCGCGTAGTACCTCCGTCCCGTACGGCGCCCCCAGGTCGATCCCGTTGTGGTACTGCGTCTTGCCGTTTCCGTAGTCCTGCTGCCCGTAGATGCCAATCCACTGCACCTTGCTCTGGTCGACCGGCAGCGCCGTCAGCTGGGCCGTCGCCGTCGAGCCGCTGCCGGACGGGGACGTGGGACTGGAGCTGCCGCTGCAGGCGATGACGCCGGCGGCGAGCAGGAGCGCGGACAACTGAATGGCGAGGGACCGGGGACGGGTGGGCGACATGACGAAACCTCAATGGAAACAGACGGGAGACCGCGAACGGACCTCCGGGCCAGCATCGCGAGCCGCCGGGCGGGCAGCTCATCCGTGAGCAATCGGCGGGCAGCAGCATCTCTTGAATGGGGTTACAATCCGGCCCGGAGGAGCAGCCAATGGAAATGCATCGACGGACCTTTCTCGGCGCAATGGGAGCGGCGGCGGTCGCGGCGGCGTTGCCCGGCAGTCTCGAGGCCGGGGCACGCACGGCGTCGGACGTGTCGTCGAAGGTGAAGTTCTGGCCGGCGGTCTGCACGCCGTGCGACCGGAATCTGAAGTTCGACGAGGCGATCTACGCCGACATGATGGCGTGGTGCAAGGAGCAGGGCGCGGACGGCATCGTCGTGCTGGGGACGACGGGAGAGTTTCCCTCGTTTTCGGTGGCCGAGCGGAAGAGGGTGGCGGAAGTTGCGCTGAAGCATTCGCACGGCATGGACATGATGATCCAGACCGGGACGCCGAACTTCCCGGAGACGATCGAACTGTCGAAGCACGCCGCGGACAACGGCGCGAACGGCCTGTTGATGATTCCGCCGTTCTACTACAACAACCCGCCGACCCCGGGGCTGACGCAATACTACTCGATGATCTTCGATGCGGTGAAGATCCCGATCAACCTCTATCACATCCCGCGCACGAGCGGCGTGCCGATCAGCCTCGATCTGCTGCACAGTCTCTCGCACTACCCGAACCTGGCCGGCATCAAGGACTCGAACGGCCTGCCGCAGGAGTACGAGGACTTCGCCAACACCTTCCCGAAGCTGAACATGCGGACGGGAACGCTGAACAACCTCGAGCGGGCGCTCGATCACGACATGGGCGCCATCCTGATGGAAGGCAACAACTTCACCAGGCTGATCGCCGACGTGTTCGCGGCCAAGCGCGGCGGACGCGACTACCATCCGGCGCTGGCGAGGGTGCGTGAGGCGATCAAGATCATGCGGCCGGGCGGCATCTACGGCTACGGTCCGATGAAATACGCCTTGAGCCTGCAGATGGGGACGCCGCAGTTCTATCAGCGGCCGCCGTTCCCCGACGTCACCGACGCGCAGAAGGCGGCCATCAAGGAAGGCCTTGCGAAGATGAAGGACCTGTCGACGGTCTGACGGTGAGTCTCGACAGGGACAAGGGACCGGAGAGGAGGGCCAGCTGGGCGCCTCCGACCGCGGTCCCTTGTCCCTCTCTCCTTGTCCCTGCCCGTGAGTGCTCTCCCTAGCTCCCCGGATGGTATTCCCGCTCGGTGTGGCCCTTCAGCTGCGATCGGTAGTAGTAGACGACCCGCAGGTTGCCGGTCGCGTACCGTGCGGCTTCATCGTTGAAATGCGGTGACTTCGGGTCGCCGCTCTCGCCGCCAGCCGTGATCGCCCTCGCCTGCACCTTCGGTCCGAACTCGACGACGGCGACGAAGCTGTTGCCGCTGGAGCCGTACCACTTCTTCGTGTTCGGATAGGCGCGCGCGCCGAACGACGCCAGCGATCCCCACAGCGACGAGGTGAACGGCACCGGGATGCTCGGCTTCGCGTCGTCGAAGTGCGGCTCGATGTCGTCGTTGATCCGCTGGAATCGGTTGATGTCGCCCCACGGCGTCTGCCAGCTGCCGAAGTCGGCCGCCAGCTTGTCGGAGGCCGCCGCGAGCGACTGCACCAGCTGTTCCGGCGTGGCCCGCTGCATCACCCAGTCCTCGGGCGACAGGCCGGCGGCGCGCGCCTCGCCGCCGAAGTGCCGGTACAGGTCGGTGCCCCAGAAGACCGCCAGCGATGTCGCCAGCGAGTTGTATCCCCATCGGTCGTCCCAGGCCCGGAGCACCGCGATCTGCTTCGCCAGCGTCGCCTTGAGCGGGCTGGCGGCGGGCAGTCCGTCGTAGGCCTGGAGCAGGTGCGGAATCATCGTCGCGAACGCCGGCAGGTAGCTGTCGAACGCCGTGGCCGTGAGCGACGCCATCGTGTAGTCCTTGCCGGCGGGCAGCACCTTGAGCGCGTGGTAGCCGCGCGGCGACTCCTCGGTGCCGCGCTCGACGTACTTCGGGAAGTCTTTCCGCTTCGGGCTGTCGGGACCGGCCGCCGACCAGGGCCAGTTGTTCGAGTTGTAGAGCCAGCCGACCGCCGGGTTCAGCAGGTGCGGCGTCTGGTCGAGCGAGAGGACGCCGTGGTAGGCCGTCGCGGGGTTGCTGCCGTCCACCGGCTTCGTCCAGTCGAACGCATCGTCACGGTTCGGGATGTAGTCCGAGTGGAAGTAGGCGATGTTGCCTTCCGCATCCGCGAAGATCGTGTTGTTGGAGGAGTTCGTGTGCAGTTCCATGGTCTTGCGGAACGCCGCGTAGTCCTTCGCCTTCGTCCGCGTGACGTCCTGGATGAGCGCCTCGATCGGCCGCTGCATCAGGCTGATCGTCACCCACTTGTCGCCGATCGTCCCGATGACCGGCCCGTGCTGCGTGTAGTAGGCCGTGAACGTCCGGTGGGCCATGCCGGTGGCCGTCCGGTACGGCACGGTGATCGTGCGCGTCTTCACCGGCAGCTCCTGGTCGCCGTACTTGTAGTAGTACCGGCCGTCCTTCTTCGTGACCGTCTCGAGGAACTCGTCGATGTTGTCGACGCCGCTCGACGTGTGCATCCAGCCGGCCGTCGCGTTGAAGCCCTGATAGATGAAGAACTGGCCCCAGGTGACCGCCCCGTAGGCGTCGAGCCCCTCGTCGCTCGCCATCTGCAGCTCGGAGCGGAAGTAGAACGACGTGTGCGGGTTGATCCAGAGCAGCGCGTGGTGATCGAGCGTGTTCGCCGGCGCGATCGCGATGCCGTTCGAACCCGACGGCTCGGGCGGCGGGCCGTCGAGCCGCGCCTGAGGCGGCGCCGCCGGCGGGCCGCCGTAGAACGCCGCGAGCTGATCCAGGTGCACGCCCACTTCGATGTCGCCGCCGATGCTCCCCTCGGTGAAGGTGAGGGCCATCCAGGGCTCGAAGTGCGTGATGACGCGCGGGTGCACCGCGGGGTGCGTGTAGAGGTAGTAGTTCAGCCCGTCGGCGAACGCGTCCATCAGCGTCCGCAGCCAGGCCGGACTCTTCGCGTAGTCCGCTTTCGCCACCTCGGGGTCGATGAACAGCTTCATGCGCAGGTCGCGCCAGACCTGCGATTCGCCCTCCGCCTCGGCCAGGCGTCCCATGGCGTTGATGTAGTTCGTCTCGACACGGTTGAAGTCGTCCTCGGCCTGCGCGTACTCCATGCCGAAGACGGCGTCGGCGTCGGTCCTGCCGTAGACGTGGGCGATGCCCCAGTCGTCGCGGATGATGGTGACGTCCTGCGCCTCGCGCTGCCAGCGGGCGATCTCCTGCGCGCCCGGCTTCGCGGCCGCCTGGGCGTGTGCCGGCTGGGGCAGACAGGTGGCCACGGCGGCGGCGAGCGCGGTGAGGATGAGCTTCTTCATCATGATCGTGGAATCCCGTGGGTGACTGGCCGGCGGGCACGGGGCCGGCGGCCCGGGCGAGCGTGTATCCGGACTTCGAACTGGCCGGTATCCTATGCGGTCGAGGCGGGCGGTTCAAGCCGCGCACCGCCGGTCCCGCCACCGACAGCTCATCCGCAGCCGCGCGTGCCGGCCCCCGGCCGGCCGATCGGCCGCCGGGCCCCGCGGCTGCGCGCTCCCCCCCGCGGTGCGCGGGGGTTTCCCCGCGTGTGCGGCCTCCGCCCGTCGTTCCGCCAGTTGACGGCCTCCAATGGCGAGCCGGTAACTGACTCAGAATGCGCCAGTTGCCGGTGACCGTCCGTGGCGCTTCAGGACGGCGCGACTCTTGCTGTTTCCCCGCCGGATAGGAGGACTGTCATGAGTGTGAGATCGCTCTTCGCCGTTGCTCTCGTGACGCTGGTGCTGCCGACGACGTCTGTACGCGCAGCAGACGCGCAGCGCCTTCAATCGGTTTGGCGACTTCTCCGCCTACAAGACCTACACGATGAAGAACGGGACGAAGGCAGGCGACCCGCTCATCGACACCCGGATCGTGACGGCCATCGAACAGCAGATGCAGGCCAAGGGCCTCACGCGATCCGATGCGGCCCCCGATCTCGTGGTGGTGTACCACATGGCGCTGAACAAGCCCGAGAACATCAGTGCGTTCAGCACCAGCATCGGTGACTACGGACCGTATCCGTATCAGTGGGGTGCCGGGTGGGGATCGACCGACGTCCGCGTGAGCCAGATTGCTCCGGGGACGCTGGTCATTGACGTGATCGACGCCCACCAGAAGAACCTCGTCTGGCGCGGCATCGGCGTCAAGGAAGTCGACTCGCTGGCCGAACCGGTCCAGCGCGACCACGAGGTTCAGCTCGCCGTCACCAGTATCCTGGCGAATTATCCGCCCAAGCCCACCGTGGTGGCGGCGGAAAAGCAGTGAGCCCGTCGGGATCCTGTATCGAGTGACGACGACATGCCGCGATCGGGCCCGGCCCGGTCGCGGCTGCTGACGTCCCGCAATCCGCAGATCGTTCGACAATCCCTCTTCTCTGCATGTTTGGGCGGCTCGCAAGGGCCGCCCCTTTTTTGGGGCCTCCGCCTCGTTCATCGTAGGTTCATGATCGCGTCCCTAGACTGAGCGCGGATGCTCAGGACCTCGTTCCGCCTGCTCGCGATTCTGACGATGGCGCTGGGGACGGCGGCGGTGGCTGCCGCCGCTCCGCGACGGCCGAGCCCGTCGGTGACCGGCGTGGTGGTCGATTCGACCGGCGCCGTGCTGCCGTACGCCAGGGTCGACCTCCTGGGCGCGTCGGGCGCCGTGGCCGGCACGACCACGACGAGCGCCACCGGCACGTTCACGTTCGCGCCCGTGCGCGCCGGCTCCTACCGCCTCCGGATCGTCCTCGACGGCTTCCGCACCATGACCGTCGACGTGGAGGTCGGCGAACGGTCTCCGAAGCCGCTGAAGATCGCGTTGCCGCTCGCCGGCGTCCACCAGGAAATCACCGTCACGAACCGTGAGCCGCGCGTCGGCACCGGCGCCGCGTCCAACGCCGATGCGGTATCCGTGACCCAGAACACGCTCGAGAGTCTGCCGGTGTTCGACGATGACGCGGTGGCGACGCTGTCGCGCTTCCTCGACAGCGGCGCGATCGGCCAGGGCGGCGCGACGATTCTCGTCAACGGGATGGAGGTCAACGGCCTGAACGTCAGCACGTCGGCGATCGCGCAGATCAAGATCAACCAGGACCCGTATTCGGCCGCGTACTCACGGCCGGGCCGCGGCAGGATCAACATCATCACCAAGCCGGGCTCTCAGAGCTATCACGGCGATGGCAGCTTCATCTTCCGGGACTCCACGCTGAACGCGAAGAACATGTTCGCCCCGACGAAGCCGCCCGAACAGCGGAAGATCGGCGACGCCTTTTTCGGGGGCCCGGTCGGCCACGGCGGGAGGACGTCCTTCATGGTCTCCCTGAAGGACGACACCGAAGCACGACAGGCGATCCTGTTCGCCCTCGGGCCCGACGGCCCGATCAGGGGCGCCGTGCCGCAGCCGTTCCGGCACCTGCTCGCGTCGGTCGGGATTACGCATCAGCGCGGCCGTTCCACGATTTCGATCCGGCCCTCGTTCGAGGAGGAACGGGACGCGTATCGCGGCGTCGGCGGCACCGTGCTCGGCTCGGCCGGTACGACCTACTACCACTCTGAATCCGATCTGACGTACGAGCAACAGACCGTCTTCAGTGCGTCGCTGCTCAATCAGTTCCAGATTCTCGTCGGGCACGAGGTCGAGCCAGACACCAGCGTGTCGTCGGCACCCGGCATCGTCGTCGACGGGGCGTTCACCGGCGGCGGGGCGTCGACCAACTACCGGCGCACGGAGACTCACGTTCAGATCTCCGAGAGCCTGACCGCGACGAAGGGACATCATCTGCTGCAGGTCGGCTTTCAGGTGCCCGACTGGAGCCAGCGCGGATTCAACGACCAGAGCGGATTCAACGGGACGTTCTACTTCTCGAATCTGGCGGCGTACGAGGCGGGGCGCCCCTACGCCTTCATCCAGCAGACCGGCAACAGCCACGTGTCGTGGCTGGAGAAGGTGCTCGGAGCCTACGTGAACGACGACTGGCAGGTGCGTCCGGACGCGACGGTGTCGTTCGGTCTCCGGTACGACTGGTCGAACTACTTTCAGGACCACGACACGTTGGCGCCGCGGTTCTCGGTAGCGGTGAAGCCCGGCGGATCGAAAGCGACGGTCATCCGTGCCGGCGGCGGCCTGTTCTGGGACAAGGTCGGCCCGTTTCCGATCATCGACGTGCGCGAGTTCCAGCCGGGCGGCATTCAGCGCATCGTGCTGACGAATCCGTCCTATCCCGATCCGTATGCGAGCACGTCGGCCGCCCAGACGCCGCCGAGCACCGTCCGCCTGGCGCCCGGCATCGAGCTGCCCTGGACCTTTCAGTACAGCGCCGGCGTGGAGCAGCAACTGTTCAAGACCGCGACGCTCTCGATCATGTACTACGGATCGGAGAGCCGGATGTTTCGATCACGCGACGTCAACGCGCCGATGGCGCCGCTGTATCTCACGCGGCCGGACCCGGCCTACGGCCAGATCCGGCAGATCGACACGTCGGCGCGGCAGCACGGAGACTCGCTCCAGCTCACGCTGCGCGGCCGCGTGACGCGCTGGTTCAACGGGCAGGTGCAGTACACGCTGAGCCGCACGATGAACGATTCGGGCGGGCTCAATTGGTTCCCGGCGAACGACGACAATCTCTCGGGCGAATGGGCGCGCGCGAATTTCGACCGCCGCCACCGCCTGCTGCTGCTGGGGACCGTCAGCCCCGGAGATGCCTGGAACATCGGCGTCGCCCTCACGGTCGAGAGCGGACTGCCCTACAGCGAGCTGCTCCCGGGCGATCCCTACAACAACGGCCGGGGCGGCGCCCGCCCCGCGGGTGTGCCTCGCAACAGTCTGCAGGGAGCGGGCAACGCGGAGCTCGATCTTCGCCTCTCGCGCGCCTTCTCGCTCACCGGCGCGTCGGGCCCGAAGCTGACGCTGGGCCTCGACGCCTTCAACATCCTGAACCGGGTGAACTATCTGACATACGTGGGGACGCTGACGTCACCGCTGTTCGGACAGCCGGTGACCGCGCAGGCGCCGCGCCAGTTGCAGTTGCTGGCGCGGTTCGGGTTCTGAGGAGCGCGCCGCGGAGGCGGAGCCCGGAGGCTCCGCCTCGCGCGCGCGCCGTCATCAGCTCTTCGCTGCTTCGCTGAACATGTTGTACAGCCAGCCGAAGAGCGCGCCGCCGACGGCGCCGTCGGCGAGGCCCCAGATGGTGGCGACGATCACGTCGGCGAACGTGCCGGACGCATGGAAGCCGGGATAGACCGAGGCCATGCCCCGGAGGAACTCGATTCCGTACGGTGGCCAGATCAGGTTGGCCACACCGACGCACAACAGACAGCCACCCCACAGCAACGCGGCGACGATCGCCAGGGCTCTGGTCGACAAGGGCATCGCAACCTCCTGAAGGGGCGTCCGGCACGCGTGTCCGGCGGGCCGGCCGCCTCGGATCGGTACGGCGTGAACGGGTGTGCTCGCAGTGTCCCGTCAGTAAATCACAGATCGCCCCGGGCCGGCTGCCGATGCCGGAGCCGCGTCCTCCGGAGCCGAGCCACGGTCGAGTTTGGTATCGACATCCGATAACGAGAGCCGCTACAGTACCGCGTGGTCACGGGCGTGCGCCGCCCGCGCACGCCCGTCGCCGCCTCCCCGGAGATCCGCATGAGACGAGTCGCCCTGCTGCTGCTCCTGTTCGCCGGCCTGCCGGCGGTGGCGCACGCCGGTCCGCCGTACCAGCTCGACGATCCCGACGTCATCCCCTTCCACCACTTCGAGTTCTATACCTTCGGCGCCGTGGGATCGGCGCCCGGCGCCATCGGCACCGTCGGCCCGGCGCTGGAGCTCAACTGGAGTGGTGTCCACAACGTGATGTTCCACTTCCTGGTGCCCGCCGTCTCCACGGCCATCCCGTCCGACGGCCCCGTCACCGTCGGCCCGGGCGACAGCGAGGCCGGGCTGCAGTACCGCTTCGTCCAGGAGACGAAGCACCGGCCGATGGTGGGGACCTTCACCATGCTGGAGGTGCCCACGGGCAGCGCGAGCCGTGGCCTCGGCGCCGGCGGGTTCTCGGTGAAGGTTCCGATCTGGATGCAGAAGAGCATCGGGGCGTGGACGGTCGACTGGGGCGGGGGAGAGAACATCAGCCGGATCGCGGGCAGCCGCGACTATCCGTTCGGCGGCGCCCTGGTCCAGCACGACGTGGGGACGAAGTTGACGCTCGGCGGCGAGGTCTTCTATCACGGCCGGGAGACGGCCGATCCGCAGGCGTCGCGATACGCCACCATGGTGGATTTCGGTGGCTACTACACGCTCTCGAGTCCGGGATTCCAGCTGCTGTTCTCCTACGGCCGATCGGTGGCGGGGCAGACGGAGAACTATGGCTACCTCGGCCTCTACTGGACGTGGGGGCCCCATGCCGACGACCGACAGGGGGGATGAACCGTCTGCGGATCCGTCCCGCCCGGCGGCATCGTTCGAAGGCTGCACGTCCTGCGCGCGTGATCAGTCGTCAGTTGTGAGTTGTGAGTCACGACTCCACTGAAGGTCGTGACGGCCACGTGGCGGGGCCAACTTCTCAGAGAAACCGGTAGAGGGTGACGTCGACGTGGCGGACGCGGGCGGGAGCCTGCTGCCACTGCACGAGGATCGGGCTCTGGTAGGTGCCCTGCACGATGGTGCCGCGGCCCGGCGTCTTCTGGTCGGACACCAGCACGTTGACGGCCCGCTTCATCCGGAGGAACCGTGCGGCCGGCCCGGCGATCAGGCGGGCGACGATCCGCTCGATGATCGACTCGTCCAGGCCGAGCACCTCGACGAACTGGTTGAGGGCGCGCACGAGGTCGTACTGCGCGTAGCCGAGCGTCTTCACCGGAATCGCCCGCGGGTCCTGCCACGCATGCCGGCCCTTCTCGACGACGAACCGCAGCGGCGACCGCAGCACGTCCCGCAGGTCGTACCGCATCAGCAGCGTCTCGTACTCGTTCACCGTCAGTCCGGCGTGGCGCTCGGCGCCGACCAGCTCGAGCCGGACGCGGCCCTTGACCACGTCGTGACGCCGCGCGAGATCTTCGACCTGCTCGTACAGGCCGAGCGCGGGGTTGCGGAGGTTGATGGAGTCGACCGGGTGCCCCGACACCGGCACCGCGATCCGCGTCCGCCACACTTCCACTTCCCGGTTGTAGCCGACGATGCTCGTCGTGCGATGGCGGGGACGGCCGTCACAGACGCCGTCGAGATCGACGAAGTTGACCGGTTCGCCGGGCCGGTTCAGGTAGCTGACGCACGTGCTCAGCCCCGACGCCATGAACGTCAGGTGCGAGTCGGCGTTGCGCGGCTCGACCTCCCGCTGTTCGGCGGACAGCTCGCTGCGCAGGTCCAGGTTGTCGTGGCGGTAACGGGCCCCTTCCGGGAACATCGTCCGGAAGGTCTCGAGATAGCTGGTCAGGCCGTTGCGCCGCTGGTTCAGGCGCGAGGCCAGGCTCTGATCGAGGTAGCCGGCGGTCGTGTGGAACGAGCTGTAGAGGCAGCGATCGTAGCCGTCGAGGGCATCGCCGAATGCCTCGCGGGCACGATCCCGGACGTCGATGACGTCAAACCTCGACCGCGGCTGCAGGTCGAGGGTGAGTTCCAGTGGTGTCGACACTGTTTCTTCCCTCAGGCGCTCCCTCGATGATACCCCGAAACCCCCCTGTCAGGCACGGTCGTTACGCCTCCGGCCGGACCGTTCCGGGAAGGCCCCCCGGGGCTGTCACCGTCCGTTCATCTGCTGGTTTCTACAGTGAACCGCGGTCGGCGCCCCGCGCATCCCCGGGGGCCCCCGCATGGGGTGGCTGCGGGCCGCGCGGACGGCCGCGGTCGTGGAGCGCCGGGCGATTGGCGGCGGTCCCGAGGGGCGGGGCCGGGCGGATCCGCCGCGCAGGCGGCGAGGAGGGATATCGATGCGGAATCAGTCTGGACGGCGGGCGATGGTCGGCGCGGTGGTGCTCTGCGCGGCCGTCGCCTTCGGGGCGAGGCCGGCGGCGGCCCGGGCCGCCGGTCCGTCGGGGTATCACCTGGTGAGGACCATCCCGATTCCCGGCGACGGGTTCTGGGACTACATGAAGTTCGATCCGGCCACCGGACGGCTCTTCGTGTCGCACGGCACGCACGTCGTCGTGCTGGATCCGAAGACCGGCCACATCATCGGGAACATTCCCGACACGCCGGGCGTGCACGGCATCGTGCTGGCGCACGAGTTCAACCGGGGCTTCATCACCGCCGGGCAGGCGAAGAAGCTGATCATCTTCGACCTGAAGACGCTGAAGGTGATCGGCAGCGCGCCGACCGCCGAGGATTGCGACGGCGTCGTCTACGATCCGGCGTCGAAGCGCGTCTTCACGATGAACGGCGACGCGCACTCGTCGACCGTCGTCGACGCGAAGACGGGGAAGGTCGTCGGCACGATCGCGCTGGGCGGCGGCCCGGAATTCCCGGTGGCCGACGGCAAGGGGCACGTCTACGTCAACCTCGAGACCACGAGCGAGGAACTGGAGATCGACGCCCACACGCTGAAGATCCTGCACCGGTGGCCGATGGCGCCCGGCAAGTCGCCGAGCGGGCTCGCGATGGACGAGGCGCACCGGCTGCTCTTCGCGGGTTGCCGCAACCGGATGATGGCGATCATCGATGCCGATACCGGCAAGGTGGTGGCGACACCGGCGATCGGTCCCGGGGTGGATGCCTGCCGATTCGACCCGGGGACGCAGGAGGCCTTCGCCTCCAACGGCGGCGACGGCACCCTGACGGTGATTCACGAGGACTCGCCGACGACGTTCCACATCGTCGAGAACGTGAAGACCGAGCGGGGCGCGCGCACGATGGCGCTCGACCCGGCCACGCACACCATCTTCCTGGCGACGGCACAGGTGACGCGCATCAGGAATCCGCCGCCGCACACCCGGCCGTTCAAGCTGGTGCCGGGGACGTTCCACGTGCTGGTGTTCGCGAAGTAGCCCGCGGATCCACCGCACGGCACCGTCCTCGCACGGAGGCGGGCGTCAATCAGGCGCCCGTCCTCCTTCTTCCGCCTTCCGGCCCGCCGTGCTCCGTAAACATTTCCTCCGCCACATCCGTCTAAGCCCGCGTACCCACCCAGGCACGGCTATCGGCAGGAGGCTGGCTGATGGAAGGGCTGATCCGTGATCTCCGGCACGCCGCGCGGAATCTGCTCCGGACGCCGGGCTTCGCGCTGGTCACCGTCCTCACGCTCGCGCTCGGTATCGGCGCCAACACCGCCATCTTCTCGGTCGTCAATGCCGTCGTCCTGAAGCCGCTCGGCTATCCGCACCCCGAACAGCTGGTTTACATCTCCACCCGCTTTCCGACGATGGGGTTCGACCAGTTCTGGGTCTCGCCTCCGGAGTTCTTCGAGTTCAAGGAGTGGACGCACGCCTTTTCGGTGGTCGGCGCGATTGCCGACGACCAGGCGAACCTGACGGCCCCCGACCGTCCGCGCCGTATCGACGTGGCGCGGGTGTCGACCGATCTGTTCCGGGCGTTGGCGGTGCCGCCGCTGGTCGGGCGGACCTTCGATGTCGCCGAGACGCGCCCGGGCGGTGCCCAGGTGACCGTGCTGTCGTACGAGCTCTGGCAGTCGGCGTTCGGGGGCGATCGGACGCTGGTGGGACGGACGGTGGAGATCGATGGCGTGCCGCGTACCGTCGTCGGCATCATGCCCCCGGGCTTCGATGTCGCCGATCGGCACCTCGAGGCGTATCTGCCGCTGGTGCTCGATCCGAACGACCGGCAGGACCGCGGCAGCCACTACCTGCACCTGATCGGCCGGCTGGCCGACGGCCAGACGCTGCAGGGCGCCAGGGCCGAGATGCACACGCTCGTGGCCAACTGGCAGCGTGACGTCATCGGCAGTGAACACCTGCCGCCGGGACAGCATGTACACACCCCGAACCCGACGACGCACCCGCTGCGGTTCGATCCGCTGCAGGCGCAGATTGTCGGCAGTGCCGGCACGGCGGTCTGGGTGCTCCAGGGGGCCGTGCTGTTCGTGCTGCTGATTGCGTGCGCGAACCTCGCCAACCTGCTGCTGGCGCGCGCCGAGTCGCGGCACAAGGAGCTGGCGGTCCGGTCGGCGCTCGGGGCCAGCCGGGGACGGCTGCTGCGGCAGTTCATGGCAGAGGGATGCCTGCTCTCGCTGCTGGGGGCGGCGCTCGGCCTCGTCTTCGCCGTCGGCGGCCTGCGCGCCCTGCTGACGGCGTTTCCCGACAGCCTGCCACGGTCGGCCGGCGTGTCGCTCGACTGGCGCGTGCTCGCCTTCACGCTCGCCGTGGCGCTGGCCGCCGGCGTGGTCTTCGGGCTGGCGCCGCTGCTGCACCTGACGGGCGACGCCACGGCGACCGCGCTCAAGGAGGGCGGGCAGCGCACGACATCGGGGCGGCACCGGCTGCGCCGTGCCCTGGTGGTGGGCGAGGTGGCGCTGGCGGTTGCACTTGTGATCGGGGCGGGGCTGCTGCTGCGCACGGTCCTGAACCTGACGACGGTGGACGCCGGATTCAACCATGGCCGGCTGACGACGTTCCTCATCGCGCCACCGAGGGCGACCTACAAGGATCCGCAGCAGGTCATCTCGCTCTACCAGCGGCTGCTCGAGCGGCTGGCGGCACAGCCTGGCGTGCAGCGCGTCGCCGCCATGACCGGCCTGCCGCCCGACCGGCGCGTCGACGCGAACGACACGGACATCGAGGGCTACGTCGCCCCGCCGGAAGGCCCCTACGCGAACGTCGACTACTACCAGATTGCCACCACCGACTACGTGCAGGCGATGGGCATTCCCGTCATGCAGGGACGGACGTTCGAACCGGGTGATGACGCGGGACCGTTCGTCGTGATGATCAATCGAGACGATGGCGCGCACGTTCTATCGCAATCGGAATCCGATCGGCCGCCGCGTGCGGCCCTCCGGCCAGGGGGTTCCCTGGTTCACCATCGTCGGCGTCCTCAAGGACGTCAAGCAGGGAGGCGTCAGCGCGAAGGTGGGGACGGAGCTGTACTTCGATCTCAATCAGCTGCCGCGTCTTCCGCCGTTCACGCCGCACACGATGAACATCGTGATGCGGACGCCGCTCAGCCCCGAAGCGCTGGCCGGCCCGGTCCGCCAGGCCGTCGCCGCGATCGACCCGAACCTGCCGGTGGTGAAGCTGCGCACGATGGACGACGTGTTCGACGAATCGATCGGGCGCCCGCGGCTGCTCGCCGACCTGCTCGGCATCTTCGCGGGGCTCGCGCTGCTGCTGGCCGCCATCGGGAGCTACGGCGTGCTCGCCTACATGGTGACCGAGCGCCGGCGCGAGATCGGCATCCGCATGGCGCTCGGGGCCGACCGCGCCTCGGTGCTGAGGATGGTGCTGTCGCAGGGGCTGCTGCTGGCCGTCATCGGCGTCGCGATCGGGCTCGGCGTGGCGTTCGCGCTGAGCCGCGTGCTGACGTCACTCCTGTTCGGCGTGAGTCCGACCGATCCGGCCACCATCGTGGCCGTCGTCGTCCTGATGGCGCTGGTGGCGCTCGCCGCCTGCTACCTGCCCGCGCGATCGGCGACCCGGGTCGACCCGATGATCGTGCTCAGGGACGAGTAGGCGCGGTCGGGTGCCCTGAGCCGACCGCTGTCCCGGCCGCACTGGAACGCCGGCGCGGCAGGCTAGCAGGATACGCACTTGTGGAGGAGCCTGGCGCCGAGCTTCTCGAGCAGGGCAAGCGTCTGCGGGAAGGGCTGCGTCCGCTGCATCGGACCGTTCGCCATGTCGGCGACCGATTGCCCCTTGCGGTTCAGCGCCTTCACGTCGGCGCCGCGCGAGACGAGAAACAGCACCATGGCCGTGTCGCCGCGTGAGGCTGCGTCGTGGAGCGCGGTGTTTCCATCGGCATCCCGCGCGTTCACGTCGGCGTGCAGCACCTCGACGAGATACCGGACTGCCGCCAGCATCCCGGTCGGCGCATAGCGGTGGTGATTGGCCGTAAAGCTCCAGCCGTAGCCTTCACCGGACGCGGCGAGCAGCGGGCTGATATCCGGCCCGCCCACCGGCACGGGCGGAAGGCCTGAGGATCGGCCTTCGGCCTGTTGTCCACGCCGTAGCCCTGGGTGCCGGTCTGCGGCCGCCCGGCCGGCTTGATGGTCGGAATGGTCGGGTCCGCGCCGTGCGCCACGAGCAGCTTCATTGCATCGATGTCGTCGGCGTACGCCGCCCGCCAGAACGCCGTGGCCCCCGCCTGGCTGATGCCGGACTGATCGAAGTTGTAGTTCGAGTACCAGACGTCGGTCTTCAACCGCGCGTCGACGTGTGCACCGTGCGCGAGCAGGTCCCGCATCAGCATCAGATAGCTCGTCTGCTGCTGCTTGTAGGCCGTCGGCTGCGGATAGAGCTGCTTGGGAGCCCAGACGCAGTTCAGTACCGCGTACAGCGGCGCCGCGCCGTTCTTCTGCGCGAGGTTCGGGTCCGCTCCGCGGGCCAGCAGCTTTTCGGCGAGATCGAAGTTGCCGTTGATGATCGTGATCATCAGCGGGCTGGTGCCGTCGCCGGGATCGACCTCGTTGACGCCGGCGCCACCGTCGAGCAGCGCCTCGGCGGCGTCCGTGTAGCCCTGCCGGACGGCGAACAGCAGCGCCGAGAGTCCGCCCTGCGTGCCCACCAGCTTCGGGTAGCTGAGGAACGGGTTCGACGGCGCCGGCTTCTTCTGGCCGGCCTTGCCGGCGGCATTCGCCTTCACCGTCGTCTTCCTCTCCGGTGCCTGGTTGCCGCCCGTCCCGCCGAACTGCAGGAATCGCGGATCGTTCGCCGGCAGCTTCGCCCAGTCGAACAGCTTCGTCGTCGGCTTCCAGGCGGCGCCGTGCGCCATCAGGACCTTCACGACGTCGGCCCGGCCGTACGCCGCAGCGTACATGAGCGCGGTCTCGCCGCGCGCCTGCTCCTTCGCGTTCACGTCCGCGCCGGCGTCCAGCAGCGCCGTCACCGCCGGCACGCTGCCCGACGCCGCCGCCAGCATGAGCGGCGTCGTGCCGAGCAGGTTGCCGGCGCCCGCGTCGGCATGGTGCGCCAGCAGCGCCTTCACCATGTCGGCCGCGCCGTCCTTCGCCGCGATCGCCAGCGGCGTGGTGCCGTCCAGCCGGGTGGACGCGCTGATGTCGGCGCCGGCGTAGAGCAGCACCTCCGCCATCGGCACGTCATCGTTGATAGCCGCCCAGTGGAGCGCGGTCAGGCCGTCGCCCTGCGCGGCGTTCACGTCGGCGCCGGTGCGGACCAACTGCTTCACGGTGGCCAGGTCGTTGCGCCGGGCGGCGTCGGCCACCGGCGTGGACGACGCCGCCGCGGTCACGAGCGCGCCCGCGCAGAATGCGCGGCCAGGCACAGGGCGGCCCCGGTGGCGAGTCTCCGAAACGTGACGGACCTGCGGATCATCTCTCGCTCCTCCTGGCTACGCCGCCGTCGTGGTGGCGGAGGGGTTCAGGCTCAGGGCCGCCGTGCTGTCGGCGAACGTCTGCTTCTCCACGCCGAGCATGTTCAGCACCGTCAGCCAGGCGTTCGCCATCGGCGTCCCGTCCGGCGTGTTCACGTGCCGGTTCCCTTTCAGCTGTCCGTTCGCATGCCCCAGCAGGAACAGCGGGACGCGCTGGTGGTTGTGCAGGTTCGAGTCGCCCATCGGCGAGCCGTAGATGAGCAGGCTCTTCTCCAGCAGGCTGCTGTCCCCTTCCTGGATGCCCTTGAGCTTGTTCGCCAGGTACGGCACCAGGCTGACGTGATAGGTGTTGATCGCCTTGAAGGTCTGCAGCCGGTCGGCCTTTTCCTGGTGGTGCGACGCCGGGTGGAACGCCGCGTCCGCCGCCTTGCCGCCGGCCAGCGGGAACGTGCGCCCCGAGACGTCGCGCGAGAGCTTGAACGTGAAGACTCTCGTGAGGTCGGCCTGGAGCGCCGCCGCGATGAGGTCCATCATCAGCTTTACGTGCTCGTCGTACCGGTCGGGATCCCGATCGGCGCCTCCGGCAGGTCGCGCGTCTCGCCGCTGCGGTTGTGCGCCTCGACGTTCTGGATCCGCCGCTCAATCTCCCGCACGTTCTGCAGGTAGTCGGCCAGGTGCGTCCGGTCGCGCGGGCCAAGCTGGCGGTTCAGGTCCGAGACCTCGCCGTTGACCCAGTCGAGGATGCTCGCGTTCACCTGCCGCCGGAACGCCCGGTCGGCCCGCGTGCCGCCCAGCCCGAACATCTGATCGAAGACCGCCCGCGGGTCGCGGATCATCGGCAGCGGTTCCTTGTCCGACGCCCACGAAATCGTGTCCATGTAGACGCACGCGTAGCCGTACGCGCAGCCGCCGCCCTGGTCGACCGGCTCGATGCAGAGCTGCATCGACGGAATGGCGCCTGCTCCTGTCCCGTATACCTTCCGCGTAAATCTGATCGATCGACATCCCGGCGTGGTGTCCGACCCTTCCGTCTGCCGCGGGTGCGCACTGCGTCAGGATAAGTCGCGCTGGAGCGGAAATGGTCGCCGCCGACCTCCCGGCGCCGACCAGGGCTTCCGCCGCGTAGGTTGTAGCGTGTTGCTGACGATCGTTAGGAGGTCCTCGCGCAGCGGCTCGAGCGAACGTCAGCGCCGGTGGGCGACAGGTCGAAGTCGCTGCCGGTGGCCGACCGGCGACCACAGGTGCTGCTTCACCCCGAGATCGGCACAGCCGGCGGCGCCGTGCACCATCTCCATCGCGACGAACCGCGTGCGGCCCGCCAGCTTCCCCGTCGTGGTGGCCGCCCAGGCCTGGCCGGCCGGCGCCGTCGCCTCGAGAGACGGCAGCGCGAGCGTGACACCGGCGCCCTTCAGCACGGTCCGCCGCGAGATGTGCTTCTGAGTAATGAACATCTGTCCGCCTCCTTCAGGCGGGGCCCCGCCCCCGCCCCCAAGCGCCGTGACGCGGGCCTGAAAGGTCCGCGCTACTTGTGTCCTGACCGCTGACGTGCCACATCGGTATTCGCGCTCAGCGCGCCGGCCCGGCTCATCAGGAACGCATCGCTGTGCACGATGCCGCGGACGAACCAGGAGAACTGGTTGTCGTGCTGCGCCGCGGTGCGACACAATCACCCGGACCACCGGCATGTCGAAGTCCTCGACCTGCCGGCCGAGTGCGTAGGCCATCAGGTTCTCGGTGAACACCCGTAGGAACGTGTCCTGATGCTTCAGGATCGCCTGCTTCAGCCCGTCGAGCCCGCTCATCTTCGTGCCGTCGTAGAGCGTCGTCGCCGCGTCCACTGGCACGTCGTTGTCCTTGATCCGCCAGTGACCGCTCGGGTCGAAGTTCTCGAGCGACAGGCCGATCGGATCGATGACCGAATGGCAGGAGGCGCAGAACGGGTTGGCCCGGTGCTGGGCCATCCGCTCGCGGACCGACAGCGTCTTGCCGTTCTGGACGGCGCTGGCCGTGTCGTCGAGGTTGGTGTTGACACCCGGCGGCGGCGGTGGCGGCGGCTGCCCGAGGAGCACTTCGAGCACCCACTTCCCGCGGAGCACCGGGTCGCTCCGGTCGGCGACCGACGTCTCCACCAGGATGGCCCCCTCGCCGAGGATCCCGCGACGATGCGTCCCCTGCAGCGAGACCTTCCGGAACTGCGGACCGGCGACGCCTGGAATGCCGTAGAAGGCCGCGAGGTCCTGGTTCACGTAGGTGTAGTCGGCCGTCAGCAGGTCGAGGACGTTGTGGTCGTCGCGGACGATGCTGTCGAAGAAGAGCGCCGTTTCCCGCTTCATGTCGCGGCCGATGCCGGCGTCGAGTCCTGCGGATACGCCAGCGCGTCGGGCCGGACCTTGTCGACGTCCTGCAGCCGCAGCCACTGCGCCGCGAACCGGGTGGCCAGCGCCGAGGACCGCGGGTCCTGGAGCATCCGCCGGACCTGTGCGTCGAGCACCGCCGGCTCGTGCAGGCGACCCTGCCGGGCGAGGTCGAGCAGTCTCGTGTCGGGCGGTGTCGCCCACAGGAAGTAGGACAGGCGCGAGGCCAGTGCGAGGTCGCTGATCCGGTAATCGTGGTCGGCCGGCACCGACGCCGGCCGCCGCTCGATGCGGAAGAGGAACTGCGGGCTGGCCAGGATCGACTGCAGCGCCGTGCGGACGCCGGCTTCGAACCCGCCGTGGGTGTGACCCAGCGCATAGAAGCGCATCAGGTGCTGCAGTTCCGCGTCCGTCACCGGACGACGGTACGCCTCGTCGGCCAGCCGGGTCACGATCTTCGTCGCGCACGGCAGCTCGCCGGCCGGGCTGACGGGCCGGCAGGTGAAGATCTTCTGCCGGCTGACGCTCTCGGAGACGCCCGTCACCGTGTAGGGGCCGACCACCGTCAGCGACCGCAGGTGCGGCAGCGTCGTGATGCCCGCGCCGTCACCGATGTTCGTGTCGGCCAGCGTGTAGCGGTGAGGCTGCAGCAGGTCGTCGATGGGGCCGTCCGACTGACGGACGAACGCCCCGGCAATCTCGTGCGAACCGGCCATCACGTGAATCGGGTCGGTCGTCAGCGTCAGCCCCTGCGGCTTCGACTCGTTCATCTGCGGGTCGACGTCGAGCAGGGCGACGCGCCTGGCGTCGATCGAGACCTCGATCTGGACCGGCCCCTTCGTCATGCCGAACAGGTTGCCGTCCGGCGTGCCGAAGAACATCAGCTTGAACCGGTAGGAGCCGTCGGCCGGGAAGACGTGCGTCGCGGCGACCCCGCCCCGCGTGTCGTACGGCGCGCCCGCCACGTGCTCCATCTGGGACGCCGTCGGATCGACGGTGTAGGTTGTCGACGAGCCCACCGCGCCGGGGTCGCCGACCGCCAGCCGGCTGATCACGTCGGCCGCGTCGAGGTAGCTCTGGAGCAGCGTCGGCGAGAACGTCTGGACGTCGGCGATGTTGTCGAAGTTGTGGCTCATCGTGTCGGGCGGCAGCCACTGACTGACGTCGACGTCGAGCCCCAGCATCGTCCGGACGGAGTTCGCGTACTCCACGCGGTTCAGCCGCTGGAAGACGCGGAAGCCGGCGTCGGGATGCACGGCGGCGCGCCGATCGATCCGGCGCTCCAGCGACACGACGAACGCGTGGATGGATGCCTGGTCCGGCCGCTTCGGCGCGGACGCCTTCGGCATCATCCCCGCGCGCAGCTTGGCGATCATGTTCTCGGCCACCTCGGGGTGTTCCGGCGCCGTGGCCATGTCGAAGTGCTCGAACGAGAGGCCGCCGGGCTTCCGCTGGTCCGTGTGGCACTGCGTGCAGATCTGGTGGACCATCGCGTTCTGCACCGGGACGGTCATCGTGTCGCCGGTGTGCGGGAACGGAACGATGACCGGCCCGCCGGCGGCCGGCGCCGGCGCGGCGTTCGCCTCGGCCATGCCGGGAATCGCGCGCGTCTGCAGCGCGTCGATGAACGCGTTCAGCGTGCTGTCGTCCGGCCGCGGCATCCCCGCGGGCGGCATCTGCTTCGCGTGCAGCTTCTGCACCATCAGGGCCGCGATGTTCGGGGCCAGGTGCGAGACGCCGCTGAAGGCCTGCAGCGAGAGGCCGCCGGGCTTCTGGGCGTCGTTGTGGCAGCCGACGCAGTACCTGCTGGACCAGCGCGGTCTGCTGTCCGGCCGGCGGGGGGCGGTTGGCGCCGCGGTCGTGGCGGGTGCGGCCGCCTTGTCTCCGGTCTGTGGGCGGCCCCGGGCGGCGAGGCTCAGACTGAGTCCCGACATGATGACCGCGGCGGCCAGCGTTCGCAGCATCCTCTTGTGCATGTCCTTCCCTCGTCGCGACAGGACTCTCCGTGAAGACGGATACCCGAGGAGCGCCGCGACGCGTCGGGCGCTCCCCGGGCAGCCGCACGTCAGAAGACGAAACGGGCCGAGACTTCTGCGGTCCGCGGGTTCAGGGCGTTGACGACTTCGCCATAGGTCGAGCCGTTCGTCAACACGAAGTTCGTAATCGTGTTGGCGTTCGTGATGTTGTAGACATCGAAGCTGCCCAGGATCTTGTACCGCCCCGCGATCGTAAAGGTCTTGTCCAGCCGCAGGCTCAGCAGCACGACCGTCGGCGACGTACTATCACTCAGGCTCTGCATGAAGAACCGCTGGGCGCCGAGGTTCGGCACGACCGCGGTGATGATCCGCGAGTAGGGGAATCCGCTCTGGATCTGCATGTTCGCCCCCACCCCGATGCCGTAGGGCAGATTGTACCGTCCGAGCAGGCGGCCCTCCCAGTCCCGGAACCGCTGCCGGTTCGGCACGGTCGGATACACGTTCTGGAAGTATCCGGTGCTGATCGGGTTGGCCGTCGTCGGCTGCGACGACGGGTTGGTGGCATTCATCAGATCGTTCACGAACTGGTAGTCGAAGCTCGTCTGCACGAAGCCTCGCCCGGCCTGCTTCTGGAACGCCACGTCGATCGTGTCGTAGTTGCCGTAGCCGCCCTCGGGCAGCGTCGCCGTGATGTTGTTGACGACGCCCGCCAGCGAGTCCGGAATCGTCATGAGGTTGAAGCTCTGCGTCGTCGTCGCGGAGCTCCCGTAGTTCCGGATTGTCACCGGCACCGTGACCGGCACCGTGAACTGCCCGGCGCGCGACACGTTGTAGGTGGCGTACTGGTCGCGGTTCATCGTCCGCACGTAGCCGAGGTGAATCGACGACTCGCCCCAGAACTGGTGGTCGACGGACAGGTTGATCTCGTCGACGTGCGGGCTCTTCATGTTCGGATCGATCTTCGTCGACCGGCCGCCCGTTGCGGCGACGAGCTCGCCGAGGTCCTGCGGTCCCTGGTAGCTGTTCAGCGCGCCGGTGTAGATGAATGTCTTGTAGTTCGTGCCGCCCGGATCGACCGACCCGGAAATAGTGGTGTCGTAGTACTGGAAGTAGCGGCCGTAGAACGCCTTGACCACGGTCTTGCCGGTGCTGTCGAGGGCGTAGTTGACGCCCACGCGCGGCGAGTAGGTGCTGCGCCGGAAGACCGTTCCCCCCGGCGTGGTGATCGCCGGGAAGATGTCACTCAGGACCGGGTTCCGCTTGCCGCCCTGTACCACGGTCTCTGGTACTCGTAGCGCAGCCCGGCCTGCACTGTCAGCCGGCTGGTGGCCGTCCAGCGGTCCTGCAGGTAGGTGGCGATGCGGGTGTCGTGATCGGCGTTCGGCTGCCAGCTCGATCCGAAGCTCGAGGCCGTGCCGACGTCGGCGAGCTGAATCTCATACGGCTGGCCGTTCAGGTTGAGATACTGGATCGGGCCGGACGTGCCGTTCTGCGCGAGCGCGTTCTTCAGATTGTTGTACGTGTAGCCGAACTTGAGATCGTGGCTGCCGTAGTGCTTCGTCGGCAGGTAGTAGGTCGCCTTCGCCACGATGTTCGGCCGGGTCCGGTGCGCCACGAACGCGTTCCAGCCGGCGCCGGAGATTTGCCCCGTCCCCAAGTCCTCGACCGGCGGGTGCGTGGCCGCGTCGACCAGCGGCTGCATCGGCCAGTAGTAGCCGCCGTTGCTGTAGAACACGTCCGTGAACAGGCTGTTGTTCCAGACGCGCTGCCACTCCCCCTTGTTGGTGAAGTACGGGGCGAACTCGCCCAGCAGGGACTCCGGCGACGTCGTGGCCGACAACCCGCGGTAGGGGGCGTCCTTCTTGCCGTACTGGTAGTAGCCAATCAGCGTGTCCTTCTTCGTGGCGCGGAACGTCATCTTCGTCGTGCTGTCGTTGAAGATGCCGAGGCTCGTCGCCACGTCCCGCGGAACGCCCGAAATCACCGAGTGAATGGTGAAGTGGTTGTACACCGTGAAGAACCACAGCCGGTTCCGCTTGAGGTAGCCGCCCACGTCGTTGTGCAGCTCCCAGTACAGGAGGTTCGGCTGGCCCGTGAAGCCCTTCGCCGCCGTCGCCGCGTCGACGTTGTTGCCGACGAAGCTGCCCGGCTCGTAGGTGATGTTCTCGAGGCCGTGGAACGTGTTGCCGCCGCTCTTGACCGTCTGCATGACCGACTGGCCCGGGCTGGTCACCTCGACGTCGCCGCCCACGTCGCTGACCTCCGTCTCGGCGTCGGCGTAGACATCCGGATAGTTGGCGTTGGTCATTTCCACGCCGTCGATGAAGATCTGCTGCTGCCCCTGGCCGAACGAGTTGGAGCCGGGCGAGAGCGCCTTCGCGCTGCCGCCGACGTCGAAGTTCGCCATCCGGACGCCCTGCGCCTGCGCGATCACGCCCCAGATGTCGGTCGACGAGGGGACCCATTCGATCTTGGCGGCCGTCAGGGTCGTGCCGACCTTCGTCGTCGAAATGTCGACCACCGGCGCGGCGCCGGTGACCGTCACGTTCTCCTTGACGGATGCCAGCTGCAGCCTGGCGTTGATGGTGAGGGTCGTGCCGACCGTCAGGTTGATGCCTGTTTGCCTGAACGTCTGGAAGCCCGCCAGACCGAAGGCCAGGGTGTAAGTGCCCGGCGGCAGCGCGGGAAACTGATACCGGCCATTGGTGCCGGAGACGGTGGTCTGGCTTTCGATGAGGGCCGGCGACGTGGCGGTGACCGTGACGCCCGGCAGGACGCCGCCCTGCGCGTCCCTCACCAGCCCGGTCAGACGCCCTTGCTCGATCTGTGCCCGTGCGATCGCCGCCGAGAACATGACGAGGCTGAGCGAGATGATGATTGCGCGGAACGCGCGCCTCCGTAGCGGCCGGACTGACGACAGGTTCGGCGGAATGACGGCCATCGCCGAACGGATCGACCACAGGCGGTTCATGGAGTTCCTCCCTTTCTTGCGGCGCGTGTCTCGACCGTTTCGCGGCGGACCGGCTGAACGGCCCAGGCGGCCGCGGTATCGTTCAGGCCGGCGCCTCGGCGCGATCGCATGCGCCAGAGCACGCAGTTGAGCCAGGTGTCATCGCAGCGACTCCGGGCGAAGATCGGCTGAGCACTTCTGGAACCGAATCGAATCAACGAACCGAACCACTTGGCGGACTGCAACAGGCTGCAGGCGATCACACAGAGGCGATTGAGATCCTCACGCTTCCCATTCACATCGCGCAGGTTGTCGAGAGCACTCTTTCGTATCCCATGTCAGCCGCGAAGTTCATCCATGCATGGCGCTGACGAGGCGGCCGCGCGCATCAGCGCATGCCGGTTACCGCGTAAACCGGAAGCCGACCGTCCCGTCCGTGGGCCGATGATCGCCGTCGGCAACTGGAACGCCGGGCCGGTGGCCGTGCTGATCGTCTCGGCGGCGTAGTCGTTGGTCAGGTTGAAGCCATCCACGAACAGGCGGAATTCGCCGAGCGACTTCACCTTCAGCGTCTTCTCCACCCGTAGGCTGAGGATCGAGACATTGTCATTGCGATAGCTGTCGAACGGCATGGCGAACACCGCGCTGCTGCCCGGCTTCCGCCGACCGCCGCGCTGAACGTGCAGCCGCAGGACGCCGGCGCGCGGATGGTCAGCGTGCGCGCGTAGTTCGTGCCGGCCTGGAAGCGATAGCGCCGCTTAGTTCGACGCCCTACAGGCAGCCGGTAATGCCGTGGGCCTGGGCGCTGTACACGCTGTAGGCGTTGTCGAACGGCCCGTTCGGCGTGTTCGGGTAGCCGTGGGAATCGTGCTGCCCGGTGTACTGAAGCTGCCGCTGAAGGAGTAGCCGTGGCTGTCGCGCTTGGTGAGCGCGAACTCCAGCGTATTGTACGTGCCATCCTTCGCCTGTTGGACAGTACGGTGGTCGCCGGATAGCCGCCGATCTGGCTGTTCGGGATGCCGTAGAGCGTCAGCGCCGAACCGGTGACGGGATCGGTCACCGTAAACGGGACCGTGTAGGCGCTGGCCGGGCGGTCCGGCTGGAACGTCGCCACCTGGTTCTTCACCGTGTAGTAGACGAAGCCGACGCGCGCGCCGACGTCATCACTGAGCTGCCGCTCGAGATAGGCCGTCGTCTGGGTCGCCGTCGGCTGGTAGAGTGCGGGATCGACCTGCACGTGCCCGGCCAGCGCATTGGCAATCTGCTTGCCTTCTTCGCCGGGCTGATAGATGCCGTCACCCGCGATGCAGCCGGCGCACGGCGTGTTGTCGCTGGAGGTGTAGGTGACGCTCTTGGTCGACTCGTTGGGGTTCGCGCTGTTCGCCAGCCCAATCCCGGGGTCGAACCCGTACAGCCCCCAGCTGACCTTGGCCACCGTGCCCGCGTCGTCGGTCAGGTTGTAGGCGAGACCGAGCCGCGGCACGACTTTGTTCCATGTAAAGTACATCGTGGTCGGGAAGGTCGAGGCCGGAATGTCGACCGGGCCGAAACTGTCGGGGAGCTGCTGCTGCGCGGGGCTCCAGCCACAGAGGTAGTGGTCCCAGCGAATCCCCAGGTTCATGGTGGCCCGCTTGACCGTCCAGTTGATCGGTGAGGAACGCGTTGGTCACCGTCACCCCGGTCGACGCTGAGCAGGCTGGACGTCCCCCTTGGGTCGCCGACCGATGTGGCCGTCGGCACGTAGAGCGTCACGCTGACCGGCTGGCCGTTGTTCAGCGTCTCGAGGACGTTGCCCGAGGCGCCCTGCAGGTGGCCGCTCCAGTCGACCGTCGGAATCGAAGACCCCGCCGACCTTGAACTCGTGCGAGCCGCCCCAGCCCTCCTTGAAATAGGTCAGCGAGCCGCTGAACTGCCGGCGCCGGAAGATGAACTGGTCCTTGGTGGGGCCGTTCTGGATGGGGTTGCGCGGCCAACATCGATAATCTCCGAAGGCCGTCGTATCGTTGTTGGCCACGTGCGAGGCCGAGACGCTCGACATTCCGTAGCGCGCTTCGGCGTACATGTTCCGGCCCAGGGTCCCGTCCCACTCGCCCTTGTAAATCCAGCTCCGAATCGGCTGCGTCCAGGTCTGGTCGAGGCTCGTGTACCGCAGGCTCTTATTGAAGTTGTTCGGTTGTTCCTTCTGGCTCCACTGGTCGTACCAATTAGAGGTCTCTCTGGGGTTCACGCGGTAGGTGACCTTCCCTGAGAAGTTCCTGAGCCAGGTGTTGTACAGGCTGGCCGGCGATCGGGCCAATGAAATTCGGCTGGCTGATCCCGATCTTCTGGTTGTGAAAGGATCAAGTACCACCACAGCTTGTCCCTCTTGAACGGGCCGCCGGCGTCGAGGCTCAGATCGCGGTACGACTGCAGCTCGTTGCTGTGCTCGCGGATGCCGCGGCTCAGGATGTCCGTCGGGATGTTCGCCCCCTGAAGCCCATTGTTCTCGTTAGTCCTGGTAGAAGCCGCCGTGGAACCGGTTTCAGCCCGACTTGACCAGCATCTGGCCCTGCACGCCAGGCGTGGCGACCTGCACGGGGGGGCCGACCGTGCCGAACGAAATCTCGTCGAAGGAGCCGAAGTCCATGTCCAGCGAGGAGATGGACATCTCGTACGTCACGTTGATTCCCTCGATGAACAGCTGATCCTGCCCGCTGAACCCGTAGGCCGTGTAGCCGAACTGGTCGCCGGCATGGCTGCCCCCAACATCGATCCGCTGTGTCTGGATGGACGGGGTGAGCCCGATCCAACACCCCACATGTCGCGTGATGCCGGAATCTCTTGCCAGGGCCGACCGGTCGAAGCTCTGCTTGACGTGGGTCGAAGGTGTCGATGACCGGAGCCGCCGCGTGAACTTCCACCGCCTGTTGAACGTGGCCAGCGTCAACTCACGTTGACTGTGGCCGTGAACCCGATCGAGATTGGATGTTCTCGCGCCGGACCGTCCTGAACCCCGACAGTGCATAGCTGACGGTGTAGACCCCCGGTGGCAGCGCCGGGAAGCGGTACGTTCCGGCGGCGGTTTCGACGTCTGCACGCCGATCAACGAGGACTGCTGCCGAAACCGTGACCCCGGCAATACGCCGCCGCTGGCATCGACGACCTTGCCGACGATGGACCCCGTGGTGGTGCCGATCTGCCCGGACGCGACGCCGGCCACGAGCCAGCACGCCGTCAGCATCGTCATGAGAATCCGAAGATTAGGCCGCATGGTCCCTCCTCCTGCTCGGACCGATCCACGGTTCCCGAGCCCACCTGACTACGCTAGGACTCCGGTTGCCAACGACGACAGGACGATGACGAGGACGATCCGGTACGCCGCCCGCGGTGCTCACCGGAGGGCCGGACATGCGGTGAGGCATGTCCGGCCCTTCGGACGGGCGGCCGAGCTCTCCTTCCGACTGCTTCATAACCGGAACTTGACACCCAGCTGGATTTCCCGCGCCGGTCCGGCGGCGAAGATGTGCCCAACTCCGGCGAGTTGGCCGGCGCTTGGGCAGCAGGAAGTTGGCGCGGTTGAACAGGTTGAATGCTTCCAGCCGGAGCGCAAGCGAGCGATTCGCCCCGACCGCGAATCGACGCGACAGCGCCAGGTTCGCCGTGCTCAGGCCGGGGCCGCGGATGATGTTCACTCCGGCGTTCCCGTAGGTGTAGGGCGCCGGGATGGAGACCTGCGTGTTGAACCACTCGTCGATCGACTTCGGCCCGCATTCGGATCGCCCGAGACGTTCGGTCGCTGGTTGAAGCTGCCGACGTTGGCGACGTCGATGCTCAGCGTCGGAGTCACCGGCGTGCCGCTCTCGAGTCGTCCAGATCAGACCCAGCTGCCAGTCCCTGAACGCCAGCGACTGGAAGGGCGAATCCCAGGTGCCGCTGGCCACCAGCACGTGCGTCCGATCCACGCGGCCGGCCCGGTATCCGCCGACTGGTTCAGCGGATCCTGATTCGACGCGTTGTCGAGCGTGTTGGCCGTTGTCCGCGAAAGGGTGTACGACACGAGCAGGGAGAGGCCGTGAAACACGCGCTGCTGACACTTCGCCTGCAGCGCGTTGTAGCGGATGAACCCACTCGGATCGGTCCAGCTGATGGACGCAAATCCGGTGGGCCGCCGGGCGAAGATGGACCCGGGGCCCGGTGTCGGCTGGTTCAGGTTGTAGGTGACCCCCATCCCGTGCTGGATGGAGCCGATGTACGCCACGTCCACGACGCCATTGCCGCCGACTGCCTGCTGGAAATCGGCCATCCAGCGCTGGGTGCGCCCGCCGTGGTAGTCGGGGTTGATCCCCTTGCCCGACGACACGCCTCCGGCCAGGTTGGTCGGGAACGGATTGCTGTCGAGCGAAATTGTCGGAGTCGTCTTCGAGGCCGTGTAGACGCCGGCGAAGCTGATGGGCGGCGCCAGGAACGAACTGTAGAAGATGTTGTGCAGGAGCGACTCGTAGTACAGCCGGTACGAGCCACGTACCACGCGGCTGCCATCGCCATCGTGGCTGATGTCCCAGGCTACACCGAGCCGCGGACCGAAGTCCTTGGACGGCTTCCGGATGGTCGGCAGGACGCCGTTGGTGCCCACCTGCACGTTTTCGCCCAGAGACGGCACGAAGGTGCCCCACTGGTTGTTGACTTCGCGGTCGGGCGCCTGGTACTCCCAGCGCAGGCCGTAGTCCATGGTGATTCGGTGGGTCGCCCGCCAGGAATCCTCCACGTACAGCGCGCTTTGCCAGCTCAGCTCGGTGGTCGTTTCCGGGCCCTCAGCGTTCCGGGTCTGGGCGGGATAGCCTAACAGCATGTCGGCGACGGCGTTCCCGGTGTACTGGCCCGTGAACGCGAAGAGCCCCTGCGCCACGTTCGCGAACGTGAGGTCCATCGAGTACTTGCGGTACGCTCATGCCGTACTTCAGTGCGTGGTCGCCGTGAAGCTGGGTCAGCGCGTAATCCACCTCCCAGATGCGATGGGTCCGGAGGAACGGGCTGGTCCGACCGTTCACCGGACTGTAGCCGGTCAGCGAGATGGTCGGCGGGCCCGTGTTGCAGGAATCCCGAGTACCGGGTCGACTGCGTGCCGGCGATCCCGAGCATCTTGTCCCAGTCCTGGTTGTTCGCCGCGTAGATCCCGTTGTAGACGTGGCCGAAGCTGAAGCGGGCTTCCTGAAGGACGGCCGGGCTGTAGATGTGCGTCCACTCGACACCGATGTTCTGGTTGTGCTTGGCGACCGTTGAGAACGCGACCGGAAACGAGGCGCCGAGCGGTTCGCCCTGTGTGTTCCAGTAGATCTGGTAGCGCGCGAAGACGCGGTTGGCGCCCGAAGGCTGATAGTCGACGCGCGCGGTGCCCAGCTGCAGGTCGTTGCTGATCGTCGGCGAGATGATGTAGTTGCGGACGCGTCCGCTGCCGTTGGGATCCGGGTAGAGCTGCTGCAGCATCGCCGAACCGATCGGACTGAGCCGGTTCGCGGGGATCACGTTGCCCGGAAACGGCAGGCCGGTGGCCGGGTCGAGGATCGGCGTGCTGAGAGCGCTGAAATCACCGGACTTCATGGCAGGCGTAGGGACGGTCGACGTGGTGGTGGTCCCCTCGTTGTCCCGAGTCCCCTCGTACGAGACGAAGAAGAACGTGTGCGCGAGCGGCGCGGGCCCGCCCAGAGTGCCGCCGTACTGATTGCGGTTCAGCGGCGGGTTGGACGTCGCGAAGAAGTTCCTGGCGTCGAACTTCGAATTGCGCAGGAACTCGAAGGCGCCGCCATGAAAGCTCTCGGATCCCGACTTGGTCACCAGGCTGACGACGCCGCCCGACGCGAAGCCGGCGTCGGCCGGATAGCTCGCCCCCAGTACCGTGAATTCCTGAATGGCGTCGACGGAGGGAAACGTCTGGATCTCTCCGGTGGTCGGGTCGTTGTTGTCGAAGCCGTCGACCAGATAGTTGTTGTTGGTTTCCGGCATGCCGTTGATGTTCATGCCACCGCCACGGCTGCCCACGTTCGATCCCTGCGAGATCGGCTGGACGCCGGGAATGGTCAGGCCGAGGTCGACGAAGTTGCGGCCGTTCAGCGGCAGGCCGACGATCTTCTTGGTCGTGACCACCTCCTTGCTGGACGTGTCGGCACTGTCCACCAGCGGAGCCTCGGCCGTCACCTGCACGGCCTCCTTGAGGGCGCTGACCTTGAGCCGGAAGTCGATCCGGGCATTCTGACTGACCTCGAGCGTGATACCCGTCTTCTGAATCGTCGCGAAACCCTGCAGCGCCGCAGCGACGGAGTAGTGTCCCGGCGGCAGTAGTCTGGCGTTGTAATTGCCCGAGCTGTTCGTCACGGCAGTACCAACGGAACTGGTGTCCGTGTTCGTGATGCTGATCGTGACCCGGGCAGCGCCGCACCTGATTGGTCGACGACCGTCCCCTGGATGCTGCCGGCCGTTGTCTGCGCGACCGCCGAACCGGGCACGCCGACAGCGAACAACATGCCGACCACTAGAACGAGCGATAAACGACGCATGCCCCCTCCCATATGTGACAACAAGTGCCGCTCTGACACATGGCGACCACACAACTCGAACCCGCGCCGGGTCCTTCTACATGTCCCTTACCCGCAGCCCGCTCTCCTCTTCCACGCGATTGGTCGCGAGAACCGTGCTCGCGAATCGATCCATTTCCTCGAGCTGTGGGCTGCATTCGACGAGCAGGAGATCGATGCCAACCCGCTCGAATTGGCGGATCCGCTCCGCAATCTGTTCGCGGGTGCCAACCAGGCCCGCCCGAAGGCCGCCATGAGGAACCGCGTAGTCATCCAGCACCAGCGGGGCGGTGGGCTTCTGGTTGACCAGCCACTGCCGGTAGTTCCGATAGCTGGCCGATGTCTGCTTCACGTTCGTGATGCGCCGCCGTTCATCGCGGGCCTCTCGCTCGGTGTCACGCAAGATGACTTACGCAGTCATTGCGAAGGAGAGCGGTGGGCGTCCGGCGGCTTCGGCACGATGCCGCATGTCGGCAATCTTGAGCGCGATGCGCTCGGGCGCATCACCCTCGAGGATGTAGGCGTCGCAGCGGCCCGCGACGAAGGCCTTGGCCGACTCCGATCGCCCCCCGCCGTAGACCATCGGCCGTGGCTTGGCCACCGGCTTGGGCTGGACGATCGCGTCGGTCATCCGGTAATACTGCCCATCGAACGTGAAGCGATCGTGGCGCCACAGTCCATCGACGACGTCCAGCCATTCCTCGATCTGGCGGAATCGATTCTCGCGTCCCACACCGGAAACGCCGTATCGCCGGACTTCATCGGCCGGCCAGGTCGAAACGATGTGAAGGGAAAGGCGCCCTCCGCTGATCCGGTCGATGCTGGCTGCCGCCTTGGCGAAGAGCGCCGGCTGATGGAAGACGGGGTGAACGTCCACGGTCAGCTCGATTCGACGCGTCACGGCGGCCAGTGCAGCAGCGGTGGACCACGCTTCCACCGTGGGTGCGTCGGCGGTCTTGACGTTGTTCAGGTTCACCTCGGCAATCAGCATCAGGTCGAAGCCCAACTTCTCGCTGCGCACGGCGAGGTGGCGAACGTAGTTCCAACTCGCTTCCGTCCGCTCGTCCTCGACGTTCCGTAGCCACCCGCCGCAGACAGGCAGCCGGTATCCGTAGCGCATCGGCAGGGGTTCCAGCGGGCTGTCGAACCGGCCATCCGATTGCTCCGCGCCAGCTCCGCAATATCCGCGCTGTTGCAATTTAGGGCCACATCCTACATGCAGCCTTCACCAAAATGGCAACAGTAATTGCAATTAGCGATAGATTTTTATGTTTCGCTATTTTCTTCGTCTTCAGAATGAAAACGTAAGGAGAAGCAGACTGATCGCGAGCAGGAGAGAAGCGGCGGTTGTCGGGGCAAAGGTGATGGGCGGTGGAGACCGTGGGGGGACTTGAGGTTCGATTGCGGCGGGACGGCTTCGAGAGCCGTGGATCCTGAAGTGATCAGGTTGCGGAAGAGTCCGTCTCGAACAAATAGTTTTCCCCGAGCGGCGACCAGAAGACTGCGAGGGCCTGTGCCACCGTGTCGCTGTGAGGATTGTGCCCGTGGCTGGTCGTGATGGCGTGCGGCACGCTGGAATCGAGATAGCACGTGTCGCCGCTGCGCAGCAGGGCGGTCGCCTCACGGCCTCCGACCTGAATGGTCAGGTTCAGAGAGCCTTCGTACATGTAGATGAATTCTTCGCCATGGTGCTCATGCATCTGCGCGTGCTCGTTCGAACCTCCACGGATCTCAATGAAGACCGGCAGCATCCGCCGATCGGGAAAGCCGACTGCCAGGGGACGGAACACTGTCGTGTCTGATGCGACACGTGCGCCACGCGCGTCGCGTCGCCGCAGGGGAGCCTGCCGCGGAATGTCTGCCGATCGCAACACGCTGAAGTAGGGAGGGCGCGCGCTCTCGCCAACGATCTCCCGCAGAGGATGGGAGAAGAGACGACACAACGTGAGAAGGGCGCTGATCGGCAGCGTGCGGCGCCCCGCCTCCGCGAGTTCCAGGCGGCGGGATTTCACGTCCAGCGCCGCAGCCAACGCGGAGATGGTCAGCCCCGCCGAAACCCGCAGGCGTTGAATCCGTCGACCGACGGATTGCGCACGGTCCAGGCCACTTTCGACCAGCGATTCCGCTGGTGTCCTTAGCCAGAACGGTCCGCTTTCGGGGAATCCGGGAGATGACGCGTACACGTTGAGCGTCTCCGCCGGTTCTCCGTCGAGGGCCTGTGCCAGGTGCGGCAGGCATGACCAGAAGGCAAGAGTGTCGCCGCGCTCGAGAGTCAATTCGACCCGTCCGTCCGGCGTGTCCATGAGGAACTCGATCCGGCCGCGCAGCACGCACAGAAATTCCTGTTCGTGGTGGGCGAACAGGAGGGGCTTGGGCCCACCTCGCGGCAGTTCGGTGCGGATGAAGAGCGGTTCAAGGTGGCGTCCGACGAACAGGTTGGCCAGCGGATGAAAGGGGTTTGGATGCCACGCGGTGCGTCCATCCGATCCCATAAGTGTGCTGTGGCGGAGCGCGCTCGTCCGGATGTCATCCGACCGAACGATTTGGTAGGGCAGGCTGACTTCCTCTGGAAGAAGCGCGCTCAGGGGGACCTGCATCGCCGCCGCCAATGCGGCCGCTTGCTCAAGGTCAAGCGCCAGTCGGTTGTTCTCAAGTCGCGAGAGCGAGCGCTTGACATGCCGGTCGCCTTGGCAAGATTGTGCAGCCGGAGACCGCGGGCCTGCCGCAAGGTCCGGAGCTGCTCGCCGAGGCGGAGTTCCGCCGGATTCAGTTGATGGGTGCTGTAAACGGGCACGGCCTTATGTCGTCGCCACCGTCAATAGACATACTCATTGGCAATCTAAGCACCCAGACGAACCGTTGTAAATAATTTGTTGTGTTTCGCCACAAAATTCGCCTCGTCAATGAAATACAGCAAGGTCGTCGATTCTTGAAAGCCTGGGCGCAGCCAGTCGGATGTATAGGCGGTCATCGCGCTACCTCTGCTTTTTTTGGAGACAAATGGTGACATTTTATTACTTTCGGATGCAGTTGTAGGTTCTATCCTCGACGGGATCACGCGTTCGTCCAGTCGATGTGCCACGGCCATTTCGCGCGGTCGGCGATCCATCGTGTCGCCGAATTCGGTGCGCGACGGGGGCAAATGAGGATGATGAGGAAGCTATTTTCCGGAATGGTCTATGCCTTGGTGACCGGGAGCGCGCTGACTCTCACGCTGACAGCCGCGCCGGTGACGAACGCACAGAGTCCCGCCATCCCCCAAACAGCGAATAGAGTCGTGTCCCAGGCGCAAGGCCCGATGTCGGCCAAGGCGCAGACGGCGCTCGTGCAGCAGTACTGCGTGGGTTGTCACGACGAGGCGCAGAAGCCCGGCGGGCTCTCACTCGAGAGCTTCGACGGTACGGCACACCTGGCGGCGAACATCGCGGCCATGATGGTGCAGAAGTTGAAGGCCGGCCAGATGCCGCCGGCCGGCATGCCGCGTCCGGACGAGTCGACCACCCAGGCGTTCATCACGACGCTTGAGGCGGCGGCCATTCCGGGCATGGCGGCGGCGGCCGCTGCCGCCACGGCGCCGGTCGCGCAGCAGGTCATCACGTTCCCCCACACGGGCGACCAGATGACGCTCGCGACGCAGAACGCGGTGGTCCATCAGATCTGCACGCAGTGCCACAACGACAAGCAGAAGGCGGGCGGCGTCTCGATGATCGCCTTTGACGCGGCGACGGCGCCGGCGCATGCCGAGCTCGTCGAGGCGATGATCGCGAAGGTACGCGCGGGCATGATGCCCAAGATGGGGGCCGCGAAGAAACCGGACGCGGCGAGCGCGCGCGCGTTTGCCGCGTCGCTCGAGCGGCGGATTGATCGCGCGGCCGCGCTGCATCCGGATCCGGGGCACCGGCTCTCCCAGCGGCTGAACCGCGCCGAGTACACCGACTCGATCCGGTCGATGCTGGGCCTCACGGTGGACGTGAGCCAGTGGCTGCCGCCGGACACGATCAGCCACAACTTCGACAACATCTCGGCGGTGCAGGGCTTCTCGCCGACGCTGCTCCAGAGCTACCTCGACGCGGCCGGCCAGATCAGCCGCCTCGCCGTCGGCGAGCCGGAAGCGAGACCGGTGTCGACGAGCTACGACGCCGGCACCTTCCGGTCGCAGATGGACCACGTGCCGGGTGCGCCGATGGGGACGCGCGGCGGGCTGTCGGTCACGAACATCTTTCCCGCCGACGGAACCTATCGCTTCAAGATCCTGCTGTACGGCACCCCCATCGGGGATCTGTACGGCTTGACGACGATCGGCGAGCAGATCGAGGTGTCGATCAACGACCGGCGCGTGGCGCTGCTCGACATCAACCCCAAGATGAGCGAGCTCGATCCGAAGGGGCTGACGCTGGAGACGCCGCCCATCGAGGTGCACGCGGGACCGCAGCGGGTGTCGGCGGCCTTCATCCAGCGCTCGGAAGCGCCGATCGACGATCTCATCTCGCCGCAGAGCTACACCCTGTCGGACACGTTCATTGGCGAAGCGCAGGGGATCACGACGCTGCCGCACCTGCGCACCCTGACGATCGCCGGGCCGTTCCACGTGACGGGCGTGTCGAGCACCGTCAGCCGGCAGCAGATCTTCATCTGCCGTCCGGTGTCGGCCGCGGGGGAGATACCGTGCGCCCGGAAGATCGTGCAGCACCTGGCGGATCAGGCCTACCGGCGGCCGGCCACCGACGCCGAGATCGGCGACTTGATGCGGTTCTACGCGGAGGGCCGCGCCGGCGCCGACTTCGAGGCCGGCATCCGCACGGCGCTGCAGGCCATGCTGGTGAGTCCGCACTTCCTGTTCCGGTTCGAGCCCGAGCCGGCCACGGTGCGGGCCGGAGAGAACTTCCGGGTGAGCGACATCGCGCTGGCCTCGCGCCTCTCGGCACTTCCTGTGGTCCCGGCCGCCGGATGCGGAGCTGCGTCAAGCTGGCCATGGCGGGACGGCTGCACGAACCGGCCGTGCTGGACGCCCAGGCGCGCCGCATGCTGCACGACCCGCGGTCGTTCGCGTTGTCGACCCGGTTCGCCGCCCAGTGGCTCCGGCTGCAGGACGTCGACAAGGTGCATCCCGATGCGCTGCAGTATCCGATGTACGACGCGACGGTCGCCGATTCGATGAAGCGGGAGACCGAGCTGTTCTTCGACAGCATCGTGAGAGCGGACCGCAACGTCCTGGATCTGCTGACGGCGGACTACACGTACGTGAACCAGTCGCTGGCGGCGTTCTACGGGATTCCGAACGTGGCCGGTCCGGAGTTCCGGAAAGTCTCGCTCGCCGGAACGCCCCGCCGCGGCCTGCTCGGCCAGGGGAGCATCCTCGTGGAGACCTCCGTGGCGGATCGGACTGATCCGGTTCTGCGGGGCAAGTGGGTACTGGAGGTACTGCTGGGCCAGCCGCCGCCGCCGCCGCCCGCCCAACGTGCCGCCGCTCGACGCAACCGGGGCCGTGAGCAAGGACGGCAAGCCGCTGTCGGTGCGGCAGCGGATGGAGGCGCATCGGGCGAATCCGTTCTGCGCCTCGTGCCATTCGATGATCGACCCGATCGGGCTGGCGCTCGAGAACTTCGATCCGACCGGACACTGGCGGATTCGCGCGACAACGGGGCCGACGTGGACGCCTCGACGACGCTCTATGACGGGACGAAGATGAAGGGGCTGGAGGGGCTGGACCAGGCGCTCCTGAAGCATCAGGACACCTTCCTCCGGGTCTTCACGGAGAACCTGATGGCGTACGCCCTGGGGCGGCAGGTTCAGTACTACGACATGCCGACGGTCCGGGCGATCCTGCACAACGCGGCGCGTACCGACGACCGGTTCTCCTCGTTCATCCTGGGCATCGTCAACAGCGATGCCTTCCGGATGAGCCGGGCGGATGCGGGGACGTTGACCGCCGACGACAGTGAACCGAATCGGCATTCCAAGGGCCAGTAGGGAGGAGCGAGGCGATGTTCATCACGCAGAAGCATATTTCCCGCCGGACCGTTCTCAAGGGGATGGGGGTGACGCTGGCGCTGCCGCTCCTGGATGCGATGGTGCCGGCCGGGAAGGCGTGGGCGGCGACGCCCGCGGGGCGGGCGGCGGGCCGGACCCGGCTCGTGGCGATTGAGAACGTCCACGGAGCGGCCGGCAGCGCGGAGCTCGGCCGGAAGCTGAACATGTGGTCGCCGGCGGCGGCCGGGTCGGACTTCGACCTCGCGCCCACCAGCCTGGCGTCGCTGGAGCCCTACCGCGAGGACCTGACGGTCGTCAGCAACACGATGGCGCACGCGGCGGAGGCATGGGCGGCGCCCGAAGTGGGCGGCGATCACTTTCGGTCGAGCACGGTCTACCTGACGCAGAGGCACCCGAAGCAGACCGAGGGCTCCGACATCCACGCCGGCGTGTCGCTCGACCAGGTGTACGCGAGGAGTACGGCCAGGACTCGGCGATTCCCTCGATGCAGCTCTGCATCGAGGCGGTCGACCAGGCGGGCGGCTGCGACTACGGCTACGCCTGCGTCTACACCGATACGATTCGTGGGCCTCGCCGACCGAGCCGCTGCCGTCGATTCGTGACCCGCGCGCCGTCTTCAACCAGCTGTTCGGCGTGGGCGACACGGCGCAGGACCGGGCGGACCGGCGCAAGCTGAACGCCAGCATTCTCGACTGGGTGACCGGGCAGATCGCCGACGTCCGGCGCCAGCTCGGATCCGGCGACCGGCACCGGCTCGACGGGTACCTCTCCGATGTGCGTGAAATCGAGCGCCGGATCCAGAACATCGAGGCACACAACAGCAGCGGCGAGCCGCGCGACATGCCGGAAGCGCCGATTGGCGTGCCCGACGCCTTCCACGAACACGTGCACCTGATGATGGACCTGATGGCGGCGGCGTTCCAGGCCGACCTCACGCGGGTCTTCTCCCTCAAGATGAGCCGCGACGGATTCGGGCTGCGTCTTCCCGGAAGCGGCGTCGACGCGGGATTCCATCCCTCCTCGCATCATCAGGAGAAGGAGGAGAACCTCCGGCGGTACCAGAAGATCAACGCCTACCACGTCAGCATGGTCCCCTACCTCCTCAAGAAGCTGAAGAGTATCAGGAGGCCGACGGCAACCTGCTGGAGAAGTCGCTCGTCATCTACGGCTCGCCGATGGGCGACTCGAACGTGCACAACCACCGGCGGCTGCCGCTGTTCCTGGCGGGGCACGCCAACGGCCAGCTCCACGGCAACATGCATATCCGGTCGGACGGGGAGACGCCGATGGCCAACGTCTGGCTGTCGGTCCTGCAGAAGCTGGGCGTGCAGAAGGAGAAGTTCGGCGACAGTACTGAGGCGATGGATCTCAACCCGGCCGTCACGACGACGGTGGCCGACAACAGGCAGGGGAACTGACGATGCGGCGCAAACTGATCGGCGGCCTGGCGCTCGGCGTGGCCGGCGCCCTGTGCGTCACCGCCCTGGTGGTGGCCCAGTCCAGCAACAGCCCGGTCGCCGATGCGGCCAGGCAGGGCGATCGGGCGACCGTGCAGGCCCTGCTGAAGCAGGGTGCGGACGTCAACGCGGCGCAGGCCGACGGCATCACCGCGCTGCACTGGGCGGCCATGAACGGCGACGCGGCGATGGCGGCGATGCTGCTCTACGCCGGCGCCAACGTCGGGGCGTCGACCCGGCTCGGGTCCCTGACGCCGCTCGACCTGGCCGCGAAGACCGGCCGGGCGGACGTGATTGGCGCGCTGCTGAAGGGCGGAGCGAATCCCAACCGGGCGGACGCGCACGGGACGACGCCGCTGATGCTGGCGGCGGCGTCGGGCAGCGTGCCGGCCGTGACGGCCCTGCTCGATGCCGGCGCGCACGTCAACGCGAAGGAGTCGACGAAGGACGAGACGGCGTTGATGTTCGGCGCCGCGTTCGGCCGCGCCGACGTCGTCAAGGTGTTGCTGGCGCACGGGGCGGACTGGCGGCCCAACAGCCGCGTCTTCGACTGGAGGACGCTGCACGACGCCGATCCGCGCTTCTACCGTGCCGGCGCGACGCTGGACGAGAAGGATTCTGCAAGAAGGATGCCCGCACGGCGTTCAAGCCGGAGACCGCTGCGCTGAACCGGCCGATTGTCACCGGTCCCGCCATGGCGAAGACGCCGGACACCGAGGACACGAAGGAGCCCGCGGCGGCCGGCGCGGAGCACCAGAAGGGCGCCAAGGGTGCCCAGAAGAAGGCGGGGCCGCACCGGATCTCCTACGCGGAGCTGGTCGGGACGCAAGGTGGCCTGACCGCGCTGCTGTTCGCCTCGCGCCAGGGCGACCTGAAGACGATCACGGCGCTCGTCGACGCGGGCGCGGACGTGAACGAGATCGATCCGGGCGACAAGATCAGCCCGTTGCTCATCGCCATCATCAACGGCCGCTTCGATGCGGCGATGTACCTGCTGGATCACGGAGCCAACCCTAACCTCGCCGAGGCGAACGGCGTGACGCCGCTCTACGGCGTGGTGAACTGCCAGTGGCACCCGAAGTCGGAGTTCCCGCAGCCGCTCGACTACGCGCAGCAGAAGACCGACTACCTGACGTTGATGAAGGCGCTGCTCGATTGCGGCGCGAACCCGAACGTGCGGCTGACGAAGAAGGTCTGGTACACGAACTACAACGACGACCAGTCGGGCATCGACGAGGCCGGGGCGACGCCGTTCTGGCGCGCCGCGTATGCCGATGACGTCGAAGCCATGAAGCTGCTGGTCGCGCACGGTGCCGATCCCGAGATCCCGACCAGAAAGCAGGACACGGCCGGCCCGTAACGCGCCGCAGCGCGCGTCGGCGGCGGCCGACAAGTCGGGCCTGGCGCCCGTGCCGGACGGCGGCCCGGACATTCCACCCCTGCTCGCGGCCTCGGGCGAGGGCTACGGCTGGAGCTTCACGGCGAACCATCATCGATACGCGCCGACGGGCATGCTGGCTGCGGTGAGGTACCTTGTCGAGGTGCTGCATGCCGACGTGAACGCCCGCGATGCGGAGGGGAACACGGCCCTGCACAACGCGGCGTCGCGCGGCGACAATGCGATGGTGCTCTACCTGGTGTCGAAGGGGGCCGACGTGAAGGCCGTCAACCGGAAGGGACAGACAGTGGCCGACATGGCGAACGGCCCGTTCCAGCGGACGCAGCCCTACCCGCAGACGATCGCCCTGCTCGAGCGCCTCGGCGCGAAGATCATGAACAAGTGCGTGTCGTGCTGATCGGCCGGGCCGGATACCCTGAAGGGGTGACACGGCGCCAGACGATCCCGGAAACAGACAGGGGCGGCCGGATTCCGGCCGCCCGTGGTCGTGTACGGATGTGACGCGCGCGCGCCTCAGCGCTCCTTGATGAACGTCCCGTTCTCCAGCTCCTGGTAGGCCTGCTGCAGCTCGGCCCGCGTGTTCATGACGATCGGGCCATACCAGCGCGACCGGCTCCTCGATTGGCTGGCCGGAGACGAGCAGGAACCGCAGGCCCTTGTCGCCCGCCTGCACCGTGATCTCGTCGCCGCTGTCGAACAGGACGAGTGATTGATTGCCGGTCCGGTCGGGAATGGTCGCGTCCGTCCCGCTGCCCACCACCTCGGTCTGCACCGGCAGGGGCTGCGAAGCGTCACGGAACGAGCCCTCGCCGTCGAAGACGTAGGCGAACGCGTGCCGCGACGATTCCACCGGCAGCGTGCGGCGCCGCCCGGGCGGCACCCAGACGTCGAGATAGCGCGGGTCGGCCGCCACCTCGGCGACCGGTCCCTTCTTCCCCCAGAACTCGCCGCAGACGACCCGCACGCGCGTGCCGTCATCGTCAACGACCTCCGGAATGTCCTGCGATTGGACGTCCTGGTAGCGGGGGGCCGTCATCTTCAACCGCTTCGGCAGGTTCGCCCACAGCTGGAAGCCGTGCATCCGGCCGTGCGCGTCGCCCTTCGGCATCTCCTGGTGCAGGATGCCGCTGCCGGCCGTCATCCACTGCACGTCGCCGGCCCCCATGGCGCCCTTGTTCCCGAGGCTGTCGCCGTGCTCCACCGTGCCGGCGAGCACGTAGGTGATCGTCTCGATCCCGCGGTGGGGATGCCAGGGGAACCCCGCCAGGTAGTCCTCCGGATGCTCGTTGCGGAAGTCGTCGAGCAGCAGGAAGGGATCGAACGCCTTCGTGTCGCCGAAGCCGAAGGCGCGGCGCAGCTTCACGCCCGCGCCCTCGAGCGTCGGTTTTGCCTCGATGATCCGCTTGACCGGCCGTATCGACATCGTGGTCTCCTCAGTACTCCGTGAAGGTGTCGTCGGGATAGCAGTACAGCCAGCGCTCGCCCGGCTCGGCCGACGCGATCACCGGATGACCGGAGGCGTCGGCGTGCCGGCTGGCGTGCTGGTTCGGCGACGAGTCGCAACAGAGCGTCACGCCACAGGTCTGGCAGGTGCGCAGGTGCACCCAGCGGCTCCCCGTCTTGATGCACTCCTCGCACTGGTGCGCCCGCGGCTGCTTGATCTTCTCAACGGCCTGGATGTGGCTGCAGGTGTCTGCCATGGTCCCCTCTCTTCCAGACGCCAGGAGGCGGCCGGAGGATTCATGGTAGCCCGACCGCGCCACCGACGAAAACCGTCTGCGGGCGGATGCGGTCCCGCGATGTCGACTGCAGGATCGTGCGCGGCGAAGTCCGTCGAGACGATTCTGTCGGCTGCGAGATTGTGATCGGCGATCACAACATTCGGCCTTGAACGGCGCGTCGCGTGCTGCCTAGCATGCCGGAGACGCGTCATCGCGAACCGAGGTTCGCTCGCCCGCACTCCTGACGCGTCGCTCGTTACCCACCACGGAGGGCACATGTCACAGGAGGATCCCTTCGCCCCGTTCGCGCTCGTGGTCCGCCGCGGCCGCCGGCGCGCGGCACGGCCGGCGGCCGCCATCCTGCTCGCCGTCGGCGCCGCCTGGCTGCTGAATGGTGCGACCCCGGAGGGCCGAACCCCGGCGCCGGCCGGTGGCCAGGCCACGATTGCATCGTCGGATCAGGGCATCACCGATGTCGGCGGTGATCGCGGAGACGTCGCTGAACAGTCGCTCGACCTGTTTCGCCATGCCTGGTTCGCGGCGTCCCGCATCTACCCCGGCGAGGCGTTTCCCGCCGGCGCCCTCATCCGCGCCCGACGGCAGGCCGTCGCTCTGCGGCCGCTCGAGCGGTACGAACGGACGCCGTTCTGGCGTTTCGTCCCGTTGCGTGGGCCGTTCCGCGGTCCCTTCAGCCTCTATCGTCCCGTCGACCACACGGTTCTCGGTCCCTGGGTGTCGTACAGGTCCCGCACCGCTCTGCGAGACCGCCGACTGCAGCGGCGCCGGGCAGCCGTACACGGGGCGCGTGACGGCCATCGCGACCAGTCCGATCGCGCCGGACACGATGTACATCGGCAGCCCCGGCGGCGGAGTCTGGCGCACGAGGGATGGCGGCCACGTGTGGACGCCGCTGTTCGACCGGATGCCGTCGATGGCGATCGGCGCGCTCGCGCTCGATCCCCTGCATCCCGCCACGATCTTCGCGGGCACCGGCAACGACGGGGCGTACGCGGGATACATGGGCGTCGGACTGTACCGGTCGCACGATGAGGGGAACCACTGGAGCCGGGTCGGCGGGTCGCAGTTCGAGGGCTGCGCCTTCGACGCGCTGAAGATCTACCCGACGGAGGACCAGTTGATGGTTGCGGCCGTGTCGGTCGACCCGATGTACAGCGGACCGGCCACCCCCTGCCTCGGCGGCGTCTATCTGTCGACCGACGGCGGCACCACGTGGAACCGCTGGCTCGCGCGAAGCCGCGTGGACGACGTGACGTTCGGCCAGGCGCGCCTGCTGCCGGTCGGCGTGTCGGACACCGGGCTCACCAACGCCCTGGCGATCGAGGTGTTCGCCGGCGTGCACGGCGAGGGGCTGTACCGCGCGTCCGTGCTGCTGACGGCCGGCGGCGGCGATTCGCCGGGCACGTGGCAGCAGGTCGCCGGCGGCCTGCCGACCTCCGGCATGAGCGAGGTGAAGGTGGCCGTCGCGCCGTCGAACCCGGCGCGCGCCTACGTCATCATGGGGAACCCCGAGCCGGGACCGCTGACGCTGCTCGGAGGGTGGACGACGGCGGACGATGGTCAGTCGTGGACGTCCTTCGATTCGCCGCCGGGGAACTGGGCGGGCATGGCGCTCACCGTCGATCCGTACGAGTCGAGCCGCCTGTACTTCGGCAGCGCCTTCATCTATCGCGTCGACGGCGCCGGTGCCACCGTCGTTCCGCTGTCACAGGGAGACAAGGCGCACATGGACGTCCGCGCGATGACCTTCGATTCGCTGCATCGCCTGTATGTCGGGACCGACGGCGGGCTCGTCCGGACCTCCGACGATGAGAGCTTCGAGTCGGTGAACGGCAACCTGTCGATCGCGCAGGTGAATCCGGGCCTCGCGGGGACGTTGCAGGGCAACGGGGCGGTGGTGCCCGGCGGGCCGTTCCTGGCCGGCCTCATCGACAACGGCACGGTGCAGTACAACGGCACGCAGGTCTGGCACGAGGTGTTCAGCGGCGACGGCAGCTTCAGCGCCGTCGATCCGGCTCACCCGGACACCGAGTACGTCACCGTCCAGTCGCTGGGCCTCTACAAGGCCCTCGACGGCGCGACGTTCACCTTCGCCGGCGATCCTCGATGGGGCACCGAGTCCCGCGCCTTCTTCGCGCCCTTCGTGATGGACCTGGCCAGGCCGGATCGCCTGTACGCCGGGACCGAGAAGGTGTACCGCTCTACGGATGCCGCCGGCTCGTGGCAGATCATCAGTCCCGACTTCCACTCGCTGCTGACGGCGATTGCGCCCGCCTCGTCCGACCCGCAGGTGGTGTACGCCGGCACGCGCGGGGCCGGCATCGAGACGACTGCCGACGGCGGCGGGAACTGGACGCAGGGCGCCGGTCTGCCAGACCGGGCGGTGAACGACCTGGCCGTGAATCCGGGAACGGCGTCGGAGGCGTGGGCCGCGCTCGGCGGCTTCGGCGCCGGACATCTGTTCCACACGACCGATACCGGGCAGACCTGGACCGATGCGTCAGGCGATCTGCCGGATGCTCCGGTGAATGCCGTCGCGGTCGACAACCGCTACAGTCCACCCGTCCTGTTCGTCGGCACGGATGTGGGCGTCTTCATCTCGACTCGATGGCGGCTCGCGGTGGCTGGCATCCGCCGGACTGCCCGACTCGCCCGTGACGGATCTCCTGCTGAACACCGGCGAGAACCAGCTCGTGGCCGGCACGTACGGCCGCGGCATCTGGGCCGCCCCCGAGCACGTGCTGCGACGCTTCAGGCGTCCATCGGTCATCGGCCCGCCCAGGCCGATCTTCCACGGCCTGCATCACTGACGCCGCGAACGCCCGCCACCAGGGATTGGGGAGGGAGTCGGCCCCAATCCCTGGTGCCACCCGCAAGGCCGGCCCGCCTCGCCTATCGCCTACCGCCTATCGCCTGAGGGCATTCACCCGTAATAGTCCACCTTGCAGCCGCAGCCGTTCCACATGTTGTCGTAGGTTTCGAGCCGGCCGTCGACGAACGACCGGGCCTCGGTCATGTCCGCAATCCGGCGGACGACGCGCGTGGCGGGAGACGGCTGCTCGACGGCGGCGATCCCTTCCGGCGTCCTCACGATCAGCAGGGGACCGGCGATGAAGGTGTCGTGGCGTTCGAGCTCCTCGATCTGTCCTGCCAGCGTGTCCCATTCGGCGGCCGGCATCGGCACGATCCGCTCGGCGTGCAGGCGTTCGTCGAGTTGTACAGGTGTCATGCTGCAGAGATGCACGCCAGGCGTCCGGGGTGACAGGCCGGTGGCTCCAGGCGGCGTGTCCACCGGGAGTGGTGTTTGCGGTAATGTGTTGATAGAGATGATGTTAGGGTCCTGTCTGGCGGGCGTGGGCTATCATGAACCTGTCGGCGCCGTGCGCGCCGGATCGGCAGGCCATCCATGAAAATCATCAGGCGGGCGGACGCGGGTCGGCGCGAGGTCGTGATCGTGGGCGGCGGCTTCGGTGGGCTGACGGCAGCCAAGGTGCTGGCGGCGGATCGATCGGTGCACGTCACGATCGTCGATCGCCGCAACCATCACCTCTTCCAGCCGCTGCTGTACCAGGTGGCGACGGCCGGCCTGAACCCGGCCGACATCGCGGTGCCGATCCGGTCGCAGTTCTCGACGGATCCGAACGTCGCCGTGCACCTCGGTGAGGTGACGCGTGTCGACCTCGACGGGCGCCGGCTCGCCGTCAGCGACGGGCGGCGCGACGTCGAGCTGGCGTACGACTACCTGATCCTCGCCTGCGGGGCCCGGCACAGTTACTTCGGACGGGACGAGTGGGAGGCGTACGCGCCGGGGCTGAAGACGCTGGAGCAGGCGATCGAGATCCGGCGGCGGATCCTGTCGGCGTTCGAGGCGGCCGAGAACGAGTTCGACCGCGAGGTGCAACGGGCGCTGCTGACCTTCGTCGTGGTCGGTGGCGGCCCGACCGGCGTCGAACTGGCTGGCGCGATTGCCGACATCAGCCGCACGGTGCTGGTGCGCGACTTCCGGCGGATCGATCCGGCGAGCGCCCGCGTCGTGCTCGTCGAGGCCGGCCCGCGGATCCTCGCCGCGTTTCCCGAGGCACTGGCCCGGCGGGCGGCGGCCGACCTCGCGTATCTCGGTGTCGAGGTCCGCACCGGAACGGCCGTCGACGTCGTCGACGCCGGCGGCGTGGCGATCGGCGGCGATCGGGTGACGGCGCGCAGCGTGTTCTGGGCTGCCGGCGTCCGGGCCGAGCGCATAGGGCAGACGCTGGGCACGGAGCTCGACCGCGCCGGACGCGTGAAGGTCGAGCCCGACCTGTCGATCCCCGGACATCCCGAGGCGTTCGTCGTCGGGGATCTCGCGCACGCCGAGCAGGACGGCGAGGCGCTGCCGGGGCTCGCGCCGGTTGCGATTCAGGCCGGCCGCGCGGCCGCGCGCAACATCCTGGCCGCGGTGCACGGACGCGCGCGCGAGCCGTTCCGGTACGTCGACAAGGGCCTCATGGCGACGATCGGCAAGCACAAGGCGATCGCCGTTACCGGACGGTTGAAGCTGACCGGCTACGTGGCGTGGGTCGCCTGGCTGTTCATCCACATCCTGTACCTCATCGGCTTCCGGAACCGGGTCGCCGTGCTGGCCGAGTGGACGTGGAGCTACCTGTTCTCGAAGCGGGGCGCGCGGCTGATTACCGGATCCGAATGGAAGGTATGAGGCCGCGCCGGGCCCGCGCGGGCACCTGGCGTAAGATGGAGAAGCCGGCCGGTGTCATGCCGGCGGCGGCGTTCGCGCCGTGAGCGGGTGGCGCGCGACGCGCCGATCGGGCACGAAGTGAGGGGGCAGACGATGAAGAAGATGACGCCGGCACGCGTGACGCTCTGGCTGGCCGCCGCGGTCATCGCGGGGCTGACGATCTGGGCGGGCCCGTGGAACGGGCAGGGCGCCGACGTGAACGCGGCCGCGCGGACCGCGCAGCCGCCCGCGGCGAAGACGCCGGGGACACCCGGTCCGCATGCGCAGGCGGCGCTGCCGCCGCTCGAGCTGCCGAAGTTCCAGCTGTCGCGGTCGAAGGACCAGGTCCGGCAAATCTATCAGTTCGCGGCCGAGCATCCCGAAGTCCTGAGCCACATCGCCTGCTTCTGCGGATGCGAGCGGTTGGGGCACATGTCCAATGAGGATTGCTTCGTGAAAGCGCGCAACGACAAGGGCGATGTCACCGAGTGGCAGGACCACGGGTTCATGTGTCCGATGTGCCTGTCGATCGGCTACGACTCGATGAAGATGTACGAAGCCGGCATCTCGGTCTCCAACATGCGCGAAGACATCGATCGCAAGTACGGCCACACGGGATTCTCGACGCCGACGCCCATGCCGCCGCCCGACAACAAGGGTGGCAAGAAGGGGCAGGGCGGCTCGAAATAGCGCCAGTCCGGGCGGCCGGTGCACGCCGGCCGCCCGACCATCCGCCTCCGTTCGCTGCTCCCGATCCCCCGCACGCCGCCGCCGAGAACTCAGCAATTCCCTGAATATTTTCGAGAGATACGGTTCAGCTTATCGGCTGAAACTTCGCGGGCCCGTGTCACATTTGTCGTTTGTTATCAGCTAGTTATGAGCGACGAATTGCCGGGAATGGTACTCGCGTCGCCATGTCCGCCGCTACGGCTGAGTCTGTTGCCGTAACTACAACCTATTCAGTTACTTATATTTATGGGTTAACAAACACTGACATTTCGTGAAAACAAAGTGCAAAATCTCCAGCTGAATTCACGAATAAAGAGCCGTATTCTGTCGCAGTATTCAAGGGTTCAGAAGACCGTCACGGGGGAACGGATGACGAAGCGTACGTTCGGATTTCTGAGCGCGTTGCTGCTCGGCCTGGGCGTGAGTGTCGGCTTGACGGTGGACGCGAGCGCCGCGGGGTTGCAGACGCCGGCGGCGCCGATGCCGGCCGCCTCGGGCGCGATGCCGGTGGCGCAGCAGAACAAGCTGGTGCAGCAGGTACTGCGTGCCCTGCCACGACGATGCGCAGGTGACCGGCGGGCTGTCGCTCGAGAAGTTCGACGGCGCCAACCCGGACATGCACATCATCACGATGATGATCGGCAAGCTGAAGGCGGGGGCGATGCCGCCGGCCGGGATGCCGCGGCCGGATGCGGCGACGCTGTCGGCGTTCCTGGAGACGCTGTCGACCGAGGCGGTCGGGCTGCCGATGCCGAGCCATGCGACGGGCCAGGCTGCGTCGTCGTCCGCGTCGTCGGGTGCGTTCAAGCCGACGATCGTCGCGTTCGCGCACCAGGGCGACTACATGTCGGTGGCGACGCAGAACACGCTGGTGCACACGATCTGCACGCAGTGCCATACCGACAAGCGGAAGCCGGGCGGGGTGTCGTTCGAGCACTTCGATCTGGCGACGGCGCCCCGGCACCCGAAGCTGGTCGAGGACATGATCGCGAAGCTGCTGGCCGGGATGATGCCGAAGGCGAGCGCGCCGAAGCGGCCGGACCGGCCGACGCTCCACGCGCTGGCGGTGTCGCTGGAGAACCGGATCGACAAGTCGGCGGCGGCGCATCCCGACCCCGGGTTCCGGACGTTCCAGCGGCTGAACCGGGCGGAGTACACCTCGTCGGTGGAGTCGATGCTGGGGCTGGACGTGGACGTGAGCCAGTGGCTGCCGCCGGACACGATGAGCCACAACTTCGACAACATCGCGAACGTGCAGACGTTCTCGCCGACGCTGCTCCAGAGCTACCTGGACGCGGCCGACCAGATCTCCCGCCTCGCCGTCGGCGACCCGAACGCCACGGCGTCGGCCACCACCTACGCGGCGAGCACGACGGCTTCCCAGATGGGGCACGTGCCGGGCGCGCCGTACGGCACGCGCGGCGGCCTGTCGGTCGTGAAGGTCTTCCCGGCCGACGGGAGCTACACGTTCGACGTGCTGTTCTTCGCCGTTCCGACCGGAGAGCTCTACGGCTCGACCGTCAAGGGCGAGAAGATGGAGCTCTCGGTCGACGGCCGGCGGGTGGCGCTCTTCACGATCAATCCGCACATGAGCGAGTCCGACAAGCACGGACTCAACGTCATCACGCCGAAGATCGAGGTGACGGCCGGGCCGCACCGGATCGCGGCCGCCTTCCTCAGCGACTTCGACGGCCCGATCGATGACCTGCTGTCGCCGCACCGCTACACGCTGGCCGACACGCAGATCGGCGACGGCCCGGGCGTGACGACGCTGCCGCACGTGCGGGATCTGACCGTCACCGGCCCGTTCCACGTGACGGGCGTGTCGGACACCGTGAGCCGCCGGAAGATCTTCATCTGCCGGCCGGTGACGCAGGCCGACGAGGCGCCGTGCGCCACGAAGATCGTCAACCACCTGGCGACCGAGGCGTACCGGCGGCCGGTGACACGCGACGAGCTGCAGGCGCTGATGCACTTCTATCAGCTCGGCCGCAAGCAGGGCGACTTCGAGAACGGCGTCCGGATGGCGCTGCAGGCGGTGCTGGCCAGCCCGCACTTCCTCTTCCGCCTCGAGCGCGAGCCGGTGTCGGCGCAGCCGGGGCAGGACTACCGGATCGGCGACCTGGCGCTGGCCTCGCGGCTGTCGTACTTCCTCTGGGCCACGCCGCCGGATGCGGAACTGGTGAAGCTGGCGCAGCAGGGGCGGCTGCACGAGCCGCAGGTGCTCGACGCGCAGGTGAAGCGGATGCTGAAGGATCCGCGCTCGTATGCGCTGTCGACCCGGTTCGTCGCCCAGTGGCTCCGGCTGCAGGACGTCGACAAGGTCCGGCCGGATGCGCTGGCGTATCCGCAATACGACGCGACGCTCGGTGACGACATGAAGGAGGAGACGGAGCACTTCTTCGACAGCATCGTCAAGGGCGATCGCGACGTGATGGACCTGCTGACGGCCGACTACACGTACGTGAACGGACCGCTGGCGAGGTTCTACGGCATTCCGGACGTGGCGGGCTCGCAGTTCCGGAAGGTCTCGCTCGAGGGGACGCATCGCCGCGGGATCCTCGGTGAGGGGAGCGTCCTGGTCGAGACCTCGGTGGCCAACCGGAGCGACCCGGTGCTGCGCGGCAAGTGGGTGCTGGAGGTGCTGCTCGGACAACCGCCGCCCCCGCCGCCGCCCGGCGTCAACACGAACCTGGACGACACGGCGCCGTCGGTGCAGAACGGCAAGCCGCTGTCGGTGCGGCAGCAGATGGAGGAGCACCGCGCCAATCCGTTCTGTGCCTCCTGCCACTCGGTGATCGATCCGATCGGGCTGTCGCTCGAGAACTTCGATCCGACCGGGCACTGGCGGATCAAGGACAACGGCGTGCCGGTGGATGCCTCGACGACGCTCTATGACGGCACGAAGATGGTGGGCCTGTCCGGACTGGTGCAGGCCATGACGGAGCACAAGACCACGTTCCTGAACGTGTTCACGGAGAACCTGATGGCCTACGCGATCGGCCGGCGGATCCACTACTACGACATGCCGACCGTGCGCGAAATCGATCACAAGGCGGCACTCAACGGGAACCGCTTCTCTTCGTTCGTCCTGGGGGTCGTCAACAGCCCGGCCTTCCGGATGAGCAGGGCGGGCGCGCTGAGCGCGGACAGCAGCCAACCCGACCAGCACGTGAAGAAAGGGTTCTGAGGAGGAGCGATGTTCATTACCAAGAAGCACATCTCCCGACGGGCGGTTCTGAAGGGCATGGGCGTGACCATGGCCCTTCCCTTCCTCGACGCGATGGTCCCCGCGGGGACCGCGTGGGCCAAGACCCCGGCGGGCAAGGCGATGGAGCGGCCGCGGCTGGTCGCGATGGAGATGGTGCACGGCTGCGCCGGGAGCGCGAAGATCGGCTGGGAGGAGAACATGTGGTCGCCGGCCGGCGTCGGCACCGACTTCGATCTCTCGCCGTCGAGCCTCAAGTCACTCGAGCCGCTGCGTGAGTATCTGACGATCGTCAGCAACACGCGGAACCACGCCGCCGAGGCGTGGTCGGCGCCGGAGATCGGCGGCGATCACTTCCGGTCGAGCGCCACCTACCTGACGCAGGCCCATCCGAAGCAGACCGAGGGGTCGGACATCCACGCGGGGATGTCGATCGACCAGATCTACGCGAAGGAGTACGGGCAGGACAGCGCCATCCCGTCGATCCAGCTGTGCATCGAGCCGGTGGACCAGGGCGGCGGCTGCGCCTACGGCTACGCCTGCGTCTACATGGACACGATCTCGTGGGCGTCGTCCACCGAGCCGCTGCCGATGATCCGCGACCCGCGGGCCGTGTTCAACCAGCTGTTCGGGCTCGGCAGCACGCCGCAGGACCGGGCGCAGCGCCGCGAGGCGAACGCGAGCATCCTGGACTGGATCAACGGCCAGGTGGCGCAGCTGAAGAATCAGCTCGGTCCGCAGGACCGGGTGAAGCTGGGCGACTACCTCGACAACGTCCGGGAGATCGAGCGCCGCATCCAGAACGTCGAGGCGCACAACAGCAGCGGCGCGCAGCGTGACCTGCCGGAGGCGCCGATCGGCGTGCCCGACTCGTTCCACGAGCACGTCCACCTGATGATGGACCTCATGGCGGCGGCGTTCCAGTCGGATCTGACGCGCGTCTTCGCCTTCAAGCTGGGCCGCGATGCGTCGGGCCGTGTCTATCCGGGGGCCGCGCAGTTCAACCCCAAGTCGGCGAATGCGGCCTTCCACCCGACGTCGCACCACCAGGAGAAGAAGGACCGGCTGGAGGTCTTCAAGGGGATCAACTCCTACCACGTGAGCATGGTGCCGTATCTGGCCAACAAGCTGAAGAGCATCCAGGAGGGCGACAAGAACCTGCTGGAGAAGTCGATGCTCATCTACGGATCGCCGATGGGCGACTCGAACCTGCACAACCACTTCCGGCTGCCGCTCTTCATGCTCGGCCACGCGAACGGCGCCTTGAGGGGGGGCAACCACGTGATGGCGCCCGACAACACCCCGATGGCGAACGTCTGGCTGACCGCGCTCAACATGCTCGGGGTGCACAAGGAGAAGTTCCAGAACAGCACCGCCGCGATTGAACTGAACCCGACCACGATGACGACGACCGCCGCGTAGGCAGGGAGCAGAGAGGCTATGTTGCGGAGAATGATGAGCGGTATCGGACTCGGGCTGGCGGGAGCGCTGTGCTGTTCCGTGCTCCTGGCCGCCGCCCCCAGCCACACACCGGTCGCGGATGCCGCGATGGTGGGGAACGTGGCGACCGTCCGGTCCCTGCTGACGCACGGGGCCGACGTGAACGCGGCCCAGCAGGACGGCATGACCGCGCTGCACTGGGCCGCGATCAACGGTGACGTCGATCTGGCGAAGATGCTGCTCTACGCCGGCGCCGACGTGAGCGCGTCGACCCGCGTGGGCGGTTTCACGGCGCTCGACATCGCCGCCAAGGACGGCCACGCGGCCATGGTCGAGGCGCTGCTGAAGGGCGGCGCCGACGCGAACGGCACCGACGTGCACGGCACGACGCCGCTGATGCTGGCCGCCGAGTCGGGCAGCGTGCAGGCGGTCAACGACCTGCTCGCTGCCGGCGCGAAGGTCAACGCCACCGAGCAGGTGAAGCACGAGACGGCGCTGATGTTCGCGTCCGCCAACGGGCGGACCGATGTCGTCAACGCGCTGCTCGACCACGGGGCCGACTGGAAGCCCGCGACCAGCACCGTCGACTGGGCGCATCTGCCGAAGGGCGACCCGCGCCTGCCGGACTTCTCGCGGTACTTCAAGAGCGGCGGCAAGGCCGGCGCGAAGAAGGGGCCGACGCAAGGGGGCGCCGGCCGGAAGGCGGATGCGAAGAAGTCGGCCGCCAACGCGCCCAAGGCCGAGAACAACGCCGCGGCGAATGCGAGCCCGAAGGCCGCGACCGAGGCCGCGCCGAAGGACGCCAAGCTCGCCATGCCGAAGAAGGCGGATGGCAAGGCGAAGAAGGACGGGGCCAGCGACGCGGTCGTCGCGCTGCCCAACCGTGGCCAGCAGGCCGGCGCCGGCGGCGGCGCCGGGAGCAACCCGTTCCTGCAGTACCCGCGGCTGGTCGGCAAGCAGGGCGGACTGACGGCGCTGCTGTTCGCCTCGCGCCAGGGCTACACCGACACGGTGGAGGCGCTGCTCAAGCACGGCGCCGACGTGAACGAGGTCGACCCGGGCGACAACACGAGCCCGCTGCTCATCGCGGTCATCAACGGCCGCTTCGACCTGGCCGAGAAGCTGCTGCAGGCCGGCGCCAACCCGAATCTGGCGCAGAAGAACGGCGTCACGCCGCTCTACGCGGTGCTGAACTGCGTCTGGTCCGACAAGGCGCTGTATCCGCAGCCGACCGCCTACAAGCAGCAGCAGACCGACCACATCACGCTGATGCGGGATCTGCTGAAGCACGGCGCGAACCCCAACGTGCGGCTGAAGGAGCCGGTCTGGTACGCCGCCTACAACTTCGATCAGCGCGGGCTGGATGCCACCGGCGCGACGCCCTTCTGGCGCGCGGCCTACGGCGACGACGTGCCGGCCATGAAGCTGCTCGTGAAGTACGGCGCGAACCCGAACATCTGGACCAAGAAGCCGAAGGCCCGGGCCGGCTTCTACAACAAGCAGAAGGCCCTCCCGAAGGACCCGTCGGGGATGGCGCCGGTGCCCGACGGCGGACCGGACGTCTCGCCGCTGCTCGCGGCCTCGGGTGAGGGCTACGGCTGGAGCCTGACGTCGAACCATCACCGCTACGCGCCCACGGGCATGCTGGCGGCCGTGAAGTACCTCGTCGAGGATCTTCACGCCGACGTGAACGCCCGCGACGCCGACGGCAATAGCGCCCTCCACAACGCCGCCGCCCGCGGGGACAACGCGATGATCCTGTATCTCGTGTCCAGGGGGGCGAACATCAAGGCGCTCAACCGCAGCGGCCAGTCGGTCGCCGACATGGCCAACGGCCCGGTGCAGCGCGTGAGCCCCTACCCGAAGACCATCGCGCTGGCCGAGCGGCTCGGCGCGAAGCTGCTGCACAAGTGCGTGTCGTGCGGCGGCTAGACAACTGAAGGCGGGAGGCCGCGTCGCCGGCCTCCCGCCGCCGGACCGCCCCGGAGTGCCCCGGCGGTCCGCGCACTCATCCGGCATTCGTTCTCGAGGAATTCCCGGCGCCGGACCGAGGCGCGGCGGATTGTCCGCCGGGCCTCTTCTTCGTATTTGATCTCGACATCTGACCGCTCACCGGCGAGAGGTACGGCGCTTCGATGGGCCGGCTGAGCGCGGAGACCACCGGATGCGGAAGCGTACGTTCGGATTTCTGAGCGCGTTGCTGCTCGGCCTGGGGCTGAGTGTCGGCTTGACGGTGGACGCGAGCGCCGCGGGGTTGCAGAGCGCGCGGCCGCCCCGGCGCGCGATGCCGGTGGCGCAGCAGAACAAGCTGGTGCAGCAGGTACCTGCGTGCCCTGCCACGACGATGCGCAGGTGACCGGCGGGCTGTCGCTCGAGAAGTTCGACGGCGCCAAGCCGGACATGCACATCATCACGATGATGATCGGCAAGCTGAAGGCGGGGGCGATGCCGCCGGCCGGCATGCCGCGGCCGGATGCGGCGACGCTGTCGGCGTTCCTGGAGACGCTGTCGACCGAGGCGGTCGGGCTGCCGATGCCGAGCCATGCGACGGGCCAGGCCGCGTCGTCCGGAGGCGTTCAAGCCGACGATCGTCGCGTTCGCGCACCAGGGCGACTACATGTCGGTGGCGACGCAGAACAAGCTGGTGCACACGATCTGCACGCAGTGCCATACCGACAAGCGGAAGCCGGGAGGGGTGTCGTTCGAACACTTCGACCTGGCGACGGCGCCCCAGCACCCGAAGCTGGTCGAGGACATGATCGCGAAGCTGCTGGCCGGGATGATGCCGAAGGCGAGCGCGCCGAAGCGGCCGGACCGGCCGACGCTCCACGCGCTGGCGGTGTCGCTGGAGAACCGGATCGACAAGGCGGCCGCGGCGCATCCCGACCCCGGGTTCCGGACGTTCCAGCGGCTGAACCGGGCGGAGTACACCTCGTCGGTGGAGTCGATGCTGGGGCTGGACGTGGACGTGAGCCAGTGGCTGCCGCCGGACACGATGAGCCACAACTTCGACAACATCGCGAACGTGCAGACGTTCTCGCCGACGCTGCTCCAGAGCTACCTGGACGCGGCCGACCAGATCTCCCGCCTCGCCGTCGGTGACCCCCGCGCGGCGGCGGCATCGACCACCTATGCCGCCAATTCTCTGGCGTCGCAGATGCACTACGTCGCCGGGGCGCCGTACGGCACGCGCGGCGGCCTGTCGGTCGTGCACATCTTCCCGGCCGACGGCTCCTACCGCTTCAAGCTGCTGCTGTTCGGCGTCTCCACCGGCGAGCTCTACGGTTCGACCGTGAAGGACGAGAAGATCGAGCTGTCGATCGACGGCCGCCGGGCGGCGCTGCTGCCGATCAATCCGCAGATGAGCGAGTCGGATCCCCATGGCCTCATGCTGCAGACGCCGCCGATCGAGGTGGCGGCCGGTCCCCACCGCGTGTCGGCCGCCTTTCCGAAGCGGTCGGATGCCGCCATCGACGACCTGCTCGAACCCGAGAGCCACACGCTCGCCGATCTCGACATCGGCAGCGCCCAGGGCATCACGACGCTGCCGCATCTGCGGACGATGACCGTCGTCGGCCCGTTCCACGTGACCGGCGTGTCGAACACCGTGAGCCGCCGGAAGATCTTCGTCTGTCGGCCCGTGACGGCTGCCGGCGAGACGCCGTGCGCCACGAAGATCGTGACGAATCTGGCGACCGAGGCCTACCGGCGGCCCGTGACGCCCGGCGAGCTGCAGGCGCTGATGCGCTTCTACCGGCTCGGCCGCAAGCAGGGGGACTTCGAGAACGGCGTCCGGATGGCGCTGCAGGCGGTGCTGGCCAGCCCGCACTTCCTCTTCCGGCTCGAGCGCGAGCCGGTGGCGGTGCGGCCGGGACAGGACTACCGGATCGGCGACCTGGCGCTCGCCTCGCGGCTGTCGTACTTCCTCTGGGCCACGCCGCCCGATGCGGCGAGCTGGTGAAGCTGGCGCAGCAGGGGCGGCTGCACGAGCCGCAGGTGCTGGACGCGCAGGTGCAAGCGGATGCTGAAGGACTCCGCGATCGACGGCGCTTGTCGACCCGGTTCGCGGCCCAGTGGCTGCGGCTGCAGGACGTCGACAAGGTGGCGCCGGACGATCTGATGTACCCGCAGTACGACACCACGCTCGGCGCCTCGATGAAGAAGGAGACCGAGCTCTTCTTCGACAGCATCGTCAAGGGCGACCGCGACGTGATGGACCTGCTGACGGCCGACTACACCTACGTCAATCAGCAGCTCGCCGCCTTCTACGGCATCCCCGACGTGGCGGGGCCGCAGTTCCGGAAGGTCTCGCTCGAGGGGACGCATCGCCGCGGGATCCTCGGTGAGGGGAGCATCCTGGTCGAGACCTCGGTGGCCAACCGGAGCGACCCGGTGCTGCGCGGCAAGTGGGTGCTGGAGGTGCTGCTCGGACAACCGCCGCCCCCGCCGCCGCCCGGCGTCAACACGAACCTGGACGACACGGCGCCGTCGGTGCAGAACGGCAAGCCGCTGTCGGTGCGCCAGCAGATGGAGGAGCACCGCGCCAATCCGTTCTGTGCCTCCTGCCACTCGGTGATCGATCCGATCGGGCTGTCGCTCGAGAACTTCGATCCGACCGGGCACTGGCGGATCAAGGACAACGGCGTGCCGGTGGATGCCTCGACGACGCTCTATGACGGCACGAAGATGGTGGGCCTGCCCGGGCTGGAGCACGCGATGGTCGGGCATCAGGAGACGTTCCTGAACGTGTTCACCGAGAATCTGATGGCCTACGCGCTCGGCCGGCGGATCCACTACTACGACATGCCGACCGTGCGCACCGTCGTGCACCGGGCGGCGCGCCAGGGGAACCGGTTCTCCTCGTTCGTCCTGGGGATCGTGAACAGTCCGGCGTTCCGGATGAGCCGGGCGGGCGCGCTGAGCGCCGACAGCAGCCAGGCCGACGGGACCAGGGATGCCGGGAAGAGTCGCTGAGCGCGGACTGCCCGGCCGCAGTGGCCGGGCCCGACGGGAGGAACGCGGGATGCTTCGTCGAGTGATGAGCGGACTGGGCGCGAGTCTGGTCGTGGCGGCCGTAGCGGTGTCCGCCACGGCGATGCTGGCGGCAGCGCCGGGCGATTCTCCGGTGGCCGACGCGGCGATGCGTGGCGATCGGGCCGCCGTGAAGAGCCTGCTGGAACAGGGCACCGACGTCAACGCCGCGCAGAATGACGGCATGACGGCGCTGCACTGGGCGGCGCTCGAGGGCGACGTGCCGATGGCGCAGATGCTGATCTACGCCGGAGCCAACACCGGGGCGACGACCCGGATCGGCGGCTACACGGCCCTGGACATCGCGGCCAAGGACGGCCACGCCGACCTGGTCGCGGCGCTGCTGAAGGCCGGTGCCGATCCGGGACAGGTCGATGCGTACGGCACGACGCCCCTCATGCTGGCCGCCGCCTCGGGCAGCGTGCCGGCCGTGACCGCGCTCGTCGAGGCGGGTGCCGACGTCAACGCCCGGGAGCACGTTCGGGGCGAGACGGCGCTGATGCTGGCCGCGGCCTACGACCGGACCGACGCCATGCAGGTGCTGCTCGCGCACGGCGCCGACTGGAAGCCGACCAGCAAGGTGCTCGACTGGGCGAAGCTGCCGGCGAGCGATCCGCGCCTGCCGCACTTCGGCGGATTCGGCGCGACGAAGGCCAAGGGCGCCGACGGGAAGACGGCAGGGGCGAAGCCGGCCGGCGCGAAGACGGCACCGGCGAAGGCGCCCGCCGGAAAGACGGGCGAGGGGCCGGGCACGGCCGCCAATACCGGTGCCGGCCGGAAGCCGGCGAACCGCCGGCCGCGGCGGACGCCGTACTGGAAGCTCGTCGGCACGCAGGGCGGGCTGAGCGCCCTGCTGTTCGCCGCCCGCCAGGGTTACGGCGACGCGGCGCAGGCGCTGCTGGCGCACGGCGCGGACGTCAACGAGGTCGATCCGGGCGATCACTCCAGCCCGCTGCTCGTCGCCATCATCAACGGGCACTACGATCTCGCGGAGCAACTGCTCGCCCACGGGGCCGATCCGAATCTCGCCGAGTCCAACAACGGCGTCACGCCGCTCTACGCCGTGCTCAACTGCCAGTGGTCGTCGAAGGTGGACTATCCGCAGCCGACCGCCTACAAGCAGCAGAAGACGAGCTACCTGACGCTGCTCCAGGATCTGCTCGACCACGGGGCGAACCCGAACGCCCGGCTGAAGGAGAAGGTCTGGTACTCGGGCTACAACTTCGACCTGTCGGGGCTGGACGAGACGGGCGCGACGCCGTTCTGGCGTGCCGCCTATGCCGCCGACGTGCCGGCGATGAAGATGCTCGTGGCCCATGGCGCCAATCCGCACGTCTGGACGAAGAAGCCGGAATCGTCGGCCAGCTTCTATCACAGCATCTCCAAGAAGGATCACTCCGGCCTCGCGCCGGTGGCGGTGGGCGGCCCCGACATCTCGCCGCTGCTGGCGGCGGCCGGTGAGGGATACGGGTGGAGCCTGACGTCGAATCAGCACCGCTTCGCACCGACCGGGGCGCTGAGGGCCGTGAAGTACCTCGTCGACGACCTGCACGTCAACGTGAACGCCCGCGATGCCGACGGCAATACCGCGCTGCACAACGCCGCCGCCCGCGGCGACAACGCGATGATCCTGTTCCTCGTGTCGAAGGGGGCCGACATCGCCGCGATCAACCGCAACGGCCAGTCGGTCGCCGACATGGCCAACGGCCCGGTGCAGCGCGTCAATCCGTATCCGAAGACGATTGCGCTGGTGGAGCGGCTCGGCGGCAAGCTGCTCCACAAGTGCCTGTCGTGCGGCGGCTAGACCGGCCGTCGCCCCGATTCGACTGATCTCGACGATTGACGATTGACGGCGGATGACGGCGCCGCCACCTGGCGCGTTCGGTCATCCGGCGGGTCCTGTCACCGGACAGCCCGCCCGTGGCCCGTCCCCGGTCGGCGCCGGTTCCACCCCGACGGGTGAGGCGCCTGCGGCGCGGGCCGGGCCCCCGTCCGGCGCCACCCGCGAGATCGCCGGTCACCCGCTCTTCCCTCCCGATCGACCATAAATAGGTCCATTTGGTGGAATTCACGCCTGCCTCCGGGCTTCCAGGCGGCCTGTACGTCCTGCCAGGTCATCCGTCGCAGACAAATGGAGACAATCCCTTGCAAGAAATGGCCGAGTTTATCTGCGGTTCATCCGTATACTGATGAGTACATTTTTGTCTGGACCGGAGACGGGGGACGAGGGAATGAAGAATTCGACGTTCAGGATTCTCGGTACCGCTGCGCTCGTGGCGGCGCTGAGCTTCAGTCTGTCCGCCGAGGGCAGACACGGCCAGGCCGCTCAGGCGCCGGCCGCCGCGCCGTCGTCAGCCAGACCGACGCCGGCCGTGTCGCACGAATCGGGGGCGATGCCGGTCGCCGCGCAGGTCAAGGTGGTGCAGGAGTACTGCATCGGGTGCCACGACGATGCGCAGATGCCAGGCGGCGTCAGCCTGGAGCACTTCACGGGGACGGAATCGATCGCGCCGAACATCGCCGGCATGATGGTCCGCAAGCTGAAGGCCGGCCAGATGCCGCCGGCCGGCATGCCGAAGCCCGACGAGGCGACCGTCAGCGCATTCGTCGACGTGCTGCAGTCGCGCGCGATTCCGGGCTCCGGGAATGCGGCGGCAGTGGCGGCGGCGGCGCCGGTCGTGCAGCAAGTCGTGACGTTCCCCCACACCGGCGACACGATGACGGTCGCCACGCAGAACGCGCTCGTCCACGAGATCTGCGCGCAGTGCCACAACGACAAGCAGAAGGCGGGCGGCGTCTCGATGACGTCGTTCGACGCGGCGAAGGCCGCAGCGCACGCCGAACTGGTCGAGCAGATGATTGCGAAGGTGCGCGCCGGCATGATGCCGAAGATGGGCGCGGCCAAGCGGCCCGACGCGGCGAGCGCCCAGGCGTTCGTTGTCTCGCTCGAGCGGCGGATCGACCGGGAGGCCGCGCTGCGTCCCGATCCGGGCCGGCGGACCTTCCAGCGGCTGAACCGCGCCGAGTACGCCGAGTCGATCGACGTGATGCTCGGGCTCGACGTCGACGTCAGCCAGTGGCTCCCGCCCGACACGATGAGCCACAACTTCGACAACATCGCGGAAGTGCAGAACTTCTCGCCGACGCTGCTGCAGGGCTACCTGGGCGCGGCCGACGCGATCAGCCGCCTGGCCGTGGGCGACCCCGACGCCGGCGCGACCTCGGAGACCTACTCGGTCGACCGGACCGCGTCGCAGATGGCGCACGTCGACGGCGCGCCGTTCGGCACGCGCGGCGGGCTGTCGGTCGTCCACGTGTTCCCGGCCGACGGGACCTACCGCTTCAAGATGCTGTTCCACGGGACGCCGACCGGACAGCTGTTCGGCAAGACGGTGCTCGGCGAGCAGATTGAGGTGTCGATCGACGGCCGGCGCGTCGCGCTGCTCGACATCGAGCCGTCGATGGACGAATCGGATCCGAACGGCCTGACGCTGACGACGGAGCCGATCGAGGTGCAGGCCGGTCCGCGGCGGGTCTCGGCGGCGTTCCTGAAGCGGTTCGACGGCCCGATCGACGACATGCTCGAGCCGCACGAGCACACGCTGGCCGACACGCAGATCGGCGACGCGGCCGGCGTCACGACGCTGCCGCACCTGCGCGACATGACGGTCTCCGGGCCGTACCGGGCGACCGGCGTCTCCGATACGGTGAGCCGCCGGCGGATCTTCACGTGCCGGCCGACGACGCCGGGCGAGGAGACGCCGTGCGCCCGCTCGATCGTGACGCGGCTGGCGACCCAGGCCTACCGCCGTCCGGTGACGGCCGCGGAGGTCGACGCGCTGATGAACTTCTACGGGCAGGGCCGGAAGGACGGCGACTTCGAGTCGGGCGTCCGGCTGGCGCTGCAGGCGCTGCTGGTCAGTCCGCACTTCCTGTTCCGCATCGAGGAGCAGCCCGACACGGTGCGCGCGGGGCAGAACTACAGGATCGACAGCGTCGATCTCGCGTCGCGGCTGTCCTACTTCCTGTGGGCGGCGCCGCCCGACGCGGAGCTGCTGAAGGTGGCCTCGTCGGGCACGCTGGAGCAGCCGGCGGTGCTCGACCGGCAGGTCAAGCGGATGCTGAAGGACCCGAAGTCGGAGGCGCTGGCGACGCGGTTCGCGTCGCAGTGGCTGCGGCTGCAGGACGTCAGCAAGATGCATCCCGACGCGATCACCTATCCGTACTACGACGCCACGCTCGGCGAGGCGATGGTGCGCGAGACGCAGCTGCTGTTCGACAGCATCGTCAAGGGCGACCAGAACGTGCTCGACCTGCTGACGGCCGACTATACGTTCGTGAACGAGCGGCTGGCGCGGCACTACGGCATCGCCGGTGTCGCCGGCCCCGACTTCCGGAAGGTGTCGCTGGACGGCACGCACCGCCGCGGGATCCTCGGGCAGGGCAGCGTGCTGGTGCTGACCTCGGTGGCCGACCGGACCTCGCCGGTGCAGCGCGGCAAGTGGGTGCTGGAAGTCCTGCTCGGTCAGCCGCCGCCCCCGCCCCCGCCCAACGTGCCGGCCCTGGACGACGAGGGCTCGGTCGCCGGCGGACGCGTGCTGACGGTGCGCGAACGGATGGAGGAGCACCGGAAGAACCCGTTCTGCGCCTCCTGCCACAAGGTCATCGATCCGATTGGGCTGTCGCTCGAGAACTTCGACCCGACGGGCCGGTACCGGATCAAGGACAGCGGCGCGCCGGTCGACTCGACGGGCGACCTGTACGACGGGACGAAGATGACGGGGCTGACGGGGCTGGAACAGGCCCTGCTGCACCATCAGGACACGTTCCTGCGCGTGTTCACGGAGAACCTGATGGCCTACGCGCTGGGCCGCCGGGTCGAGGACCTACGACATGCCGACGGTCCGGACGATCATCCGGAAGGCGGGGACGAACGGGAACCGGTTCGACTCCTACGTCCTGGGAATCGTCAACAGTCCTGCGTTCCGGATGAGCCGGGCGACGACACAGACATTGAGCACGGCGGCGCAGCAGTAGGCTCGTATCCCGCGCCGGGGACATTCGAGGAGGGAGACAGGCGATGTTCATCACGAAGAAGCACATCTCGCGCCGCACGGTTCTGAAGGGCATGGGCGTGACGCTGGCGCTGCCGATGCTGGATGCGATGGTGCCGGCCGGGACGGCCTGGGCGAAGACGACCGCCGCCAAGTCGGCGGCGAAGACGCGCCTGATCGCGATCGAAATGGTGCACGGGTCGGCCGGCGCAACGGAGATCGGGATTCGCGAGAACATGTGGTCGCCGGCAGCGGCCGGTACGGGCTTCGACCTGGCCCCGACGAGCCTGCGGTCGCTCGAGCCCTATCGCGAGTACCTCACGATCATCAGCGGCACCAGCGACCACTCCGCCGAGGCGTGGTCGGCGCCGGAGGTCGGCGGCGACCACTTCCGGTCGAGCGCGACCTACCTGACGCAGTCGCACCCGAAGCAGACGGAGGGGTCGGACATCCACGCCGGCATCTCGCTGGACCAGCTCTACGCGAAGCAGTTCGGGCAGGACACGGCGATTCCGTCGATGCAGCTCTGCATCGAGCCGGTCGACCAGGCCGGCGGCTGCGCCTATGGCTACGCCTGCGTCTACACGGACAGCATCTCCTGGGCGTCGCCGACCGAGCCGCTGCCGATGATCCGCGACCCGCGCGCGGTCTTCGATCAGCTGTTCGGCGAAGGGACGACCCCCGAGAATCGGTCGGCGCGGCGGAAGGCGAACGCCAGCATCCTCGACTGGGTCGGGACGCAGGTCGCGGATCTGCGGAAGCACCTCGGGTCGGACGACCGGGCGAAGCTGGGCAACTACCTCGACGACATCCGCGAGATCGAGCGGCGCATCCAGAACATCGAGGCGCACAACCGGAGCGGCGAGCCGCGCGACCTGCCGGAAGCGCCGATCGGCGTGCCCGACTCGTTCGAGGAGCACGTGCACCTGATGTTCGACCTGCAGGCGCTCGCGCTGCAGTCGGACCTGACGCGCGTCTTCTCGTTCAAGATGGGACGTGACGGATCGGGCCGCGTCTACCCGGCCAGCGGCGTCACGACCGGCTTCCACAACGCGTCGCACCACCAGGAGAAGGAAGAGCGGCTGCGCGCGTTCCAGAAGATCAACTCGTACCACGTGAGCATGCTGCCGTACTTCCTGTCCAAGCTGAAGAACACGCCGGACGGCGACGGCAACCTGCTGGAGCACTCGCTCATCATCTACGGCTCACCGATGGGCGACTCGAACCTGCACAACCACAAGCGGTGCCCGCTGATGGTGCTGGGGCACGCGAATGGCCAGCTGACGGGCAACAACCACGTCCGCGTGCCGGTCGACACGCCGATGGCCAACGCGATGCTGGCGATGGTCCAGAAGCTGGGCATCGAGAAGGACAAGTTCGGCGACAGCTCGGCGGTCATGGAGCTGAATCCGGTCCAGCAGACCACGACGGCGGCCGACAAGGCGCAGGGGGTCTGACGATGGCGAGCATGACCCGCAGACTGATCCGTGGCGTCTCGCTGAGCGCCGTCGCGGCGCTCTGCTGCACGGCGCTGCTGGGCGCCGCGTCCAGCGACTCGCCGGTGGCCGATGCCGCTCAGCGGCACGACACGGCGGTCGTGAAGACGCTGCTCCAGCAGGGCGGCGACGTCAACGCGGCCCAGGGCGACGGCATGACCGCCCTGCACTGGGCGGCGCTGGACGGCAACCTGGACCTCGTGCAGATGCTGATCTACGCCGGCGGCGACGTCGGCGCCACCACGCGGCTGGGCGCCTACACGCCCCTCCACATGGCGGCGAAGAACGCCCACCCCGACGTCGTCGAGGCCCTGCTGAAGGCGGGCGCCAACCCGAAGACGGTCACGTCGTCGGGCGCGACGGCCCTCATGCTGGCGGCCGCTGCCGGCAGCACGCCGTCCGTGGAGGCGCTGATCGCGCACGGCGCCGAGGTGAACGCCCGCGAATCGGCCAAGGGCGAGACGGCGCTGATGTTCGCCGCCGCCTACAACCGCACCGGTGCCCTCAACGTGCTGCTCCAGCACGGGGCCGACGTGAAGCTCACGACGAAGGTGCTCGACTGGACGAAGCTGCCGAAGGACGATCCGCGGCTGCCGAGCTTCGGACGCCGCCAGTCATCGGGAGCGGCGGCCAGCGCGGCCAAGCCGGAAGAGAAGCCCGAGGCGAAGCCGAAGACGGAGGGCAAGCCGGCGGCGGAAGCGGCAGTGAAGCCCGCGGCCGAGGCGAAGTCGCAGGCACAGCCGGACGAGGACGAGGACGAGGACGCCGCGGTCGAGCCGGGCGCCAAGCCCGCCGGCATTCCCGGCGAGACGCCGGCGAAGAAGAAGGCGCAGCCCCCGGCGTTCGACTTCACCGGCGGCTACGTGAAGCTGGTGGGGACGCAGGGCGGCCTGACGGCGCTGGAGTTCGCCACGCGGCAGGGGAACGTCGAGTCGGTGCGGGCGCTGCTCGCCGCCGGCGCGGATGTCAACGAGGTCAATCCGGCCGACCACACCAGCCCGCTGCTGAGCGCGATCATCAACGGCCACTTCGACCTCGCCGAGGAGCTGCTCGCCAAGGGCGCCGATCCGAACGCGGCGCAGGTCAACGGCGTGACGCCGCTCTACGCGGTGCTGAACTGTGTCTGGGCGCCGCGCACGCTGTATCCGCAGCCGACCGCCTACAAGCAGCAGAAGACGGCCTACCTGCAGCTCATGCAGGATCTGCTGGACCGCGGAGCGAAGCCGAACGTCCGGCTGAAGGAAAAGGTCTGGTACCAGGGCTACAACTTCGACCAGTCGGGCGTCGACGAGACGGGGGCGACTCCGTTCTTCCGGGCGGCGTGGGCCGATGACATCGCGGCGATGAAGCTGCTGATGGCGCACGGGGCCGATCCGACGATCACGACGAAGAAGCCGAAGGGCCGCCGTCCGACGGGTACGGGCAACCTGGACGACGCGGCCGCCGCCAAGGCGAAGAAGGATCCGTCGGGTCGTCCGCCGGTGGCGATCGGAGGGCCGGACGTGACGCCGCTGCTCGCGGCATCGGGCGAGGCCTACGGCTCCAGCTTCACGGCGAACCATCACCGCTACGCGCCGACAGGCATGCTGGCGGCCGTGAAGTACCTCGTCGAGGAGCTGCACGCGGACGTGAACGAGGCGGACGCCGACGGCAACACGGCGCTGCACAACGCCGCGGCCCATGGGGACAACGAGATGATCCTGTATCTCGTCTCCAAGGGCGCCAACGTGAAGGCCGTCAACCGGAAGGGGCAGACGATTCCCGACCTGGCCAACGGCCCGGTGCAGCGGATCAGCCCGTTCCCCGAGACGATTGCCCTGCTGCAGAAGCTGGGGGCCAAGCTGGCTCACAAGTGCCTCTCCTGCGGCTAGGGTCCTGAGTTCCGCTCCATATGCCTGCCGCGGGCGAAGGCCGGATTCCGGCCCCTCGCCCGCGGCAGTGCCGTCTCAGGCCGCCTTCGATCCCGCGCCAGGGCCCCCTCCACATCGACTGACAATCGGCGACAATCTTTTACCTGTCTGGTATGACGGGTGTCATACGGTCGCCCGGGCAAGGCGCATAGTGTGGAGAGTGTTCACGCGTGCGTCCCGCGCCTCGTCTCCCAGGTCCTCGCGGAGTGTGCTGCTCATGATCGGTGACTCGACATCCGGCGCCCGGTTGCGGACGTTCCCGCTGGCCCTCGCCGCGCTCGTGCTGCTCCTGTCGGTGGCCGTCCTGGCCGCGGGGCAGTTCTCGAACGATGACGACGTCATTGCGTACGCCTCGACGGCGCCGACCGACGCGGTCGCCCGCCTCCAGCAGCAGATCGACAGCGGGCAGGTGACGCTGGCGTTCGACCCGGCCCACGGGTACCTGCCGGCGGTGCTGAAGGCGCTGCACGTGCCGGTGTCCTCCCAGGGGCTCGTCTTCTCGCGGACCAGCCTGCAGGTGGATCACATCGCCCCCTGGTCGCCGCGCGCCGTCTACTTCAACGACGACGTGTACGTCGGCTGGGTCCAGAACGGGCCGATCATGGAGATCGCCTCGGTCGATCCCCACCTGGGCGGGGTCTTCTACACGCTCGACCAGCAGCCGACCGCGCACCCGAAGTTCCAGCGGCAGTTTTCGACCTGCCTGCAGTGCCACGACTCGTCCTCGTCGACGGGCGGCGTGCCGGGCTTCATCATGCGATCGGTGTTCGCCGACAAGATGGGGTACCCGATCTCCTCGCCGGTGGCGGCGACGACGCAGCAGACGCCGATTGCCGAGCGCTGGGGCGGCTGGTACGTGACCGGAACGACGGGGAACCAGCCGCACCTCGGCAACCTGATGGCGCCGGTGTCGGCTCATGATGTCGGCGACCCGGATGCCTATCTCGCGAAGATGAAGATCGGGCCGAACCTGAACGTGACCGACCTGAGCAGCCGGTTCGACACCGAGCCCTACCTGAGCCCGTACAGCGACGCCGTGGCGCTGATGGTGCTGGCCGACCAGACCTACATCCACAATCTGATCACCATCGCCGGCTACGAGGCGCGCAAGGCGGTCTACGACGACCAGCTCGCGTCGGCGACGGGCGGCACGGACGGGGTCTCCGAAGGCGCGATGGTCCGCATCCGCGGCGCGGCCGAACGGCTGGTGCGGGGGCTGCTGTACGCGCGGGAGGCGCCGCTCACCGCGCCGATCAAGGGTGACTCGACGTTTGCGGCCGACTTCGTGAAGGTGGGACCGCACGATCATCTCGGTCGGTCGCTGCGCGACCTGGACCTGAAGACGCGGCTCTTCAGGTATCCGTTGAGTTACCTGATCTATTCGGACTCGTTCAACGACCTGCCGGACGTGGTGAAGCGCTACGTCTACAAGCGGCTGGACGAGGTTCTGAACGGCCAGGATCCGAACGGGGACTTCACGGACCTGAACCCGTCCGATCGGACGGCGATTCTGGGCATCCTGCGGGACACGAAGCCGGAGTTCGCGGCGACGCTGACGGCCGCGGCGAAGTAGGCGGAAGAAGGACTGGAATCGATGGAAGGCGATGGCGTGCCGGACGGACCGCAGGGTCCGCCCGGCACGTGGTCTGTACGGCGGCCTACGCCCAGCTGAAGCCGCTCTTCTTGAGCGGCAGCGTGCGGATGCGCGTGCCGCTGGCCGAGAAGATCGCGTTGCAGACGGCCGGGAGGAGCGGCGGCAGCGCCGGCTCGCCCAGGCCGGTTGGCGCATGATCGGTCTTGTGCCAGATGATCTCGATGGCGCCCGGCGCCTGCATCATGCGGACGAGCGGGAAGTGATCGTAGTTCGTCTGCACGACGCGGCCGTGCTCGAGAGTGATCTCCTGGGCCATCAGCTCGCTCAGGCCGTCGACGATCGCCCCCTGCACCATGTTCTGCGCGGCGCCGGGATTGATGACCTGGCTGCCGATGTCGGCCGCGACCCACACCTTGTGGACCTTGACGCGCTTGTCGGCCGACACGCTCACGTCGGCCACTTCGGCGAAGTAGCCGAGATGGCTGAAGTGGAAGGCGACGCCGAGCGCGCGGCCCTTCTCCGCCTTCCGCGCCTTCCAGCCCGACTTCTCCGCGACGAGCTCCAGCACGCCGCGCATCCGGCCGGCATCGAACCGCCGAACCGCCGGCTGGCGGGCCGCCTCCGCATCGGGCAGCGGCGTCGTGCCGAGCAGGGCGAGCCGGAAGTCCACCGGGTCCTTGCCGGCGGCATGGGCCAGCTCGTCGATGAACGACTGGATGACGAACGCGATCGCGTTGCTGCCGGGGGCGCGCAGCGCGCCGGTCTTCAGCCAGAGCTCCTGCACCGAGGTGCCGAGCGCGAAGTTCGGCACGTAGCGGGCGGGGAACTCCAGCGGAGACAGCGTGGCCGACCGGGCGTAGTCGGTGCCGTGGCCGTAGGTGACGAAGTGGTTCTGCCAGGCCACGAGCCGGCCGGAGGCGTCGACGCCGCCCTTCAGGGTACTGGAAGCCGCCGGGACGATAGTAATCGTTCGTCATATCGTCCTCGCGCGCCCACAGCAGCTTCACCGGGACGCCGACGGTCTTGGCAATCCAGGCGGCCTCCACCATGTAGTCGTTCGTCAGGCGCCGGCCGAAGCCGCCGCCCGCCCGGAGGAGATGGATGGTGATGTTGCCTTCCGGGATGCCGAGCGTCTTCGCGACCAGACTGCGTCCGCTGCCCGGCGTCTGGGTGTTCGACCAGATCTCCATGTGGCCGTTGGACTCGTGAGCCGTGCAGTTCTGCGGCTCGAGCGGGGCGTGCGCGATGAACGGGTACGAATAGGCGCCTTCGGCCGTCGCCGCCGCGCCCTTCAGCGCCGCTTCGACGTCACCGTCGTGCCGCAGCACGTTGGCCGGCGGCTGCTTCGACAGCTCGTCGGCATGCTGCGCGAAGGCCTCGCTGCTCTGCGACGCCCCCTTGCCCTCGTCCCACTTCACCTGCAGCTTCTTGCGCGCCGACTGCGCCTGCCACCACGAGTCGGCCACGATCGCCACGCCGGGCAGCAGGCCCGGGTCGCCGGGGACGACGTCGCCCTGCGGCACCGACCCCTCCACGACGAAGGCGTGCCGGACCCCCGGCTCCTGCCGGATCGCCTCGACGTTGGCGCTGACCACGCGCCCGCCGAAGCACCGGACACTTCTGGTACACGGCGTACAGCATGCCGGGCCGTACCATGTCGATGCCGAAGATCGGCTCGCCCCGGACGATCGCCGGAACGTCGGAGCCGCGCTTCGTCTGGCCGATGATCCGGTAGTCCTTCGGATCCTTCAGCGGGACCGTCTCCACGTCGGGAACGGGCATCTTCACCGCGCGGGCGGCGAGCTCGCCGTAACCGAGCGACCGCTTCGAGGCGCGGTGGTGGACCCGGCCCGCGGTCGTCGAGCAGGACGAGGCCGGCACGCCCCACGTCTGCGCGGCGGCGGCGACGAGCATCTGCCGGCCGGCCGCGCCGACGCGGCGCATCGGATCCCAGTTGTTCGGCGTGGCCGTGCTGCCGCCGGTGAACTGGCCCGCGTACTTCGCCGGGTCGAAATCGGCCTGCTCGATCTTCACGGTCGCCCAGTCGGCGTCGAGCTCCTCGGCGATCAGCATCGGCAGCATCGTCTTCACACCCTGGCCGATCTCGGGATCCTTGGCCATCAGGGTGACGGTGCCGTCCGCGGCGATGTGGATGAAGGCGTCCGGTTCGAGCGCGGGGCCCGAGCGGCTGGCCTGGGCGAACAGGGACGGCCGGCTGTGTAGTGCGATCAGCAGGCCGCCGCCGGCCAGGGAGGTCACGCGAAGGAAGGCGCGTCGGTTCATCTGCATGGTCTGCTCACGCCTCCTCTATTCGCCGCCGCCGGTCCGGCCGGCGTGCTGGGGTTCGGTTGAAGTGCCGGAGGCGAGCGCGGCCGCCTTGTGCACCGCCTCGCGGATGCGCAGATAGGTGCCGCACCGGCAGAGGTGGCCGCTCATCGCGGCGTCGATGTCCGCGTCGGTCGGCTTCGGCGTCTGGGTGAGGAGGGCGGCCGCCGCCATGATCTGGCCGGCCTGACAGTAGCCGCACTGCGGCACGTCCATCTCCTCCCACGCGCGCTGCACGGGGTGCGAGCCGTCGGCCGACAGCCCTTCGAGCGTCGTAATCGGCGCGTGCACCGCCCGCTCGACCGGGACCTGGCACGAGTGCACCGGGCGGCCTCCCAGGTGAACGGTGCAGGCGGCGCACTGGCCGATCCCGCAGCCGTACTTGGTTCCCTTGAGATTGAGAACGTCCCGGAGCACCCACAAGAGCGGCGTGTCGGGGGACACATCCACCGAATGGGATCGCCCGTTGACCGTCAGTTCGAACCGCATGCCTGGATCTCCTGTTGTTCCTGGAATCCGCGATCCCCGGGGGACCGCCGCAGGGGGCCGCCGGCTGGCGCGCCCATGGTTGCCCGGGGACGGGCCGGTCGAGGCCCGCACGCAGCATATCGCCTGTCAGGCTCAGCTGCAAACCCGTTCGGGCCGGGCAGCTCCGGTCCTCCAGGCCGCGTCGTTGCCGGGGTGAAGGTGGGGAGAAGAAGAGGCGAAGCGAGGGCGCGTGGCGGCTCAGGCGAGCCGCCGTCGGCCCTCGGCCTGCTGGCCGTCAAGGGAGGCCCCGGTCAGCATGCCATGGAATGCCGTGAAGATCTTCCGCATCTGCGGCTGCTTGTAGGGGAAGACGTCGACCGGGTCCATCGCGTGCACGACCATGCAGTTGTCGGCCTCGAAGACGAGGAGCCTTCCGTCCGGTGTCTCGCCGCAGTCGACACCGAGGTAGTCCATGCGCAGCCGCTCGTGGATGGCGCGGAACGCCGCGGCGTGGCGCCGCGCGAAGTCCTCGTCGAAGGTCTCCATGATGCGGGCTTCCTCGGCGCGCTTGCCGGCGCTCTCGGCCATGCCGGCGTTCAGGTAGTGGATCATCCAGTGGGTGGCGATGCCGACATGCGCCACGAAGGGACGGCCGTCGATCATCGTGATCCGGTACTTCCGGAACAGCCCGTCCGGTTCGCGGTAGTCGACGAAGCGGGTGATGCAGAACGCCTCGTCCGCCTGGTCGCGCAGGTAGGCGGCGACGGAAGCCGGCTCGTCGATCTTCTGCAGTCCCTGGCCGGCGTGCGAGCCGGCGGGCCGGATGATGAGCGGGAAGGCGCCGTCGGCGAGCGCGTCGGTCAGCGGCACCTCGCCCGTGCCGATCTCGGCGAGCGTGCCGCGCGGGACGCGCGCGGTGATCGGCATGGCGATGCCCGGCGCGGCGTGCAGCCGGTCGCAGACCCCTTCGCGCGACAGCCACAGAATACGCTCGGGTCGGTTCAGGACGGGCCGCGGCCAGTCCTGGAGCCGCTCCTCGACCTGCTTCAGCAGGGGCCGGTTCCGATCGTTCTCGCCGATGGCGACGATGAGGGCGTCGTGGTCGGGAATCGTCTGCGGCCAGGGCAGATCGGGACCCAGGTAGAGGACGTCCAGCGCGACGTCGGACTCCTCCAGCAGGCACTCGAGCGGCGTGTTGGCCATCAGGTCGCCCGGGGCCATCAGGGCGAGCAGGCGCAGGCCCGTCCGCCCCGACGGCGCCGGCAGGTGATAGAGCTGCTGCATCTTCAGCGCCTGCGCCTGGACCTCGAGTGCCACCTCCCGCTCCCAGGTGAGCTGCAGCAGGTACGACACGTCCAGCAGCGTATTCGCATCGTCGGGATGCTCGGCGGCGCGCTGGATCAGCTCCGTGCGCAGCGGGACGAGATCCTGACCGGCCATCGCCATTCGGAAGAGCCGGGCGAAGCCGAGGAGCGGAAAGGACGCGGGGGATTCGGCGTTCATGATGCCTTTCTGAACCCGGTGGTCGCGGTATCGCCCAGCGTCACCGTCGCCCGCAGGAGGGCGTCGATGTCGTCGGCGGTCGTGCGGTGATTGACGATGGCCGCGCGGATCGCGAGCCGGCCGTTGATGGTGGTCGTCGAGGGAGCCGCCACGCCCGATTCCTGCAGGGACGCGACGATCGCCGCGTTGACGTGGTCCGCGGCTTCGCACCGGTACCGGAAGCAGACGATGTTCAGCGGGACGGGGGCGAGGAGCTCCAGCTCTGGCGTCGCCTCGATGCGGCGCGCCATGTCACGCGCGAGGGCGCATGTGCCCGAAATCATCCGGCCGAGGCGCTCGGTGCCGTACACCTTCAGCGTGAACCAGGTCTTCAGCGCCCGGAAGCCGCGCGAGAGATCGGGACCGAGGTCGCACGGCCAGGGAGAGCCCGCCGCCAGGCCGCGCGCGGTCGCGCCTGAGATAGGCGGCCGTCGTGGCGAACGTGTCGAGGTGGAGCCGGCCGTCCCGTACGAGGACGAATCCGGCGTCGTACGGCACCTGCCCCCACTTGTGGAAGTCGAACGCGACCGAATCGGCGCGCTCGATGCCGTGCAGGCGTGGCGCCAGATCGGGCGCGAAGAGGGCGAGCGCACCGTAGGCGCCGTCGACGTGGAACCACAGATCCTGGCGCCGCGCCAGATCGGCGAGCGCCTCGAGGTCGTCGATCGCGCCGATGTCGACCGTGCCGGCCGTGCCGGCCACCAGGAATGGCGTGAAGCCCGCCCGCCGGTCCTCGGCAATCGCGCCGGCCAGCGCCCCGACGTCCATCCGGTGATCCACGGTCACGGGCACCAGCCGAAGGGCGTCGCTCCCGAGTCCCGAGAGGTCCATCGCCTGCGCGATGCAGCCGTGGGCGGCGGCCGAGGTGTACGCCACGAGCCGGCGCCCGTCGGCGGCCACGCCGGACTGCCGGCTGTCGACGCCGAGTGCGGCGGCGCGGGCGACCAGCACCGCGACGAGATTGCCCATCGACGTGCCCGTGACGAACAGGCCACTCGCCGTCTCGGGAAAGTCGAACAGCTCGCGCATCCAGCGGACGATCTGCCGCTCCACCTCGACGGGCATCTGATTGCGTCCGCCCAGGTTCGCGTTCAGACCGGCGGCGAGCATCTCGGCGAGCATGCCGACCGCCGTACCGCCACCGTGCACCCAGCCCATGAAGCCCGGGTGTGCATTGCCGACGGCGAACGGCAGGACGTCGCGCAGGAAGGCGTCGTGGGCGGTCGACAGATCGGTGGGGGTCCGGGGCAGCGGCTCGTGGAACGCGGCGCGCACGTCGGCCGGAATCGGCCGCCAGACCGGGCGCTCCCGGATCCGCTCGATGTAGTCGAACATATCATCGAGCATCCGGTGCCCCTGGACGCGCAGGTCTTCCCACTCGGCGGGGTTCGCCGGATCGAGCGCGTGCGAGGGCGTTCGTTCTGTCATGGCGAGCTGGAAATGCCGAAGGCGGACACGGGCGACAACTGGAGAGCTGCGGCCGGTTCCCACCGACACTGATTCCGGTCGAGGAGGGCAGCAAGGAGCGGTCCGGACGGGAGGGCGTCGATTTCAGGCCTGAAACCTGGCGAAATGGCGGTGGAGGGCCCGCGCAGGCTGTCGGAAGGACGACACCCCGAGCCTGTCTCGACACCCGGGGCGTGCGGCGCGCGCTCCGGAGCGCTTGCCCGGGCGCGCAGTCCCGTGCAGCTCTGTTGGATGTTCCGTCGGGATTCCCGGAGGCACCGGATCGGATCGGCTGGTGTCGCGGCGGCTGAGCTGGGTCCCGGTTTCGGGCGCTATACTGAATCTGGTTCACGTTCGTTCCACGCTCGTGCCGGTCCGCACGCCGTTGAGTCGTTGCGGCGTGATGCGCGTCCGGAGCGGCCTCCCGTCTTCCCGCGCCATGGTCGATCGATTTCTCGCACCGGATGCCGAGCCCGCCACGGTTCTGCTGATCTTCTCGCACCCCGACGACATCACGTTCGCGATGGGCGGCACGGCCCGCCGGCTGGCGGATCGTGGCCATCGCCTGCACGCGGTCGTGGCCACCTTCGGTGACAAGGGGACGTACGGCGAGCTCTCGATGGAGACGCTGGCAAAGCGCCGCGAGGAAGAGGAGCGGCAGGCGAACGCGCTGCTCGGTGTCAGCGACACGACGTTTCTCGGCTTGCGGGACTGCGAGCTGCAGCTGGAGCCGCCGCGCGACTTCCGCATCCGCCTCGTCCGGGCGATCCGCCGCGTGCGCCCGGACCTGCTGGTCACGCACGATCCCGCCAGCCAGGCCCGCTTCTCGATGGGCTATCACCCCGACCATCGGACGACGGCGTACGCGGCGCTCGACAGCGTCGTGTTTGCGCGGCTGCCGAACTACTTCCCGGCCGACCTGCCCGAACCGGCCCACCGGACGCCGCACGTCTGGACGGTGAGCATCGACGGGGCCACGGCCATCGACATCACGGAGCAGTGGGAGACGAAGGTGCGCGCGATCCGGACGCACCGGACGCAGATGGAGAAGTCGCCGGGACGCGAGTCGCAGTACGTCGAGGCCTTCCGCACCCGGGCCCTCGACATCGGCAGCGGACGTCTCTACGAGCGCGTCAACTGTGCCGAGCGGTTCTGATCGTGGCGGGAAGCAGCGGAGGGGAGGCGGGGATCGCCGGTCAGTTCTGTGTGCGGCGCCGTGCCGCTTCGAGCCAGCTCAGGACCTCGGCGGGATTCTCGTCGCTCAGATCGTAGCGCTCGTTGTCGGGCTGGCTTTCGCTGATCTGGCGCGCGGCCTGCCGCAGAACCGTCCACTGTTCGGCGAGCGAGCGCTCGCGGAATTCGGCACGCGTGCACAGGGCCCGGTAGATCGGCCGGAGCCATGACAGCCGGAACAGCGCCTGCGGATCGTCCGGTTCGGCGTACGAGCACTGATGGCGCAGGCACACCCAGCTCGTGCGCTCCGACGCACCGCCGATCGAAGTGACCCTGTGCCGGCGCAGGGGCTGGCCATCGAACGGGCAACGCCGTGTCTCGGTCTCGGATTTCTCCGACCTGGCCATGATGGTGGGCATGGAATTGATCCGCCGCAGATCGGCCCTCAGTATGACGGTAAACCGACAGGCTTGGTAGTCAGTGTTTGTCTGACACTCGATTGGTAGCCCGGCCGCGTGCGTTCAACGCGCTGTGCGGATTCGCACACCCTGTTTGAACGTCGCGTCGGGGATCAGGCCGCGTTTGCCGACCCGCGTCTGGCGTCGAGAATCAGTGAACGTGAACGACGTGTCGTCGAAGCGGAAGACCGCCACGTCAGCCGGCGCACCCGGGCGCAATGTGCCGCATCCGTCCGGAAACGGATAGATGGCGGCCGGCGCCACCGTCGCCCGGGCGACGACCTGCTCCAGCGGAAGGCCGAGCAGCAGGAACTTGGACAGGGTGGTGGCCAGATCGAAGACCGGCCCATTCGCGTTCCGCGAATGCAGGTCACTCGAGATCGTGTCGGGCCACCAGTGTTGTGCGGCCGCCGCCTCGGCCGTCTCCCACGAGAAGTTGCCGGATCCATGCCCGACGTCCATCACCACGCCCCGCGCACGCGCATCCTGGAACTCGTCCCGCACGCGCCCCCCGGCGTCGATGACGCCGTGCGGCCGCTCCCGCAGGACGTGCGTCACCATGTCGCCGCGTCGCAGTGTCGCGAGCAGGTCCCGCAGCGGTGACGGCGACCCGCCGATGTGCACCATCAGTGGAACGCCCGTCGCATCGGACACGTCGCGCGCGCGCTGCAGGACGTCGAGATCGCGTCGGCCGATCAGTGCCGGCGTCAACCGCACCTTGACGGCGACGATCAGATCCCGGTTCTGCTCGATGGTCTCGATCGCCGCCTTCGTATCGATGAACGCGGGATTGCTCAGCTCGTCCAGTGACACGAGGCCGATGGTCGAGATGTTCAACGCGGCGTAGATGCGGGTGACCGACGGCTGCACGATGTACCGGCGGAAGCCGGCGAACGTCGTGGCGCCGGCCGAGCCGGCATCGACGACGGTCGTGGCCCCGTGGGCCAGCGAGCCGGCGTCGGCCGACATCGCCACGCCCGCAATCCCCTCGAAGACGTGCACGTGCACGTCGATGAGCCCCGGCGTGACGATGCGTCCCGCCGCGTCGAACAGGACCCGTGCCCTCGACGGCGGGATGTCGGGTGCGACGGCGGCAATCCGTGCCTCCCGGATCGCCACGTCACGCACGCCGGAGAGGCCGGAGGCCGGATCGATGACGTGCCCGCCCTTGATCACCAGGTCGTAGGCGTGGTCATCGGCTGGCAGCGGCCGCAGCCGCGCCGCGGAGAGCAGCGGAATCGACGACAGCAGGCCGAGGAACTCGCGCCGGTCGGGCATGGAACCGCTCCTGTCGGAATGAGGGCACGCGCCGTCCCGATGGCAGGGACGGTGGGTGAGCTATGGTAAGGCAGACCGCCGGCCCGGGCGAGCCCGTCGGCGACGGGATCGCCGGTCGCGGCGGATACGATGAAGCGGTATGGGCAACGAAGAACGTTCCGGTGCGGCGAGCCGGACCGCCTCACATTTCGCCCCGCCAGCGGTCGAGATGGACAGGCGGCCCGGCGGCGGGTTCCTGCTGCGGTCGGGCCATGCGCTGCAGCCGTTCGCCCGGTGCGTCGGTGACTGGCTCGAGACCTGGGCGGCCCGCGCCCCGGCCCGGCCGTTCCTGGTTGCCCGGGAGGCGGGCGGCGCCCGGCGCGAGGTCGGCTATGGCGAGGCCGGCACCGTGGTGCGCGCGCTCGCCCAGGCACTGCTCGATCTGGGGGCGGCGCCCGATCGGCCGCTGCTGCTGTTGTCTGACAACGGCATCGACCACGCGCTGCTGCAGCTGGCGGCGATGCACGCGGGCATTCCCGCGGCACCGGTGTCCTCAGCCTATTCGCTGGCCTCTCACGATTTCGGCAAGCTGCGCGACGTGACCGCCTGCGTCGGTCCGGGCGCGGTGTACGCGGAGGATGCCGCCCTCTTCGGCCGGGCGCTCGACGCCCTCGACCTGCCGGACGTGCCGCTCATCGTCAGCCGCCGGCCGCCGGCGGGCCGTGCGGCCCGGACGGTGCGGGAGCTGGCGTCGACGACACCCGGCGACCGGGCGCGGCGGGCCTTCGAGGCGGTGGGCCCCGGGACGATCGCGAAGATCCTGTTCACGTCGGGCTCGACCGGGTCGCCGAAGGGCATCGTGAACACGCAGCGGATGCTCTGCTCGAACCAGCAGGCGATCGCGCAGATCTGGCCGTTCGTCGAGCGCCGCCCGCCGGTGGTCGTCGACTGGCTGCCCTGGAGCCACACCTTCGGCGGCAATCACAACTTCAACCTCGTGCTGCGCAACGGCGGCACGCTGCACATCGATCGCGGCCGCCCCACGCCGGCCGGGATCGAGACCACGGCGGCGAACCTGCGTGACGGTGTCGCCGACGATCTACTTCAACGTGCCGCGCGGCTACGCCATGCTCTTGCCGCTGCTCGAAGGCGACGAGGCGCTCGCGGCTTCGTTCTTCGCGGAGCTCGACCTCGTGTTCTATGCGGCGGCGGCGCTGCCGCAGCATCTCTGGACGCGGCTGGAGACACTGGGCGCCCGCGTCCGCGGCGGCCGGCCGCCCGTGCCGTTCGTGTCGGCCTGGGGCTCGACCGAGACCGCGCCGCTCGTCACGTCGGTCCACTTCCCGATCGATCGCGCCGGCGTGATCGGCCTGCCGGCGCCCGGCTGCGAACTGAAGTTCGTGCCGTCGCTCGACAAGCTGGAGATGCGCGTGCGCGGCCCGAACGTGACGCCGGGCTGCTGGCAGCGGGGCGGACGGGTGCAGCCGGCCGAGGTCGACGAGGACGGGTTCCTGGCGACGGGCGACGCCGGCCGGCTCGCGGATCCGGCCTCGCCGATCGACGGTGTCGTCTTCGACGGCCGAACCGCCGAGAACTTCAAGCTGTCGTCGGGGACGTGGGTGTCGGTCGGCGAGCTGCGCGTGCGGCTCGTGAACGCCTGCGCGCCGCATGTTCAGGATCTCGTCGTCGCCGGGCACGATCGCGACGAGCTCGGGGCGCTGCTGTTCGCCGTCCCCGGGACCGCGGCGGACGACATCCGCGGCGCCGTGCGCGCCGCCCTGCGCGCCCACAACCGGGAGCATCCGGGTGCGAGCACGCGCGTCGCGCGCGTGCTCTTCCTGCAGGAGCCGCCGTCGGTCGACCGCGGCGAGATCACCGACAAGGGCTACATCAACCAGCGCGCCGTGCTGACCGGCCGGCCGGGCGAGGTCGAACGCCTCGTACGCGCCGGTGCCCGACGCCGGCGTGCTGATCATCGACTGAGCCGCGGGCCCGTCGGCGGCCGGTTCGGGCATCGGGCCCGCCCGGCCGCGGATGCCCTGCCGTGGCGGCCCTTCTCCGGAAGATGGGGGATAATAGAGGGTCGAGCCGCGTCCGATCGCCGGATCCTCCGGCGGTCCGGCGCGGCTGCTTTCCACGAGAGTTCTGTGCCATTCACTCAGCTCGATCTGCATCCCGACCTGCTCAAAGGGATCAAGGAACTGGGGTTCGTCCGCCCCACGCCGATTCAATCCGACGCCATTCCGGCCGCGCTGGCGGGGAAGGACGTGCTGGCCTGCGCGATGACGGGCAGCGGCAAGACGGCCGCCTTCCTGCTGCCGATCCTGCATCAGCTGATCGGCCGTCCGCGGGGGACGACGAGGGCCCTGGTGCTGACGCCGACGCGCGAGCTGGCCGCGCAGGTGCACGGGGACCTGAAGGATCTGGCGGTGCACACGCCCATCACGGGTGCGCCGGTCTTCGGCGGCGTCGGCATGGGGCCGCAGGAACATGCGTTCCGCAGCGGCGTCGACGTCATCATCGCCACGCCGGGACGCCTGCTCGATCACTTCCGGTCGCCGTACGCGAAGCTGTCCGGGCTGGAGTACCTGGTGCTCGACGAAGCGGACCGGATGCTCGACATGGGTTTCCTGCCGGAGATCCGCAAGATCCTCCGCCACCTGCCGCCGCGCCGCCAGACGCTGTTCTTCAGCGCCACCATGCCGCCGCCGATCGCGGCGCTGAGCCGCGAGATGCTGCGCGATCCCGCTGACGATCAACGTGGAGCGGCAGTCGGCGCCGGCCGTCGGCATCACGCAGGCTGTGTACCCCGTGCCGCGCGAGCTGAAGGCGTCGCTGCTGCTGGCGCTGCTGCGGAGCGGCGAGATGCAGGAAGCGCTGGTGTTCACCCGGACGAAGCACCGGACCGATCGCCTGATGAAGCACCTGGTGCGCGAGGGGATCGAGGCCGAGCGGATTCACGGCAACCGGTCGCAGCCGCAGCGCACGCAGGCGCTGGCCGGGTTCAAGAGCGGCCGCTACCGCGTGCTCGTGGCGACCGACATCGCCGCCCGCGGGATCGACGTGGAGGAGCTCGGGCACGTCGTCAATTTCGACGTGCCGATGGTGCCCGAGGACTACATCCACCGCGTGGGCCGCACGGCACGCGCCGGCGCCACCGGCAGCGCCTTCACGTTCGTCGCGCCCGACGAGGAGTCGGACCTGCGGCAGATCGAGAAGGCGATCGGCCGGCGGCTGCCCCGCGTCACGGTGCCCGATTTCGATTACACGGCGAAGCCGTCCGGCAGCCTGGAGATTCCGCTCGCCGAGCGGATCGCGGCCATCCGGGCGCGCAAGGCGGAGGAGCGGGCCCGCGCGCGCGCCAAGACCGAGCGGCGAGCGGCGCAGGAAGCCGGGCGGCAACCGGGTCGGCCGGCGGCGCGGCCGGAGCGCCCGGCCGGCGCGCGTCAGGCGCCGACGACCAGGAACAGCCGCGGCGCCTCGTCGCCCCAGGGCCACCGGCCGGGCGGATCGCCGGGCGGCCGTCCTCGTCCACGGCGGACGGAAGGGGCCGGGCGGCGGCAACCGGTCGCGCTGAGCCCCGCGCAGGAAGGACGGGACATGGATCGAACGCTGCTGTTCGCGGGAAGCGTGCTGGCCGGCCTCGCCGTCGCCCTTGGTGCGTTCGGCGCGCACGCGTTGAAGATGCGCCTGTCGCCGGAGATGCTGGAGGTGTGGGAAACCGGCGTGCGCTACCAGATGTACCATGCGCTCGCGCTGTTCGCGGTCGCCTGGATGGTCGCGCGCTGGCCGGGAGCCGCGCTGCCCGTGGCGGCCGGCTGGCTGTTCGTCGTCGGCACGGTCCTCTTCTCGGGGAGCCTGTACCTGCTGGCGACCTCGGGCGTCGCCTGGCTGGGGGCGATCACGCCGCTCGGCGGTCTCGCCTTCCTCGCCGGCTGGGTCTGTCTCGCGATTTTCGGCCTGAAGGGCTGAGAGGCGCGCGGCGCCCGGCCGCGCCGGGCGCCTTGTCGGCTCGTCCGTGTGGGCCTGGCGGCCCGCCCGGTCAATGCGCGTGCGCGTGGTGACTGTGATCGTGGGCCGCCCACTCGGCCTCGAGCCCCTTCATCGCCGCCTGGTCGGTGGTCGTCATCAGCTCCATGATGAGCTGCTGCTCGGGCACCGCCCCCTCGACGTGAACGACCTCGTTGATGACCGTGCGCGGCACGCCCTGCACGTGGTACCGCTGGGCGAGGTGCGGGAACTCGGTGGCTTCCACCATCTCGCCGGTCACCAGGTCGCTGGCCATCGCCAGCTTGTGCGCCAGCAGCACGGCGCGCGGGCAGTACGGGCAGGTCGGCGTGACGAACACCTGCACGCGTACCGGCCCCGTCAGTCGCCCGAGCGCCTCGAGCGTCTCGGGCCGCAGCGCCGGCTCGCCGCGGCTCACCATGCGGATGTCCTCGAGCAGCGTGGCGAACTCGTAGCCGGCCGGAATGCCGTAGAGGCGGATGCCATAGTCCTTCGGCTCCGCACCGCCGCGCATCACGACGAGCGCGGGAAGCTTGTCGATCGCCGTACTTCCGGACTTCGTCCGTGTCGCCGACGAAGTCGCGGACCTCTACCGTAATCTTGTCGGACAGTGCGGCCAGTTCTTCGACGAGTTCGCGCGTCTCGGTGCAGTAGTCGCACTCCAGCGCGCCGCCCTGGCCCTGCGTGAAGAGGACCAGCGTGACCGGCGCGGTGAGCTCGGCGAGCGCAGCGCGCACCTGCTTTTCCGACTCGGCATTGAGCAGAGGCATCGGTCTGACTTCCTTTCCGCCCGATCATCCGGGCATGCCTGACGAACGGGCGTCGGCCCGCTTCCTCAGAGATGCAGGTCGCGGCGAACGGTGACAGCGCGGTCCGCCTCGGGCACATCGGAGCCGGGAGGAGACGCTCCGGGCAGCACGCTGAAAATCCCCCGATTCCCGACTGGGATTCCTGCGCCGGCGCACCCGGCCGCCGGTATCCGGCCGCCGTCGGGATGCCGTCGTGGCGGTACGCGTCCTGCTTCGGATCCATCGGGCGTTGCGATACCGCACAGCCGTTCAATCGTTCAGGTCGTGAGCGAGAGAAGGAGGCCGCGATGACGGGACGCGCGGATACCAGGCCGGGCGGCGGAGCTGCCGCCGCGGCTCAGCCGGAGCCACCGACGTTGCCGGAGACGCCCCCCGAGGGGCTCACGCCCGAGGAGGCGTCGCGGCGCCTCGAGCAGTACCGGCTACAACGAGCTGCCGGAGGCCTCGGTCAACCCCATCCTCAAGTTCCTGTCGTACTTCTGGGGGCCGATCGCCTGGATGATCGAGGCGGCGGCGGTGCTGTCGGTCGTCGTGCACCACTGGGAGGACTTCTGGATCATCGGCGCGCTGCTGGTGATGAACGCCGTCGTCGGCTTCTGGGAGGAGTACCAGGCCGGCAATGCGATTGCGGCCCTCAAGGCGACGCTGGCCCTCAAGGCCCGCGTCCGGCGCGGCGGCGCGTGGACGACGGTGCCGGCGCGCGAGCTGGTGCCGGGCGATCTCGTCCGGCTGCGCATCGGCGACATCGTCCCGGCCGATGCGACGCTGAAGGCGGGTGATCCCGTCGAGGTCGATCAGTCGGCGCTGACAGGGGAATCGCTGCCGGTGACGCATGCGACGGGCGAGGTCGTCTACTCGGGCTCGGTGCTGACGCAGGGCGAGGTCGACGCGATCGTGCAGTCGACGGGCCAGCAGACCTACTTCGGCCGGACCGCGCGGCTCGTCGAGGAGGCCCACACCGCGAGCCACTTCCAGCGCGCGGTCCTCAAGATCGGTGACTACCTCATCGTCATGGCGATCGTCCTGGTGGCGATCATCCTCATCGTCGCCCTGTTCCGCGGCGACCCGATGATGACGACGCTGCAGTTCGCGCTGGTGCTGACGGTGGCCGCGATCCCGGTGGCGATGCCGGCCGTGCTCTCGGTGACCATGGCGGTCGGGGCGCGACTGCTGGCGGGCAAGCAGGCGATCGTCAGTCGCCTGGCGTCGATCGAGGAGCTGGCGGGGATGGACCTGCTCTGCTCGGACAAGACGGGCACGCTGACGCAGAACAAGCTGACGCTCGGCGATCCCTTCGCGGTGTCCGGCGTCGAGCCGCGGGCGGTGATCGAGGCGGGCGCGTGGGCCTCGCGCCGCGAGGACAACGACACGATCGACCTGGCGGTGCTGAACAGCGTCGACGGCGAGTGGCCGCCGCCGGGAGCCGAGGTGCAGCACTTCCAGCCGTTCGATCCGGTGCACAAGCGGACCGAAGCGACGGTGAAGGCGAAGGACGGCCGGACGTTCGTGACGACGAAAGGGGCGCCGCAGGTCATCCTGGCGCTGGCGGCCAACGCGAACGACGTGAAGGCCGATGTCGATCGGGCCGTCGAGGGCTTCGCGAAGAAGGGCTATCGCGCGCTTGGCGTGGCGCGCAAGGACGGCGGCGGCGCCTGGCAGTTCCTCGGCGTGCTGCCCCTCTACGATCCGCCGCGCGAGGACTCGAAGTCGACCATCGAGACGGCGGGGAAGATGGGCATCCGTCTCAAGATGGTCACCGGCGATCAGCTGGCCATCGCGAAGCAGATCGCGCAGCAGCTCGGCATGCGGGCGAACATCCTCGATGCGAGCCTGTTTGGCAGCAAGGACCGCCCGGTGCCGCTCGATGGGCGGATCGCCGAGCAGATCGAGCAGGCCGATGGTTTCGCGCAGGTCTTTCCCGAGCACAAGTATCACCTCGTGGAGTTCCTGCAGCAGCGAGGACATATCGTCGGGATGACGGGGGACGGCGTCAACGACGCCCCCGCCCTGAAGAAGGCCGACGCCGGCATTGCCGTGGCCGGGGCGACCGACGCCGCGCGGGCTGCCGCCGACATCGTGCTGACGACGCCCGGGCTGTCGGTCATCATCGACGCGATCAAGGAGAGCCGGAAGATCTTCCAGCGGATGACCAGCTACGCGATCTACCGCATCGCCGAGACGATGCGCGTGCTGCTGTTCATGACGCTGTCGATCCTGGTGTTCAACTTCTACCCGGTGACGGCCGTCATGATCGTGCTGCTGGCGCTGCTCAACGACGGCGCCATCCTGTCGATCGCGTACGACCGCGTGCACTATTCGGACCAGCCCGAAGCCTGGAACATGCGGATGGTGCTCGGGATCGCCACGATCCTCGGCATCACCGGCGTGCTCGCCTCGTTCGGCCTGTTCTATCTGGGCGAGCGCGTCTGGCACCTCGACCGGAGCACGATCCAGACGCTCATGTACCTGAAGCTCTCGGTCGCCGGTCATCTCACGATCTTCATCACCCGCACGCGCAAGCGCTTCTGGGCCAGCCGCCCGGCGCGGATCCTGGTCGTGGCCGTCCTCGGCACGCAGGCGCTGGCGACGCTCATCGCCGTCTACGGCCTCCTGATGCCGGCCATCGGCTGGAACTGGGCGCTCGTCGTCTGGGGCTATGCGCTCGCGTGGTTCCTGCTGACCGACCAGGTGAAGATCCTCGCCTACAAGGTGCTGGCCCCCGAGCACTCGGGGATGCTGGCGAGAACGCACGCGGCCTGAGGCGGCGCGTCCCGCGTCGTCCAGCCGCCCGCCGACGACCCGGCGCCGGCCGGAGATCCCTCCGGCCGGTCGTCCCGGCTGTGACAGCGGCCTCGCCTCCGGCACACAATAGGCGCACCACGGAATCTCAGGCGGAGTGAACGTTCCATGAACAAGGTGAAAGCGGCGGTGGTGCAGGCCGGGTCGCTCGTCTTCGAGACGAGCCGGACCCTGGAGAAGGCGCGGGGATTCGTGAAGCGGGCGGCGGCGGCGGGCGCCACGCTGGCGGTCTTTCCCGAGGCGTTCATCGGGGGCTACCCGAAGGGGCTCGATTTCGGCGCGCGGGTCGGCTCGCGATCGCCGGACGGGCGCGACGACTTCCGCCGGTACTGGGAGGCGGCCATTGCGGTGCCCGGCCCCGAGACGGTCGCGCTCGGGGAGATGGCGGCCGAGAGCCGGCTGCACCTGGTCATCGGCGTCATCGAGCGCGCCGGCGGCACGCTGTACTGCACGTCGCTCTGCTTCGGGCCCGACGGCGCCCTGCTGGGCCGGCACCGCAAGCTGATGCCGACGGCGTCGGAGCGGCTCATCTGGGGGTTCGGCGACGGTTCGACCCTGCCGGCGGTGCCGTTCGGACGGGGCACGATCGGCATGGCGATCTGCTGGGAGAACTACATGCCGCTGTTCCGCACCGCCATGTACGCCAAGGGCGTGACGCACTGGTGCGCGCCGACCGTCGACGATCGCGAGACCTGGCTGCCGACGGTGCGGCACATCGCCATGGAGGGACGCTGCTTCGTGCTGAGCGCCTGCCAGTATCTGCGGCGGGCCGACTGTCCGGCCGACTATCGCGCCATCCAGGGCGACGAGCCGGACACGGTGCTCATCAAGGGGGGCAGCGTCATCGTCTCCCCGCTCGGGCAGGTGATGGCCGGCCCGCTGCGCGACGGCGAGGGCGTGCTGGTGGCCGAGCTGAACGGCGACGACATCGCGCGCGGCAAGTACGACTTCGACGTGGTCGGCCACTACGCCCGTCCGGACGTGTTCTCGTTGTCGGTGGACGAGCGGCCGAAGCCGGCCGTCCGGTTCACCGACCCGCCTCCCGCCGATCCCCGGGGAGACTGAGCCCGGGGCGGCCATGCCGCGCGGAATCCGCTTCGGGCCGCTCCTGCGAGATGCGTGAGTCCGGCGGCCATCTGATGCGCGCCCCGTGTCCGCCGGCCCCTCCTTGCCCATCGCGTATATCATGAGGGCATGCCTGCCCAGTTCGTGCTGCAGCGCCTCGAGTTCCCCGGGCTCCTGGCGGCGCTACGCGCCCGAGGCTATCGCCTCGTGGGGCCGACCGTGCGCGACGGGGCGATCGTGTACGCGGAGCTGTCGGGCGTCGACGACCTGCCGATCGGCTGGACCGACGAGCAGGAGGGCGGCACCTACCGGCTGAAGCGGCGCGACGACGCGGCGCTGTTCGGGTACACCGTCGGTCCGCACTCGTGGAAGCAGGTGTTCCATCCGCCGTCGGTCCGTCTCTGGCGGGCGACGCGCGATGCGGACGGCCTGCGGATGGAAGCCGAGCCGCTCACCGAGCCGAAGACGGCGCTCATCGGCGCCCGGGCCTGCGACCTGCATGCCATTGCGATCCAGGACACCGTCTTTCTGCGCGGAGCGGTCGTCGACCAGCGGTATGCGGCCGGGCGCCGGAACGCGTTCGTGGTGGCCGTCAACTGCGGCCAGGCGGCGCGCACCTGTTTCTGCACGTCGATGGGCACGGGACCGCAGGCGTCGGGCGGCTTCGATCTCGCGCTGACCGAGGTCATCGGCGACGGCGAGCACTACTTCGTCGTCGAGCCGGGGACGCCGGCCGGCCACGAGGTGCTGGACGGACTGCCGCATCGCGAGGCGGCGCCGGGCGAGCTCGAGGAGGCGGCGCGACGGCACGAGAACGCCACGCGGCAGATGGGCCGGCAGATGGACACGACCGGCATCCGCGATCTGCTGCAGCAGAATGCCGATCATCCCCGGTGGGACGACGTGGCGTCGCGCTGCCTGGCGTGCGGCAACTGCACGATGGTCTGTCCCACCTGCTTCTGCACGAGTACCGAAGAGGTCAGCGACCTCAAAGGCGAGCACGCCGAGCGCTGGCAGCACTGGGATTCCTGCTTCACGATGGGCTTCTGGTACGTGCACGGCGGCAGCGTGCGCCGCTCGACGAAGTCCCGCTACCGGCAATGGATGACGCACAAGCTGTCGACCTGGTTCGATCAGTTCGGCAGCTCGGGGTGCGTCGGGTGCGGCCGCTGCATCACCTGGTGTCCGGTCGGAATCGACATCACGGAAGAAGTCCGGGCCATCCGGGCGTCGGCGCCCCGGACGGCCCGCACTGCGGAGCATCACGATGGAGACGCTTGAACCGCTGATTGCCGCCCACCCGTTCGCGCGCCACCTGTCGCAGGCGCACGTGCAGCTGCTCGTCGGCTGCGCCCGCAACGTCCGGTTCGACACCGGGCAGTTCGTGTTCCGCGAAGGGCAGGACGCCGATGCGTTCTACCTGATCCGCGAGGGGCGCGTCGCGCTGGAGGTGGCGACCGCGACCGCGACGCTGACGATCATGACCATCGGGGCCGGCGAAGTGCTCGGCTGGTCGTGGCTGTTCCCGCCCTACGAGTGGAAGTTCGACGCGCGGGCCCTCGAGCCCGTGCGCGCCATCGCGCTCGACGGCCGCTGCCTGCGGACCAAGAGCGAGGCCGACCACGATCTCGGGTACGAGCTGCTGAAGCAGTTCGCCCTCATGGTCGAGCAGCGCCTGCACGCGACACGCCTGCAACTGCTGAATGCCTATGACGAGCACGGCTGAACTGCCGCCCGACCCGATGCTGCCGCGGCCGTTCCGCGTGCGGCACCTGCGGCGGGAGACGGCCGAGACGAAGACGATCGAGCTGGAGGCGGTCGGCGGCCCCCCGGGGCTGACGTTTGCGCCGGGCCAGTTCACGATGGTCTACGTCTTCGGCGTCGGCGAGGTGCCGATGTCGATCACCGGTGACCCCGCGCGAACGGACCGGCTCGTGCACACCGTGCGTGGCGTCGGGGCGGTATCGAAGGCCATCGGCGCGCTGAAGCGGGGCGACGAGGTCGGCATTCGCGGACCGTTCGGCACCGGCTGGCCCGTGGCGGCGGCCGAAGGCCAGGACGTCGTCGTCGTGGCCGGCGGCGTCGGCCTCGCGCCGCTGCGGCCGGCGATTTATCACCTGCTGGCGCACCGGGCGCGGTTCGGCCGCGTCTGGCTGCTGTACGGCGCGCGGACGCCCGACGATCTGCTGTACCGGCAGGAAGTGGAGCGCTGGCAGCGCGAGGCGGCGATCGAGGTGTCCGTCATGGTGGACCGGGCGCCGTCGGGATGGCCGGGGGCGGTCGGCGTCCCCACGCAGCTGTTGTCCCGGCTGCCGATCGAGCCGGCGCGGACGGTCGCGATGACCTGCGGGCCGGAGATCATGATGCGGTACACGACGCGCGAGCTCGAGCACTGCGGGCTGGACGGCTCGCGGATCTTCCTGTCGATGGAGCGCAACATGCAGTGCGCCGTCGGGTTCTGCGGCCACTGCCAGTTCGGTTCCGACTTCATCTGCCGCGACGGCCCGGTGATGACCGCCGATCGGATCCTGGCGCGGATGGCCGTGCGCGAGGTGTGAGATGAGCAGGAGGCGCCGGCCGAAGCTGGCCGTCTGGAAGTTCTCCTCGTGCGACGGGTGTCAGCTCACGCTGCTCGACTGCGAGGACGATCTGCTGGCCGTGGCCGAGCAGGTGGAGATCGCCCATTTTCCCGAGGCGTCCCGCGCGAGCGTGCGCGGGCCCTACGATCTGTCGCTCGTCGAGGGCTCGATCACGACACCGGAGGAGGCCGAACGGATCCACCAGGTCCGGCGCGCCTCGAAGACGCTGGTGACGATCGGGGCGTGCGCGACCGCCGGCGGCATCCAGGCGCTCAGGAACTTCGGCGACGTGAAGGAGTTCATCGCGCTCGTGTACGCGCAGCCGCGCTACATCGAGAGCCTCGCGCGTTCGACGCCGATCGCCGACCACGTCCGGGTGGACTTCGAGCTGCGCGGCTGTCCGATCGATCGGCGACAGCTGCTCGAGGTGATCGGCGCGTTCCTGATCGGGCGGCGGCCGCAGACGCCGGCGTCGAGCGTCTGCCTGCAGTGCAAGCGGCGCGGCACGGTGTGCGTGATGGTCGCCGACGGGACGCCGTGCCTCGGCCCGGTCACGCAGGCCGGCTGCGGCGCCATCTGCCCCTCGTTCGACCGCGGGTGCTACGGCTGTTTCGGGCCGATGGAGACGCCCAATACGCCGGCGCTGGCCGCCCGGTGCTGGGAGCTGGGCCTGTCCCGGGAGAACCTGGTCCGGGTCTTCCGCACGTTCAACGCCGGCGCCGAGGCGTTCCGGCGCGAGAGTGAAGCGCATGAAGACCGGCACCGTTAAGGTCGACCTGCTGGCGCGCGTCGAGGGCGAGGGCGCGCTGTACGTGCGCGTGAAGGACGGCGCCGTCACCGACGTGAAGCTGAAGATTATCGAGCCGCCGCGCTTCTTCGAGGCGCTGCTGCGCGGCCGCGACTTCCGCGAGGCGCCCGACATCACCGCCCGCATCTGCGGCATCTGTCCGGTCGCCTACCAGATGAGCGCCGTGCACGCGATGGAGAACGCGCTCGGGATCACCGTGGAGGGGACCCTGCGCGCGCTGCGGCGGCTCCTGGACTGCGGCGAGTGGATCGAGAGCCACGCGCTGCACGTGTACCTGCTGCACGCGCCCGATTTCCTCGGCTATCCCGACGCCATCCGGCTCGCGAAGGACCAGCCGGCGATCGTGCAGCGCGGCCTGCAGATGAAGAAGGTCGGCAACGCGATCCTGGAGCGGCTCGGCGGCCGCGCGATCCATCCCGTGAACGTGAAGGTCGGCGGCTTCTTCCGGACGCCGTCGCGGGCCGAACTGGCGCCGCTGGCCGAGCGGCTGAAATGGGCGCGCGACGCCGCGCTCGAGACCGTCCGCTGGACGGCGTCGCTGCCGTGCCCGTCCCTCGAACAGCCGTACGTGTTCGTCGCCCTGCGCCACCCCGACGAATATCCCTTCAACGAGGGACACATCGTCTCCAGTGGCGGGCTGGACATCGCCGCCCGCGAGTACGAGCGGCACTTCCACGAGGAGCACGTCGGCTACACGAACGCCCTGCACTCCGTGCTCGACGGCACCGGCGCCTACCTGGTCGGTCCGCTCGCGCGCTACAGTCTGAACTTCGACCGGCTGTCGCCCCTGGCCCGCCAGGCGGCGACCGACGCCGGCCTGGGGCCCGTCTGCCGGAACCCGTTCCAGAGCATCGTCGTGCGCAGCGTCGAACTCGTGCAGGTCTGCGACGAGGCGCTGCGGATCATCGAGGGATACGAACCGCCCGATCGGCCCGCCGTCGACGTGCCCGTGCGGCCGGGTGTCGGGTACAGCTGCACCGAGGCGCCGCGCGGGCTCCTGTACCACCGCTACCGGATCGACGGGCACGGCGCGATCCTCGAGGCGAAGATCGTCCCGCCGACCTCGCAGAACCAGAAGGCCGTCGAGGACGATCTGCGCGCGTTCGTGCCCGGGCGCCTCGACCTGCCCGAGCCCGAACTGCGGCGGCAGTGCGAACAGGTCGTGCGGAACTACGATCCCTGCCTGTCGTGCTCGACCCATTTCCTGAAGCTGGAGATCGATCGGGCGTGAGCGCCGGGACGGCCGTGGTGATCGGCGTCGGCAACCCGTTCCGCGGCGACGACGGCGCGGGCCGGGAGATCGCGCGCCGGATCGGCGCCGGCGGCGGACCGACGGTGACCGTGATCGAAGAGGACGGCGACGGCGAGCGGCTGATGGAGGCCTGGGACGGCGCGCGCGCCGTCATCGTGATCGACGCCATGGTCTCCGGCGCCGCGCCCGGGACGATCCGGCGGTTCGATGCCGCGCGGGAACCGCTGCCGGCGGCCGCGTTCCCCCTGTCGACGCATGCGTTCGGACTCGTGGAGGCCGTGGAACTGGGGCGGGCGCTCGGCAACCTGCCGGCGAGCCTGGTGGTCTACGCCATCGAAGGCAAGTCGTTCGATACCGGCGCGCCGCTCTCGGAGGCCGTGGCGGCGGCCGTGCCCGACGCGGTCGCGCGCGTACGGCGCGAGCTCGGCATCGACCCCGCCTGATCGGCCGACCGCCCGTGGCCTCCTGCGCGTTGCCGTCGCGCTCCCTGTTCTGTGCGGGGGGCTGGCTGGCGGAGACGAGCCATGCCGGCCGGCGTCATGCCCGCGAGAGCCGGAATCCAGCGTGACGCGCTGCGACTAGGCCGTGCCGCACGCTTCGTCGATGGCCGCCAGGTCCTCTGCGGTCAGCTCCCAGTCGACCGCCTTCACGTTCTGTTCGAGCTGCTCCGGTTTCGTCGCACCCGCGATGACGCTGGCGACCGGCGGATGCGACAGCAGCCAGCTGAACGCCAGTTCCAGCAGCGTGTGGCCCCGGTCGGCCGAGAACCGCTCGAGCCGCTCGACGACCTGCCAGTTCGCGTCCGTCAGGTAGCGATCCGCCAGTCCCTGTGCACCCGCCAGACGCGTGCCCTCGGGCAACGGCGCGTTCTTCCGGTACTTGCCGGTGAGCAGGCCGCTCGCCAGCGGGAAGAACGGCAGAAGACCCAGGCCGTAGGCCTCGACCGCGGGCAGCAGCTCGCGCTCGAGGCCGCGCGCGAGCAGGCTGTACTCGTCCTGGCAGGAGATGAAGCGGTTCAGGTTGAGCTGCCGCGACGTCCATTGCGCATCGATGACGCGCCAGGCGGGCAGGTTCGAGCAGCCGATGTAGCGGACCTTGCCCTGGTGCACGAGGTCGTCGAGCGCCCGCAGGGTCTCCTCGATGGGCGTGAGCGGATCGAACTTGTGGAGTTGATAGAGGTCGATCCAGTCGGTCCGGAGGCGGCGCAGGCTGTCCTCGACCGCGCGCATGATGTAGCGGCGCGACCCACCCTGCCGGGTGCCGTCGTCACTCATCTCCCAGCCGAACTTCGTGGCCAGCACGATCTCCTGGCGCCGATCGCCGAGGATGCGCCCGAGCAGCTCTTCCGAGCCGCCGCGATTGCCGTACATATCGGCCGTGTCGAACAGCGTGATGCCGAGGTCGAGGGCCTTGTGGACGACACGCTGTGTCGCCTCGAAATCGCAGCGGCCGCCGAAGTTGTTGCAGCCGAGGCCGACGATGGAGACTCGCAGACCGGACGGACCGAGGGAGCGTAGATTCATGATGGGCTACGGGCTCAGACGTGAGGGATTGGCGCAGACATCTGCGGCCAGTTTATCCGAGAGCCGATCGACGCGAAACCCCCGGGAACGCCGCGCCGGAACTTCGGGGCCGGCTCTTCCGTCCACTCCAGCAGCCCCGAGCTCCCGAGCGCCGAGCCCCCGAACGCCGAGGCAAGAGTCCCAAGCATGCAGACATTCCTCCAGGATCTCCGTGTCACCTTCCGGGGGCTCCGCAAGAGCCCCGGCTTTACGGTCGTCGCGCTCGTCATCCTGTCGCTCGGCATCGGCGTGAACGCGGCGGTCTTCAGCCTCGTCAATGCGCTGCTCTTCCAGCAGCCGGCCGGTCATCCCGAGCGGCTCGTCGGCCTCTACTCGCACGACCCGAAGCGGCCCGGCAGTTATCGCGACTTCACCTACGCCGAATTCTCCGCGATCCGGGATCGCCACGATCTGTTCTCCGGTCTGATGGTGCAGACGTTCGCGATGGTGGGCGTCGGCGAGGGCCAGGCCACACATCGGGCGTTCGCCGGCATCGTGTCGTCGAACTACTTCCAGGTGCTCGACTCGCCACTCGAGGCCGGCCGGGGGTTCACCGCCGGCGAGGAGAAGCCGGGCAGCAACATCCCGGTCGTGATCGTCGGCGATCCGTACTGGCGCGCGCACGGATCCGATCCGCATCTGGTGGGGCAGACGCTCCGGATCAACAACCGGCCGTTCACGATCGTCGGCATTACGGAGCCGGGGTTCGCGGGGACGATGGGGCTGCTCGGACCGGAGGTCTGGCTGCCGCTCGGCGTCTACGAGCACGTTGTGAACGACATGTTCCGGGACGGCCAGCAGGGCGGGCTGGGCGATGCCCGTACGCGCGCGCTGATTCCCGCCGGACGGCTGGCCCCGGGCCTGACGATGGCGTCGGCGCGGCCCCGGCTCGAGGCGCTCGCCGCCGGTCTGGTCGCGCAGGATCCTGCGAACAAGGGCTATGAGCTGACGGTGGCCAAGCTGTCGCGTCTGGGCGTGAGCGACGCGCCCGAGACCGACAATCAGGTGGCCACGCTCGGCGCACTGCTCCTGGCGATGGCTGGTGCCGTCCTGCTCATCGTCTGCCTGAATCTGGCGAACATGATGCTCGCGCGGGGCGCCGGCCGCCGGCGCGATGTCGCCGTGCAGCTGGCGCTTGGCGCCGGGCGCTGGCGGATCGTCCGGCAGCTGCTGACCGAGGGACTGGTGCTCTCACTGCTGGGCGGCGGCGTCGGACTCGGCCTGGCGTACGGGGCGATGCGACTGCTCGTCGCGTCGCTGTCGAGCCACCTGCCGCTCGTCCTCGTCTTCTCCCCGGCGCCCGACGCACACGTGCTGATTGCGACGCTGCTGTTCGCGGTGGGCAGCACGCTGTTCTTCGGGCTCGGGCCGGCCTGGCGGCTGACACGGCGCAATGTCGTCTCCGACCTGAAGGGCGCCGGCGAGCGGGCGAGCGAGCAGCTCGGACGGCTGTCGGGCCGCAATGCGATGGTCGTTGGCCAGATCGCGCTGGCGCTGGCGCTGCTGGTGACCGGCGGGCTGTTCGCGCGGGGCGCGCTGCTGGCGGCATCGGCCGACCCGGGCTACCGGCTGGACCACGAGCTGCTGCTGAACGTCGATCCGGGCCTGGCGGGGGCGAACGATACGGAGGGCAGAGAGACCTATCGCCGGCTGCTGGAGCGGCTGCGCGCGCTCCCGGGCGTGGAATCGGCGAGCGTGGCCTCGCAGGTCTCGTTCGGCGATATCACCAAGAGCCGCACGGTCTCGGTGCCGGGGGAGTCAACCGACGGCCGGGACGGGCAGGCCACCGGCAGCCGGATTTCGGCGATCGACACGACGATCGGAGCCGCGTACTTCCGGACGCTCGGGCTGCCCGTGTTGCGCGGCCGCGAGTTCACCACGGCGGAAGAGCAGCCGTCCACTGGTGGCGCGCGGATCGCCATCATTGACGAGCCGCTCGCAAAGAAGCTGTTCCCGGGGCGCGATGCGGTGGGGCGGCAGATTCGGATCGGCACCAATGAGAACGACCGCAAGGCGGAGATCGCGCAGATCGTGGGCGTGGTCCCCGGCGTGCGTCACAACCTGTTCGACCTGGCGCCGGTGTCGCACGTCTACCTGCCATTTGGCGCGCACTACCAGTCGAACCAGTTCGTCCATCTGCGCGTCGCGGCCGGCGACCCGGCCGGGGAGGCGGCCATGCTGGGCGTGGTCCGCCGCGCGGTCCGCGAGGTGGATCCGGAGCTGCCGATCGTCGCGCTGCAGACGATGGCGCAGCACCGGGACGCGAACATCGAGCTCTGGGTGGTGCAGGCCGGGGCGCGGATGTTCACGCTGTTCGGCGCGCTGGCGCTGCTGCTCGCGGCCGTCGGCGTCTACGGCGTGAAGGCGTACGTGGTGTCGCGCCGGACGCGCGAGATCGGCATCCGGATGGCGCTGGGGGCCGAGCCGCGCGACGTGCTGTGGATGATGCTGAGGGAAGGCTTCGTGCTGACCGGCCTGGGCCTGGGCATCGGCCTGCTGCTGTCGGCCGGCCTGGCGAAGCTCGTGAGCGGCATGCTCTATCAGGTCGGCGCGTTCGACCCGCTGGTGTTCCTCGTGGCCCCGCTCGTGCTCGCCCTGGCCGCCCTGGCGGCGAGTTACGTGCCGGCGCGCCGCGCCACGCGCGTCGTGCCGCTCGAGGCGCTGCGGGTGGAATAGCGTCATGCACACCTTCCTTCAGGATCTCCGGATTACCCTCAGGGCGCTGCGGAAGAGCCCGGGCTTCACGGCCGTCGCGTTGATCGTCCTGTCGCTGGGGATCGGCGTGAACACGGCCATGTTCACGCTGGTCAACGCCCTGCTGTTCCAGCAGCCGGCCGGCCACCCCGAGCGGCTCGTCGGACTCTACTCGCACGATCCGAAGCAGACGCACAGCTATCGCAGGTTCACCTACGCCGAATACACCGCGATTCGATCCCGGCACGACCTGTTCGCCGGCCTGATGGCGCAGAGCCTTCACGCTGGTGGGACTCAACGAAGGCGACAAGACGCACCGCGCGTTCGCCGGTATCGTCTCGTCGAACTTCTTTCAGGTCCTCGACTCCCCGCTGGCGCGCGGCCGGACGTTCACCGCGGACGAGGAGAAGCCCGGCGCCAACATCCCGGTCGTGATCGTCACCGACGCGTACTGGCGTGCGCATGGATCCGACCCGGACCTGGTCGGCCAGACGCTCCGCATCAACAGCCGCCCGTTCACGATCGTCGGCGTCACGGAACCGCGGGTTCGAGGGCACGATGGGGCTGATCGGCCCCGAGGTGTGGCTGCCGCTCGGCGTCCACGATCACGTCACGAACGACATGTTGACGAACGGTCAGAGCGGCAAGCTGGCCGACCCGCGGACGCGCGCGCTGATTCTGGCCGGACGGCTGGCGCCCGGCCTGACAATGGCGTCGGCGCGGCCGCGGCTGGAGGCGCTGGCGGCCGGCCTCGCCGGGCAGGACCCCGCCAGCAAGGGGTATCACTCTGACGGTGGCGAAGCTGCCGCGGCTCGGCGTCAGCCTGAGCTCGCGGATCAACGGCCCCTTCGACGCACGTCGGCGCCCTGCTGATGGCGATGGCCGGCGGCCGTCCTGCTGATCGCCTGCCTGAACCTGGCGAACATGATGCTGCGCGCGGGGCGCCGGCCGCCGGCGCGACGTGGCCGTGCAACTGGCGCTGGGCGCGGGACGCGTGGCGGATCGTGCGTCAGTTGCTCACCGAGGGGATGCTGTTGTCGCTGGCCGGCGGGGCGATCGGCCTGGCGCTGGCGTACGGCGCCATACGGGTGCTCGTCGCGTCGCTGTCGGGCAGCCGGCTGCCGCTGGCGATCGCCTTCTCGCCGACTGCCGGATATCAGCGTGCTGGCCGCGACGCTGCTGTTCGCCGTCGGCAGCACGCTGTTCTTCGGACTCGGACCGGCCTGGCGGCTGACGCGGACCGACGTCGTGACCGACTCGAAGGCCGCCGGCGAGCGCACGAGCGGGACTGCGCGGCCGGCTGTCGGGACGCAACGCCATGGTCGTCGGGCAGATCGCCCTCGCGCTCGCGCTGCTGGTGGCCGGCGGCCTGTTCGCGCGTGGCGCGCTGCTGGCCGCGTCGGCGGATCCCGGTTATCGGCTCGATCACCAGCTGCTCGTCAACGTCGACCCGGGTCTGGCCGGGACCAGACGAGGCGCAGGGGCGGGCGGTCTACCAGCGGCTGCTGGCCCGGTTGCGGGCGCTGCCCGGGTGTCGAGTCGGCGAGCACGGCCTCGTCGGTGTCGTTCGGCGACTTCACCGAGGACGTGTGTCCCGTGCCCGGCCAGTCGGGCCGGCGGCGCGGAGGCGCCGCGGCACGAGCAGGTCGCCGTCGATCCTGACGGTCGTCGGCACTGACTACTTCCGCGACGCTGGGGCTCCCGGTGCTGCGCGGCCGCGGGTTCACCGCGGCCGAGGAGCAGTCGTCACCGACGCCCGCACGGCGCCGCGATCATCGACGAGCCCCTGGCGAAGACTCTGTTTCCAGGCCGCGAACCCGGTCGGCGAGCCAGCTGCAGATCGGCCCGGCGAGAACGGCACGGAAGCGCGGAGCTGGTCGGCGATCGTCGGCGTGGTGCCGGGCGTCCGGCAGGAGCTGCTCGATCCGGCGCCGGTGCCGCACGTCTACGTGCCGTTCGGCGCGAACTACCGGTCGAACCTGTTCATTCACCTGCGCGTCGCGGCCGGCGGCCCGCGCCGGCGAGGCGGCGATGCTCGGCGTCCGTCCGCCGCGCGATCCGCGACGTCGATCCGACGCTGCCGGTCCTGTCTCGCTGCAGATCGATGACCCAGCTACCGCGACGGACAGCATCGACTTGTGGCTGATCCGAGACGGGCGCGCGGATGTTCACGCTGTTCGGCGCGCTGGCGCTGCTGCTCGCGGCCGTCGGCGTCTACGGCGTGAAGGCCTACGTGGTCTCGCGCCGGACGCGCGAGATCGGCATCCGGATGGCGCTGGGCGCCGAGCCGCGCGACGTGCTCTGGATGATGCTGAAGGAAGGGCTCGTGCTGACCGGCCTCGGCCTGGGCATCGGCCTGCTGCTGTCGGCGGGACTGGCGAAGCTGGTGAGCAGCATGCTCTACGGGGTCGAGCGCCTTCGACCCGCTCGTGTTCGTCGTCGCCCCGCTCGTCCTGGCCCTCGCCGCCCTGGCGGCCAGCTACGTTCCGGCCCGCCGCGCTACCCGCGTCGTGCCGCTCGACGCGCTGCGGGCGGAGTAGGGGCATGGACGAGTGCGCGAATTGAAGAATGGGAATTGAAGAATTCAAGAATGGCGGAGTGTGGACTCTTGCCTGCGTTCTTCATGGGGCCAATGAGTCGTGACCTGTCGCTTCGTCCAGCGTTCTTTCTTCAATTCTTCAATTCTTCGAATTCACTCACTCTCACTCCCCGCTCTCCTCGATCCGCGTGCCATCGGTCAGCGTGTCGGGTGGGTGCAGGACGACGCGGTCGCCTTCCTTCAGCCCGTTGGTGACCTCCGCTTCGAGGCCGCTGCGTTCGCCGATCGCGATCGTCCGCAGCCGTGCGCGGCCGTTCTCGTCCACGTAACACGGCCCAGCCGTCGCCCTTGCGGAACATCGCGCTCGTCGGCACCTTCAGGACGTTCGTCCGCTGCCAGATGACGACGCGGGTCTCCACCCGGTAGCCGTCGCCCAGCTTCTGCCACGCCGCGCGCGGATCCTCGAACTCGATGTGGACGTTCACCCGCTGCTCCTCGACGCCGAGGGCCGAGACCTTCATGAAGCCGTAGGGCTCGACGAGCCGGACGCGGCCGCGCAGCGGTTGCGGGCCGCCCCAGCGGTCGATGTCGACGGGCATGCCGGGGCGCATCTGCACGGCGTCGGTCGAGAGGTAGTCGGAGACGATTTCGAGGTCGGCGGGATCGGCGATTTCCATCAGCGGCTCGCCGGCCGGCACCACCGTCTCGCTCTCGTGGAGGCGCTGCAGGACGACGCCGGTGACCGGGGCGCGGATCTCCAGGTCGCCGCCCGCCCGGTCGCCCGTCTGCGGCGGCAGCAGGGCCGCGCGGGCGGCCTCGATCTCGTGCTGGGCGGTGCGCAGGGCGTACGCCGCGGCGTCCTCGCTCTGGGCGAGCGCGCGGGCGTTCGACACCGCCGCGTCGAGCGCGTCCTTCGTGGCGATCCCCTCCTCGGACATGTTCTGGGTTCGCTTGAGCTGCTGATCGGCATAGGCGCGCTGCGCGCGGATGCGGGCGAGCTCGGCCTTCGCCTGGTCGGCCGACGCCTGGGCCGCCTGCACGCGCGCCTGGCTCTCGCGCCGGCTGCGCGCGTCGATGAGCGGCGAGGTGGCGGGACGGAACGTGGCGACGACCGTCCGGCCGGCTTCCACCGGGGTACCCGGCTCCAGGTCGATCCGCAGCACGCGGCCGGCGACCGGCGCCGACACGGTGTAGCGGTGCCGCACGTGCGTCTTGCCCTGGTGGTCGAGCGTCACCTGCAGGTCGCCGCGCGTGACGGCGGCGAGGTCGACCGCCGTGGCGCTCGGCATCAGCGCGGCGACGATCAGCGCGGCGGTGACGAGGGCGACGGCCGTCCAGGCGATCACGCGGTTGCGGGTTCGGCGGGTCTGCGCAGACATACTCACTCCCGGGTTTTCAGCACGGCGATCAGGTCGAGCCGGTTCAGCCGACGGCGGACGAGCCAGCCGGAGACGAGCGTGGCGATGACGGTCGTGGCCAGCGCCTCGAGCGACGTGCGGGCGGTGAAGATGAGCGGAATCCGGTACACCTCGGTGTCGTACACGCGGACGACGCCGGCCGCCATGCCGTAGCCGATGAGCAGGCTCAGCGGCAGCGCGATGAGCGTGATGACCGCCAGTTCGCCGAGCAGGATGTAGGCGACCTCGGGGCGCGAGAACCCGATGACGCGCAGCGTGCCGAGCTCGCGCGCCCGCTCCGACAGGCCGATGCGGGCCGTGTTGTAGACGACACCGAAGGCGATGATCATCGCGAAGATGATGGTCACCGTCCGGGTGATGCCGATGCTCTCGAGCAGCGTCTTCTGGTAGTTCTCCCGCTCGGCGGCCTTCAGGCTGACGCCCGCGACCTTCGGCGTCGCCTTCAGCGTCGTGTACAACCGGTCGAGGTGCTGCGGATCGGTCAGCAGGTAGGCGCCCGACACGCTGCCGCCCTCGCGCATCAGCCGGTGCAGCGCATCGATGCGCATGTACGCGTTGGTGCCGATGTACTCGTCCACGAGGCCGGCCACGACGGCCTGGCGCACCGGCCGCGCCCCTTCGAGCACGTCGAGCGTGACGCGGTCGCCGGGACGGACGTGCAGGACGGAGGCCAGTTTCGTCGACAACACCAGGCCATCGGGTGGCAGCGTGACGACGTGGTCCGCGGCGCCGATGATGCGGTTCAGCCGGGAGGGGGCGGGCAGGCCGGTGATGGCGAGGTACCGCGACCGCTGGCCGGCGATGATCTTGACCGGCACCGACCGGAACGCCTCGGCCTGCACGACGCCGGGCAGCCGGTCGACCTCCTGCACGGCCGACGAGGAGACCGGCTCGACGAAGGTCACCATCGCGTTGTAGAGCTGGGCGAGGTTGAACTGCACGTCCATCACGTGGTTGAACGAGTCGATCGTGAACAGCCCGACGACCATGATGGCGCCGCCGAACGCGATGCCGATGGTCGACAGCAGCGATCGGCCGGGATGCCGCTGGATGTTGCGCAGCACGATGCGGCTCGGCTGCGACAGCCAGTGGCGGATGCCGACCCGCTCGAGCAGGCTGACGCGGTAGGTCGCCGGGGGCTCGGGCCGCATGGCCTCGGCGGGCGGCAGGCGGAGGATGCGCCGCACCGCGTCGAGCGCGCTCGCCGCGGCGGCGGCCAGGCCGATCGCCACCGACTCGATGACCACCGGGGCCGGCAGCCGGTACTCGAGCAGCGGGAACTGGAAGAACCGTGTGTAGATCTGCGTCATGCCGCGGCCCATCCAGGCGCCCGCGACGACACCGGCGATCGAGCCGGCGGCCCCCACCAGCAGGCTCAGCTGGACGTAGTGCTGCGCCACCTCCCAGTTGCCGTAGCCGAGCGCCTTCAGGGCCGCGATCTCCTGGCGCTGGATGGTCACGATCCGGCTGAGCACGATGTGGAGCAGGAACGCCGCGACGGCGAGGAAGATGATCGGGACGACGCGCCCGATGCCGTGCAGCGAATCGAGCTCGCTCTGCAGGAAGAAGTGCGAGAGCTGGCGCGACCGCGGGATCGCGCCGAGCCCGCCGTAGGGCTCGATCAGCCGGTCGAGCCGGGCGATGACCTCCTGCGACGAGGCGCCCGGCATCAGCGAGAGCGTCACGTCGTTGAAGCCGCCTTCCATCTGGAACGCGTTGGCCAGTGCCCGGCGGCCCATCCACAGGATCCCGAACCGGGCGTCGTCGCCGACCAGCTCGCCCGGGCGGACCGCGTAGACGTACTCGGGCGAGAGCGCGAGCCCCACGATGCGAAGCTCGCGGCGCCGGCCGTTGATGATGGCGCCGATCGTGTCGCCGACCGTCAGGTGGTTGGCGGTGGCGAACTTCTCGTTCGCGATGATCTCGTCCGACCGGCCGGGCTCGATCCAGCGGCCGGTCATCAGCGCCAGGTCGTTCAGGGCGGGCCGGTGCTCCTCGGGAATCGAGATGAGCCGGCCCGTGACGGGCGCCTCGACGTCGGGCACGTCGAGGGTCACGTTGACGACCACGCGCGTGTCGACCTCGGCCACGCCCGGGATGCGCGCGATGTCGTCGGCCAGCCAGAGCGGCGCCCGCTTGAGCGAGGCGAAGACGTCGGCGAAGCGGTACCGCTGGTAATAGGTGTGCTGCGTGAGCGCGAGCGAGTCGAACGTGCTGAGCATGAGCACGTACATCGCCACGCCCGCGCCGATGACCAGCGCGATGGCGATGGCCTGGCTCCGGATGTGGAACAGGTCGCGCAGCAGCTTGCGGGTGATCGCGCGCATGCTCAGCTCCCGCCCGTCCGCGGTCCGCGTTCGCCGCGGCCGCTCACCATCGGATGCTCTCCACCGGCTGCCGCACCGGATTCCGCCGCTCGCTGGCGATCCGTCCGTCGGAGAGCGTCAGCACCCGGTCGGCCATCTCCGCGATCGCCGCATTGTGGGTGATGACGACGACCGTGGTCTTCAGCTCGTCGTTCACCGTCGCGATCGCCTTCAGCACCGCCGAGCCCGTCGTGATGTCGAGGGCGCCCGTCGGTTCGTCGCACAGCAGGACCTCGGGACGCTTCGCGATCGCCCGGGCGATCGCGACCCGCTGCTGCTCGCCGCCCGACATCTGCGCCGGGAAGTGTTCGATCCGATCGCCCAGGCCGACCAGTCGCAGGGCGTCGGCCGGCTTCATCGGGTGCTCGGCGATCTCGGTGACCAGCTCGACGTTCTCGAGCGCCGTCAGGCTGGGAATGAGGTTGTAGAACTGGAAGACGAACCCGACGTGGTCGCGCCGGAACAGGGTCAGCGCCGCGTCGTCGGCGTGCGTCAGCTCGTGATCGCGGTACCGCACCGTGCCGGTCGTCGCCGTGTCGAGGCCGCCGACGATGTTCAGCAGCGTCGACTTGCCGCTGCCCGAGTGGCCGAGCAGCACCAGGAACTCGCCGTCGTAGATGTCGAGGTCGACGCCGCGCAGCGCCTGCACCTCGACTTCACCCATGTGGTAGACCTTGCTCAGGCCACGGATCTGGAAGACCGCTTCGCGCGGCGGGGCGCCGTTCATGGTTTCTGTCCGCATAGGTCAATTCGCGTGGGGGCCCACCCCCACGCCTGGCCGTCGCTCACGCTCCGGATCCTGGCAGCTGCCGCGTTGCCGCGCGTGGCGACAGGCTCGCCGGCTCCGCCATCCGGCGCAGCGCGTCGAACAGCACGAGCGCGACCGCATCGGCCTGTTCCGCATCCAGCCGATCGCGGTTCGAGACGAACCACCGGTCGGCCGCCTCGCCTGCCGCCGCCAGCACCGTCAACAGCAGATCGCCCGGCAGGTCCGTCCGGACCGCTCCGACCTGCTGGCCGCGCGCGACCAGCTGGCCCAGCCAGTCGCGCGCCATCGTCAGCTGTTCCTCGACGAGCGAGCCCAGCGTGGGGGAGGGCGGCGGGCCGTAGAACATCTTGCCGAGCGCCGTCAGCCAGGGCTGACGCCGGATTGCGTCGAGCAGGCTCTGGTAGCTGCGCAGCACGGCCGGCCAGAACGTGTCGTGGTCGAGGCGGTCGAGGTCGAGGATGGCGTCGGCGTCCGGCCGGAACGCTTCCATGCCGGAGTGGAGGACGGTGCCGAACAGATCGGCCTTGTCGTCGAAGTAGTAGTACGCGGCCCCCTTGCTGATGCCGGCCTGCTCGATGATCCGGTTCAGCGAGGCACCGGCGAAGCCGTGGGTGGCGAACTCCTCGGCGGCGACCGCCAGGATGTGCTGGCGCTTCTCGGCGTCGAGTCGGTCGAAGCGGGGGCGCGGCATGGGCAGCAGGGACTGAGCGGGAAGATCCAAGCTTAGACCATCCGGTCAGACCGTATGGTCTAAAGCTAGATCCGCTGCGGGCTGGACGTCAAGGGGGGCGGCCTGGACTCGCGGGACGGCACGAAACGCCGTAGAATCCGGTCGGGTTCATGCCATGTCACTTCTGAAGGCCTGTCTCGCCGAGGCCTGGGGGACGGCGCTGCTCGTCGCCCTCGGCGTCTCCCTCGTCATCTTCGCGGGCTTCCGCGGCAGTCCGTTCGTCCAGCTCGTGCCGGACGCGGGTACGCGGCGCCTGCTCACCGGATTCCTGTTCGGCACGACCGGTGCGCTCATTACCGTGTCGGGGGTCGGGCGGGTCAGCGGCGCCCACATCAATCCGGCGGTCACCTTCGCGTTCTGGCTGCGGGGACGGATGCCGGCGGGGCACGCCGTCGCCTACGTGGTGGCGCAGTGCGCGGGGGCGGCCCTGGGCGGCGCGGCGCTGCTGGTCTGGGGGCGGGCCGGCGCCTCGGTGACCTACGGTGCGACGCTGCCGGGCCCTGGCTTCGGCCCGCTGACGGCGCTCGCCGGCGAGGTCGTCACGACGCTGGCGCTGGTGGTGCTGCTGTTCGTCTTCCTGGGGCACCGGCGGCTGCGGCCGTACACGCCGCTGCTGTTCCCGCCGCTCTACGCGCTCATGGTCTATCTCGAGGCGCCGGTGTCGGGGACGAGCACGAATCCGGCACGGACGCTCGGCCCCGAGATTGCCGCCGGTGCCTGGCAGGACCTGGTGGGTGTACTGGCTTGGTCCCGCGGTCGGCGCAGTGCTCGGCTGGCTGGTGCACCGGCTGCGCGGGTCCGGGGCCTGGAGATCGAGGTGGCGAAGGTGTACCACTTCGACCACGATCCGTCGGGCCTGTTCGCCGAGATGGCGCATGTGGTCCCGCCCGACGCGCGCGGTGCCGGTTCCCGCCGCTGATCCGTCACCGGCTGCGGCGCCCGGGTCGGTCGCGGCCCGCCGACGGCGGGCGTCGGGCTGACGCGGGCAGCACGGCCGGCACGTCCCGCCATTCGCCCGGACCCAGTCCGTCGAGGCGCCATCCACCAACGGCGACCCGCACGAGGCGCAGCGTCGGATGGCCGACGGCGGCCGTCATCCGGCGCACCTGACGGTTGCGGCCCTCGCCGATCGTCAGGGCCAGCCAGCTCGTCGGAATGTGGCGTCGCACGCGGATGGGCGGTTCACGCGGTCCGATCGGCGGATCGGCGATCCGCCGCACGCGGGCCGGACGTGTGAGGCCGTCCTTCAGCCGCACGCCGCGCCGCAGCGCGTCGAGTGCGGCGTCGTCCGGCTCCCCATCCACCTGCACCCAGTACGTCTTCTCGATCTTGAAGCGCGGGTCGGCAATCCGCTGCTGCAGCCGGCCATCGTCGGTCAGCAGGAGCAGCCCTTCGCTGTCGGCGTCGAGACGGCCGGCCGCGTAGACGCCAGGAACGGGAATGAAGTCGGCGAGCGTCGGCCGTCCACCGGCATCGGTGAACTGGCAGAGCACGCCGTACGGCTTGTGGAAGAGGAGGAGGCGGGCCACGGCAGCATTGTGGCACGCGGCCGCGGGCTCAGCGACCCGTGGGCCGGTCAGGCCTTCGTCCATCGTCATGACGGCATTATACGAGCGGCCGCTCGAGCGCCGGGCGATCCCAGTGGCCGAGATTGGCGCCCGCCTCGTAGGTGCTCTGCAGGAACTCGAGCAGCGTCTCGTCGGGCGAGGCGGACGTCCGGACCGCTTCGTACGGCAGGACGAACTCACCGAGTTCGGGGACGTAGCGGGCGGCGTCGGGCCGGACCGCCGCCGCGCCGAAGCCGGCCGGCTCGGGCGCGGCGTACGCGTAGAAGGCCGGCTCGTCGATGCCTCCGCCCCCGAACCAGAAGCCCGCACTGATGACCTCGTGCGAGTACGCGTCACGCATCACGGCCGCCAGCTGCGGCCATTCGCGCGCCGGCGCGGGGCGTCCGCTGAAGCGGGTGACGGCGAGATTGAACGCGCCCCAGAACAGATGCACCGGACTCACCTTGCCGGTGAACCGGGCGCGGAACGTCTTGAAGACGCGATCGGCCTGCAGCAGGATCTGCCAGCAGCGGGCGGCCGCGGCCGCGTCGTAGGCCGCGTGCGTCCGATCCTCTTCGAACCGGATGGGCGACGGCACCTCGCACGGCAGCGTGTTGATCGTGACGTCGAGCCCGAGGCGGTGCAGCCGGGCCATGAGGTCGCGATGGAAGTCGGCGACGGTCATCGGCGCCAGTGGCTGCGCGTCGGTCCGTCCGTCGCTCGCCTCGATGCGCAGGACGTGATCGATGAAGTCGAACGTCAGGGCGAACGTGCGCGTCCCGTGCGGAATGGGCGAGGTCGTCAGGCCGCGCGACGTGATGTACAGCGGCACTTCCCACCAGTGGTTCACGTGCGGCGTCAGCGCCATGCGGATCTTGCCGACGATCTGCAGCCACATGTGCAGCGTGTCGTAGGTGTCCTGCCACGAGTCGAGCGGGAGGGACGGCCAGGCGTCAGCGGGGGTGGTCATGCGGCCTCTTTCAATGCGCGCGGGGCCCCACCCCCGCGCGGAACTGACGCCGATGCCTCGCCTCGGATTCGCAGGTCCTCGGCTCGGCATGGCCTTCGGCGACGTTCACGTCGCACGGTGCACCTTGCACCCGGCACGTCACAAGTATCCCCTATTCCCTCCCGATCGCCATCAGCGTCAGGTCGTCCTCGAGCGGCGCGCCGGAGGCGAAGCCCGTCAGAGCGTCCAGGCAGCCCTGGACGAGAGCCGGCACCGGGCGGCCGGCGTGCTGGCGGGCGACTGCGGTCAGGCGATCGAGGCCGAGCTGTTCGCCGTCGCGGTTGCAGGCTTCGGTGAGTCCGTCGCTGTACAGCAGCAGCGCGTCGCCTGGCGCGAGCCGCGCCTCGTGCACGGTGAACTGACCGGTGCAGAACATGCCGAGCGGCAGGCCCGTCGCCGCGATCTGCCGGACGCCGCCGCCCGACTCGACGAGCAGCAGCGGCGGATGGCCGGCATTGCCGATCTCGACCAGGCCGTCCGCATCGGCGCGCACGCAGATGAGCGTGGCGTACTGCCCGGCGAGCGTGCTCTCGCAGAACAGGCTGCTGGCCCGCTCCAGCATCGACGTCAGCGGCATGCCGACCGAGATCAGCGTCCGGAACATCGCGTGGAGGTGGACCATCAGCATCGAGGCGGCGACCCCTTTGCCCGACACGTCGCCCAGCATGAAGAAGACGTGGCCCTCGGCCTCCGGCACCAGGTCGCAGTAGTCGCCGCTCACCGGGCCGAGCGGCCGGTAGTGCCGCGCCGCCCGCCAGCGCCCATGGCGCACGTCGGTCTGGGGCAGCAGGCCGGTCTGAATCTGCGAGGCGAGCTGCAGGTCACGCTCGAGCGCTCGCTGTTCGGATGCCGAGAGGTGGTCGAGGCAGAAGCGGACGAGCGGATCGTTGACGATCCGATCGGACTCGATCGGGTCGTGGCACACCTCGCACAGGCCGAACGATCCGCCGGCCAGCCGGTCGAGCGCCTGATCGATTTCGGTCAGCAGCGCCTGCAGCGCTCCGGGAGGGCCACCGGGCGTCGACGCCAGGGCGGCCTCGACGCGCTCCCGCCGCTCCACGAGTTGATCCTGAATGGCGGCATCGAGAGGGGTCGGCATGTCGGACCTCGTTTCATCGCCCCGGGCCCAGGGCCGCGGACGATCTGGATATTCATCTTAGACGCGCGCGCGCGTCTGGTCGTGGCGATTCTTGCGGTCGAATCGGGCCGGGCGGCGTGAACGTGCGTCCAGGGGAGAATGATTTTATGTCGTGAAACGATATAATGGCCGGTCTGGTCGGAGTCCCGGGTGGCGGGCAGCATACGGCACCGCTCCGGGGCGGGAGTGGTGGATCGGTCATGAACAAGTCGGTCGGAACCTCGGAGGCATCACCCCGGTGGCGGCATCCCCGGCTGCGCAGGTATGCGGCGCTGGTGCGCGACGATCTCGCGGCCACCTATTCGCGCGATCTGCACAAGTGGCTCGTCGTCGCGCCCATCGTCGGCATCGTCACGGGGCTGGTGATCACGCTGATCGCCACGATCATCCTGCAGTGGATGTGGCCGCCGCTGCTGCGCGTCTTCCTGGATCACCCGCTGACGATCGTGCCGGGTATTGCCGCCGGCTTCGCCGTGGCCGGGCTGATCATGCAGCACCTGACGCCGGATCCGGACGAGCACTCCACCGAGGAGGTCATCCGCTCGTACCACGAGCACCTGGGCGAGATCGACCTGCGCCCGTTCCTGCCGAAGCTGCTCGCCGCGATTGCCACGGTTGGCACCGGCGGCAGTGCCGCGCTCGAAGGGCCGAGCATCTACGGCGGCGGGGCCATCGGATCGTGGCTCTGGACGAAGCTGCGGCGGTTCCGGCTCGACCCGCGCGATCGCCGCATCATGCTGATCAGCGGAGCCGCCGCCGGCATGGCCGCGGTCTTCCGGGCGCCCCTCACCGGCCTCGTCTTCGCCCTCGAGATGCCGTACAAGGACGACCTCGCCCACGAAGCGCTGCTGCCGTCGCTCATCGCGTCGGTGGTCTCGTACGCCACCCTCGCCTGGTTCCTCGGCCCCGGCCCGCTGTTCGACTTCTCGACCGGTGGCACGTTCGCGCGGCGCGATCTGTTCTGGGCGGCGCTGCTCGGCGTCATCTGCGGACTGGTCACGATGGCCTTCGACCTTGCGTTCCGCCGCATCAGAACCCTCGTCATCCGCCTGTCGACGCCGCACTGGATCAAGATGACCGCGGGCGGCGCCCTCACCGGCCTCTGCGGCCTCGCCTTCGTCTCGCTGTTCCACGGAGCGCTCATTCCGATCGGGCCGAACTACGAGGCCGTCGGGAACGTGCTGATGCAGGCGCACGGCTCGCTCGAGCTCGTGACGTTCGGCGTGCTCAAGCTCGTGGCGACGATCTGCTCGCTCGGCGCGGGCGGCGTCAGTGCCATGTTCGTCCCGCTGTTCCTCTCCGGCGGCGCCTTCGGCGTCGCCTTTGCGCAGTCGGTGGCTCACAGTCCGCAGATCGACCTGTACGCGGCTGCCGGCATGGCGGCGTTCATCGCTGCGGGCTACAAGACGCCGCTCGCCGCGGTCGTCTTCGTGGCGGAAGCGACCGGCGGGCATGCCTACCTGGTGCCGGCACTGATTGCCGCCGCGGTGGCCTATGCCGTCTCGGGCGAAGCCTCGGTGTCCGGCGACCAGCGTCTGCACGAGGAAAACCGGAGTGGCTTGCAGGCCCGGAGGCGGCCGGACGGCCCGGTCGGGGTTCGCTCGCAGCGAACAAATGAGATAGGCTGACGGGGATATGGAACCGGCGGTCGGTCCCTCAGGGGGAGGTTGGCACATCCATGGCGGTCGAGACGAAGTCCCGGGAGAAGACGGCAGAGGCTACGCGTGAAGAGGTGCGGCGCTGGTATGCGCTGCTGCACATGGGGCGCACGCTGGACGACAAGGCCCCGAATTACCTGAAACAGGGGTTGGGCTGGAGCTACCATGCCCCCAACGCCGGCCACGATGGCATCCAGCTCGCGCTGGGGCTCACCTTCCGGCCCGGCCAGGACTACCTGTTCCCGTACTACCGCGACCTGACGACCTGCCTGGCGGCCGGCCTGACAGTCGACGAGATCCTGCTGAACGGCCTGTCGAAGGCCGACGACGTGGCGTCGGGCGGCCGGCACATGTCGAACCACTTCGCGAAGCCGTCCATCGGCATCCAGAACACGTCGTCTTCGGTCGCGAACCACGCGCAGCACGCGGCGGGGCTCGGCCGTGCCGTGAAGTTCTACGGCCGCGACGCCATCGTCTTCTGCTCGGTGGGGGAGTCGTCCACGTCGGAAGGCTACTTCTACGAGGCCGTCAACGGCGCCAGCCACGAGCAGCTGCCGGTCGTCTTCGTGGTGCAGGACAACGGCTACGGCATCTCGGTGCCGAAGACCGATCAGACCGCCAACGAGTTCGCCTCCGACAACTTCCGCGGCTTCGCGAACCTCGCCATCATCCATTGCGACGGCACCGACGTGTTCGATTCGTTCCGCGCGATGCGCGAGGCGGTGGCATTCGTCCGGAGCGGCCGCGGCGCCGCCATGGTGCATGCCGTCTGCGTGCGCATCGGATCCCACTCGAACTCCGATCGGCAGGACCTCTACCGGTCGCCCGAGGAGCTGGCGGAGGCGAAGGCGGCCGACCCGCTGCCGAAGTTCGTCGCCCGCGTGCTCGAGGAAGGGCTGGTCGCCGAGGCCGGCCTGCGCGAGATCGAGGCGCAGAACCGCGAGGCGTACGACCAGGCGGCCGAGCGCGTGCGCGTGGCGCCGGATCCCGACCCGGCGACGATCTTCGACTTCGTCGAGCCGGAGCCCTGGACGTCACCCGAGTGGCCCGAGGGGCTGCCGGACGGATCGGGCGAGGAACGGACGCTGCTGCACGCGATCAACGAGACGCTGAAGGAGGAATTCCGCCGCAACCCCGACACCTTCCTCTGGGGGCAGGACGTCGCGAACAAGGACAAGGGCGGCATCTTCAACGTGACGAAGGGGATGCAGCAGGAGTTCGGTCCCAAGCGGGTGCACAACGCGCCGCTCGCCGAGGACTACATCATGGGAACGGCCGACGGCTTCTCGCGCCTCGACGACCGCATCCGTCTCGTCATCGAGGGCGCCGAGTTCGCCGACTACTTCTGGCCGGCCGCCGAGCAGCTGGTGGAGATGTCGCACGAGTACTGGCGGACGCACGGCGCGTTCGTGCCGAACGTGACGGTGCGGCTCGCCTCGGGCGGCTACATCGGTGGCGGACTCTACCACTCGCAGAACATCGAGGGCTGGCTCACCACGTTGCCGGGCCTGCGCGTCGTCACCCCGGCCTTTGCGGACGATGCCGCCGGGCTGCTGCGGACGGCCATGCGCTCGCGCGGCCTGACCGTCTTCCTCGAGCCGAAGCATCTCTACAACCTGCCGGCCGCGAAGGCGCGCGTGCCGGACGGCTTCGCCGTGCCGTTCGGCAAGGCACGCGTCCGCCGCGAGGGGACCGACCTGACGATCGTCGCCTACGGCACGGTCGTCCACTTCGCGCTCGAGGCCGCCGAGACGCTCGCGAAGGAAGGGACGTCGGTCGAGGTCATCGACCTGCGCTCGCTCGTGCCGCTCGATCTGGAGACCGTGCTGCGATCGGTCCGCAAGACCAGCCGCGTGCTCGTGGCCCACGAGGACAAGGTGCACGGCGGCTTCGGCGGCGAGCTGGCCGCGCAGATCCAGGCCGAGGCCTTCCTCGACCTCGATGCGCCGGTGGCCCGTGTCGGATCGACCTTCACGCCGGTCGGCTTCAACCGGATCCTCGAACGGGCGATCCTGCCGGACGCCGACAAGGTGCTGCAGGCCGCTCGCGGCGTCCTCGCGTTCTGAGGCCGCCGGGGGACGGCACCGCCGGTGTCCGTCCCCCGGTGGCTCACCGCCCGATCCGCGGCTGTCGCTTCCCTGCGCACGAGTGCACGATTCTGGAGCGCTTCCGCACACGCATCTTGCAGAAGCGCACACACATTGCCGATTTCTACGGCGATGCACATTCTCGTCGCGGACGACGAAGCCATGATTGCCGAGCTCCTGTCATCGGTGTGCGCCAGGGGTGGGCATCGTGTGGCGATCGAGACCTCCTCGGCGGGTGTTCTCGATTACCTGAGGCGGCATTCGCTCGATCTGCTGGTCACCGATCTGGATATGGATGAGCCGTCCGGGCTCGATCTGCTGCGGGCGGTTCGCGCGTGCCAGACAGGTCTGCCGGTGGTAGGGACGACGAGCCGGGTCGGTCGCTATCCCGAAGAAGAGGTCGTCGCGGCCGGCGCCGTCGACCTGCTGTGCAAGCCCTTCAGCATGGATGACCTGGCCATCCGGCTCGCCCTGCTCGACGAGCGTCTCCGCTTCGTGCACGACCTGGCGGCTCAGGCGGGCGACGAAGCGGCCGCGCGCCGTTCGAAGGACCTCGCCCCGCTGGCACCCGCGCAGCCCGCCGCACGGCCGGCCCGCCCGGTGCTCCTGTTCGATCGGCTGCGCGAACAGCGCCGCGGCGTCGCCTGACGCCGCCGGACCCGCTCGGGCCAGGATGCCCGCCTCCCGCTTCCATCCCTCACGACCGTCCGGCGGACGCCTCAGGACTTCGCGTCGTGCGCGCTGTCGCGGCTCGCGTGCCCCCCGTCGCCGGGGCCGCCGTGACTGAGGAGCAGGCCGTTCAGCGAGCGGACGAGCGTCGGCGCCAGCGTCCGCAGTTCCGCCCGCAGCGTCAGCGACAGCCCTTCCAGCACCTCTTCGCCTTCGGGCGTAAGATTCAGCAGCACCTGGCGGCGATCCCGGTCACCCGGCCGCCGGCGCACCAGGCCGCGGGCCTCGAGGCGGTCGGTCAGCTCCACGGCGCTGTGGGGCTGAATCTGCATCCGCTCCGCGATCGTGCCGATGGTCGCTTCCCGGTCGAGCGGCAGCCCCTTGATGGCGAGCAGCACCTGATGCTGCCGGGGCTCGATGCCGGCCCGCCGGGCGGTCTCCTCGCTGAAGCGGAGGAACCGCCGCAGCTGGTACCGGAACTCGGCCAGCGCCTGATAATCCTCCATCGACGGACTGTCGAGCTTGGACATGATCGCTTCAAGTATATCGTCTGCCGACAGGTCCTCCGCGTTTGAAGGATCCGGAGCTGGACCATACGATGAGCCGATGGACGACCGATTCGGGGAGGCGGACGATGGCTGAGACGATGGCTCACGCACTGCTCGTGGTCGACGTGCAGCGCGACTTCCTTCCGGGCGGCGCGCTGGGGGTCGCCGGGGGCGACGCGGTGCTGGCGCCCATCGGGGCGCTGATGCGCAGCGGGCGGTTCGCGCTGCAGGTCGCGACGCAGGACTGGCACCCCGCCGGGCACGTCTCCTTCGCGAGTTCGCATGCCGGCAGGCGACCGCTCGAGTCGATTTCGCTCTACGGCCACGACCAGGCGCTCTGGCCGGACCACTGCGTCCAGGGGACGCCGGGCGCCGAGCTCGACCCCGGCCTGCCGTGGGATCGGGTGTCGGCGATCATCCGGAAGGGGACCGATCCGGCCTGCGATTCCTACAGCGGCATCCGCAACAACTGGAATGCCGAGGGCGAACGGCCGCCGACGGGGCTGGCCGGCTACCTGTCGGAACTCGGCGTGTCGGAGGTCTGGGTGTGCGGCCTGACGCGCGACTTCTGTGCGCTGTGGACCGCCGAGGACGCCGCGGCCGCCGGCTTCGGCGTCCACCTGCTGTGGGATCTCACGCGGCCGGTCGATGCCGCGCACGACGAGGCGGTGCGCGCCCGGCTGCACCGGGCGGGCGTTGCGGTCGTCACGGGCAGCGGGATCTGACGCCGCGCGTGCGCCCGGCCGGGGTCAGTGGAGGTGCAGCTTCAGGAAGGCGAGCGTGAGATCCCAGGCGAGGGCGGCCGCGCGGGCGTTGTAGCTGGCGCGCGCGTCGCAGAAGAAGCCGTGGTCGGCGTCGGAGATCTCGACGTTCATGAACGGCCGTCCGGCCGCGGTGACGGCATCGACGACGGCGCGCCGCTGCGCCTTGTCGATGTGCTGATCGAGGCCGCCCCAGAAGAAGAGGATGGGAGCGTGCAGCGCGCCGGCGTGCCCGAGCATCCCGGGCGCGATGCCGCCGCCGTAGAAGGAGGCCGCCGCCTTCAGTGGCAGCGTGGCGTCGGCGAGGAAGGCCACGCGCCCCCCCATGCAGAACCCGACGGCGGCCGTCGCGTCGGCCCTGATGTCCGGCTGTTCGAGCAGCCACGCGTGGGCCGCGCCGACGTCGGCGGTGAGGCCGGCCTCGGTGATCGCGCCCATGTGGGCCCGGATCGGCTCCAGGTCGGTGTACGACCCCTCGAATCCGGGCGCGGTGCGGTGGAAGAGCTCGGGCGCGATGGCGACGTACCCCTGGGCGGCGAAGCGCTGGGTGAGGTCGCGGATGTGCGCGTTCACGCCGAACGCTTCCTGCAGCACCAGCAGGCCGGGCCACGGCCCGCCCGTCTCCGGCCGCGCCACGCTCGCCGCCATCGTCGTGCCGTCGCCGACGGCCAGCGACACATGTCCGGTCGTCACGGGCAGGACCTTCGCAGGTGCAGTCATCGGTCGTCTTTCTTCAATTCTTCAATTCTCAATTCTTCAATTCGTCACAGTTCACTTCGGCGCCGGGCCCAGCGAGACCTGCACGAAGGCGTCGGGCCTGAGCCACTTCGCGAACGCCTGCTGCACGTCCGTCGCCGTGATCGCCAGGTAGTGTCGCGCCGCGCGGGTCGGTTCGTCCAGCGGCAGGTCCGCTTCCGCGAGACCGAGCAGGTTCATCCCGATGCGGCCGACGCTCGACTCGCTGAGCGGAATCTGCTGCACGAGCAGCGTCTTCGCCCGCCGCAGCTCCACCGGCGTCACCGGCGTGGTCTGCATCGCCTGCAGGTCCTTGGCGACCATCGCCCGCGCCTTCGAGACGTTCGGCGGATCGCACGCGTACGACACGGCGAAGATCGACCGGCGCCGCCCGATGTCGACCGACGAGTCGATCGAGTAGACCAGGCCGGCCTCCTCGCGCAGGTCGTGGTACAGCCGCGTGGCGTAGAAGGCGCCCGACAGCACGTGGTTGCCGACCTGCAGCGCGTAGCGATCCGGGTTCTCCCGCGTCAGGCCGAGCGTCTCGGCCAGCGTCACCTGATCCTGCACGCGGCTCGTGTCGGGGACGGCCGTCGAGCCCGCCTTGTTCGCCGGCACCGACGGCAGGAGCGTCTCGGGCTTCGGTCCCGTCGCCGTCCAGTCGCCGAAGTACTTCGCGACGACGGCCTTCGCGGCCTCCGGCGTCGTGTCGCCGACGATCACGATGGTCGTCATGTCGGGGCGGAACACCTTCGCGTAGTAGGCCTGCACGTCCTGCAGGGTGAGGGCACTCACCGTCTTCGGCGTCGCCTCCCGCAGGCTCGGATCGTCCTTCGGGTAGAGCAGCGTGCTCATCGCGCGGTGGGCGAGGTAGCTCGGGCTCTGCAGCTCGCCGGCCAGCGAGCCGGCGGTCTGGTGCTGCACGATCGTGAACGCCCGCGCGGGCAGCGCCGGGTGCCGCACGTTGTCGGCCAGCAGCTGCACGCCGCGGTCGAAGTGATCGGTCAGCACCTGCAGCGAGAAGCTCGTGCCCGCGTTCTCGTCGGCCGCGATGTCGTCGAGTGCCTTCTGGAACGCCAGCCGGTCGAGCGACGTCGTGCCGAACTCGAACAGGCCGTCGAGCACGCTCCCGACGCCTTCATGGCCGTCGGGCGTCTGCAGATCGCCGTTGTGCTTCACCGAGCCGAACAGCGTGATCGTGTGGCTGATGCTCTCGGGCTGCACGATGAGCCGCAGGCCGTTGGGCAGCGTCTCGACCGTCGGCTTCACCGTCGAGGTCGGCACCGCCGGCAGTTCGGTCACGCGGGCCGCCCACGTCGGCAGCGTCACGGGCTTGGTGACCTTCGGCGTGAACGATTCCTGCCCCTGGAAGCCCTTCGACGAGGTCGGCTTGCCCGACGGCTGCGGCGTCAGCACGGCGGTCGTCGCCGTCGTGTTGTCGAGATACGCCCGGGCCACGCGGTTGACGTCGGCGACCGTCACCGTGCGGATGGCATCGAGATCCTCGTCGGGCGACTGGCGTCCCTCCACGGCCAGCGCCTGCGACCACTGCGAGGCGAGCCCCGGCACGGAGTTGCGCGCGAACTGCGCGGAGGCGAGCTCGTGGCGCTTGGAGGCCTCGACGAGATTGGCCGGCACGCCGTTCTTCAGGTAGTCGGCGATGACGGTCTTCAGCGTGGTGACGAGCGCCGCGCCGTCCCCGCCCTTCGGAAACGCCGCCAGCGCGTAGCCGATCGACGCGTCGGGCAGGGCCTGCCCCTCGAAGGCGGCGCCCAACGCCTTGCCTTCCGGACCGAGCGCGTAGATGTTGCCGCGCATGCTGCCGAGCACGTCGCTCAGGATCTCGCCCGCGGCGAAGTCGGCGCTCTTGTAGCCGGGCAGCCGGTACGCCACGACCGACAGGCCATAGGGCAGGTCCGTATCGAGCGCCAGGTGCTGCGGCTGCAGCGGCTGCAGCTTCACGGGAGGCCGCGCCGGGATCTGGCGCCGCGGAATCGACCCGAACAGCGTCTTCACGGTCGCGAGCGTCGCCTGGGGATCGATGTTGCCGACGACGACGAGGATGGCGTTGTTCGGCGCGTACCAGTCGTCGTGGAACTTCTTCAGCATCTCGCCGGTCGTCTTGTCGAACGACGGCCGCGTGCCGAGCGCATCGTGGGCGTACGGCGTGCCGGCGAACATGTGGGCCAGGAGCTCGGTGTAGAAGTGGTAGCTCGGGTTCGACAGGTCGGAGGCCACCTCCTGTTCGATCGCCCCCCGCTCCTTCTGCCACTGCGCGGCGGCGTCGTCGGCGCCCGCCATCCGCACCGCCCCGATGTGCAGCGCGATGTCGGCCTCCGACGACGGCACGGTGAAGAAGGTACTGCGTGACCATCTGCTGCGTGTCGGCGTTGAAGTTGCCACCCATGGCCGCCGAGATCGTCGACAGCTGATCGGCCGTGAGGCCCGGGCTGCCGCGGAACATCATGTGCTCCTGGGCGTGGGCCATGCCCGGAAAGCCGGCCGGCGCCTCGTTCGATCCGGCGAGATAGTTGATCTCGGTGGTGACGACGGGGGCGAGCGTGTTCCGGACGATGACGACGCGCAGCCCGTTGTCGAGCGTGGCGCGCAGCACGCCGGACGCGCCGGCCGTGGCGGCCGGTGCCGGCGGCGCCGCCGCGGGCGAGGCGGCCGTGAGCGCCACGAGCGCCAGGCACGGAATCGAACGGCGGAGGATGCGGGCGATGGGACGGAAAGTGTTGATCATGGCAGCAAGCGGTCGGCGCGCGTCAGTCGCGCAGCAGGGGCCGCGGCCGGATCGCCGGGGCGCCAGCCTCCAGCCTATCGCACCACGGCGGCTTCGCGCGACGCCGCCGCGCTGCGGCTGAGCTGGCGGCGTCGCGCGTCCGGGGCCCGGCCCGTCAGGGCTTCGCCCGTTCGTACTGGGGCGGCCACGGCACATCGTCGCCGAGCGCCCGCGCCGCGTGCAGCGGCCAGTAGGGATCCCGCAGCATCTCGCGCGCCAGCAGCACCACGTCCGCCTCGCCCCCGGCCACGATCCGCTCGGCCTGCGCCGGCTCGGTGATGAGGCCGACGGCGCCGGTGGGAATGTCCGCGTCGCGGCGGACGGCGGCCGCCAGCGGCACCTGGTAGCCCGGGCCCACGGGAATGCTGGCGCCCGGGGCGATGCCGGCGCTCGAGCAGTCGATGAGATCGACGCCCGCCTCCTTCAGCCAGCGCGCGAACTGGATCGACTGCGGGAGGTCCCAGCCGCCCTCGATCCAGTCGGTCGCCGAGATCCGGACGAGCAGCGGGCGGTCGGCCGGCCAGGCGGCGCGCACGGCCCGGGCGACCTCGAGCGGGAAGCGCGCGCGCGCCTCGAGCGATCCGCCATACGCGTCCTGGCGCCGATTCGCGATCGGCGAGAGGAACTCGTGCAGCAGGTAGCCGTGCGCCATGTGCAGCTCGACGAGCTCGAAGCCGGCGGTCTCGGCGTAGTGCGTCGCCGCGACGAAGCGCTCGACGAGATCGGCCATCGCGTCCCGCGTGAGCTCGCGCGGCACGCGGTACTGCGGCGAGAAGGGCAGCGGGCTCGGCGCGACGACCGGCCAGCCGCCGCCCTCGTCGTCGAGCGGATGGCCGCCGCGCCACGGCGCGGCGGTGCCGGCCTTGCGGCCGGCGTGCGCGAGCTGGATGCCGGCCCGCGCCCCCTGGGCGCGGATGAACGACGTGATCGGGCGGTACGCCTCCGCATGGCGCGCCGACCAGAGCCCCGAGTCCCACGGCGAGATCCGTCCTTCGGGGACGACCGCGGTCGCTTCGACCATGACCAGGCCGGCGCCGCCGACCGCGCGGCTGCCCAGGTGCACGAGGTGCCAGTCGGTCGGCAGGCCGTCGTCGCTCGAGTACTGGCACATCGGCGAGACGAAGATCCGGTTGCGGAACGCCAGCTGGCGGAGAGTGAACGGGGACCACAGGGTACTCACGCGACGGACTCCTTCATCGAGGACGCGGCGCGACCGCGCCGCGCGGGAATGGGGCCGGTTTGGGGGTCGTCAGCTGAACCGGGAAGCGTGCAAAGTCATTGACCGCCGGCACGGGAGGACAGTAATCTCGGAATTGACAGCTTTTTCTGGTGCACGAACGTATGGTTGACGACCCCCACACCGAAATCAACACGACCTTCCATTCCTCCAACGAGCTGCTGCTGCCGAGCCCGCGGGGCTTCTGCGCCGGCGTCATCCGCGCGATCGAGATCGTCGAGCTGGCCCTCGAGAAGCTCGGGCGCCCAGTGTACGTGCGGAAGGAGATCGTGCACAACGCGCACGTCGTGGCTGAGCTGGCGGCGCAGGGGGCCGTCTTCGTCGACTCGCTGGAGGCCGTGCCGGCCGGCGCGGTCGTCGTGTTCAGCGCGCACGGCGTGTCGCCCGAGGTGCGCCGTGACGCCGCCGAGCGCCGGCTGCAGATCATCGACGCCACCTGCCCGCTCGTGACGAAGGTGCACCTCGAGGCCGTGCGGTACGCCCGTCGCGGCTACACGATCGTGCTCGTCGGGCACCAGGATCACGAAGAGGTCGAGGGGACGGTCGGCGAAGCGCCCGACGCGATCCGCGTCATCGAGTCGGCCGACCAGGTCGACACGCTCGAGGTGCCGGATCCCGAACGGGTCGTCTACCTCACCCAGACGACGCTCAGCATGGACGACACGGCGGAGATCGTCGCGCGGCTGCGGAAGCGGTTCCCGGCGATCACCGCGCCGCCCGATCAGGACATCTGCTACGCGACGCAGAACCGGCAGACGGCCGTGAAGCTGATCGCGCCGCGGTCCGACCTGATCCTCGTCGTCGGCGCCCACAACAGCTCGAATTCCAACCGCCTCGTCGAGGTGGCGGAACGCGCGGGGACGCGCGCCTACCTGATCGGATCGGTGGACGACATCCGGCCGGAGTGGCTCGAGGGCCGCCGGCGCATCGGGGTCACCGCCGGCGCCTCCACGCCCGAGGTGCTGGTCGAGCGGGTCGTCGAGGCGCTGCGCGCCCGCGGCTACGCCCAGGTCGAGCCGGTCGACGTCGTGAAGGAGAACGTGCGGTTCAGCCTGCCGCCGCAGCTGAGGGACGCAGAACCGTGCGCACCGGGACAGGGGACGGGCGTCTGATGACCAATCCCGGCATCGGACTCGACACGCCGCCGGACAGCCGGCGCGTGACGGATGAATCTGCGCTCGCCGACCGCCTGCGCGACGCGATCGATCGCGGGGTGGAGCGGCTCCTCGAGAGCCAGGCCGGCGAGGGCTATTGGCTCGGCGAGCTCGAAGCCGACACCACGCTCGAATCCGACTACATCCTGTACCTGCACGTGCTCGATCGCGCCGATCCCGTCCGGATCGGGAAGCTCGCGACCTACATCCGCCGACGCCAGCTCGCCGACGGCGGCTGGAACATCTTCGAGGACGGCCCGCCGGAGCTGAACGCCACCGTCAAGGGGTACCTCGCGCTGAAGCTGGCCGGCGATGCGACCAACGCGCCGCACATGCGCGCCGCCTGCCGGTGCATCCACGAGCTGGGCGGCCTCGAGCGCACGAACTCGTTCACGCGGTTCTATCTCGCGCTGGCCGGCGCCATCGGCTGGGACATGGTGCCCGCCGTGCCGCCCGAGCTGATGATCCTGCCGGCCTGGCTGCCGGTGAACCTCTACGAGATGTCGTCGTGGACGCGCGCGATCGTCGTCCCGCTGACGATCCTCTACGCGTGCAAGCCGCAGTGGACCCTGCCGCCCTCGGCGCGCGTCGACGAGCTGTTCCGCGACCCGGGCCGCCGGACCGCCGCCTTCGAGCGCGACGACACGCTCTTCACCTGGCGCAACTTCTTCCTGGCCGTCGACCGGGCCGCCAGGCTGTACGAGCGGCTGCCGTGGAAGCCGTTCCGCGAGCGGGCGCTGCGTCAGGCCCGGACGTGGCTGGTCGAGCACCTCGAGCGGAGCGACGGGCTCGGCGCGATCTATCCGGCGATGATGAACGCCATCTTCGCCCTGCTGGCGCTCGGCTACGGCACCGACGACCCGGTGGCGGCGCGCGAGATCGCCGAGCTGGCGCGGTTCGAGATCGAGGAGGCCGACACGCTGCGGCTGCAGCCGTGCGTGTCGCCCGTCTGGGACACGGCCATTGCCGTCGTGGCGCTCGCCGAGGCCGGCCTGCCGCCCGGCCATCCGGCGCTCGCGCGGGCCGGGGACTGGCTGCTCGACCGGCAGATCCTGGGGCCGGGCGACTGGCAGGTGAAGAACCGCGACGCCGAGCCGGGCGGCTGGGCGTTCGAGTTCCGCAACGACTTCTATCCCGACGTCGACGACACGGCCTTCGTGCTGCAGGCGCTGCAGCGCGTCCGCTGCAGCGATCCGGCGCGGCAGGACGCCGCCATCCGGCGCGGCCTGCGCTGGATGATCAGCATGCAGAACCGTGACGGCGGCTGGGGGGCGTTTGATCGCGACAACGATCGCGAGATCCTGACGCACATCCCTTTCGCCGATCACAACGCCATGATCGATCCGTCGAGCGTCGACGTGACCGCCCGCGTCGTCGAGTGCCTCGGTCGCTTCGGCTGGCCAATCTCCGATCCGGTCGTCGCGCGCGGCCTCGCCTACATCCGGCGCGAGCAGGACGCCGACGGGTCGTGGTACGGACGCTGGGGTGTCAACTATATCTATGGCACCAGCGGCGTGCTGCGCGCGCTCGAGACGCTCCGCCTGGGCGCCCGCCACTACGCGCAGCGGGCCGTCAGCTGGCTGCGCAGCGTCCAGAACGCCGATGGCGGATTCGGCGAGACCTGCGCGTCGTACGGCGACCGCGGCGAGAAGGGGCGCGGCCCGAGTACCGCGTCACAGACGGCCTGGGGGCTCATCGGGCTGCTCGCGTCGGCCCCCGCCGCCGACTCCGCCGTGACCCGCGCCGTCGACTGCCTGCTCGGCCAGCAGAACGGCGACGGCTCGTGGGACGAGCAGGGCACGACCGGCACCGGGTTCCCGTGCGTGTTCTACCTGAAGTACCACCTCTATCGCCAGTCGTTCCCGCTCTACGGACTGGCCCGGTACCGCAATCTCACCCGGCTGGCGGAGGCCGAGACCGAGCGTCCCGACTGGATGGGACGCGCGATGGTGGGATAATTGCGGGAGCCGGCGGCAGACGACAAACCGGCAGACGCATGACCACTCTAGTGACCGGCGCGACCGGCTTCGTCGGGAGTCAGCTCGTGCGGCTGCTGCTGACGCGGAAGGAACCGGTGCGCGTGCTCGCCCGGCCGACCGCGCTGACGCGGGCGCTGGACGGCCTGCCGGTCGAGTGGGCGTACGGCGATCTGCGCGAGCCCGCCTCGCTGCGGGCCGCCTGCCGGGGCGTGCGCCGCGTCTTTCACGTGGCGGCGGATTACCGGCTCTGGTCGCCGGATCCGCAGGCGATCTACGACAGCAATGTCGCCGGCACGCGGCACCTGCTGGTGGCGGCGGCCGAAGCCGGCGTCGAGCGGTTCATCTACACCAGCACCGTCGCCACGATCGCCATGGGGCGGCCCGGGCGGCTGCCCGACGAGACCGCCGAGGCGCGGCTCGACGAGATGATCGGGCCGTACAAGCGGTCGAAGTTCCTCGCCGAGCAGGAGGTGCGCCGCGCGGCGGCGGCCGGCCTGCCGGTCGTCATCGTGAGCCCGACCACGCCGGTGGGGCCGGGGGACTGGAAGCCGACGCCGACCGGCCGGATCATCGTCGACTTCCTGCGCGGGCGCATGCCGGCCTACGTCGACACCGGGCTGAACCTGGTGGCGGTGGAGGACGTAGCGGCCGGCCACCTGCTGGCGGCCGAGCGCGGGCGGATCGGCGAGCGGTACCTGCTCGGCGCGCGGAACCTGACGCTGAAGGAATTGCTGGCGACGCTGGCCGCGATTACCGGCCGGCCGGCGCCGCGCGTCCGCCTGCCGTACCCGATGGCGCTCGCCGCGGGCTATGCGAGCGAGGCCTTCGCGCGGCTGACGGGCCGCGAGCCGCGGGTGCCGCTCGACGGCGTCCGCATGGCGCGCCACCGGATGTTCGTCGACTGTTCGAAGGCCGGGCGCGAGCTCGGGTTCCAGCCGGGGCCCGTCGAGGACGCGCTCGCGCGGGCGGTCCGCTGGTACGTCGCGCACCAGTACGTGACGGGCCCGGCCGGTGACGCCGGAGCGGCCGCGAGCCACGCCGCCTGATCGGGGGAGGATTGCCGTGCGACTCGTCGTCACCTTCGCGCTCGACGCCGAGTTCGCCCCCTGGCGCCGGCGCCGCGCGTTCCGCCAGCGGGCCGCCGGCGCCCAGCCGCTCTACGAGGCGGAGATCGACGGCGTGACGGTGCAGGCGGTGCTCACCGGCATCGGCGGCCTGCGGGCCGGGGCGATCGCGCCGGTGCTCGCCCGCGAGCGGCCCGACGCCTGCGTCGTGGCGGGGCTCGGCGGCGGGCTGTCGGCCGCGCTGCGGCAGAGCGCGCTCATCGTGGCGCGCGACGTCGTGGACGCCGGGGCGCAGCGGTCCTGCGGGAGCGATCCGCGGCTGATGGCCGCGGCGGAAGCCTGCGGCGCGTACGCCGTGCCGGCGCTCGTCAGCGTCGACCGGATTCTGGTGCGCGCCGGCGACAAGGCCGCCTTCGCGGCCATGGCCGACGTCGTCGACATGGAGACCTTCAGCGTGTTCGCCGCCGCCGGCCGCCTGCGGTTGCCCGCGGTGGCCGTGCGCGCGATCAGCGACGAGGCCGGCGAGGACCTGCCGCTCGACTTCAACCTGGCGCTCGCGCCCGACGGGCGGCTGCGCTACGGGCGGCTGGCCGGGCAGGTCTTGAGCCACCCCCACCGGCTGGGACGGCTGGTGCGGTTCGGCCGGGCGTCGGCGCAGGCCGCCGACGTGCTGGGGGAGTTCCTGGATCGGTACGTCCAGCGGCTGGCCGCCGCGCCAGACGTGCTGGCCGTGACGGAGACAACGGCAGGATGAGTCAATCGACCGCACAGCCCGAGACCGCCCCGGCGACGCCCGGCGTGGCGGCCGGCGCCACGATGCGCGCCGGCGTGTACCGCGGCGTGCGCCGCGTGGTCGTCGAACAGGTGCCGGTGCCGGAGATCGGCGAGGGCGAGGTCCTGATCCGGGTCGCGGCCTGCGGCGTCTGCGGGACGGACATCAAGAAGATCCAGTACGGGTTCCTGCCGCCGCCGCAGATCTTCGGGCACGAGATGGCGGGCACCGTGGCGGCCGTCGGCGCGGGCGTCACGACCTGGCGCCCCGGCGATCGGGTCCTCAGCTTTCACCACGTGCCGTGCGGCACCTGCTTCTACTGCGAGCGCGAGCTGTTCTCGCAGTGCGACACCTACAAGCGCGTCGGCGTGACGGCCGGCTTCAAGCCGGCGGGTGGCGGCTTCTCGGAGTTCGTCCGCGTGATGCCGTGGATTGCCGCGCGCGGCATGGTGGCGATTCCCGATGACGTGAGTTTCGAGGAGGCGACCTTCGTCGAGCCGGTCAACACCTGCCTCAAGTGCGTGAAGAAGGGGCGGGTGGCCGCCGGCGAGGTCGTGCTCGTCATCGGCCAGGGGCCGATTGGCCTGCTGCTGATGCTGCTCGCCCGGCTCGAAGGGGCGACGGTCGTGACGACCGACCTGATGCCGGAGCGGCGGGCGCGCAGCCTGCAGCTCGGCGCCGAGGCGTCGCTCGATCCCGCCGCCGGCAGCGGCGTGTGGGACGCGATCGCCGAGCGGACCGACGGGCGCGGCGCCGACGTCGTGCTCGTCGCCGTGCCGAGTCCCGCGCTGGTGGCCGAGGCGCTGGCCCTGGCGCGGCCCGGCGGCCGCGTCGTGCTGTTCGCGCACAACGATCCGCAGATGACGATGACCGTGCCGGCCGCGCCGATCGGCATCGAGGAGAAGGAGCTGCTCGGCAGCTACAGCGCATCCATCGAGTTGCAGGCCGAGTCGGCCCGGCTCGTGTTCGAGCGGCGGCTGCCCGTCGCCGACCTCGTCTCTCATCGGTTCCCGCTCGGTCGGATCGCGGAGGCACTCGAACTGGCCGCCCGTCCGGACGGGCACTCCCTGAAGGTGGTGATCGCGCCTTGACGCACACGGATCTGAACGGTCAGATGACCGCCGCGGTTCTGCACGGCCGCGAGAATCTGAAAATCGAACAGGTGCCCATTCCCGCCCTGGGCGAGGACGAAGTCCTCGTGCAGGTGAAGGTGGCCCTGACGTGCGGGACGGATCTGAAGGTCTGGAAGCAGGGCTACCACGCGCGCATGCTCGTGCCGCCGGCGCTGTTCGGCCACGAGCTGGCCGGCGTCGTCGTGTCGGCGGGCCCGGAGGTGTCGGGACCGGCCTCGCGCGTCGGCATGCGCGTCGTGCCGGCCAACTCCGCCCCCTGCAACGCGTGCGAGTTCTGCCGTGGCGGTCACCAGAACCTCTGCGAGGACCTGCTGTTCAACAACGGCGCCTACGCCCAGTACATCCGCATTCCCGGCCGCATCGTCCGGGAGAACATGCTGGAGATTCCCGGCCACGTCGACTTCGTCGACGCCGCGATGGTCGAGCCGCTCGCCTGCGTGCTGCGCGGCATCCATGAGACCGGCATCGAGCCCGACCAGACGGTCGTCGTCATCGGCTGCGGACCCATCGGCCTGAAGTTCATCCGCATCCTGGCCGGCCGCGGCGCGCGCGTCATCGCCATCGGCAAGCGCCAGAGCCAGGTGGCCGCCGCCGAGCGCCTCGGCGCGACCGCCGCCTTCGACGTCTCGGAGATCGACGACCCCGTGCAGGCCGTGCGCCGGCTGACCAGCGGCGGCCGCGGCGTCGACGCGGCCATCGAGGCCGTCGGATCGCCGGCCACGTGGCAGTGGGCCGTGCAGATGGTCCGGCGTGGCGGCACGGTGAACCTGTTCGGCGGCTGCCCGCGCGGCGTCCCCGTGCAGTTCGACCCGACCGCGCTGCACTACTCGGAGATCACCATCAAGTCGACGTTCCATCACACGCCGCGCTTCATCCGCGAGGCGCTCGACATGGTCGCCCAGGGCCGGATCGCCGCCCGCGATTTCATCACCGGCGAGATCCCGCTGGGCGAACTGCCCCGCATGTTCGAGCACCTCAAGCACCGTAACGGTGAACTGAAGACCGCGGTCATTCCGTGACCGCGGTCCCCGGCCGCCACCGCCCGGCGGCCGGCGATCCGCCCCGGCATGCGGCGTTCTCCGGCCGGGACGCCTGCCGCGTGCTAGTGTGGCGGAAGGGGTGCGCGCCGGCCCGGCCGACGTCGCCCTCGGAATGGACATGACTGCCTGGCTGACTCCCGTCGGCGTCGCCGCGGCGGGCTCCGGCCTGTTCGCCTGGGGGGCCTGTCACCCGGCGTCCCGGCTGTTCGGGCCGACCACCCGGCACATCGGCCGGGGCTCGGTGGCGCTGACCTTCGACGATGGGCCGAACCCGGCGATGACGCCGCGGTTGCTCGACCTGCTCGACCGTCACCGCGCGCGGGCCACGTTCTTCCTGATCGGGCGGTTCGTCGAGGCCGAGCCCGGACTGGCCGCGGAGATCGCGGCTCGTGGGCACCTCATCGGTAACCACACGGCCACGCACCCGGCGCTGGTCTGGAAGACGCCGGGCCGCATTGCCGACGAGCTCCGGCGCTGCCAGGACGCCATCGAGCGGGCGACCGGCCGGCGTCCGATCTGGATGCGGCCGCCCTACGGCTTCCGTGGACCGCACCTGCAGTCAGTGGCCCGCCGGGCCGGTGTCGGGCGCATCGCGATGTGGTCGGTCACGGGATACGACTGGACGCCCCAGCCGGCCGACCGGCTGATCGGCCGGCTCGGCCGCGTCCGCGGCGGCGACGTCGTCCTGTTGCACGACGGCTTCCATGGAGGGCTCGGCGCCGACCGGAGCCACACGATCGACGCCGTGGCGCACTGGCTGCCGCGGTGGGCCGACGGCGGCCTCGGGCTGGCGGCGGTCGACGGAACGTCCCGGATTGAGGACCGTGTGTGACGCGGTCCAGGGCAGACGAGGAACGCTGAGATGGCGATGAGGACGGGAGGCCGGCTCGGGCTCGCAGCCGCCGCGGTCGCGGCGGCGCTGCTGACGGCCCTGTGGTGCTCCGGCCGGGAGCCGGCCGTCGAGGTCCGCACCGGGCGGGTGACCCGGGGCGCGCTCGACGTCTGGATTCAGAGCAACGGCAAGGTTCACCCGATCGAGCCCCACGTGCTGCGGGCCCGCCTGGCGACCTTCGTCCGGTCGGTCGACGTCACTGAGGGGGAGACGGTCAAGGCGGGGCAGCTCCTGCTCTCGCTGGATGACACGGCCGCCAGGGCCAGCCTCGCGCAGGCGCGTGAAAATCTCCTCAACGCGGAGGATCAGTTGCGGATTGCCCGTGCCGGAGGGCCGGCCGATCAGGTCGCCGAGGTGGAAGGCGATTTGCAGAAGAACCAGGCCGAGCTCGAGAAGCTGAAGCGCGATCGGACCCAGCTGCAGAAGCTGCTGTCCGAGCAGGCGGCCACCCGCGAGGAGGTCGACCAGAACGCGCTGGCGCTCAGCCGGGCAGAAGCCTCCGCGCGCGTGCTCGAGGCGCGCCGGGCCCAGTTGAGGCGGGCGGCCGGTCTCGACCTCCAGACGGCCCAGTTTCGGGTGAGTCAGGGCCAGGAGACCGTCCGGTTGCTCCAGGCGCAGGTGGGTGGAGCCGAGGTCAGGGCGCCGGCGAACGGCACCGTCTACCTGCTGCCGGTGCGTACCGGCGATTACGTGCAGGTCGGGGCCGAGCTTGCCGATTTGGCGGATCTGGGGCGGATGCAGGTCGAGGCGTACGTCGACGAACCGGACGTCGGCTCGCTGGCTGTCGGCCAGCCGGTCACCGTCACCTGGGACGCCGCCCCCGGGCAGACCTGGAAGGGGCGGACGGAACGGGTGCCGAAGGCGATCGTCGCCCGGGGCAACCGGAACGTCGGCAAGGTCATCTGCTCGGTGGCCAACGACCAGTCGCCCGAGCTGCTGCCCGAGGTGAACGTCGACGTCAGAATCCGGGTGCACGACACGGCCAGCACCCTGCTGGTTCCCCGCGGCGCGGTCCGGGGGGAGGCGGCGGACCGCTATGTGTACGTCATCGATTCCGGGATCCTGAAGCGCCAGGCGATCCAGGTGGGCGCGGCGAGCGTCACACAGTACGAGGTGCGCAGCGGGCTGTCCGACGGCGAGCAGGTGGTCGTCTCGGCCGACAGCGACCTGCGGCCGGGCATGAGTGTCTCGGCGGCACCATCGGGGGGAGACTGACGCGGCTGGTGCGGGGCACCGGGCGGAACAGCGTGGAGCGGATGCAGGAAAGGGACGGATGAGGATGACCGGAAGGATCGGGCTGACGGCGCTGGTGCTGTCGGGCGTGCTGGCGGCGGGAGCCGGCATGCAGGCGGCATCGCGGTCGCAGGCCGACGAGAGGCTGTCGCCGGCGCTGGCGGCGGCGATTGCGGATTTCGATGCCGGCCGCTATGTCGAGGCCCGTGCCGGGCTGATGGCGGCGATCGCCCGGTCGCCGCAGGATGCGGTGCTCTACCACTGGCTGTCGCGCGCCTACCTCCGGCTCGGCGACGACGAGCGGGCGGTGGCGAGCGCGGAAGCGGCGGTCGCGCGGATGCCCGCCAACTCGGATACCACCGGTGGCTGGGGCGCGCTTACGGCGAGAAGGCCGATCGGACGAGGAGCTTCTTCCTCGCGCGGAAGGTGAAAGGCGAGTTCGAGCAGGCAGTCGAGCTCGATCCCTCGAACATCGCCGCGCGCCGCGACCTGCTGGAGTTCTATCTCGACGCGCCCTGGGTCGTCGGCGGCGACGAGGACAAGGCGCGCGACCAGGTGCGGGCGATTGCGCTGCTCGATCCGGTGCAGGGGGATCTCGCGCGCGCGACGTACTTCACGTCGGAAGGGCACGGCGATCAGGCCGCGGCCGCCTACGGTCGCGTGCTGGCGATGAAGCCGTCGGCGGCCGATCCGTACTTCGAAGCGGCGGAGTTCTTCGCGCGGCACCGGCAGGCCGAGGGCCTGAACGACGCGATTGCGGGGGCGGCGCGCGTGGCGCCCGCCGACCCGCGGCTCGACTTCTATCAGGGCGTCGCGACGGTGCTGGCGGGCGGCGATCTCGCCGCAGCCCAGCGCCGGCTGACGGCCTACCTGTCGAAGTCCCCGTCGAGCGACGACGCCCCCTCGCGCGCCTCGGCACACCTCTGGCTCGCCCGGGCCTTCGAGCGGGCGGGTCGCCCCGAGGATGCGATCGCGCAGTACCGGCGGGTGCTGCAGCTCGTGCCCGACCAGCGGGCCGCCCGTGACGCGCTCGACCGCCTGCGATCGGTGCGCTGAGGTGGGCGGCGCGACCTTTCCTTCCCCCGGACCGCGATGATCAGTGCCGAGAGCTGGCGGGTGGCCATCGACGCCCTGCGCATCAACAAGGTGCGGGCGCTGCTGGCGATGCTGGGCGTCATCATCGGCACGGCCTGCATCGTGCTGGTCGTGACGGTGGCGCTCACCGGCAAGCACTACATCCTTGCGCAGATCGAAGCCGTCGGCGCCAACATCGTTTTCGCGGATCACGTCAGCGAGAGCAGCGCCGAGGCGATGACGCTGAGCGACCAGATGACGCTCGGCGACCTGCAGGCGATCAAGGACGACGTGCCGCACGTGGAGGCCGTGGCGGGCACCCGCGAGATCCCGATGACCGTCGTCGTCGGCGGGCAGGAGCGGCCGATCACGCTCGTGGGCGTGACCGAGGGCTTCCAGCGGATCCGCAACCTCGACGTGCTGTCGGGGCGGTTCTTCGACGCCGACGACATGGCGTCGCACAGCAAGGTCTGCCTGCTCACGCAGGAGCTGGCGGCGCGGATGTTCCCGGCGGGGGATGCCGTCGGCCGGAGCGCGCGCGTCGGCGAGCTCACCTTCACGGTGATCGGGGTGTTCCGCGAGCGGGTGGCGACCTTCGGCCAGTCGGAGATCCAGCAGGAATCGGTGCTGGTCCCGTTCTCGCTGCTCGGCTACTACACGGGCGCGAACTTCGTGAAGACGCTCTACGCGCAGGCGGCCACCGCCGCCGCCGTGCCCGGGGTCACGCGCGACGTGGCCGCGGTGCTGAAGCGGCGCCACCGGCCTGGCACGCGCTACCGCGTGCAGAACCTCACGTCGATCCTCGATGCCGCGAACCGGATCGCGATGTCGCTGACGGTCACGCTGCTGCTCGTCGCGCTGATCGCGCTCGTCATCAGCGGCATCGGCATCATGAACATCATGCTGGTGACGGTCACCGAGCGGACACGCGAGATCGGCCTGCGCATGGCGGTCGGCGCGCGGCGGTTCGAGATCCTGGAGCAGTTCCTCATCGAGGCGACGCTCATCAGCGGATCGGGCGCCCTCATCGGCATCCTGCTCGCCATCAGCGTGCCGATCCTGATCCGGCCGCTCCTGCCCGGGCACATCGTCGTGCCCATCTCGTGGCTGTCGGTCGTGATCGCGCTCCTGACCTCGGCCGCGACCGGCATCCTCTTCGGGTACCTGCCGGCCCGCCGGGCGTCCACCCTGCAGCCGGTCGAATCGCTGCGACACGAGTAATCGGAGGACATCATGAGGCTCACGCGCTGGATCGCCCGCGTCGTCCCCGTGGCGCTCGTTGCGCTCGCCTGCGGCGCCGTCGCGCCGGGCGTGGCGCGGGCCGCCGACGCGCCGGCCGTGCTGACGCTCGCACAGGCCGTTCACCTCGCCCTGCACGACAGCCGCGACGTCGCGCTCGCCCGGGCCGAGCAGCGGGTCCGCGCCGACGAGGTCGACAGCCAGCGGGCGCAGTTCGGACCGAACCTGTTCACCGGTACCGGCGCCGTCTACACCTACGGCTTTCCGCAGACGCCCGGCGGCGCGGCGCCGTCCATCCTGAACCTCTCCTATTCCCAGACCATCTTCAGCCGGGCCGCCCGCGGCGAGGTGAACGCCGCCAGGGCGCGGCTGCTCGGCCAGACGGCGGGCGTCGAGCAGACGCGCGACGATGTCATCGAGCGGACCGCCTCGGCGTACCTGGAGCTGGCCGCCGTCCGCCGGTCGCTCGACGCGCGGCGGGCCGCCCGCGACAGCGCGCGCCGCATCGTCGCGATCACCCGCGAGCTGGTGGCGGCCGGCCGGCTGCTGCCGGCCGAGGCGCTGAAGGCCGAGATCGAGGCGGCTCAACTGGACCAAAGCCTCGTGCAACTCGAAGGCCGGGAAGGTATAGTGGAAGGGCGGCTGCGCGCCCAGCTCGGCCTCGCGCCGGGCACACCGGTGCAGGTCGAGGCGGCGCCGGAACTGCCGGCGGCGCCGGACGCCTCCGTGACGGCGCTGGTGGCGCAGACGCTGAAGACGAACCCGGGCCTCCACGAGGCGGAGTACGAGCTGCAGGCGCGGAAGGCAACGCTGGCCGGTGCGCGCGGGGCCTACTGGCCGTCGGTGGACCTGGTCGGCCAGTACGGGTCTGTTCGGGCACTTCAACAACTACGACCAGTACTTCCAGCGGTTCCAGCGCAACAACGTGAACGTCGGCGTGGAGGTGCAGATCCCCCTCTTCAGTGCGCAGACCTCGGCCGCGGCCGCCCTGGCGGCCAGCCAAGTGGCGGAGGCGGATGCCCGGGTGCAGCAGCACCGCGACGCACTGACGCAGCAGGTGACCGGCGACGTGCAGCAGGTCCGGCAGTTGCGCGCGGCGCTCGACGTGGCGCGGCTGCAGAGCCGGCTCGCCGACGAGACGGTCCGCGAGCTGACGGCACGCTATCAGGCCGGCTTCGTGAGCCGGCGCGATCTCGAGCAGGCCCGGCTCCGGCAGAGCGACGCCGCCGCGGCGCTCGCCGAGGCGCGGCTCGCCCGGCAGCAGGCCGAGCTCGGCCTCTGGAAGACGACGGGACAGCTGGAGACGCTGGCGCAGTAGCGCCAACGCGATCCCCCGGCAGCGGTACAGCAAAGCGAGGCATATGGCATCGGTGATGAAGACGCTCCTGCTCAATCCTCCGAGCTTCGACGGTTACGACGGAGGGGCGAGCTCGCGGTGGCCGGCGACCCGGGAGATCGAGTCGGTACCTGGTACCCGGTCTGGCTCGCCTACCCGGCGGGCATGCTGCCCGGCAGCCGGCTGCTCGATGCCTGTCCGCACAAGGTGTCCGCGCTGGAGACGATCGAGATCGCGCAGGACTACGACTTCCTCGTGCTGTTCACCTCGACGGCCGGCTTCCAGAGCGACCTGAAGATGGTCCGCATGATGAAGGAGCGGAAGCCCGATCTGAAGGTGGCCTTCGTCGGCCCCCAGGTGCAGGTGCAGCCGGAGGAGAGCCTGAAGGCCAGCGAGGACATCGACTTCGTCGTCCGCGGCGAGTTCGATTACGCGGTCGTGGAGTTCGCCCAGGGACGCCCGCTGTCGACGATTGCCGGCGCCAGCTACCGGCAGGACGGCCGGATCGTCCACAATCCGGCGCGGCCGGCGCTGACCACGGCTGAGCTGGATGCGCTGCCGTTCGTCACCGACGTCTACAAGCGCGACATGACGATCGAGCGGTACAACGTGCCGTTCCTGCTGCACCCGTACGTGGCGCTGTACAGCTCGCGCGGCTGCCCGGCGCTCTGCACCTTCTGCCAGTGGCCGCAGACGCTGTCGGGGCACGCCTGGCGGGTCCGCTCGGCCGACAACATGGCGCGGGAGATGGCGCACGCGATTGAGCTGTTCCCGCAGGCGAAGGAGTTCTTCTTCGACGACGACACGTTCAACATCCGGAAGGACCGGGTGCTCGAGCTGTGCGCCAGGTTCAAGCCGCTGAAGTTCCGCTGGTCGTCCACGGCCCGGGTCCACAGCGACTACGACACGCTGAAGGCGATGGCCGACGCCGGCGCGCGGCTGTTCATCGTCGGCTTCGAGTCGGGCGACGACCAGATCCTCAAGAACATCAAGAAGGGCGCCACCGTCGAGATGGCGCGCAAGTTCGTCGCCAACTGCAAGAAGGTCGGCATCCGCATCCACGCCGACTTCATCATCGGCCTGCCGGGCGAGACGCGCCAGACGATCCAGAAGACGATCGACTTCGCGAAGGAGCTCGACTGCGAGACGATCCAGGTGTCGATCGCCCATGCGTATCCCGGCACCGAGCTGTACCAGCACCTGCAGCAGGCCGGATCGCTGACCGCCACGCCGATGACCGACGAGCACGGCCATCAGCTCCCGCACATCCAGTACCAGGACCTGGGGCGCGAGGAGATGATGGAGGCGGTGAACCGCTTCTACGATTCCTATTACTTCCGGCCCCGCGTCGCCTGGCGGATCGTCCGCGAGTCGCTCTGGGACGCGCACGACCGCAAGCGCCTCTACCGCGAGGCGGTCGAGTTCATGCGGCTGCGCGCCGATCGCCGGAAGTACGCCGGGCAGCGTCCGCTGGCCGGCAATCAGGCCGAGCTCTGAGCCCGGCCCGTCCCCGGCGGCTGCATCCATGGCCTCGTCCTCGTCTGCATCGGTGGACACGAAGACCGTTGTCCTGCTCGTCCTCGTCGTGGCGCTCAGCTCGGTTGGCAACATCCTGCTGAGCATCGGCATGAAGCACGTCGGCGCGGTCGATGCCTGGTCGATCCAGGCGCTCGCCGGCGTGTTCGTGAAGACCTTCACCACGCCGTCCATCTGGCTCGGCGTCGGCAGCCTGCTCGCGTTCTTCGTCTGCTACCTCGTCCTGCTGTCCTGGGCCGACTACAGCTTCGTCACGCCGGTCTCCGCAATCGGCTATGCCGTCGTCCCCTTTCTGGGCTGGGCGCTGCTCGGCGAGCAGGTCACCGACGTCCGCTGGACCGGCATCGGCCTCATCTGCGTCGGCGTCCTGCTGATCAGCCGGACGCCCCCGAGGACCACCGGCCTGCCATGACGCTGCGCACCACGATCGGGATCCTGGTGATCGTGCTGGCCGGCACCGGCGGCGAGATCGCCGTCAGCCACGCGATGAAGCGGATCGGGGAGGTCCGGGACTTCCGGCCGCGCGCGCTGCTGGTGACGATCGGGCGGGCCGCGCTGCAGCCCTGGATCTGGGTCGGCATCGCCCTGATGGCGGGCGCCTTCTTCGCCCTGCTGGTCGTCCTGTCGTGGGCCGACGTCAGCTTCGTCGTGCCGGCCACCGCGCTGAGCTACGCCGTCGGCGCCGTCGGTGCGCGCGTGCTCCTGGGTGAGGACGTGAGTCGCGTGCGCTGGATGGGCGTTCTGCTGGTCTGCGCCGGCGTGGCGCTCGTCTGGATGGGGTAGCGGAACTTCGCTGTCAGTTCTGAGTCCTGAGTTCTGAGCGTCGAGTCTTGAGTGCTCGGTCCAGCCAGGACCGTAGACTGAAGACCGTAGACCGTAGACCGACATCATGCTGACCACCCTCCGGTGGATCGTGCTGACGGGCGCGGTGCTGCCGCTCGCGTACTACCTGACCGCCCTGGTCAGCGCGGGCCGCTACGCCCACCGGCCCCGCGGCTGGCCCGACCGGCCGCCGCCGCCGGTCAGCGTCCTCAAGCCGGTCCGCGGCCTCGACCGCGATTCCTACGCCAACTTCGCCACCTTCTGCCGCCAGGCGTATCCCGAGTACGAAATACTGTTCGCCGTCGAGGACGACCGCGATCCCGTCATCCCGATCGTCCGGCGCCTCATCGCCGACTTCCCGGAGCGGGAGATCCGGCTGCTCGTCGGGGCGCCGGCGCTGGGCGCCAGCAGCAAGGTCAACAAGCTGTGCCGGCTGGTGCGCGAGGCCCGGCACGATCTGCTGGTCGTCAACGACAGCGACATCCGGGTCGGCCCCGGGTACCTGCGCGCCGTCGTCGCGCCGTTCGGTGATCCCGGCGTCGGCCTCGTCACCTGCCTGTACACGGGGGTGCGGGACGGCAGCCTCGGTGCGGCGCTCGAGTCGCTCGCCATCGAGACCGACTTCGCACCCAGCGTGCTGGTGGCGCGGCAGGTCGAGGGGATCGCGTTCGCGCTCGGCGCCACCATGGCGGTGCCGCGCGCGCGGCTGGCGGAGATCGGGGGGTTCGAGGCGCTGGTCGACTACTGCGCGGAGGACTTCGAGCTCGGCCGCCGGATCGCCGCGCGCGGTCATCGCGTCGAGCTGGCCGACCTCGTCGTGCAGTCGGAGTGTGTCGACACCACCGGCGCGTTCGTGACCCATGCGCTGCGCTGGGCGGTGACGCGGCGGCACAGCCGCCCCGGTGGGCACTGGGGGTTCGTCGTCACGCAGGGGCTGCCGTGGGCCGTCGCGGCGGCCTGTGTCGCGCCGTCGGCGGCCGTGGCCGGCGCGTATCTGGGGGCCTACCTCGTGCTGCGGCTCGCCGTCGCGTGGCGCGTCGGCGTGGGCCTGCTCGGGGATCGCGATCTGCTCGCCCGCTGGTGGCTGCTGCCGGTGCACGACGCGCTGGCGGCCGGCATCTGGGCGCTGAGTCTGTTCCGCAACCGTGTCGACTGGCGCGGGCGCACGTTCTATCTCCGTCGAGGCCGCCTGGTGCCGGTCTCGTCATCGACCGGGGGCCGTTCCAAATGACGACCGAGTCCCGCATGCTGCCGGCGCCGCGCCGCCGGCTGGCCATTCTCCTCCTGCTCGCCGTCGGCGTCGGCATCTACATCGTCAACGCGCCGCGCCCGCCGCTGCTCGACGATGCCGACAGCTGCCACGCGCTGGCATCGGTGGCGATGGTGCAGAGCCACGACTGGGGGGTGCTGCACATCAATGGCATCCGCTGGCTCGAGAAGCCGCCGCTGCACTACTGGCTCGTGGCGGCCAGCTACATGCTGTTCGGGCAGAACGCCTTCGCCACGCGGCTGCCGCTCGCGCTGGCGGTCATCGGCCTGATGCTGATGCTGTACCAGTTCGGCCGCCGGTTCTTCGACGAACGCGCCGGCTTCTACGCCGGGCTCGTCATCGGCAGCAGCTTCGGGGTGTTCCTGTTCACCCGGATCATGATTCCCGAGGCGCTGTATTCGCTCGAGTTCACGATCGGGTTCTACCTGTTCCTGCGCGCGTGGACGGGCAGCCTGTCGCCGCGCGCGGGCTACCTGGGCTTCGCGGCGCTGACGGGGCTGGCCATCATCACGCGCGCCGCCATCGGCGTCGCCTTCCCGTTCGGCATCGCGTTCGTCTTCCTGCTGCTCGTCGGCGGCTGGCGGCGCAGCCACGCGAACCACGACCGGTTCCGGCAGATCCCGTGGATCGCGGGCGCGGCCGTCTTCCTCATCATCGCGCTGCCGTGGCATCTCATCGCCGGACGAGACGCCCGGCTTCTACTGGTTCTACTTCGTCAACGAGCAGATCCTGCGGGCGCTCGGCCGGCGCATCCCGCACGACTACACCGCCGTGCCGCTGGCGCTCTGGTGGGGCGAGCACATCGCCTGGTTCTTCCCCTGGGTGGTGTTCGTGCCGCTCGCGCTGCGCGGCTGCCCGCCGCCGCGGCAGTGGCGTTCGCGGCTGAGCGACACCGACACGGCGAAGCTGTTCGTCTTCCTCTGGGCCGCCTTCATCTTCCTGTTCTTCTCGGTGATCACCGGGTCGCGGATGGAGGTACTACGCCTTCAGCGCCTGGCCGGCCGTGGCGCTGCTCATCGGCATCGGCCTGTCGCGCGCCGAGGCCGAGCGCAGCCGCTGGCTGCCGCGGCTGCAGGGGGCGCTCGCCCTCGTCGGGGCGCTCATCGCCGCGCTGCTCGGGACGATGCTCTGGATCTCGCGCGGCATCTCGTCGAACGCCGACATCTCGGCGCTGCTCACGCGCCACCCGACCGGCTTCTACCGCGTGGCGATGGCCACCTTCTTCGATCTCACCCCCGACACGTTCGGCGTGCTCCGCGGTCCGGCGGCCGCGGCCGCCATCCTGTTCGTCGTCGGCTTCGGTGCCGCCTGGTGGCTGCGCCGCCGCGGATCGGGATGGCAGGCGAACCTCGCCGTGGCGATCACCATGGTCGGGTTCTGCTATGCGGCGAACGTCGCCTTCGCGGCGTTCGAGCCGCAGATGTCGTCGGTGCCGCTGGCGCGGGCGATCGGCCGCGTGTGGCAGCCCGGCGACCAGCTGGCGGTGTACGGGGAGTTCGAGGGGGCCTGCAGCGTCGGCTTCTATCTCGACCGGCAGGCGCTCGTCTACAACGGACAGGTACAACGGCCTGGCCTACGGATCGCACTATCCGGACGCGCCGAAGATCTTCTTCGACGACCAGACGTTCCCGTCCGTCTGGAAGCGGCCGAACCGGGTCTTTCTCGTGGTGCCGGAGAGCAAGCAGCAGGCGGCGCGCCAGCGGCTGCCGGCGCAGTCGACCTGGGTGCTCGCCAACAGTGGCGGGAAGACGGTCTTCATGAACCACCCGCTGCTGGCGGGGCAGCCGAGCCTGGCCGAGCAGCCGTCGGCGTCGGCCGTGTCGCGGCCGAAGTAGGTGCGGCCGCGCGCCGCGCGCAGTTGCGCAACGGCCCGCACGGCGGGCCCGCGCGCGAGCGCAGTGGAGCGAGCCGGATCGCGAGCGTAACGAAGTGAGCCGGGGTCCGGGGCGGAGCCCCGGTTCATCTCAGCCGGGTGAGATCGCGCGAGAGGATCAGCTTCAGCGTCACGCCGTCCGACCCGTTCGTGAGGCCGAAGCCGAGACCGGCCTCGACGTCGACGAGCCGGCTGCTGTGGTCCACGACCGCGTAGAGCTGATGCGACTGGTCGGAGACGGCATGGAACTGGTGCAGCGGCCCGAAGTCGGCGTACTCCTCGACGGCCAGCGCCCAGGCCGGGTTCACGTTGTAGGCGACGCGCATCGACGGCGCGAAGTCGAGGTTCTTCAGGCCGTCGTACTCGGTGTCGAGGATCGGATTGATGATGATGTCGACCGGATGGAGGTGCCAGCCGATGATGGGGCGGACCTCCGAGGAGTAGCGTCTCGGGTCCCAGTCGTGGTTGTTGATGCTGAACTCGAAGTTCGCGCCGTAGAAGAAGCGGCGGTCGTCGGCGTGCGGCACCGCGAACAGGGCGCGCAGCTTGAAGCCGTTGAACGTCTCGCCGTGGTTCGACGAGACGCTGTAGAGCGGCATGTAGAGCCCCGCCTCGAACCACTTCGTCACGCCGTAGGCCCACTCGGCCACGCCGTTGAACGAATCGTTCGACACGACCGCGTCGGGGAAGGCCGGCGCCTTCGCCCCGTTCGGCGTGAAGTTGTCGTGCAGCGTGAGGTTCAGCGTGCCGGGGGTCGCCAGCCCGCCGTCGTAGACCTGAATCTCGTCGGTCTGCGCGGCGGCGATCGCCGGCAGCGCGACGATGGCGATGACGAGGAGCGCGAGCACGCGCAGAAGGTTCCGGAAGCTTCTGGGGGACATGTGCGTGGTCATCGGATGTACGGTCATCCCGTCAGGATCGTGAAAATCGATGCAGCCTACCATGCACCCCGCCGACCGTCAAAGCCGGCGCGGTCGGGTCGGCGGCGGAGGGGGCGGTGACGATCATCGCGCTCGTCGTCTTCTCCGCCCTGACCGCGGGCGCCCTCGTCTACTGCGGACTGACCATCGTCGCGGCGCGCCGCTACCTGCGCGTCCGCCCGCCGGCGGCAGGCGCCACGTCCTCCCATCAGCGTCCTCAAGCCGCTGCACGGCGTGGACGAGGGGCTCGAAGAGAACCTCGAGAGCCACTTCCTCCAGGACTATCCCGATTTCGAGCTCCTGTTCGCCGCGCGGGAGGCCGCCGACCCGGCCCTTGCCATCGTCGAGCGCCTGCGCGAGCGTCATCCGCACGTGCCGGTGCAGGTCCTCGTGACCGGAGAGCCGCCCTATCCCAACGCGAAGGTGTTCAGTCTCGACCGGATGCTCGCCGCGGCGCGTCACGACCTGCTGGTGATGACCGACAGCGACGTGCGGGTGACGCCGGATCTGCTGAAGACCCTCGCCGCCGAGTTCGCCGACCCGCAGCTCGGCCTGGCCACCTGTCCCTACCGTGCGGTCCCCGGCCGCAGCGTCTGGTCGACGCTCGAGGCCGTCGGGCTGAACACCGAGTTCCTGTCGGGAATACTGGTGGCGCGGATGCTCGACGGGATGAAGTTCGCGCTCGGGCCGACCATTGCCGCGCGCCGCGAGGTGCTGACGCGCATCGGCGGGTTCGATCGGCTGAGCCGGTACCTCGCCGAGGACTTCGTGATGGGGCAGTTCGCGGCGCAGGCCGGCTACGGCGTGATCCTCTCGTCGTACGTGATCGAGCACCGGATCGGCAGCCAGGGGCTGGCCGCGAACGTGCGCCATCGGCTCCGGTGGAATCGGAGCACGCGCCGGTCGCGCCCGTGGGGCTACGTCGGCCAGGTCTTCACGAATCCGCTGCCGCCGGCTGTGCTGCTGACGATCGTGCGGCCTGCCTGGTGGCCGGTGCTGGCCCTCACTCTCGTCCTGCGCGCCGCGGCGGCGTGGGTGACCGCCATCGACGTCCTGCACGATCCGCTCGTCCGGCGGCCGCTGGTATCTCGTGCCGCTGCAGGACGCTCGCGAGCTTCGCCGCCTGGCTCGCCGGCTTCTTCGGCAACACGATCAGCTGGCGGGGGAGGCGGTATTACGTGAAGAAGGATGGAACGTTCGAGCGGGTGGAGGGGTGAGGGGCGCTGCGTCCGCCCTTCGACGTGTAACCCACGACGTGCAGTGCTGAGCAATACCCATTGTCATTGCCCATTGCGCGTTGCGACAGTCTCCAGCCTCCAGTCCTGACTGGACCGGAGACCGCAGACCGAAGACTGGAGACGGGAGCTCGCTCTTACTTCGTATACACCGTCGGCTCCACCGACATGCCCGGGCGCAGCAGGTGCTGCGGATCCTGCCCCTTCTCGAGCACGATCTTCACCGGCACGCGCTGGACCACCTTCACGTAGTTGCCCGTGGCGTTCTCGGGCGGCAGCAGGCTGAACCGCGCGCCCGTGGCCGCGGCGATGCTGTCGACGTGTCCCTGGAACGTCTGGCCGTCGAGCGCGTCGACCGACACGGTGGCGCGCTGTCCCGGCCGCATGTGGTCGAGCTGCGTCTCCTTGAAGTTCGCCGTCACCCAGACGTCCTCGAGCGGCACGATGGCCAGCAGCGGCTGGCCGGCCTGGATGACCTGTCCCGGCTCGATCGACTTCTTGCTGACGATGCCGTCGGCGGGGGCGACGATCGTCGTGTAGGCGAGATTCAGCTTCGCCTGGCCGAGGGCGGCCTTCGCCTGCTCGACGCGGGCCTCGGCGGCCTTCACGCGCGCCTGGTCGACGGCGACCTGCTGCGTGCCCGACTTCGCCGAGGCATAGTCCGCCTGCGCCTTGATGAGCGCCGACTTCGACTGCGCCAACTGGCTCTCGGCCACCGTCACGGCGGCGTTCGCGGCCGCCGCGTCCGCGACGGCGGCGTCGTGGCCCGCCCGCGCGGCTGTCGCGGCGGCCACCGCGGCGTCGTAGTGCTGCTGCGAGATCTCGTCCTTCTTGATGAGCCCCGCCAGCCGGTCGAGATCCTTCTCGGCCTTCACGGCGTCGGCCTTGCGCGCGCGCGCGTTCGCCTGGGCGGCGGTGTAGCGGGACTTCGCCGCGTCGACGGCGTGCCCGGCCGCGTTCACCGCGCTGCGCGCGGCGTCGACGGCCGCCCGCGCCGTGCTCACGTCGCCCTGCGTCGTCGTCGACGTCATCGGCACGCCGACGTGCAGCGCCTGCGCGTTCGCCTCGGCGTCGGCCAGCGCCGCCTCGGCCTGCTGCAGCGCCAGCTGGTAGTCGCGCTGGTCGATCTGCACGAGCCGATCGCCCTTGTGCACCGGCTCGTTGTCGTGCACGTCGACGACCCCGACCGTGCCGCCGACCCGCGCCGCGATCGGCGTGATGTGGCCGTCGATCTGCGCGTCGTCGGTCGACTCCCGGCCGTACGTGTGCCAGACCCACAGCCCGACGCCGGCCAGCACGACCAGCACGATGCCGGCGATCAGCCGGACCGGGATCCGCCGGGGCTCCTTGGTAACCTCGTCCGCTGCCATTAGCGCGACCCTCCCAGATAGCTCTTCACCGCTTCCTCCCCGATGCCCAGCGCGCGCGCGAGCGAGGCCTTCGCCACATTGTGCGCGTAGAGGCTCGAGATGTAGTTCTCGCTCGCCTCGGCGACGGCCTGCTGGGCCTGAATCACTTCCACGTTGTCGACGACCCCGGCCGCGAAGCGGTCGCGTGCCTGGTCCAGTTCCTGGTTCGCGAGATCGACGGCCGTCTGCGCCACCTTCAGCTGGTCCCCGGCCGCCTTCAGGTCGAGGAACGCCGCCCGCACGTCGGTACTCGATGCCCCCCTTGAGGTCGGTGAGCTGGGCGCGCCGGCGCGCCAGATCGGCGTCGGCCTGCACCAGGTCGCCGGCGAGGCGGCCGCCCTCGAACACCGGCACCTGCACGACGCCGGCCACGCTGAACGTCTCACGGGCGCCGGCCACCGTCAGGCCGATGTCGCCGTAGTTGGCGTTGAAGGAGACCGAGGGCAGCCGCTCGCCGAGGGCCGCCTTCCGCGCGTCCTCGGCCGCCTGCAGCCGTTTCTGCGCCGCCAGGTAGTCGCCGCGCGACGCGTAGGCGACCTTCAGCGCGGCGTCCAGCGTCATCGGCTGGAGCGGCGCGTAGGGAATCTTGTCGGTCAGCGTGAACGGCTGGGCGACCGGCAGGCCGATGGCGCGCGCCAGCTGCAGCTTCAGCTTGTCGAACTCGTTCTGCGTGACGATGACCCGCTGCTGGGCGGTCTGCAGCTGCAGGTGCGCCCGCAGCACGTCGATGCCCGCCGTCAGCCCGGCCTGCTTCAGGTCCTGCGCCAGGTCGTCGAGGGCCTTCGCCGTGTCGCGCTGGGCCGTGGCCGCGTCGATCCGGCTCTGCGCCGCCACGGTGCGCAGGTAGAGGTTCGCCGAGATGAGCACCACCAGGTCGCGGGCGTTGCGGTAGTCGTCCTGCGCCGCGCTCAGCTTCTGCGCCTGCTCCCGCGCGTGGTTCAGCGCGGGGAAGTTCAGCACCGGCTGCGACAGGTAGACCCGCGCGTCGAACACCTTGAACGGCCCGATGATGTCCGGCATGCCCGGGAACGACGAGAAGCCGAACGCCTGCAGATTGATCTGCTGCCCGGTCTCGGACATCGCCGTCGAGATCGACGGCAGCAGGCCGGCCAGCGCCCGCTTGCGATCCGCCCGCGCCGTCTCGATGTCCTGCTGCCCCTGCACCGCGCCGAGGTTGTACTTGAGCGCGCGCGTCACCGCGTCGGCCAGCGACAGCGGCAGCACGTTCGCCGTCGACGGGCCGGGCGGCACGCTGCCCAGGAACGGGTTGCTCCCCGTGCCGGCCTGGATGGCCGGCAGTTGCGCGGCCGGCATCGGCGCCGCCGACTGGGCGAGCGCCGGGGCGGCCCAGGCCGCCAGCAGGACGCCGGCGAGTGCCACGGTCCTCTTCATCGCTTTCCTATCCCTTTCCAGATCAGATCGACGATGAACGCGCCATCGTCCTCCGCACGGCCCGGGGATCGATCCAGCAGCCGCTGGGCGATGAGGCCCCGGGTGATCTCGAAGATGGCGAACGCCACCGTGCCGGCGTGCACCGGCCGGATGTGGCCGGCGTCGAGCGCCTCCTGCACCGTCCGCTCGAGCTGCTGCACCTGCTGCAGGTAGAGCGCCTTCAGTTCCTGCGGGAGGCACGACGGATGGGCGATGACGTTGCCGAATTCCGCGTGATAGATTCGATAGAAGTCGCGCTGTTCGTCGAAGTAGCGCAGCTTGGTCAGGACGAACGCCCGGATCTTGGCCTCGATGGTCGGGGCCGCCTCGACCGCGGCGCGCGTCAGGTCCTGCAGGGCCCGGAGGCCGTGCTCGAGCGCCGCCAGGTAGATGTCGCGCTTGGACCGGTAGGTACAGGTACAGCGTCCCCTTGCCGACCCCGGCGGCGGCGGCGACGTCGTCCATCGTGGCAGCCTGGAAGCCCTTGCGGGCGAAGACCCCGCGGGCGGCCGTGAGGATTCTCGGCGCAACGGAACTCTGAGAGAACGTCCTGTTTGGTGCGGCCCTCGAGGGGCATGAAGACTCCGCGTTTAGTAACCTGACCGAAGAGTCAGTATACAATACTTCAACGTCGGCGTCGCGCGGAATCCCCGCCGGCGTTCCCCCCGGCCACGGCCGACTCAGCCGTGCCGGCGTTTCCTGGAGCGCGCATGCTGCGTCTGGGCCACATCATCTACAGCAACTGCTTCCCCGTGCACGCCGGGCTGATCGACCGGGGACTCCCTCCCGGCGTCACCCTCGTCGAAGGCGTCCCCTCCGAGCTGAACCGCCGGCTCGCCGCCGGCGCCATCGACGTGGCCCCGTCGTCCAGCATCGAGTTCGCCCGGCACGCGGCGCAGTACCCGCATCCTGCCCGACCTCGTGATCGGATCGCGCGGGCCCGCGCTCAGCATCCTGCTCGTCGGCCGCCCGCCCGAGACCCTCGGCGGCCGCCGCGTGGGGCTGACGACCGCGTCGGCGACCTCGGTCGCCCTCCTGAAGATCCTGTTCCGCATCCGCTGGAAGGTGGAGCCCGACTTCTTCCCGTTCGACCAGATCCGCGAGGACCCGTTCACGGCCGGCGCCGAGGCGGCGCTGTTCATCGGCGACGTCGCGCTGCGCGCCGATCTCCGGCCCGACGCCGAGGCCCGCGTCGATCTCGGCGAGGCCTGGATGGAGGAGACAGGGCTGCCGTTCGCCTTCGCCGTCTGGCAGGCGTCGGGCGGCGACCCGGGCGAGTTGCGGCGGCTGCACGCCGCGCTCCTCGAGTCGCGCCGGTGGGGGCTGGCCGAGCGGGCCGATCTCGCGCGCCGCTACGAGGGGACGTTCGGGCTGCCCGCCGACCTGCTCGACCGCTACTGGGCGAACCTCGTGTTCGAGCTGGACGATGCGATGCAGGAGGGGCTGAAGCTGTTCTACCGGCTGGCCGCCGACACGGGCCTGCTGCCGGCTGCGCCGCCGCTCGTCTGGCTCTGAGCGGCCGGGCGGATCCACCTCGGCGGATGGGGGTGGTCGGGCTATACTGCAGAATCGGTTGTCCCCAACAATCCGCGCCAGAGTCCAGATGGCCTTGAAGAAGTCGCCAGCGTCGCGGCGGAGCGTCCCGCGTCCCCAGTCGAAGCCGTCGAAGAAGACCGCCGGGGCACTGACGAGGACGAGGCAGACCGCGAAGACGGGGAAGACCGCCGCCCGTGGCGGGCGGCCCGCCGGCACCCGCACGCGGCGGGCGGCGCAGGCCCCATCGGCCGAGGCGCTGCGGCGGCTGTCACGCCGCCTCACCGTCGCGCGCGAGGACGAGCGGACGCGGCTGTCGCGGGCGCTGCACGACGAGCTCGGACAGATGCTCACGAGCCTCAAGATGGATTCTGATGTGGCTCACGGGCGAGATCACCCGCCGCGAGGCGCACCCGCCGCTGCCGCTCGTCAACCGGCTGCAGTCGATCGTCGGCCTCGTCGACGTCACGATCGGGACGGTGCGGCGGATCTCCCGCGACCTGCGGCCGCCGGTCCTCGATCACCTGGGGCTCGCCGAGGCGACCAAGTGGGAGGCGACGACGTTCGAGGCCCGCACGGGCATCCGCTGCCGGCTGAGCGCGCCGGCGCGCGAGCTGGCCGTCGACCGGGCGCCGGCGACCGTGCTCTTCCGGATCCTGCAGGAGGCGCTCACCAACGTCGCGCGTCATTCGCACGCCGGGGCCGTCCGCATCGAGTTGCGGCCCGAGCGGCACCACCTGCGGCTCGAAGTGCGCGACAATGGACGGGGCATGACCGAGGCGGAGGCCGCCGACCCCCGCTGCCTCGGCCTGCTGGGCATGCGCGAGCGGGCTCTCAGCGTCGGCGGTGAGGTCAAGGTGCACGGCGCGCCCGGGCGCGGGACGACGGTGATGGTCCGGGTGCCGGTCCGGGCGTCGGACCGCACCAGCCCGGGCGAGGGGCGGGAAGAGTAGTAGATGACGGCAAGCGCACTGGCGGAACCGCCCGCCACCCGGGCGGGCACGACGCGAATTCTTCTCGTGGACGATCATCCGGTCGTCCGCCGGGGCATCCGGCAGATCATCACCGACGCCTTCACCTCCGCCGTCGTCGAGGAGACCGACGAGGGCGAGGCGGCGCTCGCCAGCCTGGCGAGCGGCGAATGGGAGGCCGTCATCCTGGACATATCGCTGCCGGGCCGCAGCGGCCTGGAGATCCTCCGCGACATCCGCCAGCGCTGGCCCGACCTGCCGGTGCTCGTGCTCAGCATGCATCCGGCCGAGCAGTTCGCCCGCCGCGTGCTCGACGCCGGCGCGTCGGGGTACCTCACCAAGGACAGCGCTCCCGCGCAGCTCGTCAAAGCGGTCCGGCTGGTGCTCAGCGGCCGGCGGTACCTGAGCCCCGACCTCATCGAGGAGCTGGTCGTGGGGGAGCGGATGGCGCGGTCGGCGCGGCCGCACGAGGTGCTCTCCGACCGCGAGTATCAGGTGCTCCGGATGATTGCGTCGGGCAAGACCGTGTCGCAGATCGCGGTGGCGCTGTCGCTGAGCGTCAAGACCGTCAGCACGTATCGGGTGCGCGTGCTGGAGAAAATGGGCATGCGCAGCACTGCCGAGCTCATGCGCTACGCCATCGAAAACCGGCTCGTCGACTGACCCCGGCCCGGCCGGTGTTCGACGGCCCTTCGCGCTCGTCGTCATCTTCGTCACCGATTTGTCAACGATTCGTCACCGATTCGATCGAGGCCTCATGCACAATCCCCTGGTTCCCGAAACGCTCGAAGGCTGGAGCCTGCTGCACCAGATGTTCCGTCTGCGCTGGGACGCGTTGCGCGGCCTGCCGGCCGCCGAGCGCCGCGCCATCGCCGAGGAGGCGGCCGCGGTGCTCGCCCCCATGGAGGTGCGCGAGCAGGGCGCCACGGCGCTCGTCTACCTGCTCGGCCACAAGGGCGACCTGATGTTCGTCCACTTCCGGCCCGACTTCGAGGCCCTCACCGAGTGCGAGACGGCGATTGCCGGCCTGCGGCTCTTCGACTACCTGGTGCCGACGACCTCGTACGTCTCGATCGTCGAGCTGGGGATGTACGAGATGACGGCGAAGGTCCACAAGGATCTCGCCGACCGCGGGCTGAAAGGGGGCAGCGACGAGTTCGAGCGGGCGTTCGACGAGGAGATGGACCGCCAGCGCGGCCGGGTGAGCAGCCGGCTCTATCCCACGGTGCCGGCCGGCCGCTACGTCTGCTTCTACCCGATGAACAAGCGGCGGGGTGAGGTGAAGAACTGGTACAGCGTGCCGTTCGAGCGGCGCGCCGCCATGATGCGCGAGCACGGCATGATCGGCCGCCATTACGCCGGCAAGGTCGTGCAGGTCATCTCGGGCTCGATCGGCTACGACGACTGGGAGTGGGGCGTCGACCTGTTCGCCCGCGATCCGCTCGTCTTCAAGAAGCTGATCTACGAGATGCGGTTCGACGAGGCCAGCGCCGACTACGCCGAGTTCGGCCCGTTCTACACCGGCCTCCGGTTCGCCGCCCGCAGCCTCCCGCAGCTGCTCGACGGCGGCCGTCCCGACTGGCAGGACGAGGAACAGGGCACCCCGCGCGCCTGATTCCCCGCCCTGGCACCCGCGTCCGGGCGTGTGCGGTTCCGCACACGCCCGTGCCCCGCCGCGGTCTCTGGCGTCTGCCAAAATGTGAAAATCCGCCGAGTTTCCGCCTGAATCCAGCCGATTCAAGGGTGTGCCCCCCGATGCCGAATGATTAAGACGAGTGTGGCAGGGGTTCGTCCCCCTGAGGACATCGGCTCATGCATAACGAACGCGCCCCTAGACTGTTCATCGTGGACGACGACCCCGGTGTACTGGAGGTCGTCAGCCGCTTCGGCCGCTCGGTGGGATTCCAGGTACTGACCTTCCTGAATCCCGCGCAGGCGCTCAGCGAGATCGCCGTCCGGCCACCGGACGCGGCGCTGGTCGATCTGCGGATGCCGTCGATCGGCGGTATTCCGGTGCTGCGGGAGATCAAGCGGCGGGCGCCGCACTGCGAAGTCATCCTGATGACGGGCTTTGGAACGATCGAGACGGCGATGGAGGCGGTGAAGCTGGGCGCAGCCGACTACCTGCGCAAGCCGCTCGACTTCCAGCGCCTCACCGAGCTGCTGTCGGGGATCCGCGACGAGGTGCAGCGCAGCCGGAAGGTGGCGGCGATCGAGGGCGATCTCATCAAGCACCTGCAGTTCCAGGGGATGATCGGGCGCGCGCCGCAGATGCTGGAGCTGTTCCGGTTGATCCGCCGCATCGCGCCGCACTTCACGACGGCGCTCATCACCGGCGAGACCGGCAGCGGCAAGGAGCTGGTGGCGCGGGCGCTGCACGCGCTCGGCACGCGCCGCGACCGGCCGTTCATCCCGGTCAACTGTTCGGCGATCGTCGAGACGCTGTTCGAGAGCGAGCTGTTCGGGCACACGAAGGGCGCCTTCACCGGCGCGACCGACTCGCGAGCCGGGCTGTTCGAGCGGGCGAACGGCGGGGTCATCTTCCTCGACGAGATTGGCGAGCTGCCGCTGGCCGCCCAGTCGAAGTTCCTGCGCGTGCTCGAGGACGGCATCATCACGCGCGTCGGGTCGGCCGAGACGCACAAGGTGGACGTCCGGCTCGTGGCCGCGACCAACCGGGTGCTCGAGAAGGAAGTGCAGGAGGGGCGGTTCCGCGCCGACCTCTACTACCGCCTGCACGTCGTCGGCCTGCACGTGCCGTCGCTGCGCGAGCGCCGCGACGACATCCCCCTGCTGGCCCGCGGCTTCATCGAGGATTACCGCAAGCAGTTCGCCAAGCCGCTGAGCGGGCTGACGCCCGAGGCCGAGCAGATGCTCATGAACTACGAGTGGCCGGGCAACGTGCGCGAGCTGCGCAACGTGCTCGAGCGGGCGTCGATGCTGGCCGAAGGGGAGTTCGTCGACCGGAATGATCTGGTGCTGACCTCGACGATCGCGCCGTTCGAGGAGGGCCTGGAGGTTTCGCGGGCGGTCCGGCCGATCCAGGAGATCGAGCGGGCCGAGATCGTGCGGGCGCTCGACGAGACGGCCGGCAACAAGAAGGAAGCGGCGCGCCGGCTCGGCATCAGCCGCCGCGCGCTCTACCGCCGGCTCGAGAAGTTCGGCCTCGCTCCCGCCAGCGCCCTGGCGAGCTGAGGGGGAATGCCCCCGTCTTCGGTCTTCCGTCTCCAGTCTTCGGTCCTGTCGGGACCGGAGACCGGAGTCTTTCAGATCTCTTCCAGCAACCCCACCGGAAACTCCGCGAGCACGTCGCCGACGCGCAGCGCCGCCCCCTCGCCGCCGGGGACGTCGATGACGGCGTCGGTGAAGACGTTGCGGAAGCGGCCGGCCACGCCGTCGGGCAGCCGCAGCACCGTGTCCTCCCAGAGGTCCCGGCCCACCGGCGGGCGGGAGGCGTCGGGGACGAGCGAGGCGACCAGCCGCGGCAGCACGGCGATGACATGGCGGTCGTGATGGCGCCGGACGAAGCCGAACGCTGACTGCTGGCGGAGGCCGTCGGACTCGAGCGGCAGGTAGTCGCCGGAGGCGAAGAGCTCGGCGTGCGCGGCGCGGCAGGCGAGGCCGCGCGCGGTCACGTACAGCTTGATGCGGCCGTCGGTCCGCGTCGCCAGCAGCTCGCGCACCAGGGCGTCGCGCGCCGCGGGCGCCTGCAGCCCCTCGAGCAGCTGCGTCCGCCGCGCGTAGTCGACGGGGTTGCGGTTGTCCGGATCCACCAGGCAGAGGTGCCACAGCTCGGACCCCTGGTAGAAGTCGGGGATGCCCGGCGCGGCGATCTTCAGCAGCAGCTGGCCGAGGCTGACGTACATGCCGTGTTCGGCGATGCGCGCCTGGAAGGGCAGGAACTCCGTCAGGAACAGGTTATCGCGCGTCCGGTCGAGCAGGGCCCCGATGAACCGCGACATCGCCGCCTCGTAGCCCGCGTTCGGGTTCACCCAGCTCGTGTGGACCTTCGACTCCTTGATGGCCTTCAGCATGTACCGGTCGATCCGCTGGCGGAACGCCTCCGAGGCGTCGGGGCCCTCGTCGGCGCCGATCGGCCAGGCGCCGACCAGCGTCTGGTAGAGCAGGTACTCGTCGTTCCGGTCGGGCGCCGGCTCCCCTTCGACCTCGACCTTGTGCCGGCGGTTGATGGTGCGCCACCGGCCCAGGGCCGCCTTCCAGGCGCCGGGCAGCTCCGACAGCGCGTCGAGCCGGGCCCGCACGTCCTCACCCCGCTTGCTGTCGTGCGTCGAGGTCGTCGACAGGGCGTGCGGCCACTGCTTCAGCCGATCGGCCATCCAGGTGTGGACGGCCACCGGGGACCGGCCGAACTCGCGCGGGTCGCCGCCGACCTCGTTCAACGAGACCAGCCGGTTGTAGACGTAGAGCACCGTGTCCTCGACCCCCTTCGCGGTGACCGGGCTCGACAGCTGCTGGAACTTGCGGATGAAGTCGCGCTGCTCGACCCGTTCCCCGGCCGGAATGTAGTCGGCCTCGCGCAGCAGCAGGTCGGCGACGAAATCGAAGACCAGTGGCGTCATCGCCGGGTTGCGCCGCTTGGCGAGCGTGACGGCCTGGTGCACGTAGGCGCGGTCGCGCGGCCGCACCGTGTCGACACCCGTGATGTAGGTCCGGTAGACGGGGAACGACGCGATGATCTCGCGGATGGCGTAGGTCAGGCTGTAGAGCGTGAAGTCGCGGTAGTGGCGGTTCTTCTCGGAGAAGCGGTTCAGCTGGTGGCCGAGGGCGTTGATGTCGCTCGCCATGCTCATCGACATGATGAGCTTCTTGTTCTGGTACACCAGCTGGTCGAAGGCCGGCCGTCCGCGCACGGTCTGCGCGTAGATGTCGTCGAACGCCCGCTCGTTGCGGCGGTCGACGAACAGCCCGTCGACGGTCGCGCCGAAGTCGTAGCCCGTCGTCCCGTACACCGGCCAGTCGATCGGCAGCTCCTCGCCCGGGCTCAGGATCTTCTCGACGACGATGAAGAGGGGGCGGTCGCTGGTCGTCGCCGCGGCCTCGGCCCGCGCCCAGTCCTGCAGCCGCCGCACGTAGTCGCCCGGATCGTAGAGTCCGTCGACGTGATCGATCCGCAGCCCGGTGACGGCGCCGCGCGTGATCAGCGAGAAGACGAAGCGGTGCACCGCCTCGAAGACGTCCGGATCCTCCATCCGCAGCGACGCCAGCTCGTTGATGTCGAAGAAGCGCCGGTAGTTGATCTCCTCGGACGCGACCCGCCAGTGCGCGAGGCGGTAGGCCTGCTCGCTGAGCAGCGCGTCGAGCCGGTCGAAGCTGCGCGGATCGCCCTTCGTGCCGTTGAACAGCCGGACGTTCTGCTCGACGAACGCGCGCACCCGCGCGCTCTCCCGCATCAGCGCGTCGAGCCGCCGCTTCACGACCTCCTTCTCGCGCGACCGCTCCGCCAGCAGATCCGGCTCCTGCGTCTCCCGCTCCGGCAGCCGCCGCACCGCCGTCAGGATGCTCTGCAGCTCCTGCGCCGCCGGATCGTCCTCGCCCGCCTCCGCCACGAGATCCTCGAGCCGGTACGACAGGATGTGCGCGAAGCTGCGCGGCGCGATCGGCAGCGTCCGGTCGTGATAGGTCAGGAAGAACGCCCCGTCGCGGCAGCCGAGCTGCAGCTCCTGGCTCTCGAGCACCGTGCCGTACTGGTCGCCGAGGGTCGGCAGCAGCACCTTGTTCTCGAGCTCCCGCTTCACCGGGTGCCAGTCGATGTCGAAGTAGTGGGCGAAGCGCGAGCTCGGCCCGTTCTCGAGGACGTCCTGCCACCACGGGTTCGCCGACTTCGCGATCCCCATGTGGTTGGGCACGATGTCGAGCAGGTGCCCCATGGCGCGATCCGCCAGCGCCGCCACCCAGGCGTCGTAGTCCTCCGCCGTGCCGAGCTCGGGGTTCAGCCCCGTCGGATCGGCCACGTCGTAGCCGTGCAGGCTGCCGGGCACGGCCGTGAGGTACGAGGAGGCATAGCAGTCGCTGATGCCGAGGGCGTGCAGGTAGGGAACCAGCCGCTCCGCGTCGCGGAAGGTGAACGACCGGTTGAACTGCAGGCGGTAGGTCGCCTGCGGGATCCGCAGGGTGCGGGGGAGCTGCTCATTGTTCATCGGGATCCGTGACGGGCGGGCGGCCGGCGCCGCGCCGCCTCAGCGGTAGTTGACGAACTGGAGGGCCACGCCGAAGTCCTGCTCCCGCAGCAGCTGCATGGCCGCCTGCAGGTCGTCCTTCGACGGGGACGAGATCCGGACCTGGTCGCCCTGGATCGACGCCTGCACCTTCTTGAGCTTGCGCTCCTTGAGCAGCTTCACGATCTCGCGGGCCGCCTCGGTCGGGATCCCCTGCTGCAGGGTGTAGACCTGCCGCACGGTCCCGCCGGAGGCCTGCTCGATCGCCTCGGCCTTGAAGTTCTTCACCGGCACGTGCCGTCGCACCAGCCGGGTCTGCACGATCTCCCACAGCGCGTTCAGCTTGTAGTGATCGTCGGCCGTCAGCGTGATCGAGCCGCTGGCCTGGTCGAGGTCGATGTCGGCCCGGGCGTTCTTGAAGTCGTAGCGCTGCCCGACTTCCTTGCGCGCCTGGTTGAGGGCGTTGTCGACCTCCTGGAGGTCGACTTTCGAGGAAACGTCGAACGAGAACGTGTCGGCCATCCCTGTATGTTAGTCAACCGCCCGTGACGCGTCGAGGCGGGCCCCCGGGACCCGGCCGGTTTGCCTCGTCCCGGCGGCCGTCTTATACTGCTGAGTCTGCAGTAACCGCCGGCGCCGGCGGCCGGGGACCGTGAGCTCCGGGCCGGACCGGTGCCGCCTCCGACGGCCGGGGCTCCGCGCACGGCGGCGCGGAATGCCTGCGGCCGGGCTGGTGTTCTTCTGACGATGGCCGAACGACAGCGCCCGATCGTCCTGCTCGTCGACGACTACCCGGACGCCCGGGAGATGTACGCCGAATACCTGGGCTTTGCCGGCTACGAGGTCGTCGAGGCCACCAGCGGGACCGAGGCGGTCGAGAAGGCCGAGCGCCTGCAGCCCGACATCATCCTCATGGACCTGTCGCTGCCCGGCATGGACGGCTGGGAGGCGACCCGCCGGCTGAAGTCCGGTTCCCGCACCCGCGACATTCCGGTCGTGGCGCTCACCGGCCATGCCCTGACCGGCCACGTCCGACCAGGCGAGGCAGGCCGGCTGCGACGCCTTCGTCGACCAAGCCGTGCCTGCCCGACGCGCTCGTCACCGAGATCCAGCGCGTGCTCGATACCTCGACGGGCGAGGTGGCGACCTAGTTCAATCGGGGCGCTGCCCCGAACCCCGGCTCACTGCACTCGCTCACGCCACCGTTCGCTCCGTTCCGTTCGCGGGCCCGCCGTGCGGGCCGCTACGCGGCGGGGCGCTGCCCCGAACCCCGGCTCACTGCGTCTGCCCGCCATGGTCCCGTGCGGCGGTCCACGGTTTCCCCCGACCGCTGGTAAGATGGCCCCGGCATGACTGACGCGCTTCGGCGGGTCGACGTGATGCGGGTGCAGGCGGCGGAGCGGTCGCGGGTGCGCGACGTCGCCGCCGTCGAGGAGCCGCTGGAGATCCGGCTGCACGGCGAGCCGTTCGCCGTCATCATGCGCACCCCCGGCGACGACGTCGAGCTGGCGGCCGGTTTCCTGCTGGCCGAGCAGGTGATCGGCGGCGCCGGCGATCTCGCCGGCATCAGCCGGTGCCCCGATGCCACGCCCGAAGGGGCCGGCAACGTCCTGAACGTCACCCTGTCGGCCGCGCGCGCGGCCGCCCTTCCCGCCCTCCTCGCCTCCCGTCGCCAGGTCCAGATGAACTCGTCGTGCGGTCTCTGCGGCCGGCTGACGATCGCGTCGCTGCGCGCCGATGCGCCCGCGCCCGCCGCCGGCTGGACGCTGACGCCGGCGGTCGTGGCGGCACTGCCCGGGCGGCTGCGCGACGGGCAGGCCGGCTTCGAGGCCACCGGCGGCCTGCACGCGGCCGGCCTGTTCACGCCGGCCGGCGAGCTGGAGACCATGGCCGAGGACGTCGGCCGGCACAACGCCGTCGACAAGGTGATCGGCCGCATGCTGCTGGCCGAGCGGCTGCCGCTGTCGGGGCGTGCGCTCATGGTGAGCGGCCGGGCATCGTTCGAGATCGTGCAGAAGGCGCTGCTGGCCGGCATCCCGGTGGTGGCCGCCGTCTCCGCGCCGTCGAGTCTCGCGATCGACCTGGCGGAGGAGGCCGGGTCACGCTGCTCGGCTTCGTCCGCGGCGACACGTTCAACGCCTACGCGCATCCTGAACGGATCGCGCCGGGACATGATGGAGGGGTGATGCGTCCGTCGCTCCGGTTGTCCCTCGATCCGCGAGATGAAAGAAAGGCCCCTGATCTCCGGCCCCTCCCGTGAGAGATCCCGGCTGCGGCTATTTGATCCCGGCGCGGGTGACAGCTCGAGCATCTCGTCTTCCGACGGGGTGCTCAGCGCGTTCTGCCCGGCGAAGGAGTCGGCCTGCGGATAGTCCGTGGCGCGGATGCGTGCCGCGGCCGCCTCGCGGTCGTAGTCGGTCCGGCGGAACTGCACGCCGTCGGTTCCCATCAGCAGCCAGTACGCGCCGGCGGGCCGAACGGCATGCCGGCGCTCCCCGGGTTCAGCACGCGGACGTCGCCGATCCGCCGGTCGAAGGGCATGTGCGTGTGGCCGCAGACGACCGTGGCGTGGAGGCGGCGGCGAAGATCGGCACGAGCAGCTCTTCGGGCGTGAGCCGCGTGAAGATGTCGGTGTCGTTCTGCGGCGTCGCATGGCAGAAGCAGACCAGACCAAGGCCGCCGACGTCGGCCGTCAGCGTGGCCGGCCACGTCGCAATCCATTCCACCTGGTCGGGCCGGAGCAGGCGGGCCACCCACTCCATGGCCGGCCGGTAGGCTTCCGGCAGGTGACCGGCGCCTTGCCTTCGAGGATCGCGAGCGTCTCCCGCTCGCCGTTGCCGTGGATGTACGCCCGCCGGAATCTCGAGCTGCCGCAGGCAGTCGAGCGATTCGACCGGCATCGGCCCCGGCAGCACGTCGCCGCCCACCAGCACGAGATCCACGGCCGCCTGCCGCACCTCGTCCACACCGCCTGGAGCGCCGGAGTTGCCGTGGACGTCGTAGATGGCGGCGACCCGCATCGGCGTCGACGTCCGCTGTGCCGTCACAACGTGCCCTTCCGACGGGTAGCCTGCACGACTCCGCGATACCGGGCGTCCGAGAGCAGCGTGCGATGGTTCACGGTGCCTCCTCCTCGTCAGACGGGAGTGACCGGGACCCTGAGCATACGCGACAGAAGGGGAGGAGATCGGAGGAAAATCAATGCATCCTCCTGATCTCCTGACCCTCCTGCTGTCGGAATCTCAGTGCAGCGTGCCGACCTTCTGGATGCTGAGCGTGTAGCCCTGCAGGATCACCGAGTCGCTGTTGGTGTCGGCTTCGCACGCCACGGAGATCGGTCCCGTTGTCGTCAATGTCGCCGCGCCCGAGAGCGGGATGTTCTCGATGTTCTGCGGGAACGCGGCATGGGGCAGGTAGTAGTACTCCGCGATTCGCCGGTCGTGCACGTCGTCGCCCTCCACGAAGCAGTGACCGTGGGCTGCGTCGGTGGACCCGGTGTTCAGCACCATGGCCGTACCGGTTACGAGGTACGAGCCCGGAGGCACGGTGATGCTGTTGTAACGGTGCTCGAGCCCATCGGTCGGAAGCGGGGTTCCCTGTCCGACGTACGTCCCGAGGTAACTGCCTCCCCACCAGCCGTCGCTCGGTCCCTGCGGGCCGGTGGCGCCCTGCGGCCCCTGCGCGCCCGCGGGGCCCTGAATGCCGGGCAGCCCCGTGAGGCCCTGCGGACCGGCCGGGCCCTGCGGACCCTGTGTGCCCGTGCCACGACCGCGTGCGGACGATGACGCACGGGTCGCGACGTGCCTGCGAGTTCTGGCCGGTCCTCGACCACACTCGCATGGGCGATTATCTTACCGACGATTCCGCCGTTGACGGCGATTACAATTGTGCTGCTGAAGTAGCCTGCGGAGAGCGACTCGAATCGGGGACGTGCCGTCGTGAAGGAGATCGAGGTATGAAGAACGGCCGTGGTTCGAATGCTGTGAGCTTTCGTGGTGTGGCGATGGCGGCGACGGCGATCGGCGCCGTGGCCGTGGGGGCATTCGCCATCGGTGCGCTGGCCGTCGGCCGCCTGTCGATCGGTCGCATGGCCATCGGCCGGATGGCGGTCGGTGGGACGGCGATCGGCCACGCCCGCCTGAAGTCGCTCGAGATCGAGGAACTGACGGTCAGGCGGCTGCACGTCGCCGAGGTCGTCGTCAGCGAGTCGATCGAACTGCCCGACGGAAGGAGCGAGCCTTCGCTCCCGCTGTGAGCGCGGAACGCCGGCTGTCCGCGGTCCGATGACTTACGACCCGGACTCGGCCCGCTCCTTCAGGCCCTGCGCTTCGCGCCTGATGTACCGCGCGGTCAGGCTGCGCGTGATCCAGCCCAGCATCGCGCCGAGCGGTCCCGTGAAGGCGACGGCGAGCATCACGCGGCAGCCGTCGCCGACTGGCTCAATCCAGTGGTCCGCCGTCGTGACGATGCCCGGACCACGGCCGACCCAGGTGAATCCTCGTCCGGCGTCGAGCGCCGTCACCGTCCAGACGGCCGGCGGCAGTCGCGGCTGACGGATCCGCGCCCGGCTGCCGACGGCCAGCCGTCCCTCATCGAGCCGCTTCACGCTCGTCATCGTCGGCGTCCATTCCGGCCAGCGTTCGACGTCTTCAAGGACCGCCCACACGGCCGCCGGCGTGGCGTGGATGTCGATCGACACCGAGAAGCGCAAGGTTCAACTCCTGACCCGGGTCCAATCCCGGAAGCCTCACTCCCGGGCGTTGAATGCCGCATGATACGTGACCGTGCCCTGAGGCAGCGAACGGTCGAACGACAAGGCCTGGAAATATTCCGGCGGTGCGCCATTGAGCACGAGCCCTGCCTCCGGCTTGAAGCCGAAGCGTGCATAGAAGGCCGGATCGCCCAGCAGGACACATCCGGCGGCGCCTTGTTGGCGCAGGCGGCGAAGCGCCTCGCGCATCAGCAGGCTTCCGATTCCCTGTCGCTGGATGTCGGGATTGACGGAGATCGGCCCAAGGCCGAACCAGCCGGTTGAGCCGTCCGAGATCGTGACGGGCGAGACCGCCACGTGTCCGACCACGACGCCTTGGACCTCTGCCACGAGCGAGACGGAGAGCGCGCCTGCCCGGCGCAGGGCGTCGACGATGAACTGTTCGGTGTGACCCGTGTGCGGCGCGTCGAGAAACGCCGCGACCGTCACCGCGTGGATCGCGGCCACGTCGGCTGGGACCTCAGGCCTGATCGTCACGCTCGCCTCACGCCGGGGCCTGCGCCTGCGGCCGCACCTCGTAGCGAAGCGCCACCATGCCGCTCTTGTAGGCTTTGACTTCCGCCAGATGGAGGGCGACGTCTCTGTCGAGCTTCTCGAAGAACTGGATTCCGTCGCCAATCAGGATCGGCAGGATCGAATACCGGACTTCGTCGGCGAGCCCGAGGCGAAGGCATTCGGCAGAGACCGCGCCGCCGCCGACGAACCAGATGCTGCGGAACCTCGGCCGCAGACTGCCCGTCGACGAGCTGCGCCAGATCGCCCGAGTGGAATTCGACCGTATCCCGGGTTCGCGGCAGCGTCGCGGCGGGTGAGGACGAAGGTCGGCTTGTCGCCATACGCCCAACCGAGCCCCTTGGCCTCGAACGCCAAGGCGGTCTCGTAGGTGCGCGATCCCATGACGTAGCAGTCGATCGTCTTCGAGGAACGCCGTCGACGAATTCGGGGTCCATGGTCGTCCCCGCCTGCGAATTCGTCCGACGTCTCGAGCCAGTCGACGCTCCCGTCCTTTCGAGCGATGAATCCGTCGAGACTCGCCGCCATGTGGATCGTGACGCGGGAAGTCGTGCTCGCCACTGCCGTGCCTCCATGCCGGGTGAACGCGTTCACACTGCTACAGGCAGCATCGGTTCACGGTGGTCCCAGAGTCCAGCGCACTGCCGCGAAGCCATGCGTCTTGCGCCAGGATGAGAGCTGGCCAGCATGATACCCCTCGTGGAACACCAGGCTCTGAAGGTGATGACCAATCGTTGGCTGAACCTGTGCCAGGAGCGCATCGCCCATGGGACCGGCCATGTCCCGGTCGGCCATCGCCGAGACGCGTGTGACCCGCGCGGCGTTGGCCTGGCGAAGCCGGTCGACGAGTTGGTGCTTGCTGTCGTATCGGGTTGTGGCGTTCGGCGCCGACGCGGGTCCGTAGCGCTCCAGCAGCAATGGAAAATCGCCGGCCAGGGGCTGGCATGCGAGCAGGGACAATAGGTAGGTATCTGCGAGGAGAAGGTGTCCCAGTATCCAGGCCGGATGTCTCTCGCCCGGTGCCGCTTGCAGCTGCATGGCCTCAGGGGACACATCGACGACGAGCGCCAGCGTCTGCTCTCGTGCCCGGTCCAGGGCCCACGCAAGGGATTCGCTCATGGAGAACACCGGGAGTGATTGTGCGTGCTGCCTGACGGGCCAAATGAGCCGCGCCCCCGCGCCGGCGGCACGCGAGCGGCGCGGGGCGTCGGTTCAATTTGGATGTTATGCCGTCACGCGGACGTTTTCGTGCAGGAACTCTGGCGCGAAATCTGCCCCGTTAGCCCACACCAGCGTGTGGAATTCTGGATGAATCTGAAACTGTTGGAACGTCTTCGGATCTTTGAGGGGTTCGAACACCGGTCCCTGGAGGGCCGGCTCGAGGTCGATCTCACCGGCTGTCCCGTCTCGGAACTTGAGCCAGACCACGTGACCACCGAGATACCGCGCTTCGACGATGTGGTAGTTCATCGTGCTACTCCAGCGGGGCGATCCGTTTCAGCGCCTGCCCCTGCCTCGCCAAGTGCCAGTTCTCCAGCAATTCTGCCTTGTGGAGGTCCATCCATTCAACTACGAGGTTCAACGCGCGTGGTGGGAACTGCCCGTGCATCGCGCCGGTTTCGACCTCTACGGAGATTTCGTACTCCCCGTACACGGCGTGGAAGTGAGGCACGCCGTGCTCCCGGTAGAACATGCCGATCACGATGCCGAGGAACCGACAGAGTTCAGGCATCGATCAGTGTCGCTTCCTTGGTTCGTGCCGACATGAGACAGTGTTCACCAGCGGCCGCTCACACGAGCACCGGCGGCCGTCTGGTGCAGTACCTGTGAGGCCGCCAATCAGAGGAGATCGAGTCCCAAAGACCCCACAGGAAACGTCTCCAGAGGTTGCTCTTTGGCCCACTGCAGAAGTGTTTCTTGTACATCCTTGGCGTGAGCCGAGACTCGTCTGTGTACGGCCGACGCCAGATTCATCAACGTGCGCACGACATCGGCATCCGTGCAAATGAGCTTCCGTGAAACAATCGCAATCCCCTCAATGGTCTGAGGTTCGGTGCTCGCCGCCGAGAACACAACGCCAACGCCGACTTCTTCGAATGGGTTCACCGAGAGATCGCCCAGCATGGCTGCGTCTTCGGTGTGCAGCTTCGATATGGGCATCCGTTCTTGGCTCACGGCTTGTTCTTCGTCAGACGGCCTAACGAGTCTTGGAGTAGACCGGTTGGGCCGTTCGCAGCCAACGCCGGGATCTGCCTGAACGGCCGGCAGTTCAAGTTGTTCGGATGCCGGATGGTAGCACGGGCGGGGCGCGGCGGTAGAGAGACGGAGGAATTCGTTGACGGCTTGCGCCAGGGGCTTCAGGCCGCCCTGCGGATCTGGGATGACGACGACCCGGGTCGCCGCCGACGCCGGGACGACGAGCAGAGATGATGGGCGCGGGTGGCGCCGGACGGGGTGTCCGGCCGCGCGCAGGCGCCCCAGCCGTGGTCGTGCACTTGGCGCCGAGCACGGACGGGGTGTCCGGCGACGGACCCGCCTCTCGGCGATCGCGACGTCAGGCCGCCCCTGCAACTAGTGAAGAGGATGGACGGTGGCTGGATCCCCGCTTTCGCGGAAATGACGATGGTCGTGGGAATGCGTCTTCTCCTCGTTGAGCGCTGCACCTGTCCCGACCCTCATTTGCTCAGAGTCGCCCTGAGCCTGTCGAAGGGCGGTCCCGCGCGCGATCTCGGCTGGTGCCGAGCGCGCCCCTGATGAACCCCGCCGCCTCGAGGAACGGTGCAATCGGATGCTCGGCTGCCGGATGGCCGTTCACGTCGCCGATCAGCATCCCGCGTGGCGCATCCTCGTCGTCAATGGACGGCCCGCGGGCGATCTGCATCAGTTGATCGGCGACCGCGCGGCCCGTGCGCGTGCGGCGCGGCTCATCGTCCGGCAGGTCGATCCAGATGGCGCGGTCGCCGCGACCGACAAATGCCGCGAAGGCGCCATCCACGATGATGACGAGCGCGCCGACGGTGCGGGTGGGACCGCGGCCGGTGGCCGGGGCGTCGGATTCCTCGTCGGCTGTCAGCTTCGGCCACTTCACGACGCTGCCGTACAGGTTCGCCGGATCGGTGGCCGCGAGGCAGACGACCTCGGGCTCCTCTGATTCCTCACGCCGGGCGCGCAGCAGGTCGATGGCCGCCGGCTGCGCGAACTGCAGGCCACCGAGTCCCGCCACGAAGTAGCCGCGGTGCACCCGCCCGCGCTCCTCCATGCGCCTTCAGCGTGTCGTAGACGCTGGTGAAGCCGCCCGGAATCCCCTCCGCCGTGATCGCCTCGCGGGTCAGCACGCCATGGCGCGCCAGCAGCTGCTGCGCCAGCGCCGCGCTCCAGGCGGTCGGCGTGCGGCGCGCGTCCCGCAGCGATTCGACCAGCGACCATCGTCCCTCGGATGCCGGCGGGCCGACGCGAGAAGCAGGCGTCGGTGCCTGACGCGAGCGATTGCGCGCCGGTCGCTTTATCTGCGTCCAGCTCCGCAGCGCCTGCAGCGAGTCGTTGGTCACGATCCCCTGCCACACCAGATTCCACAACGCGGTGACGGTCTCGCCGGGATAACCGCCGCCGGCCGCCTGGTGCAGCGGCCCGAAGAATGACGCGCCGTGCTCGCGCAGGTGCCGGACGATGGCCGCTTCGCGGAGTGGCAGGTCGGTGGCCGTCGGCGGCGGCGGCAGCAGGGAAGCCGCCCGGTCGGCGAGGTACAGCGCCACGCGTCCGTCACGATCGCCAATCGGCTCGGCACCGACCCAGACGATGGCGCCGGAGGCGGAGAGACGATCGAGCTCGGCGGGATCGTAGTCGTCGAACCGCGCCGCCAGGATCTCGCGCTCGAGGATGGACGCCGGCAGCGGCGCCCCCTGCAGCGTCTCGACCACCTCTATCAGTGCGTCAGCGCCGACGGTGCGCCGCGGCGCGAGGCCGTGCCACGCGACGGTCAGCCGCTGCAGCGCCTCGGGCGGCACCGGCGCCACCTCGTGGCGCAGCCGGGCCCGCGACCGTGCGCGCAGCCGGTCGAGGACGTCGGGGTCGCACCACTCCGCGCCGGATCCGCCGGGACGGAACTGCCCTTCGAGCAGGTGCCCCTCCGCCGCCAGCCGCGCCAGCAGCGTGGCGGCATCCTTCGGTGCCAGGCCGAATCGCGCGGCGAGCTCTTCGGTCGTGAACGGGCCGTGCGTGCGGGCGTATCGCGCCACCAGGTCGCCAGCCGGATCGGGCACGGCCTCGCGCAGCGCGGCTGGCAGCCCGCGCGGCAGCCTGCAGCCGAGCCCGTCGCGGTACCGCGACGCATCCTCGACGGCGATGCATCGCGCCTCGCCGGCGACGGTCAGCTCCAGCGCCCGCTCATCGGCCAGAAGGCCATCGATGAGGTGAGCCGCGTCTGCAGGCTCGACCGCGCGCGCGGCAATCTCGTCGCGGCTCAGGTCGCCAAGGCGCAGCAGCAGGTCGTGCAGGGCGTCGGCATGGTGGAACCGCCGCTCGTCGCTGAGGAACTGCAGGTCGGCCTCGAGCTGCCGCAGCGCCTCGGGAACGATCAGGTCGCGCAGCTCGGCGTCGCCGAGCAGCTCGCGCAGCTGCGCCTGGTCGACCGACAGCGCCTGCGCCCGCCGCTCGGCCAGCGGCGTGTCGCCGTCGTAGATGAAGTTCGCGACGTAGTTGAACAGCAGCGACGCGGCAAAGGGCGACGGCTTCTCGGCGTCGACGACGGCGAGGCGGAGCGAGCCGAGCTCGATGCGCCTCAGCACGTCGGTCAGCGCCGGCATGTCGAACACGTCGTGCAGGCACTCGCGATAGGTCTCCAGGATGGCCGGGAACGATCCGAACCGCGACGCCACCGCCAGCAGGTCGGCCGCCCGCTTGCGCTGCTGCCACAACGGCGTCCGCAGCCCCGGCCGCCGGCGCGGCAGCAGCAGGCACCGCCCCGCGACTTCGCGGAAGTGCGCGGCGAACAGCGACGAGCCGCCGACGGCTTCGGTCACGATGCCGGTGACGGCATCGGCGGGCGGCAGCATCAGCGACGCGTCGGGCGGCTCGTCGGCGTCGGGAAACCGCACCACGAACCCATCGTCGCCCCACATGGTCTCGACGTCGATGCCCGTCGTCTCGCGGATGCGCGTCTCGACGGCCATCACCCACGGCGTGTGGATGCGGCTGCCGAACGGCGTCAGCACGCACACCCGCCAGTCGCCGACCTCGTCCCGGCACCGTTCGACGACCACGGTCCCATCGTCGGGCACGGCGCCGGTGGCGAGCCGCTGCTCGTGCAGGTACTGGAGCAGGGTGTCGGCCGCCGCGGGCTGGAGATCGTGCCGGCGCACGAGCCGCTCCTGCGCCACCGGGCGCGGCACGCCTTCCAGCTCGCGCACCAGCCGGCCGATGGCGGTCCCGAACTCGATCGGGCGGCCGGGTCGGTCGCCGTGCCAGAACGGCATGCGTGCCGGGCTCGCCCGGCGCCGGCGAGACGAGCACGCGGTCGTGCGTGATCTGCTCGATGCGCCAGCTCGACGCGCCGAGCAGGAAGACGTCGCCGACGCGACTCTCGAAGACCATCTCCTCGTCGAGCTCGCCGACGCGCGCCGTGCCGCGGTCGGCGCCCGCCAGGAAGACGCCGTAGAGGCCGCGGTCGGGAATGGCGCCCGCGTTCACGACGGCGATCCGCTTCGCGCCCTGGCGCGCGGTGACGAGGCCGCGCGCCCGGTGCCAGGTGATGCGCGGCCGCAGCGCGGCGAACGCGTCGGACGAGTAGCGGCCCGAGAGCATGTCGAGCACGCCGTCGAACGCCCGGCGGCTCAGGCGAGCGAACGGCGCCGCGCCGCGCACGGTGTCGAACAGCCGGTCGACCGGCCAGTCGTCCATCGCGACCATCGCCACGACCTGCTGCGCCAGCACGTCGAGCGGATTGCGCGGGTAGTGGGTCGCCTCGATCGCCCCTTCGTGCATCGCGGCGGTGACGGCCGCACAGGCCAGCAGGTCGCCGCGGAACTTCGGGGACGATGATGCCGTCGCTGATGGCACCCTCGCGGTGGCCGCTGCGACCGATCCGCTGCAGGCCGCTCGCCACCGACGGCGGCGCCTCGATCTGCACGACGAGATCGATGGCGCCCATGTCGATGCCGAGCTCGAGGGAGGAGGTGGCGACCAGCGCGCGCAACGTGCCGGCCTTCAGCCGCTCCTCGACATCGAGCCGCTGCTCGCGCGCGAGCGACCCGTGGTGCGAGCGCACCAGCGTCTCGCCGGCCAGATCGTTCAGCGCGCCGGCGAGCCGCTCGGCCAGCCGCCGGCTGTTGACGAAGATGAGGGTCGAGCGGTGGCGGCGAATCAGGTCGAGGAGCTGGGGATGGATGGCCGCCCACATCGACGGGCGGGCGGCCGCGGGCGCTCCCGGCGGCGGGACCGGCGCGGCCGGCCGGCCGCTGCCCGGTTGCACGGGCATTTCGACCAGGAGGCGAAGAGGGCGCGTACTGGCCTGTATCTATCACGGTAACCGGCCGATAGCGTATGCGAGCGCCCGACCGGGCCTCCTCGAACTCGCGGCGCAGCGCCTCGGCGGGAGCCGTTTCCGCGGACACGGTCCGCGCGGCTGTCGCGGTGCGACGTGACGCCGCGGGCGCGATTCCGGCCACGCCGCCGAGGAACCGGGCCACTTCCTCGACCGGCCGCTGTGTCGCCGACAACCCGATCCGCTGCGGCGGACGTGCGCAGAGCGCCTCGAGACGTTCGAGCGACAGGGCCAGGTGCGCGCCGCGCTTCACCGGCACCAGCGCGTGGATCTCGTCGAGGATGACCGTGTCGATCGACCGCAGCGTCTCGCGGGCGGCCGACGTGAGCAGCAGGTAGAGCGATTCGGGCGTGGTGATCAGGATGTCGCCCGGATGCCGGCGGAACCGGGCACGGTCGGCGGCCGGCGTATCGCCGCTGCGGACGTGCACGGCCGGCACGGTGCAGGTGACGCCGGCCTGGGCGGCGGCCGCGGCAATGCCGGCGAGCGGCCGGCGCAGGTTGCGCTCGATGTCGACCGCGAGCGCCTTCAGCGGCGAGACGTACAGCACGCGGCAGCGCGCCCCGTCGGGCGCCGGCTCGAACATCAGCCGGTTCAGGCACCAGAGGAAGGCCGCCAGCGTCTTGCCGCTGCCGGTCGGCGCGACGACGAGCGCCGACGTGCCGCGGGCGATGACGGGCCAGGCGGCCCGCTGCACCGCGGTCGGGGCGTCGAACGACGCCGCGAACCAGCGGCGCACGACCGGATGGAACGGTGCCGGAGAATTGGAGCGGGGCACAGCTCATTCTAAGTCGGGGCTCCGCCCGGGCCTTCGCCCGCGCCCCGAACCAGCGGGCTTCGGCCACGCTCGCCGAAGCGAGGCGCGCGAAGGCGGCCGAACCCCGGCTCTCTTCACTCGCTCGCCTCACGCGGCTCGCTCCGCTCCGTTCGCGCCCTTCGACAGCACTCAGGGCGCCCCGAGCCGTGTCGAGGGGCGGGCCCGCCGTGCGGGCCGTTACGAAGCCCGTAGACCGAAGACCGAGCCCATAGCCCGTAGTCCCGTAGCCCGTAGCCCGTAGTCCGTAGTCCGGAGCGCGATTCCCTATGGCCAGTCCGGCGCTGAAGATCGACGAGGCGTTTCCCGACGAGGAGCGCCTGTACGAGACGCTGCTGCAGGCCCAGAGCGACATGGGCGACGGCCTGCTCATCATCGACGGCCATCGCATCGTGTACGCGAACGATGCCGCGGCCCGGATCGCCGGCTGGGGCGTCGACGAGCTCGTCGACCTGCCATCGGTCTTCGACCTCATCCCGATCAACGAGCGGCGCCGGCTCGCGCACCGCCTCGAGCGCGCCACCAGCCTCGAGCGGACGCGCAACCACTGCGAATCGACGATTGTCAGTCGCGACGGCCGGCGCGTCGACCTCGAGCTGGCGATCCAGAACGTCCCCACGAGCGGCGGCCGCCGGGTCATCGTCATCGCCCGCGACGTCACCGACCGGAAACAGATGGAGCGGACGCTGCGCAGCTCGGAAGCGCGCTACCGGCTGCTGTTCGACAGCACGGTGGCGGGGCTGTGCGTGTCCACGATGGAGGGGCAGCTCATCCAGTGCAACACGGCGTTCGCCCGCATGCTGGGCTTCGCCACGGTCGACGAAGCGCTGGCCGACCCGGAGGCCGATCTCGATCTCGCCAGTCCCGACGGCGGGGCGATCCTGCGCGGGCTCTGGACGCGCGGGGCGATGACGAACTTCGAGATTCCCCTGCGCCGGCGCGACGGCTCCACGGCCTGGGTGCTCGGCAACGCCTCGCTGCTCGACCGGTTCGACGAGGGGCCGACGCTGGTCGAGACGATCCTGATCGACGTCACCGAGCGGCGCGCGCTGCAGGGGCAGCTCCACGAGTCGCAGAAGATGGAGGCGATCGGCCGGCTCGCGGGCGGCGTCGCCCACGACTTCAACAACCTGCTGACCGCCATCCAGGGCTACAGCGAGCTGACGCTCAGCGACCTGGGCTCGCATCCGCTGCGCACGCAGATCGAAGAGATCCGGAAGGCCGCGCAGCGTGCGACCTCGCTCACGCGCCAGCTCCTCGCCTTCAGCCGCCGCCAGGAAGTGGCCCCCGAGGTCCTCGACCTCAACGCCATCGTCCGGGCGCTGCAGCAGATGCTGCGGCGCCTCATCGGCGAGGACCTCGAGCTGGTGGCGCGCCTCACCGAGCCGCTGCGGCGGGTGAAGGCCGACCAGAGCCAGATCGAGCAGGTGCTGATGAACCTGGTCGTCAACGCGCGCGACGCGCAGCCCGGCGGCGGCTCGATCGTCATCGAGACCGATCACGTCCGGGTCGGACCGCTCGAGTCACGGCTCTTCCCGGAACTGCGGGAGGGCCCCTACGTGGTGCTGCGCGTGCGCGACAGCGGCGTCGGCATGACGCCCGACGTGCAGGCGCACGCCTTCGAGCCGTTCTTCACCACGAAGTCGCCGGGCCGCGGCACCGGCCTGGGGCTGTCGACGGTCTACGGCATCGTGCAGCAGAGCGGCGGGCACATCCGCGTCGACAGCGAGCCGGGCCGGGGAACGGTCTTCTCCATCTACCTGCCGCCGACGCCCGAGCCGGTGCGGGCGCCCGGTACGGGCCCGGTGGCGCAGGTGCCGCGCACCGGCACCGAGACGGTGCTCGTCGTCGAGGACGAGCCGGGCGTGGGGGCATTCGTCCGGCGCGTGCTCGAGCGCCAGGGCTATCGCGTGCTGCAGGCGCGGCACGCCGGCGAGGCGCTGCGGTTCGCCGAGGCGGACGCCGGCCTCATCCACCTGCTGCTGACCGACGTGGTGATGCCGAAGATGGGCGGACCGGAGCTGGCCGCCCGCCTGCTCCCGCTCCGGCCCTCGATGCGCGTCCTCTACATGTCGGGGTACGCCCTGGACGAGCTGCTCGACCACGGATTCGCGATTGGCGACGCGCCGTTCCTGGCGAAACCGTTCCCGCCCGAAGCCCTGGCGTGCCGCGTGCGCGACCTGCTCGACGCCGAAGCGGACCTTCACCTCATCTGATCGACCATTCTGTCGCGATCGAAATTTCTTTCCGGCGCAGACGATCCGCGCGGTCGATCGCGACGATATAATATGAGGTTGGATCGGGTTGCGACGTGCGCTCAGGGCCGTCGACCCGGCGGTTTCGGCTGCAGCGCACGCTGCGGCCGGCAGTTCATACGCGACGACCGGGGAGGCCTCGGGCATCCCCACGAAGTCAGAGGCAATCATGGGTGATGGTGGAGAAGGCCTGATCGACGCGGATGCCCGCATTCAGGAGCGGATGGACGACCTGGAGCGGATTCGCGAACGCCGGAGCGCGCGGACGATCCGGAACCCCGAGCACGTCCGGACGCTCGAGTCGCTGAAGCTGGCGCGCACGGATCTGAACCGGCAGTTCGAGCACACGGCGCACGACGCGCGCCGGCATCAGATCTCGAAGGCCATCGAAGAGCTCGATCGCCGCATCGCCGAAACGACGACGCTGGTCGAGAAGTAGGACCGGCCGGTCGCCGCCGCGACGGCGGTGGCAGAGCCGTATCCGACGTACTGCTCCGGCCACCACGCCAGGTCGACGTTGCGCGGGGCGTGCGCCGCCATGTCCTGCGCCATCTGCTTCAGCCGCTCGGCCAGCGGCAGCGGGCCGGCCCAGCAGTGCGGCTGCCGCGGCCCGTACATGATGCTGCCCCCGTAGGGCGGATTGGTCGTCGTCGACAGGTAGTCGTCCAGGATGTGGACCGCGTTGTTCAGGTAGTACGTGTCCATGTCGCCCACCCAGATGTGCAGCTTGCCGGCCAGCTGCGGCCCCACCTCCGACCAGCGCGTCTGCAGGTAGTGCGTCAGATCCATGTGGTCGCGCCAGTAGGCGGCCACCTGCGGATCGATGGCGCCGGTCCGGGGATCGATGAGCGGCTTGAAGTAGCCGTTGTCGCCGAGCGGCCCGTAGGTCGCCTCCCACACGTCCCACTGCTCGCCCGAGCGTCCCTTGTCGCCCCGCGCCCGCTCGTAGTTCATCTCCTGCTGCATCGTGTTCAGCACGACCCCCTCGGTGTCGCGCATCCCCGGCAGCGGCACGGTGATGCCGCCGGTCTGCCGGAACCAGGCGTTCGGCCAGTCGTAGATGTTCACGATCTGGAAGCCGTGGAAGTCGACCGGGTCGGGGCAGGACGAGTAGGTTCCGCCGAAGAACTCCGGATGGAAGATCTGCAGCGCGAGCGACTCCCAGCCGCCGGTCGAGCCGCCCGAGACGACGCGTGCCCAGGGCTCGGGGATCGTGCGGAAGTGGGCGTCGATGTAGGGGATGAGCTCCCGCGTGATCGCCTGGCCGTACGGCCCCGAGTTGGGCGAGTCGACGGCGTACCAGTCGTCGTAGTACGGCGTCGGGTGCTGGAAGGTGACGTACAGCATGCGCGGGAAGTCGTCCGACTTCCACGCCGCCTCGAACGCCTGCTGCTGCGAGGCGCGGGCGCGCATCCGGTCGCTCGCGTTGGCCGGCAGGTCGACCGCTTCGCCGAACCCGCCCGGTGCCCGCCGCGAGAAATGCCCCTGCTCGTAGTTCACCGGATAGCGGACCGCCTGGTTCGTGTCGTAGCCCTTCGGCAGCAGGATCGTGGCGCCGATGTAGATCGGATGTCCCCAGAACTTCGACAGCAGCGGGCTCTCGAACCGGACGTGCTTCACCCACGCGGTGTCGGCGGGCACGCCGAGCGTCGGAATGACCTTGTCGAGCGCCAGGCGGATCGTCTGGCTCGTCGCGCCGCCATCCACGTGGATCTTCTGCGGCGTGCCGTAGAAATTGCCCGGCGAGATCGCGAAGCGCTGGCCCTCCCACTGGTCCATGTGCATCTTCACGACGTGGCCGTCGGCGCGGTGGAACGTCGTGTAGACGCTGAGCAGCGGCTGCGCCCAGTAGTCGCCGGCCGGCAGGTTCTGCAGGTGCAGGTAGGGATAGCCGTCGGCCGTGTCGCCGATGGCCGTCCACTGGCCGGGGCGCAGGCCGTCGACGTTCGCGCCGAAGAACGGCGCGTCGCCGTCGTAGCCGTCGATCTGCAGCCGCGGCTCGGTCGCGTCGTCCTTCGAGAGGATGACGAAGACGCGGCCGTCGACCGGCGTTGCGCGGACGCTGGACGGAAAGGACACTTCGAAGCGGAGGCCGGGGCCGGCGGCGGCCGGCTGCGCGGCGACCGCCGCGAAGGCGGACAGGCCGGCGATGGCGAGCGCGCCGGTCCAACGGAAGGCTGATTTCATCATCAGATCGTCATCTTTCGGTTCCGATTGCCGCGTTCTACGTTCTACGTTACGCGATCTCAGAGCCCCCCGCCCCCGCCCACCATCCACTTCACCGGCGCCGGCGCCTTCACGCGCGGCACGGTCGACGGCAGGCCGGCGGCCTCGAGCTGCTGGTTCAGGTGCGACGCCCCGGTCGCGGTGGCGTCGTTCAGCTGATCGACGAGCGACTTCAGCCGCGCCATGGCGTCGGCAAGCGCCGTTTCCTGCGCCACGGTCGGCCGCGACGTCGATCGCGCCACGCTGCCGCCCAGCCGGCCGATGCCGCTGGCGGCCCGTCCGAGATCGCGCTGCAGGTCGGCGACGGTCTTCGCGAAGTCGGCCGCCGCCTGCTTCGCGGCAGCCGGCGGCGCGGTCAGGGCTCCGATCGCCTTGGTGACGGCGCTCACCGACTCGTGCAGCGCACGCACGGCGGTGATGGCGGGGCCCGAGGTCTTCTGCGCCTCGTAGACGGCGAACAGGAACCGGTACTGCTGCTGCCGGTCGCGCGCCGTCGCGTGCACGCGCGGATCGCCCTCGACGAACAGCAGCGCATGATCCTGGTGGCCGCCGGCCGTCAGCGTCACGCTGTAGTGGCCGGGCAGCACCGTCGGGCCGAGTGTCTTCGGCAGCTCGCCGCCGGCCTCGCCGCCGGTCGGATCGCCGCCGCCGCCGTAATCGCCGGGAATGCGCGCCAGCGTGCTCTCGGCCGGCCGGGCGTGCGTCGTGTCGACGTCGGGCGTGGTCGGCCGCGGCACCTGCGGAGGGGGCGCGAGCCGCAGGTCCCAGATCACGCGGTGCAGCCCGGGCGTGCCGGCGACTTTCAGCTCGCGCACCAGCCGGCCGTCCGACGTCGTGATGCGCAACCGGGCGTCGGTCGCGGGCGCGTCGAGGTAGTAGTCGATCGTCGCGCCGTAGGGCGGGTTCGCGCCGACGTAGGCGGCCTGCGCCAGGAAATCGCGGTGCTCGAGATAGTTGAACGAGACGGCCGGATGCGGCGGAAACAGCGACACGGCCGACGAGAGCACGTGCGGGTTCAGCTCCTCGAGCGGCGCGATGTTCATGATGTAGATGCTGCGCCCGTGCGTGCCGAGGATGAGATCGTGGTCCCGCGGCTGGATCACGATGTCGGGCACCGGCACGTCCGGCAGGTCGTTCTTCAGCCGGAACCAGGTGCGCCCGCGATCGAGCGAGCCCCAGACGCCGTTCTCGGTGCCGATGAACAGCAGGTCCTGGTTCCGCGGATCCTCCGCGATGGTGCGGACCGGCACGTCGGGCAGCTCGCGCGCCAGCGACATCCAGGTGATGCCGCCGTCGGTGCTCTCGTAGATGTACGGGTGGTAGTCGTCGCGCTGGTGGTTGTCGAACGTGACGTACATCCGCCGCGCGTCGAACCGCGACAGCACGACGCGGCTCGGCGCCGCGCCGTCCGGCAGCCCCGGAAACCGCGCCGTGATGTTCTTCCAGTTCACCCCGCCATCGTCGGTCATCTGCACGTTGCCGTCGTCGGTGCCGGCCAGCATGAGGCCCGGCGTCACCGGCGACTCGGCGAAGGTCGTCGTCGTGCCGTACGCCTCGACGCCGTCGTTCAGGCTCAACGTGTCCTTCGTCGGCACCTTGCCCATGATCGGCAGCGTGTCGCGATCGAGGTGTCGGCTCAGGTCCGGGCTGATCGGGAACCAGGTGTCGCCCCGGTCGAGCGACTTCCAGACGCGGTTGCCGGCCAGGTACAGCGTCAGGTGGTTGTGCGGCGAGATGACGACCGGGGTCGTCCAGTTGAAGCGCAGCTGCGCCGGTCCCTTGCCGAACTCGCCGGCGTCGTCCGGCTCGGCGACGTACGGATCGATCGACTTCACCTCGCCCGCGCGGTAGTCGAACCGCATCAGGCGCCCGTCCTGCATCTCGACGTACGACGTCGACGGATCGTCGGGATCGGCCGTCACGTACATCCCGTCGCCGCCGTCCACCTGGATCCAGTCGTCGTTCAGCGGCCCGACCCGGTGGCGCGTGGCGCTCGGGCCCTCCCAGACGCCGTTGTCCTGCAGCCCCGCATAGAGCCGGTAGGGCGACGACATGTCGGCGCTGACGATGTAGATCTGGCCGAGCGGCATGTTGTTGAAGCGCCGCCAGGTCCGCGCGCGATCCCACGACATCCAGACGCCGCCGTCGTTGCCGAGGATCATGAACGACGGCCGGTGCGGATCGATCCACAGGGCGTGGTGATCCACGTGGACGTTGCGGGCGCCGTCCGACCGGAACGTCCGGCCGCCGTCATCCGAGATGTAGAGCGGGCTGGCCAGCATGTAGATCCGCTGATCGTCCTGCGGGTCGATGCGGACCTGGCTGAAGTAGGGCGGCCGCTGGTCGAGGCGGCTCATCCGCGTCCAGCTCCGGCCGGCATCGTCCGACCGGAACAGGCCGCCCGCCTTGTTCTCGACGGCGGCGTAGACGACCTTCGGGTTCTTCGCGTAGATCGCCAGACCGATGCGGCCGGTGTCGCCCGACGGCAGGCCGTTGGTCAGCTTCGTCCAGGTGCGGCCGGCGTCGGTCGTCTTGTACAGGCCGCTGCCGGGACCGCCCCCGTCGAAGCCCCACGGCGTGCGCCGCCGCTGGTACGCGGCCGCGTACAGCACCTTCGGGTCCGACGGATCCATCGCGACGTCGACGAAGCCGGTGTCCTGGTCGATGAATTCCGTATTCGTCCAGGTCTTCCCGCCGTCGGTCGTCTTGAAGAGCCCGCGCTCGCGGTTCGGCCCCCACAGGTGCCCCAGCGCCGCCACGTAGACGATGTCGGGATTGCTCGGATCGATGACGATGCGGCCGATGTGGTGCGTCTCGTCGAGCCCCATGTGGGCCCAGGTCTTTCCGCCATCGGTCGATTTCCAGACGCCGTTGCCCCACGACGAGCTCTGGCGGTTGTTCGCCTCGCCGGTGCCGGCCCAGATGATGTCGGGGTTCGAGGGCGCCATGGCGAGCGCGCCGATCGACGTCGTGCCGTAGTCGTCGAAGACGGGCGTCCAGGTCGTGCCGCCGTTCACCGTCTTCCAGATGCCACCCGTGGCGGCCCCGACGTAGATGATCGCGGGGTTCGCCGGGTCGGCCACGATGTCGTCGATGCGGCCGCCCATGATGGCGGGGCCGACGTTGCGCCACTGCAGGCCGGCGACCAGCCGCGACGGATTCGCGGCGGCCGCGGGGCGCGGCGCGGCCTGCCCGACCGACAGCGCGAGCAGCAGACTCAGACAGAAGCTCATCATCAGTGACCTCGAAGAATCCGGTGTGGAACCCGATCGCCGCGCGGCCGGCCGGCTCGGCGGGGCCTGCCGCCGGGCACCCCGCGCGTGCCCCTCGGGATGCCGGTGTCCATCGGCTCCCGTCCTGCGTCCGCCACGCGGCGCGAGCCCCGTCCGTCACCCTCGTCCGGCCGCCTGGCGGCCGCCGGACGCCGGCGTGAAGACAAGCCCTGCAGACTCTACTCCGTTCCATCGGACGGGGGAAGGATTGCGCGCGCGGCGGCGCGCGCCAAGGTGGTGCGTTGACTTGGGAGGCAGCGGTTCGATAGCATTATGCGTTTGAAATCGGCTCGCGCCGCCCCGTAACGTGTTGTTACGTCTGCGACGCGGGCGGGCGGACATCTGAATCCATGCAGGGCTGGCTGTCCATCGTTCTCATGCTCGCGCTCGGCGCGGCGTTCGCCACTGGTTCGGTCATCCTGTCCGGCCTGCTGGGGCCCCGCCGGCCGACCCCCGAGAAGGAAGCGCCGTACGAGTGCGGCATGCCGCCGGTCGGCGACGCTCGCGAGCGGATGTCGGTCAAGTTCTATCTCGTGGCGATGATCTTCCTGCTCTTCGATATCGAAGTCGCCTTCCTCTATCCCTGGGCGCTGTCCCTGCGGGAACTCGGCTGGACCGGTTTCGTACAGATCCTGGTCTTCATGCTGATCCTGCTCGCCGGCTACGTCTACGTGTGGAAGAAGGGGGCGCTGGACTGGGGCAAGGAGCGCGCCTGAGCGGCGGGAGAGGACGTTAAATCACGATGGGTCTCGAGTCCGATATCCAGATTCCCGTGCTCACGACCACCGTCGAGAAGATGGTGCAGTGGGCCCGCCGGTCGGCGATCTGGCCGGTCACGTTCGGTCTGGCGTGCTGCGCCATCGAGATGATGTCGATGAGCTGTTCGCGCTACGATATCGCGCGCTTCGGCGCCGAGGTCTTCCGCGCCACGCCGCGCCAGTCCGATCTGATGATCGTGGCCGGCCGCCTGTCGCGGAAGATGGCGCCGACGCTGCGCCGGATCTACGACCAGATGCCCGAGCCCAAGTGGGTGATCTCGATGGGCGCCTGCGCCTCGATCGGCGGCGTGTTCGACAACTATGCCCTGGTGCAGGGCGTCGACCAGATCGTGCCGGTGGACGTGTACGTGCCGGGTTGTCCGCCCCGGCCGGAAGCGCTCATCTACGGCATCGTCCAGCTGCAGCGGAAGATCGACCGGACGCCCCTCTAGATGGATCTCACCAGCCTCATCGCCGCGGTGACCGCGGCCGTGCCTGATGCGCGCCTCGAGCCCGGCACGGCCACCGATCAGCCGACTCTCTACGTCGCCCGCGAACAGCTCCTCGACGTGGCCCGTGCGCTGCGCGATCGGCCCGAGCTGCGATTCGCCGTGCTCGCCGACGTGATCGGCGTCGACCTGCTGCCGGCGAACCCGCGCTTCGAGGTGGTCTATCACTTCCTCGCCCCGTCCGAGGCCGGCCCGGCTCCGGCTGAAGGTCCGCGTGCCGGGTGACGACCCGAGCGTGCCGTCGCTCCGCAGCCTCTGGCCGTCGGCCAACTGGCTCGAGCGGGAGGTCTGGGACCTGATGGGGATTGGCTTCGAGGGCCACGGCGACCTGCGCCGGCTGCTGACGCCCGACGACTGGGAAGGGCACCCGCTCCGGAAGGACTATCCGGTGCAGATCCGGCTGACGCCGAAGTCGACCCTGGCGCTGCAGGTGACGGAGGACGAGTTCCGGGCCAACCTCGACTACGACCGGCACGCCCGCGAGCGCGAGCGCAACCGGTCGCGCTCGTGAGCGCCGGGGCCGACACCATGGATGACGGGGATCGCGCCGGTATCGTCCGGGAGCTCTTCGCCGAGACGATTGCCCTGCACCAGCAGGTCGGCGGCGGGCTGACGCCCGGCATCCTGGCGGCGGCCGACGCGATCAGCGCGGCCCTGGCGGGCGGCGGCAAGGTGCTGGTCTGCGGCAACGGGGGCAGCGCGGCCGACGCGCAGCACCTGGCGGCCGAGCTGGTGGGGCGGTTCGAGCGGGAGCGGCGGGCGCTGGCGGCCCTCGCCCTGACGACCGACACGAGCATCCTGACCAGCATCGGCAACGATTACGCGTACGAGCGCGTGTTCGTCCGCCAGATCGAGGCGCTCGGCCGGCCGGGCGACGTGCTCATCGGGATCTCGACGAGCGGCGGGTCGCAGAACGTCGTGCTCGCGCTCGCCCAGGCGAAGCGGCAGGGACTGACGACGGTGGCGCTGACCGGACGGGACGGCGGAGCGGTCGGCGCCGGCGCCGACATCCACCTGAACGTGCCGCACCGGTCGACCGCGCGGGTGCAGGAAGTGCACCGGACGGTGATTCACGCGGTCTGCTCGCTGGTGGAACGGGCGCTGACGGAGCGCTGACCGTCTGCCGTCTCCGGTCTCCAGGTCGGGACCGGAGCCGGAGCCGGAGGACCGAAGACTGAAGACTGAAGACTGGCAATCATCTCCATGGCTGATATCCGCACTGAACTGCTGACGGTCAACATGGGCCCGGTGCATCCCAGCACGCACGGGGTGCTCCGGATCGTGCTGGAGCTGGACGGCGAGACCGTGGTCTCGGCCGAGCCGACCATCGGCTTCCTGCACACCGGCATCGAGAAGACGACCGAGCAGAAGAAGTGGCAGCAGGTGATCCCGCTCGTCGAGCGGATGGACTACCTCAGTTCGCAGTCCAACAGCCTGGCCTACTGCATGTCGGTCGAGCAGTTGCTCGGCATCGAGACGCCCGACCGCGTCCAGTGGATCCGCGTGCTCATCGCGGAGCTGCAGCGCATCAACAGCCACCTGGTCTGGCTGGGGACGCACGCCATGGACCTCGGGGCGGTCTCGGTGATGCTCTACTGCTTCCGCGAGCGGGAGCTGCTGCTGAACATCAACGAGATGCTCGCCGGCTTCCGCATGTTCCCGAGCTACATGCGGATCGGCGGGCTGCGCGAGGACCTGCCGCGCGGGCTCCACGAGACGGTGGGCGAGTTCCTCGACCGCATGCCGGTGAAGCTGGACGAGTACGAGGACCTGCTGACGCAGAACGGGATCTTCGTCAAGCGGACGCGGGGCGTCGGGGTGCTGACGCGCGAGGACGCGCTGGCCTGGGGCCTGGTGGGCCCGATGGCGCGGGCCTCGGGCGAACCCTACGACGTGCGCCGGGCCTTTCCGTACCTGAAGTACCCTGAGCTCGACTTCGACGTCCCGACGCGGACCGACGGCGACGTCTACGCGCGCTACCTGGTGCGGATCGAGGAGATCCGGCAGAGCGTGAAGATCTGCCGGCAGGCGCTCGAGAAGATCACGCCGACCGGCGAGTTCGCCGTCGACGATCCCCGCATCGTGCCGCCGCCCAAGGACAAGGTGTACACGGAGATGGAAGCGCTCATCCAGCACTTCCTCGTGTACTCGCAGGGCTTTACCGTGCCGGCCGGCGAGGCGTGCGTCGCGATCGAGGGGCCGCGCGGCGAGCAGGGCTTCTACATCGTCTCGGACGGCTCGAACCGTCCGTTCCGCGTGAAGGCGCGGTCGCCGTCGCTGCTGGCGTGCCAGGCGCTGCCGAAGATGATCGTCGGCGGCCTCATCGCCGACGCCGTGGCCGTGATCGGATCGTCGGACGTGATCATGGGAGACGTGGACCGGTGAGCTTTCATCCCAACATGCCGTACGGCTCGGGCTGGCACCGCTCCGAGCGGAAGCTGGCCGAGCTCGGGCCCGAGTTCGCCTACACGCCGGAGATCCAGGCGCGCTTCGACGCCATCGCGAAGCGGTACCCGCCCGAGCAGCGGCGGTCGGCCATCCTGCCGGCCCTGCACCTCGTGCAGGAGCAGCAGGGCTACATCACCGGCAACGCGATGACGTTCGTCGCCGGGCAGATCGGCTGCACGCCCGCCGACGTCGAGGACGTCGTGTCGTACTACACGATGTTCTTCACCCAGCCGGTGGGGAAGTACGTGCTCTACGTCTGCCGGACGCTGTCGTGCGCCCTGTGCGGCGCCGAGCGGCTGACCGAGGCGCTCGAGGAGAAGCTCGGCATCACGGCGGGCCACACCGACCCGACCGGGACGTTCACGCTGCTCGAGGTCGAGTGCCTCGGCGCGTGCGACCGGGCGCCGGTCGTGATGGTGAACGACGACTGGCACGAGTGCGCCCGCCCCGAGGACGCCGCGGCGCTGATCGACGCGCTGCGCGAGCGCGGCACGGACGCCCTGACCGGCTGCCATCTGTGTGTCGAGAAGAAGTAGCCCTATGCAACCGATTCTCACCCAATACGTCCGCGAGCCGAACTCCTTCACGCTCGACTTCTACCTGCAGCATCAGGGGTACGAGGGGCTGAAGAAGGCGCTCACGCGGCAGCCGGCCGACATCATCGAGATGGTGAAGCAGTCGGGGCTGCGCGGGCGCGGCGGCGCCGGCTTCCCGACCGGCCTGAAGTGGCAGTTCGTCCTGAAGGACACGCCGAAGCCGAAGTACATCGCCTGCAACGCCGACGAGAGCGAGCCCGGCACGTTCAAGGATCACGTGCTGATGGAGCGCAACCCGCACCTGCTCATCGAGGGGTGCGCGATCGCCTGTTACGCCATCGGCGCGAAGGTCGCCTACATCTACATCCGCGGCGAGTTCTACCACGTGCAGCTCGCCCTCGAGCAGGCGATCGCGGAGGCGTACGCCGCCGGCTGGCTCGGGAAGAACATCCAGGGATCGGGCTTCGACTGCGACGTCTACGTGCACCGCGGTGCGGGGGCGTACGAGGCGGGCGAGGAGACGGCGCTGCTCGAGTCGCTCGAGGGCAAGCGGGCGCAGCCGCGCATCAAGCCGCCGTTCCCGGCCGTGGCCGGCCTCTACGGCTGCCCGACGGCGGTGAACAACGTCGAGACGCTCTGCAACGTGCCGTTCATCGTCCGGAACGGCGTGGAGTGGTTCGCGGGGATCGGTCCCGAGAAGAACGGCGGGCCGAAGCTGTACTGCATCAGCGGGCACGTCGCGCGGCCCGGCGTCTACGAGACGTCGATGTCGACGACGATGAAGGAGCTCGTCTTCGGGGCCGACTTCGCGCAGGGGATGGCGAACGGCCGGCAACTGAAGGCGGTGATCCCGGGCGGATCGTCGGTGCCGATCCTGCTGCCCGACCAGCTGGACGTGCCGGCGAGCTTCGACGCCATCCAGCAGGCGGGATCGCTGCTCGGCTCGGCCGGCGCGATCGTCATGGACGAGACCACCTGCATGGTGTGGCTGGCGGAGAACCTGCTGCACTTCTACCAGCACGAGTCGTGCGGCAAGTGCACGCCGTGCCGCGAGGGGACCGACTGGCTGCTGAAGATCCTCCAGCGGATCGAGCGGGGCGAGGGGGAGATGCGCGACCTCGACCTGCTGGAGAGCGTGGCCGGCAACATCAACGGGAAGACGCTCTGCGCGTTCGGCGACGCGGCGGCGACGCCGGTGCTGACGACGCTGAAGTACTTCCGGCACGAGTTCGAGGCGCACATCCGGGAGGGCGGCTGCCCGCTGCACGCCAACTGGCGCGGCCACCGGACGGCCGCCGCGGCGCACTAGAGACCCATGACCCCGATTCTCATCGCCCAGATCGTCCTGCTGCTGTTCGTGTTCTTCATGCTGCTGAACTCGGCAGCGATCATGGTGTACGTCGAGCGCAAGGTCGCGGCCCTGCTGCAGCAGCGGTTCGGGCCGTACCTGGTCGGGCCGCACGGCGCGCTGCAGCCGCTCGCCGACGTCATCAAGCTGATGTTCAAGGAGGAGCTGCGGCCCAAGGCGGCCGATGCCTTCCTGTTCACGCTGGCGCCGATCATCTCGGTGACGGCGGCCTTCGCCGCCTTTGCCGTGGTGCCGTTCGGGGCGTCGACGACCTTCTTCGGCCTGCTCGATCACCCGATCCCGCTGCAGGTGGCCGACGTCAACGTCGCCGTGCTGGTGATCTTCGCCATCACGTCGATGGGCGTCTACGGCATCGTGCTGGCGGGCTGGAGCTCGAACAGCAAGTACTCCCTGCTCGGCGGCCTGCGCTCGTCGGCGCAGATGATCAGCTACGAGCTGTCGTACGGCTTCGCGCTGGGCGCCGTGCTCGTCATCGGCAACTCGCTGTCGCTGACCGACCTGGTGAACGGGCAGGGGGGCTACTGGTTCCACCTGATCCCGCGGTGGTACGTGTTCCTGCAGCCGGTGGGCTTCGCGATCTTCATGATCGCCGGGATCGCCGAGACCAACCGCGCCCCCTTCGACTTCCCGGAGGCGGAGCAGGAGCTGGTGGCCGGCTACCACACCGAGTACAGCAGCATGCGGTTCGCCATGTTCTTCATGGCCGAGTACATCAACATGGTGACGGTGGCCGCCGTGGCGACCGACCTGTTCCTGGGCGGCTGGCACGGGCCGTTCCTGCCGGCGTCGCTCGGTTGGATCTGGTTCCTCGTGAAGGTCGGTGCGATCCTCTTCTTCTACGTCTGGATGCGGTGGACGCTGCCGCGGTATCGATACGACCAGCTGATGTCGTTCGGCTGGAAGGTCCTGCTGCCGATCGCCGCGCTGAACCTGCTGGTGACGGCGGCCGGGGTGATTTACTTTGGGGCCTGATCAGATTCTCTTCTACCTGCTCGGCGGGCTCGCCATCGTGGCGTCGGTGATGGTCATCGGCCAGCGCAACCCGATCCACAGCGTGCTGCTGCTGATCCTGTCGTTCGCCGGCCTGTCGGGGCTGTACGTCCTGCTCGAAGCCCCGTTCGTGGCGGTGATCCAGATCATCATCTACGCGGGCGCCATCATGGTGCTCTTCCTCTTCGTCGTCATGCTGCTGAACGTGGGGCGGGAGGACACCGAGGTCGACGAGCACTCGCCCGTGTTCGTGCACCGGGGATCGATGCGGCTCGGCGTGCTGCTGGCGGCCCTGCTGGTCGTCGAGCTGATCTGGGCGCTCGCCAGCGCCGGCACGCTCGGCGGCGTCTTCGGCCCGGCGGCGCAGGCCCCCGCGGCCGTCACCTCGGTGCACACGATCGGCCACGCGCTGTTCACCGAGTACGCCTTCGCCTTCGAGGTGACCTCGATCCTGATCCTGGTCGCGATGGTGGGGTCCGTCGTGCTGGCCCGGCGCGAGACGCCGAAGCGGACCGCCGCCAAGACGCCGGCCGCGTCGTCGGACGGACAGGCCGCCGTCTGAGCGTGAATGCGTGCGGCTCGACGCGCACGGTCGCGGCTCGCAGGATCCGGAGCGTAAGCGACCCTTCGACGAGCTCAGGGTCGCCTCGAGCAAAGTCGAAAGGCGACGGCAACGAGTGGGGGTGGGGCCCCACGAGAACGGATAAATGGTCACGCTGAACGAGTATCTGATCCTGTCGGCGATCCTCTTCGTCATCGGCACGCTGGGCGTGTTCGTCCGGCGCAATCTGATCACGATCCTGCTGTCGATCGAGATCATGCTGAATGCCGTCAACCTCACGTTCGTCGCCGCCGGGCGCGCCTTCGGGGCGGTCGACGGGCAGATCATCGTCTTTTTCGTCATGACCGTCGCGGCGGCCGAGGCGGCGGTGGGGCTGGCGATCGTCATCGCCCTGTTCCGCCACCGCGAGTCGCTCGATCCTGACGCCTTCACGTCGCTCAAATGGTGAACTCGCACCTGCTCCTGCTCGTGCCGCTGCTGCCGTTCCTCGGCTGGGCGGTCAACCTGTTCCTCGGGCGCCGGCTGCCGAAGGCGATCTCGGGCGGGGTGGCCTGCGCGGCCGTCCTCGCCTCGTTCGGCGTGGCGGTCGCGGCCGTCTGGACGCTCGTCGGCCAGCCCGCCTCGGCGCGCGCCCTCGAGCAGACGGTCTACACGTGGATCAGCTCGGGCGACTTCCAGCTGCCGCTGACGCTGAGGCTCGACCCGCTGGCGGCCGTGATGATCCTCATCATCACCGGCATCGGGTCGCTCATCCACATCTACTCGACCTCGTACATGCACGAGGAGAGCGACCCGGAATACGCGCGGTACTTCTCGTACCTGAACCTGTTCGTCGGGTTCATGCTGATGCTGGTGCTCGGCGCGAACTTCCTCATCATGTTCGTCGGGTGGGAGGGCGTCGGGCTCTGCTCGTACCTGCTGATCGGCTTCTGGTACCACAAGAAGAGCGCGACCGACGCCGGCAAGAAGGCGTTCATCGTCAACCGGGTCGGCGACTTCGCGTTCATCCTGGGCATGCTGCTGGCGTTCGTCCAGTTCGGCACGCTGAACTTCCAGGCGATCGCGCGCGACGTGGCGCCGCTGGCGCCGGAGGCCGCCTTCGGCACGCTGTCGGTGCTGACGCTGCTGCTGTTCATCGGCGCCACCGGCAAGTCGGCCCAGATTCCGCTCTACATCTGGCTGCCGGACGCCATGGAGGGCCCGACCCCGGTCTCCGCCCTCATCCACGCCGCGACGATGGTGACCGCCGGCGTGTACATGATCGGGCGCAACGCCGTGCTGTTCAGCCACGCGCCGCAGACGCTGGAGATCGTCGCCGTCATCGGCACGCTGACGGCGCTGATGGCCGGCACGATCGGACTCGTCCAGAACGACATCAAACGCGTGCTGGCGTACTCGACCGTGTCGCAGCTCGGCTACATGTTCATGGCGATGGGGGTCGGCGCCTGGGCGGCCGGCATCTTCCACCTGCTGACCCACGCGTTCTTCAAGGCCCTGCTCTTCCTCGGATCGGGCGCCGTGATCCACGCGCTGGGCGGCGAGCAGGACATGCGGAAGATGGGCGGCCTGAAGAAGGACCTGCCGATCACCTACTGGACGTTCCTGATCGCAACGCTGGCGATCTCGGGCGTGCCCGGGCTGTCGGGCTTCTTCAGCAAGGATGAAATCCTGGGCCAGACGTTCGCCACCGGCCACACCCTGCTGTGGGTCGTCGGCGTGGCGACGGCGCTGCTGACGGCGGCCTACATGTTCCGCCTCGTCTTCATGACGTTCCACGGCGAGTCGCGGGTGGCGACCGCGGCGGGTGGCCACGGCGACGATCACGGCCACGGCGCCGCGGACGATCACGGGCACGGCGCCGGGCACGGCCGCCACCTGCACGACGCGCCGCCGGCGATGGCGTTCGCGCTGATCGTGCTGGCGATCGGCGCGGCGCTGGTCGGGTACGCCGGCGTCCCCTCGTCGCTGGGCGGGTCGAACCAGTTCGCGCAGTTCCTCGCGCCGAGCTTCCACGTGGAGGCGACGACGGCCGAGGCCGCGCCGGCGCTGCCGATGCACCAGGAGGAGGGGGCCGCGGCCGCCGAAGGGGTCGAGATGGGCCTGATGGCGGTGTCGACGCTGGCCGCCTTCGCGGGCATCGGGCTGGCGTTCTACTTCTTCCTCAGCCGGCCGGAGGCGAGCGACGCGCTGGCGCGACGGTTCGCGGGCCTGCACCGGCTGCTCCTGAACAAGTACTACGTGGACGAAGTCTACGACGCGGCCGTCGTCCAGCCGATTCGATTGACCTCCGAGGAAGGCTTGTGGCGCGTCGTCGACGTCCGGGTCATTGACGGCGCCGTCAACGGCGTCGGCGAGGGGATCGCCGACGGCAGCTCGCTGCTGCGGCGGCTGCAGACCGGGTCGGTGCGGGCCTATGCGGCCTCGCTGGCGTTCGGCGTCGTCCTGATCCTCGGCTTCTATCTCTGGTACTGAGGCGCATGACTGTTCCGCTGCTGACCTCGCTCATCGTGCTCCCCATCGTCGGGGCGCTCGTCCTGCTGCTGGTCGACAACCGCGACAACCGCAACGAGCGGCTGGTCCGGAACCTGGCGCTGGCGATCTCGGTCGTCGTGTTCCTGGCGACGCTGCTGCTCTGGTGGCGGTTCGACCCGGCGAGCGCCGACTTCCAGTTCGTCGAACGGCACGCCTGGATTCCGGCCTTCGGCATCCAGTACTACGTGGGCATCGACGGCATCAGCCTGCTGCTGATCGTGCTCACCGGCTTCCTGACGCCGATCGCCCTGCTGTCGTCGTGGGAGTCGGTGCACACGAAGGCGCGGGAGTTCTCGGTCTTCATCCTGCTGCTCGAAGCCGCCATGATCGGCGTCTTCGTGTCGCTCGACCTGTTCCTGTTCTACGTGTTCTGGGACGCGATGCTCATCCCGATGTACTTCCTCATCGGGATCTGGGGCTACGACCGGCGCGTGTACGCCGCGGTGAAGTTCATCCTCTACACGATGGCCGGCAGCGTGCTGATGCTGGTCGCCATCCTGGGGCTGGCCTACCTGCACCACGCGGCGACCGGCAGCTACAGCTTCGACCTGCTGCAGCTCTACGGCCTGCACCTCCCGCAGCAGACGCAGTTCTGGTTCTTCCTGGCGTTCACGGTGGCCTTCGCGATCAAGGTGCCGCTGTTCCCGTTCCACACCTGGCTGCCCGACGCGCACGTCCAGGCGCCGACGGCCGGCTCGATCATCCTGGCCGGCGTCCTGCTGAAGATGGGGACCTACGGCCTGCTGCGGTTCGCCTTCCCGCTGTTTCCGGCGGCGGCCGCCGCGCTGGCGCCGTACCTGGCGGTGCTCGCGGTCGTCGGCATCATCTACGGCGCGCTGGTCGCCATGGTGCAGCCCGACCTGAAGAAGCTCGTCGCCTATTCGAGCGTCAGCCACCTCGGCTTCGTGGTGCTCGGCATCTGCGCCCTGAACGTGCAGGGGATGCAGGGCGCCGTCTACCAGATGCTGAACCACGGCGTCAGCACCGGCGCGCTCTTCCTCATCGTCGGCATGCTGTCCGACCGGCGGCACACGCGGCTCATCGCCGAGTTCGGCGGCCTGAAGAAGGTGATGCCGAAGCTGGTCGCGATGTTCCTGCTCGTGACGCTGGCGTCGATCGGCCTGCCGGGCCTGAACGGGTTCGTCGGCGAGTTCCTGGTGCTGCTGGGCACGTTCCGCGCGAACCCGCGGATGGCCGCCTTCGCGGCCACCGGCGTGATTCTGTCGGCCGTCTACATGCTCTGGATGTTCCAGCGCGTGAACTACGGCCAGGTCACCAACGAGAAGAACGCGAAGCTGCCCGACCTGAGCGTGCGTGAATGGTGGGCGATCGCGCCGCTCGCCATCATGGTCGTCGTGATGGGCGTGCTGCCCGGCGTGTTCCTGCGGCCGATGGCGCCGTCGATCGACCGGACGCTGCAGCGGATCTCGCAGGGGATGTCGTTCACGGTCGAGAACCACCGGGCGGCCGGGACGATCGCGCCCGCGCACGCCGCGGTCCCCGGCCCGCAGCCGGCGCGCTACGTGCCGATCCACCATTCGTGCGCCATCGGCGCCGGCCCCGCGGCCGGGATCGCCCCGGCGACGGCTTCGTTCACCGGTGCGGGACCCGCGTCCCGCGACCCGCTGCGCGCGTCCTCCGAGCGCTGAGCACCGACATGCTGTTTTCGATGAACGCCATCGTTCCTCTCGCGTGCGTCACGGCGGCCGGCCTGGCCGCCATGGTGGCCGAGGCCTTCCGATCGCCGGGCGAACGGATGCCGATCGCTCCGCTGGGGCTCATCGGCCTCGTCGCGGCCGGCATCGCCACGGTCCTGCTCTGGGGACATGGCTACGTCAGCTTCGGCGTGGTCGCGGCCGACGAGTTCGGTCTGTTCGCCACCGGCATCCTCGTGGTCGTCGGCCTGCTGACGGTGGCCTTCTCGCCCGCGATGATCGAGCGCGAGCACCTGCCGGCGGGCGAGTACTACGCGCTGACGCTGTTCGCCATCGCCGGCATGATCCTGATGGCGCAGGCGACCGACCTGCTGGTGATCTTCCTCGCGCTGGAGGTGCTGTCGCTGGCGGTCTACGTGCTGACCGGCATCCGCCGCGACTCGCGGCAGGCGAGCGAGGCCTCGTTCAAGTACTTCCTGCTCGGCGCCTTCTCGAGCGCGTTCTTCCTCTACGGGATCGCGCTGACCTACGTGCTGACGGGCAGCACCCGCCTCGACCGGGTGGGACAGCTCATCGCGGGCCACACGTTCGGCTCGGGCGCGCTGGAGACCTTCGCCGTCGGCCTCCTGGCGGTCGGCTTCGCCTTCAAGGTGTCGGCCGTGCCGTTCCACATGTGGACGCCCGACGCCTACCAGGGCGCGCCGCCGGTGGTCACCGGATTCATGTCCACGGGCGTGAAGGCCGCGGCCTTCGCGGCGTTCGTCCGGGTGTTCATGTCGGCGCTCGGCCCGCTCAGCGCCGATCTGGGTGCCGGTGCTCTGGGGCCTGGCCGTCGCGACGATGATCCTGGGAACGGTGGTCGGCGTGACGCAGACCAACGTGAAGCGGATGCTCGCCTACTCGAGCATCGCCCACGCCGGCTACCTGCTGGTGGGCATGGTGGCGGCCAACGCCGTGGGGCGCGCGGCCGTGCTGTTCTACCTGCTGGCCTACGGCGTGACCAACCTGGGCGCCTTCGGCGTCATCGCGCTGCTCGAGTCGGAGGACCGGCCGAACGACGAGCTGCGCGACCTGGCCGGGCTGTGGAACGTGCGGCCGGGGCTGGCCGCGCTGATGACGATCTTCCTCCTGTCGCTCGGCGGGTTCCCGCCGCTGGCGGGCTTCATCGGCAAGTGGTTCATCTTCACCGCCGCGATCCAGTCGGGCTACTACGGGCTGGCGATCATCGGCGTGCTGACGAGCGTCATCTCGGTCTTCTTCTACCTGCGCATCGTCGTGATGATGTACATGACCGAGCCGGAACCGGGCCGCGCGGCGCTCAGCGTGCCCCTGGTCCCGCGCATGGCCGGCCTCGCGCTCGGCCTGGCGACGATTGCCGTCTTCTACCTGGGCATCCTGCCGACCCACCTGATCGATCTGGCCACGCAGTCGGTGGCAAGGATCTTCTGACGCTGAGGAATTGAAGAATTCAAGAATTTAAGAATTGAAGAATTTCTGAAGCTTGAACGGCGTGCAAGCCAGCTGTGGCGGTGCCGACTCGTTCTGTCTCCCGTCGTTCTTCAATTCTTCAATTCCCAATTCTTCAATTCATCCCCGCTAGTACCCAATCTCCCGCTGAATCCCTCTGACAATCCGGTCCAGCTCGTCGACGAGCGGGCCGCCGCCGGCCTCGCGGAACGCGCGGACCAGCGCTTCGTAGTACCAGAGGATATCGTCGGGCTTCGCGCCGTAGCGGGCCCACACCTTGTCGCCGTACTCGCGTAGATCGCGGAGCAGGGCGTACGTGTTGTGCACCTTGTCGGCCGCCGAGACGCGCAGGGCCGACGGCGACAGGTGCGACGCGTGGGCGGCGTAGCGCTTCTTGCGCTCCATCCAGGGCTCGCGGGGCGTCTCCCACGAGTCGGTGCAGGCCTCGACGGTGGCGGCGACTGCGTCGCCGAACCGGGCGTGGATGTCGGCGAGCCGGGCGCGGCCGCCGTGGTCCTCGGCCGCGTCGTGCAGGAGGGCCGCGATGGCTTCGTCTTCGCTGCCGCCGGCATCGAGGACGATCGACGCGACTCCCATGAGGTGTGCGAGATACGGCGACTCGGTCCCCTTGCGCGTCTGGCCGCCGTGGACGGCCGCCGCGTAGCGGAACGCGTCGTCGAAGCGTGACGTGAGATGAGTAGGCATAGGGGCATTCTGACGCTTGTTCCGTGCGGCATGCAATGCGCAGGTGCCACGTGCGACATCAGACGCACATTCACCCATTGCTCGTTCCTCATTTTCGGCGTCCTGCCCACGTGCCCGTCGTCCCGCGGGAGAATCCCTATTGACTCGCGCCGTCGACGATGGCATCGTCGTCGGCATCACCGGATTGGTCATGCCGCGCCGAAACCCGAAGACACATCCCTCCGCGCGCCTCGCGGCGGCGATTCGCGACCTCGACCGACGGGTCCGGACGCTCGAGCGTCGCCTCGCGCCGATTCGCCGGAAGTCTGTGCGACCCGTGCTGCCGCAGCTCGAGTTGCGCTTGCGCGTCATTGAGGAAGAGGCATTGCGGCGCGAGGTGGAACGGGAAGAGACCTTGCGCCGCGAAAGACCCGATTGGTGGCAACAGAGTGAGCAGGAGCGCCGGGCGCGGAACCGGGCCAAAGGGCCATTGAACCGACGCCTCCGCGCGGCTGGCCTTCGACCCGTGGCCCGGGAGTTGTCGCTGGCGCAGAGGATGCGGAAATTGAAGCGGCTCGAAGCCAGGAACCTGGCGGAAACTGCCGCGAAGAGCGAGTGATGTTCGGGCTTCCTGCGGAAATGATCCTGGCACGGTCCTGGCGTCAGTGCTGATCCTGGAGGAGACATGTCTGACAACCATGAACGCTTCGACAGGATCGAACAGCGCCTCGACTCGGTCGAGAGCTCAGTCGGTGAGGTTCGGCGCGAAGTCGCCGGCCTTCGCGGGGATGTCGGTGAGTTGCGCGGCGAGGTCAGCACGCTTTCTGGGCTCCCCGACGAGGTCGCGAAATTGCGTGGGCTCCCGGACGAATTCGCGAAACTTCGTAACGAGGTCAACGCGCTCCGCGTGCTGGGCGAGGCGCGAGACGGGAAGATTCAGTTGATCGCCGAGGTACAGTCGCACCACGGCAAGGGACTGGAGCAAATCAAGAAGGATCTCGAGCCGCTCCGCGAAATCCGTGACTTCATCCGCACGGTCGCCGATGACCACGAGCGGCGCCTCACCGTCCTCGAGAAGCGCAGCAATCAGTAGCGCCAGCCTGCCAGGGATTCCGCGAGCCCTTCTTCGTGCCTTCGTGGTGGATGCTTGCCGCGTTCCTCGTTCTACGTGGCTTCTTCGGGGAGGATCAGGCGGTCCGGAATGTCCGGGTGGCTGGCCGTGGCCAGCACGTAGTAGAGGATGGCCGGCACGATGAGACCGACGATCCAGGAGATGTCCGTGCCGCCGAGGTACTTGACGAGGGGACCGGTGTAGAAGCCGGTGTAGAGGAACGGCAGCTGGACGCCGATGCCGATGAGATAGCTGGCAATCGCGGCGGCGTTCCAGGCGCCGTAGCGGCCCTCCGGATCGCTGAGGGCCGGGATGTCGTAGCGTTCCTTCGAGATGAAGTAGAAGTCGACGAGGTTGATTGCCGACCAGGGCGTGAAGAAGGTCAGCAGGAACAGGATGAACGTCGAGAAGGCCGCGAGGAAGTCGCCGCGGCCGGCGAGTGCCAGCAGCGTCGCCACCAGCATGATCGCCGAGACGCAGACCATCCGGGTGATCGGGCCGATCTCCCGCTGGCCGATGAAGCCGGTGATGGTCGTAATCGTCGACATGAACCCGCCGTAGGCGTTCAGCACGTTGACGCACAGCTTGCCGAGCGCGATCACGAAGTACAGCAGGGCGGCCATCAGTCCGGTCCCGCCCAGGCTCACCACGAAGCTGACCTCGTGCCCCGAGAACCGGCTGCCCGCCAGAGCGGCCGCGAGGACGCCGAAGGTCATCGACCACTGCGTGCCGACCACCGACCCGAGGAACGTCGAGCCGAACGTCTGGAATTCGGGCGTGTCGGCCGGCAGGTAGCGCGAGTAGTCGGCGACGTACGGCCCGTAGGCGATCTGCCACGAGGCCGACAGCGACATGGCCAGCAGGAACTTCGCCATCGTGAAGTGCGTCTGTGCGAAGAGCGCGGCGACGTCGGCGCCGCTCAGCAGCCGGACGCTCAGGTAGACGAATGCGAGCCCGCTGACGACGCTGGCGAACCGGCCCATCGCGTGGATCAGCCGGTAGCCGATGATGGCGATGACGGCGGTCAGCGCCCCGAAGATCACGATGCCGAGCGCGTCGGGCGCGTGCAGCAGGCCGGCCACGGCCTGGCCGGCCAGGACCGTGCCGGAGGCGGCGAAGCCGAGGTACATCAGGATGACGAGCACCAGCGGAATGACCGCCCCGTAGACCCCGAACTGGGCCCGCGAGGAGATCATCTGCGGCAGCCCCAGCTTCGGGCCCTGCACGGCGTGCAGCGCCATCACCGTGCCGCCGAGGATCTGGCCGATGAGGAGGCCGACGATCGACCAGGTGACGTCACCGCCCAGCACGACGGCCAGCGCCCCGGTGACGATGGCCGTGATCTGGAGGTTCGCGCCGAACCAGAGCGTGAACTGGTTGAGCGGACGCCCGTAGCGTTCGTGCTGCGGGATGTAGCCGATGGACCGGTGCTCGATCGAGAACGCCCGGAGCCCCGGCGCGCGGGAGCGACGCTTCGGCGGTGTCGGGCATGCGGGGGGATTGTGACGCCTGTCACGTGCGACGTGCAACGTGCGTCGCCGCGCGTGAGGCTGGGCTCCCGCGCACGGAAGAACTGCAGCCCCTGCGGCCGGCGCCCGCGCGTCAGCATCCTTCAGCGCGGCTGGGGCCCCACCCCCAGCCGCGGCGCGCTCGGCGGTTCGGCTTCGCCTTACTGCCCTCCGGCGCCTCGCGCGAGCCGCAGGCGCTTCTCCGCCAGCGGCCGCGCGTAGGCCGTCGGCGGGTTGTGCGTGACGGCCCGGGCGAGCGCCCGGCGGTAGTCACTCCATGGCCTGCGCCTGGTCGCCGAGCTTCTCGTGCGTCTGCGCGATGAGGCAGAGGATGAACGGATCGTTCTGGTTCGCCTGCTGGAGATCGGTGAGCGCGGTCCGGTATTCGCCCGTGTAGAGCGCGACGTAGCCCGTCAGGTACGGGAGGAACGCCTTCTGTTCCGGGTTGGTTCCCTTGTCGAGCACGGCCCGCGCGGCGGCGACGTGCTGCAGGGCGGCCGGCTTGTCGCCGCGCCGCGCGGCAATCCGCGCCTGCGCGTGCTCCCAGCGGAACGCCCAGAGGTCGCGCCGCTCGGGCTTGATGTCCGGCTCCTTCAGCCCGGCGTCGTGGCCGGCCCGGTACCATTGCGCGGCCGCGTCGAAGTCGCCCGCCTCGAGGCACAGCCGCGCCAGCTCGTCGGCCGCCTCGCCGGCGTTGTAGTCGTCCCGCTCGCCCAGGTAGACGCCGTACGCCTGCTGCGCGTACGTCGTGGCGCCGGCGCAGTCGTTCTGGAAGCCGTAGGAGACGGCCATCGAGCGGAGCGCCCGCGCCTTGACGGCGGGCGACGGCGCCAGCGCGATCGCCCGGCTCAGGTGCTGCCGCGCCTCGTCGTACCGGCCCAGCAGATCGAGCACCGCGCCCGTCTGGCTGTGCGCCTGGAAGGAGTCGGGTGCGGCCGCGAGCGCCTGCCGATCGAGCGACAGCGCTGCCTCCAGCCGTCCTTCACGGATGTCCTGCTGCGCCTGCTTCAGCAGGCCGGCGGCGGGGTCCTGGGTGTCCGGAGCGGGTTCCTGCGCAGAGGCGGCGCCGCCGATCGGCAAGGAGCAGGCGGCCGACAGCAGCACGACGAATGCCGCACGGCCGGCCAGCAGACGGACGCGATTCACCGCGTTCACGGGGTTGAGCGTCTTCATGGGGTCCTCGTCTCGTGAGTTGATCGAGACGGCCCTGGGGACGCGGGGGCCGTCAGGCCGGGTTGTGCGGACCGCCCAGTAAGACGCCCACCAGCTCATCCTGGCCGGGGGCGACGGTCCGCAGGTCGAGCACGACGCGGTCCCGTTCGATGCGGGCGACGATGGGCGGGTCGAGGCGGCGCAGGCGGGCCTCCAGGGTGTCGGCCGGCTCGCCGGCGCGGGCGATGGCCAGCAGCCAGGTCGGCAGCGTCTCCCCCGGGGCGCTGCCGCCGCCGACGGTCGAGTGGCCGGGCCGCAGATCCACCTGCCATCCGGCGCGGCCGAGCCCGGCCGCCAGCCGGCCGGCCCGCTCCCGCACCGCCTCGGCGCTCAGGGCGAGCATGCGGCGCACGGGCACGGTGTCGGCCGCCCGTCCGGCGGCATATTCGGCCAGCGTGGCGTCGAGGGCGGCACAGGTCATCTTGTCGGCCCTGAGGGCCCGCAGCAGCGGGTGGCGGCCGACCTGCTGCACGAGGGCGGCCCGTCCGACCACGATGCCGGCCTGCGGGCCGCCGAGCAGCTTGTCGCCGCTGAAGCAGAGCAGGTCGGCGCCGGCCGCCAGGCTGTCCTGCACCGCCGGCTCCTCCCGGAGCGCCGGATTCTCCCGGTCGCCGTCCAGCCGCAGGTACCCGCTGCCGAGGTCCTCGATGACCGGCAGATCGAACCGTCGGCCGAGCGCCGTCAGCTCGGCGAGCGCCGGTCGCTCGGTGAACCCTTCAATCCGGAAGTTGGACGGATGCACGCGCAGGATGGCGGCCGTGCGGTCGCCGATGGCGGCGGCGTAGTCGGCCGCGCGCGTCCGGTTGGTCGTGCCGACCTCGCGGAGGCGGGCGCCGGACTGGGCCATGACGTCGGGCACGCGGAAGCCGCCGCCGATCTCGACCAGCTCGCCGCGCGACACGATCACCTCGCGTCCCGCGGCGAGGGCGGCCAGCACGACGAGCGTGGCGCCGGCGTTGTTGTTGACGACGAGGGCGGCCTCGGCCCCGGTCAGCCGGCGCAGGTGCGCCTCGGCGTGCTGCTGGCGCGAGCCGCGCCGACCCGCCGCCAGGTCGTACTCGAGGTTCGCGTAGCCGCGGCCGACCGCCGCGACCTGTGCGACGGCGGCGTCGGCGAGCGGCGCCCGCCCGAGGTTGGTGTGGATGATGACGCCGGTTGCGTTGATGACGGGACGCAGTGACGGCTGGAAGCGCTGGTGGAGGCGCGCGGCGGCATCCTCTTCGATGGCACGGGCGGCCGCCGCGGCGTCGATCGACGTGCCGGCGCCGGCGGTCAGGCGGGTGCGGAGGCCGTCGGCCGCCTCGCGCAGCGCGGCCACGGTGGCGTCGTGCCCGTAGCGCCGCTCCAGGGCCTGGACGGCGTCGCGCTGACGGATCTGATCGATCGACGGGATGACGCGGAAATCGGTCATGGCAGCGTGCGCGTGCCCGGGCGCGGCTTGCGACCCTCGTGGCTGTCAGGATACCATCAGCGGTACTCCAATCCGACCGGCGCGCGTCGCGCGCCGATGGTCCTCACGATGGAACAGACGCCACGCGAACCGCGCTCCGGCGCGCCGGCCGCCGCTTCCGCCGACCCGGACGTTCCCCGGTACCGGCCGTCCGAGCGGTTCTGGCCGTATGTCGACATCGCCGAGCAGCCCTCCAACGAGGAGCTGGCGGCCCTCGATCCCGATCTGCAGGAAGCGCTGTTCGGCGGGCAGCGCCGGCCGTTCTCGATGACGCTCGTCTTTCCCGTCTTCGAGTCGCCCGAGTACGGCCGGGCGGTCGAGCTCGCGCGGACGGCGACCGAGTACCGCGAGGTCGGGCACGGCCCGGCGTTCCGGCACCGGGCGCGGTTCGAGCCGGCCGAAGCGCCGCGGCTGCGTGACCTGTTCGAGATCGTCGGCCGCTTCGACGGCTGCGAGGTGCTGGTCGACGACAAGCCGGTGCCGTACGCGCGGGAGCTCTGGCTGCCGCTCGTCTGGTTCCTCATCCCACGCTAGTGGCCGAGCCCACCGACGTCGAGCGGGACCTGCGCCTCCTCGAGGTGGAATTGAAGCGGCTCGAGTCCGAGTACAACATGTTCTTCGCCGGCCGGCTGCCGCGGCCGCCGTGGGAGACGCGCGGCCGGGTGGAGGCGCTCGTCAAACGGTACGACCGGTCGTACATCCAGACCTACGGCGACCGGTTCCGGTTCCGGACGCTGCAGGCGCGGTTCCAGACGTTCGTGGACCTGTGGGATCGGGGATTGCGCGCGCGCGAGGAGGGCCGGCCCGGGCCGTTCACGCGCCGCCGCGCGCCGGAGCCGCCGGCGCCAGGCGCGTCGGGCGACCGGATCGTCCACGTGGCGTCGTTCGCCGATCCCGTGCGGGAGGCCGACAAGCTGCGGGAGCTGTACGAGCGGCTGGCGGAGGCGCGGCGCGAAGCAGGCGAAGCGGCGGTGCCGTTCCACCGCTTCGCCGATCTGATTCGCGATCAGGTGAAGAAACTGCAGCGCAGCGGGAGCCCGGAAGTGGCCTTCCGGATCGCGGTCCGCGACGGCAAGGTGAACCTGACAGCGCGCGCGTTGCGCGGTGCCAGGTCCGAATGAATGAGTGCGGGACGATCGGGCGCCGGCGGCGGAACTGCCGGCACCCGGAAACGAGGCCGGGGGCCGGCAGCCCGGAAGGTATGAAGCTCGCGGTCAGGCCTTGGTGACGTTGCCCGCCTGCGGACCCTTGGGACCGTCCACGATCTCGAACTCGACGGCCTGGCCCTCCTCGAGGGAACGGAATCCGTTGCCCTGGATGGCCGAGTAGTGCACGAACACGTCACTACCACCCTCGCGCTCGATGAATCCGTAGCCCTTGGCGTTGTTGAACCACTTGACCTTGCCTGTGATGCGCATCGTTCGTCTTCCCTGCTTGCAATTCGCGGCGGTTCGCGCCGCGAGAGAACCTACCCCGGGGCCCTGCCGAGCTTCGGGATAAAAAAAAGGACCGCGGAGCGGTCGCGCTGACGGTGCCGGGTCCCCCCGGCGCTGCGAGATAATAGCGGAGTCGCTGCGGGGCGTCAACAGCCTCGGCCGTCCCGAGCCAGCCTGGCAGCAGCCGCAGTTTCGAGGGGGGCAGGGCCATCCGGCCCGCCCCGGACGGCCTTATTCAGGATTCCCGATAACCCCATGCCCAGAGCCCTTCTCAGTGTGTCGGACAAGACCGGACTGGTCGACCTGGCCCGCGGCCTCGTCCAGCGCGGTTTCGAACTCGTTTCCACCGGCGGGACCGCCCGGACGCTCGCCGATGCCGGCCTGCCGGTCGTCGGCATCTCGACCGTCACGGGGTTTCCCGAGATGATGGACGGGCGCGTGAAGACGCTGCACCCGAACATCCATGCCGGGATCCTCGCGCGCCGCGACCATGCCGAGGACCTGGCCGCCCTCGAGGCCCATGGCATCGCCCCGGTCGACGTGGTCGTCGTCAACCTCTATCCGTTCGCCGAGACGGCGGCGAATCCATCGGCGACCTTCGACGAGCTCGTCGAGAAGATCGACATCGGCGGGCCGTCGATGGTGCGCGCCGCGGCGAAGAACTTCCCGGGCGTGCTCGTCCTGGTCGACCCGGGCGACTATGGCGCGGTGCTCGCCGCGCTCGACGCTCCCGGCGGCCCGACGCCCGCCTTCCGGTTCGATCTGGCGCGCAAGGCCATCGCCCACACGGCGGCGTACGACACGGCCATCACCGCGACGCTCGCCGGGATCGCGACCGACGGCGGCACGTTCCGGCGCGAGGCGCCGGCGGGTGGCGGCCTGCCCGCGCGGCTCGATCTCGGCCTGACGAAGATCGGCGACCTCCGCTACGGCGAGAACCCGCACCAGCAGGGAGCCTGGTACGGCGCGGGGCTGGCGGCCGGCCTCGGGCACGCGCAGGTGCTGCAGGGCAAGGGCCTCTGGTACACCAACCTGCTCGACCTGGATGCGGCCGCCCGCATCGTGCTGGAGTTCGAGGAGCCGGCGGCGGCCGTCATCAAGCACACGAATCCGTGCGGCGTCGCGACCGGCCAGGTGATCGAGGAGGCGTACGTCCGGGCGCGCGACGCCGACGCGCTGTCGGCCTTCGGCGGCATCGTCGGGCTGAACCGGCCGATCGACGAAGCGACGGCGCGCGAGATCGTGGCGACCTTCATCGAGGCGGTCGTGGCGCCGGGCGTGGACGAGGCGGCGCTGCGGGTGCTGGCGGCCAAGAGCAAGCTGCGCGTCGTCATCGCCGACTTCCGTCCCCTGGCGCGCGGCGCCGGCGGAGCCGGACGCGACCGCGAGCTGCGATCGGTGCTCGGCGCCGTGCTGGTGCAGGATCGCGACTGGGTGCCGGAGGCGCAGCAGCCCTGGACGCCCGAGGCGCTGCCCGAGGGAGTCCGGGTCGTCACGAAGCGGAAGCCGACCGTCGAGGAGTGGCAGGCGCTGCGCTTCGCCTGGCGGGTCTGCGCGCACGTGAAGTCGAACACGATCATCTTCACGAACCTCGACCGGACGCTGGCGATCGGGGCGGGGCAGATGAGCCGCGTCGACGCCGCGAAGCTGGCCGTGATGAAGGCCGGAGCCGGCGACGATGCCGACGCGCAGGTGACGCTCGCCGGATCGGTGGCGGCGTCGGACGCCTTCTTCCCGTTCCGCGACGGGCTCGATGCCATTGCGGTCGCCGGGGCGACGGCCGTCGTTCAGCCGGGCGGGTCGGTGCGCGATGCCGAGGTGATTGCCGCGGCCGACGAGCACGGCCTGGCCATGGTCTTCACGGGGCGGCGGCACTTCAGGCACTGAGCAGGAAGCTCGTGAGGCTATAGGCGGTCGGCGGTAGGGACTGAATGAGAATCGCGAGATCGGCCGCGGATTTACGTGCCGGCCTGTCATGCTCTTCGCCTGAAGTTCTCGTCGAAGTTCTACCGTCTACGTCTGCGGTTCGGCGAGATCGCTGCGCGGAGCTCGTCGGGCGTCGACCGTGGCCGGTCCGAAGCGGCCGACGACCAGGCCGGCGGCGTGGCTCGCGAGCGTGGCGGCCTCGGTGAGGGTGGCGCCGGCGGCGAGCGCGAGCGCCAGCGTGGCGATGACCGTGTCGCCGGCGCCGGTGACGTCGGCGACCTCGCGCGCCGAGGCCGGCAGCGCGCCCTCCTCTTCGTTCCCGGCGCCCGACAGCCACATCCCGTGCTCGCCGCGCGTCACGATGACGGCGTCGCAGGCGGCCCGCTCGCGGAACGATCGCGCCGCGGCGCGGGCGTCTTCGTCGGTGCGGATCCGCTGGTGCGTCGCGATCTCGGCTTCCTGCTGGTTCGGCGTCACGAGGCCTGCCCCGCGGTAGTAGGCGAGGTGGGGAATCTTCGGATCGACGAGCAGCGGCACCTTCCGTGCGGCGGCCAGCTCCACGAGCCGCGCCATCAGGCGGGGCGTCACCGTCCCCTTCAGGTAATCGGACACCAGGATGACACGGACGCCGTCGGCCAGTTCCTCCGCGCGGGCGAGCAGCGCCTGCTCCTGCGCGCCGGTGGCCTCGGCGTCCGACTCGTAGTCGATCCGCGCGACCTGCTGGTTCCGGTTCGTCACGATCCGGATCTTCGTCGTCGTGCGGCGCGCCGGATCGGCGACGAGGCCGCTCGACGCGATCCCCTGCTGCTCGAGCGCCGTCTTCAGCGTGCCGGCCTCCGCATCCGAGCCGACCAGCCCCACGAGCCGCGCGTGGCCGCCGAGCGCGACGAGGTTGTGCGCCACGTTGGCGGCGCCCCCGAGCCGGTGCTCCTCGTGCTCGAAGGCGACGACGGGCACCGGGGCTTCCGGAGAGATCCGGGTGACGCCGCCGATCAGGAACCGGTCGAGCATCGGGTCGCCGACGACCAGCGCCGGCAGGCCGGCGAGCCGATCGAGGAGTGCGGCGAGCCGGGCAGTCCCGGGCTGCGGCAGGGGGCTCATGAGGCGGGCGCGGCCGGCTCGCCTGCCGGCAGGGCGGCCGCGAACGGCAGCGTGATGAGCGTCAGGAAGAGCATCAGGAACTCGGAGTTGCCGAAGTTGTGCTCGAACATGCCGGCCGCCAGCATGGCGACGACGGCGGCGAGCCCGGCGGCGGCGGCGACGCGGTTGCGATCCAGCCGGAACCGCCGGCTGAGATCGACGAGGGCGGTCACGATGAACCAGAGCCAGATCGCCAGCGCCGGCAGGCCCCGCTCGGCGGCGATCTGCATCGGCACGTTGTGCAGGTGCGGCCGGTTGCCCGGGGCCGCGTACGGTTCCCGGTACTGCGGGTAGACCCGCTCGATCATGTTCGGGCCGACACCCGTCAGCGGATGGTCGCGGACGATGTGCAGGCCGGCCTGCAGCATCGCAATCCGATCGCTGTTGGTCGGGTTCTGCAGGTTGAAGATGGAGTAGAAGCGGTTGCTGATCCGCGTGGGGGCGATGCCCAGGCCGACCGCGAGGACGACCGGCAGGACCCAGAGCAGCTTGACGTCCTTGAGCGCGAGCAGCAGGCCCGCGGCGGCTCCGATACCGACCCACGCGTTGCGCGTGAAGGTGAAGGCCACGGCCACCAGCAGGGCCGGCAGCATCAGTGACGGCCAGATGCGATCGCGGCTGAACAGGATCTTCGCGAGGGCCACGCAGATGACCAGCATCAGCAGCCCCGAATAGGTCATGTAGTGGCCGACGGTGCCGTGGGCGCGGTCGGCGAGGTTGTTGAAGTTCAGCACGCCGTACTGCACGACACCGATGGCGGCGCTGATGGCGCCGACCGTGATCATCACCATGAGCAGCGTGCCGGTGCGGCGGCCCCGGGCCAGGCGGTAGGCGGCCGGCACGACCAGGAACAGCAGCAGCTGCTTGTCGTCGATGAAGCTGGCCCGCGGGTCGAGCGAGAAGGCCGACGAGACGAGCGTGATGCCCGCGTACGCCAGCAGCGGCCAGAACAGCCGCGGCGCGGCGAACCGCTCGCGCTGCACGACCATCAGCCCGGCCCAGGCGAACAGCACGACCGTGAGGAGGATCTGCGCGGCGGCAATCGAGAACTGCAGCGCGGCGACGAAGGCGATGAGCGCCAGCAGGCCGATCAACTCGAGGCGCGTGCGCGGCGGATCGTCGGGAGCGATGGCCAGACTGGGCATGAATTGGGCTCGTTGAGCGGCGTCCGGACACCGGCGCCCGCAGCGCTATTGTTATACATTTCGCGCGACGGCGGGATCGCCGGCCCCGTCGGCCGGCGACCAGCCGGGGCGGGCGGCCCGCGCGAGCGCCCGTTCGGCGGCGGCGGCGACCTCGGCGGCCGGCAGGGCCGTCAGGCAGCGGAAGTCGCCCGGCACGCACTGGCGCTGCTCGCACGGGCGGCAGGGCAGCGGCCCCGGCTCGACGTTCTCCGTCACGATCGCCGGATCCCGCCAGGGCGTCGACCGTTCGGCCAGCGTCGGCCCGAACAGCGCCACGATCGGCACGGTCGTCGTCCCGGCGATGTGCAGCGGTCCGCTGTCGCCGCCGACGTAGAGCGACGCCCGGCCCGCCAGCGCCCGGAGCTCCGCGAGATCGAACTCCCCGCACCGGACGATGGCCGCGCGCCGGGCGATCGGCAGCCGCGCGTCAGCGGCGGCGACGATCCGCTCGACCGCCTGCCGATCCGACGGGCCCGCCGTCAGCACGATCCGGCGATCGGGCCGATCGGCGACGAGCCGCACGATGAGGTCGGCGAAGGCCGGCTCCGGCCAGCGGCGGAACGGATTACCCGCGCTGACGTGCAGGACGATGACGGTATCGCCCGGGGCGACGCCGGCATCCAGCAGGCGCCCGGTGACGATGCGGGCGGCCACGCCGGTCTCCGGCATCTCGGTCGGCCAGCGGCCCGGATCGGGTTCCTCGATGCCCAGCGGCACCAGCAGGTCCCACTGATTGACGACCGAGTGGCGGGGCCGCAGCGCGCGCGGGCGGGCGACGCGCGTCGTGTACATCCAGCTCCGCCCGATGACCTCGTAGCCGATCCGCTGCGGCGCCCCGGTGGCCCAGGTGAGCCACGACGCGCGGGGGCCGCCGTGGAAGTCGATGACGAGGTCGTAGCCGGTGGCCCGCAGCCGCCGCGCCAGCGCGACATCCTCCCGGAGCTGGCGGAGGCCGCCCGGCCGCTCGGTGATGATGGTCTCGGTGAGATGGGGATTGCCGGCGACGATCGGTGCGGCCGCCGGCTCGACGAGGTAGCTGATGCGGGCGTCGGGAAACCGCTCGCGCAGCGCCCGGACGGCGGGAGTCGTGAAGACGACGTCTCCGATCTGCCGCAACCGGATCAGGAGGATCTGCATGAGGGAGGAGCCGGCCCGCCGGCCCGGTCCGGCCCCGCGGGCGCCGGCGATTACTTCTCGATCGTGGCTTCGTCGATCAGCATCACCGGAATGTCATCCTTGATCGGATAGACCCGGTGGCACTTCTCACACTGCAGCCCCTTGCCATCGTGCACCAGCACGACCGGCGTCTTGCAGTTCGGGCAGGCCAGGATTTCGAGCAGTTCGGGATCGACGGCCATGGACGGCATCCTCCTCGCGTGTTTCTGGCCAACTATATCAGAGGACGCGGGCGCGACGGTCCGGTCGAAGCTGACAGGGCCGCCCTTTTATGGAACAATCGAGCCACGATGACCAGAATGCGGTCGGCTGGCGTGTCTCTCCTCGTCGTCATGCTGCTGGGATCCGGGGCACCCGCCGGTGCGCAGGAGGCCGCGGCGCCGGCGTCGACGCCGCGACAGCAGAAGGCCGACGCCTACTACCAGTTCATCCTGGCGCAGCAGCTCGAGTCGTCGGGGGACGTGGACGGCGCGATTGCGGCGTACGAGAAGGCCCGGCAGCTCGATCCGGAGTCCGCCGAGATTCCCGCGCAGCTCGCGTCGCTGTACATGCACCAGAGCCGCCTGCAGCAGGCCATCGCGACGGCCGAAGCGGCGCTGAAGATCGATCCGGCCAACCGCGACGCGCACCAGGTGCTCGGCCTGGTCTACGCGGCCATCGCCCAGAACGACGACAACACCAGCGCCGCCGACATGACGCGCGCGATCGCCGAGCTCGAGAAGGCGCAGCCACCGCGCAACGTGCTGCCCGATCCCGAGACGCAGATCACGCTCGGCCGGCTCTACATCAGCACGCAGCAGTACCAGAAGGCGATTCCGCTGCTGCAGCGGCTCGTCACCGACGAACCCGGCTGGGGATCGCCCGTGCGGGCGCTGGCCGAGGCCTACGTCGGGGCGGGCCAGCCGAAGGACGCCGTGGCCGTGCTGAAGAACGCGGCGCGGCGCGATCCCGGCCTCGACCTGGCGCTGGCCAGGCTGGCCGAGCAGGCCGAGCTCTGGCAGGACGCCGCCGACGCCTACGGGCGCGCGGTCGCCGCCAATCCGTCCAGCGTGCCGCTGCGGCTGCGGTGGGTCTCGGCGCTGATGAACGTGCCCGACGACAAGGGGCTGCCGCAGGCGCGCGACGTGCTGACGAAGGTGCTGGACGAGAGCCCGGCCGACGGCGGCGCGCTCTACCTGCTGTCGCAGGTCGACCGCCGGCTGCACGAGTTCAATTCCGCCGAGGCGGCCGCCCGGAAGATCATCGCGCTCAACTCGAACAGCCTGCGCGGGCACTTCGCGCTCGTCCAGATCTACGAGGACCGCCACGACTATCAGAAGGTCGTCGGCGCGCTGCAGCCGTTCCTCACGCTCATCCCGCCCGACGTCGTCTCGCAGCAGAAGCTGCAGTACGGCCTGCTGCTGCTCCACCTCGGCTTCGCCTACGAGCAGCTGCAGCAGTGGGATCAGGCGCTCTCCTCGTTCGAGCAGGCCCGGCCGTACGCCCCGACCGGGGCGCCGATCGACCTCTATCTCGGCCAGGTGAACATGGAGGCGAAGCGGTACCAGAAGGCGCTCGAGCTGGCGCGCAAGGGCCGGCAGGAGAGCCCCGACGACGTCCGCTTCGCGATGCTGGAAGCGCAGGCCCTCCGCCGCACCGGGAAGCTCGACGAAGGCGTGCAGGTGCTGCAGGACGCGCTGAAGGCCCACGCCGACGACGTGTCGGTGTACGTCTCGCTGGCGCAGCTCTACACCGACGGCGGCCAGCCCGATCGCGGCGTCACGCTGCTGCGGTCGGCCGGGCCGAAGTTCCCCGACGACACGCGGATCCCGTTCGAGCTCGGCACGATCCTCGACGGCCAGAAGAAGTACAAGGATGCCGAGGCCGCGCTGCAGCAGGTGCTGGCCCGCGACCCGAAGAACGCCCAGGCGCTGAACTACCTCGGGTACATGCTCGCCGACCGCGGCGAGCGGCTCGACGAGTCGGTCGGCTACATCAAGCGGGCGCTCGCCCTCGATCCGAACAACGGCGCGTACCTCGACAGCCTCGGCTGGGCCTACTTCAAGAAGAACGATCTGGACCGGGCCGAGGCGAACCTGAGCCGCGCCGCCGCGCAGTTGACGACCAACTCGGTCGTGCAGGATCACTACGGACAGCTGCTGTTCAAGCGCGGTCGCTACGCCGATGCCATCGCGGCCTGGAAACGGGCGCTCGCCGGCGATGGCGAGTCGATCGACAAGCACACGATTGAGAACCACATCAAGAAAGCCGAAGGCAAGCTCGGACGCCACTAGGCCCGCCGGGCCGGGACGCCTGCCCGGCTGGGTCCGGGCGGTCGTCCTGACGCTGCCGCTCTGGTGGGGCTGCGCGCCGGCGCTCGTGCGCCTGCCCGCCGGTCCCGGCGAGGCGGCGCCCGGCTATCAGGCTGCCTTCGCGCAGGCCACCGCGTCCTGCCGTGGCGTGCGCGTCCTGACCGCGGAGGTCAGCGCCAGTGGCACCGTCGGTCGGCAGCACCTGCGGGCCAGGCTGCTGGCGGGGCTGGAACGGCCCGACGGCCTCCGGCTCGAGGCGGTGGCGCCGTTCGGGCAGCCGGCCTTCATTCTGGTCGCCCGCGGGGGACGAGCCACGCTGCTGCTGCCACGCGACGGCCGCGTGCTCCGCGATGCCGATCCGGCCGCCGTTCTTCAGGCGCTGGCCGGCGTCACGCTGTCGCCGGCCGATCTGCTGGCCGCGCTCAGCGGCTGCGGCGTGAGCGATCCGACGCCGGTTTCGGGCCGCGCCTATGGCCGCGACTGGCTGCGCGTCACCGTCCGGAACGGCTCCGAGGTGTACCTGCATCGCGAACAGGGGGCCTGGCGGATCGCGTCGGCCCTGCCCGCCATCGCCGGCGGGCGCCGGCTGCGCGTCGACTATCGGCGCTATCAGGACGATCGGCCGGTCGACGTGCGGCTCACCGTGCCGGCCGCCGGCGTCGACCTGCGGCTGCAGCTGTCGCAGGTCGATCTCAACGTGCCGCTGAATGCCGACCGCGCGTTCCATGTCGACGTGCCGGCCGGCACCGAACCGATGACACTCGAGGAGCTGCGGCAGGCGAGCCCCCTCGGCGGTCCCAGCGCATCGAAGGACGATGGCCCGTCACGCTAGCCGGAGCCGGCGGCCGCAGACGTTCACGCTGCGCGCGCCGGCGAAGATCAACCTCACGCTGCGCGTGCTCGGCATCCGTGCCGACGGGTACCACGAGCTGCGGACGGTGTTCCAGACGCTGGGGCTGCACGACACCGTGCGGATTGCCGGCACGGGCAGGCGCGCGCCGCTGACGATCAGCTGCACGCTGCCCGGCGTGCCGTGTGACGAGCGCAACCTGGCGTGGAAGGCTGCCGCCGCCCTCTGGACCGCCGCCGGACGTTCGGGGCCACCCGGGGGAGCCGCCATCCACATCGTCAAGCGGATCCCGATGGAAGCGGGGCTCGGCGGGGGCAGCAGCGATGCGGCGGCGGCCCTGATGGGCCTGGCCCGTCTGTGGCGGCTGCCCATGAGCCGCGAGGCGCTGGAAGCCATCGGCCGGCGGATCGGGGCCGACGTGCCGTTCTTCCTCCACGGCGGGACGGCCCTCGGCCTGGAGCGCGGCGACCGGATCTATCCGCTGGCCGCCCTGCCCCCGATGTGGGTGGTCCTCGTCCTGCCCGACTTCGGGGTCTCGACGGCGGAGGCCTACCGATGGCACGATCTGCAGGCGGCCGGGTCCGGGCAGGCGCGGGCCGTGGCGCTGCCGGCGTCGTGGGGGCTGCCGACCGACGAGGGCGGCAACGATCTCGAGGCGGTGGTGGCGGCCCGGCATCCCGAGATCGGCGCGATCGGTGAGATACTGCGGGCGGCACGCGCGACCTGCGCAGCGATGTCGGGGAGCGGATCGACCGTGTTCGGGCTGTTCGGCAGCCGCGAGGCGGCGGCCCGGGCGGCCGGGCGGTGCAGGCGCGCAGGCTGGCGGGTGGTCGTGACCCGCACGGCGGGCCGGCCACGCGCGGCATCGGTGGACTGACAGAGGATTCGGACCTGCGGTCTTGCCGCAAGACACGGCATCGTATAGACTAAGCGATTGCGTCGCTCACGCCGGATCACTCCTGCGAACTGCGTCTCCAATCTTCCGCTGGCAGCGGACGGTCGGCTAGGGCGGAACGGGCGCCAGAGATGGTCGGCAGGGGAACGCCGGCGGGGGGAGAGCACGGCCCGCGCGCGAGGCGAGCGAGTGCAGCGAGCCGGGGCTCGGGGCGGAGCCCGACGACGGCACGGCCCGCACGGCGGGCCCGCGAGCGGAACGGAGCGAGCCGCGCGAGGCGAGCGAGTGCAGCGAGCCGGGGCTCGGGGCGGAGCCCCGACGACGGCACGGCCCGCACGGCGGGCCCGCGAGCGGAACGGAGCGAGCCGCGCGAGGCGAGCGAGTGCAGCGAGCCGGGGCTCGGGGCGGAGCCCCGATTGAAATTGGGGCGTGGCCAAGCGGTAAGGCGCGGGACTTTGGATCCCGTATTCGAAGGTTCGAATCCTTCCGCCCCAGCCAGATCCGTCTGGCTGTGCGGGTGCCGTCCGCGGGCGGCGGGCGGCGTGACACGGACGGCCGGGTGGACAACGGATGGGAGATCATTTCGTGCCGACGGGGTTCGGCGAGCTGAAGGTCTTTTCGGGCAGCGCGCACGTCGAGCTGACGCGTGAGATCGCCTCGTACCTCGGGGTGCCCATGGGGCAGTGCCGCCTGCGGCGGTTCCCGGACAGCGAGGTGTCGTTCCAGATCGACGAGAACATCCGCGGCACCGACGTGTTCATCGTGCAGCCGACGTCGACGCCGGTCGATCAGCACCTCGTGGAGCTGCTGATCATGGTGGACGCGTTCCGGCGGTCGTCGGCGGCGCGAATCACGGCGGTGCTGCCGTACTACGGCTACGCGCGGCAGGATCGGAAGGACAAGCCCCGGGTGCCGATCTCCGCCAAGCTGGTGGCGAACGTGCTGAGCGCGGCGGGGACGAACCGGGTGCTGACGATGGATCTGCACAAGGCGCAGATCCAGGGGTTCTTCGACATCCCGGTGGATCACCTGTTCGCGGCGCCGGTGATCATCGAGCACCTGTCGCGTCTGGAGTACCCGAACCTGACGATGGTCTCGCCGGATGCGGGCGGCGCGGAGCGGGCGCGGGCGTACGCGAAGCGGCTCGGCGCCGAGCTGGCGATCATCGACAAGCGGCGCACCGACGACGGGACGGCGGAGGTGATGAACGTCATTGGCGACGTGCGCGGCCGGACGTGCATCATCCAGGACGACATCATCGATACGGCGGGCACGATCGTGAAGGCGGCGACGGCGCTGGTCAACAATGGCGCCGAGCGCGTGATTGCCTGCGCGGTGCACGGCGTGCTGTCGGGGCCGGCGCTGGACCGGATCGAGAAGGCCCCGCTCGAGCGGCTGATCATCACGAACACGATCCCGATGACGCCGCAGCGGGCCTCCTGCAAGAAGATTGTCGTGCTGTCGGTGGCGCGGCTGCTCGGGCAGGCCATCCGGAGCATTCACGAGGAGACGTCCGTCTCGTCGCTGTTTGTCTGACGGTCTCCCGTCGACGGTCCCGACCGGGACTGCACGGCCGAGGAAGACCGACGAAGACTGAAGACCGTAGGCGGTAGACTGAAGGCTGAAGACCGAAGACGAAGGACACTGACACCATGGAAGCCACACTGGAAGCGGTCGCCCGGGCGACGTTCGGCAAGAACGAGGCGCGGCGCCTCAGGCGCGCGGGGCAGATTCCCGCGGTTCTCTACGGCTCGATCAGCGCGACCGAGCGCGGCGAGCCGGTGCCGATCGCCGTGGAGCCGAAGGCGCTGCTGAAGATCCTCCACTCGGAGGCGGGCGTGAACAGCCTGATCGGCCTCAAGCTGAACGGCGAGGAGACCCGCGTGCTGGTGAAGGAATACCAGCTCGACCCGGTCAGCCGGCAGATCCTCCACACCGACTTCTACCGGGTCCGGATGGATCGGACGATCATGGTCACCGTGCCGATCGTGCTGAAGGGCGAGGCCCCGGGCGTGAAGGTGCAGGGCGGCATGCTCGACTTCGTGAACCGCGAGATCGAGATCGAGTGCCTGCCGGGCGACATTCCCGAGCGTGTCGAGATCGACGTCTCGAACCTGATGCTCAACCAGGGCGTCCGCCTGCGCGAGATCGCCTCCGACGCCAAGTGGGAGCCGGTGAGCGAGTCCGACATGCTGCTGGTGCACGTGATCGCGCCGAAGGCCGAGGAGGCCGCGGCGACGACCGAGGGCGCGGCGGCGCCGACGGCGGCGGCCGAGCCCGAGGTCATCAAGAAGGGCAAGACCGAGAAGCCCGCCGAGGAATAGCGGCGGCGTGAACGGCAGAGAGGCGGGGCGTCGGTGAAGCTGGTGGTCGGGCTCGGGAATCCGGGCACGCGGTACCGCGACACCCGCCACAACATCGGCTTCGACGTCGCCGATGACCTGGCCCGGCGGCACGGCGTCGTCTTCGAGTCGTCGCGGCAGGAAGCCCTGGAGGCGCGCCTGCGCGACGTGCCGGGCGGCGCGCTGCTGGTCAAGCCGCTCACGTTCATGAACCTGAGCGGCCAGGCCGTCGCCGGGCTCGTCCACTACTACCGGATCGAGCCGGCGGACGTGCTGGTGGTCGCCGACGACGTGAACCTCGCGCTGGGGCGGCTGCGGGCGCGGCGACAGGGCTCGGCCGGCGGCCATAACGGGCTCGCGTCGATCATCCGGGCGCTGGGGACCGACGGGTTCCCGCGGCTCCGGGTCGGGGTCGGCCGGGGGGATCCCCGCCGCGACCTCGCGGATCACGTGCTCGCGCGGTTCGAGCCGGGCGAGCGGCCGGCCGTCGAGGCGATGACGACCCGGGCGGCGGACGCGGCGGCGCTGTTCCTGACCGACGGCATCGGCGCCGTCATGAATCGATTCAACGCAGAGGCGGCGGAGCCGGACCGCGACCTCGGCGGCGGAGAGTCAACCGGCAGGTAACCGACCGCGACGGTCCGGCAGCGCGCCGGGTCGCCGCACACCTTGCCACATGGAGTGGCCCCGCCGAAGCCGCGAAACGGCGATGGCGGGTCCGAAAGGAGACGCATTTGGACGCACGACTGTACGAACTCGCCTACGTGGTGTCACCCGACGCCACCGAAGAGCAGGTCACCGAGCTGCACGAGCAGGTGGAAGCCATCGTCTCGCGCCTGGACGGCCAGATCCAGAAGACCGACAACTGGGGCCGGCGGAAGCTCGCCTACGAGATCGCCCGCCACAAGGAAGGCGTGTACGTCTTCGAGACCATCGCCGGCTCGGGTGAGCTGATGAAGGAGATCGATCGGCGTCTGAAGGTGACCGACCTCATCGTGCGGCACATGGTCGTCCGCATCGACGAGGAGCAGAAGGTCGCCGATCGGATGCTGGCGCGGCGGCAGGCCGAAGTCGAGCAGCGGCGCCAGCGGCGCGGGCTGCCGGCCGAGGGCGCCCAGGGGAGCGGGTCGTCGCACGAGACGGATGACGACGACACCCGGATGCAGGACGATAATCAGGAGTCGGAGGGTTAGTCATGGCGCATGGACACGGCAAGAGTGGAGATCGCGAACGCGGCCGCGGCCGGGCGAGATCGGGCCGGGGGCCAGCGTCGGTCGCTGTTCCGGCGCCGCAAGGTCTGCAAGTTCTGCGTCGACAAGATCGACGTCATCGACTACAAGGACGTGAAGCTGATCGGTCCGTTCGTGCCGGAGCGCGGGAAGATCCTGCCGCGCCGGATCTCGGGGACCTGCGCCATGCACCAGCGGAAGCTGCAGACGGCGATCAAGCGGGCACGGCAGATCGCGCTGCTGCCCTACGTGACCGACTGAGAGGACCAGCATGGAAGTCATTCTGCGAGAGCACATCGACCATCTCGGGCGGCGCGGTGAGGTGGTGAAGGTGGCCAACGGCTACGCCCGGAACTACCTGCTGCCGCGCAAGCTCGCCCTGCAGGCGACCGAGGGCAACAAGAAGCACATCGAGCGGGAACGGAAGATCTTCGACGCCCGCGAGGCCGAGGAGAAGGGCGTGGCCGAGGCCCTGGCGGCCCGGCTGACCGCCGTCGAGTGCGTCATCGCCCGGAAGGTCGGCGAGACCGCGGCGCTGTACGGCTCGGTGACGTCGGCCGACATCGCGGAGCTGTTCGCGGCCCGCGGGTTCGAGATCGACAAGCGCAAGATCCAGCTCCACGAGGCCATCAAGGCCCTCGGGGAGTACGACGTGCCGGTGAAGCTGCATCGCGAGGTGACGGCGCACATCAAGGTGCAGGTCGTCGCCGAGGCGCCGGCAGCCGAGTAGCCGTCCGTCCGGCGGGCAGGATCACGAGAGGCCGGAGGGCGCCCGTCCCTCCGGCCTTTCCCGTTTCGGCGTCGCTGCGAACGCCCCGGGCGAAGTGCTACACTGCACGACACGTTCACCCCGCAAGCCCTCACGACTGCCCTATGGCCGACGCCATCGCCGCCTCCGACCGTTCGCTGCCGCACAACCTGGAGGCCGAGCGCTCCGTGCTCGGCGCGATCCTCATCCACAACGAGGCGTTCAACGCTGCGGCGGAGGTGCTCGACTCGCGCGACTTCTACCGCGATGCACACCGGCGCATCTTCGACAAGATGGTGGTGCTCGCCGAGCGGGGCGGGGCGATCGACCTGGTCACCCTCAAGGAGGAGCTGACGCGGACGGGCGAGCTGGACGAGGTGGGCGGCCCGGCCTACATCGCCGCGCTCGTCGACGGCGTGCCGCGCTCGACCAACGTCGAGTACTACGCCCGGATCATCAAGGAGAAGGCCACCCTCCGGAACCTCATCTTCTCGGCGAACAAGATCCTCGCCTCGGCGTACGACGCCGAGGACGAGCCGGACCTGATCCTGGATCAGGCCGAGCGGGAGATCTTCTCGATCGCCGAGGACCGGGTGCGCCAGGGTTTCGTCTCGCTGCGCACGCTGGCCGAGGCCAGCTTCGAGACGATCGAGCAGCTGCACGCGAACCGCGAGCTGATCACCGGCGTGCCGACCGGCTTCACCGATCTCGACGAGATGACGTCGGGGCTGCAGCCGTCCGACCTCATCATCATCGCGGCCCGGCCGTCGATGGGGAAGACCGCGCTGGCCCTGAACATGGCGCAGCACGTCGGCACGAAGACCGACCGCACCGCCGCCGTCTTCAGCCTCGAAATGTCGAAGGAGCAGCTGTTCCTCCGCATGCTCACGGCCGAGGCGCGCATCGACGCGCACCGCCTGCGCAGCGGGTTCCTCGGCGAGCGCGACTGGGGCAGGCTGGCCACGGGCATCGCGGCGCTGAGCGAGGCCAAGGTGTTCATCGACGACACGCCCGGCATCGGCGTGCTCGAGATGCGGGCGAAGTGCCGCCGCCTGATGGCCGAGCACGACCTGCACCTCGTCATCATCGACTACATCCAGCTGATGCAGGGACGCGGCCGCTTCGAGAACCGCACCCTCGAGCTGGCGTCGATCTCCCGGTCGCTCAAGGGGCTCGCCAAGGAGCTGAACGTTCCCATCATCGTGCTCTCGCAGCTGAGCCGCGCACCCGAGTCCCGCTCCGACCATCGTCCGCAGCTGTCGGACCTGCGTGAGTCGGGCGCCCTGGAGCAGGACGCCGACGTCGTCATCTTCATCTACCGGGCCGAGAAGTACGACGATGCCGAAGAGGAGCAGGGCACCGCCGAGCTCATCGTCGGCAAGCAGCGCAACGGTCCGACCGGCAGCGTGAAGCTGGCCTTCCTCAAGGAGTTCACCCGCTTCGAGAACCTCGCGAGAGGGGGAGGCGGGGGCGGAGGGCCGGAGAATTGAAGAAGTGACGAATTGAGAATTGAGAGGAGAATTGGGAAGCACGACGAACGATGCCATTCGCGCCGGATCTCTTTTCGTGACGTTCTAAATTCTGAATTCTCAAATTCTTCAATTCTTCATCCTCAGCGTCAGTCCCCTATGGTCCGTCCCACCCGCGCTCACGTCGATCTGCACGCCCTCAAGTCCAACTTCCGCGCCATCGTCGAGTACCTGCGCCGCGACCAGGCGGCGGCCGGCGAGGCCGGCGTGCGCGCGCCGGGGGTCGTCGGGGTCGTCAAGGCGAACGCGTACGGACACGGGTCGGCGCACGTCGGCCTCGCGCTCGAAGAGGCCGGCGCGACGATGCTGGCCTGCGCCGACATCGAAGAGGGCGTCTCGCTGCGGCAGGCCGGCGTCCGGACGGAGATCCTCGTCTTCGGCGCCCTCAGCGTCAGCGAGCTCGCCGGCGTGTTCGAGTACGGCCTCACGCCGACGATCTCGTCGCCCTCGGCGGGCCGGGCGCTCCAGGAGGCGGCGGCCGCGCGCGGGGTGCGGCTCCCGTATCACCTGAAGATCGACACCGGCATGAACCGGCTCGGCTTCCGCCACGACAACCTGCAGCGGACGCTGCCGCCGCTGCTGGCCGGGCCGAACCTCGAGCTGGCCGGCGTGTACACGCATCTGGGGACCGCCGACGATCCGGAGGACGCGCTCTTCGGCGAGCAGCGCGAACAGTTCGAGCGGGCGCTCGTTGCCGTCGCCGGGCTCGGCGGCCGGCCGCGCCTGCGCCATGCCGCCAACAGCGCCGCCCTGCTGCGCGACTCGCGCCTCTGGTACGACCTGGTGCGCCCGGGCCTGCTGCTGTACGGGATCGTGCCGCCACCGCTCGGCGCGACGCTGTCGCTCGTGCCGGTCATGTCGCTCCGCAGCCGGATCGTCGCCGTGAAGGGCGTGCGCGCCGGCGAGCGGGTCGGATACGGTGGCCGGTTCCGGCCCGACCGGCCGGCGAAGATTGCCATCGTGCCCGCCGGGTACGCCGACGGGCTGGACGCACGGCTCGAAGGGCGGGGCAGCGTGCTGGTGCGGGGCCGACGCGTGCCGATCGTGGGGTCGGTCTGCATGGACATGCTGACGATCGACGTGACGGGGCTGCCGGTCGAGCCCGGCGACGAGGTCGTCATCATCGGCGCTCAGGGCGACGAGACGCTGCAGCGGATCGACGCCCGCGAGATGGCCGCGGCCATCGGCACGATTCCGTACGAGATCCTCTGTCGCATCGGCAGCCGGATCGAGAGGGTCTATGATGGTGGAAGCTGAGATCGGCTCCGGGCTCCGGGCCGATCTCGGCTCCGGGACCCCGTAGCCGGCGGAGCCCGTAGAGCCCGCAGCCCGATGACCCGTATGAAACCCCCCAAGCCCGTCTTCGTCTGCCAGGAGTGCGGCGCGCAGGCCCCCAAGTGGATGGGGCGCTGTGTCGAGTGCGGCGCCTGGAACGCGCTCGTCGAGGAGCGGCCGGTCGAGACGCCGGCCGGGGCCGACGCGGCGGGGCCCCACCGGTACAGCCTGGCGAACGCCACCGGCGAGGCGCGGCTCTACGCCGAGATCGAATCGACGGCGGCGGCCCGGCTGTCGACCGGCATCGGCGAGCTCGATCGCGTGCTCGGCGGCGGGGTGGTGCCGGGATCGCTCGTCCTGCTCGGCGGCGAGCCGGGCATCGGCAAGTCGACGCTGCTGCTGCAGGCGGCCGCGCACGTGGCGCGCGATCTCGGGCCGGTGCTGTACGCCTCGGGCGAGGAGTCCGAGCACCAGATCAAGTCGCGCGGCGAGCGCCTCGCCATCGACCGCGCGCCGCTCTACCTGCTGGCCGAGACCTGCCTCGAGCGGATCCTCGAGGCGATCAACCGGCTGCGGCCCGTGCTCGTGATCGTCGACTCCATCCAGACGATCTTCTCGCTGAAGTTCCAGTCGGCGCCCGGCAGCATCGGCCAGGTGCGCGAGGCGGCGACGCAGCTGCTGTTCGCCGCCAAGGGGAACAACGTGCCGACCTTCCTGGTCGGCCACGTCACCAAGGACGGCAGCCTGGCCGGCCCGAAGGCGCTCGAGCACGTCGTCGACACGGTGCTGTACTTCGAGGGCGAGCGGCACCACTCGCACCGCGTCGTGCGCGCCGTGAAGAACCGGTTCGGCGCCATCAGCGAGCTCGGCGTCTTCGAGATGACCGGCGCGGGGCTGCGCGCCGTGCCGAACCCCTCGAAGCTGTTCCTGGCCGAGCGGCCGACCGATAGCCCGGGGTCGGCCGTCCTCTGCTCGATCGAGGGCTCGCGTCCGATCCTCGTGGAGGTGCAGGCCCTGGTCAGCACGAGCAGCTACGGCAACGCCCGGCGGATGGCCAGCGGCATCGATCAGCAGCGGCTCACGCTGCTGCTGGCCGTGCTCGAGAAGCGCGCCGGCCTGAACCTGCTCGGCGAGGACGTCTTCGTGAACATCGCCGGCGGGATGACCGTGGACGAGCCGGCCGCCGACCTGGGGATCCTGGCGGCCGTGGCGTCGAGCGTGCGGAATCGGCCGATCCCGTCGCAGACGGCGATGTTCGGCGAAATCGGGCTGGCCGGCGAGGTGCGCGGCATCAGCCAGGCCCCGCTGCGCATCCGGGAGGCGGCCCAGATGGGATTCGGGCGGTGCATCGTGCCCGAGGCGAACCTCGACCCCGATCTGGCCGGGTCGGACGGCGGCGCCTGCGAGCTGGTGGGCGTGCGGACCGTCGGCGAGGCGCTCGACGTCCTCCTGGGGTGAGCCCCCGCCAGGCACTCCCTACTGGCACCCGGGGTCCAAAGCACACTATGCTGTGACAGGTTTCGGCCGGTCCGGAGGCGCCCCGGCGGCGGTTCCGGGCCCGGCCAGTCGGGAGTCGTGTTCATGGCCTGGTTTGCGCTCGCGCGTATCCTGTTCGTCGCGGCGGTTGCCTACGTGGCAACGATGCTGCACCCGCTGCCCGGCGGGGCGCTGGCGAATGCCGGATTCGGCCTTGGTCTCTCCGGGGTCGTGATCCTGCTCGAGAGCCGGCTGCGCGACACGAGCGCGTCGCACGTCCTGGGGGCGCTGCTCGGCGGCACGATCGGGCTGCTGATGGCGAAGGCGATCGGGGCCGCGCTGTTCTGGGCCGACAGCCACAGCAGCCGGGTCGGCTTCCTGCACAGCTTCCTGCTGCTGATGCTGCCGTACCTCGGCCTCGTGTTCGGCGGCCGCAACGGCGAGTGGCTCCAGCCGGCCCGCCTGATGTCGCTGTTCCGCGCCACCGGTCCGCAGCGGCGCTACAAGGTGCTCGACACCAGCGTCATCATCGACGGCCGGATCGCCGACGTCTGCGAGACCGGATTCATCGACGGCACGCTGGTCATTCCGCAGTTCGTCCTGAAGGAGCTGCAGCTGGTGGCCGATTCGGCCGACTCGCTGAAGCGCAACCGCGGGCGGCGCGGCCTCGACATCCTGCAGAAGATCCAGAAGATGTCGGGCGTCGAGGTCACGATCTCCGACCTGGACTTCCCGGACGTCCGCGAGGTCGATCTCAAGCTGATCGAGCTGGCGCGCACGCTGCAGGGGAAGATCGTCACCAACGACTTCAACCTCAACAAGGTCGCGCAGCTGCGCGGCGTCGAGGTGCTGAACATCAACGAGCTCGCCAACTCGCTGAAGCCGGTCGTGCTGCCGGGCGAGATCATGAAGGTGTTCATCCTGAAGGAAGGCAAGGAATACAACCAGGGGGTCGCCTACCTGGACGACGGCACGATGGTCGTCGTCGACAACGCCCGCAAGATGATCGGCCGGACCATCGACATCGTCGTGACGAGCGTGCTGCAGACGACGGCCGGCAAGATGATCTTCGGCCGCTTCATCGAACCCGCCGTGGCCGCCCAGGCCGCGCCGGCCCAGGCCGCCGATCGCGACAAGGACGACGGTGGCGGGCGCCGGGTGCGCCAGGCGCAGGCATGATCGAGCCGTGAGAGTGCCCCCGTTCCACTGGTGGCGGACCGTCTTCTTCCTGATTCCCGCCATCACCGTCTACACCGCGGTTCTCGGCACCATTTCGCTCGCATCGAGTCTCGTCGACCGCCGGGGCCTCGTCGCCCACTGGTGCGCCCGCGCCTGGTCGTGGCTGATCCTGGCGACCACGGGCGTCCGCGTGGAGGCGCGCGGCCGCGAGCGGCTGACGCCCGGCCGGACCTACGTGTTCGTGTCGAACCACCAGAGCATCTACGACATCCCCGTGCTGTTCGCGTCGCTGCCCTGGCAGCTGCGGATCATCGCGAAGGAATCGCTCGGCCGGTTCCCGTTCCTCGGCTGGCACCTGCGCCACACCGGCCACATCCTCGTCGACCGCCGCGATCCCCACCGGACCGGCATCCTGAAGCAGGCCTCCACGCTCGTCCGTCAGGGACTGTCGCTCATTGTCTTTCCCGAGGGGACACGCAGCGGCGACGGCGCGCTGGCGACCTTCAAGGGCGGCAGCTTCCTGCTCGCGCTCGACGCCGGCCTGCCCGTCGTGCCGGTGGCCATCGTCGGCAGCCGGCACGTGATGCGGAAGGGGCGACTGGCCGTCGAGCCCGGCGCGGTGAAGCTGATCGTCCACGACCCGATTCCGCCGCCCGACCTCGAGGGACCGCCGTCGCCCCGCGACGCCAAGGCCCTGGCCGGCCGCGTCCGCGCGATCGTGCAGGCGACACTCGAAGCAGAGGATCCCGGGCTGCCGAAGCCACCGGCGCCCGCGGCCGCCCCGGAGCCGGCGCCGGACGACGGCGACGCGGGAGGGGAGGCGACGACCCTCGCGGCGGCCGTGAACGTGAAGATGGGAGAGCCGGCATGATCCGCGTCGCGCCCGACCTGCAGCCGATCATCGCCATCGGCGCCGTGAGCTTCGACGGGCTGACCGTCGTCGAGCGCGACGCCCGGCTCGACGGCCCGCTCGCGGCAGCCGCCGAGCGCCTGCGGCAGGCGCCGCTCGAACGGCCCGCACGGCGGGCCGTCGGAGCCCGTCGACGGGCGCGAACGGAGCGGGGCGAGCGATGCGACCGCCGCCGTCCGGACGCTGTACCGGCAGGTGGGCCTCGACCCGACGAAGACGCGCCCCTCGTCCGAGGCGCTGCTGCGGCGGGTGCGGCGCGGCGATCCGCTGCCGCGGGTGAACTCGCTCGTCGACATCTGCAACTGGTGCTCGGTGGAGCTGCAGCTGCCGTTCGGCCTCTACGACCTGGACCGGGTCGAGGGCGCGATTGACCTGCGGCTGGGGCGGCCCGGCGAGGCGTATCCCGGCATCCGGAAGGACGCCGTGCACGTGGGCGGACGGCTGACGCTTGCCGACGAAGCTGGACCGTTCGGCAACCCGACGTCCGACTCGGCCCGCACGATGATCACGTCGGCGACGAGGCGGGCCCTGTTCGTGATCTTCTGCCCGCGCTCGCTGGCCGGGGGGCTGAAGGCCGCCGTCGACCTGACGGCCGCGCGGGTCGCCGAGTACGCCGGTGGCCGCGAAACGGCCCGCGCTCTCGTCGTATAATCAGAGGTTGTGCGGTCCCGCGGGGCGCAGTGCCTCCAGAGCCTGCCTGCCGTCTCTCATCTATGCATGTCGTAGCGATCATCGCCGCCGGCGGCCGCGGGCAGCGTCTGGGTGACGCGACGCCGAAGCAGTTCCTGGACCTGGGCGGGCGGACGATCCTGCAGCGCACCGTCGGGACGTTCGTGGCGAGCGACGACATCGACGAGATCGTCGTGGTGCTGCCGCCGGCCTCGGCCGCCGCGCCGCCGGCGGGGATCGACGGCGGGGGCAAGCCGCTGCGCATCGTGGCCGGGGGGGCGCGCCGGCAGGATTCGGTCGCCAACGGCTTCGCCGCCGTGGCGGATCGGGCCGACCTCGTGGTGATCCACGATGCCGCGCGTCCGTTCGCGAGCCGCGACCTGATCGCCCGCACCGTGCGGGCGGCCGTCGAGGCGGGTGCCGCCATCGCGGCGCTGCCCGCGCGCGACACCGTGAAGCAGGGCAGGCACGAGGAGGTCGCCGGCGCGGCCGTCTGGACGGTGGCGGCGACGCTTCCGCGCGAGACGATCTTCCTGGCGCAGACGCCGCAGGCCTTCCGCCGCGACGTGCTCCGGGCGGCCATCGCGATCGGCCGCACGGGCATCGACGTCACCGACGAGGCGGCGCTCGCGGAACGGGCGGGCCATCCGGTGCGGCTCGTCGAGGGCGAGCCGACGAACATCAAGATCACCACGCGGGAGGATCTCGCGTTCGCGCAGGGGCTGCTGGCCTCGCGGGGAGAAGGGGACGTGAGCGCACGCGTCGGCACGGGATACGACCTGCACCGGCTCGTCGAGGGGCGGCCGCTCATCCTGGGCGGCGTGACCATCCCGTTCACGCACGGGCTGGCGGGCCACTCCGACGCCGACGCCGTCTGCCATGCGGTGACCGACGCCATTCTCGGCGCCGCGGGAGCCGGCGACATCGGCCGGCACTTCCCTGATTCCGATCCGCAATGGCGCGGCGCCTCGAGTCTCGACCTGCTGTCGCGTGCGGCCGCCCTCGTGCGCGAGGCCGGGTTCCGCGTCGGGAACGTCGACGCGGTCGTGATTGCCGAGCGCCCGAAGCTGGCGCCGCACGTGCCGGCGATGGCCGCCAACGTTGCCGCCGCCATCGGGATCGACCCGGCGGAGGTGAGCATCAAGGGGAAGACCAACGAGGGCATCGGCGAGCTCGGCCGCGGCGAGGCCATCGCCGTGCACGCGGTAGCGCTCATCAGCCATCCGTAGCCCGTAGCCCGGAGCCCGTAGCCCGTAGCCCGTAGCCCTTCTATCACCCATGCGTCTCCGCTTCGCACCCAGTCCCACCGGTCAGCTCCATGTCGGCAACGCCCGGACGGCGTTGTTCAACTGGCTGCTCGCGCGCGGCGGGGGCGGCACGTTCGTGCTGCGGATCGAGGACACGGACGCCGAGCGGTCGACGCGCGAGTCGGCCGATGCGATCCTGGACGATCTCCGGTGGCTCGGGCTCGACTGGGACGAGGGGCCCGACATCGGCGGCGCGCACGGGCCGTACCGGCAGTCCGAGCGGCTGTCGACTGTACGCCGCCCAGGCGGAGCGGCTGATCGACGCCGGCCAGGCCTACTACTGCTTCTGCACGCCCGAGGAACTGGAGACCGCCCGCACGCGCGCGCTGATCGAGGGACGTCCGGCCGGCTACGCGGGGACCTGTCGGTCGCTGAGTCCGGAGGAGGTCGCGCGGCGGCGTGCCGCCGGCGAGCGGGCCGTCGTCCGGTTCCGGGTCCCCGACGGGCGGGAGATCGTGTTCCACGACCTCGTCCGCGGGGCCATCCACTTCGACACGGCGGTGATCGGCGACCCGGTGCTCCTGCGGTCCGACGGGTACCCGCGTACAACTTCGCCGTCGTGATCGATGACGCGCTGATGGAGATTACGCACGTCGTCCGGGGCGAGGATCACATCTCGAATACGCCGCGGCAGCTGCTGCTGTACGAGGCGCTGGGGTTCAAGCCGCCGCGGTTCGCGCACCTCGCGCTCGTCATGGGGCCCGACCACACGCCCCTGTCGAAGCGGCACGGCGCGACGTCGGTGGCCGAGTTCCGCCGCAAGGGCTATCTGCCGGAAGCGCTGGTGAACTACCTGGCGCTCATCGGCTGGTCGCCCGGCGGCCCCGATGGCCACGACGAGCTGCTGCCGGTCGACGAGCTGGCGCGCCGCTTCGCGATCGAGGACGTGGGGCACAGCGCCGGCGTGTTCGACGAGGACAAGCTGGCGTGGGCGAACCGCCACTACCTGAAGGCGGCCGCCCCGGAGCGGATCGCCGGCCTGGCCGTGCCGTACTTCCGCCAGAGCGGTGTCGCCATGCACCCGGATGCCGCCGGCCTGCGGTTCCTCGTCTCAGCGATGCCAATGGCGACCGGCTCGGTCGATCGGCTCGAGCAGATTCCGCTCAGGCTGGGGTTCCTGTTCGCCTGGGATCCGGCGGCGTCACTGGCCGAGCCCGCCGTCGGCGAGGTCGTCGAGGCGGCGGGCGCACGCGAGGTGATCGCGGCGCTGGCCGACGAGCTGGCGACCGAGCCGCGGCTCGACCGGGAGCGGTTCAGGGCTGCGGCCGCACGGGTCCGGCAGCGGACCGGCCGCAAGGGCGCGGCGCTGTTCCATCCGATCCGCGTGGCCCTTACCGGCCGGGCCGAAGGGCCCGAACTGGATCTGGCCGTGCCGGCCATCGATGCGGGCGCCGACCTGACGCCCGCCAGCGGGCTGCCGCCGATCGTCGGCTGCCGCGAACGGGCGGCGCAGTTCGCGAAGGCGATAGCCGGTTAGCCACGAAGACACGAAGGCACGAAGGGCTGCCGCGACTGACCGATGCTGAGCGCCTGCGGCCACACCGAGCCGAGGACAGGGAAATCCGAGGCGAGGTGTCAGCGTGAGCTCGCGCTGGGGGTGGGGCCCCAGCGCCACTGAACAATGCTGATCTACGGCATCAACCCGGTGACCGAGGCGCTGCGGGCGGGACGCGTGCGGGCGATCCGCATCGGCGCGCGCGACGCGGCGCGCGTCCGGGCGATCGTGGACGAGGCCGGACGGCAGGGGGTCCCCGTGCGGAAGGTGGAGCCGTCGATGCTCGACCGCGAAGCGCGCGGCGGCGTGCACCAGGGAGTCGTGGCCGAGCTGGAGGAGCGCGAGGACCTCACGCCCGGCGATCTGGTGGCCGGGCTGCCGCATCCCGCGCTGGTCGTCGTGCTGGACGGCATCGAGGATCCGCACAACCTCGGCGCGATCCTGCGGACGGCCGATGCGGCGGGGGCCGACGGGCTGGTCGTGCAGACGCGCCGCGCGGCGGCGCTCGACGGGGCGGCGGCGAAGGCGTCGGCCGGCGCGATTGCCTACGCCCGGATTGCCCGGGTCGTCAACATCGCCCGGGCGCTCGACGAACTGAAGGCGGCCGGCGTCTGGACGGTGGGGCTGGCGGGCGACGCCCCCCAGGCCTACGACGCCCTCGACTATATGGGGCCGACGGCGTTCGTGCTGGGGGCCGAGGGGACGGGGCTGCGCCGCCTGGTGCGCGAGCGGTGCGACTGGCTGGCGGCCATCCCGATGGGCGGCCACGTGGGGAGCCTGAACGTGTCGGTGGCGGCGGGGGTCGCGCTGTTCGAGGCGGTCCGGCAGCGGCGGCAGGGGGGATTGCCGGGGCGGACCCGATGAAGGATATTGCCCCTGTGGCATAGCTTGTGCTAAAGTCAATTCTTTGTCTGGCTGGCGTAGCTCAGTCCGGTAGAGCAGCTGATTTGTAATCAGCCGGTCGGGGGTTCGAATCCCTCCGCCAGCTCCATCGGCGGGATGTCGGGCCGCAGGGTCAACCACCAGGAACGCGTACTCCAGCACTCATCACCGATGGACGCAGCAAGCGGCATGGCACCAATGAGATACGACGGGGACCGTGCCGTGTTCGGCGTTCCGGTGGGGTCGGAGGCGGCCGTTCGCAAGACGTCGCTCGGGAGGATCCTGAGCCCGTCGGGGGACGCCGGCTGACAGACGAGCCGGGGAGGTTGCGGAGCGGTCAAACGCAGCAGACTGTAAATCTGCCGCCCCAGCGGCTTCGGAGGTTCGAATCCTCCCCTCCCCACCATTCGACTCGGCCCTGCGGGCCTGGCTCGGGGCCGGCCACCCGGGGGCACGAGCCGAATGCCCCGACCCGGCGACGGGCTCGGGGTCACCCCGAGCTGGTCGAGGGGTGAGCGAGCGACGCGGGTCGCAGGGCATCGGCCCGGCGGCGCGCGGGGCGCTGGCACCGGCTGGCGATCGCGCGGTTTGGCAAGACATTGTGTAGGTTCGGGCGGGAGTAACTCAGTGGTAGAGTCACAGCCTTCCAAGCTGTTGGTCGCGGGTTCGATCCCCGTCTCCCGCTCCAGGGTTGGCAGGGCAGGCAATCGGGACGCGTCGCGCTCGAGCATGGAACAACGAACCGGGCCGATGTAGCTCAGTAGGCAGAGCGCGTCCTTGGTAAGGACGAGGTCACCGGTTCGATCCCGGTCATCGGCTCCATTGAACAATCGACAGGACATCATCCGGCCATGGCGAAAGAAAAATTTGATCGGTCGAAACCGCACGTCAACGTTGGCACCATCGGGCACATTGACCACGGCAAGACAACGCTGACCGCGGCGCTCACGAAGGTCGCGGCGGACAAGGGCTGGGGAACGTACGTGCCCTACGACGAGGTGGCAAAGGCGTCCGAGAGCCAGGGCCGCCGCGATGCGTCGAAGATTCTGACCATCGCCACGAGCCACGTCGAGTACAGCACGGCGAACCGGCACTATGCCCACGTGGACTGCCCGGGGCACGCCGACTACATCAAGAACATGATCACCGGCGCCGCGCAGATGGACGGCGCGATCCTGGTGGTCAGCGCGACCGACGGCCCGATGCCGCAGACGCGCGAGCACGTGCTGCTCGCCAAGCAGGTGAACGTGCCGTACGTGGTCGTGGCGCTCAACAAGGTCGACGCGGTCGACGACCCCGAGCTGCTCGACCTGGTCGAGCTCGAGGTGCGCGACCTGCTGAAGACCTACGGGTTCCCCGGCGACGACACCCCGGTGATCCGCCTGTCGGCGCTCAAGGCGCTGCAGGGCGATCCCGAGGGGCAGGAAGGCGTGCTGAAGCTGATGGAGGCGCTCGACAGCTACATTCCGCTGCCGGAGCGCGAGATCGACAAGCCGTTCCTGATGCCGATCGAGGACGTGTTCTCGATCTCGGGCCGCGGCACGGTCGTGACCGGCCGTGTCGAGCGCGGCAAGGTGAAGGTCGGCGAGGAAATCGAGATCGTCGGCTTCGGGCCCACGCAGAAGAAGATCGTCACCGGCGTCGAGATGTTCCGCAAGCTGCTCGACGAGGGCGTGGCCGGCGACAACATCGGCGTGCTGCTGCGCGGCACCGAGAAGGAAGACGTCGAGCGCGGGCAGGTGCTGGCCAAGCCGGGCTCGATCACGCCCCACACGAAGTTCAAGGGCGAGGTCTACATCCTGTCGAAGGACGAAGGCGGGCGGCACACGCCGTTCTTCAACGGCTACCGGCCCCAGTTCTACATCCGGACGACCGACGTCACCGGCACGCTGAACCTGCCCGAAGGGGTGGAGATGGTGATGCCGGGCGACAACACCAGCATCTCGGCCGAACTGCTGACCCCGGTCGCGCTCGAGAAGGGCGCCCGCTTCGCGATTCGCGAAGGCGGCCGGACGGTCGGTGCCGGCACGATCACGGAGATTGTCGAATAGCGCGGATTCGGGATGGGGGATTCGGGATGGGGCTCCGGGCCTGATCCCCGATCCCTGCCCCCCGGTCCTGTCAGGATCGTACGATGCGAGACATCATCAGTCTGGCGTGCACCGAGTGCAAACGGCGCAACTACAGCACGACCAAGAACAAGAAGAAGACGACCGAGCGGCTGGAACTGCGCAAGTTCTGCCGGTGGTGCCGCACGCACACGCCGCATCGCGAGTCGAAGTAGTCGAGACCAGGGCGCAGGGGCCGGGGAACGGGCACTCCCGGCTCTCTGGTTCCGGTTCCACCTACAGGCCAGTAGCTCAATTGGTAGAGCACCGGTCTCCAAAACCGGGGGCTGGGGGTTCGATTCCCTCCTGGCCTGCCAGCTTTTCGGCGCGGCGCGCGGACGCGGGTGCGTCTGCGTGCATCGGGAAGGGAACGGGCAGGTCGTGAGCACGACGATGCTGGACGAATCCAAATCGGCACCCGCCAGAGCGTCGGAGAGCGCCGCCGGCTGGTGGGAGCGCACGCGCGTCTTCCTGGCGGAAGTCCGCAACGAGATGCGGCGCGTGACGTGGCCGACGAGCAAGGAAGTGTACGCCACGACCGTCGTGGTCATTCTCGTGTCGATCTTCTTCGGGCTGTATCTCTACGGTGTCGACTACGTGTTCAACCTGATCGTCCAGTGGATTTTCAGGCGGTTTGGGGCATGACGGACGTCGCGACGAAGCACTGGTACATCGTCCATACCTACTCGGGGTTCGAGAAGAAGGTCGCCGAGTCGCTGGGGCAGCGCGTACAGGCGTACGGGCTCCAGGAAGAGATCGGCGAGATTCTCATCCCGACCGAGGACGTGGTCGAGATGCGCGGCGGGCGCAAGGTCGTCACGGCGAAGCGGTTCTTCCCGGGCTACATCCTGGTCGAGATGAACATGACCGACCATGCGTGGCACGTCGTGAAGAACACGCCGAAGGTGACGGGCTTCGTCGGCGCCGGCGCCAAGCCGACGCCGCTCAGCAAGGACGAGGTCGAGCAGATTCTCGAGCAGGTGAAGACGGCGGCCGAGAAGCCGAAGCCGAAGTACATGTTCGAGAAGGGCGAGCAGGTCCGCATCAACGAGGGGCCGTTCACCAGCTTCAACGGCGTGGTCGACGAGGTGAACCTCGACAAGAACACGCTGAAGGTCATGGTGACGATCTTCGGCCGATCGACGCCCGTGGAACTGGATTTCCTGCAGGTGGAGAAGATCTAGCGCCTGCGACCCGGCCGAGCCGGAGACGCGGAAGGCGCGTCGGCGTCAGTTCGCGGCGGGGTGGGACCCCGCCGCCGGTGAAGAACGATTATGTCAAAGAAGATTCAGGCGATGGTGAAGCTCCAGATTGCCGCCGGCAAGGCCACGCCGGCGCCGCCCGTCGGGACCGCACTCGGTCCTCACGGCGTGAACATCATGGACTTCTGCAAGAACTTCAACGCGAAGACCGCCGGCCAGGAAGGGCTCATCATTCCGGCCGTGGTGACGATCTACGCGGATCGGTCCTACACCTTCATCCTGAAGACGCCCCCGGCGCCCGTGCTGTTGAAGCGGGCCGCGAACATCGCCAAGGGCTCCGCTGAGCCCAACAAGTCCAAGGTCGGCACCGTCACCGCCAAGCAGGTGGAGGAGATCGCCAAGGTCAAGCTGCCGGACCTGAACTGCGAGTCCCTCGATATGGCGATCAAGACCATCGCCGGCACGGCCCGCTCCATGGGCCTCGACGTGGTGGGGTAGAACAGGAACGTAGAACGCAGAACGGAGAAGAGAGGAACCCTTCCTCGTTCCTCGTTCTCCGCGACAGGGTTTCACCAGTGGGAGGGCCCCCGGGCCCGTCTGAACCACGGAGGTACGTATGCGCAAGCGCGGCAGGAAGTTCGAAGCGGCGAGGCAGCAGGTCGCCGACCGCGAATACTCCATCGAGGACGCGATCCCGCTCCTTCAGCAGGTCAAGTTCGCCAAGTTCGACGAGACGGTCGAGATGTCGCTCCGTCTCGGCGTCGACCCGAAGCACGCCGACCAGATGGTCCGCGGCACGGTCGTGCTGCCGCACGGCCTCGGCAGGAACAAGCGGGTGCTGGTGATCGCGGCCGGTGACAAGCAGAAGGAGGCCGGCGAGGCCGGCGCCGACGAGATCGGCGGCGAAGAGGTCGTCGAGCGGATTCAGGGCGGCTGGATGGACTTCGACGCCGTCGTGGCGACGCCCGACATGATGAGGGCGGTCGGCCGGCTCGGCAAGGTGCTCGGGCCGCGCGGCCTGATGCCGAATCCCAAGACCGGCACGGTGACCTTCGACGTCGGCAAGGCCGTCCGGGAGATCAAGGCCGGCAAGGTCGAGTTCCGGGTCGACAAGACCGGCATCGTGCACGCCCCGGTCGGCAAGACGTCCTTTTCGGGCCCCAGTCTGATCGACAACGCCCGCGCGCTGGTCGAGAGCGTGATGAAGGCGAAGCCGTCGGCGGCCAAGGGCAAGTACCTCAAGAGCGTCACGCTGTCGTCGACGATGGGGCCCGGCATCCGGGTCGAGACACTGAGTATCGAGGCGGCGGCGAAACACTAGCCCGGCACCGGCGCGCCCGCGAACGGAACGGAGCGAGCCGCCCGAGGCGAGCGCGTGCAGTGAGCCGGGGTTGGGGGCAGCGCCCCGAGTGAGAAAAGATGGCGACTACCAGAGCGCAGAAGGAAAGTCAGGTTCAGGATCTCGAGGCGGCCTTTCAGGCCTGCGACAGCGCCGTGCTGGTCGATTACCGCGGGCTCAACGTGCCGCAGGTGACCGAACTGCGGCGGCAGTTGCGGGCGTCGCACGCCTCGTACCGAGTCGTGAAGAATACGCTGGCCCGGCGGGCCCTGAAGGGGACGCCGTTCGAGTCGCTCAGCGGGTACTTCGAGGGGACGACGGCGATCGCGTGGACCGGGGAGGATCCCGTTGCCCTCGCGAAGACGCTGGCGACGTTCACGAAGGCCGAGCCGGCGATCGCCATCAAGGCGGCGGTCGTGCAGGGTCGCACGGCGTCGGCCGCCGACGTGGCGGATCTGGCGACGCTGCCCGGCAAGCCGGAGCTCTACGCGCGCCTGCTGGGCGTGATGCAGGGGCCGATGGTGCAGCTCGTCCAGGTGCTGAACGCCGTGCCGCGTGATCTGCTGAGCGTCCTCAGCCAGGCGGAGAAGAAGCAGCAGGACGCCTAGGAGCACCGCTCGCGGCGCGGTGATGGGGGCAGGGCGCCCCTGACGGCAACAACGCCCGACAGACCACGTGTGAGACCGGACGGCCGAACGAGACACGGGCGGCCCGGCCCCGAGGGTGCCATTCAAAGCGGCAACGGCTTGGTAATCAAGATCCGGAGCGTAAGCGACGGCAGCGCGTGGGGGTGGGGCCCCACGCGAACTGAGTAATGGGAGACAGGTGAGATGGCCGAACTGAACCAGCAGCAGGTGATCGACTACATCAAGGGGATCAGCGTTCTGGAGCTGTCGCAGCTCGTCAAGGCGCTCGAGTCCGAGCTCGGCGTGTCGGCGGCGGCCGCGATGCCGATGATGATGCCCGGCATGATGGGCGGCGCAGGGGCCGGCGGCGGCGCCGCGGCGGCCGAAGAGCAGACCGAGTTCACCGTGACCCTGACCGACGTGGGTGACAAGAAGATCAACGTCATCAAGGTCGTGCGCGAGGTGACGAGCCTCGGGCTGAAGGAAGCGAAGGACCTCGTCGAGGGCACGCCGAAGCCGATCAAGGAAGCGGTGTCGAAGGACGAGGCCGCGGCGATCAAGAAGAAGTTCGAAGAAGTCGGCGCGAAGGTCGAGATCAAGTAGGGATTCGGGATTGGGGGTTCGGGCGGCGCCGGTGGCCCGATCCCCAGTCCAGCGGTGTGTTCATCGCCGTAGTGTAGTCCGGGGCGGCCGGACCGGGACTCGGGGAGTCCCGGCTTCCGCGCCTCGAATCCCGAGGGTCCTTTCAGCATGTACAGCCTGCCGAAGAACGTCTACCGCGAGCGCATCGATTTCTCGAAGATCAAGACCACGGTACCCATCCCGAACCTGATCGAGATCCAGAAAAAGTCGTACGAGCGGTTCCTCCAGATGAACCGCCTGCCGTCGGAACGCGAGGACGCCGGCCTGCAGTCGGTGTTCAAGTCGGTCTTTCCGATCAGCGACTTCCGCGAGAACTCGTCGCTCGAGTTCATCGAGTACTCGATCGGGAACTGGGAGTGCAAGTGCGGCAAGCTGTCGGGCCTGCATCACCTGCGCAAGCCGTGCGACAGCTGCGGGGCCACGCTCGTCGCCGATCCGTACGGCGACCGGGAAGTGCTGTGCCCGCGCTGCGGCAAGGCGAACGAGGCGCGGGGAGACGTCTGCGACATCTGCGGCCACACGGTGGCGCTCAAGCTGAAGTACGACATGGAGGAGTGCCAGGAGCGGGGGATGACCTATGCCGTCCCGCTCAAGGTCACCATCCGCCTCGTCGTCTGGAACAAGGACGCGGAGACCGGCGCGAAGACCATCCGGGACATCAAGGAGCAGGAAGTCTACTTCGGCGACATCCCGCTGATGACCGAGAACGGCACGTTCATCATCAACGGGACCGAGCGCGTCATCGTGTCGCAGCTCCACCGGTCGCCGGGCGCCTTCTTCCACTCCGAGGACAAGGCCCTCTACATCGCCCAGATCATCCCGTACCGCGGCTCCTGGGTGGAGTTCGAGTACGACGCGAAGAACCTGCTGTACGTCCGGATCGACCGGAAGCGGAAGTTCCTGGCGACGGTCTTCCTGCGCGCGCTCGGCCTGCGCGGGGCCGACGAGATCATCCGCACGTTCTACACCGTCGACCGGATCCGGCTGCGTGACGGCGGGCTGCAGTGGGAGGTCGGGGAGAACCTGGTCGGCCTGCGGGCCGGCCGCGAGATCAAGGTGCCGGGCACCGAGACGGTCGTCCATCCGGGCAAGAAGATCACCAACTCGGTGATCGCCGCGCTGAAGAAGGCCGGCGTCGAGGCGGTCGATGTCGCCGACGCCGAGCTCGAGGGGGCGTACGCCGCCGCCGACGTCGTCGATCCGTCGACGGGCGAGGTCATCCTCGAGGCGAACGACGAGCTGACGCCGCGGGTCATCTCGATGGCGCAGGAGAAGGCCGTCGAGCGGCTCGAGGTCTTCTTCCCCGAGCGCGACGAGGTCGGCTCGATCATCTCGCAGACGCTGAAGAAGGACCCAATCCACACGCACGAAGAGGCGCTCATCGAGATCTACCGCCGCCTCCGGCCGGGCGACCCCCCGACGCTCGACAGCTCGCGGTCGCTGTTCGAGAACATGTTCTTCAACCCGCAGAAGTACGACTTCTCGCGGGTCGGCCGGCTGAAGCTGAACACGAAGCTCGGGCTGAACACGCCGCTCGACGAGAAGATCCTGCACCCGCAGGACTTCTACGAGGTGATCGGCTACCTGCTGAAGCTGCGGCGCAACCCGGCCAACGTCGACGACATCGATCACCTCGGCAACCGGCGCGTGCGCTCGGTCGGCGAGCTGCTCGAGAACCAGTTCCGGATCGGGCTGGTGCGGATGGAGCGGGCGATCAAGGAGAAGATGTCCGTCTACCAGGAAATGGCGACGGCCATGCCGCACGACCTGATCAACGCGAAGCCGGTCATGGCGGCCATCCGCGAGTTCTTCGGGTCGTCGCAGCTGTCGCAGTTCATGGACCAGACGAACCCGCTGTCCGAGATCACGCACAAGCGGCGGCTCTCGGCTCTCGGGCCGGGCGGCCTGTCGCGCGAGCGCGCCGGGTTCGAGGTTCGCGACGTCCATCCGACGCACTACGGCCGTATCTGCCCGATTGAGACGCCGGAAGGGCCGAACATCGGCCTGATCTCGTCGCTGTCGTGCTACGCCCGGATCAACGAGTTCGGGTTCATCGAGTCGCCGTACCGCAAGGTGAAGGACGGCCGGGTCATCGACTACGTGATGGTGACCAACGCCGGCGGCACCAAGTACAAGGTCGGCGAGGTGGTGGAGGCCGACGACCTGGTGGAGGCGGAGACCGGGCGGGCGAAGCGCAAGGGCGTGGAGTTCGAGCCGCACTCGTTCTACCTGTCGGCCTGGGAGGAGGACCAGTACGTCATCGCCCAGGCGAACGCGGAGGTCGACGCGACGGGCCGGCTCATCCAGGAGCGCGTGAACGCGCGCCAGGCCGGCAACTTCATCCTGTCGCCGCGCGACAGCGTGCAGTTCATCGACGTGTCGCCGAAGCAGCTCGTGTCGGTGGCCGCCTCGCTCATTCCGTTCCTCGAGAACGACGACGCGAACCGGGCGCTGATGGGATCGAACATGCAGCGCCAGGCCGTGCCGCTGCTCCGCGCCCGGTCGCCGTTCGTCGGCACCGGCATGGAGCACATCACCGCCCGCGACTCGGGCGCCGTGGTGGTGGCGCGCCGCTCGGGCACGGTCGACTACGTCGACTCCCAGCGCATCGTCGTCCGCGTCGAGGGCGAGTCCGAGGACGCCAGCAAGGAGATGGGCGCCGACATCTACAACCTGATCAAGTTCAAGCGCTCGAACCAGAACACCTGCATCAGCCAGAAGCCGATCGTGCGCGTCGGGCAGAAGGTGCACAAGGGGCAGGTGCTGGGCGACGGACCGTGCACGGAGCTGGGCGAGCTGGCGCTCGGCCGCAACGTGCTGGTCGCGTTCATGCCGTGGCGCGGGTACAACTTCGAGGACGCCATCCTGGTCTCCGAGCGGATGGTGAAGGACGACTACTACACGTCGATCCATATCGAGGAGTTCGAGATCGAGGCCCGTGACACCAAGCTCGGGCCCGAGGAGATCACGCGGGACATTCCGAACGTGTCGGAGGGCTTCCTGCGGGATCTGGACGACAGCGGCATCATCCGCATCGGCGCCTACGTGAAGCCGGGCGACATCCTGGTCGGCAAGGTCACGCCGAAGGGCGAGACGCAGCTGACCCCGGAGGAGAAGCTGCTGCGGGCGATCTTCGGCGAGAAGGCCGGAGACGTGCGCGACGCGTCGCTCATCTGCCCGCCGGGCATCGAGGGCATCATCGTCGGCGTGAAGATCTTCTCGCGCAAGGGCATCGAGAAGGACGACCGGGCCAAGGCCATCGAGGCCGAAGAGCTCGAGATGATGGAGAAGAACCTGCAGGACGAGATCCGCATCCTTCACGACGAGGTGAAGAAGCGGGTCATCCAGATGCTGCAGGGCCAGTCGCTCCGCTCGGACCTGTTCGACGAGTACGGCCGCGAGCGCCTGCTCAAGAAGGGGACGCTGCTCACGCCGGAGCTGCTGCAGGAGATGTCCTACGAGACGATGGTCCGGCTGAAGATCGCCAGCGACGATCCGCGGCTCGAGACCGACCTGCGGCTGCTCGAGGAGCGCACCGAGCGGCAGGTGGAGGTCATCCGCCAGCTCTTCGAGGAGAAGAAGGAGAAGATCCGCCGCGGCGACGAGCTGCCCCCGGGCGTCATCAAGCTCGTCAAGGTCTACGTGGCGATGAAGCGCAAGCTGTCGGTCGGCGACAAGATGGCCGGCCGCCACGGCAACAAGGGCGTCATCGCCCGGATCCTCCCCGAGGAGGACATGCCGTACCTTCCCGACGGGACGCCGGTGGAGATCGTGCTCAATCCGCTCGGCGTGCCGTCCCGAATGAACGTCGGGCAGATCCTGGAGACGCACCTCGGCTGGGCGGCCCACGCGCTCGGCCTCTACTTCGCGACGCCGGTCTTCGACGGCGCGATGGAGGTGGAGATCAAGAGCTGGCTGGAGCGGGCCGGCCTGCCGAAGGGGGGCAAGACGCAGCTCCACGACGGCATGAGCGGGATGGCGTTCGAGCAGGACGTGACGGTCGGCTACATCTACATGCTGAAGCTGTCGCACCTGGTCGACGACAAGATCCACGCGCGGTCGATTGGGCCGTACTCGCTGATCACGCAGCAGCCGCTCGGCGGCAAGGCGCAGTTCGGCGGCCAGCGGTTCGGCGAGATGGAGGTCTGGGCGCTCGAGGCGTACGGCGCCGCGCACATCCTCCAGGAGCTGCTGACGGCCAAGTCGGACGACGTGACCGGGCGCGCGAAGATCTACGAGGCGATCGTCAAGGGCGACGCGTCGTTCACACCGGGCCTGCCGGAATCGTTCAACGTCCTCATCCGCGAGCTGCAGTCGCTCTGTCTGGACGTCGAGCTGCTGAAGACCAAGCGGAAGCCTCTCGAGGCGGCGCCGCCTCCCGAGCCGGAGCTGGAGGAGGCCTGAGGGCCCGGCGGGCCCGCCGCGCGACGGCGGCCCGCCCACCAGTGTCCGGGTGAGCCGCGCCCGCGGGGCGCGGCCCGCCGAATTGAAGACAGATGATCGGACTCGCCGGGCGCCGGCAGGCACCCGGCCCAGGGGCGCAAGGAACACACATGAGACCCAGTTTTCACGATCGAACGGCGCTGACGAGCGATTTCGACGCGATCCGGATCAGTCTGGCCTCGCCGGACAAGATCCTGTCGTGGTCGCACGGTGAGGTCACCAAGCCCGAAACGATCAATTACCGGACGTTCAAGCCGGAGCGGGACGGCCTGTTCTGCGCGAAGATCTTCGGGCCGATCACCGACTGGGAGTGTCTCTGCGGCAAGTACAAGCGGATGAAGCACCGCGGCGTCATCTGCGACAAGTGCGGCGTCGAGGTGACACAGGCGAAGGTGCGCCGCGAGCGGCTCGGCCACATCACGCTGGCCACGCCGGTGAGCCACGTCTGGTTCTTCAAGGGGCTGCCGAGCCGGATCGGCCACCTGCTCGACATCTCGCTGCGCGATCTGGAGCGCATCCTCTACTTCGAGGCCTACGTCGTCGTCGATCCGGGTGAGACCGACCTGAAGCAGAACCAGCTGCTGAACGAGGACCAGTACCCGGAAGGCGCGCGAGGACCACCAGCACAAGTTCCGCGCCCAGATGGGCGCCGAGGCGATCAAGGAACTGCTGAAGCGGGTCAGCATCGACGAGCTGGCCGACGAGCTGCGCGTGAAGATGCGGGCCGAGTCGTCCGCGCAGAAGAAGCTGAAGTACGCCAAGCGGCTGCGCGTCGTCGACTCGTTCCGCCGGTCGAGCAACAAGCCCGAGTGGATGATCCTGGACGTGATTCCGGTGATCCCGCCCGAGCTGCGGCCGCTGGTGCCGCTGGACGGCGGCCGGTTCGCGACCTCCGACCTGAACGATCTGTACCGCCGGGTCATCAACCGGAACAACCGGCTGAAGAAGCTGATCGAGCTGAAGGCGCCCGACGTCATCATCCGCAACGAGAAGCGGATGCTGCAGGAAGCCGTCGACGCGCTGTTCGACAACGGCCGGCGCGGCCGGCTGCTGCGTGGCGCGAACAACCGGCCGCTGAAGTCGCTGTCGGACACGCTGAAGGGCAAGCAGGGGCGGTTCCGGCAGAACCTGCTCGGCAAGCGCGTCGACTACTCGGGCCGGTCGGTCATCGTCGTCGGCCCGGAGCTCCGGCTGCACCAGTGCGGGCTGCCGAAGAAGATGGCGCTCGAGCTGTTCAAGCCGTTCATCTACAACAAGCTCGAGGAGCGGGGGCTGGTCGCGACCATCAAGCAGGCCAAGGAGATGGTCGAGCAGCAGCGGCCCGAGGTGTGGGACGTGCTCGAGGAGGTCATCCGCGAGCACTCGGTGCTGCTGAACCGCGCGCCGACGCTCCACCGGCTGGGTATCCAGGCGTTCGAGCCCGTGCTGGTCGAGGGCAAGGCCATCCGGATCCATCCGCTGGTCTGCACGGCGTTCAATGCCGACTTCGACGGCGACCAGATGGCGGTCCATATTCCGCTGTCGCCCGAGGCGCAGATCGAGGCCTCGGTGCTGATGCTGTCGTCGCACAACATCCTGTCGCCCGCGCACGGCGCGCCGATTGCGGTGCCGTCGCAGGACATCGTGCTCGGCTGCTACTACCTGACGAAGGGGAAGGCGGGCGCGAAGGGCGAGGGGCGTGCGTTCGGCAACGTCGACGACGTGCAGCTGGCCCTCGAGGCCGGCGAGCTCGAGACGCTGACCAACATCCGCCTGCGCTACACGGGACCGCTGCAGGACCTGTCGGCCGCGCGCGACGACCAGGACGTGCTCCATACGGAAGTGCAGCACGTCGAGATGAAGATCATCAACACGACCGTCGGCCGGGTCATCTTCAACGACTCGCTGCCGGCCGGCATGCCGTACGTCAACGGCCTGCTGAAGAAGAAGGGGCTGCAGCAGCTCGTCCAGAAGTGCTACCTCGATAACGGCCTCGAGCGGACCGTCGAGATGCTCGACAGTCTGAAGCACCTCGGGTTCACCTACGCGACGCGGTCCGGGCTGTCGATCGGCATCGACGACCTGGTCATCCCGAGCGAGAAGGCGCATCTCGTGGAGAAGGCGCGCGACGAGGTCATCAAGGTCGAGTCGCAGTACCTCGAGGGCGCCATCACCAACGGCGAGCGCTACAACAAGGTCATCGCCATCTGGTCGGACGTCACCGAGAAGGTCGCCGACGAGATGTTCGGGGAGATGGAGGAGGCCGATCGCAGCGGCCGGAGCTTCAACCCGGTCTACATCATGGCCGACTCGGGCGCCCGGGGCAGCAAGCAGCAGATCCGGCAGCTGGCCGGCATGCGCGGCCTGATGGCGAAGCCGTCGGGCGAGATCATCGAGACGCCCATCACGTCGAACTTCCGTGAAGGGCTGACCGTGCTGCAGTACTTCATCTCGACGCACGGCGCCCGCAAGGGTCTGGCCGACACGGCCCTCAAGACGGCCGATTCGGGCTACCTGACGCGCCGGCTCGTCGACGTGGCGCAGGACGTCATCGTGTCCGAGGACGACTGCGGCACGCTGGACGGCATCGAGGCGCGGGCCATCGTCGAGAGCGGCGAGGTCATCGAGCCGCTGCGCGACCGGATCATGGGCCGTGTCACGCTCGAGCACCTCGCCGATCCGTTCACCAACGAGACCATCTGCGAGTCGAACTCGGAGGTCACCGAGATGCTCGCCGCGCAGATCCAGGACGCCGGCATCGAGAAGGTGAAGATCCGCTCGGTGCTGACCTGCGCCGCCCGCCGCGGCGTCTGCGCCCGCTGCTACGGCCGCGACCTGGCCACCGGCAAGATGGTCGAACTCGGCCAGGCGGTCGGCGTCATCGCCGCCCAGTCGATCGGCGAGCCGGGCACGCAGCTGACGATGCGGACGTTCCACATCGGCGGCACGGCGTCGCGGATCTCCGAGCAGTCGACGCTCGAGGCCAAGAACGCCGGCACCGTCCGCTTCCACGGCCTCCAGGCCGTGAAGGCGAAGGACGGCAACCTGGTCGTCATGAACCGCAGCGGCTCGCTGGTCGTCCAGGATGCCAAGGGCCGCGACCGCGAGCGGTACCCGATCGTCTACGGCGCCCGCCTGAAGGTGCAGGAGGGCCAGACCGTCGAGGCCGGCCAGGTGCTGGTCGAGTGGGAATCCGTACACCTTCTCGATCCTCACCGAGGAATCAGGGCAGGCCCGCTTCAAGGACATCGCCGAGGGGATCACGGTCCACGAGGAGGTCGACGAGGTCACGGGCCTGTCGCGGCTCATCATCGTCGACTCGCCCGACGAGAAGAAGCAGCCGGCCATCGAGATCCGCGGCAAGGACGGCAAGGTCACGCGCAAGTACCACATGCCGTCGCACGCCCACCTCATGGTCAGCGACGGCGAGGAGGTGTTCGCCGGCGACGTGCTCGCGAAGATTCCGCGCGAGACCACGAAGACCAAGGACATCACCGGCGGTCTGCCGCGCGTCGTCGAGCTGTTCGAGGCGCGCAAGCCACGCGAGACGGCCGTCATCAGCGAGATCGACGGCATCGTCAAGCACGGCGGCATCGTCAAGGGCCAGCGGAAGATCATCGTCGTCCCGGACGAGCCGGGCGCCGAGCCGCGGGAGTACGCGCTGCCGCGCGGCGTCCACGTCAACGTCCAGGAGGGCGAACGGGTGCGCGCCGGCGAGCCCCTGATGGACGGGCCGAGCAACCCGCACGACATCCTCAACGTGCTCGGAGAGAAGGCGCTGCAGGGCTACCTGGTCAACGAGATCCAGGAGGTCTACCGGCTGCAGGGCGTCAACATCAACGACAAGCACATCGAGGTGATGGCCCGCCAGATGATGCGGTGGGTCAAGATCGAGGACGTCGGCGACACCGAGTTCCTCGTCGACGAGCAGGTCGACAAGTTCCGCTTCCTCGAGGAGAACGAGCGGGTCATCGCCGACGGCGGCCGTCCCGCCCAGGGCCGGCCCCTGCTGCTCGGGATCACCAAGGCGTCGCTGTCGACCGAGTCGTTCATCTCGGCGGCCTCCTTCCAGGAGACGACGCGCGTGCTCACCGAAGCCGCCATCTCGGGCAAGGTGGACTACCTGCGCGGCCTGAAGGAGAACGTCACCATGGGCCGGCTGATCCCGGCCGGCACCGGCTTCGAGTACTACCGCCTGGTGCAGATTCCGCCGGACGAGCCGCCGCCGGCGCCGGCGCCGCCGCAGCCGAGCGAGGACGAGCTCGATCTCGATCGCGAGATGGAGTATTTCGTGGAGACCGAGGAAGCCATGGGCGGCGGGGCACCCCGCACCGAGCCCGGCGAATAGCGCCTCTTCGGTCACGGACGCCACAGCAGAGGGCGACGGTCGCGAGACCGTCGCCCTTTTTTTTGGCTGATTTGCGCCATGGCCGGCGTGACGGGCCCGTCGGCAACCGCCAGAAATGGCCTGGGCGAGTGCGAACGCCGCGGAGCGGTCACGGCCAGGATTGGACCGGCGAATCGCTGGCGTCCCGATCTACAATGGGCGGGTTCCGACCATTTGCAGCGTGGCGGCGGCACCGATACCTTCGCACACGCATTTCTGACCGCAGGCATGCGGCGGCCTCGATCCGGCGGCAGTCTGAGCCGGTCGTTCACCCGGCCGTGCCCGGGCACGGTGGGCCGGGCAATTGCCGCCAGGTTGGCTGGCGGGCAGGCGCGAACCGACCTGTCGCTGAGGTCTGTCTCGAGAATGGGCAGGGAGAGATGAAGCGGCACCCGCTCTACGGCAGCACCGGACGCTCCCGGCCCGGCGGGCGGCTGGCCGGGGCAGAGCCCGCCCCCGATCCGCCGCCCGGGCCCACGCTCCGGCAGATTGTCGCCGCGCGCTGTTCGCAGTTCTACCGGCGCCACGAGCGGCCGGTTCTCGTCTTCTCGGGTGTTCTGGCGGCACTGCTCGCCGTGCTCTCCTATGCCGCGCTGGCCGCCCGCCCGCCCGTCTACACCCAGGACGACATCGATCAGGCGGTCACGTACACGCTCAACCACCAGCCCGAGACGCCGTCCCGGTCGGCCATCGCCGCCAGCATCATCGCGCCTTCCGTGGTGCGCATCGACGGCTCCGACTCCGACACGGGCGGCGGGAAATCGAAGACCGCGAAGAAGGGCGAAGGGGTCAAGACCGTTGGCAGCGGGGTCGTGATCGACACCTCGGGCACGATCCTGACCAATTACCACGTGATCGCCGGCGCCAAGGGACTGCGCGTGACCTTCTACGACGGCACCGAATCGGACGCCAGGGTGATCGCCGCCGATCCTGCTCACGACCTGGCCGTCGTCAAGCCGAGCGTCATTCCGGACGATCTGAAGCCCGCGGTGCTTGCGAGTACGGCGGACCTGCATCCTGGCGACGATGTCGTTGCCGTCGGCTTTCCCTTCGGCATCGGACCATCGGTTTCGGCCGGCGTGGTCTCGGGACTGCGACGCGATTACGAGGATCCCGACGGCAACACGCTGCGCAATCTCATTCAGTTCGATGCCGCCGCCAACCCAGGCAATTCCGGCGGCCCCCTGGTCGACGATCGCGGCGACGTGGTGGGGCTGGTCACCGCCATCCTCAGTCCCGGTCATGAGCGCGTGTTCATCGGCATCGGCTTTGCGGTCCCGATCGAGATCGCGGTCGCGCTGGCCGGCCCGTCGCCATTCTGAGGTCGCCTTTCCAGCAAGCGGCACGAGATGAGGATCATGAACCAGACCGAACACGAAAGCGCCGGTGTCAGCTCGCTGATGGAGCACATCCTCTACGAGGTGAAGAAGATCGTCGTCGGCCAGGATCATTTTCTCGAGCGCGTGCTGGTGGCGCTCCTGGCGCAGGGCCATCTCCTGGTCGAAGGCGTTCCCGGCCTGGCCAAGACGCTGACCGTCAACACGCTGGCCAGGACCATTCAGGGCAGCTTCCACCGCATCCAGTTCACGCCCGATCTGGTTCCGGCCGATCTCGTCGGCACGCGCATCTACAATCAGAAGACGGGCGATTTCTCGACCTCGCTGGGGCCGGTCTTCACCAATCTTCTGCTCGCCGACGAGATCAACCGCGCGCCAGCCAAGGTGCAGAGCGCGTTGCTCGAAGTCATGCAGGAGCGTCAGGTCACGATCGCCGGCACCACGCACAAGGTGCCCGAGCCGTTCCTCGTGATGGCGACGCAGAATCCGATCGAGACCGAAGGCACCTACCCACTGCCCGAAGCCCAGGTCGACCGCTTCATGATGAAGGTGCTGGTCGGCTATCCCTCCGAAGAGGAGGAATTCGTCATCGTCGAGCGGGTGACGGGCGTGGCCGCCGAGGTGGCGGCCGTGGCCACCACCGAGCAACTGTCGGCGCTGCAGCGCGAATGCGCCAGGAGCTACGTCGACCCGTCGCTGATCCAATATGCGGTCAAGCTCGTCGCGGCGACGCGGACGCCCGACCGCTTCGGCGTCCGTGAACTGTCGCCCTACATCCTCTACGGGGCGAGCCCGCGGGCGTCGATCCACGTGATCGAGGCCGCGCGCGCGCTCGGCTTCCTGCGGGGGCGCGAGTACGCCCTGCCACAGGACGTCATCGATGTCGTCCCTGACGTGCTCAGGCATCGCATCGTGCTGTCCTATGAGGCGCTGTCCGATGGGGTCACGGCCGATGCCATCATCGCCAAGGTGATGCAGCGCGTCGTGGCGCCCCAGAAGCCGTTGGAGAGCCATGCCGGATTCGCCCAGACATCCTGAGGCCCTGCTGCTGCAGCGGCTGGAATGGACGGTCATCCGCCGCCTCGACGGCCTGCTGCAGGGCGATTACCGCACGCTGTTCCGCGGCTTCGGCCTCGATCTGGCGGACTTGCGCGAATACCAGCTCCATGACGACGTGCGCTACATCGATTGGAACGTGACGGCACGCGTGGGTGTGCCGCATGTGCGCGTGCACAACGAGGACCGCGACATCACCGCCTGGTTCCTGCTCGATCTGAGTCCGTCCGTCGATTTCGGCTCCATGCAGGTCAACAAGCGGACCATGCTCGTCGCATTCACGGCGGTGCTGGCGCGGCTCCTGACCCGGCGCGGCAATCGTGTCGGCGCGATCTTCTATAGCGGCAGCGCCAGCGATGTCATTCCGGCCGGCCGCGGCCGCAGCCACGTGCTCCACATCCTGTCCAGGCTCGAACGCCAGCCGCAGCTGGCCCGCGCGCCGGCGACGGATTTGCGCGAGTGTCTCGAGCATGCGATGCGGATCGTCCGCCGTCGCTCGCTGGTGTTCCTGGTCTCCGATTTCATCAGCAGGCCGGGCTGGGAACGGCCGCTGGCGCATCTGGCCCGTCGCCACGAGATCCTGGCCGTCCGATTGTCCGATCCGCTCGACCTGGAATTGCCCGACCTCGGATTGATCGGGATGCGGGACTCGGAAACCGGCGAGCAGCTGCTCGTTGACACCCACGACCGCGGCTTCCGCGAGCGCTTTGCCGGCATCGCCCGCGAGCGCGAGGCGCTGATCCGTGGCGGCCTCCAGCGCGCCGGCGTCGATGCGCTCGAGCTGTCGACCGAAGACGATCTGACCGATGCCTTGTTCCGCTTCGCCGATCTGCGCAAGCAGCACAGCCGCCTGGCCGCGGGCCGTGCCCCGGCGGGCGTGGGAGGGGTGGCGTGACCTTCATCTGGCCCCGGCTGTTGTGGCTGCTCGTAACCCTGCCGCTACTGGTGCTGGTCTATCTGCTCCTGCAGCGCCGCAAGAGGAAGTTCGCGCTTCGCTATGCGAATCTGAGCATGGTCAAGGAGGCGATGGGCGCCGGCCCCGCGATCCGGCGCCACATTCCGCCGGCGCTGTTCGCGATCGCGCTGACGCTGCTGATGTTCGCCATCGCCCGGCCGGCGGCGGTGGTCACGTTGCCCTCGCGTCGCGCCACGGTCATTCTGGCGATGGACGTCTCCGGCAGCATGCGGGCGACCGACGTCAAGCCCAATCGGCTGGTCGCGGCCCGGCGTGCCGCAAAAGCGTTCATCAAGGCCCAGCCTGACTACATCCGCATCGGGATTGTCGCCTTTTCCGGAACGGCGTTCCTGGTGCAGGCCCCGACCGAATCGCGCCAGGATCTGAACGATGCCATCGACCGGCTCACGTTGGAGCGTGCGACGGCCGTCGGCAGAGGACTCCTGGTGTCCCTCAAGGCGCTGTTTCCGAACGAGAAGATCGATACCGGCGAACCGCCCTGGCTTTCGGAGCGCCGCCGCGGTCCTGGCGGCTACGGGGATCGCTATGGGCGCGACACCCCGTCGCAGGGCGTGCCGCTGGGTCAGGACGAGGCCGGGGATTCGACATCCAAGAAGGTGCCGCCGGGCTCCTACAAATCGGGCGTCATCATCCTCCTGACCGACGGGAGGACGACGGCCGGTCCCGATCCGGTCGAGGCCGCCCGCGCCGTTGCCGACCATGGCGTGCGCGTGTTCACGGTTGGCTTCGGCTCGCGCGAGGGCCAGGTCGTTGGCTTCGGCGGACGCTTCATGCGCGCCCGTCTCGACGAAGACGCGCTCAAACGGATCGCCGACATTACCAGGGGACAGTATTTCCACGCTGACAACGGCCGAGGATCTGAGCAAGATTTACCGGACCCTGAACACCCAGCTCGTCACCGAGACCAGGAAGACCGAGATCACCGCCTTCTTTGCCGCGGCTGCTGCCTTTTTCGCGCTTGTCGCGGCGCTCTTGTCACTGTGGTGGTTTGATCGCGTGTTGTAAGCCGGCGGCGGGGCATCCCGCACCGAGCCCGGCGAATAGCGCCTCTTCGGTCACGGACGCCACAGCAGAGGGCGACGGTCGCGAGACCGTCGCCCTTTTTCTTTTCCGCCGGTCGTCGGGAGCGGGCCCGGCCGAAGCTCGGCCAGATGCGCTACAATCCGACCGCCCGGTCAGGGTGCAGGCGCGGCGGGTACGCCCGCGTCGCGGGGGAGAACGCAAGCCACAGGGAGGGTCAGATGGATCATCAGCAGGCGGTGTCCGGCCTCGTCCAGGAGTTCGAGACCGGCAGGATCACCAGGCGTCAGCTCCTTCAGGGGCTGGCCGTGGCGGCCGCGGCCGCGTACGCACCGGCGGGCCTGGCGGCGGCGGGACAGGCCCAGGGACAGGGCTTCAAGACGACCGAGCTCGATCACATCTCGTATCAGGTGGCCGATTACCGCAAGACGCGCGACTTCTACTCGTCGCTGATGGGAATGAGCGTGTCGAACGACGACGGCCGGCAGTGCTTCCTGCACTTCGGCGACTCGCTGCTCCTCGCCCGGAACCACTTCCACCGGCCCGGGCAGCCCGTCGAGCCGAATCCGAAGCCGCTCGTCGATCACATCGCCTACCGGATCGCCGACTGGGATACCGACAAGGTGAAGGCGGAGCTGGAGCGGCGCGGGCTCACGCCGCAGCTCGACACCAACGGCGGGCCGAACTACGTGAGCTTCCACGTGAAGGACCCCGACGGCTTCAACCTGCAGATCAGCGGCTGGGCGAAACCGGGCGATTCGCAGTACCACCCCGGGAAGGACGGCGGGCGCTAGCCTTGCATCATTGGTGAAGGACGGATGTCGGTCAGCGTGCCCGCGGCGTCCGGAACGTATGGCGTTGATCAGGATGGTCGTGGCGGAATCGGGGGGCAATGATGATGCGGAAGCTCGAGACAACGATTGCGGCCGTCGCCGTGGCTCTTGCGTTGATGGCCGTGCGGGGATCCGCCATGGCGGGATCGGATGCGGATGCGGATGGCACGTACCACGACCTCTCCCGGGTTTCCGCGGCATCACCGTTCCAGGCTGACTGCAACGGCCCTGCCTTTCCGATCACGGCCGCGTACGTCAACGCAGAGAGCGAACCGTATGTCGCGGTCAACCCGCGCAACCCGCGCAATCTGATCGCGGTGTATCACGAAGACCGTTATCCCAACGACGGCGCCAATGGAGTCCTGGCTTCCACTTCGTTCGACGGTGGACGCACCTGGCAGGTGCCGGCACTGAGCGATCAGCCGAAGTTCTCTCGCTGCGCCGGTGGCGACGAGGTACATGGCGGGGCCTTCGAGAAGGCCAGCGACCCGTGGGTGGCCTTTGCCTCGGATGGTACGGCGTATTTCGCGGCGGTGGCATGGAACGCTTCGAACCCGGACATGGCCCAATTCGTCTCGATCTCGACTGATGGCGGGCGTACGTGGAAGCGTCCCGTCGCCGCGATCCACGTCAATGACCCGGACGTGAGCAATGCCTCGCGGCCGGTCGTGACTCCCGATCCGACACGCGGGAAGACCGCCTACCTTGTCTGGGCGCGACAGCGCTCCGCTCCGGCGTCCGAGGCCCGTGGCGCCGCGTCCTTCAGCCGTACCACCGACGGCGGCAGGACCTGGAGCACGGCGCGCGCGATCTATACGACGCCGATCGGGATGCAAACCTCGGCCAACCAGATCGTGGTCACGTCGAATGGGGATCTCGTCAATGTCTTCAACGAGTTGCGCGCGGGAACGGGATCCGACCACCCGAGGCACGACCGCATCGCGGTGATTCGTTCGACGGATGGCGGATTGACCTGGTCGAAACCCGCGACGCTGGCAACGTCCGATGTCGCTGGCGTGACCGACCCCCGGACCGGCACGATGGTCCGCGTCGGCGACTCGTTCACCGACATCGCCGTCGATCCCCGGCCCGGCACCAACACGATCTATGCCGTCTGGGGAGATGCCCGGTTCACCCAGGGCCGAACCCAACAGATTGCATTCGCCAGATCCACCGACGGCGGCCGGACGTGGAGCGCTCCCATGGCCGTGTCGACGGACCGTGAAACACAGACCTTCATTCCCTCGGTCGCCGTCAACGACCAGGGTGACGTGGCCGTGACCTACTACGGCTTTGCTGCCGGCAAAGCCGCCACGCGCGCATTGATGACCAGTTACTGGATCGTCGTGTCGAAAGATCAGGGCCGGACCTGGACGGCGAGGCAGTTGGTGACGTCTCACCCGTTCGACCTGCGGACCGCCCCCTTCAACAGCGGCTTCTTCCTGGGAGAATACCAGGGGCTGGCGGGGGCCGGGCACTCCTTTGTCGCAGTCGTGACCCTCACCAACGGCCACAACCTCGACAACCGGACCGACATCTACTCCTGTACGGTGACGCCGGGCGCCCATGCGGCGTCGAAGGCCGGGACGAGCACGACGGCGACGGCCTGCTCAGCCCTCGACGCTGGTCAGCAGGAGCGTTGAGAATCCGGCCGGCCGAACGTATCCGACGAGACTCCGTCAGCCCCTTCAGCCGACGAACTTGTAGCCGGCGCCGTGGACGGTGAGGATGTGCTCGGGTTCGTGCGGCGATCGCTCGATCTTCTGACGCAGCTTGGCGACGAAGTTGTCGATCGTGCGGGTGGTGGGCGATTCCTCGTAGCCCCAGACCTGATTGAGGATCTGCTCGCGCGTGACGACCTGCCCGGTGTGGGCGACGAGGTAGCGGAGGAGGTCGAACTCGCGGGCGGTGAACTCCACCCGCACGCTGCCGCGCCTGGCCTGGTGGGTGCGGAAGTCGATTTCGATGTCGCCGATGCGGCAGGTCTCGAGCGTGGCCGGCCGGCCGGCGGTCCGGCGGAGGACGGCGCGGATGCGGGCGAGGAGCTCCGTGATGCTGAACGGCTTGGTGACGTAGTCGTCGGCCCCGAGCTCCAGGCCGAGCACCTTGTCGGTCTCCTGGGAGCGCGCGGTGAGCATGACGACCGGCGTGGCGTTGGCGCGCGCCCGCAGCTCGCGGCAGACCTCGTAGCCGTTCTTGCGCGGGAGCGTGACGTCGAGGATGACCAGGTCGGGCATGCTCGAGAGCGCCTTGTTCAGCCCCTCTTCGCCGTCGGAGGCCGTGAGGACCTCGTAGCCCTCGAGCTCCAGGTTGTCACGCAGACCGAGCAACATCTGCGGTTCGTCTTCGATCACCAGAATCCGCTTCATCTACGTTCGCCTCTGCATGGGTCGGGAAGTGCAGGCTGAAGGTGCTGCCGCGCCCCGGTTCGCTGTCGACCTGCACGAAACCGCCATGGGCGCGCATCACGTGGTCGACGATGGCCAGTCCGAGCCCGCAACCCTGCGGGCCGCATCCTTCATCGGTCTCGATGCGGTAGAACTTCCGGAAGATCCGCCGGCGGAGCCGCGGCGGGATGCCGATGCCGCGATCGCGCACCGAGACGTACGCGTACCGGCCGGATCGGCCGGCCTCGACGTCGATCTCCCGGTGCTCCGGCGAGGTACTTCATCGCGTTCGACAGCAGGTTCTCGAGCGCCTGCTCGACCGCTTCGGCGTCGCCGAACACGGGCGGCAGGCCGGCGGGCAGGTGGGTGCGCACCGTGAACTGGTTCTGGTGGAACTGGCTCTCGAGCGACGCGAGCACCCGCCGCGTCACGTCCGCCAGGTCGAGCGGCTCCAGCTTGTAGCGGCGCAGGCCGGCTTCGGTCTTCGAGAAGTCGAGGATGTTGTTGATCAGCCGCGTCAGCTTGCGCGCCTCGCTGTTGATGATGCGATAGTACTCCTGGGCCCGATCCGTGTTCTTCAGGCGGCCCAGTTCCAGCGTCTCCGCGAACAGCTGGATGAGCGCCAGCGGCGTCTTCAGGTCGTGCGAGACGCTCGACACGAAGTTCGACTTCAGCTCGGCCAGCCGCACCTCGCGCGCCGCCGCCCGCGCCACGAAGAACACGCCGATGGCCATGACGGCGGCCAGCACCGCCATCAGCCCGACCTGCGGACCGGTGCGCGCGGCCGCGATCTCCGCGATCGTCCGGTCGCCGTAGCCGGTGCGGATTCGCCAGGTGTCCACCTGCGGCTCGTACGGGCGCAGCGCCTCCAGCAGATCCTTGTCGAAGAAGACCAGGGGGAACGTCCGCTCGTCGATGAAGCGGTTCGGGACGTGCTCGCTCGAGTTGAAGACCACGCGGTCCTTGCCGTCGAGCAGCGTGACGACCAGGGGCGGGAAGCCCGTCGGCACCTGCAGCGATCGGAGCTGCTCGCGGACCAGCGCCGGGAAGTAGACGTCGCGCAGCCGCGCGGAGTCCACGCGGAAGCCGACGAAGCTCGTCAGCCGGTCGCGCGCGGCGTTGTTGAAGCGGAGCTGGAACTCGAGCCGGGTGGGCCGGCCGTTGATGACGGCCTCGTACAGCAGGATCGCCCGCTTGTAGCGGGCCAGGTCCCGCATCTCGGCCAGCAGGAACGGCCCCTCGGGCACGCCCTCCGCGAAGGTGGCCTGCACGGGCCCGGTCGGCAGCAGACCGGCGGCGTCGGGGCGCACCGGCCGATTGCGCTCGAGCGCCAGCACCTTGCCGGCGTAGCGCGGGTCCTTGTCCGACCAGACGTAGAAGGCGTCGACGAACGGGTTCTTCCGCAGCCCTTCGCGGAACATCGGCTCGATCACCGGCAGGTTGATCGGTTCGGTGTCGCTCTGGCCGATGCGCAGCAGCACTTCGAGGTGGGGCAGCTTCAGATCCTGCTGCACGCTCTTGGTGAGCTCGTTGGCGGTCGACGAACTGAGCTGCCGCAGGACGACGGTCGACGCCCGCTGCAGGTCGTTCAGGGAGCGGAACTGGAAGTAGAAGAGGACGGCCACCGGGATGGCGACCGCCACGGCGAGGCCGGCGGCGAAGCGCAGGCCCCGGTCGCGCGCGAGCTGGCCGAGCGCGGACGGTCCGATGCCCCGCCGAATCGGCTGTTTCTGCTGCGCTTCAGACATGGCTCGAATGGGGGCGCCGCCGGGGCGCCCGCTGCCCTGAGCCGGACAGCCTGCCATGGGTCCCGGGACGCGATGTCCCGATCTTAGCAGGATTTGCGGGCGCCCGTCGTCCCGCGACGGCGGCCGGGCGGCGCGAGCGCCGCCCGGCCGTCACCCGGCTACCGCCGGGAGGCGAGGAAGCCGCGGATCTGCTTGACGGCCGCGTCCACCTTCATGTCGACGGCGATCTTGCCGAGCGCGGCCGATGAGCCGCGCGCGTCGCCCATGATGCCGTTGTCGATCTTCAGCACCGGCTTCTCGCCCGGCTTCGGCATCGGGTCGCCGACGGTGATCTTGTCCCTGCGCACCCACTTCGCGGCGTCGAAATAGAGCATCTCCGAGGTGTCCGGGATGCCGGCGTGGCCGCTGAGCGGCAGGTGGTGGGCCGTCAGGTAGTCGTCGAATGCCTTGTTGGCTCCGGCGTAGACGTCGCCGCAGAAATAGACGTGCACGCCCTGCGGCGCGTACTGCGCGTCCTTCTTCTTCGCGACCTCGGCGAGCTGCTGCTGTCCGCCGCCGTGGTCGCCCATCAGGATGATGTTCTTGAAGCCGTTCTTCACCATGCTGTCGACGACGGCCTCGTTGACCTGCGCGAACAGCTCCGGCGACACGCTCACGCCGCCCGGGTGATCCTCGCTGACGCCGGTCGGCGAGAACGGCATCACCGGGGCCACCAGCGCGTTCCCGAGCTTCTCGGCGATCAGGTTCGCCGTGCGCTCGCCCATCAGCGTGTGGCCGCCGAGCACGCACTGGGGGCCGCGCTGCTCGGTACCGCCGTTGTAGATGAGCGCGGTGGTCTTGCCCTCCTTGTGGATGGCGTCGTGGATCTCGGGCCAGGTCATGTAGATCATCTCGACCTGGCTCGACCGTGCCGCCATCGCCCGGTGGGGCTGGGCGGCAGCGCTGGACCCGGCGGCCAGCACGAAGGCGAGCGCGCAGACGGTTGCAGTGACACGAGACATCGCGGGAGTCCTCCTCGGGAAGCTGAACGGGAGCCGGACACGGCGCGCCCGTCCGCGCGGTGTGCACGCCCGCGGTGCGGCAGAGCCGCGGGCCATGGTCCCCTCTCTTATACCGCCGGTGGTGCCGCCGGTCGCGCGACTCGATGTAATAAATTGTCGCCCCGACCGTGGAACCGGCCCGATCCGGCCGGTGTTCTGATATAAGATCTGCGAACGGTGCCGGCACGCGGCCCTCCATCATGTGTCTCTTCAATCGTTTGACGGAACTCTTCCTGCGGCTATTTGAGTGATGTCTGAGCACGAAAACGGCGTCGACCGTCGCGGTCTGCTGCGCTGGGTCATCAACGTCATCGTCGGCGGCATCGGGGCGGTGCTCGCGGTCGTGGTGGGCGGGGCAATCGGATCCCCGAGCTTTCGCAAGGACAAGGAACGCTGGCTGCCCGCGGGTCGGATTCTCGGTCTCCAGCCCGAGCAGCCCCAGCCGGTCACGCTGCGCGTGGTTCGCAAGCAGGGCTATTACGAGGCGGTCGACCACGAGGTCGTCTTCCTCATCCGCGGGAGCGACGACAAGGTGACCGCCATGTCGTCGATCTGCACCCATCTCGGCTGCCACGTCAGCTGGGACCCGCAGTCGCGCGTCTTCCGCTGCCCCTGCCATGGCGGTGTCTACGACATCTCGGGCAAGGTCGTCGCGGGTCCGCCGCCGCGGCCCCTGGCCACCTATTCCACGCGGATCGATCCCGCGAACCACGAGGTCTTCGTAGAGTTGTGATGGCTTCCCGAGACAAAGGCGTTCTCGACTGGCTCGATTCGCGTACCGGCTACCGGAACGGTCTCAAGCACCTCCTCGACGAACCGATTCCCAGCGGCACCGGGTGGTGGTTCACGCTCGGCAGCATCCTGATCGGCCTGCTCAGCATCCAGTTCCTGACCGGCGCCGTGCTGATGATGTACTACGTGCCGACGCCGGCCTACGCCTGGGACAGCGTCCACTACATCATGACCGGGCTCGCGTTCGGTCACGTCCTGCGCGGGCTGCACTTCTTCGGCGCCAGCTTCATCGTGATCGCCGCCGTGCTGCACATGCTGCGGGTGATCTTCTTCGGCTCCTACAAGAAGCCGCGTGAAGTCACCTGGCTGTCGGGCGTGTTCCTGCTGCTGCTGATCCTCGGCTTCGCGCTGACCGGCTACCTGCTGCCCTGGGACCAGCGCGCCTACTGGGCCACCGTCGTCACGACGAACATCGCGAAGACCGCGCCGGTGCTCGGCCCCTACATCTCGCTGCTGATGAAGGGCGGCCCCGACGTCGGGGCCCTCACGCTGAGCCGCTGGTACGCCGTGCACGTCATCCTGCTGCCGGCCGGCCTCATCGGCTTCATCGCCGTCCACCTGTACCTGATGCGGCGCCACGGTATCTCGGGCCCCGTCAAGCCGCGCCACGGCAAGGCGCACCCGTTCTATCCGGACCACGCGGTCAAGGACACGCTCGTTGTCGCCCTCGTGTTCGCCGTGCTGTTGAGCTTCGCCGTCTTCGGTCACGCGCCGCTCGCCGCGCAGGCCAACCCGGCCGACGCGTCGTACGTGCCGCGGCCGGAGTGGTACTTCATGAGCCTGTTCCAGATGCTGCACTACTTCAAGGGCAGCCTGGAGCCGATCGCCACGATCGGGATTCCGACCCTGCTCGTGGCCGTCCTTCTGCTGCTGCCCTGGCTGGATCGCCGTCACGACCGTGATCCGCGCAAGCGCCCGGCGGTGATCGCGGCCACGCTGCTCATCCTCGGGGGAGTCGTCACGCTGACCACGATCGGCCTGCGCGAGTCGCCGCCCGAACCCGACCCGTCCATCTGGAGCCCGGCCGCCGTGGCCGGTGAGTCGATCGCCCAGTCGGCGCGCTGCACGACCTGTCATGCGCCGGGCGCCGTGGCGGCGGTGCTCGGCACCGAGCGGATCCAGCACGGTGACTCGTGGATCGAAGGCCACCTGTCCGACCCCCAGATGATCGCCCCCGGCCTCCGGCCCAAGCCGGCCGACGCGCTGAACGTGCTGCAGACCCGGGCGGTCGTCGCCTACGTGCAGAAGCTCCGGATCGACGAGCCGTCGCCGAGGCTGTCGGACGACCAGCGGACCGCCGAAGTGGTGCTGGGCACCCACTGCATGGGCTGCCACGTCATCCAGGGCGACGGCACCTCGTCGAACGAGGCGCCCGACCTGACGCACATCGGCCAGAAGCGCGACGCCGCCTGGCTCGCCAAGTGGATCAACGATCCCGGCTCGATCGACGAGAGCGCGACGATGCCGTCGTTCGGCGGCATCCTGACCGACCAGCAGATCCAGGCCGTCGCCAGCTACCTGTCGACACTGAAGTAAACGACAATCTCCGGGCTCCGGTTTCCGGGTCCCCGCTGTCCGACGGATGGACGGCGGGCCGGAGACCGCAGGCGGCAGCTGTCGCCGCTGGACTGCAGACCGTAGACTGAAGACCGAAGACTGAAGTCGGTTCCGTCCGGCACCCGGGCGGGTGCCGGACGGAATCCAGTCGATGCAGATGGATGAAAGCGGGGGCTAGTTGCCCATGCCGGCCGGGGCCGGCGGCATCCGTTTGGGCGTGGTGGTGCCGTTGTGGCAGGTGAAGCAGCCGATCCGGTTCACCTTCTCGCCGGCCTCGTCCTTGAAGTTGGGGAAGAACTCGGCGTTGATCTTCTCGGTCATCTCGAGCATCTTGCGCGCCACGAGCTTGTGGGGGTTCTCGTCGCTCGCGAAGTTGCCCTTGACGTGACAGAAGTAGCAGTTCTGCCCGAGCGAGCGCGCAACGATCTGCATCTGCGCCCGGATCTCCTTCAGCGACATTCCCTTGAGTACTTTGACGTTCTTCGGGCCCGGCTCCTGACCGCGCGCTGCGAGCACGCCCGACATGCTCAGCACCACGGCCAGCGCGATGGCCCCGAACATCAATGATTGCCCTCTCCGCATTCGTCCTCCTTGGCGTTACGACCCGACCGGCCAGGGGGACGTACCCGCCTGACGGCCGCCGAACATTCCGGAAACTGTATCAGACCGGCCGTGGGCCTGGCTTCAGGGGCGCCATCGTGTACAATCTTTTACAAGATAGCTCGACCGTGGCAGGCCAGCGGCCCGCCTCGGACCCGCCTCGGACCCGCCTCGGACCCGCCTCGGACCGCTGTGCGCTGTGGACGCTGCCAGGCGCTGTCTGACGCTGTCCGACGCTGTCCGACAGGCCCCGGGATAAGGCCCGGACAGCCGGGGACTTGCGGAGAGTTTTTAACCCGTGGTATATTCGTCAGGTTTTCCCCGGGGCTAGGACACCCTATCTAGCTTCGACTGCCCGGACACAGTTCCCAGGGCCGGGTCGGGAGCAGCGCTCCCGGCATCCAGGACGCTCAGGACAGACCGCTCTCTCACAGGAGCGTACCGGCATCGGCCGGGTCGGTTCTCGCGACCACATTTCGCATAGGGGTAACGGCTTCCAGGCGCCAAGCCATTGTGGCTTTTAGGCCTGGAGCGACGCGCCGTCGCGGCGTCGGGCCGCGCGGAGCGGAGGGTATTTCCGGCCCGGGGCTGCCGTGGCAGCCCGTCGGGGCGCGCGTGGTCCGACGTTGGGCGACGTGCGGCCGGGCCGAGCGTGGAGTCATGGCGGCCGGACCGTGCGTCCTGCTGCGAGGAACGATTGTGCCGACCATCAGCCAGCTCGTCCGACATGGGCGCAAGAAGATCGTCACGAAGACCAAGAGTCCGGCGCTGCAGGACAGCCCGCAGAAGCGCGGCGTGTGCGTCCGGGTGTTCACCCAGACGCCGAAGAAGCCGAACTCCGCTCTGCGCAAGGTGGCGCGCGTCCGCCTGACCAACGGGATCGAGGTGACGACCTACATTCCGGGCGTCGGGCACAACCTGCAGGAGCACTCGCTCGTGCTCATTCGGGGCGGCCGTGTGAAGGATCTGCCGGGCGTGCGGTATCACGTCGTGCGCGGCACGCTCGATGCGGTCGGGGTGCAGGGCCGGAAGCAGGGGCGGTCGAAGTACGGCGCCAAGCGGCCCAAGGCCTAGGGACGGAACAGGTAGCTGAGAGCTGAGATATGCCACGCAGACGAGAGATTACGAAGCGCGAGATTCCGGCCGATCCGCTGTACAACAGCGCGCTGGTCACGAGGTTCATCAGCACCGTGATGCGCGACGGCAAGCGCAGCACGGCCCAGCAGATCATGTACGGCAGCTTCGACATCATCAAGGAGAAGACGGGGGACGACCCGCTGAAGGTCTTCAAGAAGGCGGTCGACAACGTCAAGCCGAGCCTCGAGGTGAAGTCGCGCCGGGTCGGCGGCTCGAACTATCAGGTGCCGATCGAGGTCAACCCGAACCGCCGCCTCTCGCTGAGCATCCGGTGGCTGGTCGGGTACGCGCGCTCCCGCAACGACGGCAAGACGATGGAGGAGAAGCTCGCCAACGAGCTGCTCGACGCGTCGAACCTGCGCGGCGGTGCCGTGAAGAAGCGCGAGGATACGCACCGGATGGCCGAGGCCAACAAGGCCTTCGCCCACTATCGCTGGTAGCGCGTGCGGCGATGCGGGCCCGGCCCGTCGGGTGGCTCAGGGGGGCCCTGGGCGACGTCGGCGGGCGAGGACACGGGGATCCGGGGGCGCGCATCGGGGACGGTTCGCGGCAGGGTGAGGCCCTGCCGCCAGTGAAGAGAAGTTGACGCAATGCCAAGGCAAGTCGCACTCAACAAGACGCGGAACATCGGCATCATGGCGCACATCGATGCCGGCAAGACGACCACCACCGAGCGGATCCTCTTCTACACGGGGATCACGTACAAGATCGGTGAGGTTCACGACGGCACCGCGGTGATGGACTGGATGGCGCAGGAGCAGGAGCGGGGGATTACCATTACCTCCGCCGCGACGACCTGCTTCTGGCGCGAGCACCGGATCAACATCATCGACACGCCGGGCCACGTGGATTTCACCGCCGAGGTGGAGCGGTCGCTCCGTGTGCTCGACGGCGCCGTGGCGGTCTTCGACGCGGTCGCTGGCGTGGAGCCGCAGTCGGAGACGGTGTGGCGCCAGGCCGACAAGTACCGCGTGCCCCGGATCTGCTTCGTCAACAAGATGGACCGGATCGGGGCCGACTTCAAGCGGACGCTCGGACAGATCGACACGAAGCTGCAGGGCAATCCGGTCGCCATTCAGCTGCCCATCGGATCCGAGGACAAGTTCGTCGGCGTCGTCGACCTCGTGCGGATGAAGGCGATCCGCTACCAGGACGAGACGATGGGGGCTGACTACCTCGTCGACGAGATTCCGGCCGACATGCAGGCCGAGGCGCAGGAATATCGCGAGAAGCTGATCGAGAAGGTCAGTGAGTCGGACGACGCGCTCCTCGAGAAGTACCTGCACGGCGAGGCGATTACGGAGGACGAGATTCGCGGGGCGCTGCGCAAGCGCGTCGTCGAGTCGGTCCGCGGCGAGAAGGCCCCGTTCGTCGTCGTCATCTGCGGATCGGCGTTCAAGAACAAGGGCGTGCAGCCGCTGCTGGACGCCGTGGTCGACTACCTGCCGTCGCCGGTCGACGTGCCCGCCATCGAGGGCATCGATTCGAGCAAGGCGGACGAGCCGACCATCCTGCGCCAGTCGTCCGACGAGGCGCCGTTCTCCGCGCTGGCCTTCAAGATCATGACCGACCCGTTCGTCGGTCAGCTCACCTTCATCCGCGTGTACTCGGGCGTCATGACCTCCGGCGCGTCGGTCTACAACGCCACCAAGCAGAAGACCGAGCGGCTCGGCCGCCTGCTGAAGATGCACGCGAACAAGCGCGAAGAGATCAAGGAAGTCTACGCCGGTGACATCGCCGCGGCCGTCGGGCTGAAGAGCGTCACGACTGGCGACACGATCTGCGACGAGAAGCACCCGATCGTCCTCGAAGCGATGGACTTCCCGGAGCCGGTCATCTCGCTGGCCATCGAGCCGAAGACCAAGGTCGATCAGGAGAAGCTCGGCCAGGGCCTGGCGAAACTGATGGCCGAGGACCCGACGTTCCGCGTCCGCACCGACGAGCAGACCGGCCAGGTCGTCATCGCCGGCATGGGCGAGCTGCACCTGGAGATCATCGTCGACCGGCTGAAGCGCGAGTTCAGCGTCGAGGCGAGCGTCGGGCGACCGCAGGTCGCCTACAAGGAGACGCTCACGCGTCCGGCGGACGGCGAGGGGCGGTACGTGAGGCAGACCGGCGGGCGCGGCCAGTACGGCCACGCGAAGGTCCACCTCATTCCGCGCGAGCCCGGCGAGGGCTACGAGTTCATCAACGGGATCGTCGGCGGGACCATTCCGAAGGAATTCATCAAGCCGATCAACGAGGGCATCCGCGAGGCGATGACGACCGGCGTGCTCGCCGGCTACCCGGTCGACGACATGGCGATCGAGCTCTACGACGGTTCGTTCCACGACGTCGACTCGTCGGAGATGGCGTTCAAGATTGCCGGATCGATGGCGTTCAAGGACGCGGCGAAGAAGGCGAAGCCGGTGCTGCTCGAGCCCGTGATGCGGGTCGAGGTCGTCGTCCCGAAGGACTACATGGGCGACGTCATCGGCAATCTGGCGAGCCGGCGCGGGCACATCCAGTCGCAGGAGGATCGCGGCGGCACGCAGATCATCAACGCCCGCGTGCCGCTGTCGGAGATGTTCGGTTACGCCACCGACCTGCGGTCGCGCACCCAGGGGCGCGCCACCTACTCGATGCACTTCGATCGCTACGAGCAGGCGCCGCAGAACGTGAGCGAGGAAGTCGTCGCCCGGATTCAGGGCAAGTAGGCCCGGCCGGGACCAGGGCTTGGGGATGAGGGGTTAGGGATTAGCGATATGTCGACAGCGTTCAGTGACAAGATCCGGATCCGCCTGAAGGCGTACGACGCCCGCGTCCTGGATCAGTCGACCGGCGAGATCGTCGAGACGGCCAAGCGTACCGGCGCCCGCCTGGCGGGGCCGATTCCGCTGCCTACCGAGATCAACAAGTGGACCGTGCTGCGGTCGCCGCACGTCGACAAGAAGTCGCGCGAGCAGTTCGAGATCCGGACCCACAAGCGGCTGATCGATATCTTCGAGCCGACGTCGCAGACGGTCGACGCCCTGATGAAGCTGGATCTGCCGGCCGGCGTCGACGTCGAGATCAAGGCGTTCGGCAAGGAGCACAGCAAGTAGCGCGGCGGCGGGACGCACGCGTGGCACCGTGCACGTCGCACGCGGCTCGTGACAGGAACTCACCATGATCACAGGCATCATCGGCAAGAAGATCGGGATGACCCAGTTGTTCGACGCGGACGGTACCGTGTGGCCGGGCACGGTCATCAAGGCGGGCCCCTGTGTCGTCGTGCAGGCGAAGTCGAAGACGACCGACGGCTACGAGGCCGTGCAGATCGGCCTGGTCGAGGACCGGCCCGCGCGCGTCACCAAGCCGCTGGCCGGCCACTACAAGAAGGCCGGCGTGCCGCCGACCCGCGTCCGCCGCGAACTCTCGGTGGCCGAGGGCAGCGAGGCGGTGAAGCCGGGCGACCAGGTGCTCGTGTCGATGTTCGCCGACGGGGATCGCGTCGACGTGATCGGGGTCGGCCAGGGCAAGGGGTTCCAGGGCGTCATGAAGCGCCATAACTTCGGCGGGGGCGCGGCGAGCCACGGGTCGATGTTCCACCGGGCGCCCGGGTCGATCGGCGCCTCGTCCTATCCGTCGCGGGTCATCAAGGGGATGCGCGCGGCGGGCCGGATGGGCGGCAAGCGCGTGACGGTGCGCAACCTGCGGGTGGTGCGCGTGGACCCGGAGAACCACCTGATCGTGGTGCACGGGGCGGTGCCGGGCGCGACCGGCGGCTACGTCGTGGTGCGCCGGGCCGTCGCGGCCAAGGTGTCCAAGGCCCCGCTGGTGGAGAAGCCCAAGGGGAAGAAGTAGCGCCCGCGGCCGTGCGAGCCCGACCCTCCGGCCGGCTCAGGGGTGCCCTGAGCGAGGTCGCCGGGTGAGGACACGAGGATCCCGGGGTGAGCATCGGCGTCAGTTCGCGGCGGGGCGGGGCCCCGCTGCCATTAGGAAACGCAGCCATGCAGCTTGACGTCGTCAACAGCCAGAACGAGAAGGTCGGGTCGCTCGACCTGCGCGACGAAGTGTTCGGCGGGCGGGTGAACGCCGCGCTGATCTGGGAGTCGGTCGTGCACGCGAACGCGGCGAAGCGCCGCGGCACGCATGCGACCAAGAACCGCGCGCTCGTCAGCGGCAGCGGCAAGAAGCCCTGGCGGCAGAAGGGCACCGGCCGCGCCCGCGTCGGCGAGACGCGGAACCCGCTGTGGCGCAAGGGCGGCACGGTCTTCGGCCCCCAGCCGCGCAGCTACGACTACCGCCTGCCGCGCAAGGTCGAGCGGGGCGCCCTGCGCGCCGCGCTCAGCCAGAAGCTGCAGGACGGCGTCGTGACGGCGGTCGAGGCCCTGCAGGTGTCCGAGCCCCGGACGAAGGCGGCCGTCGAGCTGCTGGGCCGGCTCGGCGCCACGGGACGCCAGACGCTGCTCATCGACGTGCAGCCGGACGACAAGCTGGCGCTGGCGGTGCGGAACCTGCCGGACGTGACGCTGGTGGCGAGCAACCGTCGTGAGCGCCCGCGAGCTGATGCACGCCGTGCACGTGGTCGCGACGCGCGCCGCCATCGAGCGGCTGCAGGACGTGCTGACGGCGGGAAGGACCCGATCATGAGACTGACCGACGTAATCCGGCGGCCGCTGGTCACCGAGAAGACGACGATCCAGCGCGAGGACGGCCGGACGATTGCGTTCGAAGTGGCGTCCGGCGCGACCAAGGTGGAGATCCGGCAGGCCATCGAGCACCTGCTGGGCTCGAAGGTGTCGAACGTGCGGACGGCGATCGCGCACGGCAAGGTGAAGCGCCAGGGGCGGTTCGAGGGCCGGCGGCCGGACTGGAAGAAGGCGTACGTCACGCTGCGTCCGGGCCAGAAGCTGCCGGAGTTCATCGAAGGGGCCTAGGCCGGCGCGCATCGAAGGCGCATAGACGCAGGATTCACTCATGCCTATTCGCAAGTACAAACCGACGTCGGCGGGACGACGCTTCCAGACCGTGCCGGTGTTCGACGAGATCACCGAGTCGCGGCCGTACAAGCCGCTCACCGAGCCGCTGCCCCGGTCGGGCGGCCGCAACAACCGCGGCGAGATCACCTCGTGGTGGCGCGGCAGCGGGCACAAGCGCGTGTATCGCGTGATCGACTTCAAGCGCGACAAGCTCGATATCCCGGGGCGCGTGTCGACGATCGAGTACGACCCGAACCGGTCGGCGCGGATCGCGCTCGTGACCTACGCGGACGGCGAGAAGCGCTACATCCTGCAGCCGAACGGGCTGAAGGTGGGCGACGCGGTGGTGGCCGGCGATCGCGCCGACATCCTGCCGGGCAACACGCTGCCGCTCAAGAACATCCCGCTGGGCACGATGGTGCACAACGTGGAGCTGCGGCCGGGCAAGGGCGGACAGATCGCGCGCAGCGCGGGGTCGTCCGTGCAGGTCGTGGCGAAGGAAGGCGACTACGCCTCGGTGAAGATGCCGTCGGGGGAAATCCGCCGCATCCACCTCGAGTGCCGCGCCACCATCGGCCAGGTCGGGAACGTCGACCACGAGAACGTGTCGATCGGCAAGGCGGGACGGAGCCGGTGGCTCGGCAAGCGGCCGCACGTGCGCGGCGTGGCCATGAACCCGGTCGACCATCCGCTGGGCGGCGGCGAGGGCAAGACGTCGGGCGGACGGCACCCGGTGACGCCGTGGGGCTATCCGACCAAGGGCTACAAGACGCGGAACCGGAAGTCGACGGACCAGTTCATCGTGCAGAGGCGGCGCCGCAAGTAGCCGGCGGGCGACCGCGGCCGCGCAGCGGAGCGGGCCGCCATCAACGGGGGGGCAACGGCGCGCACGGCGCGCCCGCGCAGCGGCACGGAGCGGGCGACGAAGCGCTCGCGAAGTGAAGCGAGCCGGGGTTCGGGGCGAAGCCCCGAGGTACTTTATGAGCAGATCACTGAAGAAGGGCCCGTTCATCGACACGCCGCTCATCGAGAAGATCGAGGCGATGAATCGCGGTGGCGAGAAGAAGGTCGTGAAGACCTGGTCGCGGCGGTCGACGATGGTGCCCGAGATGTTGGGGCACACGCTGGCCGTGCACAACGGCCGGAAGTTCATTCCGATCTACGTGACTGAGAACATGGTCGGGCACAAGCTCGGTGAGTTCGCGCCGACCCGCCAGTTCAAGGGGCACACGACGAAGAGCGAAAAAGCCGCGTCGGTGGGCAAGCCGTAGCAGGGAGCTAAGGATGATGGAAGGGCAAGCCACCGCGCGGTACATCCGCACCTCGGCCCAGAAGGCGGGGTTGGTGCTCGATCTGATTCGGGGCCGCGACGTCAACCAGGCACTGGCGACCCTGCGGTTCACGCGCAAGGGCATCGCGCACGACATCGAGAAGGTGTTGCGCTCGGCCATTGCGAACCTGCAGCAGCAGGAGGGCTTCGGCGGCGACGTCGACCGGGTCTACGTCTCGGCGTGTTATGCCGGACAGGGGCCGTCGGCGAAGCGGATCCGCCCGGCCCCGATGGGCCGCGCGTTCCGCGTGCTGAAGCGGACGGCGCACCTGACGGTGAAGGTGAGCGAGCGACCGCCGAAGGCCGTGCAGGCGACGGCGGCGACGGGCGGCCGGAAGAAGCGGGCGGCCGGCGGCAAGCGGCCGCGTGCGGCGAAGAAGCCAGCCGCGGCGGCCGGGAGCGAGGAATAGCCACCGGCCGGCACGGCCGGCTGGAACGAGGAGACAGCAGTGGGCCAGAAGGTTCACCCGTACGGGTTCCGACTCGGATTCAACAAGACGTGGCGGTCGCGCTGGTACTCGGAGCGCGACTACGCGAAGCTGCTGCACGAGGATCTGGCGTTGCGCCAGATGCTGAAGCGCCGCTTCGCGCACGCCGGCGTCTCGCGGATCGAGACGGAGCGGGCCGCCAACAAGCTGAAGATCGACATCTTCACCTCCCGGCCGGGGATCATCATCGGACGGAAGGGGACGGAGGTCGACAAGCTGAAGCAGGAGATCCAGCGGCGGACCAACCGCGAAGTCTTCATCAACATCCAGGAGATTCAGAAGCCCGAGCTCGACGCGCAGCTGATCTCCGAGTCGGTGGCGATGCAGCTCGAGAAGCGCGTGGCCTTCCGGCGGGCGATGCGGAAGGTCGTCGAATCGGCGCTGCGGTTCGGGGCGCGCGGCATCAAGGTGCGCGTGTCGGGCCGGCTGAACGGCGCGGAGATCGCGCGCTCGGAGTGGTACCTGCACGGCCAGCTGCCGCTGCAGACCTTGCGGGCCGACATCGACTACGGCTTCGCCGAGGCCAATACGACCTACGGCAAGATCGGCGTGAAGGTGTGGCTCTACAAGGGCGAGCGGCTGACGCCGGTCCGCGGGCGCGAGGAAGAGTACCGCGAGCGCGGTCCGCGCGGCCGCGGCGCGCGGGGCTGAGCGAGGGATTGAGAATTTCGGGTTGAGACCTGAGGGTTCCGGTATGCGGCGTTCTCAGCGCTCCATTCGTCAGGGTTGTTCACCATGTTGATGCCGAAGAAGGTCAAGTATCGGAAGCAGCAGCGCGGGCGCATGCAGGGGAAGGCCTGGCGCGGCTCCGACGTGTCGTTCGGCGACTACGGCCTGCGGGCGCTCGAGCCGTGCTGGCTCACCGACCGGCAGATCGAGGCGGCGCGCGTCGCGATGACCCGGTTCATCAAGCGCGGCGGCAAGATCTGGGTGCGCGTGTTCCCGGACAAGCCGATCACGAAGAAGCCGCAGGAAACCCGCATGGGCAAGGGCAAGGGCGCGCCCGAACAGTGGGTGTGCGTGGTGCGGCCGGGGCGCGTGCTGTTCGAGATGGAGGGCGTCAGCGAGAAGGACGCCCGCGAGGCGATGCGGCTGGCGTCGGCGAAACTGCCGATTCTCACCAAGTTCGCCACCCGGTTCGCCGAGGAGAAGGGGCTATGACGAAGGCCGCCGGACTGCGCGAGTTGTCGGCCGACGAGTTGCGGGGCCGTGAGCACGACCTGCACGACGAGATGTTCCGGCTGCGGATCAAGGCCGCCATGGGTGAGGTCGAGGCCCAGGGCAAGCTGCAGTCCACGCGGCGGACACTGGCGCGGGTGAAGACGCTCATCCGGGAGAAGCAGTAATGGGTGCGAAATCAGAGAGACAGGGCACCGTCGTGAGCGACAAGATGCAGAAGAGCGTCGTGGTCGCGGTCGAGCGCCAGGTGCGTCACGGGCTGTACGGCAAGACGCAGCGCCGGACGTCGCGGTTCGTGGCGCACGACGAGGACGGCGTGGCGAAGATGGGCGACCAGGTGGTCATCGTCGAGACCCGGCCGCTCAGTCGCCGGAAGCGGTGGGCGGTCGTCCGCGTCGTGCGGAAGGCGCTGCAGGTCTAGGCGGAGGGAACGACCATGGTTCAGATGCAATCGGTTCTCGACGTCGCCGACAACTCCGGCGCGCGGAAGATCTCGGTGATCAATGCGATCGGCGGGTCGACGGGCCGCTATGCGCGCCTCGGCGACATCGTCACGGCCTCGGTGAAGGAAGCGACCCCCGACTCGAACGTGAAGAAGGGCCAGGTCGTGAAGGCCGTGATCGTGCGGACCGCGAAGGAGCAGCGCCGCCGCGACGGCAGCTACATCCGGTTCGATCGCAACGCGGCCGTGCTGGTCAACGATTCGGGCGAGCCGATCGGCACGCGCGTGTTCGGGCCGGTGGCCCGCGAGCTGCGCGAGCGCCGGTTCATGAAGATCGTCTCGCTGGCGCCGGAGGTGCTGTGATGTCGCGCCTGCAGACCCCCATCCGCCGCAACGACAACGTGCTGGTCGTCACGGGCAAGGACCGCGGCAAGCGGGGCCGCGTCATGAAGGTCCTGCCCGAGCGCAACCGGCTGATCGTGGAGGGTGTGAACATGATCAAGCGTCACACCCGCCCGAACCCGAACGCCAACATCCAGGGCGGCATCGTGGAGCGCGAGGCCTCGCTGCACGCCTCGGACGTGCAGTTGATCTGTCCGGAGTGCGGAGCGCAGACGCGCATCGGACATCGGGTGCTCGGCGACGGCCGCAAGGTCCGTATCTGCCGCAAGTGCGAGGGAGTGGTCGACAAATGAGCCGGCTGAGGGAGCGGTATCAGAAGGAAGTCGTGCCGGCCCTGACCAAGGAGTTCGGCTACACCAACGTGATGGCGGTGCCCCGCATCCAGAAGGTCGTGGTCAACATGGGCCTGGGCGAGGCGACGAGCAACGTGAAGGTGATCGACGTCGCGAACGACGAGCTCGCCCGCATCACGGGCCAGCGTCCGACGACGCGCCGGGCTCGCAAGTCGATCGCGGCGTTCAAGGTGCGGGAGGGCATGCCCATCGGCTCCTCCGTGACGCTGCGAGGCGAGCGGATGTGGGAGTTCCTGGATCGCCTCGTGGGCGTGGCGCTGCCGCGCGTCCGCGACTTCCGCGGCGTGTCGCCGAAGGGCTTCGACGGGCGCGGGAACTACACGCTCGGTCTGCGGGACCAGCTGATGTTCCCGGAGATTGATTACATGCGGGTCGACAATCCCCGCGGCATGAATATTTCGGTCGTCACGACGGCGCGGACCGACGAGGAGGCGCGCAAGCTCCTCCAGTTCATCGGCATGCCGTTCAGAACGAACTAACACGCAGGACGCAACCATGGCTACGACTGCCAAGATCGCCAAAGAGAGCAAACAGCCCAAGTTCAAGGTCCGGCTGCACAACCGCTGCCACCTGTGCGGCCGGCCACGGGCCTACATGCGGAAATTCGCGCTGTGCCGGCTCTGCTTCCGCAAGCTGGCGCTCAACGGCGACATCACGGGCGTGACCAAGAGCAGTTGGTAGGACTGAGGTTATGACTGATCCGATTTCTGACATGCTCACGCGCATCCGGAACGCCGTCAACGCGCGGCACGCGCGCGTCGACATTCCGGTGTCCCGGCTGAAGCTGGAGATCGCGCGCATCCTTCAGGACGAGGGCTACATCCAGGGCTTCAAGCTCCTCGATGTGCCGTCGACCGGCCAGGATCGGCAGGTCCGGCTGATTCTGAAGTACGGCCCCCACGGCGAGCGCCTCATTACCGGGGTGCAGCGGATCAGCCGGCCCGGCCGGCGCGTCTACTTCGGGCGCGACGACGTGCCCGTGGTTCTGGGGGGGCTTGGCACCAGCATCCTGACGACGTCGCGCGGCGTCATGACCGGCCGGGCGGCCGTCAAGGCGGGCGTCGGCGGCGAGGTGCTCTGCAACGTCTGGTAACGGGTGAAGACGATGTCTCTGTCTCGTATTGGCAAGAAACCGATCCCGATCCCGAAGGACGTCACGGTCAAGGTCGACCAGGACGCCATCGAGATCCAGGGGCCGAAGGGCAAACTGCGGCAGCCGTTCCCGCCAGGCGTCTACTGCGAGGTGGTCGACGGCCACATTCGCGCGCGCCGCGTGCGTGACGACAAGGAACTCGACAAGTTCCACGGTCTGGCGCGGAGCCTGGTGGCCAACGCCGTCAAGGGCGTCACCGAGGGCTTCAAGCGCGAACTGGACATCGTCGGCATCGGCTACCGCGCCGAGGCCAAGGGCCAGCAGATCGTCTTCGCGCTCGGCTACTCGCACTCGGTCGTCTTCGACGTGCCGACCGGGGTGAACGTTGCCATCGACAAGCAGACGCACCTCACGGTGACGGGCGTCGATCGGCAGCAGGTGGGCCAGGTGGCGGCCGATATCCGGTCGCTGCGCAAGCCGGATCCCTACAAGCAGAAGGGCGTCCGCTACACGGGCGAAGTCCTCAAGAAGAAGGTCGGCAAGACGGGCGCCAAGTAGGCGCGCGATTGCCCCCGGGGCGAGTGAAGCGACATGAAGATCAAGACGAAAGAGGATCGCCGGGATCGCATCAAGCTGCGGATCCGCAAGCGGATCGCGGGCACCAGCGCGCGGCCGCGTCTGACCGTCTTCCGCAGCGTGTCACACATCTACGCGCAGGTGGTCGACGATCAGGCGGGACGGACCCTCGTGGCCGCCTCCAGCGTCGAGCCGGCCGTCAAGGGCGCGATGCCTGCCGGTGCGTCCGGGGGCAACGTGGCCGGCGCTGACGCGATCGGGAAGCTGATCGCCGAGCGGGCGACGGCCAAGGGCATTACGCGCGTGGTGTTCGATCGGAACGGGTTCCTCTACCACGGCCGCATCAAGGCCGTCGCCGAGGCTGCGCGCGCAGCGGGGCTGGAGTTCTAGACCATGCGAACACGTGAGCGTATCGACCCGTCGCAGCTCGATCTGAAGGACACGGTCGTCTCCATCAACCGCGTGACGAAGGTCGTGAAGGGGGGCAAGAACCTCAGCTTCTCGGCGCTGGTCATCGTCGGTGACGGGCACGGCGTCGTGGGCTTCGGCATCGGGAAGGCCAAGGAAGTGCCGTCGGCCATCAAGAAGGGGATCGAAGCGGCCAAGAAGGTGCTCATCCGCGTCCCCATGCAGGGCACGACGCTGCCGCACACTCATTGTCGGCCGATTCGGCGCGGGCCGCGTGCTGCTGAAGCCGGCCCCCGAGGGCACCGGCATCATCGCGGGCGGCGCCGTCCGGGCCGTGGTGGAGGCCGCGGGGATCGCGAACATCGTGACCAAGTCGCTGGGGTCGGACAATGCCCACAACGTGGTGCATGCGACCTTCGCCGGCCTGGAATCGCTGAAAGACCCGGTCCTGGTGGCGCGGCTGCGCGGCAAGGAACTGAGCGATATCGAAGGTGCCCCGACGAGGGCGTAGGGAGCCGCGGGCCGGCACGCGCCGGGCTGCAGGACGACGATCCATGGCACAGAAGGAACAGACGGCCACCGGCACGCTGAAGGTGACGCTCGTGCGCAGCGTGGTGGGATTCGACCGGAAGCAGCGCCAGGTGGTGACGGGGCTCGGGCTGCGGCGGATCCGCCATACGGTGGAGCTGAAGGACACGCCGGCCATTCGCGGGATGATTCTGAAGGTCCGCCACATGGTCACGGTGGAGCAGGGCTGAGCCCGACGAACCGGGGCTCGAGAACGCCGCGCGGTCACGACCGCGCCGCGACACGGAACACGATCATGGACTTGAGCAATCTGAAGCCGCCCAAGGGCGCGAAGCACGCGAAGAAGCGGGTGGGTCGCGGTCAGGGGTCGGGCAACGGCAAGACGGCCGGTCGGGGACACAAGGGCGCGCAGTCGCGCTCGGGCTACAAGCAGAAGCGCGGGTTCGAGGGCGGCCAGATGCCGCTGCACCGGCGCGTGCCGAAGCGCGGGTTCCACAACCCGTTCCGGGTCGAGTACAGCGTGGTGAACCTGGACCGGCTGGGCGAGGTGTTCGAAGCCGGCACGGTGGTGACGCCGGAGCTGCTGCGCGAGCACGGCATCGTGCCGCGGGGGAAGTCGCCCGTGAAGGTGCTGGCGCGGGGCGAGCTCGCCAAGGCGCTGACCGTCCGGGTGCACCAGTTCAGCGGGAAGGCAGCCGAGAAGATCGCCGCCGCGGGCGGCACGGCGGAGCGGTTGACCGAATCGGCGGCGTAAGTGCGCCGCCCCGGGACGTCCCGGCCGGGTCCTGAACGGGCCGTGGCGGCCGGGCCCACCGGGCACAGGGGTCACGCATGATTGACAGCCTGAAGAGCATCTTCGCGGTCTCCGACCTGCGCAAGCGGATCCTGTTTACGCTCGCGCTGCTGGGGGTCTATCGGATCGGTAACCACATCCCGACGCCGGGCGTGAACGCCGCGGCGCTGGCGGAGCTTGCGCGGCAGGCCCAGAACACGATGTTCGGCCTGTACGACATGTTCTCGGGCGGCAACCTGTCGAAGATGACGATCTTCGCGCTCGGCATCATGCCGTATATCAGCGCGTCGATCATCCTGCAGCTGCTCGTGGTGGTCTGGCCGTACCTGGAGCGGCTGTCGAAGGAAGGCGAGCTCGGGCGCCGGAAGATCACGCAGTACCACGCGGTACGGCACGATCGCGCTCAGCATCATCCAGTCGCTCGGCATCGCGATCTTCCTGGAGCGGCAGAGCGAGGTGGCCGGCGGGCTGCCGCTGGTCTACCACCCGGGCTGGGGCTTCCGGCTGATGACCGTGCTCACGATGACGACGGGCACGACGTTCATCATGTGGCTCGGCGAGCAGATCACCGAGCGGGGCGTCGGCGAGGGGATGTCGCTCATCATCTACGCGGGCATCGTGGTCGGGTTCCCGACGGCCGTGCTGACGACGCTCGATCAGATGCGGACCGGGCAGCTCGGCCTGCTGCGGCTGGCGCTGCTGCTCGTGATGATGGTGGTCGTCTGTGCCGTCATCGTCTTCGTCGAACGGGGGCACCGGCGGGTGCCGGTCCAATACGCGAAACGGGTCGTGGGCCGGCGGATGTACGGCGGGTCGAGCACGCACATCCCGCTGAAGGTGAACACGGGCGGCGTGATTCCGCCGATCTTCGCCTCGTCGATCCTGGCATTCCCGGCGACGGTGGGTGCGCTGCTCACGGCGGGCTGGGCGCAGTCGATCGTGCAGCAGCTCGCGTACGGGATGCCGCTGTACAACCTGTTCTACATCGTCGGCATCATCTTCTTCACGTACTTCTACACCGCCATCGTCTTCAATCCGGACGACGTGGCCGACAACATGCGGAAGTACGGCGGGTTCGTCCCCGGCATCCGGCCGGGCAAGCGGACGGCGGAGTACATCGACACGATCATGACGCGCATCACGCTCGTCGCCGCGATCTACCTCGCGATCGTGTGTATCCTGCCGGAGTTCCTGATCAGCGGGTTCAAGGTGGCGCCGATTCCGTTCATCGGCGATCAGCTCGACGCGATCCTGCCGAACTTCATCACGCAGGGTCTGAACGTCACGTTCTTCTTCGGCGGCACGTCGCTGCTGATCGTGATCGGCGTCGCGATGGACACGGTGCAGAAGGTGGAGGCGCAGCTCATCATGCGCCACTACGATGGGTTCATGAAGAAGTCGAGAGTTCGCGGCCGGCGCGGCTAGCTTGGCGGACAACGGGGTTCAGGTTGTCGACAGCATTGAACGTGATCATGCTGGGCCCGCCCGGGGCCGGGAAGGGCACGCAGGCGGAACGCTTCGCCCGGGGCCGGGGCATTCCCCGAATCGCGACGGGTGACATTCTGCGGGACGCGGCGACGCGCGGCACCGAGCTCGGGCTGAAGGCCAGGGCGATCATGGACCGCGGCGACCTGGTCGGCGACGACGTGGTGATCGGCATCGTCCGGGAGCGCCTGGAGCGGCCCGACGCGGCCGACGGGTTCGTGCTGGACGGCTTTCCGCGGACGGTGGCGCAGGCGGTGGCGCTCGACGGGATCATGAAGGCCCGCGGCGAGCAGGTCATCATCATCGACATCGTCGTGCCCGAGCGCGAGCTCGTGCGCCGTCTCCACAGCCGCCGGGTCTGCAGCGACTGCGGCTGGACCAGCATCGAGGGCGGCATCGACGACATGTCGCTGAGCGCCGCGACGCTGTCGATTTCGCCCGCCGCCGCGGAGACCGAGGCGGTGCGGGCCCAGTCGACGGCCGGAGTCTGCCGCCGCTGCGGCGGCGAGCTGGCGCACCGGTCGGACGACACGGAAGAGGTGGTGCGGGAGCGTTTGAAGGTCTACCGGCGCGACACGAAGCCGCTCGTCGACTTCTACCGCCATCGGCCGACCTTCCGGGCGATCCGGGGCACGCAGTCGGTGGATCGCGTGTCTGCCGATCTGTCCAACGCCATCGAGTCGGTGCTCGACGAGCTGGAGTGGGACAACGTGGAGACCCGGCGGTGATTGTCTGCAAGTCGGCCGCGGAGATCGAGCGGATGCGGCCCGCCGGCCGCGTGGTCGGGGAGGTGCTGGCGATGCTGCGCGAGGCCGTGCGGCCCGGCATCAGCACCGCCGAGCTCGACGAGCTGGCCGAGCGCCACATCCGGCAGGCGGGCGCGGTGCCGGCGTTCAAGGGGTACCACGGGTTCCCGGCGACGCTCTGCACGTCGGTGAACGACGAGGTGATCCACGGGATTCCGGGGGAGCGCGTCCTCGAGGCCGGCGACGTCATCTCGATCGACTGTGGCGCCGTGCTCGACGGGTATTACGGGGACAGCGCGATCACCGTGCCGGTCGGCGACATCGACGAGACGGCCGCCGAGCTGCTGCGGGTGACCAACGAGGCACTGTTCAAGGGGATTGCCCAGGCGCGACCCGGCGGGCGCGTGTCGGACATCGGCCACGCGGTCCAGCAGCACGTCGAGGCCCACGGGTTCTCGGTCGTGCGCGAGTTCGTCGGGCACGGGATCGGCGAGCGGATGCACGAGGAGCCGCAGATCCCCAACTACGGCGATCCCGGTCGCGGCCCGCGGCTCACCGAGGGGATGGTGCTGGCGATCGAGCCGATGGTGAACGTCGGCAAGGCGGCGGTGAAGGTGCTGAAGGACGGCTGGACCGCGGTGACGCGCGACGGCGGCCTGTCGGCGCACTTCGAGCACACGGTGGCGGTGACGGCCGATGGGCCGCAGATCCTGACGCTCGCAGGGAACGGGACGGACGCCGCGTCGCGCGGCTGAGCGGTGACCGGGTCCTGGCGGATGAGCCGGCTCACGGCCCGCGGAGCGGGCCCGCGAGGGACGCGGCGCGGGCGGACGGGGGCCCCGCAAGCGACCGAGCCGGCGCCGGGGCGGAGTCCCGATGAAGGAAGTGGTCGGCACGGTGCGGGAGCAGCTGCCGAGCGCGCTGTTCCGGGTGGAAGTGGACGGACGGCACCAGATCGTCGCGCACGTGTCGGACCGGATGCGGCGCAACTTCATCCGGCTGCTGGTGGGCGATCGGGTGCGCGTGGAACTGTCGCCAGCGGATGCGGGACGCGGCCGGATCACGGCGCGCGTGGAGCCGTAGCGCGGCGCGCGAAGAGTCAACGGCAAGGCGGCCCGCCCGGCGGGCTCGCGAGGGAGCGGGGCAGAGCCCCGGTGAGCAATGAAGGTCAGAGCATCGGTGAAGCGCATCTGCGCGAAGTGCAAGGTCATCCGCCGCGCCGGGCGTGGTGCGGGTGATCTGCGAGAACCCGAAGCACAAGCAGCGCCAGGGGTGATTGCGAATTTCTGTAGGCGACAGGCGATCGGGCGAACGGGCGGTCGGGCTGCCCAGCCGCTCTGACGCCTGACGGCCTACCGCCGACAAGGATCAGAGAGCTATGGCACGTATCGCAGGCGTCGATCTTCCACGGACGAAGCGGGTCGAGATCGGCCTGACCTACATCTACGGCATCGGCCGCCACCGCTCGGGTGTCATCCTGGAGCAGGCGGGCGTGAGCCCGGACATCCGGGTGAAGGATCTCTCGGAGGACGACGTCCGGAAGATCAGCCGGGTGCTGGAGGAGCAGGGCGGCGTCGAAGGCGATCTCCGGAAGGAGATCTCCATGAACATCAAGCGCCTGATGGAGATCGGCTGCTACCGCGGGATGCGGCACCGGCGGAATCTGCCGGCGCGGGGTCAGCGGACGCGCACGAACGCGCGGACGCGGAAGGGCCCGCGCAAGGGTGCGATCGCCAAGAAGAAGTCGGTGTAGGCGCACGGGCGCGAGGCATTGAGGACGAGGAATCACGCGCATGGCTAAGACAGACACGACGGTGTCGGCGACTCCCGAGAAGACCGGGAAGCGTGCGGGCAAGAAGACGTTCAAGAAGCGCGGCGAGAAGCGCATCGTGCACCACGGGGTGGCGCACATTCAGGCGTCGTTCAACAACACGCACATCACGATCACCGACACCGAGGGGAACGTCGTCGCCTGGTCGAGCGCCGGCGGCATCGGCTTCAAGGGCTCGCGCAAGGGCACGCCGTTCGCGGCGACCCAGGCGGGCCTGAACGCCGGCAACGCCGCGAAGGCGGTGGGGATGCGGTCGCTCGAGGTGAAGGTGAAGGGGCCGGGCTCCGGCCGTGAATCGGCCGTGCGGGCGCTGCAGACCGTGGGGCTCGACGTCAAGTCGATCCGCGACGTGACGCCGATTCCGCACAACGGCTGCCGGCCGCCCAAGCGCCGGCGCGTTTAACGAACGAAGGGCATCGAACGACTATGGCTCGATACATCGGTCCGGTCTGCCGTCTGTGCCGCCGCGAAGGCATGAAGCTGTTCCTCAAGGGCGAGCGCTGCTACACCGAGAAGTGCGCGATCGAGAAGCGGAACATCCCGCCCGGTCAGCACACCAAGATGCGCCGCCAGAAGCTGTCGGGCTACGGCCTGCAGCTGCGCGAGAAGCAGAAGGTCAAGCGCATCTACGGCGTGCTGGAGGACCAGTTCCGCCGGTACTTCGAGGCGGCCGAACGGCAGCGGGGCATCACCGGTGAGACGCTGCTGCAGCTGCTCGAGCGCCGCTTCGACAACGTCGTCTACCGGCTGGGGCTGGCGACGTCGCGGTCGCAGGCGCGCCAGCTCGTGCGGCACGGCCACTTCATGGTGAACGGCCGCAAGGTCGACATTCCGTCGTACTCGCTGCGCGCGGGCGATGTCGTGACGACCCGGGGCACGAGCCTGAAGAATTCGACCATCCTGCACGCACTGGAGGAGGTCAAGGGGCGCGGCGTGCCCGAGTGGCTGACCCTCGACGCCGAGCAGGTGTCGGGCCGGGTCCTGTCGCTGCCGACGCGCGAACAGATCAACCTGCCCGTGCAGGAGCAGCTGATCGTCGAGCTGTACCTCGAAGTAGCACTGAAGACTGGAGACTCAGGAGCCAGCCGTCCACCCGCAGCCTTACACAGACCTGCGGCGTGAGGTGGGCGGTCACTTGCAGGTCTGGAGGCCCGTCTGCGGGCCCGTCGGCGAAAGGACAGAGCCATGTTGTGGAAAGGGTTTCAGCGTCCGAAGCGGCTGGAGATCGAGCGCGAGACGCTCACCGAGCGCTTTGGCCGGTTCTACGCGCAGCCGTTCGAGCGCGGCTTCGGCACGACCATCGGCAACGCGCTCCGGCGCGTGCTGCTCTCCTCGATCGAGGGCGCGGCGGTCACGGCCGTCAAGATCGACGGCGTGCTCCACGAGTTCTCGCCGATTCCCGGCGTGGTCGAGGACGCGACCGACATCATCCTGAACCTCAAGCAGGTGCCCCTCAAGATGCACGTCGATTCGGCCAAGCGGCTGACGCTGCGGATCGACAAGGCCGGTGAGGTGAAGGCCCGCGACATCGAGACCGACGCCGACGTCGAGATCCTCGAGCCCGACGCCCACATCGCCACCGTGGCCGAGGGCGGCAGCCTCCACATGGAGATGCGGGTGAAGCGCGGCCGCGGCTACGTGTCGGCCGACAAGAACTTCGACGAGGACCTCGGCATCGGCTGGATTCCGGTCGACTCGGTCCACGCGCCGATCAAGAAGGTGAACTACCTCGTCGAGGCCGCCCGGCTCGGCCAGACGACCGACTACGACAAGCTGACGGTCGACGTCTGGACCAACGGTTCGGTCGGTCCGCGCGACGCGCTGTCGCTGGCCGCCAAGCTGATCCGCGACCACCTGAACATCTTCATCAATCTCGAAGAGGGGACGGAACAGCAGGCCGAGGCGCCGGCCGACCAGCCGCGCGCCGGCATCAGCAACGAGAACCTCGACAAGAGCGTCGAGGAGCTCGAGCTCTCGGTGCGGTCCTACAACTGCCTGAAGAACGCGAATATCCGGACGATCCGCGAGCTCGTGATGAAGACCGAGGCCGAGATGCTGAAGACGAAGAACTTCGGCCGCAAGTCGCTCAACGAGATCAAGGAGATCCTCGGCAGTATGGGGCTCAGCCTGGGCATGCGCCTGGACCAGCCGGCCGCCGAGACTCACACAGGTGAATAGCGTCGGCGATAGGCGGTAGGCGGTCGGTGATGGGGGCTGGAACCCCAATCCCCCATCCCGAATCGCCCAATCCCGAATCCCGAGAAGGATCAGAGAGAAATGCGCCACCGAGTCGCCCACCGGAAACTGGGACGCGTGACGGAGCACCGGATTGCGATGCTCCGCAACCAGGCCACGGCCCTGCTGCGCCACGAGCACATCCGCACCACCGTGCCGAAGGCGAAGGAGCTGCGTCCGTTCGTCGAGCGTCTGATCACGATCGCCAAGCGGGGCGTGGCCGCTGGGCCGGACAACATCAAGGCCCTGAACGCCCGGCGCCTGGTGATCCAGGACATCACCGATCGTGCCGTCGTCAGCAAGCTGTTCGACACGATCGCCCCGCGATTCGCCGATCGGCCCGGCGGCTACACGCGCCTGCTGCGCCTCGGCTTCCGCCGCGGTGACAGCGCCGAGGTCGCCCAGGTCGAGCTCATCGGCAGCGAGTTCAACCCGAAGGCGGCGGCCGAAGCCGAAGCCAAGCGCGAGGCCGGCCGCGCGGCTGCCCAGCGGGGCGTCGGCGACCGCCTGAGGGCCGCCGCGTCGCGGATCCGCGGCAAGAAGGCCGAGGGCGACGAGGACAAGGCGCCGAAGAAGAAGGCGAAGAAGGCCAAGGCCGAAACCGCCGACGGCGAGAAGGCGCCGGCGAAGAAGGCGAGGACCACCAAGAAGGCGGCGCCCCACAAGAACAAGGCGTCCCGCGGCAAGTAGCCGGACAGCGGGTCCGCGACCCGACGCCGGAGGAACTTCGAGGCCCTGCAGGCGGATGCCTGCAGGGCCTTTTCTCTTTCCGGTTCCCCCGATCGCCCGGTTTCTCTCCTCCCTCCTGCACACCCCCTTCAGGCCGTTTTCCGCTTTTGACTTGACTGGCCGTCCCGGCCGGCTTACAAGGCTGTCATTTCCAATTCAACCCGGCCGTCGCGTTCCCCGGGGAGCGCCCGGCCCCTGCTGCAGACTGGGGAGACGCATGGCCGACACCGAGACACCAGACACGGCGGCGGGCACGGCGGGCACCGGGGAGCCCGCGCTGACGTTCGGCGAGCGGATCGGCCGCCTGGGCGGCGTGATCGTCGCCCCGGTGCAGACCTTCGAGGCCATTGCCCGCCGTCCGACCTGGGTGGCCCCGCTGGTGCTGCTGGATCCTGCTGTCGGCGGCTGTCGGCGCCGTCGTCACCCCGAAGCTCGACATGCAGGCGGCGCTGCGCGAACGGCTGGCGCGCAGCGGCACGCAGATGTCCGACGAGCAGATGCAGCAGGCGCTGGCGGCGCAGCAGCGCTTCCGGTCGGTCGGCTACGCCTTCGTCGTCGTCTCGCCGATCGTCACCGGGCTCGTGGTGGCGCTCGTCTTCTGGGGAGCCTTCTCGGTGGCGGGAGCGAAGGCCCTCAACTATCGGCAGTCGTTCGCCGTCACCCTGCACGCGTTCATTCCGCAGATCCTGGCGTCGATCGGCCTGGCGGCCCTTGCCTGGCCGATGGACAGGATCAATCCCAACCAGCTCGGTGATTTGCTGTGCTCGAGTCCGGCCTGCTTCGCCGGCGATCTGTCGCCGGTGATGCACGCGGCGCTGCAGTCGCTCGACATCTACGTGTTCTGGACGCTGATCCTGCTGGTGATCGGTTACGCCGCCGCCGCGAAGGTCTCGCGCGGCCTGGCCAGCGGCATCATCGGCAGCGTGTGGATCGTCTACGTGATCGCGAAGGTCGCGCTGTCGGGGCTGTTCGGGTGAGCAGGCGTGTTGCGCTCGAAGTGCCGTTGCGATGGCAGGCGCTTCAGGCCGGCGAAGATCCACGAGACGATTTACCTCACCGAATGAGTCGATCCGAACGACAAAGTCGTCGCCAGTCTTGACTATGAGTGCCTGCCGCTGCGCGAGCGAACCGATCGCGTTTCTTGCGGTAGCCTCGGCGTCCGCCGATCGCAGATTCTGCGATCCTGCGCCGGGCGGCCGGGAAGAGAGGCCTGAAATCGCAGCACCGAATCTGGCACCCTGCGTGCGCCGTCGTGGCGGATGTCTCGATCCTCGCGCACCTACGAGCCGCGGTCGCCAGGTGGCGACGTGCTGTATGGGATCGTGCGGGATCACTTCGAGACCTTTCGCCAGCAGGCGGCCAGCCTCCGTGAGGGCGAGGGGCTGCCGCGCTTCGTCGAGCAGGCGTTCCGCGACTACCTCCGGTGCGGATGGCTCGCCGGCGGCTTCGCGCGCTTTCGCTGCGCGGAGTGCGGGCTCGACCGGCTGGTCGCCTTCTCGTGCAAGGGCCGCGCGCTCTGTCCCAGTTGCGGCGGCCGGCGCATGGCGGATCGCGCCGCCCATCTGGTCGACCGCGTGTTCCCGGACGCGCCGATCCGCCAGTGGGTTCTGACGTTTCCCTGCCGCCTGCGGTACCGGCTCGCGTGGCATCACGATCAGTGCCGGACGGCGGCCGGCCTGCTGCTGCAGGCGATCTTCCGGATCCTGCGTGCGCGGGCCGAGGAGGCGGGGGTCGAGGACGGGCGCGGCGGCGGGGTGGTGATGATCCAACGCTTTGGCGGCGCGCTCAATCTGAACGTGCACCTGCACGCGCTCGTGCTCGACGGCGTGTATGCGACGGATAGGCAGGGGAGGCCGGTCTTTCAACCGCTGGTTCGTCTGACAACGATGGACGTGGAGGAGGTCTTGGCGGCGGTGGAGGCGCGCCTCGCGCGGCGGCTCGGCGGTCTCCGTGGGGATGTCGACGCCGGCGATTCAGCGGCGATCGATACCTGGGTCGAGGAGGCCCCGGTGTTGGCGGGACTGGCGGCGGCTTCCGTGCAGAACGTTGCCGCGCTCGGGCCCCGGCGAGGAGCGCACCCGCGCCGCCTGGGAGTACCGCAGGAACCGGAGGACGGAGGGTCGCCTGCCTGGTGTCACGCGCGAAGCCCGGGCTTCAGCCTGCACGCGGCGCTCGTGATTCCCGCCGGGCAGCGGGCGCGGCTGGAGCGGGTGTGCCGGTACACGCTGCGGCCGCCGGTGTCGAGGGAGCGTCTGACGCTGACTGCTGACGGGCAGGTGCGGCTCGCGCTGAAGCGGCCGTGGCACGACGGGACGACGGATTTGGTGTTCACGCCGCTGGAGCTCCTCGAGCGGCTGGCGGTACTGGTGCCGCGCCCGCGGGTCAACCTGCTGCTGTATTACGGTGTGCTGGGGGCGCGCTCCGCCTGGCGGGCGGCCGTGGTGCCGCGGGAAGATGCCGGTCGCGCCCCGGACGCCTCCGAGGCGGACGCCGCCGATGCGCGGGACCCGACGTCGCGGGCCCGCGGACGACGCTGGGCGGCGTTGATGCAGCGGACCTTCGGCTTCGACGTGCTGGCGTGTCCGCGGTGCGGCGGGCGGCTGCACCTGGTCGCGGTCATCGACCGATCGGCCGTGATCGAGCGGATCCTGCGACATCTGCGACTCCCGACCGAGATTCCCGCGCCGCAACCGGCCCGTGCGCCGCCGGAGCTGGCCTGGGTGCGGTCGGGTGGCGCTGAGGATGACGAGGCCTGCTGAGCTGGCGTCCGACTGACCGGCCGCCGAGGCGCCCGACGTGTGCGGTTTCCGGCGCGCCGCGCGGGCATCCTGGTGAATCGCCAGTGATCCGCGGCTCGGGATGCGGCTAATCTGCCCCGTGCCACGGGCCGATCGGAGTCCGACGGCCACCCGACGGCCGGGCATCCTGGTCCGAGAAGGAGCCTTATGTTGACTCCGAAGGCCGCTAATGCTTCCTATCGTCCCATGTGCCAAGCGGGCTGTTTCGTCGGCTCGCGCACCCCATCCTCACATTACAGTGACCCCGGCGTGCGCAGAGTGGAGACGCTCGACGGAAAATCGCGCTCCCGCGCGAGAACCCTTCGCGCCGCCGCTGTTCGCCTCTGGGACGATGGTGTCCAGCATCGGCCGCCGCACGTCCCGGCTCTGGAATCGGAGATTCAAGTCGGCTGGACACGCAATCGCCAACAACCGATCGCGGCAGTCGAGGATCATGGCCGCGCCGTCAAGCGTTGCGGCTGAGACGCACGACCGCGCCGGTAAGGTTGTCTCCGCCAATTGAGAGGTACAGCTCACGGTCCGCGATCGACAGGCTGAACGCGACGCGCCGCTCGAGCCGCGCGACCAGTGCGCTCACCAGGACGCGATCGATCGCATACAGCTCCAGGGCGTCGGCACGATGAATCCGTTCGCCATCGAGCTGCTTCAGGAACTGCGTCGGATCCTTGTGCGTGTAGACCACCACGCGGCGCGCGGCCTTCGACGCCTTGTGCAGACGGGCGGCATCGGGCGTGCCGATATCGATCCACGCGCTGATGGCGCCCGTCAGGTCGCGGACGACGATCGTTGGCTCGTCGGGATCGGACACGCCGCGCGAAAAGGCCATGCCCTCGGTGAACTCCAGCAGGTACGCCAGGAGGCGCGTGACCAGATATTCTTCCGATTCGGAAGGATGGCGTGCGACACGCAGCGCGAGCGACTCGTACACCTGGCGATCGGTGTCGGCCAACTCGACGTCAAAGTTGTAGATGGTCGCGGTCAGCGCCATGCGAGACGGACCTAGCTGCCGCCGACCTTCCGGGGTGTCCGCGAGCGCGGAATGAACCCGCGCGTCGTCTTGGCCTTCCAGGGCTGATGCGTTTCGGGCCTCGGCGTCCGCTTGGCCGCGGGGGGCGCCGCCGTCTCGGAAGCCTGCCCGGAGGCGTCGGCCGCGGTCTGTGCTCGGGCCGCGCTCGCCTCGGCCTCATCCTTTTCGAGACAGCAGTGTTTGTACTTGCGGCCGGAGCCGCAGGGGCAGGGCGCGTTGCGCCCTGGTCGGGGACTGATTGCAGGTGTCATCGGCTTCAGTGTACAGGATTTGCGTCCGCCGCGACCGACACGCCCCACCGCGCCCCGAGCACGCCGCCATCGACGACACGTTCCACGTCCGCTGCAATTTCATCCGGACGGCCGTCGATATTGAAGTGGTCTTCACACCCGACGGCAAGCTGGGCGGGCTGTTCTTTCAACCTGCACAGTGATCAGTCGCGCTTGATTTGGTCTTGACGCGAGCCCGGGCTCGCATGCGGTGCTTTGTGAACGAATACGGCGTACGGTTCCGACCCCGGCGTTCGTCCGGGCGATCCGCGCCCGGACACCGGACGTCATCGTCGAGGGGCTTCCGGAATCGGCGCGAGCCGGGCCGTCAGCCCTCTTCGACCTCCACGCCCTCCCGCTCGGCCTTGGCGGCCGCGATGATCTTCGTCTGCAGGTGCGACGGCACCTCGTCGTAGTGCGAGAACTCCATGTGGTAGGTGCCGCGGGCGCTGGTGGCCGACGTCAGGTACTGCTCGTAGGTGAGCATCTCCGACATCGGCACCTGGGCCTTGATGATCGTCGTCGCGCCGCGCGTGTCCATGCCGCTGATCCGGCCGCGGCGGCTGTTCAGATCGCCCATCAGGTCGCCGGCGTAATCGCTCGGCGCGTACACCTCCACGTCCATCACCGGCTCGAGGATCGTCGGATGGGCGCGCGACATTCCGTCCTTGAACGCCAGCGACCCGGCCATCTTGAACGACATCTCGTTCGAGTCGACCGGGTGGAACGACCCGTCGAACAGGCTGGCGCGGAAGTCGACCACCGGGAAGCCGGCGAGGTAGCCGCGCCGGCGGGCGTCCTGAATCCCCTTCTCGACGGCGGGAATGAACTGCCTCGGCACCGACCCGCCGAAGATGTCGTCGACGAACTCGAAGTCGGCTCCGCGCGCGAGCGGCTCCATCCGGATCTTGCAGTCGCCGAACTGGCCGTGGCCGCCGGTCTGCTTCTTGTGGCGGCCGTGCGCCTCGGTGGCCGCCGTGATCGTCTCGCGGTAGGGGATGTGCGGTGGCTTCAGGTTCACCTCGACGCCGAAGCGCCGCTTCAGCTTGGCGACCGTGACCTCGATGTGGAGCTGGCCCTGGCCGGCGAGGAGCAGCTCCTTCGTCTGCGGGTCGCGGCTGTAATGAATGGTCGGATCCTCTTCCTCGAGCCGGTGGATCGACGTGCTGATCTTGTCCTCGTCGCCGTGGGTCTTCGGCTCGATGGTGTACGCGAGCACCGCTTCGGGGAACTTGATCGGCGGGAACAGCGTCGGGTCGCCCTTGTCGCCGAGCGTATCGCCGGTGAGCGTGTCCTTCAGCTTCGCGACGGCGCCGAGATCCCCGGCGTGGAACTGCGGGACCTGCGTCTGGGTCTTCCCCTGCAGCAGCATCACGTGCGCCATCCGCTCGTCGGAGTCGCGCGTCTTGTTGTGCACGGTGGAATCCGTCTTCAGGATGCCCGACACCACGCGGAACATCGTGATGCGGCCGGCGAACGGATCGGCGATCGTCTTCCAGACGAAGATGGCCAGCGGATCGGCGTCGGAGGCCGTGCGCGTCCCCTCCTGGCCGTTGGTCAGCGTGCGCAGCGTCCGCTCGGCCGGTGACGGCAGGTAGGCCAGGACGGCGTCCAGGAGCGTCTGGATGCCGATGTTCGCCATCGCCGACGTGCAGACGACGGGGAAGACCCGCCCGGCGAGCGTCGCGGCCCGCAGGCCGGCGAGCAGCTCGTCCTGCGTGAGCGAGCCCGCCTCGAAGAACTTCTCCATCAGCGCTTCGTCGGCTTCCGCGACCATCTCGATGAGGGCGTCGCGCGCGGCGCCGGCCGCGTCGGCCATGTCGGCCGGCACGTCGCCCTCGGTCATCGTGCCGCTGCCGTCGGTCGCGAAGGTGTAGGCGCGCATGCCGACGAGGTCGACGACGCCGCGGAAGCTCTTCTCTTCGCCGATCGGGAGCTGGATGGGAATGCAGGTGCGGCTGCACGCCTCGTGCAGCGAATCCATGGCGCGCGCCTGGCTGGCGCGATCGCGGTCGAGCCGGTTCAGCACGATGAGCCGGGGCAGCTTCAGCTCCTCGGCCACGGCCCAGACCTTCTCGGTGGAGACCATCACGCCCGCCACCGCGTCGACCACGACGACGGCGGCATCGGCGACCCGGAGGGCCGCGCGCGCGTCACTCAGGAAGTTGGCGACGCCCGGGGTGTCGATCAGGTTGATCTTGTGCTTGTTCCACTCGGCGTAGGCGAGGCTGGAGGACAGAGTATGTTTGCGGGCGATTTCCTCGTCGTCGAAGTCCGTGACCGTCGTGCCGTCGTCGACCCGGCCAAAGCGGTTGACCATCTGCGCGTCGAAGAGCATCGCCGACGCCAGCTGTGTCTTGCCCGATCCGGTGTGGCCGACCAGCGCAAGGTTCCGGAGACTCGACGTGTCGTAGACTCTCATCGGGGTACCCTCCTGTTCGCGGCGCGGAGGAACGGGGCCCGGCGCACGCGGAAAGCCCGCATGCGCGGCGAACAGCCGGGTCAGGCCCGCCAGCCGCCGAGATCGCAGTCATCTACCGTGACTTCCGGCATCATATCGACCGGGCGGGCCGTCTGCAATACGGTTGAAACATTCTTCAATTCGCATGGGGCCCCACCCCCATGCGCCGCCGTCGCTCACGCTCCGGACCTTGCGATCGGCGCCATGGCCGCTCGAACTGGCGGCGGGCGCCGGAAGAGGGCTTCGCCGAAGCCATGCCGAGCCGAGGACATGAAGATCCGAGGCGAGGCATCGGCGTCAGCTCCGCATGGGGGTGGGGCCCCATGCGAACTGAATGATGCCGACCCCGCGGCTATTCGTAGCGGAGCGCGTCGATTGGGTCGAGCCGGGAGGCCCGGACGGCGGGGACCATGCCGAAGAAGATGCCGACCGAGGCGGAGAAGCCCAGGCCGAGCGCGAACGACCACCAGGGCAGCGAGATTGGGAAGCCGGACAGGTAGTGGACGGCGATGCCGATGCCACTGCCGATGATGACGCCCAGCACGCCGCCGAGCATCGTGAGGAAGGCGGCCTCGATGAGGAACTGCCACAGGATCTCGCGCCGCCTGGCGCCGAGGGCCTTCCGCACCCCGATCTCCCGCGTCCGCTCGGTCACCGAGATCATCATGATGGCCATGACGCCGATGCCGCCGACCATCAGGGCGATCGAGGAGATGACGACGAGGGCGAGGTAGGTCGCGCCGCTGATCCGGTCCCACACCTTCAGCGCCTCGTCCTGCGTCACCAGGTCGAAGTCGTCGGGCTGGTCGAGCTTCAGGCCGTGGCGGATGCGCATCACCGTCTCCACGTCCTGCAGCGCCGCCGCACGCGGCACCCCGTCGCGCGGAACGACGACGATCATGATGTTCGCCAGCGTGCCCCGTTCGGCGTGCCGGGCGTCGACGCCGGTACTGCGCCTGGTAGACCGTCTCGGGAATCACGACGAAGTCGTCGACGCCGGAGTTGCCGAAACCGGGGTTCGGCCGCTTGTCGAGCACGCCGACGACGGTGTAGCGGCCGTTGCCGATCCGGACCGACTTCCCGATGGGATCGGCGTCCGGGAAGAGGCTCTGGTACGGGTTGTACCCGAGGACGACGACCTTGCGCCGGTGGAGCACCTCGGCGGCGGTGAAGAACCGGCCGGCGACGAGCTTGATGAAGTTGACCGCGGCGAAGTTCTGCGTCGACCCCATCACGATGATCGGCTTCGTGCGGGTGCTCCGGTAGCCGATCCGCTCCTGCACGACGCGGCCGGGGCCCGAGCCGAGCCAGATGTCCACCATCTTCACGGTCGGCGCGCTGCTGGCGATGGCCTCCGCGTCGCCGACCGTCAGGTTCGGCCGCTTCAGCAGGTCGGTGAACGACTTGCCGCTGCCGAGGCTGGTGAAGCCGAACTTCTGGACGAAGATCGTGTTGGGGCCGATCTCCTTGATGCTGTTGCGGAGCGACTCGTCGAAGCCGCGGATGAGCGACGTCATGCCGACGATGGCCGTGATGCCGATGACGACGCCCAGGACGGTCAGGGCGGACCGCAGCTTGTTCGAGCGCAGCGTGTCCATCGCCATCCGGACGACTTCGGTGAGCAGGCCGAGGCGCAGCTTCATCGGCTCACTCCCGCCTCAGGGCTTCGATGGGATCGAGGCTGGCGGCGCGCATCGCGGGATACAGGCCGAACCCCAGGCCGACGACGGCCGTCAGTGACACGCCGAGCGCCACGGACCAGACCTGGACGGACGCCGGCACCGGGGTGAGCTTCGCGATGAGGAGGGCCACCAGGAAACCCAGGAACGTGCCGACGAGGCCGCCCATCGTGGAGAGCGTGACCGACTCGGTGAGCACCTGCCAGATGATGTCGCGGCGCTGCGCCCCGAGCGCCTTGCGCAGGCCGATCTCCCGCGTCCGTTCGCTCACCACCATCAGCATGATGTTCATGATGACGATGCCGCCGACCACCAGCGAGAGGCTGACGACGCCGATGAGCACCGCGAAGATGCCCGCGGTCGCCTGATGATAGATGTTGAGGATCGTGTCCGACGTGAAGATGCCGAAGTCGTCCTTCTGCGTCGGCCGCAGGTGGCGGTGGACGCGCAGCGCCACCGTCGCCTCGTCGATGGCCGTGTGCATGACGGCCGGCGTGATCGGCTGCACCATCAGCTGCAGCGACTGGTGCGCGCCGAACAGCTGACGGTAGCGGCCGAGCGGGATCACGACGAACTCGTCCTGGGACTGGCCGAAGATGGAGCCCTTCTTCGCGCTGACACCGACCACCCGGAAGTGCACGCCGGCGACCTTGATGACCTTGCCGATCGGGTTGGCAGCCGCCGAAGAGCCGGTCGGCCGTGCTCCAGCCGAGGAGGGCGACGGGGCGGTTGCGAGCGACCTCGCTGCCCGTCGGCATGCGGCCGCGCTCGGCGTCGAAGGTGGAGAAGTCGGCGAAGTTGCGCGTGACGCCCTGGATCTGGACGCTCTCGAGCGTCTGGTTGCGGTAGCTGACGGAGGCGTTGCGCTGGGCCTGCGCCATGACGGCGTCGACGTGCTGGCTGAAGCGCCGGATCGCGTCGCCGTCGGCCAGCGTCACGTCCGGGTTGTTCCGCCGCGCGCGCTCCGCTTCGTCCGGATCCGTGATGACGCCGACCCGCTGCACGATGAAGGCGTTGGCGCCGGCCTGCGAGATGATGGCCGTTGACACGGCCGCGTTCAGCCCCTGGATCAGCGAGACGACCGCGATGATCGAGGTGACGGCCACGATGTTGCCGATCACCGTCATGAACGAACGCAGCTTGTTCGCCCAGATGGCGCCGAGCGCGAGGCCGACCGTTTCGAAGAACTGGTTCATGCTGTCTGCCGCGGGACGCCGGCCGGCGCCGCCCCGACCTAGCCGACGACCGGCGTCTTCGAGAGGCGCACGCTGTCGCCGTCCTTCATCTGGCGCACCGAGGCGTACGGGCCGGTCACGACCACGTCCCCCGCCTTCAGCCCCGACAGCGCCTCGAAATAGCGATCGCCCGCGATCCCGACCTTGATCGGCACGAAGACCGCCTTGCCCTCGCGGATCACGAAGACCCCCTCGGTCTCCTTCCGGGTCTCGCCCGGCTTCAGCGGCGTGGACAGGACCGCCGGGTCGGTGGCGGACCCCGCCGACGCCGCCGGGGTCTTCACGAGGTGCCCCGCCGCGTCGTACACCAGTTCGCGCGTCGTCACCGACTGGATCGGCACGGCCACCGCGTCCTTCCGGGTCGCGGTCGTGATGTCGGCCGTGCACGTGAACCCGGGACGCACGTCCGGAATCGGCTCGTCGATCCGGACGACCACCTTGAAGTTCGTCGCCTGCTGCGAACCGGTCGACGCCGCGGTGGACGTGTCCTGAATCGGGCTGTTGCCGATTTCCGTTACGTGCCCCTTGAACGTCCGGTCCGGATAGGCGTCGACGCTGACCGCCGCCGGCTGTCCGAGCTGGACGTTGGGAATGTCGGTCTCGTCCACGTTCACTTCCGCCTGGATGATCGACATGTCGGCGATCGTCAGCAGCACCGTGCCGGCATTGTTCATCGTGCCGATCATCACCGTCTCGCCCTCCTCGATGTTCCGGCGGGTGACGATGCCGTCGATCGGCGAGTCGATCGTGACCTTGCTGAGGTCGTAGCGGGCCGAGGCCAGGGAGGCGGCCTGCTGCTTGATCCGTTCCTCCTGGGTGATGGCGTCGGCCTGGCGCGCCTTCAGCTCCGACTCGCGGACGCTGACGTCGTTCTGCGCCTTGTCGAGCGCCTCGCGGGTCGTCAGCTGTTCGGCCCAGAGCTGCTGCTGGCGCTTCAGCGTCTCGGTGGTGAGCGCGAGGTTCGCCCGCGCGGTCTGCACGGCGACCTGCGCCGCGGCCAGCGTCGACCGCTCGGCGTCGAGGCTGGCCTGGCCCCGGTTCACCGCCGTCTGCAGCGACTTGGGATCGATCTGCAGCAGGAACTGTCCGGCCTTGACGCGCTCGCCCTCCTGGACGGCCAGGCGGGTGACCCGGCCGATGGTGTCGGCGCTGATGTTGACCGACCGCTTCGGCTGGATGGTGCCCGAGGCCGACACGATCGCGGTCAGGTTCCGGTGTTGAATCGTCTCGCCGTTGACCGCGATGCCATCCTTCTTCCGGAACCAGTAGCCGCCGGCGATGCTGCCGGCCAGGACCAGGATGACGATGGCACCGATGAGATATCGCTTGCCCAAGGATTCAGACTCCTCCCGTCGCGACCTGCAGCACGGCCAGGACGACACCGATCCCGAGATAGACGCCGCAGAGGCCCAGGAAGATCGGGCCCGTCCGGCGGCGGTAGAGCGCGCCGAGGCCGATCGCCAGGACGACAATCCACCAGAGGCGGAACAGATCGAGCGCGCCGGTCAGCCCGGCCAGGAACGTTCCCTGATCGAAGACGGGAAACAGGGCCGACAGGTTCGCCGGGCTGGCCAGCGTCTGCCGGACGTAGGCCAGCGGCGTCACCACGACCTGCTGCAGCGCCAGCACGACGCCGGCGTGCGCGACGATGGCCAGCACCTGCGTGAAGCGGACGGCGACCGCCGACCGGGCATGGAAATAACCGAATAGCAGGAGGGCGACGACGAACGCGGCCAGCGGCGTGCCGAACAATCCCTGCGCGGCGCCGATGGGCGCCGCGTACCGGTCGACCCGCTGCAAGGTCGCGTACTGGGTGTCGCTGATCTGCCGGCCGAAGCTCTCGATCGTCCGCACCTGCTGGTCCAGCGTCGCCTGCCGGCCGACGGCCGTCATCCGCAGGCCGCCGGCGCAGAGCATGGCGACGACCGAGGTGAGCACCAGCACGCCCACCCAGTCGGCGCGTGCGGCCACCGTCTGCAGCGTGCGACTCGGCGACAGCAGGACGCCGGCGCACCGCGCCATCAGTCCCGGCGCGGTGGGCGCCGGAACGGTCGCGGTGCCGGAATCGGACATGCGGAATCCTCGAAGCTCGAACGCGGTGGCCGCCGGACCTGACGCACACGCCGCTGGCATCGCGGCGGTGCGCGCGCGTGGCATGCTGCGGCAGACGACACAATTGTAGCGTAGACCCGGCCGCGCGTGTGCACAGCCTTTCCCGACCCCTGTTGTTTTCTTGACAGCCTCAGACACCTTCATTACGATGCGAATTTGGCGAAGGGCCGATTGATGTCGACCGGATGTGGCGACGTCGCGGGCCCGCGGACGGGCGGGGTGCCGGCCTCACCGCGTGCGGACGAGGTCGCGGCATCAGGGTGGTCCGGTTCAGGCAGGAGCGCACAACAGTGATCGGATTCGTTCCCAAGGAGATGTTCTTCACCAAGGGCGTCGGCAAGCACCGCGAGAAGCTCACGTCCTTCGAGCTCGCCCTTCGTTCCGCCGGCATCGCAGCCTGCAACCTCGTCCGGGTGTCGAGCATCTTTCCTCCCGGCTGCCGGATCCTCTCCCGATCCGAAGGCATGAAGCGTCTCAAACCCGGCCAGGTGACCTTCGTCGTCATGTCCGAGACCGCGACCCGCGAACCGCACCGCCTCATCGCGGCCACCGTGGGCGTCGCCATCCCGCGCGACAACAAGCTCTACGGCTACCTGTCCGAGCACCACAGCTACGGCGAGAATGAAGACACGGCGGGCGACTACGCGGAAGAGCTGGCGGCCGAGATGCTCGCGACCACTCTCGGCCTCGACTTCGACCCCGACAAGAGCTGGGACGAGAAGAAGGAAGTCTACCGCCTCTCGAATCAGATTGTCCGGACCCAGAACGTCACCCAGACGGCCGTCGGGGACAAGAAGGGGCTCTGGACCACGGTCGTGGCCGCCGCCGTTCTGGTCGGCTGAGCGCGACGCACCCGTTTCCGCCCACCCGTCGTCCGGCGGTCGCACGGCCGCCGGAGGCGGGGCCGCTGCGGCTGGTTCGCGCCGCCGCCAGCCGCCCTCCGTCCGTTCTCCGTTTCCCGCACGTCGTCCGGATCGCCGGCCGGTGGCACGCCCCAGGGCGGCCGCGTCCCGGTTTCCCCTGCGCCAGAGGCCTGCACCCGTCGCGGGCCGGCGCGCGCCCCGCACAGGTGTCTCATGATCCAAATCCCGCGTGTTTCGTGGTCTCCCCGGTTTCGCTCGACGTCCGCGCCGGCGGCCGTCCTCCTGACGACCGCCGTCCTCGTGCTCGGTCCCGCAATGGCCCGCCCGGCCGGTGCGCAGACCTTCGAAACGGTCGGGATCCGCGCGCTCGGCATGGGCGGCGCCTTCGTCGCCGTCGCCGATGACCCTTCGGCCACCTACTGGAATCCGGCGGGGTTGGCGACCGGCGACTACTTCGGCGGGCTGCTCGAGCGGACGCGGACGGAAACCATCAGCGGCCGAGGCACGCCGACGGCCGGGCTCGACGGAGCCCGACGGGATACCTCGACCGGCTTCGCGGTTGCGTTCCCCGCCCTGGGCATCAGCTATTACCGCCTGCAGACCGCCCGGGTGGCCGCTACAGCCGGCCCGGTCGGCGGCCGACAAGAGCTACGACCGGCCGGGGTGTCGTCGCTCGTCACCGGCCAGTTCGGGATCTCGGTCGACCAGACGCTCCTGCCGGGCGTCGTGATCGGATCGACTCTGAAGTGGGTGCGGGGCACGGTGGGGACGGCAGACGGCGTGGCCGGGGAACCAGTGGGCCAGGCACTCGATCGTGCCGATTCACTGGGCGGCCGGACCAGCAGCGCCTTCGACCTGGATCTGGGGGCGATGGCCAGGTTCGGCCCGATCCGGCTCGGCATCGTGGCCCGCAACGTCCGCGAGGTCGAATTCCAGGCCCCGGCGGGCGGGGTGCCCGTCCAGCTCAGCCGTCAGGTCCGGATCGGCGCGGCTGTTGCACCGCAGCTGTCGGGGCGGGGGCCGCTCCAGTCCCTCACGGTGGCGGTGGACGCCGACCTGACCCGGTCGATGACCGTTCTGGGTGAGCGACGCCATGTGGCGGCGGGCGCGGAGGCCTGGCTGCTGAACCGGCGACTCGGGATCCGGGGCGGATTCCGTGTAAATACGCTGAATCAGGCGCTGCCGGTCGGCACGGCCGGGCTCAGCGTGGCGTTGCATCCCGGCATGTACCTGGAAGGGGAAATCAGCCGCGGAGAGGACGCCATGGCCCGTGGCTGGGGCCTTGGCGCCAGGATGACGTTTTAGGTCAGTCGGTGACGAAAATCGTCATGATGGTGGCGTTGGCGGACTATATTCGGAAGGTCATCAGGTTGGCATGCCCGTTCGCATAGGCGAGCTCCTCCTCAAGGAGAAGCGGATCACCGCGGAGCAGCTCCAGGAAGCTCTGAACTACCAGAAGGCCAGCGGGGGGAAGCTCGGCTTCAACCTGGTCAAGCTGGGATTCGTGCGCGACGACGAGATCACGGCGCTGCTGAGCAAGCAGTACGGCGTGCCGTCGATCAACCTGGGGCAGTTCGAGATCGATCCATCGGTGATCAAGCTGGTGCCGGCCGAGACGGTGCAGAAGTACCAGATCGTGCCGCTCAGCCGTGCGGGGGCGACGCTGACGATCGCGATGACGGATCCGACGAACGTCTTCGCGATGGACGACATCAAGTTCATGACCGGCTACAACGTGGAGCCGGTGGTGGCGTCCGAGACGGCGGTGCTCGAGGCGATCCAGAAGTACTACGGGATCGCCAAGCCGGCGGGCGGCGGGCAGTCGAACACGCTGGAGCTGGCGACGCGGGCGCTCGAGGAGCTGCCGCTGGTGGACAGCGGCGACGTCGAGGTGCTCGAGGAACTGGAGGAGATCAGCGTCGAGGCGCTGGCGCGCCAGGGGGAAGAGGCGCCGGTCGTCCGGCTGGTGAACGTGCTGCTGATGTCGGCGATTCAGAAGGGGGCCAGCGACATCCACATCGAGCCGTACGAGAAGGAGCTGCGGGTGCGGTTCCGCATCGACGGGATTCTCTACAACATCATGAATCCGCCGATGAAGTTCCGCGACGCGCTGACCTCGCGCGTGAAGATCATGGCGAAGCTGGACATCGCGGAGAAGCGGCTCCCGCAGGACGGGCGCATCAAGATCCGCTTCAACGACAACGGCGTCGCCAAGGAGATCGACTTCCGCGTCTCGAGCCTGCCGACGCTGTTCGGCGAGAAGATCGTCATGCGGCTGCTTGACAAGGACAAGCTGATGCTCGACATGACGAAGCTCGGCTTCGAGTCCGAGTCGCTGGCGCGCTACGAGGCGGCGATCCAGCGGCCGTGGGGCATGGTGCTGGTGACGGGGCCGACGGGCAGCGGCAAGACGAACACGCTGTACTCGTCGATCTCGCGGCTGAACACGCCCGAGACGAACATCATGACGGCCGAGGATCCGGTCGAGTTCAACATCGCGGGCGTCAACCAGGTGCAGGTGCGGGAGGGGATCGGCCTGAACTTCGCGGCGGCCCTCCGGTCGTTCCTGCGGCAGGACCCGAACATCATCCTCGTCGGCGAGATCCGCGACTTCGAGACGGCGGAGATCGCCGTGAAGGCGGCGCTCACGGGCCACCTGGTGCTGTCGACGCTGCATACCAACGATGCGCCGAGCACGGTGAACCGGCTGATGAACATGGGCATCGAGCCGTTCCTGGTGGCGAGCTCGGTGAACCTGATCTGCGCCCAGCGGCTCGTGCGGCGGATCTGCAGCGCCTGCCGCGAGCCGGCGCCGCTGCCGCCGCCGGCGCTGGTGAACGCCGGCTTCGCGCCCGACGAGGCCGCCGAGGTGACGCCGTCGAAGGGCAAGGGCTGCGGCCAGTGCAATCAGACGGGGTATCGCGGCCGTGTCGGCCTCTACGAGGTGATGGAGATCACCGACGAGCTGCGCGAGCTGGTGCTGGTCGGCGCCTCCGGCCTGGAGCTGCGGCGCCGGGCCGTCGAGGACGGCATGATCTCGCTGCGCCAGAGCGGCCTGCGCAAGGTGAAGGACGGCGTCACCACGATCGAGGAAGTGGTGCGGGAGACGGTGAAGTAGCGACGTTGCCAGGCGCTCGGGCCTCGGCGCTCGGGACTCGTGCCGAGGACCCGCGCCGGCGCCATCGAGCGCCATAGCGCCAATAACGAGCGACGAGCGCCGAGAACCGGTGATGACCCCATGTCCACACTGCCTGAACTGCTGAAGACGACCGTCGAGATGGACGGATCGGACCTCCATCTGACGACCGGCACGCCGCCGCAGGTGCGCGTGCACGGCGAACTGCAGCGCCTGCCGCTGCCCGACCTGTCGGCGGCCGAGACGCAGCAGCTGGCCTACAGCGTGCTGACCGACGCGCAGAAGAAGCGGTTCGAGGAGACGCTCGAGCTCGACTTCTCGTTCGGCATCCGCGGCCTGGCGCGGTTCCGCTGCAACGTGTTCAGCCAGCGGGGCGCCATCGCGGCGGTCTACCGGCTGATTCCCGAGCGGATCCGCAACTTCGAGGAGCTCGGGCTGCCGCCCGTGCTCGCGCAGCTCGCCGAGCGGCCGCGCGGGCTCGTGCTGGTGACGGGGCCGACCGGCAGCGGCAAGTCGACGACGCTGGCGGCCATGCTCGACAAGGTCAACATCGAGCGCCGGGGGCACATCCTCACCATCGAGGATCCGATCGAGTACATCCACCAGCACAAGGGCTGTCTGGTGAACCAGCGCGAGATTCACAGCGACACGCAGGGCTTCGGGCCGGCGCTGCGCGCGGCGCTGCGCGAGGACCCCGACGTCGTGCTCATCGGCGAGATGCGCGACCTGGAGACGGTCGAGGCCGCCCTGCGGATCGCCGAGACCGGCCACCTGACGTTCGCCACGCTGCACACGAACTCGGCGGCCCAGACGATCAACCGGATCATCGACGTCTTCCCGGCGCACCAGCAGGCGCAGATCCGCACGCAGCTCTCGCTCGTGCTCGAGGGCATCGTCTGCCAGGCGCTGCTGCCGCGGCAGAACGGCGAGGGGCGCGTGGTGTCGCTGGAGATCCTGGTGCCGACGCCCGGCATCCGCAACCTGATTCGCGAGGACAAGATCCACCAGATCTATTCGGCGATGCAGACCGGGCAGGAGAAGTACGGCATGCAGACGACGAACCAGTCGCTGGCGACGCTGTTCCAGAAGCGGGTGATCTCGCTCGAGACGGCGCTGGCGGCCTCGTCGCTCAAGGATGAACTGCAGGACATGATCAACCGCGGTGTCGGCATCGTGCCCGGCGCCGGGCTCGGCCGTCAGGGGCCGCGCCCGACGGGCACCGCGCGCTAGGCTCCGGAGGGGGGCCTGAGGACGAACCATGCCCACGTTTGCCTATTCGGGTCGGACACGGGGCGGCGAGCGGGTGGCCGGCGAGCGGGCCGCCGAGACGCTGGAGGCCGCCGTCGCGGCGCTGCGGCGCGAGCAGGTGCTGGTCACGCGGATCACGCCGGCCAAGGCCCGGGAGGCCGGAGGCCGCAAGATCGGCCGCACGGGCCGCCGGGTCGATCCGAAGAACCTGGCCGTCTTCACGCGCCAGTTCTCCGTCATGATCGACGCCGGGTTGCCGCTGGTGCAGTGCCTGGAGATCCTGGGGACCCAGGAGTCCGACAAGAACTTCGCGGCGGTGATCCTGCAGACCCGCGCCGACGTCGAGGGCGGCGCGTCGCTGGCCGACGCGATGCGGAAGTACCCGAAGACCTTCGACCCGCTGTTCACGAACATGGTGGCGGCGGGCGAGGCGGGCGGCATCCTCGACACCATCCTCAAGCGGCTCGCGACCTACATCGAGAAGGCCGTGAAGCTGAAGGGGCAGGTCCAGTCGGCGATGATCTATCCGATCGCCGTCATCAGCATCGCCGGCATCGTCGTCGCGGTCATCCTCTGGAAGGTCATCCCCACGTTCGCCAGCCTGTTCGCCGGTCTGGGCGCCGAACTGCCGCTGCCGACGCGGATCGTCATCTGGTCGAGCGATGTCTTCGTCAAGTTCCTGCCGTTCCTGGTCGTCGGCTTCTTCGTCATCGGCTTCCTCTTCCGGCGGTACTATGTGACCGAAGGGGGACGCCGCGTCGTCGACCGCAGCCTCCTGGCGACGCCGGTGCTCGGCTCGCTGCTGCGCAAGATCGCGGTCGCCCGGTTCTGCCGCACGCTGTCGACGCTCATCAGCTCGGGCGTGCCGATTCTCGACGGGCTCGAGATCACCGCCCGCACGTCGGGCAACGCCATCGTCGAGGACGCCGTGCTCGAGACGCGGCGCAGCATCGAGCGGGGCGAGACCGTGTCGGGGCCGCTGAAGGAGACGAAGGTCTTCCCGCCGATGGTGACGCAGATGATCGGCGTCGGTGAGGTGACCGGGGCGCTGGATACCATGCTCGCGAAGATCGCCGACTTCTACGAGGAGGAGGTCGATACGGCGGTCGCCGGCCTGCTGACGCTGCTCGAGCCGATCATGATCGCCATTCTCGGCGTCATCGTCGGCGGCATCGTCATCTCGATGTACATGCCGATCTTCGACCTGATCAACAAGCTGAGCGGGTGAGAGGGAGCGGGTGGTGGAAGTCGAACTGCGCCGGAAGCTCGCATGGCTGATCGCGATCCGCGTCGTGATCAGCACCGTGCTGCTCGGCTCGGCCATCCTGGTCCAGATCAACTCGCCCGGATCGTTTCCCGTCGACCCGTTCTTCTTCCTGATCGGGCTCACCTACGCGCTGACGCTCGTCTACATCGCGCTGCTGCCGCGGCTCGACGGGCACCGCTGGATCGTCGATCTGCAGCTGGCCGGCGACGCGCTGATCGTCTCGGCGTTCATCTACGTGACGGGCGGCGTGACGAGCTACTTCGCGACGCTCTACGTGCTGCCGATCGCGGCCGCCGGCGTGCTGCAGTTCCGGCGCGGCGGCCTGCTGCTCGCCATCCTCAGCACGGTGCTCTACAGCGGGCTCGTCCTCGGCCAGTACCTCGCCGCCGCCGGGCTGCTCCAGGAACCGTGGATGATGCGCAGCTCGGTGGCCCTGCCGGCCGGCCACCTCGCGCAGTTCACCGTCGCCATCAACGTGTTCGGCTTCTTCGTCGTCGGTCTCGTCAGCGGATCGCTGGCCGGGAGCCTCCGGCACGCCGGCGAGCGGCTCGAGCGGGCCTCCACGGAGATCGCCGACCTGCAGGCGTTCAACGAGGACGTCATCGACAGCCTCACGAGCGGCCTGGTGACGACCGACCACGCGGGGCGGATCCTGACGTGCAACCGGGCGGCCGGCACGATCATCGGTCATCCGCCCGCCGACGTGGTCGGCGGCGACGTCGCCGCGATCCTGCAGCTGCCGCCGGCGGCGGCGGCGGCTCTCGAGGCCGACCTCGGCGGCGCGCGCAGCCACCGGGCCGACTACCGGTACCGGCGGCCGGACGATCGCCTGATCGACCTGGGGCTGAGCGCGACGCACCTCGTCACGCCCGGAGGGCGGGCCGGCTTCCTGTTCACGTTCCAGGACGTCACCGAGCTGCGCCGGCTCGAATACGACGCCCGGCTGCGGCAGCGCCTCGCCGCCGTCGGAGAGATGGCGGCCGGCATCGCCCACGAGATCCGGAACCCCCTCGCGTCGATGTCGGGGTCCATCCAGATCCTGCGGCACGAGCTGCCGCTCAGCGAGGAGCAGGCGCAGCTGATGGACATCGTGCTGCGCGAGTCCGAGCGGCTGAACGGCACGATCCGCTCGTTCCTCGCCTACGCGCGGCCGCAGCGGTTCGAGCTGACGTGGCTCGATGCGCGCCGCGCGGTCAACGACACGGCGATGCTGCTGCGCAACAGCGCGGAGGTCCGGCCCGGGCACATCGTCGAGGTCGACGTCCCGCCCGGCGAGGTGCGCTACGAGGCCGACGAGAACCAGCTCCGCCAGATCGTCTGGAACCTCGCCACCAACGGCCTGCGCGCGATGCCCGACGGCGGGCGGCTCCGTCTGGCCGTCCACCCCGCGCCGGCGACGGGCGGCGGCCTCGTGCTGACGGTGGAGGACGAGGGCGTCGGCATGCCGGCCGCCGCGGCCGAGACGCTGTTCCAGCCATTCCACGGCGGATTCGAGAAGGGCAGCGGGCTCGGGCTCGCCATCGTCCACCGGATCGTGACCGACTACAGTGGAGAGATTCACGTGCAGTCCCGCCAGGGACAGGGGACCGTCGTCTCGGTCCGCCTGCCGGCCCGGACCGCCGTCACGACGTCATGACTGTCACCGACACCCCGCCCCGGACCGCCGCGACCACCTCGCGCATCCTCGTCGTCGACGACGAGCGCTCGATGCGGGAACTGCTGGCGATCGTCCTGAAGCGCGAGGGATACGACGTGCGCCTGGCCGAGAACGGCCGCGACGCCATCGCGCTGCTCGAGCAGGAGCCGTTCGACCTGCTGATCTCCGACATCAAGATGCCCGACGTGAGCGGCGTGGAGGTGCTGCGGGCCGCCAAGGGGGTCGATCAGGACATCATCGGCATCATGGTCACGGCCTTCGCGTCGACCGAGAGCGCCGTCGAGGCGCTGCGGATGGGAGCGTACGACTACCTCAGCAAGCCCTTCGACGTCGACGAGCTGAAGATCGTCGTCCGCAACGCGCTCGAGCGGCGCCAGCTGCCGCCAGGAGAACGTGCTGCTGAAGCGCGCCCTGCAGACCTCCCACCAGTTCGCGAACATCGTCGGACGCAGCGAGCCGATGCTGGCCGTCTTCAAGCTCGTCGAGACCGTCGCGCCGACCAACAGCACGATCCTGATCACGGGCGAGTCGGGCACCGGCAAGGAGCTGGTGGCCCGCGCCATCCACGTGTACTCGCTGCGGCGCGACCGGCCGTTCGTCGCCGTCAACTGCGGCGCCCTGCCCGAGACGCTGCTCGAATCGGAGCTGTTCGGCCACATGCGCGGCGCCTTCACCGGGGCCGCCCAGAACAAGAAGGGCCTCGTCGAGGTGGCCGAGCACGGCACCATCTTCCTCGACGAGATTGGCGAGATGAGCCCGATGATGCAGGTCAAGCTGCTCCGCGTGCTGCAGGAGCGGAAGTTCCGGCGCCTGGGCGGCGTCGAGGAGATCGAGGCCGACATCCGCGTGATCGCCGCCACGAACCAGGACCTCGGGCAGCTGGTGGCCGACGGCCGGTTCCGTGAGGACCTCTACTACCGGATCAACGTGATCCCCGTCCACCTGCCGCCGCTGCGCGAGCGGCGCGAGGACGTGCCGCTGCTCGCCGAGCACTTCCTGGCGAAGTACCGCGAACAGATGGGCAAGCCGGTCACCGGCATCTCCCACGACGCCATGACCCGCCTCGAGGCGGCGACCTGGCCCGGCAACGTCCGGGAACTCGAGAACATCATCGAGCGGGCCGTCGCCCTCGAGCGGACGCCCACCATCCTGCCGGAAACCCTGCCGGCCCATATCCGGGGCGGCTTCCGCCCCGCCGCCGGCGAGGCGTCGCCCGTCGACCTGCCCGACTCCGGCTTCGACCTGGAGGAGCACGTCCAGCGGATTCGAGCGGGACTACATCGCCCGGGCGCTGGAGCGGGCCGGCGGCGTGCAGGTGAAGGCGGCCGAGCTGCTCGGCATGAGCTTCCGCTCGTTCCGCTACTACGTCAAGAAGTACAACCTGCGGTGAGGGGGAAGGCCCCGGGGCTTCAGGCTCCGGGCTTCCGGCTCCGGTCCGGCGCCTCAGGCCGGCTGACTGACACTTTCTGTCGGTCCGGCGTTGACAAATATTGTCAAAGTCACGGATTGGCAGGGCCTGTTCACGTTTCTGCTCGTATGCCATAAAATATTGATTTTAATGATGTTATAAGGAAATTGTCGCTCCTGTTCAGCCTGGCATCGGCCTTGCCATTCAAGGCGGCGCGAACGGAAGGGGTCGGCAGCGGGGTAGGCCGGCCGGGTCGCCGTTACCAGCTGAAGGAGCACAGGATCATGAAGATGCGAGACAACAAGGGCTTCACGCTCATCGAGTTGCTGATCGTCGTGGCCATCATCGGGATTATCGCGGCCATCGCGGTGCCGGGCCTGCTGCGCGCCCGGATGTCGGGCAACGAGGCGTCGGCGATCGGCTCGCTGCGGGCGATCAACAGCGCGCAGTCGACCTACTCGGCCAGCTGCGCCAACGGCGGCTACGCGCAGGCGCTGGCGGACCTGGCGCTGGCCCCGGCCGGCAGCAACCAGGCGTTCATCAGCCCTGACCTGGCGACGGATCCGGCGACCAAGAGCGGCTACACGGTGTCGCTGACGCTGGAGACGGGCGCCGCGACGGTGACGGTGGCGGCCAATACGTGCAACGCGGCGGCGAATGACGCCGTGGCCTCGTACTGGGCGGGCGCGGTGCCGATCACGGTCGGGTCGACCGGCACGCGGTCGTTCGCGACCGACACGCGCGGCACCATCTTCCAGGACAACACGGGTGCGGCGATTGCCAACCCGATTCCGGCCGGAACCGCGATCATGCAGTAGGCACGGGCTGACCGTGCGGTACACCGTCCTGCGGGATGCCCGCCTCCGGGTGGGCATCCCGTTTTTCGCTTTTCCGGGGCCACGGCACGCGGTGGGCGGGTATGATTACACGACACCATTTACCGAGCCCAACCGTATGACACGAACTGCTGGACGTCTTGCGCTGCTGTTCACGCTGATCGGCCTGGTCGCCTCCGTGGCGGCCGCCTGGGTGCACTACCACCTGCTGCGTGATCCGAATTACACGAGCTTCTGCGACGTGAGCGCCACGGTGAGCTGCACCGAGGTGTACCAGAGCCGGTACGGGACGGTCGCCGGAGTGCCGGTGGCCCTCTTCGGCGCCCTGTTCTTCGCGTTCACGACGCTGCTGGTCCTTGGCGGCCTGCGGTCGAAGGGCGCCGCCCGCGACAACGTGCCGGGCTACCTGTTCGCGCTGTCGACCGTTGGCCTGGCGGTGGTCTTCTATCTGGGCTACGCGTCGTTCTTCGTGCTGAAGACCGTCTGCCCGCTCTGCATGACCACCTACGTCGGCGTCATCGGGTTGTTCATCGTGACGGGGGCGTCGGCCAACGTGCCGATGTCGAGCCTGCCGCGCCGGGCGTTCGCCGATCTGCGCGGCCTGCGGCGCAGCCCGCTGGCCATGACGCTGGCCCTCCTGCTCGTGGCGGGGTCGGCCTCGGCGCTGGCGCTCTTCCCGCGGGAAGGGGCGCAGGCGGCCCCGGCGGCGCCCAAGCCGCTCGCCACGGGCCAGCAGTCGGCCTTCGAGCACTGGCTCTCGCAGCAGCCGCGCGTGCCGGTCGACGTGCCGCGCGACGGCGCGAAGGTGCTGATCGTGAAGTTCAACGACTACGAGTGTCCGTCGTGCGCCAACACCTGGCGGACCTACAAGAGCATCTTCGAGAAGTACGCGGCCGAGGACCCCGGCCAGGTCCGGCTGGTCTACCTGGACTATCCGCTGAACTCCTCCTGCAACGACAACGTGCTGGGGGGCGGACCGCACCCCTACGCCTGCGACGCCGCCGTGGCGGTCCGTCTCGCCGCCGAGAAGGGCAAGAAGGAGGCGATGCAGACGTGGTGCTACGACAACCAGGAGAACATGACCGGCCCGTCCATCCGTGAAGCGCTGAAGGAGATCGCCGGCGTCACCGACTTCGACGCCCGCTATCCCGAGGTGATCAAGCAGGTGAAGACGGACGTGGCCCTCGGAGCGAAACTCGGCGTGCACGCGACGCCGACCTACTTCATCGACGGGGTGAAGGTCGAAGGCGGCCTCGCCCCCCAGTACTTCGATGCGGCGATCGCCTACGAGCTGACGCACGCCCCCGCAGAGGAGCGGGGGCCGGCCGGACAGACGCCGCGCTGATCGGTCGCGGGCCGCGGCGCCGCCGCCGCCGGTCCCGCGTGCGCCCCGGCGTCCGGCCCGCCAGCCCCCGCGAATCCCGATGCAGGCCATCAGCACAGACGCACTCACCAAGTCGTACGCGGTCGGCTTCTGGCGCCCGCGTCCCTACCGCGCGCTCGACGGGCTCACGCTGGACGTCGCCCCGGGCGAGGTGTTCGGCTTCCTCGGCCCGAACGGCGCCGGCAAGACGACCACGCTGAAGCTGCTGATGCAGCTCATCTACCCGACCTCGGGCCGGGCCGAGCTGCTCGGCCGTCCGGCCGGCGACCTCGACGTCCGCCGCCGCATCGGCTACCTGCCGGAGAACCCGTTCTTCTACGACCACCTCACCGCCGAGGAGCTGCTCACGTATTTCGCCGGCCTGTTCGGCTACGCGGGCCCCGCCCGGCGGCAGCGGGTCGGACGGCTGCTCGACGAGGTGGGCATCGGCGCCGAGCGGCGGCTGGCGCTGCGGCGGTTCTCGAAGGGGATGCTGCAGCGGGTCGGCATCGCGCAGGCGCTGCTGAACGACCCCGAGCTGGTGATCTTCGACGAGCCGATGTCGGGGCTCGACCCCCTCGGCCGGCGCGACGTCCGGCAGCTCATCCTGCGGCTGCGCGATCAGGGCGTCACCGTGTTCTTCAGCTCGCACGTCCTGAGCGACGCCGAGGCGGTCTGCAGCCGCGTCGCGATTCTCGCGCGCGGCCGGCTGGTGACCAGCGGCCGGCTCGACGAGCTGGCGGCCTTCGAGGTGCGCGGCTGGGAACTGGTGATGGCCGACCTCGACGACGCGCTGCTGGAGAGGTACGCGGCCGGATCCTGCGCGCGATGCGGATCGGCGATCGGCGCTATGCGCTCGAGCTGGCGCTCGACGCCGGGCCCGAGCGGCTCGCGGCCGATCTCGCGGCCGCCGGCGCGCGGCTCGTCTCGCTGAACCCGATCCGCGACACCCTCGAGGACTTCTTCGTGCAGCAGGTGACGGCGCCCGACGGGGCGGGGGCCGGCCGCTGGCCGGGAGGGCCGGCATCATGAGGGGACCGCGTGTGGTCGGCACGATCGCGGTCAACGTGTTCCGCGAGTCGGTGCGCGACAAGGTGCTGTACAACCTCGTGGTCTTCGCGCTGCTGCTGATCGGCGCGTCGTACCTCATCGGCCAGCTGACGGCCGGTCAGGACGTGAAGATCATCAAGGACCTCGGGCTGGCCGCGATCACCGTCTTCGGCCTGTTCATCGCCATCTTCATCGGCATCGGCCTCGTCTCCAAGGAGGTCGAGCGGCGCAGCATCTACGGCCTGCTCGCCAAGCCGGTCCGGCGGCACGAGTTCATCGCCGGCAAGTACGCCGGCCTCGTGCTGACGCTGGCCGTCAACGTCGCCGTCATGGCCCTCGCGCTGTACCTGGTGCTCGGCTACATGTCGGCCACCGAGTCGGCGGTGATGCGGAAGGCCTGGGAGGCGCCCGCACTCGACCCGGCCCTGCTGAAGGCGATCTTCCTCATCTTCGTCGAGCTGATGCTCGTCACGGCCATCGCGCTGTTCTTCTCGTCGTTCTCGAGCCCGCTGCTGTCGGCCGCGTTCACCTTCGGGGTCGTCGTCGCGGGACAGTTCGACGCCGACCTCAGGAACTTCCAGAGCATCGTCGACTCGAAGGCCGCGGCGGCGATCGCCCGCGGGCTCTACTACGTGCTGCCGAACATGGCGGCCTTCGACGTCAAGGAACAGGTCGTCCATGCCCTGCCCGTCACGGCCGGGTACCTGGCGGTGACGACCGCCTACGGCCTGGCCTACGTGCTGGTGTTCGTCATCGCGGCGATGGTGATCTTCGCCCGCCGGGACTTCAAGTGACCGGCGGCGCGGCGGGAGCGGACGGACGATGACGGTGCTCAGGCCCCGCGAGGTCCGGATCGGCACGGCGGCCGGGTTGCTGGCGATGGCGACGCTGTTCGCGGCGGCCGTCGGCCTGCAGGTCGTGCGCGACCGCGCACTTCCCGCCGCCGCGCGTGAACGCCGAGCTGCTCTACGTCCGCTCCGGCGCGGTGATGCGGCGGCTGACCACCGGGTTCAACACGCTGGCCGCCGACGTCTACTGGATCCGCGCGCTGCAGGACTACGGCGGCACCAAGCTCGCGAAGGACGCCGACAAGACCTATCCGCTGCTGTACCCGCTGCTCGACATCACGACGTCGCTCGATCCGCGGTTCACGATTGCGTACCGGTTCGGCGCCATCTTCCTCGCCGAGCCGTATCCGGGCGGACCGGGACGGCCCGACCTGGCCGTGACGCTGCTCGAGAAGGGGCTGAAGACGGAGCCGCATCAATGGGAGTACATGCAGGACATCGGCTTCGTCTACTACTGGTGGGAGCACGACTTCCAGAAGGCCGCTGCCTGGTTCGGCAAGGCGGCCGCCGTGCCCGGCGCCCCCTGGTTCCTGAAGTCGCTGGCGGCGACCACGCTCGAAGTGGGCGGCGACCGGCGGGCCTCGCGGCTGATGTGGCAGCAGCTCTACGAGAACGCCGGCACCGCCTGGCTGCGCCAGGACGCCGCCTGGCGGCTGGAGCAGTTGAGCGCGATGGACCAGATCGATCGGCTCCAGGCGATCGTCAACGCCTGGCACGGGCGCACCGGCCGCTGGCCGGCGTCGTGGACGGCGCTCGTGCGGGCCGGCGTGCTGCCGGGCATCCCGCTCGATCCGACGCGCACCCCCTACGGACTGGATCCGTCGACCGGCCACGTGTCGATTGGCGCGGCGTCGCCGCTCCAGCCCCTTCCGGCCGAGCCGAAGCGGTTCGCGCCCGCCGTCCCGGTGAGCCGATGACGATGACCGTGCTGCTCGCCGTCTGGGGACTCGCCGTCGGCAGCTTCCTCAACGTGTGCATCCACCGGCTGCCGACGGGGCAGTCGGTGGTGCGTCCGCCGTCCCATTGCCCCGCGTGCGGGCATCGGCTCGCCTGGTTCGAGAACGTGCCGGTGCTGGCCTATCTGGTGCTGCGCGGCCGCTGCCGGCAGTGCGGGGCGCGCATCTCGCCGATGTATCCGCTCGTCGAGCTGGCGACGGCTGGCGTGTTCGTGGGGACGTACCTGATGGTCGGCCTCGGGCCGCTGCTGGTGCCGCGCCTGGTCTTCGCCAGCGCGATGATCGTGCTGTTCATGATCGACCTGCAGCACCGGCTGCTGCCGAACGTGATCACGGTGACCGGCATCGTGCTGGGCTTCGTCTTCAGCCTGACGGCGCCGCCCGGCTGGCGCGCCTCGCTCATCGGCATCGTCGCCGGCGGCGGCGTGCTGCTGCTCATCGCGAAGAGCTACGAGTGGCTGCGGAAGGAGGAGGGGCTGGGGATGGGCGACGTGAAGATGCTCGCCATGATCGGCGCCTTCCTCGGCTGGCAGCTGATGCTCGTGACGCTCGTGCTGTCGTCGGTGGCCGGATCGCTCGTCGGCATCCTGCTCATCGCGACGCGGCGCGGCAGCATGAAGTACGCGCTGCCGTTCGGGACGTTCCTGGCGCTCGGGGCGCTCGCCGCCGCGGCGTTCGGGGACCGCCTGCTCGCCTGGTATCTCGGGTTCTACTGAGGTGGGCTGCTGCACGCAGCCGCAGGGACCGCGCCGATGTCGATCAACGCGTACGCCATCTTCGGCATGACGGCGCTGGTGGCCGCGCTGGCCGCCATCCTGACCTACGCCGTCCTGCGCATCTTCGGTGCCGCCCGCAACGCGCGGCACACGCTCGCCGATCACGAGCGCGAGACGACGTGGATCGCGGCGGCCATGGAGGATGCCGTCGCCCGGCTGAAGACGCAGGAGCAGGCCATGGCGGCCCGCGCCGCCGCGTCCGAGCGGCTGAGCGACGCGATCATCGCCAGCCTGACCTCGGGCCTGCTCGTCGTCGACCTCGAGGGACGCGTGCCGATCGTGAATCCCGCCGGCTGTCGCCTGCTCGACCTGCCCGGACCCGTGGCCGACGGCGTGCCCTACCGCCAGCTGCTCGCGCACGTCGCGCCGCTCGGGGCCGTCATCGACGAGTGCCTCGCGAGCCGCCACGCCATCGTGCGGCGCGCCCTCGAGGTGGAGCGTCAGGAACGGCCCATGCACCTGGGGGTGACGGCGTCGCCGCTCTACGACGACCACGGCGCCCCGGCCGGAGCCATCTGCCTGTTCACCGACCTGACCGCGGTCCGCGAGCTCGAGGATCAGATTCCGCCTGAAGGAGAGCCTGGCGCGCGTCGGCGAGCTGACCGCCGGCCTGGCGCACGAGTTCCGCAACGGCCTCGCGACGATCCACGGCTACAGCCGGCTCATGGACCTCGACGGCCTGCCCGAGGTGTACCGGCCCTACATGCAGGCGATCCGCGACGAGACGGGCGCGCTGGGGCAGGTGGTCACCAACTTCCTGGCCTTCGCCCGTCCGACCACGCTCACGCTGACGCCCGTCGACCTGCGGGCGATTGCCGAGCGCGCCGCAGAGGACGTGCAGGCCGACTGCCACGCGCGCGGCGGCGGCGTCGACGTCCGCGGCACGTTTCCGACCGTCGACGGCGACGAAGTGCTGCTGCGGCAGGCGTTCGCGAACCTGCTGCGCAATGCCGTCGAGTCGTGCGAGGCCACCGCCGGTCGCGCCGCGGATCGTCGTCGAGTCGGCGCTCGAGTCCGGCGGGCAAGCGGTCCGTATCACCGTGACCGACAACGGCGCGGGCATCCAGCCGGCCGACCGCGAGCGCGTCTTCCGGCCCTTCTTCACGACCAAGGGCGAGGGGACCGGCCTCGGGCTCGCGATCGTGCAGAAGATCATCGTCAGCCACAACGGCCGGATTGCGGCAGGGCAGGCGTCCGGCGGCGGCGCGGCGATTCAGATCGTCCTGCCCGTCGGGGGTGCCCTCGAGAACGGCCCCGCCTGAACGCCCGCGAGCCACTCGGCACGCGGCTGGTTCCCCCCGGCAGATTCCGCGCAGGCCTCGGGCGGCCGGCATGGCAGGAACTGCCACCCGGCGCCGCACCGATCCGCAATCCGGCTGGATTCCCGGGCTCCCGCACGGCCCCGTCGTCTGGTGCTCCTCTTGCACTGGCCTGCAGGCGTGCCCGACTCACGCGGATTCACACTGGTCGAAGTGCTCGTTGCCACCGCCATCTTCACGATGGCGATCGTGTCGCTGGTGCGTCTCTTCGGCCTTGCGGCCCTGGCCGATCGAACGGCGCACCGCATCACGCTGGCGCCGGCACTTGCCGCCGAGCGCCTCGAGCAGCTGCAGAGTCTGGCCTGGGGCTTCGATGCAGCCGGAGCAGCCCTTCAGGATGCGACGACCGACCTGAGCCGATCGCCGGCCGTCGCGGGAGGCAGCGGCCTGCAGCCCTCACCGCCCGGTGCGCTCGACACCGACACGCCCGGCTTCGTCGACTATCTCGGCGAGGACGGACGCTGGCTCGGACGCGGGCCTGGCGTGCCGGCCGGCGCGCGTTTCGTACGTCGCTGGTCGATTGCCCCGTGGCCCGGCGATCCGGCGGACACGATCGTGCTCGAAGTCGTGGTCGTGCCCGCACCGACGGCCGTGAGCGGCCGGGCGGCGCACGCCTGGACGCATGTCGTCGGCATCCGGGTGCGGACACTCGGATGAGCGGCCTGCTCGCCCCGTCGATGCGGCGGCACGATCCGCGCGGGCTCGCGTTCCTCGAGCTGATCGTGGCGATGGCGCTGTCGCTCGTCCTGGCCGGCGCGATCGGGCTGCTGGTGGGCCCGATGCGGACCGCCTTCGAGACGCGGCTCGAAGCCAACGACATGGAGCAGCGGCTGCGCGCCGCCTCCGACAGCCTGTTCGCCGATCTGGTGACGGCCGGCGCCGGCGCCTACGCGGGCGCGATGACCGGCCCGCTCGTCGACTACCTGCCGCCGGTGCTGCCGTTCGCGCTCGACGATGGCGCCGGTGCGGCCGGTGCCGACACGATCACCACGCTGTCGGTGCCGTCGACGGCGGCGCAGGCCGTGCTCGCGCGGCCATTCCCCGCGGCGTCGGGAACCGCGGCGATCGCCATCGAACCAGGATGCCCGATCGGCGATGCCGCCTGTGGCTTCAGGGCGGGGCAGCGCGTGCTGCTGTTCGACGGCTCGGGCCGGTTCGACATCTTTACCGTGCGCGGCGTTCGGGGCGGCACGCTCGACCTGAACCACGAGCTGCCGGACCGGTTCGACGTCTATCCCGCCGGATCGAAGATCGTGGCGGTCGTCGTCCGGACGTACCGCGTCGACTCGACCGACCAGATCGAGGGGCCGCGCCTCGTGCGCGACGACGGCAGCGGCAGCGTGCAGCCCGTGGTCGATCACGTGGTCGCGTTGCGAGTGGAGTACCAGGGGACGTCGCGGCCGCCGGAGCTGCGCAGGCCGCCGGACGACCCGGTCGGGCCGTGGACGACCTATGGCATGAAGCCGCCGCCGGCAGGGACGGCCGTCGGGGCGTGGCCGCCCGGCGAGAACTGCCTGTTCGCGATCGATCCGGGTTCGGGCATGGTGGTGCCCCGCGCCGGACCTCCGGAGGTGGGAACCGACGACGCGGCGTTGGTGCCGCTGCCGCCGGCCGTCTTCAACGACGGACCGTGGTGTCCCGATCCTGGTGCGGCGCGCCGGTTCGATGCCGATCTGCTTCGCATCAGGCGCATCATCGTCACCGTGCGCGTCGAGTCGGCAAGTGACGCGCTGCGTGGACCGGCCGGCGTGCTGTTCGTGCGGCCCGGCACGGGCGGGCCCGGCGCAGCGCGTCTGCCCGACCGCGAGATCCGTGTCGTCGTCGCCCCGCGGAACCTGACGGCGGGCCGTTGAGATGGCAATCGACGCCGGGCGGGAAGGGATGCCCGCGTCACCGCACCCGTGCACGATGGCAGGGGAGGAGCGGCTGGTGATGGTGGGGAGCGCGCGCGGGTGCGACCAACGCGGTGCGGCGCTCATCATCACGCTGCTCGCGGCGCTGCTGCTGACGGTGCTGGGCGCCGGAGTGGTGCTGACGAGCGCCACCGACGTGCGGCTCGCCGCCAACCATCGCGACATCCGCGAGGCGCTCTACGCCGCCGATGCGGCCGCTGCGCGTGCACTCGCCGAGCTCAGGCGCCAGCCCGACTGGAGCGCCGTGCTGGCCGGTGCGGCGCGATCGACCTTCGTCGATGGGGCACCGGGCGGCCCGCGCGCGGTCGCGCCGGGCGCCACGATCGTCCTCGACGAAATCGTCAACGAGGCAGACTGCGGACAGGCGGCGGCCTGTTCGGACGCGCAGATGGACGCGGCGACCTCCGCCCGCCCCTGGGGCCGGAACAATCCTCGTTGGCAGCTGTTCGCCTGGGGCCCTGCCGCCTCGCTGGCCGGCGCCCGCCATGGCGACCGGGCGTACTACGTCGTCGTCCTCGTTGGCGACGATCAGGCGGAAACCGATGGCAATCCGGCCCGCGACGGAGACACCGCGGCGTCCAGTCCGGGTGCCGGTGTCGTCGTGCTGCAGGCGCATGCCTTCGGTGCGAGCGGCTTCAGCCAGACGGTCGAGCTGACCGTGGCCCGCGTGGCCGGCAGTGGCCCGGCCATTGCAGAATCCGGCCATGGCAGACGGGAACGCAGGCGAAGAAGGCGACCCTGCGGGCAGCGACGCCGCCGGCGGCCACGGATCTGTAATCGACCCGCCCGTGTCGGGCTGGCCGCCCGGCCCGGTGCGCTTGCTCTCCTGGCGATGGATCCGCTAGAAGGGGAGAAGACCTGTCGGTCGGCCGGCCAGCATCCGATACAACGAAGACGAGGGGGTGTCCGAGGTGGCGAACAGAACGAAGCTCTGCGGCTGGGTGGCTCTGGCGGGCGCCGGCATGCTCGTGGCGTCGACCGTGTCCGCACAGTCGCTGGCGGCCGTGGCGCGGAAGGAAGAGGCACGCCGGAAGGCGCTGAAGGTGCACGGACGCCTCTACACGAACGCCGACCTGCAGCCGGCCACCGACGAGGAACCGGCGCCGGGCGCGCAGACCGCTCCGGCCGCCCAGAGCGACACGACGACGAAGGCCGACACATCGGCTGCCGCCTCTACCACCGACGCATCGAAGGGCGACAAGGCGGGTGCGTCGACGCCGCAGGTCAAGGATCAGGCGTACTGGCACAAGCGGATCACCGACGCCCGGAGCCGGCTCGCGGAGGATCAGCTGCTGGCGCAGGCGATGCAGAGCCGGATCAACGCGCTGATGGCGGAGTTCACCGCGCGTGACGATCCGGAACAGCGCGCCACGATCGAAGCCGACCGGCTGAAGGCGCTCGCCGAGCTCGAGCGGCTGAAGAAGCAGGTCGACGACGACACCAAGGCGATCGGCGACATTCAGGAGGAGGCGCGCCGCGCCGGCGTGCCGCCGGGCTGGTTGCGCTAGGCTCGTGCCCGATCACGGGTACTGCCCGGCCATCGGGCCACGGCCCGGTTCTCCTCGTCGAGGACAAGGCGTCGCTGCGGCGCATGCTCCGCGACGTGCTCCAGACGGCGGGGCACGCCGTCGTCGAAGCCGACTCGCTCGAGGCGGCGCGGCAGGCCCTGCGGGAGGCGCGGCCGGAGATCGTGCTCACCGATCTGCGGCTGCCGGATGGCGACGGCCTCTCCGTCCTGAACGCGGCGCGCGACCTCGACCCGACGCTGCCGGTCATCGTGATGACCGCCTTCGGTGGCGTGCAGGAGGCGGTGGCCGCCATGAAGGCGGGCGCGCTCGACTTCCTCGCCAAGCCCGTCGATCCCGATCATCTGCTGCTGCTGGTAGGGCGCGCGCTCGTGGCGCGCCGCCTCGCCAACGAGAACATCCTGCTGAAGGAAGAGCTCGCCGCGCGGCGCGGCGCCCCCCGGATCATCGGCGAGGATCCGGCGCTGCGGCGCGTCTCGGCCGAGCTGCAGCGGGCGGCCGGCACCGATGCGACGGTGCTGCTGCTCGGCGAGAGCGGGACGGGCAAGGAGTTGTTCGCCCGCACGCTGCACGCGCTGAGCCGGCGCGTCGAGGGGCCGTTCGTGGCGGTCAATTGCGCCGCGATTCCGGCGACGCTGCTCGAGACGGAACTGTTCGGCCACGAGAAGGGGGCGTTCACCGGCGCGACCGCCCGCAAGCCGGGGCGGTTCGAGCTCGCGCACCGCGGCACGCTGTTCCTCGACGAGATCGGCGACCTGCCGCTGGCGCTGCAGGCCAAGATCCTGCGCGTGCTCGAGGAGCACCGCTTCGAACGGGTGGGCGGCACGGTGACGCTGCAGGTCGACGTGCGCATCGTGGCGGCGACGAACCGGAACCTGGCCGCGGCCGTCGGCGCGCGCGCCTTCCGCGAGGACCTGTTCTTCCGGCTCTCGGTCGTGCCCATCACGATCCCGCCGCTGCGCGAGCGGACCGGCGACATCCCCATGCTCGCCAGCTACTTCGTCGATCGCTTCTGCCGGGAGCTGAAGCGGTCGCCGCTCATGCTGTCGTCGGAAGCACTCGATGCGCTGCAGCACTACGCCTGGCCGGGCAACGTGCGCGAGCTGCAGAACTGCATCGAGCGGGCAGTGATTCTGGCCGACGGCGACGTGATCGGGCCCCGGCAGCTCAACCTCGTCCCGCAGGTGCCCGTGGCGTCCGCCGGAGCGCCGCCCGACGACCCGTGGGCGCGCATCGATCTGTCGGGCACCCTGGCCGACGCGTCGCAGCGGGTGCTGCGCGAGGTCGAGCGCCGCAAGTTGGCGCAGGCGCTCGCCGACACCGGCGGCGACCGCGCCCGCATGGGCGAGCTGCTGCAGCTCACGCCGAAGGCGCTCGCGAGCCGGCTGCGCGAGTACGGGCTCGAGTAGGCGACTACGATACGGCGCAGCCGATTCCCGCCAGCGCGGCCGCCAGTTCCTGTTCGGTGACGTCGTCGACGATGGCCGTCCGGCCGATGCCGGTGGGCAGCACGAAGTGCAGCCGGCCGTTGACGACCTTCTTGTCGCGCCGGATGATCTGCAGCAGCTCGGGCACGCGGAGGTCGGCCACCGAGGGCATCGGCCCGAGCTGGCCGATGAGGGCCGAGAGCGCGTCGCGATCGGCGCCGGCCATCGCCCCGCGGGTGACCGCCAGGCGGGCCGCCGCCAGCATGCCGTAGGCGACCGCCTCGCCGTGCCGGAAGCGCCGGTAGCGGGTGGCGGCTTCCAGCGCGTGGCCGGCCGTGTGGCCGAAGTTCAGCACGCGGCGCAGGCCGGCCTCGTGCTCGTCCTGCTCCACGACGCCCGCCTTGATGCGGCACGATTCGGCGATCACCGGAATGAGGGCCTCGGGTTCGCGGTTGAAGATCGCCCGCGTGTCGCGTCCGATCCGCGCGAACAGGTCGGGACTCGCGATGACGCCGTACTTCACGACCTCGTACAGGCCGGCCCGGAACTCGCGCCGGGGCAGCGTCTCGAGCAGCGTGGGATCGATGCAGACGACCGCGGGCGGGTAGAACGCCCCGATGAGGTTCTTGCCCAGCGCGTGGTTCACACCGACCTTGCCGCCGATCGCGCTGTCGACCTGGGCCAGCAGCGTCGTCGGCACCTGCACGAGCTTCACGCCGCGCAGGTAGGTCGCCGCCGCGAAGCCGGCCATGTCGCCGATGACGCCGCCGCCGAATGCGATGACGGCCGCCGCGCGATCCGCTTCCGCGCGGATGAGCGCCTCGTAGATCCGGGAGACGGTCTGGAGCTGCTTGGCCCGCTCGCCGTCGGGCACGAGCACGACTTCCGTGCCGGGCAGGGCCCGCGACACCGCCGGTCCGTGGAGGCGCCAGATCCCCGGGCTGGACACCAGGAACCGCCGGCCCGTCATGCCCGATTCCTGGAGCAGCGGCGCGAGCCGCGCGGCGAGGCCGGGCGCAATCCAGACGGGATAGTGGCCGATGCGGGTCTTGACGTCGATGTGAATCGGATCCATCGGTGGCGCGCTCCTGGCACCCGCGGCGGCCTGCGCGCGCCGTGTGCAATGGTAGGATAGCATTCAGGTGACCGTGCACCGAGACTTCGTCATTGTCGGAAGCGGCATCGCCGGCCTGCGCGCCGCGCTGGCGCTCGCCGATGCCGGCCGCGTCCTCATCCTTACGAAGGCCGAGCCCCTCGACAGCAACACCGGGTACGCGCAGGGCGGCATCGCCGTCGCGCTGGGCGACGACGACAGCCCCGCGCTGCACGCCGCCGACACGCTGGCCGCCGGTGATGGCCTGTGCGACGAGGCGGCGGTCCGTGTGCTGGTCGACGAGGGGCCGCGCTACGCGCGGGAGCTCATCGATTGGGGCACCCGCTTCGACCTCGACGCGCAGGGACGACCGGCGCTCGGGCGCGAGGCGGCCCACAGCGTGCGGCGCGTCCTGCACGCGCGCGACGCCACGGGACGCGAGATTGCGCGGGCGCTCTGGGCGCGCGTGTCGGGTATGCCCTCCATCGAGGTGCAGGCGGAGCACCGCGTCACCGGTCTCGTCGTCGAAGACGGCCGGTGCACGGGCGTCCACGTGCTGGCCGAGGATGGGGCCACGGCCACGGTGGCGGCCCGGGCGACGCTGCTCGCCACCGGGGGGGCCGGGCAGGTCTTCCAGGAGACGACCAATCCCGCGGTGGCGACCGGCGACGGCGTGGCGCTCGCGTACCGGGCCGGTGTTCGCGTGACCGACCTCGAGTTCGTGCAGTTCCATCCGACCGCGCTCAACCTGGCGGGCGCGCCGCGCTTCCTGATTTCCGAGGCCCTGCGGGGCGAAGGGGCGCGGCTCGTCAACGATCGCGGCGAGGCGTTCATGACGCGCTACGACCCGGCCGGCGACCTCGCGCCGCGCGATGTCGTCGCGCGCGGCATCGTGCGCGAGGCGCAGGAATCCGGCGGACCGGTCTTCCTGACGCTGGCGCACCTCGATCCCGCATTCGTGCGCGGCCGCTTCCCGACGATCGCCGAGGCGTGCGCCCGGCTCGGGCTCGACCTCGCACGCGACCGGATTCCCGTCGGCCCGGCGGCGCACTACATGATGGGCGGCGTCGAGACCGACGCGTGGGGACGCACGTCGCTGCCGGGACTGTTCGCGGCGGGCGAGGTGGCCTGCACGGGCGTGCACGGGGCGAACCGCCTCGCGAGCAACTCGCTGCTGGAAGGGCTCGTCTTCGGGGCCAGGGCCGGCGAGGCGATGCGCGAGTCGGCGCCGCCCGCCGAGCTGCGCGCCTCGGAGCCGGTGGTCATCGACGAGGCGCCCGAGGCGGCGGGTCCATCCGCGCTCGACGCCGACACCGTGCGTTCGCTGATGTGGAAGGCGGTGGGGCTGTTCCGCGACAGGAGCTCGCTGGACGAGGCCGTCGCGCGGCTGGACGCGGGATTCAGTGCCTTCCGGGCGGCGCTCGCCGCCGGAACGGTGCGCGACGCGGCCGACTGGCGGCTCGGCAGCCTCGTGACCGTCGGCCGGCTCGTCGCCCGCGCGGCGCGACGGCGCGAGGAGAGCCGTGGGGGGCACTTCCGGACCGACTTCCCCGCGCGAGACGATATACACTGGAAAGTCCACGTGGCCGAGCGGCTGCAGCAACAGCCCGCCCCTGCGGCCCCCTTGCAGAGACGCTGAGATCCGATGCCCAAGAAGCCCGAGAAGTCCGACGCCCTGGTCACTGAAATCACCCCCCAATCGCAGGATTTCTCCCGCTGGTACCTCGACGTGGTGCGGCGGGCGGAGCTGGCCGACTATTCGCCCGTCAAGGGCTGCATGGTCATCCGGCCGTACGGCTACGCGATCTGGGAGCTGATCCAGCAGGCCCTGGACCGGCGCTTCAAGGCCACCGGTCACGTGAACGCCTACTTCCCGCTGTTCATCCCCGAGAGCCTGCTGCAGAAGGAGGCCGATCACGTCGAGGGGTTCTCCCCGCAGGTCGCCTACGTCACGCACGCCGGCGGCGAAGCGCTCGAGGAGAAGCTCGTCGTGCGCCCGACCTCCGAGGCGATCATCGGCACGATGTACGCGAAATGGGTGCAGTCGTGGCGCGACCTGCCGATCCTCATCAACCAGTGGGCCAACGTCGTCCGCTGGGAGAAGGTGACCCGGCCGTTCCTGCGGACGACCGAGTTCCTCTGGCAGGAGGGCCACACGGCGCACGAGACGGAAGCCGAGGCCGAGGAGGAGACGCTGAAGATGCTCGGCGTCTACAAGGAAGTCGCCGAGACCGAGCTGGCCATGCCCGTGCTGACGGGCCGCAAGACCGACAGCGAGCGGTTCGCCGGCGCGCTGCGGACCTACTCGATCGAGGCGCTGATGGGTGACGGCCGGGCGCTGCAGGCCGGCACGTCGCACAACCTCGGCCAGAACTTCGCGAAGGCGTTCGACATCCAGTTCCAGGCGCGCGACAAGTCGCTGCAGTACGTCTGGGGCACGTCCTGGGGCGTGTCGACGCGGCTGGTGGGGGGCGTCATCATGACGCACGGCGACGACAGCGGGCTCATCCTGCCGCCCCGCATCGCGCCCTATCAGGTCGTCATCGTGCCGATTCCGCGCGGCAACTGGCAGGAGACCGTGCTGCCGAAGGCGCAGGCGATCCGCGAGGAGCTGACGGCCAGGGGCATCCGCGTGATGCTGGACGACCGCGATTCCCAGACGCCCGGCTGGAAGTTCGCCGAGTGGGAGATGCGCGGCGTGCCGCTGCGGCTCGAGATCGGCCCGCGCGACATCGAGAACGGCCAGGTGATGCTGGCGCGGCGCGACACGCGCGAGAAGGCCTCCACGCCGATGGTCGGGCTGCCCGCGCACGTGGCGGCGCTGCTCGACGAGATCCAGCGCAGCCTGTTCGACCGGGCCGTTGGCGTTCCGCGAGGCGCACACCACGCGCGTCGACTCGTACGAGGAGTTCAAGAAGGCGATGGAGGGGCGCCCCGGCTTCGTCATCGCCCCCTGGTGCGGCTCCGCCGACTGCGAAGCGCAGGTAAAGGCCGAGACGCAGGCGACGATCCGCAACCTGCCGCTGGGCGAGCAGCGCACCGGTGGCCGGTGCATCAAGTGCGGCGGGACGTCGGTGGCCGAGGCCTACTTCGCGAAGGCCTACTGAGCGGCAAGGCTTCGGCCGAGCTGAAGCTCGGCGCACGTACCTGGCGTCGGCCGAGCTGAAGCTCGGCGTTACGGCCCCGGGTGGTTCAGGCGCGTTCGAACAGCGTCCGTGCGGCCTCGGGCCAGTGGGTCTCGATCCGCCTGATCGCCGCATGGCGCCGCGTGATCCGTTCGCGTCGGACGATGGTCCGGAAGGCGTCCACAATCTGCCCCGGCCACGAGCCGAGCAGCGCCGGGCCGGCCGCCGTGGCCCGCACGTAGGCACCCGCCAGCGGCTCCAGACAGGACGCGTCGCCGATGGCCGCCACGGCCGTCATGAACTCGCGCGGCAGCGGCCCTTCCGCCCGTTCCAGCGTCTCCCGCAGATCGTACAGCGCCACCCGGCTGCCCCGATGTCCCAGCAGCTCGTGGGCGGCCGCCCGCACCGCCAGCCAGTCCGCCGCGGCCAGCTCGGCCGATTCCCGATCCCTCAGGGTGCCAATCAGCCGGTGAACGGTCGCCAGCGGCACGGCAGCCGCCGCGCCCTGCAGCCAGGCCCGGACGACCGCCGGATCGCGGGGCAGGCGGCCTGCCGCTGCCGCCTCGAGCGCCGCGACGGGATCGCCCGTGTCCTCGGGCAGGGGCTCGCCCGTGGCATGCGCGGCCAGGATGGGATCGGGATCGCGCCGCAGCTGGTCGCGGATTGGCTGCAGGGCGTCGGCCGGCAGCTCTTCGAGCGCCAGCAGCGCCGCCAGCCGCACGCGACGGTCGCGGTCGCGGTCGAGCGCCACGTCGGTGAGCCGTTCGAGCACTCGTGCCTCGTGCGGCGAGCGGAGGAAGACCCCGGCGGCGCCGGCGGCGGCAACGGCCACGGTGGCCTCTGGAGCGTCGAGGCAGTCGAGGGCCGGCTCGAGCGCGCGCGCATCGCCGATGGCGCCGAGCGCACGCAGGGCGGCGGCCCGGCCCGCCAGCGGGGCGGTGGTCAGGGAGGCGACGAGCCGCTCGATGGCGCGCGGCCCGATGACGGTCAGGCGCGCGACCGCCGCCTCGCGGCGCACCTCACGATCGGAGGCGAGGTCCTCGAGGAGCTGGCCGATCTCCCGCGACGCCGATGCCTTGATGACCACGGGGTCTAGCTTACTGCAGGGAGAGGACGGTCGTCAGGGACAACGGGACAGGGGGAAGGAGACAAGGGCGTACAAGAGAAAAGGGACAAGGCCGAGGGCCTGCTTGCCCCTCTGACCTTGTCCCTTTTTCGTGTCTCCGACTGGGCTGAAGCTACTGCACCAGCCTCACCTCGAGGGCGGCGCGGCGGTTCAGCCGGCGCGTCTCCTCGCGGTCGTTCGAGTACTTCGGATTCTCCTCGCCGTAGCTGACCGTCGTCAGGCGGCTGGCGTCGATCCCGCGGGACAAGAGGTAGTCCTGCACGGCCTTCGCGCGTCGGTCACCGAGCGCCAGGTTGTACTCCGGCGTGCCGATGTTGCAGGTGTAGCCCTGAATCTGCAGCTTCAGCGTCGCATCTTCCTGCATGGCCTTGACGGCCTCGTCGAGAACGCGGGTCGCGGTCGGCCGCAGGCTGTACTGGTCGAACTCGAACTGGACGTCCTCGAAGGTGTAGACCTTCTTGGGCGGCCGCGTCACCTGGATCGTGGTCGTGTCGGACGCCGTGCCGCCCTTGCCGTCGTTGACGGTGATGGTGACCGGCACCGGCCCTTCCTGGTCGGGCGCGGTCCACTTCGTGGACATGGCGGCGGCGTCGGCGAGCGTGCCGGCCGGGGCCGTCCACTGGGAGGTCAGCGTGTCGCCATCCGGATCCTGCGCCTGGGCCGACACGGTGACGCTCTGGCCGACGTTCACCGTGCACGGATTGCAGCTCGCCCGGACGGTCGGCGACCGGTTGGGCGGCGGCGGCGGCGGCGGGGGTGGCGGCGGCGGCGGCGGTGGGACGTAGACCCGCGCGCCCGGATGGAAGCCGATGCGCAGCTGGTAGTCGACGAAGTCCCGCACGGTGCCGATGCTCTGGTCGGTCGTGTAGTTGGCGCGATCGGCGGTCGGGAAGTTCCAGTTGATTCCGCCGCCGATGAAGAAGCCGTTGCTCGCCTGCCAGACGGCGCCGATGGTGGCGGTCGTCGTCTTGTCGATGACGCTGCCGAGCGGCGAGAGGCTGCCGTCGCTCGCCACGAGCGGCGTCGTCATGGTGAGGGTCTTGTCGAACGGCACCTCGCCGTGTGCCTCGGTGATGATCCTGAGCGGCGTCCGGCTCGGGAACTCCGCGCCGGCGCCCCACCGGAAGCCGTTCGAGAGGCTGACATTGGACGGGTTGGCCCGGAAGATGGCCCCGCCGTAGGCCGACAGCTCGACCGATTTGTTGACGTCCTTGCTGAGGACGGCGTCGATGCTGACGTCGGTCTTGCCGGTGCCGACGTTGCTCTTGCTCGCCGTCGGCACCTTCACGATGCCGCGCAGCGCGAAGGCCACCGGGTTCTGCCGCGCCTCCGACAGCACGTTGAACTTGGCGCCGAGGTAGACGTCGCCGAACTGGTCGCCGCTCCAGCCCGAGGTGGCGAATGGCGCGGCGGCGAGTACGCCGCCCACGCCCGTGTCGGCCGTGAACAGCGGCCGGATGTCGCGGTCGATACGGCGGTCGAACGTGATCGAGCCGAACAACTCCAGCCGATCCCCCACGCCCACCGCGAACGTCCCGGCGAACTCGGAGATGTTGGCGAAGCCCTGCCGGTAGTTGATGCCCGACCGGTAGACGCTGGCCGACCACTTGCCGTGCGCCAGCACCTCGGCGGTCGGAACGTACCACAGGCCGGTGTCGCCGCTGAACGTCGTCGTCGCCGGCCGGGTGTCCGACGCGGTCGACATCGACGTCGTCGACGTCGTCGACTGGGAACTCGATTGGGTCTGTGCCCCGGCGCCTGCCGCGCAGAACATCAACGCGACACCGGCAGACAGGGCGGAACGGAACGGCAATCTCATAGGGCTGTGACCTCCCGCGGTTACAGCTAACTCAACCTTATGAACCCATCTTATGAGCCTCCTTGCGTCAAGTCAACGCAAGGAGGCCAGATTTCCAAGGGGATTCGCGAATCGCCGTGCAGGGGACGCAGGGGCAGGCGCCGGCACCCGGCGCCTGCCGTCGAAGGCTATTCGTCGCTGTCAGCCCGCTTGCGTGCCGGCCTCACGGCCCAGGCGAGCAGGATGCTGATCAGGTACAGCCCGATCATCGGCAGCGCGACGACCGTCTGCGTGAAGGGATCGCCGCTCGGGGTGATCGCGGCGGCGATGATGAAGATGATGAGGATCGCGTACTTGAAGTTCTTCCAGAGGAACCGGGCCGTCACCAGGTTCATCTTCGCCAGGAAGTAGACGATGGTCGGGGTCTGGAAGACGAGACCGGTGGCGATCATCATCTTCACGTACAGCCCGAACATCGGATCGAGCTTGGGCGCGAACATCACGTAATCGCTCGAGAAGCTCGCCAGGAACACCCACATCAGCCGGAAGACGATGTAGTGGTTGAACAGCGCGCCGGCGATGAAGCCGCCCGACGACAGCATCACGAACGGAATGGCGAACTTCTTCTCGTGCGAGTACAGGCCGGGCGCGATGAACAGCCAGACCTGCCACATGATGAACGGCGCCGCGATCACGATGCCGGCCAGTAGCGCCAGCTCGAGGTACAGCGTGAAGGCTTCGGTCGGCTCGGTGTAGATCAGCTTCTCGCCGTTCGGCAGCAGTTGCTGCAGCGGCAGGAAGATGAACGTGAACAGCTTGTCGATGAAGGCGAAGGCGATGAGGACGCCGACGACGACCGCGATGACCGAATAGGTGAGGCGCTTCCGGAGCTCGTCGAGATGCTCCAGAAACGACATCTTCTGCGAGGACCCGGAATCCCCCTCGGGCGAGTCCGGTTCCTTCATCGCGCCCGACGAGCCCGTCGGGAAGGGTACGAGTGCCATGGCCGGTTAGGCGCCGTGCTCCGTCCGGGTCGCTGCAGGCTCGGCCGCTGCGGATTCGGGGGCCGCCGGTTCGGCCGGCGACGCCGTGCCCGCCGGTTCGGCCGGCGGCAGGATCTTCGGCTCGCTGGCCTCGGCCGTGGCGGCCGGCGTCGTCGCGGACGAGGCGGCCGTGCGCTGCGAGTCGGCCTTGATCTCGTCCTCGATGGTCGTCCGGAGATCGTTCGAGGCCTTCTTGAACTCGTTGATCCCCTTGCCGAGGGCCCGGCCCAGCTCCGGCAGCTTGCGCGGACCGAAGATGATCAGCGCGATGATGAAGATGACGATCATCTCGCCCATGCCGATCGAACCAAACATGATGTCGGGGCTCCTCAGTCTGCGGTCTGTGCCCGAGGCCGCGTGGCGGTGCGGAGGGCGGTGGATTCGGACCGGGTCGGACGTGGCCGGATCCCGTTAAGTGCCTCGAGCGATTATAGAAAGCCGCCCGCAGCCGGTCAAGGGCCATGGGCCGCCCCGGTCTCGCGAACTCGTTGCTCCCTCAAGGGTTATCTGCTACCATCGAAGCACTATGCGAAAGTACCGGTCGGTGTCGGCCGCCGTGTTCGCCATCGCGGTCTGCGCGCTGGTGGGCGGGTATTTTGGACGCGGCGCGTCGGCGACCGAGGACCGGTTGCCGCACGATTATCGGACGTTCACCTCCGCGCTGAGCGCCATCCAGGCCCAGTACGTCGGCAAGTTCAAGACCGACGATCTCGTCTACAGCTCCATCCGCGGCATGCTGCAGACGCTCGATCCGCATTCGAATTTCATGGACCCCCAGGAGTACGCGCAGCTGCGCGAGCGCCAGGAGGGGCACTACTACGGCATCGGCACCACCATCCAGGTGATCAACGGCGACATCAACGTCGTCTCGGTCTTCGAGAACTCACCGGCCCTGAAGGCGGGTATCCGCCGCGGCGACATCATCGCCACGGTCGATGGCCAGAGCGCGAAGGGCTGGACGAGCGATCAGGCGGTGTCGAAGCTGCGCGGCGAGCGGGGCACGAAGGTGGCGATCGGCATCCGGCGCTGGGGCTACGCGCAGGTGATTCCGGTCGACGTCTCGCGCGACGAGATCCACATTCCGTCGGTCCCCGCCGCGTTCATGATCGACAGCACCACCGGCTACGTCCGGCTGCAGGACTTCGCCGAGACGACCGACGCCGAGCTCGGCCGCGCGCTCGACATGCTGGCCGGCGACGGCATGCACCGGCTCGTGCTCGACCTGCGCGGGAACCCGGGCGGCGCGCTCGACCAGGCCATCCGGGTCGCGAACCGCTTCCTGCCCAAGGGCGACATGATCGTCTACACGCGCGGGCGGGTGCCGAATTCCGACGAGGACTACCGGGCCACGCTGCCCAGCCAGTTCACGACGATGCCGATGATCGTGCTGGTGAACCGGAGCAGCGCGAGTGCCTCGGAGATCGTCACCGGCGCGCTGCAGGATCACGACCGCGCGCTGGTCGTCGGCGAGACCACCTTCGGCAAGGCGCTGGTCCAGTCGGTCTACCGCATCAGCGGCGGCGCCGGCCTGGCGCTCACCACGGCGCACTACTACACGCCGAGCGGCCGGCTCATCCAGCGGCCGTGGGACGCCTCGTTCGACGACTACCTGACCTACACGCTCCGGCCGCAGAACGATCACCGCAAGCACACGCCGGACGAGCTGAAGCACACCGACGCCGGCCGCCCGGTGTACGGCGGCGGCGGCATCGAGCCCGATCGCCGCATGGACGGGCCGATCGAGGGCTTCAACCCGACCGAGTTCGGCCGCATGCTGTTCGCGCGGCAGGAATTCGCCAGCTTCGCCGAGCGCTTCTCGGCCGCCGGCGATCACCGCATCGCCCAGAAGAGCACCGGTCGCCAGCTCGTCGACCGCAACTTCACGGTCGACGATGCGATGCTGAAGGAGTTCCGCACCCAGCTCGAGAAGCGGAACATCAAGATCGACGAGGCGGAGTACCAGAAGGACCTGCCCTTCATCAAGGCGATGATCCACTACCAGATCGACCTCGCCCTGTTCGGCACCGAGGTCGCCCGCGAGGATCTCCTCAAGCAGGACCCGCAAGCCCAGTTCGCCCTCGGCCTGTTCGGAGAGGCCGAGAAGCTCTCCGAGATGTCCCGGGCAAAGGGAGCCAAGGCGGGCAACCGGCCCTGAGTCTCGGATTAGGGCCCGACCCCAACATTTTGGGGCATGAGTTTGGCCTTGCCACAACGGCTTGGCCTTGTTACACTGACGACCGTTTCGGAGGCCCCGGGGTAACCGCTGCCGGAAGCAGCGGGAATGGGCCGATCGAGCGGTCACTTGCCAGGTCGACTCCCAGTCAATCGTTCTCACGCTTTGGAGCGTTCCCAGCCGCTCGAACGACGGGACCTGTGCGTCTGCTCGCGCGGCTGTTCGTGTATCCGGGGCCGGCAGGCCCGTTCATGAACGCTCTTTGAGGACGTGATTTCCATGCGTCTCCAACGTCTCCAGATCAACGGATTCAAGTCGTTCTCCGATCGCGCCGAGCTGACCTTCGATGCCGACGTGACGGCCATCGTCGGACCCAATGGCTGCGGCAAGAGCAATGTCGCCGACGCCATCACCTGGGTGCTCGGCGAGCAGAGCGCCCGCAGCCTGCGCGGCGATCGCATGGAGGACGTCATCTTCAGCGGCAGCGATGCCCGCAAGCCGGGCGCCACCGCCGAGGTCCGCCTCCGCTTCGCGCAGGTCGTGTCGTCTCCCCTGCAGCTGCCGGGCGCCAACGGCCACGGCGTCGAGCCGCAGCCCTTCGAGGCCGATCTCGAGGCGGGCGGCCATGGCAACGGCAACGGGAACGGGAACGGCCACGGGAACGGCCATGGCGGCCTGACGCCCGAAGAGGTGGAGGATCTGGCGCGCGAGGTCGAGGTGACGCGCCGCCTGTTCCGGTCGGGCGAGAGCGAGTACCTGATCGACGGGCGGCAGTGCCGGCTGCGCGACGTGCACGAGCTGCTGATGGACACGGGGCTCGGGGCCAAGGCCTACGCGATCATCGAGCAGGGGAAGATCGGCATGATCCTCAGCTCGCGCCCCACCGACCGGCGGCAGCTCATCGAGGAGGCGGCCGGCGTCACGAAGTACAAGGCCCGGCGCCGCTCGGCCGAGCTGAAGCTGGAAGCCGCGCAGCAGAACCTGACCCGCGTCGACGACATCGTCTTCGAGGTGGAGAAGCAGCGGGGAACGCTGAAGCGGCAGGCGGGCAAGGCCCGCCGGTACCGGCGGCTGCGCGAGGAACTGCGGCGCTGGGAGAAGGTGCTGTTCGCCCGCAAGCATCACGAGCTGGCGGAGGCCATCGAGGAAGCCCGGCGGCAGCTGGCGGCCGTGAAGGCCGAGGAGGCGGCGGCCGGGGCCCGCGTGTCCGAGCTGGAAGGCGACCTCGGCCGGATCCGGATCGAGCTGGTCGAGAGCGAGTCGCGCGCGACGACCGTGCGCGAGGCCGCGCACGCGCGCGAGCTGGAGATCAACCGCCGCGAGCAGCAGATCGCCTTCTGCCGCGAGCAGGTCGCGACCCTGGAGGCACGGGCGCGCGACGTCGCCGAGGAGCTGGAGCGGCTCGAGGCCCGGCGCGAACCGGCCCGCCGGGCGCTCGACGAGCGCCGCAGCGCGGCGGCGACGGCCGAAGGCGAACGCGACGAGGCGGCGGCCGGCATGGCCGCCCAGATGGAGGCGTACGAGGCCGCCCATCGGGAGATCGAAGGGCTCGAAGGCGACGTCGAGGCCGCGCGCAGCGAGGTCTTCTCGGCGATGAATGCGGCGACGACGCTGCAGCACGCCATCGAGCACGCCGTGGCGGCCCGCGACCGGGCGGCCGAGGCGCTGGGCAAGCTGGACGTCGAGCTCTCCGACCTGCGGATCGAGCTCGACAAGGCGGGACGCGACCGGACGGCTGCCGCCGAGAGCCTGCGGCAGGCCCAGTCCGGCCTGGAAGCGACACGGGTGGCGCGCGTGGCTCGCGACGCCGAGCTGGCCAGCGCCCGCATCGAGCACGCCTGGCGGGCGCAGAGCCTGCACGCCCGCGAGAAGGAGATGGCCGCCCTGACGGCCCGCCTGCGGTCGCTCGAGGAGCTGGACGCAGACCGCGCCGGCTACAGCGACGCCGCCCGGCTCGTGCTGGCCGAGGCGAACGGGTCGGTCGGGCAGCAGGGCGCCGTGGCCGACTACCTCGAGGTCGACCGCCGGTACGAGCGGGCGGTGGATGGCTGCCTGGGCGACCTGGTCGAGCACGTCGTGGTGTCGCGGCACGAGCACGCGGCCGCCGGTCTGCAGCTGGTCCGCGAGCAGGGCAGCGGCCGCTGCGGCTTCATCGTGCTGGAGGGCCCCGGCGAGACGGGCGAGCCGGCCGCCGAGGCGCCGGTGCCGGGGCTGGTGCCGCTGTCGGCGGCCGTGACGATTGCCGGGCCGTACGCGGGCGCCATCCGGGCCGCCATCGGGGAAGGGTGGATTGCGGAGACGTTCGAGCAGGCCGCGGCGGCCGCCCGGCTGACGCGTGCGCCGGTGGCGACGCTCTCGGGCGACGTGTTCCACGGCCCGCACGTCATCGTCGGCGGTGACCGGAGCGAATCGCGCGGCATCCTGGCCACCAAGGGCGAGATCAAGGAGCTGCGCGAGCGGCTCGGTGCCGAGCGCGACTCGCTGTCGCGGCTGGCCGAGGAGACGGCGGCGTTCGAGACGACGATCGCGCAGGCCACGAGCGCCATCGACGCGCTGAGCGCCGAGCAGCACCGGCAGGAGAAGGCGATCCTCGGCTTCGAGCTGCAGATGGGGCGGGCCACCGACGAGGAGGTGCGGCTGACGCGCAAGCGCGAGCTGGTGCTGCTCGATCGCCGGCGGGCCGAAGAGGAGCGCGACGGTCTCGACGCGCGGCAGGCCGAGGCGCAGGCCTCGGTGGCGCGGATCGAGGACGAGCAGCGGCTGGCCGACGAGCGGCTGGCCGTGGCCCAGCGCCGGCTGTTCGAGGCGCGCGAGACGACCGACGGGCTGAGCCGGCGGGCGGCCGAGGCGCGGGCGGCGCACGCGGCGCTGGTCGAGCGGGCCTCGGCGCTGGCGCTCGAAGTCGGCCGCCTGGAGGAAGCCAACCGTGACCTCGAGTCGCGGATCGAATCGTCGGGCCGCGACGTGGCGACCATGCGCGCGCGCGTGTCGGAGCTGGAGGCGTCGGCCGTCGAGGAGCAGCGCCTGCTGGACGAGGACGTGCGGACGCTCGACGGGCTCCGGCAGGACGTGCGCGACGCCGACGAAGCGGTGACGGCGCTGCGGACGAAGGCCGACGAGGAGGAGCTGACGCTGAAGTCGGCCCGCGCGGCCCTCGAGACGGTGCGCGCGCGGGTGTCCGAACTCGAGGTCGGCCGGGCGACCGCCGAGAACGAGCTGTCGCACCTGGCGGCGACCTGCTACGAGGCGGTGCAGTCGACCCTCGACGAGGTCGTGGCCGAGGTCGAGCGGGACGCGCGCGAGGGGACCGGGCCGGATGGATCGGCCACCGAGCTCGACGCGGACGAGGCCGAGGAGTCCGACGAGGAGGGCGGCGTCGTGGCCGTCGCCGGAGAGTCGGCAGCCGAGGCCGGTGCGGAAGCGGGCGCGGCGGTGGCCGTGGCGGCCGCCCGCGTGCTGACGGCCGAGGAGGCGATTGCCGGGCTGCGGGGGAAGATCGACCGGCTGGGGCCGGTGAACATGATGGCCATCGAGCAGTTCGACGAGCTCGAGTCGCGTCACGCGTTCCTGACGACCCAGCGGACCGACCTCATCGACTCGATTGCCCAGACCAGCGAGGCGATCAAGCGGATCGACGAGACGACCCGGCAGCGGTTCTCCGAGGCGTTCGCCGCGATCAACCTCAACTTCCAGCAGACCTTCAGTACGCTGTTCGGCGGCGGCCGGGCCGGGCTGGCGCTCATCGACGAGACGAATCCGCTCGAGAGCGGCATCGAGGTCATCGCGCAGCCGCCGGGCAAGCGGCTGCAGAGCGTGCAGCTGCTGTCCGGAGGCGAGAAGGCGATGACGGCGATCGCGCTGATGTTCGGCATCTTCAAGTACAAGCCGAGCCCGTTCTGCGTGCTCGACGAGATCGACGCGCCGCTCGACGACGCCAACATCGGACGGTTCATCGAGATGCTGCGCGGCATGCAGGAGCACACCCAGTTCATCCTGATCACCCATCACCGCAAGACGATGGAGATTGCCGACCGGCTGTACGGCGTCACGATGGAGGAGCCGGGCGTGTCGAAACTGATTTCGGTCCGCCTGAACTAGCCGGCCCGCCGCCGATGGCCGGGTCCGGCCCGCGCGGGCCCCGGGGAGGGACGTGGAGATGACAGGTCGACGGGCGGTGGCGCGACGGGCGGCGATGCTGGGCCTGCTGTGCGCCGCGCTGATGGCGGCCTCGTGCCGGTCGACGCTGTCGCTGTTCATCGGGTCGGCCAGCGACACCTGGACGCGCACCTACCCGCTGACGCCCGGCGGCGAGGTCGATATCACCAACATCGACGGCTCGATTGACGTGCAGGGGACCGAGAGCACGCAGGTGACCGTGACGGCCGAACGGACGGTGCGGGCGGCCACGTCGGAGGAAGCGACGGAGGCGCTGAAGGCGCTCGTCATCCGGGAGAACGTCACCCCCGGCCGCATCAGTCTCCAGCAGGACAACCCGCCCGGTGACGTCCGCGCGGAGGTCGCGTTCCACGTGAAGGTGCCGATCGCCTCGCGCGTCAACCTGACCACGGGCAACGGCGCGCTGACCGTGCTGAAGCTGGACGGCCCCGTGAACCTCAAGACGACGAACGGCCGCATTCAGGGACGGGCGATGTCGGGATCGGTGAACGCGCAGACGATCAACGGCGCCATTGCGATGGAGTTCGACGCGATCGAGCTCGACGGGGCGCCGATGGCGCTGACGACGACCAACGGCAACATCCTGGTGGGAGTGCCCAGGAGCGGCAAGGTGGATCTGTCGGCCCGGTGCGTCCACGGCAGCGTCAGTGTCTCGTCGCAGCTGCCGATCGAGCTCGACGTGCAGTCGCCCCAGCGGTTCGAGGGCCGGCTGAACAGCGGCGGCACCCGCCTGCTGATGCAGACCGACAACGGCACCATCCGCATCACACCACGTTCGTGAGCATCGCCCGCCGCGTCGGCGTCGCGGCGTAATTGGGCGGAGCCCCGCAGGGTGACGGCCCGCACGGCGGGCCCGCGAGAGAGCGGAGCGGGGCATCAGGGGCCCCGCGAGCGACCGAGCCGGGGCTCGGGGCGGAGCCCCGATAATGAACGAAGACAGGGCAACCAGATACCATCGCCTGAAGCGGCGTGTCAGCGTCGCCTCGCTCGTCTGGACCACGGTGCTGCTCGCCGGCCTGGTCTTCTCGGGGGCGAGCGCCGGGCTGCGCACGCTGAGTGGCGGGGCCGGTACCGCCGGTCCGCTGCGCGAAGTCGCCATCTTCGTCGTCTTTCTCTTCATCATCAATGAAATCGGGTCGCTGCCGCTCTCGTTCTACGGGGGGCACGTCCTCGAGCACCGGTACGGGCTGTCGCGCGAGCCGCTGGGCCGCTGGGCGGTCGATCAGCTGAAGGCGGCGGGCCTGGGGCTGGTGCTGTCGGTGGGCGCGGCCGAGGCGGTGTACGCCACGTTGCGGCTGTGGCCCGGCTGGTGGTGGGTGATTGCCGGCCTCGTCTTCTCGCTGGTCATCATCATCCTGGCCAACCTGGCGCCGGTGCTGCTGCTGCCGATCTTCTACCGCTTCGAGCCGCTGGACCGCGAGGAGCTGAAGCAGCGGCTGCTGCGGCTCGCGGCGCGGGCCGGCACGCAGGTGATGGGGGTCTACACGTGGCACCTGGGCGAGCGGACGCGCAAGGCGAATGCCGCGCTGACCGGCCTGGGGCGGACCCGCCGCATTCTCGTGTCGGACACGCTGCTGGCCGAGTACTCGGACGATGAGATCGAGGTGATCCTGGCGCACGAGCTCGCGCATCACGTGCACGGTGACATCTGGAAGGGGATCGCCTTCGAGGCGCTGCTCATCACCGGCGGCTTCGGCCTCGCCGACCTCGTGCTGCGGGCGTTGACGCCGGTGCTCGGCCTGCGAGGATCGGCCGACGTGGCCGGGCTGCCGCTGCTGCTGCTGGCCGCCGGCGGCCTGTCGCTGCTGCTCGTGCCGGTCGCCAACGCCCTCTCGCGCCGCCACGAACGCCAGGCGGACCGCTACGCGCTCGACATGACGAAGAACGCGGCCGCCTTCGTCTCGGCCATGCGCCGGCTGGCGGCGCAGAATCTTGCCGAGGATGCGCCCTCGGGCCTCGTCCGCGCCCTCTTCTACACCCACCCGCCGATCCGTGAGCGGATTGCGGCCGCGGAAGCGACGAAGGTCCTCTCCTCGTAGGGGTCGAGCTTCAGCTCGACCCGGCCCTGTTCCGCCCGAGCCATCCCACCGGCGTGCCCACCAGGGCGTCAGTCCTGGAACAGGTACCAAGCTCAGCCGTTTTGTATTATTGTTGAGCCGGCCGGAACTGGCAGGCCAGGAGCTTGGACCATGACCTTTCGCTTGCGCGGCATGTCACACCGCTTCGTTGGTTCGATTCTCGCGTTCGTCCTGTGCGGGGCCGGCGGTCTCGCGGCGCCGTCGCAGGCCGCTCCGGCGCAGCAGGCGCCGGAGAAGCTTCCGCCGGGGCTGCACGCCACGCCGCCTGGGCTGGGCAGCTACCCCTACAGCGACGCCGACGTCGCCTTCATGACGGGGATGATTCCCCACCACGCACAGGCATTGATCATGGCCGCCTGGGCGCCGACGCACGGCGCGCGCAAGGACGTGGCCATCCTCTGCGAGCGGATCCTCGTCGGGCAGCGTGACGAGATCAAGCTGATGCAGACCTGGTTGCGGGATCGCGGCCAGCCGGTGCCCGACGGGACGTCGACCCGCATGAAGATGATGGTGAACGGCGAAGAGAAGATGATGCTGATGCCCGGCATGCTCACCGACGAGGAGATGGCCGCGCTCGACCGGGCGCGCGGGCCCGAGTTCGACCGTCTGTTCCTCACGGGCATGATCAAGCACCACCAGGGCGCAGTCGACATGGTGAACAAGCTGTTCAAGTCTGTACGGCGCCGCCCAGGACGAGACGATGTACAAGTTCGCCAGCGACGTCTATGCCGATCAGTCAATCGAGATCGCGCGCATGAAGCAGATGCTGCAGGAGAGTCCCGGCTCCCCGGCAGTAGTCCAATCCAGTCCGACGATCCGTCTCACGCATACTCTGCGAGGTTCACTATGACGTCCCAGTCCCCGGGTCTCCGTCGGCCGGTACGCCTGTTCGCCGGTCTGTGTGTCGCCGCTCTCCTTGCCGTCGCCGGATTCGGTGCGGCCGCCAGCGCGAGTGCGCCGGCCGTCCAGCCGCCCGCCGCACCGCCGGCTCAGCCCGCGCCGGCCCAGAGGAAGGCTCCCGCGCCGCCGCCGCTGCCGGCCGCGCCGGACACGATGCCGGCGCCCGTGGCGCCCATCGTCTCGATGACCGCGCCGGTGCCCGACCCGCGCGTCGGCCTCGAAGGCCGGCATCTGGGACGCCGGTCAGGCCGCCTGGAACATGCGGATGGTCTCGACGACACCGCCGAAGGGGAAGGTGCTCGGGGCGACGCACTCGGACCTGGCGTTCTTCGGCAAGTACGCGATCCAGGGCAATTACGACGGCTTCGAGATCTACGACATCTCCGATCCCACCCATCCGGTGCTCGTGCAGTCGTACCTCTGCCCGGCGTCGCAGAACGACGTCTCGGTGTATCGCAACCTGCTGTTCATGTCGTCGGAGGCGACCAACAGCCGCGCCGACTGCGGGTTCGGCGGCGTGCCCGATCCGGTGAGCACGGAGCGCGTGCGGGGCATCCGCATCTTCGACATCAGCGACCTCCAGAAGCCCCGGCTCGTGAAGAGCGTGCAGACCTGCCGCGGTTCGCACACGCACACCGTCGTGACGCAGCCGGGCGACGAGAACAACGTCTACATCTACGTGTCGGGCACCGCCGGCGTCCGCTCCGACGAGGAAATGCCCGGCTGCGAGGACGGCGGGCCCAACGACCCGAACAGCGCCCGCTTCCGGCTGGAAGTGATCAAGGTGCCGCTCGCCCATCCCGAGATGTCGGCCATCGTCAGCTCGCCGCGCATCTTCAACGACCTGCCGGTGCCGCCGCATGACGCCCAGCGGGACGCCATCGACAAGGCGGCGCGCGAGAGCGGCCGAGAAGGCCCGGGAGGCCCGCGGCGAGGCCCGCGGCCGCCGCGCGTCCCCACGCCAACGACGCCCCCGACCGGGCCGAACCAGTGCCACGACATCACCGTCTATCCGCAGGTCGGCCTGGCCGGCGGCGCGTGCGCGGGACTCGGGCTGCTGCTCGACATCCACGACGCGGCGCACCCGGTGCGGATCGCCGTGGCGTCCGACTCCAACATGTCGTTCTGGCACTCGGCCACGTTCAGCAACGACGGCACGAAGATCCTCTTCACCGACGAGTGGGGCGGCGGCTCCCAGCCGCGCTGCCGCGCGACCGACAAGATGGAGTGGGGCGCCGACGCGCTGTTCACCATCGAGAACAACAAGCTGGTGTTCCACACCTACTACAAGATGCCGGCCGCGCAGACCGAGCAGGAGAACTGCGTCGCCCACAACGGCTCCCTGATCCCGATTCCCGGCCGCGAGGTGATGGTGCAGTCGTGGTACCAGGGCGGCATCTCGATCTTCGACTGGACCGATGTGAACCACCCGAAGGAGATCGCCTACTTCGACCGTGGCCCGATGAACGCCGACCGCCTGATGATGGCCGGCTCCTGGTCGGCCTACTGGTACAACGGCGTGATCGTCAGCTCCGAGATCGCGCGGGGGCTCGACATCTACGAACTGGTGCCGAGCGGTCTCATCAGCGAGAACGAGCTGGCGGCGGCGAAGACGGTGAAGTTCGACCGGTGGAACACGCAGGACCAGCAGAAGATCGTCTGGCCGCCGAGCTTCCCGCTGGTGCGGGCGTATCTCGATCAGCTCGAGCGGTCGCACGGGCTGGCCGACGGCGCGATTACGAGCGCGAGGACGACGCTGGCGAGCGCCGAGCAGAAGGATGGCGGGGCGCGGAAGGCCGAGCTGACGAGCCTGGCGTCGCAGATGAAGAAGGCCGCCGCGGGCTCGTCCGATCAGAAGAAGGTGCAGACGCTGTCGGCCGCGCTGACCGACCTGGCGAACGCCCAGCACTGACACACCGGAGTCGTCAGCCGACGCGGATTCCCGCGTCGGCTGACGGCACGCTCGCGTGGTAAGCTGCGCCGGTCGGTTCGGGTTGCCCCGGTTCCGGAGGTGCGGACGTGCCGGATTTCGACGTCGAAGCCTCGCCCCAGTTCTACGCCCGCATCGCCGGCATCCTCTACCTGCTCATCATCATCATTGGCGGCTTCGGCGACGGCTTCGTCCGGAACACGATGGTCGTGTCGGGCGACGCCGCAGCGACGGCGAGTCACATCATGGCGGCGCCGCAGTTGTGGCGCTTCGGAATTGCAGCTTCTCTCATTGAGCACCTGCTGGACGTTCCGATCGTCCTCATTCTCTATCTGCTGCTGCGGCCCGTGAGCCGGTCGCTGGCGCTGCTCGCCCTGCTCCTCACGCTCGTGCAGACCGCGGTCGTGGTCGCCTGTAAACTGTTCCTGGTGCTGCCGCTGTTCCTGCTGGGCGACGCCGGCTATCTGAAGGCGTTCGACCCGCACCAGCTCCAGGCGCTGGCGTACGTGGCCGTCCGCGCCGACGCATACGGCTTCGCGATTGGCCTCGTCTTCTTCGGCGCCGCCTGCCTCGTCGTCGGGCACCTCGTGTTCTGGTCGGGCTTTCTGCCGAGAGTGCTGGGTGCCCTGATGGGGATTGCGGGCCTCTGTTACCTGGCGAACAGCTTCGCGCTGCTCGTGGCGCCGGCGTCTGGCGAGCATGACTATCCTGCTCCCGGCCTTCGTCGCGGAGCTGTCGTTCTGCCTGTGGCTGATCGTCAACGGGGTGGACGTGGACAAATGGCGCGCGCGCAGGTCTCCTTCTTCGTAGGGGCCGAGCTTCAGCTCGGCCCGAGCCGCTACGCGAGAGTGTGGCGGCTCCTGGAGACCCAACGGTGTCACGACGACGAATAGCCACGAAGACACGAATCTGTTCTGAGCACGGAGGGGCCGCCCAGGCAGGAATGGTTCCGCCTGCCCTGAGCCTGTCGAAGGGTGTGGCGGCCCGTGGGGAACGGATGGCGTTGCGGCGACGGCCAACCACGAAAGCACGAAAACACGAAGTGGAGAACCCGAGGGGAAGCTTCGATGGACTATACGACTCTGTCGCTGACCGACGTGGCAACCGAGCTCGAAGCTGTCGCTCGGGAGGCGCAGTCGACGTTCGGCGGCCTGGATGAGCGGCAACTGAACTGGCGGCCAGACGAGAAGCAGTGGAGCGTCGGGCAGTGCTTCGATCATCTGGTCATCACGAACCGATCTGATCTTCGCCGCCGCGAAGCAGGCCATGGACGACACACGGCCGCGACCTGTCTGGCAGCGGCTGCCGGTGCTGCCTGGCGTGTTCGGCCGGATGCTGATCCGCTCGCAGTCGCCGGACGGGAAGCGGAAGGTCAGGACCACGGCGATAGGGCAGCCGGCAGCCAGTGCCATCGGCGGAGACATCGTCCGGCGCTTCGCCGAGCAGCAGCGTCAGGCTGCGCCGATCGTGCGGGCGCTCGATGAAGAGAAGGCGGCGCGCGCGATTATGACTTCGCCGTTCATTCCGGTGGTCAGCTACAGCGTGCTGGACGGCTGGCGGCTCGTGGTGGCGCACGGCCGGCGGCATGTCGAACAGGCCCGTCGCGTGACGCTCGCCCCGGGATTCCCGGCGTCCTGAGGACCGCCCGACGGGCAGAGAACCACGAAGGCACGAAGCAGAGCAATGGCGACGCGCGACTGTACGCCTTCGTAGGGGTCGAGCTTCAGCTCGACCCGAACCAATCCCTCGTAGAGGGAGAGCCGGCCGGATTCTGGCTGGGCGACAAGCCATAATCTCCGAGCAGGACTTGGAGCTCGAGGACCTTTTCGACGGCCGCAGGGCGCCCTGAGTGAAATCGCAGGGCGACGGCGGAAGCTCGGCTCCTACGAAGATCCCTTCCTCGACATGGTCCCGTCGCCCCGCGTTGATCGCGCTCAGCGGCTGAGCTAGACTGCGGTCAGGTCTGTTCGCCGCTCGCTCCAGGCGGCTCTTCCCATCACATCCATCGAGGCGATCACGGCATCGGGCATGGCACTGGACCGCAAGAAGCTGATTCGGGACTACAAGAACACGCCGCGGACGGCGGGCATCGGGGTCGTTCGGAACACGGCGAACGGGAAGGTGCTGGTGCTCGCCAGCAAGGACATCCCGGCGCTCCTGAACCGGACCCGGGCGGAGCTGCGCTTCGGCGGGCACCGCAACGCGCCGCTCCAGCGCGACTGGAAGACCGTGGGGGCGGAGAGCTTCGTATTCGAGGTGGTCGACACGCTGACGCCGAAGGACACGCCCGGATACGACCCGGCCGACGACTTGCGCGAGCTCGAAGCCCTCTGGCTGGAGAAGCTCGCGCCGTTCAATCCGGACGGCTACAATCCCGCCCCGAAGGCCTGAAGGCCGTTCAGCGTTGCGGGTCGAGCTGACGCTCGACCCCTACGAACGACGGACTACTTCCTCGCCTTGACCACCAGCTCGCCCTTCATCTTCTTGCACCCCTCCTCGATGGTCAGGTTGCAGTAGTAGGGGAACGTGCCGGCCTTGTCGGCGCGGAATTCGAACGTGATGGGGTGGCCGGGGCTCACGCGCTTCGCGATCCGGTAGTCGTCGATCGTGAAGCTGTGGGGGATGTCGGCCGTCGTCAGCGTGATGCGGAGGACGTCGCCCTGGTTCACCTCGATCTTCGGCGGATCGAAGGTGTACCGCCTGGCCGTGACGGTGAACTGGCGCTCGGTGGGGGCCTGCTCCTGCGCGGCGGTGGCAGTCAGCATCTCTTCAGTGCCTGCGGGGCCCCACCCCCGCAGGGAGCTGACGCCGATGCCTCGCGCCGGCGCTACTGGCCGTCGCTCGGCATGGCCTCCGGCGAAGTCTGTGTTGCGCTGAGTCCAACCAGCAGGAGCAGGGCGAGGGCGAGCGGGGAAGGGCCGCCGGAGCGGCTGTGAGGAAATCGCATCGGATCTCCTGCCCACGAACCGGCGGGTCGCCGGTCCGCAAACGTCACGCGGCCCGGCCGGGGCCGGACCGCGTCACGGAACCTGCTGACGTCAGTGCTCGCGGCGGGCGGGCTCGCGATCGCCGCGCGGGCCGCCACCGCCACCAGCCGGGGCGTCGCCGCCGCTGCCGCCTTCTTCCTGCAGCAGCGCCTTGCGGCTCAGCCGGATGCGCCCGGTCGGGTCGATGTTGATGACCTTCACGAGCAGCTGCTCGCCTTCCTTCAGCTCGTCGTGCACGTCCTTCACGCGGTGGTTCGCGATCTCGGAGACGTGCAGCAGGCCGTCGGTGCCGGGCATGATCTCGACGAAGGCGCCGAAATCGGTGATCCGCTGCACCTTGCCGAGGTAGGTCTTGTTCAGCTCGGGCGTCGCCGTCAGTTCCTGGATGATGGCGATGGCCTTCTGCGCCGAGTCCTCGTCGGCCGACGCGACGTTCACGCGGCCGTCGTCCTCGACGTCGATCTTCACGCCCGTGCGCTCGATGATGCTGCGGATCATCTTGCCGCCCGGCCCGATGACGTCGCGGATCTTGTCGACCGGGATCCGGATGGTGATGATGCGCGGCGCGAACGCCGAGATGTTCGTGCGCGGCGCCGACAGCGCCTCCTGCATCTTCCCGAGGATGTGCAGCCGGCCCGCCTTGGCCTGCGCCAGCGCCTTCTTCATGACCTCCGACGTGATGCCGGTGACCTTGATGTCCATCTGCAGGGCGGTGATGCCGTCGGCCGTGCCGGCGACCTTGAAGTCCATGTCGCCGTAGTGGTCCTCGGCGCCGGCGATGTCGCTCAGGATGGCGTACTTGCCGGTCTCCTCGTTCATGACGAGCCCCATGGCGATGCCGGCCACCGGGGCCTTCAGCGGCACGGCCGCGTCCATCATCGCCAGCGCGCCGCCGCAGACCGACGCCATCGACGAGGAGCCGTTCGACTCGAGGATGTCCGAGACGATCCGGACGGTGTAGGGGAACTTGTCCTCGCCCGGCAGCATCGGCAGCAGCGACCGCTCGGCCAGCGCGCCGTGCCCGATCTCGCGGCGGCCGGGGCCGCGCAGGAAGGCGACCTCGCCGACCGAGAAGGGCGGGAAGTTGTAGTGGAGCATGAAGCTCTTGTAGATCTCGCCGTCGACCTTCTCGATCTTCTGCTGATCGTCGGCCGTGCCGAGCGTGCAGGTGACGAGCGCCTGCGTCTCGCCGCGCGTGAACACGGCCGAGCCGTGCGTCCGCGGCAGCACGCCCGTTTCGATCCAGATCGGCCGGACCTGGTCGAACGCGCGGCCGTCGAGCCGGAGCCCGCGGTCCAGCACTTCCTCGCGGAGCACCTTCTCCTTCAGTTCCTTGAAGATGGCCTTCGCCTCGGTCTTGCGCTGGACCTCGCCCTCGGGCAGCGACGCCACGAGCTCGTCGAGCACCTCGTCGACCCGGTCGTAGCTCTCGATCTTGCCCTTGATGCGCATCGCCTCGCTCAGCGGGACGTAGATCTTCTCCTCCACCTCGCGGTAGAAGTCGTGCGCGATTTCCTTCTTCTTGACCTCGAGCTTCGTCCGGCCCATGGCCTTCGCCAGGTCGTCGATCATGTTGACGATCTGCCGGATGGCGGCGTGCGCCTTCTCGAGCGCCTCGAGGACTTCCTCCTCGGTCACTTCCTTTGCGCCCGCCTCGACCATCACCAGGCCGTCGTGGCTCCCCGCCACCACGAGGTCCAGCCGGCCCTTGCGCCGCTGCTCGTAGGTCGGGTTGATGATGTACTCGCCGTCGACCAGGCCGACACGCACGCTCGCAATCGTCTTCTGGAACGGGATCTCCGAGATGGCCAGCGCCGCCGACGCGCCCGTCAGCGCCAGCACGTCGGTGTCGTTCTCGGTGTCGGCCGACAGCACCAGCGCGATCACCTGCGTCTCGTGGCGCCAGCCCGACGGGAACAGCGGCCGGATCGGCCGGTCGATGACGCGGCTCGTCAGCACTTCCTTCTCGGCCGGCTTGCCTTCACGCTTGAAGAACCCACCCGGGATCCGCCCGGAGGCGTAGGTGTATTCCCGGTAGTCGACCGTCAGCGGCAGGAAATCGATGCCCTCACGGACGTTCGACGCGTAACAGGCCGTGACCAGCACGACCGAATCCCCATACCGGACAATGACGGAGCCGTCGGCCTGCTTGGCCAGCTTGCCGGTCTCGATCGACAGCGTCCGTCCACCGATGTTCACTTCGCGCGTGTGCATGACTCTTGTCTCGTTCCCGGGGATCAGCGTCCCCGCCTCTTTACATGACGTGCGGATTCAGGCCGCGGCAGACTCCCGCGGAGACCCGTCGGGCCTCTGCGAGCACCAGATGCCGGGAGGGTTGCGCGGTTGGTGTCCACGTGAGGGAAGCGGCCTGGTGTCCCGCGTCCCCCCTGCCCGTCGGCATGACGGGCCGGACGCCGGGAACCGGCCGGCTTACTTGCGAATGCCCAGCCGGCGGATCAGCTCCGCGTACCGCTGTGCGTCCGTATGCTTCAAATAGTCCAGCAGCCGCCGGCGCTGGCCGACCAGCACGAGGAGACCGCGGCGGGAGTGATGATCCTTCGCGTGCGTCTTGAAGTGCTCGGTCAGGTAGTTGATCCGCTCGCTCAGCAGCGCCACCTGCACTTCAGGAGACCCGGTGTCCCCCTCGTGCGTCTGATAGCTGCCGATGATCTCGGTCTTGCGATCTTTCGTGAAGCCCACGTCGCTGTCCTCCACGAACGGCCCAGTCAGCAGGTCGGGTTACCTGCACCATGCCGCCGTTGTCCCATAACACTTAGTCCAAAAGACTCAATATCTTACTTCAGAACCAGCGAGGGATGCAAAAGGCCGGAGCCGGCCCGGAATTCCCCCAGCGCCACCAGCCGACCCCCCTCGTCCAGCAGCCGGCAGCGCCCCTCGGGCACCCCCTCGGGCCGCCGCAGCAGGTCGCCCGGCCCCAAATCCTGGCCGTGCCCGGTCTTCCGGAGCCCCGCGGCGTTCAGGACGGCCGCCGGCAGGTCCGGCAGCAGGCCCTCCATCGGCCTGAGCAGGGCAGCCGCCGCCGGTCCCAGCCGTTCGACCTCCTCGAGCCCCACGGCCATCGTCTCGTCGAAGTGGCCGCTGCGCGTCCGCCTGAGGGCCGTCAGGTGGCCGCCGGTTCCGAGGCGCCGGCCCAGCTCGTGCGCCAGCGTCCGGACGTAGAACCCCGCCGAACAGACCACCCGCAGCTCCAGTCGGTCGCCGTCGAAGGCGGTCAGCTCCAGGGCCGGCACTGTGACCGTCACCGGCGCCGGCTCGACCGGGACCTGGCGCCGGGCCAGCTCGTACGCCCGGACGCCGCCGATCTTCTTGGCCGAGAAGGGGGGCGGACGCTGTTCGTAGGTCCCGCGAAAGGCCTCGAGGGCCGCTTCCACCTGCGACCGGGTCACCGCCGGCGGAGGCGTGCCGGCCTCCGGCGGTTCCACCGGTCGGCCGGTGGCGTCGTAGCTGTCGGTCGCCCAGCCGAGGCGGATGCCGGCGCGGTATTCCTTCTCGGCCGAGGTGAGGAACTGCGCGAGCCGCGTCGCGCGGCCGATGACGAGCGGCAGCACGCCGGTAGCCGCCGGGTCGAGCGTCCCCGTGTGGCCGATGCGCCGCTCGCCGAGGGCGCGGCGCACGCGGGCCACGACGTCGTGCGAGGTCGGGCCGGCGGGTTTGTCGATGACGAGAAGACCGTCCATGGATGGATCCGTGGGGCGCGGAGGGGTCACGGCGCGGCCGGCAGGCCGGCCGCGGCGGCTTCGGGGCCGCCGGCATCGATCGCCACCGTCAGGCGGTCGACGAGCTCCTCGCGCAGGCGGGCGATCGGCAGGGTGATGGTGCAGCCTGCCGCGTTCTTGTGCCCGCCGCCGCCGTACTGCTTGGCGACGCGCCCGATGTCGATCTCGCCCTTCGAGCGGAGGCTCACGCGGTACTCGTCGCCCTGCACCTGCTTGATGAAGGCGACGGCCACGATGTCGCGAACGGTCAGCGGCTGGTTGATCAGCCCTTCGGCATCGTCGCTGGTGGCGCCGGTGCGCGCGGCGATCGCCGGGTCCATGTAGAGCACGGCGAGCCGGCCGCCGGCGGCGATCTGCATGTCGCTCAGGACGGCGCCGAGCAGCTTCAGGCGCCCCATGGTGTTGCTGTCGTACACCTGCCGGGCCACGCGCACCGGGTCGACGCCCGCCTCCAGCGCCTGGCGGCAGATGTCGAACGTCCGCGGCGAGAGGTGCGAGAAGTGGAACGATCCGGTGTCGGTGAGGATGGCGACGTAGATGTGCGTGGCGATCTCGGCCGACAGCGGCACGCCGAGCGCGCGGATCAGGTCGAAGACCATCTCGCCGCAGGCCGCCGCCGATCCGTCGAACCAGTTCAGGGCGCCGTAGCCGGTGTTGCCCGGATGGTGGTCGATGTTGATGACGAAGAAGCGGTCCAGGCCGGCCACGCCGGTGCGGGCCAGGTCGCTGCACTCCATCACGATGACCGCCTCGGCGTCGGCGTCGGCGGGGATGGCCGGGGCGATCTCGATGCCGGGGACGCCGGGGAAGGGCTGCAGCATGGCCGGCGCCGGGTCGGCGTTGACGACGCGCACCTGCTTGCCGAGGGCGCGCAGCGCGGCGGCCATGGCGAGCTCCGATCCGATGGCATCGCCGTCGGGGCGGGCGTGCGAGGAGATGATGAACCGTTCGCGCGCCAGGATGGCGTCGCGGATGCGGGACAGGATGGCGTCGGTCTCAGGCGTCATTGTCGTCAGGGTCGGGGCCGTCGCCGTCGGGCGCACCGGCGGCCGTGTCGACGGAGTCCGCATCGGGCTGGTCGGTCTCGTGCAGCTCGCGGATGATCTGTTCGATCCGGTCCTGGTGCCCGATCGACTCGTCGAAGGTGAAGTGCAGCTCCGGGACGCGCCGCAGGCGGAGCCGGGCCCCGAGGCGCCGCCGCAGGAACGGCGCCACGCGCCCGAGCGCCCGCGCGGTGTTGCGGCGGGCGGTCTCGTCACCGAGGGTCGAGTAGTACACGCGGGCCTGCTGGAGGTCGGGCGACACCTGCACGCGCGTGAGGGTGATGAAGCCGATGCCGGGGTCGTGGACCTCGCGCATCAGCAGTTCGCTCAGTTCCGCCCGCAGCTGATCGCCGACGCGATCGGGGCGTGCCCCCTGGGACATGTGTTGGGAACCTCGATGGGGAATTACGCGAGAAATTCGACCTGCGTGCCGGTGATGAGCCCGGGTTCGAGCCGCTCGATCTCGTCGGTCACGGCGGCCAGCTCGCGATCGGCGTGCGCGCGGCTGGTCGCGATGGTGACGATCCCGAGCGCGGCGCGCTGCCAGAGGTCGTGGTGGTCGATCTCGGCGATCGCCACGTTGAACTTCCGGAGCCGCCCCTTCAGGCTCTGCAGCACCATCCGCTTGTCCTTGAGGGAACGGGCGGCGGGCAGGTGGAGCTCGATCGAGACGAGCCCGACGACCATCACGCCGTGGCGGCGACGCGCTCGACGACGAAGGCCTCGATGAGATCGCCGACCTTGACGTCGTTGTAGCGCTCGAAGCTGATGCCGCACTCGATGCCGGTCTTGACCTCGCTGACGTCGTCCTTGAAGCGGCGCAGCGACCCGATCTTCCCCTCGAAGATCACGACGCTGTCGCGCAGCAGCCGCACGTGGGCGTCGCCGCTGCGGGTGATCCGGCCCTCGGTGACCATGCAGCCGGCGACCGTGCCGGCCTTCGGCACCTTGAAGGTCTCGCGGACTTCGGCCACGCCGAGGCGCACTTCCTTCAGCGTCGGCTCGAGCAGGCCGGTCATCGCCTTCTTGATCTCCTCGGTGACGTTGTAGATCACCGAGTGGAGGCGGACGTCGACCTGTTCGCGATCGGCCACGTCGGCGGCGTTCCGGTCGGGCCGCACGTTGAAGCCGATCACGATGGCGTTCGAGGCCGAGGCCAGCAGCACGTCCGACTCGTTGATGGCGCCGACGCCGGCGTGGATGATCCGCAGCTTCACGCGCTCGTCCGACAGCTTCCGCAGCGTGTCGGCGAGCACCTCGGCCGAGCCCTGCACGTCGGCCTTGATGATGATCGGCAGCTCCTTCATGCCGCCTTCGGCGATCTGCTGCTGCAGCGACTCGAGCGTCAGCCGGCCGCCCTTCAGCCCGAGCGCCCGTTCCTTGGCCTGCGCCTGACGGAACGTGGCGATCTGCCGCGCCTTCTGGGCGTCGGCCAGCGCCTGGAACGCGTCGCCCGGCTGGGGCAGGCCCGTCGAGGCCGAGGACCTCGACCGGCGTCGACGGCCCGGCCTGCTTGGTGTGCTTCCCGCGGTCGTCGATGAGCGCCCGGACCTTGCCGACGATCGGCCCGGCGATGAACGTGTCGCCGACGTGCAGCGTGCCGTCCTGCACGAGGATCGTCGCCACCGGCCCGCGCCCGCGGTCGAGCTTCGCTTCGAGCACGGTGCCCGAGGCGTTCCGCTTCGGGTTCGCCTTCAGATCGCCGATGTCGCTGACGAGCAGGATCATCTCGAGCAGCAGTTCGAGGTTCTGCCGCTTCTTGGCCGACACCTCCACGACGACGGTCTGTCCGCCCCATTCCTCGGGCATCAGGCCGAGCTCGGTCAGCTCGCGCTTCACCCGCTCCGGGTTCGCGTCGGGCTTGTCGATCTTGTTCACCGCGACGATGATCGGCACGTTCGCCGCGCGGGCGTGGTCGATCGCCTCCCGCGTCTGCGGCATGATGCCGTCATCGGCCGCGACGACCAGCACGACGACGTCGGTCACCTTCGCGCCGCGGGCGCGCATCAGCGTGAACGCCTCGTGGCCCGGCGTGTCGAGGAAGACGACGTTCCGGCTTGTTCACCTGCACGTGATAGGCGCCGATGTGCTGCGTGATGCCGCCGGCCTCGCGCTCGGCCACGCGGGTCTCGCGGATCGCGTCGAGCAGCGTCGTCTTGCCGTGGTCGACGTGGCCCATGACGGTGACCACCGGCGCGCGCGGCTCGAGATCCTCCGGGCTCGCCTCCTCGGTGTCGGCCTGCAGGATCTCCTCCTCGAAGCTCCGCATCTCGACCGACGCGCCGAAGTCGCGCGCCACCGCCGTCGCCGTTTCCTCGTCGATGGTCGAATTGATGGTCATCATCAGCCGCTTGTCGAGCAGCTTCTTGAGGACGTCCTTCACGCGCACGTCGAGCTTGTCGGCCAGATCCTTGACGGTCATACCTTCGGCCAGCGTGATGCTGCGGCTGATGGGCGGCGGCGCCACCGGAGTCGGCGGTGCCGTCGGGGTCCGCGGAGTCGAGCGTCCGCCCGATCGACGCATGCCGGGCCGGTACGACGGCCGCGGGCCCGGACGGCCGGGCATGGAGGGCCGCGAACCCGGCGCCTGCGGGCGCACCGGCTGCGACGGCAGCGGGCGCGGACCGCCCGGCGTCTGGTAGGACGGCGACGGATACGACGGGCGCTGACCGGCCGGACGGGCCGGTGACGCGGGACCGGCGGAGGCCGCCGGACGCGCCGGCGGCGCCGGCGGCGCCGGCCGGCGCGGCAGCGGCTTGGGCGGTGCCGTGATGCGCGGCGTCAACGGCCGGCTCGGTTTCGGGCCGCCTTCCTCGACGCGCAGCCGGAGCTGCGGCGGCACGACGCGCCCGCGGCGGACGGCCGGCGGCGCGGCGGCCGCCGCGGCCGCGGGCGTGGCGGTGGCGGTTTCGGCCGGTTCGGGCTCCGCGCTCTCGGGCTCGGTCTCGGGCTCCTCCTCGACCGGGGCCTCGGCGGCCGCGGCCGCCGCCTCGACGGGCGCTTCCGCTTCCACTTCAGCCGGGGCTTCGGCGGCGTCGATCGCCAGCTCCTCGGCGGCCGGCTCCTCGTCGAAGACCGGCTCGGCCGGCTCTTCTTCTTCGGGCGGCGGCGGGGCGGTCTTGGCTGTCTTGACGAGGCGGGGAGGCGGGAGGGCGTGCTGGATGGCCGGTTTGGCGGCCTCCGCGGCCTTCTTGGAGCCACGCTTGGTCTTGGTCGTCGCGGCGTCGCCGAACATGTCGCCGGCCGGCAGGGTGATGCCCCGCTTCTTGGCCTGCCGTTCGACGAACTGGCGCGCGACGACCTCTTCGATCGTGCTCGACGCGCTCTTGACCTCGATGCCGTGGTTCTGCTTCAGCAGCGTCACCACTTCCTGGCTGGTCGTGCTGAGAAGTTCCGCGACTTTGTAAATCCGAACTGTGGCCAACTGTAGCTACCCCCGACTTCGTTCTCGTGATGATGGCGCCCGTCGCGCCTCAGTGCTCGACTTCGGCCTGGCCCTCGGGCGCGACGGCCTCGGCCGGCTCCGCGTCACCGGCCGGCTCGGCCGGGTCAGACGGCTCGGCCGGGTCGGACCCGGCGGCCGCGAGCGCCTCGGGCTGCTCGCCGGCGTCCGGGGCGGTCTCGAGGCTCCCGGCCGTCTCGTCGGCGGCGGTGTCCTCGGCGGCGGCCTCGGCACCGTCTTCCGCGGCGGGCGTCTCGAACCCCTCGAACTGGGCCTCGACCTCGCGCCGCTTCTCTTCCTCGTTCTTGATGTCGATGCGCCAGCCGGTCAGCTTCGCGGCCAGCCGGACGTTCTGGCCCTTCTTGCCGATGGCGAGCGACAGCTGCATGTCCTCGACGACGACTTCCATGATCCGCTCGTGGTCGTCGAAGATCGAGACGCGCTGCACCTTGGCGGGGCTCAGCGCGTTGGTGACGAAGCTGACGGGATCATCGGACCACTCGACGATGTCGATCTTCTCGCCGCGCAGCTCGCGGATAATCGCCTGGACGCGCGTCCCCTTCATGCCGACGCAGGCGCCGACCGGGTCGACGTCGCGCTCGCGCGACATCACCGCGACCTTTGCGCGGTCGCCCGCCTCGCGGACGGCGCCGCGGATCAGCACGGTGCCGTCGTAGATCTCGGGGACTTCCTGCTCGAACAGCTTGATGAGCAGCGCCGGATCGGTGCGCGACACGACGATCTGGGGCCCCTTGGCGCTGCGGCTGACGCCCTTGATGACGGCGCGGACGCGGTCGCCCTGCGTGTAGCTCTCGGCGCGTGACTGCTCCTTGCGGGGCAGCAGCGCCTCGATCCGGCCGACCTCGAGGATGATGTCGCCGTTCTCGAACCGCTTGACGACGCCGTTGATGACCTCGCCGATCCGCTGGTTGTACTCGGTGAAGATGTTCTCGCGCTCGGCTTCGCGCACCTTCTGCGAGATCACCTGCTTGGCCGTCTGCGCCGCGATGCGCCCGAGTACCTCGGTCGGCTTGGGGAACTCGATCTCCATGTCGACTTCGGCTTCGTCGCCGTACAGCTCCTGGGCCTCGGCCAGCGAAATCTGCGTCGCCGGCTCCTCCACCTCGTTCACGATCTGCTTGACCGCGAAGAGATCGACTTGTCCCGTCTCCGTGTTGAAGCGGGTGCGCAGGTTCTCGTTGGTCTTGTAGTACTTCCGCGATGCCGTCAGAACGGCATCCTCGATCGCGACAATGATGACCTCGGGCTCGATCCCCTTTTCCTTGGCCAGCGCCTCAATCGTGTTTTGCAGTGCGTTGTTCATGGTCAGCGTTCCGCAGTGGCCTCCACTGTCCCGTCAGAATTCCACCTCGAGCCGCGCGCGCGATACCAGCGCGAGCGGAATCCGATGCTCCCGCGACCCCTCGGTCAACAGCAGGTCGCCGCCGTCGACCGCCGTAATCCGTCCGCGGAACGCCTTCTGGCCCGCCACCGCCTCGGTGACCACCAGCTTGGCCATCCGGCCCGTGAACCGCCGGAAGTCGGACGCGTCGCGGAGCGGGCGATCCAGGCCCGGCGACGACACCTCGAGCAGGTATGCGCCGGGCACCAGGTCTTCCACGTCGAGCAGCGCACTGAGCTCGTGGCTCACCCGCGCGCAGTCCTCGACGCTCACGCTCTCTTCGGCCGTGGCCGCCGGCCCGGGCCGATCGATGAAGATCCGCACCACGAGTCCCGCCGACTCGCGTTGCAGCTGCACGTCGAAGATGTCCAGCCCGAGGGAGGCGGTGACGCGCGCCGCCGCGTCGCGAATCCGGGTCCTCGTCTCCTCGCTCGACATCACTGCTTCGTGCCGGTGCAGGGCACGACGCCTGGCTGGCGTCGCCTCAAAAAGAAAAAGTGGGCACAGGCCCACTTCCGCTGCCTAACCTCTGCTCCGAATCTGTAACTATAGCACAAGCTTTCGGTTACGCCAACGGACGGGCTACCAGGTCGGTACTCCCGCGCCCCCACGATCTCCGCCTCGACCAGGGTCCCGGGCGCGGTCCCCGCCGGGTCCCAATCGGTCAAATATACACAGGGATCGATGTCCGGCGCCTGGCCCTCGAGCCGGCCCCGGAACGCCAGATCGTGCTCGGGCGACGGGCCGTCGACCATCACCCGGACCCGCTCGCCGACCCGTCGCTTCTGGGCCGCCCGGACGATCCGCCGCTGGGCGGCCATGACGGCTTGCCGCCGTCGCCGCTTCTCGGCCGCCGGCACGTCGTCGGACCGGTCGAAGGCGGCCGTCCCCTCCTCGTGGGAGTAGGTGAAGACGCCGACGTGGTCGAACCCGACCTCCCGGACGAAATCCTGCAGCTCGGCGACGTCGGCCCCGGTCTCGCCCGGGAACCCGACGATGAACGTGGTGCGGAGCGCCACGCCCGGCACCCGGTCGCGGATGCGGGCGAGCAGACGATCGTAGGTGCGGCGCGTCCCCGGCCGGCGCATGCGCCGCAGGACTTCGTCGGAGGCGTGCTGCAGCGGGAGATCGACGTACCGGCAGACCTTCTCGCACTCCGCCATCGCGTCGAGCGCCGCGTCGTCGATGGTCGTCGGGTAGAGGTAGAGGAGACGGATCCACTCGAGGCCGTCGACCGTGTTCAGCTCGCGCAGCAGGCGGGCGAGCGCCCCGCGCTCGTGCCGGTCGATCCCGTAGAACGTCGTGTCCTGGGAGACGAGCAGCAGCTCGCGCACGCCGCGGTCGGCCAGCCGCCGCGCCTCGTCGACGATCGAGGCGGCCGTCCGGCTGCGATAGTGGCCCCGGAGCGTGGGAATGATGCAGAAGGCGCACTTGTAGTCGCAGCCCTCGGCGATCTTCACGTAGGCGTAATGCCCCGGCGTGGCGAGCGTGCGCGGGGTGTCGGCGTCGTAGAGATACGTGGGAAGAGACTTGTCGGCATTCTTCAGTTCGCGTGGGGCCCCACCCCCACGCGCTGCCGTCGCTTCCGCTCCGGATCTTGCGACATGCGACGTTGCCGCTTGGACCGGCGCTCTGCGGGGGTGGCCGCACCAGCCGGCCGATAGAACCTGTAGCGGCGCAGGCTGACCCGCGCGGCCTTCGAGGGCCCCGACGATGTCCGGGACCTCGCCGGTGCCGAGGACGGCGTCGATCTCGGGCATCTCGGCCATGAGCGTGTCGCGGTAGCGCTCGGCGAGGCAGCCGGTGACGACGAGGCGGCGGCAGGCGCCGGTCTTCTTCAGGTCGGCCATCTCGAGGATGGCGTCGACCGATTCCTGCTTGGCCTTGTCGATGAAGGCGCAGGTATTGACGACGATCACCTCGGCGTCGCGGGCATCGGCGGTCAGCTCGTGGCCCGCCTCGCGGGCGAGCCCCAGCATGACCTCCGAGTCGACGAGGTTCTTCGGACAGCCGAGGGAGAGAAAGCCGATTTTCATGAATTCTTGTAGGCGATGGGCTTTAGGCGATAGGCGATAGGCGATAGGGCTGAGCTCGGCGCTCGAGTGCGAGCGCCGAGCATCGTTCAGATTCCTCAGCGCGACGCGCTCGTCCCTACCGCCTGGAGCCCATCGCCTACCGCCTGCAGACCTTTCATCGTCACGGATACAACCGTACAGCATTCTCGGATACGGAATGGTCTCGCGCACGTGCTCGAGGCCGCAGAGCCAGGCGACGACCCGCTCGATGCCCATGCCGAAGCCGCTGTGGGGCACCGACCCGTAGCGGCGCAGGTCGAGGTACCACTCGAAGGCTTCCTGCGGCAGCTCGTGGTCCTTGATCCGCTGCAGCAGCAGGTCGTAGTCGTCGAGCCGCTGGCCGCCGCCGATGATCTCGCCGTAGCCCTCGGGCGCGAGCACGTCGACGCAGAGGGCCACCTCGGGCCGCACCGGGTCGGGCTTCATGTAGAAGGCCTTGATGGCGCTCGGATACCGGTGCACGGCCACCGGACGGTCGAACTGCTCCGACAGCGCGGTCTCGTCGGGCCCGCCGAAGTCGCCGCCCCACTCGAAGGGCAGCCCCTTGTCCTTCAGGATCTGCGCCGCCTCGTCGTAGGAGACGCGCGGGAACGGCGCCTTCACGGCCTCGAGCTTCGACGTGTCCCGCTCGAGCACCTTCAGCTCGCGCTGCCGGCGGTCGAGCACGCGCGCGACGACCGAGGCCACGAGGCCCTCGGCGAGCTCGATGACGTCGTCGAGGTCGGCGTAGGCGACCTCGGGCTCGACCATCCAGAACTCGGTCAGGTGGCGGCGCGTCTTCGACTTCTCGGCGCGGAAGGTCGGCCCGAAGCAGTAGACGCGGCCGAGCGCCATCGCGTCGGCCTCGTTGTAGAGCTGGCCGCTCTGCGTCAGGTAGGCCGTCGTGTCCTCGAAGTACTGCACCGGGAAGAGCGTCGTCGTTCCCTCGCAGGCCGACGGCGTGAAGATCGGCGTGTCGGCGAGGATGAAGTCGCGGCTGTTGAAGTAGTCGCGGACGGCGTTGATCACCTCGTGGCGGACGCGCAGGATCGCCTGCTGCCGCTCCGAGCGGATCCACAGGTGGCGGCGGTCGAGCAGGAAGTCGACGCCGTGCTCCTTGGGCGTGATCGGATAGTCGGTGGACGCGCCGACGACCTGGAAGTCGGCGACGTCGATCTCGTAGCCGCCGGGCGCGCGCGTGTCGGCGCGCACGGTGCCGCTGACGATGACGGAGGTCTCCTGACCGATGTGATCGGCGCGGGTGAAGATCTCGTCGCCCACCGCCTTCTTCGACATCACGGCCTGGATGAAGCCGGTGCCGTCGCGCACGATCAGGAAGTGGATCTTGCCGCTCGATCGGCGGTTGTGCAGCCAGCCGTGGATCGTCACCGGCTGGCCCTCGTAGCGGTCGATGTCCTGGATGTAGGCGGTCAGTCATGTCTGTGCATCGCCGGGAGTTTCTGAAGTCAGTCGAGTTGTGAGTCTTGAGTGATGAGCAGGAGCCCCACTCAGGACTGAGGACTCAGAACTCAAAACTCAGGACTCAACAGCTCAAAACTCAAAACTGACGCGCTCGTCAGGCCCCGAGTATCTTCTCGAAGCGGGCGCGGGCGCGCTGGGCCCGCTCCAGCGTCTCACGCGGCGTGCTCCGGTTGGCCAGCTCCAGCACGTACATGCCGTCGTAGCCGACCTTCTGCACCGCCGTCAGCGTCGCTTCCCAGTCGATCGTCCCCTCGAACGGCACGAGATGATCGTCGTGGCGGCCGCCGTTGTCGTGCACGTGCGTCGTCACCAGGTGCCCCGACGTCGTCTCCACCGCGTCGATGATGTCGCCGCCCAGGTGCGCGTGGCCGAAGTCGAAGCAGACACCGGCGTCGGGCATGTCGAGTTCGTCCTCCAGCAGCTGCACCAGCGCTTCGGGACGCGAGAGCTCGTTCGGGATGATCTCCGAGCGCCAGCTGGACGTCGAGCGGGCCGGCGAGCGGGTGCAGTTCCCGCAGGCTCCGGATCGCCGCCGCCCGGCTGTTGTCGCCATCGGGCGCCTCGGCGGCCGGCCGGCCGAGGTGCACGACGAAGTAGCTCGTCGGAATACGGCGCGCGACCGCGAGCGCCGCTTCGGCCTCCCGCATCGCCTCCTGCCGCCCGGCCTCGTCGCTCGAGGCGTTCGACCAGGACCGCCCCCAGCGCGTGCCGGTCAGCCGCTCCACGATCGGCGCGTGGATCGAATGCAGGTCGAGCCGGGCATCGGCCAGCCATTCCTGCAGGTCCGCGATCGCCGTCGGGTTGTGATAGTCGAAATGCGTCGGCATGGCGAAGAGCTCGATCGCTTCGAACCCGTGCGCCGCGATTTCGACCAGGTGATCGCGACTGAGGCGCTGATGGTGGTAGAGGTGCGTCGAAACCCCGAATCGTGGCGTGGTCAACAGATCACCAGCTTGTCAGACGGACGAAACAGGGAATTGTACCTGCAATCGCGCGCGGGCGTCACCCGCCGGCCCGCCCGCCGCGCGGAGGGCCGGTTCAGCGCAATTCGGGCAGGTGGCGCGCCAGCAGGCCGTGCAGGCGGGCGAACCGCCCCGACCGGGAGGACCGGCCGAGGTTCTCGCGGACGTAGGCGAGCGTCAGGGGGATCGACTCGGCGTACTGCGGCCGCCCGGCCACGGCAACCTGGTAGCCGAAGGTCCCCAGGGCCTTCAGGTTACGCTGCATCGCCATCAGATCGAACCGCGCCCGGAAGCCGCCGGCGTCCACCGGGGGGCGGTCCGGCCCGGCGAGGAAGCGGGCGATCAGCCGGTCCACGTCCGCCTCCGGCAGCCGGACGTAGGAATCGCGCAGCAGCGACACCAGATCGTAGGTGTCGGGGCCCATGCGCGCGTCCTGGAAGTCGATCACGACGAGCCGGCCGTCGTGCACCATCAGGTTCCGGCTGTGGTAGTCGCGATGGCAGACGACGCGCGGCTCGGCGGCGAGCGCGGCGGCGAGCGCGTGCCACTCCTCGTCGAGCGCCTGCCGCTCGGCGGTGTCGAGCGACGCGCCGCGGTGCGCCTCGAGGAAGTGCCGCACGAAGAAATCGAGCTCCCACGTGAGCTTCTCGACGTCGAACGCGAGGCCGTACGGCAGGAAGGCCGGCGAGGCGTGCGCCGCGCCGCCCTGCTGCAGCACGCCGATCAGGTCGACCGCCCGTTCGTACCAGCCGATGGCCTCGCCGGGGCCGAGGCGCGCGAGATGGGCCTGCAGCGTGACGTCGCCGAGATCCTCCAGCGCGACGATGCCGAGATCGCCGGCTGTGTCGAGCACGGCGGGAATCGGCAGGCCCAGCCGGTCGAACAGCCGTGCCACGTTCAGGAAGGGGAGCGCGTCGGCGCTGAACGGCTCCGGATAGAGCGCGAGGACCGACGCCGGTCCGCCCGCCGGCTCGATGCGCAGGTAGCGGCGCGTCGAGGCGTCACCGGTGAGCGGGGTGACGCGCGCCTCCGGCATGCCGCGCCGGGCCAGGTAGACGCCGACGCGCGGATCGATCGCCGGAGGCGTGGAAGATGAACCGTTCGTCATGTGCGCACGGAGGGCGGCGCCGTGCGCGCCGCAGGACCGATGTCGGCCACCAGCAGGCCACCGTCGACACGTTCGCCCGCCGCCGGCGCCCGCCGCGCGCGGACGATGGCGGCACGCGTGAACCGCGCACCCGCCGGAATGGTCACGCCGTCGCCGACGATGCACTCGATCAGCGTGGCGCCGGCGCCGACGCGGACGTCGTCCCAGAGAATCGTCCGCTCGACGTGCGCATCGGGCGCGACCTCGGTGCGCCGTCCCGGCGGAAGCGCATCCAGGTCTTCTGCGGCCGCGACGGCCAGCGACGCGGCCAGATAGTCGGCCGGCGTACCGATGTCGCGGAACGTCGCCGTCGATTCGAACACGCGGATGCTGCCCGGCCGCTCGTCGAGCAGCGCCGGATACAGCGCGCGCACCGTCTCGGCCGGCTCGCCGGCGGGCAGCCGCGCGAACGCCTCTGCCGCGACAATCTGAACGCCGACGAAGTGCCGGGCGCCGGCCGAGGGATCGGGGCCGGTGAAGCCCCGCACGTGGCCGTCCGGCTCGACGAGCACACCGCCGTAGCGCGACGGATTGGGATGGGGCACGACCGCCATCGTCACCAGGGCGCCGGACGCGCGATGCGCGGCGCTCATGGCGCCGAGGTCGACGTCGGTGAGCGTGTCGCCGTTGACGAGCACGAAGGGATCGCCGTCGATCAGGGGGAGCGCCAGCCGCGGCCCGCCGGCGCTGCCGAGCACGGCCGGCTGTTCCCACGAATAGCGCACGCGGACGCCCAGGTCGCGGCCGTCACCGACCGCAGCCGCGACCGTCTCCGGCCGATGGTGCAGGTTGAGCACGAGATTGGTGACGCCCGCCGCGGCGAGCCAGCGCAGGATGCGCCGCACGAGCGGCTCGCCGCAGACCGGCATGGCCGGCTTCGCCCGGTCGTCGGACAGCGGCCGCAGGCGGGTGCCGAGGCCGGCGGTCAGCACCATGCCGTGGCGCGGCACGCCGGCGCGGGTCCCGGTCGCCGTCATGCTTCGTCGAACACCATGTCGGACGGCTCCACGCCGCGCGCGTGGCAGTGCCGCACGTAGAGCGTCCGGTAGGAATCGACGACGTAGTCGTCGACGGTGCGCCCGAGCGCGCCGGCCATCGCCGTGATGCCGGCTTCGTCGCCCTCGACCTCGACGAAGACCCCCACGGGCGTCTCGTCGACGGCGATGACGACCCCCTCGTGCGAGAACTCCTCGCGATACTTCTGGTAGCGGAACCAGACGTGGAAACCGAGCCGCTCGAGGAGCTGGACCATCACCTCGCCGTCGCCGATGACCGTCTCGAGCTCCTCGCGCACCTTCATCGCGGAAGGCTGCACCGGCCCCTTGAAGGTGAGCAGGCTGCGGCCCGACTCGACGCGGACCCGCAGCACGGAACGCTCGCGGCGCAGCCGCTCGTCGGCCGTGTCGAACAGGCAGTCCTCCTGGAGCCGGCGGGCGTGCAGCGGAATCGCCCCGGCGGCCAGGATGGCGGTGCGGGCCTCGGCGGCGCTCCCGAACGTCAGCTTGATCTCTCGCTCGAGCATGGATGGTCCCCATCGTTTCACGCCGAGGCTGACAGGTGCATCGCATCGTTTCACGTGCGCGCGTGGCAGGTGCAACGCGCCACGATGCCACCGGACGGCCCGCGAACGCGAAAACGCCCGCGGGCCCCGATTGTCGGGACACGCGGGCGTTCGCGTCAAGCACGACCGGCGGCCGGGGCTACTGCTTCTTGACGGTCAGGAACACCTGCTGGCCGTTCCGGTAGATGAGGAGCAGCGCGACGTCGCCCGACGGAATCTGGCGCAGCTCGCGGCTGGCCTCCGCGGCGCTCGTCACCGGCTTGTGGTTGATCTCGCTGATCACGTCGAACTGGGTGAGCAGGCCGCCCGACGGCCCGTTCGGGTCGACGTCGGTGACGATGACGCCGTTGAGGCTCTGCGGGAGGCGGAGCCGGCGCGAGACGTCGGGGGTCAGGTTGTTGAGCGTGATGCCGAAGCCGCCGCTCGTCTCGCCGGCGTTGTCGGGCTCCTTGGGCTGGGTCTGCGTCGCCTCGGCCTCGAGATCGAGCGCGTCGACCGTCACGTTCAGCGTCTCCTCGCGGCTGTTGCGCACGACCTTCACCGGCACCGTGGTGCCCGGCTTGGTGGCGACGACCATTGCCACGAGCGCGTCGCGGTCGGCCACCGGCCGGCCGTTGAAGTCGATGATGACGTCGCCCGGCTTCACGCCGCCCTTGGCGGCCGCGCCGCCCGGGGTGACGGTCGACACCAGGGCGCCCTGCCGCTTCTTCAGGCCGAGCGCCTGCACGGCGTCGCGGGTGACGGCCATCACCTGCACGCCGATCTTGCCCCGCACGACCTTGCCCGTCTCGAGCTGCGGCAGCAGGTTGCGGACGGTGTTGATCGGGATCGCGAAGCCGATGCCGAGGTTGCCCGAGGTCCGGTCGTTGCTGATGATCGCCGTGTTGATGCCGATGACCTCGCCGCGCAGGTTCAGCAGCGGCCCGCCCGAGTTGCCCGGGTTGATGGCCGCGTCGGTCTGCAGCACGTCCTGGTAGCGCTGGTCCGCCGTCTCGAACGGCCGCTTGGTCGCGCTGATGACGCCGACGCTCACCGAGTCGGTGAAGTTGAACGGGTTGCCGATCGCCATCACCCAGTCGCCGGGCGCCATCTGGCTCGAATCGCCGAACTTCGCGACCGGCAGGGTGCGGTCCGGCTTCTCGGTCAGCACGATGAGCGCGCTGTCGGTCAGCGAGTCGCGGCCGACGATCTTCGCGTCGTAGGTCTGGTCGTCGTCGCCGTAGAGGCCGACGGTGATCTTCGTCGCGCCCTCGACGACGTGGTTGTTGGTGAGGATGTGGCCGTCCGCGCTGATGATGAAGCCCGTGCCGGTCGCCACCGCGACCCGCTCATGCGGGCTGCCGCCCGGCTGGCCGAAGAAGCGGTGGAGCAGGTCGTCCCCGCCGCCGCTCGCCGCTGCCGCCGAAGAAGTTGCTCAGGTCCTGGCCCTTGGGCTTCGACTCGGTCCGGATGTTCACGACCATCGGCGTCGCCGTCGCCGCGATGTTCCGGAAGGTGTCGGCCGAGAGCGGACCGGTGATCGGGGCGGAGTTGATCGTCGGCACCGGCAGCGTGGCCGCCGTCGAGACGGGCGAGAGGTCCAGGCGCGAGGCGATGACCATGCCGACGGCCAGCGAAGCCACCGCGATCAGAAACGCGTAGAAGACCGTGATCTTGCGGGTTGACATCTCACTCTCCTCGAACCGAAGTAGTCCCGGCAGCCGGCCCGCTGCGCCATCGGCACGAAGCCGGTTCCCCTGTGCGACGCGTCAGTCCAGCGCCACCAGCGCCGTCTGTACCGGTCCGGTCACGGTCGCGTCGCGCTCACCCATGACCACGTTGATTTCCGTCCGGACGCCGAAGGTGTCGAAATAGACGCCCGGCTCGATGGTGAACCCCGTGCCCGGCAGCAGCCGCCGGTCGTCGTGCGTCTCGTAGTCGTCCAGGTTCGCGCCGTTGCCGTGCACCTCGGTGCCGAGGCTGTGCCCGGTCCGGTGCAGCAGCTGATCGGCGTACCCGGCCCGCTCCAGCACCGTCCGCGCCGCCCGGTCGGCCTCCCAGCCGTGCAGCACGCGCCCGGCACGGGCGCCCTGCTGGATCAGGTCGAGCGCCGCATCGCGCGCCTCGCACACGGCGGCGAACGCCCGCTGCTGGTCGGCCGGCGGCGTGGCGCCGGTGAAGGCGACCCACGTGATGTCGGCGTAGACCGAGCCCGGTGCGCCGAGCTTGCCCCAGAGGTCGATCAGCACCAGCTCGTTGCGGCCGATCGTCCGCGACCCCTGCGGGCCCGGCAGGTAATGCGGGTTGCCGGCGTTCTGCTGCGCCGAGACGTTGGGCGGCGAGTCGCTCACCAGCCCCTCCTCGGCGAACCAGCCGACCATCAGCTGCTGGATCTCGTACTCGGTGACCGTGTGCCCGTGCGCCAGCCGATCGGCGATCGCCTCGAAGGCCCGATCCTTCACGCGATAGATACTCCTGGCGGCGGCGTGGTGCGACGCGAGCGCGGCCTCGTCCCAGACCGCCTCGAACCGCTGCACCAGATCCCCGGACGACGCGATGTCGAGGCCGAGCGCGCGGATCGCCTCGATCGTGCCGGCGTCGATCCGCGACACGTACGGAATGGCGCCGCCGGGCGAGTACTCCATGGCGACGCGGTGCAGCCCGGCCGTCAGCCGGCGCAGGCCGTCGGTGAGCTGTTCGCGGCCGGCATAGAGGTCCTTCGGCCCGGGCAGCTCATCCAGGTTGTGCCGCTCGATCGCATGCACCAGGCCACGAGGGGTGCCCTCGGCCGGGATCAGGTAGTACCACCGGCGCGTGGCCATGTGCCGGCCGTTGCCCCCGGCAAGACCCGCGAGACGTGTGGCGATCGGATTGGAGCCGTGAAAATCGTAGAGCAGCCAGCCGTCGAACCCGTCCGCCCGCAAGGCGGACTGGACGGCGGCTATGTCGAGTGCCATCCGGATCAGTATACGTGAGATTCCGGGGCCCCGGCAGAGGTAATCCCGCGCCGTCCGCGGCTATAATCGACTAGACTCCCGTGTCTGTCTGGCGGCATTCTGCCGGCGTTCGCCCCGCCGGTCCCGCCGGCCTGCCGGCGCCTCGCGGGTCCCGGACCCGTGCATTGTCCCGTAGGTAGAAAACGCATGCTGAAGACCTGTTCCCGGGTCGCCCTCGTCGTGGCGGCGCTCGTCACTCCCGTGCTGCTGGCCGGCCAGCAGCCGCCGGCCGGTTCCACGCCGCCCGAGACTCCGACCTTCAAGCTCGAAGTGAACTACGTGGAAGTCGACGCCGTCGTCACCGACGCGCAGGGACACTTCGTGCGGGATTTCACGAAGAAGGATTTCACCGTCCTCGAGGACGGCAAGCCGCAGACGATCTCCACCTTCTCGCACGTCGACATCCCGATCGAGACGGCCGAGCAGCCGCTGTTCGCGACCGGCCCGATTGAGCCCGACGTGCAGTCGAACGCCCGGCCGTTCAACGGCCGGATCTACGTGCTGGTGCTCGACGAACTGCACACGAAGCCCGAGCGGGCCGGCCGGGTGCGCGAGGTGGCGACCCGGTTCATCAAGGACGATTTCGGGGCGAACGACGTGATGGCGATCCTGCAGATCGGCGGGGCCGCCGCCGACAGCCAGGACTTCACGAGCAACAAGCAGCTGCTGCTGGCCTCGGTCGACAAGTTCACCGGGCAGTCGGCCACCTCGCGCGCGATGTCGGCCATGGCCGACGCGGACAACCTGGCCGGGCTCGCCGAGCCGTCGGACCCGACGATGCTGAGCGGGGAGGACGTCCGGAGCTACAACGCCCGGATGACGGCCGAGACGCTGCTCAAGGTCGTCCGGTGGATGGACCAGATTCACGGCCGGCGCAAGGCGCTGCTGTTCGTGAGCGAAGGGCTCGACTACGACATCAATACCGTCTTCGGTGACGGCTTCGTCTCGAGCGTGCTCGACGACGTGCGGCAGCTCATCTCGGCGGCGAGCCGCGCGGACGTGAACATCTACAGCATCGACCCGCGGGGGCTGGCGGCCGGGGGCGGCGATGACATCGACATCAGCAACCTGCCGTCGAGCGACATCACGCTCGGCCACGGCACGATGATGGACGAGACGCGGACGTCGGAGGACAGCCTGCGCATCCTCGCCGACGAGACCGGCGGCTTCGCCGTGCTCAACCAGAACGACTTCGGCTCGGCGTTCAGGCGGATCGTCGCCGACAACAGCTCGTACTACGTGCTCGGGTACCATCCCGCCAACGAGGCCCGCGACGGCAAGCTCCGCAAGCTGAAGGTGCTGGTCGACCGGCCCGGCCTCACCGTGCGGGCGCGCAACAGCTACCTGGCGCCGAAGGGGAAGGCGACCTCGGTCGAGGCGCCCGGACCGAAGGCCGTCTCCGAGCCGGTGCGCGCCGCGCTGAACAGCCCGCTGCCGGTGACCGGCCTCACGCTGCACGTCTTCGCCGCGCCGTTCAAGGGGACCAAGGACAAGGCGTCGGTGCTGCTCGGCGTCGAGGCGAGCGGGCGCGACCTGGACTTCGGCGACCAGAAGGGGCGGTACGACGACTCGGTGGAAGTGGCCTACCAGGCGATCGACGCGAAGGGGAAGGTACAGGCCGGGAACCGCGACGTCATCAACCTGTCGCTGAAGCCCGAGACGCGGGAACGCGTGCAGCAGACCGGCATCCGGCTGCTGAACCGCATGGACCTGCCGCCGGGGCGGTACCAGGTCCGGCTGGCCGCGCGCGAGAACGGCAACGGCGCCGTCGGATTGGTCCGCTACGACCTCGAGGTGCCCGACTTCTACAAGCCGCTGCTCTCGATGAGCGGCATCGCCCTGACGTCGGCCTCGGCGTCGCGGATGCCGACCGCCCGGCCCGACTCGTTCCTGAAGCCGCCGGTCATGCCGGCGCCGCCGTCGGCCGCGCGCGCCTTCCCGGTGGGTGATACGCTCGCGCTGTTCGCCGAGATCTACGACAACGACACGAAGGCGACGCATACGGTCGACATCACCACGACGGTCCGCACCGACACCGGCACGGTCGTCTTCAAGAGCTCCGACGCCCGGTCGACGGCCGAGTTCGGCGGCAAGCGCGGCGGGTTCGGCTACAGCGCCCGCGTGCCCCTCAAGGGGTTCTCACCGGGCCTCTACGTGCTCGAGGTGCAGGCGCGCTCGGAGCTGGGCAAGATGCCGAGCGTCGACCGGCAGGTGCAGTTCACGATCCAGTCGGACGCGAGCCGGGCCGGCGCGGCACGGCCGTAATCCGGCGACCCGGGCGCCCAGGGCGCCCGGGCATTCCAGGCCCATCCGGAAAGGGGAGTTGCATGCTGTTCCTCGTGCTCGCACTCGCGCTCGCGCCGTCGCACGAACTGCCGATGAAGGTCCTCGCGCAGGGGCCGCTCAGCGATATCGCCACCGCGCGGCAGGTCGTCGTTCGCGATCAGGAGCACTGGCAGGCGTTGTGGAAGGAGCACGGCGTTACGAAGCTGCCGCCGAAGGTCGACTTCGAGCAGAACCTGGTCGCGGGCGTCTTCCTCGGGTCGCGGCCGAGCTCCGGCTACAAGGCGGAGATCACCCGCGCCTATCTCGACAACGGCGATCTCGTCGTCGAGTACCGCGTCGACAAGCCGGCGCAGGGCGTCATGACGGCTCCGGTGATGACCTCGCCCTACATCCTCGTGCTGCTGCCGGCGCACGAGGGGCCGGTGCGGTTCGTGGACGTGGGCGCGGCCCATGCCCGCCGGCACTGAGCCCGGCCGCGCCACCGTCGCCCGGTCCGACGAGACGGTGCTCGGCGTGTCGCCGCCGGTGGCGGCGATGCTCTGCTATCTGGGCTTCTGGGTGAGCGGCGCCCTGCTGCTGGTCCTCGAACGGCGCCAGCCGTTCGTCCGGTTCCACGCCGCGCAGTCGGTCGTGGCGTTCGGCCTCCTCTCGGCCGTCGGCCTGACGGCCGGCCTGGCCACGACCGTGGCCCTGTTCCTCCATCCGGCGATCTTTCACGCCATGACGATCGTCACCGAACTGCTGTGGCTGGGGATTCTGCTGCTCTGGGCGGGGTGTCTCGTGAAGACGCTGCGGGGCGATCCGTGCCGGCTGCCGGGCGCGGCCGGCCTGGCGGATCGGCTGACGGGGCGGTGACGGGCGGGGCGGGCGCGTGCGTGAATCGCGCCCGCCGCACGGTCCGCTACTTCTTGGCGTCGTCGCTCTTGGTGTCCGCGGGGAGCTCCTTCACGAGCGTCGGCTGCACCGTGCCGTTGGCGTGCGCGAAGTCGAGCTTGTTCGAGAACAGTCCCGCGCTGTAGGGCGTGGTCAGCGTCAGCGTGGCGATGTCGCCCGGCATCAGCAGCTCGCGCAGGCGCTGCTGGCTGCCCGAGACCGGATTGCCGTTCTTGTCGTACCAGGTACTCGTTGATCCGCAGGCCCGCGATGGCGCCGTTCGACGTGTTCTTCACGCGCACGATCGTCTCGACGGTGTCCTTGACGTGCTTGGTGTCGGGCTTCGTGTAGTCGATCGTGACCTGGCCCTGCAGCGGAGCGACGAGCTTCGGCAGATCCGCGCCGGCCGAGGTGACGGCCTTGGCCGCGGCTTCGGCGGCGGCCGACGGCGCCGGGGTGGATTCGGCCGGCTGGGCCGGCTTGGACGAGCAGGCGGCCAACAGGCCGGCCGACAACAGCCCTACGCCCACGAGTTTCGCGGCGGAGGTCGGGGACAAGCGATTCATGGTGGTCCTCCCGAAAAGTAGGAGAGCTTCTGCAGGGCGGATTATACTCACATCTCGCCGTTCCAGTCCTCCGGTTCGGGATTGACCGAACGGAAGATCTCGAGGTGCCACTTGCCGCCGCCCCACGGCTCGATGACCTCGGTGGCGATCACATCGACGAGGATCTCGGCGAACAGCCGGCCTTCCGGGTCGCCTTCCAGATGATACGCGGCCTCATCCCACGCGAAGTTCGGGTAGAGGATGAGGGTCAGGAACAGGTCGTAGCCGTCGTCGACCACCGTGAGCTGCCCGCAGGGCCGCTTCAGCGTGGAGTGGTAGACGAGGTACTTCTCGGCGCTGTGGGCCCGGATGTAGCGCTTGAGCGCGAACTCCCGCGCGACGATCTCCTCGACGGCGATCTTCTTCTCCCAGCAGTCGCGGCAGTACCGCTCCTCTCCCCGGGGCTCGGAGATCTCCTTGGCGCCACAGAGCGCACACCGTGACTTGGCGACCGACTTCCTGGGCATCAGGAAATTCTAGCCGTTGCTCCGGTTCCCGACAAGCGGTCAGGTGAGCCGCCCATCCCGGCTCGCCCGGCCGGGCCGGCGGCCGCGGCCCCGCCGCGCGATCGCCTGGGGCTGGTGGTCCGGCGTCCGGATGAGGCGGATGCGTGGGCGGCGTTCCCGGAATCGCGGGGCGTCGCGCTCGATGCGCGGCCCGGAAGGCATCGCGACGGGCCCGGTCGCTCTCTTCCGCGATCCCGACGGCAGCCGGATCCAGATCATTCACCACCCGCTGATCAGCGGTCGGCATTGATCGTCGTCGACTCCACCTGCCGGTAGATCGGCCCGTACATCCCCTCGACGTACTCCTTGAGCATGCGCCGGGCGCTGAACTGCGGTGTCACGGTGCGGATGGCCTCCTTGACGATCCGCAGCCAGCGGTGGGGGATCTGGCCGGTGTCGCGGTCGTAGAACGCCGGGACGACGTGATCCTCGAGCAGGTGATAGAGGGCCGCGGCGTCGGCGGCATCGGCCGCTTCGGGACCGTCTCCCGTGGCGCCGCCGTCGATGAGCCAGCCGTTGGCGCCGTTGTAGGCCTCGGCCCACCAGCCGTCGCCGATGCTGAGGTGGGGCACGCCGTTCATCGCGGCCTTCATGCCGCTGGTGCCGCTCGCCTCGAGCGGCTTGCGGGGCGTGTTCAGCCAGACGTCGCAGCCCTGGACGAGGAAGTGCGCCACGTGCAGGTCGTAGTCGTCGAGGAACGCGATGCGGCCGCCGAAGGCCGGGTCGAGCGCCCGGCGGTAGATCTCCTGGAGCCGGTGCTTGCCCTGGTCGTCGGCCGGATGGGCCTTGCCGGCGAAGACGATCTGCACCGGGCGTCCCGGCGCCGACAGCAGCGCGGCGAGCCGGGCGGTATCGTGGAAGATCGAGATCGGGCCGCTTGTAGGCGGTGAACCGCCGGGCGAAGCCGATGGTGAGGGCCGACGGATCGAGCAGCAGCCCAGCCGCGACGATGCTCGCGACGCCGGTCTTCTCGTCGGTCCAGCGCTGCCGCGCCCGCTCGCGCGCGTAGGCGAACAGGTAGCCGCGCAGCGCCTGCCGCACCTGCCACAGCTCCTCGTCGGGGATGTCGAGCACGCGATCCCAGAGTGCGGCGTCCTCGTGCTGCTCCCGCCACGCCGGTCCGAGGTGGCGATCGAGCAGCGCCGACAGGTCCCAGGAGACCCACGTGGGGACGTGCACGCCGTTGGTGACGGCGCGCACCGGCCGTTCGGCTTCGTGCAGGCCGGGCCAGATCGACGCCCACATCTCGCGCGTGACGTGGCCGTGCAGCTGGCTGACCGCGTTCATCTTGCCGGAGGTCCGGATCGCCAGCGCGGTCATGTTGAACTGGGAACCGCCGGCGCCCGGGTACTCGCCGAGCGAGAGGAAGCGGGCGCGGTGCTCGCCGAGCGTCCCCCAGCAGCCGGCCAGGTGCTTCTCGACGAGCTGGAAGGGGAACGCGTCGTGGCCCGCCGCCACCGGCGTGTGCGTCGTGAAGATCGTCGTCTCGCGCACTTCCGCGAGGGCCGCGTCGAACGAGACGCCGCTCTCCAGGAGATCCCGGATCCGCTGGAGGACGACGAAGGCGGCGTGGCCTTCGTTCAGGTGGTAGACGGCCGGGTGCGAGCCGAGCGCGCGCAGCGCGCGCACGCCGCCGATGCCGAGCACGATCTCCTGCTGGATGCGGGTCTCGCGGTCGCCGCCGTAGAGGCGCGCCGACAGCTCGCGGTCCCACGGCGCGTTCTCCTCGAGGTCGGTGTCGAGCAGGTACAGCTTCACGCGGCCCATGCGCACGCGCCAGACCGCCACGAGCACCGTGCGATCGCCGAGCGGGACGGCCGTCACGCACGGCCGGCCGTCCGGCGTCACCGCCGGCTCGATCGGGGCGTCGGCCCAGTCCAGCCGCTCGTAGCGCTCCTCCTGCCAGCCCTCCGCCGACACGCGCTGGTGGAAGTAGCCCTGGGGATACATGAAGCCGACGCCGACGAGCGGCACGCCGAGGTCGCTCGCTTCCTTGCAGTGGTCGCCGGCGAGCACGCCCAGGCCGCCCGCGTAGATCGGCAGCGACTGGTGGAGCGCGAACTCGGCGGAGAAATATGCGATGCAGTGCCCGTGCGCGCCGTCGTACCGGCTGCTCCACCAGGTGTCGCGGGCCTGGCGCGCCGCTTCGAGATCCGCGATCGCCCGGTCGTAGAGGGCCAGGAACTCCGGCGTCCGGGCCGCCGTCTCCAGCCGGTCCCGCGGGATCACGCGCAGCATGCGGACCGGGTTGTGCTCGGTGCGGCGCCAGAGCGGGTAGTCGAGCTGCCGGAAGACCTCGCGGGCACGCGGGTGCCAGATCCACCACAGGTCGACGGCCAGATCCTCGAGACGTCCGATCCGATCGGGCAGGGGAGGCAGTTCAGCGTAGCGTTTGGAGATCATGCAGAAGTCCGGATCGTGCCTATGCGCACGCGCCGACGATCGACGCGAACTTCGGCAGGTCGATGTTGCCGCCGGAGACGATGGCGACCACTTTGCCGGTGCCGGCCCGGCCGCTGAGCGCGGCGGCGATGGCGCACCCGGCCGCTCCTTCGGCGATGACGTGCACGCGGTCGGCGGTCAGCCGCATGGCCCCGGCCACCTCGTCGAGCGAGACGACGATCGAGCCCGTGAGGTCCTTCAGCAGCGGCCACATCGTCGGGAGCACCGACTTGCCGCCGGCGCCGTCGACGAACGACGCCTCCCACGACTTGAAGTACATCGGCTCGCCGGCGGCGAGCGACGCGGCCAGCGGCGCCGCCGTGGCCGGCTCGGCGGCGAAGACGCGCGCCTGCGGCCGCCGCGCGCGCAGACCGGCCGCCACGCCCGCCAGCAGTCCGCCGCCCCCCAGCGGGGCGACCACCGCGTCGACGTCGGGCAGGTCCTCGAGGATTTCCAGCGCGGCCGTGCCGTTGCCCGCGATGAACTGGTCGTCGTCGAACGGATGCACGAAGCAGCCGGTCATCCGGTCGGAGCGGTGCTGCTCGACCGTGCGCCAGCACTCGTCGTACGTCGCGCGCACGATCGAGGCGCCGAGCCGTTCGATCGCCTGAATCTTCGTGTCGGGCGCCGTGTCCATGACCATGACCGTACAGCGCGCGCCCGCCTTGCGCGCCGCCAGGGCGACGCCCTGGGCCGCGTTGCCCGCGCTGACCGTCCAGATCCCCTCGGCCAGCTCGGCCGGGGAGAGCTGGCTGATGGCGTTGTACGCGCCGCGGATCTTGAACGACCCGATCGGCTGCAGCACCTCGAGCTTGAGGTACAGTTCCGCGAGCGGAAACCGCGGCGTGCCGGCCGACAGATCCAGGCGGATGAGCGGGGTGCGGATGGCGGCGTCGTAGACGCGCGTCGTCGCGTCCCGGATGGCCTCGAGCGTAATGTGTCGCATGTGTGATGTCGGGGCGGTGGTGCGAGAACTCCCTCGGATCGTAGTCGCGGTACGGCCGCCCGTCAATGCCGACTGATCGGTAACCGCGCGTCCGGGGGAGCATTTCCGGGAATTGACGGGGATTTGACGCGTGGCGGCGGGGAGAGGGAGACGGATCGATGTCAGAGACCAGGTCGGCGGCGGTCGTGACCGGCCGCCAGGCGCGCGCCACCGTGGTGGCGTCGGCTAACGGGAACGAGTTCAGGAACGGCGGATCCCTGACGTGCGTCGAGCGCGCGTTCGCCCTGCTGGCCGCGGGGGGCGATCCCCTGGACGCGGTGATTGCCGGCGTGAACATCGTCGAGCTCGATCCGGGCGACTCCAGCGTCGGCTACGGCGGGCTGCCGAACGCCGACGGCGTCGTGCAGCTCGACGCCTGCTGCATGCACGGGCCGCGGCGGCGGGCCGGCGGCGTCGTGGCGCTCGAAGGCGTCCGGACGCCGTCGCTCGTCGCGCGCGCGGTGCTGGAGCGCACGGGCCACCGGCTGCTGGCCGGGAACGGGGCGCAGGCGTTCGCCCGCGCGGCCGGCTTTCCGATCGAAGACGATCTGAATTCGCCGCGATCGCGCGCGCTGTGGATCGAGTGGAAGCGGCGCGTGGACGCGCTCGGCGCGCGCGACCCGCTGGCGCGCATGGAGGCCGGCTATCGCGTCGGCCATCAGATGCTCGTCGAGGGGCTGATCGACGTCAATCACTACTACGGCACGATCAACTGCAGCGCCGTGAACACCCGCGGCGAGATCTGCGGCGTCACGACGACCAGCGGGCTCGCCTGGAAGCTGCCCGGCCGCGTGGGCGATTCGCCGGTGCCCGGCGCGGGACTGTACGTCGATGGCGAGGTCGGGGCCGCGGGATCCACCGGGCACGGCGAGTCGAACCTCTACAACCTCAGCTCGTTCCTGATCGTCGAGGAGATGCGGCGCGGCGCGCATCCGAAGGACGCGGGGCTCGCGGCGCTGCGGCGGGTGCGGGCGAACACGGTCGACCCGGCCCTGCTCGACGCGCAGGGGCGTCCGGCCTTCAACGTGAAGTACTACGTCGTGAACGCGAAGAGGCGAACACGCCGGCGTGGCCCTGTACCGGCGGACCGCGCGTGAATTACGCCGTCTGCACCGAGCACGGCGCCGAAACCCTCTCGTGCGAGGCGCTGTACGAAGAGGAGCTGACGCTGCAGGGGGCGAATCGAAGAATTGAAGAATTCGAAGAGTTGAAGAAAGAGGGTTCTGGCGGAATTGCGGCTGGAGTGGTGGCCCTTGACAGATGAAGGAGGCTGACAAGTCTTCAGCCTCCTCCATTCTTCAATTCAAAAATTCGTCAGGATCCCTTCCTACCGCCCCACTCCGTACTTCTTCAGAATCGCCTTCACGCGATCGATCGGGATCGCCTCGACGGTGCGGTCGCGCGACGAGACGGTCGTCGCCTGCAGCAGCGAGTTGTACACGGCTTCCTCGGTGGCTTCGAGCGCCGCTTCGAACAGGGGCGACATCGCGTCGGGCGGCAGGATGCTGCGCGTGCGCGGGGCCAGGTCCTCGTAGCGGCTGCGCATCTGCGGCGACGTCGAGAAGGCGATCGCGAAGTCGCCGCTCCCGTTGCTGTAGGACGAGCCGGTGCGCGCCAGGCCGAAGATGGCGCGGGCGGCCAGCCGCCGCAGGTCGCGCGCGTCGATCGGGGCATCGGTGGCGACGACGATCATGCACGAGCCGTCGGCGTCATCCCGGGGCTCCGCCCCGGACCCCGGCTTACTCCACTCGCTCGCCTCTCGCGGCTCGCTCCGTTCCGTTCGCGGGCGCGCTGTGCGCGCCGCCGGGCCTTGCCCGGCCCGGTACTCCCGGGGCTCCGCCTCATTCGCCGCCTGCGGCGCGAAGGCGTACCGTCCCAGCTCCTTGCCCACCGGCGCGCCGCCCATCGTCAGGACGCCGCCGAAGTTCGTCTGCACCAGCACGCCGAGGACGTACCCGCCCGCAGCGGCCGGGAGCTTCCGCGACGCCGTGCCGATGCCTCCCTTCCACCCGAAGGCGATCGTGCCCGTGCCGGCGCCCACGCTGCCCTCGGCCACCGGGCCGCCCTTCGCCGACCCGATCGCCTCCAGGACGTCGGCAGTGGTGACGTGCAGGCCGCGGATGTCGTTCAGGCCGCCGTCGTTCGTCTCGCCGACCACGGCGTTCACCGAGCGCACCTGCTCGTTGCCCTTCTCGGCCAGCGTGTAGCGCACGACGGCATCGACCGCCGTGCCGACGCTGAGCGTGTTGGTGAGCACGATCGGCGTCTCGATCGTCCCCAGCTCGGCCACCTGCGTCGACCCGGCCAGCTTGCCGAAGGCGTTGCCGACGAAGACCGCGCCCGCCACCTTGTCCTGAAAGATGTTGCCCGGGTGGGGCAGGATCGCCGTCACGCCCGTGCGGACGTCGTCGCCCCGCATCAGGGTGACCTGACCGACCTCGACGCCGGTGACGTCGGTGATGGCATCGAGCGGGCCGGGCGGGAAGACGCCGGGCGCCAGGCCGAGGTCGCGGGCGCGCGGCCGCGGCGGGTTCGGCGCCGGGAAGCTCGCTGCGGCGCACAACAGGACGAGGGCGAAGGGGAGCAGTCGGGACATGGCGGTGGCTCCTTGTCGCGTGCGACGTCTGACGTTCGATGTGCAGCGCCTGCGGCCCATGCCGAGCGCCGCAGGGCGCGAGGCATGAGCGCGTGGGGGTGGGGCCCCGCGCGCGCTGAAGAGCGTCTGACGTCCGACCTTCAGCGGACCTGCGCATTCTACGCGGTCTGTCCGTTGGTGGCCACGGACCGCGTGCCGGCCGCGGGCTACGGCTGCTTCGTGGCCGCCGCGACAGCTTCGGTCAGGCGATCGAGGCGCGCCAGGATCTCGTCGTGCCGCGCACGGTCGGGTGTCGGCCGCTTCGCCACGAAGAAGAATCTGCCGCTCGGGTCGAGCACGGCCCGCTCGATTTCGTTGAGCGAGTCGAATCCCTGCTTGTGCGCTTCCGCCTCGAGTTCGGTCCGGGTCACCAGTTCTTTCTGCGAGCCGGTCGGTCCGCAGCTCCCCGTTGTCGATGAGCGTGTCCGGCTCGCCTTCGATCAGGCGATCGAGCTTGTCGTGATGATAGAGGAAGCGGACGACGATGTAGTTGAGCGCGAGCAGGGTGGTGGCGCCGATGATGCCGCCCGTTACGCTGTTGTCGTTGCCGATGATGGCGTTCTGCACGGTGTTGGAGATCGTCAGCAGCACGACCAGATCGAACGGATTGAGCTGGGCCATCTCACGCTTGCCGGCGAGGCGCAGGCCGGCAATCAGGAACGCGTAGATGACGACGGGGCGGAGGATCTTCTCGGCCACCGGCAGGCCGAGCGCGAACATGTCGTGAAAGGCGCGGAAATCCATCCTGACGACTCTCCTTCCGTGCCGCGGCGGGCGGCGGGCTCGGCCATCCTACCGCGGCGGGCGGCCGGGACAGCGCCGGAGAAGCTGAGCTGGAACAGGCTGAATGTGATGAGGTTTCTGGGCAGCCGGTAAACACCGCGGCCGCTCCTCCGTATGTGGCTAGTGAACGAGCACGTGCATCCGGACGGGCGTCAGGCCCGCCCAATCAGGCTCATCTGCAGAGGTTCGAGGCTCCGGACCGTGCAGGCGGGCATCCACGAGCCGCGAGGCGCCGGGCCCCCGGGGGGGGCGCGCTTCCCGGCCACTGTCGGCCCGGGCAGGGGCGCAGCCGCCCCGCGACGCCGGCAGCATCAGCGGATCATCCGCCATCCCGGATCGGCGGCGGCAGCGGCCGTCGATTTCATGCGCACGTGCCCCGGCCGGGCTGGTGCGCCGGGGGCGACCCGGCCGTCGAGGCGAGGAAAGGAACACGGGCATGACCGTCGAGGAACTCAAACAGGGGCTGAAGGACCGGAAGCGGCTCGCGATCGCCGTGGCGGTCATTCTGGTGTGCGCGATCGGGCTGTCGGTCGCGTTGCGCGGGCAGCGTGGCGACGAGGGCGACTTCGTGACGGCTGCCGTGAGCCGCGGGGCCATCCGGAACATCGTCTCGGCGACGGGCACGGTGGAAGCGGTGGTGACGGTGCAGGTCGGCAGCCAGGTGTCCGGCCAGGTCAAGGCGCTGTACGCCGACTACAACTCGGTGGTGAAGCAGGGCCAGCTGCTCGCGCAGATCGACCCGCGGAACTTCCAGGCGCAGCTCGACAACGCGACGGCGAGCCTGGCGTCGGCGCGCGCGCACGTCCAGACGGCGCAGGCCGACCTGCTGACCCAGCGGGCGAACCTGGACAGCGCGAAGGCGAACGTGCACGCGGCGCAGGCGGCCTCGACGAACTCGCAGCTGATCATGCAGCGCGACGACTCGCTGGTGAAGAAGGGCATCCTCGATCAGAACACGTACGACACGGCGAAGACGACCGCCGACGGCGACGCGGCGAAGGTCGAGCAGGCGCACGCGGCCGTGAAGCAGGCGGAGGCGCAGATCAACGCTGACGAGGCGAACATCCAGCAGGCGCAGGCGCAGGTGCAGCAGGCGCAGGCGCAGCTCGCGCAGGCGCGGGTCAACCTGCAGGTACTGCAACATCTACTCGCCGGTCGACGGCGTGGTGATTCAGCGCAGCATCGACGTCGGCCAGACGGTGGCGGCCAGCCTGTCGGCGCCGCTGCTGTTCCTCATCGCCAACGACCTGACGAAGATGCAGGTCAACGCGAATGTCGACGAGGCGGACGTCGGCCAGATCTCGACGAGCGACTCGGTCAGCTTCACCGTCGACGCCTATCCGAATCAGACCTTCGACGGGCGCATCAAGGAAGTGCGCCTGAACGCGCAGAACGTCCAGAACGTGGTCACCTACAGCGTGATCATCGCGGTCGACAACTCCGACCTGCGGCTGAAGCCGGGGATGACGGCGAACATCAGCATGGTGGCCGAACACCGCGAGAACGTGGTGAAGGTGCCGAATGCGGCGCTGCGCTTCCGGCCGGCGAGCGTCACACCGGCCGAGGAGGCGCGGCTCGTGCGCGGCGGGCGGCCGGGCGCGAACGGGCGCCCGGGGCCGGCCGGCAGTGAGCGGGGACGCGACGCCGCCGGGCCGCGCGCCCGCGGCGAGGGCGGGATGGCGGCGCGCGGCGAGCGCGGGCGCCCGTCAGCCGCGGCGCCGGGCCACCGCGCCGCCGGCGCTGGCACGATCTCCGACGTGCAGGTCGGGCCCGAGCCCGGCCCGCAGGAGCTCGCACCGGGCCAGCTCTGGAACCCGAATGACAAGATCAAGTTCCCGGTGGTCGAGTCGCCGGAGGGGCGGCCGGCACTGGTCTGGGTCGTCGGCAACGACGGCCGACCGACGCCGGTGCGCGTCGTGATCGGCATCACCGACGGATCGAACACCGAGGTGCTCTCGGGGGATTTGAACGAGGGCGAGAAGGTGATTACCGGCGACATGTCGGCCGGCGCGCGGCGCGCCAGCGGCGGCCGGGGCGGTGGGTTCCGGTTCCGGTTCTGATGCGGAGGCACTCATGATGACCCTGTGGCCGGTCGTTCGATCGGCATTCCGCGCGCTGAACCGCAACAAGATGCGGTCGGTGCTCACCATGCTCGGCATCATCATCGGGGTGGGGGCCGTCATCGCCATGGTGTCGGTCGGCCAGGGGGCCACCGCGATGGTGCAGAACCAGATCCAGAGCATCGGCACGAACATCATGTTCATCTGGCCTGGCAGCATCACGCAGGGCGGGGTGCGGCTGGGCGCCGGCGCGCGGGCGACGCTCACGGCCGAGGATGCCGAGGCCATCGTCCGCGAATGCCCGGCCGTGCTGGCGGCATCGCCCGTCGTGCGTGCCTCCGGCCAGATGATCGCCGCCAACCAGAACTGGTACACGCAGATTCAGGGGACCAGCGAGACGTTTCCGACGATCCGCGACTGGCCCGTGCAGGAGGGATCCTTCTTCACGGCTGCCGACGTGCACGCCGGCGGCGCGCGTGGTCGTGCTCGGCGCCACCGTGGCGGCGAACCTGCTGCCCGGCATGGATCCGATCGGCCAGATCATCCGCGTGCGCGACCTGCCGTTCAAGGTCGTCGGCGTGCTGCAGTCGAAGGGGCAGTCGATGGTGGGACAGGACCAGGACGACATCGCCATCATGCCCTACACGACCGTGCAGAAGAAGATGTCGGGCGACCGCGTCCGGCACATCAACCAGATCATGGTCTCGGCCGCCAGCGCGCAGCTCTCCGGTGTCGCGCAGAACCAGATCGAGGGGCTGCTGCGGCAGCGGCACGACCTGCACGGCGGGCAGCCCGACGACTTCCAGATCCGGAACATGACCGACGTGGCCCAGGCCGCCGAGCAGACGAACTTCATCATGACGCTGCTGCTCGGCAGCATCGCCGCCGTATCGCTGCTCGTCGGCGGCATCGGCATCATGAACATCATGCTCGTCTCGGTCACCGAGCGGACGCGCGAGATCGGCATCTGCATGGCCGTCGGCGCCCGCCCGCGGTCGATCCGCGAGCAGTTCCTCACCGAGTCGGTCGTGCTCTGCCTGGTCGGGGGGCTGATCGGGGTGATCCTCGGCGGGGGGCTGGCAATCGTGATCTCACATCTGCTCAGCTGGCCGACGCTGGTGTCGCCGCTGTCGGCGATCGTCTCGTTCCTCTTCGCGGCGTTCGTGGGGATCTTCTTCGGCTACTACCCGGCGCACAAGGCCGCCTCACTCGATCCGATCGAAGCGCTGCGCTACGAGTAGAACGCGGATGAGCGGGTGATCTGACGGGGGCCGCCCGCGCGTGGACGACGGCAGATGTGTCGGCTCGGCGGGCCGCCCGTTCCGATCGGTCGTGCCCGCAAACGCGGGCATCCGGCCAGACGGGCGGGGCCGGCGCCGGCCCTCAGCGCGTTGCGGAGTCTTCCGAAGTCGTCGCGGGTGGTTGATCCGAGGGGGCGGGAGACGCGTCGGGCTGCGTCGCCGCCGCGGTTGCCGGTGTGTCGGCGGCCGGTCGCCGGCCGCTCAGCTGGTCCAGCCCGGTGTGCTCCATCGCCTTGCTCGTCAGCGTCCTCTGGAGATTCCCGCGCTTCACCGCCTGGAGCGAGTCGCTCATCTTCCTCGCGTCTTCCGGCGTCACGCCGACTTCCTTCATGATCTTGTCGCCGGCGCCGTCCATCGTGTCCTTGAAGTCTTTCAGGCTCTTCCCCAGCCCCTTGCCCAGTTCCGGCAGGCGGCTCGGACCGAACACGAGCAGGGCGATCGCGAGAATGATCAGGTACGTGGACCGGCTGAAGAAGTCCTTCAAACATGGCTCGTCCTCCCGGGAACAACCGGGCGTCCGATCAGCGGGGCACCGGTCCGGACGGCGATCGGGCGGTTCGGTTCCGGAGGAGAAGACGCCGCAACCCGGAACCGGCGGGAACGACGGGGCGTTCCCAGCCCGGGCCGCCCGGCTCGAATCGTGCGGGCTGAACGAGAGAGAGGGGATGCGGCCCGCCTTGACACGGGCCGCCCGACACGTCCGGTCGCTACTTCTCTTTGTCCTTCTCCGAATCCTTCCCGTCGTTGATGGCTTCCTTGAAGCCCCGGATCGATTCACCGAGACCCTTGCCGAGCTGAGGAAGATTCTTCGGACCGAAGACCAGCAACGCGATGGCCAGGATCAGGATGAGGTGCGTCGGCTGCAACAGGCCTTCAAACATCGTTCGTGCCTCCAAGGGGCCCATCGGGCCCACGTGACAAGTATAGCTGATTGGCGCGGCGGCGGCGGACCCGGCTTGTCACACCTTGTCTCGACTTGTCTCCCCGTGCCTGGGGCCTGCCGCCGCCGCCAGTCCCTACCGACTTCAGCCGGCCTGCTGCTTGAGCCGGTTCCAGCGCTGCACGAGCTGCGCCAGGCTCGTCCTGGCCGCGGTGAGGGCGCGCGTCTCGCTCGCCGTGGGGGCCGCCGGACCGCTTTCCACCGACCGCTGGATCTGGCTGAACTCCCCGTACAGGGCCCGCAGGTTCGTGACCGGGCCGCCCGTGGCGCTCGGAGGCGCCTCTCCGGCCGGCGCCCCCATGAGCTGCGCGATCCCGCTCAACACGGCGTCATGTCCGCCGCCTTCAGTCTGGTCTCGAGCGCGGCGGCATCGCCGAACAGCTCGCGATCTGCGAGTCTCGCCGGGGTGGGCGAGGCTGCTCAGCGTAACGGCCCGCACGGCGGGCCCGCGACCGGAACGGCGCGAGCCGTAAGAGGCGAGCGAGTGCAGGGAGCCGGGGTGTGGGGCGGAGGCCGCTCAGCGTAACGGCCCGCACGGCGGGCCCGCGACCGGAACGCGCAGGCCGAGCCGTAAGAGGCGACGCCAGTGCGCCGGAGGCGGCTGTGCGTCAGCTGGCGCAGGGGGTGAGGTCGTCGAGGATCCAGAGCGACCGGCCGAACGTGGCGGCCACGGATCGCCGTCCCGGAAGGCCAGGTCGCGGATGGAGGTCGTGCGGCAGGTTCAGCTGCAGCGGCTCCCAGCGGCCGCCATCGTCGAACGAGACGTAGAGGCCCTTCTCGGTGCCGGCGTCCAGCAGCCCTCTTGCGCACGGGGTCCTCGCGCACGACGTTCACGTAGTCGCCGTCAGGAATGCCGTTGACGACGTTCTGCCAGGTCGTGCCGCCGTCGCGCGTCCGGCAGATGTAGGGCGTGTAGTCCTCGAGCCGGTGCCGGTCGATGGCCGCGTAGGCGGTGTTCACGTCGAAGTGCGACGCGTCGATGATGCCGACCTTGCTCCACGGCGTGAGCGGCTTCGGCGTGACGTCCTTCCACGTCTTGCCGCCGTCGCGGGTGAGGTGGATCAGCCCGTCATCGGTGCCGGCCCAGATGCGTGTCGGCGTTCACCGGCGACGGCGCGATGGCGTAGATGACGCCCCGCCGCGGATTCGGGCTGTCTGGCGTCGGCCGCCGTCAGCGGGTCGAGGTTCGGCGGCACGCCGGTTCACGCGCGTCAGTCGGGCTGATCGGCGTCCAGGATGCCGCCGTTGAGGCTGCGGAACATCATCTGGTTGCTGAAGTACAGCGTCGTGGGGCCGCGATCGGGGAGATGACCACCGGCAAGCGTCCACGCTCGGCGGAAGTAGCCCCTTGAGGCCGAGGGTCGGCGAGCGATGCTGCGATCGGCGCCCGTGCATCGGTTGTAGCGCGTGATGTCGTTGCCGCCGTACACGGATCTCGGGATCGTCGGGGCCGGCGCGATGTAGCCGTTCTCGCCACCCACCGAGATCGGGTGCCAGTCGTGCGCGCTGATGCGGCCGTACTGGCTGCGCGACTGGACGGCCGATGGCGCCGCTGTCCTGCTGCGCGGCCCGCACGGCGGGCCCGCGACCGGAACGGCGCGAGCCGTCAGAGGCGAGCGAGTGCAGGGAGCCGGGGTGTGGGGCGGAGCCCCACGTAAGATCAGTTCGGGTGGGTCGTGACCAGCGTGAAGTTCGTCGGCTTCGAGCCGTTCTCGTAGACGACGCGCAGCTCGTAGCGCGTGCCGGCAAGCAGGGAGGCGGTGATGGACTGCGTGGTCACCCAGAGGTCCTGCCCCTGGGTGATGATCTGGCCCGTCGTCGGCACGAAGAGCTGCAGCATCAGGTAGACGTCGTCGTCGGGCCACGTGAGCGTGGCGTTGACCGGGCCGTCGTGGTGCACGTTGATCGTGTACGCGTGGCAGGCGTGGATCAGGAAGCACTGCGGATCGGTCGGCTTGATCGTGCCGGTGAGCGTTTCGTCGATCGTCTTCGGGTCCGGCGTGAGCTGCAGGTTCAGGTTCTCGTCCCGGAAGGCGAGCAGCTGGTGCTTGACGCTGCCGTAGCCCGGCGCGCTGACCCGCAGTTCCACCTCACCGCTGAGCCCCTGCACGGCGTAGTGCCCTTCGGCGTCCGACTTGGCCGTCGCCACCTGCCGGGTGCCGGACCACGCGCCGATCTCGACGTCCGGCAGCCCGATGTCCGTCGTCGGCGCCGACTCGGTGATCTTGCCGCTCAGCATGAACGAGTTGGGCGTCGAGATGGTCATCTCCGCCTGCGTCGTGGTGGCCTGGTAGCTCTGGTACGTGGCGATCCCGGCCCAGGCGGCGGCCGCCAGGATGGCGAGCAGCACGAAGAGGACGACGAGACGGCCGGTGAGGCGCCTCTTCCGGTGGACCGGGTTCGAGTCGGGCATCTGCGATCAACCAGCTCCGGCATGCGCCCGTGTCGGCAGGCGCGCAGTCATTCGTACTCCGCCGGCTGCGGCTTCCGGCGGCCCGTCTCAGTGGACGAGGCCGACGGCGACGTCCGCCTCGTCCACGCCGGCGAACGCCCGCCCGCGGGTCTCGGGTCCGATCCACATCATGAAGGTGACGAGCAGGCAGGAGACGGTGATGCACAGCATCATCGCATGCGGCAGGGCCATGCCGCGGTCCTGGAGCGCACCGATGAGGACCGGGGTGAACGAGCCGAGACCGGCGCCGACGTGATAGGCGAAGCCGGCCCCGACGCCCCGGACCGACGTCGGGAACCGCTCGGTGAGGTACGACGGCACCACGCCCCAGGCCCCGGATGCGGTGAGGCCCATCAGCAGCGCGCCGATCAGGAGCAGCGTCGTGTTGGCCGTCATGATGTACAGGGGGATCGTCGCCACGCCGCCGAGCATGGCGAGCATCGCCGCGCCGCGGCGGCCGAGCCGCGACTCCGAGACGTGCCCCCAGATGAAGGCCCCCGCGATGCTGCCGGCATTGAACGCGACCAGGAAGCGCAGCGGCGCCACGTGCGACGTCCGGAGGAACGTCGGGTACCAGAAGGTCAGTGAGTGGTACGAGAAGATGAAGGCGCCCATCAGGATCGAGGTCTGCAGCGTGACGCCGATGAGATCGCGCCGGAAGATCCGGACGAGCGAGACCTGGTCGGTGTGACGGCGCTCCTGGAGGTGGCTCTGCCGGGCGAGCCACACCGGGCTCTCCTTCACCTGCTTGACGATCCAGAAGATCATCAGCGCCGGCAGCACGCCGATCCAGAACATGACCCGCCAGGCGAAGTCGGGCCGCGTGTTCACCAGCGGGTAGATGAACGTGTAGACCAGCGTCGACAGCATGAAGCCCCACGACCAGCCGCCCTGCAGCAGGCCGGACGCGATGCCCCGCAGGTGCGGCGGCCAGTGCTCGATCGTCAGCGGCATCGCCGCCGCCCAGACGCCGCCCATGCCGATGCCGAACAGCGCCCGCAGGCCGAAGAGCATCGCGTAGGAGGTGGAGAAGCCGCTGAGGAAGGCGAACAGCGAGTACCACAGGATGGAGAACATCAGCGGCAGCTTGCGCCCCCACTTGTCCGCCGCCGTGCCGGCCCCGATGCCGCCCGCCACGCGGAACAGCAGCGTGACGGTCCCGAGCGCGCCGGCCAGCGCCTTGCTCACCGTGAAGCTGTGTTCGAGGTCGACCAGGATGAAGGTGAGAATGGTGAAGTCGAATCCGTCGAGCACCCATCCCATGAAGCAGGCGAAGAAGGCCCGCCACTGATCGGCCGTGACTTCCCGGTACCAGGGCATCGGCTGACCGGTCGGCCCCGTTGCCGGGGATGTCGAATCCTCCACTGAACCTCCTTCGCGCGGCGTGGTACAGGTGCGGCGTGTCGGGAGATTCTACCCCGGAGGGGCCGGAATGCCGTCAGCCGATCGGAGCGGAAGACGCTCACCGCCTGCGGCGGGCTGCTCGGGAGCCACGCGGTGGGGGTGCCGCCGGTTGCGGAAGGGACCGCGGATCCGACGGTCCAGGAACTGCACGCCGTCGACGAACGCCTCGTGCAGCGCTTCCCGGCCGAGGCTGCCATGCGTTGAATTTCAGAGTAAAGTAATTTGACTGCAGTGAAATGTCTGACGATCATCGGCCCGGGAGAGCGGACCGTGTTCGCCGGGCGACCACCATCGCGCCGGATGTGACCGTGGGGAAGGCCGGGAGACCATCATGCTGTCGGCGACACTGACGGACGGACTCGCACGCTACGACATCGGGACCAAGCTTCGCACCCTCCGTCTGAAGAAGAAGATGGGGCTGGTCGAACTGGGCCGGCACACGGGACTCTCACCCGCCCTGCTGTCGAAGCTCGAGCGGGGCCGGCTGTTTCCGACGCTGCCCACGCTGCTGCGCATCGCCCTCGTCTTCGGGGTCGGCCTCGATCACTTCTTCGCGGTGCGCGAGCGGCCGGCGCTGGCGGTCGTGCGGCGCGCCGATCGGATCCGGCTGCCGGATCGCGCGGGCGCGCGGCCGCTGCAGTACCGGTTCGAGAGCCTCGATTTTCCGGTGACGGAGCGGAAGCTCCAGGCGTACTACGCGGAGTTCGAAGACGTGCCGCCCGACCGGCTGCGCCGGCACGCCCATCCGGGCGGCGAGGTGATCTACGTCGTGCGCGGCACGCTCATCGTGACGGTCGGCGACGAGGAGCACACGCTCGCCTCCGGCGACTCGATGTACTTCGATCCCGTGGTGCCGCACGGGTACCGGCGCCGGGGCCGGACGCCGTGCGCCGCCGTCGTGGTGACCACCGGTTGACCGGACGGCAGGGGAGGCACAGGTGACCAGTAGCGAACACCCGATCCGGATCGGCATCTCGGCCTGTCTGCTCGGCCAGAAGGTCCGCTACGACGGCGGCCACAAGCGTGACGGCTTCCTGGCCGACACCTTCGGCCGTTACGTCGAATGGGTGCCGGTCTGCCCCGAAGTCGAGACCGGGATGGGGACGCCGCGCGAGGCCGTCCGGCTGATGGGTTCTCCGGATGCCCTGCGGATGGTCGGCGTGAAGAGCGGGACGGATCACACGGACGTCATGGCGCGGTACGCGCGCCGCCGTGCCGAGTCGCTCTCCTCGGCCGATCTGTCGGGATACGTGCTGAAGAAGGACTCGCCGAGCTGCGGCATGGAGCGGGTGAAGGTCTACGACGGCCACGGCATGCCGGCGCGCCGCGGGCGCGGGCTGTTCGCCGCCGCGCTGCTCGCGCGGTTTCCCGACCTGCCGGTGGAGGAGGAGGGCCGGCTGTCGGACCCGCGGCTGCGCGAGAACTTCATCGAGCGCGTGTTCGCCTACCGCCGGCTGCGCGACCTGTTCGACGGCCGCTGGACGGTCGGCTCGCTCGTCCGCTTCCATACGCGCCACAAGCTGGTGCTGATGGCGCACGCGCCGCGGGCGTACCAGGCGCTCGGCCGCTTCGTGGCCGGCGCGAAGACGCTGCCGCGCGCCGAGATCGCCACGCGCTATCCGGCGGACTTCATGGCGGCGCTGCGCGTGATGGCAACGCCGCGGCGGCAGACGAACGTCCTGATGCACATGGTCGGCTATTTCAAGCGGACGATCGACCCGGCGTCACGCGACGAGCTGCTGGCGACGATCGAGGACTATCGGACGGGGCTGGTGCCGCTCGTCGTGCCGCTGACGCTGGTGCGGCATCACGTGCGGGCGCAGGCGGTCGCCTACCTGGCCGATCAGGTCTATCTGGATCCCCATCCCAGGGAGCTGATGCTGCGCAATCACGTCTAGGCAGCCCGCCGCGAGCGGGCGTCACGGACGGGACGTGGCGGTCGGAGCGGTCGGAACGGTCAGAAGACGAAGAACAGGGTCGCGCCGATCAGCGTGATGACGACGGCCAGGCAGACGACGTCGAGCGCGTCGGAGCAGGCAACGGTGACGTGGTTGTTCTCGGGAGGCGGGACGGTTGCCTGGCGGTGATTGTGTCGAACGAGGGATTCCGGACCTGACGCAACGACTGAGCGAGTCATGGCGACGCCCTCCTGTCAAACCCCACGAGCAAGACTGCTGCCGGAACGGATGGCCCGACGATACGCCGAATTCTTCGCGGCGTCCAGAATATTCTGTCTCTTGGAGAGGTCACCCGGAGGCGGGGAGTGTCGCCGGGGCAGGCTGGCACCGATGCGGCAACGGGCGACGCGCAGGGGCCTGGCGCCGCCCGTTCCCTGAAACACTGACTATTTGGCCGCTTTGACGGCCGTGACGACGATGGTGTCACCCTTTTCTTCGCCTGTGACCGTGGCCTTCTTGCCGGCCAGCTTGTCGAGCGCGTCCTTCAACTTGGCGTCCGACACCGTCAGGGTCAGCGCCTTGTCGCCGACGATGAGCGCGTAGTCGGACCCGTCCTTCACGCAGCCCCGGGTGCATTCGGCCGCATCGCCGCCCATGTGGTGCAGGCCGCACATGGCATCGCCGACTTCACCCGTGAACATTTTCGCGGCCGCATGGAGCGGCGCCGCGGATCCCACCATCAGTCCCACGGCCATCAGGGCGCCTGCCATCGTCACGCTCAGTCGCTTCAGCATGTCTGCTCCTCGTCCGCGTCCGGGCAGGCCGGCCTGCCCCGCGGCGTTTCCACGTCGCCCGGAATCGGACGGCCGGGATTCTCTGCGGCTAGGACGTCTGAAGCGCCGCGGACGTTGCACCGCCGGCTTCAGGAATGGCGTCCGTATCGAGCACGGTGCGCACGCGGGAGAGGACGTCGCCGCACCGGTCCTCCACCTTCACGGCGAGCAGGTCGTCGGCGCGCGTCCGTCCGAGGTTGACGGCGGCCACCGGCAGGCCGCGCTCGGTCGCCGCGACGGCGAAGCGGTAGCCCGAGCGGACCATCAGCGACGATCCGACGACCAGCAGCGCGTCGGCTTCGGCCAGCCGTGCCAGCGACGCGGCCACCCGGTCGGGTGGGACCGATTCGCCGAAGAAGACGACGGCCGGCTTCAGGATGCCCCCGCACGCGGGGCAGGCCGGGATCGCGAAGGCGTCGAAGTCGACACCTTCGAGGTCGGCATCACCATCGGGGGCGATGCCGGCCGTATGGTGCCATCCGGGATTCGTCCGTTCGAGCGCCGACTGGAAGACGTCGCGGGGCTGAGTCGCCCGGCAGCTCAGACACTGCACGGTGTCGAGCCGCCCGTGGAGGTCGGTGACCCGCCGGCTCCCGGCCTGCTCGTGCAGGCCGTCGACGTTCTGGGTGATGAGCCAGTGGATCGGCAGGACGTTCTCCAGCCGGGCCAGGGCGACGTGTGACGGGTTGGGCTGCGCCTGCGAGAAGCGCCGCCACCCGGCGTAGCTGCGGGCCCAGTAGCGGCGGCGGATCGGCTCGCTGCGGACGAAGTCCATGTACTGCACCGGCTGCTTCCGCTTCCAGGCGCCGTCGGCGTCGCGGTAGTCGGGAATACCCGACTCGGTGCTGCAGCCAGCGCCGGTCAGCACGAGCAGCCGGCGGCTGCGAGCGAGGAAGTCCAGGAGCGCGTCGATTCCGGTCGCGGCCCCGCCGGGGCCCGACACTGCCGGCGGTGAGGACATGAGGAATCCAGTGTACACCGCCGGCGTTTCGACGGTGTGACGATCCGCGGCGGTCAGACGGGCGCTTCGGCGGCCGGCGCGGCGGCCGGCACCGGGGCGGCGTCCATGCGGCCGATCTCTCCGCTGCGGGCCAGCGCCCACTTGAACAGCACCGGTCCGACGAGCTCGTGCAGCGCGATGACGGCGACCATCAGCGTTTCGATGCGCGTGCCCCAGGTCGGGAACTCGGTGGCGAGGATGACGACGAGACCGAGCGTGACGCCCGCCTTCGAGACGAGCCCCATCCAGACGAGCCGTCCGATCCCGGCGTCGATGCCCGATCGCGGAGCGCCCAGCGCCGTGCCGGTGCGGATGAAGGCGAGCCGGACGATTGACATCAGCAGGGCGGTGATCCCGATGACGGCGAGGGCGTCGAGGTGCAGCGACGCCCCGGCGGCCGCGAAGAAGACGACCAGCACCGGCCGGGCGCCGCGTTCGACGGCCTCCTTGAGCGCCTCGCCACCGGCTTCGGCGACGTTCTCGACGACGAGACCCGCCGCCAGGGCGGCCAGCAGCGGCTCGAAGTCGAGGCGCGGGCCGATCTCGGCCAGCACGACGCACAGGCCGAGCAGCACGAGGGTGAGCTCGCGGCCGACGTAGCGGGTGTAGAGCGCGAAGATCGCGCCGACGGCCGCGCCGAAGGCGAGCGATCCGACGATCTCCCAGGCGACGCGGGGCACGAGGCCGACTTCGGTGACGATGGCGGTGCCGAGCGACCAGTGGACGAACTGCATGGCCAGGGTGAAGACGAGGATGAGCGCGAGGTCGGCCAGCACGACCAGCGCGAGCGTCAGCTCGCTGAGGGGGCCGCGTGACCGCGTGTCGGTGATGACGGCGATCGTCATGGTCGGCGAGCAGCTCGACACCACGGTCGTCAGCATGAGAGCCAGGGCGAAGCGGGCGATGCCGCTGGCGCCGGGCAGGATCGGCAGCCACGGCCATGCCGCCCAGAAGACGACGAGCAGCCCGGCGTACACGAACCCGAACGTGATGCCGCCGAGCCGCAGGATCCCGCCGAGGCGCGGCGCGATCCGCTTGAGGTTGATCTCCAGGCCGGCCATGAACGCGATGAGGGCGATGGCGAGGCCGTTGAACAGCTGCAGCTCGCGCGCCATCGACCGCGAGATGATGTTCGCGAGATACGGCCCGCAGATCATCCCGAAGATCAGGTAGCCGCTGACGCGGGGCAGCCACAGCCGCTCGAACAGGTCGCCGGCCAGCGCGGCGGCGATGAGGGCGAAACCGAGGCCGAGCGCGGCGGTGCGCAGGCCTTCGGTGCCCGCCGCCTGCCGGGCCAGCAGCATGGCGCCGATGACGAGGACCAGCGCGAGCGCGCGCCTCACGTCTCGCGCTCCCGTCCAGGCAGCTCGATGAGGGCCAGCAGCTCGCAGGCGAGCGAGCCGGCGGCCACGGCCGTCACGATGGCGGCGCCGGTGACCGGCGAGGCGACCTGCTGCACGTTCAGCGCGAAGGCGATGCCGATGACGCCGGGCGGCAGCAGGTAGGCCCCGAGCTCGGCCGGCGTCAGCGGCGCGGACAGCCGCTCGGCCAGCTTCGCTCCGGTCAGCTTGCCGGTGACCCTGAAGAGGACGAACGGCGCGAAGAGCCAGATCGCCAGCCGGCTCCACTCGAGGCTCGCCCCCGCGGTGAGCAGCAGCAGGAGCACGAGCGGGTGCTGGATCTTCTGGAGGTCGCTGCGGATGATCCGGTCGGCGCTGCCGGGCGACAGGCGCCAGAACACGCCGGCGACCATCCCGGCGAGCAGGGGCGACAGCGACAGGTACGCCGTGAGGCCGCCCAGCAGCACGACGGTGCCGACGATGAAGACGCCGCGCTCGGGCGCGTCGTGCGCCCGTTCGAACAGGAGCCAGCCGGCGATGCCGACCAGCAGCCCGAGGAGCACGGTCAGCCCGGCGAACAGGATCGTCTGCGACAGCGTGGCACCCCGCAGTGCCACGATGACGAAGCCCCCGACCGCGATCGGCATCACATCGTCGAGCTCGGCGATGTGCGTGGCCAGCACGTGGTAGAGGCTGCCGCGCACTTCGGCGGCGCCCCCGGACGAGGCCGATGCGCAGATGCCGAGGGCGAGCGCGATGGCGAGCGGCGGGGCGTCGACCGGTGCCTGCCAGGCGTGGAGCAGGAGCAGCGTGGCCGCCGCCACGATGACGACGGTGACGCCGCTCTCGAGATCGGCGGCCAGGGCGAGCCGGCGGTCCTGGCTGGAGCGGATGTCGAGGGCGAGGCCGACGAATACGCCGAGCGCGGCCAGGGCCACCGAGACGACCGCGTCCAGGTGCGCGAGCACGTTCGGGCTGAAGAGGTTCAGGACGTGCGGTCCGAGGATGACGCCGAGCGGGACCAGGACCAGGGCCGGCGCGGGCGTGGCCTTCAGCCCGAGCGCGGCACGGGTGCGCAGCAGCAGATCGAGGCGGCCGAAGCGGGCCGCGCCGCGCCTGGCCCTCAGCGCGGCATCGATCGGGTCCCGGCTCCCGACCTCGTGGAAGATCACGGTCGGCTGATCGCTCATGGCTTCGTGATGGCGACCACGACCGGATGACCGCCCCGCTCGATACCCGCCATGAGCGCCGCGCCCGCGGCGGCCTGCCGGAACGCCCGTTCGATTCTGCGCCGGCGTCGGTGTCCGGATGGCGTCGAGGCTCGTGATGAAGTCGCCGGCCTGGAGGCCCGCGCGCGCGCCCGCCGACTGCGGCTTGACGTGCAGCACCTGCGTGCCGACGGTGGGCGCCGCCCGCAGCGTGAGGCCGAGGCCGCCGGTGGCCGGCGGCGTGCCGGCCGCCGTCTGCGGGGCACGCGGCTCCGCGGTGACCCCGGCCGTCTGGGCCTTGCCGCGCCGGATGAAGCCGATGGTGGCCACCATGCCCGCCGGAATCGTCGAGAGGCGGTACTCGAACGCTTCGAGCGAGTAGGTCGGCTCGCCGTCCAGCGTCTGGATGACGTCGCCGACGCGCAGGGCGGCGGCGGCGGGGCCGTCGGTGGCGACCTGGCTGACGACGACGCCCTGCTGCGCGCCGGTGGCGACGACCAGGGCCGGCGAGAGCGCCTGCACGGCAATGCCGAGATGGCCGGGCGCCGAGGTCTCCCCCTGATTCAGGCGGGTGACCGACTGCTCCAGCATGCCGGGCGGCACGATGATGCGCATGCCCTGGTCGCGGATGACGAGGCCGACGAGCCGGCCTTCGAGCGTGAAGACGAAGCTGCCGGGCGCCGCGTCGACTTCGCCGCCCATCAGCAGGAGCGGCCGTGGCCACCGGGGATCGCTGAGCGCGTCGAGGCGCGCGAGGTACAGCGGCCGCAGGGCCACGCCGCCATGGCCGCCTTCGGCCACGGCGAAGTAGCCGGGGACGCGCGGCGTCGGCGACTGTTCGCGCAGCCAGGCCGGCACTTCCGCGGCGGGAGGCACGCGCACCAGCGCGAGGCGGCGCAGGCGATCGCGCGACAGGACGACGGGCACGGCGGTCTCCGAACCCGCGAGACCCTGCACCTGTGCGTCCGAACCGAGCCAGGCGAGGGCCAGCTGTTCGCCCACGCGGATCGCCGGCACGTACTGCGGCATGCCGGTCGCGGCGTCGGCACCGGCCACCGCTGGCGCGACGTGCAGGACGACCATGCCGGGCTGGACGCGTGCCTGCAACTGCGCCATGATCGTGGCGAGCTCGTCGTAGGTCGCCCGTGCGGCGAGCCGCTCGAGCGGCAGCGGCGCCGGGTTGACGATCGGCGTCTGCGCGGGGAAGCGGAACCGCGCCAGCAGCAGCAGCGCCGCGACCGACACGCCGATCGTCAGCAGCAGCAGGCGCGTTTCGCGTGTGATGCGCGGGCGTCGTGCTGGTGGCGGCGGGCCGTGCTCGGGCGTCCAGCGGCCGGGCTGCCTCATCTGTGGGCATACCCGGAGGATAGCCTACGGGCCGACTTCGGCCAAGCTGACGGCGGCGTGCAGGAACGCCGCACGGGGAGGACCCTGATGGATGCGGCGCACGTGCGGATGCTGTTCGACTATACGGCCTGGGCCAACGCGCGCGTGCTCGACGCGGCCGCCGCGCTGACCGCGGAACAGTTCGGCCGCGATCTCGGCAGCAGCTTCCCGTCCGTGCGCGATACGCTCGGACACATCGCTGCCGCCGACTGGATCTGGATGGAACGCTGGCAGGGCCGCTCGCCATCGGCGCCGCCGGCGTGGCACCCGGTGGCGACACTGGGCGATCTGCGCGAGCGGTGGGGCGAGGTGATGGGCGCGCGGGAGGCCTTCCTGGCGGACCAGACCGACGAGACGCTGGCGCAGCCGCTCGAATACGCCAACATGCGGGGCGCGCGGTCGGTGCAGCCCCTCTGGCAGCAGCTGCAGCACGTGGTGAACCACGCGACGTATCACCGCGGGCAGGTCACGACGATGATCCGGCAGCTCGGCGGGTCGATGGTCTCGACCGACCTGGTGACCTACCTGCGCGAGTGCCCGTACGACGCCGCGGCGCCAACCGGTCGCCCGCGGCCGGTCGGTGTCGCTCCTCATCACGCGCCGGCAGCAGGAGGCGCTGCGCGAGCTGGGGTACTCGGAGGCCGCGATCTCCGCCATGAAGCCGGAGGAGGCCCACCGGCTGCTGCAGGTGCGCGGGTAGCCGACGGCGGGACGCAGGATGAGCCGGCTGGAAGTGGCGCAGCAGCGGTTCGGCCGGACCGAGCGCGAGCTGGCCGAGGAGCGGGCCGCGGCGCTCGGACGCATCGCGAGGAAGCTCGAGGCGTTGCTCGGGGATCTCGCCGAGCGCCGTGCCAGGGCCGAGCGGCTGTCCGGCGCGGCCCGGGCCGGCGCCGTGGCCGAGTACCGATGCCGTGCGCCGCCAGGCCCGCCAGTATCGCTGGTACCTCGAAGTGCAGCGCGAGGCCCTGGGGCTCCGCCGTCACGACCTGCTCGACGTCCTCTATCCGGTGCCCGGCCCGATCGCGTAACCGTCGGCAGCGGCCCGTTCCCCGGCCGCGGGCCTCATCGGCGCAGCCCGCAGAGCCGCTTCGCCTCCGGTCCGAATCCCCGCGCACTGGCGGATTTCCCTTCGGCACGCGAGACAATAAATGACAATATCGCCGGTTTCCGGCCCGCCGGGCTTGCTGCGATCCTTTGGTCGGCCGGACCAGCTGCCAGCCGGGATCGAGAGCCGGGCTCGGGGATTTCATGTTGGGGCGAAGGGCATGACGCACTGCAGATGGGTTACGGGCGCCGCACTGGCGCTGATCCTGGTGTCGAGCATCACGTCGCGGGCCGCCGCGCAAGCCGCGACGGTGTCACCGGCGCCGGCCGCCATGCCGGCGTCGGCGCAGACCAGCCTGGTGCAGCAGTATTGCGTCGGCTGCCACGACGAGGCGCAGAAGCCCGGCGGGCTCTCGCTCGAGACGTTCGACGGCACGGCGCATCTCGCCGCGAACATCGCGGCCATGATGGTGCAGCAAGCTGAAGGCGGGCCAGATGCCGCCGGCCGGGCATGCCCCGTCCCGACGCCGCGACCCTCCAGGCGTTCTCGCGCCGCTGCTCGAGGCCGCCGCCATTCCGGGCATGTCGGCGGTGCCGTCGGCGCCCGCGCGGGTTGCGGCCCCCACCGTCGTGTCCTTCCCGCATCGCGGCGATGTGATGACGGTCGCGTCGCAGAACGCGATGGTCCACACCATCTGCATCCAGTGCCATACCGATCGGCGGAAGCCGGGCGGCCTCTCGTTCGAACATTTCGACATGGCGTCGGCGCCGGCGCACGCGAAGATTGCCGAGGACATGCTGGCGAAGCTGCGCGCGGGGCATGATGCCACCCGCGACCGCGCCGAAGCGGCCCGACGAGGCCTCGATTCACGCGTTCGTCGTGTCGCTCGAGACGCGGATCGATCGGGACGCCGCGCGTCACCCCGATCCCGGCTTCCGGCTGTCGCCGCGGTTGAACCGGGTGGAGTACACCGATTCGATCCGTTCGATGCTGGGGCTCACCGTGGACGTCAGCCAGTGGCTGCCGCCCGACACGATGAGCCACAACTTCGACAACATCGCGGCGGTGCAGGATCTGTCGCCGACCTTGCTGCAGAGCTATCTGGAAGCGGCCGGTGAGATCAGCCGCCTGGCCGTCGGCGATCTCGACGCCACGGCGACCTCGGTGAGCTACAGCGTCGGCAAGTTCACGCTCGCAGACGCAGTACGTGACCGGCGCCCCGATGGGCACGCGCGGCGGCCTGTCGGTCACGCACGTGTTTCCGGCCGCCGGCACGTACCGCTTCAAGCTCCTCTTGTACGGCACCGACGATGGGGGCGTGGGCCGGCTGTTCGGGCTGACCGCCGGCGACCAGCAGATCGAGGTGGCGATCGACGACCGGCGCGTGGCCCTGCTCGACGTCGATCCGCGCATGGCCGAGACCGGGCCGCACGGCCTCACCCTCGAGACCCCGCCCATCGAGGTGGCCGGCGGGCCGCACCATCTCGCGGCCGCGTTCCTGCAGCAGGCGGACGGTCCGGTCGACGACCTGATCGCGCCGCAGGCCTACATGCTCTCGGACCTCGACATCGGGGAAGCGCAGGGCATCACGACCGTGCCGCATCTGCGAACGTTGACGGTCAGCGGCCCATTCCACGTGACCGGCGTCTCCGACACGGTCAGCCGGCGGAAGATCTTCATCTGCCGGCCGGTGTCGGCGGCCGGCGAACTGCCGTGCGCCCGGCGGATCGTGCAGCACCTGGCCGACCAGGCCTACCGGCGTCCGGCGACGCCGGCCGAGGTCAACGACCTGATGCGCTTCTACCGCGAAGGACGTGGCGAAGCCGGGGCGCAGCCCGGCGGCGCGCGCCGCGGGCCTGCGAACGGAGTGGAGCGGGCCGGATCGCGAGCGCCACGGAGTGAGCCCGGGGAACCCGGCGGAGCCCCGTCCGGAGAATGGCGACTTCGAGTCGGGCATCCGGCTGGCCCTGCAGGCGGTGCTCGTCAGCACGAAGTTCCTGTTCCGTCTCGAGCCGCAGCCGGCGGTGGCCCGGCCGGGTGAAGATTATCGCGTCAGCGACATCGCCCTCGCGTCGCGCCTGTCCTACTTTCTCTGGGCCATGCCGCCGGATGCGGAGCTCGTGAAGCTGGCCGACCGCGGGCGGCTGCACGAGCGCCACGGTGCTCGCGGCGCAGGTGCAGCGGATGCTCCACGATCCGCGGTCGTTCGCGCTGGCCACCCGGTTCGCGGCGCAGTGGCTGCGGCTGCAGGACGTCGACAAGGTGCATCCGGACGCCCTGAGTACCCGGACTACGACGCGACGATTGCCGCGGAGATGAAAAGGAGACCGAGCGCTTCTTCGACAGCATCGTCAAGGACGATCGGAGCGTGCTGGATCTGCTGACGGCCGACTACACGTACGTGAACCAGCGGATCTGGCGACTTTCTACGGCCTCGCCGGGCGTGGCCGGCCCGCAGTTCCGGCGGTGTCGCTCGCCGGGACGCACCGGCGCCGGCCTGCTCGGCGAAGGCAGCATCCTCGTGGAGACGTCGGTGGCGAACCGGACCGATCCCGGTCCTGCGCGGCAAGTGGGTGCTCGAGGTGCTGCTCGGGCAGCCGCCGCCGCCGCCGCCGCCCGAACGTGCCGCCGCTGTCGGCCACGGGCGCAGGAGCGCTGACGGCCACCCGCTGTCGGTGCGGCAGCGGATGGAAGAGCACCGGAAGAACCCGTTCTGCGCGTCGTGCCACAAGATGATCGATCCGATCGGCCTGTCGATGGAGCACTTCGACCCGACGGGCGCCTGGCGGATCCGGGACAACGACGTGCCCGTGGATGCGTCCACCGTGCTGTACGACGGCACGGCGATGAACGGGCTGGACGGGCTGAACCAGGCGCTGCTGGAGCACCGGGACACCGTCATCCGGGTGTTCACCGAGAACCTGATGGCGTACGCCCTCGGTCGCCAAATCGAGTACTTCGACATGCCGGCCGTGCGCGCGATCGTGCACCGGGCGGCCGCAGGGGCAACCGGTTCTCCGCCTTCGTGCAGGGGATCGTCAACAGCCGCGCGTTCCTGATGAGCCGGGTGGAGCCGTGAGCGCCGACAGCCGCCAGGCCGGCGCGCGCGCCGGCGAGGGGTTCTGAGGGGGAGAGGGATGTTCATCACGCAGAAGCGGATGTCGCGACGCACGGTGCTGAAGGGGATGGGGGTGTCGCTCGCCCTGCCGTTCCTCGACGCCATGGTGCCGGCGGGGACGGCGTGGGCGAAGACGCCGGATGCGCAGGCGGTCGGCCGGACGCGGCTCGTGGCGCATGGAGATCGTGCATGGCTCGGCCGGCAGCTCGCACCTCGGGCGGACATTGAACATGTGGTCGCCCGCCGCGGCCGGCCGCGGGTTCGACCTGGCGCCCACGAGTCTGAAGCCGCTGGAGCCCTACCGCGAGCACGTCACCATCGTCAGCAACACGATGGACCACGCGGCCGAGGCGTGGGCGGCGCCCGAGGTCGGCGGCGACCACTTCCGCTCGAGTGCCACGTTCCTCACGCAGGTGCACCCGAAGCAGACGGAAGGCTCGGACATCCATGCGGGGATGTCGGTCGATCGAATCTACGCGACGGAGTACGGACAGGACAGCGCGATTCCGTCGCTGCAGCTGTGCATCGAGCCGGTGGATCAGGCGGGCGGCTGCGACTACGGCTACGCCTGCGTGTACACCGACACGATTTCAGTGGGCGTCGCCGACCGGGCCGCTGCCGGTCTTCCGCGACCCGCGGGCCGTGTTCAACCAGCTCTTCGGCTCGGGCGGCACGCCGACGGCCCGTGCCTCGCGGCGGGCGGCCAACGCGAGCATCCTCGACTGGCTCACCGTGCAAATCGCCGACGTCAAGCGGCAGCTCGGTCCCGGCGACCGGCAGCGGTTCGACCGGTACCTCGACGACGTGCGGGAGATCGAGCAGCGCATCCAGAACGTCGAGGCCCAGCAACCGCAGCGGAGAGCCGCGGGACCTCCCGGAAGCGCCCGTCGGTGTGCCCGACTCGTTCCACGAGCACGTGCACCTGATGATGGACCTCATGGCCGCGGCGTTCCAGGCCGACCTCACGCGCGTGTTCTCACTGAAGCTGTCGCGCGACGCGTCGAGCCGCGTGTACCCGGAGAGCGGCGTCGATTCCGGGTTCCATCCCGCTTCGCATCACCAGGAGAAGGAAGACAAGCTGCGGGTGCTGCAGAAGATCAACACGTATCACGTGAGCATGGTCCCCTACCTGCTGGCGAAACTGAAGAGCATCCCGGAAGGCGATCGCAACCTGCTCGAGAACAGCCTGATCATCTACGGCTCGCCGATGGGCGACTCGAACCTGCACAACCACCGGCGGCTGCCGCTGTTCCTCGCCGGCCACGCCGGCGGCCGGCTGCGCGGCAACGTGCACATCGAGGCGTCCGACGACACGCCGATGGCCAACGTCTGGCTGTCGGTCCTCCGCACGCTCGGCGTCGAGAAGGAGAAATTCGGGGACAGCGCGGAGGCCATGGATCTGAATCCGGCCGTCGACGCGACGACGGCCGCCAGGCCGGAGGGGATCTAGCGTATGTGGCGCCGATGGACGATCAGTGCGGCACTGAGCGCCGTCCTTGCGATCGGAGGCAGTTCGCTCGTGGCGGCCGCTCCGGGTGACACCCGGCTGGCCGACGCGGCGCGGCAGAACGATCGCGCCGCCGTGCAGGCGCTGCTGAAGCAGGGGGCCGACGTGAACGCCGCCCAGGCCGACGGCATGACCGCGCTGCACTGGGCGGCCATGAACGGCGATGTCGCCCTGGCGCAGATGCTGCTCTACGCGCGGCGCGAACGTGAGCGCCTCGACGCGCATCGGCTCGCTGACCCCGCTCGACCTGGCCGCGCGGACCGCCCATGCCGGGGTGGTCGCCGCGCTGCTGAAGAACGGCGCCAATCCCAATGCCGCCGACGCGCACGGGACGACGCCGCTGATGTTCGCGGCCGCCTCGGGCAGCGCGGAGGCGGTGACCGACCTGCTGAACGCCGGCGCCGACGCGAACGCGAAGGAGGCGGCGCGGAGCGAGACCGCGCTCATGTTTGCCGCCGCGGCCGGGCGGGCGAACGTCGTGCGCGTGCTGCTGGCGCGCCACGCGGACTGGCGGGCGACCAGCCGGGTGTTCGACTGGGCCGGGCTGCCGAAGACCGACCCGCGGCTGCTCGGCTTCGCGCCGGCGCCGGCCGCCGGCGCGGCGGCCGCGAAGGAAGGCGCGGGGCGGCGCGGGGCCGCGCCGCCGGCCGGCGTGGGCCCGATACCGAACAAGACGCCGGCCGCGCGGGGCGGCCCCGCGACCGCTGCGCTACGTCGATCTGGTCGGCACGCAGGGCGGCCTCACCGCGTTGATGTTCGCCGCCCGGCAGGGGCACGTCGACGTGGCGAAGGCGCTGGTCGACGGGGGCGTGGATGTCAACGAGGTCGATCCGGGCGACCGGAGCAGCGCGCTGATCGTCGCGATCGTCAACGGACGCTTCGACCTGGCGGTGTATCTCGTCGAGCACGGCGCCGATCCCAATCTCGCGCAGGTCAACGGGGCGGCGCCGCTCTACGCGGTGCTGAACTGCCAGTGGGCGCCGAAGGCCGAGTACCCCCATCCGCTCGCGTACGCGCAACAGCAGACCGACTACCTGACCCTGATGCGGGCGCTGCTCGAACACGGCGCGAACCCGAACGCGCGACTGACGCGGAAGATCTGGTACACGAACTACAACGACGACCAGTCGGGCCTCGATGAGGCCGGCGCGACGCCGTTCTGGCGGGCGGCCTATGCGGACGATGTCACCGCCATGAAGCTGCTGGTCGCTCACGGCGCAGACCCCGCCATCCGGACGATCAAGCCGGCCGGACGCCTGCCGACCGGCGCGCCCTACATCGCCGATCGGGAGAGCGATCAGTCGGGGCTCCCGCCCGTGCCGGTCGGTGGCCCCGACATCTCGCCGCTGCTCGCCGCCTCCGGTGAAGGGTACGGCTGGAGCTTCACGGCGAACCATCACCGCTACGCGCCGACCGGCATGCTCGCTGCCGTGAATACCTGGTCGAGGTGCAGCACGCCGACGTGAACGCGCGCGATGCCGAAGGCAACACCGCCCTGCACAACGCGGCGTCGCGTGGCGACAACGCGATGATTCTCTATCTGGTGTCGAAGGGGGCCGACATCGGCGCGATCAACCGCAAGGGGCAGACCGTGGCCGACATGGCCAACGGCCCGTTCCAGCGGACCCAGCCGTTTCCCGAGACGATTGCGCTGCTCCGCACGCTCGGCGCGAAGGTGCTGAACAAGTGCGTGTCGTGCTGATGAGCTGATCCGTTCCGCGTCCACCTCAGCACTGGGAACCAATCAGTGCGATCGGGTGTCGTAACCCGAAGGTGCGGCCGGCGCGCGATTGACCGGCCGCGGGACGACAAAGCTCATGTGGAGGAGTGATTCGATGAAGAAGCTGAGCAGTCTGATGACGGGAGGCGTGCTGGCCGGAGCGCTGTTGCTGGTGGCACCATCGGCGATGGCGGCGACGCAGACCCTGAACGGGCGTGGTGAGTGACTCGATGTGCGGCGCGCATCACCACATCGCCAACGCGGCGGCGTGCACCCATGCCTGCGTGAAGAGAGGCGCCAGCTACGCGCTGGTCGTCGGCACCAAGGTCTACACGCTCGAGGAGTCCGGCAAGATGGCCAAGGCCGAGCTGTACAAGCTCGCCGGGAAGGACGCGTCCGTGACGGGTACCGTCAAGGGAGAGACCGTCCAGGTCAAGAGCGTCAAGCCGGCGAAGTAGATCCGTCCCCGCTCGCAGTTCCGGCCGGTCGCGCGGGTGTCCGCCCGCAGGCCGGCCGGGATCTGCGTCTGACCCCGTCCCCCCGATCCCCGATTCACCGTCCCAGCACCAGCGACATCGATCGGAAGTTGAAGGCGTAGGAGTCGAATTTCGCGAACGCGTTCCGCCCGAGGTTGCAGTACGCCGTGTTGTCGCGCGCGTCGGTGATCGACTTCGTGTACACGTCGACCGGTGCGAGCGAGACGGGCCGGCCTCCGAGCGTGATGCGGAGCGACGGCAGGCGGAAGCCCGGAATCTCGCGGATGCCGCCGACGCCGCCCGTCCGCGTCGTGTGCGGCGTGCCCAGCTTCGTCACCATCGCTCCGAACGCCCGGAAGAACGGCTCGTAGAACACCGTGCGATCGGCGCCGGTGTCCACCCGGCAGACCATCGTCCGGCCGCCGTATTCGATCGGCGTCAGCAGCTTCAGCTGGTCGAGCGCCAGGGTGTGGGGCGGGCGCGGCGGCGGCGTCTTCGGGATCTCGATGTCGTTGTCGCCGATGTACCGGACTTCGCCCATCGCTTCCAGCACCGGGAAGCCGAGGATGCCGGGAATGCGGACGCCGCCCGGAAAGCTGAGCAGCCGGTCCGGAAACACGAGGAAGATCACGTGGTCGTACTCGATCGATCCGATGGTGAGGTGCGGCGCGACGGTCAGGTCGGCGGTCACCTTCACGTCCGTGGAGGTGCCGACCTCGAAGCCGGCCTTGACGATCGTCAGGCCGAGCGCTTCGGCTTCCGAGCGCATCAGCACCGAGAAGTTCGCGCCCGAGTCCAGGATGTAGCACCGTTTCGCATTGCCGATCGTCACCGGCACGCATCGGCCGCCGGCTTGGTCGGGCTGGAGCGCAATCGTCGTGTCGTCGCTGAATGACGGTACGCTGCGGCGGCACGTCGTCCAGCGCGGCGAACAGCGTGAGCTCGTTCCGGATGTCCTTCGTGTCGTCCGGCACCGGGTGGCCCGGCATCGCGAGAATCTGCTTCGCGTCCTCGACGACGGCCCGGTAGTCGCCGAGCCGGACGTCGTTGCGCCGCCGGACGTTGAGCGCGTCGCGCCGGAGCGTCGGGGCGAGGTCCGCCGTGGCCAGCAGGTCGCGCAGCGTGTCGTTCGATTCCTCGGGCTCGTTGAACGCGTTCTGGACGACGGCGGTGTAGAAGCGGAGGCCGGGCGAGTCGGTGTCGTCGAGCGCCTGCAGCCGGTCGCTCATCGTGAAGAAGTCGCGCGCGTCATAGAGCTGCTTCAGCTCGTGGAGCGGCGCGGCGTCGGCTGACGCAGGCGCCTGCCGGGTCGATCGGCGTGCGCGGCGACGCGCGGCGAGCGACGCGACCAGCAGGGCCAGCAGGGCGGCAGAGAGCGTACGCATGGAGACTCCCGGTTCCCGCGGCCGGATGCGCGGCCGCCTGGAACAGTGGCCAGGCAGGGCTGAGATGAACGGGGGATTGTAGCACCCGGGCCGGGACGTTCGCCGGCGGGTGCAGGCATGCCGCCTACGAATGGGCGGGCGGCGCTCCGCCCTGACCGCCGAGGCCCTCCTGCAGCAGCGCGATGCGGGAGATGACCGCTTCGTGCAGCACGCGCATGTAGCGCCGGGTCTCCTCGTCGCTGGCGCGGATCTCCTCACGCAGCCGCACGGCGCGTGCCGCGGCCCCGCGCGAACAGCGGGGAGCGAGCGACGAAGCGCGAGCGGAACGCTGCGAGCCTGGCGGGGTGCGGGGGCGCCCGCCATTCAAACGATGCACGGAGCGAGCTGCGTCGGCGAGCGAGTGAAGGGAGCCGGCCGCCTTCGCGACCGTTGAAGGCCGCGGTCGCTTCGGCGGGCTCCGCCGAAGCGTAGCGCGCGAAGGCGAGGGTTCGGGGCAGAGCCCCGTCGCGTAACGGCGCGCACGGCGCGGCCGCCCCTCGACCAGCTCGCGCCCTGAGTCCATCGAGCCGCGACCGGAGTGGAGCGAGCTGGATTGCGAGCGGAACGAAGGGAGCCGGGGTTCGGGGCAGAGCCCCGATTAAGCTGGTGCGGAAGAGAGGATTTGAACCTCCACGACCTTGCGGCCACAAGCTCCTGAGGCTTGCGCGTCTGCCAGTTCCGCCACTTCCGCACGCGAGGAACACCGCCGGCAGGAACCGACAGTATAGCGCATCCACGCCCGCCAGGAAAAGCGCCGCACTCCAGGAGCCCCGAGCCAGCATACATCTCAGTGCGCGCGGGGCCCCACCCCCGCGCGGAACTGACGCCGATGCCTCGCCTCGGATTCCCATGTCCTCGCCCTTCGACTTCGCTCAGGGCGCCCCGAGCCCGGTCGAGGGGCGGCTCGGCCTGGCCTTCGGCGAAGTTCTCTGCGGGGGCCCGAGCGCCAAGTCCCGAGCCCCGAGTAAAATACCTGCTGGCTGCGCCGGCCCTCATCCGTTCCCGCAAGGAGGCATCCTGTGAGTCTGCGCCGCGGCGTCGTGTTCGTCCTTGCGTTCATCCTGGTGGCCTGCTTCATCTCGGTGGCCGGGATGTTCGGCTTCTACTACTTCCTGACCCGCGGTCCCGCCGTGCCGGGCAAGGCGCTGCTCGTCCTCCGCATCAACGGTGCCCTCACCGAACGGGCCCCCGCCAACGTGGTCGGCTACCTGCAGCAGGCGCCGACGAGCACCGTGCGCGGCCTGGTGACGATGCTGCACAAGGCGAAGGTGGATCCGCGGATCCAGGCCGTGCTCATCGAGCCGTCGGGGCTCGACACGCCGTACTGGGGCAAGGTGCAGGAAGTGCGCGACGCGATCCTCGACTACCGGCGATCGGGCAAGCCGATCGTCGCCTACCTCGAGGATCCCGGCGAGCAGGAATACGACCTGGCGACCGCCTGCGATCACATCTATCTGATTCCGTCGAGCGAGCTCGACCTCACGGGGCTCGCCACCTACGAGTTGTTCCTGCGCGGCACGCTCGACAAGATCGGGGCGTATCCCGACTACCATCACATCGGCGACTACAAGACGGCCATCAACACCTACACCCAGAAGGGCTTCACGGCCGCCCACCGCGAGATGGACGAGTCGTTGAACAACGACCTGGTCGGCCAGCTGGTCGACACCATCGCCAAGGGCCGCCAGATGCGGGCCGCCGACGTCCGCACGTTGATCGACGAAGGGCCGTTCCTGCCGGAAGACGCGCTGCGCACCGGCCTGGTCGACGACCTGTCCTACGAGGATCAGGTCGAACAGGGCCTGCGGCACGACTACGGCGCGATGAAGACGATCGACGGCGACAGCTATGCGCAGGTGAGCGCGACCTCGCTCGGCCTGGATCGCGGACCGCGGATTGCCGTCATCTACGCCGACGGAGCCATCGTGTCGGGACAGAGCGGGTACAGCCCGTCGGAAGGGGCGGTGGTCGGATCGACCTCGCTCATCGAGAGCATCCGCGCGGCGCGGCGCGACCGCTCCATTCGCGCCATCGTGCTCCGGATCGACAGCCCAGGCGGCTCGGCCACCGCCTCCGATGCCATCTGGCGGGCGCTGGAGGTCACCAAGAAGGAGGATCCCGGCCGGCCGCTCATCGCCTCGATGTCCGACCTGGCGGCCTCGGGCGGCTACTACATCGCGATGCCGGCGCAGGTGATCGTCGCGCAGCCCGGAACGCTGACCGGCTCGATCGGCATCTTCGGCGGCAAGATGGTCACCGGCGGCACCTTCGCGAAGCTCGGGGCGGCGCTCGACGCGGTGAGCACGGGCAAGTACGCGCAGATGAACTCGCCCGCCCGGCCCTACACGCCCGACGAGCAGAAGAAGCTGGAACAGGAGCTCCAGGCGTTCTACGACCAGTTCGTCGAGAAGGCCGCGGCGGCGCGGCACAAGACGCCCGAGCAGATCGACGCCATCGGGCAGGGACGGGTCTGGACCGGGCGGCAGGCGAAGGCCAACGGCCTGGTCGACGAGCTCGGCGGCCTCGACCGCGCGATTGCCATTGCGAAGGCGCGGGCGAAGATCCCCGCCGGCCAGTCGGTGCAGATCGTGGTGTACCCGCCGCGCCGGAGTCTCTACGATCTCATCGCCCGTCAGTTCAGCGGCGCCGGAGAGTCGACGCTGCTGTCGGCGCTCTTCCGGCCGGGGGAGATCCGGGCCATGGACACCCTGCAGGCGCCGCTCATGCTGTTCAGGCGCGGCGAGCCGCTGGCGCTCATGCCGAACGCGTTTCTTCGGTAGGGATCGGGTTGAGGGGAAGGAGACACGGATGGCGGAACCGCGCCTCTCGGTGACCGACGCGCTCGGCACGCGCATGCTGCCGCTCGAGGTCTCGACGTTCACGATCGGCCGGCGCGGCAGCCATCACCTGTCGCTGTCGGGCAGCGACAGCTCCCGCGACCACGCGGAGATCGTCCGGGACGACGGCACCTACCTGCTGCGCGACCTCGGATCGCGGTACGGCACGTTCGTCAACGACGAGCAGGTGACCGAACGGGCGCTGCAGCACGGCGACCGCCTGCGGTTCGGGTTCAGCCGCGGGCTCGAGGTGGTCTTCCTGACCGACGCGGGCGGGCCGTCGATCGAGCGGTCGGCGGCGTCGGCCGTCGACGACCTGCGCCGGATGGCGGCGCTGCTCGAGAGCCTGCGCGCGCTGGGCGGGGGCCGCGTGCTGGATGAGGTGCTGCAGATCGTCCTGGACTCGGCCATCGACGTCACGGGCGCCGAGCGTGGCTTCATCATGCTCGCCGGAGCGGACGGACGGCTCGAGTTCAAGATGGGGCGGGCGCGAGGGAAGGTCTCGCTCTCGGGCCAGCGCTTCGCCACGAGCCGGAAGATCCCCGAGGACGTCTTCGCCACCGGCGACGCGCGCCTCGTCAGCGACCTGCTGGACGAGGAGCTGGCCGGGCAGCACGAAGGGACGATTGCCGTCGGCATCCGGCACGTGCTGTGCGTGCCGCTCGATCTCGTGCAGTACGTCGACGCGCCGGACGGGCCGCGCGAGCCGCGGCGCATCGGCGTGCTCTACCTGGACAGCCGCGAGCGCGGCGCCCTGCTGTCGTCGACCGCCGTCTCGGCGCTCGAGACGCTCGCGCACGAAGCCGCGGCCGCCATCGAACACGCGCGGCTGTACCGCGAGTCGGAAGCGAAGGCGCGGCTGGATCGCGAACTGGCGATCGCCGCCGAGATCCAGCAGGCGCTGCTGCCGCAGGCGCGGCGCACGGAGGCGCACTTCGACGTCATCGGCTCGTCGACGCCGTGCCGCGCGATCGGCGGAGACTTCTTCGAGTACGTCGACCAGGCGCCGGATGCCTTCGGCCTGGCCCTCGGCGACGTGGCGGGCAAGGGGCCGCCGGCCGCGCTGCTCACGGCGATGCTCCAGGGGATGATCGCGGCACAGGCCGCCACGGGGGGGCCGGCGGCGACGATGGCGCGGATCAACGACGGACTGATCCGGCGCGCGGTCAGTGCGCGCTACGCGACGGCGTTCTACGGCGTGCTCGCGCCCGACGGCCGCTTCACGTACTGCAATGCCGGTCACAACCCGCCGTTCCTCGTCGGCGCCCACGGCACGCGCCGTCTCGAGACCGGCGGGCTCGTGGTCGGCCTGTTCCCGGACGTGCCGTACGACGAGGAGACGATCACGCTCGAGCCGGGCGACCTGCTCGTGCTGTTCAGCGACGGCATCAGTGAAGCGTTCGACGTGGCGGGCAACGACTTCGGCGACGATCGGATCCTGGAGGTCGTGCAGGCGCGCGCCGCCGACCCGGTGCCGGATCTGATGACCGCGCTGCTGGAGGCCGTGAAGGCGTTCTGTGCGGGTGCCGAACCGAGCGACGACCAGACGGTCGTGCTGCTGCGCTATCTGGGAGCGCGTGCGGACGGCTGATGCGGTGAGCCCTGGCGGTGCCGGGGAGTGGGGAAGGCCTGGCCCCGCCAGGCCCCCCAATCCCTAATCCCTAATCCCTAATCCCAATCGACCGTCCGTCCCTTACGTTCCCACGACCCGCTGCAGCGTCTCGCGGTTGACGAGGATCTTCATCCTGGCCTTCGCCTTGTCCATGTAGGCGGCGAAGAACTGCGCCCGCCGCTGGGCGAGCAGCTGATCCCTGAACTGGTCCCGATCCTTGGCGTACTCCTGCGGCGTGGCGATCTGCCGCTCGGCGACCCGGAGGATCGCGACGCCGTTCTGCGTCGTGATGGGACCGCTGACGCCGCCGACGGGCAGCGAGAAGGCGGCCGCATCGACGGCCGGGCTGGTGCCGATGCCGGGCAGCGGCGTGTGCCGCGCCATCAGCGCGGTCGACTGCGGCGTCAGCTTGTCGGCCTTCGCGATCTGGTCGAAGTCGTCCGGCTTCGCCTTCAGCTTCGCGTCCAGGGCCTCGGCCTGCGCGCGCGCCATCGCGGTCGCCTGCTCCCGCACCACGTCCTGCCGGACCTTGTCCTTCACCTCGTCGAGCTTCGGGATGTAGGGGGCCTCGGTGCCGTCGAGCGCGAGGATGGCGAAGCCGCGCGACACCTGCACCGGTCCGGTCACCTGGCCGGGCTTCAGCGCGAACGCGGTCTGGGAGGCGTCCGGAGACGGCCCGAGGCCGAGGATCGGCTCGCCGGGCAGGAAGTAGTCCGACTCCTGCACCGTGAGCCCGGCCTGCGTGGCGACCTTCTGGAGATCGGCCTCGCCGTGGATCTCGCCGGCCAGCTTCTCGATCTGGTCGGCGGCCTGGGCATGGGCACGCTGCGCGGCGAGCTGGTCCTGAATGGCCCCCTGCACCTGCACGAGCGGCTTGGTGACGGCCGGCTTGCGGTCCTCCATCTTGATGATGTGGTAGCCGTACTGCGTCTTCACCAGCCCGCTGATCTCGCCCGGCTTCAGCGCGAAGGCCGCCTGGTCGAACGCGGGCACCATCTTGCCGCGGGTGAAGTAGTCGAGGTCGCCGCCCAGCTTGGCGGTCGCCTCGTCCTGCGAGTACTTCTTCGCGAGGTCGGCGAAGTTCGCGCCGGCCTTCGCCATGGCCAGCACCTTCTCCGCCTCCGCCTTCACCGTCGCGTCGTCCTTGGCGGTCGTCTTGAACAGGATGTGGCGGACGCGGATCTGCTCGGGCGTCGAGTACATCTGGATGTTGTCGTTGTAGTACTTCTCGATGTCCGCCGCCGACACGTTGATCTGCTTCTGGAGCGCGTCGACGTCGACCAGCACGTACTTGACGCGCCGTTTCTCGCCGATCCGGTACTGCTCCTTGTGCTGATCGAAGTACGCCGACACCTGGGCGTCGGTCACCTTCACGTTCATCATGAACGTGTCGGCCGGGATGGTCACCAGGTCGAGCTTCACCTTGTCGTGCTGCTCGTGGTACGCCTGCTGCGCCTCGGCATCCGACAGCGTGATCCAGCCCGTCACCGTGTCGCGCAGCTTCTGCACCAGCAGGCTGTCGCGCACGCTCGACTCGAACTGCGACGGGTTGAGCGGCGGCCGCTGCGCGTTCAGCAGCGCGAGGTAGCGTGTCTCGCCGATGAACTTCCCGTTCTGCTGGAACGCCGGCATCGTGAAGATCGCGTCGCGCACCTCGGCGTCGCTGACCGACAGGCCGAGTCGTCCGGCCTCGCTGACCGCCGCCCGCTCGTCGACCATCTGCTGCAGGATCTGCTGATCGATGCCGAGCTGGCGCAGCATCTGGTCGCTGATCTTGCCGCCGTAGGCGGTGCGGTACGAGTCGAGCTGCGCCTGGTAGCTGCGCTGGAACTCGCTGGCCGTGATCGCGTGCCCGTCGACCGACGCCACCGTGTCGCGCCCGGAGGCGCCCGCATTCGACTGCAGGAAATCGGGGATGTAGAAGACAACGAATGCGAGACAGACGACGGCGAGAATCCACTTGAGGACGCCCAGATGCCGGCGCATCCGGCTGAGCATGGTCATGGCAGCAACGGCTCCTGATCCTGTCCGTCCTTCTCCCCGCGAGCCCGGCCGGACGGCCGTGTCCGCGGCGAGGGACGGAATGATGACGTCGAAACTTTCACCTCATCGTACGCGATGAAGTTACGTTGTTGCAAGCAGTTACATCCGGCCGGGCGGTGCCGGGCGGTCCGCGGCGGGTTTCGCTGACGGTCTGGTGTCAACAAGACGTCAATTTTGTCACCCCTATGTTATTATTTGCGTGGTATAGAAGAACTTAGCGGGATGAGGGTCGCGGGGCCACCGGCGTCGGGTGCGGAAGCGCACACCCGCCGGGCGGGCGCCGGGACTGTTGCGAGGGCGGTTGACCAAGAATCCGGATCGGCCCCCGCACAATCAGCCTGCGCGAGCTTCCTGGAACAATCTGTCGTCCGCATCCACGGTGGCTTCACCGGCCTTGTCCGGCAGATCGGCGCGACGTGCGCGAGGTCGCCGGCCCGGCGTGGAGGCCGTCGAATCGGGGACATTCGAGAACAGTGCGTTGTCAGCGGGACGAGTAAGCAGACCGCGCGTTGAGGCGGCCGCCGATCCGGCGGGGCTGTGGCGGCCGTCGACACCGGCGCTGGGCGCCCGGTTCGCCGGACGCACGGCGCTCGTGGCGATGTTGCGGGCCGTGCACGCGCCGGCCGACGCCGTCGGCGTGGCCGATGCGGTGCTCGGGCAGCTCGCGTCGGCCCTGCCGGCGCCGGCCTGGGCTGTGGTGGCCGCCGAGCCGTCGGGGCGGCTGATCACGCTGGCCGGGCGGGAGTTGGGCGGCGGGCTGGGGCCTGCCGCCGAGGCCGTGGCGGCCTGGGTCGTCGACCACGGACAGGAATTTGTGACAGCGGATCTGCGGGACGACGCCCGCGTGTCCGATACAACGAGTGCGACGGTCGTCGCCTTCCCCTTGCCGGGGCGCGATCGGACGGTGGGAGCACTCGTCGGGCTGGCGGGCACGTCCTCGGCGCGTCCGCCGCGTCCGGGCCGGCGCCTGGTGGCGGCGATGGCCACGCTGCTGGAGCCGGCGGCCGCAGCGCTGGACCACGCGCTGCAGCGCGAGCGGCTGGAGGCGCTGTCGGTCACCGACGACCTCACGCAGCTCTACAACTCCCGCTACCTGAATCTGGCGCTCCGGCGCGAGAGCAAGCGGGCGGCGCGCAGCGGCTCGCCGCTGTCGCTGCTCTTCATCGATCTCGACGGGTTCAAGACCGTCAACGATTGATTCGGGCACCTCTCCGGCAGCCGGACGCTGGTGGAAGTGGCGGCGGTCATCCGGGGCAGCGCTCGCGAGACGGACGTGGTGGCCCGCTTCGGCGGTGACGAGTTCGCGGTGGTCCTGCCCGAGACGCACGCCGAGGGCGCGCACGCCGTCGGCGAGCGCGTGCGGGCGCGGATCGAGGCGACGCCGTTCCTGGAGGACGGGCCCGGCATCCGCGTGACGGCCTCGGTCGGCGTGGCCACGCTGCCCGACGTGGTCGACACGGCCGAGGCGCTGGTGAGCGCGGCCGACGCGGCGATGTACGCGGTGAAACAGACCGGGAAGAACGGCGTGCTCGCCGCGCGTCGGCGGGACGAGGAATCGGAACGGCCGGTGGCGGAGCCGCCACCGGTGCCGGACGGTGCGTCGCGCTGACACGCGGCCGCCCGGTCATCACAGTATGTGCGCATTTTCGTGAAGGAGCCCGTCGTTGAGTTTGCGCTCGATGCTTTCGCTCTTTTCCAGCGATCTGGCGATCGACCTGGGAACCGCCAATACCTGCGTGTACGCCCGCGGGAAGGGGATCGTCGTCAACGAGCCCTCGATCGTCGCCATCAACAAGCTGAACGGGCGGGTTGAGGCGGTCGGCAAGGAAGCCAAGGAGATGCTCGGCCGGACCCCCGGCAACATCGTCGCCATCAAGCCGATGAAGGATGGCGTGATTGCCGATTTCGAGGTCACCGAGAAGATGCTGACCTACTTCATCAAGAAGGCGCACAACCGCAACGTCTGGGTGCGGCCCCGGATCGTCATCGGGGTGCCGTCGGAGATCACCCAGGTCGAGAAGCGGGCGGTCAAGGACAGCGCGTACCGCGCCAAGGCCAGCGAAGTGCACCTGGTGGAGGAGGCGATGGCCGCCGCCATCGGGGCCGGCATGCCGATCACCGAACCGTCGGGCAACATGATCGTCGACATCGGCGGCGGCACGACCGACATCGCCGTCATCTCGCTGGCCGGCATCGTCTACAGCAAGGCGGTGCGCGTGGCCGGCAACGAGATGGACGAGGCGATCATCCAGTACATCAAGCGCACCTACAACCTGCTCATCGGCGAGCGGACGGCCGAGCAGATCAAGATGGAGATCGGCTCGGCGTTCCCCGTCGAGGAGCGGCTGACGATGGAGATCAAGGGGCGCCACCTCATCGAGGGGGTGCCGAAGACGATCACCGTCACCGACGAGGAGATCCGCGAGGCCCTCGCCGAGACGGTGAACGTCATCGTCGACGCGGTGCGCGTCGCGCTCGAGCGGACGCCGCCCGAGCTGTCGGCCGACATCGTCGACCGGGGCATCGTGCTGACCGGCGGCGGATCGATGCTGAAGAACCTCGACAAGCGGCTCCGCGAGGAGACGGGCCTGCCGCTGGCGATGGCGGAGGACCCGCTGTCGTCGGTCGTGCTGGGCGCCGGGAAGATGCTGTCGGACTTCAACCTGTTGCGGAAGATCTCGATCGACTAGACGTGACCATTCTCGACCTTCGCCAGCACACCGGCTACCTGCTCGCCGCCGTCGTGGTGGGGCACATCATCCTCATCTCGACACAGGTGACCTCGCGCACCGGGGTCCCCGTGCTGGCCGAGATCACCTTCGGTGTCTTCTCCGAGGTCCAGCGCGGCACGGCGGCGGTCGTCGACGGGGCCGAGCAGGTCTGGGACAACTACGCGGCCCTGCGGGGCGTGCGCGCCGACAACACCCTGCTGCGGAACCAGCTGGCGGCGGCGCAGGTGCAGGTCCAGGAGCAGCGGGCGCTGGCCCAGCGGAGCCGGACGCTCGAGCAGTTGCTCGGGCTGAAGGATCGATCGAACCTGTCGATGGCCGCGGCGGACGTGATCGCGGCCGGGGCGACCCCCGAGTTCCGCACCGTGACGATCGATCGGGGGACCGACGGCGGCGTCCGCCGCGACATGGCGGTCATCGCGCCCGGGGGCGTGGTCGGCCGCGTCGTGATGGCAGGGCTGCACGCCGCGCAGGTGCAGCTGCTGATCGACCGCAACGCGGCGGCCGGCGCGATCATCGAGCGGTCGAGGGCCCAGGGCGTCGTCATGGGCGGCGATACCGGCGCGCTGCGGATGCAGTACGTCGGGGAGACGGCCGACGTGAAGAGCGGGGACGAGGTGATCACGTCCGGCATCGATGGCATCTACCCGAAGGGCTTCGTGATCGGCCGGGTGACGACCGTGCAGCATGGCGTCGGCGGCTACAAGCTCATCGCGATTGCGCCGGCCGTGGACTTCCGGAGCCTGGAAGAGGTGATGGTCATCACGACGCCGCCGCCGTCGCGCGACACGGGAGCGGGCCACGAGTGAAGGCCGTCTGGATGGTCCTGGCCGTCACGGCGGCGCTGGCGCTGCAGACGACCGTGGCGCACGCGATCACCGTCGTACGGCAACGTGCCGGTCGATCTGGTCCTGGTCGTCGTCGTCTACGTCGCCCTGTCGTCGGGGCCGTTCACGGGGCTGCTGGTCGGCACCCTGGGCGGGCTCGCGCAGGACGCCCTCTCGGGGGGCATCATCGGCATCGGCGGGCTGGCGGACACCATCGTCGGCTTCGTGGCGGGGCTGGTCGGCACGCAGTTCATCGTGACCCAGCCGCTGACGCGCATGGTGGTGTTCTTCGGGGCCACGGTGGCGCGGGCGATTCTGTTCATGGGGCTGTACGCGCTGCTGGACCTGCGGCACTTCTCGTCGCCCTACGCGGCGGTGGCGATCCAGGGCGTGGGCAATGCGGTCGTCGGCGTCGTCGCGTTCGAGATCGTGGAAGTGCTGCCGGGGGCCATCGAGCGGCGTCGGCTGCGGCGGCCACGGACCGGGCGCCGGATGAGACGCTGACTCCGGGAATCGGGGACAGGAAGCATGGCTGAAGATCGCCGGAAGATTGCGTTCCGTCTGTCGGTGCTCCGCTATGGACTGGTGGCGTTGTTCATCGTCCTGGCCGTCGGGTTCTGGATCCTGCAGGTCGTGCAGCACGCGACCTACGAGGAGATGGCCGAGAACAACCACCAGCGGACGCTCGCCCTGCGGGCGCCGCGCGGCCTGATCTTCGATCGCGACGACCGCGTCCTGGTCGAGAACCGCAACTCCTACGACATCGCGCTGGTCCGCGAGCACACCCGAAACCTCGACCGCACGATCCACCTGCTGGCCGACGTCCTCGGCATGAAGGCGGCGCAGATCCGCGACGTCATCGACCGGCACCGCCACCAGCCGTCCTACGAGCCGATCATCATCGTGCAGGACGCCACGCTGGCGCAGGTCGCGGCCGTGATGGCGCGGCGCCTCGATTCCGAACTGCCCGACGTCGTCGTCGAGAAGGTGCCGACGCGTCGGTACCCGCCCGATTCGCTCGCCGCGCACCTGTTCGGCTACGTGGGCGAGGTGAGCGACCGGCAGGTCAGCTCCGACGGGCTCGACAGCGGCGACATCGTCGGGCAGACGGGGCTCGAGAAGATCTACAACAGCCTGCTGATGGGGGAGGACGGCGCGCGCCGGGTCGTCGTCAACAGCATGGGCCGCGAGATGCGGACGCTCGAGGAGATTCCGCCCGTCGAGGGGCGCCGCATCAAGCTGACCATCGACGAAACGCTGCAGAAGGCGGTCGAGGAGGGCTTCCACGAGACGGGGTACAACGGCGCGGCGGTGATCCTCAACCCGAACACCGGCGAGGTGCTCTCGCTGACGAGCCTGCCCGAATACGACCCGAACACGTTCGCCTCGGGCATCGACCACGCCGAGTGGGCCTCCCTGACGACCGACAAGCTCCATCCGCTCGAGGACCGCGCGCTGCAGGGGCGGTACCCGCCGGGGTCCACGTTCAAGGTCGTGGTGGCGACCGCCGCGCTCGAAGAAGGCATTGCGACGCCCGACTTCAAGGTGCACTGCACGGGCGGCGCGGACTTCTACGGCCGCTACTTCCACTGCTGGCGGCCGCAGGGACACGGCACGCTCGACATGGCGCAGGCGATCCAGCAGTCTTGCGACGTGGTACTTCTATACGCTCGGCAACATGGTCGGGATCGACAACATCCACAAGTGGGCGAACCTGCTGGGCCTCGGCGTCAAGTCCGGAATCGACCTGCCGAACGAGGTGCAGGGGATCGTGCCGTCTCCGGCGTGGAAGAAGGAGACGACGGGCGAGAAGTGGTACGCCGGCGAGACGATCTCGGTCGCCATCGGCCAGGGACAGGTCTCGGTGACGCCGATTCCACTGGCCGTGATGATCTCGACGATCGCCAACGGCGGCACGCGCGTGACGCCGCACCTGCTGAAGGCCGTCGACGACGGCAGCGGCTGGAAGCCGGTGCCGCCGCCGCCGCCCAAGTCGGTGGTCCACCTGAAGCCGGAGACGGTCGAGACGCTGCACGAGGGGCTGTCGATGGTCGTCAACCAGCCGGGCGGCACGGCGTACTGGGACTGGCACAAGCCGGGACCGAACAGCGCGGACCTGGCCGGCTTCGAGGTGGCGGGCAAGACCGGCACGGCGCAGGTCATCTCGCGCGCCGGCGCGGCGGCGGCGGCCGGCAAGACGGACCGCAACCTCGGCGACCACGGCTGGTTCGTCTTCTTCGCGCCGGTGGATCACCCGCAGATTGCCGGCGTCGTTTTCGCCGAGCATTCCGGCCATCCGGCGGCGGCTGCGATTCCGATCGCGAGGTTCGCCGTAGAGACCTACCGCGCCGAGCAGGAAGGCAAGCCGCTGCCCGTCTGGCCGAAGAAGCCGAAGCCGGACGTGGCCACCGCGGCGGCCGCCACGACGACGGGCGGCACGGGACAGCGCTGATAGACGCGGGCGACGGGCTAAGGGCTCCGGGCTACAGGCTACGGGGCTCGGGCAGCGCCCCGCCGCGTAACGGCCCGCACGGCGGGCCCGCGAGCGGAACGGAGCGAGTGGTGCCGCGAGCGAGTGAAGCGAGCCGGGGTTTGGGGCAGCGCCCCATTTGAATATGTTTGACAGGGATCTCTGGCATTACATCGACTGGCTGCTGCTGGGAGCCATTCTCACGCTGTGTGTCATCGGCGTCGCGATGATCTACAGCGTGACGGGTGCCGTGCATGGCAGTGACTCGCAGCTCTATCGGACGCAGTGCTACGCCATCCTGCTCGGCTTCGGCGCCCTGGTGTTCTGCCTGTCGATCGACTACCGGACGCTGGCCGACAAGTCCCACCTCGTCTACATCGGGATGCTGGCCCTCCTGCTGTACGTCCTCCTGTTCGGTTCGCTCGCCGGCGGGTCGCGTCGCTGGATTCAGCTCCACGTCTTCAACCTCCAGCCGTCGGAGTTCGCCAAGCTGGCGGTGGCGCTGGTGCTCGCGAAGTTCTTCGGCGAGAACCGGCAGGGCATCCCGTCGCCGCTCGAACTCGGTCTCGCCGGCGTGCTCACGCTCGTGCCGCTCGCGCTCATCGCCAAGGAGCCCGATCTCGGCACAGCCGTGACCCTCATTCCCATCTACGTGGCGATTGCCTATATGGCTGGCATGCGGATGAAGATGCTGGGCATCCTCGCGCTGGCGCTGGTGCTGATGGCGCCCGTCGCGTGGCGTTACGGGCTCAAGGACTATCAGAAGTCGCGGATTACCACGTTTCTCAACCCCACGCTGGACGCGCGCGGGGCGGGCTACCAGCAGATTCAGGCCCGCATCACCGTCGGGTCCGGCGGACTGGAAGGCAAGGGGTTCGGCAAAGGGATGCAGGGGCAGCTGCGCTTCCTGCCCGTGGCCCATAACGATTTCATCTTCTCGGTGCTGGCCGAGGAGCAGGGGTTCATCGGCGTCCTCGCGACGCTCGGGCTGTATCTGTTCGTGATCATACGGGCGCTGGAGGCGGCACGGCTGTCGAACGACCGGCTCGGCGCGTACCTGGTGCTGGGAGTCCTCGCGGGCTTCACGTTCCAGGTCGTCTACAACATCACCATGTCGGCCGGGCTCGCCCCGGTCAAGGGACTCACGCTCCCGCTGATGAGCTATGGCGGATCGTCGATGATCGCCACGCTCGCCGGCTTCGGGCTGATCCTGAACGTTCGGATGCGCCGGTTCACCAACTAGGCCGGGCCTCCGCAGACATGGTCGTTTCGCGGGACGGTTGGAGCAGGGTTCGATGACGGAGACGCGGACCGACGCATGGCGGCTGACGGCGCGCCCAGGGGGCGCCGCCCTGACGGGCGGTCCCACCGGCCGGGCGTCCATTCCGCTCGTCGTCCGATCCGCGCGAACCGGCCGTCCCGGGAGTGTTCGGCATGACCAAGGAGATGATCGTCTCCTCGAACGGCCACGAGACGATGGTGGCCATCCTCGAGGACGACGTGGTCGCGGAGATCTTCGTCGAGCGCGAGCGTCAGCGCGGCGTGTTCGGCAACATCTACAAGGGCCGGGTGTCGAAGGTGCTGCCCGGCATGCAGTCGGCCTTCGTCGACATCGGCCTCGAGCGGCACGGCTTCCTGTACGTCTCTGACGTCGTCAACACGATCGAGGAGTTCGAGCGCCTCGAGTCGGGCGACGAGGACGAAGGCGAGCCGGAGAAGTCCGAGGCGCCCCGGGAGACCGCGAAGGAGACCGCCCCGAAGGAGGGCGGCGGCCGGGGGCGCGGCCGGGGCCGCGAGATCACGACCGGACGCCGGAGGCCAAGATCGAGGAACTGCTGAAGGAAGGGCAGGAGATCCTGGTCCAGGTGGCCAAGGAGCCGCTGGGGACCAAGGGCGCCCGGCTGACCTCGCATGCGACGATGGCCGGCCGGTTCCTCGTCTTCATGCCGACGGTCGACCACGTCGGCGTGTCCCGCAAGATCGATTCCCGCGAGGAGCGCAACCGCCTGCGCGGCATCGTGCGCGAGTTCCGCGAGGCGCACGGGTTCACCGGCGGCGTCATCATCCGGACGGCCGCCGGCGGGCGGCCGAAGGACGACATCGTCAGTGACCTCAGCTACTTCCATCGCGTCTGGACCGAGATCCGCCAGAAGGTCGACAACTCGCGCGCCCCGGCCGTGGTCTACCGGGAGCAGAGCCTCGTCGCCAAGCTGCTGCGCGACCTGCTCACCGAGGACTACGCGGCGATCCGCATCGACAACGAGACCGAGTACCACCGGGTGAAGGAGCTGGTGGAGCGGATTCTGCCGCCGCTGGCCCCCCGCGTGAAGCTCTACACGAAGGACTTCCCGATCTTCGAGGAGTACGGCGTTCAGGCCGAGATCGACCGGGCGCTGCGCAGCAAGGTCTGGCTGAAGTCGGGCGGGTCGATCGTCATCAACCAGACCGAGGCGCTGGTCGCCATCGACGTCAACACGGGCCGCTACGTCGGCAAGCGCGACCGGCCGGCTCGAGGACACGATCGTCAAGACCAACCTGGAGGCGGCGAAGGAGATCGTGCAGCAGATCCGGCTGCGCGACCTGGGCGGCATCATCGTGCTCGACTTCATCGACATGGAGGAGAAGAAGAACCGCCAGAAGGTCTTCCAGGCGCTCGAGCAGGAACTGCGGAAGGACCGTGCCCCGTCGAAGGCGGTCCAGGTGTCCGACTTCGGCCTGATCATCGTCACCCGGAAGCGGGTGAAGCAGAGCCTGGAGCGCGTGCTCACCGAACCCTGCCCGTACTGCTCCGGCACCGGCGTCATCAAGTCGAGCTCGACGATCTGCTACGAGATCCTGTCAGAAGTGCGGAAGATCGGCCCCGAGATCGACGGCCACGGCATCCTGCTCCGCGTGAATCCCGATATCGCCCGGGCACTGAAGGAAGAGGAGAGCGCCGTGCTGCGCGACCTGCGCGCAGTCACTGGGCAAGGAGATCACGATCAAGTCCGACATGCACCTGCACCACGAACAGTTCGACCTGATGGCGGTGTAGGGGGAAGGACGTCGTCTACGGTCTGCAGTCTGCGGTCGACAGTGGGAACTGAAGACCGACAGGACTGAAGACCGTAGACCGACGACGACTCTACTTGGTGATCGGCAGGTGGATGAGGTAGTTGTCGCCGCCCTTGTTCACCCAGATCCGGAGGTACTCGCCGCTCTTGAGGACCTCGACCCGCGCGTGGCCGGGCTTCGGCCTGTTGGGGTCCTTGCTGACCTCGCTGATCTTGTCGACCGGAATCACGCTGGCGAGCTCCTTGCCCTTGACCTGCCCGCGCTGGTGGAACTCGACCCAGCGCTCCGACGAGGCCTGACCCTCCACCGCAGGGCCCTCGCCGTCCAGCATCAGGACGTACGTGCCCGGCGCCAGCGGCTCGCCATTGGCGGTCACGCGGTGCCTGATCCGCACCGTCGCCAGCCGCTCCATGCCCGTCGCCTGCGCCATCGTCGTCCGGGCGCTGCCCGACAGCGCGGATCCGTTCGTGGTCATCGGCCCGGGGGCGGCGTACGCGGTGCCTGCCACCGCTCCCACGAGAATGCCGACGAGGAATGCTCGGTTCATGTCTTGCCTCCTCATAGCCTGCTGGGTGCGGCGACGATCCGCCGGCGCCGCACGGGCAGCAACGAAAGCCTTCTGACCGGTGCCGGATCGTCACGATCCGGAGCGGGCGATCCCGGCAGCAGCCGGAGTCGGTACTGGCTTCAGCAATTATACCGAAGGCCGGACGAGCCGATCCGCTCGTTGACGGCGACTCGACAGGATTCTTCGTCAGGCGTGTGCAACGATTGCACGATTCCCGCCGCCCGCAGGAGCTGTGAGCAAGGCGAGTGCCAGCGCCGGAACAGGACGGGTGCGGATGTGATTTTGTAACTTGTTCAAAACATGAGCGTTGCGGCTCAATGGAGCGGGGGATCCGGCGCGGCAGCTGCGCCGGAGTCCGGATCGTGAAGGATCCGGTGCGTCGGCGTCTGAAACGGCGACAGTCCGTTCGGCGATCGAGACGACCGCTCGACCGTGGAGACGGACCGCCGGCCGGGCGCGGACGGCGCGCCTTACTGCCGGCGGAGCGAGATGCTGCCGCTGAACGTGCGGATGCTCAGCAGCGCGCTCGCATCCCCGAACGTCCCGCGGATGGCGTGACGCGAGCGGCGGCCGCTTTCGCTGCCGGTGTCGCGCATGGTGATCGGATAGTCGGTGTCGATGTCGCCCGAGAAGCTCGACGCGTTCAGCTCGAAGCCGGTGTTGCCGGCCAGGCGCAGGCGGATGTCGCCCGAGTGCGACGAGATCTCGTAGCGGCCGTTCCTGGCGAGCGGGCCCTCGAGGCTGAACGTGCCGCTGACCGTCCGGGCGCTCACGCGCGGGCAGGTGAGCCCGCTCACGTTCAGATCGCCGCTGACCGAGGACAGATCGAGGCCACCGGCCTTCAGCCCGTGGATGGTCACGTTGCCGCTGACGCTGCCGGTCGACAGGTCGCCCTCGGAGGCCGCATTGGTGAGCGTGACGTTACCCGAGACCGAGCTCGCCTTGTCGAGATGGCTGACCCCGGTGACCGAGACGTCGCCGCTGACGCTCTCGGCCCGCGTCTCGCCCTGCACCTGCGCCACCTTGACGTCGCCCGACACCGAGCGGACGTAGACCGCCGCATCGGCCGGCACGGTGATGGTGTAGTCGACCGAGACGTGGGTGTTGCCCCCGCGGTACAGCGTCCGGACCTCCACGCGGTCGCCGTGCTCGGCCACGTCGACACGGACGTCCTCGAGCCGCGTCCCGCTGGCGAGGCCGCGCCCCGAGCGCTTGACCGCCTCGACCCGGATCTGGCTGCCGCGGCCGCCGGTGACCGAGATGTCGCCGGAGAGGTTCGAGACGGTCAGCGAGCTGTTCCGGCCGACCTTGATGGTGCGGCTGACCCGAGCGCCCTGATCGTCCGCCGATCGGTCCTGCGCCGCGCCGGCCGCCCGCAGCGTGGCGCGGCCGGTGCCCGGCAGGCCCGGCAGGGACCCGCTGGGAACGACGAGGAGCCCTGCGACCGCCGCGACGTAGACGACTGCAAACCGCTGACTGAGAATCATGGTCATGGTCCGTTTCAGGATTTCTTCATGTCTTGCATGATGCGGGCGGCACCGGCCTGGTTGCCCTTCCGCATCTCGTTGATGAGCGAGATGGTCTCCTGCAGCAGGCCGACCTTCGTCCGGAAGGCGTCGAGCAGGCTCGCCTGGGCCGGCTCGCTCGTCGGCTGCTGCTGAAGCGCCGCCCGGCTGTCGGCGATCGCCTGATCGACAATGGCGAGGTTCTTCTGCAGCGATTCGGCCACTTTCGGGTCCAGCGACCCCTCGCCGTCCTTGGCGATCTGCTGGAGGCCCTCGATCGCCTTCTGGTAGTGCCCCTCGGCCTGCTTCAGCTCGCCGGCCACCGACTCGGCCGTTGCCGGGCCCGCCGATTCCGGCGTCGCGGGTGCCGAGGTGCTCGCCGTGGCCGGACCGGCCGGCATGCCGCCCGGCCGCTCGATCAGCCAGACGATCGACGCCGTCACGGTGATCACGGCAATGACCGCCGCGGCGGCCAGTCCGGTCTGCCAGGCCGGCGACAACCAGGCCGCCAGTCCGGATCGCCGGCCGCCCGCCGGTCGCACCGGAGCGGCGGCGGCACGGTCCGCCGCGATCTGCTGCGCCAGGGCCGTCCAGACACGGGCCGGCGGCTCCATCGGTTCGAGCTGCCGCGCCGTGTCCCGGATCTGCCGCAGGTCGGCGACCAGGGCCCGGCACGACGGGCAGCCGGCGAGGTGCAGCTCGAGCTCGCGTCCGGCCCGCTCGTCGAGCGTGCCGTCCACGTAGTCGCCGATCGCTTCGCTGTATCGATCGCAGCTCGTCATGTCAGTCACTCGCCCCCGCAGTCTGGCGTCTGGCGAGATAGGTTCTGATCTTCATCCGTGCCTTGTGCACCTGCGACTTCGAGGTGCCGGTGCTCACACCCAGAATCGACGCGACCTCGTGGTGCTCGAAGCCTTCCACGTCGTGGAGCAGGAAGGCGGCCCGGCAGCCGTCGGGCAGTCCTGCAACCGCCCGTTCCAGATCGAGCCGGGCCACGCCGTTGGCCGGCAGCGTCTGCGGCGAGGGGACCGCGCCCGGCCGATCGTCGTCGAGCGAGTCGGTGAGGCGGTCGGTGCGCGCCCGGCGGCTCCGGACGAAGTCGAGGCAGACATTCATGGCCAGCCGATAGAGCCAGGTCGCCAGCGCCGACTCGCCCTTGAACGTGCCGAGCTTGCGATGCGCCTGGAGGAAGATCTCCTGCAGGAGGTCCTCGGCATCGGCCGAGGTGCCTGCCATCCGGCTCGCCACGCTGTAGAGGCGTGGCGAGTGCTGCCTGTACAGCTCCTCGAAGGCGTCCAGATCGCCGTTCCGGCACCTGGCGACCAGCTCTGCATCTGCCGCTCTCACGTGTCTCCTGTCAGCTTAGACGGGGCCGCCGGCCGGTCGCGTTGCCGCGGCTCCGAAAAAAGGGCGGTTCCGGGGGGCCGGCCGTGCCGGCTGCTGGTTCTGGTGACGGACGGCGGCCAGGGAAGGTTCCCGCGCGGTGGCGCGATCAGCGCCGGGGACGCCGCGCGGCCCCCCCGGCGGGACGGGCGGCGACGGACGCCGTCGCGGGCCATCGCACCTCGCCGAGCTGCCTGATCCGCCCACCGGACACCGCGACCCCCTCGGCGACGAGCAGGGCCCGCTTCAGCCCTTCGTTCCCGCCATAGCCGCCGAGTCGTCCGCCGGCGGCGATGACGCGATGGCAGGGCACGTCGGGGCGGTGGCAGGTGCGCATGACGTTGCCGACGGCCCGCCAGGCACGCGGCCGGCCGGCCAGCCGCGCGATATCGCCGTAGGTGGCGACCCGGCCCGGCGGAATCCGCCGGACCACGGTCAGGACGCGCGAGGTGAAACGATCGGCTGAGGCGGGACGCGGGCGCCGCGGGGCAGTCGCCATGACGGGCCGCGCCTCAGAACATGAACCGGATGCCGCCGCCCGCCTGGATGCCGCCGGCCTGCACCGTGACGGACGGCTGTCCGCTCAGCGGCAGGGCGACGCTGGCCCGGGTGAACCGGACGAGGCCGCCGACGCCGATCGTCCGGGTGAGCCGCCAGGTGAAGTCGGCCCCGACGTTGAACCCGAATCCCGACTTCTTCACGCGGGCCAGGCCGGCGCTGGCGTAGGTGGCCGTGTCGTAGGGGTAGCTCTCGGTGAAGTTGACACTGCTGACGAGATCCTGCTCGACGTAGATGATCGACGGGCCGCCGCTCAGCATCACGTCGAACCGGTCGTTGACCGGCAGCAGGTAGAGGGCCTGGATGTGCGTCCCGACCTCGGTCCGCTGCAGGGCGGAGGCGGTCCCGCTGACGGTGCGCAGCTGGTTGAAGTAGAAGGGGCTCGGGATCTGCGCCTGCACCTGGCCGTCCGCCTTCGCCTTCGCGTACGAGATCGCCACGCCGACGCCGAAGCGGCCGTGGACGTGCACGTCGATCGCGCCGTCGAACAGCGGCGCCGACTTGTTGCCGTAGCTGACGTTCAGCGGCGCGTTTTCCGCGTAGATGGTGAGCGTCGAGTTCTGGCTGACGCCCGAGGCGCCGCCCTGGATGCCGGCGTTCAGGCTCAGGCGGACCATGTTGGCGCCCCACGCCGACGGCGCGGCCGTGGCGGCCGGCTTCGGGGCCGCGGTCGTCGCGCCGGCGGACGGGGTCTGGGCGGCGGCGCCGGTGGCGCACAGGACCACGACGCCGAGGGCGGAGACAATCGCACGTACACGCATCACTGGACTCCCACGGCGTCCCAGGCCTGCTTCACCTGGTTGTATTCGTTGCTGCCCGGGCCGTACAGGTCAACCGCCGCCTGCAAGGTGCCGTTCCGGGCGTCGATGAACTGTGCGTCCGGGATCAGCATGTACGTCCAGGCCCGGTAGAAGATCTTCGCAATCTCCTGCAGCTTGTCCATGCCGACCCCCTGCACGGTGATGCCCGACACGCGGTCGGTGCCGCCGTGCACGGCCAGGTAGAACGCGTGGCTCACGATCGTCGAGTTGTAGTGGACCCCGCCGTTGTCGGTGTCGGTCCCGATGTACTTGCGCAGGCTGTAGTGATCGGGATAGCCGTTGGCGTGCGGATCCTCCAGCGATCGGATGTAGCCCGGCGACTGCAGCGTCACGTCCTCGCCGATCAGCCAGTCGGCCTTGCCCTTGCCGGTGCCGGCCGGCTGCAGGTCGAACTCGATCGCCGTTCCCATGATGTCCGAGAACGCCTCGTTCAGCGCGCCCGACTCGTCCTGCTCGACCAGTTGGGACGTGTAGTCGGTGACCCCGTGCGTCAGCTCGTGGCCGACGATGTCGAGGGCGCCGGACAGGTAGGTGAAGTGCGTGCCGTCGCCGTCACCGTACAGCGTGTAGCCGTCGCCCAGGTACAGCGCGTTGTTGATGTAGGTGTCGCGGACCGTCGAGCTGACGCGGCCGGCGTCGGCCCGGTCGATCGGGTGCACGATGCCGATCACCTGGCGGTTCGCCCCGTCCAACCCCTGCCGGCCCATCACCTTGTAGTAGTAGTCGTAGACCATCCCCTCGAAGGCGTGGGCGTCGACGACGGCGCCGTCGGTCCAGGTGTTGTCGGAATCGGTCGCGATGTCCGACGAGAAGACCAGGCCGTTCGTGAAGAAGTCGTTGAACCGGCTGATGCTGCCGCCGAAGGTCAGCGTGAACTGCGCCGCCGGTCGCAGCACGTCGACCGCCTGATACGTCCCGGCGCTCAGGTTCACGCTCATCTTCTCCTGCTCGCCCAGCACGCCCGTGCCGACCCCGATGGCCGGTGACGCCTGCTCCGCCACGACCCGGCTGACCTTGTGGACGACCGCGCCGCTGCGGGCGTCGACGTAGTACCGCTCGATGTCGAACGGACTCCGCACGTCGACCCGCCACGCCAGCACGTAGCGCGACCCGGGGAGCGGCAGCACGCCGAGCACCGGATCGCCCGACGCCACCGCGCCGGTGCCCTGCGCGGCCACGGCCGCCTGGGCCGCCCTCGTCGCCGAGATCGCCGGCTGGGTGCTGATGTCGATGTTCGGGAAGTACCGCCCGAAGATGCTGACCACGGTGCCGTTGTCGAACTGCCGCACCAGCTGGCCGCCGAAGACCGGCAGCCCCTGGTACTTCTGGTCCAGCCGCACGTGCTCGCGACCCGGCAGCACCGTGTCAGTCTGGGTGCGACCGATATCGAGCTGGCCGCCCGACAGCATGCTGTCGACCCGGGCGTCCCACACCCCGAGCGACTGCCGGGTGGTGGCCACCGCCGTGGACCGGGCGATGGCCGGAGTCTGCGCCGACGGCCGGACGCCCCCCAGGGGCGACAGTGTCGACAGGATCGACAGGGCGGCGACAGCCGTCACCGATACGAGCACGCGCCATTTCATCGAACGTGTCTCCAGGAAGCAGCCGCGGCCGACGGGCCCCTGGAGCCGGAGGGGCGGGGACGGAGCGCGCCTGCGATCGAAAAATCGTCCGCCAAGGATAACAGACGCCCGGCGGCTGCCGCACCCCTTTTGCAGCCGATCATTGCCCGCACCTCCGGCGGGCGACGATCACAGGTGGGCGAGCGGGTCGACGTCGAAGCCGGCCGGGTCGACCGGCGCGACGATCGCGGACGGCGAGGCGCCCCGGTCGGCCGCCTCCCACAGCGCGAGATCGCGCGCCGCCACCGGCGTGCCGTCGGGGGCGAACAGGACCCGGACCCTCGGCCGCCGGGGATCGGCGGCGTGCACCTGACGGACGATCGCGATGTCGCCTGTGTCGAGCCGCACGAGCGTGCCCGGCGGATAGATGCCGATCAGCTGCGTGAAGCGCCGGACCAGCTGCTGGTCGAACTGCTGGCCGTCGTTGCGCTGCAGGACGGCGAGGATCCGATCGGTCGGGAAGGCCTCCTGGTACTTCCGCTGCGATCGCATCGCGTCGTACACGTCGGCGATGCTGCACAGCATGGTGCCCAGATTCAGCGACGAGCGCGAGACGTCGTTCGGATAGCCCGTGCGATCGAGCCGCAGGTGGTGCTCGAACGCCACGATCGGGGCGAGCGCCGGCATCTCGGGCGTCTCGCGCAGGATCTCGGCGCCGTCGACCACGTGCCGCTTCATCACCGCGAACTCGGCCGGCGTCAGCGCGTCGGGCTTGTTCAGGATGTCGGTCGGGGTCCGGACCTTGCCGATGTCGTGCATCAGGGCGGACAGCCCGAACTCCCGCAGCAGCGGGCCGTCGATGCCAAGGCTCCGCGCCTGCGCCATCGTCAGGATCGAGACGTTCACCATGTGCGTGAAGGTGTAGTCGTCGTACCGCTTGAGCGCCGTCAGGGCGACCAGCGCCGTCCGGTTCCGCGCGACGGCCCGGGCCAGGCCGTCGATCGCCGCCCGCACGGCCGCCGGGTCCGGTGCCTGGCCGCCGCCCGCCTGCCGCCAGACGGCGCCGGCCACCGAGACGGCGTCGCCGTACAGCTGCCGGATCGTGTCGGTGCCCGTCTGGTCGGGCGCCGCGCCAGGCCGATCGGCCTCGATCCGGCCCACGCGGATGTGAGGGAAGGCCAGCGTGCCCGTGTCCTCGGCCGCCTGTCCCGTCAGGCCGGCGAGCGCCTCCACGAAGGCGGTCAGTTCCTCGTCGGTGACGCCGCGGTCGAACGTCATCCGCTCGACGCCCGCGACGCGCAGCCGTTTCATCAGGTCGCCGAGCGTCTCGGCCGCCCGGGCGACCGGCACGCCCTGCACGACCAGTTCCTCGCCGATCAGGCCGAGGGTGGCCTTCGGCTGGCGCGCGAGGATCTCGGACAGGCTCGCTCCGAACGCCGCCGTGTTGCGGGCGATGATCGGATGGCCGGGCGTGTACAGCTGCGACGCACGGAGCGCCGCCGCGAGACGCCGCGGCAGTTCCTCGACAGCAGACTGTGGTAACCGGGTGTCAGGAGGCATGGGTTACGTCCTGCGTCCAACGTCCAACGTCCAACGTCCTGTGTCCGACGTCTTCGTCCCGAGCGCCGGGCATCGAGTTCCGAGCATTGCCCGTTGCCCATCGCTCATTGCGATTTCCGACGCCCCTCTCCGTTCTCCGTTCTACGTCCGGTCCGTCTCCCCGACGCCCCGCGCGCGGCCGCCCTGACGCCCCGTGGGCCGCGGCCGGCGGCGTCGTCGAGCGCCCGCCGGGCGTCGGCGTGATCGATCCGGGCCAGCGCGCCGGCCGCGGCCGTGCGCAGCATCGCCGTCCGTCGGGGCGCCCACCACTCGCCGCGGTACAGCGCCTGCGTCAGCGCCGGCACGCCCGACGGGGCGCCGAGCGCGCCGAGCAGCTCGATGGCGCGCAGCGAGACGTCGCTGAGACCGCGATGATCCAGCGTCTCGACCAGATAGCTGACGAGCGGGGCCGGCTGCTCCTGGCGCAGCGAGGCGAGCGCGCCCATGATCCGGTCGCGCGATTGCGGCGTCCCCTCGGCCAGCGCCCGTCCGAGCACGGCGTAGGCGGCCTCGCTGCCGATGGCCAGAATGCCGCGGATGGCCTCGCGCTGGACCGCGGGTTCCTCGTCCTCGAGCAGCGCGGCGAGATCGGGCAGGGCCTCGCTGCCGCCGAACGCCCGGAGGAGGTACGCGGCCGTCCGCCGCACCGAGGCGCTCGCCGACATCTTCAGCCGCTCGACGGCCTGGCGGCCGGTTGCGCCGTAGGCGAGCAGCAGCGCGGTGAGCCGCTGCTGCGCGCGGCCGCGGTCCTCGACCGAGAGGGCGTCGGCCAGCGCCGGCACCATCCGGTCGCCGAGCTCCAGGCACAGCGCCTTGACCTGCTCGAACGTCGCATCGTCCATCGTCTGCAGGTGGGCGACCGTGTGCGACATCATCGCGCCGCCGACGAGCCGCTCGATGGCCGCGCCCGCCGCGCCCTGATGGCTCGCGCGGCCCGAGGGTGCGGCCTCGGTGGCCAGCGCCCCGATCAGCTGGCGGGCGGCGCCGATGTCGCCGACGAGCAGGAGGTCTTCGACGGCCGAGAGCACCGAGGCCGCAATGCCGGCCCAGCGATCGGCGTCCGCCTCGATGGCCAGCAGATCGAGCAGCAGGCGCTGATCCAGCGTGCGGACCGCCGAGGGCGCCACCGTCCGCAGCCACGTGGCGATCTGCTCGGGGGCGTCGTCGTGGATCTGTTCGACCTCGATGGCCTGCGCGTGCGAAGCCGACAGCTCACGGCCGTAGGCGTCGCCGACGAACGGCGAGTCGGAATAGGAGCTCAGGAGCCCGGACACCTCGTTCCACAGCTCCTCGAAACCGGCCTCGTCTCCGAGCGGTGACGCCGCCACCTCCTCGCGCACGAGACGCAGCAGGCGCCGGCGGCGGTCGTCGTCGGGGACGAGCGACCGGAAGGCACGCACCAGCCGGGCGCTCGCCGATCGGTCGTTGATCACGGCCCGGGCGACGAAGCGGCTGAGCGCCGTCTCCGGAGCCATCTGCAGCACGCCGCCGGCCGCCGGTGCGGCGTCCGGGTCCGTCTCGCCGTCGAGCAGCGCGAGGGTGAGATCGGCCGGCAGCTCCGTCAGCACCGCGCCGGCACTGTCGGTGATGGCGCCCGCGACGGCGGCGCTGTCGCGCGGCACGCCGGCCACTCCCGCGAGCAGGCGCTGCAGGGCGGAGGTCCGGGCGGCGGCACCGCCGTCTGCGGCGCGGCGGTCGACGAGCGCGGCGAGCTCGCTGAACCGGCGCGCGGCGTCGGGCGCGAGGAACAGCGACGCCAGCGCCGCGGCGTCGAGCGGGGCGTCGCCCTGCAGACAGCCGGCGACGATGGCCTCCCAGCCGACGTGTTCGCCGCCGCCACGTTCGCGCAGTACGTCCGCGTAATCGATCTCGGTGATCGCCAGTCCCTGCTCACCGGTGGTCAGCCACGCCCGGGCGAAGCCGCCTTCGGCACGCACCGCGTCGGGCGACTGGCTCAGCAGCGCGAAGAACGGCTGCCACGCCGACTCGGCGATGCCGGGCTGAATCGTCAGGCTGCCGATGCCGTGCGCGTGCAGCAGGGCTGCGAGTTCCCCGACCGCTGCCTCGCCGCGATCGAGGCCCCGTCCTTCCAGGTGCAAGTCGTCGGGCAGGACGCCGAGCGCGAGCGGGCCCCCGGCGAGAGTCCGGCGCGTGAGATCGGCCAGCCGGCCCAGGGCCGTGCCGATGGCGGGGTGGCCGCCGGGGTACAGGGCGACGGCCCGTGCCGCGGCCCGGCAGGCACGGGCGAATTCGACCAGCTGCTCGGCCTCTTCGGGCGCGAGCGGCGGCGGGACGGCGGGGTCGTTCAGCTCCGGCATCGGCTCGATGTGCGGCGGCCTCACAGGAATTTCAGCGGATCGAGATCCACCGATTCGGGGTCGACGGCTTCGACGACGGCGCGGGGATGCTCGCCCCGGGCGTCGCGTTCCCACGTGTTCGCGAGCACCGGCTCCTCGAGCGGCTCGCCCTTCGCGTCGGTGACGACCTTCACCTGCGGCCGCAACGGATCGCCGGGGTGCTCGGCCGTGACGACCGCGAGCTCGTCGGTGCTCAGGCGGACCAGGTTGCCGACCGGAAACAGGCCGACGAGGTTCACGAAGCGCTTCAGCAGGGTCTGGTGGAACGCCGGGTTGCCCTGCTCGTGCATGATCGCCCGGATCCGCGCGGTCGGCAGCCCCTCGCGGTACGGCCGGTTGCTGCGCAGCGCGTCGAAGACGTCGGCGATGCTGACGATCGTCGTGCACAGGTTCAGCCGGCGCGACCCGATGTTCTCCGGATAGCCGCTCAGGTCCTGCTTCAGGTGGTGCTCGAAGGCGACGATCGGGGCGAGCGCCGGCATCTCCGGCGTGCGCCGCAGGATGTGCGCGCCGTCGATCGACGTGCCGCTTCATGATCGCGAACTCCTCGCCGGTCAGCCGGTCGGGCTTGTTCAGGATCTCCAGCGGCGTGTTCACCTTGCCGATGTCGTGCATCAGGGCGGCGAAGCCGAACTCGCGCAGCAGCGGTCCTTCGAGGTTGAGCGCCCGCGCCTGTGCCATGGCCAGGGCCGACACGTTCACCATGTGCGTGAACGTGTAGTTGTCGTACCGCTTCAGGGCCGTGAGGGCCATCAGCGACGTCCGGTCCTCGTTCACCAGCCGCGCCAGGCTCTCGATGATCTTCCGGGCCGAACGCGGGTCGGGCTGCTCACCGGTCTTCGCCTGGTTCCACAGCGTCTCGGCGGTCTCGACGGCCGTCCGGTACACGCGGCGAGCCGCGGCGATGCCGACCTGGCTCTCCTCGTCGTCGTCGATGACGAGGCGGCCGACGGTGATGTGGCGCGCGTCCCGGGCGATCCGGTCGGCGACGGGCACGCGCGACGAGCGGTCGGCCAGGATCTGAACGAACGCCCGGAACTCCTCGGCGGACACGCCGCGGGCGATCGTGATCTTCTCGATCTCCCGGTCGCGCAGGCCGCGAACGAAGCCGGCCAGCGACGCCGACGACTTCGTCAGCCGGACATCGTCGACGACGACCTCGTCGCCGATGAAGCCGATCGTGACGGTCGGGGCGGCCTGCAGCGCGTCGAGGCAGGTGGCCGTCAGCGTGCCGACGCTCCGCTGGACGAGCGGATGGGCGGCCGAGTACAGCTCGACCGCGCGCAGCGCCGCAGCGAGCCGCCGGACCATCTCGTCAGCGCGTCTGGGCTCCATGCGGTCCCTAGCCCGTCCGGGTGCGGCCACGGGCGTGGCGGGCCGCCCGACGCAGCGCCCGATGACCGGAAGTGGCGGCGTCGCCGATCGCCTGGCGGGCCGCGTCGTTGTCGATCTGCACGAGGGTGTCGACCGCCGTCTGCGCGAGCGTGCGGGTCTTGCGCAGCGCCAGCAGGCTGCGCCAGCGCATCACCCGGCGGACCGCCGTCACGGCCTGGTCGCCGCCGACCGTCCCGAGGGCGCCGAGCGTCTGCAGCACCACGTCGTGGTCGCGTCCGAGCGGCTGACTCTCGCCGATGATCCCGACGAGCATCGGCACGAGGCGCGGCTCCGGATCCGAGACGAGCGCATCGATCACCGCCTGCCGCACCTCGCCGGTCGCCGCCCGCAGCACCGTGTGCAGCGCGCGCGCCGCCGACGGATCGTCGATGTCAGCGAGCGACGCCACGGCAGCCCGGGCGACGCGGGGATGGCCGCCGCGCACCAGGCCCTGCAGCAGCGGCACGCCGGCCGGGTCGGCGAGCTGGCCCAGCAGCTCGGCGGCGACCACCTGCACCTCCCAGCGGCTGTCACCGGCCAGCGGCGCCAGACGCGGGACGGCTGCCGCGCCGAACCCGACCGTCGAGATCGGCGGCGCGCGTCCAGGTGAGCGAGCCCTTCTCGGTCGCCAGCGGGTCGCGCAGCGCGTCGACCATCCTGGGGCCGATCGATCGGCTCATGGCCGCGACCGCCGTCATCTGTTCCGGGGCGAGTTCGCCGAGCAGCGTCACCATCTCCCGCAGCGCGAGCGTGTCGACCAGGTCGTCGAGGGCCCGCCGCGCCGCCGTCCGCAGGGGGCCGCCAGACGTCTGACCGGCCGCCTGCTCCAGGGCCTCGGTCACGCGTGCCACCTCGGCGTAGTCGCCCGAGAGCAGCAGGTCCTCGGCGAGCGCCGACAGGTCGCGTGCGATGTCGGCGCCGAGAGCCGTGTCGCCTTCCAGGTGCAGCAGGTCGATGAGCAGCGTCACCGACAGCACCCGGACGTTGTCGCGATCCAGCGTCTCGAGCCACTCGGGCAGGTCGGGCGGCAGGTCGCGCTCGGCCATCGCCCGCGCCCGGGTGCTCGTGCCGTCGAGCACCGCGCGGTAGCTCTCCGAGACGTACGGACTCTCGTCGTAGGACAGCAGCAGCTCTTCCATCGACGCCCACAGCACCTGGAACTGTCCCGATCGGCCGAAGTCGCTCTCGTTCAGCAGCGACCGGGTCAGCGTCAGGACCCGCTGCTTGCGGTCCGTGTCGGGCGCGATCGTGTTGAAGACCTCCGCCAGCCGTTCGGAGGCCTGCCCCTCGGCCGCCAGGGCGGTGGCCAGCAGCCGGGCGACCTGCGTGTCGTCGAACGCGCCCGCGAGCCGCCCCACCACGGGCACCGCTTCGTCGGCCTCCTCGGCCGACTGCAGCACCTGCACGACGACGTGCGGGTCGAGCCGGCTGGCCGCTTCGCTGAGGTTCTGAATGACCTGCGGCAGGCGATCGGCGGCCATGACGGACACGATCGACGTCAGCCGGTGGAACGCGGCCAGCACTGTCGCCGCCTGGGTCGTGATCATCGGAGAACCGTCCGCCGCGTGCCCCGGCGCCATGACCGCCGCGGCCAGGTCCAGGATCTCGCCCGGGTCGCCCGCGATCTCGAGCAGGCGCTGTTGGGCCTGCTCGTCGAAGACTTTCTTGCCGTCGATGATGTTCCGGGCGATCGCCTGCCAGACGTCGTCACGCCGCTTCGGATCGGCGGGGGCCTCCCGATCCTCGAGGACCTTCTGGTAGTCGATCTGGTCGATCGTGATCGACGCATGGCCGTCGGCGTTCCAGATGGCCGCCGGGCCGCCGCGGGTGCGCCGGGCCTCTTCGTCGAGCGCCAGCAGGGTCAGCAGCGGCCGCAGCGCGCCCATCGGCACCTCGCCGGCGAAGGTGACCTGCAGGATGTCGCGGTCGTGCAGCAGCGCGGCCGCCTCGCTCAGCTGCTGTTCGCGACCCGACACCGGGATGCCGTGGAGGAGCAGGGTATCGGGGGTCGCCCCGACCGACAGGATGGCCCCGGACGTGGCCGCGGCAATCGCCTCCGCCAGCCGGTTCACCGAGGCTTCCACGGCGGGATGTTCGGGCGGATAGAGCGTCCAGTTGCGCGCGGCGGCCACCAGGGCGCGGGCGAATATCGCCATACCACGCGCGACTTCCGGGGAGATCTGGGGGGCCTGCGTCATGACGTCAACGAGAACACTCGAGGCTGATATATCCCTTATCGGCCGATCAAGTCCAGCCGGCCCACGGGTATACTCGGTCGGGCCGGGGGCTGCGGGCCGGGCCGCAGAGCCCGGCCGTTGGCGGGCGGCCGGCTGCCGGCGCCGGGTGAGAGGGGTCGCATGGACGGGGAAGTGACCATTGGAGAAGGCGAAGCGGCTGCCGCGGCCGCGCCGGCCGGCGCCGTGGGGTGGAGTCTCCGGCCGAGTCGGCTGACCCGGCGCGACGCCGTCATCTTCGCGGCCGCCCTGGGCGCCGCGCTCGTGGCCTTCGTGGCGGCCCGGGCGGGTGGTTCCCTGCGGATCCAGTCGGTCATCGGCGTCGTCGTCATCCTGACGATCGCCTACGCCGGCTCGGTCGATCGGCGGGCGATTCACTGGCCGACCGTCGGCTGGGGGCTCGGCCTCCAGTTCGCCGTGGCGGTGGTCGTGCTGAAGACCGCCATCGGGCAGCGGATCTTCGAGCGGATCGGCGACGTCATCGGCAGCCTGCTCGGATTCGCCGACGTGGGGGCGGCATTCGTGTTCGGGCCGCTCGGGGACAAGTCCGCCTGGCCGCGCATCATGACCGGCGCCCTCGGGCCGGCCGGCGCCCAGTACAGCGCCATCTTCGCCTTCCAGGTGCTGCCGACCATCATTTTCTTCGCCGCGTTGTCGGCGGTGCTCTACCACCTCGGCGTGCTGCCCGCCATCGTCCGGGCCTTCGCCTGGGGGATGCGTCGGGTGATGCGCGCCAGCGGTGCGGAGTCGCTGAACGTCGCCGCCAGCGTGTTCATGGGGATGACCGAGGCGCCGCTCACGATCCGGCCGTACCTGCCCGATCTGACGCGGTCGGAGCTGATGACCGTCATGACGTCGGGCATGGCGCACGTGTCGGGCGGCATGATGGGGGCCTACATTCTTTATGGCATCAGCGCACGCCACCTGGTGACGGCCGTCGTGATGACGGCCCCCGGCACCATTCTCATCGCCAAGATGCTCGTGCCCGAGACGCAGAAGCCGCGGACGATGGGGACCGTGCCGCTCGGGCGGGAGAAGACCGACGTCAACGTGATCGACGCCGCCGGGCGGGGCACGCTCGAGGGGCTGGGCCTGGCGCTGAACGTCGGCGCGATTCTCATCGCGTTCCTGGCGCTCATCGCCATGACGAATGCGGTGCTCGGCTTCGCCGGTCTCAGCCTGCAGCAGATCTTCGGCTGGGTGTTCGCGCCGATCGCCTGGAGCCTGGGCGTCCCCTGGCACGAGGCGGCCACGATCGGCAACCTGCTCGGCACGCGCATGGCCCTCAACGAGCTGGTGGCCTACGCCCAGCTCGGGACGCTGAAGAGCGCCCTCGATCCGCGGACGTTCACCCTCGCCACCTTCGCCCTGTGCGGATTCGCGAACTTCGGATCCATCGGCATCGAAATCGGGGGCATCGGGTCGCTGGCGCCGAACCGGCGGCACGATCTCGCCCGGCTGGGCTTGCTCGCCATGGTGGCCGGCACGCTGGCGAACTTCCTTACCGCGGCGATTGCCGGCATACTGCTGTAATGCCCGTCCACGATCTCTACGATCAGGTGATGGCGGCCGTCGCCGTCATCCGTGCCCGCGTCTCTCTGTTTCCCGACGTCGCCATCGTGCTCGGATCGGGACTCGGTGAGTTCGCCGACCGGCTCGGCGAGGCCACCGTCGTGCCGTACGCCGAGATTCCGCACTGGCCGCCCGTCGCGGTGCCGGGGCACGCGGGACGGCTCGTGGTGGGCACCTGCGGGGGCGCGCGAGTCGCCCTGCTGGCGGGGCGGACGCATCTGTACGAGGGAGCCGATCCGCAGCAGGTCACCTTCGGCGTCCGCGTGCTCGGCGCGCTGGGTGTGAAGACCCTCGTGTTGACCAATGCGGCCGGCGGCATCAATACGAGCTATCCGCAGGGGGCGCTGATGATCATCGACGATCATCTGAACCTGACCGGTGCGAATTCGCTGGCGGGGCCGCACGATGATCGCTTCGGACCGCGGTTCACGGATCTGACCGATGCGTGGTCGCCACGCCTCCGGCAGCTGGCGACCGCCGCCGGGCGCGAGGTCGGGCTGGTGCTGCCGCGCGGCATCTATGCGGCCGTGTCGGGGCCGAGCTACGAGACGCCGGCGGAGATCCGCGCGCTGCGGATGCTCGGCGCCGACGCGGTCGGCATGTCGACCGTGCCGGAAGCGATCGTGGCGCGCCAGATGGGGATGGAGCTGCTCGGGATCTCGTGCATCACGAATGCGGCCGCCGGCGTGCGGCGGCAGCGCCTGACCCACGAAGAGGTGATGGACGCCGCGCAGCGGGCGGCCGACCGCTTCGGGACCGTGCTGGAGCGGATTCTGGCGCGGTTCGCCGAAGAGGCGCAGCACGCGGCGGCCGCGGCTGCGGAGTTGCGGCCGGAGGACGGGGAGCCGGCAGGATCCTAGCCGGCCGGTCCGAATCCCCAATCCCCAATCCCGATCCCCAATCCCGATCCCCTGTTATCATTTAACCCATGCTGCCGACCATTTCCCGCACGGGCGACACCATCGTCATGATCGACCAGCGCAAGCTGCCCTCCGTCGAGCTCTACGTGAGCTGCCGCACGGCGCAGGAAGTGGCACGCGCCATCAAGACCATGGTCATTCGCGGGGCACCGGCCATCGGCGTCGCCGCCGCGCTGGGCATTGCGCTCGGCGTGCGGAAGAGCAAGGCCAGTGGCACCCAGAAGCTCGCGAGCGAGTTCTACAAGATCTGCGAGCTGATGGCGGCGACGCGGCCGACGGCCGTGAACCTCTTCTGGGCGATCGACCGGATGAAGAAGACATTTGCCGATGGGGCGGGCGCCGGCGAGTCAGTCGACCAGATCAAGGATCGGCTGGACGCCGAGGCGGCGCGGATTCACGACGAGGACGTCGAGAGCTGCCGGTCGATCGGGCGGCACGGGGCGGCGGTCGTGCCCGACGGCGCGCGGATCCTGACCCACTGCAACGCCGGCGCGCTCGCCACCGCGGGCTACGGCACCGCACTGGGGGTCATCCGCGGCGCGGTCGAACAGGGCAAGCAGGTGACCGTGCTCGCCGACGAAACGCGTCCGTTCCTGCAGGGGGCGCGGCTGACGGCGTGGGAGCTGGTGCGTGACGGCATCGACACGACCGTCATCACCGACAACATGGCCGGCGCGCTGATGCGCCAGGGGCTGATCGATCTCGTCGTGGTCGGGGCCGACCGGATCGCCGCCAACGGCGACGTGGCGAACAAGATCGGCACCTATACCGTGGCCGTGCTGGCCCACGAACACGGCATTCCCTTCTACGTGGCCGCCCCGGCCTCGACCATCGACCTGGCGACGCCCGACGGCACGCAGATTCCCATCGAAGAGCGCAACGCGCGCGAGGTGACGCACGTCGGATCGACGCGCCTCACGCCGGAAGGTGCCCACATCCGCAACCCGGCCTTCGACGTCACCCCGCACCGCCTGGTGGCCGGCATCGTCACCGAGCGGGGCGTGTTCCGCGCCCCGTATCTCGAGACCTTGCCGGCGGCGGTGCACGGCGATCTGTCCGTCAGCCGCTGAACGGCTGGACGTTCCCCGGCACCGTGCGGCCCGCCCGTGAAAGCGGCAATGCCGTGAGTAGCAGGATCCGGAGCGTGAGCGACGACGACGCGCGGGGGGCCGGGGTGCCACTGCAAGCGCAACATCGGCAATAACACGATCCGGAGCGTGAGCGACGGCAACGCGCGGGGGGCCGGGGTGCCACTGCAAGCAGCAACATCGGCAATAACACGATCCGGAGCGTGAGCGACGGCAACGCGTGGGGGTGGGGCCCCGCGCGAACTGAACAATGAACATCCTGGGTATCGAGACCTCGTGCGACGAGACGGCGGCAGCCGTCGTGGCCGAGACGGAAGACGCGGCGCGCCCGTGGGCGATCCGCTCGTCCGTGGTCGCGTCGCAGGTGCCGATCCATCGCGAATGGGGTGGCGTCGTTCCCGAGCTGGCGTCCCGCCAGCACGTCCGCGACATCTGCGGCGTGGTCGAGAAGGCCCTCGATGAAGCCGGGGTCGGCCTGGACGAGCTCGACGCCGTCGCGGTGACGCAGGGCCCGGGCCTGGTCGGGTCGCTGCTCGTGGGGGTGTCGTTCGCCAAGTCGCTGGCCGCGTCGCGCGGGCTGCCGCTCGTGCCGGTCCACCACCTCGCCGGACACATCGAGTCGCTCTTCCTCCAGCACGGCCCGCTGCCGCTGCCGGCCGTCGTGCTCGTCGTCTCGGGCGGCCACACCAACCTGTACCTGGTGGAGTCGCCCGGCCGGTACCGGCCGCTCAGCCGGACCCGCGACGACGCCGCGGGCGAGGCCTACGACAAGGTGGCCAAGCTGCTGGGCCTCGGCTACCCGGGTGGCCCGGTCATCGATCGGCTGGCGAAGCAGGGCGACGATCGGGCCGTGGATCTGCCGATCGCGCGGATGACGCACGCGGACCGCAACGCGCCGTTCGATTCGGGCCGGTACGATTTCAGTTTCAGCGGCGTGAAGACGGCGGTGCTCCGTCACGTGAAGCGACGGCGAGCGGGCGACGTGGCGCGGGTGGCCGGCCGGCGCGGCACCCCGTGGACCGCGGAGGCCACGACCGGGCGGCCGCTGTCGGACGCCGAGGTGGCCGACGTCTGCGCGAGCTTCCAGCGCGTCGTCGTCGAGGCGTTGCTCGATCGGACGTTCGCGGCGGCCGAGCGCTGGCACGCGCGCAGTGTGGGGATCGCCGGCGGCGTGTCGGCGAACAGCCGGCTGCGCGCCGATGCTGCCGCGCGCGGACAGGCGTTCGGTCTGCCGGTGTACGTTCCCACCATTGCGCTGTCGACCGACAACGCGGCGATGATCGCGGCGGCCGGCCTGCGGGCGTTCCACGCCGGCATCCGCGCCGGCTGGGATCTCAACGCGGACGCGAGTCTGGAGCTGGGGTGAGCGCCGATGAATTGAGAATTAGGAATTGAAGAATGTAGAAAAGGGACGTATGCGGGAAGTCGCCTTTCTCAATTCTCAATTCTCAATTCTTCATTCTTAATTCTTCATTCCCCCACCCCATCCCCCTCGCCATCTCCACGCCCCGGGCGATGACACGCGCCGCCGCATCGGTGAGCGCGTAGGCGGCGAGCCCGGCCGGGTCGGCCAGGACGACGTCGTCCACGTCGGAGCCGGCGGCGGGCGTGCCGCGGCGGACGCGGCACAGGTAGTCGAGGATGACGTAATGGTGGCGGATCCGGCCGTCGGCGTCGTGGAGGATCGGCTCGAAGATCTCGACGAGCGGGCCGACGTCGACGTCGAGGCCGGTTTCCTCGCCGACCTCGCGGCGGACGCCGGCTGCGATCGTCTCGCCGACTTCGAGGCCGCCTCCCGGCAGGCTCCACTGGCCGGCGAGCGGTTCGAAGCGGCGGCGGACGAGCACGACACGGCCGTTGGCGATCGCGACGGCCCCGACGCCGACGATCGGACGGTCGGGGTACCGGCGGCCCGCCCGTTCATCGCGGTCGCTCACTTGATGCCCATCACCTTGACGATGACCCGCTTGCGCCGCTGTCCGTCGAACTCGGCATAGAAGATCTGCTCCCACGGCCCGAGATCGAGATCGCCGTTGGTGATCGGCACCAGCACCTGGTGGCCCATGATCGTCCGCTTCAGGTGGGCGTCGGCGTTGTCTTCGCCGGTCTGGTGATGCCGGTAGTCGAGGCCCGACGGCGCGAGCTTCTCGAGCCAGACCTGGAAGTCCTCGATGAGCCCGCTCTCCCAGTCGTTCACGTACACGCCGGCCGTGATGTGCATGGCCGACACCAGCGCCACGCCATCCAGGGCTCCGCTGGCCTTGACGATCTTCCGCACGTCGTCGGTGATCCGGACGAACTCCTGCCGCTTCTTCGTGTTGAACCAGAGATAGTCGGTGTGGGTGATCATGATGCTCGTAGGCGATGGGCGATAGGCGATAGGCGATAGGGGACAGAGTGAACGCTTCAGGCTGGACCTTGAAAGATGCGAGGCGCGAGCACACGAGCGCCGAGCCCATCCCTATCGCCGACCGCCCAGAGCCTACCGCCTACGTGTGGGTCCCCCGTGGCTTCCACAGAAAGTACACCGGTACACCGAGCAGCACGATGGCCAGCCCGGGCCAGGTCGTCGACGTCCGGTAACCGAAGAGCACGAACAGGATGGCGGCGGCGCCCACGATGTACAGCAGCGGCACCAGCGGGTATCCGAACGCCTTGTACGGCCGCTCGATGTCGGGCCGGGTACGGCGCAGCCGGAAGATGCCCGAGATGGTGAGGATGTAGAAGACGAGGGCGGCCGAGATCACGTACTCGAGCAGGTCGCTGTACAGGTTGCCGTAGACCTTCGTTGCCGGGTCGTAGGTGCGCGGCAGCACGAGGAACGCCGCCCAGAGTCCCTGGACGACCAGCCCCCATGCCGGCACCTTCGCGGCGTTCAGCTGGCCGGCCCGCTTGAAGAAGAGGCCGTCGCGCGCCATGGCGTAGTAGGCGCGGGCGCCCGCGAGAATGAGCCCGTTGTTGCAGCCGAAGGTCGACACCATGATGGCGAGCGCCATGATGATGACGCCCAGGCCGGGGAAGATCGCATCGAGCGCCGCCGTCGCCACGCGGTCGTCGGCGGCGTGCTGGATCTGCGGCAGCGACAGCGTGACGAGGTAGGCGAGGTTCGCCAGCAGGTAGATGCCGATGACGATCGACGTCCCGAGGGCCAGCGACAGCGGGATGTTGCGCCGCGGGTTCTTCACCTCGCCGGCCGTGAACGTGATGTTGTTCCAGGCGTCCGACGAGAACAGCGAGCCCGTCTGGGCGACGCCCACGGCGAGGAACAGCCCGAAGACCGTGCTGGCGGAGAGGCCGGGCACGATCTGGACGGCCCCGCTGGCCGTCCACATGTGCGTGAAGTTGGCGTGCACGGCCGTCGCGTTCCAGCCGAGCAGCAGGCCGACGGCCACCAGACCGAGCAGCGCGCCGGTCTTCGCCACGGTGAAGACGTTCTGGATGATCCGGCCCCAGTTCAGCCCCCGCGTGTTGGTCCAGGTCAGCAGTGCGATGAGCAGCAGGCCGACGAATTGCGTCGTCGACAGCGAGAGGGCGTACCCGGTCGTGATGTGCACCGGGGGAATGAGGTAGTGCCCGTCGGAGATCCAGGGAACCAGCACGCCGAGGTAGCGGGCGAAGCCGACGGCCACCGCCGCGATCGTGCCGGTCTGGATGACCAGGAACAGCGTCCAGCCGTAGAGGAAGCCCCAGAGCGGGGAGAACGCCTCGCGCAGGTAGACGTACTGGCCGCCGGCCCGCGGCATCATGGCCGCCAGCTCGCCGTAGGAGAGCGCGGCGGTCACCGTGAGCACGCCCGTGATGACCCACGAGAGGAGCAGCCAGCCGGCACTGCCGACCTGGCGCGCCATCGCCGACGAGACGATGAAGATGCCCGAGCCGATCATCGACCCGACGACGACCATCGTCGAGTCGAAGAGGCCCAGTCCGCGGTGGAACTCGGTGTCGAGCGTGGTCGCGGCCGTCGCCGACGCCGAAGGTTGCGCGTGGTCCGCCATGCTGGGCTCCTTGTGCGGGCGCCGTAGAAGCTGCGCCTGTTATATCACGCGTCCCGCGTCCTCGCGGCCGAGGCCGCCGGGCGCGGCGCTTCCGCCCGGACGTGGGCCGCCTTCGCGGCGTCGGCGCTTCGGCGATCGCGGCCGAAGCCCGGCAGGGTTTGCGACCGGGCGAACGTCCGACGGAGTATGATGCCGCCCTATGGAGCTGACACGAGACGCTGCCTGGCAACTGTTGACCGAGTACACGCAGGGCGAGAGCCTGCGGAAGCATGCGCTGGCCGTGGAGGCCGCCGTCCGCGGTTACGCGCGCCGGTTCGGCGAGGACGAGGAGGTGTGGGGCGTGGTCGCGCTGCTGCACGACTTCGACTACGAACGCTGGCCGACGCCGCCCGATCATCCGTTGAAGGGGGCGGAGATCCTGCGGGAACACGGCTATCCGGAGTTCGTCATCCGCGCGATCCTCTCGCACGCCGACTACACCAACACGTCGCGCCAGTCGCGGCTGGAGCACACGCTGTTCGCCTGCGACGAGATGGCCGGCTTCATTACGGCGGCGTCGCTCGTCCGCCCGTCGAAGAGCGTCCTCGATCTGGAAGCCAAGTCGGTGATGAAGCGGATGAAGGACAAGGCGTTCGCCCGGGCCATCAGCCGCGAGGACCTGCGGCTCGGCGCCGAGGAGCTCGGGCTGCCGCTCGACGAGCACATCGCCAACGTCATCACGTTCATGCGGGAGAAGGCGGACGACCTCGGGCTGCGGGGGGCGCTGTAGCCCGCCGCGAACACCGGTGCGTCCGGATCCGTCTATGGTGGTGACATGAGCGCTGATCAGCCCGCCGACCCTCGCCGACGTCCCGATGACGCCGGTGGTCCGCCTCGACGGCGTGAGCGTCGCCTACGGCTCCAAGCTGGCCCTGCGCGACGTGTCGGTGGGGTTCCGTCCGGGGGCCGTGGGGCTGCTCGGACCGAACGGGGCCGGCAAGAGCACGCTCATCAAGGCGCTGCTCGGGTTCGTGACGCCGTCGGCCGGCCGGATGCAGGTGCTCGGCCTCGACGTCACCGAGGCGCCGCTCGAGATCCGCGGCCGGATCGGCTACATGCCGGAGATGGACGCCTACATCCCCGGCATGAACGCGGTGACCTTCGTGGCGTACTGCGGCGAGCTGGCCGGCCTGCCTGGCGTCGATGCCATGCAGCGCGCCCACGAGGTGCTGCAGTACGTCGGCCTGGGCGAAGCCCGGTACCGCAACGTCGAAACCTACTCGACCGGCATGCGCCAGCGCATCAAGCTCGCCCAGGCGCTGGTCCACGACCCCGATCTCCTGTTCCTCGACGAGCCGACCAACGGGATGGACCCGAAGGGGCGCGACGAGATGCTGGTCCTCATCCACGACCTCGCACATCACCGGGGGATGAATCTCATCCTGTCGTCGCACGTGCTGCCCGACGTCGAAGCCACCTGCGACCACGTCGTCGTGCTCGACAAGGGGCAGGTGGCCACCGAGGGGGCGATCGAGCAGCTGCGCGGCAGCCGTGGACGGATTTTCGAGCTGCGCGTGAAGGGCGACATGGAGAAGTTCGTCGCCGTGCTGCATCGCGAAGCGATGCAGTGCCGCGCCACCGACGAGGACATCATGCGGGTGTTCGTGCCGCCCGACGCGACGGCGCGGACCCTGTTCGCGCTGGCGGCGCGCGAGGGGCTGCAGGTCCGTCACCTGCGCCCGAGTACGCCGACGCTCGAGGACGTGTTCGTCCGCGCGCTCGGCGAGGACGATGGCGAGGCGGAGTGGGGCGGGGACGCCGCCTCCGCGGGCCCGGGCGCAGGGGACCACGTGCCGAGCGTCGAGCCCCAGGCGCCGAGCGCCGAGCGCCGAACCCCGAACGCCTGACAGAGATCAAGAAGATGGCCATCCACGATCAGGGCTACCGGCGGTACGGCGGGACGCGCGAGCAGCGCGGCACGGCCTGGACGGTCATGGCGCTGGCCGGACTGCGGTCGCTGCTGCGCCGGCGCGCGTTCCTCGCGCTGCTGCTCGCGGCCTGGGTGCTGTTCCTGGTGCGCGCCGTGCAGTTCTACGCCGCGGCCAGCTTTCCGCAGGCGGCGTTCCTGGCGCCCAAGCCCGACACGTTCCGCCAGTTCCTCGAGCAGCAGAGCTTCTTCGTCTTCATCGTCACCGTCTGGGTCGGCTCCGGGCTGATTGCGACCGACCGGCGCGCGAACGCGCTGCAGATCTACCTGTCGAAGCCGCTGACGCGTGCCGAGTACGTCGCCGGCAAGGCGGCGATCCTGGGCTGCCTGCTGCTCTTCGTCACCTGGGTGCCCGCGATCCTGCTGCTCGTCGTGCAGATGGTGTTCGCCGGCAACCTGACGTTCCTCCGGAACAACCTCTACCTGTTCCCGGCGATCACCATCTTCTCGTTCCTCGAGGTCCTCATGGTGACCTTCGCCATGCTGGCGCTCTCGTCGCTGTCGAGGAGCGCCCGGTTCGTCGGCATCCTCTACACGGCGCTGATCTTCTTCAGCCAGGCGCTCTACGGCGTGCTGTCGGCCGTGACCGGCGGATCCACGATCTCCTGGGTGTCGTACCCCGCCAACCTCACGCAGGTGGGCGACGTCATCTTCCGACTGCGACCCCACTACGAGACGCCGTGGCCCGTGTCGCTCGCCATGATCGTCGTGCTCATCGCCGTGTCGCTCGCGACGCTGGCCTGGCGCGTGCGCGGGGTGGAGGTCGTGGCATGACCGCGACGCCGCAGCCCGCCACCGCGACGGCCGACGAGGCCGGGCGCGCCGCGACGGACGCCACCGTCCCGGTGGTCCGTGCCGAGCATCTGTCGAAGTGGTACGGGCAGGTGATCGGGCTCAACGACGTCACCGTCACGCTCGGGACCGGTGTCACCGGGTCTGCTCGGGCCGAACGGCGCGGGGAAGTCGACGTTCCTGAAGCTGGTGACGGGCCAGCTCCGGCCGAGTCAGGGGACGCTGACCGTGCTCGGCGAACCGATCTGGGGACGTCCCGAGGTGTTCCGCCGGATCGGGTTCTGTCCCGAGCAGGACGCCTTCTACGAGCGGATGACGGGGCTGAACTGGGTGGCCGGGCTGCTGCGGCTCAACGGCCTGAACGAGGCGGAGAGCCGTGAGGCGGCCTCGCGCGCGCTGGAGACGGTCGATCTGATGGCGGCGGCCGACCGGAAGATCGGCGGCTACAGCAAGGGGATGCGCCAGCGGTTGAAGTTCGCGCAGGCGCTCGCACACGACCCCGACCTGCTCGTGCTCGACGAGCCGCTGTCGGGCCTCGATCCGATTGCGCGCCGCAAGGCGATCCACCTGATCCGCGACCTCGGCCGGGCCGGCCGCAGCCTGATCGTGTCGAGTCACGTCCTGCACGAGGTCGAGATGATGACCTCGAACATCCTGCTCATCAATCACGGGCGGATCCTCGCCGAAGGCGACGTGCACCAGATCCGCGACCTGATCGACGAGCATCCGCACTCGGTCTCCATCCGGGCGGAGTCGCCGCGGGCGCTGGCCCGGCTGCTGCTCGCCGAGGACGATGTGCTGAGCCTGCGATTCGGCGAGGGGACCGTGACCGTCGAGACGGCCAAGCCCGACCTGTTCTACAGCCGGCTGACCGAGCTGGCCGCGTCGGGAGCGGCCGGCCCGATCACCGAAGTGACGTCGCCCGATGACAACCTGCAGGCGGTCTTCCGCTACCTGGTGAAGTGATGGCCCAGTCCTCCACGCCGACCCGCCGTCCGCACGCCGTTCCTGACGGCGGCGCTCCGGGTCTTCGACCTGTCGCTCGGCGAGATGCTCTGGTCGCGGCGGACGATCCTGCTGCTGATCCTGGCGGTCGGCCCCGTGGTGCTCACGGCCGCGGTCCGCATCCTCTCGAGCGCGACACGGCTCGGCCCGGTCCAGGTGAACGGCACCCGGCTGGGCGGCGAGGCGTTGTTCGGCCTCATCATCTGGACGCTGTTCATCCGCTTCGTCGTGCCGCTGCTGGGGGTCTTCTACGGCACGGCGCTCATCGCGGACGAGGTCGACGACCGGACGATCACCTACCTGTTCACCCGGCCGATTCCGCGCGGCGCCGTGCTGGTCGGCAAGTACCTGGCGTATCTCGCCTGCGCTGGCCTCGTCACGCTGCCCTCGGTCATGATCATCTACTTCGTGATCGTGCCGATGGCGTCGATCCCGGCGACGTTCGTCACCTTCGTCACCGATCTCGGCCTGATCCTGCTCGGCCTGGCCGTCTACGGGGCGGTGTTCGCCTGGGTCGGAGCCTTCTTCAACCGTCCCCTCATCATCGGGCTCGTCTTCGCCTTCGGCTGGGAGCCGGCCGTGCTGCTGATCCCGGGCTACCTGCGCCACCTGACGGTGGCCTTCTACCTCCAGGCGCTGGTGCCCCAGGCCATGCCGCAGGACTCGGCTCTGACCGCCCTGCAGAACCTCTTCCGGAGCATGCCGGCGACCGCCACCAGCCTGGCGTGGCTGGCCGTCTTCGGGGTCGGGTTCCTCGTGCTGGCCGCCCGGGCGGTCGCGTCGCGCGAATACATCCTCGAGCCGTAAGGAGGCGCCCCGGCCGTGGCCGGCGGAACCCCGACCGGGGCCAATCCGTATAAGGTGAGTAGGAGCGTCAGAGGATGACCAGCAGAAACCGCTATTTTCTCATCGGCGCGCTGCTGGTACTCGTGTCCGGCCTCGGGGTCGGCCTGGTGGCCTACTACAACGGTGCCCTGCCGGGCGCGGGCGCCGGCCGTAGCGGACTCGCCGAGCTCCGCTACCTGCCGGCCGATGCCAGCCTGGTGGCCTACGCCGACGTGCATGACGTGATGCAGTCGCGCTTCCGCCAGCAGGTGCTCAAGGTCGAACCGAACGAAGACGGCCGGCGGCGCTTCGAGGCGCAGACGGGGATCGACGTCGAGCGCGACATCGACCACGTCGTGGCCTGCCTCACGCCCGGCACCGGTTCCGACAACTCGTCCGGGCTCGTGCTGGCGACCGGACGGTTCGACCAGTCGAAGATCGCGGCGCTGATGCAGACCAAGGGCGCCCGGACGGAGACCTACGGCGGCCGGCAGATCTTCGAGCACGAAGCCGTGGAGCACACGCCGGTGTCGGAAGGGGCGAAGGTCTGGGCGCTGTCGTTCATCGATGCCCACACGGTCGCCATCGGCGGCCTGCCGCTCGTGAAATCGGCGATCGACCTGCACAATGGCCACGGGGCGAACGTGACGTCGAACGCCGAGCTGATGCGGCTCATCCGCGGGAACGATCAGGGCACGACGTGGGCCGTCGGCCGGTTCGACGAGTTGCGGGAGCAGGCGCGGCTGCCCGAGCAGGTCGCGAGCCGGATTCCGCCCATCACCTGGTTCTCGGTGGCCGGGCACGTCAACGACGGCGTCAGTGGCAAGGTGACGGCCGAGACCCGCGATGACGCGGCGGCGCAGAACCTCCGCCAGGTCGTGCAGGGCTTCGTGGCCCTCGCCCGGATGCAGGTCGGCTCGCAGCCCGATCTGCAGTCGGTGCTCCAGTCGGTGCAGCTGGGCGGGTCCGGTCGGGAAGTCTCCCTGAGCTTCGCGGTCCCGGCGAGCGTGCTGGAGCATCTGCCGAGCGGCGGACCGCACGGACACGGCGATCGGCCGCAGAGCCCGCAGCCGCGCTGACGCGGATGGACATGTCCGGAACGTAATATTTTGTCATCCCGCCGGGTTTCGGCCCGGCGGCGTCTTGACTCCCTCCAGGCCTCCTCCTACACTGGCGCATACTCATTTTCCCCGGTGGCTCGGTCCTCCAGACGGCCGCCCCGTGCGTCTGAACTCTTCCTCTTCGAGCAGCGTCTCATCAGCCCTTGGTCCCGAGGCGGCGCGCAGCACAGGCACCCGTCCCGGGCGCTGGCGCCGTGGCGTGCCGGCGCGGGCCGATTGGCACCGGCCGTGGCGATCGGGGTGCCCTGCGGGCTTCCGTCCGGGCCTTCCCGAACCCGACCGGGCCGGCTCGACCGGCGGGCGGCGCAGTATCGGAGCGGCGGGTCCCGCAAGCGAGTATGATCAACTCCCGTCGCGCGTGGCGTCGTGCGACGCGACGGCGGCATTCCGGCGGATACGGAGGCCCGCGACCCCGCGGGCGGCGAGCCCATGACTGACCTCGTCTTCTTCTACGGCACCCTGATGAAGGGATTCGACCGTCCCGGTCGCGCGAAGCTCGAGTCGAGCCTGCGTCCGATCGGCCGCGGCTGGATCCAGGCCGCGCTGTTCGATGTCGGGATCTATCCGGCGGCGGTGCCGACGTCGGAGGGGCAGGTGTGGGGCGAGGTCTACCGGATGATCGATTCGGCGTCGGTCCTGCGCGAGCTCGACGCCATCGAGGGCTACCGGGCCGACGATCCGGATACCAGCCTGTACACCCGTGTCGAAACGCCGGTGACGCTCGAGGACGGCGGCATGGAGACCGCGTGGGTGTACTTCTACAACGCCCCGCTCGGCCGCGCGCAGCGGATCGAGTCTGGAGACTACCTCGAGTATCTGAAGGTCAAATGACCACGATCAGAACGCACGCACTCAGCGTGTTCCTCGTCGCCCTTCTCTTCGGCCTCGGATCCTCCACGACGGCGGCGGCGCAGCAGACCGGCAGCGAGCTCGACGTCCGCGACCCCCGCATCGTCACGCTGCTCCAGCAGATCTCGCCCGATCGCCTCATTGCCACGGTCGAGAAGCTGCAGAGCTTCCACACGCGGAACCTGATGTCGTCGACCACGTCGCCGACGCGTGGCATCGGCGCCGCGCGGCAGTGGATCTTCGACCAGTTCAAGAGCTACAGCCCGCGCCTCGAAGTGAGCTTCGACGAGTACCACGTCGCCAGGCAGGGGCCGCGCATCACCAAGGACCTCGATCTGCGCAACGTCGTCGCGATCCTGCCGGGGCGGACGAGTCGTCGGGTCTACGTCAGCGGCCACTACGACTCGGTGGCACGGATTCCCGAGCCGTCCGACACACAGGGGCCGGCCGATGCCCACGGCGGGCGGTTCGACTGGGCGCACACGGACAACTTCGCTCCGGGCGCCAACGACGATGGCAGCGGCACGGCGCTGACGATGGAGCTGGCGCGCGTGTTCGCGCAGAGCGGGCTGCACTTCAACGACACGCTGGTGTTCATCGCCTTCGCCGGCGAGGAGGAGGGGCTGGTGGGCTCCTGGCTGCACGCCCACAAGGCGTCGGAGGAGAAGCTCGTCATCGACGCCGACCTGAACAACGACATCGTCGGCGACCCCTCGACCGGCACCGGCGTCATCGACTCGAGCAGCGTCCGGGTCTTCTCGGTGGGGCCGGCCGATTCGCCGTCGCGCGAGCTGGCCCGGTACATCCGGCGGGCCGCCGGCATCTACGTGCCGTCGCACATCGTGCACCTGATCGCGCGGCAGGATCGGTTCGGCCGCGGCGGCGACCACAGCTCGTTCAACCAGTTCGGCTACGCGGCGGTCCGGTTCACGACGTCGGGTGAAGCCTACAGCCGGCAGCATTCCGTGCTGGACACGGCCGATCACGTGTCGGCGAGCTACCTGGCCGACAACGCGCGCGTGAACGCCGCGACGGCCGCGAGCCTGGCGCTGGCGCCGCCCGCCCCGGTCGTCGTCGACGAGCACGGCCGGGCGACCATCGGCCGCGGAGCGAGCGGCTACGATGCCGCGCTGCACTGGCAGGCGTCGCCCGGGGCGGTCGGCTACCGCATCGTCTGGCGGAGCGGCTGGGCGCTGAACTGGGAGCACGAGCTGCGGGTGGGCAACGTCACGGAGGCCGTGCTGCCGTCGGTGTCAATCGACAACTACATCTTCGGCGTCGCGGCCATCGGTCCCGATGGCCACGAGAGCCTCGTCTCGGCCTACGTGAACCCGCCGCGGCCGATGACGCCGATCAAGACGCTGGGAGGCGCTAGCCAGCCCGGCGGCCGGCCCTGATCGCTTCGATGAAATCCGTGATGACCGCTTCGACGCGGGGGTCGGGTTCGACGAACTCGACCCCCGCCCGGTACAGCACCAGTTCCTGATCGACGTCGCTGATCCGGCAGTGGGCCACCCGGCCCTTCACCACGATCGAACGGTCGCCCAGTGCCAGGCGGAAGTCGTGGAGGGAATCGAGCTGCAGGGGAAAGCTGGTTTCGATCTGCGCCCCGCCACGGCTGATCTCCTTGATGGCCATCGGCTGGAACACCATGACCTCGCCACGGAGCTCCCCCAGGATCTCGAGCCGTTCGGTGTCGCGCTTGTCGTCGGGCGGCATCTGTCGGGGCGCACTATAGCACGGCGCCTCCCGGTTCCGGTGCCGAAGCCGAGCGACCGAGCCGGGGTGTGAGGCGGAGCCCCGCGTGAGACTAATGCATCCGGAGGGCCGGCAGCAGCCGGGCCTCCTGCAGCGACGGCTCGTCGAAGTCGCTGTCGACCTCCTGGCCTTCGAACTCCGTCGTGTAGGTCAGGATCGGGATGTCCCGGGTCTCCGCATCCAGCTTGAGCATCGACAGGACGTGGAACCCCTCCGTCTCCTCGATCCGCATGCAGAGAATCACCAGGTTCGGCTGGACGCGCTTGACCTGCGAATAGGCGTGCTCGCTCGACTCCACGAAGACCACGTCATAGTGGCCCATGTCGAGCGCCGTCTCGAGCAGGTCGAGAATGGCGGCGTCGCCGTTGATGACGACGACCTTCTGGGGGGCGGCCGCGGCTGGCCGGCTGCCGGCGTCGTGTGCGTGCATCTGGATGTCGATCATCGCTCCCCCCTTCACCCCGGGCATCGATACAAGAATCGCGCCACTCCGATGGTGCGCTGCCGTCTTGCCGGGACTCCAGAAAACCGGCCAAAATGGCGCCGGGCTGCACAGAACCCGTGTCGGTGTCTGTCCCACGGTTGTGTAACAGTGTCCGCGGGGCGCTCTCAAGAGATGGCAGAATCGGCCGGCATCTGCCTCTGCTCATCCAATCGGCCGGAGAGGGACAAACCGCAGCCCGGATTCCCGGAGCGGGTGACGGTTCTCCGGGGCCGGTCCGGGCCCTCGGGTTTGCCGCGTTCCGGCCGATATTATGGCCAAGCTCGGGCGGAGTGCGGCACCGGGCGGGAATGCCCGCGGCTGGTTGGTGGATGCGGCGGACGATGAGCCGTGACAGGGGGGCTGCACCGGACTCCGCCTTGCACAGTTTCTGACGCGTCGACCGGCGAGTGTCTTCTGGCGCGGAGGATGTCCTGCGATGATCGGCAGAGTCTCCGGACCGTGTTCCGGAGGATTCGCCCGTCGGTCCCTGGGACGAGTCCGAATCCGCCGATGGTAAATGGAAGGTAGATGAGTCTGTTCAGAGCGAGCCTTCTCTACTGCGCTCTCTACGCGCTGACCGGCTGGCTGCTGTCGGGATATCCGGGAGCGGCCCAGATATTCGGGAACGTCGCGATCTTCGTGGCGCCCGGGCTGGTCGTCTGGGTGATCCTGCGGCGGCGGCGGGACTGGGCGGGGTGTCAGTGGCTCTTCTGGGCGACCATGCTCCTCGGCGTGTCGCTGTGGGCGCTCGGCCAGATGGGCTGGGCCTTCAACGAGCTGCTGTTCGGCCGGGAGCTGCCCTGGCTGCAGTGGCATTCCATCCTGCAGCTCTTCGGGTCGGTGGCTCCGCTGCTGGCGCTGCTGGCGCGGCCGCAGCGCGGCGTGCGCGATCGCGACGTGGCGCCGCTCGCGCTGGACATCGTGGCCGTCGCGATCGTCGCCGGCTTCCTCTACTCCTTCTTCATCGTCGCGCCGAGCTTCTCGCCCCTGCAGCAGCAGAACGCGATGACGTCGCTGGACACGTTCGTCGCGGTGCAGCGGACGCTGCTGCTGCTCGGGGTGGTCTGGGCGGTCTTCGACGCGCGCGGCACGGCGTGGCAGCCGGTCTACTGGCGCATGCTGGCCGGCGTGGCGATCGGCATGGTGCTGCGCGACTTCACGTTGCGGGCCGCGGCGGCGGGCACCTACTACACCGGGTCGCCGTACGATCTGAGCTGGATGATCCCGTTCGTCTTCTACGCCTGGGCGGCCGAAGCGTCGCCGTCCTCCGCCGGGGACGTCAGCGACACCGCTGAGGCCGGCGCCCGCGGGCGCCAGCCGGCCCTGATGTTCGCCGCACTGGCCGTCGTGCCGATCGTCGGCTACGGCGGCGAGCTCCTGTGGCCGCTGCGGCAGCCGCTGTCGGGGTTCCGCGTTCTGTCGGTCGGCGTGACGCTGGTCTCGATGCTCGCCCTGTTGATGGGGCGTTTCGCCGTCGAGCGGGCGGCGCTGAAGGAAGCGGATGCCCGCATCGGGCTGCTCGCCAAGGCGCTCGAGCAGGCCGACAGCCTGGTCCTCATCCTGAAGCGCGACAGCCGCATCGCGTACGCGAACGACGCCTTCTGCCGCGCGCTGCGTCTCGAGGCGAGCGCGCTGCGGGAGAGCCCGGTGGCGTCGCTGTTCGCCGAGTCGTCGCGCCACCTGTACGACGAGCTGACCGGCGCGGCCCTCTCGCGCGGCGCGTCGCACGGGAACCTGCTGCGGCAGCGCGCCGACGGATCGACCTTCTTCACCGCGTGCAGCGTCGTGCCGCTGTTCGACGCCGCGGGCGGCCTCACGCACTTCGTCTGGGTCGAGCGCGACATCACCGACGAGCTCCGCATGCGCGAGCAGCTGATCCAGTCGGAGCGGCTCTCGGCCGTGGGGCAGCTCGTCGCAGGCGTCGCCCACGAGATCAACAATCCGCTCCAGTCGATCATCGGGCTCACCGAGCTGATGCTCGCGACGCCGCAGCAGTCGGCCATCCGTGGTGACGTCGACCGGATCCGCGAGGCCGCGGTCCGGGCCGGTCGGATCGTCCGGAACCTCCTGGCCTTCGTCCGCAAGTCGCCGCGCGAGCGGGAGCAGGTCAGCCTCAACGAAGTGGTGGAGTCGACCGTCGCGCTCCGGGCCTACGAGCTGCGCGCGGCACGTCTGGACGTCGAGGAGGACTACTTTCCGGACCTGCCGCCGGTGATGATCAACCGCGAAGAGATCCAGCAGGTCGTGCTCAACCTCATCCTCAATGCCGAGCAGGCGATCGCGTCGACGGGCCGCCGGGGCCGCCTGCTCCTGCGCACCGGCCTGTCGGGCGGCGCCGTGCTGCTCGAGATCCGCGACGACGGCCCCGGCGTGCCGGCCGAGGCGGCGGGGCGGATCTTCGAGCCGTTCTTCACGACGCGCGAGGTCGGCACCGGGACCGGGCTCGGCCTCTCGATCGCCTTCGGCATCGCCAGCGCGCATGGCGGCTCGCTCGACCTCATGCCGTCGTCCAGTGGCGCCTGCTTCCGCCTGACGCTGCCCGCGGTGCGGCTGGCCCGCGTCGGCGGCGTGCCCGTCCGGGTCGCCTGATCCGGCCTCCGGCCCGATTTTCCGCACGAAGTCCGCCGCCCGCCCCGGGGGACCGGCGCCGTTGCCCGGCTCCGCCGGCGAGTGATGTACAATTGAGCGCTTATGGCGGTGCGGAACGTCTTCATCCTGAGTGCTGCGCGTACCCCGATCGGAAAATACGGCGGGTCCTTCAAGGACGTGCACCCGGCTGAGCTGGGTGGCGTCGCGTCGCGCGCGGCGCTGGCACGGGCTGGCGTAGAGCCAGCCGACATCGACGAAGTCCTGATGGGCCACGGCCGGCAGGCCGGCTCCGGCCCCAACCCGGCGCGCCAGGTGGCCCAGCGGGCCGGCATCCCCTGGGAGGCCCCGGCGCAGACCCTGAACAAGGCCTGTGCGTCCGGGCTCCAGTCGATCGCCTCCGGCGCCCAGTCGATCATGCTGGGCGAGTCGGACGTCGTGCTCGCCGGCGGCATCGAGTCGATGAGCCGCATGCCCTACATGCTCGACTCGATCGACGCGCGCTGGGGGCATCGCATGGGGAACTTCACGCTGGTCGACGCGATGTACCGCGACGGCTTCCAGTGCCCCCTGTCCGGCCTCATCATGGGGGAGACGGCCGAGATTCTCGCCCAGCAGTACGGCATCACCCGCCGCGAATCCGACGCATACGCCCTCGAGAGCCAGACGCGTGCCCAGGCGGCCATCGCCGCCGGGCGGTTCGCCGACGAGCTGGCGCCGGTGACGCTCACCGATGCCCGGGGACGCTCGACGACCGTGTCGCAGGACGAGCACCCGCGCGCGGGCGTCACGATGGAGGGGCTCGCAAAGCTGCCGGCGGTCTTCGGGGAGGTCGAGGGCAAGCCGGGCATCGTCACGGCCGGCTCTTCGTCGGGCATCACCGACGGGGCCGCGGCCCTCGTGCTGGCGGCCGAGGAACGGGTCGGGACGGCGAAGCCGCTGGCGCGGATCGTCGGATGGGCGAGTGCCGGTGTCGATCCCCGCATCATGGGCATCGGGCCGGTGCCGGCCATGAAGAAGCTGTTCGAGCGGACCGGGCTCGGGCTGGATGATTTCGACCTGGTCGAGCTGAACGAGGCGTTCGCCGTGCAGGTGCTGGCGGTGCTCCGCGACATGCCGATCGCGCGCGATCGGTTGAACGTCAACGGCGGAGCGATTGCCCTGGGGCATCCCATCGGCTGCACCGGGGCGCGGATCGTCGTGACGCTGCTGCACGAGATGCAGCGACGGGGTGCGCGCCGCGGCCTGGCCACGCTCTGCGTGAGCGGAGGCATGGGCATGGCGATGGCGCTGGAGCGGGTGTAACGGACACCTGCGTGCGCGGCGACGAGGACTTCGCCGGAGGCCATGCCGAGCCGACCCTTCGACAGGCTCAGGGTCGCCCTGAGCGAAGTCGAAGGGCGAGGACATGGAAGATCCGAGGCGAGGCAACGGCGAGCGGCGCGAGCGGCCGCCTGAGTCTGGCGCCGGAGACTTCGCCGGAGGCCATGCCGAGCCGAGGACATGGAGATCCGAGGCGAGGCATCAGCGAAAGTTCCGCATGGGGGTGGGGCCCCATGCGCATTGAAGAATGACGAGAGTTACTCAACCATGCGTATAGCGGTGATTCCGGGCGATGGCATCGGCCAGGACGTGACGGCCGAGGCAGTGAAGGTGATCAAGCGGGTCGGGGACGTCTTCGGGCGGTCGTTCGATCTCGAGATGCTGCCCTACGGGGCGGACTACTATCTGGAGACGGGCATTACGCTGCCGCCGAACGGGTATGCGATGCTGCGCGACGAGTTCGACGCGATCTACGTCGGCGCGCTCGGCGACCCCCGCATCCCCGACATGCGGCACGGGCGGGACATCCTGCTCGGCACGCGCTTCGAACTCGACCTCTACGTGAACTACCGGCCGGTGAAGCTGCTGCACGAGCGGCTGTGCCCGCTGAAGAGCCGCGGTCCGGCCGACGTGAACATGGTGATCTTCCGGGAGAACACCGAGAGCCTCTACGTCGGCATCGGCGGCCGGTTCAAGCCGGGCACCGAGGACGAGGTGGCGATCCAGGAGGACATCAACACGTACAAGGGCGTCCACCGGATCATCAAGCACGCGTTCGAGTACGCGAAGGCGCACGGCCTCACGAAGGTCTGCATGGCCGACAAGAGCAACGCGGTGACGCACGGGCACGCGCTCTGGCAGCGCGTGTTCGCCGAACTGGCGCCGCAGTACCCGGGCATCGAGCCGACGCACTGGTTCATCGATGCGCTCTGCATGCAGATGATCAAGAACCCGGCGCAGTTCGAGGTGATCGTCACCAACAACATGTTCGGCGACATCATCACCGACATCGGCGCGCAGTTGCAGGGCGGTCTCGGCATGGCGGCGTCCGGGAACATCCACCCGGGCCGCACGTCACTGTTCGAGCCGGTGCACGGCTCGGCGCCGAAATACGCCGGCAAGAACGTGGCGAATCCCGTCGGGGCGATCCTGTCGGCGGCCCTGATGCTCGACTTCCTGGGGCTGAAGCAGGAGGCTGCCGCCATCGAGGCGGCCGTCAAGGACTCGGTCGTCACGGGCCACGGGACGGCCGAGATTGGCGGCTCGCTCGGCACGCGCGAGACCGGCGACTACATCGCGGCGGCGATCAAGCCGGCGAAGGCCTGAGGGCGCCGGAGCGAGCGGTGCCGCCGGTTGGGCCGGCGGCCCGCAACGCGGGCCCGCGAACGGAACGGAGCGAGCCTGACGACGCGAGCGAGTGACGTGAGCCGGGGTTCGGGGCGGAGCCCCGACGAGAATGCCATCGGCGGCTCGCTCGGCACGCGCGAGACCGGCGACTACATCGCCGCGGCGCTCAAGCCGGCGAAGGCCTGAAGCCGCGGCGCGACTCTGGGAGAGACCAGACAGGTATGAGCAAAGAGGTATTCGTAGTAGGTGGGGCGCGGACCCCGATGACGGATTACGCGGGCGCCCTGAAGGACGTCTCGGCGCTGGAACTCGGCGCCATCGCGGCGCGCGCGGCCTTCGAGAAGACCGGCGTGAAGCCGGAGTGGATCGAGCACACGGTGGTCGGCAATGTGATGCAGACCAGCGCGGATGCCATCTACGGCGCACGTCACGTGGCGCTGAAGGCGGGCGTGCCGGTCGAGGTCCCGGCGCTCACGGTGAACCGGCTGTGCGGGTCCGGCATCCAGGCGGCCGTCAGCGGCGCGCAGCTCATGCAGCTCGGCGAGGCCGGCATCGTGCTGACCGGCGGCATCGAGAACATGACGCAGGCCCCGCACGTCATCCGCGGGCTGCGCAGCGGCCTGAAGCTGAACCAGGGCCGGCTTGAGGATTCGCTCTGGGAGGCCCTGCTCGACCCCTATTGCGGCTGCACGATGGCGAAGACGGCGGAGAACTGCGCCGCCAAGTACGGCATCACGCGCGAGCAGCAGGACGAGTTCGCCGTGCGCAGCCAGCAGGCGGCCGGCAAGGCCTGGGCCGAGGGACGGTTCGCCGACGAGGTCGTGCCGGTCGAGATCAAGGGCCGGAAGAAGACGACGGTCGTGGACCGGGACGACCACATGCGGCCCGAGACGACCATGGAGATCCTGGCGAAGCTGCCGGCGGCCTTCAGCAAGGACGGCAGCGTCACCGCCGGCAACGCCAGCGGCATCGTCGACGGCGGGGCGGCGCTCATTCTGGCCACCGGAGAGGCCGTGAAGCAGCATGGGCTGAAGCCGATCGGCCGGATCACCGGCTGGGCGACCGTGGGCGTGGAGCCGACGCTGATGGGCATGGGGCCCGCGCCGGCCACGCGCAAGCTGCTCGCGCAGCTCGGCCTCACGCTGAACGACGTCGACCTCATCGAGGTCAACGAGGCGTTCGCGGGGCAGTACCTGGCGGTGGAGAAGGAGCTCGGCCTGGATCGTGACAAGGTCAACGTGAACGGCGGCGCCATTGCGCTCGGCCATCCGCTCGGCATGACCGGGACGCGGCTGCTGCTGACCCTGCTGCTCGAGCTGCGGCGCCGCGGCAAGACGCGCGGCCTCGCCACGGCCTGCATCGGCGGTGGCCAGGGCATCGCCGCGATGGTCGAGACGGTGTAGGACCCGGACGGGAGCGCCTGCGGCCATGCCGAGCGCCGGCCATGCGAAGCCGGGGCGCGGCATCGGCGTCAGTTCCGCGCGGGGGTGGGCCCCCGCGCGCACTGAACGATACCGACTCGCGCTCGATCGTATTTTTTCTTAAGCGGAGAGGGCGACATGGAGATTGGTACTGTTGGCGTGCTCGGATGCGGCCTGATGGGGTCGGGAATCGCGCAGGTCTGCGCGCAGTCCGGCTACAAGACGATCGTGCGTGAAGTCGACGATGCGTTCCTGCAGCGGGGACTGGGGCGGATCAAGAAGTTCCTCGAGGACGGCGTCACCAAGGGCAAGGTGACGGCCGAGGCGCGGGACAAGACGCTCGGCAACCTCACCGGGACGACCTCGTTCAACGAGATGAAGGAGTGCGACCTCATCATCGAGGCGATCGTCGAGAATCTCGAGGACAAGCTCCAGACCTATGCCGGCCTCGACGCCGTCGTGAAGGATCACACGATCTTCGTGAGCAACACCTCGTCGCTCTGCGTCACGCAGATCGCCGCCGGCACGAAGCGGCCGGACCGGTTCGCCGGCCTGCACTTCTTCAACCCGGTGCCGATCATGAAGCTCGTCGAGGTGATCCGGGCCCTGCAGACCAGTGACGAGACCTACCAGCGCGTGTTCGGGTTCGCGCAGTCGCTGGGCAAGGACCCGGTGACGGCTCCCGACCGGCCCGGCTTCATCGTGAACCGGCTGCTCGTGCCGTATCTGCTCGATGCCATCCGGTGCTACGAGAACGGGCTCGGGACGCTCGAGGACATCGACAAGGGCATGAAGCTGGGCTGCGGCTACCCGATGGGGCCGTTCACGCTGCTCGACTTCGTCGGGCTCGACACCACGTACTACATTGCGAACATCATGTTCGAGGAGTACCGCGAGCCGACGTTCGCGCCGCCGCCGCTCCTCAAGCGGATGGTGGCGGCCGGCCGGCTGGGCCGGAAGAGCGGCCGCGGTTTCTACACCTACACGAAGTAAACCGGCAAGCTGACCGGCGCGGGGTCCGGCCGGGCGTTCCGCACGTCCGGCCGCGGTTCCCGCGGCCGGGTCCCCCTCCCATGCAGAACCTGATTCGCGAACTGCTGGCCGCCCTCGGCGAGGATCCCGATCGCGAGGGGCTCGTGGACACGCCGAAGCGCGTCGAGAAGGCCCTGCGCTTCCTCACGAGCGGCTACGACGCCGACATCGACACGGTGCTGAACGGCGCCCTCTTCACGGTGGACTACAGCGAGATGGTCATCGTGAAGGACATCGACTTCTACAGCCTCTGCGAGCACCACCTGCTGCCGTTCTTCGGCAAGTGCCACGTCGCCTACATCCCGAGCAACAAGGTGATCGGGCTCAGCAAGGTGCCCCGGCTCGTCGACATCTTCAGCCGGCGCCTCCAGATCCAGGAGCGGCTGACCAGCCAGATCGCCGAGACGATTCAGGAGAAGATCCGGCCCCTCGGTGTGGCGGTGGTCATGGAGGCGACGCATCTCTGCATGGCCATGCGCGGTGTCGAGAAGCAGAACTCGTTCGCCATCACCAGCGCGATGCTCGGCGCCTTCCGTAACAACGCGCGCACCCGCCTCGAGTTCCTCGAGCTGATCCGCCGTCGCAGCACCGTGCCGTCCGCGGTCGACGCCGTCGCCGCGATCTCCGGCGCCGAGGACTGAACGTCCCGCGGGATGTCGACCGGCTCTGCGGCGCCCGCCCTCATCTTCCTCCTGTCCTATCTGGTGGTGACCGGCCCGGGAATTCCCCGTCCGCCCGCTGCCGATGCGCATCGAGATGGCCGCGCCGGCGCCCGGCCATCATCGGCGTCCATCCGGTGAAGGTCGTCCAGTTGTGGCTTCGGCCAGCGCGGTCCGCGATCGCGCCACTTCGATCCGGCGGCGCGTGGGTCTGCTGCCCTTCGGCTGACGGGGTGCCTGGTCGTCATCGAAGAAGCGGAGGAATCCTGAAGCGAGGGATGGCAGCTCTTTAAACGCGAAGACAAGCGATTTGCCGAGCCGCCTATAGCTTTCACGTACTCGGCGAGTTGGGCGAAAAGTGCGTCGCGCACAGAGCCAAGAGGTGCACTGATTATCCTGCTCGATCCGCGAAGAAACTCTCTCTTCACAAAATATCACACAGCACTAGTTGACGACCCCCACTTCTGGTGTTAGCGTGCACGCTCGGAATTGCCGACGATTCCGCCGCAGGCGGCGACGCGTCACGCGCGTTTGTGCTGCCCTCTAGGGCAGATTTGCCTGGCTGCCAAAGAAGGGCGCGGCTAAATGGGACCACCCAAGCCGTAAGCCTGTAATGGCAGCCGAAGAAGGGAGGCTTCCAAATGCGTGCACTCCAGCGACAGGCATTGCTTCCAACGTTTGTTGCGCTGCTCTCGCTTGCCGCCGCACTAGCTTCTGCTCAAGTGCTCACGGGCGCCATCAGTGGCCGTGTTACAGACGCCAGTGGAGCCGTCCTGCCTGGTGTCACCGTGACCGTCACGAGTCCCGCGCTGATTGGCGGCTCACAAGTGGCCGTGACGGACAGCTTAGGAGACTACCACTTTACGCTGCTGCCACCCGGTTCGTATCGGGTGAACTTTCAGCTGCAAGGCTTTACGACATTGAATGTCAATGGTGTATCCGTCGTCGGCGGGAGCACCATGACCGTCAATCAGCGCCTGACCGTCGCGACGCTATCTGCAAGCGTAACCGTCACAAGTCAGGCGCCCGCAGTCGATCTGAAATCGACGAATATCGCTACAAACTGGAGTGAACAGAAGTTCGACAGCCTACCATACGGTCGTGGCATCAGAGGGTTTGTGCGAATGCTGCCGAGCGTGTCGATGAATCAGAACCAGTTCGACGTCGGCGGCAATACTGTTGGCGGCGCGGCGACATCAGGTGGCAAGACTTACGGTCGGAGCGGCGACGAACTGTATGAGTTCGATGGTGTCATTTGGGATCAGTTTTTCGGCGATTACAATACCTATTCCCAGGTGCAAGCGTCGACTGCCTCAAAGGGTGCGCAATATCAAAGCCCTGGCCTCACTCTCAATTATCTAATCAAGTCAGGTGGAGACCAATTTCACGGAAACTATTTGGCCGCCTATCAAGGACCATCGCTCGAGTCCAATAATGTTACGCAGTCTCTTTTGAATCGCGGGTTCGTCCCAGGCGACAACAAGTTCACTCGCTATACCGACCTATCCGCTGACCTCGGCGGCCCTATTCTGAAACACCGCCTTTGGTTCTATGGATCCTATGGCCAGAACTACTCGGGGCTTCTGATCCCAGGCTTCGTATCGGAGAAGACCGGGCAACAGGTTGTGTTCTTCACCCGGCTCGACAACGAAACGGCTAAGCTGACTTACCAAGCAACCACTGACAACCGATTTGAGCTGACCGCCCAGGCCAACCGGAAGTGGGAGCCATACAGAACTGGAAGCGCCTTCACTCCAGCTGAAGCAGCGCAGAACCAGCTCGCGTGGACGCTGATCGGGCCCGCCATCAAGTGGGACCGCGTTCTGTCCTCTCATATGACGCTTGACGCGGGTTTCAATCGTTCTCGGTCTGGTGGCCTGACAAGGCGTGGACATCGGATCCACGCCAAACGGACCTCACAACGGGCCAGAACAGGGGCGCGTTTCTGCAGCAGAATAGAAAGCCGATCAGGTGGGGCTGGAATGGCACGCTGAGCTGGTTCACGAACATCCATGGCATGAGCCACAATATTCAGTCGGGATTCCAAGGATACCGCAATACCTATTGGAACGCATTTTCTGGCTATCCGTATCAGGAAGTGTTCGAGTACCGCAGCCTCCCAGGCGACACGAACTACTTTTTGCATCCAGACGCTGTTCAAGTCTACAACTACCCTAACTACACCAATACCGGCCTCGGATACGAGGCGGCGTTTGCGAATGACACCATAGATCTGTCTTCTCAGCTGACGCTTAACGCAGGCGTTCGTTTCGACCACTACTCCTCGTGGTTGGGCACCCAAGGCAATCCCGGCACCGGGCCGTTCGCCACGGAGGCGCTGTCTTCGCCAAACCATGACTTTCCCCGGTACAACGAAGTGTCTCCTCGGCTTTCGGTTATCTATGACATAACGGGCACTGGCAGGACTGTGCTGAAAGCGAGTTACGGGCGCTATGGTGCATCTGGCTCTGGCGTGAACTCTGCCAGCGGCCCCGTTGCAGCGCAAGTGAACCCGGCGACCACAATAGTCAAGACTTACACCAATTGGGACGGCGCTATCCCCTATACGCCCGTTGCTGGAGATCTGGCGTCGGTAAGTGGCGGCAGCAAGAGCGAGCAGATCGCTGCGAACATCGAGTCGATCTCGCGAGACGAGTACCACTGCCGGAGTGGATCTCGGCATAAGTCGCGTCGTGACGACACGTTTCTGAGTTCGTGCGGAAGCAGGACTATAACGAGAACGAGGCGATTAACGCTGCACTGCCGTTCGGCGCGTATACGGACATGGTGACGGGTATCGATCCCGGTCCGGACAACGTTGTCGGAACGGCTGACGACGGTGTCGTAGACGTGTCGTCTGTGCCTCGTGCGAACCCGAATTTTGGGGCTGTCGACACGATGTACATGAACGGTGGGCGAAAGGATCGGTATACCGCTTTCGAAGCCACCGTCAACAAGCAACTCGATCGTGGCTGGTCGATGATGGCATCTTACTCGGTCGACCGGCACACCTGGGTCAACGACGCCCCAGTCGATCCAAACCAGGCGAAATACAACTGGTCCCTCCCAGAGACCTACCAAGAGATCCACTTGAACGGTATGTACGACCGCTTGCCGTGGGGCCTGCAACTATCCGGCACGTATACCGCGCAGAGCGGTGCGTACTATCCTCGGATCGTCCAGGTGCGCAACGCGTTGCACCAGCTCACGAACGTGACGGTCCAGGGTCATGCAGGCCGGTACGGTTGGATCCGGCTTCTGGATGCGAGAGCGTCAAAGGTGCTGCAGTTCGGCCGCCAGAGGTTTGAAGTGATGCTCGATGCGTTCAACGTGCTGAACACAAGTGTTGTGTTGCAGCAGGTAAACACGAACGGGCCGAACTACCTGAAACCGTTGTCTGGCGGTGGCATCGATGCCGCAACCGCCACGTCAATTCCGGCGCCACGGATTTTGCGGATTAGCGTGAGGTACAGGTTCTGAGACTACAGGCCCGGTGCTCGATGTCGGAGCGCGGACGGTGACGTCGGAGGACTGAGCATTGTCAGTCGACTGAAGCGTGTCGGTAGGTGAGTCCATGGCGCGAAGCGGCAACGCGAGCCGGCGGTTTTCGTAATCTCGCTACCGCTGTCGCTCTTGCTGCTCGGCAAGCCGGCGTTATGCGCCGCCGGTGGCTCCGCTTGTGAGGACGGACGCATCAGGAGGATCGACGTGAAGCGGCGGCATGCCTCAATTGCGGTTATCGTTGTGCTGGTGTGGGCGGCTACTTCGGTCCGCTCGTTCGCAACCTTCTCGATCATCGCCTACGATCCCGCCACCAACCAGCTCGGTGTCGCGGTGCAGTCGCACGCCTTCGGGGCTGGTGCGGCGGTCCCGGTACGCTCTTCCAGGCATTGGCGCCGTGGCCACGCAGGCGGCAGCCAACCGGCTCTACGGGCCCGAAGCGATCAAGCTTCTCGAGCAGGGGCTCTCGCCGGCGGAGGTCCTCAAGCGGATCACGGACACCGACCCGGGCCGCGATGAGCGGCAGGTCGCCGTGATGAACGCCAAGGGCGAGTCAGCCGTCTACACCGGCAAGCACGTGATCGATCGCGATGCCGATCCGAAGGATTTCATTCACTATGGCGACTACGCTGGCCACATCAGCGGCACGAATCTCTCGGTGCAGGGGAATACGCTGGTGACCCGGCGGGTGCTCCAGACATGGTCTAGCCTACGAGCACGGCAGGGATCGATGCCCGAGCTGCTCATCGACGCGCTCGTCGTCGCTCGGCGGGGGGGACAGGCGGGGCTCGTCGATCAGCATTCTTCGTGTTGCAGCCGATTCCGCATCCGATTCCGTGACGGGCCGAGCGTCGACTTCGCGTCGACGCTGGTCGAACCTGGTGAGGAACTGCCGCGGTCTGCTCTTTCAGCGCGTCGTGCCGCGCCGATGCCCGAGAGGCGGCGGCGCTCGCCAAAGCCGGGAAGTTCGACGAGGCGATCGTGGAGCAGCGCAAGGCGCTGGCGATTGAGCCGAACAGCGACACGCTGCACTACGCGCTGGCGCAGCGCTCCGCAGAGGCCTGGCTGCCGCTGATGGCGAGCACCCTCGCTCGGGAACCTGACATCGTCGGCTCCATCGCGCACCTGGCGCGCGAGGCGGCCGTCGATCCGGTCTTCGCGAAGATGCGCGAGCTCGGCGAGTTCAAGCGGCTCGTCGTGCTGGCGGACACCACGTCCACTGGAGGACCACAATGAAACGGATTGTCCTGCTCGCGGCGGCGCTCGTCCTTGTCATGCATTCAAGCGCATACACCACCTGGTCGGTGATTGCGCTGAACTCGAGAACCGGTGAAGTGATCATCGCGTCGGCCACCTGCGTGCGCGAGGAGGGCTTTCCAAAACGGCAGGTTAACGGGCGGGCCATGGCTGCGCGTGATTTGATGGACATCCAGGCTGTGGTCGTCCCCGGCATCGGCGTGGCCGCCTGTCAGGCCGGCGTCGACAACACGCGGCAGAATCAGATGCTCGTCTACAACGAGCTGCGCAAGGGGACGCCGCCCGCCGACATCATCAAGATGCTGCAGAAGGATCCGAACGTCGAGCGGCGGCAGTTCGGCATCGTCGAGATGCCGAACGGGAAGACCGTCACCGAACGGAACAACGAAGCCGGGTTCAACGGCACCGGCAACTCCCGGTCGTCGCTCTACTACGGCGGGCAGGTGGGACCCATGTTCTATCAGGTGCAGGGAAATACGCTGCTCGGCCGGGATCGTGGTGTACAAGGCGGCGCTGGCGTTCACGCGCGCCCAGGGGACGATGGCCGATCGCGTGCTGGCGGCGATGGAGGCGGCCGATGCGAACGGCGGCGATGACCGCTGAAGCTGTGCGTACAACCCACTCGATTACGTGCCGTGCGACGACATGACCGCACATGTCGCCTATATACTCATCGCGGAAAAGGGCGACCAGCTTCGGCACGTCGTTCAATGACGGCAAGTACTATGCCTATCTGAGCGTCACCGACGACAACAATCCGAAGACCGGCATCAGGCCCGGCGAGAGCGCCAACCCGGTGAAAACGCTGCGGATGCGATACGACGCGTGGGTGAAGGCCGGCGCGCCGCGGCTAGCGCCGCCGCCTCCCTCGCTTCTATCATCCGACGGCGCAAACCAGCAGCAAAGGAGGAGGAGGGAATTAGCGACTTCTCGTCGGGGCGCACCGTCCTCGGATCCGCCACGTAGCGTAAGGCAGGCGCACGGGCGGGCCATCAAGCCCGAGCTGCTGATGGCCCGCGTAGATGGCTCGAAGGCCTAGCAGGTCGCTGAAATAGTGACTTCGATCACCACGGTGTCAGCGTCGGCGCCGGCCAAGCTGGGGCCGCTGACCGACGAGCCGCGGCTGTCCCGAGAGTCAGCCGTGCGGCGAGCAGCGCGCGCCGCACGGTCGAGGCGGCGCCTGAAGGTGAAGATCCAGTCCACGAGTTCACCGCCTCGATGGCGCAGCTTCCGGAGCCCGCCGATGGTCTTCATCCAGCCGAAGCCCTGCTCGACCAGCTTCCGTTTCCGCCGGCTCACGACATAACCCGGATGTCGCGTCGTCGTCCGTCGAAGGCGCGCGCGGCCGGTGGTGTGTTGTGACGTCCGGCGCGCCCCGCATCGCGCGCAACCCGGCCACAAAGTCGCGGGTGTCGTAGCCCTTATCGGCGGCGAGCGTGATCCGCCGCCGCCTCGGGAGGCGCTCCACCAGCACCAGGCCGGCGTCGCGTTCGCCGTAACCGTCGGCCGGGGTCACCATCGTGTCGACGATCAGGCCCCAGCGGTGTTCCCGCAGCAGGTGTCCCAGGTACCCGAGCCGGGCTTCGTGGCCGCGCGCCTTCTTATAGAGCCGCGCGTCCGGATCGGTCGTCGACTGGTGCGTCGCGTTGGTCCGGCGCTCGCCGTGGAAGTCCACGGTCGGATTGCCGCCGCCTACCTCGGGCGGGTCTTGATCGCGCGGCCGGAAGCTCTTGTGGCTGGCCCACGCTTCCAGCAACGTGCCATCCACCGTAAAGTGCTCGTCGGAGAGCAACGGCTGGCTATCGGCATGAATCAAGATGGCCTCGAAGAACGCCGCGGCAATGTCGCCGTCCAGCAGCCGGTCCCGGTTCTTCGTAAACGTCGTGGGCGCCCACACCGCCTCATCGATCCCCAGCCCCACGAACCAGCGAAACAGCAGGTTGTAGTCCAGCTGCTCCATCAGCTGCCGCTCGCTCCGGATCGTGCAGAGCGCCTGCAGCAGCAGCGTCCGCAGCAACCGCTCCGGCGGGATCGACGGGCGGCCGCACTTCACATACAGGCTGCCGAACCGCGGCGAGAGCCGCTCCAGGGCCCGATCGGTGATCCGGCGAATCGCGCGCAGGGGTGTGCATGACACGTCATCGAGAGAAACGGAGGAACATGAAGCGAGGGCTTGCGGCTCTGCGCATCGGCCCTCCCGTGGTGAACGGAGCATGGTGGTACCAGGCGACCGGCTTGTCGATCCCCTCGGCGTCCTCCTTCAGCAACCTGCTGGTGTGCTGGCGCTGGTGATGGCGGCGACGCCGCTGGTGCACGCGCAGCACGCGGGGCAAGGGGCGGCCGGAACTGCGGCGAAGGCGACCACGACGTTCGTGCATTGCGGCACGCTGATCGCGGATGCGGACCAGCCGGCCATTGATGGCGGCGACGTGATCATCACCAACGGGCACGTGACGGCCGTGGGCCGCAACCTGACGGCGCCGGCGGGAGCGGAGCGGCAGGACCTGTCACGTTACACCTGCATGCCCGGGCTCATTGACGCGCACATTCATCTCTGGACGGGCCCGCGCGGACAGTATCCGTCGCTGCCGCTGGCGGCGATACGTGCGTCCAAGGACATGGAATACGCACTGGATTCCGGCATCGTCGCGGTGCGCGTGCTGGGCACGGAGGGATTTGTCGATGTCGCGTTGAAGGACGCCATTGACGAGGGCACCATTCCCGGGCCGCATTTGATTCCGGCGGCACACGCGATTTCCATTCCCGGAGGCCATGGAGACTTCTACAATTTTCCGCCCGACCTCACGCCCGAGAACTACTACACGCCCGTGAACGGATTCATCAACTCACCGGCGGACGCGGAGGCGGCCGTTCACTGGCAGCTGAAGTATGGCGCGCGGGTGATCAAGATTCTGGCGTCGGGCGGCGTGCTGTCGCCGCTGGACTCGCCGCTGGCGGACCAGGTCTCGCCGGAGGAATTGAAAGTCATCGTGGAGCAGGCGCATGCGGCGCACGTGAAAGTGGCGGCGCACGATGAGAACCTGCCGACGATCTGGGCGGCGCTGCACGCGGGCGTGGACTCCATCGAGCACGGCGCCGGGCTGGACCAGGACGCGGCGACGTACATGAAGGAACACGGCGTCTATCTGACGCCGACGCTGTACATCGCGAACAACATCGTGGAGCACGGGCGCACAGGCGCACATGCCGGACTATGTGGTCCGCAAGGCGAACCTGATCTGGCAGGGGGAACTGCAGGGATTCAGGATTGCGCTGAGGACCGGACTGAAGATCGCGGCGGGCTCCGACCAGAGCTACGAGCCGGGGAAGGCCACGGTACGCGACGAAATCATGACCGACGTGCGGTTCGGGGCGACGCCGCAGCAGGCGCTGCATTTTGCCACGAAGGGCAGCGCGGACCTGCTGGGCCTGGATGACCTGGGCACGATCGCGGCGGGCAAGGAAGGCGACATCGTGGCCGTGGAAGGCAATCCGCTCGAAGACATCCACGCGCTGGAGCGTGTGCGTGCTGTGATTGTCAAAGGGCAATCCGTCGCTCCCGCGAACCGGTATTAGTCTGGTGTGTCGGGCGCGGACGAACGGGCGTCAGCCGAGATGGATAGGGCACGTACAATGACCGCCATGGCCGATTCACCACCGCACGCCGAGACCGCCCGCCATCTCCTGCGGCACACCGTCGCGAGCACTGGCGTATCGCGGGGGCAAGGCGCTGCGCGGCGTCACCCCGGAGGTCGCCGCGTTCAAGGCCGGACCGGACACGCGGACGCCCGCGCAGGTCCTGGCGCACGTCTGCGACTTGCTCGACTGGGCGCTGTGGCTCGCCCGGGGCGAGCACAAGTGGCAGGACTCGGAGCCTCAGGTCGACTGGGAGCGGGACGTCGCCCGTTTCTACGACGGTCTCGCCGCCTTCGACGCCGTGCTGGCCTCCGACGCGCCGCTGGGGCGGCCGGCGGAGATGCTGTTCCAGGGACCGATCGCCGACGCGCTGACGCACATCGGGCAGATCGCCCTGCTGCGACGGCTGGCCGGTGCCCCGGTCCGGGCGGAGAACTACGCGAAGGCGGAGATCGTGACCGGCCGCGTCGGCCGCGAACAGGCGGCGCCACGGCGCGAGTTCGATTGAGCGGGGTAGTTCTGCGACGCTGCGGTTACCGGGGCGTCGCTGGCGTGGCGTCGTCGGGTGGGGGAGGCGGCCCGGCGGCCGCCTCTCCCGCACCCCTCTTTCGCTTCAGAACGTATAGCTCAGCCCGAGTCGCATGATCCGCGGTCCGAGGATGCCGGTGGGCAGCCCGAACGACGGATAGCTGTTCACCGCGCCGCTGACGGGGTTGGTCACCGACGAGACCCCGGTGAACGGGTTCCAGTCGTAGGCCGTCGCCGCGTTGAACAGGTTGTAGGCGTCGAAGCTGGCCTCGAGGTCGCCACTGCCGAGGTGGAACCGCTTGGCGATGCGGATGTCCATCGTCTTGATGGCCGGCGTGCGTTCCGTGCCGGGCGCGTTCGCGAAGATCACCGTATTCCCCTGGTTCAGGCTGACGCGCAGCACCCGGAACGGGGCGCCCTGGGTGTTCGACCAGGCCGTGCCGCTCTGCGCGCGGATGTTGGCGCTGAACAGGATGCCGTGCGGGAAGAAGTAGCTGCCCGTCAGCTTGAAGGTCTGGGGCCGATCGAAGAAGGTGGCCCCCTTCGAGTTGATCAGCGTGTTCGGGTCGTTCAGCGCCGCGCTGCTGTCGTAGACGCCGACGTACGTGTTCGTCTGGGTCGTCTTGCCGTACGTGTAGCCCGCCAGCATCTGCCAGCGGTTCGACAGCCGCTTGGTCGCCGTGATCTCGATCCCCTTGTAGTCCTGGTTCAGCTCGGGGCTGTTCGTATAGTAGAGGTGCGTCAGGCCCAGCGTGGCCGGGTCCTGGTTGTAGACGGTCAGCGTCCCATCGTCGGCCGTGCCGACGATGCCGTCCGGGCCCGGGTCGACAACGGTCATCGGGGTGTACGACGCGGAGGTCACGGCGGTGTTGATCGGGCCGAACTGGTTGCGCTCCTGCCGGTAGGTGGCGGTGGCGCTCAGCCGGAAGCCGGGCATCAGCTCCCGGTCGATGCCGATGATGGCCTCGTTGGTGTAGGGCTGCTTGAGATTCGGATTGAACGACGAGATGTTCGCGCCGCCAACCGCCACCAACGTCCCCTGCTCGCCCGGCTGGAACTGCCCGTCGCCGTTGAGGTCGTTCCAGACGTACTGCTGGTAGGACGACCCGTTCAGGTTGACGGTGTTCGGCGTTCCCGTACTCAGCGTGTAGTAGTAGCGGGCGGCCGAGGCCTTGATGGCTGTCTTGCCGTCGCCGGTGACGTCGTAGATGACGCCGATGCGCGGCGAGACCGTGTTCCAGGTAATGACGCCGTTGACGGCGGGGAAGCTGCGGGCGCCCGTGAAGGTACCGGCCGGACTGGACTGCGCCGGCAGGTAACCGTTCGTCCGCTGGTACCGCAGGCCGCCGTTGATCGTCCAGTTCTTGATGCTCACCGAGTCCTGTCCGAAGAGCGCGAACGTGTCGACGTTGGCCGCCGAGTTCACCGGCGTGTTGTACTCGGTGACGTAGGCGGCCGAACCGGCGTTCGTGAAGAGGTTGACGTCGCCGTTGCGCGTCTGGTCCGAGACAGTCGGCGCGTGCGCGTAGTCGATGCCGAGCCGGAACTCGTGGCGCGTGCCGTGGAAGTTGTCGAGGTAGTAGGAGAGGTTCGCGTTCGCCTGCAGCCGCTTCCGGTTGAACCGGTAGCCCACGCTGTTCGACCCGGTCCGGATGTTCGTCGCCAGGTCGTACACGGAGACGTCGTTCGCCTTCAGATACAGCGGGAACAGCAGGTCGTTGAAGCTGACTCGCGCGTCGAGGAAGGCGTGACTGCTCAGGACCGAGTTCCAGAGCCCCTGGTAGATCGATGTCGTGTCGTCCTCCTTCCAGTCAGACGCCGGCGTGTTGAATGCGCTCGCCCCGCGGTTCGGCTTGTAATACTTCTGCCGGCTGACGAACCCGGTGAACCGGTTGTTCTGGTTCAGCTGCCATGTGAAGTTGCCGATCCCGGACGTGATGTTCGTCTGCTCGATCTGCGGGAAGCCCGGCACGTTCACGTGCACCCGCCAGTCGCGGAACGAGGTGAAGAACTGCAGCTTGTGCTTGACGATCGGGCCGCCGAGCTGGAAGTTGGCGTCGGAGACGAAGTCCACGGTCCCCGCCGACGGCGCGAGTCCCTGGTTCTCCAGCGCGCTGTCGATGTTCGACGACTGCGTCTGGTGCCCCTGCCAGTAGAACGATCCCGATCCGTGGAACGAGTCGGTGCCGCTCTTGGTCACCATGTTCATGAAGACGCCGCTCGAGGGGACCGAGAGGTCCAGCGCGCCCACCGAGACCTGGATCTCCTGGAACGCATCGTAGTCGTAATAGAACTGCGTGTACCCGATGGCCGCCGGGTCGCCCACGTTGATCCCGTTCAGGTACTGCGTGTTCTGGCCGTTGCTCGTGCCGCGCGCCGACATGCCCGCCTGCAGGCCGCCCTGGTCGCCGCCGACGTCGGGCCGGTTGGTCGCCAGCCCCGGAATCTTGTATTCGGCCATCGACCAGATGTCGCGGCCGCCCGGCGTCGAGTCCAGCAGCTGCTTGCTGAGTGTCGTGCTCACCGTTGCGCTCGTCGTGTCGACGGTCGGCGACTCTCCGGTGACCGTGACCGACTGCTCGACCTTCGCCACCTGCATCTCCATCTCCAACGGCGTGGTCTGGCCGACGCTGACGATGATGCCAGGCCGGACCAGCGTGGCGAATCCAGGCAGTTCGAGCTTTACCTCGTACGTACCGGGAAACAGTGATGGAAAGCGATAGACCCCCGTCGAGTCGGTGACGCCCGTCATCGTGCCGGCGACGAGCACCGGGCTGCTGATGGTGACCGTCGCGCCAGGCAGCACGCCACCTTGCGTGTCTTTCAGGTGAATGAGGATACTGCCCGTCTGAATCTGCGCCTGAACGGGTGGCTGGACGAGAAGTAGCGCGGCGAATCCCAGCAGTGCGTATCTCGCAAGTCTTGCCATGGTGTCTCCCCTGTTGAACCGTCCGTAGATGCGCGGCCGCCGGTGCCCGACCGGAGATCACGGGCATCGTGCGCGTGAACCGGAGGCGCGACGCGCCGGCACGCAGATGAGGCGTTGAAGTGCGAGGATAGTGCGACGCAACCAGCGGACATGCACGGAGACCGCTGTCCGCACGAGGACGTGTGAAATACGGCTGAGTCGTCGCGCGTGGGGCATGCGCGGCGGGAATGTCGGACGCTCGGGAGCCCGGAGCTCATCCGATGGACGCGAACGGTATACTGTGAGCCATGAGACGACTGCTCATCGCGATCGTCATCGGGGCCCTGGCAGGAACGCTGGTGTCCGCCGCGCAGACGCGACGCCGGCGCCCGGTGCGGAAGGCCGCGCCACCGAAGATGGAGAAGATCAGGGCTGACGTGAAGTGCCCGTCACCTCTCGGTGTCGGTGTCCGGACCGGCCTGCAGTTCTGTGACGTGCTCACCGGTCACGACCCGGCAGCCGGCGTGCTCGTGACGATTCCGCCGCATCGCGGCGAGGCGACGGTCTCCTTCGACCTGCACAACCGCCAGACCTATTCGGCCGAGCAGGTGAAGGCCCACAAGGCCTACGCCCGCTACACCTCGACCGTCGACGTGGTCACCGATGACGGGACGATTCTCGATCGGGGGGTGGTGCGGAGCGAGTTCCGGACACAGGCGGATCTGGTGGACTGGATTGGCGGGGGGGCCGGTCCGGGCGGCGTGAAGGCCGTGGCACCGACGGGCACGGAGCCGATCGTCGTCACCGTGCCGCAGAAGGTGAACCAGGTGAGCATCCTCGGCGAGAAGCTCGAGGTGCTCCGCCTCGATGGGGCCTATACCTATCAGGCTTCCGGGCTGCCGATTGCCGACATCAGCAATGTGATGGTGGAGTACCGGCCGGCGCCCGTGCGCAAGCGGCCGCTTCGCAGAAAGTAGGCGTCGAGCTTCAGCGCGACGCGGGCAGAACCCGGCGCGGAAGCGCCGGCGGCCCGCACGCGCGGGCCCGCGAACGGAACGGAGCGAGCCGCGTGAGGCGAGCGAGTGCAGTGAGCCGGGGGCCGGGGCGGAGCCCCGGCTAATTGAAGCTCAGTGTCTGCCCGTCCTGCGGAACCTTGATCCGATCGGCCAGCCCCGCCTGCCGCACCAGCTCGCCCAGCCGTCCGCGCCCCAGGCTGCAGTGATTCCACGCCTCCATGTGCACCGCGACGATCGTCGCGCCTCGGCGCCGCCTCGGCCACCCGCAGCACATCTTCTGCATCCATCGTGATCGGGTCGCTGTCGACGAACTCGGCGGCGCCGGCGTTCAGCACGATGACCCCTGGCTGATACCTCTTCAGGGCGTCGGCGACGATGGGGCACCAGACCGTGTCGCCGGCCACGTAGAGCGGCCGCTCGTTCTTCGCCTCGAAGACGAACCCTGACACCGGCCCCATCTGGCGGGCGAGCTCACCGGTGCCGTGGCGGCCGCCGGTCCGGATGAGCTCGATGCCCTCCCATTCGACCGGATCGGTGACGGGCTGCACCTGCCGGAACCCGCGCGTCGTCAGCGTCTCGGCGTCCTCCGGCTGGCAGAACAGCGGCAGGCTGTGGGGGAGCTGCTGGACGGCCTCGTCGTCGAGATGGTCCCGGTGCAGGTGGGTGACGACGAGCGCCTGGATCCCCTTGACGAGCTCGGGAATCGTGGCCGGCAGGTCGACGAGCGGGTTGCGCCGGTCGTCGTCCGAATTCTCGATGGGGGGCTGCATGCCGGCGGCGCCGAGGGCGGGGTCCAGGAGCAGCTGGCGCCCGCCGAACTCGAGGCGCAGGGTGGCATGACGGACGAGCTGAATGTGCATGGGGGAGATCCTGTCACGTGGGAGGTGCAGGGTGCAACGTGCGAAGTGCGATCTGTCTCGCGCGATGTGCCGAGTGCTGTCTCTCGCCACGCCTGGTCCAGTCCGCACTGCGCCTCCAGCGACGCCGCACGCACATCGACGTGATCGGTGCTGTACACGACCAACGGCCGGACCCCGTGAGGGATCCGGCCGTTGGACGGTCGCGAATGTTCGTGCCTAGTTGACGGTCGGCTGGCCCTTCTTGCCGAGTCCGCCGATCTGGATGGTCGGCGGCGGCGGCTCCTCCTTCAGCACGTGCTGGCGGTAGAGCTGGGCCATCTGCTCGTGGTAGGCGGCTTCCTTGCCCTCGTCGGCCTTGTCCTTCTTCTTCGCCCGGAGCTTCTCCTCGCGGGCGTTCTTCGCGATGCCGAGATCGTCGAGGTCGGTCTGGGCGCCGGCCGCCACCGCCTCGGCGTTGAGGTGCAGCGAGTGATCGGCGCTCGAGAGGGGCACCGACTTGTTGCCGGCGAAGATCTCGTGGCGGCCGTGCTCCTCGTACCACTTGGTGAGCGTGGCCGTCATGTGCATCTTCTCGATGATCTGGCGCCAGCCGATCCCCGTGTTGTAGGCGCAGAAGGAGATTTCACCCTGCTGCGTCGCGTAGGGGATGATGCACATCTCGGTGCGGCGGAAGTCGTAGTTGAACAGATCCTGGAACCACATGCCCGCGATGAACAGGAAGTTCCAGCGGTCGGCCCGCCGCTTCTGGATGTCGTTGATCGTCCGGTCGCCCTCGACCTTGCCGTAGGCGCCCTTCTGGGCCTTCTTGGTGGCGCCGAAGGTCTTGTCGAACTTCCGCATCAGGTCGACCAGCTTGAAGTGCGTCGGCGCCTTGAACGGGTCGTAGTTCCGCATCAGCGCCAGCGCCATGCCGACGACCGAGAGGAAGCGGCCGCGCCCGGCGTCGTTCACCTGGGCGATGTCCTTGGCCAGTTGCTCGGCGTGCAGGAACGCCGTCACCGGGACGGCTTCCTTGGTTTCCTTGTCGATCATGACGGCCATGCCGACGCCGCAGTTCGGGTGGCAGCCGCAGGTCAGCTGGCCCCACTGCTGGTCGGGCCCGTGCACCTGATCGGCCCAGTCGGTGAAGGTGCCCATGAACGAAATCGGGAACCAATCGCGCACGGGCTCGCCGAGCCCCGTCTGCTTCTTCACGTCGTGCGCCAGGTGCGACAGCGTGTAGCGCTGCGCCTGCCGGCGCTCGTCGGTGATCTCCTCGTCGCGGCCGGTGAACGACACCGGCTGGAACGACAGGAAGTTGATCGTCTTCGGGTTGTCGAGCGCGAACTCGATGATGCGGCCCACCTGCTCGTTGTTGACGCCGTTCACGATCGTCACGACCGGCACGATGTCGACCCCCGCGCTGTGCAGGTTCTCGATCGCCCGCAGCTTCACGTCGAACAGGTTGCCGACCCGGCGGTGCGCGTTGGCCGCGTTGCCGATCCCGTCGAACTGCAGGTACGCGTAGCGCAGCCCGGCTTCCGCCGCCGCCTTCGCGAATTCGGGGCTCTTCGCGAACTCGATGCCGTTGGTCGCCGCCTGCACGCTGTTGTAGCCGACCTTGCGCGCGTAGCGGACCGCGTCCAGGAAGTACGGCGAAATCGTCGGCTCGCCGCCGGAGAACTGCACCGACATCTGCCGGCGCGGCTTGATGCTGATCGCGTTGTCCAGCACCTGCTTGATGTCCTCCCAGGTCAGCTCGTGCACGAACCCGACCTGGTTGGCGTCCATGAAGCAGGGGTCGCACATCATGTTGCAGCGGTTCGTCAGGTCGACCGTCAGCACCGACCCGCGGCCGTGCTTGATCGTGCTGCTGCCGTGGTTGTGCAGGTGCTCGTCGGCGTGCGCGCGGATGTCACGGCCCGGAAACACCTCCTCGAGGTGCTTGAAGAAGTCCGTGTCCATCGCCATCACGTCTTCGAAGTGCCCGTGGAGCGGGCAGTCCTTGACCATCAGGATCTGGCCGTCCCGCTCGATGATCTGCGCCTTGATCTCGCCGATCTTTTCGTTCAGCAGCACGCTGACGTCGCGCTTCCCGTCCAGGATCTCCTGGCGGGCCTCACGCACGCAGGTGGGGCACAGCGAGTCGGTCTCGCGCGGCCAGCCGAGCGGCGGCTTGGTCTTCTGATACGACTTCAGCAGCGGCCGATCCGACCACTTGGGCGTGAAAGAAGGGCTCTGTCGGACCTTGTTCACGCGGCTGAACACCGTCCAGGCGCCGTTGGCCGCCACCGACAGCCCTTTCTCCACGTACTTGATGGGCGAATACATGCTTTTCCCTCTCCTCGTGAGCCGGCCGCCTCCATGCGACACGGCCGATACCGGACCCCGCGCGGGCACACCGGAGGACAAGACCGGAAAACGCCGGCCGATTTCCGGCCATCGTAGCCCTAAAGCGGCCGGAATCCGGTGACTTTCAGCCGATGGGCCGCTGGGCGCAGTCACCGGGCTCAGGCGAGCCTCGATGGTCATTGCGGACCGATTTGGTCGGATATCTCGAAGGCCTTCATTCCGGGCCTCAACGGTCCCGGCCACCGCTCTGCTAGACTCGCTGCGCAAGCTCGACCTTTCCGAACGGATCGGGAGGGGACGTCACGGCAGGAGGAAGCGGATGGTCCGGACAGCTTTTCGTGTGATGACGCTCGTCGCCGCGGCGGCTCTGGCGGCCGCGGGTACCACGGCCGCCCAGTCGGCCCCGCCGGCGGGAGCGGCGGCCGCCCCGGTGGCGCTGGTGCACGCCAATGTGCTCGATGTGCGCGACGGGCACGTCACGCCCGACGCCACCGTCGTGCTGCGGAACGGTCGCATCGAGTCGGTGAGCACGCGGCCGGCGCCGGCCGGCATGCCGACCCTCGACCTGCGGGGCAAGTACCTGCTGCCGGGGCTCATCGATGCCCACACGCACCTGTCGACGTTCGACGAGGCACGCCGTGCCCTCGACTCGGGCGTGACGACGATCCGGAGCGCCGGCGTCTCGAATTACGCCGACGTCGGCCTGCGCGAGCTGGCGCGCGCCGGCGCCATTCCCGGCCCGGACGTGCTGGCGGCCGGCTACCACGTGCGGCCGCATCTGGCGCCCGAGGCGTTCCTGAACGATCCGCAGTATGCGTGGCTGATGCCGGGTGTCGACACGATCGCGAAGCTCCGCGCCGCCGTCCAGATGAATCTGTCCCACCACGTCGACTGGATCAAGGTGCTGGCCACCGAGCGGGCGGGCACCCCCGACACGGACCCGCGCGTTCAGACCTACACCGAGCCCGAGCTCCGCGCCGTCGTCGAGGAGGCGGCGAAGCAGGGCCGCTACGTGCTGGCTCACGCGCACGGCGACGAGGGGGCGCGCGCCGCGGTCGAGGCGGGTGTCCGCAGCATCGAGCACGGCACCTATCTGTCGGATTCGACGCTGGAGCTGATGAAGGCGAAGGGGACGTACCTTCGATCCGACCTACACCGTGGTCATCGATCTCGCCGAGCCGGGCGGGGACTACGACATTCCGGCGCTCCAGATCCGGGCGCAGCACATGCTGCCGCGCCTGCGCCGGACGGTGCGGGACGCGCACCGGATCGGCGTGAAGATCGTCACCGGCAGCGATACGTCGTATGGGCCGAAGTCGCTGACGCGCATCCCCGAGGAGATCGTCAACCTGACGACGATGGGGCTGTCGCCGCTCGAGGCGATTCAGGCCGCCACGACCGTCAACGCGGAGATGCTCCAGCTCGACAAGGAAATCGGACAGGTCGCGCCGGGCTTCCAGGCCGACCTGATCGCCGTCGACGGCAACCCGCTGAACGACATCGACACGATCGAAGACGTGCTGCTGGTCGTCAGCAACGGCCACGTCGCCGTGAACCGGCTCGACTTCCGCAAGCACCCGGCGGACGTCGTCAGGCCGATAGCGAGCGCCGGCGGCTGCTGCCGGCGCGGCGCGAGCGCGTGCGTGAGGGGGGGCCCACGCGCCGTGAGCATGTCGGCGCCGGCGGCAGTGCCGGCACGGCAGCGCGTGAGGTGCGCGAACCGCGCCCCCCTTGCCAGCGTTTCGGCCGGCTGCGATATGATCGTGCGGTCATGACGGTTCACGATCTCATCATCGTTGGCGCGGGACCCTCCGGTCTGGCGACGGCCATCGCCGCCGGCCGGCAGGGGTTCGACTATCAGGTCATCGAAAAGGGAGCGCTCGTCGACGCGATTCTCCGCTTCCCTGTGCACATGTCGTTCTTCACGACCCCGGAGCTGCTGGAGCTGGGGGGGCTGCCGTTCACCACGCCCTACGAGAAGGCGACCCGGCTCGAGGCCCTGCGATACTACCGCCGCGTCGCCGAGGCCTTCGACCTGCAGGTGACGCTCCGGGAGGAGGTCTTCGACGTCCAGCGCGAAGAGGTCCCGGGCGAGCGGGAGCCGCTCTTCGCCCTCCACGTCCGGTCGCACCGCGGCGTGCGTCGCGTGGTGCATGGCCGCGCGCTCGTCCTCGCGATCGGCTACTACGACAACCCGAACCTGCTGGGGATTCCGGGCGAGGACCTGCCGCACGTCTCCCACTACTATCGCGAGGCGCATCCGTACTATCGCCAGCACGTGGTCGTCGTCGGCGGGAAGAACTCGGCTGCCGAGACGGCACTCGAGCTGTACCGCGCCGGCGCGCACGTCACGCTGGTGCACCGCCAGGCGGCGCTCGGGAACTCGATCAAGTACTGGGTGAAGCCCGACCTCGAGAACCGGATCAAGGAGGGCACGATTCCCGCCCGGTTCGAGACGCGAGTCCTGGAGATCCGCCCGACGTCGGTCGTCGTCGAGCACGCGGGCCAGCGCGAGGAGCTGCCGGCCGACGCCGTCTTCCTGCTGACCGGGTATCACGCCGACACGCGGCTGTTCACGGCCGCCGGCGTCGAGCTGACCGCACGCGGCGGACCACGTCACAACCCGGAGACGATGGAGACGAACCAACCGAATGTCTTCGTGGCCGGCGGTGCCGTCGCGGGACTCGACACCGGCGCGGTCTTCATCGAGAACGGCCGCTTCCACGGCGAGCGGATCGTCGAGGTGCTGGCGCGCCGGCGGGGCGTCTGAGACGAGAGGTCGCGCGTCAGTGCGGCAGCGAGCGCTTCCAGGCGCGCTTGGCCATCAGTTCCTTCATTTCCAGCAGTTCGATCAGCGACTCGCAGCGGGCGCACACGCCTTCCCGCTCGAGCAGCGCCTGGCGTTCGAGGGGCTCGAGCGACAGGTACTGGGCGAGGGCATGGATCAGAATCCTCGTCCGGCATGGTCGTCGGAATCGTCTGGTCGAGGCCCGCGTGCTCGGTCGAGGGAGTGACGAGGGCCTCGAGCCGCTGGCGGTGCGAGTGCAGCCGGTCGCGTTCGGCGTCGATGGTGGCCTCGTGGAGGACCTCCACGCGCGCGCGCCGGTACGAGGCGCCGGGCTCTTCCTCGACGATGCGGAACTTCTCCAGGCCGCGCAGGATGATGTTGTAGCGGCCGTCGGTCAGCCGCTCGGCGTGGGTGATGAGCCCGTTGCAGCCGACCGGGTAGACGGGCGGGGCGCCGAGATAGTCGTCCTCCCAGCCGGGCTTGAGCAGCACCATGCCGATCATCCGGTCGCCCTCGAGGGCCTCGGCCACCATGGCCCGGTACCGCGGCTCGAAGATGTGCAGCGGCAGGAACACGTTGGGGAACAGCACGACGTCCGGCAGCGGGAAGATCGGGATGAGGCGCTGGAACATACAGGCGGTCCTGGGCCCCGTCAGTGGACGGTGCGGGTCTTCTTGTCCATGTAGTCCATCAGGACGTACTGGCCGAGCGTGTACGGCGTGGTGAAGTAGGCCTTGCCGCGGCAGATCTCGGCGACGCGCCGCACGAAGGCGACGAGGTCGTAGTCGCGCGCGAGCATGAACGTGTTGATCATGATGCCCGACTTGCGGCAGGCGGCGACCTCGGCGAACGTCTCCGAGACGATGAACGGGTCGAGGCCGAAGGCGTTCTTGTAGATCTGGCCGTCGGGACGGGTCAGCGCCGACGGCTTGCCGTCGGTGATCATGATGATCTGGCGCATGTCCTTCTGCTGCCGATCGAGCAGGCGGCGCGCCAGGCGCAGGCCTTCGCGGGTGTTCGTGTAGTACGGGCCGACCCGCACGCGGCCGAGCTCGCCGAGCGGAATCTCCTCGGCCGAATCGTGGAAGAGGACGACCTTCAGGGCATCGCCGGGATACTGCGTCCGGATGAGCTGGGCCAGCGCGAGCGCCACCCGCTTGGCCGGCGTGAAGCGATCCTCGCCGTAGAGGATCATGCTGTGGCTGCAGTCGAGCATCAGCACCGTCGCGCACGAGCTCTGGTACTCGCCCTCCACGACGACCAGGTCGCGGTGCTGGATGTCGATGCCCCCGGGACCGAGGCGACTGCTTTCCGATGCTCGCGGCCCCTGCTCGCGCTCGCTCGGCGGCGCATCCGCCGCGCGCTCCTGACGCCGGACGGCGTTCAGGATGGTGCCCGCCGGGTCCAGGTTCAGCGTGTCGCCGAACTCGTACGGCTTCAGCGGGCCGCTGGTTTCGACGCCGGTCGCGTGCTCGCGCGTGTCGTGCCGGCCGAAACTGCTCTTGCCCATCGCCCCGAGCAGATCGCGCAGCGCGCGGTAGCCGAGGAAGTCGAGCGCCTTGTCGGTCACGTCGAACCGCAGGCCCGTGGCGTCCTCGCCCATGCCGCCGGGATCGCCGCCCTGGCGGCGCTGCCGCTCGGGTTCGAGGTCGGGCGCCCCGGTGATGTAACCCTCCTCCTGCATCCGCTCGATGATGTCCTGGACGAGCTGCTCGAGGCGGGCGCGCATCTCCTCCTGGTCGCCATCGGCCGGGTCGCCCATCAGGCGGTCGAGCATCTCCTCCGACAGGACGCCGCCGGTGAACAGGGCATCGAGGATGGCATCGTGCAGCGCCTGCATCGTGCGGTCCTCGTCGCCCAGCCCGTACGGATCGTCGAAGCCGCTCGACATGAAGAAGTCGGACAGCTTCGACATCAGCTCGTCGAGATCCAGCTCGTCGAGGAGATCGCCGGTGAACTTCGTGTAGCGGTAGCGCATGGGCTTGCACGTAGGCTCGGCGACTCGGGCACTCGGCGCTGAGCACTCGGCTGCATCGAATCCACCGTACCCTAGCTCGCCAGTCCCATCCCTACAGCCTATCGCCTACAGCTTGCTCAGTTGTAGTACTTCTTCTTCCCGGCCCTCGGCAGCGGCAGGTCGTCGCCGAACGCCTCGGGCATGGGCGTCCGGGCCTGGCGCCGGGGCGATTCGGTCGCGTGGTAGCCGCAATCCTCGCTGCGGCTGATCTTCTTCAGCGCGTAGAGCCCTTCGAGCAGGAAGTCGACGGCCGCCGCCCGCACGGGGGCCGGGGCCTCGGGATCGCCCGTGACCTCGGCGACGATCGCGTCGAGGCCCTGGAGGTCGCGGACCGCCTCCAGCAGCTCCTCCGCCGGTTCCGCATCGGCCGTCTGCAGCGCGCCGCCCATCTCGAACCACTCGACGATGGGGCGGGTGTCGATGCCGTCGAAGCGCTCGGCGAACACGGCCCCGACCGCCGTGCGGATCAGAATCGCAGGCCACCGTCGCCGCGCCCTTCAGCTCGCCCTCGGTACTCGAGCTCGAACTTGCCGGTGATGGAGGGGAGCGCCGTGTACAGATCCGTGACGCGCGGCACGACCGGGGTCTCCCCGTGCACGATCGCCCGGCGCTCGGCATTCGACAGCACCAGCTCGAACGTCGAGATGGGCAGGCGCTGGCTGACGCCCGAGCGCTTGTCGATGCGCCGGTCATCGCGGGCGCGGAACGCCACTTCTTCGACGATCTCCCGCAGGTAGTCGGTGATCTGCACCGGCAGCGCGCTGTCGGTCCGCTCGAGCCAGGCTTCCTGCGCGGTGATGGTCATGCCGTGCTCGCGCGTGGCGGGGTAGTGCGTCCGGATCTCGGAGCCGATGCGGTCCTTGAGCGGCGTGATGATCTTGCCGCGGGCCGTGTAGTCCTCCGGGTTCGCCGTGAAGACCATCATGAGGTCGAGCGGCAGCCGCACGGGATAGCCCTTAATCTGGACGTCGCCTTCCTGCAGGATGTTGAACAGGCCGACCTGGATCTTGCCCGCCAGATCGGGCAGCTCGTTGATCGCGAAGATGCCCCGGTTCGCCCGCGGCAGCAGCCCGTAGTGCATCGTCAGCTCGCTGGAGAGCTGGAGCCCCGCCTGGGCCGCCTTGATCGGGTCGATGTCGCCGACCATGTCCGCGATCGTGACGTCGGGCGTCGCCAGCTTCTCGACGTAGCGGGCGTCGCGCGGCAGCCAGGCGATCGGCAGATCGTCGCCGTCGGCCGCGAGCCGGCTCCGGCAGGCGCCGCAGATCGGCGCGAACGGGTTGTCGTGGATCTCGCAGCCGGCCACCACCGGAATCGCGTCGTCCAGCAACTCGACCAGCCCGCGCAGGATGCGGCTCTTCGCCTGACCGCGCAGCCCCAGCAGGATGAAGTTGTGCCGCGCCAGCACCGCGTTGACCAGCTGCGGAACGACCGTGTCGTCGTAGCCGATGATGCCGGGGAACAGCGGCTCGTGCGTCTGGAGCTTCCGGATGAGGTTCGCGCGGATCTCGTCCTTGACCGTGCGGGACGCCGTCGCGGCACCGGCTGCCGAGCGCCTGAGCTGACCGAGGGTTTGCGGGGTGGAGGGACCTGCCATCAGTCGATTCTAGCAGCAGCCTCCGTCTGCCGGCCAGCGACGATTCCGGTTCGCGGGGTCGGCTGGGCTAGACTATCGGTCACGGCCGGACACGACCGGCCGCTATCAGCCACGATGCCCCACTCCGCCGTTTCCGCCCAACGCCCGCTGGTGTTCGCTCATCGGGGCGGCAGCGCCCTCGCGCCCGAGAACACCGTGCCGGCGTTCGACCGCGGACTGGCGCTGGGCGCCGACGGACTCGAACTGGACGTCCACCTCTCCCGCGACGGCGTGGTCGTCGTCCATCACGACGCCCGGCTGGAGCGGACCACCGACGCGGTCGGACCGCTGGCGGCGCGGAGCGCCGCGGAGCTGGCGGGGGTCGACGCGGGCTATCATTTCCGCGTCGGCGGTGCGTACACGTGGCGCGGACGGGGAATCGGCATTCCCACGCTGCGCGACGTGCTGCGACGGTATCGCGAGGCCCGGATCATCATCGAGATGAAGGACGATACCGAGGCGCTGGCGCGGGCCGTCGTGGCGGACGTGCGGGCGGCCGAGGCCGCCGATCGCGTCTGCCTGGGCAGCTTCGGCCGCCGGGCGCTGCGGGCGGCGCGGGTGCTCGAGCCCGCCATTGCCACCAGCGCCGCGCGGGAGGAAGTGCGCTGGGTGCTGTACCGGACCTGGATCGGGCTCGCACCCCACCGGCTTCCGAACGAGGCCTTTCAGGTGCCCGAGCGCGCCGGGTTCACGCGCGTCGTGTCGCCCCGCTTCGTGCGCGCGGCGCATGCCGCCGGCGCGGTCGTCCAGGTCTGGACCGTGGATCTGGCCAGCGACGTGCAGCGGCTGCTCGACTGGGGTGTCGACGCCGTCATCACCGACCGGCCCGACGTCGCCGTGCCCGCCGTACGCGAATGGGTGGCGAGGCGGGGCGGAGAACGTGGAACGGAGAACGTGGAACGGCGAACGGTAGAACCGAAGCCCGAAGACACAGCCAATCCCATGCGCGAACCCACACTGCTCGACATCTACCGGGCCCGCCCGCGGGTCTACCGTTCCATGCGTCCGTCGCCGCTGGTGCGGCATCCGCTGCTGGCCGAGGAGCTGGGCTGCGACGTCTACGTGAAGCACGAGAACCACAACCCGACGGGCGCGTTCAAGATCCGCGGCGGGCTGAATCTCATCGCGTCGCTGTCGGCGGCGGAGCGGCAGCGGGGGATCATCTCGGCGTCCACCGGCAATCACGGTCAGTCGATGGCGCTCGCATCGCGTCTGGCGGGCATCCCGTGCACCATCGTCGTGCCGGTGGGCAACAATCCCGAGAAGAACGCGGCGATACGCGCGTATGGCGCGGAGGTGATCGAGCACGGCCGCGACTTCGACGAGGCGCGCGGGAAGGTCGAGCAGCTGCAGGCCGAGCGCGGCCTCCGCTACGTCCACTCGGCGAACGAGCCGCTGCTGCTGGCCGGCGTCGGCACCTACGCGCTCGAGATCTTCGAGGAACTGCCCGACGTCGACGTCATCTTCGTGCCCATCGGGGGCGGCAGCGGCGCGTGCGGCTGCGTGATGGCGCGCACCGGGCTCGGCAGCCGCGCGGAGGTCGTGGGCGTGCAGGCCGAGCAGGCCGATGCGTTCACCCGGTCGTGGCGGGGCCCGGACGCGTGACGCGGCGAGCGGGCCGATACGTTCGCCGAGGGGATCGCGACGCGCAGCGACCTTCGATCTCACCTTCAACATGCTGAAGCGGGAGCTGAACGACATGGTCACGCTCAGTGAGGCCGAGCTCGCCGAAGGCGTCCGCCTCGCGCTGCGCGCCACCCACAACCTCGCGGAGGGGCCGGCAGCGCATCGCTGATGGCGGCGATGAAGCGGCGCGACCGCCTGACGGGCAAGAAGGTCGCCTGCGTGATGAGCGGCGGCAACCTGGATACGGCCACACTGAAGCGGGTCCTGGCATGATTTCCATTCCAGACGCTGCTGCTCGCCGGCATCGTCGTCGTCATCGTCCTGCAGGTGCTGCTGCTGATGCGGCGGCCCGGCGGCGGGGCCGGCGACGACCTGGCGCCGAAGCTCGACGCCATGATGAAGGTGCAGGGCGAGCGCGACCGGCAGCTCCAGGAGGGCGTCAAGGGCGTGCGCGACGAGCAGGCGACCCAGGGGCGCGAGCTGCGCCAGGAAGTGGGCGGCACGCTCAAGAGCACGGGCGATTCGCTCGTCCGTGCGGTCGGCGAGATCTACGCCTCGCAGAAGCAGCAGCTCGAGACCTTCAGCCAGCAGCTCGGCAAGCTCACCGAGTCGAACGAGAAGCGGCTCGAGGCGATGCGGACGGTCGTCGAGACGAAGCTGAAGGAGATCCGCGACGACAACACGAAGCAGCTCGAGCAGATGCGGCAGACGGTCGACGAGAAGCTGCAGGGAACGCTCGAGACGCGGCTCGGCGAGTCGTTCAAGCAGGTGAGCGACCGGCTCGAGCAGGTGCACAAGGGGCTCGGCGAGATGCAGGTCCTGGCCTCCGGCGTCGGCGACCTGAAGAAGGTGCTGACGAACGTGAAGACGCGCGGGACGTGGGGCGAAATCCAGCTCGGCTCGCTGCTGGAGCAGGTGCTGACTCCGGAGCAGTACGAGCAGAACGTCGCGTTGAAGGACGGCAGCGGCGAGCGCGTGGAGTTCGCCGTGAAGATGCCGCGCCGCGACGACCCGCAGGCGGGACCGGTCTGGCTGCCGATCGACGCGAAGTTCCCGCAGGAGGACTACCTCCGGATCGTCGAGGCGTCGGAGCGCGGCGACAAGGAAGGGCTCGAGGTGGCCAGCCGCCAGCTCGAGGTGCGCATCAAGGCGTGCGCGAAGGACATCCGCGACAAGTACCTCAACCCGCCGCGGACGACCGACTTCGGCCTGCTGTTCCTGCCGACCGAAGGGCTGTACGCGGAAGTGCTGCGCCGGCCCGGCCTGACCGAGCTGCTGCAGCGCGACTACCGCGTCAGCGTGGCCGGTCCGACGACGCTCGCGGCGCTGCTGAACAGCCTGCAGATGGGATTCCGCACCCTGGCGATCCAGCAGCGATCGAGCGAAGTGTGGACGCTGCTGAGCGTCGTGAAGACCGAGTTCGGCAAGTTCGGATCGGCGCTCGACGCCGTGCGCGACAAGCTGCACCAGGCGACGAGCAAGATGGACGAGACCGCCCGGCGGACGCGCGTCCTCGAGCGGAAGCTGCGTGACGTGCAGGAACTGCCGGCCGACCAGCAGCCGCTGCTGCCGACGTCCGACGAGCAGCTCGAGCTCTCGGATCTCGACGCCGACAACGCGGTCGGAAAGTAGGCGGGGATGCCGACCGCACGGCCTGCGGCCCGCGGAACGCCCGGCGCCGGCGGGCACCGGCTATCCGGCTGGCGCACGGCGCTCGACGTCCTCCTGCTCGCGCTCGTCGAGTGTCTCTGGACGTGGCCGCTCGTCGCCCGCCTGTCGCAGGGGATTCCCGGGGCCCCCGGCGACAACCTCAGCTTCCTGTGGAACTTCTGGTGGATGCGGCGGGTGCTGGCCGTCCCCGGCCTGCACGCCTTCGACACCGGATACCTCTTCCATCCGCTCCACGTCGATCTCGCGCTGAACACGCACACCGCGCTGAACGCCTGGATCGGCGCCACGCTGCTGGCGCCGTGGTCGATTGTGACGGCGCTGAACGTCACCATTCTCGGCTCGCTGATCCTCGCGGCGTGGGGCGCCTACGCGCTCGCGCTCGAGGCGACCGGCCACCGCGCGGGTGCCCTGGCCGCCGGCGTCCTGTTCGGGACGTGTCCCTATCTGGCGGCGCATCTCGCCGGTCACTTCAACCTGACGTCGGCCTGGGTGCTGCCCTGGTTCGCCCTCGCCTTCGCGCGGGCCGTCGGCCGCCCGTCATGGCTGGCGGCCGGTGCCGCCGGCGCCTGTCTCGTCGCGGCCGCCTATACCGACTACTACTACGTCGTGTTCCTGCTCGCGCTGGCCGGCGTCTGGCTGCTCGTCCGCTGGCGTGTGGTCGGCGTCGGTCTGGAGCGGCGCGTCCGCAGCCGATGGATCGTACGAGTCGCGCAGTTCCTGACGAGCCTGCTGGGCGTCCTGCTGGCCGGCATTGTCGTCGTGGCGACGACAGGGGGCGGCGTGCTGCGCGCGGGCCCCGTTGCCGTCTCGATCACGCAGGCCTTCAATCTGCAGGAGATCGCGTGGCTGCTCGCGATCGCCTGGGGCCTGACGCACTGGCGGATCCGGATCCGCACGGCGTGGCCCGCGTCGATGGTGGCGCGCGACCTGCGGCGGGCCGCACCGGCGATGGCCCTGTTCCTCGCCGGCATCGTGCCGCTCGCGATCCACGCCGCCGCGATCTGGAGCCATGGTGACTATGCGACGCAGGCCTATTCCTGGAAGAGCGCGCCACAGGGGATCGACCTCGTCGCGCTCGCGGCCGGGAATCCCTTCCATCCGATCGTCGGCGGGGCGGCGTCTGCGATCTACCGGGCCCTGGGGCTGAGTCGTGTCGAGGGGGTCGCCTGGATCGGCGTGGTGCCCGCGCTGCTGGCCTGGATCGGCTTGCGGCGGTGGACCGATCGCGACGAAGTCCGGCAGTGGGGGAGCGTGCTGGTCTTCTTTCTCGTCTGGGCGCTCGGCCCCTTCCTGCGCATCGCCGGCGTGAACACCGGCCTCGTGCTGCCGGAGACGCTGCTGCGGTTCGTCCCGATTGCCGCCAACGCCCGGATTCCCGGGCGGGCCATGGTCATGGTCTACCTCGCGCTGGCCGTGCTGGTGGCGATGGGACTGGCCAGTCTGCGCGGGCGGTGGAGCCGCCCGTGGTGGCAGGGCGCGGCGATCGCCTTCATCGTCTTCGGATACCTGCAGGGGCCGCTGCCCCTCTATCGGCCCGATCGACCGGCGGTGTACGCGCGCCTGGCGACGCTGCCGCAGTCCGGTGCGCTGCTCGAACTGCCATTCGGTCTGGCGGACGGCTTCGGTGAGCGGGGGCGCTTCGATCGGCGCGAGCTGTACTACCAGACGATCCATCAGCGCCCGATCGCCGGCGGCTTCGTCGCGCGGCTCTCGCCGCGCGTGATGGCGGCGTATGGACGGCTGCCGGTGCTCGGTTCCCTGTGGAAGCTCTGCGAGGGTGAGGTGGTGTCGGCCGGCGAACTGCCGACCGGTCAGGCTGTGCTCGACGCGCTGTCGCACGAGGGGTTCGCGTTCGTCGTGCTGAATCGCGCCGAGGCGCCACCGGCACTCGTCCGTTACGTCGAGGCACTGCCACTGATGCCGGTGATGAAGGACGGGGAGCGGGAGCTGTATGCGATCGCGCCCGCAAGGGGCAATGAGCAATGAGCAATGGGCAATGAGCAGTGAGCAATGGGTATGTGCTGCGGAGGCGGCCGTCGGACGGCACGCCGCGCCGCCTGCTGGCGGCTGAGGTGCCAGTTGCCGATAAGGACGGGAAGGTGTTGGTCCGGCCGCGGCGCGAGGCGGGCCGGCGCCGGGCTCGTGACATCGTGTGACAAATGGTGCGGTGGCGTGCGGCCGGGGTGATTGCCGGTCTGCCCCGCGGTGGCGCTACAATAATAAGGTTGTGCCGGAGTCGGTTGGCCGTCCAGGGTCCCGCGTCGCGGGAACGGCGGCCCGGTCCGGTGGGGCGGTCATCATCGGTGCCGGATTGCGGGTGCGGGGACTCGAGGTCATGAGGAACATCTCGCCGGAGCACGTGGAAGAGCTGAACGCCATCGAGACGCGCGAGTGGCTCGATTCGCTGGATTACGTTCTGCAGCGCGGCGGCGCCGCGCGCGTCGGGCGGCTGCTGCAGGACCTGAGCAACCATGCGAAGGAGAAGGGCGTCAGTCTGCCGTTCACGGCGAACACGCCGTACATCAACACGGTCTCCGCCGACGAAGAAGTGCCGATGCCGGGCGAGCGCGACATCGAGCGCCGCATCAAGAGCCTGGTCCGGTGGAACGCGGCGGCGATGGTGGTGCGGGCGAACCGGCACGAGGACGGGATCGGCGGCCACATCTCGACGTTCGCCTCGTCGGCCACGCTCTACGAGGTCGGCTTCAACCACTTCTTCCACGCGCGCGACGAGCAGGGCAACGGCGACGTCGTCTACTACCAGGGGCACGCGGCGCCAGGCATCTACGCGCGGGCGTTCCTCGAGGGCCGGCTGTCGTCGCAGCAGCTCGAGAACTTCCGCCGCGAGATGAAGCCGGGCGGCGGGCTCTCGTCGTATCCCCATCCGTGGCTGATGCCCGACTTCTGGGAGTACCCGTCGGTGTCGATGGGGCTCAGTCCGATCATGGCGATCTACCAGGCGCGGTTCCACCGCTACCTGGAGGACCGGGGGCTGAAGCAGCCCGGTCCGGGCAAGATCTGGGCGTTCCTCGGCGACGGCGAGACGGACGAGCCCGAGGCGCTCGGGGCGATCTCGCTGCCGGCGCGCGAGAAGCTCGACAACCTGATCTTCGTCATCAACTGCAACCTGCAGCGGCTCGACGGCCCGGTGCGCGGCAACGGGCAGATCGTCCAGGAGCTGGAGGCGATCTTCCGCGGCGTCGGCTGGAACGTCATCAAGGTGCTGCTCGGCCGCGAGTGGGATCCGCTGCTGGCGCGCGATCAGCGACGGGCTGCTCGTGAAGCGGATCGGCGAGATCGTCGACGGCGAGTACCAGAAGTACGCCGTCGAGTCGGGCGCGTACATCCGCAAGCACTTCTGGGGCGTCGACTCGCGGCTGCTCGAGATGGTGCGGCACCTGTCGGACGACGAGCTGAAGCGGATGAAGCTCGGCGGCCACGATCCGGTGAAGGTCTACAACGCGTTCCGCGCGGCCGCCGCCCACAAGGGCTCGCCCACGGTCATCCTCGCCCGCACGATCAAGGGCTACGGGCTGGGCGAGGCCGGCGAGGGCAAGAACATCACCCACCAGCAGAAGAAGCTGAACGAAGACGAGCTGCGCGCGTTCCGGTCGCGCTTCGCCATCCCGATCTCGGACGCCGAGATCGCCGAGGCGCCGTTCTTCCGGCCGGCCGAGGACAGCCCGGAGATCAAGTACCTCCGCGAGCGACGTGAGGCCCTGGGCGGCTACGTCCCCGAGCGGCGGGTGCGGTCGAAGCCGCTCGAGGCGAACCTCGAGCCGATCTTCGACGAGTTCTATCAGGGCACCGACGACCGCAAGGCCTCGACGACGATGGTCTTCGTCCGGATGCTGTCGAAGATGCTGCGCGACAAGGAGGTCGGCGATCTCATCGTGCCGATCGTGCCCGACGAGGCCCGCACGTTCGGCATGGAGGCGCTGTTCCGCCAGGTCGGCATCTACTCCCACGTCGGCCAGCTCTACGAGCCGGTCGACATGGACACGCTGCTCTACTACAAGGAAGCGAAGGACGGGCAGATCTTCGAGGAAGGGATCACCGAGGCGGGCTCGATGTCGTCGTTCATCGCGGCCGGCACCGCCTATGCCACCTACGGGATCAACACGATCCCCTTCTTCATCTTCTACTCGATGTTCGGCTTCCAGCGGATCGGCGACCTCATCTGGGCCGCCGGCGATTCGCGCTGCCGGGGCTTCCTGCTCGGCGGCACCGCCGGCCGGACCACGCTGGCCGGCGAGGGGCTGCAGCACCAGGACGGCAACAGCCACCTGCTCGCGTACCCGGTGCCGAACGTCATCGCCTACGACCCGGCGTTCGCCTACGAGCTGGCCGTCATCATCCAGGACGGCATCCGGCGGATGTACCAGGAGGGCGAGAGCATCTTCTACTACCTGACCGTGATGAACGAGCAGTACGCGATGCCGCCGATGCCGGAGGGGGCGCGGGAGGGGATCCTGAAGGGGATGTACCGCTTCCGGGCGTCCACGAAGAAGGGGGCGAAGCGGCAGGCGCAGCTGTTCGGCAGCGGCGCCATCCTGCCCGAGGTGCTGAAGGCGCAGGAGATGCTCGAGAAGAAGTACGACGTGGCGGCCGACGTCTGGAGCGTGACCAGCTACAGCGAGCTGTATCGCGACGGCCACGACTGCGAGCACTGGAACATGCTGCACCCGGCCTCGACGCCGCGCGTGCCGTACGTGACCGAGTGCCTGAAGGACGCGCCCGGCGTCCTCGTCGCCGCCTCCGACTACCTGAAGGCGCTGCCCGACTCGATCGATCGCTGGATGCCGCGTCCGCTGACCGCGCTCGGCACCGACGGGTTCGGCCGCAGCGAGGGCCGGGCCGGGCTGCGCGAGTTCTTCGAGGTCGACGCCCGGTTCATCACGCTCGCGACGCTCGGCGCGCTGCTGCGCGACGGCCAGATCGACGCGAAGACGGTGACGAAGGCCATGAAGGACATGGATATCGATCCGGAGAAGCCCAACCCGGCGAAGAGCTGACGCTGAAGAATTGAAGAATTGGCCGGTCCTCGCGCACCATCAGGACCGAAGACTGAAGCCCGTAGCCCGTAGCCTTCCGACATGACTGAATTCCGTCTTCCCGAACTCGGCGAGAACATCGCCGCCGGCGACGTCCTGCGCGTGCTCGTCTCGCCGGGTGACACCATCAAGCGCGATCAGCCGGTCCTCGAGCTCGAGACCGACAAGGCGACGATTGAGGTCCCCTCGTCGGTGGACGGACGCGTCGCCTCGGTCAAGGTCAAGCCGGGCGACAAGGTGAAGGTCGGCCAGGTCATCCTGACGGTGGACGAGAGCGCCGCCGGCAGCGAGCCGCCCGAGGCGCAGGCGCCTGCGGCGGCGGCCGCCCCGGTCCCGTCCGAGCCGGCCGCGCCGGTGCCGGTGCCGGTGCCGGCGGATGATGAAGAGGAACCCGAAGAAGCCCCGGTTCCCGCGTCCGTCCCGGCCGCTCGCCGCGGGGAGGTCGTCGACATCTCGCGCGGGGCGCGTCAGGCCTCCGAGGCCGCGCCGGTCCCCGCCGCCGACGGCCGGCCCGCGGCGCCGGCGGCGCCGTCGGTGCGCCGGCTCGCCCGCGAGCTGGGCGTCGACATCCACGACGTCATCGGGAGCGGCATCGGCGGCCGCATCTCGATGGACGACGTGAAGGCGCACGCCAAGCGGCTGATCACCGAAGGCGGCTCCGGGCTCGTGCGGCAGGAGCCGCTGCCCGACTTCAGCAAGTGGGGGCAGGTCGAGCGGAAGCCGATGTCGAACATCCGGCGGCGGACGGCCGAGCACCTCAGCTACGCCTGGGCGACCGTGCCGCACGTAACGCAGCACGACCGGGCGGACATCACCGGCCTCGAGCAGCTGCGGAAGCGGATGGCGAAGAAGGCGGAGGCGGCCGGCGGCAGCCTCACGCTGACCGTCATCGCGCTCAAGGTCGTGGCGTCGGCCCTGAAGGTGTTCCCGCAGTTCAACACCGCGGTCGACATGGCCCGCAACGAGATCGTCTACAAGAAGTACGAGCACGTCGGCGTGGCGGTCGACACCGATCGCGGCCTGCTCGTGCCCGTGATCCGCGACGTCGAGAGCAAGAACATCATCCAGCTCTCCGTCGAGCTGGCGCAGCTCGCCGACAAGGCGCGCAGCCGCAAGCTGTCGCTCGAGGAGATGGAAGGCGGATCGTTCACCATCACCAACCTCGGCGGCATCGGCGGCACGGCCTTCTCGCCAATCGTCAACACGCCGGAAGTGGCGATCCTCGGCATCTCGCGGGGCAGCATCCAGCCCGTGTGGACGCGCCGGCGGCCGGCGTCGAGCGCGGACGCGCGAGGCGCCAGCGAGCGGGGGTGGGGCCCCGCGAGCCTTGAAGATGACGGGGAGTTCGCGCCGCGCCTGATGCTGCCGCTGTCGCTGTCGTACGACCACCGCGTCATCGACGGCGCCGATGCCATCCGGTTCCTGCGCTGGATCGCCGAGGCCCTCGAACAGCCGTTCCTGCTGTCGCTGGAAGGCTGAGCGCCGCCACGCCCCGATCGGCGGCGGGCGGGGACGGTGACGTGACATAACCCGTCCCCACAGCCGTCCCCGATTCATTGACGAAGACTATGTCGCACACCAAGCTCGTGATCATCGGCGGTGGCCCGGGCGGCTATGCCGCCGCATTCCTGGCCGCCGACCTCGGACTCGACGTCACCCTGGTCGGCGAGGACGCGAACCCCGGCGGCGTCTGCCTCTATCGCGGCTGCATTCCGTCGAAGGCCCTCCTGCACGTCGCCGCGCTGGTGAACGAGACCCGCCATGCGTCGGCCTGGGGCGTCGACTTCGGCGAGCCGAAGATCGACCTCGCGAAGCTGCGCGGCTGGAAGGAGAGTGTCGTCCAGAAGCTGACCGGCGGGCTCGGGCAGCTCGCGCGCCAGCGGAAGGTGCGGTACATCAGGGGCCGCGCCACGCTGCAGGGCCCCACGTCGCTGGCGATCGACCTGGCCGACGGCGGCCGCGAAGAGCTGACCTTCGAGACCGGCATCCTGGCGACCGGATCGCGTCCGGCGACGATCCCGGGCCTGTCGATCGACTCTCCGCGCCTCATGGATTCGACGACGGCGCTCGACATCCCCGACGTGCCGAAGACGCTGCTGGTCGTCGGTGGCGGGTACATCGGCCTCGAGCTCGGCAGCGTCTACGCGGCGCTCGGCAGCAAGGTGACGGTCGTCGAGATGACGGGCGGCCTGCTGCCCGGCGCCGATCGCGACCTCGTGGCCGTGCTCGCGAAGCGGATGGAGAAGGTCTGCGACGCCATCCTGTTGAACACGCGCGTGACCGGCATGACGGAAGAGAAGAACGGCATCCGCGTCTCGTTCGAGGGCGAGGGCGCGCCGGCCGGACAGCTCTTCGACAAGGTGCTGGTGTCGATTGGGCGGCGGCCGAATTCGAACGTCCCCGGGCTCGAGACCACGCGCGTCGAGGTCGACCGCAAGGGCTTCATCGTCGTCGACGGGCAGCGGCGGACGGCCGAGCCGACGCTCTACGCGATTGGCGACGTGGCCGGCGAGCCGATGCTGGCGCACAAGGCGTCGCACGAGGGCCGCGCCGCCGTCGAAGCGATTGCCGGCCACAAGGTGGCGTTCGAGCCGCTGGCGATCCCGGCCGTCGTCTTCACGGATCCCGAGATTGCCTGGTGCGGCCTCACCGAGACGCAGGCCGCTGCCGAGAAGCGCGCGGTCGAGATCGTCCGCTTCCCCTGGGGCGCGTCGGGTCGCGCGACCACGCTCGACCGGAACGACGGCGTGACGAAGTTCGTGCTGGAACCCGGCACCGGCCGGGTGCTCGGCATGGGGATCGCGGGTGTCGACGCCGGCGAGATGATCGCCGAGGGGGTGCTGGCCATCGAAATGGGGGCCACCGCCGACGATGTGCGGCTGACGATCCACCCGCATCCGACGCTGTCGGAGACCATCATGGAAGCCGCCGACGTCTTCTTCGGCCAGAGCACGCACATCTATCGGCCGAAGAAGAAAAGCTCGTAGGCGACAGGCTGTAGGCTATAGGCGGTAGGGCTGTGCGGACGGACAGCCGCTTTGCCGACCACCCATAGCCTTCGCCGACGCGGCTCGCGACATGGTGTTCAACCCATCCGATCCCCCGGATTCCACCCCTCCGCCCGCTCCGCGAGCCGAGCCCCTCGAGCTCGATCCCCGCGTCGTCCAGCATCTGAAGAAGGTCTCCGAGACGCAGTGGCCGCGCGTCTGGGCGAAGTACCGGCGCTGGTTCCGGTCGGTGACGCTGGGCGGTCAGTTCATGCGGCCGGAGCTGATGTGGCCGGCCGTGGCGGCGGCGGCGCTCATCTTCTACGTCGCGCCGGGGTCGATCCGGTTCCTGTGTGGACTCTTCATCCTGATGGTCGTCTACAAGGCCATCTACGCGCAGGCACATGGCGATGGGTACTACCACGGCTACACCGACGGCGTGGATGAAGGCGTGAACCGGGTGCTGGGCCTCAGCGACGAGGACTCACGGGAGATCCGGGAGCGGGCGGCGGAGATGGAAGTGGAAGAGGGGATGCGGGAGGGATAGCGCCTGCGGCTCGCGCGAGGCGCTGGAGGGAAGCGAGGCGGAGCCGAGCCGCCGAGCGCGCGCGGCTGGGGGTGGGGCCCCAGCCGCTCTGAAGAAAGCTGACGCAGACGGGCATAGACGATAGGCGATGGGGCTGTCAGCCCTGACGCCCACCGCCTACAGCACCGCGCGAGCGTTCCGGGGGGCGCCGCCCGTTGGGTCGGATGTAGACACCGCAGGGCCGTCGGGGGTTGGCCGCAAGCCTCCGCAGCCAACGCGCTCGCGACTCCCGTCATCCCGATTGAGCAACTCTTGCTCGACGAGCCACTTACCGCGCGACGATGGGCACCGTCGCGCCGTGGTTGGCCGCCAGTTCCTGCAGCCAACGTCGGCCCCGTCCACCAATCCCGACCCATCCCTGTCGCGGCCCGACGTGCTAGGATGCGCCATTCGAACAACCTGGAGCCACCGGGCGTGCGCGCTATCGGCGGGCGTTAGACGCGGGCACACCCAGCGGTCTACTCCAAGAGTAGTTCGGCAGGCAGGCGGCGGCGGCGGCCACAAACGAAGCTTGGATGGCATCGCGTTATCCGACGGAGAGGTCCCAACTTGTTCCAGTTAGGCTGATTCAAGTACGTACGACATCAGGAGGGGACAATGTCTTACGAGTACACTGAACTACCACCTGAAGAGCTGGCCCAATCTTACCCATGTACCCCCGCCATGCATTGGCCCGGATATGACACCAAGGTCATCGACACCGAAATCGATGGCCGCGCTGTGGTAATTCAACTATGGAAGGGGTTTTGCCCCGCGTACATGCCAGGCCTTCCTGGTGGAATTGGGGCAGAGGTTGGCATCTACTTCAAGAACTGGATTCCTGGCTGTTGGTGGCCAGACTTCCAGCACAAGAAGAACATCAGCTATACACTGGTGAACCCGGTGACGAAGGAGGAGTTCTTCTCAGCCGGCCCAGAGAATGTATGGTGGTTGCACAAGTGGATGACCGTCCCAAGCTATGAGGAGTACAAGAAGACCCACAAGGTGCCGGACTCACCAACAGAATACGCTCTAAAGTACGCAATCAACGGAAAGCAGGATGTCTGGTGATCGATTCAGTCAACGTAGGCCCTTGGGATCGACGCCGAGCACCGCGTGCAGCGGGACTGGCGGGGAAGAGGGCGCATGAACGCAGACTGAACGTCCACCTGCCGAAAGAGCTGCCGAACAACGCGCTGCACCTGACGAGGGCGTCTGAAGAGAGGGTGCGCCCTCGCAGGTGAGCGCGCGCGTTCGGCCGATCGGCCTGGCAGTTCGCTAGCAATACCAATGTCGGAGGGACCGATGGATCTGCTCAAGAGTCTGGACGTTTGGCGGGCAAGTCAACGTGAGAGGATCCCAGAATCCATTCGCGTGCCCTGTTTGAAGTGCAAGGAGCCAGTGTCCTTGGGGCTGCCGTGCCCGAAGTGTCCAGCCGTCTCTGGTAGGCGAGCTTGGCTGCCGGCAATCGGCGCCGTCTTGGTTCTGGCGATCTCGTCTTTCACCATCCTGAGGGTCGGCGGTATCTTTTTCGTCGGGAACAGATTCGATAGCAGGACCACCCTGGTCATTTTCATAGTGGCTGTATTCCTGCTCAAGGGCGTCTTTCGTGACGCCGCTGGCTCTCTCTTTCAGTTCACATCTAAAGTTGAGCGATTTCACTGGATCAGGATCGCAGGTAGATATGGCTTCAGACCGTGGCGAAAAGACATCACGCCAGAGCACGTGGCATCTCTTGTACTGCCTTGCGCTGACCATGAACTACAAGTCTAGATCAATCAGTTCGCTCGGCAGTCCAGAATGGATTTGGAAAGAGTGCATCAGCTATCTTCAGGTCGAAGCAATTGATTCAAGAGTTCGGAAGTACTTCGAGACCTGCTCTTCGTCGACATGTTGAGTGATTTGTGGTTCAACACTTCGAGCAACGCGGTTACGCGAAACTACCTGTTCGAGTCAATACGTAAGGTCGCTACCGACAGCAAGAGTTTCGTCGCGGCCGCCAGCATCTTCGCGGCGGCTGCTCCGACTCTTCGCCGCAACCCAGCCGCAAATCAAGGTGTTCTTGAAACAGATGGCGGAGAATGTCAAATCAACGGCACCGTCAGTGGCGGCTGCATTGGCGACTTAGGCATGTTTGGCCTGTTTTGCCGAAGCCTCACTCAGCCCTTGTTGACAATCAGCGCAGCCCGACGACGGCCGAACAAGCGCTTGCAGCCGTCGGCGCTCGATGCTGTGAAGCGCCGCGGCTGAAGCGCAAGCGTTAGACCGCTCAAGAAGGAAGGACCACGGTGATCAAGGAAGACGGGATTGCCGAGCAACTCGGAGCCCTTCGTGAGGCGCTCACCACGATTTCCGAGGGTGGGCCGAGCGCTCGAGCCGCCGACGATTACCGTTCGCTGAGAGAAGCGCTGATGTCGAATGACGCAGTTGGCGGGCTGTTGCCTGACTTCGTCGTTGAATGCCGGACACCACGCGATTTCTGGAATTACATCCAGCGCGCGTTCAAGTCCTACGCCGACCGATTCAGTTAGTCGAAGCACAGCTGCTGCCGATAGAGCGTCAGTTCAGACCCGAGCGCCAACGAGCGCCAGGGAAGCGGCCTTCAGAGGTTGGTATCGGTACCTCCCGGTTCGCCCAGTGTCAGCGACCGGCCTGACGTTCGTCTCGGACGAGCGCGTGAGTGAACTCCGAACGCTTCAGATCCATTCGTTCGACCTGGGGAGGCTGATTCGCCTCTGCGAAGAACTGAATGTATCGGTACCGCGAGGGTTGCTACCATGCGACGGCCATGCTGTTGCGTGCGCTGCTCGACCATGTGCCGCCGGTGTTTGGCAGCGTACGTTCGCCGAAGTGGCGAACAATGTCGGCTCGAAGTCTTTCAATGAGAGCATGCAGCACCTTGAGAACGGCGCCAGGAAGATTGCCGACGCACACCTTCATACGCCAATTCGCAAGCGCGAAGCATTGCCGACTGCTCAACAGGTTGCATTGGGACCGGAACTCGACGTGCTGCTCGCAGAGCTCATACGGCTCTCGGGCCACCATACCGCGGTCTAACACGCGCTGCACCAGACGGCCGCGCGAATCAAGAGCGGCCGCTGGTGAGCGCTGGCGTTATGTGGACAGAACGACGCACATGCTCAGGGCAGTAGTCCGATCGCGCCCTTCTGCGGAGCGGACGTGGCGTCAGACGAAATATTGTCGCTAGTTGGGAGGTGAGTCGTGGAACTCGTGGCACCTTGCCCGGCGTGTGCGAGAAACTCTTGATCGACTTTGTGCAACCGATTCGTCACGCGCTTTGTCCGAACTGCGAAACCGGCCTGGCAATCAGTCCGCCAGCCAGTCAATCCCGGCCCTCACCGTCCGACAAGAAAGATGCCCTGGTGCTGGCGACGTCAACGATCACGTGGCATGTTCAGTTTAATCAGTCTCACGTGTCGACTCCTGCGGCTCGGGAAAAGCTCCTCCGTGACGTCGCTGTCGGCGATTTTGGACTTAAGTACCAGCTGTACCTAAAGAAGTCATCGAAGCAGAATGTCCGGGACATTCTTCCGGAAATCGTATACAACACGCAGGACGAATCAGCCTTTCTGACGTACACGACCGGGTATGTCCGGCCGGACATCAACACTGAAATGCTTGCGTACCTCCGGCAGGTGTTTCGACCCTTTGCGGCAAAGATGGGATAGCGAGGCACGCTAACCGGACGGTGCCACATAACATCGCGTTGCACCAGACGGCCGCGGGCGCAATCATGAGCAGCCGCTGGTGAACGCGGGCGTTGGGCCGACAGACAGTTGGCTGAGATTTCAGGACTCATGGCGAAGCAGGTCGTCAACCCTCCAAATCTCTTCCCGAGCCTGCAGCACGGGTTCTCCCAGGCGGTCCTCTCGAGCGGTTCGAGGTTGCTGTTCGTCTCGGGACAGACTGGGTGGGATGCGACCAAGCAGTTGGTCGGTGGCGCAGATCTCGCCGGTCAGGTACGGCAAGCGTTTCAGAATCTCGCCACCGCTGTGCGAGCAGCGGGCGCGGATCTGGGCGACGTCATGACGCTGAGGGATCTATTTTGTCGAAGCAGCCAGGCCCGACATAGCAGCCATCGGGCGGCTCTCAAGGAATGGTTTCCTACCGACCCGCCGGCCAGTAGCTGGCTCGGCGTGACGTCGCTGGCAAGGCCGGAGTTCCTGGTGGAGGTCGAGGCGATCGCCGTCCTCGATGTGGCGCCGCTGAGCTCGGCGGCGCAACAAGCGGCTGCACCCGACGGCCGCTGGTGACAAAATGCGCGTGCGCGGCCGCGGCTGAGCCGCAGGCGTTGGACTGATTTGAGATCGTGAGGACGGTATGAAGAGGGCAGTTGCTCTTGTCGCATGCCTCGCGTTCGCCGGGGTTCTGGCGATCTTTGCAGCTCCGGCTCCGCCGTGCGCCGTGACTCAGCCCGTGAGAGCGGTGCCGCCTCGAGATTCGCATGCTGACCCGTTCGGGGATGGACCCTGGTACATCAACAAGGACCGCTCGATTTGGGCCGGAAAGGACGCCGCCGGGATGCGGGTGGGCAGGAACAAGGTGCTGTGGATACGGCCATCAGGTACGCAGCTCCGCGTATGGGGCCACCGACTCGATGCCCAGGGGCCCCGGCTGACGGCGCAGATTCCCGAAGGCTACAGCACGGGCTTCCAGCCAACGGGCCTGACGTTTCCCTCCGCAGGATGCTGGGAGATCAGAGCGACAGCCGGCGCCAGCGCGATCAGATTTGTGACAGAAGTGGCGGCTGGACCTGCATTTGAGTGAGCCGCCGAACAACAGCTGGGGGTGGGGCCCCAGCCGCCCTGAACAAAGTTGACGCAGACGGACATAGGCGATAGGCGGTTGGCTATAGGAGATGGTCCCGTCAGCCCTACCGCCTGAGCCTACCGCCTACAGCGACGCGTTCGCCGCCTGTTGCGCGGCGTCGTACGCCTCGGTCTGTTCGTGTGCGTGGTAGGAGCTGCGGACCAGCGGGCCCGACTCGACGTGGACGAAGCCGAGGTCGAGCGCGATCTGCTTCAGCTCGCGGAACTCGTCGGGGTGGTAGTACCGGGTCATCGGCGCATGGTCGGCCGACGGCCGGAGGTACTGCCCGACGGTCAGGATGCTGCAGCCGACCTCGCGCAGATCGCGGAACGTCTGAATCAGCTCGTCCTTCTCCTCACCCAGTCCCACCATCACGCCCGACTTGGTCGGAATCTGCGGCGCGTAGCGGCGCGAGCGATCGAGCAGCTCGAGCGTGCGCGTGTAGCGCCCGCCCGAGCGGGCCATCCGGTAGAGCCGCGGCACGGTCTCGGTGTTGTGGTTCAGCACGTCCGGGCCGGCGTCGAGGACGGCCTGGAGCGGCGCCTCGTGCCCCTGGAAATCGGGGATCAGCACTTCGATGCGGCAGCGGTCCGTGCGCGCCCGGATCTGGCGGATCGTGTCGGCGAAGATCGATGCGCCGCCGTCCTTGAGGTCGTCCCGGTCCACCGACGTGATGACGACATAGCTCAGCTCCATCGTCTGAACGGCGTCGGCGACCCGTCCGGGCTCGGCGAGATCGAGCGTCGGCGGGCGGCCGTGCGCGACGGCGCAGTAGGCGCAGGCCCGTGTGCAGACGTCGCCGAGGATCATGAACGTCGCCGTGCCGTGGTGCCAGCACTCGCCGATATTCGGGCAGTGGGCCTCTTCACAGACCGTATGGAGCTTCAGCTCGCGCATCAGCGTCTTCAGGCGCTGGTACCCGGGTGAGCCGGGCGCCTTCACCTTCAGCCATTCGGGCTTGCGGGGACGCTGGGCGGCGGGCGTCAGGGGCACGATCTGGGACATATCGTGATCTTATCCCAGGTCTGCGGGTCTACGGTCTTCGGTCTTCGGTCCCGTGGAGGCGCCGGGCCGTGCGTTCGGCTGCCGTCTCCGTCGGATCGTTCCCCGCGGGCACCGGAGACTGGAGACTGAAGACCGGAGACCGACGTCTGCGGCCGTCGTGGCCCGGGCGCAGCCCAGCAATCGAGGAAATCGGCGAAGGCCTCCGCGATGGTCTGCGACGGCGCGGCGCCGTGCGGGTCGAACCAGCGCGGAATCCAGTTGACGGCACCGAGAATGGCGAACGCCAGCAGCTTCGGATCCCCGGGGGCGAAGACTCCGGCGTCGATCCCTTCCTGCAGCACGCGGCGGATCCCCTGGTCGAACCGGTCGCGCCGGGCGATGACCTTCTGCAGGTGAGCCGGCGTCAGCGGCTGCAGGTCCATGAAGAGTGCCGTCCCGTGCAGCTCGTCGAGGATGGTGTGGACGAACGAGACGATGAGCCGCCGCAGCTTCGCGTCGGGCGGCTCCGGGCTGGCCAGCACCTCGTCGAGGAGCGCGAGCAGGATGTCGAGCGAGTACCTGGTGGCAGGCGTAGAGGATCTCTTCCTTGTTGCGGAAGTAGTAGTAGAGATTCCCCTTGTTCATGTCGAGGGCCGTCGCGATCTCCTCGACGGTCGCCCCATGGTAGCCGCGCCGCCGGAATGCGGCGGCCGCGCTCTTCAGGATCTCGATGTGGGTGTCGGTCCGCGGACGGGCCTTCGGGCGGGGAAGCCGGGTCGAGTCGGGAGCCGACCGGGGTTGACGGGCCTCACGCACGGTTCTATACTATTTGAACGGTCGTTCAAATTCAACCGGCCCGTATCCCGATCACCCGTAACAGGCGCACACGTTCGGTCAATTGACGCTGCCGCGCCGGGAGCCGATAATCGCGCACCATGGAATCCACGACTTCCCCGAGCATTGTCGAATTCGAAACCCGTCCCGACCAGTACCACCACTGGAAGCTGCAGTACGACGGCCCGGTGGCGACGCTGTCGATGGACGTCCAGGAAGACGCGGGCCTGTCGCCGGAGTACAAGCTGAAGCTGAACTCCTACGACCTCGGCGTCGACATCGAGCTGGCCGACGCGCTGCAGCGGATCCGCTTCGAGCACCCGGAGGTGCACACGGTCGTCGTCACGAGCCTGAAGGATCGGATCTTCTGTGCCGGCGCCAACATCTTCATGCTGGGAACGTCGACGCACGGCTTCAAGGTGAACTTCTGCAAGTTCACCAACGAGACGCGCCTGGCCATCGAGGACGCGAGCGAGCATTCGGGACTGAAGTTCCTGGCGGCGCTCAACGGCATCTGCGCCGGCGGCGGCTACGAGCTGGCGCTGGCCTGCGATGAGATCTACCTGGTCGATGACGGCAACTCGGCGGTCGAGCCTGCCCGAGGCGCCGCTGCTGGCGGTGCTGCCCGGCACCGGCGGGCTCACCCGCGTCGTCGACAAGCGGAAGGTGCGCCGCGACCTGGCCGACTACTTCAGCACGCTCATCGAGGGCGTGAGGGGGAAGCGGGCGGTGGAGTGGGGACTGGTCGACGCCGTGTCGCCGACGACGCAGTTCAAGGCGGCGGTGGCGGCACGGGCGGCGGAGCTGGCGACGCTGTCCGACCGGCCCGACACCGGGCCGGGCGTGACGCTCGGGCCGCTGAATCCGAAGGTGTCCGAGAACGAAGTGAAGTACTCGTCGGTGACGCTGACGCTGCAGCGCGACCGGCGGACGGCCGAGCTGACCGTGAAGGCGCCGGAGGGACCGCAGCCGGAGACGCCCGAGGCGATTCTGAAGGCCGGCGATCAGTTCTGGGCGCTCCGGGCGTTCCGCGAGCTCGACAACGCGCTGCTGCGGCTGCGGCTGAACGAGCCGGAGATCGGCACGGTGGTGCTGCGCACGGAAGGGGATCCGGCCGCCGTGCTCGCGGTGGACGAGACGCTGCTGACGCACAAGGATCACTGGCTGGTCCGGGAAATCACGCTGTTCGTCAAGCGGACGCTGAAGCGGGTCGACCTGACCTCGCGCAGCTTCTTCGCGCTCATCGAGCCGGGCTCGGCGTTCGCGGGCACGCTGTTCGAGCTGGCGCTCGCCGCCGATCGCTCCTACATGCTGGACGATCCGGATCGGCCCGGCACGATCGCGCTGTCGGGGATGAACGCCGGGCCGCTGCCGATGAGCAACGGGCTGACGCGGCTGCAGGTGCGGTACCTGGGCGATCCGTCGAAGGTCGACGACCTGCTGGCGCACGACGGCCCGTTCACGGCGGCGGAAGCCGCGGAGGCGGGGCTGGTGACCTTCGCGCCGGACGACCTCGACTGGGACGACGAGGTGCGGCTGGCGATCGAGGGACGGGCGGCGCTGTCGCCCGACGCGATGACCGGTCTCGAGGCGAACCTGCGGTTCCCGGGGCCGGAGACGCTGGAGACGAAGATCTTCGGCCGGCTCACGGCCTGGCAGAACTGGATCTTCCAGCGGCCGAACGCGGTCGGTGAAAAGGGAGCCCTGAAGGTGTACGGGTCGCAGGTCCGGCCCGAGTTCGACTGGAGGAGGACGTAGTGATCTCGAGCGAACGCATTCCGAACAACGTCAACCTGTCCGACAACAAGCGGCTGCAGCGTGCGCTCGAGCACTGGCAGCCGAAGTACATCCAGTGGTGGCGGGACATGGGGCCGAGCGGCTTCCAGGACTACCACCAGGTGTACGTCCGGACGGCGATCAGCGTCGACCCGGAGGGCTGGGCGCACTTCGAGTACGTCAAGCTGCCGGAGTACCGCTGGGGCATCTTCCTCGCGGAGCCGACGGCCGACCGGCGGATCGGCTTCGGCGACATGATGGGCCAGCCGGTCTGGCAGGAGGTGCCGGGCGAGTTCCGGAACCCGCTGCGGCGGCTGATCGTGACGCAGGGCGACACCGAGCCGGCCAGCGTCGAGCAGCAGCGGCAGCTCGGCAGCCGCTGCCCGAGCCTCTACGATCTGCGCAACCTGTTCCAGGTGAACGTCGAGGAAGGCCGTCACCTGTGGGCGATGGTCTACCTGCTGCACTCCTACTTCGGCCGCGACGGCCGCGACGAGGCGGAGGAGCTGCTCGAGCGGCGCAGCGGGAACAGCGACAAGCCGCGCATCCTGCAGGCGTTCAACGAGCCGATCACGAACTGGCTCGACTTCTTCATGTTCACCATGTTCACCGATCGCGACGGCAAGTCGCAGCTGCTGTCGCTGTCGGAGAGCTCGCTCGATCCACTGTCGCGGACGACGCGCTTCATGCTGACCGAGGAGGCGCATCACATGTTCGTCGGCGAGACGGGCGTGGCGCGCATCATCGAGCGGGCCTGCCAGCTGCTGAAGGAATCGGGCTACTCCGAGGACATCCGCAAGCTGGGCGGCATCGACCTGTCGACGATCCAGAAGCACATCAACCAGTGGTTCACGCTGAGCCTCGACCTGCACGGCAGCGAGGTGTCGACCAACGCCGCCTCCTACTTCGCCAACGGCCTGAAGGGGCGCGCGAAGGAGGACTCGTACGAGGACCACATGGTGCTCGACGAGATCTATCGCATGACCCTGATGGAGGACGGCAGGCTGGACACGCGCGAGGTGCCGATGCGCAACGCCATGAACGAGGTGCTGCGCGACTGGTACGTCGGCGACTGCGCGAAGGGCGTGGAGCGCTGGAACAAGATCCTCGACCACTACGGCGTCTCCACGTTCCGGTTCACGCTGCCGGATCGGAAGTTCAACCGCGGCATCGGCATGTTCGCCGGCTTCCACTTCGATCCGCAGGGACATCCGCTGTCCGACGAGGAATGGACGCGCCGGAAGGAGGAATGGCTCCCGTCGGACAAGGACGAGGAGTACCTCCAGAGCATCATGGCGAAGCCGGTCTTCGAGCCCGGTAAGTTCGCCAACTACATCGCGCCGCCGCGGCGCGGCATCAACCACCTGCCGCTCGACTTCGAGTACGTGCGGACCGAGAAGTAGCGGACCGCACGCACGAGGACCCGCGCCGGAGGCCGCCTGCGGCCTCCGGCGCCCGATTCGCTGACGGCCGGCGGCGGCCCGGGCCCGCCGCCGGGCCGCCGATCCGTTGTCGCCCGCCGCCGGACATGCTGTGACGCCGACCGCTTCCGCACTGGCCTTCACCTGGCTCGGCCACGGAACGTTCCTGTTCCGTTCGCCGGGCGGCGTGCGCATCCTCGTCGACCCGTGGCTCGCGGAGAATCCGGCGTGTCCCGACGCCTGGAAGAAGCCGCCCGCCACCGACCTGCTGCTCCTCACCCACGGCCACGACGACCACATCGCCGACGCCCTGGCGGTGTGGCGGGCGACCGGCGCGCCGGTCGTCGGTCCCTACGAGCTGTGCGCGTGGCTCGAGCAGAAGGGCGTGCGGACCGTGAGCCCGATGAACCAGGGCGGCACGCAGGTCGTGAAGGGCGTGGCGATCACGATGGTGCCGGCCGTTCACAGCAGCTCGACGATCGAGGACGGACGGCCGATCTATCTCGGGGAGCCGGCCGGGTACGTGCTGCGCTTCGAGAACGGGCTGACGGTCTATTTCGCGGGCGATACGGCGCTGTTCGGCGACATGCGGCTCATCGCGGAGCTGTACCGGCCCGACATCGCGTTCCTGCCGATCGGCGATCGGTATACGATGGGACCGGAGGCGGCGGCCAGGGCCTGCGAGCTGCTCGGTGTCCGTCAGGTCGTGCCGATGCACTACGGCACCTTCCCTTCGCTGACGGGCACGCCGGCCCGGTTGCGCGAGCTCGTCGGTCCCGCGGTGCAGGTGCTGGAGCTGAGGCCCGGGGAAACGGCGGAATAGCGCCGACGGGCGCGTGCGAGCGGGGTGGGGCCCCGCGAGCCCTGAAGCATGCCGACCACCGCAGACAGCAGACCGTAGCCTGAGGACCGTAGTCCGTAGCCATCATCTACTTCAGACCCTTATGTCCTATTCCAAGATCACCTACACCGTGACCGACGGCGTCGCCGTCATCGAGCTGATGGAGCCGCCGGCCAACACGTATTCCTACGAGATGATGCGCGAGCTGGATGACGCCGTCCTGACCGCGCGGATGGACCGGACGGTCCACGTGATCGTGCTGAAGGGGGCGGGCGACAAGTTCTTCTGCGCCGGCGCGAACATCTCGATGCTCACCGAGGCCGATCCCGACTACAAGTACTACTTCTGCCTCCATGCCAACGAGACCCTGAACCGTCTCGAGCAGACGCCGAAGCTGGTCATCGCGGCGCTGAACGGCCACACGGTCGGCGGCGGCCTCGAGGTGGCGATGGCGGCCGACCTGCGGATCGCGCGGCAGGGCAAGGGGAAGCTCGGGCTGCCGGAAGTGACGCTCGGCGTGCTGCCGGGCACCGGCGGCACGCAGCGCCTCGCCCGCCTCATCGGCAAGGCGAAGGCGATCGAGCTGATGACGATGGGGCGGCTGCTGTCGTTCGACGAGGCGAAGGCGATCGGCCTGGTGAACGAGGTGTGGGACGAGGCGGTGCTGGCCGGCCGGAGCTTCGACCAGGCGATCGTCGACTTCGCGCGGCAGTTCACGCCGCCGGCGAAGGCGAGCCGGGCGGTGGGCCGGATCAAGCGCGCCGTGCAGTCGGGCCTCGAGGCGGGGTTCACCGAGGGGCTGGCGATCGAGCGGGAGCTGCAGCAGCTGCTGTTCCAGAGTGAGGACGCGAAAGAAGGCCTGGCGGCGAACGTGGAGAAGCGCCAACCGAAGTTCAAAGGCGCGTAGACGCGCCCGGCGATCGCCGAGGCGCAGACGCGGCGCTTCGCTCCGAAGAGCCGCTCCGCAGGCCGGAAAGTCGCGACTCCGGCTTATCGTCATCAGAACGCGGCGTGGGGCCCCCTAACCCCACGCCGTGTCGCCGGCCTGCGTCGTGACTTTCGTGCGATCGGAACGGCCTGCTCCGAGGCTCTTCTACGCGAACGCGCCTCGTCGCTTCCGTGCGGCGAGCTTCGCTCGCGGATGTTGCGCGTTGCCGGGCCGGCCGGTCGCGGACTTCGCCGGAGGCCATGCCGAGCCGAGGACATGGGGATCCGAGGCGAGGCATCAGCGTCAGTTCCGCGCGGGGGTGGGGCCCCGCGCGGATTGAACGAGACAGGCCATGGCGGGTCCTGTCGCCGAACACCCCGTCCGTGCTCGGCGCCAAGGACGCGATCACGGTCGAGGCGCCTGCGCGCGGCCGGGGGCCCCGTCCGGCGCCACCCGCGGGCGGCCAGAACTTCGCCGGAGGCCATGCCGAGCCGAGGACATGGGGATCCGAGGCGAGGCATCAGCGTCAGTTCCGCGCGGGGGTGGGGCCCCGCGCGGATTGAATGAGGCAGGCCATTGGCGGGTCCTGTCGCCGAACACCCCGTCCGTGCTCGGCGCCAAGGACGCGATCACGGTCGAGGCGCCTGCGCGCGGCCGGGGGCCCCGTCCGGCGCCACCCGCGGGCGGCCAGAACTTCGCCGGAGGCCATGCCGAGCCGAGGACCATGGGGATCCGAGGCGAGGCATCAGCGTCAGTTCCGCGCGGGGGTGGGGCCCCGCGCGAATTGAATTAACGAGGACACTTTGATCAATCGCAAACTGTTCATCAACAACGAGTGGCGGGACGCGGCCGGCGGGAAGACGCTGGACGTCGTCAATCCGGCGACCGAAGAAGTCATCGCGACGGTTGCCTCGGCCGAGCAGGCCGACGTCGACGCGGCCGTGGCGGCGGCGCGGGCGGCCTTCACGGGGCCGTGGGCGCAGCTGTCGGCGCGCGAGCGCGGCCGGCTGGTCTGGAAGATCGGCGAGAAGCTGATGGAGAGGGTCGACGAGATCGCGGCGCTCGAGACCCTGCACAACGGGAAGCCGATCTTCGAGTCGCGGCAGATCGAGATTCCGGCGGCGGCCGAGTGCTTCCAGTACCTACGCCGGCTGGGCCGACAAGATTCAGGGCGAGACGATCCCCGTCAAGGGGAACTACCTCACCTACACGCTGCGCGAGCCGATCGGTGTCGTGGCGGCGATCGTGCCGTGGAACTTCCCGCTGCTGCTGACGGCGTGGAAGGTGGCGCCGGCGCTGGCGGCCGGCAACACGGTGGTGATCAAGCCGGCGAGCCAGACGCCGTTGACGGCCCTGGCGCTCGCGGACATCGCGCTGGAAGTCGGGCTGCCGCCGGGCGTGCTGAACGTCGTGACCGGGCCCGGCTCGAAGGTCGGCCAGATGATCGTGGAGCACCCGGGCATCGACAAGATTGCGTTCACCGGCGACACGAGCACCGGCAAGCAGATCATGCGCGGGTCGGCCGACACGCTGAAGCACATCACGCTCGAGCTGGGCGGCAAGTCGCCGAACATCGTGCTGGCGGACGCGGACATCGAGGCCGCCGTGCGCGGGCGCGACGACCGGCATCTTCTACGGCAAGGGCGAGGTCTGCGCCGCGGGCTCGCGGCTGCTCGTCGACCGGTCGATCAAGGACGAGTTCCTCGAGAAGCTGGCGGCCCGGACGAACAAGATGGTGCCCGGCGATCCGATGAACCCGAAGACGCGGCTCGGGGCGATCGCGTCGAAGAGCCAGCTCGAGCGGGTGCTGCGGTACGTCGACATCGCGAAGAAGGAAGGGGCCGATCTCATCGCGGGCGGCAGCCGGGTCGACATCGGCACCGGCAAGGGCTACTTCATGCAGCCGACGATCTTCGCGAACGTGGCGCCCGAGATGACCATCGCGCGCGAGGAGATCTTCGGGCCGGTGCTGGCGGCGATCGACTTCGGCGACGTGGAGGAGGCGATCGCGCGGGCGAACGACTCCATCTACGGCCTGGCGGCCGCCGTCTGGACGCGCGACATCAAGAAGGCCCACTACGTGGCGCGCCGGCTGCAGGCCGGCACCGTCTGGATCAACACCTACAACGTCTACGACACCGCCGCGCCGTTCGGCGGGTACAAGCAGAGCGGCTTCGGGCGTGAGATGAGCATGCACGCCCTGCAGCACTACACGCAGGTCAAGAGCGTGTGGGTGGATCTGAATATGTAAGCTCGGGCGCTCAGGCGCTCGGGGGCTCGATCTCGGGCTCGGGGATGGGATGGGGCTGCGACGCTGAGCGATTTCGAGCGCGCGAGACGCCGAAGCCGCCGAGTCTGCCACCGCCTCTCACCAATCGCCTATCCCTAACGCCTCATCTCGGCAGACCATCATGGACATCGAACACGTTTCCGTCATCGGCGCCGGCATCATGGGGCACGGCATCGCCCATGCCTCGATCATGGCCGGGTACGACACGCATCTGTTCGACGTCTCCGCGCCCGGCCTCGAGAAGGGACGGTCGCAGATCGAAGCGGTCGTCAGGAAGGGGATCGAACTCGGGAAGGTGAAGGAGGCCGACGGCGCCGCGGCGCTGAAGAGGCTGAAGACGTTCACCGACCTGGGTGCGGCCGTGAAGCACACCGACTTCGTCATCGAGGCGGCACCCGAGAAGATCGATCTCAAGCTGAGGCTGCTGGCCGATCTGGAGAAGCTCGCGCCGCAGCACGCCGTCATCGCATCGAATACCTCGTCGCTCAGCCTCACCGAGATGGCGGCCGCCCTGTCGAAGCCGGGCCGGCTGGCGGGGATGCACTTCTTCAATCCCGTGCACAAGATGAAGCTGGTCGAGATCGTGCGCGCCCTGGAGAGCTCACCGGAGTCGCTGCAGGCGATCGAGGACGTGGCGCGCCGGATGGGGAAGGAGACGGTGCTCGTGCGCGATTCCGCCGGCTTCGTCACCAGCCGGGTGAACGCGATGATCGGCAACGAGGCCTTCTTCATGCTGCAGGAAGGGGTCGCCTCGGCGCGCGACATCGACAAGGCGCTGAAGCTCGGCCTGAACCACCCGATGGGGCCGTTCGAGCTGGTCGACCTGGTCGGCCTCGATACGCGCCTCAGCGTCCTCGAGTTCCTCCACCGGAGCCTCGGCGAGAAGTACCGGCCGTGCCCGCTGCTGGTCCAGCACGTCAAGGCCGGCCGGCTGGGGCGGAAGGTGGGGAAGGGCGTCTACGAGTACCTGACGCTTGTCAGGCGATAGGCCTAGGCGCTCGGCGCTGCGTACGGCCGTACGGCGCGGGACGGTCGGTACGTGACACGCGCTGGCCGCCCCTTCAGACGCGGGCGGCCGGCTCCTCCACCGGTCCCGTCACCACCTGATCCCCGACCCGCTGCCCCGGCAGCCGCACCTCCATCGTCGTGCCTTCGGACGAGGAGTCGGCGACCTTCACGGTTCCCTGGAACAGCGACATCACCTCGCGGCAGATCGCGAGGCCGAGGCCGGCGCCTCCGGTGCGCCGCGACCGCGAGCGGTCGAGCCGGTGGAACCGCTCGAAGATCCGCTCCCGCTCGCCGTCGGGAATGCCCATGCCGGTGTCGCGGATGCGCACGATGACGGCCCCCGTCGGGCAGCTCTCGCAGGCCGGCTCGTCGGTCCCCCCGATCGTGACGCGGCCGTCGTCGCGGTTGTACTGCACGGCGTTGCGCAGCAGGTTGTCGAAGACGCGGGCCAGCAGGCGCGGATCGGCATAGGCGACGACCGCGGGAAAGCGGTCGAGCGACACCGTGATGCCCCGCGCACGGGCCTGGTCGGCGACCCGCGCGGCCGACTGCTGCAGCAGCGGCAGCAGCGGCACCTCGTGCAGGTCCACCGCCGTCTGTCGTTCCTGTGCGCGCACGAGCAGCATCAGGTTCTCGGTGAGTCCGGTGAGCTCGCCGAGCCGCTCGCGGACCAGCGCCAGCGTCGCCCGGTACTCGCCGGCGGTCCGCTCGCGCTTCAGGGTGACGTCGATCTCGCCCTGGATCGCCGTGAGCGGGCTGCGCAGCTCGTGCGAGGCGTCGGCGGCGAACCGCCGGTGCGCGTCGAGCGCGGCGTTCAGCCGGTCCAGCATCTCGTTCAGCAATCCCGTCATCCGGCCGATCTCATCGTCCACCGCCGGCGGATCGAGCCGGGCGGCGAACTCGCCGCGTGCGATGAGGGCCGCGCGACTGGTAATCCGATCGATCGGGGCCAGCGCGCGCGATGACAGCACGAAGCCGAGGCCGGCGGTCAGCAGGAGGCCGAGCGCCCAGACGACGGTCAGCAGCATGGCGAGCCGCTGCAGGTTCGTGGCCAGCCGGTCGGAGCGGAGCCCGACGGCCATCACGTACGTCTGGCCGTCCTTGACGGCCGACAGGGCGATCATGCGGCCGGGATGGCCGGCCGCGTCGACGGCGAAGATCGGCGACCGGCCGGCCTCGGCCTCGCGCAGCCGGGCGGCCGACAGCAACGGGCCCGCGGTGCCGAGCGAGGGCGACTGCTTCAGCAGGCGGCCGTCGGCCGAGAAGAGCTGCACGAACTTGTCGGCGTACTCGCCGCCGTCGAAGACGTCGACCGGGAAGTCGTGCAGGTGCACGCCCTGATATTCGTCGACGGCGGAGGCCAGCTCCGTGCCGGCCAGCGTGCGGAGCTGCGCGTCGAGATCGCGGGTGAGGTACGCGCTCGCGCCCAGGTAGATGGCGGTATTGGCCAGCGCCAGCAGCAGGCCGAAGGCGACGGTCCAGCGCAGCGTCAGGCGGACGCGGAACGACAGGAAGCTCATGTCGCCTCCGCCTCCGCCTCCTTCTCCTTCAGCATGTAGCCCATGCCGCGGATGGTGTGGATCAGCGGATGGGCGGGGTCGCTGTCGATCTTCCGCCGCAGGTAGCCGACGTACACGTCCGCGACGTTGGAGAACGGGTCGTAGTCGCCGCCCCAGACGTGCTCGGCCAGCTGATCGCGCGAGACGATCGACTCGGCGCGGCGGACGAAGTACTCGAGCAGGCGGTGCTCGGTGGCGGTGAGCGTGACGGGACGGCCGTGCACCGTCACCAGGTGGCTGTGCGGATCGATCTCGATCGGGCCGTAGCGCAGCGTCGCCGTGAGCTGGCGGGAGCGCCCCCGGCGGGTGAGCGCGCGCAGGCGCGCGAGCAGCTCGTCGAAGGCGAACGGCTTGGTCAGGTAGTCGTCGGCTCCGGCGTCGAGTCCGTGGACACGGTCGTTCACGGCGTCGCGGGCCGTCAGCATGAGGATCGGCGTATCGACCCCGGCGTCACGCAGGTGGCGGCAGACGACGAAGCCGTCCTGGCCCGGCAGCAGCACGTCGAGCAGGATGGCGTCGTAGTCCCCGGCCAGCGCCTGCGCCTCGGCGGCCTCGCCATCCTCGGCGAGATCGACGAGATGGTGCTCTTCGCGCAGACCGCGCACCAGGAAGCCACTGATTGTCGGGTCGTCCTCCACCACAAGGACGCGCATGTCGCGGGTCTCCTGAGGATCCATTCTAGTCGCTCCGCCGGAGGGCGCGCGCCTCGATGATCTCGTACAGGGTGGGGAGCACGATGAGCGTGAGCAGTGTCGATGTCGTGATGCCGCCGATGACGACGGTCGCCAGCGGACGCTGGATTTCGGCGCCTGCGCCGCTGGACAACGCCATCGGGATGAAGCCCAGGGCGGCCACGAGGGCGGTCATCAGCACCGGCTTGAGCCGCGTGGCCGCCCCTTCGAGGAGCGCCGGCCGCAGCTCCTGTCCGCCCTCGCGCAGGCGGTTCACGGCGGTGATGAGCACGACGCCGTTCAGCACGGCCACGCCGAACAGGGCGATGAAGCCGACCGAGGCCGACAGGTTCAGGTTCAGGCCGCGCAGCCACAGCGCCGCGATGCCGCCGACCAGGGCGAACGGCACGTTCAGGATGACCAGGCCGGCCTGCCGGACGTAGCCGAAGGTGACGAACAGCAGCAGGAAGATGATCGCCAGCGACAGCGGAATCACGAGCGCCAGTCGCGCGGTCGCCCGCTGCTGGTTCTCGAACTGGCCGCCCCAGGCGAGATGGTAGCCGGGCGGCAGCGCGACGCGTGCGGCGATCAGATCCTGGGCCTCGGCGACGAAGCTGCCGATGTCGCGGCCGCGGACGTTGGTCTGGACGACCAGCCGCCGCTCCGCATTCTCGTGGTTGATGGCCTCGGGCTCCTGGCGCTCCGCCACGCGGGCGACGCTGCCCAGCGGCACGCGCTCGCCGCCTGGCGCGGTCAGCAGCATGGCCGCCAGCGCGGCGGGATCGGCGCGCATGGCCGGCGGGAAGCGGAGCACGACCGGGAACCGGCGCGCACCGTCGAGCACCTCGGTGGCCTTCGTGCCGCCGACCGCCGTCTCGACCAGCTCGCGGACGTCGGCCACGTTCAGGCCGTAGCGGGCCATCCGCTCCCGGTCGACGTCGATTTCGAGCTGCGCGGCTCCCGACAGCACTTCGACCTGCAGGTCCGCCGCGCCGGGGACGCCGTCGAGCACGCGCCGGACCTGTTCGCCGACCCGCTCGAGGACGTCGGCGTCCGGCCCGAACACCTTCACCGCGACGTCGGCCTTCACGCCCGAGACGACTTCGTCGAGCCGCATGGCCATCGGCTGCGTGAAGTTGAACGCGACGCCCGGCATCTCGGCGAGCGACGCGGCCATCGCGTCGATCAGCCCTTCCTTGGTCGAGGCGGTCGTCCAGGTATCGATGGGGGTGAGCAGCACGTAGACGTCACCCTGGTAGATGCCCATCGCCTCGGTCGCCAGATCGGGCCGGCCGATCTTCGTCACGACCTGCCGCACCTCGGGGAAGCGGCGCAGGATGCGCTCGACGCGGGTCGAGATGGCCACCGACTCCTCGAGCGACACCGACGGCAGCTTCCGGGTCTCGATCAGGATCGAGCCCTCGTCCAGCTTGGGCATGAACTCGGTGCCGAGGAACGGCACCGACGCCAGGGCGAGCGTGACCACCGTGCCGGCGACCAGGAGCGTCCGCGTGCGGTGGTCCATGGCGTCGGCGAGATGGACGACGTAGCGGCGGCGCAGGCGCTTGAACCAGCCCTCCTCGTGATGGGCGCCGCCGAGCTTCAGGAGGAACGAGGAGGCGACCGGCACGGCGGTCAGCGAGAGCAGCAGCGACCCGAGCAGCGCCGAGCAGACGGTGATCGCCATCGGCCGGAACATCTTGCCCTCGAGCCCCTGCGAGCGTGAAGATCGGCAGGTAGACGGCGATGATGATCAGCACGCCGAAGAGAATCGGCCGCGCCACCTCGGTGGCGGCCGACGTGAAGAGGCGCGAGGCGGCGCGCGTGCGGGTGGTCGTCGACCGCCGGCGGCGGCTCGGCGTCGCGGCGCCTGATGAAGTTCTCCATCATGACGACGGCGCCGTCGACGATCAGCCCGAAGTCGATGGCGCCCAGCGACATCAGGTTCGCCGAGACGCCGAAGATCCGCATGCCGAGGAAGGCGACGAGCATCGACAGCGGAATGACGCCGGCGACGATGAGCGAGGCCCGCACGTCACGGAGGAAGACGAACAGGACCACCACGACGAGCAGCGAGCCCTCGACGAGGTTCTTGCGGACGGTGTGGGCCGTCCGGTCGATCACCTGCGCCTGGTCGTAGAACGGCGTGATCGTCGTTCCCTTCGGCAGCGTGGCCTCGATGTCCGCGATCCGGGCCTTCACGCGGTCGGCCACCTCCTTGCCGTTCTCGCCCTTCAGCATGATCACCATGCCGGCGACCGACTCGCCCCGCCCGTCGCGCGTCACGGCGCCCTGGCGCGGCATCGGCGCCACCTCCACGTCGGCCACGTCGCCGACGAGGATCGGCACGCCGCCGGAGGAGGCGATGACGATCCGGCCGAGGTCCTCGGCGCCGTGGACCAGCCCGACGCCGCGCACGGTGTACCGCTCGGACCGGTGCTCGATGAAGCCGCCGCTGAACGACGCGTTGTTGTCGCCGATGGCCTGCAGCACCTGGTGCAGCGTCAGGCCGTAGCGCTCGAGCTGGCGCGGATCGACCACGACCTGGAACTGCCTGGTCAGCCCGCCCCAGGAGTTGATCTCGCTGACGCCCTTCACCGAGCGCAGCCGCGTCCGGATGTCCCAGTCGTGCAGCGTCTTCCGCGTCATCAGGTCGGTCGTGTCACCCTCGACGAGGTACTGGTAGATCTCGCCGAACGCCGTCGCGACCGGACCGAGCGTGGGATCGAGCCCGGCCGGCAGCCGTGAACGGGCCTCGGTCAGTCGCTCGCCGACGAGCTGCCGCGCGAAGTACACCGGCACGCCATCGTCGAAGACGACGGTGACGATCGACAGCCCGAACTTGGAGATCGACCGCACTTCCTGCGCGCCGGGGACGCCCATCATGGCCGTCTCGACGGGGTAGGTGACGCGCTGCTCGACCTCGATCGGCGCCAGCCCGGGCGCGTCGGTGACGATGACGACCTGGTTGTTGGTGAGATCGGGGAAGGCCTCGACCGGCAGGCTGCGGTACGCCACGACGCCCGTCAGGACGAGCGCAGCGACGCACAGCAGCACGAACAGGCGCTGGCGGAGCGAGGCGGCGACGAATCGTTCGATGAGTCCCACGTCAGTCCTCGATGGGGGCGGCGGCCTTCAGGAGTTCGGACTTCAGGAGGAAGCTGCCGGCCGTCACGATCGGCTGGTCGGCCGTGAGCCCCTCCGTGACCTCGATGAGCCCGTCGATCTTCGCGCCGGGCGTCACGGGCTGCGCACGGAACCGGTCGCCGCCCTCCGCGACGAAGACCACCGGGCTGCCGTCCAGCGTCTGCACGGCATCCTGCGGCACGACCAGGACGGTGCGCGGCTCGCCTTCGCCGAGCGCGACGGTGGCGTACATCTCGGGCTTCAGCCGTCCGTCGGGATTCGGCACCTCGCAGCGGACGCTCACCCGGCGGGTCTTCGGGTTCACCGTATCGGCGATGAAGGCGATCCGGCCGGGAAAGGTCTCGTCGGGATAGGCCGCCACGCGGACGGCGACCGGCCGCCCGACGGCGACGCGCGACAGGTGCGTCTCGTCGATCTCCGCGAGCGCCCAGAGCGTCGACAGGTCGCTGACCACGAACAGCGGGACGCCGGGCGTGACGGCCGTCCCCTGCGTCACCATCCGGTCGAGCACGACACCGGCGATCGGCGTCCGCACGGGAATCTGCTCGCCCGCCTCGCCGGTCGGATCCTCACCGCTGGTGATGCCGTAGTGCTCGAGCTCCTCTTCGGCGCGCCGCACTTCGGTCCGTGCCATGTCGAGCGCCTCTTCGGCCGCGACCCGGTCGGCGCGCGCCCGATGGACATCCTGCAGCGGAAGCGCCTTGGCGGCGTAGAGCCGGCCGGCGCGCGCCTCCGCTTCGACGGCGTACGCCACCTCGGTCGTCTGGCGCCGCCGCTCCGCGAGCGCCTTGCGGTACGCGGCCCAGGCTTCGTGGACGACGTGGCTGTGCAGGTCGGCGAGACGCTGGCCGGCGGTCACCCGATCGCCCGTCTCCAGGAACACGCTCGTGACGATGCCTTCGACGAGCGAGCCGATGCGGGCGGTCCGCGTCTCGTCGAGCGCGACGACGCCCGGCGCCTCCAGCTGCGGAGCGCGGGTGATCGTGCGCACCGTGCCGATTGTCACGCCGGCGTTCTCCCGGGCCGTGCGATCGATCCGCACCACGCCGGGCGGCAGCGCCGCTTCCTGTCCGGTCGCCGCCGGATGGGACGGCGCGCGGAGCAGGAAGACCGCGGCAAGACCGCCCGCCAGCACGAGCAGGCCGATGAGCGGCAGGCGGCGCATGGCGTGGCGTTCGAGCCAGCGGGCAAAACTCGTGAGACCGGCGGCGGTCATGGCAGATCCTCCTGGCCGAGCGCGAGCCGGGACTCCACGGCGCTCAGAAACGCGTCCAGTTTCAGTTCCAGGGCCTCGCGCCGTGCGTCGGCGTAGACACGCTCGGCGTCGACCAGTGTCAGCAGGTCGGCGGCCCCTTCCTCGAATGCCGTGCGCGCCGAGGTGCGCACGGTGCCGGCCGGCTCGAGCAGATCGGCGTCGATCCGTGCCGCGCGCACCGCCAGCGCCTGCGCCATCCGCACGGTGGCGCCGACGTCGGCCGTGGCCCGCAGCGTGAACGCCTCGAGCTGCAGGCGGGCCGCCCGTTCCTCGGACTCGGCCAGCGCGATGCTCAGGCCATTCCGATCGAAGAGCGGCAGCGGCAGGATGATGGCCGCCACGACGGTGTTGTCGCCGTCGGTCCGCTTGTAGCCGCCGGTGAAGGCGGGATCCGGGATCCGGCGGGCCCGTTCGAGCCGCAGCGCCTGCTGCGCCCGGGCGAGACGCGCCCGGGCCGCCAGCACGTCGGGATAGGTGTCGACCGCGGCGTGGGCCAGGGCCTCGGCGTCGCCCTCGGGCGGGGACATGGGGGCCGGCTCGACGAGCCGCGCCGCCGCCACCGGGTGCGACAGCCCGACGATCGCGCCGAGCGAGGCCAGGCTCCGGTCGAGCGCCATGCGCGTGCGGGCGAGCTGGGTGTCGACGCGGGCGGCCTCGGCCTTGAACTTGAGCAGGCCCGATTCGGCTGCCGCCCCTTCGGTCACCCGCTTCGACAGGATGGTCACGAGGGCATCGAGGCTGTCGCGGTGCGTCGTCAAGGCGTCGATCAGCCCCCGCGCCCGGAGGGCGTCGAGGTAGGTCCTCACCGTCTCGAGCGTGAGCTGCCGATCGAGGCGCTGCAGATCGGTCCGGGCGACGGTCGCGTCGGCACCGGCCAGATCGCGGCGATGGCCCCGCTTGCCGGCGAGCTCCACCGTCTCGGTGACCGTGGCGAACAGATCGAGACCGGGACCAGCGGGCGGCCGCGGAATCCCGCGGAACGTCCAGTTCTCGGCCCGGAATTCGACGGCGGGATTCGGCAGGCGGCCCGACAGGCGCCAGGCCGTGTCGGCGCCGTCGGCGCGGGCCCGTGCCGCCTCGAGCGGCGTCGACCGGCGCGCCAGCGCGACCGCTTCGCTGAGCGTCAGCGGCGGCAGGTCCGGCGGCGGGGGCCACGGCGACCGGCGGCGGCGCGGCGAGCTGCAGGAGCAGGAGTGCGACATACATGCTGGCTTCACTCTAGCGACGTTCCATGAGAGGGGGATGAGAGGCCGGGCTCCTGAAATATCTGAACGTGGAAGCGGGAGCGCGGCTAGAATTGATGAGCTCTGTCGGGACGGCGGGAACCGCCGGCGGCGACGATCGCCGGCACGGGAAGGACCAGGAGGGCGGGATGCGCAGGATTGTTGCTGTTGCAGCGGGAGCGTGTCTGGTGGCGGGGCTGGGACTCGGTCTGGCGGCTCAGGAGAAGGCGCCCGAGTCGTACGTGACGATGATGAAGGGCATACAGGCGCACCTTGGCGGCGCCTCGATGGCCCTTCGCGGCAAGGATGCCGCGGCCGTGGCCAAGCACGCGGCCGAGATGCAGCCGTTGTTCGAAGAGACCGCGAAGTTCTGGGAGGCCCGGAAGGCGCAGGACGCCGTCGATGCGGCGAACGCCGGTGCGAAGGCCGCCGGCGAGCTCGAAGCCGCCGCCAAGGCGGACAACGCCGAGGAGATGACCGCGGCGCGGAAGTCGATCGTGGAAACCTGCCAGACCTGCCACACCGCGCATCGCGAGAAGATGCCGGACGGCACCTGGGCGATCAAATAGACGCGGCTCGACCTCGACCCACCATCAACCGGAGACGGAGCGGGGCCGGCCACGACCCCGCTCCCATCCGTCGCCGGCGTCCCCTCCCGGTGCGACGCCACGTCTGCCCGACCCGCCTCCGGCCCGCGATGCCGGTCTTCTCCCGTATAATGCGGATCGTGCCCGATGAACAGACGCTGAACCGCAGAATCTTCACGCTGCCCGAAGCCCGGGAACTGCTGCCCACCGTCCAGCACCTGACGGCCGAGGCGGTGCACGAAGCCGCCACGCTGGCCTCGAGGCTGCAGGATCTCGCCGAGGACGATCCGCTGCGCGATCGACTCGGCGCGAGCCTGGACGACGTGGTCAGCGGCTGGGCGACCCGCCTGCAGGACCTCGGCGTCGAAGTGAAGGGGCTCTGGCTCGTCGATTTCGACAACGGTGACGGGTACTACTGCTGGGCCTATCCGGAGCATTCGCTCGCGCATTACCACGGCTACGAGGACGGCTTCGCGGGACGGATGACGATTCAATGACCGGCCATGGCGGCGCGGCTGGGCCATCGCGGCACCGGGGCGCCGTCGCGCCGCGGTCCGCCGGACTCCTGGCCCTGTGCCTCGCCGCGGCCCTTCCGGTGCTCTGGCCGGCGCCCGCCCTGGCCGCGCAGACCGTTTCTCCCGATCACCTGCAGCGGACGATCGCCATCGACCCGTCCACGCCCATCACCGTCGACATCACCGAGGGCGCCGTCGCGATCACCGGGACGACCGGCCGTGACGTGTCGATCGACATGGTCCGCAGCGTGGGACCCGGCGGGGACGCGTCGAAGCTCCCGATGCACGTCGAGCGGGCGGCCGCCGGGCTGCGCATCTCCGCGCTGCAGAACGACGATGGGAAGGATCCCGACCTGCAGGCCGTCGTGACGATCCGCGCGCCGGAGACGGCGGTCGTCACGATCAAGGTCTTCGAGGGTCGCATCCAGCTGCAGAACCTCCACGGCACCGTGACGGCCGAAATCATGCGCGGCCCGATCGTGGCCGACCAGGTCAGCGGCACGCTGCGCTGCGTGGGACACGTGGGTGACGTGACGCTGACCCGTGCCCGGCTCACCGACGGCGGGCTGCTGCGCCTGCGCACCTTCAACGGCAACGTGAACCTGGGGCTCGCCGAGACGCCCCCCAACGGCCGCGTCCTCGCCGTCACCTTCCGCGGCGAGCTCACCTCGACGCTGCCGCTCCAGATGAAGGACAAGTTCGGCCCGAAGTTCGGCGAGGCGACCCTCGGGCGCGGCCAGCCGGTCATCTCCATCGACGTCGTCTACGGCGACATCCACATCACCGTTCCGCACTGAGCGGCCACCGGTTCGAGCCTGATGTCGGCTGCCTTGACATTGCGGCGATTGGAGACGAAAATATCAATTTGAAACTGCATTCCGCATATTGGAATGACTAACCAATCCCGAACCGCTCCCAGATCCGGCTCCGGTGGGCTCACGTCGATCGACAAGGCTCTGGAGCTGTGCGAAGCGCTCAGCGCGAGCGAGCGCGGGTCGAGCCTGAGCGAGCTGGCCCAGTCGACCGGGCTGCCGCCGCCCACGGTCCACCGGCTGCTCGGTGTGTTGAAGCGCCGGGGCTACGTCCGTCAGGACGAGGAGACGCAGCGCTACAGCCTGACGCTGAAGATGCTGGACCTGAGCTTCCGGCTGCTGGGCCGCTCGGAGCTCCGCCTGCACGCCTATCCGGTGCTGCGCGAGTACGCGCTGCGCACGGGTGAACGGAGCTTCATCGCGTTTCCGGGTACCGAAGAGGTGACCTACATCTGGAGCACGGGGCCGGACGAGGTCGCCATGCGGACGGTGTACGGTCGGCGCATGCCGGGGCACTGTTCCATCTACTTCGCGGCGCCGCAGACGACGCGGCGGCTGACCTGTCTGAAGCTGGTCAGGCCGAAGGACGTCGCGACGAGCGAAGAGATCGTCGTGCGGCTGGGCCCCCCGTCAGCGGGCGAGGAACAGCCGCAGCGGCTCTGTTGCACCTGTGCACCGGTGCGCGATTATACGGGGCGGGAAGTGGCGCGGGTGGGCCTGTTCGGGCACGACCCGGACGAGGGGCCGACGCTCACGCGGCACAACCGCGATGCGTGGGAACTGGCACGTCAGATTTCGTTGAGACTGGGGCATTTGCCGGCCGGTGCCATGGAGGTGCCGGCGTGACGTGGAGGGAGAGGCTGGAGGAGACCGATGGCTTACATCATCTGTGAACCGTGCATTGGAACGAAGGACACCGCGTGCGTCGATGTGTGCCCGGTCGACTGTATCCATCCACGGAAGGACGAAGGCGATTTCACGGGCGCGGAGATGCTCTACATCCATCCCGACGAGTGCATCGACTGCGGCGCCTGTGTGCCGGCCTGCCCGGTCGAGGCGATCTTCGCGCTCGACGAGACGCCGGAGAAGTGGAAGAACTACATCGACATCAACGCCAATTACTACCAGAAGTAGAAGTTAACCCGATGGACGCCCGGCGGCTCCGTGCCGGCCGGGCGGCCGCTCCCACCTGCTGCGCTGTCCTCAGTTGCGTGTTCGCGTTCGATAACGACGTACGGTCCTCGTGCGCCCGCGGGCTCCCGTCCGCATTTTCCATTGCTCGGGACCCACCCAGGTCCGGTAATATCCTGTATCCGTTCACCTCGGCAGTTTGACCCGTGAAGGAGGAGCCATGCGTCTGGTAACCCGCGGCCTCATGGCAGTGGCGGTCGTTGCGGCATGTACGCTCGTCGTGCAGACGAGGGGGATCGTGCCCTCGCAGGCCGCCGACGTCGAGATCCAGATCGGGCAGAAGCTGTTCAGCCAGGGGAAGTTCCCGGCCGCGCTGGCGATCTTCCGCGAAGCGAAGGCGCACGCACCCGAAGCCGACCAGCGGCGGCGCGCCCTCACCGGCGTGGTCCGGTCGGCGCTGCGCGTGGCGGAGTTCAACCTGGCGATGCGGGAAGCGAGCGAGCTGGTGGGCATCCAGCCGCAGAGCGCGGAAGTGGCGGCGCTCTACGGGGATGCGCTCTGGTCGGTGGGGCTGTTCCCCGAGGCGGAGCAGCAGTACGAGCGGGCGGTGAAGCTGGATCCGAAGACGGCGCGCGCGCTCAACGGCCTGGCGGTCGTCCTGTCGTCGCGCAGCCGGCTCGACGCCGCCCTGACCGACGCGCAGCAGGCACTCGCGCTGGATCCCTCGCAGGAGGAGTTCCATCACACCGTCGGGATGATCTACGAGCGGATGCACCGCTACCAGGAGGCCGCCGACGCGTACCGAGCAGTACGTGGACCACCTGCCGAACAAGGACACGAGCCTGAAGGCGGCGTGGGCGCGGGCCGAGGTGAAGTTCCTGCGGTCGTTCAAGGACCGGACGCCGTTCGAGATGTCGGCGGTGGAGGGGGGCGAGGTCCACACGGTTCCCTTCCAGTTCGTCGGCAACAAGATCATCGTGCGCGCCCGGATGAACGGCGGCCAGCCGCGCGACATCATCGTCGACACGGGGGCGGAGCAGACGGTCATCTCCGAGTCGACGGCCTCCGACCTGAAGCTGAAGCCGGTCACCTACACGCTGAGCGCCGGCGTCGGCGACGTCGGGCTGCGCGGGCTGCAGATGGCGCGGCTGGACTCGCTGCAGGTCGGGTCGCTGACGGTCCGCAACGTGGCGTGCGTGGTCAAGAATCCGGCCCTGGTGGACCTGCCGACGCACGAGGGCGACAGCTTCTCGCCGCTGGCCCTGGGGCTGTCGATGCGGATCGACTACGCCCGGCACGAGCTGTACATCGCCCGACACCTGCCGGAGGAGCCGGCCGACGTGCAGCTGCCGCTCTACCTGAACCGGCTGGCGACCGTGCGCGGCACGGTCGACGGCCAGCATCCGGCCAGCTTCGTGGTGGACACGGGCGGCGAGGTGATTTCGATCAGCTCGTCGATGGCGGGTTCGCTGCACCGGCCGGAGCCGGCGCACCGGATCGCGCTGAAGGTCTACGGCACGTCGGGCTGGGATCGCGACGCGTTCCTGATGCCGGGCGTGAACCTGGCGTTCTCCGGCATCCGCTTCCAGAACGTCCCGGTGGTGGTGCTGAACCTGCGGGCGCCGAGCGTGCTGCTCGGCTATCAGCTCGGCGGCATCGTCGGGCAGCGGTTCCTGAGCCAGTACCGCGTGACGATCGATCTCGAGAAGAGCGTGCTGGGGCTGGCGAAACTCTGATTTCAGGTGGGGCCCTGCCCCACACCCCGGCTCACTTCGTTACGCTCGCGATCCGGCTCGCTCCACTCCGTTCGCGGGCCCGCTGTGCGGGCCGTTACGCTGTGGGACTCCGCCCCACACCCCGGCTCACTTCACTCGCTCGCGCAACGGCTCGCTCCGTTCCGTTCGCGCCCTTCGACTCCGCTCAGGGCGCCCCGAGCCTGTCGAGGGGCGGGCGCGCCGTGCGCGCCGGTACGCTGTGGGGCTCCGCCCCAGACCCTCGCCTTCGCGCGGTGCGCTTCGGCGAAGCTCGCCGAAGCGGCCGGGCCGTCCCCGGCGGCCGCGAAGGCGGCCGGCTCACGTTCCGGCGTCCTTACCGCGGGGTCCGGTTGCGCAGCCGTTCGGCGCGCCGGGCCTGCGCCTCCTGCTGGATCCGCCGCTCGTCGGCCGTCTCGACGAGCAGCGGCACCACCTCGATCGGATTCCCCTCGCTGTCGATCGCCACGAAGGTCAGGTAGGCGTGGCTCGTGTGCCGCCGCCGGCCGGTCAGCGTCTCCTCCGAGTAGACCTCGACCTCCACTTCGAGCGACGTCCGGAACGTGCAGGTGACGCGCGACTTCAGGATGATGAGGTCGCCGACCTTGATCGAGTGGAGGAACTGCAGGCCGTCGACGGCCGCCGTCACCAGCAGGCTGCGGGTGTGCCGATGGCAGGCGATGGCGCCGGCGATGTCGATGAGGTGCATGACCGTGCCGCCCAGGATGAAGCCGAGCGGGTTGGCGTCGTTCGGCAGGACGACCTGCACCATCTCCGTAGCCGAGTCCGAGGCGCGCTTGGGCGTGAGCTCCATGGGGACGATCCGTCTCTCAGTGGGCGTGCGTTAGTGGGCCGGCGGCCGTATCGGGCGGCCGCCGGGCGGGTCCTGGGAGGCGCCAGGCGTGCGTGGCGCCCGCCGATCAGAAGTCGTAGCCGATCCAGACGCTGAATTGGGCCTTCCGGAAGGCCGCACTGCCGCCGCTCGACGCGAACACGGCGTTCTCCCAGTCCTTGTTGAACAGCGTCCGCCAGGACCAGTCGAAGTGGATCGGGAAGCCGAGGGCGAACGTCTCCAGGCCGACGCCGTAGGAGGCCCGGCCGTCCTGGAGCCGGAAGCCCGAGATGTTCGTGGGTTGTCCGGGGATCGCCACGTAGTTGCCGTTGGCGTCGTAGCCGTAGCCGACGGTCGGCGTCACGGTCTGCGCCTTGTTCGAGAAGAACTGGAAGCCCGTGTTGTCCCACCAGCCGCCGCCGATGTTGAAGAAGAAGACGCCGCGCACGCCGCCGAGCACGCCGATCGGCGTCAGCGCCGCCTCGATGAGCGGGAAGCGGAGTTCGGCGTCGCCGAACACGGCATTCTGGCCGATGAACTGCAGGTAGTTGTACCCGCGCATCTCCGAGTTGCCGCCGAAGTAGAGGAAGTCGGGGGCGCTGCCGAAGCTCTTGAAGGCGCGGGCGCGCAGGGCCAGCAGCCCCGAGGCGCCGATCCGCATGTAGTAGCGGGCGTCGGCGTCGAAGGTCTGGCGCGACAGGGTGTTGCCGAGCTTCGGCGCGACCTCGTAGGAGAGCCGCATCGTGTTGCCCGACAGCGGGCCGAAGTCGCGGAAGACGGTCGTCTCCTGCACGTAGGAGACGTCCAGCGGGACGAGCGTGCCGCTGTTGAACAGCGTGCGCCCGTACAGCTGCTGCTGATAGCTGTCGGCCGCCTGCTGCAAGGTCGGGTCGTTGTACGTCTGGCTCTGGTGCACGAGGCCGGCCGACACCTCGATGCGGCGGTACGGGTCGAACGGGTAGATGCCGAAGACCGTGCCGCCGTTGATCGTCTGCGTGGCCTGCGCGTCGGAGCGGCTCAGGAAGCCCGAGTAGGCCGGGTCGTACAGGATGCCGCCGAGCTGGCCGTAGTAGAACAGCGTCTGCGAGAAGCCCTGCGCCGCGTACGTGAAGCGGTGCGACAGGTCGACGTACGAGAAGGCGAGCTGGCGGTACTGGGACACCGACGCGGCGTAGATGTTGAACTGATGGTCGCCGAGCACGTCGCCGAAGGTGACGGCCGTGCCGCCGAAGACGTCGCCGCCGCTGGTCACGCCGACGCTGATCGGCGGCCGCCCCTCGAGGAACAGCTTGCCGAAGGTGCCCTTCCTGGCGATCTGGCTGTTGACGAGCGTGTGGGTGAGCGGCGCCTGGAAGTCGATGATCGGGCCGGGCGCGCCGAAGTCCGCGCTGGCCGCCGTCAGGACCGGCGTCTTCGGCTCGATCGTGTGGAGGCCGTAGCTGCCCTTGTAGTAGGTGATGAAGGCAATCCGGTCGCTGCGCGTGCCGCTCAGCACGATCGGCGACAGGTTACCGCCCTCGGTGTCCGTGTACTGCTCGAGCTCGCCCGTGGTCAGGTTGAGCGTCCAGATGTTGAAGATGTTGCCGTTGCGCGCCACCTCGGGCGGCAGCGGCTTGCGCGGGTCGGTGGCCGTCGACGAGAACACCAGCGTGTGGTCGTCGAGGAACTGGGCTCCCGACTCGTCCTGCGTGCCGAAGGTGATCTGGGTCTTCTTGCCGGTCGCCGTGTCGAGCTTGAACAGCTTGTAGGCGCCGCTGACGCGCGTCAGGTAGACCAGTTGCCGGCCATCGGGCGAGAAGACCGGGGCGTACTCGGCGAAGCTGTCCTTCGTGAGGTTCGTGATCGCCAGGGTGCGCAGGTCGATCTCGTAGATGTCGCCGACCGCGTCGTTGAGCGCCGCGAACGCCACGTGCTCGCCGTCGGGCGAGAAGCAGGGCGATTCGGGGGCGTCGAGCGTGCGGATCGGGATGCGCTGCAGGATCTTCTTCGAGACGACGTCCTGGATGATCAGCGTGCGGACGCCGCCCGTGCGGACGAAGTAGGCGAGCCGGTCGCCGCCGGGCGCCCACGACAGCCACGGCACCTGGTTCCACCGCTCGCTGATCGACAGCCGGTCCCAGCCCATGTCCTTGTCGAACCCGGGCGTGAGGTTGCTGATCACCTTGCCGTCGGTCGCCGAGACCAGGATGACGTCGTACTCCTGGATCGCGGCGGTTCGGCGCGACGGCGGCGATGAGGTCGCCCGAGGGCGACGGGCGCGACCGACAGCAGCCCGATGAAGTCGGACTTCTGCGGGTCGGGCGCGAGATCGGTGCCGTAGTCGGCCGGCCGCTCCTTGTCGCGGAACGGCTTGAAGCGGTCCTTCAGGTAGCGGGCGAACGCGTGATCGAAGTCGCGCGGCTTCATCTGGAACGCGTCCTGGTAGGGATCCTCCCCGCCGCCGATCACGTTCTTCCGCAGCGCGAAGAGGTACTGTCGGATGCCTTCCTTCCCCCAGCGCGACTCGATGAACTCGAACACGGCGTGGCCCAGGTTGTAGATGAGCCGCGGGTTGCCGAAGTTGCCGTAGTTCTCCAGGTCGCTCATGTTCGGCACGCTGTCCGAGATGGCGACGTCGCGGATGGTCATCAGGTCGAGCGGTTCCCAGATGCCGCGCTCGTAGTCCGACAGCCCTTCGTCCACCCACAGGGGCATCTGGCGGCGGATGAGCGACTGCGGGATGATGTCGAACTCGAAGATGTGCGTCAGCTCATGGACGATGAGGCCGTAGAGGAGGTCGGGCGGCGCGTCGATCGGCATCACCATCCGGTCGTGCAGCGAGTCGGCGAACGCGGCGACGCCCGGCTGGGCCGCGCCCGGCTGGATGTTCTGTTCCTCGAAGTCCGTGTGCGTCTTGAATATGATCAGCGGAATCTTGAACGCGATGTCATGCTTCAGATCGGCGCTGACCTGCTGGTAGGCGCTCTCGGCGTAGCCGGCGACGCGGGCGAGCTGCGGCTTGACGGCGGGGTAGTAGTAGATCTCGAAGTGGTCCGTCGTGTAGATGTACCAGTTGAAGTCCTTGTAGTGCGGATAGACCTTGCCGAAGTAGGGGACGAACGGCGTCTGGGCGGACGCCGGGGCCGGCGCGCCTATGATCACCGCTGCGGTCAGCACGACAACGACCATCGACGCCAGAACCCTGCGACGGACGCACATTCCCATACCCAGTACCTCGCGGACCTGTGAACGCAGACCAGCCGGGCGACGTCCGGGCACCGGGAAGATGCGGTAGCCCCGCGCGCGGTCGCTCATCTGTTCCCACCAGCGTGATGTGAAGGCATCTTACTGTGACGGAGACGGTTGCCGCAACGCGGCGGACCGCCGCAACGCCGGGCAGCAAGAGGCGTACCCGTGGCCCCAGGCCCGTCGAGGTGGCCGTCCGGTCGTCCGCCGCGACACGAGGCGGCGCCGGTGTCCTCCGTGCCGGCCAGGAGCGGTGACCCGGGAGGACAGTCGGCCACCGCCGATGGCCCGCGCGGGCCCGAGATCGGCGACAATAGGCGGGCCGCCGACTCGTCCGGCCGTCGCCACCGCCCGGGCGTCCCGCGGCGCGGACCGGTCCGGGAATATCGGCCCGGCCGGCCGTGTTTCTCTAGTGATGTCTGCAAATCGATGCTTCGACGGCGAAGTCCATCATCGAACGAGCCGGCCCACGAGGCCGGAGCCGGGCGCTTCGCACAGGAAGCGCTCTCGTACCTGGACCGCCTGTACGGTGCCGCTTTGCGGCTGACGGGGAATCCCGCCGACGCCGAAGACCTGGTGCAGGAAACCTATCTGAAGGCCTTCCGGTTCGCCGACCGGTTCGAACCGGGCACGAACCTCCGAGCCTGGCTGTTCACCATCCTGCACAACACCGCGCGCAACCACCGCCGCGATGCGGCACACGACATGTCGAAGCCAGACAGTGAGGCCGTCGAGCGGGCCGCCGCCAGGCCGGGCCAGGATGCCACGCCGGAGGAGCTGCTCCTGCGCGACACGCTCGACGCCGACCTGCAGGAGGCGGTCGACTCGCTGCCGCCCGCCTTTCGGGAGGCCGTGTGGCTGCGCGACGTCGAGGAACTGGCCTATGCCGACATCGCCCGGGTCCTGGACGTGCCGATCGGCACGGTAATGTCGCGGATCTCACGGGGACGCCGGCTGCTCTACGCGCGTCTCACTGCGCGGAGGGAAGGGGCCGGCCGGCCCGAACCGGTGGGCCGGCAGGGCTAGGGGCGGCGGTGGCGGCTCTCAAGATCCGGAGCGTGAGCGAGGGCCGCGCTGGGGGTGAGGCCCCATGCGGGTGCCAGTCCAGGCAGCAAGGTGGCTGCTCTCAAGATCCGGAGCGTAAGCGACGGCCGCGCTGGGGGTGAGGCCCCATGCGGGTGCCAGTCCAGGCAGCAAGGTGGCTGCTATCAAGATCCGGAGCGTAAGCGACGGCAGCGCATGGGGGTGGGGCCCCATGCGGGCTAATAGATGGTGACGAGTGGCGATGATTTCCTGTGGTGACCTCGACGAGCTGGCGACGCCCTATCTCGACGGTGAGGTGATGCCGATCGACCGGAAGGCCGTCGAGGAGCACCTCGACGCCTGTCCGCCGTGCCGGGCCCGGCTCGAGGCCGAGGGGGCGGCGCGCACGGTCGTCCGGACGCGCCGGCTGTCGCTGGCCGCGCCGTGCGCCCCGGCGGCTCTGCGGACCCGCTGTGCACGGGCGGCCGCCGCTGACGCCACCGTCGGCCGGGCGGTGCGGCGGTGGCTGGTGCCGCTGTCGATGGCGGCCGCCCTGGTGCTGGCGGTCGGTGGTCTGCTCGTCTACGCGGCGAACAGCCGATCGGCGACCGTGCTGGCCGCCCAGCTCACGCTCGACCACATGAAGTGCTTCGCCCTGCAGCCGGCCGACGCCCCGCCGGTGAACGTCGCGTCGGTGGAGCGGGCGTTCGACGCCCGCTTCGGCTGGAACGTCGCCGTGCCGGTCGGCGGCGGCTCGGCGCCGATCAGCCTGGTCGGTGCCCGGCGCTGCTTCTATGCCGACGGCAGCGTCGCCCATTTCCTGTACCGCCACGACGGCCAGGACGTCTCGCTCTTCCTGCTGCCGCACACCGTCCGTCCGGCACGGCTGGTCGAGGTGATGGGGCACGAGGCGATGATCTGGCCGGACCGCGACTGGACCTGCGTGCTGGTCGCGCGCGGCTCGCCTGCCGAATTGCGCGAGATCGCGGCCTACGTGCGCGGCACCCTCCACGCACGGTAGCGGACGGCGCGCCCGCCCCTCGACGGGCTCGGGGCGCCCTGAGCGGAGTCGAAGGGCGCGAGCGGAACGGAGCGAGCCGTGGGAGCGAGCGAGTGAAGCGAGCCGGGGTATGGGGCAGCGCCCCATCCGCGGGACGGCGCGCACGGCGCGCCCGCGAGCGGAACGGAGCGAGCCGTGGGAGCGAGCGAGTGAAGCGAGCCGGGGTATGGGGCAGCGCCCCATCCGCGGGACGGCGCGCACGGCGCGCCCGCGAGCGGAACGGAGCGAGCCGTGGGAGCGAGCGAGTGAAGCGAGCCGGGGTATGGGGCAGCGCCCCATCAGAAAGAGGATCGGACCGATGACGAGACGACTGATGTGGACCGGCGCGGCGGCACTCGCCTTTCTGCTGATCGGGGCCGGCCTGCCGGCCGGCGTGACCGCGGCGCCCGAGGCGCCGGTCTGCGACGCCGGGGCGAAGCCGGCCAACCTGAACTTCACGCTCAAGGACATGCACGGCCGGACGGTGAAGCTCAGCGACTACAAGGGCAAGGTCATCGTGCTCGACTTCTGGGCGACCTGGTGCGGCCCCTGCAAGCTGGAGATCCCCGGCTTCGTGAAGCTGCAGACGAAGTACGCGAAGCGCGGCTTCACCGTGCTCGGCGTGTCGGTGGACGACAAGGCGCCCCTGCTGCCGCCGTTCGCGAAGCAGTTCAAGATGAACTATCCCGTGCTCGTGGGACTGGGCGAACAGAAGTTCCAGGATACCTACGGCCCGCTCTGGGCCATTCCGACGACCTTCGTGATTGGCCGCGACGGCAAGATCTGCCGCAAGCACATCGGGGTTTCGTCGATCGAGGAATTCGAGCGGGAGATTCAGGCGCTTCTTCAGGTGGGGCTCCGCCCCACACCCCGGCTCGGTCGCTCGCGGGGCCCCGATGCCCCGCGCCGCTCCCTCGCGGGCGCGCCGTGCGCGCCGTTACCTCGTGGGGCTCCGCCCCACACCCCGGCTCGGTCGCTCGCGGGGCCCCGATGCCCCGCGCCGCTCCCTCGCGGGCGCGCCGTGCGCGCCGTTACCTCGTGGGGCTCCGCCCCACACCCCGGCTCGCGTCACTCGCTCGCGTCTGCGTTCTGCGTCCGGAAACCGAACGTGCGGGCACGACGCCGCAGAACGGCCGCTCCTGTAGTAAGATCGGTTTTGACGCGAAGCACCGGCGGCGTTCGCCGGGCCGGCGTCGGCAGGGAGCAGCCATCATGAAGGGTTTCACGCACGCACGTCTGGCTTGTGGATGCCGCGTGGCATTTCGCGAGGGCGTGCAGGGCAGTCCGGTCACCGTGGTGATCGACGAGAAATCGCCCGCGTGCCGCCTCTCGCTGCACGTCCGGGACCTGCCGCTGTTCGACTACCGTGAAGCGCTGCGGCCGTCGACCCGCGTCGGCTTCCCCGGCGAAGAGGAATACGAAGAGGAAGGCTGATCGTCTTCTTCTCTCGGGGCTCCGCCCCGAACCCCGGCTCACTCCGTTCCGCTCGCGATCCGGCTCGCTCCACTCCGTTCGCGCCCTTCGACTCCGCTCAGGGCGCCCCAGCCTGTCGAGGGCGGGCCCGCCGTGCGGGCCGTTACGCTGTCGGCTTCGCCCCGAGCCTCGCCGAGCGGCGGGCCCGCCGTGCGGGCCGCCGGGCTTTGCCCGGTTCCCGCCGTTCCCCTTCTAGAATCTAATCAGCAAGTCGGCCACCAGCGGCAGGTGGTCGGACGCCACCAGGGCGAGCCGCGAGCGCGGCAGCTCCAGCTTCGCCACCTCCACGTGACCGGTGTAATAGATGTGGTCGAGGTGGAGGATCGGGAAGATGCCCGGATAGGTCCGCCGCCGCTTCAGATGCGACCGGAGATCGATGCTCTGCAGCCGGTCGCTCAGCAGCGTGGTCGTCAGCCCCTTCATCCACTCGTTGAAGTCTCCGAGCAGCAGCTTCGTCCCCGCGATGCGCCGGTCACCCACGAGGTCCGCCAGCCGTTCGGCCTGGTACTGCCGCTCGAGGTACGCCGTGCCGAGGTGCACGTTGTAGAAGTGCAGCGTGTGCCCGTCGACGTCGATGTCGATCCGCTGGAGGCAGCGCGGCTCGCAGGTCTTCCAGGTGAGGTCGTATTGCGCGTGGTGCCGGATCGGGAAGCGGCTCAGGACGACGTTGCCGAACAGCCGGCCGCGCAGGCGGCGGGCCGGCGCCATCGCCCAGCCCATGGCGAGTGCGGCGCCGATCTCCTCCGCGTGGCCGCCGCCCTCCGGACCCGCCCCGACGACTTCCTGCAGGGCGACGACGTCGGCGTCGACCGTGGCCAGCACGGCGGCGATCCGGTCGGGGCGCGTGCGGCCGTCGAGCCCGCGGCAGCGGTGCACGTTGTAGGTGGCGACGCGGATGGAGCGGGGCGGCGTCTCGGTCACTGGGCTATGATATGGGAACCGGTGGGGATTGGGGATTCGGGATTGGGGATTGGGGATATGGCCAGGCTGGAATCCGAGCTCGAAGTGCCGTGCCCGGCGTGCGGCACCATGATGGTCATCGACCTGAACCTGGGGCGTGTCATCAGCCACCGGGAGCCCGAACGCGCCGGCGCGCGGCCCGAGCTGACCGACGCCCAGCGGATTCTGGACGAGGAAGCGGCGCGCCGGGAGGCGATCTTCCAGCAGTCGGTCGCCAGCGAGAAGACGCGCGGCGACTCGCTGTCGAAGCGCTTCGAGGAAGCGCTGCGGCAGGCGAAGGAAGAGCCGATCACGCGTCCCGAGCGCGACTTCGACCTGGACTGAATATCGACCGTCTTCGGTCTCCAGTCTTCAGTCTCCAGTCTCCGAGCTGGACCGCAGACCGTAGACCGGCTCCTTCTTCCTCGTCCCCCAGGCGTGTTCCCCGTCACCGCCTGAACTCCTTCGGCAGCTCCGACCACCGCTCGCGGCCCGGATACGCCATGGGCCGCCGATCCGGATACCTCTCCTTGAACGCGCGATACCATCTGCGCCACTGCTCGATGCGCCGGTCCGACGTCCGGATCGGATGGTGCGGATAGTCCAGCAGCAGCCGCTCGGCCTTCCAGACGTTTCGCGACGAGAACCGCCAGTCGTAGTGCTCCAGCTCCCGCATGTCGACGACCGCATAGCCGGTGATGCGTCCGGTGAAGTCGACGTACGGCTCGACGTAGCTGAGGGCCAGGGCCCTGGGCGTGCGGAAGACGGGCTTTCGTCCGTGCAGCCCGGGATCGCGCGAGCGGGCGACCGATCCCCAGCGTCCGCGATGGCGGTAGACGAAGAGCGTGTGATCCAGGTCGTCGACCGACTCGAAGCTGAGGATGAGCGGCGGGTAGCCGTGCTGTTCCATGATGACGGCTGCCGCGAGCGCGGCCTCGAAGCAGTGCGCCGTTCCGGTGCGGACGACGCCGCGGAAGCTGCGGAGCGTGATGCCGCCGGGCTCGGTGTTGTACCGCAGGCCGTTCAGGTAGCGCTGCACGTGCGCCGGCGTCGGCAGCCGCCGGATCAGGGCGCGCTCGCGAGGCAGGAAGGCCGACAGCGGCGGTGAGGGCTGCATCAGCGGGCCGGGGCGAGCGACGCGAGATCGTGCAGCACCTGATCGGGCGTCCAGTCATTGCCGTTGTAGATCTTCACGAGCCGGCCACGGGGATCGACGACGGCGGTCCGCAGGTTGTGCGTGATCGGTCCGGCGTCTCCCTGCGTGCGGCTCAGGAAGATGCCGAGATGGCCGGCGAAGCCGTCGAGCGCCTTCGGCGTTCCGGTGGCGAACGTCCAGACGGCCGGGTCGGCGCCCAGCTGCGCCGCGTGCCGCTTCAGGACGGGCGGCGTGTCGTACTGGGGATCGAAGCTGACCGACAGCAGTTGCACGTGGCCGGCGAGTGCCGGGTCGGCCTTGATCGCCTTCTGGATGTCGGCGAAGTGGCGGTCCATCAGCGGGCAATAGTTCGGCAGCGGACAGCGCGTGTAGATGAACGTGATGACGACCGCCTGTCCCTGGTACGAGGAGAAGTCCCGCGTGCGGCCGTCCTGGTCGACGAGCGAGGCGTCGGGCACGAGGGTTCCCGGCTCGATCACGTCGGGCGCCGTGCCGGAGGTCTCGCTGGCCAGCGGCATCGAACCGATGGTCGTCAGCCGGGTGAGGTAGGAGTCGGTCGGCGTCACGACGAGCGTGCCGGTGATGAGATCGCCGGGCTGCTTGCCGGCGATGACCGAGGCGTCCTCTGCTCTGAACGGCATCGTCATCGCGGACATCAGGCCGGGAATCTCCTCGTGGCGGATGGTGACCTCGTGCGTGACCGCGTTGACGGCCAGGATCTGTCCCTCGATGTGGTATTCGCGGGCGATCGGACGGCGGTGACAGGCGGTCGACACGGCGACGCACAGCAGAATCAGCGGGACGAAGCGGCGGATCATCCGTTCACTGTAGATCGGCTGTGCGGGAGCGTAAAGGTCGAGCAGCGGCGACGCCGCCGGGCCGGTGGCAGCGGCTGCAGGCTTTCGGACGGCGCGGGGGGAAGGCGGCTGGCGCCGCAGCCGGCTTTGGTATACTGAGGCATCCACGCATGAGAGCCCCTGCAGATGCTGTCACGCTTTCCCGCAACAGCATTCGGGAGAGCTTTCCAGGCTGGCGGGCGTTCCTGGCGCGGGGACCGCTCTGCCGCAAGAGAACCGCGCGGAATTCCGGTCAGGAGTGAGTGACAGCATGGGTCGGAGACTGTATGTGGGCAACCTTCCGTACAAGGCCACGGATGAAGAGCTGAACGAACTGTTCAGCCGGGCCGGCACCGTGGACAGCGTGCGTGTGATGCGCGACATGGCCACGGGACGGGCGCGCGGATTTGCATTCGTCGAGATGGCGAGCGACGAAGACGCCCAGAAGGCGGTCGATGAATTCCATCAGTACGAGATGGACGGCCGGCAGCTCGTCGTGAACGAAGCGCGGCCCAAGCCCGAGGGCGGCCGCGGTTTCGGCGGCGGGCAGGACTTCGGCGGTGACTACTCCGGCGGGCGGCGTCGCGAGCCGCGCTGGTAGTCGCGTTCTCTCGGCAACGATCGACTGAGCGCCGGTGGCTGTGCGCGCGCCCGGCACGGCTCGTGTGCCGCCACCGGCTGTCGGTTTCTCCGCATGATCTGGGTCGGCACCTCCGGCTACAACTACCCTGAGTGGAAGGGGAGCTTCTATCCCGCCAGCCTGTCGGCGGCGAAGATGCTGCCGTACTACGCGTCGCACTTCACGACCGTCGAAATCAACTACACCTTCTACCGCGTGCCGGCCGCGAAGACGCTCTCGGGCTGGGCGCAGGCCACGCCGTCGCCGTTCCGGTTCACGCTGAAGGCCCCCAGGCGGATCACGCACGACAGTCGGCTGCGTGACGTCGCCGATCTCACGCGCCACTTCTGCGAGCTGGCCGCCGGCCTCGGGCCGAAGCAGGGGGCGCTGCTGTTCCAGCTGCCGCCGTCGTTCCGGAAGGATGCGGCGACGCTCGACGCGTTCCTCGATACGCTGCCGCCCGGCACGCCGGCGGCGTTCGAGTTCCGCCATGCCTCGTGGTTCGACCGCGAGATCCTCGACCGGCTCCGCGCCCGCGGCGTGGCCTTGTGTGTCGCCGAGAGCGAGAAGCTCGCGACGCCCGTGGCGGTGACCGCCGACTACGCGTACTTCCGCCTGCGCGACGAGGGGTACACCCCGAACGACCTGAAGCGCTGGGCCGACACCATCCGCGGGGAGACCGCCGGCTGCCGCGACGTCTTCGTCTACTTCAAGCACGAGGAGGCGGGAAAGGGGCCGGAGTTCGCGAAGCGGCTGCTGGAGTATCTCGGGATCTGAACCTGACGGGCGCTCGGGTGCTGTGGCGCCCGGCTCGCGGACGCCTCACCTGTTTTCTGCTTTCTTCCACGGAGTTCCCCATGTCCAGGATGCGTGTTGCTCAGATCGCCAGCGCCAACGGCCCCTTCGAGCTCGTCGAACGCGACATCCCCGAGCCCGGTCCGGGCGAGGTACGGATGCGCGTCGAAGCCTGCGGCATCTGTCACAGCGATTCGTTCACGAAGGAGGGGACGTTTCCCGGCGTCACCTATCCGCGCGTGCCGGGGCACGAGGCGGCCGGCGTCATCGACGCCCTCGGGAGCGGCGTGGCCGGATGGCAGAAGGGCGATCGGGTGGCGGTCGGCTGGCACGGCGGCCACTGCGGGCATTGCGACTCGTGCCGGCGCGGCGATTTCGTCACCTGCCAGGTGGCGCCTCAGGTGCCCGGGATCACCTACGACGGCGGGTACGCCGAGTACATGGTCGCACCCGCCGGCGCGCTCGCGCTCGTTCCCGACGAACTGTCGGCCGTGGAAGCCGGACCGCTGATGTGTGCCGGCATCACCACGTTCAATGCGCTGCGTCACAGCGGTGCCGGGCCCGGGGACCTGGTCGCGGTGCTGGGCATCGGCGGGTTGGGCCATCTCGGCGTGCAGTTCGCGGCGCGGATGGGGTTCCGCACCGTGGCGATCGCGCGGGGCACCGACAAGGAGGCGCTGGCGCGCAAGCTCGGCGCGGCGCACTACATCGACAGCCGGGCGCAGGATCCGGCGGCGGAGCTGATGAAGCTGGGCGGTGCGCGCGTGATCCTCGCCGCCGTGACCAGCGGGCCGGCGATGACGGCCGTGCTCGGCGGCCTCGGCCTCAACGGCCAGCTGCTCATCGTCGGTGCGGCCGCGGAGCCGGTGGAGGTGCCGCCGCTGCTGCTCATCGGCGGCCGCCGGTCGGTGGCCGGCTGGCCCTCGGGATCCTCCATCGATTCGCAGGACACGCTGCGCTTCAGCGTGCTGACCGGCGTGCGGTCGATGAACGAGGTGTACCCGCTGTCGAAGGTGGCCGAGGCCTACGACCGGATGATGAGCGGGAAGGCGCGGTTCCGCGTGGTGTTGACGCCGGGGCAGTGACGCAGTCCGAAGCCCCCGCCGTGCGAAGCTTCGCCCGTGCTCACGTACGCGGTCGCCCTGATCCTGGCGGGCGCCGCGCGGCATGCCTGGCGAAGGGCGTCGCACGCCCGCGACGGCCATGACTCATCGGGGAGCCGTGAGACGCGCCGCCACGATCGCGCTCACGGCGCTGCTGGCGATTGGGGGCTCATCCTGCTCCGGCCGGGAGGCCGCACGAGGCGGGTTCTGGTGGCAGGGCGTGACGTTCGCCCTGCCGCCGGCGAGTGAAGCGCGCCTCGGCGGCCCGCTCACGGCCGACGAGCAGCGGAGGATCCGGGCGACGGCGCTGGTCGAGCTCCGGACCGCCTACGCCGGCCTGCGCATCACCTTTTCAGACGACCATCACGCCTTCTACAGCGTCAGCGTCGTGCAGACGCTGGGGGCCGACGCCGGTCGCTCGCATGTGCTCGTGCCCCTGGGCGGGCAGGGCTCGGTCGGCTTCGCCTTGCTGGCCGCGCTCGCCATCCGGTACGCGCCGGCCGACGCCGACCGGGCCGGCATCGTGGCCGGCATCGGCCGGGGCATCGGCCGCGCTGCCGCTCACGAGTTCGCCCATCAGATCCTGCCGACCGCCCGGTTCAGTGGGAGCCGGGATCGCGACAGCTACGAATACGAACAGCGGACCGGCCGGAGGAGTACTACGGTCCGATGCACTGGGACATCGCCTGGCCACTGCTCATCGAGCGGCTGGGCCGCCAGGGAGGCGCACCGTGAACCTGCCGTTCTCGCACGCACAGTTCCTGGATGTGTTCGGCGCCTACAATACGACGCTCTGGGGAGCGGTCCTGGTGCTGTGGATCGTCACGGCCGGCGCACTCGTCTGGTGGATCCGAAGACCGTTGCGCGCGGGAGGTCTGCTGATCACGCTGCTGGCCGTGCACTGGGTCTGGTCCGGAGTGATGTACCACTGGGTGTTCTTCCGGACGATCAACCCTGCGGCATCGGCATTCGCCGGCCTCTTCGTCCTCGAAGCCGTCATCCTGATCTGGCTGCGCGCGACCGGTCGGCTCTACTTCCAGAGGGCCGGCGGGCTGCGTGGAGTGGCTGCGTCGGTCCTGGTCGGGTACACGCTGATCTATCCGGTGGTGGGAATGATGACGGGCCTGCGGTACCCGCGGATGCCGGTGTTCGGCGTGCCGTGTCCGACCGACATCCTCACCTGCGGCCTGCTGCTGCTGGCCGGCCGCGGGGCACGCCTCGCCGGTCTCGTGCCAATCGTCTGGGCCGCCATCGGCGGCTCGGCCGCCTTCGCGCTCGGCATCCGCCCGGATCTGATGCTGGTCGTGGCCGGTCTTCTCCTGCTGATTCAGGCCATCGCCCCGGCGGCGCTCGGGTCGGCAGAGCCCACCTGGATCGATCGCTGATTCCACCGGCGCCCGGCGCCCCCCGGTCAGGCGAGGTCGCTGCCGAGGTGACCGAGGCAGTCGCCGGCGACGACGAGCGAGAACGTGCGGATGCAGAGCACGAGCCCGTCGGCGCCGAACGAGACCGGCACCGGGTCGCGCCACGGCTCGACGTGGTCGTGGATGAAGCCGGCGAGCTGGCCCTCGCTGACCTCGTCGCCCAGCGAGAACCGCGGCTCGAACAGGCCCGGGCGCGGGGCGTACAGATAGTGGCGTCCCGACGCCTCCATCCGGCGCGCCGGCACACCGGGCGTGCGGCGTCCCCGTCCCGGCAGCACGCCCAGGCTGTCGAGGAGTCCGGCCAGCCCCTGCTCGAGCACGGCGAGACCTTCACGATTGACCGTCGCCCCTCCCCCGAACTCACCGGTCAGGAACGGAATGCCCTGCCGCTGCGCCCGGGCGCTGAGCAGGCGGTCGTTCTGCAGCGCCTCCATGTACAGGATGCGCGGCGGCGCGAAGGCCTCGATGAGGGCCTCGATCTGTTTCCGCTCGTCCTCGGTCCGCGGCGGCGCCGCGAACAGCGTCGGCAGGTAGTCGAGCGAGCTGCCGCCGGCGTGGAAGTCGAACGCATAGTCGGCGAGTGGCAGCAGGACGCGCTCCACGTAGTCGGCAATCATCTCGGTCGGCGTGCCGTTGCGATCGCCCGGGAACGTCCGGTTCAGGTTGACGCGGTCGATGGGCGACGTCCGGGTTCCCGCGTGCACGGCGGGGGCGTTCAGGGCGGGGATGATGATGAGGCGTCCCCGCAGCTCGTCCAGCCGCAGCTCGCGGATCAGGCGGATCAGCGCGATCGGCCCCTCGTACTCGTCGCCGTGGACGCCGCCGGTCAGCAGGACGGTCGGTCCCTCGCCCTTTCGGGCGACGACGATCGGGATGGGCACGAAGCCGTACGCCGACCGGTCGTGGGAGTGCGGCACGCGCAGCACGCCGTGCTGAAGGCCGTCGGCGTCGAAGTCGAGGTCGGTCGTAATGAGCGGCGGGGCATCGGCCATGATCCGGGTCATCCTCCCATGTCGTATCGGCGGCGCTTCGTGCGGCGGGGCTCCGGCGTGGCCGGCAGGTGCGCGACCGGCGTCAGCCCTCGCGTCCTCCGCAGTGGGCCTCCGCGAACTGCACGATGGCCTTCTCGGCCCAGTACCCGTCGTCTGTGGCGGTCTTCGGTCCGACGAACGCGCAGTGACCGCCGTGCGGCGTCAGCTTCAGGGTGATGTGCGGGTTGCCGGCGAGCGCCGGCTTGCGGAACGACTCCGCCGGCACGAACGGGTCGTCCTCGGCGGCGATGACGAGCGCCGGCAGCGTCACCCGGTCGATGACGCGCATCGCGCTCGCCCGGTAGTAGTAGTCCGAGGCCCCCTGAAAGCCGAAATGGGGGGCCGTGAAGATCTCGTCGAACTCGCGGACGGTGCGGACCTCGTGCAACCGGTGCATCGGGAAGCCGTCGGCGTGGAACTTCGCCTTCCGGCGCATCCGCTGCTTCAGGTGGCGGACGAAGTTCCACTCGTAGAGCAGGTTCTGCCGCCGCTCCAGGGCCTCGACGCACCGGTCGACCTCGACGATCGGCGAGACGGCGCAGACGGCCTTCACGGCGGGTGGCGGGCTGCCGGCGTACTCGCCGGCGAGCTTCAGTGCGAGGTTGCCGCCCAGCGAGTAGCCGGCCACCACGATGGCGCCGAGCCGATCGACGTCGATGAGCTCGCGGATGACGGTCGCGGGATCGTGGGTCAGGCCCGAGTGGTACAGCCCCTTCGACAGGTGCTCGGTGTCGCCGCAGTTGCGCTGGTTCAGCAGGACGACGTTGAAGCCGCGGGCGTACGCCTTGTCGGCCAGACCCTGCATGTAGTGTGCGTCGCTCGAGCCCTCGAGGCCGTGCAGGGCCAGCAGCGTCGGGCGGGAAGCGGTGTCGGCCTGCCAGTAGCAGTGGGCCAGGACGCGGGTGTCGGGCGCCACGTCGAACAACCGCTCGGCCGGCCGCGGCAGGCGCGGAAACCGGCGGGGCCGGCCCCAGGCGAAGAGCGTCATCTTGTGGCCGCCCTGCAGCCACGGGACCGGGACGAACTCGCCGACGTCGACCGTCTTCTGGTGCTCCAGCGTGGGCATCGGGGGAAAGTGTACGAGGGCGAGCAGGCGATGGGCGATAGGGCGGACGGCCGGCGGGCCGGAGACCGCCGGCCGTGGCGCCGTCCATCGGCCCTATCGCCGATCGCCGAAGCCTACCGCCTTCTGGAGCTCATCAGTGTAGACTGGCGGCGCTTGACGGTGGTCACCGGCGGCGTCGCAACGTCCGGGGGCGCAGCGCGCACCGCGTGCCCGCGAGCGGACGAGCGAGCGGAACGGAGCGAGCGGCGCGAGGCGAGCGAGTGAAGCGAGCCGGGTTCGGGGCAGGCCCCGACGAAGAGGAGGATTCTCATGCGGCGCTCCAGTCTGGGCCTGGGGATGGCCCTCGTCGTCGGACTGGCCGTCGGGCTGAATGCGGCTCCGGCCCGGCAGGCCGCGACCCCGTCATCGGCTCCCTCGGCGTCTCCAGCGGTGCAGAAGCGGCTCGACGCGTTGAAGGCACAGGCCGTCAAGGACGTCGACGGCATGCATCAGTTCACGCAGCAGATGATCGATCAGATCTTCAGCTACGGTGAGCTCGGCTTCCAGGAAGTCGAAACGTCGAAGTACATCACCGACGTTCTCAGGAAGAACGGCTTCACCGTCCAGGAGGGGATCGCGGGCATCCCGACGGCCTGGGTGGCGACGTGGGGATCGGGCAAGCCGGTCATCGCGCTCGGTTCCGATCTCGACTGCATCCCGCAGGCGTCGCAGAAGCCGGGTGTGCCACGTCACGACCCGATCGTGGCCGGCGCGCCGGGGCACGGCGAGGGACACAACTCCGGACAGGCGGTGAACATCACGGCGGCGCTCGCCGTGAAGAAGATCATGGAGGAGCAGAAGCTCCCCGGCACGATCATGATCTGGCCCGGCGTCGCGGAAGAGGATCTCGGCTCGAAGGCCTACTTCGTGCGCGCCGGGGTCTTCCAGAACGTCGACATCGTGCTGTTCTCGCACGTCGCGAACAACCTGTCAGTGTCGTGGGGCGGAGGCTTCGGCAGTGGCCTGGTCTCGGTCGAGTACCGACTTCAAGGGGCTCGGTTCATGCACGCCGATCGCGCACAAGGGCGCAACGGCCGGCGCGAAGGTGCAGGCGATGACGATGCTCGACTTCCTGCTGCGGCCAGAGCTCGTGCAGCAGGCGTGGGACTACTTCCGCAACGTGCAGACGAAGGACGTCCACTACCAGCCGATCATCCGCGCCGAGGACAAGCCGGCCATCTGGCTGAACAAGGCCACGATGGACAAGTACCGGCCGGAGATGAAGAAGTACTACTTCGACCCGACGAAGTACACGACCTACCTCGAGCAGCTGGGGATTCCGTATCCCCCGCCGGCATCGGCGACGGCGGCCGGGGGCGGCCGCTGACGGCCGCTCGCAGGCGATAGGGGTTGGGCGATAGGCGGTAGGGCAGGCTGAGAGAAACGGCCGGCGCGTGCGGCGCGCCGGTCGTCAGCCCTATCGCCTACAGCCTACCGCCTATCGCCGACGTCATCTGACCTCCCTCGGACATCCGTGTCGATCTCGCCTGTGAACCGCCATTTCTGGCGGCTTTTTCGCGTATTCTCCCTCTCCCTCCAAGCTCAGCCATAGGATAGACTAGCTCAACCGTTTCGGGCTCGTTCTGCCTTCAACTTCTGCAAATTCAAGGAGAGGATTCCCATGCGCCGTTCTCGACTGACGTGGACGACGATGGTGCTGGTCGTGGGGCTCGCCGCCGGTGTTGGCGCGGCCCCCGCACAGCGCGCGAAATCATCGAAGGCGCCGGCATCGTCGCCGGCCGACAAGAAGCTGGACATGCTGAAGGCGCAGGCCGTCACCGAGGTCGACGGCATGCAGCAGTTCACGCAGCAGATGGTCGACCAGATCTTCAGCTTCGGGGAACTGGGCTTCCAGGAGTTCGAGACCTCGAAGTACCTGACCGACGTCCTGCGCAAGAACGGCTTCACGGTGCAGGAAGGCATCGCGGGCATCCCGACGGCCTGGGTGGCGACGTGGGGATCGGGCAAGCCGGTCATCGCGCTCGGCTCCGACATCGACTGCATCCCGCAGGCGTCGCAGAAGCCGGGCGTGCCGCGCCACGATCCGATCATCGCGGGCGCGCCGGGGCACGGCGAAGGGCACAACTCGGGGCAGGCCGTGAATATCACCGCGGCGCTCGCCGTGAAGAAGATCATGGAGGAGCAGAAGCTCCCGGGCACGATCATGATCTGGCCGGGCGTGGCGGAGGAGCTGGTCGGCACGAAGGCCTATTACGTGCGCGCGGGCGTCTTCCAGAACGTCGACATCGTCCTGTTCTCGCACGTGGCGAACAACCTCACCGTGTCCTGGGGCCAGGGCGGCGGCAATGGTCTCGTCTCGGTGCGGTACGACTTCAAGGGGCTCAGCTCGCACGCGGCCGGCGCCCCGTGGCGGGGCCACAGCGCGCTCGATGCCGCCGAACTGATGGACGTCGGCTGGCAGTTCCGCCGCGAGCACCTGCGCCTGCAGCAGCGGTCGCACAGCGTCATCGCGGACGGCGGCGACCAGCCGAACGTCGTCCCGCCGACGGCGAGCACGTGGTACTACTTCCGCGAGACCGACTACCCGCACATCATGGGCCTGTGGGAGATCGGCAACAAGATCGCACAGGCGGCCGCGATGATGACCGACACGACGGTCTCCTCGCAGGTGCTCGGCTCGGCCTGGCCCGGCCACTTCAACAAGACCGTCGCCGAGGACATGTACTCGAACATCGAGAAGGTCGGATTGCCGAAATGGGACGATGCCGACCAGGCGCTGGCCAAGGCGGTGCAGCGGATGCTGAAGCAGCCCGAAAAGGGGCTGGATACCGAGCTGGCGAAGATGGGTGAACCGGTGCCGCCGGAACGCAACATGGGAGGCGGCTCGGACGACATCGGCGACATCTCGTGGAACGTGCCGACGGTGACGCTGCGCTTCCCGTCGAACATCCCCGAGCTGCCCGGCCACAACTGGGCGAACGCCATCTCGATGGCGACACCGATCGCCCACAAGGGGGCGACGGCGGGCGCGAAGGTGCAGGCGATGACGATGCTCGACTTCCTGACGAAGCCCGAGCTGGTGCAGCAGGCCTGGGACTACTTCCGCAACGTCCAGAACAAGGACATGCACTACCAGCCGATCATCCGCGCCGAGGACAAGCCGGCCATCTGGCTGAACCAGGGCATCATGGAGAAGTACCGGCCCGAGATGAAGAAGTACTACTTCGATTCGTCGAAGTACAAGACCTACCTCGAGCAGCTGGGCATTCCCTATCCGCCGCCGCCCTCGGCGACGGCGGCGGCCGGTGGCGGGCGCTGACGGCCGCTCGCAGGCGATAGGGGAAAGGCGATAGGCGATAGGGCTGACGGCCGGCGCGCCGCGCGCGCCGGCCGTTCAGGTCGATGCCGGATGCCGCTCGCCCTTCTCTGATGTATGGGTATAATGCATTTCTTACCCACCCCGGAGGGACGCTTTGAGCTCGAGCGGCACGGCGAAGGTCGTCGTTGTCGGTGCCGGTGCGGCCGGGCTGGCCGCTGCCGACGAGCTGGTCCAGGCGGGCCAGGACGTCGTTGTGCTCGAGGCCCGCACGGCCCCAGGTGGTCGCATCCGGACCCTGCGTGAGGTCTTTGCCGACGGACTCTACGCCGACGCCGGCGCCATGTCGTTTGCCGGCAACGACCGGCTCGTGCTGGACTATGCCCGCCGCTTCCACCTGCCGCTGACCGTCGTACCGGGAGGCGAGGATCCCCCGCATTACTTCATCCACCGGCAGTTGCTGGGGCCTGTCGATCTGCCCTTGGTCGATCCCGGCCTGAGCGCCGAAGAGCGTGCCCTCGGCATCGGCGGCATGACCCTGAGGTATCTCGTCCAGGGTGTGCTGGACGTTCCGATGGATCCATTGGACCCCGCGTGGCCCCCGGACGAGCTCAAACCCTACGATCGGATGACGGCTGAAGCCTTCCTGCAGAAGCGAGGGGCCTCGCGCGCCGCGATCGAGCTGTTCGGGCTGGGGCTCCTTGGGTGGACCGGAACCGGCCTCGCTTCGTACTCGGCTCTGTCGATGCTCGCGATCGTGACCCACGCGCTTGGCGCACGCGACGTGATCTGGGTGCAAGGGGGAAGCGACCTGCTGCCCAGGGCGCTCGCGGCTTCGCTCGGCTCCCGTATCCGCTACAGTGCGCGTGTCACCGCGATCGCGGTGGACGACCAGGGTGTCCGAGTGTTCTATGAACAGGGAGGCGGCCAACACTCGGAGTCCGCCTCGCACGTCATCGTCACGCTGCCGCCGACGGCGGCCCGGCAGATTGAGTTCACGCCGTTGCTGCCGCCGGATCAGGCCCAGGCCATCCGTGAGCTGGTGTCGACCTCGGTCACTCGTACCTTTCTCGCCATGCGCGAACGGTTCTGGGAGCCGACGCTCGGCCGTGGCACGCTGGAGACCGACCTGGCGGTTAATGCGGTCTTCTCGGCCTGTCCCAATCCACAGACGCGCGGCATTCTCGAGACCTACACCATCGGACCCGTGGCGGAAACGATGGCGCGGATGACGCCGCAGGAGCGCCTCGACTGGGCTTTGAGCCAGATCAGGGAGGTCTTCTCGGGTGCCCCGCGCTACTTCGAAGGCGGAACGTCGATCTGCTGGAATCCCGAGGACGGCGCGCTGGGTGCGTACACCTACCACAAGCCGAACCAGCTGCTGCGGCTGATCCCGGCGCTGACGTCATCGGCGGGTCCGATTCATTTCGCTGGCGATGCCACGACGCCACTGCCCGGCTGGACGGAGGCGGCGCTCCATTCGGGCCGTCGCGCCGCGCGGCAGATTGTGACGAGTCCGGCATGATCGGCCAGACCATCGCGCAATACGAAATCGTCTCGCGGCTCGGGCGCGGTGGGATGGGCGAGGTGTTCCTCGCGCGCGACACGCGCCTGCGCCGCCGGGTGGCATTGAAGACCCTATCATCCGAGCTCCAGTCCGACACGCCCACGCGCGACCGACTGCTCGCCGAGGCGCGAGCGGCCGCCGCCATCGACCATCCGTACGTCTGCAAGATCTACGACGTCGGGGAGGTCGACGGTCTCACGTTCATCGCGATGGAATACGTCGAAGGCAAGACGCTGGCCAGGCGCCTGCAGTCCGGTCCGATGGAAATCGACGAGGTGGTCGCGATTGCCCTCGAAGTGTCGGAGGCGCTCAGCTACGCGCATCGCGCCGGAGTCGTGCACCGGGACCTGAAGCCGGCGAACCTGATGTTGGCGTCGGGCGGCCACGTGAAGGTGATGGACTTCGGTCTCGCCAAGCAGATCAGCCTCCCGGAAGGTTCGCAGACAATCTCCCATGTCGCCCTCTCCGGCCAGGGCGCGGTCGTCGGCACGCTCGACTACGCGGCGCCCGAGCAGTTGTGCGGCGAGCCGGTGGATCCGCGGTGCGATCTCTTTTTCACTCGGCGTGGTTTGCTATCAGATGCTGGCTGGCGTGAATCCGTTCACGCGGCGGACGCCGGTCGAGTCGGCGGCCGCGATCCTGGCTGACGCGCCACCATCGCTGGCGCTCCAGCGGCCGGAACGCCCGACTCGCTCGTGCGTCTGGTCGAGCGACTGCTCCAGCGGGACAGGACGTTCCGGTATCAGAGCGCTGCTGACGTGCGTGACGCCCTGCGACGGCTCGAGACCGCTGGCCGCACGCCGGCCGTGGCCCAGTTGGTCCCGCAGGCCGAGGTCGGCCCCGTTCGGTCGATCGTGGCCATGCCGACGCGGATGATCGGCCCGGAGGCCAGTCGGTTCCTGGCGGACGCGATCCCCAACCTGATTTCCCGATCGCTGGAAGCCGCGCAATCGATCGAGGTGCGCCGCTCGCCCTCGACCGTGGAAGTCGAGCGGCTGGACGCCGATCCGAGTCGGGTGGCGGCGTTGAGCGGCGCAGACGCCTACGTCTCGTCCGCGGTGATTGCCATCGAACAAGACCTACTGCTGGACCTCCAGGTCATCGACGTGCGGACGCAGCAGGCGATCTCGGGCAGCCGGATAGACGGCACCCGCGAGAGATACCGGGACCTCATCCGACGGGCGGTCGAGGACATTTCCACGGCGTTGAACCTGGTGCCCGTCGACCCCGTACAGGTGCCAGCCACGGCAGCCCGGGGCCACGTCGATCTGCTCCTGCAGCGCGCGACGTACCGTTCAGCCAGTACGTCAACCGGGGGCGCCAAGGCGACTTCGAGCATGCGATGGCCGCCTTCTCGGAGGCGAACGCCCTCGAACCGTCGCGGGCCGAGGCGGCGGCCGGCATCGCCTTGCTGCACGAGGCGCGTCTGACGACGGGCGCCGCGCCCGCCGAGGTGCTGCTCGAAGCCGAACGCTGGCGCGACGCGCGCTGGCGCTCGACCCCCATTCGAGCCGGGCCTGGGGCGTGCTCAGCCACGTGACGCTCATGCGGGATCCCCTCAACCTCCACGGGCAGCTGGAATACGCGCTCAAGGCGGCGGCCTTCGGCCCGCGGGACGCGCGCGCGCATCTGGAACTGACCACGCCGCTCGGCAAGAACTCATGGTGGCTGGCGCTGGCGGTGGCACAGGAGGTCTCGCGCCTGGATCCGTTGGTCGTCGAGGGGCCGTGTACAAGCGTTCTGTCTGTCCGCGCTCGGTCGCGAGGAGGAAGCCCTCCGGCGCTCCGACGCCGCGCTTGCGATCGAACCCGACATGCTGCTCGCGCGCCTGGCCCGCGCCATGACCCTCATCATGCTCGGACGCCTGGAGGAGGCGTCGGCGGATACTCGCCGAACTGGCGCCGATGGTGACGGCCCAGTTCTTCCATGCGGCCGGCTGCCGTTGCACGGCTTACCTGCTTTCAAGCGCGCGGCCTGCTCGGGTGACCATGCCGCGGTGGAGGCAGCCGTGCCGGCGCTGTCGCGGCTGGCGGCTGGCGAGCAGCGCTTCCCGCGATGGGGCTCGTTCACGAGCCCGGTGGCCGTGTTGTTCGCCGACCATGGTTGCCGTGAGGCAGCCATCCAGATCATCGTTGCGCGGCGGCAGGCCGGGACGTTTGATGCCTATGACCAGCTCGTGCTCAATCCGAGAATGGCGACCCTTCGCGGCGATTCGCTGGTCGAGGACGTCTTTGCCGTCACCCGCGAGCGCTTCGTCGGGATGGTAAGCGTGCTGAACCGCGCCCGCGCGCGAAACGAGATCCCTCCCTGATCTTGCGGATGCGCTCGATACGCTCGGACAGCTGCTGCCCGAGGCGAAGATCGCGGTCTAATCATGTCGTGGACGCTCTCGCTGGCGCCGGAGGTCACCGTGCTGGATGGGGAGCCGGGTGAGATCCTCATCGGAGTCCGACGGCGGGTCGTTCTGCGTATCCCGTCGGCCGGACCTGGTGTGCACGCCGCCATCCGCTGTCTCGCCGCTGCTGACGCCGACGCGTCGTTACGCCGGACCTGATGGCGACCGACGGCGTTGGCTCGTGCAGCCCGAAGCGTGCCTGTTCGAGCTCGGCGCCCGCCAACTGCTCGGATACCGCCTCAGTGCGGATGGCAGAACGCTGTTCACCGCGCTCCCCCTGGTCACCGACACGGTCTTCAATCCGGCGTCCCCCGTTCCCTCGGGACGGGTCGTGCTGCCGCGGTCGCTGCATGCTTCGCCAGATTCGCCTCGTGCTCGAGACCCGATGACGCCGGCGTGGAGCTCGGAGATCCCGCGCGACCGGCCTGTTCGCGGCATCGCGGCGCCAACTCTGGTCGCGGAGGTCGGCGCGCTTGCGGATGTGCCGGCTGGCTTGGTACGCGAAGCGGCCGCCGTGCTGTGGGCGTCAGGAATGCTCGTGGCGGTGAATGCCGCCGGTGTCGCAGCGGAGGACGGTGATATCGCCGTCCGTCACTGGGAATTCCACGACCTGCTGTTCCACGCGCGCAGCCGACGGGGCCGGCACGTGCATCCGTACGGGGCGACGTTCCGGTTCAAGGGGGAAGTCGAGCCCGCACCCGTGGTTCCACCCGAGCGTGGCGTGGACCTGATTGACTTACCCCGCTCCGATTCGGCGACCCTGGAACGCGACGATCCGCCCTTCACACAGGTGCTCGAGGCCCGCGTTTCGCGGCGTGCGTTCGACGCGAGACGTCCGATTAGCCTCCGCGAGCTCGGGGAGTTCCTGTATCGCTCGGCTCGGATTCCGCCGGCTCGTGGACGCCGACTCCTATCAGGGCAGCAACCGCGTCTATCCAGGTGGCGGAGCGGCTTATGAACTGGAGGTGTACGTGGCGGTCGCGCGCGGAAACGACATCGCGCCGGGGCTGCTGCACTACCGGCCCGATCGTCATCAACTCGCGCGGGTGGCGGGAGATACTCCGGACGTCCAGGCGCTGGTGGTCGAAGCGGCTGCCGCCACGGGCGCGCAGCACGTCCAGGTGTTGCTGATTCTCGCGGCCCGCTTTCGACGCCTGTCCTGGAGGTACGAATCCATGGTGTACGCCACCGTTCTCAAGGACGTCGGAGCCCTCTACCAGACCTTCTATCTCGTGGCGACCGCGATGGGACTCGCCGGCTGTGCAGTCGGCGGGGGGGATGCGGATCGCTTCGCCCGCGCCGCGGGGACGCAGTACCCTCGACGAGACGTCCGTCGGCGAGTTCCTGTTGGGCCGGTTCCGCGGCGGAACCTAAGGCTCGCGCCTCCTCATCAGCTGAAGATCGTGATCTGAGAAGCATGGCTTCTCGGTCTGGACGTCCACCAACTGGAAGTTGTCCTTCAGAGTACGCCTGGAGCTCCTGCAAGGTGAACGAGTAACCGGCCCGTTTCGCGATCTCGACGATCGTGACATCAAGCTGCGTCAACTGGTCTTGCAGGTTGCGATCGTGCTCGACCTTTTCGAAGAAGGCCTTGGCATCCTTCGCTTGCATGGGTCCTCCTTGTGCGAAACAGGTAATCGTGAAGGCCGTCGTCTCGGTGTGAATGTCCACCAATCGGACATTGTCCTTCAAATGAGCCTGGAGCTCCTGCAAGGTAAACGAGTAACCGGCCTGTTTCGCGATCTCGACGATCGTGACGTCCAGCTGTGTCAACTGGTTCTGCAGATGGCGATCCCGCTCGACCTTCTCGAAGAAGGCCTTGGCGTCCTTCGCTTGCATGGGTCCTCCTCGAGAGAGGATGGACGAACGATGAGGGCCTGATTATAGGCTCGAGTGTCACGAGTGCAACCGAAAAGTCATCGAAATCAGACCAGGAGCGCACCTCGTTGAGGTCGCGTTCCCGCCGCGGCCGCGGAAGCCACCCCAGGGCAACCGGCACCGAATAGAGCCGGCCGGGCCCGAAACGCCGGCCAGAAGTGACGCAATCCCGGAGCGACGACCCGCACGACCCGCAGGCCGGTCTGCGGCTGGGTTTGATCCAGAACCAGCACGTCCAAGCCGCGGCGCGCCAGCCCGTCGAGGATGGTTTGAAGTGCTTCTCGAGACCCCGGCCGAACGCCCGCCACCGGCGGGCCAGCCGGGATCCGTCTCGAGCTCGCGCAGGCCGAAGGTGGGGTGAGTGGCGCGCTGTGAACGGAAGGCGGCAGGCGGCTCCGCAGAGGTGGACGGCCACGCCCTGTGCGGCCTCGTTCAGGCGCGGCGGCCGCGGCCCGCACAGGATCCCAGTGGGCGCCGAAGCCCGCAATCGGATCACGGCCGGCGTCGTCACGGGTGGCCACGGCGCCGCAGACCGGAACCTGAAGATCGTGAGTCAGATCGAACAAGCTGATGCGCCAGCCGAGCGACTCGAGCGCGCTGGCCACCGGTCCGGTGACGTCTGCCGGAAGGCTGCCGAGCCGCACCCTCGGGCGGCTCAGGCTGTTGTACCACCAGATGGCTACGGCGTCCCGCTCGATGAGCTCGAGCAGCCCGCGGAGGATGGCCTCCTCTTCGGTCGAGGCTGCCGCGGTTCCGTTCGAGTCGGCGTGCCAGGGCCGGATGCCCCGTTCGGGTGGCGCGCCGTAGTAGCAGCACGCCGTGGGCAGATATCGAGTGCGACCCGTGACCAAGGACCGGAGTGGCGTCCAGTGAATCGTGTGATCGTCGGGGCAGCGGGCGAGTGCCACGCCGTCGCTGGATGACGCCCGGTCGTCCGCCAGGACCTGCGCATCGCTGAGCAGGAGATGTTCGGCCGCCCCGATCGCCTGGTCACCGAGCTCCCCGCGCGTCGCCAGACGCGTGGGCAGCCCTCCCGAAGCACGCCCCATACCGTTCGATCGCCTCACCAATCGCACCGGCACGTGCCTTCGCCTCCGTCAGCCCCTTCCCGAAGCTTTGGCGCCATCGGTTGCGATCGTGGTGAGGGAAGCCATCCGGCAGGAGCCGGTGTTCCGCGCACCAGAGATGCGGCGGTCCATCCCACAGTTCGATGGGCGCTAGCCCGCGAATGAGCTCATGAAGATCGGGAACGGTCGACCGTGGCCGGCGTGCGACGGCCGACGCGGACGCCCCGTGATCGGGCCCCTCGGCCAGGCACCCTTCAGCCTCGAGCAGCGCGATGGCCGCATACACGTCCGAGATCCGGAACCGCGGCCTCAAGCGGCGAGCTATCTCGTGCAACGGAGTGGCGCCATCGAGATCGTCGGCCAGACGCACGAACAGCCTGCCGTTGAAGATAAGGGAGAAGCGGTCCGTGGCGAGGACGAGACGGTTCGGACCGTGTAGGCAAACGCGGAAATGCTCCTTGATTTGTGGCGCGTACATCTGGCCTTCCTGCGCGCTACGCTTGGCGTTTCAACCGCTGAATCAGCGTCCGCAGGTCATCCGGCGGTGGCGCCGACAGGCGCACACCCTTCCCGGTCACGGGATGCGTGAAGCCGAGGCGGGCGGCGTGGAGCGCCTGGCGGTCGAACGCCGGGGTCGCGTGCCGATCCATGCCGAATCGATAGAGCCGTTCGCCGACGATCGGGTGGCCGTGCAGGCCGGCCTGCACCCGAATCTGGTTCCGCTTGCCGGTGACGAGCGAGACCTCCAGCAGCGCGGCGTCCGGAAACTGCTCCAGTACGCGGTAGTGGGCGATCGCCTCCTTCGCGCGCGTGTCGCGCGGGTGCGCGCATCGCTGCACGAAGTGCTCCTTGTCCCAGACCAGGCGGTCGCGCCACGTGCCCGAGGGCGGCGTCACGATGCCGTGGACGACGGCGAGATAGACGCGAACCGGCGTCCGGCGCTCGAACTGTTCCTTCAGCGTCTGCTGCGCGGCGGGCGTCTTCGCGAAGAGCACGAGTCCGGACGTGTCGCGGTCGATCCGGTGGACGACGAGGGGACGCACGCGTACGGCCACCCTGAGGTGGTCGGCGACGAGGTCGAGGAGCGTCGGTTCCGTACCGGTCTCCGCCGCCGCGGAACGCTTCGGCCCTCGCGAAGGTCCCGGCCCACCGCTGGAGCCCCGGCGGCGGCCGCTCGGCAGCGGCTCCACGAGCAGGCCGGGCGGCTTGTCGGCGACGAGGATCGCCTGATCTTCGCGAACGATGTGGAGCTGGTCGCGGATGCCGTGGAGGTCGCGCCGCGCCGGAGAGCTGGTGCCGGGGCGATCGACCCAGAGCCGCACCTCATCACCGGCCTGCAGGCGCCGCCCGGCGTCGGCATACGCGGCGGCGGTGCCGTTCAGGAACACCTTGCCGCGCTCGAGCCAGGCCGTGGCCCGGCCGCGCGAGCCGATCTCCGGCCGCTTCGCGAGCCAGGCGTCGAGCCGTGTCCCGGTGTCGGTTTCCGTCACAGTCCAGCGTGTCATCTTCATTCGGGGCTCCGCCCCGAGCCCCGGCTCGCTTCACTCGCTCGCGTCTTCCGGCTCGCTCCGTTCCGCTCGCGGGCCCGCGGTGCGGGCCGTTACGCTGCGGGGCTCCGCCCCGGGCCCCGGCTCGCTTCACTCGCTCGCCTCGTCCGGCTCGCTCCGTTCCGCTCGCGCCCTTCGACTCTGCTCAGGGCGCCCCGAGTGTGTCGAGGGGCGGGCCCGCGGTGCGGGCCGTTACGCTGTGGGGCTCGCTTCCCGGCTCCAACGCGGCACAAAGTTGCTTGGATTATATGCGCGCGCGAAGTAAGGTTCGCTGCGAACCGCCCTCTTCATCGAAAGGATCCGCTCATGTCGCGTCCCCTTCGTCGGCTCGTCGGACTGGTCGCGCTGCTGCTGGTGCCGGTCGCGGCTCCTGCGGCGCAGGCGCCGGCCGCTCCCGCCACCACGACGCTGAAAGTGGCCGGCCTCGAACAGCCGGTCCAGATCATCAAGGATCGCTGGGGTATCGCCCACATCTACGCGAAGAACGAGCACGACCTGTTCTTCGCCCAGGGCTACAACGCCGCCCGCGACCGGCTGTTCCAGTTCGAGATGTGGCGGCGTCAGGCCACCGGCACCGTCGCCGAGGTCCTCGGCCCGCGCGAGCTGCAGCGCGACATCGGCGCGCGGCTGTTCATGTTCCGCGGCGACCTGGATGAGGAGCTGAACTACTACCACCCGCACGGCAAGGCCATCGTGCAGGCCTACGTCGACGGCGTGAACGCCTGGATCGCGCAGACGGAGAAGGACCCGTCGCTGCTGCCCGTCGAGTTCAGGATGCTCGGCTTCAAGCCGGGCCGGTGGACGCCGGCCGTGATCGTCTCGCGGTTCAACGGCCTGCTCGCGAACATCAACCAGGAGCTGAACTACGCGCAGGCGATCCGCGTGCTCGGGGTCGACAAGGTGAAGGACCTGTCGTACTTCCAGCCGGCGAATCCCGACCTGAAGCCCGACCCGGCGATCGACCTGTCGCTGCTGTCGAGCCGGATCCTCGACGTGTACAACGCCTTCCGGCGGCCGATTCACTACACGCCCGCCGAGATTGCCGCGCCCTGGCGCGGGGCGCCGGAGGCGATGGCCGATCTCCGGCGGTGGACGGTGTCGCCCTCGGCCGTCGATCTCAGCCTGCGGCGGGAGGACATCGGGTCGAACGACTGGGTGGTCAGCGGCCGGCTGACGCAGAGCCACTTCCCGATCATGGCGAACGATCCGCATCGGGTGCAGGAGTCGCCGTCGCTCCGCTACTGGGTGCACCTGGTCGCGCCCGGGTGGAACGTCATCGGCGCCGGCGAGCCGGTGCTGCCGGGCGTGTCGATCGGCCACAACGCATACGGCGCGTGGGGGCTGACGGTCTTCGGCAACGACAGCGAGGACCTGTACGTCTACGACACGAATCCGGCGAATCCGCTGCAGTACCAGGTACCGCGGCGGCTGGGAGACGATGCGCGTCATCAAGACGACGATCCCGGTGAAGGGGCAGGCGCCGGTGGAGGCGGATCTGAAGTACACGCGGCACGGGCCGGTCGTGTACGAGGACACGGCGCACCACAAGGCGTACGCGGTGCGCGCGGCCTGGCTGGACATCGGCTCGGCGCCCTACCTCGCGAGCCTGCGGATGGACCAGGCGCACAACTGGGAGGAGTTTCGCGAGGCCTGCAGCTACAGCCGGATTCCGGCGGAGAACATGGTCTGGGCCGGCGTCGACGGCACGATCGGCTATCAGGCGGTCGGCGTGGAGCCGCTGCGCCGGAACTGGAGCGGGCTGGTGCCCGTGCCGGGTGACGGGCGCTACGAGTGGGACGGCTACCTGCCGATCAAGGCGCTGCCGCACGTCGTGAACCCGGCGAAGGGGTTCTGGAACACGTCGAACAACTACCTGATGCCGCCCGATTATCCGTACCCGGAGGCGCTCCACTACACGTGGGCCGATCCGTACCGGGCGTCGCGCATCGCCGAGTTCCTCGGATCGGGCCGCATCTTCAGCGTCGCCGACATGATCGAGCTGCAGAACAGCGTGCTGTCCCTGCCGGCCCGCAGCCTGGTGCCGCTGCTGAAGAACATCCCGATCGCCGATGCGGCCACGGCGAAGGCGCGGGACACGCTGCTCGGCTGGAACGACTCGCTGGACCGCGACTCGGTCGCGGCCGGCATCTACGAGATGTGGCAGCGCCACCTGCAGCAGGACGTCCGCGAGAGGTTCGTGCCGGCGGCCGCGCGGCCGTTCATCGGCTTCATCAGCCTGAAGAAGACGATCGACTGGCTCGAGGCACCCGACGGCCGGTTCGGCGCCGATCCGCTCGCGGGCCGGGACGCGCTGCTGGTGAAGAGCCTCGGCGAGGCCGTGCAGGATCTGACGAAGCGGCTCGGGGCGGATCCGTCGAACTGGCAGCTCGGCCACTATCATCACGCGCTGATCCATCATCCGCTCGACACGGCCGTCAATGCCGAGACGCGTGCGAAGCTGGACGTCGGCCCGCTGCCGCGCGGCGGCGACAGCTACACGGTCGACGCGACCGGCGGCGGCGACAACCAGACGTCGGGCGGGTCGTTCAAGATCGTCGCGGATACGGAGAACTGGGACGACTCGGTCGGCATCAACAACCCCGGCCAGTCGGGCAACATCGACAGCCCGCATTACCGCGACCTGTTCAAGCTGTGGGCGAACGGCCGGTACTTCCCGGTGCTGTACTCGAAGGCGAAGGTGGAGTCGGCGGCGGAGGAGCGGATCACGCTGGAGCCGGGACGGTAGCGCCGGCGGCCCGCGCGTCGACATCATATCGGGGCGGCCGGGCGCCACCCCCGGCCGCTCGCGCTCGGCGGCTCGGCTCCGCCTCGCTTTCTTCCAGCGCCTCGCGCAATCCGCAGGCGCTCTCGCGCTACATCTGTCCTTCGTCGGCCGACGGGCCGTAGATCGACGGCACGGGGATGTCGTTCAGGCGCAGGTAGACGCTCAGCTGGCCGCGGTGGTGGATCATATGGTTCATCACGAAGCTGCGGAACGTGCCGGCGCGCGGCATGGAGAAGACCTCCTTGCCGTTGTTCTTCAGCGCCCAGTTCGCCATGTAATCGGCGTCGGTCTTCGAGCCGAGGATCGCGCGGGCCGACTTCACGAGGCCGTCGAAGTGGGCGAGCATCGCGGCGGCGTTCTGAGGCCGGCTCGCGGGATCGGGCCTCGGCGCCGTCGCCATGTCGAACTCCGTCTGGTTGAGGATCGCCTCGGTCCAGTGCGCCACGTCGGACACGTGGTTCGCCAGTTCACCCATCGTCATCGACTTCGGATGGGGCTTCCAGCTGCGCTTGTCGTCGGGCACGCGCTCGAGCACGCGCCGGGTCGTCGCCATCTCGTGATCGAACTCGGGCAGCAGTCCATCCTTGATTGCCATCTAGTCTCCTCTACTTCTTGCCGAAGCTGACGGTCGGCACCTTCTGCGCGTCCTTCCTTAGCCGGGCTCTGCCCCGACCCCGGCTCGCTTCACTCGCTCGCGCAGCGGCTCGCTCCGTTCCGCTCGCGGGCGCGCTGTGCGCGCCGCCGGGCTGCGCCCGGAGTCTCTTCTGAGAGAACGTGCGGGTCGCGCCGGTGACTATTGCTTGCCGAAGCTGACGGTCGGCACCTTCTGCGCGTCCTTCGGGGCCTCGAAGAAGGGATATTCCTTGAAGCCGAACATCTTCGCCGTGATGTTCGACGGGAACTGCCGGCGGAGCGTGTTGTACTCCTGCACCCGCTCGTTGTAACGCATCCGTTCCACGGCGATCCGGTTCTCGGTGCCCGACAGCTCGTCCATCAGCCGGTTGAACTGCTCGTTGGCCTTGAGCTGCGGGTAGTTCTCGGCGATGGCCAGCAGGCGCGACAGGGCCCCGGTCTGCTGGTTCGCGGCGGCGATCGTGTCGGCCGGCGTCTGGGCTCCGGCCAGCTTCGCGCGCGAGTTCGCGACGGCTTCGAAGACCTCGGTCTCGTGCGAGGCGTAGCCCTTGACGGTGGCCACGAGGTTCGGGATGAGATCGTTGCGGCGCTGGAGCTGGTTCTGCACCTGCGCCCACTGCGCCTTGATCGCCTCCTCCTGACCGACGAACCGGTTGTACGAACAGCCCGACAGGCCGGCCGCGAGGCCGGCGACGGCGACGATCTGCAGCAGACGCACCAGCCGCTGCGTCCGGGTGCGTGCCTGAATGTGTCGATCCACCTTCATGTCCTCCCGCTGAGCACTGCCGTCCATCCTACCATCCGGCTCCGCCGCCCCCGCCGCCGCTCATCCCGCCCCCGAAGCCGCCGAAGCCGCCGCCGAAACCTCCGCCGCCGGACCCGCCAAAGCCGCCGAAGCCGCCGCCGAAGCCGCCGCCGAACATGCCGATGCCGCTCATCCACATGCCGCGGCGCAGGCGGTTCGATCGCCCGCGCCCGCCCCGGCCGCCGCCGATCCGCCCCAGGAGCATGACGATGATGATGAAGAGGACGATGACCCAGACCGGCACGCCGCCCGACGGCTGCGGGGCCGGCTGCGGTGGCTCGATGCCGTCGAGCTTCACGTGACGGGCCTGGGCGATGCGGCCGATGATCCGCGTCGTGCCGGCCAGCAGCCCTTTGCCGTACTGCTCCTGGCGGAAGGCCGGCACCATGAACAGCCGACTCGTCTCGCCGGCGAAGCCGTCGGTGATGTACGGTTCGAGGCCGTAGCCGACCTCGATCCAGACGCGGTGCTCCTTCATCGACACGAGGATCAGCAGGCCGTTGTCCTTCCCCTTCTCGCCGATGCCCTTGCCGTGGTTCTCGAACAGCTTGACGGCGTATTCCCGGATGTCGCCGTAGGGCGCGAAGGTCTTGATCGTGGCGACGACGACGGCGTCGCCGGTGGCGGCCTGCAGCTTCCGGATCTGGTCCGACATCGTCGCGGCGCTGGCCGCGTCGATGACGCCGGCGAAGTCGTTGACCGGCTGCGTCAGCGCGGGCAGAGACGGATCGCCGGCCTGCGCGCCGAGCGACGGGGCCATCGGCCCGGAGAGGGCCAGGGCGACGAGGACGGGCACGAGCCACCCGAGACGGCGGGCGGCGGGGCTCAGGAGGCGTTCCATGTGTCGACGTACCGCGACAGCCGGTCGACCGCGTCCAGATACGCGGGGAAGAGGCGGATCGCCGCGTCGGCATCGGGGCGGCCGTCGCCGGCCAGCGCGAGCACGTCCCGCAGGACGTCGGTCTCGAGGCTGAGTCGGCCGCGCACGTGCCCGGCCAGGCTGTCGCGATCGTCGGATGAGACGCCTTCGAGCCGCGCGATGTTCCGGAGCAGGGCGGCGAGCGCCGGCGCCGAGGTGACGATGAGGTCGACGACGGCCTTCGGCCGGCCCGCGACCTCGAGGTAGCCCTCGCGCAGGTGGAGGAGGTGGCTCTTCGCCTGCACCTCGCAGGCGCGGCGCAGGTCGGCCCCGCCGACCTGCAAGCGCTTCGAACGGGTCCACGCCGTCGAGCAGCCGGTGGTCCGCGATGATCTCGCCGTACTCGAGGGGGAACACGTCGAGCGAGCGGGCGAACTCGTCGGCGGGCAGCAGCAGCGGCGTGGCGATGCCGTGCTTGTGCCAGCTGGCGATATCGGGCGCGCAGGCCGCGAGATCGTCGAATGTCAGCGTCTCGACGAGCGCCAGCGTGTGGATGGCCTCCGATGAGTGATGCGTCCGCTCGCCGTAGGTCAGGAAGGCGCGCAGCCGCGAGCCGAAGATCTCCCTGAGCTTCAGCAGCACGGGCGCGAGGGTCCGCGCGAGATCGGGCATGGGGCTATTGTAGTGCACCGTACGGGCGGCCCCGGCGGGCCGGCCGGTGTTTCGACATTGTTGCGGGCCGACGATAGAATCTGCCCATGCGTCTGCGGCAACTGAAAGTCGGCTGCTTCGGCGGTGGCACCGGCCTGCCCAGCCTGCTGGGCGGCCTGAAGACCAACCCCTGGCTCGACGTCAACGCCGTCGTCACGATGTTCGACAGCGGCGGCAGCTCGGGGCAGCTGCGTGACGAGCTCGGCGTGCTGCCGCCCGGCGACGTCCTGAAGTGCACGCTGGCGCTGTCGCACAACGAGCGCGAGGCGCGGCGCGTGCTGCTGGCCCGTCTGCCGACCCTCGAGCACGCGCGGCTGAGCGGCCACACCGGCGGCAACCTGCTGCTGTCGATGATGCAGAGCTACGGCGGCGACTTCCTGGCCGCCGTCGACGGGCTGCGCGCGCTGCTCGGCTGCGCCGGACGTGTCTGGCCGATCAGCATCGAGCACGCCACCGTCTGCGCCGAGTACGGCGACGGGTCCGAAACGCGCGGCGAGGTCGAGGTCGACGCGGGACAGACGCTCGGCCGCTTCGTGAAGCGCATCTGGCTCGAGCCCGAGGCGACCATCTATCCGCAGGTGGCCGAGGCCATCCGCGGCTTCGACGCGGTCGTCATCGGCCCCGGCAGCTTCTACACCAGCCTGATGCCGATCTTCCTGGTGAAGGGAGTGGCCGAGGCGCTGGCCGACCTGCGCGGCCCGGTGATTCTGGTCGCCAACCTGCTGACGGAGGGACGCGGCATGCGCGGCTTCACGGCCGCCCACGCCGTCGCCCGCGTCGAAGAGGCGATCGCCCGCCGCGTCGACGTGGTGATTGCCAACACGCAGGTGCCGTCGGGAGAGACGCTGGCCCGCTACGCGGCCGAGCACAAGCATCCGCTGGAGATCGGCGATCTGCCGTCGTACTGCGAGGTGGTGTCGGGGAATTTCTGGCGTCACGAGATCGCCCGGCACGACCGCCGGCGCCTCGCCTACGCGATGTGGAGCGTGCTGTCGAAGCGGCTGCTGGACTGAGGAACGGACGCGGTCACGTGCGACGGGCCGCATGGCCCATTGCCCATGGCGCCCGGGCTCATCTCTTCTTCTTCGCCACCCGCTTTCGCGCGGCAGGCTTCTTCGCCGCGGTCTTCCTCGCGGCCGGTTCCGTCGCGCCACCCGCCTTCTTCCTCGCTGCGCGCTCCAGCACTTCCTTCAGCAGCTTGCCGGCCTCGCCGCCCTTCGCCGGCCGCTTCGACTCCCACACCGCCGGGGCATCGGCGCCGACGATGTCGTCGAAGTCGCCCTCGCTCTTGACGCTCAGCGGGGCGAACGTCGTGATGTCGAGCGGGCCGGCCCAGTCATCGCGGTGCTTGATGAGGAGCCAGCCGTTGCGGCCGCCGAACCCCGTGCGCACCAGCACCCACGATCCCTTCAGCTTGTAGCCGTTCAGCCGGAACTTGAGGTCCCCCTTCTTCAGCGCGGCCTCCACATCGTCGACCTCGGGCTCCCACGTGCCCCGGTCCCACAGCATGACGATGCCCGCCCCGTAGCCCTCGGGGATCACCCCTTCGAAGTCGCCGTACTCGAGGGGATGATCCTCGACCTGGACGGCGTAGCGCTTCACCGACGGATCGATCGACGGCCCCTTGGGCACGGCCCACGACAGGAGGACGCCGTCGTGCTCGAGGCGGAAGTCGTAGTGGAGGTGGCTGGCGAGGTGCTTCTGGACGCAGAAGAACCGGGTGCCGGGGCGCCGGCGGCGCGTCGCGCCGCCGGCGGGCTCCGGGGAGATGCGTGAAGTCGCGCTTGGCGCGTACCTTCGTCGAGTCGGCATGGTCGTGAATCGGTCGCGAATCAGGATCCCGCCAGCGCGTCGCGTTCCTCGGCATCGACGCGGGCGATCGTCCGCTTGATGGACGGCGTCATCAGGACGAGCAGCACCGCCGTGACGGCGAGGATGCCGACGACGAGCAGGAAGAACCGGCTGTGGGGCATCTCGCTCCAGTAGCCGCCGATCGAGCCGGAGAGGTAGCCGCCGATCGCCAGGCTGACGAACCAGCCGCCCATGAGCATGCCGCGGCTGCGCGGCGGCGCGAGCCGGTTGACGAGCGACAGGCCCATCGGGCTGAGCGCGATCTCGCCGAGCGCGATCACGATGTACACCCAGACCAGCCACTGGACCGAGACGCGGCCGGTATCGCCGCCGAGGAGACCCGCCCAGGCCATCATGCCGAACGCCCCGGCGACCAGCAGGACGCCGATCAGCATCTTGACGGGCGTGGAGGGCTCGGCGTTCCGGCGCTGCAGCCACATCCAGGCCCAGACCAGGAGCGGCGACAGGAGGATGACACCGAGGGGCTCGATGGCCTGGAACTTCTCGGGCGCGATGGTGGTGAGCGTGTTGTCGCGGGCCCAGAAGGTGAGCGTGAAGCCGTTCTGGTAGAAGGCCAGCCAGAAGACGGCCGAGATGACGAAGACCATCAGCAGCGTCAGCACGCGGCCGCGGCTCTCGGCCGGCGAGACCGCGCGGGCCTCGCGCGAGGTCTCCTCGACCTTCTCGGCCGCGTCGCCGAGATAGCGGCGGAAGCCGATGAAGACGACGAGCGAGATCAGCATCGCCCCGGCCGCCGAGGCGAACGCCACGCCCCAGCCGTAGTGGATCCGGAGCCACGATACGGTGAGCGGCGAGATGAACGCGCCGATGTTGATCCCCATATAGAAGATGTTGAAGCCGGCGTCGCGCAGCGCCGGCTGATCGCGGTAGAGGTTGCCGACGATCGTGGAGACGTTCGGCTTGAGCAGGCCGCTGCCGCAGGCGAGCAGGATGAGCCCGGCGTAGAAGAACGGGAGCGACTCGACGCCGAGCACGAGGTGCCCGAGCATCATCAGGACGCCGCCGACGATCACCGCGCGGTAGAACCCGAGGACGCGGTCGGCGAGGAAGCCGCCGATCAGCGGCAGGAAGTAGACGCCGGCGATGTAGCTGCCGTAGACGCGACCGACGTGCGCGACCGAGAAGTGAAGCTTCTCGTTCATGTACAGCGCGAGGATCGCCATCATGGAGTAGAAGCTGTACCGCTCCCACAGCTCCGTGAAGAACAGGACGTAGAGCCCGGGGGGATGGCGGCGGGAGGCCGCCGGCGCGCTCGAAGCTGTCGGCATGCGGGGGAGTCTAGCATGGAGCGCGCCCGTCCCGTGCGAGGTGCCAGGTGCACGGTGCAGGGCAGTGATGACGATGATCTGGCGGCGGCGATCGTCGGCGAGCCGCCAGGTGGTGAGTTCGCGATAGGTATGGGCACCCATGCCTCGACGCCAGAGCAGATCGCGTGCCGGTTGCCTGGAGCGTGGTCGCCGGGACAGGGCCACCGGGAACGTCGCTCGGACAGACTGCACGGTGCACATCGCACGCCGCACGGCGCACGGAGAGGGGCGCCCGCGGCACGTTGCACCGTGCACGGTGCACGTGACAGACTTCTCCTGTGCTCACCCTCCTCCTCTCCACGTACGAAATGGGGCGGCAGCCGTTCGGGCTGGCGTCGCCGGCGGCGTGGCTGGCGCGCGAGGGGCTGGCGGTGCGCTGCATCGACCTCTCGCGCGATCGGCTCACCGATGACGCCGTGCGGGAGGCGACCCTCGTGGCCTGCTACCTGCCGATGCACACGGCGACCCGGCTCGCCGTGCCCGTGCATCGATCGCGTGCGCCGTGACCATCCGGCCGCGCACCTCTGCTGCTATGGTCTCTACGCCCCGCTGAACGAGGGGTTGCTCCGCGCGCACGGCGTCCAGACGATCCTCGGGCCCGAATTCGAAGCCGACCTGGTCGCGCTGGCCCGTGACGTGATGGACCGCCCGTCCGCCATGCCCACGTCGAACGGGCGACGGACGGGTGAATCCGGAGCGAGGCGTCGGCGTCAGTTCCGCGTGGGGGCGGGGCCCCACGCGCCCTGGGAGAATGCCCGCGGATTTGCCGCGTCTGTCCTTCGTCCCGCCCGAACGCCGCGGCCTGCCGCCGCTCGATCGCTACGCCAGCGTGCAGATGGGCGACGGCAGCGGGCGCATCACCGGCTATACGGAAGCGAGCCGCGGCTGCCGGCACAGCTGCCGCCATTGCCCGATCGTGCCGGTCTACGGCGGTCGTTTCCGCATCGTGCAGCCCGACGTCGTGCTGGCCGACGTGCGGGCGCAGGTGACCGCCGGCGCGCGGCACATCACGTTCGGGGATCCCGACTTCCTCAACGGTCCGCGGCATGCGATGCGGATCGTGGAGGCGCTGGCCCGTGAGCATCCGGGCGTGACCTACGACGTCACGGTGAAGGTGGAGCACCTGCTGCAGCACGCCGCGCTGCTGCCACGATTGCGCGACTCCGGCTGCCTGTTCGTGACGACGGCGGTCGAGGCGGTGGACGATCGGATCCTGGCCCGGCTCGAGAAGGGGCACACGTGTGACGATTTCGTGCGGGCCGTGGCGCTGTGCCGCGAGACGGGGCTCGCGCTGAGCCCGACGTTCGTGGCCTTCAACCCCTGGATTACCCGGCGCGGCTACTGCGAGCTGCTCGACACCATCGCGGCCCTCGACCTGGTCGAGCACGTGGCCCCGATTCAGCTCGCCATCCGGCTGATCGTCACGCAGGGATCGCGCCTGCTCGAGCTCCCCGAGGTGCGGGCAGGCGTCGGTCCGTTCGATGCCGAGGCGCTGTCGTATCCCTGGACCCACGACGACCCGGCGGTCGATGCGCTGCAGGCGCAGGTGATGACGCTGGTGGGCACGCGGCCCGGCGCGTCGCGCCACGAGCTGTTCGAGGCCGTCCGGCAGCTCGCGCACGCCTGCGCCGGCACCGTCCCGCCCGCGCCGCGCCCGGCCGCCCGCGCCCGCGCGACCGTGCCCTATCTGAACGAGCCCTGGTACTGTTGAGCGGAGCCGAGTGCAGAGCAGGTGGCTCTGGTGTGAAGTTGACCCGTGCGACGTGCAGGGTGCGATGTGCGACGTGCCGGTGCGACGCGTAACGTGCGACGTGCCACGCACTCGCGCACGGTGCACCCGGCACGGGCAGCACGCACGTTGCACGCGGCACATGGCACCGTGCACATGACGGCGGAGTCCATGACAGCGAAGCCCCCTCGCCTCCTCCTCCTCGCCACGACGACCGGGTACCAGACCCGGGCGTTCGGGGAGGCCGCCGTGCGGCAGGGCGTGGCGCTGACGTTCGCCACGGATCGGTGCGACCGGCTGGACGATCCCTGGCGGGATGACGCGGTGCCGATCCGGTTCCACGAGGAGGACGCGGCGGTGGCGGCGCTCGTCGAGGCCGCGCGCAGGCGGCCGATCGACGGCCTGCTCGTCGTCGGCGACCGGCCGGTGGTGATCGCCGCCCGCCTCGCCGAAGCCCTCGGCCTGCCTGGACATCCGCCCGGTGCGGCGGCAGCCAGTCGCGACAAGCACCGCACGCGCGAACGGCTCGCCGCCGCCGGCCTGCCGGTGCCATGGTTCCGCACGGTGCCGCTCGACAGCGATCCCGCCGCGCTCGCCGACACGATCGCCTATCCCTGCGTCGTCAAGCCGCTGGCCTTGTCGGGCAGCCGCGGCGTCATCCGGGCCGACGATCGGGCCGGCTTCGTCGCGGCGTTCGCGCGCCTCGGACGGCTCCTGCGCTCGAAGGCGGTGCGCGCCCTCCACGATCCGCTGCTCGACGTCGTCCAGATCGAAGGGTTCATCGCCGGCCGGGAGTATGCCGTCGAGGGACGGCTCGATCGCGGACGGCTGCAGGTGCTCGCGATCTTCGACAAGCCCGACCCGCTCGATGGCCCGTTCTTCGAGGAGACGATCTATGTGACGCCGCCCGACCTGTCCACGACCGGACAGGCGGCGATCGAGACGGCGGTGGCGTCGGCCATCCGCGCGCTCGGGCTGTGGCACGGTCCCGTGCACGCGGAGTGCCGCGTGAACGCCGAGGGGGTCTTCGTCCTCGAAGTCGCGGCACGGCCAATCGGCGGCCTGTGCGCCCGGTGCCTGCGATTCGAGGACGATGGCGGCGGGGGACCGGGCGGACGGCTGACGCTGGAAGACCTGCTGCTGCGCCACGCCGCGGGCCTGCCGACCGATGGCTGGCGCCGCGAGGCGCAGGCGTCGGGCGTCATGATGATGCCGATTCCGCGCGCCGGCGTGTATCGCGGCGTCGAAGGGGAGGCGGCCGCCGCTGCCGTCGAGGGCATCGACGCGGTGCAGGTGACGGCCAAGCCGGATCAGCGACTCGTGCCGCTGCCCGAGGGCGCCAGCTATCTCGGCTTCATCTTCGCGCACGGCTCTTCGCCGCCGGCCGTCGTCGCCGGTCTGCGCACGGCGCATGCCCGCCTGCGATTCGCCATCGATCCGGTCGTGCCGGTCGTGTCGTGAGAGCCGGCGGGTTCACCCCGGCTGGCCCTGCCGGACCGGATCCGGTAACATCGCTGGGACGCTCGACTTCCCTCCGCGCCGCCGGCGCCGGAGGCCCCTGGAGGCATTCATGAGTTCCGCCGACGCGCCCTCGTCACCGGGCGGCCGCACTGTATTCTGCGTGAAGTTCCGCAAGGAGATGCCGGGTCTCACCAGGCCGCCGTGGCCGGGCGAACTGGGGCAGCGCGTCTACGACAACGTGTCGATCGAGGCGTGGAAGCTGTGGGAAGGCCGGATGAAGATGATCCTGAACGAGTACCGGCTCATGCCCTGGCAGAAGGAAGCGCAGGAACTGGTGGCGAAGTACATGGAGGACTTCTTCTTCGGCGAGGGCGCGGCCCTGCCGCCCGGCTACGTGCCCGAACAGACGAAGTGAGCGGCGGCGCGCGCGGCCCTGCGCCGCGCGACGCTTGTCCGCCGATCGGGCGTCGCGTATCATGACCGGGTGACTGCACCGTCCGATCTCGAGCCTGAAGCACGGCATCGCTGCTGTTGGTACAGTCGCCGCACCACCCTGATTCCCCCCGACCTCGGTTCCCATACGATTGAAGACGGGCTCCTCCTGTACCTGCGTCCATCCGATGCTGTTCCCGGTCGTCGGCTATCACTTCGACGTCCGCAACTGCGAGCACTGCGACTACTTCAAACCCACCCGCACGCCGGCGCCCGGTCTGGTGCCGAACCGCTAGCCCTCGTCATTCGCGCCCACGCCGCTGCACTTCCTGGCGCAGTCAATCGATTCACTCCAGCACGGCACTCTGTAGCAATCCACTGCAGGGGCGGAACGTCGGCTCGGGATATCTGTCCGTAACCTATTGATTTGATGGATGTTGACTTGTGGCCTGCTGCTGAGGGGCTGGCATGCCGTTTGAAGTCTCCCGGGTGCTTATGCGCGGGGATCTCACACTCGTTCGACCTCACCTGAGGACCGGCAGCCGCGAGTGCGGCACCGGTAGGGTGCGGCATCCCCGGGGTTCGGGCATCGTGATGGGCGGCCTGCACCGCTCATACGGAGGGCGTGACAGTGAACATGGAAAAGCGGAAGGAACGGCGCGGATTTGCCTCGATGTCGGCCGAGAAGCAGCGCGAGATCGCCAGCAAGGGCGGCCGGGCGGCTCACGAGAAGGGGACGGCCCACGAGTGGACGTCGGATGAAGCGCGGTCGGCCGGCCGCAAGGGCGGACAGGTGAGCCGCGGCGGACGGGGACGGCTGCCGGGGGCGCCGATGACCGAGCCGGGCACGGCCGGGACGATGCAGTCGATGGTTGGTCGCGGCGAATAGCGGCGGGTTCTCTTCGTTCGACGGAGGCGTATTCATGGCGAGACGCGTCGCAGCGATCCTGGCCTGTCTGGGACTGCTGGCATCGGGTGCCGCCGCACAGGCGGCGGCACAGACAGGCTCCACCAGCCGGACGACACCGTCCGCGAGCGTGACCCACTCGTCTCCGCCTGCGTCGGCGTCCGACACGCGCCCGGCGACGACGACCTTCTACGGCGACACGGGCCTGTGGTTCGTGCCGACCGCGGAAGTGCTGGCGCGGGGCGCGTGGTCGGTCAGCGGGTACCGCGCCGGCTTCAACAGCGTGCCGGGTTTCACCAACGTGTCGGACTTCGCCGGCACGTTCGGCGTCGGCCTGGGCGGCCGCGTCGAGCTGTTCGGCTCGTTCGCGGCCGACTCGCGGGTCGATCGCGACCTGCGTCCGCTGTTCGGGTCCCACAGCTCCAGCTCGCGCGCCATCGGCGTGGACGCGCGGTATCCGTTCGTGACCACCGGCTTCACCGGCAACCACGTCGGCGACCTGTACGTCGGCGCCAAGGTGAACGTCCTGTCGCAGTCGCGGCAGGACCCGGTGGCCTTCGCGCTGCGGGGCATGGTGAAGGCGCCGACCGGCGACAAGTCGGCCGGTGTCGGCACCGGCAAGGCGGAGATCCTGCTCGACGCGATTCTGAGCAAGGAGCTCGACCGGCGCGTCGAGCTGTCCGCCTACGGCGGTGTCGATCTCTCGCCGAAGCCCGCAGGCTTCTCCTCCTACACGCAGTTCGCCCGGTGGGGCGTCGGCTTCGGGTACCCGAGCCGGACGCCGCTGCGACTGATTGCCGAGGCGCACGGCGACATTCCGTTCAACAGCACGGTGACGCTGGCGTCGCCCCTGCTGGCGGCCGACGGCAGCCTCTCGCCGCTCGTCAACCCCGTCGACAAGCTGACGACGATGACGCTCGGGCTGGTGTACCAGGCGCACAACGGCTTCTTCGTCGGCGGCGGCATCGACTGGAACTTCGCCGACGGCCGACCGCGTCGGGCTACACCACCGACGAGACGCATCGGGCACGCTTCGCGATTTCGTCGACTATCAGGTGCGGATCGGCTTCCATCCCGGCGTGCGGATGTACGTGCCGCCGCCCCCTCCGCCGCCACCGCCTCCGCCCGCGCCGGTGCAGGCCAACCGGCCGCCGACGGTGCACGCGACCTGCGATCCCTGCTCGGTGAACGTGGGGCAGGCCGCGACCGTCTCCGCCGAGGCGCACGATCCGGACGGCGACACGCTGACCGACCAGTGGACGGCGCCGGCCGGCACGATTGCCGACGCGTCGGCCGCCACGACGAAGTGGACGGCCCCCGACGAGAGCGGTCCCGTGCCGATCACGGTGACCGTGAACGACGGCCACGGCGGGACGGCGTCCGACACGGTGACGATCCAGGTCACGAAGCCCCCGGTGAAGGTCTACACGTTCGAGGACGTGAACTTCGGCTTCGACCAGTACAGCCTGCGGCCATCGGCCCTGCGGATTCTCGACGAGGCGGTGCAGGCGATGCAGGCGGATGCGACGCTGAAGCTGCAGATTCAGGGATACACCGACAACATCGGCACGCCGGAGTACAACCTGGCACTCGGCGACCGGCGCGCGAAGGCGGTGCAGAACTACCTGATCTCGCGCGGCATCGACGCCGCCCGGCTGAGCACGATCAGCTACGGCGAGGAGAACCCGAAGTACTCGAACGCCCGTGAGGAGACGCGCCGCCTGAACCGGCGGGCCGCGCTCGTGGTCCGGCTGGTGCACTAGTCGGCTCGCGCTCCGGGAAAGACCGGCTCACGGGAGGCCGGCGGACCGAAGGTCCGCCGGCCTTTTTCTTTTTGGGGCCTGCGTGGATTCTGGCACGCGATGTGGTTGAGAATGGATCGAGCATGATCATGCGTCGACGCGGATGGACTGGAACGGCCGTCGCGTGCACCGTCCTGCTGTGGGATGGCCGTGGCCGTTGCGGCGGCCCCGGCGGTCACGGTGCACAACCTGACGTTCGTCGGCGTGACCCGCACCGAGCAGTCCCACCTGCGCGGCCTGATGGAGACCCGCGAGAATTCCTGGCTGCCCTGGGGGAAGAAATTCCCGTTCGACCGGGCCGCCTTCGAGACCGACATCGACCGCGTCCGCGCCTATTTCATCGATCACGGCTATCCGAACGCGACGGTCACCTCGAAGATCGCCGCGACCGACGGGCACGAGGAGGTGAACCTGACGATCAGCGTCGACAAGGGCGAGCCGGTGCGCATCCGGACGATCGCGTTCGCCGGGTTCGACGTCGTGCCGGCGCGGCAGCTGGCCGGGCTGCGCGAGCGGCTGCCGCTGACGATCGGAGAGCCGCTGGGCCGGGACGATCTCATCGCCGCGCACGCCATGGCGGTGCACGAGCTCGAGGATCAGGGCTATCCCTACGCCCAGGTGCAGACGCAGGTGGCGCGGGTCGGCCCCATGGACGTCGCGCTGACGTTCCAGGCGACGCCGGGACCGATCGGCTACTTCGGTCCGGTGGCCATCACCGGCAACAAGAGCGTCAGCGACGCCGTCATCCGCCGCGAGATCCTCTACCGGCCCGGCCAGCGATACAGCCGGATCCTGCTGCAGACGACCCAGCGGCGGCTGTACTCGCTGGGGCTGTTCCAGTTCGTCGAGGTGCACGCCGCGCTGGCCACGCCGCCGCAGGCCGATGTGCCGACGCGGATCACGGTGACCGAGGGGAAGCATCATCACGTCGAGTTCGGCGTCGGCTACGGCACCGAGGAGAAGGCGCGCGGCGACGTGCAGTGGAGTCAGGTGAACTTCCTGGGCGGCGCCCGCACGGCGAGCGTGCACGGCCGCTGGTCGTCGATCGACCGCGGCGTGCGCCTCGACTTCCTGCAGCCGTACCTGGCCTCCCCGCACTATCAGCTGAAGCTGCAGGGGCAGCGGTGGTACACCAGCGCCCCGGCCTACGCGCTCGTCACGAGCGGCGGTACGGCCACGGTGACGCACGACGCCGGCCGGCCCACGGTCTGGCAGGTGTCGCTCACCACCGAGCGCGATACCAGCAGCATCGCGAGCGACGCCCTGAACGATCCGCTGCTCCGCAACGACCTCATCGCGCTCGGACTGAATCCGGTGACCGGCGAGCAGTCCGGCACCCGCGTGGGGCTGGCGGTCGATTTCACCCGCAACACGGCCGGCAACCTGCTGAACGCCAGCCATGGCTACCAGGTCGCGCTGCACGCCGAGCAGGCCGGCGAATGGCTGCCCGGTGCCTTCAACTACACGCTCGAGTCGGCCGACGTCCGCCACTACCTCGGGCTCGGGCACGGCCTGGTGCTGGCCAACCGCGTCGAGGCCGGAGACGTCCAGCCGCAGGGCGGCCACGACACGAACATTCCGTTCTCGAAGCGCTTCTTCCTCGGCGGGGCGACCAGTATCCGCGGCTGGGGCCGGTACGACGTGAGCCCGCTCAGCGAGTCGGGGCTGCCCATCGGCGGGGACAGCATGCTGATGGCCAGCAGCGAGCTGCGCACGCCGATTGTCGGCCGGCTCGGTGGCGTGCTGTTCCTCGATCTGGGCAACGTCTGGAAGGAGTCCGGCGGATTCGACCTCACCGACCTGCGGTACGCCGCCGGCGCCGGTCTCCGCTACGAGACGCCCGTCGGCCCGATCCGCTTCGATTTCGGCTACCAGCTGAATCCGATCCCCGGCCTCAGCGTGAACGGCCAGCCGCAGACGCGCCGCTGGCGGGTGCACTTCAGCATCGGGCAGGCGTTCTGACGCGCGGCCGCCCGAACGCGGGGCGGCCCCGGCATCACCATGGACGAGCAGAACCCGACGCCATCGTCTCGGGTCCGGACCACCGGACGGATCGTCCGGCGGACCGCGCGGACCGCCATCACGATCGTGGGCCTGGTGTGCGTCGTGGCGCTGATCGCTCTGCAGACCACCTGGTTCAAAGACCAGCTCCGCGACACGATTGTCGGCTTCGGCAACCGCTACCTGAGCGGGCAGCTCACAATCGGGCGGGTCGACGGCAGCCTGCTGACCGGCATCGCCCTGCACGACGTCACCATCGTGCTCGACGGCCAGCCGGCGATCGCCATCCGGCAGATCACCGTTCACTACCGGATCGCGTCGCTCGTCTCGGCAGGCCGCATCGTCGACGAGGTCGACGTCGACGCCCCCGACATCCATCTGCGCCAGACGGCCGACGGCTGGAATCTGGGCCATCTCGTCCGGCCGTCGTCGGGCGGCACGCCCCGCAGCGCGCCGACGTTCGGCATCAGCCGGATCGTCGTCTCCGGCGGGCGGCTCCACATCGACCGCGAAGCCGGTGCCGGAGGGGCGATCGCCTGGCCGCAGCGCATCGACGGCATGTCGGCCGACGTCGGCTTCAGCATCAGGCCCGGTGACCTCGCTTTCGATATCCACCGGTTCAGCGGGCAGGCCGTCTCCCCGGATGTCGCGATCCGGTCGGTGAGCGGCCGGTTCGCCATGCGGCCGGCGCGGTGGGTCTTCGGCCGGCTCGACGTGCAGCTGGCGCGGAGCCATGTCCAGATCGACGGCGATCTGCCGCGCGGCGACCGGGCCAGCGGCTTCAACGTGCGCGTCTCGGCGGATCCCGTCGACCTGCCGGAGATCGCGGGACTCGTGCCCGGCGTGCGGAACATGCCGCTGACGCCCCGCGTCGAGTTGTCGGCCAGCGGACCGATGACGGCGGTGAAGACGGCACTCGACTTCCGGTCGGGCGCCGGCGCCGTCTCGGCGCAGCTGACGGCGGACCTGAGCCGCCCCGATCGTCACGTCACCGGCGACGTGCGGATGGACGGCCTGAACCTGGCGCCGCTCATCCGGAAGCCGGCCGTGCAGAGCGATATCACCGGCGTCGTGTCGATCGACGCGCGGCTGGGCGGCGGCGCGATGACGGCGTCCTACCGGTTCCGGACCCCGCGGACGACGGTCGTGGGGTACCGGGCGTCGGACCTGACGGCCACGGGCACCGTGGACCGGCGGGGTGTCAACCTGGACGCTGCCGGCCGGGCGTACGGCGGACGAGTCACGGCATCGGGCCGGCTCACCTGGGCCGGCGAGCCCGACGTGACGTTCGACCTGCGGGGGGAGGCCGCCGGCATCGATCTGTCGACGCTGCCTCCGCAGCTCGGCGTGACGAAGCTCGACAGCCGGCTGAACTTCGGCTACACGCTGACCGGGAAGTGGCCGAGGCTCGAGGGACGGTTCGCGCTGCATCCGTCGACCGCCATCGGCGCCGCCATCGCCGAGGGAGGCACGGGCAGCTTCTCGCTGGCCGGCCCGCACCTGCAATACGCGGCGCGCGGAACGGTCACGCACCTCGATCTGCAGCGCGTGGGCCGGACATTCGACATCGAGACGCTCACCGCCGACCGTTTCCGCACCGATCTCGGCGGCAGCTTCGATCTGCACGTCACCGGCACCGCGCTCGACGAGATGACGCTGGAGGCATCGAGCCGGCTGCGCGCGTCGCACGTCTTCGACGGCGACGTGCCCGAGGCGACCGTGGCCGCGCATCTGAGCCAGCGCCGCCTCGCCATTCAGGCGCGCGGCACCTTCGCGCGTCTCGATCTGACGCCGATGCTCGAGCTGCCGGGCCTGCAGGGGCGGCTCAGCGGCCGGCTGGACGGCACGGTGACCTTCGCCGAGGTCGGCGCGGCGCCGACGGTCGACAACGTGGCGTGGAGCGGCACGGCCGCCCTCCGGCCGAGCACCGATCAACGGGCTGGCCGTCACGCAGGCGACGGCCGACGGCACCTACGCGCGTCGGCAGGCCGACGTGCGCCACCTGACGTTCGAGGGACCGGCGGGCAGCGGTCGCGTCAGCGGGACGCTGAACCTGACGTCGGCCGGACCGCCGTCGTCGCTGGCGGTGCAGGTCAACGGCACCGACCTGGCGCGCCTGGGACGGCTCGTCTCCTGGCCGATCGCGGGGCAAGCCTCGCTCGAGGCGACCGTCAGCGGTCTGGCCGGGGGGCTGACGGCCAAGGGGCAGCTGACCGGCGGGCCGATTGCCTGGGATGCCTGGCGCGTCCGCAGCGTCACGGCCGGCTACGAGGCGATGCTGCCCGATCTCGACACGAGCCGCCTGGAGGTGACGGGACGCGCCGACGGGCAGGCGTTGAGCAGTGCCGGGCACGACGTCGCGCAGGTCGCCCAGGTCGAGGCCCGCTATGCGGACCATGTCCTGAACGTGAAGAGCTCGCTCGAAGCGATGGGATCGCGCATGACGGTCGCCGGCGACTGGCAGATGGCACACGGCCCCGACACGGCGCAGCGGTTCCGGATCGCCGATTCTCGCCGTCCGCAGCGGGACGCTCGTCTGGGAGTCGGCTCCGCACGCCACCGCCAGCGTCACCTGGGACAACGGAAGCATCTCGGTGTCCGGCATCGAGCTCCGGCGCGACACGCACCGTGTCGCGATCGACGGCGTGCTGGGCGGGGCCGGGCAGGCGCTGCACGTCCGGCTGTCCAACTTCGAGCTGGCCTCGCTCGACACGCTGCTGCCGCGCGCGCCGGGCGTGGTCGGCTCGCTCGATGCCGCGATTGACGTCACCGGCAGCGTGCGCGCCCCCCGTGCCACCGCCCGCTTCTCGGTGGCTGGCGGCGGCTTCCGCACCATCCGGGACACGAAGCTGACCGGCACGGGCGCCTACGATGCGGGACAGGTGCGCCTCGACGCACGCCTCGATCGGCCCGACGGCGCGTGGCTGTCGGCGGCCGGCACGCTGCCCGCCACGCTGCTCGGCGGGGACCTCACGTCGCGCGAGCCGCTCGACGTGACGGTCCGGAGCAGCCCGATTCCGCTCGCGCTCATTGCCGGCTTCACGCCGGTCGTCCGCGACGTGGACGGGACCGTGCAGGCCGACGTGCACGTGCAGGGCACACCGGCCGAGCCGCTGGCGGACGGGCGGGTCGAGGTGAAGAACGGCCGGCTGACCGTCGTCGCCTCCGGCGTCACCTACACGAACATCGACACCGAGATCACGCTGGCCGGCGACCGCGTCCACGTCGAACGGCTGACCGTGCTCGATCCCCGGCGTCACCCGCTGCGGGTGGCGGGCGATCTGGCGATCACGGCCGGCCGCGTGAGCGGCATCCGGATCGATCTGCGGGCCGACCGCTTCGAGGTCATCGACAGTCCGCTGGCGAGCGCGGCGATCACGACCGACGTGCAGCTGGTCGGCGACCTGCTCCACCCGCGGCTGCAGGGGACCGTGACGCTGAACAATGCCCGGGTCGACGCCGATCGTCTGCTCGATCTCGTGGCGCGCGGCGCGACGAGGGCGACGCCGCTGCTGCCGCCGGAAACCGCCGGCGGGGTGGAGCGGGAGGGGCCGCCGGCCCCGGAGCCGACGCTGCTGGGACCGCTGACAATCGACCTGGTGCTGCAGGTGCCGGACGACCTCACCGTGTCGGGGCGCGACCTGACGCGCACCAGCCTGCCGATTGGCGTCGTCTCGCTGAACGCGCTGCTCGGCGGCACGATCCGCCTGCAGAAGGATCCCGCGAGCCCGGTCCAGTTCGACGGCACCATGACCACCGTGCGCGGGTCGTACCAGTTCCAGGGACGCCGGTTCGACATCCAGCGGGGCGGGCGGATCCAGTTCCAGGGACAGCAGCCGATCGATCCGGCCCTGAACATTCAGGCGACCCGGACGATCGCCGGCGTGCTGACACAGGTCAGCGTGCAGGGCACCCTGCGCGCGCCGCGGCTCGCGCTGAGCAGCTCACCGCCGCTGGACGAGGCCGACATCCTGTCCCTCATCGTGTTCAATCAGCCGCTGAACCAGCTCGGCGAGCAGCAGCAGGCATCGCTCGTGTCGCGGGCCAGCGCCATCGCCGCCGGGGCCCTCACTTCGTCGCTGGCCCAGTCGATCGGCCGCGCGCTGAGCCTCGACCTGTTCGAGATCCAGCCGTCGCCCACCACGGGCGCCGCGGCGGCCCTGACGGTCGGACAGCAGATCGGCACGCGGCTCTTCCTGAAGGTCAGCCAGTCGATCGGGCGCGAGAGCGCGACGCAGTTCACGATCGACTACCTGCTGACCGACTTCATGCGGCTGCAGAGCACGCTGTCGGAGGGGACGTTCATCACCAATCCGGCCACGCTGGCCCTGACCCAGCGCAATGGCATCGATCTCGTGTTCTTCTTCAGCTATTAGGCTCGGCGCCCGGGGGCTGCGTCTCCGCTCGCGCTGGTCGCAATGGGGCAACGGGCAACGAGCAATGGGTGTTCTCGATGCGCAGGTCAGAGGCAGGACGTGGCACGCACGGCGTCAGGAATGAGGAACGAGGAATGAGGGGGGCGATCCGTACCGTAGAACGTCGAACGTAGAAGAGCGCCGCACTCCGCACTCCGCACCCCGCACGGACAGGGTGCACGTCGTTCGGCGCTCGCGGGGCCCCACCCCCGCTCGCGATGCCTCGCGCGCTGCGGCGCCCGGCACCAGCCGCAGGCGCTGCACGTCGCACGTGACAGGTCTGCTTCCCTATGCCTGCGCCACCGAGGCCACCTCGACGCGCGCGTCGTTGAAGCAGGCGCCGCCGCCCAGATCCGTCAGCGTATCGGGGGCCAGCGCCGTCGCCGTGCGGCTGTTCGCCATGTTGCGCCGCCACAGGCCCTTGGGGAGGCTGACGACTCCCGTCCGCAGGGACTTCGAGAGACCGAGCCGGCAGCGGACCTCGCCGAGCCCGTTGAAGACCCGCACGGAATCCCCGTCCTCCAGCCCGCGCCGTTCCGCGTCGTCGGGGTGCATGAGCAGCCGGACGTCCGGGCGGGGCAGTTCGCCGAGGGTCGAGCTGATTGTCCGGTCGCTGGCCGGCGAGATCAGCGTCAGCGGGTACCGGTCGCCGTCGGGCAGGGGCTGGAAGCGGTACAGCCCGGCGGGGGCACTGGCTTCGAGCGCCTCGGGGAAGAGGTCGACGCGCCCATCGGCCGTGCGCGGGAAGACGTCGACGAACTGCACGGGCGTCGTGCCGAACGGCGGCACCGGCCGCTCGTCGCGGCGCAGGGCGTCGCCGGCATCGCCGGGCAGCGCATCGAGCACGGCGAACAGCACGTCGGTATCCTCGGCCGGCGTCTCGTCGTCGACGAGGTCCAGCCGCCGGCACAGCTCGCCAAAGACGTCCGCGTTGGGCCGCGCCTCACCGGTCGCCTCGACGGCCGGATGGATGATCTGCAGGTTGATCGGCCCGTACGAGCGGGCCAGATCGTAGTGCTCGAGGAAGGTCGTCGCCGGCAGGATGACGTCCGTGTACAGCGCCGTATCGGTCATCACCTGGTCGAAGACGACCGTGAACAGGTCGTCGCGTTCGAGGCCCCGGAGCACGAGATTCTGGTTCGGCATCGTCACGGCCGGGTTGCAGTTGTAGACGAAGAGCATCTGCACCGGCGGATCGTCGACGGCGGTGAGCGCCCGGCCGAGCTGGTTCATGTTCACGAGACGCGTCGCGGGCTCCTCGGCGCCGATCCAGGTGCGCTCGATGCCCCAGGCGGGGGAATTGCTCATGGCGTAGCCGCCGCCCCGGACGCCGAACTTGCCGGCCACGGCGGGGAGCGCCATCACCGAGAGCGCGGCGTTGCCGCCGTTGCGGTTCCGTTCGAGCCCCCAGCCGCAGCGGATGAGGGCCGGCGAGCTCTCGGCGTACCAGCGGGCGAACGTCTCGATGGCCGCGGGATCGACGCCAGCGGTGTCGGCGGCCTTCTCGATCGTCCAGGGCTCGGCCCGCTCGCGCAGCCGCTCGCTGCCGCGCGTGTGGGCCTCGAGGAAGGCCTCGTCGGCGTGGCCGTTGGCGAAGAGATACCGGTGGACCGCCATCGCCAGTGCGACGTCCGTGCCGGGCTGCACCGGCAGGTGCAGGTCGGCCAGGCGGGCCAGCGGCGTGGCGCGCGGGTCGATCACGACGAGGCGCGCGCCCTGCCGCTGCGCCTCGCGCACGTACGGCACGAGGTGAATGCCCGAGACGGACGGGTTCATGCCCCACAGGACGATCAGGCGGGCGTGCACGAAGTCCTCGTACGCCACCGAGGGCATCTTGCCGTAGAGTGCCTGGTTCGCCGCGCCGGTCGGCGCGGCGCAGACCGTGCGGGCGAGACGTGAGGTTCCGAAGCGGCGCCAGAGCTCGGCGTCGGTCGTATCCTGCGTGAGCAGGCCGTTGGATCCGCCATAGGAGAAGGGCAGGATGGCCGGGCCGCCCCACCGGTCGCGCACCTCGCGCATGCGCCGCGCGACCAGGTCCAGCGCTTCGTCCCAGGTCACGCGACTGAACGACCCCTGGCCCTTCGCCCCCTTGCGGATGGCCGGGTGGAGCAGCCGGTCGGGACCGTAGACGCGATCGGCGAAGCGGCGGACCTTGGCGCAGATGAAGCCGTTGGTCACGGGATTGCGATGCGATCCGTCGAGCGACAGGACGCGGCCGTGCTGGACCGTGGCCGTGACGCTGCAGCCGTCGGGGCAGTCGAGCGGGCAGGCCGTCTCGACAGTCGAGGCCGGACCACCGTGCTGGCGAAGGGGCGTGTCGCGCATGGTCGGTACGATAGCACGATCGCTTTTTTTCTTGCGCTGACTCTCCCCGGCCCCCTATCCTTCGCACGCGCGGGGCGCGTGTCGCCCCCGTCTTCAACCGGCGGATGCCCGGTCACCGGGTGTCCGGTCCCCCTGGGAGACCCCATGACCACGACCGCGACCACGCTGGCACAGGAGCGCGCCAATCAGCGCAACGCCGTGCTGGCCGGCTTCCTCGGCTGGACGCTCGACGCCTTCGACTTCTTCATCCTCGTGATGGTACTGGGCTCGGTGGCCAGCGACCTCCACGTGTCGCGCCCGGACATCGCCCTCGCGCTGACGGCCAGCCTCGCCACGCGCCCGCTCGGCGCGTTCATCTTCGGCATCATCTCCGACCGCTACGGGCGCCGCATGCCGATGGTCGGCGTCATCATCTTCTATTCGATCGTCGAAGTGGCCTCGGGCCTCGCGCCGAACTATGCGACGTTCCTGGCCCTGCGGTTCCTGTTCGGCATCGGGATGGGCGGCGAATGGGGCGTCGGCGCGTCGCTGGTCATGGAAACCGTGCCGGTGAAGTGGCGCGGCGTCCTGTCGGGGCTGCTGCAGGAGGGATACGCGCTGGGCTACCTCCTGGCGGCCGTCGCCTACTTCACGATCTTCCCCTACTACGGCTGGCGGATGATGTTCTTCATCGGCGGCCTGCCCGCCCTGTTGTCGCTCTTCGTGATCTTCAAGGTCGAGGAGACCGAGGCCTGGCACGAGCACAAGACCGGAGACTGGCGGACCTACGGCCGCGAGATCGCCAAGCACTGGAAGATCTTCATCTACCTCGTCGTGCTCATGGCGATGATGAACATGATCTCGCACGGCACGCAGGACATGTATCCGACCTTCCTCCAGCAGCAGCGACACTTCAGTCCGGAGGCGACGGCCACCATCACGATCATCTCCATGGTCGGCGCGATCCTCGGCGGGCTGTTCTTCGGCCTGTTCTCCGATCGCGGCGGACGACGGAAGGCGATGGTGACGGCCGTCATCGGCGCCATCGTGCTGGCGCCGCTCTGGGTCTTCGCCCCCTCCACGCCGCTCATCGTCGTCGGCGCCTTCCTGATGCAGTTCATGGTGCAGGGCGCGTGGGGGGTCATTCCGGCGCACATCAACGAGCTGTCGCCCGGGTCGCTGCGCGGGTTCTTCCCGGGCTTCGCGTACCAGATCGGCGTGCTCATCGCGTCGAGCATCACCTACGTCGAGGCGCTCCTCGGCGAGCACCTGACCTATGCCCAGGCGATGTGGATGCTGGCCACGCTGGTGCTGGTCGTCGGGGCCATGGTCATCGGGTTCGGCCCCGAGGCCCACGGCGTGTCGTTCCGGAAGTCGCAGAGCCATTGAGTCGGCGGGCGGTCCGCGCCGGCCCCGGGGCACCAGAATGCCCTTCGGGGCCGGCGGCCGCCGCCGGCCGACCCCTTCGCCGAACGTCTCTCCCCGCTGCCGCCCGTGTCCGGGCCGCTCGCGCGCGCCCTCGCCGCGAGCTGCGTTATCATCCGTATCATCCGCTGCCACTGCGCCGGCGCCGCGGGCCCGGACCGCCGGCTGGACCGGCGGGGGCGTGCACGACGATTTCCAGAGGGTGTTCCGACCATGGACCTGCGACAGCTCGAAATCCTGCGGGCGATTGCCGAGACCGGATCGTTCACCGGCTCGGGCCGCAAGCTGCACGTGTCCCAGTCGGCCATCAGCCGCCAGATCCTGCTGCTCGAAGAGGAGCTGAACGAGCCGCTCTTCCTCCGCGTCGGCCGGCAGGTGCGGATGACGCCGGCGGGCGAGACGCTGCTGCAGCTCAGCAACCGGATCTTCGAGGACATCAAGGACACCGTCGGCGCCGTCACCGACCGGACGGGCGATCTGCGCGGCACGCTGCGGCTGGCGGGGGGCATGACCGTCTGCATCTACGTCTTCCCGCCGCTGCTGAAGCACTTCCGCCGGATGCACCCGCGCGCAGAGGTCCGCGTCCTGGCGGCGCTCACCGACAAGTCCATCCGCGAGCTGCGCGCCGGGACGGCCGACTGCGGGCTGCTGACGCTGCCGATCGACGAGCCCGACCTGGTGACCATCCCGGTGCTCAAGGAGGAGCTGCTGCTGGTGACGGGGCCGAATCACCCGTTCTCGCGCCAGCGGCGCATCGGGCCCGACGACCTGGCCGGACAGCCGTTCGTGCTGTTCGAGCCGGGGTCGAACACGCGGCGGGTCATCGATGCCTACTTCCTGCGGGCGAAGATCGAGCCGAAGATCGTCATGGACACCGAGAACGTCGAGATCATCAAGGCCATGGTCCGGGCCGGGCTCGGCATCAGCATCCTGCCGTATCTGGCGATTGCCCGCGAAGTGCAGAGCCACCAGTTCTTCTGCACACGGATTCACGACGAGCAGCTCATCAGGCAGACCGGCTGGGTCTACCCCCGCGGCAACCGCGTGCCGCGCATGGTGCAGGAGGCCCTGCGGAGCTTCGAGGCGATCCGGGGCCAGCTGCGCCTGTCGCCGTCGCTCGCCCGGCCGCGTACCGCCGTCAGGTCGGCGGCCGGCAAGTCCGACAGCGGCCGTCAGACGCATAAGTGATGGAGATGGAAGCCATCAGATCATTCTATTTTGAGCAATTGAGCCGGGCGGGTACCCTTGTCCCACGGAGGTTTCCCGAATATGAGCATGGAACGAGTCATTTGTGTGCCCCTGAGCGACGCGGAGTGGCGGGCGTTTCTCGCGGCCCAGCCGCAGCCGGTCGCCTGGCTCCAGCAGCAGATCCGGCAGCAGATCCAGGGTGCTGCGTCCCGCGAATCCCAGCCGTCGTCGCAGGCGGCCCGCTCCGTCGCCGTCAACTGAGCGATCCACCCACCGCGGGTCGGGTACGCCGCGCCCGCTGCGTGGCCCCGTCCGCGTTCACCGCTGATATCGATCCGCATCCGACCGTCGTACGGTTCGGAGCGTTTGTCCGGAGCCCCGGACGCCGGGTTGGTGTGCCTTCCCGTCGGCGAGCCGACCGCAGGGCGTAGAGCCCAGGGCTTCCGGCGCGGCGGTGCGCCGCCTTCGCATCCGTGACACCGCATTCCACCAGCCGGCACCGTCGCAGCCCGCGTTCCGCGGCTGTCGTCTTCCCGATCCGCTGTGGCCGCTGTTGCCGCTAGCCCTGCGGGGCGGAGGGCCGGCGCACGGTCCGGCCGCTCGTCGCACGCGGCCGGAAAGGACGCTGATGTCCCGTGTACTCGTGCTCGCCCTCGGCCTGCTGACGGCCGTTCCCGCCGCGGCCCAGCCGCCGGCTTCCCCGTCGTCCGCGTCGGCCCCGGGCACGGCGGCGCCGCCGGTGCAGGAGACGGTGGTCGTGACCGCCACCGCGGCGCCGGTGCCATTCGAGAACGTGGCCCGCTCGGTCGTCGTGCTGACGCACGACGAGATCGCGCGGCTGCCCGTGCAGTCGGTCGACGAGGTGCTGCGCTACGCGGCAGGCGTCGACGTGCGGGCCCGCGGCCCCCTGGGCGTGCAGAACGACTTCTCGCTGCGCGGGGCGTCGTTCGGGCAGACGCTCGTGCTGGTCGATGGCCTGCCGATCAACGACGCGCAGTCGGGCCACCACAACGGTGACATCCCGGTGCCGCTCGACGACATCGATCGCGTGGAGATCCTCTACGGCCCCGGCTCGTCGCTGTACGGCGCCGACGCCTTCGGCGGGACGGTGAACGTGATCACACGCCGGGGCACCGCGGCCGACAGCGTGCAGTTCACGGCGGGGGACTTCGGTCTGGCGGCCGGCAACGCCGTCGCGCACCTCGACGGTGGCGACGTGCACCAGACGTTCGCCTTCTCCGGCACGCGATCGTCCGGCTTCGAGCCCGACCGCGATTTCCAGACGCTGTCGGTCAGCTCGGGCACCGAGGTCGGACGCCACACCTACCTGTTCGTCTCGCACCTGCGAAAGGCCTTCGGGGCGTACGGGGCGTGCACGGCCCCGCCCCCTCGCGCGAATGGACGAACCAGACCCTCGTGTCGCTCGACCGGCAGCTGTTCACCGGCCGGACCTGGCAGGTCGATGCCCGTGCGTCGTATCGCACGCACGGCGACCGGTTCCTGTACGACCAGACCATTCCCGGGTTCCCGCTGAACCGCCACCGGACGCACGAAGTGCAGCTGCAGGTGAAGGCGCGGCGCGACTGGAGTCCGGCGACGCGGCTGACCGTCGGCGTGGCGGGCGGCGGCGACTGGATCCACTCGAACAATCTCGGCGACCACCGGTACGGGCAGGGGAGCCTGTTCGCCGAGCTGCAGCAGAAGCTCGGCGCCCGCACCTTCGTCTATCCGGGACTGCGGGTCGACAGCTATTCGAACTTCGGCACCTCGTGGAGCCCCTCGCTGGCGGTGAGCAGCCTCGTGAGCCGCACGGTGAAGCTGCGCGGGGCGGTCGGACACGCGTTCCGCATTCCGACCTTCACCGAGCTCTACTACTCGGATCCCAGCAGCCAGGGGACGCCGACGCTGCAGCCGGAGCGCGCGTGGAGCGGAGAAGCCGGCATCGACTGGATGCCGGCTGTCGTGTGGACGGCGTCGGCGACGGTCTTCGCCCGTCGCGACCGCAACGTGATTGATTTCATCCGCCGCTCGCCGCAGGAGAAATGGACGGCGGCGAATCTGCGCGATGTGGCGACCGACGGCGTGCAGCTGAGCGTCCGCCGCCTGCTGCCGGCCGGCGGGCTCGTGCAGCTCCAGTACGCCTGGTTGACCGAGGATGCCGGCACGGTCGACTACCTGTCGGAGTACGTCCTGGACTACGCCCGGCACGCGCTCAGCGGGGTCGCGAGCCTGCCGCTGCCGGCCGGCATCGGCCTCGGGCAGCGCATCGCCTGGACGCGCCGGTCCGACGGGCGACACTACTGGGTGGTCGACACGCGACTGTCGAAGCGGGTGGGATCGACGATGGTCTTCGTGGACGGGACGAACCTGCTGGACAGCCGGTACCAGGAAATCCACGGCGTCGACATGCCGGGCCGGTGGGTGTCGGTGGGGGTGAAGGTGGAGGGGAAATGAATGGAGAATGGAGAATGGAGAAACTGAAGACCGGTGGTGAGCGCTGAAGGGCGACGCTCACGGGATCTTTGATTTCTTCATTCCCCATTCCTCATTCCCGATTGTCAATTCGTCTCGATCTTCTCCTTTTCCTTCGTTCCCTCGAACTCGAACGTCAGGGCGTCGGCTTCCGCGTCGAGGCGGACGCGGGCCGTGCCGCCGTGCTCGAGGGCGCCGAACAGGATCTCGTCGGTCAGCGGATCCCGCACGTGGATCTGGATGACACGGCCGAGCGGCCGGGCGCCGTAGACCGGGTCGTAGCCCTTCTTCGCCAGCCAGGCGCGGGCCTCCGGCTCGAGCTCGATGGCCACGTGCCGCTCGGCGAGCTGCGATTCCAGCTGCAGGACGAACTTCTCGACGATCGTCTCCATCACGTCGGGCGTGAGGCTCGAGAAGGTGACGATGGCGTCGAGGCGGTTACGGAACTCCGGGCTGAAGATCCGCTCCAGCGCCTGCTTCGAACGCGACTTCGCCGGGCCGGTCCGATCCTCCGAGAACCCGATCGCCGCGGCGCTCATCTCGCGCGAGCCGGCGTTGGACGTCATGATCAGCACGACGTGGTGGAAGTCCGCCTTGCGGCCCGTGTTGTCGGTCAGGGTGGCGTGGTCCATCACCTGCAGCAGGATGTTGAACACGTCCGGATGGGCCTTCTCGATCTCGTCCAGCAGCACGACGCTGTACGGGTGCACCCGCACGGCGTCGACGAGCAGCCCGCCCTGTTCGAAGCCGACGTAGCCCGGCGGCGCGCCGATCAAGCGGGCCACCGCGTGCTTCTCCATGTACTCGCTCATGTCGAAGCGGATGAACTCGTTGCCCAGGTGCAGCGCGAGCTGCTTGGCCAGCTCGGTCTTGCCGACGCCGGTCGGCCCGGTGAACAGGAAGGCCCCCGACGGCCGGTCGGGCTGGCCGAGGCCCGCCCGCGCCCGCTTGATCGCCGTGGCGACGGCGTGCACCGCCTCCGGCTGGCCGAAGACGACGCGGCCCAGCGCTTCCTCGAGCGTCTGCAGCCGCTCGCGGTCGGACGCCGACGCCTGCTGCGTCGGGATGCTCGCCATGCGGGCGACCACACGTTCGATGTCGGCCGGCTCGACCGTCCGGCGTGGCGGCGTCGACGCATCGGCGGCGCCTTCCGCGGTCGGCGGCTCGGTCCCTTCGGCGGCGACGGCCGGCGCGGGCTGCAGCCGGAACATCGCGCCCGCTTCGTCCATGATGTCGATGGCGCTGTCGGGCAGCCGGACGTCGCGCAGGTGCCGGGCGGCGAGCTTGACCGCCGCGTCGATCGCCGCATCGCTGTAGGCCACGTGGTGGTGGTCCTCGTAGCGAGACCGCAGCCCCTTCAGGATCTGCACCGCTTCGCCCTGCGTCGGTTCGTCGATCACGATCTTCTGCAGCCGGCGGGCCAGGGCCCGGTCCTTCTCGATCTGCTTGAACTCCTCGAAGGTCGTCGATCCGATGACGCGGAGCTCGCCGGTGGTGAGCACCGGCTTGATGAGCGTCGCCAGGTCCATCGTGCCGCCGATGGTGGCGCCCGCGCCGACCGCGGTATGGATCTCGTCGATGAACAGGATGGCGAGGGGGCGCTGCTGCAGCGCGCCGATCACGGCCTTGAACCGCTCCTCGAAGTCGCCGCGGAACCGCGTGCCGGCCAGCAGCGCCGCCGAGTCGAGCGCGAAGATCTCGGCCCCCTCGAGCGGCGTCGGCACGTCGGCGTCCAGCAGCCGCAGCGCCAGCCCTTCGGCCAGGGCCGTCTTGCCCACGCCGGCCTCGCCGACGAACACCGGGTTGTTCTTGCGCCGCCGGCACAGCACCTCGAGCGTCCGCTGCAGCTCCTGCGTCCGGCCGATCAGCGGATCCAGCTTGCCCTCACGCGCCCGCTCGGTCAGGTTCGTCGTGAAGGCGGTGAGCGGCTGCAGGCCGGACGGTGCGCCGCGCCCTTCGCCCTCGTGCGACGTCGACGGGTCGGACGCCCCCTCGCTCTCGGGCACGGCCGGCACCTTGCTGATGCCGTGCGAGATGTAGTTCAGCACGTCGAGGCGCGTCACCCCCTGCGAGTCGAGCAGCTGCGCCGCCGGTGACTTCGGCTGCTGCAGGATGGCGGCGAGGACGTCGCCGGCCCGCACTTCCTGCCGGCCGGCGCTCTGGACGTGCAGCACGGCCGTCTGCAGGACGCGGCGGAAGGCGAGCGTCTCCTGCGGATCGCGGTGCACGCCGCGCGGGAACTCCTCGATCGAGTGCTGCAGGTAGCCGTCGAGCGACTGCCGCAGCGCCGGCAGATCGGCGCCGCACGCCGCCAGGATCTTCTCGCCCTCCATCGAATGGGCCAGGGCGTAGAGCAGGTGCTCGAGCGTGACGTGCGTGTGCCGCCGGGTGGTGGCCTCCCGGTAGGCGACGTGCAGGATGATTTCGATCGACTCGCTGAACATGATGACGCCTGAAAAGCCCTATTCCGGCTCGGTGCTGGCGCGCAGCGGGAACCCGTGCTGGCGCGCGAGATCGTGCACGGTCTCGACCTTGGTTTCCGCGATCTCGTACGGATACAAGCCGCAGAGGCCGTGCCCCTCGACGTGCACCTGCATCATGATCCGATAGGCCTCCGCCGGCTGCTTCAGGAACACGTCCTCCAGGATCCGGAGGACGAACTCCATCGTCGTGTAATCGTCGTTGTGCAGCACCACGCGGTACCGCACCGGCTCCTTCGTCTCCGGCTTGCTGCGCTCGAGGACCTGTTCGCCAGGTCGGCGGGTCGGATCGGAAGGCATGGAGGCGTTGTGAATCCCTGTCACCTGCGACGTGCCACGTCCCATGGGCGACGTGCGTGCTCGTCTCCGCGGCGTGCGGTGCGAGCGCCGATGGCCCAGCGCCGAGCGCCCGACGAGGCGCTGCTCTCAGTATACCGTCACCGCGCGAGCAGGGCGTCGAGCTCGACGAGCGTGCGCTCGGCCGGGGAGGGAATCACCACGTCGGCGACCGCCGAGGCCGCCGTGGCGGCCTGATTGATCTCGACGCCGAGCGCCCCGCGGCGCCGGGCCTCCTCCAGGAAGCCGGCGGCCGGATAGACGACCGATGAGGTGCCGACGACGAGGAAGAGATCGCAGGACAGCGCGGCGATCGCCGTGACGAGCACCGCGGGATCGAGGGCCTCGCCGAACCAGACGACATCGGGGCGGGCCAGGCCGCCGCAGGACGGGCACCGTGGCGGCAGCCTCGCCAGCGGCACGGTGTCGTCGCGCCACCGCGGCGGCGCGCCGGCACAGCCGGCGGCGCAGCGGACGTCCCAGATCGAGCCGTGCAGCCGGACGACCGACCGGGTGCCGGCCCGCTCGTGCAGGCCGTCGACGTTCTGGGTCAGCAGGGTGAACCGGGGAGATTGCGCCGACCAGCGGGCGAGAACCTCGTGCGCGGCGTTCGGCCGGCAGGCGGCGATGCGCTGCCGCCGCCAGTCGTACCATTCCCAGACCAGCCCGGGATCCCGTTCGAACGCACCCGGCGTCGCCAGCTCATCGGCCCGGTACCGGCGCCAGAGGCCGTCCTCGCCGCGGAACGTCGGCACGCCGCTGGCCGCCGACACGCCGGCGCCCGTCAGCACGGTCACGCGCGTGTCGGGCCGCCAGGCCGCGACGACGCGCGCCAGCGCCGGGCTGGCGGTCACGAGGCCGTCCGGCACTGCATCGTGCGCTCGCCCAGCATGCGCGAGCTGCGGGGCACGCGCCGCCGGCGCAGACCGAACTGCTCGACGGCCTCCTTCTCGATGTACGCCATCGCCTCGTCCGGCGAGTCGGTGACCAGCGCCAGATGCAGGTCGACCGGCGCGATCGTGCCGGCGTCGGCCATCTCGCGAAGCTGGGTGATGAGCGACGTCCAGTAGGCGCGCCCCATCAGCACGACGGGGAAGTGGCTGATCTTGCCCGTCTGGATGAGCGTGAGCGACTCGAACAGCTCGTCCATGGTGCCGACGCCGCCCGGCATGACGACGAAGGCGTAGGAATACTTCACCAGCATGACCTTCCGGACGAAGAAGTACCGGAACGACACGCAACGGTCGAGGTAGGGATTCGGCGCCTGCTCGTGCGGCAGCGTGATGTTGCAGCCGATCGACGGGCCGCCCACGTCACGCGCGCCGCGGTTGGCCGCCTCCATGATGCCGGGGCCGCCGCCGGTCATCACCGTGAAGCCGGCCCGGCTCAGCCGCCGTCCCATCTCGCGGGCCAGCTCGTAGGTACGGGTGGTCCTCGTGGAAGCGGGCCGACCCGAACACGGTCGCGCACGGCCCGACGAAGTGGAGCGTGCGGAAGCCGGTGATGAGCTCCCGCATGATCCGCAGCACGGTCCAGAACTCCCGCTTCCGTGTCTGCGGACCTTCGAGGAAGACGTGCTCGTCGGTGCGGGCACCGGACGTGCGATCGAGTGTGAGGTCGGGCGTGTCCATGGGTGTGGCCGGAACCGGCCCGGCCGTGCGGCGGCCGGGCCTCAGAGCGTCACCGGAACGGTCGGGGCGTGGTCAGGCGACCTCGTCGAGCCCCTGCCGGGCGATCTTCAGCCGGCATTCGCGCATGTCGTCGCCGCGCAGTTCGCGCAGGGCATAGGTGACGAAGGCGCGCGACACACGCTTCCGCCAGACCAGCGTGAAGTCGGTATTGTCCATCGGCTTGGCGACGCCGAACGCCAGGTCGGCGGCTTCCGCGATCGCCTCGTCGTCCAGCCGCCGCCCGATCAGCGCGGCCGCCGCTGCCGGCGCGGGCATGGGACGCGACGCCACCGCGCCGAGCACGATGCGGGCCTCGACGACCCGGTCGCCGTCGAACCGCGCGGCCGCTGCTACCGACAGCACGGGGAAGTCGAATGAGCCGCGGCGGCGGAGCTTCCAGTAGGTGCTCCGCCAGCCGTCGGATGGGGGCAGCGTGACGTCGGCCAGCACCTCGTCGGGGCGGCGTGTCAGGTACTCGATGCCGTCGTTGCGGTACAGCGCGTCCAGGTCGACGACCCGGGCGCCGGCCGCCGCCGAGACGAGCCGCACGCGGGCGCCGAGCGCCATCAGCGCCGGTGCCGTGTCGGTCGACGAGACGGCGAGGCATCGCGGGCTCGACGTCGCCACCCAGCAGACCTCCCCGTCCTTCTTCATGCAGAAGTTGATCGCCTTCCGCCACTCGTAGCTCTGGTCGTAGTACGTGCAGCGCGTGTCCAGGCAGAGGTTGCCGCCGAGCGTCCCCATGTTGCGGAGGTGCGGCGTCGCGACCTGGGCGGCGGCCTGCCACAGCCCCGCATAGCGGGCGCGGACGTCCGGATGATGCACCAGGTCGGTCAGCGTGAGGCCGGCCCCCAGGGCCAGGCCGCCGTCGGCCGGCCGAATCTGCCGCAGCTCGCCGATGCCGCGCAGGCCCACCAGCGCCTTCGGGACCTGCTGCCGGCGCTTCATGTTCGGCAGCACGTCGGTGCCGCCGGCGACGAGCAGGGTCTCCGCCGGTGCCACGGCGAGCAGTGCGGCCGCCTCCTCGAGCGAGCGGGGCGCGTGGTACTGGAATTCGGGCAGACGCATCATGACCGGGCCACCGTGTCCTTCTTCCCTTCCTTCTTTCCGGAAGCCGCCGGCCGCTTGTGCCGCGGCGTCTCGTTCACCGCCCGGCCGTCGCCGCCCTCCCAGGGCGGCGGCACGCGCAGCGCCTCGGGCCAGGTGATCGCCGGGAAGGCCGCGGGACCGTACCGGCCCGGCTTCCCGTCGCGCACGGCCTCGAGCGCCTTCAGGATCTTGTCGGGGGTCACCGGCACCTCGTCGATCCGGACGCCGACCGCGTCGTAGACCGCATTGGCGAGCGCCGGCATGATCGGCAGCAGCGGACCCTGCCCGACCTCCTTCGCGCCGAAGGGGCCGGCCGGATCCGGATGCTCGATGAGGTCGGTGACGACCTCCGGCATGTCGAGGCTCGTCGGGCTCTTGTACTCGAGGATCGACGGGAACTTGTGCACCAGGGCGTTCGAGAGCCGCGCCGGCAGCCGGCGGAACGCCTGTTCCTCCATGAGCGCTTCGCCGAGCCCCATGTAGACACTCCCCTCGACCTGGCCGCGGACCAGCGTCGGGTTCAGGGCCCGCCCGATGTCGTGGGCGATCCAGACCTTCGGCACGGTCACCCAGCCGGTCGTCTCGTCCACGTCGACCTCGACGACGGCCGCCGTGTACGAGTAGGTGGGGGAGGGCCCGACGCCGCCGCCCTTGAACTTCGCGGCCGATTTCGGCGGCGTGTAGGAGCCGACGGTCCCGACCGTCCCGAACTGCGCCTCGGCGGCGCACACCGCCTCCTGGAACGTCATCCCCCGCTCGGGGTCCTCGGCGTCGAAGACGCGACGGTCGGCGAACACGAGGCGCGAGGCGGGGACGTCGAGCTTGCGGCTGACGGCCTGCGCGAGGAGGTCCCGGGCCCGCTCGGCCGCCTGGATGGCGGCGTTGCCCATCATCAGCGTCACGCGGCTCGAGTACGACCCGAGGTCGACCGGCGTCAGGTCGGTGTCGCCGGTGACGGGCCGGATGTCGAACGGTTCGATGCCGAGCACCTCCGCCACGCAGCCGACCAGCACGTCGTCGGAGCCCTGGCCGATCTCCGTCGCGCCGCAGAAGGCCGTGACGCCGCCGCTCCGATCGAGCTTCAGCTGCACGCCCGAGTGCGGCATGTCGTTCCAGTAGATCGGCAGGCCGGCGCCCGACAGGTACGACGAGCAGGCGAGGCCGACGCCGCGGCCGCGCGGCAGCTTGCCGTGCTTGTCCTTCCACGCCGAGGTCTGGACGACCCGGTTGATGCACTCCGCCAGGCCGATCGTGCCGACGCGCAGATAGTTCGCGGTCAGCGTATCGGGCTGTTCGACGATCTTCAGTCGCAGCTCGGCGGGATCGAGCGCCAGCGCCTCGGCGATCTTGTCGAGCTGCACTTCCTGGCCGAACCGGCTCTGCGGCGTGCCGTGGCCGCGCTTGGGACCGCAGGGCGGCTTGTTCGTGAAGGTGCGGCAGCCCTGGAAGTGGTAGGCGGGGATGTGGTACGTCACCGTCTGGAGGGCGCCGGTGTAGAACGTGCTGGCGACCCCGTACGACCCGTACGCGCCGCCGTCGAGCAGCGTCTGCAGGTGCACGCCGGTGAGCGTGCCGTCGTTCTTCACGCCGGTGCGGAACTTCATGAGCACCGGGTGCCGGCCGCGATGGCAGTAGAAGACCTCTTCGCGCGTCAGGGAGATCTTCACCGGCCGGTCGAGCACGAGCGCCGCCTTCGCCACGACGATCTCGTGGTTGAAGGGGTCGCTCTTGCCGCCGAACCCGCCGCCGTTGGGCGTGGCCACGACGCGGATGTGGGCCGGCGGCATGGCCAGGGACTTCGCGAGCGCCCGGTGCAGGTAGTGCGGCGTCTGCGTGCTCGACCAGATGACGAGCTTGCCGTCGGGATCCTTCATGGCGACCGAGGCGTGCTGCTCGATCGGCAGGTGCGTGTTGCCCTGGAAGAAGAAGACGTCCTCGAAGACCCGGTCGGCCTCGGCCAGCGCCTGGTCGACGTCGCCGAAGGCGAGCGACACCTTCTTGTGGACGTTGCCCTCGTCGCCGTAGTCGTGAATCCGCGGCTCGGGATGGGCCAGGCTCTCGAGGGAATCGGCGATCGTGCGCAGCGGCTCGTACTCGACGTCGATCAGGTCGAGCGCCTCGGTCGCCGCCAGTTCGTCGCGCGCCACGACGGCCGCCACCGGGTCGCCGACGAAGCGGACGCGGTCGACGCACAGCGGGTGCTCGTCCTGGCTCACCGGCAGGATGCCGTACGGAATCGGCAGGTCGGCACCGGTGAGGACGAGGAGCACGCCGGGACAGGCCCGGGCCCGCGAGACGTCGAGCCGCGCGATGCGGGCGTGCGGCACGCTCGACCGCAGCAGCTTGCAGTACGCCATGCGCGGCAGCATCAGATCGTCGGCGAACCGCGTCTGCCCGGTGACCTTCGCGCGGCCGTCGACGCGGCGGCGGGGGACTCCGATGACGGCGTTGGCCGCTTACTCATGATGCCCCCCGCTGGCATTCATTCAGTGCGCCTGGGGCCCCACCCCCAGGCGGAACTGACGCCGATGCGTCGCCCTCGGCTCTGCTTGGCCTCGGGCTCGCATGGCCGCGGGCGCTCTTGTCCACCTTCGGGGCCCCACCCCCAGGCGGAGCTGACGCCGATGCGTCGCCCTCGGCTCTGCTTGGCCTCGGGCTCGCATGGCCGCGGGCGCTCTTGTCCACCTTCGGGGCCCCACCCCCAGGCGGAACTGACGCCGATGCGTCGCCCTCGGCTTCGCCTGGCTTCGGGCTCGGCTGTCCCTGGCCGATCGCCGCTTCGACCGCTTCGAAGATCTGCTGGTAGCCGGTGCAGCGGCACAGGTTGCCCGACAGGGCTTCGCGGATCTGGTCGCGCGTCGGCGTGCCGACCCGGTCGAGCAGGGCGCGCGCCGTCAGCAGGATGCCCGGCGTGCAGTAACCGCACTGCGAGGCGCCGAGGTCGGCGAACGTTTCCTGCAGGGGGTCGAGCCGGCCGTCGCGCGTGAGGCCCTCGACCGTCGTCACCTCGCGGCCGTCGCACTCGACGCCGAGCACGAGGCAGGAGAGCACCGGCTGGCCGTCGAGCAGGACGGCGCAGGCGCCGCATTCGCCCAGCTCGCAGCCGTGCTTCGTGCCCGCGAGCCCGAGATCCTCGCGCAGCACCTCGAGCAGCGTCTTGTACGCCGCGAACGACACGGGCGTCGGTTCGCCGTTGACGCGCAGCGTCGCGTGCACCTGCGCCCGCGGGGCGGGCTGTGAGTCATTCACCTGGCACCTCACTGGGGAAAGCGACCGGTCGGGCCGGCCGGCGCCGGCGGCCCGCCGGCACGGTCTTCGGGCGCGCGGTCCCGGCCGCGGGGCGCACCGTCTTCAGCGACAACACGCGCGACGCGGGGCTGGCCGCGAGCCCGCGCACGAGGAAATCGGCCACCAGCGCCGCCACCGATTGCGCCGATCGCGGCCCCTCCGGCCGGAACCAGTGCGCGGTCCAGTTCAGCGAACCGAGGATCGCCCGGGCCACGACCGTCGCATCGCACGGCACGAGATCGCCGCGGCGGACGCCGTCGGCGATGAGGCGGCGGATGCCCCGCTCGTACCGGTCGCGCTTGGCGACGATGCGCGTCCGCAGCGCCGGGGGCAGGGCGTGCAGCTCCAGATGCGCCGCCGATCCCTCGACCTCGTCGAGCAGGCACAGGGCGTGGGCCACGATCACCCGCCGCAGCTGCGCCGTGGCCGGCTGGTCGGTGCGGCGCGCGGCGTCGAGCGCCGCCAGCATCCGGTCGAGTGACCGGTCCTGGCAGAAGAAGAGGATCTCGTGCTTGCCGTGGAAGTAGTGGTACAGGTTCGCGGGGGAGAGGTCGGCCGCTTCGGCGATCTCGCGCATGCCGGTGCCGGCGAAGCCGCGGGCGCGGAAGATGCGCGCGGCCGCCCGCAGGATGTCGACGCGCCGGGCGTCGGCCCGCTGGCGGGCCCGGACGCCGCTGGGCGTTTTCGAACCGCCGTTCGATTCTCGAACCACGGTTCAATTCTGTGTCAGGAGGCCGGGGCGGGTCAACTCGGGCCGCGGGCGTAACCGGCTGCCAGTGACGGTCTTCAGTCTCCCGTCTCCAGTCCCGTCGGGAACCGGCGACCGCAGACCGCACTGCACCGTAGCCCGAAGCCTGGAGACCGTCGACGACAGTCCGTCTCAGAAGCTTGCCACGATCGCCGCCGACGTCAATTGGTCGGTCTGCCGGAATCCCGCCACCGGCACGTGGACGAAATCCAGCCGGTGCGAGAACTTCAGGGCGAAGACGGCGTTGAGGGCCGCCGAGACGGACACCGTGTTGGTGACCCGCCAGTCCCGTGCCGTCTGCAGGCTCGCCGTGAACATCCCGTCGTCGCTCAGGCGGGCCGTCTTCGACAGCTGCCAGCGATAGCGCAGGCCGGCGTTGCCGGTGGCGAACGACTGCGTGCCGTCGGTCGGATTCACTTCGTGGCTGTAGCCGAGACCGCCGACCAGTTGCAGCGCCTGCGGCGCCTTCGGCGGCAGCGCGTCCCAGGCGACGCCGGCGTCGGTGGCGATCCGGTTCACGATGCCGGCGAACCGGTTCTTCAGGTAGTCGACCTGGCCGTAGCCCTCGAGGCGCGGCTGCAGACGGCGCGTCGCCCGTATCTCGCCCGTGAGCGACTCGGCATTCAGCTCGGCCCGGGTCGTGCTGCGGACGAACGACGACTTCGTGACGACCGACCAGTCGGGCGGCCGGTAGGCGACTTCGGCCGAGGCGCCGAGCGTCTGGGCCGCGCTGTTGCCCGAGGACGACACGAAGGAGAGCTCCGCCTTGCCGGACCAGCCGGGTGGCTCGTCAGGGGCGGATTGCGCCAGCAGCGGCGCCGGTACGAGCAGGAAGCAGAGCAGCAGGCGATTGATCATGGTGCGGGACGGGCCGATGGTGGCCGCGGGCGGCCTGAGGTGGACGGTCGGGTCGGCGAACGGGACGACGAGGGCGCCGCCTGACGGCGGCGGGAACTGCGGCGCTGCAGCAGGGCGTCAGCCGTGGAGGCGGACGCGACGGTGGCGCGGGTCGACCGCCGGCTCGCCATGCGGGGCCGGCGGCCGCTCCGCGCGTTCCGCCTATTCGTCCATGTCGTCCATGTCGTCGAGGGCGTCCAGGGCAGACTCGACGTCAGGCTCGAGGGCGCTCACGGCTTCGCCGTCGGCGTGGGCGCTGGTGGCGATATCGTCGAAGTCCTCGGCGAGCGACTCGTCCACCTCGTCTTCGTCGACCGAGTAGACGCGCCCGTCGGTCCGTTCGCGGATGGGCCCCTTCGGGCCCCGGTCGCTGCCCTGGCGTCGCGGCGAGCCGGCCCGCTTGGGCCGGGCGTCCGGGCCGAAGTTCCGGCTGCGGTCGCGCGAGGCGCCGGAAGCTTCGGGCGGCGCGCCCGGTGCGGGTCGCGGCGAGAAGCCGCCGAGCGTGGGCCTCGGGCCCGCGGGCCGCTCGTCGCGGCCGCGCGCTTCACTGACGGCCAGCGGCCGTCCCATGAACGGCTGCCGGTCGAACTTCTGAATCGCCTGTTCGGCGACGGCGCGGTCGGCGTATTCGACGAACGCGAAGCCGCGGGGACGGCCGGTGGCCCGGTCCGTCGGCATGACGACCTGTTGCGGGGCGCCCACCCCGGTGAAATATTCGCGCAGGTCCGCCTCGGTGGCGGCAAAGGGCAGGTTTCCGACGAACAACCGGACTGACAAGCAGCTACCTCTCCTCTGAATGACTCTGACATGGACGCCGTCCCGATCCCACTTGGCGGGTATGGCGATCGGCCGGCGTCAGGCCTGGAAGGCTTGCGCACGTCGCCCGAGCGATTGGGATAGTGGACGGGATCTGAAGGCGTTCGATTGACACTGGCGCAAGCAAGACCGGCAGCGCAGAATTTTGAATGTCAACCCTATCCGATTGCGGCCGAGATGGCAAGTCTCCATCCCGAAGCCGCCGGCGCCCGGATTCGGCCACCCGCTATCCGGCGTCCGGCCGGCCGGGGAGGTCTCCCGGTCGGTCACGCCGTCCCGATGAGCTGACGGCTGATCGTCTCGAGCTGGGTGATGCCATGGATGTCGGCCTCGGCCTGCGGGATGCGCAGCCGCGGGAACCGCTCGAATCGCCGGTCGATCTCGTCCAGGTAGACCTGTTCCTGCTTGCGGCGCGCCGTGTAGAAGGCGCCGTCGGAGCCGGGCGGCAGCACGCGGTTCACGACCAGGCCGGCGACGTGCACGTCCGAGCCGGCCAGCGTCTCGAGGGCGCGGGCGGTCTCCTCGATGGGCAGCCGCTCGGGAATCAGCACGAGCACGAAGGCGACGGCTCTGGCGCGCATCAGCCGCGCGCGGACGATCTGCAGCCGCTCGCGCCGCCGTTCGAGGGAGGCGAGCACCGGATCGGGGCCCGACTCCTCCGACAGCATCGCCTTGCGGGTCTTCGAGAGCGCCCGCACCCAGGTGGTCATCAGTTCGGGCATCTGCAGCAGTCGCAGCGTATGGCCGGTCGGTGCCGTGTCGAAGATCACCAGGTCGTACTCGTCGTCGCGGTCGACGATGAGCTCGGACATCCGCTCGAACAGGGCGACTTCCTCGGCGCCGGGCATGGCGGCCGCCAGCTCGATCTGCTTGGCGGCCTCCTTCAGGATGGCCGGACTGAACAGCTCGGCGATCTGCTGCTTCACCTGGACGACGTACCGCTGCGCCTCGTGCTCCGCGTCGATCTCGAGACCGAAGAGCCCGGGCAGCAGCTCCCGCTCCTCGCTGCCGAACGGCTGCTCGAAGATGTCGGAGGTGGAGTGGGCCGGGTCGGTCGACACCAGCAGCACCCGCTTGCCGCGGCGGCTGGCCTCCAGGGCCGCGGCCGAGGCGCACGTCGTCTTGCCGACGCCGCCCTTCCCGCCGAAGAACAGGACCTGGCGGTCCAGCAGGTGCTTCATGGGATCAGCAGCAGGGCAGATTGTCGAGGGGCGAGTGTTCCATGCCCATGCGGCGGTGCCAGAGGTGGAACTGTTCGATGAAGTACGGGTAGACCTCGAGCAGGTACATCGAGGCCGGGTTCGGCAGGCCGACCATCTCCATGTAGCAGAGCAGCATGAAGAGGTCGTTGAGCTGCATCACCTGGGCGCGCACGTACTGCTCGTAGTGACCGTACGCCATGCCGCGGAAGAAACCGCCGAGGTTCTCGCGCAGCTGCTCCCAGTCCATCCCCGCGATCATAGCAGGCTTCCACCGCAGGCGGGGCCGCACGCCGGCCCGGCAGGGACGGCCGGCGTCATCGCCGCTCGTCGTGACGCGGCCAGCCCGGCCGTGGTATGGTCGCCGGCGCACTTCATTCCCTGACGGCATCCGTCTCTGGAGGAACTGGCATGAGGCTTCGGCAGGTGTCACTCGTGATCGTGCTGGCGGCATGTCTCGGCGCCGGAGCCGGGGCCGCAGCCCGGCAGGCCCCCGCCACGGCGGCCGGCAGCGGCGTCAGCTCGATTCAGCCGGCGGAGCTCCACACGTGGCTCTCCTACATCGCCTCGGACGACCTGAACGGCCGGCGCACCTTCTCGGAAGGACTCGGGCTCGCGGCGGCATACATCTCCGATCACCTGCGCGCCTGGGGACTGAAGCCGGCGGGCGACGACGGGCTGTACCTGCAGCGGGTCGTCGTGCAAGGGGTCAGGAGCACGAGCCACTCGACGCTGACGGTTACCGTCAACGGGCAGACGCGTACGTTCAAGGATGGTGACGGCATCACCTTCCCGAAGAACGTCGGCGCGAAGCGGACCTTCACGGCCGACGACATCGAGTTCCTCGGCTACGGCCTGGACACGCCGCTGGCGAACCACAACGACTACGCCGGGCGCGACGTCAAGGGGCAGGTCGTCGTCTGGCTCGGCCCGACGGGACCGGCGGGGCTCGACCAGCAGCTCTACCGGCGCGCGCTGACCGGCCGCAGCCGCTTCGCCACCGATCAGTCGGGGGCCGTGGCGGCGATCGGCCCCGAACTGCCGCGCCGCGGCGGGTTCAACCGCGACGACACGCCGCCCGGGCTGCCGAAGGCCGACTTCACGACGGTGCAGCGGCTGGATCATCGCGCTGCCGCCGACGGTGACGGCGAAGGACGACTTCCTGACGTTCCTGTTCAGCGCGGCGCCGGCGAAGTTCGCCGAACTGAAGGCGAAGGCCGACCACGGCGAGCCGCTGCCGTCGTTCCGGCTGAGCGGCGTGACGCTCACCTTCACGCTGGACGACGAGTATCAGGTGGTCCGCACGCGCTACACGCACAACGTCGTCGCCGTGCTCGAGGGCGCCGACCCGGTGCTGAAGCAGACCTACGTGGCGTTCGGCGCCCACTACGACCATGTCGGGTACGCGCAGGGCGAGCTGACGAAGGACGACCAGGGGAAGGAGAAGCGGCTCGGTGCGGTTGGACGGGTGACCGACGGCGCCTACAACGACCGCATCTGGAACGGGGCCGACGACGACGGATCCGGCACGGTGACGCTGCTCGCGCTCGCAAAGGCCTTCGCCACGGGGCCGCGGCCGAAGCGGTCGCTGCTCTTCGTCTGGCACGCCGGCGAAGAGGAAGGGCTGTGGGGATCGCGCGTACTTCGTGGATTACCCGACGGTGCCGCTCGACAAGGTGGTCACGCAGCTCAACATGGACATGGTCGGGCGCGACCGCGACAACAAGGCCTCCGAGTCGAACACGGTGTACGTCGTCGGCTCGGACCGGATCAGCACCGAGCTGCACAACATCGATGTCGCCGCCGACGAGGCGATGCCGCAGCCGCTGACGCTCGACTACGAGATGAACGACCCGACCGACCTCGAGCAGGTCTATTACCGGAGCGATCACGACAGCTACGCGGCGACGGGCATCCCCATCATCTTCTTCACGACGGGGCTGCACCCCGACTACCACGCGAACACCGACAGCGTGGACAAGATCCACTTCGAGAAGATGGCGCGGATTGGCCGGCTCGTCTACGAGACCGGCTGGAAGGTGGCCGAGCTCGACCACGCGCCCGTGCGCGACAACAAGGGCCCGCGCGCGGGCAAGGGGCTTCAGGGCTGCCTGCCGATGAAGACGTCGTCGACGGGACGGCAGCGCCTGCGGCCCGCGCGAGGTGCCGGAGGGAGGCGAGGCGCAGCCGAGCCACCGAGCGCGCGCCGATGGCGCCGGGCGCGTCGGACGCTGAGGAATGCCGACTGGACGTCGCACCGCACGTTGCACATCGCACGTGACGCCAGAGGGCGGGAAGAGTCGCAGGTGCGCTCCCCCGGCCCTCTGCCGTTCCTGACCTAGAAGTGATACTCCACCTGCATGGCGACCGACCGCGGCGCGACGAAGTGCGTGCCGCTGAAGGTCGACAGGAAGTTGTAGAGCGCTTCCGTGTTCAGCAGATTCAGGATCGTCACCCGCAGGCTCAGCCGGTGATCCGGATTGGCCGAGTCGAGCAGGTTGTCGACGCCGAAGCCGAGGTGGAAGAGGTTGCGGGGGGCGATCCGCCCGGGGTTCGTCGCATCGTTCTCCGTGCCGGCGGCCGGGATGACCACGCGCGTGGCGCCGAAGGTCGACGAGTCGCACGCCGTGATCCCCATCGTGGGCGTGGCGAACGTGCTGCCGCAGTAGAGCCCGATGGCGGCCTGCTGGTCGGGCGTCAGCGTCAGGGCGGTCGCGTAGTCGGGCACGCTGCCGTTGACCAGGCCCGATTCGTAGTTCCACGTGAAGGTGGCCCAGGCGCCCAACCGGCCCGGGGAAGGTGTACTGGACGTTGGTGGTCTGCTCGAACTTCTGATCGTGATCGATCAGAAAGGCTCCCGTCGCCAGCGGCGAATTGAAGATGATGCCGCCGGTCTCGGGATTGAAGAACAGCGCGTGGGCGTGGCCGAAGACGGTGTAGGCGCTGAAGCCGTGGTGGGCGAGCAGCGTGATCTTGCCGTCGATGCCGGTCTCCTCCGATTTCGCCCACGAGATCGGGAAGGCGATCGGCGTGTCGAACAGCGTGTCGAAGTCGAACGCGTTCTCGGTGTACTTCGAAAGGTAATTGACGTCGACGACGACCCACGAGCCGAGCGGCTGCGAGAGGCCGACCGTCCAGAGCCGGCGCCGGGCCGGCACCAGGGCCGTGCCGCTGAGGGCGCCGAACACCGTGTTCGCCAGCCCGCCGGCCCCCGTCGCGCTCGACAGCAGCAGGTTCTCGTTGTACGGCGTTTCCAGGGTCCTGCCCCAGGCGGCGCGTAGCACGGTGCTGCTGCCCGGCACCTGGTAGGAGGCCCCGAGACGCGGCTCGAAGTCGCTGGCCTTCGACAGGCCGTCGTAGTGGTCGACCCGCGCACCGAGATTCAGCGTGAGCTGGCGCAGCGAGACGGTGTCCTGCGCGTAGACCGCCTGCTCCTTGATCAGCCCGCGGTCGTTGAACTGGAACCGCGAGCCGCCGCGTGTCAGATCGTACGCCGCCAGGGCCGGCAGGTAGTCGCGCGTTGGCGGAGAGCCCGGCGGCCTCGACATCCGCCGGCGGGCAGCGCTCCTGAGTCCGGGTTTCCGCTCGCATCCAGGCAGGGGGCGTTGAACGTCGGGTCCGTCAGCCCGAGGCTGAAGTCCTCGTGCAGCTGCCAGAACGCCGCGTTGACGCCCGCCCGGAAGTTGTGCGCGCCCTTGAAGTAGGAGACCTCGAACGTCCCGCCCGAGTTGAGCTGCGTCCGCTGCTGCGCGATCGTGGCCGGCAGGTCCGAGAACGGATCCGCGCTCGGGTGGTAGTCGACCCCGTCGTGGCGGGCGTACGCGTTGGCGGTGATGAGCAGGTTCGACGTCAGCGTCTGGGCCCAGCCGGGCGCGATGTTGAAGGTCGTGATCTGCTGTTGCTGCTGCTGTCCGGTCGCGAGCTGGTCGTAGGTGTTCGGAATCTGGAAGTCGGACCGGCCGTACAGCAGGTTCAGGTGCAGCGTGCCTCCCTGGTCGGTCGGCTTGACATCGAGCCGGTCGAATGCCGACACCGAGTTCCCCGTGTCGTGCAGCGCCTTGAATTCGGGGCCGTCCAGGTACCGGTCGCTGCGGTAGCCGTTCACCAGGCCGAAGTTGCCCCACCCGTGGCCGCCCAGGCCGAAGGTCGCGTCGCCCGTGCTCGTGGCGAACGACCCGTACTGCGCCGAGAAGCTGCCGCGCGGCTGCTGCTGGCCGAGGCCGGACTTCGTGATGACGTTGACGACCAGGCCGGTCTTGTCGCCGTACTGGGCCGGCGGCATGCCGGCGACGACCTCGGTCGACTGGATCGCGTCGAGCGGCAGCTGGTTCGAGTAGACGCGGCTCTGTTGATCCGGCACCGGTTGGTTGTCGATCATGAACTCCGTCTGGGCGTGATCCCCCAGCGGATGGAAGAAGCCGTTCGAGTCGGCCACGACGCCCGGCGAGGCCAGCGTCATCAGCTCGCTCAGCCCCGACGGATTCGAGCCCTGGATCGGCAGCGCCTTGATGGTGGCCGCATCGAGGTTCGTGTGCGCCGTCGGCACGTTCTCGACGAGGTCCTGGTTGCTGCCGCGGACCTCCACCGTCGTGCTCGCCGTGGCCAGCGCGAGTTGCACCGGCAGCGTGACCGGGACGCCCGAGCGGACGTTCACGGTGCGCTGCGCGGTCTGGAAGCCCTGCAGCGTCACGGTGAGCCGATAGGTGTTCTGGGGGACGTTCGAGAAGGAGAACGCCCCCTGGCCGTCGGTGACGGCCTGGCGACTGAACTGCGACAGCGGATTGCTGAGCACGACGGTGACCCCGGGGATCACCGCGCCGGTGGGATCCTTCACGGTGCCGCTCACCGTGCCGGCCCCGCCGAGGCCCTGCGCGAGGAGCGCGGTTCCGCTGTAGACGGACAGAAGAATGATGAGGCACGCCAGGGCGAGCGTGCGCCGGGAAGATACACGTGTCATGAGGCCAGCCTTTCCTGATCCTGAGGACGGACACGACAGACCACGGCCGACCCGGCCCGGCGCGTACGGATACACGTCGAGCCGCACCACGGCGGCGGACTGTCACGACGACGGAGGGAGGCGGAGGATCAGGCGGCCGGCGGGCCGCGGGCAGGCACCTGGTCGCACGCCAGGACGCGGCCGTGGACGTGCGAGGTGGACGGGTGCTGCAGGTGCGACGCCGGCGGGATCGCCTGCGGGCGGGTGGCGATCCGGGAGGTGCCGAGCGACTGCAGCCAGTGGCAGATGGCGCAGTGGGGATCCGACGCGCCCGCCTTGTGCGGGGACGCCGAGAGCTGGATGTTGAGATGGCCGTGGAAGGCGACGGCCAGCCCGAAGTCCGGATCGTCGTCCTTCGCGAGGTGGTACGCGTCGAGCGACCCGGCGACCATGAGGGTCGCCAGGAACGCCGCGACCACGCGGACGCCGACCTGGCTGAGACGCCACCGCTTCAGCATCAGAGGGAACTTGCGCTACGAGCAATGGGCGATGGGCAATGGGCCACGGGTCTCGCCCGCCATTGCCCATCGCCCATTGCCGACCGGAATGCGTCCTACACCTTCAGGACGTCGTTCTTTCCCGCGACCAGCGTGTAGAGCACCGGTGCGATGAAGATGTCGAGCGCCAGGCGCGACAGCAGGCCGCCGACGATGACGATGGCGAACGGCTTCTGCGAGTCGCTGCCGATGCCGGTCGACATGGCCGCCGGCAGCAGGCCGATGCAGGCCACCAGAGCCGTCATCATGATCGGCCGCAGCCGCAGCAGGGCGGCCTCGTGGGTCGCCCGCAGGATGTCCTCGTGCTCCAGCCGCAGCTTGTTGATGAAGGAGTAGAGGATGACGTCCGTCTGCACGGCCACGCCCATCAGGGCGAGGAAGCCGAGTCCCGACGACACGCTGAAGTTGGTGCCCGTCAGCTTCAGCGCGATCAGGCCGCCCACCGGCTCGGTGAGCAGCACGCTGAAGAGGATGATCATCGGGAACTTCATGTTCCCGTAGAGGGCGAACAGGATCAGCAGGATCAGGAGCACCGTCAGCGGCGCGATCACCGCCATCTGCGACCGCGACGCCAGGTAGTCCTTGTACTCGCCGCCCCAGTCGAACGAGTAGCCGGTCGGCAGCGGCACCTGCCCGTCCACCTTGTCGCGTGCCTCGCCGACGGCGCTTGCCAGGTCGCGTCCCCGGACGCTGAACTGGACGCCGATGTAGCGCGAGTTGTTCTCGCGGTAGATGAACGATGCGCCCTTGCTCACCTGGATGTCGGCGAACTGGCCGACCGGCAGGTGCTGGCCGTCCGGCGTGGTGATGAGCAGGTTCCGGATCTCGTTGAGATTGCTCCGGAAGGGCTCCTGCATCCGCACGACCAGGTCGAACTCGCGCTCGCCCTGGATCACCTGGGTCGCGGGCGTGCCGCCGATGGCCGTCTCGATCAGCGTGTTGATGTCGCTCACGTTCAGTCCGTACCGGGCGATCTTCTCCCGGTTCGGCACGATCGTCAGGCTCGGCTGCCCGAGCTCCTTCACGATCGTGATGTCGGTGATGCCCGGCACCTGCGAGATGATCCGCTTGACGGCGTCGGCCTTCTGTTCGAGGACGTTCAGGTCGTTCCCGAAGATCTTGACCGCCAGGGCGCTCTTCAGGCCGGTCTCCGCCTCGTCGACGGCGTCCTCGGCCGGCTGCGTGTAGTTGAAGATCACGCCCGGGAACTGCGACAGCTTCTGGTTCACCGCCGTGATGAGCTCGGGCTTCGTGTGGATGGCGCCCGACCACGCCGGATCGTCGTACGACTTCAGCCCGACGTAGAACTCGTCGTTGAAGAAGCCGGTCGAGTCGGTGCCGTCATCCGGCCGGCCGAGCTCGTTCGCCACGATCGTGACCTGCGGGAAGCTGCGCAGAATGGTGCGGATCTTCGGCGCGAGTTTCGAGGCCTCGTCGAACGAGATGGTGTAGGGCGTCGTCGCGCGGACCCACAGGGCGCCTTCGTCGAGGTGCGGCATGAACTCCGCGCCGATCGACGGAATGAGCAGGAGCGACGCGCCGCAGATCACCACGGCGGTGCCGACGGTGGCGACGCGGTGCCGCAGGCACCAGTTCAGGATCCGGCCGTACGCCGCCCGCACCCATTCGTAGAGCCCGACTTCCGGTTCCTTCACGTTCTTCCGCAGGAAGAACGAGCAGAGGACCGGCAGCAGCGTCAGGGCGCACAGCAGCGAGCCGACGAGCGCGAAGGCCATCGTGTCGGCCATCGGGTGGAACAGCCGGCCCGACGGGCCGGTCAGCGCGTAGATTGGCAGATAGCCGGCGATGATGACCGCCATCGCGTAGAAGATCGGCCGCTCGACGTCGCGGGCCGCCGCGCGGATGACGTCGAAGAAGTCGTAGTCCTGCCCGTAGCGCGCGGCCAGCTCGCGGAAGATGTTCTCCACCATCACGACCGCGCCGTCGACGATGATGCCGAAGTCGATGGCGCCGATCGAGAGCAGGTTCGCCGGGATGTTCGCCCGATCGAGGCAGATGAAGGCGAACAGCAGCGAGAACGGGATGGTGACCGCGACGATGAGCGCCGTCCGGACGTTGAACAGGAACAGGCCGAGCACGATCAGCACGAGGATCATGCCGCGGAGCAGGTTCCGTTCGACCGTGCGCGTCGTCTCGTGGATGAGGTCCGAGCGATCGTAGAACGGGACGATCTTGACGTCGGGCGGCAGGACGGACGAATTCAGCTTCTTCGTCATCGCCTCGACGCGCTTCAGCACGACCTGCGCCTGCTCGCCGATGCGCAGCAGGATGACGCCTTCGACCGCGTCCGGCTGCTCCATGAAGCCGAACTGCCCGAGCCGCGGGGCGTGGCCGATCGCGACCGTGCCGACGTCGCGCACGTAGACCGGCACGCCGTTGTGCGACGTCAGGACGATGTTGCCGATGTCGTGGAGGTTCCGGACGAGGCCGAGCCCGCGGACGTAGTAGAACTGTCCCCCCTGCGAGTAGAAGCCGCCGCCGGCGTTGCCGTTGTTGGCGGCGAGCTGCTGGACGACCTGCGGCACGCTGACGTTGTAGGACGCCAGCTTCCGCGGGTCGAGCTGCACCTGGTACTGCATCGTCGTGCCGCCGAAGCCGGAGTCGTCCGCCACGCCCGGGATCGATCGGTACGCGCGCTCGAGCACCCAGTCCTCGAGAATCTTCAGGTCCTGAGGCGAGCGGTCCGTGCTCTGCAGCACGTACCGGTAGATCAGGCCGCTCGGGCTGTAGAGCGGCGAGATGTCCGGCGTGACGCCGTCGGGGAGTGACGCGCTCGGCAGCCGCTCGAACGCCTGCTCGCGCACGAAATACGGGTCGGCCGAGTAGTCGAAGTTCATCTCCACCGACGACAGCCCGTACAGCGAGATCGATCGCAGCGCCTGGAGCTGCGGGATGCCGTTCATCTCGATCTCGATCGGGATCGTGATGAGGCGCTCGACCTCCTCGGCCGCGTGGCCGGGCCACTGGCTCACGATTTCGACGTGCGGCGGCGAGAGGTCGGGATAGGCGTCGATCGGCAGCTGCTGGAAGGAGATGACTCCCCAGACCATCAGCGCGGCCATCGCGATCACGACCAGAAAGCGCTGGGACAGGGCGAACGAAACGATGCGGTTGATCATGGCACTCCTGCCGTCTCTGTGAATCGGGCCTTCCGGGGCGCTACTGCTGGTTGCTCTGCGCGAACTGCAGGAACACACTGCCCTCGGAGACGATCGGGTCACCGGCCTTCAGGCCGTCCAGGATCTCGAACTGGTTCCCCTGCTGCACGCCGGTCTTCACGAGCCGCTGCGCGAACTGGCCCGGCGCGGCCTCCAGGTAGACGAACGGGAAGTTCTCGTTGTTGTAGAGCACGGCCGACGTCGGCACGACGAGCGCCTGCTTGATCCGGCCGGAGTGAATCGTCAGATCGACGAACTGATCCTTCTTCAGCAGCCCGTCGGGATTCTTCGTGACGACGCGGATCGGCGTCGTGCGGCTCGTCGGATCGAGCATCGCGCCGATGTAGGAGACCACACCCGGGAACGGCTGGTCGTACGCCGGGGTGGTGATCGCGACCGTGTTGCCGACACGCACGGTCCGGAGATCCTGCTGGTACAGGTTGCCCTGCACCCAGACCGTCGAGACGTTGCTGATGACGAAGGCCGCCGTCGCCCCCGCCTGGATGTACTGGCCCGGATAGACCAGCTTCTGCACCACCGTTCCGCTGATCGGCGCGCGCATGGCGAGCTCCGGCATGATCGGCTGGCCCTGCTGGTCGGCCCGGTCGAGATCCGTCTTCGACACGCCGTAGATCTGGAGCGTCTGCAGCGCGTTCTCCACGGTCGTCTGCGCGTCGTTGTAGTCGGCCTGCGTGCTCTCGAAGTCCTTCTCCGCGATCGCGTGGTGTGCCAGCAGGTCGCGGTTGCGGTCGAGATTCCGCTTCGCCAGATCGAGCCGGTTCCGGGCCGATCGGTAGGCCGACACGGCTCCCGACACGTCGGGGCTGGCGACGTAGAGCAGGGGATCGCCCGCCTTCACCCGGGTGCCGGTGCCGACGACGATCCGCTTGATCGGCCCCGAGACCTGGGTGATCGCCTGCGTCGTCTGATCGGCGTCCCAGTCGACCGTGCCGGTCGTCTCGACGTCGATGGGGAGCGAGACCTCGGCGACCTTCGTCACCTGCAGATGCGCCCGCTGGCCGGGGGACACCGTGAAGTAGCCCGGCTGGTCGGCGGCCTTCGCGGCCGCCGTCGGAGCGGGCGAGCCGCTGCACGCGGCCGTTCCGGCGGCGAGGGCCGCGACGGCGAGGAACAGGCCCGGCCGCCGCCTGCGGCCGGCCGCACGGATGCGAGCCGATAGAGTCGTCATGGAATCACCTGCTTTCCGACGGCGAAATTGATCTGGGCGGCGCTGATCATGGCGTTGGCCAGCGCCTGCCGGTAGGCGAACTCCGTCTCGCGGTACGTCCGCTCCGCGTCGAGCAGATCGAGCAGGCTCGTCGCGCCATGCGCGTAGGCGTAGCGGCTGATGTCGAGCGAGTCCCGGGCCTGCTTGAGATAGCCCGACTCGTAGAGCGAGGCGACGGCGTCGCTGGTCGTCAGATTCGAGTAGGCGCTGTCGACGTCGGTGATGACGCCGATGCGGGTGGCCACCGCGGCCTGCGTCGCCTGCTGCACGGCGACCTTGGCGTGCGCGATGTTGCCCTGGTTGCGATCGTGAATCGGCACGTCCATCGACAGGCCGAACCCGAACCCGCTGACGTCCTGGTTGTGCTGGTACTCGAGCTCGCCGGTCAGGTCGCGCGTCCGGTTCCCGAGCTCCAGCGTCTCGCTGTCGCGCGCGATCTTCACGCCCGTTTCGGCCGCCTGATAGTCCGGGCGGCTGGCCAGGGCCTGCCGCTTCAGATCGTCGAGGGTCAGCGTGTGCGGGGTGTACTGGAGCGTGCCGACGGCCTCGAAGTCGTCGGTCACCGCCTCGTAGCCGAGCAGCTGGCGCAGCGCGGCGCGGCTCTGCGTCAGCGCGACCTGCCCGGCGGAGACGTCCTGCTGGAACTGCAGCTTCTGAATCGCGATCTTCAGGTAGTCGGCCTCGGAGATGTCGCCCGACTGCATCCGCTGGTGGTTGAGGTCGACGATCTGCGTGAAGTTCTTCAAGGCCTCCTGCGCGAACGCGAGATTCGATTTCGCGAGCAGGACGTCGACGAAGGTCTGGGCCACCTGGAACCGGAGTTGACGCGCGGCGTCCTGCGCGTTCTGGGTCGAGGCGAGCGTCGAGTCCTGCGCGACCGCCACGCGCTTCAGCCGTTTGCCGCCCCGCTCGAACGTGTAGCTGAGCGAGGGGGTGAAGACGACGTGATCGTTCAGGTAGTCGAGGCTCTTGAAGCCGCTCGCGTGCAGCAGCGGCAGATCCTCGACCACGACGCCGAGCGTCGGGTTCGGCTTCAGGCCGGCCGTCGTCTCGTCCGCCTTGGACGCCTGGATCGCCAGCTGCTGCACCCGCAGCGACTGGTTGTGCTGGATGGCGAGCTGCATCGCCTGATCCAGCGTAATCGTGCGCGCCGGCGGCGACGCCGCCGGCGGCGGACCGGTCTGGGCAGCCAGGCCGGCAGGCAGGCACGCGGCTGCCAGAACGGGAACGAGCAGCTTCCTCACGAGCGCAGGCCGTGCGGGCATCGACACGCTTCTCCTTCTGTAACTCCGGACGAACGCGAACCACTCGGACAGGGCTCCCGCCGCGGACCAGCCCGGCCCGGGGACCGCGCGCGGCGCGGGCGTCGGACGGACGATCGAACGGATCAGGAGCGCAGCAGGTGAACGTCGAACCCGACCGGTCCGGCCATCGGACACGGATCGGCGGACGGAACGCACGCGTTGACCGCAGTCAGCGCGCGGACCGGCACCGGGACGGGAGCACGACGTTCAGATCGCGAGGGACGGGGGACCGCGCAGCGAGACCGGCCGGCGGCTGGCGTGCCAGGGCCTGCGCGCTTCAGGAGCCGGCAGCTCCGTCGGCAGCAGGTGGAACGCCGGGGTGATCGAGATCGAAGCTTCGAGGCGGGAGCTGATCTTCAGCCAGAGGCAGGCCGGGCAGGGATCGGCCGGCTGGAACGGCTGGCCGTTGTCGGCCGGCGGCGCCTCGAACGAGACAACGGAATGATCCGCGCACAGCCAGAGGCCGTTTGCAGGCTCGTGAACGTGGAAGAAGTTCACGAACATCGCAGCCAGCGCGTACGGCAGCAGCGCTGCCAGCACCGCCCGCCGCGCCCGATGATGCCGGATCATTCGGTGCAGCACGGGTTTCGTGCGGGCATTCTACCGGCTGCGTCACGGGGGTGCAAGATGTTCGCGTCCGCTGACGGTCCGATGGCCGGGCCGGCTCAGCCGCACGCCGGAAGGGGTGCGGTAGACTGATGGGGGCCGCTCACCTCGAGCGCCGGCCACTTTTTTCTGGGGAGTACCGCCGTGTCGTTCCTGAAATTCCTCGGCCTCCAGCCGCATGACACCCCCTCGGGCGATACCGACACCGTGCGCCGCATCGTCGGCGAGCTGGAACAGATGGACCCCGGGCGCGCCCGCTACCTGGCGGCGTTCGCCTACGTGCTGAGCCGCGTCGCGAACGCGGACCTGCAGATCTCCGACCGCGAGACCCGGATGATGGAGGAGATCATCCAGCGCGTCGGCCAGCTCCCCGAGGAGCAGGCGGTGCTGGTCGTCCAGATTGCGAAGGCCCAGAACCGCCTGGTCGGTGGCACCGAGGACTTCCTCGTCACGCGCGAGTTCCGCCAGATCGCCACGCCCGAGCAGTGCCGCCAGCTCATCGATTGCCTGTTCGCGGTGTCGGCCTCCGACGATTCGATCTCGTCGGCCGAGGAGACGCAGATCTGGCAGGTGGCGAGCGAGCTCGGGATGGCGCGCGACGAGTTCGCGGCCGTCCGGCTGCGCTACCGCGACAAGCGGGAAGTGCTGCGGAGCTTCCGGGATCAGCTCAAGGAGTGACGGCCGGCCGGCGCAGCGCGCGCATCGCGAGGACCCCGAAGATCGGCCCCGGCACGAGCACGACGAATCCCCACTGCCAGCCCAGGCTGCGCGCCACGATCGGCAGCAGCCGGATCGAGACCATCGTCAGCACGAAGCCGGCGCAGGTCTGCACCGTGAGTGCCGTCCCGACGTGGTCGCGCGGGCTGTACTCGGCGACCAGCGCCGAGAACTGCGCCGAGTCGGCGACGACGGCGATGCCCCAGATGACGATCAGCGTGTAGAGCCAGATCGGCGACGCGCCGAAGACCAGCCCCGCCAGCAGCGAACAGAGCCCGCTCACCATCATCGCCCAGGCCGCGACCCGCGCCTTGCCGAGCCGGTCGGCCAGGACGCCGGCCGCGGCGGCGCCGAGGGCGCCACTGCCGATGGCGACGAAGGCCGCCAGGGACCCGCCGGCCGCGCTCGGGGCCGCGCCGGCGTGCCGCAGCGCCCAGGCGTGCAGGCTCGCGGCGGCGAAGGTGGCCATCCAGGTCCAGACGGCGTACAGCTCCCACATGTGGCCGAGATAGCCGAACGTGGCGAGGCGCGTGCCGCGGTTCGTCAGCACCTTCAGCGCCGCGCGCGGATCGAACGGCGCGCTGGCCGTGACGTAGGGACCGTCGCGGACGCCGGCCACGATGATCACGCCGGCGGCCAGCGCCAGCACCGACGAGGTGAGCACGACCTCGCGCCACGGCAGCGTGGTCGAGAAGGCGGCGAGCAGATGCGGGAACGCCGACCCGATGGTGAGCGCGCCGATCAGGATGCCGAGCGCGGTGCCGCGCCGGCGCTCGAACCAGCCGGCGACGATCTTCATGCCGGGCGGGTAGACCCAGGCCAGCGCGATCCCGGTGACGAGCCGCAGCGCGATCGCCTCGGTCGCGCCCGACGAGGCCGTGACGCCGGCGTTGGCCGCGGCGCCGATGACGCAGCCGAGGGCGAACAGGTGCCGGGCGTTGATGACGTCGGCCAGGTTGAAGAGGGCCGTGACCAGCGTGCCGGCCACGAAGCCCGCCTGCACGGCCATCGTCAGCCAGGCGGCCTCGCCGGTCGTCATGCGGAAGGTCGCCACCAGCGCCGGCGTGACGGCCGTGGCCGAGAACCAGAGCGTCATCGCCAGGAACTCGGCGAGGGCGATGAGGACGAGCATCCGGCGGGCCGGGCCGCGATCCGTCATGGGCAAGTCGAAGGTCATCCGTTGGCGGTGGGATAGGATCAGAGAGCCGGTGGCACCCGCTGCCGCCCGGCCGGCGCGAGACGCGCCGGACCGGCGTCAAGTATAGTTTCTACCGATATGCGCCGTCCCCTGCTCGTCATCTTCCTCACCGTCTTCGTCAACCTGATCGGCTTCGGCATCATCATTCCGCTGCTGCCGTTCTACGCGGAGACCTTCGGGGCGTCGCCGCTCGCCATCGGCCTGCTGTTCGCCGCCTACTCGCTCAGCCAGCTGCTGGCGTCGCCGGCGCTCGGCGCCTTCTCCGATCGCTGGGGCCGCCGGCCCATCCTGCTGTTCAGCCTGCTCGGCACCGTCCTCAGCTTCGTGCTGCTGGCGCTGGCGCAGAGCCTCTGGCTGCTGTTCGTGGCCCGGATCATCGACGGCCTGTCGGGCGGCAACATCTCGACCGCCAAGGCGTACATCGCCGACATCACCGAGCCCGAGAACCGGGCGAAGGCGTACGGGCTGATCGGCGCCGCCTTCGGCCTGGGGTTCATCCTGGGCCCCGCGCTCGGCGGCCTCTTCTCGCTCATCAGCTACACGGCGCCGATCTGGGCGGCGGCCGTCATCACGGTCTTCGCGACGGTGCTCGCCTGGGTCTGGCTGCCGGAGACCGTGCACCGCGGCACCGCCGCCGGGCCGTCGCCGTGGCGCGTGCTGCCCGACCTGCTGCGGCGGACGAACCTGCGGACGCTGCTCGCCGCCGACTTCCTGTACCTGGTGCGCCTTCGCGGTCTACCAGACGACCTTCGCGCTGTTCGGTGAGGCGCGCTTCAGCTTCAACGTGGCCGAGACCGGCTACTTCCTCGCGGGCTTCGGCGCGCTTGGTGTCGTCGTGCAGGTGGCGATGGTCGGGCCGATGGTCAAGAACCTCGGCGAGCGGAAGACGCTCATCATCGGGCTCGTCTGCGGCGCGCTCGGCCTCGCGTCGGCGACCTGGGTGGGAACACCGCTGGCCTTCGCGTTCACGCTCGTGCCGGCCTCGATCGGCGTCGGCCTGTGCAACCCCACGCTGTCGAGCCTGCTGAGCCGGGCGGCCCGCGCCGACGAGCAGGGCCGGGTGCAGGGCGGGGCGGCCTCGCTCGAGAGCCTCGGCCGGACGATCGGACCCGTCTGGGGCAACGGCGCGCTGGAGCGGTTCAGCGCCGGCATGGCCTACGAGTCGGCCGCGGCCGTGCTCCTCTTCACCGCGCTGCTGGCGGTGATGTACCGGCCGCTGCACGAGAAGAGTAGCCGGGTGAGGAATTGAAGAATTGAAGAATTGACGGACTTGGGAATCTACGAAGTCGGTCGCTTGGGCCGGGAGCCTTTCTTCAATTCTTCAATTCATGATTCGCCAACCTCAGCGTCAGCCCCCTCCACCTCCAGCCCCACCGCCCGCATCAGCGCCAGCGCATTGCTCTTCTCGACCACGCCGGGGCGGACGCGGTAGTCGAAGCTCATCCGCCCCTCGTGCAGCTGATCCTCGAAGTGCACGTTCCGCACCGCGCCATCGGATGACGACGCCAGGTCGGTCAGCGCGAGATCGTGCGTGGTGACGAGGCCCATGCCGCCCAGCCGCACGAGCGATCGGATGACCGCCGCGGCGCCCAGCCGGCGATCGTGCGAGTTCGTGCCGTGGAAGATCTCGTCGAGGAGGAAGAGCACGGGGCGCGGGCCGCGCGCCAGGTCGACGATCTCGCGCAGCCGCGTGATCTCGGCGTAGAAGCGCGAGCGCCCGGCCTGCAGCGAGTCCTCGATCCGCAGCGTGGCGCCCAGGGCGACCGGCGAGAGCCGCAGCCCCGTTGCCCGCACCGGCGCGCCGGCCAGCGCCATCACCGTCGCGATGCCGACCGTGCGCAGCAGCGTGCTCTTGCCCGACATGTTCGACCCGCTCACGAGCAGCACGCGCGTGGCCTCGCCGAGCGCCACGTCGTTCCGCGTGCAGTGCGCATCCGGAATCAGCGGGTGTCCCAGCGACGTTCCGTCGAAGACCGGGCCCGCCTCGTCGATCCGGGGGAACGGATCGTCGGGGTGCTCGTCGCTGTAGCCGGCCAGGGCGGCCAGCGCCTCGATCTCGCCGACCGCCGTCAGCCAGCCGGCGACCGCGGGGCCCGTCTGCCGCCGCCAGGCCTCGACGGCGAACGCGAGCTGTGTCGACCAGAGCAGGATGGCGGCAATCGGCGCGAAGAACTGGTTGCGTCGCGAGTCGAGCAGCGCCACCAACCGGTCGAGCCGCGCGAGCCGGACGGAGGCGGGAACCGCGTCGGTGGCCAGCCGCTGCTGCAGGTCGGCGAGCCGCCCGTCCTGGAACGGCTCCCGTTCGATCCGGGCGAGCAGGCGGGCGAGGCGCTGCAGGTGGGGCGCCGCCTCGTCCAGCTCCCCCAGCACGTCGTGGACGCGCGGACGGAGCGGCACCGCCAGCAGCCCTTCCAGGACGAGCACGATGGTCAACGGCAGGTAGCCCCAGTCGAAGGCGGCCCAGCCGACGACCGTCACGGCGGCTGCCACCGCCAGGACCAGCGCCACGAGGCGGATCGCCGGCGAGGTCAGCCGCAGCGGTTGGGCACCCCACTTGCCGGGGGCCGTCGCGCCGGGCACGACCGCGTCGGGGCCGAGCACCGCCAGGTCCTCGCGCAGCGTCCGGTTCGGCCGGAGCTCGCGGACCGCGGCCTGCCGGCTCAGCACCTCGGCCGGATCGGCCGGCGCCAGCAGCCACGCGGCCAGCGTGGCTTCACCCGCGGGTGTCGTGGCCGTCGAGAGCAGCTGGAACAGGGAGCCGTCGCCGAACAGATCGAGATCGCGCGCGTAGAGGTGCCGTTCGTCGATGAAGCGGGCGCCGGTGGCGCCGCTGCCGGCCCACTCGTCCTCGATGCGGGCCAGTCCGCGTTCGTAGAAGCGCACGGCGCGGCGGGCCGCCTCCCGGTTCGCGAGGACCCGGCCGTGCCAGGCGGCCAGCGCGATGAAGGCGGCGAGCGGGGCGAGCAGCCAGCCGGCCGACAGGGCGTGCGTCCGGACGATCAGCCAGACCAGCAGGGCACCGGCCGCGGCGATGGCGAGGCGGCCGGCCGCCACGATCCGGTCGGTCCCGTCGAGTTGCGCCACCCGACCGCGCCGCTGCTGCAGGCGGTCGCGGTACTCCTCACGTGCTCCGATCATGATCCAGCAGTCTCTCACACCGGCCGCCGGGAACGGCTCGCGGCCGACTTGCGCGTTGACTTGCCCGCGGCGTGGTCCTAACATCGGCGCATTCCGCAAGCTCTTCCTTTGTAATTGGTTGTAATTCCTCAGGGGGATTCGATGGTCAAGGCGCTCCGCCCGTTCGCCGTCCTCGCCTGCCTGTCCGTGGCTCTGGCGTTCGGGCCGCTCACCCGCGCGCAGACACCCGCCGCGCCGGCTCCGCGCGGGCCGATCACGCTGACGGGGCCGTTGACCGTGGCGGCCGTCGGCGATTCGATCGCCCTGCGGCCGCTGTCGATCTACGAGAAGCAGCCGGCGTTCGCGGGGGTCCGCGATCTCATCCAGAGCGCCGACGTCGGCTTCACCAACTTCGAGTTCACCGTGTTCGATCTCCACAAGTTCCTGCCGACGCCGCAGGCGGAGAACGGCGGGCTGGCGGTCTACGCCGGACCGGAGCAGGCGAAGCAGCTGCAGTGGATGGGCTTCAACATGGTGTCGCGGGCGAACAACCACGCGACCGACCTCGGCGTCGAGGGGATGGAGGAGACCGATCAGATTCTCGATTCGATCGGCATGGTGCACGCGGGCACCGGTCAGACGCTCGGCGACGCCCGCGCCCCGGCGTACCTGCAGACGGCGAGGGGCCGGATCGCGCTGATCTCCACGGCGTCCACCTTCACGCCGATGTCACGCGCCGGGGCGGCCCGGTTCGACATGAAGGGACGGCCGGGCGTGAATGCGCTGCGGACGACCCGGACGGTGTGGCTGGAGCCGGCGGCGTACGACGCGTTGAAGGCGGCGGTGGCGAACATGCACCTGCAGCCGGCGCCGAAGCCGTTCACCGACACCGAGATGCGCGCGTTCGGCGATCACTTCAAGAAGGGGACGACGAACCGGATCGAGATCGACGCCGACCAGAACGACGTGCAGGACATCCTGGCGCAGGTCCGCAGCGCACGGCGCGAGGCCGACTTCGTCTACGTCGTGATTCACGCCCACGAGCCGAGCAACCAGAGCGAGACGCCGCCCGACTTCCTGCCCGGCTTCGCGCACGCGGCGATCGACGCCGGCGCCGACATGTTCATCACGCACGGGCCGCACCAGCTGCGTGGCGTCGAGATCTACAAGGGCAAGCCGATCTTCTACAGCCTGGGGAACTTCATCTTCCAGTACCAGACGCTCGACCGCCTCTCGGCCGACGACTACGAGAAGGACGGCCTCGACATGTACCGCTCGACCGTCGGCGACTTCTTCGATGACGTGATCCGGAACAAGAAGGGGCTCGGGTTCACCGAGGACGTCTGGTGGGAGAGCGCCGTGGCGGTGGTGAAGTTCGATCACGACCGGCTGCAGTCGATCGAGATGCACCCGATCGATCTCGGCGCCGATCGGCCGCCGTCGCAGCGCGGCACGCCGCGCCTCGCGTCGCCGGCCCTGGCGAAGAAGATCGTCGATCGCCTGATCCGGCTCTCGGCGCCGTTCGGCACGCACATGCGCGACCTCAACGGCGTGGCCGTCGTGGATCTGGGAACGACGGCGACGCAGCAGCACTGAAGGGACGGCGTGTGCCGCGTCCCGGCGTCAGAAGACGTGTACGAGCAGGATGGCCAGCACCGAGACGATGGAGCCGGCGGCCATCAGGAGCAGCGTGCCCATGCACACGGCGTCGACCAGGTCCCACGCCTGCGACGCCTCGTACTGCCCCGTCTTCAGCTCGTGGACGAGCTGCCGCCACGCCACCATCGGGTGCGGGTCGGTCCACGTGTCGGTGTGAGCCATGACGTCTGCCTCCTCCTCCGATCGATCTGACTGGCAAAGACGCTGCCAGTCGTCCGCCCGCCTGATGGGCGGTAGATATGAAGGCTGAGCGCCGGAGATGGCGATCGATCGGTCGAGTTGTCCACCCGCAGAGTCGGAACGCGTCCCAATAATGAGGACACTGCCGATGATTGCGGATGATGGCGTCGTGGCTGACCGGCCCGACGGAGCCGAACGCTCGAAGGCTAGCACCACCGGGGCGGACGGGTACCGGTGAATATGTAATTTCTTGTCAATCGAGCCGGATTCCGGGCGAGAACGCGAATTCACAGGATTCACAAGGAAGAGAACGATGGCTGCGCGTCCCCATTCGGTGCCTCTGCCGGCCGGTCCGCGGACCGGCCTCGTGCTCGCCGGACTCCTCGCTCTGCCGCTGGCCGCCGCCCTCGGTGCGGCCCCTCCTGCGGCCTCGCAGCCTCCTGCGCGGGCGGCGTCCGCCGGCGCGGCGGCCCGTGAGCTGGCGGCGCACGTGCCCGATGGCTTCACGCTCGCCGCCGTCGGCGACTGCATCGTCGCGCGGCCCGTCCGGACGTCGGCGAACGGCGGGCTGGCGTCGCTGTCGTCGCTGCTGCAGCAGGCCGACGTCGCCTTCGGCAACTTCGAGGGATCGGCGTTCGACCTGCAGCGGTTCCATGGCTATCCGCAGGCCGAGTTCGGCGGGCAGTGGTTGATTGGAAGCCCTGCCGTGGTGGCCAGCCTGAAGCGCTTCGGCTTCGCGCTGATGTCGCGCGCCAACAACCACACGACCGACTGGGGCATCGAAGGCATGGAGGCGACCGATCGCCTGCTGGACGAGGCCGGCATCGTCCACGCGGGAACCGGGAAGAGTCTCGCGGCGGCGCGGGCGGCCCGCTACCTGGAGACGCCGCGCGGGCGCGTCGCCGTCGTGTCGATGGCATCGAGCTTCACGCCCATGTCGCGAGCGATGAACGCGCTCGGCGAGTCGCCGGCGCGCCCCGGCGTCGACGCGCTGCGCACGCATCGGTGGGTGCTGGTGTCGGCCGACATGATGAAGGCGCTGCGGGCCCTGCTCGACGCGCAGCCGAAGGCGTCGCGGCCGGCCGCCGAGGCGGGCGGCCCGGCCGATGAGCTGACCCTGTTCGGGGTGTCGTACCGCGTCGCGCCGCAGGCGGGCGGCGTCAGCTACACGATGGACGCGGCGGACGAACAGGGCATCCTGAAGAGCATCCGCGACGGGAAGGAGGACAGCGACTTCCTCGTCGCCACGATCCACGCGCACGAGCCGGGCAACTGGAGCGACACGCCGCCCGACTTCCTGCCGAAACTCGCCCACGACGCGATCGACGCCGGGGCCGACGCGTTCGTGACCCACGGCCCGCACCGGCTGCGCGGCATCGAGATCTACAAGGGCAAGCCGATCTTCTACAGCCTCGGCAACTTCTTCTTCGAGGCCGACCAGCAGGAGCCGGTCGCCGAGGATCAGTACGAGCAGTTCCACCTGGATCCGCGAACGACGACCGACGTGGAGCTGAACGAACACTTCCGCAAGCGGGCGTTCGATGATCCGATCTGGTACCGCAGCGTCGTCGCGGTGAGCGAGTACCGACGGCGGCCGGATCCGGCGGATCCGCCTCTATCCGATCGATCTGGATCCCGATGCGCGCAACGCCGATCGGGGAATTCCGCATCCGGCCACCCGCGCCGAAGCCGTGGAGATCCTGCAGCGGCTGCAGCGACTATCCCGCCCCTACGGCACGTCGATCCGGATCGATGGCGCCGTCGGCATCATCGATATCGGGGGGATGGGGACGGGGCAGTAGGGGAAGGCCGAGCGCGGGGCTTACTTCAGCCTCGCCGGCGGCTGCGGCGGCTATCTTCTTCAACAGAGGAACTTGGGTCCGTGGCCCGGGATTGCCAGGCCGGCGGGTGACAGGCCGATCACCTGCCTGCCAACCCTGACGCTCAGCATCGCCACCTCCTCGTTCAGTCCCAGCTTCGGGTTCGCCTTCTGGATGGCGACCACCGCCTCGCCGCCCAGCCCCGGGACGGACACCACCTGGTAGCCCATCGGTCCAAGCTGCGACTCGAGTCCGGCCTTCAGCCCGGCGGGGTCCGTTGGCGTGACCTGCACCATCAGCACGGGAATGCCGTGCGCGTTCTTCCAGTTGCAGATCGACGTGCCGCGTACGGTGGACAGCTCGTGGGGGCGGATGAGCGTGCCGGCCGCGAGCTGGCGGGCTTCGAGATCGGTGACGAGCGAACAGGGATCCGTGGCCGCGAGGAGCCGGGCCGGCGGCAGCAGGAAGACGAGGCACGCGAACGTCAGGAACAGCGCACGACGCATGGAGACCCTCCACCAGCAGCGGATGCGCGCGGATGGACGACCGGACGGCGCGCACGAGTGCTCTCGTCGCAGGCTACCACCGCCGGTTGACGACGACAACAGTCGGACCTGCGGCCTCGCGCGAGCGAGCCCGGTGGCGACACCATGTGCGGCGTGCGATCCATTCGGCCGACAGAACGCGGCGACGCCTCCGCCGATCACGGATTTCGTATCGCGCGCGGCTTGCGGGTATTCGACCGACGGCGCGACGACTGGTGTCCACTTCCGTGAATGTCAAGAACGAAGTGCATCATCGCTGAAGTTCACGCGCAGCGCCGTCGACGCGCAAATCCGCTTGCCACCGGCGGGACCGGTTTCTATACTCGGGTCCTTCCACACCGGACGACGCCGCGTCCGTTCCACCAGGGGGGCTCCCGTGACAGCCACCGTCGATCCGTCCATCTCGCGCAAGGCACCGCTCGTCATGCTCGTGCAGGACGATCGTCCGCTGCGCGTGCAGTATGCCGAGACGCTGCGGCGTGCGGGCTTCGGTGTGGCGGAAGCGGAGAACGGCGTACAGGCGCTCGAGCTGGTCACCGTGCTCGCGCCGGATGCGATCGTGGCGGACCTCGACATTCCGAGCATCGACGGCCTGGCGTTCTGCCGGCACCTGCGGAGTGGACCGCGGCGCCGCGACATTCCGCTCATCGTGCTCGCCGCCCGTTCGGGGCCGGGCGCGCGGGCCGGAACGGCCGACGGCGGCGAGGCGGCCGATACCGACGTCCGCCTGCTCAAGCCGTGTACACCGGCGCGGCTGCTCACCGAAGTGCAGTACCTCGTCGGCGTCGCCGCCGAGCGCCGGCAGCCGGGCCGCGCGGTCGAGGCAGGCCAGGGACACGCAACTGGCGCACATCGACGCCGGCCTGCTCGATCGGATCCGGCGCGAGTTCGACGATCTGCCGAGCCTGCGGCTCACCGTCGAGCAGGCGCAGCGGCTGTGGCACGTCGGACGCGACGAAACGGAAGCGCTGCTGCAGGCGCTCGTCACCGACGGCTTCCTGCAGCGGACCGCCGGCGAGCGGTACGAGCGGGTGACGCGCCCGTCCATCGATCTGCCGCGGCCGCGCATGGCCCGGGCCGGCGTCGAGAACGGTCGCCGGCGGTCGGACGGCTCGCGGTCCTAGTGTCCCGAGTCGGAAATCCGTTGGCATTCGGCCGGGGCTGCATCCCGGCTGGCGGCGTTGTTCGTCGCTCAGAGATTCTCGATATTCTCGCGACTCGCGCCTTGCCAGCCGCGCGCATCGCCGCCGTCGGTGCTCAACGCTGAAACCGCGGGCGCCCGATTCTCGTAGGACACAGAGAACCACGGTTGACCGTCTGCGCAGTGCGGACGGTGGCAGTCTGTCGCCTGTACACCAACGTGTCTGTACCCGACAACGAGCTGGTCGGGCGCGTGCTCGGCGGATCGGAGCGCGCGTTCCGCGACATCGTCCACCGGTACCAGCGTCCGGTCTACAGTCTGATCGTGCGCATGGTGCGCGACGCGGCCGCGGCGGAGGATCTCGTCCAGGAGACCTTCCTGCGCGCCTTCTCGCGCCTCGACTCCTACGATCGCCAGCGCCGGTTCTCGAGCTGGCTGTTCCGGATCGCCCACAACCTCGACGATCGACTACTGCCGGCGGACCGAACCGGTGACCGTGTCGTACGACGCCCCCGGGCGGGCGCCCGGGGAGGGACCGGCGGCCGTCCCGGATCCGGCGGCGCGGTCGCCCGAGGCGGCGGCGGCCGGTGCCGAGCTGGCGCGGGCGCTCGACGTGGCGATCGCGCGGCTGCGGCCGGCCTACCGCGAGGTCGTGCTGCTGCAGTACCAGGAGGGGTTGTCGCACGACGAGATCGCCGACATCACCGAGCTGCCGCTCGGCACCGTGAAGACCTATCTCCATCGCGCGCGCAAGGAACTGGCCGGGTACCTCGGCGCGGCCGGATGGGGACGTGAAACCGCATGAGCGCGAATTCCGTAAGGATCAAGTGAAGATGCCGGACGATCTGCGCGAGGCGGTCAGCCGCTGGCTGGGAGCCGAGCGGAGTGAGGACGAGGGGCGCGCCGAGGCGGCGCTGGCCGCGGTCTTCGAGACGCTGCCGCCGGTCGCCGTGTCGCCGGCGCTGACGGGCCGGATCGTCCACGCCGCCCGTGCCGCAACCGTTGGGGCCAATCGATCGCCGCTGCGGCCGGGCTGGCGGCGGCCGGCGCAGATTGCGGGCGGAGTCGGCGGTGGGGCGGCGATCGCGTATGTCGGCATCCGCGTGCTGCTGCCGCTGCTGGTGACGGGATTCGTGAAGCTCGTCGGCGGGCTGCTCGACGGCGTGCTCTGGATGAGCGTCGGATTGAGCGCCGGCCTCGATATCTGGACGATGCTGGCGCGGGCCAGCCGGCTGGTCGGGGCCGCCCTGGCGACGCCGAAGGTGGCCGTCTCGCTGGTGGTGATCGAAGCGGTCGGTGGCGTCGCACTGTATCTGATTCAGCGCCTGTTGACCTCGGAAAAGGAGTCGTCGCGATGAGGATCCCCAACCCGCTGCCTTCGTCCGGGCCCGCCGGCAGCGTGCGCCGGTTCGCGCGCGTCGTGCCGCTCGTGGTCCTGCTGGGAGCCGGCCTGCTGCCGCCGGGCGCGGCGGCCGCCCAGACGACGACGTCCGCGACGTCCCCGACCGGGAGCCGATCGGGCGCTCGCCCGGCGCGTCGAGCAGCGGTTCGACGTGCTGCCGGTGCAGAACGGCATCGTGCTGACGCCGAAGCGCGCGCGCGACGACATCCGCACGATCGAGCTGACCGGCGGCACCGTGGCGATCAACGGCGAGGCGGTGACCGGCAGCGAACTGCAGTCGCGCCTGGGCACCGATGCGGCGCTCGTGCTGCCGCTGACCTACCTGCAGGCCGCCGACCTGCGGACGTTGTTCGGCCTGAGCGCGCCGGCCGGTGCGGGCGAGACCGCACCGCCACAGCCCCCGGCGGCTCCCGCACCGTCGTCGGCGCCCGCCACACCCGCCGCGCCTGAGGCGGCGGCACCCCCGGCACCGCCGGCTGCGCCCGAGCCGTCAGCGCACCACAGCGGCGACGTGGTCCGCTTCGGCGGCAGCGTGACCATCGGGCGGGACGAGGTGGTCGATGGTGACGTTGCCGTCATCGGCGGCAGCGCGCATATCAACGGTGAGGTGCGGGGCAACGTGGCCGTCGTCGGTGGGACCGCGCACATCGGGCCGACGGCGGACGTGCACGGCGACGTGACGGTCGTGGGCGGCACGCTCGATCGCGATCCCGACGCCCGGATCGGCGGCAAGGTCAGCACCGTCGGCTTCGACCAGTCGTTCCTGCGCGGCCGGCCCTGGCGCCACGGCTCGTGGCTCTGGGGGCCGTCGATGGGCTTCTTCCCGTTCGTCGGCTTCCTGGCGACGACGATGCGGATGGCGCTGCTGATCCTGCTGGTCTGTCTGGTGCTGCTCGTCGCGCCGCGCCAGACCGAGACGGTCGCCTCCCGCGTCGCGGCCGAGCCGGTGAAGGCCGGCCTCATCGGGCTGGCGTGCGAGTTGCTGTTCGTGCCGGTGCTCATCCTCACGGTCATCCTGCTCGTCGTGACGATCATCGGCATTCCGCTGCTCGTGCTCGTGCCGTTCGCCCTCATTGCGCTGCTGCTCGTCGGCCTGCTCGGCTATACGGCCGTGGCGTCGAGCGTCGGCCGGTTCGTCGACGATCGGTTCGGCTGGAAGCTGACCGGGCCGTACGCGCCGGCGATCGTCGGCGTGGTCGCCATCAATGCGTTCACGATCTTCGGCCGGCTGGTGGGATCGCTCGGCGGCTTCTTCGGATTCTTCGGCCTGTTCGTGCTGCTGGGCGCGGTGATCTCGTGGGCGGCGTGGACCGTTGGGTTTGGAGCCGCCGTGCTCGCGCGGTTCGGCCACCGGTTCGAGCCGGGAGGCTGGACGCCCGCACCGCAGCCGCCGACGGTGGGTGGCGATCAGCCGGTCGGCCCGGCGCAGAGCGGCGACATGCCGCCATCCCCGTAGGGGTCGAGCTTCAGCTCGACCCGCTGTTCTGGCCCCCCGGGCGCCAGGTTGTGAGCCGGCGCGAACCGAAGTGTCTCGCCATGCCGCCGTTCGGGGGACAATGGGCTTGTGATGCTGCTCTTCAGGCTGATTGATCTCTACTCGCTCATCGTCATTGCCGACGTCGTCATTTCCTGGATTGGCGTGTCGCCGTACCATCCGGCCGTGCGCTTGATCACCGGTCTCGTCGAGCCGGTGCTCGATCCGATCCGGCGCGTGCTGCCGTCGTTCGGCGGGCTCGATTTCTCGCCCTGGATTCTGCTGATCCTGCTGCAGTTCCTGAAGCAGATGCTGATCTGATTCTTGTCGGCTGCGGGCTACGGGCTACGGGCGTCGCAACGAGCAATGGGCAGCGGGCAATGGGTATTGCTGGGCGCTCGAGGCTCGCCGCTCGTTTCTCCCCTCGCGTAGGGGCCGCCCGAGCTCACGATCGCACGCGGGTGGCGGCCCTGGAGACCACCTGCACCGAGAGCCGCAGTCGCTGGGGTTCAGTCTCCGGTCTTCGGAGCGGCGCGGCCGAGGAGCAGCGCCGCCTGCCCGACGATGTCGCGGACCGAGAACGGGCGGGCCAGGACGTGCGGGAAGCCGAGTGCGTCGATGTCGGCTGGCGCGAGCACGCTCGGCGCGGTGAGGACGAGCACCTGCCCGGGCGGCATCAGGTGCGAGAGCGTCTGCAGCAGCGCGGCGGGATGGTCCTCGGAGGTGGCATCGAAGACGAGGAGCCGGGGCCGGCGCGCGCCCGATCGCAGCAGCAGTTCGGCGAAGTCCCACGCCTCGTGCGCCTCGACCTCGAAGCCCTCCTCGATGAGCTGCGCCCGCACGGGTACCCGCAGCCGCCACTCCGTACTCACCAGCAGGATCTCCACGTCCACGGAGACAGGATACACGGGGGCTTCGGCTGCGGAATTGAGAATTGCGAATGCAGAATGAAGAAACACGGACCCGAAACCACACTCCAGGCGAACACGCGATTCGTGATTTCTCAATTCTCAATTCTCAATTCTTAATTCTTAATTCCTCCCCCCCGACGTCGTCCCCTCCCACTGCGGCGGCATGCCGCGCTCGATTTCCTGGTCGAGCCGGCGCTGGTCGAGCCAGCCGAACCAGAGTCTGAATATCCGTGAGGATTCGAGTGGGCCCGTGGTGTCCGGGTACTGGATCCGCCAGTAGATGTCGCCGTCGGCTCGTGCCGTGGCGACCAGCGCCATCAGGATCGTGCCTTCCTTGACCGTGAGAGGAAAGGAATCTCCGGAAGACGACGAGCCGAGGTACTGGGGCGGCTTCCTGCCGTACATCCAGGACGCAATCCGGCGCATCATCTCTTCCGGGCTCGTCTTGTCGTACTCGATCGTCCCGATCGACCGGTTCAGGAAGTGGTGCGGATCGGCCCAGGCCTTCACGGGACGCAGGACGGCGACGCCGTCGAGATCGCGCCATTGGTAGCGCGGGTCGAGCTGCACCAGCGTGTCGAATGCCTGGCGGACGGTCATGTTGTCGAACCGGACCTCGGTCGGCGGGGCGGCGGGATCTTCGTACGCCGGTGGCGGCAGGGGGTGCTGCGAGGGCTCGACGCCGAGCGGCACGTGTGACGCGCGGCCGATCAACAGGAAGAGATCGGGAACCGTCGTATCGCGGATGGGCAGCTGCACCACCGGCTCGGGCCCGATCCAGGTGATTGGTCCGTCGAGCGGCGCCGGCGGATTCGCAGAGGCGACCGACGAGAGGGCGACGAGCACGACCAGCGACAGCCGCACGATCCGGTGCATCCGGCTCTCCTGATGGGAATGATCGGCCGGATTCTACGCCTGGAGGAAGAACGTCGCAACAGGCGGGTGCGTAGCACGTCGTAAGTGGCGACGCTATTCGGTTCTCAACGCCACCATCGGATCGATCCGCGTGGCCCGGCGGGCGGGCAGCAGGCTGGCGACGAGGGCCACGGCGGCGAGGATCAGCGGCACCCCGACGAAGGTGGCCGGATCCGTAGCCGTGATGCCGTAGAGCAGGCTGTCGAGCACGCGGGTTGTCGCCAGCGCACCCGCCAGCCCGATCGCCAGTCCTAGCCCCGCCAGCCACATGGCCCTTCCCACCACGAGACGGACGACGCGGCTGCGGTCGGCGCCGAGCGCCATGCGCACGCCGATCTCCTGCGTGCGCCGCGCGACGGCGTAGGCCATCACGCCGTAGATGCCGACCGCCGCCAGCAGCAGCGCGGAGAAGCCGAACAGGCCCAGCAGCAGCGCCAGCAGCCGCGGCTGCGCCAGTGAATCCGACTGTACCGTCTCCATCGAGGCGACATCCGAGAGGGGCTGGTTCGGATCGATGGCGTGGATCGCGGCGCGCGCGGCCGGCGCCAGCGTCAGCGGGTCGCCCGCCGTCCGCACCACCAGGCTCATGAACATGCTCGGCTGCTGCGTCTGCGGCCGGTAGATCGCGGGCCGGATCTCGTCGTCGCTCAGCGTGACCAGACGTGCGTCGCCGACGACGCCGACGATCTCGAGCGGGATGTCGTCGCCCCACGAGTAGGTGATCCGCTGGCCGATCGGATTCCGGCCGGGCCAGAACATCCGGGCGAGCGCCTCGTTGACGATCGCGACCTGCGGGGAGTCGGCCCGGTCCCGGCCGGAGAACGTCCGGCCGCGGAGCAATGGAATGCCGAGCGTCCGGAAGTAGTCAGGCGTCACCGCCCGGACGTCTGCGGCCGGCTCCTGGCCCGGCGCCGGCTTTGCCCGATCGTTCACCCAGAACGTCGTCGCCGAGCCGAGGCCGGTCAGCGGCAGGTAGGTCACGGCCGCGGCCGATTGCGCGCCCGGCAGGGCCTGCAGGCGGTCGACCGCCCGGTCGAAGAACGCCGCACGCTGTTCGGCCGTGCGATACGTCCCTCCCGGCAGCATCGTCCACATGCTGAGGACGTGGTCGCTGCGGAAGCCGGGATCGACGTGCGTCAGCGTCCAGAAGCTGCGCAGCATGAGGCCCGCCCCCATCAGCAGCACCAGCGCCAGCGCGACTTCCGCCACGACCAGCGCGTCGTGCCGGCGGCGTCCGTGTTGCCCCTCGGAGCCGCGGCCTTCCTTCAGCGAGTCGTGGAGATCGAGGCGCGACGCGGTGAGCGCCGGTGCGAGACCGAACGCCAGCCCCGTGATCAGCGTGACCGCGAGCACGAACAGGAGCACCTGTGGATTGAGATGGACCTCGTTCAGCCGCGGAATCGGCACCTGGTCGGTCGCGATCCCCAGCAGCAGCTTCAGCAGCCAGGCGGCGACGACGAGACCGAGCGCGCCGCCGCAGCCCGCGAGCAGCAGGCTCTCGGTCAGCAGTTGCCGGAGCAGCCGTCCCCGGCCGGCGCCGATCGCCGCGCGCAGCGCGAATTCGCGGCGGCGGCCCGACGCGCGCGCCAGCAGCAGGTTCGCCACGTTCACGCAGGCGACGAGCAGCACGAGTCCGACCGCCGCCAGCAGCAGGAGCAGCGCCGGCCGCACGTCCGACACCATGTCGCTGGCGAGGGGGACGACGTTCACGCCCCAGCCGCTGTTGAAGTCGGGATACTCGCGGGCGAGGCGGGTGGCGATGGTGTCCATCTCCGCGCGCGCCTGCGCGAGGGTGACGCCTGCCGCGAGCCGCGCGATGACCCGGGCGCCGCGGCCGTGCCGTTCGTGCGCGTCGGCGCCGAGTTGCAGCGGCGAGATGAAGTCGCCGGCGCGCCCCGCGATCCGGAATCCCGCCGGCAGCACGCCGACGATCTCCGTCGGCCGGCCCCCGAGCGTGACCGTCCGCCCGACGATGCCGTCGGTGCCGCCGAGCTGCCGCCACAACCGGTTGCTGATGACGATGACCGGCGGGCTGCCGGGCTTGCCGTCCGCCCGCTGGAACCCGCGGCCGAGCGTCACACCCGTCTGCAGCGTCGTGAACAGATCGGCCGTCGACACGAACCCGTCGAGCTGCCGCGGATCGCCCTGGCCCGTGAGGCTCGCCGAGAAGGGGGCGAACGCCGACATGCTGGCGAAGACGTGGTTCTGTGCCTGCCAGTCGAGGAAGTTCGCCGGCGAGACGACGTTGCGATCGCGGTGTCGCGGCTGATTCGTCTCCCAGACCATCATCAGGCGGTCCGGCTGTGGATAGGAGAGCGGTTTCAGCAGGATGCCGTCGACGACCGTGAAGATGGCCGTCGTGGCACCGATGCCGAGCGCGAGCGTGAGGAGCGCCGCCAGCGTGACCGCCGGCGACTTCATGAGGGTGCGGACGGCGAAGCGCAGATCGCGGAGCAGCGCGTCCATGCGGCGGCCCCTACGGCTGCTTGTGCTGGACGGGCTTGTGATGGTGACCCGGCCCGCTGTCCTGGACGTCGATCTGGTCGAGGATCTGCGGCAGCGCGCCGGCGATGCCCTGCGTCACGCCTTGGACGACGCCGCCGACGATGCTGCCGGCGAGATTCACGGCGGTCGTGGCGACGCCGGCCGCCACGCTGGCGGCGACACTGCCCGCCACCCCGTCCTGCACGGCGTCCGCCAGGCCGTCCGCGTCGATGTGGATATGGCCATCGCAGGCGTCGGGCGCGCAGTCCTTCAGCCGTTGCAGCGTGCGGCCAATCGTCCGATCGATCGTCCGGCTGAACGTCCGGTCGAAGGTGCGGGACAGCTTGCCGGCGAGATCGTCGAGGTTGTCGACCTCGATGTCGACGCGGCCGTGTCCCTTCAGCAGGCTGATGGCCGTCCGGGCCTGTTCGCGCACCTGCCGGTCGGCGTCCTTCGTGGCCTTCTCGAGTGCATCCATGGCCCGCGCATCGTCCAGCAGGCCGAGGCTGATGCACGCCTTTTCGCGGACCTGGGCATCCCGATCCGCCAGCGCCGCCATGAGCCTGCCATAAGCCCGGCGATCACGCCGCAGGCCGAGGCTGATGACCGCCTTCTCGCGCACCTGCGGATCGGTGTCGCGCGCGGCGGCGATCAGTGCGTCGGTGCCGGCCTGGCTGTGGTCGACCAGGCCGAGCAGGATGGCCGACTTCTCCCGGACGTCCTGATCGGGAGCGTGCAGGCCGGCAATCAGCCGATCGACGTAGGTCCTGTCTGCGGCGGTCGAAGCGTGCGTCGTTCCCGTCGCCGTCTGCACCTTCACGGTCGTCGTCGTCGACACGTGCGTGCTGGAGCTGACGACGCGCCGTTCGACGCGCGTTTCGCCGGAATCGGCCGACCTCGGCGCGGCGGGCGCCGGAAGCGCGGCCGCGACCGGCGAGGGTGCTGTCGGCGCGACCGGCGCAGCGGGAGCCGGTGCCGGCTGTGGCGCAACCGGGACAACAGGGGACGGGGCGGTCGGTGCCGGATGTGGGGCCAGAACGGGCAATGCCGGGGGGGCCTGGCCTGAGGCGCCGGAGCGGCCTTCGCGACCGGATGGACCGTTGCCACGGCCACGACGAGCGCGCCGATGGCCAGCGTCATGGCGAGCGGACCGGCCGTCCCGCGGGACGGCCGTGGCGCGCGGGGACTCAGAATCGACCGAAGCCGGCTCTCGAGCTGCGAGGTCCGCGCCATCGGCATCGCCACCGCCGCCGGCCAGCCCTCGGTCGAGCGCGGCCGGGCGAACGAGAGCAGGTGCTCGGCGTAGTCGGAGGCTCGCGTGCCGCTGGCGAGCACCATCTCGTCGCACGCCCGCTCGCGCTCGCGTGCCAGCTGCCGCACGGCGATCCAGACGAGGGGGTTGAACCAGTGGATGGCGCGAGTCAGCCGGCCCAGCGTCTGGGTGAGGCAATCGCACCGCTTCACGTGCGCCAGCTCGTGCAGCAGCACGACCCGCCGCCGCTCGCCGCTCCAGGTTCCCTCATCGTCCGGCAGCAGGATGACCGGCTGGAACGTGCCCCACGTCAACGGAACCGGCGTGCCCACGCCCGACAGCAGTCGGACGCGCCGCGAGATGGACAGCCGCTGGCGCGCCTCCTCGAGATCGGCCTGCCAGTCGGGACTGGCCACCGGCCGGGCCTGTCCCGCCAGCCGGCGGAGCCTGATGGCCCCCAGCGCCAGCCAGAAGGTGAGCGCCAGCAGTCCGGCCGCCCAGAAGGCGACGGCCAGCCCGGCCGGCGATGGAGCTCCGAGCGTGTCGCTGACCGTCAGGACCGCCGCAGCCACCGGCGGGAGACTGGCCGTCGGGGTGCTCACCGTGGACGATGCCATCGGAACCGTCGTAGCCGTCATCTCGGCCACGCGCTGGTGAGCCGATTGCGGCAGTACCGGCAGGGTCCAGCGCGGGCCGACGCTCATGGCGAGCGGCATGAGCAGAACGCCGGTCAGGACGCAGGCCCACACGAGGTGTCGTCGTGTGGCCGACGCACGTCGCATGGCCACGGTCACGAGGGTCATGCCCGCGAGGATGACCGAAACACGAAGGGCAAGCGTGAGCAGGAAAGCCAGCTGCGGCATCAGCGTCCTTCCTTTCGGGCCTCATCAATCAGGCTGGGCGAGCCGTTCGAGATCGTCGTCCGACAGCTTCGACTGGTCGAGCAGGGCCGCCACCGCCTGCGTGGCCGAGCCGTCGAAGAACGTCCGGACGAGGCTGCGCAGCGCCGACCGGCTCGCCTGATCGCGCGGCACGGTCGGCGAGTAGACGTAGCGCAGCCCGTCGGCGTCGTGACGCAGGTGGCCCTTCGTCTCGAGGATCCGCAGCAGGGCGCGCACGGCGGAGTAGCTGGGCGGATCGGGGAGCGCAGCCGTGATGTCGCCAGCGGTGGCGCGGCCGCGCTCGTAGACGATATCCATGACCTGACGTTCGCGACGGGAGAGCTGGGGAGGACGCTTCGCCATATTGACCTCAGACGGATCGGTCGGCCGGGAAGTTGCCAGTGCTGCTGGAAAACCAGCATGTGCTAGAAAACTAGCATGCAGCCGCGCGGCCGTCAAGCCGCAACCGCGCCGGGCCGTTCGGCGGCGGCGAGCCCTCACGAGCGGGACGGCAGGCTAAGCCAGACGAGGAGGATCGCGGTCTAAAGAGATAGGACCGCCGGGGGGGACGTCTTGCGCGATGCGAAGCCGCGGTCGGGTTGGGAGTTAGTACGCATTGCGTTGGGTGAAAATCCGCTTGTGGTGTCCCCGTGGAAGGGCGATGTCAGGGAATCTGGCGCGATCCTGGAGATGACAGGTGGCGTTGGATTTGCAACGGGCACTCGGACAGTCCTTGGAAACAGGGAAGAGGTGAAGCATGTCCACGACTCTGATGGTCGGCACGACACCGCGGCAGCAGATCCAAAGCGAGTTCATGGAAATGCCCGGTCTGCGGCTCACCGTGGCCCAGGCGGCCCGGTTGTGGCACCTCTCGCCGATCGAGAGTGAGCGCGTGCTCGGCGAAATGGTTTCGGTGGGGTTCTTGCGCCGCTCGTCGTCCGGGCAGTACAGCCGGCGCGACACCGACACGCCCTCCTGACCCGCTGAGGTCCGGGGCCTTCAGCTTCCGGACCGGCACGGTGCAGTTTCCTGCACCGATTCTCCGTAGAGATCGCGGCGGCCGTCACACGGTGACGGCCGCGATCCGTACGGCGGGCGATCGGGCGGTTCGTCCTCAGCCTTCGAAGCTGGCGGCCGCCTCGGTCTCGTTGTCGTAGGTGTCGAACACGGTCAGCAGGCGGGTGATCGACAGGAGATCGTGCAGCCGCTTGGTGAGGCCGGCGAGCTTCATCTTGCCGCCCTGGCGGGTGATCGTGGCGTGGGCGTGCGCAATTTCGCCCAGTCCGGCACTGTCGATGTACGACACGCCCGCCAGGTTCAGGACGAGCTGCTTGTGGCCCTGCTGGATCAGGCTCTGGACCTTGTCCCTCAGCAGCACGTCGCCGTCGCCGAGCCGGATCTGGCCGGTCACGTCGATAATCATCACGTTGCCCATCGGTCGCTGCGCGATATCCATTGGTGCCCCTCTCTCGAGTAGTGAAAGTGCGGGATCATTGCACGAACGGCCGGCCGGTGCAACGCCATGCATCTGCGCGGCCGGGGGGCGTCGTCCGTGTCGTCCGGACAGGGGCTCCGACCCGCGACGCCTGACGAGAGGGCCCGGATGGACGCGAGCCCTCGCGATGCGCGGACCGGCGCGAATTCCTGCGCGCCGGTACGCACGTGTCGCTGGGCTCGCCCCATGCGCCCGCAACCGGGAGGTGACCGATGCCCTCTCGATACAGGCATTTCCGTCGATATCAGGCCGGTCCCGTGTCCCGGCACCGCCTTTGCTCCGCAGGATAGATGCGCGACCGCCAGATTCAAATGGAGGGCCTCCCATGGGTGAATGCCTGCCCGCCTCGATGCACGTGATCGACGCCATCTATGCCCGGCGCGCCGTCAGGGCATACACCGGCGAGCCGCTCGATCCCTCGGTGATCCGTGAACTGCTGGCGGCAGCCGTTCAGGCGCCGACGGCGATGCACATCGAGCCGTGGGCGTTCGTCGTCGTGCAGGATCGGGCGCAGCTCAGGCAGCTGTCGGATCGGGCGAAGGCGGGCTGGGCGGCCGAGGCTGGACGGTTCCACGACCTGCACATGACCGGCAGCGACGCGAAGGAGAGCCAGTTCGTCACGCTGCTGTCCGACCCGGCGTTCTGCATCTTCTACGACGCCCCGGCGCTGGTCGTCATTTGCGGGCGGGCGGCGGGGCCGTTCGTGCCGGCCGACTGCTGGCTCGCCGCCGGGAACCTGATGCTGGCGGCGACGGCCAGGGGGCTCGGCACCTGCTGCATCGGGTCGGCGGTGGCGATGCTGAACACGCGGGAGGTCAAGCAGGAGCTGCACATCCCGGCCGACGTCAGCGCCGTCGCCCCGATCATTGTCGGAGTGCCGCGCGGCGTGGCGCCGCCGGTGTCGCGCAAGCCGCCGGAGATCCTGGCGTGGTTCAAATAGAGCGCGTGGCTGGACCGCTTCTCAGGTGCCAGTTCAGGCAGGGGCCCTACCGGCAGTAGGAAAGGAGATCCCGTGGCGCAATCGAGGAAGATTCTGGTCGGATTGAAGGACATCGAGCACGCCGTGGACCTGACGCGGCTGGCGTGCCGGCAGGCGGCGCGGGGCGCGTCGCTGCTGCTGGTCAACGTGATCGAGCTGCCCGACGTCACGCCGCTCGACGCACGAGTGCCCGAACTGGAGGCGGCGGCCCGCGCCATGTTCCGTGTGGCGCTGCGGGAAGCCCGTCGGCACGCCGTGAAGGCGTCGACGCTCGTCATCCGGGCCCACTCGGCGAGCTACGCCCTGCTCGACGAGCTGAAGCAGCGCAAGATGGATCTGGCCGTGCTCGGCTATCACCACAAGCGGACGGCTGGAGAGTTGATCTTCGGCACGACCGCGGTGCACCTGCTCGGGCACGCGCCGTGCCCGCTGCTGCTCAGCATCCAGCCCGAGAAGAAGGGGAAAGCGAAGCCGCGAAAGAGGACCATCGGGACGGCCGGGAAGGAAACGCTCACGTCGGGCGGCATCACCTTCTGACGTCTGACGCTGTCAGTCATGAGTTGTGAGTCCTGAGCGATGAGTGTCGACTGACGACTGGTCGCCCAGACTCACAACTCAGAACTCCACGTCGCACCCTGCACGTCGCACGAGCACGTGGCACCTTGCACGCCGCACGTGGCACGTGGCAAGGTCCCTCCCTACTCGTATCTCAACGCCTCGATCGGATCGAACCGCGACGCCTTCCGGGCGGGGTAGTACCCGAAGAAGATGCCGACGGCGGCCGAGAACAGGAAGCCGCCCACGACGGCGGCCATGGGCACCTCGGTCGGCCAGCCGGCCACGCCGGAGATGAGCTTCGACGCGATCACGCCGACGATGATGCCGACCACGCCGCCGGCGACGCTCAGGAAGACCGCCTCGGCCAGGAACTGCAGCAGCACGTGCAGCCGCCGCGCCCCGAGGGCCATCCGCAGGCCGATCTCCCGGGTCCGCTCGGTCACCGACACCAGCAGGATGTTCATGATGCCGATGCCGCCGACCAGCAGCGAGATCGACGCGACCGTCGCGAGCAGCAGCGACAGCGTGCGGCTGCTGCTCTCGGCCGTGTCGGCGATCTGGCTGAGGTTCCTGACGCTGAAGTCGTTCGGGTCGCCCGGCTTGATCCGATGCCGGATCGCGAGCGTATCGGTGACCTGGCGGATCGCCTGCTGCACCTGTGCCGGGCTCGCCGCCTGCACGTAGATCGAGTTCACGTAGCCGGTGAGCCGTGGCTTGATGCCGAACGGGTTCGCCGGTGCCGCATAGACGGACGAGGAGCCGGCCTCGGCCTGACTCGGCGCGGCGACGCCGAACACCTTCCGTTCGGCCGTGTTGAACGGAATCATCACGAGGTCGTCCTGGTCCTGCCCGAACGGCGTCTGCCCCTTGGCGGCGAGCAGGCCGACCACCCGCATCGGCACGCCTTTGACGAGAATCGTCGCGCCGACCGGGTTCTCGTACGGCTGGAACAGCTGCTGGTAGATCGTCTGTCCGATCAGCACCACCAGGGCGGCGCTCGCATCGTCTTCCTCCGAGAGGCCGCTGCCGGCCGCAATCTGCCAGTTCGTGATCGAGGGATAGTTCGGCGACACGCCCTGGATGTTCGTGCTCCAGTTATTGCTCTGGTACTGCACCTGTCCCGACTGCCGGCTCAGGTAGCTGATCTGCGCCACGGCCGGATCGTCGCGGCGGATCCCCTGCGCGTCACTCACGGTCAGCGTCGAGGCGCTGCCGGCGCCGCCGCGCATGCCGCCCGCCGTCCGCGAACCCGGCACGACGACGATGAGGTTCGTACCGAGGTTCTCGATCTGCTTCTTCACCGCCGCGCTGGCCCCCTGACCGACCGCGACCATGGCAATCAGCGCGGCCACGCCGATGAACACGCCGAGAATCGTCAGTGACGACCGCAGCTTGTTCCGGCCGATGGCCTGCACGGCCGCGGCGAGCAGCATGAGTCCGAACGACCAGACCGGGGCGCCCTCGCCGGCCACCGTCAGCGGTGTCGTCGCACTGGCCGGCGGTATCGCGCCGTCGTCCACACTGGCGTGCGGCGTGCGCTCGTCGGAGAGGATCTCGCCGTCGCGCATGGTGATGACACGATCGGCGAATGCCGCGATGTCGGGTTCGTGCGTCACGAGCACGATCGTCAGCCCCTGATCGTGGTTCAGCGCCGAGAGCGTCTCCATGATCTGGTGCGACGTGCGCGAATCGAGGTTGCCCGTCGGCTCGTCGGCGAGCAGGACGCTCGGCACGTTGATGAGCGCGCGGGCGATGGCGACGCGCTGCTGCTGACCGCCCGAGAGCTGGTTCGGCGTGTTCTCTTCCCGGTCGCCCAGGCCGAGCAGGGTGAGGGCCTCGCGCGCCCGTTCGATCCGGCGCCGGCGCCGGGTGGGCCCCGACGCGGAGTAGAACAGCGGCAGCGCGACGTTTTCGAGCGCGCTCGTCCGCGCCAGCAGGTTGAAGCTCTGGAAGACGAACCCGATGCGCTCGCTGCGGATGCGGGCCAGATCCGGTTCGCTCAGTTCCGCGACGTCCACGCCCTCGAACAGGTACTGTCCGTCGGTCGGCCGGTCCAGGCATCCCAGGAGCGACATCAGCGTCGACTTGCCCGAGCCCGACGCCCCCATGATGGCGACGAACTCACCGCGTTCGATGATGAGACTCACGCCGGCCAGCGCGTGCACGTCGATGTCGCCGACGTGGTACGTCCGGGTGAGGTCCCGCAGCTCGATGACGATGTCCGACATCTCTGCCTCGCTGTGACTGCCGCCCGACCGCTCACGGCCGGAACATGCGCAGCGCCGAACTGGTGCGGGAGCCGGCGGAGGCCGCGGCCGCACTCTGCTCCCCGACGATGACCTGATCGCCGGGTTGCAGGCCCTTCACGACCTCCGTGTGCACGTCATCATCGAGGCCGGGTGTAATCGGGACCTGGACGGGCTGGCCGTCACGCAGGAGCCAGACATGCGCACGGCTGACCGTGCGGCTCGCGGCCGCACGCGGCTGTCCCGGCGGCGGCGTGGCGCTGATGCCGCCCGGCGTGTATCGCAAGGCCTGGTCCGGGACGACCACGACGCCGTCGCGGCGGGCCACCACGATCCGGCACGTGGCGGTCATGCCCGGCTTCAGCAGCAGATCGGGGTTCGCCACCGCGATCACCACGTCGTAGGTGACGACGTTCTGCACCGTCTGCGGCGCCTGGCGCACCGCCGTCACCTCGCCGTCGAACGGATGATTCGGAAAGGCTTCGACCGTGAACGACGCCCTGGCGCCGACCTTCACGTTGCCGATGTCGCTCTCGCTCACGTTCGCGTCGACCTGCATCTTCGTCAGGTCCGTGGCGATGACGAACAGCGTCGGCGTCTGGAAACTCGCCGCCACCGTCTGTCCCTGCGTGACGTTGCGCACGATCACGGTGCCGTTGACCGGAGAGACGATGTTCGTGTAGCCGAGATTGATCTGGGCGGCCTCGAGTGCCGCCGACCGCTGATCGATCTGCGTCCGGTCGAGGTCGAGCTGCGCCAGCGCCTGGTCGTACGCGTTCTTCGCGCTGTCGACCGTGTCCTGCGGGACGATGCCGCGCCCGCGCAGGTCCACGCTCCGGGTATAGGTCAGCTTGGCGTAGTCGAGATTCGTCTGATCCTTCGCCAGTTGCGCCTTCGCCGCCGCGACATTCGCCCGCGCCTGATCGACCGCCATCTGGTACGGACGCGGATCGATCTTCGCGCAGAGCTGCCCCTTCTTCACCTGCGTGTTGTAGTCGCAGAGCAGATCCTGGATCACGCCCGACACGTACGTGCCGACCTGCACCGTGTCCATCGGGTTGACGGCACCGCTGGCCGTCACCGTCTTCACGACCGAGCCGAGCGCGGCGGGCGTCGTCGTGTACTGCACGACCGTGGTGCCCTGCAGGCTCCACCACCATCCCAGGCCTGCCGCCGCCAGCACCGCCAGGAAGACCACGAACAGCCGTGTCCTGTGGCGGCGACGGTTGACCTGTTTGAGCACGGCGGCCGTGCGTGTCACGCCAGGGGGCGGAGCCGGCGGCACCGACGGGGTCGCCGGGTGTTCGCGCGCGTCGGGAGACGCGGGCTGCGGGGCACGCGCGCCGACGTCGAGTCCATGCAAGGGAGTCATCTTCCGCACCCTCAGCGGACCGGCTGAACCGGCCCGCCATCCCGGCCGTTCGCGGCTCCTGCCGCCTGCCGACGGAATACACCCGCCGCTATCCAATTAGACCGCTTGCCGACGACAGACGGCTGTACGGAATTGGATAGAGGCCGGCCGGCAGCCGGCCCGTGTCGTTCTGGAAAGTGCAACTTGTGTGCCCGGCACGCCGGGGACTGTCCTGGGGACAGGCTTCCCGGACGGGCCGGGCGGGGGAGCGGAAGGGGTAAAGGGACCCCGGCCGGCGCGGATTAGTGCGCGGGGATCGTTTACTCGGCTTGCAGCGCGACCATCGGATCGACCCGTGTGGCGCGCCGGGCCGGCACCCAGGTGGCGGCGAGGCTCGTCGCGGCGAGCAGCAGCGCGACGACGATGAACGTCACGGGATCGAGCGGCCGCACGCCGTAGAGCAGGCCGGTCAGCAGCTGTGTGAGCAGCGGCGACATCGCCAGGCCGACGACGATGCCCGATGCAGTGTCAGGCGCCCGCCCTCCCGCAGCACGAGCCGCAGCACGTCGGTCCGGGCTCGCGCCCAGCGCCATCCGGATCCCCATTTCCTGCGTCCGCTGGCTCACCGCGTAGGTCATCACGCTGTAGATGCCGACCAGCGCGAGCAGCAGCGCCAGCGATCCGAAGACGCCGAGCGCCACGGTCTGGAATCGCGACGTGCCGAGCGATTCGGAGACGACATCGTCCATCGAGCGGACGCGGAAGATCGCGAGCGAGGGATCGAGCGCGCGCGTCGCCTGGCGCACCGCGGTCGCCACCGAGCCGGCCGGCAGCGGGCTCTTCACCACCAGGTCCATCGTCTGACTGCGGATACATCGAGAAGATCGGGAAGTAGGCCTCGCGGCATGATCGCCCGGCTCACGCCCCACTCGCGCACGTCGCCCACGACGCCCACGACGACGTTGTTCTTGTTGAACCGGTGACCGATCGGGCTCTTGCCGGGCCAGAACCGCTCCGCCATCGCGTGATTGATCACGGTCGGGATGACCGCCCCGGCCGGCAGCGGCTCGTCGGACCACCGACGGCTTCTCCGTCGCGCCGATCGCCCGCTGCTCGTCCTCGGGCGTCGGCAGCCGACCCGCCAGCAGCGGCACGCCCATCGTCCGGAAATAGCCCGGGCTGACGAGGCCCCATCTCGACCAGCGGCCCCTGGTCGCGCCCGCGCGGCTGGCCGTCGATGGTGACGTAGCCGTTCGACCCGCCTTCGAGCGGCAGCTCGCTGGCGACGGCCGCCGACTCGATGCCCGCCACGCCCTGCAGCCGGTCGAGGAGCCGGTTGAAGAACGCCGCCTTGTCGGCCCTCGTGGCGTAGCCGCTGTCGGGCAGCGCCAGCTTCATCGTCGACACCTGCGCGGTCTGCACGCCGATGTCGACGGTGTTCAGCCGCTGGAAGCTGCGCAGCAGCAGCCCGGCAGCGACGAGCACGACGAGCGACACGGCGATTTCGCCGATGACGAGCAGATTGCGGAGCCGGGCGTGACCGCTGCGCGAGTTCCCGCGGCCGCCGCTCTTCAGGTCCTCGTTCGGATTCCCCTGGATCGCCTGCAGCGCCGGCGCGAGGCCGAAGAGCAGCCCGGTCAGCAGCGCGACGGCGAGCGTGAAGGCGAGCACCGACGGGATCGAGCCGCAGCGGTGCCTCCAGGCCGGCCGGCACGAGGGGTGAGGCCTTCAGCAGACCGCAGCGACCAGTACGCCACGAGCAGGCCGAGTCCGGCGCCGACCAGCGCCAGCAGCGCGCTCTCGGTCAAGAGCTGCCGCGCAAGCCGTCCGCCGGTCGCGCCGAGCGACTGGCGCACGGCGATCTCCGCGCCGGCGGCCCGCGGCGCGCGCCAGCAGCAGGTTCGCCACGTTCGCGCAGCCGATGAGCAGCACCAGCCCGACGACGCCGAGCAGCACGAGCAGGAGCGTGCGCGAGCGGCCGACGAGCTGATCGTGCGAGCGGCACGACCTGGCGCCGATCTTGAAGTTCGTGTCGGGGAACTGCTGCTCGAGCTGCCGCGCGATGGTGGAGAGGTCGGCCCGGGCCTCCGCGACGGTGACGCCCGGCTTCAGGCGGCCGATCGCCCGATAGCCGTGTTCACCACGGATGTGCATGGCCGGGGCCGTCATGTCGAGCGGCACCCAGAGAATCGGTGCCGGATGGCATCGCGAACGACGGCGGCATGATGCCGACGATCGTGTACGGTTCGCCGTTCAACCGGACCTCGCGCCCGAGTACCCCGCGGTCGCCGCCGAACTGCCGCTGCCAGAACCCGTAACTGAGGACGGCGACGTGGTTGGCGCCGGCGCGGTCCTCGCCGGTGCGGAACGTCCGCCCCGCGAGCGGGGCCACGCCGAGCACCGAGAAGAAGTTCGCCTCGGTCGGCTCACCGGCGGCCCGCTGCGGGACACCCGCGCCGCTCAGGTTGTAGCTGGCCGGCCAGCCCATCAGCGTCATCCCAGAAAACGTGTGGTTGCGCGCCTGCCAGTCGAGATAGTCCTGCGGCGCGAACGGTGCGCGGTCGAGCGCCGATTCGGTCTCCCACAGCTGGAGCAGGCGGTCGGGCTGGTGCAGTGGCAGCGGCTTCAGCAGGATCGCGTTGACGGCGCTGAAGATCGCGGTGTTCGCGCCGAAGCCGAGCGCGAGCGTGAGCACCGCGACGGCCGTGAATCCCGGATTCCTGATGAGCATCCGGAACCCGAACCTGATGTCCTGCAGCAGCGTGTCCATCGAACCTCCTGCATCCCTTAGACGGCAGGCTGCCGCGGAGGGTTGGCCGGTGCGCGACGTGTCAGTGGTGCCCGCCGGCGAGCCAGGGGGCGAGCAGGACGACGACGAGGACCGCCCCGAGCAGCAGCCACGCCGCCGGACGCGCCATGTTCATCGTGTAGCCGCCGCCGAAGCGCTTCTCGACGAACACCGCGGGATCGTCGCGGTTGATATAGAGGATGCCGGCCCTCCAGTAGCGGTCGGCCGTGCGATCGCCGATGACGCCGCCCGACCGATCGGCCCCCGCCGAGGCGCCCGCCAGATGGCTGCCGCCCTGGCCCATCCGGATCAGCACCAGCATGACCACCGCCACGAAGTCAACGTGGCGACCGGGAGCAGCACAGCCGGCAGGACCGGCGCGGCCTGGATGGCCATCCACGAGATGAAGGCGAAGACCCCGACGATGAAGTATTCCGACAGGAGCAGCAGACGGAGCATCGTCCGCTTGAAGCGCCGTTCGTCCGCCGCTCCCGGTCCGCTCGCCTGGATCGGCCGGCTCCAGCGTGCGGTCGCCCACGAGATCAGCAACATGAGGATGCAGAGCGCCGTGGCGGTCATCAGCCCGCCGTACACGCCCGACACCGTGCGCGGTGCCCAGCGATCGGGCTGGCCGGTGAGGTTCCAGTGCACGGGGAACCGCTCTGGAATGGCGCTCCAGTGCGTGTGGAGGTACCAGGCGATCGCCGCCAGGATCGCGAACGGTCCCCCCTGCGCCCATGCTGCCGGCAGCACCGAAGGTTGCGGTCCGAGCGCCGACTCCCGCACGGTGGTCGGTGCCACCGCGAAGGGCAGCGTTCGCCTGTGCGCGCGATAGTAAGTGACGCCCAGCGCGGCCAGTTCGAGGAGCAGCCCGGCCGGAAAACCCCACGGGAGACCCGCGCGCATCGTGCCGCCGAGCAGCACGATCGCGAGGACGACGAGGGCGGCGGTCTCGCGCCGGTAGCGGGCGACGATGACCTGCCCCTCCGTGCGCCGGCGGATGGCCGGATCGACCGTCACCGCGAACAGCAGATCGGGGCGGGTGCGATCGGGAAGGACGAGCGCGAAGGCGCCGAGCAGGATCTGGATCCCGATGCCGAGGAGGACGGGGGACATGGCAGTCATGGCAATCGCTGTCAGCTGTTCCGCAGACGCGCGGCCAGCTCCTGGAGGTGGCGGGCCGCCGTGGCGTTCGACAGCCCGTCGGCCAGCGCCTTGGCCGTCAACTCGCCGAGCTGGCGTGTGAATCGCGTTTCGGCAGCCGCCGTGGCGCGCGGCGCCTCGCGGTCGAGCACGACGGCACCGCGCTTGCGCCGGAGATCGAGCCAGCCCTCTCGCGCGAGCGTCCGGTAGGCCTCGGCGACCGTGTTGTGATGGACGCCCAGGTTCACCGCCAGTTCCCGCACCGGCGGCAGCAGCGTCCCCGGCCGCACCCGGCCGGCCACCAGATGCGCCCGGATCGCGTTGGCGATCTGCTCGTAGATCGCCATCGACGAGGCGAGATCGATCTGGATGACCGGGCTGTCAGTCATGGGAGATCAATGCAGGGAATGGGCAACGAGCGTGTTCGGCGCCGGCCAGCCGCGACGTTTGCCGTTCCAGAGTAATTGTATGTATGTACTATACAAATAATCAGGCGTCAACGATCTGCTTGCGCGCGGAGCAAGGAATGGCGCACCGAGCTTCAGCTCGGTTGCGGGGAGGCTTTCGCAGGGACCGAGCTTCGGCCGGGCCGGGGAGCCTTCGCAGGAACCGGGCTTCGCCCGGCTCGAAGCCTCGCCTACGGCAGCAGCGCGTCCGAGATCGACCCGAGGCCGCTGCCGGTGAATCGCCGGAACAGCCGCAGCGCCTGGGCTTCGGTCATGCCGGCGATGAGGTCGACGACCGTGCGCACGCGGGCCAGTTGACGGGCGCTGCCGCGCAGCCGCTGATCGGTCTCGCGCAGTTCCTCCTGCGTGCGCGGCGGCAGGATGGTGCGGTCGGCCGTCCCGGCCGCCTGCAGGTACACCTCGAACAGCGTCCGGATGACGAGCGTCTGGCCGTGGTGCTGCGTGGCGAGGCCGGGGTTGAGGATGACGTACTGCCAGACGAGCTCCTTCAGCAGCTTCAGCTCCTGCCGATGTCGCGGCTCGATGGCGACGAGCGGTTCGGCCGGGGTGGTCGGCACGTGCAGGCGGATGCCGTCGACGTAGCGGGCGACGAGGTTGGAGGTCAGCGATCGGAGCCCCGCCCGCTGTCGTCCGGTGCCGCGGAACGGCTCGTCGATCTGGAAGATGCCGACCAGCTGCAGCAACCCGTCGAGGATGCGCCGGTAGCCGGCTTCCGTCAGCCCGTCGAATCCGTCGCTCTGCCGCCAGTGCTCGAACGCCCGCGCGAGAAACCGGCTCGACTCGCGGCGATCGGTGACGAGCCGGTCCAGCGGCACGAGCCCCGCCCGGTAGAAATCCTCGACGTCGTGGACCGAGTAGGCGATGTCGTCGGCCCAGTCCATCAGCGCCGCTTCGGCGCCCGGCCGGCCGTCGCGCGGGGTAGCGGCGAGCCGCCGCGCCCAGAGGAACTCGGGCCGCTCGCTCAGGTAGGCGCCGTACTTGTGATGCCGGGGGCCGCGCGGCTGGCGGAGCCAGGGGTACTTCAGCAGCGCGTTCAGCGTGGCGCGTGTCAGGTTCAGTCCCGGCAGATCGGGATGCCGGACGGTCAGGCGGGTGACGATCCGGAACGACTGCGCGTTCCCTTCGAAGCCGTCCGGGGCGCCGGCCGCGCGCGCCAGGCGATTGAGCTCCCGTTCCGCGAGATGGCCGAACGGTGGATGGCCGAGGTCGTGCGCGAGGGCGGCCGCCTCGGTCACGTCCGGGTCGACGCCGCCCAGCGCCCGCGCCTCGGCCGGCTGTCGCGCGGCGAGCGTCTCGGTGAGCCGGCGCGCGATCTGCGCCACTTTCAGCGTGTGGGTGAGCCGGTTGTGGAAGACGTGCCCTTCGGCCGACGACACGACCTGCGTGACGCCGGCCAGCCGGCGGAAGGCCGAGCAGTACCAGCAGGCGGTCGCGATCGCGCTGGGCGGGCGATCGCTGATCGCCGCCCCGGTCGCCGCGGTGGAATCGGTCGTCTCTCGAGATGGACGCCATATCGTGCCGGCCGGTGACGGATGGCCGGGAATCCGTTTGACTTGGTACCGGCCCCCGCCCACAATCGGCGGGATGACGCGCGAAGGCCTCGAACGGACCGTGCTCGCCCTGCTCGACAAGACTGGCACGGCTGGCAAGGCCGATCGGGCCGGCCGGTCGTTTCAGCCCGACGACCTCGTCGCGCGCGTGGCGCGGGCGCAGCGCGTTGGCGAGGCCGACGTCCGGGCCGCCCTCTGGCGCCTCATCGATCGCAAGGACATCCGGCTGACCGTCGATTTGGAGCTGGCGAGCGCCCGCCGCCCCGCCGCCCGCCGCGTTACCGGCCGAGCACGGCGTTCTTGAACGTCTCGCCCGGTTCCGGCTTCGGACCGATCCAGGTCGCCAGGATGGCGTCGGCCGTCTCCTTGCCGGACAGCGTCCCCTCCAGGTGCCCGTTCACCTCGACCGTGGTCCCCGTGCCGGGGAGGTAGGTGAGCACGAGCGACCCGCCCTTGTCGATCGGCGCCATCCAGTCGCAGAGCATCGCGAAGTCCCGCTGCACCTGCGGCGAGGCCCTGGGTGTGTTGTGCCGATCCCGCGCGGGCTCGCCGCGGGATGGGGACGCGACCCGATGACGCGAGTGTAACGCGGAATGCCCGTCGCCTGCGCCGGGTCGCGGCCGATGGCGGCGGCGCGCTATGATGGAGGTTCGGCACCGGCCGCCGGCGCGCGTGGGGCGTTCAGACGGCGAAGGAGGAGACGGCCGCATCGGACTGGCCGTCGGGCCGGACTCCGATCCCGAGGACGAGACCTGCATTGACTTCCAGATTGGCGACTCCCGAGGACCTGCAACTCCAGACCATCACCGACCTCGCGGCGACCTGCGGCATCCTTCCCGATGAGCTCGAACCGTTCGGCCGGTACCGGGGCAAGATCCGGCTGTCCGTGCTCGACCGGCTGGCGTCGCGTCCCGACGGCAAGCTCGTCATCGTGACGGCCATCACGCCGACGAAGGCGGGCGAGGGCAAGACGACGACGAGCATCTCGCTGGCCGACGGCCTCGGCCGGCTCGGCAAGCGGGTGACGCTCTGCCTGCGCGAGCCCTCGATGGGGCCGGTGTTCGGCATCAAGGGCGGCGGCACGGGCGGCGGCAAGGCCATGCTCGAGCCGATGGAGGCGATCAACCTCCACTTCAACGGCGATTTCCACGCGGTGACGGCGGCGCACAACCTGCTCGCGGCCGCGCTCGACGCGTCGATCCATAACGGAAACCCGCTCCGGATCGATCCGCTGTCGATCACCTGGCCGCGGACGCTCGACGTCAACGATCGCGAGCTGCGCTACACGGTGGTCGGACTGGGCGGCCGGACGCACGGGATGCCGCGCGAGAACCAGTTCGTCATCACCGCCGCGTCGGAGGTGATGGCCATCCTCGCGCTGGCGAGCGACCTCGCCGACCTGCGCGCCCGGCTCGGGCGCATCGTGGTCGCCTCGACGGTCGACGGCGCCCCGGTCACGGCCGAGGACCTGCAGGTGGCCGGCGCGATGACGGTCATCATGAAGGACGCGCTGCAGCCGAACCTCGTGCAGACGCGCGAGCGACAGCCGGCGCTCGTGCACGCCGGGCCGTTCGGCAACATCGCGCACGCGAACAACTCGATCATCGCCGACCGGATCGCGCTGAAGCTGGCCGACTACGTCGTGACCGAGGCGGGCTTCGGCAGCGACCTCGGCTTCCAGAAGTTCTGCGACATCGTCTGCCGGGTCGGCCGGCTGCATCCGAGCGCGGCGGTGCTGGTGACGACCGTGCGCGCCACCAAGTCGCACGGCGGCCGGCCGTTCGCCGAGCTGGGCGTCGAGGACCTCGAGGCGATCCGCGAGGGCATGGGCAACCTGGCCGCGCACATCGCCATCGTCCGGCAGTACGGCCTGCCGTGCGTCGTGGCGGTGAACCGGTTCCCGACCGACACGCCGGCGGAGCTGGCGCTGCTCGAGGCGCTGGCGCTCGAGGCCGGCGCCAAGTCGATTGCCGTCCACAGCGGGTTCAGCGACGGCGGCGAGGGGGCCACGGGGCTCGCCGACGCGGTGGTCGCGGCCTGCGAGCAGCCGAACACGTTCGCGCCGCTGACGCCCGAGGGCACGCACGTCACCGAGCAGATCGAGGCGATCGCCACCCGGCTGTACGGCGCCGCCGGCGTCGACCTGCTGCCGCAGGCGGTGAAGGACCTGAAGATGATCGAGGCGCTCGGCCTCGGCACGGCGCCGGTGTGCATGGCGAAGACGCACCTGTCGCTGTCGCACGATCCGAAGCTGCGGAACCGCCCGTCGGGCTTCCGTCCTGCCCGTCCGCGGGCTGGTGCCCTCGACCGGTGCCGGCTTCGTCGTCGTCCTGTGCGGCGACATGCAGCGGATGCCGGGGTTCGGGAAGACGCCGGCGTTCATGAACGTGGATATCGACGCGCAGGGGCGGGCCGTCGGATTGTTCTGAGCGGTGGCAGAGCACTTCGCCGGAGGCCATGCGCGCCGAGGACATGCAGATCCGCGGCGAGGCATCAGCGTCAGTTCCGCGTGGGGGTGGGGCCCCACGCGCACTGAATAATTCCTCACAAGGGGCGCCATGTCGAAGCTCGTCGAGTGCGTGCCGAACTTCTCCGAGGGACGCGATCGCGCGGTGATCGAGGCGATCGCCGGCGCCATTCGCGGGGTCGCCGGCGTCGAGCTGCTCGACGTGGATCCCGGCGCCGACACGAATCGCACCGTCTACACCTTCGTCGGCCCGCCCGAGGCCGTGAGCGACGCGGCGCTCGCCGGCGCGCGGAAGGCCGCCGAGCTCATCGACATGTCGCGCCACAGCGGCGCCCACCCGCGCATGGGGGCGCTCGACGTCTGCCCGATCGTGCCGGTCGCAGGCGTCACCATGGACGAGTGCGTGGAGATCGCGCGCGCGCTCGGCCGGCGCCTCGCCGACGCCCTGCAGGTGCCCGTGTACCTCTACGAGTACGCCGCCGCGAGCCCCGGGCGGAAGAGCCTCGCCGACATCCGGGCCGGCGAGTACCGAGGGCCTCGAGCGCAAGCTGCAGGATCCCGCCTGGGCCCCCGACTGCGGCCCCGCGACGTTCAACCCGCGCCTGGGCGCGACGGCCGTCGGGGCGCGCGAGTTCCTCCTCGCCTACAACGTGAACCTGAACACCCGCGACCGCCGGCTCGCCCAGGAGATCGCCCTCAACATCCGCGAGGCGGGGCGCCTGAAGCGCGACGGCCAGGGGCAGCCCGTGCACGAGGCCGACGGCACGCCGCTGAAGGTCCCCGGGCGGCTGAAGGCCGTCCGGGCGATCGGCTGGTACATCGAGGAGTACCCGGCAGGCGCAGGTGTCGATCAACCTCCTGAGCTTCACGACGACCCCGCTGCACGAGGTGTTCGAGACGGTGCGTGAGGAAGCCGATCGCCTGGGCCTGCTCGTCACCGGATCCGAGCTGGTCGGCATGGCGCCGCTCGAGCCGCTCGTCGAGGCGGGGCGCTTCTACCTGCGCCGGCAGAAGAAGTCGCCCGGCGCGCCCGAGCGCGAGCTCGTCGAGATGGCCGTCCGTTCGCTCGGCCTGGATCAGGTGGCGCCGTTCGATCCGGCAGAAGAAGGTGATCGAGTACGCCGTGCGGACCCCGGCGCCGCTGATGTCGCTCACGGTCGACCGGTTCATCGACGAGGTGTCGAACGAGACGCCGGCGCCCGGCGGCGGGTCGGTGGCCGCGCTGAGCGGCAGCCTGTCGGCCGCCCTGTCGGCGATGGTGGCGAACGTCACGGTCGGCAAGGCGGGCTACGAGTCGGTGTGGGAGCCGCTGTCGGCCCTGAGCGAGCGGGCGCAGCTGCTGAAGGTGGCGCTGGCGCGGGCCGTCGACGAGGACACGCAGGCCTTCAACGGCGTGATCGAGGCGAACCGGCTGCCCAAGGCCACCCCCGAGCAGCAGGCCGCGCGTGCCGAGGCGATCGACCGGGCCTACCAGCAGGCCGCGCAGGTGCCGCTGGGCAGCGCGCGGCTGTGCCTGCAGGCGCTCGAGATCGCGCGCGACGCGGCCGACCATGGCAACCGCAACTCGACCTCCGATGCCGGCGTGGCGGCGCTCGAGGCGCGGGCGGGCGTCGAGGGCTCGGTGCTGAACGTGCTGACGAACCTGGGATCGATCAAGGACGAGGCGTTCAAGCGGTCGTGCCGCGAGGAAGCCGAGCGGCTGCGGGCCGAGGCCGTCCGCTCGTGCGAGGAAGTGCTCGCCCGGATCCACTCGACGCTGGCCGGCTGACGCCGCCGGAGCCGCCGGCCGTCAGCGGGCGACGCGCACGCGGCAGGGACGGCCGAGGAAGGCCCCCAGCTCGCCGGCTTCGCGCTCGAGCGCGAGACGGGCCGGCCGCCCGAGCGTCCCGAACGGCTCGACGTCGACGCTGGCGTCCCCGCCCGCAGACGACAGCTTCCACACCCCGACGATCCGCCCTCCCTGCAGCACCACCGGCGACAGCCAGCCCTGGTTCCGGTACACCTTCTTGTAGTGCCGCCGCTCGACGAGGTGGTCCTTCGTGGCGTGCGCCAGCAGGAACGTGTCGAAGGAGGGCAGCAGGCGGACGGTGCCGGGATCGGTCCGCACCGCTTCGAGGGCCGCGAGGTCGCGCTTCAGGATCCACATCGGCTCGCCGTCCACCGTGACGGCCTGCAGCTCGTCGGCGAGCGTCTGCCAGACGGGCCGCGCCTCGCCCAGGGTCAGCCCCGACCACTTCGAGAAGTCCCGCACCGTGGCCGGTCCGTAGCTGCCGAGGAAGCGCCGCAGCAGCTCGCGCGCGGCCTCACTCGCGTCCGGCCGGCGCCGGCCCGGCAGCCACTGGTCGGTGCGGACGAAGGTGACCGCCGATCCCTCCGGCGGCCCGTAGCAGATCAGCCCTTCGACGATCGCCGAGCGGAAGGCGCTCCAGGACTGCTCGAGCCAGGGATGGAGGCGGCGGGGAACCTCGGGCAGGGTGAGCGCGATGAGCTTCCTGCTGGGTGAGCGGCCCGTCCGCCAGCGCGTCCATGACGACCGCCGTGACGCGGTCGACATCGGCGGGCCTGACGCTCCGGCGGGCGAGCATGCGGCCGAGGGCGGCCGCGCGGCTCGGCTCGAGGGCGCTGACGAAGAGCGGAAAGTCGGCGGCCGGGATCAGGTGCAGGGTGAGCCGCATCAGGGTCGTCTTCACGAGCGTGCGCCGCTGCCACAGCGCCTGCTGCACCTCGGCGCGCGTGGCCGCGCGGCGCCTGGTCCAGATCGACAGCTCCGCGGCCGACATCACCTGGGCCTGTACGCCGCAGACGTCGCGGCAGATGGTCAGCAGCGACGCCGCGGAGCCGCCGGTCAGATGGTGGCGGGCGAGGCGGAAGGCGGCGACGCGATCGCCCGTGACGGCCGGCCGGCGTGGAGTGCGCATCCGCTGAGCCTATCCCAGATGCCGTGCCGTCGTGCAGCAGCCGGTGGCGCGCCGTGTCCGCTTTGGCGCTATCCTGTCGGGGAGATGCCGCCTGCACGCCGCCTGCGCGCGCTGTTCGCCCTGCCGGCCCGCGACCGGCGGCTGCTGGTGCGGGCGACGATCACGCTCGGCGCCGTCCGCCTCGTCCTGAGGCTCTGCGCGTGGCCGCGGGCCGGACGGCTGTTCGTCCGCTGGACCGCGCCCGATCCAACCGCGCCTCCGCGGGCGGACGCGCCGGTGGACCGCCTGCGGTGGGCGGTGCTCACCGCCGCCCACGAGTTGCCGGGCGCGACCTGCCTGGCGCAGGCGCTGGCGCTGCAGATCCTGCTGGCGCGCACGGGCCGGTCGTCGGCGCTGCGTCTCGGCGTGACCGGGGGAACGGCGGCCGCCTTCGCGGCACATGCGTGGCTGGAATACGACGGCGACCGTGCTGATCGGGGAGCACGATTCGCGCTACGCAGCCTTGCCCGCCGTTGACGGACGCGCGCCGCTCGGCCGCTAGTGTCTGCACGGATTCTTCGCCCGTTCCTCCTTTCGTGCAGCTTCCAGAATTTGGATCATCCACTCGTTCTCGGTCCATATATTCGGCGTCATCGCCGGCGGTTTGCACAGGATGTGCGCGCGCGACGCTGAACGACGTTGACTCTCTGCACGACTGAACGAATCATCCGTCCCACTGACTGTGTTCCAGTCAGCGATCCCATCGTGTCTTCGGAGAGGAGGCGTCCCATGCGTCGAATGTTGTGGTGTTTCTCGATGAGCGTGATCGTTGCGGCGGTCCTGGCCGGTCCGGGGGCCGGCGTCGGCCTGGCGCAGAACGTGTCGAGCCATCTGACCGGCACCGTGAAGGACGCGCAGGGAGCCGTGCTGCCCGGCGTCACGGTGACGGCGACCTCGCCGTCGCTCATCGGGTCGCAGGTGACGGTGACCGAGTCGAACGGCACCTATCTGTTTCCGTCCCTGCCCGCCGGCACGTACACGCTGGCGTTCACCTTGTCCGGCTTTCAGACCTACACGCGGGCGAACATCGTGCTGGCGCTGCGGCAGACGCTGACGGTCAATGCGGATCTGCAGCTGGCGTCGCTCAAGGAGAACGTGACGGTGACGGCCGAGTCGCCCCTGGTCGACACGCAGTCGACCTCGGTGGGATCCACGCTGAACACCGAGAAGCTCATTGCCGTGCCGACGGCGACCGACCTCTGGAGCGCGCTGGCGCGCGCGCCGGGTGTCCGGATGCGGGGCTACGACGTCGGCGGCAGCCACAAGAGCGAACAGAGCGGCTACGAGGCGTTCGGTGTCCGCAGCCAGTCGCGCATCGTCACCGAAGGGGTGGACACGACGGAAGGCAGCGGGGGCGCCGGCTTCTACCAGGACTACTACTCGCAGAGCGAGGTCGCGGTGAGCGCGGCCGGCCAGGACGTCGGACATGAACACGCCGGGCGCGGCCGTCATCTCGACCATCAAGAGCGGCGGCAACACGTTCAAGGGGCTGTACAACATCGCCTACGAGCCGCACAGCTTCGTCGGCAACAACATCGACGCGGCGACGTCGGCGCGCGGGTTCACGGGGACGCCGAACTACCTCTTCTGGGAAGGGCACACCGACCTGGGGGGGCCGATCAAGCGCGACAAGCTCTGGTTCTTCGTCGCCTACAACCACTTCAAGATCGACGAGGCGATTTCCGGCGTGCCGCCGACGCAGGCGCGCTACAAGGGGATCTACAACAACTTCACGACCAAGGAGACCTGGAAGGCCAGCCGGAAGGACACGCTCATCGGCTACTACCAGTACGGCGGCCTGGCGACGCCCAACCGCGGGCTGTCGGCCCTGACGCAACCGTCCGCGAGCGTCCTGCAGGAGGCCTATACCTGGATGTACAACGGCAAGTACCAGCGCGTCTGGAACAACCGCCTGTTCTCGGAGCTGAATATCGGCAACTTCGGGTACCACTTTCCCGAGTCGGCGCTGGTCGACTATCACGTGGATCCGCCGCGCATCGACCTGGCGACCGGGCTGCAGACCGGGGCGGCCGCCAACATCTTCGGGACCGGCCCGTTCCTCATCCTGCGGAGCAAGCCGCAGATCTTCGGCACGCTGACCTACTTCCTGCCGACCTCGCACGGCAGCCACGATCTGAAGGCCGGCTTCGAGTGGCTGAACGACCGGCAGGTGTTCGATCGGACGGGGCAGGCTGGCGACGTCCTCTACCTGGACTTCAACGGGCAGCCCGATCAGGTCGAGCTGTTCGACTTCGGGGATCCGGCGACGCTCGGATCGGCCTGGACCGGCGCCAACAACGTGAACCGGCGGACCGCCCTGTACGCGCAGGATCGGTGGAGCGTCTCGCCGCACGTCACCGTGACCGCGGGCGTTCGCTACGATCGGCAGCGCCCCTACTACCTCTCGTCCAAGAGCGCCCCGGTGCTCAGCGACATCTTCTCGCCGCAGACGACGCCCGGGCAGACCGTGCTCGTCCGGAACACGGTCGTGCCGCGGGTCGGGTTGAGCTGGGATCCCGAGGGCGACGGCCGGTCAGTCGTGAAGGCGTTCTACGGACGCTACTACGACAACCTTGCGACGAGCTTCGCGGGCGCGAACCCCGGCGGCTACAACGCCCGTACCTACAAGTTCAACGACCTCAATGGCAACCGCCTCTACGACGGTCCGCAGGAGCTCGGCGCGCTGGTCGCGACCGCCGGCGGTTCGACCACGACGTTCGATCCGAACATCAAGGTGCCCCACACCGATGAAGTCGACGTCTCCTACCAGCGTCAGTTCTGGGGGGAGTCCTCGTTCCGGGTGTCGTACGTGCGGAAGATGCAGCGGAACATCTTCACGACCTTCAATCTGGCGCGGGAAGGGCAGTTCACCGTGCCGATCGCCGTCCCGGTGACGCTCCAGAGCTACGACGGCGGCGTGCAGGGGACGCAGACCTTCAATCTGGTCGACATCCCCGCGTCGCTGAACGGCGTCGTGCAGAACGAGATCGCGAACATCCCCGCCAGTGTCGGCGGCGGCAGCAATAACTACGACACGCTGGAGTTCGCCTTCAACAAGCGGTTCCAGGGCGGCCTGTTCCTCAATAGCAGTTTCGACTACCAGTGGCGGGACGAACTGCGCCAGAACAGTGCCACGACCAATCCGTTCGCGTCGGATCCCCTGGGCGTCAATTACTTTCAGAACGTGAATCCGTCGGTGCCGAACCGCCAGAAGAGCACGAACTGGCAGGCCCACCTGTCGAGCCACTACGTCTTCCCGTACGAAATCGGCGTGGGGCTCAACCTGCGCGTGCAGAGCGGCTTCGCCTGGGCGCGGCTCGTCAGCGTGAAGCTGCCGAACGCCGGCACCCAGACCTTCTTCATGGAGAACATCAGCAACAACCGCTCCGACACGGCCGCGCTGATGGACGTGCGTTTCGATCGGGCGTTCCCGATCGGCAGCCACCGGCTCACGGCGATGTTCGACCTGTACAACCTCCTGAACTCGAATGCCGTGACGAACTTCAATCTCCGGAACGGCAACAGCTTCAACCAGATCATCGCCACCCTGCAGCCGCGCACCGCGCAGGTGGCGCTGCGCTTCGAGTTCTGACGCGCCCTGGCGCAAACGGGCCGGCACGGATGCCGGCCCGTTCCGTGCGCGTCGACGTGGAGATCGGCCGCCGTGCCGGCGGCGCTGGAGGAGGAACATGATGAAACGGATGCTGATGGCGGTGGCGCTGGTCCTGCTGGTCCATTCGACGGCCTACGCCACCTGGTCGGTGATCGCCCTCAACGCGCGGACCGGCGAGGTGATCATCGCCTCGGCGACCTGCGTGCGCGAGGAGAACTTCCCGAAGCGGCAGGCCAACGGGCAGGCGATGGCCGCTCGCGACCTGATGGACATCCAGGCGGTGGTGATTCCCGGCGTCGGCGTGGCGGCCTGCCAGGCCGGCGTCGACAACACGCGGCAGAACCAGATGCTCGTGTACGACGAGCTCCGCAAGGGGACGCCGCCGGCCGACATCATCACGATGCTGCAGAAGGATCCGCTGATCGCCCGCCGGCAGTTCGGCATCCTCGAGATGCCGAACGGCAAGACGATCACCGCCCGGAACAACAGTGCCGGCTTCAACGGGGCCGGGAACTCGGTGGCCTCGCTGTACTTCGGCGGTGCGGTCGGCCCCGACATCTACTATCAGGTGCAGGGCAACACGCTGCTCGGCACCGACGTCGTCTACAAGGCGGCGCTGGCCTTCACGCGTGCGCAGGGGACCATGGCGGACCGGGTGATGGCGGCGATGGAGGCGGCCGACGCCAACGGCGGAGACAAGCGGTGCAACTGCGGCGCCAATCCTCTCGAGTTCGTCCCCTGCGACAACATGACGGCGCACGTCGCCTACATCCTCATCGCCGAGAAGGGCGACGAGCTGGGGCAGTCGTTCAACGACGGCCAGTACTACGCCTACCTGAGCGTCACCGACGACGACAATCCGAAGACCGGCATCCGGGCCGGCGAGAGCGCCAATCCCGTGAAGACGCTTCGCAGGCGCTACAACGCCTGGGTGGCGGCCGGCTCGCCCAGGCTGGCACCTCCGCCGCCGTCCCTGTATCAGCCCAAGTCCTCGCCAGGCGGGGGCAGCGCTAGCCCGTCGTCGGCGCTGCGGAGTCGATCCGCGAGCGGACTGACGAGTGGGCTAAGATGAGGGCCCGTTCGGCGTCCGGCGCGCGGTGAAGCCGGCCTGCGCGCGTTCCCGTCATCCGAATCAGAGGTTGCTGTCATGAACCGATCCCTCAGTGGTGTGCTGCTCGCGTCCGCCCTGGCCGGCGTGGCCATCGGCGTCCAGGCCTGCAGTCCCCCGGCTCCCACGAAGCCCGCCGCCGCGGCCCCGTTCAACGTCGTCGAGGCCACGATCCCGCAGATGCAGAAGGCGCTGGCCGACGGACAGGTGACGTCGCACCAGCTGGTCGTCCAGTATCTCGCCCGCATCGGCATGTACGAGGACAAGCTGCACGCCGCGATTACGGTCAATCCGAACGCCCTCAAGGACGCCGACGAGCGGGATCGGGAGCGGGCGGAAGGGAAGAGCCGCGGCCCCCTGGAAGGGATTCCGATCGCGCTCAAGGACAACATCCTGACGACGGAGATGCCGACGACCGGCGGGGCGCTGGCGTTCAACGGGTTACGTGCCGCCGTACGAAGCGACGCTGGTGAAGAACCTCGAGGACGCCGGCGCCGTCATCATCGCCAAGACCGGCATGTCGGAGCTCGCCAACTGGGTGGCCGGCTACCCGACGCCGATGCCAGGCGACTACAACGCTGTCGGCGGCCAGGGCTACAACCCGTACGATCCCCGCATCGATCCACGCGCGGCGGACCGGCGGCCCGCGCTCAGCCCCGCCGGGTCGAGCTCCGGCATCGGCACGGCCGCGAACTTCTGGGCGGCCAATGTCGGCAGCGAGACGTCGGGTTCGATTCTCGGACCGTCGAACGCCACGATGCTGGCGGCGATCAAGCCGACCGTCGGCCGCGTCAGCCGCTGGGGCATCATTCCGATCACCGAGGATCAGGACACCGCCGGCCCGATGGCCAAGTCGGTGGCCGGCGCTGCGATCATGCTCGGGGCGATGGAGAGCAGTAACCCGGATAAGAACGACCCGGAGACCTCGCGGTGCACGGCGCCGCCGAACCACGACTACACGCCGTATCTGAAGGCCGATGGGCTGAAAGGGGCGCGTATCGGCATCCCACGCGCGTTCTACTACGAGGCCGTGGCGGTGCCCGGGACGAACCAGCAACGGGGCGGGCTCGACGACGCACGCGCGAAGGTCATGGCCGAGGCGATCGCCGTGCTGAAGGCGCAGGGCGCCATCATCGTCGATCCGGCGAACATCCCGAGCATCATGGAGAAGGATCCGAAGAAGAACTTCCTGCTGTGGAACCAGTGCTCGGGCGCCGATCATGCCAAGGGCAAGGACGCCGACTGCAGTGTCGTCCTGAAGTACGGCATGAAGCGAGACTTCAACACGTTCCTGGCGACGCTGGGGCCGACGGCGCCGGTGAAGACGCTGACCGAGCTGCGCGAGTGGAACCTCGCGCACCAGCAGGCCGACGCCATCAAATACGGCCAGTCGGAGCTGGACATCTCCGATCAGATGGACGTCGTGAAGGACAAGGCCCGCTACGAAGCCGACCGGGCGAAGGACATCGCGCTGGCCGGCACCGATGGCATCGATGCCGTAATGAAGGAGTACAAGCTGGACGCGATCCTCTTCCCGGGGTCGAGCGGCGCCGGCATCGAGGCGAAGCCGGGGTATCCGACCGTGATCGTGCCGTTCGGGATGGTGCCGAACGATCCGACCGTGAGCCGATTCTTCCGGCGGCCGGGCGCGGCGCCGAAGCCGTTTCCGCCCGGGTTCGACGCCAAGCCGGCTCCCTTCGGCGTGAGCTTCAGCGGCATGGCGTGCAGCGAGCCGCGGCTCATCACGCTTGCCTACGCCTTCGAGCAGGCGACGCACAAGCGGGTGCCCCCGCCCGGAGCCCCCTAAGAGGTTGGGGACGGGTCTCAGCGCCTGGGAACTGCATGCGCCGAGACCCGTCCCCGTACCGCTGACCGTGCGGGGGCTCGCCGCTGGCGCGGTCCCGGCGAGACCCATCCCCGATAGCCCCCGCACGAAACCCTTGACCGCGCCGGCCGGACCTCCATAATCGGAAGCTCAACGGCGGACCGGCGTCCGCCCGCGTCGCCTGGAAGGAGGCTGACATGAGACTCCGCTCGGTCGTCGTCGCCGGAGTGGTCGCCCTGCTGTTCGGCACGACGTCGCCGGCCACGGCCGCCGACGAGGCGCAGAGCCACGTCATCAGCTGCTCGCCGAGGCAAGCCGGCCATCGGCGTCTGGACCGGTGCCCTCAACGCACCGCGCATCGCGAAGGTTCTCGCCACCAGCGACGCCGACTTCATCGTCGCGGACGTCGAGCACGAGATCTACGACTTCAACGCCCTCCATGCGTTCCTGCTCGAGGTGCCCGATTTCAGCACGCGCTACCGGGCGACGGCCCCGCGGCCGACGCCCGGCGTGCTCGTGAAGCTCGCGCACCGGGCGGGCTGGGATCCGCGGTAACGAGATCTCCGAAGTGATGCGCGTCGGCCCCGCGCTGGGCGTCGTGATTCCGATCGTGGAGAACCGCGGCGAGGTCGAGGAGGCCGTGGCGACCTTCCATCAGGCCGAGCAGGCCGGCCTCGAGGGCATGAACGTCACGGCGCAGGGGATGCACACGGGCGTTTCCGTGCTGTGGCCCCAGAACCCCGAGGGGCATGCCCTCATCGTGGCGATGATCGAGACGGAGGAGGGGGCGCGTCACGCCGAAGAGATCATCTCGACACCCGGGCTGTCGGCCATTCACGCCGTGCATCTCTCCGATGCCGACGATGCGAACATTCTGGCGCTCTGCAAGAAGTACCACGTGATTGCCGGCATCGACGCGACGCCGCAGGACGTCAAGGCGAAGGTGGCCGCCGGCTGGCAGCTCATCAGCCTCGGCTGGGACTTCGACATGCTGAAGAAGCAGCTCGACGACACCATCACGGCCGTCCGCGGCACCATCGGATCGGGCGGCCGCTAGCGATCGCCAGAGGCGGGGCGGGGCGGGCCGTGAGCGGTCGGCCTCGCCGGTCCGTCCCGCACGCCGCGAGCGGCAGCTCGTCCGTTAATTTGAGCTCATCCACGACAATTACGGCGCTGGTAGTAGTGCGCCGCTCCGCCTACGATGCCTGGTCTTGCAGTCATCGCACAGGAGGCGTCGTACGGCACCGCACACTCGCGCTCGATTCATCCCGTCATCTTCCTTTTCCTTCAGCGTCCTGCGCCGGCTGTCGAGCCTGGCGGTTCTCGTCTGGCTCGTCGCCGGCGCGCCCGCCGCGGCGCAGGTGCCGCAGGGCAGCCTGGTCGGCACCGTCCGGGACTCCAGCGGCGCCGTGATTGCCGGCGCGACCGCCACCGCGGTCGCGACCGGGACGGCGTTCACGCGCGTGGCCACCAGCGGCAAGGCCGGTGAATTCACCCTGGCGACGCTGCCTCCCGGCAACTACCTGCTCACCGTGGCCGCGCCGGGCTTCGACGCCTCGACGCGGGCGCTGACCGTCGGCGTCGGGACGACGCCGAGCGTGACGGTGGTCCTGCAGCCGGCCGGCGTGAAGCAGGCGGTGACCGTGCAGGGCGCACGGCCGTCGCTCGTGTCGCAGCCGCTCGACGCGACGAGCAACGTCCAGCAGACGGTCATCAACGCGAAGGATCTCGAGACGCTGCCGCTCGCGCACCGCAGCTTCGCGAACATCGCCTACCTGGCGCCGATGACCGAGCCGGTGGAGCCGTCGGATCCCACGAAGGCGCGGATCACGGCCGTCTCGTTCGCCGGCAGCTCCGGGCTGAACGTCGACCTGTCGGTGGACGGCGGGAACGACAGCGACGACTACATCGGTGGCTTCCTGGAGAACATCTCGCCCGACGCCATCCAGGACTTCGTCGTCCGGACGGCGCAGTTCAACGCCGACACGTCTCACACCAACGGCGGCTCGGTGATCATCAGCACCCGGAGCGGCACCGATCAGTTCCACTGGAGCGGTTCCGGGTTCTTCACCGAGCCGGGGATGATGGCCCGGAATACGCTCGACAACCCCGAGCCGAGCCCGAAGCCGCCCTATGCGCGGCAGGACGGCTCGTTCACGGTGGGCGGGCCGATCAGGAAGCAGAAGCTCTGGTTCTTCGCCTCGACCGAGGGCATCGCGGAGAACGCGCACGTCTCGTACAACAATGCGAGCCTCGCGCAGTTCCGCGCCCTGTCGCAGCTGGCCGCGAACGGCGCAATTCCGGGCGTTGCGTCGATTGACGTGCCGACGTCCGTGTCGCAGCCGTTCCGGGACCTGCTGTTCACCGGCCGGGTCGACTGGGCGCAGTCGACCCGATCCCAGTGGTTCGTCCGGTCGTCGATCGATCGCTACCGCACGACCAACGACCTCGTGCAGCAGGCCACGCTCCCCTCGACGGGCGCCCTGACCCGGTCCCGGTACTTCGTGCTGCTGGCGAGCCAGAACTATCAGTTCTCCCCGTCGTGGCTGGGCACCCTCACCATGGAGGCGAGCCTCTTCAACCACACCGCCGATCGCAACTCGAACCTCGGCCTCGCGCTCGCATTCCCGTTCAGCTCGACGGCGCTGACCACGTCCGGCTTCGAGACGTTCGGGGACAACCAGTTCGTCACGCCGATCACGGCGTTCCCGGTCGCGCGCAAGCAGGACAAGTACCAGTTCCGCTACGACCTGATCCACCCGGCCGGCCGGCACACCTTCAAGACCGGCGTGAACGTCATCGATGAACCGGTGCTGAGCGGGGCGCTGGCCAGCAGTCAGGAGAACCTGGTGACGTTCCCGGCGGACCCGACGTACTACGTCGCGAACCCCGGCCAGTTCGCCACCGACTTCGCCGCCGGGAGCACGCTGGTGCCGGCGAGCAACGGGGCGTTCTCCCAGAGCGTCCAGCGCCTCGGCGTCTACGCGCAGGATTCCTGGCGCGTGCTGCCCGGTCTGACGCTGAACTACGGCGTACGGTACGACACGACGTTCGGCCTGTTCATCGCGAGCGGGCGCGACCAGAGCCAGAATCCGGCCTACGTCACGCTGCAGGCGCTCGGCATTCCGCTCGTGAACGGCATCCCGCACGACTACCGGAAGGCCATCGCGCCCCGCTTCGGGTTCGCCTTCGCGCCCGGGCACAGCGATCGCACGGTGTTCCGCGGCGGCGCCGGCCTCTATTACAACGACCTCGCCCAGAACGGCTGGGTCACCGCGCTGCAGGCGGTCAACGAACCGTTCTCCGGCCTGCTCGGCCCCGGCGACCAGGGCTCGCTCATCGATCCGCACTACAAGACGCCGTACGCCATCCAGGCCAGCCTCGGCTTCGAGCACCTGTTCCAGGACGGCTGGCGCCTGAACGTGCAGTACGAACATACGACCGGCGTCCATCAGTACCGCCTGTATCAGTACGTCGGCGGCTACACGCTGCCGGCCGACGCGCCCGACGTGACGGTGGCCCGCACCGACAACCGGTCGCGCTACGACGGGCTGTCGGTCGTCGTCAGCCACGAACTGACGAAGCACTTCGAGATGACGGCGAATTACACCCTGGCGCGCGCGGACACGTGGGGCGCCACGGTCGGCGAACTGTTCGACTACGTCAACGGCGTGACGAACGTGAACAACGCGTTCGGCCCCGGCGATTACGGTCCGTCGGGTGAGGACGTGCGCCATCGCTTCGTGCTGGCCGGCACGCTGCTGCTGCCGGGCGACCTGCAGGTGGCCACGCTGTCGCAGTTCGAGACGGCACGGCCGTTCACCATCGGCACCCCCGTGGACGTGAACAACGACGGCGTCGTCGGCAACGACCGGGTGGTCGTCAACGGCGTGCCGACCACGCTGGACGAGTTCCGGGGCACGCCCTACATGCAGGTCGACATGCGCGTCAGCCGGACGTTCCGACTGTCCAACGGCATGACGATGATGCCGTTCCTCGAGATCTTCAACCTGTTCGACCGGATGAACCCCGGCAACAACTACGTGGCGGATGCCGGCGCGCTGCCGGTGCCGCCCGACCAGCTCGCCAACGTGACGAGCATCTGCACCGACGCTGCCTGCACGGCCACCGTGCCGGTCACCAGCCTGAACCAGCTGAAGATTCCGGCCGGCGCCCTCGGCGACTTCTTCGGCCCCGGCACCACCGTCGGCATTCCGCTCATGGCGCAGTTCGGCTTCCGGATGGCGTTCTAGGAAACCGGGGGCAGTTTCCGGGCCACGGGCTCCGGGCCAGGGGGCCGGGCTTCAGGCTCGGGCTCCGGGCTCCCGGCCCCGGGGCTCCGGCGCCCAGCGCCTGCCCGCTCCTGCCTTCACCTTCCGCCACGAATCCTCGTAAAGCTCTGAAATTTCAGCAGCTGTTCCTGTCCTGAACTGTCCGTTAAAGAACCATTGGCCCGGGCCGATTCTTTGATCGGACGACCGTTATTCCGGTGGGATCCGTGTATCCCTGGGGCGGCGCCACCTCAAACAGCTGGTATATCCGGCAGGCTATTACACATAGGACGGAGCATCATGGTCTTCATTCATCGCATTCGCAGGCTCATTCCACTGGCGGCGGCGCTGCTCGTGCTGACCGCCCCCCTTGGCCGGGCCCAGGGGGTGCAGACCGGGACGCTGCGCGGCATCGTGCAGGACGCGCAGGGGCTCGTCGTGCCCGGCGTCACGGTGGTCGTCACCTCGCCGGCGCTCCAGGGCGCCCGGGAAGTCGTGACCGGCGTCGACGGCGTCTACGTGCTCCGCACGCTGCCGCCGGGCGACTACCAGGTCGCCTTCTCGCTCGACGGCTTCGAGACGGTCACCCGGAAGGTCACCGTGCCGCTCGGGGCGGCCGTGCAGCAGGACGTCAGTCTCGCCGTGCAGGGTCACGCGGAAACGGTGACCGTCACGGCGCAGACGCCCGCGCCGATCGCCAATCCCGTGACCGGCGTCGACGTGACCGGTGGCGAGGTCGATCGGCTGGCCTCGTCGCGCACGCTGTCGGGGATCGCGGAGCTGTCGCCGGGGCTGACGACGAACACGCCGAACACGGGACAGGTGTCGATCAACGGCGCGTTCGGCTTCGACACGATCTTCATGGTGGACGGCGTTGACGTCGACGACAACCTGTTCGGCTATCCGCAGACGCTGTTCATCGAGGACGCGATCCAGGAAGTGCAGACGCTCACCTCCGGCATTCCGGCCGAGTACGGCCGGTTCACCGGCGGCGTGGTGAACGCCATCACGAAGAGCGGCGGCAACTTCTTCTCGGGCAGTCTGCGACTGAACATGAGCAACCCCGCCTGGAGCACGGTGACGCCGTTCGAGGCGTCGCACGGGTCCACGCATCCCGACCAGCTCGGCAAGAACTGGGAAGGGACGTTCGGCGGGCCGATCCTGAAGGACCGGCTGTGGTTCTTCGGCGCCGGGCGCCTGGAGAACACGACGAGCGCGCAGACCTTCTCGCGCACCGGGCTGGCCAACACCGAGACCGACAAGAACCGCCGCGGCGAGATCAAGCTGACGGCCACCCTCGCGCCGTCGCAGACGATTCAGGGCGGCTACCTGAACAACCTGACGACGATGACGGGGCGGCCCGCGGTGCCGGGGCTGAGCATCGATCCGGCGACCGTGGGGACGGCGAGGGTCCCCAACTGGTACACGTTCGCGAACTACCACGGCGTGCTGAACAGCCACCTGCTGGCCGAGGCGCAGTACTCCGAGCGCCGGTGGACGCGTGAGGGGGGCGGCACCGACCCGAGCATCGTCAACTCGCCGTTCCTCGCGCTGACCGGCTACTGGCAGTACAACGCGCCGTACTTCGATCTCGCCGATCCCGAGGGGCGCAACAACCGGCAGATCACCGGCAGCGTGACGGCGTTCTTCGACGCGGCCGGCCATCACGACCTGAAGACGGGCTACGAGTGGTTCCGCAGCCAGCGGACGGGCGGCAACTCCCAGTCGGCGACCAACTACGTGTTCCACGCCGACTACCTGATGGACGCGAACGGCAACCCGGTGTACGACTCGGCGGAGCACCTCATCCCGCTGTTCCAGCCGGGATCGACCCTGGTCGAGTCCTACATGCCGCAGCGCAACGCGGTGCTGAACATCGATACGCAGTCGGTCTACACGCAGGACCACTGGATGATCTCGCCGCGCCTGTCGGCCGATCTCGGCCTGCGCTACGAGCACGTCCATAGCGCGGACAGCCTGGGCGTCCAGGGGATCGACACGCAGACGTTCATGCCGCGGCTGGCGCTGGCGTACGACCTGCGGACGGACGGCTCGCTGGTGGCGCACGCGACCTACGGCCACTACGCCGGCCGCTACAACGAGAACCAGATCGCGGCGAACTCGAACGTCGGCAATCCCGACGAGCTGATCCAGGTGTACACGGGCCCGGCGGGGCAGGGCCGCGACTTCGCGCCCGGCTTCGATCCGGCCAACTACTTCACCGTGGCCGGCCTCTTCCCGACCGCCAACGTGTCGCTGGCCTCCGGCCTGCACACGCCGGTGACCAAGGAGTTCACGCTGGCGCTCGGCGGCCAGTTCGGGCAGCGCGGCTATGCGGAGGCGACCTACGTGTTCCGGCGGACCAACGGGCTGATCGAGGACACGATCTCGCTCGCCAACGGCACGACCGACGTCGTGAAGGACGGCGCCGATTACGGGACGTTCACGAACGTCGTCTACCGGAACTCGAACATCGCGACCCGGCAGTACCAGGGGATGGTGTTCGACGCGAACTACCGCATCCGGGGCAACTGGACGGTGAACGGCAACTACACGCTGATGCTGCAGGACCGCGGGAACTACGAGGGCGAGGCGGCGAGCCAGCCGGGCCAGGTCTCGATCATCGGGAACTATCCCGAGGCCTTCGACGCCGCGCGGTCGTATCCGATGGGCAACCTGCAGAACTTCCAGCGGAACCGCCTCCGGGTGTGGAGCATCTACGACCTCGACCTCGGACGGGGCGGGGACGTCAGCTTCTCCGGACTCTGGCGCGTCGATTCGGGCCGGGTGTACAGCTACACGGCCAGCATGCCGCTGACCGCCATCCAGCAGGCGCTGCTGGCGGCCTATCCCGACCAGCCCGGCAACCAGACCGTCTACTTCGGCTCGCGGGGCATGGGGCAGTTCAAGGGCTCGAGCCTGTTCGACGTCGCGGTGAACTACGACGTGCCGGTGCTGCGCACGCTGCGGCCGTGGGTGAAGGTGAGCATCTACAACGTGTTCAACAGCCTCCCGCAGATCGCGTGGAACACGACCGTCGTGCCCGATCCGAACAGCCCGAAGGACAGTCTCGGGCTGCCGACCGGCTACATCCTCGCGCCGGGCTACGGCCAGGCCGACAGCAACACCGACTACCCGTCGCCGTACCGCGGCATCGTGGGCGGCCGGACGTTCCTCGTCTCGGCCGGCCTGCGGTTCTAGACGTCTCCGACGCGCCGGTGGCAGCCACATACGCCCTCCAGTGGCTGCGGCCGGCGCGTCGTTTCTTGCTCCATCTCCTCCTTCTCTAGCCGTAGTGCCCGTAGGGTCGCCGCCCCGCCTGAAGCCCGCCACGTGGGCCGCGCCTACGTGGGAGAGGAAGCCGCGCGGTTTCTTTGAGGAGGAACCGGCCACGTCGTTTCTCTCCCAGGTGTAAGGGCCGCCCAAGCTCGCCGCTCACGCCGTGTGGCGGCCCGTCGCCATCTTCTTCGGCGTGTCCGCTTCCGGTCACCTTCCTCTGATCCTCGCCGCGACAACCCTGCCTCGTCGTTTCCCGTCTAACCGCCACATGCAGACACTCGTGCGCGACATCCGCCAGGCGCTGCGGCAACTCAGGCGCGCGCCGGCCTTCACGGCGACGGCGTTGCTGACGCTGGCCATCGGCATCGGCGCCAACACGGCCATCTTCACGCTCGTGCACGGCGTGCTGCTGAGCTCCCTGCCGGTCGCGAATCCGTCGCAGCTCTACAAGTTCGGCGAGACCTTCAACTGCTGCGTCGAGGGGGACTTCCTCGGCGACTGGTCGATGATCTCGTATCCGTTCTACGAGCAGGCGCGCGACCACACGCCGGCGTTCGAGTCGCTGGCCGCCGCGCAGGCCGGCCGGCGGAGCCTGAGCGTCCGTCCCGCGGGATCGAGCGCGCCGGCCGAGCCCTTCGGCGGCGAGTTCGTGTCGGGGAACTACTTCACGACGCTCGGCGTGCAAGCGTTCGCGGGGCACCTGCTCGGACCGGCGGACGACCGGGCGGGCGCGCCGCCGGTCGCCGTGGCCAGCTACCGCGCATGGCAGAAATTCGGCCTCGACCCGTCGCTCATCGGCCACAGCGTCACGATTAACGGCATCGCGGTGACGCTGGTGGGCGTGACGCCGCCACCGTTCTTCGGCGAGCGTCTCGACAGCGATCCCCCCGACTTCTGGCTGCCGCTCGCCTCCGAGCCGACCTTTGCGCGCGAGAACTCGCTGCTGGAGGCCCGGACCACGGCGTGGCTGTACGCGATCGGCCGGCTCCGCGCCGGGGCGCAGCCTTCGCAGGTGCAGGCGCAACTGACGACCGAGTTGCGACGGTACCTGCTGGACCCCGCCAACGCCAGCATCCACTACGACGTGAAGAAGATCGACGCACAGGTGATCCGCCTCGCGCCGGGCGGTGCTGGCATCAATGCGATGAAGGAGGACTACGAGCAGGGGTTGCTGCTGCTGATGGCCGTGGCCGCCTCGGTGCTGTTCATTGCCTGCGCGAACCTGGCGAACCTGCTGCTGGCCCGGAGCACCGCCCACCGGGTGCGGACGGCCGTCGAACTGGCGATGGGCGCCTCGCGCGGCCGCATCATCCGCCGGCACCTCACCGAGAGCGTCGTGCTGGCCCTGCTGGGCGGCGTCGCCGGTCTCGTGGTGGCGCTGTACGCGAGCAAGGCGATCGTGCTCATCGCCTTCCGCGGCGCCACCTACGTCCCGATCTCGACCGGGCCGTCGATGCCGATCCTGCTGTTCACGTTCGGCGTCTCGCTCCTCACCGGCATCGTCTTCGGCGTCGGGCCGGCGTGGATGGCGTCGCGCTCCGATCCCGCCGACGCGCTGCGCGGATCGGGGCGCGTCATGCGCGATTCCTCGGCGCTGCCGCAGCGGGCACTCGTCGTCCTGCAGGCGGCCGTGTCGCTGGCGCTGCTGACGGTGGCGGCGCTGCTGACGCAGAGCCTGGGGCACTTCCAGAACGCGCCGTACGGCTTCGAGCGGCAGGGCCGTCTCATCGTCCGGATCTCTCCCCAGAGCGCCGGCTACACGTCCGATCGGCTGACGGCGCTGTACGAGAAGCTCGAAGACCGCCTGAAGCACACGCCGGGCGTTCTCTCGGAGAGCCTGTCGCTGTACACCGCCCAGCAGGGGAACAACTGGGGCGAAGGGATCTATGTCGAGGGGACGGATCGCAAGGGCGGATCGTCGTGGGACCGGGTGAGCGCGCACTACTTCGAGACCATCGGGACGCCGATCCTGCGCGGCCGCGGCTTCACCGAGCAGGACACCGCGAACTCGCGCAAGGTGGCGGTCGTCAACGAGGCGTTCGCGCGCCGCTATTTCCCGAACGAGGATCCGCTCGGCCGGCACTTCGGGAAGGATGAGCAGGCGCACGCGGGTGACTACGAGATCGTCGGCGTGGCGAAGGACGCCATCTATCACAACCCGTCGCGCCCCGTGCGGCCGATCTTCTTCATCCCGCTCCCGCAGAGGGTCACCTACGACATGCCCGTCGACAACCGGGTTGAGGACGGCTCGATGTACATGGGATCGATCGAGCTCCACGTGCAGGGAGACGCCGACGCCATGGCGCCGACCATCCGGAAGGTGCTCGCTCAGGTCGATCCGAACCTGACACCGCTCTCGATGTACAGCTTCGGCGAGCTGGTGCGGATCCAGACGAGCGCCCAGACGCTGATCGCCCGGATCAGCAGCGGCTTCGGGCTGGTCGCGCTGCTGCTCGCCATCGTCGGGCTCTACGGCGTGACGTCGTACCGCGTGGCGCGGCGGACGGGCGAGATCGGCCTGCGGATGGCGCTCGGCGCGGACCGGCGCAACATCGGAAAGCTCGTGCTGCGTGGCGCGTTCGCGCAGGTCGGCCTCGGGCTCGTCCTCGGCGTGCCGCTGGCGTTCCTCGCCGCGCGCGCCATGCAGAGCCAGCTGTACGGCATCTCGCCGTTCGATCCGGTGACGCTGCTGGCGGCGGCGATCGTCCTCAGCCTGTGCGCGCTGGTGGCGAGCCTGCTGCCCGCGCGCCGCGCCGCGGCCATCGAGCCGATGCAGGCGCTGCGAATAGAGTAGCGCCGAGCTTCAGCTCGGCACTGCCAGGACTCTTCCTGCTCGCAGGGGCCGCCCAGGCTCGCAGGTCAGGCCGTGTGGCGGCCCGTCACGTCTGCTCTCGAGGTGAACTTCTCCGGACGCGCGGCCGTCTACGCTGAAAGACGCGCAGACGGCTGTCGCATTCACGCGACCCGCCCGACTGGAGGTTCCCCGCCGCGATGTACAAACTCATCCGTTCCGTCCGTGCACGATTCTGGTTCGTCGCCTTTCTCGCTCTCCTGCTCAGCCCATCGGTTGCTGCCGCGCCGGCGCCATCCTCGAGGACCCGCGTGGTCGTGCTCGGCGTGGATCACAGCGCCCAGCTGGTGTCCCGGCAGTATCAGCCGGCGGTCTTCACGGCGTTCTTCAACCGCGTGAAGCCGGCCGCCATCTGCATCGAGCGCGATCCCGACGACTACGCGCGTGGCAGTTTCTACGAGTTCACCTACGAGCAGCAGGACATCGCCGTGCCGTACCAGCCGGCGCACCGGCGTGCCGCTGTTTCCGATCGACTGGATGCCGTCGGCCGACGACCAGCAGCTCGTCTGGGGCGTGTCGAACATCTCGACGCCGGGCCTGCTCAGGCGCCCGAGCGGCTTCCACGGCTTCCTCGTCTTCGACAAGCCGGCCGACCTCCACCGCACGCTCTCCTTCGGCGACGATCCCGCCGAGCGGAAGCAGATGGACGACTGGTACGACTCGAAGCGGACGCCGGGGGAGCGCGACTTCCCGCGGCGGCTCGAGCTCTATCGGACGTTCATGCAGGCGATGCGCATCAAGCACGTCGCCGCGCGCTTCCCGGGCCGGACGATTCTCGTCGTCGTCGGCAACGATCATCAGTACGACATCCGGCAGATCCTCGGTGGGGACAGGGACCTCGATGTCGTGAAGGCGTCCGCGATCGGCGCGCCCGCGCCCGGCGAGATCGACCGGGAGACGCGCCCGCGCGATCTGGACGCGAACGCATCGTTCAACCTGCTGGGGGTCCAGTCGAAGTCGGGCAATGTCGACTGGAACTGGCTGGCGGAGGTGGTTCAGCGGCTGCAGAAGGCCGCGCCCGGTCCCGAGACGGATCTATTTGCCACGCGCGACGAGGTGCTGACGGGGAGGTTGTCGCCGGCGAAGGCGGTTGACGCCTATGCGGCGCTGCTGAAGCGGACGCCGGCGGATCTGCACTTCACCTACACGGGCGTCACCGACAGAACGCGCATCGATTCCTTCTTCGATCCCTCGGCAACCTCACTGTCCGGCAGCGGCTGTACGTCGAGCTGGCACGCGAGAACCACGAGCTCGGGCGCAACGACGAAGCCGCCCGGTTCAAGCGGATGTTGCTGAAGAGCGACGGGATCGGCGATTACATGCGCGCGGAGATCGAGGGCCACTGGAAGCCGTACGTGGAGGAGATGAAGTAGTACGGCCCTGGCGACGGGCGACGGGATTCTTTCTCCTCGTAGGTGTCGAGCTTCAGCTCGACACCTACGAGGCTATCGGCCGAGCTGAAGCTCGGCCGCTACAATCATCTTTCTCTGCTCCGCATTCCTCAGGTCTGCAGGCTCGCACCTTCCCCTACCGTAGGAAGGGACAGGGCCGCTTCGCCTCTCTCCCCGCGCGTAGGGGCCGCCCCGCCGAAGCCCCGGAAGGGCGAAGGCGGGTGGCGGCCCCTCATGGTCGTCGTTCGGGATGACGTTACCGCTTCGACCCGCTGTGGGCCGCGATGAACGAGCCGATGTTCGCCGACAGGCGCGCCAGGCTCGGCACGTGCAACCAGATCATGTGGCCCGACCGGTAGGTACTGCAGGCTGATGTGATCCTGCAGCCCGGCCGGCAGCCCCAGGTGGTTCATCGTGTACTCGGTGGCGAAGAACGGTGTGGCGAAATCGTAGTAGCCGTTGTCGACCTGCACGTAGAGATCGGGGTTCGTGATCAGCGCCTGCTTCAGGTCCGGTTCCACGTTTGGCTCGCCGGCCCGGCCGTAGCGTTCGCCGCGGGCCGCGTGCCGCCAGTCCCACGACCGTCCCGCCTCGCCCGAGGACACGATGTACCTGTTCATCCGGATTGAACTTCAGATCACGCGTCATGTAGGCGTTGAAGGCGGCCGTGAACGCGCCGTAGATGGCCGGCCTGATCGGATCGTATTCCGCCGATTCCGACAGCGGATCGTAGACGTCGCCCGGGAAACGCGAGTCGAGCCGGCTGAGGACGATGTGGTGGCTGCGCTGCAACTCGGCGAGGAACTGCCCGACCGTGACGCGCAGATCCGCCTGCATGATGTAGTCGACCGGCAGGCCCGTGTACTGCGCGAGCTGCTGCGCGATCGTCTGCTTCCGGCTCGCGCTGAGGCTGGCACCCTCCATCAGCCCACCGGCGTACGTCGTCCGCGCGAATGTTCGCACCTGCTGCAGGAACGCCGGCAGGTCGGGCGGCTGCGGGTTCAGCGCCTTGTGGTACCAGGCGGTCGCGGCGTACGTCGGCAGGTACAGCTCGTACGGTAGATCGGCGCCCGGCCTGAACGACGTCGTCCCCATGTCCAGCACGGAGGAGATCAGCACGATGCCGTTGATATAGATGTTGTCGTGCGACTGCAGGTAGTTCCCCAGCGCGGCCGACCGGAAGGTGCCGTAGCTGAGTCCCATCAGGAACTTCGGCGAGTTCCATCGGTCGTGGCGCGAGATGTACTTCCGGATGAACTGCGCGAGCGACCGCACGTCCGGATCCACGCCCCAGAAATCGCGATCGTGCGCCTTGCCGACCGCATGGCTGAAGCCGGTGCCGACCGGGTCGATGAAGACCAGGTCCGCCCGGTCGAGCAGGCTGTACTCGTTGGCGACCATCCGGTAGGGCGGTGCGCCGCTCGACGCGGCATCGGCCGTGACGACGCGCTGCGGACCGAACGCGCCGACGTTGATCCAGATCGAGGCGAAGCCCGGGCCGCCGTCGTAGAGAAAGGCGATGGGACGGGTAGCCGGGTCCGACACATCACTGCGCGTGTAGGCGACGTAGGACATCGACGCGGTCGGCTCACCCTGGTCGTCCTGGAGCAGCATCGATTCCGGCGGTGGCCGTGTAGGGCATTGCCCTCCCGTCGAGCTGGATGGTGTGGTTCGTGGAGACGGCCGTCTCCTTCGGCGTCGCGGCCGCCTCTCGCTGATGGGCGGGACGCTCCTGTGCGGCAATACGCGCAACCGACCCGGCGGCGCAGAAGACCACCATCGACGCCACACACAACAGTCTCTTCATGCTCTTGCTCTCCTGAGGAAGATCCCCCTGCTTGCAGCGCCGTCTCGTCGCTCAATGCCGGTCGTGCTGGCAGAGATGAGGCGTACAGGCCACGTTATTGTGTCAAGCCGGGCGGCGCAGTCGGCGGGCGGAAGCACTACTTGAAACCTGGACCACGCTCTCGGCGTGCGCCCCACAGGGCGCGGATGGTCACTTCGCCCTGGTCGAACGTGTAATAGAGGTGGCAGGCGGTCTTCGGGAGGTACACGCGGCGCAGTCCGGCGAGTCCGGCTTGCGGATACGCCGTGCCGGCTCCGGGAAGGAGCGCGAGCACCTGAACGGCTCGCTCGAATTCGGTGATGAAGACCTCCGAGTGGACCCGATTCTCAATCCACCAGAGCTCCTCACGCTGAACGTGACGTCGCGCGGTCGCGGTCAACCGGACGCGCCGTTCCGTCAACGCGACCGGAGCTCCCGCAGGATGTCGCGCGCGTCGATGAGCCGGCCAGCCGCGACGTCCGCGTCCGACTGTCGCAACGCTTCGTGCAGCGCGGCGCGATCGGCATCATCGAGCCAGTCGCCGGGATCCAGCGCCAGCAGTTCGACCTCAGTACCTTCCGGAAGGTCTGTGGGCTCGTCGAGGACCAGTCGGCCCGCTCGAACGCGCGCTGTGATCGTCATGCGAGGAAGCGTAGCACCGAACGGACCGCCCAACAAGGCGCGGCCGGCCTGGTGCTGACCGTCCCGCTCATTCCGCGCGAAGGACGGTCGCCGGGTCGACCGTGGCGGCGCGGCGCGCGGGCAGGTAGGAAGCGAGGAGCGCCACGAGTATCAGCGCTGCCACCGCGGCGAGATAGCTGGTGGGATCGATCGGGCTGACCTGGTAGAGCCGGCTGGTGAGAAGTCGCGCCACGCCCGCCGCACCGGCCAGTCCGAGTACGCAGCCGATGAGCGTCAGGCGCACGCTGTCGTGGAGCACGAGACGGACCGCGTCACCGGGCTGGGCCCCGAGCGCCATGCGGATGCCGATCTCGCGCGTACGCTGCGCCACGAGGAACATGACGAGCCCGGCAAGACCGACGGCCGTGAGCAGGAAGGCCAGGGCGCCGGAGACGGAGAAGAGGAGGCTCGCGACTTTCCAGGGCGTCACGACGCCGCTCATGGATCGCTGCAGCGTATCGACTTACACGTGCTGGAGTCTCGGATCGAGCGAGGAGATCGTCGTCCGGACGAAAGACACGACCGGTGCGAGCGGACCTCTTGCACGGACGAACAACGAGGCATAGAGGCCGGATGTCATCGGTACGAACAGTGTCGGACGATCCGGCTCAGTGGGGCTCGTGTATCTGATGTTGCTGACGATGCCCACGACGGTCGTGCACGACCGGCTGGCGACCGGATACTGCACGCACCGGCCGATCGGATCTTCGCCGGGCCAGAAGTGATCGGCGAATGCCTCGTTGACTACTGCCACCGTGGACACCGTCTCCTCATCACGGGCGCTGAAGAACCGACCCCGCAGCGGGCGTGCCTCAACGGTTCGGAAGAAATCCTCGCCGACGACGGCCGCCGTCACCGGCGTGGGCAGGGGAGGCCCCATGTGGTCGGGAGCCGGAGGCACGCCGATGACGACCAGCGACCACTGCAGGAATGAGACGGCCGAGCTCAGGGCCGCGTCGGTCACCTCCGGTCTGGCTCGGAGACGCGCCAGTAGCTGCTGCTCGAAGCTCCTTGCTTCGGCAGCGGTGTAGCCATATGCGGGCAGTTCGAGCCGGGCGACGAGGATCTGGCTCGTGTCGAAGCCGGGGGCGTACAGCTCCACGTTGTGCAGACTGCGGACGAAGAGTCCGGCAGCCACCAGCAGCGTCAACGACAGTGTGAGCTGGGAGATGAGCAGGCCGTCGCGCAGGGCCGAGCGCGCGGGACTCGACATGGGGCCGGTGCCCGTCAACAGCGTCTGCTCGCCTTGTCGCGTCGCCCACAGCGCCGGGATGGTGCCGAACAGCAGGCAGGCCAGGATGGCGACGCCGGCCGTGAAGGCCAGGACGCGAGGATCGACGAGGTCGTCAATGCCGTGCAGGGGCAGGAGCCGCACCAGTCCGGCGGACGATTCGACGGCTGCGAGTGCGGCCAGGGCGCCAGCGCCCCCGAGCGCGAAGCTCTCGACCAGCAATTGCCGCACGACCCGCCATCGCGAGGCGCCAAGCGCCAGCCGGACGCCGAGCTCATGGCGCCGGCGGACCGCCCGGCTGAGCAGCAGGCTCGCCACGTTGGCGCAGGCGATGAGCAGCACGATGGCGGTGACGGCGAGGAACCAGATGGAGACGGGCGCCTCACGGCCATCGAAGTGTGACTGCAGCGGCGCGAAGTCGACATGTCCGAGCGTGTAGGGAGACCGTGCGTCGGCGGGGAGGGCGTCGTTCATCCGCCGCTCGCCGTCGCGAATCGCCGCTCCGATGCGGGTCGCCAGCGCGGCGGGTTGCACCTCGGCCGGCAGACGGGCAATCAGCCGGAACCAGCGATAGTTTCCCTGTCTGAGCAGCTTGCCGAAGAAGTGCTCATTGACGGCCAGCGGCAGTGGGAGCCAGACGGCGGGAGCGGTCAGGTCGATTCCGGTGAAGTCGGAGGGCAGGATTCCAACGATGCGCACGGGTACGTCGTTCAGCGTGAGGGTCTTGCCGACCGCGCTCGGCTTGCCGCCGAAGTGTTGCCGCCAGAAGGCGTCGCTGAGCAGGGCGACGTGACCTGCCGTCTCGTTCTCCTGTTCGTCCGTGGTGAAGGCTCGACCGTGCTTCGGTCGGATCCCCAGGACGTCGAAGTAGTGGCGTGAAACGAAGACCGTATGCACCGACGGAGCATCGGCGCTCTCTCCCAGCCTGGCGTTGTCGACCTGATAGGCGGCGACCCTGGCGCCGAGACGCGGATCCTGCGCCAGCGCCTGGTAATCCTGATACGAGACGACGCTGATCGCATTTCCCGTCGGATGGCGCAGCCGCGGATACACGCGGGCGACCCGTGAAGGATGGGCTACGCCAGACGGCGGTCTGAACAGCAGTGCGTCGACGACACCGAAGACGAGGGCATTGGCGCCGATGCCGATGGCGAGCGTCAGGACGGCGATCACCGTGAAGGCCGGCGTCTGCCGCAGGCTGCGCACGGCGTACCGGAAATCTCCCCGGATCTCGTCCGCCACCCGCAGTCCCCACGCCTCGCGGCAACGTTCCTTCTGCACCTCCACACCGCCGAACTCGAGCCGCGCCTGTCGGGCCGCCTCTTCCTCCGTGAGCCCCTCGGTCACCAGCGCGTCGGTCCGTTCACGCAGGTGGAACGCCAGTTCCTCGGCCATCTCGGCTTCGAAACGCGAGCGTTGGACGAGGGTGGGTAACCCGGCGAGCCACGTGCGCAGGCGGTTCGGCACGGTGAGACTCCTAAGATGATTAGGCGAGACTGTATGCCTCCATCTCCTCAGCTGTCAAGGAGAAGAGTGCAACGGGTCCCTCTTCACTTGACACGCCAGTAGAGTCGTGGCATCCTGCCGAGCACGGTGCACTTGTATGCCTAGTAGAGACCGCGTCGAACTGCTGCAGGGAACGCTCAATCTCATCATCCTGCGTGCGCTGAGCACCATGGGGCCGCAGCACGCCTACAGCCTGGCCACCCGGCTGGAGCAGATGGCCGACCATCCGTTCACGCTGAACCAGGGGACGCTCTATCCCGCCCTGGTCCGCCTCGAGCAGAAGGGATGGATCAAGGGGAGCTGGCAGCGGACCGAGCACAACCGCGAGGCGAAGTACTACGGCATCACGAAGACCGGGGAGCGGGCGCTCGGCGAGCAGACCGAGCGCTGGCACCGCCTGGCCGGGCTGGTCAACAAGCTGCTGCTCGACGAGTCGTGACGATCGCGGGGCTGGGGATTAGGGATTCGCCGTGTTGAAGTAGCCACGGTCGTCCGAAGACATCCCGCGCCTGCGGCCATGCGAGCCCGAGGACGAGCGGATCCGAGGGCGAGCATCAGCGAAGCAACGGCGTGGGGGTGGGGCCCCACGCCCACTGAACAATGCCAACACCTCTCCGGCGTTTCTTCCAACGCCTGCTCGTCTTTCTCCGGCCGTCCAGGGCCGAGCGCGACCTCGCGCGCGAGGTCGATGCGCACCTCGCGCTGATCGAGGACGAGCATCGCCGCCGCGGTCTCTCGGCCGACGAGGCGCGCGTCGCGGCGCGACGTGCCTTCGGCGGCGTCGAGCAGGCGAAGGAGCACCAGCGCGACGCGCGATTGTTCATCTGGCTCGAGCAGCTACGGCAGGATGTGCGCCATGCCGTCCGTGGGCTTGCCCGCACGCCTGCCTTCACGCTGGTCGTCGTCGTCACGCTCGCGCTGGGCATCGGAGCGAACACCGCCATCTTCAGCGTCGTCCATTCGGTGCTCTTGAAGTCGCTGCCGTATCCCGATGCTGACCGGCTCGTCAGGCTCGTCGAGCACGTGCCGGCCAGCAAGACCGGGAACGGTCGGGCCGTCACGCGAACCTACTGCAGCGCGTCCGATGTCGACGTCCTGACGCGACAAGCACGGAGCCTATCCGGTGTGGCGGCCTACAACGGCGCCGTGCTGACGATCGTCGGACCGAAAGGCGCGACACGGACCGTGGGGGCGACCGCCACGCCGTCATTGTTCCAAGTGCTCGGGGCGACGCCGCTGCTGGGGCGGCTGTTCACCAAGCGGGACCTCGCGATGGGACGCGATCATCTTGTATTGCTCAGCTATCGACTCTGGCGGAGCGCGTTCGATGGCGATCCGCATGCCATCGGCCAGACGATCGCCGTCCGGTCGCTGCTCGGACGGGCGCGTCCGCCGGAGAGCTACACCATCATTGGCGTCATGCCGGCTGGCTTTCACTTCCTGGATCCCGACACGCAGTCCCAGCTCTGGATCCCGTATCCGGTCGAGCCGCCACGTGTGTTGGGCTTTGTCGTGGCACGGCTGGCACCGGGGATCTCGCTCATGGCAGCCAACGGCGAGGTCGGGACGGTTCTTCGCGCGGCCCGTGGCGGCACGCGTGTCGCGAGGACGTCCGGCGCACGACGATTCGAGCTGATTGGCGCTCGCGACCAGCTGGTGGCCTCTGTGAGACCTGCGCTGCTGATACTGGCGCTCGCCGCCGGATTCGTGCTGCTCATCGCGTGTGTGAACGTGGCCAATCTGTTCATGGCCCGCACGATGGCGCGCCAACAGGAGATTGCCGTCAGATTGGCGCTCGGTGCCGGCCGCGGTCGTGCCGTTCGCCACTTGCTGACCGAGACAATCTTGCTGGCGGCGATTGGCGCACTAGGCGGAATCGCACTCGCGTACGGCGGCGTACACCTGCTGCGGACACTCGCGACGACGCTCCCGCGGATCGATGTGGACATCGGGCTGAACTTCCCCAGGCTCAACGACATGACAGTCGACGGGGCCGCCATCGCGTTCACGGTCCTTCTCGCGCTGATGAGTGGTCTTGGCTGCGGACTCGTGGCGGCGCTGCGTGCTTCGGCGCCCGCTCAGGCGGGCATCCTGCGCGAAGGGACGAGTTCGCAGGTGTCGGGAATGCGGGGCCTCCGCCACCTTCGTGGACGCGGCTGGCTTGTGGCCACCGAGACGTCGCTGGCGGTGATGCTCGTCGTCACCGGAGGGCTCCTGATCCGGAGCTTCACGAAGCTGGCGACTGTGGATCCTGGATACAACCCGGATCGGACTCTGGCGTTTCAAGTGGCGTTGCCCGGATATTCGGATGCCAGGCTGGAAGCGTTCTCCACGCAGCTCGTCGCGCGGATTCAGCAGATGTCTGGTGTTGCTGGCGCCGCGGTCTCTCGAGAGGTGCCGATGGTGAATCTCGAGGACCAGTTGCGGGTCGGGCGGACGCCTCCTGCGCGGCGTGACAGCTCTCCGGTCCCTTCGGACCAACGGGCCGACACCCGCCTGGTCAGCGCCGGCTATTTCGACGTGCTCCGCATGCGGATGCTCGCCGGCCGGGCGTGGACGACTGAAGGCGGGCCGGGACGTCCGCTCGAAGTCGTCATCAACGAAGCGCTCGCCCAGCGGGACTTCGCAGACCGGAGTCCCATCGGGCGAGCCGTGTACATCGGTCCCGACCCGGCTCCGTGGACGATTGTGGGCGTGGTGGGCAACACGCATGAGTTCGCGTTGGCCACAGCACCGCAACCCGAGGTGTTCGCGGACGTCGGCTGGCTTGAAGACTTTGGCTTCCCGCCGTATCCGCTCGGCCCGTACTTCATGGTCCGCGGATTTGGCCAGCCGGCCGGGCTGGTGAGCGGCCTCCGCGCTACGGTCCGGGGGCTGGATGCGCAGGCGTCCATCGTCAACATGAACACGTTGAACGAGTTGTTGAGCAATTCGCTGATGCGTCCGCGGCTCTACGCGGTCTGGCTCGGCATCTTCGCCGCGATCGCGGTGGCGCTCGCTGCCATTGGCATCTACGGCGTGCTGGCCTACGCCGTGGAGGCCCGCACGCGCGAGATCGGCATCCGCCGTGCGCTCGGTGCGCAGGTGGGCCACCTGCTCGGGCTCGTGCTGCGTCAGAGTCTGATTCTCACTGCCACCGGACTTGCCATCGGCCTGGCGGGCGCCGCGGCCCTCAGCCGGTACCTGCAGGGAATGCTGTTCGGCCTCACGCCGCTCGATCCGATCACCTACGCTGGGGCCGCGGCCGGCTTCGTCGCCGTGGCCGCGCTGGCGACGTACGTGCCTGCCCGCCGCGCCATTCGGATCGATCCGCAGGTCGCGCTGCGGAGCGAATAGCAGTTCGATGGAGGCCCCGGCCGCTCCATGCCCGGTCTACAACGCCTTCGGCCACTGCTGACGCCCGTGGAAGACGGCGATGATTTCGAGACGGTCGGCCCGGACGCGATAGGGGATGACGAAAGGCGTGTCCGGCACGACGAGCTCGTGGGTTCCGGCCACCCGGCCGGGCCGGCCGAGGCTCGGGCGTTCGGCCGAGACGATCGACTGCCTCCAGGAGCATCGCCGCGATACGGCCGGCCGCGGCAGGGCTGTCCTGGGCGATGTAGGCGCGAAGCTCCTCGAGATGCCGGATCGCACGCGGCGCCCAGACGATGGTCACCGTCGCGGAGCCTTGCGCTCGCGTTTCCGTCCCCAGGAACGGAGCCAGGCGGAGACGTCGCCGTGGGCAACGGCCCGGCCTTCGTCGAGTTCCTTCAGGCCGGCCTCGATTTCGTCGAGCTGCCACTGCTCGGTCTCGACGAATGCGGCGATGGCCTCGGCGGCGAGGAACGACTTCGAGCGCCGTGACCGTCTGGCCAGCGATTCGAGGCGCTTCTTGGTCTCCGCGTCGATGCGGACGGAAAGCGTTGTCGTCATGTGTGTTGACCTGTAATGAGTTGTATACAGCTTAACACACCGGCTGTTCAGGCCCGCGTCGGCCGGGCTGAAGGCCGGCGCTACGACCTGGGTTCCGTCACTGGTTCGACCGTCCGTTGTCGCCAAGGCTCCGGCGAGTCCGCCGAAGCGTCCGCGACGGCGGAAGCCCGGCGGCGGCGACCTGAAACCCCTCGTAGGGGCCGAGCTTCAGCTCGGCCCGAACCGGACTCCTTCACGCGTCGCGCGGCAGCAGCTTCGGATTCCCGCTGAGCGAGACCGCGCCGAAGTGCCGGAGATCGAGTGTCGCGATCGCACCGGCCTTCAGGCGCTCGGTCGTCGCCATCACGATCGCGTCGACGAGTCCCATGCGGAGCGCCGGGTAACGGGCCTGGATCTCCGCGGCTCTCGCGAGGTCTTCGTCGCGACCCCATTCCACGGAGAACGCGCCGCTGGAGAGATCCGCGAGAAACGCCTCCTGAGCCTTCGGGCCCAGGTGGGTCGCGACCAGGTAATCGACTTCAGGCAGGATCGCCCAGGGCAGGATCCAGGCCGCGGGGTCGTCTTCGTAGATCGCGCGGACGGCCGCGTGGTGGTCTTCATCGGCGTCGAGGAGGGCGACGAGCGCGCCCGTGTCGACGACGATCATCGGTCTTCACCGAACCCCGACAACAATTCTTCCGCGCGCTGGCCCAGATCGCGGCGGCCGCTCTTGAACGCGCCGACGCTCCGGGCCTTGCGGCGCGGCGTATGCCGCGCGGTGTATTCGGCGACCGCCTCGCGAATCATCTCGGCCGGCGGGCGACCCTGGCCGCGCGCGAGCTGCTTGAGCCGGCGATAGGTCTCCTCGTCGAGATAGACGGTCGTCTTCTGCATATGGCTACCATATATGGCGCCATGGCCGAACGTCAAGCCATGCCCGACAGTGCGTTGTCGTGCCTGTGTTCCGAGGCCGCCCTCATCCGCGCCAGCGCCCGCTAGGGAGTGATGGGGCGCAGGCCCGCAGACCGCAACTGCGCATTGAGCCGCGTCAGCTCCACCTGCTTGAGGTGCTGCCATTGGGCGAGCGTGTGCGTCAGCGTCTGCATCTGTTTGGCAAATGCCTGTCTCTGGCCGACGGTCGGCGCCGCATCGGCGCTTTCAACCGACGCCTGCAGATTGGCGAATGCACCGGTGAGGTAATGCAGGCTGGTCAGGTTCGCCGGTGGTGTTCCGACGGAGTTGTCCGGATTCGCCGCCGGGTTCACGCCCGCCACGGCCGCGACGTTCCGGGTGAAGGTCTCCACCGCCTGGGCGAGAGGCGGCGAAGCCTGGCCCCGCAGGGCATCCAGTTGAGTGAGGACGTGAGCCGCCTCGGTTGCCGCGCCCGTCAACGCGACGCGCTGGGATTCGATGCGCCGTGCAAGCTCGAACTGCTGCTGCAGCGCCGCTTGCGTCACCGGCACCCGCGGGTCCTTCCTGATCTCCAGCGGCTGGCTCTCGCGGTGGCCGTCGACGGCCAGCGTCACGGTGTACCGCCCCGGCAGCGCCCACACGCCATCACCGCTGTCGTCACCGGCAGTCTTGTCCACCAGCGCCTGCGGCAGCGCGTCATGCATGTTCCAGACAAAGCGGTGCATGCCGGCCCGGGTGGACAGCGTCGACGGTGGCCGGATCCAGTCGGGGGTGATCGTCAGCGTCTGCAGGTCCGGCGGCGCGGGTGTGTCGGCGCTGGAATAGCGGCGCACGATCTGGCCGCGGGCATCCCGGATCTCCAGCGTCACCGGTGTCGTCGCATCGGACTTCAGCGTGTAATCGATGAGGGCCCCGTTGGGCGGATTGTCTGCCTGCGGTTCGTCCTTGGGGAGCGGCGTGCTGAGGAAGCCACCGGGCCGTATCCGAGAGGCCGCCGCCGGTTTGAACAGCTGGGCCGGCGCGTCTGCGACCTGCGCATTGAGCTGGCGCAGGGCGCTGATGTCATCCAGGATCCAGAATCCGCGGCCAAAGGTGGCCAGCACCAGGTCGTCGCCGTGCACGTCGATATCGCGCATCGACGTCACGGGCAGGTTGAGCTGCAGCGACTGCCAGTCCTCACCGCCGTCGAACGACACGTACAGGTGCTTCTCGGTCCCCGCGTACAGCAATCCACGCTTGACGGGGTCCTCGCGTACGACGTTGACGAAGTCGCCATCCGGAATGCCGTGCACCATCAGCGTCCAGGTCTTGCCGGCGTCGTGGGTCACGTAGATGTACGGCTTGTAGTCGTTGAGCCGGTGCCGGTCGATGGCCGCGTACGCGGTGTTGGCGTCGAAGTGCGAGGCTTCGATGATGCCGACCTTCGACCAGGGGGTGAGCGCCTTCGGCGTCACGTTCGCCCAGTGCTGGCCCTCATCACGAGTCAGCCAGATCAGGCCGTCATCGGTGCCGGCCCAGATCTCGCCGTCCGCGAGCGGTGAAGGCGCGATCGTATAGATGACGCCTCGGCGTGGATCCTTCGTGGTCGCGTCGGCGGCTGTCACCGGATCCAGATTGGCCGGCGCGCCGGGATCCGGCCGCGACAGGTCGGGACTGATCTTCGTCCAGTGATTGCCGCCGTCATCGGTGCGGAACAGCACCTGATTGGACGTGTAGAGCACGTGCGGATTGCGTGGGGAGAAGACGGCCGGCAGCGTCCAGGTCTTACGGTAGATGCCCGGGTATTCGAGCGTCGGACTGACGTCCTGATCCTGCTTCGTCTTCGTGTCGAACCGGGTCATGTCGCCATCGAACGGCCGGACGATCGTGGCGCCGAAGATATAGCGGGGGTTCAGGGGATCGGGTGCGATGTAATCACTCTCACCGCCGGGAGAGAACGGCCGGAAATCCATGAAGGTGATCCCGGCGTTGGAGTCGCCATAATCAGTGCGGCTCGGGATCCGCATGGCGAGCGAATCCTGCTGCGCGCCGTAGACCCAGTAGGGGAACTGATCGTCGGTGACGACGTGATAGAACTGGCCGGTCGGCTGGTTGTACCAGGAGCTCCAGGTGCTGCCGCCGTTCACGCTCACGATGGCGCCCTGGTCGACGCCCAGCATCATGTGCGCGGTGTCGCCGGGATCGATCCACAGGATGTGGTAATCGTCGCCTCCGGGTGAACTGTGAAACGGCACGAAGGTCCTGCCGCCGTCGGTCGACTTGTAGGCGGCGGTGTCGCAGATGTACACCGTGTCCGGGTTGGTCGGATCCACCGTGACGCCGCCGAAATACCACCAGCGCGCCCAGATGCGCGGATCGCGCGAAATCCGGGTCCAGTGCGCGCCGGCATCCGTTGATTTGTACAAGCCGCCCTGTTTCGCATCCACGTTCGCATACACGATCTGTGGATTGCTGGGTGAGACGGCGATGCCGATGCGCCCCAGTCCCTCGCTGGGAAATCCGTTGCCGGTGACCTGCGTCCAGGTCTCGCCCCCGTCCGTGGACTTGTACAGCCCGCTGCCCGGACCGTTCGACGGCGGGTACACGCTCCATGGCGGGCGGCGCGTCTGCCACAGGGCCGCGTACACGGTCTGGGCGTTGCCGCCGAACGCCAGCGCGATGGCACCGGTGTCGGCGTCCTTGTAGAGGACCTTCTTCCAGGTGCGGCCGCCATCGGTGCTCTTGAAGACGCCCCGCTCGGCGTTCGCGGCATAGGCATGGCCCAGCGCCGCGACGTAGACGGTGTTGGCGTCGTGCGGGTCGACGAGGATGGCGCCGATCTGCTGCGTGTCGGTCAGCCCGATGTGCGTCCAGGTCCTGCCGGCGTCCCGGGAGACGTACATCCCGTTGCCGTAGCTGACGCTGGAACGCATGTCGGCTTCGCCCGAGCCCACGTAGACCACGTTGGTGTCGGACGGCGCAACGGCAATCGCGCCGATCGAGGCGATCGGTTCCTTGTCGAAGATCGGCGTCCAGGTGCGGCCGGCGTCATTCGTCTCCCACACCCCGCCGCCCACCGCGCCGAAATAGAAGCGCGCCGGGTGTCCCGGCACGCCGGCGACCGCAATCACCCGTCCGGCCCGGAACGGTCCGATCAGGCGCCACTGCAGACCCGAATAGAGGCTGCCCGGCAGGGGGGCCGCGCCCGCCGCTGCGGACGTCGTCAGCAGCGTGATGGCGAGCAGTGCGAGGAGCGAACGCAGGAACCGTCGTCTGATGGACATGGGCTTCTCCGAATCCACGGGGCGGCGGCCCGAGGCGAGCCACCGGCATCCCATGATAGGCGGGCCGTCAATATTCCACCTCAGCCGTGTGTGGACAGTCCGTCGACAAGGATGAAATGATGGGGCCGAGGAGGAGATTCCATGCAGCGAAAGGGTTCGGCGGTCTGGCAGGGCGGGTTGCGCGACGGCAAGGGGACGATGTCGACCGACAGCGGAGTGCTGAAGCAGACGCAGTATTCCTTCAGCACGCGGTTCGAGAACGGCATCGGGACGAATCCCGAAGAACTGCTCGCGGCGGCGCACGCCGGCTGCTTCTCGATGGCGCTGTCGGCTCAGCTCGGTCAGGCGGGTCTGACGCCGGCGAAACTCGAGACGACGGCCACCGTCACGCTGGAGAAGGTCGGCGACGCATTCGCCATTACGAAGAGCCATCTCGATTCTGGTGGCCCACGTGCCGGGGGCCGACAAGGCGAAGTTCGACGCCGCGGTGAAGGCGGCCGAAACGGGCTGTCCGGTCTCCAAGCTCTTCAAGGCGGAGATCAGCGTCAGCGCGCGCCTCGAGGCCTGAGGCGCCGGTGGGCGAACCCCTGGCGGCCTCCGCGGCCGCCAGGCCCGCCATCCTTTCACATCTCTGCGCAGCGGCGCGCGGGTTCCGCCGCCGTTTGTGCTACCCTTCCTCCGCTTTCATCGTTCATGACGGCGTGTGAGTACCTCCGGCGGATCGAGTGCCGGCCATTCCATGACCTTCAGCTGGTTCGACTCGCTGCGCCAGGAGCTGCGCCAGGCCGGCCGCGAGCAGCAGCGCTGCACAGAAGAGTGCAGCGCTCCTTGAATCCGCCTTCATCATTCAGGTCAATTATAGGAAGCGACGTGAGGATGCATGTGCCCGCTTGCACGGGATCGTGCAACGCGACGGGAGCTGGACCGTACGGAGAGGTGCAGGATGACGAACGGCCCGAGTGCGTCGAGGCGTGTCGTGCGCGGCGGACTGGTGGCGGCAGCGTTGGCGGCGCTCGTCGTATGGGCCGGAGCGTGCGCCTCTCCGTCCGCGCCGTCGGGACAGCCGCTGGCCGGCACCTGGAAGGGGCAGGGACAGGATTCGCTGGAGGGCCCGGTTACAATCGAACTGGACATCACGCAGAACGGCACGGCGCTGAGCGGCACGTGGAGCATGAAGACGGTGGATCCGGACGGGCGCGATGACGCGTCACGGGCACCTTCACGGGAACCGCCTCGGGCACCACGGGCACGCTCGATCTGGTTGTCGCTCCACAGGGGCTGTGCGACTGGCCGGCCACCGTGGGCCTCAGCGGCAGCTTTCTCGCCGGCAGCTACACGGCCCCCTGCGCGTACCGGCCGGAGAAGGCCCAGTTCCTGCTGGCCAGGCAGTGAGCGGGCTTTCAGCGCTTGCGTGCGGCCACCACTGCGAACGCATCACGCCGCCAGATGACCTCGGGCTGCAGTCCCGCCTTCTGCATCATCGTCAGCTCGGTTTCGAGCGGCATGTACGTGTCTTCGCGCTTCCAGGCGTTGAGGAAGGCACGCGCCTGCGCGGCTGAATAGCGATCGCGCAGATGGGCCCGCCACTGCCCGTGCTGGGCGGCGGCCAGATCCGGATCGCGCGCGGGGCAGCAGTCGGCCACGAGGAGGCTGCCGCGTCGCACGAGCGCTGCCGCAATCCGCCGGTACAGGCGCTGCTTCGTGCCGGTCGTCGCGACATGATGCAGGGCGAAGGACGCGACGATGGCGTCGGCGCGGGGGAAGGGCGCGGTGACGAAGTTGCCATGGACGAGCGTGGCCCGTCTGCCGAGCCTGGCCTTCGCCATGGCCAGGATGTCGTTGTCTTCATCGATGCCCGTCACGCGGGCGTGCCGGGCGACACCGAGGCAGCGCTCCGACAGGGCGCCGGTGCCGATCCCGAGGTCGAGCAGGCGGCGGATGCCCGGATCGACGGCGCCGGCAGCGGCGTCGAGCATCTCATCGTAGTGCGGGATGAGGGTGCGGATTTGTCGATCGTAGTTCCGCAGCGTGATGCCGAGATGTGAGGCGACGCTCATGGGCGGTCAGAGTCTTACTGCGGATTCGGTGACATGCAGATGTCCGGGACGCCGTTGCCTGCGCCCACCGCGCCGGAGACGGTGACATCCTGGTAGCCGGATTTCGTGGCCTGGAGTGGTGATCGATCCATAGACGACATCGGGGATCGCAAATGAGCCGTTGTCGTCAGTGGTGGCGGTGCGCCCCTTGTTCAGGCCGGCGGTCACCGTGACGACCGCACCGGGGACGCCGTCGTGGATGCCGCATCCAGGCGCAGCCCTCACAGTCGCATCGATTCTCGTACAGCTGGAGAGGTGGCTGTCCCGCGATGACGCGAACGCGTGCCGAACCGTGCGCGCCCTGATAGTCGCCATCGATCGCCGCATCTCCCGGCTTCACCGATCCATCGTGCAAAGCCGGAGGATGAAATGGCGACGACACCGGGCGCCGAGGAGCTCCACGTCGTCTGCGCCGTCACCGCCGGGCCGATGCCACAGTCCGTGTTGCCGGTGGAACTGCACTGGAGTCCCGTCCCCCAGAGGCGTGCAGAGCACCTCAAGGGTGAAGATCGTGCCGCACCGGGAATCGGGCTGTGATGGACTCTGCGCGCAGGCGAGCAGAAGAAGACTGACGAAGAGAACGCCAAGGAAGCGGCAGCGCCAGCCGCGATACGCGAACGACATGACCAAGGCTTCCGGAGAATTGTAACGCTGTCGGCGCCAGGTTCGAACCGGCAGCTGCACGCTTTGACGGGGCGGAGGAGGGAGTTGTGCACCAGCGGGTGGCGTGCGTTCCCCGGCCGCACCCGCGCCTCGCTCACCGCTGCAGCAGCGGCGCGATGTCGTTCCAGAGCTGCTCCGCCGACACCGTATCCGCATCGTCGTAAATCTTGCGGATGCGGCCGCGGGTGTCGACGATGACGAGTGCGTCGTTGTGGGCGATGTCGAAGTCCGGCTTCACGCGCGCGGCGAGCGGATTGGCGACGGCCACCTGCGGCGTCTGATCCGAGCTCGTCACGACGCCATCGTCGCTGCCCGTGTCGGCGACCTTCTGGAAGCCGACGTGATAGCCGCCGGTGACCACCCGGCGGATCTCCTCCGGCGTTCCCGTCAGGAACTGCCAGCCCGGATCTCGCCGGATCCCACCCGTTACCTGCTTCAGGTCCTCGCGCATCGCCGGCGGGCCGGCGGCCTCCGGTGCCACGTTGAAGGCGACGACCTGCACACCGTCCTGCTGGTCCATCTGCGCGAGCAGGTGCTCGAAGCCGATCAGGTGGACCGTAATCAGCGGGCAGTAGGTCGTGCAATACGGGAACAGGAACGTGACGATGCGCACCTTGCCGTCGAAGCGGGTGGAGGAGACCGTCTGCCCGAGCTGGTTCTGCAGCGTGTAGTGGGGCGCGGGACCGAGGTCGGGGAGCGTGGCGGTCGTTGACGTTGTGCGCGTCTGGCGGCTGCGGGCGACGGTGAAGCCGGCGACGAAGCCGGCCAGCAGCAGTCCCGACGCCGGCGGCGCCAAAGCTCAGGAGGCGGAGTCCTGGCGAGCGCCGGGGAGCGGCGTGCGGGAGTGAAGGATCAGAGTCGGCCATTCAGGATTATCCGGACCTTCGCAGGATAGTCAGCGGACGGCGGCGGGATACAAGCACGGCCGGAGCGTGCGTGCGGTTGACGCGGCTGCGGGCGTCCGCTTCAGCGGCGTCCGGCTCATGCCTCGCTGAGGCGGCCGGACGCGTACTTGTGCAGCAGGCTCGAGATTGAGCGTCTGATAGGGCAGCCCTTCTTCGATTGCCCGTCGTTGAATGACCTCGAGATCCTTGCTGGACAACCGGATGTTCACGCGACGATCCTTGCGAAACGTCGCCTTCGCGTCGCGGGCATACCGGGCGCGCGCGCGCTTCGCGCTCTTCACCGGTTGCCATTCGCCCCGTTCGACCGACTCCAGCAGCGCCTTCTCGTCGGCCTCAAGATTCGTCGTCTTCTTCTTCATCCGTTTCACCCAGATACGGCCTCGTGGCCTTGCGGCTGGGGATGATCGTCTTCAGGAAGATCTGCCGGTCGTCTTCGACGAACGGCACGAGGTAGACATATTCATCGCGCCGGATGACGAAGATCCGCTGGCCGCCGTAACGACTCTGATTCGGATGTTCGAGTACATCGAGCAGGTCGCCACGTTCGATACGGAAGACGATCTCCTCGAAGCCGATGCCGCGCTCGCGCGTGAGTCTCTCGTTCTTCGCCTGGTCCCACGCGAAGTACCTCACGCCATCAGGATAGCACAATGTGTGCCTTGAAGGCACACGATGGACTCAGCTCGATGCTCTGACGCACGACACGGGTCGCCCGCCTACCGGCCCGGCCGCGAGCCGGCGATGAGGATGTCGACCAGTCTCCTGGCGCTCGGCTGCCAGTCGGGGCTGGTGGCGACGCTGGCGACGCCGATCAGGGCCCTGAGGAGATCGACCGGATCGAGGTCCCGCCGGATGTCTCCGCTCCTGACCGCGCGCTTCACCAGCGCGCGGAGCGCATCGTACATCCGCTCGGTACGACGCTTCGAACGCCTTCTTCGGATCCCCGACCAGCGTGCTCAGCGCCGGCGCGATGATCTTCTTCGTGCCGATGGCGTCGATGAACAGCAGCAGCCAGGCCCGCAGGGCCTCGATCGGCGGCAGCGTCCCCGCCAGCCGCTCCTCCGACGCCGCCAGCTTCTCCAGTTCCGTCCGGTAGACCGCCTCGAGCAGCACTTCGCGCGTGGGGAAGTGGCGGTACAAGGTCCCCGCCCCCACGCCCGCCTGTCGGGCGATGTCGTCGAGGCTGGCACCGGCGCCCGAGCGGGTAAACGCCTGCTTGGCCACCTCCAGAATCCGCTCGCGATTGCGCTGCGCGTCGGCGCGGGGCTTGCGGGCGGTGGACGTGCGGGCGGTCGGCCTGGCGTTCCTGGTGGTCATCCTGCGAAACACACGTGTGACTTGCAAACGGAGACTGTCTCCGTTAATGTAGGTATGCGGAGACTGTCTCCACTTTAGCGGTGCCGGGAAGCCCGTCAAGACCGGCGGCCCGCGGGGCGTCCAATCCGCTCCACCATTCGCCGAGGAGGCAGGCATATGCGTGTGTTCGTCACGGGCGCGACAGGATTCATCGGTTCGGTCATCGTCGGGGAGCTGCTCGCGGCCGGGCACGAGGTGCTCGGCATGGCCCGCTCGGATGCGGGGGCGCGGGCACTCGCCGAGGCGGGGGCGCAGGCGCATCGCGGCGATCTGGAGGACCTGGACAGCCTGCGCCGCGGGGCGTCGGACGCGGATGCGGTGATTCACACCGCGTTCATCCACGACTTCTCGAGGTTCCAGGAGAACTGCGAGATCGATCGGCGCGCCATCGAGGCGATCGGCGGCGCGCTCGTCGGCTCCGACCGTCCCCTCATCGTCACGTCCGGCGTCGGGATGATTGCGCCCGGGCGGCTGGCGACCGAGTCCGACGAGCCGCCGTTCGGATCGGAGACCATGCCGCGTCTGGCGTCCGAAGAGGCGGCGGCCGCGGCGGCGGCGCGCGGGGTGCGGGTTTCCGTGGTGCGCCTGCCGCAGGTGCACGACTGGAAGAAGCAGGGGCTCATCACCTACGCCGTCGAGATGGCGCGGCAGACAGGCGTCTCGGCCTTCGTCGGCGACGGCCTGAACCGCTGGCCGGCCGTGCACCGGCTGGATGCGGCCCGTCTCTATCGGCTCGTGCTCGAACAGGACGGCGCCGGCGCCCGGTATCACGCCGTCGCCGAGCAGGGGGTGCCGGTGCGCGACATCGCGGAAGTGATCGGGCGGCGGCTGGGCGTGCCGGTGGTCAGCCAGACGCCCGAGGAAGCCGCGGCGCACTTCGGGTGGCTCGGCCCGTTCGTCGGCCTCGACTGTCCGGCATCGTCGGTCCGGACGCAGGAGGAGCTGGGCTGGCGTCCGGAGGGGCCGGGCCTGATCTTCGACCTGGAGCAGGCCAGCAACCTCGATACCCGGGTCGAGGAAGCAGAGGAGATGGTGAGCCGATGATCGTGATTACAACTCCGACCGGCCAGATCGGACGCCAGGTTCTGGCCGGTCTGCTCGAGCGCGACGAAGCCGTCCGGGTGATCGCCCGCGATCCGTTGCGTCTGGATGTCCGCGTCCGTGACCGGGTGCAGATCGTTCAGGGCTCGCACGACGATCCGGCTGTCCTGGATGGGGCCCTGAAGGGAGCCGAGGGACTGTTCTGGCTCGTGCCGCCGGACGCCACGGCGGCGACCTCCGAGGAGCACTATCTCCGCTTCGCCCGGCCTGCGGCCGTCGCGATCCGCCGGCACGGTGTGGCGCGCGTCGTCGGCATCTCCAGCGCCGGGCACGGCTGGCCGGCGCGCGCCGGCATCCTTTCCGCGGCGTTCGCGATGGATGCCGAGATCGAGCGCAGCGGCGCCGCGTACCGCGCGCTGAGCATGCCGTTCTTCATGGAGAACCTGTTCAGGCAGCTCGAGGCGATCCGGCATCAGGGGGTCTTTGCGCTGGCGAATACGGCCGACCGGCCGCTGGCGACCGTGGCCGTCCGCGACATTGCCGCGACGGCCGTGGCGCTGCTGGCCGATCGATCGTGGGACGGGCAGGAGCCCCTGCCGGTGTTCGGGCCCGATCGTCTCACTCCACACCAGATGGCGGCGGTGATGTCGGACGAGGTCGGCCGGCCCGTGAGCTTCCGGCCGCTGCGCGTCGCCGACGTCGAAGCGGCTCTGGCGCAGCGCGGCGCGAGCGCGGGCGTGGTGCGCGATCTGGCGGAGGCGACCATTGCGGCGAACGCCGGCATCTACGACGCCGACCAGGCGGCGTCGACGCCAGCCCCCACCGACTTCCGCACCTGGTGCCGCGACGTGCTCCGGCCCGCGCTGCTCGCGTGATCGCACGTAGCGGTCAACTCCGTCAATGTGGTGTCTAATGAGCGTGCCGGCTGACTCTTTCGAGGTGCCCCATGACCAGCGATCTCGATGCCCTGCAGTTGGATCGTCGTCAACTCCTGAAAGCCCTGGCCGCGACTGCGGCCGTCGTCGGACTGCCGTGGCCGGTGGCCGCCGCCACGAGTCTGAAGGGGACGCTCATCAATCACGTGTCGTATTCCACGGCCAACTACGCCGGGACGAAGGATTTCTACGCGAGGCTCTTCGGCTTCCAGTTGTCCGACGAGGACGAGCGACAGTCGTTTCTCTGGGCGGGCGGTGCGCTGATCAGCGTGAAGAACGCCCCCAGGGCGGCGAGGCCCTTCATCGATCATTTCGGCCTGACCGTCGACCCGTGGAACCTGAACGCCGTTGAGGCGGCGGTGAAGGCGCGCGGGTTCGTCGCGCGGGTGGCGCTCAACGACCCGCACGATCCGCATCACCTGAGCGCGTTCGTGCGCGACCCGAACGGGTACCCGCTCCAGCTGGGGGCGCCAAACCTTGAAACGAGGCCCGCGCCGGTCGCTTCGCGCGCGCCGCTCGAGGCGATCGGCATCAATCACATCTCCTACCAGTGCGCCGACTACGCGCAAAGCGCGCGACTTCTACTCCCAGCTCCTCGGCGCGCCCGTCTCGCACGACGATGGGAAGCAGGCGTACGTGTGGTTTGGCGACGCGTTCATCGTGTTCAAGACCGTCACGAACCGGACCGATGGTGGCGTCAGGCCGGAGATCGATCACATGGCATGGAACCTGGCCGACTGGGATCCGAAGCACGTGGTGAGCGTGTTGAAGGCCCATGGCCTCGAGGGCCAGGTCGATCCGGCGGGTAAGAGCGTGATGACGAAGGACGTCAACGGCTATCCGCTGCAGCTCTGCAGCAAGGACCTGGTGAAGCGAGTGTAGCGAATCTTCAGGACGTGACCGCTCGCCGCGCAACCCGACTGGATCCCGTCGCGGCCCTGCGCCACGAGTGAGGCTGGCGTTCACAGAGAGAAGTCACCGGGACACCGCCACCGCGCACGAAGCGTCTCAGCGCGGCGCGTGCAGCGTGATGGGCAGGAGCCGGGCGAAGCGGCGAAAGTCCTCGTCGGTCGTCAGTAATGGAAAGCCGCGGCGCTCGGACACGGCGCAGAGCAGGAAGTCGGTATTGGAGCCTTGCACCCCGCGCCCGCGGCACGTATTGAAGTGTTCCGCGGCACGCTCGAAGTCTTCCGTCTCCAGCGGCTCGTCGGGAAAAGCACTCAAGTGGTTCCGCAGTTGCTCGAAGGCGACGCGCTCGCGGATGCCGCTGAGCACCTCCTGCCGTATGGGGCCGATCATCGCGACGCGGCCCTCGTCCACCAGGCTCAGGAGTTCGATGACGGACGGGTCGTCGCCGGACCGTTTCCGGCGGCGCAGCGCCAGCGACCACACCGACGTGTCGACGAGCACCTTCATCGCTGCCGCCGCTGGGCCTTGTAGTTGTACGCCGGATCGTACTCAACGGTTCCGAACAACTTCTTGACGTGGCTCTGCTTGCGGCGCTGGATGTACTCGACCAACGCTTCGGTCACCGTCTCCTTCTTGGTGCGGCGGCCGCCGATGCGCAGGGCTTCGGCGAGCAATTCGTCGTCGAGCGCCAGGTTGGTAGCCATGCACACATAGTATCACACATCATGGTGTGTGGCGATGCAGCCGCGAACTCCGCTCGAGGACCCGGATGGACCCGTTCGGAGTCCCTGTTTCGTCTCGACGCTCATCGCCGAGGGGGCGCTTCATTGGCGCTCCGGCGCGTTGCCGCCGTGGAAGCGGCCAAAATGCCGCGCCGAGAAGACGCTTATGAGATCTGCGGGACGTGGCAGGCGGTCCGGATTCCATTTGTGAAGAGGATTGTGCAATCCTCTACCTTTGCAGACGCCCTACGTAGTGGCGATCGCAGTCTCTCGACGAAGTCAGGCTGAGCTATAGCGGATATGTCTGATTACCTACAAATACCCGGCAACAGATTCTGACGAAATGGATGCCTTTCTTCGCGAGGCGGATGCACTTAATCGTGAACTCTGGGAGACCGTCTTCAGTGAGCCATTCGATGGCCACACTGTCACTCACACAAACTGTTAACATCTCGTCGGACTCCTTGACGTGGCGCTCGAACATCAAGGGGCCATCAATCTTCTCATTAGAAATTGTTCATCCTGGCTCGGCGCTGGCGTTAGTCCGGGCGATCGTGGAAGCCATCTACAAGGGCACGTGGGCGATCGCGTATGCGACAGAGGACGACGCCGAGAAGATGAACCAGGACGTGTTCGACTGGCCGGGGATGGGGGCAATCGTCGTGAAGGCGGATGCAGCTTACGAGACGGGCGGGTTCTTCGAGACAGCGAAAGAGGAACAACTGGTCAGCCCTCAATAGCTTCGCTCATACGGGCGGAATGCAGTTGGGCCGCCGCTTCACTCAGAATGAACTCTCACCGAAGTATCAAGACACAGCTCAGATACGCCGTGATATCTACCCTCACGGCGATTGGAATTCTGGCACTTCCATTCTTGGAGTCTATCCAGCGAACAACTGACGTGATGAACTGAAGGTGATTCTTCAGAGGCTGGCAAAGGTGGGGGCCTGATATCGCAGGAAGGGTTCGTACTTATGCGTTTACCCATTCGACTGGTCCGGCAGCGACCCGCAAGATGAAGAACGTGAGGCACTGCTAACGTGCTCGGCGCAAGTCCCACAGAAGGCTATTGCGTGAACCTAGGCGAGGATAGGTCTGCCGCGTACATCAGCGGCTCTGGAGGCGAAGCCGCACGGATTCGAGATGCCAAAAGCTGCCGAACCGACACCGGATGTCGTTGCAAAGAAGGTGCGAGTCCTTCTGAAGACGCTAGCGAAACCAGATCGCGTCATCTCAGCGTCGTGAGGCGTCAGCGATTGTAGCGACTCATTGAGGAGGCGGCTCGCGAGCTTCCAAAGGCGCCTTAGGGGTGTCTGGGGTGTGTCCATCGATGCACTCACGCATGTCATTCTTCGGTGTTTGCAGCTCGGCGAAGAGTCAATGAAAGGGCGCCGGTGCGACAGTGTGGATCAGGCGCTCTTGCTGCTGTGGGCGCGTGGTTGTCAAGCGGCGTTGGCCATTTGCACGCTCCTTGAGCAGGGATTTGCTGATCATGTGCATGCCGGCGAACGCTTCATGAGTTGAACATCGTGGCGCAGCTGTTGCGCGCTCACGGCGCGCCGCTCGCAGAACGCTATTTCGCGCATGTCGATGTGAAGAATTACAAAGTCTCCAGGGACTAACGAACAATGCGCCCCACTATTGGGAGGTTACCCAGGGTCTCACCCCTCCGAGATCGCCACCCTGAAGATCAAGCATGACGCGGCTATAGCGAAATTTCCAGGACTCGACGAAGGCGACTGGGGATGGGCCAAGCCCGCCTTCCCGCTCAAGAAGCGACGGCAGCGGGTCACGTTCTCTGATATCGAAAGAGCGGTAAACTTGGGAGAAGTGGCGAGCCCATGTCGGAATGGCGCACCACAACGTGCATGCTGGGGCGCATGGTGCATTGTTTCGCCTTGGAAACCAGGGCCTCCGCGGAAAAATGGCGCTCGCGGGTCCATCGCTCTACGGGTTGGCAGAACCCCGGTCACGCTTGTGCGATTTCTCTGCAGCAGCTCACGCTGACGCTTGTGTTGCCGCGAAGTGAGACTGATGTGCGCGATCCTCACTCGCATTCCGCGGCGGCGAAGGCCCTTGGTCCTCTGGTTGATCTGTGTGGTAAGCAGTTTGGTGAGGCTGATCGCCGCAGCAAGACAAGGCAGCAGGCAAGAAGTAAAAAATATTCGCCCGCGCCGCAATAAAATGAAGTCTTGAGTACTGCCTCGCCTTCGCACGTGTCCGCCGACGATGAGGCGCAGGGGTGGCGTACCGACTACAAAAGGGCTTTGAAAGTCTGTACAATCAGCTTCTGTTGTCAAGTGTCGGGACAATTATGAGTAGCTGGTGCCGGAGGTGGGAATCGAACCCACACGGGGAGTGAACCCCACGGGATTTTGAGTCCCGCGCGTCTGCCAGTTTCACCACTCCGGCCCGTCTCGTCGCGGCACCGCATCCACGGCGGCGAAGGGGAGAAGGGCAGTATAGCATCCGCCCCCACCGCCAGGAGAGACGTCCGGACCTCCCACATCCTCTTGCACCAGCCACCGGCGAACGCTAGGATTGGCTTGCCTGCCTCACGATTCCATGCGAGCCCCCTGCAGCGCCCGGGCAGCGGGTGACGGAGACGCAATGCGGCCGAAGCCGCATCGCGCGACACGGAGCCCCTGATGCCCCGCACCGTCCGGCTCGTGCTCGCCTGTCTGCTCGCCGGCGTTTCTCTGTCGGCTCAGCAAGCCGTTCTGCACGGAGAGAACCCCATTGCGCCCCGTCCCGTCGTTCTGACCGAAGCGCCGCCCGCGATTGGACCGTGCTGTCCAGACGAAGACGCGTACGCAGCGGCCATTCGTGGATTCGCGCACGGTGAGCTGGGCGCGGCCGCGGCGGCCATTGCCCACGCACCGCCGGACCAACTGAAGCGAGCGGTCTCGAGGCTCGGTCACGACGATCCGCAGTTGCTCCCGGCGGCGGCCGCCATGCACCTCATTCTCGCCGTCAGCGCGCTGAACGGCGGCAACCCGGGAGCCTCAGTGCAGCAGTTTCGCAGCAGCAATGCGCTGGTTCAGGAGATCCGCGGTCCCCACGCCTCCGATCCCGCCTTTCTGGAGACCTGGTATCTCGCCGCAGCCGAGTTGTGCGTCATGAGCGGGGATCTGGATGCGGCGACGGCGATCGTCCAACAGGGCCAGAAGAACGTGGTCAAGAGCGGCGGACGGCTAGCTGCTCGCCAACGGGATCATCGCCGAGACGCAGGCCGCGTTCGACACCCGCCAGGCCACGAACGCTTCGTCGGACGGCAGAGGACTACTGCCGGAACAGGGCCCCGCCACACCCTCGACGCCGCCGTCACGCTCGCCGACCAGGGCTCCTCGCATGCTGAGTTCGGCGACGAGTCCGGCGTTCTGGGACACGAGCCCGCTGCGCCGGCGCGCCATGCACCTGACCCAGGCCGAAGCCGCCTTCCGCGAGGCCCTCCAGCAGGAGTCCAACCGCCGAAGAAGCGCGCCTTCGTCTGGGGCGCGTGCTGTCGTTGGAAGGCAAGGACGCTGACGCACGGCCTCTTCTCGAAGGTCTGGTTTCGGGCAGCAAACAATCGCGCATCGTCTACCTGGCGCACCTGTTTCTGGCGGATCTGGCGACTCGCCGGAAGGACGACCAGACGGCGGTGCGCGAGTACACGGCAGCGCTCACGGCCGACCCGGCCTCCCGCGTGGCGTACTTCGCCTTGAGCAATCTCGCGCAGATCTCCGGAGACGACGATCAGGCACGGCAGTACATGCGCGCGTGGCTCACGCACGACAGTGGTGCAGCGGCAGACCCATGGATGGCCTACCAGCTGGGCACCGATCAGCTGCACTCCCACCTGAACGCCTTGTTGAGGATGATTGCGCAATGAAACGGGCCATCATCGCGGCTCTCGTGGCCCTCGCGCTCACGTCAGCGGCTCAGGCGCAACAGCCGGAGTTCCGGACCGGCGTCGAGGCCGTTCGGGTTGACGTGTCGGTGACCGACCACGACAAGCCGGTGACCGGCCTGCAGGCCGACGACTTCGTCGTCAGCGACAACGGACAGGTCGTACCGATCACCAGCGTCACGTTCAATCGGCAGCTGCCGCTTCGGATCGTGCTGGCGCTGGACACAAGTGGCAGTGTGCAGGGCAACGCGCTGAAGCAGCTCGTCGACGCGAGTCGTGCCCTGATCGACGCGCTGCGGCCGACCGATCGCATCGCCGTGCTCACGTTTGCGGGCGCCGTGAAGGTCGTCAGCAACTTCGATGCGTCGCGCCCCCAGACACTGGCCGCGCTGAACCAGGTTCGCGCCGGAGGAGGCACGGCCCTGAACGACGCGCTGCAGGCGGCCATCGAGCTCGTCCACATGGACGATGCAGCGCCCGACGCGCGCCCACTGGTGGTTGTCTGCACGGACGGCGCAGACACGGCAAGCTGGCTGGATGGAGCTCAGGTGCTCAAGGCCGCTCAACGCACGGACGTCGTCGTCGACGCCATCGAGCCGCCGGGCGCCGCCACGTATGGCGTCGTCCAGACCGTTGATGCGCTGGCCCAGGCGTCTGGGGGGCGATCCTGGCCGGCCAAATCCGCGAGCGACCTCAAAGAGCTGTTCGTGCAGGCGCTGACCGAGATGCGCGGTCGGTACCTGCTGGCGTTCTCGCCGAGGACACGGCTCCGTGATGGGTGGCACGATTCTGAAAGTCACGCTCGAGAACGCGCGCGGCGATGTTCTCGCGCGGCCTGGTTACTACGTGAACGGCCCAGCGCAGGGAAGGCCAGACTGAGTGTGGTCGGAAGAGCGCTTACCGGACGCTTGTCAGCCGAGCTGAAGCTCGGCTGCTACGAATACCCTGGATTTCTTCGGACGCCCTGAGGGGACACCGAGCTGAAGCTCGGTGCTACGCGGATTCCGGGACCGAGCTGAAGCTCGGTGCTACGAATACCGTGGATTTCCTCGGACGCTCGAGCGCGCCGCGGAGTGTCGCAACGGGCAATGGGCAATGGGCAATGGGCAATGGGCAACGGGTATTGCTCGAGGCCGGACGCCAGGGAGCAACTGGACGTAGACGTCGGACGTAGACGTTGGAAGCAGGACGTTCGCTCCAGGCGCTCGGGCGTTGGACGCGCCCCCCACACGCGGGTGGCGCCGAACGGGGCCCCCGGCCGCGCGCAGGCGCCGCGACCGTCACGAACATGGCAGCCGCGAGGTCGCGGAGCGGGGCGTCGGGCCCCCGCGAGCGACCGAGCTTGGCGGGGTGCAGGGGCCCCCGCCATCCAAACAACGAGCCCGGACGGGGTGTTCGGCGACAGGACCCGCCACGCAGATAATATAGACGTGGGACGTAAGACGTCCGACGTGGGATATTCCCCCAGGCGTCCGACGCTTCAGGACGCCTGGGATGTCTCTTGACAGCAGTCTCCGGTTGAGGTCACTATTCGCTTTAGGCGAATAGTGACCCGGAGGCTCCTGCCGTCATGAAACCGCAGCCCCGCGACGTCGCGGCCCATCTGCCGCTCACCCCGGTCGCCTTCGAGATCCTGCTGGCGCTGGCCGGCGACAACCGCCACGGCTACGACGTGATGCTCGAAATCGAGCGACGCACCGGCGGCGACCTCTCCCTTCATCCGGGCACCCTCTACCGCGCCATCCACCGTCTCGTCGAGTCGCAACTGGTCGAAACGGTCGATCCGCCGACCGACCGCGAATCGGACGATGAGCGGCGGACGTACTTCCGGCTGACGAAGCTGGGCGAGCGCGTGGCGACCGCGGAAGCCGAACGGCTCGCCAGCCAGGTCAGCGCCGCCCGCGCCAAGCGACTGTTGAAGGGCTCGGGGGTGTCGTCATGAGTGGCGCCGTCCGCCGGGAAGATTCGCGAAGCGTCGCGCTGGCCACGGCGCTGTACCGCCGGTTGCTCGGCGTCTGCCCGCGCGCGCTCCGCAACGCGTGGGGGCGCGACATGACGCTGATGTTCCGCGACCGCTGCCGCGCCGCGCACGCGCGGGGCGGGCCCGTCGCGCCTGCTGGCCTGCGCGGCCGCCGGTCTGTTCGATCTCCTGTCGACGGCTTTCCGCGAACACGTGCACGTCGGACGGGCGGCTCTTCAGCGAGCCGCCGAGGGCACGCCGGCGCCGCCGGCAGACGCGAAGGCGAGGTGACTCGATGTGGCAGACGATCCGGCACGACCTGCGCTACGCCCTGCGGAGCGCCCGGCGGCAACCGGGCTTCAGCGCCGTCGTGGTGCTCACCTTCGCGCTCGGCATCGGCACCACCAGCGCCATCTTCAGCATTGTCGATGCCGTGCTGCTGAAGCCACTGCCGTTCCGGGCGATCCCGCCGGCTCGTGTCCGTGCTCGTGACGACGTCAGCAGAAGCAATACGCGCAGACGCCCGAAGCTCCCGCAAATCTGCCCGACCTGCAGGCACGCGCGAAGAGCTTCACTGCGCTCGCCGGCTTCTCGCCGAGCTGGGAGATGCGACTCACCGGAGCGGGCGATCCCGCCGTGGTCTACGGCCAGTACGTCTCGGCCAACCTCTTCGACCTGCTCGGCGTCGTCGCCGGCCCGTCGGCCGCGGCTTCCTGCCGCAGGAAGACCAGACCAACGGCCCGCATGTCGCGATCGTGAGCCGCAGCTTCTGGGTGCAGCACTTCGGCCCCGGCACGCCACTGGCGGGCCAGACGATCCGTCTCGACCTCCAGCCGTACACGATCGTCGGCATCATGCCGGCCGGCTTCCGGCTGCCACTGCAGACGTCGATCGTGAACGAACGGGCCGGCAGCGCCGAATTCTGGCTCCCGTTCGCGCTGAACCCCTATGCCACGTCACGCCGCATCCCGGTGATGAACCTCGTCGGCCGCCTGGCGCCGGGCGTGACGGTGGCCCGCGCCCGGTCGGAGCTGGATGCCGTGGCGGCCGGCCTGGCGCACGACTATCGCGACGAGCCGCAACCAGGGGCTGACCGCCGTTCCCCTGCACGCAGAAATCGTCAGCCACGTCGAGACGACGCTGCTCGTGCTGTTCGGGGCGGTCGCGTTCCTCGCGCTGATTGCCTGCGCCAACGTAGCGAACCTGCTGCTCGCCCGTGGCCTCAACCGGACGCGCGAGCTCGGCGTCCGGTTCGCGCTCGGCGCGAGCCGCGGGCGGCTGGTCCAGCAGCTGCTCGTCGAGAGCCTGCTGTACGCCGTCGCGGGCGGTTTGCTGGGGCTGCTGGTGGCCTATGGCGCCGTCCGCCTGGTGCCGGCGCTCGACCTGTCACAGATTCCGCGCGTCACGGCGATTGCGGTCGATGGCCGCGTCGTGGCCTTCAGCCTGGCGCTCGCCTGCCTCACGGCGCTGCTCGCCGGTCTATTCCCGGCACTGCAGGCCTCCCGGGGAGCCGCATCGGAATCGCTGAAGGAAGGGGCGCGGACGGTGACGAATGCCGGCCGCGGGCTGCGCAACAGCCTCGTGCTGGGCGAGGTCGCCGTTGCCATCGTGCTGCTCGTGGGAGCGGGACTGCTGCTGCGGAGCTTCTGGGACCTCACACACGTCGACCCGGGGTTCCGGACGCAGCAGATTGCCGAATTGCCGGTTTCGCCCACGCCCACCCGGTTCGACAGTGCCACGCGCCGCCGCGCCTACATGACCGACCTGCTGGGCCGGCTGGAAGCCGTGCCGGGCATCGAGGCGGCCGCTGCGGTGAACCGGCTGCCGCTCAGCGGATCGAACACGCTGGTGCCCGTCGAGGTGGAAGGACGGCCGCCGGCGCCTGAGGGAGGCGCGGATCCGGCCGACCGGCGCGTCTCGACGCCGGGCTACTTCCACCTGATGGGGATCCCCGTGCGCGCCGGACGGGTGTTCACGGAGCGCGACGGATCGGAAGCGCCGCTGGTGGCGATCGTCAACGAGCGGATGGTGGAGCAGGTACCTGGGCGGGCGAAGAGCCGATCGGCCGGCGCGTCCGTCTCTCGCTGCTGAGCGGCGCCGGACCGTGGCTCACGGTCGTCGGCGTCGTCGGGGACATTCACCATCATGGCCTGAGCGAACCGGCGCGCCCGGAGATCTACGTGCCGTACGCCCAGGCGCCGGTCGACAGCATGACGGTCGTGATGCGCACGGGGGCGGATCCGGCCCGGCTGCTCGGCGCGGTGCGCTCGCAGGTCTGGGCGATCGATCCGGAGCAGCCGGTGCCCGGCCTGGAGACCATCGCCGCCGTGGTCAGCGACTCGGTGGCGGCGCCCCGCTTCCGGACGCTGCTGGTGAACACCTTTGCCGGGCTGGCGCTGCTGCTGGCGGCGCTCGGGATCTACGGCGTCATCTCGTATTCGGTGAGCCGCCGGACGCGCGACATCGGCGTCCGGATGGCGCTCGGCGCCAAACCGGGCGACATCTTCCGCATGGTGGTGGGGGAGGGGCTCGCCCTGGCCGTCGACTGGCATGGCGGTCGGGCTCGGATTGGCCTTCTTTGCCACCCGCATCCTGGCGAGCCTGCTGTTCGGCGTCACGGCCAGCGATCCGCTGACCTACGCGGTGGTCGCCGTCCTGCTGGTCGGTATTGCCGCGCTGGCCAGCTATATTCCGGCCCGCCGGGCCACGAGGATCGACCCGATCGAGGCGCTCAGGGCGGAATAGGGTGTACTTAGGACCGGGCTGAAGCCGGGTGCTATGGAGCTCGACGCTCGCGACGGGCAACGGGCAATGGGCAATGGGCAATGGGCAATGGGTATTGCTCGGGGCCGGGCGCCGAGCGCCGGGGCCCGAGTTCTGCACACTCCAGCGCGGCAAGTCCTGCGATCAAATGACCCAGCGCCGGGGGGCGAACCGCGACGGGGCGCTCCGGGTCGTAGTGCCGCGACAACCCACTAAGAATCCAGACGGTTATCGACCTGTCGAGGCGACGGGGATGACGCTCGAGCAGGGGCGAAAGCGCGTGGCGAAATAGTGGCGAAAGCGTTCAAAATCCACTATTTTGCGCCTGAATTTCATTGCTTTTGAGGCGAACCTGCTGTATATTTGTAGGGCTGCTGCGACTGATTGGCGGCCCCGCCTTCCATCCGGTTCCTTTGACAGGGGGACATGTGACATTTGAGATCGGCGACAAGGTCATATACCCGAACCATGGCCTCGGCATCGTAGAGCGGATCGAAGACAAGACCATCCTCGGCACCACCTGCGGCTTCTATCATCTGCGGATCCTCGCGAACGAAACCACTGTCCTCGTACCCGTGTCGAACGTGGATGGCGTCGGACTGCGTCGCGCGATCAGTGACGACGAGGTCGATCGTCTGTTCACGCTGCTGGGGGACGGCAAGATCGACAATCACCAGAACTGGAAGGGGCGGTTCAAGGACAACTCCGACAAGATGCGCAGCGGGTCGATCTACGACGTGGCCGACGTGCTGAAGAGCCTCACGTTCCTCAGCCGGTCGAAGAGCCTGTCGTTCCGCGAGAAGCGGATGCTGGATCGGGCCAAGTTCCTGGTCATCTCGGAGGTGTCGGAAGTGGTGCGCCAGCCGGTGCCGGCGATCGAAGAGCGGGTCGATACCGCGCTCGAGCGCTGTTTCACGGTGAAGGCGCGTGCCACGGCCCGTGCGAAGACGGCCAAGGCGGGCTCGTCGCGCACCAGCACCACCGCCGCCACGGCGACCACGGCGCGTCGCTCCGCGGCCCGGGCGTCGTAAGTTAGACGGGGCTCTGCCCCGAACCCCGGCTCACTGCACTCGCTCGCCTCGCGCGGCTCGCTCCGTTCCGCTCGCGGGCCTGCTGTGCAGGCCGCCGGGTGGCTGACGCCACCCGGACTGGGGATCACGGAGTTCGTCATCTCGTTTCGTCAGGCCTGAGTCGGCTCGACCGACTCAGGCCTTTTGTTTATCATGGCGCCGGCTCTCGCATGAATCAGCACGCCCCGGATTCCCCACGCGCCGAGGTGCTCCCGCCTACCCCGCCTCCCGAAGGGCCCCTGCGGCTCGCGATCGCCGCCGTGCGGTCGCTGGCCACCTACGTGGCGACGTCGCTCTACGTGCTGGTGACGGCGCCGGTCGGCATGGCGCTCGCGATCGTCTTCGGGTGGAAGGACATCCTGTACATCTTCGGGCATGGCGGCGTCCGCATGGCGCTCGCGCTCTCGGGCATCCGCTACCGGGTCGCCGGCCGCGAGCACCTGCCGCCGCCGGGTCGCGCGGCCGTGTACTGCGCCAATCACCAGAGCAACGTCGACCCGCCGGTGCTCTACCGGGCCCTGCACCCGCGGCTGCACATCCTCTACAAGGCGGAGCTGAACCGCATTCCGCTGCTCGGCCGCGCGTTCCGGCACGGCGGCTTCGTGGCGGTCGACCGGAGCAACCGCGAGCGGGCCATGCAGTCGATCGAAGCCGGGGCCGCCTCGCTGCGGGCGGGCAACTCGTTCCTGATCTTCCCCGAGGGGACGCGCAGCCGGACGGCGGCGCTGCTGCCGTTCAAGAAGGGGGGGATCATCATGGCGATGCGGGCCGGCGCGCCGATCGTGCCGGTCGCCATCCAGGGCGGCCGTGCCGCCATGCGCAAGGGGAGCCTCATCGTCCGCCCGGTCACGGTCAGCATCCGCATCGGCGAGCCGGTCGAAACCGCCGGCATCCCGATCGAAGAGCGCGACGCCGTGATTGCGGAGCTGAGGGAGAGGATCGAGCGGCTGCTGGGGGAGGGGGAGATTCGCGAGGCGGCAGGCCCTACGTGCCGCCGAGCGTAAACGTGAGCGTCCACGGCTTCAGCGGCTGGTGGTCGGCGCCGAGGATGCCGGGCAGCAGCTGCACCTTCACCGTGCGGAAGCAATCGAGCGGCTGGGGGAACAGGACTTCCAGCTCGCGGCGGGCGGGGAAGTAGCGGAGCGAGAACTTCACCGCCGGGGGCTGCGGCTCGCCGCGTTCGGTCGACTGCTCCTGCGAATAGCCGATCTTCACCTGCCCCTGCAGCGTCTTCGGATCGATGTCCCGCGAGAACTGGATGCGGACGGTGGTCGACAGCGACACGTCGCTCTGGCCCTCGGTCGGCGCACTGAAGATGACCTCGGGCGCCGGGAAGGACGGAATCGGCGGCGCGGCGGCCGGCCCGGACGTGTCGGCCGCCGATGTCGTCGGCGCCTCCGCTGCGGTGATGCCGCCCTTGACCGCCTCGATCCAGACGAGCCCGCGTCCCTGCTTCACCGTGCCGGTCACCTTCAGCCACTGCGCCGTGTCCATCCGCAGGTCGAGGCTCAGGTCGAACCCCTTGCCCTTCGGCTGCTCGCCCGTGACCCACAGCGCGGTGTCGCCGCCGCGCAGGACGAAGTCCCAGCGGCTCCGGCCGGGCGCGTCCGGCAGCTCGCCGAGCAGGTTCCGCCCGCTGAACTGGCCGGTGACGGTCACCTGCTGATCGACGAAGCGGGCCGGGGACAGGACGATGGTGCGGATGGTGGCCGCCGACGGCACCGACACGGGGTAGATGCTGCTGGCGGCGATGGCCAGCAGCGTGCCCGACTTGGGCCACGGTGCGTCGGCCGTCAGGCCGAGCGCCTTCTGCACGGCGGCGCGCTGCAGCCGCGGGTCGTCGGCGACGCATGCCACCGACGTTCCAGAACTCGCCCCGCACTTCCACGAGGCCCTCGGGTGCCTGCGGGCCCTGGTTGATGACCTGGATCTCCGTGCCACCCGACTTCAGCATCAGCCGGCCGTTATCGCTCGTGGAGAGCACCGCGTGCAGCAGGACCTGGCGTCCCTGGTAGAACTCGGGGTAGGCCTGCAGCGCCGCGATGTTGGTCGGCGTCCAGGCGAGCGCCGCGGTTGCCGGCCGCGACGTCAGCGCGGCGGCAGCGACCAGTGCGGTGAGGAGTACCCACTGGCGTCGCACTCTGCGGGGATGGGGCAGCATGACCCGTCCATCATGCCAGAAGGGAACGGGACGAGGCCAGCACGGCCGTTCCTCAATCCAGCTTCTTCTGCGCCTCGCGCACCAGGATGACCGTGAGCGCGAAGAACAGCAGCGCGCCGAACAGCTGCCCGACCACGCCGGGGGCGTGCAGGAACGGCACGAACCGGCCGATCGCCTGGAACGGCCCGAGCGTGCCGGTGCCGACGAGCACCGCGTAGAGGATGCCGCAGAGCGATCCGCCGGCGATGAGACCCGAGCTGAAGAGCGTTCCCGAGCCGACCTCGGATTCCTCCGCCATGCCGGTCTTCCGCTCCACGTACCAGCGCGCCAGGCCGCCGGCGAAGATCGGGGCGGTGGTGGCGATCGGCAGGTACGATCCGACCGCGAACGACAGCGAGTGGATGCCGCACAGCTCGAGCGTGACGGCGATGAAGATGCCGACGAGCACGAGCCCCCACGGCAGGTTCTGACTGAGCAGTCCCTTGATGATCGTCGCCATCAACGTCGCCTGCGGCGCCGCGATGTCGGCCGAGCCGATGCCGAACACCTTGTTCAGGTAGATGACCGTGATGCCGATCACCAGCGACGAAGCGACGACGCCGATCACCAGGCCGATCTGCTGATAGACGGGCGTGGCGCCGACCAGGTAGCCCGTCTTGAGATCCTGCGACGTGCCGCCGGCCTGCGCCGCCGCGATGCAGACGACCGCGCCGACGCACAGGGCGATCGGCGCGTAGTGGTTGCCGGTCCAGCCGATGGCCACGAAGATGACGCAGGTGACGATGAGCGTGGCGATCGTCATGCCGGAGATCGGGTTCGACGAGGATCCGATCAGGCCGCAGATGCGCGACGACACGGTGACGAAGAAGAAGCCGAAGACGACGATCAGGATCGCCGCCAGGAGGTTCCCCTGCGTCGGGATCTTCGGCATGACCCACAGGAAGATGGCGAGGGCCAGCGTGCCGAGCAGCACCACCATGGCGGGGATGTCGCGCTCGGTGCGCGTCTGCCCGCCGCCGCCGGCCTTCGAGGCCCGGAACTCCTTCACGCTGTCGCGGAACGAGCTGACGATCGTCGGGATGGTGCGCGCCAGCGTGATGAGCCCGGCCGCCAGCACGGCCCCGGCGCCGATGTACCGGATGTAGGCGCTCCACAACTGGCCCGGCGACATCTCGGAAATCAGGAACGGATGGCCCGTGACCGGGTTGTTCGCGAAGTCGGGATGGATCGGCGGGAAGGGCACGGTCATGTACTTCCCGAGGATCGACAGCAGCGGCAGCAGCACCAGCCACGACAGCACGCCGCCCGCGAACATCGTCCCGGCGATCTTCGGCCCGATGACGTAGCCGACGCCGAGGTACTCGGGCGAGATGTCGACATCGATCATCGCGTTCGGGAACTGGCTCGTCTTCGGCGTCGCGTAGGCGACCTCCGTGACGAACAGGCCGAACACCCAGGACAGCCCCTTCCACAGCGCGCCGATGCCCAGGCCGGCGAACACCAGCCCCGCCAGCTTGCCGCCGCGTTCCCCGGCGATCAGCACGTCGGCGCAGGCCGTCCCCTCGGGGTAGGGCAGCACGCCGTGCTCCTTGACGATGAGCGCGCGGCGCAGCGGCACCATCATCAGCACGCCGAGGATGCCGCCGGCGAAGGCGAGCACGGTGATCTGGAAGTAATTGAAGTACGCCGGGCCGTCGGGCAGCAGGAAGATCAGCGCCGGAATCGTGAAGACGACACCGCCGGCCACCGACTCGCCGGCCGACCCGATGGTCTGGACGATGTTGTTCTCGAGAATCGTCGAGCCACCGAACTTCTTCAGGACGGAGATCGCCAGCACGGCAATCGGAATCGACGCGCTGACGGTGAGGCCGGCCCTGAGGCCGAGGTAGACGGTCGACGCGCCGAAGATCAGGCCGAAGATCACGCCCAGGAACACGGCCTTGGCGGTGAACTCGGCGGGCGATTCGCTGGGGGAGACGTAGGGCTTGAACGCCGGCCGGCCCGGCGCGTCGGGGGTGCCTGTCTGCGTCATGGCGCAGGATGGTAGCACGGCTGGGCTACGCGCAAGCGCTCGGGCGCTCGGGCGGTCAGGCGCTCAGGCTGTCGGGCGCTCAGGCGCTCGGACGAAGCCTTCGGATCGCGCGGGGAATCCCGTTGGAACCCCCGAGCGCCTGAAGCCCGGAGCCTGTAGCCCGGAGTCCGGCCCCCTGAGCTTGACGGGTCCAATGGCGGGTCCTACAATCGGCCGAGACGCTTGTGAAAACCAAGAACAAGGCGAGGCCTGCGGCCGACCAGGTCTCCGAGCTCACCACGAACCGGCTCTCGGTCTATCTCCGCTGCCTCAACCTGCTGGATGCCACCGGCGCCACCACCGTCTCGTCCCAGGTGCTGGCCGAGCAGTTCCACCTGAACGCCGCCCAGATCCGCAAGGATCTCGCCTGCTTCGGCGAGTTCGGCGTCCGCGGCGTCGGCTACTACGTCAAGGACCTCAAGCGGCACCTCCGGCAGATCCTCGGCCTCGACCGCAAGCTGCACGTCGCCATCATGGGGGCCGGCAACCTCGGACTGGCGCTCGCCGACTATCCGGGCTTCCGGCAGGAAGGCTTCGCCATTACGGCGCTCTTCGATACGCTGAGCGCGAAGGTGGGCCGCCGGTCGCGGAGCGGCGTGCCGATTTACGACATCACGGAGTTCACCGAGGTCATCAAGCGCGACCGGATCAGCATCGCGGTGATCGCCGTGCCGGCCGATTCGGCCCAGCACGTCCTGAACATGGTGGTGGCGGGCGGCGTGAAGGCGATCCTGAACTTCTCGCCCGAGACGCTGGACGTGCCGCCGGGCGTCAAGCTGAAGAGCGTCGACCTGACGGTCTCGCTCGAGAGTCTGTCGTTCTACCTGGCCCAGAACGAGGCGGTGGACCATGAAGAAAGCGGGAAAGCGCACGGGTAGGACGCGGGCGGCGCTGTCGCACGTCGACCGCGCCGGACGGATCGCGATGGTCGACGTCGGCGCCAAGCCCGACACCGATCGCGAGGCGGTGGCGCGCGGCTCGATCGCGATCGCCCCGGCGGCGCTGGCGCTCATCCGGCGCGGCGCGGTGAAGAAGGGCGATCCGCTGCAGGCCGCGCGGCTGGCCGGCATCATGGCGGCCAAGCGGACGGCCGACCTCATTCCGCTCTGCCATCCGCTGCCGCTGAGCGGTATCGACGTCACGCTCGAGGAGACGGCCACCGGCTACGACATCGAGGCGCGCGTCCGCACGCGGGCGCAGACCGGTGTCGAAATGGAGGCGCTGACCGCCGTGACGGTGGCCGCCCTGACGATCTACGACATGGTGAAGGCCGCCGACCGGACGATGGTCATCTCCGACGTCCGGCTCGTCGAGAAGCGGGGCGGCAGGTCCGGGGTCTACCGACGCAGCGACGAACGGTGAATCGAGATAGCTCCGGTCTCCGGGCTACCGGTCTCCGGAGCCTGCCAGGTAAGACCGTAGGCCGACAGGCCGAAGCCCGGTAGCCCGCAGCCGTAGCCGGAGTTCCATACTCCTCGTGAGAGTTCTCCTCGCCCCGCTCAGTCACGTGCCCATCTGGGCGATGCCGGCCGAATCCCGTGCCCGGATCGTCCGGACCTTCCCGCACGTCACCTTCGCCGACGTCTACGCCCGCGAGGACATCCGGCCGCACATCGTCGATGCCGACGTCGCGTTCGTGTCCGGGTTGACGTCCGACGAGCTCGCGGCCGCCACACACCTTCGCTGGATCCACACGCAGGCGGCCGGGGTCGGCCACATGCTGACGCCCGAACTGGCCGACAGCCCGATCGTCCTCACCAACAGCCGCGGCATCCGCGCCCCGGCGATTGCCGAGCACGTGATGGGCCTGACGCTGATGCTCGCGCGCCAGCTCCACACGACGCTCGACCGCCAGCGCGCCGGCCTCTGGGCGCAGGACGAGCTCGAGAGCGGCGGCCGCATGTGGACGCTCGCCGGCCGGCGCATGGGCATCGTCGGGCTCGGCGCCATCGGACAGGCCGTCGCCCGCCTGGCGGCCGCCTTCGGCATGGAGGTGCGGGGGATCCGGCGCCGCGTCGGCGAACCGGTACCGCCGGGCGTCCTCGAGGTGCTGCCGCCCGATCGCCTGCCCGACCTGCTGACCACGAGCGACGTCGTCGTGCTGGCGTCGGCGCTGACGGCCGACACGGAGGGGCTGATTGGCCTGGAGGAGCTGCGGCGGATGCCGCGGCACGCGATCCTCGTCAACGTGGGCCGGGGCGGCCTGGTGCGCGAGGCGGATCTCGTGGAGGCGCTGCGCGAGGGGCTCATCGGCGGCGCCGCCCTCGACGTCTTCACGCGCGAGCCGCTCGACCCGCAGAGTCCGCTCTGGACGCTGCCCGACGTCATCATCTCGCCGCACGTCTCGGGCGCGATCGAACGCTACTGGGATCTGATCGCCGACCTGTTCATCGAGAACCTGCGCCGCTTCGAGCGCGGCGAGGAGCTGCTCAACGTCGTCGACAAGCGGGCGGGGTACTGACGGCTGACGCTGACGAACTGAAGAATTGAGAATGGAGAATTGTAGAAATGAAGATTGCGGAAGCGCAACTTCGCGCCGACCCTTTCTCGTGTTTCTCAATTCTAAATTCTTCAATTCTCAATTCTTCACCCCTCATCGTCAGCCCCCTCTTCTTCACGTCGGCGGCGGCTCGATGTGGATGACGACGTCCACGATCTGGGGATAGCGGGCCATCAGCCGGTCCTTCACGACGTGTGACAGCTCGTGCGCGCGGTCGAGCGGCATCGTGCCGGGGAGCCAGACGTGCAGGTCGAGGAAGACTTCGTCGGCCGAGCCGCGCGTCCGGATCTTCTCGCAGCCGATCACGTCGGGGACGGTCATCACCACTTCCCGCAGATCGTCGCGGCCGAAGACCGCCTGGTCGCTCAGGATCCGCGAGGACTCCAGCGCGATCTGGTAGCCGGCGCGGCCGATGAAGATCGCCACGAGGCCGGCGGCCAGCGGATCCATGATGGGGTACCCGGCCTTCGTGCCGATGAGGGCGGCGATGACGGCGAGCGACGTCAGCAGGTCGCTCTGCGTGTGCATGGCGTCGGCCCGCAGCACTTCACTGCCCAGGCGGGCCCCCTGCGCCCGCTCGTATCGCACGACGAAGATGTTCACGCCCAGCGTCGCGATCATGACGACGAAGCTGGCCAGGCCCACGTGCGGCGCCGGGGCGCTGCCGAGCAGCCGGTGCGCCGCCGTCCGCAGCACTTCCACCATCACCAGCGCGAGGAAGATCGCGATGGCGACGGCGGCCATCGTCTCGTACTTCCGGTGGCCGTAGGGATGGTTCTCGTCGGGAGGGCGGTGGGCGATCCGCGTCCCGACCAGCGCCACGATGTTCGATGAGCCATCGGTCAGCGAGTGGAAGCCGTCGGACAGGATGCTGACGGTGCCGCTCAGGTAGCCGAAGGCGATCTTGGCGGCCGCGATCAGCAGGTTCAGCAGCAGGACGCGGAACAGGACGCGCGTCACCGCCGCGTGCCGGTCGGCCGGCGGAACGGGGCAGGCGGACGTGTCGGTCGTCATTCAGAACATCTTCGCACGGTCGATCGGCCACCACCGCAGCTGCACCTTGCCGACGACGTACTTCTTCGGCACCATGCCCCACTGCCGGCTGTCGGAGCTGTCGTCGCGGTGGTCGCCCAGCACGAAGTAGTAGCCCTCCGGAATCACCTGCGGCCCCCAGTTGTCGTGGCCGCGATAGGCGGGCAGGACGTAGCTGTCGGGCAGCGGCACGTCGTTGACGTAGACCCTCCCGTCGACGATCCGGACGGTATCGCCTTCCTCGCCGATGACCCGCTTGACGAACGACTTGTCGGGGTCGAGCGGGTAGTCCAGCATCACGATGTCGCCGCGCTGCGGATCCGAGAGCCGGTAGGCCAGCTTGTTGATGATCAGCCGATCCTGATTCTCGAGTGTCGGCGCCATGCTCTGGCCCTCGACACGGGCCACCTGGAAGCCGAAGGTGACGATGAGCGTGGCGTACACGGCGGCCGAGACGATCGTCTTCAGCCAGACGATGAGCTCGTCGCGGAGCTGCGCCATCCGCAGGCCCGGGCTCGTCAGGCGCAGCGGGGCCTCCACCGGCGTGGGCGGCAGCTCGTAGGCCGGCGGCCGCTCCTCGGGCTCGAGCGCGATGCGCAGGCCGGCCTCGTCCGCCGGTGCGGGGATGGGGTCGGTGCGCCGGCGGATCCCTGTCGGGGGGCGTCGCGGTCACAGCTTCAGGTAGTCGCGCAGCCGTCGGGTCTGCGTGCGGCTGACGGGAATTTCGGTGTCCTTCGCGTCCTTCATCCGGAGCAGATAGTTCCGGCTGAACCAGGGGACGATCTCCTTGATCTTGTTGATGTTCACCAGGTGCGACCGGTGCACCCGCCAGAAGGTGGCCGGATCGAGGTGCGCCTGCAGCTCGTCGAGCGTCCGGTAGTTGGACGCGCCGGTGACCTGCGCGGTGACCACGGTAATCCCGTCGTCGGCCATCGACGCGTAGATGATGTCCTCGGCCTGGACGAGCAGGAAGCGCTCGCCGACCTTGATCGCCAGCCGTTCGCGCCGGCTCTGCCGGTCGGCGACCATCTGCACGATCTTCTCGAGCCGATCGTCGATCGGGCGATCGCGATCGACGCGGCGCCGGGCGCGCTGGAGGGCGAGCTCCAGCCGGCCCGGGTCGACCGGCTTCAGCAGGTAGTCGACCGCGTTCACGTCGAACGCCTCGATGGCGTACTGGTCGAACGCGGTGACGAAGACGATGTGCGGCTGGACGGGGCCCTCGAGCAGGCGGCGGGCGACCTCGAAGCCCGACGGGCCGGGCATCTGGACGTCCAGGAAGAGGACGTCAGGCGTCAGCCGCTCGACGGCGGCGATCGCCTCGGAGCCGTTGCCGGCCTGGCCGACGATCTCCACGCCGCCCGCCTGTTCCAGCAGGTAGCAGAGCTCGTCGCGGGCGAGCTGCTCGTCGTCGACGACGATGGCGCGCAGGTCCATCAGGCGGTGATCCGATCCGGCATCATCATGTCGGGAATCTCGATCTGGGCCGAGGTGCCCCGTCCCGGCACGCTGTGGAGCCGGAGCTGGTAGCCGGCGCCGTAGATGACGCGCAGCCGCTCGTTGACGTTGCTGAGCCCGATGCCGCCCTGCAGGGCGCTGCTCAGCCGTTCCTCCGACATCCCCAGCCCGTCGTCGGCTACTTCGATGAGGGTGTGGCCGTCGTCGCGGCGCGTGCTGCGGATGGTGATCTGCCCGCCGGTGACGCGGCGGGTGAGGCCGTGCTTGATCGAGTTCTCGACCAGCGGCTGCAGGATCATGCTCGGCACGACGACGCCCAGCGTCCGCTCGTCGATCTCCTTGGCCACCTTCAGCTTCGAGCCGAAGCGGACGACCTCGATGTCGAGGTACTCGTCGATCGAGGCCAGTTCCTCGCGCAGCGTCACGAAGTGCTCGTGGCTCTTCATCAGCCGGCGCAGCAGCGTGGAGAGCTTCGTGATGAGCATCCGCGCGGTTTCGGGCTTCGTCCGGATGAGCGACGAGATGGACGTCAGCGTGTTGAACAGGAAGTGCGGGTTGATCTGGTTCGCCAGCGCCTCGATCTGGGCCGCCAGCAGCAGCTTCTCCTGCTCCTGGAGCCGATGCTCGATCCGGGCGTTGTTCCAGATCTTGATCGGCGTCGCCACGGCCAGCACGGTCGCGAGGATCACGAGCAGCGTCATCCACGGCGACGTCGACGAGAGATAGAAGAGCCGGTGATGCGTGCGGAAGCGGCTGCCGAGCCCCTGGCGCAGGAGCTCGAGCGCGACGGGCGCCAGCACGAGCACGACCTGCCAGTCGACCTGCAGCGTGCGGATCATCTTCCAGAGCCGCTTCGGGATCTGCGCGAAGATGAACGGCGAGAAGTGCCAGATCGACTCGGCCGGACAGAGCGCGCGGAGGCCGCCGCCGGCGAAGCCGCAGCCGACCGCGAAGGGCAGGGCGATCCATTCACCCGCCGCCAGCGGCGGCGTGCCGACCATGACGCCGACGATGGCGCCCGCGTACGGCCCGGCGACCAGGCCGAGGACGAACGGGCCGGCGAGGCTGAGGTCGGCGGCGTTGTACTGCAGCAGCAGCCGGGCCGCGACGCCCGCCGTGAGCGGGATGCCGAGGCTGAAGGCGAACGTCAGGCGGTCGGGCCAGGCGCGGCGCTCGAAGATCAGGATGTGGCGGAAGCGGTGGTACCGGACCAGCATCGTGGCCAGCGCCGCCATGATGGCGAGCTTGACCACCAGCGTCGTCAGCAGGAACTGATCGGCGGAGAGGAACTTCGGGCCTTGTATCACGGGATGCTATTCGGCGCGGCCCGACGGCGTCCGGCGACCCGGGCCGCGGCTGGCCCGCCGCCTCCGGCCGGTGGACGCGCAGGCCGTGGCCAGAAGGCATCTTAGCGGCCGGTTTGGCGGGGTGTCAAACACGGTGGGGATGAAAGTGTTATGATTGAACGGCTTAGCGCCAGCCGACCCGCTCCGGCGGGTTGACAGCTGCCGGCGGCCTGGGGTGAACTGTCTGGACGGGCCGGCGGCCGCGTGCCGGTGTGCGTGTCTTCTTCTTTCTGTGGAGTCAATGAGGTAGCCGTGGCGATTATCCGTCCCCTGATCACCGGGTTCGCAACGACGTTCAAGCACATGTTCAAGAAGCCGGTCACGGTGAACTATCCGGAACAGAAGGTTCCGGTGTTCCCGAAGTACCGGGGGAAACAGGTGCTGATGCGGGACGAGAACGGGCTCGAGAAGTGCGTGGCCTGCGGGCTGTGCGCGGTGGCCTGTCCGGCGGACGCCATCTACCTGGAAGCGGCGGAGAACGACGGCTCGGTGCAGGCCGGTCCCCGCTACGCGAAGATCTATCAGATCCACAAGACCCGGTGCATCTTCTGCGGGTACTGCGAGGAGGCCTGCCCGGTCAGTGCCATTTTCATGGGCAAGGACTACGAGCTGGCCGTGTACAGCAAGGACGACTTCATCTGGGACAAGCAGGACCTGCTGGTACCGGCCGCCGCTGCGGCGTCCGGCGCTTCGGCCTGAGCTGACGGGCGCCGTCCGGCGCCGCCGCAACCGTGACCTTTGGCGCGCTCGGTGACATTCACGGCGACTTCGAGGCAGTGCGCGTCATCATGACGCGGCACACCGAGGTGCCGTTCTGGCTCTGCGTGGGCGACGTGGCGGCCAACGACGGCCACTACGAGGCGCCGCCGGCCTCCCTCTACTGGATCAAGGGGAACAACGAGGATTTCGACTTCGTGCGGGATCAGCTTCAGGGGCACCGCCTGCTGGAGCACCTGCACTACGTGCCGAACGGCGTCGCGCGGCAGATCGGCCCGCTGCGCGTCGCCGGGCTGGGCGGGACGTTCGCGCCGACCTGGTACGACAAGCGGCCGGGCGACCTGCCGGGCGCGCGACGGATGCCGCGGCCGGGCGGGCCGCCGCGGAAGCTGGGCGCGGCGCGCGACGACAAGCGGCGGCACTTCGTCCGGAGCGAGGTCGCGGCCTGCAAGGCGCTCCAGCACATCGACGTCTTCCTGACCCACGAGGCGGCCCGGCCGTTCATCGTGACCGACGAGGACGGCCGGCGGGGCCGGCACGGTCCGCGCGACGCCGGGAAGACCCCGATCAACGAAGTGCTGGCGGCCATGCGGCCCCGGCTGCACCTGTTCGGACATCACCATCAGTTCGTCGCGCGCGTCGCCCAGGGGGTGACGTCGATCTGCCTCGACATGGTGAGCCGGTCCTATCTGCTGATCGACGCCGAATCGTTGCACTACGAGAAGCGCGACACATAATTACGAGGTCTCCGGTCTTCAGTCTTCGGTCTTCGGTCTTCGGTCCTGGAGCCACTGGAGACCGTAGGCTGTAGACCGCAGACCGACGATCTTCCCCTCAATGCGCTCCTTTCTGGAATCCATCGACGAACGCGTTCTCGTGTGCGACGGCGCCATGGGGACGATGCTGTACGCCAAGGGCGTCTTCATCAACCGGAGCTTCGACGCCCTGAACCTCACGCAGCCCGACCTGGTGGCCGAGGTGCACGCGGAGTACGTGCGCGCGGGCGCCGACGTGATCGAGACGAACACGTTCGGGGCGAACCGGATCAAGCTGGGCTCGTTCGGCCTGGCCGAGAAGCTGCACGCCATCAACGCGCAGGGGGCGCGCATTGCGCGGCACGCGGCGCGCGATCAGGCCTGGGTCGCCGGCGCCATCGGCCCGCTCGGCATCCGCATCGAGCCGTGGGGCAAGACCGGGCGCGACGAGGCGCGGGAGTGGTTCGAGGAGCAGGCGCGCGCGCTGGTCGACGGCGGCGTCGACCTGTTCGTGCTCGAGACGTTCCGCGACCTCAGCGAGATCGGCGCGGCCATCGAGGCGATCCGCGGCGTGTGCGACCTGCCGATCGTCGCGCAGATGACGACCGAGCAGGACGGCAACAGCCTCGATGGCACGCCGCCCGAGCGATTCGGCCCGGAGCTCGTCAGGCTCGGCGCGAACCTCATCGGCGTGAACTGCAGCGTCGGGCCGGCGCCGATGCTGGAGACGATCGAGCGGCTGGCGGCGGCCACCGACGCCCCGCTGGTCGCGCAGCCCAACGCCGGCCAGCCCCGTGACGTCGAGGGGCGGAACATCTATCTCTGCTCGCCGGACTACATGGCGTCGGTACGCCCGCCGGTTCACGATGCACGGCGTGCGGCTGGTCGGCGGGTGCTGCGGCACGACGCCCGAGCACATCCGCCAGATCCGGACCGCCGTGCGCGGCATGACGCCGGCCAGCCGCGCGGCGGCCATCCTGGCGCCGGCGCTCGACGCGACGGTCGAGCCGCCCGTGCCCCGCGACCGGAAGTCGCGCCTGGCCAACGCGCTGTCCCGCGGCAGCTTCGTGGTCGCCGCCAGCCTGCTGCCGCCGCGCGGCCACGACTGCGACGCGGCGATCGCGCGGGCGCGGACGCTGAAGATCCGCGGCGTCGACGTCGTGCACATCCACGACGGACAGCCCGGCAGCGGCCGGCTGAGCGCCCTCTCGCTGGCCGTGCTCATCGAGCAGCAGGCCGGGATCGAGACGGTGCTGCACTATTCCTGCCGCGACCGCAACATCCTCGGCATGCAGTCCGACATGCTGGGGGCGCACGCCATGGGGCTGCGCAACGTCCTGCTGGTGACCGGGGCGCCGGGGCAGGTCGGCGGCTATCCGGACGCGACCGCCGTGTTCGACGTCGACTCGATCGGCCTGACCAACCTGGTGGCCCGCCTCAACCAGGGATTCGACGTGGGCGGGCAGGCCATCGGCGCGCCGACGGCGCATCACATCGGCGTCGAGGTGAATCCCACCGCGCTCAACCTCGACTACGAGATCCGCCGCTTCGAATGGAAGGTGCAGGCGGGCGCGGAGTTCGCCTTCACGACGCCGGTCGTCGACGTGGCGGCGTTCGAGGCGTTCCTGAAGCGGGTCGAATCGACCCGGGTGCCGATCATCGCCACCGTGTGGCCGTTCGACAGCCTGCGCCACGCCGAGTTCATGGCCAACGAGATGCCCGAAATCCGGGTGCCCGAGCCGCTGCTGGCGCGGATGCGCCGCGCCGAGGGGCCGGAGGCGGCCGCAGCCGAGGGCACGGCCATTGCGCGCGAAATCGCGGCGGCCATCAAGCCCATGGTGCAGGGCGTCCAGCTGGCCTCGGCCTCCGGGGACCTCGAACGGGTACTCGCGGTGCTCGACGTTCTTGCCTGACGGCGCGGCGCCGGCGGGCCGAAACTGGCGGCAATCGGAGGCCGACGGCCGGGCTTCGGGCTTGTGCCGGCCCTGTATAGGGATATATATTCCGTCTGCGGCACTCGCGATGGCCTCTGGACGCCGTCCGCCGTTGAGGCGGAGCCGGAGACGGATAGTGGGGGACGGTTGACGGGCGCGGCCTGACTGGCCGCAGAGGCTCTGAATGGCGTTATTCGAGCGGAAGGATGCGGAGCGACCGGAGATCATCGCCTCGAGCGATGCAGCCACCCGGGCGCTGTCGGGGACGGTGGTCGAAACCGACTTCGTGGCCGGCGTCTACGAGAAACTCGCGCTCGTGTACGACTTGACGTTCGGACCCACGCTCCATGCCGGCCGGATCCAGGCGCTGCAGCGGATGCAGATCCGCCCGGGCGACCGGATCCTCGAAGTCGGCGTCGGCACCGGCATCAACGCGCCGCTGTATCCGAAGGACGTCCAGGTGGTCGGGATCGACCTGTCGGCGTCGATGCTCGAGCGGGCGCGGGAGCGGATCGCGCGCAAGGGCGTGCGCAACATGCGCGTGCTGGAGATGGACGCCGCGGATCTGAAGTTCCCCGACGACGCCTTCGACATCGTCTACGCGCCGTACGTGATCAGCGTCGTGCCCGATCCGGTGGCGGTGGCCCGCGAGATGGTGCGGGTATGCAAGCCGGGCGGCCGCATCATCATCCTGAATCACTTCTGCAGCCGCAATCCGATCATCGCGAAGCTCGATCGGCTCATCTCGCCGTTCACCGTCCACATCGGCTTCAAGTCCGACCTCGACCTGCCCGGCTTCCTGGCGCAGGCGAACCTCGAACCGGTCTCCATCGAGAAGATCAACATCCCGCGCATCTGGTCGATGGTGACGTGCATCAAGGCCGAGCGGGCGGCACAGGCGAGCTAGGGGCCCTTCGCCCCATCGGTGCAGGGCGCGACGCGCGGCCCGTCCGTGCGTCGTGCGCCGTGCCTGCACCTCGCACCCCGCACAGCACCTCGCACCCGGCACCGAACAGGTCGCCCTCCTACCCCGCACCGTGCACGTCGCACTCGGCACGCGTCAGGCTCGGTCCGTCCCCGTTCCGAACGGCTCCTCCAGTGACGGACTCGGCGTCGTGAACAGCTTTGCGCCGTCCTCGGTGATGTGCATGTCGTCCTCGATCCGGATGCCGAACTCTCCCTGGATGTAGATCCCCGGCTCGTCGCTGAAGACCATGTTCGGTTCGAGCTTCAGGGTGTTGCCACGGACGAGATACGGCCACTCGTGCCCGTCCATGCCGATGCCGTGGCCGACCCGGTGCGTGAAGTACTTGTAGTCGGGGCCGTAGCCGGCGTCGACGATCACCCGGCGGGCGGCGGCGTCGACCGACTGCGCCTCGACGCCGGGCCTGGCGGCCGCCAGGGCGGCCCGCTGGGCTCGCTGCTCGATCGCGAAGACCCGCTTCATCTTGTCGGTCGCCTTGCCCAGCACGAATGTCCGGCTGATGTCCGAGTGGTAGCCCTCCACCTGGCAGCCGCCGTCGATGAGCAGAATCGTCCCTTCGCGGATCGTCTGCGGCGTGCGGGAGCCGTGGGGGAGCGCCGAGTACTGACCGACCTGCACGCCCGCGCCGCCCGGGAAGCCGAGCCGGGCGTGCGCCGTGGCGACCAGCCCGGCGAAGTCCTGCTGCGTCATCCCCTCGCGCATCGCGCGCCAGGCCGCCTCGTACGCCCGGATGGTGACGTTCGAGGCCAGCTGCATCAGGGCGAGCTCGTGAGCCGACTTGTGCATCCGGCATCCCGCGGTCACGGGCGTCGCGCTGGTCAGCGTCAGCCCCGGGGCGAGGCGAAGCACGTCGTCGCTGAAGACGTACCGGACCGTTTCCTCGATGCCCAGCCGTCCGGTGGCCGCTCCGCGCTCGCGCAGCCCCTGCACGACCCGTTCGTACGGGCTCTCGTCCTCCTGCCAGACGCGGACCTCCGCGTCGGTGCCGAGCGGGCCCTTCAGCAGCTGCTCGTGCGCCCGCCCCTCCTCGAAAGCCGGACAGACGACGACGGGCCGACCGGCGACCGGCAGCACGACCGCGAACAGCCGCTCGCTGAGTCCCCACTGGACGCCGGTGAAGTATTCGAGCGACGTGCCGCCGGTGAGCAGCAGCGCGTCGAGCCCGTGCTGGTGCATCAGCTCGCGCGCCCGCTCCACGCGCGTCTGCCGTTCTGCCGTCGTGATGGGACGGGCCCGGCCCTTCATGGAGGTCAGCGCGGCCAGGCTCGGCGGAAGGTCGTTCTGCTTGTCTTTCCCATCCGGGGACTGCGCACCGGGCGCGCCCCAGGCGAAGGCGCGCGAGGCCGGGACGACGGCCGCGGCGCCGGCTGCGAGCGGGCCGAACCAGAGAAAGCGGCGTCGGGAGAGCATGTGGGACTCCTCCTTCTTTGACCGTTGACGGGCGGGTTCAGGACGTCGCGCGTTCGACGAGCGCGTCGAGACGGTCGGCCGGCAGCATGACGCACAAGGCCTCGGCCTCTGCGTACGGCGTGCCGTCCTCATCGAGCAGCCGGGCGCGTGTCGTCACCTTGCGGCCATCGACCCGCTCGACCCAGGCCTCCAGGCGGGCGATGGTGCCGAGCGGCATCACCTGCCGGAAGTCGGTGATGAGCCGGGCGATGAGGATCCGGTGGCCGGCGCTCCAGGCCGCCGCGCCGGCCGCCTCGTCGAGCATCGCCGCCATGCTGCCACCGTGGGCATGGCCCGGAGGGCCTTCCGCATCGGGGCCGAACCAGACGCGCCCGTGGAGCCGGTCGCTGCCGGGCTGACGGTAGTAGATCACGCGGAGCCGGTGCCCGTCGGGATCGCCCGAGACGAACGAATGGGAGCCCGGCAGGGTCGGAAACGGATCGACCGGCACGGCGCCCGGCGGGAGGGTGAGGGGCGGAACAGGCGATGACGGCATGGGAGGTGTCTCTCTATCCGTGCGCTGTGCAACGTGCGCGCTGCACGTTGCACGGATCAGAGCAGCTTCAGGATCTCGTCTGCCGCGATCTCGGCGCCGTTGGTCCCGGGGCGCACCGATGGTCGGCGGTTCCTGCAGCAGGCGATCGAGATGGCCGGCCCAGTGGCCGGCGAGCAGATCGCTCATCGGCACGTACCGGCAGCGCGTCAGCCGGTGCATCGCCTCGACGAGCACATCGTACTCCACGAAGTGGCCGCGCGACGTGTACAGGATGGCGGTGTCGTTGGCGATGGCTTCCGCCACGATGCCGTAGCCCGGCTTGGTGACGACGGCGTCGGCGGCCGCGACGAGATCCTCGTAGCGCAGCCCCTCGCGGTACAGGGCCACGGCGTCGATCTCCACGACATTGGGCGGCGGCGGTGCCGCGCCGGGTTCGGCCGTGGTGAGAATCGTGTAGTGCCGGTTCGCCTCGAGCACCGCCGGGTCGAGGCCGTGCAGGCCGTGGCCGCCGAACGACGCGAGGACGACGGGGCGGCCGGCCGGCAGGTTCAGGTGCGCGCGCACCTCGTCGGGCGCGCGCTGCGACCGGCGGGCGACCAGCGGAATGTCGCGCGTGACGTGTGCCACGGGGCCGAACCCCCCGGACATCGGCAGCCGCAGGGCGAGCGTGGCGGTCCGGTACGCGTCGCGAATGGTGTTGAGGAACCCGCCGGCGTCGAGCATCGAGTCCGCGTAGCCCTCGTAGATCCAGTCCCACGTGAAGTTGCCGAGCAGGATGGCCGGCAGGCCGGCGGCGGCCGCCGCCGCGCAGGCGAGCGGCGGGATGTCGCCGACGACGAGGCGGGCGTGCAGGGCGTGGAGCGCGCGGGCCTCGTCGGCCGCCCGGGCGTCGAGCGTCTCGTAGAAGGCGCTGGCGCGCAGCACGGTGTCCGCCTCGTTGAGGCGGAGGCTGTCGATCTGGGTGACGCCGGTGTCGCACTCGACGTCGTGGTACTCGACAGGACCGTGCACCGAGGCCTCGAACAGCCATCGGGCGGCGGTCGTCCGGACGACGATCCGCAGGGCGGGCTGTCGCGCCCGGAGGGCGTTGATGACTTCGATGTCGCGCGAGGCGTGGCCGAAGCCGTGGCCCGAGACGTAGAAGACGATTGACGGGGCCGATGAGGGCGGTCGGAACGGTCGGACGGTCACGGCGCCCTCACGGCGTGGCGTGCGCCGGCAGGGCGACCTGCAGCACGTCGTCCAGCGTGCTCGCGAGCACGAACTTCATGCCGGTGCGCGCGGTTTCGGGCAGCTCGGCCAGGTCGGGTTCGTTCAGCTTCGGCAGGATGAAGGTCGTGATGCCGTACCGGCGCGCGGCGAGCGCCTTCTCGCGGATGCCGCCCACGGGCAGCACGAGGCCCGACAGCGTGATCTCGCCGGTCATCGCCACGTCGCTGCGGATGGCCTCGTTGCGGATCGCCGACAGGATCGCCGTCGCGATCGTCACGCCGGCCGACGGACCGTCCTTGGGGATGGCGCCGGCCGGGACGTGCACGTGCAGGTCGTGCTTGTCGAGGAAGTCCGGCGCGACGCCGAGTCGTTCCGCCTGCGCCCGGATGTGGCTGACGGCGGCGCGGGCCGACTCCTGCATCACGCTGCCGAGCTGGCCGGTGAGGATGATGTTCTGCGAGCCGCCCGGCAGCAGGCTGGCCTCGATGAACAGCACGTCGCCGCCGGCTTCCGTCCAGGCCACGCCGGTCGCCACACCGGGCCGCGACGTGCGGAAGCTCGTCTCGCGGTGGAAGCGGGGCGGCCCCAGGTACGCCTTCAGGTCGGGCGCATCGACGACGGCCGGCGCCGCCGTCGCGCCGGCCGCCTGGGTGGCGACGCGGGCCGCGACCTTGCGCGCGATCGTGCCGATGCGGCGCTCGAGGCTGCGCACGCCGGCTTCCCGCGTGTATTCCGAGACGATCGCCCCCAGCGCCGCGTCGGTGAGCTCGAAGGCGCCCGGCTGGAGGCCGTTCTCGGTGAGCTGGCGCGGAACGAGGTACCGGCGCGCGATGTGCGTCTTCTCCTCCTCGGTATACCCGGACAGCTCGATGATCTCCATCCGGTCGAGCAGCGCCGGCTGCACCGGGCCGAGCTGGTTCGCCGTCGCGATGAAGAGCACGCGCGACAGATCGAAGGGGATTTCGAGGTAGTGATCGCGGAACGTGTTGTTCTGCGCCGGGTCGAGCACCTCGAGCAGCGCCGCCGCGGGATCGCCCTGGAAGCCGACGCTCAGCTTGTCGATTTCGTCGAGCATGAACACCGGGTTCGCCGAGCCGGCCTGCTTCAGCGCCTGGACGACGCGGCCGGGCATGGCGCCGATGTAGGTGCGGCGGTGACCGCGGATCTCCGCCTCGTCGCGCACGCCGCCGAGCGAGATCCGGATGAACTTGCGGTTCATCGCCCGGGCGATCGACTGGCCCAGCGACGTCTTGCCGACGCCCGGAGGCCCGACGAAGCAGAGGATCGGTCCCTTCAGGTCGCCCTTCAGCTTGCGCACGGCCAGGTACTCGACGATGCGATCCTTCACCTTGTCGAGATCGTAGTGGTCGGCGTCCAGGACCTTGCGGGCCTCGACCGGATCGAGCCGGTCCTCGGTCGTCGCCGACCAGGGGACGTCGAGCACCCAGTCGACGTAGGTCCGGATCATCTGGTACTCGGGCGACATCGGCGTCATCTGATCGAGCCGGTCGACCTCGTGCTGGACCGTCTGCTCGACCGGCTCGGGGAGCTTCGCTTCGGCGATCCGCGTGCGCAGGCCGACCGTCTCGCTCTTCTCGCCCTCCCCGAGCTCGTCCTGAATCGTCTTCAGCTGCTGGCGCAGGTAGTACTGCCGCTGCTGGTCGCTCATCTGCTGCTGCGTCTGCGATTCGATCTTGCTGCGCAGCTCCAGCAGCGACACCTCGCGCGTGAGGGCGTCGGCGACCAGTTTGAGCTTCTCGACCGGCTTGTCGGCATCGAGCAGCGCCTGCTTCTGCTCGGCCTTGATGTCGAGCATGCTGGCGAGCAGGTAGCAGAGTCGGACGGGATCGTCGATGCCGAGCACGACGCCGCGCAGCTCCTGCGAGAGGCCGCTGGCGAGCGTCAGCGCGCGGTCGACCAGGTCGCGCAGCTGGCGGACGTAGGCGTCGATCTCGAGCGAGCTCTCGGCGCGATCGGGCGCCGGCGTCACCTGGGCCGTCAGGGTCGTGTCCGACAGGGTGACGGCCGTCGCCCGTGCCCGGGCCAGTCCCTCCACCAGGATCTGCATCCCGTCGCCCGGGACCTTCGCCATCTGCCGGATGATGCCGATCGTACCGACCGTGTGCAGGTCGGCCGGCTGGGGCTCGTCGGCGTCGGACTTCTGCAGCAGCAGGAGCAGCAGCCGGTCGCCGGCCAGTGCCCGGTTCACCGACTCGACCGAGGCCGGCCGGCTGACGGCCAGCGGCTGGAGTGTCAGCGGGAAGGCGACCACCTGGCGCAGTGCCACGACCGGCAACTCGGACGGGTACACCGTGGCCGCGCCGCCGGCGCCGCCGTCGTGGGTGTCCGGTTCGGCCGGGGAGGCGGGCGTGGCGGGGCCGGGGGACTTGGCCTGCTCGGTCTGCGACGGTTCAGCCATGAGGGAAGGTCTCTGCGTGTTCCCTGCCAATGTGAATCAAATCGGGCGACGAGTCAAACGGGGGACGGATCGTCGTCTCCAGTCTCCGGTCTCCAGTCTCCGGTCTCCGGTCTCGGTCTACCGTCTACGGCCGGCCGCGGGCTTCGGGCTTTGGGGACTGTAGACTGAAGACCGGAGACCGGAGACTGAGATATGATGCCGTCATGGCCCTCGACGAACGGCAGTTCTTCACCGAGAAATCCGAGACGCGTCCCGAGACGCTCACCTGCCCGAAATGCCGGCGGGCGAACGAGTACCAGCTGCGCTGGGTCGTCCGCCGCAAGAAGGATCGCCTGCCGCCCGGGGCCGACGAACGCGACCGTGCGCTGTACGGCAAGCTGCGCGACTACATGATCCGGGTGGACGACGCGGTGACCTGCAAGACGTGCAACCGCCGTTTCGACATCCCTTCCCAGCATTCGCTGGTGTTCCTGCAGCAGGCGTGACGCCCCCGCTGACGCTGACGCCCGACGACTTCCGGCGCGCGCGGGCGCTGATGGGCGACCGGGTCGCCCGCACGCCGCTGCTCACCTCGCGGATGCTCAGCGAGCGCACCGGCTTCGACGTCCGCCTGAAGACCGAGCTGTTCCAGAAGACCGGCTCGTACAAGATCCGCGGCCCCCTCAACAAGTTCACCTTTCTGACCGACGAGGAGAAGCGGCGGGGCGTCGTCTGTTCCTCGGCCGGAAACCACGCCCAGGGCGTGGCGCTCGCGGCGAAGCTGAACGGCATGCACGCCGTGGTCGTGATGGCCGAGAACGCGACGCCGTCGAAGATTGCCGCGACGAAGGCGTACGGGGCCGAGGTCGTGCTGCACGGCACGATCTGGGACGAGGCGAACGACAAGGCCCGTCAGCTCGTCGAGGAGCGCGGCCTCACCTACATCCATCCGTTCGACGACCCGCAGCTCATCATGGGGCAGGGGACCGTCGGTCTCGAGATCCACGAGGACTGGCCGGCGGTCGACGTGGCGATCGTTCCGATCGGCGGCGGCGGGCTCATCTCGGGCGTCTCGATGGCGCTGAAGGGGCTGAACCCGAAGATCCGGGTGATCGGCGTCGAGTCGTCCGGCGCGCCGGGCATGAAACGGAGCGTCGAGGCCGGCCACGTCGTCACGCTGGATCGGGTCGACTGCATCATCGACGGCCTGCGCGTGAAGCGGGTCGGCGAGGTGACGCGGTCGGTGGTGAGCCGGTTCGTCGACGATATCGTGACCCTGCCCGACGAGCAGATCTTCGAGGCGGTCATCTGGCTGATGGCGCACTGCAAGCTGGTGGCCGAAGGGGCGGCGGCCGCCACGGTCGGCGCGCTGCTGCAGGGGCTCGTCAAGGCGCCCGCCGGCGCGAAGGTCGCCTGCGTGCTGAGCGGCGGGAACGTGAATCTGGATCAGCTGAAGGGACTGAAGTGGAACTAGAGCTACGTTACCAGCCTCAGTAAATCCCCGGCACCACCCGCCACCGCACCTTCCGCTTGTAGGCCTCGTACCTCCTCACCGAACGTGTCGATCAGTGAGCGCTCTTCCCACGGGATGGCAATCGCCAGATACGCACTGCTGATCACCGCGAACAGCAGGTGGCTCATCGTCGGGCGGGGCGTGGCGAAGACGATCAGCATCCAGCCGAGATAGATCGGGTGCCGTACCCAGCGGTACGGCCCCCGCGCCTGGATGGGCGCCAGGGCCTGCGGCTGATCGATCTGGCGGATGCCGGCCAGCTCGAGCGGGTCGATGACGCGGGCCGAGACGGCCGTCAGCAGGATGCCGGCCAGCTGGACTGCGTACAGCAGCCACGCCAGCGGTCCGGTCAGCGAGGGCAGGACTCCGGGGACCGGTTGCCACGCCGCGCACGTCAAAACCAGGAGGAGGCTGGCCGACCAGACGTACAATGGTCGCTCACGCTTCGAACCGACGAGGGCGACGATGCGGCGCTTCAGGCGCGGCCGGGCGAGCAGGCTGTGCGGCGCCGCGAAGAGGGCGAAAAGGCCCACATCGGCAAGGACGGCTCTGGCTGCCGCCCCGGCGCCCGTCCACGGCGGAGCCTGCTGCAGCGTCACCACGAAGAAGTACGCGCAGTACGCCAGCGAGCCGGCGAACGCCGCGCCGCCGAGCCAGGCGACGGCCCGCGTCAGGCGACCGGTCGGCGGCTCGGCCGGGCCGGTTGGGTTCTCGCTCGTCATCATCATTCAGGGGTCCATTATGCCGGGAAGCCACCCGCCGCGCGTCGTGATTACCGGCATCGGCGTCGTCTCGCCCTTCGGGATCGGCCGCGAGTGCTTCTGGGAGCAGGTGCGTGACGGCCGCAGCGGCACGCGCGCCATCGACGGGTTCGATGCGTCGGAGCTGCCGTGCCGGGTGGCGGCCCCGGTGCCCCCGGTGACGCCCGGCGACATCCCGCCGCTCGAGGGTGAGGACCCGACGGACCGCGAGTCGCGGGCCGATCCGAAGCGCTATTCCCGCGCGGCGCTGGTCGGCGTGATCGCGGCGCGCGAGGCCTGGACCGACGCGGGCCTCAGGGCCGGCGAGCCGGGGGGCGGCGTCATCATCGGCAGCGGGGGCGGCGGCATCGACGTCGGCGAGAAGCAGTACCTACGACTTCTTCGTCGACGGCGGCCGCAAGGTCACCCCCTACGCGATCGCCATCTCGATCGTGGGGATGGTGTCGAGCGAGATCTCCATCTCGCTGCGGCTGCGCGGCATCAGCCACGTGCTCTCGAACGGCTGCACGAGCTCGACCGACGCCATCGGCTACGGCGCCGCCCTCATCCGCTCGGGCGAGGCCGACGTGCTGCTGTCGGGGGGGACCGACGCCTGCGTGACCCCGGGCATGATCTTCGGCTTTTCGCGCATGCGGGCGGTGTCGACCCACTACAACGAGCGGGCGGCCGAGGCTTCGCGTCCGTTCGATCGCGGCCGCGACGGCTTCGTGCTCGGTGAGGGGGCGTGGATGGTCGTGCTGGAGCGCGAGGACCGCGCCCGGGCCCGCGGCGCGCACGTCTATGCCGCCGTCGAGGGCTACGCCTCGACCTGCGATGCCTATCACCGCGTGCAGATGGCGCCCGAAGGCACGGAGATCGTTCGGGCACTCGAGATGGCGCTGGCCAAGTCGGGCCGTCCGATCGAGGAGATCGGCTACATCAACTACCACGGCACGTCGACGCAGATGAACGATGCGGTGGAGTCGCGCTGCGTGCGCCAGGTGTTCGGGGCGCACGCCGACCGGGTGCCCGGCTCGTCGGTGAAGTCGATGATCGGTCACCCGCAGGGGGCGAGCGGCGCCGCCGGTGTGGTGACGGCCGCCCTCGCCATGACCCGGCGGTTCCTGCCGCCGACCGCCAATCTCACCGATCCCGATCCTGCCTGCGACCTGGACTTCCTGCCCGTCACCGGGCGCGCGGCCGAGCCGCAGGCCGCGCTCTGCAACTGCCTGGGCTTCGGATCCAAGAACAGCGCGCTCGTCCTGGGGGCGGCGCGGCCGTGAGCGCGTTCGATGCCGATGTCGTCGTGGCCGGCGCCGGACCGGCCGGCGCGGTGGCCGCCACGCTGCTGGCCCGTGCCGGCGTGCGTGTGATCGTGCTGGACCGCGCGCGGTTCCCGCGCGACAAGCTGTGCGGCGACACGCTGAACCCGGGGACGCTGGCCACCCTGCGCCGGCTCGGTCTGGATCCCGCGCCGATCGAGGCCGCCGGCCTGCGCATCGACGGGATGATCGTGACGGGCGAGGCGGGCGTGCGCGTCGAAGGGGCGTATCCGGCGCCGCTGCACGGCTGCGCGATCACCCGCCGGCAGGTCGACGCCTGGCTCGTCGATCTGGCCCGCGCGGCCGGGGCGACGGTGGAAGAAGGCGTCACCGTGCGTCGCGCGCTCGTGGACTCAATCCGAAGAACGTCCCGCGTGCAGGGCGTCGTGACGGCGACGGCGGCTGGCGAGCGCGTCGTGCGGGCTCCCGTGACCATTGCGGCCGACGGGCGCCGGTCGGCGCTGGCCTTCGCCCTGGGGCTGGCGCGCCACCCGGCGGCGCCGAGGCGCTGGGCGGTCGGCGGCTACTTCGAAGATGTCGACGGGCTGTCGGCGTTCGGCGAGATGCACATCCGCCGCCGGCACTATCTCGGCATCGCGCCGTTGCCCGGCGGACTGGCAAACGTCTGCGCGGTCGCGGCTCCGGGGGCCGGCGCGCCGTTCGAGGGACAGTTCGGCGATCCGGCGCGGCTGCTGCGGACGGCCGTCATGGCCGACGCGGCGATCGCGTCGCGATTCGCCCGCGCCCGTCCGGTCGCGACGCCGGCGGTGCTCGGGCCGCTCGCCGTGGAGCGTACGGGCCGGCCGCTCGACGGACTGCTGCTGGCCGGCGACGCCGCAGGCTTCGTCGATCCGATGACCGGCGACGGCCTGCACTTCGCCGTGCGCGGGGCCGAACTGGCGGCGCAGGCCGCGCTCGACGCGCTCGAGCACGGCTGGGCGGGGGTGCACCGCCGCCACGCCGTGAACCGCATCCGTGCGATGGCGGCCAAGCGGGCCTTCAACCGGACGCTGCGCGCGGTGGTGGCGGCGCCGGCGGCCGTCAGGGCGGCGGCGTGGGGGGCGAGCGTCGCGCCCGCCCTGTTGCGGCAGATCATCTGCATCGCCGGTGACACCGGCCTGGCCGCGGGCCAGCCCGCCGGAGCATCGGCGTGATCCCCTTCATGCACGCGCTGGCGGTGCCGGTGGCGGCCACCCTGATCATCTTCATGCTGATGATCGCGGAGGCCACCCTCGCCACCCGGCACGATCGCCGGCTGCTCGCGCGGGGTGGCGTGGAGGCCCGTGGGGACGTCTATCCCGCGATGCAGATCGTCTATCCGGCGGCCTTCGTGGCGATGGCGATCGAGGGGGCGATCGGCGGGCCGCCGCCGCGGTCGTGGCTGCTGGGTGGCATCGCGCTGTTCGCCGCCGCGAAGGCGCTGAAATACTGGGCGATGGCCACGCTGGGCGAGCGCTGGAGCTTCCGCGTCATCGTCCTGCCGGACGTCCCGCTGGTGACGAGGGGCCCGTACCGGTGGCTGCGGCATCCGAACTACGTCGGGGTGATGGGCGAACTGGCCGGTGCGGGTGTGCTGCTGCATGCCCCAATCACCGGCGCCGCGAGCCTGGTGGCGTTCGGGGTGCTGCTCGTGCGGCGGATCCGCGTCGAAGAGCGGGCGCTGCACCGGGACCGCGAAGGACGGATCGTGGGGGAGTAGGCGAGTCGGGGACTCGGCGCTCAGGCGCGCAGCATGGGCGCGGTCTTCCGGCAGATTCTCCGCCTCCGACGCGATCTTCCGCAATTGTCTTTTTTTTCCTTCCCGAGCGGCCCGTCCGCTTCATTCCGCGCATCCGTACGGTATCCTGCCGAGTAACGGTTCGCTTCTACTTCTGACAATTCAGGTCGGTTCGCCCGTGGGGCGCCGACGTGCCGAACCATCCGTGATCGACGCCGCCGTGGTCTTCGGGGCCGGTGCCGGACCGTGGTGGTTGCCGTCGATCAGACGTGCACATGATGAGCCGGAGAGGCCTGCGATCCGATCGGGCTGGTACACGGCGGCTCGGCCTGCCCGTCGCAGTGGCGGCTGTACTCTCCGGGCTGGCCGGACCCGTGCCGGCGGCGCGCGCGGCGACGGCGCCGTCCGCCCAGGCTGACACCCGTGGCGACGTCACGCCGACCGGGCTGCAGCCGGCGCTGCGGGCGTTCCGTGAAGGCCGGCTCACCGACGTCGATCGTCTGCTCGCCCATCTCGATGCCCGCGATCCGGGCGTCATCCTGCTCGAGGCGCGCGCCGCCATCGTGCGCGGCCAGTACGACGAGGCGGATCGACTGCTGGCGCCGCTCGCGGCACGCGAGCCGGCGAGCGACGCCACGCTCGCCCTGGCGCGGCTGCAGCAGCTGCGCGGCCGCCACGATGCCGCGCGGGCGACGTTCGAGGGGCTGGTGACGGCGCTGGCCGCCCGGCCGACCGAGGCGCGCACGGCGCAGGACTCGGCGAGGCTGGCGGAGGCCTATCAGGGGCTCGGCCGCTTCGAGGAGGCCAATACCGCCTTCCGCGTGGCGGCGAATGCCGCGCCGGGCGATCCGGCGATCAACACGGCGTGGGGCCGCCTGTTCCTCGAGAAGCACAATCCCAAGGATGCCGCCGACTCGTTCCGGGCGGCGCTGAAGCAGGACGGGCAGTGGGAGCCGGCCACGGCCGGTCTGGCCCGTGCGCTGGCCGACGATGACCCGCCGGCGGCGCAGGCGCTCACCGAAGCGGCGCTCCGGTTGAATCCCGCCGACGTCGACGCCCGTCTCTTCCTCGCGAACCTCGCGCTCGATCGCGGCAGCACGACCGAGGCGAAGACCGCCATCGACCAGGCGCTCGCCATCAATCCCTCCAGCCCCGAAGCGCACGCGCTGCTGGCCGGCCTCGCGTATCTCGACGGCCGGCAGGACGACTACCAGGCGGAGATCGGCCGGGCGCTCGCCGTGAATCCGACCGACGGCGAGGCGTACCGGATCGTGGGCGGCCTCGTGGCGGGCCACTACCGCTTCGACGAGGCGGCGGGGCTGGTGCGCCAGGCCATCGCCCTCGATCCGACGAACGTGCGGGCGCAGGCGGACCTCGGGCTCGACCTGCTGCGGACGGGCGACGAGGCGGGCGCGCGGGCGACGCTCGATCGGGCCTTCAAGGTCGATCCCTACGACGTCGTCACCTACAACCTGTTGAGCATGCTCGACACGCTCGACAAGTTCACGACCGTGCGCGACGGCGATTCTGGTGATCCGGATGAGCGCAGACGAGGCGCCGGTGCTGCGCGCCTACGTCGTGCCGCTGGCGCACCAGGCGCTGCAGACGCTGTCGGCGACCTACGGCTTCACGCCGAAGGGGCCGTTCCTCATCGAGATCTTCCCGCACCACGACGACTTCGCCGTCCGCAACCTCGGCCTGCCCGGCATGATCGGCGTGCTCGGCGCCTGCTTCGGGCGCGTGGTCACGATGGACTCGCCGCACGCGCGGCCGCCGGGGACGTTCCAGTGGGAGGCGACGCTCTGGCACGAGCTGGCGCACGTCGTGACGCTGCAGCTGTCGAACCAGCGGGTGCCGCGCTGGCTCACCGAAGGGATCTCCGTCTACGAGGAGGGGCGCGCGCGTCCGGAGTGGGCGCGCAACATGGACGTGACGTTCGCCGAGGCGATGAACCAGCAGCGGATCCTGAAGCTGAAGGACCTCGACGCCGGCTTCACCGATCCGCAGATGGTGCTGCTCGCCTATTACGAGGCGTCGCTGCTGGTCGATTACCTCGTGCACCAGTACGGGCAGCCGAAGCTCAACGAGCTGTTGCGCGCATACGGCGAGGGGCTCGACACACCGGCGGCGCTGCACCGCGTGTACGGCTCCGATCTGGCGGGGCTGCAGACCGGCTTCGACAAGGCGATCGGCGCCCGGTTCGGTCCGCTCCGGGCGGCGCTGGCGGCGCCGGCGGTCGGACAGCTGCGGCGCATGCCGCTCCGGACGCTCTGGAACGTGGCGGCCGCCCTGCCGAACAGCTATCCCGTGCAGATGGCGCTCGGGGACCTCTTCGTGCGCGAGGGCGAGCCGCGGCGGGCGATGCAGATCTACGCGCGGGCGGCGCAGCTGGTGCCGATGGCCACCGGCGAGCACAGCCCGCACGCCCTCATGGCGACGCTCGCGCTGAAGCTGGGCGACACGGACCGGGCGATCCACGAGCTGCAGGCCGTGCTCGAGTCGGACCACGACAACCTGGATGCCGCGCGCCTGCTGGCGTCGCTGCTGAACGACTCGACCGACCAGGCGGCGCGCCGCGCCGTCTACGCGCGGATCGTGGCGATCGATCCCTTCGAGGCGTCGGCCCACTCCGAGCTCGGCCGGATCGCGCTGGCGCAGAAGGACACCGCGGCGGCCCTGCGCGAGTTCCAGGTGGCGCTCGCCACCGGGCCGCGCGATCAGGCGGCCGCCCACTGCGATCTCGCCGAGACGTACTACGCGACGGGCCAGCGCGACGAGGCGAAGCGCCAGACGCTCGATGCCCTGGAGATCGCGCCGCTGTACGCCGCGCGCGCAGGACCTGCTGCTGAAGCTGGTGGGGGAGCAGCCATGAGCCGGGGGGCGCGCCGCTGGCTCCGGTACGCCCTGGGCGCCTGCGCCGTGGCGGCCGCGCTCGTCCTGACGAGCGGGTGGGCGCCCGACGTCGCCGCGCAGATCGTGCCGCAGCGCGGCGACCCGCGTCTCGCCGGACTCGAGTGGCGCTTCGTCCGGATCCGCTATCACTTCCATACCGAGGCGCGCGAGCTGCGGCGGTTCGGCGAGCCGTGGTACATCGACGCCCCGGCGGCCGAGGAGAACCTCTCCCGCCGCGTGAAGTCGGCCACCGCCATCCAGGTCGAGGATCCGATCGTGCTGCCGCTCGACGATCCGCGGCTCTTCACCTATCCGTGGATCTACTTCGTCGAAGGCGGCAACCTGCAACTGCTCGACACCGACGTGCCGGTGCTGCGCGAGTTCCTGCTGCGCGGCGGCACGGCGACGTTCGACGACTTCCACGGACCGTACGAGTGGGCCAACGTCGCCCACGAGCTGCACCGGGTGTTTCCGGATCGCGAGATCGTGGACCTGCCGCCGAGCCACCCGATCTTCAGTTCGTTCTACAAGATCGATCGGTATCCGCAGGTGCCGGGCCTGGGGTCGTTCCTGGCGGGACGCACGTGGGAGAAGGGCGGGTTCGTGCCGCACCTGCGGGCGATCCTCGACGACACCGGCCGGCCGATGGTGCTCATCAACTGGAATACCGACATGGGCGACGGCTGGGAATGGTCGAACGCGGTGGAGTTCCCCGGCTACATCAAGTACACGACGATGGCGTACCAGATGGAGATCAACGAGATCGTGTACGTGCTGACGCACTAGGGGGCACTGACGCTGAGGGGATTAGGGATTAGGGATTAGGTCGCGCGGAAGCGCCTGCGGCCCGCGCGAGGCGCCGGAGGGCAGCGAGGCGGAGCCGAGCCGCCGAGCGCGGGTGGATGGGGGTGGGGCCCCGCGCGCATTGAAGGATGAAGGCCTGGCGGGTCCTGTCGCCGAACACCCCGTCCGTGCCCGGCGCCAAAGACGCGGTCACGGTCGAGGCGCCTGCGCGCGAACGGGGGCCCCGTTCGGCGCCACCCGCGGGCGGTCGCGGACTTCGCCTGCGGCCATGCCGAGCCGACCCTTCGGCGGGCTCAGGGTCGCCCTGAGCGGAGTCGAAGGGCGAGGACCTGGATATCCGAGGCACGGCATCGGCGTCAGTTCGCGCCGGGGGTGGGGCCCCGGCGCCATTGAAGAAAGACCATCACGTCATGGAACAGACACTGGCGGCCACGCCCGAGCGCGTGACCGAGGGACGGGAACGGATTCTCGGCGAGCTGCGCAAGGTGATCGTCGGTCAGGACCAGGTGATCGACGAGGTGCTGATTGCGCTGTTCACCGGCGGGCACTGTCTCATCACCGGCGTGCCCGGACTGGCGAAGACGCTGCTCATCAAGACGCTGGCCGGCATCCTGGATCTGTCGTTCAAGCGGATCCAGTTCACGCCCGACCTGATGCCGTCGGACATCACCGGCACGGAGATCCTCGACGAGGATCACAGCGGCGTCCGGGCGCTGCGGTTCGTCCAGGGCCCGATCTTCGCCCAGATCCTGCTGGCCGACGAGATCAACCGGACGCCGCCGAAGACGCAGGCGGCGCTGCTCGAGGCGATGCAGGAGTACCACGTGACGGCGGCCGGCCGGAGCTACGCGCTCGACCGCCCGTTCTTCGTGCTGGCGACGCAGAACCCGATCGAGCTCGAGGGCACCTATCCGCTGCCCGAGGCGCAGCTCGATCGCTTCATGTTCAACATCGTCATGAGCTACCTCTCCGAGGACGAGGAGGTGAAGGTCGTCACCAATACGACGGGCGTCGAGACCGGCACGCCGGAGCGGGTGCTGAACGGCGCCGACATCCTGAGCTTCCAGACGGTCGTCCGGCAGGTGCTGGTGCCGGAGGAGGTGGCGCGCTACGCCGTCCGGCTGGTGGACGCGTCGCGGCCGGGGCGCGCCGGCGCGCCCGACTTCGTCAACAAGTGGGTGAAGTGGGGCGCGGGGCTCCGGGGATCGCAGTCGCTGATTCTCGGCGGCAAGGCCCGCGCGCTGATACACGGCCGCTTCCACGTGTCGGTGGCCGACATCCAGGCGCTCGCGCAGCCGATCCTGCGGCATCGCGTGATGACGAACTTCTACGCCGAGTCGGAGCGGATCGACTCGGACGCCATCATCGCGCGGCTGCTCGCCGAGGTGGCGACGCCGAAGAGCGGGCTGTGAGCCGGCGGCAGGGGCGGGAGCGGGGCCGACCATGAGCGGGCGGACACGACCGGGCGAGCGTCAGTTCCTCGATCCGAGCGTGCTGGCGCGCATCGGCTCGCTCGAGCTGAAGGCGCGGTCGATTGTCGAGGGCTTCCTGTCGGGACTGCATCGCAGTCCGTTCAAGGGGTTCAGCGTGGAGTTCGCGGATACCGGCAGGACATGCCGGGCGACGACATCTCCACGATCGACTGGAAGGTGTTCGCGCGCAGCGACCGGTACTACGTGAAGAAGTTCGAGGAGGAGACCAACCTCGAGTGCCACCTGCTCCTCGACGTGAGCGCCTCGATGGGCTACGGCTCCGGCGCGATGACGAAGATGGAGTACGGGGCGTGCCTCGCGGCGTCGCTGGGCTACCTGATGAATCGCCAGCGCGACGCGGTCGGGCTCATCGGCTTCGACGAGAAGATCGTGTCGATGCTGCCGGCCAGCGCGCGGCCGGGGCACCTGCGTGCGCTGCTCGTCACGCTCGACCGGCTGGCGCTCGGGGCGCGCACCGACGTCTCGAAGCCGCTGCACCAGCTGGCCGATGCGCTCGCGCGCCGCGGCATGATCGTGCTGATCTCGGACCTGCTCGACGATCCGGAGCTGGTCATCAAGGGGCTGAAGCATTTCCGCTTCCGCGGGTCGGACGTCATCGTCTTTCACGTGCTGGATCCCGACGAGCTGCGGTTCCCCTTCGAGCGGGCGACGCGGTTCGAGGATCTGGAGGATGCCGAGGAGGTGCTGGCCGTGCCGGCGCTGGTGCGGGAGCACTACCTGAAGGAGATGGACGCGCTGATGACGCGGTACAAGCGCGAGCTGGGCGGCGCCGGCATCGATTACTGCCTGGTCGACACGTCGCAGCCGCTCGACTTCGCGCTGATGGCCTACTTGTCGTCGCGGGACCGGGTGTCCTGAGTCATGCTCTCCTTTCTCGCGCCGGCGTTCCTGGCGGCGGCGGCCGCCGCCGCGCTGCCGATCGTGCTGCACCTGCTGCGGCGCCATCCCGAGGTGCGCGTCCGCTTCGCGGCCGTGCGCATGCTGCGGGGGGCGCCCGTCGAGCAGAGCCAGCGCCGGCGGCTGCGCGATCTGCTGCTGCTGGCCCTGCGCGTGGCCGCGCTCGTCCTGCTGGCGGTCGCCTTCGCGCGGCCCTACCTGCCGGGGGCGGCCGCACAGGGTGCGGCACCCGTGACGATCGTGGCGGTCGACCTGTCGGCCAGCATGACCGCGCCGGGGCTGTTCGCCCGCGCGCAGGCGCGGGCGCGCGAGGCCGTGCAGCGCGCCCCGGCCGGTCGCCGCGTCGGCCTGGAGACCTTCGCCGACCGGGCCGACCTCCTGGTCGAGCCGACGCTCGATCGGGCCCTGGTGGGCGGCGCCATCGACCGGCTGCAGCCCGGGTTCGGGGCGACGAGCTATCCGGCGGCGCTGGCGCGCGCGGCCGGGGCGATCGGGACGCGCACGGGGACGATCGTGCTCGTGACCGACCTGCAGAACAGCGGATGGGACGGCGGCGGCACGGCGGCGCTGCCCGAGGGCGTGGCAGTGACGGTGACCGACGCCGGCGCGCCAACGGGCAACGTGGCCGTCGTCGACGTGCGCCGCCAGGACGGCGGCATCGTGGCGACCGTGCGCAACGCCGGGAGGGCAACCGCGAGCGGCACGGCGCGCCTGACGATCGATGGCCGGCCCGCCGGATCGCAGTCGTGGTCGGTTCCCGGCGGGAGCACGGGTGAGGTCGCGTTCGCGGCCGCGCTGCCGGCGTCCGGGACGGCGGCGGTCAGCATCGACGACCGGCTCGGGGCGGCCGCCGACAACAGCCGGTACCTCGCGCTCGACCCGCCGGCGCCCGTGGCGGTGCTCGTCGTGACCGCTGCCGGCGAGGGCTCGGCGGACCTCCTGTACGTGCAGCAGGCGCTGGAGGCCGGCGGCGTGCTGGCCCGTTTCGACGTGCACGCCGTGAAGGCCGCCTCGCTCGGCACGATCAGCGAGGACGAACTGGCGCGCTACCGCGCGGCGATCCTGCTCGGCACGCAGGGGCTCGACGTGCGGGGCCGTGAGGCCCTGGCAGCGATGGTCGGGCGCGGGCGGGGGCTGCTCGTCGCGGCGGGCCCCGGCATCGACGCCGACGTCCTGCGGTCGATCTTCGCGGGCGGAGAGGGTGTCCCGGCGCTGAGCGTCGCGCTGCCGAAGGCGGACGGCGCCGACGTCTCGCTGGTGGTCGCCGACGGGCGGCATCCGGTCTTTGCGTCGTTCGGCCCGAGCACGGTCGGTCTGGGGGCCGCGCGGTTCAGGCGTGTCGCGCAGGTGAGCGTGCCGCCGGGGGCCGATGTCGTGGCGCAGTTCAGCAACGGCGCACCGGCGCTGGTCGACTATCCGGTCCGGTCGGGGCACGTGCTCCTGTTCGCGTCGGACCTCGGCGATCGGTGGAACGATTTTCCGCTGCACCCGACCTTCCTGCCGTTCCTGCAGGAAGCGGTGGCCTACGTGGCGGGCCCCCAGCCGCACGCCGCCGGCTATCTGGTCGGTGACGTGCCGCCGGGCGTGGCGCCGCGGCCCGGCGTGGCGACACTCGCGGGGACCGACGGCCGGCCGGCCCGGCACGTGGCAGTGAACGTCGACCCGCGGGAATCCGATCCTGCCCGGATCGACGCGGCCGACTTTCAGTCGGCCATCGTGCGTCTCAAGGATGCGGGCGCCGCCGAGGCGCGTTCGGTGGCCGCCGCCGACGAGGGGCGGCAGAACTACTGGTGGTACGCCCTGGTGCTCGTGCTGGCCGTGCTGGTCGCCGAGAGCGCCGTGGCGCGGCGGACGGTCTGAGCGGAGCGCAAGACGATGACCGAACACTACCGTGATATCGACGCGGTGCTCGGCGCGATCCGGAGACGATGGCGCACGATGCGCGTGCTCGAGGGCGCGGCCCGCGCGGCCGTGGCCGCGGCCGCCGTGCTGCTGCTGGCCTTCGGGGTGTGGACGCTCACGGGCGGGGGCGGGACGGCCCTTCTCGTCGACGCCGCCATCGCGCTGCCGGCGGCCCTGGCGGCCATCGGCTGGGGGCTGTGGCGGGCCGGCCGCGTGCCGTCCGATCGGCAGGTCGCCCGGCTCATCGAGGAGCACCACCCCGAGCTGGAAGATCGCCTGGTGTCGGCCGTCGAGTTCGGCAGCGAGACGGCGCAGGTCCCGCAGACGCCGCTCGTCGACCTGCTGGTGGCCGATGCGGCCCGTCGGGCGGAGGCGATCGACACCGACACGGTGATCAGCCGGCAGCACGTCCGCCGGTCCGCCGGCCTGGCGGCGCTGGCGGTCGTCATGCTGGCGGCGTCGGCCGTGACGGTGCGCGAGCCGGCGCGGCGGGCGTACGACCTGGCGATGTTCGCGCTGTTCCCCTCCCACCTCACGCTGCAGGTGACGCCGGGCGACGCCCGCGTGCGGGCCGGCGATCCCCTGGAGATCGCGGTCACGCTGCCGGCGCATCACGGCGGCCTGGTGCCGCAGCTCGCGTTCGGCGCCGGCGACCGGTGGCGGCAGGCGGCGATGCAGCCGCCGAAGGGCGGCGGGACGGACGGCCACTTCGTGCTGCGGTTCCCGTCGGTCACCTCGGCGTTCTCGTACCGCGTCGCAGCCGGCACGGCGTCGAGCCCGCAGTACACGGTGACGGTGCTGCATCCGCCCCACGTCGCCCGCATCGACCTGCGGTACGAATATCCGTCCGGCCTGGGGCTGTCGCCCCGCACGGATCCCGACAGCGGCGACATCTATGCGCCACCCGGCACGCGCGTCCACCTGCACGTGACGACCGACAAGCCGGTGACGTCGGGCGCGATTACGCTCGGCGGCGGACAGCGGCTCACCCTCGACCCGGTGTCGCCGAAGGCGCTCGACGGTGAAATCGACGTGCAGCAGGACGGAGCGTACCGCGTCGCGCTCGCCGACACCGAAGGGCTGCAGAACCCGGGCGACACCGAATATTTCATCCGGATGCTCGCGCACCGGCCACCCGACGTGCGCATCGTGCGCCCGGCCCGCGACCGGCAGGTGACCTCGCTCGAGGAGGTCGACATCGACGCCCACGCCGACGCCGAGTACGGGATCCGGTCGTTCAATCTCGTGTACGCCGTGCGCGGCGGTCCCGAACACGCCGTGCCGTTCTCGACGCGGCACGCGGCGGAAGGCGGCACGGACGGCCGCAGGGAGCTGTCGCTGGAGAACCTGAAGGTCAAGCCGGGCGATCTCCGTCAGCTACTACGCCAGGGCCCACGACCAGACGCGCAGCGGCGCGGCCGGCGAAGCCCGCAGCGACATCTTCTTCCTCGAGGTCCAGCCGTTCGAGGAGACCTTTACTGCCGCGCAGAGCCAGACCCAGGGGCTCTCGGGCGGGCAGAACCGGTCGATCGACGATCTCGTCGCGGCGCAGAAGGACATCGTCGTGGCGACCTGGAAGCTCGACCGGCGGTCGCGCGCGGCCGACCGCCAGTCGGAGCAGGACGTGAAGTCGGTCGGCCAGGCGCAGGGCGCGCTGAAGACCCGGGTGGAGGAGCAGATCGGCGAGTTCCGCGGCGCGACGATGCGCGATCCCACGCGACCGCAGACCGGTGAGGAGAGCGAAGCGGCGACCGCGACCCAGGCGATGACCAAGGCGGCCGAGGCAATGGGGAAGGCCGCCGGATCGCTGAACGCCGTGAAGACCGATGCCGCCCTGCCGCACGAAATGGAGGCGCTGAACCAGCTCCTGAAGGCGCAGTCGGAGGTGAAGGAGCGCCAGGTCACGCAGCAGGCCAGCGGCAGCGGCCGCGGCAACTACCGCCGGAACCTCGACCTGTCGACGCTCTTCGATCGCGAGCTGCAGCGGATGCAGCAGACCAACTACGAGACGCCGCCCAGCTCGGAGGAACAGAAGCCGACGCCGGCCGATCAGTCCCTCGACCGGATTCGCGAGCTGGCTCGCCGGCAGGACGAGCTGCGGCGTCGGCAGGAGGATCTGGCGAACCGCCGGACGCAGATGAGCCCCGAGGAGCTGAAGCGGCAGCTGGAACGTCTGACCCGCGATCAGTCCCAGCTCCGCCAGCAGGCCGAGGATCTCGCGCAGCAGCTGGCACGGCAGGAGGCGCAGCGCCGGGCCTCACAGGACGGCCAGCAGCAGAGCGGCCAGCAGAGCGGCCAGCAGAACGGGCGGCAGAGCGGCCAGCAGAAGGGCCAGCAGAGTGGCCAGCAGTCGGCTGCCGGCCAGATGCAGGCCGCTTCGAAGGCCATGAGCCAGGCGGCGGGGCAGCTTCGGCGCGACGACCCGCAGGAAGCGAGCCGCCAGGCCGGCGAGGCGGCCGAACAACTCCGGCAGCTCGCGCGGCGGATGGAGAACGGCGGACCGTCGGAGGCCGATCCGATGGGGCGTGCGGTCGGGAATCTGCGGCTCGAGACGCGGGAGCTGGCCGATGCCGAGCGCCAGATGGCGTCGGCCCTGCAGCGGCTCGGGCAGGGACAGGAACAGGCTGAGGGTGAGCAGAAGGCCGGGCAGACGAGGGACGCGCTGCGGCGGCTCGCCGATCAGAAGCAGCGGCTGGCCGACCGGGCGCAGAAGGTCGAGCAGGGCGTCCGGCAGCTGCTGAAGGACGGTGCCACCGGGAGCGGCAAGGAGACGGCGGGCGACCAGGCGCGGCGGAAAGCACTCGCGGCGGCGGCCGACGAGCTGGCGCGTCAGCGGGTGGCGGCCCGCATGCGCCAGTCGGCGTCGGAGATGCAGCAGGCCGCGGCCGATCCGAAGAAGCCGGTCGATCCGGCCGCGCGGGCCACGGCGGAACGGCAGATCGCCCAGTCGCTCGACCGCGTCTCGAACGCGCTGGCCGATGCCGGCGCGACGGGGAATGCCGAGGCGCGCAAGCTGGCCGACGAGCTCGCCCGCGTGCAGCAGTTGCGCGAGCGGCTCGACAACGTCCAGCGGGAGATGGATCGGCTGGCCGGCCGGCAGGACGCCGGCCAGAAGACGTCGCCGGCGCCTTCGTCGGGCGATCGGCAGTCCCAGGCCGGGGCGCCCGGGCAGCAGGGGCGCGAAGGGACGGGGCAGCAGGGGGGATCGACCGAGCAGCAGATGGCCCGCCTGGAACAGCTCCGCAACGAGCTGAGGCAGTCGCTGCAGCAGACGCAGCAGATGGTCGAGGGCGAACGGCGCGACTCGCCGCAGGCCGGCCTCGGCTTCACGCCCGAAGGACAGGCGATGGTGCTGTCGGCACCCGGAACGCAGGCGTTCAAGCAGGATTTCGCGAAGTGGGAATCGCTGCGGAAGAACGCGAACGCCGCGCTCGAGCAGCTCGAGACGTCGCTGTCGCAGCAGTTGCAGGCGCAGATCAGCAAGGACCGGCTGGCGGCGGGGGGCGACGATCGTGCTCCGTCGCAGTACCAGTCGCTGGTCGACAGCTATTTCAAGGCATTGGCGGATCGCAAGAAGCCAAAGCCGTAAACAGCGCCTGCGGCCATGCCGAGCTGAGGACATGGAGATCCGAAGCGAGGCATCAGCGTCAGTTCGCGGCGGGGGTGGGGCCCCGCCGCCAGTGAAGAGAGACTCAGGTTGGCGTTGCACTTCGCGTATTCCCTTCCCTGGTGGATGCTGCTGCTCGTCGTCGCGATGGCGGCTGCGCTCGCCTGGGCCAGCTACCAGCGGCCGCTGGTGCCGCTGACGCGGCGGCAGCGCGGTACGCTCATCGGCCTGCGTGGCCTCACGCTGCTGGTCATCGCCCTCTGTCTGTTCCGTCCCATCAGGCTGCTGCCGCCCCATGGGAGCCGTGACGCGGTCGTGCCGATTCTGGTCGACGCCTCGCGCAGCATGCGGCTGACCGACGGCGCGGATCGCTCGCGCCTGCAGCGGGCGGAGGCGATCGTGCGCGACCGGTTGCAGCCGGTGGTCGGCCGCGACTTCCGGACCGAGGTGTTCAGCTTCGGCGAACGCCTCGAGCCGGCCGGTGCGGGGGGCCTGGCGGCCGACGAGCCGGCCAGCGACCTCGCCGGCGCCCTGGACGGCGTGCGCGCACGGCTGCGCGGACAGCAGGTGGCCGGCATCGTCGTGCTGTCGGACGGCGGGTTCACCGGCGCCGATCCCGGGAGCGCGCGCGGCCCGCTGCCAATCTATCCGGTGGCGCTCGGCCGGGCTGCTCCGCTGCGGGACCGGGAGGTCGTGGGGCTGACGGCCGGGGCGGCGCACCTCGAGGATTCGACGATCGACCTGACGGCCACGGTGGTCAGCCGCGGCTTCGGGCGGTCACCGTTCGACCTGCGGGTGCTCGCCAACGGCCGGCCCGTCGAGACGCGGCGCGTGACGCCGGTCGGGGACGGCGTCCCCCTGCAGCAGGTGTTTACCGTCTCGCCCGACGCGAAGCAGCCGACGGTGTACTCGGTGGAGATTCCGGCCGAGCCGGCCGAAGCGGTCGTCGAGAACAACCGCCGTGCGGTGCTCGTGCCGCCGGCGGGGCGGCGTCGGCGCATCCTGTTCGTGCAGGGGGCGCCCGGTTTCGAGCACAGCTTCCTGATGCGGGCGCTGTCGCTCGACACCGGCCTCGACGTCGACATGGTGGTCCGGAAGGGGCAGGACACGAGCGGGCACGCCACGTTCCTCATTCAGGCCGATCCGTCGCGGGCGCCGGCGCTCCGCAGCGGCTTCCCGGGGACGCGGGAGGAGCTGGACGCGTACGACGCCGTGCTCCTGGGCAACACGACGGCCGACCAGTTCACGCACGGCCAGCTCGAGCTGCTCGCCGATTTCGTCAGCCGGCGCGGCGGCGGGCTGCTGTTGTTCGGCGGCCTGTCGTTCCAGCATCGCGGCTTCACCGGCACGCCGATCGAGGACGCGCTGCCGCTGGAGCTCGACGACCGGCTCGGCGGCGTGACGCTGACGCGCCTGGCGGACGAGCGGCTCGAGAGCAACAAGGTCGTGCCGACGCCTGACGGGCTCGACAGTCCGGTGATGCGGCTCGGGCGGACGCCGGATCAGACGCGGCAGCACTGGGCGGCGCTGCCGGCCCTGTCGGCCGTGGCGCCCCTTGGCGGTCCGCGGCCCGGGGCGCGTGTGCTGGCGGTGTCGTCGGCGCCGGGCGGCAGCATCCTGCCGGTGCTGGCCGTGCAGCGCTACGGTCAGGGACGATCGATGCTGTTCACCGGCGAGGCCGCGTGGCGGTGGCAGATGATGATGCCGTCGAGCGATCACACCTACGAGTTCTTCTGGCGGCAGGCGGTCCGGTGGCTCGCGGCCCCGGCGCCCGATCCGGTGACCATTGGCGCACCGGCCGGACTCGCGCCGGGCGACCGCGTGCCGGTCGACGTCACGGTGCGCGATGCGGCGTTCGAGCCGGTCGGTGACGCCACCGTGCGGGCCACCATCACCGGCCCCGGCGGACAGGAGCAGGAACTGCGCGAGACACCGTCCGACCCGGCGGTGGGACGCTATGAGGCGACCGTGTCGTTCGACCGTACCGGCCTCTATCACGTCACGGCCGAGGCGACGCGCGGGGCGGCGCTCGTCGGGCGGGCCGACCGCTGGCTGCTGGCCGGGGGAACCGACCGCGAGTTCGCCGATCCACGCATCGACGACGAGGGGCTGCGCCGGCTGGCCGGAGCCTCCGGCGGGCGGTACCTGCAGCCCGACGCCCTGGGCGGCCTCCCGCAGCTGCTGTCGAATGCCGCGCCGGTGTCGGAGGTTCGCGAGGAGCACGACCTCTGGGACAATCCGTGGGTGCTGCTGACGCTGCTGACGCTGCTCGCGGCCGAATGGCTGCTGCGCCGGCGCTGGGGGCTGCGATGAACATCCGGCGGACGCTGGTGGCCCTGTGCGTCGGGCTGGCGTGCACGGTGGGGAGCGCGGCCGGCACGGCCGACGCCGCGGCCCGCTACGTGCTGGTCGTCACCGGGGCGTCGGGCGGACCGCCGTACGCCGACCGGTACACCGAGTGGCGGGTGTCGCTCGTGACGACGCTGCGCGAGCGATTCAAGCTGCCCGACGATCACCTGTTCCAGCTCGCCGAGACGCCGGGCCAGGGTGTCGAGGAGGCGACGGCTGCCAACGTCCGGAAGGTGTTCGGCACGCTCCGGACGAGGATGTCGGCGGGCGACCTGCTGGTCGTCGTGCTGATCGGCCACGGCACGTTCGACGGCGTCGAGGCGAAGTTCAATCTCGTGGGACCCGATCTCGACGGGGCCGCGTGGGCGGGCCTGCTCGATCCGCTCCCGGGGCGGGTGGTGTTCGTGGACACGACCGGGGCCAGCTTCCCGTTCCTGCTGACGTTGTCGCGGCACGATCGGATCGTGCTGACGGCGACCGATTCGACGGCGCAGCGCTACGAGACGATCTTCCCGCAGTTCTTCATCCGGGCCCTCGACGACCCGGCGGCCGACACGGACAAGGACGGACGGGTGTCGCTCTGGGAGGCCTTCACCTATTCGAGCGCGGCGGTCCTCGGGTGGTACGGCCAGCACGGGCAGTTGCCGACCGAGCGGCCCATTCTCGACGACAACGGCGACAAGGTGGGGACCGAAGCCGACACGCCGGGCCTCGACGGCGCGCTGGCGCGCGCCACGTTCATCGACGGCGGCGACTCGGCCGCCACGACCGACTCGACCGTCGATCTGCTGAAGCAGAAGCAGGCGGCGATTCTCGTGCAGGTGCAGGCGCTGAAGGGCCGCAAGGCGTCGATGCCGCCCGATCAGTACGACGCCGAGTTCGAGAAGCTGATGATCGAGCTGGCGAAGGTGTCGCAGCAGATCCGGGCGAAGTCGGGCGACGTCACTCGCTCCACCATTCCACCCGCTCCCGCTCCGGGCGCTTGAACAGGTACACCAGGCCCATGCCGGTGAGGAAGCCGGCGATGTGGGCCCAGAAGGCCACGCCGCCCCCGTGCGCGCTCTGCGCCACGACGCCCGCGCTCATCAGCTGCAGCAGGAACCAGAAGCCCAGGAAGAAGATCGCCGGGACTTCGATGATCTCCCAGAAGATGATCAGCGGAATCAGCGTCAGCACCTGCGATCGGGGGTAGAGCACGATGTACGCCCCCATGACGCCGGCGATGGCGCCGCTCGCGCCAATGGTGGGAATGGCCGAGGACGGGTTGGCGAACACCTGGCCGAGCGCGGCCACGCTGCCACAGAGCAGGTAGAAGACGACGAAGCGTCCGTGCCCCACCCGGTCCTCGACGTTGTCGCCGAAGATCCAGAGATAGAGCATGTTGCCGCCGATGTGCAGCCAGCCGGCGTGCAGGAACATCGACGTGATGAGCGTCGGCCAGGAGAAGGCCGCCGGCACGACGCCCCAGGTCTGCAGGAACGCCTGGCGGGCGGCCGGCGGGAGCAGCAGCTCGAAGAGGAACGCTGCCGCGTTGAGGACGATGATCGTGACCGTGACGTACGGGCGCGTGCGCGACGGAACGATGTCCCGGAGCGGGATCATGCGGGCAGTATAGCGGGGCGGGTGGCGCAGGCTCCAGTCTACAGTCTCCGGTCCACAGTCTTCAGTCCAGATCTGGACCGGAGACCGGAGACCGTAGACCGTAGACGGTCTCGTCACCTATTATCTATCCGTGAATTGTCGGAACTGCGGCGTGGAAATCGCCGACAACGCCCTCATCTGCTACCGCTGCGGTCACGCGACCACCGAGCCCCGCATCAAGCCGCCCGATCAGCGTCGGCGCCGGCCTGCCGGGGTCCTGCCGAGCGTCGTGGCCCTGCTGCTGCTCGTCATCGCCGCCCTCTTCCTCGGCAGCGTCGCCCATGAGGAGACGCCCCGGATCGTCAGCTGGGTCGTGGCCGCGCTGGCGGCCATCCTCGTCGTCTGGCGGCTGATGCGGTGGCGGTCCCGATCGCGCTGAGCCGGGTCGGCCGCCGTTGCGCCGGCTCGCGGGAATCCGCTAAGATCAAGGGGCCGCTGCAGTGCCATCACAACGCCTTCTCGTCCTGCGCCGTCCGACCGAGCGGCTGCCGAGCCGGATGCCGCACGCGGCTCCTTCCGGATTACGTTCCGTTCCCCGTCCGATATGCGAGCCGGTTTCCGCTGTGGCGTGCGTCGGGGTGTGGACGGAGCTCGAAACGGCCGGAGCCTCCGGCCGGAGCGTGGGCGCGTGAGGCGGGCAACAGCCGTGGCGGCCGGCCTGTGGATCGTCCTGGGGGTCGTGATCTGGAACGTCGTGCTGGACCACGAGGTCGCGGCGGCGGCTCAGCGCTACGTCTACGAGGCGACATTGGCCTTCCGGGGCGAGGCGCCGGCGGTGGCGATGGACGCGGTCATGCGGGCGGCCATCGCGCGGGGTGTCCGGCTGGGCACCGAGTGGGGCGGGGCGCTGGCCGCCGCCGGTCTGGCCGCCGTGGCCTGGGCGGCCCGCCGCGGGAATGGAAAATAGCCGGGCGCCGGCAGGCTCAGGGAGAACAGGGAATCCGATGCCACATCCGCTGATCTACGACTGGAACCGGATCGACGTGGAGGGCCGGCCTCCGGTCGTCATGCTCGACGATGAGACGCTGCGCGACGGGCTGCAATCGCCCTCCGTGCAGACGCCGACGATCGAGCAGAAGATCGAGATCCTGCACCTCATCGATCGGCTGGGCATCGACACGGCCGACATCGGCCTGCCGGGCGCCGGGCCCCAGGTCGCGCGCGACGTGGAGCGGCTGGCCCGTGAGATCGCGGACCAGAAACTCGGGGTGGCGGCCAACTGCGCGGCACGGACCGTCGTGGCCGACATCAAGCCGATCGTCGAGGCCAGCCAGCGCGCCGGCATCCCGATCGAATGCTGCACGTTTATCGGGTCGAGCCCGATCCGCCAGTACGCGGAGGATTGGACGCTCGACCTGCTGGAGCGCCGCACCGAGGAGGCCATCAGCTTCGCCGTGCGCGAGGGCCTGCCGGTGATGTACGTCACCGAAGATACGACGCGGGCGGATCCGGACTCGCTCCGTCGGCTGTTCCTCACGGCCATCCGCGCCGGCGCCCAGCGCCTGTGCATCGCCGATACGGTCGGTTGGGCGACGCCCAACGGCGCCCGCGCCGTCGTGAAGTTCGTCGCGTCGCTCGTGCAGGAGTCGGGCGCCGACGTCGGCATCGACTGGCACGGGCACCGCGACCGGGACCTGGCCATCGGCAACAGCCTGGCAGCGCTCGAAGCCGGCGCCACCCGGCTGCACGGCGCGGCACTCGGGATGGGGGAGCGGGTCGGCAACGCGCCGATGGACATGCTGCTCGTCAACCTCGTGCTGGAAGGTTATGTCGAGCGCGACCTGACGGCGCTGCCGGCGTATTGCCGGGCCGTCTCGGAGGCCTGCGGCGTGCCGATCCCCGCCAACTACCCGGTCATCGGGGCGGACGCCTTCCGGACGGCCACCGGCGTCCACGCGGCCGCCGTCGTCAAGGCGTTCCGGAAGGGCGATCGGGAGTTGATGGATGCGGTCTACTCGGCCGTCCCCGCGAGCATGGTCGGGCTCGAGCAGCGGGTCGATATCGGGCCGATGTCCGGCAAGTGGAACGTGATCTTCTGGCTGGAGCAGCGCGGCCTCGAGCCCGACGATGAGCTCGTCGAGCGGATCTTCGCGAAGGCGAAGCGCGCAACCCGCACGCTGACCGATGAAGAAGTGCAGGCCGTCATCCGGGAGGCCCGGCCGGCTGCGAAGTGAGCTCTGGTCACCTGGAACGAAGAACGTAGAACGCCGGCCCGCCTCAGGTCCGACCCCTCACATCCCACGTCGGACGTCGGACCTGACGAGAACGCTCAGTCATCTCCCATCGCCCGCGCCTCGATCCGGGGCAGGGCGCCGAGCACCACGTCTCCCACGATCTGCAGGCTGCGGGCGCTGACCTTGTCGAGCGTGTCGGTGGCCTCGTGCCAGTACGGGTAGTCGAGGTCGATGATGTCGACCGAGGGGATCCCGGCCTGCACGAACGGGATGTGGTCGTCCTCGACGCGCGTATGGCGGTCCAGGAAATAGCTGTCGAACCCGAGCCGCTTCGCCGTGCTCCAGAGGATGTCGGTGAGCCACGGCGTCGAGTTGTCGTCGCGCAGGATGTCCAGCTGGCGGTCGCCGATCATGTCGACGAGCACCATCGCCTTGATCGTGTCGAGCGTGCCGGTCCGCTTCGCCTCCTCGACGAAGTGGCGGCTGCCGTAGGTGTGATCCGTCCCGCCCCACTCGGGCCGCCGTGCCTCCTCGCCGTCGAAGAACACCAGCTCGATCGTCATCCGGTTGCGGCGATGCTGGAGGACGCGCGCCAGCTCCAGCAGGAAGGCGGCACTCGATCCCCCGTCGTCCGCGCCGACGAAGCGGAACTCGCGGAACAGCTTCGTGTCGTAATGGCCCGTGATGAGGAGCCGATCGTGCGTCTGTCCCGGGAACGTGGCGACGATGTTGACCATCGGCACGCGGTCGAGGGGCGTGGTCGCCTCGAACCGCTGCTCGTGGAAGCGGACGCCGGCCTTCTTCAGCTCGCCCTCGATGTACTGCCGTGTCTCGGCCAGCGCGGCCGAGCCGGCCGGCCGGGGGCCGAAGGTGACGATCTGCCGGAGGTCGCCATAGGCGCGCCCCGAGTCGAAGCCGGGCGTGGCCGCGGACTTCTTCGCCGCGGCCGGGATTGTCCATGAAAGCGACAAGGCGAGTACACGAAGACGGCAGCGCCTGCGGCCATGCCGAGCCGAGGATATGAAGATCCGAGGCGAGGCATCGTCGTCAGTTCCGCGTGGGGGTGGGGCCCCACGCGCGACTGAGTGATACCGGCGGATTGCGCGATTGAACATGGCTGGACGCGGCTGCCTTATCGCTTGGTGATGGCCACGTAGTCGCGCTGCTGTGCGCCCTGGTAGATCTGGCGCGGCCGGGCGATCTTCTGCTCGGGGTCGAGCAGCATCTCCTCCCACTGCGCGATCCAGCCGGCGGTCCGGCCGATGGCGAAGAGCACCGGGAACATGTCGACCGGCAGCCCCATCGCCTGGTAGATCAGGCCGGAGTAGAAGTCGACGTTCGGGTACAGCTTGCGGGAGACGAAGTAGTCGTCCTTGCAGCGCGATCCGTTCGAGTTCGAGGGCGATGTCGAGGAGCGGGTTCTTGCCCGTGACCTCGAAGACCTCGTCGGCGACCTGCTTGATGATCTTGGCCCGCGGGTCGTACGACTTGTAGACGCGGTGGCCGAAGCCCATGAGCCGGCCCTCGCCGGACTTCACCCGCTTGACGAAGTCGGGGACGTTCGACACCGAGCCGATCTCGGCGAGCATCCGGAGGACGGCCTCGTTGGCCCCGCCGTGCAGCGGCCCGTAGAGGGCGGCGGCTGCCGCGGCCAGCGCGGAGTACGGGTCCACGTGCGAGCTGCCGACGCTGCGCATCGCGCTCGTGCTGCAGTTCTGCTCGTGGTCGGCGTGCAGGATGAGCAGCACGTCGAGCGCCCGCACCAGCACCGGGTTCGGCTGGTACTTCAGCTCGGTCATCTTGAACATCATGTTCAGGAAGTTGCCGGTGAAGCTCAGGTCGTTGTCCGGGTAGACGTACGGGCGGCCCATGCTGTGGCGGAACGCGTAGGCCGCGATGCTCGGCACCTTCGCGATGAGCCGGTGTGTCTGGTGCAGGCGCGAGTCCTTGTCGAAGATCTGCCGCGCATCCGGGTAGAAGGTCGACAGGGCCCCGACGGTGCTCAGGAAGATGCCCATCGGGTGCGCGTCGTACTGGAAGCCCTCCATGAACTTCTTGATGTTCTCGTGCAGCATCGTGTGGAGGGTGATCTCCCGCGTCCAGGCCTCGAGCTGGGGCGTCGTCGGCAGCTCCCCGAACAGGATGAGGTAGGCGGTCTCGAGGAACGTGCTCTGCTCGGCGAGCTGTTCGATCGGGTAGCCGCGGTACCGCAGGATGCCCTTGTCGCCATCGATGAAGGTGATGGCGCTCCGGCAGGCGGCCGTGTTCGTGAAGGCCGGGTCGTACGTCATCAGCCCGAAGTCGTCGGCGCCCGTCTTGATCTGCCGCAGGTCCATGGCCCGGACGGTGCCGTCCTGAATCGGGATTTCGTACTGCTGGCCGGTGCGGTTGTCGGTGATGGTCAGTGTCTCGGACATAGGAATAAGGTCGGCAAATCCAGAGAGCCAGTATGGGACGGCCGCGCCTGCGGTCGACGGACTACGAATCGGACGGGCGTTCGTCCCCGGCATCCGGCTCGGACACTGGTTCGCCGGGCACGCGGTACGCGCCGTCGACCCATCGAGCCAGATCCAGGAGCTTGCAGCGCTCGCTGCAGAACGGTCGCCAGCGGGGATCGACGGGGCGCCGGCGACAGGTACACGCACGGCGTCGGTGTTCCCGCCATCACGTTATTCTACGGCCCGGGCGTGAAGGGGTTCAAGCGTGGAACGCGAGAAGATGCTGCCGTTCGCCGCGGGCGAACAACGCCTGGGCACGGCAGCCGGGGGAGGCCGGCGGCGCCGGGGGGCGGAGGGCCCCGCGGTCCGGCGCCCGGCTAGCCGAGGCGCTCGGCCGCGTGGTGGCGGACGTCCTTCGCCGAGACCATGAAGATCACGTCCTCGGCGACGTTCGTGGCATGGTCGCCGATCCGCTCCAGGTGCCGGGAGATCAGGATGAGGTCGAGCGACGGCTCGATCGTCGACGGGTCCTGCAGCATGAAGGTGAGCAGTTCCCGGAAGATCTGGTCCTTGAGGGCGTCGAGCTTGTCGTCCTCGTCGAGCACGTGCTGCGCCAGGGCGGTGTCGCGCCGCACGAAGGCGTCGAGCGAGTCCCGCAGCATCTGCTGCGCGAGCGTGGCCATCCGCGGGATGTCGATGAGCCGCTTGACCGGCGCGTGCAGGGTGTAGCGCTTCGCCGCCTCGGCGATGTTCACCGCCAGGTCGCCGACCCGCTCCAGGTCGACGCTGATCTTCGTGGCGGCCATGATCGTCCGCAGGTCGACCGCCATCGGCTGGTGCAGCGCCAGCAGCGTGAAGCAGCGGTTGTCGATCTCGAGCTGCAGGCGGTTGATCGGCTCGTCACCGGTCAGCACCTGTTCGAGCACGCTCGGGGTCCGTTCGACCAGCCCCTGGATGACCAGACGGACCTGTTCCTCGGCCAGGCCGCCCATTTCGAGCAGCCGCTTCTTCAGCAGCACGAGGTCTTCTTCGAAGTGCCGTACCACGCGCTCCACGGGTTCCACTGGTTCCACGGTGCGTCCTCGATTAATCGGGGCTCTGCCCCGAACCCCGGCTCACTTCGTTACGCTCGCGAAGCGGCTCGCTCCGCTCCGTTCGCGGGCCCGCCGTGCGGGCCGCCGGCTGGCTGGCGCCATCCGGCCTGGTGAACGGCTCTGCCCCGAACCCCGGCTCACTTCGCTTTCGGCTCGGCGGACCGCCGGCCACTGGTTCCACTCCGATCGCCAGCGCCCACCGCCGGCGCCCGGCGGGACCTGGGAGACCAGGTCGCGAACGGGCGGCGGTCTAGCCGAACCGTCCGGTGACGTAGTCCTCGGTGAGCTTTTCGGTCGGAGCCGTGAAAATCTTTCCGGTTTCGCCCGTCTCGATCAGCTTGCCGAGCCAGAAGAAGGCGGTGACGTCGGACACGCGGGCCGCCTGCTGCATGTTGTGCGTCACGATGACGATCGTGTACGTCTTCTTCAGCTCGTAGATCAGCTCCTCGATCCGCTGGGTCGCGATCGGGTCGAGGGCCGAGGCCGGTTCGTCCATCAGCAGGATCTCGGGCTCGACGGCCAGCGCCCGCGCGATGCAGAGCCGCTGCTGCTGACCGCCGGACAGCGACAGCGCCGAGCTGCCCAGCCGGTCGTGCACCTCGTCCCAGAGCGCGGCCGCCCGCAGGCTCTTCTCGACCCGGGCCCGCAGCTCGTCGCGCGACTTCACCAGCCGGTTCACCCGCACGCCGTAGGCGACGTTGTCGAAGATCGACTTGGGGAACGGATTCGACTTCTGGAACACCATGCCGACCCGCCGGCGCAGGTCCACGATGTCGATGCCCGGCCGGTAGATGTCCTCGCCGTCCAGCGTCACCTTGCCCTCGACCCGCGCGCCCGGCACGATGTCGTTCATCCGGTTCAGCGTCCGCAGGAACGTCGACTTGCCGCAGCCGGAGGGGCCGATGAGCGCCGTCACCTGGTTCGGCAGCATCTGCAGCGACACCTGCTCGAGCACGCGCCGGGCGCCGTAGTAGAAGTCCAGCCCCTCGACCTGGATCTTGGGGGTCAGCACCTCCTGCGGCGCCTGGGCGCGGGCGGCGTTCTCCGCCACCCGGCGGCTCACGTCGATCCGCGGCGGGGTCCGGATCGCCGGCACGTCGCTCATCACGTTCGTCGTCGAGGTTACATCACCGGTCATCGGGCTGATCCCTTTCCGCCGCTACGTCGTCCGGGCCCGCCAGCCGAGCACCAGGCGGGCGCCGAGGTTCGCCACCAGCACGAGCGACAGCAGAACGAGGCCGGCGGCCCAGGCCTGCCGGTGCCAGTCGTCGTACGGCGAGATGGCATAGTTGAAGATCATCACCGGCAGCGAGGCGGTCGGCTGTGTGACGCCGTGGCTCCAGAACTGGCTGTTCAGCGCCGTGAACAGCAGCGGGGCGGTTTCCCCGGCGACGCGGGCGAGGTTCAGCATCAGGGCCGTGATGATGCCTCGCGAGGCCGCCGGCACGACCACCCGGTAGATCGTCGTGGCGCGCGAGGCCCCGAGGGCCAGCGACGCCTCGCGGAGCGATCCGGGCACGGCGCGCAGGTACTCCTCCGTGCTCCGCACCGCGATGGGGATCATGATGATGCCGAGGGCCACGCCGCCGGCCAGCGCCGAGAAGTGCTTCATCGGCAGCACCGAGGATCGTGTAGGCGAAGATGCCGATGACGATCGACGGGACGCCGTTCAGCAGGTCCGTCGCGTACCGCACGGCGAATGCCGCGGGCGACGAGGCGAACTCCGAGAGGTAGATGCCGGCCAGCAGTCCGACCGGGACGCCGACGCAGGCGGCGATCCCCAGCATCTTCGCGCTGCCGAGAATGGCGTTCCCCATGCCGCCGCCCGTTTCGCCGACCGGCGTGGGCAGCTGGGTGAAGAACGCCAGGTTGATCGACGAGCCGCCCTTCCAGGCCAGGTAGCCCAGGATGAAGAACAGCACCGAGATCGTCAGCAGCGTCGCCACCGCCGTGAGCCCCAGCATCACGACGTTGGTCAGCCGCCGGCGGATGCGCGTGATGCCCCGCATCAGTGCCTCGTCGCCTTGCTCGTGGTCAGCAGGATCATGACCTGCGCCAGCGCGTTGACGATCATGGTCAGCAGGAAGAGCACCAGGCCGATCTCGATCAGGGCCTGGAGGTGGATGTTCGTGGTCGCCTCGGTGAACTCGTTGGCGATCACCGCCGCCATCGAGTAGCCGGGCGCCAGCAGCGACGTCGACAGCTCCGGCCGGTTGCCGATCACCATCGTGACCGCCATCGTCTCGCCCAGCGCGCGGCCCAGAGCCAGGAAGACGCCGCCGGTGATCCCCACGCGCGCGTAGGGGAGGACGATCTGCGACGTCACTTCCCAGCGCGTGGACCCGAGCGCCAGGGCCGCCTCCCGCTGCTCGCGCGGCACCGCCATCAGCACCTCCCGCGACACCGACACGATGAACGGCACGACCATGACGGCCAGAATCAGCCCGGCCGTCAGGTACCCGACGCCGTAGACGGGGCCGCTGAACAGCTGGCCGACGATCGGCACGCTGCCGAACACGTCCTTCAGGATCGGCGCGATCGGGTCGCGGACGAGCGGCACGAGCACGTAGATGCCGAGGAGGCCGTAGATGACGCTCGGCACGGCCGCCAGCAGGTCGACCAGCAGGGCCGTCGCCTCCCCGATCTTCGGCGGCGCCAGCTCCGACAGGAACACCGAGACGGCGATGCCGAGGGGAACCGCCAGCAGCAGCGCGATGAGCGACGTGATGATCGTGCCGTAGATGAAGGCGAGGGCCCCGAAGTTGGCCTTGACCGGGTCCCAGTCCTGCGTCCAGAGGAAGCTCAGGCCGAACTTGTGGCGGGGCAGTGCGGAATTGGCGAACAGCTCCCAGGCCAGCCAGCCGGTGACGAGCACCACGATCCCGGCGACGGCGAAGGTCAGCAGATAGGCGATCTGGTCCCCCTGCCGCAGCCGGCGCACGAACGGGACCCTGGCCGGAGCACTGACGGGAACCGATTCCATCGTGCAGCTAGGCTAATGAAGGGGTGTTTCGAGTGCGTTACGGACGTGTTAAATCCGTGTTGCGGGCCGGTGACAATCAGGGATCGGACCGGCCCGCATCTTCAGACGGACGAGATATTTATGCGGATGAGCTTGGGCTCTGGCGCGCGGGCGGCGGCGGCGCGGACTCCGCGTGCGAGTTCCCCTTGAGAATGGCGTACAGGAAGAGCACGATGCCGGCGCCCATCAGCGGACAGGCAATCGCGATGAACGCGACGAAGGCCAGCGGATGGACCCCCTGCAGCGTGAGCAGCTGGATGATCAGTCCGGCCGAGATCAGCACGCCGGACCAGCGGAGACGCTTCTCGATAGGTGTCAGGCTCATGGCTGTGGCGTCGGCTTCCAGAACGAGTCATCCTTCAGGTTCGCAATGTCGTGGATGAACTCGTGACAGTTGCTCGAGGTGCACGACAGGTGATCGGACTCGATCTGCGCCATCTCGTCCGGCTTCCGGTGGTGCGCGGAGGCCTCTTCGAACTTCCGCATGCCCTCGTGGCAGTGGAGGCACTCGCGGTTGTTGTACGGCGTGTACAGCTTGATGTCCTCGGGCTTCGGCACCGTGCCGAGGTACTGCACGTAGAGATGGCGCAGGCCGCGGAACTTCGCCTTGTAGTCGCCGAACATCGTATAGGTCGTGTGGCACGTGAAGCAGGCTTCGTCGTGCGGCACGAGATGATTCTGGAAGTGCACGGCCGGCACGAAGCTCGGGTCGTCGATGGACAGACTGTGCCCGTATGGCTCCATGACGTGACAGGAGAGGCAGAACGCCGTCGTCTTGGCCTTCTCCATGTGCTCGTTGAATCCCTGGTTGGCGGCGAACACCGGCAGGACGAACAGCGCGATGAAGGCCAGCACCTTGCCGCCGGTCGCCCGCGTCATCTCGACGCGGAACGAAACGACCAGGGCGAGGACGACGGTGATGCCGACGAGAACGACCGTGAGCAGCAGCGTGCCGGAAGGAGACATAGTGGCCTGGGCTCCGTGGCTCCCTGAAAGGCGCCGGGACGGCCGGTCCGCGAACGGGCCGGCCGCCCCGGTGCGTATCGCTACTTGGCGAGACCGCGATAGTACTCGACGAGCGCCTTGATCTGATCGGCGCTGAAGTCCTTCTTGAAGGAATCCATGTTCGGCGGCTTGCCGTCGGTGACGATCTTGATCATGTCCGCCTCGGACATCTTCTTGACCGTCTCACGGACGTCCTTCACCTTGTCCTTCCGCCCCTTGGCGGTCTTGCCGGCGCCGTCGCGCCCGTGGCAGACCGCGCACTTGTCCAGGTACGTGTCCTGGGCGCCCTGCGCGGCCGCGGCCGCCGTCATGGATGCGTGCGCCGACACCACCGGGCCGCGCGCCACGAGCACGACGCCCGCGGTCGCGACGGCGATGGTGCCGACCAGTCCCACCAGTTTCCCGAACGACTCTGACATGATCGTCCTCCGTGCAGCTCGACTCGGCCCGCGGCCGGTCAGAAACTGCGCGTCCACCGGACCATCACGATCCGGGCTCCGAAGTTGTTCACGGGCAACAGCTCTTCAATATAGTAGGTGCGCGTCACGTCGACCGACAGCCGGCCGACCGTCGGGAATTCATGGTACACGGTTCCCGTGGCGTAGGGGTAGGTCAGCGGGCCGTAGAGCGGCGTTTCGCCCGTGATCGATCCCTGGCCCGTCGTCCGGATGTAGTTGCCGGCCAGCTTCACGCCGAGCCGCGGCAGCGGCTTCACCGAGAAGCCCGCCTGCCCGACGTGGTTCACCGTATTGTCGAGCAGCGTCACGGCGAGCGGCGGCGTGCCGCGGATGAAGCTGGCACCGGCCGTCGCGTCGAAGTAGTCGTAGGTGTACCCGCCGAACAGCGCGACGTTGTCGTTCACCTGGTAGTTGGCGGTGATCGCGTTGCTGCGGATGTTGGCCGTGTAGTCCGCCGCGTCGAGCTTCTGGTGGCGGATGTTCATGGCGTCGACGATCGTCCACTGATCGTTCGGGTGCACGTTGACGACGAACCGCGAGCCGACGTTGGTCTCCGGGGTCAGCCGGGTGTACGACACGTCGTTGGTGATCGCGTCGACGTCGGCGTGCACGTTGACCATGGTGTTCGGCTTCCACGACAGGCTGAAGGTCGGCCACACCGTGTTGACCATCTTGGTGGCGTAGGTGTCGACCGTGCCGTCTTCGCTGTGCTTCACGTCGCTCCGCAGGTAGCGGACGCCCGCCCGCAGCAGCAGGTCGCTGCGCGGCATGAACTCCAGATCGAAGTCCAGCTGGTTCTTGTTCTCCCGCCAGCGGTCGGTCGCCTCACCGGTTGCGAGCGACGTGTTGTAGTCGCTCGTGAAGGCGCCGGTGCTGTCGACCCCGATCCACTGATAGCGGTAGTCGACCAGCACGCTGAACCAGTCGTTCGCGTCCCACGTCACGCCCTGCGTGAAGACGTGCGTCGGTTCCGTGACGTCGGCCCGCGTGTTGAGGGAGACGTCGTACGGCACGACCGACGATCCCGACCGCGTCAGGCCCTGGTAGGCGGCCTCGAGGCCGGCCGGTCCGGCGTACCGGTAGAAGGTGTAGCCGCCGCGCCACGACACCGTCGGCGCCAGCTTGCCGTTGTACGAGAACTCGCTGATCGGCGTCGTCAGCCGGCGGTAGTCCTGGTACGAGCCCTGGGCCAGGAGTTCCTTCAGCGACGAGGCATCCGTGATATCGATGCTCGCCGGGCTGGCCGCGCTGGCCGTCACGGCGTCGTCGAAGGTCTGGTAGCCCGCGCGGTAGTGGACGTTCCAGTCCTGCCACGTGTAGTCGAAGCCGCCCGTGTACCGGTTGGCCGTCTCGTTGACGGGCGCGAACATCGTGTACGCGTTGGCCCGGGCGAACGATCCCCACGAGCTCGGCGACCCGAAGAAGTCGACCGAGCGCGTGGTGAGGTTCATCCCGTCACGGCCCGAGTGGCTGAACTCGAAGCCGAGCCGCAGGTTGTTGGTCGCATGGAGCAGGAAGCTGACGTTGCCGAGCTTCCGCTCCGTGTTCCACGCATGGTTGTTCGTGACCGACGACAGGCCGTTCTCGGACACCGCGTCGTTCTGGTCCCAGAAGAAGTTGCTCTGGCGGAAGCTGGCGCGCACGTCGTACAGGTTGTTCTTGCGCGCCATGAACTGGATCGCCTGGTAGGGATCCCCGCCGAGGCCGCTCGCCGTGATCGAGAACGAATCGGCGAACAGGTCCTTGCCCTTCGGCGCCCGTCCGAACAGGCTGAAGTCGGGCAGGCGCAGACCGTCCGAGAGGTTGTACAGCTCCCGGTACTTGTCCTGGGCCCCGGTGACGGTGGTGACGCGGTAGCCGACGCTGATCGACCCCTGCGTCTCGAAGCCCCCGATCGTGGTCGCGCCGGAAGACGATGACTGATCGCCGCTCTGCGCGCGCGCCGGTGCGGGCGCGGCCAGCAGGCCGCCGAGCACCAGGGCGCCGGAGAGCAGCACGAGAGATGAATGAGTTCGCATCTTGGCTGCCCCCTACTGCAGGAAGTTCACATCGAAGTTGGATCCGTGAATCGCGACGTGGCACCGCGTGCAGTCGCCGCTGGTCTGGAAGCCCAGGCGGCCGTGCGGTGTGTTCGGCGCGAACGTATCCACGTGACACTGGATGCAGAGGAAGCGCGTCTCGCGCCGGGCCAGCAGCATGTGGTTCACGCTGCCGTGCGGCGTGTGACAGGCCACGCACCCTTCGACCTGCACCGCGGCGTGCTCGAACAGGAACGGCCCGCGCTTCTCGACGTGGCACTTCACGCACGCCTCGAACGCGGTCTTCCGGATCTTCGCCGGGTTCATCGATCCATGCGGCGAATGGCAGTCCGTGCACTTCATCATCCCCTCGGGCACGGGATGATGCGTCGGCAGCGCGAACTTCGCCTGGATGTCCGCATGGCAGCTGAAGCAGAGCTGCGGCTGCGGCTTCTTCAGCAGGCTGTCCTGCAGCCAGGCCGCCTCGGTGGCGATCGACGGCACGTTGAAGATCTGCGCCTGCACCGACCGCACCTTCACCGTCTTCAGGCCCGCCGCTTCGTCCGCCGCCTCCACCAGGTGCGTCGCGTGGCACTCCTGGCACGAGACCCCGTGCATGAAGTGCTCGGAGTGGGCGAAGTTCGACTGGCTCTGGCTCGTCGTGTGGCAGGTGAGGCAGCGGGCCGTGTTCTCCTTCACCGTCCCCTTGAACGAGAAGATGAGCTTCGAGGCCGCCGCAATCTTCGCGTCGTCGCCGCGGGCCTGTTCCTCGCCCTCGGAGTGCGCCCGGCCGGGGCCGTGGCAGACCTCGCAGCCGCTGACCATCCCCTTGGCGGTCACCAAATCGGCGTGCGGGGTCTTTTCGAATTCCGTGAACTCGGACTTGTGACAGGACTCACAACGCTCCGGGCCCACGTAATCGGCCGCCTGTGCGGCCGGGATCGGCATGGACGCCACCGACGGTGGCGCGGTATTCGCCGGCAGGCGCTGAGCCAGAGCTGGCGTTGACATCACCACCACTCCGGCGACGGCCAGCCAGGCCAGTCGGGACATATTACTGCTGGAGTTTGCGTCTCGCATCCGTGACTCCCTGGAGAACTCGCGACATCCAAGCCGAAGCGGGCAGCAAGAACGATACCGACCTCGTCCGCTCGCCTTGCACTCGCTGGATCCCATCCAAACCCCGCCGATCCACCACCTGTCCGCAACCGAACATCCGGCCCCGCGACGGAGATACCGAACAAATCGGCACCTCCGCGTGGGAAATCACGCGCGCGGTTTCGCACGCCTTCGAATATGCGAAGGCGAAACCGGTGAGCCTGACTGGCAGTGCAGCCTGCCGGGGATCTGGCGCGAGGAGGTGCGGAACGGTCCCGTCCGTCCCGACGACTCGCACGCATGGACCGCAGGCCGCATTCCAGCGGCCGGCACCTCGTGAACGTCGCCGTTGACCATCTGCGACGTGTGAAGAACTAGTCGGCCAGTATAGCGCGCCACCGACGCGTTGATCGGGACGTTGCACGGGAAAAGCGACCGACGGAGGATGGCAACGACGTGCGTGCGCCGTGACGACGCCGCGCGGCGTGTTCGTGATGTGACAGGGTGTGAAGTGCCGATCACATCCGGCGGCGATACGGTCGTGCTTGGCGCCCGCGAGCGCCGGGCGAAGGGGGCACGATTGCCGGCGGTGTCGCGCTACCGGCGGACGTGTCGCTGCTGATGCCGCCCCGTGGCGGGCGGGAGACGGCGTCCGGTCCGCGTGGCGCCCGTCGATGGGCCGGCGGGAGACCGTCGATCGGGCGCCGCGGGCCGGCAGCGTCGCCGCCGGCTCCTGCGTCGGTGACGGCACTTCCTCGATGTCGATCGGGGCGCCGAGCAGCCGTTCGAGGGGCGCCTTCTGGCGGTTCGCCGCCCAGAGCTCGAGCTCGGCTTCCCCGTGCGTCCGCACGCGGAGGCGCCAGCGGTCGCTGCGGCGCGTCAGCTGCACGGCCGAGACGACCTGCGCGTGGGTGCGATCGAGGCTCTCGGCCAGCCGCAGCAGGGCGGCGAGCAGGCGGACGGTCTGCCGCTCGGCGGGCGTCAGCCGGCGGTACCCGGGATGGGTCTTCTTGGGCGTCGCCCGCCGGTGGTAGCGGGCGACGAGCGCCATGATGGCGATCTCGCCCGGCTCGAATCCGCGGAGATCGCCGTTCTCGATCAGGTACGCGGAGTGCTTGTGGTGCCGCGGATAGCTGATGTGCACGCCGATGTCGTGCAGCAGTGCGCTGAACTCCAGCCACTCCTGCGCGCGCCCGTCGCGTCCGTGCACCGCCGCCGTCTGCCGGAACAGCGTCAGCGCCAGGCGCGCGACCTGCTGGGCGTGCTCGGGCACCCAGTTGCACCGCTCCGCCAGCTCGATGACGCTCCGGCGCCGGACGTCGGGGTACCGACCCGCCTGCGCGATCTGCCGGCGGTTGCGCTTGATGTAGTCGAGAATCAGCCCCTCACGCAGCGAGAGATCGCAGAGGGTGATTTCCGTCGGCGCCGAGCCGCTTCAGGATGGTGTCGAGCAGCACGGCGCCCGCGACGGCCAGGTCGGCCCGGCGTGGCTCGAGGCCGGGCAGCTGCAGCCGCTCGTCGAGCGCCAGCTCGACGATCCGCTTCCGCAGCCGGTGAACCTGTCGCGCGGGGATGCGCCGGTTGCGGAGCCCCTCGGTCGCCGGGCCCGCCTGCTCGGCGGCGGCCATCGCCCCGAGGCTCAGGATCGTTCCCGACGTGCCGATCACCCGATCGAAGCCGGCGTCGGCGATCTGACGGATCGTCGGGCCGATCTCGGTGTCGATCCGGCGGACCAGGCGCCGCTCGTCGCGGCCCGACAGGGGATCGGTGCGGACGAAGCGCTCGGTGAGCCGGATGACGCCGAGCTTGAAGCTGCGCGCCAGCCGCGGTCCTGCCGCCGACCCGCGCGTCAGCTCGACGCTGCCGCCGCCGATGTCGACGACGACCGCCATGGCGCCGCTGACGTCCACGCCATAGACCGCCGCCTGGTGGATCAGCCGGGCCTCCTCGGTGCCCGAGATGACGCGCGGGCGGATGCCGGTCGTCTCGGCGATCGCCTGCAGGAACTCGCCGCCGTTCTTCGCCTCGCGCACGGCGCTGGTGGCCGCCGCCACGACGTCCTCGACCTTGTGCGCGGCGGCGAGGCGCTGGAACTTGGACATCACCTGCAGCGCCGACGCCACGGCCTGCTCGGTCAGCGACTGGCCGTCGAGCCCGCCGGCGCCGAGGCGGACCATCTCCTTCTCGCGATCGATCACCTCGAAGGACAGATCCGGGCGGACCTGCACCACGATCATGTGGATGGAGTTGGTGCCGATGTCGATGGCGGCAATGCGCATGACAGACGGGCGGTCCGGAATGGCGGACCCGGTCCACGGGTGGTGGCGCGCGGGCCGCTCGTCACAAGATAGCCGGCCTTCCGGGCACGGGCGCGTGACGGATATATAATGTCCGCTTTCCCATGACGCCACGACCCGTTCAATCGGCTATCGCGGATCCCGGCTGCTGGTCATGCTACCACGCGGCCGAGGCGCAGCCGCGCCACGCTGCTGGAACGGCGCGTCGCGGCGTTCGCGAAGGTCCTGCCGCACCTGCGGCACGGCGACGTCGAGGGGATCCATCGCACCCGGGTCGCCGGCCGCCGCCTGCGGGAGGCGCTGCCGGTCGTGGCCGGGTCGGTGGCCGGCGCCCGGAAGATCCGGCGCGCGCTGCGCGAGGTGGGACGCGCGCTGGGCGAGGTCCGCGAGATCGACGTCAGCCTGGCGCTCATCGAGGAGCTCGACGCCACCGGCCGCTTCGAGCGGGCGAGCCTCGACCGCCTGGCCGGTGTGCTCGCGCGCGACCGCGACCGGGCCTGGACCGACGCCCGGCGGACGCTGGAGGACGCGGACGCCGACGCGCTGGTCGACCGGCTCCGGACGGTCGTGCGCGCGCTGCGGAAGGACCGGGGACGGGGGCGGACGGCGGGGAGTGCGGCGGCCGCCGAGTGGCTGGCGCTGCTCGAGCTGCGTGTCTCGCGCCGGGCCGACGAAGTCGTCGCCGCCGTCGACGCCGCCGGTTCGCTGTACCTGCCCGAACGCCTGCACCGCGTCCGCATCGCCGTGAAGAAGCTGCGGTACGCCCGCGAGCTCGTCGAGGAGGCCCGGGGCAGCCGAGCGCCGAGCGCGCGGCTGCGGTTCCTGAAGGATCTGCAGGACACGCTCGGGCGGTTGCACGATATCCAGGTGCTCACGGATTGGACGCGCGTGCTGCAGGCCTCGATGCCGCAGCCGCGGCTGACGACGTGGAACGAACTGCATATCCTTCAGCGCGCGCTCGAGGACGAGTGCCGCGAGCTGCACGCCGTCTACATGGGCCGGCGCGAAGCCCTCCGGTCGCTGGCCGGGACGCTGCGGACGCCCGCGGCCGCCGGTCAGGCGCCCGGGGACGCCGACACCGAATCCGCCGCGACGAGCTGACGGCCGACAGCCCCAGGCGCCGATGCCCACTCCCTTCGCGATCTATCTGATTCGCCACGGCATCGCCGAGGAGCGCGGAGCCGCGTTTCCCGATGACACGAAGCGCCCGCTCTCGGCCGACGGCCGGACCGCGCTGCGCAAGGCCGGGCGCGGCCTGCAGCGGTTCGGCGTTGCCTTCGACCTGGTGCTCACGAGTCCGCTGCTGCGGGCGCGCCAGACGGCCGACATCCTCGCGGCCGCGCTGCAGCCGCACCCGCCGATTGTCGAAACCGGCGCCCTGGCGCCGGGGGCGGAAGCGCAGGCGGTCCTCGACGTCCTCGCCGGGCACGGACGCCGGCACCGGATCGCCCTGGTCGGCCACGAGCCCGATCTCGGACGGCTGGCCGCGCGGTTCGCCGGCTTCGGCCGTCCGCTGCCGTTCAAGAAGGGGGCGGTCTGCCGGATCGACTTCCCGGCCTCGCCTCCCGTGCCGCCCGGCATCCTCCGCTGGTTCCTCCCGCCGGGCGCGTTGCGGAAGATGATGAAGAAGTAGCCCTACACGCGCAGCAGGTCCGGCTGCCAGTGCTTCACCATCTTCTTGATGGCGGTCCGGTCGGTCAGGTTGTCGCGCAGAACCGTCCGCGCCAGTTCCACCAGCTCGTCGTCACCCGCGAACCGCAGCGCCACGAGCTGATCGATCGTGAACTCGGGAATCCGTGGCTGCAGGTCGGTCGGCAGCGCCTCCCGCATCCGCAGGCGCATCTCCAGGCGGATGACCCGGTTCTGGACCGTGATGGCGAACCCCCGGGCGTAGAGCGCGAGCATTACCAGGGCGACGGCGACGAGCAGGCCGACCGCGGCGCCGGCCGACGGACGGCGCACGAGGACGTACAGCGTCCAGAAGAAGTTGATCGCGAAGATCGGCAGCGCCACGAAGTGAAAGGCGGGGACGAGCCGGGTGTGATTCTCGAAGGTCTGCGGTGCAGCCATGATGCCTCCTCCCGGATGAGCCGGGTGCTGCCGGCATGGTATCAGCGGACCGGCCCCCTCGTGCTATTCTGCTGGCAGGACGGTCCGCCCGTCGCCGGGGGGACACTGGAGGAGCGCCCGTCGTGCCCGTACCCGCGCGTCGTCGTCTGCTGACCGCCGGTCTGGTGGCGGTCTGTCTGGGGCTGGCCCATCCTGCCCTGCCGCAGTTCACGTCGTTCTCGTCCAACCCCCACAACATCCTCGAAGGCAACTGGCAGTCGTGCCGTGACGATGACGGCCGGTACAGCGAGCGCGTCTTCGATCAGGTGGTCGCCGGGCAGCCGCAGTAACGAAGTGCACCTCGGTCCGTACGACGAATTCGCGATCTTCAAGGGCGTGCAGGCGAAGCACCGCGATCACGACTCGCCGGACAACCTGCTGAAGCCGTACCGCGTGCCGATCCGGTTCGGCGCCGTGACGCAGCACTGGAGCATCCCGTCGCTGAACCTGAGCTTCGACGTGAGCGTGGCCGGCGGGTCGCGGTCCGACTGCGCGAGCTGGTGGATCACCCTGGCACCGCTCAAGCCGACGTCGCACTGAGCGCCGCCGCCGCGCTCGGGCGGCGGGCATGATAGGCTGAGCGCGGCCCGCGGGCGCCGGTCCCGCCCGGCCGGACGGTCCGGTGAGTCGGTTCGCGGAGGAGACGCATGGCAGAGGCAAAGCAATCGGCGAAGACGTCCCCGGTCGTGCTCGCGGGAGCGGGCCTGGCGGTGCTCGGCGCGCTCGCGCTGGCGATGAGTGGACCGGGATACCGGATGGGCTGGTGGCCGCTCGGGACCGGGTTCAACCTGCTGCGGTGGGCGGCGTATCTCGGCATCGCGGGAGCGGTGGTCTCGCTGCCGGGCGCGATCGTGGCGCGGCCGGGCGCCGGGCGGGGCGGCTTCGGGCTGGCCATCCTCGGCGTCCTCATCGGCGGCGCGGTCTTCTGGATGCCGTACGCGCAGATGCGCAAGGCGGGCGACGTGCCGCGCATCCACGACATCACGACCGACACGACGAATCCGCCGGCGTTCGTCGACGTGCTGCCGCTGCGCGCCGGGGCGCCGAACTCGCCGGTGTACGCCGGGGCGGCGCTGGCCGCGCAGCAGGAGAAGGCGTATCCCGACATCAAGCCGCTCGAGCTCGCGCTGCCGCCCGATCAGGCGTTCGACAAGGCGCTGAGCGTGGCGCAGTCGATGGGCTGGCACATCGACGGCACGGACAAGGCGGCCGGACGCATCGAGGCGACCGCGACGACGTTCTGGTTCGGCTTCAAGGACGACATCGTGATCCGCGTGCAGGCGGATCCCGGGGGCGGCAGCCGGATCGACATGCGGTCGGAATCCCGCATCGGCCACAGCGATATCGGCACCAACGCCCGCCGGATCCGCAAGTATCTGGCGGCCCTCAAGAGCGCGGCGTAAATGTACCCAGTGCTGTTCCGGATCGGTTCGTTCGAGATCACCAGCTTCGGCGCCATGGTGGCGCTGGGCGCCCTGCTCGGGATCGTCCTGCTGCGGCGGGAGCTGGGCCGCAGCGGCATCGATCAGGGCGACGGGACCGACGCGGCCATGGTCGGCGTGCTCGGCGGCCTGGCCGGCGCCAAGCTCCTGTTCGTCTTCGAGCACGCGAGTGAAGGCGTCGCCTCGGCGCTGTTCAACCGTGGCGGTCTGAGCTGGTTCGGCGGTCTGGTCGGCGGCGTGCTGGCCGGCTGGCTCTACATCCGCTGGCGGCGGCTGCCCACCGTGGGGGTGCTCGCGGCCGCGGCGCCGGCGCTCGCCCTGGGCCACGCCATCGGCCGGATTGGCTGCTTCCTCGTCGGTGACGACTACGGCCGGCCGACCGACCTGCCGTGGGGCGTGGCGTTCCCGAAGGGGCTCCCGCCCACGCTGCAGAAGGTGCACCCGACGCAGCTCTACGAGATGGCGTTCCTGCTGGTGCTCACCTGGCTGCTCGTCCGGTGGCGCCGGCGCGGCATGAGCGATCTGAAGGTGATTGCGTCGTATCTCGTGCTGGCGGGCGGCGAGCGGTTCCTGCTCGAGTTCATCCGGATCAACGTGCGCGTCGCGCTCGGCCTGACCGTGGCGCAGTTCGCCTCGCTCGGGGCGGTGGTGGTCGGGCTCGCGCTGTTCGCGGTGGCGGGGCGCGGCGGCGCGACGGCGGCGGCGCACGGGAAGAGGCCGGCGGGCCTGACGGCGTGCAGCTCTGGGCCCGGGCTCCGGGCTCTGGGCCTGTCCGGCCGAGCTGAAGTCTCGGCCGCTATCGGACCTGATTCCCCGCTCTGCGTTCTCCGTCCGTTGTTTCTCCATTCTCAATTCTTCATTCTCAATTCTCAATTCTCATTCCCCCCCCCGTTCCCTAGAACGCCATCAGGTAGGTCAGCTTCGCGATGAGGGCGCGGTCGATGAGCGCGCCGCTGGTCGAGTCGCGCCGGTCGTTGTAGACGAGGAAGAAGTCGCTGAGCGGCCGGTAGATGATGTCGAACCGGACATTCGCGCTGAGCTCGCGCGCGTCGGTGTTGTACTGGACGAGCGCGTTCAGGAAGGTGCGCGTCGAGAAGTTGTAGTTGACGCGCGTGGTCAGCAGGTTCGTCGTGTAGGCGCCCTCGGCCAGCGTGATGGCGTTTCGCTGGAGCTGGACCGAGGCGTTCAGCTGCGCGTTCACGCGCGCGGTGCCGCCGATGGTGTAGCTGTGCTTGTAGCCGTCGTAGAAGCGGCCGACGCCCCACCGCCCGCTGAACGACAGCGGCGCGCCGGGGTTGGTCGTCATCGTCGCGAAGTACTCGTCGTACTTGTAGAGGCCGGTCGGGATGGTGATGCCGCGGCGGTTGTTGATGGTGAACGGAGTGCTCAGCTGCTCGATGTTCGAATTGACGCCGACCTCGAGGAACGTGCTGTTCTGGAAGGTGAACGGCACGTGGTAGTCGTAGTAGCGCGAGTCGAATACGCCGCCGGGCCGCGTGATGTTCACGATCTGCCAGTGGGGGAAGATCTCGCGCAGCCAGCTGTAGGTCAGCTTCGGCCGGAAGTGATAGCCGGTCTGGTCCTGGAGCTTGTTGATGCCGACGCGCGGGATGAACCCGATCTCGTCGTTGAAGCGCGCGCCAATCGTCGTGTAGCTCCCCTTGCTGTCCCAGTGGCTGCTCGGGAACTGGTAGGAGATCTGCCCGAGGAAGTCGTGCCCCGTGCCCGCGACCGTGGCCTGCGGTGAGAACGACTTGACTCCGTACCCGTAGATGTTCAGGTTCTCGAAGAAGCGGAAGTTCGCGTCGGCGCCGACGACCCGGTTGTAGAGCCCGCCGCCGTCCTTGTTCAGGACGAGGAGGCCGACGTCGGAATTGGACAGGACGTTCCGCCGCAGCCGGACGGCGGTGAAGTTCTCGGCCGGCAGCCCGTTCTTGCTGCGCTGCTGGATGTTCAGCGCGCCGAGGCTGTACTCGCCGACGTGGCCGGTGAGCCGCGTGCCGCCCAGGATCGGGATCGGCGTCGCGCTGCCGTCGCTCGACAGGCCGATCCGGCGGCTGAAGAACAGCACGTTGTCGGACAGGGCGTTCGTGCGGCCGGCGAGGCCGTTCGGCATCTGCTGCGCGGGTCCGAACTGGAAGACGCCGGCGTTCTCGAGGAAGAACTCGCGCTTCTCGGGGAAGAACAGGCTGAAGCGCGTCAGGTTGACCTGCTGCTCGTCGGCCTCCACCTGCGAGAAGTCGGTGTTCACCGTGAAGTCCCACGTCAGGCCGCTCGTCACGCCGTATTTCACGTCGAAGCCGCCCTGCAGGGAGCCGGTCGTCGCGGCCGGGGCCGTCTTGTCGCCGCTGGTCAGCATGTAGGGCTTCACGCGGAAGTCGTTGCCGGGCCGGATCCGGCGCAGCCCCTGCAGCGTGCCGGCCATCGAGGCGCGCGTAATCGTGTAGTTGCGCGGGATCGGCGCCCAGAACGTCGTCTCGTTGCGCCGCCGGATCTGCCGCAGGAAGTTGATGCCCCAGGTCTGGGCGTCGGCCGCCGTGAAGCGCAACGTGCGGAAGGGGATCCGGATCTCGGCCGTCCAGCCCGTCGGGCCGACGTGCGTCCGCACGTCCCAGATGCCGTCCCAGTTGCTGTTGACGTCCCGCCCGTCGTTCACCTCCTGCGCGTCCCACTTGGCGCCGCGCGGGTTGGTGGCGAACAGGTAGCCGTTGCGCTCGTCGTGGAACGTGTCGATCAGCACCTCGAACAGGTCCGTGCTGGCGGTGTCGAAGTCCTTCTTCAGGTCGTTCGTGATGATCTCGGCGGCGTGATCGTCGTGCGCCACGACCCCGATGTACAGGTTCGCATTGTCGTAGAGGACGCGCACGTCCGTGTCCTGGGTGGCCGGCGTCCCCTCTTCCGGGTTGTTCTGGGTGAAGTGCGTCGCCGGCGCCGCCTTCTGCCACGCCGGCTCGCTGAGGATTCCGTCCAGCACGATGGGCGTCGTCGTCCGCACGGCGACCATGTGGCGCGACAGGTGGACCGTGTTGTAGTCGATCGGGGCCGGCGCCGCAGCCGTCGTCGCGCAGACGAGGGTCAGGGCGGGGGCCAGGGTCAGAAGCGTGCGCGAGTTCATGACGGCTGGATGTACGTGATCAGGGCGTGTATCGATCGTGCGGCCTGCTGCGCACCCGGCAGGGCCGCCGGGCGGCACAAGAGCGCCATTGAATAACAGATGAGCTTTCGGGCTGTCAAGCCCTGAGGAGGAGGAGTGGAGGGAGGGCGGACGGGGGCCCTCCCTAGTCCAGCGCGTTCGAGATGCAGTGGGATGCGCCGCCGACCACGTGTGCGAAGTCGCGGACCGGCAGCGGGTCGTACCCGGCCGAGGCGTACGCCTCCCAGGCCTGCCGCCCCTTGCCGCGCAGGGCTTCTCTCGTCAGCGGGCCGAGCGCCTGTGGATCGATCTCGTTCGGGAAGACCGGATAGATGACCCGGCGCCGGCCGGTCGTCCGGTCGACGAACGGGACGGCGTTCGTGGACGCCTCGTAGTGCTGGACGCTCTCGAGCGTGCTGTCGACCGTGAGGATGCGGTAGCCGAGCGCGGCGAGCTGGTCGGCGTACCCGGCGAGTTCGATCGCCTCGGGCGACGCCCCGGGCACCCGGGTGACGACGGCCGTCTTGCCCTGCAGCAGGACGAATGACTCGTCGATGTGGGGCAGGTAGGGGCTCTGCCGCGTACGGCCCATGACGACGACCTCCGCGCCGCCGAACAGCCGTGACACGCGGTTGGCGGCGGCCTCCATCGACACGGTGAGCCCGGCCATGTCGGCGTTCTGCGTGGTGAGCAGCAGATCGTTGTAGCCGATGAGGACCCGCAGCCCGGACGCCGTCCGATCGAACATCAGGTTGCCGCCCTCGAAGACGAAGTCGGCCTGCAGGACCTCGTCCTTCCCGAAGACGGCCCGCGCGACCTCGAACCGGTCGCGGGTGATCCGGCTGTTGTAGGTGAATGACGGGCTGAGGTTGTCCGACACGAGGAAGCGGCGGCGGCCGTCCACCGAGATCGTCTCGCCGAGATCCTGCGCCCAGAGGTCGAGCTCGACGTTCCGGTCGTCGATGACGTGCAGGACGAACTGGCGTCCACCCGTGAGCTGCGTCATCAGCCGCGTGGCTTCGGCTTTCTCCGTGTCGTGGACCGCCACCAGGAGCTCGGTGTACGACGGGAGCGCATTGATGAACTCGTCGTACACGTGATGCAGGTAGGTGGCCGACACCGGGCCGGCCTGCGCGGCGGTCTCGTGATCCTTCAGGTACTTCGTGGGAATCGAGAGGAACACCCGGGACAGGTCCCGCTCGTACTGCGGGATGGCCACGGCCGGATGGCGGGCGGCCTTCGCGCGGACGATCACCTGCCCGGGGACCGCCGGATCGCGCATGCCGGCCAGCAGTCGCCCCGGGCGGCTGGCCAGCACGGCGAGCGTGCCTGCGGTCGTGAGAAATTCGCGTCGCGAGAAATTTCCAGCTTGCGTGAGCGAGCGTGCACGTGAAATTCTCCCGGTGAGTCGAACGATTCTGCGCTATCGGCCACGGTCGGAGCGGCGTGCCGCCGTCGTGCGCTCCTGAATAGAACTACGGTCGGGCGGGGCGCGCTGCTTACGCGCTGGCGACGCGCGGCAGCGCCGGCTTGTCTCGCGGTGCGACCTGTCGGGACGCGGACGGGCCGCGCGGGTGAGTGGAGGGGAATCGACGTGCACGCACGGGCTGGCACCGTGCGGAGGCGATTGGGGGAGACGGATGAGGCGGCACCGGCGTCGGCCGGTGCCGCCTCGGTATGTCGCGTGCGCGCGCGACAGGCGCGTGCGCTACAGGACGATCTCGTTCAGCGCCTTCATCTCCATGTCGACGACGTTCTTCGGCAGCGGGGCATAGCCGAGCGGCCTGCAGGACCTGCTGGCCGTCGGTGATCGCCCACCTGAAGAAGTCGACCATGATCTTTCCGCGCACCTTGTCCTGCGGGTGCTGCTCGAACAGCATCCAGGTGAACGACGAGATGGGATAGGCGTTCTCGCCCGGCGCGTCGGTGATCGACACCCGGAAGTCGGCCGGCATGTCCGTCGCGGCACCGGCGGCCGCCGCCGTGACGGTGTCGACGCTGGCCTTCACGAACCTGCCGGCGCGGTTCTGCACCTCGCCGTAGCTGATGTCGTTCTGCAGCGCGTAGATGAGCTCGACGTAGCCGATCGAGCCCGGCGTCTGCCGCACCAGCCCTGCGACGCCCTGGTTCCCCTTGCCGCCCAGGCCGACCGGCCAGTTCACCGACGTGGCGACGCCGACCCGGCTCTTGAACGCCGGCGACACCTTCGAGAGGTAGTCGACCCAGATGTAGGTCGTCCCCGAGCCGTCCGAGCGGTGGACGACGAGGATGTCGGTGGCCGGCAGCGTCACGTCCGGATTCAGCGTCGCGATCGCCGGATCGTTCCACTTCGTGATCGTGCCGAGGAAGATGTCGGCCAGCACCGGCCCGGTGAACTTCAGGGTCGCGTCGACGCCGGGGATGTTGTAGATGGGGACGTCGCCGCCCAGCACCGTCGGGAAGTGCATGATGTGGTCCGGCGCGGCCTTCAGCTGCTCGTCGGTCATCGGGCCGTCGCTGGCGCCGAAGAAGACGGTCTGCGCCGTGATCTGGCGGATGCCGCCGCCCGATCCGATCGCGTCGTAGTTGATCTGGATGTCCGGGTGGAGCTTGTGGTACTCGGAGAACCACTTCGAGTAGATCGGATAGGGGAACGTCGCTCCCGCGCCGGTGATGGACGTCGCCCCCTGCGTGCCCGTCACCGGGATCTCGCCCGATTGACCGCCGCCACAGGCGACGGCCAGGCTCAGCGCCGCCGCCAGGGCGGCGAGCCGCGCGTATCGGCCGCATCGGCCGTGGGTGGTTTCCGTTCCGATCATCTGTCCGTCCTCCCGACGGGCGCGGTTATCCCGCCCGTGCTGGCGAAATCCGTCCGGTCTGTCGGAACGATTATAGCGACTGGGGAGGCGACGGGAGGGCGCGGAGCCGAATGAGGGGCGGCGGCAGGGCGTGCCGAAAGAGCACGAGGCGACCCCGGACATGCGCCGGAGCCGCCTCGTGGTTCCACCCGCGGGGGAGACGCGGCTAGAGGACGATCTTGTTGAGGGCCTTCATCTCCATCTCGACGACGTTCTTCGGCAGCGGCGCGTAGCCGAGGTCCTTGCAGTACCTGCTGGCCGTCGGTGATCGCCCACTTGAAGAAGTCGACCATGATCTTCGCGCGCATCTTGTCCTGCGGGATGCTGGTAGAACAGCATCCAGGTGAAGGACGAGATCGGGTAGGTGTTCTCACCCGGCGCGTCGGTGATGGAGACGCGGAAGTCGGCCGGCATGTTCGTCGCCGCACCGGCCGCCGCGTTGGTGACGGTCTCGACGCTGGCCTTCACGAACTTGCCGGCGCGGTTCTGCACCTCGCCGTAGCTGATCTTGTTCTGCAGCGCGTAGATCAGCTCGACGTAGCCGATCGAGCCCGGCGTCTGCCGCACCAGCCCCGCGACGCCCTGGTTCCCCTTGCCGCCCAGGCCGACCGGCCAGTTCACCGACGTGGCGACGCCGACCTTGCTCTTCCATTCGGGCGACACCTTCGAGAGGTAGTCGACCCAGATGTAGGTCGTCCCCGAGCCGTCCGACCGGTGGACGACGAGGATGTCGCTCGCCGGCAGCGCGACGCCGGGGTTCAGCTTCGTGATGGCCGGGTCGTTCCACTTCGTGATCTTCCCGAGGAAGATGTCGGCCAGCACCGGCCCGGTGAACCGCAGCGTCGCCGTGACGCCGGGGATGTTGTAGACGGGCACGTCGCCGCCCAGGACCGTCGGGAAGTGCATGATGTGGTCCGGCGCGGCCTTGAGCTGCTCGTCGGTCATCGGGCCGTCACTGGCGCCGAAGAAGACGGTCTGCGCCGTGATCTGGCGGATGCCGCCGCCCGATCCGATCGCGTCGTAGTTGATCTCCAGGTTCGGGTGGAGCTTGTGGTATCGGAGAACCACTTCGAGTAGATCGGGTAGGGGAACGTCGCCCCCGCGCCGGTAATCGACGTCGCCTGGGCGAACACGGTCACCGACAGCCCGGCGGCCAGCAGGCCCGCCGCGGCGACCAGCACCGACCTGGAGGACCATTTCTTGAGCTTCATTCGTTGTGCCTCGTGGATGAATGTCTGTGTCGATTCAGTCGGCAGAGCCGTCCGTCAGAAGTTGATCAGGCAGTGGACCACGAACCGCTTGTCGTCGGGCTTGGTCGGCACGTAGTTGCTGTAATTGATCTGGTCCCAGTCGGCCAGGATGGCGCCGGACGCGCCGCCGTGCACCGGGAACCAGTAGGCGACGCCGGCGATGGTCTCCTTCTTCCGGGCGCTCAGGGACTCGTCGAGCTTGATCGAATCGAAGCGGAGCAACCCTTCCCAGCCGTTGCCGAACTTCGGCGTGGCCCACAGCGAGAAGCCCTTCGCCGTGATCTCGGGCGCGGACACCAGCGGCTGGTCCTTGGCCATCAGGTACTCGCCGCTGGCGGTGATGTACTTGTTCGTGTAGTACACCCAGCCGTCGAAGCGCGTCCGCGGCGCACCGGAGACGTAGTGGTCGCCGATGTAGAAGGCCGAGAGGTGCAGGCCCTTGAGGGTCGCCGACTTCGGCGCGGGCGCCACGGTGAAGCGGGCCTGGAACGACTTCTGGCCGCTGGTTTCCAGATGCTTGTACGTCTCGCCGTTGTAGACGCCGACGTGGAAGTCGCCGTAGCCGTTCGGCAGGTTCGCGTGCAGCGAGACGCCGTCGTCCGACGAGGCCGTGAAGCCGTTGCGCTCGATGAACGTCGTCCCCTCGAACCGGTAGCGGTAGACGCCCTCGTAGTAGTCGATGAGCGGCGTCTGGCTCATGCCGATGCGCACCCAGGAGCCCTTCGTCATCCAGTCGTCCAGGTTGATCTGCGCGAAGGCGTACTTGATGCGGAACACGTAGCTGCCGTTGAGCGAGCTGCCGCTGCCCGTCTCGGGTGACGAGTCGGCGGTCACCCGGAATCCGAAGATGTGGTTCAGCTGGCCCTGCAGGGTCATGTAGCTCCGGTTCACCGTGAACGCGTTGCTGTGGACGCTGTTGCCGGCCGCGTCCGTCGTCTTGGGGGCGCCTTGGAAGGTGTAGTCCGCGAACAGCGTGACGTGCGCACTGATCGAGGGCTTGTCCTTGTCCGTCGTCGCGGACGTGGCGGTCTGCGCCTGGGCGCGCGGCGCGCCGGCCATCAGGGCCGCAGCCGCCGCCAGTCCGGCAATCCAGGGGCGAAGAGTCGTCATAGGTCGCATGAATGTGATATCTCCAGTCGGGCTCTTGATGCCGGCGTGGTCAAAGGTCGCCGTGGCCAGCCCGACAGGAATGAGGATAGGGGGGCGGTGTCACGCAGCCGTGACGGGGCTGTTACGGGTGCGTAAATTGTCGGCGGGTGGCAGGAATTCGCCGGCGGCGAACGGATCGGGCCGCCGGCTCGAACCGAAACAGGTGGGGATCGGGTGCGTCCGGTCGTGAGGACCGTCAGACGCGCGTGCCGGCGGGGACGGTCGCGTCCTTGGGCACGACGATGATGCCCTCGCGGATGACGTAGCCGTCGCCGTCGGCCTCCTGGACGCCCGCCTCGTTGACGAGGCGGACCCCGTCGCCGATCCGGGCGTTCTTGTCGACGATCACCCGGTCCAGCACGACGTCGCGGCCGATGCCGAGCCGCGGCCGGTTGCCCCGGGCCGGCGCCTCGTCCTCGTCCTCGTAGAAGTCGGCGCCGAGGAGCACCGATCGCGTGATGTGCGAGCCGCGGCCGACGTGGGTCCGGACGCCGACCACCGATTCCTCCACGGTGCAGTGGTCGAGAAACGCCCCCTCCACGACGATGGCGCTGTTGACCGTGCACTGGTTGAAGCGGGCGCCCGGCAGGAAGCGGGGGTGGGTGAAGATCGGCCGGCGCGGATCGTAGAACTTGAACGGGGCGCCCGGGCGCGTGAGCATGATGTTCGCGTCGTAGAAGGAGGGGACCGTGCCGACGTCGGCCCAGTAGCCGCGGTGCAGGTACGCCTTCACCTTGTGCGTCTGCAGGGCGGCCGGAATGATCTCCTTCCCGAAGTCGGTGCCGCCGTGGCGCTCCAGCGTCTCGAGCAGGACCTCGCGCGAGAAGACGTAGATCCCCATCGACGCGACGAACGGCTTCTCGGGCGTCACGCCGCCGAAGGCGGCGCCGGCCGGCAGGCTCGTGCTCCATCTCGCCGAGGCGGGCCGCGTTCGGCTTCTCCTCGAACGCCACGATCTGTCCCTGGCGATCGAACCGGAAGATCCCCATCGCCGTCGCATCCTCCGGCGTCACCGGCTGGGCGGCCACGGTGATGTCGGCCTGGCGGTCGATGTGGGCGTCGATCAGGTCGCCGAAGTTCATGCGGTACAGGTGATCGCCGGCGAGAATGAGGTAGTAGTCGGCCTCGTAGCGGACGAAGTGCCGCGCGGCCTGGCGCACGGCATCGGCCGTTCCCTGGAACCAGTTCATGCTGTCGGGCGTCTGCTCGGCGGCGAGGATGTCGACGAAGCCGCGCGAGAAGAGGTCCATCCGGTAGGTCTGGCTGACGTGCCGGTTCAGCGACGCCGAGTTGAACTGCGTGAGGACGAAGATGCGCCGCAGCTCGGCGTGGAGGCAGCTGCTGACGGGGATGTCGATCAGCCGGTACTTGCCGCCGATGGGCACCGCCGGCTTCGATCGCATCTGCGTCAGCGGGAACAGCCGCGTGCCGCGGCCGCCGCCGAGAATGATCGCCAGCACTTCGTTCATCACGAGGACACCTCGGCCGCCTCGGGGGCGGCATCGCGCACGGCCGGCAGCGTGACGGTGAACACCGCGCCGCCGGCCGGACCGTTGGCGGCCCGCACCTCGCCTCCGAGCAGGCCGACCAGATGTTTGACGATGGCGAGCCCGAGGCCGGTGCCGCCGGGATCCTCGGTGCGCGACTTGTCGACGCGGTAGAAGCGCTCGAAGACGCGCGTCAGGTCCGACTCGGGAATGCCCGGTCCCTGGTCGGCGATCGTCAGCTGCACGCGGTCGCCGGCGCGGCCGGTCTCGATGGCGACGGTGCCGCCGACGGGCGAATAGGCGATGGCGTTCTCCACCAGATTGCGCAGCACGTCGTGCAGCTTCGCCGGATCGGCCTGCACGGCCTCGGCGCCCGGGCCGACCCGGACGTCGAAGTGGATCTCGCGCGCCTCGGCGGCCGGCGCGAGATCGGCGACCACGCTCTGGATGACGCCCCGGGCGTCGCAGCGGACGATCTCGAGCGATTCCTGGCGGGCGTCCAGCCGCGCGAGGCGCAGGAGATCCTTCACCAGCCGCTCCATCCGGTGCGCGTGCCGCTGGATGATCTCCAGGAAGCGGCGACGCTCGGCCGCGTCGGTCGAGTCCTCCAGCAGGGCCTCGAGGTAGCCACGGATCGCCGTCAGCGGCGTGCGCAGCTCGTGCGACACGTTCGCGACGAAGTCGCGGCGGATCTGGTCGGCGAGCCGGAGGTCGGTGATGTCGTGCAGCACGAGGACGGCGCCGCCGCCGCCGGCCGCGGCGACCGGTGCGGCGCGGGCGAGCAGCACGTGGCGCGGATCGGACGTGAGCGCCAGCTGCAGCGTGTCGGGCTGTGCACCGTTCAGCGCGTCGTCCAGCTGGTCGGCGATGCCCGGGTGCCGGATGGCCTCGAGGTAGTGCCGGCCCGTGACCTGGGGCGGCAGCCGGAGGAGCCGGCGGCTCGCCTCGTTGGCGGTCTGGACGATCCCCTGGCGGTCGACGACCAGCACGCCTTCGACCATGCCTGAGAGGATGGCGTCGGTGCGGGCCCGGTCGCGCGCGAGCTCGTCGAGGCGGCGCGCGAGCGCCTGGACGGACTGGTCGAGCGCACGCGCCACGTGCCCGAGCTCGTCGTGGCCGTAGTCGATCGCCGTCACCTGGAGATCGCCGGCGGCGATGCGGCCCGCCGTGGCGGCGATGGCGCGGACGCGGCGCGCCATCAGCGACGAGACGACCCAGGCGAGGGCGGCGGCGCAGACGAGCGCGATGAGGCTCGCCAGGGCCACGAGCTTCCAGACGGCGTGGAGCTGCGCCTGGATGTCGACGAGCGGCCGTTCCAGCCGCAGGAACGCGACGTCGGTCCGCGACGTCGGCACGGCCACGTCGAGCACGTCGACGCCCCGCACGGGATCCACGTGCTGCGAGATGCCGATGCCCTGCGTCCGCGCGGCCTCCACCTCGGGAAGCGTGTCGTAGGACCCGAGGTCGGACAGCTCGCCGGGCGTGCGCGTCGAATCGCCGAGCACGTGGCCGTCGGGGGCGATCAGCGTGACGCGCGCGCCGAGGGTGCGACCGAGCCGATCGGCCTCCGCGTCCATGCCGGCCGCCGGCACCGGGCGGCCCCGCGCCAGCAGTTCGGCCGCCAGCTGCGCCTCGGTCTCCAGCGTCCGCCGCGCCTGACGCTGCTGGTCGGCGCTGATCGACGAGCCGATGAACACGCCGGCGACGACGAGCCCGCTGGCGGCGACCAGGAAGGCCGCGAGGAAGATCTTGGTCCGGAAGCCGGCGTGGGCGGGAAAGAGGGGCATGGGTGAATGTTCGTCACGTGCAGTGTGCAACGTGCGTAGGTGCCAGGTGCAAGCGTGCAAGGGGCCAGCGGCGGCGTGCGATGCGCAACGAGGCACGAGCCGACGTGCCGGCGCTCGGGTGGCCCCAGGCGGATTGAAGATGCCTGACGTGTGGCGGAGCGTCAGCTGCTCCGGTCGCCGGCAGGGTCGGCCGCGCCGCCCGGAGGCGGATTCGAGCAGCTGGTAGCCGAACTGCTTGACGGTCGCGAGCGCTTCGGCCAGCGGTGGCACCTTCTCGCGCAGCCGGCGCACGTGGACGTCCACCGTGCGCGTGCCGCCCGTGTAACGGTAGCCCCACACGTCGGAGAGCAGCAGGTCGCGCGACAGCACGCGCCCGCGGTGCTGGATCAGGTACTCGAGCAGCAGGAACTCCTTCGCCGTGAGCCGCACGGGCGTCCCGCCGACCGACACGACGTGACGCTCGCGGTCGATCTGGATGTTGCCGTAGCGGAGTACCGGCTCGGGCGGCGCCTGCCGGCTGGCGCGCCGGAGCAGCGCCCGGACGCGGGCGACCAGCTCGTTCGGGCTGAACGGCTTCGGGATGTAGTCGTCGGCGCCGAGCTCCAGGCCGACGATCCGATCCGATTCCTCCGCCTTGGCCGTCATCATGATGATCGGCACGGCGGCCACGGAGGGGTCGGCGCGCAGGGCGCGGCAGATCTCCAGCCCGTCCATGCCGGGCAGCATGAGGTCGAGCACGACGAGATCCGGCGGCTGCGCCCGGATGGCGGCCAGCGCCTGGCGGCCGGTCGAGATCACCTCGGTCGCCATCCCGGCCTTCTCGAGATAGCGGGCCACGAGCCCGGCGATGTCGGCATCGTCTTCGACGATTACGATGCGGTTCATGGGGAGCTGGCGCCTCTCACCGGCCGCCGCCGGCGCATGCGCCGCGGCGATCCCGCCGGCGGCCGATTCCGGCGGACCGGCCGGCAGGCGGCCGGTGTCGTCCGTTCAGACGGATTGACCATGCGTCCATTCTAGAACACCTTTTCAAATCGGGGCTCCGCCCCGAACCCTCGCCTTCGCCCTGCGTGCTTCGGCGGAGCTCGCCGAAGCGACCGCCGACTCACCGCGGTCGCGAAGGCGGCTGGCTCGCTGCACTCGCTCGCGCAGGAGGCTCGCTCCGTTCACCGTTTGCATGGCGGGGCCCCCGGCACCCCGCCAGGCTCGCCGCGTTCCGCTCGCGCTGCGTCGCTCGCTCCACGCCGCTCGCGCGCGGGCCCGCCGTGCGGGCCGTTGCGCCGTCGGGGCGCCGCCCCGAACCCTCGCCTTCGCCCTGCGTGCTTCGGCGGAGCTCGCCGAAGCGACCGTCGACTCACCGCGGTCGCGAAGGCGGCCGGCTCGCGGCACTCGCTCGCCCAGGAGGCTCGCTCCGGTCACCGTTTGCATGGCGGGGCCCCCGGCACCCCGCCAGGCTCGCCGCGTTCCGCTCGCGCTGCGTCGCTCGCTCCACGCCGCTCGCGCGCGGGCCCGCCGTGCGGGCCGTTGCGCCGTCGGGGCGCTGCCCCGAACCGCGCAGGGACCGGATGCCGTTCCGGCGGGGTACTGTGACGCACTGGTGTTTCGGTGGTGTTTCGCCTGGAATCGGAAGTTTCACGCGCCTGCCGAAACCCCGGCGGGGTCCTCGGCGTCAAAGCGGGCATGCGCATGACCCGCTTCCTCGCGGGCGTGCTGGCGCTGGGCGCCGCCGCCGTGCTGGCGGCCCAGACGCCGGCCCCCCGTCCGGCCCCGGCCGCCCCCGACGTCCACACGCTCGGCCCGCAGGTCGGCCAGACCGTGCCGCCTTCCGGCTGCTGCGACGACCGGGGCCGGCCGCACACGCTCGCCTCGGCCGCCGGCCCGAAGGGGACGATGCTCGTCTTCTTCCGGTCGGCCGACTGGTGACCGTACTGCAAGACGCAGCTCGTGGAGCTGCAACGCCGGGTGGAAGAATTGAAGCGCAAGGGGCTCGGGCTGGTGGCCGTGAGTTACGACTCGCAGGCGACGCTGGCCGACTTCGCCCGCCGCCGCGGGATCACGTTCCTCATGCTGTCGGATCCCGGATCGAAGATCATCCGGAGGTACGGCCTGCTGAATACGACCGTGCCGAAGGGCTCGCCGGCCTACGGCATCCCGTTCCCCGGCACCTTCATCCTGGACACGCACGAACGGGTCGTCGCCCGCTTCTTCGAGCAGGAGTACGAGGATCGCAACACCGTCTCCAGCATCCTCGTGCGGATGGGTGACGAGCACGGCACCGGCACGAAGATCAGCAGCGCGCACCTCGACGTCGTCACCTGGGCGAGCGACCAGCTGGCGGCGCCGGGCACGCGGCTGTCGCTGGTGCTGGACGTGACGCCGAAGGCGAAGGCGCACGTGTACGCCCCCGGCGCGAAGGGGTATATCCCGATTGCGCTGACGCTCGATCCGCAGGAGGGGATGGCGCTGCATCCGGTGGAATATCCGAAGCCGGAGGACTACTACTTCAAGCCGCTCGACGAGCACGTGCCGGTCTATCAGAAGCGGTTCCGATCGTGCAGGACGTGACGTTCGACGCGTCGAAGCAGGGTGAGGCGTTCCTGAACGCGCACGAATCGCTGACCATCAAGGGACGGCTGGCCTATCAGGCGTGCGACGACAAGGTCTGCTTCGCGCCGACGTCCGTGCCGGTGAGCTGGACGATCAAGCTGCGCACGCTCGATCGGGAGAGAGTCAAGCACACGGGCGGTGGTGGAGGAATTGAGAATTGAGAATGAGAAGAATTGAAGTCGAACGTAGAACGAAGGAGCGGAAATGGGACGGATCGGTCGTAGCGGCCGAGCTTCAGCTCGGCCGGCAACCCGTCGCCCGTAGCCCGCAGCCCGTCGACCCTGGTGTACAGTTCCTCCGACCGCCGATCGATCGAACGGAACGCGCGGAGGGAGGCTCTGATGATCCGCAAGCTCTGCGGGACACTCGGGATCGCGACACTCGTGGCCGGCTGGGGCGCACTCGCCGGTGCCGGCCGCCCAGGCCCAGGCGCCGGCGCCGGCTGCGGCCGCCGCCGCCGCCTCGGCAACCTCACCATCGACTCCCTGCTCGACATCCGGTTCCCGTCGGCTCCGGTCTGGTCGCCCGATGGCCGGACGATTGCCTTTCTCTGGGACCGCGCCGGCGTGCAGAACGTCTTCACGGCGCCGGCCGCCGGCGGCCCGCCGGTCGCGCTGACCCATTACGACAGTGACCTCATCGGCTCGCTGTTCTGGAGCCACGACGGCCGGACGATTCATTACGTCCGCCAGGGCGGACTGTGGCAGGTGCCGGCAGGCGGGGGCGCGCCCGCCCCGGTCTGGAAGACCAACGACAAGGGCGGCGGCTTCGCCCTGTCGCCCGATGGCACGCGCGTCGCCTTCTCGCGTGGCGGCGAGCTCTACGTCCGTCCGCTCGACGGGGAGACGGAAACGCGGCTGACCAACACGCCCACGGCCGAGACCGGTCCGGTCTGGTCGCCGGATGGCTCGCACCTCGCCTTCGCGATCCGCCGCGCGACCCGCCACGAGGACGCGCCGTCGTGGTCGGGCGCGAAGATCCTCTTCACCTGGTTCGAGAGTGCCGACACGAAGCTGGGCGTCGTGCCGGTCGCAGGCGGGCCGGTCGTGCCGCTGGACACGGGGGCCGGCAACGACGGCGCGGTGGCGTGGGTCGACGCGGGGCACGTGGTGTTCCAGCGCGTCACCGACGACGTTCACACCCGCGAGATCGTCGTGGCCGATGCGACGACCGGCGCGGGCCGCGTCGTCCATCGCGACACCGACCCGAAGTGGTGGGACATGCTGTTCCTGGACGCGGAGCCGCAGCCGTCACCCGACGGCCGCTGGATCGCGTTTCTGAGCGACGCCGACGGCTGGGCGCACCTGTACGTGATGCCCGCGTCGGGCGGCACGCCCGTGCAGATCACGCGGGGCCACTTCGAGGTGCAGCGCGCGGCCTGGTCGCCCGATTCGCGGCGGATCGTGTTCGACGCGAACCAGGAGAGTCAGCCCGGGCGGCGCGAGCTGATGGTGGCCGACCTCGGCAGCGATCCCGGCGCGGCGCACCTCGAGACGATCACGACCGGCATCGGCACGAACACCGACGCCCGCTGGGCCCCGGCCGGTGACGACCTCGTGTTCGAGCACACCGATCCGCACAACGCGGCCGACCTGTACGTCGTGCGGCCCTCGGTCGGGACGAAGCCGACCCGGCTGACCGACTCGCTGCCGGCGGCGGTGAGCCGCGACGCGCTCGTGGCGCCGCAGTTCGTCCATTACCCGTCGGCCGACGGCACGCCCGTGCCGGCCTACCTGTTCGTGCCGCACGACCTCGATCGCGCGAGAAAGCACCCGGCCATCATCTGGGTGCACGGCGACGGCATCAACCAGAACTACGAGGGCTGGCACATCCATCGCGACTACGGCGTGTCCTACAGCTTCCACCAGTACCTGGTGCAGCACGGCTACGTCGTGCTGTCGGTCGACTACCGGGGCAGCATCGGGTACGGCCGCGCCTGGCGCGAATCGGTGTACCGCGATCTGGGCGGGAAGGATTTTCAGGACGTCGCGGCCGGGGCGAAGTATCTGGCGTCGCTCGGCTATGTCGATCCCCAGCGGATCGGCATCTGGGGGCTGAGCTACGGCGGGTTCCTCACCCTGCAGGCGCTCACCGAGACGCCGACGCTGTTCAATTGCGGTGTCGACGTGGCCGGCGTCGTCGACTGGAACATGTGGTATCAGGATCCGGGCGGCGCCTGGATCCGCGGGCGGATGGGCCGGCCCGAGGACAACCCGGCGCTGTACCGCGCCCGCTCGCCAATCTATCGCGTCGACCGGATCGTGCGGCCGCTGCTCGTGCTCGGTGGCACGGCCGACGTGAACGTGCCGTTCATCGAGTCGCTCCGCCTGGTCAACGAGCTCGAGGCCGATGACAAGTCGTTCGATCTGATGGTGTATCCGGGGGAGTTCCACTACTTTCACCGCGCGCAGGTGCTGCGCGACGCCTGGACGCGCGTCGCGAGGTTCTTCGATGAACATCTGCGGGGGAAATAGCGTCGTCTGCGGCCTCCAGGTCTCCGGCCTTCGGTCCCCACTCAGGACCGTAGACCGGAGACCGCAGACTGAAGACGACCCTCGGAACGACTCGCTTGAGTCGCACCGGGGGTTCGCGCTACTCTGGAGACGTTGGGTGTTGGAGTTCACCCCGAACCGCCTCGCTCTGCCAGAGGCAGATGACTCCTACGAGCTTGGCTCGGGGTGTCGGCCTGCCGCATCCGGCTGCGTAATCCCACCACGCTCGAATCGTCCCGTGCCCGTTCCTCTGCTGCGGAGTGCGTGTGAGCTATCTGATGATCGCGCTCGGGGGCGCGCTGGGCGCGCTGGCCCGGTTCGCCCTGGGTGGGTTCGTGCAGGCGCGTGCCAACGCCATCTTCCCGTACGGCACGCTGGTCGTGAACCTGCTGGGATGCCTGGTGATGGGGTTCGTGATGACGCTGGTCAACGACCGCGTCGTCGTCGCCCCGGCGTTCTGGTACCTGGTGCCGGTCGGGTTCATCGGGGCCTTCACGACCTTCTCGACCTTCGAGCTGGAGACGTTCCGGGTCGCGCAGGACGGCGCCTGGCTGATCGCGGCCGCGAACGTCGGCGTGAGCGTGTTCTTCGGCTTCATCGCCGTGTGGCTCGGCGTCGTCACGGCCCGGAAGCTGTTCTGATGAGAGGCACGGCTCCATGGACGCCGATCCGGCCGTCGGGTCCGCCACGCTGAACGAGCACCAGCAGCGCCACCTGCGCGTCAGCTGCCAGTACGTCGACAAGCTGCTGACCGCCGCCCTCCGCCCGGTCGCCCCTCCACCTCGAGCTCTCCGTTCTCGCGCTACACCGACGACCTCACTCCCGTGCAAAAAGGGGTCTTGCACGAACAGCCGGCGAGTCGCCGCCGATCTGGACGAACGGGTCCTGGAGAGCCGGCGCCAGCTCGAGATCGAGCTGAGGGCCCGCCTCGCCGGCGGGCTGGCGAGCGCGGAGCAGGCGATCGCGCAGGCGCGCAGCCGGCGCACCGAAGGTGAAGCGGCCGTGGCGAGGGCCGAGGCGCAGCTCGACGACATCCGGAGCGCGCTGCTGGCACTCGGCGCCGGCGGCCTGAACGGGACAGACTGAGCCGTGGCCCGGTGGCGGCGGGGCAGGAGCGGGGAATGGACAACCGGGCGGACCTCGTCGGACGCGAGGCGATCGTGCGCGAGCTCGTCGGCCACCTGCGTCAGCGGCCGCAGCGTGCTCCTCTTCGGGCCGGCGGGCGTCGGCAAGACGGCGCTGGTGGCCGCCGCCGCCCGTTCCTGCTCCAACCTGCTCGTGCTCGATCCATTCGAACACGTCGGCGCGGCCGCGGCACAGCGGATCAGGCTGGCGCTGGATCGGGGCGAGACGGTGCTGGCGGCCGCCCGCACGCGCCAGCGGCGCGGCCTCGGGCGGGTCGGGCGGGTCCTGTGGCGCCTGCGGATGATCCGCGTGCCGCCGCTCGTCGAGCGCGACCTCCGCCTGCTGCTCGAACGGTACCTCACGCACGAGCGGATCGATCCGTTGACGCTGCCGCCGGGATGGCTGCACGACGCGGCCCGCGCCTGCAGCGGCCTGCCGGGCCTGGCGATGATGCTCGGGCCCGAGGCCATCCGCCGGTGGCGGGCGGACGGCCACTGGCCGCCGCCGGCCTTCGCCCTGGCGATGGCGCGCGCCGGGGCCTGGACGGTCGCGTCCGGCGGGGAGGCTGAAACGCCGCCGGCCGATCGGGAGCAGAAGTGATGCCGGCCGTGGCGGCGGCCGGCGGACGCGCGGAGCGGCTCACGCCCGGCGCAGGGTGCCTTCGAGGGTCGTGCCCGCCGCGACGGTATTGAACACCGTGCCGAACTTCCTGACGTTGTCGTGCAACAGGCTCGAGGCGATGGTCCGGCTCGTCGGTGTCCACGACGATCTCGTATTCGATGCGCTCCATGCGCGGCGGCACGTCCTGCCGCACGCCGTGCATGCGCACCTCGACGCCTCGCCAGGCGAAATGGAGCATCGGCGTCACGCGCTCGATGCCCTTGATCATGCACGCCGAGACCGCCGCCATCAGCAGTTCGGCCGGATTGAACGCGTCGGTCCGGCCGGCGGGATCCGTGTCCAGCGGCAGGGTGGCCGCCTTGCAGGTCGCGGTGCTGCCGTGCGCGTCGAGACGGCGGGACACGACGTCGAAGGTCATCTTCGGGCGCGTCGCTCATGACGGGTTCCCTCCTGTGGTGTGCGGTGCCACGCCGGCAGCGACGCCGGCCTGCGGCTCCCGCGCGAAACCTTCCCGCGCGACCAACGCGCTGACGCGCGCCCGGAATCTCGTCGCGGACGCCCCGCACCGCGTCGAGTGGCAGCCCTTTCGGATCGGTGAGGGGCCAGTCCTCGCGCCGGGCGCCCGGCACCACCGGGCACGACTCTCCACACCCCATCGTCACCAGCCACGCGGCACCCGCGGCCAGCTCCGGCGTGAGCCGCCGCGGCACGGCCGAGGCGAGATCGAATCCGGCTTCGCGCATGACGGTCACGACCTCGGGATGCACGCGTGTGGCCGGCTCCGTACCCGCCGACAGCGCCCGTGCCCGCGCCGGGTCGGCCAGGGCGTTGAAGAACGCCGCCGCCATCTGCGACCGTCCGGCGTTGTGCACGCAGGCGAAGATGACGGTCGTCACGATGTCGCACTCCCCACGGCCGGCGGCGGGACGGGCGCGGCCGCGAAGAACCGGCGCCGGAAGAAGAGCGAGACGTTGACCAGTCCGATGAGCGTCGGCACCTCGATGAGCGGGCCGATGACGGCCGCGAAGGCGGCGCCGGAGCTCACGCCGAACACGGCGACCGCCACGGCGATCGCCAGCTCGAAGTTGTTGCTGGCGGCCGTGAACGACAGCGTGGCGCTCTTCGGATAATCGGCGCCGACCCGCCAGGCGAGCCAGAACGACATCAGGAACATCACGACGAAGTAGATCGCGAGCGGAATGGCGATGCGGACGACGTCGAGCGGGATGCGGACGATCGTGTCGCCCTTCAGCGAGAACATCACGACGATCGTGAACAGCAGCGCGACGAGCGTCAGGCGGCCGATGCGCGGCACGAAGTGCTGCTCGTACCACTCCCGGCCGCGCGTCCGCAGGCCGATCCAGCGTGTCAGCATGCCGGCGACGAACGGCACGCCCAGGTAGATCAGCACGCTCTTCGCGATCGCCCCCATCGTGATGCCCGACAGGTCGACCGCGCCGAAGTGGACGCCGACGAGCGGTGGCAGCACCTTGATGAACACGTACGCGAACACCGAATAGAAGAGGACCTGGAAGACCGAGTTGAAGGCGACGAGGCCCGCGGCATACTCGGGATCCCCGTCGGCGAGATCGTTCCAGACGATCACCATGGCGATGCAGCGGGCGAGGCCGATCAGGATGAGGCCGATCGCGTAGTCGGGATGGCCCCTGAGCAGCAGGAGGGCGAGCGCGAACATCAGCAGCGGCCCGACGATCCAGTTCAGCACGAGCGACAGCACCAGGACCTTGACGTCGCGGAAGACGCGGCCGAGCTCCTCGTACCGCACCTTCGCCAGCGGCGGGTACATCATCAGGATCAGGCCGGCCGCGATCGGGATCGACGTCGTGCCGATCGCCAGATCGGTCAGCGTCGACACGACGACCGGGGCGTAGTGGCCGAGCGCCACGCCCGCGATCATCGCCGCGAAGATCCAGAGCGTCAGATACCGATCGAGGAACGACAGACGATGGCCGGACGGGCAGGGAGGGGCTGGCACGGATGCGCTCCTGGGTGACGGGCCGCGGGCGACACGCGTGAACGACGCGCCGCCCGCGACCACGCGGTCCTACGCCTGCGGCTTGCGCGCCCGGATGAAGGCGCTCGCGAAGCGGCCTTCGACCTGCGGCGCCAGGGCGTCGACGTCGACGCCGGCGTCGGTGAGGAACGCCCGGGCGTCCTCCACCTGGTACACGCGCCACGGCTCGAGGTCGACGTCGGTGAAGCCCGCCGCCCGCAGCCTGGCGGTGTAGTCGTCCTGCTCGAGCGCGCCGGCGATGCAGCCGACCCAGAGCTCCATGTTGCGGCGGATGTCAGGGGGCACCTCGCCGCGCACGACCACGTCGGAGACGGCGAACAGTCCGCCCGGCTTCAGCACGCGGAACGCCTCGCGCAGGACGGCGTCCTTGTCGGCCGACAGGTTGATCACGCAGTTCGAGATGATCACGTCGACCGAGTCATCCGGCAGGGGGATGGCCTCGATCGTCCCCTTGAGGAACTCGACGTTGGTGGCGCCGGCCTTCCGCTGGTTCTCGCGGGCGAGCGCCAGCATGTCGTCGGTCATGTCGAGGCCGTAGGCCTTGCCGGTCGGGCCGACGCGCTTCGCCGACAGCAACACGTCGATGCCGCCGCCCGAACCGAGATCCAGCACGACCTGGCCGGGCTCGAGTTGCGCCAGCGCCGTCGGGTTGCCGCAGCCGAGCGATGCGGCCACCGCCTCGGCCGGCAGATCCTGCGTCTGGGCGTCGGCGTAGAGATCCCCCGTGATGGGATCGCCGCCGCAGCAGGACGACGCGGGGCCGCAGCAGCCACCGGTCGTCGGCGTACTCACGGAGCGGGCGAAGGCGCCGTACTTGTCGCGCACGGCCTGTTGAATCGTCTGATCGGACATGGGGCAACTCCTCGGGCGATGGAATTTATATTCGCCTTTGCGTATACTTGAGACTCTATGGCGGGCGTGATATATTTGTCAAGACGAATATATGAGCACACCGATTTCGGCGATGGAAACGCTGTTCAAGGCGCTGGCCGACGCGACCCGGCTCCGGATTCTGGGGCTGCTGCTGACCGGGGAGGTCTGCGTCTGCCACATCCACGAGAGCCTGCGGATCCCGCAGCCCAGGGCGTCGCGCCATCTCGCCTACCTGCGGCGCGCCGGCCTGGTCGACACGCGCCGTGACGGCCTGTGGATCCATTACCGCCTCGCCGAACTCTCCGACCCGGTCCTCACGACGATTCAGCAGGCGGTCACCCACGCCCTCGGCCACCTCGACATCGTCCGCCGCGACGCGGAGCGCCTGCAGAAGAAGACCGGTTGCTGCCTGCCGTCGGCAGAGGCACCGCAGGGGCGCAGCTGTTGCGGGGGAGTCGCCGCCCTCTAGCGGGAGCGTCCCGGTCGCGCGAAATTCCGGTTCGTCGTCGCCAGCGTTAGCCCGCCACCCGAAGCCGTCACGTCGCCTGACTCTCCGGAATATTCGGCGTCTGAACGCGGAATAGTCTCTGTCAGTCGCTCCGGCACACCACGTCCCGCCGGCGGAATGCCTGCAATTTCCCGGCGTTTCCGACATGGCTCGCCTTTCGCATTGCTCTGCCGTGACGTGGCACCTTCACGCCCCGGAAAGGAATGCGCATGTGCCCGGCCCCTGACGATCCGGATCGTCACGCTCCCGCCGTAGAAGCGACACCGACACCGGCGCCGCGCCAGCAACCGCGTGTGCCTCTGCTTCGCGTGGGGCTGTCGGTCGCCGTCATCGTCCTGCTCATGCTCTGGATTCTCGGCGTCTTTCATCGGGGCGCCATCCCGGCCGGTCAGCAGCCGGTGGCCGAGGCCTCCGCAGCCGGGCTGACCACGCAGATGGTGACGGCCCGGCCGATCGCCGCCCACACCGAGGTCATGGGAACCGTCCGGGCGGAGCAGATCGCCACGGTGACCTCCCGCGTGGTAGCGAATGTCGTCGAGATGCGCGCGTCTGCCGGACAGCGGGTCGCCCGCGGCGCCATTCTTGCGGTCCTCGACGATCGGGATCTCCGGCACCGGGTCGAACAGGCGCAGGATGCCGTGCGAAGCGCAGAGGCCTCGCTCGCGCAGGCCCGGTCCGACTACACGCGCGACCAGCCGCTCTTCGACCAGCAGGTCATCACGGCCTTCGACTTCGAGCACACCCGGACGAACCTGGCGACCGCCGAGGCCAACCTCCATCGTCTTCAGCAGGCGGAACAGGAAGCCGGGGTGAACCTGTCGTATACGGTCGTCCGCAGCCCGTTCGGTGGGGTGGTGGTGGACAGGCTCGCGAACATCGGGGACCTGGCCGCTCCCGGCAAACCGCTGTTGACGATGTACGCGCAGGGCCGGCTGTGGCTCGAGGCCAGCGTGCCCGAAGACCTGCTGGCCCAGGTCCGCCTCAATCAGCCGCTGACGTTCCGGATTGACGTGCTGCGTCGGGAGACGCAGGGGCGAGTCGTGGAAATCGTTCCCTCGTCGGACCCCGTCAGTCGCAGCGTCCTGGTGCGGGTGCACCTGGGCGACACGACGCACGTTCTGCCCGGAATGTTCGGCCGCGTGCAGATTCCCATGCCGGCGGAGGCAGTGCTGGTCGTGCCGGCATCGGCCGTCGTGCGCGCGGGCCAGTTGACCATGGTGGACGTGGTCCGCGACGGACGAGTCGAGCGGCGAACCGTGCAACTGGGGCGCACGGTCGGCGACCAGTTCGAGGTGCTCAGCGGGCTCGCGTCCGGGGATACGGTCGTCCTGCGAGACGGATCCGGCCCGGTCCCGCGCGCGGACGGCAGGACGATCCGATGAACCCGCTTCACGAGTCGCTCACCATCCGCATCGTCCGGAAGTTCCTGGAATCGAACCTGTCGATCGTGTTCATCCTGGTCTCGCTGGCGGCGGGAGCCGTGGCGTTGCTGGTGACGCCGCGCGAAGAGGAGCCGCAGATCACCGTGGCGGCGGCGAACGTGATGGTCGCGTTTCCCGGCCACACCGCTCGAGACGTCGAGCAGCTCGTGTCCACGCCGATCGAGAAGATGCTCCTGCAGATTCCCGGCGTCGAGTACGTCTATTCCCGCTCCCTGCCGGGCCAGAGCATTGTGACCGTCCGCTTCTATGTCGGCCAGCCGCTCGAGCCGAGCTACGTCAAGCTGGTCCGCAAGCTCAACGAGAACGTCGACCGGATGACGCCGGGCGCGACGGGATGGGTGGTGAAGCCGATCGATGTCGATGACGTGCCGATCGTCACCTTCACACTCACGAGTGCATCCCGGGACGACTATGCGTTACGCCGCATGGCCGATGAGATCGTGCCCCGTCTGCAGAACGTCGACAACGCCGGCCTCGCCTATGTCGTGGGCGGGCGTCCGCGGGAGTTGCTGATCCGGCCGTCGGCGGCCCTGATGGCCTCCTGTCACGTTGCCGCATCGGATCTCAGCCGCGCCATCCAGGGATCGAATGCCAGTGTGCTCGCTGGCACGTTCGACCGCAATGATCGGGACGTGCGCGTGCAGGCGGGCCAGCTCATTGCCGACGCGCACGATCTGCGGACCCTGGTGGTGGGCGTCTGGGAGGGGCGGCCGGTCTACCTGCGCGACGTCGCGGACGTCACGGATGGCCCCGGCGAGTTCACGGACTACGTGCGCTTCCATCGGGGCCTGGCCTGGGATCATCCGAAAGAGGCGGGTGCCGCGGGAAGCCTGCTCGGCGGCGCGGCCGGCCCGCCGCCGGCCCGGTCCGGGCAACCGGCCGTGACGATCGCCATTGCCAAGAAGCACGGGACCAATAACGTCCAGGTGGCCAGGGCGCTGCTGACCCGGATGGACGAGTTGAAACGGGAGATCCTGCCGGCCGACGTCCAGGTGGTCGTGACGCGGAACTACGGCGTCACCGCCAACGACAAGGTCACGGAGCTGGAGGAAGACCTGCTGGTGGCGATCGCGGTGGTCATGGCGCTGTTGACCATCGGGTTGGGGGTCCGACAGGCGCTGGTGGTGGCCATCGCGGTGCCGTGTGTGTTCGGCCTGACGCTCATCGTCAGCTACTTCCTCGGCTTCTCCATCAATCGCGTCTCGCTGTTCGCCCTGACGGTCGCGCTCGGCCTGCTGGTGGACGATCCCATCGTCGACGTCGAGAACATCCACCGCCACTTCCGGCTGCGGGGCCGCGCGACGACCGACATCGTGCTCGAAGCGGTGAATGAAGTCAGGCCGCCGCTGATCGCGGCCACCGTCGCGGTCATCCTGTCATTCCTCCCGCTGCTCTTCGTCTCCGACATGATGGGCCAGTACCTGCGCCCGATGGCCGCCGGCATCCCCGTCACCATGATCATGTCGCTGGTCGTCTCGTTCACGATTACGCCGTGGCTCGCGTACCGGCTCCTGAAGGACCAGGCCGCCGACGGCCCGCCGGGGGAGTTGCCGACCGGGTCGTCAGGCCCCCGGCGCTTCTTCAATGCGACCCTGCGGCCGCTGATGGAACGGCCGCGACGGGGCCGGGTCTTCCTGCTGCTGGTCCTGGCGCTGTTCGTCGGCAGCGTGCTGCTGGTGCTGACCCGGCGCGTGCAGGTCAAGCAATTGCCGTATGACAACAAGGACGAGATGCTCCTGATCCTCGACCTGCCGACCGGCACGACCCTGGAGCGATCCGATGCCGCCGCGCGCGACTTCGAGCGGTATCTCGAATCGGTCCCGGAGGTCACGGATTTCGAGGCGTACGTGGGCACCGCCTCGCCGGTCGATTTCAACGGCCTGATGCGCCAGTACTTCCTGCGCCGGGCGCCGAACCGTGCGGGTATCCGGGTCAACTTCATTCACAAGACCGAGCGGGTCTCGTCGAGTCATTCCGTGACCTTGCGGCGTGCGCGCCGACCTGACCGCCATCGCCCGGCGTGACGGCGTGAAGCTGAAGATCGTCGAACTGCCCGCGGGACCGCCGGCGATGTCGACGGTGGTGGCGGTCGTGTCCGGCGGGCCGACGCAGTCCTACGAAGACCTGATGCGAGCCGCCTCCGTCGTCAAGGACCGTCTGCGACGTGAGCCGGGCGTGGTGGACGTCGACGACACGGTGGACGAAGACCAGACCAAGTACGTCTTCGACGTGGACAAGCAGAAGGCGGCGTTGAACGGCATCTCCGCCGACGAGATCGCCCGCACGATCGGCCTCGCCCTCGGCAGCCAGGCCGCTGGCATCGCGGAAATTCCTCACGAGCGGGCGCCCGTCAGGATCGTGCTCTGGTTCCCCCGGGCGGAGCGCTCGAGCCGCATCGACCTGGCGCGGATCTACGTCAAGGGGCCCGGAGGCGGTCTGGTGCCCTTGTCGGAAGTCGGCACCTGGCGAACGACCACCGAAGACAAGACCATTTACCATCGCCAGCTCCAGCGGGTCGTGTACGTCCTCGGCGAGATGGCGGGACGGCCGCCGGTGGAGACCATCCTGGATATCAGGGCCGATCAGGTCCAGGCGAGTCCGCGAGGGTTCGTCGATCTGCAGGCGCAGCCCCGCGCGTTGAATCGACGAACGATGTTTCGCCAGGGCGGTGGAATTCCCTGGGCCGTGCCGAAGGCGATCACGGTTCGGTGGTGGGATGAAGGGGAGATGTACATCACCATCCACCTGTTCCGGGATCTCGCGTTCGCGATGCTGGCCGCTCTGCTCGGCATCTACATCGTCCTGATGAATCAGACGGGGTCGTACCAGTTGCCCCTGGTGATCATGCTGGCGATTCCATCGATGGTGATTGGAGTCCTGCCGGGGTTCTGGCTGTTGAACCAGTTCGGCCAGCAGGCCATCGGCGGGTTCAGGAATCCGCTGTTCTTCTCCGGTCCGGCGTTCATCGGGATGATCGCCCTGGCCGGCATCGTGACCCGGAATTCGATCATCATCGTCGACTTCATTCAACTGGGGCTGCTGCGCGGGCTCGATCTCGAGGCGGCCATTCTCGAGAGCGTCTCCGTGCGCCTGCGCCCGATTCTCCTGACGTCGGGCGCCGCAGTGCTGGGCGCCATTCCCATTACGCTCGACACCGTGTTCGGCGGGATGGCCTGGTCGCTCATCTTCGGATTGATCGTCTCCACGCTGTTCTCGCTCTTCGTGATTCCCGTCACCTACTACATGGTGTACGCGAACAGGCCGGACCATGGATTGCCCGATCAGATCCGCAGGAAGTTGACTGCCAGCCAGGGGGCGGAACCCGGCCAGGTGTGACCGTGGGCTGCGCATGCATGGGAAGCTGTTTATGAGGCCGTGGGTCCCGTTCGTCGTGCCGTTCGCACTCTGTTCCGTGCTGGCGACGGCCCAGACGCCGCCCGCCGGCCCGCCGCTGAGCCTGCGGGATGCCGTGACCTATGCGCTGGCGCATTCGCCGGACCTGCAGGCTTCGCAGGCCGAGGTCCAGCGCCGGGAAGGGGTGGCCACCAGCGCGCACTCCCTGCTCCTGCCGCAGATGGACGTCTCCGCCGATGCCTCCAGGACACGGCTCGAGCACGGCTATCCCTTTGGCACCACGCCCTCCCTCCTGCGGTTCGACACGGCTCTCTACACCGGCAGTGTGGACCTGAAGTGGCTGGCCTGGGATTTCAACCGGACAGCGCTCGAGCTGGCCGCCACGCGGGAGCGGGTCGGTGCCGCCCGTGCCGGGGTGGACCGCCGCCGGCAGGAAATCGTCTTCGAGACGGCGCGGCTGTATCTCCAGACGCTGGCCTACACGGACCTCATCGACGCGGCCGACGCACGGGTGAAGAGCCTGGCATCGCTGCTCGATCGCACGAACCAGCTCGTGACCGCGGGGCACGCCGTGCCGGTCGATGCGCTGAAGATTCGCACGCGGCTCGCGCAGGTCCAGAGCGACCTGGCCACGCTCCGATCGGGCCGGCGATCGTCCTTGAGTGCCCTGGCCGCCGTCATGGGATTCGACGGAGACCTGCCGGTGCTGACTTACACGCCCGCCTCTCTCCCGCCGGCCCTGCCCCGGGAGCCGGAGGACGAGTGGCTGCACGAGGCCGTCGCGCGCCGGCCGGACCTGCAGTCGCAGGATCACGAGATCCGCGCCGGCGAGCGGGCGGAGGAGGCCGCCCGCAGAGCGGCCTGGCCCCGGATCGATCTGCGCGCCTCGGCCATCGAGTACCGGGTCGAACAGCCCGATCGGTTTTCCGGAACTGATCGGAAAGTTGCTGCCGGCTCTTCCCGTTACAGCGCCTGCGCCGGACCGCTCCGTCGCCGACTGGCTCGTCGGCGTTCATGTCTCGGTACCACTGTTCGATGGAGGTCGGCGCAAGGGCCGGATTCAGGCCGCGGCGGCACAGCTGGCGGAAGCGCGGCTCGCCCGCCGGCAGTTGCGGTTTCGCATCGACCGTGAGGTCCGCACGGCCCTGGCCGACCTGGACAGCGCCGAGAGCCGTGTGGCGTCCCTCCGCGATTCCGTCGCCGAGAGCGAGCGCATCCTGCACGACGAACGGTTGAAATATGAAGCCGGGCGGAGCGTGATCAACTTCGTCCTGGATGCCGAGGCCGCCCTGCTGACGAACCAGTCCTTGCTGTCCCAGGCCGAGCGGTCCGTCACGGTGGCGGGGTTGGCGCTGGATCTCAGCGTGGGGCGGATCGACATCGATCAGTTGCCGAATCCACGATGAGGGAGGCGTGCCGGAGCGCCGGAGCCGGCGCCGGGTGAGGCCGGCCCCTGACCGCCGCCCTACGCGGCGCGGAGGAGGGCGCGCAGCAGCGCGGTGCGGCCGACGATGCCGACGAGGGCGCCGGTGGCGTCCACTACGGGCATCCGCTTCGCGTGCCGTTCGGCCGACTGCGCGAGCGCGCTGGCAATCGGGCATCTCCTGCCGCACGCTGACCACGTCGCGCGACATCACATCCCCGGCCGTCTTGCCCCGCAGCTTCTGCACGTGCCGGCGCGCCGGTTCGCTCAGGCGCTGGATCGGGGCCTTCGAGGCGAGCAGCTCCACCACGCCCGGCCAGTGCTCGCGGCCGACGCGCGACAGCAGATCGCTGTCGGCGACGATGCCGAGGACGTGGCGGGTGGCGTCGACGATGACGACCCGCTTGTGCACCGAGGAGACGAGCCGCTCGAACAGCTCCTCGATCGGCGCCGATTCGTACGCCGTCGCCACGCCGGCATCCATGACATCGGCGACCGTGGCGCCGCCGGCGGGCGCGGCGGGATGCCATTCCGGCAGGTGGACGGCGGCCAGCGTGTTCAGCACGTCGAGCCGGCCGAGAATGCCCGTCAGCCGTCCCCCGGCGTCCACGACGGGCAGCCGCTTCAGGTGATGTTCCACCATCAGCTTCGCCGCCGCGCCGAGTGACGTCCCGGGCGTGAGCGTGACGACCTCGCGCGTCATCAGCTCTTCGACCTTGCGCGTGGAGCCCTGCAGCGCCTCGTGCAGCTGGCGCACGAACGCGGGATCCGTCGCCCGCTGCAGATCGATGCCGACGTGCGTGCCGCCCCGCGTCAGCAGATCGCGGTCGCTGATCATGCCGACCACGCGGTTCGCGTCGTCCACCACCGGCACGGCGGTGAAGTCGCGGTCGACCAGCAGCTCGACGACCTCCTTGACGAGCGTCTCCGGACGGACGGTGACGACGTTCCGCTGCATCACCTCCGAGACGGCGATGTGCGGCAGTCCCTCCTTGAACGGCACCCCCGACTGCACGATCTCGACGTCCTGCGCGACGATGAGGGCGTGCGGCGCCATGTCGCGCATGGCGTCGAGGATCCGCGCGATCCGGGCCGGACGGTCGATCACGGTGATCACGATCGGCAGGTCGATGGAGAGGCGGACGATGGAGGCCGTGTGGATGAGGCTGGAGGCACCGAAGCCGGCCAGGCCGCGGGTGACGGTGGCGCCGCCGCAGCCTTCACGCCGCAGCCGCTCGACGATGGCCAGGTAGAGCGGCTGGTGGTGGTACTGATCCGATTCCCCGACGAAGATCGTGACTTGCCGACCGGCCCCCGTGACCATGGATGCTCGCCTCCGGCCGAGTGTGGCAGCGGGGGCGGGAGGGCGTCAAGCCCCTAGAGCGCCTTGATGCCGTGGTCGCGCGAGAGGAAGTAGGCGGAGACGCAGATGAGCAGCACGCCGTTGACGCCGAGGACGAGCGGCGCGGAACTGACGCTGGCGAAGTAGCCGGCCGCGAGGCTGCCGAGCGGCATGCCGCCGCGGAACGCCACGAGATAGATGCTCATCACGCGGCCGCGCACTTCGTTCGGCGCGAGGATCTGGACGAGCGAGGTGACGGTCGAGAAGACGATCATCATGCCCGCGCCGGTGAAGAAGAGGATGACGTAGCTGAGATAGATCGAGTGCGAGGCGGCGAACGCCACCATCAGGCCGCCGAAGACGACCTGCACGACCATGGCCGTCAGCCCCATCCGCTTGTACTGGCCGAGCCAGGCCACGATGAGCGCCCCGCACACCGAGCCCGCGCCCGAGAACGCCATCATCACGCTGTAGCCGCTGACACCCCGGTGAAAGATGTCCTGCGCGAAGATCGGCAGGAAGGTCATCAACGGAAACCCGAGGAAGGTCGTCGCCGCGGCGATGATGATGAGCGCCGTCACGCCGGGCTGGTGCCGCACGTAGTGGAAGCCGCCGCGCAGGCCGTCGAGCATCCGCTGCGGCGTCGTCGGGGGAATGTGCTTCACGTGCAGCGACATCAGCGCGATGATGACGACCACGAACGACAGGCCGTTCAGCGTGAAGCACGAGACCATGCCGAAGGCGGCCAGGGCGAGCCCGGCCAGCAGCGGCCCGATGACGCGCGCCAGGTTGAACTGGATCGAGTTGAGCGCGACGGCGTTCGGCAGGTCGCGCTTCTCGACGAGCGACGGCAGCAGCGCCTGGCTCGCCGGGCCGCCGAACGACTGGGCCAGGCCGGTGACGAACGACAGCACCAGCACGTGCCAGATCTGCACGACGCCCAGGAAGACCAGCAGCGCCAGCGTGAGCGCCGAGCCCATCTGAAGGTACTGGGAGGCCATCAGCGTGAGCCGCCGGTCGCGCCGATCGGCGAGCACGCCGCCGATGAGCGTGAAGAGCATGATCGGCAGCTGCTGGAGGAAGGCGTCGAGCCCGAGGAAGAACGCCGAGCCGGTCAGCGAGAGAATGAGCCAGTTCTGGGCGATGTTCTGCATCCAGGTGCCGACACTGGATGTGAACGAGCCGAACCAGAGCGTGCGGAAGTCGCGATAGGTGAAGGCGGCCGCCATGCGCCGCAGGAAGCGCTGCGTCGCGGAGGGCGGGGGGACGGCTTCGGGATCGGCGGGTTCAGTGCGCAGCGTATCGCCCAAGCGAGGTCCCGCAGGAAGCCGGCCGACATCGACCGTGCCGACACCCTGAGCGGGTGAACGGATCGCGCGGCGGCTGAATGGTGTTCATGGTGGAGCAGTGAATCGTGCCCGCTGGCCGACGGTCCGGCGAACGGAAGCCGTATCTTAGCATGTCGCTCAGCCAGACCGGGGGCGCCGGTTGAGGGGGGCGATGCCTGAACTCCTGATTTTTCTAGGGTTTTAAAGGACTTGATCGGTTCAGCGACCTGCGCTATAGTTTCGCCTCTGGAAGGCGAAAGTAAAGCGAATCACAGGAGCGCTGCCATGCCTCGTGCCGCCCGGGCCGATCTCGAATCGCTGCTGCAGACCCGCCGTCTCGATCACACCCTCACGTCCGCCCGGTCGGCGGCTCCGCCGGCCGATGCGGCCGCCCGCCTGCCGACGGGGCTGGCGGCACTCGATGCCCGGATGGGCGGCGGCCTGCCGCGCGGCCAGCTGTCCGAGCTCGTCGGCCCGGTGTCGTCGGGCCGGACGAGCGTGCTCTACCGGCTGCTGGCGGAGGCGACGCGCCGCGGGGCGCCGGCGGCGCTGGTCGACGGCCTCGACGGCTTCGATCCGGTATCGGGCGACGCGTGCGGGATCGCGCTGCCGCACCTGCTCTGGATCCGCGGACACGTCACGAGCCATCCCGGGTTCTGCCACGACCTGAATCAGCGGGCGCTCTCCCAGGCCATCACCGCCTGCTCGCTGGTGCTGCAGGCCGGCGGCTTCGATCTCGTGGCGCTGGATCTGGGCGGCGTGCCGCCGGTGGCGCTGCGGCGGGTGTCCTTCACCACCTGGCTGCGGCTGCAGCGGCTGGTCGAAGGCAGCCGGACGGCCTGCGTCCTGCTGAGCGAGCAGCCGATCGCGCGCAGCGCGGGCGGACTCACGCTGAAGCTGCACCCGGCCGGTGCGACCCACACGGGCGGCGGCCGCTGGCTGGAGGATCGGGACGGCGTGTCGCCGGCCACTGGCCGCACCCGGCTGTTCCAGGGGCTGGCGATCGAGGTGCAGGCCGTGCACGCCCGCGCCCGCTGGGCCGAAGGCGCCGGCTGCGTGGTGGAGACGGAAATGAGAGAGGTGGTCTGACGTGTTCGCCGCACTCTACCTTCCCCCGCGGCCGTATGGGGCGCGGGCGGCCGCGCGCACCGATCGGGCGTTCGATCGGCCGGCGCCGGCCGACGACCCGCACCTGGCGCTGATCGATCTCGCGCAGGCCTTCGTGCCCCGGTTCGAAGCGCCCCGGCCGGATCTCCTGCTGCTCGACGTGAGCGGCCTCGGCCGGTTGCTCGGCGCCCCGCAGGCCATCGGCGACGAGCTGCGGCGGGCGGCGGCCGATCGCGGGCTGCGCGTCCACATCGCGCTGGCGGCGACACGGACGGCGGCCTGGCTGCTGGCGCACGCCCGTGCCGGAGTGACCTGCCTCGAGCCGGGACACGAGGCGTCCGCGCTGGCGCGGCTGCCGCTGGACGTGCTGCAGGCCCTCGTCCGGCCGTCGGCGATCCGCCGCGGGCGGGGCCGCCGATCGGCGCAGGCCGGCGAGGCCGCCACGGAATTCCCGCTGGCCGTGCTGCGCCGCTGGGGGCTCGAGACGCTCGGCGATCTGGCGGCCCTGCCGCCGGCATCGCTGTCGGCCCGGCTGGGGCAGGCGGGGCTGGCCTGGCAGCGTCTCGCCCGCGGCGAGGAACTGCCGGAGCCGCTCGTGCCCTGGGCCGACGAGACGCGCTTCGAGACGCGGCTGGAGCTGGAGTGGCCGGTCGAGGGGCTCGAGCCGCTGGCGTTCGTGCTCGGCCGGCTGCTCGAACCGCTGGCCGTCACGCTGGAGCGGCGCGACCGTGCCGCCGTCGCCATCCACCTGCGGCTTCGGTCTCGTGACGAAGACCGTCTACCAGCGGAGCCTGCGGCTGCCGGCGCCCATCCGCGATCCGCGCGTGCTCCGGACGCTGCTGCGGCTCGATCTCGAATCGCATCCCCCGGGCGCGGCCATCGACACGGTCGACATCCGGATCGAGCCGTCACCCGGGCGCATCGTCCAGGAATCGCTGCTCGAACGGGCGCAGCCGGCGCCCGAACAGTTGTCCACGCTGCTGGCGCGGCTGACGGCGCTCGTGGGCGCGGACCGCTGCGGCACGCCGGCGCTCGTCGATTCCCATCGGCCCGGGGCGTTCGAGATGGCACCGTTCGCCGTCGACCGACGCGCCGTCACGATCGGATCGGAGCGCCTGCGGCCATGCCGAGCCGACCCTTCGACAGGGCTCGGGGTCGCCCTGAGCTTGCCGAAGGGCGAGGACATGGAGATCCGAGGCGAGGCATCGGCGTCAGTTCCGCGTGGGGGTGGCGCCCGGCCGAAGGCGCTTCGGCGAGCGTGGCCGAAGCCCACTTGTCGGGTGCCGCGCGGAGGTCGGGCCCCACGCGCACTGAAAGAAGTTGAGTACCTCCCGGGCGCGCTGCGGCGGTTCCGGCGTCCGGTGCCGGCGCGTGTCAGCGTCGAGCAGGGTTGTCCGGCCCGGGTCGCGATCGATCGGCGCGGGCTGGCCGGCGGCCGGGTGACCCGCTGCGCCGGACCGTGGCGCACGTCAGGGGCGTGGTGGGAGGCCGCGCACGGCGCGGCAGTCTCCGGTCTTCGGTCTACAGTCTCCGGTCCTGTCAGGAGCAGGACTGAAGACCGAAGCCTGGAGAACAGCGCCTGCGGCCCGCGCGAGGCGCCGGAGGGAAGCGAGGCGGAGCCGAGCCGCCGAGCGCGCGCGAGCGGGGGTGGGGCCCCGCGAGCAGTTAGAGAAGCTGACAAGGGGCAAGGGGCAAGGCATGAACCGTCCTGGAATCGTGATGAGTGGGAAGTGGCGTTTCCCGACGGTGTCGTCTGCCGCCTGTTTCGCGATCGCCAGACCGAGCGCTGGTTCGTGGACGGGGTGATCGACTGACGGGGAATAGAGAAGGAGACGAATTGAGAATGGAGAATTAAGAATTTAGAAACGAAGACCTTCGTGCCTTCGTGCCTTCGTGTCTTCGTGGCTTCGTGCCGTTTTCTTCATCCTTCATTCCTCCTCCGTCCCCCACGTGACACGCCGATGTATGTCGAACTCCACACCGCCTCCGCCTTCAGTTTTCTCAGCGCGGCGTCGCTGCCGGAAGCGCTCGTGGAGCGCGCCGCCGCCCTTGGCTATCCTGCCATTGCCCTGCTCGATCGCGATGGCGTCTATGGCGCGCCCCGGTTCCATCGCGCCGCGACGGCTGCCGGCCTGCGTCCCATCATCGGCGCCGAGTTGACGATGGGGGAGGCGGGGGCGAATGCAGAAGGGATTCGGGGTTCGGGATTGGGGATTCGGTCCCCCAACCCCGAATCCCCAACCCTCAATCCCGCCGGCGTCTGGTCCCTGCCCGTCCTCGTCGAGTCGCAGGAAGGCTACCGGAACCTCTGCCGCCTCGTCACCCGGATGAAGCTGCGGGCGCCGAAAGGGGAAGGCGCGCTGACGCTCGAGGATCTGGACGGGGCGACGCGCGGGCTCGTGGCGCTGGTCGGCCGGGAGGCGCTCGACACCGGGCGGTACGGCGTCGGCGGCCTGCTCGATCGGATCGTCGGCCTGTTCGGCCGCGCGCAGGTCTGTGTCGAGCTGCAGCGGCACCTGCTGCGCGACGAGGAGGCGGCGAACGAATCGCTGATCGCCCTGGCGGCGGCGTTCCGCGTGCCGGTGGTGGCGACCAACGGCGTCCGGTTCGCGGCGCCCGGCGACCGTCCGCTGTACGACGTGCTCACCTGCATCCGTCATCACACCGATCTCGATCGCGCCGGCCGGCGTCTGGCCCGGAACGCGGAGCGGTACCTGAAGTCGCCGGCGGCCATGGGGCGGCTGTTCGCCGACCGGCCGGGGGCGCTGTCGGCCGCCGGCGAGCTGGCCGACCGGCTGCGCTTCACGATGGCGGATCTCGGCTACCGCTTCCCGGAATATCCCGTGCCGGCCGGCGAGACGATGAGCTCGTTCCTCCGGAAGATCACCGACGTGGGGGCGCGCGAGCGGTACCGGCCGTATCACGATCGGGCGCGGGCGCAGATCGCCCGCGAGCTGGATCTCATCGAGAAGCTCGACCTCGCCGGCTACTTCCTGATCGTCTGGGACCTCGTGAACTTCTGCCGCCAGCACGACATCCTCGTGCAGGGGCGCGGGTCGGCGGCCAACAGCGCCGTCTGCTACAGCCTGGGAATCACGGCGGTCGATCCGGTCGGCATGGACCTGCTGTTCGAGCGCTTCCTGTCCGAGGAGCGGGGCGAGTGGCCCGATATCGATCTCGATCTGCCGAGCGGCGACCGGCGCGAACGGGTCATTCAGCATCTCTACGAGCGGTACGGCCGGCTGGGCGCGGCGATGACGGCCAACGTGATCACCTATCGCGACCGCAGCGCCGCGCGCGAGGTCGGCAAGGTGCTGGGGATCGAGGCGGCGCAGGTCGATCGCCTGGCGAAGGTGATGCACAGCTTCGAGTTCCGCGATCCGGCGGAGACGCTCGACGGACACCTCCGCGCCGCGGGACTCGCCGGCGGCGAGCGGGTGCGGCTGTTCGCCGACCTGTGGCGGCAGATCCAGGACCTGCCGCGCCATCTCGGCCAGCACTCCGGCGGCATGGTGATCTGCCAGGGCCGCCTCGACACCGTCGTCCCGCTCGAGAACGCCAGCATGCCGGGACGGGTCGTCATCCAGTGGGACAAGGACGACTGCGCCAGCCTGGGGATCGTAAAGGTGGATCTCTTGGGACTGGGCATGATGGCCGTGTTGCAGGATGCGCTCGCGCTGGTGAATACCGGAAGGCTGGGAGCGCCTGCGGCCGGCGCGAGCATAGCGAGCGAAGCGAGCGGCGCAGCGCCAGCGCGTGGGGGTGGGGCCCCGCGCGCACTGAATGATGCGGCCGTGTTGCAGGATGCGCTCGCGCTGGTGAATCGGGGGAATGCCGACGGGATTGGGGATTCGGGATTAGGGGTTGGGTGTGAAGTCGATCTGGCCCATCTCCCCCCCGACGATCCCGCGGTCTACCGCCTGCTGCAGGAGGCCGACACGGTCGGCGTGTTCCAGGTGGAGTCGCGCGCACAGATGGCGACGCTGCCGCGGCTGAAGCCCGAGCGCTTCTACGATCTCGTCGTCGAGGTCGCCATCATCCGCCCGGGTCCGATCGTCGGGCAGATGGTGCATCCCTATCTGGATCGCCGCGCCGGACGCGAGCCGGTGACGTACCTGCATCCGTCGCTCGAGCCGATCCTGAAGCGGACACTCGGCGTGCCGCTGTTCCAGGAGCAGCTGCTGCGGATGGCGATGGCGGTGGCGGGGTTCACCGGCGGCCAGGCCGAGGAACTGCGGCGCGCCATGGGGTTCAAGCGATCGATGCAGCGGATGCAGCAGATCGAGACGCACCTGCGCGCCGGCATGGCGGAGCGCGGCATCACCGGCGAACTGGCCGACCGGATCGTGACGTCGATCACGTCGTTCGCCCTCTACGGCTTTCCCGAGTCGCACGCGGCCAGCTTTGCGCTGCTCGCCTATGCGAGCGCGTACCTGAAGGTGCACTATCCGGCCGCCTTCTACACGGCGCTGCTGAACAATCAGCCGATGGGATTCTACAACCCGGCCACGCTGGTGAAGGACGCGCAGCGGCGCGGCGTCCGCTTCGCCGGGGTCGACGTGCAGCGGTCCGGCTGGCGCTGCGCGGTGGAGGAGGACGGCACGATCCGCCTCGGGCTCTGCTACGTGCGCGGGCTGCGGGAGTCGGTCGGCCGCGCGATCGAGCAGGTGCGGCCCGCCGCCCGGAGCCCGGAGCCCGGAGCCTGCCAGCGCGATCCCTGAAGCCCGAAGCCCGGAGCCCGGAGCCCGTGTCTGTCCCCGCTGCGGCTGCGACAATCCGTCGATGCTGGAGACCACGGTGCCGGGCCGGCTGTTCTGCAACGTCTGCGCCTGCGAGTCATCTTTCACAGTCGATGGGGCCCCACCCCCATCGACACGCGCTGCGGCGCTCGAAGACTCGCTCTCCTCGCGCGGGCCGCAGGCGCTTTTCACAGTCGATGGGGCCCGCGCCTTCGCCGACTCGGCGAGAGCCCGGCTTCGGTCCGCGCTCGCCGAAGCGCCAATGGCGCGATGGCGGCCACCCCCATCGACACGCGCTGCGGCGCTCGAAGACTCGCTCTCCTCGCGCGGGCCGCCAGGCGCCGCCCGAAGCCCGGAGCCCGCAGCCCGTAGTCCGATCGGCGTCAGCCCGCCGTTTCTCCTCCATCGACGATCTGGCCGCCCGGAGCGGCGCGCGGCGCGACGAGCTGGCGGCGCTCGCCGACATCGGTGCGCTCAACCTGCTGGGGCGCGGCGACCGGCGGACGGCGCTCTGGCAGATCGAGCAGGCGGTCAGGCCGACGGGCGAGCTGTACCGGCAGGATGCGATCGACGGCGGAACGGCGGAGGGGACCCCGTCGCCGCTGCCGGCCATGACGCCGGCCGAGCGGGTGGAAGCCGACTATGCCGGCACCGGCCTGACGATCGGGCCGCATCCGATGCTGCTGCGGCGGACGGAGCTGGCGATGCGAGGGGCGCTGCGGGCCGGCGATCTGCGGCGGGTCCGTCATGGCCGGCGGGTCCGTGTCGCCGGCGCCGTCATCACGCGCCAGCGTCCGGGCACGGCCAAGGGATTCGTGTTCCTCACGCTCGAGGACGAGACGGGGCTCGCCAACGTCATCGTTCGGCCCAATCTGTTCGTCCGCGATCGGCTGGCGATCCTGGAGCAGCCGTACCTGCTCATCGACGGCGTGCTGCAGAGCCAGGACGGCGTCGTGTCGATCCGGGCCGAGCGGGTGCAGGGGTTCGGCGTGGTCGACGCCGCGGCGGAGTCGCACGACTTCTATTAGCGGCAGGGACAGGGAGCGACGCCGGACGCCAGCTCTCCGGCGCCCCGTGTGCGCCTGTGCTCTCCCGCACACGTGTGCGCGTGCGCTTTCGTCGCACACTGCACCACGCCCTCCGGTCGCCGATTACCTGAGCGCCGTGTTCTGACGTGTGCACATGTGGAGCCGCGTTTGCACGGACGGAGACCATCGTGATCAGAATCTCTCTGGACCAACGCCGTCCCCGGCCAGACCGTCGCCCGCGCCGTCACCACCCCGACGGGCACGATCCTGCTGCAGGCCGGCGAAGACGCTGACGGCCGAGGTCATCGCCAGCCTGAAGCGCAAGGGGGTCGACCATCTCGTCGTCGAGGGCGACGACGGCCGGTGCGTGCGCTCCGCGGCCGAGCAGCTGGCCGACCTCGACGTGCGGTTCGCCGGGCTCGAAGGCAATCCGCTCATGATGGAACTGAAGGACCTCGTCGCGCAGCAGATCGCGCAGGGAGACTCGCGTGGAAGTTGCTGAGCGCCGGGCGCTGGTCGAGCAGACGACGAACATCGCCACCGTGCCGCACATCGTGGCCAAGCTCGGGGCGCTGGTGAACTCGCCGTCCGCCTCGACGGTCGACATCGCCGAGGAGGTCGGCAAGGACCAGGTGCTGTCGGCCAAGGTGCTGAAGCTGGTCAATTCCGGCTTCTGCGGGTTCCGCAAGCCGATCTCGACGATCCGCCACGCGCTCGTCCTGCTCGGGCTCGACGTGGTCCGGACGCTGGTCCTGAGCGCCTCGATCATCGACGTCTTCACCGAGATGACGCGGTCGCTCGAAGGGCTGTGGGAGCACTCGCTCGGGACGGCCCGGGCGTCGCACGCGATCGCGGCGCACCTGCGCATGTCGAATCCCGAGGAGCTCGCCGTGGCCGGCCTGCTGCACGACATCGGCAAGCTGATCATCCTGGAGTGCTTCCCGGAGGAAGCCGCCACGATCGGCCGGCGCATCGTCGAGCGCGACTGCCTGCAGATCGACGCCGAGCGCGAGGTCCTGGGCGTGACGCACCAGGAGGTCGGGATGTGGCTGCTGAAGAAGTGGCAGATCCCGTCGCCGCTGATCTATCCGGTCGCGTACCACAACAACTTCCACCCGAGCCGCGACTTCGCCGATCGCACGGCCGTCGTCCACCTGGCCGACATCCTCGTGCGGGCCAAGGGCATCGGCTTTCCGGGCGACCGGAAGATTCCCGCGATCCATCCCGACGCCTGGAAGATGCTGGAGCTGTCGATGGCGGACCTGGCGCAGATCAGCGTCCAGCTCGACGCCGAGATGGCGAACGAAGGCCTGTAGGAGCGGGCACCTCATGACGGTCAACACGGACGAAATCCTGGCCACGCTCTCCAAGCCGCTCTGCGTGCTGTCGGCCGACCTCGAAGTGTGCTTCGCGAACGCGGCGTTCCAGGAACTGCTGGGCGACCCCACCGGCGACCTGCAGCAGCTGACCTGGGCGCTCGGCGCGTCGACCACGCTCTGCCGATCGTTGCGCAAGTCGTGCGCGCGGCTGGGGGCCACCGGCCTGCACAACGCCTTCCGCTGGTCGCCGTCGAGCGACGCCGACCCGGCCGACATCTACGAGGTGCACGTCACCCGCATGGGCGGGCACCAGTTCGTGGTCGTGCTGGACGAGATCTCCGAGATCGTCCAGATCGAGGAGATCCACAGCCGGACGCGCAGCTACCTGGAGGGCGTGCTGAACAACCTGAACCTCGGGGTGATCGTGTTCGACGCCCAGTTCTGCGCGACCTTCATCAACCGCGACCAGGTGGAGCTGTTCCAGCGCCTCGGCGTCGAGGCGTCGGTGCTCGACCTGATCGGCGCCCCGGTGGGACGGATTCATCCGGTCCTCTCGCCCGCGCAGTGGGACGCGGCCTTCGCCCGTGTGGTGGAGGCCGGCGAGGTGGTGACGCACGCGAAGATCGGGTTCCCGGCCGACGACGCCGAGAGCTACTTCACGACGACGATCGTGCCGCTGTGCGATCGGCAGGGGAAGGTGGCCGGCGGCGTCTGCGTGACGCGCGAGATCACGCGGATGGTGATGCTCGAGAACGAGCTGATGGAGAAGGAGCGGCAGGCCCTCGTCGGGCAGCTGGCCATCACGCTGAACCACGAGGTGAACAACCCGCTGACGGCGATCCTGGGCACCGCGCAGCTCGTGCTCGCGAGCAAGAACGTCGATCCGGCGCTCGCGCGGTTCCTGCGGATGATCGAAGCCAATGCGCTGCGCATCGCCGACGTGACCCGCCGCCTGCGCGAGCTCGAGGAAATCCACCTCACCGAGTATCTGAAGGACGGTCCCCTGATGCTCGACCTGCACGCCACGCCGACACAGACGCGGCACTGAGAGCGCCGTGGGCTCCAGCCCACGGCCCGGTCTTCAGTCTTCAGTCTCCGGTCTTCGAGGCCGCCATGCGGTGCGCCCGCAGGACCGGGCGCCGCCGAGCGCTCCGTGCGCCCGCGTCCTGACTGGACCGTAGACCGGAAGCCGGAGACCGGAGACCGCGCGACGCGGCTCCTCTACCTCGCCGCCGCCTCCGTCTGTTCCGGTTCCTGTTCGTGCTCGGGGGTGGTGACCGGCTGGGTCTGGGGATACCGCCAGAAGTCCATCGTCGACACGCGGTGCACGCAGCCGATCGTGCAGTAGGGGGCGCACGACTTCGGCGTGTTGAACGCGCGCTGGATGTCGTTCAGCGTGTACTGCTCGAGGGGAATCGCCGGATAGCCGCGCTGCTGCGAGCAGTAGTGGACCAGGCCGAACTCGCAGACGTAGAGGTAGCGGGCGCCCGCGCGGCAGCGCCAGTCGTTCGGCTTGCCGTCGGCCAGGTTGTCCTGGAAGTCGCGGATGCCGGAGTAGAGGTTCTTCAGGACGTAGTGCGTGCTGCTGATGCGGTGGGAGACGTCCTCGTACACCGCCCGCTCGGCCGGCCCGAGCGGCTTCAGCCGGCCCGCCCCGTCGTGGATGATGCCGATCGACGTCGAGAAGCCGAGCTCGCGGGCCCGCGTGTTGATCGTGCGGGCGTCCTCCGGATTCTTGATGCCGCCGCCCAGCACCGAGTTGATGTTGATGTCGAAGGTCGCGAAGTCGCGGAGCCACTGCAGCTTCTTGTCCAGGAGCCGCAGGCTCTTCTTCGAGACTTCGTCCGGCTCGATGTTGTCGATGCTGATCTGCAGGTAGTCGAGCCCCGCCTGATTCAGGGCCTCGATCCGCTTCGGCGACAGCAGGTAGCCGTTCGTGATGAGGCCGGCCATCATGCCGTGCGACCGGATCGCGGCGATCAGCCGATCGAGGTCCGGATGCAGCATCGGCTCGCCGCCGCTGAAGGCGACCACCGACGTGCCGAGGCCGGCCAGGTGCTCGATCCGCGCGAGCATCGTGTCGAGCGGGACCGGCTGCGACACCTTGTCGTACTCGTTGCAGTAGCCGCAGTCGATGTTGCAGCGGCGGATCGGCACGAGGTGCACGAGCAGCGGGTGCGTGGTGTCCATGAGGCCGCGGAAGAAGTGCCCGGCGGCCCGCACCTGACGTCTGGCATGCGTAAGCAACGGCATTGAACCCGGCATTATATCACCGGGACGGCGCACCGGCCCGCTCGGGCTCGCCGGGGGCGGACGGCGGCGGCGCGGCGCCCGCGCCGGCCCGCCGGCGCCGGAGCGCCCGGCCGATCCGCAGCGAGGTCTCGAAGATCGGGCCGATCGGCACCAGATCGGCCACCTTGTGGCGCGAGACGGCCGCCAGTCCCGCCGAGGCCATGCAGCCGCAGTTGGTGCAGTCGGGGGCGCCGCCGAACTGGCACGGCGTGATCCGCCGCTCGAAGTCGGCCGAGATGCAGGTCGTCGTCCGGGCGAACGTGCACTCGTCGGGCGACGAGGGAGGAGTCCGCATAGGCGGCAATCGTCCCTTCGCGCATGTCCAGCTTCGGATACCGCTGCCGCAGGCGCTGCAGTTCCTCGATGACCCGGCGGCGGTCGGCCGGCCGCAGCCGCTCGTCGGAGATCTCACCGATCTGCGGCGTGTACAGGCTCATCCAGATCCGCTGCACGGGGGCCTGCGCCGACCAGAAGGCGACGAATTCATCCAGGTAGCCGTCGCGGTTCACCTGCTGGCGCGTCACGGTGCAGTGGACGGTGATCCGGTGCCCTTCGATGTGCTTCAGGATGCGCGGATAGGTGGCCGGCTTGCGCCGGGCGTCGTGCTCCGGCTGCAGCCCGTCGATCGACACGCAGATCTGGAGCCCGGGAATCGAGGCCCATTCGATCGGAATCGGGCGCACCGCGCTCGTCACCAGCTGCATGTGAATGCCGCGGTCGGCGAGCTGCGGCAGCAGCGCGTTCAGCTCGCGGTAGCGGACCAGCGGCTCGCCGCCGACGATGGAGACGTGGATCGGCCGGTGGCGCTCGACGAGCCGCAGGACGCCATCGATCAGCGCCTGGCCCTTGAAGTCGGCCACTTCCCGCAGCGTGACCTCGCCGCCCAGGTGATCGTCGCCGTAGGCATAGCAGCCCGGGCACCGCAGCGGGCACTCGCGCGTGATCTCGATCGAGAGGGAGGGGGTATAGCCGGAGAGAATCCGGCCCCACGCCCTGATGACGTCCCGGGCGATACTCACGCGTCCTCCTTGCCGTGATTGGGGGATGACGGGCGGGGCGGCCGCGCGCCCGGGCCCGTTCTGCCACTATAGCAGCCCCGGGACGGGCGCGCAGACCGGCGCGGCGTGGAGCGTGCAGGGCGGGCCGACGGCCCGTCCGGCCCTAGCGCACGGCCGTGAGCATGATTTCCAGATCGGACGGGCCCATGCCGGGCGCCTGGACGGTCGTGCGTGCCGGGAAGTCCTTCTTGAACACCTCGCGGTAGGCCTCGTTCAGCGCCGCGAACTGTTTCACGTCCTTCAGGTAGACGATGGCGTCGACGACCTGGTCCCAGTCGTAGCCGGCGGCCTTCAGCGAGCGGCCGAGCCGGGCGAGCGCATCCCGCGCCGACGCCTTCAGGTCGCCCGGTGGCACGCCGCCCGGCGTGCCCGAGGTGTAGAGCCGGTCGGCGACGCGGACCGCGGCGCTCAGGATGGGATTGGCGCGCCCGGGCGTGCCGTCCGGATTGGGCCGGGTCATGAACTTCTTGTCGCCCCCCTTGACGGCCACCAGCGTGATCTCGACCAGGTGATCGGGGCTCGACAGCTGCGTCTGCACCGCGGCGCGCGCCGGCGGCGGCGGCGTGAAGACGGCGGTGTACACCGCGTTGAACGCCCGGAAGTTCGACCGGTCGGGCAGGAAGACGCGCGACTGCACGACGTCGCGATAGCTCATGCCGGCCGCGGCGAGCAGTTCTCCGGCGTGCTCCAGGATCGTCCGGGCCTGGACGCTGATGTCGCCCTCGATGGGGGTGTTCGTCCGGACGTCGCGATTCACCAGCCCCGACAGGAAGAGCGTATCGCCCGACTTGATGGCGTAGCTGTAGGGATACGGCGAGTCGGTCCAGCCGTCGGGACGGATGATCCGCCGCTCGGCATCGTGCGGCACGGCGATCATGGAGATCTCGACCAGCGCGTCGGGGCGGGCGAGATCGGCCACGACGGTCGTGCGGGTCGGGGGATCCTTCGGCCAGAACGTCCGATAGGCGGCGTTCATCGCCTGGAAGTCGGCCTGGCGCTTCAGGTAGACGGTGACGCTCACGGCGTCGGCCAGGCTCGAGCCGGCCGAGCTTCAGCACCGCCGAGATGTTCTCGAGCGCCTGACGCGTCTGGCCCTCGATGCCGGCCGCGAGCGGGGCGCCCGCGCCGGTGCCCTTCAGGCCGATTGTCCCCGAGACGTAGATGAACTGCCGCGCCTTGACGGCCGGACTGAACGGCAGGCCGGGGACGGTCCCCGTGTGGATGACCTGCTTCGACTGGGCGGCCACGCCGGGCGCCATGGAGGCCACGAGGAGCAGTGAAAGCATCGCGCGCATGAGGATCCCCTCCAGGCCCGGATTGTAACGCGAGTCAGCCTCGCCGGACGATTTTCGGCGCCAGGGCCCAGTCGAACTCGGCCGCGCGCGACGGGCCGAGGGCCTCGATGGCGGCGAGGGCCCGGCGCGCGTCGGCCGCGAGCGCGTCGACGTCCACCTGCCGGCACACCGGGGCGAAGGGCGCGATTGCAGCGAGTCCCCGGGCGAGCAGCCGGACGGCGCCGCGCTGGTTCAGCCGGCGCAGGTGGTGGAAGGCCACGCCGATCTGCAGGATGCCCTGGTAGAGGCGGCGCACCTCGCCGGGCTCGTCGCGCCAGAGGTCCTCGAGCGTCTCGTGCTGCTCGAAGTACTCGCCGCGATTGAACTGCTCGATGGCGAGCAGCAGCCGTGGCGGCGCCGGTTCGCTGGCCGGGGATGGCGTCATCGGGGTCTGCCGCGACGGGAACGGGGCTGCCGTGGCGCGCGGGAGCACCTGCGCGAAACGGCCGAACCGTTGTATCTTAATCGCCATGATCGAGAAACGGCGTTCGAAGATCCAGGGCTGGGGCGTCTACGCGACGCAGCCGATTGCCAAGAACAAGCGGATTACCTACTACGCGGGCGAGAAGATTTCGAACAAGGAGAGCCTGAAGCGCGAGATCCGCTATCTGAAGAAGGGGCACATCTGGTGCTTCAAGCTGACCAGCCGATCGGTCATCGACGCCGGGGTCGGCGGGAACATCGCCCGGTTCATCAACCACTCGTGCACGCCGAACTGCTACATCCACATCCTCGACGATACGATCTGGATCCGCGCGTCCCGCAGCATCCGCAAGGGCGAGGAACTGACCTACAACTACAACACCGACGGTGAGGCGTCGATTCCGTGCCGGTGCCGGCCCGGGTGCAAGAACAAGCTCTGATGCGGCACTATTTCTACTTCCACGGCTTCGCCTCGTCTCCCCGCTCCACGAAGGCCGGGTTCTTCGCCGACCGCCTCGCCGAACGCGGCCTTTCGCTCCACTGTCCCGACCTGAACGAGCCCGACTTCGCCACGCTCAGCGTCACCCGCATGCTCGACCAGGTGCGGGCGCTCGTCTCGGCGCTGCCGCCGGGGCCGGTGGTCTTCATCGGCTCGAGCCTCGGCGCCGTGGTGGCGCTGCAGAGCGCGGCACGCCTCGACCCCGCCGGGGCGCACCCGCCCGAGCGGATCGTGCTGCTCGCGCCGGCCCTCGACTTCGGCCGCGACGGCCTGCGATTCCTCGGCGAGGAGCGGGTCGCCCGCTGGGAGGAGACCGGGACGCTCGACGTCATGCACTACGCGTACGGCGAGCCGCGGCCCCTCGAGTACGAGTTCTTCCGCGACAGCCAGCGCTACGATACCTACATGCTCGACGTCCCTCTGCCGACGCTCGTCTTCCAGGGGCGCCGCGACGAGGCGGTCGACTGCGCCATGGTCGAGCGATGGGCGTCGGGCCGCGCCCACGTCACGCTTCGCGTGCTCGACGACGACCACCAGCTGAAGGCGAGCCTGCCGCTGATCTGGCAGGAGATGGCGGCGTTCCTGGAGCTGACACCGTGAGGCGGGCCCTGATCGCCCTGGCGGTGACGTCGGTGCTGCTCGCCTCGGGCGGGCGCGCCGTGCGGACGGCCGGGCGATCGGGCCGGCATCGTCGGCGCGCGAACCGCAGGCGCGGCAGACGCTGCAGGCGCGGCTCGCCCACGGAACCCTCACCCTGCGCATCGGCCTCGCCCGCGGCCGGGGCTATCACATCGTCGACATGGGGCTGGAGGACTACGTCGCGGGCGTGCTCGTCGGCGAGGCGGCGCCCAACAGCCCGCCGGCCGCGCTCGAGGCGCTGGCGGTGGCCGTCCGGACGTTCGCGGTGGCCAACCTCGGGCGCCATCAGTCGCAGGGGTTCGATCTCTGCGATCAGACGCACTGCCAGGTGTACCGGCGACCGACCGCAGCCACGCGGCGGGCGGCCGAAGCGACGGCCGGCGAGGTGCTGTTCTTCGATGGCGCGCCGGCGTCGGTCTTCTACAGCGCGTGGTGCGGCGGCTACACCGAACGGCCGTCGGAGGTCTGGCCGGGCGCGGTCGACGTGCCCTACCTGCCGTCGAAGCCCGATCCGGCGTGCGTGCATCTGCCCGGCTGGTCGGCCGAGCTCCGGACGAGCGACCTGCTGCGGGCGCTCCATGCCGCCGGCTTCCGCGGCCGCCGGCTGCGCGACCTGACGGCGATCGCGCACGACACGTCCGGCCGCGTCACCCGCCTGCGGCTCGACGGTCTGCAGCCCGACGTGATCTCGGGACAGAGCCTGCGCGTCGCGGTCGGCGATACCCTCGGCTGGCAGTACATCAAGAGCACGCTCTTCACCCTCCACCGCATCGGGAACGGCTACCGCTTCGAGGGACGCGGATCGGGGCATGGCGTGGGGCTGTGTGTGCTCGGGTCGGTGGCGATGGCCGGGGCGGGGAAGACTGCACCGCAGATCCTGCAGGACTATTTCCCCGGCACGCGGATCGTCGACCTCGCGTCGGGTACCGCCGTCGACACGCGCGTGGCCTCCGCCGCGGCGGCTCCTCCGGCGCAGGCGGCGCCGCCTGGCGCGGACAGCTGCCAGCGGCATTCGTGTCGATCTGCCGGACGACCCCGCCGACCGGGCGGAGATCGATGCGGCGGCGGCGAGCGCGCGCGACGACCTCGCCCGGCAGCTGGGCGTCTCGGCGCCGCCGCAGATCACCATCCGTGTCGAGCCGACGCTGCAGGCGTACGAACAGGCGACGGGGCAGCCGTGGTACACGGCCGGGGCGACCGACGGCGACGTGATGACGCTGGCACCGCTCGCGACGCTGCGCGCGCGCGGAATCCTGACGCGAACCCTCCGGCACGAGCTGGTCCACGTGCTGACCCGCGACGCGCTGACCGGCCGGCCGCTCTGGGTGCGGGAGGGCGTCGCACTGTTCTACGCCGATCCCCGGCCGCCGAAGGACATCAGGGCTGCGGCCGACCGGGTCGGCGACGACTGCCCGGGCGATGCCGAGCTGCGGTCGCCGCTGTCAGCCGGCGACCTGGCCGACGCCTGGGCGCGGGCCGAGGCCTGCGTGGCCAGGCAGATCTTCAAGGGGAAGGGGTGGAGGGCGATGAAGTGAGGAGGTGACGAATCGAGAATCGAGAATGGAATGCAGAACGAGATGCCGTTGGCGCTTCCGCCGGCCTTTCTTTCTGCATTCTCCATTCTGAATCTCATTCCGCCCGGTCGGCCAGTTGGAGGCCGTCGTCGTGACGACGGCCTCCACCCGGGCCGACTCTTCTACTGCGGATCCGGCACGTTCGGCGTCTTGTACACCTTCTCCAGGTCGGCCAGGTACTCGGTGAACAGCGCCTGGATGCCGGTGAACTCCTTGTGCACGGCCTCGCGGTACTCGGGGTGGGTCGCGAAGTCGTAGAGCACTGCCGTCATCGCCTGCGCATCCACGGTGAAGCCGTGGTGACCGACTTCCTTGGTGGCGTCGGCCAGCATCTCGTAGGTGTGGTTCGGCGCGTAGGACGACTGCGAGGTGAAGCCCACGCCCGGGATCTCCCGCGACACGCTGCCCGTCTCCTCGTAACCCTGCGGCTTGCCCGGCTCGGGCAGCACGTTGGTCGCGCCGTACTTCTCCATGTACGCGAAGCCGACCTCGGCGAGCGTCGCCACCGAGATGCCGTCACGGTTCTGGCCGTAGTGATCGATCTTCACCTTCGTGCCGGTCGACAGGGCCGCCGCCTTCGCCGCGTTGTCGACGAACGCGGTCACCTGCTTCAGGTACACCTCGTCCGGGTAGCGGATGTAGAAGTCGGCCTGCGTCCGGTCGGGCACGACGTTGGGCGCCGCGCCGCCCTCGGTGATGTAGCCCTCGATCCGCGCTTCGGGCCGGATGCTGGCCCGCACGCTGTCGACGTTGGTGAACAGGTGGATCACGCCTTCGAGCGCGTTCCGCCCGTTCCAGGCCGCCAGCTGGTGCGCCGGCGCGCCGCTGAAGGTGTACTTCACGCCGTCGATGTTCATGCAGCAGGTGCCGAAGCCCGGCGCCGGCCGGCTGGTCGCGGCGGTGGAGTGGCTGCGCACGAGGATGTCGGTGCCGTTGAAGACGCCGGCCTTGGTCATCACCGCCTTCGCGTTGGGCGGCATCATCTCCTCGCCGGGCGTGCCGAAGACGGTCACGCTGCCGGGCGTGTGCGTCCTGGTCAGCCACTCGGAGAGGGCGACCGCCGCCGCCAGGCCGACGGGCCCCTGCGCGCTGTGCTGGTCGCCGTGGAACGCTCCCTTGGTGCCGCGCAGCGCGTCGTACTCGACGATGATGCCGAGGTTCGGTGCGCCGTTGTTCTTGTTGTAGCGGGCCACGAAGGCCGTGTCGAGGCCGGCCACGCCGACCTGCACGCTGAAGTCGTGCGCCTTCAGGTACGCCGTCAGCTTCGCCACCGACCGCTTCTCCGTGAAGCCGATCTCCGGGTGCGTCGTGATGTCGTCGGCGAGCGCCAGCAGCTCGGTCGCCATCAGCTGCTTCGCGCGGGCCACGACCGCGTCGCGCCCCGGATCGGCGGCCGTCAGCTTCGTGACGATGGCCGGGACGTCGAGCGACTTCTCGAGCGTCGCCATCTTCTGCAGGACGTCCCGCGCGGCCTGCCGCTCGGTCTCGGTCTCCTGCGCCCGGACGGGGGGAACGGCCGCGAGCAGCGCGGCGACGACGGTAATGCATGCCAGAATGCGATGGGTCATGAGGCCTCCGGGAACGGCTCGCACGCGGCGGCCGGCCGATACGGATCAGTTCAGGCCGATAGTTATACCGCTGATGAGGTTCCGGAGCCAGAGCTGATCGGGCCCTGACGGTGCGGATGGCGTGGCGAGAGGAATCGCGAAGGCGATCGCGGAGCGGTTCGCCCGGCCGCGGGGCGCCCAGAGCCGGCCGCCGGCCGCCTCGATGACGCACCGCGCGAGCGGCAGGCCCAGGCCGAGGCCACCGCGCCATTCGTCGAAGCGGCCCGGTGGCCCGTCGAGGGCGGGCAGCGCGGCGTCTTCGCCGATCCGGACGATCGCTTCCGGGCGGCCGCCGGCATCGGCGACGCGGCAGGCGACGATGATCGTGCCCGGCGTGGCCCGTTCCCGGGCCAGCGCCCGCAGCAGCGTCGTCAGCGCGCTGCGCAGGCGTGTCGCGTCGGCCAGCACGTCCGCCTCGGGGCCGTCGGCCTGGACGTCGAACGACACGCCACGGTCGCGTCCCTCGTCGACGTCGGCGGCCACTTCGCGGGCCAGCGCCCACAGCGCCACGTGCTGCTGCGCTGGCGCCAGGGTGCCGCTCTCGAGGTTCGTCAGCGTGCCGAGGTCGGCGATGAGGTCGTTCAGGCGGCGATTCGAGCGATCGGCCTCCGCGAGCATCTTCTGCTGCTTTTCGTTGAGCGGGCCTGCGTGCCCGGCGAGCAGCATCCGCAGGTAGCCCGAGACGACCGACGCCGGGGTCCGCAGCTCGTGGACGGCGAGGTGCAGGAGTCTGGTGCCCGAAGGCCGTGTCGATTTCGGCATGGAGATGAATGGATGAGCTGGCTCCGCCCTGCGCGTCGCGAAGAAGCCTGATGCCGAGCAGCGTACCACACGCGTTCGGGGCCTCGAAGCCGGGATGGCTGAGCCGGCGGCGGCGGGGCGGGCCTGGCGCGTCCTGTCCGTGCCGTCCGGCGGGGATCGGCCGGATCGCACCGTCGGATTGTCCGCCGTTCCGGGAAGATCCGGCCGGCGCGCGGTGTTCTCGATGAATGCAGCCCGGCCCGTCTCGGTCGTCATTCCTGTCCTGGGCGACGAGCAGGCATTGGCCGCCCGCCTGCCCGACCTGCTGCGGGAGGGCGAGCCGGTCGAGGTCCTCGTCGTCAATGGTGCCGACGAGGAGACACCGGACATGGCGCGGCTGCGGGAAGCCTTCCCGAGCGTCCGCTGGATGCAGAGCGGCGCGGGACGGAGCCGGCAGATGAACGCCGGGGCGGCGGCCGCGCACGGCGACTGGCTGTTGTTCCTGCACGCCGACACGCGGCTCGAGGCCGGATGGCTCGACGCCCTCGGCGGTCTCGATGGCGCGCGCGGCGGGGCGGTGGTCTGGGGAGCCTTCCGGTTCGCGCTGGCCTCGAACGACTGGCGCGCGCGGCTCATCGAATGGGGCGTGGCCCGGCGCGTCCACTGGCTCCGGCTGCCGTTCGGCAATCAGGCGCTGTTCGTCCGCCGGCGCGTCTTCGAGCGGCTCGGCGGGTACGCCGATCTGCCGCTGATGGAGGACGTGGAGCTCGTCCGACGCCTGGGGCGCCACAGCCGGCCCTGCTGGCTGCCGTTCCGGGCCACCACCTCGGCCCGCCGCTGGATCCGCGACGGCTGGCTGCGCCGCAGCGCCCGCAACGTGGCGCTGCAGCTGCTGTTCTTCGCCGGGGTGGCGCCGGAACGGCTGGCGCGCTGGTACGCGCCGGAACGCGGCCGTATGCACGCAACGGGCGGTGCGGCGGCGGAGCCGGGCTCCCCGCCGCGCGACGAGTCTTTATAATGAACGGGAGGACGCGCGGCGCCCCGGGGCGCCGCGATGCAGGGGGAGGACCCATGTTGATCAGGCGCACGCCCGACCTGAAATGGTCGGAAGTCACCGACGAGAAGCTGTATCTCGGCCGGCGGGAGTTCCTGCAGACGACAACCGGCGTGGCCGTGGCCGCGGCCGCCGGGCTGTCAGTGGGCTGCTCGACGGTCTCGGCCGACGACCAGCTGCCGGGCCGGAAGCTGTCGTACAAGGAGGGCCCGTTCGCGACGACCGAGACGGAGACGCCCTACAAGGACGTCACGACCTACAACAACTTCTACGAGTTCGGCACGAGCAAGAGCGATCCGGCCGAGAACGCGGGCACGCTGGTGACCGCGCCGTGGACGGTGCAGATCGACGGCGAGTGTGCCAACAAGGGGACCTATCACCTCGACGACCTGATCAAGCCGTACCAGCTCGAGGAGCGGATCTACCGGATGCGCTGCGTCGAGGCCTGGTCGATGGTGATCCCCTGGGTCGGCTTCCCGCTGGCGAGCCTCGTGAAGACGTGCGCCCCGACGCCCAAGGCGAAGTACGTCCAGTTCACGACGCTCTACAATCCGGTTCAGATGCCGGGGCAGAGCGTGCCGGTGCTCCACTGGCCGTACGTCGAGGGGCTGCGGATGGACGAGGCGACCAATCCGCTGACGATTCTCGCGGTCGGCCTGTACGGCCATACGCTGCCGAACCAGGACGGCGCGCCGATCCGGCTCGTCACGCCGTGGAAGTACGGGTTCAAGGGGATCAAGTCGATCGTGAAGATCGAGTTCGTCGAGAAGCAGCCGTTGAACACCTGGCAGCGGATGCGGTCCGAACGAGTACGGCTTCTATGCGAACGTGAATCCGCACGTCGATCATCCGCGCTGGAGCCAGGCGACCGAGCGGCGCATCGGGGACTTCTTCCGGCGGAAGACGCTGATGTTCAACGGCTACGGCGACCAGGTGGCATCGATGTACGCCGGCATGGATCTCCGGAAGTATTTCTGAGATGACGAAGACCCGGTGGATCCGGTGGGTGCTCAAGCCCGCTCTGTTCATCGCCGCGCTCGTGCCCGTCGCCTACATGATCTGGGCGGCGGTCACGGGCAACCTCACGGCGAATCCGATCCAGGAGCTCGAGCACGAGACCGGCCTCTGGACACTCCGCTTCCTGTGCCTCACGCTGGCGGTGACGCCGCTGCGGCGGGTCACGGGCTGGAACAGCCTGATCCGCTTCCGCCGGATGCTGGGGCTGTACGCCTTCTTCTACGGCACGCTGCACTTCCTCTCCTACGTCGTGCTCGACCAGTTCTTCGCCTTCCAGACGATGCTGGTCGATGTCACGAAGCGGCCGTACATCACCGTCGGCTTCACCGGGTTCGTGCTCATGATCCCGCTCGCGGTGACGTCGACCGCCGGCATGATCCGGCGGCTCGGCGGACGCCGCTGGAATCTGCTGCACCGCCTCGTCTACGTGTCGGCCATCGCCGGCGTCGTCCACTACTGGTGGCTGGTGAAGGCCGACATCCGGAGCCCCGAGCGCTATGCCATCGCCGTGGGCGCGCTGCTGGGATTCCGCCTGCTGTACCTCGTCTGGAAGTCGCGGAGCCGTCTCGCGCCGGTCGCCATGACCGTGCGCGACACGCCGGTCGACTGATCGTCAGCCCATGGCGTTGCCCGATCTCGCCGTTGCCGTCTTCGGCCGCGCCCCGTCTGCACCAGACGCCAAGACCCGGCTGCGCGCCGCGCTGCCCGGCGCCGCCGGCGCCGATCTGGCCGCCTGCCTGCTCCGCGACACGCTCGCCGTCGTCCGGCGGGTGACGGCCGCCGGCTCGCTCGTCGTCTGCACGCCGGACGGGAATCGACGAGTTCCGTGAACTCGTGCCCGATGCCGCACACATCCTGCGCCAGCGCGGCGAGGATCTGGGCGCACGGATGCACCACACGTTCGTCGATCTCTTCGCCCTCGGCTACCGCGGCGTCATCGTCATCGGGACCGACCTGCCGACGCTGCCGCCGGCCCATCTCGAGATGGCCGTGGAGTTGCTGTCCGTGCCGGATCCGCCACGCGTGGTGCTGGGGCCGGTGGATGACGGCGGCTATTGCGTGATGGGCCTGACGCGGCCGGCGTCAGGGCTGTTCGAGGGGATTGCCTGGAGCACGCCGCAGGTGTTCGCGCAGACGATCGCGGCCGCGGACCGGATCGGGCTGGAGGTCGTCCGGCTGCCGCCCTGGTACGACATTGACACGCCGGAAGACCTGACGCGCCTGGCCGCCGACCTGCAGGGGCTGCCGGCGCAGGTGGCGCCGTTCACGAGGGAGTGGCTCAGGGAGAACGGAGTCTGGAACAAGGTTCGACGTCACTGACCTTCCCCCGACCCCGCCGCTTCCGTTCCCCGCCGCTTCACCCAGCCGCCGACCTGGCTCAGATCGACGTTGCCGCCGCTGATGATGATCCCGACGCGCTTGCCGCGAACGTCGACGGTCCGCTCGAGCAGGGCCGTGGCCGCCAGCGCCCCGGTTGGCTCGACCACGAGCTTCAACCGCTCCCACAGCAGGAACATCCCGCGGATCAGCTGATCGTCGGTGACGGTCACCATGTCGTGCACGAGCCGGAGGACGAGCGCGAAGGTGATCCGGCCGAGTGACTGCGTCCGGGCGCCGTCCGCGATGGTGTCGGGGTCCTTCACCTGCTGCAGCGACCGGGTCTTGAACGACCGGGTGGCATCGTCGCCCGCCTTCGGCTCCACGCCGATGACACGGCACTGCGGCACCATGGCCGCCGCCGACAGCCCCGATCCCGACAGCAGTCCGCCGCCTCCGCAGGGGACGAGCAGGTAGTCGAGCGGCCCGACGTCCTCGAACAGCTCCCGCGCCGCCGTGCCCTGACCGGCGACGATGTGCGGATGGTCGTAGGGAGGAATCAGGGTCAGGCCGCGCTCGCTGGCGAGCCGCTGGCCCAGCTCCTCGCGATGGCTCGTCGCCCGCTCGTACAGCACCACCTCGCCCCCATAGCCCCGCGTGGCCTCCAGCTTCACGGCCGGCGCATCCCTGGGCATGACGATCGTGGTCGGGATGCCGAGCAGCTGGCCGGCCAGCGCGATGGCCTGCGCGTGGTTGCCCGACGAGAAGGTGAGCACGCCGCGACGCTGCGCGGCCGGGGAGAGCCGCGAGAGGGCGTTATAGGCGCCGCGGAACTTGAACGCGCCAACCCGCTGCAGGTTCTCGCACTTGAAGTAGACCTGGGCGCCGGTCAGACGGTCGACCGTGCTCGACGTGATGACGGGCGTGCGATGCGCGTGGGCGTGGAGGCGTTGCGCGGCGTCTTCGACGTCGGCGTACGTGGGGAGCGTCTCGGGAGCCATAAGTTGTTCTGCCGGAGCCTGGGCGCGAGTGATGATTGGTGTGGTGATGCCGGAGTCCGGGCGGTGGCGCGTGACATCCACGCGGATGTCGGCCGACAGGACCTGGGCTCGACGGATACCGGAACCGGCCGCGCCGGCTGCTCCTAGTCGGTATACGCCGCACCGGCGAAAGGTGTCAAGCGTCTCCGCGTGCGCGGACGGGCGAGCGTGTCGCGATTCAGTCCTCGTTCCAGCGGAACCGGGCGACGGCGAGCAGGCCGAACAGGCCCGCGAACCCGAGCAGCACCAGCACGGGAGCGACGGCGCTCGACAGGCCGAGCCCGCGCCAGGTCATGGCGTCGAGGCCGTCGACGGCCCAGCGCGCCGGCACGACGAGCGCGACCCGCTGCAGCCAGGCCGGAAACACGAACGACGGCACCCACGCGCCGCCGACCATCACCATGATGAGGACGGCGAACACCGAGACGCCGCGGGCCGCCTGCGGCGTCCGGCCGAGGGCGGCGATGAGCAGGCCGAAGGTCGCGGCCATCAGCGCGCAGGCAACGAGCACGGCAGTGAAGCCGACGAGGCTTCCCTCGATCCGGACGCCGAACACGAGCATGGCGAAGACGAACATGACGGCGAAGATCGACAGCGCCATGATGGCGCCGCTCGCCGCCTTCGCCGCCGAGCAGCATGGTCTTCGACAGCGGGGCGCTGCGCAGCCGCTTCCAGAGTCCCTGCTGGCGCTCCAGCAGGATGCCCACGCCGATCTCGATCGAGATGAACAGCACGAACTGCACGCCCATCCCCGAGAACGCGTGGGCGTAGCCGTTGTAGCGCGACGTTCTGCCGCGCCGTGATCGCCTGCTCGTCCACCGTGTAGGGAACCGACAGGCCGCCGGTCGCCGGCCCGCCCGCGGCCGGGTCGTCGGTGTCGACCCGCCCGTACCAGCGCTGCACGCTCTGCAGCATGTCCCGCAGCGCCGAGCGGTCGGCCGGCGCCATCTTCGTGTTGCGGTCGAGCTGCTGCAGCGACTGGTCGATCATCTGCCGGCCCGCCTGGCCGGTGAACATCTCCTTCGAGACCGACTGCATGACGTGCTCGGTGAGGATGCCGCGCACCATGCCGAGCTCGGCGCCCTTCGACGGGTCGTACAGCAGGCGGAGCGTCGGCTTGTCCGCGCCCGTGAAGAACGAGCGGCCGGCCGTCTCGCCGAACCCGGCCGGCATGACGATGCCGACGTCGGCGTGGCCGCGCCGGACTTCGTCGCGGATGGTGGCTTCCGGAGCCGCCGTCACCTTCAGGTTGTCATCGTCGGTCAGCGCCTGCACGATTTCCCGCGACAGCTTGCTGTGGTCCTGGTCGGCGACCTGCACGGGGATGCGGGATGCGGCGCTGCTGCCCGATCCGGCGAACAGATAGCCGAAGAACGAGGCGATGACGATCGGCGCCGCGAAGCTCATGATCACGGCGCGCCGGTCGCCGAAGAAGATCTTCAGGTCCTTGCGCACGAGAGCGGCCATGGCGGTGAAGCGCATCAGTCGCGGAGGCTCCTTCCCGTCAGCGTCAGGAACACCGTTTCGAGCGTGCCGCGCTCGGTCGACAGATGGGCGCACTGCCGGCCCTGAGTGGCGAGCCACTCCAGCACGAGGGCCGCGCCGGCCGTCAGGTCATCGAGGCCAACGGTCAGCACCTCGTCGGCGAGGGCCGCCGAGCGGACGCCGGGCTGGCGCTCCAGCGCGTCGAGCGGCAGGGATTCCGACGGGGCCGTTCGGCGCCAGTTCGACGACCAGGCGATTCGCCGAGGGGAGCCGTGCGTACAGCCCCCGCAGTGTATCGTCGGCCACGACCCGCCCGTGGTCGATGATGACGATGCGGTCGCAGAGCCGTTCGGCTTCCTCCATGTAGTGGGTGGTGTAGAGGATCGACTTGCCGCGCGCCCGCAGCGCCTCCAGGTTGTCGAAGATGGCGTTGCGGCTCTGCGGGTCGACACCGACCGTCGGCTCGTCGAGCAGCAGGATCGGGGGATCGTGCAGGAGGCTGCCGGCGAGGTTGAGGCGGCGCTTCATGCCGCCGCTGAAGGTCTTCACGCGGTCGCGCCCGCGATCGGCCAGGCCGACGAACGTCAGGCCTTCCGCGATCGCCTCGTCGAGCCGGCGGCCCGACAGTCCGTACAGCGCGCCGAACAGGCGCAGGTTGTCGACGGCCGGCAGTTCGTCGTAGAGGGCGAGATCCTGCGGCACCAGGCCGAGGCGGAGCTTCGCCGGGTCGGTGTCGCCCGTGAGGCGGTGGCCGTCGATGAGCACCTCGCCGGCGTCCGGATCGACGAGGCCGGCGATCATCGAGACGGTCGTGGTCTTGCCGGCCCCGTTCGGGCCGAGCAGCCCGACCGTTTCGCCGGCCGCGACGGCGAAGGAAACGCCGTCGACCGCCTTCTGCGCGCCGAACGACTTCCGGAGGTTCGTGACAGTCAGCATGCCGGAGCGTGTCCTCGGAGAGTGGGCGCCGCGTGGCCCGACACTAGCACAGGCTTCGTGCGGAAGGGGAGGATCGGCGACCGGAGTCCTCCGATTGGACGTTGCCGCCCGGCGAAAGGTTGCGCGGGCCGGCGTGGTGCTCAGGGCTGGACGGCTGCCGCGGCCGGTCTTTCGCCCGCGAGCGCCTCGAGCGACTGTCCACGTCCTTCCGGTCCCCACAGGCACCACGGCAGCATCGCGATGGCGCCGATCGCCCAGAACGCCGCGAGCACGCCGAAGGCGGTCATGACCGACACCCGCGCCGCGAGCGTCACGAGCAGCGGCGGGGCGATCGCGGCCCCGATCCGGCCGAAGGCCACCGAGAAGCCGATGCCGGTCGACCGGAGCGGCGTGGGAAAGATCTCCGAGAAGGTGGGATAGGCCGCAATCCAGCTGCCGGTGGCGCACAGGTTCGCGACGATGAAGGCCCAGAGCACCCAGCGTGAGTCCCCCGACACCGTGGCGAGTCCCATGACGATCATCGACGCGGCGGCCAGCGTGTAGAACCCGGTGACGGTGATCTTCCGGCCGGCCCGGTCGAGCAGCCAGGCCGCCAGCGCGCCGCCGGCGACGGCGCCGACGTTGCCGATGAGGAAGAACCAGGGGACGTCCTGCTCGCGCACGTGCACGGCGGGCAGGACCACGAGCGGGAGGAAGGCGAAGATGCCGTAATAACCGGCCGCCTCGGAGAAATCGAGCAGTGAACCGAGTGCGAGCCGCGCCGGATGCCGGCGGACGAGGATGCGGAGCTGCGCGAAGAACCCGGGCGGTGCCGGCGCGCCGGCCTCGTCCGGCTGCGCCGGGCCGGAAGCCGGAAACGATCCGGCCTGCGCCTCGATCTGTTCCACGAGGGCCCGGGCCTCGCGCGTGCGGCCGCGCCCGAGCAGCCACCGTGGCGACTCGGGCAGGGCCGTGCGCACCCAGATGGTGAAGAGCGCGATGATGGCGCCGAGTCCGAACGCCAGCCGCCAGCCGATCGACGGCGGCAGCAGGTTCAGGAAGAAGAGGCTCAGGACCGCGGCGAGGATCGACCCGAGCGGCCAGAAGTTCATCACCGTCGCGCTGGCGCGGCCGCGGAAGCGGGCCGGAATCAGCTCGCCGATGGCCGCGTTGATCGCCGAATACTCGGCACCGACGCCGATGGCCGTGAGGAAGCGGAACGACGAGGAACGCCCAGTAGCCGGGCGACAGCGCCGAGATGACGGTGAAGGTCGAGTAGAGCAGCAGCGTCAGCACGAACAGCCGGCGGCGCCCGAAGCGGTCGGCCAGGTAGCCGAACAGCAGCGCGCCGACCATGATGCCGACCAGCCAGACGGTGACGAGCGCCGAGGCCTCCACGGACGTCAGGTGCCACAGCCGCTGCAGCACGCCGAGCACGTTGCCGATGACGTTCACCTCGAACGAGTCCAGGAGCCAGCCGACGCCGAGCGCGACGGTGATGCGGGTGTGCAGCCGCGTCCAGGGAAGGCGGTCGAGGCGGGCGGTCAGGCCGGGCGTGGCGTCGGGACTGGTCCCGGTCATGTCAAAACCGTCCGCGCACCCGTTCCTTGTGCGGCAGGATCTCCAGGCAGGTCGTCCACCAGCCGGTCGTGATCGTTTCGATGAACTCCATCGGCAGCCCCTCGGCCTGCATGTCGGCCGCGAGCGCCCGGTGATCGTATGCGACCGGCACGAACTCCACGGTCACCCGACCGCGGTCCACTGTCAGCAGCGTGTACCAGACCGCCGTGGTGCCGTCGTTCTCCGGCCGGCCGAGCACGCCGACGTTCACGAGGTGGCGGTTGCCCGGCAGCGCGCGGTGCCACTTGATGCCGGTGTGCGTCACGCAGGCGATGTCGGCATCGGCCGAATCGAGGAGGTGCGACAGGAACTGATCGGGGCTCGTCGATTCCCAGAGGAACTCGTTGATCTTCCGCGGCGAGCCGTGGCACAGCAGCACGCGTCGGCCGTCGACGTCGAGCCGCCGGCTGAGGGGCAGGGTGCCCAGCCAGGCCTTGTGCGCGTCGGACGTGTGGCGGAACGTGTAGCGATAGCTCAGGCGCGCGAAGTGGTTGTCGCGCGGATCGGTGTAGCCGCACTGGCAGTCCGCCAGCCCGCCGGCCAGCGAGTTGTCGTAGTTGCCCTGCAGGCACAGCACGCCGGCGTCGTGCAGCAGCGGATAGACGCGATCCGGATACGGTCCGAACGCGCCCAGGTCGCCGAGGCAGTACGTCGCATCGACGCCGCGCCGGGCGATGTCGTCGAGCGCCGCGGCCAGCGCCCGGGAGTTGCTGTACAGCCCGCCGAGCAGCGCCAGCCTCGTCACAGGCGCGGCTCCCGTCCGGCCGTGTCGGGTCCGTCGATCTGCGCGCTGACGTTGCCGCAGATGGTGCCGTACTGCCAGCAGCTCACGCAGGCATGATGCCGCAGCGCGTACGGCCGGTCGGCCTCGTCCAGCGTGGCGCCGAGCCGCGCATCCGCCGCCTCCACGAGCAGCGGACAGACCCACACCCCGCGATCGGTGACGATGCGCGAATTCGAGCACATCAGCAGGTCGCGGTCGAAGTCCTCCAGCATCTCGGTGGTGACGAGCCCCTCGCGCGACACCTCGGGCGTCCGCTCGAGCTCGCGGCCGAGCGGCAGCGCGGGCAGTACCCTTGATCCGCGGCCGGGCGCAGCCGGCCTCGCGGAGCACGCGCGCGAAGCCGGCGAGCGTCTCCAGTTCCTCCTCGTCGCTCCAGGTCCGGACGATCGTCACGAGCGGCAGCAGGCCCCGCGCACTGAGCCGGGCCACCGCCGCCAGCGCCTGCCGGAAGACGCCGCGGCCGCGGATGGCGTCGTTCGCCTCTTCCGTGTAGCCGTCGAGGCTGATCCGCAGCTCGAGCGAGTACCGGCGACGCCGCCGCCATCGCCGTCAGGCGGTCGGCCAGCCGGTCGTTGATGAGCAGGCCGTTGGTCAGCACCGTCGTCGGCGCGCAGGCGAGCGCGCGCTCGAGCATTTCGGGGAGCTGGGGATGCAGGAACGGCTCGCCGCCCGTGAAGAAGATCTCGCGGACGCCGCGGCGGACGGCTCCGGCGATGGCCTCGTCGACGGTGGCGCGCGTCATGTGGCCGAAGGTCCGGACGTTCGGGCCGCTGTTGTTGAAGCAGTGCGTGCAGGCGAGGTTGCACAGCGTGCCGCTCACCTGCAGCCACAGGTTGTCGAGGTGCGCGAGGGGAATGGAGGGGGTGGCCATTCGTGCGTCAGGGATGTCCGTCGTCGTCAGCTGATCGCCCCGTGCTATTTCGTCGCCACGACGAGTGGCGAGGCCGACCGGCCCGTGTCCAGGGGCGAGACGTGGGCAAAGCCGCTGCCGGTGAGCCACTCGCGGTACTCGGCCAGGCTGTAGGTGTCGCCGTCGTTGTGCAGGTACATGTTCAGCGCGAACATGGCCGGCATGGGCGGGCCGCTGTGGTCGTCGTCGCGCAGCATGTCGCCGATGACGACCCGGCCGCCGGGCGTCAGCGCCCGGTGCGAACGGGCGAACAGCGTGCGGTTCATCTCGGGGGACTCGCCGTGGCAGATATTGCCGAACAGCACGAAGTCGTACGCCTCGGTGCCGAAGTCGTCCTGGCGGTAGTCGCCGGGCTGCAGGTGGTACCGGTCGCCGACGCCGAACTCGGTGATGATCTCGCGCGTGTGCGCCAGCACGTCGGGCAGATCGAAGGCCGTGATCTCGCTCGTGCCGTCGAGCCGGGCGAACGGAATCGACCAGGCGGCCCCGCCCGCGCCGACGTCGAGCACGCGCACGCCGGTGAGCTGGCGGCCCACGCCGAAGTGTGACGCCGCCGCCTCCGCGGCGCCGAGCCCGAGCGGCATGATCATCCGGACCAGACGCGGAAAGAACTCCTGCGCCCGGGCCGAGTCGCTGACGTCCTGCGCGCGCTGCCCGGTGCGGACGACCTCGCGCAGCCGGCCCCAGTCGTTCCACAGCAGAGGCGGATGTCCGGCAACGAAGGCGGCCAGGCTCTGCGGCTGCCCGTCGACCAGGAAGGCCTCCGCGTCGGGCGCCAGCACGTAATGGCTGTTCCGCCGGAAGAGCAACTGCAGGGCGACGAGTGCGTCGAGGATCATCCGCGTGCCGCGCAGGTCCGTACCGGCGGCGTCCGCCACGGCCTCGGCCGTGCGGTGGCCGTCGGCGATGAAGGTGAAGAACCGGCACTCGGCCGCCGTGGACACGATCTGGCTCGCCCAGAAGCCGTGGGTGAGGGCGAGGATCCGTTCGGGGGTCGGTGTCGTGGGGCCGTTCATCGCGCGCCTCCTGCCTGCCGAGCCTGGGGACTCGAAGTGGCGCCATTATAGCCGCCGGGTCTTCGCAACGTGTTCGCCACGCCCGAACCGGGTATGCTTCCCGGGAATATCCGCGCGCTGTCGATTGTTCTTGAGGCGTGCACGCAGAGGAGTCGACGCGATGGCCGGACCGACTGCCGTGATTGCGGTGAACGATGAGCGGCCGCTCGTGCGGCCCGCCGACGCGGCGAACCTGGAACTGCTGAGCCGGGTACATCCATCGGACTGGCCGTCACCCGAGGGACGCGGCGTCTACGACCTCGTCGTGCTCGGCGGCGGCACGGCCGGGCTGGTGAGCGCGGCGGGCGCGGCCGGGCTGGGTGCCCGCGTGGCGCTGGTCGAGCGCGCGCTGCTGGGCGGCGACTGCCTGAACACCGGATGCGTGCCGTCGAAGGCCCTGCTGCGGTCGGCGCGCGTGGTGGGGGAGACGCGGCGCGCCGCGGCGCTCGGCGTCCGCCTGCCGGCGCCGGCCGACGTCGATTTCGCGGCCGTCATGGAACGGATGCGGCGGCGGCGGGCAGCCATCAGTCCGAACGACTCGGCCGCGCGGCTGCGCGATCTCGGCGTCGACGTCTTCCTGGACACGGCCCGCTTCACGGGGCGGCGGACCGTCCAGGTTGGCGACCGCACGCTGCGGTTCGGCCGCGCGATCGTCGCCACCGGCGGCCGGCCGGCGGCGCCAGCGGTGCCCGGCCTCGACACGGTTCCCTTCCTGACCAGCGAGAACCTGTTCTGGCTGACCGAACGGCCGGCCCGGCTCGCCATCATCGGCGGCGGCCCGATCGGCTGCGAGATGGCGCAGGCGTTCGCCCGGTTCGGCACGGCCGTCACGCTCTTCGAGGCGGCGCCGCACGTCCTGCCACGCGAGGATCCCGATGCCGCCGCCATCGTGGGCCGCCGGCTCGTGGCCGATGGCGTGCGGATCGAGACCGGTGTGCACCTCACGCGCGTCGAGCGCGGTTCGGCCGGGCCGGCCATCCACTTCACGCGCGGGGAGGCGGCGGCCGTCGTGGAGGCCGACGCGCTGCTGGTGGCCGCCGGGCGTGCGCCGAACGTGGAGACGCTGGACCTGGAGGCCGCCGGCATCCGGCACTCCGCGAAGGGCATCGACGTGGACGACCGCCTGCGGACGACCAACCCGCGCGTCTTCGCGGCCGGTGATGTCTGCAGTGCCTGGCAGTTCACCCACGTGGCCGACGCCATGGCGCGGATTGCGATCCAGAACGCGCTCTTCTACGGCCGCAAGCGCGTGAGCGCGCTGACGATCCCCTGGTGCACGTACACGGATCCCGAGGTCGCACATGTCGGCGTGTCGTGGACGGCCGCCGCGGAATCCGGATCGGCGATCGAGACGATCACCGTCCCGCTCGCGGAGGTCGATCGCGCGGTGATCGACGACGACACCGACGGCTTCCTGCGCGTGCATCACGAGAAGGGGCGGCTGCGCGGATGCACGATCGTCGGGCCGGCGGCCGGCGAGCTCATCGGCGAAGCGGCCTACGCGGTGACGCACGGCGGCACCCTGGGACGGCTCAGCGCCACGATCCATCCCTATCCGACCGTCGGCGAAGCGTTCCGGAAGGCGGGTGACGCGTACCGGCGGACGCAGCTCACGCCGGCGGTCCGGCGGTGGATGGGGCGGTATTTCGCCTGGACGCGCCACGGCTGAGCCTGCGGCGGCGGGCGGAGCCGCGGCCGGGCGGGCGATTTCGTATCGTCGGGGTATTCATATAATGATGGGGACGGCCGGGGGAGCGCCGGGCGGCGATGGTGGCGCGGATCCCCTGGCGCGCCGGACCTGATCACTCAAGGAGGAGGCATTTCGTGAACAAGCGGCTCGGGTTGATGATGGGCGCCGGCGTAATCATGATTGGCGTGGCGGTGGCGCTCGTCGCCACCCGCAACGTCAAGGACCAGGCGGGCGCCGCGGCGGCCGGCCCGGCGCAGGCGCCGGTCGTGCTCGGCGGCGACAGCGGCGGCGACGAACCAGGCGTGATCCAGTTCGTCAAGGATCCGCAGCCGATGCCGGACTTCACGGTGAAGACGCTGGACGGCCGGACGGTGACGCCGGCCGCGCTGCGCGGCAAGGTGGCGATCATCAACTTCTGGGCCACGTGGTGCGGGCCCTGCAAGATGGAGATCCCCGATCTGATCGCCCTGCAGAAGAAGTACGAGGGCAAGCTGGAGATCGTCGGCATGTCGGTCGACGAAGCGCCGCAGAAGACCGTGCAGGAGTTCGTCTCGGATCACCAGATGAACTACGACATCGCCATGGCGGGCGACAAGGTGCAGTCGAACTTCGGCGGCATCTTCGGCATTCCGACCTCCTTCGTCGTCGACCAGCAGGGACGGATCGTCCAGAAGCACATCGGCCTGACCAGCGGCAAGGTGTTCGAGGACGAAGTGCGGGCGCTGCTCGGGATGCCGGTCGACGCCAAGGTCGAGCACGTGCTCGACTCGGGCGCGGTCAATCCGGTGAACGCGCCGCCGATCACCGACATCCCCGGTGTGGATCTCGCGAGCCTGACGCCGGCGCAGCGGGCGACCGCCATCAAGCGGCTGAATACCGAGCGCTGCACCTGCGGCTGCAACCTGACGGTGGCGCGCTGCCGCAAGGAGGATCCGAGCTGCGGCGTCAGCCTGCCGCTGGCCAAGCGGATCGTCGCGGAGGTCTCCGGGAAGACGTCCGAATAGCGCCGGCCCGCGTCGTTCACGCCGCCCGGACCGCGGGGCGTCCTGCGGGCCGGGCGGTTTTCCTGTACGGGGGATTCCATGGCAGCAGACGAGGTGGTGTACCGGTCGCACGTCCGGATCGAGCGCCAGCGCGGTCCGGTGCGGCTGGCGTGGGTGCCGGCCGAGCCGTCGCCGGTGACCTTTGGCGTGCACTCGGAGATTGCCAGTCACTACAAGGTGCCGCCCGACGCCTTTCCGCCGCACGCGACGACGATCGACTACCTCGTGGCCGCGGCGGCCGGGTGACTCACCGGCACCTTTGGAGGCGCGCTGGAGGCGCGTCAAATCGATGCCTCGCAGGGCCGGCTCACGTCCGAGACGACCGGTGAAATCGAAGTCGAGGGCGGCGTGCTCGTGGTCCGCCGCATCTTCGTGCGTTATGCGCTGAAGGCGGATCCCGCCGTCCGCGACACCGTGGAGCGCGTGCACGCCATGCACGCGGACCGGTGTCCGATCGCCCGGTCGATCAAGGCCGCGATTCACATCGAGACGTCGTACGAACTCGTGCCGGCGTAGCCGGGAGAGGAGCCGCGTTCAGGAGCTCACGCGCTCGGTGAGCTCCTCGGCGAGCGCGCGCCGGGCGGCGCGCGTGGCGATGACGACGACGAGGATCGTCGCGATCAGGCCGGCGGCATAGAAGACCAGGCGCAGCGACCCCTGCTGTGCGCCGGCGGTCCCGAGGCTCGCCGCCGTCGTCGCGAGCGAGCCGAGGTAGACGTACAGCAGCGTGCCGGGCAGCATGCCGATGAACGACGCCAGCACGTACCGGCCGGGCGAGACGCTCGAGAGGCTCAGCGCGTAGTTCAGCAGGTTGAACGGCACGATCGGCGAGAGCCGCAGCAGCAGCACCAGCTTGAAGCCCTGACGACCGACGGCCCGGTCGATCGCGCGGGCGCGTGGCATCGTGCTCGAGCTTCCGGCCCACCCATCCCCGCAGTACCGTCCGCCCCAGCACGAACGCGGCCGTCGCGCCGGCCACGCTGGCCGGCGAGGCGACGGCCAGCCCCCACAGCGGTCCCCAGGCGAACCCGGCGACGAGCGTGAGGATCGATCCCGGCAGCACGGCAACCGTGCTGACGATGTAGATCGCGATGAAGACGGCGACGCCGAGCAGGCCCGTGCTCCGGATGAAGGCGGCGAGCTGCAGCACCCAGGCGCCGAGCGGCAGCAGCCGCCCCGCCACGAGGAGCGCGGCGACGGCGGCGACGAGGAGGGCGGCGCGGGCTCGCGACCTCATGCCGCGCCGCTCAGAGGGGCAGCCACTCGCGGCCGTCCTGCCGCAGCAGCGCGTCGGCGCCGCGCGGCCCCCAGCTGCCGGCTTCGTAGAACTCGAGCGGCGGCGGCGCCTCGAGGACCGGCTTGTAGCGGTCCCACGAGGCTTCCACCCAGTCGGCGCGGACGAAGAGCGTCTGGTCGCCGGCCAGGATGTCGAGCAGCAGCGTCTCGTAGCCGTCGGGCAGCGGGGAGAAGGCGTCGGCGTACCGGAAGTGCAGCTGCTGCGAGCCGATCTGCAGCGGCTGTCCCGGCTGCTTCACCTCGAACCGGAGATCGAAGCCCTCGTCGGGCTGCAGCGTGATCGCCAGGACGTTCGACTGCAGGGTGCAGGTGAACGGCTGGAAGATCGACACCGGGGCGCTCTTGAAGGTGACGAAGATGCGGCTGACGCGGCGCGGCAGCCGTTTGCCGGTCCTGAGATAGAACGGGACCCCCTTCCAGCGCCAGTTCTCCACCTCCAGTTTCATCGCGACGAACGTCTCGGCGTCGGACCCGGCGGCGACGCCGGGTTCCTCGCGGTAGCCGGCGATGCCGGTGCCGGCGATGACGCCGCGCGTGTACTGGCCGCGGACGACGTCTCGCGGGTCGACCGGCGCCAGCGACCGCAGCACCTTGGCCTTCTCGTCGCGCACGGCGCGCGCGTCGAAGGCGGCCGGCACCTCCATGGCCATGTGGCAGAGCACCTGCGTCAGGTGGTTCTGCACCATGTCGCGCAGCGCGCCCGCCTGGTCGTAGTAGCCGGCCCGTCCTTCGATGCCCAGGTCCTCGGCCACGGTGATCTGCACGTGGTCGACGCGGTCGCGGTTCCAGATGGCCTCGAAGATCGGGTTCGCGAAGCGGAAGACCATCAGGTTCTGGACGGTCTCCTTGCCCAGGTAGTGATCGATCCGGTAGATCTGCTGTTCCTCGAAGTACCGGTGGACGAGCGCGTTCAGCTCGCGCGCCGAGTCCACGTCGCGGCCGAACGGCTTCTCCACGACGACGCGCGTCCAGCCCGCTCGACGCGTTCAGGCCCGCCTGGCCGAGCCCGGTGAGCGTGGCGGGGAAGGCCTGCGGCGGCAGCGCCAGGTAGAAGACGCGGTTGCCCGACAGGCCATGCGCCCGCTCGAGCGCCTCGAGTTCGCGGCCGAGCGCCTCGGTACTGCGGTACGCCGCCGTCGCCGATGGATCGGTAGTGGACGCACCGCGAGCACCACGCGTGGCTGTCGTCGGGATCGAGGCCGGACTCGCGCAGCTCGTCGTGCATGAGCGCGGCGGAAGGTCTCGTCGTCGAGGTCGGCCGCGCGGCCCACGCCGACGATGATGCAGTTCCGGTTGATGGCCCCGCGTTCGCCGAGGTGGTAGAGCGCCGGCAGCAGCTTCCGGCTCATCAGATCGCCGGTGCCGCCGAAGACGACGAAGAGGCAGGGATCGACGGTGACGGGCATGAGCCTCCTTCGGGGCGGCGCCGGGCGATCGGCGGCGCCGTGTGTCTTCACCCATTATGACCTCCGTGGGCGGCGCGTCGGGTTCAGACGATTCGCGGGCGCGGCCGCGCCTGCTCAGCGGTAGCGGATCGACCGGCGTGACCCCGCGGCGAGAAGCCGTGTATCGTGTAGGGAAGAGACGGCGTTACGGCAGTCTCCACCGCACGCCGCTCCAAGAGGAGCCTGCCCGACGTGCTGTCCCCCGCGCGGTGCCGCGCATGACCGCTGACACGCTGGCGCGCCCGAAGGTCAACCGCTGGATCGTCGCGATTGCCGTCATGTCGAGCGCCGTGATGGAGGTGCTCGATACCTCGGTCGTCAACGTCAGCCTGCCGCACATCGCGGGCAGCCTGTCCGCCACGGTCAACGAAGCCACCTGGGTGCTGACGTCGTACCTCGTGGCGAACGCCATCATCCTGCCGATCACCGGCTGGCTCGCCGCCAGCTTCGGCCGCAAGCGGCTGCTGATGACCGTCGTCAGCGGCTTCACGCTGTCGAGCGTGCTGTGCGGCCTGGCGCCGAACCTGCCCGCGCTCGTCTTCTTCCGCGTCCTGCAGGGGACGACCGGCGGCGGCCTGCAGCCGCTGTCGCAGGCCGTGCTGCTCGAGGAGTTCCCGCCCGAGGAACGGGGCAAGGCGATGGCGTTCTGGGGCGTCGGGATCGTCGTGATGCCGATCCTCGGTCCGATCGTCGGCGGCTGGCTCACCGACACCTACTCGTGGCGCTGGGTCTTCTACATCAACGTGCCGATCGGCCTGGCGAGCCTGCTGCTGATCAAGCTGTTCATCTGGGACCCGCCGTACCTGCGCCGGAAGCTGACGCATATCGACTTCTGGGGGCTGGGCATGCTGGCCGTCGGCATCGGCGCGCTGCAGATCATGCTCGACAAGGGGCAGGAGGACGACTGGTTCTCGTCGCACCTGATCCTCGTCCTGGCGATCGTCGCCGTCGTCGTGCTGACGCTCTTCGTCATTCACGAGCTCCGGACGAAGCAGCCGATCGTCCACCTGCACCTGCTGTCGTACCGCACCTTTGCGGCCGGCGTGGGGCTGATCACCGTGCTGGGCATCGTGCTCTACGGCAGCCTCGTGGTGCTGCCGCTGTTCCTGCAGACGCTGATGGGCTATACGGCCGAGACCGCGGGCATGCTGACCAGCCCGCGCGGCATCGGCACGATGATCTTCATGCCGATCGCCGGCATCCTGCTCAGCAAGCGGTGGGACGCACGGATCCTGATCACGACGGGCCTGCTCGTGTCGAGCACGGCGCTGTTCGCCTTCTCGCACCTCACGCTCGATGCCGGCGTCTGGCACCTGGTGCGGCTCGGCATCTGGCAGGGGATCGGCCTCGCCTTCATCTTCGTGCCGCTGACGACGGCGACGATGGACCCGATTCCGAACGAGGAGATGGGCTTCGCCGCCAGCATCTACAGCCTGACCCGCAACATCGGCGGGAGCCTCGGCATCGCCTTCTCGACGACCATGATCGCCCGCCGGTCGCAGTTCCACCAGAACCGGCTCGTGGCCAGCATCACCCCGTACGCACCGGGGACCCACGCGGCCCTGGCCGGCGCGCAGAGCCTCTTCCTGCAGCACGGCTCCAGCGCCGTCACCGCCGGCCAGCAGGCGATGGCGGAGGTGTACGGCGTGGTCCGGCGGCAGGCGGCCTATATGAGCTACATGGACGTCTTCCACACCCTCGCCTTCGCCTTCCTCACGATCCTGCCCATTGTCTGGGTCATGCGGAAACCCAGAACCGGCAAGAAGGCGCCCGTCGTCGAGTGAGGCGAGCGCCGCGCGCCGCGGCGGCCGCCGATCCCTCTCCGAGATCCAGGTCCCGTCCTTTTTCGGCTGTGCTTCGTCGAACTGTGCAGCAGAATAGGAGCCATCCGACATCCCGGGCTGGACTCCGTGCCGATCGTCAGGCCGGCTCCCGAGGAGATTCATGAACGACGCGGATATCGCGACCCCCGACGCCAGCCGCAGTTTCTGGAAGAGTTTCGGTCCCGGCCTGATGTGGGCGGGCACCGCCATCGGCGTGTCGCACCTGGTGCAGTCGACCCGGGCCGGCGCGAGCGCCGGCTTCGCGTTCGCCGGCGTCATCTTCTTCGCGCTGCTCCTGAAGTACCCGTTCTTCGATTTCGCCCCGCGCTACTCGGCGGCGACCGGCATGAGCCTCGTCGAGGGCTACAAGCGCGTCGGCCGCTGGGCGCTCTGGCTGTACTTCCTGATCGTCGTGACGACCGTCGTGCCCACCGTGTCGGCGATCGTGCTGCTGAACTCCTTCCTGCTGCAGTTCGCCTTCGGCCTCAGCGGATCGACGATGCCGATCGTGGTGGCGCTGTTCGTCGTGATTGGAGGGCTGCTCTGGGTCGGGCACTTCAAGCTGCTCGACCTGTCGATGAAGCTCGTGCTGCTCGTGCTGTCGGTCTGTACGCTGATCGGGGCGGCGATGGTGCTGCCGCGCGTCAGTTTCGCGACCTTCAGCCTGTCGCCGCTGCCGCTCCAGGAATCGGTCGTGCCGTACGCGTTCCTGCTGGCGCTGGCCGGCTGGATGCCGTCGGACATCGCCGTCAGCGTCTACGCCTCGCTCTGGACGCTGGCGAAGGACGAGTCGACCGGGGGGCGGACCAGCGTCAGGAACGCCCGGCTCGACTTCCTGATCGGCTACGTGGGGACGGCGATCCTGGCGTTCGCGTTCCTCACGCTGGGGGCCGGCGTCATGTTCGGGTCGGGCGTCGCGCTCAGCGACAGCGGCGGCGTGTTCGCGACTCAGCTCGTCAATCTCTACAGCTCGACGCTCGGCACCTGGATCCGGCCGATCATGATGGTGAGCGCCGTCACCGCGATCTTCTCGACGAGCCTCGGCGTGCTCGACGGCTTCCCGCGGGTGCTCGAGCGCTGCTGGAACGTGCTGCGGACCGACGACATGCGCGCGGTCGGCCGCATCCCCTCGGGCCGGCCGTACTGGGTGTCGTTCGTGCTGATCGCGCTGCTGTCGATCGTGCTGCTCAGCGCCTTCGTGGGCAAGATGACGACGATGATTGACTTCGCGACGACGATGGCGTTCCTGACGGCGCCCGTGCTGGGCTACATCAACCTGCGGGCGATCCGCTCGCACGACGTGCCCGCCGAGCACCACCCGGGCCCGGCGATGCTCGCGCTCGCCTGGACGGGACTCGTCGTGCTCACCGTGACCGCCGTCGTGTTCATCGTGTTCCAGCTGTTCTGACCGGAGGCGCCCGCGCATGCGCGACGAGGAGACGGAGGATCTCGATCGGCTCGTCAGCGAGCTGAACGACTGGCGGCCGGGTGGCCCGGCCGCCGACCCGGGCCGGCTCGATCGCTGGCTGACGCAGCTGGTCGGCCGCGAGGGGAGCGACCTGTTCCTCGTGGCCGGGCTCCCGCCGTCGGTGCGGGTGCAGGGGGCGGTCGTGCCGCTCGGCGGCGGGCCGGAGGTCCTCGACGGACCGGACATCGAGGATGCGGTGCTGCCGTGCCTGCCGCCCTATGCCGCGCAGCGGTACCGGACGCACGGCTATGCCGATGCCTCGCTGCGCCGCGCCGGCGTGGGGCGGTTCCGCGTGAACCTGCACCACGAACGGGGACGGCCGGCGGCGAGCATCCGCGCCCTGCCGGCGGCGCCACCGCGGCTCGCCGATCTCGGGCTGCCGGCCAGCGTCGAGCAGCTGACGCGCCTGCCGCACGGCCTGGTGCTCATCGGCGGGCCGACCGGCTCGGGCAAGACGACGACGCTCGCGGCGCTCGTCGATCTCGTGAACCGCCGCGACGCCCGCCACATCGTCACCATCGAGGATCCGATCGAGTACGAACACCCGCACCACCGCAGCATCGTCGAGCAGGTGGAGATCGGGGTCGACGCGCCCGACTTCCCGACCGCGCTCCGGTCGGCGCTGCGCCAGTCGCCCGACATCATCGTGGTGGGGGAGATGCGCGACCCCGAGACGATGCGGATCGCGCTCGCGGCGGGCGAGACCGGGCATCTGGTCCTGGCGACGCTGCACACCGGCGACGTCACCTCGACCGTGTCGCGCGTGGCCGATTCCTTCCCGCCCGAACGGCAGGCGACCATCCGCCAGGAACTGTCGATGGCGCTGTCGGCCGTGCTGACGCAGTCGCTGCTGCCGCGCGTGGGCGGCGGCCGCATTCCGGCGGCCGAGCTGCTGATGGTCGGCTACGGCGCCCGCCAGCACATCCGGAAGGACGCGCTGCAGCACCTGCACCAGGAGATCACGATTACGCGGCGCCACGGATCGTTCACGTTCGAGGAGAGCCTGGCCGAGCTCGTCGCCCGCGGCCTGCTGGACCCGGCGGAAGCCAGGGCCAGGACGGTCCATCCCGAGGAGCTGGACGGGCTGCTGCGGAAGGGACCAGGGACGAGAAACGAGGAATAGCGCCTGCGGCCATGTCGAGCCGCGGCCATGCGGAGCCGCGGCGAGGCATCAGCGTCAGTTCGCGATGGGGGTGGGGCCCCATCGCCATTGAAGGATGCTGAGCGCCTGCGGCCATGTCGAGCGCGGCCAGTGCGAAGCCGCGGCGAGGCATCAGCGCCAGTTCGCGGTGGGGGTGGGGCCCCACCGCCACTGAAGAATGCCGAGCGCCTGCGGCCCGCGCGAGGAGAGCTACCGCGGCTCCGAGCCGAAGACGACCGCCACCCCTCCCGGCACCACCGCCGGACTCATCGTCAAGCGCAGCCTTCGAGCGCGAATCATGACCGTGCGGCCGGCCGTCAGGCCGATGGCCGCACCGAAGACCACATCCGACAGATAGTGGTGCAGCCCCTGCACGCGCGAGGCGCCGACGTACGAGGCGACCGCGAGCGCCGGGACCCCCACCTTCCAGCCGTATTCCCGTTCCAGCACCATCGCCGACGCGAAGGTCACCGACGTGTGGCCCGAGGGGAAGGAGAGGTGTCCGCCGTCGGGACGGCGGCGTCCGGCGGCCACCTTGATGACATCGGTGACGGCGCCGGCCACGAGATTGGCCCGCAGCAGTGCCGAGCCGACCTCCACCGTCCGGTCGTGGTGGAACGCCAGCCCCAGGCCGAAGAGGCCGGCCGCGGCGCCGATCTCGGTGAAGCCGTTGCCGAGGACGCCGCCCGGGGCGAAGGCGTCGTGCAGGTTCGTATCGCCGCCGAAGGCGGTCGTCGTGCGTACGTCGGCCTGGTGGGCGGCCAGCGCCGCGCCGCCGCCGGCAGCCAGCCAGAGCGCGTTGTCCGGGGAGAGCAGGAACTGCCTGAAGTCGCCCAGCAGGTCGTGGAAGAGATGTGGTGACGGTTTCGGGTCATCGGTGGCCCGGGCCCCCGGCGCAGTCGTGGCGGAGGCCGCAGGGCGTGCGGGCGGACCGGCGTAGACGCCGGCCGGCGCGACGAGGCACAGGGCGAATGCGGTGACGAGCAGAGGCGAGCGACGGCCGCCAGGCCGTGAGTGAGATCGACGAGCGCGCATGACGGACATCAAATCACGAAAACACGAAGACGGGCCACCTGCCGCGCCCGGACTACGAATGCTGCTTGGCCTTGAAGATCGCGAACACCGCGCCCTGGGGATTGGCGAGCACGGCCATCCGGCCGACGTCCTCGAACGTGGTCGGCGGCAGGAAGACGGTGGCGCCGAGCTCGCGGCCCTTCGCGGCCGTGGCGTCGCAATCGGCGACGGCGAAGTAGGCGAGCCAGTGCGGCGGCGTGTGCGGACCGCGGTGCGCGGGGGGCGTCATGCCGCCGATGAACGCCTCGCCGTTCATGATGTGCCAGTAGGCGTGCGACGGATCCTCGTCTTCCTTGCCGAACGTCCAGCCGAACAGTCCCGCGTAGAACGGCTCCACACGCTCACGATCGGGTGTGCTGAGGTCGGCCCAGCACAGGGTTCCGTCGGTCCCGGTGACGCCGATGCCGATGTTCGTTCGCGGCTGCCAGACGGCCAACGCAGCCCCGGCCGGATCCTGCAGCACGGCCATGCGTCCGTAGTCCATGACATCGAAGGCTGGCATCAGCGCCGTCCCGCCCAGTTGCTGCGCACGTTCCACGGCCACGTCGGCGTCGGCGACCGAGACGTAGAGCAGCCAGTGCGGCGGGACACCCTGGCTGAGCTGCCCGGCCCGCATCGAGTACGCGGCTGCGACGTCGCGGCCGTCGATCTGGAACAGCGAGTAGGTCTCGCCGGGACCCATCGGCGTGTCGTTGACTATCCAGCCGAAGAGTGACGGGTAGAAGCGCGTCGCGGTGTCCTGGTCGGTGGTGGCCAGCTCGATCCAGCAGAAGCTGCCGGGCGGGTGCAGGTCGATGTGCGCCATGAGGCGAGTATAGAGCCGGCGCCCGGGCACCGGAGGTCAAATCTTCGACGCCGACGAGCACGCCGCTCGAGACGAGAACAGGGGAGGGGGAACGTTCGACCCGAGGCGATTGTCGGGACACGCCCTCAGTCGACCTGCAGGAGGCGGTAGATTTCCTCCTCCTGCGCGAAGTGCAGGCGGGTGATGGCCTCGAGGCCGTGCAGCACGCGCTGCAGCTCGTAGCGCTGCGCCTCGGTCGGCCCGCTCTCGTCGAGCGCCTGGCGCAGCGCCGTCAGCGTGTGCACCTGCCGCTGGATCTCCATGTGCGTCCGGCTCATGCCGGCGAGCGCGTCGGGCGCGTGAGCGCCCTTGCGGATCCGCGCGTAGACCTCGGTGTCCTCCCGCTGCTCGTGCGGCAGCAGGCGCTCGCGCAGCAGACGATCGAGATCGGCGAGCTGCTGCCGGGCGTCGGCGTCCGACAGGTGGGGCAGCCGTTCGGCGGTGACCCGGATCTGGTCGACGACGTCGATCAGCGCGTGATGCTCCTCTTCGAGCTCCAGCATCTCGCTGTGCGGCAGCGTCGCCCTCGGTCCGCCGAAGATCGGACCACCGAGCGCCCGCAGGGCGTTCAGGATGACGGCCACGTCGATCGCTTCCTGCAGGAGCGCGCCCTGCACCGGGGTCAGGTAGCCGAAGGCGGCGGCCACCATGCCCATCATCGACAGGCCGATGCCGGCGTAGACGCTCTGCAGGGCGATGCTCCGCGAGCGGCGGGCGATGCCGATCGCGCTGACCAGCCGATCGAGCCGGTCGACGAGGATGACGACGTCCGCGGCTTCCGACGAGGCCGCGGCGCCCCGCGCGCCCATGGCCACGCCGACGTCGGCCGCCGCGAGCGCCGGGGCGTCGTTCACGCCGTCGCCGACCATCATCACCGGTCCGTGCCGCTGCGCGGCCCGGACGGCGGCGATCTTGTCCTCGGGCTTCATCTCGCTCACGACGCCGTCGACGCCGAGGAAGGCGGCGACGCCTTCGGCGAGGTCGGCGCGATCGCCCGTGACGAGCACGACCCGCTGGACGCCGACGTCGCGCAGGTGGCGCAGCACGGCGCCGGTTTCGGGCCTGACCTCGTCGGCGAACAGCAGGGCGCCGGCCACTTCGCCATCGATCGCGACGACCACCGCGAGCGTCCCGACGCGCCGGATCCATTTCTCGACATCGCGGCGGAACGCCGTGTCGGGTGTCCGTTCCTGCACGAAGTCCCGGCCGCCGACGACGAGATCGTGACCGGCGATCCGCCCCTCGATGCCGGCCCCGGGAACTTCGCGGACACGCGTGGGCATGTCGAGCGCGAGGCCGCGCTCGCGCGCCGAGGCCACGAGGGCCCGCGCGACGACGTGATGCGACCCCTGGTCGAGCGACGCCGCCAGGCGCAGCAGTTCCAGCGGATCGAGATCGTCGCGGGCCCTGGTCTCCATCAGCCGGGCGCGTCCGTCGGTGACCGTGCCGGTCTTGTCGAGCAGCACCGTATGCACGGCGGCCAGCTGTTCCAGCGCGCCGCCGCCCTTGACGAGCACGCCCCGCCTCGCGCACCGCGACACGCCGGAGATGATCGCGACCGGCACGGCGAGGATGAGAGGGCAGGGCGTGGCGATGACCAGGACGGCGAGCGCGCGCACCGCGTCGCCGCTCGCCAGCCAGGCCGCGCCCGCCATGGCGAGCGTGACGGCCAGGAAGCCGATCGCGTACCGATCCGCGAGCCGGGCGATTGGGGCCTTCGTCGCCTGGGCCGCACCGACGAGTCGAACGATGCCGGCGTAGGTGCTGTCGGCCGCGGCGCTGGTGGCTTCGAGATCGAAGGGATCGCCGGCATTGGTCGAGCCGCTCATGGCCGACTCGCCGGGCATGCGGCGGACCGGCAGCGCCTCGCCGGTGAGTGCCGATTCATCGAGGACGGCGACCCCGCGCACGACCGTGCCGTCGACCGGGAGCACCTCGCCGTGACGGACGAGCAGGCGATCCCCCGGGGCGAGCGTGGCGAGGTCGACTTCTTCCAGCGTGCCGTCCAGGTAGCGGCTGGCGGTGCGCGGGACGCGGCTCAGCAAAGCCGTCATCTCGCGGCGGGCCCGGCGCTGGGCGAACTGCTCGAGGCCTTCGCCGCTGCTGAACATCAGGGCGACGATGATGCCGGCCAGGTACTGGCCGAGCAGGAGGGCGCCGGCCATGGCGAGCGCGGCGATGATGTCGAGGCCGAACTCGCCGCGGCGCAGGCTGAGGCCGATCTCGATGGCCTGTGCCAGGAGGACGGCCGCGGTGCCGGCCATCCAGATCCGTCCGGCGATGGCCGGTGCGCCGACGATCCAGGCGGCTCCGCCCGCCACGAGCGCGGCGGCGACCAGCGGCAGGAGCAGCCGCTTCACGAGGGCTCCCAGCCGCGACAACGAATGACCGGACGGTTCGCTCGGCACGTCGGACCTCAGCTGTTCGGTATCCAGAATATCAGCAGCGCGACTTGCGTGCATCGTTGGAGCCGGAACGTGATCGGCGAGACGGCGCCCGGACACGACCACGATCGGCCGACGCCGCCGGCTGGAGAGGCGTCAGAGGCGAGCGCCGGCATGGCCTCCGGAACGACCACCGTCCACAGGGCCGCGCAGGAGGGGGGCGAAGAGAGCTTCGCTTGCCCTTCCCGCGCGAAGCCCGGCATACTTGGCCCGCCAACGGCCGGATTTATCGATTCTCAGGAGCACGCCGTGAAGAAGCTGCAGGTGCAGGGCGTTCACCACATCACCATCGTTGGATCGACCAGGCAGAGCGCCATCGATTTCTGGCAGGGGGTGCTCGGCATGCCCTTCGTCTTCGAGCAGCCCAACCTGGGCAAGCCGGACGAGAATCACCTGTACTTCGATCCCGGCGATGGCCGGCTGCTGACCGTCTTCACCAATGAATCACGCGAGGATGCCGGGCGGGATGCGCCGCGCGCGATTGGCTGCGTGGAGCACATCGCCTTCAATGTCTCGAGGGCGACGTTCACGCGGGCGCCGGATCGGCTGCGCGCGCGCGGCATCGAGTTCATCGAGCGCGACCGCGGCTTCATGAACTCGATCTACCTGCGTGATGCCAACGGGCTGAAGGTCGAGCTGGCGTGCTACAAGTTCGAGCCGCCCGAAGGCTTCCGCGCGGTCGATGTGCTGATGAAGGCGCACGCGCTGCGTGTGGAGCGAGGCGACCCTCACATCGGCGACGAGCACGTCGCCGACGCGATCGAGGCCCTGCTCGCGACCCGTCCCCGCCTGGCGTCCGAAGCGCCGGTCACGAAGGGCGGGCGGGGCGAGCCTGCCGAGATGCCTGCCTGATGATCGTTCCGCCCGTCGCGGGTTGGTTGAACCCGCTGAAGATGACAAAAGGCCTGCAGCGACCGCTGCAGGCCCTCGGTTCCGTCGATCCGGACCGCGATCCTACTTCTGGCGGATGTAGAGGACGTGCATCACGCTGGTGATCTTGCCGTCCTTGTCCAGGCGGACGTAGTAGTTATCGATCTTGCTGTTGTCCTTGTTGAGCGTATTGATGACGACCTGGGACAGGACACCGTTCCGCTTGTTGAGGATGCGGGTGCTCTTCTCGTTGATGGGCTCGACGGCCGTCTCGGCCCCCTTGAGACCCTCCACGGGACGGTACTTGCCGTCGAACAGCGTCACGTAGCTCCATCCCTCGCCCGGCTTGCTCGGGTTGCTGATGGTGATCTTCATGCCGGTGTTCTCGTACGGCGTGTAGGTCATCACGTTGTTGGGATTGGTCGAGTTGACCCAGACTCCGTACCGCTCCTTGCCCTGAGCCTGGCTCGGGCTGGCGGACAGGAGCGCGGCGGTCACGATGGCGGCGCAGACGACCAGTTTCCGGAACGGCATGGATTCAACTCCTCCTCGGTGGCGGCGGTGGATAAGCGGGGCATTATACCCAAGCTGAACAGACCCGGCAAATCGCCTTCTCGCCGCGACGCCAGACTCTTCCACGCTCGCCCGTGAAACAATAGGACTTCGTCGCGTTTCACAAGCGAGGTGCCCATGTTCGACATGCTGCCAGACGTCTGGACGCCGCTCGTCCCGGTTGCGCGGATTGATGCCAATCCGATGGCGCTCGAACTCGCGGGGGAGCAGATTGTCGTCTTCCGCGACGGCGACGGCGTGTTCCATGCGCTGATGGATCGCTGCCCGCACCGGGGGGTGCCGCTGTCGCTCGGCGACGTGACGGAGGAGGGGTCGTTGCGCTGCGCCTATCACGGCTGGCGCTTTCGCGGCGACGGCAGCTGCGCGCGCATCCCGCTCAATTCACCGGACCTGAAGGTGCCCGGGAAGGTCGGCGTTCCCAGCCTGCCCGTCCGCATCGTCGCCGGCGCGCTGTGGGTGCATACCGGCCCCGGCCCGGCGGCCGAGCCCGTGCTGCCACCCTCGCTGACGAGCCCGGAGCGGCCGCTCGTCTTCGAGCAGCATGAGTGGGCGGCGCACTGGACGCCGATGCTCGAAAACCAGCTGGATTTCGGCCATATCTGTTACGCGCACCGGGGCACCTTCGGCGCCGGCCCGCACGCGATGGCAGAGGCCGGCGCGCGAAGCGGGTTCAAGCTGACGGAGACCCAGTACGGGTTCGACCTGCTGTCCGACCTCGATGGCGGGCCGCCGTTCCTGTCGCAATGGTGGCGGCCGAATATCGTGGTGCTGTTCGGCGAATACGGGCCGGGGTCGATCACGCACTTCTGCTCGGTGCCGCTCGGCCCCCGCCGCTCGCGCCTGTTGATCATGCGCTCGATTCCCGAGGCGGCGGCAGGCGACGGACCGGCCTTCCCGATCAAGCCGATCGAGGAGGACCGCCGGATCATCGAAAGCATCCCCGCGGATGTGACGGAGGCCGGCCACCAGCAGCACGTGCCGTCCGATGCGCCGATGCTCGTGTTCCGGCGCTGGTATCGTCAGGCCATCGGTCAGGCGCGTGCGCCTGAGATGGCGCCGGACGCGAGGTGAGGGAGAGAGCCGGCTCACCCACGCCTGCCGTGGATGTGGCGGGGCCCTGAATGGCTGGATGAAACGAAAAAGGGCCTACGGCGATCCGCCGTAAGCCCTTGAAAGGTTGGTTGCGGGGGCAGGATTTGAACCTGCGACCTTTGGGTTATGAGCCCAACGAGCTACCGGACTGCTCCACCCCGCGACACTGAACAATCAATAATAGCACCTGCCTCAGGTGCGGTCAAACATCTGAGCATGTTCCGCATGCATTCCAGCGGGTTCTGAACCGCACGACCGCCGCCGACGGATTGATCGGCGGAGCTCGAGGACCGCGTGCGGAAGACGGAGCGCGACGACCGTCACCGGATGTACGGGCTGACGAACTTCGACCGGCGCGTGGCGCAGCGCGAGTGGCAGCGGCTCAACGACCCGCCGGCGCGCGGTCCTCGGGCCGGACTGTCGGTGTCGGCGAAGCGCTCCTGAAGGGAAGCGGGCCCATGGGGCCAGAATGGGCCAAGCGGTCGACCCTTGACTTTCGCTTTTTGTTCGTCGTATCGTTCGTCTTTCCGGACCGCCGGCCTGAAGCGTTCTGCGTCGGCACCGGCGGTCGATTCGCGGGAGGACGTGATGGATCACAAAGCGTTGTTCCTGAAGCACTGGGAGAAGGAAGCGCCGGCCACGCGCAAGGTGCTCGAGCGGATTCCCGAGGGATCGGACTATCGGCCCGATCCGAAATCACGCACGGCGCGCGAGATCGCCTGGCTCATCGTCCGCGAGCAGGAGGCGCTGGTCGACGGCCTCGAGAAGGGGCAGCTCGAATGGGTGGAGGTGCCGGCGCCGGCGACGATGAAGGAAGTGCTCGCGGCGAACACACGGTTGCAGGAGACGCTCACGAAGCGCCTGCACGCGATCGGATCCGATCGCTGGGAAGGGCCGGTGCCGTTCGTCTACGGCGGCCAGGTCGTGATGAACGAGACGGGCTACGAGAACGCGTGGGGCTTCCTGCACGACTTGATCCACCACCGCGGCCAGCTCTCGACCTACCTGCGGCCGATGGGAGCGAAGGTGCCTCAGATCTACGGGCCGAGCGCCGACGAACCGATGTAGGAGGGCACCGCGGCGGACCGGTCATGCCGGTCCGCCCGCCGCTCCTCACTCCGATCGCAGAGCCTGGATCGGATCGACGCTGGCCGCACGGCGGGCCGGCTGCAGGCAGGCGAGGCCGGCGGAGAGCATCAGCACGCCCGCGACGGCGAAAAAGGTCAGCGGGTCGGTCGGCGTCACGCCGAAGATGATGCTGTTCATCAACCGGCTGAAGACCATGGCGCCGACGATGCCGATCGCCAGACCGGCGAGCACCGGCGCCAGTCCCTGCCGGACGACCATCCCGATCACCCCTCGCGGCTCGGCGCCGAGCGCCATCCTGATCCCGATTTCCGTCGTCCGCTGGCTCACCGAGAAGGCGACCACGCCCGCGATGCCGGCCGCCGTCACGACGAGGGCGAGCAGCGCGAAGAGGCTGATGAGTGCGGTCAGCAGCCGCGGCGGCGCCAGCGACGCGCTCCGGACCTGCTCGAGCGTCTGCACGTGGCTGACCGGCTGGTCGGGGTCCACCTGCTTCACGACGGCGCGCGCCTGGCGGATCAGCGCGAGGGGATCGCTGGGCGTCCGGACGAAGAGCCGCGTCACCAGACCTGGCAGTTGGAAGAACGGCCGGTAGATGGTGTCGGCGGCCTGTTGCGCCAGACCGTACTGCCGCACGTCACCGACCACGCCGACGACCGTGATCCAGTGCTGGCCGCTGTCGAAGGAGATCCGCTGTCCGACGGCGCCGGTGTCCGGCCAGTAGTGCCGGGCCATCGAGGCGTTGACGATCGCCACGGCGGGGGTGTCCGGACGATCGTCGGCCGTGAAGTCGCGCCCGGCCACGATCGGCGTGCCGATGGTGCGGAAGTAGCCGGCGCCCGACAGGAAGTAGTCGGCCTGCGGCAGGGCCTGGCCGGCGGCCGGCGGCCGGCCGGCGATCTGGAAGCCGGCCTGGTACTGCTGCGTCTGGTCGAGCGGCACGGAACTCGACACGGCGACGTGCTCCGCACCGGGCAGCGCCCGCAGTCCTTCGATCGTCCGGTCGAAGAACTGTGCCCTCGACGCCGCGGTCCTGTACTTCACCCAGTCCAGATCGATTTCGAACGTCAGCACGTGCTCCGGATTGAAGCCGGGACGGACCTGCTCGAGCGCGATCAGGCTCCGCACCATCAGGCCCGCGCCGATCAGCAGCACGAACGACACAGCCACCTGCACCGCCACGAGCAGGTTGCGCGTCCGCATCCGCCGGTCGCCGCCCATCGTCCGCCCGCCATCCTTCAGGGCCGACACCGGCTGGCGATGCGCCGGCCAGGCCGGACCGATGCCGAAGAGGATGCCGGTCACCAGCGAGACGATCAGGGCGAAGGTCAGGACCTGGCCGTCGATGGCGATGTCCGGGGCGAGCGGGGTGAACCGGGAGGCGAAGGCGACCAGCAGGCTGCGCGCGGCCAGCGCGAGCAGGACGCCGGCGACGCCGCCGGCCACAGCCAGCACGGCGCTCTCGGTGAGCAGTTGACGGGCGATCCGCCCGCGCCCGGCGCCGAGCGCGTTGCGGATGGCCAGTTCGTGCTCCCGCCGCATCATCCGCGCCAGCATCAGGTTTGCGACGTTCGCGCAGACCAGCAGCAGGATGAAGCCCGCCGCGCCGAGCAGGATCAGGAAGGTGAGACGGGCGCCGTGCGTCAGCTCGTCGCGCAGCGGCGTGGCATTCGCCGTGAAACCGGGCAGTTGCTTGTAGGCGTCCGGATACTCCTGCGCGAGGTGGCGCGCGAAGGTCGCCAGGTCGTTGTCGACCCGCTGCAGCGGCACGCCGGCCTTCACCCGGGCGAACACGTCCATCATGTGCGCCTGGCGGTTCGTGATCATCGCCTGCGACGAGCGGAACGGACAGGCCGATGTCGGCATGTAGACGTCGTTGTCGTCCGGATACCCGGGAATCGGCGGCAGGACGCCGACGATCACGTGCGACCGATCGTTCATCCGGACGGTCCGCCCGAGGACGTCCGTCGCGCCGGCGAAATGGTCCTGCCAGAAGCTGTAGCTGAGCAGCAGCACGGGCGGCGCGCCCGGCCGGTCGTCGTCTGGCGCGAACGAGCGGCCGAGGACCGGCCGGATCCCCATGACGTCGAAGAAATTGGCCGACACCACGCCGGTCTGCACGCGCAGCGGGTCGCCGTCGCCGAGCAGGTTGAACCACATCGAGTGGTACTCGGCCACGGCGTCGAAGAGCTGCCGCTGCGTGCGGTAGTCGGCGATCTCCTTCACCGAGAACAGCATGTCGTTGTCGATCCCCGACTGTGGGTCGACCTGCTTGAGGCGCACGAGTCGGTCGCCCTGCTGGTAGGGGAGCGCGCGGAAGAGCACGGTGTCGACGACACTGAAGATGGCGGTGTTGGCGCCGATGCCGAGCGCCAGGGTGAGGATGACGACGGCCGAGAAGCCGGGATTGCGCCGGAGGCCGCGCAGCGCGAAGCGGACGTCCTGCCGCAACTGGTCGAGCTGGCGCACGCCCCAGGAATCGCGGCACTCGTCGGCCGTCCGGGCGACGCCGCCGAAGCGGCGCAGGGCTTCGAGCCGCGCGTCCTCGGGCGGCAGGCCGCCGCGGCGGTGGAGGTCGGCTTCCATGTCGAGATGGAAGCGGAGCTCCTCGGCCATCTCGCGCTCCTTCGTTCCGCGGCGAACGAGCGTGCGCAGGCGGATGAGCAGCGTGCGGATTCCGTGCATGGCGGCTCTGCTCCCTAGAACGTCTACAAGAGAAGGCTACGAGGTCTCTTGTAGACTGTCAAGGGGAGAGACGGACGGCGCGGCGGACAAGTTCCCGGGAAACAGAAGACAAGATCGTAAGCTGCGAAGCGACGACGGGCGAGGGGGGCCGGCTACGGGCTACGGGCGCCGGGTTACGCGCTGCGGGCTACGGGCTCCGGGCTCCGGGCTACGGGCTACCGGCTGCCGGGGGACATATAAGAGGACGGCTCGGGGTAACGACAGCCCGTGCTCCTCGCTCCTTCTGATCCCGCCGCAGAAGGGCCCGGCTTCCGTTTTCGAGGCCTGAATGTGTACCATAGACAGGTTATGGCCACGCCGGGCGGCCGGAATCGCCGGGCCGGCTCCTCTTTTCCGCGGCATGCGGCGGCCGGACGTCCGGCTGTCGGCGTCCGCGTGCACCATCCGTTCTGCTTGAGGCCGGAACCCGGGCCGAAGGGCCCGCGGGCGACAGGCCGACAGGGAGCTTATGACCAGGACGCACACGGACATCGAGAAGCTGCTGGGCAGCGATGCGAAGAGCCTGCTCGAGCACCAGTGTCAGACCATTGCCCAGGCCGAGCTGCACCTGCCGGGCTCCGATTTCGTCGATCGGGTGTTCATTCCGTCCGACCGGTCGCCGGCCGTCATCCGTAACCTGACGCAGATCTTCAATCACGGGCGGCTGGCCGGCACGGGCTACCTGTCGATCCTGCCGGTCGACCAGGGCGTGGAGCACTCGGCCGGGGCCAGCTTCGCACCGAACCCGGCGTACTTCGATCCGGAGAACATCGTGAAGCTGGCGATCGAAGGCGGCTGCAACGCGGTCGCCTCGACGCTCGGCGTGCTCGGTTCGGTCGCGCGGCGCTACGCGCACCGGATTCCGTTCCTGGTGAAGCTGAACCACAACGAGCTGCTGACCTATCCGAACGTCTTCGACCAGATCTACTTCGCGCAGGTGGAGCAGGCCTGGAACATGGGGGCGGCGGCGGTCGGGGCGACGATCTACTTCGGGTCGCCCGAGTCGGGCCGACAGATCCAGGAGACGACGAAGGCGTTCCACCGGGCGCACGAACTGGGCCTGGCGACGGTGCTGTGGTGCTACGTGCGGAACCCCGCCTTCAAGAAGGACGGCGTCGACTACGAGGTGAGCGCCGACCTCACCGGGCAGGCGAACCACCTCGGCGTGACGATCCAGGCCGACATCATCAAGCAGAAGCAGCCGACGACCAACGGCGGCTACAAGGCGATCGGCTTCGGCAAGACGAACGACCTCGTCTACAGCCAGCTCACCAGCGATCACCCGATCGACCTGACGCGCTACCAGCTGGCCTGCTGCTACATGGGACGGGCCGGGCTCATCAATTCGGGCGGCGCGTCGGGCAAGAACGACCTGGCGCAGGCGGTGAAGACGGCCGTCATCAACAAGCGCGCCGGCGGCACCGGCCTGATCTCGGGCCGCAAGGCCTTCCAGCGGCCGATGAAGGAAGGGATCGACCTGCTCAACGCGATCCAGGACGTCTATCTGGATCCGAAGATCACCATCGCCTAGGCGCTCGGCACTCAAGGCGCTCGGCGCTCGTGTGTCGGAGGTGACACGCCATCACCATGATTTCCATCTACGCGGACCTCGACGCGCTGAGCCACGCCACGGCGGCGATGGTGGCCGGGGCGGCCGAGCAGGCGATCGCGAAGACGGGGCGGTTCACGCTGGCGCTCTCGGGCGGCCATACGCCGGGACGGACGTTCGAGCTGCTGGCCGGCGCACCGTACCGCGATCAAATCCGGTGGGAGCAGGTGCACGTCTTCTGGGGTGACGAGCGATGCGTGCCCCCGGACGATGAGCGGAGCAACGAGCGGATGGCGCGCCGGCTGCTGCTGGATCACGTGCCGGTGCCGGCCTCGCAGATCCACCCGATGCGCTGCGCGGGCAATCCGGCCGAGGCGGCCGCCCGGTACGACGCGCTGCTGCACCGGCTGCTCGGCGACCGGGGCGCGCTCGATTTCGTGCTGCTGGGGCTGGGCGAGAACGGCCACACGGCGTCGCTGTTCCCGGGCACGCCGGTCCTGGCCGAGCAGACGCGGTGGGCCGCCGAGGTGTACGTGGCCGAGCAGCAGATGTACCGCGTCACACTGACCGCGCCGTGCATCAATGCGGCGGCCCTGGTCGTCTTCCAGGCGGCCGGGGCGGCGAAGGCCGGGGTCGTGCGCGAGGTCGTGCACGGCGCCCGCGATCCCGAGCGGCTGCCGGCGCAGCTCATTCAGCCGCCGGGCGACCGGCTGCACTGGCTGCTGGACGCCGCGGCGGCGGCGAAGCTCGCGGCGGGCACGACATAGGTTCGGCGCCGCGCCGACCGCAAAGTGTGTGAAGATTCACGGGCAAGGAGGACGGAATGGCTGACAGCCGACTGAAGCAGCTCGCCCGGCTCGGGCAGAGCGTCTGGTACGACTACATCCGGCGCGACCTGTACACCGGGCCCACGCTCGGGCGCCTCATCGCCGAGGACGGTCTGAGCGGCATGACGTCGAACCCGACCATCTTTCAGAAGGCGATCGCCGACACCGACCTGTACGACCAGGACATCCGGAAGCAGGGAGGCACGGGCGCCGAACCGGCGCGTGTGTTCGAGGCGCTGGCCGTCGAGGACGTGCGGCACGCCGCCGACGCCTTCCGGCCGACCTACGACGCCACCGGCGGCAACGACGGCTTCGTGTCGATCGAGGTCGGGCCGCACCTGGCGCACGACACCGACGGCACGGTCGCCGAGGCGCGGCGCCTCTGGAAGGCCTGCGACCGGCCGAACGTCATGGTGAAGATTCCTGGGACGCGCGCCGGCCTGCCGGCCATCCATCAGTGCCTCTCCGAGGGGATCAACATCAACGTCACGCTGCTGTTCTCGATCGACCGGCACAAGGACGTGATGGAGGCCTACCTGTCGGCGCTGGAGGCGCGCCTCGCGAAGCACCAGCCGGTCGACCGGATCCGGTCGGTGGCCAGCTTCTTCGTGAGCCGGGTCGACACGAACACCGACACGCTGCTCGACGCGCATCGCGAAGGACGCGGCCCGACCCGAGGCCGACCGGTCGCTCGCCCACACGCTGCGGGGGCGCACGGGCATCGCGAACGCGCGGCTCGCCTACGAGGCCTTCGAGCAGGCGTTCTCGACGCCGCGGGCCCAGGGCCTGAGAGCGCGCGGCGTGGCCGTGCAGCGGCCGCTGTGGGCGTCGACGTCCACCAAGAATCCGGCCTACCCCGACCTGTACTACGTCGAGGCGCTCGTCGCCCCGGACTCGGTCGACACGATGCCGCCGGAGACCTACGACGCCTACAAGGATCACGGCGAGCCGAAGGTCCGGATCCACGACGATCTCGACGCGGCCCGCGCACTGTTCGACGGCCTGCGGCAGCTCGGCCTCGACGTGTCGGCGATCACGCAGACGCTCGAGGACGAGGGCGTGAAGAAGTTCTCCGATTCCTACGACGCGCTGCTGAAGGCGGTGGCGACCAAGATGAAGGCGGTCGGCGTCGCCTGACGCCGCCGCTTCAGTGAAGGAGGGCGAGCCGGCGTGAGACCTCGACTGAAGCTGCCACACCCGCTCGCGCTCCTCGTCATCTGTCTCTTCATCGCGGCCGCCCTCAGCCACATCCTGCCGGCCGGTCAGTACTCCCGTCGCCACGATCCCGTCACCGGCCGCGACGTCGTCGTCGCCGGAACCTACCACGCCGTGCCGCCCGTCCCGGTCGGCTTCTTCCAGACGCTCGTGGCCGTGCCGCGCGGCCTCGAGGACGCGGCGGCGGTGGTCTTCTTCGTGTTCCTCGTCGGCGGCGCCTTCGCGGTGGTGGAGCAGACGGGCGCGCTCGGACGCGCGGTCGACTGGCTCGTGGGCCGGCTGGAGCATCGCGAGGCGCTCGTCATTCCCGTGGTGTGCCTGGCGTTCGCGACGGCCGGGGCGCTCGAGAACATGCAGGAGGAGATCATCGCCCTGGTGCCGGTGCTGCTCCTGCTGACCGGGCAGCTCGGCTTCGACGCCCTGACGGCGGCCGCCATGAGCGTCGGCGCCGCAGCGGTCGGCTCGGCCTTCAGTCCGATCAACCCGTTTCAGGTCGGCATCGCGCAGAAGCTCGCGGGGCTGCCGCTGCTGTCGGGGGCGACGTTCCGGCTGAGCGTGATGGCCCCGGCGCTGGCGCTGTGGATCTGGGGCACGTGGCGGTACGCGAGGCGGATCCGGAAGGCCCCGGCGGGGGGCGACGTGGCGCTGACCGGAAAGCCGTTCGGCTGGCGCGAGCGGAGCGTGCTCGGCCTGGTCCTGGTCACCTTCGGCGTCTTCATCTACGGCGTGCTGCGACTCGGGTGGGACTTCGACCAGATGTCGGCCCTGTTCTTCCTGATGGGGGTGCTGGCCGGGCTCGTGGGCGGCCTCGGCGTGGGGGGGACGTCACTCGCGTTCGTCCGTGGATTCGAGGGGATGGCCTATGCCGGCCTGCTCATCGGCTTCGCGCGGGCGATCTTCGTGGTGCTCGATCAGGGACGCATCATCGACACGATCGTCCACGGGCTGTTCACCCCGATCGGATCGCTGCCGCTCGTGCTGTCGGCTGTCGGCATGACCGCCGTGCAGGCGATGATCCACGTGCCGGTGCCGAGCGTCAGCGGCCAGGCCGTGCTGACGATGCCCGTGCTGGTGCCCCTCTCGGACCTGCTGGGGCTGTCGCGGCAGCTGACCGTGCTCGTCTACCAGATCGGTGCCGGGCTGTGCGAGCTGATGACGCCGACCAACGGGGCGCTGATGGCCGTTCTCGCGGCGGCGGGCGTCGAGTACGAGAACTGGCTGCGGTTCGTCACGCCGCTCTATCTGGCGCTGGTCGGGCTGGGGCTCGTGGCCGTGACGGTCGGAATCGGGATCGGCTGGCACTGACGGCCGGGCCGCTACGGCCGGGCCGAGGTGGGGCTGGGGACGTTGCGGACGATGAAGACCTTCTCGCCGGGCTTCATCAGGCCGAGCTCGCGGCGGGCGACGTCCTCGATGGTGGCGGGATCCTCGCGCAGCAGCCGGGCTTCCTCGGCGAGCCGGGCGTTCTCGGCGCGTTCGCGATCGATGGTCTGCTGGAGCTGATTGTACTGCTGGCGCGCCTGGAGCATCGCGAGGAAGCCCCGGTTGCCGATGAGTGACTCCATCACCAGGACGCAGGTGATGAACAGCAGGGCGAGGTTCACCAGCCGCCGGCTCCGCCCGGAACGGGGCGCAGCCTTGACGGCTTCGGTGCGGCGACGGGGTACGCGCTGACGCTTCATCGGCTACCGCGATCGTCTATCGGCTCCGGCCGGTCGCCCGGCCAGACGCCAGGTCCGCTCAGTTCTTCCGTGACGGCTTCAGGAACGCATCCAGCGCCGCAATCAGCACCGACCGCAGATCGCTTCGCTCGTCCATCGCCCTGATCTTCGCCGCCCGCCACAGATCCTCCGGCAGCTCGACGGTCGTCTTGACCGTCGTCTTTGCCGCCGGTTTGACCTCGCGGATCTCCGATTCGCGTGCCTTCACGGGGCGCAGTATACACGGAGACGGCACGGTGTAGATCCACGAAGACATGTAACCGTAGCGATGTATACGCGATTATACGCTTTTACGGGTCAATGTAAAGACGGGAATGTGGGGGGGCGGGGAGACGGGACGAAGGGCGTCGGCGGTGGGCGATGGGCGGTGGGCGCTCGGCGCTCGACGGGACCGCAGCCCGTAGCCCGTAGCCCGAAGCCCGGAGACTATCTCTCCTTCTCGAACACCACGATCCGGTTGGTGTTGGTCCCCTTGCGGTTGTTCGAGACGCCCCAGATGTTGGCGGTCTTGGTGAAGCGTTGCGTGTTGATGAGGACGAGGCGGGGCACGAGGCCGGCCGCCGCGCCGGAGGGGATGACGAGCTCCTCGAGGCGGATACGGCCGCCGCGCACCTCGCCGACCTCGAAGGCGACCGAGCCGCCCGGGCGGAGCACGCGGGCCAGCTCGCGGAAGACCTGCGGCCATCGCCGCGCGCCATTCGTCGGGCCGGCGGAGAATGGTGAGGCGGACGCGCGCGGGATCGATGCCGCAGAACCAGCAGCGGAGCCAGTTGTCGGCCGCGTAGTCGACGACGTCGAGGAACGGCGGCGAGGTGACGACGAGAATCGACCGAGTTCGAGCGGATGGTCCGCGTGCGGGCGGCCGGCCGCGTGAGCAGACGGGCCTGGCGGGCGACGGCCGCGAGCGCCGCGCGCGTGGGCGCGTCGCAGTCGGCCAGCAGGCTGCGCGTCTTGGCCAGGATGAGGGCGGGCACGTCGCGCCGCGGCGGTGTCTGGGCGCGTGCCGCGTTGATCTTCCGCTGGGCGGCGACCGACGGCGCCTGGTTCGGCGGCAGCGAGTAGACGGAGAAGAAGCCGGGCGAGTGTCCCGTCAGGCGGTTGACGCCGACCATCCGGATCCACCGGTCGACGCGGTCGAGCGTGCCGGCGCGCGTGCGGCGCAGGAACCAGCGCCGGAGCGCGGCGATCTCCCGCAGCGTCTCGGGGTGGAAGAAGACCAGCAGGTCATCGGGCAGTGGACCGGCGTCCTGATAATCGATTTCCTGGAGCCGGGCGGCCACCTCGTCGGCCGTTGGCGGCTCCAGGCGGGGCTCCAGCAGCACGGCGCTCAGGGGGTTCACGTCGCAGGCGATCGGAATCCGTCCGCTCAGCGCCGCCTCGAGCGGCGTCGTCCCGCGTCCGGCGAACGGGTCGTAGACGACGGCGCCGGGGGCCGTGAGTCGATCGATGAAGAACCGGGGCAGCTGCGGCTTGAAGCAGGCGCGGTAGGAGACTTCGTGCAGGCTGTGGGCCATCCGCTGGCGGCTGGTCCAGAACTCGTTGACGAAGGTCTCGACCGCGACCGGCGTGCCGCCGTCCAGATGCGCCTCGGTGAGGCCGGCGCGCGTGAGGCGGCCCTGCCAGCGGAAGGTGCGCAGGCTGTCGGCGAGCTTCGAGGCGGGCACGACCGCCGTGGTCGGCGCCACCTCCGGCGCGCGTCGTGACCGACGGGGCGAGCTGGGCATGCGGGGCGTTCGACGTCCTTCCGGCCGTTCCGGCGAGCCGGCGCCTTGCGGCGGGAAAACCGGTTCTGCCATGATCGCGCTCCGGGCGCGATGGCCGTCATTCTACCAGCATCGCCCCGCCCACCCGCCCGACGAGAGAGACGAGGAGGATTCCGATGACTGGAACCGACTGCGTGCTGGTGCTGACGACGCTGCCGGCCGATGCCGACGTGGAGGGGTTCGCGGCCATGCTCGTCGAGGAGCGGCTCGCCGCCTGCGTCGCCATTCACGGTGGCGTGCGGTCGGTCTACCGCTGGCAGGGCGGGATCGAACGGGCCCACGAGCAGCAGCTCGTCATCAAGACGACGGCGGCGCGTGCCGACACGCTGGCCGGCCGGATTGCCGCGCTGCACCCCTACGAGGTGCCCGAACTGCTCGTCGTCCCCGTCACCGGCGGCGGCGAGGCGTATCTGCGGTGGATCAGGGAGGAGACGGGGGAGGGGTGAGGATGAGAATCAGAATTGAGAAATACGAACAAGGTCGGCGCGGAGCGCCATCCTGCCTTCATTCTTTCATTTCTCGATTCCAAATTCTCAATTCTCAATTCGCCTGCGTCCCCTTCATCCTCCCCCTCGCCCAGGCGATGAAGCCGGGCAGCAGGGACAGGGCGATGACGACGGCGACGACGAGCTGGATGTGCTCGTCGATGTGGGGAACGCTGCGGCCGAGGAAGAAGCCGGTCAGCGTCATGGCGAGCACCCAGGCGATGCCGCCCGCGATGTTGTAGCTGGCGAACTTCGCGTAGCCCATGGTGCCGATGCCGGCGACGACCGGGGCGAACGTCCGGACGATCGGCATGAAGCGGGCGATGACGATCGTCTTGCCGCCGTGGCGCTCGTAGAACTCGTGGGTCTTGACGAGGTGCTCGCGGCGGAACAGCAGCGAGTTGGGGCGCGAATAGAGCGCCCGACCGGTCTTGTAGCCGATCCAGTATCCCGTCGCGTCACCGGCCACGGCGGCCACGATCAGCAGCAGGTTCAGCCAGACGATGTCGAGGTCGCCGCGGGCGGCGAACAGGCCGGCCGTGACGAGCAGGGAGTCGCCCGGCAGGAAGAAGCCGACCATGAGGCCGGTCTCGGCGAAGATGATCGCCACGAGGCCGACCATGCCGCCGAGCCGGATCACCTCGGGGACGTTGTAGAGCGTGCGGAACGCTTCCTGGACGAAGTCGAGCACGGGCCGTTGTTCCTTTGTCGTCGCGGATGCAGAATCCCGATCAGACGCGGTCGAGCGCCTGCGCCAGATCTTCCTGCAGGTCCTCGATGTCCTCGATGCCGACCGAGATCCGGACGAGCCCGTCGGTGATGCCGAGCCGCGCGCGCGCGTCGGCCGGCACGGAGGCGTGGGTCATCGACGCCGGATGCGGAGATCAGCGACTCGACGCCGCCCAGGCTCTCGGCGAGGGCGTGCAGGCGGACGTGATCGAGCAGGGTCCGGGCCTTCTCGAGCGACCCGAGCTCGAAGGCGAGCATGCCGCCGAAGCCGCGCATCTGGCGCGTCGCCAGCGCGTGCTGCGGATGGTCCGGCAGCCCGGGGTAGTGCACGCGCTGCACCTTCGGGTGCGCAGCCAGGAACCGCGCGAGTGCCAGGCCGTTCGCGTTGTGCTGCATCATCCGGATCGGCAGGGTCTTGGTGCCGCGCAGCACGAGCCACGAGTCGAACGGGCCGAGGATGGCGCCGGCCGCGTTCTGCACGAACGCCAGCCACTCGATGTCGGCGTCGCGCGTGGCGACGACGATGCCGCCCACGCTGTCGCTGTGGCCGTTCAGGTACTTCGTGGTGCTGTGGACGACGAGGTCGGCGCCGAACTCGATCGGCCGCTGGATGTAGGGGCTCGCGAAGGTGTTGTCGACGACCAGGCCCACCTGCTTCGCGTGGGCGACGTCGGCGACCGCCCGCAGATCGGTGAGCTTCATCAGCGGGTTGGTCGGCGTCTCGACGAACAGCAGCTTCGTCTGTGGCGTGAGGGCCGCGGCCACGGCGTCCGTGTCGGACGTGTCGACGTAGCTGAACGTCAGCCCGTAGCGCGACAGCACCTTGTCGAAGAGCCGGAACGTGCCGCCGTACGTGTTGTCGCTGACGACGACGTGGTCGCCCGACTTCAGGAGGCTCGCGATGGCGTTGATGGCGGCCATGCCCGAGGCGAACGCGAACCCGGCCCTGCCGCGCTCGATGGCGGCGAGGTTCGCCTCCAGGGCCGAGCGCGTCGGGTTCTGCGTGCGGCCGTACTCGAAGCCCTTGTGGCGGCCGAGCGCCTCCTGCACGTAGGTCGACGTCTGATAAATGGGGGTGATGATGGCGCCGGTCGTGGGATCGGGCGTCTGGCCGGCGTGCAGACAGACAGTATTGAAGCGGGCGTTGGGCTGTAGTTTCACGGGAATATCCGTTTGTCCGGGGAAGACGAATCGGCCCGCGGGAACCGCCGGGCACTCTCGGGCTCGACCCGCCGGCGGCCGGATGGCGGGCATCGACCGCTGCGGGACGCGCAACGGCCTAGGATACATCTGCTATGATCGGGAGCGCAATCATTCAGCAGGAGCCGACCGTCACGACACTCACAGGCGTCAGTACTCACAGGGCTGTCGCCCTTCGGGCCCGCCGCGCCCCCGCGCGGGGCGGACGCATGCGCGTGTAATCCGATGGCAGGCAGTCTCTCCCAGCGGCAGCTTCCGGCGTCGTCGGCCGGCCGCGGCGGCATCCGGCCGGCGCTGTTCGGCACGTTGCCCGGCCGGACGCTGATCCTCGGCGTCGTCATCAAGGTGGCGGTCGCCCTGATCGGGGCGGTGACCACGGCCGGCGGCGGGTTCCTCTCGGCGCTCGACACCGTCGGATCGCTGGCCCTCATCATCGGGCTCGGCTACTTCCTGTTCCGCCTGCTGACGCTCGCCAAGCGCCGCCTCCTGTGGCGGGTACGCCGCAAGCTGATCCTCTCCTACATCTTCATCGGCGTCGTCCCGGCACTGCTCATCGTCGCCTTCTTCCTGCTGTGTGGCCTGCTGCTGTTCTACAACTTCAGCTCGTACCTCGTGCAGAGCCGTCTGCACGCCATCCAGGACCGGGCGCTGTCGCTGGCGCGCGAGACGGCCGTCGAGCTGCAGCGCAGCGACGGCCGGGACGCCGGCGCCATCCTCGAGCGCAGTCGCGAGATCCTGGCCGCGGAGTACCCCGAGGCGTCGCTGGCCGTCGTCCCGGTGTTGCGCACCTGTGCGGACCAGCCGGACATTCCCAATCGGACGCCGCCCGCCGTCGCGGCCGTCGGCCCATGGGAGCACGTCGCGGCGCCCGACACGATTCCGGCCTGGATCACCTGCCAGGGGTTCACGGGGCTGCTGGCCTACGCGCCGCCGGGCCCCACGCCGCCCGCCGGCGGCGGGGCCGCGGGATCGAACTCCCGCCTCGTCCTCCGCTATCCGGGCCAGCCGGGGCAGCAAATCCTGGTCGGCGGCCGGCCGGTGACGACGCAGGGCGGGTCGACGCAGCTCGTCGTGCGGGCCGTCGCCGTCGCGCGGGTCCGGTCGCCGCATGCGGCCGTCGTGGTCGACCTGCCGGTGGGCCAGGCGATCCGGCGCGACCTGCGGAACGAGACGGGCGTCGAGATCCGCGGCGTGACGGCCCTGCCGATGTCGGGGCAGGAGAGCGCCCGGCCGCTGACGGGGCGAGCGGCGCCGTCGGCGCCGGCGCAGGCCGAGCCGGGCGGCACGGGCGGGCCGCTCAACTGGGTGACGTTCCTCGACTACACCGACTGGGCGACGGGCGCCAGCGGACCGGCGCTCGTGTCGACCTCGCTCAGCATCGTCCAGATCTACGATCGCATCTCGTCGGCCCAGGCCCGGATCGGCGACCGGACGTTCGGGCAGGCCCTGCTGGTCGCCCTGCTCGTCGTCGTCGGCGGGTTGTTCCTGGTGATCGAGGCGGTGGCACTCATCATGGGGCTGGCCCTGGCCAAGTCGATCACCGGGTCGGTGCACGAGCTGTTCACGGGCACCGAGCGGGTGCGGCAGGGCGACTTCACGCACAAGATCACGATCAAGGCGCGCGACCAGCTCGGCGAGCTGGCCGATTCGTTCAACTCGATGACGGCCAGCATCGAGGAACTGCTGCGGCAGGCCGCCGAGAAGAAGCGGCTCGAGGAAGAGCTGCGCATCGCGCGGCAGATCCAGATGTCGCTGCTGCCGCAGGGGCCGCTGCTGATGCCGGGACTGTCGGTGGCCGCGCTCTGCGTCCCCGCGCGCGAGGTGGGCGGGGACTACTACGACTTCCTGCCGCTCGACGACCACCGGCTCGGCGTGCTGATTGCGGACGTGTCGGGCAAGGGGACGTCGGCCGCGCTCTACATGGCCGAGTTGAAGGGGCTGATGCTGTCGCTGAGCCGGATCCACAGCTCGCCGCGGAGCCTGCTGATCGAGGCGAACCAGATCATCGCCGAGAACCTGGATGCGCGCAGCTTCATCACGATGACCTACGCGGTGCTCGACCTGCACGCGCGCACGATGACCTACGCGCGGGCCGGCCACACGCCGCTCATCTACGTGCCGGGCCCCGGAGCACCCAGCCGGGAGGCGAAGATCCTGGCTCCCGATGGCCTCGTGCTCGGCCTGAAGATCGACGATGGCCAGATGTTCGAGAGCCTGCTGGAGGAGGTGACGCTGCCGCTGCGCCCCGGCGACTTCTTCCTCTTCTTCACCGATGGGATCAGCGAGGCGATGAACGAGGGCGACGACTGCTTCGGCGAGTCGCGCCTGCGGGAACTGTCGGAGGAGCACGCGCACCTGTCGTCGGAGGAGCTGCGCGAGCGGATCCTGCGCGAGATCGAGGCGTTCGTCGGCGGCGCGGCCCAGCACGACGACATGACGATGATCCTGATGAAGATCGGCGACGTCGACGCGACGCGGCCGGTGCCGGACCAGGTGGCCGTCCGGGTGGGCGCCTGACGCGATGCCGGGCCTGGTCGTCATCTTCCGCACCCACTCCGACGTCGAAGCGAGCGTGGTCCGCGGGCTCCTCGAGAGCCACGGCATCCAGGTTCTCGTGTCGTCGGCCATTCCCCACTCGGTGCTGCCCCTGACCATCGACGGCCTCGGCGAGGTGCGGATGTCCGTGCACGAGGACGACGCGGAGGACGCTGTGCGGCTGATCGAGAGCTACCGGACGGATCCCGAGGCCAGCCGTGTCGTGTCGTTCGGCGACGACGCCGTGACGCTCGAGCGGCGGATCGACTACCGCTTCCGCGACCGCGAGCTGCTGGAGCAGGCGCTCACGCACACGTCGCGGGCGCACGAGGAGGGGAGCGGCGCGACTCCCGACAACGAGTCGCTCGAGTTCCTCGGCGACGCCATCCTCGGCTTCGTCGTGGCCGACATGCTGTTCCGCGACTTCCCGGACTGGGACGAGGGGCGCAAGTCGAAGACGAAGGCGGCGCTCGTGTCGACGCCGGCCCTGGCGCGGGCCGCCGAACGGATCGCCCTCGGCGCCTACCTGCGCCTCGGCCGCGGCGAGGAGAAGACCGGCGGCCGGCGCAAGCAGGCGCTGCTGGCCGACACCTTCGAGGCGCTCATCGCGGCCGTCTACCTCGACGGCGGGGTGGAACAGGTCCGCGCGTTCATCGAGCGCGAGCTCGCCGAGCCGTTCGGCGAGGCGGCCCGCCCCGACTTCCTCGGCCAGGACTACAAGTCGGCGCTGCAGGAGTACCTGCAGTCGCGCGGCGCGCCGCTGCCGGAATACTGCCAGGTCGGCACGGCCGGTCCCGATCACCGGAAGCAGTTCGAAGTGGAAGTGCGCGTCGAAGGGGCCGGCGTGGCGCGGGGCACCGGCGGGAGCAAGAAGGAAGCCGAGCAGGATGCGGCCCGCCTGGCCCTCGAGCGGCTCCAGCAGGAAGGTTGAATCAGAACGGCGCGCACGGCGCGCCCGCGAACGGAACGGCGCGAGCCGCGTGAGGCGAGCGAGTGCCGTGAGCCGGGGTGTGGGGCAGAGCCCCACGTAATGAAGCCGGCCCCGCTCAATCAATCTCGATGATGCCCCAGTCCTTCGTGCCGCGGTCGGCGGCGGCGGCTCCCGCCAGGGCGGGCTCGGGCCCCGGCAGGCGCGCCAGGGCGTACTGCTGCACCTCGCGCGCGAGGTCGTCCTCGGTCGGGGGGACCGGCCGGCAGTACAGGCGGACCCAGAGCCGCATCAGCGGATCGGCGACGCTGTAGCGCTTCTGGTGCGACGTCACCAGGTCCACGTCCTCCAGCCACGACAGATAGTCCTTCGTCGAGCCGGGTGTCCGGTGCAGCCGCTGCGAGATCTCGGTCAGCGTCAGCGGTTCCTCTTCCGCCAGGATGTCGAGGATGGCCTTCAGCGCGCCGTAGCCGCGGGCGCGGTGCAGGCGCAGCTCGTAGCAGAAGCAGCAGCGCCGGGCGAGCTGTCCCTCCGGGGCCAGCAGCGCGGCGAGCGCGCTGACCGCGTCGCCGCCGCCGCGCGCCTGCATGGCGGCGACTTCGTCGCCAATCGTCTGCACGTAGCCGGGGCGGCCGTCGGCCAGTGCGTGGATCGCGCGCGCGAGATCGTCGAGATCCGGTCCGGCGAGGCGGGCGACCGTCCCCTCGGCGTTCCGCGCGTCCCTGAGCAGGTCGGCCGCCTCCGACGCCGTCAGCGGTGCCACGTGAATCACTTCGAACCGGGCCGACGCATCGCGCAGGAAGCGGTGCGCCCGGGCCGTGTAGCGGGTCGAGAGGACGAAGCGGTTGCGGCTGGCGGCGAGCGTCTGCAGCAGCTCGTGCAGGACGTTGCGCAGGCCGGGGAAGCTCTCGAATGTGCGGAGCTCGAGGAACTCGTCGAGGAGGAACGTCACCGGCTGGTCGCCGGCGCCGCGCGTCGTGTCGAGGAACCGCAGGGTGGCCTCGAACGCCGCGCGCGGGCTCTCGGACGCGACGGCGGCCGCCTCGCGCTGGCGAAACGGCGAATAGGCGACGATCGCCTGCAGGAACCGTTCGGGCGTCGTCGCGGTCCGCTCGACGTCGATGTACTGGTGCGCGCCGTCGCCCGGCCGGACGCGGACCTGATCGAGGAGGAACGTGCGGCCGGTGCCGCAGCCGCCGAGCAGCACGGGAATGCGCGACGGCGCCGCGTCGAGGGCGGCCGTGATGCGCCGGACGAGCGAGGCGCGCGCGGCGGTCATGCCCGGTCTCCGGCCCGCATCGGGATGCGCACGCCCTGGGTCTCGGCCGCGGCCAGCGCCTCGGGATAGCCGGCGTCGGCGTGACGGGCGATGCCCGTGCCCGGATCGCAGGTGAGCACGCGCTCGAGCTTCTCGTCGGCCTCCGCGGTGCCGTCGGCGACGACGACCATGCCGGCGTGCAGCGAGTAGCCGATGCCGACGCCGCCGCCGTGGTGCACCGAGACCCACGTCGCGCCGGCGGCGGTGTTCAGCAGGGCGTTCAGGATCGGCCAGTCGGCGATGGCATCGCTGCCGTCGCGCATCCCCTCGGTCTCGCGGTTCGGCGAGGCGACCGAGCCGCGTCGAGGTGATCGCGTCCGATCACGATCGGCGCCTTCACGACGCCCGTCCGGACCAGCTCGTTCAGCTTCAGGCCGAATCGGGCCCGCTCGCCGTAGCCGAGCCAGAAGATCCGCGCCGGCAGTCCCTGGAAGGCGATCCGCTCGCCGGCGAGCCGGATCCAGCGGCAGAGCGCCTCGTTGTCGGCGAACATCTCCAGCGCCGCCCGGTCGGTGGCGCGGATGTCCTCGGGGTCGCCCGACAGGGCGGCCCAGCGGAACGGCCCCTTGCCCTCGCAGAACAGCGGCCGGATGTACTCCGGCACGAAGCCCGGGATGTCGAAGGCGTCGGTCACGCCGGCCTGGCTCGCCTGGCCGCGGATGTTGTTGCCGTAGTCGAAGGTGACGGCCCCCTGACGCTGCAGGGCCAGCATCGCGCGGACGTGCGCGGCCATCGCGGCCATCGACCGCTCGATGTACTCGGCCGGCCGGTCGCGCCGCAGCGCGACGGCGGCCTCGAACGTCATGCCGTTGGGGACGTAGCCGTTCAGCGCATCGTGCGCCGAGGTCTGGTCGGTGACGACGTCGGGCGTGACGCCGCGGCGGACCAGCTCCGGCAGCACGTCGGCGGCGTTGCCCAGCAGCCCGATCGAGCGGGCGACGCCGTCGCGCCGGCAGGCGTCGACGCGGGCGAGCGCCTCGTCGAGGCTGTCGGTCGACTCGTCGAGGTAGCGCGTCTCGAGGCGGCGCGCGATCCGTGCCGGGTCGACCTCGACGACCAGGGCGATGCCGCCGTTCATCGTGATCGCCAGCGGCTGGGCGCCGCCCATGCCGCCCAGGCCGGCGGTGAGGACGAGGCGCCCGGCCAGCGACCCGCCGAAGTGGCGGCGGCCCAGCTCGGCGAGCGTCTCGTAGGTGCCCTGCACGATGCCCTGGCTGCCGATGTAGATCCAGCTGCCGGCGGTCATCTGACCGTACATCGTGAGGCCGCGGTCCTCGAGGTCCCGGAACGTGTCCCAGTTCGCCCAGGCGGGCACGAGCAGGGCGTTCGCGATGAGGACGCGGGGGGCGCCGGGATGGGTGCGGAAGACGCCGACCGGCTTGCCCGACTGCACGAGCATCGTCTCGTCGTGGCCGAGCGAGCGGAGCGTGCGGACGATCGCATCGAAGCAGGTCCAGTTGCGCGCCGCCTTGCCGGAGCCGCCGTAGACGACCAGATCGTCGGGGCGCTCGGCGACCTCGGGGTCCAGGTTGTTCATCAGCATCCGCAGAGCGGCTTCCTGGGGCCAGCCCTTGCAGCTCAGGGCGGTTCCACGAGGGGCACGGATGATGCGCGCGGCGGTCGTCATTAGTGCGGTTGAGGTGCGCGAACGACACGCGATGGCGTGCCGCGAGCCGACAGAGACCCTAGACGTTAAGAACCATGAGCCGCATTGTCAATTTGAAAGTCAAAAACTTTCTACTTGACATCGACTCCCACGGCGCGCTCCACCGCGCCCTCTGCGATTAGCTCGGAAATCCGTGCGATGTCCGGCGCCGGCGGCCGGTCGTCGGCGAGCGTGGGCACCGAGGCGCGCACGTGCGCGTGGACGCGGGCGAGCGGCGCCGACGTCGTCAGCGGTGCGAGCAGATCGATCGCCTGGCACGCGCAGAGCAGTTCGACGGCGAGCACGTGGCGCGCGTGCTCGACGGCCCGGGCCGCCTTCAGCGCGGCCGCCATGCTCATGCTGACGTGATCCTCCTTGTTCGCCGAGGTCGGAATCGTGTCGACGCTCGACGGGTGGGCGATCACCTTCAGCTCGGAGGTGAGCGCCGCCGCCGTGACCTGCGCCAGCATGAAGCCGGACTGCAGCCCGCCGTCGCGCGTCAGGAACGCCGGCAGGCCGCTGAGCGCCGGGTTCACCAGGCGCTCCGAGCGCCGCTCGCTGATCGTCGCCAGGTGCGTGACGGCGATGGCGAGCAGATCGGCGGCGATGGCCACCGGCGCGCCGTGGAAGTTGCCGCCGGAGACGATCTCGGCCGTGTCGGCGAAGACCATCGGGTTGTCGGTCGCGGCGTTGGCCTCGATCTCGACCGTCCGCCGGACGAAGGCGAGCGCGTCGCGCGCCGCGCCGTGCACCTGCGCGGCGCAGCGCAGCGAGTAGGCGTCCTGGACGCGGCCGCAGTGGGCGTGCGACGCGTTGATGGCGCTGCCGGCCAGCAGGGTCCGCAGGTTGGCCGCCGCCGCCAGCTGGCCGGGAAACGGCCGGGGCTCGTGGATCCGGGCCTCGAAGGGGTGCGCCGACCCCTTCAGGGCGTCGATCGACAGGGCGGCCGTCACGTCGGCGGCGCGCGCCAGGCGTTCGGCGCCGGCCAGCGCGAGGCCGAGCACGGCCGTCGACGGCTGCGTGCCGTTGATGAGGGCCAGGCCCTCCTTGGCCCCGAGCGCCACGGGGGCGAGGCCGGCCTCGCGCAGGGCGTCGGCACCGGGCCGGACGGTGGCGCCGTCCCAGACCTCGCCCTCGCCGACCAGCACCAGGGCCAGGTGGGCGAGCGGCGCCAGGTCGCCGCTGGCCCCGACCGAGCCGCGGCTGGGCACGCGGGGATGCACGCGCCGGTTCAGCAGCGCGAGCAGCCGCTCGAGCGTCTCGAGCCGGATGCCGGAGAAGCCCTTGGCGAGCACGTTGGCGCGCAGCAGCATCGCGGCGCGGACGTCGCGCACGGGCAGCGGGTCGCCGACGCCGGCCGCATGACTGCGGACCAGGTTGAGCTGCAGCCGCTCGAGCGCCTCGGGCGGCACGCGGACCTCGGCGAACGATCCGAAGCCGGTGTTGACGCCGTAGACGGGCTCGTCGCCGCGCGCCTTCTCGTCGACGACGGCGCGGCTGGCGCGCACGCGCACCTGCGCGGCGTCGGTCAGCCCGACGGGCGCGTGGTCGTCGGCGACCGCGGTGATCTGGGCGAGTGTGAGCGATGAGCCGTCGAGCAGGATCATGACAGGATGCGCCGGACGCGCCGCGCCGGATTTTCGACGATCGGCTTCGGTGAATGAAGGTAGAATCTTAGCGCCGATCACGGGGGCCGTGGCAAGCGATTCGCCGGAGGCCGCGTGACGCGCATCGACGCGACCGGATGTTATCTATGAATATCGCTGTTCTGGGTGCGCAGTGGGGCGACGAGGGCAAGGGAAAGATCGTCGATCTGCTGACGCCGCACGTTTCGATCGTCGCCCGGTACCAGGGCGGTCACAACGCCGGCCACACCGTGTACGTGAAGGGCCGGAAATTCGTCCTGCACCTGATTCCGGCCGGCATCCTGCACCCCGGCGTCACCTGCGTCATCGGCAACGGTGTCGTCATCGACCCGCAGGCGCTGTTCGCCGAACTGGAGGAGCTGTCCCGCCACGGCGTCGAGGCCGACAACCGGCTGCTCATCAGCGACAAGGCGCACCTCATCCTGCCGTATCACCGCGAGCTCGACCTGCTGGCCGAGGCGCGGCGTGGCGAGCGGAAGATCGGCACCACGTCCCGCGGCATCGGGCCGGCCTACGAGGACAAGATCGCCCGCCGCGGCATCCGCGTCTGCGACCTGGCCGACCGGGTCGCCCTCGCCGAGGAGGTGCGCGAGAACGTCGAGGCGCGCAACCACCTGATTGGCGACACCGCGCTCGACTGGCAGGCCGTGCTCGACGATCTGCTGGTGTTCGGCGAGCGGATGAAGCCGTGGGTGGGCGACGTCTCGCTCTTCCTCGCGAATGCGTTCCGGGACGGGCGGCCCGTGATGTTCGAGGGCGCGCAGGGAACCCTGCTCGACATCGACCACGGCACGTATCCGTTCGTGACCTCCTCGAACGCCTCCATCGGCGGCGTCTGCACCGGGCTCGGCGTCGGACCACGGGCGATCGAGGGCGTCCTCGGCGTGGCGAAGGCCTACCTGACCCGCGTCGGTGAAGGGCCGCTGCCGACCGAGCTGACCGGCGCGATGGGCGACCGGCTCCGCGACACGGGGCAGGAGTACGGCGCCTCGACGGGCCGGCCGCGCCGCTGCGGGTGGTACGACGCGGTCGCCGTCCGGTACGCCGTCCGCATCAACGGCCTCGATGCGCTCGCGCTCACCAAGCTCGACGTCCTCGACGGCCTGGAATCGATCCAGGTCTGCACGGCGTACCGCCTGCAGGGACGGACGATTACCGAGTGGCCGTCGGACACGGCGCAGCTGGCGGCCTGCGAGCCGGTCTACGAGACGGTGCCCGGCTGGTCGACGCCGACACGGGGCGTCCGCCGCTTCGCGGACCTGCCGGTCGAGGCCCGGCGCTACATCGCGCGTCTGGAAGAGGTGTCGGGCGTGCCGGCGGCCATCGTCTCCACCGGCTCGGACCGCGAGGAGACCATCATCCGCGAGGATTCCATCCTGGGGAGCTGGCTCGCCGCGGGGAAGCCCCGGTAACCGACGGCAGGGAGCGGGCGCGAGCGGCTAGGGCTGTCCGTGGGCCGCGCAGAAGGCCTCGACGAAGGTCGTGCCTTCCGGGCTGGCCGTGTCGAACTGCAGTCCGGCGCGGTACCTCGGAGTCGACGGCGTCGGGATCTCGAACAACGCCCAGGCGATGACCGCCCCCAGCCGCAGAGCCGCCCTGGGATCGGGCAGCACCACCCGCACACGCTGATTCGGGCGCAGGACGATCGGGGAGACCACCTGCGCGCCGACCGTCGACAGATCCACGAGCGCCACCGGATTTCCATCCACCAGCACATCGAGCCCGGGCCGGATCCGGACGCGCGGCGCGCGCCGCGTGCCGCGATAGTCGAGCGCCGGCGGCGTCGGGGCCGGCGCCGCCGGGGCGACGGCCGTGGTCGCACCGGCGCGACCGGTCGGCCCGGCGACCTGCCGCGTGTAGCCGCTGTCGTGCGCGATGATGCGGACTTCGATGCCCTCGAGCGCCGGATCGGCCTTGATCCGGTCGATGAGGGCCATGCCGCGGCTGGTCGTGGCGAACACGCGATCGAGTGCCACCGTGCCGGGGTGCTGCTCCACGATGACGTTGAACGCGTCCAGCGTCTGGACGTCGGTGAACGTCCGCAGTCCCGCCGCGTCCCCGAGACGTGTCGTCAGTGCGGGCAGGAGTTCGGCGGCGCCGATGAGCACCGTGGAAGCGTCGGACATGCGTGTTCAGTCTACCGGGAGGTGATCGGCCGGCGCAATGCAGCCGGGCCGCCTTCGCCACCGATGGACTGGGCGGTTGCTTCGGCGGGCTTCGCCGGAGTGCGAAGCGCGAGGCGGGGAGGGCGCGGGGTTCGGGGCGGAGCCCCGCCGCGTAACGGCCCGCACGGCGGGCCCGCGACCGGAACGGAGCGAGCCGCGCGAGGCGAGCGAGTGCAGGGAGCCGGGGTTCGGGGCGGAGCCCCGATTGATCAGAAAACGCGCGCGTCTCCAACCGGCCACCAGCGGATCTGGACCTTGCCGACGATGTACTTCTTCGGCACGAAACCCCAGTCGCGGCTGTCCGAACTGTTGTTGCGATGGTCGCCCATGACGAAGTCGTAGCCCTTGGGGACGAGCTCCGGCCCGAAGTCGTCGTGGCTGCGGAATTGCGGGGCGACGTAGCTGTCGCGCTGGGGCACGTCGTTCACGTACACCCGCCCGTCGACGATCCGGATTGTCTGCCCCTCGGTCGCGATGACCCGCTTGACGAACATCTTCTTCGGGTTCAGCGGGTAGTAGAGCATGACGATGTCGCCCGGCTTCGGATCCTCGTACAGGTAGATCATCTTGTCGACGATCAGCCGGTCGTGATCCTCGAGCGTCGGCGCCATGCTCATGCCGTCGACGCGCGCGACCTGGAACCCGAACGTCACGATGAACGTCGCGTAGACGGCCGCCGAGATCAGGGTCTTCATCCACGAGAACAGCTCGGCCCCGACGCGTCCCCACGACCAGGACCTGCGCCGGGCGCGCCTGGCGCGGCGGCGCCGAGGGCATCACCGGCACGCCGGGGGGCTGCGCCGTGGACGCTCCGGGTGCCGCCGGCTCCAGCAGGTACGCCGGCGTCTCGGCCGTCGCGTCGGAGTCGGAGGTCGCCTGCTCGTGCTCGGGAGGAATCGGGGTGTCGCCGGAGGGGGACTGGGGAGTGCCTTCGCTCATTACCGTTGTGCTTGAGCCGAAGCCGCGCGCGCGATGCGGCCGGCCTCGCTCTGGTTCGGGGCAGACCGGCCACGCCGATCGCCAGGATGTGCCGGCATCGGCCGACGATCCACGCTAAGTCCTTCAGAATCGAGGATACTCCTCCCGCGTCTGAAAGCCAAGCTGGAGAGGGGGGACCGTCCTCATTAATAACCAGGGGAATGGCGGTGCGCGGAGGCGCCGGCACCTGCGCCCGCGTCGGACATCACCGCCCGCACGACGAACCGATGCGGCGCGTGGCCGATGAAGTAGAAGGGATAGCAGGTGACGAGCGTGAGCGATGCCCGGCGCGTCGGGTCCAGCACGGCGATGTCGGATGGGGCAACGACCTTCGTCCAGGCGACGCGATAGCGGAACGTGCCGCGGGGGGTGGTGAGGGAGATCCGGTCGCCGGCCCTGAGGTGGCGCAGCGGGCGGAAGATCGTGTCGCGATGTCCCGCGACGCCGACGTTGCCGGCACGACCGGGGAGCGCGGTGCCCGGGATGTGACCGGCCCCGAGCCGCAGGATGCCGGCCGTATCGCCCTGGCGCACGATCGCGGAGATGTCGACGCGCGGCACGTCGAGCCGGCCGATGAGCGTGCCGGTCGGTGGCGGCGGCGACGGCCGCCGGACGGACGCGGCCCCGGGCGCGTGTCGCGCGGCGGCGGCGATGAGCGCGTGCAGCCGGGCGCGGTCCCGCGCGTTCGCGAGCCCGGCGTCGAGGCGGACGAACAGGTACCAGCCGGCCGCCAGGAGGCCGGCCGTGAACAGTCCCCGTTCGATCCAGCGCAGCGCGGCGGCCAGGCGCGCCCGCCGGCGGCCGCGGCGTGCGCTCATGGCGCTCCCGGAGGGCCGGACGGCCCGGCGAAGTAGCCCGGACGCGTCACGACGTGATCGCCGTGGCGCGCGGCGTCGCCGAGCAGCACGACGCGGATGGTGTGGTGCCCGTCGTTCGTGCCGACGCCGGTCGGCGTGTAGCCGATCGTGTAGCCGCTGCGGATGATGCGCGCGATCCGCTTGCAGGCGCTGGCTGCGTCGGTGATCCTTCGCGGAAAGAACGCCTCGCCCCCGGTCGCCCGTGCGAACTGCTTCAGCACCCCCGGATCGCGGTCGTCGTCGTACTGGTCGAACAGCCCGACCGTGTAGATGACCGCGTTGGAGCGCTCGGCGTCGGCCAGCGCCTCCCGCTTCGTCGCCCGGCTCGCATCGTCACCGCCGTCGCTGATGACGAGCAGCACCTTGCGGCGGCGCGTGCCGAGGCGCACCTGCCGCAGCGAGGTGACGATGGCGTCGTACAGGGCGGTCATGCCGATCGCGGAGACCGAGCCCAGCGCCGTCTCCAGCTGCGCGATGCTGCTGGTGAACGGCATGCCCGGAGGCAGTGCCATCGAGACGTTTTCGTTGAAGTTGACGATGAAGATCTGGTCGAGCGGATTGCTGGTCTCGGCGAAGACCGTGGCGGCGCTGATGACGCTCGCCAGTTTGGTCTGCATGCTGCCGCTGTTGTCGATGACCAGGCCGACGGTGACCGGCGCGTCCGCGCTGCCGAAGAACTGGATCGGCTGCCGGACGCCGTTGTCATAGACCGCGAAGTCGTCGCGGGTGAGGGCCGGCACGAACCGGCCGTGACGGCCGGTCACCGTGACGGGGAGGGCGACGAGGTTCGTCCCGGCCGAGAGCACCGGCGTGCCGGCGGGCACGCCGGCCGGCAGGGCCGGCGGGGACGGGGCGGCGGCCACCGTCACGGCGAGCGCGGCGGCGAGCACCGCGGCCCGAACGGCGACGGCTCGCCGCGGGCTCGATCGCAGCAGTTGCTGGAACGTCATCAGTCGTTGTCCCCCGTGCCGGGTGCGGGTGCGGGCGCGGAGGGAAGCCGGCATCCGCGACGCCGGCTTCCCCTGCCGGTCAGGACCGCGGTGACAGCCGGCGGCGTGCGAAGCGGACGCCGAACGCCCCCACCGGCGCGCCAATCGCAATCAGTCCGATGAGCGGCAGCAGGCTGGCGGTCTGCGGGAGATCCTTCGCCGGCATCACCACCGGCTGCGCGCTCTTCGCGATCTGCATGGATGGCGGCATCGGTGTCGGCGATGACGCCGCGCTCGCCATGGCAGGCGGTGCCGGCGTCTTGCTCATCGTCACCGTCGATGTCGGCGGGACTTCGGCGGGCGACGTCGTGTTCGCCGCCTCCTTCTTCCCCTGGCCGTTGACCGCCGACACGCTGGCGTGCTGCAGCGACTCGACGGCCGCTGCCGCCTTCGATGACGACGCGTTCAGGGAGATGGCCGACGAGGCCAGCACGTTCTCGTGGTTGACCATGGCGAGCTTCATGGCCTGCGAGCGCGGATAGACGAACTCGTCGCCCGTCCGGTCGCCCGGATAGAACCAGGCCTTGATGGCTTCCGGCTGGTTCGCCGGCGTCTCACGGAAGACGACGACCGGTTTGCCGCTCGGCTTCAGGCGCTGATCGGGAATCGCCAGCAGCGTCGCGTAGATTTCGGAGTGGTCGGGCGCCAGCACCTGCACGACGTGGCGATGCGACGTGAGGCCCGGCGGCAGATGGCGGAACAGGTACGTGCCGGCGGGCAGGACGAGTCCCGGCAGCGACACCGGCGCCGAGAACGTCAGGTACGTGTCGTCGTCGGCCGTCGATCCGCCGCGCGGCAGCGAGGCGAGCTCGGTCGCCCTGGTGCTCATCGTCGCCGCATGCACCGGCGGCACCTCGGTCGCCGAGGTGGAGTTGACCGCCTCCATCGTGCCGCGGCCGTTGGTGGCCGTCACCTTCGCCTGTCGCAGCCGCACGATCTCGCGGCTGGCGTGCGCGGTTGCCTTCGACGCGTACTCCGGCACGGTCGCCGAGGTCAGCACGTTCGTATGGGATGCCATGGCCAGCCTCATCGCCTCGGCCTTCGGATAGACGAACTCGTCCCCCGAATGGTCGCCCGGATAGAACCACGCCTTGATCGCCTCCGGCTGGTTCGCCGGTGACTCGCCGAAGACGATGACCGGCTTGCCGTGCGCGTGCAGGCGATAGTCGGGGACGGCGAGCAGCGTGGCGTACAGCTCCGTGCCGTCCTTGCTGAACACCTGGACCACGTGGCGGTGCGGGAGCAGCCCCGGTTCGAGGTGCTTGAAGAGATACGTGCCGGCGGGCAGCGTGACGCCCGGCAGGGTCACCGGGCCCGAGAAGGTGATGTAGGTGACGCCGTTCCACTGGTTCGCGTGCGCGCGTGGTGCGGCGAGCAGCACCAGCAGCACGGCCGACAGCAGGACGATCGAATGCTTCAGTCTGTGCATGATTGCCTCCTCACTGGCTTGCGAATTTCCGGATTCGGTGCGCCCGCTCAGGCGTGCGGGGCACGTTCATCCATTCAGGGCTTCGTGCATTACGCGTACCGACCGCCCTGTGACGAGCTCGTCCCGCGGTGACGCGTAGCCGCCGCCTTGCGGCACCTCCCGTCGTGCCGGCCCGGCCGTGGCCTGTCGTGAACGCGTGCACGTCCGATCCCGGTGTATGGTGTCGTGACTCAGCCGACCGCGGCGCGACGCGCGCCCGGTTCGCGGGCGGTCGAGGCGTGCGAGGCGACGGACGGGCGGTGCGGACGTGGCGGGGAGGCCCATGCGTCGCGAAACGATGCGGCGCCCGCCACGCGTGTCACCGCGTCGCGGGCGTCGTCTGGCGGTCTCAGCCCTGGCGCGAGGCGGTGTGCTGTCCTCCGTTCGCGAAGAGCTGTCTCCACGCCTTCGGATAGATGAACTGCCGTCCGGTCTGGCGGCCGGGGTAGAACCAGGTATTGATGGCCTCCGGCCTGGTGCTGGGCGCCTCGTGGAACGTGACGATCGTCTTCGGTGCCGGTGTGTTGCGGACGTCGGGGATCGTGATGAGCGTCGCGTAGAGCTCGTTGCCGCTCCGGCTGAACACCTGGACGATGTCGTAGTCCATGCCGGTCACCTTGAACTGATAGGTGCCGGCGGGCAGCGACACGCCGGGCAGGGCGACGGGGGCACTGAACGTGATGTAGGTCAGCTCGTTGGCCTCACTGGCTTCGGCGCGTGGTCCCGTGAAGACGAGCACCAGCAGCGCGGCCGCGGCAATGGCGGCGACGCGTGTGAACGTACGCATGATGTTTCACCTCTCTGTGACGTGCGAGCGGCGGCCGACCGTTCGGCTCGGTGCACGTCCGACGCGGGACGAACGTGCATCATGCGTACCGGCGGTGGAGCGTCCACCGGCCGGCACGGCGTGTCCGGATGTTGCACGCGGATGGCTGTAGCGATTGTGGACGTGAACGCCGGGCGTGCCGATTACGTCAACTGTGCCGGAGGACCCGTCCGGCCGCAGCCCGGCCGTGGCGGCGCTTGGCGGCGTGGTGCGGCGGGGTGTAGGGTAGGCGGAACCTCGGCCGGGCGCCCCGTGACGGCGTCCGCCCGGGGCCCTCGGCGGGCGGCGTGCGGTGAACGGGCCGCGGCGCCGGCCGCCGGTTTCGAGGCGGTGCCCGTCGGGCGGAAGGCCCGGGCGCCGCGGACCAGCAGCAAAGGATGTGGAGCGTGTTGACGCAGCGACACTGTGTACGTCTGGTGAAGACCGCGGTGCTGGTGGCTCTGCCGCTGGCCGTCGTGCTGACATTCACGCGGAGCGCCGTCGAGGCGCGGGCCGCCGGGCAGGCGGGCCAGCTCAAGGCGTTCGATCCGTCGGCGATGGATCAGGCCGTGAGTCCGTGCACCGACTTCTACCAGTACGCCTGCGGCGCCTGGATGAAGAACAACCCGATTCCCGCCGACCAGTCCCAGTGGGGCCGCTTCGGCGAGCTGGTGGAGCACAACCGTGACGTGCTGCACGGCATCCTCGAGGCGGCGGAGAAGTCGCCGTCGCCCGATCCCGACACGCAGAAGATCGGCGCCTACTATGCCGCCTGCATGGACGAGACGGCGATCGACGCGCGCGGCCTGAAGCCGCTCGACGGCGAGCTGGCGCGGATCGCGGCGCTGAAGAGCAAGGCGGCGCTGCCGGCCGAGGTCGCCCACCTGCAGGCAGATCGGCGCGTCGCCGCTGTTCGGCTTCGGGTCCGAGCAGGACTTCAAGAACGCGACCGAGGTCATTGCCGGCGTCGATCAGGGCGGCCTCGGCCTGCTCGACCGCAGCTATTACCTGAAGGACGACGCCCACTCGGTGGACCTGCGGCAGAAGTACGTGGCGCACGTCCAGCAGATGTTCACGCTGATGGGCGAGCCGGCGACGCAGGCGGCGGCCGACGCGAAGACGGTCATGGCCATCGAGACGGCGCTGGCGAAGGTGTCGCTCGACCGCGTCGACCGGCGCGACCCGGCGAAGATCTACCACCGGACGACGGTGAAGGCCCTGGTCGGCATGACCCCCGACTTCGACTGGCACGCCTACTTCACGGCCGCCGGGGCGCCGCCGCTCGAGAGCCTGAACGTCGCGGTCCCCGGCTTCTTCACGGGCATGGACGCGCTCGTGAAGTCGACGTCGCTCGCCGACTGGAAGACGTACCTCCGCTGGCAGCTGGTCCACGCGAATGCCTCGATGCTGTCGAAGCCGTTCGTCGACGCCAGCTTCGACTTCTACGGCAGGACGCTCTCCGGCCAGAAGGAGAACCAGCCCCGTTGGAAGCGGTGCGTGCGCTATACCGATCGGGACCTGGGCGAGGCACTCGGCAAGGCGTTCGTCGCCAAGACGTTCGGCGCCGACGGCAAGGCGCGCACGCTGAAGATGGTGGAGGCGCTCGAAGTGGCGCTCGGCAAGGACATCAAGGACCTGCCGTGGATGACCGAGGCGACCAGGCAGGCCGCCATGGTGAAGCTGAAGGCGATCGCCAACAAGATCGGCTACCCCGACCACTGGCGCGACTACAGCGCGCTGCGGATCGCCCGCAACGACGCCCTCGGCAATTCGCTCCGGTCGAACGAGTTCGAGTTCAGGCGCGATCTCGCGAAGATCGGCAAGCCGGTCGATCGTGGTGAGTGGGCCATGACGCCGCCGACGGTGAACGCCTACTACGACCCGCAGATGAACAACATCAACTTCCCGGCGGGCATCCTGCAGCCGCCGTTCTTCGACAAGAACGCGGACGACGCGGTGAACTTCGGCGGCATCGGGGCGGTCATCGGTCACGAGATGACGCACGGCTTCGACGACGAGGGCCGGCAGTTCGACGCGAAGGGCAACCTGAAGGACTGGTGGACGGCGCAGGACGCCAAGCAGTTCCAGGCGCGCGCCGACTGCCTCGTGAAGGAGTACTCGAGCTTCAGCCCGGTGCCGGGCGTGCACGTGAACGGCCAGCTGACGCTCGGAGAGAACACCGCCGACAACGGCGGCGTGCGGATCGCGCTGATGGCGCTCGAGTCGGCGCTCGACGGCCAGAACCGCGAGAAGATCGACGGCTTCACGCCCGAGCAGCGCTTCTTCATCGAGTACGGGCAGATCTGGTGCGAGAACACGCGCCCCGAGACCGCCCGGCTGCGGGCGACGATCGATCCGCACTCGCCCGGGCGCTTCCGCGTGAACGGCACGCTGGGCAACATGCCGGAGTTCCAGAAGGCCTTCGGTTGCAAGAACACGGATCCGATGGTGCGACACCCGGCCTGCCGCGTCTGGTAGGACCGTGACGGGGCGGCGGGTCCGCTGGACACGCCGCCCCGCTTCACGTACGCTCGTCGCGCCGATGGCGCCTGGTGCGCCATCCGTCATGAGGCGCGACCGTGTCCACCAGCCCGCCGACCATCCAGGAGCGCCCCGCCGAGCTGCTCCGCGATCTCCTTCGCTTCGACACCACCAATCCGCCGGGCCGCGAGGCCCCGTGCATCGACTACGTCGCCCGGCTGCTGCAGGCCGCCGGCATCGACAGCGTGCAGCTCGAACGGACCGCCGGGCGGCCGAACCTGCTGGCGCGGCTGCCGGGGGCGGGCGCCGCGCCGCCCATCCTCCTGTACGGCCACGTCGACGTCGTGCCGACCGCGGGCCAGCCGTGGACGCGTCCGCCCTTCGCCGGCGAGACGGCCGACGGCTTCGTGTGGGGACGCGGCGCGCTCGACATGAAGGGCGGCGTCGCCATGATGCTGGCGGCGTTCCTGCGCCTCGCCGCCGGGGGCGCGCGGCCGGCCGGCGACGTCGTGCTGGCGGTGCTCAGCGACGAGGAGGCGGGCGGCAACGACGGGGCGAAGTTCCTGGTCGAGGAGCACGCCGGCCGCTTCGAGGGCATCCGCTACGCGCTCGGCGAGTTCGGCGGCTTCACGCTGCACGTCGGCGGCCGGCGGTTCTATCCGATCCAGGTCAGCGAGAAGCAGCTCTGCACGGTGCGGATCACGGTTCGCGGGCCCGGCGGCCACGGCGCATTCCGGATGCAGGGCGGAGCGATGGCGCGCCTGGCGGCCGTGCTGCAGACCCTCGACAGCCATCCGCTGCCGGTGCACGTGCTGCCGTCGGTGCGGCGCATGTGCGAGACGATGGCCGCGGCGCTGCCCGAGCCGCTGGCGTCGGCGCTGCGGGCGCTGCCGGATCCGGCGACGACCGACCGCGTGCTCGGGCAGATCGGCCCGCTCGGCGCGCTGTTCGAGCCGATGTTCCGCCACATGGCGAACGCGACGATCGTGCAGGGCGGCCGCAAGGTCAACGTGATCCCGAGCGAGATCGCGATCGATCTCGACGGGCGGCTGCTGCCGGGCTTCGGCCCCGACGACCTGTTCGCCGAGCTGCGGGCGCTGGTCGGGCCGGAACCGGAGCTGTCGCTCGTGCGGTACGACCAGGGCGGCGGCGAGCCCGACATGGGACTGTTCGATCTGCTCGGCGACGTGCTGCGCCATGCGGATGCGGAGGCGATTCCGATGCCGTTCCTGCTGCCGGCGGTGACCGACGGCCGCTTCTTCTCGCGCATCGGCATCCAGACCTACGGCTTCACGCCGATGAAGCTGCCGGCCGGGTTCAACTTCCTGCAGACGATTCACGCGGCCGACGAGCGGATTCCGGTCGATGCCCTCGAGTTCGGCACGCAGGCGGTGGTGGAGGCGGTGGGGAGATACGGGAGATAGGACGTCACGTCCCGTGCCTCCGGCGTCCGACATCGACGCCCATAGTGCTCATGGGCCCTCACTGAGCCCCCGCTCATCACTCACTCCTCGTTCGACAATCCCCACCCACTCGATCGCGTAAGAACTTCCGGTCTTGTAACCCTTCCCGACTGAGATCGGCGGCCGGCTCAGCGGTCGATGCCGCCGATGGCGGCCGCTTTCTGCTGTCGCTGCAACGAGTTCGCCGTGCGCCGTGCGCGGTCGGACCGGGCTGGCCCCGCCCTTGAAACACCATCCGATGACGAAAGGAGTGAAGCATTGATGATGATGACGAGATCGATTTCTCGCCCGCGCGGAGGCACCTGGTTCGTGGCGGCGGCCGCCGTGCTGGCGCTGTGCTGGCGTGCGCGCGCGACGGCGCACGCGCAGGAGGGCCCCGGCGTCGAGATCGGCGTCAGCGCGCAGCCGGATCAGTTCTATTTCGGCGCGCACTACTTGACCGCGCCGATCGCCAGCAGGTCCGGTTCCGGCCGAACGTCGAGGTCGGTGTCGGCAGCAGCCAGACGCTGGTCGGAGTGAATTTCGACTTCGTCGACCGGATTGCCCTGCGCCACACGCCGTGGAAGCTGCTACTTCGGGGGCGGTCCCGCGCTGAACATCACGCGGCGCAACGGTACGACCGATTCGGGCGGCGGCTTCAATCTCGTGCTCGGCGTGCAGCACCCCGAAGGGCCTGTTCACCGAGATCAAGGTCGGTGTGCTGGACAGCCCGAGCTTCAAGTTCGGGGTCGGGTATACGTTCGGAAGGTAGAGGGGAGGGCGTCCTCAGTGAGGCGCGGCCGGCGCGGATGCCGGCCGCGCCACGTTCAGCAGGTTGATGACCCCCGTGACCCCCGTCGTCTCCTTCGCGATGGCGATGGCGCGATCGCGGTCCTGGCGGGTCTGCACCGATCCCGACAGGGTCACCAGGCCGTGGTGCACGGAGACTTCGAGCTCGCGGTGCAGGCTGAGGGCGAAGTTGTAGCGCACGAGCAGCTTCACGACGATCCAGCGGTCGTGGAGGGTCGGCTGGTTGCCGCCGCGCAGCGCCAGCATCGTCTCCGAAATGACCACGCCGGCCAGCAGCGCCGCCGAGAGCAGCATCAGGAAGCGCACCACCGGTCTTCGCGAGAGTCTCGCCATCGACGCGTTTCTCCGTTCTTCACACGGCTGCCCGTCCCGGCGCGGGGGAGCTGGAGCCCCGCCGGCGGCCCGTTCGCGGGGGGGCCGGGCGGCAGTCGCGTCTTCGTGACAAACGAGGCGGTTGGCCTCTATGATGTGAGGCCATGCCGTCCACAGCGTACCGCACTTCTGCAGCTCGTCCGTCTCGAGCAAGCCTGGTGAAGCGGACCGCGTCGATCGCGGCCGTGTCGATCGTGGTCCTGGCCGTCGTGGCCGGCCTGGCCGTGCGGCGCACGCACGCGCAGGTGCAGGCCATCTACAGCATGGGCACCGCCGGGCTGGTGCAGCAGCTCGAGGCCCTGCAGACCACGGCGAGCGTCATCCAGACGGGAGCCCATCCCGACGACGAGGATTCGGCGCTCATCGCGACGCTGGCGCGTCACGATCACGCGCGGGTCGCTTATCTGTCGCTGACGCGCGGCGAGGGCGGCCAGAACATCATCGGCCCGGATCTGTTCGACGCGCTCGGCATCATCCGTACGGAGGAACTGCTGCAGGCCCGCACGCTCGACGGCGCCGGCCAGCTGTTCTCGCGAGCCTACGACTTCGGCTTCACGAAGACGATGGCCGAAGCGGATCAGAAGTGGGGCGAGCAGAACGTGCTCGCCGACATGGTCCGTGACATCCGAATGTTCCGGCCGCTCGTCCTGATCTCGCGCTTCAGCGGGACGCCGGCCGACGGCCACGGCCAGCACCAGGTGGCCGGTCAGATTTCGCCGCTCGCCTACCGCGACGCCGGCGACCCCACGAAGTTCCCCGAGCAGATCGCCGAGGGGCTGCGGCCCTGGCAGCCGCGGAAGTTCTACGTCGAGAGTGGCTTCCGCGCCGGCGCGGTGAAGGGGCCGATGCTCACGATCCAGACGGGCGACTGGGAGCCGCTGCTCGGCCGCACCGACTTCGAAATCGCGATGCAGGGGCGCAGCCAGCACAAGACGCAGGGGATGGGACAGATTCAGTGGCGCGGCCCGCACGAGTCGTCGGTGCACCTGGCGGCGAGCACCGTGAAGACGCCGACACCCGAGCACAGCCTGTTCGACGGCCTCGACACGTCGATCACCGGGCTCGGCGGACTGATGGGGCTCACCGGCGACGCCATGCGGCCCGAGCTCGAACCGATCCAGCAGGCCGCGGATCGCGCGCTGAAGGCGTTCGATCCGCTTCAGCCCGGCCGCATCGTGCCGATCCTCGCGCAGGGACTGCGCGCCGTGCGGGCGGCCCGCGCGGCGGTGCCGACGGCGGCCGGCCCGGAGGCGGCGCGCAAGGACGTCGCCTTCGTGCTGGCGCACGAGGAACAGGGCTTCGAGCACGCCCTGGCGGAGGCCGCCGGGGTGACGATTGACGCGCTGTCGGACACCGAGACGGTGACGCCGGGCGCCTCGTTCACGCTCTCCGTCCGGTCGTACGTCGCCGACAAGTCGCTCGTGCAGATCGGCGAGGCCGCGATCCGTGCGCCGAAGGGCTGGACGGTGGCGCCGGCGACGGGAGGCGGCGACGAGGCGACCGGGCCGTTCGCCCGCTTCTTCCGCGAGACGCCCGACAAGGAGCAGCGCTTCCGCCTGACGGTCGCGGCCGACGCACCGTCGACCGAGCCGGTACTGGCTGCGGCAGCCGCGGCACGGCGACATCTACACGTGGCCGGCCGGGTCGCCGAAGGGGCAGCCGTTCGCACCGCCGATCGTCAACGCGGCCGTCTCCCTCGAGATCGGCGGCGTGCCCGTCACCATCGTCCGCCCCGCCCAGTACCGGTACGCCGACCGGGCGCGCGGCGAGCTGCGGCGGTTCGTGAACGTCGTGCCGGCGCTCTCGATCGGCTTCGATTCGAAGCTGGACCTGGTGCCCGCCGACACGCTCGGCCGGCCGCAGCGGATCTCCGTGCGGCTGCTCAGCAACGCGAAGACGGCGCTGGCGGGCCGGGTGCAGCTGACGCTGCCCGCCGGCTGGCATGCGGCGCCGGCCAGCATGCCGTTCGACCTGAAGACGGAGGGCGAGGAGACCGCCGTCGCGTTCGACGTCACGCCGCCGGCGGGGACGCCGATCGGGCAGTACGACATCGGCGCGGTCGGCACGGTCGGCGACCGCACCTACGACCAGACGATGCGGACGATCGCCTATCCGCACATCCAGACGCACCGGATGTACGAGCCGGCCACGGCGAAGGTCGACGTGCTCGATCTCGCGGTGGCGCCGGTCAAGGTCGGCTACATCATGGGCAGCGGCGACGACGTGCCCGACGCGATCCGTCGCATGGGGCTCGACGTCACGATGCTCGGCGCCGACCAGCTCTCGGCCGGCGACCTGTCGCGCTTCGACACGATCGTCGTCGGCATCCGGGCGTCGCAGACCCGTCCCGACTTCGTGGCGAACAACGATCGGCTGCTCGACTACGTGCGCAAGGGCGGCACGCTCATCGTGCAGTGACCAGCAGCCCGATTACGTCAACCGCAAGCTGACGCCGTTCCCGGCGCAGATGGCCTCGCGCGTGGTGGACGAGAACGCCGCCATGACCATCCTCCAGCCGACGCACCCGCTGTTCACCTTCCCGAACCGGATCGGGTCGGACGACTGGAAGGGCTGGGTGCAGGAGCGCGACCTCTATGGTTTCACGACGTTCGACCCGCGCTACGTGCCGCTGCTGCAGTGCCACGATCCGGGCGAGGGGCCGCAGACCGGCGGGGAAGTCTGGGCGAAGGTCGGCAAGGGGAACTACGTCTACACCTCGTATGCCTGGTTCCGGCAGTTGCCGGCCGGCGTCCCGGGCGCCTACCGGCTGTTCGCCAACCTCGTCAGTCTGGCGAAGGCGCCCGCATGGGCAGCACCGGGAGCCGGAGAGCCCGGCCGGCGCTGAGGCGGCCCTGAACCGGCTCAGGACCGGCAGGCCGGCGCAGACAGGGGCGACAGAATCGTCAGGCATGGCCGGATTCGTAAGCCTCCTGCAGGAGGCCGGCGGCGGATGTGAGGGCCCGGGAACGATTCCGTTCGGCAGGTGGCGGGATGGCGATGGCACCGGCCGGGCGGCGGGCGGGTATGGTCTTTGCCAGAGTGGCGACGGATGCCAGTCAGGAGGTGAGCCACGTCATGAGCAACGGAGAGTCGGTCTTCATCAAGGGCACGATCACGGCGGACGAGAACTTCGAGATCGGTGGCAAGGTGGAGGGGACGATTGAGGTCCGGAACCATCTGCTGACGATCGCCCCGAACGCCCAGGTTTTTGCGAAGGTTTCCGCCAGGTCCGTTCTCGTCGCCGGGGCGCTCACCGGCGAGGTGCGGGCGACCGACCGCGTGGAGGTCTGCCAGGACGGGTCGCTCGAGGGCGACGTGACGGCCCCCCGGATCGCCATGCAGGAGGGGGCGATCTTCCACGGCAAAATCGACATGCCCGGTCGGCCGGCCGACGATCGGCGCGGCGCGGACGTCGTGCCGATCCGGCAGCCGGCGGCTCCGCTGTCCCGCGCGGTCTGATTCGGTAATCCGAGTGGACAGCCGCCGGCCGGTCGCGTCATCATCAGGGTGAGGCGGCGCCGGCGGGCCCGGGTCGCCCGGACGCGACATGGCTCACCAACACGGGCACGGACACGACAGCGGACACGGCCACGCGCACGATCACCAGTCCGCTGCGGCGGCCATTGGCCGCCTGGGGCCGGCGATCGGCCTGACGCTGGCGTTCGTGCTGATCGAGGCGACCGCCGGGTGGTTCTCCCACAGCCTGGGCCTGCTGTCGGACGCGGGCCACAACCTCGCCGACGCCGGGGCGCTCGGGCTGTCGTGGTACGCCGCGTGGATGGCGCGCCGCCCGTCGCACGCGGGGATGACCTTCGGGTACCACCGCGTCGGCATCCTCGCCGCCCTCACCAACGCCGTCACCCTCGTCGTCATCTCCCTCGCCATTCTGTGGGAAGCCGTCCGGCGCCTGCACGAGCCGGTGGCCGTGCACGCGGCGCCGATGATCGGCGTGGCCGCCATCGCTTTCGTCCTGAATCTCGTCGTCAGCCTGTGGCTGCACGGCGGACGCCACGACCTGAACGTGCGCAGCGCGTACATCCACATGATTGGCGACGCGCTGGCCTCGCTGGGCGTCGTCACGGCGGGCGTCGTCGTGGCGCTGACCGGCTCGCCGCTGGCCGATCCGCTGGTGTCGCTGGTCATCGCGGCCCTCATCCTCTGGAGCTCGTGGGGCATCCTGCGCGAGAGCGTGACGGTGCTGCTGGAGGGCGCGCCGCAGGGGCTCGACATGGATCGCGTGGAGCAGACCATCCGCGGTGTCGGAGGGGTGCTCGACGTGCACGACCTGCACGTCTGGACGATCTCGTCGGGGCTGGTCGCCTGCAGCTGCCACGTGCTCGTCGATCATCAGCACGTGCGCACCGGGCAGGAAGTGCTGCACCGGGTCTCGTCGGCGCTCGGCCAGGGGTTCGACATCTGGCACACGACCGTGCAGGTCGAGGTCGACAAGTGCGAGTCGAGCGGCATGTACTGCGACATGAAGACCGCCCAGGCGGCGCGCGTGCCGCCGGCGAACTGAGCCGTCAGCCCGCCACGGATCCCACGCTCCGATTACCGGTATAATCCCGCCCGAACGGCGGTGCCCACCCTCGCCCGCCGGGAATGGAGTCCTCGGTGCTGCAGCGGTTCCGCCATCCCCTTCGCGGCATGCTCGCCGTCCTCGTCGTGGCCGTTGGTCTGCCTGCGGCAGCGGCACCGCCCGCCCGGCCGTCGATTGCGAGCGTCCTCGCACGGCTCGACGCCGTGCACAGCTTTGGCCAGGCCGCCATTTCGCCGGACGGGACGCACGTCGCCTGGGTGCAGCGGATGCGCGACAAGGACGGGCTGGAGAGCCTGTCGGCGGTCTACGTCGCGGCGCTGCCCGGCGGCACGCCGCAGCGCGTGACCGCCGGCACGGCAGGACAGACGTACCACGAGGCCGACGTCGCCTGGTCGCCCGACGGGACGCAGCTCGCGTTCCTCTCCGACGCGGCGGGCGGGACGCAGCTGCAGGTGTACGTCGTGCCGGCCGACGGCGGCACGCCGCGGCGCCTCACCGACGCCAGGGGGCAGCTCGCCGATCCGCAGTGGTCGCCCGACGGCCGCCGGATTGCGGTGCTGTTCACCGAGGGGTCCAGCCAGGCGACCGGCGCGCTCGTGGCCTACAAGCCCGACGCCGGCGTGGTCGGCGAGAAGATCGACGAGCAGCGGATCGCGGTGATCGACGTCGCGACGAAGGCGCTGCGGCAGGTCAGCCCGGCGAACCTGTACGTCTACGAGTACGACTGGTCGCCCGACGGCCGGCGGTTCGCCGCCGAAGCGGCGGAGGGATCGGGCACGAACAACTACTGGATCGCCCAGTTGTACGTCGTGCCGGTCGACGGCGGCGCCGCCCGGTCCATCTGGAAGCCGGCCCTGCAGATCGGCAATCCGCGCTGGTCTCCCGACGGACAGACCGTCGCGGTCATCTACGGGCTGATGAGCGACCAGGGGGCGACCGGCGGCGACATCTACGCCGTGCCGGCCGGCGGCGGCCCGGCGCGCAACCTGACGCCCGGCATGAAGGCGACGGCGAACTGGTTCGTCTGGCGGCCGTCGGGACAGATTCTCCTGGTGGAGGACGTCGACGGCGATCAGGGCATCGCCACGCTCAATCCCGCGTCGGGCCGTATCACGACCGACTGGACCGGCCCGGTGCGGCTGGCGAGCTTCCGCGTGGCACGTACGGGCGAGGCGTCGGCGGCGATTCACGAGTCGCCGTCCGAGCCGCCCGAAGTCTATGCCGGCCCGATCGGGCACTGGACGGCCGTGACGCACGTCAACGACGCCATCCACCCGCTCTGGGGGAAGGCGCAGAGCATCCACTGGACCAACGAGGGCTTCCGCGTGCAGGGCTGGCTCATTGCGCCGCGCGACGTGGAGCCGGGCCGGACGTATCCGCTCGTCGTCTCGGTGCACGGCGGCCCCTCGTCGGCGAACCGGCCGGGCTGGCCCGTGCGGTGGCAGGCGGTGCTGCCGAGCGAGGGGTTCTACGTCTTCCTCCCGAACCCGCGGGGCAGCTACGGCCAGGGCGAGACGTTCACGCAGGCGAACATCAAGGACTTCGGTTATGGCGATCTGCGCGACATCCTCGCCGGCGTGAACGCCGTGGCACAGGCGGCGCCGGTCGATCTGAACCGCGTCGGCATCACCGGCTGGAGCTACGGCGGGTACATGACGATGTGGGCCGTCACGCAGACCCACTTCTTCAAGGCGGCCGTCGCCGGGGCCGGAGTCGCCAACTGGCAGAGCTATTACGGCGAGAACCGGATCGACACCTGGATGATCCCGTTCTTCGGGGCGTCGGTCTACGCCGATCCGTCGGTCTATGCGCGGTCGTCACCGATCACCTACATCACGAACGTGAAGACGCCGACGCTCGTCCTGCACGGTGACCGCGATTCCGAGGTGCCGACGCCGCAGGGCTACGAATTCTGGCACGCGCTCAAGACGCTCGGCGTGCCGACCGAGCTCGTCATCTATCCCGACGAGGGACACGCCATCCGCAAGCGCGCGCACCAGCGCGACATCGAGGAGCGGATGGTCGCCTGGTTCGACAAGTACCCTGAAGTGAGCGGACCGCCGCATCCGTGACCACCGCCGGCCGATCGACGCCACGCGTCCGGATCTGGGAGCCCCTCCGGCTCCGGGATTTCCGGCTGGTCTGGGCCGGCTCGGCGGTGTCGCTCTTCGGCGATCAGTTCTTCGTCGTCGCCATGCCGTGGATCGTCCTGGCGCTGACGCGGTCGTCGGTGCAGGTCGGCACGGTGATGATGCTGGCGGCCCTGCCGCGCGCGGCCCTCATGCTCGTGGGCGGGGCGATCACCGACCGCGTGCCGCCGCGGTCGATCTCCTTCTACTCGAACCTCCTCCGCGGCCTGCTGGTCGGCGGCCTCGCGCTGCTGGTCGGGTTCGACCTGCTCCGCATCTGGCACATCTACGCGCTCGCCCTCGTCTTCGGCGTCGTCGACGCCTTCACCTATCCGGCCTTCCAGACGCTGCTCACCATGCTCGTGACGCCTGGGGAACTGCCGGCCGCCAACAGCCTGATGCAGAGCTCGTCGCAGCTCAGTGCGCTGGTCGGGCCGGCGGCCGCCGGCGTCGTGGTGGCGACCTCCGGCAGTGCGGCGGCCTTCGCGATCGATGCGGTCACGTTCGTCTTCGCGGCGGCGACGCTGTTCATCATGACGGGCGGCCGCGGGCTGGCCGGGGGCGAGCCGCTGCCGCCGCCCGGCCGGGCGCAGACCCTGGGCGCCGACATCCGGCAGGGCCTCCGCGCCGCCTGGGCGTTTCCGCCGGCCCGCGGACTCATGCTGCTGATGGCCGGCATCAGCCTCGCGACCGCCGGGCCGTCGACCGTCGGCCTGGTCACGGTTGCCCAGCAGCGTTTTGGCGGCGCCGCCGCCTTCGGCTTCATGCTGTCGGCGCTGGGCGCCGGGTCGCTCGCCGGGGCCCTGCTGGCGGGCGTCGTGCGCCAGGAGCACCACCGCGGTTTCACCTGGCTGGCCGTGTCCAATGTCGTCGGCGTCTGTCTCGCCGGCCTGGCCTTCGCGGGAACCGTGGCCGAAGTCTCGGTCCTGCTGGCCGTCATCGGCCTCGGCTCCGGCTTCATCGGCGTCGTCTTCATCGCCTGGCTCGGCAGCGTCACGCCTCCCGACATGCTCGGCCGCATCATGAGCCTGGCCATGTTCGCGTCGATCGGCCTCACGCCGATTTCCTATCTGCTGGCCGGCCTGATCGCGGCGTCGCATCCGACGCTGATGTTCGTGGGAGCCGGGGCGCTCGTCCTGGTGATCGTGGCCGTGGCCACCGCCGATCCGGCCATGCGCCGGATCGATTGATCTGCACGGCATCCCGGTGCCGGGCATGATGCCCCGGGCCGACTGCGACTACAATGAGCGGGCCGGCGGCGGCGGAACGGGTGACTGGCGGATGGCGGCGGGTCCGCCGGAGCCGCCGGCCACACGCAGGAGCGACATGTCGAGCGATTCCATGCCGAAGGACGAGACGCCGGCGCCGGGCGTGCGCCAGGCGCCGCTCGTGCTCGTGGTCGACGATGACGAGGCCATTCGCGAATGGGTGGTCGAAGGGCTCGTCATGTTCGGGTTCCGCGTGGCCGAGGCCATGGACGGCAAGGCGGCGCTCGCCAAGGCCTTCGAGGTCGCTCCCGACGTCGGTACTGACCGATTTGCAGCTTCCCGCGCTGGACGGGTGGGAGCTCATCAGCCGCTTGAAGCACGATCCCCGCACCGCACAGACACGCTTCATCGCCATGACCGGCTTCTCGCTCGACGGCGCCGCCCGCCGACGGGCGCGCGAGTGCGGCTGCGACGCGTTCCTCGCCAAACCCTGCCTGCCGGAAACCATCGCGCTCGAGATCCGATTAGTCATGCAATCCGAGTTGCCGCCGATTGATGAATCATCGGAGACGGGCGGCGAGGACGCGTAGCGGAGCGTAGCCGCACGTGTGTCGTCAGCGCACACGTGCGCGGAATCGGCACCCGGCGGTCAACTGGCGCCAGCAGTACGAGTTCCATCGATTCTCGACCCGCCCGGTGTGCGAAAGCGGCACGGATGCGCCGCGGCACGACCAGGGCCACGCCACGTTGTCCTGCTCCATAAGGATCTTTGAATCAGACGTTTACGGGTATTTCTCACCCGTACTTACGATGGCGAACGCCTTGCTACGTTCCTGTCGTATGAAGTCACATAAATCACCGCTCGTGATTGCTGCCGCCCTGTTCTTGCTGCTGCCGGCCGGCCTGGCTGGCGCGGCGCCACAGCAGAGCGGGCACCACGAGAAAATCGATCGGGCACTGCGTGAGGCGGTCGCGCATCCTGCGCAGCGCGAGCGGATCATCATCCGGGTGAAGCCGGGCATGCGGGCCGCCTACCGCCGGATGCTCGAATCTCGCGGCACCCGGGTGAACCTGGACTCCTCGTCGCTGCACGCATTGGGCGTCGAGGCATCGGGAGCCGAGATCGCCACGCTGGCGGCCGACCCGAACGTCGTCTCGGTGTCGAGCGACGCCATCGTGACGGCCGACGGCGCGGCCAGGCGGCGTGGCCGGGGCGCGCGGCGGGCGACACCGGGACGCGTCAGCCCGGGCGATGTGTCGACGCTGCGGCCGACCCTCGGGCTGGAGGCGGTCGTCCGGCCGGCGGGCGACGGCGTGAACGGTGACGGGATCGGCGTGGCGCTGATCGATTCCGGTCTGCAGCCCTCGCAGGACTTCGCCGGCCGGATCACGGCGTTCTACGATTTCACGCGCGGGGGCATCGCCACCGCGCCGTTCGACGACTACGGTCACGGCACGCAGGTGGCCGGTCTGATTGGCAGCAGCGGCGTGTTGTCCGATTACCAGTACCAGGGCGTGGCGCCGGCCGTGCACTTCGCCGTGTTCAAGGTGCTCGATCGCACCGGCGAAGGGCTCACCAGCAACGTCGTCAAGGCGCTGGAGTTCGTCGTCGCGCACAAGGACGCGCTGAACGTGCAGGTGGTGAACCTGTCGCTCGGCCATCCGATTCTCGAGCCGGCCGCGACCGACCCGCTCGTGCAGGCGGTCGAAGACGCCGTGCATGCGGGGCTGGTGGTGGTGACGGCCGCCGGCAACTACGGGACCAACCCGCAGACCGGCGAGACGGGGTACGCCGGCATCACGTCGCCGGGCAACGCGCCGGACGCCATCACGGTCGGCGCGGCGATGACGCAGAACACGGTGACGCGCGGCGACGATCGCGTGGCGCCGTACAGTTCGCGCGGGCCGAGCTGGTTCGACGGCTACGCCAAGCCCGATCTCGTGGCACCGGGGCAGGACCTGATCTCGGACGCCGCGATGAAGTCGAGCCTGGCCAGGCAGCTCGCGGCGGACCTCGTCCCGGCGAAGAAGACCGGGCGGCTGTTCCTGAAGCTGAGCGGCACGAGCATGGCGACCGCCGTCACGACCGGCGCCGTGGCGCTCGCGCTGCAGGCCCACCGCGAGACGTTCGCGCCGGCAGACGGTGATGCGAGCGCCCCGCCGCTGACGCCGCACCTCGTGAAGGCGATGCTCGAGTTCTCGGCGATTCCGCTGCGGGACGACGCAGGGCAGCCCTACGATGCGCTGACCGAGGGCACGGGCGAGCTGAACGCCGGCGGTGCCCTGATGCTGGCGCGGGCCATCGACACGACGCGGCCGGTCGGCAAGAGCTGGCTGATTGCGCCGGTGACGCCCGAGACGCAGATCGGCGACCAGACGTTCGCCTGGGGACAGAACATCGTCTGGGGCTACAACATCGTCTGGGGCTACCTGTTCAACACCAATCAGGCAGCCTGGGCCCAGAACATCGTCTGGGGCGACAACATCGTCTGGGGCGAGCAACATCGTCTGGGGCGACAACATCGTCTGGGGCGACAACATCGTCTGGGGCAGCAACATCGTCTGGGGCAACAACATCGTCTGGGGCAGCAATATCGTCTGGGGCAACAACATTGTCTGGGGCAACAACATCGTGTGGGGGCTCCTGGCGAACGGGATTGAGTAATCCACAGGGAGAGGGACGCGGCGCTTATGGAGAAGATGCCGAAACCACCGGAGCTCGAGGACGCGCAGGGAGCCGCGAATCCGGAAGAGGAGTGTGACTGGCGGGAGGAACTGCCCCTGCTCACCGGGCGCCTGGTCAGCCTTCGCGAGATTGCCGCGACCGATGCCCCGACCCTCGTCTCCCTGCTGACGACGCCCGAGGTGTCGCGCTTCCTGTCGCAGCCGCCGACGACGGTGGCCGAGTTCCGCCGGTTCGTCGAGTGGGCGGTCGCCGAGCGCGTCGCGGGTCGGTACATCTGCTACGTCATCGTCCCGCACGAGGCGCAGCGGCCGGTCGGGCTGATTCACGTTCGGGAGCTCGAGCCCCGGATGGCGACGGCGGAATGGGGATTCGCGCTCGGATCCACGTACTGGGGGTCGGGCTACTTCATGGACGCCGGCCGGCAGGTGATCGACTTCGCATTCGGCACGCTCGGCGTGCACCGCCTCGAGGCGCGCGCGGCGCTGCAGAACGGCCGCTGCAACAACGCCCTGCAGAAGATCGGCGCCGTCAAGGAAGCGGTGCTGCGCCGGTCGTTCATGCGCGGCGGCGAATACCTCGATCAGGCGCTCTGGACGATCGTCGACGACGACTGGAGCCGGGCCCGCAGCGCCTGGCACATCAAGGTGCACTGAACGCCGGGTGGTGCGGCCGGCCGGCGGCCGTTCGCACCACCGCACGCACCGGCTTCCGGCCCTCCGCAATCCGTTCTACAATTCAGCGCACCGACATCGTGACGCCCGCCCTTGCCGGGTGCGGCCTTCGAGGAGATCCGCATGTCCACGGGATCGAGCTGCGCGCTCGTGCGTTCGGGCGACGCCTACGTCGGGCGTCAGGGGCTCACGTACCTGGCCGGCCTGACGCGCGACACGGCCGGGACCCACGGCATCTGCCTGACGGTGGCGACGCTGCCGCCCGGCGCGCGGGCGAAGACCCACCTGCACCATGGCATCGAAACGGCCGTGTACATCATCGAAGGCGAGGCCGAGATGTTCTACGGTCCCCGCCTCGAGCAGCGGCTGGAAGGGCGGGCGGGCGACTACATGTACGTGCCGGCGGAGATGCCGCACCTGGTGATGAACCGGTCGTCGTCGGCCTGCCGGGCGGTGGTCGCCCACACCGCGTCGAACGACCAGGACGGCATCGTCCTGCTCCCTGAACTGGATGCGATCGTCTGAACCCGTGGAGGCCCGATGACCGACCGATTCCGTTCGCCCCTTCGTCGCACCGCCGCCATCGCCTGTGTCGCCGGTCTGTGTCTGGCCGCCGGCCGCACGCCGCTGGCGGAGAAGGCGCCGCGCGCGCCGAAGCAGGGTTCACTGGCCGCGAAGATCGACGCCATCGTGAGCCGTCCGCTGTACCGGCACGGCGCGTTCGGCATCGCCGTCCTGTCGCTCGACACCGGGCGGGCGATCTACACGCGGAACGCCGATCAGCTGTTCACGCCGGCATCGACGACCAAGCTGCTCACCGAAGGGACCGCGCTGCACCTGCTGGGCGCCGACTACCGGTTCCACACCCGCGTGTACCGCACGGGGCCCATCGCGGCGGACGGCACGCTCGACGGTGACCTGGTGCTGGTCGGAAGCGGCGATCCCGACCTGTCGAACCGGATCCGGCCGGACGGCACGCTGGCCTTCGAGAACGAGGATCACGCGTACGATGGCAGTCCCGACACGAAGGCCGTGCCGGGCGACCCGCTGCTCGTGCTGCGCGAGCTCGCGTCGCAGATCGCCGGGCACGGCGTGAAGCGGGTCGCCGGGCGCGTGCTCGTCGACGCGTCGCTGTTTCCCGAGGGGACGCGTGAGCTGGGCACGGGCACGGTGCTGTCGCCGATCGTGGTCAACGACAACGTGATCGACGTCACGGTGACCCCGGCCGCGACGGCCGGCGAGGCGCCGGCGATGCACGTCTCGCCCGAGACGTCCTACCTCCGGGTGACGAATGCGGTGAAGACGGGCGCGGCCGATTCGAAGGTCGACGTGAAGTTCAGCCACGACGTCACCCACGACGATGGCAGCCACAGCGTGACGCTCGAGGGCTCGATGCCGGCCGGCGGGCCGGCGATCCTGTTCGCCTACCGCGTGTCGACGCCGAGCCGCTTCGCGGCGATGGCGCTCGCACAGGTGCTGCAGGAGAAGGGGATTGCGGCCGTGGCCGCGCCACCGGACGCGAAGCCCGACTTCGCCGCGCTGGCGGCGCACGACACGCCGGACGCCGTCGTGGCCGAGCACGTGTCGCCGCCGTTCGCCGAGGAAGTGAAGGTGACGCTGAAGGTCAGCCAGAACCTGCACGCCTCGCTCACGCCCTACCTGATTCGGGGCGCTCGTCGCGCACGCGAAGACCGACGTGCTGCAGGCCGGCTTCGACCAGGAGCACGCGTTCCTCGAGAAGGCCGGGCTCGACCTGACCGGCGCCTCGCAGGGCGACGGCGCGGGCGGTGCGCTGTCGGCGTTCTTCACGCCCGACTTCATGGTGCACTACCTGGCGTACATGGCGAAGCAGCCCGACTTCGCGGTGTTCGAGCGGGCGCTGCCGATCCTCGGCCGCGACGGCACGCTGTGGAACATCGAGACCGGTTCTCCGGCCGCGGGGCACGTGCACGCGAAGACCGGGACCTTCGGGGCCTACAACAACCTGAACCGGAGCCTGATGCTGACGGCCAAGGGGCTGGCCGGCTACATGACGACGGCCGACGGCCGGCACCTCGCGTTCGCCATCTACGCCAACCGCGTCCCGCTGCCCTCCGAGGACGATCCCCTGAAGGTGCAGAAGCAGATCGAGGAAGTAGGGCAGGCGCTGGGGGAGATCGCGACGGCGGTGTACCAGACACCGCGCTGACGACTTGAGAATGAAGAAACGGAGAAGGACGTAACGAAGAACGAAGAACGAAGAACGTGGAACGTAGAAGGGCGAGCGCGCGGGCCTACGGCTTCCCGCCGATCCGTTCCAGGTTCCGCTGCGCCTCGGTGAAGCCGGGGTCGATGGCGAGCGCGCGCTTGAACTCCGCGGCGGCCGCGGCGAGCTGTCCCTGGCGGGCGAGCACGATACCGAGGTTGTTGTGCGTGTCGGCGCGGTTCGGGGCGACCTGGAGGGCGCGCTGGAACTGCTCGGCCGCGGCGTCCAGACGGCCCGCCTGCGCCAGCAGGATGCCGAAGCCGTTGCGGATCGTCGGGGCGTTGGGGCTCAGCGCGACCGCCCGCTCGTACTGGGTCACCGCCTGCGTGAGATCGTTCAGGCGGGCGAGCACCTGTGCCAGCTCCACGTGGGGTCCCGCCACGTCCGGTTCCCGCTCAATCGCCTTCCGATAGGCGTCGGCGGCCTCGGTGAAATTGCCCTGCCGCGCCCGCAGCCGCGCCAGGTTCAGCAGCGGCTCCGCGTACGTCTGATCGAAGTCGGCCGCCAGCGTGTACTCGCGCACGGCCTCGTCGATCTGGCCCCGCGCCGCCAGCAGCTGCGCGATGTTGTTGTGGGCCTGGGCGTACTCCGGATCGAGCCGCACGGCCTCGCGGAAGTGCATCAGCGCCTGGTCCAGGTGTCCCTGCTGCCCGAGCACGACGCCCAGGTTGTTCTGGGCGCGCGAATAGGTCGGGTCGAGCCGCACCGATTCGGTCAGCTCCTTCGCCGCCTTCGCCAGATCGCCCTGCCCTCCGTAGGCCAGGCCCAGGTCGTTGTGGGCGATCGCCAGACCGGGGTAGAGGGCGACCGCCTGCTCGAACTGTGCGATGGCGGCGCCGGTCTGCCCCTGTTCGTTCATGCCGACGCCGACGTTGTACGCGGTGACCGCTTCGAGACGGTTGCGCGGAATCATCGGCCAGTTGCAGAAGACGGCAACCCCGACCGTGACGGCGACGCAACCCGCCGCGGCGCCGCGGCTCCACCGACGCCAGACGTGGCGCAGCTGTACCAGCCCTGCTGCCGCGAACAGCACCAGGAACGGGACGATTGGAAAGCGGTAGCGGGCGAACACGTAGAACAGCACCAGGCTGCCGACGTACGCCACCAGCATCAGGTGGAGGATCCACAGCCGGCGCCAGTCCCCGGCGGTGATCCAGAGGCCGAGCACCGCGAGGGGGGCCAACACGCCCAGGTTCCAGATCGTGCCGAGCTTCAGCGGCCACGACCAGCGCGCGTAGGTGTACCTGGTCCTCCGTGTCGGAGATCTCCGTCACGTTCCAGGTCAGGGCGAACTTCCGCCAGAGCAGGTGCAGCCAGCCACGCGGATTCGACCGGATGAAGGCGAGCGCCCGGTCGGTGAAGTAGCCCGACACTTCGGCCGGGGTGAGCGTGCGGCCCATGGCCTGTTCGGCGAGACTCGTGGCGTCCTGCCGCTCGAACTGCGCCCTGCCCCGGCGCGGCCGCAGCGACTTGTAGGTGCCGTCGGCGCCCGGGTTGTTGCCGATGTAGAAGTTCGGGCCGAACTGCGACGTCGTCACGTAGAACTCGCCGCCGACCGCCAGGTTGCGCAGCCCCACCGGCAGCAGCACGACGGCGAGGCCCGCCAGGAGCAAGCCGGCGAGCCGCAGCCGGACGGCGGGGAGGAGCCCCCGCTGCACCCCGATCCACAGCAGGATCGGCGGAACGAGGATCGCCGCGTTCTCGCGCGTCAGCATCAGGCAGCCGAGCGATACGCCGAGCCACCAGGCGGCCGCGCGGCGCGGCCCGGCCATCAGCCGGCTCAGCAGCCAGAGCGCGAGGCAGAGGAAGAAGAGGTCGAGCGCCGACTTCTGCACCAGCGTGTCGAGGAAGATTGCCGGCGGATAGCAGGCGAGCAGCAGGCCGGCGACGAGCCCGGCGCGCTTCGAGAACAGCCGCCAGCCGGTGTCGGCGAGCAGCACGCACGAGCCGGCGCTGATGACCGCCTGCACGAGACGGATGGTCAGCACCGAGTTGCCGAGCGTCGCGTACACCAGCGCCAGGAAGTAGGGGTAGAGCGGCGCCTGGTAGAAGACCTCCGTGCCGATCCAGTTGCCGCCGACGATCTGCCGCGCCCAGGTGTCGTAGGCCCCGGCGTCGCCGAGCTTCAGGTCGAAGAAGGGGGCGCCGTGGATCTGCCAGACGTGCAGCAGGCGGAGGCCGAGGGCGACGCCGAAGACGGCGAGCAGCCACCAGAGACGGTCGTGCCGGGCTTCTGCCGCCGGGTGGCGGTCGCGGGAACCTGAGGTCATCGATGCCGGGGAATGCGGGGTGATGACGCCGGCCGTCCTGCGGGGAGCGGCCGGCGCCGGGTCATCAGAAGCCGCCGGTACCGGTCCGGTACCAGTTGCGCAGCCGGACGTCGATGCCGGTGCCCTGCAGCGCGTCGGCGAACACCTTCAGGTCGGAGCCGCGGTAGTGGTACGGGTAGACAATCTTCGGTTTGAAGATCTTCACGCACGCGGCCGCTTCCGCCGGCGTCATCGTGTAGGGAAGGTTCATCGGCACGAACGCCACGTCGATGTCCTTCACCGCCTTCATCTCGGGCGTGCAGGCGGTGTCGCCGGCGAGGTAGATCCGCTTGCCGCCCAGCGTCAGGATGTAGCCGTTCCCCCGTCCTTTGGTGTGGTACAGCTGCCCCGGCGCCGGGCCGCGATCCAGGTTGTACATCGGCAGGGCCTCGATGGCGATGCCGTCCACCGTCTTCGTCTCGCCGTTGTGCATGACGATGGCGCCGGTCAGCTTGTCGGCCACGACCGACGGCGCCACGACCCGGGCGCCCGGTTTCTTCACCTGATCGAGCGCGGGCGGCTGGAAGTGGTCGCCGTGGATATCGGTCACGAGGATCAGGTCGGCCGGCTTCGGGGCGAACGCGTTCCCCTCCTTGGTCGGATCCACCTGGATGACCGTGCCGCCGTACTCGATCTGCAGGCTGGCGTGGTAGAGCGGCGTAATCTCGATGGGGCCGCCGGCGGCCGGAATGCTGTCGGTCGCACTGAACGCGATGCCGGCCAGGCCGAGTGCCAGGGCCACGGCGGCGCATCCGCTCGTCAGTCGCTTCATACGAACCTCGTCCCGCGCGCAGGTGCGTGCCGCGGCGCCGCCCGTCGTCGGGGGATCGGAAGATGTCCGGAGACGTCCGGCCGCGAGCCGGCCGGACAGGCCTGCCCGGAGTGTAACACCGAAGCGGGCCGCCGATCAGCCGCGCGCGCCCGCCGCCGCTACGGCTGTTCCGCCCAGAGGCTGCACAGGTGCACCACCACCTCGGCGGCCTTCGCCAGATCCCCGGCCGACGTCCATTCGAGACGGGAATGGATGTTGTGTTCGCCGGCGAAGACGTTCGGCGTCGGCAGCCCCATGAACGACAGCTTCGAGCCGTCGGTGCCGCCGCGAATCGGCTTCATGCGCGGCGCGAGCCCGGCACGGCGGATCGCGTCGGCGGCCCGTTCGACGACCTCCGGGTGCTGGTCCAGGACTTCGCGCATGTTGCGGTACCTGCTCTTCCAGCGCGACCTCCACGCGCCCGCCGGGGAAGCGTTCGCCGGTCTCCTGCGCCAGCCGCTCGATGAGGGCCGCCTTCTCCCGCAGGCCGTCGCGCGTGAAGTCGCGCAGCAGCACCTTCACGAGCGTGCGGTCGACCGCCGCCTGGACGACGTAGGGGTGGACGTAGCCCTCGTAGTCCTCGGTGGTCTCGGGCGAGAGCCGTCCGTCCGGCAGCCGCGTGATGAAGTCGGCCGCCATCTTGATGGCGTTCACCATCCGCCCCTTCGCGTACCCCGGATGGGTGTTGAATCCCTGGAAGGTCAGCGTCACGACGTCGGCCGAGAAGCTCTCGTACTCCAGGTCGCCGACGTCGCCCCCGTCGAGCGTGTAGGCGCAGCGGGCGTTGAACCGGGAGACGTCGAAGTACTTCGTGCCGCGTCCCACTTCCTCGTCGGGCGTGAACGCCAGCCGGACGGGACCGTGGACCACGTCGGGATGCGCCACGAGCCAGGCGGCCGGCCGCCATGATGGTCGCCACGCCCGCCTTGTCGTCCGCGCCGAGCAGCGTGAGCCCCGACGCCGTGATGATGTCGTCGCCACGCCGCTCGCCGAGCGCCGGGCTGTCCTGCACGCGCAGGACGGCCGTCGGGTCGTCGGGCAGCACCAAATCGCGGCCGTCGTAGTTCCGGTGCACAATCGGCTTCACGTCGGTACCGCTCATCTCCGGAGAGGTGTCGACGTGGGCGACGAAGCCAATCGTCGGCACGCCGGCCCGGCCCGGCGTGGCCGGCACGGTGGCCATCACGTAGCCGTGATCGTCCATGGCGGCGTCGGACAACCCGATGGTCCGCAGTTCCTCGGTGAGCTGGCGGAGCAGTGTGAGCTGCCCCGGCGTGCTGGGATAGGTCGAGGACTGCTCGTTCGAACGGGTATCGATGGTGACGTAGCGCAGGAACCGCGCCACGCAGTCGGACTTGAGGGCCTCGAGGTCGGGAATGGACATGCCGTTGACTCTACACCAGACGGCCGGGGACCGGCCGCCATGCGGTTGAGCTTGCTGCCGGTGCGGTGGATGGTCAATTCTGTGGGACACTTCGGCCGATCGCCTTGCGGGCCCCGGGGCCGCGTCCCGACGCAACCGATGGGTGGCCCTGAAGAATGCCCGGCGTCTGCGGCCAGGCCGAGCCGGCCCTCTCGGCAGGCTCAGGGTCGCCCTGCGGCGAAGTCGAAGGGCGAGGCCCTGTGAAGCCGAGACGAGGCATCGGCGTCAGTTCGCGATGGGGGTGGGGCCCCATCGCCTCTGAAGAATGCCCGGCGCCTGCGGCCATGCCGAGCCGACCCTTCGGCAGGCTCAGGGTCGCCCTGAGGGAACTCGAAGGGCGAGGCCCTGTGAAGCCGAGGCGAGGCATCGGCGTCAGTTCGCGATGGGGGTGGGGCCCCATCGCCATTGAAGTAATGACGAAGGGGAGCCATTCGATGATCTCTGTGAAACGCGGAATGCGCGGCGGCGCCATGGTCGCGCTGCTCGTCTGGGGGATGGTCCGGCTGGTGGCCGCGCCGGCCGTGCCGGTGACGGCCTACGGCGGCATGCGCTGGCGCCTGGTCGGGCCGTTCCGGGGCGGCCGCGTGCTCGCCGTGACCGGGGTGCCCACCGAGCCCGACACGTGGTACCTCGGCTCGGTGGTCGGCGGGGTCTGGAAGACGACCAACGGCGGCGCCACCTGGAAGCCGCTCTTCGACCGCGAGCCGGTCGCCTCGATCGGCGCCATCGCCGTCGCGCCGTCCAACCCCAACGTCGTCTACGTCGGCACGGGCGAGTCGGCCCCGCGCGAGGACATCTCGTTCGGTGACGGCGTGTACAAGTCGACCGACGCCGGGCGCACCTGGACCAACGTCGGCCTGCACGACAGCCGCCACATCGGCCGCATCATCGTCGATCCGCACAATCCCGACGTCGTGCTGGTGGCGGCCATGGGGCACTTCTACGGGCCGAACACCGAGCGCGGGGTGTTCCGGTCGGCCGACGGCGGCCACACGTGGCAGCGGGTGCTCTACAAGGACGAGCACACGCGGCGCCATCGACCTCGCGTTCGATCCGAGCAATCCCTCCATCGTGTACGCGGCGATGTGGCAGGCGGGTCGCACGCCGTGGAGCCTGTCGAGCGGCGGTCCGGGCAGCGGACTGTATCGGTCCACCGACGAAGGGCTGACCTGGACCCGCCTGGCGGGTCACGGCCTGCCGACCGGCGTGCTGGGGAAGATCGGCGTGTCGGTCGCCGGCCACAGCGGCGGCGAGCGGGTCTACGCCCTCATCGAGGCCGAGGACGGGGGGCTGTATCGGTCGGACAACGCCGGGCGGACGTGGAAGCTGGTGAACGACAGCCAGGAGATCCGGACGCGCGCCTGGTACTTCACGCGCATCTTCGCGAGCCCGGTGGATCCGAACGTCGGTGTACGTGGCCGACAACGCGTTCCTGAAGTCGACCGACGGCGGACGCACGTTCGACGTCCAGCGGATCCCGGGCGGTGACAACCACGGCTTCTGGATGAACCCGCTCCACGCCGGACCGGATGATCGAATCCAACGATCAGGGCGTGGTGATCACCGTCAACGGCGGCCGGTCGTGGCTGAAGCTCGACAACCTGCCGATTGGCCAGTTCTACCACGTGTCCACCGACAACGCGGTTCCCGTACCATCTCTACGGCGCGCAGCAGGACATGGGCGCCATTCGCGATCGCCAGCCGCGGCTGGGGCGGCATCACCGGCGCGGACTGGTACGACGTCGGCGGCGACGACGGCGAGTGCGGATACGTGTTCTGCGACCCGACGAATCCCGATCTCGTGGTCGCGGGCGGCTACGGCGGCGCGCTCACCCGGTTCGACGCCCGCACGAAGCAACTGGTCGACATCGCACCCTGGTCGAACGACAACGGCGGCCATCCGGCGTCCGAGATGAAGTACCGCTACACGTGGACGGCGCCGCTCGCGTTCTCGCCGCAGGATCCGCACGTGCTCTACATGGGCTCGCAGTACCTGATGGAGACGACCGACGGCGGCATGAGCTGGAAGCGCATCAGCCCGGACCTGTCGCGCAACGACAAGACCAAGCAGGGGCTCTCGGGCGGGCCGATCACGAAGGACAACGCGAGCGCCGAGTACTACGATCCTCGTCTACAGCATCGCGCCGTCGCCGAAAGCGGCCGGGCAGATCTGGGTCGGCACCGACGACGGCCTCGTGCACCTCACGCGCGACGGCGGCAAGAGCTGGCAGAACGTCACGCCGAAGGGGTTGCCCGAGTGGGCGAAGGTGGCGCTCATCGAGGCGTCGCCGTTCGATGCGGGCACGGCCTACGTCGCCGTCGACGCGCACAAGCTCGACGACTTCAAGCCCTACATCTTCCGGACGCACGACTGCGGCAAGACGTGGACGCAGATTACGTCCGGCATCAGCGAGCCGGCCTACGTGCACGCCGTGCGCGAGGATCCCGCGCGGAAGGGCCTGCTCTTCGCCGGCACCGAGACGGGCATCTACGTCTCGTTCGACGACGGCGACCACTGGCAGTCGCTGCAGCTGAACCTGCCGACGACCTCCGTCCGCGATCTGACCATTCACGGCAACGACCTCGCCATTGCCACGCACGGCCGGTCCTTCTGGATTCTCGACGACATCACGCCGCTGCGGCAGGCCGACTGCGCAGGTCGCGGATGCGGCGGCCCACCTGTTCACGCCGGCAACGGCGCTGCGGATTCACGAGGCCGAGACCTACGCGATTCTCGGCCGGCGGCATCGGCGCAGAACCCGCCGGACGGCGCCGTCCTCGACTACGACCTGGGCAAGGCTCCGGCCGGGGAGGTCTCGCTCGAGGTCGTCGACGCACGCGGCCACGTGGCGTTCCACACCTCGAGCGTGCCGATGGCCCAGGTGGCGGCTGGCGTCGCCTCCGGCCCCGGCGACTCGACGAGGCGCCGGCCGCTGTCGAAGGCGGTGGGGATGCACCGGGTGGTCTGGAATCTTCGCTATCCGGTGCCGGCGCCGATTCCGGGCGCGGCCTACGACGAGCGGCCGCCTCGGGGGATCCTCGCGCTGCCGGGCACGTACCAGGTGAAACTGACCGTTGACGGGCGGACGTACACGGCGCCGCTCACGGTGAAGAACGATCCGCGCGTGCACGTGACGGATGCCGACCTGAAGGCGCAGTTCGACCTGGCGACGCAGCTGATGGCCGACCTGGAGCGGAATCACGTTGCGGTGAACCAGATCCTGGATCTGCGCGACCAGCTCGCCGGCCTGCAGAAGCGGTTGGCCGGCGATCCGCAGGCGCAGGCGATCGTCTCGGCTGCGGCCGATCTCGACCGGAAGGCCGACGTCATCGAGAACGTGCTGTACCAGTCGAAGGCGAAGACCGGCGAAGAGCTCCTGAACTATCCGACCGAGCTGAACTCGAAGATCGCGTACCTCGAGGACGAGGTCGACTTCGGCGACACGGCTCCGACGACGCAGTTCCGGGAGATGACGAAGGACTACGAACAGCAGCTGGCGGCGGCGATCGGCCGGTGGGAGGCGCTGCAGGCCCACGAGCTGAAGGCGCTGAACGACCAGCTGCACGCGAAGGGCATCGGCACGGTGTTCGTCGCCCGCTGACGCGGAGAACGAACGAACGAAGAGTGGAGAGCGCCTGCGGCCATGCCGAGCCGACCCTTCGGCAGGCTCAGGGTCGCCCTGAGCGACGTCGAAGGGCGAGGACATGGAGATCCGAGGACGAGCGTCGGCGTCAGTTCGCGGCGGGGGTGGGCGTCGGCACCCTGAATGAAGCCCAGCGCCCGCGGCCACACCGAGCCGAGGACAGGGAAATCCGAGGCGAGGTGTCAGCGTCAGTTCGCGCCGGGGGTGGGGCCCCGGCGCCATTGAAGAAGGCCAGCGCCCGCGGCCATGCGAGTCCGAGGACATGGAGATCCGAGGCGAGCATGGCGTCAGTTCGCGCCGGGGGTGGGCGTCGGCGCCCTGAATGAAGCCCAGCGCCCGCGGCCACGCCGAGCCGAGGACAGGGAAATCCGAGGACGAGCGTCAGGCGTCAGTTCGCGGCGGGGGTGGGGCCCCGCCGCCATTGAATAATGCCAACACGGAGTCAGTCGATGATCTCTGCACAGCGTCGGGTCGGACGGTTCGGAGCGGCAATGGCCACCATGGTGGCGCTGGCCGGGGTCGTGGCGCTGGCGGCGCCGGCGGTGCCGGTGAACGTGTACTCCGGCATGAAGTACCGGGAGATCGGGCCGTACCGGGGCGGCCGCGTGCTCGCGGTCACCGGCGTGCCCGGGCATCCGAACACGTGGTACTTCGGATCGGTGGCCGGGGGCGTCTGGAAGACGGTCGACGGCGGGCGTGTCTGGAAGCCGCTCTTCCAGCACGAGCCGGTGGCGTCGATCGGCGCGATTGCCGTGGCCCCATCGAACCCGAACGTCGTCTATGTCGGCACGGGTGAGTCGGCGCCACGCGAGAACATCTCGTTCGGCGATGGCGTCTACAAGTCGCTCGACGGCGGGAAGACGTGGCACCACCTCGGCCTCGACGGCACCCGCCATATCGGGAAGATCCTCGTCGACCCGCAGAATCCCGACCTCGTGCTGGTCGCGGCGCTCGGACCGATCTACAGCGACCAGCCCTACGCGACGAGCGCCGACCGCGGCGTGTACCGGTCGACCGACGGCGGCACGACCTGGCAGAAGGTGCTCTTCAAGGACGAGCACACGGGCGCCATCGATCTCAGCTTCGACCCGCAGAACCCCGCCATCGTCTACGCGGCGCTGTGGCAGATGGGGCGGACCCCCTGGTCGCTGACGAGCGGCGGGCCGGGCAGCGGTCTCTACAAGTCGACCGACGAAGGGAAGACGTGGCACGCAGCTGACCGGGCACGGCCTGCCCGACGGCGTGCTGGGCCGGATCGGCGTGTCGGTGGCGGGCGGCGACGAGGGCAACCGCGTCTACGCGATCATCGAAGCGAAGGATGGCGGGCTCTACCGGTCGGACGATGGCGGCGAGAGCTGGACGCTGGTGAACAGCGACCAGCAGTTCCGCCAGCGGGCCTGGTACTTCACGCGGGTGTTCGCCGATCCGAACGATCCCGACACGGTGTACACCGAGAGCACCGGCTTCTACCGGTCGACCGACGGCGGCACCACCTTCAAGCGGGTGAGCGTTCCGCACGGCGACAACCACGGCTGCTGGATCGATCCGGCCGACAGCCGCCGGCTGATCGTCGGCAACGACGGCGGCGCGACGATCTCGATCGACGGCGGCACGACGTGGAGCTCGCTCTACAACCAGCCGACGGCCCAGTTCTATCACGTCGCCACCGACAATCGCTTTCCGTACTACATCTACGGCGCGCAGCAGGACAACAGCACCGTGGCGATTGCGAGCCGCAGCGACTTCGGCGCCATCGGCCGGCGCGACTGGTACCAGGTGGGCGGCGGCGAGAGCGGCTACGTGCTGCCCGATCCGACCGACCCCGACATCGTGTACGCGGGCGCCTACTTCGGCATCCTGACGCGCTACGACCGGCACACCGGCCAGGTGCGCGACATCTCGCCGTGGCCGGAGGATCCCGACGGCCTGCCGGCGTCGGTGGCGGAGCACCGCTTCACCTGGACGGCGCCGCTCGCCTTCTCGCCGCAGGACCCGCACGTGCTGTACACCGCCTCGCAGGTGCTCTTCCGGTCGACCGACGGCGGCGGGAGCTGGACGGCCATCAGTCCCGACCTGTCCCGCAACGACAAGAGCAAGCAGGCCTCGTCGGGCGGGCCGATCACGAAGGACAACGCCAGCGCCGAGTTCTACGATCTGATCTACAGCATCGCGCCGTCGCCGGTGCGCAAGGGCGAGATCTCGGATCGGGACCGACGACGGCCTGGTGCAGCTGACCGAGGACGAGGGGAAGAGCTGGCACAACGTCACGCCGCCGGGGATGCCGGCGTGGGCGAAGGTGGCGCTCATCGAGGCCTCGCCGTTCGACGCGGGCACGGCCTACGTCTCGGTCGATGCGCACAAGCTCGGCGACTTCAAGCCGTACATCTTCCGGACGCACGACTTCGGCAAGACGTGGACGACGATCACCGACGGCCTCGCGGCGCCAGCCTACGTCCACGCCGTCCGGTCGGATACCGTGCGCAAGGGGCTGCTGTTCGCCGGCACGGAGACGGGCGTGTACGTCTCGTTCGACGACGGCGACCACTGGCAGTCGCTGCAGCTGAACCTGCCGACGACGAGCGTGCGGGACTTCGCGGTGAAGAACGGCGACCTGGTCGTCGCGACGCACGGCCGGTCGTTCTGGATTCTCGACGACATCACGCCGCTGCGGCAGGCGACCGCGGCGGTGGCCGGCCAGGCGGCACACCTGTTCACGCCGGCACCCGCGATCCGGTTCCGTCCCGGCAACGGTCAGGACGGGCACGTCGGAGTCGCCAGCAACCCGCCGGACGGCGCGCTACTCGACTACTACCTGAAGGACGACGTGAAGGGCGCCATCGCGCTCGACGTCTACGACCCGCAGCGGCCACCTGATCCGCCATTTCTCGAGCGAGAAGGAGCCTCCGCCGCCGCACCTGAAGTACGGACGCGCGCACAAGCCGGACGCAGCTGTCGACCGACGCCGGGTTCCATCGCGTCGTCTGGAACCTGCGGTATGCGCTGCCGCCGTACATCCGGGCGAAGGTGGCGCCGGTCTACGACATGGGCGGGCCGATCGGGCCGATGGTGGTGCCCGGAACGTACGACGTGAAGCTGACGGTCGACGGGCATGCCGAGACGGCACAGCTGAAGGTCGTGATGGATCCCCGCGTCCACGCCACCGGCGGCCGATCTGCAGCAGCAGTTCGACCTGATGCGGCAGACCTGGGAGGCGCTCGCGCAGGATCACGTGGCGGTGAACGGCATCCTGTCGCTGCACGCGCAGCTCGAAGCGCTCGAGAGCCGGCTGGCCGGCGTCGAGAAGGGCGAGCCAATCGTCGCGGCGGCGAAGGCGCTCGACGGGAAGATTCTGGCGGTGGAAGAGAAGCTGTATCAGCCGAAGTCGGAGGCCGACGAAGAGCAGCTGAACTACCCGGTGGAGCTGAACAGCCAGCTCGCCTACCTGCAGACGGTCATCGACAGCGCCGATGCGGCGCCGACGAAGCAGTCGGTCGAGGTGTTCGGGCGGCTGCGCCGGCGGCTCGACGCGCAGCTCGCGGCGTGGAAGATGCTGCAGGAGAAGGATCTGGCGGCGCTGAACAACGACATGCGGAAGGCGGGGATCGCGGCGCTCGCGCCGGCGCCGGGCGCGTCGACGACGCTGACGTCGGGCGGAAGGTAGGCTGACTCGTCGGAGAGCAGATCGCTCCGAAACGCCGCTCCGCAACCCGGAAGGATGCCGCTCGGCTCATCGTCGCCAGAACGCGGCGTGGGGACCCCCGCCCCACGCCGTGTCCAGGCTGCGCGGCATCTTTCATGCGATCATGACGGCTTGCTCCGAGGCGTTCCTGCGCGATCCGCCTCTCCGACGCGCGTGTGCGTCGACTGTCTCGCACTGTCCCGTGAGGAGATTGTCCATGACCCGGTCATCGATGGTTCGAGGGCTTCGTCGCGCGGTCGTCGCGCTGATGGTGCTGGCGGCGCTCGGCACGGTGCGGCTGCGGGCGCAGGCGCCCGTCGGCATCCAGGCGGGCGACATCGTGCTGCGCGGCGGCTGGATGATCGACGTCCTGAAGGGTGTCGCCGAACGCAACACCGGCATCATCGTCCGGGACGGCGTGTTGATGGACGTCCATGCCGACCTGGCGGGCGTCGATCTCTCGAAGGCCCGGGTCATCGATCTCCAGCCGGATGAGTACATCCTCCCGGGGCTGTTCGACCTTCACGCGCATTACGCGGTCGACCTGTTCGGCCAGGGGCGGGTGGACGAGTACCACGTCAACCCGGTGCTCTACCTGGCCAACGGCGTCACGTCGACGTTCCCCGCCGGCGAGATCGACCCCGGCGCGATGATGCGCGCGCGGGAGCGGATCGACGCCGGCGAACAGATCGGCCCGCGCATCTACAACTCGGGTCCCTATTTCGGCTCGGCCCGTCCCGGCTGGAAGGACGCCGAGGAGACGCCGGCCCGGATCCGCCAGGAAGTCGATTACTGGGCCAATCATGGCGTCCGCGATTTCAAGGCGAAGGGGATCCACGCCGACCAGTTGCGCGCCCTGATCGACGAGGCGCACAAGCACGGGCTCACCGTCACCGGGCATCTGGGCTCCGGCTATCACGGCACCGTGAATCCGCGCGACGCCATCCTGATGGGCATCGATCGGATCGAGCACTTCATCGGTGGCGACGCGTTTCCCGCCAGCCGGTCGGCCTATGCCTCGCTCGAGTCTCTCGATGCCTCACGCCCGGAGGTGCTGGCGGAGATCAGGCTGTTCCTGCGGCAGCACGTGTACTTCGATCCGACGCTCACGGCCTACGGCTACTTCGGCAAGAAGGATCCGACGGTCTACACCTACTGGATCAACGAGATGCAGTTCCTGACGCCGTATGCCCACACGGTCGTCGAGAGCCACCTGCCGCGTCCGGTGAACGAGCAGTTCGAGCGGATCTACTACGTGAAGCGGAAGACGCTGAAGGCGTTCTACGATGCGGGCGGGCGTGACTACATCACGCTCGGCACCGACCATCCGAGCTGGGGGGAGTTCTTCTCGGGGTTCGGTTCGCACCGCGAGCTGCAGGCCTTCGTGCTGTCGGGCATCCCGCCGGCCGACGCGCTCCGCTTCGGCACCATCAACGGCGCGCGCGCGCTGAACGTCGGAACGAAGCTCGGCAGCCTGGACACGGGGAAGTACGCCGACCTGTTCGTCTGCAAGGGGAATCCGCTGCAGGACATCCGGAACACGCGCTACGTGCAGCTGGTAATGAAGGCCGGCCGCGTCTACGACCCGAAGAAGCTGCTGGCCTCGGTGGTCGGCAAGCTCGGCCCGACCAGCGCGGCGGACTCGAAGCCCTGGAAGGGGAACCTGAACATCAAGGCGCCGACGGCGAGGGCACTGACGCTGACGAATCGAGAATGGAGAATGGAGAATTCGAGAGAGGGTCGTGGGCGCTTCGCGCCACCTCTCTTCGTCTTTCTAAATTCTGCATTCTCCATTCCCAATTCTTCTTCATCCACGCTCCCAGCCGCCTCATCCCTTCCTCGATCTTCCCGAGATCGTTGACGAGCGGGCCGTAGGAGATGCGGACGCCGTTCCGCAGCGTTTCGCCGAAGCCGCGGCCGGGAATCACGAGCACGCCGGTCGCCTTCAGCGCCTGCCGCACGAACTCGTCGCCATCCATCCCGACATCCATGACCGTGTACAGGCCGCCGGCCGGTTCGAGGCGCGGGCGGCCGACGTGCGTGTCGATGGCCGTCAGCGTGGCGTCGGCGGCGCGTTTGTAGAGGACGTTCGTGTCGTCGACGTAGCGCCGCAGGCTGCCGTCGGCGATCGCCTCGCGCAGGTACCGCGCCATCGCCATCTGTTCGAGGGTGTCGGCGCACAGCAGGCTGCACTGCTGCACCCGCTCGAGCGCGTCGATGAGCGGGCGGCTCGCCTCGATCCAGCCCAGGCGCCGGCCGAGCCCGCGCGCCCACTTGGAGTTGGAGTGGATGGCCACCACGTGCGGATGGTCCTCGGGAGACCAGGCGTAGTAGGGCGGCGGCGTCCGGAAGTACTGGCACTTGTACGCGAAGTCGATCGCCAGATACGCGCCGGCCGCCTCGGTCCGCTGCCGCAGCGCTTCGACGATCGTCTGCGGGACGATCTGGCTGGTCGGATTGTCGGGGGCGCAGAACAGCACCAGTCTCGGGTGGTGCTCGCGGAACGCCTCGTCGATGGCGTCGATGACCCGCTGCGGATCGGTGTCGGGCAGGTACGACCACGTGCGCGGGTCGAGCACCGGAACGGTGACGATCCGGGCGCCATTGACGGCGAAGGCGATCTGCCCGGCATAGTTCGCGTAGGTCGGGTCGAGCAGCAGCACGGTGTCGCCCGGATCGAGCACGGTGCGGAAGAAGTCGTGCGTGAGCTGCGTGCTGCCGGCGCCGACGGCGATGTTGTCGAGCGTGAGCCGCTCGACGCCGAACAGGTGCCGCTCGAAGGCGGCGATCTGCTCGCGGCAGTCGTTGTCGCCGAGCGTCGCCGTGTAGCCGCCGCTCTTGTGGAACAGCGCCTCGTCGGCCGCGATCTCCTGATATTGCCGGCGGAACGCCTCGGGCGCCGCATGGTTCACCCAGCCTCCGCCGAACGAAATCACATCGTCGGGATCCAGCCCCATCTCGATGATGTTCCGGCGCTCGGCCATCTTCATGATCTGGCGGATGGGGGACGGGTGTTCGATCTGCTCCTGGACGATGCGGGACAGGGCGAGGTCGGTCGTGCGGGTCATCGTGGGCTCTCCTGAAATCCGTCCGCGGCGGTGTCAGACCGGCGGATCGCTGGACGATGGCATCGACGCTCGGCGCCGGCGCGCGGCGCTCGGCGCGCGGACGTCGGACATGGGACGCCGGCGGTGGGACGTCCGACGCGCCCGCGCCAGCCGGACGAACGCCAGTGCCTCGCCGGCCGGTGCGCGGTCGGTCGTCATCAGCCGCTCCAGCGTGCGCGCACCCGATCGAAAGCCCGGGGCGGCGTCGTCGAAGATCGGGACGAGAGGCGCGGTCCCCGGTGCCATCCGTGTCGAGGCTCCGGCGGGCACGAGCACCTCGCCGAAGACGTTGTCGAGCTGCACCCAGCCGGTGGACACGTCCACGCGCGCGGCGCCGCCCGCGTCGACGTTCGAGCTGGAAGGCGCAGCCCAGAATCGATGGCGTCGCCGGCCGGCGTCTGGATGACGACCGCGCCAGACGGCGCCCAGACGCGGACACGCAGCGCGCCCTTCCTCAAGACGATTCGATGGCGGTTCGATGCCGTGGCGCGCAGGGTGAGATCCGTCCCGGGCCGCAGGTCCATGATGCCGATCCGCGCGACGTCCACGCGTGCCGATTCTCCAGGCCCCAGCTGCAGCGTCCGACCCACCTCGAGCCGGGAGGGCGCGCCTCGCCACCGGCGGATAGCGGCAGAGGGAGGCGGCAGCGCTTCGCCGGCTCTTCCATCGCGGCCGTCTGCGTCTCCGGTGCGGACACCGTGTCGTCGAGCTCCACGTGGAGATGCCGGGCACGCAGATGATCCGCCGCGCGGCGCCGCGCGATGGCCGCCAGCCAGGGCCCGAACGCTGCCGGCTCCCGCAGCGTGTGCAGCCTCGTCCACGCCTGCGCGAACACGTCCTGCGTCAGGTCCGCCACCTCGTCCGGCGGCAGGCGGGCCAGCAGCAGGGCATGCACGAACCGTCCAAAACGGCGATAGAGCTCCCCGAAGGCCTCGGCGTCGCCGCGCCTGGCCGCGATCACCAGACGGGCGTGATCGGGAGGGTCGGAGGTCACTGGGCTCCGATCAGTAGTCGGGAGTGCGCTTCAGACGGACGAAGAACTCGATGTGTTCCACGCCATCTTCCACCTGGACGGGACAGACCGTTCCGAATCGTCCGGCACGGGCCGATTGCTGCCGCTCTCCAGCGGTCACCAGGGGATCATCCGCAAAATGCAGGGGCTGCGTCCACTGTCTGCCGTAGATCGGGCTGTCCACGTACATATGGATGTGCGCGGGCTCCTGCCGGCCCGGATACGGGCCGGGCCGGACGGTGCGGAACTCGAACCCTCCGGCCGCATCGGTGCGGACCCATCCCTTCAGGCGCCAGGGCGCGCCCGCGCTGACGCCATCGAAATACTGTCCATTGCGGTCGGTGTGATACGCGAAGACGACGACACCTGCCGCGGGCGTCGTGCCATCCGGATTGAACACGCGCCCGTGGACGACCAGGGGTGTGCCGGGCTCGGTCGCCGGTGCGATGCGCCCCGTCGCATGCAGCACGTCCGGGCGGTCGGCCTGGGCCTTCGTCCACATCCGCAGCCATGCGGGATCGGCCTGCGCGGCGAGAACCGCGCTGCCGGCCAGCACGAACAGGGACAGGACTGTGACGACGCGCCTTCTGCTGGTCATGTTCAAGAGACGCGGGGGGGAGGCGGGGTGTTAACGAGGGGGAGTCGGGAACCCTCTGGCGATCAGTGCCCCGTATGCCCGAAGCCGCCTGCGCCGCGGCGGGTCGGGCGGCAGCTCGGCGACCGGGTGCCACTCGACGCGCGGCACGGGTGCGACGAGCAGCTGCGCGATCCGCATGCCCCGCTCGATGACGAAGCCGGCGGTGCCGAGGTTGATCAGGATGACCTTCACTTCGCCCCGGTAGTCGGCGTCGATCGTGCCGGGGGCGTTCAGTACCGTGATGCCGTGCTTCGCGGCGAGTCCCGATCGCGGCCGGACCTGCGCCTCGAAGCCGGGGGGACGGCCATCGCGAACCCGCAGGGGATCAGGGCGACGGCCCCGGGCGCCAGCGAGACGGAGGCCGTCACGGCGGCGTGCAGATCCATGGCGGCGGCCAGGTCGGTGCCGTACGACGGCAGCGGCAGATCCTCACTGCCCGGCAAGGGCTGGATGGGGATGGGAGAAGAGTGGGTGACGATGACGATGACATGAGTGGGGATAGTTATGAGTTGTGAGTTATGAGTTATTATGAGTTGTGAGTTATGAGTTCTCAGTCTTGAGTTGTGAGTTCATGAGTTGACGAGGTCGCCCGACTGTCGGGAGAGAGGGGCACTCAGAACTCAAGACTCATAACTCAGAACTGCTCTGTCGTCCGAGCCCCTCATACCGCCAGGTTCACCGTCGCCAGGAACTTCGGCGGCTGCCGGTGCTTCGTCGCCTGCTCGTAGGCGTAGGCCAGCCGCAGCAGTGTCGGCTCGCTCCAGGCGCGTCCGAAGAAGGACAGGCCGATCGGCAGGCCGAAGTCGAAGCCGCACGGCACGGTGATGTGCGGGTAGCCGGCGACCGCCGGGTAGGTCGTCGCACCGCCCGTGACGAAGTCGCCGTTGACCAGATCGATCAGCCACGCCGGCCCGCCCGTGGGGGCCACCAGCGCGTCGAGCCGGTGCTTGTCCATCACCGCGTCGATCCCTTCGGCCCGCGTCAGCCGATGCCCGCGGGCGAGGGCGTCCAGGTACGGCTTCCCGGTGAGTGGCCCCCGGGCCTCCGACTGCTCGAAGATCTCCTGCGCGAAGTACGGCATCTCCTCCTTCGCGTGCTGCTCGTTCCAGGCGATCAGATCCTTCAGCGTGTGCGCCGGCGCACTCGGGCCGAGCCAGGCCAGGTACTTGTTCAGGTCGGCCTTGAACTCGGTCTGCAGCACGATGTTCTCGCTGTCGCCGAGCTCGTCGATCGTCGCCAGATCGGCCGGATCGACGATGACGGCGCCGAGCCGCTTCAGATCGGCGATGGCGGCCTCGACGATGCGGTCGGTGGCCGGGCTGTAGCCGAAGAGCCCCTTGCGCGGGATGCCGATGCGCGCCCCCTTGAGGCCGTTGGCGTCGAGGAACGTCGTGTAGTCGGTGTGGCCGCGGCGCGCGCTGTCCCGCGTGGCCGTATCGTCCGGATCGACCCCGACGACCGCGCCGAGCAGGATCGCCGCGTCGCGCACCGTGCGCGTCATCGGTCCCGCCGTGTCCTGGCTGTGCGAGATCGGAATGATGCCCGCACGGCTCCAGAGTCCGACCGTCGGCTTGATGCCGACGAGACCGTTGTTCTGCGACGGCGAGGTGATCGATCCGTCCGTCTCCGTGCCGATGGCGATGGCGCAGAAGTTCGCCGACGCCGCCGCTCCCGAGCCCGAGCTCGAGCCCGACGGACTGCGGTCGAGCGCGTACGGGTTGCGGCACTGCCCGCCGCGGCCCGTCCACCCGCTCGACGAATGGGTCGAGCGGAAGTTCGCCCATTCGCTCAGGTTCGTCTTGCCGAGGATCACGGCGCCGGCCTCGCGCAGCCGCTGCGCCACGAAGGAGTCTTTCGGCGGCTTCGAGCCGACCAGCGCCAGCGAACCGGCCGTCGTCTGCATCCGGTCGGCCGTCGCGATGTTGTCCTTGATGAGGATCGGAATGCCGTGCAGCGGGCCCCGCGGTCCCTTCGCCTTGCGCTCGGCGTCGAGCCGATCGGCGATCGCGAGCGCGTCGGGATTGATCTCGAGCACGCTCTTCAGCGGCAGGGGGCCGCGCTGATCCATGGCGTGGATCCGCGCGATGTACTTCTCGGCGAGCGACCGGGCGGTCTCCTGGCCCCCCTGCAGGCGCTGCTGCAGCTCGGTGACGGTGATCTCCTCGAGATCGAAGGTGTCCGGGGCGGCGGCGCCGGCTGCAGCCGGGGCCGCGCCTGCCGGTGTCTTCGTGGCGTCTGGCGCGGGCGCTGCGCAGGCCAGCGACGACGAAGCCGCCACGGCGGCTGCACCGCCCAGTGCGCTGTAGCGCAGGAACGCCCGTCGATCGAGGGAACCGTTCTTCTTCTCGTGGCCCATGCCCGGTATCCTCCCCTGGATGCGTCCGGGCGCCGCATTGCGCCCGCGTCCCGTCCTTGTATCACGAATGCGGGCCGGCGCGGACCGCCGACGAGGCGGGGAGGATACGGCCGAGATGGGGCGCCGCGCTCAGTCGCAGCGCAGCGCCGACAGCGGATCGACGCGTGCGGCGCGCCGGGCTGGCAGCCACGAGGCGACGAGCGCCACGAGGGCCAGCACGACCGCCGTGCCGCCGAAGCTCACCGCGTCGAGCGGGCCGACGCCGACGAGCTGGCTCGCGAAGACCCGCGTCACGCCGGCGGCGAGCAGCAGGCCGACCGCGCAGCCGGCCAGCGTCAACGCCATGCCCTCGCGCAGGATGAGCCGCATCACCTGGCCGGGACCGGCGCCGAGCGCCATCCGGATGCCGATCTCCTGCGTCCGCTGGCTCACCGCGTAGGCCACCACGCCGTAGAGACCGATCGCGGCGAGCAGCAGGGCGAGCACGCCGAACAGGCCGAGCAGCGTCGCGGCGAGCCGCTGCATGAACAGCGCGATGTCCAGGTGCTCGGCGATCGTCCGGACGTCGAACAGCGGCACGTCGGCATTGAGGCCGTGCGCGACGCGCCGGATGGCCGGCAGCACGGCGTCGGGATCGCCCGCCGTCTTCACGACCAGTACCATGCCGGGGGCGTAGGTCTGCGCCAGCGGGTAGTACATGAACGCCCGCGGCTGCTCGCCGAGGCTGATGTACTTCCCCGACTTCACGACCCCCACGACCGTCAGCGTCTGCGTGCCGTGGCGGATGTGCCCGCCGAGCGGATTGCGCCCCGGCCAGTAGCGCTGCGCCATCGTCTCGTTGATGACGACGACCGGGGGCGCATCGGCATCATCGGCCTCCGTGAACGCGCGCCCCTGCAGCACCGGAATACCCATCGTCGTGAAGTAGCCCGGCGTGACGCTGCTGTAGAAGAGCACGATCTCCTCGTGCGGCTTCGGCGCATAGCCCTCGATGTCGCCCGACGTGTCGGACGTGCCGCCGATGTTCAGCGGGACGTTCTGGGTCAGCGCGGCCGAGTCGACGCCCGGCAGCGCGTCGAGGCGGGTCACGAGATCGCGGAAGAACGCCACGCCATGCGCCCGGTCGTAGCCGGTCGGCTGGAGATCGAGCGACGCGATCAGGCCCTGCCGCGTGCTGAAGCCGGGGTCGACGTCCTGCGCGGCCTGCAGCGTGCGCAGGAACAGGCCGGCGCTCACCAGCAGCACCAGCGACAGGGCGACCTGTCCGACGACGAGCCCCTGCCGGAAGCGTGCGCGGCGGCCGCCGGCGGCCACCGTGCCCGCCGACTCCTTCAGGGAGGGAACGAGATCGGGGCGGGACGCCTGGATGGCCGGTGCGAGGCCGAAGATGATGCCCGTGGCCACGGTCAGCAGGAACGCGAAGCCGGCCACGCGCGGATCGAGCCCGAGCCGCAGCGCGATCGGATACGGGGTTGGCGGCACGAAGGCCGACAGCGCGCCGCTCGTCCAGCGCGCGACGAGCAGGCCGACCAGTCCGCCGGCCACTGCCAGCGCGAAGCTCTCGGTGAGCAGCTGCCGGACGAGCTGCCACCGGCTCGCGCCGAGGGCGAGCCGCACCGCCACCTCCCGCTGGCGCGAGGCCGCGCGCGCGAGCAGCAGGCTCGCCACGTTCGCGCAGGCGATCAGCAGCACGAGACCGACGACGCCCATCAGCACGGCGAGGATCGGCGCCAGGATGCCGCTCGCCTCCTGCGGCGCGCGCCACAGCGGGTACGCCACGAGCCCCCGGCCGGCATTGATCTTCGGATCGATCGTGACGAGGCGCCGTGCGACGACGTCGAGCGCCGCCTGGGCCTGGGCGAGCGTCGCCCCGGGGGCCAGGCGGGCCACGCCCTCGAGCCAGCCGTTGCCGCGCGCGTGCAGCCGGTCGCCCGGCACGACGGCCTGCTGCATCATCATCGGCAGCCAGAGGTCGGTGCGCATGCCGCTCGGCGGGCCGTGGAAACCCGCCGGCGCGACACCGATCACGGTGAACGGCTGGCCGTTCACCTGAATCGTCCGGCCGACCGCCTCGGGCGCGCCGCCGAACACCCGCTCCCAGAACTCATGGCTGATCACGGCCACCGGCGATGCCCCCGGCGCCCGGTCGTCGTCGCGCACGAACGTCCGGCCGAGCGCCGGCTTCACGCCGAGCAGATCGAAGTAGTTGCCGGTGGTCAGCGTTCCCCAGGCCCGCTGTGGCGCCTGGCCGATCTTCAGGTTCAGCGCGACGATCCGGAACGCCATCAGGTCGGTGACGGAAGGCGGCAGGGCCGTCTTGATGTCGACGTAGTTCGGGTAGGAGAGGCTCAGGTTCGCGCGGGTCTCGCTCGTGCCATTCACCGCGAACAGCTGATCCTGGGCCCGTACGCCCGAGAGCGGGCGGAGCACGACGGTCTCGACCCAGCTGAAGATCGTGGCGTTGGCGCCGATGCCGAGACCGAGGATCAGGACGGCGACCAGCGTGAACGCGGGGCGCTTCAGCAGCGTGCGCAGGGCATAGCGGACATCGTGCAGGAACATATCGCCTCTCCAGTCGTGGAATCGAAGCCAGCACGCGTGCGGCAGCGCGCCGAGCGCCTGTCGCATCAGATCGGCCGGTGCCTCACGGGGCGCCGCGTATGTCAAGGTCGGCCGCCCACTGCTCGCGCCAGCCCTGGCGGCGCGACGCCGGGACGAACGGCGCGATGAGGCCGACCAGCCGCAGGGCGGCTCGCAGGACGCCGGGCGCCGGACGATCGGCGGAGGGTGGTGCGGGCATGTCTGGCAATCAAGCGCGCGACGGCCGCGCGGCGAGCGGCACCGGCCGGAACGTCTTGTACCGTTCCAGGGCCTCGCCCAGCGCGGCGCGGCCCGTCCCGGTCAACGTGAAATAGCGCCGAGCCGGACGCTTCTCGCGGCGCGCCGTGCGCGCGTCCTCCCAGCTCGAGGTCAGGTAGCCGAGATCCTCGAGGCGGTCGAGCGCCGGATAGACACTGCCGCTGGTGAGGCCGGTGGCGTGCATGATGTCGAAGCCGAAGCGGCAGCCGCCGGCCACGGCGTGCAGCACGGCGACCGCGCCGTAACTGAGCGGACGGGATTGGGTCACCGGATCGGTCCTCCTCGTCTCCTGCTGAGACGAAAATACCCCTCTCTCGGTTCCCGATATATATCGAGAGTCAACATAGGTCGGCGTGGATGCCTGCCGCTCGTCCGACGGGAGGGGGCTCGGCGATCCGGCGAAATCAGTCGCCCGTGCCGTCGCCCAGCGCCCGCAGCCAGGCGCCAGTTGCCGATGCCTCGGCGGCAGCGAGCCGGCGCGCGAGATCGTCGGGAGAGGCCAGGTGCACGAGCCGCCGATCGCTCTCCTGGAACGCGTCGAGCAGCAGCGCTTCGTCGAGCGGCCGGACGTGCCGGGCGGCGAGGCGCACGGCTTCGACGCGCAGCACGCCCAGGGCCGCGGCGAGGCCGGCGACGACGGTGCGCAGCCCCTGTCCCTGGTAGGCGAGCCAGTTCGCGAAACCGCGCGCAGCGAGATAGCGGCGGATCGGGCGGGCGAGTGCGCGCCACGCCGGTTCGACCTGGTCGCGCCAGACGAGGGGATTCCACGGCGCGTCCGGTGAGGAGGCGAGCGCTGCGGGGATGGCCGCCGACACGAGGGCGTGGAGCGGCCACGAGGCGTCGCGATGACCCGCCGCGAACGCGGCCGCTTCGGCCGGCAGCGCCGACGGCGGCGATGCGCAGATGGCCCGCGCCCGCTCGACGAGCGGGCCATCGTCCACCGTCCAGGTGCGAAGCGCCTCGGTGACGCGGACGATCCGGTACAGCGCGTCTTCCGGGCACAGGTCCTCGTCGGCGCAGGCGCCGACGAGGTGGGCTTCCCAGAGGTCGTACATCTCCGGATTGGCGAGGACGCCCGGGCGCAGCAGCGGCGGCCAGGTGTCGCGCGCGTCGAGGCCTTCGTACAGGCTGTCGGACGGGAACGCGGGCGGGCGATCGGTGATGGCGAGCGGCACGTCCGTCCGCAGGAGCTGCCGCGCCGCGGTCGGGCAGTAGTGCGACAGGGTGATCGACGTGCCGCGCGCGTCGCGCAGGGCGACGCGCGGAAAGTGGCGGCAGGCGGACGGCAGCCAGGCGACACCCCCCTGGCGCTGCAGCGCGCAGAGATTCGACGGCGCGCCGTCGAAGAAGACGCAGGCGCCCGACGGGCGCACGGCCAGCAGCGCGGCCGCATCGGCCGGGCGTGGCGCGTGCACGAGAAACGGCGCCGCCATCTCCGTGTCCGACGGCTGCTGCAGCCGGCCGTCGGCCAGGGCGTCCGACAGTTCGCGGTAGAGCGGAGCTTCCACGGGAATCGCCCAGCCCGCCGTGCAGCAGCGGCCGCTCTGGCGGCAGGCGTAGTCGGCGTGAATGGTCAGGGCACGCACCGAGGAACGCGTTGGGTCGGTAGACACCGCCGCCCAGCATAGACTGCGTCGGCCGGAGCGGGCGATGGTATTCGGGACGGCAGCGTTTGGATATAATGTCCGGCTTGGCGCGGCCGTGCGCCTGCGGCGACGGGCCACGAGGCCCCTTCCGGTGCGGCCGGCCTGAGGCAGGGAGGGCGAACAGCGAGCCATGGACGGATCGGGAGTCAGAGAGCATCCGAGCGGCGCGGCGGCGACGGCCGCGGGCGAGATGGGAGGCGGTGAAGCCGCCCGGGAGGCGCTGCGCGTCGCGCACGGCGTGCACCCGATCGGGCCGGAGCACGAAGGACTGGGACTGGACCGGCAGCCGAACGGCGTGTTCGGCTTCGTCTCGGCGCCGGCGATCGCCAAGGCGCCGCTGTACGGGCGGCCGATCTATCAGTGGTACCAGGCGCACAAACTCGCCGATGGCACGATCGTCATGCTCGGCTACGTGACGCCCGACGTGGCGCGCGCGCTGCGGGCGTCGACCGAGGTGACCCACGCCCATGTGTGCTTCGCCCCGCAGGGGGAGGCCACCGTGCTCGTGTCCCTGCCCTACAATCGGATCCGCAGCCACAAGGAGCACTCGCAACGGTCGGGCGGCGGGCTGCAGTCGACCTCGCGCCGGTGACGCCCGCGGCGTCCTGACGCCGCGGGCGGAGGCGCCCGCGGGCCGGTCGAGGAGGACCAGGCCATGTGGAAGGAATTCCGGGAGTTCGCGGTCAAGGGCAACGCGCTCGACCTGGCCATCGGCGTGGTCATCGGTGCCGCGTTCGGCAAGATCGTGTCGTCGCTGGTCGCCGACATCCTGATGCCGCCGCTCGGCCTGCTCATCGGCCGCGTCGACTTCGGCGATCGCTTCATCACGCTGGGGCCGGGGCACTTCGACACGCTGGCGGCGGCGAAGGCCGCCGGGGCCGCGACGCTCAACTACGGCCTGTTCATCAACGCGGTGATTCAGTTCGTGATCGTCGCCTTCAGCGTCTTCCTGCTCGTGCGGCAGGTGAACCGGCTGCGGCGCCCGCCCGCGCCGGCGCCGGCTGCCGAACCGGTGACGAAGACGTGTCAGGTCCTGCTGCAGCGTCATTCCGATCCAGGCGGTCCGCTGCCCGCAGTGCACCTCGGAGCTGCCGTGACTGTCGCGCGGCGCGGGGCAGGCGCCGCCGAACGCTGCCCCGGCATCAAGCTCAGCAGTAGGTTGTCGACACCAACGTCGTGGCGTCCGGGACGCCAACTCCAGGAAATCGAACGGTGGAATCCGGCGAAATGAAGTGCGTGCGGTCAACTTCCGCCAATTGTCACGAACAAATTACGACTCAGTTTGCAACGGCCTCAGCCGTTTGGCCCTATAGTCCGGCCTGAACGCGAGAGGATCCGCGTCTTCTCACGCCGGCACCGTGCCGGTGGTGTGTGCGCGTGACTCCTCGGGCGTGGACGGCAGGGCATCCACGGATCGCCGTTTGCAGGGGACCGGCGACGTCATGTTCGCGGGGAGAGAGACTTGGCCGTCAGCGGCCGCGGCCACGCGGCGCGGACGGCGTGTAATTCAGGAGGAGGGACTCATGATCAGGAATCGGTTGCGACGGATTAGCTGGCGCGCACTGTCGTGCGCGGCCATCTGGCTGCTGGCGTCTGCGGCGCAGGCGCAGGTCGGCGGCGCGGGCGTGCTCACCGGAACGGTCAAGGATGCCCAGGGCGCGGTCCTGCCGGGCGTCACGGTGACCGCTACCTCGCCGGCGCTGATCGGCTCGCAGGTTTCGGTCACGGAGGCGAACGGCGTCTACCGGATTCCGGCGCTGCCCTCCGGCACCTACTCGCTGAGGTTCGACCTGTCGGGCTTCCAGCCGGCAACCCGGGCCAGCATCGTGCTGGCGGCCAACCAGACCCTGACGGTCGACGTCACGATGCAGCTCGCCTCGATGAAGGAGAACGTCACCGTCACGGCCGAGGCGCCCGTGGTCGACATCCAGTCGACCTAGGTCGGCGACGTGCTGAACACGGCGAAGCTGGTCGGCGTGCCGAGCTCGACCGACCTGTGGGGCTCGCTCGCGCAGGCGCCGGGCATCCGGATGCAGGGCTTCGACGTCGGCGGCAGCCACAAGATGCAGCAGACCGGCTACGACAGCTTCGGCATCCGCGGCCAGAATCGCATCTCATGAACGGCATCGACACGACCGAGGGCACGGGCGGCGACGGCAACTACGTCGACTACTTCGTGTCAGCGAGGTCTCGGTCACCGCGGCTGGCGGCGATGTGTCCATGAATACGCCTGGCGCGATGGTCACGCGACCGTGAAGAGCGGCGGCAATGCCTTTAAGGGCCTGGAGAACTTCACCTATGAGGGCGCAACTTCGTCGGCGACAACATGGACGGCGACCGCGGCGCGGGGGTTCACCGGCCAGCCGAACCTCCAGTACTGGGAAGGCCATGCGGAGCTGGGCGGTACGGTATCAAGGACAAGCTCTGGTTCTACGCCGCCTACAACCACTTCCGGATCGACAAGTCAGTTCTCCGGCGTGCCCGGAGGGCTCGCCACGAACCTGGCGATCTTCAAGGATTTCACGACCAAGGAGACCTACAAGGCCACGCCGAAGGACACGCTGGTCGGTTTCTACGACTGGAACAGGAAGGACGAGCCGCTGCGCGGCCTGTCGGCGACGGTCGGTCCTGAGACGGCGCTGGCGAATTCAGCCCGAGCTGGAACTACAGCGGCCGGTACCAGCGCGTCTGGACCAACCGTCTGTTCACCGAGCTGAGTGTCGGCCTTCGTACTTACCCGGGGTGCCGAACGTCGACTTCACGACCCATCCGCCGCACAGGACTCCGGCACCGGCCTGCAGACCGGCGCGGGCTGGAACGCATTCGACTCGAAGCCATCGAAACCGCAGGTCTTCGGCACCGGCACCTATTTCCTCCCGAACAAGATGGGCAGCCACGACCTGAAGGCCGGCTTCGAGTGGCTAAGGACCGGGACGACGTTCGGCTGACGGGGCTGCGGGGCCGATCTGTACCTGGACAACAACGGCCCGCCCGACGAGATCACCGCTCGTCGGCCGTTGGCTCTCCGTCGACCTTCGGCAAGACGTGGACGGCGGCCGACGATTATGACCGGCGCATGGCGCTCTATTTTCAGGATCGCTGGACCGACGGGCCGGTGACGGTGACGCCCGGCGTTCGCTACGATCACCAGCGGCTCTTCTACAAGGGCGGCAAGACCGATCCGGTGCTGTCGGACATCTTCACGGCGACGACGACGCCGGGCAAGACCCTCTTCACCCGGAACACGGTCGTGCCGCGCATCGGCGTGAGCTGGGATTCCGAACGGCGACGGCCAGTCGGTCGTCAAGGGCTTCTACGGCCGCTTCTACTTCAACTTCGCCGACGCGTTCACGGGCGTGGATCCGGTGACGACCAACACGCGGACCTATGCGTTCAACGACCTGAACGGCAATCGGCTGTACGACGGCCCGCAGGAACTGGGGCGCTGCTGTCGGCGACCGGCGGCAGGAGACGCAGTACGACCCGAACATCAAGGTGCCTTACACCGACGAGGTCGACGCTTCGTACGAGCGGCAGTTCTGGGGGGAGTCGGCGCTCCGTCTCGCCTACGTCCGCAAGATGACGCGCAACAACTTCACGACCTACAATCTCGCCCGTGAGGGCGGGTTCACCGTGCCGGTGACGGTGCCCGTGACGCTGCAGAGCTACGACCAGGGCACGCAGGGGACCCAGAGCTTCACCGTCTACGACATCCCGTCCTCCCTCAGCGGCGTCGTCAACAACCTGATGGCCACCATGCCGGCCAGCGTGGACAACGGCGCCACCAACTACGACACGCTGGAGGTCGCCTTCAACAAGCGGTTCCCGCGCGGGCTGTTCCTCGACAGCAGCTTCGACTACACCTGGCGCAACGAGCTCCGCGCCAATCCGGCCAGCAACAACCCGCAGTCGGCCGACCCGGTGTCGATCGGCTTCTACCAGGACGTCTATCCGACGGTGCCGAACCGCCAGAAGACCCGCTCCTGGAGCCTGCGCATGTCGGGCCGGTACGAGCTGCCGTATCAGATCGGTTCGGCGCGAACCTGCAGGTGCAGAGCGGCGCCCCGTGGGCGCGGCTCATCACCGTCTCGCTGCCGAACGCAGGCACGCAGCACTTCTTCATGCAGAGCCTGAACAACAACTACACGGACACGGCCGCCCTGCTCGGCATCCGGATCGACAAGGCGGTGCAGATCGAGGGACCGCGCGGATCACGGGCATGTTCGACGTCTTCAACCTGCTGAACACGAACGCCGTGATCAACTTCAACCTCTCGAACGGATCGCGCTTCAACCAGATCAACGGAGCGATGGATCCGCGAACCGCCGAAGTGAGCCTCCGAATCGAGTTCTGAGGCCGATCTGAGTCAGCTGGCTCCGGGCCACGGGCTCCGGGCTGCGGTTCGATGGGAACCTGCCGCCTGGAGCCCGTAGCCCGCAGCCCGTAGCCCGTTGTTCCCATGCACCTCACCCCCCGCGAACAGGAAAAGCTGCTCGTCTTCACCGCGGCCGAAGTCGCCCGTCGGCGACGCGCCCGCGGCCTGAAGCTGAACTATCCCGAAGCCGTCGCCTTCATCACCGCCGAGCTGCTCGAGCACATCCGCGACGGGCGCACCGTGGCCGAGATCATGAGTCTCGGCCGGCGGATCCTGCCGGCCGAGGAGGTCATGGACGGCGTGGCCGAGATGATCCCCGAGATCCAGGTCGAGGGGACCTTTCCCGACGGCACGAAGCTCGTCACGATCCATCGCCCGATTGCGGCGGCGCCGGACGGCGACGGCGCCCGGCCGGATCGCGGATCGGGCGAAGGACCCGACGCATGATTCCCGGTGAATATCTCCTCGCCTCGACGCCGATCGAGGCCAACGCGGGCCGCCCGACCGTCACCCTGCCGGTGGCGAACCTCGGCGACCGGCCGGTCCAGATCGGCTCGCACTGTCACTTCTTCGAAGTCAATCGCTGGCTCGCCTTCGATTGGGTGCGCGCCTACGGCATGCGGCTGAACATTCCGGCCGGCACGGCCGTCCGCTTCGAGCCGGGGGATACCCGCGAGGTGGAGCTGGTGGCGCTGGGCGGGACGCGGCACGTGCACGGGATCAACGGGCTCGTGAACGGCCTGTTGGACGACGAGACGGTGCGGCGCCAGGCGCTCGAGCGCGTCCGGGACTTCGCGGTTTCAGAAGGAAACCCCGTTGACGGTCCGGGCGGAGCCCGGCGAGCCAGCGGCCCGCACAGCGGGCCCCGCGACCGGAACGGTGCGAGCCGCGAGAGGCGAGCGAGTGAAGGGAGCCGGGGGGCGGGGCGGAGCCCCGATGAACCATGAAGATTGATCGCCGCACCTACGCCGATCACTACGGGCCGACGACCGGCGACCGCGTGCGTCTCGCCGACACGGACCTCATCATCGAAATCGAGCGCGACCACACGACGTACGGCGACGAAGCGAAGTTCGGCGGCGGGAAGGTGATCCGCGACGGCATGGGCCAGATGCCGGGCGCCAGCCGCGCGGCCGGGGCGCCCGATCTCGTCATCACCAATGCCGTCGTGCTCGACTACACCGGCATCTACAAGGCCGACGTCGCCGTGCGCGACGGCCGCATCGCGGCCATCGGCAAGGCGGGCAACCCGTGGATCATGGACGGCGTGACGCCGGGCATGGAGATCGGCGCCTCGACGGAGGTCCTGGCCGGCGAAGGGCATATCCTGACGGCCGGCGCCATCGACGCCCACGTCCACTTCATCTCGCCGAACCAGATTCCCGAGGCCTTCTACGCCGGCATCACCACGCTCATCGGCGGCGGCACCGGCCCGGCCACCGGCACGAAGGCGACGACCTGCACGCCCGGTCCGTGGCACATCCGGCGGATGTACGAGGCGGTCGAGGCCTTTCCCCTGAACTTCGGCTTCCTCGGCAAGGGCAACGGCACGATGCCCGGGGCGCTCGTCGAGCAGATCGAGGCCGGCGCCCTCGGCCTGAAGCTCCACGAGGACTGGGGAACGACGCCGGCGGCGATCGATCAATGCCTGCAGGTGGCCGACCGCTTCGACGTTCAGGTGGCGATCCACACCGACACGCTGAACGAGGCCGGCTTCGTCGAGGACACGATTGCGGCGATTGCCGGCCGCACGATCCACACCTACCACACCGAGGGGGCGGGCGGCGGGCACGCGCCCGACATCATCCGCCTCTGCGGCGAGCCGAACGTCCTCCCTTCGTCGACGAATCCGACGATGCCGTTCACGCGGAACACGCTGGACGAGCACCTCGACATGCTGATGGTCTGCCACCACCTCTCGCCGTCGATTCCGGAGGACGTGGCGTTCGCCGACTCGCGGATCCGCGCCGAGACGATTGCGGCCGAGGACGTGCTGCACGATCTCGGCGCGTTCAGCATCATGTCGTCCGACTCGCAGGCGATGGGACGGATCGGCGAGGTCGTCTGCCGCACGTGGCAGACGGCCGACAAGATGAAGAAGCAGCGGGGATCGCTGCCGGGGGAGCCGGCGCGGCACGACAACCTGCGCGTGCGGCGCTACGTGGCGAAGTACACGATCAATCCGGCGCTCGCGCACGGCATCGCCGACACGGTCGGCTCCCTGGAGGTCGGCAAGATGGCGGACCTCGTGCTGTGGAAGCCGGCCTTCTTCGGCGTGAAGCCGGAGGTCATCATCAAGGGCGGCTTCATCGCCGGCGCGGCGATGGGGGACGGCAACGCGTCGATTCCGACGCCGCAGCCGGTGCTCGGCCGGCGGATGTTCGGCGCGTACGGCCGGGCGACGAACCGGACGGCGGTCCACTTCGTGTCGCAGGCCGGGCTGGACGGCGGCGCGCTCGCCGGCCTCGACCGGCCGGCCGTCGCCGTGCACGGCTGCCGGACGGTGCGCAAGGCCGATCTGAAGCTGAACGATGCGCGGCCGCGGATCGAGGTCGACCCCGAGACCTACGAGGTCCGCGCCGACGGCGTGCTGCTGACCTGCGAGCCGGCGGCGGTGCTGCCGCTCGCGCAACGGTACTTCCTCTTCTGACGCCGGGAGCATGGAGCCTGGATGCCGAATGCTTCATTCCCGATTCTCAATGCGGAGACGCTCCCATGTTCATCGTCGATCGCGTTTATCGTGACGAGGCGCCCGGCGGCGCGGCGGCGGCGTTCGCCGAGGACACCCTGACGCTCGGCTGGGAGGATCGCCAGAAGGGCCACGCCCGTCGTCGGACCGACCAGGGGATCGAGTTCGGCCTGTCGCTGCCGCCCGGGAACACCCTGCAGGAAGGCGACCGTCTGGTGCTCGAGCCCATGCAGCGCGTCGTGCGCGTCCGCGAGGCCGAGGAAGACGTCTTCGTCATCGCGCCGCAGACGCCGCAGGAATGGGCGTGGAACGCGTACCACATCGGCAACCGCCACCAGCCGCTGATGATCGCCGAGGGGGAGCTGATCTGCCCGCGACTGCCGGGAGTCGAGCAGTTGCTCGAGCAGTTGCGCATTCCGTACGCCGCCGCCCACCGCCGCTTCACGCCGGCCATCGCGCGCGTCGGGCACGGCCACGACGACGACCAGGGACACGCGCACGTCCGGACGCCACGAACCGGGCGCCGGCATCGTCACGACTGAGCAGCGATTCAATGAATCCGCGCGGAGTCCCGCTTGATATGCACCCGCTGGCCTTCCTCCACGCGCTGCAGCTGAACGACACGCTCTTCCCGACGGGCGGATTCGCCTACTCGGACGGCCTGGAGACCGCCGTGACCGGCGGGCGGGTGCGCGACGGCGCCGATCTCGACGGCTGGATGCGCCACGTGGTCGATTCGGTCATCGCCGGCTGTGACGGGCCGGCGGCGCTCGGCGCGGCGGCGGCCTTTGCGCGCGCGGACTGGGAGACGATTGCGCGCCTCGATCGGGAGGTCACCGCGCTGAAGCCGGCGGCGGCCACGCGGGCGGGCAGCAGTCTCGTCGGGCGCCGTCTGCTGGCGACCTGGCGGGCACTGCATCCCTCGGAGCCGGTCGAGGCCTTTGCGACGGTCGTCGCGGGCCAGCGGCTGGAGGCGAACCTGCCGATCGCGTACGGCGTCGTCGCCGCATCGGCCGGGCTCGACGCGCGCGCCATGCTGCTCGGCTACGGGTACGGGCGGCTGGCCGGCATCGCCTCGGCGGCGCTGCGGCTGATGTCCATCGGCCAGCAGGAGGCGCAGCGGCTGCTCGCCGGACGGCTGGCGGCGCTGCCGGCAGCCGTCGACGGCATGCTGGCCCGCGGTCCGAGGGCGCCGCAGTCGTTCGCCCCGGCTCATGAGATCGAACAGATGGGACACCGGCAGGTCTACAGCCGGCTGTTCCGATCCTGACTTACGGGGGCTTTGCCCCGGACCCGGCTCAGTCGCTCGCGGGGCCCGATGCCCCGCTCCGCTCCGCCGTTCTGCGGCGACGAGAGCATGATTGTTGGAAGGCAGAACGGCCACTGGACGGAGACGCATGAAGAAGCCCGTGGTGATCGGCATCGGCGGGCCGGTGGGATCCGGCAAGACGGCACTGGTGGATGCGCTCTGCAAGGCGATGCGCGAGCGCTACCGCCTGGCGGTCGTCACCAACGACATCTTCACGAAGGAGGACATGGAGTTCCTCGTGCGCAGCCGCGCGCTGCCGGCCGAGCGGATCGTCGGCGTGCAGACCGGCGGCTGCCCGCACACGGCCATCCGCGAGGACGCGTCGTTGAACTTCGACGCGATCGAGCGCCTGATCGACGAGTTCCCGGCCACGGAGATCGTGTTCCTGGAGAGCGGGGGCGACAATCTGGCCGCCAGCTTCAGTCCCGAGCTCGTCGACGCGTCGATCTACGTCATCGACGTGGCCGGCGGCGACAAGGTGCCGCGCAAGGGCGGACCGGGCGTGACGCGCTCGGACCTGCTCGTCATCAACAAGATCGACCTGGCGCCCCACGTCGGCGCCAGCCTGGACGTGATGGATCGCGACGCCCGGCTCATGCGCGGCGAGCGGCCGTTCCTCTTCACCAACCTGAAGGCCGGTGAGGGCCTCCCGCGGATCGTCGACTGGATCCGCGAAGAGCTGCTGTTCGAAACCGTCGAGCGCGGCGCCGGACGGGAGCGATGAGCCCCGTGGCTGCGCCGGCCGTGAATCGGCCGTGCCGCCTCGTGCTCGACTTCGCACCGGCCGGCGGCCGGACCGCGCTGCGCCATGCGTACGCGGATCCGCCGTTCGCCATCCGTCCGCTCTTCTACCCGGCGGGTGACGATCGGGCGCACTTCATCGTCGTGCAGGCGACGGCCGGCCTCTTCGGCGGAGATGCCCTGGCGATCGACATCCGAGTGCGGGCCGGCGCGCGGGCGATCGTCACCTCACAGGCGGCGCAGCAGCTGCACCCGTCCGGCCGGGGCGAGGCGACGGCCACGCAGCACCTGCACGTGCGGGTCGACGATGGGGGAGAGCTGCACGGCTGCTTCGATCCGCTCATCCCGTTCGCGCGGGCCCGTCTCGATCAGCGGATCGCGTTCGATGTCGAGGGCGAGGGCCGGCTGTTCTGGTGCGAGGGCCTGATGGCCGGCCGCGTGCGACGGGGCGAACGCTGGCAGTTCGCGCATCTCGCGTTGGAAACCGCCCTGCGCCGCGACGGCGCACTGGTGTACCTGGAACGGTTCGCGCTCGGGCAAGGCGAGGCGGATCCGGCCGCCCGCTGGGCCATGGGATCGCACCCGTACCTCGGGTCGCTGCTCGCGTGCGATCGGCGGCTGGACGAGGCGCGCGGCGACGCGCTGCACGCGGCCCTGTTCCCGTCGCCAGCCGGGGGAGACCGGGCGACCGCGACGACCCTGCGCGGTGCCGTCGACCTGCCGGCGCCCGGCGTGCTCGTCGGCCGCATGACGGCGGCCGATGGCGCGGCGTTCCGGCGCGCGCAGCGGGCGTGGCGGACGGCCGCGTTCGAGGCACTCCTCCGGGAACCCGCGCCCGTGCTGCGGGCGTAGCCCTGCACGGGGCTTCTGATCGCCCGCGTCATCCCGTACACTGTGAAACAGGCACGGACGGCAGCTGGTCCATCGAGCCCGGGGACCCGGTCTCGTTCCGCGATAGTCAGACGTGAGTACGCCCTTCGATCCCGACGATCCCGATGTCGCACTGCGCGAGATGCGCTCCCGGTTCATCTCGACGTTCGACGAGCGTCTGCGGTCGATCGATCTCCTCGTCGACGCGGCGGTGGTGCAGAGGAGCGGGGGACCGCTCGCGACGCTGCGGAAGCAGGTGCATCAGCTCGCCGGGCTGGCCGGGACGCTCGGTTTCGGTGCGGTCAGCGAACGCGCCTCCGACCTCGAACAGCTGACACTGGCCGCTTCACCGATGGAGATCGAGCGCGCGACCTGGCGCGAGGCGATCGACGGCCTGCAGGCCGCCTTCCGGCTCGAGATGGCCGCGCCGCCGCCGGACTGGGCCGTCGCCCCGGCCGAGCAGCCCCACCACATCCTCATCATCGAAGACGACGAAGAGCAGCGGACCGTCATGACGGCCTGGTTGACGGCGGCCGGCTACCGGCCGGTCGCCGTCGGCTCGGCCGAGGACGGCCTGGCGGCCTCCACCGACGAGCCGCCCGATGCGATCATCCTCGACGTCGAGTTGCCGGGCGTCGACGGGTACGCCTTCTGCCGCGCGCTGAAGGCCAGCTCGCTGTCGGGCGTGCCGGTGATGTTCGTGACGGCACGGACCGACGAGCAGGACCGATCCCTGGGGCTGGCGCTGGGCGCTGATGACTACGTGGAGAAGCCGATCGACGCCGAGCAGCTCACGCTCCGGCTCTCCGTCCTGCTCGGGCGCCGGCGGGCGCCGGCGGCGCCCTCAGCGGGTGGAACGACCGTGGCCAGCCTGTCGGGCTTCGACACGTTCCTGCCAGCCGCGCGGGAGGTCCTCCAGCGGTCGGCGGCGTCGCTGGCGCTGATCCGCGTACCGGAAGGCGCCGACCTGCGTCCGATCCTCGACGAGTTGCGGCCCCGCGATCTGGTCGCTCACTATCGCGGCGACTACATCGTTTTGCTGCTGGCGCGGCGTGCCAGTGGCCAGGTCGCCGGCTGGCTCCGCAACGTGCTGCCCCAGGTGCAGGGGCGGGACCGGACCCCCGCCTGTGCGGGCGTGGCCGGTACCGGGATGGCGGGACAGCTCGACCTGGAATCGCTGCTGACCGAAGCCGACGAAGCGCTCGTGCAGACGCGCCAGTGGGGAGAGGTGGCCGGCACCCGTGGCGAGCGGACGGGGTCGGCCGCCGTCCGGTCCCAGGGGCGGATCGTCATTGCCGAGGACGATCCCGACATTGCGCGGATTCTCGACGGCCAGCTGCGGGCGGCCGGCTACGAGACGACCGTCTGCGGCGACGGCCGGGTGGCCCTCGATGCCGTCATTCATCGGCGGCCGAACCTGCTGATTCTCGACCTCAACATGCCTGAAATGAGTGGTTTCGAGCTGCTGGCGGAGCTCGAGCAGCGGAGCGAGGCCAGGCCGCGGGTGCTGGTGCTCTCGGCCAGCGGGCGGGCGGGCGACGTGCGGCAGGCCATCCACCTGGGGGCCAATGATTACGTGATCAAGCCGTTCAAGCCGATTGAGATAGCTGTAAGGGTCCGGCGTCTGCTCAGCTAGGAGCCTGCCGGACCGCGGGCCCGGCCGTTGCCGGGCCGCCGCGGGGCGGTGGAGAGGCGCCCGGACCGTTGAGTATTCGCATTCTGCTGGCCGAAGACGATCCCGACATTCAGCTGATTGCCCGCCTGGCCCTCAAGAGGGCCGGATTCGACGTCGTCGTGGCCGGCAACGGCACCGAGGCGCTCGCGGTGGTGTGCAAGCAGCCCCCGGATGCGGTCCTGCTCGACTGGATGATGCCGGAACTGGACGGACCGGGCGCGTGTGCCCGCCTGAAGGAGAATCCGGCCACCCGCGACATTCCCGTGATCTTCCTGACGGCCAAGTCGCAGGAATCGGAAGTCCGCCAGGGGATCGCGCTCGGTGCGGCCGGCTATATCGTGAAGCCGTTCGATGCGCTCACGCTCGGGGCCCGTGTGGCGGCGATTCTCGGCGAGCTGGATCTGATTGGTGCGGGAGGTGCCCCGTGATCGAGCTCCGATCCCGCCGGCGACTCGCGGCCCTGGGCGCGGCCGTCGTCGCCCTGGCCGGCCTCTTCGTCCTCCGCGAGTGGCACCGACACGGCGGCGTCGGTCAGGGGGTGATGCGGGCGCAGGAGGTGCTGGCGGGGTTCCTGGTCTCCCGGTCGTTGATGGATGACGCCGAGGCGGTGGCGATCGGACTGGTCCTGCTCGGGTGCGTGCTCTTCCTCCTGAGGCGTCAGGCGCTGGCGCGGGCGCGTGGCGATGCCGCGCTGCGGGGCAGCGAGGCGCGGCTGCGGCTCATCATCGACAACATGCTGTCGGGGCTCGTGACGACCGACGAGCACGGGATCATCGAGACCGTGAACCCGGCGGCCGAGCGGATGTTCGGGTGGACGGCGGCCGAGCTGATCGGCCGGCACGTGACCGAGCTGCACCAGAAGCCCGAGGGCGACGCCGAGGCCTTCCTGGAAGCGGTCCGTCAGCGCGCGCTGGGGACCGTCAGTGAATGGACCGGCCGGCGACCCGACGGAACCGTGTTTCCCGTGGAACTCGCCCTGTTCGAGTTCGAGGCCGGCGGGCACCGGCACTTCGCCGGCCTCATGTCCGACGTCTCCGAGCGGCGGCGAATCGAGCAGATGAAGGACGAGTTCGTGTCGACCGTCAGTCACGAATTGCGGACACCGCTCACCTCGATTCGCGGTTCGCTGCAGCTCGTCATCGACGAGTCCGTCGACCAGATGGACCCGGAGCAGCGACAGCTGCTCAACGTGGCGCTCGGCAACTGCGAGCGGCTGATCCGGATCATCAACGACATCCTGGACGTCTCGAAGATCGAGGCGGGCGCGATGCAGCTGCAGCGCACGGACTGCACCGCACACGACCTGGTGGCGACGGCCATCGAGAGCGTCGAGGGGGTCGCCCGGACGCAGCGCGTCCGGCTGGTGCCCTATGTGGATCGCGCGCTGCCGCTCGTCTCGGTCGACAGCGATCGGATCGTCCAGGCCCTCGTCAACCTCCTGTCGAACGCGATCAAGTTCGCCCCGACCGGCTCGATCGTCACGATCGAAGCCACCAAGGCGGGCGACATGGTGAGCTTCGCCGTGCACGACGCCGGCCGGGGGATTGCCACCGAAGACCTGCCCCGGCTGTTCCAGAAGTTCCAGCAGCTCGATGGATCGGCGACGCGCAAAATCGCCGGCACCGGCCTGGGACTGGTGATCACGAAGGCGATCGTCGAGCAGCACGGCGGCAGCGTCGAGGCGGCCAGCGAGCCCGGCTTCGGCAGCACGTTCACGATCACGCTGCCCAGCATCGACGCCGCGGTGCGCACGCCGGAACCGGCCGCGGCGGCGGCCGACGCGGCTCCGGCGTCGGGCTACGCCAGGCGCCGCGTGCTCATCGTCGACGACGATGATGACATGCGGCTCGTGCTGCGGCGGCAGCTCGAGAGCGCCAGCTACGAGGTCGCCGAGGCACGCGACGGCAGCGACGCGGTGGATCGGGCCCGCACCTGGGGGCCCGACCTCGTGGTGATGGACCTGATCATGCCGCGCGCCAGCGGCTACGGCGCGGTCCGGGCCATGACCGCCGACCCGCAGCTCCAGGCGATCCCGATCATCGTGCTCTCGGTCGTCGCCGACGAGTTGCGCGACACGATGAAGGGGATGACCGTCCTGCAGAAGCCGATGACGGCGGCGGCCCTGGTGCGCGAGGTCTCGCGGGTGATCGGGGGCGGCCGGAATCCGAGGGTGCTGATCGCGGAGGACGACCAGACCATCCGCCAGCTCTACATGACGCTGATCCGGCGCCGGGGCTTCGACGCCTCGGCGGTGGAGGACGGCCGGCTCGCGCTGGAGCAGTTCCGCAGGGAAGGAGCCGACCTGATCCTCGCCGACCTCAACATGCCGGGCCTCGACGGCGCGGAGCTGATCCGCCAGGTGCGCGCGCTGCCCGGCGGCGAGGGCGTACCGATCATCGCGATGTCGGGGCAGGAGCCGCATCGGGCGGAGAAGGTGGCCCGTGACGCCGGCGCCGATCTGTTCATCGCCAAGCCGATGAGCGTCACCGAGTGCGTCCGGCAGATTGCCGAGCTGCTCGAGGGGCGGACCCTGCAGGCCGATCGCCGCGCGAGCTAGGCACGAGCCGCGATTGGGGCTGTTTCTGCGGCTGACGTTGCCACAGAGCAGGGGATTGGCGGTAGGCTAGAGCCTGCAGTTGATACCCCCATGACCTCCATCGTCGTCATCCTCGTCTCGGCCGCTCTCTGGTTCCTCTCGACCGGCGCGCATCACTACTGGCTGCTCGCCTGGGTCGCGCCCGCGCCGGTCCTGGCGTATGCGTACGCGACGCCGGGCCGCCGGGCGGTCGCGGTCTGCTTCGTCGCCGCCCTGCTCGGCAACCTGACGTGGCTGCAGCTCTATCACGGCCTGCTGCCGGCTGCGAGCCTCGCGCTGATGACCGTGGGCGAAGCGCTGCTGTTCACGGCGGTGGTGAGCGGCGCGCGGTACATCTGGCGCCGGCAACCCACGCTACGTCGGCCTCTTCGCCTTTCCGGTGCTCCTGACCGCGGCCGAGTACCTCGTCGGCCTGGTCTCGCCGCATGGCAGCTTCGGGAGTGTCGCGTACACGCAGGCCGGCTTCACCACCATCCTGCAGATCGCGTCGGTCACGGGCCTGGCGGGCGTGACGTTCGTCGTCTCGCTGGTGGCGTCGGGCCTCGCGACCGCGTGGCTGCGCCGCCGCGCGTGGCGCGATTTCGTCGTGGCGCTTGCCGTGCCCGCGGCCGTCGTGGCCTGCATCGCCGCCTTCGGCACGTTCCGGCTGCTGATGCCGCCCGGCGGACCGGGCATCCGGGTGGGGCTGGCGGTGACCGACACGACCGTCGGACACTTCGAGACGACGAGCGCGGCCGAGGCGCTGCCGGTGGTCCGCGCCTATGCGAACCGCGTCGCCCAGCTGGCGGCCGACGGCGCCCGGTTCATCGTGCTGCCCGAGAAGTTCGTCGGCATCGCCCCGGCGTACCGGGATCAGGCGCAGCAGATCCTGGCCGCGGCGGCGGCGCACGCGCAGGCGTGGGTCGTGGCCGGCTTCAACGAGACGGGGATCACGCCGAAGCGCAACGAGGCCGTGGTCTTCACGCCCGACGGCCAGGTGGCGATCCGGTACCTCAAGCAGCATCTGCTGCCCGCCCTGGAATCCGGGTATCAGGCGGGGCATTCGGTGGCCGCGTGGGACGCCGACGGGCGGCGGGCCGGCGTGGCCATCTGCAAGGATCTCGACTTCGCGTCGCTCGGGCGTGCCTATGCCGCGAAGGGGGTCGGGATCCTCTTCGTGCCGGCCTGGGACTTCGTCCGCGACGGCTGGCTGCACTCGCGGATGGCGGTCGTGCTGGGCGTGGAGGGCGGCTTCAGTGTCGTGCGCGCCGCCCAGGACGGCCGGCTGACCGTCAGCGATCCGTACGGCCGCGTCATCGCCGACCGGCGCAGCGACGCGGCGCCCGACGTCCTGCTGGCGGCCACGGTGCAGGCCGTCCACGTGAGGACCATCTACGATCGCATCGGCGACTGGTTCGCCTGGGCCTGCCTGCTCGTCGCCGCCGGCATGTTCATCGCGGTCTTCCGGGACTCCCGAGGCTCCAGCATCCCGCCGCAAGCCTCCTGATCGGCGTGTCTGCTGTCCGTTTCACTCTCTCCTGACCGCTGCTCTCCTGCTCCCACTCCCTCTGCGAACGCGAGGCCCTGCATTCTGCTATCCTCTCGGGCAGTCGTGCCTTGCGCGAGGGTGAAGGCGCGGCGAAGGAGGAGGAGCCGTGAAGGCGACACGATGGCTGGCGGCGGCGGCGGTGCTCGCGGTGGCGTCAACCGGCACGATGCAGTCGGCACCGGTCATGGACTCGGCCATGATCGCGAAGATCCGCACCGAGGGCCTCGAGCACTCGCAGGTGGCGCGCATCTTCCATACGATCACGACCCGGTTCGGCGGACGGCTCACCGGCTCGCCCGCGCAGAAGGCCGCGTCCGCGTGGGCGCGCGACCAGTTGCGCGATTTCGGGCTCTCGAACGCCCGGCTCGAGCCGTGGCGCTTCGGCCGCGGCTGGGAGCTGCAGAAGCTCACCGTCGAGATGGTGGAGCCGCGCTACATGCCGCTCATCGGCTACGCCGAGGGCTGGTCCGCCTCGACGCCCGGCGACATCGTCGGCACGCCGGTCTACCTGGGTGACAGGACGGCGGCCGACATTCCCGCCATGGCCGCGCAGATCAAGGGCGCCATCGTGCTCAGCCAGCCGGCGCAGACGACCTTCGTGGCGGATGATCGCTATCAGCCGACCACGTCGGCCGATCCGTCGGCGGGGAGAGCGCCGGCCTTTCCCCACGATCCGGAGCGCGTCGGCAAGGCGGGGCAGGCGTTCGTCCATGCGCTGCACGAGGCCGGCGTCGGCGCGGTCATCAAGCCGAGTCCGGGGAACTACGGCACCGTCTTCGTGCTGGGCCGGGATGCGGGCGCCGATGCCGTGCCGAGCATCGTGATGGCCGCCGAGCAGTACAACCTGATCCTCCGGATGCTGAAGGACGGCATGCCGGTGAAGCTGCGCGTGAACGTGCAGGGGAAGTACTACGAGGACAATCCCGACACCGACAACGTGCTGGCGGAGCTGCCGGGGACCGATCCGGCGCTGAAGGATCAGGTGGTGATGATCGGGGCCCACCTCGACTCGTGGCACAGCGCGACCGGGTCGGCGGACAACGCGGACGGCTCGGCGGAAGTCATGGAGGCGATGCGCATCCTGAAGGCCGTCGGGGCCCGGCCGCGCCGGACGATCCGTGTCGGCATCTGGAGCGGTGAGGAGCAGGGACTGCTGGGGTCGCGCCACTACGTGGAGCAGCACCTGGCCGGGCCGGCGAACCGGGCCGCGCGCGATGACTTCGACGTCTACTTCAACACCGACGCCGGTCGCGGGTGGGCCTATGGCTTCTACATGGAGAACGACCCGCAGGCCAAGGCGCTGTTCGATACCTGGCTGGAGCCGTTCGGCGACCTCGGCGCCCGCCGCAACGTGATGCAGGGCATCGGCTCGACCGATCATCTCAGCTTCCTGCAGGCGGGCATGGCCGGGTTCAACGCGATTCGCGATTACACGAACTACGACAAGCGGATTCACCACACCAACATGGACATGGACGAGCGCGTGAGCCTGCCCAGCCTCGAGGAAGCGGCGATCGTGCTGGCGGCGTTCGCCTACGACGCCGCGATGCTCGACCAGAAGATCCCGATGCCGCCGGCCGCGGCCACGGCGTCTTCCGGCGGCCGCTAGCGCCATCGCCGTCCGGTTCGTCCCCGTGCCCGGCTGCGGCCGGGCGCGGGGCCCGTCACCCGCAGAGGAGGCTCTCGCATGCTCATTCACCTGGTCGCCTTCAAGTACAAGCCCGACATCGACGAACGGACGCGCACCGAGCATCGCGAGGCCCTCGCGGGCCTGAGCGTCATCGACGGCGTGCTCGAGCTGCACGTCGGCGCCGACCTGCTGCACACGAGCCGGTCGTACGACGTGGGCCTGCTCGTGAAGTTCCGCGATCGCGCGGCGCTCGATGCGTACGCGACGGACCCCCGTCACGTCCCCGTCGCGCAGGGGGGCGTGGCGATCTGCCAGCACATCGTGTCGGTGGACTTCAACGCCTGATCGTGGGTGAGGGCGGCTGGCGCCGCCCTCGTCGTGCCCCCGGCCGGATGTCCGGCCTCCTGTCGCCGCCCGTGATCGTGAATCGTGCGTCATCGGCCGGGCGCACGAGGCCGGCCGTGGCAGCCAGGGCGTGTGCGCCACGCCACCCGTCACCGTGCCGCGTCCCGGTGCGCCGGGGCCGCCGGAATATCCCCACCAGCTCTGTTCCGCCGAGACCGGATCGCACCCCGGCCGTCCGACTTGATATCATCGACCCAATCCCGTGCAGATCGGCCCGGCCGGTTCGTGCCTGTTCCGGCGGCGGGCGCTCCGCCCACCCGCCCGAGGCTCATGATCGAGACGCACTTCGCCATTACCGTTCTGATCGGGCTCCTGCTGGTGGCGTCGCTGGTGGCGATGGCGACCCGCTGGATCCACGTGCCGTACACGCTGCTGCTGGTGATCGTCGGGCTCGTCATCAGCCCGATGCACTTCCTGCCGGCCGTCCAGATCTCGCCCGAGCTCATCCTGCTGATCTTCCTGCCGGCGCTGCTGTTCGAGGCCTCGTGGAACCTGAAGCTGGACGAGCTGCGCGAGAACGCCGTGCCGATCGTCACGCTCGCCGTGCTCGGCGTCGTGATCTCGGTGGGAGTCGTCGGCACGGTCCTCCACTTCGGTATCGGCATGGCGTGGCCGCTCGCCCTGCTGTTCGGCTGCATGATCTCGGCGACCGATCCGGTCTCGGTGCTCGCGCTGTTCCGGCGCCTCGGCCTGCCGCAGCGACTGACGACGATCGTGGAGGGAGAGAGTCTCTTCAATGACGGCACCTCGGTGGCGGTGTTCCAGATCGTGCTCGGGATCGCGGCGGGGGCGACCACCGGCACCTTCGGTCAGCTCGCGGCGCTGTCGGTGCGCGGGTTCCTGGTCGTGGCGGTCGGCGGCACGATCGTCGGCGCCGTCGTCGGGCTCATCGCCTCGACGTTGACCGAGCAGTTCGACGACCACCTGCTCGAGATCACGCTGACGACGACGAGCGCCTACGGCGCCTATCTGCTGGCCGACGGCGTGCACGTGTCGCCGGTGATTGCGGTCCTCGTGACCGGGCTGGTCATCGGCAACTACGGCCGCCCGCGTGGCATGTCGGCGACGACCCAGCTGGCCGTCAACTCGTTCTGGGAGTACGCCGCCTTCGTCGTCAACTCGCTGGTGTTCCTCCTGATCGGGCTGGAGATCCACCTGTCGATGCTCGCCGCCGGCATCGTGCCGATCCTCTGGGCGGTGCTGGCCATGCTGGCCGGGCGGCTCGCGGCGGTCTATGGCCTGATGCCGTGGATCGGACGAGTCGACGAGCCGATTCCCCTCCGCTGGCAGCACGTGCTGGTGTGGGGCGGCCTGCGCGGATCGCTCTCGATCGCGCTCGTCCTCAGCCTGCCGAGCGCCATGCCGGGGCGCAATCAGCTCGTCGTGATGATCTTCGGCACCGTCATCTTCAGTCTGCTCGCCCAGGGGCTGACGCTGTCGCCGTTGCTGCGCCGGCTGGGGCTGGGCCACCCCGTGGTGAGCGACGAGGAGCGCGAGTACGAGTTCCTGCAGGCCCGCCTGCTGGCGGATACGGCGGCGCTCGTCGAGCTGGATGCGCTGCGCCACCGCGGCATGATCACGGGCCGGCTCTACGACGCCCTGAAGGCGAACGTGTCGGAGGGGCACTCGCAGATGCGCGAGCGGTTGCAGCAGCTCGACGTGAAGAACTTCGCACTCGAGCACCAGCAGTTCCAGCGCGTGAAGCGGCACCTGGTGGACGTCAAGAAGGCGCGTCTCGCCGAGCTGGTCCGGCAGGGGCTGCTGTCACCCGAGCGCTACGACGAGCTCAACCGTCTGGCCGACGAGGAGCTGGCGGGCCTGCGCGACACCGGCGCGGCGTGAGGTTGCGTGCCCGGGGGATTCGTGTACGATACGGCCCCTGCGGACCGTCGCCGGACGTCGGGGCGCCGGCCATCGGGGGACGCCGGTATTGAGGAGCTGTATGGCCGACCGTTCTGGCCCGACCGCCGCCCGCCCGATCCGCGACCCGGCACCGGGACCCGTGAAGAGTTCTTCCGCGCGCTCGTCGAGCACACCCTCGACGTCGTCCTCGTGCTCGACGCCGGCCTCATCGTCCGATTCGTCAGTCCTTCCGTCACGACCCTCCTCGGGTACGAGCCAATCGAACTCGTCGGCACGCACGGCTTCGATCACGTGCATCCCGAGGACGCCAGCCGCCTGCTCATGGTGTTCGGCCCGAGCCTCGAGGTGCCCGACGCCTCGGCCACCTTCGCGTACCGCATCCGCCACCGGGAGGGCCACTGGGTCCACATGGAGGGCGTGGCGTCGAACCACCTGCACGACGCGGCCGTCGGCGGCATCATTCTGAACGCGCGCGACGTGACCGCCCGACTTCGGATGGAGGAGGCGGTCACGGAGAGCGAGCGGCGCCTGCGCGGCCTCATCGAGCACAGTCTCGACGGCATCGCCGTCGTCGACGCCGACGGCTACAACGTCTTCAACAGCGATGCGCTGGGGCGCATCATGGGCTACCCCGCGGACGAGCTCGCCGGACGGAGCGCCTTCGAGCTGATCCATCCGGCCGATCTGAAGCTCGCGGAGGGCGTCTTCGCCCGCATGCTCGCCGAGCCCGGCCAGCCCATCGCCTGCTCGCTGCGGGTGCAGCACCGCAGCGGCGGGTGGCGCGACCTGAGCCTGGTCGGCGTGAATCGCCTCGCCGACAGCGCCGTCCAGGGGATCGTCGTGCACTTCCGCGACGTCACCGAGCAGCGGCGGCTCGAACGCGAGCTCGCCGTGCAGCAGCAGCGGCTGGAGGCCTTCTTCGAAGCTGCGCCCATCGGCCTCGTCATTCTCGACGACCAGTACCGCTACGTGCAGATCAACCGGAGGCTCGCCCGGATGCACGGCGCGTCGCCCGAGACCCACGTCGGCCGGTCGGTCACCGAGGTGCTGCCGGAGATCGCGCACCTGATCATCCCGGTGCTCGATCAGGTACGCGAGACGGGCAAGGCGGTGCACCAGGTCGAGTGGCGGGCCGGGCGCGCCGAGAACGTCGGCCACCTGCGCCGGATCCGCGGTTCGTTCTTTCCGATTGACGGCGAGGAGGGCCATCGCCACATCGCCGGGATCCTCGCCGACATCACCGAACAGCGGGAGGCGGAGGACGCGCTGCGCGAGAGCGAGGCGCGGTACCGCCGCATCGTCGAGACGACGAGCGAAGGCGTCTGGGTGCTCGACGCCCAGAACCGCACGGAGTACGTGAACCGCCAGCTGGCGCAGATGTTCGGGTACGAACCGGACGACATGATCGGACGCTCCGTGTTCGAGTTCATCGATCCGTCGTATCAGGCGCAGGCGGCCGAGAGCCTGGGGCGCAGGCGGCGCTGATCAGCGAGCGGCTGGAGGTGCCCTACCGTCATCGGGACGGTCACCTGGTCTGGGCCGAGATCAAGACCTCGCCCATCGTCGACGACCGGCAGCAGGTCGTCGGCGCGCTGGCGATGGTCTCCGACGTGTCGGGCCGCAAGGCGCTCGAAGATCAGTTCCGGCAGGCCCAGAAGATGGAGGCCATCGGCCAGTTGGCCGGCGGCATCGCTCACGACTTCAACAACCTGCTCACCGCCATCCTCGGCCACGCGCAGCTGCTCGTCGAGGAGGGGCGCCTCGACGCCGTGCAGGCCGACGGGTTGCGGGAGGTCATCCGCGCCGCCGAGAGCGCGACCCGCCTCACCGGCCAGCTGCTCGCCTTCAGCCGGCGCCAGATCCTGCAGCCCGTCCGGCTCGATCTCAACGAGGTGGTCGAGAGCCTCCGCGGCATGCTGACGCGGGTCATCGGCGAGAACATCTCGCTCGAGACCCGGCTGCACCCGGACATCGGCGTCGTGCAGGCCGATCGCGGCCAGATCGAGCAGCTGCTCATGAACCTCGTCGTCAACGCCCGCGACGCCATGCCCGAAGGGGGACATCTCGTCATCTCGACCGCGGCGCGCAAGCTCGATGGAGACGAATCGCTGGATGCCGGCGTGCTCGAGGCGGGGCCGCACGTGGAGATCTCCGTCTCGGACACGGGCGTGGGGATGGATGCCGCCACGCGCAAGCACCTGTTCGAGCCGTTCTTCACGACGAAGGGCAATCTGGGGACCGGCCTCGGGCTCGCGACCGTGTACGGCGTCGCCACGCAGAGCGGAGGCGGCATTCAGGTCGTCACGGCGCCCGGAGCCGGGGCCACCTTCTCGATCTACCTGCCGGTCGTCGAAGGGGCTGTCGAGGCGCCGAAGCCCGCGGCACCGGTGAGCGACGCCGGGCCCGCCGAGCCGCAGACCGTCCTGGTCGTCGAGGACGAGGATGGCGTGCGGGCCCTGATCGACCGCGTGCTGACGCGCCGCGGCTATCAGGTGATTCAGGCGCGCACGCCGGATGAAGCACTGCGGCTCGCCGCGGATCCCGGGCTGACGATCGACCTGATGCTGACCGACGTCGTGATGCCGGGCATGAACGGCGCCGCGCTGGCCGAGGCGGTCGGCCGCGTGCGGCCGGCGCTGCAGGTGCTCTTCATGTCGGGCTACTCCGAGCCCGAGATGCTCGTTCAGAGTCTGCAGCGGACGAGGGCCCAGCTGCTGCACAAGCCGTTCGCGCCGCTCACGCTGCTCGAGCGCGTGCGACAGGCGTTGAGCGGCGGGGAGGCCTGACACCCGGGTCCCCCCGCCAACAGGCCGGCGGCCGCCGGTCGTCCGATTTCCAGCAAGGCAATTGCATTACGAAGCCGTGTCCGGTGCCGTCCAGGACCGGCGTCGCGGTTCTGGCGCCGGAATCGCCGGGCCGCGGCGTGGTGGTGTGGCCGGCGAGTCGAGTTTTCGAGGTCGTGCGCGGGAAATTTCGTGACCGGCCGAACGGCGTGGATGATGTCCGCGCCATCGAATGCCGGTCGGCGCACGGGAAGGGCAGCATGCGCTTCGAAAATCGCGGCCAGGCGGCTCGACGGCTGGCCGAACGTCTGGAATCGTATCGTGGGCAGCATCCGCTGGTGCTGGCGATTCCGCGCGGCGCCGTGCCGATGGGGGCGATCGTCGCCAGATCATCTCGACGGCGACCTCGATGTCGTGCTCGTCCGGAAACTCGGCGCGCCGTACAATCCTGAGCTGGCGGTCGGCTCCGTCGACGAACGCGGGCGGGTGTTCCTCGGCCACGCGCGGGAATTGGGCGTCAGCGACGCGTATCTGGACGAGGAAAGGGACGTGCAGTTGGACGTCATCCGGCGCCGTCGCGCGATGTACACGCCCATTCGGCCGCCGATCGACCCGGCGGGGCGCACGGTCATCGTGCTCGACGATGGCATCGCCACCGGTGCGACGATGATTGCCGCATTGCGCGCCGTACGGGACCGTCACCCGGCCAGGCTGGTGGCGGCCACGGCCGTGGCGTCGAGGGCGGCGGCGCGAGCCCTGGCCGCGGAGGCCGACGAGGTCGTGTGCCTGCACGCGCCCGACACGTTCGCGGCGGTCGGCGAGTTCTTCGACGATTTCTCGCCCGTGAGCGACGAGGAGGTGTGTGCCGTTCTGCAGCACCGCGCAGATCGACACGATCCGCAGCCCGTTCGCCACGATGAAACCGGCGCGTGATACGGCGCCGGCGCGTCAGGCGGCGGTTGTCACGATCCTTGCGTCTATGAAGAACATGGCATCGAATCCTTCCGGCGGCATCCGGGGCTCATCGTTCGCGCATCACCTCGTCGGGGTGGCGATCGTCTGCCTGCTCGGCGGCCTGACGGCGACTCCCGTGGCGACAGGGCAGACCGCCGCTGCGCACGCGGCCCCGGCGCCGCTGCCCGACACCGAGCAGTTCCTCGGCGCGACGGAGAAGAACCTGGCGAGCGACGGCTATCTGCAGCGCCAGTACGCCTACAAGGAGCAGGTCACCGACATCCGGATGAATCCGTTCGGCCGGATGGGCACCGGGGACGTGATGCTGTACGAGGTGTCGCCGCGCCCTGGATCCCGGCAGTCCTTGCGCCGCCTCATCGCCAGGAACGGCGTGCCGCTCACGCCGGAGCAGCTGCAGGAGCAGGACCAGAAGGCGCGGGAGCGCGAGGCGCATCAGGCGGCACGGCAGCGGCACGAGAGTCCGCAGGATCGGAAGGAACGGCTCCAGGAGGAGAACGAAGGACCGAGCCACGAACAGGACATGATCAAGGACGTCCTGTCCGTCTTCACGTTCACGCTCACCGGCCGGGATGTCATCGGCGGCAGGCCGGCGATCGTCGTCACGTTCGCGCCGAAGCCCGACGTCAAGCCCGAGACGCGCGAGGGGAAGATCGCGCAGCACTTCCGTGGCAGGGTGTGGGTGCTGGAATCGGAGCACCAGGTGGCGCGCGTCGAGGCCGAAGCGATGGACGACGTGTCGTTCGTGGCGGGCTTCGTGAAGCTCTACAAGGGCTTCACGGCCACGTCGACACGCGTGCAGCTCCCCGACGGCAACTGGCTGCCGGGCGAGACGCGGTTCGTGGGCCGGGGACGCGCCTTCTTCTTCCGTACCTTCGATCTCGACATCGTCTGGAAGTATTACGACTACCGGCGGGTGGAGCAGACGGGCGGGGACTGATCACGGACCGAGCGTGCGCCGTGGACACCATGCCGCGGCCGGCCACGCGAGCCGGCCGCGGGACATGAACGGGACGGGCCGCGGCCGGGCGGTCAGGCCGTCCGGCGCGTCGCGAACTTGAAGACGGAATACAGCGGGCACCAGCCGGTCGCGCCGGTCAGCACCATCAGAACGCCGACGGCCAGCGCCACGAGAGCGAGCGTGCCGGCGAGGGCCCCTGTCCACCAGAGGCCGAGCGCGATGATTCCGATGATGAGCCGGACGGTGCGGTCCCAGCCGGCTTCGTTGATTAGCGTCATGTCGTTCCCTCCTGAGTCCACGCAAGCGGCGATCGATCCGGGTCGCTCTGCGGTGGCGGGCGGTTCCCGCCCGTCACGCGGCCGTGACCGGCTGACGGCCGCGTGTACCGATGACGCGCAGCGCGTCCAGGAGCTCCGTCTCCGTGATACCGCCATGTCCGTCGGCCCGCACGATGTCGCTCACCGAGACGATGCCCTGAAGATGTCGGTCCGTATCGACGACCGGCAGCCGGCGGACGCCGTGCGTGCGCATGGCGAGCAGCGCCGCGGCCACTTCGTCGTCGGCACCGCAGGTCCGGACGGGACGCGTCATCACTTCGCGGACGGCGATGTGCGCGGGCGGCAGATGACGTGGTGCCACGCCCATGCAGATGTCCCGGTCGGTGACGATGCCGTAGAGATGGCCCGACGCATCCAGCACGGGCAGGGCACCGCAGTTCTGGATGCGCATCAGTTCGGCTGCCTGCGCGAGATCCGTGTCGGCGGTACACGTCGCGACCTCGTGAATCATGAGATCCCGGATGCGCATGGCAGATCCTCCCTGGCGAGATTGACTGCTGACCGATCAAGCATCGACCGTGCCAGCGCGCGCCGGCCGGCCCGGCCGGTGTGCCGCGGCGGTTCGAGGTCCCGTGCCGGGGGATTCCGGGGAAAAGCCTTGGGGGGATGGGGCGCGGGGAGGAGAGCGGCGTGAGGCCGCCCCGGAAATTGCCCTCGCGACTGCGGAAGATTCCGGTCAGTTGGCGTCCGGGACCCGCCGGATCTCCGCCGCGAAGTCGCGCGCGAATCGGCTGACCGCGGCCCAGTCGGTGAGCTCGTAGTCGCGGCTCATGTCGGTGGGGCCGCCTTCGCGGCGGGCGATCCGTCGCATGATCTGCCTGGTCAGCCAGCCGTACTGCGAATAGGCGAGGCGACCCGCAAAGCAGACGACCTGCCCGGGATGCCACCGCACCGCGTCGACGAAGGCACGGGCGTGGCCGGTTGCCGCTGCGACGTCCGCAGCGGCGCTCGAGGCGGCGCCCAGGCTCACCGAGAAGAACGCCGAGGGGCAGTCGTTCAGCTGATGGACGTGGCGCCGCACGAACCGCAGCGCCCGGCGCCGGTGCCGTCCGATGTGCAGGGAGGCCCCGACGACGACCGCGCGCACGCCATGCCAGTCGAGGTCGGCGGCTTCGGGCGACGCGACCTCGATGGCGCGGCTGTCGAGCCCGCTGTCGCGCAGCATGTCGGCAATGTGGCGGGCGATCCGCGCGGTCTGTCCCTCGCTCGTCGCGTAGAGGACCGGAACGTCGCAGGAAGTGGCGGCCATGGCAGTCGGTCGGGCGCGGCCCGCGGCGTCCACCGGTACGGCGGCACGGGCGCTCGGGTCATCTTACAATGTGGCCGTCGGTCGGCGCCTGCCGTGCCGCCGCGCGACCAGCCGGCGGGTGTCGCGGGATGCACGAGCGCCGGCATGCTACCGTAGAAGCCGTCTTCCTGCTGCCGTCATGACCACACACGCCGTCCTGCTGACCGTCTCGGACCGCCCCGGGGTCCTCTTCGCCATTACGAAGGTGCTGGCGGAGCACCAGGCCAACATCAGTTACGTCGATCTCATCCAGCATCTGGATCGAGAGGCCGAGATCTATCTCGAGTTCCGCCTGGAACCGCCGCCCGAGCCGGTGCACGACGACCTGCGAACGACGGCGGGGGTGATCGAGCTGGCGATGACGCCCTCGTTCGCCCGCATCTACGGCAAGCGCATCATCGTGATGGGGGGCGGTGCGCAGGTCGGACAGGTCGCCATGGGCGCGATTGCCGAGGCCGACCGACACAACATCCGCGGCGAGCGGATCTCGATCGACACGATCCCGCTCGTCGGCGAACAGGAACTGGCGGCGGCCGTCCGGGCCGTCGTGCGGCTGCCGCGCGTCCGGGCGCTGGTGCTGGCCGGATCGCTCATGGGAGGCGAGATCACGCGTGCCGTCGAAGAGGTGCGCGCCAAGGGGATGCTCGTGATCTCCCTGAACATGGCCGGCAGCGTTCCCGATGCGGCCGATCTCGTCGTCTCCGATCCCGTGCAGGCCGGGGTCATGGCGGTCATGGCGATCGCCGACACCGCGCGGTTCGACATCGTCCGCCAGCAGAAGCGACGCTACTGAGGCCCTGACAGCCCGGTTCGGAACCGTAATCATTGAGACCGTAGACAAGCAGGGAAGACGGGACGGACGGCGCGCCACGAACCGGCGGGCCGCGCGACAGCGGAGAGTGCACGACCATGGCGAACGCAACCGGAGGAACGCCGCGGCCCGATCTGGCGCGGCTGCGGATCGACGAGAGCCAGCGCGGCCGGCGGCCGATCGGGCGCGGGGTCGTCGGGGCCCTGGCGGTCGTCGCCGTCCTCGTGGCGGCGGCCGGCGCCGTCTCGCTGCTGCGCGACCGCGCGGTGCAGGTGACGGTGGCCGCGGCGGAGGCCCCCGGCGGGGCGAGCGACGCCCGCGTGACGCTGCTGAACGCCAGCGGCTACGTCACGCCGCGGCGGCGCGCGACGGTGGCCGCGAAGATTACCGGCAAGGTCACCGGCGTGTACATCGACGAGGGCGTGCGCGTCCACCAGGGGCAGCTCCTCGCGCAGCTCGATGACAGCGACTACCGGGCGGCCCTCGCCACCGCGCAGGCCGATCGGAACGCCACGGCCGCCGGCGAGCAGCAGCTGCGCGTCGAGCTGACCAACGCGCGCCGGGAGCTGGCGCGCACGCAGGGGCTCGTGCAGGCGGGCATTCAGACCCAGGAGGCCCTCGACACGGCGCAAACGGCCGTCGCGAGCCTCGTCGCCCAGATTGCCGCCACCGGCGCGCAGGTGAAGGCCGCCGACGCGCGGATCGCCCAGGCCGAGCAGAACATCGCGAACTGCCGCGTGCTCGCCCCGTTCACCGGCATGGTCGTGACGAAGGATGCGCAGCCCGGCGAGATGGTGTCGCCGATCTCGGCCGGCGGCGGGTACACGCGCACCGGCATCGCCACGATCGTCGACATGGCCTCGCTCGAGATCGAGGTCGACGTCAACGAGAACTACATCGCGCGGGTGGTGGCCGGCCAGCCGGTGACCGCCACGCTCGACGCCTACCCGGACTGGCAGATCCCGGGGCACGTCCGGGCCGTCATTCCCACGGCCGATCGCGAGAAGGGCAACGGTGAAGGTGCGGGCCACCTTCGACCAGCTCGATCCCCGCATCCTGCCGGACATGGGCGTGAAGGTCGCCTTCCTCGGCCGCGATCAGGCGGCGACGCCGGGCGGCGAGGCGACACCGGCGGTCGCCCTCGTGCCGGCCGCCGCCGTCCGCACGGTGGCCGGCCAGCCGACGGTCTTCCGGGTGCGCGACGGGGTCCTCGAGCGCCGGGCCGTCCGGACCGGACGCACGCTGGGCGACCGCATCGAGATCCTGGCCGGCCTGTCGCCCGGCGATCAGGTCGTGACGGCGGGGCCCGGCGATCTGCGCGATGGACAGGCGGTCTCGGTGAAGCCGCCGGCGGGACAGTGAGGCGCTGACATGGTACGAGTGGATGGACGGGGTGATGGCCGCAGCCTGGTGACGGTTCGCAACCTCGGCAAGACCTACCGCCGGGGCAGCGAGGAGGTGCACGTCCTCGAGGGGCTGAACCTCGACGTGGATCGCAGGCGACTTCGTGGCCTTCATGGGGCCGAGCGGGTCGGGCAAGACGACGCTGCTGAACCTGCTCGGCGGGCTCGACGTGCCGACCACCGGCAGCATCCGGGTGGCCGGCGACGAGATCACGAGCATGTCGGCCGGGAAGCTGACGGCGTGGCGCGCCCGGCACGTCGGCTTCGTCTTCCAGATGTTCAATCTCCTGCCGGTGCTGACGGCGTTCCAGAACGTCGAGCTGCCGCTGCTGCTGACGCGGCTGTCCCGCCGCGAGCGGCGCGAGCACGTCGAGGCGGCCCTGTCGATGGTCGGGCTCGCCGACCGCATGCGGCACTATCCGCGCGAGCTGTCGGGCGGACAGGAGCAGCGCGTCGCCATCGCCCGCGCCGTCGTCACCGACCCGACGTTCCTGCTGTGCGACGAGCCCACCGGCGATCTCGACCGGCGCAGCGCGGACGAGGTGCTCGAGATGATCTCTCAGCTGGTCGACCAGTACAAGAAGACCGTGCTGCTCGTCACCCACGACCCGCGCGCGGCCGAGCGGGCGCACGTGCTGCTGCACCTCGACAAGGGCGTGCTCGTGGAGGCGCAGCGCGCGGAGGCTGCGCCATGAAGTACCTCCGCCTGCTGCGCGTGAACCTGTTCCGGAAGAAGGTCCGGACCCTGCTGACGGTCGGATTGTTCGCCGTCGCGATGTTCCTGTTCGGGCTGCTCGTCATCATCCGACTCGCGTTCAACCAGGGCGTGGAGGTGGCGGGCGCCGACCGCCTCGTCGTCACCAACCGGATGTCGCTCATTCAGCCGCTGCCGCTCTCCTACGACCAGCGGCTGCAGGCGATGTCGGGCATCCGGGACGTGACGCACGTCTCCTGGTTCGGCGGCGTCTACCAGGACGAGCGGAACTTCTTCCCGCAGTTCGTCATCGATCCGTCCACCTGGCGGCAGGTCTACGGCGAGTACCGGATTCCCGACGACCAGTGGAAGGCGTTCCTGGGCGACCGGCAGGGCGCGATCGCCGGCAGCGGTCTGGCGGCGCGGTTCGGCTGGAAGGTCGGCGACCGGATTCCGATTCGCGGCACGATCTATCCCGGCACGTGGGAGTTCAACCTGCGCGGGATCTACGACGGGTCGAAGGACACCGACGACACGTCGCAGTTCTGGATCCACTACAACTACATCAACGAGAGCCAGGTCACCCGCTTCGCCCGGAACATGGTCGGCTGGTACGTCGTCCGGCTCGACGATCCCGGTCAGGCCGTGACGATGGTGAAGAAGATCGACGACGCCTTCGCCAACTCGGCGTGGGAGACGAAGACCGACACCGAGAAGGCGTTCGCGGCCGGCTTCGCGAAGCAGATGGGGAACATCGAGTTCCTGCTCCTCAGCGTCGGGGGCGTCGTCTTCTTCACGCTGCTGCTGGTGACCGGCAACACCATGGCGATCACCGTGCGCGAGCGGACCGCCGAGCTGGCCATCCTGAAGGCCATCGGCTACTCGCAGCGGTTCATCCTGCTGTACGTGATGGCGGAGTCGGTCGTCATCGCCCTCATCGGCGGGCTGCTCGGCGTCGCCCTGGCCAAGCTGCTCACGATGGGCGGCGATCCGACGCACGGCCTGCTGCCGCTCTTCTACCTGCCGGCGGAGGACATGGCCCTCGGCATCGGGCTGGCGCTCGCCGTCGGCGCGCTGGCCGGCCTGCTGCCCGCCCTGGCGGCGAGCCGCCTGAAGGTCGTCGACGCGCTCCGGCGGATCTGAGCGTGAAGGGGAGACGCACGTGGCGATTCCGCTGATTTACAACCTGCGCAGCATCCGCCGGCGATGGACCTCGTCGGTCGTCGCCGTGCTCGGCATCGCCGGCGCCGTCGGGGTGTTCGTGGCCATGCTGGCGATGGCGCGCGGCTTCCAGGCGACCCTCGTGCAGTCGGGATCGCCGGCCAATGCGCTCGTCATGCGCGCCGGCGCGAGCAGCGAGATGGTGAGCGCCGTCACGCTCGACCAGGAGCGGATCATCGAGAGCGCGCCCGGCGTCGACCGGCAGGGCGGCCAGCCGGTCGTCAGTCCCGAGGTGATCGTGATGGCCCCCTTTCCGCTGGTGTCGACCGGCACCGACGCGAACGTCCAGGTGCGCGGCGTCTCCGGACGCGCCCTCGAGGTCAGGCCGAACGTGCACATGCTCGCCGGACGCTTCCTGCACCCGGGGCTCACCGAGCTGGTCGTCGGCCGCAACGCGGTGAACACCTACCAGGGACTCGGCCTCGGCCGGACGGTGAAGTTCGGCGGCGGCGCGTGGACGGTTGTCGGGATCTTCGATGCCGGCGGTACCGCGTTCGACTCGGAGGTGTGGGCCGACGCGACGATCCTGGATCAGGTCTACAACCGGCCGACCAACGTCTTCCAGTCGGTGACCGTGCACCTGACCTCGCCCGCGGCCTTTCAGACGTTCAAGGACGCGCTCACCGCCGACCCGCGGATGCGCGTGGACGTGCAGCGGGAGTCGGACTACTACCGCAAGCAGTCGCAGGCGCTGACGACGCTGATCACGGTGCTCGGGACGATCGTCGGGGCCATCATGGGCATCGGTGCCGTCTTCGGGGCGTTGAATACGATGTATTCGGCCGTGGCCGAGCGGTCGCGCGAAGTCGCGACGATGCGCGCCATCGGCTTCGGACCGACGAGCGTCATCGTCTCGTTCATGATCGAGGCGCTCGTCATCGCCGCCATCGGGGGACTGCTCGGCGGATTGGCCGTGCTGCCGCTCAACGGCTTCACGGCGAGCACGCTGAACTTCCAGACCTTCTCGAACATCGCCTTCGCCTTCCGCGTGACGCCCGGACTGCTGGCCGGCGGCCTGGCCTTCGCGCTCTTCATGGGACTGGTCGGCGGCACGCCGCCCGCCATCCGCGCCGCCCGTCGCCCGGTGTCGGTGGCGCTGAGAGAACTGTAGGGGAGGATCCGTCCCGTACAGCGTGCGACGTGCCCGTGGCCCATCGGCCGGTGTGACACCGTCTCGCCTCTCATTCCTGATTCCTCGTTCCTGACGTCCTCCCCTTGAGACAATCTTTTACTCGGCCGTCCGAGCTCCGCGCCCGGTAAGCTCAGCCGGACGTTCGCACTGGAGATTCGGGGGAGGATTCATGGATCGACGGGAGTTCCTGGCCGCCACGGGCGGCGCCATGGCGGCGGCGGCAGTCGTGCGGCCGCAGACGATGCGGGCCGCGACGGCGATCGTGCCCGAGACGATGACGCTGGCGGCGACGGGCGACTGCATCCTGACGCGGCGCGTGTCCGAGCTGAAGGACGAGCGGTTCCGCCGGCTGGCCGGCGTCATCCGCGGCGCCGACTGCGCGTACGGCAATTGCGAGATGGTCCTCGCCGATCCGCACGACGGTTATCCCATGGCGGAAGGGGCGGCGCTGAGCGTCGTCTCCGATCCGAAGATCGCCGACGAGCTCTCCTGGTTCGGCTTCGACGTGATGGGGACGGCGAACAACCACAGCCTCGATTACGGCCAGCCGGGTCTCGTCTCGACCCGCCGCCAGCTCGCCCGGGTCGGAATCGCGGCGGCCGGCACGGGGCTGAGCCTGCAGGAGGCGGCGGCGCCGGCCTACGTCGAGACGCCCGGCGGCCGGGTCGCGCTCGTCAACTGCGCGTCGACGATCCATCCCTACGCGATTGCCTCACCGGCGCGCGCCGACTTCAAGGGGATTCCCGGCCTCAATCCGCTGCGGGTGAGCTACCGGTTCCAGGTCGATCGGGCGACCTTCGAGGCCCTGGGGCGCGTCGGCACGGCGCTCGCCCCGCTTGGACCGGTGGGCAACCCGCTCTTGCAGGGACGCAGCCCGAACCCGCAGGTGGCGGCGGATCACCTCAGCCTGTTCGGCAACACGTTCGTGCCGGGAACGGCGACGGACGTGACGACGGAGATCCTGCCGGCGGACCTCCAGCGCCTCACCGAGGCGGTGAAAGTGGCGCGCCGGAACGCCCGCCTCGTCATCGTCAGCATTCACGCGCACGAGATCTACCGCACGCTCGAGACGCCGGATCGCTTCCTGCAGCCGTTCGCGCGGGCGTGCATCGATGCGGGAGCCGACGCCTTCTTCGGCGCAGGGGCGCACGTGCTGTGGGGGATCGAGGTCTACCGCAACCGACCGATCTGCTATGGGCTCGGCGACTTCTTCTTCCAGTATCAGACCGTGCGCGGGTTCGCGTCCGACGTGTACCAGGCGTTCGGGCTCGATGCGCAGACGCCGGATCCGACCGAGGCGAGCGATCGGATTGCGCTGCCGCCAGGCCCGGCGCTCTGGCAGACGGTCGTGCCCGTGATCACCTACGGCGCGCAGGGGGCGCTGAAGATGGTGCTGCACCCGGTGACGCTCGGCGTCGACGAGCCGCGGTACCAGCGTGGCACCCCGCGGATGGCCGAGGGCGCCGAAGCCGAGGCGATCATCGGACGCGTGCAGAAGCTGTCGCGGACCTACGGCACCACCGTCACGTTCGGCGACGGCGTCGGGGCGGTGCAGATCGAAGGGTGAGCGGGGTTGTCCCGGGAATTCCTCGAGATCCATCCCTCATTCAAGATTCACGGAGTCGTGCCGAACTCTTGAACGGGTGTGTGTCAGCGTGAACGGGCAGCGGCCGCCCCGTTCCCGACGGGTGAGTGGCCGCATCATGCCGGATACGTCCCCGTCCGGTTCCGAGGGACACGTCGCGCATGAACGGCAGCCGCAACACCGGGAATTCCCTCTCCGCGTCGCATCGGCCGACTGACGGCGGGGACGGGGCCGGCTTCCTCCTCCGGGCCAGCCAGGCCCTGGCCTCGTCGCTCGACTACGAGACCACGCTCTCGACAACCGCGCGCCTCGCCATCCCGGGCTTCGCCGACTGGAGCGCCGTGCACCTGGCCGACGGCGGCGGCGTGCAGCGCGTCGCGATGGCCCATCGTGATTCCGGCTGCGAGATCCTGCTGCGCGACTGGCAGCGCAGCCGCCCGTTCCGGACGGATATCGCCGGCGGCGTTCCGGAGGTGATCCGGACCGGTCGGGCGCTGTTCCTGCCGGTGGTGGACGCGGACGCGCTCCACGCCATCGCCCCCTTCGCTGATGCCGTCGACCTGTGCACGCAGGTCGGATTCGCCTCGCTCATCGTCGTGCCGCTGACCGTCGAGACCCGGACGCTCGGCACGTTGATGTTCGTCCGGGACGCCGCGCGGTCGCCGTTCCTCGACGCGGACCTCTCGCTGGCCGAGACGCTGGGCCGCCAGGCGGCGCTCGCCGTCGACCACGCCATCCTCTACGAGGCGCTGAAGCGCCGCGAGCAGCTGTATCACCTGACGTTCGACCGGGCGCCCGTCGGCATCGCGCACGTGGGGCTCGACGGCCGCATCCTGCACGCCAACGATCGGATGGCCGTCCTGTTCGGCTGCGCCCCGAACGAGCTGGCAGGGACGCCGATCTGCGATCTGCGGCGTCCCGGCGCGCCGCCGCGCGATCTGGAGGCGCGCGATCGGCTGCTGTCGGGCGCGTCCGAGCGGGTGACGTTCGAGGAGGCATACCGCCGGGGCGACGGCAGCACGCTGGCGGCGTCGGTCACCGTGTCGCTCGTGCGGGGGACGGGCGGAGAGCCGGTGCACCTGCTCGCCGTCGTCGAAGACCTGAGCGCGCTGCGTCAGGCCGAGGAGGCCCTGCAGGCCAGTGAGGACCGGCTCCGCCTCGCGCTGCACGCGGTCGGCGTCGGCATATGGGAGCGCGACATCGAGAGCGGCCGCGTGCGGTGGACCGCCACGGCCGAGGCCGGCCTCATTCCAACGGCCGAGTTCGAGAGCGATCGTCAGGCCCTGCTGGCGCTGGTGCATCCCGAGGATCGCCGAACGGTGGCCGACGGGGTCTCGCAGGCGATTGAGGATGGCCGGCCCTTCGACCTCGGCTTCCGGATCGTGGCGGCGGATGGCGGCGTGCGCTGGATGCAGACGCGCGGTCGCGCGCTGTGCGACGCCTCGGGCGTGCCCAGGCGGGTCTTCGGTGTGGCGGTCGACGTGACCGACCGCAAGGAACTCGAGCAGCAGTTCATCCACGCGCAGAAGCTGGAGGCGGTGGGACGGCTCGCCGGCGGCATCGCGCACGACTTCAACAACATTCTGGCGGCCATCATGGGCTACGCCGAGGTCGTGCTCGAGGACCTGCCGACCGGCAGCCCGGTGCGCGACGACGTGCAGGAGATCTCCCGTGCGGCGGAGCGGGCGGCCGCGCTGACCCGTCAGCTGCTCACCTTCAGCCGCCGGCAGGTCGCCCGGCCGCAGGCGATGAACGTCAACGAGTCGCTCGAGAAGATGCGGCGGCTCGTCACCCGGCTGGTCGGCGAGGACGTCCTTGTCGAGTTCCGCCTCGGCGGTTTCGCGGAATGCGTCCGGATGGATCCCGGGCAGTTCGAGCAGGTCGTCATGAACCTGATCGTGAACGCCCGCGACGCGATGCCCGGCGGCGGCCACCTGATCCTGGCGACCGGCGTCGAGGCGAAGACCGGCCGCGGCGGCTGGGGCCCGGGCCGGCGCGACGTCGTGCTGTCGGTGACCGATACCGGCACCGGCATGGACGAGGCGACCCGCCGGAAGATCTTCGAGCCGTTCTTCACGACGAAGGGGCAGCAGGGCACCGGCCTCGGCCTCTCCACCGTCTACGGCATCGTCGAGCAGAGCGGCGGCGGCATCAGCGTGGCGAGTGCGCCCGGAGAGGGGTGCACGTTCACCATCAGGCTGCCGATCGTTGAGCTCGCACAGCAGGGCGGGATGGACGACAGGCTGGCGGATTCATCGGCGGCGTAGCGGCCTCACCCTCCCACGCGTCCACTCCACCCGGCCCGCGCGCCCTGCGCGGCGTCGTCCGCCCGACCCGGCCGGGTCCCTGCGAGGGGGTACGCTTGACACCGTCGCGCAGACCGGTAATATCCGCGCGGTGGTCTTTTCGTTCCTCCCCGATTCAGGAGTGTCTCAGATGAAGCGATGGCGGACTGGATGGATGGTCCTCGCCGGCCTGGTGCTCGCGGCGACGCCGGCCCTGGCCCAGGCGCAGGACCTGGCGAGTGTCTCGGTGGCGAAGCCGGGCTATCCACGGCTGACGAAGCTGGCGCCGAACGTTTACGGCTACGAGGAGATGCAGTCGATCGACCGCGGTCTCTTCAGCACGGGGCTGATGTTCGTCGTCACGCCGGACGGCGTGCTCGTGACCGACGGCATGGCGAACGAGGCGGCGACGAAGGCCGTGGTCGACGCCATCCGGAAGGTCACACCGAAGCCGATCAAGTGGGTGGTCATCGGATCCGACCACGGCGACCATACCGGCGGTAACAACGCGTACCCCGCCGGCGTCACGTATTTCGTCAGCCCGACCTCGAAGGCCACGCTCGAGAAGCAGGAGGCGTCGCCGCGCTTCAAGGCCGGCGCCTGGAAGCTGCCGGCCGATGCCGTCGTCGTGCCCGACCGCAAGACGCTGGACCTGGGCGGCGAGCAGGTCGAAATCATGTTCCTGCGGGCCGGGACACACGGGCGGCGACCTCGAGGTGTACCTGCCGAAGGAGCGGATCCTCGCGCATGAGCGAGGTCGTATCTGAACTACGTCTTCCCGGCCATGCGCTCGGCGACGCCGACCGACGTGGGTGACGACCGCAAAGAAGGCGCTGGCGCTGAAGGACGTGCGGACCTACGTGCCGGCGCACGGGAAGATCATCGCCGGCCCCCAGTCGCGGCAGGACTTCGAGAAGTTCCTGAAGGCGATGGAATACGTGGTCGCCGACGTGACGGCGCTGCACGAGAAGGGGCTGTCGCTCGACCAGGCGCTGGCGCAGGTGAAGTGGGGCCCGTACCGAGTCGTGGCCCATGTCGAAGCAGCAGGGGCAGATTGCCGTCCGGCGGATCTACATGGAGTTGAACGGCGAGCTGAAGTAGCACTGTCAGGGACAGGGGACAGGGGAGGGGCCGAGGGGCAAGTGTCGCTTGTCCCTGTCGCCTCGCCCCTTGTCCTGGTCCTCACACGTCTTCCCCCTACCACCCCCACCACGCATTCGCGATCGCCAGACTCAGCAGCGCCGCTCCCGGCAGTGCGGCCCAGAGCATGGCCAGCCGCCACTCGCGGCGCCGCTCCTCGCTCGATCCGGTGTGGTGATGGCCCGCCGCGAACGCCACCCCCTCGACCATCGTCAGCAGCAGCAGCGCCACGAGCGCGACGGCGAGTGTCAGCACCGAGGCGAAGAAGTACGCGATGAACGTCAGGCCCGGCATCGACCGGTTCGTCTGCAGCGACAGCAGACCGTAGAAAGCGCCGACGGCGTTGACCCCCAGGAAGACGGCGAGGCAGGCACCGATCACGTGGCAGGCTTTGCCGGCGACGCGGGCTTTCGACACGGTCATCATGAGCGGCCTCCTCGACAGCCGGAGCCCGGCCGCGCACGGACGGTGGCGATTCCGGCCGCGGGCGGCAGCGCTGGTGAGCGGCAACGAAGATGCTGTCGGGATGCCAGAAGGGCAAAGGCGGTGCCAGCGCGGTCGGTCCGGCGGCGCGCCGAAAAGCGGGGGTCGAGACGCCGATGGCGGGAGTCAGGAGGTGCGGAACGACGGATCTGTCAATCGACCGTGTAAGTCCGGCGGGAAGAAGATTCCCTGCTGCGGCCGCGCCGTACGTCGCACGTGGCACGCCGCACGGGACAGGAACGCCCCTACGACGGCTTCCGCGGAACGATCGTGAACTGCTGCGTGCGCGGATGGTAGAGCTCGTCGGGAGCCGGCGCGGCCGTGCCGCCGCTGATGCGGACCAGGCCCGACGGCAGCAGCGTCGCGGTCTGTCCGCTGCGCGCGACGTGCATCTCGCCCTTCACGCGAACGAACCGGTCGCGAGCCGGATTGTACAACTCCGCGCTGCGGAGATCGGCGTCTTCCCCGGTATCGAGCGCCTGCGCTTCGCCCGCCCGGTCGTGGCCGCCGGTCAGCAGCACCGTGCCGTCGGGCAGTCGTGTCGCCGTCTGGTGGTCGCGCGCCTGCACCATCGCGCGGGGACAGTTGTCGGCGCCCCGCTCCGACAGGCCGGTGCCTCCGACGCACGCGAACGATCCGGTTGCCGGCGAGAAGATCTCCGCGCTGCGGAGCGTGAGGGCCGGCAGTCCGCCGGGGCCCTCGTGGCAGCAGCCGCCCAGGCCACCCGCGATCAGGACCGTGCCGTTGCGGCAGCAGCGTGGCCGTGTGCGCCTCGCGGAAGTCCGCCAGATGTCCGGGCAGCGCCGTCAGGGTGTGCGTACGCGGATCGTAGACGGCGGCGCTCTTGAGCTGCACGCCGGCGGCGTCGCGTCCGCCCGCGACGAGCACCGTGCCATCGTCGAGCGTCGTCTCCGTGTAGCCGGTCCGGCCGTCCAGCAGGGAGGAGAGCGGGCCGCGCCGCGGTGCCGTCGCGGCCGGCGCCGCCGCCGACGAGGCGGGCGGGCCGGACGAGGCGGACGGGTCGTTGCCCGATCCACAGGCCGTCGCCACCAGGCACGCCAGCAGCAGGGCAGCGGCTGGCGTCCACCGGTACGGAGCGATCGGCCGAAGCGCGCTTCATCATCGGACTACGGATTGGACGTCAGAGGCCGGACGTTGGACGTGACGGGGCGCACGCCGTCAGTCGTACGTCCGCACGTTCGGCACGTCGCACGTCCGCACGCGTACGTGACAGGTCTCAGTCAACCCCCGCCTCGCCCAGCGCGTGCCGGGCGGCCCTGAAGCCGTCGAGGGCCAGTGCCGTGTCGAACCCCAGCGCGACGAGGCGGGCACCGGCAGCGAGCCAGCGCCGGGCGAGCGCCGGCGTCGGTGCGAAGACGGCAGTGGCCACGCCGCGTCCGGCGGCCTCGGTCACGATGGCCGTCACGTGCGCCAGCACCTCCGGATGGTCCACCTGGCCGGGAATCCCGAGGGCCTGCGACAGGTCGAACGGGCCGACGAAGATGCCATCCAGCCCGGGCGTGGCCAGGATCTCGGGTAGCGCGGCGATGCCGGCCGTCCCCTCGACCATCACGAGCACGGCGACCTCCTCATTGGCCCGCGCGAACCACTCGGCGCCGCCATGATAGCCGGCTGCCCGCACGTACGGGTTCGCGCCGCGCGAACCACCCGGCCCGAAGCGGGCGGCGGCCACGGCGGCGGCTGCCGCGGCGCCCGATTCGATCTGCGGCACGACGACGCCGGCCGCCCCGACGTCGAGTGCCGCCCCGATGAGCGACGGCTCGTTCGCGCGGACGCGCACGAGCGGCGCGATGCCGGCGGCCCGCGCCGCGGGAATCAGCACGTTCAGGCTCTCGGGCCCGATCGGCCCGTGCTCGGTGTCGAGGACCACGGCCTCGAAGCCGGCCGCGGCCAGGAGTTCGACGATCGCCGGCGAGTCGATCATCGAGAAGGTGGCGAGCACGGGCGGTCCGGAGCGCAGGCGTTCAGGAAGCATGGGGATCGCGTTCGGTGCAGGGACGAGGCTCGATCATATGCCGAGCCGGGCGGCCAGCCAACCCGCGCGCCGCCACGCGGGCACTCGACCAGGCCCACTGGAAGTTGAAGCCGCCGATCCGGCCGTCGACATCGAGGATCTCGCCGACGAGGAACAGTCCCGGGACAGACCCGTGATTCCATCGTCGACGGGGCGATCTCGCCGAGATCGACGCCCCCGGCCGTGACCTCCGCGTGGTCGTAGCCGCGCGTGCCGGTCACCTCCAGCGGCCACTCGACCAGTCCGTGGACCAGGCGCCGGCGATCGTCGCGCGACAGGTGCGCGAGCGCCGTATCTCCGGCCAGTGCCAGGCGGTTCACCAGGACGGCTGCCATCGACGTGGGCACGATCGCCGCCAGTGTGTTCTGCAGGGATGCTCTGGGCCGCTCCGCCGCGAGCGTCGTCCAGTGCGCATCGAGCGCGTCGAAGGACCGACCCGGGCAGAACGAAGCGGTCAGCCGGGCGTGGCGGCCCTCGAGCTGCGCGCGCAGCCAGTGCCGGGACATGTCCAGCGCCACCGGGCCGCTGACTCCGAAGTGCGTCCACAGCAGCGCGCCGCGCAGGCGGGTCGTGACGGCACCGTCGACGCGGAGCATCAGCTCGGCGTCCAGCGAGACACCGCTCAGTTCGTCGTGCATCGAGCGGGGACCGCGCGCGAGCACCAGCGGGACGAGCGCCGGCGTCGTCGGCACGATCGTGTGACCGAGCGCCCGGGCCATATCGAAGCCGGCGCCGTCGCTGCCGCTCTTCGGCAGCGAGCGGCCGCCGGTCGCCAGCACCACGCTGCGTGCGGTGACGGGACCCTGCGAGGTGAGGAGGCGGAACCCGTCCGCCGTCCGTTCGATGGACGTCACCCGATGGCCGGCGTGCACGGGCGCGCCGACGGCGGCGGCCTCGCGCAGCAGGGCCTCGAGCACGTCGCGCGAGCGGTTGCTGTCGGGGAACAGCTTGCCGTCGGCCTCTTCGTGCAGGGCGACGCCGATGCCGTTGAAGAAGGCGATGGTGTCGGACACCGGGAAGGCGCGCAGGATGTGGCGGATGATCGTGCGGCGGCCGCCCTGGAAGTCGGCCTCCGTCACCGTGACGTTCGTGACGTTGCAGCGCGAACCGCCGCTGACGAGGATCTTGGCGCCGGGCTTCCTTGCGCCGTCGAGCAGGGCGACCGTGACGCCGGGGTTCAGCCGGCGCGCGAAGATCGCCGTGGCCAGGCCGGCCGCGCCGGCTCCCACAACGGCGACGTCAGCGATGTCGGAGCCGTCGGAATCGGTCACGCTACTCGTGAGCCCCTGGCGGGTGGTTCTGGTGGACGGTGCACGATCCGTCGGCGCAGAGCTGACGGTTCCAGCGGTACCGGTTGCGGGCCACCCAGCCGTAGGCCTGCCGGGCGACGAAGTGGATGCCGGGGACGAGCAGCAACCAGGCCACGAGCTTCCAGCCCGGTAGCGTCAGGCCGATACGGGCCACGGCATCGGCGCCGCCGTAGACGCGGCCCCGCGCGTCGATGGCCTGCATGCCGCGCAGCGCTTCGGCGCGATCGATTCGGGGAAAGCGGTCCGTGACGCCGGGCTGGTGCAGGTCGACGAGCTCGACGCGGCTGCCGCGATCGAGTCGCCGCAGCCGTGCCGCGCCCGCGCGGCAGAGGCTGCAGGCGCCGTCGTAGAGCACGGTCAGTTCGGGCATGGACGCTCGGGGCCGGCGGGCGGGGCGCCTGCCGGCCGCAGCCCTCCGTGCGGCCCGGGGTGGCGGTTCAGACGAGCGAGGCGGAGAACTCCTCGAAGCTCCCCTTGAAGTCGTGGACCGCGCCGCCGTCGAAGTGCCAGACGCGCGTGCCGACTTCCTCCATCACGTCCTGGTCGTGGGTCACGAGCAGCACCGTGCCCTCGAACTTCTGCAGCGCGACGTTCAGCGCGTTGATCGACTCGAGATCGAGGTGGTTCGTCGGCTCGTCCAGCACGAGGACGTTCGGCTTCTGCAGCATGATGCGGCAGAGCAGGAGCCGGGCCGTCTCGCCGCCCGACAGCGCGTCGGTCGGCTTGTAGCCGTCCTCGCCGCTGAACAGCATCTGGCCGAGCAGGCCGTGGATGTCCTGGCGCGCCGCCTCGGGATCGAAGTGGTGCAGCCACTCGACGACCGTCATTCCCTTCTCGATCTCGCCGGTGTGGTCCTGCGGGAAGTAGCCGATCGAGACCTCGTGGCCCCACCGCATCGTGCCGGCGTCGAGGTCGCCGGGCGATGACGCCATGCCGGGCGCGTCCGACAGCAGCGCCTTCAGCAGGGTCGTCTTGCCGAGGCCGTTGCGGCCGACGAGCACGATCTTGTCGCCGCGGTTGACGAGCGCGCTGAAGCCGTCGATCACCGGCGTGCCGTCGTAACCCTTGGACAGCCCCTCGAATTCGAGCGCCATCCGGCCCGACGGCCGGTTCATCGTGAACTTGATGTACGGCCGCTGGATGTTCGACCGGGCCAGCTCCGTCGTCTGCAGCCGTTCGACTTCCTTGCGGCGCGACGTCACCTGGCTGGCGCGCGTGCCGGCCGCGAAGCGGGCGATGAAGTCGTTCAGCTGCGCGATCTTCTTCTCGCGCTGCGCGTTGTTCGCCTCGATGCGGGTCCGCGTCTGCGTCTTGGCGACGACCATGTCGTCGTAGCCGCCCGTGTAGGTGATGATCGTCTCGTAGTCGATGTCGGCGATGTGCGTGCAGACGCCGTTCAGGAAGTGACGGTCGTGCGAGATGACGATGAGCGTGCCGTCGTACCGCGCGAGGAAGTCCTTCAGCCAGTGGATCGAGTCGAGGTCGAGGTGGTTCGTCGGCTCGTCGAGCAGCAGCGCCTGCGGGTGACCGAACAGCGCCTGCGCGAGCAGCACCCGCACCTTCTGGCCGCCCTGCAGCTCGGCCATCGTCCGCTCGTGCAGCGCGTCGGGAATGTCGAGCCCCTGCAGCAGAATCGCCGCGTCGCTCTCGGCCGTGTAGCCGTCCTCCTCGCCGACGATCCCCTCGAGCTCGCCGAGCCGCATGCCGTCGGCCTCGGTCATCGCCTCCTTCGCGTAGAGGTGCTCCCGCTCTTCGAGCGCGCTCCACAGGCGGGCGTTGCCCATGACGACCGTGTCGATGACGCGGAACTGGTCGAACGCGAACTGGTCCTGGCGCAGGACGCCGAGCTTGTCGGGCCGGACGACCGTCCCCTTCTGCGGCACGAGCTCGCCGGTCAGCAGCTTCATGAAGGTCGACTTGCCGGCGCCATTCGGCCCGGTGAGGCCGTAGCGCCGCCCGGCGGAGAACGTGGTCGTGACGTCCTCGAAGAGCACCTTCGAGCCGTAGCGCATGGAGACGTTGCTGACTGAAATCATCTGCGGAACCTGCACCCCCGGCGCGTGGCCGTACACGCGCCCGAAACCCGAGAAGATGAACTCACAATTATAACATACGCGGCCGCGCGCCGCAGGCCCGCCTCCGACGCCGCGCGGGGGCGTGCGCCCGGAGCGCGTCGTCAGGAGGCGTCGACCGGCGCCACGACGTGCAGCATCCGCGGACCGACGCCCTTGACGGCCTTCAGCGGGATCGTCCGGTCGAAGGTGACGAGCCGGCCGCGGTGTTTCACCGCCAGCCCGAGGAGATAGATGTCCGTGAGCGCCCGATGGCTCGTCATCATCGCCGGATTGAAGAGCGTGTCGTCGTGGAGCGATACCGAATCGGGCCAGAACAGGTGATGCCGGTCGGCGCAGAAGGTTCGAAGCCGGCCCACCAGGGCCGAAGGACTGTGGAGGACGCCGCCATAGGCGGGGTTGGCGACGACCCGCACGAATCCGTTCTCGGTGACCGGACAGGTCGCCCATCCATCGCCGCGGTTGTCGGCGAACCAGTCGTGCGCGACCTCGTGGTGCACGTGATCGGGATTGAACAGCGCCACGAGCACGTTGACGTCGAGCAGGGCGACGCCGCTCATGGCTCGTCCCGGAGCTCGTTGACGCGCTTCATGGTCGGGCGGGGTGCGCCGGTCGGCCGGCTGGTGAGCAGCGGAACGCCATTGCGAATCCGGGACGCGGCCGCCGGTTTCAGGGCCTGTCTCGCCAGATCGGAGAGAACCTTGCCGGCCGTGCTTCGCCTGAGGGCGGCCAGTTCCTTGGCCGTCTGGAGCACGTCGTCATCGATGTCCAGCGTGGTGCGCATGACCCAGAATCACGCATCACGCATCAGATGTCAATCCAGCCGGATCCACCGGTCAATGGCCATCGGCCGCCGGGCTCCGTGTTGGACAGGTTGGACAGGGTCCGTCTTCCACGCTACCGTGTCCGGATGCCGCTCGTCGCGCTCGACCACGTCTCGCTCGCCTACGGACACCTGCCGCTCCTCGACGAGGTCGCCCTGCAGATCGAGCCGGGCGAGCGGGTCGCATCCTCGGCCGCAACGGCGCCGGCAAGTCGACGCTGCTGCAGGTGCTCAGCGGCGAGCTGCCACCCGACACCGGCACCCTCTGGCGGCAGCCCGGCCTGCGCGTCGCCCGGCTCGTGCAGGACGTCCCGCTCTCCGACGACCGGCCGGTCTTCGACGTCGTGGCCGACGGCCTCGGCGATCTCAGCGCCCTGGTGAGCGCGTACCACCACGCCGCCACCGAGCTGGCGGCGGCACCCACGCCGACCCGGATGGAGACGCTCGGGCGGCTGCAGCACGAGCTGGAAGAGCAGGACGGCTGGCGGCTGGAAGAGCGCGTCGAGCTCGTGCTGGCACGCCTCGGGCTGCCGGCCGAGACGATTGTCGATACGCTCTCGGGCGGCTGGCGCCGGCGCGTGCTGCTCGCCCGGGCCCTGGTGGCGCAGCCGGAGCTGCTGCTGCTCGACGAGCCGACGAACCATCTCGACATCGAGGCCATCACCTGGCTCGAGAGCTTCCTCGCCGACTATGCGGGCGCCCTCGTGTTCGTCACGCACGACCGGGCCTTCCTCCGGCGCCTCGCCACCCGCATCGTCGAGCTCGATCGCGGCCGGCTGACGTCCTGGCCCGGCGACTACGAGACCTTCCTGCGCAAGAAGGACGAGTGGCTGGCGAACGAGGCCGTGCAGCAGCAGAAGTTCGACAAGCGGCTGGCCGAAGAGGAAGCCTGGCTGCGGCAGGGCATCAAGGCCCGGCGGACGCGGAACGAAGGCCGGGTGCGCGCGCTGCTGGCGATGCGGGCCGAACGGGCCGCCCGCCGGGAGCAGACCGGCACCGTCCGCCTGCAGGTCGACCAGGCGTCCCGCTCGGGGCAGATGGTCTTCGAAGCCGATCACGTCAGCAAGGGGTTCGGCGGCGTGCCCGTGGTGCGCGACTTCTCGGTGCGCGTGGCGCGCGGCGACCGGATTGGCCTCATCGGCCCCAACGGCGCCGGCAAGACGACGCTGCTGCGGCTGCTGCTGGGCGAGATCGAACCCGACCAGGGGGAAGTGCGCCGCGGCGCCAACGTGCAGGTGGCCTATTACGACCAGCAGCGGGAACAGCTCGATCCCGAGCGGACGGTCTTCGACACGATTGCCGACGGCAACGAGACGGTCACCGTGAACGGCGAGTCACGGCACGTCCACGGCTACCTGCGCGACTTCCTGTTCGGCGCCGAGCGGGCGCGCTCCCCGGTGAAGGCGCTGTCGGGCGGCGAGCGGAACCGGCTGCTGCTGGCCCGCCTGTTCACCCGGCCGGCCAACGTGCTGGTCCTCGACGAGCCGACCAACGACCTCGATCTCGAGACGCTCGAGCTGCTCGAAGCGCAGCTGACGGAGTGGCCGGGGACGCTGCTGCTCGTCAGCCACGATCGGCGTGTTCCTCGACGACGTCGTCACCAGCACGCTGGTGTTCGAAGGCGAGGGACGCGTGCAGGAATACATCGGCGGCTACGAGGACTGGCAGCGGCAGAAGGCGGCCAGCGCCGAAGCCGCGGCGGAAGAACGAGCCGCGGCCGACGCGCGTGCCGGGGGGCGGGGCAGCCGGGCAGCGTCGGGCCGGGCCGCCGTGGCGCCGCAGGCAGGACCGACCGTCCGGAAGAAGCTCTCCTACAAGGAGCAGCGCGAGCTCGAGCAGCTCCCGGCACGGATTCGAGGCGCTCGAAGCCGAGCAGCAGCAGCTCAGTGCCCGCGTGGCCGCTCCCGACTTCTATCGGGAGCCGCCGGACACGATCAACGCCACGCTCGAGCGGCTGGCCACCCTTGATCGGGAACTGGCCGACGTCTACGCGCGCTGGGATGAGCTCGATTCGAGGGTCGGGTAGGGCGTCGGCTGGCGGCGAGGCGGGCACACCGCTCTTCGCGGTGGCGCGAACGGCCAGCCGGGCGAGGCTCAATCGGTCACGACGAAATCGAGCGTCAGCCAGGTCGGTGGATTCGGCTTCCGCCGATCGGACGTCCGGCGCTCGTCGGCTCGCCGCTCGTGAGCGTGCTGCGCGCGCGCGATAGCCTGACGTCGTTGCCCGCGCGCACGCCGCTCCTCGGCGCGCCGGTCCCACAGGACCTGCACGTCGGGTTCCTCGGCGAACACCTCGCGCAACCGCTCGTAGGTGTCGACACAGCCGCGTCTGACGAAGATGCGTGGCATGTGACTCAGCTCCAGAGCCCGCCGCCGGCCATCGAGGCCGGTGACGGTGCCTGTCACGCATGGTTGCATGCCCCGGGCCAACCCCGCAGGACGGGCGGGCGGGGGCGAGGGGATGGCAACCGCAGTCTTGTCTGTAAGATAGAAGGCGTTGTCGACTGGCGGCGCCCGGCGCCGCCGGCCGGGCACCTGCAAGGGGCCGCGCGATCCCGCACACGCACCCGCACACGCACGCCGAATCGCACGGGGCGCGGGTCGACCGAAGGCCCTGGCGCGACGGCGAAAGGCGGGCCGTCAGCCGTGGCCGGCGCGGGCCGTGGGAGCCGCTGGCGGTTTGTGCGCAACGACGCGCCGGGCCTCTGCGATGATCGGGCGGCGGCGCCCGCCGTCGCGCGGCGGGCCCATTGCCTTCGGATATCGCATGCCTGTTGACCGACTACCGACTCCGACTTCGCGCGGCCTCCGACGTCTCCGATCCCTGGGACTGGTGGTCTGGCTGCTCGCGCTCGCCCTGCCCGCACGGGCGGCCTCCGTTCCCGACTTCCCGAAGCCCCGGGGCTACGTCAACGACTTCGCCGGCGTGCTCGACAGCGGCGCACAGACCGAGCTCGACGCCATGCTGCACGAGACCGAGCGGCAGACCACGGCCGAGATCGCGCTGGTCACCGTGAAGTCGCTCGACGGCCTGACGGTCGAGGAATACGCCAACCGGCTCTTCGAGCAGTGGGGCATCGGGAAGAAGGCGAAGGACAACGGCGTGCTGGTGCTGGTGGCGCCGACCGAGCGGCGAATCCGGATCGAGGTCGGTTACGGGCTGGAACCCGTGCTGCCGGATGGCCTCGCCGGCGAGATCATCCGGAAGGCGTTCCTGCCGGCCTTCAAGCGTGGGGACTACCGCGACGGCATCCTGACCGGCATGCAGCGCGTCGTCAGTGTCGTGCGGCGCCACCATCCGCTCACGCCGGCCGAGCGGCGCGCGCTCGACAACGAGCCGGCGGGGAGTCCGCCCTTCTGGCTCGTGCCGTTCCTCGGCCTGTTCGTGGCCGCTGGCTCGTTCGCCGTCGGCGTCGGCCTCCGGACGAAGACGATCTTTCCGCTGCTGTGGGGGACGATCTTCGGCGGCGTGCCCCTCCTGATGGCGCTGGTGCCGGCCTTCCACGTGGGGCTCTGGCTCCTGCTGCTGCTGGCGGCCGTGATGCTGGCCGGCGGCTACCGGATGGGTGCCAGGCCCGGGTGGCGCACGGCTCTGCGGCCGGCTGCCGGTGCGGCCGGCGCCTCGTCCGGGTGGGTCGTGGGCGGCAGCGGGCGGTCGCCGGGCGGCGGGTCGGGATCGTCCGGCGGTGGATTCGGTGGCGGCTCGTCGGGCGGCGGCGGCGCGAGTGGAAGCTGGTAACCGGCCGGCGGTTCGATGCGGCACGGGAAGGGATGGGAGATTCACGGATGGCGAAATCGCTCGACGGGAAGGTGGCACTGGTCACCGGCGGATCGCGCGGCATCGGCCGGGCGATCAGTCTCAGACTCGCACGCGACGGAGCGCGTGTGGTCGTGAACTACGCGACGCAGGCCGAGGCGGCGGGGCGGGTCGTCGATGAGATCCGGCAGGGCGGCGGGCAGGCGATGGCGGTCGGCGCCGACGTGTCGAAGCTGGCCGACGTGCGGCAGATGGTCGAGCGGGTCGTCGCGGAGTACGGCGGCGTCGACGTGCTGGTGAACAACGCCGGGCTGCTGTTTCGCGGCACGTCGCTGACGCTGGACGAGGATGAGCTCGATCGCATGTTTGCCGTCAACGTGAAGGGCATCGTGCACTGCGTGAAGGCCGTCGCACCGCTGATGGCCGCCCGGCACCAGGGACGGATCATCAACATCGCGTCGATCGGCGGACTGGGCACGGCCGTTGCGGAGACGACGCCGTATGCGGCGACGAAAGCGGCTGTCGTCGTGCTCACCAAACGCCAGGCTCTCGAACTGGGACCAGACGGCATCGCCGTCAACGCGGTCTGCCCGGGCTTCATCCGGACCGAGATGCTCGCCTCGCTCGAGAGCCCGGAGAACGCCGATCGCCTGGCGGCCCTGAACCAGAAGGCGATGCTGGGCCGGATCGGCGTGCCCGAGGACGTCGCCGGTCCGGTCGCGTTTCTCGCCGGCGCCGACGCATCCTTTATCACGGGCCAGATCCTCACGGTCGACGGGGGGCGGATGGACTTCCTGACGGGATCGGCCTGAGGGCCACCTCAGCCCCGGAGTGGCCCCAATCGTTCAAGGTTTCGAGCCAGCGGCACGAATTCACGTGTCCCGCCGATGCTAATATGGCCGCGCCTGCCGCGGGCCCGGCCCTCCCAGGCGCTGGCGGCGGTGATGGTGAGACATCTGGAGCGCTGGTGTGGCCCCTGAGGCATTCGATCCCGGCAGTGCCGCCTCCCTCGACGACGATCGGTACCGGACGCTCGTCGAGCTGAGCCCGGACGCCATGTTCGTCACGGTCGACGACCGGATCGTCTTCGCGAACACGGCGCTGCTGGTTCAGGTCGCGGCGACGAGCCCGGATCAGGTCCTCGGCCACAATCCCCTCGAATTCGTCCACCCGGAGTCGCGCGCCGAGGCCGAGGCCCGTCAGGTGAGGCTGCGAACGGCGACGACGGGCAATCCCCCCATTCGCCAGCGGATCGTCAGGCTCGACGGCACGGAGCTGACCGTCGAGGTGCGCTCGACGCCCGTCGAATGGGGCGGGCGGCGTGGGACGCAGGTGATCGCGCACGATCTCACCGACCGGCTGCAGGCCGAGGACGCGCTGCGCGCGAGCGAGGCCCGGTTCCGTGCGCTGTTCGAGCAGAGCCTCGAGGGGGTGACGCTCGTGGACGCAGGCGGCATCATCCAGTACGCCAGTCCGTCGACGCTGCGGATCGTCGGCTACCGTCCCGAGGAGATGGTCGGCCAGATCGGCCTCGACTACTTCCATCCCGACGATGCGGTGGTGTGCGGCGAGTACTTCCGCCAGCTGCTCAGCGAGCCGGGGGCGATTGTCGGTGCGCGCTACCGCTTCCGGCACAAGGAGGGGTCGTGGCGCTGGATCGACGGCATCGGCACGAACCTCCTCGAGGATCCGCAGATCCGCGCCATCGTCATCAACTATCGCGACGTCACCGCCAGTCAGGAAGCCGAGGCCGCGCTGGCCCGGTCGGAGGCCCGCTTCCGCGGGCTGTTCGAGCACGTGACGCAGGGCGTCTTCCAGAGCTCGCCCGAGGGCTGCTTCGTCATGGTGAATCCGGCGCTCGTCGGGATGCTCGGCTACGACTCGGCCGACGAGCTGCTCGGGCTCGACACGATGAAGGTGTTCGAGATGGCCGAGCAGCGCGACGAGTACCGCCGGATGCTGCAGACGCAGGGCCGCCTCCACGACCTCGAGCTGCGAATGAAGCGGAAGGACGGCCGTATCATCACCGCTCTGGTCAGCTCGCGGGCGGTGCGCGACGCCGGCGGCGAGGTGCAGTACCACGAAGGCACGATCAGCGACGTCTCCGAGCGCCGGCAGCTCGAGGAACAGCTCGTCCAGGCCCGGAAGATGGAAGCGGTGGGGCGGCTGGCGGGCGGCATCGCGCACGACTTCAACAACCTGCTCACCGCCATCGGCGGCAACGTCGAGTTGCTGCTCGACGAGCAGGCCCGGCTGGCGCCGGGCGGTGAAGAAGAGCTGCAGGCGGTCGCCACGGCCACCCGGAGCGCCGCCGAGCTCACCCGGCAGCTGCTGGCGTTCAGCCGCAAGCAGCTGCTGCGCCCCCGGATCATCGACCTGAACGAGGTCGTGGTCCGTGCCGGCCGCCTGCTGACGCGGCTGATCGGCGAGGACATCGAGGTCGTCACCAGCCTGGACCCCGCCCTCGCGCCCGTCAACGCCGATCCCGGACAGCTGGAACAGGTGGTCCTGAACCTGTGCGTCAACGCCCGCGACGCGATGCCCGACGGCGGCCGGCTGACCATCGAATCGCGGAACGTGGAGATCGATCAGTCCGACGCGGTACGTCACGAAGGGATGTTGCCGGGACCGCACGTCGTGCTGGCCGTCAGCGACACCGGCAGCGGCATGGGGCCCGAGGTCCAGGCGCATCTCTTCGAGCCGTTCTTCACGACGAAGGAGACGGGGAAGGGGACCGGGCTGGGGCTCGCCACGGTCTTCGGCATCGTCACGCAGAGCGGCGGGTCGGTCTGGGCCTACAGCGAGCCCGGGGTCGGCAGCACCTTCAAGGTCTGCTTCCCGGCGGCGGCCGGGCCGGCGACCGCGGCGGCGCCGGCCACGGTCGAGGAGAAGGCGACGCTGAACGGCACGGAGACGATCCTGCTCGTGGAGGATCACGAGGCGGTGCGCGGCCTCGTCCGCACGGCGCTGACCGGCCGCGGCTATCGCGTGATCGAGGCGACGCGGGGCGACGAGGCGCTGGCCATCGCCCGGGAGCTGGCGGAGGCGCCCGACCTGGTGCTGACCGACGTCGTCATGCCGGGCCTGAGCGGCCGGGAGGTTGCCGAGCGCCTCCGCGAGACGTATCCCCGGACCCCGGTCCTCTTCATGTCGGGCTACACGAACGACGTCGTCACGCGCCAGGGCATCCTGGACGCGGACGTCGCGTTCCTCGCGAAGCCGTTTACACCCCAGCAGCTGCTGCGCAAGGTCCGCGAGATCCTCGATGCGCCGGCGCGCGACGAGGATGCCCCGCTGTTCCGCGAGTGATCCCGCCGGCGTGCTCGACTACGAGCGGCGGTAGTAGACGGCCGGCGTGTGTCGTTGCGATCAACGGCGGCTCTGGCATAGCATGTCGGGCGTCACGCGTTCCACCGCGATCATCCATCACCGGCTTGACCGGCACTGACACCATGAAACGGATCCCTGCGCTGTTGTGCGTCTCGCTGCTGGTCGTCGGCTGCGGACGGTTCGGCACTGCCACGAAGACGGCCGCGTCGGACCAGCCGCGCATCGTCTGCATTTCGCAGCAGTACAACGAAATCATCTACGCGCTCGGGGCCGAGCAGAACCTGGTCGGCGTCGACTATTCGAGCACCTATCCGCCCGCGATCAGGAGCGTGCAGACCGTGGGCTACCATCGCGCGCTCAGCGCCGAGGGCATCCTGTCGCTGAAGCCGACCGTGGTCGTCAACGACGGGAACATCGGGCCGCCGAGCGTGCTGCAGCAACTCGCCCAGCTCCACGTGCCGACCAAGACCTTCGACGCGAAGGACGACTCGGTCGACGGGCTGAAGGCCCTCATCCGCGAGATGGGGGCGTACTTCCACAAGGAGCAGCGGGCCGGGCAGCTCTGCGCGAAGATCGATGCCGACCTCGCGAGCGGGAAGGCCGCGGCCGCGCGGTACAAGACGCACCCGAAGGTCGTCGTCATCCACTTCGGTCGCGCGTCGAACGTCTACCTGACGGTGAAGGCGAACGGCGGCAACGGCGACGGCGGGGCGGCCGGGCAGATGGTGGCGTGGGCCGGCGGCGAGATGGCAATCCAGGGCACCGGCATGCAGCGGCTGACGTCGCCCGAGGTCATCGCCCAGGCGAATCCCGACGTCATTCTGATGACCGACTACGGCTACGATCGGCTGGGATCGCTCGAGGCCGCAAAGACGTTGCCGGGCGTGGCCGAGACCAATGCGGCGCGCACCGGCCGGATCTACCGGATCACCGAGCACGACCTGATGTACTACAACCCTGATACCGGCGAGAACGTTGCGAAGCTGGCCGCGCTGATCCATCAGGGCGAATAGGCCGGTCTCCCGGGCGGCCGCCTCTCCTCGCGCGATCCCGGAGGCGCTGGTGTTTTCGGGCGCTGGTTCGCCCGTGCCGGCGGCGCCGGACGGATGTCACCAAATGTACCCGCCGGGGGGGCTGCCGCTTTCCTGTTTCCGACGCGCGCCGCTGACTGTAAAATCTGGCCCATGACTGTCACCCGATTCTTCCAGATCGCCGTTGCCACCATTCTCGTATCGTCTCCTTCTTTGTCCGCCCAGGCTCCTGCCTCCGCGCCGCCAACTCCGGCCACCGCGCAGGCCGAGCAGGCGAAGCTGGTCTCCTACGCATCCACCGGTGATTGCAAGGGAGCCATCCAGTACGCCAAGGGGCCGTACAACGCCGCGCTCGATGGATCGCATTTCGCCGACGCTGCGCAGATGGCGAACGACGTTGCCCAGATCTGCCTGAACGCGGGCGATGCCAGCGGCGCCGAAGAGTGGGCGCGCATGGCCTACGCCGCCGGCATGCAGCAGGACGGGCTGAAGCCGGCCGAGTCGAACCTGTTCGACTACCGGTGGAACGCCACCATGGCCCGGATCGACGCCATGCGCGGTGACACGCTCGCCAAGGCCCGCGAGGCGCTGGAACCGAAGAAGAGCCCGGAGCCGGCCGCCGAGCCGCCGGCGGCCAAGAACGCGAAGGACGAGAAGAAGGACGAGAAGAAGGACAAGAAGGACAAGAAGGACAAGAAGGACAAGAACGCGAAGGACGCCAAGGCCGAACCGGAAGCGGCCAAGCCTGCGGCGGCCGAGAAGCCGAAAGCTGCCGCCCGTCCGGCGCCGGCCGATAGCGGCCGCGTGAGCGCCAAGGAGCTGCTGGCCGAGGCCGAGACGGTCGAGAATCGTCTGGCGGCGGCTGCCGCGGCCCTCAAGAAGGGCGTGGCCGGCGGCAATGCGGCGCAGCTGACGGCGTTCCTGTCGGGGGCGGTGGCGTTCGACCAGGGCGATTTCAAGTCGGCCGTGGCCGACCTGCAGCAGGCCGATCAGAGCGATCCGCTCGTCGTCGCGTTGCTCGCGCAGGCGTACGACAAGCAGGGCGACAAGGCGCAGGCCGACCAGTTCTATCAGAAGGCCGCAGCCGTGACGGCCCAGACGCCCAACGGCGCCTACGCCCGGCTGATCGCGCAGAAGGGAATGGGCAAGAAGTAAGTCTCGTCAGGGACACGGGACAAGAACGGAGGGGCAAGGACCAGTCCCTCTGACCTTGCCCCGTGTCCCTGTTGTCGTTCTCGCCCCTCGCGCCGCTCGCCGCACTCGCACGTGACACCTCGCCCGTCGCACGTGACAGGAGCACACCCCATGCCTCCGATCTCCCTCACCGTCAACGGCCGGTCTCACGCCTTCGACATCGATCCGACGACGCCGCTGCTGTACGTGCTGAGCGACGACCTCGGGCTGCGCGGGCCGAAGTTCGGCTGCGGGCTCGGCCAGTGCGGCGCCTGCACCGTCATCGTGCGCGGCCAGGCCATCCGTTCGTGCGTGACGCCGGTGCGGCTGATGGCCGGCGCCGAGATCACGACGCTCGAGGGGCTCGGGACGGTCGAGAAGCCGCATCCCATCCAGCAGGCGTTCGTCGACGAGCAGGCGGCGCAGTGCGGCTTCTGCCTGAACGCCGTCATCATGACGGCCAAGGCGCTCCTCGACCGTCAGCCGAACGCGAGCGACGAGGAGATCCGCGGCGCGCTGTCGAACGTCCTCTGTCGCTGCTTCACGCACACGCGGCTCATGAAGGCGATCGAGCGGTACCGCAAGGGACTCGGTCCGTCGGCTGCGCGTGGCGGAGCCGCGGAGGTGCGGCGATGACCTACACACCAGACGCCCTCGAGGCGCTCGCCCGCGCGGGCTTCTCGCGTCGGAGCTTCCTGAAGGGGGCCGGCGTGATGATCGTCGGCTTCGGGGCCGCCGCGGTCGCCGAGCGGACCGGACTCGCGCAGGGACCGTTCGGCACGCAGGACCAGCGCGTCGCGCGCCAGCTCGATTCCTGGCTGGCCATCGGCGCCGACGGACGGGTGACGGCCTACACCGGCAAGTGCGAGCTGGGGCAGGGGATGTACACCGTCCAGACCCAGCTGGTGGCCGAAGAGCTGTCCGTCCCGCTGTCCCGCGTCCACCTGATTCAGTGCGACACGGCGATCACGCCCGACCAGGGGACGACCTCCGGCAGCCAGTCGACGCCCACCAACTTCAATCACCGTAACCTGGCGCAGGCGGCCGCGACGGCGCGCGAGGCGCTCGTCGGCATGGCCGCGAAACGGCTCGGCGTGCCGGTGGCCGGGCTCGTGCTGGCCGACGGCGTCATCAGCGTCAAGGCCGGGCCGTCGAAGAAGGTGACCTACGGCGAGCTCGTCGGCGGGCGGAAGTTCGACCTCGAGGTGCGTGAATCGGCGAAGCGCAAGCCGGCCAGCGAGTGGACCGTGCTCGGCAAGCCGATCGGGCGCATTGGTCTGCCCGAGGTGGTGACCGGGCAGTTCGAGTACGTCCACAACGTCCGCGTGCCGGGCATGGTGCATGGCCAGGTGGTCCGCCCCCCGACCGTGGGGGCGACCCTCGTCGACGTCGACGAGGCGTCGGTCAGCGGACTGCCGGGCTTCGTGAAGCTGGTCGTCCGGAAGAACTTCGTCGGGGTGGTCTGCGAGAAGCCGTGGCAGGCGATTCAGGCCGCGCGGAAGCTGAAGGCGACCTGGACGCCGGGGCCGGCCCTGCCCGAGCAGGCCCGCCTGTACGAGCAGCTGCGCACGCAGAAGCCGTCACGCGACTCGCTGGTCGTCGACTCGGGCGACGTCGAGCCGAAGCTGGCCGGGGCGGCGACGGTGCTGAAGGCCACGTATCACTACCCGTACCAGATGCACGGGTCGATGGGGACCTCGTGCGCCGTGGCCGACGTGCGCGACGGCAGGGCCACGGTCTGGTCGCCGACGCAGTCGGCCTGGCCGACGCGCAGCGGCGTGGCGATGCTGCTCGGCCTGCCGGTCGAGGCCGTGCACGTCATCTTCACGCAGGGCGCCGGCTGCTACGGGCTGAACGGGGCCGACACCGTTTCGTACGACGCGGCGCTGCTGTCGCACGCCGCCGGGCGGCCGGTGCGGATTCAGCTGACGCGCCGCGACGAGATGGTCTGGGAGAACTTCGGCTACGCCTACGTCCTCGATCAGCGCGTCGGCGTCGATGCGGGCGGCACGATCGCGGCCTGGGACTGCGAGACGTGGTCGCCGACGCGCGGCGGTCGGCCGGGATACGGTCGCCCGGGCAACGTGATCACCGGCTTCCTGGCCGGCTTCGAGCCGGAGCCGTTCGAGGCGCGGGCGGCCGAGCCGCCGACCCGGTTCCGCAACGGCGCGAACGCCGCCCCGTCGTACGTCGCCGGGTGTGTCGGCGGCACCTGCGGCGGTGCCGGCACGGTGAAGAGCGAGCGCGTGCGGTCGCACCAGGTGGAATCGCCGTTCTTCACCGGACCGCTGCGCTCGCCGTCGCGCCTGCAGAACACCTTCGCGCACGAGTGCATGATGGACGAGGTCGCCGCCCGCCTGAAGGCCGACCCGGTGGCCTTCCGCCTGAAGCACCTGAGCGACAGCCGGCTGGCCGACGTCGTGAAGGCGGCGGCGAGGCGGGCGGGCTGGGACGCGCGTCCGTCGCCGCGGCCGGGCACGCCACGCACCGGCGTCACCCGCGGGCGCGGCATCGCCTGCGTCGCCTACGAGGGTGACAACGGCTATTCCGCGCTCGTGGCCGAGGTCGAGGTCGATCAGGACACGGGACAGATCACCGTGACACGATTCGTCGCCGGACAGGACTGCGGGCCGATCTCCAACCCCGACGGGATGCGCAACCAGATTGAAGGAGGCGCGCTGCAGGGGATGAGCCGTGTCCTGGGCGAGGAAGTGACCTGGGACGAGGCGAAGGTGACGTCGCACGACTGGCGGACCTACCACAGTCTGCCGGTGGGCATCCGCGTTCCCGCGTTCGAGAGCGAGCTGCTGAACCGGACCGACGTGCCGGCCACCGGCGCGGGCGAGACGGTCATCACGATCGCCGCCGCCGCCATCGGCAATGCCGTGTTCGACGCCACCGGTGTGCGCCTTCGCGAGGCACCCTTCACGCGGGAACGCGTGAAGGCGGCGCTCGCCGCGCGGTAGAGGCCGGAGTCCTTCCGCGTTCGACGCAGATGGGAAGTGCCGGGCCTGCTGCCCGGCCAGTCTCTACCCGCACGAGTAGTGAGCTTCCCCTCCTCCGAACCCCCTCCTCGAGATCGTTCCACGGGCCTCTGTGTTCGCTCGCGGGCACTCCGATTGCTACGCATGAGGCTGGAGGTCTGGCATCCGCGGCATGCTCCAGCGGAGCTCTTCCGCGCTCCGATGTCTGGGGCGCAGAAGGAGGCCAGACGTGCGAACTCAACAGATGGTCTGGACGACCGCCGCGTTGGCGGCCCTGGCGATCGCGATCGTGTCAGGGAAGCCTGGCGATCCCGTTTCTCAGGCGCCGGAGGCGGCCCGGCTGCTCTCGCAGTCGGACGTCACGGCGGCTCGCAGGCTGGCGCCGGGCGATCGCGGTGCCACCTACTACTGGCTGGAAGGACTGGCCCGGAAGGTCACGGTGCGGTTCCCCGACGCCACGGCGGTCACCGAGCGCGGCGCCGACGGGATGATCAGGACCCGGCTGGCTGACAATGCCGGCAACGAACTCGCGACGTTCCAGGTTGGTCGCGTGGGATCGGGCGCCGACGCGCTCGAGTACCGTCCAAGTGGTCGCAGTGCCGTGGTGGCTGCGCGGCGTGCCGACGTGCACCCGACGTCGGCCTGGGCGGGTCGTCAGGCCTATCAGCTCTGGAAGGACGGCCAGCGCCGGGACGGCGCCGCCCTGGAATGGCGGAACGGGCTGATGCGGCGGGCCGGTGCGCCGACTCGCAACCTGGACGATGAGACGCAGCGGATCGCGACCGAATGGCCGGACGGGGTGACGGCGACCGTCACGCGCCGGTTCGAAGTGCGGCCGAACGTGCAGACCGGTGGGCGGTTCAAGGGCCATGCGATCATCAGCCGGTTCGAGCGCCGTGGCACCCGCATCGGGTCGATCGTCTGGTACCCGGAGGAGCGGGTGCTCGTCTGGAAGTTTCCGGGCGTGACGACCGGGTACGTCACGGCAGAACGGCTCAAGGAAGTCGGGGGCTGGACGTTCACGCCGGACATGGCCTGGGCGAACGTCCAGGGATTCGCGTTCCAGCACTTCTACGCGCAGATCCAGGCGAACGGCTTCGTGGCCCGCAACGGCAGCCCCGGCTGGCTCGGTCGTGCGGCCGCGTTCCTCATGCCGACGCTGTCGGCCAACGAAGCCGGCTGCGATGATCTGCACTGGCTGGACGGCACCATCTTCCGGCAGTGCTGCGACGTGCACGACAACTGCTACTCGAAGTACGGCTGCAACTGGAAGTCCTGGTGGCGGTGGTGGAGTTCGTGGAGCTGCGATACGTGCAACATGGGGGCGGCGTTCTGTTTCCTCACGATTGTCGATCCGCCGCTCTACGATGGGTACATCTGATCCTTTCCGGGCGCGGCGGCGCCGGGGCGTCGCCGCGCCATCTCGTGGACTCCGCCGGACGGGCCTGGGGCGGCCGGCGCAATGGACACTGTGTGGTCGAAGGATTGGGCGATGGCAGCGATCTCGAAGTCGGTGGTCCCGTTCGTGGTCGGCGCCGGGGTGCCGGTGCTGGCGCAGCAGATGGTGGGATGGTGGCTCAATTCCGGTCGCGGCGTGGCGATCGTGTTGTCGGGCCTCGCCGCGTTGGCGGTGATCTTCGCGGCCATCCGGCCGGCGGATGGCTGGCGGCAGGCGCTGGCACTGGCGCTCGGATCGTTTACGGCGTCGGCGGCACTGCTGGCGTGGACCGGCCCGGGTACGATCTGGCCGATCGTGCTCGTGTTCGTGCTCGCGCTGTCGGTGGCGGCCGCCCTGGCGGGCGCCGGCATCTCCCGCCTGGGCCAGTCGGCATTCGGCCGGTCGCTGCGGTCGGGCGGCCCGGGAGAAATGACGTAACGGAGAACGGAGAGCGTGGAACGGAGAACCTGTTGCGTCCCGACGTTCTTCGTTCCTCGTTCTCCGTTGCGAGCGTCAGCCCCTACCCCCTGGTGACGTTCACCTGCTCCAGCGTGTAGGAGTTCTTCCCGCTCTTCACGAGAAAGACGATCTTCTGCCCGTCGGGTGACCAGGCGGGCAGCAGCACGTCGCTCGTGGCGTCGACCGACTGGTGCTGATCGAGCAGATAGTCGTAGATGGCCAGCCGCCCCCTGCGATCGACGAAGGCGACCGAATGGAGCGGCTGCGGCGACCAGCCGAAGGTGACGCCGGGCAGGAGTGGACCGGTGCGGAACTCGCCGATGAACTGGCGCTTGAGCATCAGCGTCCGCACTTCGAGCGCGTAGCGCGAATCGGTGGCGGCTTCGGCCGCGCCCCGCAGCGCGATCTGGCCGCCGCCGCTCTCCATCCCCTTGGCCTTGTCGGACAGGCTCTGGATCGGAATGCGGTTCTTCTCGACGCGCGTCTCGACCTCGATCAGCAGGTCGGGGTCGGTCGGCGTGTTCCGCGTCGACTTCCAGGCCCAGGTCCTGCGCCGCCCACTTCGGCTGGGCCTTCACGCTCCGGGGCGCTTTCTCGCCGAGCGCCACCATGTAGTGTCGGATCTTCACGTCCGGCTGATAGCCCTCGACGGTCTGGATGTAGAACTCGCCCGGGCTGGCCGACCAGGCCAGCTGCACGGGTGTCCCCTGCAGCGTGTGCTTGTCCATGTCCATGATCACCGCCGGCGGCGTCACCTTGAACGCCAGCGCCGCGATGTCGGCGGCGAAGCCGGTAGTGCCGGCCACGAGGGCGGCGGCGAGCGCGAGCGGGGCAGCGAACTTCATGGCCGTTCTCCGGATCGTGCAGGGGGTCGTCAGCGCAGTGTGACCGTGACCCGTTCGAGCGCATAGTGCTTGCGTCCGGTCCGTGCCAGGAAGGCGATCTGCGTGCCGTCGGGAGACCAGGCGGGCAGCAGGACGTGGCTCGTGCCGTCCACGATCTGATGGCTGTTCTTCATGTAGTCGAAGACGCCGAGCCGGCCGTCATCGTCCACGTACGCGATGGCATGGAGCTGGCTGGGCGACCAGCCGAATGTCAGCCCCGGCACGAGCGGCGCGTCGACGAACCGGCCGACATCGATTCCCCTCAGCACCAGCGTCTTTACCTGCGCGGCGTTGCTGTGATCGTTGGCCGCCTCTTCAGCCCCGCGCAGCGCGAACTGGCCGCCGCCCGATTCCATGCCCTTCGCCTTGTCCGACATGCTCTGGGTCGGGAGGCGGTTCTGCTCGATGGTGTCCTTCACGTCGATGAGCAGACTCGCCTGCGCCGGGGCGTCGCGGCGCGACTTGAACGCCCAGTACCTGTTCGCCCAGTCGGGCTGCGCCTTCATCGTGGACGGCGCCTTGTCGCCGAGCTTCAGCATGTAGTGACGGGTCGTCACCTTCGGCATGGAGCCTTCGACCGTCTGCACGTAGAACTCGCCGGCCGTGGCCGACCAGGCCAGTTCCACGGGATCGCCCTTCAGCGAGTGCCCGTCGACGTCCATGATGATGGCGGGCGCAGAAACGGCGAACGGCTCCGTGTCGGCCGCAATGGTGCCGGCCACGGCGAGCGCGACGACGGCGAGCGCGAACACGGCAGCAGACTTCATCGCAGGCCTCCTCCCTGTGGCTGATGTCTCGATGATTGCCGGAAGCGCCTGAAATTGTGGACGCGAACGTCCGCATACTACCGCAGTCGGACCGGGGCGGCGCAGATAATTGCAGGGCCGTAAAGAGGCCGCCGGGCCGCCCCGATCGGGGCCGGCCAACGGCGGGGAGACGGCCGGCCGACGGCGGGGAAACGGGCATCTTGATGGCGGGGAGCCGGGCGTATAATGCGCCCGGGCCCGGCAAGGCCCGGCGGCCCGCACGGCGGGCCCGCCCCTCGGCAGGCTCGAGGCGCCCTGAGTTCATCGAAGGGCGCGAGCGGAACGGAGCGAGCTGCGCGCGACCGGAACGGGCGCGAGCTGCGACGCGAGCGAGTGAACGGCGAGCCCGCGACGGTCGGAGCGAGCGCGCGCGACGTGAGACGGGGTTCGGGGCAGCCCCGACTGAATCAGGAGACCGCCATGAGCCGCGTATCACTGACGATCAACGGCAAGCCGCATGTGGTGGACGTCGAGGCCGACGAGCCGCTTCTCTACGTGCTGCGCGACACGCTCACGCTGGACAACCCGCGATTCGGCTGCGGCCTGGGGCAGTGCGGCGCCTGCACGGTGCTGCTCGACAACCATGCCGTCCGTTCCTGCGTAACGCCGGTGTCGCGGGCCGCCGGCCGCGACGTCGTGACGATCGAGGGGCTGGGAACGCCGGAACGGCCGCATCCCGTGCAGCAGGCGTTCATCGAGGAACAGGCGTTCCAGTGCGGCTACTGCCTGAACGGCTGGGTACTGACGGCCAAGGCGCTCCTCGACACCAATCCGCACCCGACCGACGAAGACATCCGCCGCGCCTGCCAGGGACTGGTCTGCCGTTGCGGCAGCCACGTCGGCGTCTTCGCCGCCATCCGCCGCGCAGCGGGGAAGCCGGCCGCCGGGCAAGCGCAGCTGATCGTGGCCTCGGCTGGACGTGTGGCGTCGGCACGGGACGACGAGACGCAGACCAGTCCGGAGTGCTGAACATGCCTACCAGGAACGGTCAGACCAGACGCGAGTTCGTCCGCACTGCCGGCGGTCTGCTCGTCGGCTTCAGCCTCGTCGACCCCGCCACCGTGCCGCTGGCCTTCGCGCAGTCGCCGGCAGCGGCGGCCGGCGGCGCCGCGGAGTCCACCGCGCCGTCACCCGCCAGCCTCGATGCCTGGCTGCACGTCGACACGCGCGGGCACGTGCACGTCTTCACCGGCAAGGTCGAGATCGGCATGGGCGTCGAGACGGCCCTGGGACAGATCGTCGCCGAGGAACTGGACGTCCCCGTCGATCGGGTCTCGTTCGTGATGGGGGACACGGCGCGCACGCCCGACCAGGGCGGCGTCGGCGGCAGCACGTCGATCAGTAATGGCGCGAAGCCGCTGCGCAATGCCGCCGCCTGTGCCCGAGCGCTGCTGCTGCAGGCGGCATCGCGCCATATGGGCGCACCGGTCGCTTCGCTCGACGTCCGCGACGGCATCGTTCGCGTCGAGGGAACGGCGTCGACGCAGGTGTCCTACGGCGAGCTGACCGGCGGCGAGGCGCTGCGGGAGACGCTGCAGGTCACCGGCCGTGGCTTCTCGCTGAACGTCGAGGGCGCGGGCAAGCCGAAGGATCCCTCCACGTATCGCATCGTCGGTCAGCCCGTGCCGCGCGTCGACATGGGGCCGAAAGTGCTCGGCACCTTCCGCTACGTCACCGAGGTCCGGCTGCCGGGGATGCTGCACGGCCGCGTCGTCCGCCCGCCGGGCATCGGCGCGCACGTCGTCAGCGTCGACGAAAGCGCGGCGAAGCAGGTGCCGGGCTACGTCCGTACCGTCGTGAAAGGCGACTTCGTCGGCGTGGTCGCCGAGCGGGAGTGGGCCGCGATCCGGGCCGCCCGGGCGCTGACGGTCACGTGGAGCGCGCCGGCCACGTCGTTCCCGTCGCACGACGGCCTCTACGCGCACATGCGCGAGGCGGTCCCGAAGGCGACGCGCGAGACGCTGAAGCGCGGCGACGTCGACGGCGCGCTGGCTGGCGCCGCGCGGCGCGTCGAGGCGACCTACGAGTTCCCGTTCCAGTCGCACGCGACGATGGGGCCGGGCTGTGCGGTGGCCGACGTGAAGATGGACGGGGTGACGACGGTCTGGTCGGGGGTGCAGAAGCCCCACGCGCTCCAGCGCGGGCTGGCGGCGCTGGTCGGCGTGCCGGTCGATCGCCTGCGGGTCGTCTGGGCCGAGGACGCTGGCTCCTATGGCCGGCCCGGCTTCGCCGACACGGCCGCTGATGCGCTGCTGCTGTCGCAGGCCGTGAAGCGTCCGGTGCGCGTGCAGTGGATGCGCGACGACATGACCGCGTGGGGCGCGAAGGGCCCGGCCGTGCTGTGCGAGCTGACGGCTGCGATGAACGCGTCGCGCGAGGTCACCGGCGTCCGCTTCGCGTCGCGCGCCTTCTCGGGCGGCGAGGTGCTGTACCTGCCGGCCGATGCCGACAACTTCCTCGCGGCGTACCTCACCGGCATGCCGAACCGGAGCGGCGTCGACGAGTTCGTGTCGTGGGGCAGCCAGGCGCCGCCCTACGACTTCGCGAGCGTCCATTCCATGGCGCACGTCATCGCGCCATTCCACGAAGGGGCCTCACCGCTGCGGTCGACACACCTGCGGGATCCGGAGGGGCCGGCGGCGTCGTTCGCCGTCGAGTCGTTCATCGACGAGCTGGCGGCCGCCGCGGAGATGGATCCGATCGACTTCCGGCTGAAGTACATCACCGAGCCGCGCGCGAAGGCGGTGCTCACGACGGCGGCCGGGAAGGCCGGCTGGCGAACGGGACCGTCGGGCCGGCGCCGCGGGACGGCTGGCGAGGTGGCCACCGGCCGCGGCGTGGCGCTCGGCACGCGCAACGGCACCTACGTCGGGACGATTGCCGACGTCGAGGTGAACCGCCGGACCGGGGCCGTGAAGGTGACGCGGTTCGTCTGTGCGCACGACTGCGGGCTCGTCGTGAATCCGATGGGACTGCAGCGCACGATCGAGGCCAACCTCGTGCAGTCGCTGAGCCGCGCGCTGATGGAAGAAGTGACGTTCGACCGGAGCGCGGTGACGAGCGTCGACTGGCGCACCTATCCGGTGGCGCGGGCCAACGACATCCCGCCGGTCGTCGACGTGATCCTGCTGAACCATCCCGACCTGCCGCCCGGCGGGGCGGGCGAACCCTCGTCCCGTCCGACCGCGGCGGCGATTGCGAACGCGGTGTTCGACGCGACCGGCGTGCGCATGCGGCAGGCGCCGCTGACGCCGGCACGCGTGAAGGCCGCGCTGGAGCGGGCCTGAATCGTTGACGCGTCGGGCTGCTGCCGGAAGATATCGGGGCGCGGCCGGTGCCGCGCTCCTCTACACGGCGCTGACGCTGCTGCTCGTCTGGCCGCTGTCTGTCGAGCCGGCCGGACACGCGTTCTCGCACAGTCCCGACACGAAGCTGTACCTCTGGACGCTGGAGTGGGATGCTCACGCCTTCCTCCACCAGCCGCTCTCCATCTTCGACGCCAACATCTACTATCCCGAGCCGGACACCCTGGCCTATTCGGAGAACCTGATCGGCAGCGCGATCTTCGCCGCGCCCGTGCTGTGGCTCACGGGCAATCCCGTGCTGGCGCTGAACCTCGTCACGCTGCTGTCGTGTGTCCTGTGCGCCATCGGCGCCTGGCTGCTGGCGCGTCGTGTCGGCGTCGGGCCGGCGGGCGCACTGCTGTGCGGCCTCATCTTCGGCTTCTCGCCGCCGCGCTTCCTGCGCATCGAGCAGCTCCACCTCGCGGCGATCCAGTGGCTGCCGTTCTGCCTCGCGTTCCTGCACGCCTATCTCGACGAGGGGCGGGTGCGCGACCTCCGCCTTGCCGCCGCCTGCTTCACGCTGCAGGCCCTGTCGAGCGGACACGGCACCGTGTTCCTCGTGATGGCGGTCGTCGGGCTGCTCGGATACCGCGCCGCGCTCGGGGAGCCGGTTGCCTTCCTCCGCCGCGTGCGCGACCTCGGCCTCGCCGGCGCCGTGCTGCTGACGCCGGCCGCGCTGCTGATGCTGCCGTACCACGCCGTGCAGGTTGGCGTGGGGCTGAGGCGGTCGCTCGGGACGCTCGACAACTGGGCGATCAACAACGCCAGCTTCTTCGCGTCGCCGTCCCACCTGCAGCAGTTCGTACTGGCCCACGCCGGCCTGGACTGGATCAATCGCGCGGCACGGGCGTACCTGTTCCCCGGCTATCTGCCGCTCCTGCTCGGGGCGGCCGCTCTGGTGCCACTGTGGCGGCGATTACCCCGGTCCGAATCGGGACGGACGGCCCGCGCGTGGCGCCGGATTGGAGCCGTGCTCGAACTGCTGGTCGTGCTGCTGCTCGCGGTGAGTGTGGCCGCCACCGTGATGGCGCCAGTGCGGATCCGGATCGTCGGCGGACTGCTCCTGTCGATTCGCGAGGTCTGGCGGCCGTGGTTCTGGTGCGGGCTCGCCGTCCTGCTGCGTCTGGCGGTCCTCCGGCGCGCGCCGTTCGACGCCGCCGCGCGGCTGCGGCGCGGGCTCGCGGTGGTGCAGGCCTGGCGGCAGCGGCACCGTCGCGACGCGACGCTGTTCTATGCGCTGCTGACGCTGCTGGCCGTGCTGCTCTCCGTCGGACCGCCGTTGAGCCTGTGGCCGTCCGTGTACTGGCTGCCGGCATTCGACTTCATCCGGGTGCCGTCGCGGTTCACGCTGCTGGCCATCCTCGGCCTCGCCGTCCTGGCCGGCATCGGCTTCGATCGCCTCACCGCGCGGCTGGCGGCGCCGCGGCGTTCCGCCGTGGCGGTCGCGGCTGGCGTGCTGCTGGTGGCCGAGTTCGCCGCGTTCCCGCTTCACGTCGAGGCCTATCACGTGGAGATTCCGGCGATCGACCGCTGGCTGGCGGGCCAGCCCGGGCGGTTCGCGATTGCCGAGGTGCCTGAAGGCGATCCGCGGAACGAGGGCGACTGGGAGCGGCGGCAGACGACCTTCATGCTGCACTCCACGGCGCACTGGCAGAAGACGGTGCAGGGCTACAGCGGCTTCCGGCCACCGGATCTCGCGCAGTTGTACGTCGAGCTCATAAATTTTCCCGATGACGCGAGCCTCCAGCACCTGACGCGGCTCGGCGTCCGCGACGTCGTCGTGCACACGGACCTCTATCCGGCGGGGGAGTGGCCGGAGGTCGAGAAGCGGATCGCGGCCTACGGCGACCGGCTCGTGCTCGAGCAGGTGGATGGCGCGGGACGCGTGTACCGCCTCCGGCCGCCAACGGCTGGGCTGGCCGCGACATCCGTGCAGCCGCACCCTTGACAACCTCCGGACCGGGCGATAATCGGCCGCGGATGACGTTCGCCGCCTCGCTCGTGATCAGCCCTGGGTCGCGCCTGTTCTCCTCGTCCCCGCCGACATCCGTGGTCTTCCGGCGACTCCGGTCGCCGTTCATCAGTCAGGATTGCCGTGTCCCTAGCCCGTCAGACCATCCTGGCCCTCTCGACCAACGCGTGGCTGCGCGATCATGCCACGAAGACCCCGTTCGTCCGCCGCGCCGTGTCGGCGTTCATGCCAGGCGAACAGATCGGGGACGCCCTTGGGGCGGCGCGCGGCGAGGAGGATCGAGGCGTCCATACGATCCTCACGCACCTCGGCGAGAACCTGACCCGCCCGGAGGAAGCCGAGGCGGTGACGCAGCACTACCTCGACGTGCTCGATCGCGTGAAGGCCGCCGGGGTCGATGCGCAGATCTCCATCAAGCCGACACAACTCGGGCTGGACCTGGACGCGGATGCCTGCTTCCGGAACCTGCAGCGGCTGGTCGACCACGCCGCCGCCTGCGGGAACTTCGTCTGGATCGACATGGAGAGTTCGGCGTACGTCGACCCGACGCTGGCGCTCTTCCAGCGGACGCGCGAGCGCTCCGCGGCCGTGGGCGTCGCCATTCAGGCCTACCTCTATCGCATCGGCGACCGACATCGACCGCCTGCTGCCGCTGGGGCCGGCGATCCGACTCGTCAAGGGCGCCTACCTCGAGCCGGCCGACATTGCCTTTCCGAAGAAGGCCGATGTCGACGCGAACTTCGTGAAGCTCTCGGAGCGGCTGCTCGGCGACGAGGCGCAGCGGGCGGGTGCCCACCTGCACATCGGTACCCACGATCCAGCGATCGTCGGGCGGCTCGGCGCCTTCATCACCGAGCACCATGTGCCCGAGGCGGCGTACGAATACGCCATGCTCTACGGCATCCAGCGGCCGCTGCAGCAGCGGCTGGTCGATGGTGGCAAGCGGCTGCGGGTGCTGATCTCGTACGGCGAGTCCTGGTTCCCTTGGTACATGCGCCGGCTCGCGGAACGCCCGGCCAACGTCTGGTTCGTCGCGAAGCAGCTCGTCGCGCGGTGAGGGCGCGCACGCGCCTCGTGGCTGGATGCCCGCTTCCGCGGGCATGACGAGTCGTCCGTCGTCAGACTGCGTTTGGATACCGCTCACACGAGGCCTGCCCATGCGTGTTCGCCGTCTTGTCCTGACCGCCATCCTCTGCATCGCCTCCGCCGGCGCGGCCGTGCGCGCCCAGCGCGAGGCGCCGCGCCTCGGGCCGCAGGTGGCGCCGCTGCGCTTCACCTACATGGGACCGCCCAGCGCCGGGCGCATCGCCTCGGTGGCCGGCGTGCCCGGAGACCCGACGACCTACTACGCCGGCGCCGCCTCGGGCGGCGTCTGGAAGACGGTGGACGGCGGGAAGACCTTTGCGCCGATCTTCGACCACGAGCCGGTGCAGGCGATCGGCGCGCTGGCCGTCGCGCCGTCCAACCCCGACCTCGTCTGGGCCGGGACGGGCGAGGCATGGGCGATCCGCGACGCCGACGTCGAAGGGGACGGTGTCTACCGCTCGACCGACGCCGGCGCGTCGTGGCAGCACATGGGGCTCGACAAGACCGGCCGTATCGGCCGCATCATCGTCGATCCGACCAATCCCGAGAACGTCTGGGTGTGCGCGCTCGGCCGGACGACCGCACCCCAGCAGGAGCGCGGCGTCTTCAAGACGACCGACGGCGGGAAGACCTGGACGCGGTCGCTGTTCGTCGATCCGAACACCGGCTGTTCGGGGCTGTCGCTGGACAGCCAGAACCCGAATGTGCTGATCGCCGGCATGTGGCAGGTCGAGATGCATCCCTGGGCGGAGTTCGGCGGCGGGCCGGGCAGCGGCGTCTATATGACGCACGACGGCGGCGCTACCTGGCAGCACCTCGAGAACGGCCTGCCGAAGTCGCCGCTCGGGAAGATCGATGTCGCCTTCGCGCCGTCCGACCCGCAGCGGATCTACGCCCTCATCCAGACGGCGGACCAGGGATCGCTCTGGCGGTCGGATGACGGCGGCGTGAAGTGGCAGGTCGTCAGCTGGGATCGGACGCTCATCGGCCGCGCCGGGTACTACATCCGCCTCGCGGTGAATCCTGCGAATCCCGACGAAGTGCTCGTCGCCAACAGCATGTTCCACCGGTCGTTCGACGGCGGGCGCACGTTCCCGATCGCCAACTACAAGGGCTGCGGCGACTGCCACGACATCTGGATGGATCCCAGGAACCCGGATCGCTGGGTGCAGACCGGCGATGCCGGTATGGGGATCACGACCGATCACGCGCGCACCTTCCTGCACGTCGCGCTGCCGATCGGCCAGATGTACCACGTGGCGGTCGACCGGCGGATGCCGGTACTGGCTCTACAGCAACCGGCAGGACGACGGCACCATGCGTGGGCCGAGCAACGAACCCGTCAACGTCCCGAACGTGCCGTCCTACGGCGGCATCACCGGCGCCGGCTCCGGCACGGGCCTGCCGCCGCGAAGGCGGTATGACGAGGGCGACGACCGCGGCAGCCGCTGGCAGGGCGGACTCGGCGGATGCGAGTCGGGATTCACGCTGCCCGCCGATCCGGATCATCCCGACGTTGTCTGGTCGAGCTGCTACGGCAACGAGGTGACGCGATGGGACGCGCGCACGGGCGTGGCGCGGTCGGTCAGCCCGTGGATCCACACGATCGACTCGCCGCCGCAGGAAACGAAGTACCGGTGTCACTGGACGCCGCCGCTGGCGGCCGATCCCTTCGACCACCACACCATCTATTACGGCTGCCAGGTCATCTTCAAGACGTCCGACGAAGGGCAGACGTGGCAGGTGATCAGTCCCGACCTCTCGACGCAGGACCCGAGCCGCATCGTCTCGTCGGGCGGCATCGTGCAGGACAACCTCGGCCAGTTCTACGGCGAGGTCGTCTTCGCGATCGCCCCCTCGTCCATCCAGCGCGGGCTGATCTGGGCGGGCACGAACGACGGCAAGCTCTGGTACACGAAGGACGGCGGCGGTCACTGGACCGACGTGACGAAGAACATTCCCGACCTGCCGACCTGGGGCACCGTGCGCCAGATTGCTCCCTCGACGTTCGAGCCCGGCGCGGCCTACGTCACCATCGATCGCCACCTGATGGACGACAGCGCGCCGTACATCTACAAGACCACCGATTTCGGCCAGACCTGGACGAAGATCAGCAGCAACCTGCCGACCGGAGGCGTGCTCGATTACGCCATGTCAGTGGCCGAGAACCCCAACCGGCGCGGCATGCTGTTCGCCGGCACCGGCCATGCCTTCTACTACTCGATGGACGATGGGGCGCACTGGACGCAGTTCAAGCGGGGACTGCCGGCGGTGCCGGTCAGCTGGATCGTCGTCCAGAAGGACTATCACGACGTCGTCGTGTCGACCTACGGGCGCGGCCTGTTCATCCTGAAGGACATCACGCGCCTCGAGCAGGCCGACAAGGCGCCGACCGACGCCGCGCTGTTCCTCTATGACCCGCGGCCCGGGTTCCGCAAGGCGCGGTCGGGATCGGCCAATCTGCTGTACCGGCTGAACGAGCGGACGGCCGGTCCGGTGACCTTCGACGTACTCGACGGCGGCCACGTGATCCGGACCTTCAAGGAGACCGGCCGGCCGGGGCTGAACCGGGCGGTCTGGAACCTGCGGTACGACGCCCCGCACCAGGTGGCGCTCAGGACGACGCCGGCCGACAATCCGCACATCTGGGACGAGCCGCGGTTCAAGGGGAAGGACACCCGCCCGATCCTCCACTGGGGCATCGAGGACGCGGTCGCCGCCGGACCGATTGCCACGCCGGGCACCTACACCATCCGGATGACGGCCGGTGGGCAGACGGTGTCGCGGCAGATCGTCGGTGCTGAAGGACCCGACCATCGCCTCGTCGGACGCGGATCTGGCGGCCTCGACGGCGGCGCAGATGCGCGTGCGCGACGACATGAACGAGGCGGTCGACATGATCAACCGCCTCGAGGTCCTGCGCCGTCAGGTGCAGGACCAGGAGAAGACCGCCAGGAAGCCGGCGGCGGTGAAGCTGCTCGATGGCATCGGCCGGAAGCTGCTCGCGGCCGAGATGCATCTGCTGACGTCCGAGGATTTGAACAGCGACGACAAGTACCTACACGAGCGCTTCAAGGTGTACCAGAACCTCATCTGGCTGAACGGCGAGATCGGGACCGGTGCCGGCGATGTCGCCGGCGGCGCCGACCACCGGCCGACGGCCGCCTCGTTGGACGTGCTCGACATGATTGAGAAGAACCTGGCGGCGGCGAAGACGGCCTTCACCGGCGTGACAGGCACCGACGTGCCGGCCTTCAACCGCGCAGCGAAGGGCGCGGGGCTGGCGCCACTCAACGCGGGAACCGGCGGACGCTGAGCCGCCGGTCCGATCCCGACGCTTTCCTTCCTGCGGATCCACCGGAGCGAGCCATCCGGGGGAGAGCTATGCGCCTCCGGCCGGGGTGGCAGCGAACTCCCAGGCGTCATCTGCCGATAACACAGGCACGGGCCGAACCGTCCGCCGGCCGCCGGCCGTCCGAGTGGATGAGCCGGCGGGGCAGCGGCGGTCGTTCCGGAGGGCCGCCGGCCAAAACCCCTTCCTGCTCTTGACATTGCCCGGAACGGGGCGATAATCGGAACCCAGATTGTCTGTTTGTTCACATGGGGAGCAGGAGAGGTAGTATCGAAGGAGAGACACGAGGGCTGTCCGCAGGCTGGAACCAGCCCTGCACGTTCTCCGGAGGCTGCTGATCCCGTTTGTCGTCGGCGACGATGGATGAGGCGGATCATGCTGTCAGGGGTGAGCAGGAGAAGTCTTGGCCGCTGGCCGGTTCCGGGTCGCCCCGGCTCTTCGAGATTCCATCGCACCACCGCCACAGGACGAACTGGTAATGGACCCGACCAACGTTTCCGATCCGCACTACTACCATAAAGTTGTCGACTGCCAGTGGGCCTGTCCCGCCCACACGAACGTTCCCGAGTACATCCGTCTGATCGCGCAGGGCCGGTACACGGATTCGTACATGCTGAACCGCGTGTCGAACGTGTTCCCGGGCATCCTGGGGCGCACGTGCGATCGGCCGTGCGAGCCGGCGTGCCGGCGCGGCCGGGTCGACGGCAAGCCGGTGGCGATCTGCCGGCTGAAGCGGGTGGCCTCGGACCTGCGTGACGACATTACGGACCGCCTGCCGGCGGTACCCGCCGTGAAGAACGGCAAGCGGGTCGCGCTCGTTGGCGCCGGGCCGTCGTCGCTGACGGTCGCCAACGACCTCATGCCGCTCGGCTACGAGTGTGTCATCTACGAGAGGCTGCGCCAGGCGGGCGGCCTGATGCGGTACAACATCCCGGCGTTCCGGCTGCCGCACAGCGTGCTCGACGAGGAAGTGGACAACATCCTCAACATGGGGGTGGACATCCGCTACGACACGCCGGTGGACAGCCTGAAGGGGCTGCTCGACGAGGGCTACGACGCGGTGTTCGTCGGCAGCGGGGCGCCGAAGGGCAAGGAGCTCGACATTCCGGGACGGTGGGACAGCAGCACGGTGCACATCGGCATCGAGTGGCTCGGGTCGGTCCACTTCGGCCACATCGAGAAGATCGAGCCGCGGGTGCTCATCATCGGCGTCGGCAACACGGCGATGGACTGCTGCCGCACGTCGAAGCGGCTGGGCGGCACCGACATCAAGGTCATCGCGCGCCGCGGCCGCCGCTACTTCAAGGCGTCGCCGTGGGAGCTCGAGGATGCCGAGGAAGAGGGGATCGAGATCGTCGAGGACCACTCGCCGAAGCGCTTCCTCGTGGAGAACGGCACGCTGGTCGGCATGGAGTTCGATCGGCTCGAGTGGACCGAGGTGGACGGGCGGCAGAAGAGCCGGGTGATCGGGACTGTCACGATCCCGTGCGACGCCGTCATTCTCGCCATCGGGCAGGAGAACGCGTTCCCGTGGATCGAGCGGGACATCGGCCTCGAGTTCGATCCGAAGTGGAACATGCCGATCGTCGACAAGACGACGCACCAGTCGACGCGGCCGGGCGTCTTCTTCGGCGGCGACGCGGCGTGGGGCCCCGAGAACATCATCTGGGCGGTGGAGCACGGCCACCAGGCGGCCATCTCCATCCACCATCACTGCCAGGGCGTGCCGGTGACCGAGCGGCCGGCCGACGGGATGAACCTCGTCAGCGCGAAGCTGGGGATGCACGCCTGGAGCTACCACAACGACTACAACCCGTCGCCGCGGGCGAAGATGCACCACGAGGAGCTGGTGAAGCGCTTCTCGAACGTCGCGGTGGAGGTGGAGCTCGGCTTCACGCCCGAGCAGACGGCGCGCGAGGTGCAGCGCTGCCTGAACTGTGACATCGAGACGAACTTCACCGACCGGCTCTGCATCGAGTGCGACGCCTGCGTGGATGTCTGCCCGGTCAACTGCCTGACCATCGCGCCCGACCCGGGCAGCGAAGCCGCGCTGCGGCAGAAGCTGTCGGCGCCGGCCGAGAACAGCGATCAGGCGGTGTACGTGTCGGGTCCGCTGCCGCAGACGAAGCGGCTGATGGTGAAGGACGAGGACATCTGCCTCCATTGCGGGCTGTGTGCGGAGCGCTGTCCGACGGCGGCCTGGGACATGAGCAAGTTCGACCTGATCAGGCCCTACGCGGGCCGGAGCGCGTCATGAGCGGCGTCAACGATTTCGCCTTCAAGATGGCCACGGTGAACGGCACCGGTTCGGCCAGCGCGAACGGTCTGCTGATGCAGGCCATCTTCCGGATGGGCATCCCCGTGTCGGGGAAGAACATCTTCCCGTCGAACATCCAGGGGCTGCCCACCTGGTACGAGATCCGGGTCAGCAAGGACGGCTACACGGCCCGGCCCGAGCAGATCGATCTCATGGTCGCCCTCAACACGACGACCTACGCGAGGGACGTGGCCGCGGTGCGTCCCGGCGGCTACCTGGTGTACGACGGCAGCTGGCCGCTCGATGCCGAGCTGATGCGCGATGACATCACGATCCTCGCCGTGCCGTTCGGCCAGATGTGCATCGAGGCGTTCGAGGGCGACCGCGCCCGCACGCTGCTGCGGAACATCGTCTATACCGGCACGCTGACGGCGCTGCTCGACATCGACATGGCGGTGATCGAGGAGATGCTGAAGGAGAAGTTCTCGAAGAAGAAGTCGCTGCTCGACGCGAACTTCCGCGCCATCGAGATGGGCTACGAGTACGCCCGGACGCAGTTCAGCTGTCCGCTGCCGTTCCACCTGAAGAAGATGGACGCCAACGGTGACGCGATCGTGATCGACGGCAACACGGCCGCCGGGCTCGGCGCCGTCTACGCCGGCGCGACGGTGGGGGCCTGGTACCCGATCACGCCGTCGACGTCGCTGATGGAGGCGTTCAAGGAGTTCTGCGAGCGCTTCCGGACCGACCCGGAGACCGGCGAGAAGAAGTTCGCCATCATCCAGGCCGAGGACGAGCTGGCGGCCGCGGGCATGGTCATCGGCGCCGGCTGGGCCGGCGCGCGCGCCTTCACGTCGACGGCCGGGCCCGGCATCTCGCTGATGGAGGAGTTCATCGGCCTGGCGTACTACGCCGAGATCCCGGCGGTGTTCTTCGACGTCCAGCGCACCGGGCCGTCGACCGGCATGCCGACGCGCACGCAGCAGGGCGACCTGATGGCGACGGCGTACGCGTCGCACGGCGACACGAAGCACATCTGTCTGTACCCGAGCAACCCGCGCGAATGTTTCTACATGGCGAGCGAGGCGTTCGACCTCGCCGAGCGCTTCCAGACCCCCGTGTTCGTGGTCTCCGATCTCGACATCGGCATGAACGACTGGGTCGTGCCGCGGCTGACCTGGGACGAGCAGCACGTGCCCGACCGGGGCAAGGTGCTGTCGGCGCAGGAACTCGAGCAGATGACCGGGAAGTTCTCGCGGTACCTCGACGTGGACGGCGACGGCATCGCCGCCCGTACGCTGCCCGGCGTCCACCCGAAGGGGGCGTACTTCACGCGCGGCTCGGGGCACGACAAGCACGGCGCGTACACCGAGGACTCGGACGACTACCAGGAAGTCGTCGACCGGATCGCCCGGAAGATCGACGGCGCGGCGCCGGCCGTGCCGGCGCCCGAGTTCCACCTGCAGGCGGGCGCCGAGGTGGGGATCGTCTCGATCGGCGGCTGCCACGCCGCCGTCCTCGAGGCGACCGACCGGCTGAAGGCGCAGGGGATCCCGACCGACTACATGCGCATCCGCGGTTTTCCGTTCGATGCGCCGGTCGATGATTTCCTGCGGCGCCACAAGATCGTGTTCGTGGTGGAGCAGAACCGCGATGCGCAGTTGCGGGCGCTGCTGACGCTCGAAACCGGAGTGCTGCGCGATCACATGATCCCCGTGCTCGAGTACGGGGGGCTGCCGCTCACCGCCCGGCGCGTCGTCGAGGCGGTCGTGCAGCACGTTCACCAGGGTACCGTCGCATGACGTCCATTCTGAAGCCTCAGGTCACGCATCCGTCCCTGCCGAAGAACGGGCTCGGCCTCACCCGGCGCGATTACGAGGGGGCCATGTCGACCCTCTGCGCCGGCTGCGGGCACGATTCGGTGACCGCCGCCCTCGTCCAGGCGTTCTGGGAGCTGGACGTGCCGCCGCACCGCGCCGCCAAGATGAGCGGCATCGGCTGCTCGTCGAAGACGACCGCGTACTTCATGCGCCAGTCGCACGGCTTCAACGGCGTGCACGGCCGTATGCCCTCGCTGGCCACGGGCGCGAACGCGGCCAGCCGCGACCTCGTCTACGTCGGCATCTCGGGCGATGGCGACTCGCTGTCCATCGGCCTGGGGCAGCTGTGCCACGCCATCCGGCGCGGCGTGAACCTGCTCTACGTCCTCGAGAACAACGGCGTCTACGGCCTCACCAAGGGGCAGTTCTCGGCCTCGGCCGACGTCGGCTCGACGTCGAAGAAGGGCGAGGCGAACGAGCAGCCGCCGATCGATCCCGTGCTGCTGGCCCTGAGCCTCGGCGCGACGTTCGTCGCCCGCAGCTTCTCGGGCGACAAGACGCAGCTCGTGCCGATCCTGAAGGCCGGCCTGCGGCACAAGGGCTTCGCGCTGATCGACGTCATCTCGCCCTGCGTCAGCTTCAACGATCACGTCGGGTCGACCAAGAGCTACCGCTACACGCGCGAGCACTACGAGTCGCTGGCGCCGGTCGACTTCGTGCCGGTGCGGCAGGAGATCGCCGCCACCCAGGCCGACGCCGCCGTGACCACCGTCCGCATGCACGACGGCAGCATCGTCCGGTTCCGGAAGACCGACGACAGCTACGACCCCACGGATCGCGATGCCGCGTACGCCCACGTGCGGAAGCACCAGCAGATCGGCGAGATCGTCACCGGCCTGCTGTACATCGACGAGGAGACGCGCGACCTGCACGCGCTGAACAAGACCGTGTCGACGCCGCTCGTCGACCTGCCGTACTCGGCCCTCTGTCCGGGCGACACGGCTCTGCAGAAGCTGCAGGAGGAGTACCGGTAGGGAAGCACTCTGTCACGAGGGGCCGGCCATGCGGCCGGCCCCTCGTGTGTACGGGAGACGGCGTTCTCGGGCGCTCGGACGTGGGACGCGACGCCTTTGTTATATGCTCTCCGCATGTCCACCCACGACACCTTTCCAGTCGAGAAGACCGATGAGGAGTGGCGGCGGACGCTCGACCCCGAGCAGTACCCGCGTGCTGCGGAAGCATGGCACCGAGCGGGCCGGGACGAGTCCGCTGGACGCCGAGAAGCGGCGGGGCGCCTTCGTCTGCGCCGGCTGCGGGCAGGAGCTCTTCGCCTCGGACACCAAGTTCGAGAGCGGCACGGGCTGGCCGAGCTTCTACGCCCCGATCGCGCAGGCCGTAGGGACCACGACCGATCGCAGCTTCTTCATGACCCGCACCGAGGTGCACTGCGCCCGCTGCGGCGGCCATCTCGGCCACGTCTTTCCCGACGGCCCGCCGCCGACCGGCCAGCGCTACTGCATGAACGGCGCCGCGATGAGGTTCGAGCCGGAGGGGCCGGATCGCTGATGTAACCCGCACGAAACTGGATCAGGGACCCTCGGCCGGGATAGGATGACGCACCGTCGCAGGGGGCGCCGGTGACACCCGATCCGGGGAGGCATGCCGTCTATCAGCGTCGTGATGCCGGTTCGCGAGGAAGCGCGCCATGTTGGCGAGGCCATCGACAGCATCCTCGCCCAGAGCTGGCCGGATTTCGAGCTCATCGCCGTCGACGACGGCTCGACCGAGGACACCGCCCGGATCCTCGACGCCTACGCCGGCCGCGACGCCCGCGTGAAGGTGCTCCGGAACGACCGTCCCCTCGGCATCGCCGCCGCCCTGAACCGCGGCATCCAGGCCAGCCGGGCGCCGCTCATCGCCAGGATGGACGCCGACGACGTGAGCGCCCCCGAGCGGCTCGAACGACAGAAGCTCTTCCTCGACACCCATCCCCACGTCGTCCTGTGCGGCTCCGGTACACGCCTGATCGACCAGCGGGGCCGGGTCGTCGACACGTGTGCCGTCGCCACCGGCGATGCGACACTGCGCGCGATGCTGCCGCGCGCCAACGCCTTCAGGCACGGCACCGTGATGTTCCGCCGCCGCGAGGCCGAGAACGCCGGTCTCTATTCGGCCGATCCCGCCTGGTGGTGCGCCGAGGACTACGAATTCTGCGTGCGGATCGCCGCGCGTCACGAGATCGACAACCTGCCCGACATCCTGTACTCCTCCCGCGTCGGCCACAAGCGGCAGGCCGCCGACCTCGGCGCGCGTCAGGCCGCCTCCAGCGCCGCCGTGGGCACGCTCGCCGCGGAACTGCTGAGCGGACGAGGGCATCGGTTCGACGTGCCGGTCGGACACGCGCCGGCCCGGCCGGGCCGGATCTTCGTGATCATCGCGACGTACGCGGATCGCGACTGTCAGTGGACGATTCAGGATCTGTTCGCGCGCGCCCGGCGCCCCGACGACATCACCGTCGGCGTCTGCTGGCAGTACGATCCCAGGCGCGATCGCGACTGTTTCCACCTGCGCACGCGTCCCCATCAGGTGCGATCGCTGCACGTGCACGTCAACGAGACGCGCGGCCTGGGCTGGGCGCGCCACATGAGCGAGCGGCTGTGGCAGGGGGAAGAGTACGTGCTGCAGATCGACGGCCACATGCGGTTCGCGGAGGCCTGGGACGAGCGGCTGCTCGACGAGCTGGCCGCCTGCAACTCCCGGTTCCCCGTGCTGACCGTCTATCCGTGGGGATTCGTCCCGCCGCGCGCGCTCTACGAGGGGCCGCCGCTGCGGATGGCGGCGCTCCGGTTTCACGACTCGGGGATGCCCGGCTTCGTGGCGTCCCTGGCCGACGGCGCGAAGCGGCCCGTCATGCACGCGTTCTGGGCCGGTGGATTCGCCTTTTCGCGCGCGGACGTGCTGCGGGAGGTGCCGCAGGACCCCCACCTGTACTTCACCGAAACCGAACCGACCCACGGCGCGCGGCTCTGGACCCATGGGTGGGACCTGTTCGGGCCCTCCGAGAACCTGATCTGGCACTGTTACGGGCCGGACAAGGCCGCGAACACCCGCAGTCACTGGACGGACAATGCCGACTGGGGGCGACAGGTGACGCGCAGCGTGCAGCGCGCACTGCACCTGCTGTCGGTGCGGCCGGCCGACGACCCCGAAGCCACGGTCGACCTGCCCCGGTTCGGTATGGGGACGTATCGCACCCTGGCGGACTATCAGCAGTTTGCCGGCATCGACTTCTCGTCGCGCTCGATCGCCGAATCGGCGCGGCAGGGTGTCTGCGCGCCGGAGTACGCCCGGCCGCGCTTCGACTGAGCGCCCGCGGTCCGAAATGGTTGACATGGCGAGAACGTTGGCCTCTACTATGGGGACTTTCAAACGGAGGAGTGGACAATGAGCCCGCGTGAGAAGCTGATAGGCGAGGTCCTGGCCAAGGTCACCGATGTGTCCAGGCGAGGGTTCCTCGAGACCCTGCTGGCCAGCAGTGCACTCGCCGCGCCGGTGGTCGCATCGTTTGCGCTGCCGGGGACCGCGTTCGCGGGACAGGCGCCGACGACGCTGCTGACGACCACGACGCCGCCGCCGACGACCACCGCCACGCCGCCGCCGTTCACGACCACGCCGACGCCGACGACCACGGCCACGCCGCCGCCGTTTACGACCACGGCCACGCCGCCGCCGTTTACGACCACGCCGCCGCCGACGACCACGGCCACGCCGCCGCCGTTTACGACCACGCCGCCGCCGACGACCACGGCCACGCCGCCGCCGCCGCCGCCGACCACGACGCTGGCGCCGACCACGCCGCCACCGACGACGCCACCACCGACCACGCCGCCGTCGGCATCCGTGGTGTACGCGCAGGCCGACACGTTCATCCGGCGCGCCTCGGCGAACACGAACGAGGGGGCGAACCCGCGGCTGCTGGTCAGCGCGAGGCCGGCCTGCCGGGGGCTCGTGCAGTTCGACCGGCTGACGCTCGTCGATCTGGTGACGAACCGCGGCATCGCGCGGGCGCAGCTCATGCTGACGATCGCGACCAACCACAACACGTGGGGACAGAGCGACCGGTTCGGCGTGACGGCCTACCCGCTGAACAAGGAGTTCGTCGAGGGCAACGGCATGCAGGCCGTGCTACCGGGCAGCGTGGCGCAGCGCGGGACGGGAGCCGGAGCCACCTGGAACTCGCCTGCGGATCCCAACGTGTTCGACGGGCGGCTGTCCGGGCACGCGCCGCGCTGGCACGGCGGCAGCTTCGACGCGGCAACCGCCCCGCGGGTCGTCCACGTGAACCAGATGACGGGGCCGGTTCTCTTCGACGTCACGGCGGACATTCAGGCGGGTGCGTACGGCTGGCTGCTCACGATCGATCCGGAGCGCGACGCCGACGATGACGACGCCGACGACGATTTCGATCGGCACCGGACGAGGCGGCGACTCGGGGACGAACGGTTCCGGGGAGCCGTGGAGGTACTTCTCGCGCGAGGGGGCGGCCGCCGTCGCGGATCCGTCGCTCGGGCCACAACTCGTCATCACCTTCGCCTAGTGCCGCAGCGCGGCCGGCGAACGTCCGTGTCGCGTCAGCGGCCGGAGATTTCGGTCGTACTGACCGGCGCGGTCGACGAGGCATCGCTCGCGTCGTGTCTGGCGGGCTTCGCCCGCCAGACGCTTCAGAGCTCCCGCTTCGAGCTGGTGGTCGCCGGACCGCCGGTGCCGCCGCGCCTGCTCAGCCAGACACCCTCACTCCACGTCCGTCACGCGTCGGGCGATCCCGCCACCATCGCCGAGGCCCGGAACCTGGCTCTCTCGTGCGCCCGCGCACCGGTCGTCCTGTTCTGGGATGGCCGATGGTGGCCCGAGCCGGAGACGCTGGCCTACTGTCGCCGCTTCCATGAGCGCCACCCGTCCGACGCCGAGACGGTTCGCCTGCACGCCGTGCCGCATGTCTCGCTCCGGGACGTCCCGGTGGTGCGGTGGCGCCTGCAGCGCGGCACGTTCCTTCCGCAACCGCCCGCCGATGGCGTGTACGCCTGGCCGCACTTCCGGTGTCCGGGGCTCTCGTGCAGGCGCGCGCTCTTCGAGCTCGCCACGTTCGACCCGGCGTACGGGGCGCTGGAGGATCTGCACCTGGGCGGGCGGCTCGCGGAGCGATCCGCGCTGACCGTGTGGTACGAGCGGTTTCCGCTCGCGGTCGCCGGCGGCGGCCATTCGTTCGCCCGGGCCTGCGTCCGCGAGTATCTCGAAGGGTATTTCCGGCAGGTACGCCTGCGCGAGCCTGGCGCGGGCCGGGCGCTGGAGGATCTGGAGGAGCGATTCGTTCGGCCCGCCCAGTACGACCGGCCCGAGGCGGAGCTGGCCGTGCTCCGTGCGACGGTCGGCCAGCTCGAGGCCTCGCTGGCCGGGGTGGACCTGAGCTTTCCCGAGCCAGGCCGACCGCGATCGGATCAAGCTGCTGTTCGACCTGTACGACACGGCGGCAGCGTCGGCCGGGGCCAGGGGGTGGCTCGACGCGGAAGCGGGCAAGCCCCCGCGTCAGACGCTCGGACCGTCGGACGGCTAGCGGCGGGGCGTCCGGCGCCCGCTGGCGGGAGGCTTCGCTGCCGCGCGTCGTCTTCCTGGCGGGCCGTGGCGACGGGCGTTTCGTCGCCGGCGGCCGCGCGCGCCTGCTCCACGACCAGCCCGCTCCTGACGAAGTCGGCGAGGGTCTCGCGCAGGGCGGGTAGCTCGCGGCGTGGAAGACCGAACGCCGCCTGCACGGCGGCCATCACCTCGTCGGCCGTCGCGCGTCCGTTGCAGAGCTCGAGCAGCAGCGCCGCCGTCGCGTTGAGTTGATGGACGCGCCCGGCGTTCGCCTGCTGGACGACGTAGCCGTCGGGCACGGTGAGAATCTGGAGGTTCGGCGCCTGACGCAGGAGCGGTGCGGACATCCCGGCATTATACCGGGTGGTGCCTACTGTCCCACCAGTCTCCGCTCCCCCGGGGTCAGGGGATGGAGCACGCGATCCATGGAGTGGGCGACCGCCTGGAAGGCCTTGGGCGGGATGCTGACGTCGCCCCACAGCGGGTGATCGAGGGCCATGATCAGGTAGACCACCAGCCCGATCGTCAGGCCCAGCGTGAAGACCAGCCGACGGTGGAGCCGGATGTCCTCGATCCAGAACAGGTAGGTCAGGCCGACGTTGATCACGGCGCCGACCAGCACCACGGCCCACAACGTGATGTCGATCCCCTCGACGCCGTCCTGGATGCGGTTCTCGCGGATGCTCTGGAACGTGTTCAGGCGGGCGAGCATCTCGGCATCCGCCAGCCGCTGCGTCTCGTCCTTCGGCTGGAACGTCATCCAGCGCTCGAACATCTGATCGACCACCAGGCCGGCCCGCGGATCATCCTTGCCCGCCTTGAGCGCCGGCCACTCGTCGTGGATCACCGTATCGACGTATTCGCGCAGCAGGTGCCGCAGGTCGTCGCGCGCCGGCTGCGGGTAGGCGGCGAGATCGCGGAACAGCGCGTGCACGAGGTTCGCCTCCTGCGAGGCGAGCGAGTCGACGGTCGTGTAGTTGTTCCAGCAGGCGACGGCAATCATGGCCAGCAGCACGGCGTAGAGCACGCCCACCGCCGCCACGAAGGCGGCGATGACGTCGTTGTGCTGGCGCCAGTGACCGACCCAGCGGCGGGTGATGGCCAGGCCGGCGAGCGAGCCGCCACTGAACACGACGATCATGATCGCGCAGAGCAGGCCGGTGGGGATTTCGTAGAGCCAGAGGACGTTCACCGTGCGGGCTCCCGTGTGAGGCGTTGCTGCGCGTCACGGCGCCAGGCGACGCCATGAATGGCTGGTTTATAGCACGGCCGCCCGACGTTGTCGAGGCGGCGCAGACGGCCGGCGTGCAAGGCGCCGATGAGACGCGCGGCGGATTCCGCGAAGCACCGAGCCGGCCGGCGCATTATAATGCGGCCGTTCCGGGAGTGACGGAGGAGGCGATGAAGCGACTGCGCGTGACGGTGGTGCTGGCGATCGCGTTCGCGCTGATGGCGCTGTCGAGTGTCGTCGCGATCTCGGCAGAGCACCGCGAGCCTGAATGTATCGATCCGCATGGCGGAGCAGGAGCGTGTCGGCGTCGCCTACCTGCAGCAGATGCTGCCGGTGGAAGAGGCGCTGCCCGCCGACCGCCGCCTGGCCGGCACGCCGGGCCGCACCGCCAATCCCGCGTACTCCGCGCTCGAGTCCAGACTCGACCGCGCCATCGCGGCCCTCGACGAGTTCGATCGGCACAACGGAAGCGGCCTGCAGACCACCGAGGACATGGTCGGGGTGCGCGACGCGTGGCGGGGACGCGCCGAGGCGCCCGATGCCGTGAAGGTCCGCCGCGAAATCGAGTCGCGCCTCGAGACCCTCGAGCAGCTCGTGGGCGACACGAGCGAGCTGACCCTCGATCCCGTCCTCGATTCCTACTACCTCGCCGACGCGACGGTGGCGAACCTGCCGGCGACGGGGCGTCTCGTCAACCGACTCCTGGACGAGATCGATGCCGCCGGCGGCCATCCACCCGATCAGGCGACCCGGCTGAACCTCATCGCCACCGTGGCCCTGCTGCAGGCGTCGCTGGCGCGTGTGGGGACCGACTACCGTGTGGCCATCGAGGGCAATGCCGCGCTCGGGCCGGTGCTGAACGAGCCGGTGCGGGTGTTCCGTCAGCGGGTGACGGAGGCGATTGATTCTGGTCAACGCCCACCTGAACGCGCCGCCGGGGCAGGCGGCGCTGCCCGACGGTCTGGCGCCCGCCCTGCAGAAGGTGCTCGATGCCGGCTTCGCGCTCGAGCGGACGTCGCTGCCGACCCTCGACGGTCTGCTCGACGCACGAGCGGAGAGCGCCAGGCGCGACCGCAACCATGCGCTCACGGTCGGCCTCGTCCTGCTCGCCGTCGGCCTGCTGCTGGGCGCCGGGGCGATGTGGAGCTTCACGCGTCGGCTCCGGCACGCCGCGCAGGCCCTCGGCGCGGCTGACGTCGGTCGCGCCGAGGCGCTCGAGAAGGAAGCCGGTGGTGACGAGGTGGGTGACGTGGTCGGCGCGGCCGCCGGACTGTTACGGCGCCTCGGCGCGGCAGCGGCCGGTGCCCGGCCAGCGGCGGCATCGTCCGGACACGAGACAACGCCGGCGGAGTTACTGGCCGGCGAGAACCGCCAGCTGAAGCTGCTCGTGGCCGAGCTGTCGCTGGCGAACCGTTTCGGTCCGGACGGCCGGAGCGGGACCGATGAGGCGTGACGCCGGACGTCATCCTGAAGACCTTCACGCCGGACATCAGACGTCGCGCGTGACCGCCGAGACGACCGGCGGCTGAAACTCGACGTGACCTCGATGTCCGGCTCCTCGCACCTGCCAGACCGCCGCGTCCGGCGGATCCTCCTGTGATACGCTGCCGGAAGGGTCCTGCATGATGCGTTCAAGACTCGTGACCGTGCTCGGCGCGGCGGTGGTGGCGGTTGGGCTGGCGCCAGTGCCGGGACACGCGCAGGCACCGGCAGACGGGCTGGCGGGACGATGGACGCTGGACTGGCAGCTCAGCCAGTTGCCGATCGATATCGGGTTCGGCGTCGCCTGGCTGCCGTCCGGCGCGCGTGCGGCCGGATTGGGCGTGGACGACGCGGCGGCGGGCGCGCCGGTCGGCGCGCCGCTGCGGCTCCCCGAGAGCGAGGATGATGCCCGGCGCGTCGCGCAACTGACGGGCGAGGTCCGGCAGCCGCCCGCGCACCTGGCGATCCTCGACACCTCCGCCGCCGTGGCGATCACCTACGACGGCCGATGGTCACGTACCTTCCAGCCGGACGGCCAGGAGGGGCTGCTGCAGCTCGACGGCGGCGTCCCCGTCGCCGTGGTCGCCCGACGCGAAATCGGCCGCCTCCTGGTGACCTACGAGGTGGAGCCGGGCCGTCAGCTCCGCTACACCTACTCGCGCCTCGCCGATCCGCCGCGGCTGATCGTGCAGGCGGACTTCCTCGACCGCGGCCAGATTGTCGATGCGGTGAGGCGGGTCTACGTGCCCCAGACGCTGGAAGCCGATGCACGGGAAGCGGCGGCGGCCGCGGCGGCCCGGCCGCCCGCCCCGGCGAAGCCGGTCTCTGCCGCGCCCGCGGGCGCCGCTCCGTCCGGCGCCGATCCGCGCGGTGTCCCCGCGGCCCGCGACGTGGCGCCGGGCGAGACGATCGATCAGCGGCCCGACGCGAACCTGCAGGGGTTGACGAAGCTGAACGTCGTGGTCGACGGGCTGGAGGGCTCCAAAGCGGCGGAGTCCTGCGGCCTGACGCGGGACGCGATGGAGGCGGCCGTGTCGAAGCGGCTCACCGACGCCGGCTTCACCGTGCTCCAGCACACCAGTGAGGACAGCTACCTCTACGTCAACATCGTGACCGTGAACCCGTCGCCGGGATCGTGCGTCGCGCGTTACGACGTTGACCTGGACACGAACACCTCCGCCCGCCTCTCGTACCACGATCGGCCCGTGCTCGTGCAGGTGCAGTTGCTGCACCAGGGCGGCCTGGCCGGCGGCGGCTCGAAGACGTTCGCCGCCGACGTGCTGAAGGGCGTGCTCGGCTACGTCGACCAGTTCATCGATCGGATTCACAAGGCGGGGAAGTAGCGCGGCTGCTCGGCGGGGCGGAAACGACCGGCCGGCGCCGGGAGCGGGTCCGGCACCGGCCGTTGACGCGGTGGTCTTCGACCCTCAGTGGCAGATGAACTGGACCTGGTCGAGCACGTCGCCGGCCCGTCCCTGGAATCCGGTGACGACCCCGCCGCCGGGGCAGCGGAGATCGACGTTCGTGCCGGGCACCGGTGTGCCGTTGGCGAGCGTCGTGTCGTACAGCGGACCGCCGCCGATCTGCTCGCAGTGCACGAGCAACGGCGTGATGAAGCTGCTGTCGATGCTGCCGTGCGCGCCGATCATCGCGTAGCCGGCAGGGCAGATGCGGCTGTAGTCGAGATTGGAGCCGCCGCCCAGGTTGCCGACCGTCGGCGTGTTGCTGGTGCTCCCGGTGACCGCGTGCACGCCGGCGATGTCGTTCGAGAAGCTCGAAATCGGCGCACAGACCAGGCCGAACTGGTTGTTGTACTGCCCGACCTTCCCCTGGATGCCGACCGCGATCTGTCCCGCGGGACAATCGATCTCCGCGAAGTCGTTACCCCCGGTCGGATCGCTCGCAATCTCACTGTAGGTCTTCGTCCCGTAGTTCGGCGAGAAGCCGGCGCCCTGAGGCCCGGTCGGCCCGGTTGGCCCCTGCGGGCCCGGCAGGCCCATGGGGCCCGTGGTGCCGGTGGGACCCTGCGGCCCGGTGGGGCCGGCAGGACCTTGCGGACCCGTCGCGCCGGCAGGACCCGTGTCACCCTTGGGACCTGTCGGGCCGGCCGGACCAGCAGCGCCCGGATCGCCCTGGGCGCCGGTCGGGCCGGTCGGACCGACATCACCCTTTGGACCGGTCGGCCCCGTCGGTCCCGTCGGACCGATGTCGCCCTTGGGGCCCGTCGGGCCGGCCGGCCCGGTGGCGCCCGGATTGCCCTGCGCGCCGGTGGGGCCTTGCGGACCCGCGGGACCGTTGGGACCGATATCGCCCTTGGGGCCCGTCGGACCTGCCGGCCCGGTGGCGCCCGGATCGCCCTGCACGCCGGCCGGACCCTGCGGCCCCGCGGGACCGTTGGGACCGATATCGCCCTTGGGGCCCGTCGGGCCTGCCGGCCCGGTGGCGCCCGGATTGCCCTGCACGCCGGCCGGACCCTGCGGCCCCGCGGGACCGTTGGGTCCGATATCGCCCTTGGGGCCTGTCGGGCCGGCCGGCCCGGTGGCCCCCGGAACGCCCTGCGCGCCGGCCGGACCCTGCGGTCCGGCGGGACCGTTGGGACCGATGTCGCCCTTCGGTCCCTGCGGTCCCGCCGCGCCCGTGGCGCCGGCCGCACCGGCGTCGCCCTTGGGTCCTTGCGGTCCGATGGGGCCCTGCGGCCCGACGTTGCCCTGGTCGCCCTTCGGCCCCTGCGGGCCGACGGCACCCTGCGTCAGGGCGAACTCGTCGACGTTCGATCCGTTCTCGTCTTCCGCGTGCCCGCGCATGACGACGAGCAGATAGCTTCCGGGCGGCAGCGTGGGCATGGTCGCCGTCAGGCCGGTGTCGGTCAGCGTGACACCGCCGAGGGCGATGCCGTTCAGATAAACCGACGGCGATGTCCCGAAGTTCCAGCCGTTGACGAACAGGGTGGTCAGGTCGCTCGACACCGAGGCGTTGTCGATGATGAGCTGTGTCTGGTGATCGCCGTCGTCGTCGTGGTCGCCGGCGTGATCGCCGTGCCCGTCGTGATCGCCGGTCGCGTGCTGATCGCCGGTGTTGTGGGAGCTGCTGCTGGTCTCGTGTCCGGTGGTGCCGGCCTGAACGGGCAGCGCCGACAGTGCGACGCTCGCGGCGATCACGCCGACGAACGTCCAAACCCTTCGCATGGAATCCTCCTCGACGCCAGAGCCTCTGTCGGAGTCACGGATCCGGGATGGCGTGCGGGAGCACTTATAGCAGTCGAGGATGTGGTGCGGTGGAACTCTTACACGCGGACGTGCAACTTTTACCCTGGTTTACGCAGCTTAACGTGAGCGCGCGATCTGCTCGTCAGCCTCGGTTGTCACATGGCGACCATGCATGTCGCAACCAGGGGCCGATCCGACTCACCCGGCAGAGGCATCGAACTGACAGTAGCGTCAATCGCGCTCGACCGGGTGCGCCGGCAATTGTTAAGGTGATTAGTACGCGTCGTAACGCCGTGACGGTGCGTCTGCCGCCCGGCGTCCGCTACATCTTCTTGCCGGTGACTTCCTGGTAGACCACCTGCGAGAAGCTCGCGAACCGCGGGCGCTGTGCGCCGGGCGCCGGGGCGTCGCCTTCGGCCTTCTCGATCTCGGCGAGCGACTTGCCCTCCTTGATCATCTTCACGATGGCCGCACGCTTGGCCGCCACGCGGTTCAGCCGCGCTTCGACCTCCGTCCGGGTCTGCGGATCGCCGTGCCCCGGGATGAACTGCGTGGCGCTCAGCGCCAGGATCCCCTTCATCGTCGTGATCCAGCCTTCCGACGATCCGTGCTTCTCCGTGTGGATGATCGGATCGGGCCGCTGGGCCGCGATGATGTCGCCGGTGAAGACGATCTTCTCGTCGGGCAGGTAGACGATGAGGTCGCCGCTCGTATGGGCCGGTGCCCAGTGGTGCACTTCGAACCTGATGCCCTGCAGCGTCATGGCCTCGATCGGCTGGGTGACGACCCGGTTGGGGAGCTGGTCGGCAGGCGGCGCGCCGCGCGTGCCGGCGGCGATGGCTTCCTGCATCTCCTTCTTGCAGCCCTCCTGCGCGACGATCGTCAGCCCCGTGGGGAAGGCGGCGAGGCCGTTGACGTGGTCGCCGTCGCTGTGCGTCAGGAAGACATCGGTGACCTTCTTGGGCGTCAGCTTGGCGACCTCGGCCAGCAGCTCTTCGCCGTAGGCCTTCGACGTCTTCGTGTCGATGACGATGACGCCCTGATTGCCGATGATGATGCCGCTGTTGCCGCCGCCGCCCTCGGCGACGTAGACGTTGCTCGACAGCTTCCTGACGGTGAGCGGCTCGGTCTGGCCCTGGGCGAAGGCCGGGGCGGCCAGGGCCCCCACGACCATCAGCGCCAGGCCGCTACGAAGCAGATGCGCGCGTGCCATGATCCTTTACCTCCCTGCGCGGACTGGCGCCCTCGCGAGGGCGCGGTTCTCAACGGACGGGTTTCGGCAATCGGTGTCTGTCCAGGTGAACCGCAAGGATACGCCAAAGACGAAGACCCGCTCAACGCCGGACCGCGTCGGGCAGCCGGGCGGCGGCCGGGTCGCGGAGCCGGCGGCGTCGAGGAGCGGGAGACCGGGGGAGCCGGTTCACGGACTCGGGACGTCCAGGCGCCCGATCGGCGGGCAATCGCGTTAAGATGGGGCCCTTCCGCCTCACACTCCGTGGGCGGGATCCTGGCATTTCCCCGGTCCCCGAACCGGGTTCTCTTCAGGAGGCGGTCTCTGTGCGCATGACCCCGTTCCGCATGGCCTTCGCCGTTGCGCTGCTCGCGGCCACACCGTTCGTGGTGTCGCCGTTCGTAGCCGCGCAAGCGGCGCAGACGCCGAACGTCTACAGCGACATGCACTGGCGCGAGATCGGCCCGACGCGGGCCGGGCGCGCTCGCGCGCTGGCCGGTGTCCCCAGCGAGCCGAACGTCTTCTACGTCGGCTTCGACAATGGCGGCGTCTGGCGCTCCACCGATTACGGCTCCACGTGGGTGCCGCTCTTCGACAAGGAGCCGGCGGGCTCGATCGGCGCGATCGCCGTCGCCCCTTCGGACCCGAACGTCATCTACGTCGGCAGCGGGGCGGGCATCATCCGGCCCGACCTGTCGACGGGCGACGGGATGTACAAGTCGACCGACGCCGGCAAGACCTGGACGCACCTCGGACTGCGCGACAGCCAGATGATCGCCGATATCGCCGTCGATCCGAAGAATCCCGACCGGCTGTTCGTCGCGGTGCTGGGGCATCCGTACGGCCCCAATGAGGAGCGTGGCATCTTCCGCTCCACCGACGGGGGGCGGACGTTCCAGAAGGTCCTGTACCGCGACGACGTACACGTCGGGCAACAACGTGGTCCTGGATCCGTCGAACCCGCAGGTCGTCTACGCCACGCTCTGGCAGCAGCAGCAGGCGTTTCGCGAGGGAGCCGAGTTCGGCGGCTCGGGTGGCGGCAACGGCATCTACAAGTCGACCGACGGAGGCACCACCTGGAAGCTGCTGACGGCAGGACTGCCGAGCGTGATCGAGGCGAACCTGGCGATCGCGCCCGGGAATTCGAACCTGATTTACGCGATGGTGGCCGGCACCCGGGCGCCGTCGACCGGCACCGGGCAGGGCCGCGACGGCGGCACCACCGGCGTGGTCGGCTTCTACAAGTCGACCGACGCGGGCGAGCACTGGACCGCGGTGGACGTACCGGAGGGACCGCTGGCGGCGCCCACGCCGCACGTCGATGCCCGGCCGCTGCGGCGGATCGGCGGCGGCGACCTGCCGACGCTCGCGGTCGATCCGAAGAACGACGACGTCGTCTACAGCGCCAGCACCGTGATGTGGCGTACCGACGACGGCGGCGTCCATTGGACGGCGGTCCGCGGCGCGTACGGCGGCGACGATTACCAGAAGATTTGGATCAATCCGCACAACCCCGACACCATCCTCGTCGTCTCCGACCAGGGCGCGGTGGTGTCGGCCAACGGCGGCAAGTCGTGGAGCAACTGGTACACGCAGCCGACGGCAGCGATGTATCACGTGACGACCGACGACGCCTTCCCGTACCGCGTGTGCGGTGGCCAGCAGGACTCGGGCTCGGCCTGCGTGGACAGCCGGTCGAACGACGGCATGATCACCTTCCACGACTGGCATCCGGTCAACATCCAGGAGTACGGCATCGCGGCGCCCGACCCGAAGAATCCGGACCTGGTGTACGGCAGCTCGCGCAACGACGTGACGCTGTACAACCGCAGGACCGGGCAGACCACGCGCGTCGGCCCGAACATGGGACCGCGGGGCGGCGAATACAACCGCGACGTCCGGACGATGCCGATCCTCTGGTCGCCGGTCGACCCGAACATCCTCTATTACACGTCGAACGTCGTCTGGGAGACGCGCGACCACGGCCACAGCTGGAAGCGCATCAGCCCCGACCTGTCGCGGCAGACCTGGCAGGTGCCGGCGACGGCGGGGAAGTATGCGGCGGTCGTGAAGCCCGGCCCCGAGGGGACGATTACGGCCCTGTCGGCGTCACCGCTGGCCGTCGGAACGCTCTGGGCGGGCACCGACGACGGCAACATCCAGATGACGACCGACGGCGGCGCGCACTGGACGAACGTGACGCCGCCGCAGATCAAGCCGTGGACCCGCATCTTCAACATCGACGCCGGCCACTTCGACCGGGGCACGGCGTACGCCGCGGCGAACACCATGCGGATCGACGACATGAATCCGCACTTCTGGCGGACGCACGACGGCGGCAAGACCTGGACCGAGATCGACAACGGCCTGCCGCCGGGCGCGGTGGCGAACTCCATCCGTGAGGATCCCCACAGGAAGGGGCTGCTGTACGCCGCCACCGAGACGCAGGTCTGGGTGTCGTACGACGATGGCGGCCACTGGCACTCGCTGCGGCTGAACATGCCGGCGGTCTCGGTGCGCGACATTCAGGTGAAAGACGACGAGTCGTGTCTGTGTTCCGACCTGGTGGCCGGGACGCACGGCCGCGGCTTCTGGATCCTCGACGACGTGACGCCGCTGCGCCAGGAGGCCGAGGCCGCGAAGGCGACCGACGCGTACCTGTTCAAGCCGGAAACGGCGGTTCGTGTCCGTCCCGGCATGAACGACCCCACCGAGTGGCCGCCCGAGATGCCGCACGGCGAGAACCCGCCGCCCGGCGGCATCATCGACTACTACCTGGCGTCCAACGCGATGGGCCCGGTCAAGCTGGACGTGCTCGACGCCACCGGCAAGGTGATCCGCTCCTACTCGAGCGACGACCCGGTGCTGAAGCCCGATCCCGCCCTCGACCCGGCGGCGTACAACAAGGTGTGCGAGCAGACGCCGACGGCCCCGAACTGCGCGGTGCCGCTCTACTGGCCGGCGCCCCAGATGGTGCTCTCCACGAACGCGGGGATGCACCGCTTCAGCTGGGATCTGCACTTCGATCCGATCGGCCCCGAGCCGCGCGAGGCCGGCCGTGGCAACGGCGTGCCGGGGCACACGTACCCGGATGTGGACGCGCCGTGGGCGCCCGCGGGCCATTACACGGTGCGGCTGACGGTGAACGGCAATAGCCACACGCAGCCGCTGACGCTGCGGCTCGACCCGCGCGTGAAGACGTCGCCGGCCGCCCTGAACCAGGTGGCGTTGCTGTCGCGCCAGATGTACGACGGCGCGGTGGCCTCGCACGCGGCCTACGAGAAGGCGCGCGGGCTGGTGATGGCGCTCGGGTCTGCCGGCGGGGCCGATGCGGCCGCGTTCGCGAAGGAGGTGGAGGCGGTGGCGCCGGCGCCGAAGCCGCAGACCAACCGCTTCTTCCGCGCGGCGCCGTCGGGACCGCCGACGCTGAACGGCGCGAGCGACGAGCAGATGGAGGCGGCGATGGCCATGCAGGCCGCGGAAGTCGCGGCGACGGCCCGTGAAGTCGCAGCTTGCAGCACCGCGCATGCGCGCGGCCAGCAGGTGATGACGAAGTGGCACGCGCTGGCGACGACCGGGCTGGCGCAGCTGAACACGAAGCGCCGCGCCGCCGGGCTGGCGCCGATCCGGATTCCGTAGGTCCCTACCCGCGGCATCTCGAGAGCCGCGGAACTGGTTGATGGGAGGCGAGGGAGGCAGGCGGTCGCACGCGACCGCCTGCCTCCTGGCTTCATGGGCACGCCGGCCTGAGACATTCCAGAGAGGAAGCGATGAAGGCATTCGTGGCGGGTATCGTGGTGACCATCCTCTGCATCGTTGGTGGAGGGTATGCCTACCTGGCCGGAGGCTATGCGCCGGTGGCGACGAAGGCGCATCCGCTGCCGTTCGAGAAGCGGCTGACGGGGATGGCGCTGCACGCGAAACTGCGGAAGGAGATGCCCAGGACGGTTCCCATCGAGGCCAGCGAAGCGAACTACCTCGCCGGGCGCGTCTGTATCTGAAGCATTGCGCCGTGTGCCATGGCGCACCCGGGCAGGAGAAGACGGCGATTGCCAGCGGCGAATTCCCCCCGCCGCCGGAACTGATGCACGGCAAGGGCGTTACCGACGATCCGCCGGGGGAAACGTACTGGAAAGTGGCGAATGGCATCCGGCTGACAGGCATGCCGAGCTTCGATCAGAGCCTGTCGCAGACCCAGATGTGGCAGATCTCGCTCCTGATGGCCAATGCGAACAAGCTGCCCGATTCGGTCATGCGGGTACTGTCCGGTCAGGCCGAGCCGCCAGCCCAGGCGCCGGCGGCCGCCCCGGGTCACTGAACGTCAGAAAGCGGGAAGGCGGCCGCGTCCGGCCGCCTTCCTTCTCTATATTGGTCGGGGACGGTCCCGCAGGATGCGGGCCTTCAGGCCGTCCAGTTCCTCCCTCTCTTCCGGTCAGTCACTGTGCAATTCCCCTCCAGGCCGGCGCTATGATCCGCTCGAATCACCAAGAGCATACGGGGAGGCGACGGGACGGTGCCGGCCTGCATCGGGCCTGACAGCCTGCAGATAGTGACATCGGTTGTTCGCCGTTGTTCGCCGTGGATCCGATCGGGAAGGGATGATCCACCATGCGTCTTGCCTATGCGCTCGTGGCTGGATTTCTCGCAGGCGTGATCGCCATCCTGATCATGCTTCCGCTCCACAGGGTGGTGATGCCCGGAGTGCCGCTGTGGGGGCTTCGGGGCCCGGCCTTTCTGGTCGGCGGCCTGGCGGTGTGGCCCTTCATGCGGAAGATCAACAGAGAGGCGCCGGAGAACAAGCAACTGACGTTCTCCCGTTGGGCCGGCCTCATCGCCACCTGGAGTGTCCTGTTCGTCGTGATCGACCGGCTGATGGGATAGTCAGGCGACCGGGGAGGGATCCATGACGCGATTCGACCGGCTGATGCGTTCGTCGCTCTGGTTCCGCGCCGCCTACGTGGTCGTCGGCCTCCTGGCCGTCGTCGCGATCCATGAATGGATTCCTCGCGCTCCTGGATATGAGCCACACGAATCCATGGGGCTGGACCCTGTTTTATTGTTCATGATGTTGATCTACATTCTGCTCTATTTCCCGCGCTTCGTGGCGCCGGCTGCCGTTCGCGATCGCGATCCTGCCGGTCGTCACGTGGGTGCAGCCGCATCTGAGCTGGCGGGCAACAAGTGATCATCGCCACGGCGATCGTCATCGTCGTGGCCATCCGGCATCCGAAACAGAAGGGGCTTGTCTGAGTTCGATCTCGATGCCCCGGGATCGTCGCGCGTCGTGCGTTCACTGTCTCGGGTCATCATCATCGTCGTCGGGCAGGGCGGAGTTCTTCACGGCAGACACGAACGCCGCATGCCGCGGCTGTGGCATCACCGAGCCGCCCCCTTGATGGCCTTCCAGAGGATCTCGTCCCCCTGCAGGTCGGGCACGCGGTCCGCTTCGGCCAGGTTCATGCGTTGCGAGAGGGCGGCGCCGTACGCCAGCGTCGAGTTCATCTGATCGAGCGGAATCGCCGCCGCCCGGCGCACGAACGGCGCCAGATCGGGTTTTGGCTGGAACGCCTGGTAGGCCGGCGTTGCCGCCGCTTGTCTGGCTCATCGGCGGCAGCCCCAGAATCAGCTCCATCGTCCGCAAAATGCCCGAGGTGGTGTAGATCGCGCTGATCCACGGCGGCGTGGCGCACGTAGGGACTGATGATCAGCGCCACCGATCGGTGCGCGTCGACGTGGTCCGGTCCGGCCTGCGCGTCGTCTTCGACGACGAAGATGGCCGAGTCCTTCCAGTAGGGGCTGTGGAGATCGTCGACGATCCGACCCAGCGCCAGGTCGTTGTCGGCGACCATCGCGCGCGGCGTCGGCATCCCCGGAAACGTGTAGGCCGTGTGATCGTTGGGCAGCCGGATGATCGACAACTGCGGCAGGTTGCCATTGCGCACGTAGGCAGCGAACTCCTTCTGCCAGACATCGACGCGGCGCTGATCGGGATCCGCAGGTTGAACTGCGGATCCTCCGGATCGACCAGCCCTTCAAGTCCGGGCACGCTCGCCTCTTCGGGGCCCACCGTGCTGGGCGGGTTGAACACGTTGACGTAGGGGTCGCGCGGCCCGTGCATCTCGTGGACGAACTCGCCGTAGTCGCGAACGCTGACGCCGGCCCGCCTGCAGAAGTCCCAGAGGTAGCCTTTCGCCGGCGCGGCGAGGTCGCCATACGGCGTCCGGTTCGGGCCGGCGCCGTCGCCGAGTACGTGCTGCCGCGTCCCGCGTACTGGGTCTGGTAGAGCTTCTCCACCGCGTCACTGGCGTACGCCGCCGTCGAGAATTCGTGGCCGTCGTAGCTCACCTCGGGTTGCACGTAGAAGTTGTCGAGCAGCACGAACTGGCGAACCAGCGCATGCGCGTTCGGCGTCCCCGTTTCGCCGAACAACGTCAGCGACGGGTCGCCGTTGCCTTCCTTCACGTCGCCGAGCACCTGGTCGTAGGTGCGGTTCTCCCGAATGATGTAGAAGACGTGCTTGATCGGCGACGGGTCGCCGACCTTCGCCGGAATGGGCGAGCCGGCGGGCGCGCCGGCCGGCGCGAGTCGGGTGCATCGTGATACGGCGTGAGCGCGTAGACGGTCTTCGTATCGCGCGCGAGCTGCCCGGCATCCGGCGTCGCCAGCATCGCGACCGTGCCTTGCAGCATGTTGGCAGTGTACTGGCCGTCGGGAAGCTGGCGGCCGGGCTGCTGACCGTCCGGGTTCGGTGACGCTCAGCCCCTTACCGGTCAGGATGTAGATCTTCTTCCCGTCGCGGCTGAACAGCACATCGGTCGGATACCAGGCCGTGGGAATGAATCCCTTCACCCTGCTCGATCCCGGGTCGACACATCGACAACCGCCACGTCGTTGTTGTCGGCATTGGCGACGAGCAGCGTCCTCCCGTCGGGTGACAGCGACACCGCATTCGGTGTCGAGCCGTCCGGCGCGTCCGGATAGAGGGCCACGGCAACCTGCTCGACGGCCTTCCGATCCGCCACGTCGATCTCCACACAGCGTTGGTGTTGGCACAGGCGACGAACAGTCGCTTGCCGTCGGCCGACACGGCATCGCATTCGGATGCTCGCCGACGGCCACCTCGCCGGTCTGCTCGAGCGTGTCCGCATCGAGATCAGCACTTTGGCGTCGCCCCACAACGACACGAAGAGTGTCTTGCCGTCCGGCGACGTCAGGCAGGTGTACGGCTCCGCCGGGAAATCGACGGTCTTCGTCACCTTGCCGGTCTTCAGTCGATCCGGCTCAGCGACTTCGCGAACACCCGCACCGCGTACAGCGCCTTGCCGTCGGGTGACACCGTCAATCCGCCGACGAACGTCTCCCCCTTAGCCGGCGGCAGGCTGAACTCGCGCCCCGGCAACAGCGTGCCCTCGCCGAAGAGGAACTCCTTCACGCGATTCGCGCTCGCGGTCGATGCATAGAGGTGGAGGCCGTAGGATTCCACGCCAGTCCAAGCCACGCGTTCCCCAAGGCCCTCCGCTGTTCGACATTCTTCTTGTGCGTGTCGACGACCGCCAGGCCGGGCTCGAGGTAGCCGCTCATGCTGACGACGAGGTACCGGCCGTCGGGGGATGCCATCATGCCCACCGGCATGTTGCCGAGCGTCACCGACTCGCCGGCCGGCGCAACCCGCCAGCCGTTCGGCAGCAGCGTGGCGCCGTCGACACGGCCAGGCACGTCGCGAGCGGGCGCGCCCGGCTGATACGCCTGCGAGACGAGCAGACCGAAACCCGCCAGCGCGAGCACGTAAATGAGAATGAGGGCAGCGCGGGATGTGCGAGACACTGGCGAGATCTCCTTCGGATCGCTTGCAGCCGTGCGCGGGTGCGGCGCTCGAGGCCCGGGAGGCCGAGGGCCGCGTGGTGCGCCGCCGCCTGGCCGAGCAGGTCCCAGGCCCGATCGCGGTCGCCCGGCCGATCGCGCCCAGCAGCATGTCGGCGTACCAATCGAGGGTCCGGCCGCGGAGCCCTTCCATCGACAGCGTGTCAATCTGATCCAGGGCGCGCGCAAAGTGCGCTTCGGCCGGTTCCCATTGCTCCGCCCACCGGCAGACGATGCCGGCGAGCGCGGCCGAGGGCAGCCCTGTCCAGACGGGGAAGACGATCTCGCCCGCGGCGAGCTCGTCGACGACGGGACGAGCGCGAGGAGTCGTCGCGCAACTCGAGGCGCGCGAGCGCCTCCACCAGGTAGGTGAGCGCCAGCCAGAACCCTTCGGTCGCCAGGTCGCCCGGCCGCCGGAGCTGCTCGGGGTCGGCGCGGTGTGCAGCCCGCGCCTCGGCCGGAATCGACCATGGCGAGATTGCGGAAGGACCAGGCGTGGGCACTATGCAGTGCCGTCCTGTCCGACTCGCGTTCGGCCGCCGCTCATCCCAGCGCCAGGCCCTCGGCCTCGCGACCCTCCCAGATAGCGAAGGTGGCAAGGGCGAGGTCGAAGGCGAAGGCGACGATCGCCGAATCGACGTGTCGACACCGCTCGCGGCCTTCGCGGGCGTGCAGTTCGGCAGCGGCCATGTCACCTTGCGCCACCCGGGCCATGCTCTGGTGAACGGCAATCGCTGAATGTCCTATGTATGCCCTACGCGCACGGCCTTCGCGTCAGCCTCGTCCAGGACCAGCAGGGCCTCCTCGACATGGCCCGGATCGACCAGGCCGAGGGCGCTTGAATACGTCGCCTCAACTTAGTCCCATACGTTGCCCCGCGAGGTGCAGAAGGCGGCCCACTCGCGCCCACGCGCCACGTTGGCAGACGCGTGCATCTCAATCTGCTCGCAACGGCACCGGCAAGCGAGCATGGCTCCGTCCAGGCCGGCATGGGCGCCTTGCTGATCGAGCATCTCCGCTTCGCGTAGCGCCTGGAGCCCAGCCTGGACATCACCGGCAAACACGCTCACGGCGGCCTCGCCGCACAGCAGGCTGGCGCGGGAGGCTGCCGACAAGCCTGGCCACGCAAACGCAGCCTTTCAATCCACTCGGGCGGCCTGCAACTCCATGCGCCACACCCGCAGGTAAGAGGCACCCGAAAGGGCTTCCGCCGCGCGGTCAGTGTTGTGCGCGGCGATCCAGGTCGACACCGCACGACGATACGCCTCGATGCTTCGTCGGCCCGGCTGAGGCTGCGCAAGGCCTGTCCTCGGCGTTCCTCCAAATCAGCCGTCCGCGCGGATGGCTCCCCCTCCCAGAGCGCCAGCGCTTCGTCCAGACAGGCGAGCGCTTCCTCGTGCGCCGCCGCCGCGCTCGCCTGCTCGGCGGCCCGCACGAGTACGTTGTCGTCTCTTCCGGATCGGCGGCGGCGCCCGCCTGAAGAGATGATGCGCCAGCGCCGGGACGTGCGCGTCGAGCGCCCGCGCGTAGACCTGTTCGATGGCGGCGGCGATGCGCGCGTGCAGCTTCTGCCGCCGCGGCAGCGACAGCGCGTCGGCGAGCGTTTGGCGGATCAGCTCGTGCGTGAACGTGTAGCGAGTCTCCCGGGTGCCGGACTGGACGGCGACCAGGTGGGCGCGCTCGGCCGCCTCGATGGCGTCGAGCACGGCGTCGCCTTCGTTCGGCTCGAGCGCCTCGAGCAGCGCCAGACTGAACGTCCGGCCGAGCACCGCGGCGGTCGTCAGCGTCCGCCGCGTCGCTTCCGGCAGCCGCTCGAGGCGGCGGCCGATCACCAGGCGCACCCCTTCGGGGACGTCCAGCGCGTCGACGCGCAGGTCCGGCCGCCAGGCGCCGGTGGCGTCGAAGAGCTGCCCCTCTTCGGCGAGGTGCTGGAAGACCTCCTCGATGAAGAACGGATTCCCTTCGGTCTCTCGATGGATGACGCGCGCGAGCGAGGGCGGCGCGGGACGGCCGCTCATGGCCGTCAGCAGATCGGCGACGCCGTCGGCCGGCAGCCGGCGCAGGGCGATCCGCCCGGCGAGGCGTTCGCGCAGCAGCGTCTCGAGGATGCGGGCGAACGGCCGCTGGACGTCCAGCTCCACGTCGCGGTAGGTGCCGAGCACGAGCAGCGGCAGCGTGGGGATCGCGTGCGCCAGGTGCAACAGGAGCTGAAGCGTCGGCTCATCTGCCCAGTGCATATTCTCGAGGACGAGGGCGAGTGGCGTCGCACGACACGCGCGTTCCAGGAAGTCGCGATAGGCGTTGAAGAAGAACCGGCGTTGCTGTTCCGGCGGCAACTGAAGGGCGGTGGGATGTCGGCGAAGAGCTGCCGCAGTTCCGGCAGCAGCCGCGCTACCTCGGGCGCGCTGTCGCCCAGCAGGTTGCGGAAGACCGCGTGCGGCACGATGCGCGCCGCCCGGTCGGTCATTTCCACGAACGGCGCGTAGGGTGGCGCCCCCTCCATCTCGGAGCAGTGCCCGACCAGACAGATGCAGCCCCGGCGCCGGGCTTCCGCGAGCACTTCCGAGGTGAGCCGCGTCTTGCCGATGCCCGGTTCACCCCCGATGAGCGTGAGCGAGCCGCGGCCGGCGAGCGCCTCGTCCAGCCGCTTCAGTAGTTCCGCGTAATCCTTCTCGCGCCCGATCATCGGCCAGCGGCGGGCACGATCCGGCACGCCCACCGCGACATCGCTCGCGAGGCCAGCGCTCGTCGATGGTGTCGCCGTCCGCAGCTCCTCGAGGTCCGCCCGCAACTCGCGCATCGAGGCGTAGCGATCCTTCGGGGCCTTCGCGAGCATCCGCTGCAGCATCGTTCGCAGCGCGGGCGGCATCGCCGCGCCCGCGAAGACCGGCGGATCCTGCAGGACCGCCGTCACCGTTTCGGCCGCCGTTGGCCGCGCGAACGGGTGGACGCCCGTGGCGAGCTCGGCCAGCACCACGCCAAAGGCGAAGACGTCGCAGCGGAGATCGATCGGATTGCCGGCGATCTGCTCGGGCGCCATGTAGCCCGGCGTGCCGACCCGGACACCGCGAGCCGTCAGCGGCGTGGCGCCCGCCGCCGCCGGCATCGTCTCGGCGGCCGTGTCGGCACCGACCATCGTCGCCAGGCCGAAGTCCATCACCTTCACGTGCCCGCGGCGCGTGATCATGATGTTGGCCGGCTTCAATCGCGATGGACCACGTGCCGCTCGTGCGCCGCGTCGAGGGCGTCGGCCAGCTCACCGGCCAGGGCGAGGGCTTCGCTCAACGGCACCGGCCCCCGGGCGAGCCGCGCGTGCAGTGTCTCGCCGGTGACGCACTCCATGACGATGGCGAGTACGCCGTCGCGATCGAGCACTTCGAAGACTTTGCAGATGAAGGAATGATCGAGGGCGGCGGCGGCGTGGGCTTCGCGGCGCAGGCGGGCGCGCGAGGTCGGGTCGGCGGCCAGCGCGGCCGGCAGGGCCTTGATGGCGACCTCACGCCCGAGCTGGTCGTCCCGGGCGAGCCAGACTTCCCCCATCCCGCCCGTTCCGAGCGGGCGGAGGAGATCGTACCGGTCCGCCAGGCGTTGGCCGGCCTGCATGTCGTGACTGTCGTGTCCGGGGTTGCGGCCGTCAGTATAGGTCCCGGGCAGGGGAGGGTCCAGCAGAATCCCTGTCATCCTTCCCGTTCGCGCCAGTTCGGCCGGCCCGGGATCTTCAGCGGGCTCGCGGCAGCACCTGATCCCACACCCGCTTCCCGACCTTCTCGGCCTCCGCCAGGATCCCCGCCTCGTCCATCGTCAGCACCTTCCGGTCGCGCATGACGAACCGGCCGTCGACCATGCTCGACTCGACGTCGCCGGACTGACCGTTGTGGATCCAGGCCGACAGGAAGCGGCCGGCCGGCACCAGGTGCGCGCGCCAGGTGTCGACGACGATGAGGTCGGCCTTCCGGCCGACGGCGAGCGCGCCGAGCTGCGCCGACTGGTTCACGGCGCGGGCGCCGCCCATCGTCGCATCCTCGAGCATGTCTTCCGGCTGGGGCCGTGTGCCGGGAATCGGATCGTGCCGCGAAATCCGCTCCGTCAACAGCGCGACGCGCATCACGATGAACAGGTCGTTCGTGTTGTTGTCCGTGCCGTTCGCGATGGGGAACCGGCGGCCCGCAGCTTCGCAATCGGCGGGATGACGGCGCGGTTGGCGGCCATGTTCGCCTGGTGCGAGATGACCGTTCTCGACTTCCCGAGCGCTGCGATATCGCCATCGTCCACGTAGCGGCAGTGGGCAGCAAAGAGCCGCGGGCCGAGGAAACCGTGGCGCTCGAGGAAGATGGACGGCCGGACGCCGTGGTACGCACATGAAGTCGACCTCGGGACGCTCTGGGAGAGGTGGATCGTGTAGTGGAGGTCGTGCTTCTCCGCGAACGCGCGGACCGCCTGCAGCAGTTCGGGTGAATAGGTTTCGGCGAGGGCGGCGGCGGGAAAGACGCTGATGCGGCCGTTGTTCTTGCCGTGCCAGGCGGTGAAGACATCGCGGATCCGCTGCATCCCTTCGTCGCGCAACTTCGCCGAGAAACGCGGCGGCTCGCTCTCCGCCAGCCCCTCGGTGGACATTGGACCGGCGACGTTCTCGCTGTCGCGGATCGACTCGGCGAAGACGCAGCGCAGGCCGCTGTCGGCCAGGGCCTGGGCCTCTTTCGCAATGTTCCCGACGTTCTCGACGATGGTGGTGGTGCCGGTGCGGATGGCTTCGAGCGCCGCGACCTGGACCATCAAGGTGTTCTCGTCGTCCCGCAGCAGGCTCGAGGCTGAATCTTGAGGTGGGCGGAGTTGGGGAAGCCGAAGTCCTCGTTGAAGCCGCGGGCGATGACGGCCGACATGTGGGAGTGGCAGTTCACCAGCCCGGCGACGATGACCTTGCCGCGTCCGTCGTAGACGTCGGCCCCCGGGGTACTTCTTCAGGACCTTGTCGGTCGATCCGATCGCGGCGATTGTGTTCCCTGCCACCGCCAGCGCCACATCGTTCCGGACCTCGTCGACATTCACCACCGTCGTATGGGTGAAGACGATGGCCGGCCCGGCACGGGGCTGGGCTTTCAGACTGCGGGGATCGAGCAGCAGGGCCGCTGCGCCCGCCCCGGTGCCAACGAGGAGCTGCCGCCGGGTGAGATCCTCTGCCATCCTGATTCCTCCTGCATGGGCGTGTGAGAGCGGGAGCCTCCGGGATTGACGCCGGATGGTAGCATGGACCGGTGGGCTCGGGTCCGATGCGCACGGTTCCAGACTGTGCCCCCAACATCCGAACGTCCCTCGCGGACGCTGTCGGTTGTCCACTGGAGGAATCCAATGAACGCAGACCACGGGCTGTTGTCGGGATCGGCAGGAGCGGAGACCGCAGACACCGGAAGATTGAGACTGCTGGGCGGAGTCGTGCTGGCGTTGGGCCTGGCGGGCCTGATCGGCTGCGGGGGGCGGCGGTATTCCAGGGGGTCGAGATGGAGGCGTCGACGGGGTCGGTGAAGCTCGCCGCTCTGGCGCCGCTCTGCGGCTGCGCGACCTTCGTCAACACCACCCCTGAGCCGTTCGTTCTGCATGCCGCGTTCAATGGCCGTGCGACGGATCGGCCGCCCTGGCGGCGAACCAGTCGCTGCAGGTCCGGTTCGACTGGGCCGGCCCGGCGACCGACGACTTCTACATCCTGGAAGGGACCACGGAAGCCGGGCGGCACGTCGATTTGCCCAAGGCTCTTCGCGTGCAGGTCTCCAATTGGCAGGACTGCAACACAGCGAGCTGCAGTTACGGAACGTTGGGGATGAATGTGGGAGCGAACGCGCAGTGACGTGGTGGGGCGTCAGAGGCGTGTGCGCGGCACGCGGCCAGGCAGATGCACAAGGCAGGGTAGGAGGTTATGGAAGAGTCGAACGGATCGATGTTGCCGCCGATGAAGGCGCAGGACTATTCCGAGGCGGAGGACTGGTCGGGCTATTTCGGGGCGGTCCTGGGCAAGCCGGCTCGTGACACGTTGATCGCCGCGCTGCAGTCGTTCGCCCGGGAGGGAGTCACCGACGGCTTCGCCGTCGATGTGGCAGCGGGGGAGGGACGCGACACGCTGGAACTGCTCCAGCAGGGCTGGCGGGTGCTGGCGACCGATGCCCACCCGGAGGCATTCAATCACCTGTGGCCTCGCGTGCCCGAGGAGCTCAAGGCGCGGTTGAAGGCCGTCGAGGTCGACTTCGCCGAGATGCAGGTGCCTGCCTGCGATCTGGTGAACGCGAGCTTTGCGCTGCCGTTCTGCCAGCCTCGGGACTTTCCGGGGCTCTGGTGCCGGCTCGTCACGGCGATCCGCCGGGAGGCCGGTTCGCCGGGCAGTTCTTCGGGGACCGCGACACCTGGGCGTCGCTTCCCGGCCGGACGCACCACTCACGCAACGAGGTGCTGGAGCTGCTGGAGCGCTTCGAGATTGAGATGATGCGCGAAGAAGAACGGGATGATCCCCCAGACGTGCGAACCCCCAAGCACTGGCAGATATTTCACGTGGTGGCCAGGAAGCGGTGACGCTCGACACTCGACGCCGGCTGGAGCGAGGCGCGCGACAGCCGCATCGGCCGCCCCAGCCTCGCGTTGATCGATCTCTTGAACTCTCTTGCCGCGTCCCCGGTGCGCTCGGCTACTGCTCGACGTGAACGGGCGGTGTCCCCAGAGTCGTGACGTCGATCGTCGCAACGGGGCCAACTTACATGTTCGACGGCGGCGGGTTGCTCCAGCAACTGCCATCTGGGAACGCCCGGGACTGGATCAGAACCCAGCCGGGAGGATCGCCCGGATAGTAGCCGACGCCGGCGTTGACGGTGACCGCGCGTACCAGGGGGGTCAGGCCGTCCTGGCCGACCAGCAGTTACGCGTTGCCGGTACAACCGGGTTGGTCATAGACGAATGAGGGGGGACGGCTGTCAAAGCCCTCCTCCGTTCCCAGGCTGATCTCGAGCCATTGGCCTGCTGCCTGATCCAGGCTCGTTCATGCGCGCAATGTTCGTTGAACGGCACATGTTGATCAGGAGCACGAGTCCGACGATCCAGGTGCCCACTATCGGGATGAGACGTCCGCGACCTTCCTCGCCCCGGTTGTCAGGGCGTATGGTGTTACGGCCCTGGAGGCAGTGAAGGGGCAGGTTCCATCATCCCCGCCCCACTACTAAGAGGACGACGCAGCCGATTCTGGCCTCACGGACCACGATGTCAATGTTCCGGCGTCGGGACGTGTGCAGACGGCCAGGAGTGGACCGACGGTGGTGCCGCCCTCGCCTTCGCCTGTTCACTTTCCGGCGGGATTCGGCGAAACCGGCCGGGAGACAGCCTTGCCCGGTCGAAGGCCCTCGCGCGCCCGTGCGTGAGCGGCGATATGGTAAGACGCCGCGGCTTGCCGCCCTATTCCCTGTAACGACTCGGATCCGGACGTCGTCCGCCACTCGAGGGTGTCATCGATGCCGAGGGTCCTCGCCGCTCATCTGTCGGGCCGTCCGGGCGACCAGCCGCGCGGACCTGTCGAGTCGACGAGCCGCTGGACCAGACGGGAGAGAGACATGAGCTCAACCGAACGCAAAAGCTGATCGCCGCCGGCCTGGCGATGCTCCTCGCGCCGTCCATGCCGGCGCAGGCGGCGAACTTCGACGTCAACGACTTCGCGACGCTCAAGACGGCCATCACCAACGCGGCCAACGGCGACACGATCACGTTCACCGGCGACATCACGCTCACCGCCGACCTGCCGGCGGTGCAAAAGAACGTGACCATCATCGGCGCCAACCACACGCTCGACGGCGCCAGCACCTATCGCGGCTTCCTGGTGGCGAACTTCAACGGCGGCAGCACGCTCAGCGCCGTTACGGTCGCGATCCAGGACCTCACCATCACCAATGCCAAGGCATCCGGCGGCAGCGGCGGCGGCCTAAACCAGAACACTGGCGGCGGCGGCGGCGGCGGCGCCGGCCTGGGCGGCGCGATCTTCGTCGCCGACCAGGCCAACGTGACCGTCACCAACGTCAGCCTGACCAGCAACGCGGCGGTCGGCGGAGCAGGCGGCGCCGGTGTCGGCAGTGGCGCTGGCGGCGGGATGGGCGGGATCGGCGGCTTCCAGGACAATAACGCCTCCGGCGGCGGCGGCGGCATCGGCGGCGGCGCCAACGGTGGCAACGGCAATAGCGTCGCCGGCGACAGCGGAATTATCACGGGTGCGAGCAGCGGTGGCAGCGGCAGCAGCGGCGGAGCCGGGGGGGCCAACGGTGGCGGCGGCGGCGGCGGCAGCAATGCCTTCAAAGCTGGCGGCGGCGGCGGCGTGGGCGGCAGCAACGCGGCCGGGGGCGTCGGCGGTGCGGGCGGTTTCGGCGGCGGTGGCGGCGCCGGCTCGGGCAGCACCGGAGGCGCGGGCGGCTTCGGTGGTGGCGGCGGCGGCGGTACTACCGCGGGTACGGGCGGCTTCGGCGGTGGTGGCGGCGCCGGCGGCACGGGCGCGACCGGCGGTTTCGCCGGCGGCACGGGCGCCACCGGTGGCAGCGGCGGCGGCGGCGGCGCCGGTCTGGGCGGCGCGATCTTCGTCCAGAGCGGCGGCAGCCTCACCATCGCCGGCACGCTCAACGTCAATGGCAACAGCGTGACGGCGGGCAGCGGCGCCGGCTCCGGCGCCGCCGGTTCCGCCTTCGGCGCCGGCATCTTCATTCAGGGCAACACACCGTCACGCTTCTCCCCCTCCTCGGGCACAGAGACCCCGTCAGCGACGTGATCGCCGACCAGACCGGTTCCGGCGGCAGCGGCAGCAACGCCGGTGCCGGCGCGCTCGCCAAGAGCGGTGCCGGGACGCTGGCCCTCACCGGCGCGAACACCTATACCGGCGGCACGACCATCAGCGCCGGGCTGGTCAACTTCACGGCGGGCAACAACCTGGGCACGGGCAAGATCACGCTGAACGGCGGTGGACTGCAATGGGCGACGGGGAACACCACCGACATCTCCGCCCGCCTGAATGCCCTCGGCTCGAGCGGTGGCACCTTCGACACCAATGGCAACAACGTGACCCTCGCGACCGCCTTGAGCGGCGGAGGGCTCACCAAGCAGGGCGGGGCACGCTCACGCTCTCGGGCGCGAACACCTATTCCGGGGCGACGAACGTGAACGCCGGTACCCTTCAGGCCGGAGCGGCCAACGGCTCGTCCTCGAGCAGCGCGGTGTCGGTCGCCTCGGGCACGACCCTGGATCTCAACGGCTTCGCGCAACCGAGCGAGCTCGCTCGCCGGGCGGGCAGCGTGACGCTCGGGCGGGCCACCCTCACCGCGGGCGGCGACAACAGCAGCACGACCTTCTCCGGCGCGATCGGCGGCACCGGTGCGCTGGTCAAGGCCGGCTCGGGAACGCTGACCTTGACGGGGGCGAACAGCTACGGCGGCGGCACGACGGTGAACGCGGGGACCCTCGCCGGCACGACGACGAGTCTGCAAGGGGCGATCGCCAACAACGCCACGGTGACCTTCGACCAGACGACAGACGGCACCTACGCGGGCGCGATGAGCGGTACGCGGCGCGCTCATCAAGGCCGGCTCGGGAACGCTGACCTTGACGGGGGCCAACAGCTATCGGCGGCGGCACGACGGTGAACGCGGGAACCCTCGCCGGCACGACGACGAGTCTGCAGGGCGCGATTGTTAACAATGCCGCGGTGACCTTCGACCAGACGACAGACGGCACCTACGCGGGCGCGATGAGCGGTCCCGGTGCGCTGGTCAAGGCCGGCTCGGGAACAGTGACCTTGACGGGGGCCAACAGCTACGGCGGCGGCACCACGGTGAACGCGGGCACTCTCGCTGGCACGACGACGAGTCCTGCAGGGCGCGATCGCCAACAACGCCACGGTGACCTTCGACCAGACGACAGACGGCACCTACGCGGGCGCGATGAGCGGCGCCGGTGCGCTGGTCAAGGCCGGCTCGGGAACAGTGACCTTGACGGGGGCCAACAGCTACGGCGGCGGCACCACGGTGAACGCGGGGACCCTCGCCGGCACGACGACGAGTCTGCAGGGCGCGATCGTCAACAATGCCGCGGTGACCTTCGACCAGACGACAGACGGCACCTACGCGGGCGCGATGAGCGGCGCCGGTGCGCTGGTCAAGGCCGGCTCGGGAACGCTGACCTTGACGGGGGCCAACAGCTACGGCGGCGGCACCGCGGTGAACGCGGGGACCCTCGCCGGCACGACGACGAGTCTGCAGGGCGCGATCGTCAACAATGCCGCGGTGACCTTCGACCAGACGACAGACGGCACCTACGCGGGCGCGATGAGCGGCTCCGGCACGCTCACCAAGAGCGGTGCCGGGACGCTGGTCCTCACCGGCGCGAGCACCTATGCCGGCGGCACGACCATCAGCGGCGGGCTGGTCAACTTTACGGCGGGCAACAACCTGGGCTCGGGCAAGATCACGCTGAACGGCGGCGGACTGCAATGGGCGACGAGGAACACCACCGACATCTCCGCCCGCCTGAACGCCCTTGGCTCGAGCGGCGGCACCTTCGACACCAATGGCAACAGCGTGACCTTCGCGACCGCCTTGAGCGGCGAAGGGCTCACCAAGCAAGGCGCGGGCACGCTCACGCTCTCGGGCGCGAACACCTATTCCGGCGCGACGGCCGTGAACGCCGGGACCCTTCAGGCCGGAGCGGCCAACGTGCTCCGCTTCGAGCCAGCGCGGTGTCGGTCGCCTCGGGCGCGACGCTGGATTTGAACGGCTTCAACCAGGCGTGAGCTCGCTCACCGGGGCGGGCAGCGTGACGCTCGGTGCGGGCACCCTCACCGCGGGTGGCGACAACAGCAGCACGACTTTCTCCGGGGCGATCAGCGGCACCGGTGCGCTGGCCAAGGCCGGCACGGAACGCTGACCCTCGCCGGGGACCAACAGCTACAGCGGCGGCACGACGGTGAGCGCGGGGACGCTCGTCGGGCACGACGACGACGCTGCAGGGAGCGGTGTCGAACGGTGCCGCGCTCGTCTTCTCGACTCAGGCGTTCGACGGAACGTTCGTTGGCACGTTGTCGGGAACCGGATCGCTCACGAAGGCGGGGATCGGTATCGTGACGCTGACCGGGGATCATCCGATGACCGGCTCGGCGACGGTGCAGCAGGGCGGGCTCGTGCTGAACGGCACGTTCGGCGGCTCCGTCGACGTGAAGCCGGGGGCCGCGTTCACGGCCGCGGGCGCCGTCGGCGGGTCGTTGAGCCGTGGGCGCGGGGACGACGCGGCCGCGAGCCCGGCCGCGTCGCTGTTCGCGACGTCGGGCCTGGTGGCCGTCGCGCCGCAGGCGCTGTCGACTCGACTCGCGGGCATCGCTGACGACGGTCGGGCAGTTGGCCGTCACCGGGAACGTGACCCGATCGGCGCCGCCGGCGTCTATTCCACGTCTCGTTCGGCGCGGACGGTACCAATTCGTCCGTCGCGGCGGGCGGCGCCGCGGCGCTCGACGGCGCCGTCATCGACGTGACGCCGGCGCCGCTCGGTTCGACGCGCTTCGCGCAGGGGCGATCCTGACCGCCGCAGGCGGGATCACCGGCACGCCCGTCATCCAGCTGTCCGACGCCAGGCTCGAAAGCTACGCGGCCAGCGACTGGTCCACACGCTCGCGCTGCTCGTGCTGAACACGGCGGCGCCGCTGGCGCCGGCGGCGACCACGGCCAACGGCGCGTCGGCGGGCGCGGCCCTCTACGCGGCGAGACCCACGACGAACGACAGCGACCTGCAGGCCGTGACGCTCGCTTGAACTGCTTCTGCCGCTCGACGACCCGAGCCTGGCCGGCCGCGCGCTCGATCGAATCTCGGGCGAGATTCATGCCACCGCCGTCCAATTCGCCGCGGCCGACGGCGAGGCGACGGGCGACGCCGTTCGCGCCGAGGTGGCGGCGCGGAATCCGGCCCTGCGCGTGGAAGGCACGCGGGCCGTGCCCGACCAGCCGTGGATCGCGGGTCGCCGGTCGTGGGCTCAGCTCATCGGCCAGCACGCCACGCTCGACGCGAACGGTTACGCGTACCGGCGCGTCGTCGTCGCTGGGCGGATTCGCCATCGGCACGGACTGGACCTTCGGCGGCCGGTGGCCGGCCGCGCAGGCGGCGGCTACACTCGCGGCACCATCTCGCTCGAGGGCCTGGCTCAATCGAGCACCGTCACGTCGCCGGGCGCCTTTGCGTATCTGGGCTACCGCCGCGCGCGATGGTCCGTGCGCGCGGGCGGCCGTGTGGCGCGCACGTCCTACGACACGACGCGTGGCATCGCGTTCGGGGCACAGATCGCCCCGCCGTTCAGTTCCCTCGCGTTCCTGGGCCCCGTCGATCGGACGGCGAAGAGCAACGCACACGGCACCGACGGGTCGTTCTGGGCCGAGTGGGCGATCGACGAGGCGGCCGGGGACTGGCTGATCGAGCCGACGGTCGGGATCCGCGTGGCGCGCTACGGGCAGGGCGCGTGGACGGAAGACGGCGCCGGCGCCCTTTCGCTCGCGGCCGACGCGCAGGCGCTGACGGCGAGCCAGCTCACCGGCGGCGCGCGTGTCGCGCGGCGGTCCGGGCGCCTCCGCCCGTACGGAGAGGCGCTCTACGCGCGCGAGCTCGGCGCGGCCGACGTGGCGGTGGCGATGCGGTTGTCGTCCGAGCCGGCTGCCGCCTTCACGGTGTCGGGCGTGCCGTTCGCGAGCGATCGCCTGCTCGCCGCCGCGGGGATCGCAACGGCCTTCGGCCGCGGCACCGATCTGACGATCGGCTACCGCGTGGACGCGGGCAGCACCGGCGCCCGTCACTCGGTCGATCTCGGCGTGCGCTTCTGATTCTGACAGCGCGGACACGGGCTTCGGCGGGACGGCACGGCACCGTGTCTCCGTATCCGTCAGAGTGAGCTTCCTCCCAACTCAGCTGTAGTCTGCACGACAACATCCGCTGTCGCGTGGCTGAGCTTGTCGGCGCGATCGCGCCGTAGCGACCTGTACGATTCAGGTATAGTTCATCGTTGCGTGTTACCGACTGGACCCGGGAGGGGCGGTGTGCGGTCACGGCTGAGGTTGCGTGTGAGAGACGGAAAGGGGAATCGCGCCATGTTCAGAACGAAGTGGGTGTTGGCGGCGTTCGGACTGTGTCTGGTCCTGCCGATGGCCGGGGCCGCGCAGTCGCCGGCGAGCGGGCCGACCGCGGCGCTGCGGTGGCGCAGTGTGGGTCCCTATACCGGCGGACGGATCACGACCGTGGCCGGCATTGCCTCCAGGCCGAATGAATTCTTCATGGGCACGGCGGGTGGCGGCGTCTGGGAAACCACGAACTACGGCCACAGCTGGAAGAATGTCTCCGACAAGTATTTCAAGACCGGCAATATCGGCGCGATGGCGATTGCGCCCTCCAATCCTCGGATCATCTACGTCGGCACGGGCGATTACGCACCCCGCAACACGGAAGTGACCGGCGAGGGGATGTACAAGTCCACCGACGGCGGCAAGACCTGGAGCTTCATCGGCCTGGGCGCGACCCACATCATCAGTTGGATCGTCGTGGACCCCACAACCCGGATGTCGTCTACGCCGCCGCCTTCGGCCATCTGTGGGGACCGAACCCGGAGCGTGGGGTCTACAAGACCACCGACGGCGGCAAGACCTGGAAGAAGGTGCTGTTCGTCAACGACGGCACCGGCGCGGTGACGCTGGCGATGGATCCGTCCAACCCGCAGGTGGTGTACGCCGCGATGTGGCAGATATCGCGCCAGCACTGGGGCTTCTCGAGCGGCGGGCCGGGCAGCGGCATCTTCAAGACGACCGACGGCGGCGCGCACTGGACCAACATCACGCATCACCCGGGGCTGCCGACCGGCATCTTCGGCAAGGTCGGCCTGGCGGTGGCGCCGAGCGAGCCCAACGTGGTGTACGCCCTGGTGCAGGCCACCTACAAGGGCCAGGCGGGCGGCCTCTTCCGCTCCGACAACGGCGGCCAGAGCTGGCGGCTGATGAGCCTCAGCCAGAACATCACGCAGCGCGACTTCTATTACGGCTACGTCTACGTCGACCCGAAGGACGCCAACACCCTCTACCTGCCGAACGTCGGCGTCTACGTCTCGCATGATGCGGGCAAGACGCTCATCGCCCTGCATCCGCCCCACGGCGACAACCACGTGTTCTGGATCAACCCGGAGCACCCGAAGATTCTCATCGAGGGGAACGACGGCGGGGCCACGGTCTCCCTCGACGGCGGGCAGAGCTGGAGCTCGGAGGACAACCAGCCCACCGGGCAGTTCTATCACGCCAATCTCGACGAGCAGTTCCCGTTCCACATCTACGGCGCGCAGCAGGACCGCAGCTCCTACGAGGGGTCGAGCGCGGCGCCGAAGGGGGTCTGGACGACGGTGCGCGGGGGAGAGATGAGCTGGGTGGTGCCCGAGCCCGGCAAGCCGTGGATCACCTTTGCCAGCGGCTACTACAGCGACGAGTATCGCGGCGATCGCCGGACGGGACACTCGACGCTCGTCAGCGCGTGGCCGGAATACAAGTTCGGTGCGGGCGGCAAGGACATCAAGTACCGCTTCGGCTGGAACCATCACGTGGCGCTGTTCGATCCGCACGACCCGAACGCGTTCCTGATGGGCGCCAACGTGGTGCTGGAGACGCTCGACGAGGGCGTCCACTGGAAGGAGATCAGCCCCGACCTGACGCGCGACGACAAGACGAAGCAGCTCCGGCCGGGCGGGCCGATCGCCAAGGACGTGACGGGCGAGGAGATGTTCGACACGCTGTCGTCGATCGCCTTCTCTCCGCTGGACGCCAACGTCATTTGGACCGGCTCCGACGACGGCCTGGTGTACGTGACCACGAACGGCGGCGGGCACTGGACGCCGGTGCGGCCGCCGGAACTGCCGACGTGGTCCACCGTCACCTGCATCGAGCCGTCGCACACCGACGCAGGGACCGCGTACGTGTCGGCGAGCCGGTACGACTGGGACGATTTCCATCCCTACGTGTACAAGACCACCGACTACGGCAAGACCTGGACGGCGCTGACCACCGGCCTGCCGCAGGACGAGTACGTCGAGAGCGTGCGGCAGGATCCGAACGATCCGAACCTGATGTTCGCAGCCACCAGCCGGACCGTCTACGACAGCCAGGACGGCGGACGGCAGTGGCAGCCGCTGACGCTCAACCTGCCGGCGGTGCGCGTCAACGACATCGAGATTCAGCCCGAGCAGCACGCCGTCGCCCTGGCGACGTTCGGACGAGGGTTCTGGGTCCTCGACGACCTGCAGTACCTCGAGCAACTGGGCTCGGCCCACGTGGCGAGCGACAGGGCCTACGTGTACAAGCCGCAGCAGGCCTGGCTGACCGAGGGCGGCCGGGGCGGGTTTGGCGGTGGCGGAGCGCAGGGCCAGCGCCTGGCGCCCGGCGTGACCGTGTTGTTCCATCTGCCGTCGAACTACGACGGCCACACGCCGGTCAAGCTGACCTTCACGACCACCGGCGGCGCAGTGATCAGCAGCTACACGCTGCCGCTGAAGCCGGAACGGGGCCGGGACGGAGAGATGGGCAAGGTCGTGAAGCTCCATCCGGGCATGAACCGCTTCCAGTGGAACATGCGTTACCCGACCGCGGTGGAGGTGAAGGGGATCTTCCATTACGCGCAGCAGAACGGCGCGCTGATCGGCCCGGAAGTCGTGCCCGGGACCTACGACGTCAAGCTGACCTACGGCAGCTTCACCCAGGAGCAGCCGTTCGAGGTGAAGCTCGATCCGAGCCTGCACGTTACGCAGGCGCAACTGCAGGAACGCTTCGATCTGCTGAAGCGGATCCAGACGGCCGGGAACGATCTGGACGTGAACCTGAACCGGGCGATCGACGCCCGCAGCGCGCTCCAGAAGTCGTCCGCCGCGGGCGCGAAGCAGGAGATTGCGCGCCTGAGCCACGATATCGACGGCCTCGTGGACCTGCAGATTCAATCGTACGAAGGCAGTCTCGTGTATCCCGACCTGCTGCGAGCCTGGTTGTTCAGGATTTCGCTGCGGGTCGGCATGCAGCTGGCGGCGCCGACTCCCGGCATGGTCGGGGTGGCCAATGACTACATCCAGCAGGCCGACGCCGGCGTGGCCCGTCTCCAGACCGACGTGGCGGCCGCCAACAAGCTGCTGAAGAACTGAGGCGGCGCTGAGGGGCGCTCGCTGACTCGAAGGATGCGGCGCGTCGCCGGGCCGGCAGGCTCGGCGGCGCGCCCGTGTCTCGTCCTGGTCATTCAATCCGTTTCAGGAGTCTTTCATGCAGAGTCGCATCGTCGGCACGGTCATGCCCGTTCTCGAATTCACGCTGGACACCAACGAGGCCATCATCTCCGAGGCGGGAGAGCTCTCCTGGATGAGCAGCGCCATTCAGCTCACCACGCACACGCAGATGGGTGGTGGCGGCGGACTCTTCGGCGCCCTGAAGCGGGTGGCCGGCGGGGGCACGCTGTTCATGACGGAATATCGCTCCACGGGAGCGGCCGGCGAAGTGGCGTTCGCCACGAAACTGCCGGGGCACATCGTGCCGGTCGAGGTCGGCGCGGGACACGAATACATGATTCACCGGCACGGGTTCCTGTGCGCGACGCCGAACGTCCGGATCGGTGTCGGCTTTCAGCAATCCCTGGGCGCCGGCATTTTCGGCGGCGACGGCTTCCTGCTGCAGCACCTGAGCGGTGAGGGGACGGCGTGGCTCGAACTGTCCGGTGAGCTGGTCACGAAGGAACTGCAGGCGGGAGAAACCCTGCGCGTTCATCCCGCCCACGTCGGGGCGTTCGAATCCGGCGTCTCCTTCGAGATCACGACCGTGCCGGGCATCAAGAACAAGATCTTCGGCGGCGACGGCATCTTCCTCGCGGCCCTCACGGGCCCGGGCAAGGTCTGGCTCCAGACGCTGCCGATCTCGAAACTCGCCCACGTGCTCTCGGAATACATGCCGCACACGGCAGAGAGCGTCGAAGGTGGCGCCGCCGGGGGAGTGGTCGGCGGCATCGTCGGGTCGCTGCTGCGGGGACAGTAGCGCGAACGCCATCCGCGTCAGGCGGAAAGGGTGGTCGCTGCCGGGCTCGTCCGGATGACCGGCCCGAAGGACGAGTCAGGCGATCCCGCGCGTCTGCTCTTCTCCTCGAAGACCAACTACCTCTCGCGTCGGTCGGGCACGCGCCCAGCTATTCACACGGAGGACACGGTGGAATTGAGCGGCGGACTCAGCCAGTGCAGGATTGCCCTGACACCGACCACTGGGCGCGGCCGCTGCCGCTCGTGTACCGAGGATCGACCATTACCGATAACGTTACGGTTGTTCCGGCGTCCGCGTGAAATAGAGCATTTTGCATGAGCACGAGTGGTCGCGACGGAGTGACGAGCCACGCGTCGACTGGTATTGGCACGTAGTACGTGCTCGTCGTCGGCCCGACGGTGGTCACCAAGGCAGCAACTGTGGGAAGGACGGCGAGGCTGATTGCGTCGATGCGCAGCGAGACCTGTTCGATCGTGATCCTCGTGCGATTGCCGACACGGAACGTCCCGAACGAAAGAACGGCGCCAGAGGAGATATCAAACGTGACGTTCTGCTGAAACGGCTGACACTGAACCGTTGGAGGTGGGTCGAATGGGGTTGCGCTCTGACCGTACCCCGTCCTCTGACTGGCGATGAAGACGATCGACGCGAAGACCATCAGCGCCGCGACGCCAAAGCCGGATATGTGTTTCCTCATGGTCGTTACCCCACTTGAACCGGAATGGATCATCACGAGACTGGATTGTGAGAGTCCATCGCGGACCTGACCGGCCCTCTGCGCGCTGGCCGAAGGAACGGAAGACGCGGTCAGCAGGACGGCAGCAGTAGGCGACAACATGTATTTCATGGCCCACCGTCCTTCTCAGCCTAGCTCTGGCTCAGGGGTGCCGTCTGTGCACAAACGCACAAGCTCCCGGAGGCGCGGCTGCGGCGCAGCGCGGGGACGCAGGTGAGCGGTATGCGCTGATCCACCGCTGTTGTGGACAGCAGCTCCGTGCAGCACGTCGGACGTCAGGCCGACGTAGTATCGGTCTGGGGCTTGAGCGCTGCGCAGAACGTAGACGAACGTCTCTTAAGGAGACTCGTTGTGCGGGGCTGCTGGCTTGCCCAGCCGAAGCTCGGCGAAGCCGAGCGAAGGCTGGCGTCCCCAACGGGAAATGAAGACTTCTCCGCACGCGATCCGTTCACCCTCGTCGGATCGGCTCGGCGGGCCGCGTAGGCGCACGGACTGACCCGCGCGGACGGCCGGAGCGCGGCGACCGGCTTCGGGCAAGCGGTCCTGGCTAGCCCCGGCTCCCGGGCGGCTCCCAAGAGCCCAGACCAGCCGGGCTTGCAATAGATTTAATTGTGTGCTAGTCGTTTTAACGTTGCAATGGCTGAAAATAGGCGTAAAATGAGAATAGACTAGGCCCCGTCGACGACCGGCAGCCTGCTGCCGAGCGAAGGTCACAGCCAGAAAATCGACGGTCCAGCCACAGAGCGCCCCCGCTGAAGGCGCACAAATCCTCAAAGGAGGTTTTTGTGCGCACCCGCCCTCGCGGACCCAAGCCCGCGCCCGTCGGCCGCCCGACCCCTGAGTTTCGCAGAGCCGCGCTCGCGGCAGCCGAAGACTCGTCTTTGACCGCGCTCGCGGTCGTAGCGGGGTTCTCGCAGCTGTCGCACCTCTCCACCGTGCTGCACGCCGACCGCGTCGCGCTGACGCCTCACGTCGTGCGTCGTCTGCGGAAGCTCGCCGAAGTGATCAGCTTCCGGGGTGACGTGTTCGAGGCGGCGCGGTGACCATCCACGTGCTGTCGATCGCCGTGGCCAACGCCGATCTCGCGCGCAAGCTGATAGCCCGGTCGGAGTGCGCGCAGGCCGGTCGTGACCGCGCCTATCTCGTCTATGAAACGACGAGTGCGGACGACGCGCTGGACGTGACCTATACCGATGTCGACGGCGAACCGGTGATCGCTTGCCGCGCGTTCGGGACGCTGGCCGAGGCCGATGCGTGGGTGCGCCACGAGATCGAGGCGGCGGGATGACGTACGCCTACGCGACCGTGCAGCGCGGCGGCGGGTGCTGGTTATTGGTAATCCCGCGATGCCCATTTTGCTCGGCCCGCCACGTCCACGGCGCCGGGTCGCTCGCCGGCGATCCGAAGCCGTATTTCAGCTCGCGCGTGCCCCACTGCGCGGACCCCGCCTTCGCGGAGCTTTACGTCCTGACCACCGACGCCTCGCTCCATGGGCAGCCGGTGCTCGAGGCGATGCCGACGGGAGAGGTGCAATGAACGCGGCCGAGTGGTTCGTGCGGAATAGGATCGGGGTCTTCCCGATCAAGCCTCGGAGCAAAGAGCCTGCGTGTTCGTCATGGGACGACTACATCTGCACGCCGGCGGAGGCCATCAGGTTGACCACGTACGGCGTCATCCTCGGCCTGCTGGCCGTCGCCGACAGTGACTCACCGGAAACCGAAGCGTGGAACGCGTCGCATCTCCCCGATACGCCCTTCAAGGTCACAACAGGGCCGTATCACAACGGGGCGCCTGGACGCGGACGACATCGCTGGTATCGCCGTGTTTACGATGCTCCGCATTTCATTCATCGCGACGGGCACACCATTGAGTTCCGGCACCGAGGCCAGTATGTTGTTGGCGCCGGCAGCCGGCATCCCTCAGGCGTGATCTATACGGCCGACGCGTGGTCGTGGAACATCCTCGACATCCCGATCTTCCCCGCGAACTTCCTCTTCAGCGACGGCTCATGCGGCCGGTTCAGCGCACCGGGCGAGCCTTACGAATTCCCCGGGGTCGTCCGTGCCGGCGAACGGCACGATCAACTCTTCCGCCTACTGCGATCGTGTAAGGGCAGCGGGCTCGATCTCGTCACGACGCGCGAGCTTGTCCATCGGGCGAATGCGAACCGGTGCATTCCGCCGTTGCCTGAGGATAGGAAGTTCGAGCAGTGGTTTAGGCGCCAGTGGAATAAGCCGGACCGGCCGTTCACACCGACACGCGCGCCGGAGATCCCCGATCGGCCACTCGAACCGAATGCACCAACAGGTGAATGGGATCTAGATTCACCGGGCGGGTCACTCTAATGGCCGACACCGAGACGACGACACCCGCAGACACACCGAAGAAGCGAGCGGCGTCCTTCAAGACGCAGCTTGTTCGCCTGATCGCGCAGAACGGGACGCAGCTCTTTCACAGCCCCGATGGGCAGCCGTATGCCACGGTCACGATCGCCACGCACCGCGAGACGATGCACCTGGCCGGCCGCGCGTTCAGCGACTATCTGAGCCGTGAGTACTACAACGTAAAGAAGATCGTCGTCGGTGGCAGCGACCTGAAGGACGCGATCCGCGTCCTGACCGCTAGCGCGAAGCACAGCGGGCCACAGCATGACGTGTTCATCCGCTTGGCGCGCGTCGACGACGTCATCTGGCTCGACCTCGGGCGGCCGCAGTGGGACGCCATCAAGATCACGGCGACCGGCTGGTCGATCGTCGCGACGCCTGATGTGAAGTTCCGCCGGAGTCGTGGTCTGCTGCCGCTGCCGGCGCCGGTGCGCGGCACCGACTCGCTTACGGCGATGCTGAAGACGCTGATCAACATCGCCGATCCCATGCTGCCGATCGCCTGGCTGGTCGGCGCGCTGCGGGGACGGAAGCCGTATCCGATCCTGGACATCAACGGCGAGCACGGCACAGCAAAGAGCACGGCGGAGCGCTATCTCCGTCGTACGATCGATCCGAACACAGCCGATCTCCGACTGCCACCGAAGGAACCGCGCGACATCATGATCGCTGCGCTCAATAGTCACGTCCTCGCGTACGACAACTTGTCGAAGATCGACGACTGGTTCTCCGATGCGATGTGCGTGTTGGCGACCGGCGGCGGCTTCAGCACGCGGGAGCTGTTCTCCGACATGGACGAAACGCTGTTCAGCGCCGAGCGGCCGATCATGCTGAACGGCATCACCGATGTCATCACGCGGCCGGACTTACTCGATCGCGCGATCGTGGTGACGCTCGACCCGATCAAGGACACCGATCGGAGGAGTGAAGCGGATCTCGATGGCGACTTTACGAAGGCGCACCCGGCGATCCTCGCGGGTCTGCTCGATGCCGTCGTGCTGGCCCTCGCGCATGAAGCCACGACGACGATCGAGAAGTTGCCGCGTATGGCGGACTTCGCCACCTGGATCGTCGCGGCTGAGAGGAAGGGCGAGCAGATCCTCGGCTGGAAGTCGGGTGCGTTTCTGACGGCGTATCGCAAGAATCAGAAGGACGCGATCGAGTGGTACTCGACGGCGACATCGTGGCCGATGCGATCCAGACGCTGCCATTCAATGCCGATGGGTTCTGGTCAGGGCAGTTGAAAGATCTGCTGGCGATGATCCCCGAGCACGAGTACAGGCCGAAGTCGCCGCGCGGCTTGCGCAGCGCGCTGGTTCGGAAAGCGCCGGCGCTGCGCGGCATCGGGATCACGCTGACCTTCACGCGCGGGCATGTGAAGAAGGTGGAAATTCGGAAGGCGGCAGAGGGGAGCTTGTTCACCCGGGCGGACGAGAAGAAGTGGACCCCGAGCCTGACGACGATCGGCACTTTGCCGACGCCGACGAGCCCGAGCCCGGCGAGCCCGACGCCGACGAGCTGGCCAGCCTGGGGCTTGAGGACGCGCCGTTCTGAAGCGTCGGTCGTGCGTCGATGCGTCCGTTGCGTCGGTAGACATTACGCAAACGTCCGACTTGGGAAGTCGGAGGTTTCGCGTGGAACGACCGACGCAACCGGCGCAACCGACGCAACCGACGCAGGAGCGAGCCGAAGGAAAGACGGGAAGACTGCCGCTCCTGCGCGTCGTGGGGCCGGCTTCCCGAAGTCGCGCAATCGGTCCCGCGTCGCCGATCCCGGCCGCTATGGTCAATTCCCGCTGGGGACGTAACCATGAAGGAGCCTAAGTGACTGAAAACACAACCCCAGATGCGCGGCCTGGCCCGCCCGAACCGGCCGAGCCCGGCGAGACTTCGCAGGCAAACGCGCCGACCAGCCCGAACGGAGCGCCCAACGGCCGTGCCGTCCGCCCCGAGCCGGCTGCGGCCGGACCCTTGCCGGCGCCGTCCGATGCGCCCCACGGCCGGCCTGACGCGCCGGCCGACGACCACGACGTGTTCCGGGGGATCCGGCTGCTGTCCCGCGCAGCTCGTCGGCGAGCCGGATGCGGCGACCGACCTGCGCTGGTGCAAGAAATGCCAGGGGTGGGTCCGGCCGATCGGCAAGGGCCGGTGCGAGCGGTGCAACGCGTTTCTGCGGTTGAATTTCAGCGCGAGACGGCATCCGACGAACCTCGCGCGCCGCGAGGCGCTGCTTGCAAAACTGACCGCCGACTATCGGCCGGCGACCACGATGTTGCTGGCGTCTTGTGAACACCTGGCTGCGATCCTCGAACAACTAGAGACGCTGCGGCCAGGCGGCCCCGATCATCAGCGTCTCGTGCAACTCAGTCAGCTACTCGGCGCGGCGCTCGAAGAGTCGCGGTCGGCGCGCGCATCGCGTCCGAGTCCTGACGCTGATGGCGTCGCGGCAATGCCGATGTCCGCGCTGGAAGCGGCCCGTGATCTCCTGGCGCGCGTCGCTGCTGGTGACGTTCTCAGCGAGCGGGAACAAGGTCATCTTGACGTGCTGATGCACGCCACCCGTGGCCGCGTCACGCTGCCGCCTGATCCTGATCCGCTCGATGCACTGAACAGGACGCCTAAGGCGGCTGACGACGGCTATCTCGTGGCCGAACCCGGCGACGCCGGATACACCGAACAGGAGGCCCAACATGCGACCGCCGCACTTGAACCCAAGGCAGCAGAAGCGGAGATCGCGCGCCGTGATCGTGAACAACGCGACGACGAGGCCGACGCGCAGCAGTCCTTGAGACCGGTCACATCTCCAGTCGGATGCGCGCGAAGGACGAGGCCCGGAAGCCGAAGCCGACGGAGGAGCAAAACCAGCAAGCGGACAAACGCCGGCAGCTTGCGTTGGAACGAGGGAGTGCTGAATGAGACCTCAGGCTATCGGCGCCGTGAATAACGCAGATCTCGCGCGCGCACGTGCGGCCATCGAGCGTGAGATCGCAGAGAACAGATTGACGGTCGTCCGCGTCGTGATCGATGCGAACCGCACCGTCGTCGGCGAGTATCGACGCACCGTTCGTTACCCACGCGGCCCGCACACCAGCGGCTCGCATTCAGGAGGAGAGACACCATGACATTCCCATTTCGATCATCCGAAACCGGCCGCATCTGCTGCAGCACCCCCGAGGCGATGTGCCCCCGCTGCGCCGCCAAGATCGCCGCCGCCCGTCTGGCGGGCGAGGCGGTCCCGCCGGAGCTCCTGCGCGCGGCGAAGGACGCGATGCAGGCTCACTTGAACGGCGGGCGCATCAGTGAGGCCGACCTGCAGGCCCTTGAAGCGGAGATCCGCGCCGCCAGCGGAGACAGCTTCGCAGCGCCAGATCCATACGCCGCAGGGATCAAGAAGTTGCAGGAGGCGAGCGCTACACCGGCGTCGAAATTCGAAGAACGCTATCGCGCCGAGCGGCAGGCCGATACCTCGCGGAATATGCCCGACAGAAGGAGATGCGCTAATGGCCGCCACCACCACGGACACATCGAGTCTTGACGCGCGCATCGCTGCGCGCCTCGCCGAGCTGACGAAGGCCCGTAGCGAGCGCCTCGACCCGCTCGACTACCCGCGCGTCTGGACGCAGCGACAGGTGCAGACCTACGAGGCCGAGACGACGAAGATCGACGCCAAGATCGCGGCGCTCCGCACCGCCGTCGAGACGCTGGCCGCGATGCCGACCCTCGATGCCGATACGAGGTGGCGTGACTTCCTGACGTGGCGCGCGCCACGCTGAGTGATGAGCGGCTGCAGATCCGATCACCGATCCGCGATCGTGCAATCAAGGAGCGGGCGGAGGCTCTGGAGTGGGGGATCAAGTTGATCGACAAAGGCTTCGGCATCGCGCCGCTCGGCATTGTCACCCTGGAGCACGGCCGCCTCGGGGAGTTGATGATAGCAGCGGGCTATGAGGTCGACGGCCCGGCGTTGCGTGGTCCGACCGGGTGGCAGGGCTCGCTGCCCGACGTCGAGGCGCGCCTCAAGACCCCGACGCGGCAGCGTGCCGAGGCGCAGGCGGCACTCGCGGTCCGCTGCGCAGCGACGAGGAGCAGGCGGCGCAGGAGGCCGAGGCGCAGGGGCATCGCGCCGCTCTCCGCACGATGCGCCTGAAGGGCAGCGGCCCGTCGCTCCGGGCCCTGACGCTCGACGGCGATCCGCTGGACGTGGCCGACATGACACCGCAGCAGCGCGCGGCGTTCGAGCGGTTCGCGGGGGTGGAACGGCCGGCGCGTCGCGAGGCGGTGACGAGTTAGCGGGGCGAGGAGGCGCCTTCACCGCCGGGCGCGCGGCGGGCACGTATGTTCGGGCCTTCTCGTCCGCTAGAGCGGGGCAGCCCCGCTCGCAGCGTCGTGAACCGGGGATACGACGCGCCACAAGCGGCCGCCGGGCGCAGCCGGAGAAGAGCCTACGTCGATGCCACCAGCCTCTCGACGTGGGCGCGCCCACTCGATTCTCATTGGAATAGGGCGTAGACTGCCCGAATGGACTTAGTAGAGTGTCAAAGGAGCGACGAGTGGCTACGGTCTACATGAGTTGCGCGTGCCTTAAGCAAACCGAGATTGAGACGCATAAGGCGTTCGCCGAAAGCTATCCAACTCTCGATGGACTGCTCGCGCAGTCGCTCGACGTCATGTTTCGGCTGCCTTACTTTATTCGTTCGCCAAGTCCGATTCCGCCAGATGGCGTCCATGGCTTCTCGGTGGAGCGCATCCATCGTGTTCCGTACACGCTACGAGCGGCGTGGCTGTTGACACGCCCCGGGACGATGCAGAAGCCGTCCTGCTCGTTCGACACCTGCTGGAGACGTTCGTCCAACTTCGGTATTTTGCTAAGCATCGAGACCTATTTATAGCGCATTTCACGAGCGAGACGTCGAAGAATAGAGTGACATTCAAGACCATGTTCGAGGAATTTGCGCCTGACTACTATGGGGAGCACTATCGCGTGTTGGCGAACATCGCTCATTCCGGCGCCGCTCTTAGCGTGCTCAGTGGAATGGAAAAGGCGACGGACGGAACCGGGAAGATGCTCGCGCCGATCGGATGCAAGTTCAATGAATACGCTAGTTACGTCGTGAACCACACGTTGGAACTGTGCGCAGGGTATTTGCGGTGCCTGCCGAGTTGGTTTTCGGGCTATGCCGCAGACGCGCCGACTGAACGTCTGCGAATCGATGCCCTGGCCACGTTGCTCGCGTGGCGCGAGGGCTTGGGTGTTGCTCACCCCAAGACGCAGGCTTGGTTGAGGCGAAGCGCGGCGTTGATGGATCTGGACGATGGCACCGCCATGTGACCACGTTATCGAGTTGCGGGGAAGGTGCGGAGACACGGGATGCGGAGGCGCTATATAGTGTGGATGTTTAGAAGCGGGACCGTCACGTGCGCTAACACGCGACGGCCCCTGACCCGTCCACTCGGTATGAACGAGCGAAGCGGGCTCCCGCCATTGTAACGGGTGCCGCTCCTGCTGCACAGAAAGGCACCCGATGATCGCTGCGATCTACGCCAGAAAGTCCACCGACCAGCACGTCGCCGACGAAGGGAAGTCCGTCGTCCGGCAAGTCGAGCGCGCCCGCGCGTTCGCCGCCGCGACGCGGTTGGACTGTTAGCGACGCGCATATCTACATCGACGACGGCGTCTCCGGCGCGCGAGTTCAAGAGGCGACCCGCGTTCATGCGGATCATGGGCGCGATCACGCCGAAGGCCCCGTTTCGGGTGCTCATCGTCAGCGAGCAGAAGTCGCATCGGCCGGGAGACGTCTGAGACGAGCTATGCGATCAAGCAGCTCGCGCAGGCCGGCGTCGAGATCTTCGAATACGTGCATGGCGCAGTCGCTGACGCCGAAGACGCCGACGGCGAAGCTGATGTCATCCGTGCAGGGGTTTGCCGACGAAGATCACGCGGGCAAGACGAGCGAGCGGGTCAACGAAGCCGCACACGAAGTCGGTCGAGGCTGGGCGCGTCACCGGCGGTCGGGTGTTCGGCTACCACAACCGCCACATGTTCAAGGGCGTCGATGCCAGCGGCAACCCGCTCCAGTCGCACACCGAGCGCGTCATCAACCCGACGGAGGCCGCCGTCGTGCGGCGCATCTTCGAGCTGTACGACAGCGGCGAGGGGCTGAAGCGGATCGCCATGCAGCTCACCAGCGAAGGCGCGGCGTGCCCGAAGCCGTTCGTACGGAAGGACCCGACGAAGGTGCTCCCCGTCGCCGGCTGGTCGCCGGGCACCGTGCGGACGATCCTCACGGCGCGAGCTGTATCACGGCGTCGTCGTCTGGAACAAGACGCGCAAGCGTGACGCCTGTCGGCGCCAAGTGAACCAGCGGCCGCGCCCCGAGTCGGAGTGGCTCCGCGCCGAGGCCCCGCACCTGCGTCTCATCGCCGAGCCGTTGTGGCGGCGCGTGCAGGCCCGACGGCAGGAGGCCGAGACGCTGGCCGCCCGGTTGGCCGGGGGGCGCTTGTCGGGCCGCCCGCCGAAGACGGCGACGCAGAACCTGCTGGCCGGCTTGGCGACGTGCGCTTGGTGCGGCGGCGGGCTCGTCGTCGAGACGAGCCCGAGGAAGCGCGGCCGGGTGCCGGATACATCTGCTATCGGCACCGCGCGAACGGCGCCTGCACGAACGCGCTGCGGATGCCCGTCGAAGACATGAACGAAGCGGTGCTCCAGGCCGTCGAAGAACATGCGCTGACGCCTGAGGCCATCGAGCAGGTGATTCACCTCTCGCGAGCGCGACGACGTGACGGAACTCCAGAGACAAGCTGGCGCGTGAGCGGAAGGACGTCGAGAAGCGCATCGCGCGGTTGGTCGTGGCGGTCGAGACGGCGGGCGATGTGGCCTCGCTCGCGGTCAAGCTGCGCGAGCTGGAAGCGCGCCGGCGCGCCATCGACATCGAGGCGACGAACCTCCGGCCCGTCCCACGGTTGGCGCCAGCCGTCATCGAGAACCGGCTAGCCGAGTGGCGGCGGCTGCTCGCGATCCTCGACGACGCAGGGGCGGACCGTGCTCCAGCGCATCCTCGCGCGGGCGGCTCGACGTTCACGCCGCGCAGCCGACGGCAGCAGGGCTACGACTTCGCCGGCCCGACGCGCTTCGACAAGCTGTTCACGGGCATCGCGGTGGAGACGCCCGAAGTGGGTGCAGGAACACATCGGCAGATCTGGGCGCGGAGGACATCGACCCCGAGGAGACGTGGGACGCCGACTACGGCCGGCTGCTCGACCGGGCCTATGAGGCGAGCCGTAAAGACGTAGAAGTAGTGGCGTCCCCAACGGGATTCGAACCCGTGTTTTGGCCTTGAAAGGGCCACGTCCTGGGCCTCTGGACGATGGGGACCCTGAGGGGCATGCGGCGCGCCCGGAACGGCCGGACCAGGCGCCGCAAACTCAAGATTTTAGCACGAGGCGGCCGCGAGGCGCACCCGGCAGACGGGATCAGGGACTGGGGATTTGGGATTCGGAGCGAGTCGTCGTGGGGGAATCGGACCCGCCGGGCGCCGAAGCGCCCGACGGACCTCGAAAGAACGGAAAGCGGCGTGGGCCGGTCTAGGAGACCTTGACGCTCTCGGCCCGCGGGCCCTTCGGACCCTGGCCACGCTCGAACGTCACCGCCTGCCCCTCACGAAGGTCGTTGAAGGACGCATTGGTGCACGCCGAGTTGTGGAAGAAGGTACTCGTTGCCGTCATCCGCCAGGATGAAGCCGAAGCCCTTTTCGGACACGAGCCGCTTGATGGTGCCGTTCATCGGTGCCATGGAATCTCTCCTCGAAATACAGTCGAACTGCGAAAAGGCCGGTCGGACGTGCCACCACATCCGGGACGGCTGTCAGGCGCGAGCGCTGCGCCGGGCGGTCGATTTCCGGTCCGAGTCGCGTGACGTGCGCTCGACGCGGGTCCAGAGTTGGGCCGGTCGGCGCGCGCCCCGTCAGATACTGATCGAGGGGGGGGCACTACGCGAGCTGGCAGGCTCAGTCTTGAACGACAGGATCCACTATACACGATTGTGGGGACGATTTGCGCACGTACGCAAGGGGATTTCCAGGAGACGGGATTCGCGGCGGAAGCCGGGCAATCCGGAATTAGGGGATTAGGCCGAAAAAGAAGCCGAAGTTCAAGCCATCCTGGAAAAGGCCACCAACCTTCGTGGTCAGGCTCCGGGGCAATGGCGAGGGGCCGCCACATGGGCGGCCCCTGCACCTCGGCCGAGCTGAAGCTCGGCCGCTACGACTGCCGTTGGTCCCGGTCGGCCGAGCTGAAGCTCGGCCGCTACGACCTCTGAGAGAGCGCCTCTCACTTGAGCGAGATCGCCCCTCCCGCGTAGAGTGTCGGCGCGCCGGCCCCGAAGGCCGCCTTGTTGTAGGCCGCCACGTCGGTCTTCAGGAGCTGGTTGAACGTCGCCAGCTTCCCCTCGACCTCCTTGCGCAGCCGCGCCATCTCCGCCTCGTGCAGCGCGTTGGGCGCCTGCCCCCAGCCGGGCGGAATGGTGAAGTACATCCCGAGCAGCTGCGCCCGCAGCCGCGTCAGGTCGTGGATGTCGTCCTCGATCACGTCGTGCTGCACGTTCGGGTCGTAGACGCTGTCGAGCAGGTCGCCCAGCTTCTTGTCGAGCGCCTCGGCCCTGGTCACCACCGGCTCGGCCGCCGCCACGTTCTCGCCAGCCTGCTTCCGCTCCTGCACCTGCGACTGGAACGCCCCGATCGCGTGCCGCATCGCCGTGATCCGGTTCATCATGCCGTCGAGCGCATCCACTTCGTTGCGCAGCGCCAGCCCCGCCTTCAACTGCGCCTCGTAGACGGTCGGGGCAATCGAGCAGCCGCGGGTCGTACTTCACGTCCACGGTGGTCCGCTCGGTCTCGCCGCCCGCGGTCACCGCCACGTGATACGTCCCCGCCAGCACGGCCGGTCCCGGCAACCCGTGCCCCTTCTCGGTCGACAGCTTCTGCGGCCCGTCGTACCGCATGTCCCAGACGAACCGGTTCACGCCCGCCTTCGCCGGCCCGAAGTGGGTGGCCACCGCCTGCCCCTTCGCGTCGGTGACGACGATCTTCACCGGCGTCTCGTCGCCCGCCTTCTTCTCGTCGGGCGTCGCCTTCAGCTCGTCCTTCAGGTAGTAGTCGATCACCGCGCCGTAAGGCGGATTCGGCGCCGTGAAGTTGGACGGCCGCGCCGGCTGCGTATTCCACTGGTAGAACATGGTCGCCGGCCCGGGCGTGAACAGGTGGAGCTTCGACGCTTCGACACTCGCCGACAGCCCCTCGAGCGGCCGCAGGTCGTCGAAGATGAAGAAGCCGCGGCCGTGTGTCGCCACCAGCAGGTCGTGGTTCGCCTTCTGGAACTGCACGTCCCAGACGGGCGCGGTGGGGAAGCCGGCCGTCACCTTCGTCCAGCTCCCGCCGTCATCGGACGAGTAGAAGAGCCCCGTGTCGGTTCCCGCCACCAGCAGGCCGCGCTGGTTCGGATCCTCGCGGACGACGAAGACGGGATTGTCGGCCGGCAGTCCCGCGCTGATGGCCGTCCACGTGCGGCCGTAGTCCTTCGTCCTGAAGACGTAGGGCTTGCGGTCGTCGAGCATGTGCGCGTCGAACGACACGTAGGCGGTGCCGGCGTCGAACGGCGAGACGCCAATCTGGTAGACGCGCGCCCAGGCCGGCGCGCCCGGGATGTTCGCCGTCACGTTGGTCCAGTTCTTCCCGCCGTCGCGCGTTACCTGCACCAGGCCGTCGTCGGTGCCGACCCAGACGACCTTCGGATCGGTCGGCGCGAGCGAGATGGAGAGGATGGTGTCGTACGACTCGGCGCCGCTGATGTCGTCGTGGATCGGCCCGCCGCTCAGCTGCTGCTTGCTCTTGTCGTTGCGCGTCAGGTCGCCGCTGACGGCCGCCCAGTGCTCACCGCCGTCGGTCGACCGCAGCAGGACGTTGGCCCCCATGTAGACCTCGTTCGCGTCGGTCGGCGACACCGCCATCGGCGTCGTCCAGTTGAAGCGGTACTTCAGGTCGGCCAGCTTCTGCTGCGTGACGTCGGGGAGGTACGGCCGGATGTCGCGCGTGAGGTTGTCGCGGCGATCCCACCGGATGACGTACCCGTTCTGCGCCTCCGCATAGACGATGTTCGGGTCGCTCGGCGCGGGCACGACGTACTCGCCGTCGCCGCCGATCGACGTCGGTCCAGTCGGCGCCGGTGATACCGGTGGCGCTCAGCGTGTTCGACGGTCCGCACCAGGCGTCGTTGTCCTGCAGGCCGCCGCAGATGCGGTACGGCACGTGGTCGTCGGCCGCCACCATGTAGGTCTGCTCGATCGGCAGCTTGTCGAAGAAGGTCCAGTGGCCGCCGCCGTCCGTCGTCAGGTACGCGCCGCCGTCGTTCCCCTGGATGATCCGCTGCGGGTCGGTCGGATCGATCCAGAGCGCGTGATGGTCGGGATGCACCGAGCTGTCGGTCCGCGCCACGGTCCTGCCGCCGTCATCCGATTCCACGAGCAGGAAGGAGAGGAAATACAGCTTGTTCTCGTCGTTCGGCGCGACGTAGAAGCGCGAGAAGTAGAACGGCCGGACGTCGTACTCGTGATTGTCGCTGACGGCGTGCCAGTGGTCGCCCATGTCGTCCGAGCCCCAGAGCAAGCCGGTCTTCGCCTCGATGAGCGCGTAGACGTGATTCGGGTTCGACGGCGCGACCGCCACGGCGATGCGGCCGTAGGGGCCGTCGGGCAGCCCGTCGGTCAGCTTCTTCCAGGTCGTGCCGCCGTCGGTCGACCGGTACAGCCCGCTGCCCGGTCCGCCATCGTCGAGCGCCCACGGATAGCGCCGCACCTGCCACATGCCGGCGAACAGCACCATCGGGTTGCCCGGTTCCATCACGAGGTCGGAGGCGCCGGTCTGGTCGTTCACGAACAGCACCTTCTGCCAGGTCCTGCCGCCGTCGGTCGTCCGGAAGACGCCGCGGTCGGCGCTCGGCGCCCAGGCGTGGCCGACGACGGCGACGAAGACGTTGTCGGGATCGTGGGGATTGATGACGATGGTCGAGATCTGGCCGGCGTCCTTCAGCCCCATGAACTGCCACGACTGGCCGCCGTCGGTCGAGCGGTAGACGCCGCGGCCGTCGGTGACGTCGTTCCGGATGTTCGCCTCGCCGGTGCCGACCCAGACGACCTGCGGGTTGGAGGCCGAGACCGCCAGGGCGCCAATCGACGAGGTGGCTTCGTGGGTGAAGATCGCCTTCCAGGTGGCGCCGCCGTCGGTCGTCTTGAAGATGCCGCCGCCCGCGGAGCCGACGTAATAGATGTTGGGCTTGCCGGGGATGCCGGCCACGGCCGTCACGCGGCCGCCGGCCCGGGCCGGTCCGAGATTCCGGATCTTCAGGTTCTTCAGCGCATCGGGTTGCGGCGATGCGGCCGGCTGAGCCAGGCCGGCGGCCGGCGCCGCGGCCAGGGCCGCCGCGACGATCGTCGTACGAAGAGCATTCGCTAGCGTCATCGGATCAGATTCCTCGTCAACAGTGTCAACAGCGTGATGAAGAGCCGGCGCTCCGGACGGAGGGCCGTAGGTCTGGTGCAGAGCATGATCGATACCGTTCGACGCACGGGCACCCCTCCGCCGTTCCCGCCGCGGCGATTGCCCGTGAATTGGCGTGAACGAGGGCCCCGGCGGCGCCGCGCCGGCGTCACCGGACGCGCCCGGGACAGCCGGACGGCGAACTGATCCGCGACAGGCCGCGTAGCGGGTTGATGCGCAGCTCGGCCGGCACGTCAGTCGGCGGGACCTGTCCGGCTGCGGACCGGATGTCCGGATGCGCACGCGGCGCGGGTAGAATCAGAGGTACTCCCGTTAAGCATCGACGGGAGCCGGAGGTATCGGAACGATGTCCAGAATCGAACAGCCACACGAGGAAGCCGACGCGCTGCCCGCGCCGGGCACGCGCCGACGACTCTTGGCGGGGGTCGCGCTGCTGGCGCTGGCCGGTGCGCTGGCGGCCTGCGGGCCGAAGACCTACCGCGCGGCCCTGGTCGAGCAGGGGGCCATCTCGCAGGCGGTCGCGAGCCTGCAGCAGTCGGAGCACGACGCGTATCAGGAGCAGATGTACGACGCGGCGCGACACCGAGCGCTACGTGCAGGTCATCGACCAGCTCGCCAAGAACGTCGATGGCCTGAACGAGGCCATGAAGAACTGGAAGAACGGCGAGGCGACGGCCGAAGGTGGTGGCCGACGCGCTGAAGGCCTGCAACGCATCCAGAGCGACCAGGCGACGCTCGATTCCCCGAGCGCCACGCTGCTGGCCAGAGTCCAGCAGCTCGTCGGGCTGCTGACGGCGCCGGAGGGGTAAGGGGGCGGCTGAAGAATTGAAGAATGTTGAATTGAAGAATTGAAGAATTGCGCAACCGGCTGACGCTTGCCTTTCTCAAATCTCACATTCTTCTCTTCTTCAATTCTTCAATTCTTCAATTCTCAATTCGTCGCCTGTCTCCCCGGAAACAGCTGCCGCCTGGCCCACAGCGTGCGGGCGGCCAGGTGCCAGACGAGGGTTTCGACGAGGCCTTCGGCGAACGCGACGGCCGGGACGAAGGTGTAGCAGGCGAGGTTCTGCTCGTCGATCGTCCAGGCGCCGAGCTGGTGGCCTTCGGGGCGGATGGACTCGGCCAGGTTCAGCTGATTGGCGACCGCCGCGCCGGTGCGGACCGGCAGGGCGAGCCGCAGCAGGAGACCCGCTCCGAGCTGCGCGTGGCGGTGCGCGGTGCGCACCTGCAGCAGCGCGGTTTCCGGCGCGGCGGCGCCGCTGCTGCCGTCGAGCACCGACGGATGGCTGCCGAGGAACGGCAGCTCGGCGTCGAGTCCGTCCATGCCGTCCGGGGCGGTGCGCGCCAGCACCCAGGGCCGCGGCTGCATCAGGGCCATGGCCCGGAAGTCGACTTCGGCCCAGGGTGAGGCGCCCGCGCCCTTGTCGGCGTAGAAGGCGAGCGCATCGAGGAGGTCGTCGGGCTCGGCCCGCGGCCCGCGCGACGGATGCGCCGAGGCGGCCACGCGAGCCCCGAGGAATTCGGCGAGCGGCGCGGCCTTGATGTGCGCGTCGGCGGCCTGGATGGCGATTGTGTGGAGCGCGAGCGTGCCGGCCAGCGACGCGTTGTCCGGCGTGACGACGATCGAGGCATGGAGCCGGACGCGGCCCTCCTCGTCCAGCGCGAGACTGCTGAGGCTGGCCGCGCGGTTGAGCGGCACGAGCGCGTCGATCGCCTTGGTCGCGTCGGCGACATCCGTGAGAAGATCGGACTCGATGTGCAGGCGCGCGATCGGCGTGCCGTGGTAGTCCTCGACCGGATCGATCCAGACGCGCTGGGCGAGCTGGTGCCCCCACCAGGTGAACCCGCGCGGCCGGCGGTGCATCCAGCGTTCGTCGATCTGCATCCGCCGGGCAGACGCGTGACGAGGTCGAGACCGGGATCGAGGGAAGAATCGGTGGAAGCCAAGGCGTCGAGCGCCAGTCTGACATGGACCGCGGGCCGGCGCAACCGGCACCGCGGCGTCCGCGCCGTGCTGGCCGGGCTCGCCGCCGCGCTCGTGGTGCTCGCCGGCGCGCGCCCCGCCTCGGCGCAGTACTTCGGCCGCAACCACGTCCGCTACCAGCTCTTTCACTACCGCATCCTCACGACGCCGCACTTCGAGATTCTGCTACTACGAGCACGAAGAGGCGGCGGCGCGGCTCGCGGCCCGCATGGCCGAGCGGGTACGCCATCTTCGGGCGGGTCTTCGAGCACGATCCCGCCAGCCGCCTGCCGATTGTCCTCTACGCGAACCGGGCCGACTTCCGGCAGACGAGCGTCGCCCCCGGCGACCTCGTGGACGATGAGGGCGGGGTGACGGGCATCGTGCGCCGGCGGATTGCCCTGTCGTTCGACGTCACGCTGCGCGAGTCCGACCGCGCGATCGGGCACGAGCTCGTTCACGCCTTCCAGTTCGACATGACGAGGCGGCACAGCTGGGCCGGCGGGGCGCCCGGCGCCTCGCGGCTGCCCCGGTGGTTCATCGACGGGATGGCCGAGTACCTCTCGCACGGGCCGGGTCGATCCCGACACGGCCATGTGGGTGCGCGACGCCGCCGCCCGGCAGGCGCTGCCGGACATCCCCGATCTCAACCGCCGGACCTTCTCGCCGTTCCGCTGGGGCCAGGCGTTCTGGACCTACGTCGCGGGCCGGTTCGGCGACGACGTGCTCGGCGACCTCGTCCGCACCGCCGGCGCGTCGGGCGACGTGCGCGGCCGCGCTCGAGCGCGAGCTGAACATGCCGGTCGGTCACCTGATCGCCGACTGGCAGCAGGCGCTGCGCGCCCACGAGGAGCCGATCCGCGCGCCACCGAACCGGTCGCCACCTACCGGCGGCTGCTGCCGGGCAGGGGCGAGGCGCGGCCCGGGCCTGAGCGTGTCGCCGGTGATCAGCCCCGACGGCCGGCGCTTCCTGTACCTCTCGCGGCGCTCGCCGCTGTCGGTGGACCTGTATCTCGGTGACGCCGAGACGGGGGCGAGCCTGCGCCGCCTCACGAGCTTCTCGATCGATCCGCACGTTCTCGAGCCTGGAGTCGGCCGCCTCGGCCGGCTCGTGGGCGCCCGACGGCCGCCGGGCCATCCTCGCCGATCGGCAGCACGGCCACGAGGAGCTCGTCATCCTCGACGTCGATCGCAACCGGGTCGAGGAGCGGATTCCGTTTCCCGGCCTTGGCCCGATCCTCGCGCCGGCCTGGTCGCCCGACGGGAAGGCGATCGCCTTCTCGGCGATGAGCGGCGGATTGTCTCACCTGTACATCTACGCGCTGACCGACCGCCGCCTGCGCCGGCTCACCGACGATCCGTTCGGGGCGATTGAGCCGGCCTGGTCGCCCGACGGCCGGACGATTGCGTTCGTCACCGACCGCTATTCGTCGCGGCTCGCGGCGCTCGACTTCGGCCGGTACCGGCTCGCCCTCGTCGACGTCGGGACCGGCCGCGTCCGTCCGCTCGCCACCTTTCCGACCGGCAAGAGCATCGACCCGCAGTGGTCGCCCGACGGGCGGAGCCTGCTGTTCGTCTCCGACCGCGACGGCATCAGCAACGTGTATCGCGTGCGGCTGGATGACGGCCGCCTGTTCCAGCTGACGAACCTGCAGACCGGGGTGGCCGGCCTGACGCCGCTCAGCCCGGCGATCTCGGTCGCGCGCGACGAGCCGCGCATGCTGTTCAGCGCCTTCGAGGATGCCGGCAACGTCGTGCTCCGGATCGACGGCTCGCCGGCGCTGGCCGGCCGGGCGCCGTCGACGGCCCTGGCCGGACTGCACGCCGGGCAGCTGCCGCCGACGGCGGCGAGGGTCGGCGGGCTGAACGCGCTCGAGCGCAACCCGGCGCTCGGACTGGTGCCGGCCGCGTCGTTCACCGATGCGCCGTACGTCCCGAAGCTGTCGCTCGATCACATCGGTCTGCCCGACCAGGTCGCGGTCGGCGATCCGGTGGGCTCGATCGTCGACGGCGGCGTCTCGCTGTTCTGGAAGGACCTGGTCGGGACGCGGACCGTGGCGATGAGCCTGCAGGTGGGGAGCACGTTCGGGCCGCGGTTCACCGACCGGCTGCAGAACGGCGCGGCGGCGCTGGCGTTCCAGGACTTCACCCACCGCTGGGGTCGTGGCCTCCTCGTGCAGCAGACGCCGCACCTGGTCGGCGCGTTCCGCACGACGACCGCGACGATCGACGGCACGCCGGTGACCGTGAAGTCGAAGACCGAGTTCCGGCAGATCTACCGGGGCCTGTTCGCCGTGGCCTCGTATCCGTTCAACGCGGCGCAGCGGCTCGACCTGTCGGTCGGCTACCAGAACCTGACGTTCGACCAGATCACCGAGGTGAAGGCGACGTCGCTGCAGAGCGGCCTGCTGGCCGGCGTCGCGCCGCCGCCGGCGGTGCCGCGAACGGCCGCGGTGCGGCTCATGCAGGGAACGGTCGCGTTCGTCTCCGACCGATCGGTGCTCGGCGCGACCAGCCCGGTGGCGGGGCAGCGGCTCCGCGTGCAGCTGAACGTGTCGGGCGGGACGCTGGGCTACGAGGAGGTGCTCGCCGATTACCGCCGCTACTTCCGCCCCGACCCCGCGTTCACGATTGCGATGCGCGTCATCCACGACGGCCGCTACGGGCCGGGGGCCGAGGACGGGCGGCTGCTGCCGCTGTCGGTCGGCTACCGCGAACTGGTGCGTGGCTACGACCTGTCGTCGTTCAGCGTGAACGACTGCCAGCCGACGGCGACGCAGTCGTGCCCGGCCATCGACCAGCTGCTGGGCAGCCGCACGCTGACGGGGAACATCGAGCTGCGGTTCCCGCTGCAGCAGGCGTTCGGCTTCGGCAGCCGCTTCTTCCGGTCGCTGCCGACCGAGTTCGTCATCTTCGGCGATGCCGGCTATGCGTGGCACAGCGACGAGAGCCGGCCGCCGTTCCTCGTCGGGCCGCGCCACCCGGTGACGAGCTTCGGCCTGGCGGCCCGTATCAACATCTTCGGCTACGCCATCGGCGAGATCGATCTCGTGCGGCCGCTCGATCGACCGCACGCCGGCTGGATGTTCGCCTTCGGCCTGTCGCCGGGGTTCTAGGGAATTGAAGAATTGAAGAATTGAAGACTTTGGGAATTGACGAATTGACGAATGGGGAATCGAGAGGTGAGGGCTCTGGAGTGGGACAGGAATTCGCAGTCGGCGATGACGAATTGGAGAGCGCGTCGTCGACCTGAACATTGATTGAAGCGACGCGGCGATTTCGCGCGACGATGCGCGGCATGGCGGTCCGAGCGCGAGCAGACCACCGTCCGGTGATCGTCAGCGGGCCTCGTAGATGAAGACGTCGGCGCGGTAGGGCATCGTGATGGGGCTGTCGGCGGCGCCACCGGTCGGTGGCGGGAGAATCGCCCGGATGTCGTCGAGCACGCGCGCGCGCCCGGCGTCCGTCAACGAGGCGATGAAGCTGATCGAGGCGGCGGCGTCGAGGATCCGTTGTGGCGGGCCGGTCTCGGTGAACGGGAAGACGGCGTGAGTGATGTCGCGCAGGTGGTCGAACGCGTCGATGGCCCGCTTCCAGTCGCCCTTGCGGTAGAGCGGCGTGTCGCCGCTGTGGCGATCGATCGCCCGCAGCATCTCGGCGACCCAGGGCGTCGACTTGTCGGGCACGCTCCAGAGCAGCGCCAGTCGCCCGCCGGGCACGAGCACGCGGCGAATCTCCGCCAGCGCCGCGGCGTTGGCGAACCAGTGGAACGCGCTCCCGCCACCGCCGCGTCCGATCGTTCCGCTCTGGAGGGGCGGGCCTCGGCCAGTTGCCGGCGGCGAGCGGCACGCCGGGCAGCAGCCGCCGGAACGTGCGCCGCATGCCGCGGAGCGGCTCGAGCGCCATGACGCGGGCACCGGTCGCGGCCAGCGGACGCGTCAGCTTGCCCGTGCCGGCCGCGATGTCGGTCACGCGCGTGCCGGGCGCGAGCCGGAGCTGTTCGGTGAGGAAGTCGACGGCCGCCGCCGGCAGCTCGGCCGGCCGCGCTCGTAGACCTCCGACGAGGAATCGAAGCCGTGGGCGGCGTGGTGCATGCCATGGGAGCCGGCCTCAGCATAGCGGCCGCCGAAGCCGCGGCGCAACCGCCGCGGCCGTGGCGCACCGGTCGCGCCGGAAACCCGCCGCGGCTACCGTCCGACGCCGACGATTCCTCGGCGCAGTCCTGTGCCGTGGCGTGCTGGCCGTTGGCGAGCGTCAGCCGCACGTGCACGTCGTAGTGCCCGGCCGGCACGTCGGGCCACTCCACCGTGAAGGCGCGCGGTCCGTTGGCGCCGTCCAGCGTCCAGGCGCTCGACCGGGCGAACCGGCCCGAGTCGGTCCACACTTCCAGCGTGCGATCCGAGCTGGTCGGCGTAATCCACATGTCGATGCGAAGCGTTGCCGGAGCGCCGGCGACATGGGGAGACGCGAAGACGGATGGAGTCGGCACCCGTCACGGGCCGGGTGCCGCCGACAGACAGACCCGCAATGAAGACGCACACCGCCATACGCCGCATGAGCCACCTCTCTTCCGGTGTGACTCGCCACGCCTCCTCCGCCTCGACCATGATAATCGTCAGAGCGAGCAGTCGTCTGCAGTCACGTGCAGAGGTGGGGCGACATCCTCGGGGGCAGGCGGGCAGGGGTGGGCCGTTTCGGGCGGAATCCCGTCCCCGTCGGCGCGGACGCGCGAGCGGGCCGACGAAGGGCCGGCCGCCGGTGACGGCGGGGCGGCCGGTGGGGCTGTGGCCCCGGTGGTTGCGGCGTGTGCCGGCGCGACTCCCGTAAATGACGACAGGACGATGATCAGGTCCGCCTCTGCCGTGCTCCTCGCCGCCGCCGTCGGCATCGTGACCGGGAACCCCCCCTCCGACGTCTCGACGATCGTCCAGCGATCGGTGACGGCGACGAAGGCCGACTGGCAGGCGGCCTCCGGTCTCGACTATCGCGAGCGCGACCGCGACCCCACGGCACGAAGACCTGGGATGTGACGATGATCGACGGGTCGCCGTACCAGCGGCTGATTGCCGAGAACGGCCATCCGCTGAGCGCGGCCCGGCAGGCGACGCAGCAGCAGGCGCTGGCGCACGAGACGGCGAAGCGCGACCACCAGTCGGCGGTCGACCGGGCGCAGCGGATCCGGAAGTACCAGCAGTCGCTGCAGCGCGATCACTTTCTCACCGAGCAGATGATCGACGCCTTCACCTTCGCCTGGGAGGGAGAGAAGGAGGTCGACGGCCGCCCGGTGTACGTGCTGCAGGCGACGCCGCGCGACGGCTACGTTCCGCCGAACGCCGAGGCCAGGGCCCTCACCGGCATGAACGGCACGCTGTGGATCGATACGGAGACGTACCAGTGGGTGAAGGTGACGGCGCACGTCGTACGCCCCGTGTCCATCTACGGCTTCCTGGCGCGCGTGGACCCCGGCACGCAGTTCACGCTCGAGCAGATGCCGGTCGGGCCGGGCGTCTGGCAGCCGAAGCGGTTCGTGATGCACTCGCACAGCACGATCCTCTTCTTCATCCCGCACGAGACGCAGGACGACGAGACGTCCTTCGACTATCGCCTCGTCACGCCCTCGTCGTGAAGGACGCGGCGTCGTCCCGACGGTTGACTCGGATATCGCGACAGGGACAGACTGCGACGATGCGTCGATGGGGGTCTCTGCGCGCCTTGCTGCTGGCCGTGACGGCATGCCGGCCGGCGCCGATCGGCCGGGCTCCGTCGACCTTCGTTCCCGCCCAGACCCTCCACTTCCAGGATGCGGCCGGCGTCGAGTTCGGGACGCTGACGGTCGGCCCCGACGGCAGCCTGAAGCTGTCGTGCCGCGCCGCGCCACGGGCGACCGACCTCACCGTGACGCTGCGCCGCGACGGTCAGCTCTCGGCGGCGCTCGGCGTGCCGCCGGTGGGCCGTCCCGCCGTGTCGTTCAGCGTCGGGCCCGAACTGAGCTTCGGCTTTCTCGACGCGAACGGGCGCTACGAGACCGTCAGCGGACGCCGCGCGCCACTCGGCGCCGACTGGGTGACGGCGCGGCGGATGACGGCGCGTCTCTACCACCTGGTGGTGCCGTGGACGCCGGGCCTGACGATCGACCAGGCGATCCCCGACCAGGATCGGCAGTTCGTCGACCGGGATGGGCGGACGTTCGCGGTGCTGGGACTGTCGTCGGCGGCGGAACCCGGCGTCGGCCTGTCGACGCGGACGGGCGGCTGCGGGTGTCGCTGATGCTGGTGGAGAAGCAGTGGACGGCGGTGCGGCTGCTCGACGAGCGGGGCGACGTGCGCGTGGCGTTCCAGTTCGGTCCGCAGCCCGTGCCGCACGTCACCGTCTGGGACCACGCCGACCCCGGCAGCCCGGATCGCCTGGCGCCGTACGCGCTCGATGCCGACGCCCGTCTCGAAGTCGCGAGCGACAGCGGCGGCTGGCTGTCGTGGTTCGCGCACGACATGTTCCACGCCACGCTGCCCGTCCGGCTGGTCGATCAGCGTGGACGCGTGGTGTGGGAAGAGCGCTGACGCCGGCTGGCCGCTTCCCGCGCCCGCCGCGTCACGTCTTCAAGTCTCAATTCCGAATTCTCAATTCGGAATCCGCCGCTTCAACCGCCGGTACGTGATTGAATCCGGCTGAGACGCGACCCCGGGTTCCAGATGACCAGGTGGGTATTAAAAGTGTGATGAAGTGACGCCGACGGTGTTTGGGTGAGTCGCGTTGCCTCTAAACTTGCTTCTCAATGACGCCGCTTACGCCCTGAGGAAGTCGCCAGTGCTTCCGCTCGTCTGAGCCCAGTTTTCGGCTGGCAAACAGAATTGCCAACTTGAGTAGCGGCGATGCGGCCTCGTGTACGCGCCTTTCAGAGCCAAAGCCTGTGCCCGCGCGCCAGAAGCCTCCACGGCAAAGCATGCCTGACGTCTGACTACCTCAGAAGGCGTCTCTTCGAAGAGCTTCACGATGTCTTGGGCGTGATTCCATTCGCGCGACGCCGCAAAAATGTGCAAGACCCATAATGCATTAGGACGGGTGGAGGTTGGTGTCGCTTGTTCCTCAGGGGCTTTAGAAGCTTTGCGGCAATATTCTTCTGCTCCCTCCAGCTGAGGTCATTGAAAGATAGAACGTAGCCCGCGATCGATTCGGCGACCGGATACAGTAATTGAGCGTTGTCAATCACCAAGTTTAGGACTTCTCTGTCTCAGATCCGCAGAAGCACCTGGAATCCTCGGAAGCTTCTGAAGGGCATATGCCACGATGGGGTAGTCGACCAATTGTGTGTCAGCTAGGGATGCCGACAGCATGCCTCGCAGATTGTTGCTTTGTAGAACGGAAAGGGCGTCCTCTACTTCCGAGTCCTCAATTTCATCGTCTTCCAGATCGTATTGAAATCGAAGATCGCGAAACATAGCTAGAACTGCATCTCGGCCTGTTAACTGTTCTTCTGGCTCGACCAGATGCTCACTTCTATACTCCGCAATTGGCACGATTCGGGTCTTCGCGGCCTGAAGGGTCAAGCCGTGGTTGGAAAAGAGCCACTCGCCTAGTCCGAAGAGAGTCGACTGCGCCTCATATTCGGTTCTACAGAAGACGCTGAAGTCATCAACCCAGCTGTACAAAGTCGACGTTCCGCGTTTGGAGGAAGGAGTCCACGTCGATGAGGATAGCCTCGGCAAGTAGTCGGGACGCATACGGCCCGATCGGGATGCCATAGCTGTTGCGGCCCATCAAGTTGCCGATTAGCTTTTTGGCCAGTACCCTTCCGACGTCGCGAACATGCTGACTGCTCGCCACGGTCTCGACGACGTTCTGTAGGCGATGTTGATAGATGCGCGGATAGAAATCAGCAATGTCGGCCACGGCGACGTACTTGATCCGCTCAGACGAGGCCCTTCGTCGTAGTTGGGCCCGATAGGCACTGTAGCTGCCGCCAACGGAATACAGTTCGCCAGGCTTGGCCGGGTCGGCTCGGTAGGAGAAGACGCGCCTTGCTGTCCGTGCTGTCACTGGACTCTATGTCGTTCTTCGCAATCAGGACCAACGCTGTGTAGATCAACAGATCTTGAGGGTGCAGGAGATGAAGTGGGCGAGTCAGTGCTCGATTCTTCGGAGCGAACACGACCATCGGAGTGAATGGGGCATAGGTATCAAGGTCGATGCGCTCAATGGCATCACGTACGATCGCCCAGTTCGCTTGAACAACCTTCCACTCCGGTGCCTCGGGAAGCAGGGCACTGTATCCGTGATGCGAGATGGCCGCAAATGCATTATCCAGTTCTTGTGCCGAAAGAGTGAACATAGTGTGTAGGGCGACGCTCGAGGCGTTAAATGAATATTGGGTAGTTCGGTGGCCTGTGACGTTCGCAGTGTAGCGCGCTGGGGGCTCAGGTTCAACGCGCGCGAGGAGGTGCCGTGCGCGGTGCGTGCACGCGCCCTCGGAAGGCGCGTTCTCGCGCGGGTTTGGGATCGTCGCAAGCGCTTGTATGGCGGCACCATCCGTGGCAAGTAGCTCTCGTCGAAGCCGGCGGGACTGCTGCAGAATGCACTTATAGACTGAGAGATTCTTGGATGGCCTCTTGGGGGGCTATGATACGACGAAAGCTGAGGAGTGGATTGTGGAAGGGCGCTCTGGACGTGTGCGTTGGCGGACGATAATGTGTCGGCGCGGAGGGGCGGATGCTTGACGGTAACACGCTGACTATCCTCGGCCTCGGTGGTGGCGTCGCATTCGGAACTGCCGAGGTTCTGCTGTCGAGGCTTCTCGGGGCCTGGGATTGGAGGCAGTCGGAGAAAGCGCGGCTGCGTCGCTTATCGCCTGGAAGGAGAGGCGAGTTGAACGCGCGCGCGATGTCTTGGCGCATGCTTCCGGTCTCATTGAGTCAGTAGGCGCTGAGTCCAACCCTGTGCCAGGAAGGATTCTCTGGACGATCCTTGAGAAGATTGTCCTTAGAAGAAGACGACGCATTGCGAAAGAAGTGGGCTGCGTTGCTGGCGTCCGCGGCGGTTAACCCTGAAGAAGGGAAGGCGTCTTACTGCCACATTCTGGGAGAGCTAGGTGCGAGCGAGGTGAAGGCTCTCGACTGGCTGTATACGCGGTTGCAGGAGCGCAGGGACTATTGGAGAGAAGGTGCGCACGTGTCGTTGTTGCCGGACCTACACTGCGCTCGGTGTGTCGGCGCTTGACAAGGCGGGTCGCGCTTTGCTCGAGGACGTTCTCGTGCGAGTGGGAATCTTTTCTCGCAACCATACCTCTGTCTAAAACGACGCTGGCTGCCGCCATTGAGACGGTCGTCGAAGGTGGCAGCATTCATGAGTTGAAATGGGTCGGCTCAGAGCCGGGTGCCTTTCGGCTGACCGCCCTAGGTGTGGGCTTTCTGTCGGCTTGTGCCGGCCCAAGAGGAAGAAATAGGACCGAGGTGGGTGCACGAGTGCCTCACTTCCCTGGTGCTAATTGTTCGCCAACCTGCGAAAGTGTTGCTGTCGCGTGGCAGCGCTCTAGGCATTACGCTCCGCGCGGGCGACGGCGGCCAAAATGCGCCGATGTCTTTGAGGGCGCGCGTGCGCGTCATCGTCTGACAGTAGGCCGGCGACGCGCCGAGGTGCGCTTCTGTTTCGTCGCCCGGCCAGTTCGCCTGGATCTCTTCTCCAGCTAGGTCGCGCTGGCCCTCGCGCAGGTGCGCGACCTGCTGTCTTGTCCCCAAGTGCGGCTGATCAAACGACTCCCTCCGACGAACATTCCGCCATCCAGATCGACCGCGATCCGTGGACTGAACGAAAAGTTGGAGGCTGGTGGGCCCCCTGGGGATCGAACCCAGGACACCGTGATTAAAAGTCACCGAATAAGCGGGTCATTCCTGAAATCGCCTGAAACGGCTTACCCTTTATAATGGCTAGATTTACTGAGTATTCTGTGCTTAAATGGCTTTCAGTCGATTTCAAGAATTTTCCATTCGAGTGACTTCCATGTGACTATCGGCGGCGGTCACGGGCAGTCACCAAGAGAGGCCGCAGATGATCACGAACCTCACGGCGCGCACGGTCGCGAGCCTGAAGCCGGGGGCCACTGCTCGCTACGTCGTCGACACGAAGCGGCGCAGAGCCTACGCATCGGCGCGGCGACGACCGAGCGGCGCGAAGTCGTGGAGCCTCCGCTACCGGATCGGTCGGCGGATCAGCGGGGTTGACCCTCGGCAGGTTCCGACGTTGAGCCTGGCCGACGCGCGGCAGCGGGTTCGCGAGGCCCGCAAGCAGGTCCTCGGCCGGCATCGATCCGGCCGAACTCAAAGCAGGGAACGGCGCGACGCCGACACCGTCGGCGACTTAGCCAAGACCTACATCGAGAAGCACGCAAAAGAGAAGAACACCTCGTGGAAGGACATGGACGCCAGTCTCAGAGAGGAACGTGCTGCCAGCAGTGGCGGCACAAATTGATGAAAGGACATCACGCGCCGCGACATGAGGGAACTGATCGACTCGGATCGCCAAGCGGCCCGCGCCGATGCGCGATGAGTCAGGGCGTTGTTTCAGCAAGTTCTTCAACGTGGCGATTCAAGATGGACGTCGTCGAGAGTTAATCCCGTGACGGGCACCGCCCGGCCAGGCGTCGAGAAGCGCCGCGATCGCGTGCTGACGCACGACGAGATCCGGCAGTTCTGGACAGCGTGCGAGAAGCTGCCGGCGGAGATGGCCGCCGTCATGGAAGCTCCGACTGCTGACCGCGCAGCGCGCCAACGAAGTCCACGATCTCACGTGGGATGAGACTCGACCTGACCGCCGGCTGGTGGACGCTGCCGGCCGACCCAGCAAGAACAAGATAGAGTCACCGCGTCCCGCTGAGCGCGCCCGCGTTGGCGATCCTGACCGCCCTCCGCGCGAAGGAAGACGCGCGGGCTGAAGGCACAGAAGAAGCCGGACCCCCTCGCCGTTCGTGCTGGCTGGCGCTCGGAGCAAGCGCCTTCAGGCGGAAGCCGCCGCGACGTTCGAGATCGATGACTTCCGGGGGCATGATTTGCCGGCGCACGGCCGCGAGCCTGATGACCGGCAGCGGCACGTCCAACGGCTGGTGGTGTCAGTAAGATCCTGAACCATGCGGAGCCCGGCATCAGAGCGTGTACGATCGACATAGTTACGACGCCGAGAAGAAGATCGCGCTCGATGCGTGGGCGCGGGTATTGACGGCGGGCATCATCGAACAGAAGCCGGCCGACGTCTAGCCGTTCGCGGCGAGGAGCTGACGATGGACATCGACCGCTTCAAGGCGATGATGATCGCCCCCCTCATGGACGGGAAACAGGCGCTCTACCTCCAGAGTGGCAATCCGATCCATGCGTGGAGCGCCTACCACGCGGCACGCACGGCAGGCATTGCTATCCCCGCGTGGGTGCTCGACTGTTTCGACGTGTGGGCGGCAGTGCTCACGGCGACGACCTACACGAAGGCGAAGGACATCGCGCATGCGCTCAAGATCAGCAACAAGAACGGCAGCCGATTGGCGGTGCAGCAAGCGAAGACTGCCACACGCGATCTAGAGATCCTCGACGACATCCAGCACCTGGAAGCCCGTCCGACGCGCAGCGAGCTGAAGGCCATGAGGAAGGCGCACGGGCTGACCGGTGACATCGTCGATCCGGGAGATCGCAACATCACGGAAATCATGGATCAAGTCGCGGGTCAGCACGGCGTCGAATACAGCACGGTGAACGCGATAAATGCCCAGGAAGATTCGCCCGACGAAGCGTCCCGCCAAGCGTTAGTAGAGAACCTCGGGGGTTCGCTAGTAAACACCTTCGCCGCGCTGTCTATGATGCCTTTCATGGACGCGCAAACCGCTACATCCGCTAGCACGCTAGACACGGCCCGCGAGCCTCGCCGGGCCGGCTCGACCCGCGCTCGCACATGGTCGCGGCCAAACACCTTCAGCTCGTCGTCGGCTTCAGCGCCGTCACCGCGTGGCGGAAGCGTCGGCAGGGCGCGTTTCCCGCCCCGATCCGGATCTCCGTTGGCCGCGTCGCCTGGTTGCGCAGCGATCTCGAAAATTGGCTGGCGGCGCAGGCGGGAAGTGATGATGACGCGACCTGCCAAGGTGGTCGCGATTGAGGCGCTCGGCGCCGGCCCGACCCACGAAGTAATTCACGATCCCGTGGCGCGGATGCTGGCCGACCTTTTTCTGCCGCCAGACGGAACACAAATCTCCGGTGACGACCTTCAGGCGTGCGTGGCGCGGCTGGTGGACGCCACGAACGCGATGAAGCAACTGGATCAGCGGGAGGCGCAGTGAACGTCGAAGACGTCGCCAGGCGATTCGGCGCCAAGGCGGTCGGCGTTGGCTACATGGGGCGCTGTCCGGCGCACGAGGACCGCACGGCCTCGCTCAGCATCAACCTCAAAGGCGACAAGGTGCTCATGAAGTGCCTCGCCGGCTGCGACACAGACGCCGTGCTGCGTGCGGTCGGGCTGACGATGAAGGACCTGTTCATCAGCAGCAACGGCCACGGCCCGAAATCAACGCTCGGGGCGCCCATCGCTGTCTACGACTACCGCGACGAAACCGACTCGCTGCTGTACCAGAGCCTCCGGGTCCAGCGAGCCCGAGAAGACTTTCCGGCAGCGACGGCCTGATGGTGCTGGCGGCTGGGTCTGGAATCTGGATGGCGTACAGGCGCGTGCTGTTCGGCCTGCCGGAGCTGGCCGACTGCACGGAGGTGTTGAGTGCCCGAGGGCGAGAAGGACGTGCGCGCTATCCGGGCGCTCGGGCTGAACGCGACCACGAACGCTGGCGGTGCCGGAAAATGGCGGCCGGGTACGCCGAGCAGTTAGTGGCCGCCGGGTGTCTCCGCGTGACAGTCCTTCCTGACAACGACCCGCCAGGGCAGACACACGGGCAATCCGTCGCGGTGTCCTGCGCAGCTGCCGGGCTAGCCGTCAAGGTGCTCAACCTGCCCGCCCTGCCGGTGAAGGGTGACATCAGCGACTGGCTCGCGGCTGGTGGCACGCGGGCCGACCTACTCACCCTGGTGGCGGCGGCCGACGTCTTCGCGCCAGAGTCCGCCCCTGCTGGCGAGGCCACCGACGCGCCAGCAGTACCAGTCCCGTACACCTTTACCCATGCCTTCCCGCCCGGCCATTTCGTCACGACGTGGATAGAGCACTTCAGTAAGCAATGTGATGCCGCGCTGGAATTTCACGAGGCGGCAGCACTCGTCGCGCTCGCGGCGGCCACGTCATCGCTCACGGCCCGCATCTCGGGCTCAGCGGACGGGCTGCGCACGAACCTCTATGTCCTGCTCGTCGGCGACCCCGGCCGCACGCGCAAGTCCACGGCGAAGGACTACGGTGTGCAGACGCTCAAGCAGGCGCTACCCCGAGTGCTGCTCCCCGAACAGATGACGCAGGAGTCGTTCGTCGAAAGTCTGACCCTCTGCAACGGCGGCGCCGCGCTGTGGGCCATCGACGAATTCACGGACACGCTCACGAAGATGCTCAACGCGACGTACCTGGCCGGGATGCGCGGCCTGCTGCTCGAACTGTACGCACGGACGGATTACACCTACCGGCGCGTGTCGAAAGGTGCCAAGAAGACTGACGGCGACCGTCAAGAGGACGCCTTCTCTATCAGCAACGTCACGTTGTCCCTCATCGGCTGTGCGACCCCGACGATATTTCAACACCTCGACAGCACGGCCGTGGGCTCCGGCCTGCTTACGCGGTTTGCCGTCGTCATGCCGGAGTCGAAGCCTTCGCGCCTGCCGCAATTTGCCTTAACTGAGGACGCCATCCCGAATGCGCTGGTGAAGTGGCTGCACGACATCGGCGTCCGCACCGCTGCGCAGGCCGTGGTGTTTGAGCCCGGTGTACTCGAACGGATTGACGAAGCGATTGACAAGCCGCTTGACGAATCGGCGGACCGCTGCCAGATGACCGTGCGCATGGGCGTGATGGCGCGCAAGGTGGCGATGCTCTCGGCCGCTGGTCGGCCACAGCCGGAGTACGCGCTGGAGAGTCAGCACGTAGCTGTCACGGTAGAGGATGCGGACGCCGCGGTCAAGGTGATCACGCGCTGGATCGGGTACACGGAAGCGTTCGAGGCGCGCACCGACGAATCGGCCTTCGAGGTCACGGTACAGAAATGCGTCGTCATCATCAAAGGACGCACGCTTAATCGGCGGGTGATTGCGCAGCGCGTACATGTGCCGGCGAAGGAACTGCTGGAAATTGAAAAGACGTTGGTGCAGCGCGACCAGATTGAGGTGATGACGCACCAGCCGAAGACAGGCAGGCCGTCGACGTCCTGGAAGTGGATCGCGTGACGCCGGGTTCCGTCTCTTCTACTACTAACGTAACTATTAGTAGTTATGTAGCTTCTGTAGCTCGGTCCTTTTTTCTAGAGAGTAGGGGGTCTACAAAAGTCACAAAAGCTACGCAACGTGCGGGAAAAACCCCGCGCCGCGCTCAGGCCGTCCAGCGTCCTCGAATCTCAGCAAACGGCCGCGCCAACCGCACCAAAAAGAGCGGACGCCCTGATTGAGAATCAGCGGCTCCGTCGAGCGATCGAAGATTATAACTCTTTGTTTTTTAGATAGTTACATGAACAATCCGAAACCTGAAAACGTGCAGAAGTCACCAGGTAGTCACCCCGCAGGCCGTCCGGACGCCCCGACCGACCCGGACGGACCGCCAAACGGCGGTGACACGCCCTCAGAGCCGGCTACGGGCGGACCCCTGCCGTCGTCGTCCGATGCGCCCCACGGCCAACCTGACGCGCCGCCGGCCGTCGTCCAGGCGCTGCATCTGGCCGGGGAGCCGGACACGTTGCCACCGACCTGGTGCCGGAAGTGCGCCGCGACGGTCAAGCCGGAAGGCCGCGGTCAATGCCCGCGGTGCGGCCGGATGTTGCGGGCGAATTTCTCGGCGAGAAAACATCCGGTCAACCGATTGCGCCGCCAGCAGCTTCTCGACAAGTTTGTGACCGACTATCAACCGAACACGCAGCGCCTGCAGTCGATGTGCGAACGGTACCGCCGACATCGTCGAGCAACTCGAAGTCCTGAAACCGGGCAGTCCTGACCATCAACGCTTGGTGCAACTCAGTCAGCTACTCGGCGCGGCGCTCGAAGACTCGCAGTCGGCGCGCGGCACGCGTCTGAGTGATGATACGGCGGGCGTCGCCGCGATGCCATCGTCCGCGCTGCACCTGGCGCACGATCTCCTGCTGCGGCAGGTCGGCGGTGAACAACTCTCCGATCGCGAACTCGGACGCCTCGATGTCCTGATGGCCGCGACGAGCGGCAAGGTGTTGCTGCCACCCCAATCCGGTGGACGTGCCCGACATCCCGGCAGACCGGAGGCCGGCCGACGCCGCAATAGTCGCGCCTGCAGTCACGTCGTCGGCAGCCACGGGTCCTAAGCCGACAGCAGAACCCGATACATGCCGCACTGCCACAAGTCGCCGACCGCCTGCGCCGCGATGCGCGCCGAGCGGCCGGACGTCTCGTCCTCGCTGCATTGGGATCATCCCGACGAGCGAGCCCGCCGCGACGACTACAACGCAGCGGTGATGCGCCGCACCCTCGGCGTGCCGAGTCCGTGGTTGTGACCCGCGACAAGGTGCTCGCCGCGCTGCAGGCGATCGATCATGAACTTGAGGCGAACAGACTGACGATCGTGCGGCAGGTCATCGACGTCAACCACACCGTCATCGCCACGATTCGGCGCACGGTTCGACTACCCCGTGACTCGCAGACTCGCGAGTCGCAACGTTAGGAGGGACATTTATGTCTACACAACTCAGCGCCACCGATATGCGATTCCTGATGTCGCTGAACCTCAGCGACCCGAAGGACTGCAAGCGATACAGCGATTGGTTAAAGCAGCAGGACAAACTGCGCACCGCGTGCGAATTTCGCGCCGGGGTCACTTACGACCAGGAGGACAGCATGCCCGATTACACACCGATCGATCCTTACGCCCCCGCGCTTGCACGGATTCGCGCGGCTCAGATGACGCCCGAGCGGGCCTTCGCCGAGCGATACGCCGCAGAGCGCACTGCAGATCAACGCCGAGCACGCCGTATGGTCCACGAAACCGGCCGCGCAGCGACCGAAATGCCTCACGACGGCGGAACTCGCCGCCATTTCCACGCCGCCGGATCCGTACACCGTCGGATTGGCCTCGCTGAAAAAGGAGATCGGACGATGACGACTGCCACGAAGACCCCGACGACCGACGTGCTGCTGGCTGGATCCAGAAGACGCGCGGCGAGATCCAGGGAGTGATCGCCGCGATGCTCGACCCGCGCGACAAGCCGGGCAGCTGGACGGATCGCATGAAAGACTCGTATGAAGCGGCGCGATACCGGCTGACGCAGCATGTGACCTGGGCGAACACCCTGACGGAGCAGCTGGAGAATGCCGCCGCCACACGATCGGCGTTGACACCACCACGCGATCGGCTGCGCGCAGCGCGGGCAGCGATCAGAAGTTGATAGCGGACACCCGACCATCAGGAGATCGCCGATTCGCGCGCCCGTACGGCGGAATGGGCACGCCAAAACGGGTTGGCCGCGTCGCTCACGGCGATCAAGCGCGGCGTCGAGTATTTCCAGGGGCAGCCGGCGCTGCCTCACCCGTTGCGCGAACTGCTGACGGACACGTGCAGTGCGTGCGGGCATGCCGAGCTGCAGTGGCCGGGCGCGCTGCCGGAGTTGGAGGGGGAAATCGAGAAGGCGGAGGCGCTGATCGCAACAGGACCTGCGTCGCTCGCGTCGCTCCGCACGAACGTCAAGCCGTGGCTCGCCGCGGTGCAGCCGGAGGCGGGGTAGGCCATGTCGTGGCCGCTCGGGGAGATCGCGCGCTGGCAGGGCTGGACGTGGCGTCCGCCCGCGTGTCTGCACAAGCAGCGGCACGCCACGTTCGACGAGGCCGAAGCGCATCGGCTCGACGTGCTGCAGAACCACGGGAGCGACGGTGACCCGCTCGAATCGTATCGGTGTTGCTACTGCGGGGTGTGGCACGTCGGGCGTCAGTTGGCCCACAACCGACGATGTTCGACGTGACGCGCTGCCCAGGCTGCGGCGAAACGGAAGGACAATCGGCGTGAGTATCTGAGCTGGTAACAGACTCGGGTCAGTGCTGGTATTACGGGAGAACCTGCCAAAGGGTGAGGACTATCCCCGCGAGCATGAGAAGCATTAATGCGATGCCAACAAGGTGAACTGGATCACGTAGGTTGATGGCACCAGCGCTCTTGAACAGGTGGCCGCACTGAGGGCACGCGGCGGCCTGGGAAGAGACCTCGCAGCTGCAAGCAGGGCACTTGATTATTTTCGTCATGGGTCTGACTCCCTCCGGTGCGTGCTGTTGCTTCCCGAGGTCGAATGATGGAGACAACCGAAAGGATGGTCAATAATACTGCCGCTACGTGAAGCAGTGTTCACGATCCCGGAACATCAAGTGCACAGGCCCCTATGAGCCTATGGGGTCCGCTCCCTATGCGCGTCGTCCTCGCTTTCCGAGGGCACTTCTTTCGTGGCTCTCCGTCACTTCTCAATCAACTTGAGACCGAATGCAGGGCTGAACGTCGCCACCTCTGTATTCGTCGGGTCGTAGAAAGTCAGGTACCGAATCTTTCCCGTTGAAGCCTGGTCGGCGATGACAATCATCTCGCATCGCCGATACAACTGAATTCGGTCCGGATTGTAGTTGCCGTACCGGAAAGTGATGTAGGCCCCCGTACGGGACTCTTCCCACTCAGTGATGCTCTTCGTGAACGCGATAATGCGGCGTCCTCCTCAATTTGAGCTGGTGTGAATTTTCCGGCGGGCACCGTGGTAACGATTCGGTCGATTCGGCCGGAGCAGCCGCCGGCTTGGGGAGTGGACGAAGCAGCAGTTGCTCTGTTCGATGTCTGAAATGGCGCTGAACTCATGAGCGAATCGACGACACCGATTCCGGCGATGATGAATAATCCCACCACGACCCACCTGACGAAACTTGTTTTCTCGGGCTTGGGCGGCTCTGTTAGGTGCCCCTTTACCGGGATACCATCCTTCGGAAACTGGCGCGGTCGTGGGCTGGCTGACCTTAGCTGCGAGCGTGTCTCGCTGTTCGAGCATGCTTCCGCAGTGCTTGCACTTGATGGCTGCGGCTTGGATTTCTTCCGCGCAGAACGGGCACGTCTTCACGGTTGGCGGCGCAGCGGCCGTCGGCGCAACGTTCGCCGATGCTGTGGGCCGGCCAGGGGTGAGGTCGCGGTCACAGTACCGGCACTTAAGTGCCGCGTCCTGAATCTCCTTGGCGCAGAATGGGCATCTCTTCATCGCGCTCTCCTATCGCTGGCTCTGACTCCCCGTCGCTCGTTCACTTCCGCATCCACCCGAACAGCAACCAACCGACGAACGCCCCGATCTTGCGCCGACGGCCGCTGCGCCGCCAACGGGATACCGATGCGGCGCGACAGCTCCGCCTTCTGCGCGCTGAGGCCGATGAAGCGCCGCCACGAGAACCCGCCCAGAGTCATCGCCTGATGATAGACGACTCGACGCGCCGTCCTGCCGTGACTACCGCGTGACTACCGCCGCAATCCGGCCAGCACGCTCGATCAGCGTGCCGGCCTAGTGCTTGAGTGTGTTTGCGTTAAAATTGTGGGCCCCCTGGGAATCGAACCCAGGACACCGTGATTAAAAGTCACGTGCTCTACCACTGAGCTAGGGGCCCGTTCGGAGGAAGGCGCCGGCGGGATGCCGATCCGCACGACGGTCCCGACAGTGTCTCACAGCGAGGGCGGGAAAGTCAGTACCTGGCGGCAGGACTGTCACGTACGACGTGCGACGTGCCACGGACCACGTGCGATGTCCGGCGCTGAACAATACCCTCGCTCATTGCTCATTGCTCATTGCTCATTGCCCGTTGCCACTGCGGGAGTGCTCCACCACCTGAAACGGGACGACGACGCGCGTGCGCTCCCAGGCGAGGGCGAGCGTGCCGGCCGAGCCGTGGACGTGGAGGTGGATGGTGAACCGATCGACGCAGCCGGCGGGTGGCGCGCGGCCGGACCGCCACGCGCAGCAGATCGCGCGACGGATCGTAGTCGGTGCCCCACTGGCCGGTCTGGCGGTTGAGCATGACGGTCCAGGTCTCGCGCCCGGGGCGGGTCCAGACCGTGTAGCGGCCGGCCGGCACGAGATGCCCGTCGATGCGGAGCGGCACGTCGCTCTGCAGCAGCGTCGCTTCGTCCGCACCGGTCCGCCAGACACGGCCGTACGGTCACCAGCCCGCCGAAGATCGTCCGGCCGCGCCGCCACGGCCGGCCGTATTCCAGCACGATCGCCTGGCCGTGCACGACGGCCGTCGCGATGCCGCGCGGACTGGCGCGGCGGGGACCGGCCGGTATCATCGCCGTGCACGCCGCGCACAGCAGACCGGCAGCCAGAGCCGTGGCGGCCAGGGCGGCGGCACGCCGGACCCTTATCGACCGTGAACGGCAGAGGTTGCGGGGGAGGGAATCGGGAAGCGCGAGCTCGGAGGCTGGTATCGGCACATCCGTTGGACCGCCAGTTGCGCCCGGAGGTAACCTGTGACGATAATCAGAGCACATGCCCGAAACCGAGAACCGCGTCGTGCTCGTGGTCGAGGACGACTATTCCGTTCGACGGCCGCTCGTGAAGTTCCTGGAGCTGCACGACTTCTCCGTCGTGGCGGCCGAGACGGTCGATGAAGGGCTCGAGGCGGTCGAACAGCACACGCTCGCGGCCGCCATCGTCGATTTGCGGCTGAAGCACGGATCGGGACGCGACGTCGTCGCGCAGATCCCGGCGGCCGTGCCGGTCATCATCTTCTCGGGCGTCCCCTCCGAATCGGCCGAGCTCGAACGCTTCCGGCCCCACACCCGCCTGCTCGAAAAGCCCTACTCGCTCGTGCAGCTCGTCGCCGCGCTCGAAGAAATGCTGGTCGAATAGATCTGAAGCCTGCTCCGTGCGGCCTGCACGGTGCAACGTGCGACCCGTCCGTGCGGTGTGCGGCCTGCGCCCCCAGCCGTACGACGTGCGCCGCGCGCAGGTGCAACGCCTGTACGGGCACGATGCACGTTGCACCGGCGATGCGCGCGGTGCACCATGCACGCTGCACGTGACGCGCGTCAGAGGATCTTCAGTCCCATCGCCGACAGGATGAGCTCGGTGGCGAGGACGGCGGTGGTGTTCTGCGTGTCGAGGATCGGGTTCACCTCGACGACGTCCAGCGACGTCATCCGGGTGGAGTCGGCGATCATCTCCATGAACATGTGGGCTTCGCGGTAGTCGAAGCCGCCCTTCACCGGCGTGCCGACGCCAGGGGCAATCGATGGGTCGCAGACGTCGACGTCGAACGACACGTGGATGCCGGCCGTCCCCTTGCCGGCCAGGGCGATGGCCTGCTCGGCGATCGACGCGATGCCCTGACGGTCGACGTCCTTCATCGTGAAGACGTGCACGCCCGACGAGAGCACTTCCTTCTTCTCCTGCACATCGAGATTGCGGACGCCGACCAGCACGGTGTGCTCGGGGCGCACCTTCGGCGAGAGGCCGCCGATCTTCGCCAGTTCGGCCGGCTCCTGGCCGAGCAGCGCCGCCAGCGGCATGCCGTGCACGTTGCCGCTGGTCGTCGTCTCGGGCGTGTTCATGTCGCCGTGGGCATCGACCCAGATGAGGCCGAGCGGCTTCTGCTGCCGGCCCGCATATTCGGCCGCCGCCGCCACCGATCCGGCCGCGAGGCTGTGATCGCCTCCCAGCACGATCGGCAGGGCGCCATCGTCGAACGAGGCGAGCGCCATCTGGTACAGCTTCTGGCAGACCTTCGCGATGTCGCGGACGTACTTCTTGCGCACGTCGCGCGGCTGCTGGGTCTCGGGAATGGGCACGGGCAGGTCGCCCTTGTCGACGACGGTGTAGCCGAGCGAGGCGAGCCGCTCGCCGAGGCCGGCGATACGGAGCGCTGACGGCCCCATGTCGACGCCGCGACGGCCGCCACCGAGATCGAGCGGAACTCCAATGATATGGACGGGACGCATCACAGACTCGTTTGGTTTGAGAGTGCGGTTTGAAATCGAGTCCAGCGAGGCACTGCTGAACGACCCCAAAGTATCACAGGAGGGGAGGGGGAGGGCGAAGCGAAGGAGAGCGTGGAATGACGAAGCAGTCGCAACGGGCTGAGCGCGCGTATGGGTATTGCTCGACGCCGGGCGCTCGGACTGAATACCGGACGCCCGTGCCTGTGCCCGCCGTCAGCCCGCCTGCGCCACCGCCGCTTCGCAGGCGGCCCTTGCCGTCGCCCGGGCGTCGGCGATGGCATCGGGGATGCCGACGCCGCGGAAGCCGCTGCCGGTGACGTACAGCCCCGGCAAGCCGGCCAGGGCCCGGTCGATCGCGGCCATCCGATCGAGGTGACCGACTTCGGTACTGCGCGTTCGCCCTGGTCCAGCGGTAGACGCGCGTCAGCGCCGGCTCACCCTCGATGGCCATCAGGCCCTTCAGGTCGGTCACGGCCCGCCGCACCAGCGTGTCGTCGTCGGCCTCGAGCGCCTGCGGATCGCGCGCGCCGCCGACGAATACGCGCAGCAGCACGTGGTCGTCGGGCGCGCGTCCCGGCCACTTGGACGAGACCCATGTCGCGGCGAGGATGTGCAGCCCCTCGACGCGCGGCACGACGAAGCCGCTCCCGTTCAGCGGCTGCCGGATGGCCTCGCGCGGGAAGGCGAGCGCGATCGTGGCCGTGGAAGCGTAGGCAATCCCGTCGCACAGCGCGCCGAGCGCGGCGTCGCGCGGCGCGAGCAGGGCGCCGGCCACGTACGCCGGGGCCGCCAGGATGACCTGCGGGGCGCGCCACGTTCCACCCGCCGTGCGGATCAGGAACGGGCCGGGGCCCTCGATCGCGGTGACCGCCTCGCCGCAGCGCACGGTGCCCTCGGGCAGCGCATGCACGACGGCGTCGGCGAGCTCGCCGATGCCGCCCGGCAGCGACCGGAACGCCCCGTCGGGCGAGCCGCCGCGCGGCATGTGCCGGAAGGCCTTGATCAGGCTGCCGTCACTTCCGTTCCGACTCGACGAGCCGCGGAAAGAGGGCACGCGCCGACAGGCGATCGACGTCGCCCGCATGGATGCCGGCCAGCAGCGGCTCGGCCAGGTACTCGACGGCCTCGCGGCCGAAGTGGCGCCCGATGAAGCGGCCGATCGACTCGTCGGCGTCCGGCGGACGGTTCGGCAGCAGCAGCTCGGTGCCCATGCGGATCTTGCCGGGCCAGGAAAAGAGCCGGGTCGTCGCCAGGGGAGCCAGGCGGGTGGGAATGCCGAGCACCGAGCCCTCGGGCAGCGACCGCAGCCGGCCGGCGCGCAGGATGAAGGCGGTGCGCGGCGGGATCGTCTTCACGAGCCGGTCGCCGAGACCGAGCTCGCGGCACAGCTCGAGGGCGGCGGGCTTCTGGACGAGCAGGCTGTCGGGACCCGCGTCGATCGTGAAGCCGTCGATCCGCTCGGTGAGGATCACGCCGCCGGGACGCGCCCGGCGCTCGAGCACGACGGCGCGCCGGCCGCGGCGGTGCAGCTCCCAGGCGGCGGCCAGGCCGGCGATGCCGCCGCCGACAATGACGACGTCGACCGCGTCGACCGTGTCGACAGGATCAGTGCCCGTGGGCTCCATGAGTCGGTTCCGGCTGGGCGGCGCCCGTCATCGCCTGACGCACGAGGTCGGCCAGCGTGTCGATGAAGCGGGGCAGCACGTTCAACGATTCCGTCCGGCGCAGCGCCACGCCGCACTCGTGCGCCGTGGCGGCCGCCTGGACGTCGATGTCGAACAGGATCTCGGTGTGATCGCAGACGAAGCCGATCGGGACGACCAGCATCCGGCGGACGCCCGCGGCGGCGCGCTCGCGGATCAGCTCGGACAGATCGGGACCGATCCAGGGCTCGGGCGTCCGGCCGGCGCTCTGGTAGGCCTGGCGATAGGCCTCCAGACCGGCCCGCGCGGCGACGAGTCGCGCCGTTTCGGCGACCTGCGTCGCGTACAGGGTCGCCTCCCTTGATGATCCGTTCGGGCAGCGCGTGCGCGGTGAAGACCACCTCTTCGCCGCCTCCGGGCGAGGCGTCCCGCAACCGCTCGGCGAACGCCTCGATGAGCATCGGATGATCGTGGTACTCGTGGACGCAGTCGAACCGCATGCCCGCCGGCAGCGCGGCAGTCGCCGCCTCCACGTACTTCTGGACGCTGAGACTCGAGAACTGCGGGGCCAGCGGAATGCCGATCACCCGGTCCACCGCCGACGCGTCGAGGCCGGCCAGCACGTCGGCAATCAGCGGCGGCCACGTACGCATGCCGAGCAGGACCGGGATCGACGGTCCCAGGCGGGCCTGCAGGGCGGCTGCCTGCTGCCGCGAGAGGTCGGTGAGCGGCGACCGCCCGCCGATCGCCTCGTAGTTGTGGCGCATCTCGGCGACGAGCTCGGCCGAGGGCGGACGGCCCCCGCGGACGCGCGTGAGGTACTCCGGCATCTGGTCGAGCGACTCGGGTGTGCCGTGCGCCATGAGCAGCACGGCCACGCGACCGGCCGTCGACGGCGAATCAGGCGGGGACGTGCTGATGGACATAGCGGGCCAGCATCTGAACGTGCTCGAGCGGCGTCATCGGCAGGATGCCGTGCCCGAGGTTGAAGATATGCCCGGGCCGGCCGCCGGCACGCGCCAGCACGTCGTCGGCGCCGGCCAGCAGCCGATCGACCGGACCGAGCAGCAGCGTGGGATCGAGATTGCCCTGGATTCCCCGATCGAAGCCGATGCGCGCCCAGGCGTCGTCGAGCGGAATGCGCCAGTCGGCGCCGATGACGTCGCCGCCGGCCTCGCGCAGCTCGGCGAGGATCGCGGCCGTGCCGGTGCCGAAGTGGATCGTCGGCACGCCACGCCCGGCGATCGCGTCGAAGATCCGCCGGGTATGGGGCAGGACGAACTCGCGGTAGTCGGCGGCGTTCAGCGCGCCCACCCACGAGTCGAAGACCTGCACGGCCTGCACGCCGGCCTCGATCTGCGCGACCAGGTAGTCGGCCACGATGCGTCGCCAGCGTCTCGGCGAACCGGTGCCAGGCGGCCGGATTGCCGTACATCAGCGACTTGGTGTGGGCGAAGTTGTTCGAGTGGCCCCCTTCGATCGCGTAGGAGGCGAGCGTGAACGGCGCGCCGGCGAAGCCGATGAGCGGCACCTGCCCGGCCAGCGCCTCGCGCACCTGGCCGATCGTCTGCAGCACGTGCGCCAGCGCCTCGCGCGGCTCGAAGGTGCGGACCCGCGCCAGATCGTCCTCGGTCCGCAGCGGGTGCTCGATGGCCGGCCCCTCGCCCTTCACGAAGTCGAACGGGATGCCCATCGGCTCGAGGGGGAGCAGCAGGTCGGAGAACAGAATGGCGGCGTCGACGTCGATCCGCTGCACCGGCTGCAGCGTCACCGCGGTCGCCAGGTCGGGCGCCCGGCAGATGTCGAGCAGGGAATAGCGCTGGCGGAGGGCCCGGTACTCGGCCATGTAACGGCCGGCCTGACGCATGAACCAGACGGGCGTGACGTCGACGGGTTCGCGCCGGCAGGCGCGCAGGAAACGGTCGGAGTGTGTGGTCACAGGCTGCTGTTTGTCACGTGCGACGTGCGAGGGGCGACGCGCCACGTGCGAATTCGAGACGTCCGGACGCCGTTCGAGCGCCTGAGCGCCCGATGCACCCGAGCGCCTGAGCGCGCCCGGCCGCACCTTATAGTAATACGTCCCGCTCAGGCAGCGGCGTCGCGGCGGCCCGGACCCGGTTCAGTTGGACGACTTCAGGAGCTTGCGGGCGAGGCTGACGAGGTCGTCGAGCCAGAGAGGCTTGAACCGGACGTCGGCGCCGAGCGATCGGAGCTCGGCCGAGACCTTGTCGTCCAGGAAGTAGTCGCCGGTCACGATGGCCACCGGGGTGTCGACCTGGCTGGGCTTGCTGCGGAGCATCCGGAGGAACTGGAGCCCGTCGGCCAGCGGCATCCGCAGGTCGAGGATGATGGCGTGGGGATGGGCCGCTTCGGCGGTCTTCAGGCCGGCGGCCGCAGTCAAGGCGGTCAGAACCCGATAACCCTCCATAGCGAGCATGCGCTGGAAGGTTTCCGTCACTCCCGGATCGTCGTCCACGATCAGAATTGTCCGGGCAGAAGGCGGATCGGTGGTAGCAGTCACTGGAATATTCTGCGAGTGAAGAGAGGCTTTCGTCAAGCCTTCGGTTCACAGTGTATGCAGAACAGGACAAGCTATTCAGGCATTGAGCGAGAAATCTCCGGACCCCCGGATGTCCCCGGGGGTATGGCGATGAAACGTGCTAGACTGGCGCGTTTGATGGGACGTTGCGCTCATATTTCCGTGGAGGCCGTGTGAGCCCAATCATGGTGCGGCCGGTGCGCGAGCAGCTCGAGCACGATCGCGTCATCCGGCTCCTGCAGACCCGCTACCGCCGTCGCTACGACGTCGGCATCAACCCCGGCGCCGAGCAGAACGCGCCCGTGGGGACTGGAAGCCCTGCCATTTATCCGGACGTGGTGCTCAGCGCCACCGATCGGGGGCATCGGCTGCTGGCGGTCGTCGAGGTGGAAACCGGAGAGTCGGTCAATCACCTCGAGGCCCTGGCCCAGTGGACGTACCTGGGCGCATTGCGCGCGGAGTTCTTCCTGTACGTGCCGTCGGGGTCGGTCGACGCCGCACTCCGGCTCCTGCAGGAGAACGACGTCCCCTGGACCGAGATCTGGAGCTTTCACGCCATCGGCGATCAGATCCGGTTCAACCTCGCCCACCGGTCGAAACCCGAGACGCGGGCGGCCTCGTCGGCCGCGAAGGCGGCGCGGCGGACTGCAGCCGCAGGGCCGACCCGTGCCGCCAGGAGCGCCGCGAAGCCCGCCAAAGCCGCCGTGACGAAGAGCCGCGCGGCCAAGACGACGAAGACCGCCAAGACCTCGAAGACCTCAAAGACCTCGAAGACCACCAGGAGTGCCAAGAGCAGCGGGACGGCCCGCAGCGCGAAGACCGTCGCCCGGGCGAAGAAGGCGAAGCCGGCTGCGCGCAGGCCTCCCCGAGCCCAGAAGCGGAAGTAAACCGTGCCCTACATGCGGTTCACCCGCGACCGGCGGGGCTACGAGCACACCTGCATCATGCACGCGGGCCGTCGCCACGGGAAGAAGGAAGGGCGACTGCTGTACTGGTTCCGCACGCCGCCCAACGTGAAAGTGGGGCGCGCGCCGATCGACGAGGAAGCGATCCGCGCCATCGAGCAGCAGCATCCCGATCTGGAGTTCGACTGGGCGCGGATGTCGCAGGTGCGTCCTGCCGGGCCGGTGGAACCGGCGGCGGGCCGCGGCGGACGGCGCGGGCGCGACACGCGCGCGGCTGAGCCGGCCGCCCGTGGCGCCGCTTCCCGGGCGGGCCGCAGCGGGCGGAGTGCGGGGCGGCGCGAGAGCGCGCCTCCGGCCGGGCCGCCGGAAGAGCCGGTGCCGGCTCCCGAGACGGCCGCCGCCGGCCTGACGCCGAACGTCGAGTTGCCGGACCTGCCGGACCTGCCGGAACGGGCATCCGACGAGAGCTTCGCGGCGCCGCCTCTGCCCGAGTCGGCGCGCCCGGTCCCGGCCGAGGAACTGGTCGGGGCCGAAGGCCTGGCCCGGCTGCGCACCCGCTACGCCGAGGTGCAGGCCCGCATCTCCGAACGCGGCGGCGATCCGGCGCGGATCGAACAGCTGCGGAAGGAAGCCGACGCCCTCAATCCCGACGCGTGGGTCACGCTGGACGAAGCCCGCCAGGCGCTCGAGCAGACCGAGGCGGTGTTCGATGGCCTGCGTCGCGCACTGGGACGGCGCCGCCGCTCGCGGCGCGGCGGGGCCCGGCGCAGCCGCCGCAGGCGGGCCGCCACGGCCGAAGGGCAGCCAGGCGAGACGACGCCGGCCTCCGAAGGACAGACGGCGGCTCCGCCGGAATCCGGCCGGATGGCCGAGGCTCCCTCCCGCGACGTGACCGATCTCGACATCTTCTCCGGCGACACCGATACGGACGACCCCGACGAGATCGACTGAGCACGAGACCGGCCTTTTTCCCGCCATTCACGTCCAATAATCGGCGTGCCCGATCCCGGGTTCGCGCTGGTATACTGAGGCTTATGATCTTGAAAGCAAGAGGGTTCTGGTCGATCGTGCTGGCCGGCGCGATGGCGACGCTGGTGTCCGCGCAGGCGGCACCGCCGCCCGCCGGCGGTGCCGCGCCCCAGGGACCACGGCCGAACTTCAGCGTGACGGTCAACCTCGTCACCACGGACGTCATCGTCCGCGACGACCAGGGGCACTTCGTGCCCGACCTCGCGAAGAAGGACTTCACGGTCCTCGAGGACGGGGTGCAGCAGAACATCGCGTCGCTGGTGCTGGTGCACGGCGGCCGGACCTACAACCTGGTGGCGCCGGAGCCGCCGCCCCAGCAGGAGGGCATCATCCTGCCGCAGGCGCGGCCGGCCTCCGACGTGGCGGGGCGCATCTTCATCCTGTTCGTCGACGACCTGCACCTGGACTTCCAGAACACCGGCCGGGTCCGCGAGCTGTTCAAGAAGATCGAGAAGGATCTCATCCATCCGGGTGACGAGTTCGCGATCGTCTCGACGGGGCCCTCGTCGATCGCCGTGCAGCTGACCTACGACCGGGCGCAGCTGGATGCCGCGATCAAGAAGATCACCGGCGACGGGCTGAAGCCCGACGACATCATCAACGGGCCGGAGAGCGACCAGGGGCCGGATGAAGTGCGCTACCGGGCGTCGGTGGCCTTCTCGACCGCCTACGACCTGCTGAAGTCGATTGCGAAGGTGCAGAACCGGCGGAAGGCGATCATCTACGTGAGCGACGGCTACGACTTCAACCCCTTCGAGAACTCCCGGCACAACAGCAACAACACGTTCGACTCGCGGTACGACGCGGGGACCTACGACCCGACGACCGAGAGCCAGCTGTTCCGGGGGCAGGTCTTCGCCGACTCCGACCTGCAGCGCGAGCTGTCGGCGCTGACGCGGGCCGCCAACCGGGCCAACGCGACCTTCTACACGATCGACCCGCGGGGGTTGCCGGGCTTCTCGGATCTGAGCGAGAACATCGATCCGACCGAGTGGAACGACTACATCCGGAAGTCGCAGGACAGCCTGCGCGTGCTGGCCGACCTCACCGGCGGCATCGCCGTGGTCAACCAGAACGACTTCGACAAGGCGCTGAAGAAGATCGACGCCGAGACCAGCGACTACTACGTCGTGGGGTACTACTCGAAGAATCCGGATCCGCGGAAGAAGGAACGGTCGATTGACGTGAAGATCGATCGGAAGGGCGTGACCGTCTGGTCACGCAAGACCTACTGGGTGCCGCAGCCGCCGACGTCCGTGGCGACGCCCAAGGGGGGCGGCCGCTAGGCGGTCCCGGGCGCGTCACCTCGCCATCGCCCGCAACGGCCGGCCGGCCCTCGCGGAGCGCGCCTGCCCGGACGGTCAGGGCTCGGAATTCGGGGAACTACGAGGCCTTCGCGACGCCCGTCAGTCCCGCGTGCGCCAGCCCTCCCGCTGCCACCGTGTGGTTGCGCCGGTGCCAGTGGCTGCTGCAGGACAGCCCTTTCTCCTCGACATACACCACCTCGCGGCTCGACGGCACTTCGCGGTACCGGCCGATCACGCATCCGCATCCGAGCCTCGAGAATCCGAGCAGCTTGAACACCGCACCCATACGTGCCTCCTGCTTCATTCGGGCTGCCCCGAACCCCGGCTCCTCCGTTACGCTCGCGGGGCCCGCTGTGCGGGCCGTATCGCTGCGGGGCTCTGCGCCGAACCTCGCCTTCCCGCCGGTGCAACCTCTGTACCGCTGACTCGGCCGTCTACTTCTCCTTAATCGGCCGAAGCGGGCGCGGACTGGAGGGGGCGTCGCACGCCCGTGCCCTGTCTTCCGGCCGACCACCCCGGTCGCTGCGGCGACAGCGGCGTGGCGCGCCGTGCCGCGACCGGTGTCTGCTGCCGTGAACGGTGCCGGGACGGCGGGTGTCGCGGAGCGGTGACAGCCACCGGACTTTGGCCTTGACACCGCCCGGCGCGGCCCGCATAGTGCGCCCACTTTTCCGCTCGCGACCGTTCCGCAGGCCCGATGGAGGGTTCGATGGTGAGGCAGATCCGGCAGGCCGCCCTGGCGGCCACTCTGGCGCTCGTGCTGCCGCTGGCGCCGCGCGCGTCGGCGCAGACGATTCCCACTCCGTCCGACTTCCTGAAGATGCCGATCGGCAGCGACGGCGTGCTGGCCACCTACGACCAGATTGCCGCCTACTGGAAGGCGGTCGCGGCCCGGAGTCCGCGGATCTCAATCGAGGACCTGGGACCGACGACCGAGGGGCACGAGTACATCGTGGCCATCATCACGTCGGCGGCGAACCAGCAGCACCTGGACCACTACCGCGAGCTGAACGCCCGGCTCTACGACCCGCGGCGGACGACCGAGGCGGAAGCGAAGCCGCTCATCGCCGAGGGGAAGACGATCGTCGCGATGCAGATGAGCATCCACTCGACCGAGGTGGGGGCGGCGCAGATGTCGATGGAGCTGGCGTACCGCTTCGCCACCGAGCAGACGCCCCTGATGCGCCGGATCCTCGACAACACCATCGTCATCCTGTCGCCGTCGCACAACCCGGACGGCACGCAGATGGTGGCCGAGTGGAACGACAAGTACCGGGGCACGCCCTTCCAGAACGGGCCGCTGCCGTTCCTGTACCAGAAGTACGTCGGGCACGACGACAACCGCGACTGGTACATGTTCACGCAGAAGGAGAGCCGGATCACGGTCGGGAAGATCTGGAACCGGTGGCACCCGCAGATCAGCTACGACCTGCACCAGATGGGCTCGCGGGCGGCCCGGCTGTTCGTCCCGCCGTTCGTGGATCCCTACGATCCGAACGTCGACCCGATCCTGCGGTCGGAGATCAACGCGATCGGACCGACGGTGGCCATGGATCTCACGGGCGAAGGGAAGCCGGGCGTCGTCATCCACGCGATCTACGACGCCTGGACGCCCGCCCGGCAGTACCTGGACTATCACGGCGGCATCCGGATCCTCACCGAGGTGGCGAGCGCGAACCTGGCGAACCCGATCACGCTGAGCTTCGATCAGCTGCAGCGGGGCATCGGCTACGACCCGACACAGGTGTCGTGGAACTTCCCGCTGCCGTGGCGGGGCGGCACGTGGCGGCTGCGCGACATCATGGACTACGAGCACGGCGCCGTGGACGCCGTGCTCGACTACGCCGCGAAGTACCGCGAACGGTTCCTGACGAACTTCTACGAGGTGAACCGGCACAGCCTCGGGCGGACCGATCCGGAGACCGGCGCGCAGAAGCCCTACGCCATCGTCGTGCCGGCCTCGCAGCCCGACGAGCTGAGCACGTACCGGATGCTGTGGGTGCTGCAGTTCGGCGGCGTCGAGATCCGGCGGGCCACCTCGGCCTTCACCGCCGACGGCCACCGGTACGAGGCGGGGACGCACGTCATTCTGATGGCGCAGCCGGCCAGCTCGTACGCGAAGACGCTCATGGAGGTGCAGCACTATCCGGACCTGCGGCAGTATCCCGGTGGTCCGCCGCAGCGGCCCTACGACGCGACGGCCTACACGCTGCCGCTGCTGATGGGCGTGAAGCGCGTCTTCGTGCAGCAGCCGTTCGAGGCGGCGCTGGTGCCCGCCGCCGATCCCCTCGTGGCGCCGACCGGGACCGTCGCGGGCGGCGAGGCGCGCGCGGCGTACGTGTTCGCCCACGACAACGCCGGCGTGCAGGCGATGAACCGGCTCGCGAAGGCCGGCCTGCACCTGCAGTGGGCGACGGCGCCGTTCACCGCCGATGGCCGCACGTTCCCCGCCGGCACGATCGTGCTGCCGGTGGCGGGGCAGCCGGGCGCCGCGGCGGCCGTGCGGGCGGCGGCGGCGGCGCTGCCGGTGACCCTCTACGCGGTCGACGGGCCGGTGCCGGCCGGCACGGCGGTGTCGCAGCCGCGCGTCGGGCTCTACAAGTCGTTCGTGCCGTCGATGGACGAGGGATGGACGCGCTGGATCTTCGAGCAGTGGGGGATGGACTACACGACGATCGAGAACGAGGACGTGCGCGCCGGCAACCTGCGCGCCCGCTTCGACGCGATCATCCTGCCGCAGGAATCGCCGCGGGCCATCATCGACGGCCGGGCCAGCGGCACCGTACCCGAGCAGTACGCCGGCGGCATCGGGCAGCCCGGGGTCGCCGCGCTGAAGGCGTTCGTCGAAGCCGGCGGCACGCTCATCGCCTTCGACGATGCGTGCATGCTGCCGGTGGAGCAGTTCGGCCTGCCGGTGAAGAACGCGCTCGCCGGGCTCTCGGGCACCAGCGGTGCGACCGGGCCTTCGTCGGCCGACTTCTACGCGCCCGGCTCGATCGTCCGGACCACGGTCGACCGGACCGATCCGATCGCGAGCGGCGCCGAGGCGGACGGCGTGGCCTGGTTCGAGCAGAGCCCGGCGTTCACCATCTCGGGGAACGCGAAGGCGGTCGTCAGCTATCCGGACAACGGACCGCTGCTGCTCAGTGGATGGCTGCTGGGGGCGGACCACCTGCGTGGCCTCGCCGGGGTGGTCGACGTGCCGCTCGGCCGCGGGCGCGTCGTGCTGTTCGGATTCCGCCCGCAGTACCGGGCGCAGACGTGGGCGACCTACAAGCTGCTGTTCAACGCGCTGTACTACGCGACCACGCCGGGCGGGCAGCCGGCGCACCGGCGCGGCGGTGAGGGCGCGTCAGTCCGTCCCGGCGCCCGGCGAAGCCTGGGCGCCGGCCCGGGCCGCGGTGTGTTCCTGCGCCAGCTGGCGGAACCGCTCGAGGTCGCGTGCCCGCTGGCCGGCCGCGACCGTCCGCGCCCGGATGATCCGGACGATGACCAGCAGGTGAATCAGGCTCAGGACGCCGAGCTCGGCGGGAAACGGGCCGGCGAGGGCCACCGGAATCAGGTTCAGCACGGTGGCCAGCATGAAGACGCCCGAGAACAGCGCGTCGGGGCCGTGTGCCGGGAAGAGCCGGCCAAAGCCCATGGCGGCCGTCTCCCACTGCAGGACGGCCGGCCCTTCCTGGGGCCGCTGTTCCTCGAAGACGACCTGCAGATAGCGGCCGACGCGCTCGACGCCGGTGTGCAGCGCGCAGATCCCCTCGAACGCGGCCCAGAGCACCAGCAGCGGCACGAGCGAGAGCGCCGGCAGGGCGCCGATGGCCGTCACAGCGACGACGAGCGTCGCCCATCCGACGATGCCCGCCCAGAAGAGCCAGACGCGCGCGGTGCCACGATCGCGGATTGTGCCCCGCAGGGCGGCGTATTCTTCCAGTCGGATCGGATCCATCACCATGCCTCGCTCGTTGCGGGAAGCCGGGAGCCATTCTTGCACAGCCAGTGAGACAGCGGGCGGACCCCGCTGACCGGACCGTGCCGGGACGTGCAGGAGGGGACGGGGGCGACGAGGAGGCGAAATCGAGCGATTTCTCGCCGAAAAGTCCTTGCGCTCTATTCACTTCCTGCTAGAATGCCGATTACTTTTTCATGGTCGTCTCGCTGAAACAGGGGAGCAGCCGCCAGGTGAGCAACAGCCGGACATCCCGAATCGCCAGGCTCGTCCTGGTTGCCCTTCTGGCCGGTGGTCTCGGAGCCGCGCAGGCGGCGCCACCCCGGCACACGAAAGCCCACGCCAAGAAGACGGCCTACTCGCGGTCGCGGGCGGCGAGCCGGCGCGCCCGGCTGGCCCGCGCGCGGGCCGAGGCCCGGGCCCGGGAGATGGCCGAAGCCGTCGTGCCGCGCTACCGCGTGGACGCGAACGGCAATCTCGTGCCGGACGTGCGGGCGGCCGCGGCCATCATTTACGACCCGGTGTCGGGGGAGGTGCTCTTCCAGGAGAACGCCAACGACCAGCGGTCGATCGCCAGCATCACGAAGGTGATGACGGCGGTGGTCTTCCTCGAGAGCCATCCGGATCTGTCGGAGCGGGTGAAGATCGTCCCGAAGGACGTCTATCGGGCGTCGACCACCTACCTGCGCTCGAGTGAGCTGGTGACGGTCGACGATCTGCTGCACCTGCTGCTGATTCCGTCGGACAACGCGGCGGCGCGGGCGCTGGCGCGGATCTCGCCGGAAGGATCGGCGGGCTTCGTCGAGCGGATGAATCAGAGGGCCGCCGAGCTGGGGCTGGACAACACGCACTACGCTGATCCATCCGGGCTCGACGCGCGCAACGTGTCGTCGGCGTACGACATGGCGCGGCTCATCACCTACGCGTCGCAGATCAACCAGATCGCGTCGATCATGCGGCTGCCCGAGTACCAGATCCATACCAGCCGCCGCTCGATCACCATCCGCAGCACCGATCACCTGCTGCGCAGCGGCGACGTCGACGTGCGGGCGGCCAAGACGGGCTTCATCTCGAAGGCGGGCTTCTGCCTCGCCACGCTGCTGCGGTTGCCGCAGACGGGGCGGGACGTGGCCGTGGTCGTCCTGGGCGCCCGGTCGAACGCGGGCCGCTTCACCGAGACCCGCAATCTGTTCGCCTGGTTCCGCGGCCGCGCCGCCGAGGTGCTCGGCAACCGCACCCAGGATCAGAATCAGGAACAGAACCGGCAGCAGAACAATCAGCAGCCCGAGCCCCAGCCCTAACCGGGTCCTTCGCTCACCCCTCGTATCCCCTGCGTATCGCTTCCGCGTCGAGCGGCAGCGTGGCGACGGCGTCGACCGACGGCAGAACCGGCCGCGGCGCATTCCGGGCGTCGTACGCCTTGATGTACCGATGGCAACGGTCGCAGCCGGCGAGCCGGTAGCGCCCGTCGCGCGTCGCGAACGAGGTGATCTGCGTCCGATCGGCGTTGCCGCAGTAGGGGCAGGCGATGGGATCGAACTTCCAGGACGCCGTGCAGCGGCTGCAGAGCAGGAGGCGGTCGCCGGCCGAGGTGATGACCGAGAAGTCCGGGTCCCAGCCGCACATCGGACAGTAGCCCTGCTTCCAGGCCGACAGGTCGAGGGTGGGCATGACGGCCTCCACGCAGCGGGCGAGGAACGGCCGGATGGCCAGCGCGAGCACGGGGCCGAGCATCGCCGGCGGCCCGTCCTGCTCACCGTCGTTCTCGGCGGGGGCCTGGCGGTCGACGCTGGCGCGGTACCAGCGTTCGACGGCCGGTTCGAGGTCGCGCCCCTCGCGCGCGAGCGCGTGGATCCACTCGCAGTCGTCGGGCTCGAGCGCCTCGAACCGCCGCAGGATGTCGGCCGTCTGCCGCACCATCAGCCGCAACTCCGTCCAGTCGATCGGAATCTCCTCGAAGCGGAGGAGCGGGCGGCCGTCCGCCTGCTGCGCGCTGAACCACTGCGGGTCGACCGCAATCCAGGGCAGCGACACGCGCGCCTGCACGCGGCGCTGCAGTTCGAGCAGGGCGATGTGCATGTCGGCGGCCGGCCCGAGCTCGGGCTGCAGCGCCTTCAACTGGCGGAGCTCGGTGATCTCGCGCGGCTCGGGACGGGACGGACGGCGACGTTCGGTGGTCACGCGGGGATTGTAGCTGAACTGACGCAGACGAATTGAGAATTCAGAATTGAGAATGGAGAAGGAAGACAGTGACGACGACGGTGACGCATTGGCGACGTGAAGCGGGCCGGGCTCTTCATCCCTGACCTTGAACACCTGACCCCCAATCCCCAATCCCCAATCCCGAGTCGAGATACCCCCTGTGCTACACTCGGTCCGATCAGCCCGTCCGACGGTCGTCCCCCTGCCGCGCATGCCGAAGAAGCGGACCAGCCCGAAGCCCTCTCGACCCCGACCGGCGACGGCCGTGCCGTCCCGCATCCTGATGATTGCCTCGGAGATGTCGCCGTTCGCCCGCACGGGCGGGCTCGGCGAGGTGCTGGGGGCGTTGCCGCCGGCGCTGGGGCATCTTGGGCTCGAGGTCACGGTCGTGCTGCCGCACTACGGCTGGCCCGAGCGCGGACGGGAGGCCGACCGGTTCACACTCTCGGTGGGCGACTTCACGCGTGAAGTCGCGCTGATTCGAGCACGACGTGGCCGACCGGGTCCGGGTGGCGTTCGTCGACTGCCCCGAGCTGTACGCCCGGAACGGCCTGTACGGCGATGCGACGGGCGACTATCCCGACAATGCGCGGCGCTTCGCGTTCCTCGCGCGGGCCGCGCTCGAGCGCAGCATCCGCCGCGGCGAGCGCCCGTCGGTCGTCCACGCCCACGACTGGCATGCCGGCCTCGCGCCGGTCTATCTCCGGACGATGTACGGCGCGCACCCGCTGCTCGCCGGCGTGCCGACCGTTCTCACGATCCACAACCTGGCGTATCAGGGCCTCTTCGATCCCGGCTGGCTGCCACGCCTCGATCTCGACTGGGGCCTCTTCAGGGTGAACCGGCTGGAGTACCTGGGGACAGATCAGCTTCCTCAAGGCCGGCATCGCCTTCAGTGACGTGGTGACGACCGTCAGCCCGACCTACGCGCGCCAGATGCAGACGCCGGAGTACGGCTTCGGCTTCGACGGCATCCTGCAGGAGCGTTCGGCCGACATCGTGGGGATCCTGAACGGCATCGACACCGACCGGTGGAACCCGGCGGCCGACCCCTGCCTGCCGGCGCCCTATACGGCCGCCACGCTCGACGCGAAGCAGTTGTCGAAGTGCGAGGCGCTGAAGGCGTTCGGCCTCGCCGCCGACGACGATCGGCTGAGCCGCCCGCTGGTCGGCATGATCACCAGGCTGGTCGAGCAGAAGGGCTTCGATCTGCTGGCCGGGATTGGGGATCGGCTGGCGGCCACCGGCGCCACCTTCGTCCTGCTCGGCAGCGGTGCCCGGTGGCTCGAGGAGCAGTGGCTGCGGCTGGCGGATCGGTATCCCGATCGCATCCGCGTGCGGATCGGCTTCGACGAGGGGCTGTCCCATGTCATCGAGGCCGGCAGCGACCTCTTCCTGATGCCGTCGCGGTTCGAGCCCTGCGGCCTGAACCAGCTCTACAGCCTGCGGTACGGGACCGTCCCTGTCGTGCATGCGACGGGCGGGCTGGCTGACACGGTGACGCCCTGGAATCGGCGCACCGGCCGGGGCAACGGATTCGCCTTCACGGAGTACACGGGTGACGCCCTGCTGCGGGCGCTCGACGAGGCGATTGCGGCGTTCGGGGACCGCCGGACCTGGCGGAAACTGCAGGCCAGGGGGATGGCGGAGGACCATTCCTGGGACGCCTCGGCTGCCGAGTACGTCAAAGTGTACGATAGGGTGATGCTGGGAGCCCCCCGCCCCTCGACGAGCTCGCGGCGCCCTGAGCCCGCCGAAGGGCGCCCGCGGCGTCGGCCCCGGCGCGCCCGACGCAGAATGACGCAGAAAGGACTCATCTCACATGGCAGCAGACAACGTGCAGGTCTTCAGCGACGGGAACTTCGAGGAGCAGGTCATCAAGTCGGGATCGCCGGTGCTGGTCGATTTCTGGGCCGAGTGGTGCGCCCCGTGCAAGCGGCTCGGACCGACGGTCGACGCGCTGGCGACCGACTACGCGGGCAAGCTGGTCGTCGGCAAGCTGAACGTCGACGACAACCCGGGCACCCCGGGGCAGTACGGCATCCGGGGCATCCCGACGCTGCTGCTCTTCAAGGGCGGACAGGTGGTCGAATCGGTCGTCGGACTCGTGCAGAAGGACGACCTGAAGAAGGTCATCGATCGTCATCTCTGAGACGGGCTCCGGCCGGTCCTCGTCGTTTCCGCGTCCGAGTGCGGACCGCCCAGCCTCGACCCCCAGGGGGCGGGCGGTCGCATCGAGCCAGTGGTCATTGACATCGAGTGAATCATGAGTGCATCTGAGGACGTTCGAGAAGTCGTCATCATCGGATCGGGTCCGGCCGGGCTGACGGCCGCGCTCTATACGGCGCGCGCCAGCCTGAACCCGCTGCTCATCGAAGGGCTGGAAGCCGGCGGCCAGCTCATGATGACGACGATGGTCGAGAACTTTCCGGGATTCCGGGACGGCATCATGGGGCCGGATCTGATGGCCGAGATGCGGGCACAAGCCGAGCGCTTCGGCGCCGAGATCCTGCAGGGCGACGTCACGGCCGTCGACCTCGCCGCGCAGCCGATCCGCGTGACGCTGGGCAGCCGGGAAATCCGGACGAAGGCGCTCATCATCGCCACCGGCGCCTCGGCGAAGCTGCTGGGCCTGCCGTCGGAGAAGGCCCTGATGGGCCGCGGCGTCTCGACCTGCGCGACCTGCGACGGCTACTTCTTCCGCAACCTGGACATCGCCGTCGTCGGCGGCGGCGACTCGGCCCTGGAAGAGGCGATCTTCCTGACCCGCTTCGCCAGCAAGGTGCACGTGATTCATCGCCGCCGCGAGCTGCGGGCGTCGAAGATCATGCAGGAGAAGGCGTTCGCGAACGAGAAGATCGCCTGGATCTGGAACGCCGAGGTCGAGGATGTCAAGGACGCCGGCCAGGGCCAGGTGAGCGCCATCGTCGTCCGCGACCGGGAGACCGGCGAGCGCACGGAGGTGCCGGTGTCGGGCGTCTTCGTGGCCATCGGACACCATCCGAACACGTCGCTGTTCACGCGGCCAGGTGGAGACGGACGCGAACGGCTACATCAGGACGCGCGAGGGGAGCCGCACCAGCGTGCCGGGCGTCTTCGCGTGCGGCGACGTCCAGGATCACGTCTACCGCCAGGCGGTGACGGCCGCCGGCTCGGGCTGCATGGCCGCCCTCGACGCCGAGCGCTACCTGGAGAACCTCGCGCACGCGGCGCGCACGTGGGCGCGACGCAGAGAAGTCTGCACGTAGAAGGCCGCAACGAAGAACGTAGAACGCGAGCTCAGAAAGGAAAACGGCGTGCGGGGCGACCCCTCGCACGCCGTTTTCGTCTTCAGCCCTCGTCGCCACGCTCGCCGACAGACCTGTCTCAGTCGAATCCAGCCCCCGCCCACCACGCAGTCCCCGTCGTAGAACACGACGGCCTGTCCGGGCGTGATGGCCGTCTGCGGCGTGTCGAAGGTCACGCGGGCCCGCCCGGGCTCGAGGGCCTCGACCGACGCCGGTGCGGCCGGGTGCCGGTGCCTGATCTGCGCCTGCACGCGCTGCGCGCCGGACGGCTCGGCGGCGATCCAGTTCACGTCCGACGCCGTCAGCCTCGTCTGCAGCAGGGCCTCGCGGGGGCCGACGACCACGGCGGCTTCATCGGCCTTCAGCTCCAGCACGTAGAGCGGCGCCGACGAGGAGAGGCCGAGCCCCTTGCGCTGGCCGACGGTGTACCGGTGCACGCCCTCGTGCTGGCCGAGGACGGCGCCGTCCCGGTCGACGATGGCTCCGGCGCGCCGCACCGCCGGGGCCTGCTTCGCGACGAACGCCGCATAGTCGTGGTCGGGGACGAAGCAGATCTCCTGGCTGTCGGGCTTGTCGGCGACCGGCAGTCCGCGCGCGCGGGCGTACCGGCGGACCGCCGGCTTGTCGAGCGCTCCGATCGGAAAGGCCGCCGCCGCCAGCTGCTCCTGCGTGAGCGAGAAGAGGAAGTACCGACTGATCGCGCGCGGCGTCGGCGCCGCGCCGCAGCCGCCACCGGCCGGACGCCGGGTCGCGGTCGACCTGCGCGTAGTGGCCGGTCGCCACGACCGCCGCGTCGAGTCCCTGCGCCCGCTCGACGAGGGTGGCGAACTTCAGGTCGCTGTTGCAGCGCGCGCAGGGCAGGGGCGTGCGCCCCGCCGCGTACTCGCGGACGAAGTTGCCGATGACGTGCTCGTGGAACTGCCGCTCGAAGTTGACGATGTAGTGGGGGATGCCGATCGCGCCGGCCACCCGCCGCGCATCGTGCAGGTCGTCGAGGCTGCAGCAGCTGCCGAAGCTCGCCTCGCCCTCCTGCTGGTCGTACAGCTGCATCGACAGCCCGACGACGTCGTGCCCCTCATCGGCGAGGAGCGCGGCCGCCACGGACGAATCGACGCCGCCGGACATGGCTACGACAATGCGCATGGGTGGTGACTTCGCGGTCAATCGTGGCTTCGCTGTCGGCAATGAGCAATGAAGCAATGCGCAACGGGTATTGATCCGCTGTCGCGGCCGAGCGCAATACCCCATTGCCCGTTGCCCATTGCTCATTGCCAACTCCTGCACCTTCCTCACGCCGTGCGCTCCCGTTCCCGTCTTCCGCGTCAGGCGCCTGAGCTTGTCGACGAGGCGGGGCAGCAGGTCGAGCACGCGGTCGACCTCGGCCTCGGTGTTGCCGCTGCCGAGGCTGAAGCGGATCGAGTTCTGCGTCCGGTGCGACGGCAGCCCCATGGCGCGCAGGACGTGCGACGGCTCGAGCGTGCCGGACGAGCAGGCCGACCCGGTCGACACGGCCACGCCCTCCAGGTCGAGCGCGATCAGCAGCGACTCGGCTTCGACCCGGTCGAAGCTGACGTTGGTCGTGTTCGCGACGCGCGGCGACAGGCTGCCGTTGACGACGGTGCCGGGCACCTGCGCGAGAATGCCGCGCTCGAGGCGGTCGCGCAACGCGCCGACGCGCGCCGGCGCGTCCGCGATGGTGGCGCCGGCCAGCGCGGCGGCGACCCCCATGGCCGCGATGGCCGGCACGCTCTCGGTGCCGGCGCGGCGGTTCCGCTCGTGCTTGCCACCGGTCATCTGCGGCACCAGGCGCGTGCCGCGGCGGATCCAGAGCGCGCCGGTGCCCTTCGGTCCGTAGAACTTGTGGGCGGACAGGGCCAGCAGGTCGACGCCGAGCGCGCGGACGTCGACGGGGATCTTGCCGATGGCCTGCACGGCGTCGGTGTGGAACAGCGCGCCGCGCGCTGCGGGCGAGGGCGGCCAGATCGGCAATCGGCTGGATCGTGCCGATTTCGTTGTTGGCGAGCATCACCGAGACGAGCGCGGTGTCGTCGGTGAGCGCCTCGCGGAGCGCATCGGGCGACACGATCCCCGAGGCGTCCACCGGGAGCAGCGTCGTGCGCCAGCCGCGGCGGGCGAGCGCCTTCAGCGTGTTGAGCACGGCCTCGTGCTCGATCGCGCTGGCGATCAGGTGACGGCGCCCGGTCGGTTCGAGCGCCTCGGCGGCGCCGCGGATGGCGAAGTTGTCCGACTCGGTGCCGCCGCTGGTGAAGACGACCTCCGACGGCTCGCCGCCGACGAGCGTCGCCAGCGCGGAGCGCGCCTCGTCGAGCGCCGCCTTGGCGCGCTGGCCGAACGCATGCACGCTCGAGGCGTTGCCGAACAGATCGCGCGTCGCCCGGTCGAGCGTGTCGGCGACGGCGGGGGCGACCGGCGTGGTCGCGTTGTGATCGAAATAGATGTGCATGCGGTGCGTTCCGGGCGAAGCGTTAGTGCTTCCGCCCTAGTGCCGATCCCGTAATGCTATCATTGCCGCTAACCATCGGCAACAAAAGGACTAGACATCGGTCTGGGCGTCACTTATACTGGCTGCGCCTTTGGATTAACCGTGAGAGTTTCGCTCCTCCGGACGCCCAGCGACCGCTCGCGTCGGGAGAAGGCGGAGGGTCAGCATGTGGAAACGGGATGAAGCGGTCAGACCGACCAGTGGCACGCCGTCGACGCCTCCTTCGGGGGCGGGTGGGAACGCGGGACCTCGCCCCGACGCGGACGCCAGAACCCAGATCGAGAGGGACATGGTGAACATCGGGAAGTCGGTAGTCATCAAGGGCGAGTTGAACGGCAGCGAGGATCTGACCATCGAAGGACACGTGGAAGGGAAGATCGAGCTGCGGGAGCACGTGCTGACGATTGGCCCCAACGGCAAGATCAAGGCGCAGGTGTTCGCGAAGGCCGTGATCGTGCAGGGCGAGGTGACGGGCAACGTCACGGCGACCGAGAAGGTCGACATCCGCGACAACGGGTCGGTGGACGGCGATATCGTGGCGCCGCGCGTGGCGATTGCCGAGGGGGCGCACTTCCGCGGCAGCGTCGACATGCAGCGCAAGCCCGGGCAGCCGGGGCAGGCGGCCCAGGGTACCCCGAAGAGCGACGGCAAGCCCGCGACGCCGCCGCCGCAGAACCAGTCCCAGGGCGGGTCGCGCGTCGGCGCGTAGCGGCCGCTCACGAACCATGGACACGGGGCCGGCGCCGTGGACGGCGCCGGCCGCCCGAACGCAGAGCTCGAGGAGACGACTTGGCCGGTAGCGGAACTTCTCGCTCCATCACCGACCTGTTTTCGCGACTGGGTCCGCGGCGCCCCGGTGAACCCGAAGGCGCGGTCGAGACGGGTGTCGAAGAAGAGTCGGTGTTTCCCACCAAGGCGCTGCGGAAGTTCCTGTCCTGCCTGACCGCCCACGAGTCGCCCGTGCTGCTCGACCTCGGGCCGGTCGTCGGATCCAACGTCAGCTTCTTCGGCGAACAGCTCGGCTGCAAGATCTTCGTCGAGGATCTCTACGCCGATCTCGATCGGCACGTCCGTCGGGATGCGCTCGACGAGCTGCCGGACTTCCTGGCCAAGCGCTTCGCGCGTCCCGATGCGACGGTGGACGGCATCCTCTGCTGGGACCTGCTCGACTACCTGGACCGTCCGGCCGCGCGGGTCCTGGCGTCCGAGCTCACCCGGCTGCTGCGTCCCGACGGGGCGCTGCTCGGCTTCTTCGGGACGGCCCAGCCCCGCGACACGCACTACACGAAGTTCATCGTGGTCGACGAGACGAACCTGCGGCACCGGCCCTACCCGGCCCCACGGGGCCGCCAGGGGATCCTGCTCAACCGCGAGATCATCCGGATGTTCGAGGGGTTGCGCGTGTCGGACTCGTTCCTGCTGAAGACGAACCTGCGCGAGATCCTCTTCCGGAAGCCGGGCGGTCCTGCCGGCGACCCGGCGTCTTCCGCGTCCTGATCGGCCACCGTTCTCCGCCCGGCTCCCGGTGCGAGCCGCGGCCCGCCCCGATGCCGGTGCCGGCCCGCGTCTCCGGAGAAAGGGTCTGCCATGTCGCATCCCGTCATCGCCCTGCTCACCGACTTCGGCCTCCGCGATCACTACGTCGGCACGATGAAGGGGGTCGCGCTCGGCATCTGTCCCGGCGTCACGCTGGTCGACATCTCGCACGAGGTGCCGCCGCAGGACGTCCTCGCCGGCGCCCTCGAGCTGGCCGCCTGCTGCCGCTACTTCCCGGCCGGCACGATCTTCCTCGTGGTCGTCGACCCCGGCGTCGGCTCCACTCGGCGCGGCCTGGCGGCGGAGGCCGGGGACTACCGGTTCGTGGCGCCCGATAACGGCGTGCTGACCGCCGTCTTCCGGGAGACGGCACCGAAGCGGGTGGTCGAGCTGACCGAGCGGCGGTACGCCCGGGCGACCGTCAGCCGGACGTTCGAGGGGCGCGACCGCTTCGCGCCGGCGGCGGCGTGGCTGGCCAGGGGGGTCGATCTGGCGGCGCTCGGCCGGCCGGCGGGCGACTGGCGGCGGCTGGAGATCCCCGAGCCGGCCGCCGACGGCGACCGGCTGACGGGGGAGGTGGTTCGGGTGGATCACTTCGGCAACCTGGTCAGCAACATCGACCGGACGACCTTCGAGCGGTTCGCCGATGCCGGCGCCCTGCAGATCCGGGCGGGGGAGCACCCGATCGACCGTCTCGTGTCGACCTACGGGGACGTGGGGGCGGGCGAGGTGTGTGCGCTGTTCGGCAGCACGGAGCACCTCGAGATTGCCGCCAACGGGGTCAGCGCGGCGGCCACGCTCCAGCTGGCTCGGGGGGCGGCCGTGCAGGTCACGCGCAGCCGGGGGTGAGGCGGCCCCGGTCGATTTTCGGGAAAGCCCTGTGGTAGCATTTGCCGCTCCGCGGGCCCGCGCGGAGACGGCTTCCGGCCGCGCCCATCCGCCGCACCGGAGTCCATACCGTCAACCATCCTCATATTCCGGTCCTGACCATGATCGACTTCGACCTGACTGACGAACAGCGCCTGCTGGAACGCTCGATCCGTGAGTGGGGCGCGCGGGAGATCGCGCCGCGCATCCACGACCTCGATCGCGAGCACCGGTTCGATCCGACGATCCTGCCGCAGATGGCCGAGCTCGGCCTGCTCGGCATCTCCGTGCCGGCCGAGTACGGCGGGGCCGGGATGGACTACATCAGTCTCGGCATCGCCAGCGAGGAGCTGGAGTACTTCGATACCTCGCTGCGCGTCGTCATGTCCGTGCACGCCGGGCTGAACTGCCTGTCGCTGCTGACCTGGGGGACCGAGGACCAGAAGCAGCGCTACCTGGTGCCGCAGGCCCAGGGGACGAAGATCGCGACCTACGGGCTGACCGAGCCGGCGGCCGGCAGCGACGTGCGCGGGCTGCAGACGGTCGCGGTGAAGAAGGGCGATCGGTACCTGCTGACGGGCGAGAAGATGTGGATCTCGCTCGCCGACGTCGCCGACAACTACCTGGTGTTCGCCTGGTCGGACCTGGAGAAGAAGAAGCAGCGCGACCCGTCGGGCATCTCGGCGTTCATCATCGAGCGGTCGTTCAAGGGCTTCTCGAGCGGCACGCTGAAGGAGAAGTGGGGCATTCTCGCCGGCAACACCGGCTTCTTCAAGATGGACGAGGTGGAGGTCCCCGAGGAGAACGTCGTCGGGCGGCCGGGCGAGGGGTTCAAGATCGCGATGTTCGCCCTCGATCAGGGGCGCTACACCGTGGCGGCCGGTGCGACGGGCCTCATCCGGGCGTGCCGTGACGCGAGCGCCAAGTATGCGAATGAGCGGAAGACCTTCGGCGTCGAGATCGGGCAGCACCAGCTCGTGAAGGAAATGATCGCGCAGATGGAATCCGACTACCAGGCGGCGCGGCTGCTGTGGCTGCGGGCCGGCTGGCTGAAGAACCGGGGCGAGCGCAACACGCGCGAGACCGGCCTGGCGAAGTGGTTCGCCACCGTCGCGTCGGAGCGGGCCGCCGGCGACGCGGTGCAGGTGCACGGCGCCAACGGCTACTCGGACGAGTACCCGGTGGGACGCTTCTACCGGAACTGCAAGGGCGCGGTCATCTACGAGGGGACGCGCGAAATCCACAAGGTGATGCAGGCCGACTACGTCCTGGGCTACCGGAACGACCGGCCGACGCGGTGCGCGCTGCCGCCGCACGGAGGGAAGTAACGATGGCGTCCATGGCGGATTCCACGGCACTGTCGCTGGAGTTCCTGCGGGTGGTCGAGCAGGCGGCGATCGCCTGCGCCCACACGATGGGGCAGGGCGAGCGGCATCACTCCGATCAGGTGGCCGTCGAGGCGATGCGGCAGGTGCTCGACACGGTCCGGATCGACGGCAGGATCGTCATCGGCGAGGGCGAGCGCGACGAGGCGCCGATGCTCTACATCGGCGAGAAGGTCGGCCTCGCCAACGCGGCCGGGACGAAGGCACCGGCCGGTCTCCCGAAGATCGACATCGCGGTCGATCCGCTGGAAGGGACCAACCTCTGTGCGACCGGGGCCAACAACGCCATCGCCGTGCTGGCCGCGGCCGACCACGGTGGGCTGCTGCACGCGCCCGACGTGTACATGGAGAAGCTCGTCGTCGGCCCCAGCTCGAAGGGGAAGGTGAGCCTCGACGCGCCGGTGTCGGAGAACCTGAAGGCGATTGCGGCGAGCCTCGACCGCGACATCGACGACCTCGTCGTCGTCGTCCTCGAGCGGCCGCGGCACGAGAAGCTGATTGCCGACATCCGGGCGACCGGCGCCCGGATCCGCCTGATTGGCGACGGCGACCTGTCGGCCGGCATCTCGGCGGCCGTGGTGGGGAGCGGCGTGCACGCGGTGATGGGGACCGGCGGCGCGCCGGAAGGCGTGCTGACGGCGGCGGCCATGCGCTGCCTGCACGGCGAGATCTACGCGCGGCTGGTCGTCACCAAGCCGGAGCACCAGGAACGCTGCCGGGCGATGGGGATCACCGACACGAAGCGGATCTATACCTCGAAGGACCTGGCGCCGGGCGATTCGATCATCTTCGCGGCGACCGGCGTGACCGACGGCGTGCTGATGAAGGGCGTCCGGTTCTTCGGCGACGGCACGCGGACCAGTTCGGTCATCATGCAGAACAACCCGCACCAGATCCGCTTCGTCGACAGCATCCACGTCCACGACGGCGACGTGAAGGTGCGGTTCTAGGATTACGTGGGGCGCTGCCCCACACCCGGCTCACTGCATCGCTCGCCTCGCGCGGCTCGCTCCGTTCCGTTCGCGCCGCTTGCCCGCCGGCGCCGACCCTCGTCGGGCGCCCTGCGGTGCCAGGCCGCCTCGTGCGGCGCGGCGGCCCTCACTGACTGCTCGCGGGCCCGCGTGCGGGCCCGCTTCGTTCTCCGTTCCACGTTCCGCGTTCTCCGTTACAACCCTCGACATCTCCCCGCCGCGCCGCCGCTTGCCGCATAATAGGCGCGTGCTGGTGCGACCCATCGATCCCGAGTTCCCCGATCCCGAGACGCTCGCGCAGGCGGCGGCGATTATCGAACGCGGAGGCGTGATCGCCTGCGCCACCGACACGCTGTACGGGCTGCTCGCCGATCCGACCAACGCGAATGCGATCGTCCGGCTGTTCGACATCAAAGGCCGTCCCGGCGACCGGGCGGTGCCGCTCATCGCAGCCGACGCGGAGCAGATCGCGGCGCACATCGGCCCGCTACCGGGCTTCGGCCCCCGTCTGGCCGCCCGCTGGTGGCCCGGCCCGCTGTCGCTGATCATCGAAGCCGGACCGTTCGTCGTGCCCGGCGTGCACGGCGGGACGGGGCGCGTGGCCGTGCGCGTGCCGGCGCACGCGGCGGCGCGGGCGCTGTGCCGGATGGTCGGGCGGCCGCTGACCGCCACCAGCGCGAACCGCAGCGGCCAGCCGCCGGCGGCCACCGCCGACGAGGTACGCGCGCGCCTCGACGAGAGCCTGTCGCTGCTGCTCGACGCCGGCCCGGCGCCGGGAGGGCCGCCGTCGACGATCGTCGACGTCACGGGCGCCGAGCCGGTGCTCGTGCGTGCCGGCGCCATCCCGTGGGAGCACGTGCTAGAATCCCTCGAGGAGAGCGACGCGCACTGATGCCGCCTCGATGCCGGGTTCCGACGCACCGCATGATGTCCTGCCGGACGTGCCACGCCAGCAGTCAACCGGAACGCATCGTATGAGGGGCACGCCCCCGGTCGGTCGCGAGCGGGCGGCGCTGGCGGGCATTGCCGCGCGCGGGCACCGCGCCGCCGAGGAGCAGGCGCTCGGGGAGCTCGGCGGGCTGGCGCGGGCGGCCGGGGCGCAGGTCGTGCTGTCGGCCCTCCAGGAGCGGGACGCTCCCGATCCCGCCACGTTCCTCGGCCGTGGCCGGATCCAGACGCTCGCCGCGGCCTGCGCCGAGACCGGCGTCGACCTGGTCATCGTCGACCACGAGCTGACGCCCGCGCAGCTGCGTCACATGGAATCGGCGCTCGGGCGCCGGGTGATCGACCGGACGCAGCTCATTCTCGACATCTTCGCGCGGCGCGCCCGGACGCGGGAAGGCAAGGGGCAGGTCGAGCTGGCCCAGCTCCGCTACCTGCTGCCGCGGCTGGCCGGCACGGGCACCATGCTGTCGCGGCTGGGCGGCGGCATCGGCACGCGCGGCCCCGGCGAGACGAAGCTCGAGACCGACCGGCGGCGGATCCGCCAGCGGATTCACGCGGTCGCCGGCGATCTCGATCAGATCCGGCGCCGGCGCGGGCAGCTGCGCGAGCGGCGCCACAAGGCCTCGGTGCCGACGGTCGCGCTGGTCGGCTACACCAACGCCGGGAAGACGACGCTGTTCAACGCCCTCACCGGCGCGACGGCGCAGGCCTCGGACGCGCTGTTCGTCACGCTGGATACGGTCGTGCGCAAGGTCCGCCTGCCCGACCGCCGCACGCTGCTGGTGTCGGACACGGTCGGCTTCATCGACCGGCTGCCGCATACGCTGGTGGCGGCGTTCCGCGCCACGCTGGAAGAGGTGGCCGAGGCCGATCTCATCCTGCACGTCATCGACGCGGCCAGCCCGGACCGCGAGCGGCGGATGGCCGCCTGTACGGGCGGTCCTCGACGAGGTGGGCGCCGCGCAGGTCCCGCTCGTCCAGGTGTTCAACAAGTGCGACGCGCTGTCGGCCGACGACCGGCGGCGGCTCCTGATGCACGACCCGGGGGCGCTGTGCATCTCGGCGCTGACCGGCGAAGGGCTCGACGAGCTCCGGCAGACGATGTCGGCCCGGGTGGCCCTGGACACGCAACGGGTCGTGCTCGAATTCAATCCGGATGTCGAGGAGGACCGTGAGCGGATGGCGCACGTGTACCGGATCGGACGGGTACTGACGCAGGAGACACGAAACGGCCAGATGGTGGTCGAGGCCGAGGTGCCGCGGCGGATGCTGGAGCAGCTGACGGCGGCGGCCGGGAGCGACAAGGCTCCGCGGCGACGGCGGCGCACGGGAGGGCCTCGTGCGTAACCGGGCTTCCCGCCGCCTGCTGCGGCTGGATCGCGACCGCCGGCCTGCTCGCCGTCTCGGCCTGCGCGCCGAAGGTGGTGCCGCTGCCGTCGCCCGGTACGCCGCAGTATCCCGACTATCTGTTCCCGGAGGTGCCGGCAGCGCTCTCGGCGCCGCAGGCGGCCGTGCACCACAGCCGCGGCTGGCGCTTCCTGCAGGCCGGCGATCTCCAGAACGCCGGGCGCGAGTTCGCCGCGGCGCTCAAGCAGGCGCCGGCGTTCTATCCCGCCGACACCGGGCTGGGTGACGTGGCCCTGGCGCGGCACGACCCGAATGGCGCGCTCGGCTGGTTCGGACGGGCGCTGCAGGCCGACGCGCGCTACGTGCCGGCGCTGGTCGGGCAGGCACAGGCGCACGTCGCGCTCCGGCAGGACCAGGCGGCATTGAAGAGCTACCAGGCGGCGCTGGCCGCCGATCCGTCGCTGGCGGCCGTCCGCCGGCAGATCGCCGTGCTGCAGTTCCGCGACCTGCAGCAGACGATCGATGCCGCCCGGAAGGCGGCGGCCGCCGGACGGTATGACGAGGCGATGCGCGACTATCGCCAGGCGCTGGCGGCCTCGCCCGAGAGCCCGTTCCTGTACCGGGAGCTGGGGGATCTCGAGCTGAAGCGGGGCGCGACGGCGCAGGCGCTCGAGCGGTTCCGCGAGGCCGTCAAGCTCGACGCGGCCGATGCCCACGCCTGGGAACAGATCGGCGGCATCCTCGAGCAGGAGGGGAAGCTGAGCGAGGCCGTATCGGCGTTCCGGAAGGCGTACGATGCCGATCCGGGCCCCGAACTGGAGAAGCGGCTGCACGAAGCCGAGGCCCGGTTCGAAGTCGCGCGGCTGCCGGTGCAGTACCCGGGCGATCCCCGAGGAGGCACGGATCACGCGGGCCGACCTGGCGGCGCTCATCGGCGTGCGGCTGCCGGAACTCGTGCGGGCGGCGCCGTCGGCCGGGGCGGTGCTCATTACCGACGCCCGCGGCTCGTGGGCCTCGTCGTGGATCATGGCGGTGGCCCGGGCCGGCATCATGCCGCCCTATCCGAACCACGCGTTCCAGCCCGGCGCGGTGATCTCGCGCGGCGACTTCGCGACCGTGCTCAGCCGGCTGCTGCACCTGATCGAGGGCCGCCAGCCGGCGCTGGCACGGCAGTGGGCGGCGCGGCACCAGCCGATCCGCGACGTGCCGCCGCAGCATCTGAGCTATCCGGCGGTGTCGCTCGTCGTGGCGGCCGGCGTGCTGCCGCTGGAGGGCGACGGCACGTTCCGGCTCGGACAGGCCGTGACGGGCGCGCAGGCGATTGCGGCGCTCGACCGCGTCGAGAAGCTGGCGGGCATGGGGGCGGGGCAGGCGGGACGCTGATCGGGAGGAGGTGGACGTGAAGGTGCTGACGCTGGCGAACCAGTTGACGCTGCTGCGGATGCTGCTCATTCCGGCGTTCGTCATCCTGGTCGTCTACCACCAGCTCGGCTGGGCGCTCGCCATCTTCCTCATCGCCGGGGTCACCGACGGCCTCGACGGCCTGATCGCGCGCGCCTCGGGCAAGAAGACGCGCCTGGGCGCCTGGCTCGATCCGATGGCCGACAAGCTGCTGCTGGTGACGACCTTCATCGTGCTGACGCTGCCCGGGCTCGGCCTCGTGAACCGCTTCCCGGTCTGGCTGACCGTGCTCATCATCAGCCGCGATGTCGTCATCGTGCTGACCGTCGCGGTCGTGAACCTGGCCATCGGCCGGCGGACGTTCCGGCCCTCCATCTACGGCAAGATCGCGACGGCCACCTACATCGTGACCAGCGTGGTGATGATGCTGTTCAACTACCTGCGGCAGCCGTCGGTGCTCGTCACGGCGTGCATCTGGGCGTCGCTGGCGATCACGCTGATCTCGGGGATCCACTACATCACGCACGCCGCGCGCCTCATCAACGAGTCCCACGTCGATGCCTGATCCTCTGCGCCGTGCCGCGCCGCCGGCCCTCGCGCTGCTGCTCACCGCGGCGGTCGCCTTCGCCCAGGCCCCGAAGCCGTTCGCCACGCCGCTGACGGCGGCGCAGATGCAGAACAAGCAGGCCGTGGTCGAGACCAGCGACGGGACGTTCGTCGTCGATCTGCGGCCCGACCTGGCGCCGAACCACGTCGGCTATTTCATCAAGCTCGCCGAGGACGGCACGCTCGACGGCACGACCTTTCACCGCGTGGTCCGCGACGGCATCGTGCAGGGCGGCGATCCCCTGACGAAGGACCCGGCGAAGCCGGGCGAGTACGGCACCGGCGGGCTGAACCAGCTGAAGGACGAGCTGACCGCCACGCCGCAGACGCGCGGCACGGTCTCGGCCATCACGATTCCGGGCCGGGCCGACAGCAGCGGCTCGCAGTTCTTCATCTGCGTGGCCGACCAGCCGGGCCTGAAGGGGCCCTTCTCGACCTTCGGACAGGTCGTCGAAGGCATGGACGTCGTCCAGAAGATCTCGGAGACGCCGACCGACGCGCAGGGGCGGACGACCGAGCGGGTGGTGATCCGGACGATCACCATCCGGGACAAGCCGCCGCCGCTGCCGGATCCGTTCGCGACGATGAGCGCGGCGGAGATGGCCCGGTATCGCGCCGTGCTCGACACGAGCCTGGGACCGATCACGATCGGGTTCATGCCGGACAAGGCGCCCGAGACGGTCCGGAACTTCCTGCGGCTGGCTCAGGCGGGCGTCTTCGATGACATGCGCTTCCACCGCGTCGTGAAGGGCTTCGTCGTCCAGACCGGGTCGATCGGCAGCCGGGCGACGGGGCTCACGGCCGGGCAGCAGGCGCGCGTGCACCGGCTGGCGCCCGAGTTCAGCGACGTGCGCCACGTGAAGGGGATCGTGTCGATGGCGCACGGGGACGACCCGGGCAGCGCGACGACGTCGTTCTTCATCTGCACGGGCGACGACTCGGCGGCGCTCGACGGCAAGTACGCGGCGTTCGGGCGCGTGCTCGACGGGATGACCGTCGTCGACGCCATCGACGCCACGCCGGTGAACGGCGAGGCTCCCGTGACGCCGATCGTGCTGAAGACGGTGCGGCTGGAGCAGATCCCGCAGTAGCGGACGGAAGGACCCGTGGGACGAGTCGCTCGGATGGCGCTGGGGCTCGCATCGGCGGCACTGGCCTGGGGCTGTGTCGTCGGGCCTCCGCCGCTCGTGCCGGATGCCCCGGTGCGGTTCAACCGGTCGATCGTCTTCTACGGCCATTCGCTGGTCATGCACCTCGTGCGGCCGTGCCGCCTCGACGCCGCGCATCCGCTGCTGCTCTACGCGACGGGGGACGGCGGCTGGCGCGGCAAGGACCTCGATACCTTCCGCCATCTCGCGCAGCTGGGCTACCCGCTGGCGGGGTTCAGCGCCCCCGATTACCTGAAGCATCTCGGCGGCGACTCCGACACGACGACGCCCGCGAAGCTGGCGCGCGACTACGGGCGGATGATTGCGACGGTGAAGGAGGCGCTCGGCCTGCCCGAGCGCACGCCGACCGTCCTCGTGGGCGTGTCGCGCGGGGCGGACATCTCGGTGGTGGCTGCCGGCCAGCCGATGCTGCAGCCGGAACTGGCCGGCGTGCTGGCCGTGGCGCTGACGAAGGAAGAGGAGTACGTCCGGCACCGCCGCTTCCGGTTCCGCCGCCGGCCGACGCCGGAGCAGGAGCAGGCCCAGGCGATGGTGATGGTGCAGCTCTACGAGTACCTGCCGCAGATCGGAACGCTGCCGGTGTCGGTGGTCCAGTCGACCAACGACAACTACCTGCCCGCCGCGCAGGCGCGCGCGCTGTTCGGACCCGACTCGACGTACCGGCAGTTCCACGCCATCGAGGCCCGCGACCACAGCTTCGGCGGCGCGCGTGACGAGATGTACGCGCAGATGGAATCGTCCTTGAACTGGATCGTGCACGTGCCGCGCCCGATCGCCGCACGGGGAACGGGGGAGTGATGAAGCGGGCAGTCCTGGTGGCGCTGGTGCTCGTGCTCGGCGGACTGCGGCCCGCTGCCGCCCAGGTGAAGGAGGAGCGGGTCGTCTTCCCGGTCCGCGGGAAGCAGATGGAGCTGAGCGTCTACCGGCCCGCCGGGACGCCGAAGGGCACGGTCTTCATGGGCAGCGGCGACGTCGGCTGGGTCGGACTGGCGGTCGACCTGTCGAAGTTCCTCGCGCCGGACGGCTACGTCGTCATCGGGATCAACGTGCGGCAGTACCTGTCGGCGTTCACGGGGAAGGCGACGCACCTGACGCCCGAACAGGTGCAGCAGGACTTCCACGCGCTGGCGGACTTCCTGAAGGGACGCGGCCTGCTGCCGTCGCCGGTGGTCGTCGCGGGCGTGTCGGAAGGGGCGGCGCTGGCCGTGCTGGCGGCCGCGCTGCCGGCCAACCACGACTGGATCGACGGCGTGATGACGATGGGGCTGCCGGCGGAGGCCGAGATCGCCTGGCGGTGGTCCGACTTCACGACGTGGCTGACCAAGACCGACGCCCACGAGCCGTCGTTCGCGCCCGGCGACTACATCGCGGCGGTCTCACCCGTGCCGCTCTGGATGATCCAGTCGACGAAGGACGAGTACGTGCCGAAGGCCGACTACGAGATGTTCCGGGACAAGGCGGGCCCGCCGAGCCACCTCGTGCTGATCGACGCGGCGAACCACCGGTTCACCGACAAGCTGGGAGAGCTGCGAGACCAGGTGCTGCAGGGGCTCGTCTGGATGGGCGAGCACCGGCCGGCGAAGTGACGCTCAACGTCGCTTCACGGCGGTGACGACGCCGACCAGGTATTCGAGCAGGATGGGATCGCCGGGTTCGAGATGACGCGGCACGGCTTCCGAGCCGACTCTGGCGACCTGGACCTGCCCGTCCGGGTCCTCGGGATCGGAGAAGTAGATGTCGAGCGAGAGCTGGCCGTGGATGCTTACCGGCTGCACCTTGCGAAGGATCGCTTCGCGGGAACCTTTCAACATGCGGCTATGATACTCATTCTTCAGTGCGCGTGGGGCCCCACCCCCACGCGGAACTGACGCTGATGCCTCGCCCTCGGATTCACATGTCCTCGGGCTCGGCATGGCCTTCGGCGAAGTATTCTTCAGGGCGCGTGGGGCCCCACCCCCACGCGGAACTGACGCCGATGCCTCGCCCTCGGATTCACATGTCCTCGGGCTCGGCATGGCCTGCGGCGAAGTATTCTTCAGGGCGCGTGGGGCCACACCCCCACGCGGAACTGACGCCGCTCCGGGCGCGTGCCCATCAAAGCGGCAACGTCGCTGATCGCAGGATCCGGAGCGTCAGCGACGGCAACGCCTGGGGGTGGGGCCCCAGGCGAAAGTGAAGAATGGACCCCTGGAATCCCACTCAGTACCGAACGCTTCCGCGCCGAGCGGCGGCAGCCGTTCGATGACCTGCTGGCGCTCGTCGAGCGCCGCCCGGGTCTGCGTGTCGTCGATCTGGGCTGTGGCACCGGAGAGACGACGCGCGACCTCCATCGCGCCCTGCAGGCGGCCTCCACGCTGGGCGTGGACCGTTCGGAGCGGATGCTGGAGCGGGCGAAGGCGCTGGAGGAGCCCGGGCTGACGTTCGTCCGCCAGGACATTGCCAGCCTGCCGGCCGACGCCCGGTTCGATCTGGTCTTCTCGAATGCCGCGCTGCAGTGGCTGCCCGACCATCCGGCGCTGCTCGCACGACTGACGGGGGCGGTGGCCGACGGCGGCCAGCTCGCCTTCCAGGTGCCGACGGGAGCGCGGGCGGTCAGGCAGGCGGCGATCGCCGTGGCTTCGAGCGAGCCCTTCCGATCGGCGCTGGACGGCTGGACGAGACAGGATCCCGTGCTGACGGCGGAGGAGTATGCCACGCTGCTGCACCGCCTCGGGTACCGGCGCCAGCACGTCAGGCTCCAGATCTACCCGCACGTCCTGCCGGATCGCGAACATGTGATCGAGTGGGTCAGGGGAACGCTGCTGACGGCCTACGAGGAGCGGATGTCAGCCGACCTGTATGCCGACTTCGTGGCGGCCTATCGTGCACGCCTGTTCGACGCGCTCGAGGACACCCGTCCGTTCTTCTATCCCTTCGCGCGGATCCTCTGCTGGGGGAGCTGATCGTAGTCCTCGTGGGGGGCCGACCCCGCGGCGCAGGCCGCAGGCGCTGTTACAGATTACAGATCTCCCTGCTCGCCCCACGGCAGCCGTGCCGTCGAGGGCGGCTCGGCGATGGCTTCCTCCGTCAGGTTGTGGACGCTGACGCCGAGCAGGCGCACGGGGCGGCGGCCGCACTCGGTGCGATCGAGCAGCCGGAGCGCCCTGGCGACGATGTCGGCTTCGTCGCGGGTGGGCGGAGCCGTCTGGCTGCGGGTAATGGTGGAGAAGTCGTCGTAGCGGACCTTGATCGTCACCGTTCGCGCCAGCAGATCCTTCCGGGCGAGCCAGGCGGCCGCCCGCCGGGCCATCCCTTCGATCTCCTCGCGGATGACCGGCGGCGCCGTCAGGTCTTCCGGATAGGTATTCTCGCTGCCGGCCGACTTCGAGGCCCGGTTCGGGACGACCGGGCGTTCGTCGATGCCCGGTGGCGAGCTGACGCAGCCAGCCGGCCGAGGCTGCCGACGGCTCGCTGCAGCGTCTCGGGATCGGTCTCGCGGATCTGCACGAGTTGTTCGATGCCGCAGGCCCTGAGCTTGCGGGCGGTCACCGGGCCGACGCCCCAGAGCGCGTCGACCGGCAGCTGCTGCAGGAACGACTCGACCCGTTCGGGGGCGATCACCGTCAGGCCATCGGGCTTCTTCCAGCCAGACGCGATCTTCGCGAGGAACTTGTTGGGGGCGACGCCGGCCGAGGCGGTGAGGCCGGTGGCTTCGCGGATGGCCTCCTTCAGCCGCCGGGCGACGCTGACGCCGAGCGGCTCGCCCCAGGCGTTCTCGGTGACGTCCAGGTAGGCTTCGTCGAGTGACAGCGGCTCGACGAGCGGCGTGACCGCGCGGAACAGCCCGAAGACCGCGGTGGAGACGGCGCGGTACTTCGCGAAGTCGGGCGGCACGATGGTGAGTGCCGGACAGAGGCGGACGGCGTGCGCCATCGACATCGCCGAGTGGACGCCGAACCTGCGGGCCTCGTAGCTCGCGGCGGCGACGACGCCACGCCGCTCGGGCCGGCCGCCGACGGCGACCGGCTGGCCGCGCAGCGCGGGGGCGTCGCGTTGCTCGACGGACGCGTAGAACGCATCCATGTCGACGTGCAGGATTCGGCGCAGGGCCGTCGCCATCGGTGTACCATTCTAGGCTGGCTTGTACGCCGTCGGCGTCGGGCTTCGGACTCCGGGTGGCCTCTGAGGGGCTCCGGAGCCTGAAGCCCGCAGCCTGCAGACCTCGCAAAGGAAGCTCATGCCACAGTTCGTGTACACGATGAAGGGGCTCGGGAAGATCCACCCGCCCGACAAGCAGGTTCTCAAGGACATCTGGCTCTCGTTCCTGCCGGGCGCCAAGATCGGCGTGCTCGGCCTGAACGGCGCCGGCAAGAGCTCGCTGCTGAAGATCATGGCGGGCGTCGACCGCGACTTCAACGGCGAGGCGTTTCCCGCCGACGGGCTGTCGATCGGCTGGCTGCCGCAGGAGCCGCAGCTCGACGCGTCGAAGGACGTGCTCGGCAACGTGGAAGAGGGGGTCGCCGGGACGCGGGCGCTGCTGGACCGCTACGACGAGGTGAACGCGAAGCTCGGCGAGGAGCTGTCGGCCGACGAGATGGACAAGGTGCTGGCCGAGCAGGCGCGCATCCAGGACGAGATCGAGGCGAAGAACGCGTGGGACCTCGACTCGCAGCTCGAGCTGGCGATGGACGCGCTGCGGCTGCCGCCGCCCGACGCCGACGTCACGACGCTGTCGGGCGGGGAGCGGCGCCGGGTCGCGCTCTGCCAGCTGCTGCTGCGGTCGCCCGACCTGCTGCTGCTCGACGAGCCGACCAACCACCTCGACGCCGAGTCGGTCGCCTGGCTCGAGCGGTTCCTCAAGGACTACGCGGGCACCGTCGTCGCCGTGACGCACGACCGCTACTTCCTCGACAACGTCGCCGGCTGGATCCTCGAGCTCGACCGCGGCTCGGGGATTCCGTGGGAGGGGAACTACTCGTCGTGGCTCGAGCAGAAGCAGAAGCGGCTCGAGCTCGAGGAGAAGCAGGAGAGCCGCCGGCAGCAGACGCTGGCCCGCGAGCTCGAGTGGATCCGGATGTCGCCGCGGGCGCGGCAGGCCAAGGGCAAGGCCCGCATGACCGCGTACGAACAGCTGCTCAACCAGGAGACGTCGCAGCGGATCGACTCGGTCGAGATCTACATCGCCCCGGGGCCGCGGCTCGGCGACCTCGTCGTCGAGGCCCGGGACCTGTCGAAGGGCTACGGCGACAACCTGCTCATCGACGACCTCAGCTTCACGCTGCCGCGCGGCGGCATCGTCGGCGTGATCGGCCCGAACGGCGCCGGCAAGACGACGCTGTTCCGGATGATCACCGGGCAGGAGTCGCCGGATTCCGGCACGCTGCGGCTCGGCGAGACCGTGCAGGTGGGCTACGTCGACCAGAGCCGCGACACGCTCGATGCCGACCGGACCGTCTGGCAGGAGATCTCGGGCGGCGAGGACGAGCTGGCCATCGGCAAGCGGACGGTGGCGTCGCGCGCCTACGTCTCGTGGTTCAACTTCAAGGGGGCCGCGCAGCAGCGCAAGGTGGGGGCGCTGTCGGGCGGCGAGCGGAACCGCGTGCACCTGGCGAAGCTGCTGCGGCAGGGGAGCAACCTGCTGCTGCTCGACGAGCCGACCAACGACCTGGACGTCGACACGCTGCGGGCGCTCGAACAGGCGCTGCTGGACTTCGCGGGCTGCGCGGTCGTCATCAGCCACGACCGGTGGTTCCTCGACCGGATCGCCACGCACATGCTGGCCTTCGAAGGGGACAGCAAGGTCGTCTGGTTCGAGGGGAACTACCAGGACTACGAGGCCGACCGGCACCGCCGCCTCGGCGCCGCCGCCGACCAGCCGCACCGGATCAAGTACAGGAAGCTGACGAGGTAGAGATGCGATACGGCACGATGCTTCTGATCGCCCTGCTCATGGTCCCCGCCGCGCTGTCGGCGCAGAGCGCGGACAAGGACGCGGTGCTCACGACCGTCAACAAGCTCTTCGACGGCATGCGCACCCGGAATGCCGAGCTGATCCTGTCGGCGTTCGACGAGTCCGCCCGGCTCGTACGGGTGCAGGACCGCGACGGCGTGCCCGCGGTGACGCTCCTGCCACTGGATCGCTTCGCGCAGGCGGTGGTCGCCGCCAAGCCCGGCGACGTCTGGGACGAGCGTCTCTCCGACCCGGAGGTCCGGGTCGATGGCAACCTGGCGCAGGTGTGGAGCCCCTACACGTTCCGCCTCAACGGCACGCTTCATCACTGCGGCATCGACGCGTTCATGCTGCTGAAGGTCGGCGACACCTGGAAGATCACCCAGATCGCGGATACCGAGCGGAAGGACTGCGGGGGCGGGAAGTAAAGGAATGTCTGACGAATTGAGAATTGAGAATTCAGAATGTGGAAAGCGAACGCCGACATTCCCTGATTTCTCAATTCTTCATTCCGCAATTCTGAATTCGTCCGTTACGCACCCGGACTCCCATCTTCATCCTGAAGTACTCGATCGTCTTCACCAGGCCCTCTTCCAGCGCCACCTTCGGCTCCCAGTGGAGGAGCGTCCGGGCGCGGGTGATGTCGGGCTGGCGCACCTTGGGGTCGTCGGTCGGCAGGGGACGACGAACGAGCTGGCTCTTCGATCCGGTCATCCTGACGATGGTGCGGGCGATCTCGGCAATCGTCGTCTCGCGCGGATTGCCGATGTTCACGGGATCGTTCACGTCCGACTGCATCAGCCGGAAGATGCCGTCGACGAGATCCGTGATGTAGGTGAAGCTGCGGGTCTGGCCGCCGTCGCCGAAGATCGTGATGTCCTCGCCGCGCAGCGCCTGCGAGATGAACGTCGGGACGGCGCGGCCGTCGTTCACGCGCATCCGCGGGCCGTAGGTGTTGAAGATCCGGACGATCTTCGCGTCGAGGCCGTGGTACCGGTGGTAGGCGACGGTCATCGCCTCCGCGAACCGCTTGGCCTCGTCGTACACGCCGCGCGGGCCGATCGGGTTCACGTTCCCCCAGTAGGTCTCCTTCTGCGGGTGCTCCAGCGGGTCCCCGTACACCTCGGAGGTCGACGCCAGCACGAAGCGGGCGCCCTTCGCCTTGGCGAGGCCGAGCGCCTTGTGCGTGCCGAGGGCGCCCACCTTCAGCGTCGGGATCGGCAGCTCCAGGTAGTCGATCGGGCTCGCGGGGCTCGCCCAGTGCAGGACGTAGTCGACGGGGCCGTCGATGTAGATGAAGTTGGTGACGTCGTGCTTGAGGAACAGGAAGTCGCGGTTCGCCAGGTGCGCGATGTTCGCGATGTCGCCGGTCAGCAGGTTGTCGATGCCGACGACCGAGAAGTCGCGGTCCAGCAGGTATTCGCAGAGATGGGAGCCGATGAAGCCGGCGGCTCCGGTGACGACGACACGTTTGTTCATGAGTGAGCCCGATCCCGGACCGTTGTGCGGCCGCCGCGCGCGCCGGAGGGCCCGGTGGGCCCCTGCGCGCCGTCAGTACGCATGCTTGTGGAAGAACCCCCGGAGGAACGTCAGCCACATGATCTTGAGATCGAGGCGGACGGACCAGTTCTCGATGTAGTAGAGGTCGTACTCGATCCGCTTCTCGATCGACGTGTTGCCGCGCCAGCCGTTCACCTGGGCCCAGCCGGTGAGCCCCGCCTTCACCTTGTGCCGCAGCATGTACTGCGGAATGCGGTGGCGGAACTGTTCGACGAACAGCGGCCGCTCGGGCCGCGGGCCGACGATCGACATGTCGCCGACCAGCACGTTCCAGAGCTGCGGAAGCTCGTCGAGGTTCGACTTGCGGAGGAAGCGGCCGAGCGGGGTGACCCGCGGGTCGTGCTCGCGCGCCCAGATCGGCCCGGTCTCGCGCTCCGCATCGTCGTACATCGAGCGGAACTTCAGGATCGTGAACGACTTGCCGTCGAGCCCCATCCGCTCCTGCCGGTAGAAGATCGACCCTGAAGAACTGAACCGGACGAACGCGGCGACGACCAGCCCGGGAATGGCGAGCCCGACGAGCGCCACCGCCGACAGCCCGATGTCGATGATCCGCTTGACGACGCTGTTGAAGCCCTGGAGCGGCACGTCGTTGACGTTGATGACGGGGACGCCGTCCAGATCCTCCAGCCGGGCCCTGAGCGCGATGACCTGCAGCAGGTCGGGCACCACCTTCACGTCGATGCACTGCCGGGAGGTCGCCTCCAGCAGCCCGATCATCTTCAGGTGCTCCTCGGGCGGGAGCGCGACGTAGAGGTGGTCGATCCCCTCGCGCTCGACGATTTCGGCGCACTCGTTCAGCGTGCCGAGCAGCGGCAGCCCGCGGTAGCCGAGGTGGTCGCCGCCGGCCCGGTCGTCGAGGAAGCCGACGACCTGGTAGCCGAGCTCGCGGTGGATCAGGATCTTGTCGGCGACCATGCGGCCCAGCTCGCCGGCGCCCGCAATCAGGATCCGCTTCAGGCCGGCGCCGGCGCGCCAGCGGCGCTCGAGCGCCTCGCGCACCAGCTCGCGAGACGCCCAGGTCAGCGCCACGTTCAGCACCAGGAACAGGCCCCAGACGATCTGCGAGACCTCGTAGGCTCCCTTGTCCTTCACCGCGTCGGCGACGTAATACGCCTGGAAGTACAGCGTCGCCACCACGCCGAACACCACCGCCATGACGCTGCCGACGAAGACGTTGAAGAAGTCGTCGACCCGCGAGCGGCCGCGCCGCAGCCGGTAGAGCCCCTGGAAGTGGAAGGCCAGCGGCACGAGGATGGCGATGAACGGCAGGATGTTCAGGTACTGCCGGAACGGCGGCAGCCCCTTGGTGACGGGGATGAGCCCCATCTGGAACCGCAGGAAGTACGCGACGATGAACGCCGTCATTCCCAGCAGGGAATCGGTGGCGACGTGAAAGGCCACGAGCAGGCGGTTGTAGCGCTTTACCACGATTGCGTTCCAGATGGCGCCATCAGTGTCTCGTCCACGCAGGCCCGGATTTCGTCGGCGAACCGCTCGCGGCTGAACCGCTCGGCGTGGCGGCGGATGGCCGCCGGGTCGAAGCGGGTCGCCAGGGCCCGGCGCAGCCCGTCGGCCAGCGCCCCGGGCGTCGGCTCGTCCACGAGCACCCCGGTGACCCCGTCGACGACCGTCTCGACCGCGCCGCCCTTGCCGAGGGCCACGACCGGCCGGCCGCAGGCCTGCGCCTCGAGCGGCACGATCCCGAAATCTTCTTCGCCCGGCAGCATGGCGACCGCCGCCCGGCGATAGAGGTCGCGGATCTCCTCGTTCGTCCGGACCCCCAGGAACTCGACGTCCGGCCCGGCCGCGCGCTCGAGCCGCGCCCGCTCCGGCCCTTGTCCCACGATGCGCAGCGGGATCCGGGCGACGCGACAGGCTTCGATGGCGAGATCGAGACGCTTGTAGGGCACGAGGGCCGACACCATCAGGCAGTAGCCCTCGGGTGACACCGGGGCCGGCTGATAGAAACGGGTGTCGACCGGCGGATAGATCACACTCGCCATGCGATTATAGTATCGGCCGATCCGCCGCGCAACATATTGGGAAATCGCCACATAGCGGTCCGGACGCCCGGCGGTGGCCCGGTCCCACCGGGCCAGCCGGTTCATCACCTGCCGGAGGGCCGCACTCGGCAGCCGTCCGACCCGGTCGGGACCGAAGTAGGCGTCGAACTGGTCCCAGGCGTACCGCATCGGCGTCAGGCAGTAGCAGAGGTGGCGGGCGCCCGGCGCCTTGACGGCCGACTTCGCGACGCAATGGCTGACGCTGACGACGAGATCGAACCCCGTGAAGTCGAACCGCTGGATCGCGGCCGGGAACAGCGGGAGGTACTGCCGGTAGTGCCGGGCGGCGCCCGGCAGGTGCTGCACGAACGAGGTGTGAATCGGCCGGCGCTCGATGGTGGGGGAGACCGAGCCGGGCACGTGCACGAGCGTGAAGAGCTCGGCCGCCGGATAGAGCTCGCAGAGCACCTCGAGCACCTTCTCGCCGCCGCGCATGCCGGTGAGCCAGTCATGCACGAGCGCGATGCGCGGCGAACCGCCCCCTTCAGGCCCGCGCGATGTCGGCATAGATCTCATGGACGCGTCGCACGGAGGTTTCCCAGGAGAACGATCGGGCGCGCACCAGGCCGCGCGCCGACAGATCCTTGCGCAGGGCTTCATCCGAGAGGACCTGCATGATGCCGTCGGCAATCGCTTCGGGCGAGTAGGGATCGACGAGCATGGCGGCGTCGCCGGCGACCTCGGCGAGCGACGAGACGTTGGAGGTGATGACGGGGGTGCCGCTCGCCATCGCCTCGACCGGCGGCAGGCCGAAGCCCTCGTACAGGGACGGGAACACGAACGCCGTCGCCAGGCGGTACATCACCGCCAGGGTGTCCTGCGGCTGGAAGCCGAGGAACCGGATGTGCTGGTGCAGCTTGTGCCGGAGGATCTTCCGGCGCAGGCCGACGTAGCGCGAGATCTCGTCGCCGATCACGATCAGCTTCACCCGGTCGAATCCGCGCTCGTGCACGATGGCGAAGGCCTCGATGAGGCGATCGATGTTCTTGTGCGGCTTCACGTTGCCGGCGTAGAGCAGGAAGGGATCGTGGAGCTGGTAGCGCTCGCGCACCCGCTGCACGGCATCCTCGGGCGGCGCCTCGTGGAACCGCTCGTCGATGGCGTTGTAGATCACGGTGATCTTCTCGGCCGGCACGTCCAGCAGCCGCATGATGTCCTGCTTGGACGTCTCCGAGACGGTGAGGATGCGGTGGGCGCGCCGGCTGGCCGCGGCCATCGATCCGCGGGCGTAGAACCAGGCGAGCCGGTTCGGCAGGTACTGCGGGAACATCAGGTGGATGCAGTCGTGAATCGTCACGACCGAGCGGCACGGCACCAGCGGCGGCAGCACGTAGTGCGGCGCGTGGAACAGGTCGACCCGGTTGCGCCGGAGCGCCAGCGGAATGCGCACCTGCTCGGAGAGGGAGTAGTTCCCCGCGCGCTCCGGCACCGGCCGGAAGTTCGGTCCCAGCGCCTGGACGCCCTCGCAGTCCTCGGGCCGGCAGAGCAGCACGTACTCGGTGTCCTGATCGATCCGGGCGAGCTGCTTCAGCAGGTTCCGGATGTAGGTCCCGATGCCGAAGTCGTGCAGCTTCCGGGCGTCGATGGCGATGCGTGCCTGCATGGTCCGCCCGATCATATCGTGGCTTTCGCCCCGACGTGGCGCGAACTGCCGGCGGTCAGCGGGAGGCGGGAGGCGGGCCGGGCCGCTGGCCCTTCAGCCGGAGGTAGAGCCGCAGCCATGGCGCCCAGAACGGGTGATGCTTCTCGTAGAAGAGGATCTGGCTCCGGCGGTAGGCCTGGCCGGTCGCCGTGCGGGCGGAGGCGACCGATCGGCCGCGCAGGTGGGTAATCTGGACCGCCGGGTTGAACCGCACCTGCCGGCCGGCCGCCCGGATGGCGGCGCAGAAATCGACGTCCTCGGCGTAGATGAAGTACCGCTCGTCGAGCAGCCCGGCCCGCTCGGCATCGGCCCGCCGCACCAGCAGGCAGGCGCCGCTCACCCAGTCGGGCGTGCGGGGGCGGCGGGTCATCCGACCGACGAGCGCCGGGAAGGGCGGCACGCCGGCCTGCTGGAGGCCGACGACCAGCTTCTGGCGCAGCTCGTTCAGCGGGCTCATCATCCGGCCGAACGACAGCTCGGCCCGTCCCTCGCCGTCGACGATGCGGGGACCGGCGATGGCGGCCTCGGGATGGGCCCGCAGATCGGCCACCAGGCCGTCGACGGCGCCCGCCGGCACGAGGGTGTCGCTGTTGAGCAGCAGCACCAGCTCGCTCTGCGTTGCCCGGATGCCGACGTTGTTCGCCTTCGCGAACCCGAGGTTCGCGCCGGTCTCGATGAGCCGCACGTCCGGCCAGCGGCGGACCACGTCGGGACTGCCGTCGCGCGAGGCGTTGTCGACGACGACAATCTCGTGCGGCGTCGCCGGCGGCGCCTCGTGCAGCGACTGCAGACACCGCGCCAGAATCCGCCGCGGCGTTGTAGCTGACGATGATGATGGCGAGATCGATCATGATGGGCGACGGGCTACGGGCTCCAGTCTACGGTCTCCAGTCCGGAGTGCATGTGTCCCGGGTCTCGAGAGTCGGGCAATCCCCATTGCTCATTGCTCATTGCTCATTGCCCATTGCCCGTTGCGACGCGAGACGCCGCTCCCCGCCTTCCTCCCACTTCCTCGATGACCCTCATCGTCTCCTCCGCGGCACGCGTCCAGGAGTAGCGTGCCAGCACGGCGGGCGCGGCGTCCAGGATCCGCGTCCGGGCGCTCTCGTCGTACAGCAGGGCGCGCAGCGCTTCGGTGCAGCCGGCCTCGTCGCCCTGGCGGACGTAGCGCGCGGCCGTGCCGTAGATTTCCCGCGCGACCGGCGTGTCCAGCACGACGATCGGGACGCCCGCACTGAGCGCCTCGAGCGGTGTGAAGCCGAACCCTTGGTACTCGGACAGGAACGCGAACACCCGGGCGCCGGCGTAGAGCGCCGCCAGGTCGGCGTCGGGCACGAACGAGCGGACGACCACCTGTGGACCGACGCCGAGCGACGCGGCCAGGGCGCCGAGGTCCTGGTGGGGATGCGTCCGGTTCTCGCCGACGAGATCCAGCCGCGCCTCGGAGTCGTCGTGCGCCACCGGGGCGAACGCCCGGATCAGAATCGGGCACGTGACGCCGGTTGAACACCGAGCCGACGAACAGTACGCGCGAACCGGACGGCGGCACGCCGGCCGGCGCCGCCGGTCCGGCCGGGCGGGGAATGCCGGAACGGATGACGTGCACGCGCGGGCCGGGCAGGCCGAACCGGTCGCGGATCTCGCGGCCCGAGAAGTCCGACACCGTGATGACGGCGGCGGCACGCCGGGCCGCCAGCCGTGTCACGACGCGGCGGCGGACGCCTTCGCGCCAGGAGAACCATTCGGGGTGCGCGACGAACGACAGGTCGTGGATGGTCAGCACCACGGGAACGTCCGTGCGCAGGGGGGCCGTGTACGCCGGGGCGAACAGCACGTCGGGACGATCGGCCGCCAGGGCGGCCGGCAGCTGCCATTGCTCCCACCAGGTGCCGCGGCCACCGGGCACGAGGCGTACCGACGCCGTCAGCTCACCGGGCACGTCCGGCATCGACGGCGCGTACAGGCGCAAGGTGTGCGCGGCGCCCGCGCGGGCCCACTCGGCGAGCAGGCTCGCGAGATAGCGGCCCACACCGGTCGGCCGGTCGCACAGCTCACGGGCGTCGATGGCGATGATCATCGAAGATACTTGTCACGTACAGACATGCAGACGTACAACGCAAAGATGTCCGACCGGGGCGCAATACCCATTGCTCATTGCTCATTGCCCGTTGCCCATTGCCTCACGGCTTCTTCTCCGTCTGACCCCCATCGCCGCGCGGTACGCGTTCATGGCGGCTTCGGCCGTGGCGCGCCAGGTGAACGTGCGCGCGCGCATGATGCCTCTGGGCCGCGCAGACAGCGGCGTACGCCTCGTCGGTCAGCATGCGCTCCATGGCGGCCGCGATCGAGTCGGATTCTTCGGGATCGACCAGCGCGCCGGCCGACTCGATGACCTCGGGCAGGGCACCGGCATTCGAGACCACGACGGGCACGCCGACCGTCATCGCTTCCAGGGCCGGCAGGCCGAAGCCCTCCTCGAAGGACGGGAGCACGAGCAGGGCGGCGCCGGCGTACAGATCGCGGCGGGCCTCGGGGGCGACATAGCCGAGATGCTCGACCCGGCCGGCGAGCGGTGGCTCGCGCAGGCGGCGCAGCCAGGGGTCGGCGTCGGGCGCAGCCCGTCCGGCCAGCACGAGGCGCGGGGCTTCGGGCAGCCGTTCGCGCAACGTCGTGTAGGCGTCGAGCAGCCGGCCGATGTTCTTCCGCGGTTCGAGCGTTCCCATGAAGAGCAGGTAGGCGTCGCGGGCCGGTGGGGTCGTGTCGCGCGGCTGCCAGTCGGGAGCCACCGGCGGGCAGACGGTGATCCGCTCGCCGGGCACCTCCAGCAGGCGCTCGACCTGGCGGGCCGTGAAGTGCGAGTTCACGACGATGCCGTCGGCGCGGCGCGCGTGCGCGCGGACCAGCGGGGGATAGTCCCGGCGGATCTCGGCGCTGGTCCGCTCCGGGTGCGCCAGGAAGTGCAGGTCGTGGATGGTGATGAGCCGGGCCGCCGACCGGCTCGGCAGCAGCAGCGGGTGGAGGGCATGGACCACGTCGAATCGCTCGCCGGTGACATCCTCGACCGGCGGCCAGCCAAGACGGTGCCAGGCCAGGTTCAGCAGGGTCACCGGAATCCGCCGGTCGACGCGTCGGACCCCGGGCAGTTCGTCCTCGCTGACGCGCAGGCGGTCCTTCCACGAGCTCGAGAAGATCGTCAGGTCGATGGCGGCATCGACATCGGCCGGGCCGCCGGCTCCCGCCGCCTTCAGACGGGCCAGCGCGTGGACCAGTCCGTGCGTGTATTCGCCGACGCCGCTGCGCTGCCGGAGGGCGGGGCGGTAGTCGATGAGGATGCGCACCGGGCTGAGGCTACCACAAGCGCCGGCCGGCGTCTGCGAGGAGCCCGGATCGCGCTAAGTGGTTGAGCCTTCTGCTTGTGGACAGTCTGAAGAGGTTGTGGTACCGTCAGTCATTTTGGAGCTCCGGGTGGTCGGACGCTCTGCCGGTCAGGAGCGACAACGGATGAAGATTGCAGTCGTGGGGTCCGGGTACGTGGGGCTGGTGGTCGGCGCCTGCCTGGCCGAGAACGGCAACGACGTCATCGGCGTCGACAAGGCGGAGGCGAAGGTCCGGATGCTCCAGCGGGGGAAGATCCCCATCTACGAGCCCGGGCTCGAGGAGCTGGTCCGCCGCAACCGCGCGGAGAAGCGGCTGACGTTCACGACCGACCTGGCGCGCGCCGTCCGGGCCGCGCAGATCGTGTTCATCGCCGTCGGGACGCCGCAGGGCGAGGACGGTTCGGCCGACCTGCAGCACGTCATGACGGTGGCGCGCGACGTGGCCCGGGCGATGAAGGGCTACACGGTCATCGTCGACAAGAGCACGGTGCCGGTGGGGACGGCGGCGAAGGTGCGCGAGGTGATCCGCCGCGAGACGACGCATCCGTTCAGCGTGGTGAGCAACCCGGAGTTCCTGAAGCAGGGCGCGGCGGTCGAGGACTTCATGAAGCCCGACCGGGTCGTCATCGGCGCGGAGGACGAGCGGGCGGCGGCGCTCATGCGGGAGCTGTACGCGCCGTTCACGCGCACGGGCGCGCCGATCATGCTGATGGACTGCGCGAGCGCGGAGCTGTGCAAGTACGCGGCGAACGCGCTGCTGGCGAACCGGATCTCGTTCATGAACGAGATCGCCAACCTGTGCGAGCTGTGCGGCGCCGACGTGTCGCACGTGCGCAAGGCGGTCGGCTCCGACCGCCGCATTGGGTCCATCGTTCCTGTTCCCCGGCGTCGGCTACGGCGGCAGCTGCTTCCCGAAGGACGTGAAGGCGCTGCTGAAGTTCTCGGCCCAGGAGGGCTACGACTTCACGATCCTGAAGGCGGTCGAGGCGGTGAACGAGGCGCAGAAGAAGCGCTTCGTCACGAAGATGGCGACGAAGCTCGGATCGGTGAAGGGGAAGACGATCGCGATCTGGGGGCTGTCGTTCAAGCCGAAGACCGACGACATGCGCGAGGCGCCGGCCATCGTCATCATCGAGCGGCTGCTGCAGCTCGGCGCGACGGTCCGCGCCTACGATCCCGAGGCGATGCCCATCGCGAAGAAGCTGTTCGGCCGCCGGGTCACGCTGACGCCGAAGAGCTACGACGCGCTGAAGGGCGCCGACGCGCTGGCCGTCGTCACCGAATGGAACGAGTTCCGCGAGCCGGACTTCGCCCGGATGCGGAAGCTGATGAAGTCGCCGGTGGTCTTCGACGGCCGGAACATCTACGAGCCGGCGCAGATGCGCGCGCTCGGATTCACGTACTTCTCCATTGGACGCTGACCGCGGCACGGTGCTCGTGACGGGCGGGGCGGGCTACATCGGCAGCCACACCGCCAAGGCCCTGAGCCGGGCCGGGTACCAGGTCGTCGTCTACGATGACCTGTCGGCCGGCCACCGGGAAGCGGTCCGCTTCGGCCCGTTCGTCGAGGGCGACCTCGCCGACCTCGAGCTCCTGCGGACGACGCTGCGCCGGTTCGCCGTCGGGGCGGTGGTTCACTTCGCGGCGCTGCTGGCGGTGGGCGAGTCGGTGCACGACCCGCTCCGGTACTACCGGCACAACGTCGGCGGCACGCTGACGCTGCTCGAGGCGATGGCGGCTGCCGCGGTGCCGCGGCTGGTCTTCTCGTCGACCTGTGCCGTCTATGGCGAGCCGGAGGAGACGCCGATCGCCGAGACGCATCCCACGCGGCCGATCAACGCGTACGGCGAGACCAAGCTGGCGATCGAGCGGGCGCTGCCGCACTGCCGGCGGGCGTTCGGCCTGCAGGCCGCGGTGCTCCGGTACTTCAACGCGGCCGGCGCCGACCCGGATGGGGAGCTCGGCGAGGATCACGACCCGGAAGTGCACCTGATTCCCCGCGCGATTCAGGCGGCCACCGGAGGCGCGCCGCTGGAGATCTTCGGCGACGACTATCCGACGCCAGACGGCACCTGCCTGCGCGACTACGTGCACGTGTCGGACCTGGCCGACGCGCACGTGCTGGCGCTGCAGGCGCTCGAGGAGACGGGGCGCGCGGCGACGGTCAACCTGGGGAGCGGCCGGCCTTCGTCGGTGCGCGACGTCGTCGCCATGGTCGAGCGGGTGACGGGCCGGCCGGTGCCGGTACGGCTGGCGGCCCGTCGGGACGGCGATCCGACGGTGCTGTTCGCCGAGAGCCGGCTGGCGGCCGCCGGGCTGCACTGGCGGCCGCGGCACTCGGATCTCGAAACGATCGTCCGGACGGCGTGGGCCTGGCATCAGGCACACCCGCACGGTTTCACGGAGGCATGACCTGATGAAGTCGGGCTTGCGCGGAAAGCTCACCGACCCGGTGCTGTCGGTGGTGATGCCCGCGTACAACGAGCGGGACACGATCGAGGAGATCATCGGGCGCGTACTGGCCGTGCCGATCCGGACCGAGCTCATCGTGGTCGACGACGGCTCGCGGGACGGCACGCGCGACATCCTCGACCGGCTGCAGCGGGAGCACGGGTTCAAGCTGGTGCTGCAGCCGATGAATCAGGGGAAGGGGGCGGCGCTGCGGCGCGGCTTCGCCGAGGTCACCGGGGACATCGTCGTCATCCAGGACGCCGATCTGGAGTACTCGCCGGAGGAGCTGCCGAGCCTCATCGAGCTCATCTGCGAGGGACGCGCCGATGTGGTGTACGGGTCGCGCTTCCTCGGACGGCACCGGGTGTTCCTGTTCACGCACTACGTGGGCAACCGGATCGTGACGTTCCTCACCAACGTGCTCTACAACACCATCCTCACCGACATGGAGACCTGCTACAAGGCCATGCGGACCGAGGTGCTGCGGTCGTTCACGCTGGAGTCGAACGGCTTCGGCATCGAGCCGGAGATGACGGCGAAGATCTTCAAGCGGCGGTACCGGGTGTACGAGGTGCCGATCACGTACGACGGGCGGGGCTACGACGAAGGCAAGAAGATTACCTGGCGCGACGGGCTGGTCGCGCTGTGGGTGCTGCTGAAGTATCGGTTCACCGAGTGACGGCTTTTCAGCGACTGCTCCGGTACGCGCGACCCTACCGCCTGCGCCTGGCGTTCGCGGTGGTCGCGATGGCTGTGTACGCGGTCGGGTCGGCGGGCCTCGCCTATCTGGTCAAGCCGATCTTCGACAGCGTCCTGCCGGAGCAGCGCCACCTGGCGCTCATCGCCGGCGCGATCGTCGGCGTCTACTTCCTCAAGGGCATCGGATCCTACTTCTCGTCCTACCTGATGGCCGACGTCGGGCAGCACGTCGTCATGGACGTGCGCACGGCGCTCTACCGCCACATTCTCGGCCAGTCGGCCGGATTCTTCGCGCGGCGCACCACCGGGCAGCTGATGTCGCGGGTCGGCAACGACGTCGCGCAGGTGCAGCAGGCGGTCTCGGAGACGATCGGCGACCTGGCGCGCGAGACGCTCGCGCTCGTCGGCTACATGGGCCTGCTGTTCTACTACGACGCGCGGCTGGCGATCGTCTGCGTCACCCTGGCGCCGCTCATCGTCTATCCGCTGGTGCGGCTCGGCCGGCGCGTCCGCAAGACCACGCATCGCAGCCAGGAGGCGCTCGAGCAGCTGTCGCACGTGAGCGCCGAGGGGTTCACCGGCCACCGGATCATCAAGGCGTTCGGCATGGAGGAGGCCGAGGCCGCGAAGTTCGGCCGCGCGAGCCACGTGCTGTACCGGACGAACATGAAGGTGACGGCCGCCCTGGCCGCGCTGCCGCCGCTGATGGAGCTGCTCGGCGGCTTCGGCATGGCCGCGGCCCTCTGGTACGGGAGCCAGCGGATTGCGGCCCACCAGATGACGACCGGCGAGTTCACCTCCTTCCTCGCGGCGCTGTTCCTGATGTACGGCCCGGCGAAGAAGCTGAGCCGGGTGAACGCGAACCTGCAGCAGGCGATTGCGGCGTCGGAGCGGATCTTCGGGATGATGGATACCCATACCGAGGTCCGGGAGCTGCCCGACGCACGGCCGCTGGCGCCGTTCAGCCGGACGGTCGAGTTCCGCAACGTGGAGTTCGCCTACGACGACCGCCGCGACAAGGGGATCCTGCGCGGCGTGTCGTTCACCGTGCGCGCCGGGCAGATGCTCGCCATCGTCGGCAAGAGCGGCGCCGGCAAGACGACGCTCGTGAACCTGCTGCCGCGGTTCTTCGACGTCACCGGCGGCGAGATCCTGATCGACGGCGTCGACGTCCGCGAGGTGACGCTGACCTCGCTGCGCGCGCAGATCGGCATGGTGACGCAGGACACCGTGCTGTTCGACGACACCGTCGCGAACAACATCGGCTACGGATCGCCCACGGCCGACCGGGCCGGAATCGAGGCGGCCGCGCGGGCGGCCAACGCCCACGAGTTCATCGAGGCGCTGGCGCAGGGCTACGATACGCCGATCGGAGAGCGGGGCCAGCGGCTGTCCGGCGGCCAGCGCCAGCGCGTGGCGATCGCCCGGGCGCTGCTGAAGGACTCGCCGATGCTGATCCTCGACGAGGCGACCTCGGCGCTCGACGCCGAGTCGGAGCGGCTGGTGCAGGAGGCGCTGGCGACCCTGATGATGAACCGCACGTCGTTCGTCATCGCCCACCGCCTCTCGACGATCCGCCGCGCCGACGCGATTCTCGTGCTGGAGCGCGGGCGCGTGGTCGAGATGGGCCGGCACGAGGAGCTGCTGGCGCGGCCGGGCGGCGTGTACGCGGCCCTCTACGAGATGCAGCTGCTCGAGGGGCGGCGGGGCGGCGACGGCCGCCTGGTCGAGGCCGAGAGCCGTCGGGGGTAGGCGCGTGCCGCAGCGTCACGGCGCGCACGGCGGGCCCGCGCGCGAGCCGCGTGGAGCGAGCGACGCAGCGCGAGCGGAACGGGGCGAGCCTGGCGGGGTGCAGGGGCCCCCGCCATTCAGACAGACGCACCGGAGCGAGCCGTTGGCGCGAGCGTAGTGCAGGGAGCCGGGGGTTCGGGGCAGAGCCCCGCAGCGTAACGGCCCGCACGGCGCGGCCCGCGAACGGAGTGGAGCGAGCCGGTGTGAGCGACGCGGCGAGCTCGCAAGGCGAGCCGGGGTTCGGGGCAGAGCCCCGCAGCGTAACGGCCCGCACGGCGGGCCCGCGAACGGAACGGAGCGAGCCGTTTGCGCGAGCGAGTGCAGTGAGCCGGGGTTCGGGGCAGAGCCCCGATTAAAAACAATGATCAAAAGCATGACGGGCTTTGCGTCGCTGACGCACGAGGACGATGCGGGGACCGTGGCGGTGACGATCCGGGCGCTGAACCACCGGTACCTCGATCTGCAGCTGCGGGTGCCGGCGGCCGCGGCGGGGCTGGAGGCGCGGCTGCGGGGCCTCGTGCAGCGCCACGTCGCGCGCGGGCGGGTCGAGCTGACGCTGTCGCTGCACCTGCGCAAGACGGCCACGGTCGAGGTGGAGCTGAACCACGACTTCGGCGAGGCGCTCGGCGCCGCCATCGCGGAGGCCCGCGAGCGCGGTCTCGTGACCGGCAACCTGACTCCCGGCGATCTGCTGCGGCTGCCGCAGGCGCTGGCCATCCGCGAGCGGCAGGCCGACCCCGAGGAATCCGCCGCGATCGAGTCGAGCGTCGAGCAGCTGGTCGAACAGGCGCTGACCGAGCTCGACGCGATGCGGACGCGCGAAGGGGAGCACCTGCGGGCCGATCTCGATCAGCATCGCGACACGGTGGCCGGCCTGGTCGAGCAGCTGGCGCGGGCGGCCGACGAGGGGCGCACCGACATGGAGGCGCGGCTGCAGGAGCGCGTCCGCCAGATGGCGGCCGACCTGCAGGCCGACCCGGCGCTCGTGGCCCAGGAGATCGTGAAGGCGGCGGCGCGGTCGGACATCAGCGAAGAGGTCGCCCGGTTCCGCGGCCACGTCGCCCACTGGGCGGCGCTGGCCGACGCGCCGGAGCCCTGCGGGCGCAAGCTCGACTTCCTGCTGCAGGAGATGAACCGCGAGGTGAACACCATCGGCTCCAAGGCCGACGGCCTGAAGGTGTCCGAGCTGGTCATCGCCGCGAAAGCCGGGCTCGAACGGATGCGCGAACAGGTGCAGAATGTCGAGTAGGGGGCGGGGGCTGCTGTTCATCGTCTCGGCGCCCTCCGGCACCGGCAAGACGACCGTGGTCGAGCGGCTCGTGGAAGTCATGCCCCGGCTCCGGCAGTCGCTGTCGTACACGTCGCGGCCCGCCCGCGCGGGCGAGCACGACGGGGTCGACTATCATTTCGTGAGCCGCGAGCGGTTCGAGGCGATGGTGGCCGTGAACGAGTTCCTGGAGTGGGCCGACGTCTTCGGCAACCTCTACGGCACGTCGGCCGCCGACACCCAGCGGATCCTCGAGTCGGGCAACGATGTCGTCCTGGTGATCGACGTGCAGGGCGCGCGCAAGGTGCGGCAGCGGGGCATCGAGAACGTCGCGGTCTTCGTGATGCCGCCGTCGGCCGACGTGCTCGAGCGCCGGCTGCGCGGCCGCAGCAAGGACAGCGAGGAGCAGATCCGGCGCCGGCTGGCCGTGGCGCACCAGGAAGTGGCCGCCTATGCGGAGTACGACTACGTGGTGGTGAACGACGACATCGGCCCCTGCGTCGACCGCCTGAAGGGGATCGTGCTGGCCGAGCGCGCGACGCTGAAGGCGATGCGCGGCGAGGTCGAGGGGATCGTCCGGACGTTCGAGCCGTAGCCGCGGGAGAGAGCATGGCATTGATCGCGCTGGGAGTGTGCGGCGGCGTCGGCGCCTACAAGGCCGTCGAGGTCGCGCGCGGCCTCCAGAAACGGAATCACGAGGTCGTCGCCGTGATGACCGACGCGGCATGCCGGTTCGTCGGGCCGCTGACGTTCGAGTCGATCACCCGGCGGCGCGTCGTCACCGACCAGTTCGAGCCGGGCGCCAACGCGAACATCGAGCACATCGCCATCGCGTCGGACGCCGCGCTGCTGCTCGTCGTGCCGGCCACCGCCGACATGATCGGCAAGTTCGCCAACGGCATCGCCGACGACTTCCTGTCGTCGCTGTACCTCGCCACGACGGCGCCCGTGCTGATGGCCCCGTCGATGAACGTGAACATGCTGGCGCATCCCGCCGTGCAGCGGAACCTCGAGACGCTGGCCGCGCGCGGCGTGCGGTTCGTGGAGCCGGGCGAGGGCTACCTGGCCTGCGGCTGGATCGGCAAGGGCCGGCTCGCCGAGCCGGACCAGATCGTCGAGGCGGCCGACCGGCTGCTGCGGCCGGACGGCCCGCTGCGCGGCCGGCGCGTGCTGGTGACGGCCGGCCCGACCTGCGAGGATCTCGACCCGGTGCGCTATCTCGGCAACCGCTCGAGCGGCCGCATGGGGTTCGCCGTGGCGGCCGAAGCCGCGCGCCGCGGCGCGGAGGTGGTGCTGGTGGCGGGGCCGACCACCGTCGAGCCGCCCGCGGTGACCGAGCTCGTGCGGGTGCGGCGGGCGGCCGAGATGCACGCGGCGGTGATGGACCGGGCGGCGGGCGCCGACGTCATCGTGATGGCGGCCGCCGTCGCCGACTACGCGCCGGCTGACACCGCGCTGCAGAAGATCAGCAAGACCGACGGACCGATGACGCTCACGCTGGTCCGCACGCCCGATATCCTGGCCGACCTCGGGCGCAGGCGCGCGTCGCTGCCGGGACATCCGGTGATCGTCGGCTTCGCCGCCGAGAGCCGGGACGTCGTGAAGCGGGCCGAGGCCAAGCGGAAGGCGAAGCAGGCCGATCTCATCGTCGCCAACGACGTGCTGCAGCCCGGCGCCGGTTTCGACGTCGACACCAATGCGGTGACCATCGTCGGCGCCGACGGCAGCGAGGCCGTGCCGATGCAGTCGAAGGCCGCCGTCGCCGGCATCATCCTCGACCGCGTCGAGAAGCTGCTGAGGAAATAGCGGGACGCCGGACCGCGCAACGGGCAACGGGCAATGAGCAATGAGCAATGGGTATTGCTCAGAGCCCGACGTTGGACGTGGCGTCCTGCCGCCTGTCGCCCATAGCCTGCCACCTGCAAGGATCAGAAATGTCCCGTGACGACCTCGCCGCTCACCTGCAGTTCTTCGCCGAGCTCGGCGTCGACGGCGTCAGCCGCGACCGCGCCTGGCGCGAGCGGGTCGAGCCCGTGCGGGCGGCGGGCGAGGTGGCCGGCAACGCAGAGGCAATCGAGGAGGCGATGGAAGACGAAGTCATGAGCGGACCGGCAGACGTGGAGGCCGGTGCGCCGGCCGCCGCCCCGTCCGGAGCGCCGCTGGCCGCGGCCGACGCGCTCGTGGCGATCCGCGAGGACATCGGCGACTGCACGCGGTGCAAGCTGCACACGCTGGGCCGCAAGAACATCGTCTTCGGCGTCGGGAACCCGGACGCCGACCTGATGTTCGTGGGCGAGGCCCCGGGCGCCGACGAGGACGTGCAGGGCATCCCGTTCGTCGGCCGCGCCGGCCAGCTGCTGACGAAGATCATCGAGTCGATCGGCCTGAGCCGCGACGAGGTGTACATCGCCAATGTCATCAAGTGCCGGCCGCCGCAGAACCGGAACCCCGAGCCCGACGAAGTGGAGACCTGCGAGCCGTTCCTCTTTCGACAGATCGATGCCATCCAGCCGAAGGTGATCGTGGCCCTGGGCAAGTTCGCCGCCCAGACGCTGCTGCGCTCGCCCGACCCGATCTCCCGCCTGCGCGGCCGCACCTACAGCTACCGCGGCGCGACGCTCATGCCGACGTTCCACCCGGCCTACCTGCTGCGCAACCCGTCCTCCAAGCGCGAGGTCTGGGAGGACATGAAGCGGGTGCGGGCGCTGCTCAACGGTGAGTAGCGCCGTGGCCGGCCGCTCCCGCGAGCCGGAGGCAGGCGCGCGCGTGCGCGTGGCCGTCCCGGTGCCGTCGCTCGAATCTCCTCACCTACACCGTGCCGCCCGGGCTCGACGTGCCGGCCGTCGGCGCGCGCGTCCTCGTGCCGGTCGGGGCGCGCACGCTCACCGGATGCGTCGCCGCCGTCGAACCGGCCGGGAGCGCTGCCGGGAGCGACACGCCGCCGGCGGCGCAGCTCAAGCCGATTGTCGACGTGCTGGACGATGAGGCGTTCGTGCCGGCGCACGTGGTGGAGCTGGCGCTGTGGGCCGCCGAGTACTACGCGGCCGGACCGGGCGAGACGATGTCCGCGGCGCTGCCGCCGCGCGCGTCGCTCGAGAGCGAACGGACCGTGCAGCTGACGCCCGCCGGCCTGTCGCACCTGTCCACCGGCGCCCGGAGCGACAGCCTGCGCGACCGCGTGCTGCGGGCGCTCGCCGCCGGCAAGCCGATGACCGTCGATCGCCTGGCGTCGAGGCTGGCCCGCGAGGAGGGCGGCGGGCGGAATCGCGCGCCGGTGCGGGCGACGGTCAGCGCGCTCGCGCGCGACGGGCTCGTCTCGATTACGCAGCCGATTGCCGGACGCGCCGATGCGCACCGGACGGTGCGCGTGGCCGCGCTGACGGCGCACGGGCTGGAAGCCGTGTCGGCGGAGGGCGGCGAGGTCCGGCTCGGCCGGCGTCAGCGGGAGGCGCTCGAGGCGCTGCGCGGCGCGCCTGAAGGGCTGCCGCTCGCGCAGCTCGGGGAACAGGGCATCCAGGCCACGACCGTCGATCGGCTGGCCGGCCGAGGCTTCGTGAGCCTGAGGCGCGAGCGGGTCGAGCGCGATCCGTTCAGCTCGGCCGCGCTCGGCGGCGCCGTCGACCTGGCGCCGGAAGGCGTCGACCTGGACCGGGTGCTGACGGGGGAGCAGGCGGCGGCGCTCGATCGGATCGGCGGCCTGGCCGGTGCCGGTGTGTTCAAGGTGGCGCTGCTGCACGGCGTGACCGGCAGCGGCAAGACCGAGATCTACCTGCGGCTGGCCGCGCGCACGCTGGCGGCCGGGCGCCGCGCGCTGGTGCTCGTGCCGGAGATCGCCCTGACGCCGGCGGTGGCGGCGATCTTCCGCGCGAGGTTCGGCGAGCGGGTGGCGATCCAGCACAGCGGGCTGTCCGACGGCGAGCGGCACGACCAGTGGCAGCGGATCCGCCGCGGCGAGGTCGACATCGTCGTCGGCACGCGCTCGGCCGTGTTCGCGCCGCTGGCGGCGACCGGGCTCATCATCGTCGACGAGGAGCACGACAGCTCGTACAAGCAGGAGGAGAGCCCCCGCTATCACGGGCGCAGCCTGGCCGTGGTGCGCGGGCAGCGCGAAGGGGCACTGGTCGTGCTGGGGTCGGCGACGCCGTCGCTCGAGACCTACCAGCACGCGCGCAACGGGCTGTACGAGCTGGTGACGCTCGAGCGCCGCGTGCTCGACCGGCCGCTCGCGGACGTGCGCGTCGTCGACATGCGCGAGGTGCTGGCCGAAGAGGGGCCCGACGCGGTGTTGAGCGGTGCGCTGCGCGAGGCGCTGGGCCGGCGGCTCGCCGAAGGGAACCAGTCGCTGGTGCTGCTGAACCGGCGCGGCTTCTCGACGGCCGTCTTCTGCCGGCAGTGCGGCGGCACGCTGGAGTGTCCCAACTGCAGCGTCTCGCTGACCGTGCACGGCAGCGGCGGCCCGCGCCGGCGGGCCCGGTGTCACTACTGCAACTACGCCATGCCCGTGCCGGCGCAATGTCCGGCGTGCGCCGGACCGTATCTCGAGCAGACCGGTTTCGGCACCCAGCGCGTCGAGGACGAGATCCGCCAGGCGTTTCCCGAGGCGCGCGTCGCGCGGATCGACCGCGATTCCATCCGGCGGCGCGGGGCGCTGCCGGCGCTGCTCACCGCCTTCGCGGCTCACAAGATCGACATCCTCGTCGGCACGCAGATGATCGCGAAGGGACACGACTTCCCCCGCGTGACGCTGGTCGGCGTCATCTCGGCCGACGTCGGGCTGGGGGTCGCCGACTTCCGGGCCGCCGAGCGGACGTTCCAGTTGCTGACGCAGGTGGCCGGTCGCGCCGGCCGGGGAGACCGGCGCGGCGAAGCCATCGTGCAGACCATCTATCCCGACCACTACAGCATCGAGCTGGCCTGCCGGCAGGATTACACGGCGTTCTTCGAGAAGGAGATGGTGTTCCGGCGGGCGATGCACTATCCGCCGATCGTGTCGCTGATCAACGCGGTCGTGCGGGCGCGCACGCTGCCGGCCGCGATGGAGGATGCCGCCGGCATCGCCCTGCGTGTGCGCGCGGCCCTCGGCAACGGGGGCGGCGTGCAGGTGCTCGGCCCGGCGCCGGCGCCGCTCTCACGCCTGCGCGGCGAGTACCGCGCGCAGTTGTTCCTCAAGGGGACGCAGCGGACACGGATGCGCGAGGCACTGAAGCAGGCGGTGGCCGCCGACCCCGCGCTGCGCCGCCGGGTACGGATCGACGTGGATCCGGTGTCGATGCTCTAGGGGATAGCTTGTCGTCTACGGTCTGCGGTCTTCAGTCTACGGTCCAGAACGCGCCAGTGAGCCCGGTAGCCGGAAGTCTGTAGTGCTATCTGGACCGGAGACCGGAGCCGGGGGTCATCTCCCCAGCATCTGCATCGGCTGGATCGGCGTCGGCGTGAAGCAGACGATGAAGATGATGAGGGCGAAGAGCGCCAGCCAGAGCCGCTTCCGGTCGAGCGGCACGTGCTCGTCGAGCGTCCGCGGATGGCGCAGGCCGAAGCTGAACAGCATGATGGTCAGCAGCACCGTCCAGGCCGCCCAGCTCAGCGACACGAACGTCAGGCCGACGGTAATCGCCATCATCGCGATCGTGACGTAGGTCGACGACCGCCCCAGGACGGCGTAGGTGACGTGGCCGCCGTCGAGCTGTCCGATCGGAAACAGGTTGAGCGCCGTGGCGAGCAGGCCGAACCAGGCCGCGAACCCGACCGGGTGGAGGTTCAGCGACCAGCCCGCCGGGATGTGCCCCCAGATGAGCCACGACGCCGCCTTGAAGAGCAGCGGCTCGCCCAGGCTCAGCCCCTCGAAGCCGGGCGGCAGCGGCACGACACGCGACATCGCGATGCCGAGGAACAGCGCCGGCACGGCCACGATGAAGCCGGCAATCGGACCGGCAATCCCGATATCGAACAGCATCCGCTTGCTGGGGATCGGCTCGCGGATCCGGATGAAGGCGCCCAGCGTGCCGGTGAGCGGCAGCGGCGCCGGCAGGAAGTAGGGCAGCGACGCATCGACGTCGTAGTAGCGGCAGGCGAAGTAGTGGCCGAACTCGTGCGACCCGAGAATGGCCAGAATCGTCACGCTGTACCAGAAGCCGCGCAGCAGCAGCGCCCAGTTGAACGCCACCGGCACATTGAGGAAATTGGTGGCAAATGCGGCATACTGATTGGCACCCACGGCTGTGGTCAGGGCGACAGTCGCCAGGAACAGCAGCACCACGAGCCAGAGCCGGTCGCGGAACTTGCCAGCGGCCTTGCCGCGGACCGGCGGCAGGTAGACCATCCGGTCGGGCAGGGCCGGCCGAATCGAGTGCGCTCCGGGCGAACAGGCGATCGAGTTCTTCCCCGGTGGGGTGCTGGGGGTCGTACTGGGAATCAGTCACTGCAGGGTTGCCAGGGACACGGACGGATGTGGTTGCCCGGACCGCGCGCGGAGCGGGCCGATGAGACTGGCGAGCCCCGCAGGCCGGCGGGCGGGGCGCGACCGGCTCAGCCGATATTCTGAAGGTCCTTGCCGGGCTTGAAGCGGATGGTGCGCCCGGGTGGAATCCGCACTTCCTTGCCGGTGCGGGGGTTGCGGCCGATGCCGCGCTTGCGGGGCTTCACCTGGAAGACCCCGAACCCGCGCAGCTCGATCCGCTCGCCGCGCTGCATGGAGACCCGCATCGCGTCGAAGACCGCGTCGACGGCCACTTCGGCTTTGACCTTGGTGATTTCCGCCACCTTGGACACCTCGTTGACGATGTCGACCTTGATCATGACTTAGGGTCTCCTGAAAACTGGTAACTATCATAGAGAGTTGAACTTACGCTGTCAACTCTGGTGCTAAATCGCGGCAGGGGCCGTTTTCCCCGCCAAATCGCCCCTTCTGGAGACAAGCTGAACCGTGGCCAAGCGGGTTCCCGCAGTCGTGCTGGTCGGCCGGCCGAACGTCGGTAAGTCGACTCTGTTCAACCGGATCACCGGCAGCCGCCGCGCGATCGTGGCGCCGGTGGCCGGGACGACCCGCGACACCATTGCCCAACCGGTCGCCTGGCGCGGCGCGACGTTTTCCCTGGTCGACACGGGGGGGATGTTCGGCGCCAGCGAAGACCCGTTGCACGAACTGGTCGTCATCCATGGCCGGAGGGCGCTCGAGAGCGCCGACCTCCTGGTGCTCGTCGTCGACGGGCGGGAGGGGCTGGTGTCGGGCGACGAGGACATCACCCGGGCCCTCCGCAGCCACGGCCGGCCGGTCATCGTCGCCATCAACAAGACCGACGACCGGCGGGCGCGTGATTCGGCCATGGAGTTCTACCAGCTCGGCTTCGACCCGGTGCTGGAAATATCGGCGGAGCATGGGCTTGGCGTGAGCGACCTGCTCGACGAGGTCGTGAGCCGGCTGCCCGGACGCCACCCCGCTGCCGTGCCGGCCGACGGGGACGAGTCGCCGGCCGCCGGCTCGAAGAAGGCAGGCGGACGGCACCACGCCGAGGCGGAAGACGAGGGAACCGAAGAGCCGGGCGAGGAGGAACGGGCCGCGGCGGTGGCCAGCGAGGTCGGCGTGGCCATCATCGGCCGGCCCAACGTGGGGAAGTCGTCGCTGGTGAACCGGCTGCTGCGCGAGGAGCGGGTGCTGGTGAGCGAGCTGCCCGGCACGACGCGCGATGCGGTGGACACCGTCCTGAAGTGGCACCGCCGGGAGTTCCGGATCGTCGATACGGCCGGTATCCGCCGGCCGGGCCGGGTGGCCCGCTCGGGCAAGGTCGAGATGGTGAGCGTGCTCGGGGCCCGGAGGGTCATCGAGCTGGCCGATATCGCCGTGCTGGTGGTCGACAGCCTCGAGGGGGTGACCGATCAGGACGCGGCGATTGCGGGCGAGGCCGAGAAGGCCGGCCGGGGCCTCATCATCGTCGCGAACAAGTGGGATCTCGATGAAGGAGCGGGGGCCGGACGCCGCGAAGGTGTTCGACGAGGACGTCCGCTTCAAGCTGAAGTTCCTCGACTACGTCCCGATCCTGCACATCTCGGCCCTGACGGGCGAGCGGACCTCGAAGCTGCTGGAGATGATCGATCGGGTGGGCGAAGCGATGAAACGGCGCGTGCCGACCGCCGAGCTGAACAAGTTCGTCGAGGCGGTGACGGCCGTGCATCCACCGGCGAGCCCGGGCCGCCGGCACGTCCGCATCCTGTATGCGGCGCAGATCGGGGTGGCGCCGCCGACCTTCGTCTTCTTCACCAACGTGGCGACGACGTTCCACTTCTCGTACGCGCGGTTCCTGGCCAACCAGATTCGCGAGTCGTTCGGCTTCCTCGGCACGCCGATCCGGATCCAGGTGCGTCGGCGCAAGAAGTGACGGGGGCGTGGCGGTATCCGCCCTGCATGCTATACTTTCGGGGTTACGGAGACGGCCGGCGGGAGCCGGTGACGCTGTCGGCAATCGTGCCGCCGCGGCGTATCGCAGCCAGGTGCCGATGAGCGAGCCTCCGATCGAGATTCCCAACCGGGCGTTGTTCAAGGCGGCCGAGGTCTGCGAGATCGCGCGGCTCCAGCCCTACGTGCTGCGGTCGTGGGAGGCGGAGTTCCCCGAGCTCGGCGTGCAGAAGACGGCCGGCGGACCGCGGGTGTACCGGCGGGCCGATCTGGACCGGGTGCTGCGGATCAAGCACCTGCTGCTGGTCGACGGGCTGACGCTGGCCGGCGCGCGGCGGCGGCTCGAGACCGAGACGGGCCCGGTGGCCGAGGATCTGCCGCTCGAGGATCTGTTCGGGCCGCACGTGCGCGAGCGGATCAACGAGGTGAAGAGCGGCCTGCAGTCGATCCTCGATCTGCTGTCGTCGGACGGCCGGGTGGCGGTGAGCGATTACGAGCTGACGCCGCCGGTGACGACCGGGGGCCGGCCGATCGCCGAGCGGGCGAAGGCCGCTGCCGAGAAGTTCGGCCGCCCGCGCAAGACCAAGGCGGCCGGCAAGTCGAAGTCGACCAAGCCGGCCGAGTCGACCCGGTCGGCCAAGTCCGCCAAGGGCGGCAAACGCAAGCACGCGTCGGCGTAGGAGGCTCGGGCGAGGAATTGAAGAATTGTGAATTGAGAATTGTAGAATTGCAGAACCCGCGCGCTTCCCGCCAGCCTTTCTTTTATTCTTGAATTCTTAAATTCTTGAATTCTTCAATTCGTCAGCGTCAGTTCCACAGCGTCAGTTCCGAATCGGGATGTAGCGCAGCCTGGTAGCGCACCTGACTGGGGGTCAGGGGGTCGCAGGTTCGAATCCTGTCATCCCGACCAATTCTTGTTGAGCACTTACGGCCACGAGCGATCGTGGCCGTTTCTATTTGGGGCCACTGTGGGTCCGGACTGTCACCGCGTGGAGCGGGTTCCACTGCAGGCTGAAAGAGGGAAGTGGCGTGAAGCGGGAAACGCGGCAACGCCGTATCATCCGGGTGCGCTCTGCTCATTGCGCCGAATCCCGGGAACTCCCCATATCGTTCGCTCTCGCCAGATGCTCACCCGTGAATGGCACAGCTTCGCCTTCTGCCTGAGCCGGGCAGCGCCCGCGGCCGCGTTGCACCTCTCCGAAGGTCCGGCGCATACTCGTTTTGCATCCGCCGCGGCTATCGCGAGGACGCCGTGGGCAAGGCGACCTCGCCGGTCCCGCAGATCGGCCTGATCGACCACATTTCGTTCGGTATCACGCCGTTCGATCCCGATGAGGTGGCGGCGACACTGAAGCAGCGAGGGCTGGAGGCGTCCGCTGACACGGGTGGCAAGCTCGACATCCACGTCTCGGCGTACAAGAGTCGCCACGCGACGACGCCGAACGGATTCAACCTGCAGATCAGCAACGCCAGCGACGCGCATCGGTCGATCTCAATGGGGCAAGTGCGGATTCGTCGACGCGAGGGCGCTCGCCGCCGCGTCGACGAAGGCCGGTCACAACGCCGACGGTCGACGCCTCGGCCAGAACACGAGCGCAAGGACGCCCATGGCGATCAGGCCGAGTTCCAGCGCGCCAGCGCCAATCTGACCGACCTTGAAGGCGCGAAGGAGTTCACCCACGGTCAGCCCCCAGACCACAGCGTAGATCCAGAACTTGAGATGTCTCGTCATGCTGCACTCTCGTGCACGGTGTGCACGCTCAACGCGCCCGTACTCGGCGCGACGAATCCTGAGAGCCTAGAACACGATAGTGACGGCAATGCCGGGTCGACTGGGATGACGGCGGTCATGCAGGTAGTACCCGCCACCGTCTGTACTCGATGTACATGTCGTCGTTCCGGTACCAGTCGTTGTCCAGGTATTCCGGAATCGGATCGACGACACTGAACCAATAGCCACCCAACTGGAAGCGCGGATAGCCGCTCACGTAGGTGAACGGAAGGCTGTAGACGCGGAACCAGTGATTCGGACCGTAGTGGCTGCCAAAGTAGCTGGCAGGAATGAGTTGCCCGGTGTAGCCGCCACGCTCTTGCCAGGTGCGGGGCTCGGCCTTCCAGTTGCGCGCGCGAAGCTGCGGCCAGGTGCGCTGCTGTTCGACTTCCTGCGCGCGCTGCTGCGGCGCCGTCCGCCGTTGCTGCACGTACCGCGAGCGGGCTGACGGCCCCGGCTGAGCCCGCGGGGAAGTGTGCTTGGCCTGCGGCTGTTGGTGCTGGGGCGGAGTGTGCTGCTGCGCGTAGCCGGGCCCGGCGGCTCCGAGAAGCAGGCACAGGGCGAATGCCGCACCGAACGCTCCAACTCGCTTCATGGGTAGTTCCTTCGGTCCAGCTTACACGCCACGCCGGACACCCGCCGTCGCGTTTTGAACAGTCGAGAGGCAACCCAGCCAGGCTTCCTTCTCGAGCCAGCCACCGCGCAGGAGCTCCCCGCACACCTGCCGGCATCGGGCGGCTGAATTCGATACGATAGGGCCGCGACGGTTTCGGCGCGGACCTCCGGCTGTCTGCTCCCGCGCATGCGCCGTGTCGGAACCGCCGAGCTGCAACCCAGGGGGACTACAGCATGACCGCATCCGTTCCGCTCACCAGCCGCAAGGCCTGGAAGGCCCTCGAGGCCCATTACCCGACCATCCGCGACCGGCACCTCCGGCAGCTCTTCGCCGACGACGCCACGCGCGGCGAGCGGATGACGCTCGAGGCCGCCGGCCTCTACTTCGACTACTCGAAGCACCGGGTCACCGACGAGACGCTCGGGCTCCTGCTGCAGCTGGCCGAGGAGTCGGGCCTGCGGGACCGCATCGACGCGATGTTCCGCGGCGACCGGATCAACACGACCGAGAAGCGGTCGGTGCTGCACGTGGCGCTGCGCATGCCCAGGGACCGGTCGCTGGTCGTGGACGGCGAGGACGTCGTGCCGCAGGTGCATGCCGTGCTCGACAAGATGGCCGACTTCGCCAACCGCGTCCGCGTGGGCCGGTGGAAGGGCCACACGGGCAAGCCGATCCGCCACGTCATCAACATCGGCATCGGCGGCTCCGACCTGGGGCCGGTGATGGCGTACGAGGCGCTGCGCCACTACAGCGAGCGCGGCCTGACGTTCCACTTCGTCTCGAACGTCGACGGGACGGACTTCGCCGAGGCCACCCGCGACGTCGACGCCGCCCAGACGCTGTTCATCATTTCGTCGAAGACGTTCACGACGCTCGAGACGATGACCAACGCGCACACGGCGCGCGAGTGGGCCCTCCGGACGCTGAAGGACCCCGCGGCGATCGCGAAGCACTTCGTGGCGGTGTCGACCAACGCCGAGCAGGTGACGAAGTTCGGCATCGACACGGCCAACATGTTCGAGTTCTGGGACTGGGTCGGCGGGCGCTACTCGATGGACTCGGCGATCGGCCTCTCGACGATGCTGGCGATCGGCCCCGACCACTTCCGCGCCATGCTCGACGGCTTCCACGAGATGGACGAGCACTTCCGGACCGCGCCCTTCGCGCGCAACCTGCCGGTGCTCATGGGGCTGCTGGGCATCTGGTACAACGACTTCTTCGGGGCCGCAGACGGTCGCGGTCCTGCCCTACGAGCAGTACCTGAAGCGCTTCCCGGCCTACCTCCAGCAGTTGACGATGGAGAGCAACGGGAAGCACGTGACGCTGGACGGCGCCGCGGTGGACTACCAGACCGGACCGATCTACTGGGGCGAGCCGGGCACCAACGGCCAGCATTCCTTCTACCAGCTGATTCACCAGGGAACGCGGCTCATTCCGTGCGACTTCATCGGGTTCGCCCGGCCGCTCAACCCGCTCGGCCGTCACCACGACCTGCTGCTCGCCAACGTGTTCGCCCAGGCCGAGGCGCTGGCCTTCGGCAAGACGCCCGAGCAGGTGCGCGCCGAGGGGACGCCCGACTGGCTGGTGCCGCACCGGACGTTCGAGGGCAACCGTCCCTCCAGCACGATCCTCCTGGAGCAGCTGACCCCCGCGGCGCTGGGGAAGCTCGTGGCCCTGTACGAGCACAGCGTCTTCACGCAGGGCGCCATCTGGGAGATCGACTCGTTCGATCAGTGGGGCGTCGAGCTCGGCAAGGTGCTGGCCGCGCGCATCGTGCCCGAGCTCGAGTCGAAGGCGGAGCCCCGGCTCCAGCACGACACCTCCACCAACGCCCTGATCCGGTGGTACCGGAAATCCCGGGGATGAGGGAGCAGGACCGGGTTTATCGGCACGCCGCATGGGAGGTCGCCGGCGCATGAGTAGCGCGAGCGATGGCAAGCTCGGCTTGTGGGCAGTCGTCGCCATCGGTGTCGGCGGCATGGTCGGCGGCGGAATCTTCGCCGTGCTGGGGCTGGCCGTGCAGCTCGCGCACGGCGGCACGCCGGTGGCCTTCGCCCTGGCCGGCGTGGTGGCGCTGCTGACCACCTATTCGTACGCGAAGCTGTCGGTGGCGTACCCGAGCCGGGGCGGCACGGTCACCTTTCTCGATCGCGTGTTCGGGGCCGGCATGCTCACCGGCAGCCTGAACGTGCTGCTGTGGCTGAGCTATGTCGTCATGCTGTCGCTGTACGCCTTCGCGTTCGGCAGCTACGGGGCGACGTTCCTGCCGCAGCCGTGGCAGGCGATGGGCGCGCACGTGCTGATCAGCCTGGCGATTGTGGTGATTGCCGGCCTGAACCTGCTGAGCGCCGAGTGGATCGGCATGGCCGAGAACTGGATCGTCGGGCTTAAGATCACGATCCTGCTGCTGTTCGTCGGCGCCGGCACGGCGAGCATCAGCACGGCCCGCATCGCCCCGGCGTCGTGGTCGCCGCCGGTGCAGCTGGCGGCCGGCGGGATGATCATCTTCCTGGCCTACGAGGGGTTCGAGCTGATCGCGAACACCGCGCAGGACGTGAAGGACGCCGCGCGAACCCTGCCGCGGGCGTACTACACGGCCGTCCTGTTCGTGATCGGCCTCTACGTCGCGGTCTCCCTTGTCACGGTCGGCAATCTCCCGGTGAACCAGATCGTGGCGGCCAAGGACTACGCGCTGGCCGAGGCGGCCAAGCCGTTCCTCGGGGCGGCCGGTTTCACGTTGATCGCGATCGCGGCGATGTTGTCCACCGCGTCGGCGATCAACGCCACGCTGTACGGCGCGGCGCGCCTCAGCTATTCCATTGCCAGCGACCGCGAGCTGCCGGCCGTGCTCGAGCGGAAGGTGTGGGGCGAGCCGGTGGAGGGGCTGTTGATCACGACGGCCCTCACGCTGCTGGTCGCGAACCTGTTCGACCTCACCAGCATCTCGACGCTGGGCAGCGCCGGATTCCTGCTGATCTTCGCGGCCGTGAACGCCGCCAACGCGCGACACGCCCCGCAGACGAACAGCCGTGGCTGGATCTCAGTAGTCGGGTCGGTCGCCTGCCTGGTGGCCCTGGGCGCGTTGATCTGGCAGACGGCGAGCACCGACCCCGCCAGGTTGTGGGTGCTCGTGGCCCTGGTCGCGCTCGCCGTGGCGATCGAGGGCGGCTACCGGGTGACGAAGCGCGAGCTGAGGCTTCGCGATTGAGCTGCGGCCCAGTCTCTCGCAGGAGATTTAGGCGCGGCGTCATAGCGGCGGAGGCGCCCACGCCGGCGGCCTGCCGGGTCCGGGCCGCCGGTCCCGTGCTTGCTGCGGTCCTGAATGCCTGTTACGCTCGTAAGACGGGCCCGACTCGAGTCCGCTGGGCCCGGGCAGCCCCGTCTCATAGGTGGGGCAGCAGGATCGTCCCGCCCTCGCCGATCGGGCGCCCAGATCTCGTCGAAGGGCGCGAACGGAGCGAGTTGTGACGCGAGCGAGTGAAGTGAGCCGGGCACGGGGCAGAGCCCTCTGTGGCATGCATGGGTGTTCCCGTCTCGCAGATGTGGACGGTTACCAGTTACGTGCTCGGACAGCGCCTGCGAGGGCGCCGGCGGTACCCGCTCGTCCTGATGCTGGAGCCGCTGTTCCGCTGCAACCTCGCCTGTGCGGGCTGCGGCAAGATCCAGTATCCCGCCCATGTGCTGAAGCGCCAGTTGACGCCGGAGGAGTGCTTCAAGGCGGTCGACGAGTGCGGCGCGCCGATGGTGTCGATTCCGGGTGGCGAGCCGCTGATGCACCCGCAGATCGACGAGATCGTGCGCGGCCTGGTCGCGCGCAGGAAGTACATCTACCTCTGCACGAACGCGCTGCTGCTGAAGGAGAAGCTCGGCCTCTTCACGCCGAGCAAGTACCTGACCTTCTCGGTGCACGTCGACGGCCGCAAGGACGAGCACGACCTGTCGGTCTGCAAGGAAGGCGGCTACGAGCTGGCGATCGACGGCATGCGCGAGGCGCTGGCGCGCGGCTTCCGCGTGACGACGAACACGACGCTCTTCGACGGCGCCGATCCGAAGAGCGTGCGGGCCTTCTTCGACGAGATGATGACGCTGGGCGTGGAAGGCATGATGCTGTCGCCCGGCTACTCGTACGACAAGGCGCCCGACCAGCAGCACTTCCTGGGCCGCGCCCGCACGCGCCGGCTGTTCGGCGCGATCCTCTCGAACCGCAAGGCCAGCTGGAAGTTCAACCAGTCGCCGCTGTTCCTCGAGTTCCTGATGGGGCAGCGTCACTACGCCTGCACGCCCTGGGGAATGCCGACCTACAACCTGTTCGGCTGGCAGAAGCCGTGCTACCTGCTGCAGGACGGCTACGCCGAGACCTTCCAGGAGCTGATGGACGCGACGGCGTGGCACGAGTACGGCACCGAGTCGGGCAATCCGAAGTGCGCCAACTGCATGGTGCACAGCGGCTACGAGGCGTCGGCCGTGAACGACACGTTCGGCTCGTGGCGGGGATTGGTGGACACCGTCAAGGCCACGCTGTTCAGCCGCTATCCCAGCCAGGCCGCGCTCGACGCCCTCGACGAGCCGGTGACGCCGGCACACGCGACGCCGCTCGTGCCGATCACCACGAAACCGCAGGCCGAAGAGGCGCACGTCTGAATTTGCCGGATCGCTCCGGCGTGCCCGGCCGGCACGTCGCGGCGCACCGGCCGTCCGATCCCCCATGACGCCATCCTCCGATCCCGACGAACTGGAAGTCGCCGCCGGCACCGCACACGAGCGGCTCGAAGGGCTCGTCTGGCAGACGGCCACCGAGCCCGATCTGCGTGACGGGCTCGAGAAGGCGTTCGACTACCGGGGCGACGTCACGCTCACGCTGAAGGACGGATCGGTCGTCGAAGGCTACGTCTTCGACCGCCGCGCGGGCCGCACGCTCGCCGACTCGTTCGTCCGCCTCTACCCGAAGCAGGGGGACGGGAAGCTCAGCGTGTCGTTCGCCGACATCGCCGGCCTCGCGTTCACCGGCCGCGACACGGCCGCCGGCAAGGGCTGGGAAGCCTGGATGAAGAAGTACTGGGAGAAGAAGGCGGCGGGGGAGACGGGGATCGAGTTGAAGCCGGAGCGGCTGGACTGACGGCCCCCGGCGCGGCCCGGCCACCCGCAGGCGCACCACAACATGCTGACTTCGCTGTCGCAGGCGGTGCCGTTCGACGCCCCGAAGCTCCTCCTCGTGCTGTTCCTGTCGTTCCTCATCGGCCTGGAGCGTGAGGAACACAAGATCCGCTCAGAACGGTACGCCTTCGGCGGCGTCCGCACCTTTCCCCTCATCGGCCTGATCGGGTACGCGCTGGCGGTCGTCGCCAACGGGAGCCTGGTGCCCGTCACCGTCGGCTTCCTCGTGGTGGCGGCGTTCCTCGTGCTCTGGTACTGGCACAAGCTGAAGACGACGGGCGGCGGCGTGACGAGCGAGATGTCGGGGTTGGCGACCTACCTGGTCGGGGCGCTCGTCTACGCGGATCACCTGTGGCTCGCCACGGCGCTGGCCGTGGCCAGTGCGCTGCTGCTCGAACTGAAGACCGTCCTCGAGCGCCTGACGCGGTGGCTGGGCGAAGACGAGATCCTCACGTTCACGAAGTTCCTGCTGTTGACGGCGGTGATCCTGCCGCTGCTGCCGGACACGTCGATCGGGCCGTTCCGCATCAATCCCTTCCACACCTGGCTCGTCGTCGTGGCGGTCAGCTCGCTGTCGTACGGCAGTTACGTGCTGCACCGCGTGACGAAGGGATCGGGCGGCGTGCTGATGACGGCGGTGCTCGGCGGCGCGTACTCGTCGACGATCACGACCGTCGCGCTGGCGCGCCGTGCGGCAGCGGACCAGCGCCCGCACCTGTACGCCGGCAGCATCCTGGCGGCCTCGGGCATCATGTACCTGCGGCTGGTGGTGCTCGTCGCGCTCTTCAGCCAGCCGCTCTTCCGCCTCATCGCCCTGCCGTTTCTCGTGCTGGCCGGCCTGGCGCTGGGCGCCGGCTGGCTGTACACGCGCCGGCCGGACGGCCCTGCCGGACGGGGAGCACGGCAGGCGTTCGAGCCGCCCAACCCGCTCGCGCTCGGCGCGGCCTTCGGCTTCGCGCTGCTGTTCCTCGCGATGCTGGTGGCGACCCACGAAGTGCTGCTGCACTTCGGCCAGGGAGGCGTCTACGGACTCGCGGGCCTGATGGGGGTGACCGACGTCGACCCCTTCATCATGGGGCTCACGCAGTCGGCCGCCGTCTCGACGCCGGCGGCGGTGGCCGCCACGGGCATCCTGATTGCCGCCGCGAGCAACAATCTCGTGAAAGGTGTCTACGCGTACGCGCTCGCGGACCGGCCCACCGGACGCCGGAGCTTCCTCCTGCTCGCCGCGCTGGCACTGGCCGGCCTCGTGCCGCTGGTCTGGCTCCTCTGATCCCGCGGCGACCTCTGCTCATTCACCGGAACATCCCCCCGCCGCCGTCCGTCTAACTGCGGCAAATGGACACCCTCCGGCAGGATCTCCGCTACGCCGTCCGGACTCTGCGCAAGGCTCCGGGCTTCACGCTCGTCGCCATCCTCACGCTGGCCCTTGGCATCGGCGCCACCACCGCCATCTTCACCATCGTCAACGCCGCCCTGCTGCGCCCGCTCCCGTACCCGCAATCCGATCGCATCGTTCAGGTCGTCTGGCGCACCGAGCGGTACACGATGGACAACGTGACCGACCTCGAGGCGCAGTCCTGGAGCGATCATGCGCAGGCCTTCCAGGCCGCGTCCGTGTACAACGGCAAGACCGTGAACCTCGCGGCCGGCGCCGAGCCGCCCGAACAGGCCGTCTCCCAGAGCGTGTCCAGTCAGTTCTTCTCCGTGCTGGGCGTGCATCCGGTCATCGGGCGCGATTTCTCTCCGGAAGATGACCGGCCGGGAGGGCCGCACGTCGCGATCATCAGCGACGGCTTGTGGCGGCGGCGTTTCAGCGGACGCCAGGACGTTCTCGGTCAGAGGCTCACGATCGACGACGTGCCGTTCACGATCGTCGGGGTCATGCCGGCGACATTCCACTTCGTGGCCGGACCCGGGGCCGCAGGGCCGGGTACCGGCGCTGACAGAACGCCGGCCGTCTGGACGCCGCGGCAGGTCACCGTCAATCCGAAGGATCAGGGGCACAACGCGAGCCTGTTCGCCCGCTTGCGGCCAGGTGTGACGCTCGCCCAGGCGCGGGACGATGTGACGCGGCTCGATGCGCCGTTCCGCCACGACTATCCGGGCTACCTGTTCAAGGGCCGAGATCGGCGCCGGCCTGAAGCCGTACCGCGCGTGGGTGAGTGAGGTGGCGCGGCCGCCGCTGCTCCTGCTGCTCGGCGCCGCGCTGCTCGTGCTGCTGATCGCGGCGGCCAACGTCGCCAGTCTGCTGGTGGCGCGCCAGGCGGCGCGCGAGAACGAGCTGGCCGTCCGGCGGGCGCTCGGCGCCGGCCCGTGGCGCATCTTCAGCCAGGTCGCCACCGAGAGCGCGTTGCTCGCGGCCGGGGGAGGATTGGCGGGCATTCTCCTCTCGTACGCGTCGATGGATTCGCTGCTCGCCCTGAGTCCCATCGAGTACCTCACGCTGGTCGGTCCGGTGTCGCCGGATGGCCGCGTCCTCGCGTTCTGTCTGACCCTGGTTCTTGCAACCGTCACTGCTGATGGCGACGGTCGCGGCTTTCCACGTGCTCCGCCTCGACCTCAATCAGTCGCTGCGGGAAGGGGGCCGCGGCGCGACCGGCGGCGGGCGCCAGCTGGCTCGCGCAGCCTGTTGACGGCCGGGGAAGTGGCGGCGTCGATGGTGCTCGTGGCGGGCGCCCTGCTGCTGCTGACGAGCCTCCTGCAGTTGTCACGCCTGGGATCCTGGCTTCCAGCCGGAGCGGTTGTGGACGTTCCGCATGCTGCTGCCGCCGGCGACCTACGACACGTCCGGGAAGGTCGCGCGGTTCGAGCAGGCGGTGTCGGACCGGCTGCCGACGGTGGAGGGTGTGACTGCCCGTGACAATGGCCTCGAACCTGCCGATGGAGTACCGGTTCAACTTCGGCGTCGCCGTCAACCAGGCGGGGCAGTGGACGCACGTCTACATTCAGGCGAGGGCCGTGTCGCCCGGCTATTTCTCCACGCTCGGGATTCCGACGGTGTCCGGGCGCGCGCTGAGCAACAACAACACGGCGGGCCGTCAGCGGGTGGCCGTGGTCAACGAGTCGTTCGCCCGCCGGTGCTGCAACGGCGAAGGGGCGATCGGCGCCGCGATCAGCTACGGCGGGGAGGCCGTGCCGGCGTCAGCGGGACTCGGCGGTCCCGGTCACGATCGTGGGCATCGTGGCCGACACGCACGACCTCGGCCTCGGCCGGCAGACGCCGCCGATGGTCTTCGTGCCGCAGGCGCAGATGCCCGACCGGCTCACCACGGCGGTCAGTGGATTCTTCCCAACGGGCTGGATTCTGAAGAGCGGCGTGCCGCCGTCACTCGCCGAGATTCAGCGAGCGGTGTCGGCGGTCGATCCGAACGAGCCAGTCACCGATCTCGAACCGATGTCGGCGCGCATTCAGGACTCCATCGGCCCGCAGACGTTCATGTCGATGCTGATCGGTATCTTCGCAGGCATTGCCCTGCTGCTGGCGGCCGTCGGACTCTACGGTGTCGTTGCATACACGGTGACACAGCGGACGCACCGAGATCGGCGTGCGGATGGCGCTGGGAGCCTCGCGCGGCGACGTGCTGGGGATGATTCTCGGTCAGGGATTGAAGCTGGCCGCCGCCGGAGGGCTGGTCGGCCTGGCCGCCGCCGCCGGCGTCACCCGCTTCCTCCGGAGCTTCCTGTTCGGCGTCACGCCGCTCGACCCGTCGGTCTTCGCCGGTCTCATCGTTCTGCTGACCGCGGTGGCGTTGCTGGCCAGCTATCTGCCCGCCCGCCGCGCGATGGGGATCGATCCGGCGAGGGCGTTGAGAGGGAACTGATGGTGATCCTTGTGACGTTAGAACGTCGGGCAACAATATACTAGACGGGGAGATCCATCTCGGCTATCCTCGTCTGGACAGGCCGGCGTATGCCGACTGGGGCTACTTTTCCTTATTGGTGGCCCTAGTCGGCGGAGTTGTAGCCGGGTTTGTTCTACATGAGCGAATTGAAATCTCTGCCGTCTGGCGCTCAGCAACTAATCGTAGCGACGAGCCCACCTGTATTGCCTCGGCTGAGAACTGATTTCTGTCTCTGTAGATAGACCTCTCCGTAAGATCCAAAGTTCCCCAAGCTGTCCCGGAACGAGGTGCAGGAAGGCGAATCTCTCCTGGTGGTCGACGCTATCGATGATGGTGTGTCGCGTTCGGCTTATTTCGTTTCGAAACGATGATAGCTGGGGGCACGACGTTGAAGTCATAGACAGGCCGGTCCTCCAACATGAGGGACGGTTGCCTGTCCAGCAACTTCCCCCTGACGCTGCGCTTGAGCCGAGACGACTTGGGCAGGCAAATAGCCCGAGTTTCTCAGTCCCGATTACGAGAGTGCGCTCCCCTCCAGGGTCTCCTTCGATGTCCAGCGTTTCGAGGCTTATCCAGGCTCGCCTAGTTTGGCGGGTGAGTTCCAGCGACTCACGCCACCGGCTATCGGCCTGTTCACTGGCGCGTTGCGTGGCCGTATTCGCCTCTCTTGCTCAATCGCAACGCACGGGTGGTTTGCTTTGTTTGGCGCTCTGAGCTGCCCGCGTGCTATGCAGGCCAGCCAGAACGTCCCCACCGCTATGGCCGCAGTGAGGCCAATCATCCACCACCCGCTCGGGGTGTGGCGATCGCGCTGTTGTGTGTGATCGGGGCCGTTTGTTATGACCGTGGGATTGATGCTTACGGTCGTGGCAGGAGTCGGCACGGAGATCGGCTGACTCTTCATTGGCTTGGCCATGCTGGGTGTCGCGCTGAGTCTGTGTGTCTTGATCGGGGTGTCCGCTACGTGGGGTTGGTGGTTGTGAAGGCCCGAGTCCCAATAGGCCGAACAAGGCTATTATGGAGGCGAGATGGGTCGCCCTACCAAAGAGTTTCAGGCGTTCACGCATCTAGTTGACCGTCTGCTCGCGGTGCCGAAAGAAACGGTACAGCAGCGTGTCGATCAGCACCGCGAGCGCGCTGCCAGAAACCCCAAGAAGCGGGGGCCGAAGCCGAAGGCTACCGGCCGCGCCGCTTCCCCCGACCCTGCCGACGGCGATTAGTTGAGGCGTTCCCCGTACGCCGAGGCGGTCAAATCGGCGTAGGTGAGACGACGGCCTACAATCTGGCCCACGACGAAGTTGAAACGGTCGGCGTCGGTGCCTTTCCTCAGATTGAAGCGCAGTGCCTGTTCATCCAAGATAGCGGAACAGGTGGAACGGTTCAACATTCACGTACGTCCCCGTTCAGCCCGCGCTTCAGCAGACTCCAGAAGTTCTCCAGCCCGTTGGTGTGCACGTTCCCGTCCACGTAGGCTTCGGCATGGTCGATGACCTTGTGGACGTAGTCGGCATCCAGTCCGCGATCCGAGTAGAACGCGTCGGTGTGGACCGTCGCGCCCGGCTCGACATGGGCGCGGACATGCCCGTGGAGTTCGTGCCGCCGCAGGCTGTCAAGCACGGCCGGTCCTGACCTGGCTGACGCCGTCCTTGCTGTGACGCTCCAAGAGACCCATGACGGCCGTCTTCCCGGCCACTTTCCGGCCGCGTGTCATCTTGACCTTGCGCCGCTTGTCGGCGTGCATGTTGCGGGACTTCGCGCCGATGTAGGTCTCGTCGGCTTCCACGTCCCCGCCGATCTTGCCCGCCGTCGTGCTCGTCCTGCATCGCCAGTCTGATCCGGTGGAGCATAAACCACGCGGTCTTCTGCGTCACGCCCAACGAGCGGGCCAGTTCATGGGAACTGACGCCGTTCTTTCATGTTGGCGATCATCCAGACGGCCGGGAGCCACTTGTCGAGGCCGAGGGCGGAGTCCTCGAAAATCGTCCCCGTCTTCAGCGTGAACTTCCGCTTGGGATGGCGGGTCTTGCACTCCCAGCCATTGCGGGACGAGTCGAAATAGACGGTCTTGGAGCCGCAGACCGGGCACGTTACGCCGTCCGGCCAGCGCCGGGCCACCATGTATTCCCGGCAGTGGTCGGGGCTGGCGAAGTAGCGGATCGCGTCGGTCAGGGTCTTCGGGGGATTTGGTCTCGGTCGGCATCGGAAAGCTCCAATACCGACAGTCTACCGAAACCAATCTCCCCCGTCAAGTATATTGTTGCCGAACGTAGAACGTCGAACGAAGAACGAAGAACGAAGAAGAACTCGGCTGAGGCGCGGCGTCATCGCGTATTTCGCGCTTCTCCTTTCTACGTTCTACGTTCTACGTTCTGCGTTACGAATCCTCTCTCACTCTTTCTCTCGATACTCCTTCTCCGTCACCTCCTCAGCCCACGTTGTCGCCGTTCCCAGATTGACGGCGATGTGCGCGCCGGTTCCGCCCGGGGCTGCGCCGTGCCAGTGGACGGCGTCGGCCTCGATGCAGACGCTCTCGCCGGCGACGAGGTCGCGCGCCGGCTCGCCCCGCTTCTGAACGCGGCAGCATCCCTCCACCACGAACAGCCACTGCGGCCCGTTGTGCGCGTGCCAGTGCAGCCGCGCGTCGCGGTCGAAATCGACGCGGTACACCCGGACGCCCCCCGGTTCGTCGCCGGTCGCCAGGCGGGCGACGCGGGCGCTGCCCGTGAAGGTCTTCGTGTCGGCGGGGGAGAAGGAGGTGTCGGAGGTGGTGAAGTAGCGCATGGGTGAATTCAGCCGGGATTGGGGATTGGGTGGGACGTAGACCGAGCGAATCCCGAATCCCGAACCCCCACCCCGATCCCCGTCAGTATTGCCTGAACGTCAGATTGTAACGTCCCGTCAGGTCGAGCCTGTCAGGAAGCACTGCTCGCCGTTTGGGTTGAAGCAGAAGCAACGACCTTCTTCGCCAGTTCCGTGTTGTCAGTGATGACTCCCGCGATGTGCGGATCATGAATCAGCTCTTCCAAGGCCCCGTTGTCGTTCACCGTCCAGACGATGATCGGAATCGCGGTCGCCTTGAGGTGCTGGACAAGTCCGAACCGCAATAGATCGAGGTGCGGCAGCAGGACATCGGCTCCAATCGTCCTCGCGCGCTTCGCGGCCAAATGGTCTGCGATAATCGCGCGCCAACCCGTTCGCCCGAGCAGAAGCCCCGTCGACACGAGCCAGCAGGTCTCTTTGATCGTTCTTATCGAGTGCCGGTTGAACGACGTGAACAACAGACGTTCAGGTGACACGCTCGACAGCGCGGTCCGGACGATCTCTTCCTCATTGCCTTCCTCTTTCAACTCGAGGTCGAGGGCCACCTTATTGTCGTGCGCGAACGTACAGGCTTCCTGCAGCGTCGGAATCACGTACAGGGGTGTCCAAATTCCGAGCGGCCGCGCGGACGCTATCGAGAGTGTGCTCTGCAATGGTCAGGCCGGCCACATCGGGGTCGTGATGTATGACGAAATGGCCGTCGGCCGTCTTCCGCACGTCGCATTCGATCATGTCGCAGCCGGCGCGAACGGCCGCCTCAAAAGCGGCGATGGTGTTTTCGCGACACAATGTGGACAGGCCCCTGTGAGCGACGATCATCGTGCCGGAAGAAGGCGTCGCCTGCAGCGATCGGGAACGGCGACCCCGACTGCACCAGAGGACCGAATTCTCGACGAGCTTCACGAACGAGGGCTCTGGCGTGCCGATACTCTTCGGCGCGCTCGCTCTTCCGTCGGCATCTTCCTGCGTGTCTCCGCTGTGCAACCAGACCGTTCGACCTTTGGAGTACGAGTGGGCGACGACGAGGGGCTGGTTGTCGGCCGTCTGGTACACTTATTTGAACGCCGGAGTCATTCCAATGGGATCTCAAGAGTTCTCCGTCGCTCAGGTCGAACTCGCGCTGAAGCCCGGTCGTCAGTGGATGCATCGCGTGCTCTGCCACGGTCTGGTATCTCACCGTGCGCGTGCGCTCGAAATTGTCGATATGACCGTCGCCGAAGGCCTTACTGAGCCTGTCGTTCCTGGTTCGACGGTAGACAATATCGTGGGTTCCCACGATACCTCCGCCCTGCTCGAGATAGCCGATGAGGTGGTCTTCGATCTTGTTTCGGACCTCGTCGTCTCCGGATAGTTTGCTGACATCTGTGTCAATCAACACGACAGCAGAGACGACCCTGGGACTTCGCGGGTAGGTCAGAAGGCGCCTGGCGGATTCAGGCCGAACGCGCATGCGAGGTAGCGCGCTGGCGAGCTTGGCGGCGAGACGGTGACTGATGTCCTTGTCCACGTCATTCCAGAGGAGGACGTATCTTCGCCTCGTGAGGTGAGCCACGAAAAAGTGCCATGAGGTGAACCAGACGGAAGCGATGTGCTCCTTGGCGGCGAACGCCGCGACAATCGTGGCCTCGGCGACGAAGTGCTCGACGATGATGTCGTAGACGGATGTCAGGGCCGCTAGAGCCGTTCCAAGGAGTCCACTGGCAGATGCGCCGGTTGGGTCCACGAGGTGCATGGGTAACCTCCGCGGGCGGCGTCGAATCAGACCGGAGAATTGCAATCCAACGGTGGAAGAGCGGCCAATTGTACAGGCTCAGGGCGTCGGGCTTTGCAGGGTTTCTGACTGGTTCATGAGAACCGGTCCCATCCCTGGTCCTGCCTGAACGTCAGATTGTACCGTCCCGTCAGGCCGAGCGCGGCGGGCGCCGTGCCGGGGACGATGCGTGAGACGCCGTGGTAGCGGAGCCGGGCGGGGCCGCCGAACACGAAGGCGTCGCCCGACTGCAGCTCGAATCGTCTGCACGGGGTCGCGGCGGCGGAGGCCGCCGAAGAGGAACCGCGCCGTGTCGCCGACGGAGATCGAGACGACGGGGATGCCGGCGGCGAGCGTGTCGGGCTGCTCGTCCTTGTCCTGGTGCACGCCCATCCGGCCCTCGCGATCGTAGTGGTTCAGGATGCAGATGTCGGGGGCGATCGTCATGCCGGCCGTGGCGGCGGCGCGCCGCGCGAGATCGGCCAGATCCTCGGGGAGCGGCGGCGCCGGTGCGCCATCGCGGTCGGCCCGCAGCGCCTCGTACCGGTAGGTCAGCGGATTCCAGTGGCGGCCGAGGCAGAGCATCTCGACCCGCATCCGGCCACCGCCCCGTACGGTGGGACGATACCAGCCGACCGGACCCGACCCGAGCGCCCGGCATCGATCGGCGAGCGCCCGCTGCTCGTCCAGCGTCAGGAACCCCGGCAGGAGAACGGCGCCGGGTGCGATCGTTTCGACCGAACCGGCGGCGCGCGGAAACAGACCTTCCTGGGACATGAGATTCACCGGCCGGACCGTGCCTGCCGCTCGGCGGTCTCCTGCGCGGAGACCGCGCGCCAGAGGCCATCACGGCGGATGAAGACATCGGTGAACCGCAGGCCGGTCCGCATCTGTCCATTCTGCATCGTCACGGTGTTCAGTCCCGTCACGATCCCCGTATTTCCGTAGATCCGGACCCGAAGCTGCGACAGCGTCTGGACGGCCTGTGCCGGTGCGATCGGCGCGGCCAGGGTATCCGCCTTCGTGAGCACGCGGCCCTGCCAGGTGATGTGCACGAAGTCCTTCGCCAGCAGCCGATCGAGTGTCGTCCGGTCGTGTCCCATTTCCGCCCGCAGCCAGACCTGCTCGAGCCTGCGCAGCTGGGTGGCGGCGTCCGGCCGGGCGGAGGCGCGGGCGGGCGCGAACAGCAGCAGGGCGACGAGCAGCACGGCCAGCACGGGGACAATCGGGCGCGACACGGCATCCTCCTTCGGCGACGGAACCCGGCGGCGTCCGGACCGCCCGGCGGAGCGAGCCGACGCCGCTGCCCTCATGTTACGGCCGGCGCCGGTCTTTCGCAGCCCGGCCGTCGCGATCCCCGGCGCCGAGGGCGCCGGAAGGGCGCCGGAAGACGGCGAACATGAGCGATCTGCATGGTCCGTTCGACAGGATGCTCTCGCAAGCTCAGCTATAATCAATCGCTCATCAGACTCTTCACAATCTGTCGGGACCCACGCCCCGTGCGCGCGGCCCCGGCGACGCCCGGGAGAGGCCGACCATGTTCAGACGACTGCTGACCGGCGCGCTGGCGCTGTGCGTCCTGTCGGGAGCGGGCTGCTCGAAGCCGGCGCCGGCGCCCGCGGCGACAGGCACGGACATTCCGCAGATCACTTTCGAGAAGTACACGCTGGCCAACGGCCTCGAGGTCATCCTCTCGGAAGATCACCGGCTGCCGCTGGTGGCCGTCAATCTCTGGTACCACGTCGGGCCGGCCAGCGAAGCGGCGGGGCGGACGGGCTTCGCGCATCTCTTCGAGCACATGATGTTCCAGGGCTCGAAGCACGTGCCGGGCGGGCGCTACCTCCGGCTGCTCGAAGGGGCGGGCGCCTCGGACATCAACGGGACGACCGACTTCGACCGGACGAACTACTTCGAGACGGTGCCGTCGAATCAGCTCGAGCTGGCGCTGTGGCTCGAATCCGATCGCATGGGGTACCTGCCGGACATGCTCGACCAGGCCAACCTGTCGAACCAGCAGGACGTCGTGCGCAACGAGCGCCGGCAGAGCGTGGAGAACCGGCCGTACGGGATCGTCGAAGAGGCGATGTTCCACGAGCTCTTCCCGAAGACGCATCCCTACTACGCCGACGTGATCGGATCGCACGCCGACATCCAGGCGGCGAAGCTGGAGGACGTGCAGGCCTTCTTCCGCCAGTTCTACGCACCGAACAACGCCAGTCTCGCCATCGTCGGCGACATCGACAAGGCGGCGGCGAAGCGGCTGGTCGAGAAGTACTTCGGGCCGCTCGAGCGCGGGCCGGACGTGAAGAAGCCGGATGTCGAGACGCCACCCATCACCAGCGAGCGGCGCGCCGTCGTGCCGGATCGCGTGGAGCTGCCGCGCGTCTACATGGCATGGATCACGCCGGCCGCCTTCACGCAGGGCGACGCCGAAGCCGACCTGGCGAGCCAGATCCTCGGCGGGGGCAAGTCGAGCCGCCTGTACCGGAAGCTGGTGTACGAGAAGCAGATCGCGCAGACGGTGAGCGCCCAGCAGGAATCGCTGATGCTCGGCTCGGTGTTCGAGATCGAGGTGACGGCCCGCCCGGGACACACGGCCGAGGAGATGGAGAAGGCCATCGACGAGGAGCTGGAGGCCTTGAGGCGCGACGGTCCGACCCAGGCCGAGATCGAGCGGGCGCGCAACGGCATCGAGACCCGCAGCATCCAGGGGCTGGAGCGGCTGGGAGGCATCGGTGGTGTGGCCGATCGCCTGAACATGTACAACCAGTACCTGGGGACGCCGGACTACTTCGCCCAGGACCTGGGGCGCTACGCGAAAGCCACGCCCGGGTCGATCCGGCAGTTCGCGCAGCAGCAGCTCGCCGATCACGCCCGCGTCATCGTCTTCGGTGTGCCGGGGACGCCCGACCTGGGCACGCCCGTGCCGACGCCGAAGCCGGCTGCGGCGGCCCTGGCCCGGAAGGGGGGCGAGCCGGTGAACGCCGACGCCCCGTGGCGCGCGGCAGAGCCAACCCCAGGCCCGCTGCGGCCGCTGGCGGTCAGCACGCCGATCTCGTTCACGCTCGACAACGGATTGACGGTGATCCTGAGCCCGCGGCCGGGGCTGCCCCTGGTGGCCGCCAACCTGGTGATCCGCACGGGCAGCGACGCGAACCCGGCCGATCGCCCCGGCCTCGCGAACTTCACGGTGGCGATGCTGGACGAGGGGACGGCGAACCGGTCGGCCCTGCAGCTGGCCGACGACGTGGCGCAGCTCGGCGCGAGGCTGGCCACCGGCTCGACGATGGACGTGTCGCGGGTATCGGTGTCGTCGCTCGAAAAGACGTTCCCGCAGGCGCTCGAGCTGCTGGCCGACGTGGCGCTGCACCCGGCCATTCCGGCCGAGGAGGTGGAGCGGCAGCGAAAGGAGCGGCTGGCGAGCCTCGTCCAGCAGCGCGAGAACCCGTCGGCCGTGGCCAACCGCGTGATGTTCGCGGCGCTCTACGGTCCGCGGCATCCGTACGGGTTCACCGAGCTCGGTACGGAGGCGTCGGTGCGGGCGATCACGCGGGACGACATGCTGGCGTTCTGGCGCGCGAACTTCGTCCCGAACAACGCCGCGCTGGTCGTCGCCGGCGACATCGACGAGACGGAGCTGCGCGCGCTGGCCGCCCGGACGTTCGGCACGTGGCAGGCCGGGACGCCCGAGCGGGTGACGCCGGGGCAGCCGGTGTCGACGAAGGCGCGGGTCATCGTCGTCGACAAGCCCGGGGCGGCGCAGACGCAGGTGCGGGTGGCGGCGATCGGCGCGCCGCGCTCGACCCCCGACTACAGCGCGCTGTCGGTCATGAACATGTCGCTCGGCGGCCTGTTCTCGAGCCGGATCAACCTGAACCTGCGCGAGGAACACGGCTATACCTACGGCGCCGGCTCGCAGTTCGTCTTCCGGAAGGCGGCCGGTCCGTTCCTGGTGGCCTCGGGCGTGCGGACCGACGTGACGGGGCCGGCGGTGGGGGAGATCTTCAAGGAGATCCGCCGCATGGGCGCGACGCCGATGGGCGACGAGGAACTGACGCTGGCCCGGGACTCGCTCATCCGCTCGCTGCCGGCGGAGTTCGAGACGGGCACCGGGGTGGTCGGCAGCTTCTCGAGCATCTACGTGTATGATCTGGGTCTCGACTACTTCACGAAGTATCCGGACCGGATCGCGGCCGTGACGGCCGCCGACGTGCAGCGGGTGGCACAGCACTACCTGGTGCCGGGCCGGATGATCGTGATCGCCGTCGGCGACCGTGCCACGATCGTGCCGCAGCTCCGCAAGCTGGGCCTCGGGGCCATCGAGTTCCGCGACGCCGACGGCCGGACCAGCACACACTGACCCTCGCGGCGACGCGTGGTCGGCGGGAGGCGGGGCGATGACCGGCTGGCGGATCGCCGGCTCCCGTCCGGCCCCGGGCGTCCCGGTGGAGTGGAGCGAACGATGGCACACGCGCACGAGAACCACGACAAGCACGCACGGCTGGTGGAGCGGCTGCGGCTGCAGCGGGACGACGTCCGGCGGATGACGAGCGGACTCGACGAGCCGGCGCTGGCGGCCCGGCCGGCGTCCGGCAAGTGGTCGCTGAAAGAGCTGGTCGTCCACCTGACCTGCGTGCAGCAGCTCTTCGGGCGCCGGATCGAGGCGATGCTCGAGCACGAGAACCCGGTGATTGCGCCCTACGATCCGGACGGCGATCCGGACTTCGCCGCGCTCATGAAGAAGCCGGCCTCCGAGGTGCTGGCAGCCTTCTTCAACGGCCGCGACTGGCTCGCGCAGCGCCTGGAAGGGCTGCTGCCGGCACAGTGGCACCGCGCGGGACGGCACCCCGAATACCACCACTACGACGTCCACTTCCAGGTGGAGTATCTGATCCATCACGAAGGACACCACCTCTACCAGCTCTACCAGCGCCGGGCCCCGCTCGGGAAGATGCCGCACTGAGGCTGCGCTGATCCCTGCGATGTGCAGCGCCTGCGGCTGCGGCGAGCGAGCGCGGCGAGTCGAGCCTCGCGCGCCACCATTGATGAAAGCCCGCTGCGACAGAACAAGGAGAAGTCATGAAGGCTTTGAAGGGCGCGCTGCTGGTGGCAGCGGGTGTGGCGGTGACGATCGGGCTGCAGGTGGCGGCGGGCAGCGGTACGGCGGCGCTGCGCGCGCAGGCGGCCACGCCGCAGGCGCCGCAGGAGTCCCAGACGGTGCCGTCGCCGACGCCCACGTTCGTGCCCGGGCCGGCGGCGGTGAACGTGCTGAATCAGCCGACGGTCAACGCGAAGCAGGACGGCGAGTGGACGGTGCGGCTGACCCAGGCGCCCGTCCTGCAGGTCGCGCCCGTGCAGGTGTCGACACCGGCGTTCATCCACGCCGGCGGCAAGTACGCCTTCACCTGGGCGCCCGGCGCGAAGCCCGATATCCGGACCGTGCTCGCCGTCGGCAGGGACGGCTGGGTGCTGGTCTCGGGCGCGTCGAACCAGCCGGGCTCGACCTGGCTCAATCCGGCGCGCGCAATGGAGATCGAGCAGGTGGAGTAGGGGGAAGGATCGGTCACGTGCGAGGTACGCTGTGCGAGGTGCGGCGTGTCCGTGCGACGTGCGGCGCGGGAGGCGCTATGTGACGGTTCTTTCCAGTGCCTCCGTCTCCCGCTGCTCCCCGAAGGCGAGCGGGAGGCGCAGGCGGGCGCGGCAGCCTGGCCGGTTGCTGCGGTTCTCGAGCGTCAGGCTGCCGCCGTGCGCCTCGGCGATCTGCCGGCTCAGCACCAGCCCCACGCCCGTGCCCCCGGGCTTGGTCGTGAAGAACGGCACGAACAGATTGGAATCGGTCGGCAGCCCCGGCCCTTCGTCCTCGACGCGGATCTCGATCTGCGTCGCCACCCGCTCCCACGTCACCGTCACCCCGCCGCCCGTATCCTGCGCGGCATCGACCGCGTTGCGAATCAGATTGATCAACAGCTGCTCGAGCTGATCCGGGTCGGCGCTGATGACGAGGTCGGGACCCGGCTGGAGGACCACGGCCTGCCGCGTTTCGAGGCCGACCACCCGCTTCAGGAGGGACGCGATGCGGACGGGGCCGCGCCGCGGCTGCGGCAGCTTCGCGAGCCGCGCGTAGGCGTTCGTGAAGCGGCTCAGCGAGTCCGACCGCGTTGCAATCACGGCCAGGCCGCTGCGCATGTCCTCGCGCCAGTCGTCGGGAATCGGCGTCCGGGTCACCAGCCCCTCGAGGCTCCCGGCAATCGACTTGATCGGCGCCAGCGAATTGTTGATCTCGTGGCCGATGACGCGGATCAGCCGCTGCCAGGCCTGGCGTTCCTCGTCGCGCAGCGGACGGCTGACGTCCGACAGCACCAGGAGCTGGTGCGGCAGGCCGCCCTGCCGGAACGTCGTCCGCCGGATTTCCCATCGGCCGACGCCGCCCGGGAAGCTGACGTCGACGATGCGGGGCGCGGCGCCGTCGAGGCAGTCACCGAGCCCGATGGCGACCGCCGTGCGGCCCAGCAGGTCCTCGGCCGTCCGGTCGAGCAGGCGTTCGCCGGCGCGGTTCACCAGCCGCAGGGTCTGGTTGCCGTCGAAGGTGAACACCGCCACGTCGATTTCCGCCATGACGGTCCGGAGCAGCGCGCCGGCCTCGAGGGCGCCGAGTCGCTGTTCCCGCAGCGTCTCCGACAGCGCATTCACCTCGAGCGTGACCGCGCTCAGCGAGTCGTCGGCCCGCGTGCTGCGGGCACGGATCGAGAAGTCGCTCTCGCGGAGGGCCGCCAGCAGGTTCGACAGGGTCTGGAGCGGGGTGACCACCCGCTGGCGCAGCGTGAAGGCGAGGCCGAGCCAGAAGACCAGGATGAAGACCGTGAGCGTCCACTCGACCTTCGGCGTGTAGCCGCCCGTCCACAGCAGGATCAGGGCGACCAGCGAGCCCGGAATCCCCGCGCCGATCGCCAGCACCAGGATCCGCTGATCGTAGGTCAGGCGGGAGCGGCGGGGCGGCAGGCGGTACGGATCGGTGAGTGGGGCGAGAGCCATCGGGGACAGGGGCCGGGCATGAACGTCGGAGCCGTCCCGGGAGCCGGGCCGGACGGCCTCGTCGCGAGGCATCCGGGACGAAGGCTTCGTCATCGGCAGTCGTCCAATCCTATCCCACCGCCGGCGGGGAGAGACCTGTCGCGGGGACGGCCCCGCGGACAGGGGGCGGACAATCGTTCCCGGGACGAGGCGGTCAGCGGTCAGAGGCCGAAGCGCTGGAGGCGCCGGTAGAGGGCGCTGCGGCTGAGGCCGAGGGCCTTGGCCGCCTGGCTGACGTTGCCGTCGTAGCGGCCCATCGCCTTGCGGACGAGGAACCCCTCGACGTCCTCGAGGCTCATGTCCTCGATGCGCGGCGAGCCCTCGCGGTCACCGCTGCGCAGGCCGAGCTCGGGGGCGCGGATGGTGGCATCCTGGGCCATCAGCACGCCGCGCTCGACCGCGTGATCGAGCTCGCGGATGTTGCCGGGCCAGGGATGATGGAGCAGGGCCCGCATCGCGCCTGCATCGAAGCCGTTCAAGGACTTGCGGTACCGCCGGGCGTGCTGGCGAAGGAAATGCGCCGCCAGGGCCGGAATGTCCTCGCGCCGGTCGCGCAGCGGGGGCAACTGGATCTCGATCGTGTTCAGGCGGAACAGCAGGTCCTGCCGGAAGCGTCCGCGCGGCGAGCTCCTCGGAGAGGTTCGCGTTGGTCGCCGAGAGGATGCGGACGCCGACGCGGCGGGTCCGCGACGACCCGACGCGCTCGAACTCGCCGGTTTCGAGCACGCGCAGCAGCTTCGCCTGCAGGTTCATCGGCACGTTCGCGATCTCGTCGAGGAACAGCGTGCCGCTGTCGGCGAGCTCGAAGCGGCCGACGCGGTCGGTCTTCGCGTCGGTGAAGGCGCCCTTCACGTGGCCGAACAGCTCGCTCTCGAAGATCCCCTCCGACAGTCCGCCGGCGTTCACCGTGACGAGCGGGCGCGCGGCCCGGCCCGACACGCCGTGGAGCGCCTGGGCGATCGTCCCCTTGCCGGTGCCGTTCTCGCCGGTGATGAGGACGTTGGCCTCCGAGGGGCCCACGCGCGCGATGAGCTGCAGCACCGGCTGCATGGACGGCGACTCGGCGATGAGGGTCGGGCCGCCCTCGGGCCGCAGCGCCCGGTTCTCGGCCTCGAGCTGCTGGCCGCGGCGGATGGCGCGGGCCAGATCGACCTGCGTGCGCAGCACCGACAGCAGGCGGGCGTTCTCCCAGGGCTTCTGGATGAAGTCGCGCGCGCCGCGGCGCATGGCCTCGACGGCCAGCTCGACGCTGCCCCAGGCGGTCATCACGACGACGGGCAGCGTGGCGTCGAGCGCCTGGATCTGCGACAGCAGATCGAGCCCTTCGCGTCCCGACGTCGTGTCGCGCGCGTAGTTCAGGTCCATCAGGACGGCGTCGAATTCCTTCCGCTCGACCGCATCGACGACGGCCAGCGGTGTCCGGGCGGACTCCAGCTGGTAGCCCTCGCCCTTGAGCAGCAGGCGCAGCGCCTCCAGCACGTCGGGCTGATCGTCGGCGATGAGGACGCGTGGGCGCGTCGTCTCGGGACCGGAAGCCGCGGCGGACTGATCGTGCAGGGGCATGACGGGCGTGCTCACTGGGTACTCTCCATGCAGGGCGACGTCAGTCGCCCACCATCCAGCCGTCGCGCAGCTCGATCACGCGGCGGCCGTACGAGGCGTTCTCCTCGGAGTGCGTCACCTGGATGATCGTCGTCCCGGCGTCGTTGAGTCGCTTGAACAGCTCCATGATCTCGCGGCCCTGCGCCGAGTGCAGGTTGCCGGTCGGCTCGTCGGCCAGGATGATCTTCGGGTTCGCGATGACCGCCCGGGCCACGCCGACCAGCTGCTGCTGGCCGCCGGAGAGCTGGCTCGGATACAGGTCCTTCTTGCCGACGATCTGGAACCGGTCGAGCACGTCGGCGACCATGCTCTCGCGCTCCTTGCGGCTGACGTTCCGGTAGGAGAGCGGAATCTCCAGGTTCTCGTAGACCGTCAGGTTGTCGAGCAGGTGATAGCTCTGGAAGACGAAGCCGATGTGCTGCTTGTGCAGCTCGCCGCGGTGCTTCGGCTTCAGGCGGTGCACGGCCTGATCGAGGAAGTGGTACTCCCCCTCCCAGGCGCTGTCGTGCATGCCCAGGATGTGGAGCAGCGTCGACTTGCCGGCGCCCGACGGCCCCATGATCGAGATGAAGTCGCCTTCCTGGATCTCGAGGCTGATGCGGCGCAGCACGTAGGTGCGCCCGACGCCGAACGGATAGGATTTTTCGATGTTCGCGAGCCGGATGATGGGGTCCATAGGGGTGATACTGATGAATTGAGAATGGAGAATTGAGAATTGAGAAAGTCCTCAATCCGGATTCTTCATTCTAAATTCTTCATTCTCCATTCTTCAATTTGCGCCTACTCGCTCCTCAACGCCTTCGCCGGGTCCACCCGCAGGGCGCGGCGGGCGGGGAGGTAGCTGGCCAGCAGGGCGACGGCCGTCAGCGCGACGGCGACACCGGCAAACGTGACGACGTCGGTCGGCGCGACCCCGTACAGCAGGCTGGCGATGAGCCGCGTAACGGCCAGGGCGCCGGCCAGGCCGACGGCGACGCCGGCGATGGCGGTCCGCAGACCGTGGCCGACGACGAGCCGGAGCAGGTCGCTCGAGGAGGCCCCGAGCGCGACGCGGATCCCGATCTCCTTCGCCCGCTCGGCCACGAGGAACGCCATCACGCCATAGATGCCGATGGCGGCGAGCAGCAGCGCCGTCAGCGCGAACAGGCCGAGCAACTGCGCGCTGAAGCGCGGCTGCGACACCGAGCGCGACAGGTACTCGTCGAGGCTGGTGACCGTCGCGACCGGCAGTGCGCTGTCGAGGCCCCGGACGGCCGTCCGCACCGCCGAGGCGGCCGCTGCCGTCGATGCTGCCGGCGCGAACGACGACCGTCAGGAACGGCCAGGGCGTTTGAGCGAACGGCGTGTACATCTGCGGCTGCGGTGTGTCGGTCAACTCGTCGCCCTTCACGTCGCCGACGACGCCGACGATCTCGCGCGAGTCCGGCTTCGCGCCGCCGATGCTGTAGCCGATGGTCATGTGCTGGCCGATCGGGTTCTGACCGGGCCAGAGGCGCTCGGCCATCGTCCGGTTGATGATGATGACCGGCTGGGCCGTCGGCGTGTCCTGTGCGGTGAACGCACGTCCGCGGACCACCGGAATACCCATCGTCCCGAAGTACCCGGGACTGACGCTGAACACGGCCGCCGAGAGGTGCTCGCCCGGACGGCTCGGCGGACGGTTGTCGATTGTGAAGCCAAGTCCGAGGTCGTTGCCCGACATCGGCAGCGACGAGGCGATCGCCGCGCCGCGGACGGCCGGCTGCCCCTGCAGGGCGTCGACCACGCCGGTGGCGAAGGTGAGGATCTGGGGCAGGCGGTAACGGCTGCGCGGCAGCGACACGTCCAGGCTGACGACGCCCGAGGCGTGGAAGCCCGGGTCGACGTGGCTCAATTCCGCGAAGCTTCGGACGAGCAGGCCGGCGCCGACCAGCAGCACGACCGCCAGGGCGATCTCCGCCGTCACGAGGATCGTGCGCGCCCGATGCGTCCGGGGACCGGCCGTGCGACTCGATACTTCCTTCAGCGTGTCGCCGGATCCGCCGCGCGACAGCTGCAGGGCCGGGACCAGGCTGAACAGCACGCCGGTCAGCAGCGTCGCCAGCAGTGTGAAGAGCAGGACCGGCGGATCGAGCGTCACGCCCTGGAGGCGCGGCACGTTGATGGGACTGATGGCCTTGAGGCCGTCGAGGCCCCAGCGCGCGGCCAGCAACCCGAGGGCGCCGCCCGCCAGGGCGAGCAGCAGCCCTTCGGTGAGGAGCTGGCGTACCAGACGGCCGCGGCCGGCGCCGAGGGCGGCGCGTACGGCCATCTCCCGCTGGCGGGAGGCGCTCCGCGCGAGCAGCAGCGTCGCCAGGTTCGCGCAGGCGATGAGCAGGACGAAGCCGACGGCCCCGAGGAGCAGCAGCAGCGCCACCCGCACGTTGCGGACGAGGCGGTCGCGGTACGGCGCCAGCTGCACGGAATAGCCGGCGTCCTCGGCGGGATGCGCCGCCGCCAGGCGGGCGGCGATCGTGTTCATCTCGGCGCCGGCGCGGTCGATCGACACGCCGGGCTTCAGCCGGCCGATGGCCGACAGGAAGCGCGCGCCCCGCTGCGACAGCATCTGGGGCGCCATGTGCTGCGCCGTCAGCGGCGCCCACACGCCAATCGGCTTCGCCTGCAGCGGAAACGCGAAGCCCGCCGGCAGCACGCCGACGATCGTCACCGCCTGTCCGTCGAGCGTGAGGCGGCGGCCGATGACGTCGGCCGCACCGTCGAGGGTGCGCGTCCAGAAGTCGTGGCTGACGAGGGCGGCCAGCGGCGCGCCCGGGGTCTCGTCGGCGGCGGTGAGCAGCCGTCCCTGTTCGGGCGTGACGCCGAGCAGCGGCATCAGGTCGGCGCGTGACGAGCGCCGTCTTGCACCGCGCGTGCGTCGCCCCGGCCCGTCATCGTCATGTCGGACGTCGTCCAGACGGCCAGGCCGGCGCAGCGTCCGCGCGTCGCTTCCGCCAGTCGGCGAAGTCGGGATACGAGACGCTGTCGTTCTCCGGACGCGGGTCCCCTGGCGCACCGCGTCCACGGCAATCGAGGCGGCTCGGAATCCCGGTAGGGCAGCGGCTGGAGCAGGACGCCGTTGACGACGCTGAAGATGGTCGCGTTGCCGCCGATGCCGATCGCGAGAATCGCCAGCGCGACCAGCGTGAAGGCCGGGCTGCGGCGGAACGTGCGGGCGGCGAACCGGAGATCCTGGACGAACGAGGACATGCCTGTCTCTCTCCTATTCGTCTATTCGCTCCGGAGGGCCACGATCGGATCGACCCTGGTCGCGCGGCGGGCCGGGATGTAGCTGGCCAGCGCCCCGATGGCGACCAGCAGCAGCGCCAGGCCCGCGTAGGTCAGTGGATCGGTCGGGGTGACGCCGTAGAGCAGGCCCGACAGCCCGCGTGTCACCGCCCAGGCGCCCGCGACGCCGACGATCGCCCCGCCGACGAGCAGCTTCAGTCCGAGCCCGAGCACGAGGCCGACGATCTCCCGCGGGCTGGCCCCGAGCGCGACGCGGATGCCGAACTCGCGCGTCCGGGTGGCGACGGCGTAGCTCACCAGGCCGTAGATGCCGATGGCCGCCAGCAGGAGCGCCAGCAGGGCGAATGACCCGAGCACCAGCGCTCGCAGCCGCGGCTGTCGCACGGACGCAGCAATGACGTCGGGCATGGTGCGGACGTCGCCGAGCGGCAGGTTCGGGTCGATGGCGGCGACGGCGGTCCGGACCCCTGAGCGTGATCGCCCCGATGTCGCGATCGCTGCGGACCACGGCGGTCATGAACGGCAGCATGAACTGGTGATACGAGAGGTAGATCTCCGGCCGCGGCGCGGCCTGCAGCGAGCCGGTGCGCACGTCGCCGACGACGCCGACGACGGTGAACCATTCGGGCGGCCCGTTGTCGGGTCCCATGCCGAGATCGAGATGCGCGCCGCAGCGGATCGCGCGCCGGGCCAGTACCGCCGGGCCATCGTCTCGTTGATGAGCACGGCCCGCGGCGGCGTGTCGCGGTCGGCCTCGGTCAGCGTCCGGCCGCGCTGCAGCGGGATGCCCATGACACGGAAGTAGCCGGGGCTCACGATGTTCAGGCCGGCCGTCGGGCGCTCGCCACGGGCGGCCTGCGGCTGTCCCTGGATCTGGAACGAGCCGGTGGCGGTACCGCCGCTGTCGAGCGGCAGCGGAAAGGCGATCGCGATCGGCGGCGCGCCCGGCTGCGCGGCGAACCGTTCGAGGAAGCGCTGGTAGAACGACGCCTGCGCTTCGCGGGTCGGGTACTGCGTCTGCGGCAGGAACACCTGCGCCGAGACGACGTGGTCGGGACGGAAGCCGGGATCCTGGTCGACCAGGCGCATCAGGCTCTCGCCCATCAGTCCGGCCGTGATCAGCAGGACGAGCGACAGCCCGACCTGCGCCACGACCATGACGTTCGCCGTGCGGTGGCTGGCGGCGGCCGCGCCGGTGCGGGTGTCACCGGTGCGGAGCGCGTCGGCCGGCCCGGCCTTCGACACCTGCCAGGCCGGCACGAGGCCGAACAGGACGCCGGTGGCCGTCGAGACGAGCACGGCGAAGAGCGCCACCCGCAGGTCGATGTGGACGTCGGCCAGGCGGGGAAGGCTGTGCGGCGCGAAGCGGACGAGCGCCGCGGTGATCCAGGTGGCGAGGAGCAGGCCGGCGGCGCCGCCAACGAGCGACAGCAGCAGGCTCTCGGTGACGAGCTGGCGGACCAGCCGGCCGCGGCTCGCGCCGAGCGCCGTGCGGATGCCGATTTCGCGGCCGCGCCCGGTCGCGCGCGCCAGCAGCAGGTTCGCCACGTTGATGCAGGCGATCAGCAGCAGCACGGCGACCGCCGCGAGCAGCACCAGCAGCACCTGGCGGACGTCACCGACCAGCGTGTCGCGCAGCGACGTGAGGTGGACGGTGCGCGCCGTCTCGTTGTCGGGATCGAGCGTGGCCAGGTGCGCCTGGATCGTGGAGAGATCGGCCGTCGCGGCGGCGGCCGTCACGCCAGGCTTCAGGCGGCCGACGACGCTCAGATACCGGAGGCCGCGGTTGGTGAGGTAGTCGCCCTTCACTTCGACGGGCGGCTCGGGTGCCGCGCGGGTGGCCAGCCCCCACAGTCTGGCCTCCGCTGGCCAGGCGAAGCTGGCGGGCGCAATGCCGACGATCGTGTACTGCCGGCCGCCCACCTCCACGGCACGGCCGATGACGCCCGGGTCCGCGCCGAATTTCTGCCGCCAGAAGCCTTCGCTCAGCACGAGCAGCGCCCGGCCGGTCTTGTCGTCGCGTCGATCGAACAGTCGCCCCGCCAGCGGCGTCGCGCCGAAAGTCGGGAAGAAGCCGCCGGTGACGAGCAGGCCGGTGACCTGGGTCGGCACGCCGCCCACGCGCAACGTGAACACGTCCTCGCGGTACGCGGCCATCGTGGCCAGGGTATGGTTCTGCGCCTGGAAGTCGACGAAGTCGGCGGCCGACATCGAGTCGCCGGTCGACCGCGGGGTCCAGGAGGCGACGCTGACCAGTTGTGCCGGCTGCACATACGGCAGCGGTCGGAGCAGGACGCCGTTGACGACCGAGAAGACCCCGGTCGTGGCGCCGATGCCGAGGGCGAGCGTGGCGACGGCGACGAGCGTGAAGCCGGGCGCCCGGCGGAGCAGGCGCGCGGCGTATCGGAGATCCTGGAGCAGCGTGTGCATGGCGGGGGCCTGGACCGTCGGCGCGGCGCAGCGCGCGGCCCGGTTGCGGTCGCCGGCGGCCCGGGCCGCCGACGACGGTTGCCTCATCGATCGGCCGCCCGGCCGCGGCTGGCGGCGGGAACGGGTTCCGGGCCTGCCGCGCTATTCGGTGACGGCGACCTCCATGTCCTCGACGACACGGCCGTCGAAGAGATGGATGGCGCGCTCGGCGTGACGGGCGTACCGCGGGTCGTGCGTGACCATGCAGATCGTCGCCCCGGCGCGGTGCAGCTCGCGGAGCAGGTCCATGACGGCCTCGCCGCTGCGCGAGTCGAGGTTGCCGGTCGGCTCGTCGGCCAGCAGGATGAGCGGCTCGCCGGCGACGGCGCGGGCGACGGCGACGCGCTGCTGCTGACCGCCGGACAGCTGGCTCGGCAGGTGCTTGGCGCGGTGGGCCATGCCGACGCGCTCGAGCGCCGCCTCGGCGCGCTGCTTCCGCTCGGCGGCCTTCATGCCGCGGTAGGTGAGCGGCAGCTCGACGTTCTCGAACACGGTGAGATCGCCGATGAGGTTGAAGCTCTGGAAGATGAACCCGATCTCGCGGTTGCGGATCCGGGCGCGCTCGGAGGGCGGGAGGTCCGCCACCGTCCGGCCGTTCAGGAAGTACTGACCGTCGGTCGGCGTATCGAGCAGGCCGAGGATCGACAGCAGCGTCGACTTGCCGCAGCCCGACGGGCCGGCGATCGACACGTACTCGCCCTTCTTGAGCTGGAGGTGCACGCCGGCGAGGGCGTGGGTTTCGACCTCGTCGGTGTAGAACACCTTCGTGATGCCATCGAGTTTGATCAGCGCCTCGGCCGGTGCGTTCATGGGTGCTCCTTGTTCTCAGTCGGGGCTTCGCCCCGAACTCCAGCTCGCTCCACTCGGTTCGCGGGCCCGCCGTGCGGGCCGTTACGCGCCGGGATCCGCCCCGAATCCCGGCACGCTACTTCAGGCGGATCCGATCGACGGCGTCCCACGCCGACATGTCGGACAGAATCACCTGATCGCCTTCCTTCAGTCCTCCGAGAATCTCGACCGTGTTCACCGAACTGCGTCCGAGCTTGACCTGCGCGCGGACCGCCTCGCTGCCGTCGTCGGTCAGCTTGAACAGGCCGACGGTGCTGTTCTCCTGCCCGAACGCCGGCCGGCCGACGTAGAGCACGTTGGTGAGCCGCTCGAGCTCGATCGTGCCGTCGACGCTCAGGTCGGGCCGCGCGCCCTGCGGGAGCGGGCCGGTCATCCGGACGTCGACGGTGACGGTGCCGTTCTGCACGGCCGGATCGATCCGCGACACCTTACCCTGGACGATCCCGTTGCGCGTGTCGATCGAGGCCTCCTGGCCGAGCTGGATGTCCTTGGCCTGCGTCTCGGCGATCTTCAGTTCGGCCTTGAGCTTCGTCGGATCGACCACCCGGGCCAGGTTCGTCCCGGCCGTCACGCGCTGGCCCACGTCCACCGGCACCGCCTGCAGCACGCCCGCGACGCCGGCCCGGACCTTCAGCTGGTCCATCTGCGACAGCAGCAGGTTGTACAGGGCCTGAGACTGGTCGACCTTCGCCTGCTGCGCCGCCATCTGGGCCTGCGTCGAGCTGGTCTCACCCTCCAGCTGCTGCTGCGCGAGGTCGAGCTGGGTCTTGAGCTGCTCGGCCTTCACTTCCGACTGCTTGGTAATCAGGTCCGAGATCAGCTGTTCTTTGGACAGCTCTTCGTTCACCTTGGCCTGCATGGCCGCCTGGGTGTAGTCCGACTGCACCTGCGCCACCGCCGAGCGCTGCGCCAGCCGGTCGCTGGCGAGCTTCACCTTCAGGCTCGCCAGATCCGCCTCGGCCGCCTTCAGCTGCAGCTTGGCGTCCTCGGCCTGCTGCTGGAGCTGCGGGTTGCTCAGCAGGAGGATGACGCTGTTCGGCTTCACGTCGGTGCCGGGGTAGATCACGATCTGCTCGATCTGGGCGTCGGTGGTCGCCGGAATCCACCGGATGTCCTCGGGCACCAGCGTGCCGAGGCCGCGCACCTGCCGCAGCATCGACCCACGCTTCACCGTGTCGATCCAGACCGTGGCCCGATCGACCGTCGGTGCCGCCGGTTTCAGCCGCGAGAGGCCGAGTGTAATGAGAGCAACGGCGGCCAGGATGCCGCCGGAATAGAAGATGCGCCGGAGACGCTTCTTCTTCGCGATTGAAGCAGGACGGGCAATATCCATGGCACTCATCTTGGCTGCTTAGACGGTAACAACGGGAAAAACGATCACGGCGGGGATCCATCAACCCGCATGCCAGAGGGATCCTCGTTATTAACCTATTGATTCTAAATAGATTATAGACAGGCAGAATCCGGCTGGCAACTGGCGGAACTGTCCGTTTCCGGGACGCGGCTTCCCGAGGGTGGGAAGCGGATGAGGATCGCGGGTGGGCTCCAGGGGACCGGGTGCGGGGCTCCGGCGTCTACGCGAGCACCTGCCGGGCGACCTCGTAGAGACCGGGGGCGTGCAGGTCGGTGTCCTTCAGCCACTCGGCGTCGACGCCGAGCTCGGCGCAGACCGGGTCGGCCAGCGGGTCGGCGAGGTTCGGCTCGCAGCCGAAGCCGTACCGGTGGCTCAGCAGGTCGGCCAGGTAGACGGTGGCGGTCTCGCGCTGGTAGCGGGTGGCCTGCTGGTAGTTGTGGTGGTGCAGGATCGGTTCCTCGAGCGTCGTCGGGAGGTTCCAGCGGTGCAGCATCCGCGCGCCGACCTCCGCATGCTCCTCCTCGAGGACCTGGGCGAGCTCTTCGGGATCGAGGGACGTGCCGGTCTGGCGCCGGTGGTCATGGGCGATCTTCAGGATCACCATCTTGCCGATGTCGTGGAGCAGTCCGGCAAGAAAGGCTTCGTCCTCGGAGAGGCCGGCATGGTCGGCGACGAGGCGCGACAGATAGGCGGTGCCGATGCTGTGATCGATCAGGCGCGTCCCCTCGGCGCCGTAGATCTTCTGGTCGTACATCCTCGAGTAGAACGAGATGGTCACGACGAGGTTGCGCACGGCGCCGGTCCCGATGCGGACGACGGCCTCGGTGACCGTGGAGATCTCGCGCATCGGAGCGCAATAGGCCGAGTTGGCGAGCGCCAGCAGCCGCGAGGCCAGTACCTGGTCCTTCGACACGATACGCACGAGGGCCGCCGCCGGGGTGTCGGGATCCGCGGTCATGGTGATGACGCGGGTCGCCAGGTCCGGCAGCATCGGCAGCGAGGTATCGCAGGTCGCCAGCCGTCCCTTCAGCGTCAGCACGCCCGGGCCTCGTGGCGCTCACTGTGGCCGAGCCGGGCCGGATCGGTCAGCACGAGCTCGACGAACAGATGCTCGCTGCCCAGCTCGAAGGGGCAGACCCGGCGGGAGATGGCGCCGACGTGCCGGACGGAGAGGTCGGAATCCGAGGGCGACGTTCGGGGTCGAGATCGTCCAGGCGCCGCCGTCGTCGGCCATGCGCGTGCGGAAGGCGCCGGCGATCATGTTCGTCAGCTCCCCGATGGCGTCGGGGACCTCGTCCTGGAGCTCCTCCGGCGACAGACCGAGCATGGCGGCGGTGATGGTCCGGGCCGCGGACATCGGTGCGTAGAATGACACGACGCCGTTGGTCGTGGCGCCGCTGAAACTGATGGTGGCGATGATGCCGGCCCCGAAGGGAGGGGGCAGCGTGTCGCACGGCGGCAACGCCTTCACGGGGGAGAAGACCATCGTCTCGAAGACTTCTTCGGTGACTTCGGTCAGGACTGGGATCATTTTCGTCGGCACGCCAGGCTCCTGGTTTCGTTACGCTGAAGGCCGCGCCTATTTGGCCACGGCGGCCTGAATCTTTTCCCTGAAGGTATCCGGCGTGAACGGCTTGACGATGTAGTGGTTCACGCCCGCCTCCATGGCCTGGACAATGTCGTCCTTGGCCGCGTTGGTCGTGACCATCAGCACCGGCAGGTCGCGGAGGTTGTCCATCGACCGCACGGCGCGGATGAAATCGATGCCGCTCATCTCCGGCATGTTCCAGTCGGTGATGATCAGGTCGACCGGGCTCACGTTCGACAGCCGCTCGATGCCCTCGCGGCCGTTGCCGGCTTCGATCACATCCTCGTGACCGAGCTTGTTGAGGGTGTTGATGATGATCCGCCGCATCGTCGAGGAGTCGTCTACCACCAGAAAGCGCATATGCCTGCTCCAGATCAAGATCGGCAGGGCGCGCGCGCCGGATCCCGGCCGCGGACCGTCTGCACCGGACTAATCGGCGCCCGTTCCCCGGTCTTGAGGCTGGGCTCCGATCGGGCGGGCCGATTACAGAAAAGGGCAGCCGGAAGGCCGGGCGTCGGTGTATGCTGAAGCACAATAATCTGTGCAAACGCGGGGATCGGCGCGCAGGAGCCGTCCCCTGGCGGAGGAGTCAACCGAAGCGATGAGCGATGAGGCGGCCAGCCGGAGCGGGGCTGGGGAAGGTCTGGAAGCGCCGGGCGGGAGCGGCCGGTACGAGCTGTCGGAGGACCGGCTGCGGCATCTGAACCGCCAGGCGATGGTCGGACAGTTCGTTTCCGGGGTCGCCCACGAGTTGAACAATCCGCTGCAGGTGGTCGCCGGCCTGGTGGAGCTCCTTCAGACCCGGTCGGATCTGCCGCCGGACGTCCTCACCAAGCTGGACAAGATCGGGACGCACGCCACGCGGGCCACCGACACGATCCGCAACCTGCTGTCGTTCGCGCGCGACTCGCGGTCGGAACGGATGAAGATCGACCTGCGCCGCATCGTCGATCATGCGCTGCTGCTGCGCCGCTACCAGCAGGCGCGCGGTCGCATCACCGCCGCGCTCGACCTCGCCCCGGAAGGCACCTGTCTCGTCAACGGGTCCGGACAGCAGCTCGAGCAGCTGGTGATGAACCTCGTCATCAACGCGGAGCAGGCGCTGGACGCGCTGCCCGACGGCACCGAGCGCACGCTGACGATCCGGCTGTGGAGCGAGGACGGGAAGGTCCGGCTGATGGTGCACGACAACGGTCCGGGCATCGAACCGGGCCGGCGTGCCGAGGTGTTCGAGCCGTTCGTGTCGACGCGACCGCTCGCGGATGCCGCCGGACTGGGATTGCCGGTCGCCCGGGCGATCGCGGCGAGCCACGGCGGCCAGCTCTGGTTGGAGGAGATGCCGGGCGGTGCCGCCTTCCTGGTGGAGTTCGCCGAGGCATCCTGAGCCCGCGGGCCGCTGGCGGCCGCGCGGCTGGTGCGAGCCGGTCAGGCCGCCGAGGTCTGGCCGCCCAGATTGAGGCGCTGCAGCTTGTCGATGAGCGTGGTGCGGCTCAGGTGGAGCAGCCGCGCCGCCTGGCGCTTGTTGCCGCCGGTCTTCTCCAGACACCGCAGAATCAGCTCGCGTTCGAGCTGCGAGACGACCGAGGAGAAGTTGATCCCCTCGTCGGGAATGTTGACGGCCGGCAGCAGCAGCGACCGGGCCGGCTCGACGACCTCCTCGGGCAGGGCCGACGGCGGCACCTCTCGCTCGTGGCCGGTCATGGCGACGGCGTGCTCGATGGCGTTCTCGATCTGCCGGATGTTGCCGGGCCAGGAGTAGCCCATCAGGCACCGGACGGTTTCCTGCGTCAAGGTCTTCAGCTGTAACCCGTTGTTCTTGCAGGACTTCTGCACGAAGTGGCGGGCGAGCAGCGGAATGTCCTCGCGGCGCTCCCGCAGGGGCGGGAGAGTGACCGGGATGACATTGAGCCGGTAATAGAGGTCCTCGCGGAACGTGCCGGCCTTGACGAGCTTGCGGAGGTCGCTGTTGGTGGCGGCCAGGACGCGCGCGTCGAACTTGATGGAGCGCGACTCGCCGACGCGCTCGATCTCGCGTTCCTGGAGCGCGCGCAGCAGCTTGGCCTGGAGCGACATCGACATCAGGCCGACTTCGTCGATGAACAGCGTCCCCCTGTGGGCCAGCTCGAAGCGGCCCACGCGACCGTTGACGGCGCCGGTGAAGGCGCCCTTCGCGTGGCCGAACAGCTCGGCCTCGGCGAGCGGCTCGGGGATGGCGGCGGCGTTGAACCCCACGAAGCGCTGGTCGGCGCGCGGGCTGTTGTGATGGATCGTCCGCGCGATCAGCTCCTTGCCCGTGCCGGTCTCCCCGTGAATCAGCACCGTGCTGTTCATGGGGGCCACCAGTTCGAGGGTGGAGAACACGTGCTGCATCGCCGCGCTCTGGCCGATCACGCTGTCGAAGCGATAGCGCTCGTGGAGCTGGGCCCGCAGCGTGGCGTTCTCCTCGCGCAGGCGCGGTTCGTTGACCGCGGCGTGGAGGATGCGCGCGAGCTGCGTCAGCTGGAACGGCTTGATGAGGAAGTCGGTCGCGCCCTGCTTGATCGCGGCGACGGCCTCGGTGACGCCGCCGTATCCCGTGACGACGACGGCGACGATCTTGGGATATCGTTCGAGTGCCGCGGCGAGCACGTCCATGCCGTCCGCATCGGGGAGGCGCAGGTCGACGACCAGCGCATCGTAGGCGAACCCTTTGAGCCTGGCGTGCGCCTCGGCGGCGTCGGGGGCCTGGGCCACGGCGAAACCGTCGGCCTCGAGGGATTCGGCGACCAGCTCGCGCAAATCGGCCTCGTCCTCGACGACGAGCACGCAGGGTTTGGGACGCCGGGCCGCTCCTGGATCGTTTGAATCAGCCAGCATGTTAGTCTCAGTTACCAGCGGGTGGAGTGGCATTATACCCATAGCGCCTCGGGCTCGCAAAAAAGAGTGACGGGAATCCGGCCCCGGCCTTCACAGGAATTGCAATGATGCCGATTACAAGAATCGGAACCGAGCCGTCTCGCGGAGCAGCAAACTCGATGCCAGCAGGGCCAGCGCCAAGTCGCCCGTTTGAGGTGCTCGTCGTCGACGATGAGGCGGACGTGCGCGAACTCCTCGTGGAATATTTCCGCGATCGTGGGTTCGAGGTCAGCGCGGCGGCCGACGGCCGTGCGGCGATCACGGCCGTGGAGCGGGCGCCGTCCCGTTTCGGCCTGATAATGACCGACTTGCAGTTGCCCGGTGCGGATGGGCTGGCCGTGCTGCGGGCCGCACGCGAGGCGAGTCCGAACGCCTACGTCGTGATCATCACGGGGTACGCGTCGCTCGATTCGGCGATTCAGGCCGTCCGCTTCGGCGCCTACGACTACCTGACGAAGCCGTTTTCGCTCGGCCAGATTGATGTCATCGTCAATCGATTGACGGACCGGATGGCGCTCGAGACGGAAAACCGACAGCTCACGCGTCAGGTCGGTGATCGCGCGCCGGAGCGAGAATCGAGCGAAACACTGCCGTTGATCCTGGCGCGTTTGGACGCGCTCGACAGTCGCCTGGCCCGGCTCGAAGGGCTGATCGGCGAGGTCCGCGATCATCGCCTCGAGCGGATCGAGGACTTGTTCCGGGAGATCCGTCAGCAGCCAGCCAAGTAGTCCGTCACGACCCTGCTGCCGGACGCTGCGACGTCCGCGGTGTCGCCCCACCGACAATCGACCGCCTCACCGCCGCGCGTATCCTCCGCGATACGCCAAGCGCGCTGCACTCGCCTGCACGCTGCACCAGTTCAGAAAATCCACGATCACGGTCGTCGTCCGCGCGGGGGGCACGAACCTTGCTCAACGCCCTGCGAACACATCGGCCACCCGGATCATCGGCCGGCCGGTGGGAATCCTGAAGGGAGACGCGAACGTGGGTCAGATCAGCGACGCTTCCATCATGTCGGCCCTGCGGCAGCAGATGACGCAGTCGGTCGCGCGTGAAACCGTTGCGGCGGGGAACATCGCGAACGTCGACACGCCGGGCTACAAGGCGAAGGAGCTCGACTTCAGCAAGCTGCTCGACGGCCAGCTGGGGGCGCTCCCGATGGCGCAGACGAGTGCGGAGCACCTGGCCGGCACGGTGCCGGCGGATGCCGGCACGACGGTGACGCCGAACCTGCCCGAGCGCCGCGACGGGAACACCGTGCAGGTCGATCACGAACTGGTGAACATGACCCAGGCCTCGATCGACTTCTCGGCGGCGCAGACGGTGCTGGCCGAGAAGTTCCGGCTGGTGCGGTACGCGATCAACGGCCAGTAGAGGCTGAGAGGAAAGGAGCCGGGGCGTGAACACGTTGAACGGGGCGCTGTCGGCGAGCGCCAGCGGGCTGAACGCCGAGAAGACGCGGATCGAGGTCGCGGTCTCGAACCTGGCGAACGCGGACACGACGCGCGGGCCGGACGGCCAGCCGTACCGGCGGCGTGACGTGGTGCTGGCCACCGACCAGACGCAGTCGTTCGACTCGGCGCTGGGGCAGACGGGCGCCGTGGGCGTGCAGGTGGCCGGAGTCGTCCAGGACCCGACGGCGCCGCACATGCGGTACGACCCGACGCACCCGGACGCGAACGCCGAGGGGTACGTGGCGATGCCGAACGTGAGCGCGCCCGAAGAAATGGTGAACATGCTCGGCGCGGCGCGTGCCTATCAGGCGAACCTGAGCGCCATCGGGCTCATCCGGGATCTGATCCAGAAGGCGATCGATCTCGGTCACTCGTAATCAAGAGGTTGCCGTCCATGCCGATTAACGCGATCGGGACCGGCCTTCCGCCGGTCGGGGCCGGGCAGACGCCCGGCAGCAGCGAGACCACGCCCCGGGGCGCGGGAATGTCGTTCGGGGATGCGCTGGGCAAGATGGTCGACGACGTGAAGTCGTCGTCCGGGCGCGGCCAATAACGCGGTCGCCGGGATGCTCCAGGGGTCGGGTGACGTGCACGACGCGATGATCGCCCTGCAGCGTGCGGACCTGACGCTGCAGCTCACCGTGCAGGTGAGGAACAAGCTGGTTTCGGCATACCAGGAAATCATGCGGATGCCCGTGTGACGGCCTGAGGCTGCCACCTTCATTCCTGCGCGGTCGCGATGAACGCTGAACAGATACTGGCCCGGCTCAAGACGCTCACGGCGTCGCTCTCGAAGAAGCAGCTGCTGACGATCGGCGGCACCTTCGTGGGCGTCGTGGGGCTGCTGGTCATCTGGGCCTACTGGCTGAACGCCCCCGACTACCGGCTGCTGTTCTCGGACATGGATCCGGGCGCGGCGTCGCAGGTGGTCGACAAGCTGAAGGCCGACAAGATTGCGTACCAGCTGACCGACGGCGGGCGGTCGATCAAGGTGCCGGCCGACAAGCTCGACGAGCTGCGGATCGACCTGTCGGCCCAGGGGCTGCCGGCCACGGGGCGGATCGGCTTCGAGATCTTCGATCGGACGCAGTTCGGGCAGACCGACTTCCTCGAGCACGTGAACTACCGGCGGGCGCTGGAGGGCGAGCTCGAACGGACGATTGACACGTTGCGGGAGGTGGAGAGCTCGCGGGTCCACATCGCGATGGCGAAGGACTCGCTGTTCACCGATCGCCAGCAGCCGGCCAAGGCGTCGATCGTGCTGAAGCTGCGGCGGCGGGGCGACATCAGCCAGGCGACGGTGAGCGGCATCGCGAACATGATGGCCGCGGCCGTCGAAGGACTGCAGCCCGACGGCGTGGTCATCCTGGACAGCTACGGGCGGCAGCTGAACCAGACGGGCGACGACCCGCTGAGCGGGCCGCGGCTCGACCAGCAGCGGGACATCGAGCACGGGCTGTCGACGCGGGTGGTCCGGCTGCTCGAGCCGATCGTCGGCATCGGGAAGGTGCGCGTCAACGTCTCGGCGCAGCTGAATCCGTCGAGTCAGGAGGAGACCGACGAGCACTGGGATCCGAATGCGGTGGTGCGCAGCCGGCAGGTGACGACCGACGCGCACGGCGGAGCGGTGCAGGGCGGCGTGGCCGGGGCGCGCGCGAACGAGCCGCCGCCACTGCCGGCCGATCCGGCCAAGGGGGCGAACGGGCAGCCGCTGCCGCAGCCGAAGTCGCTGGCGGCCGCCACCGAGCCGGCCCTGGCGCTGCCGGCAGAACGTGACGCACAACTCGGAGACGACGAACTACGAGATCAGCCGGGTGACGCGCCACTCCGTGACGCCGGCCGGTGAGGTCTCACGGCTGTCGGTCGCGGTGATCCTGGACGACCAGACGATCGTCACGACGGACAAGAACGGCAAGACGGTCCGCAGCGAGAAGCCGCTGCCGGCCGGACAGCTGCAGAAGATCCAGGGGCTCGTGGCGGCGGCGGTCGGACTGGACTCCACGCGCGGCGATCGGCTGACGGTGGAGAACATTGCCGTTCGACGAGACGCCGATGGAAGAAGGGCCGGCGGCGCCGACCGGGCGGCATCGAGTACATGCGCGAGATCGCTCATCGGCGCGGGCGTCAGCCTGGTGCTCTTCATGGGCCTCATCGGCATGCTGATCGTGCGGCGGAAGAAGCGGGGCAGCCGCAAGGCGCTCGCGGTGCAGGCGGCCACGCATGCGGCCGCGGGGATTCCGGGCCAGGCGCCGCGGACGGTGCAGGACATGCAGAGCGAGATCGAGGCGGAGCTCGACGCCCTCAGCCAGGCCGGTGAGCCGCGGAAGCTGCCGGTGCTGACCAAGCGGATCGGCGGCATGGTCGGCGAGAACCCGCGGGCCGTGGCGCAGCTGCTGCGCACGTGGATGGCGGAGGATCAGCGGTAACCATGGCACGCCATCAAGCCACGTCCCTCGGGCACGCGGAAGGCCGCGATCGTGGCGCTCGCGCTGGGCGACCACCGGACGCGCGAGATCTTCAAGTACTTCACCGAGGAAGAGATCGAGCGGATCGCCCGCGAGGTCGCCGGAGCTCGGGACGGTGCCGGCCGAGGCGAGCGAGAAGATCCTCGAAGAATTCCATCAGATGGCCGTCGCCTCGGAGTTCCTCACCCGGGGCGGCGTCGACTACGCCAGCCGCCTGCTGAACGAGTCGCTCGGGCAGGAAACCGCGCAGAAGATCATCGACCGGCTCGTGAAGTCGTTCCAGTCGACCGCCGGCTTCTCCTCGCTGGAGCGGGCCGACCCGCAGCAGCTGTCGAAGTTCATCCTCGGCGAGCACCCGCAGACGATCGCGCTCATCCTCGCCCACCTGAACGCGACCAACGCGGCCCAGCTCATCACGCTGCTGCCCGACGTGCTGCGGGCCGACGTGCTGACGCGGATGGCGAACCTCGACGACATCTCGCCGGACGTCATCACCCGGATCTCCTCGGTCATCGAGCAGCGGCTGAAGACGGTCGGCAGCACGAGCCGCGAGTCGTTCGGCGGCGTGCGCGCGGTGGCCGAGCTGTTCAACCGGCTCGACCGGAGCGTCAGCCAGCCCGTGCTCGAGGCGATCGAAGCCCAGACGCCGGACCTCGCCGTCTCGATCCGCAACCTGATGTTCGTCTTCGACGACCTCCAGTACGTCGACGACACGGGCATGCGCGAGATCGTGCAGCGGGCCGACAAGAAGGCGCTCTGCATCGCGCTCAAGGGCGCCACCGACGAGATCCGCCAGCGCTTCTTCGTCAACATGTCGAAGCGCGCCGGCGAGATGCTGAAGGAAGAGATGGACGTGCTCGGCGCCGTCCGGCTGCGCGAGGTCGAGAAGGCGCAGCACGAGGTCGTCGCCATCGCGCGGAAGCTCGAGGAAGAGGGGCTCATCGCCACGGGCGCCGCCGCGGGAGAACCGTATGTTGTCTAGGGCGCGGCGGATCGTGCGCGACGCGAAGGAGGAGCCCTTCCAGTGGGTCGCCTACGACGCGACCGCGGCGCCGCGGCGCCGCGGCCGCGCCGGTCCGCTCCGCCGCTCCCGTGGCCGCGACCCGCGTACCGGCCGCAGAGCCCGCGCCCGCCGACCCGCCCGCGGAGGCCGACGCCTCGACGCCCGCCGACGTGCGCGCGCTCCGCCGCAGCCCGCCATCGACCAGGAACAGGTGAAGCACCGGCTCGCCGAGCTCGAGCGCGAGGCCTTCGCCAAGGGCTATGCCGCAGGCGAGCGGGCCGGCCTGGAAGCGGGGACGACCACGGGCCGACGCCATGCTGCGGCGCCTGGCCGCGACCATCGACGAGCTCGACGGCCTGCGGCAGCAGATCATCGGCCAGACCGAGAAGCAGATGGTGCAGATCGCCGTGGCGGTGGCCCGCCGGATCCTGCGCCGCGAAGTCTCGATCGACCGGGATCTCGTCGTCGCCATCTGCGCGCGTGGCGCTCGACCGGCTCGGCGAGACCGCGACCGCCACGATCCGCCTGCACCCTGACGACTACGCGGCCGTGGCCGCCCGGCACGGCGGACGAGTGGGCCGGCGCGCGCGTCAGCGTGACGGCCGACGCGAGCGTCAGCCGCGGCGGCTGCCGTGTGGAATCCGATCTCGGCTTCGTCGACGCCGGCATCGACGCGCAGTTCGACCAGCTGGCGCGCGCGCTGCTCGGGGACGCCGAGGCGAGCCCCGTCGCGGCGGGCGGAGACGATGGCCAACTCGCTCACTGACACCGTATCTTGATCGGCTCGACAGGCCGAGCCGATGCCGCTGTGCGGCCACGTGGTCCGCACGGTCGGGCTGGTCGTCGAGTCGCGCGGCCCCCGCGCGCGCGTGGGCGAGTCTGTGCGAGCTCGTCGGGCTCAACGGCGAGCCGCCGGTCCCGGTCGAGGTCGTCGGCTTCCGCGACGGCACGTGCTCGTCGATCCCGCTCGGCGGCGACGGCCGGCATCCGGCCGGGGACGCGATCGTCGCCCGCTCGGCGCGCACGCGCGGTGACCGGTCGGCGAGCACCTGCTCGGCCGCGTCATCGACGGCCTGGGCCGGCCGATGGACGGCCGCGGCCCGTGCTCGGCAGCGCCGAGTACCCCCTGCATCCGCCGCCGCTCAACCCGCTCGAGCGCGAGTCGATCGTGGCGCCGCTCGGCACCGGCGTGCGGGCGATCGACGCCATGCTGACCTGCGGGCGCGGCCAGCGTCTCGGCCTGTTCGGCGGCAGCGGCGTCGGCAAGAGCACGCTGCTCGGCATGATGGCGCGAGGCCACCGCGGCCGACGTGGCCGTCATCGGGCTGGTGGGCGAGCGCGGCCGCGAGGTCCGCAGCTTCATCGAGCACGATCTGGGCCCCGCGCGGCCTCGAACGCTCGGTCGTGGTCGTGTCGACGTCGGACAATCCGCCGCTGGTGCGCCTGCGCGCCGCCTACGCGGCGACCTCCATCGCCGAGTACTTCCGCGACCAGGGCAAGCAGGTCCTGCTGATGATGGACTCGATCACCCGGTTCGCCATGGCGCAGCGCGAGGTCGGCCTGGCGGCCGGCGAGCCGCCCACGGCCAAGGGCTATCCGCCGTCGGTCTTCGCGCTGCTGCCGAGCCTGCTCGAGCGCGCGGGCAACGTGCGCGGCCGGGGCAGCATCACGGCGCTCTACACCGTGCTCGTCGAAGGCGACGACACGAACGAGCCGGTGGCCGACGACGTCCGCGCCATCCTCGACGGCCACATCGTGCTGTCGCGCGACCTGGCGTCGCGCAACCACTATCCGGCCATCGACATCCTCCAGAGCGTCAGCCGGACGATGCCCGACGTGACCGAGGTGCAGCACCGCCTGAAGGCCGCGAAGGTGCGCGACTGGCTGGCCACGCTGCGCGACAGCGAGGACCTGGTGAGCGTCGGCGCCTACGTGCCGGGCAACAACACCAAGCTGGACGATGCCCTGGCGAAGCGGGACGCCATCGAGGCGTTCCTGACACAGTCCGCCGACGAGAGCACGGACTACGCGGACGCCCTCGAGGCGCTGCAGGGGCTCTAGCCGGCGCAAGCGGTCGGGGCGCCGGCCCCCGCAGGGCGCCTTCCGACACGTTGCGCTGCGGCGGCCGGCGGGCGGACATCCACCATGCGTCCATTCCGATTCAAGGCGGCGATCGTCCTGGAACTGCGGCAGAAGCAGGACGAGGAGGCCCAGCGGCTGCTGGCCCGCGCCAAAGCGGACGTTTTGACGGCCCAGGCGGCCATGGACAGCGCGCGGGCCGCGCTGGCGGCGGCGATGCGGCGGGCGGCGGAGGCGGAAGCGTTGGCGGAGGACGTGACCCTGCTCCAGTGGTACCGGAATTGGATGGCAGGACGGCAGGATGACGTGAAGCACTGCCTGGGACGGCTCGAGGAGAACCGGGCCGTGATGCAGGCCGCCGCGCAGGCGGCGCTGAAGGCGCGCCGCGAGCTGCGGGTCATCGAACGATACAAGGCACGGGTCTGGCAGGCATGGCAGCGCGACGCGCTGCGCGAAGAGCAGAAGGCGCTCGACCTGCTGGGGACTCTGCAGTATGCGGCGCGACACCTCGCGCCGGGAGAACAGGAATGACGGTCAATCAGACACCGGGGGCGACCGACCCGACCCAGACCGGCGCCGCGAGCAACAGCGCCAGCAGCTCGAGCGCGAACGCGAACGCGATCAGCAAGCGCCACCCAGGGGATGGGGCAGGACGCCTTCCTGCAGTTGCTGGTCACGCAGCTCCAGAACCAGGATCCGCTGCAGCCTCAGGACCCGACGCAGTTCGTCGCGGAACTGGCGCAGTTCAGCTCGCTCGACATGCTGGGTCAGATCAATACCTCGGTCCAGAGCCTCGGCACGCAGATCGGCGGGCTCGTCGCCGTCAACGTCCACGTCAACGCCGTCGAACGGCACGTCTTCTTCTCCGTCTTCCGCTCCCACGTCGTCGACCACGCCGGGCACCACCGGAACGTCCGGTACCGGAACGCAGACCACGACAACGGGCGGCGCGTAGTAATCGGTCTCAACTGGAGGATATGCAGCCATGGCTGTCGGTGCTTTCTCTGCCGCGCTCTCGGGGCTGAATGCGAACGCAACTGCCCTCAGCGTCATCGGCAACAATCTCGCGAACATGAACACCGTCGGCTACAAGGCCAGCACGGTGACCTTCTCCGACCTGGTCAGCCAGACGGTCGGCGGCTCCAGCTTCGACCCGATGCAGATCGGCATGGGGGTCGCGACCGGGGCCATCTCGCCGAATTTCAGTCAGGGGACGCCGGAGAACACCTCGACGCCGACCAACGCGGCGATCCAGGGCAACGGCTTCTTCGTGCTGCAGCCGCCCTCCGGCGGCCAGGCCTTCACGCGTGCCGGCGACTTCACGCTGAACGCCGACGGCACGCTGGTGGCGCCCGACGGCAGCAAGGTGCAGGGCTATACGGCCAAGACGGCGACGGGGACGATCGACGCCACCGGGCAGCCGACCGACATCACCATCTCGCCCGGGGCGCTGCAGCCGCCGGTGGCGACGACGAACTTCACGACCGTGACGAACCTCAGCGCCACGGCCGCCGTCGGCGACCAGGCGACCGCCTCGGTGCAGGTCTACGACGCCCTCGGCACGCCGCACGTGGCCACCGTCACGTACACCAACGCCGGCCCGGGTGTCTGGAACTACGCCATCACGCTGCCGGGCGCGGACGTCTCGGGCGGCACCGCCGGCACGCCGTACCCGATTCCGGCCGCCGACAACGGCACGGGGCAGTTCGTGTTCGGCGCCGACGGCACGCTGAGCACGGTCGCGGCTGGCGCGGGCGCCGCCGCCGCACCGGCGGACTTCACGGTCACCACGCCGGCGTGGAGCGACGGCGCCGCCGCGAGCTCGTTGAACTGGAACATCCTGGATGCGAACAACAGCGCGACGCTGACCGGCTACAACGCCGCCTCGGCGACCTCGTCGGTCAGCCAGAACGGCTCCGCGCCCGGCCAGGTGACGAGCGTCTCCATCACGTCGGACGGCACGATCACGGCGACCTTCGGCGCCGGCCAGACGGTGTCGGTCGGTCAGCTCGCGCTCGCGAACTTCAACAACCCGAACGGCCTCGTCAAGCTCGGGAACACCGAGTTCGGGCAGAGCCAGGCATCGGGCGTCGCCAACATCGGCGTGGCCGGCACCGGCGGCCGCGGCACGCTCACCGGGAGCGCACTGGAGCAGTCGAACGTCGACATGGGTCAGGAGTTCACGAACATGATCCTGGCGCAGCGTGGCTACGAGGCGAACGGCAAGTCGATTACGACGGCCGATCAGAATCCTCCAGGACACGCTGATGCTCAAGCAGTAGGTTCCCTCGGCAGACAAGCGCACGGGTGACTGACCGCGGGCCGCCGCCCGCGGTCGCCCCGCGTGCGCAGCGGAGTCGCTTCGTGAATCTCGAACGATTGACCAGTTCCAGCACCGCCGGGCCGGCCCATGCCGCCGCCGCGCGACCGGCCGGGGGGACGCTGTTGCCCTTCGGCGACCTGCTGGCCCAGCACGCCGACAAGACGACCGCGCCCGTTGCGCTGGCCCCCGTGGCGACGCACGCGGGTGCGGCGCTGCACGCCGCGGCGGACGCCGCGGCCGCCACGCCCGCATCGACGCGGGCCATCTGGGCACCCGCCGGCAGCCAGACGAGTCCGCTCGCCCCGGCGGCGCCGTCGCCGGCGCCGGCGACACCGTCGAGGCCATTGGTGAAGTCGGATCAACCGGCCACGACCGCGCGGGCTCCTCTCGCCAGCCAGGCCGGCACGAGTCCGTCTCCCCAGTCGTCGCAGCCGCCGGCCGGGAGCAGCGCGCCGGCCAGTGGCGGATCCACGGCACCGGCCGCCGCCGCGGAGCCCTCGAACACACCGGCTGAGAACACGGCCGCTGGTTCGACTCCTGCCGCGGCGGACGGAAGCCAGGCCGCCGCCGCCGCCGACCACGGGCAGCGCGAACGGCAACAGCTCGACCACGGACACGCTCGAAGAAGGCCGCGGCCGATCCGGCCCCGACCCCGGACGACACGAAGAATCAGGCCCCGACCGATCCGTCCGCCGCTTCCGCGCCGGCCGCGGCGGCGTTCGCGATGGCGCCGCTGCCGCCGCCGCCGCCGCCGGCTGCGCCGCCGGCCGCGTCCCAGGGCGACCCGGCGAGCGGCGGGCAGGCATCGGCCGCGCCCACAGCCGCGACGGCCGACACGCAGGCGCCGGCGGCGGCCACCCCGACGCCTGCGCCGGCGGTCGCGACGACCGCGCCATCGGGCACACCGGCCCCGGCGCCGGCCCGGTCCGCCGCCACGACCGCCATGGCCAATCCGGCGGCCGCAGCGCAGACGGATCCGCAGGCGACCGGTCACGTCGCCGCGAACGCAGGCAATGCCGCCGCGACCGAGACACAGACGACCGTGCAGTTGAGCCCTCAGGCGCTCGCGGCGGCATCCGCCGCGGCCCGCCATGGCTCGGCGCCGGCCTCGAACACCGCCGCCACAGCGTCCGGGCCCACGCCGGCTCCGGACGCGGCGTTGACGACCGGAGCGCCCGCGCTGAAGGACGCGGGGGCCCCGGCTGTTCCGGCGCCGGCGGCGGCCACTCACGCGACACCGGCGGCGGCGGCCAATCCGCACTCGCTGGCACGGACACTCCTGCAGGCCGCCCTGGCGAGTCCGGCGGCCTCGTCGACCGCGGGCACGGCGGCCGCGGCGAGCAGCACGCCCGCGCAGCCGGCGGCCGCGTCGACGTCCACGGCGCCCGTGCCGGCACCGGCGCCGGCGAACCTGCCTCCGCCTCCAGGCGATCCGACTGCCGGCCTTGCACCGGCGGTGCTCGACGTCGTGACCCTGAAGGCCACGTCGAGCGGGCTGCAGGCAGGAGCCGGAGACGCGGGACAGGGGCAGAGCGGCGGCGCGGGGGCCGGCGGCGCGGGCACCCGGTCGACGGTCACGACAACGGCCGCGGCCAGCCTGCCGATGGGCGCCACGTTCGCGGTGCCGACCGCCGCGACCGCCGCGACAGCGGCTCCGGCGTCGATGCCGGGCACGCTGCCCGGCCCGGCCGAGGCTGCGCTGCCCGGGCAGATCATTCAGCAGGTCCGGATGCAGTGGCAGAACGGAATCGGGCAGGCCACCATCCAGTTGAATCCGGAGCATCTCGGCAACGTGACGGTGACGCTGCAGGTCCATCAGGGGACGGTCACGGCGCAGCTCCAGGCGAGCACGCCGCAGGTGCGTAGCTGGCTCCAGCAGCACAGCCAGGATCTGCAGTCGGCGCTCGAAACGCAGGGGCTGCAGCTCGGGCAGTTCGCCGTCGCGGCGACCGACCCGGACGGGCGGGGCCGCCAGCAGGCACCGTCCGACCAGCCGCCTCCGCGGGCGGCCCGGCCGCAGACGGCCGGCAGCACGCCGATCCGGTTCGAAGTTCACGCCTAGCACGACGCGGGCGGGCGGGCTGTCGGTCTGACGTCACCCCGTCGGCCGCCCGGCCCGACCGTTCGCCGCGCCGGCCCGCGTTCCGCCCGTTTTCTGCCCGTATTCCCCCCGTTTTCCCCCCTGCCGGCTGCCGGCGCGTTCTGTCGGCGAGCGGTACCCGCCTTGCTCCGTCACGGCCTGTTACTGGTCCATGACCCTTTTCAGGTGCTGATGACGCTATGAGCAACGAAGAAGACGCAGTCGTTCCGGAACCCGCGAAGAAGGGGTCGAACCCCTGGAAGATGATGTCGATGCTCCTGCTCGTGCTCGTGCTCGTGGCGGGAGCCGGCGGCGCCGGTTTCTGGTGGTCGCAGCGCGGCGTGACCGCCGAGGGCAAGGCACCGGCGGGGGCCGTCGCGCTGGCCGTGCCGGCCGTCGGCAAGGGCATCGTGTCGTTCCAGCCCTTCCTGGCCAACCTGGCCGATCCCGGCGGCAACCGCTTCCTGCGGACGTCGGTGCAGCTGGTGGTGCCGGAAGCGGCGCAGGGCGAGGAAATCTCGAAGGACGACGTGACGCTGATGCGGCTGCGCTCCGCGATTCTCGAGATCCTGACCGAGCAGACGGCCGACCAGCTCGTGACGCCGGACGGCAAGACCAAACTCAAGAAAGCCATCAAGGATCGCGCGACGACGATCCTGGGAACGGTACCGGTGGTCGATGTCCTCTTCTCCGACTTCGTCGTCCAGTTCTGAGGCGGCGCCCGAGGCGCCGGCCTCGCCGTTTGCGGCGTTCCACGACCTGATCTGCCCGATTACCGTGCAGCTCGGGACGGGCACGGTGAGCGTGCGGCGGCTGCTGACGCTCGAGCGGAACTCGGTGCTGCGGCTGTCGCAGGGCGCCGGGGACGAGCTGCTCGTGTTCGTCAACGAGGTGCCGCTGGCGAAGGCGGAGGTCGTGATCATCGAGGACAGCACCTCGGTGCGGATCTCCGAGATCCTGCCGTCGCCCGAGAGCCCGGCCGAGGGGATCTCGTGAACGTGTTGATTGCGGCCACGGTGGCCGCCCCGGCCACCCCCGATGCGGGCTGGGCGGCCGTGGGAAGCCAGTCGCCGGTGATCGGCGTCGGCAACCTGGTGTCGGTGGTGCTGGTGCTGCTGGCGCTGGCGGGTCTCGCGTGGCTGCTGCGGCGGGGCATGCTGAAGCTGCCGGGGCGCAAGCGGGATCAGGCGGTGACGGTCGAGACGGCGGTGTCGCTGGGCGAACACCGGTCGCTGGTGATCGTGGCGGTGGAGGGACGGCGCCTGCTGCTGGGGATGACCCCGGCGCAGGTGACGCTGGTGACGGAGCTGCAGGCGGGCGCGCCGGCGTTCGGGACGGCGCTCGACCGGCAGCTGTCGCCGTCGGTGGGAAGGGAACTGGCGTGACGCGGCTGGCACGACTCGCGGGACTGACGGGCGGCCTGCTGGTGGCGGCCCCGGCGCTGGCGGCGGCGGCGGCGCCGCAGAACCTGCAGATGAAGATCGACGGCGTCGGGACGGTGTCGGCGCCGCTGCAGATCGTCCTGCTGCTGACGCTGCTGACGTTCCTGCCGGCGATCCTGATGACGATGACGTCGTTCACGCGCATCGTCATCGTCTTCCATTTCCTGCGGCAGGCACTCGGCACGCAGGAGATGCCGTCGAACCAGATCCTGATCGGGCTGTCGCTGTTCCTGACGGTGTTCGTGATGGCGCCGGTGATGGACCAGGTGAACACGCTCGCGGTGCAGCCGGCGATGGCGGGCAAGATGGATCTGACGCAGGCGATCGCGGCGGCGACGCCGCCGCTGCGGACGTTCATGCTGAAGCAGACGCGGGAGAAGGATCTCGCGCTGTTCGTCGAGCTGTCGCACGCGGCGCGGCCCGAGGAGCCGAACGACCTGCCGATGCGGGTCGTCATTCCGGCCTACATCATCTCCGAGCTCAAGACCGGCTTCCAGATGGGGTTCTTCCTGTTCGTGCCGTTCCTGCTCATCGACCTCGTGGTGTCGACGACGCTGCTGTCGATGGGCATGATGATGCTGCCGCCGGCCATGATCTCGCTCCCGTTCAAGATCCTCCTGTTCGTGATGATCGACGGCTGGAACCTGGTCGTCGGATCGGTCGTCCGCAGCTTCTTCTGAAAGGGCCGTCATGTCGGATGCACTGGTGGTCGGTGTCATGCGGCAGGCGATCGAGCTGGCGACGATCGTGACGCTGCCGATGCTGCTGGCGGGGGTCGTGGCGGGCGTGCTGGTCAGCGTCCTCCAGACGGTCACGTCGATCCAGGACAACGTGCTGGCGTTCATCCCGCGCGCGGCGGCGATCTTCATCGTCTTCGCCCTGACGTTCCCGTGGATGCTGCGCGAGATCGTCGGCTTCTCGGAGGCGCTCATTCAGCGGCTGCCGGAGATGATCCGGTGATCGACCTCTCGCCGCTCGTGCGGTTCGGGCTGGTGCTCGTCCGGACGGGCGTGCTGGTCGGGTTCGCGCCGATCTTCGGGGGGACGTCGGCGCCGCCGATGGTGAAGATCGGCCTGGCGGCCGTGCTGGCCGTGGTGCTGGCGCCGTTCGTGACGCTGCCGGCGTCGCTGAGCGCCGCCGCGCTCGCGGTCGTGCTGGCGCGCGAGGTGGCGATCGGGCTGGCGCTGTCGCTGTCGGTCACGCTCGTCGTGGCGGCGGCGGAGTTGGCCGGCTACGTGATGGGCTTCCAGCTCGGCTTCGCGTACGCCTCGATCGCCGATCCGCAGACCGGCGCGCAGAACAACATCCTGTCGACCTTCTACAGCATGATGGCGCTGCTCGTCTTCCTGGGCATCAACGGGCACCACGACGTGATCCGCGGCGCTGGCGCTGTCCTACCAGGCGCTGCCGATCGGCATCGGGCACGTCCACGCGTCGATGAGCGCCACGGTGACGCAGATGCTGGGCTTCATCTTCGCCGAGGGGGTGCAGCTCGCCACGCCCGTCATCGTCGTGCTGCTCGTGCTGCAGCTGGCCATCGGCCTGATGACGCGCGTGGCGCCCTCGCTCAACGTGCTGGTCGTCAGCTATCCGCTGCAGCTGCTCGTCGGCATGATCACGCTCATCGCCGTGCTGCGGCTGGTGCCGGTCGCCACGGCGAGCTGGGCGCGCCAGGCGCTCGAGATGGCCGTGCACCTCGCGCAGTCGCTCAAGTGACGTCGACTGTAGACCGGACGTAGACCGTAGACCGGTAGGGATCCGGCTCCATGGCCCAGAACCAGGGCGACCGCACAGAGAAACCCACCGGGAGGCGCCTCGAGGATGCCCGGAAGAAGGGGCAGGTGGCGCGCAGCCGCGACCGCGAGCGATGCGGCGGCGCTGGGCGCGGTCGTGCTGGTCCTGACCTGGTTCGGTGCGTGGATGGTGCAGCAGCTCGGCACGATGCTGCGACCAGTCGCTCACGCGGGTCGGCGAGGCGCCGCTGCGGGATCTGCAGGCGGGCGAGCTGACCGCCCTGGCGGTCTGGGGGGCCGAGCGGATCGTCGTGTTCGTCGCGCCACTCGCGCTGGCGTCGGCCGCGGCCGTGATCCTGTCGCAGTTCGTGCAGGGCGGCTGGGTCTTCTCGACCGAAGCGCTGACGCTGGACCTCACGAAGCTGAGTCCGACCAATGGGCTGAAGCGGCTGAAGCCGTCGGCGAGCGGCGTCGAGACCCTGAAGGCCATGATCTGCGGTCGGCGTGATCGGCTGGCTGTCGTGGAAGGTCATGGCGCCGCTGGTGGCCGACGCCGTCGCGCATGGGGCGCATGCCGGTGGTGCCGGCCACGATCCTCGGCTGGCAGAGCGCCGAGCAGCTGCTGCGGCAGACGGTGATCCTGCTGATCGCGATCGCGGGCGCCGACTACGGCATGCAGCGCCACACCTTCATGACGCAGATGAAGATGACCAAGCAGGAGGTGCACGAGGACGAGCACAGATGAACGAGGGCAATCCCGAGATCAAGGCGCGCGTCCGCCGCGTCCAGCGCGAGATGACCCGCGCCGCCGCATGCTCGTCGCCGTCGAAGAAGGCGACCGTCGTCATCACGAACCCGACGCACTTCGCGGTCGCGCTCGACTACCAGCGCGCCGGCGATGGCCGGCGCCGCGTCGTCGTCGCGAAGGGGCAGGACCTGCTCGCGCAGCGCATCAAGGAGATCGCGCGCGAGCACGGCGTGCCCATCGTCGAGAACGTGCCGCTCGCGCAGGCGCTGTACCGGACGGCCGAGGTCGGCGACCTGATTCCGGGCGACCTGTTCGAGGCGGTCGCCGAGGTGCTGGCGTACCTGATTCGCCTCAAGCAGCTGGTGCTCTGATGATGGCCGACGTGACGCGACCCGCATCGAAACACCGGGCGACGCGACCTGCTCGCCCCCGGCCGCCGTCGTGGCGGTCGTGCTGCTGATGGTGCGTGCCGCTGCCGCCCTTCGTCCTCGACCTGCTCCTGTCGGTCGACATCGGCCTGGCCGTCGTGCTGCTGCTGACCGCGATCTACGTCCAGCAGCCGGTCGAGTTCTCGGTCTTCCCGTCCCTGCTCCTGCTGCTCACGCTGATCCGGCTGTCGCTGAACGTCGCGTCGACCCGGCTCATCCTGCTGCACGGCCAGAACGGCGTCGACGCGGCCGGCCACGTGATCATGGCGTTCGGCCAGTTCGTCGTCGGCGGCAACTTCGTCGTGGGCATCGTCGTGTTCCTGGTGCTGATCGTCATCCAGTTCGTGGTCATCAACCACGGCGCGGTCCGCATCTCGGAGGTCACGGCGCGATTCACCCTCGACGCGATGCCCGGCAAGCAGATGGCGATCGACGCCGACCTGAACGCCGGCGATCATCAACGAGAAGCGAAGCGCGGGAGCGCCGCGAGCGGGTCCGCCGCGAGGCCGACTTCTACGGCGCGATGGACGGCGCGATCCGGTTCACGCAGCGCGACGCGCTGGCCGCCGCTGCTCATCACCGGCGTCAACATCGTCGCCGGCCTGATCATCGGCGTCGTGCAGCACGGCCTCGACATCGCAGACGGCCGCGCAGACCTACACGATCCTGACGGTCGGCGAGGGCCTCGTGACGGCGATCCCCGCCCTGCTCGTGTCGATGTCGGGCGGCCTCATCACGACGCGCGCCGCCGTCCGAGTCGCACCTCGGCGAGGAAGTCGCCGTCCAGCTGCTCGCCCGGTCCCGAGCCGCTCGCGGTCGCCGCCGGCGTGCTCGTCGGCCTCGCCGCTGATTCCCGGCCTGCCGAAGCTCGTCGTTCCTGCTCGTCGCGTCCGTCCTGGGCGGCGCGGCCTATGCTCAATCGCGGTCCGTCGGCCGAGGCGATCGCCGCCGCCGAGGCCGAGCCGCCGCCGCCGGCGCCGACGCGCATCGAGACGGTCGGCGCTCGTCGACCCGCTCGGCGTCGAGGTCGGCTACGCCCTCGTCGCCATCGTCGACGAGAAGCAGGGCGGCACGCCTGCTCAGCCGCGTCCGGGCCATCCGGCGGCAGATCGCCACCGAGACCGGCATGGTCGTGCCGCCGGTGCACGTCGCCGACAACCTGCAGCTCGGCCCGCGCACCTACTCGATTCTCGTCAAGGGCGTCGAGGTCGCGCGCGGCGAGCTCTATCGCCGAGCGCCTGCTCGCCATCAATCCCGGCACCGCCACCGCACGCGCTCGACGGCGTCGACGACCACGCGAGCCCGCCTTCGGCCTGCCCGCCTGTGGATCGCGCCGGACCAGCGCGACGCGGCCGCTGCCGCCGGCTACACGGTCGTCGACGCCGACGACCGCCCTCTCGACACATCTCTCGGAGATCGATCCGCACGTTCCTGCCCGACCTGCTCAGCCGCCAGCAGACCAAGGAGCTGGTCGACCGCGTGGCGCAGACCTCGCCCAAGCTCGTCGAGGAGCTGGTGCCGAAGGTCGTCTCGCTCGGCGACGTCCAGCGGGTGCTGCGCCAGCTGCTGCGCGAGCGGGTGCCCATCCGCGACCTGACGACGATTCTCGAGGCCATGGCCGACGCGGCGACCGTGTCCAAGGACCCGGACGTGCTGACCGAGGCGGTCCGGACGGCGCTCGGCCGGATCGATCTGCCGGGCCTACCAGACCGAGAACGGCGAGCTGCGCGTCATTGCGCTCTCGCCCGTCGCTCGAGGAGCGGCGCTGGCGTCGCCGTCATCCGGACGGAGCAGGGGGCCGATCCTGGCGCTGGACCCGACCGAGGCCCAGAACATGGCCACCCGGATTGGCCCGGGCCCTCGAGGAGGCGGTGGCACAACCTGTGCTCCTGTGTTCACCGGCGCTGCGACCGCACCTCTGGCGGCTGTTCTCCAGGGCGCTGCCGCACCTGGCGGTGCTCTCCCACGACGAGGTGCCGCCGCAGGTGAAGGTCGCCTCGGTCGCCGTACCTGGACTGACATGCATCTGAAGCGATATCGCAAAGAGACCGTGCAGGAAGCGCTCGCGTGCGCCCGGCGGGAACTCGGCCCGAACGCCCTGGTGCTGTCGACCCAGCTCGTCCCGGCCCGGGGCATGAGGGGCTGGATGGGCGTCCGGGAGGTCGAGCTGACGGCGGCGATCGACCGGTCTGCCGACGATCACCTGTCGGAAAGCCGACTGGCTGACGAGGATTTGCCGACCGCCGCCACGCGGGCCCGGGGACTCCGGGACACCGACGACCGGGCGCTCCGCGCGGCCCAGGAGGTGCTCCGGGCGGCCGACGAGGAGCGGGAGCTGCGGTCGGCGGGACGGACGCGCCGGAGCGACGAGCGGAGCGTCCGCGGGCGGGCCGAAGTGATTGCCCGGCTGTGTGCGAGCGGGCTCGACGAGGGACTGGCCGACGAGGTCGCCGAATCGCTGCCGTCGGGCGGCCGGCGCGGCGTCTCGCCGGTGAGCCTGCGGAAGACGCTGGCCGAGCGGCTGGCGACGCTGGCGTCGAACGACGCCCACTACGCGCCGATCGAGGTGTTCGTCGGACCTCCGGGCGTGGGCAAGACGACGACGATCGCGAAGATCGCGGCGCAGGAGCGGGCGAGGAAGGGCACGCGGCTCGGGCTGGTGTCGGCCGACGGGTACCGGGTCGGCGCGGTCGAGCAGCTGCGGCTCTACGCCGACATCATCGGGACGAAGTTCGTGGCGACGCGCACGGCGGGCGAGCTGGAGTTCGCGCTGGCGTCGGGCGGGCGGCCGCTGCTCGTCGACACGGCGGGCCGGTCGCCGGGCGACCGCACGGTGCGCGACCTGTTCGAGCTGCTGGCGGGCCGGGCCGGCGTGCGGACGCACCTGGTGCTCGCCGGCGAACGCGACGGCGCGCGACGCGGAGCGGATCTTCGAGGGCTACGCGGGGGCGCGGCCGCAGCGCGTCGTGCTGACGCAGCTCGACGAAGCCGAATCGCTGTCACCGCTGGTCGGCGTGCTCCGCGAGCGGGAGATTCCCATTTCGTATCTGGGCACCGGACAGCGGGTGCCCGAAGACCTGAGCCGGGCCACGGCGCCGCTGCTGGCGGCGTGCGTGCTGGGCGAATCAGGCGAGACAGCGGGATCACGGGCATGAACAGGGCGATGGAGAACGACCGCGGCAGGGAGACGGGCATGGTGACCATTGCCGTGACCAGCGGCAAGGGCGGCGTCGGGAAGACCAGCGTCGTGGTCAACCTGGCGGTGGCGCTGGCGCGGCTGCGGCACCGGGTCGGCGATCCTCGACGCCGACTTCGGCCTGGGCAACGTCGACGTGCTGCTCGGTCTGACGCCGGAGTTCCACCTCGGGCACCTGCTGGCCGGCGAGAAGAGCCTCGACGACATCATGGTGACGGGGCCGCTCGGCGTCCGGATCATCCCGGCCAGCTCGGGGCTGCGGGAGCTGACGGCGCTGACGCTGCCGCAGTGGCAGCGGCTGAACGCGGCCTGTGACGAGCTCGACCGCGACATCGACTTCCTGCTGATCGACACGGCCCCGGGCATCTCGGACAACGTGATCGACATGCTGCGGGCGCGCGGACGCGTGGTCGTGGTGACCTCGCTCGAGCCGAGCGCGATCGTCGACGCCTACGCGGTCATCAAGATCCTGACGACGGCCGATCCGGACAAGGCCATCGGGCTGCTGGTCAACAGCTCGCGGAGCGAGACGGAGGCGCGGACTGGTGTTCCGTCAGCTCGACGTGGCGGCGCAGCGGTTCCTGGGGCGGACCCTCCGGTACGACGGCTTCATTCCACGCGACGCGGGCGTGCGCGAGTCGGTGCTGGCGCAGCGGCCGATCGTCGATCACCTGCCGCAGTCGCCGGCGAGCCGGTGCTTCCGCGCGCTGGCCTCGCGGATGGCGGGGCTCGAGCCGCCCGACGGCGGGGCGGGCCTGCGCCTCGGGCGGCGGGCCGGTATCCGGAGGCAGCGTCTCCCGACGCGGAGGTGTCGCAGTGCGCATGACCAGTCCGCGGTCCAGCCTGAAGGAGCGCGACCGGCTCGTGATCAGCCACGTGGGCCTCGTGAAGGCGATGGCCCAGCGGCTGGCTCAGCGGCTGCCGTCGCAGGTCGAGATCGCCGATCTCGTCAGCGTCGGCGTGCTGGGCCTCATCGACGCGGCGGGCCGCTACCAGGCGTCGACCGGCGTGCCGTTCGACGCGTTCGCGCGCCGGCGGATACAGGGCGCCATGCTCGACGCGCTGCGCGATCTCGACTGGGCGCCGCGCTCGCTGCGCAAGCTGCGGCGCGAGCTCGACGGCGCCATCGCCCGGCTGCGCCACGAACTGGGCCGCGAGCCGGCCGAAGGGGAGATCGCGGCGGCCATGGGGCTGTCGGAGGCGGACTACGAGAAGGCGCTCGAGCAGGTTCGCACGCTCGAAATCGGGGCCCTGCGGCAGCTCGACGCGCCGACGCCCGACGGCACGACGCTCATCGAGCTCTGCATCGATCCCGGCGAGGGGCCCGAGGCGCGGCTGGAGCGGGAGGAGTTGCGCGAGCACCTGTCGCGGGCGCTCACCGAGCTGCCCGACCGCGAGCGGCAGATCCTGGCGCTCTACTACGAAGAAGAGCTGACGCTGGCGGAAATCGGCGAGGTGATCGGCGTCTGCGAGTCGCGCGTCTCGCAGCTGCGGTCGCTGGCGCTGTCGCGGCTGCGGGCGAGCCTGCGGGAATCGGTGGGGCTGCCCGAGGTCGGGGGAAGAAGCCGGCGCGTGACGCCGCGGCGGCCGGCGCCGGTCGGGAGGCGCGGCGGTGAGCAAGATCCTGTCGCAGGACGAGATCGACGCGCTGCTCACTCGCGCGGTCATCGACCGGTCCAGCGCCGTGCGCACGGCCGACGCGGCGCTGGCCGACACGATCATCTACAACTTCCGCCGCCCGGACCGCGTGTCGAAGGACAGATCCGCTCGCTGCACTTCCTGCACGACCGCTTCGCGCGCAACCTGGCGACGTCGCTGTCGGCCTACCTGCGGACGGTCACCGACCTCACGATCATCTCGGTCGAGCAGTTCTCCTACTCCGAGTTCCTGATGTCGCTGCCCGACCCGACGGCGTTCTACGCGCTGGCGCTGCAGCCGTATCGACGACCTCGGCGCGCTCGAGATCAACCCGAGCGTGGCGTTCACGATGATCGACCGGATGCTCGGCGGCAACGGGCAGGCGCCCGCGCCGAACCGCGGGCTCACCGAGATCGAGCAGAACGTCGTCGACGCCGTCGTGAAGCTCATGCTCGAGAACCTGACCGAGGCCTGGCGGCCGATCGTCGACCTCGTGTTCCGCATCCAGGGCCGCGAGACGCGGCCGCAGATGCTGCAGGTCGCCTCGCCGAACGAGGGCGTCGTCCTGCTGGTGTTCGACATCAAGGTCGGCGACACGCGCGGCATGCTGAACCTGTGCGTCCCGGCGTCGGTCATCGAGATGGCCGGCAGCGGCTTCTCGCAGGGCTGGCGGCACACGCAGCGCGGCCCCACCGGACTCGACCGCAAGCGGCTCTTCGAGAACCTGAGCCGCGTGCCGATGTCGACGATGGCCAGCCTCCAGTCGTCGATTCCCGGGGGCGATCTGGTGGCCCTGCAGCCCGGCGACATCCTGGCGCTCGGCCAGCAGCTGACGCAGCCGGTCGAGGTCAGCATCGGCCAGCGGCACAAGTTCGACGGACGCCTCGTGCTCCGCGAGGGACGGGCGGCCGTCGTCGTCGAGTCGTTCGTCGGCTGGCGCCCGGCGCCGGCCCGGACGGAGGCGCCGGTGGAGAAGGAGGCGTAGATGTCGGCGCAGCAGACACCGGATCCGGTCCGCGCGCTGCTCGAAGGGCTGGCGACGCAGTTCGGCCAGGCCATCGGGACGCTGGTCGGCAAGTCGTCGGCCGTCGCCAAGCGCGCGGCCGCCGTCGACGCCGCCTGGCTCGTGCGCGTGCAGGTGGCCGGCCGGCTGCGGGGCACGCTGTCGATCGGGCTGAGCGCGGCTCGACGCGACGGGCATGGCGCGGCTCGTGATGGGGCTCGACGAGGACCCGCCCGAACCGGCCGTGCGCGACACGCTGGAGGAGCTGACCAGCCAGGCCTGCGGCTCGCTCGGCGAGCAGCCGGCCGGCGAGCAGTGCCAGTTCACGATCAACCATGTCGGCCCCGCCGAGCAGGCGCCGGCCGACGAACCGCTGGTGTTCGAAGCCACGTTCGAGGACGCGCTGAAGGCCCACCTGGCCGTCTGGAACACGGTGACCGTGGCCGAGCAGCCGGCGGAGCAGAAGCGCCCTGCGGGGGCATCGGCCGGGGGCGACAACCTCGACGTGATCCTCGATATCGATCTGCCGATGGTCGTGCGGTTCGGCGAGACGCAACTGCCGTTGCAGGTGCTGGTCGCGTTCGGCCCGGGATCGGTCATCGATCTCGGCCGGTCGCCCGACGAGCCGGTCGACGTGCTGGTGAGCGGCAAGCTGGTGGCGCGCGGCGAGGTGGTGGTGGTGGGGGGGAATTACGGCGTGCGGATCACCGAGGTGGCGAGCCGCGTCGAGCGCATCCGTCAGATCGGAGCCTAGGGGGACACGATGATTTACGCAGTGGGAATTCTCGCAGTGATGTGCCTGGCCGAAACGCTGCTGCTGTGGCGGGTGGCGCGGTCGCTGGGGGCGCTGGATCGGTTCGAGGACCGGCTCGCGCACTTCAGCGGGGCGCTGACGCTGCTGACCGAGACGACCGAGCAGGGCTTCCGCACGCTGGCGATCGAGATGGCGCGCCCGGGGCGGGCGGCCGCGGCCGCCGGATCGCGGAGCGCCACCCGGCGCGTGGCGCGGGCAGCCCGGCAGGGACGCTCCCCGCTGGACATCGCGGCGCAGGAACGGATGTCGGAAGGCGAGGTGCGGCTGCGGCTCCACCTCAGTGACACCGACTCGTCGATGAGCCGGTCGGCCTATCTGGCGAAGGAGGCGTAATGGCTCGCTGCGCGGGAACCGAGTGCCGGCGGTGGCTGCCGGATGTGCTGATTCGCACGGGACGTGCGGGCCTGCGGCTCGACGGCGCCTGGTACTGTTCGTCGGCCTGCCTGAAGGACGCGCTGCGCCGCCGGCTGCGGCGCGAGCCGGGCCCCGCGCGCCGCAGCGTCTCGCCGCTGTCGCCGATCAAGCTCGGCGTGCTGCTGCTGGTGAGCCAGTCGACGCTGACGCCGACGCTGCTGAGCGAAGCCCTCGACGCGCAGAAGCGCACCGGGCTGAAGATCGGCGAGCAGCTCCAGCAGATGGGGCTCGTCACGCCGCAGGAGGTCCTGCGGGCGCTGGCCGCCCAGGCGGGCGTCAGCTACCTGACGAGCGTCGATCCGGAGCCGCTGACGCACGCGCCCGGCAACCTGTCGCCCAGCGCGGTGCGGGCGCTCGGGCTGGTGCCGATCGAGGTGATCGCCGAGCAGCAGCTCATCAAGGTGGCGTGCATGGCGCCGCTGCCGCGCGTGGCGCTCGGGGCGCTGCGCGAGCTGACCGGTTGCGTCGTGCAGCCCTATCTGGTCTCGGATCAGCTCTGGCCGGCCCTGCTGGCCAGCTACGGGACGGCGGTGGGCGCCAGCGCGCGGGCGACCGGCACGCCGGTCCGCGATCTGGGTGACGCCGCGGCGCGCATCGCGCAGGTCGTGCGGCGGGATCCGTCGGCGCATCTGTCGCACGTCCGGTGGGATCCCTACGTGTGGATGCGGGTCGAGAGTCAGCAGCAGGTCGAAGACCTCGTCCTGCCGCTGGCCGATCCGGGTGAGGACGAATCATGGGCAGCGGAGCATACCTCGCACTGAGCGGGCTGCAGACGCGGATCGATCAGCTGGACCTGCTGTCGGCCGACGTCGCCAACGCCGGCACGACGGGATACAAGTCGCAGGGGACGGCCACGTACGGCAACACGCGGCCGACCTTCGACCAGACGCTGAAGACGGCCGTCGATCCCACGCTCGGGCAGGTCAAGGTCAACTACCAGGCCGGCACGATTACGCCGACCGGGCGGGCGCTCGACTTCGCCATCAACGGCAAGGGCTTCTTCGTGGTCGACACGGCGAACGGCCCGCGCTACACGCGCGCCGGCAGCTTCGTCCGGCTGACCGACGGGACGCTGGCGACCGCCGACGATCGCGTGCCGGTCGAGGGCGTCGACGGCAAGCCGATCATCCTGCCGCCGAACGGGGCGCTCACGGTGAATTCCGACGGGACCCTGCGCGTGAACGGCGCGCAGGTCGGACAGTTGAAGGTCGTCGACTTCCAGAACTACGCGGCGCTGCAGCGCGAAGGGGCGTCCCGGTTCAAGACGGCTGGTGAAGTGCCGACCGTCATGAGCCAGCCCGATGTGGTGTCGGGCGCCCTCGAGCAGTCGAACGTCTCGGTCACCCGGGACATGGCGCGGCTCGTGGACGTCTCGCGGACCTTCGAGGCGATGAACAAGGGGATTTCGGTCCTCATGAACGACGTCGAGCAGCAGGCGGTGACACAGCTCGGCAGGCGGTAGGGGCGGCTGGCTTCGGGCTCCGGTCCGGGCCGGTTGCCGAACACGGACGTCAGACGCGGGAGCGCCTGCGGCCGTTCCGAGCGAGGGACGAGACGGTCCCGAGCGAGGAATCAATGAAGCCACCGCGCAGGGGTGGGACCCCGCGCACCCTGAAGACACGGTGATCCCCAATCGGGGAATCGGACGAACGCGGCAATTCTTCAAGAAACGAGTCCACCATGATTCGCGCGCTCTACACGGCGTCGACCGGCATGAACGCCCAGCAGGCGAACATCGACAACATCGCGAACAACCTGGCCAACGTGAACACGACCGGGTTCAAGAAGACGCGCGTCGAGTTCGAGGACCTGGTCTACCAGCGGACGACGGTGCCGGGCACGCCGACCTCGCCGGCCACGCAGGCGCCCGTCGGGCTCGAGGTCGGTCTCGGCACCCGGCCGGTGGCGACGGCCCGCGACTTCAGTGCGGGCACCCTGACGTCGACCAGCAACCCGCTCGACGTCGCCATCCAGGGCGCGGGCTTCCTCCAGGTGCAGATGCCCGACGGGACGATCGGCTACACGCGCGCCGGCGACCTGCACCTGAGCGGCGACGGCACGGTGGTGACCAACGACGGCTACCCGATCCAGCCGCAGATCGCGATTCCGGCCAATGCGACGTCGGTCAGCATCTCGAAGGACGGGATCGTCTCGGTGGCGCAGCAGGGGCAGAGCGCGACACAGCAGGTCGGCACGCTGGAGCTCGCGACGTTCCAGAACCCGGCCGGCCTCGAGCCGCTCGGCGGCAACCTCTTCACGGCCACGACGGCGTCGGGCGAGCCGACCACCGGCGTGCCGGGCACCAACGGCACCGGGACGACGCTGCAGGGCTTCCTCGAGGACTCGAACGTCAGCGTCGTCGAGGAGATGGTGAACATGATCACGGGCCAGCGGGCCTACGAGGCGAATTCGCGCGTGGTCAAGGCGGCCGATGAGATGCTGCAGCAGGTCAATGGGCTCCAGCGCTAGCGCGCTGGCCGTCGCGGTGGTGGTCGCGCTGGCCGCCCCGGTCTTCGGGGCGCCGCCGGCGCCGGCCGCGCCCGACGCGCCGGGCGCCGGCCGGCAGGCGGACGTCCGGGCGGCCATCGTGGCGGCGGTGCGGGCGCGCGTGGGCGACGAGGCGCAGGTGGACGTGGAGGATCTGTCGGTGCGGACGTCGACGGTGGACGGCATCACGGCCGACCCGGAGCCGGGCGCCCGATTCGGGCGGCTCGTCCGCTTCACGCTGAAGGTGGCCGGCAGCGGACCGTGGCAGCTGCTGCGCCCGGTCGGTGACGCCTCGGCGATCGTCCACGTGTCGGCCCCGCACGCCGTGACGGCCCGGCCGCTGCCGCGCGGCACGGTGCTGACGACGAAGGACATCCGGATGTCGACGGCGGACCTGCTCGATCTGCCGATCGCGCCGCTGCCGGCGCCCGAGGATCTGGCCGGCGCCCGGACGGTCGTCGACCTGGTCGCCGGCGCGCCGCTGACGAGCATGGTGGCCGTCGTGCCGCCCCTGGTGCGCAGCGGCGATCAGGTGCTGGTGAAGGTGGTGTTCGCCGGTGGCGAGGTGACCGGCAAGGCGACGGCCGCGCAGAGCGGCGGACGCGGCGACGTCATCAGGCTCGTCAATCCCCGCAGCGGGCGGGCCCTGCAGGGGCGCGTGGTGGGGCAGGACGAGGTCGAGGTCGTGCAATGACAGCCAGACGATTCGCGGTGGCGCTGACGGTGATCCTGCTGCTGATGTTCGCGCCGCTCTACGGCGCGCCGAAGAAGTCGGAGAAGAACAAGCCGCAGTCGAAGGTCGACGGCGACTACACGGAGTTGTTCACCCATTACCTGCAGGAGGCCCAGGGGACGCCGACGACGACCCCCGGACCGGCGATCGGCTGGATGACCGGCCTGACCGCCGATCCGAGCGCGCACGACGTCAACGACCTGCTGACCGTGCACGTGATGGAGAGCATCAGCGCGACCGGCTCGGCCGACTCCGAGCTGAACAAGGACTCGAGCGGCAGCGCCGGGCTGACGAACCTGTTCGGCCTCGAGAAGCACCTCAGCTTCCTCGACCCGGCGAATCTCGCGAACACCGCCGCGTCGACCAAGTTCAAGGGCGGCGGCACGACGACGCGCAACGGGACGCTGACGGCCGACATGACCGTGCGCGTGGCGCAGGTGCTCCCCAACGGCAACCTCGTGCTCGAGGGCGCGCGCGAGATCGAGATCAACGGCGACAAGCAGGTCGTCGTGCTGACGGGCGTCGTCCGCCCGACCGACGTCGCGCCGAGCAACATCGTGCTGTCGACGTCGATTGCGCAGCTGCGGATCCGCTACTTCGGCCAGGGGCTGATCAAGGACAACCTGAAGCCCGGCCTGCTGGTGCGGATCCTGAACAAGATCTTCTGACGCCCACCGGCGGGCGAACGGACTCCGGCGACGGAATCGAGGACGGAGCACGGTATGGGATGGCGAACAGTTCTGGCGATGGTGATGGCCGGCACCCTGGTGGGCGCGCCGGCGCGCGCGGCCACCACCGCGCCCGACGTGGACATGACCGCGAGCGCCGCGCGCCTCAAGGACATCGCGTCGCTGCAGGGCGCGCAGCCGATCCAGCTCATCGGCTACGGACTGGTCGTCGGGCTGAACAAGACCGGTGACAGCCAGCAGACGATCTTCTCGGTGCAGACGCTCGCCAACATGCTGCGCCGCTTCGGCGTCATCGTGCCGGCCGACCAGGTGAAGGTGGAGAACGTCGCGGCCGTCCTCGTCACGGCCGAGCTGCCGCCGTTCGTCCGGCAGGGGGGTCGGCTGGACGTCACCGTGTCGTCGATTGGCGACGCGAACAGCCTGCAGGGCGGCACGCTGATGGCCGCCCCGATGCGCGGCCCCGACGGCAAGGTCTACGTGATGGCCGAAGGGCCGCTGTCGATCGGCGGGTTCGGCGGCGGCGGCGGCGGCAACAGCGTCCAGGTGAACCACCTGACGGTGGGACGCGTGCCCGACGGCGGCATCGTGCAGACGGGGCAGAGCGTCGCCCTGGGCGACCGGTCGAACATCCTGCTGTCGCTGCACGAGCCCGACTACATGACCGCCCAGCGGATGGCCGCGGCCATCGACGGATCGCTCGGCCAGGGCAGCGCCCGCGCCCTCGATCCCGCAACGGTCGAGGTCAAGGTGCCGCCGCAGTACCAGGCGTCGATCGCCGATCTGATGGCGCGGCTCGAGCCGCTGCGCGTGGCCGTCGACGAGCCGGCCCGCGTCGTCATCAACGAGCGGACCGGCACCGTGGTGGTCGGCGCCAACGTGCAGATCGGACCGGCGGCCGTCGCGCACGGCAACCTGAGCGTCCGCATCACGACCAAATACAAGGTGTCGCAGCCGACGCCCTTCTCGAGCGGCGGCACGACGCAGGTGGTGCCCGACACGAACGTCGACGTGCAGGAAGGGACGGCACGGCTCGTGCAACTCGGAGAAGGGACGACGCTGCAGGCCGTCGTCGAGTCGCTGAACACGCTGGGCGCGACGCCGCGCGACATCATCGCCATCCTGCAGGCGCTGAAGGCGGCCGGCGCGCTGCGGGCGGAGATCGTGATCATCTAGACGAAGGGACGATGGCCTCCGACCTGACGCTGCAGAACGGACCGGTTCCCCCCAGGACGGGGGCGACGGCCGCCAAGAGCCCCAACGGGGCGGCGTCCGGCCTGACCGCACCGCAGGCGGCGAAGGTCAAGGAGCTGGCCCAGCAGTTCGAGAGCACGCTGCTGCTCCAGATGGTCCAGCAGATGCGCAAGTCGCTCACCATCGGCGGCAACAGCGATGGCGGCGACAGCAGCCAGGACGGCCTGGGCGGCGGACTGATGTCGGGCACCGGCACCATGAACGACACCATGGACGCCGCCTTCGCCCAGGCGCTGGCCCAGCAGGGCGGAGTCGGGCTGTCGACGCAGCTGCTCAAGAGCCTGCAGCAGCAGATTGGCGCCGCGGCCGGCGGGAACACGGGGCTGGCGATGGGCGCCCAGCTGCAGCAGCTCATTACGGCGGCCCAGGCGCAGGGATTGACGATGGGGAGCGCGACGCCGGGCCTGACGCTGGCCCCGGCGACGTCTGGCCTCACGATGGGGGCTCCCACGGCACCCGCCGCGCCGGCACCGGCGGCGATTGTGCCGGCTGCTCCGGCCGCCGGAGCGGGTGAGACGGTCTCGGGGGCGGCGGGCACTGCGGCGGCCCCGGCCCAGGCTCCGGCAGGACCGCTGGTGCCCAACGAGGCCCAGGTGCTGCCGGACTTGAGTGAAGTGATGGATGCCGCTGTGAATTCGCCCTACGGGTGGCGACGGGACCCCTTCAACGGGGAAACCAAGTTCCATGGCGGGGTCGACCTCCGGGCGGCCTACGGGACCGAGGTTCCGGTCGTCGGAGCGGGGGTCGTGAAGTTCGCCGGGGACGAGGGCGGGTACGGCCTGACGGTGCTGGTGCAGCACGCCGGCGGCATCGAAACGAGATATGCGCACCTGTCGTCGCTTGATGTGACGACAGGTCAGCAAGTTACAGCTGGTGAGGCGATTGGGCGCGTGGGCATGACCGGGCGGGCGACGGGCCCGCACCTGCACTTCGAGGTGCTGGAGAACGGCAAGCGGCTCAATCCGGAGCAAGTGGCGCTGCAGCTGGACGGCAAATTCAAGTCTCTCGGGACAAATGCCGATTGATCCGGCTGCAGACCTCCGGATAGGTCCGGAGGGCAAGAGGAGAAGAGCATGAAGATTGAGGGCAACAGCCCTAACGCTCAGGTCACCGGCGCCACCGGCAACCAGCAGATCGACAAGGCCCAGACCGATCGGATCGGGACGCAGGGCCAGGGTGGGCAGCGGATCGACGGCGACGGCAACCGGGACGGAGACCGGGTCGACGTCTCGCCCGACGCCAAGCTGCTCGGGCAGGCCGTCAAGGCGGCCCAGGATTCGCCGGGGATCCGGCAGGACAAGGTCGATCAAGCGCGCCAGAAGCTGGCGTCGGGCCAGGTGGGCACCGACGTGAACGCGCTGGCGAACAAGATGATCGACCACCTGCTCGGCTCCTACGAATCGCTCCGCACGCATACGGCGGGCGGCGACCGGCGCGGGAGGCGGTGTCTGATGACGACTCCGGAGAGATCTGCCCTCGGGCGGCTCCGTGAGGTGCTCGATCGGATGGGCGACGCGCTGGCCGGGCTGCGGCTGGACGATCTGCTGTCCGCGCAGCCGGCGCTGGCGGCCGCGCTCGAGGAGGCCGGGCGGTACACGCCGGGCTCCGGCGAGCGGGCCGTGGTCGTCGCCGAAATCGCCCGGGCCCGGCAGTCGCTGCGGCGCTGCCTGCGGCTGGGCGAGACGCTGAACGAGGCCGCCCGGATGGTCCGTGCCGCACGCGGGGACTCGGCCGGCTACGACCGCGACGGGCGGGCGTGCGAGACTCTCGCGTCCACCACGGTGGAGGCGAGGGCGTAATGTCCGGCCTCCTCGACATCCTGTCGACGACCTCGCGCGCGCTCGACGCGCAGACCTACGGTCTGAACACCGTCAGCCAGAACATCGCGAACGTCAACACGCCCGGCTATTCCCGGCGGGAGGCGCAGCTGTCGGCGTCGGCGCCGACGGGCACGCTGAGCGCCGGCAACGGCGTGGACGTGACCGGCGTGCAGGCCATTCGCGACAGCATGCTCAGCCAGCGGCTCTGGCAGGAGCAGCCGCTCTCGCAGCAGCAGGGAGCGCTGGCCGACGCGCTGGGGGTCGTGCAGGTCGCGATCGGCACGCCGGGCCAGTCCCTCGACGCGAGCCTCACGCAGTTCTTCGACGCCTTCTCGACACTCTCCCAGGATCCGGTCTCGGCGACGAACCGGCAGCAGGTGGTGCTGCAGGGGCAGGCGCTGGCCGAGGCCTTCAACCAGATGAGCAGCCGGCTGACGCAGGCCGAGAGCAGCGCCGACAGCGGCGTCCGCAGCGGCGTCGACCAGATCAACGCGCTGACGGGCCAGATCGCGAAGCTGAACGCGCAGATTGCGAACGCCGGCGGCGGGTCGACGGCGGCGGGGCAGACGCTGCAGGACCAGCAGCGCGTGCTGGTGGGACAGCTGGCGGACCAGGTCTCGATCGGTACGATCAACCGCGCGGACGGCGGCATCGACATCTCGTTCGGGACGGGGCAGGCGCTGGTGATCGGGGAGAACGCGTACGGCGTGAGCACGTCGCCGATGCCGGTCACCGGCTTCGCCGTCGATCCTGGCGGCGGACGGCACCGACGTCACCTCGTCGATCACCGTCGGGGAAGATCGGCGGGCTGCTGCAGGCGCGCGACACGAACATCCCCGGCTACGTCAGCCAGCTCGACACGCTCGCCTACAAGGTCGTGCAGCAGGTGAACACGCTGCACGCGGCGGGTTACGACCTGAACGGGACCACCGGCACGAACTTCTTCACGCCGCTGGGCAGCGCGACCGGCGCCGCGGCGGCGATCGCGATGAACGCGGCCGTGGTCGCCGACCCCACGAAGGTGGCGGCGGCGACGACGAACACGACCGGCGACAACCAGACGGCGACCGCCATTTCGGCGCTGCGCGACGCGAAGGTCCTGGGCGGCGGCCTGAGCACGATGAGCGACGCCTGGGCCTCGCTCGTCTACCAGGTCGGCCAGGACACGCAGACGGCGCAGAACGACCAGCAGACGCACGACGGGGTCGTCCAGCAGCTGCAGACGCTGCAGGACAGCGTGTCGGGCGTGAACCTGGATGAAGAAGCGATGACCATGATGAAGTTCCAGCGTGCCTACCAGGCCAGCGCGCAGATGTTCAGCCTGGTGAACCACACGCTGGATACGCTGTTGCAGATGGTGAACTGATCATGCGCGTGAGTTTTGGCACCACGATTCGGAATGCGATGACGGACGTCAACACGACGGTCGAGAACCTGTCGGCCAAGCAGCTCGAGGTCTCCTCGGGGCTCCGGGTCCGGGTGCCGAGCGACGATCCGGCCGCGACCGTCGTGGCGATCGGCCAGCAGACCCAGCTGGGGGCGCTGTCGCAGGTACTCGAAGACGGCCGACGCGGCCACCTCCAGGCTGAGCGTGGCCGATTCGGTGCTCTCCGACATGGTGACGCAGTTGACCGCCGCGAAGTCGGCGGGGGCCAGCGTGCTCGTGTCGACGGTGACGCCGTCGCAGACCCAGGCGGCCGTCACGCAGCTGCAGAGCATCCGCGACGCGCTCGTCTCCGACTTCAATACGTCGTTCAGCGGCAGCTACCTGTTCTCGGGTTCCAAGGCCACCACGGCGCCCTTCACCGAAACCGGCGGTGTCGTCTCGGCGTACGCGGGGAACTCATCGCCCGTCTCGGTGAACATCGACCGGCAGATCACCGTGGCGACGTCGCTCGACGGCGGGCAGATCGCCCAGGGGACGGCGCCCAACGACATGTTCACGGACCTCGCGAACCTCGTCACCGCGGTCCAGGCGAACGACACGGCCGGGATCAAGACGGGCATGGCCAACCTGGACGCCGCCTTCAGCCGGGTCGTCCAGGCGCAGACCGGCGTGGGCATCAGCCTGCAGACGCTGCAGTCGCAGCAGTCACGGCTGACCTCGGCGCAGCAGGCGGCGACGACGGAGCTGTCGAAGGCCCAGGACGCCAACATGGCGCAGGCCATCTCCGACATGACGACGGCCGAGACCGCGAACCGCGCCGCGCTGGGCGCGGTCGCGACGATCAACAAGGTGTCATTGCTGGACTATCTGGGATGATCGAACCTACCCCCGACGATCGCGAACGCACGCGGCGGATCAGCGTCGACACACGCTTCGGCGGCTTCGACGTCGATCCACGGGACGTGCTCCTGTTTCCCGACGGCCTGCCGGGCTTCGAGCAGTGCCGCCACTTCGTGGTGCTCTCGGACCTCTCGGGCGGCATGCTGTACTGCGTGCACGCGGTCGACGGGGCCGAGGCGTCCTTCCTGGCCGTCGATCCCCGGCTCGTGCTCCCGTCGTACCGCTGCGATCTCAGCGCGGCCGACCGCGAGCGCCTGCGGGCCGACGAGCACACGTCGCTGCTCTGGCTCGCGCTCGTCACGATGATCGGCGAGTACGAGGGCAGCATCAATCTGCGGGCGCCAATCGTGATCAATCCGACAGGGATGATTGGTTATCAGGTGATGCCCCACAACACTCTGTATCCGCTTCGGCATCCGCTGAAGCTGGGGTAGGCCATGCTGGTCTTCACGCGCAAGCGGAACGAGACAATCATGATTGGCGAAGGCATCGAAGTCCGCGTACTGAGAGTCGGCCGGGACGGCGTGCGGCTGGGCGTGACCGCCCCGCCGCAGGTGGCGGTGCACCGGCGCGAGATCTACGACCAGATCTGCGAGGCGAACCGCGTCGCGGCTGCCGGGGCGGCCGACGGCCAGGCTGGCGCCGGCCATCTCCGCCGGCTGATGGCGCTCCACACGCGCCCGCACGGACATGAATCGTGATGATGACCTACATCGACTGGCGCGACGTCCCCGCCGAGGAGATCCGGCCGCTGTACGAGGCCGAGACCGCCCGCTGGCAGACGGGGCTCGACTGGAACCTGCAACCCTCCTGGGATATCGTCGAACCGGCGCGCGCCGCGGGACGGTTGCCCGGACTGCTCGCGCGCGACCGGCACGGCCGGACCGCCGGCTGGGCGTTCTTTCTGCTCCACGGCGACATCCTGCAGATCGGCGCGCTGGTCGGCGACCGGGCGGCCGTGGTCCGCGGGCTGCTGGACGCGATCCTGGCCTCCCCCGAGGCGGCGCTCGCGCGCGAGCTGTCCGGCTTCTTCTTTCCGCAGGGATCCGCCGAGCAGGCCGCCTTCGTCCGCCGACGGATCCCGGTCTTCCGCCACCTCTATCTGCGCCGGCCGCTGACGGCCGACGATCGGCCGGCCGGCGAGGTGGACGTCACCGGCGGCATCCGCCTGCGCACCTGGACGCCCCACGACGCCGTGGCCATGGTGCGGCTGCTGGCGCGGGCCTACCACAAGGCCCCGAACGTCCGCTGCTTCGCCCCGCACGAGCGGCTGGAGGAGTGGGCGCACTACCTGGGGCAGCTCGTGCGGACGTCGGCCTGCGGGGAATTCCGTCCCGAGGCCAGCTTCATCGCCGAGCGGACCGCGACACGGGAGCCGGTCGGCCTCGTCGTGACGACGGCGCTGGCGCCGGAGACGGCGCACGTGGCGCAGGTGGCCGTCGACCCGGAGCTCACGCGGGCCGGCCTCGGCGGCCGGCTGGTGCGTGCCGCCTGCGGCGCCGCCCGGGCCGCGGGGCAGACGCAGGTGACACTGGTCGTGGGAGACGACAACGTGCCGGCGCGGGCGCTCTACGACCGCCTGGGCTTCCAGGAGGCGGCCTCGTTCCTGTTCGCCTGCCGCCAGACGCCGCTGCGCCGCTCGTTCCCGGCCGCCGGGGTGAGGGAGACGGCGGCGTAGGGGAGCTGAACTCCGTCTTCGGTCTCCGGTCTACGGTCTCCGGTCCTGATGTGAAGAGCCGACCTCACGGTCGGCTCTTTCCGTGTACGGTGAGTCACGGGCAACCACGAAGACACGAAGGCACGAAGGGAAGATCGGGAACGAGGGCCCGAAGGACGGCGTGGCTCGAGGCGCAATGGGCAATGAGCAATGGGCAATGAGCAATGGGTATTGCTCACGGGCCGGCATCGGCGAGGGGGCCCGCAGCCCGTAGTCCGGTCAGGACCGGAGACTGAAGACTGAAGACTGAAGACGGCTAGCCTCTCCTGTTCACCAGCGCCGCGCTGACGATCTCGGGCATGACGACGCGGCGATAGGCGGCGAGGGTGGCTTCGCCCATTTCGAGCGTCTGGGCGGCGTAGCGGCGGGCGATCTCGGCCTCGCGCAGCGCCTCCTTGGTCTTCTGGTCCGAGGCCATGATGGCGGCGACCAGTTCGGCCGCCTGCCGGTGGAGGCCGGCGACGTGGTCGAAGCCGGCCACCCGGACGGCCTGCTGGCGGTGGTCGTGGATGGCCAGCCGCAGCGGCTTGATCTCGTATTCGATCTTGACGAGGCTCGCCATCAGGCGCTCGCGCTCGTCGTTCAGCCGGTTGATCGAATCGAGGTTGGGCTCGCGGCTCGCGGCGTGCTGGATGTCGGCGAGCCGCTGCAGGTGGCGCAGCAGCCGCAGTTCCGCTTCCAGCCCGGCGGCGTAGGAGATGAGCGTCTGTTCGATTTCGTCGGGGGTCACACGTGACCCCGATCCACGGCGGCCGGGCCGGGTGGATTCCTGGCGATCTGCGCCCATCCATCGCGCAGCAGGTCGAGCAGCTGCACCGCTTCGTCGAGCGGGCCCGGCTCCTGCGTGCGGTTGGCGTCGAGCACGAGGTCCCGCAGGTAGGTGTACAGCGCGTCCAGCCGCACGGCGACCTCGCCCCCCTCGTCCATGTTCAGCGTGCTCTGCAGGTAGTTGAGGATCCCCAGGGCGCGCGAGATGCCGGCATGGCGGGCCTGGAGGTCCTTCCGTTGAATCGCATCGCGGGCCTTGGTCAGGAACTGGATGGCCCCGTCGTACAGCAGGACGACCTGTTCGAGCGGATTGCAGGACTGCACCTGCGTCTGCTGGTAGGCGGTCGTGGCGCGGGCGGCGGCGGCTGGCATACGCGACTTCAACTCCTCGGTCACTAGAACAGCTTGTACCCGCTGTTCAGGTTGTTCAGCGACGACCCCTGGTTGTTCAGCGCCGAGATCGCATTGTCGGCGGCGGCGAACTGCTGCTGCAGCGACTGCTTCTGGATGCTCAGCTGATTCTGGAAGTCGAGGATCTGCTGCGAGATGGTCGACAACTCGTTGGTGATGTTCGACTGCTGGGTGGCGACCAGGCCGCCCGAGCCGACGTAGTTGTTCAGGGCACTGTCGATGGTCGTGAAGATGCCGTCGGTGGTGCCGTCACCCGAGAACAGCGTCTGGATGTGGCTCAGGGACCCGTTGTTCGCGGCCGTGTCGAACGCCGCGCTATCGAAGGTCAGCTGGCCCGTCGTCGAGAACCCGATGCCGACCTGCGAGAGGTACTGGAAGGTCGAGTCGGCCGAGCTCGAGCCGCCGATCGCCCCGCGCAGCGTCGACGAGAGACCGCGCAGGACCCCGTCGTTCGCGATGCTCGTGCTGCCGTTCATCGAGGCCTGCTGCTGGCCCTGGATGAACGTCGCCAGGTCGTTGTACGCCGAGACGAAGGTCTGAACCGCGGTCTTGGCGGCCGAGGTGTCCTGGTTCACCGTCACCGAGATCGTCGTCGCGGGGTCGGCCTTCTGCAGCGTGACCGAGGCACCCGGAATCGCCGAGTCGATCGAGTTCGTCGAGCTGGTGATCGAGAGCCCGTTCACCGTCGCGCTCGCATCGGCCGCGTTCTGGGCATTGCCGCCGAAGGTGAGGCCGGCGCCGCCGGTCAGGCTGTTGGTGATCGAGAAGGCGTTCGACGTCCCCGTGTTCGAGCCCGTCAGGACGAGCTCGTAGTTGCCGGGCGTCGCCTGGACGACCGCCGCGGTCACCGGGATGTTCGCCGTCGTGTTGATGGCGTCGGCCAGCCCCTGCAGCGTCGTGTCGCCGCTGAGGTTCACCGCGACGCCGCCGATCGTCAGCGACCCGCCGCTGGCCACCACCGTCGTGCCGGTATCGGTGTAGGTCGACGTCGAGGCCGTGACCTGCGCCTTCGCCAGCGCGTTGACGACGATGCTGTAGGTCCCCTGGGGGGTGCTGCTGCTCGTGGTGACCGTCGCCGACGAGGGATTGGTGTTCGTGACCGAGGTGCCCGACAGGGACGTGCTCGACTTCAGGGCGCTCGCCGCGCTCTCCAGGGTCCCCAGCTTGGTCGCCAGTGTGCCGTAGATGCTGTTCTGGCTCTGGAGCGTCTGCTGCTGGGTCTGGAGCGTCGTGAGCGGCTGGGACGCCTGCTGCATCATCGCAGTCAGAATCGAATTGAAATCGATGTTGTTGAAGCCGCTCAGCGTAATAGGCGAACTCATGGCGAACCCTTCTTATCGCTCCGCGGGCCCGGCCGCCACGAGGCGGGCGGCAAAGCCGGCCAGGCGATGCCGGACCGCGCTCGGAAGCTCGCGGCTCGGTTCGCCCGTGCGGTCGTCGATCAGGCGCATCACGCGCTGGCCCGTCTGGGGGCTCAGGCCGAAGGCCAGGCCGATGTTGTACTCGGCCAACAGGGTCTTCACGGCAGCAAGGGGCGTGCCCTCAGCCTGAGCGGGGGCCGTCTCAGGCGGACGATCGGGATTGGTTCGTTTCATGGGCTCTCTCTATGGTTTCCCGGTGCCCAGGCGACGCAGGGCTGGTCCTCAGAGAGATAATCGGCGGCCGGATGGCCGTCTTGAGCGCTTGTGGGGTGTCAGGAATCCGACATCTCGCGCTGAGTCCGGGAGCGCCCGGATGGCGAATGTATGGCGAATGGTGGCGGGGACGGGAACGCCGGCCGGCGGGACGCGGCTGGCCCGAAGGCCGGCCGCGTCCCGCCAGACGAGCGAACGTTACCGGAGCAGCGCGAGCACGGCGCTGGAGCTGTTGTTCGCCTGAGCCAACGACGCGATGCCGCTCTGGTTCAGGATGTTGTACTTCGTCATGTTGGCCGACTCCTGCGCGATGTTCGCGTCGCGGATCCGGCTCTCGGCCGCCGTGTTGTTGACGACCTGCGACTGCGCGAGCGTGATGGCGTAGGTCAGGCGATTCTCGAGGTCGCCGATCTTGCCCTGCGTCGTGGCCAGGGTATCGATGGCCGCGCGGACGGTCGAGACCGCCGTGGCGGCCGCCGACTGGGCCGTGATGGCCAGCGAGGAGATCCCCAGCGTCGAGGTCGTGACGGCCGCGACCGTGCCGCTGACCACGCCGTTCGTGCCGCTGGCGTTGCTGAGGAACACCGAGAAGCCGGTCGAGGTGCTGACGCTCGCCACGCCCGTCTCACGGTTGATTTCCGAGAGCACGTCCTGGAACTCGCTGTTCAGAATCGTGCGGCTGGCGTCGGTGGTGCTGCCGGAGGCCGCCTGGGTCGCCAGCGTCGACAGCCGGTCGAGCAGCTGCGAGACGTTGTTGAGCGCGCTGTCCTTGATCTGGAGCGAGGACAGCCCGTCGTTGGCGTTCATGATCCCCTGATTCAGGGTCGCGAGATCCGATCGGTAGCCGTTGGCGACGCCGAGCCCGGCCGCATCATCACCGGAGTAGTTGATGCGGAGACCGCTCGACAGACGGGTCAGGGTCCTGTTCAGCGAGCTCGAGGTCTGAGACAGATTCGCCTGGGCGTTGACCGAGGCGATGTTGGTGACGACTGAAAACGAAGCCATTGCGCTTCCTCCTTGACCGAAAACGCCCGGCATCCATGCCGGACCGTGCGACGGACCTTACCGCCGCAACTCAGGTTCGGGTGGGTAATCGGTGGGGGAGGAAGAGTCTTTAATCCGACACGCCTGACGGGCGGGCGGCACCCCTCGAGGTGGGTGCCGCGCTCCGGTCGCGGGCGCTGGCGGCGGCGGGCGGCGGGCCCCCGAAGGACCCGCCGTCTCGCCTTACCGGAGCAGCGCCAGAACGGCGGTGGTCGAGCTGTTCGCCTGCGCCAGCGCGGCGATGCCGCTCTGGTTCAGGATGTTGTACTTCGTCAGGTTGGCCGACTCCTGCGCGATGTTCGCGTCGCGGATCCGGCTCTCGGCGGCCGTGTTGTTCGTGATCTGCGAGTTGCCGAGGGCGATCGCGTAGGTCAGCCGGTTCTCGAGGTCGCCGATCGTCCCCTGCGCGTTGCCCAGGGTGTTGATTGCCGCCCGGATGGTCGACACGGCGGTCGCCGCCGACGACTGCTGGGTGATGTTGAGCGACGAGATACCCAGCGTCGAGGTCGTGACGGCCGCGATGGTGCCGCTGACGACACCGTTGCCGGTGCTGTTGCTGACGAAGACCGAGAAGCCCGCCGCCGCGTTCATGCCGGCGACCGACGACTCGCGATCGATTTCCGAGAGCACGTCCTGGAACTCGTTGTTCAGGGTCGTGCGGCTGGCGTCCGTCGTGCCGCCGGAGGCCGCCTGGGTCGCCAGGGTCGACAGCCGGTCGAGCAGCGTCGAGACGTTGTTGAGCGCGCCGTCCTTGATCTGCAGCGTGGACAGGCCGTCGTTCGCGTTGCGGACCCCCTGCTGCAGCACGGCGATATCCGAACGGTAGCCGTTGGCCACCGCGAGGCCTGCCGCATCGTCGCCCGAGTAGTTGATGCGGAGACCGGACGAGAGACGAGTCAGCGCCTTGTTGAGGCCCTGGCTGGTCTGATACAGGTTGGCCTGGGCGTTCACCGAGGCGATGTTGGTGACGACCGAGAACGAAGCCATGTCCCTTACTCCTTCGAAAACTTGTCGGCCCTTCCGGACCGGCTGTGTTGACCTCGTGTGCGGTGTGTGCGCTCCCGCACAGTCAAAGGGGTAATCGACGGCCTCTGGAGGTTCTTTAATCGGTTTTTCAAGGGTGGCACGATTTCGCAACCGTGTGCGGCCGCGCACACGGGGGCGCACACGAAATGGGCGGAAATCGGCGGATTGCTGGCTGGAGGCGCGGGAAGATGGAGGGGGGCGGGGACTGGAACGGGAGACCGGTGCCCCGGGGGCGGCGGGGCCGTGAGGCGGCCGTCAGGCCGCCTTCATGGCCCCGGTCGACAACCGTACGGTATGGGCCACCGTCTGCTTGAGCGCCCGGACGACCTGAGCCCCGAGGTCGTTACCCGGGACCCGCAGATCGAACCCCTGCTCGTGCTCGAGCTGGCGGGCGCGCAGCGTGCCGCTCCACGAGAAATAGGTGTTCCAGAACAGGGGGCCGGCATTCAGCAGCTCGGCGATGTGCTCCTCGCGGCCGAATTGCAGGTACTCGATGAGCGGCAGCTTCGGGAGGAACAGCAGTGTCTGCCCTTCGGCCCAGACGAGGTAGCGGTGATGCATGTAGCCGCGCCAGGGCGGGGGCGGCGTGCCGGAGTCCGTGCCCCTGCACGTCTCCGCCAGCGGCGACGGAGTCTCGATGTACCCCGCGCGGGCCACCCGGTTGATCTCCCGGCAGACGTGCAGCGGATTATAGAGATCCTCCAGCACGTGGCGGCAATAGAGGAAGTCGATGCTCTTGTCGGCGAACGGCAGCGGATCCCTGCTCAGGTCGAGACAGTGGACCGGCCCCGGGAGGCCCGGCCGGGGCATCCAGTCGACGAACTCGGTCGCCGGCGGGAACGGGCACGTACCGGGACCGATCTCGACGATGCGCGCCCTGCCGGCAGCGGCCCGCTCGGCCATCCGGACAGCCGGCGCGTACGGGGCGAAGTGATGGACGCGGATGCCCACCGCCGAACCGTCCGCCGGTGCCACGGCCGGCTCCTCGCCCGTCACCGGCAATCCCGTGTCGTTCTGTGCAGGCATGACGGCGCTACCCTTTCGTCGCAGCCAGGGGCCGGTGGAAGACCACCAGCGACGGATAGCCGGTATCGATGAGCAGCCGGGGGAACTGATCCTCCGGAATCTCGTCGGCCACCCGCTTGATCGGCGAACCGTTCCGCCCCTCCTCGTCGTACCAGCCGAAGTAGTCGTGCAGGATGAAGTACCCGCCCGGGCGGACCAGCGGCGTGTACTGGTCGACGTCCCGCCGGCATCCCTCATAGGAATGATCGCCATCGATGAAGAGGAGATCGACCTGCCCGGCGACCTGTACCGCATCGGAGCGATGATTGACGAAGATGACGTAGTCGGTCAGCCCGGCTTCGGCGATCACGCGGTCGGCCTCCGTCGTCGGGAACGGGTCGATCGAGATCAGGCGGCGGGTGCGTGGGCCTTCGAGCAGCTGATAAGGCACGTCGGGCCGCTGCCGATGCTGCTCCGGCTCGTCCCAGCCCATGTCGTTGAATCGGAGCGCGCTGGCCAGGGCCAGGGTCGACATCCCCTTGAACCGGCCGATTTCGACGATCTGGGCCGCGCGGATGGAGACGCCGAGCGAGAAGAGCGTCATGGCCAGGCCGAGCTCGGAGCCGCCTGACGACAGAGACCGGCGCATGAAGGTGAAGAACGGGCCGAAATACGGGTCGACCGCCTCCAGGTTCCTGGGGAGGTTCTCGGTTCGCATCCGCTGCTCGACGGATTGGGCCGGCGGCGTGGCCGGGACGACTGTGAAGTCCGAGTTCATTGATGTCATGCGGCAGCTCCGGTAGTGGGCCGTACAGGCAGTGTCGAGAAGGCCAGAACGTCTGAACGGAGGAACCCAGAGAGCGACCTGTCGAAGCGTGTCGGCGGGCGGCGTGGCCGCCTCTCCCGTCCGGGCGGCAATGACGGCCGCCAGCCCCTGACGCACGTCGGCGGGGATCGCGGCCGGTACGTCGCGCTCGAGCATGCGCGCTGCCAGGCCCGTGCGGCCGGCGGCCAGGTGCATCGCGACCCGGTCGAGCACCGGCGAGTCGACGGTGAGCGCCGTGCGGCAGACGGTCTCCCAGCCCTCGGCGATGGCCGGCCAGGCGTAGTCGCGCCAGCTGCGCGCCAGCCCCTGCCCGCTCATCGCTTCGCAGCGGGCGTCATCGGTGAGCAGGGTGACGCACGCCTCGACGAAGGCTTGCTGGTAGGCGGGACCGTGGGGGTCGCCCGGCACGCAGACGCCGGCGTCGCCCACGGTCTCGGGCAGCGCGCCCAGGGCCGAGGTGACGATGGCGCAGCCGGCGGCTTCGGCCTCGGCCACGGCGATACAGAACGTTTCCGCGTAGTGATTCGGGTAGGCGAGGAGGCGGGCCTCCTGCAGCCGCCGGGCCAGCTCGAGCTGCGGCAGCGATCCCACGAGTGTCACGCCCGGCTGCTTCGCCTTCCGGTACAGCGCGCGGAACTGCTTCCGATCGTCGCTCTCGGCCATCCCGTACACCCGCATGCTGCTGAACACGTCGAGCTCGGCCTCGGGAACGGCCGCGCGGATGCGGGGAAACAGGTCGAGCAGGACGTCGAGGCCGCGGAATGGCGTACTCGCGTAGGCGAGCCGCGCCGGGCGACGTGCCGGCGCCGCCGGGCCGCACGGGCGGATCGACGGTCGATCCGGCCACGCCGAGGCGCGTGCGGAGAATGCGCCAGTCGGGCAGGCCGAATCTGGTGCGGAACGTCTCGCTCTGCCAGTCGCTCTGCAGCATGAAGAAGTCGATCTCGGCCCGGGCCCGGTCATCGGTCAGCTGCTCCAGGAACGGCTGGTCCCAGGCATCGCCGGTCCAGAAGATCTGCAGCGGCGCGAATCGCGCCCGGCCGATCTGCTGCCAGAAGCGGACGGCCACGACGACATCGGGCCGGTCGGCGACGGCGCGGATCGGCAGGGTCTCCCATCGGGCGTACTCGACGCCGTCGAAGTCTCCCGGCTCGTCGCAGCCGTTGAGCACGACGATGCGGTGGCCCCGGCGGGCCAGGGCTTCCGACAGGTAGACGATGCTGCTCTCGGTGCCGCCGAGCCCGCGCGTGCGGGGCGTGCGGGCGTCGAAGGCGATGCTGTACGGCTGATAGAAGAAGATCGTCAGCGGACCGGACTCTCCGGCCTGCGCCCGATGGCGCAGCGTGTCGCCGGCGAGCTGCGTGAAGCGGGCGACGACCGCGTCTTCCTCGGGTCCGAAGCGGAGCGCGGTGGCCGCCGCCTCGAGCGCGCCGGGCCCGTCGCCCTGGGCCTCGAGGGCCGTCGACAGGTTCAGGGCGGCCTCGGGCGACGGCCGCTGGTCGACGCTTTCGCGCAGGCGCGTCACGGCCTCTTCGACGTCGCCCAGGCCGAGGGCGACGGCGCCGCGCAGGCCCGCCACCTCCGCATCGGAGACCTCCGGCATCGCGTCGAGGCAGCGTTGCGCCTCGTCGTAGCGCTGGTGCTGGGCGAGGATGCGGGCGCGCAGCCGCAGGGCGCCCTGGTGGGTGCCGAGCTGCTCGAGGTCGGTCAGCGCCCCGTCGTCGTCGCCGGCAGTCGCGGCGGATCTGGGCGCGCAGTGCCAGGGCTTCGAAGTGGCCCGGGCAGTGGGAGAGCGCGTGGTCGAGGCTCGCCACCGCGTCGTCCAGCCGCCCCTGCCGCTGGCAGAGCAGGGCCACGTTCACGCTGGCCGCGGCGAACGCCGGGTTGACGACGAGCGCCCGCCGGAAGGCGGCTTCGGCGGCCGGCAGGTTGTCGAGCTGACGGTGGAGGTTCCCCTCCTCGAGCGCGATTTCCGCCCGGAACTGCGGCAGCGTCCGGGTGGCGGTCTTGAGCGCCTTGAGGGCCTTGTCGTGCTCCTTGAGGCGGATGTGGCAGATGGCGATCCGCAGCGCCGTGTCGCGGAAGTTCTGCGCAAGACCCTGCGCCTGCGTGAAGCAGGCGAGCGCCTCGCGCGGCTGTTCCAGCTCGAGGAACTGGATGCCGAGCTCGTAGTGCGCGAGCGGATCCCGCGGCTTGTCCTTGAGCTTCTGCAGGCCGATGCGGAGGTACGCCTCACCCTTCTTCCGCAGCCGGGCCCCGTCCTCGGCCTTGCCGTAGTGATGGATGATCCAGTCCGCCTGGATCTGGACCAGCGGATGGGCCGGATCGATCGAGCGCAGCTCCTCGTGCACGCGGTTCTGGAACCGCAGCCACGGGCGGTTGCGGAACAGCCGCCGGCACTCGACGTCGAAGAAGCCGGGATACGGCTTGCCTTCGTCGTAGCCGCCCGGTCCGGGACGCCAGCCGACCACCGTGCCCGAGACGAGATAGTGGCGCTGCTGGGCCGTGACGGCGTTCAGGTCGTCGCGCGCGATGAGGGCGCGGATCTGCGCGTGGTCGCGCGTCGCAATCGACTCGTCGGCATCGAGCACGAGAAGCCAGTCGCTCGTGGCCTGTTCCAGGCTGAAGTTCCGGGCCAGGCTGAAGTCGTCCTGCCAGGCAAACGACAGCACGCGGGCGCCGAACGAACGGGCGATCTCGACGGTCCGGTCGGTGCTGCCCGTGTCGACGACGATCATCTCGTCGACGAGATCGCGGACCGACGCGAGACAGCGCGCCAGATGGGTCTCTTCGTTCTTCGCGATCAGGCAGAGGCTGAGGGTCGATGTATCAGGCATGGTTCTGGCGATCGCCCGGTGCCGGCGACGGCCGGGGCCGGAAGCTGCGCTGCACGAAATGCATGATCGACGCCAGCTCCTTCCCTGGCGGATCTGGCAAGCTTCTCGCTATGAGGACCGGGCAGGGAGATACGAATGCTGCGACTGGTCCTGAACGACGAAGAGCATCTGGTCGAAAACATGCCGGAATGCTGGGGAGAACTGCTCGACGGGCTCGAGCAGGACGCTGGCGGACGCGGGGAGGTGGTGACGGCCGTCCGATTCGACGGCGTCGACGAACCGACATTCCGCGACGAGGCCCGGACCACCCGCGGCCTGACAGACGTCGATCTGATCGAGGTTGAAACCCAGACGCGCGGCGACCTGATCGACGAAGCGCTGGCGCAGGGCGCCGTGGCCATCGACAGCCTGGCGGCGGCCGTCGGCCAGACGGGCGAGGCCTTCCGCGGCGCCGACCTGGTCGGGGCCAATCAGCGGCTGGCGGAGCTCGGGATGGCCATCCGCTCGCTGATCTCCATCCTCAGTACCGGTGCGGGCGCCCTCGGCGTCAGCCTCGACCGGATGGACTGGAACGGCCGTCCGGTCTCGGTGCAGCTCGGCGAACTGATCGGCCAGCTCGAATCGATCATCGACGCGCAGCAGGCGCACGACTGGCTCACCGTCGCCGACATCCTCGAATACGATTTCCAACCGGCCCTCGCGACATGGCGCCCGGTGTTCGACGCCCTGCGGGCGGCGATCCCCGCGGCCTGATCGGTGCCGGGCGGGGTGAGCCCCGCCCGCCGAACCCGCGTCGCGCCGATCCTCCGGGTCGGTCCGCCGGCCGTGCATCACGCGGTGCGCGGCGGCGGCGCACGCGTGCGTCCTCGTGCCGACGGCCCCGCGCGGCCGTTGCGTGCCGAAGGTTCATTCCCCCTCCCGTCCGTCCGATCTGGTACCCCCCTTGCTGCAGTCACGGGCGAATCGGTCGCCGACCCGCAAAGGGACCGCTTTTGGCGCGGTGAATCGCGCGTAGCGGGTCGGCCCGCCGACCGGGCTGTCGACGAGCCGGCGCGGTTGGAGACCAGACAGGCGGGACGATCATGATGCAGGCTGCTGAATCTCAGTGGAACGGTGGCGCGGGCGAGGTGACGTGGGAAGTGCTGCTCGGCGCTCAGGGCGCGCGCCCCATTCATTCGATGGCACAGGGGCCGGACGGCCGCTGGTACCTCACCGACGAGCTCAACCACCGTCTGATGATCATCACGGGTGACGGGACTCGCCGGCTGGTGGGCGGCCCCGGGTACGACGCGGGGCAGTTCCTGCATCCGCGCGGCCTGGCGGTCTTCACCGAGCCCGAGACGGGGGAGACCCGGATCTACGTCTGCGACGCGGGCAACCATCGCATCCAGATGCTCACGGCCGACGGGGTGCCGATCGGCGCCTTCGGCGGATTCGGGTCGGGCCCCGGGCAGTTCAACGCACCGACGGCGGTCGTCGTGGCGGCGCCCTCGTTCGGCGCCGGGAACGGCGACGAGGACACGACGCCCGATCCGTTGCTGGTCGTGGCCGATCAGCAGAACAACCGGCTCCAGGTCTTCGAGCTCGACGGCCAGTTCGTCGCCGCGATCGGCGCCGCCGGCCCGACGTCCGGCCGTCCGCTGTCGCGCAGCGGCTGGCCGCACTTCCGGCTGGGGACGCATCCCTATTTCCCCGAGCCGACGCACCTCGCCTGGGACGGGGACGAACTGCTGGTGACCGCCAGCAACAGCGACGTGACGCGACTCGACCTGGCGGTCGCCCTGCTGCCCGACTTCGAGGCGTGGCGGCATGACGCCGGCGAGCGCTCGCGCCCGCTCGACAACCTGCTGGTCTTCCGCAGCCGGCGGACGTTCGGTCTGGCCGACGGCGGCGCGGCGTCGCGGACGCGGCCGGATCGCCGCGGCCTGGCGCCTGAACTGGAGCGTCTCCTGTGCCGCCTCTGACGACGACCACGACGGCGGCGCCGGTCGCCTTTGCGCGGCCGGCCATCGGCGTCGATGAGATTGGCGAGGTGGTCGCGACGCTCGAATCGGGCTGGCTGACGACCGGACCGCGTGTCGCGCAGTTCGAACGGCGGTTCGCGGCCTACACCGGAGCGCCGCATGCGCTGGCGGTGAGCTCGTGCAGCGCGGCGCTGCACCTGTCGCTGCTGGCGGCCGGTGTCGGCCCGGGCGACGAGGTGGTGACGACGCCGCTCACGTTCTGCGCCACGGCGCACGCCATCGTCCATACGGGGGCGACGCCCGTCTTCGCCGACATCGATCCGGTGACGATGAACCTGGACCCGGACGCGGCCGCCGCGGCCGTCACGCCGCGCACCCGCGCGCTGCTGCCGGTGCACTTCGGCGGCCGGCCGGTGGACGTGAGCGCGTTCGGTGCGCTGGCGCGCCGACGCGGGCTGACCGTGATCGAGGATGCGGCACACGCGGCCGAAGCCGTGGCGGCCGGCCGCAAGATCGGCACGACGGCCGATTTCACCTGCTTCAGCTTCTACGCCACCAAGAACCTCACGACGGGCGAGGGCGGCATGGTGACGACCGGGTCGGCCGACGCGGACGCCCGCATGCGGATCGCCGCGCTGCACGGCATGAGCCGTGACGCCTGGCGGCGATACGAACATGGCGGCCCGGCCGACTACGAAGTCGTCATGGCCGGCTTCAAGTACAACATGATGGATCTGCAGGCGGCGATCGGGCTGCACCAGCTCGCCGCCCTGGGCGAGCGCCTGGAGCGGCGCGAAGCGATCTGGCGCCAGTACGACGACGGGCTGGCGGACCTGCCGGTGACGCGGCCGGCCGCGCCCGAGGCGGGCATGGTGCACGCGCGCCACCTGTACACGATCCTCGTCGACGAGAACCTGTGCGGCTCGTCGCGCGACCGGCTGCGCGAGCGGCTCGCCGCCGACGGCATCGGTACGGCGATCCATTTCACGGCCCTCCATCTCCAGCCCTACTTCCAGCAGCGATTCGCCCTGACACGCGGGCGGTTCCCGAACGCGGAGTTCGTGTCGGACCGGACGCTCTCGCTGCCGCTGTCGGCGTCGCTCACCGACGAGGAGGTGGCGCGGGTGATTCAGGCGGTCCGGGAGGCACTGCGGTGATGCGGCTGGTCATCCGCGCGGCCGGCGGACCCCGGCGGGGCTTCGGGCACCTCGTGCGGTGCACCTGGCTCGCCCGGGCGCTCGGCGTCGAGCCGGTCGTCTCCATCCGCGGCGGCGACGAGGCTGCGCGGGTGGCGCGGCGGCTCGGGCATCGCGTGGTGACCGGACCGGCGGCGGAGGTGCTGCGGCGGGAAGCGCCCGACCTGGTCGTCGTGGACGACCCGAACGGCCCCGCGGCCGATCGCTGGTGTCGCGCCGCGCGGCGGCAGCGGACACCGGTGGCGAGCGTGCACGACCTGGGGCTGGGCCGGTGCGGATCGGATCTCGCAGATCGACGGCAGCATCCGTCCGACCGCGGCCGGAGGGCGCGGCCACGCGCTGGCCGGACCGCGCTATGCGGTGCTCGACCCGTCGCTGGCGCGGCTGCGCGGCCTGCGGTCGTCCGACGACGAACCTCGCGTGCTGATTGCCTTCGGCGGCGGCGCGCGTGCGGGTCTCGCGTGGACGCTCGGGCGCCGGATCGCGCGGCGGCTGCCCGACGTCGAGGTGCGTGTGGCCGGCGGCTTCGTGGACCGGCCGCGGCAGGCGCCCGAACAGAACCTGCGCTGGCTGCCGCCGAGCCGGGGACTCGGCCGCGAGCTGGCGCGCACGACCGTGGCCGTGCTGGCCGGCGGTGTGACGCTCTACGAGGCCTGCTGCCTCGGCGTGCCGACCGTGGCGCTGGCCGTCGTGCCGGCGCAGCGTCCCACGGTGCGCGCGTTCGCGACGCGCGGTGCGGCCGTCGACGCCGGCGATCCGCGCACGCCCGAACGGGCCGTGCGGAGCGTGCTCGCCCTGCTGGCCGATGACCGGCGCCGGGCGACGATGGCGCGGCGGGCACGGGCACAGGTGGACGGACGGGGAGTCTGGCGAGTGGCCGCGGCGCTGACGGCGCTGGCGGCGGGCAGGTGAGCGGATGGCGAACAAGGCCCTGATCATCGATCTCGACGACACGCTGTATCCGGAGCGACGCTTCCTGCTGAGCGGCTTCGCCGCGGTGGCGGAGGAAGTGGAGCGCCTGTTCGAGGTGCCGCGCGGCGACGCCTTTCGCACGCTGGTCCGGGCGCTGCGCACCGGCCACCGCCGCATGGCCCTGCAGGCGCTCTGCGCCACGTTCGATCTCGATCCGGTCATCGTGCCCGAACTGGTCGACGTCATCCGCGGCCACCGGCCGCGGCTGCAACTGCGGCGCGATGCCCGGCGGCTGCTGATGCGCATGCGACGCGCCGGCTGGCGCATCGGCGTGCTGACCAACGGCCTGCCGAGGGTGCAGGCCCGGAAGATCGCCGCGCTGGGACTGGCGCCGCTGCTGGACCACGTGGTGTACGCCTGCGAGCATGGCGACGGCCGCGGCAAGCCCGACGCGGCGGCGTTCCACGCCGTGACCGCGCGGCTCGGCGTGGAGCCCGAGCGGTGCGTCTTTGCGGGCGACGACCCCTGGTGCGATGTCGCGGGTGCGCGCCGGGCAGGGCTCTGGTCGATCCGCGTCCGGCGGGGCCGGTTCGCCCACGCCGATGTGTCGGACGCCTGTGAGGCCGATCTCGTCGTCTCGACGTTGTCGGAGATCCCGGACGCCGCGGAAGCGCTGGTGGAATATGCCGCAGTCTACGTCTCTTGAAATCGGCGGACGCCTCGTCGGCCCCGATCGGGAACTGTTCCTGATCGCCGAACTGGGCCTCAACCATGGCGGGTCGGTCGACCGCGCGCTCGCGCTCGTCGACGCGGTCGCCGCCGCCGGCGCGTCTGCCGTGAAGCTGCAGACCCTGACGCCGAACGGACTGGTGGCGCCGTCCTGTCCGGCGCCGCAGCACGTGGACGCCGATTCGCTGTCGGACTTCTTCGCCACGTTCGAGCTCGACGAGGAGGCGCATCGGGCGGTGGCGGCGCGGGCACGGCGCCACGGCCTGGCGTTCCTGTCGACGCCCCTCTCGCTCGAGGCGGTCGACCTGCTGGAACGGGTCGGCGTCGACGCCTACAAGATTGCGAGCGGCGACCTCACGTGCCTGCCGCTCATCGGGCGGGTCGCGCGCACCGGCAAGCCCATCATCCTGTCGACCGGCATGAGCGATCTGGCCGAGGTGGCCGACGCGGTCGTGCACGCGCGGACGGCCGGCGCAAGAGACCTGGCGCTGCTGCACTGTGTCTCGGCGTACCCCGTGCCGGCGGGCAGCGAGCACCTGCGCGTGATCGACACGCTGGCGGCCGCCTTCGACGTGCCGGTCGGCCTGTCGGATCACACGACCGAGCCGCTCGCGGCCGCGCTGGCCGTCGCGCTCGGCGCGTCGCTCTACGAGCGGCACGTCGTGCTCGCGGCCGACGACGGGAGCATCGACGCGGCGGTGTCGTCGACGCCCGACGACCTGCGGGCGATCGTCCGGACGGCGGCGCACGTGCGCCGGGTGCTCGGCGAGTCGGAGAAGACGTGCGTGGCCGCCGAAGCCGGCAACCGGACGGCGAGCCGGCGCAGCCTGTGCGCGCGGCGCGACCTCGCGCCGGGAACACCGGTGACCGACGCGGACCTCGCGCTGCTCCGGCCGGCTGGCGGACTGGCGCCGGCACGGTGGCGCGAGCTCGTGGGGCTGCGGATGCCGCGGGCCATCCGGGCGGGCGAGCCGTTCACCGACGCCGACCTCGAGGCGGCAGCGGCAGGAGGGATTCGTGAGGTCGCTTAACGTACTCGTGACGGCGGCCTCGCGGCGCGTCCCGCTCGTGCGGGCGTTCCGGCGGTCGCTGCGGGAGCTCGGCGTCTCCGGGTCGGTCATCGTCACCGACGTGAACCCGATGTCGCCGGCCGTGCACCTGGCCGATCGGGCGTACCGCGTGTCGCTCTCCAGCGACCCGGACTATCCCGATCAGATCGGCGCCATCTGCCAGCGCGAGCGGATCGGCCTGATCGTGCCCACGATCGATGACGAGCTGCCGCTGTTCGGGGAGCTGCGGCCGGCGTTCGAGCAGATGGGCGTGCGCGTGGCGGCCTCGAGCCAGGTCACCGCCGAGCTGTGCAACGACAAGGAGGCCCTGTGCCGCCACCTGCGAACCGCCGGCATCCCGGCAGTCGCAGACCTGGGGGCGGGCGGATCTGCCGGCGGACGCGGCGCTGCCGCTGTTCGTCAAGCCGCGGTTCGGGCGGGGCAGCGTCAACGTGTTCCGGGCGTCGACGCCGCGCGAGCTGGCGTTCTTCCTCGACTACGTGCCGGACCCGGTCGTTCAAGAATATCTGACCGGTGCCGAATACACGATCGACATGCTGTGTGATTTTCGCGGCAGGCCGCTCTCGGTCGTGCCGCGCGAGCGGGTCGTGATCCGGTCGGGCGTCATCGACCGGGGCCGGACGTCCGGGGACCGATCGCTGATCGACGTGGCGCTGGCCTGCGCCGGGGCGCTGGACTTCGTGGGCGCGGTGAACATCCAGTGCCGGGTCGCGGACGGCCGACCGGTCATCTTCGAGATCAACCCGCGGTTCTCCGGCGGCATCCCGCTGACGATTGCGGCCGGGGCCGACTTCCCGCGCATGCTCGTCGAGCTGACGCTCGGCCGCGACGTGCTGCCGCAGATCGGCCGCTACCAGCGGGAGCTGTGGATGACCAGTTACGAGAGCTCCGTGTTCGTCGCCGAGGGCGACGCGTGTCTGCTGGCGCCGCACGACGTCAGCGAACGGCTTGACGAGGGGGCCGCATGATCCAACCCGACACCGTCATCGTGCTGCAGGCCCGGATGGCCTCGCAGCGTCTGCCCGGCAAGGCCCTGATACGGCTGGCGGGCGACACCCTGGTGGGGCACTGCCTGCGCCGCCTGACCAGCGCGGGCCTGGCGCCCGTCGTGCTGGCCACCACGGTGGGGCCGGAAGACGACGTGCTGGAGGGCGAGGCGGCGCGCTACGGCGTGCGGGTGATCCGCGGGCCGCGCGAGGACGTGCTGCGGCGGTTCGCCCAGGTGGCGCGCGAGACCCGCGCGGCGTACCTCATCCGGGCGACCGGCGACAACCCCGCCATCGACCTCGAGGGGCCGGCGCGCGTGCTGGCGGCCATCCGGCACGGCCGTGCCGACTACTGCTGCGAGCGCGGGCTGCCGCACGGCGGCGCGGTCGAGGCGATGCGCGCCGACGCGCTGCTGGATGCGGCGGCGCACGCCGTGGATGCCTACGACCGCGAGCACGTGACGCCCTACATCAAGTTCAACCGGCTGCGTTACCGCGTGCTGATGCCGGACGCGCCCGCGCCGGTCCGCCGGCCGGAGCTCCGGCTGACGGTCGATACGCCGGCCGATGCCGCGTACGTGCACCAGGTGCTCCAGGCCGCCGGCCGGGGCACGGGCCCGGCGCCGCTGACCGACATCATCCGGGCGGCCGATGCCATCGGCGCCCCCGCGAGGGTCGCATGATCGCCGTCACGAGGCTCGATGGGACGCCGATGCTGCTCAACGTCGACCTCATCGAATCGATCGAGCAGACCCCCGACACGATGATCTCGGTGGCCGGCGGCGCGAAGCTGCTGGTGCGGGAGACCCCGGACGAGCTCGTCGAGCGGGTCATTGAGTTCAAGCGTGCGATCACGCGCGGAGACTTCCCGCGGGAGGTCGCCAAGGTGCTGGCCGTCGATCCAGCGAATCGGACGTCACGGTGAGCCAGAAGAAACCGAGAGTCGACTTCACATCGGTGGCGGGTGTCCCCGTCGGCGTCGGCCTCATCCTGCTCGGACAGGCGATTGAGGGCGGCAGCGTGGGCTCGCTGCTGCAGGCGACCGCCGCCCTGATCGTCTTCGGCGGCACGCTCGGCGCCGTGCTCCTCAGCTTCTCGATGAGCGACGTCAAGCGCGCGCTGTCGAGCCTGCGCACGGTGTTCCTGTGGGACGGTGAACCGCCGACGACGACGATCAACGTCATCCTCAACTACGCGAAGAAGGCGCGCAAGGAAGGGATCATGTCGCTCGAGGACGATCTCGAGCGCGTCGACGACCCCTTCCTGCAGAAGGGGCTCCGGCTGGCCGTCGACGGCACCGATCCGCACGCCGTTCGCGAGATGCTCGAAATCGAGAACCAGAGCCGCGAGGAGCACGACGAGATTCCGGCCAAGGTGTTCGAGAGCGGCGGCGGCTACGCGCCGACGATCGGCATCCTCGGCGCCGTGCTCGGGCTGATCCACGTGATGCAGAACCTGGCGGATCCGACCAAGCTCGGCGCCGGCATCGCGGTGGCGTTCGTCGCGACGGTCTACGGCGTCGGCTCCGCGAACCTGATCTTCCTGCCGATCGGCACGAAGCTGAAGATGAAGGCGCGGCACGAGGCGCGCCGCCGCGAGCTGGTCATCGAAGGGATCATGGCGATCCAGGAAGGACTGAACCCGCGCACGATCCAGGAGAAGCTGCTCGGGTTCGCGGCCCAGTCGGACGTCGCAACCACCAAGCGTCGCGCGGCCTGAAGGGATACGGACACCCGTGCCGAGATCCGACTTCCGCCGCAAGGAGACGACGCCCGCTGCCGTCCGCGGTGCCCGTGGCGGCGCGCCGGCGGTCGCGGCTGCGGCGCGCGGGGCACAGCCAGACGAGCCACGAGCGCTGGCTCGTCTCGTACGCCGACTTCGTGACGCTGCTGTTCGCCTTCTTCGTCACGATGTACGCGATGTCGAACATCGACGCGCACAAGCTGTCCGCCATGGTCGGCTCGGTGCAGATCGCCTTCGACGCCAAGGACTATCAGGCGCGGCTGCAGAAGCTCGGTGTGAACCAGAAGCTGCCGGTGGCCGGTGACGACGTGCTCGGGCGGAATCCGAAGCCGGCGGGCGCCGGCGGCCCGAAGGGGCACGAGCTCGACCTCAACGAGGTCGAAGCCGCGCTCACCAAGGAGCTGGCGCCGGCGATCAACAACAAGCTGCTCGACATCCAGCGCGACCGGCGCGGCCTGGTGATCTCGATCCGGGAGGCGGGCTCGTTCGGCATCGGCAGTGCCGATCTCTCGCCGGAGGCCGGCAGCATGCTCGACCAGATCGGGACCACGCTGTCCGAGATCGGCAACAACATCCGGATCGAAGGCTTCACCGACGATGTGCCGATCCATACGGCGAAGTTCTCGTCGAACTGGGAGCTGTCGACGTCGCGCGCGACCAATGTGGTGGCCTACCTGCTCGGCCACAGCCACATCACGCCCGAACGGGTGTCGGCGGCCGGCTACGCCGAGTTCCATCCGCGCGTGCCGAACACGTCTCCGGCGAACCGGGCCCTGAACCGGCGCGTCGATATCGTCATCCTGAACCCGAGCACGAGTCGGGCCGAGGAACCCGGGAAGGAACAGGCGCCAGCGCATGACTGATCACGTACGCAAAGCCGTGCACGAGTCGCTGCTCGGCCGCGAGCAGCGGCACCTGCTGACCGACGAGGACCGGCTCCATTTCGCGGGGCAGCGGATCGTCGTGACCGGCGCGGGCGGCTCGCTCGGATCCGAGCTGGCCCGGCAGGTCGCGGCCTGCCGGCCGGCGCGGCTCACGCTGTTCGAGCAGTCCGAGTACAACCTGTTCCACATCGAACGGGAGCTGGCCATGGCCTATCCCGGCGTGCCGCTGGATCCCGTGCTCGGGGACGTCAGCCGGATGCGCCACGTGCGGGCCGCCTGTCAGCAGGCCCGGCCGCACGCCGTCTACCACGCCGCCGCCTACAAGCACGTCACCATGGCCGAGCGCGCGGTCTGCCCGGCGGTCGAAACCAACGTCTTCGGCACCCTGAACGTCGCCCGCGGAGCGCAGGAGGTCGCCGCCCGGCTCGTCGTCGTGTCGACGGACAAGGCCGCGCAGCCCCGCAGCGTGATGGGCGCCACCAAGCGGCTCGCGGAGCTCGTCGCCCTCGCCGAGGCCGAGTCGACGTTCCGGCCGCTCGTCGTCCGCTTCGGCAACATCCTGGGCAGCAGCGGATTGGTCGTCGAGCTCGATGATCGACCGGATTCAGGCCGGGCTGCCGATCGAGATCACCGATCCGGACGCCACGCGCTACTTCATGACCGCGCGCGAGGCGGTGTCGCTGATCCTGAAGGCCGACCTGATTGGCCGGGCCGGCGAGATCTACTGGCTCGACATGGGTGCGCCGATCCGCATCGGCGACCTGGCCGTGCGGCTGCTCGCCATCGCCGAGCAGGCCGGGCTGCCGCCCGTGCCCATCGAGGTGATCGGCCTGCGTCCGGGCGAGAAGCAGCGTGAGGACCTGACGTCGCAGGGGCTCGACCTGACGCGGACCACGCACGGCCGCATCTGGGTGGCCCGGCAGCGCGTCATCGATGAAGGCCGGGTCCGCCGCGCGCTGCGGGCGCTGCGCGACGACGTCCGCCGGCACGATCCGATGTCGGCCATCACCGACCTGTGCGGCGCCGTCCCCGACTTCGTGCCGAGCGCCGAGGCGCGACAGCGGGCGGCCATGACCGCCGTGCAGACCACCGCGGCCAAAGACTTCGACTGGCGCTCGGTCCGGATCGCCTGATCCGGCCCGGCGCCCGGGACACCGCCCCGGGCAGACCTGTCCCGGGCGGGCCCGACCCTCACCGAACCGCGGGCCGGCCTCGCCGAACGCGGCGAAGCGGCGCGAAGCCGCTCCGGCTGTCGGCTCGCCGACTCCCAGTCGTCTCAGGCTGACATCCGCTGACCGGGTCGGCGGCCCGCTTTCAGGCCTGATTCTGCCGTTTTCGCCCGGCGCATCCTTCCAGCCCTCCGCGCTGACTGGCGACGGTCTTGCACCCCCCTTCTCGACGGCGCTCTGTCCTTCCGGCGATCGCCGGGCGAGAAGTGCCGAACCTGGTTGCACATGCGGATGGCGTGTCTTCACTCGAACCCGACTGCCGAGGGCCCTCTCCAGGCCCCCACGCGTCGCGTGGCGGCGCGGCACCGGCAGGCAGCCGGTGGACCGGTGAGTCCGAACGCGCTGACCCGATGCTGACCGACGCTGACCGACGCTGTCCAATGATGAGCGAAGTCCTGGAGCCGGCGACCCTCGAGCAGAACCTGGCGGCGCTCTGCGCGGTCAAGGACTGCCCCGTGGTGTTGACCGACGGAGGACGGGTCCGGGCCGACGCCGCCGCCGACAAGACCGGGGCGACGCTCGTCGTGGGGACCGAGGACGGCCGGTGGGTCCGCCTGCACAGCGGCCGCGACCCCAGGGCCGAAGCGGCCCGATGGCTCGATACGGCGCTGCAGGGCAGGGGCGCCTCGCGGCCGCGCGTGCTGATCGTGATCGGCCTGGGCAGCGGCTACCTGCTCGACGAACTCGAACGGCGCGGATCGGACGCGCGCGTCGTGGCGCTCGAACCCGAGGCGGACACGGTGCGCTGGCTGTTGTCGCGGCGTGACTGGCGCGCGTGGATCACGTCGGGGCGGCTGACCCTGCTGGTCGGACCCGACTACGCGGGGGCGTCGGAGCTCTGGCGGGATCTGGATCCCGCGGAGGCGCCGCCGATGCTCGTTCATCCGGTGCTCGCGCGCGTGCGACCTGGAGCGGTCGGGGAGGCCGTTGCCGTGGTGCGGCGCGCCGAGTTCGGGGCGCGAGCCAACGCGGAGGCGCGCGCGAGGTTTGCCGGGCCGTATCTGGTCAACACGCTCAGGAATCTTCCCGTCCTGGACGGCAGCGCCGACGTCGGCGCGCTGCACGGTCTCGCCGCCGGACGGCCGGCGATCATCGTCGGCGCCGGCCCCTCGCTGGATGCGCAGATCGAGCGGCTGGCCGGTCTCGGCGACCGCGCCGTTCTCGTGGCCGTCGACACGGCGCTGCGGCCGCTGCTGTCGGCCGGCATCGTCCCGCACTTCACGGTGGCGGTGCGATCCGGGCGAGGCCAACGCGCAGCACCTGATCGACCTGCCTCCGACGGCGCCGACCTGGCTGGTCGCCGAAGGCAGCCTCCATCCGCAGGTCTTCGACGCCTTCGAGGGGCGGACCGCATCCTTCCAGGTGGCCGGTCATCACCCGTGGCCCTGGCTCGCGGCGCAGGGGTTGTCCCGCGGCACGCTGCGCGCCTGGGGATCGGTGCTCACGTCCGCCTTCGATCTGGGGCTCGTGCTCGGCTGCGATCCGATCGTGTTCGTCGGCGCGGATCTCGCGTATACGGGCGGGCGGCCCTACTGCCGCCACACGACGTACCGAGCGGGTCTGGTCCGCGGCGGTGGAGGACGGGGTCGCGCTCGACGCGATCTGGGCGGCCGAACTCGAGGCCAGAGAGCTCGTCGAAGCGCCCGACGTGAACGGCGATGCGGTGCGGACGTCGCCGCACCTCGTGGCGTTCCGCAACTGGCTCGTCGAGCAGACCGACCGGCAGGGCGATCGGCGGTTCGTCAATGCCACCGAGGGCGGCATTCTCCATGGCGGATTGATCGCCACGCTGCCGCTGCGAGCGGCCATCGATCGGTTCTGCGGGACCGCGCGCTCCCTCGATCTTCAGGGGCTCCATCGGTCCACCCGCTGCCAGACCGACGCGCTTCTGGCGGCAGCCCGTCGTGCACTCGACGCCGGCGACGAAGTGTCGCCCTGGCCGGAGTGGAATGCCTTCGCGGGCGCCTCGAGAACGCCGGCGGACATCCGGGCGGCCCTGCGCGACGCCGTTGCGTCGCTCGAGGCCGGTGACCGTCCGGCGCCCACCGTCCCGACCGCGCCGCCTGCTTCCGATGCGTCGCGCCTGCCGCTGCCCGAACGCAGCGCGGTCCTGAAGACATTGCTGATCGGGACGGCCGCGCCGGACTGGCTGCGCGCCGAGGCGCGCCACCGGGTGACTTCGGCAACCGGCGTCGATGCGCCGCGGATCGGCGCCGCGCTCGACACGCTCATCCAGGCCGTGGAGGCCCGCATGGAGAGCGGACAGGACGCCGGCACCGTGGCATCGCTGCCCACGGCGCCCCCCTCATCGCTCCCGGGCTGGACGCCGGAAGTGCGGCGCGAACTGCGGGCCGCCGAGGGACGGATCGCCGAAGCCGTCATGGACGGGCTCGCGACGGCTGCATCCGACGGAGCGTCGTACCTCGCCGGTATGGCCGACCCGCCCTGCAGTCTCGCTGACGGTCAGCCGCGCGACGTCGCGCCGGCGGGCGCGTCACGGCTGATCGAGGCGAAGACCGGTGACGCGGCCCGCTACCAGGCGTTCCGGCTGTGGCTGCGCTCACGGCTCGGCCTCGATCGCGGCAGCCGCATGGGCGGGCTGGAAGCGACGCAGGTCTGGCGGGGACTCGACAGCCTGCTGAGCCCGCAGTCCACTGGCGCCGAGCGCCGTGTGGGAACCGGTGCGCGATGCACGTTCACGGTGCGTCGTGACGGCGCGACCGGAGACCGGCTGCGGCTGGAGGGGCAGGCAGGACTGTGGGAGCTGTCGCACGCATTGACCGGCACGCTCGCGCCGGTCGCCGGCAGCGGGGAAGCCGCGACGTGCGAGGCCCGCTGGAGCCTGAAGGTTGGAGAGGATGACGACGGTTCGAGGAACTGGCGCGTCGATATCGCCATTCGCACCGACGAGGGGTGTTCCGCCGATCCGGCGCGCGCCTGGGCGCTCGGCGAGAATCGGCGCTGGCTCGCGCCAACGGTGCTGACCGGACGTGGCACAGCACGGGCGGCATACGCCGCCACGCTCGACGATCGAGCGGCCGTGCTGGTGGGTGCAGAGGACGGGCGCAGCTATCGCGTCGACGAGGCCGGAGGCACGACGCCGCTGGCCGCCTGGCCGTTGCCCATCTACGCCGAGGCCCCCTGGGGCCCGGAGGGCGGCCGGCTGGCGTGGCGGGTCGACTCGCCATCCTGCCTGCTGTTCCGGCCGTCGGTCGACGGCGCGGTCGTGCGGGTCGACGTGCCATTCCGGCCCCTGCGCATGGCGGCGGATCCCGATGGCCGTCCGGTCTGGACCTCGCTCGATGGAGGACTGTGGACGTGGACCCCCGGCGAGCCGGCGGCTCGCCGGATTGCCGAGGTCGGACCGGCGGTCGATGTCTGCTGGCAGGACGGCGCGTTCCGCATCGGGGCGCTGCCGGTGCTTCCCGATGGCCGGATGCCGCGTATCGGCGTCGACGCCTCCTGGCGCTGGACGCCCGGAGCTGCTGCGCCGGAGCGGGTCGCCGTCGGTCCAGAAGGCCAGAGCTACGCCACGGCCACGGGCGCCGGCCTCACGGCGCGGGCGCACGCCACTGCCGACCTGGTGCGCCTGACCCTTCGGGACGGCCGGACGTTCAACCTCATGGTCTACGCCCCGGTTGCCGTGGGATGGGCGGGACGGTCGCTGCTGGTGGTCACGGGGTTGTGCGATGTCCTGCTGTTCCCGGATCTGCCGGGGCGGCTCGAGGCCGGGAGCGCGGAAGGCGCCCGGGCGGAGGAGGTGCGATGACGGCGTCGGAGAGACCGCGCGCGGCGGTCAGGTCCTGCCTGGTGACCGGCGGTGCCGGCTTCATCGGGAGTCATCTGGTGGAGCGGCTCCTGGCGGACGGCCACCGGGTGACGGTGGTCGACAACTTCGCGACGGGGCACCGGAGCAACCTCGCGCCGCTGCTCGACCGGCACGGTGCGCGCCTGACGGTGGTCGAGGCGGACGTCGCCGACGCCGCCGCCATCGCCGGTGCCTTCGACGGCGTGGAGCAGGTGTTCCACCTGGCCGCGCTGGCCGACATCGTGCCGTCGATCCAGCGGCCGCTCGACTATCACCGCGCGAACGTCGACGGTACCGTGACCGTGCTCGAGGCGGCGCGCGCCGCCGGTGTCCGCCGGTTCGTGTACGCGGCCTCGTCGTCCTGCTACGGGCTTCCCGACGCGGTGCCGACGCCGGAGACGGCGGCGATCCGTCCGATGTATCCCTACGCGCTCACGAAGAACCTGGCCGAGCAGTACGTGCTGCGGTGGCATGCCATCTACGGCCTGCCGGCGATCGCGCTGCGGCTCTTCAACGTCTACGGTCCGCGGTCGCGCACGAGCGGGACCTACGGCGCCGTCTTCGGTGTGTTCCTGGCGCAGAAGCTGGCCGGGCGGCCGTTCACGGTGGTCGGCGACGGCACGCAGACGCGCGACTTCACCTACGTCACCGACGTGGCGGACGCGTTCGTCCGCGCCGCGGAGTCCGACATCGCCGGTGCCGTGTTCAACGTCGGGTCGGGCGGCACCTATTCGGTGAACCGGCTCGTCGAGCTGCTCGGCGGCGACGTCGTCCACCTGCCGAAGCGGCCCGGTGAGCCCGACTGCACGTTCGCCGACACGACCGCCATCCGCCGGGCGCTCGGCTGGTCGCCGCGCGTGCCGTTCGAGCACGGCGTGCACCGCATGCTGGCGGCGATCGATCTGTGGCGGGATGCGCCGGTGTGGAACGTCGACTCCATCGCCGAGGCGACGCGCGACTGGTTCAGGTATCTGGGGACCGGCGGGGCCGACGCGCCGGTCCCGGTGCAGACACAGGGGGCCCGCTGATGCAACGTCAGGCCGTCGTCCTGTCGCTCGAGGCCCTCGAGGCGGAGCTCGCCGGGCTGCGGGCGGCGGGCAAGACCATCGTGCACTGCCACGGCGTGTTCGATCTCGTCCACATCGGGCACATCCGGCACTTCGAGGAGGCGTCCCGCATGGGGGACGTGCTGGTCGTGACCATCACGCCCGACCGGCACGTCAACAAGGGGCCGGGCCGGCCGGCGTTTCCCGAGGAGCTCCGGGCGGAGGCCGTCGCCTCGCTCGGCATGGTCGACTACGTCGCCATCAACCGCTGGCCGCAGGCCATCGAGGCCATCCGCGCGCTGCGGCCGCACGTGTACGTGAAGGGCGAGGAGTACCGCGCGGCGGAACAGGATCGGACCGGCGGCATCGTGCTCGAGGAACAGGCGGTGCGGGAGGTCGGGGGACGGATCGCCTTCACGGGCGGCCTGACGTCGAGCTCGTCGGCGCTGCTGAACCGGCACATGCCGGTGCTGCCGCGCGAGGCGACCGACTACCTGAGCGACTTCGCCGGCCGCTGGCCGACCGACGAGGTGCTGCGGTACCTCGACGCGGCGGGCAGCCTGAAGGTGCTGGTGCTCGGCGAGGCGATCATCGACGACTACCACTACTGCGAGAGCATGGGCAAGACCGGCAAGGAGCCGATCCTGGCGACGCGGTTCGTCTCGAGCGAGCGGTTCGCCGGCGGCGTGCTGGCGGTGGCCAACCATCTCGCGTCCTTCGCGGGCTCGGTGCGGCTGCTGACGGCGCTCGGCGCGAACAACTCCGAGGAGCCGTTCGTGCGCGAGCACCTGCATCCGCGCGTCTCGCCGACGTTCGTCTACATGGAGGACGCGCCGACGATTGTGAAGCGCCGGTTCGTGGAGACCTACCCGCTGCAGAAGCTGTTCGAGGTCTACCACATGCAGGAGGGGACCGGCACCAACGGCTACCATCGCGAGCTCTGCACGCGACTGGCGGCGGCGGTGCGCGAGGCCGACGTGGTCGTGGTCAACGACTACGGCCACGGCCTGCTGAACCCGGAAGCGATCGAGCTGCTGTGCCGCGAGGCCCGGTTCCTGGCCGTCAACACGCAGGTGAACGCCGCGAACCACGGCTTCAACACCGTGTCGAAGTACCCGCGCGCCGACTACGTCGCGGTGTCGGAGGCCGAGCTGCGGCTCGACGCCCGCAGCCGGCGCGGTCCGCTGACGGACATCGTCAAGGAGACGGCGTCCCGGATGGGGTGCGGGAACCTGGTGGTGACGCAGGGGCAGAAGGGGGCGCTGTGCTACAGCGACGCCGACGGCTTCCGGCAGATCCCCGCGTTCACGGGCCGCATCGTCGACCGGGTCGGCGCCGGCGACGCGGTGTTCGCCGTGACGGCCCTGTGCGTCGCCCAGGGCGCCCCGATTGAGGTGGCCGGCGTCATCGGCAATGCCGTGGGCGCGCAGGCGGTGATGACCGTCGGCAACCGCGAGGCCATCGACCGCGTGAAGTTGAGCAAGCATCTGACCGCGCTGCTGCGCCAGCCGGCGCCCACGCAGGCGCGTCCCGGAGTCCGTCATGATTTCAGACAGCGCTACCGCATATCTGCGTAAGCTCTGCGAGCTCGCGCGCAACGTGCAGGTGAACCGCGAGGACGGACGCCCCGTGCCCTTCGAGGCCGCCGTGCGCCAGACGGTCGAGGTGCTCGAGGCCGTGCGTGCCGGTGGGCGCAAGGTCCTCCTCGTCGGCAACGGCGGCAGCGCGGCGATCGCCAGCCACCTGCAGACCGACCTCTGCAACGCCGCCGGCGTGCGCGCGCTCGTCTTCAACGACGCGCCGCTGGTGACGGCCCTGGCCAACGACTACGGCGCGGCGTCGGTGTTCGAGCGGCCGGCCCGTCTGTGGGTCGATCGCGACGACGTCCTCGTGGCGATCAGCAGCTCGGGTCGCTCGCCGAACATCCTGGGCGCGGTGCAGGCGTGCGTCGAGGCCGGGGCGCAGGTCATCACGCTGTCGGGCTTCGCGCCCGACAACCCCCTGCGGCGCACCGGACACCTGAACTTCTACGTGTCGTCCCAGATGTACGGCTACGTGGAGCTGGTGCACGGCATTCTCGGGCACCTGTTCTCGGATTTCCTCGTGCAGAAGCAGCGGCGCGAGGCGCCGGGTGGAGAGCAGACATGGCGGACGGGAACGGACGGACGATGAACGACCTCAGGCACGTGCTCGTGACGGGCGGCGCCGGCTACGTCGGGGCCGTCCTGGTGCCGCGGCTGCTCGACGAGGGCTACCGCGTGACGGTGCTGGACCTGTACCTCTACGGCGACGACGTGCTGAAGCGCGTGCAGGGCCATCCGGGACTGACCGAGATCAAGGGCGATCTGCGGGAGACGGCGCTCGTGGCACGCGCGCTCGACGGCGTCGACGCCGTGATCCACCTGGCCTGCATCTCGAACGACCCGAGCTTCGAGCTCGACCCGGCCCTCGGCCGCTCGATCAACTACGACGCGCTGGTCGACCTGGTGCGGCTGTCGCGCGAGGCGGGCGTCAAGCGCTTCGTCTACGCCTCCTCCTCGAGCGTCTACGGCATCAAGGACGAGCCGAACGTCACCGAGGATCTGCCGCTCGATCCGCTGACCGACTACTCGAAGTACAAGGCGCTGGGCGAACAGGTCGTGCTCGACGCCCGGGCGCCCGGCTTCGCGACCTTCATCGTGCGGCCGGCGACGGTGTGCGGGTACTCGCCGCGGCTGCGGCTGGACCTGACGGTCAACATCCTCACGCACCACGCCGTCGACAAGCGGAAGATCACCGTCTTCGGCGGCGATCAGATGCGCCCGAACATCCATATCGACGACATGGTCGAGTTCTACGTGCGGGCGCTCAACTGGCCGACCGCGCTCATCGACGGCAAGGTGTACAACGCCGGCTACCACAACTACCGCGTCCGCGACATCGCGGAGGTCGTGCGGGGGGTGGTCGGACGCGACGTCGAGGTCACCGCCACGCCGACCGACGACAACCGGTCGTATCACATCTCGTCGGAACGCCTGCGGCGCGACCTCGGCTTCGCGGCGCAGCGCGGCATCGAGGACGCCGTGCGCGACCTGGCCGCGGCGTTCGACGCGGGACTGGTGCCGGATGCGGCGACCGACAGCCGCTACTACAACATCCGGACGATGAAGCAGGTCGACCTGCACTGAGCGAGCGCCGTCACATGGATCTGCCGAACCCGCTGCCCGTGACCGACCTGCAGGCGATGGCCCGCCGTATCCGGGGCCGCCTGGTCGCGATGTCCCATCGCGCCGGCGTGCCGCATCTCGGATCGTCGCTGTCGTGCGTAGACGTCCTGGTCGCGGCGTACTGGGGCGGACTCGCGATCGATCCGCAGTCGCCGCAGCACCCGGATCGCGATCGACTGATCCTCAGCAAGGGACACGCGGCGACGACGCTCTACGCGGCGCTGGCCTGCCGCGGGTACTTCCCGGAGGCGGCGCTCGAGACCTTCGCCGAGCCCGGCGGCACGCTCCCCGAGCACCCGAGCCCCGGCTGCGCCCCCGGCGTGGAGGCGGCGACCGGATCGCTCGGCCACGGCCTCTCGATCGGCCTCGGCATGGCCCTGGCCGGGCGGCTGCAGGGACGGTCGTACCGGACGGTCGTCGTGATGAGCGACGGCGAGTGCAACGAGGGCTCCGTGTGGGAGGCGGCCATGCTCGCCGCCGCGCAGCGCCTCGACCGCCTCGCGGTCGTCATCGACTACAACAAGTGGCAGGCGACCGGCCGGAGCGACGAGATCATGGCGCTCGCCTCGCTGCGTGAGAAGTGGACCGCGTTCGGCTGGCAGGCCTGCGAGGTCGACGGCCACGACGTGGCCGTCCTGGTGGACGAGCTGCGCCGGGCGCCGGACGGGTCGGGACGGCCCGTCGCGATCGTCGCCCACACGGTGAAGGGGCGCGGCGTGTCCTTCATGGAAGACGACAACAACTGGCACTACCGGACGCCGTCGGCCGCGGAGCTCGCGCAGGCCCGCGTCGAGCTGGGGCTCGCATGAGGAACGCCTTCGCATCGGAACTGACCGCGCTGGCCGCCGGGGATCCCCGGCTGGTGCTGCTGTCGGGCGACATCGGCAACAAGCTGTTCGACCCGTTCAAGGCGGCGCACCCGGATCGGTTCCTCAACTGCGGCGTGGCCGAGGCGAACATGGTGGGCGTGGCGGCCGGCCTCGCGCTGAGCGGGTTCCGCCCGATCACCTACACCATCGCGTCGTTCGCGACGCTGCGCTGCTTCGAGCAGATCCGCGTCGACGTCTGCTACCACCAGCTGCCCGTCATCATCGTCGGGGTCGGCGCCGGGCTGTCGTACGCGGCCAACGGCGCCACCCATCACGCCTGCGAGGATCTCGCCTGCCTGCGCGCGCTGCCGAACATGACCGTGGTGGCGCCCGGCGATCCGTGGGAAGTGCGGGCGGCCCTGCGTGCCGCCATCGACCTCGGCGGGCCGGTCTACCTGCGGCTCGGGAAGAAGGGGGAGACCCCCGTCCATCAGCAGGTGCCGCCGCTCGTCCTGGGGCGGGGGCTGACCATCCGCGCCGGCACGGACGTCTGTCTGCTCAGTACCGGCACCATGCTGCCGGTCGTGCTGTCGGCCGCCGAAAGGCTGGCCGCGCTCGGCGTTTCGGCCGGCGTCGTCAGCCACCATACCGTCAAGCCGCTCGACGGGCCGCTGCTCACCGAGGCGTTCGCCCGGCACGAGCTCGTGGTCACCATCGAGGAGCACAGCCTCATCGGCGGCCTCGGCGGCGCGGTGGCCGAGTGGCTGGCCGATGGTCCGGCGCCGCAGGCGCGGCTGCTGCGGCTCGGGACGGGCGACGAATTCCTGCATCACGCCGGCGGGCAGGACTACGCCCGCGGATGCTTCGGACTCACGGAAGATCAGATTGCCGCCCGCGTGCTCGACGCGCTGCGGGTCGGCGCAAAGGACAAGGTGCTCAGGTGAAGACGCTTGCCGCCGTGCTCGTCGAGACCGGCCATCCCCTGGAGGTCGCCGAACTCTCGTTGCCCGTGCTCAAGCCGGGCCAGGTCATCGTGGAGGTCGCCTACAGCGGCGTCTGCCACACGCAGGTGCTCGAGGCCCGCGGCCATCGCGGCGAGGACCGCTTCCTGCCGCATTGCCTCGGCCACGAGGGGAGCGGCACCGTGGTCGAGATCGGGCCGGGCGTGACCAAGGTCGCCGTGGGCGACCGGGTCGTGCTGTCGTGGATCAAGGGCAGCGGCGCCGATGTTCCCGGGTCGGTCTACGACTGGAACGGCGCGCCAGGTGAACTGCCGGCGCGATCACGACCTTCGCGCGGTTCAGCGTGGTCAGCGAGAACCGGCTGACGCGGCTCGATCCGGAAGTGCCGCTCGCGCAGGCGGCCGCGCTCGGCTGCGCACTGCCGACCGGGCTGGGCGCCGTGCTGAACGTGGCGCGCGCCGAGGCGGGGCAGAGCGTGGTCGTCTTCGGCACCGGCGGGATCGGGCTGGCGGCCGTGGCGGCGGCGGCCGTGGCCGGCTGCTATCCAATCGTCGGCGTCGACCTGCTGCCGGCGAAGCTCGATCTCGCGCGCCGCATGGGCGCGACCCACACGGTGGCCGCCGGCGGTCCCGGGGTGATCGACGAGGTGCTGGGCGTGTGCCGCGGCGGCGCGGATATTGCGATCGAGGCGAGCGGGCGCCCGGCGGTGATGCAGCAGGCGCTGGCGGCCGTGCGGCCGCAGGGCGGCACCGCGGTCATCGTCGGCAACGCGCACCACGGAGAATCGCTCGTGATCGATCCGCGAGAGCTCAACCAGGGCAAGCGGCTGCTCGGCACCTGGGGAGGCGACAGCCGTCCCGATCGCGACTATCCCCGTTACGCCCGGCTGATGGCGGCGGGACGTCTCGACGTGAGCCCGCTCTTCTCGAACTCCTACGGCCTGACGGCCATCAACGCCGCCCTCGACGACCTCGAGGGTGGCCGCGTGGCCCGGCCGCTGATCGATCTGGCTGCGGCCTGATCGCGGATGACCATGGGTATCGGTATCGACTTCGACAACACGATCGTCTGCTACGACCGGGTCTTCCACGCCGAGGCGGTGGCGCGCGGGCTCGTCGACGCCGCGACACCTGTGTCGAAGGACGCCGTGCGGAATCGCCTGAGGGCGGACGGTCTGGATGCTGTCTGGACTGCCCTGCAGGGCGAGGTGTACGGCGCCCGGATGGATCGCGCGCGGCCGTTCCCCGGCGTGAAGGCGTTCTTCCGCCGGTGCCGCCTGGCGGGCATTCCGGTCTCGATCGTGAGCCACAAGACACGCCACCCGTTCGTGGGACCTCGCTACGACCTGCACGCCGCGGCCAACCACTGGCTCGTGCGCGAAGGGTTCTTCGACGCCGACGGCGCCGGGATGGCGCCCGAGGCGGTCTTCTTCGAGACGACGCTCGACGCGAAGCTCGCCCGGATCGGGGCACTGGGGTGCACGCACTTCATCGACGATCTGCCCGAGCTGCTCTTCGCGCCGGACTTTCCGCGCGATGTCGTCCCGGTGCTGTTTCGACCGGCCGATGCCGGCGCGCTGCCGGACGCCGGGATGGACGTCATCCGCTCGTGGGACGAGGCGCAACCCGAGCGCTGGATCGTGGAAGGGGTGGCACGGTGACCGACCGCATGCTCGGCGAGGCGGCGGAACTGCTGGCCGGGGCCGGCATGAGCGGCGACTGCACGCTCGTGCCGCTCGTCGGCGGGGCGAACAACCGTGTGTACCGCGCGACGGCTTCCGGCCGGACCGCGCTGCTCAAGGCGTACTTCCGGCACGACGGCGACGCGCGTGACCGGCTCGGCGCGGAGTTCGGCTTCTGCCGGCATGCGTGGGATCAGGGCGTCAGAACGGTGCCGGAGCCGCTGGCGGCCGATGCCGCGCGGCAGCTCGGGCTCTATGAATTGGTCGCGGGGCATCCGCTCGCGTCCGACAGTGTCGGCATGGACCACGTCAGGCAGGCGGCGGCGTTCGTGGTGGCACTGAATCACCCGGCGGGCCGGGCGGCAGCCGGGCATCTGCCCGCCGCGTCCGAAGCGGCCTTTTCCGTGCGGGAGCACCTGCAGCTGGTCGGAGATCGCCTCGAACGTCTGCGACAGATTCCGCCGGCCTCGTCGATCGGCGCCAGGGCGACGCGCTTCCTCGAGGACGAGCTCGCGCCGGTGTGGACGGCCGCGGCTGAACAGGTGGAGCGGACGGCGACGCGGCTGTGCCGGACGCCGGACGACGTGCTCGACGCCCGCGAGCGTGTGCTGTCGCCGTCGGACTTCGGGTTCCACAACGCGCTGGCCGGCGCGGACGGCCGCGTGCGGTTCATCGACTTCGAGTACGCCGGCTGGGACGACCCCGCCAAGCTCGTCTGCGACTTCTTCTGCCAGCTGGCGATCCCGGCTCCGCGCGCGGCGGTGAGCGAGTTCGTGGCCACCGTGGCGTCGTGCGTGAGTCGACGCCGACGTCTTCCGGCGCCGGTGCGAGCTGCTGTGGCCGGTCTATCAGCTCAAATGGTGCTGCATCGTGTTGAACGACTTTCTCGCCGTGGGCGGGGCGCGCCGCCGATTCGCGCGTGCGGCAGGCGACGTGGAACAGCGGCAGGCCAGGCAGCTCGAGAAGGCGCGGCGGATGCTGCGCTCGCTCGCCCCGTGGCCGCCGGCCGAGGAGCGTGCGGCATGAGCCCGACCACGACGCGCGACCGGCGCCCGGACCTCGACGAGGTCGTCAGGCTGGCGGCGGTGCAGCAGGACCGGATCGACACGCTGGCGGCCACCGTCGAGCGCCTGGAGGCGAACCTCGCCCTGGAACGCCGCCGCGTGGACGCGCTGCGCGCGCTGACGTTCGGTCGCGGGCCCGATCCACTCGACACCGATGGCGACGTGACCCGCTTGCCGCCCCCCGCCTACACGCGGGACCGCGCGGACCAGGTGTTCGGCGCGGCCCTGCGCCGGGTCTTCGAGTACCTGTGGGGCGAAGGGCTGCAGGGCAGCGTCCTGGAGTTCGGCACGCTCTACGGCTACACGGCCCGCTGGCTGGCCGAGCTGACCGCGGAGTTCCAGCTGCCATCCAGCCTGTATCTCTACGACTCGTTCACCGGGCTGCCGGCGATCGATTCGGCGCTCGACCGCGACAGCTATCAGGTGGCCGCGCGCCGCGTCTGGCTGGAAGGGAGCATGGCCGTCGAGACCGCGACCGACGCGCGCATCGCCGCGGCACTCTCCGAGGTGCTGCCGGCCGACCGCGTGCACGTGGTGCGCGGGTACTTCGAGGAGACGGTGCCGGCGGCCCTGCCGCGCGACGCCGCGATGCTCGTGCACGTCGATTGCGACCTGTACGCGTCGGCGCGCCACGTGCTCGACGCGCTGCTGGAGCGGGACCTCCTGCAGGACGGCGCCGTGCTGCTGTTCGACGACTACAACTGCAACCGGGCGAACCCGTCGATGGGGGAGCGGCGCGCACTGACCGATGCCTTCGGGGCCCAGTCGCGCTTCGCGTGCACCCCGTGGTTCTCGTACGGGTGGCACGCCCAGGCGTTCTTCGTGCACGACCGCGAGGCGGCGCCGGCGGCCGACGCAGGGACGGAGGAGCGATGACGGCGATGCGGAAGATCGTGGTGCTCGGGGCCAATGCGTTTTCGGGGCAGGATTTCATCGATCTCCTGCTCGACGACCCCGCCCGGCAGGTCATCGGCGTGAGCCGCTCGCCCGAACGGCCCGGCTGGCTGCTTCGCCACGCCGCCCGGCCCGACCTGGCGTCGCGCTATCGCTTCGTGCAGGCCGATCTGAACCGCGACATGTCGGCGCTGCTGGCCCTGCTCGACACCGAGCGCCCCGACGCCATCGTCAACTTCGCCGCGCAGAGCGAGGTCGCCCCGAGCTGGGAGCATCCCGAGCACTGGTATCAGACCAACTGCGTCGCGCTGGCCGAGCTGGTGAACCACCTCCGGCGGAAGGACTACCTGCAGCGCTACCTGCACGTCTCGTCGCCCGAGGCGTACGGGACCTGCGTCGGCACGGTGCGCGAGGACGCCCCGTTGAACCCGAGCACGCCGTACGCGGCCTCGAAGGCGGCGGCCGACATGCTGCTGCGGACGTTCCAGCGCCAGTGGGGGTTCCCGCTCGTCACCGTCCGGGCGACCAACGTGTACGGCGCGCGTCAGCAGCTCTTCAAGATCCTGCCGCGGGCTGTCATCTACATGAAGATGGACCGGCGTATTCCGCTGCACGGCGGCGGCGTCGCCGTGAAGTCGTACATCCACGTCCGCGACGTCTCGCGCGGCGAGCTCGCGATGCTCGAACGCGGCGAGGTCGGCTCGACCTATCACCTGTCGCCGGACGCCGGCATCGCCGTGCGCGACGCGGTGGGGCTGATTGCCGACCGGCTGGGCCGGCGCCTCGAGGACGTGACGACGATGGTGGAGGAGCGGCCCGGCCAGGACGCGGCGTACGTCATCGACTCGACGCGCGCCCGCACGGAGCTGGGCTGGGAGCCGCGGATCGCGATGGCCGACGGGCTCGCCGAGCTCGTCGACTGGGTCGGCGCCCACTGGGCGGCCATCCGCGAGCAGCCGCTGGAATACCGGCACGCCGCCTGAGGGGCGGAACGATTCGGACGACGTCATATCGGAGGGATACCGCAATCATGGCTCACGTGGACTTCATCACCAGCGTGCACACGTCGACGACACGCGACTACGTCGGACGGGTCACGTCGCACGACAAGGCGGAATGCGCCGAGGTCGCCTGCCGCTTCGGCCAGGAGTACTGGGACGGCGAGCGGCACCTCGGCTACGGCGGCTACCGCTACGACGGCCGCTGGCGGAAGGTGGCCGAGGCGATGGTGCGGCACTACGGCCTGAAGCCCGGGGCGCGCATCCTGGACGTCGGCTGCGGCAAGGGGTTCCTGCTCTACGAGTTCACCCAGGTGCTGCCGGGCGCGCAGGTGGCGGGCATCGATCTCTCGGCCTATGCCATCGAGCACGCGAAGCCCGAGGTGCAGCCGTTCCTGCAGGTCGGCACGGCCGCGAAGCTGCCGTACCCGGATCGGTCGTTCGACTTCGTCGTCTCGCTCAATACCCTGCACAACCTCTACATCAACGAGCTGTTCTCGGCGCTGCAGGAGATCGAACGGGTCGGCGCGGGCACGAAGCATGTCTGCATCGAGGCCTATCGGGACGAGCGGGAGAAGGCCAACCTGCTGGTACTGGCAGCTCACGTGCCGGGCCTTCCACACGCCCGAGGAGTGGGAGTGGATCTTCGGGCAGGCCGGCTACACCGGAGACTACTCGTACATCACGTTCAACTGATGAGAGCCCGATCATGATCGAGACGACCCGCGAGCCGCAGTACGGCAACTGTCTGGAGATCCGCGACGAGAAGGGGCAGGCCCGTCTGGGGCTGATGAGCAACCAGACGTGGCACGACGACCCGAAGCGCCTGACCTTCGTGCTGGCGCGCTACAAGTTCGTGTCGAAGATGTTCGGCGGCTGTGCGAGCGTGCTCGAGGTCGGTTGCGCCGACGCGTTCGGCACGCGCATCGTCCAGCAGGCGGTCGGGCACGTGACCGCGGTCGACTTCGACCCGATCTTCGTGCAGGACGTCCGCGACCGCATGGATCCGAAGTGGCCGCTGACCGTCCTCGCGCACGACGCGCTGGAGGGCCCGGTGCCCGGCCCCTTCGACGGCGCCTACGCCCTCGACGTCCTGGAGCACATCCCGGCGGACCGGGAGGACCGCTTCGTGGCCAACCTCGCGGCGTCGCTGGGCGAAGAGGGTTCGGCGATTGTCGGCATGCCGTCGATCCAGTCGCAGTCCTATGCGTCGCCGCCCAGCCGCGCCGGCCACGTCAACTGCAAGGACGCCCAGGGGCTGAAGCGGACGCTGCTCCGGCACTTCCGCCACGTCTTCATCTTCTCGATGAACGACGAGGTCGTGCATACCGGCTTCTCGCCCATGGCCCAGTACCTGCTGGCGCTGGCGTGCGGTCCGAGGTGTCACGCATGAACGTCCTCGGCCTCTCCTTCGACTACCACGATGCCGCCGCGGCGCTGGTGTGCGACGGCGAGGTGGTCGCGGCCGCGCAGGAGGAGCGCTTCACGCGCCGGAAGCACGACGCGTCGCTCCCGCGGCGGGCCGTGGCCTTCTGTCTCGAACAGGCCGGACTCGATGCATCCGGTCTCGACGCGGTCGCGTTCTACGAGCGGCCGCTCCTGAAGTTCGACCGGATCGTCTCGGCCGCACTGTCGGGCGGATCCGACGGGGCCGGCTATCTCGATCGGACGCTCGACACCTGGCTGCGGCAGGGGAAGTTCGATGCCCGCGAGCGTCTCATCGAGGCGCTCGGCATCCCCGGCGAGCGGCTGGCCTGGATGGACCACCATCAGGCACATGCCGCCTCGGCCTTCTTCTGCTCGCCGTTCGACACCGCCACGGTCGTCACCATCGACGGCGTCGGTGAGTACGAGACGGCGTCGGTGTCGCTCGGCAGCGGGACGCGGATCGAGCCGCTGGCGTCGCTCGAGCTCCCGCACTCGCTCGGCCTCTTCTACAGCGCCTTCACGGCGTTCCTCGGCTTCGAGGTGAACGAGGGCGAGTACAAGGTGATGGGCATGGCCGGCTTCGGCGAGCCGGCGTACGAGGCGGACGTCCGCGCGCTCGTCGATTGCGACGCCGACGGCTTCTTCCGCGTGCACCAGGAGTACTTCCACTTCCTCTGCCCGCACGACCGGCCGTATTCCGCCGAGCTCGTCCGCCGGTTCGGATCGCCCCGGGCGCCCGAGAGCCCGTTCCGCGTGCCGCCGGCTGGCGTGCCGGCGTCGATGGACACGGTCGAAGGACAGAGCCGCCACTACGCGAATCTGGCGGCGAGCGTCCAGCGGGTGACCGAAGACGTCATCCTGCACGTCGTCGAACGGGCCGTCGCCCGGACCGGCGTGCGCAACGTCTGCCTGGCGGGCGGCGTGGCCTTGAATTCGCTGGCCAACGGCCGGCTGAGCCGCGAGCTCGGCTGCCGGCTCTATGTGCATCCGGCGGCGGGCGATTCGGGTGGCGCACTGGGCGCCGCGCTTCACTATTACCACGGTGTCCTCGGCCGGCCCCGGCAGGGCGCCCTGACGGGCGCCTACCTCGGACGGGCCTACGACGATGCCGCCGTCGAGGGGGCGATCGAGCGCGCCTATATAGATGATGCGGCGCGGATCGACGACCGGGCGGCGCTGATCGACGCCACGGTCGAGCGCCTGGCGGGCGGCCGGGTGGTGGGCTGGCTCCAGGGACGGTTCGAGTGGGGACCGCGCGCGCTGGGGAACCGCAGCATCCTGGCGAGTCCGATCGACGGCGCCATGCAGCGCGTCGTCAACGAGAAGATCAAGTTCCGCGAACCGTTCCGCCCCTTCGCGCCGTCGGTGCTGGCGGACCGGGCCGCCGAGTTCTTCGAGATCGGTTCGATCGAGTCCCCGGCCGATCCCGAGCACTTCATGCTCGCCGTGTGCCGCGTGCGTCCCGACCGCCGCGCCGACATTCCGGCGGTCACGCACGTCGACGGGACGGCACGGGTGCAGCTCGTGCGGCGCGAGACCAATCCCCTCTACTACGACCTCATCGAGGCCTTCGGCCGGCGCACCGGCGTGCCGGTGCTGCTGAACACGTCGTTCAACCTTCGCGGAGAGCCGATCGTGGCCTCGCCGGACGACGCCCTGAAGACGTTCTCATGGAGCGACATGGACAGTCTCGTGATGGGGCGGCATGTCGTCGACAAGAAGGTTCTGGTATGCGAGTAGCCCTCGTTCTGCCGTCGCAGGCCGTCGAGCCGGCCGAGGCGCGGCGCCTCGTGCGCTGGGTCGAGGAACGGTTCGATGCCGCCGGGGCGCTGACGGTGCTGTCGGCCGGTGCCACGCTGACACGGCATCGGCAGGACCTGCCCGAGCTGGAGATTGCGACCTACGAGCGGGCGGCGACGTCTGCGCACGACGTCCTGGTGTTCGCCGGCGAGGCCGGCGCTCAGGCAGACGATCCGGCCGCCGTGCCGCCGCCGTGCCGGGCGTACGTCGTCCGGCCGGGCGGCCAGCTCGTCTGCGCGAACCACGAGCCCGACGCGTTCGACTATCCGGCCATCGACGCCCACGTCTTCAACGTGCTGGGGCCCAAGCAGCCGGAGGGCTTCTATTACTTTCCGTACGGCTATCTGTTCCGCTACACGGGGCTGGGCCAGGTGAATGCGTTCGGGCACCGCGTGCCCGACGACCTGTCGCACCTCCGCCACCGGGAAGCGAGCCACAAGGTCGTCGTGGTGCTCGGGGGATCGGCGGCCTGGAGCATCTACTGCCTGGACCACGAGATGTTCAGCGCCCGGCTCGAGCAGCGGCTGAACGCCCATTTCGCGGACGAGGGACGGCCGACCCGGGTGACGGTGTTGAACTTCGGACTGCCAGGCAACGTGCTGCTGAACGAGCTGCTGACGTGGACGCTCTTCTGCGATCTGGTCCGCCCGGACGTCGTGATCGCCCATGACGGCTGGAACGACCTGCTGCTACGGCCTGGTGTCGGATCCGCTGCTCCTGAACCGGTACCACCTGACCTATCAGCACAATCTCGAGGGATGGTCGCAGCTGCTGCACGGCACGACGGATCGGCCGACGACCCAGCCGACGATGCCGCTGCAGCCGATGAATCTCCCGCAGGGGATCCTCAAGGCCTACTTCGCCCGCAAGCTGCAGTTTCTCGACATGGTCGAGGCCCGGGGAGCGAGGTTCGTCTGGGGCGTCCAGCCCTGGGTCGACAGCAAGCGGGAACGCTCGGCGGCGGAGCAGCACTACATGGACGGGCTGGGCGACGACCACCCGTGGGCGCTGGTGCTGAAGAAGGTCCGGTTCCTCTACGAGAAGATGGCCGGTCAGCCGCTGCCCGAGCGCGTGCGCCACGTGGTCGACGTGCATGCGGCGCTGCAGACCTTCGGCGAGGACGAGACGCTGTTCGGTGATTTCGTGCACACGACCCCGCGGGGTGACGAGGTGATCGCCGACGTCTACTTTCCCCACGTGGCCCGATGGCTGGAGGCGGCGTGATGCTGGCCCCGATCGAGAGACAACCTGAGACCGCCGGCGCGTCCGGCGTCGCCGTGCCGCCGCACGAATCCTTCGGCTTCTGGTCGCTCGTGCTGCCGGCCGAGGAACGACAGCGGGCGGCCGAGCTGTGGGAGCGGATGGCCGCGGCCGACCCGGAGCGACTCGCCGTGCTGCGGCAGATGGTGAGACGGCCCTCGGGCCCGCGCGAGCAGCCGACCGACGCGGCGGCGGTGGCGGAGTTGTCGGCCACCTGGATGGACACGATGATCCGCGACGTCATCGAGGCGGGGGAGCCCGAGCTGGTCGTCGTCGGCGCCGGCAGTGCCGGTGCGGCGCTGGTGAAGGCGATGCGCCTGGTGGGGCGCCCGCCGGCGGGCCTCGTCGACAACGCGTCGCGGATGCACGGGCAGGTCGTCGAAGGCCTGGCGGTCGTCAGCCTCGAGTCGACCATCGCCGAGGGCTATCGCGCGTTCGCCATCGCGTCGCTCAGCTACGCCCGCGAGATGACGACCGTCGTGGAAGCGGCCTGCGAGGGACTGGAGGAGCCGCCGCTGATCTTCGTCCCGCGGCTGCCGTCGGATGCCGAGCACGCGAGACAGACCGATCCCGAAGCCTACACGCAGGCTCGCGCGTGGACGTTGCGGCTGCTGCAGCGCGCGTTCGAGGAAGAGTGCCCGTGGGCGGCGTTGTACCTGGCGGCCGATTTCGAGCGGATGATCCTGCGGCGGATCGACGGTCTGCGTCACCCGGCGCGGCCGGCGGCACGGCCGTCGCCGTTCGTCTACGCGATGCAGTGAGGATGCGATGAGTCACGCAGTGGACCTGCTCGTGATCGGTGGTGATGGACTGATTGGCCGGGCCGTGGTCGGACGCGCCCGTCAGCTCGGCCTCCGCGTGCGGTGGACGTCGCGGCGGGCGGCGCCGGAGCCCGGGTTGAGGCTCGATCTGGCCCGCGACAACGTCGAAGACTGGCAGCCGCCGGTGCCCGTCCGCGCGGTGATTCTCGCGGCGGCCATCGGATCGCAGGAGCGCTGCCGCCTCGACCCGGCCGGCACCGCGCGGGTCAACGTGGAGGCGACGGTGGCGCTCGCGCGGAGGCTGGCCGAGCAGGGCACGTTCGTGGTGTTTCCGTCGACCAATCTGGTCTTCGACGGAGGGGCGGCGTGGCGCCATGGGGATGAACCGATCGGCGCCGCATACGGAGTACGGCCGGCAGAAGGCCGAGGCCGAACGGCGCCTCCTCGCGCTGGGCGCGGGCGTGGCCATCGTCCGGCTGACCAAGGTCTGGGCCCCGCACGTGCCGCTGCTGGCCGACTGGGCGGCCGGGCTGCAGCGCCACCGGCCGGTGCATCCCTATGCGGACGCGGTGGTCGCGCCCGTCACGCTCGGAGACGCGGCGAAGGTCCTGTGCCGGATCGCAGCGGAGCGGCTCGCCGGCGTCCACCAGATGTCGGGCGATGTCGACGTCCGGTACGCAGACGTCGCCCGCCGGCTGGCGAAACGGCTCGATGTCGATCCCGCGCTGGTGCAGCCGGTGTCGTCGGCGCCCGAGGGCGGGGAAGCGTTCCCGGCGCACACGACCCTGGCACCCGCCGGCGCGGGCGTCCTGGCCGTGCCGGCGACGAGCTGGGGCGTCGTCGACGCCGTGGTCGAAGAGACATGCTATCGAGGGCAGGCACCGCGAATCAGGATGGCATCATGATGACGACCGCGACGCAATTTCTCGACGAACTGGAACGGATGCTGCCGACCTTTGCCCGCGACGGCTACGACGGACCGCGCATCGTCGCCGGCGGCCGGCCGGTCCCCGACATCCGCCGGCCCTGGATCACGCGCGAGAACCGGCACGCCGATCACTGGCACGAGCTGTTCGTCGGACAGTGCCGCGAGGAGCTGCAGGCGCTGGTGGACGCGGTGCTGCGTCTGCCCGAACGGCACGCGGCGCTCGAAATCGGCCTGGCGCACGGCGGCACGCACCTGCTGTGGCGGATGCTGTTCGATCGGGTCACCTCGGTCGACATGGACGGAGCGACCGTGGCCGATTTCGCGCGGCGGGCCGAGCTCGACCAGCGGTCGTCCATCGTGGTCGGCAGCTCGACCGACCCGGGCACGGTGGCGACCGTGCAGACGAGCTGCGACGACGTCGACTTCCTGTTCATCGATGGCGACCACTCGTACGAGACCGTTCTGGCCGACTACTTCCACTACGCGCCGCTGGTGAAGCCGGGCGGTCTCATCGGGTTCCACGACCCGCTGTCGTACTACGACGTCAGGCAGTTCCTGGAGCAGCTCGGCGCAGGGGCCTTCGATGGGCACCGTCACGCCATCGAGTACATCGACGGCGGTCTGGATCTCGGGATCGCCTACGAGGTGGTGACTCGCGAGAGCGCCGCGGCCGTCCGTGCGCCGATGCTGGGAAGCCGCTTTCGAAAGGTGCTCTTCCAGCCGAGGTACCTGTCGGCCCGCATTGCCGAGTTGATGGCGGAGTGGGGCGCTGCCCGCGTCATGGTTCACGGGGTCGGCAGTCACACCGACGCCCTCTTCGCTCACACGGCACTCGCCACGGCCAACATCATCGGCCTGTCCGACCGTGAGCCCCGTCTGTGGGGGCAGACGCGGCACGGGCATGTCGTCTATGGCCCGCAACAGGCCGTCGAGGCTGAACGCCGACGTCGTGCTGATCTCGTCGTGCGAGTACCAGGACGAGATGGCGCGCGACCTCGCCGACCTGGCGCGCGCGGGCATCGACGTCGTCAAGGTCTATCGCTGAGGACGGCTCGATGAACCTGTTCGAGTTGAACGCGCGGCTGCTCGGACGGCGAGCGACGACGCCCCGATTCTGTATGTCGCGTCCTCTCCCGTCTGGCACAGCGCCGACAGCGGTAAATCGCCTGCGGGAACTGGCCGGAACCCGGCCGCTCTTCGTGCTGTCGCGTCATCTGGAGGTCTGTGCGCCGGTCGACGGCCGGACGACGGTCATGTGTTACGACTGCCGACCGGCTGGAGCCCGGCGACCGTGCCGCCCGACTGCCATTCGGCGCACTCGCAGGCTGCCGGCATCAGGACGGCGTACTACGCGCAGACGTTCGGACACGACCTGGAGTATGACGGAATTGTCCGGGTTCTGGCCGCTCTGGACGTGCGCGAGTGCGCGGCCGTGACCGACGACTTCGTGGTCGTGTCGCGGACAGACCTCCTGGACTGCTTCCGGCCGCGCCAGATCGGCGGACACCGGGTGACGACGCCGGCCATTCTCGGCTGTCAGCGAGCTGCAGCAGCTCTATGAGCTGCGGCCGCATGGGGACCGGCGACGGACAGGTGGTGGAGATCGGCACATGGGCCGGCGGGGCGACCGTGGCGCTGGCGCTGGGGTGCCGGGATGGCGGGCGTGGCGTCGTCCATACGATCGATCCGGTCTCCCATCCGGACCTCGACACCAACTGGACGCGTGACGAAGTGCGCGACGCCATTCGGCATCACGCAATGTGGTCTCAACAGGCGTCGGTGGCCTGGCGGCGTCTGTCGGGCGGGTCGCCGGGTATTCGGCTCCTGTGGGTTGATGGCGATCACACGCTACGAAGGCGTGACCAGCGACATCCTGCACTGGCGTGACTACCTGGAGCCTGGCGCTTCCATCTACTTTCACGACTACTGCGATCAGACGCCGGGCGTAATCCGCGCGATTCACGAGTTCATCATCGACAGCGGGCGATTCGAAGATTGCCAGGTTCACAATGGAACCTTCTGCGCCGTCAGGAAGGCTTGAGATGGCACGTTCGCGTCCGACGATTTCCCTTTGTATTCCGAACTTACAACCACGCGCGGTACCTGCCGCAGGTGCTGGAGTCGGTCCTGACGCAATCGGTCCGGCCCCTCGAGGTGCTCGTGCTGGACGATGCCTCGACGGATGACAGCGTGCAGGTCATCCAGCAGTACGCCGCGCGCGACCCGCTCGTGCGGCTGGTGCGGAACGAGCGGAACCTGGGCGTGGTGGCGACGCTGAACCGCGTCGGTGTCGCTGGCGCGGGGTGAGTTCGTCCATTGCCTCGCGGCCGACGACTGGCTGCTGCCGGGCTTCTACGAGCAGACGCAGGCGGTGCTGTCGGAGCATCCCGAGGCCGGGCTGTCCTGCACGCCATGCGTCGAAGTTCGACGAGGCGACGGACGCGACGACGTATCCGTTCCCGCCCTGGAGCGAGACGCCGCGCTATTTCACGCCCGACGAGATGGTCGACGTGAAAGCGGACGGTCACATCATCAGCCAGGCCGTCGTCATGCGGAAGGATGCGCTGCTCGCGGCTGGCGGCTTCCGGCCGGAGCTCCGCTGGCACTGCGACTGGTTCTGCAACTGGGTCGTCGCGTTCCGCCATGGCGTCTGCCACGTGCCCGATCCGCTGGCCGTGATGCGCGTGGTGTCCGGATCCTACTCGACCGGCACGCGCTCGTGGGACGACCAGCGGGGCGTGCTCGACCGGATGCTGACGCTGTTGAAGGACCCGGCCTATCGGGACGTGGCGCCGTACTTCGCCCGCAGCGCCGTGATGTTCGCCTGAACGATCGCCAGGCGGTCGTGCGGGCCGCGCTGGAGAATCCCGCGCACAGCGATCCGTTCACGCGCGGCCTTCTCGTCGAGATGCTGGAGAAGGCCTATGGCGCGCGCGCGGTCACCCGGACGCCGACCCCGCTGGCGCGGCCCGGTCGGTATTCGGCGGCCTGGCTGGAGCCGAGGATCAGGACGCTGGTCGACCGGTGGAAGGCGGCCGATCGCCGGGTGCTGGTGTACGGCGCCGGACAGCACACCGCGAACCTGCTGAAGTGGACGCCGCTCACCGAGGCGCAGCTCGTCGGGCTCGCCGACGGCAACCGCGCGCTCCACGGCCGGGTGTATTGGGGCCTGAAGGTGGTCGCTCCCGATCGGATCGCCGATCTGAAGCCGGATGTCGTGCTGATCTCCTCGGAATCCTACCAGGACGAGATCTATTCGGCGCTCAAGCCCCTCGAGGCGGAAGGTGTCGAGCTCGTGCGACTGTACGGCGAGGCCGCCTGACGAGTCCTGCGGATCAGGCGATGCGCTGTTCCTGAGCGCGCTGCGGTCCGGCCCCGGGTGCCCCCGGCCGGCACACGCGCGGGCGCCAGCCGTGCCGGTCGGCTTCCCGGGCAATGCGCTCCGCGATCTCATCGCAGTAGGCGATCGATCCGATCGCCACGACCTGCTCGCCACCCGCCCTGGCCTGCTCGAGCGACACGATCTCGACGCCGCCGATGGTTGACCCCCACTGCTCCCGGTTCGCATCGATGAAGCAGGTGACGCGGATGCCGTGCAGCGCCAGCTCGCGGGCCAGTAGCTGTCCGGCTTCGCCGGCACCGTACACGGCGGCGCTCCTCACCCCGTCGACCACGAGCTCGACTACGAGTGGTGCGAACGCCTCCCGCTTCTCCCGCTCGGCCCCGACCTGTCCGCTCAGCGTGTAGAGATCGCGCAGCGAGGCGGCAATCAGCCGGAGGCTCTGCTCGGCGTCGAGACGTCGGCGACGGGGCAGGCCCTGCGCCGCTTCGAAGAAATGCTCCAGGTCCTGGACCGCGCGCCCGGGATCGAGCAGCCGTCCCACGGACGTACGGCTACGCTCGCCCATCGACGCCCGGGCGTCTGGCGGCGTGCGGACCAGCCGGATCATGGCGTCCGCCAGACGATCCGGGTCGTTCTGCGGCACGACGAGACCGCTCTCCTCGTGCTGTACCAGCTCGTCGGCGCTGCTTCCCTCCGTGACGACGGCCGGGACGCCGAGCGTGAGGGCTTCGATGACGCTGTTCGGCAGGTTGTCGATGAGCGATGGGAAAACGAGGCCCATCGCGCCAGCCAGGAGCGGGTAGACACGGTCGTGCCCGCCGACGCCGTGGTAGTGCACGTTGGGGCGGCGCGCGCCGTCCGCATCCCGGCAGACGAGATCGAGGCAGTCGAGGCCCTGGCCGAGGACGTGCAGGTGCACGTCGGGACAGGCGGCGAAGAAGCGGGGCAGGGCGGCGGCCAGCACGTGCCCACCTTTGCGGCGATTCACGGCGTTGACGAACGCCAGGTAGGGCGTCCGGCCGGCCGTCGCGGCGCGATACCAGGCGTGGTCCCAGGCCGCGGTTTCCAGCTCCGCATACGCCGGCGGGCGGATGAGCGCGACGTCGAGATGGAGCTCCTGCCGGTAGCGCTCGCAGAGGAGCCGGCTCGGTGCGTACCAGGCGTCGCTGGCGGCAATGGACTCGCGCTCGAGCTGGAACTCGACGTACCACTCGAGCGGAAAGCGCGGATCGACGCTCCCGTGCTGCTCCGCGGCGCGCCAGTGCGGCGAGTACCAGGCTTCATCCGCATGACGACCGGCGCGTCGACGTCGAGGAACAGCGCTGCGGGATGGAAGTTGGTCACCTGCACCGCGTCGAACGGCCGCTCGGCGTGCAGCTCGTTCGCCTTCTGCGCGACCCGCCAGGCCGGCGCCAGTGTCGACCACGGGGTGCGGGGCGGCAGGTGGAAGCAGGCGTCCAGCCCGGCCCTGGTGTCGGGCACGACGTAGACGGTCACCCCCGCGTCCGGCGTGATCGTCCTGCCGTCGGACTCGCGTCCGCGGCGTTGCAGATGACCACGCACTCGTGCCCGCGCGCTGCGAGCAGCGGCACGAGGCGGGCGAGGTAGTTGCCCACGCCGCTGCCGTGGTGTCCGGCACCGGCGTAGCCATTGGCGAGAAAGGCCAGGCGCATCGTCGAACGACTCCGTGTGCTCAGGCGGCGGCGACAATCATCGGACGATGGCCGAGCGCGCCGTACGCCCGTTCAATGGTGCCCGCAATGGCGTCCGCCGACGCCAGCGAGCCGATGACGTAGGCGTCGGGATTGCGTTCGATGGCCCGCTCGAGGGCCACGACCTCGATGCCTTCGAGCTGCTTCCCCCAGAGGCTCGGCCTGGAGTCGACCATGCAGGCCACCGGGATACCCAGACGCTGCAGTTCGCCCGCGAGGAACCTGCCGTGGTCGCCCGCGCCGTAGATCGCCACCTGCTTCGGGCGCGCATCGCGCAGGCGATCGAGGACGCGCGCGAATCGTTCCCGGCGCTCGCGATCGCCTTCCCGTGCCTCGAGCAGCCGGCGATACTCGCCCTGTTGCGGAATCCGATCGACGGTGGAGTCCGCCTGCTTCTCGGCCCGGAAGATCAGGAGCAGGGGATGCGGAGACAGGATCGCCTGCGGACGCAGCGGGTTCCAGTCGCGGAATGCCCACTCGTGGTAGGAGGGATCGCCGGCGTCCTGGTCGGCAACGAGGCAGCTCGGTTGCGCGAAGCCGTTCGTGCCGTAGTAGTCGAAGAAGGCCGTCGGGCTGAACTGGTAGAACCCGTGCTCCAGGTAGTTCGAGGCCGGGCTCATGTGGATGATCCGGCCGCCGGGCCGCAGCATCCGGTTGATGTTCATCAGCGCCTGCCGGACGTCGAAGACGTGTTCCAGCGTGCCGCCGTCGACGATCAGGTCGAAGCGGTGTTCGAGCTCGGCAGGCAGCGGCTGGTTCAGGTCGCAGATGATGTCGGCCTCCTCGTAGGTCGAGACGTCGAGCGTCGTGACGTCGAGGTCCGCCAGCACCTGCCAGAACGCCCGGTCGCTCGTGAAGCGCGCCTGCGGACCGTCCTGCCAGCTCGGAATGTTCGTGTACCGGTCGGCTTCCGAGACCAGCGGTCGCGGCTCGAGCCCCTCGGCCCGCATCAGCGCCTGAACGTCCCCGAGGGTTACGTACATGCACTGGCGCCCCAGCGTGAGCACTGGACCGGTGAACGGCTTCCGGGCATGTTCGCGGATCAGATACCGCAGTGCGGGAGTGGCAAGGCCCATCGTCTGTCGACTCCAATGTAAAGGGCGCGGCGGCGCCCGGGTCAACGTGGCGCGAAAATATGCTGCGTCGGTGCTGCGTGCCGGTACGGCTCTCCGGCCGCCCGTGCGATTCTCGGGAGATACGTGCTTCGGCCGTGCATACCGATCCGGGCCAACTGGCGCCTGGTGCGCGCCCGCGATACACTGACCGCGGTCCGCTTGCCCGAGAGGTGCCCGCTGCCGTGACGACGCCGACGCTCTCGATCATCGTTCCGAACTTCAACTACGGCCGGTACCTCGGGGAGTGCCTCGAGGCCATCCTGGCGCAGTCCGTTCAGCCCCTCGAAGTGATCGTGATCGACGACGGGTCGACCGACGACAGCGTTGCCGTTGCGGAGCGCTGCGCGGCGCGGGCGCCGCACGTGCGCCTCGTCCGGCACGACCGCAATCGGGGTGTGTTCGAAGCCTTTGCGACGGGACTGGCCGAGGCGCGAGGGGAGTGCGTCTACCTGCACTCGGCTGACGATCGCGTGCTGCCCGGCTTCATCGAGCGCTCGCTGGAGCTGCTGGCGCGCCATCCGGAGGCCGGGCTGTGCTGTTCCGATCCGGCCAGCTTCGAGGACGGCAGTGCCGTCATTCGCCGGAACGCGCTGAGATGGAGCGAGGCGCCCCGTTACTTCACCCCAGACGCATTTGCGGAGATCGTGGCGGGTGGCGCGATCGCGGGCCATACGGCGATCGTCCGGCTCGACGCGTTCCGTGACGTCGGCGGGTATCGGCCCGAGCTGCGGTGGCACTGCGACTGGTTCGCCTGGCTGGCGATCGCCTTCCGTCGCGGCGTCTGCTACATCCCCGATGCGCTGGCCGCCATCCGGTCGCACGGCGCCAGTTACGGCGCGACGGCGCGGCGGATCGGGCGCAGCAGCGGGAGGTGCTCGCGACGATCCTGCGCCTGCTGCAGTCGCCGGAATACCGCGACCTGCTGCCGTACTTCGCACGCGGCAGCGTGCTGTCTCACTTCGGCGACGAGATCGTCCGCACCGTGCAGGCCGATCCCGGATTGTGGAGCGTCGAGACGGCGTTCCTGATCCAGGAGCCGCTGCACGTCTGGAGCCGGACCATCGGCCAGGCCATCGAGCGTCGCACGGCGGACGCGCGACAGGCCGACGAGGCTGGCGTCGTCTTTCAGGCCGCCGATGCGGCGATTGCGGCCGGGCAGTGGCGCCGGGCGTACGGTCTGCTGGCCCGGTGTGCCACACACCATCCACGCGCGGAGGCTGTCGAGCGGTTCTTCGGGGTTGCGATGCTGATGGGGCGCGAGGAAGCGGCGAAGCGAGCCGTCGAACGCGCCCTGGCGGCAGCGCCCGACGACGGTGGCCTGCGCAACCTGGCTGACGCGCTCACGGGACGTGCCGGCCGGGACGAGCAAACAGTCGGTGCGCTGCCGCGCGGCGTCATGGCCGGGCTCGAGAAGGCCGAAGCCGCGCTGAAGAAGGGTGACCGGCCGGCGGCTGTGGCTGGTCTCGCCGAGGCGCTCGGTCATGTGCCCGGCGACCGCGGGTTGGCGGCGGCGGCCGGAGCCATCTGGCGGCGCCGCGACGCGGCGGCCGATCGGCTCGCTGCCTGCGTTCGGGGGCTCGATGGCCCCGGCGAGCGCCGCGAAGGCGACCGCATCACGTTCGATCATGTCGAGACGGCCGTCGTGTTCGGCGCCGGTGAGTACGGCGCGCTGGCACGTGATCTCGCGCGGCGTTGCGGATGGGCAGTGCCATACTTCGTCGACAACGACCGCCGGCGATGGGACACCGTCGTGGACGGCATACCTGTCGTTGGACCACAGCGGCTGGCCGATCATGATTTCGACCTGATCATCGTGGCGTCCCGCGCTCACGGCCGGCAGATCGCCGAACAACTCGACGCGCTTGGTCTGACTCACGGCTTCGACTACGTGTCCTTCCTGGACCCGATGACCGTCGGTCCCGTGGAACTGCGGCTCGACGTCCCCGGCCTCAACCACTGAACAGCCCGGATGCCTGCTTCCAGCGGGGTCGGCAGACCGACACCCCTGGCACGGACTTCGACCCCATTCGCACCGTAAGTACCTGTGCACAAGCATGTTGAGGCTTGCCGTGAGTCAGTGGAGCAAGTGAGGTGCCACGGTGCTCGGCCTTGCTGAGCCGCGGTCGCCGGCTCGCCGCCCTTCGAACTCCCACTGTCTGAATCCACGCGTCAGGACCACGCTGTTCGATGCAGGGGTGGCAACGGGCTTGCACCCTCGCCTCTACGCGGTGCAGCCGCACAACGAATCCGGAGGCACTCGACGGGCCTGGGGCCTTGTGAAGAGGGGACGGGTGTCGAAAGCCCGACCCGCATGTCGGTTCGTAGGCTTGGGCCGGCACGAGATGGGCCCTCGCCGGACGCCGTGGCCACGCGTCGCGCGGCTGTGGAGAGTCAGCATGAAAGCCCGATCCCGCGCCATCGAAGGCGCGACCAGACCGCTGCGCGTTCTGCACGTCATTTCATCCTTTGACGGAGGAGGCGCCGAGCGCGTCCTGCTGACGCTCCTGAGCGGGCTCCCGCAGGCACGGCAGCATCTGGCGCTGCCTGGGCCTGGGGCTCTGCAGCCGCTCGTTCCTGCCTCTGTGCCCATCCATTGGGCGAGCACCCAGGTCGCCCTGGCGGGGCTGATGAATCGGCTCCGCCCCCATCTGGTCCACGCCTGGCTCCGGGACAGTCTCCTCACGGCGGTGCCGGCCGCGGCGCATCTCGGCATTCCGGTGGTGTATCGCCTCTACAACGTTCCGAGCGAGCAGAACGACTACGATCCCGGCGGTGCGGACCATCGCGAGCTGATGAGCCGCGCGCTGGGGGCCACCGCTGCCGTCGTCGCTCTCTCCTCGGCAGCGGCCGAGATGCCGCGGTGTTCTATCGGATCGATCGTCCTCGGGTGATCTACAACGGATTTCCGCTCGCCGGCCGACGCAGCCGGCGGTGACGCGATCTCGAAGCCGCACGGACACTTCGTGATTCTCAGCGTCGGCAGATTGGCGGTCGAGAGGGACACAGCTTCCTGCTCGATGCGGTGGCTCGCGTCGCGAAGACTCACGACAATCTCGAGGTGTGGCTTGCCGGCGTCGGTCCTCTCGAAGCCGCTCTGCGCGCGCAGGCGGAGCAACTGGGCATCGCGGAGCGCGTGCGGTTTCTCGGTTTCCACGAGGACGTCACGGCACTGCACGCGGCGGCGGATCTGTTCATCTTCCCGTCGCTGTCGGAGGGTTTCGGCAACGCGCTCGTCGAAGCGCTCGTGGCCGGACTGCCGGTTGTCGCCTCCAATCTGCCGGCGATCCGTCACGACATGCTCGGCGGCGAGCCGGCGCCCCAGGACGCCGGGGCGTCGGGCACGGCCGCACGCTGGCCGGTGTCGGGGCCGACGGCGCGCGAGCTCGCCACGCGCCAGAGTCGGGCGCCTTTCAGTAGACCGCATGTGCCAACCTACGGGCTCTAGCGCGTCTGCGCACGGGCGCTGGCGCGTGCCGAGCCTGACGCGGCCACGGTGGCGGATGCCATGAGACGCGAAGCGGGCCGCGGCGGAAGGTTACGCGCGTCCTGCACGTAATCCACCAGCTCGGCGACGGCGGAGCGGACCGTGCCCTGACGCGTCTCGTGAACGCGTCGGACGCTGCGCAGTACCGGCACACGATTCTCACGCTGGAGCCGGGTGTCGGCCACGAACCGCTCCGGAGATGCGTGAAGCGCGTGCAGGCTCCAGCAGCCGGCCGCGACGTGACCGATGTGCTGCGCGCGCTCGCGCGGCGAACGAATCGAGCCTCATCCACGGATGGGTCTCGCACGCGTCGATCCTGGGAGCGACGATTGCCGCCGCGCTCGGACTGCCACTGGTCCTGCGGCAGCCGACGAACATGGAGGCGGAACTGCACTACGAGGCCGCGCGATCGGCGCTCTACTGGCGTGAGCTGAAGGCTGCATTCCAGGCCGCGGAGGCCGTGATCGGTGCCGTCGCCGGCGCTGATCGATACGACGCGGCGCGTCTGCGTGTGCGCGCGCCCATCGCGATTCCGAACGCGGTCGACATGGCGGCGGCTCCGCGGGGGCCGGTACGGCGCAACGGCCACCAGTTCGTCTTCGCAGCCGTCGGACGACTCAGTCCACAGAAGGATCCGCTGACTCTCATCGAGGCGTTCGGCCGCCTCGACCGAACGCTGGACTGGCGGCTACGCGTCTTCGGCCAGGGATGGCTGCAGGAGGCCTGCGCCGAACGAACCGAGGCCCTGGGGCTCGCGGGACGCGTGACCTTCCAAGGCTTCGACTCGACCTGGCTAGCATCCGTCGCGCGTGTCGATGCATTCGTATCGGCGACACGCTACGAGGGTATGTCGAATGCGATGCTCGAAGCGGCAGCAGCCGCATCCCGATCGTCACGACCGCAATCCCGGAGAATCGAATCGTCGTGCGGCACGGCGTCGAGGCGTTGCTGGTCCCGCCCGGCGACCCGGACGCACTGGCCGCGGCCGTGACCCTGCTCCTTCGCACAGCCGGAACTCGGCGTCGAGCTCGGTCGGCGGGCGCGGCGCTGCATGCGGCGCTACTCGCTGGACAGGATGGTGAACGCCCATGAAGCGATCTACTGGAGGCTCGCGCGTGCAGCCGGCGTCGCGCGCGCCGCGTAGTCCAATGCCCCTGACTTACGATTTCGCTCTCGCGCGTCCTCGTGGAGATGGACCCCTTTCGCTGGACGTGGCGGGATCCCGCGGAGCCACGAGCGCAGGGCATCGCGGTCCTGCGGCGGAAGCTCTCCCGGTTGCGCGCCATGGTGCTGGCGGAGCAGGGGGACTGCACGATTGGCTGAGCTGGCACGCCGGCTCGACGCGATCGATCCGGCTCGGGAATTCCGCGTCGGGCCCGACCTTCCCGCCCCTGGCCGGACGCCATCCCGTGGCGCTGGCCCACGGCCCAAGCTTGAAGACGTTGGTGCCGGAGCTGCTGGCCCATCCGCGACCGGCTGTATGTGATCGCGCCGCTGCGCACCGCACTGCGTCTGGCGGACGCCGGAGTGTGGCCCGACGTGGTTGTGCTCGCCGATGCGGCGCCGTCAGCCGCTGATCAGTCCGTTCAAGCCTGGACGGCAGCGCCAGCTCGCATCCGCGCAAGGCTCGAGCAGCAGACGGCCCTCGTCACACAGCCGCTGGCGCCGGTCGCAATCCATCGTGGCTTCCGACGCGCGAGCATCTTCGACGATGGACTGGGCTGGCTGCCGCCGCACGCCGCGCTGCCGTTCTGGGGCTCGGCCCTGTTGCCGTCGGTTTGTCTGCCGCTGACGCTGGGTGCACCGACGGTCGCCGTCGGTGGTATGGACATGGGCGCCGACCAGGGGCGCGCCTGCCGCACGTGGAACGGCCGGCGGATGCGGCTCGATCCGAGGCTCCGTGTCGCGCACGGACTGCTCGAGGCTCTGGGGCGGTCTGGCCCGGACGGTTCGTCGAATTCTCAGCGCCGACTCGGTCGCCGAGCGCGGATTCGACCGCCTGAGCCTGTCGCAGTTACTGGATCGTCCCGCGGCCGCTGGTGCGCCGGCTGCCGCGACCGCCACTGCATGCGTGGCCGGTGCGCTGCAGCACGTCGCGACGGTGGCGCGCGCGCTTGGTCCCACGGTCAAGGAGATGGCGGCGGTGGCCGCCCGCGTCCGGGCGCTGTCCACCTCCGATCGGCGAGCCTGGCCGGAACTGCCGCAGCTGGTCGCGCGAATGGAGCAGGAGTGGGCGCAGGAGCCACGCTATCGGGCCGCCCTGGCGCTGGGGCAATCATCGTACCTCCGGGCGCTGTGGCAGCTTCGGGCTGCCGGCTTCGAACCGCAGAATGCCAGGGTGTCCGTGCAGATGAAGGCGAGGCTCGTCGGCCCGGAAATCGCCGGTCTCGAAGCGGCTGTACAGCAAGTGGATGGCGGCAATCCAGGATGCCGCCGGCGGGCCGCCCGTTGTGCAGGTCGCCGTCTGAAGCCCGATGGCTCGGCCCTTGCAGTTCTGACAGCGGACGGGGGGATTGGCCCTCGGGTATCGCGAGGTACCCTGTTTTCCCGCCTGATTTCGACGCTGTGCCGGCGTAAGACGGGGCTCGCGCCGATGGAGCGATAGGTGTGTCGGGGGAGCGACAGCCGGCCGCGGTCGGCACGCCAGCCCCTTTCTTCCGCCTCCGGAACAGACGAGACGATGTGCGGCATCTGTGGGATGGTCGGGCGGCCGGACCGCGACGCGCTGCAACGCATGGCCGCGGCCATGGTGCACCGCGGGCCCGACGATGAGGGGTTCTACATCGGCCCGGCGGCCGGCCTCGGCTTCCGGCGTCTCTCCATCATTGACGTCTCGGGCGGCCACCAGCCCCTGTCAAACGAAGACGGCACGCTCCAGCTCGTCTTCAATGGCGAGATCTACAACCACGTCGACCTGCGCGCGAAGCTCGAACGCGCCGGCCACCGGTTCCGCACCCAATCCGACGGCGAGGTGATCCTCCACCTGTACCAGGAGAAGGGGCCGGCCCTGGTGGACGATCTCAACGGGATCTTCGCCTTCGCGCTCTGGAACCCCGCCGCCGACGAGCTCGTGCTGGCGCGCGACCACCACGGCGTCAAGCCGCTCTACTACGCGGTGAGCGGCCGTGAGATGGTCTTTGCCTCCGAGATCAAGGCGATGCTCGCCAGCGGCCGGGTCTCACGGGAGATCGACCCACAGGCGGTCGCGCAGTACCTCGTCTATCAGGTCGTACCGCCGCCGCTGTCGATCCTCCGGGACGTCCGGCAGTTGCCCCCGGGCAGAGTGCTCGTGCGCCGCGGCAGCGACATCGCAGAGCGCACGTCCTGGATCCCTCCGCGCGAAGTGCCGACGCCGATCACGTCGGTGGAAGAGGCCTGTGAGGTGACGCTGGAGGGACTGCGGACCGCGGTGCGGCGCCAGATGATGTCGGAACGTCCGCTCGGCGTGTTCCTGTCGGGCGGGGTCGACTCGAGTGCGCTCGTCGCGCTCGCCTCCGAAGTCGTCCGGCATCCGCTGAAGACCTTCTCGGTCGGCTTCGTCGGTGCCGACGAGGAAACGCTGACGGAGTGGCCGTGGGCCCGGATCGTGGCGGAGCGGTATGGGACCGACCACGAGGAGTTCCTGCTCACCGAGGCGATGTTCCGCGACGCCATGCCGCACACGTTCGCGGCCATGGACCAGCCCACGTCCGACGGCATCAATTCCTACTGGGCCTCGTTCGCGGCCGCCCGCCACGTAACGGTCGCCTTGTCCGGGACGGGAGGGGACGAGCTGCTGCTCGGCTATGCCAGAGACGCGCTGCTGCTGCGGCACGCCGAAGCCGGGCCGGATCTGGGAGCACTGCCGGCCTGGTACCGAGGCCTCGCGCGCCGGTTGGGAAGGCTGGGGCCGCTCTGGCCCGCCGTGGCATCGCGAGCGGACGCGGTGCGTACGCACGCGCTGCTCGACGAACAGTTCCTGCGACCCGAAGGTATCGGCATCTTCACGCCGGATCTGCGCGACCAGGTGCTCGCACCCGCCGTCCGCGCTCGTCTGGGATCCGCCATCCGCCCCGCGTCGGAGTACCTGCGCGACGATGTGTCCGCGGATCTGGAGAGGCCGGGCGACTGGCTGCTGCGCCTCGAACAGCGCGGTTACCTGTCGTACGTGCTGCTCCGCGACATCGACGCCATGTCGATGGCGCACTCGCTCGAAGTGCGGGTGCCGTTCCTCGATCCGGCGTACGGCGCCGCGCTCGCGCGCATCCCGTGGCAGATGAAGTACCGGGACGGTATCGGCAAGTGGGTGCTCAAACAGGCCCTGCGGCCGCTGCTCCCGGATGACGTGCTGTTCCGGACGAAGATGGGATTCAGCCTGCCCTTCCACGTCTGGATGCGCCGATCCCTGGCGCCGATGATCCGTGATCTCCTCAGCCCTGAACGCGTGGCCCGCCGCGGCCTGTTCGATCCGGAGATAACCGCGCGGCTGGTCAATCGGTTCTTCGCCGGCGACGACAACGCCTGGCGCCTCGTCTGGACGCTGTTCGTCTTCGAAGGATGGGCCAGCGAAGTCCTCGACGCCGGCCGGGAGGTGTGGAATGCCAGCGCGGCGTGAACGGATCCTGATCTTCCGCTCCGGTCGCCACCTGCGCGCCGCCGTGGAAGCGCTGCGTGTTCGCGCCCCCGCGGCCGAGATCACGGTCGTCACCACGTGCCGCGTCGTCCCCCGACCTCGAGCAGGCGGGCATCGACAGCAGGGCATCGCCTTGTCTACGACCGGACGCCATTCTTCAGGCCGTGGCCGTTCATCACCAGCGCCGCGGGTCGCAGGGCCCTGACCGGCCGATTCGATCGCGTCTACGTATTGTGGACCGATCCGGAAGGCCGGGGGCAGGGCAACGTCAATCGAACGGCGCTGCTCGTGTCGCCGCGCGGCTTCACCGCGATCACGCTGGACGGCTCACTGATCGCCTGCCGAGGCCTGGACGTCGTCGCGCGGGAGTGCACGGGCGCCGTCAGGTCGATCGCGACGGCGTCTTTCCTGTGGCTCTTCCTGTTCCTGCCGGCACGTGTTCTGCGCGCGCTTCGCTCCTCCTGACAGCAGGTCGCGGGGTTCTGTTGGACCGACGTGCAGCAGCCAGATTGATCCCGGAAACAATCGACAGTGCCGGAGGCACTCGACTACGCGGCGGGTGAGGCCGACGCCGGCACAGCCGGATAGTCCAGCCGGGCCCCGAACCGGCGGAGCGGGTGGGTGATGATCCGGTCCGGACAGGCTGCGGCCAGATTGTCGGCGGCGTCCCGTCCGGCGCTGAACCGGGCCAGGCTGGTCTGGAACCAGCCGCGGGCATCGTCGAGGCGGTCCAGGCGGCCGAGCACGACGCCCAGGTTGTTGGCGCCCTCGGCCGTCGGATGGAGCCGTTCGGCTTCCGCGAGGGCTTCGGCGGCAACGGCGATCTGATCCTGCAGCAGCGCCAATGTGCCGCGATGGAAGGCGAGACGCCATCCTTCCGGCGCCGTACAGGGCCCGTCGGGCTCGAGCACCACGGCGGGGTCGGTGACCAGGGTCCCGACCTCCTCCAGCACCTGCCACGCCACGTCGAACTCCTGCCGGAAGATCGCCATCGACACCAGTCCCCAGACGGTGACGCGCGCGTCGTATCCAGCCGCCTCGTACAGGCGACGGACGTCAGCATACGAATGCTTGCGGAGCACGCGGGCGTACATCGCCCGCTGATTGTCCCGGTCGCGCGAGAGGCTCACAGGCGAGGCATGGATCCGGTACCCCGGCGCCGCGACGAAGGCGAACCGCGCGCCACCGGCGACGGCGCGCAGCACGAGGTCGACGTCCTCGGCCCCGTGCAGGGTGGCGTCATAGCCGATCGCGCGGGCGGCATCGGTGCGGAAGGCGGTCACGCCGATACCGGGCAGGTAGTTGCGCTCGAACAGCCTGACGGCCGCGCGGCTGTCGCGCAGGAACGCCGGAAGGGGGAGCGTGCGCGTCGCTCCGTCCGTATCGACGATTTCGACGCCGTCGGCGACGAAGTCCGTGCCGGTGTCGAGCTGGCGCATGAGCCGCCACGCCCGATCCGGCAGCATCTCATCGTCGGCATCGAGCCAGACGCCGCGTGGTGTCTCGAGTGCGTCGAGGCCCGTCTGGCGCGTGAAGCCCAGGGACCGGTGTTCCATCGGGCGGACCACTCGCAGCGGCCTGCCGGCTGCGGCGCGCGCGAGCGCGACGGTGTCGTCGCTGGAGAAGTCGTCCACGAGGACGATCTCGGTGATGGCCGGATTGGTCGCGGAACGAACGGCACGCTGGATGGTGCTGGCGGCGTCCCGTGCGGCGATGAGGACGGTCAGGCCGCCCATGACGAGGCTCTCCGGCGTTCTCCGGCTCCGGCCGGCCGGAGGGGCGAGCGGCACGTAGAGGGGCAGGACGCGGAAGCCCCGGCGCGTCGCCTCCGCTTCGAGGTCGGTCTCGAACGCGGCCGACGAGGGGACCAGCGCGTCGAGATCGGCGGGAGACACGGTGTCGATGCTCTCAATCGGCAGGGCATCGATCTCCCGCTGCTCGCCGCCGGTCTGCGTGACCACGATGCGGGCGAGTGTGGAGATCGTCGGGCACGCCCCACGCGAGCAACGCCCGGGTGTGGCTGCCGGCGCCGTACAGGCCGAGGCGCTGGTGGCCGGCCCGGCGGGCGGCCAGCAGGACGCGCAGCCAGCGCCGGGCGAGCAGCGGGTCGAAGGCCGGCTCGCGCGGCGGCCGGCCCGTCGGAAGGCACGCCGCCGGGCGGCCGTCGGGCCGTTCGACCGTCAGCGTGCCGGTCCGGTCGGTGACAACGAGATCGTCGGGGTTGCATACGACCGGCTCGGGGCTGAACGGCGCGACACTCAGACCCGGCAGTGCCGGCCACCGGTGGTTGCAGTGCACGGAGACGCCGAACGCCCGCGCGACGCGATCGAACCCCGACAGCGCCGCCAGCGCGCGCGGGTCGGCGAGTCGGGCGATCAGCCGCGAGCCGCGGCGGTCGGCCTCGAGGATCGCGTGCAGCAGCGTGGCGGACTCCCGCCCATCGTCGGCCGGCGGCGTCACCCATTCGTGCAGGCGCCGGGAGACCTCGTGATCGACGCTGGAGAACAGTCCGGCAGCAGGCGGCTCCAGAACCTGGATGCGCCAGTCCGCCGCGTCAGCGGCCGCGCCCAGCCGCCCGAGCCCCCAGTCGTCGGGGTTGGTCATCGGCAGGCCGAACTCGATATCCCACGGACGGCCGAAATGGACCGAGGCAGCCGTTCGCGCCGATGGGTCGGTGTTCCGGAACCCCTCGGCGTGATCGAGGTGGTAGACGCGACCGATGAACTCGACGTCGACGCCGCGCGCGTCGGCCGCGAGGAAGAACTGCCAGTCCTTGCCCCTCGTCGAGAAGCGGATCCGCTCGTCGAAGCCGCGCAGCGCGCGCCACTGCCGCGCCGTGGCGAGACAGAAGTCGCCGCCGGCACCGAGAAACGCTCGCGGCGGCTGCAGGCCCTCGCCGGATTCGATCCAGTGCGCCGGGTCGTCCAGCGCATCGAGCGGGCAATCGGGCGGCACGTCGATCCGATGCGCCCGCAGCAGCACGCCATTGCGGGGCGCCCCCGCCCGCAGGCGCTCGATGAGGGGCTCACCGAAGATGACGTCGGCGTTGGTGACGATGATGGCCTCGCCGCGCGCGCGCCGGATCCCGGCGTTCTTGGCCGGCATCTCGTGGAACGGCATGTGAGGGTTCATGCCCCACGCGGCGTGCACGGCCGGTGGGACGACCAGGGCGCGCGCCCGCGGAACCCGCGTCACGAACTCCCGCGCCAGCCAGGGCTGGCCCTCGACGGGGTTCCACTCGACGAGCAGGAACTCGTGCGCGATACCGGCGGCGCTGAGCCGTTGGGCGTTCGTGAGCGCCGCCCGGAAGAGGCGCTCGCGGAAGCGGCCGCCGTAGTCGTCGTTGCGTCCCGCGAGAACGATGCTGATCATGCGGCGCTCACCCTGGGCCGCGACAGCCCCGATCCGTCCGACGAGAAGATCACCTGCGAGCCCGGCGCGTGCAGGCCGACGTCCACGGCGGGCATCTGCGGCAGCGCCCGCCGGATGGCCGCGTGGGCGCCCGGTTCGGCCAGCAGCAGCAGGAAGCCGCCCCCACCGGCGCCGAGCAGCTTCCCGCCGGCAGCGCCCTCTCGCCGGGCGACCTCGTAGGCCTCGTCGACGAGCGGGAGACTCACGTTCGACAGCCGCCGCTTCAGCATCCAGTTCTCGTGCAGCAGATCGCCCGAACGCCAGCAGCGACCGGCCGCCGGTCAGCAGTTCCGCGCCGCGCTCGGCCAGCCGCCGCAGCCGGTCGCAGCGCCGCCTCGTTGGCCGCGACGTGGCCGAGCCGTTCGCGCTGCAGCGCCACGCCGTCCCGTTCGAGGCCCGTATACAGCAGCAGCAGGTGCCGCTGGAGATCGGCGAGCCGGCGGGCCGGCAGCGGCAGCGGGGTCACCGTGAAGCGCCGCGCCCGATCGAACTCGATCAGGCAGGTGCCGCCGAACGCCGCGATGATCTGGTCCTGATGGCCGCCGGCCTCCTGCAGCTGCTCGCGCTCCACGGCGATGGCCTCTTCCGCCAGCGCCCGGGCCGTGCGCGGGCGGCCCTGGAAGGCGTGCAGGGCCTGCAGCATCGCCACCACGAAGCTCGACGAGGAGCCGAGACCGGTGCGCGACGGCAGGTCGGCCATGTGGTGCAGCTCGACGCCCTCGGCGATGCCGAGTCGCTCGAGGCAGGCGCGGATGGCCGGGTGCTCGATGTCGGCGGCCGTGCGCGGGGCCTCGGTCCGCCGGTAGGCGACGCGCAGGCCGTGGTCGAAGAACTGCTGGTTGAACCGCTGCACGGTGACGTACGCGAAGCGGTCGATCGCCGTGGCGAGGACCGCCCCGCCGTGGCGCTCGTAGTGCTCCGGGAAGTCCGACCCGCCGCCCAGGAAGCTGACGCGGACGGGGGCCTGGGTGATGATCATCGCGCCCTCGTCCCGGCGGCCGTCCCGCGGCGGCAGGCGAACACCTCAGACATTGGTGTACATCCCGCTGCCCGACGATGCGGTAGGCGACCAGCAGCTCGCGGATACCGGCGTCGAGGCTGTAGCGCGGCGTCCAGCCCGTGCCCTCGATTCGCGCGTTGGAGACGATGTAGTCGCGCTTGTCGGGATCCTCGCCGATGCCGGACTCGAAGAAGACGAAGCCCGGGGACGTGCTGCTGGATCCGCTCGCACAGCTCCCGCTTCGAGAGATTCGCGTCCGACAGGCCGACGTTGTAGGGGCGGCCCTTCATGGTGTCGTAGTGCTCGAGGCCGTGCGCGAACACGTCGGCCACGTCGCGCACGTGGATGTAGTTGCGCTTGAACGCGGCCTCGAACAGCACGACGGCGCGATCGGTGACCGCGCGGTAGACGAAGTCGTTGACGAGCAGATCGAGCCGCATCCGGGGCGACGCGCCGAAGACCGTCGCCAGCCGGAAGCTGATGGCGTCGCCCGAGTCGAACGCGATGCGCTCGGCCTCCACCTTCGTCCGGCCATAGAGCGAGAGCGGACGCAGCGGACTGTCCTCGGTGCACGGGACGCCAGGGGCCCCCACGCCATAGCCGGAATTCGTGATCGGCAGCAGCAGGAGCTGATCGCGGGATCGGAGGCGGGCGATGAGCGAGACGGCGTCTCGATTCACGCTGACGGCCCCCGTCTCGTCGCGCGCGCACGCCGGCGCGCCCACGATGGCGGCGAATGGCAGGATGGCGTCGGCGCCGGCCACGAGCGGCCGCATCAGCGTCTCGCTGCGGCAGTCCCCGCGGACGAAGTCGAAGCCGGCGTGTGCGCAGCAGTCGAGCAGCGGAGTCTGGCCGTACAACAGCGTGTCGACCACCGTCACCTGGTGCCCCTCGGCCAGCAGCCGCGGAACGAGCACGCTGCCCAGGTAGCCGGCGCCGCCGGTGATGAGAATTCTCACGCCCGCACCCGTTCAGGACGGCCGTCGCAGGCAGGGCGTCCAGGTGCTCGCGGACGGCCCGCTCCAGCGTGACCTCGATCGGCGCCATCCGGAAGGCGGGGAGCAGCCGCTGGAGCTTGTCGGTCGACAGCCGCTTGGAGCGGACGCCGACGTAGCGGCTCGTGTCGTACTGGATGTGGCGCGGATCGTAGCCGGCGACCTCGGCAATCCGTTCGGCGTACCAGCGGATCGAGTGCTCGACGCCGCGGCCGATGTTGACGACCTCGTTGTCCACGCTGGCGGCCAGCTGACATGCCGCCTCGATGAACTCGTCGACGTGCACGAGCTCCCGGGCCTGGTGCCCGTCACCCCAGAGCACGACCTCGTCGCCGCAGGTCGCGCCCCGGACGATCTTCGCAATGAGATCGAAGATGAAGTGCGCCTGTCGGCCCGCCGCGTGATAGCCGGAGCCGAACAGCGTGGACGGCACCAGGTAGAGGTAGCGCAGCCCGTACTGGGCGGCCGAGCGCCCGCAGTCCGACCAGCAGCATCCGCTTGGTCATGGCATACGCGTAGAGCTCGGGGACCGGGTCGCCGACGAGATAGTCCTCCTCGACGAGCGGGCGCCCCGGTGCGTACGAGCAGCTCGTGCCGATGGCGACGAGCTTCGCCTGGGGCTGGTGCGCCTGCCACCAGGCGAGCACGTTGGTGTTGATCCGCTGGTTGATGACCCACTGCTCGCCCGGGTGATGGAGGCAGAAGTCGCCAGCCTGCGTCCAGGCGGCCAGGTGCCAGATCTGATCGAACCGCTCCGTGAAGGCACTCAGCGCGTCATCGCGTGTCAGGTCGGCCTGGGCCGATCCGATTGCCGTCACCGCATGACCGGCGCCCTGGAGGGCCGGCACGAGGTGGCGGCCGAGGAAGCCCGTGGCGCCCGTGACGAGGATCTTCATGCCGCGGCTGCCACCGCCGTCACGTCGACGGGGAAGAAGAAGTCGACGCCGGCCTCGATCAGGCGCTGGTTGTTCCGCAGGATCTCGTCCCGGAAGTTCCAGGCCAGCACGTAATAGACATCCGGCGTGTCGGTGAGCTCGCTCTCGATGACGACGGGAATGTGACCGCCCGGAGACACGAGGCCGCGGCGCAGCGTGTTCTTCTCGACGAGGCACTCGATGAGGTCGCGGCCAATCCCGAAGTAGTTGAGCAGCGTGTTGCCCTTGACCGGTGCGCCGAATCCGAAGATCCGCTTGCGCTGCGCGCGGGCGGCGTGCAGGAAGGCGAGGTTGCGGGTCTTCTTCTCCGCAATGCGCCGGGCAAACCGCCGGTAGGCCTGCAGGGTATTGGCGCCCGCGGCATCTTCGATGGCGAGCAGGGTCTGGAGGCGCGGCGCGATCGCGTGACGACCCGGATGGCCGACGAAGGCGACGAGCGACCCGCCATGAATCGGATCGACCCGGCAGTCGAACATCTCGAGCCCGTGCCGCTCCAGCAGCGTCCTGAGCGTCCGGACGGTGTAGTAGAGCAGGTGCTCGTGGTACACCTGATCGAACGCCACGTTCTCCACGATCTGCTTCATGTAGAGGCACTGCACGACGAAGACGCCATCGGGGCGGAGCAGCGTCCGGATGCCCTCGGTGGCCGAATGCAGCTCCTCGAGATGAAAGAAGACGCCGGCCGCGTTGATGACGTCGAACTGGCGTCCGAGATCCCGGGCGAACGCTTCATTGAAGAACGCCTGGGTCGTCTCGACGCCGCGTTCGTTGGCCAGCCGCGCCGTGGTGATCGACGAGTCGACCCCGAGCACCTGGTAGCCGAGCCGCTGGAAGTGCCGCAGCTGCGTGCCGTCGTTCGACCCGATGTCCAGGATGGCGCGTGACGCACCGTCGCCTCCGAAGCGCCCGTCCACGTCCTCGGCGATCGCCGCGAAATGGCGGTCGAGCGTCTGCGTGATGCCCGACAGATACGTGTGGTCGCCGAACAGCGTCTCCTTGGGGACGGTGTAGTCGAGCTGGGCCGTCCCGCAGTCGGCGCAGTGAACCAGATGAAGCGGATAGGTCGGTTCCGAGCCGGCCTCGGCCGGAAGGACGAACTGATTCGCCCAGGGCTGGTCGCCGAGGTCGAGGGCCAGCTCCAGCCGGCGGCTGTCACACACGCGGCAGTTCATGAATCGTCCCTGGTCTCCGGACCGGCTTCGGGAACCGGTCGTGCCGTCCTGAGTTGACCGTCCGTCCGCCGGTCGGTCGGTCCACCGACAGACGGACCGGTTTTCCGACCGTCGGCGGGGCCCGTCGGGGCCCGATGGCGTCCGATCCGTTGAATCCGGGCGGAATCCTGTCGAACGGCTCCAGTGGCCAGCCCGACTGCCTGCAGGAGGAGCAAGGGCGATACCAGCGGGCGTCGTGGCGCCTGGGGGGAGGATGCCCGGGAGAACGGGGGAGCGGTGACGGAGGCAGGGGAACGTCTGCGCGCCGGGTGGTGCGGTCAGGCCCCGGGATCGGGCCCCGGCCGGGTCAGTGCTTGCTGAGGCGGTCGGTCAGATCGGTCACGGGGCGCCGCGCGTCCTGGAGCTCCTGTTCGAGGCCCCGGATCATGTCGGCGCTCATCTGCTGCAGTTGCTGGCGGCGGGCGTTCATGCTGTTGAGCATCCGCCGGCGCTCGTCGGCCAGTGCCACGCGGGCCCTGAGCTCGTCCATCCGGAACGGCTTGAACATGAGATCGGATGCGCCCGCGGCGAGCACTTCCTCGAGGCCGTACCGACCGGCGTAGCCGGTGATGGCGATGGCGAGCAGGTGCGGCTGGCTCTCGCGGGCCTCGCGAATCAGCTGCAGGCCGTCGGGCGGGCCCATGGCGATGTCCGTGATCACGAGATCGACGCGATTCGCCTTGAGATAGGTGAGGGCCTCGTCGGACGAGGTGCACGACGCGACGTCGTGGTCGTCGCGCAGGCAGACCGAGGAGAGCAGTTCGACGATGGATTCTTCGTCGTCAACGATGAGGATTCTCACGTCCTTCTTCATCGGCACGACAGAGGCGAACTTGAGCGCCCCTGTGCGGAAGCGCCCACGGTTCAAGTGACAGGCTGAGAACGCCGATGACCACACTGACGTTCCTCTCGGAAGCGCTCTCTCCGTGCACCGCGCATGTCGGCGGCAGGCGAGGGGCTTCCGGGCGGATCCACCCATGGACGAGGTGAGGGGAGCCGGGTCCCGTTGCGCATGGCAGCCGTGCGTCGGCCCTGTGGCCGACATCGGCCGAGCCGGCCGCGGTGCCCTTCTGGCGGAGCCTGAACGAGCGATGGACGCGAACATTCTGGTCGTTGACGACGAGCCGGCCATCCGGCAGCTGCTGAGCGACTGGCTGCAGCGGCAGGGGTATCGCTGCGTCACCGCGAGCGAGGCGGGCGAGGCGCTCGAGGTGGTCTCGCGCGAGCACGCCGACGTGGTGCTGGTCGACCTGGCGCTGCCGGGCGACGACGGGTTGACGCTGGCGCGCCGCCTGCGCGACCGCGACGGCGATGTGGCCCTGATCATGGTCACCGGCATGCAGCGCTTCGACGCGGCGGTCGAAGGGATGCGGCTGGGTGTCCTCGATTACCTGCTGAAGCCCCTCACCCAGCAGCAACTGCTCGACTCGGTCGATCGGGCGGTGCGGTGGCGCGAGACGAACCGGCAGATCGGCGAACAGCGGCGGCGGCTCGAACAGGCGATCGAGCGCCGCAGCGTCGAGCTGGCGAGTGCGTTCGCCGAGATCGAGGTCGCCTCGCAGGCGGCGCTCGAGGCGCTGCTCGTCACGCTGAACACGCGGAACCCCGAGGCCTGGGACCACGGCAGGCGCGTGGCCGGCATGGCGGTGTCGCTCGCCGACGCCCTCGGCATCCGCGAGCCCGAGCGGACGCACGTCCAGCGCGGCGCCCTGCTGCACGACATCGGCAAGGTGGCGATGCCGGACGGACTGATCCACAAGCCCGGACCGCTCACCGACGAAGAGATCGCCATCATCCGGACGCACCCGCAGATCGGCCACGACATCGTGTCGGTCGTGCCGAGCCTGGCGGCGGCCGCCGGCGTCATCCTCGCCTCGCACGAGGCCTGGGACGGCAGCGGCTACCCGCAGGGGCTGACGGGCGACGAGATTCCCATCGGCGCGCGGATCACGGCGGTGGTCGACACCTACGATGCCCTCACCTGGGTGCGGGTGTATCGCGACCCCGTCACGACCGTCCGCGCGGCGGCCGAGCTCGTGCGGTGCGCTGGCAGCCAGTTCGATCCGAACGTGGTGCAGGCGTGGCTCCGCGTGATCGACCGGAGCGAGTCGGAGACGATACAGTGACCATAGTCGTCGCGCGGCCCTGGCGGCCCGATCGGCGTACGGAGGCGCGTCGTGGAGCTTGAACGGATTGCCGAGCTCCTCGCGCAGCTCTCCAAGGTGCACGGCCGGGCGAACCTGGCCGCGCGCTGCAGCGCCGGTCTGTTCGAGTTGTTCCACGCCGACGCGGCGATCGTCTGGCTGACCGACCTCGACAAGAAGCCGGGTGCGGAGGACACGATCGTCGTCAACGGTCCCCTGGCGCCCGCGTCGTGCACGCGGGAGATCGCGCGCGCGGCGGCCTCCGACCGCCTCGAGCGCTGGGTCGGCAACCGCGGCGCCTCGCTGTTCGGCTGCGCCGAGGTCGAGACGACGACGATCTGGGGCCAGATCGCCGTCGCGTGGCGGCACACGCGGCTGCTGCCTGCGGAGGTCGACTCGGCGCTCCACATCATCGCCGGCCAGTTCAGCCTGATGCTGGAGCGGGAGACCATCGTGATCCCGCGCAGCATCCACGCCCTCCACGCGGCGCATCCCGCCGGCGCGGCGTCGGCCGAGGCCGGCGATCCGTACCGCAGCGTCTTCGACTCGACCGCCGACTACGTGCATGCGAAGGACCTGCAGGGGCGCTACATCGAGGCGAACGCCGCGTACCTCTCGGCGCTGGCCCTGCCCGCGGCCCAGGTGATCGGGAAGACCGACGCCGATCTGTTCCCGGTCGACGTGGCGACCGATGCGGTGGCGTGCGAGCAGATCGTCGAGCTGTCGGGCGAAACGCTCGAATCGGAGACCACGCTGATGCTGGGCGGCCGGTCGCGCGTGCTGCTGGTGCGCCGCTCGCCGTGGCGGAACCTCAAGGGCGACCTCATCGGCGTCATCACGGTGGCCACCGACGTCAGCGAGCGCAAGTCGGCCGACCTCGAACGCGAGCGGCTCATGAACGAGCTGCGGCAGACGAACCAGCGGATCGAGCAGGCCCTCGCCGAGAAGACGAAGCTGAGCGACGAACTGCAGCGGTCGCTGTCGTCGCTGCGGTCGACGCAGGGGCAGATGGTGCGGGCGCAGAAGCTGCGCGCGCTCGGCGAGATGGCCTCGGGCGTCGCCCACGACTTCAACAACTCGCTGACGACGATCCTCGGGCTGCTCGAGTGGCTGCTGCACACGGCGCCCGCCGACCTGGCCATCCGGCCCGATCTCGAGACGATCCGGACGGCGGCCGTCGATGCCGCCGCGATCGTCCGCCGGCTGCAGTTGTTCGGCCGATCGGCGCCCGACGCTGAAGCCGAGCAGGTCGACCTGGCGGAGCTGGCGCAGCTCGTCGTGAACCTGGCGCGCCCGCGGTGGCGCGAGCTGGCGCAGCGCCGCGGCGTGCAGTTCGACCTGGTCGTCGAGTCGGAGGCGGAGCCGGCCCCGCCGGTGCGCGCCGTCAGCTCGGAGATCCGCGAGCTGCTGATGAACCTGGTCTTCAACGCGATCGATGCGATGCCGCAGGGCGGCCGCATCGCCATCCGCACCGGCCGGGCGGGCGAGATGGCCTGCATCCGCGTGGTCGACCAGGGCACGGGCATCCCCGAGGAGGTCAAGGCCCGGGTCTTCGAGCCGTTCTTCACGACGAAGGGGAAGGATGGCGCCGGCCTGGGGCTGAGCGTCTGCTGGGGCATCGCCGAGCGCCACGGCGGCACGCTCGAGGTCGAGTCGAACGTCGGGCAGGGCACCACGTTCACGCTGGCGCTGCCGGCGCTGAGCGGCGCGGCGGCGGAGCCGAAGCCGGCGGCCCAGCCCGCGCCGGAGCCGGCCGTGTCGAAGGCCGCGCGCCGGCTCGCCGTCAGCGTGCTGCTGGTCGACGACCAGCCCGACGTGCTCGAGAGCGTCGCGGACATGCTCGGGGCACTGGGCCACCGCGTCGTGACGGCCGCCTCGGGCGAGATCGCGCTGCGTCAGTTCAAGCGGGACCGGTTCGACGTCGTGATGACCGACCTCGGCATGCCGGGGATCAACGGGCTCGAGCTCGCGCGCCGGCTGCGCAGCGAGCGGCCGGAGCTGCCGGTGCTCCTGCTGACCGGCTGGGGGGCGGATTACGAAGAGCATCCGCCCGAGGAGGTCTCGATGGTGCTCAGCAAGCCCGTGACGATGAAGTCACTGCAGGAGTCCCTGCTGAGGACGTTCGTCGAGGCGGAGGTCTGAAACACCATTCGGCGACGGAACGCACTCGTCGCGTGAGGAGCAGGTCGGATCGATGTTTCTCATCATTGGTTCGCTGATCGTCATCGGATCGGTGATTGGCGGCTACGTCATGGAAGGCGGCAATCTCGCCGTCCTCATGCAGCCGGCCGAGCTGATCATCATCGGCGGCGCTGCGGTCGGCTCGCTGCTGATCAGCACGCCGTTGAAGGTCCTGAAGCAGCTGCTCGGGCAGTTCTCGGGCTTCTTCTCGTCGGGGTTCGGCAAGGACGACTATCTCGACCTGCTGGCGATGCTGTACCAGTTGTTCCGGCTGAGCCAGCAGTCGGGCGTCATGTCGCTCGAGTCGCACTTCGAGAAGCCCGACAAGAGCGCGATCCTCGCCGAGTTCCCGAAGTTCCTCGCGCGTCACCACGCCGTCGACTTCCTGGCCGACTCGGTGAAGGTCATCATCATCGGCGGCATCGCGCCGCACGATTTCGAGTCGCTGATGGACGAGGACCTGCAGGTGCACCACGAGGAGGCCGCGCGTCCGGCCGGCATCCTCGCGAAGGTCGGCGACGCGCTGCCCGGCCTCGGTATCGTCGCGGCGGTGCTCGGCGTCGTCAACACGATGGGCGCGATCGATGGGCCGCCGGCGGAGATCGGGCACAAGGTCGGGGCGGCGCTGATCGGCACCTTCCTCGGCATCCTGCTGTCGTACGGGTTCGTGCAGCCGATGTCCACGAACATGGAGATGCGGGCGGCCGACGACGGCCACTACGCCCAGTGCATCAAGGCCGGTCTGCTGGCGAGCTACAAGGGCTTCCCGCCGGCGATCGCGATCGAGTTCGCCCGCCGCGTGCTGCCGGCGAGCGTGCGGCCGAACTTCGACGAAACCGAGAAGCGGTGCCGCGCGCCGAAGGCGGCCGCCGAGAGCGCCGCGGCGTAGCCCGGGAGCCCGGAGCCCGGAGCCGAGACGAATTGAAGCATTCAGGAATGGAAGAAGGACGGACAGGACCGGAGACTGCAGACCGAAGACCGTAGACTGAAGGCCGTGTTCCCCCATGCCTGCACCGAAACAGCACGACGTCATCATCATCAAGAAGAAGGGGGCGGCCACGCCGGCCACCACGGCGGCGCGTGGAAGGTGGCCTACGCCGACTTCGTCACCGCGATGATGGCGTTCTTCCTGGTCATGTGGATCGTCGGCCAGAGCCACATCGTCCGGAGCTCGGTCGCCGGCTACTTCCGCGATCCCGGCATCTTCAACTACGAGAAGTCCAACGGCGTCATGGAAGGGGAGAAGGTCGGCATCACCCCGCAGGCGCCGATCAGCGTGCACGCGATCGATCCGAAGCTGACCGAGGCCGACCGCGCGGCGCTGAAGAAGGCCGGCGAGCGGATCCGGGAAGCGCTCCAGAGGATGCCCGAGTTCAAGGATCTCAAGGATCAGATCGAGATCCAGATGACGAACGAGGGGCTCAGGATTCAGCTGATCGATTCGTCGAAGATGGGCTTCTTCGATACCGGCAGCGCCGTGGTCAACGCCGAGGGGCTGAAGATCCTCGACGCGATCGCGAAGGAGCTCGCGACGCTGCCCAACGGCGTGATCATCGAGGGGTACACCGACAGTCGCCAGTACTCGAAGGGCGACACCTATACCAACTGGGACCTGTCGGCCGACCGCGCCAACGCCGCGCGCCGGGTCATGGAGCGCCACGGTGTCGAGGCCAGCCAGATCCAGGAAGTGCGCGGGTATGCCGATACCCACCTCCGGATCCCCGGAGAACCCGCTCGACCCCCGCAATCGCCGGGTGTCGATCCTGGTGCGCTATGTCGGCGAGGCCGACGCGCCACCGGTGGCGGACATGACGGCGCCGATCGGGAGTGCCCGGACGCTCGGCGGCAAGCCCGCCGCGCCGGCGGCCGGCCGGCCGGCCGAAGCTCGACATCGCCCCTGGCAAGCCGAACCTCGGGCCGGGCGGCGCGAAGGGCGGCGGGGCCGACTGACCCAGGGCCGCGCCTCGGACCATCCGTCCGCTCAGACCGCCTCGCAGTCCTCCAGGGCCTGTCGCAGCTTGTCGACGAGGCCGGCGGCGGCATAGGGCTTCTGGATGAAGCCGGCCAGCTCCTCGCCGCCGAAGCGGAAGTGATCGATGGCGTCGGCCTCGCTGTAGCCGCTCGAGAGGATGACGGGCACGTCGCGGCGGATCCGGCGGATCTCGCGCAGCGCCTCGACGCCGCTCATCCGGGGCATCGTCATGTCGAGCAGGACGGCCCGGATCTCGGCGGCGTGCTCGCGGAAGACGTCGACGCCTTCGCGACCGTCACTCGCCTCGATCACGTTGAAGCCGCAGCGCTCCAGCACCCCCTGCGCGACCGTCCGCACGCCTTCCTCGTCGTCCACGACCAGGACCAGCCCGCCGCTGTGCCACGTCTCCCGGGCGGGAGCGGGGGCGCTGACGGCCTGCGCGGCCCCGACGGCCGCGGGCAGCAGCACCTTGAAGGTCGTCCCCATGCCGGGCTCGCTGTACACCTTGATCGCGCCGTGGTGGCCGCGGACGATGCCGAGGACCGCCGCCAGGCCGAGTCCGCGCCCGGTGAACTTGGTCGTGAAGAACGGATCGAAGATCCGCGCGCGCGTGGCCGCGTCCATGCCACAGCCGGTGTCGGAGACCTCCACGAACACATACGGTCCTTCGGGGAGCGACTCGTTCACGTACGTGTCGGCGAGGTACTGGGGATCGACGCCGATCAGCCCCGTCCGGATGGTGATGCTGCCGTTCTGCTCGCCGAGCGCGTCGGAGGCGTTGGTGATGAGATTCATGACGATCTGGCGGACCTGCGACACGTCGCCGTTGACGGCCGGCAGGGCGTCGGCGAAGTCGAAGCGGAGCTCCGCCTTCTTGGAGATGACGCTGTGCAGCAGGTGCGCCATCTCGTCCACCAGATGCGACAGGTCGACGGGCTGGATGACGAAGCGGCCCTTGCCCGAGTAGGCGAGCATCTGGTTGGTCAGCTCGGCCGCCCGCTGGGCGGTCAGTTCGATCTGCGCCAGCCGGGCCTGGATGGGAGAGTCATCGGCCAGCTCCATCCGGGCGAGTCCGGCGTGGCCGAGCACGCCGAGCAGCAGGTTGTTGAAGTCGTGGGCGATGCCGCCGGCCAGCACGCCGAGGCTCTCCAGCTTCTGCGCGTGCTGCACCTGCGCTTCGAGGCGCAGACGTTCGGTGATGTTCCGGAAGCTCCAGACGCGTCCGACCCACGTCGTGCCCAGGCGCTGCGGCCGCGACGCCACCTCGAAGGTGCGGCCGTCGCGCAGCTCGAGCAGGCCGCTCGCCTCGGCTTCGGGATGGGCGCCGAGGCTCTCGGTCTGGGCCAGCAGGGCCTCGGGGTTCTTCAGCCGTGTCGCGGCGAACTGGATGACCGTGCCGGCATCGTGGGCGGCCACGGAATCCTCGGGCACCTCCCACATGTCGACGAATCGCCGGTTGAAGCTGGTGATGCGCGACTGGCTGTCGACGGTCAGGATGCCGTCGGTCGTCGCCTCGAGCGTCGCGCTCAGCAGCGACAGCGCGCGCATGATCTCTTCGCCGGCGCGCTTCCGTTCGGTGATGTCGCGGATGAACGCCTGCAGGCGGCCGTCCTCCAGCCGCTTGGCGCTGATCTCGACCGGCAGCGTCGTGCCGTTGCGGCGCCGCAGCTGCTGTTCGCTGAGGGACGTCTGCCCGGTGGCCAGCCGGGTCAGGCGGAGCGACGCGCTCGCCGGACCGTCCGAGGCGAGCACTTCGGTCACGCCGAGCGTCTGGAGCTCGGCTTCCGTGCATCCCAGCATCTCGCACGCCAGTGAGTTCGCGCTGACGATGCGGCCGCCCGTATCGCCGATGATGATGCCGTCGGATGCCCGCTCCATCAGCAGCCGGTGGCTCGCCTCGCTCTCGCGCAGGGCCGACTCGGCGCGGATCCGCTGCCGCGACACGCCGAGCACGTTCGCGACGGCCTCCAGGAAGTGGACGTCGTCGGTCGTGAACGTCCGGGAGGTCCGGCTGTGGACGCTGAGCACGCCGTACGGCCGCTCGGGCGTCCGGATGATCACGCTGACGCCGCTGACGACGCCGTGGGTGGCCAGCAGATCGTGGTCGGCGAATCGCGTGTCGGAGGCGAGATCGAGCACGATCAGCGGTTCGTCGATCTGCAGCGTGTAGCCGGCCTGCGACTCGTTGCCGACGCGCAGGCGCGCGTGGCCGACGAGCCCCTGCTGCCAGCCGGTGCCGGTGCGCATCACCAGGGCGTCCTCGCCCGGCAGCAGCTCGAAGATTTTCGCGCAGTCGACTTCCAGCATCCGGACGACCGTCTGGACGGCCGCGTCGAGCAGCGCGCCGAAGTCGGCTTCGGCGAGCGCCTGCTGGCTGAGCTCCGCCACGGCCGCCTGCTGGCGGACGCGGGCCTGCAGCGACTCGCGCGCCCGGCGCCGCTCGGTGACGTCGCGGGCCGCGGCGAGCGAGCCGATCGGGCGGCCGTGGTCGTCGGTCAGCAGGCTGATGAACGACTCGACGTAGATCTCCTCGCCCGACTGCAGCCGGTGGATCTGCTCGCCCATCCACGACCCGGTGGCGGCGAAGGTCGCCTTGGCGCGTGCCTCGTCCTCGGGGCGGATCCAGCGCAGCGTGTAGAGATCGGAGAGTCGCTTGCCGAGGGCGTCGGCGGAGAGCAGCCGGTACAGCAGCTCGGCGCCCGAGTTCCAGTACGTCACGCGGCCGTCGGAGTCGATGCCGACGATCGGCTCGTGGACCTGGGAGAGGACGCGCGCCTGGAACTTGAGCTGGAACTCGGCGCGGCGGCGCTCGGTGACGTCGCGCGTGATGCACGAGTAGCCCCGCACGCCGCCGTCCTCGTCGAACAGCGGCGTCAGGACCATCGTGGCCCAGAACCGCGAGCCGTCGCGGCGGACGCGCCAGCCCTCGCAGTCGAAGCGTCCCGCGCGGGCCGACAGCGTGAGCGCCAGCCCGGGCTGGTCGGCCTCGGCTTCCTCCGGCGTGTAGAAGCGCGCCAGCGGCAGCCCGAGCGCCTCGTCCTGCCGGTACTGCAGCACGCGCTGCGCGCCGGTGTTCCAGCTCGTCACGCATCCCTGCGGGGTCAACATGAAGATCGCGTAGTCCTGCACGCTCTCGATGAGCAGACGGTAGCGATCGTGGCTGGTCTGGAGCGCCTGGCTCAGCCGGGCCTTCTCTTCGACGGTCAGCGCCAGACGCGTGTGATGGGCGCTGATCTGGCGGCGCATCGAGCGTGTCCCCGCCAGCGCGATGGCCACGAAGAGCAGGATCACGGCCAGCAGCACGAGCAGGTCCCGGACGGCCGGATGTTCGGGCTCCGCGGGACCGGGCAGCGAGAGGAAACGCTCCGCGAGCCGGTTGAAGGTGCCGTCCGCCCGGAACGCCGTCAGTCCGTCGTTCACCCAGGCGAACGCCGCCTCGCGGCCCGGGTGCACCGCCAGGCGGTACGAGCGCAGCGTCACCGGCACGACCAGGGGCGAGGGGAGCGCGTGCTGCGCGGCGGCGTAGCGGAACGGCAGCGTGTCGCCCAGGATCGTGAACGACGGCTCGCGCTGCGCGAGCGTCAGCGCCTCGAGCGGCGTGCGGGCGACGCGCAGGTGCCGGCGCTGCGCCGCCGTCAGCATCGCCTGCAGCGACGATGGCGGTGTGCCGCCTGCGATCAGGATGCGGCGTCCATCGAGCTGTTCGACCCGTTCGGCGTGCGGCGTCCGGTCGTGGAAGAAGATCAGCCCTTCCTGCAGTGTCCAGATGCGCCCGAGCAGCGCGAACTGGCCCGGGCTCGCGTCCGACTCCGGCAGGGCGAGGATGTCGATGTCGCCGTGCCGGAACGCCTCGACCATCGCGGGCCAGGCACCCAGCCGGATGACGATCGGCTGGTGGACGCGCGCCGACAGGGCCCGGATCAGTTCGATGTTGAAGCCGGCCGGCTGGCCGTGCGCGTCGAGATACTCGAATGGCGGGAAGGAGGCGCTGCCGCCGTAGACGAGGGGATGCGACGCGGGAGCGCTGGCCGACGGCGTGGCGGGCGCCGGCATGGCGCGAAGCGCGGAAGCCACCAGCGCGAGGAGCAGCGCGAGCAGGGCCGTTGCGGCGCGGCGCCGCCAGCCGACGGACGGCCGCCCGGTGGGCTCCGCCGCGGAGCGCCGCGGTCTCGGCTCGCCTGGAACGCCGCGATTCATGGCCTCAGTGCGCATACACCGGTTCCCGGCGCCACGTTGCTTGCGATCTGGACCTGCGCAAAGTGACGGAAATCTGAACACTCTGTGGAGGGTGGCGGGAGCAAGCCAGATGCCGTCTTGTATCGTCGCGAAGGTGCGGAGCAGGTCGCGAATATGCAGCACAGAATGTGCAATAGCGCGCACGCGGAAACTTCACAGGTGTCGGCCCGCCGACATGTCGTGTCGCTCCTCCGGCCGTGCCACCCTCTGCCGATAGAATGAGGTCCATGCCGGAACGCGAACGGGTGGTGATCGTGACGGGAGGCGCCGCCGGCCTCGGGCGGGCGACGGCGCGGCGGTTCTCCAGGGACGGGGCCCGCGTGGCCGTGTGGGACATCCGGGCCGAGGAGCTGGACACCGTGGCCGGCGAGCTGCGTGCGCTGTCGGGCGACGCGCTGGCGCTGGCCGTGGACGTGACGCAGGCCGACGCCGTGGAGGCCGCGACCCGGGCGGTTCGCGATCGGTGGGGGCGCATCGACGTGCTCGTCAACAACGCCGGGATCCTGCGCGACGCGCTCCTCGTGAAGGTGCCGGCGGGCGTGGCACCAGCAGAGCTGGCCGATGGTCCGCCGCCCGGTTCGATGACCGAGGAGGGCTTCGACGCCGTCGTGTCGGTGAACCTGAAGGGCGTCTTCCTGTGCACGCGCGCCGTCGTCCCGGCGATGATCGCGGGCGGCGGGGGTGTCGTGCTCAACGCGTCATCGGTGGTCGGGCTGCACGGGAACTTCGGCCAGACCAACTATGCGGCGACCAAGGCCGGCGTGATCGCGATGACGCAGACCTGGGCCCGCGAGCTGGGCCGGCACGGGATCCGGGTGAATGCGGTGGCGCCCGGCTTCATCGAAACGGAGATGGCGCTGAGCGTGCCGGCGGCGATCCGGGAGCGGATGGTGGCCCATACACCGCTCGGCCGACTCGGCCGGCCCGAGGAGATCGCCGAGGCCTATTTCTGGCTCGCCTCGCCGGCCGCGGCCTTCGTCCACGGCGCCGTGCTGTCGGTGGACGGCGGCCTGGTGATCGGAACGTAGCGGCCCTGCTGAAAAGGCCTGTTTCGGGCCTTCTTGTCTCCCGTGAGGGATCGACCCGGGCGGCCTCCCGATCCCCTGTGAGGCCTGCGTATCTGTGCTACGCTGGATCAGTCAAGGAAAGGAGCCTGAAACGTGCCGTATCCCGAATTTTTCGTCGCGCCGATGCGTGAGGAACTGACCCGGCTGGGTGTGCAGGAACTGCGGACGTCCGAGGATGTCGATCGCGCGGTGCGGGAGACGCCCGGTACCGTGATGATCATCGTCAACTCGGTCTGCGGGTGCGCGGCCGGCAAGGCCCGCCCCGGCATCGCCCTGGCGATGCAGAACGAGACGCGGCCGCAGTTTGCGGGCACCGTGTTCGCGGGCGCCGACGTCGAGGCAACCGAGCGGGCGCGTGGCTACTTCACCGGGTACGCCCCCTCGTCGCCGTCGGTCGCGCTGCTGCGCGACGGCAAGCTCGTCTACATGATGGAGCGCCGGCAGATCGAGAACCAGAACGCGCAGGACATCGCCCGCGAGCTCGTCGCGGCGTTCGAGAAGCACTGCGGAACGACCGAGACCGCCTCGGCCTGACGTCGTCTCACCGGCAGACACGAAGAAGCGGACGTCCTGGATTCCAGGGCGCCCGCTTTTTCTTTGCGCGTTCCACGTTGCGTCTGCATCAATCAGTGCTCGCGGGGCCCCACCCCCGCGAGCGCGCGCTCGGCGACGCGGCACGGCCGCGCTTCCCTCCGGCGCCTCGCGCGGGCCGCAGGCGCTCTCGACTTCGCTACCCGCCCCTCGTATGCATCTCCAGGTGCGGATTCCGCCTGAGCTGCGAGAGGGGAATCAGCGTCTCGCGGTTGCGCACGGCCAGCCGCTGTTCGGCGCCCCGGTCGGTCCGTGTCCGCCAGCCGTCGGTGAGCAGGGCCTTCAGCGTCTCGCGTGACGCGCCGGCGCGCAGCGGACCGCGCAGGTCGGTGCCGTCGGTGGCATAGAGGCACCGCAGCCACATGCCGTCGGCCGTCAGCCGGCTCCGATCGCAGTCGGCGCAGAACGGCGCCGTCGTCGACGCGATGATCCCGAACGTCGTGCCATCCGGCAGCTGGAAGCGATCGGCGGGGGCCGACTGGTCGTCGCCTTCCGCCGGGAGCGGCGTCACCGGGCCGTAATGACGCGCGAACGCGTCGAGGATGTCGGCCCGCGACACGACCGAGTCCATCGACCACTGCGTCGCGCCGCCCACGTCCATGTACTCGATGAACCGGATTTCGGCCTGCACGCGCTTCGCGTACTCCAGCAGTGGCACGATCTCCGCGTCGTTCACGCCCCTGATGACGACGGTGTCGATCTTGAGGATGTCGAAGGCGCGCGCCGCGGCGGCAATGCCCGCGTGCACCCGGTCGAGGTCGTTGAAGCGGGTGAGGGCCGTGAACCGTTCCGGATCCAGCGTGTCGAGGCTCACCGTTACCCGGTGGAGACCGGCGTCGCGCAGGGCGTCCGCCTGGTCGGCCAGCAGCACGCCGTTGGTCGTCAGCGCGAGATCGCGGATGCCCGGCTTGCCCGCCAGCAGGCGCACCAGCGCCGGCAGGTCGCGGCGGAGCAGCGGCTCACCGCCGGTGAGCCGGATCTTGTCGACCCCCAGTTCGATGAAGACGTCGGCGAGCGTGCTGATCTCCTCGAAGCTGAGGAGGTCGTGGCGCGGCAGCCAGACGTAGTGCGCCTCCGGCATGCAGTACTGGCAGCGCAGGTTGCAGCGGTCGGTCACCGACAGGCGCAGGTTGCGGAGCGGGCGATCGAAGGCGTCGCGAATCGGCATCGTCTATACCCTATAGCCTACCGCCCATCGCCTACGGATGGCCACCCAGCACCGAGAGCCGCCGCCGGCTTCCCGGCAGGAACGGGTGGGTGGCCACCTGGCCGTCGAACTGCCGGCTCCAGCGTCCGGGAATCGCGCGGTCGCACGACGGGCAGCGTCCCTCCGGCGTCAGCGCGTAGCGTCTGATCAGATAGCCGTACCGCTCGATGAGGATGGTGCCGCAGTCGGGGCAGGTCGTGTCCTCGAGCGACCCGACCATGCCGGGCAGGTTGCCGGCGTAGACGAAGCGCAGCCCCTGACGGTGACCGATCTCCGCCGCCCGGAGCAGCATCTCGGCCGAGGTGTCGCCCGGGCCGCGCATCTTGTAGTCCTCGTGGAACGCCGTCACGTGCCACGGCATGTCCGGCGAGACCCCCGCCAGGAAGGCCGCCATCCGCTTCAACTCCTCGTCCGAGTCGTTGAAGCCGGGGATGAGCAGCGTGACGATTTCGACCCACACCCCCATCGCGTGCAACTGCCGGATGGTGTCGAGAATCGGTTCCAGCCGGCCGCCGAGCTGCCGGTATCGCCGGTCGTCGAAGCTCTTGAGGTCGACCTTGTACAGGTCGATCCACGGGCGCAGGTAGTCGAGCACCTGCGGCGTGCCGTTGCCGTTCGAGACGAACGCCGTCGTGAGCCCGGCTTTCCGGGCCTGCTTGAACACCGCCACGGCCCACTCGCTGGTGATGAGCGGTTCGTTGTACGTGCTCACGACGAGCTTCGCGCCCAGGCGCGTGGCGTCGGCGACGATCTCGTCGGGTTCCATCGTCAGGGGCGGGGCGATCGCCTGCGGATCGCGCAGCGCCTGCGACGTCACCCAGTTCTGGCAGTACGAGCAGTGCAGGTCGCAGCCGAGCATGCCGAAGCTGTAGGCGAGCGCGCCCGGGTACGCATGGAAGAACGGCTTCTTCTCGACCGGATCGCACTGCACGCCGCCGACGTAGCCCCACGGCACGTACAGCTTGCCGCCCCGATTGAACCGGACCTTGCACACCCCGGCCGCGCCGTCGGGAATCGGGCACGCGTGACCGCACGCGTAGCACCGGATCCGGTCCCGGTCGATCGGTTCGTACAGCTCGCCCTCGCGCGTGTGGCCCTCGAGGATCTCGGCCAGGGTCTTCATGGAACGGATTCCTTCGTGCCTTGCACTTGTGTTGCGGGAGTTGTCCTTATTTTACATCACTTTAGCCGCGGATCGCGCGGCTGCTCCTCCCGAGCCCCCCGTGCCCGGTATAGGCTAGTAGACGTGTCGTCCCCTGCGAACCCTCCCGCCCCGATGCCGGCCCGACGCCCGACGATCAGCACAGCATCTGGACCCTGCCGCGTCCCGTCTGGCTGCTCGGCTGGGTGAGCCTGTTCACCGATTCGGCTTCGGAAGCGATCTACGCGATCCTGCCGTTCTTCCTGACGCGCGTGCTCGGGGCGACCGTCGTGTCGGTCGGCATCATCGAGGGGGCGGCGGAGGCCGCCAACAGCCTGTTGAAGATCGGATCCGGGTACTACTCCGATCGCTTCCGCCTGAAGCGGCCCATCGTGCTGGCGGGCTACGCCATCTCCTCGGCGATCCGGCCGCTGACCGGGCTCGTGACGATCTGGCAGCAGGTGCTGGCGATCCGGTTCGTGGATCGCATCGGCAAGGGGATCCGGGGCGCGCCGCGGGACGCCATGCTCGCCTCGTGGGCCCGGCCCGAATCGCGGGGCCGCGTGTACGGCTTCCACCGGGCGATGGACAACACGGGCGCCGTCGTCGGTCCGCTGTTCGCCGCCGCATTCCTGCTCGTCTTTCCCGACCGGTACCGCGAACTGTTCGGCATGACGATCATCCCGGGCGCCATCGCCGTGGCGCTGCTGCTCCGGCTGCCCGAGGTGCCGACGGCGGGGAAGTCCGCCGCACCGGCCGCCGCACAGCCGGCGCCTCCGGCCATCCGGTTCGGCGACCTGCCGCGACCGCTCGTGGTCTTCCTGATCGTGCTGTCGCTGTTCACGCTCGGCAACTCCACCGACGCGTTCCTGCTGCTGCGGTTGACCGATATCGAGGGCAGCCCGATCACCGTGCTGCTGCTCTGGGCGGGATTCAATGCCGTGAAAGCGGCGCTGGCCACGCCGGGCGGTGTGCTGTCCGATCGGCTCGGGCGCCGGAAGGTGATTGCCGCCGGCTGGCTGCTGTACGCGCTCGTGTACGCCGGCTTCGCGTTCAGCCGGACCGGAACGGCGCTGACGGCGTGGTTCTTCGTCTACGGCCTGTATTACGCGCTGACGGAGGGCGCCGAGCGGGCGCTGATGGCCGACCTCGCCCCGGTGGCCATGCGGGGCACGGTCTTCGGCCTCTACAACGCCGTGCTGGGCGTCGGCTCGCTCATCGCCAGCATCGTCTTCGGCGTCATCTGGAAGCTGTGGGGGGCGCCGACGGCCTTCGGTGTCGGAGCCGGGCTGGCGATTGTGTCGACGCTGCTGCTGACGGTGTTCGTCCTGCCGGCCGACGGGAACCGGCGGCGCACCAGGCCGCGTGAGGGCCGCCTTTCCCAATCCCCAATCCCGAATCCCCCCGCTATAATTGAGGAACATGAAACGCATTCTTGTCACCAACGACGATGGCGTGCTGTCGGAGGGGCTGCGGGCGCTGGCGGACGCGCTGGCGCCGCTCGGCGAGGTGTCCGTCGTCGCGCCGATGACCGAGGCGAGCGCGATCGGGCACGCGCTGACGCTGCGCCGGCCGCTGCGGCTCGAACGGCACGGCGAGGGGATCTACGCGGTGGACGGCACGCCCACCGACTGCGTGAACATCGGCATCACGCAGGTCCTCAAGGGGATGCCGGATCTGGTCGTGTCGGGGATCAACAAGGGCTGGAACCTTGGCGACGACGTGACGTACTCGGGCACCGTGGCGGGCGCGATGGAAGGGGCGCTGCTCGGCATTCCGTCCCTGGCCGTCTCCCTGCAGTATCCGCGCGGGGCCGAGCTCGACTTCTCGCAGTCGGCCCGCGTGGCCGCCGAGATCGCCGCGAGCATCCTGCGCGACGGCCTGCCGCCGCGGACGTTCCTCAACGTGAACGTGCCCGGCGGCGAGGCGAAGGGGATCCGCGTCACCGTGCAGGCCAAGCGGAATCATGTGACCTCGATCGGCGAGCGGCACGACCCCAAGGGGCGGCCCTACTACTGGATCGAAGAGGGGCAGAACGACTGGGAGCCGCACGACCGGTCCGATTACCAGGCCGCGCGGGACGGCTACGTGTCGGTGACCCCGCTGCAGCCCGATCTGACCGCCCACGAGGCGCTCGGGCTGGTTGAGCTATCCTTGCAGAGGGAAGCTGAGGTAAGATAGTCCGGTTGTCGGGGCGTGGCTCAGCCTGGTAGAGCACTCGGTTCGGGACCGAGGGGTCGGAGGTTCGAATCCTCTCGCCCCGACCAACTAAATCCCATCGCGAAGGGCCCGGAATTTCCGGGCCTTTTCTGTGTACGGTGACCCCGCTCGTCCCGCCCCCCGCGCCTGTCCCTCGATCCGAACGGCCCGTGACATCGCGACGTGTCGCTCGCGCCCGTCGCGCGTGCAGTTACCTCCGCCTGTGTGAATCCTTGTGAACTAGAATCGTGGTCTGGCCCGGTTGCGCCTTGCCGGCGGCGCTCGAACGGTCCATGCTTGAGCGTCGACGACCTGCCAGGAGCCCGTCAGGGTGTCGATAGAGGCGGGATGCACGCGAAGAGAGGGAGCGGAGATCTTGAAGCGATCAACGTTCGTCTGGATGGCGGTCACGTTGCTGGTGGCCGGCGCGCTCGTCAGCCACGGCTCAGGGCAGCAGGCGCCGATCGGGCAGCGGCTGCAGGCCGACCCGCCGGGCGGCACCCTGCCTCCCGCGATCCGCAATCGGGCGCGGGTCGCCGTGCAGCGGGTCGGGCTGCCCGGACTCGACATGGGGCTGAACCCGTCGAATGTAGCCCGCCTGCGCACGGCCACCGCCGATCCGGCGGCGCCGATCATCGCCCGTGAGCCTGCGCGGTCGGCGGCGTATGTTCCCGGCAAAGTGATCGTGAAGTTCACGAGCGATGCCTCTGCCGCGACGCGGGCGGCGGTGCTCGCGGGCCACGCTGCCCGCCTGATGGCGCGGCGGCCGAATGCCGATTTCGACATCGCCGCGATCGATCCGTCGGTCGACCCGGAAGCCCTGGCGCAGACGCTGCAGCAGCGGCCGGACGTCGCCTACGCCCAGGCCGACTACCGCGTGCATCCCTATTTCGTGCCGAACGATCCGCTGTACTCCCGTCAGTGGAACTTCTCGAAGCTCGGCATGGAGAAGGCCTGGGACATCAATCCCGGCGCCACCTCGTCCATCGTCGTGGCCGTACTCGATACGGGCGTCGCCTTCGAGAACGTCCGCTTCGAGTTCCAGGCACAGTCGTTCAAGTCGGGGAACACGACGTATCCCGCGCTCGGCACGCTGGACCTCGACTTCGCGCCCGCGCCGGATCTGGCGTCGGCGAACCGGTTCGTGGCGCCGTGGGACTTCATCTGGGGCGACGCCGACCCGGTCGATCTCGACGGCCACGGCACGCACGTCTCGGGCACCATCGGCCAGCTCACCAACAACAACGTCGGCACGGCCGGTATGGCCTACAACGTCCGGCTGATGCCGGTGAAGGTGCTCAGCACCGACTGGGACGACATCTTCGGCTCGCCGAACCAGGGGACCGACGAAGTCGTGGCCGAGGGGATCCGCTATGCGGCGGATCACGGGGCGCAGGTGATCAACATGAGCCTCGGGCGGACGGGTCCGCCGGCACCCGTCATCGAAGATGCGATGCGCTATGCGGTGTCGAAGGGGGCGTTCATCGCGGTGGCCGCCGGTAACGACTACGAGAACGGCAATCCCGACGAAGTGCTGCCCGAGATTGCCGCACGGTTGCAGGGCGCCGTCGCCGTCGGAGCGGTCGACGAGAACTTCAATCGCGCCGAGTATTCGTCGACCGGATCGTACGTCGAGCTGGCCGCGCCGGGCGGCAGCTTCGCGCACGGCTTCGGCGCCGACGGCGGCATCCTGCAGCAGACGCTCGACCTGGAACTGATTGAGACCTACCTGAATCCCGTGGCTCAGTTCGGGCCACCGCGCTTCGATGCTTTCGCGTACTACTTCTTCACCGGTACGTCGATGGCCACGCCCCACGTCGCGGGCCTGGCGGCGATGCTGATGCAGCAGGGCATCACCGACCCGGCGGCCGTCGAGGCGGCGATGGAACGCTTCGCCACCGACGAAGGGGCGCCCGGGCGCGATAACGACTACGGCTTCGGCCTCATCAACCCGCGCGCCACGCTGCTGGGCCTCGGCCTCGCGCGCTGAGCCCGCTGAGCCCGCTGAGCGGAGAAGGATGACCATGCAGCGCTCGAGATGGACGCGGCGGATCGGGGTGGCCCTTGCGAGCTGCCTCCTGGCGGGACTGGTCGGCGCCGGTGCGGCCGACGCGCAGACGACGGCCGATCCGGCACCGCTCGTCACCGTGCGCGGCTTCGTCGATGCCGGCTACGAGTGGTTCGCGGCGAAGCAGAGCTTTACGGCGGTGTTCGGCAAGGCGACGGGCTCACTGATTGGCGGCGGCGGACAGGTCGTCTTTCGCAATGGCGTGTACGTCGAGGTCGGCGCCTCACGGTTCCAGGAGACCGGCCAGCGGGTCTTCGTCTTCAACGGCAAGAGCTTCGGCCTCGGCATCCCGCTGACGGCGCGCCTCGTGCCGATCGAAGTGACGGCCGGCTATCGCTATCACCTCTCGCCGAAGGTCATCGTCTACGGCGGCGGTGGCGTCGGCTCGACCAGCTACAAGGAGACGTCGCAGTTCGCGACCTCGTCGGAGAACGTCGACACGCGCCACACGAGCTATCAGGTGAAGGGCGGGGGAGAGTACCGGCTGGCGCGGTGGTTCGGCGTGGCGGGTGAAGTGGAATACACGCGCGTCCCCGGCATCTTCGGCTCGAGCGGCGTGTCGAAGGACTACGGCGAGAACAACCTGGGCGGGACGAGTCTCCACGTGAAGGTGATCGTCGGGCGGTAACGGGCGCGGGTCGGCGTGTGCCGGCTCCTGCGCGCGCCGCGCGCTTACGTCGTTCCAGCCGCCGGCAGGGTGACAGCTGTCGTGTGCTTGATCTGCTCGAGCGCGATGTAGGACTCGGTTTCGCCGACGCTCGGGATGTTGATGAGGCGATCCCGCACGAAGTCCTTGAACATCTCCACGTCGGCCACCTGCACGTGGAGCAGGTAGTCGTAGTCGCCCGTCACCAGATAGCACTCGATCACTTCCTGCAGACCCTTCACGGCACCCTCGAAGACCTCGACCGATTCCCGCGTCGAGGTCCGCAGCCTCACCCGCACGAACACATGAAGCTTCATCCCGAGCTGCTCGGGGTCGAGCAGTGCCGTGTACCGGCGGATGATGCCGCTGTCCTCGAGGCGGCGGACGCGCCGCGCGCAGGGCGTCGGTGACAGGCCAACGCGCTCGGCGAGGGCCAGCATCGGAATGCGGGCATCCCGCTGTAGCGCGTCCAGGATCCTCGCGTCGATCTCATCGAGTTCTGGCATGGTGAATATCGCTACCTGAAGGTCTGAACGTGGATGATATCACCACGGATGGCGTTCTACGAGTCGCTCTTTGCTGACATTGATACGCCAGGACGGACTATTCTGTAGCGCACGGCACGAGGCCAGGCAACCGGAGGAGCGGCGATGAGGCGATGAATGGTCCGGCGGATACGGAGCGTGCGGGGGCGTCCTGGGCCTCTGGCGGCGACACGTTGTCGGAGGCCGACTGGCGATGGGCGTACCGCGTGGTGTACCTGTCGCGCCGGATGGACGAGGCGCAGATCCGGCTGAAGCAGCAGCAGAAGAGCTTCTTCCAGGCCAGCGGCGCCGGTCACGAAGCCGTGCTCGCAGCGGCGGGGCTGCTGCTCCGTCCCGGCCGCGACTGGATCTTTCCGTACTACCGCGACCAGGCCCTCTGCCTGGCGCTCGGCTGCGCACCCGTGGACCTGCTGCTCGAGGCCCTCGGCGCCGGCAGCGGCCCTTCGTCGGGCGGCCGGCAGATGCCCGGCTTCTGGGGCAATGCGGCGCTGAAGATCGTCTCGCAGTCGGGGCCGACGGGCATGCAGTTCCTGCAGGCCGTCGGTTGTGCCGAGGCCGGGGAGATGCTGCCCGGCAGGGGTGATGACGGGATCGACAAGGACATCGTCTACGTATCGAGCGGCGAGGGGGCGACGAGCGAAGGTGAGTTCTGGGAAGCGCTGACGACCGCCGCCTGCCGGCGGGCGCCCGTGCTCTTTCTGATCGAGGACAACGGCTACGCCATCAGCGTGCCGGCCGAGGTGCAGACCCCCGGCGGCAGCATCTCGCGGCTGGTGAAGGGCATCCCGGGTCTGCTCGTCCACGAATGCGATGGTACGGACGTCGGCGGCAGCCACGCGGTGTTGCGGGAGGCCGTGGCCCACTGCCGGGCGGGGCGCGGTCCGGCACTGGTCCATGCGCACGTGACGCGCGTGCACGCCCATTCGATCTCGGACGACGACCGGGCCTACCGGACCGACGGAGAGCGGCAGCGAGACGCGCGGCGAGATCCGGTCGTTCGCTGCCGTGCACGGCTCCTGGAGCGCGGAGTCGGCGAAGAGGTCCTGCGGGGCCTCGAGCGCGAGGTCGACGAGGAAATCCGCGTGGCGACCGAAGAGGCGCTGGCGGCTCCGGCGCCCGAGCCGGGGACGGTCGGGCTGTTCGTCTATTCTTCCGACGTCGATCCCGCCGCCGACCGCTTCGGCGCGGAGCCGGAGTTCTCGGGGGCTCCGGCGACGATGGTCGAGTTGATCAACGCCTGCCTGCGCGACGAGATGGCGCGCGACCCACGCGTCTGCGTGTTCGGCGAAGACGTGGCCGACGTCAGCCGTGATCACCTGATCGACGTGCTGAAGGGCAAGGGTGGCGTCTTCAAGGCGACGGCGGGCCTCCAGCGCCGGTTCGGCAGCCGCCGCGTCTTCAACACGCCGCTGGCGGAGGCCAACATCGTCGGTCGGGCCATCGGGATGGCGATGCGCGGGCTGAAGCCGGTCGTCGAGATTCAGTTCTTCGACTACATCTGGACGGCGATGATGCAGCTGCGCAACGAGCTGGCGGTGCTGCGCTGGCGGTCGAACGGGGCCTTCACGTGCCCGGTCGTCGTCCGCGCGCCCATCGGCGGCTATCTGACGGGCAGCGCGATCTACCACAGTCAGTCAGGAGAGGCGACCTTCACGCACATTCCCGGGCTGCGCGTGGTCATGCCGTCGACGGCACTCGACGCGAGCGGCCTGCTGCGCACGGCCATCCGCTGCGACGACCCGGTCCTGTTCCTCGAACCGAAGCACCTGTACCGGCAGCCCTACAACCGCTCGGCGGATCCGGGACCCGGGTTCACCATACCGTTCGGCAAGGCCAGCCGGCTGCGCGAGGGACGCGACCTGACCGTGATCACCTACGGCGCGACGGTGAACCGCGCGCTGCAGGCGGCCGCCCGGCTGGAGCGGTCCCGGCAGGCGTCAATCGAGGTGCTGGATCTGCGGTCGCTCAGCCCCTACGACTGGGAGGCGATCGCCACGTCGGTGAAGAAGACGAACCGCGCGCTCGTGATACACGAGGACTGGCGCAGCTTCGGTTACGGTGCGGAGGTGGCCGCCCGGATCGGAGACGAGCTGTTCGAGTGGCTCGATGCCCCCGTGAAACGGGTCGGTGCCAGGGATGTCTTCTGTGGGTACCATCCCGTGCTCGAAGACGCGACGCTGCCGCAGGTGGAGGACATCGAGCGGGCGATGGAGGAGATGCTGGACTACTGACGTGTCACGCACGACGCGGCTTTTTCCTCTTCTCGGGTAAACCCTTCGCAGCGGCACGCCGTCCAAGAGCGCAAACGACCCTCTCCTGGAGCTTGCCATGAGACTGCTCGGCCAGGCCGCCCGGTCGCTCGCGCGCAGGCCCGGGTTCACCTTCACGGCCATCCTGACACTCGGCCTCGGCATCGGCGCGACGACGGCGCTGTTCTCGGTCGTCGACACCGTGCTGCTGAAGCCATTACCGTTTCCCGACGCGAATCAGCTCGTCCGCGTGCTGGAGACCAGCCCGGCGAAGGGGCAGAACAGCAGTCTGATCGCGCCGGCCCGGCTCGCCGACTGGAGCCGCGAGAACCGGACGCTGATCGCGATCTCGGGCAGCTATTCCGAGAACGTTACCGATACGAGCGGGGAGCTGCCCGAGCGGCTGGCCGGGCGCCGCGTCATGCCGCAGTACTTCGCCGTGTTCGGCATGCGGCCGCTGGCCGGCCGGGTCTTCATGCCCGACGAAGAGCGCTTTGGCGGCCCGAAGGCCGCGGTGATCAGCGAGGGATTCTGGGGCCGGCGGTACGGCCGGCAGCTGTCCGCAATCGGCCGGCGGCTCGTGCTGAACGGCCAGGCCTACACGATCGTCGGGGTGATGCCGGCCCGCTTCACCAGCGCGGCGACCGATGTCTGGCTGCCCGCGCAGCTTGCACCGGCCCTCCTGCGGATGCGCGATGCCCGCTTCGTCAGCGGCGTGGCACGGATGAAGCCGGGCGTCACGATTGCGCAGGCCCGCGCGGACCTCGTGCGGGTGCAGGATTTGCTGGTCCGGCAGTATCCGGCGACCGACGAGGGCTGGTCGGCGACGGTCACCGACCTGAAGGACGTGCAGGTCGGCGACTACAGCCGGGCCCTGTGGCTGGTCTTCGGAGCGGTGGCGACGCTGCTGCTCATCGCGGTGGCGAATATCGGCGGCCTGCTCCTCGTGCAGCTCCAGCGCCGGTCGCGCGAGCTGGCCGTGCGCATCGCCCTGGGCGCGTCGCGCCGCCAGGTCGTCGCCGCGGTCATGCGCGAAGTGGTGCTGGTCGCCGCCGGAGGGATGATGACCGGCTTGGTCCTGGCTGCGGCGGCGGTCGCCCTGCTCGGCAGGAGCCTGGCGACGCTGCCGCGGGTCGATGAACTGGCCCTCGACTGGCGCGCGTTCGCTTTCACGCTGGCCGTCAGCGGCGCCGCGGCCCTCGTGTTCGGTCTCTGGCCGGTGCTGAATGCGACGGGCGGCGAGCTGGCCCCGGTCATGAGCCGGGGCGGGCGGGGCAGCGCCGGCAGCCGTCACCGGTTGCAGGGGACGCTCGTCATCGCCCAGATTGCCTTGAGCGTTCTGCTCGTGGCGTCGGCGGGGCTGCTGCTGCGGACCTACTACAACCTCAGCCACGTGGAGGCCGGCTTCGATCCGTCGCACGTGTTCACCTTTCACGTCGGTGCGCAGTGGGACGAGAACCGCGCCCTCATCGGCCACCTGCAGGAACGGCTCGTGGCGGCTCTCGAGCGCGACCCGGGCGTCGAGGCCGCCGGGCTGACGAACTTCCTGCCGGCGACCGACGCCACTATCCGTTACCAGGTCCGCATTCAGGGTCTCACGCCGCCCGACGAACCGCATGGCGTGAACGTCGGAGAGCGGACGGTCAGCGCCGGGTATCTCAGGGCTCTCCGGGTGCCGCTCGTGGCCGGACAGTGGTGCGGCGATCTCCGGTACGATCCGGACGCGCCCCGCAAGGCGCTGGTCAACAGACGGTTCGTGGATCTGTACGGAGACGGCCGGAACGTGGTGGGACGGGCGATCACCTTCGATCAGGCGCCGCAGGCGAGCCGCGAGATCGTGGGTGTGGTGGGCAACATCATCGAGGACGGGGCGGGCGCCGAACCCTTCCCGTACGTCTACGACTGCGCGTCGGCCGGCGCCTGGCCCGACCCCGATTACGTCGTCCGGAGCGCGGGCGGCGCCGGCGGGCTCGGTACGGCGATCAGGAGCATCGTGCGCGACATCGATCCTGATCGCGCGGTGTTCGGCGAGACGACCCTCGAGACCGTGCTCAGTGGCGCGCTGGATCGGCCCAGGCTCGACGCGCGGCTGCTGACGGTCTTCGCCGCCACCGCGTTGCTGCTCGCCGCGCTGGGGGTCTACACGCTGTTGATGCTGCTCGTCACCGAGCGCACGCGTGAGCTCGGCGTCCGGCTCGCACTGGGCGCGACGCCGTCAGGCGTCATCCGCCTGGTCGTGGGCCGCGCGGCGCGACTGCTGGTTGTCGGGCTGGCCGTCGGCCTGTGCGCGACCGTGGCCGTGCAGCGTATCCTGCGGGGGGTCCTGTTCCAGGTCAGTCCGCTGGATCTCGCGACACTGGCCGGCGCGATGCTGCTGCTCGGAGTGGTTGCGCTGGCGGCAGCGGCGTTGCCGGCACGCAGGGCGGCCGGCATCGATCCCATTGAAGCGCTGAGGGTGGAAGGATAGCCGGGCGCCGTCAGACGACTTCGCGGGCCGTAATCCGGTATTCGAACGTCTCCGGCGCCAGGCAGTCGATCAGCCGTCCGCCGGTCTCGCACTGCGGATAGAGCAGGAAGCCGAGCGGCTTCGTGCCCGTGGCCCCGGGCAGCGCCACGTCGTGCGAGAAGTTGTACGCCACCCAGTTCATCTCCCACGAGCCGAAGAGGAGCTTGCGCGCGCGGCGCACGGGTTCGCTGTCCATGGACAGGTGGCCCGGCGGCTCTTCGAGCGCCACCTTCCGCACGTCGGCCGGGTCGACCGGCACCCACCCGTATCCCGTGAGGTACACCTCGGCCCGGCAGTGCTGCGCATGCGTGGCATCGTCGCTCGACAGCCCGAGGCTGTGGAAGCCCAGGTTCGACTTCGCGACGCGGACGCCGTAGACGTCGCGGGCCGGCAGGCCGGCGGCCCGCGCCAGGCCGACGTACAGCGCGTTGATGTCGGCGCACTTGCCGCCGAGATCGCCGGATTCGAGCATGAAGCGGATGTCGCCGAGCCCGCAGCCCCGCGTCTTCGGATCGCGGAACGTGTTGTCGACGACCCATTCGTAGATCGCCCGGGCCTTCTCGACATCGGTCGCCGCGCCCTGGGTCATCTTCAGGGCCGTCTCGCGGACGATGCCGTCGAGCGGCTGGAGGCCCGTGGCTTTCAGGTAGGGAGCCAGCGCCGCGGGGCCGGCCGCGGGCGCGTGCGGCTCGACGCCGAGGTCGACCACGTAATCGCGCGTCATGACGCGGTTCGTCACCGACAGCACAGGCGCAACGCCTGCGGGCCACTCGGCCGCGACGACGCGCGTGCTCGCCCCGGCGTTCCGGACCGCCGCGTGTCCGCCTTCGGCGTGGTAGGTGTTGCCGATGAGGCGCTGGAACGGCGTGGCCGCGCTGAGCGGCAGCGGCGCCCAGACGCGGGTCACGCCGGACGGCTCCAGGATATGGATGCGGGTCGTGAGCTCGAACGTGCGCCAGCCGTTGGCCGGCGCCGGCGTGCGGGTCTCCGAACCCTTGGACCTGGCGAGACTGGCGAAGCCGCCCAGGCCCGAGAACAGGAAGTTGCGACGATTCATGAAGCTCCCGCGGACGAAGTCGACGAGGCCGCCGGTGCGGCCGTGGTCGGGATCCAGTCTGCCATTGTAAAACGCGAATAGCCACGGGCAACGGGGATTGCCCGTCGCCGAGCACCCGGACGCGGAAGAGACGTTATTCATTGTCTCCCGTCCGCGACTGGGCTACCGTGAGCGCATGACGACCGCATCAGGACGGGCGCCGCGCCAGCTCGGCATTGCCGGGCCGACGGTCTTTCCGCTGGCGCTCGGCTGCATGGGCATGTCCGGGATGTACGGGCCGGCCGACGAGCAGGAGAGCATTGCGACCATCCATGCGGCGCTCGACAGCGGCATCACGCTGCTCGACACGGGCGACTTCTACGGGATGGGGCACAACGAGATGCTGATCGGCCGGGCGCTCAGGGACCGGCCGGGACGGGCGCTGCTCTCGGTGAAGTTCGGCGCGCTCCGGGGACCGCAGGGCAACTGGCTCGGCTACGACGCCCGTCCCGCCGCCGTGAAGAACTTCCTGGCGCACAGCCTCACGCGTCTCGGCGTCGAGCGCATCGACATCTATCGTCCGGCCCGTCTGGACCCGGACGTCCCCATCGAGGAGACCGTCGGCGCGATTACGAGCCAGATTCAGGCGGGCTACGTCCGCGCCATCGGGCTGTCGGAAGTCGGTCCGGAGACGATCCGCCGCGCGCGAAGCGTCCAGCCGATCGCGGATCTCCAGATCGAATACTCGCTGGTCAGCCGGGGACCGGAGGCGGGCATCTTTCCCGTGCTGGAGGAGCTCGGCATCGGCGTTACCGCCTACGGCGTGCTGTCGCGCGGGACTGCTCAGCGGATCGGTGCCGTCGGGCGGACGCGACCTGCGCACGCACCTGCCGCGCTTCGCGGAGGAGAATCGGGCGCAGAACCAGCGACTGGTCGACGCCCTGAGGGCCCGCGCGGCGGAGCGGGGTGTCACCCCGGCGCAGCTCGCCATCGCCTGGGTGCTGGCCCGCGACGCCCGGATCGTGCCGGTGATTGGCGCGCGCACCCGCGCGCAGCTCGAAGAGGCGCTGGGCGCGCTCGAGATTGCGCTGACCTCCGACGAGATGACGGCCCTTGAAGCGGCGGTACCGGCCTCAGCCGTGGCCGGCAGCCGTTACAGCGACGTGCAGATGCGGATGCTCGACAGCGAGCGGGGAGACTGACGAAGGAATACATCTGTCCCGTTCGAAGGGCGCGTGTGCGGTGTGCAACTAGCGACGTGCGACGTGCCGGGCGCGGGTGGCGCCGGATGGGGCCCCCGGCCGCGCACAGGCGCCCCAGCCGTGATCGCGCGGTTGGCGCCGAGCACGGACGGGGTATCCGGCGACAGGACCCGCCAGACGGCATCCGGTCGAGCTGGCCTGCAGTAGAATGGCGGGACGATTCGCAACCCGTCAGAATCCGCCACGCCGGTGCGCCGGCGTCTTCGAGTGGAGGAGTTCGGTGAAGAAGCCGCTGGTCACGTTGCTCGCGATCCTCAGCCTGTCGACGGGCCTCCCGGCACTGGCCGCGCCCCCGCCCTCGCCCCCGCTGAAGCTGGTGCAGCGTTTTCGCTGCCGGCCGACGTCAAGGGCAGCCTCGACCATCTTCGCCGTCGACGTGGAGGGCAGCCGGCTGTTCCTCGCGGCCGAGGGCGACAAGGCCGTGCTCGTCATCGACGCCACGACCGGTCAGGTGGTGCACACGCTGGCCGGCTTCACCCAGCCGCGTGCCGTGCTGTACCGTCACGACCTCGGTGCGCTCTACGTCATCGACGGCAAGGGCGAGATGAAGATCTACGACGGCAACAGCTACCGGCCCGTGAGGACGACGAGGCTCGACAGCGGTGCGGGCGCGATCGGCTACGACCCCTCGACGAAGTACCTGTACGTCGACACCTCCGCTCCTGAGCCTCCGGACCCGAAGGCGGCGAAGGTCGCGAGGCCCGCCCCGGGCACCAGAGCCGCCAACGAAGCGCCGGAGCCCAAACGGAGCACGACCTCGTCGCTCTTCAACATGGTCGACACGTCCTCCGGCTACAAGGGCACGGACATGACGATTGACGGGACGGCCCTCGAGGCCATGGCACTCGAGACGGACGGGCCGCTCATCTATGTGAACAACGCGGGGAAGAACGAGGTCGACGTGATCAACCGCGACGACTGGCGCCTCGTGGCCCGCTGGCCGGTGACGATGGGGCAGCACAACGTCGCCATCGCCCTGGACGAGGCATCGCACCGCCTGTTCGTCGGCTGCACGAGCGGTCAGATTGTCGTGTTCAATACGGAGGAGGGCAAGGAGATCAAGGTGCTGCCCGTCGCGGGAGGCATCGACGATCTCACGTTCGACCCGCTGAGCCACCGGCTCTACGCGGCCTCCGGCTCGGGCGGCGGATTGGTGGACGTCTACCACGCGGACGAGACGCCCGACCACTTCACGTCGCTCGGACGCGTGTCGTCGGGGCCCGACGGACACACCGCGCTGCTCGTGCCCGATCTGCACCGCTACTTCGTGGCCGTGCCCGCGCACGGCAGCGACCCCGCCCAGGTGCTGGTGTACAGACGGATCACGCTAGTTCTGAGTTGTGGGTTCTGAGTTGTGGGTTCTGAGTTGTGAGTTCTGAGTTGTGAGTTCTGAGTGTTGAGTTCCGAGCCTCCGGGGTCTGGGACCGACAACTCGGAGCTCAAGACTCATAACTCAAGACTCATAACTCAAGCTCTACCGCGCACGACTTCCGTCTCCTAGTTCTCCTCGCATGAACCGCACGATGTCCGCGACATCGTCGTCGCCGAAGCCCTTGTCGAGTGCGGCCTGATAGTCGTCGAGCGCCGCCTGCGCGACGGGTACCGGCGCCTGCAGCGCCGTCGGCGAACGTCGGTGATCGTCCGGAGATCCTTGCGGACGTTCGTGATGTTGAAGCCGATGTCCGATCGGTCGCCGAGCAGCAGCGGCATCTTCACCGGCAGCGCACCGAACGCCGCGGGGCTGGCGCCGATGATGTCCAGCATCCGCCGGTAGTCCAGTCCGTAGCGGCTCCCCATGCCCAGCGCCTCGGCGAGCACGGCCCAGTGCGTCGCCAGCAGCGTGTTGATGACCAGCTTCATCGCGGCGCCGCTGCCGACCGGCCCGACGTGGTCGGTCCGGCGGCCGAGGACGTCGAAGGCGGGCTTCAGCCGTTCGATATCCGCCGCCTCGCCGCCGGCCAGAATCAGCAGCCGGCCCTCGCGGGCGGGCGCCACCGTGCCGGCGACCGGGGCGTCGACGAACGCCGCGCCTCTGGCCGCTGCCGCGGCGGCAATCTCCTTGATCGTGTCGGGGAGGATCGTGCTCATGTCGGCGAACGTGCGGCCGTGCACGTCGCCGCTCAGCAGGCCGTCCGCGCCGAGATACACGGCCCGCACGGCCGCATCGTCGGTCACGGTGGTGAGCACGAGGTCTGCGGCCGCCGCGAGAGCACGCAGGCTCGACGCCTCGTGGGCGCCAGCCGCCACCACCGGGGCGAGCTTGTCGCGCGTCCGGTTCCAGACGTGCACGTCGAACCCGGCACCGAGCAGGCGGTGCACCATGGCGTCGCCCATCCGGCCGATGCCCGCAAATCCCAGCTTCACGATGTGTCCCCCTCTTGATCCGCTGTGACCGACCTGACGGTCGAGGCTACGCCGGCGTCCAGGCGATGACGCCCATGCCGGTCACGAGCGCAGGAATCGGGTCGTAGCTCAGCACGTCGATCTCCGGGTCGCCGAGCGCGCCCGCGACGGCGAGCCACGTGCGGATCTCCTGGCCGCCGTTGCCGGCGGCCGTGTAGATGCCCTCCGTGGTCAGCTCGGTCGCGAGCGCGGCCGCCTGACCGCGTGCGAACCGTTCGAGCACCATCCGATCCCAGTCCGGATTGATCCGCTCCGCCAGGGCCTTCGTGCGGCCGAGCAGTCCCGTCTCGCGCTCCTTGCTGGCGGCAAAGCCCGTGGTCTTGCCGTGCACCGCCCGACGCACCACTTCCGGATCGTCGCTCTCGGGCGACGGCGTCGGCGGGTCGTGCGAGAGCCCGCCCGATCCGACGATCGCCACGCGCAGGTCGCCGGGCATGCGGGCGATGGCGCGGGCGACGGCGGCGCCGAAGTCGTGGCAGCGGACGGGCGTCGGCAGCGGCGGCCCGGCCGCATTGATGAGGATGGGGACGACCGGCAGCTGTTCGAGCCCGAGCAGCTGCAGCGGCTGGCTGACGCCGTGATCGACCTTCAGGTCGTACGAGAATGCCGGCTCGAAGCCGTGCTGCATCACGTCGTCGAGGATGTGCTTCGCCAGGTCGGGCCGCGTGGGGAAGGGGCCGACCGGCGACTCCCAGTCGCCCCAGCCGTCGAGGCGGCCGACCCCCACGACGAAGGCCGGCATCAGATCGTAGAACAGGGCGCGGAAGTGGTCGGGCCCGAAGACGAGCACGACATCCGGCGCTGCGTCGCTGATCCGGCGGCCCATCTCGGCGACCGCCGCCTGGAAGCGCTGCACGAGATCGTGGTCCCCCTGCAGCGCGACATTGATCAGCGGGGAATGCGACAGCGCGCCACCGAACACGATGGTTGCCATGGATGCATGCGCTCCTTGCCGGCCGGTTGTGCCCGGCGCAGGTGTCTTTCAAGGGCCGCCACCCGCGTGTGATCGAGCGCTCGGGCGGCCCCTGCGACTGAGGGTCGGGTCAGTCGCGGGGCGCGGCCGGCTCTGCGTCGGCGTCGAACAGCTCGAGCGCGCGCTGCGCCAGGCCGAGGCAGGTCGACTTGTCGTAGCCGAGGTAATGCCCGGCCGTCGTCCGCACCGGGTCACCGTTATAGTAGCGCTCGTACTGCAGCTGGCGCATGCCGAACGCCTCGCCGGCCAGGTCCCAGGCCAGCTTGTAGAGTCGGGTGCGTTCGAGCGCAGGGACCGTCGCTCCCTGATAGTACTTCCGCACGTCGTCGCCGATCGGGCTGTCGAAGTCGGCGGCCGACGGCACCATCAGCAGCCCGCCGGCACCGATGATCTGCAGAATCTCGATGACGCGGGGATAGACGCGCGGCAGCCACGTGCGCAGCGTCATCAGCGGCTCGAACGCCGGGCGTACCGTGCCGCGGGGCGTCGTCTCGTACTCGAACTCGGCCCGCGCGATGCAGCTCTTCACCAGCTCGATGTCGTTCACGCACTCGCCGAGCATCTCCTGCACGTGGAGGTGGGCGTCGGTCTTCACCGCCTGCGCGATCTGCATGATGACGCCGACCGCGAACTCGAGCTTCACCAGACCGCGGACGGCCGTCTGATGGGCGGTGTACTGCCGCAGATTCGAGTCGGGATAGAGCGCGTTGCAGAGCGCGACGTCGCGGTACAGGAAGACCCGCTCCCAGGGGACGAGCACGTCGTCGAAGATGAGCAGGCTGTCACATTCCTCGAAGTGGCTCGCCAGGGGATGTTCGGCCGGGTCGAGATCGCCGCGGTCGTAGGGCGGCCGGCACACCTGGCGGAGTCCGGGCGTGTCGACCGGCAGCGCGAAGACGATGGCGTGCGCCTCTTCGCCGGGACGCAGGCCGGGCAGGCTGTAGACGAGGACCTCGTCCGCGATCGGACCGAGCGTCGCCAGCATGCGGGCGCCGCGGAGGACCGGGCCCTCGGGGGTCTCCCGGACGATGCCCATGTGCAGGAACGGGTCGCGCTGTTCGCCCGACGGCTTCGAGCGGTCGTTCTGCGGGGGGATGAGCGCGTGCGTCAGCAGGAGATCGCGGTCGCGGACGTACTCGTAGTACCGCAGGACGTTGTCCGCGTAGCGCTGTCCGCCGCGGGCGAAGACGTCGGCGGCGTCGGCGAACGCGGCGAGCGTGCAGTTGAGGAAGTCCGGCGAACGGCCCATCAGGCCGAACGTGTCCTCCGCCCAGATGCGGAAGGCCCGGTGGCGCTTGACGAGATCCTCGTAGGTCCGCGGAATGAGGAACGACGTGCCGAACCGGCCGGTGACGCCGTCGGCCGTGCAGGTGAGCGTGTCGGCGAAGGCCGGATCGTGCTGCAGATCGTAGAGCCGGGCGATCCGGGCGGCGGGCCGGCGGAACGCCGCGTGCGCGGTGACGTCGTCGATCCGGCGGCCGCCGAGCCAGACGTCACGGGGCCGGGCGCGGAGGCCGTCGAGGTATTGGCGTCCGGTGCGGGCGGACATGTGTCAGGGTGCCTCCGTGTGTTGCGGCTGTCGAGCGTGGCATGCTAGCATGCGCGCACCTCGGGAGGCAACGACGGCATGCTCTGGACCGATCTCGCGCGCGGAGAGTTCACCCTCGGGTACGTCGACGTGCGCGGGGTCCGCACCCGCTGTCTCGCCGCCGGCCCGCCCGACGCGCCGCCCCTCGTCTTCCTGCACGGCAGCGGCGGTCATCTCGAGACCTACCAGCGCAACATCCTGCCGCACGCCGAACACCTGCGCGTCTACGCCATCGACATGCTCGGCCACGGCTTCACCGCCAAGCCCGACCACGATTACGAGATCGACGACTACGTCGAGCACCTCGTGGCCTTCTGCGACACCCTGAACCTGGAGCGGATCTTCGTGTCGGGCGAGTCGCTCGGTGGCTGGGTGGCCGCGCGCCTGGCCATCCGTCACCCCGACCGGGTCACGCGCCTCGTGCTGAACACCGCCGGCGGCCTGACGGCGAATCCCGTCGTCATGGAACGACTGCGTGCGCTCAGCCTGGAGGCCGTGCGCAATCCCGACCGCGGCGCGGTCCGCCGGCGCCTCGAGTGGCTGATGCACGACCCGGCAACCGTCACCGACGACCTGGTCGAGATGCGGTACCTGATCTACACGCAGCCGGGCATGGTGAAGGCCATGGAGCACATCATGTGCCTGCAGACCATGTCGATCCGCCAGCGCAGCATGATCCCCGTCGCCGACCTGCGGACGATCTCGGCGCCCACGCTCGTCGTCTGGACGACGCACGACCCGACGGGGAAGGTGGAAGTGGGAGAGACGTTCGCGCGGGAGATCCCCGACGCGCGGCTGGTGGTGATGGAGGACTGCGGGCACTGGCCGCAGTTCGAGGACGCGGCGACCTTCAACCGGTTGCACCTCGACTTCCTGCTCGGCCGGAGCTGACGGCGCGGCGCCGCGGTGCGGCGCCGGCGAGCGAGGTGAGCGACGTCAGGATGTGTGCTTCCATCGAGCGGCGGGCGCCGGCGGCGTCCGCGGCGGGCGATCGCCGCGCAGATCCGCTCGTGTTCGCGGTGGGCCACCGGCAGGCGCCGCGCGAACGGCACGTCGGCACCGCCCGTGCTGATGTAGTAGTCGCTGCGATCCCACAGCCGGGCGATGTCGCGCGCCAGCTGCGGCGACCGCGCCATCGCGTGGACCTGGGCGTGCAGATCGCGGTTCAGCGTGCGGTACTTCTTGCCCTGCGTCGCGGGCGAGATGCCCGGCTTCAGCAGTGCACCGATGATCGCCGACAGCCGCTTCAGGCGCCGCACCTCGCCGTCCGTGCACCGCTCCGCCGCCAGTCCCGCCATCACGCCCTCGGCCGCCGCGAAGAACCGGTAGAAATCGTCGATGACCGCGCGCGGATCGACGGCCGCCACGCAGCCCACCTGCGGAATGATCTCGACGAGGTTGTCCTTGGCCAGTTGCTGCAGGGCCACCATCACCGGGTGGCGGCTGATGCCGAGCGCCTCGACGAAGTCCTGGACCGGCAGCTTGTCGCCCGGCCGGAACCGACCCTCGAGCATCTGTTCCTTGATGAACTCGTAGGCCGCGCCCGCCCGGACGCCGCCCGACGGCGTCGTCGACCGCAGTCGTGTCTCCCGCGAAGGTGTGGTCGCTGTGCTGTGTCGTCTGCTCAAGAGGGCGCCCGCCTGTGCTGCTAGACCTTAACATGCACGAGCAGGGCACGTCGTCGGCTTTTCACAGGATGCGAGGGGTGGGAGTCCGGAGGACGTGCGCCCGTCGAGGCACGCACGCCCTCCGGATGCGAGGAACTCTACGGCACCGGCGGCAGGCTCACGTTGAGCGGGATCGTCGCCCCCGAGGCCACCTGCACGTCGATCGAGAACGGCCGGTAGCCGCTCTTGCGGATGTCGATGTGATGCGCGCCGGCTGCCACCTGCACTGACAGACGCTCGCTGCCACCGGGGCCCGTCCAGGGCTCGCCGTCGATGAGGACGGTGGCGTCGGACGGCTGCACGCGGATCGTCAGCGTGCCGAAGCCTTCAGCCGTGACCGCCCCCTCAGGTGCGCCCGTCGGCGGCGGGGCCTCCGCGGTTGGCGGCTGCGGCGCTTCGGAACCCGGGGCGCCCGGCGGGGCCGCCTGGGTACCGGCCGGGGGGGCGGCCGGTGTCGGCGGCGGCTCCATCGGAGTTCCCGGCGCGAGCGGCTGCATCACATGCTGCAGTTTCGTCGTCGACTCGGGACTCATGTAGATCCGCTGCTGCACGGTCTGGTAGCCCTCGAGGTACAGCGTGACCTCGTGCGGGCCCGGCCGCACGCGCAGGCTCTGGAAGATGCCGTCGAAGTCGTCGGCGATGCCGGCGTAATACCCGTCGACGTAGATGCGGGTCTGCTTCGGCTTGACCTCGGTCTTCAGATGCGCCGAGCGGTCCTGAACGTAATAGGTACGGCCGATACGGCGGATAGCCCCACGGCCCCCACGGTCCCCAGTACGGCCCCCCCAGGGGCCCCACGGGCCGCCGATATAGCCGCTCCCGACGACGACCACGTGACTGCGGCCACCGTCATGGTCTCGACGGTCTCCACGGTCTCCACGACGTTGCGCCTGAGCGGAGGCTGGCCACAGGGCCGCAGCCATCGCCAGCGCTACGAACATCAGACTGATCCGTTTGAACGAGGTTATGACACGCACGGCATCCTTTCCCGGCAGGCGGTACCTCTCCAATGAGCAACTGCGGTGCCAGCCGGCCCTGACCGCACTTGGGTCCGTATCATTCTGAATGTCAAGGAGTTACGTGCTGTTCGCCGTGAGGGATGGTGCGCCGGGCGCGTCCCCGTCGTGGGGCATTTCGTCGCGAGGTGAGGACAGCTGAGTCGGCGTCAGGACCCGACAACCTGTCGGTCCGCTGCGGCGGCTTCGCGGTGGGCAGTCGCGCGCCGCCGGCGGGGAAGCCACCACATGAAGAAGCCGCTCAGGGCCTGGATGGCCACGATCAATCCGACGATGAAGTAGAGCGCCTCGGTCGGTGCCCCGAACAGGTCGCCGGTGTGGATCGATCGCTTCAGATCGACCAGCCATGTCCCCCAGCCCGCCGCGCGCATGTTGTCGATGGCGAGCACCCGCCCCGTGTACGGATCGATGGCCACATGACTGCGTCCCGCGGGCGTGCGATCCTCGGGAAACTTCAGGAAGGCGAGATACACGTCGCCGGGACGGCCCGGCAGCCGCAGTACGTCCGCGAAGGCCCCCGGCAGGGCCCGGCTGGCAATCGCCAGTGCGGTATCCGGCGTGATCACGGCCCCGGTTCTCACGGGTACCGTCCGCGGCAGGCTGACGACCGGTGTGGTGCCGTTCAGCCGCTCGACGAGCGGATCGACCACATTGCCGAAGGCAATGGCCATGCCGGTGACTCCCATGGCGAGGATGACGATCGACGCGTAGAAGCCGAGGGCGTGGTGCCAGTCGAACAGGAAGCCGTGAAGCGTCCGCGTGTGGGTGATGGTCAGAATGCGGCGCTTCCACCAGAGCACGACGCCGGAAAGGACGATCAGAACGGTGGCTGCCGACGTCGCGCCGACGACGAGTGTGCCCGTCGGTCCGGCGACGAGCGACGTGTGCACGACATGCAGGAAGCGCGCAAACGAATCCTGGTAGTTGCGGATGCCCAGGAGCCGCCCGGTGTAGGGATCGACGTAGGCAGTCAGTCCGCTGCGGTACCACACCTGGTACGACAGGCCCGGCTGGTCCGTGCGCAGGATGCCCATGACCGGATCGTCGGGGCGGGCCGCGGCCGCCGTCTGGATCATCGCCTGCAGCGGCACGGTGGCGGGGCCGGGCGTCACGTCGTACACGGCGGGGTGGAGCAGGCGGTCGATGCCGCGCTCGAAGACCAGGGAGGAGCCCGACAGGGCGACGATCACCAGGAGGAACGCGGCGACGATGCCCAGCCAGCGGTGCGTCGCCAGCGTCAGGCTGCGGGTGCTCACGGGATGGCTCTGTGCGGCGAACGGGCGAGCCGCACGCTCCGAGGGAGGGAGCGTGCGGCTCGCGTCGTTCATCGGATCAGTAAGAAGGGCCCCACGTCCACGTCCAGGAGTCCGGATGGTTCTGGCTCCAGCCGCAGATCGGTGCGGGGGCGAGCCAGTTCATGCCGGTGTCGCCGATCGGGGCTCCCGGAGGGGCCATCGGCGCGTAGATCGGATGGATGGGCGCGGTACGGCCGGTTCAGGAACCGGGTGATGTCGGCGGTGAGCAGCTGGTTCTCCGCCTGGTCGGTTTCGGTGCCGCCCGTGGCCGCCTTCAGCCGATCGGCCAGCTTCGACAGCTTGAACGAGGCAATGGCCCGTGCCTCGGGATTCTGTGAGCCCGAGGCGACCCAGCTCAGGCGATTCACCAGGACGTTCTCTTCGATCCGCCGCACGGCTGCCTCGTAGTCGTTGGCCGTCGACGCATCGAACGTCGCGTGTTCGAGCCGATCGATGATCGCGTTGAGTCCGGGCAGCGACGGGTCGACCGCGTGCTGGTCGACGATGCGCGACACGCGATTGAGATCGAGGATGAAGCCGATCGTCATGTCGGAGGCGACCGACGCCGGCGTCAGCGGGTCGAAGGAGTTGCCGGTCGTCCGCGGGAAGAGCTCGCGATGGAAGCCCCAGGACGGCGGCCGCGGCGGCAGGATGTCGAGCAGCGACTTGGGGATCGTCAGTTCCGAGGGCTTCAGCGTGGCCATCAACGCATCGAGCGCCGCCTGCTGTTCGGCTGCCGACGCCCGCGTCATCGGCGGGTTGTGGTTGTCCCCCCGCAGCGCGTAGAAATAGTGCTGCCCGCCGAGCGTCGACGCCGTCGCTTCGACCGCGTAGCGGTGATACATGAAGATCGGCACGAGCGCTTCTTCGATCGTCGCCAGCGGCCGGTCCGCCTTGATCGACTTCTCGCCGATCCGGTCGAGCGCGGCCCGTCGCACCTTCATGATCGTGTTGAGCTCCGTGGTCACGTTGGCGCCGTTCACCCACTGATCGGCCTTCGGGTTGACCTCCATGTCCTGGTTCGTCAGGTACTTGAGATCCTTCGCCGAGGCGTCGTCCAGGATCTTCTGGAGCGCCGCCTTCTCGTCCGTCCCCTTCGGGAAGTCCTGATAGCCCCAGTCGATGGCCACCTTGTCCCACGGGCCGATGCCGACGGCGTAGGGGTGGGAGAGATCGATCGTGCCGTCGGCCTTCAGCGTCTCGAGCGGATGTGGATAGTCCATCACCGAGATCGGCCCGAGGCTGCTGTCGTAGTAGTTGTGAGAGAAGCCGAGCGTATGACCGCTCTCGTGCGCCGCCAGCTGCCGCAGCCGCGCCAGCGCCGCCTGCGAGAGGATGTCGGGGTTCTCACGGCCCGTCGAGTAGGGCGAGAGCAGCCCCTGGAAGATCAGGTAGTCCTGCCGGACCCGCATCGAGCCCAGCGTGACGACCCCCTTGATGATCTCGCCCGTGCGCGGGTCGGTGACGCCACCGCCCGAGCTCCAGCCGCGCGTCGACCGGTGCACCCAGTTGATGATGTTGTACCGGATGTCCATCGGATCGGCGTCGGCCGGCAGCAGTTTCACCTGGAAGGCGTTGCGGTAGCCGGCCGCCTCGAACGCCTGGTTCCACCAGCCGACGCCGGTCATCAGCGCCGACCGCATCGGCTCGGGCGTGCCCGGGTCGATGTAGTAGACGATCGGCTTCACGGCGTCGCTGACCTTGGCCGACGGGTCCACCTTGTTGAGGCGGTGGCGGCGGATGTAGCGGACGCTCAGCGACGTGCCGAGCGGCACGCTGTAGTCCCGATACATCACGTCGCTGTAGCCCGAGCTCGGGTTGTACAACCGCGGGGTGTAGTGACTGTCCGGGAGCTGGACCAACGAGTAGTGCTCGCGGAGCGTCACCGCATTGACATCCGGCGTGACGCTGGCCACGGTGCCCGAGAAGAGGCTGCGGCCGCCACCCGTCGACGGCTCACGGCCGATCGGCGCCGGACCCTGCACCGGGCCCACCGCGGCGCCGGCGCCGCGCGTACTGCCTTCCTTGACGAAGGTCAGCGTGACGTCGACCTCGGTGTTCTCGGGGAAATTCTTCGTCCACGGCATGTAGATCGCGCTGCGCGACCGGTCGACGTGATACCCGGCGCCCAGGCGCCCGGCGGCGCCCTGCACGTCACGCAGGAAATAGTCGGTCGCATCGACCAGCACGCGGCCGTCGGTCTCCGCGATGACGGGGAAGCCCCACAGCACCGACTTCGCGAACGCATCTTCGACGTCGCGGCGCTCGAGCGGGTTGGTCGAGCTGGAGCGGAAGGACTGATTCGGCTCCACCATCAGGATCTTCGGGCCGACCCGCTGGAATTCGATGATGCGGCCGCCGCCGCTCTGACCGCGGTCGAGGCCGATGTCGTTCGAGCCGAGGCCCGCCGACAGGCCCGTGGCATAGAGAATCTGCGTGTCGAGCTGCGGAATCTCCATGAGCAGCGACCCGGTCTGCGCGTCCCAGAAGAGCGGGTAGAACCCGTCGAGCTTCTGCAGTCCGGCAGTGCGCTGTTCGATGGTTGGAACGTGACCGGCCGGTGCCGCGGTCCGCGTCTGGGCGGCGACGGGCGTCTGTGCGTGGAACGGCGCGGGGACGAGCGCCAGTACGGCCAGCGCAGCGGCGAACGTGATGGATGCACGATACATAAGGTGGCCCTCGCAGGTGAGTGCTGCAATCCGAGCGGAAAGCTGGCCGATTGTATACCACAGCTGTGACGGCTCCGGGACAAACCGGCCGGGCGGGGCCGGCGGCCGGCGGGGCGCCGGATCCCACCCTTGACAGGCCGAGGTATTCAGGTACATTGGTACAAGCATGAGCGCCATCCTCCGCCAGCCGTCCCGTCCGGTCGAGCGCGTCCAGACCGGCATCCGCGTCGAGAAGCGGATCCTCAAGGTCGCCAAGGGCCTCGCGGAATACCTCGACATGCCGCTCGGGGACCTGCTCGAGGGCGTGCTGCTGCACACCTTCGAGGGCAAGGTGCCGTTCTCGCGCGAGACGCAGCAGAAGATCGCCGATTTGAAGAAGGTGTACGGGTTGAGCCTCACGGCGAAGGACAGTCACCGCCTCAGTGACGCGCAGCCCGCGCCGCGCAGCCGGGAGACCGCCGAATGACCGCCGACGAACGCGAGTTCATGCAGGCCTTCGAGGACTGTACCCTGCCGATCGAGCGGTTCCATCACCGCGACCACCTGCACATGGCCTGGCTCTACCTGGAGCGGTACGCCTTCGGCGAGGCCCTCGATCGCTTCTCGGCGGCCCTGCGCGGCTTTGCCGCCTCAATCGGCAAGACCGGGCTGTATCACGCGACCATTACGCACGCCTATCTGTTGCTGCTGCAGGAACGGATCGCGCGGTGCGGGCGGGGCGACGACTGGGAGGCGTTCGCGGCCGACCACGAGGATCTGCTGGCGTGGAAGCCGTCCATCCTGCAGCAGCACTACTCCGAGGCTCTCCTGCAGTCGGATCTGGCCCGCCGGGTGTTCGTCTTCCCGGACCGCTCGGGCCGGGCGGCCGTGGAGGAGGCGCAGACTCCATAGCCCGGAGCCCTCACTCAATCTTCTTCACCGGAATCCCCGCATAGACCGCGTCGGCGTCGAGCCGCATCTGCTTCGGCACGAGGCTGAGCGCACCGATCTGGCAGTTGGCGCCGGCGTCGACGCCGATCCCGATGACCGCGCCGAGGCCGACGGTGACGCCCGGCCCGAGGCGCACGCCGCCGGTCCTCACGACGCCGCCCTCGACGGTGTGGCCCGACAGGTGCACGTCTGCGCCGATCACCACGCCGTCGCCGAACGTGAGCAGGTTGGGATCGCTCACCATCAGGGAGTTCACGTAGACGCGGCGGCCGAGCCGGGCGCCGTTCAGCCGGAGGTAGGCCGTCCAGAGCGGAGAGCCGCGGAAGATCGCGCCGGCGCACAACCGAACCAGGTGCAGCGCGACCACGGAGCGCGCCCAGTCCAGCAGCTCCCAGTCCAGGTCGGCGATCACCCACTCACGATCGGCACGCGTCCGCCATCCGAGCAGCCGGTTCGTCAGGGCCGAGAGCGCCATCAGCGTGATGGCGAACAGGATGTAGGATGGAGCCAGGGACAGGCTGATCGCCAGCAGACGCAGCGGGTGGTTGGCGGGCGCGTGGCCGAGCAGCCAGGTCCAGTAGCGCACGACCGGGAGCACGGAGAGACCGAACACCGTCACCTGCACGACGAGCAGACTCACGCCCGTCCACCCGAGTCGGAACAGGGCGGTTGCGCGACCGCGCCGAGCAGGTGCCACGGTGTCGGGCATGGGCGTGTCCGGGAACGGAGCCACTGTACACCACCGGCAGGCCGGCGGGCACGGCGGCCGGGAGACGGGCGACCGATGGCTGAAGCGGCGGGCTGGACGGAGGGATACGACCCGCGCCTCTCGGTCAGTGGCGACGGCGAGGCCGTCGTCCTGGTGCCCGGCATGGACGGCACCGGCCAGCTGTTCTACCGGCAGACCGGGCCGCTGGCGCGGTCGTACCGGGTGGCCACCTATGCGTTGCGCGACGGCGCCCGGTCGATGCACCGGCTCGTCGCCGACCTGGCGCAGGTCGTCGACCTCGTTTCACCGGCCGATCAACGCGCGGTCGTCGTCGGGGAGTCGTTCGGCGGCGCGCTGGCACTGTCGTTCGCCCTGGCTCACCCCGAGCGGGTCGCCTCGCTCGTCATCCTGAATTCCTTCCCGCGCTTCTCGCCGCGGTTCCGGCTGCACCTGGCGATTGCCGGCCTGCGCGTGATGCCCTGGCACACGATGGGGCTGGTGCGGCGGCTCACGGCCTTCCGACTGCACTCTCGGCACACGCACCGGCGCGAGGTGCAGCGGTTCATGGAGCTGACGGGGCGGGCCACGCGCGAGGGCTACATCGGACGGCTGCGGCTGCTGACGCAGTACGACGTGCGGGAGCGGTTGCACGAGATCCAGGTGCCGACGCTGTTCCTGGCGGCCGAACAGGATCACCTGGTGCCGTCGGTGGAGCAGGCGACGTTCATGGCGGCCCGCGTGCCGGGGGCCGTGATGCGGATCCTGGCCGGGCACGGGCACATCTGTCTCATCGCTCCGGATATCGATCTCGAGCGGATCCTGCACGAATGGCGGGGGTAGGGCGCGGCGGGAGCGGGCGGGGAGCGGAGAGGAGGCCGACCGGCGCCACGGCGGACGCCGGCCGGTTCCGGGCTGCTTAGCAGCGCCTCCCGTTGGTGTCTGCCATAGATGCACCTCCCGGCTGCGGCCGGATTCTGTGGGGTTCCCTCTGATCCGGTGACCCGGGAACCGTGGCCGCGGCGCTTTTCAGTGACCCGGTCCGCCCGCCGGACCGGTTGCTCGAACCTCTCTATTGTACCAGCCGGCGGCTGCCGGATGCAGGACCCCCTCCTGGAACGCCGTCCCAGCCCGGCCGGTTGCCGGGCGATCCGGACCGCCGGGCCCGCCGCTCATGTTCGCCGGGGTTCTGCCGATGACTCCAGTGAGCAGGAGCCGTCTGTCCATGAGCGAGCGACTGGATAGTCATTTCATCGGTCTGGGATTGCGCAGCCCCTCGTCGGACACGGGGAGTCTCGTGACGGCGTTCGAGATCTTCGTCGACGATCTGCTGATGTTGCTCGACGAGATCGTGCCGCGTGTGCCCGGCGGGCTGGACGCCCGGTTCCGCGGGCGCCTCGGCGACTTCCGGGCGCGCCTGGCCCAGGAGAGCGACTCGTCCGGCATCGAGCGGCTGAGCAGCGAGACGCTGACGGAGTGCCGCCAGTTCTTCGAGCGGGCCGAGGTGCTGCACCTCGAGCAGCACCGGGAGATCGGCGCCGTCATCCAGCTGCTGCGCGACGCGCTGGCGGCGCTGGCCGGCGACGCGTCGGGCTTCGACACGGACCTGCTGCTGTCGGCCGACCGGTTCACCGAGCTGATGGAGGTCGACGAACTGCGTACGCTGAAGGTCCAGCTCTCGGCCGAGACCGAGCGGCTGAAGCGCGTCGTCTCCGAGCGGCAGGAGTCGCGCGAGCAGACGTTCGAGGCGCTGTCCCAGCGGGTGCACGTGCTCGAGGCCCAGCTCGTCACGACGCGCGAAGCCGCGTCGCTCGACGGCCTGACCCAGCTGGCCAACCGCCAGACCTTCGACACCACGCTCGAGGAGTGGACGCAGACGCCCAACCTGCAGTTCGTGCTGGCGCTGGTCGACATCGACAACTTCAAGTCGGTCAACGACGACCACGGGCATCTCTGCGGCGACCATGTGCTGATCAACGTCGCGCGCACCCTGGCGCGTTCGGTCCGTTCCAGCGACCTGGTGGCACGGCTCGGCGGCGACGAGTTCGCGCTGCTGGCGCCGGAGGCGACGCTGCGCCAGTTCGAGGCGCGCATGTGCCGGGCCGTGGCGAAGATCGCCGAGGCGCGGTTCGACGAAGGCGAATGCGAGTCGAGCGGCCAGTTCGGCGTGACCGTCAGCTGCGGGCTGGCCGAACTGAACGCCGGTGACACGGCGGCGAGCATCGTGCAGCGGGCCGACGAGGCTCTCTACGGCGCCAAGCACCGTGGCAAGAATCGGGTGGTCGTGAAGTCGAAGCCGTTGCTCCGCGACCTGTTGAAGTAGCCACCACACCGTGACGGGCGCCGTCGCGCCCGCCTCATCCCCTCACCCTCGTCGGCGGCGGACCGGGAACCCTGGACCCGGCGTCCAGGTGACCGTGCGGGTGTCCGCACGGCCGGCCCACGGGTGTCGACGTCAGGATGCCTGATCGTGCACGGGCGGTGTCCCGGCCGTGTCGGCGGGATCCGGCGCCGGCCTGTCGGCGGGCGGGAGCGGCGGCGGTCGCCGGTCCTGCCGCAGGGCGGCATCCGCTTGTCCGCCTCGACAATAAGCACTAGCATGTCAGATCGATCGTGGCGGAGGGGGGCGCGCCGTCGTTCGGCGCGCTTGAGGAGCCCGGATCGGACGGCACTGACGTGCCGCGTTTCGATGAGCTGACAGCATTTACAAGGGACGGACCTATGAAACGATCCTGGAGAACTCAACTGGGCATGGCGGTCCTGGCGGCTGCGTTCGTGGTGGGGTACGGCTTCACGCAGGCCGGACTCTTCCGCGCGCAGGACGCTGGAACGGCGATGAACAGCGCCAGCCCCTTCGGCGCACTCAAGTGGCGCGGTATCGGCCCGAACCGCGGCGGGCGGTCGATCGCCGTGGCGGGCAGCGCGGCCCGGCCGCTCGAGTACTACTTCGGCGCGACCGGCGGCGGTCTGTGGAAGACCACCGACGGCGGCACGACCTGGAAGCCGGTGACCGACCACCACATCAGCAGCTCGTCGGTGGGCGCGGTGGCCGTGGCGCCGTCGAATCCCGACATCGTCTACATCGGGATGGGCGAGAGCGACATCCGCGGCAACATCATCCAGGGCGACGGCGTCTACAAGTCGACCGACGCCGGCAAGACCTGGACACATGTCGGGCTGGCCGACAGCCAGACGGTGTCGAAGATCCGGGTCAACCCGACGAACCCCGACATCGTCTACGCGGCGGTGCTCGGGCACCCGTTCGGGCCGAACGCCGAGCGGGGCGTGTTCAAGTCGACCGACGGCGGCCGACCTGGAAGAAGGTGCTGTACCGCGACGACAAGACGGGCGCGATCGATCTGGTGATCGATCCGAACAACCCGCAGGTGCTGTACGCCGACCTGTGGGAGGCGTTCCGGACGCCGTACTCGATGTCGAGCGGCGGCCCGGGCAGCGGGCTGTTCAAGTCGACCGACGGCGGCGACACCTGGACGGAGATCACGCGGAACCCCGGCCTGCCGACGGGGGTGATCGGCAAGAACGCCATCACCGTGTCGGGAGCCGACTCCAACCGCCTGTGGGCGATCGTGGAAGCGCACGACGGCGGCGTGTTCCGTTCGGATGACGCCGGCGCCACCTGGACGAAGGTGAACGACGAGCGGAAGCTGCGGCAGCGGGCGTTCTACTACACGCGGATCTACGCCGATCCGAAGAACAAGGACGAGGTGTACGTCCTCAACACCGCCTTCTATCGGTCCGTCGACGGCGGCAAGACGTTCAAGCCGATCCAGGTGCCGCACGGCGACAACCACGATCTGTGGATTGCGCCGAACGATCCGAACCGGATGATCGAGTCGAACGACGGCGGCGCGAACGTGTCGTGGAACGGCGGCGAGACCTGGACGGCGCAGGACTTCCCGACCGGGCAGTTCTATCACGTCATCGCGACGAGCAAGGTGCCGTACGACGTGTGCGGCGCGCAGCAGGACAACAGCACGGCCTGCGTGCCGAGCGACGGCGACGGCGACACGCTGTACGACGTGGGCGGCGGCGAGAGCGGCTATATCGCGTCGGATCCGCGCAACCCGAACATCTTCTACGCGGGGAGCTACGGCGGCGAGATCACGCGCTACGACCATGCGACGGGGCAGCTCCGGGCGATCAATCCGTACCCCGACAACCCGATGGGCTACGCCACGCAGGATATCGTCGAGCGCTTCCAGTGGACGACGCCCATCATCATCGACCCGACCGATCCGAACGTGATCTACGCCGGGTCGCAGCACCTGTGGAAGAGCACGAACGAAGGGCAGTCGTGGCGGAAGATCAGCCCCGACCTGACCCGGCACGACCCGAGCACGATGGGGTCGTCGGGCGGGCCGATCACGCTGGACGAGACCGGCGTGGAGACCTACGCGACGGTCTTCACCATCGCGCCGTCCCCGAAGGACGCCCGTGTCATCTGGGCCGGGTCGGACGACGGGCTCGTGCACGTCACGCGTGACGGTGGCCAGGCCTGGAAGGACGTGACGCCGCCGGGACTGCCGCGTCTGGCGCGCATCAGCCTGATCGAGGCGTCGCCGTTCCAGCCGGGCACGGCCTACCTGGCGGCGAACCACTACCAGCAGGACGACTTCGCGCCCTACGTCTACCGGACGGACGACTACGGCGCGACGTGGACGAAGATCGTCGCGGGGCTGCCGGCCAACGCCTTCGCGCGGGCGATTCGCGAGGACCCGGCGCGCCAGCACCTGCTGTATCTCGGCACGGAGCACGGCATCTTCGTGTCGTTCGACAACGGCGATCGCTGGCAGAAGATGTCGCTCAACCTCCCGGATACGTCGGTGCAGGACCTGGTCATCAAGGACAACGACCTGGTGATCGCCACGCACGGGCGCGGGTTCTACATCATGGACGACATCAGCCCGCTCCGGCAGTGGATGCCGGCCACGGCCACCGAGACGCTGCACGTCTTCAAGCCGATCGGCGCCCGCATCGGGCTCGATCGCTCGGCGGCCGTTGACTACTACCTGAAGCAGGACGCGCAGAAGGTGACGATCGAGTTCCTGGACGCCCAGGGCAAGGTGATCCACACCTTCACCGGCACGCCCGAGACGGCGAAGAAGCCGCAGCCGGCGGCGAATCCGTTCTTCCGCGGACCGGTCATGACGGTCGGCGTGTCGGCGGGGATGCACCGGTTCAACTGGGACATGCGGTACCCGGGCTTCACGACCTTCCCGGGGATGATCCTGTGGGCGGCCCGCTCGACGGGCCCCGTGGCGCCTCCGGGAACCTACTCGGTCAAGATCACGGCCGACGGTGACTCGCAGTCGCAGTCGCTGACGCTGACGAAGGATCCCCGGCTGACGAACATCACCGACGCCGATCTGCAGAAGCAGTTCGACCTGGCGATCCAGATTCGCGACAAGGTCAGCCAGGCGAACGACGCGGTGCGGCTCATCCGCGGCATCAAGCCGCAGCTGGCCGACCGGATCGACAAGGCCGGCAAGCTGAAGGGGACGCGCGGCAAGGCGATCATCGATGCGGCGAAGGCCATGGAGGGGCAACTCAGCGCGGTCGAGGAAGCCATCTACCAGGTCAAGAACCGCAGCAACCAGGACCCGCTGAACTTCCCGATCAAGTTGAACAACAAGATCGGGGCGCTCCTGGGCGTCGTCGGCACGGGACAGTACCAGCCAACCGAGCAGGACTACACGGTCTTCAAGGTGCTGTCGGACCAGCTCGACGCACAGCTCGCGAAGCTGGACACGGCGGTCAAGACCGACCTGCCGAACCTGAACAAGCTGCTGACGGGCCGCAAGCTCGAGACGGTGAAGGCCGAGCCGTTGAAGGCGAACGGCGGCAGCGAAGAGGAACCGGGCGAGAACACGCGCGCCCAGTGGTAGAAGTGCCGGGACGGCCGGCGGGCCTGCGGGTCCGCCGGCCGCCGCGGCGACACGCAGGGGCCGCCCACCGGGCGGCCCTTCGTGTTTCAGCCCGCGCACGGCCCGCAACGGGTCGTGCGCGGTTGGCACGGCCGTGCCGGCTTCGTTATAATCGCGCGCCGGGCCGGTCGGCGCCGGAGACGTCCATGCGGGTAGCACGACGGTACGTGATCGCCGGGCGGGTGCACGGCGTGGGCTTCCGGTTCTTCACGCGGGAAGCCGCCTTGCGCGAGGGGATCGCCGGCTGGGTCCGCAACTGCCCGGACGGGCGGGTGGAAGTCGTTGCCGAAGGCGAATCGGAGAGCCTGATCCGCTTCGAGCGCGCCATCCGGCACGGGCCGCCCCGCGCGCGGGTCGACGCGTTCGAGACGGAGAGCCGGACGCCGTCCGGCGATCACCAATGGTTCACCGTCGAGGGATGATGTACCGGTGGACCTCTCAAAGGAACAGATGGAACTGCTGAAATCGAAGATCCGTCACGTGCCCGACTTCCCGAAGAAGGGTATCCTCTTCTACGACATCACGACACTGCTCAGGGACCGCGAAGGCTTCCGCACCGCGATCGACGCGATGGCCAGCCCGTACGAGGCGAGCAGGATCGACATGGTCGTCGGCATCGAGAGCCGCGGCTTCATCCTCGGCGCGGCCGTGGCGGACCGTCTCGGTGCCGGGTTCACGCCCGTGCGCAAGCCGGGCAAGCTCCCCTCGACGACGCTCCGGGAGACCTACTCGCTCGAGTACGGCACCGACTCGCTCGAGCTGCACGACGATGCCATCGAGCGCGACCAGCGGGTGCTCATCGTCGACGACCTGCTGGCCACGGGCGGCACCGCGCGGGCGACGACGGATCTGGTGCGGCGCCTGGGCGGCGACGTCCAGGGGCTCGCGTTCCTGATCGAGCTGGTGGCGCTGAACGGACGGTCACGGCTCGAGCGCGAGCCGATCTATTCGGTGCTGCAGTACCTGAAGACGGGCACTGTCTTCCGTCTTCAGTCGACGGTCTTCAGTCCTGAACGGGACCGGAGGCCGAAGACTGGAGACCGTAGACGATATAATCAGAGGATTGCGCCCGTAGCTCAGCAGGATAGAGCACCGGTTTCCTAAACCGGGGGTCGCAGGTTCGAGACCTGCCGGGCGCGCCAAGCGTTGTTTGGATGGCGGGGACCCCTGCACCCCGCCAGGCTCACTGCGCTCCGCTCGCTCTTCGCAGCTCGCTCCGTTCCGTTCGCGCCCGCCCGGTGGGGTGAACAGCGACGCGGCACCTCTGGTCGGGGGCAGGTTTTGATTCCGGAGGCCGGGCGCCTCAGATTGGTCTCATGAAGAGAACTGAACGTCAGCATCTGAAGGAAAACGAGATCGCGACGCAGCTCCGCCACGCGGTCGAGCTGTACGAGTCGCGCCGGCGCGAGTTCAACATGGCCGCGTACGTGCTGCTCGCGATTGCGATCATCGCCGGCGGCTACTACTACTGGCAGCAGCGGACGCGCGCGCACGCGACGGAACTGCTGGCGGAGGCCACGATCGTGCTGAATGCGCCGGTCGCACCGCCCGCGCCGCCCGCGGCCGACGGGAAGCCGGCCCCGGCCCCACCGCCCGGCAGCTATCCCACCGATCAGGCGCGGCTCGAGGCGGCCCTGCCGCGGCTGAAGGCGGCGGCCGACGCCTATCCGTCGACGCCGTCCGGCATCTCGGCCCGGTACCAGGAGGGGACGACGCTGCTCGGCCTGGACCGTCCCGCCGATGCGGTCGCGAGCTTCAAGCAGGTCATGGAGCAGGCCGGCAGCGGCATCTACACGCAGATGGCGCGGCTGGGGATGGCCGAGGCGCAGGCCCAGCAGGGCCACTACGACGACGCGATCGCGACCTTCAAGGCGCTCGCGCTGCAGGCAGACGGGGAGTTGCCGATCGACGGGATTCTGATGCAGCTCGGACGGACCTACGTGGCGGCCGGGAAGACGGCCGAGGCGGTGCAGGCGTTCAAGCGGATCGTGCAGGAATTCCCGAACTCGCCCTACTCGCCGGAGGCCCGGCAGCAGATCGACACGCTGGGGGGAAACAACGGGTAGGGCATGGTGCAGTTCTGAGTTCTGAGTTCTGACGTTCTGAGTGCTGACGTTCGAGTCGGACCTCCGGAACTCATCACGTCGAGACTCAGAACTGACAACTACTCGCTCGCGCCCGCCATCTCCTTCGCAAACCGATACGCGAGCATCTTGTACACCAGCCGGGCGCAGAGGAAATTGGGCGCCGGGTTGTTGGGCAGCGGGCACAACTCGACCAGGTCGCATCCCACCACGCGCTTCCGCTCGAAGAGCTTCCGCAGCAGCGCCAGCGTCTCGTACCACGACAGCCCGCCGGGCTCGGGCGTGCCGACGGCCGGCATGATGGCCGGATCCAGCCCGTCGCAGTCGATCGTCAGGTAGACCGTGTCGCTGAGCGTGTCGATCACGCGATCCATCCAGGCCGGGTCGTTCCGCATCGAGTGGTCGTAGAAGACCTGCGTCCGCAGCGACGGGATGGCGCGTGCCTCGGGAGCGGAGAGACTGCGGATGCCGACCTGGGTGCAGGGGGCGTGCTCGAGGGCGCGCCGCATGGCGCAGGCGTGGTTGTGGGGCGTCCCCATGTAGCTGTCCCGCAGGTCGGCGTGCGCGTCGAGCTGGAGGACCGACAGGCCCGGGTAGCGGGCGGCGAAGGCGGCCACCAGCGGGCCGGTGATGGAGTGCTCGCCGCCGAGGGTCACCAGGAAGGCGTCGCCCGCGATGAGCTCCGTGGTGACACGCTGGATCTCGTCCATCACGTCCTTCATGGCATCGAACGGCAGCTCCATCTCGGGCAGCGTGCGGATGCCGATGTCGTGGACGTCGAGGTTCAGTTCCTCGTCCCACAGCTCCATGTGGGTCGAGGCGGCAATGATCTCACGCGGGCCGTTGCGCGTGCCCGGGACGTAGGACGTGGTGCGCTCGAAGGGGATCGGCAGGATGATCGCCTTCGCCTGATCGAGACCGAGGGCAGCGGGCTTGCCGCCGCCGAATTCCATCGAATAGATCGCGTCGTACTGGCCGGACTGGCTCATGCGGAGACCTCGAAGCGTTCGTGAGAGACGGTCAGCCCGTCCACGGTCATCACGTGGCCGGCCTGGTCGAAGATCGGGGGACGACGGGCGGTCAGCCGGTCGGCGGCGCTCGTGGCGAGCGCGCTCGCCAGCAGCGGCAGGGCCAGCGTGACGTCGGCCTGGACGGTCACCCGGTCGGCATCGGCCGACAGCTTGCCCCAGCTGAGCGCCTCCTCCAGACTCGATCCCGACGCGCCGCCGAAATGGGGGACGTCGGTGACGATCTGAAGGGCGTACACGTGCCCGTGCACGTCCGGGCTGTAGAACTCGGCCTGGACGCTCGCCTGATTGATGAAGTTCTTCGAGGTGCCTCCGCCGAGCACGATCGAGGCGGTGCGCGGGCGGCGGATCACCAGGTTGGCCGACTCGATGATGTCGCCGATGACGTCGATGCGGCCGTAGCCGCCGCCGTGGTGCCGCGCCTGCGACAGCCCCATGCCGATCGACGAGTCGGCGATCGCGGGACAGAAGATCGGCACCTGGGCGCGGTAGGCCGCCGTCAGGATGCCGTCGGCGCCGGTCGTCTCCCAGAGGTGGCCGCCCAGGCGATGGAGGAACTCGCGGCTGGTGTACGGCCGGTCCTCGAGCGTCTTGGCGAACTGGGCGATCCAGTTGTCGTTGTCGATGAACTCGTCCTCGTCGGCGTAGGTGTCGTAGACGCGGTCGATGTGTTCCTGCTGCAGGCTGGTGTCGTCGACCCGCGGCGAGCCCATGTAGTGCCGCCGCCCGCGCGTCTCGTGGAGGTCGTGATACAGGTTCGCCCCGGTCGAGACGACGCAGTCCACGTAGCGATTGGCGATGAGGTGCGCGATGATCAGCCGCATCCCGCCGGCACTCAGGGCGCCGGCGATCCCCAGGAAGATCGTGGCATCGCTCTCGAGCATCTTGTGCCAGACGCGCCGCGCCGTGGCGAGGTTGCGCCCCTGAAACGAAATCCGTTCCATGCGCGCGAGCACTTGATCGGTCGTCAGCCCGGGTTCGACGACAAACGGCTCGACGGGAGCCTTCAGGAATCGTGATTTCTTCGGCATGCGCGGATAATTCTACAGGATTTGCGGCGGATGCGAAGAGCCGGAGCCGGCGGGGGACTCAGCGCCCCGCCACGGCGGGCGCCGCGGCGCGGTAGACGTCCTTCAGGAAGGCGAAGCCACCCCGCGAGTCGGGGTGGAGGCCGCGGAGATCGGCTTGCGCCACGACGGCGTTGGTCTGGTACCAGAGGCTGATGTACGGCGCCTGCCGCGCCACGATCTGCTGCACCTGGCCGTACAATCGCCGACGCTCCGCGTCGTCGGTCGACACGGTGGCCTCCTGGATCAGCCGGTCCACCTCCGGATTCTCGAAGTAGCCGCGGTTGAAGCCCGAGGGCGGCACCTGGCTCGAGGCGAACACCCGCCGCAGCATGTCCGGGTCGGAGACGCCCACCCACTGCATCGTGTACATCTGAAACGCCCCGTGGAGCACGTCGGCGTACAGCGTCGCGAATTCGTAGGTCCGGATGTCGACCGCAATGCCGACCCGCGCCAGGTCCTGCTGGATGACGGTCGCCTGCAGGCGATAGAACTCGTTGTTCGACACCTTCAGCGACAGGTGGAAGCGCGGCAGCGGACCGTCGCCGTCGGGATCGGGAAAGCCGGCCTCGTCGAGCAGCTGCCGGGCCTTCGCCGGATCGTAGGTGAACGTGAACACGTCCGGATCGAAGGCCCAGGAGACGGTCGGCAGGATCCCGACGGCCGGCCGCGCCAGGCCGCGCCGCAGGTACCGGACGATGGCGTCGCGGTTGATCGCGTAGCCAATCGCCTGCCGGACCCGCTCGTGCTTCAGGATGGGATCCCGCAGGTTCAGCCCCATGTAGGCGTAGTTGGTCCCCGGCGTCGTCACGACCTGCAGCGACGGATCCCGGCGCAGCTGGGCGACGACATCGGGGGACAGGTCGTTGACGGCGATGTCCGCCGACCCCTTCTTCAGCTCGAGACCGCGCATCGTGTCGTTGGGGACCACCTTCAGCACGAGGCCGGCGTTGCGCGGGGGACCGCCGTAGTAATCGGGGTTCGCCTTCAGGACGATCCGATCGTCGGTGGCGTAGCTGACGAAGGAATACGGCCCGGTGCCGATCGGATGGTCCTTGAAGTCGGGGCCCGCTCCTGCCGGTACGATCGGCATCACGAGGTTGATCGGGAACGATCCGAACGGTTCCTTCAGCTTGAACTCGACGGTGTAGCGGTCGAGCGCCCGCACCGAGGCGAGCATCCGGTAGGCTCCCTTGCGCGCCGAGATGAACGACGGGTCGAGGAAGCTCTGGAACGTGTAGACGACGTCGGCCGACGTCAGCTCGTGGCCGTCCTGGAACCGGACCCCGTGGCGCAGCGACACGACGTAGGTCGTCGGATTGGGCGTGTCCCACTTCGAGGCCAGGCCGGGAACGACGCGCAGGGAGTCGTCGAGATTCAGCAGCGTGTCGAAGACCAGCTGCGACACCCGCTGCGACACTTCATCCGTCCCGATCCGCGGGTCGAGGTTGTTCGGCGAGCTGGTGATGAGCACCGTCAGGTCGCCGGGCGGGGCCGAGGGGCCGGAGGAGAGGAACGAGCAGCCGGCCAGCAGTCCGGCCGCCAGCAGGAGGCCGGCCAGCCGCGTGCCGCGACCGGTCATGCGTCGGCCTCCTTCTTCAGGGCGGCCAGCATGCTCAGCGCGTCGAGCGGCGTCAGGGTATTCACGTCGATCTCGCGCAGGCGCCGGGCGAGCCGGTCGTCGGGCGCCGCCTGGAAGAGTCCGAGCTGCTCCTGCGGCCCGATGGGCACGCCGCTGAGGGCCGGCCGGCCGCCGCGCGACAGCTCGTCGCGCTCGAGGGAGTCGAGGATCGCGCGGGCGCGCTGCACGACGGCCGGGGGCAGGCCGGCGAGGCGCGCGACCTGGATGCCGTAGCTCCGGTCGGAGCGACCCGGCAGGATCTTGCGCAGGAACACGATGCCGTCGTTCCACTCGCGGGCGGCGACGTGGAAGTTCACGACCCCGGCCGTGCTGTCGGCCAGGTCGGTCAGCTCGTGATAGTGCGTGGCGAACAGCGTCTTGGGGCGCGCCCGGGTGTTCGTGGCGAGGTGCTCGGCCACGGCCCACGCGATGCTGAGCCCGTCGAAGGTGGCCGTGCCCCGGCCGATCTCGTCGAGCACGACCAGGCTGCGGCTGGTCGCGGCGTTCAGGATCGCGGCCGTTTCCTGCATCTCGACCATGAAGGTCGACTGCCCGCGCGCGATGTTGTCGGACGCACCGACGCGCGCGAAGAGCCGGTCGACGATCGGCAGCTTTGCCTCGCGCGCCGGCACGAACGAGCCGGCCTGCGCGAGCAGGCAGAGCAGCGCGGTCTGGCGGAGGTAGGTCGACTTGCCGCCCATGTTCGGGCCGGTCAGGATGACGAGCTGCCGCGCACCGCCGTCGAGCGCGATGTCGTTGGGGACGAAGGCGTCGGGCGCGTGCCGCTCGACGACCGGATGGCGCACGTCGAGGGCCGTCATCTCGTCGCCCTCGTGCATGTGCGGCTTCGTGTAGTTGAAGAGCGCCGCCACCTCGGCGAGCGACGACAGCACGTCGAGCGTCGCCAGCGCGCGGGCCGTGTCCTGGATGCGCGGCGCCTCGCCGCCCACCTGCGTGCGCAGCCGCTCGAAGATCGCGACTTCCAGCTCCAGGATCCGCTCGTCGGCGCCCAGCACCTTCTGTTCGTATTCCTTCAGCGTCGGCGTGACGTATCGCTCGCCGCCCGCGATCGTCTGCTTCCGCTGGTAGTCGTCGGGTACGGCGTGGAGGTTCGACTTCGAGACCTCGATGTAATAGCCGAACACGCGGTTGTAGCGGACCTTCAGCGACGTGATGCCCGTGCGTGCCCGCTCGCGTGCCTCCATGTCGGCGATGAACTGCTTGCCCGACCGGCTGATGCCGCGCAGCTCGTCCAGATCGCCGTCCACGCCGTCGCGCACGAAGCCGCCGTCGCGCGCCAGCGCCGGCGGGTCGTCGGTCAGCGTCGTCTCGATCGCCGCGCGGATGTCCGCGAGATCGTCCAGCGCGGCCAGCAGGGAGAGGTTCAGCGGGGCCTGCAGCTCCTCCAGCAGGAGCCGGATGCGGGGCACCACCGCCAGCGACTGCTTCAGCCCGACCAGGTCGCGCGGGCCCGCCCGGCCGAGCGCCGTGCGGGCGATGAGCCGCTCGAGGTCCTGCACCGCCTTCAGCGTCTCGCGGAACTTGCCGCGCTCGGTCGTCCGGAACGCCAGCTCCTCGACGGCATCGAGGCGGTCGCGAATCGGCTCGAGCGCCACCAGCGGGCGGATGAGCCAGGCGCGCAGCATCCGGCCGCCCATCGCCGTCACCGTCCGGTCGATTTCGTGGAGCAGCGATCCGGCCCGGGTGCGGTCGGCACCCTCGATCACCTCGAGGTGCTGCAGCGTCGTCGGGTCGATGAGCAGGCCGTCGGCCGCCTCGCGGAAGTGCACCGTGCGCACGTGCACCAGGTCGGCCTTCTGCGTGTCCCGGAGGTACTGCACGAGGGCGCCCGACGCGGCGATCGCCGCGGGATGCCCCTCGAGGCCGAAGCCGGCCAGCCCCTGCGTGCCGAGTTGCTCGACGAGCGTCCGCTCGGCGGCGCTCAGCTCGAAGGCCCACGGCTCGAGGCGGGTCACCGGCAGTTCCAGCTCGCCGATGGCCGGCACCAGCGCGGCGAGGTCGGTGTCAGCCGCGGCAACGATTTCGCGGGGGTGGAGGATCGCGATCTCGTCGCTCACGGCCGCCGCGTCGGCGTATTCGGCCGCCGAGAACTCACCCGTCGACAGATCGAGCAGGGCCGCGCCGAGCGGCCCGCCTCCCGGCGGCGTGCTGATGGCCATCAGGAAGGCCGGCTCGCGGGCGTCGAGATAGCCGGCGTCGGTCAGCGTGCCGGGCGAGACCACGCGGACCACCTCGCGGCGCACCAGTCCCTTCGCCTGGCGCGGGTCCTCGACCTGCTCGCAGATCGCGACGCGGAAGCCCTTGCGGACCAGCCGCGTCAGGTACCCGTCCATGGCGTGATGCGGCACGCCGCACATCGGGATGCCGCCGCCGTTGGCGTCCTTCGATCGGGAGGTCAGCGTCAGGTCGAGGGCGCGCGCCGCCGTCAGCGCGTCTTCGTAGAACATCTCGTAGAAGTCGCCCATCCGGAAGAAGACGATCGCGTCGCGGTACTGGCGCTTCGCTTCCAGGGTACTGGCGCATCGCCGGCGTCGCCGTCTGGCTGGCGCCGCCTGCTCTCGGCGTGGAATCCGACGGCAAGACCATGAGATGAAAAGAGTTGGGCCGGGTCTGGCGGGTGATAACTGTCTTGAGTATAGGGGCGCGGTTCCTGGAGCGTCAAGACAGCGCCCCCCCCGCGCGGCTGGACAGCCGGCAGCGGCCGGGCGATAGTAGACGCCGACATGGCCATGCTCGTGCTCGCGCTCGACACCACCACGCGCGCCGGCAGCATGGCGCTGATGCGTGATGGCCGGCTCCTCGAAGAACGGACGGGCGACCCGGCGCGCACGCATGGCGCCCGGCTGCCCGGCGAGATTCTCGACATGCTGGGACGCCACGGCCTGACGCTGCACGATGTCGACCTCTACGGCGTCGCGGCCGGCCCCGGGTCGTTCACCGGGCTCCGGATCGGCATCGCGGCCGTCCAGGGGCTGGCGTTCGCCGCCGGCCGGCCCGTCGTCGGCGTGTCGGCGCTCGAGGCGCTGGCGCGGCGGACCCTGCGCGACGGGACCGGCGAAGCGCTGCTGGGCACCTGGATGGACGCGCAGCGCGAGGAGGTCTTCTCGGCGCTCTGGGCCGTGACGCCAGGGGCGTCGGCCGACGCCGGGCTGGGCGCCGTCGAAGAGGCCGCCGTCGGCTCTCCGGGCGCGGCACTCGAGCGGTGGCGCGCGCGACCGGACCAGCGGCCGCTGGTTCTCGTGGGAGACGGGGCCCTCCGCTATCGCGATCTGGTGGCGTCGGTCGCGCCGGAGGTGAGGGTCGTGCCGCAGGTGCCGCTGCTGGCGGGCACGATTGCCCTGATGGCGGCCGCGCAGGCGGCGGCGGGAGCGGCCACGGGCCCGTCGGCGATCCAGCCGATCTACGTCCGTCGCCCCGACGCCGAGCTCGCCCGGGAACGACAGGCGGATCGGGCAGCGCGTGTGGCGAAGAACGAAGAACGCAGCACATAGAGAGGCGACGGCGGGCGAGATGGGGTTCATGCAGAGTGCCGATCCAATCGGCAAGGTGGCCGATCGCCAGATCCGGAGCGTGAGCGACGGCCGCGCGTGGGGGTGGGGCCCCACGCGAACTGAATAATGCAGATCTCCCTCATGGACCCGGAGCGGGATCTCGATGCGGTGCTGGCGATCGAGCACGCGTCATTCACGAATCCCTGGACGCGCGAGATGTACCTCTCCGAGTTCGAGCACTCCCGCGTCTCCCACTTCTACGTGGTCCGCGACGATCGGGAACAGGTGGCCGGCTTCTGCTCGATCTGGCTCATCGTCGACGAGCTGCACATCAACAACGTGGCGATCCGGCCGGAGGACCGGGGACGTGGCTGGGGCGCGGCGCTGGTGATGCACGTCCTGCGCGAGGGCGCGCGGCGGGGCGCGCGGCGGGCGACTCTCGAGGTCCGGCGGTCGAACGAACCGGCGCGGCGGCTCTATCAGCGCCTGGGATTCGAGCTGGTGGGCACCCGGCGGAACTACTACACGAACCCGGTCGAGGACGCCCTGATTCTCTGGCGGGAGGAACTCGTCCCGGCCGGGCGGGAGACGTCGAAACCCGCTTGAAACACGCCGCGAGCATGTGGTACGGTGCGATTGAGAAGACGGCCGTCCGCCGGCGAGCCACTGGGTTGCCAGACCCCCCGACGTGACGCCGCGATCGGCGCGTGCCGGACGTCGAGTCCGGACGTCGCCGGAGGTGAGCATGCACCTCGTCCTCCGCTTCAATCCAGCGAACAATCGAAAGGAAGGAGGCGCGGAATGATCGCAGACTCCCCGGATCTGAAGAACCTGCTGCAGTCCGACCCGGAGTTCCATCAGCTCTTCACCACGCACCACGAACTCGAAGATCGCCTCAACCAGCTGTCCGACAAGCACTACCTCACCGGCCCCGAAGAACTCGAAGAATCGACGCTGAAGAAGCGCAAGCTCCACATCAGGGATCGGATGGAGGAGATCGTGCGGCGGTACCGGCAGGGCGCCAGCCTGCAGCCGCAGACCCAGAACTGAGCATTGAATCGGCGCCGGCGGCCGGGCGCGCCCCGAAGAGGGCGCCGCGCCCGGCCGCCGGCGCCCGTTCCACCGCCGTCCCGCCGGCCCGCCTGCCGTTCCCGGCCGTTCACCCTCCCATGGGTAGGATAGAATCTCGTGCACGAGGATGATCCTCGTCAGTGTCACATTGCGTCGCATGAAAATTGATCGCGCGGGCTGGCCGTTCATCGGCGGGGCGTTGGCCCTGGCCGTCGTCGTGGGGGTGGGCGCGGGAGGCGTCTGGAGTCTGCCGTTCCTGCTGCTGGCGATCGTCTTCCTGTGCTTCTTCCGGGATCCCGATCGGCAGCCGCCGTCGCAGCCGGGCGTGGTCGTCTCGCCGGCCGACGGGCGGGTGCTGGTGGCCGGGCCGACCGAGCCGGGCGTGGCGCCGCCCGGGGCGTGGCAGCAGATCAGCATCTTCCTGTCGCCGCTGGACGTGCACGTCAACCGCGTGCCGGTGGGCGGACGGATCGCGCGGGTCGATTTCCGCCGGGGCAAGGCGCTGCCGGCCTACCGGCCGAAGGCCGCCGAGGTGAACGAGCGGAGCGAGATCTGGCTCGACCACGATGGTCAGACGATCGTCTTCCGGCAGATCGTCGGCATCCTCGCGCGCCGGGTGGTCTGCCGCGTGCAGCCCGGCGACACGGTGGAAACGGGCGCGCGCTTCGGCGTGATGAAGTTCGGCTCGCGGATGGATGTGTTTCTGCCGGTCACGGCCACGCTGCACGTGGCGGTCGGGCAGATGGTACGGGGCGGCGAGACGGTGATCGCGACGCTCTGACGGGGTTACCGTGAACGACGTGGAGAACGGAACGGAGGGCGCCCTGGGCTTCCTGCGACCGCGGGGCCAGGCCGGACAGCATCCACCCCGGCGGCTGCGGCGCGGCGTGTATCTGCTGCCGAGCCTGTTCACGCTCGGCAACATGTTCTGCGGCTACGCCTGCGTCGTCTACGCGCTGCGCGGCGACTTCGAGACGGCGGCGCCGTTCATCGGCTTCGCGATCGTGCTCGACATGCTCGATGGGCGGATCGCGCGGATGACCGGCTCGGCGAGCGAGTTCGGCCGGGAGTTCGACTCGCTGGCCGACGTCATCTCGTTCGGCGTCGCGCCGGCGATTCTCGTCTTCGCCTGGGGGCTCTCGCCGCTCGGACGGCTCGGCTGGGCCGCGGGCTTCCTCTACGTGACGGCCGCGGCCATGCGGCTGGCGCGGTTCAACATCCAGAGCGCGAGCGTGGACAAGCGCTACTTCGTCGGCCTGCCGTCCCCGGCGGCGGCCGCGGTGCCGGCGGCGACGGTGTTCGCCTACCCGTTCGGCGTGAGCGATTTCCGCGCCATCGTGCCCGTGCTCGCCGTCATGGTCGTGCCGGCGCTGCTGATGGTCAGTACAATCCGGTTCCGCAGCTTCAAGAAGTTCGACCTGCAGACCCGGCGTCCGTACACGATTCTGCTGCTCATCGCGGCCGGCCTGGTCGTCATCACGGTGCAGCCGCGCTTCATCCTGGTCGGCCTGGCGTACGCCTACCTGGCCTCGGCGTTCGTCGGTCTCGCCTGGAACCGGCTGCGCCGCCGGGGACGCAGCGCGAAAGCGGCAGCGGCGACGGCGCCGCCGGCTCAGGACGACGGGACGCCGACCGCCTGAGCGCCCAGCGGCAGCCGGATGGTGACGCGGGTGCCGTGCCCGCGCTCGCTCGACAGCGCGATCGTGCCGCCGTTGGCCTCTACGTTGCGCCGGGCGATCGTCATGCCGAGACCGGTGCCGGTCTTCTTCGTCGAGAAGTACGGTTCGAACGCCCGCCGCACGGCTTCCTCGTCCATCCCCACACCGTCGTCTTCCACGTGCAGGGCCACCCACGCGCCCGACGGCTCGCGCTCGGCGGAGACCCGCAGGTGCCCGCGGCCGGGCATCGCCGACAGCGCGTTCTCGATCACGTTGGCGAGCGATCGCAGCATCAGCGTGCGATCCAGCATCAGCAGCGGCAGCGTGCCGGGGACCTCGACCGTCATCTCCACGCGCCCGGAGAGGCCGAGGCGATAGGGCGTCACGGCCTCGTCGATCAGCTCGGCCAGTGAGGTCGGCGCGGGACTGGCGGTGGGCGATGAGGCGAAGTTCGAGAACTCGCCGGCGATCTCCCGCAGCAGCCGGACCTGCGCGAGGATGGTGTCGAGGCACTCGTCGAAGACGTGGCCGAGCGGGGCGTGCCGGTCGGCGTGCACCCGCCGCAGGTGCTCGGCCGAGAGCTGGATGGGGGTCAGCGGATTCTTGATGTCGTGCGCCACCTGGCGTGCCATGTCAGCCCACGCGGCCAGCCGCTGCGTCCGCTCCAGCTCCTGGCGCTGGGCCTTCAGGTCGGCCGCCATGCGGTTGAAGTCCTGCACGAGCCGACGCAGTTCGTCCGAGGAGGTGACGGCGATGCGGGCGTCGAGGTCGCCGCGGGCGATCCGGCGGGTCGCCCGCGTCAGCCGGTTCACCGGGTCGGCGATCTTCTCGGCCATCCAGTAGCCGCCGGCGGCGCCCAGCAGGCTGAAGAGCAGCATCGCGAAGAGCACCCGTCGATCCAGCTCGTCGATCTGCCGCTCGATCTCCTGCTGGCGCAGCGTCAGCGGCACCGTCACGATGCCGTCACGGCCGCCGCCCGCGCGGACCGGCGCCGCGGCCACGAGGTACCGGAACGCCCCGACCGTCTCGTCGCCGACGAAGCTGGGCAGCCGCCGCAGCACGATCGCGCGGTACACGTTGGCCGGCGTGCGCGTGGGCAGCACGCCCGACGCGAACAGGTCGCGCTCGCTGGTGGCGAGCAGCCGGCTGCCGCTGAAGACGTTCACGTCCTGATCGATGACCCGGCCGAGCCACACCAGCACGTCATCGTCGAGCACGGGCACGCTGCCCGTGCCCCGCTGCTGCAGGTCGAGGTAGTCGTCGACGACGTTCTGGGCGACGGCCACCGTGCGGGCGGCGGCCGATTCGATGCCGGCGCGAAGCTGCGCCGCGATGTAGGTGCGGGTGGCGACCGCGAGGATCAGCACCGGAATGACGGCGACTCCCACGAACGCCCAGAACAGCTTGCGGTAGAAGCTGGCGCGGATCTCCCGCAGCAGGCCGCGCCCGGTCGCCGGCTCGCGGCGCACGAGGAAAAAGGCGAGCACCCGCACGATCAGCAGCAGCGCGTAGAGCGCCAGCACCAGGACGGCGAGCTGGGCGAGGTTCAGGAGATGGCCGAACGGCGTCACCTGCGGATAGCCGAGCGCGTAGATGCCGCCGCGGTCGCTCAGGAAGTAGACGCGCCAGTGCAGGCCGCCCTGCGTCAGGCGCGCCCAGAAGGGCTTGCGGCTCGCGACGAGGCGCGCGAAGACCTCCGGCGGCAGCGTCCAGACGGTCGTGTCCGACGCGTAGATCGGCGACCCGCTCCATCCGTACACGAGGAACTGCAGGTCGTGCCCTTCGTTGGCGGGCGGCGGCAGGCCGGGGGTCGCGCGCAGCAGCTCGAAGTACGGGTTGTGCGACGAGATGAACGGCAGCGTGTTGTAGTCGAGCATCAGGTGCACGACGATCGCCCCGACGCGGCGGGTGCCCCCGTGTCCGTCGGGGACGCAGATGGCCCGGCCGGCGTGCAGGATGCGCCGCTCGGTCGCGCCGAAGGGCGCCACTTCTTCGAACAGGTCCCACTGGCAGCGGGTCGGATGCCACGGCTGGCTCGCCGCCGCGTACTCCGGCAGGTTCAGCGCGAAGCGGCCGACCAGCGCGCCCGACGGGCCGTACAGCTCGATGGCCGACGTCAGCCGGTGCGTCGCCAGGGCCGTGTGCGACCAGACGAGGAACGCGCTGTCGGTCGACAGATCCGTGGCGCCGCCGACTCCGGCGGCCGACACGAGATCGGGCAGCCAGCCGAGCGCATCGATCTGATCCAGCGAATCGCGCAGCTGCTGCTTCAGCCGGTCGCGCAACTCGGCGGCTTCCGGGCCGTAGCGGGTCTGGATCGTCTCCTCACGCGCCTGATCGGCGAAGGAGACGACCGACGGATAGAGCAGCAGTGGCGGCACGGCGAGCGCCAGCAGCAGGATGCCGAACCCGGCGGCCTGCGACGTGCGCCGGTGCCGGCGGATGGCTGACGTCGAGAAGGCGGCGAGCAGGGCGCAGCCGAGCACGACCACCAGGGCCGGCCAGCCGCCGGGCGGACGGCGGAGGGGCCCGGTGGCGATCAGCACGGCGACCGGTAGTGCCCAGGCGGCGAGCGCGACGACGCGCCCGGGCTGGCCCCGGGGCATGCGCCAGGAGGTCGCGACGGCGCGCAGCATCAGGGCGCCGGCCCAGACCACGGCCACGCTGAGCAGCGTCAGGCCGGCCGCGATGACCAGTTGTCGCGCGTCGAGCGTGGCGAGCGAGAAGTGGAGCGGGTCGGGCGCGATCACCGCCACCGTGGCCCGGAGGAAGCGCTGATGGGCCAGCACGACGCCGACAACCGCCAGGCTGGCCGCCGCCTGGGCCCCGCCCAGCGCCAGCAGGCGGCCGCCGGTCGGACGCAGCAGGCGGTGGCGGAGCCCGATCGCCAGCCGCCGCTGCTCGACGAGGTCGAACGCCAGCATGGCCAGCACGGTCAGCATCAAGGCGGTCAGCAGCAGGTCGACCGGCGAGCGGAGCAGCAGCGCATCAGCGAAGGACGAACCGGTGGAGGCCGGGATCGGTGCGCCGCGCCAGGCGAGCGGCAGGCCCACCCAGAGCAGGCCGCGCGCCGCGATCGTCACGACGACGATGGCGAGCGTGGCGGCGGCGCAGCCGCGCGCGGTCCGCAACCGTTCGCGCCAGTCGAGCAGCGGCAGGGCGAACAGCAGCAGCGCGATGGCCAGCACCGAGACGGCGGCGCCGACGGTCGCCCGGCGCCAGGCGGCACGCGTGCGGTGCATGAGCGCGGCCGGCACGTGCGCCTCGACGAGCGGCGTCCCGTCGGGCGATGCGACCATGAACGAGTCCGGCCCCGTCGAGGCCCCCGCACCTTCGTAGCGGGCGCGCAGCGAGACCGGGACCAGCGGGGTCGCGAGCGTGAAGGTGCCCGCGCCGACCGCCCCCATCCCTTCCGCCGGCGTCAGCAGCCGCTCGGCGACCACTGTGCCGATGCGTCGTGGCGCCGTGCGGCCGTCGCGGCCCACCCGGTCGACGAGCGGCAGCACGTACACGAGCCGGTTGCCGAGCGGGCCCGGGGCGACGAAGGTGGCCGCGGGACCGTTGACACGTGCGTGGGGAATGTCGGTCGATTGGCCGCTCCAGGCGAGCGCCCGGCCGGAGGTGTCGTAGATTGTCAGGCCGAAGTCGGCGGTGCGGGTGGCGGGCAGCGCGGCGGCGGCCGCGTCGAACAGCCTCCGGACGGCTGCCGGGTCTCGTGACGCGCTGGACAGGTCGGCGTCGTGCGCGGCCAGACTCGTCGCGCTCTGCTGGAGCTGCGACGTCATCCGGGAGAAGTTGGCCCGCACCGCCCGCTCCACGCGGGCGAGCATCGCCGCATCGGTGGCGCCGAGGCGCGAGACCTCCATGCCCAGCCCGGCGGCCGCGACCGCGGCCGCGCAGATGAGGCCGGTGATGGCGATGCGCGCCAGACGGCGCAGCAGCCATGGGCGGGGCGGCGGCGAGGGAGAGACGGGATCCGCGGGATTCCGATCCGGCACGAAGAGCCCTCTGGGCGCTGGCGTCGACGGTGAGGTGTCTCCGCCAGCATACAGGCCGTTTCCCGGCACAACAAGCGCCGGCTCCGCACGGCCGGGCCGCGCCTCGGCGGCCCGAGGCCGATGCTATAGTGGGTCGGTGGCCGGGCGGCTGAATTCCCTTCCGAAACGGGCATGAGCGACGGGGCGAGCCTCAAGGCGGTCCTCAAGCGCGGGGCGCTCCTCACGGCGGCCAACTGGCCGCTCGTCGTGGTCGAGTTCCTGGCCGGGATCACGTTCAAGGGGCTGTTCGCCGTTCCCGTCGTCGGCGCCGCGGTCCTCGTCGGGATGCTCCTGGGCGGCGACATCCGCAGCATCATGCAGGGAAGCCTGCGCGATGCGGTCACGATCGTCGTGGCAGCGCTCAGGGCCGCGCCGGTCGCGCTCGGATCGTTCGTCGTCGCCTTCCTGCTCGTGCTCGCCGGCGGCTCCGTCCTCATGTTCCTCCTCAAGGGCGGGACGGTCACGGTGCTCCTGGCAAGCGACAAGGCGGCCGGTGCCGTGGAGCACCCGCCGGTGCGGATGGCCGCACTCCGCCGGGCCGGGCGGTTCTCCCTCGACGCCTTTACCCGCGGCTGTCTCGACCTGTTCCGCAGCTATCTGATGCTGGGCCTGCTGCTGCTGGCCGTCTATGCCGTGTCGGCCGGCCTCTACCTGCTGGTCGTCTATGCGGCCTACACGACGCTGGACCGGCAGGCGCTGCTCGTCGGCTGGCCGGTGATCGCGGCCCTGGCGGCTCTGGTGCTCGCGCTCTGGATCACGATTGTCAATCTGCTCTATCTGCTGGTGCAGGTGGCCCTGGCCGCCGGCGGCGTGCGGCGCACGCTGCGCGGCGCCATGGCGGCCGTGGCCGGCTTCGTCCGGCAGGACCGCCGGGCGATCGCCTCGGTCTTCGCTGTCGTGCTCGCGCTGGTGATTCTGGCCACGATCGCGTCGGCCCTGGCCTGGTCGGGCGTCGGACTGATTGCGTTCGTGCCGTTTGTCGGCATCGCCGTCCTGCCCCTGCAGCTTGCGGGGCTGGTCGTGCGGGGAGTAGTCTTCGAATGCTTGGAGCTGACGGCGCTCGGCGCCTACGTTGCCCTGTTCCGGTCGTATCTCGAGCGCGCTGCCGGGGGCATCGTGCCGGATCCGTTGTCCGGTCCGCGTCCGCCGGTGAGCGGCGCGGCGTGAGGAGTCCAGATCATCATGTCCATGACGAACTACGAAGCATTTCTATCGCGCGCGGCCGGCCATATGCAGGCGTCGGGCATCCGGAAGATCGCCGGTGTCGGCCAGAAGGTGCCCGATCTCGTGCCGCTGGCCGCCGGCTTCCCGTCCCCGGAGATGTTCATGTGGGACGCCTTCCGCGAGATCACCGGCACGCTGCTCACCGGATCGGATCCGGCGGCGCTGCAATACGGTCAGACGAAGGGGTACGCGCCGCTGCTCGGCGCGCTCGTCGAGGTGATGGCGACGCGTGGCGTACGCACGAGCGAGCCGGAACTGCTGGTCACGACCGGATCGCAGCAGGGGTTGGATCTGGTGGCCCGGGTCATGGTGGATCCGGGCGACGTCGTGCTGGTCGAGCTGCCGAGCTACACCGGGGCCATTTCGGCGTTCCGGAACGCCGGCGCGGCCATGGTGGGCGTGCGGCAGGAGGCCGACGGCATCGACCTCGGTGATCTCGATCGCATCCTGCATCAGGAGCGGGCCGACGGCCGCCGCGTGCGGCTGCTCTACGTCGTGCCGAACTTCCAGAATCCCACGGGCCTGCTCATCAGCGCCGAGAAGCGCCGGGCACTGATCGAGTGGGCGGCGCGCGAGGACGTGCTCATCGTCGAGGACGATCCCTACGGCGCACTGTTCTTCGAGGACCTGTCGACCGAGGCCGACACGCGGCCGATCAAGGCCGACGACGCGGACGGGCGCGTCATCTATCTGAGCAGCTTCTCCAAGACGCTCGCGCCCGGCTTCCGCGTGGCCTGGATCGCGGCTCCCGCGGCGCTGACCGACCACTTCGAAGTGGCCAAGCAGGCGATGGACATCTGCGCCGGTGCGCTCGATCAGCGCGTGGTCTTCGAGGCGCTGAAGCAGGGGCTGCTGGCCGCGCACCTGCCCGAGCTGCGGCGCCATTATCAGAGCAAGCGCATGGCGATGGAGGAGACCCTGCGGGCCGAGCTCGATGGCCTCGTGCGCTGGCAGACGCCGCGGGGCGGGTTCTTCGTCTGGGCCGAGCTCCCGGCGCCGATCGAGACCGACCGCTTCATCGAGCGCGCCGTGCAGCACCGCGTGGCCTATGTCACCGGCAGTGCGTTCTTCGTCGAGGGGGCGGGCAGCGGCCGCTGGGCGCGGCTGTCGTTCTCGTTCCCGCCGGCCGATCGGATCCGCGAGGGCATCCGGCGGCTGGCCGGCGCCGTGCGCGAGGAACTGGCGCAGGGGGCGACGGCCGGCGCCGGCGTGGCGCGCGCATGACCGCCGCGGCCTCCGGCGGCCAGGAGCGCAAGAGCGGCGAGACCTTCTGGGAGTCGGTGAAGCTCGACGGCGGGCAGCTCGTCGGGAAGATCGCCGACATCATCCGGGAAGGAAACGTGCGCCGCGTCGTCATCAAGCAGGACGAGCGGGTGCTGATGGAATTCCCGCTGTCGGTCGGCGTGGTGGGCGTGATGCTGGCGCCGATCCTGGCCGCCGTCGGAGCGGCCGCGGTCATGATCAAGAACTGCACGATCGACGTGGAGCGGGAGGGGCCGCCGCGCGAGCCGCGCGAGCCCGCCGTCCATGATCAGTGACCAGTAGGCCGATCGCCGATCAATAGCCGACCAGCGTCGTGCCGGGCAGCGCCGTCAGCGACGTCGCCAGCGGCGGATCGATGGCGCGGGCCAGCGCCTGCAACTGCGCCGGTTGGCCGAGCGCGCGGGTCGCCACGATCACGCTCGGCCCCAGCGTGAATCCCCAGGCGGTGACGTGCGGCGGGCCCACCAGTTCGCCGGTGAGCTGCACCGTGCCGGCCGGCTTGCCGTCGCTGAGGGCGAACCCCGGCACGACCGGGTCCACCCCCGTCACCAGGATCGCCGAGCCGGCCATCCGGGGACCGGCATCAGGCCGCACCGTCAGTGCGCTCTGCCACTGCAGCGTGCCGCTGGTCCGGTTGAGCGCCCGCAGCAGGTTGTCCAGCGACACGAAATAGACGCGCCGACTGTCGACGATCGGCGCCCCCACGATGTCGGCGCCCGTCCGCCACCGCCAGTCCTGCTCGCCCGTTGCCGTCTTCAGCGCATAGAAGAAGTTGTCGGTCGACCCGACGAACAGCCGCTCGTCGAGCGGCAGCACCGCAGTCGGCGGACCGCCGAGCTTGTCCGTCCAGACGCGGCTGCCGTTCGCCAGGTCGATCGAGAGCAGGCGGCCGTCGGCCAGCGGCACGTACAGCCGATTGCCCCCGAGGGACGCCGGCGCCGAGAGGGCGGCGCCGACGCTGACGTGCCAGACCGCGTGACCGTCCTCCGACCGCCAGGCCCACAGTTCGCCCTGGTCGGTGCCGGCGATGAGCCAGCCGGCATCCCAGGTCAGCGGCACCGAAATCGTCCCGGTCACGGGCACCCGCCAGACCTCGTGGCCATCGTCGGCCGACACGGCGACGATCGCCCCGGTCGTGGCGACGTAGACGAGATGGTCGCCGACGGCCGGCGTCAGGCGGGTGGGAAGGTCGATCGACCAGCGCTCCTGACCGTTCACCAGCACGTACGCCGCGAGGTGGCCGTCCGTCTCCGGCACGTAGGCCTGCAGGTTGTCGAAGCCCGGGGGCGCCGCGAAGTCGTGGGCGAGGTCGGCGTGCCAGATGCGCTCCATCGGAAAGAGCGGGGTGGTGAGCGGCGCCGGGCGCGAGGCGCGCCTGGCCGCGCCGGTCCGCTCCTGCGGGCGTCTGCCCTCCCGGCGGGACTGTGGAGCAGCCGCGAGCGGCACGACGAGCGCCAGGGCGGCCAGCGGCGCCCACCGGGCGGCGAGGCGCCTGCGCGAGGCCGACGGGGGCCCGATGGAGGGACGTCCGGGAGGCTGGTTTGAGCCACGAATGGTTGTCAGAGGTCCGTCGGGACTACAACATCTTGTGGGCCAATCGGCCACACATCGCTATAATACCGTGAACGGCCGACGACCGCGGCGACTGCCGCCGCGTGGCCGGTGGATACCTTCCAGTGTCGCATCAAACCATCATCGTTCTCGATTTCGGCTCGCAGTACACGCAGCTCATTGCCCGGCGTCTGCGCGAGCTGTCGGTCTATTCGGAGATCTGGCCGTTCAACACGCCGATCGAGCGGCTGCGGGAGTTGAATCCCGCGGGCGTGATCCTCTCGGGCGGGCCGAGCAGCGTGTCGGACGAGGGGGCGCCGCTGTCCGATCCCGCGGTGTTCGGCCTGGGTCGCCCGGTGCTGGGCATCTGCTACGGCATGCAGGTGATGACGGCGCAGCTGGGCGGCGAAGTGGGGCACGCGGCGGCGCGCGAGTACGGCGATGCCGTCATCTCGGTCCGATCGCCGGAGACGAGCCGGATCCTGCACGACGTGCCGGAGGAACTGAAGGTCTGGGCGAGCCACGGCGACCGGATCGTGCAGCCGCCGGCGGGGTTCGAGGTGGTGGCGACGAGCGCCAACGCGCCGATTGCGGCCATGGAGAACGTGGACCGGCAGCTGTACGGGCTGCTGTTCCATCCCGAGGTGGCTCACACCGAGGCGGGGCTCGAGATCCTGCGGAACTTCGCCTACAACGTCTGCGGCTGCACGGGCGACTGGACGATCACGTCGTTCGTCGACGAAGCGATCGGGCGGGTCCGGGAGCAGGTCGGTGACGGCCGGATCGTCTGCGCGCTGAGCGGCGGCGTCGATTCGACGGTGGCGGCGCTCATCCTGCACCGGGCGATCGGCGACCGGCTGACCTGCGTCTTCGTCGACAACGGGCTGCTGCGGCTCGACGAGGCGGCGCAGGTGCGGCGGCGGTTCGAGCACCTGAAGCTGCCGCTGGTCTTCGTGGATGCCTCGGTGCAGTTCCTGGATCGGCTCGCGGGTGTCACCGATCCGGAGCAGAAGCGGAAGATCATCGGGGCGACGTTCATCGACGTCTTCGAGGATCGGGCGAACGATCTCGGCAAGGTCGACTTCCTGGCGCAGGGGACGCTGTACCCGGACGTCATCGAGTCGGTGTCGGTCATCGGGCCGTCGGCGGCGATCAAGAGCCATCACAACGTCGGCGGACTGCCCGAGCGGATGCGGCTGAAGCTGGTCGAGCCGCTGCGGCTGCTGTTCAAGGACGAGGTGCGCGCGGTGGGGCGGCAGCTCGGTCTGAGCGAGGAGCTCGTCGGGCGCCAGCCGTTCCCGGGGCCGGGACTGGCGGTGCGGATTCTCGGCGCGGTGACGCCCGATCGGCTGTCGCTGCTGCGGCTGGCCGATCACGTGGTCGTCGACGAAGTGAAGCGGGCCGGCTGGTACACGCAGCTCTGGCAGAGTTTCGCGGTGCTGCTGCCGGTGCAGAGCGTCGGCGTGATGGGCGATGCGCGGACCTACGAGTACACCGTGGCGGTGCGCGCCGTGCAGAGCCGCGACGGCATGACGGCCGACTGGGCGCGGCTGCCGCACGAACTCCTGGCCCGCATCTCCTCGCGGATGGTCAACGAGGTCAAGGGCATCAACCGCGTGGTGTACGATATCAGCAACAAGCCGCCCGCGACGATCGAGTGGGAGTAGGGGGCATGTCCGAGTTCGTCCACCTCCACCTGCACACCGAATTCTCGCTGCTCGACGGCGCGTGCCGGATCGACGAGCTGCTGGACGAAGCGGTCAAGCTGAAGATGCCGGCGCTGGCGGTGACCGAGCACGGGAACATGTTCTCGTCGGTGGTCTTCCACGATCACGCGAGGGCGAGGGGATCGAAGCCGATCCTCGGCTGCGAGGTCTACGTTGCGCAGGGCAGCCGGTTCGACAAGAGCGGTTCGCAGACGACGACCAACCACCTGGTCCTGCTGGCCGAGACCGACGAAGGCTACAAGAACCTGATCCGGCTCGTGTCGGCCGGGTACACCGAGGGCTTCTACTACAAGCCACGCATCGACAAGGAGCTGCTGGCGCAGCACGCCAAGGGGCTCATCGGCCTGAGCAGTTGCCTGAAGGGCGAGGTGGCCAGCGCGCTCAAGGTGGAACAGGCGCGGCCGGCCCTCGAGGCGGCGGGGCGGCTGCGGGACATCCTGGGGCCGGACAACTTCTTCCTCGAGATGCAGTACCAGGGCATCGACGAGCAGCTCACCGTCAACAAGGGCATCCTGCCGCTGGCGAAGGACCTCGACCTGCCGATCGTCTGCACGAACGACGTGCACTATCTGCGGCAGGGCGACCACCAGCCCCACGACATCCTGCTGTGCATCGGCACCGGCAAGACGGTCAACGACGCGCAGCGCCTCCGCTACACGGGCGACCAGTTCTTCCTGAAGACCGCCGATGAGATGGCGGGCGTGTTCAAGGACCATCCAGAGGCGCTCCGGAACACGCTGCTCATCGCCGAACGCTGCAACGTGACGATTCCCAAGTGGCCAGAACCACATGCCGGTCTTCGGCGTGCCCGAGGGCTTCACGCTCGACGGCTACTTCGAGCACGTGGCGCGCGAGGGGTTCGCGCAGCGGCTCGCCCGGTTGCAGCGCTGGCGTCCACGGGTCAGCTGCGGCACACGATCGACGAGTACGACCCGCCGTCTCGAGTACGAGATCGAGAGTGATCAAGCGGATGGGCTACTCGGGCTACTTCCTGATCGTCTGGGACTTCATCCGCTACGCGCGTGAGGAAGGCATCCCGGTGGGACCGGGCCGGGGCTCGGCGGCCGGGTCCCTGGTGGCGTGGTGCATGCGCATCACCGACGTGGATCCGATCGGCTTCGATCTCATCTTCGAGCGGTTCCTGAACCCCGAGCGCGTGTCGCTGCCCGACATCGACGTGGATTTCTGCGAGCGCCGCCGCGGCGAGGTCATCGACTACGTCACGCGGAAGTACGGCCGGGAGAACGTCGCGCAGATCATCACGTTCGGGACCATGAAGGCGAAGGCCGTGGTGCGGGACGTCGGCCGCGCGCTCGACATGCCGTACGCCGACGTCGATCGGATCGCGAAGCAGATTCCGCCCGCGCTCGACATGACGCTCGACAAGGCGCTGGCCGAGAACCCGCAGCTCAAGGACATGGCGTCCAACGACCCGCGGGTCAAGCAGGTGCTCGATATCGGCCGCCGCCTCGAGGGGATGTCCCGGCACGCCTCGGTGCACGCGGCCGGCGTGGTGATCGCGCCGGGACCGATCACCGACTACGCCCCGCTGTACAAGGGCGCCCGCGACGAAATCACGACGCAGTGGAACATGAAGGAAGTCGAGCGGGTCGGCCTGCTGAAGATGGACTTCCTCGGGCTCGAGCACGCTCACCCTGATCGACGACTGCCTCAAGGAGATCGCCCGCACCGAGCATGAAGCCCTCGAGATCGCCACGATCCCGCTCGACGACGACAAGACCTACCGGGTCTTCTGCGAGGGACTGACCTACGGCATCTTCCAGTTCGAGAGTTCGGGCATGCGTGAGTTGCTGCGCAAGGCGAAGCCCGAGCGGATCGAGGATCTCATCGCGCTCAACGCGCTCTACCGCCCCGGCCCGCTGCGCAGCGGCCGCGTCGACGACTTGATCGCCTGCAAGCAGGGCCGCAAGGAAGTCAAGTCACGAGTTCCCGCAGCTGGAGCCGATTCTCGCCCCGACCTACGGGGTGATCGCCTACCAGGAGCAGGTGATGCACATCGCCCAGGTGCTCGCCGGCTTCAGCCTCGGACAGGCCGACATGCTCCGGAAGGCCATGGGCAAGAAGAACTCCGAGGTCATGGCCCAGCAGCGCAATCAGTTCCTCGCGGGCGCCAAGGCGAAGGGCTTCGACGCGGGGAAGGCGGCCAGGGTGTTCGAGGAGATGGAGCACTTCGCGGGCTACGGCTTCAACAAGTCGCACTCGACCCCGTACGCGCTCCTGGCCTATCAGACCGCCTATCTGAAGGCGAACTACCCCTGGCACTTCGCGGCGGCCCTGCTGACGATCGAAGCGCAGAACACCGACAAGCTGTCGATGTACCTCGGCGAGTGCCGCGATCGGGGCATTCCGGTGCTCCCGCCCGACGTGAACGAGAGCGAGCTCCGCTTCACGGTGACCCCCGACGGCGTGCGGTTCGGCCTGACCGCCGTCAAGAACGTCGGGGAAGGGGCCATCCAGTCGGTCCTCGAGGTCCGCAGGGCCAAGGGCGGCCCGCTCCGGACGCTGTTCGAGCTGTGCGAGGAGCTCGATCTGCGCCTGGTCAACAAGCGGGTGCTCGAGAGCCTGATCAAGGCCGGTGCCTGCGACTCGATGGGGCTCCGCGCCGATGGGACGAGGACGCCGCCGCAGGAACTGCGGCCGCGGCTGCTGGCGGCCGTCGATGCGGCCTGCGACCACGGGAGCCGCCGGCAGCGGGATCGGGATCTCGGCCAGGCCCAGCTGTTCGGCGGTGCCGATCAGGACGCGACGCCCGCCGCCTCCGTGCCGCTGCCCGACGTGCCAGCCTGGTCGGAAACCGAGCACCTCACGGCGGAAAAGGAATCGCTCGGCCTCTATTGGAGCGGCCATCCGATCGATCGCTTCTCCGCCGAGCTGCAGGCGTTCGGCGCGAAGACCACGGTCGAGCTGGCGTCGGTCGAGCCGTCGGCACGCGCGGAGAGCTGGGGCCCCGGCGGCCGCAAGCCGATCGAAGCCGACACGAGCATTGGTGGTATCGTGGCTGGGCTGCGGCAGCTGAAGACCCGCAAGGGCGACCGGATGGCGGTCTTCACGCTGGAGGACGCCGTCGGCGGCGTCGAGATCGTCGTGTTTCCCGACGCGTACGCGAAGGCGGCCTCGCTCATCGAGGCGGGACGCTTCGTCCTGGTCCGCGGCCGGCTCGAGCGGGACGACGAGACGACGCGGATCCTCGCCGCGGAGATCGCGCCGATCGAGAGCGTTCGCGAGCGGGTGGCACGCGAGGTCGCCATCCGCGTCGCGGTGCCGCCGCACGGGCGGCAGACCTTCGAGGCGCTCGGCGAGATCCTGTCGCGCCACCGCGGCGATCGAAAGGTCTGCGTCGAGCTGGAGCTCCGCAACCAGCCGCGGCCGCTGCTGGTGCACGCGGACGTGGCCGCGCAGATCCGGGTCCGGCCGTCCGAGCGCCTGATCTCGGAGCTCGAAGAAGTCTGCGGCGCCGGCTCGGTGTCGCTGCGCTGAGTGAATCCGCGAACCCGGGGGCCGGTCCGTGCCGCCCGGCTGTGATCCGATACTGAATCCATGCCTCCAGAACTGCTCGATTTCGAAGAGCCGATCGCCGTGCTGCTGAAGGAGATCGAAGCGCTCGGCATGCTGCCCGCGACCGCGGAGCGCGAGGCCGAGATCGCCGGCCTGCAGCGCCGGATCGAGTCGATCCGGGCCGATATCTACAGTCACCTGCAGCCCTGGCAGCGTGTGCAGGTGGCGCGCCACGCGAGCCGGCCGAGCACGCTCGACTACGTCGCCCGGCTCTTCACCGGCTTCACCGAGCTGCACGGCGACCGCCGCTTCGCCGACGATCACGCCATCGTGACGGGGTTCGCCCTGTACCACGATCAGCCCGTGCTCGTGGTCGGCCATCAGAAGGGCAGCGACACCAAGCAGAAGATCTACCGCAACTTCGGCTACGCGCGTCCCGAGGGCTATCGCAAGGCGCTGCGCACGATGCGGCTGGCCGAGAAGTTCGGGCGGCCCGTGATCGTCTTCATCGACACGCCGGCCGCCTATCCGGGCATCGAGTCCGAGGAACGCGGCGTGGCCGAGGCGATCGCGCTCAATCTCCGCGAGATGGCGGTCCTCGATGTGCCCGTCATCGTCGTCGTCAGCGGGGAGGGGGGCAGCGGCGGCGCGCTCGGCATCGCCATCGGCGACCGCGTGCTGATGCAGGAGTTCGCCATCTACAGCGTGATTCCGCCGGAGGGCTGCGCCGCCATCCTGTGGCGCGACTCGGCCAAGAAGGTCGAGGCCGCCGAGGCGCTGAAGCTGACCGCGCCCGACCTGCTCGCGATGCGCATCATCGACGAGATCGTGCCCGAGCCGCCCGGCGGCGCCCACACCGATCCCGCAGGCGCGGCACGGCTGCTCGACGCCGCGCTGACGCGCGTGCTCGCGGAGGTCGCCGGGCTGCCGTCGGACGTCCGCCTGAACCGCCGGTACGACAAGTTCCGCAACATGGGCCGCCTCGGCACCGACTTCGTCGACGAAGGCGGATGATGGCGGCCCCGCCGATCTGGGAACCCCGCACGACGGCGGCCGCCGGCGCCGACACGCTGGCCGCTGCGCTCGGCGTCAGCCCGGTCGTCGGACGCCTGCTCTGGGGACGCGGCCTCGAGGACCCGGAGTCGGCCAGCCACTTCCTCAACCCGTCGCTCGAGCACCTCCACGATCCGATGCGGTTGACCGACCTGCCCGTGGCGGTCGACCGGCTGATGACGGCGATCGCGGGGCACGAGCGGATTGCCGTGCACGGCGACTACGACGTCGACGGCGTCTCCTCGACCGTCATCCTGCGCCGCGCGCTCGAGCTGCTCGGGGCCGACGTCACCCACTTCATTCCCGAGCGCCTGCGGGACGGCTACGGCCTGCAGCCGGCGGCCATCGAGCGGCTGCATGCCGAGGGCGTGCACGTCATCGTCTCGGTCGACTGCGGCATCCGCGGCGTGGAGGCGGCCCGGCGGGCGCGCGAGCTCGGCGTCGACCTCATCATCACCGACCATCACGAGCCCGAGGCGACGCTGCCGCCGGCCTTCGCCGTCATCAACCCGAAGCGGCACGACTGCACCTATCCCGACAAGAACCTCGCCGGCGTCGGCGTGGCGCTGAAGCTCGTGCAGGGCCTGTGCCGGCGGGCGGACCGCGAGCGGTGGCTGCCGGCGTTCCTGAAGATTGCGGCGCTCGGCACGCTCGCCGACGTCGTGCCGCTGGTCGGGGAGAACCGCGTCATCGCGAAGGTGGGACTCGACCTGCTGTCGCGCGGCCCGCACAAGGTCGGCCTGCGCGCCCTCATCGAAGCCGCCGGACTGCAGGGGAAGCCGATCGACAGCTATCACGTCGCGTTCCTGATCGCGCCGCGCGTGAACGCCGCCGGGCGCATGAGCACCCCCGACATCGCGACCCGGCTGCTGCTGGCCGCCGACGAGGCGATGGCCGACGAGGCGCGGGCGCTCGCGGAGCAGCTGAACGAGGAGAACCTGCGGCGGCAGCAGGAAGAGGCCGTGATCTTCGCCGAGGCCCGCCGGATCGTCCAGACCGATCCGGACATCGGAGCCCGGACCGTGCTGGTCGTGGCCGGCGAGGGCTGGCACCGGGGCGTCATCGGCATCGTCGCGTCGAAGCTCGTGGAGGCGTTCCAGCGCCCGGCCATCGTGCTGTCGATCGAGGACGGTGTGGCCCAGGGATCGTGCCGCAGCATCCGGGCCTTCGACATGCTCGGCGCGCTGGAGCGGTGCGCCGGCCTGTTCATCCGGTTCGGTGGCCATCGGCAGGCGGCCGGGCTGACGCTCGACGCCTCGCGCATCCGCGAGTTCCGGCTGGCCGTGAACGAGGTGGCCGACGAGCAGCTCGGTCCCGACGATCTGCGGCCGCGGCTCGCCATCGACGATGACCTGATGTTCCCGGCGATCACCGATCGCCTCGCGGCCGAAGTGTTCTCGCTCGCGCCGTTCGGCGCCGGCAACCCCAAGCCGGTCTTCAGCGCGCGCCGCGTGTCGATCGTCGACGGCCCCCGGCGGCTGAAGGAGCGCCACCTGAAGATGAGCCTGCGGCAGAACGGCCGGGTGTTCCGGGCGGTGGCCTGGCGCGCGGCCGAGCGCGAGCCGTTCCTCACCGAGAACCGCGAGGCGCTGGACGTCGCCTTCTCCCTCGAACAGAACCGCTTCCGGGGCGAGACGTTCGTGGAGCTGACGCTGGCCGACCTGCGGGCCCCGGACGCGCCCTGACCCCGGGGTGAACCAGGGCCCCCACGGGGGGCGCCGCGGGCTCCTTCCTCCCCCCGCCCGTTTCCGTCCCCTTTTCGCCCGACCTCAGGTATCCTGTAGATAGAGCACTGGTTGCGGCGACGACGACCCGCCGCCTCCCTCCGAAGCAGTCCGTCAGTAACTCTGCAATGGCCCGCTGGCAAAAGCGTCTCCGATTCGTCCTCGGTCTGATCGTGATCGCCGTGCCGATCGCGGTGGGGCTGGCGATCCATCGCCGGGCGGCCCCGCCGCCGTCGACGACGCCGGCGCCGCACGTCGAGCCGAACGCCGTGGCCGAGAGCACGGCCGGGGCGTTGACGCAGGTCAAGGGGGCGCACGAGACCTTCAAGGTCGAGGACGACCGCCAGGTGACGTTCACGGACGGGGCGACCCGACTGGTCGGGCGTGACGGTGACGGTGAACAACCGCGGCGGGCGGAGCTTCGTCGTCAAGGGCGAGAACGCCAGCGTCGGCGACCACCAGTCGAGCGTGACGCTGACGGGCGACGTGCAGATGACCGTGAGCGACGGGTTGCACGCGAAGACGGCGCAGGCCACCTACACGCAGGACAACGGCCTGGTGCAGGTGCCCGGGGCGGTCACGTTCAGCCGCGCGCGCATGTCGGGCAGCAGCGTCGGGATGACCTACGACAAGAACAACGACATCCTGTCGCTGCTGAAGGACGCCGTCATCGACTTCGCGCCCGACGCCGGAGAGACCGTGGGCACGCATCTCGCCGCGGGATCCGCGCAGTACGTGCGGCGCGAACATCAGCTGATCTTCCAGGGCGGCGTCCGGCTGCAGCGCGACGGGCGCACGATCGTGGCCGATTCGGGCACGGCGTACCTGACCGACGACGAGAAGGCGCTGATGCGGATGAGCCTGCGGGGCGGATCGCGGATCACCGGAGCGGGAAGCGGCGCCGGGTCGCTGGCCGGGCTGAGCGCGACCGACATCGACCTCGCGTATCGTCCCGGCGGTGGCACGCTGCAGCAGGCGACGCTGCACGGCGACGCGACGATCGACATTGCGGGATCGCGCCGCGGTGCCGACCGTCAGATCGGATCGGACCAGCTCGACGTCGCGCTGGCGAACGACGGGACGACGGTGACGTCACTGACTGGCCAGGGGCACGTCTCGCTGGGATTCCCGGCCGAGGGGGACACGCCGGCACGGACGATCACGGCCGACGACCTGGGCGCGACCGGCCAGCCGCCGCAGGGGCTGAATGCCGCCGTGCTCACCGGGCACGTCGATTATCGCGAGCAGATGAGCGGCGGGGATCGGCGGGCGAAGTCCGATCGCCTGGACCTCGGCCTGGCGCCCGGTCTCGGCGCGCTCCAGACGGCCCGGTTCTCGGGCGATGTCCGCTTCGCGCAGGATGCGATGGACGCCGAGGCGGCGAAGGCCGACTACGACGTCGCCCGGGGGGTCGTGGCCTTGTCGGGCACGCTGCCGGGCGGCCGCGTGCCGCACGTCAGCGACCCGCGGATTGCCGTCGATGCGACCGGCGTGGAGCTGACGCCCACCGGTCCGAAGCTGAAGGCGACGGGAAACGTGCGCAGCCTCGTCCGCGGCGGAAGCGGGCCCGGCGGGGCGGACAAGGCCGGCGGGCGGATGCCGGCGATTCTCAGCTCGGACGAGCCGGTCAACATCACCGCTGACGCGCTGGATTACGACGGCACGGCGTCGCACGCGGTCTATACCGGCCACGCGCGGCTGTGGCAGGGGGACACGGCGATTCAGGGCGACTCGATCACGCTCGACGACCGGACGGGCGACCTCAGCGCGTCGGGCGGGGTGCGGACGAGCATGCGGGTCGACCAGGTCGACGAGAAGACGAAGAAGAAGGAGCGGGTGATGCTGATCGGCCTGGCGGAGCACCTGCAGTACGTGGATGCCACACGGCTGGCGACCTATACGACGCACGCGCGGCTGAACGGTCCGCAGGGCGATCTGACGGCCAACAAGATCGAGCTGTACCTGTCGGCGGCCGGCGACGCGGTGGATCGGCTGGAGGGCTACACGGGGATCGACCTGCGGCAGACGGGCCGGACGGTCACGGGCGATCGGCTGTCGTATTTCGGCAAGGACGAGCGGTACGTGGTGACCGGCGAGCCGGTGAAGATCGACGAAGAATGCCGGGAAACATTGGGCAAAACTTTGACTTTCTTCAGGTCGACTGATAGGATCGTCGTCGACGGCGGCGGGGCGTACCGCACCGAGACCAAGAGCGGCGCGAACTGCTCAGGGCCACGCGGCGAGTGAATGGCGACCCTCCGGACGCACGAGCTGACGAAGTCGTACGGCGGGCGCGCCGTGGTGAAGGGCATCAGTCTCGAGGTCAGGTCCGGCGAGGTGGTCGGGCTCCTCGGGCCGAACGGCGCCGGCAAGACGACGACGTTCTACATGACCGTCGGCCTGACGGCTCCCGACTCCGGTCGGGTGGTGCTGGACGGTCAGGATGTCACCGACGACCCGATGTACGTCCGGGCGCGGAAGGGCATCGGATACCTGCCTCAGGAGCCGTCGATCTTCCGGGGCCTGACCGTCGAACAGAACATCCTGGCGATTCTCGAGACGCTGCGTCTCGACGCCGCGCAGCGACGAACGCGGTTGCGCGAGCTGCTCGCCGAGTTGAACCTGACGCCGCTGGCACGGGCGCCGGCGTACACGCTGTCGGGAGGGGAACGGCGCCGGGCGGAGATCACGCGGGCCCTGGTGATTTCGCCGCTGTTCATCCTGCTCGACGAACCGTTCGCGGGCATCGATCCGATCGCGGTCACCGATATCCAGAAGATCATCTTTCATCTGAAGGAGCGGGGGATCGGCGTGCTCATTACCGATCACAACGTCCGTGAGACGTTGAAGATCACCGATCGCGCCTATATCGTGCACGGCGGCGTGATTTTCAAGAGCGGGACCCCGGACAGCCTGGCAGCCGATGAGGACGTCAAGCGGATTTATCTGGGGGCGGACTTCCGCCTGGACTAATAATATGAACGGCAGGGCCCTCCGCCTGGAGCGTCCCTGAGGCGCGGGCGCGTCGTCGTCATCACGCCCGCCCGCCTTTGATGTGCGCTCATGGCGATTCAGCAGAAGCTCCACACCAAGCTCGTTCAGAAGCTCATTCTGACGCCATCGCTGCAGCAGGCGATCAAGCTGCTGCCGATGTCGACGATTCGAGCTCTCCGATCTCCTCAACCAGGAGGTCGTCGAGAACCCGATGCTCGAGGAGGTGCCCACCGAGGAGCTGCAGCCCGCCGAAGCCGTCGAGAAGCCCGAGGCCGAGGCCCCGGCCGAGAAGGGCGAGAGCTGGGACGACGCCGACTACGAGTATTTCTTCGGCGACTACCTCGACGACGGCTACCGCCCGCACACCCCGCAGGAAGTCAAGGAACTCCCCCCGATCGAGAACACGCTGTCGACCTCGAGCTCGCTGGCCGACCACCTGATGTGGCAGCTCTCGCTGCAGACCGACGACGAGCGGCTGCGGGAGATCGGCGCGGCGATCGTCGGCAATCTCGACGAGGACGGCTACCTGGTCGCCTCCTTCGACGAGATCGCGGCGATGGGGCCCTGGGAGGTCGGGGACGTGGAACGGGCCCTGCAGCTCGTGCAGAGCTTCGACCCGATCGGCGTCGCCGCGCGCGACCTGCAGGAGTGTCTGCTGCTGCAGGCGCGGCACCTCGGCCTCGAGGGGACGCCGACCGAGAAGATTGTCACCGAGCACCTGAAGCTGCTCCAGAACCACCAGGTGCCCGAGATCGCCAAGAAGCTCGGCATGTCGATCGACGATCTCAAGGAGCACATCGAGGTCATCCGGCACCTCGATCCGAAGCCGGGCAGCCGCTACAACCCGTCGCAGTCGCACTACGTCATCCCCGACGTCTACATCGTCAAGGTCGAGGAGCAGTACGTGGCGCTGCTGAACGAGGAGGGGTTGCCGCAGCTCCGGATCAGCCCGGTGTACCGGCGGCTGCTCGACAAGAACGCCGGCAACAGCGACGAGACGCGGGCGTACGTGAAGGACAAGTTCCGCTCCGCGCTGTGGCTGATCAAGTCGGTCGAGCAGCGGCAGAAGACGATCCACAAGGTCGCGACCAGCATCATCAACTTCCAGCGCGACTTCCTCGATCGGGGCATCGAGCACCTGCGGCCGCTGGTGCTCCGGGACGTGGCGAACGACATCGGCATGCACGAGTCGACGGTGAGCCGCGTCGTGACGAACAAGTACATGCACACGCCCCAGGGCGTGTTCGAGATGAAGTACTTCTTCCACAGCGGGATCAGCAGCTCGTACGGCGAGAGCGTCTCGTCGGTGACGATCAAGCAGCGCATCCGGAAGATCATCGAAGGCGAGGACCCGCGTAAGCCGCTGAGCGACTCGAAGATCGTCAGCATCCTGCAGCGCGAAGGGCTCGTGCTCGCCCGGCGTACGATCGCGAAGTACCGCGAGGAGCTGAAGATCCCGACCTCCAATCAGCGGAAGGTGCTCTACTAGGCGGCACGCATGCGACTCGAGTTGACCGGACGACACGTCGAGATTACGCCCACGCTGCGCCGGCTCGTCGACCGCCGGCTGGCGGGGCTGAAGCGGATCATGAACGACGGCCTCGTGTCGGCGCAGGTCGTGCTCACGCAGGACAAGTTCCGCTGCAAGGTCGAGGTGACGCTGCACGCCCGCGGCGAGAAGTTCCTGCGCGGCGCCGCCGCGACCGCCAGCTGGGACGCCTCGCTGTCGACGGTCGCCGACAAGCTGGAGCACCAGGCGCAGACGCTCAAGGGCAAGCGCGAGGCGCGCAAGCGCCGGATGGCGCCGCGCACCGCGCGTGCCGCCCGCGAGCGCGCCGACCGGCCCGAGCCGGAGCCGGCGGATCCCGCCGCGCGCCGCCGCCGCATCGTGCGGGCCCCTCGCTACCAGGGCAAGCCGATGACCGTCGAGGAGGCCGCGCTCGAAGTCGATGACCAGCGCGACGCCGTCCTGGTCTTCCGGAATGCCACCACCGATGCGATCAACGTGCTCTATCGCCGGAGCAGCGGCGATCTCGGGCTGATCGAGCCGGAGCGCTGAACGCGCCGCCGGTCCGGGCCCACACGGGCTGACGGCTCCTATCCGCCATGACTTCGCCCCCGGGCGTCACGGTCGCCACCCTGCTCGGCAGTCGCCCCGAAGCCCTCGGCCTCGCGCTCGAGCTGCTGGCGGGAGCCGACGGCCTGTCACGCCGGATCACCAGTCCGCACATCCAGAAGACCGGCCTGGCCCTCGCCGGATTCCACACGTACCTGCACGCGGGACGCGTCCTGGTGTTCGGCGAGAGCGAGATCCGGTTCCTCGACGATCTCGCCCCCGCGGCCCGCACCGACGCGCTGCAGCGGATGTTCGCCCGCGACATTCCGTGCGTGCTGATCACCGGCGGCCTCGAGGCCGTGCCGGAGCTGGCGGTGGAGGCCGAACGGGCCGGCGTCCCGGTGCTCGCCACCTCCGTGTGCGACGCCGAACGCCATGGCCAAGCTGACGTCGATGCTCGACGATCGGCTCGCGGCGCGCGAGATCCGGCACGGCGTGCTGCTGGACGTGCTCGGGCTCGGCGTGCTCGTCATCGGGGACAGCGGCATCGGCAAGAGCGAGTGCGCGCTCGATCTCATCGGGCGGGGCCACCGGCTGGTCGCCGACGACACCGTCGAGGTGCGCCGCCGATCGGAGACGATCCTGATCGGCACCTGCCCGGAGCTGACGCGGCATCACATGGAGCTCCGCGGGCTGGGCCTGATCAACATCCGGGAGCTGTTCGGCATCGCCGCCACCCGGAACGCGAAGCGGGTCGAGCTGGTCGTCCGGCTCGAGCGCTGGGAGGACGGCGCGGAGTACCGATCGGCTGGGGCTCGACGATCAGTTCGTCGAGATCCTCGGCCTGCGGGTGCCGCTGGTGCGGATGCCGGTGGCGCCCGGGCGGAACGCCGCGATTCTCGTCGAAGTGGCCGCGCGCAACCAGCTGCTCCGGGCGCGGGGCTATCACGCGGCGCGCGAGCTGGCGGCGCGGCTGGATGCCCAGCTGCTGGCGCCGGGGACGCCGGCCGCGGGCCACGACGGGGGCGACGACGACGAGGAGGATCTGGTGGAGCCGGGAGGCGAGCCCTGATGGCGAAGTCGGTGAAGTCGGCGAAGCCGGTGAAGTCGGCGAAGTCGGCGAAGCCGGTGAAGTCGGCAAAGCCGGTGAAGTCCGCAGACGAAGAAGCCGGCCGTCGCGGTGGCCGGCCATCGGCCGGCGAAGGTCCGTCCCGCGGGCGACGCCCGGTTCATCATCCTCACGGGGCTGTCGGGGTCGGGCAAGTCGCAGGCGATCCGGACGCTGGAGGACCTCGGCTACTTCTGCGTCGACAACATGCCCACGACGCTGATCCCGACGCTGGTGCGCCTGAGCCGGCGCGCGGGATCGGAGATCTCGCGGATTGCCGTCACGGCCGACGTCCGCGAGCGGGCGTTCCTGTCGCAGTTCCCGAAGGTCTTCCGCCGGCTGCGGCGCAGCGGGGACGTCAGCCCGATGCTGATCTTCCTCGAGGCGTCCCACGACGCCCTGGTCCGCCGCTTCAGTGAGTCGCGGCGGCCGCACCCGCTGGCGCACGGCCGATCGGTGAGCGAGGGCATCCGGGAGGAGCGGCCGCGCCTCGAGGGGATTCGCGCCATGGCCGACGCCATCGTCGATACCTCGAACATGACGGTGCACGAGCTGCGCCGGTTCTTCCAGCGGCTGTCGCGGGGCCAGACGCCCACGCCGGGCCTGGTGATGACGCTGCTCAGCTTCGGGTTCAAGCACGGGCTGCCGGTCGACGCCGATCTCGTCTTCGACGTCCGCTGCCTCCCGAACCCGCACTTCGTGCCGGCCCTGAAGCCGCGCACCGGGCGCGACCGGGCCGTCGTGCGCTACATGGAGCGCAACGAGGGGACGCGCGAGTTCATCCGGCGGCTGACCGAGTACCTGCGGTATCTCGTGCCGCAGTACGTGCACGAGGGCAAGAGCTACCTGACCGTCGCCATCGGGTGCACCGGCGGCCGGCACCGGTCCGTGATGGTGGCTGAATCGGTGCGCCGCGGTCTCGCGGACCTCGAGGGCGTGCGCCTGCGCCTGCGGCACCGCGACATCGCGCTCGACGGGTAGGACGAGGAGAGACGCGTGGAGGAACAGCAGGACCCGCCGGTGGACGGCCTGATCGGGGTCGTGGTCGTGACCCACGGGCAGCTCGCCACCGAGCTGGTGAACGCCGCGGAGACGATCGTCGGCGACCTGCCGCAGTTCGCGGCGGTGTCGATCGGCTGGCACGACGACGTCGGTGACGCGCGCGAGGCGATTGCGGAGGCGATCGGCCGGGTGACCGGTGAGCGGGGCGTGCTCCTGCTGACCGACATGTTCGGCGGCACGCCGTCGAACCTGGCCATCACGTTCCTCGAGACGGACCGGGTCGAAGTGCTGACGGGCGTCAACCTGGCGATGCTGATCAAGCTGGCCGAGTCGCGGACGTCGACCGACCTGCTGGCCGTGGCCCGCGAGGTGCGCGAGCACGGCAAGAACGCGATCTGGGTCGCGTCGGATCTGCTGCGCGGCGAGAAAGGGCCTCCAGCGTGACGGCGCGCGAGGTGACGGTTTCGAATCGGCTCGGGATGCACGCGCGGGCGGCCGCGAAGTTCGTCCACATGGCGACGCGCTTCCAGGCGCAGATCCGCGTGGCGCGGGACGGGCGCGAGATGGACGGCAAGAGCATCATGGGGCTGCTGCTGCTCGCCGCCGCCTGCGGCACGGTGATCACGATCTCCGCCGACGGCAGTGACGAGCAGGAAGCCGTGGACGCGCTCTGCGCGCTCGTCTCGGCGGGCCTGGGTGAGGAACGATGGAACGACTGACGGGAATCGGCGTGTCCGGGGGCATTGCGACGGGCCGCGCCGTCGTGCTGATGCAGGGCGCTCAGGCGATCCGTTTCCGGATCCCGGCCGCCCAGATCGACGGGGAGCTGGCCGCGCTGGGGACCGCCCGCGAACGGTCGCGGCGGCAGCTGCAGGAGATCCGGGCGCGCGTCGCCAAGACGCGCGGCGGCGAGCTGGCGACGCTGTTCGACGCGCAGCTGCTGATGCTGGACGACCCGATGCTGCTCGCCCGGGCCGAGACGATTGTGCGCGGCCAGCAGGTGAACGCCGAATGGGCCGTACAGCAGGTCTTCGAGGATCTCAGCGCCGTGTTCGACGAGGTCGAGGACCCCTACCTCCGGGAACGGAAGGGCGACGTGGCCGACGTCGTCGGGCGCCTGCGCATGAACCTGCGGGAGGGCCATGCGACGCCGCGCGACCTGCTGAAGGCGATCGACGGGCCGTGCGTGCTCGTCTGCGACGAGCTGACCCCCTCGGTGGCGGCGCAGGTCGACTGGGCCAAGGTGCAGGGGTTCGCCACCGACGCCGGCAGCCGGACGTACCACACGGCCATCCTGGCGCGATCGCTCGACGTGCCGGCCGTCGTGGGGCTGCACGACGCCAGCGCCCGCATTCCGGCCGGCGCCACCCTCATTCTCGACGGCAGCACCGGCGAGGTGCTGGTCGATCCGTCGCGCGAGGTGCTCGACGAGGTGGCGGCGCGAGCCGGGCGGCAGCCCGTGCGGCGCGGCGGGGACCCGACCGGCGGGCACGGCCCGACGGTGACCGCTGACGGCGTGCCGATCCGGCTCGAGGCGAACATCGAGCTGCTGGGAGACCTGCAGACGGCGCGGGAATGCGGCGCGCAGGGGATCGGGCTCTACCGCTCGGAGTTCCTGCTGGCCGAGACGCTGGACGAATCGGTCGACGAGGAGCGGCAGTACCAGATGTACCGCCGGCTCGTCGAGGGGATGGCGCCCGAGCCGGTCACGATCCGCACGTTCGACGTCGATGAGGACCAGCTCGCGACCCGCGGCCGGTCGGGACCGACGCGCGGCTGGTCGCGCGGCCGCGGGAATCCGCTCGGACTTCGCGGGATGCGGCTCAGCCTGACGCGGCGCGAGCTGTTCCGCACGCAGCTCAGGGCGCTGCTGCGCGCGGGCCGGCACGGCCGGCTGCGCATCATGTTCCCGTTCGTGTCGGGCGTCGAGCAGCTCCGCGAGGCGCGGCAGATCGTGGCGGAAGCCGGCGCCGAGCTGGCCGCCCGCGGAGAGGCGGTTCCCGAGGTGCCGATCGGAGTCATGATCGAGATCCCGGCAGCCGCGTACGTCGCCGATCTCCTCGCGCGCGAAGTGGCGTTCTTCACGATCGGCACGAACGACCTGATTCAGGTACCGCCTGGCCGTCGACCGGGCCGACGAACGGGTCTCGCGGTTGTACGAGCCGCTGCACCCGGCGATTCTGCGGCTCATCGCGCTGGTCAGGCGCGCGGCGGACCGGCGGGGGATTCCGGTCTCGCTGTGCGGCGAGATGGCCTCGGACCCGGCGCTGCTGGCGCTGCTCGTGGGGCTGGGGCTGCGGGAGTTCAGCATGACGCCGGCGGCGATTCCGGTGGCCCGCCAGCTGCTGGCCGGCATCCGGGCGGACGACATGCGGCGGGTGGCCCGCGAGGCGCTGCGGCTGCCGACCGTCGACGCGATCGAGCGGCGGCTGCTCGAAGTGCTGTCGTCGCGGCCGTCGGGCGCGGCGGCGACCGCCGGAGGACAGGGGTAGCGCCGGCCGATCGTGGAGGCTGGCGGGAGGCGAGGATCGAGGATGAAGGTGAGCACGGACGTCGTCAGGGTGGAGAAGCCGTGGGGCTACGAGCTCCACTGGGCGAAGACCGACCGGTACGTGGGCAAGCTGATCCACGTGAACGCCGGCCACGCCCTGAGCCTGCAATACCACAACCGGAAGGACGAGACGATCTTTCTCTGGGCCGGCCGGCTGCTGTTCGAGATCACGGAGGACGGGGCGCTGACGCAGCGCGAGATGCAGCCCGGCGAGCGGGTGCACATCGCGCCCGGCACCGTTCACCGCATGACGGCGCTCGAGGACAGCGACGTGTTCGAGGTCTCCACCCCCGAGCTGGACGACGTCGTCCGGCTGGAGGATTGGTACGGGCGGGAGGACAAGGGGAAGGCGTGAGGAATTGAAGAATTGGGAATTGAAGAATTGAAGAAAGAAGGCCGGTGTGCCGCGAGCGAGGTCGGTTGCGGCACAGGAACGCCCTCCTCAGTCAATTCTTCAATTCTTGAATTCTTGAATTCGTCGGCGTCTAGAACGGAATGTCGTCGTCGGTCAGCGGCTCGCCGGCGTCACCGCCGCGGTCGATGCTGATGCTGCTCTCGCCGCGGTCCATCCCGCCGCCGCCGCTGCTGCGACCGCCGCCCCCGCCCCCGCCCAGCAGCACGACCCGGTCCGCCCGGATCTCGGTCGTGTAGCGCTTGTTGCCGTCCTTGTCGTCCCACTGGCGCGTCTGCAGGCGCCCCTCGATGTAGATCTGCTTCCCCTTGGTCAGGTACTCGGCGAGCGACTCCGCCGTCTTGCCCCAGAGCACGATGCGGTGCCACTCGGTCTTTTCCTGGCGCTGGCCGGCCTTGTCGTTCCAGATTTCGGTCGTCGCCATGTTGAGCGTCGCCACCGCGGCACCGCCCGGTGTGTACCGCAACTCGGCGTCGCGTCCGAGGTTGCCGACCAGGATGACTTTGTTCACGCTGCCCATGCAGATTCGTCCCTTTCCTGCGCCACACGCTGCGCGGTCTGTGACTACTCGCCGCCCGCCGGCTGCTTGAGTTGTTCGAGCTGCTGCCTGGCCAGCCGGCCCGCGTCGCTGTCGGGGAAGTTCTTCGCGGCGAACTCGAACGACTCTCGCGCCTTGTCGTCCTGGTTCAGCCGGCGATAGGCCAGGCCCCGCTTGTAGTAGGCATCGGGCACGGCGTTCCGGCCCGGATAGTTCTGGATGACCTTGTCGTACGCCGCCACGGCCTGCTGGAACTTGCCGTCGTTGTAGTACCAGTTGCCGATATTCAGCTGCGAATCGTCGGAGAGATCCGACTGCGGGAACGTCCGGATGTAGGCCTCGAAGCCCTGAATCGCGAGGTCCCACTGGCCGCCGGCGAAATCGGCCCACGCGCTGTCGTACAGCCGCTGGGGTGACATGCCGAGGGCGACCGGCGGCGTCGGCGGCGGTGCCGCTGCGGCCGGGGCGCCCGGATCGGGTGCCGCCGCCGCTCCGGCGGGCGTCGCCGGAGCGGTGCCGGTGGGCCGCCGTGCCGCCAGTCGCCGGGGCGGACGTGGTGGCTGGTGGGGGCGTCGTGGTGGCCGTCTGGGCGCCGGCGGCCGTGTCGGCGGTCGGCATGGGCGCCGGCGGCGGTGCCGTCTGCCGCTGCACCGCCTGCACGCCGATCCGGACGGCGTCGACCTCCTGCGCGAGCGAGTTCACGCGCACCGTGCTCTCATCGAGCTTCTCGCGCACGACGCGCACGTCGCTCGAGAGGTTGTCGACCAGCACCTTCTGGTCGGCGAACGCCTTCCGGGTGACCTCGGTCTGCGCGTCGAGGCGGGCGTTGACCCGTTGGATCGCCTCGGCGAGCGTCTGCATGGTCACCTGGAGCTGCTGCGTCTGCTCCTGCAGGATGCGGAGGTCCGCCATCATCTGCTGCTGCTCGCGACTGGCGGCGTGCGCCGGAGCGGCCGCCGCCAGCGCCATCAGCAGGACCGCGCCAATCAGTCGTCGCATCATAGCCTTCACTCGTGTCGTGCTCGGGGCGCGTCCGTCCCGGGTTGACCGATCCGAACTGTACCTCATCTCACTTCGAGGTGAGGACAAAATGTGCCCGCCGGTTCTTCGCCCACGCGGCGTCGTCGTGGCCCGGATCGAACGGGAACTCCTTGCCGTAGCTCACCGTGCGCATCCGATCGGCGGGGATGCCGAGCGAGACGAGATAGGCCTGCACGCTGCCGGCGCGCCGTTCGCCCAGCGCCAGGTTGTACTCGGCCGTCCCGCGTTCGTCGCAGTGACCTTCGATCGTGATCTTCCACGTCGGGTACTTCTTCAGCAGCTCCGCGTCCTGCTGCAGGCCGCGCGCGCGTCGGCACTCAGCTCGCCGCTGTCGAACTCGAAGAAGACGTCCTTGAACGGCGAGTTCCGGTTCAGCGCGTCGAGCGACGACGAGGAGAGCGTGTCCTCCTGGATCGGCTCGGGCGGTACGACCGGCGGCTGCTCGGCGACCGGCTCGGGCGGCGCCGGCGGCTTTGCCGCGGGCGCGGTGGTCGTCGGCGCCGGCGGCGGTGGCGGCGTGGGCCGCGCCACCGGCGGCTGCTTGCCGCCACAAGCCGCGAGCGTCAGGACCAGGAAGCTGACTCCGACCATGGCGGCCCGTCGGGCCGCCTGCCGAATCTGCATGGCGTTCTCCTCTATCACTGCGTCAGTGTGACCAGCTCGGCTGGTAATTGCTGCCCTTGGTCGTGATCTGGCGCAGGCCCTTGCCGTCGCGCCCGACCGTGAAGATTTCGGTGTGCCCCGTGCGGGTCGACGTGAACGCCAGGTGACGGCCGTTCGGCGCGAACGAGGGACTCTGGTTCGAGCCTTCTCCGAACGTGACCTGGCGGATCTGGCCCGTTCCCAGATCGAGAATCTTGATGTCGAACCCGGGCCCGGTCTGTGAGGCGTAGGCGATCTCGTTGTACGGCGCCGGCGACCAGGTCGGCCGGTCGCAGGACCATTCGTGCGTGATCCGCCGCAGGCCGAGGCCGTCGGCCCCGACGACGTAGATCTGCGGCGAGCCCGGATCGGTCCGACGTGAAGGCAATCTCGGTCCCGCTGGGCGACCAGGTGGGCGAGGCGTTGATCGACGGCCCGTGGGTCACCTGCCGCACGTTGCTCCCGTCGGCGTCCATCACGTAGATGTTGTCGTGGCCGTCGCGGTCGGACATGAACGCGAGGTGCTTGCCGTCGGGCGACCAGGCCGGCAGGAAGTTCTGGCTCCCCTTGGTGACTTCTTTCAGCGTCCCCTTGTAGATGAACGAGATGAAGATCTGCGGAATCCCCCGCCGGTAGGACGTGTAGGCGATCGACTGCGCGTCGGGCGACCAGGCCGGCACGATGTTCAGCGACCGGTTCACCGTCACGCGACGCTGGTTCGCGCCGTCGTAGTCCGAGATGTAGATCTCCTTCACCGTCCGGTCGAGCACGGTGCCCGGCATCCGCTCCTCGTCGCGGTCCGAGGCGAACGCCAGCTTCGTCCGCGCCACGCCGTGCAGCCCGCGCTGCTGCAGGAAGATCTCGTCCGAGATCGTGTGGGCGTAGAACCGGGGATTCGTCGCCGAACCGGTGTACTCCTTGGCGAAGACCGACTGGTGCGACTTCACGTTGAGCAGCCGCACCTGCACCCGCAGGTTGCCTCCGTCGGTCCGCTCGACGGTGCCGACGACGACCGCGTCGGTGCCGAGCTCCCGCCAGGCGTCGAACGGCACGTCGGCGAAGGAGTGCGCCGCGGGAATGGTCTGGTAGGTGTCGCGCGGGATCATGTAGAACTCCCGCTCGAAGTTCAGGTCGTCCCACAGCACCCGCCCAATCGTCTTCGCCGCCGCCTCGGTCTGCGGATCGGTCGACAGCGCGATGAAGTCGGGCACCGGCGTACTTCGGCGGCGCGCCGACCGCGCCGCTGCTGATCGTCGCCCCGATCTCGCTCGGCTGCTGCGGCGGCGGCGCCGGGGGCGCGGGGGGCGGCTGGCGGCGCGCGGCCCCTGCGACCGTGAAGCCCAGGAGCAGCGCGAGGGTGAACAGGGGAGCCTTCTTGGTCATCGGGACTGCTGGTACTGGAAGCTGAGGTGAACGGTCAGCGTCGGATTCGGGAACTCGGCCGGCAGCGGCGGCAGCTGACGGGTATCGATGACCGCCCGCTGGGCCGTCAGGTCGAGCGCCGCGTAGCCGCTCGATCGCTCGAGCTGCACGTCGGTGATCAGCCCGGTCCGCTGAATCGTGAACTTGATCATCGTGTCGCCGGGCACTTCCTGGCGGCCATCCCAGTTCGCCCGGACCAGCTGCACCATGGTGGCCACGTAGTCGGGGCAGCAGAAGTTCTTCACGTCGAGATAGCCGCCCGTGCCGCCGCCGCCCGTCGACAGCCCGAAGGTCTGGCCGGTCGCCCCCGTCTCCGCGACGCTGCTGCCGGCCTGCACCTTCGGGCCGGTCACCGGCTGCCGGTTCCAGCTCCGGGTGTGCTCGGGGGCGGTCTTCACCTCCGGGCGCGGCTTCGTCACCGGCTTCCGCTCCGGCACGGTCATGTCGGGCGTCTTCTCGGCCGGCGGCCGGACCGCGGTCGGCGCCTTCGGCAGGGGCGCCTCGGCCTGCACGGGCCGTCCGCCCAGCGTCTGCGTGCCGCCCGTATACGGTCCCGGCGCGGTGCCGCCGAGCGAGATGGTCATCACGACCTTCGGCGTCCGGTCCTTGTAGCCGATCCAGGCCATCGGCAGCAGGGTCAGCACGGCGAGGGCGACCGCGTGCACCCCGAGCGAAATGCCGACCATCCGACGGAGCCCGTCGGGCTCGTGCATCCGCGTGCGCAGGACGTCCGACACCGCATCCATGGCCGGTCTACCGCTCACCGGGCAGCTTCGACACGATCCCGACCTTCTGGATCCCGGCGGCCTTCAGGTGGTCCATGACCGTCATGAGATCCTGCACGTCGACGCCGCTGTCGCTCTTCAGGTACACCTGCTTCTCGCTCTTGCCCTGCATCTCCTGCCGCATGCGCTCGGTGAGCGCGCTGAGCGGCACCGGCTTGTCGTTCAGATAGACGGCCTGCGTCCGGCGGAACGTCGCGGGCAGCGTGATGAATACCCGCTCGGTGTTCATCGCCGCCGCGCGCCGGCTCACCGGCAGGCTGACATCGATCCCGTGCTGGATCATCGGGGCCGTCACCATGAAGATGATGAGCAGCACGAGCATGACGTCGACCAGCGGCACGACGTTGATCTCGGCGAGCGACGTCGTGACGCGTCGCCCGCGGGCCCGGCCGTGGCCGGGGGCTGCCGCTGCGGGCTGGACCTTCGGCATCGTCTGCAGGTACTGATGGAAGCGCGTCCCGCGGCCGTCCGCCGGGCGCCGGTTCCGCCTAGGTGAAGTTGCGCTCGGCGATATTCAGGAACTCGAGCGAGAAATCGTCCATCTCCGAGGCGAACAGCTTCGTCCGGTTCGTCAGATGATTGTAGAAGTACACGGCCGGAATCGCCGCGAACAGGCCCGCGGCCGTTGCGATCAGTGCTTCGGCGATGCCCGGGGCCACGATGCCGAGGTTCGTCGAGCCGGTCTGGCCGATCCCCTCGAAGGCGCTCATAATGCCCCACACCGTGCCGAACAGGCCGATGAACGGCGCGATGCTCGCCGTGGTCGCGAGAAACGGGACGTGGCTCTCCAGCTTGTTCATCTCGACCGACGAGGCGCGCAGCAGCGCGCGATCGAGCGCCGACAGGCTCTTGAGAGTAGGACGACCGGAAGCCTCGTGTGGATTGGCGGCCGCCACCGGGTCCGCGGCCGGTGCGGCGTGGCGCAGCTGCGCCGTGATCTCCGCGTAGCCCGCCTGGAAGATCCCCACCAGCGGGCTCTCGCGCAGCGTCTTGCAGACGGCCTGCACTTCGGAGAACTTGCTGCTGCGCCGGAAGATGTCCAGGAAGCTGCGTGACTGACGGGCCGATCGCCGGAACGCCCAGATCTTGTAGAGAATGATGCCCCAGGAAACGATCGAGAAGACAGCCAGAATCAGCAGAACGATCTTGGCGATGGGACTCGAGCGGCCGACGAGATTGACGACGTTGGTTCCCAGACCGCTGTCGGTAGCGCCCTGCACCTGCAGTGCAAGGAGGATGCTGCCAAGCGTGCGCAAACGGGCCTCCGGTAGTCTGTTTGTGCGCCGCTGGGACAGCGCGATTCCCGTAGCGTAGCACGCCCACGGTGGGCTGTCAAACGTATGGTATGATTGGAGTTCTCCCGCATGCTGCGCTTCCTGGCCATTGAACATCTCGCCGTCATCGACCGCCTCGAAATCGAGTTCGAGCCGGGCCTCAACGTGCTGACCGGCGAGACCGGCGCCGGCAAGTCGATCCTCGTCGAGGCCGTCGGCCTGCTCCTCGGCGGCCGCGCGACCTCCGATCTGGTCCGGACCGGCGAGGACACCGCCACCATCCAGGCCGTCTTCGATCGGCCCGACGGCGCCGAGGTCCTCGTGCGCCGCGAGGTGACCGCACAGGGGCGGAGCCGCGCCTTCATCGACGGCACGCTGGTGACGGCCACCGCGCTGCGGACTCTTGCCGGCGAGCTCGTCGAACTGCACGGCCAGCACGAGCACCAGACCCTGCTCGATGCCGAGAGCCATCTCGCGGTGCTCGACGGCTACGCGAAGCTCGAGAGCGATCGCCAGGGGGTCGAGGAGGCCTGGAGCGGGCTGACCGCGGCCCGCGACCTGCTGGCCCGGGTCCGGCGGGAGCAGGCCGACCGCGAGGCCCGGCGGGAGCTGCTCGCGTTCCAGCTGGCCGAGATCGACCGCGTCGCCCCCAGGGCCGGCGAAGATGACGAGCTGCAGGCGGTCCGTCAGGTGCTCGCCAGTGCGGAGCGGCTCGAGCGGCTGTGCACCGAGAGCTACGAGGCGCTCTACGAGAGCGACGACTCCCTGCTGGCCGGTCTGGGCGCCGTCTGGCGGAAGGTCGCCGACCTGGCGGCCGTGGACGCCCGCTTCCAGCCCCATGTCGAGATGGGCAACGGCATCAAGGCGCAGCTCGAGGACCTTGCCTTCTTCCTGCGGGACTACGTCGACGGCCTCGACGCCTCGCCGGCCCGGCTGCAGCAGGTCGAGGAGCGGCTGGCCGCCCTGGAGCGGCTGAAGCGCAAGTACGGCCTCCTGCTCGACGATGTGATTGCCCGCGGGACGACCGCCCGGGAGGAGCTGGGGTCGCTCGGCACGGCGGCGGCCCGGCTCGAGGAGCTCACTCGGGCGGTCGACGCCGCCCGCGCCGCCTACCTCGCCGCCGCGCGGACGTTGTCGACCGGGCGCCGCAAGGCCGCCGTGACGTTCGCCCGGAGCCTCGAGGGCGTCCTGGCCGAGCTGGCCATGGAGCGGACCCGCTTCGAGGTCCGCTTCAATGCCGAGCCGCTGCCGGAGGAGCGGTGGGGGAGGGCGGGCATCGACGAGGCCGAGTTCTACGTCTCGCCGAATCCCGGCGAGGACCTTCGGCCGCTGGCTCGCATCGTCTCGGGCGGCGAGCTCTCACGGGTGATGCTCGCCATCAAGACGCTGGTGTCGGCCGACGCTCCGGGCAAGACGCTCATCTTCGACGAGGTCGACGCCGGCATCGGCGGCCGGGTCGCCGACGTGGTCGGCCGGAAGCTGCAGCAGCTGGGCCGGACCTTCCAGGTGCTGTGTATCACGCATCTGCCGCAGATGGCGGCGCATGCCGCGGTCCACTTCCACATCAGCAAGCAGATCCGCAGCGGCCGGACGCTCACCGAGGTCGGGCGGCTCGACGAGGCGGCGCGCGTCGACGAGCTGTCGCGGATGCTGGGCGGGGCCGCGGTGTCCGAGCGGGTTCGCGAGACCGCACGTGAGATGCTCGAGGAGCGGCAGGGCGAAAGCGAAGACAAGACGAAAGGCGAAAGCGAAAGGGCGAAAGCGAAACCGAGGCGCCGCCCCGCCTTCGTCGTAACTCGAAACGACTGCAGACCGCAGAGCTGAAGACCGTAGACTGAAGACTGAAGACGATGCCCCAGAAGTATCTGATCGAGACGTTCGGCTGCCAGATGAACGTGCACGACTCGGAGCGGATGGCCGGGCTCCTCGAGCAGGCCGGCTACGAGTCGACCGACGAGGCGTCGGAGGCCGACGTCATCGTGATCAACACGTGCAGCGTCCGGGAACACGCCGAGGACAAGCTGTACACCCGTCTCGGCGAGCTGCGCGTGCTCCGCGAGGAGACCGGCCGCGATCCCATCGTGGCGGTGGCCGGCTGTGTGGCGCAGCAGGAGGGGGAGGCGATCCTCCGCCGCTCGCGGGAGGCCGATCTCGTGGTGGGCACGCAGGCGGTTCGGCGGCTGCCGATGCTGGTGCAGCAGGCGGTCGAGGATCGGCGGCCCGTCATCGACCTGCGGCCGACCGAGGACGTCTCGTTTCCCCTCGGCGTGGCGCGCCGGCAGGACCCGGTGAAGGCCTGGGTGACCATCATCGAGGGGTGCAACGACTGCTGCGCGTTCTGCGTCGTGCCGTACACCAGGGGCGCGGAGCGGATGCGCCCGAAGGCCGACATCGTGGCCGAGGTGCGCGAGGCCGTGGCGAGCGGCCGGCGGGAGGTCCAGCTGCTCGGACAGATCGTGAATCACTACCAGGCTCCCGACGATCCGGGCTGCGACTTCGCGGGGCTGCTCGAGGCGGTGCACGAGGTGCCGGGGCTCGAGCGGATCCGATTCGCGAGCCCGCATCCCCGGCACGTCTCGTCGCGGCTCATCGAGGCGGTCCGGGACCTGCCGAAGGTCTGCAAGCACCTGCACCTGCCGGTGCAGTCGGGATCGACGCGCGTGCTGCGGGCGATGCGGCGGCGCTACTCGCGCGAGAGCTACCTGGAACTGGTGGCCCGGATCCGGGAGGAGGTGCCGGCGGTCGCGCTATCGACCGATATGATTGTCGGCTTCCCGGGCGAGACGGCGGCGGACTTCGAGGAGACGCTGTCGCTCACCGAGGCGGTCGGCTATCACAGCATGTTCTCGTTCAAGTACTCGCCGCGTCCGCGGACGCTGGCGCTCAAGCGGATGCCGGACGACGTGTCCGAGGCCGAGAAGACGCGGCGGATCGTGGCGCTGCAGGCGCGGCAGCGGACGATCCAGCTGGCGCTGCACGAGCGGGCGGTGGGACAGGTGGTCGACGTGCTGGTGGACGCGGTGAGCCGGCGGCGCCCCGGGGATTTGTCGGGGCGGACGACCGGCAACACGGTGGTGAACTTCACCGGGACCGGGGCGGGCGGCTGGATCGGGCGGACGGTGCCGGTGCGGGTGCTGCGGGCCGGCCCGAACAGTCTCTATGGGGCGGTGGCGGAGGAGGCGGCGGCACGGCTTGACAGGCCCGGGGCCGGCGCCTAGCTTGTAGGCATCATGCAGATCGAAATGACCCTCAAGGGGCTGATGGTGGATCCCATCACCAACATGCCGATCGTCATCCTGCGGGACCAGGACGGTGAGCGCGTGCTGCCGATCTGGGTGGGGGTGTTCGAGGCCAATGCGATCGCGCTGCAGATCGAGAACGTGTCGACGCCGCGGCCGATGACGCACGACCTGCTGCGGAACATGATCCAGGATCTGGCAGGACGGGTCGACAAGGTGGTCGTGTGCGACCTGAAGGAGAGCACCTTCTACGCGATGATCTACCTGACGGTGCGCGGGGAGACCGTGGCGGTCGATGCGCGGCCGAGCGATGCGATCGCCCTGGCCCTGCGGACGCGGGCGCCGATCTTCGTCGAGGAGACGGTGCTGGAGAACGCGAAGTCCGTCGACTTCTCCTCCGCCCGGGCCGACACCGATCGGCTCCAGAAGTGGCTCGAGAGCCTGGATTCCGACGATCTCGGCAAGTACAAGATGTGACCTCCCGGCGGACTGGCGCGGCCCTCCGGCCCCTCCGCTTGACAGCCTCCCGGGGCGTCCCTAGAATGGCTCCGGTCCTTCATCGTTCCGACAGCAGGTACAACCGCCCCACATGATCGTCGCCATCGCCAATCAGAAAGGCGGCGTCGGTAAGACCACGACCGCAATCAATCTTGCTGCCGCGCTTGCCCTTCGCGGCAAGCCGACCCTCCTCATCGACCTGGATCCGCAGGCCAACAGCACGATGTCGTTCCTCGACATGCAGACCGTCACGCGAAGCGTGTACGACGCGATCGCCGAGGAGCACTGCACGCTGGAGGAGGTCATCCGGCCCTCGTCGCTGCCGAACCTCTGGGTGGCGCCGTCGCGCATCGCGCTGGCCAAGCTGGAGGCCAAGCTGGTGGGGGAGCTGGACGCCCATTTCCGTCTGAAGGACCGGCTCGAGCCGATTCGCGAGCAGTACGAGGCCGTCGTCATCGACTGCCCGCCGACGCTGGGGCTGCTGACGGTGAACGCGCTGGTGGCCGCCACCCACCTGCTGATTCCGATCCAGTCGTCGTACTTCGCGCTGGAGGGGACCGACGACCTGCTCGAGACCATCGAGAAGGTGCGGGCCCGGCCGAACCCGGCGCTCAAGATCCTGGGGGTCGTCATCACGATGCACGACCGGCGGACGTCGCTCGGCAAGGACATCCGGGCGCAGATCCAGAAGGTGTTCGGCGGCAAGGTCTTCAAGACCGTCATCACCAAGAGCGTCCGGCTGGAAGAGAGCCCGGCCTACAAGGAATCGATCTTCACGTTCGCGCCGGAGTCGTCCGGGGCGACCGAGGTACTACAGCCTGTGTGAGGAGGTAATCGACCGTGCCTAGACGGGGGCTGCCATCCACCGTGCAGATGCGTCACGACGAGCACTACGTCGATGCCCTGGCGGCGTCGGCCGGCACGCCGGTCGGCCGCATGGTCGCCATCGACCAGATCGATCCGAACCCGGGCCAGCCGCGCCAGATGATGGGCGACCTGTCCGAGCTGATGTCGTCGATCGCGGAGAAGGGGATCATCGAGCCGCTGGTGGTCCGCCAGCGCGGCGACCGCTATCAGATCGTGGCGGGGGAGCGGCGCTACCAGGCGGCCGTCCAGGTCGGCGTCCGGGATCTGCCGGTCGTCATCCGGGACGTCGACGACACCGAGGTCATCGAGCTCGCGCTGGTCGAGAACATCCAGCGCAAGGACCTGACGGCGTTCGAGGAGGCGGAGGCGCTGCAGGCGCTCGCCGAGAAGTGCGGCTATACGCACGAGGATCTCGCGCGGCGCCTGGGGAAGTCGCGCACGTCGATCACCGAGTCGCTGGCGATCGCCGGCATGCCGGAGGACGTGCGCCAGCTTTGTCGGCTGGCCGACATTTCCTCCAAGTCGTTGCTACTGCAGATAGTTCGCCAATCAGACCCCCAGAAAATGATGGCCCTCGTCGAGAAGATCGCGAGCCAGGGCGGGGCCACCCGCCAGCAGGTCCGCGAGGCGACGGCCAAGCCGAAGCCCGGACGGCCGAAGGCCTACGTCTTCAAGTTCAAGCCGGACTCGAAGGCCTTCAACCTGCGGCTGCAGTTCTCGAAGAGTCGCGTGAACCGCGACGAGGTGATCTCCGCGCTCGAGGCGATTCTGAAGGAGCTCAGGAAGGGCTGACGAAGGGGTCCGCGCCGGGACCGGGCTCGCGTACCGGCAGACGCGCCGCCGTGCCGGCCTGCCGGGCGACGAGTTCCGCCAGCAGCAGCACGAGCACGATCCAGATCAGGTCGGCGGTCAGCAGGTGCAGCACCTGCACCCAGATCGGCGTCAGCAGCATCACGTCGAGCAGCCCGGCCGCCACCTGCGCCACCACGAGCCCGATCAGCCAGCCCGCCAGCCGCTGCACGCCCCCCGTGTGCTTCCGTCACACCGCCGGTCGACGCCGCACGCGTCCGCACCGCCAGCGCCAGCAGATACGCCGCCACGGTGACCGCCAGAATCGGATGGATGATTCTCAGCCGCAGGATGGGTGAAGAGGCGGCCGAGAAGTCCATCTGCAGGCCCGCGCCGAGCGTGGCGGCCTTGTAGAGAGTGTCCGCCAGGGCCGCGATCGTCCCCGTCACCGCAACGGCCATGACCGCGAGGAGGGCCAGGCCGTACGCGGCCGTCCAGCCTCCGCCGGCCGGCGTCGTCGTGCCGTCGTTCCCGCCGTGTCCCTCCGGCCGCTCGCCGGCCGCCCAGGCCGTGAGCGCCAGCGAGGCCAGCAGCAGGAACGTGTTCACCAGATGGATGGACAGGATGACGACGCGCGACATCGACGCGTTGGTCCCGACGTCGCCGAACAGCACCAGGGCCGCCCCGATGAGCCCTTCGACCAGCGTGAACGCCAGGGCCGCGCCAGCAAAATGCCTGCTGCGATGGCCGGGCGGCAGCCGGCGCAGGCTGAAGACGACCAGCAGCACGACCAGGATGACGTCGATGCCGCTCGTCATCCGATGGGCGAACTCGATGAGCGTGGCAATCTGCGCGGCGTGAGGGATGACCTCGCCGCCGCACAGCGGCCAGTGCTCGCCGCAGCCATTGCCGGAGCCGCTGGCGCGAACGACGGCGCCCCAGAGAATGACGAGGATGTTGTAGGCGAGAACGCCCCAGGCGTAGCGGGCAAAGAAGGAATCGTGACGCCGCATGACAGTCCTGATGCTACCACGCGCCACGAAAGGGGGCGGTGGGAGAGCCGGCCGGCGAAGCGAAAGAGGCCGGCCTTTCGGCCATTTCAGAGGCGTAGGTTAACATAACATATATTATCAGACTCATGATGTTTGGCCAGTGAAACAGGCCTGTGCATGGTCTGCGGATGGTTTCCGCGGGGATCCGCCCCAGTCCTCGACCGCGACCGGACCCGCGCTTCGCCGGCCGTCGTCGAGCGGCAGCGCGGTCCTCGCCCCGTCGGGCTCGCGCGCGCTCCCGTAGTAGAATTCTGCCCGTCGGCATCGGTGCGGAGCGGCTGGACGGCGGTCACTGGGCGCCGCCCGGCGCCGGTGCGCCGGCCCGTGCAGCAGATTGCAGGCATGCTTCGAATCGTCGATCGCTACATCGTCCGGGAGGTCGTGCCGCCGCTGCTGATCAGCCTGCTGGTGCTGACCTTCGTCCTCGAGATCCCCCCGATCGCCGACCAGGCCGAGAAGCTCATTGCCAAGGGGGTGCCCTGGCCGATCATCTTCAAAGTGCTGGCGACCCTCCTGCCGCAGGCGCTGGCCGTCACCATTCCGATGGCTCTGCTGGTCGGGCTGCTGATCGGGTTCGGCCGGCTGTCGGGCGACCGGGAGTTCGTGGCGCTGCAGGCCTGCGGGGTGAGCCTGTACCGGCTGCTCCGCCCGGTGGCGGTGCTGGCCCTCGTCTGCTGGGCGGCGACCTCCTGGGTCATCATCGTGGCCCTGCCGAACGCGAACCAGGCGTTCCGGGAGATCACCTACAGCATCGTCGCCTCCCGGGCGGCCTCGGACGTCAAGCCGCGGGTGTTCTTCGACGACTTCCCGAAGCAGGTGCTGTACGTCCAGGACGTGGCGGCCGACGGCGAATGGCGCGGCGTCTTTCTGGCGGACACCCAGCGGGCCGACCAGACGGTGACGTACTTCGCCCAGCGGGGCCGCCTGGCGCTCGAGAAGTCCCGCCGGCTGGTGGCGCTGGTCCTCGAGAACGGCACCCGCCACACGATCGTCGAGGACAAACCGGACGGCTACCAGGCGACGACCTTCAGCCGCATGGTGCTGACGATGGACCCGGAGACCGTGTTCCCCCGGTCCACGATCATGCGCGGCGACCGCGAGATGACGATCTCGCAGCTGCACCAGCAGATTCAGCAGTCGAACAAGCTCGGGCTGTCGTCGAAGGACCCCGAGATGGAGATCCAGAAGAAGTTCTCCATCCCGGTGGCCTGCCTGGTCTTCGCCCTCATCGGGCTGGCGCTCGGCGTGACGAATCGGAAGGACGGGAAGCTGTCGAGCTTCGTCCTCGGGCTCGGCGTCATCTTCGTCTACTACGTGTTCATGTGGACGGGCCAGTCGATGGCCAAGGGGGGCCAGATGGCGGCCTGGTTCGCCCCCTGGCTGCCCAACGTGTTGCTCGGCGTCGCCGGGGTGCTGGCGCTGCTGTGGCGGGCGCGGTCGGCGGACCGGCCGCTCCGGATCACCGCTGCCGTGGCTGAAGCGGCGGGCGAAGGTGGACGCGGCGGCGGCCCCGACCTCGGCGGCGGCGGGCGGGCGGGCGCGCCGGGGGGATCGTGCTGGTGGTGCGGGTGCCGTCGTTCCACCTCCCCCGCCCGCACATCCTCGACCTGTACGTCGGCGCGGATGTACCTGCGGCTGTTCGTGCTGGGGTTCCTGGGGCTGCTCGGGATCTTCTACATCTCGACGTTCATCGACCTGTCGGACAAGCTGTTCCGGGGACAGGCGACGATGTCGATGCTGTTCCAGTACTTCTATTTCGCGACGCCGCAGTTCGTGTACTACGTCATCCCGATCTCGGCGCTGGTCGCCACGCTGGTCACCATCGGCCTGCTGACGCGCAACAGCGAGCTGGCGGTCATGAAGGCGTGCGGCATCAGCCTGTACCGGGCGGCCGTGCCGCTGGTCGTGTTCGGGGTGATCGCCAGCGGCGTCCTGTTCACGCTCGAGGAGCACGTGCTGGCCACCGCGAACCAGAAGGCGGAGACGCTGCACGGCATCATGAAGGGCTATCCCCCGCGGACGCTCGACGTGATGAACCGCCACTGGGTGGTGGGCCGGCAGGGGGACATCTATCACTACGGCCTGTTCGACCCGCAGAAGGACCGGTTCGACCGGCTGTCGATCTACCACGTCGACACCAGCGCCTGGCGCCTCTCGGCCCTGACGTACGCGGCGACCGCGGCGGTGACGCCGGTGCGCGAAGCCGACGGCAGCGTCGGGACGGGCTGGCTGGCGCGAAATGGCTGGGTGCGAACGTTCACGCCGCCGCCGCCGGCGCGGCGGCGGGCCCGGGGCCCCGAAGCGGCGGCGACGGGCTGGACGCCGTTCGGCGCGCGCCGGCTGGACCTGGAGCCGGCCGGCTACTTCAAGACCGAGACGCCGGACGCCGAGCAGATGACCTACACGCAGCTGAAGCACTACATCGAGCAGCTGCGCGCGAGCGGGTTCTACGTGGTGCCCTACGTCGTGGCGCTGCAGCGGAAGGTGGCGTTCCCGTTCGTCACGATCATCATGACGCTGCTCGCCGTGCCGTTCGCGGTCTCGACGGGCCGCCGCGGCGCGATGTACGGGATCGGCCTCGGCGTCGTGCTGGCGGTGACCTACTGGATGATGCTGAGCTTCTTCGTGGCGATCGGCAGCGGCGGCCTGCTGACGCCGGTGCTGGCGGCCTGGGCGCCGAACCTGCTGTTCGGCGCCGGAGCGGCCTACCTGCTGCTGACGGTCCGGACGTAATTTACGTGGGGCTCTGCCCCACACCCCGGCTCACTGCGCTCGCTCGGCGCGACGGCCCGCGCCGCTCCGTTCGCGGGCCCGCTGTGCGGGCCGTGACGCTGTGGGGCTCTGCCCCACACCCCGGCTCAAATCGATTCACTGCGCGCGGGGCCCCACCCCCGCGCGGCAGCTGGCGCCGATGCACTCGCTGCGGATTCGTCTGTCGCTCCGCTCGGCATGGCCTTCGGCGCAGTTCTCTCCGCCTGCCACGGCTCGCTCCGTTCGCGGGCCCGCTGTGCGGGCCGTTACGCTGTGGGGCTCTGCCCCACACCCCGGCTCACATCGATTCACTGCGCGCGGGCCCCACGCCCCGCGCGGCACTGGCGCCGATGCGCTCGCTGCGGATTCGTCTGTCCTCCGCTCGGCATGGCCTTCGGCGAAGTTCTCTGCCTGCCCAGGTCCGCTGAGGGCTCGTGGTCCCGGCGACGGCCCGCCTACCAGTGGATCATGATGAAGCCGCGGACGATGGTGCCCACGCTGTTGGTGAAGGTGCCGAAGGCGGCGGCTCCCGCCACGGGGTACACGCCGCGCGGGTTGAAGTGGTCGGTCGCGTTGAAGAGCTGCATGCCCAGGTCGGCGCTGCGGTGGTGCACCGTGAAGGTCTTGTAGCCGATGATGTCGAGCGCCATGAAGGCCGGGAACTGCCGGCTGTTCGGCTGGCCGACGTAGAAATAGCGATCGTTGACGACCGAGTACGGGAAGCCCGTGTGCCACTCGATCGTCGGCGAGATGACGATCTTCCGCGGCAGGTCGACCGTGCCCCAGGCCACGATGCGGTCGCGGGCGTCGGTCGGGAGCCGCGCCATGCCGCCGGGCTGCAGCAGCGGCGTGTCCATCTCCAGGAACAGCGAGGAGAAGTCGTTCAGCTCTCCGCGCGCGCTGGACCGCACGTAGCTGACGAACAGCTGCTGGTCGTGCGGCCAGACCTTCCGCATGGCGAACTCGACATCCCGGTACGTGCTGCGTCCGGTGCTGCTGACCACCAGCGGCCCGCCGGTCGTCGACACGCCGAGGGTCGGCGCCGACGAGGCGTTCCGGTTCGTGACGCCCACCTGCACGAGCAGTGTCGGTGAGAGCTGTCGTTCGACCTGCAGGGTGGCCGCGATGGCCGTCGGGAGGCGGAGGCGGCCGACGGCCGGCCGGTACACCGCCTGCGCGACGGTGGCGCCGGTGGCCGGGTCGATCAGCGTGTCGGTCCTGACGGGATAGGCCGCGAAGGTGGCGATGGCGAGCGGCAGCGTGCCGACGAAGCGTCCGACGCCGGCCTTCAGCACGGTCCGGCCGTCCTGGTCGAGGTCGTATCGCACGCCGAGGCGGGCCGAGGGGGTGGCGCCGCCGTAGGTGCCGTTCCAGTCGACGCGCAGGCCGGTGTCGAGCTGGAGCCGGTCGCTGAGGCGCCACAGGTCGCGGACGGCGCCGTAGCCCGGGCGGTCGTGCACGCCGAAGGTCGCGGCGCCGCCGAAGGTGACGGAGCGCACCGGCCGGCCCAGCTCGTCACGGACGAGAATCGGTGTCTCGCGGACCTTCCCGTGCACGCGCCGGGTCGCCAGCCCCGCGGTCAGCGTCACGTCGTGCGTGCGGGACCCAGCCGTGAACAGGCGTTCCCAGGAGACGCCGGCGCTGTACCGGCTCGCGTGCCGCTCGACGCGCGAGAACCAGTTGTCCTGCCACCCGGCCGGGGAGAGGTATGCCGTGCCGTTGCTGCTGTTCGGCGTCAGCGTGGCGTGGTGTGCTCAGCGCCCCGATCCTGACGGTCAGGACGCTCTGGTTCCCGAAGACATGGTGGTCGGTCACGCCGGTGAAGATGTCCCCGGCTCCGACATCGACGGCGGCGTTGACGTCGCGCCGCGGGCTCAGGCCGACGTTGGTCGTGGTGCCGGGCGCCGTGAACGCCTCGACGGTGATGGTGTTGCGCTCGGTGGCCTGGACGTCCACGCGGCCGAAGACGGTCGTCGTGGTCGGCGTGAAGTTCGGCCCGGTGCCCTGCGTGACGCCCGGTACGGGGATGCGCTCGAAGTCGTACTCGGCGGCGGTGAAGTACCGGACGCGATGACGGCTCGACGATCCGCCGAAGTAGACGCGCGGGAAGATCCCTTCGATCCGTCCGAATCCCGGGTTCTGGAAGCGCGGGCGCGGAAAGAAGCCCTGCACGCCGAACGTGGTCTTGTCGCCGGCGGTCGTGTCGATCTGGACGACCCCGCCGATGAGGTTGCCGAAACGGGCGTCCATCGGATCGCGCAGCACCTGCACGCCCCGCACGGCCTCGAACGGCAGGTTCAGCGACGAGAGGCCGGTGGCCGGGTCGGTGACGTCGAAGCCGTCGATGAGCAGCGGCGAGTCGTAGGGCCGCGCGCCGCCCAGCCGGAGCAGGCCGTCGTTGCCGCGGACGATCGACGGCAGCAGCGGCAGCGACTCGCGCGCCTGGAGGTGCGCCGAGGGGAGCCGGGCGACGGTCTTGGCGGTCAGCGTGCCGCCCAGCGTGGCGGCCGTCGGCGACGACGGGATCACCGCCGGGGCGACGACCTGCGTGCTCTCGGCGGCGTGCGCCAGGGACAGCACGATGCGGCTCGCACGGGCCAGCGGCACTCGGGCCGTCTGAAACCCGTCGAGCGCCGCGACGACGGTCGTGCCCGTGACGCCGTCAGCGAAGGTGTACGTGCCGTCGGCACCCGTCTGTGTCGTGGCGACCGCGCGGCGGCGTGCGAGCAGTTGCATGGTGACGCCCGGCAGCGGCAGCCCGGTCTGGTCGACGACGACGCCGTGAACGGCCGTCGGCCCGGTCTGGGCCTTCGCGGGGGACGGGACGCCGACGAGTGTCGCGAGAGCGAGGAAGGCAACGAACGAACGTACAGCGTGAGACATATCTGAAGACGAACCCTCGGGGCGTGCACGATGAGCATACCTCAGCCCGCGGCTCCGGTGATGCGCCGCACACGGCCCGACGGACGGGGCCGCGCGATCCCGCCGCCTACCGCTCGAATCGGACATTGCTGAGCTCGATGGTGGCGGCCATGCCGCCGCTCGCATTGGTGGTATCGACCACGAACAGCAGACTGCGCACCTGTTCGAGGTTCGGCGACGGCGCCTGCCCCGGGTCGAGTGGTCGGAATTCGGTGAACGGCACGGCGACCGTGCGCGCCGTGGGGTCGAGGTAGACCGAGCGCTCCCACCGGTGCCCGCTCTCGTCACGCAGTTGCACCGACACCCGGAGCGGCCGCGTGGCCGTTGCCCGGAACGCCAGCCGGTCGAAGAAGGCCGTCTCGCGCCCGACGTCGCGGGAGGCCGCGACGTACTGCCCTCCCCTGCCCGTGCCACCCAGCGTGAACCGCATGGCGATCGCCGCCGCGTCCACGCGTTGCAGGACCGCCATCGAGCTGGTGTCGCGCTCGATCCGCCACCCGTGCGTGCCGGTGTCGGGCATCAGCTCGTAGGTGGCCCTCGGGGCCGGCGCCGCGGGCGCCGGGGGCGGCGGCGTCGAGGGGGCCCGGACGTAGATGGGATTGCTGACGATCCACGGCAGGGGCATCCCCTGTGCGGGATGCCGGAGCCACACCTCGATCCGGTAGACGCCCGGCTGGGCCGGCACGTGAAACGTGACGTCGCCGCCGACGGCCCGGTTCATCGGGCGTCCGCCGCTGAACAGCACGACGGTGGCCGACGGATTGTTCACCTGCGCGCGCAGTTCGACGGGCCCGTCGAGCGGCAGGATGTCCCCCTCGCTCGCCGTGTGGCTGCCGCTGCGGCCGGCGAACTGGAAGACGGCCGGCGCGGCCAGGCCGTCGATGGACGAGTACACGTGGCCGGCCTCGATGGCCGAGAGGATCGCCTTCGCGTCGGGCACGGGATGGCCGGTGAGCGGGCGGTCGAGCTCGGCATGGATCGAGAAGGCCTCGAACGACGCCTGATAGCTCGGCAGCCGGAACAGCGTGCCGTCGGTCTGCGGGTCGCCCCCGAGGCCGATGCGGGCGTGGGCGTCGGCGCCCGGCGAGGCCGACGACCCGCCGCTGGGCGGTCAGCGCGTCCCACCGCTGCAGGGGCTCGGTCGGCCGGGTGAACAGCGACACGAGCGTCTCGGCCGGCCGGAAGGGATAGTGCGTCAGCGCGGCGAGCAGCTGCCCGGTGGTCCGGTGGCGCCGCTCACTGTCGGCGTTGATCCATTCGATGCCGTCGAACGGCAGGCCCCAGGCGTGCCATTGCAGCGCCGGCTTCGGGGAGTACGGGTGGGCCACGATGCCGAATCCACCGAGCCGCGCAACGTCGGCGACGACGTCACGCGGATCGCCGCCGAGGGGGTACGGGGCCTCCTGCATGCCCAGCGCGACGTAGTGCCCGCCGTTGGTGCTGATCTCGTTGTTGTCGAGGCAGAGCACGCCCGCGCGGTACGCCGGCGGGTCCAGGGCGGTCCCGTCACCGTGGTCGGTGACGATGATGAACGCGAGGCCGGCCCGCGCGGCGGCGGCGGCCACCTGATCGATCGTGCCGCTGCCGTCGGAGCGTCGGGTATGGATGTGGTAGGCCCCGCGCACGTCGGTGTGATCCGGCGTCCAGGCGGGCCGCGAGAGGACCCGGGCCTTCGGGGGCAGCGTGGACACGACGAGGGTCACGACGGCGGCGGCGAGCACCGCCGTCGTGACCAGGGAAATCCGGAGTCGAGACATCAATCACTAGTGCGCGCGGGCCCTCCGGCGGGCCTGCGCGGCATCAGACGCCGGCGTCGGCGCGGAGGGCGTCGGCGCGGTCGGTCCGTTCCCAGGTGAACTCGGGCTCGGTCCGTCCGAAGTGGCCGAACGCGGCGGTCTTCTTGTAGATCGGCCGGCGCAGGTCGAGCTCCTCGATGATCCCGCGCGGCGTCAGCTTGAAGTGCTTGCGCACGAGCTCGGTGATCTTCTCCTCCGGCACGCGGCTCGTTCCCTCGGTGTCGACCATCACCGACACCGGGTCGGCGACGCCGATCGCGTAGGCGAGCTGCACGAGGGCCCGGTCGGCCAGGCCGGCGGCGACGATGTTCTTCGCGATGTACCGCGCCATGTAGGAGGCCGAGCGATCGACCTTCGTGGGATCCTTGCCCGAGAAGGCGCCGCCGCCGTGCGGGGCCGCGCCGCCGTAGGTGTCGACGATGATCTTCCGGCCGGTGACGCCGGCGTCGCCCTGCGGACCGCCGGTGACGAACCGCCCGGTCGGGTTCACGAGGAACCGCGTCTTCTTGTCGACCAGCTCGGCGGGAATGATCTTCGTGATGATCTTCTCGACGACGTCCTCGCGGATGGTCTCGGTGCTGACGAGCGAACTGTGCTGGGTCGAGATCACGACCGTGTCGACGCGCACCGGCTTGTGGCCGTCGTACTCGATGGTGACCTGCGACTTGCCGTCGGGCCGGAGGTAGTCGAGGACCTCCTCGCGCCGCGCGCGCGACAGGCCCTGGACCAGCTTGTGCGCGAGCATGATCGGCATCGGCATCAGCTCGTCGGTCTCGGTGCAGGCGTAGCCGAACATCAGGCCCTGGTCACCGGCGCCGCCCGGGTCGACGCCCATGGCGATGTCGGGCGACTGCTCGTGAATCGACGACAGCACGGCGCAGGTCTCGTAGTCGAAACCGTACCTTCGCGCGCGTGTACCCGACGTCCTTGATCGTCTCGCGGACGATCTTCGGGAAGTCGACGTAGCAGCTGGTGGTGATTTCACCGGCGATGATCGCCAGGCCGGTCGTGACCAGCGTTTCGCAGGCGACGCGCCCGACGGGGTCCTGCGCCAGAATGGCGTCGAGCACCGAGTCGGAAATCTGATCGGCAATCTTGTCGGGGTGCCCCTCGGTCACCGACTCGGAGGTGAAAAGATGACGGCCGTTTCGGCTCATGCCGGAAGCTCCTTCGGATGAAAAGCGCGCAGGCACCGTCGTGCACGGCCGGACGCGTCCGTCGCGCCGGAGCCCGCAAACGTCATGGCGTGTGAAGCGGATTCGTGCGGCCCGGGTATGACCGGAACGTGAGCCGCCTCAGATCCGTTAACTATAGCAGAGGCGTGATTTACCAAGCAAGTCCGTATGGCCCCCGCAAGCGACCGAGCCGGGGTGTCGGGCGGAGCCCCGCCTACGCACGCGGATGAAACCGCTCGTACGCCGCGCGCATCCGCGCTTCCAGCACGTGCGTGTAGATCTGCGTCGTCGACAGGTCCGCGTGCCCCAGCATCATCTGGATCGCCCTCAGGTCGGCCCCTCGCTCGAGCAGGTGCGTCGCGAACGAGTGGCGCAGCACGTGCGGGCTGATGGGCTGACTCATGCCCGCCTGGCGCGCGTAGCGGCGCAGGATCTTCCAGAAACCGACGCGCGAGAGGCCGCGCGGACCGCCCCGGGCGTTGACGAACAGCCGCGGCGAACTCCGGCGGCCGAGCAGCGCCGGGCGGCCCGTGGACAGATAGCGTTGCACCCAGGCGGCGGCCGCGTCGCCCATGGGCACGATCCGCTGCTTGTTCCCCTTCCCGGTACAGGTCAGCCAGCGATCTTCCAGGTTCAGGTCGGCCGCCCGCAGCCCGACCAGCTCGGAGACGCGCAGGCCCGTGGCGTACAACAACTCGATGAGCGCCCGGTCGCGCAGGCCGAGCGGCCTGGTCGTGTCGGGCTGGGCCAGGAGCCGGTCGACGTCCTCGATCGTCAGATACTTGGGGAGGGGCGCCCAGGCGCTCGGCGCCCGGAGATCCTCGGCGGGGTTGGCCGTCACGCGCCGCTGGAGCGTCAGGTACCGATAGAAGCCGCGCAGGCAGGCCACCGTGCGGGCGACCGAGCGGGGCGACAGACCGCGCCCCATCAGCTCCCGGACGAAGGCTTCGAGGTCGCGGCGGTCGAGCGCGGCGGCGCTCCGGGATCGGCCGGCGGCGAACTCGCCGAGGCCGCGCAGGTCGCGGCCGTAGCTCTCGAGCGTGTTCGGCGACAGGCGTCGCTCGACCCGGAGATGATCGAGATAGGCGTCGATGAGGGCGTGGGTCTCGGCCAAGCGTTGGTCCCGGGGCGCCCCGGCCGGCCCGGCCAGCCGCGACGCCCCCAGCATACCGCGAACGGCCGGCGCGGCGCGGCCGCCGTGGGACGGGTTCGACGGGGTTTGACAGGGGCGGCAGCCGGGACTACGATGCCCGTTTGCTCGACTGAGGTTTTCTTCATGTCTGTACGCTCGAAGTGGGAGGAAGTGCCGACCGAGGCCATCAACCCGGTCAGCCTGGCGATCGACAAGCTGTCGCCCGCCGAAATCGTCGACATGATGATCGCCGAGGACCGCAAGGTGCTGGCGGCGGTGCAGCGGGAGAAGGATCGGATCGCCCTCGGCGTCGACATCATCACCGAGGCGCTGCGCAAGGGGGGCCGCATCCTGTTCGTCGGCGCCGGCACCAGCGGCCGGCTCGGCGTGCTGGAGTCGGCCGAGATGCCCACCACGTTCGGCACCAGCGACAGCCTGGTGCAGGCCGTGATGGCCGGCGGCCACCAGGCCGTGCTGAAGCCGCGCGAGGGGGTCGACGACAACTACGAGGAGGGCGCGCGGGCGATCGCCCGGCTCCGCCCCACCCGCAAGGACGTCGTCATCGGCGTCTCGGCGAGCGGCATGACGCAGTTCGTCCGCGGCGCGCTGACGCGCGCGCGCCGCGCGAGCCTGAAGATCGTCTTCGTCACCTGCGACCCGCATACCGAGCTGCAGACCTTCGTCGACCTGATGATCGCGCCGGCCGTCGGCCCCGAGGTCATTGCCGGATCGACGCGTCTGAAGGCGGGAACGGCGACCAAGCTCGTCCTCAATATGCTGACGACGGCGGCCATGGTGCGGATCGGCAAGACGTACGGCAACCTGATGGTCGACGTGCACACCGGATCCGAGAAGCTGCGCGACCGCGCCCGGCGGATCATCGGCGTCGTCACCGGCCTGGAGTACGACGCGGCCGACAAGCTGCTGCGCCGCGCGCGATGGAACGTGAAGCTGGCGATCGTCATGCAGAAGACCAGCCTGCCCTATCCCAAGGCGCTCTCCCGGCTCCACAAGGCGCACGACTCCGTGCGCGAGGCGATTGGCGAAGACGTGGAGCCGCGGCTGCGCGAGCTCCTCAAGCCCTGCGACCGCCCCACCCGATGACGTGCATGCCCGGGAGACGCGGACTCCGCCGGCCGGCCGTGGCCGCAGCCCTGCTGGCGATCGCGCTGGTCGCCGTCGCCGCCGGACGCCCGCGGGCCGCGACGATCCCCGGCGAGGTGCGCGCCCTGTGGGTGGTGCGCACCAGTCTCACGTCGCCGCAGGCCATCAGGACGATGGTGGCGTCGGCGCGGCGGGCGGGCGTCAATACCCTGTTCGTGCAGGTGCGCGGGCGCGGCGACGCGTACTACACCGGCGGCCTCGAGCCGCGGGCCGACGCGCTGGCCGGCCAGCCGGTGTCGTTCGATCCGCTCGCCCTGACGCTCACGCTGGCGCACGCGGCCGGGTTGAAGGTGCACGCCTGGATCAGCGTGAACCTGATTGCGAGCGCCGTCCGGCTGCCGGCCTCGCGCGCGCACGTCGTCTACCGGCATCCCGACTGGCTGATGGTGCCGCGCTCGATCGCGCTGGCCATCCGCGACGTCGATCCGACGAGTCCCGAATATCTCGGGCGGCTGGCGAGATTCGCGCGCGCGGAGTCGTCGCGGGTCGAAGGGCTCTACCTCTCCCCCATCACGCCCGCCGCGGCGGCCTACCAGGCGGCCGTCGTCGGCGACATCGTCCGGCGGTACGCGGTCGACGGTGTCCACCTCGACTACGCGCGCTATCCCGGCGACGACTTCGACTACAGCCGCGAGGCGCTGGCGGCGTTCCGGGCCGACCTGGCGCCCGCGCTGACGGCGGCCGACCTGGCGCAGTACGACCGCCGGGCGGCGGACGACCCGCTCGTCTACCCCGAGGCGTTTCCGGCGCGATGGACGCGGTTCCGGCAGTCGCGGCTGACCGCCCTCGTCATGCAGCTGCGGACGGCCGTGAAGGCCGCACGGCCCGGGGCCGTGCTGAGCGTCGCCGTGACGCCCGACGCCCGTGAGGCGGCGGCCCGGCGGCTGCAGGACTGGCAGACGTGGGCCGAGCAGGGGCTCGTCGACGTGATCTGCCCGATGGCGTACGCGACCGACGCGTCCGGGTTCGCCGCCCAGATCGCCCAGGCCCGCGAGGCGGCGAACTTCCATCCCATCTGGGCGGGCATCGGCGCCTACCGCCTCTCGTCGGCGGCCATCGTCGACAACATCCAGGCCGCGCGCCGGCTCGGCGCCTCCGGCGTCATCCTGTTCTCCTACGACAGCCTGCTCGAACGGACCCGGGACGGCAATCTGCTCGGCGAGGTCGGGCGGGCCGTGTTCACGGGCCAGTCGAGCCAGCAGTGATGAGCGACTTCCCCGCCGCACGAGCGCTGCTGACCGACGCCGTTGCCACGCGCGCGTTTCCGGCCGCGGTCATCGAAGTCGGCGACGCCGACGGCGTCCGCTGGCGCGAGGCCTTCGGAACGCTGACGTGGGATGTCGGCCCGGCGCCGGCGCGCGACGACACGATCTTCGACCTCGCCTCCCTCACCAAGGTCATCGCCACCACCACGCTCGCCATGCAGCTCGTCGAAGAGGGGCGGCTGCGTCTCGATGCGCCGGTTCGCAACTGGCTTCCGCTCTGGGAACACGAGACGCCCCGGGAGGTGACCATCGCCGACCTGCTGGAGCACTGCGCGGGACTGCCCGCCTGGCGACCGCTCTACCAGGCCCATCAGGGACGTGCGGCGTTCGAACGGGTGATCTGCGAGATGCCGCTCGAGTACGAGCCGCGCACGCGGTCGCTGTACAGCGATCTCGGATTCATGCTGCTGGGCTTCATCATCGAGGACGCCGGCGAGCAGCCGATCGAGACCCAGTTCGCCACCCTCTTTCCCGACAACGACGGCTCCCAGCGCGGCCAGGAGCTCCGGTTCCTGCCGCCGGAAGCCTGGCTGCCGCGGATGGCGCCGACGGAGGTCGACCCCTGGCGCGATCGCCTGCTCGTGGGCGAGGTGCACGACGAGAACACGGCGGCCCTGGGCGGCGTGGCCGGTCACTGCGGCCTGTTCGGCACGGCGGCGGCGGTTGGCGGCTTCGCGCAGACGGTGCTGGGGGCGCTGAACGGCCGAGGCGGCGCCGAGCCGTTCGGGCAGGCCGAAACGCTGGCGCGCTTCGTCCAAAGGACTGACGTGCCCGGCAGCTCGCGTGCCCTCGGCTGGGACACCATGCTCACGACCTCGTCGTGCGGCCACCGGATGTCGCGCCGCGCGATCGGCCACACCGGCTTCACAGGGACGTCGCTCTGGATCGATCCGTTCTGGGGCGTCTACGTGGTGCTGCTGACCAACCGCGTCCACCCGAGCCGGACGAACGAGGCGATCCGCACCGTGCGGCCGGCCGTGCACGACGCCGTCATGGATCAGGTGCAGAAGGAAGAGACGGTGGACTGACCGGGGCTGGCAGTCGGGGCTGGCTGCTGCGGCTCAGCGGTCGAGTTGCGGGCCGCCGCCGGGCCCCCCGGGCTTCGGGGGCTGGAACGGATTCGTCACCCGCCCACCGGGCTGGCCAGGCTGCCCCGGCCGGCTGGGCTGACCGGGCTGACCAGGCTGACCGGGCTGACCCTGGATGGCCGGCTTCTGCGCACCCGGTCCGCTCGGCTGGACGTACTGCGTGTAGATGAACGCCCACTGGTTGTAGTGGTCGTAGCCGTTGTAGAGGCGGATCGACTTCGCCGTGCTCGTGCTGACGACACCGATGAGACCGCCCTGCGGACCGGCGCCCACTCCGAAGCCGCCGGGAGCGCCTCCTGGTGACGTGGGCGCGGGCGTGGACGGAGTCGAAGCGGGCGGCGTGGCGGTGCCGGGTGCGCCGCCGGGTGTCGTGGCGCTGCCCGGCGTGGGGGCGCCGGTTCGGGCGCCGAACTGCGTGGCCTGCGCCTGATAGATCGGCTGGAAGTCCTTGCCGGTGATCGGGTCCTTGTACTGCTTGCGGAGGAACTTCTGGTCGAGCAGCACCTGGAAGTTCGGCGGCAGCGCGGCGCCGTACTTGTGCTGGAACAGGATGATCGCGTGGGCGTACTGTTCGCCGCGGAAGACGAGCTCGGCTTCCTTCTCGCGCTGCATCTGCTGGTGCCAGACCGGCATGGCGACCGACAGCAGTATCGAGACGACGGCAATCCCCACCAGGAGCACCGCCATGGCGTATCCGGCGTCACGGCTTCGAGCTTGACCCGCTAACCTCATGCGACTATTATCTTTATCGCGTTCAATGATATCACGTTCGCGTGTCTTTACCGGTCGCTGGCGGCGTGGGGCTCCATCTCTCGCGCTCGTCCTGTTCTGCGCGGGCGCGCTGGCGCTCGCCGGCTGCAACAAGGTGCCCCTGCTGGCGCCCACCAGTTCCACGATTGCGCTGTCGGCGCCGGTGACGGTGCTGCCGGTCAACGGCACCACCCAGATTACCGCGTCGGTCATCTCCCCGGCCGGCCAGGCCGTGCACAACGGGACGACCGTCACCTTCACCAGCTCGCTCGGAACCTTCCAGCCGTCGAATCCAGGCCCAGACGTCCAACGGCACGGCCACGGTGACCTTCGTCGCCGGCAGCCAGTCGGGCACGGCCAGCATCACGGCGACGTCCGGCGCAGCCACGTCGGTGACCACGACCGTCACGGCGCTGCAGATCAAGGTCGGCGGCGCGGCGGCGTCGACGATTACCGTGAACGCGAATCCGACGAGCGTGCCGGCGGCGGGCGGCTCGTCGACGATCACGGCGACGGTACTCGATCTCAGCGGAAATCGGCTGTCCGGAGTTCCTGTCGCCTTCACGACCGATGCCGGGACGCTGTCGAGCAGCACGGTGACGAGTGATTCGTCCGGCGAGGCGAAGACGACGCTGACCACCAGTACGGCAGCCACGGTGACCGCAACGAGTGGTGGAGCCACGGCCGTGACGACCGGCACCGTGAAAGTGACCGTGACGGCTGCGCCGACGGTATCGCGTGGCGTCTCCACGAGCGGCGCGACGACGACGACCGGGGCGGCGACGAGCTTCACGCTCGGCATTACGGCGGCCACCGGCGGCGCGGCCATCACGGGGTCGACCATCGAGCTTCGGTGACGGCACGACGCAGAGCCTCGGCGCGACGACGGGCACCGGCATCGTCGTGACCCACACTTACTCGAGCCGCGGGCAGCTATACGGTCGACCTTGTCGGTGACCGACGCATCGGGCCAGGTACGACCGCCTCGCTGCCGGTCACGATCTCATCGCCGTCGCCGATCAACATCACGCTTGCCGCTCTCGCATTCGACCACGACGACGCATCCGGACACCGTCACCTTCACGGCGACCGTGACTGTTCCGTCCGGTGCAGCCGTGAAGCACTATTCGTGGAACTTCGGGGACGACGGCGACCGACGCACAACACAGCCACGACGTCGGGAGGCTCGACGAGCCACGTCTATTCATTGCGACCGGCACGTACACGCGTCACGCGTGACCGTGACGGCTGTCGATGGCTCGAGCGGCACCGCGCAGATTCAGATGATCGGTCAGCTAGACGCCGAGCGCTCGACGCGTGAGCGCATGAAGGCGCGATCCGCACCGCGGGTCGCGCCTTTTCTATTTGGAGTGCGTCTTCCGGGGCGAGCCGCCGGCACCGTCCAGCCCGCCCATCGTGACTTCGTGTCTTCGTGGTTGATCTGGCCGGCGAGGGCTGGAGCGGATGGCCGCAGGCGCTACCAGTCCGAATATTTCGTGCCGTCGAGGGCCGTGGCTTCCGAGCCGCTCTTCACGTCGTAGATGCCGGGCGGGGCGCTCGGGTTCTGCGGGTCGGGCTCCGAAGGGGTCGTCTGCCAGGACGAGGTCGACTCGGTGAAGGGATCCTTGGGGATGGCGCGCAGGTAGCCGTCCGACACGAGGGCGTCGAGGGTGGGCGGATAGACGCCCTTGTCGGCGTAGGACTGGTCGATCGCGTCCCGCATCCGGAAGAGATCTTCCTTCAGCACCGCCTCGCGCGCCCGGACGACGCCGTTCTTGTAGTTCGCCAGGCCGATGCTGGCGAGAATCACGATCAGTGACACGACGACCAGCAGCTCGATCAGCGTGAAGCCGCCTTCGCCGGTGAGCCGGCGGGCCGTGCGCGTGCGCAGTCTGGCGTTCAGGGTGTCCTGCCTTCCGTCCTACCAGTCGCGATATCGCGTGCCGTCCAGCGCCGTCCCGTCGCTCTTCGTGTACACGTCGAAGACGTTCTGGCCGCCCCAGCTCGTGGCGTCGGGCGGGTCCTGGTACGATCGCATGCCCCAGTCGGTGCTGTGGGTCATCGGATCGATCGGAATCCGGCGGAGGAACTTCAGCTTGAGATCGGAGGCGCTGTTGGCGGCCGGGACGCCGTCGACCAGCACCTGGAGGCTTTCCGGATAGCCTTCACTGCCCGCCTTGATCTCCGTGGCGCCGATCTGTCCCTTGTCCGCCGCATCCTTGTAGCGGTCGATTGCCGTCCGGATCTCCCGCAGGTCCCGGCGCAGCTCGATCTCCCGCTGCCGCTGGAACGACACCTTGGCCAGCGGCACTGCCGCCGAGGCCAGGATGAGGATGATGGTCGTCACCACCATCAGCTCGACGAACGAGAATCCGGAAGCCGTCTGCCGCCCGCGCATCACCCTGCCCACGTGCTCCTGCGCTTTCTCTTTCCCGGGGCCGTCGCGTCCGGCCGGGCTGGCGAACGCGCCCGGCGTCCGCCTCCCTCTATCTTACGGTCACCGTCACCGGCGTGAGCTGCAGCGACATCGGCACGCCGCCCGGGCCGGTGGCGACGCCGCTCGGCGTCAGGGCGCTCGTGCCGGGCGCCACGGCGTCGAACAGCACGGCCGCCAGCAGCCCGGAGCCGGAGGCGCCCGTGGCGTCGGCCGCCCGCGTAATCGTCACGTCGATCCGTCCGGATGAGGCGTTCACCTGCTGCGTGAAGGTCGGCGTCACGCCGCCCTGCTGCATGAAGCTCCCCTGCTGCACCGACCGCACCCGCAGCACGGCCGGGTTGTAGGTGATCGTCAGCGTGACGGTCGACATCCGGACGGCGCTCGTCACCGAGATCGGCACGGTGTAGGGACCGCCGCCGACGCTGAACTGGCTGCCGGGGGGCGTCACCGTCACCTGGGCCGAGCCGACCGTGTCCCCGGTCGGCGGCCCCGGCGGCGGGCCTGGACGCGGCTCGACGGGCGTTTGCGGGCCTCCGGCGGCGGCGGCCGTCGGTGGCGTCGGCCTCGTCTGGGTCGGCCGGGGCACCGTCGGAGCCCCCTGCGCGGCGGGCGCTGCCGGGGCCGCTGCCCCGCCGGCCGCCGGGGTCGGACCGGCCGGCGCTGCCGGCGGCTGAGCCTCCGGCGGTCCGGCGATTGTCGGCGCCGGGCCGGTGAGGCCGAAGTTCTGCTGCGTGCCGATGTAGATCGGCTCCAGATCCGACTTGGTCAGCTGATGCGTCCGGACGATGTGCGGCGTCAGCAGCATGACGATATCGGTCTGATCGCTCTTCGTGTCGTTGTTGCTGAAGAGCTGGCTCAAGCCCGGGACATGGATCAACCCCGGGAATCCGTTCTTCGCGTCCTGGGTGTTCTGCTGCAGCAGTCCGGCCAGCAGATCCGATTCGCCGTCGCGGAGTCTGAGCCGCGTCGTCACCTTCCGGGACGTGAAGCTCGGCAGCGACTGGCCGGCGACGGACTGGGCCGGTCCCTGCGCGCTGTTCTCGACCGTCAGGTCCATGATGACGTCGCCGTCGTAGGTGACACGGGGCGTGATCTCCATGTTCACCCCGACCGGCTTGTACTGGAACGACGTCAGCGGATTCACCGACACGCCGCCGGTGGCAATCGGCGTGAAACTGGTCGTGGGCACCGGGATCTCACTGCCAAGGTTCAGCGTCAGCTTCGAGCCCTCACTCCCACGCAACTCCGGCTTCGCGAGGATCTTGGTGTGCGAGTCGGTTTCCAGGAAATTCACGATCGCCTGCGGCACGCTGAGATAGAAGTCGGAGGTGGCGATCCCGCGCGAGACGGTGTTCAGGTTGAACGGCGACACGTTCGTGGTCGTCGTGGTCGTCGTGCCGGTTCCGGTCGTCGTCGTGGGCGACGCCTCGGGCGAGAAGATGCCGCCGACCTGGTAGTTGCTCAGGTTCAGACCGTAGGTCTTCGCGCGGTTCCGATCCACCTCGAGGATCTGGACGTCGATGACCACCTCGGCGCGCGCCGTGTCGTTCGCCTCGATGATCTTCTGGATGATGTCGGCCACCGGGGCCGTGGCGCGCACCGTAATCGTGTTGGCCGCCTTGTTGGCGGCGATCGACGGCTGCACCGCCATCTGCGGCACGCGGATGACCGAGCTGAGCAACTGCGCGAGGTCGGTCGCGTCGGCGTGCGAGATGTAGAACGTCCGCACGACCTGGTCCTCGAACTTCGCCCGGTTCTGCGGCGTGTCGTTCGCGACGAAGACCGTCCGCGGATTCAGCACCTTGTAGAACAGGTTGTTGGCGAGCATGATCTCGTCGAGCGCCTCCTCGAGGGTGACGCCGTCGAGCTGCACGGTATAGGGACGGTCGGTGAAGTCCCGGTCGTAGGTGACGTTGATGCCGGTGGCGTTGCCGATGAAGTTCAGGATGTCGCGCAGCGAGGCGTTGGTGAACTTCAGGCTCAGCGGCTGCCGCGACCGCGGGTTCAGCAGCGGCGCCGCGTTCGCCTTGTCGATCGCCTCCTGCATCTGCGTGATGCGGGGCTTGGGCCGCGAGGCTTCGATGCGATCGCGGATGGTCTGTTCGAGCTCGGCGATCTTCGCCGCGACCTGGCGGTTGGTCGAATCGTACTCGCTGGCCTGCCGGTACTCGCCGAGCGCGGCGTCCAGCTGATCCTTGGCCTCGAAGGCGCGCGCCCGGGAGAGGTGCTCCCGCGACGCCTCGAGCATCGCCCGCTCGAGCGCGATCTTGTACTCGGGCTTGTTGGGATCGGCCTGCACGGCCTTCCGGAAGTAGGACACCGCCGAATCCCAGTCGCCGGCATCCAGGCTCCGCTGCCCGCTCTGGAACGCCTTCCCGGCCGCGCAGCCGGCCAGCAGGGCCGCCACCGCGACGATCGTCGCCAGCTTGAAGAGACGTCTACTCAACACGAGACTCCGTTCGGGTTCGCTTGCCGTTCAGCACCGGACCTCACACGCCGCCTCCGGTGAGCCGGATCATCTGCCGACCGGTGCCGTCGAGGTACGCCATCTCGATCGACTCGACGCCGATGTGCAGGATCCGGTAGCGGCCCTCGATGATATCGCCTTCACGTCCGTGAAACACGCCCCGCCCGTCGCTCAGCACCGCAATCCGGCCGGTCCGTCCCGGCGCGTCGACGATCCCGATGAACTTCAGCGGAATCGGCGGCGCGGGCGCGGCGGCGGGCCGGGCGCCGCCCGGGGTCGGCAGGCCGGGACGCAGCCCGGGCGGCGCCGGTGGCGCCAGACCGCCTCCGCCGCCCGGGGCGCCCGTCGGGCGGGCCGGCGCCGAACCGAACTGGAAGAGGTTGCGGCCGCCGGCGAGCGGCTCGGGCCGCGCCTCGGCGAGCGCCTTCAGCCGGATGCCGGGCACGGCCTCGGGCGCGGCCGTCGAGCCCGGCCGGCGCGCCGCGCCGGCACGCACTCCGTTAGACGCCGCCCGCGGGGGCCCGGCCGGCCCCGACAGCAGCTCGTAACCCACCAGTACCGCGAGGAACAGGGCGAGCGCGCCGACCAGCACCTGGCGGCGGCGCTTAGCTTCCATCGCCTCCGGCCCGGTAGTAGGTCGACAGTTCGAGTGTCAGGATCAGCGCCGCGTTCGCCTGGTTGTTCTGCACGAGCGCCACGTCGTCGAGCACGATGAACTCGGGCGTCGTCTCCAGCGCGTAGATGAACTGCCGGACGTCGCCGTAGTTGCCCTCGAGCACCATCGTGATGCGCAGCCGCTTCAGGTCGCTGTTGCGGACGTCCTCGGGATCGAAGCTGCGGTTGCGGTACCGGAGGTGGGCCTTCTGCGCCAGCTCGGTCAGCCGCGCGTAGGTGATGCGCCGCGCGCCGCTCAGGTCGGCGGGCAGCACCTTGCGGTAGAAGGTCGTGAGCTCCTGATCGGCGCGGTCCTTCCCCTCCTGGATCGCGTGGGCGGCGGCGTTGGCGCGCTCGGCGGCCTGCAGCGACTGCTCGGCGGCCGTCTGCCGGGCGCTGGCGCCGGCCACGCGCGACTTCAGCGGGTAGACCACGAGCACGTACACGCCGAGGTTGGCGAGCAGCGCCACGGCCAGCGGCAGGATGATCGACCGCTTCTCGGCGAGGATGCGCCGGACGAGCGTCATGGGCGCCCTCCGATCTTCTTCGGTGCCGCGGCGGTGACCGGATTCCGCCGCGGGCGCGGCGGCGGCGTTCGCGGCTCCGGGCACGTACTGGCAGCTCAGCGTCGCCTGCAGCAGCCCGCTCTCCATGACGTGCTCCTCGCGCGACAGCAGGTCGATGAACGCGCCGGTCGCCTCGAGCTGGTTCATGAAGGTGTTGACGTCGTCCACGCTGCGGGCCAGGACGTCGACCTCCAGCAGCACCACGCCGTCCTTGTCGATCTTCGGCCGGACGGCGGTGATGCGCACCTGCGGCGGCAGCGTCGCCTCGAACCGGTTGAAGAGCTCGGTCCACGAGAAGGTGCGGCGGCTGATGATCGCGTTGGCCTGGCGGGCCTGGGCGGCCACGGCGTCGAGCTCCTTGGTGTCGATGCCGCTCCGGATGCGGGCGGCCGACTGGCGGAGCGCGGCCGCGCTCGACTCGGCCTGCTCGGCGGCCGTGCCGAGCGTCGTGTTCCGCGCCGACAGCGACACGATGCGGTTCACGTTGTACGCGGTCACCACGACGAGCAGCAGCGTGACGAGCGCCAGGCCGAGGTGGACGGCGCGCTCGTTGTAGAAGGGGCGGGTCGAGAGATTCGTCTTCAGCATCGACTCGTGCGCGGGCTCAGGCCGCGTCCTCCTGGGCCCGGAGGATCAGCCCCACCAGCGGCGCCAGGGTATCGAGCAGCACCGGCCCGGCGCCAATCCGGTCGGTCAGCGCCGCCGCCGGCCGCGGATCGATGGTGTCGACCGGCGCCGACAGCCGCTCCTGCAGGCTCCGCCGCAGCCCGTCGATGTCGGCGCCCATGGCGGCTGCCGGGTCGTCGCCGCGGGCGACCGCTTCGTCCTGGCTGGCGAGCGCGGCGCCCGACAGCACCACGCGCGCGAAGCCGACGCCGCTCAGCCGATCCTCGTAGTACATCGCCGTCTGGTGCACGATGTCGGCCAGGTCCCCCTCCCCCTCCGCCAGGCGGTTGCGGAAGAAGATCAGCGCGCCGCCGCGCACGATGGCCAGCGACGTGTAGTCGCTGCTCACGTGCACGAGCAGCCAGTCCTCCGCCGGGGCGTTGCCGCCCGCGAGCACGGCATTGATCGCATTGAACGTCGCCAGATCGACGATGCCGGCCTGGGCGCCGGCCGCGGCGCACACGTCCTCGTACTCCGCGACGATACTGCGCCGGGCCAGCGACACGACGAATTCGTGCATCCCGTCGGCCTGCGGCGCGCCGGGCGTCCAGGCGACCTGCGCCTCGTCGACCGAGAAGGGGGCCGTGCGGCGGACCTGCCAGCGGATCAGCCCTTCGAGGTCCTGCGTGCGCGCGGGCACGTTCTCGAACCGCACGAGCGAGACCTTCGCGATGCTGTCGGGCACGACGAGCCCGATCCGCTTCGGCCGGGTGCCGAGGCGGTCGAACAGCCGGCGCAGCGCGTCGAGGACGGCCGGGCGATCGGTGATGTTGGTCCCGGTGAGCGACGGGGTCACGGCGCCGGCGGGCAGCGGCTCGACGGCGTGCGCGGAGACGACCCACTGGCCGCTGCGGCGGACCATGAGCGCGGCCGACAGCCGGCGGGCGGCGATCTCGACGCCCACGGTGGGCCCGGGCGACACGAACAGCGACCGGAGGGATGTCATTCGACGAAGGTCACCTTGTTGATCTCCCGCAGCGTGGTCTGGCCGTTGAGGACCTTCTCGACGGCCGATTCGCGGAGGAACCGCATGCCTTCGTCGCGGGCCGCCCGCTTGATCTCGGAGGTCGGCTTGCGGTCGAGGATCATCTCGCGAATGCGGTCGGTCAGGTCGAGCAGCTCGCAGATGGCCGTGCGCCCCTTGTAGCCGGTGCCGCCGCACTCGATGCAGCCCAGTCCTTCGAAGAAGGGGTGGGTGTCGGCGAGCGCCGGGTCGAGCGCCGATTCGATCGAGCGCCTCGCGGCTGACCGTCGACGGCCGCTTGCAGTGCGTGCAGATGTTCCGGACGAGCCGCTGCGCCAGGACGCAGTTCAGCGCGGAGACGAACTGGTAGGGCTCGACGCCCATGTTCAGGAAGCGGCCCAGCACGTCGAGCACGTTGTTGGCGTGGACCGTCGTGAAGACCAGGTGGCCCGTGAGCGCCGACTGGATGGCGATCTGCGCCGTCTCGGGGTCGCGGATCTCGCCGACCATGATCTTGTCGGGGTCGTGCCGCAGGATCGACCGGAGGCCGCGGGCGAAGGTCAGCCCCTTCTTCTCGTTGATCGGGATCTGCGTGATGCCGCGCAGCTGGTACTCGACCGGGTCCTCGATCGTGATGATCTTGTCCTCGGACGACTTGATCTCGGACAGGGCGCCGTAGAGGGTGGTCGTCTTGCCGCTGCCGGTCGGGCCGGTCACGAGCACCATGCCGTACGGCTCGGCGATGTACTTGCGGAAGCGGCGCAGCTCCTCCTCCGGGAACCCGAGGATGTCGAGCCGCAGCTCGCTGAACTGCTCGCTGATCGATTCCTTGTCGAGGATTCGGATGACGGCGTCCTCGCCGTGCACGCTCGGCATGATCGACACGCGGAAGTCGATCGTCTTGCCGGGCGTCTTCAGCCGGAACCGGCCGTCCTGCGGCACCCGCTTCTCGGCGATGTCGAGCTCGGCCATGACCTTGATGCGCGAGATGATCGCGTTGTGGAACTGCTTCGCGATCGGCCGCATGGCCGACTGCAGCACGCCGTCGATCCGGTACTTCACGACGACGGCGTCCTCCTGCGTCTCGATGTGGATGTCGCTCGCCCGCCGCTGCAGCGCCGTGAAGATCGTCGAGTCGACGAGCCGGATGATCGGGCTGATGTCGCTCGTCAGCCGCTCGACGGTGAGGTTCTCGTCGCCGTTCTCGTCCTCCTTCAGCAGCTGCAGCTGGAACCCTTCGGTCGCATCCTCGAGCACGCGCTGCGAGCTCTCGCTCTTCTTGAGGATCGACTGAATCGCCGAGGCCGCCCCGACCGTCACCTTGATCGGGGTCTGCAGCAGCAGCGACAGCTCGTCGATCATCGGCAGGTCGGTCGGGATCCGACACGACGATGACCAGCGTGCGCCCCTCGCGCCGGTACGGCACGAAGCCGTAGCGCAGCATCAGGTCGGCCGGAATCGATCGGAACAGCTCCTGATCGATCCGGAACAGCTCCATGTCGACCAGTTCGAGGTGGTACCGCTCGGCCAGCCGGCGCGCGCGGGCGAACTCCGCCTGGCGCTCCTCGGCCGGCAGGTCGGCGGGATCGGGTGCGGAGACCGCCGCGGGCAGTGTCTGGGCGGGATCCGGGATGTCCACGCGCGTCTCCCTAATGGCCCAGCACCGAGCTGAGCTGGAACAGTGGCATGTAGAGCGCCAGCAGGAGCCCCGCAATCACCAGGCCCATCACCACCAGCAGCACCGGCTCGACGAGGGTGATGAAGCGCTCCATGTTCGTGTCGATCTCTTCGTCGAAGAAGTCGGCGACGTTGTTCAGCATGTCCTGCAGCGCGCCGGTCGACTCCCCGACCTCCGCCATCTTCACGGCGACCTCGGGGAAGACGCCGCGCGCCTGCAGGCCCGCCGCGAACGACTCCCCCTCGCGCACCTGCTGCCCGACGATGTCGAGCTGGGCGGCGATGTACTGGTTGCCGATCGACCGCGCCGAGATCTCCAGCGCGTTCACCAGCGGCAGCCCGCCCCCGAGCAGCGTGGCCAGCGTGCGGGCCAGCTGCGAGGTGGCGAACTTCGCCGCAATCGGCCCGAGCACCGGCAGCCGGAGGATCAGGTGATCGAGCTGCGCCTTCCGGCCGGGCCGCTTCAGCCAGATGACGAACACGACCACCGTCGTCACGACGGCGCCGACCAGCAGCAGCGAACTGATGCCGGAGGATGTCCGACACGCGGACGATCACGCGCGTCGCCAGCGGCAGCTGCGATCCGAACGACGCGTAGAACTCCGAGAACGCCGGCACCACCTTCAGCACGATGATCCCGACCAGCACGATGGACAGGGAGACCAGGATGGCCGGGTAGACCAGCGCCGACACCGTCTTGCGCTTGATCGTCGCGATGATCTTCGAGTACGACACGTAGCGCCGCAGCACGGAGTCGAGATCGCCGCTCCGCTCCCCCGCCAGCAGCGAGGCCGTGTAGACGCGCGGAAACAGATCCGCGTGCACGTCGAAGGCCTCCGACAGCGCCGTGCCGGCTTTCACCTTCTCGTAGACGTCGTTCAGCACGCTGCGGAACAACGGGTTCAGCACGCGCAGCCGCAGCAGATCGAGCGACTGCACCAGCGGCATCCCCGCCCTCAGCAGCGTCGCCAGTTCCTGGTTGAACACCAGGAACTCGCGCGTCGGGATCCGCCGGCGCTGCGGCAGCGACAGGGACAGGCCGCCGAGCCCGAACCGCCCTTTCGGATGCAGCTCGAGCACCAACAGCCCCTTCTCCTCCAGGTCGTGGCGGAGACGGGACTCGTTGTCGGCGACGTACACACCCTCGACGACCTCGCCCGGCCGCCGTGCCGACCCTACACCGGAATTCCATCGCAACAGCTTGTTACACAGGACATTATCGGCATCCGGATTATAGCAGCATTGCCGCGCTTCGAGCCGCTCTCCGGGGAAATCGGCCGGGTGCACGAACGCCGCACCCGCCTGCACGCCACGACGCAGGACGGCACACGCGGGGTCGGCAGAGGTGCCCGGGACTGGCGTGTCGCGCCGCCGCCGGGCGGGAGGCGGGAGCGGAGACGGGCGATCAGGGCGAGAGACGCGCCAGGACACGCGCGACGTAGTCACGCGTCTCCGGATACGGCGGCACGCCCCGGAAGTGATCGACGGCGGCCTCGCCGGCGTTGTACGCCGCCAGCGCCTGGCGCAGCGAATACCGATCCAGCAGCCGCCTGAGGTGCCGGACGCCGGCTTCGATGTTCGCCCGCGGGTCGTATGGATTGCGCACCTGATACTGCCGGGCCGTCGCCGGCATGAGCTGCATCAGCCCCATCGCGCCCTTCGGCGACGTGGCGCCGGGCTGCCAGTCCGACTCGACCGTAATCATCGCCCGGACCAGCCCGGGATCGACGCCCTGACGGGACGCCACCTGTCGGACGATCGCATCGTAGGCGGTCGCAGGTCCCGCGGCGGGGGTGACGACGGTCGCCGGGGCCGCCGGGGCCGCCGGGACCGGATCCGGCATCTCGTCGGGGGCGATCCTGGCAATCAGCCCGCGATCGCACGTCACCTCTCCCCCGCCCCTGAGCTCCAGCACGAGCGAGGCGCCCTCGACGCGGTGCGATCGGACCAGCAGCGTCCGGCCGGTGGTGAAGAAGACGATCTCGGCCGAGGCGCGCGAGCCCCCGCCCACCGCCACCAGGGCGGTCAGCAGGGCCAGCCGGCTCACGAGGCTCATGCGCGGCATCGGCTATTTTGCCAGCACGAAGGCGTGGAAGACGCGCACGCCGAGCTCGCGTGGGTCCTGGCTGTGCATGGCGGGCAGCTGCGCGGGCACGAACGACTGGTCGACGTCGATGCCGATCTCGGCGGTGTCGGCCGTGCCGAGCTGGGCGGCCGTGATCGGAATCAGCTTCAGCTCGCGCTGCCTGGCCGGCAGCGTGAACTGCATCAGCGGCTGGCCGGCGACGGTCACCGTCACCTGCTGCGCGTCGAAGGCCCCGCCCGGGTCGTCCAGCTCGAGATAGAACGTCACGTCGCGCTTCGGGTTCGGAAACGTGATGACGGCGTTCTTCTTCGTCCAGCGCCACTGCACGGCCGACGATCCCTCAGCGACTTCGGGGCCGTTCCAGCCGTCCTTGTAGTCGAGCTGGATACTGGCCGTCTGCGGCAGGATCTCCAGGCGCGCCACCTGATAGGCGCGCTGGCCGATGTCGGTGCCCGACAGTGTCAGCCGCCGCTGCGTCGTCGGCGAGTAGAGCCCCATCTGGATCGTGGTGGCACCGACGTACGGGTACACCGGCAGGAACAGCGTCCGCGTGTAGTCGATCACCTGGCCGGGCTTCCACTGCGTGGTCGGCACCGGCGGCTCGTGGTCGTCGGTCCACATGAGCTCTTCATCGGCATTCACGAAGTGGACCATGACCCGGTAGTCCTGATTGAACTTCGCGTCCTTCGCCACGACGAAGTGATAGTGGAGCTCGAGCGGGCTGCCGAGCGCGGCGCTCGTGCAATCGAGCGAGAGCGACGGCGTGGCGACCGGCGAGGAGACCGTCCCACCGTGACAGGCGGCGACGAGGGTGGCGGCCGCGAGGGCCGCGAGCAGGCGTGGCGTGCGCAAGGTGAAGGACATCGGTTTCCGGACGCTCCCGGCCCGAACCTTCGAGGACGAACGGCGCGCGGACCCGGGCCGGAAGGACGGCCGTCGCGTCGTCATGACTGCAAGCGACGGCATGATAGTGCAGTTGCCGCATCTTCTGCAATCTGTTAGAGTTCTGGCGACTGAGCCTCATCGGGCGCCGCGTGCGCCGGAACGCTCGGGCGCGTTCGCCTGTGCGTCGAGCAGGCCGGAGGATCGGCATGTCCCTCGAAGCACTGGGAATGGTGGAGACCCGTGGCCTCATCGGGTCGGTGGAAGCGGCCGACGCGATGGTCAAGGCGGCCAACGTCGTCCTGGTCGGCAAGGAATACATCGGGGCGGGCTACGTCACGGTGATGGTCCGTGGTGACGTCGGCGCGGTGAAGGCCGCGACCGATGCGGGCGCGGCGGCCGCGCGGCGCGTCGGCGAACTGGTGTCGGTGCACGTCATTCCCCGGCCTCACGCCGAGGTCGAGAAGATTCTGCCGAAGGTCAAGGACGCCTGAGGCCCGCGGCGCGCCGGCGCCGCGCCGCCACGTCCCCGTCCGGGCCGCCTGACGGCGCCCGGGTCCGTCTCATACCAGCGCGACACGCGTCCCTATGGCTGTCGAATCGCATCCCGCCGCCAGCGACCGCGATCTGGCCTCCATCCAGGAGGCGCGGCGGCTGGCCCGCCGCGCGAGGCAGGCGCAGGCGGAACTCGCCGAGTTCTCCCAGGAGCAGATTGACGCGATCGTCGACGCCGTGGCCGCGGCCGCCACGCCGCAGGCCGAGGCGTTCGCCCGCCTCGCCGTCGAGGAGACCGGCTACGGCAACGTCGCCGACAAGATCCAGAAGAACCTGTTCGCGTCCGAGCGGGTGTACCACTTCATCCGTCCGATGCGGACGGTCGGCGTCATCCGGCGGGACCAGGAACGGAAGGTCGTCGAGATTGCCGAGCCGTTCGGCGTGGTCGCGGCCATCGTCCCCTCCACCAACCCGACGTCCACGACGATCTACAAGGTGCTGATCGCGCTGAAGGCGCGCTGCGCGATCGTGCTCAGCCCGCATCCCTCGGCGGTCGGCTGCATCAGCCGCGTGGCCGAGGTGCTGGCCGACGCGGCGCGCGGCGCCGGCGCGCCCGACGGCGCCGTGCAGTGGATGACGACCGTGACGCTCGAGGGGACGCAGGAGCTGATGAAGCAGCGCGAGGTGGCCGTCATCCTGGCGACCGGCGGCATGGGACTCGTGCGCGCGGCCTACAGCGCCGGGAAGCCCGCCTACGGCGTCGGCCCCGGCAACGCCCCCGCCTACATCGAATCGTCGGCCGACCTGAAGAAGGCGGTCCGCGACATCGTCACCGGCAAGACGTTCGACAACGGCGTGCTCTGCTCGTCGGAGAACTCGGTGGTCGTCGACGAGGCGGTGTCGGGCGAGGTCCGGCGCGAGTTCGTCCAGCATGGCGGCTACTTCCTGTCGGGCCCCGAGATGGACGCGCTGACCAGGCAGCTCATCTCGCCGCAGCGGCTGCCCAACCCGGCGCTGGTCGGCAAGTCGGCCAGGTATATCGCCGACAAGGTCGGCCTGACCGTGCCACCCGATACGCGCGTGCTCATCGCGCCGCTCACCGGCGTCGGACGCGACTATCCGCTGTCGATTCGAGAAGCTCTGCCCGGTGCTCTCCTTCTACGTCGTGAAGGACTGGCGCGAGGGCTGCGAACGGTGCAAGCAGATCCTGCGCTACGGCGGGATGGGCCATACGATGGCCATCCACTCGCGCAACGAGCAGATCATTCTCGAGTTCGGCCTGAAGAAGCCGGCGTTCCGCATCTGCGTGAACACCCCGACGACCCTCGGCTCGATCGGCCTCACGACCGGCCTGGCACCGGCGATGACGCTGGGCTGCGGCGGCTACGGCGGCAACATCACCTCCGACAACATCACGCCGCTCCACCTGCTGAACGTCAAGCGGCTGGCCTACGAGCTGAGGCCGGCCCCGACGTCGCTCCGGCCGGCGAGCGGGACCGCGCCGGCGGGCGCCTCCGCGGCCGGCCCTGCGGCCCCTGCCCTGCCGCAGGCCCCCGTTCGCGACCAACCGCGCGGCATCGGCGCCGCACCGCTGATGCAGCGGATCGACCAGTTCCTGCAGGCACGCGGCATCGCCGCCCCGGCTCAGGCGCCGCCCCCCGCACCGACGCCCGCGCTCGCCGTGCCGCGGGCGGCCGTTGCCACGCCCGCGCCGGCAGCGCCCCCGGCGGCTCCGGCCGCTGAAGCGCCCCGCCCGGAAGAGTTCGTCTGCGAAGACGACGTCCGGCAGGCGATCCGCAAGGGACGGACGCTGCTCCTCGGCGAGCGGACGATTGTGACCCCGGCGGCCCGCGATCTCGGCGAGCAGCACCGGGTGTTCGTCCAGGCCGAGCTGCCGCGATCCTGACTTCCTACCGCCGAGCGTACAAGTACTTACGAGTTGACCGCCTGTCGGGGCCATGCTAGTTTCGACAGAGTTTCCGAACGGCTGCAGGCACTTCTCCAGCGGCCATTGAGGAGCGTGCTTCCCAGCGCGCGCTCAGTACCCCAGGAGCCCCTCCCCAAGGGGACGACTTAACGACGCCGGCCCCGCATGACCGCGGGGAGACCGGTTTCGCGGAGCGCCCGAATGGTTCGAAGGTCCTGGCTGCCGTTGCTGGCAGTCGCGAGCGCAGCATTTCTCGCCGGTGGTTGTGCGGCCGGTCTCGGCTCACAGCGGCCCGAGCTCCTCCCCGCCCGCCCGACGACCGTCTCGACGGTGCCGGCCACGATGGTCAAGGCCCCCGCCGACCCGATCGCGTCGCTCCTCGCGGCGTCGGACGCCCACTTCGAGAAGGGGCAGCAGGCCCTCGAGATCGGCCACATGGCGGAAGCACGGACGGAGTTCGACCAGGCCGTCCAGGTGCTCATGCGCTGGCCCGAGGGCGTCGATGCCGACGTCCGGCTGCGGCGGCGATTCGACCGGCTGGTGGACCGGATCAGCACCGAGGAGATCTCCGCCCTGGCCCAGGGCGACGGCTTCACGGAGAAGAATTACGAGCCGGCGAGCATCGATCAGTTGCTCGCACTGTCGACCTTCAGCAAGGGCACCCCGCCGCCCGACTGGAAGAAGCTGGAAGAGACGGTCTCCAGCGACCTGAAGCAGCCCGGCCACGATCTCAAGGTTCCGCTCAACGACGAGGTGCTCGGCTACGTGGAGCTGTTCTCCGGGAAGCTGCACGACTGGTTCCAGCAATCCCTCGATCGCGGCAGCCGGTACCTGCCGATGATCCGCCAGGTCTTCCGGGCCGAAGGGCTGCCGCAGGATCTCGCCTACGTGCCGATTGTCGAGAGCGCCTTCAAGCCCGACGCGCTGTCGCGCGCCAGCGCGAAGGGGGTCTGGCAGTTCATGCGCGGGACCGGTGTCGAGAACGGCCTGAAGCACGATTGGTACGTCGACGAGCGGGCCGACCCCGAGAAGGCGACGCTGGCCGCGGCGAAGTATCTCGAGACGCTGTCGCAGACCTTCGACGGCAACTGGCCGCTGGCCCTGGCCTCGTACAACGGCGGCCCCGGGCGGATCCAGCGGGCGATCAAGCGTGACCACGGGAACCGCGACTTCTGGCAGCTGGCCTCCCGGCGGCGCCTGCTGCCGAGGGAGACCCGCCAGTACGTTCCGATGATCCTGGCGGCGGTCATCGTCGCCCGGAATCCCTCGCAGTACGGCTTCAAGATTCCGCCGGCCCAGCCGGTGATCTGCGACACCGTGAAGCTGCCGCAGCCGGTCGATCTGCGCCGGGTGGCCGAGTGGACCGGCGCGTCGGTCGAGCAGATTCAGGCGCTGAACCCCGAGCTGCGGCGGTGGACGACGCCGGTGCGGGCGAAGGACTACGAGCTGAAGGTGCCGCAGGGCACCGGCGACCTCGTGCGGGCGAAGCTGCGCGACGCGGAGAGCGCCGACGTCGACCTGGCGTCGCTGCGCTGGTACACGGTGCGGCGCGGCGACTCGCTGCTGCGGATCGCCCACCGCCTGCGCGTCCGCCGGAGCGACCTGGCCGAGGCGAACTACCTGTCGATCCGGGCGCGGCTCCATGCCGGCCAGCGGCTGATCGTGCCCCGCGAGCCGGCAGTCGTGCTGTCGGCCCGCGCGGCCGACCAGACCAATGCGTCGGTCGTTGCCGCGGCGCAGCGCGAGGAGCGGCAGGTGCGCATCACCTACCGCGTGCGGCGCGGGGATACGCTCTACGGCATCGCGCGGCAGTTCGCCGCCTCGGTGGCCGACCTGAAGCGGTGGAACCACATGCGCAGCTCGCGGCTGGGGATCGGTGACCGGCTGACCGTGTATACGCTGGAATCGCTGGCCGACAGCGGGCAGGACTGATTGCCCGCCCGTCGGGACGGGAGAGCGGACGGGAACGGAAAAGGGCCGGCAGGCGTCTCGACGCCTGCCGGCCCTTCGTGTCTGTGCTGGCGCGCGGCAGCCGCTAGGCCAACCGCTTTCCACCCTCGTCGGTTCGCGCCGTCTTCGTGCGCATCTGCTTGATGCTCTGCTCGATCCGCTCGGCCAGCTCGCGCTCGTGCTGGAGCGAGCGGACCGTGTTGCGGGCCTCCTGCAGGGAGAACTCGAGCTGGGCGACCTTCTCGGAGACGTGGTCGATGACGGCCTTCTGCTCGCCGAGCGTCTCGAGGTTGACCCGGATGTCGTCGAGCACGTGGACGATGGCGTTGGTCTTGTGCTGGACCTCGTCGACCACCTTCCGCCGCGTATCGATGGCGGCGATCCGCTCGTCGGTCTCGCCGATCCGTCCCAGAAGCTCGTCGACCTTCCCTTTGAGGGCGTCGAGCTCGCCGCGGTGCTCCGAGACGTGCTCGAGATCGGACTTGCTCCGGGCGCTGATCTCGTAGATCGACTCGACTTCCTTCTTGACGGCGGCCACCAGCGCCTCGCGCTGCGAGATCGCCTGGATCTTCTTGTCGAACTCGTCGGTGCTCTGCTTCAGCTCGGCGATGCGCGCCTCGAACGCGCCCATCTTCTTCTCGGCGAAGGCGAGCTGGGTGCGCCGCTGATCGAGCTGCTTGAACAGCTTCTCGGTCCGCTTCAGCTGATCCTCGGTCGCCTCGAGGTGGGCCACCACCTCGCGCTGGCGCTCCTGCACCCGGCCGAGGTCGGCCATCAGCTCGTCGCGCACCGTCGACGACCGGCCCAGCTCCTCGGAGAGGGCCTGCATCTGCCGCACGCGCTCGGCCACCTCGGTCGAGACGCCCCGGCTGGCCGCCAGCAGCTCGACGAACCGCTTCTCCTGCTCGGCGACGTCCGCCTCGTCGCGCTTGACCTCCTCGAGGCGCGCCTGGGCCTTCTCCACGTCGGTCTGCAGCGTGTGGACCCGGTCGGTCATCGGCAGCAGCTTCGTCTGCAGCACCGATACCGACTCGAGCTTGTGCTGCGCGTCGACCATCTGCGCCGCCAGCCCGTCGCACGAGCTCTTCAGCGTGTCGAGCTCGCCCTGACGGGCGAGCTGGTCGGCGAACTTGCGGTCGACCTCGGCGCTGAGCTCGTTGAGCCCGTTCAGCCGTGTCTCGAGCTTCTCGACGAACTGCAGCCGCGCGGCGACACGGTTGAGCTGGGCGTCGAGCGCGCTCACCGACTCGCCGAGGCGGGTCGCCTTCTGGGTGCCCTCCTCGACCAGCGCCATCTTGCCCAGGACGGCTTCCAGCCGGGCTTCGAGCTCGGGCGCCCGCGTGCTGAAGGCCGTCATCTGCTCGGAGAAGGTCTGGAACTGCAGGCGGTCGGCCGCCAGCTTGTCGCGGATCTGCGCGACGTCGGCGTGCGCCTTGTAGAAGTCCTGGATCTCCTTGCGGATCTTCTCCAGGTCGCGGCTGCTCTGTCGCAGCGCGTCCATGTGCCCGAGGTTCCGCTTCGACAGCTCGTCGACCTGCCCGAGCTGGTCGTTCAGGCCGTCGAGCGCGATCTGCTTCTTCGACAGCTCCTCGGACTGCGTGAACAGGTCCTCGAACCGCTTGGCGAGGCCGTCGACCTTCTGCGTGAGGGCGACCAGGTGCTTGTCCTTCGTCGCCAGCGTGTCGAGCCGTCCCTCGGCCTCGGTGACCGTCGTCTGCAGTGTCTGCAGGCGCTGGTCGAAGGCCTCGAATTCCTTCTTCTCCAGCGACAGCCGCTCGAGCTGGAGCCGGACGGCGTCGAGCAGCGTCGTCGCTTCACGCTCGAGCTTGACCGTCTCGCGCGTCGCATCCTGCCGCGACTGGTTGGCCGCGTCGAGCTGGGCGTTGGTCTCCTGCGACAGCTTCTCGATGCGGGCGATCGTCTCCTCGGCCTTCGCGGCCTGCTTCAGGCCGTCGTTCAGCTTCGCGATCTGGACGTCCATGTTCCAGACCATCTCGCCGAGGCGGTTGGCCTGGACGACGGCGTGCTCGACCGTCTGCTGCTGGGTCTCGAGGGCCTTGGCCTTGTGGGAGACGTGCTCGGCGAGCGCGTTGAGGGCCGTCAGCCGCTCTTCGGTCCGCTCGCTCATCTCGTGCAGCGCGGCCAGCGGGCCCAGCTTCTTCTCGACGTCCTTGATGGTCGACATCGCGGACGTCGTATCCTCGCGCGCCTCGCGGGAGGTCTCGCGGATGCGGGAGTAGTCCTGCGCGAGCTGCGTCGCGAGCGACCGCACGTGGTCGAGCTCACCCTTGACCGACGCCGCCTGGCTGCTCGACTGCTTCACCTCGGCGAGCGTCTGCTTCAGCTCGTTGCGCAGCTCCTCGAGCGCCGCCCGTTCCTTCTTGAGCGTGTCGATGCTCGCCTGCGTCTGCAGCGCCTGGGACGAGAGCTGCTGCACGGCCTCGCGGTGCTTCCGCAGCTCGCCGTCGGGCCCCAGCGCCCGCTCGGTCGTCTGCTCCGCCTGGCCGGCGGCCTCCTTGAGGGTCTGGATCCGCTTGTCGAGCTCCACGAGCTCCTGCGCGTGGGTGTCGATGGCGGTGAGCCGCCGGCTGAGATCGTCGACCTGCTCCGAGGTCTCCGTCGCCCGCTGCGTCACCTGCTCCAGCGTCTTCTGAATGGGCGCGAGTTTCGCACTCCGGGAGGCCAGCGCGGTGAGCATCGCGCCGATCGCGCCCCGCTCTTCGCGGGCGTTGGCGATGAGCGCTTCGAGTTCGTCGACCTGCTTCTGCGCCGTCTTGCCCTTGCCGCCGGCCATGTTCTTGATGGCGTCTAGCATGATCCGTCTCCCCTGTTCGTCCTCGTCCTGCCCGTTCAGGCTCTGCCGCCGCAACGGCGGATCCCTTCGGGTCCGGCCGGACGGCCGGAGCTGATGCGCGTGCCCAAGAATAGTGCTCGGCGACGGGAAACTCAAGCCGGCCAGTTCGTTGGCGACGGCGGCCCCCTCCCGGAAGCACTGGCCGGCTTATCGGTCGGTCCCCCGCGGAACTGAAGGTGCCCGCCTCTCCCCTTTGCACGCCACTGCGCAGCCGTGCCGGGGACTGCCGCCAGGCCTGAACCGCCAAGGGGGCCACCGGGCGCCCCGGGACGGGAAGCCATGGCCCACATTCTGCCGCCCCGGCCGAACGGGCGGATGGCAGAAACTGCGCGCTGGCCACCGGTCCGGCCGGTCTGGCCGGCACTTCCCGGCTGCCCCGCGGATTGCAGGAGGTCGGGCCGGTGCTGGCGACCCTCCAGAGCGCAACCGTCTTCGGTGTGGAGGCCTGCGGCGTTCAGGTCGAGGTCGACGTGTCGTTCGGCCTGCCGGCCTTCACGATGGTCGGACTGCCGGATGCCAGCGTCCGGGAGAGCCGCGACCGGGTCCGCAGCGCCATCCGCAACTCCGGTTTCGAGTTCCCGCCCCACCGCATCACGGTGAATCTGGCACCGGCCGACGTCCGCAAGGCCGGCGCGGCATTCGATCTGCCGATCGCGCTCGGCATCCTGGCGGCCTCCGGGGTCGTCCGGCGGCGCCAGATCGACGATCTGGTCGTGCTCGGGGAGCTGTCACTCGACGGCGCCATCCAACCGGCCCGCGGCGTGCTGCCGATCGCCCTGGCCGCACGCCGGACCGGGCGATCGACGCTGGTGCTCCCGGCCGCGAACGTCAGCGAGGCGGCCATCGTCGGCGATCTCCGCATTCTGGCCGTCGGTCTCCTGACCGATGCCGTGCGGGCGGTTGACGACCCGGCGGGCACGTCTCCGGTTCTCGTGCCGCCCTCCCCGGCCCCCATGTCCCCCGCGCACTCCCTCGCGGCCGGCGACTTCGCCGATGTCCGTGGCCAGCTCGTCGCCCGGCGGGCTCTCGAAGTGGCGGCGGCCGGCGGGCACAACGTCCTGCTCGTCGGGCCGCCCGGCGCCGGCAAGACGATGATGGCCGGCCGGCTGGCGGGTGTGCTGCCGTCGCTGACAATCGACGAAGCCCTGGAGGTAACCTCCATTCACTCCGTCGCCGGACTGCTCCCGCCAGGAGCCGGCCTCGTCACCAGCCGGCCATTCCGGGCGCCGCACCACACCATCTCCGATGCGGCACTCATTGGCGGCGGCACCCTGCCCCGTCCCGGCGAGGTCAGCCTGGCGCATCATGGGGTGCTCTTCCTCGACGAGATGCCGGAGTTCGACCGGCGGGTGCTGGAAGTGCTGCGGCAGCCGCTCGAAGACGGCCGGGTGACGATCGCCCGCGTCGCGCGCACGGCGGTCTTCCCTGCCCGCTTCACGCTCGTCGCCGCCATGAATCCATGTCCGTGCGGGTACCTCGGCGACCCGACGCATGCCTGCCGGTGCACACCGTTGCAGATCAGCCGGTACCGCAACCGCCTCTCGGGCCCGCTCCGCGATCGTCTCGACCTCGTCGTCGAGGTGCCGGCGGTGCCGCCGTCGACGCTGATCGAGGGGATAGCGGGCGAAGCGAGCGCGCCGAATCCGCGCAGCGGGTGCTGACCGCGCGCGACCGGCAGCGGCAGCGCTTCGGCGACGAAGGGCCTCCGGTGAACGCGCAGCTGCGTGGACGGCTGATGCGGAAGGCCTGCCGGCTCGACCCGGGCGGCCGGCGGCTGCTCGAAGCGGCCACCGACCGGCTGCACCTCAGCGCCCGGGCGTACCGACCGGGTACTCCGCGTGGCCCGCACCATTGCCGACCTGGCCGGAGCCGAGTCGATCGAGCCGCCCCACCTCGCCGAAGCCATCCAGTACCGCGAGGTCGACTGAGCCGCGCAGCCTGAAGTCCGTCGTGCTTCCGGCGCACAGAAATCTGGATCGCCGGCAGCTCGCGCAGCGGATGGCAACCCTGTGACCGCGCCGGCGTGACACGCGCCGACCACTGCTTCGCTTCATCCTGAACCGGTTCGACTCGCGCGGCGAGCGGCACAGGCGGCCGTCTCCCTCTCGTGCCCGGGTCCGTCCCGCACGCCAGCGCGACCCGTCGTCATGACGCGTCACCCCCAGCATGTTGGGCACTATTCGATTGACATAACTTTGTCATTCGTATAATCATTTGCACCACTGCGCAAACCGGGAGATCGCCGCAAGTGCAGAGGTTCCTGTCGTTGACCGAGGTCGCCGGGCTCGTGAGCCGGCTCGAGAAGAGTGACTGCTCGCCGCGGCAGGTCCGCCACCTCCTCGTCACCGGAGGCCTGGCGACCGACCCGCAACAGCGCCGCCGCGGGCAGACGCGTCTCTACGACTTATTGGATGTGGCCTTCGTCCGGCTGGCGGTCCAGCTGCGCCAGGAGGGGCTCTCGCCGTGGGTCGCCCGGACGGTCCTCACCTATCTTCAGGGTGACATCACCCGCGCCTGGAAGGCGGCCGCCCCGCTGGCGCTGTCGGTCGAAGGGATGCGCGGCCGGCTGGAGCCGGCCTCCAAGTCGAGGCCCGCGCGGGCGGCGGCGTGGGTGCCGCTCCGGGAGATCTGGCGTGGCCTCGACGCCGAGGTGCGACGCGTCTGCGACACCCGGGACACGCTCTGGATGTGGCGGCACCTGCCGTTCGCGAGATCCCCAATCCCTATCGCTGATCGGTTCCTCGCTTCCGCCCGCCTCCCGTCATCGACCGCACCCTCCCGGCCGTCCCGCCGCGGCCCCGCGCCCGTCGAACGGTAAACGGAACACCTTGGTCATGCTGTAACGTCTACTGATGGCCGGATCGGGATCCGGCCATTCGGGGGCCGGGCACGCCGGGATTCGGCCACGGCATCGGACGTCGAGAATCCCGGGGATGCGGCCCCTCCGGCCGCCGGATAGAACGGGCTGCCTTCGGCGGCGGGAGTAAGGTCGTATGGAGACGTGCGCGCCGGATCCGGGAATCGGTCTGCCCCCGGTCTCCCCGGAGCTCGCGCCGGCCGGGCCGGCGGCGGTCTCGCCGCGCTACGGGCGCGGTGCCTTCGGGGCGACCGGGCAGTGGGACTGGTGGCTCGCGGCCGTCATCGCGATCGGCTTCGGGTTGCTGGTCTACGAGGTGTTTCAGCAGAACGCCTTCGATCCGCTGATCCTGGCCGTCGACGAGCACCAGTGGATGAAGTTCATCGTCCGGCCCAGCATCCTGTGGGGGATGATGGGGACGATCCTGCTGGGGTTCCGGACGGTCGCCTGGCTCGCCTACCGCCCCTTCCCTGCCGCCTCGGCCGCCGAGGCGCCCTCGATCACGGTCATCATTCCTGCCTACAACGAAGGCGCGATGGTGCGGCAGTCGATCGAATCGGCGGCGCGCGCCGACTACCCGCCCGACCGCCTCGAGGTCCTGGTCGTCGATGACGGGAGCACCGACGACACGTGGACGCACATCGAGCGGGCCGCCGCGGCCTTTCCGGGGGTCGTCACGGCGATCCGCTTCGAGAGGAACCGCGGCAAGCGGGAGGCGCTCGCCGAGGGCTTCGCGCGGGCGCGGGGCGAGGTGGTGGTGACGCTCGACTCCGACAGCGTCATCGAGCCGGAGGCGCTGCTGGCGCTTGCCGGGCCGTTCCGCGATCCGGCGATCGGGGCCGTGGCCGGCAAGGTGCTGGTCTACAACCGGCGCGCCGGCTTCATTCCCCGCATGCTGCACGTGCGTTTCGTGCTGTCGTTCGACCTGCTGCGGGCGGTGGAATCGTCCTACCGGACGGTCTACTGCTGCCCGGGGGCGCTGACCGGCTACCGGACGGCCGCCGTGCGGCAGGTGCTGCCCGAATGGGCGACGCAGCGATTCCTGGGGGTGCGGTGCACCTACGGCGAGGACCGCGCGCTGACCAACTACATCCTGCGCGCGGGGTTCCACACGGTGTACCAGAACTCGGCCGTCGTGCACACGGTCGCGCCGGAGTCCTACGTCAAACTGTGCAAGATGTTCCTGCGCTGGGATCGCAGCTACATCCGGGAGGAGATCCGGTTCCAGGCCATCCTCTGGAAGCGGCCGCCCGTGGCGCGCTGCATCGCGCTGTGCGAACGGCTGATCACCAACCTGCGCTATCCGGTGAACTACGCCGTGCTGTTCCTGCTCGTCTATCTCGGGCTCCGGGATCCACTGGTGTGGGTGCGGCTGCTGGTGGCGATCGGGCTCATGTCGACCTTCAACACGCTCTACTTCCTGCGCAGCGAGCGGTCGACCGACTTCGTCTACGGCGTGGCGTACGCCTATTTCTCGTTCTTCACCATGTTCTGGATCTTTCCGTACGCCTTCTTCACCGTGCGGGCCCGCTCCTGGCTCACGCGATGAATGGCGGCGCCGCGCCCGCCGCCGACATCCCCGGCCCGGCCGCCCGTCTCAGGCGGCCGCCTCCTGCCCCGGCTTCACCGAGAGCCACTTCATGAGCGGAATCATGGCGGCCGAGATGACCGTCCCGACGACGGCGACCTCGCCGAGCCCCAGGAACAGGTGGGTGTACAGCGGCAGCGTCTGCACGGCGCTGGTGACGTTGGCCGGCACGCTGGCGTAGCTGGCGACGAAGCCACCCAGGTACTGCGCGATCCCGGTCGCCAGGAACCAGACCCCCATGATGAAGCCGCGCAGGTTCGGCCCGACGTAGCGCGCGACCATCGCGAGCCCCAGACCGCTGATCAGCAGTTCGCCGAGCGACTGCAAGCCGAAGCCGGCCACCATCCACCAGAGGCTCACCTTGCCGTCGACGGCGAACTGGCCGCTGCTGCCATAGATGAAGAAGCCGAGGCTCAGGACGGCGAAGCCCATGGTGAACTTCGTCGCGATGTGGAAGTCGCCCTTCCCCTTGCTCAGGTGGTTGTAGAACCAGGCGAGCAGCGGGCTGAGCATGAAGATCCAGATCGGGTTCAGCGCCTGCACCTGCCCGGCGGGCACCTGGTAGCCGAAGAAGTTCAGGTCGACGTTGCGCAGCGAGAACAGCGTGAGCGACGTCATCATCTGCTCGTAGAAGATGAAGAACAGCATCGTCTGCGCCGTCAGCAGCAGGACGGCGATCAGCCCCTTGCGCTCGTCGGCGGCTCCCTTCGAGATCATGACGGCGAAGATGCCGAGCATGGCGAGGCCGGCGAGCCAGACGACGTCGCGCGCGATCGCGCGGTTCTGCAGGATGAAGGTGACGAACACGATGCCGACGGCCGACCCGAGCAGGACGAGGCCGAGCCGGGCCACCGGCAGCGGCTGATAATCGGGCTCGGACCCGACGTGGGCGAGGTATCGGCGCATCACGGCGTAGTTGATCAGCCCGACGACGAGGCCGCCGGCGCAGACCGCGAAGGCGACGTGCCAGCCAACCCAGACGGCGATGAGCGGCGTGGCGATCTGCGACATCGTGGCGCCGAGGTTCACCGCCATGTAGTACATCGTGAAGGCGCTGTCGATCTGCGCCTGGTCGCCTTCATAGAGCTTCGAAATCAGGTTGGCGGGGTTCGCCTTGAAGATCCCGCCCCCGACGGCGACCACGGCCAGGGCGACGAACATCAGGCGGGGGCTGGGAATCGCGAGCAGCGCGTAGCCACACGCCAGGATGATGGCCCCGAGCACCGTCGTCCGCCGGCTGCCCAGGACCCGGTCGCCAATCCAGCCGCCCACGGCGGGGATGGCGTACGCCATGGCCGAGAAGGCGCCGAAGGTCAGGCTCGCGCGGTCGTCGGTGTAGCGCAGCTGCTGCACCATGAAGAGCACCACCACGGCGGTCATGCCGTAGTAGCCGAACCGCTCCCACATCTCAATCAGGAACAGCGTGACGAAGCCGAGCGTCCGCGACGGCGTGTTCGACATCTGCGACGGGGTCGACGTAGTCATGAGTGTCCGCCTGTCTGGGTTGAGGGTGACCGGCGTGCCGCCCGGCGAGGGCCGCCGCCCGGGGGATCTCCCCGGACGGCGGAATGGTCGCGGCGGTGACGCCGGGTGGACTGCGTCTCGCGCGGCCTCGGGCTACTGGCCGCCGGCCTTCGCCTGGATGAGCTCGTCGAGGTAGTCGGGCTTGCCGTCGATGCGCTCGAGGCGCGGGTAGCGCTCGCCGCCGTGGTAGTCGACGTCGCAGCTCGTGTAGTAGTCGTTGTTCTCGACGAGCAGCCTGATCGGCAGGGCGCTCCCCTGCGCGGCCTTGATGGCATCCTGCAGCACGTCGTGCGTGTAGGCGCGGCCGTTGACCGCGACCACCCGCATGCCCGACGTGATGCCGGCGTTGTAGGCCGGGCCGCCGACGATCGAGTCCTCGACCTGGCCGTTGGCCGCCAGTTGCAGGCCGACCGTGTACGCGTCGCCGCCGCTCTCACGCGTCCGGCGGTGCGGCTCGCCGCTCGCCTGGTCGGTGAAGGTCACCCGCCAGCCCGCGTTCTCGATGCCGCCGGTCGGGGCCTTCGGCGAGGTCGAGTCGAGCCGCTCGTGGAAGAACGTCGCCCAGTCGTACGGCGCGATCTGGTTGAGGGCGGCGACGAGCTGGTCGAACGTGTAGGTCTTCAGCTCCGGTCCGTTGTTCGGACCGCCGTGGAACAGGTGGCAGAAGTCGTCGATCGATTTCTGGCCATGGGTCTGGTCGTGGATGATCGTCGCCACTTCCAGCCACAGCAGGTCGCCTTCGTCGTAGTAGTCCGTGCCCCGGCGCCAGTTGAACCAGCCGCGGGCGCGGCCCAGACCGGGCTCGCCGACCGCCGTGTCGAGCAGCGGCCGCCACGTGCGCCCCGGCCGTCCGGGCCCGAGCGCCGCCGAGATGTCGGCCAGGTGCTGGCGGTACTCCTGCGGCGACCAGAGGCCGCTGCGGGCCGCGAGCAGCGGCCCGAGGTAGTCGGTCAGCCCCTCGTACACCCAGAGCAGATCGGTCTGCATCGGCGTCTCGTACTCCGGCGTGCTGAGGTCGGCCGGCCGCCGGAACTTGCCGTTCCAGGAGTGGACGAACTCGTGGGCCAGCAGGCTGCCGAGCGAGGACATCGCGTCGGGCCCCAGCAGCGCCCGCTCGGGCAGCCGGCTGTCGTCGGACTCGTGGTGCTCGAGCCCGAAGTGGGCCACGTGGTCGCTCAGCGTGAGCAGGAAGTGATAGTCGCGGTAGTGGCGCGATCCGAACAGCTTGCCCGACTCGGCCACCAGGTTCGTCATCCCCCTGATCGCCGCCGGGCTGATGTTCAGCGCGGCTTCGCTGTCGGCCACCATGTCGAGCTCGTGGTGGATCGGCTCGCCCTCCGGCGTGATGTTGACGGCGCGGTAGTACTGGCCGGCGATGACCGGCGAGTCGACCAGCAGCGTGAAGTCGATCGGCTTGAACGTGATCGTCTGCCCCGCCTGGCTCTCGACGGGCAGCGCGGTGCCGTACTTCCAGCCGTCGGGCAGCACCAGCTTCGCGTCGTAGGTGAGCTGGTTCGAGGTGAAGCCCTTCGGATAGAGCACGTTCTGGTTCCAGCTGAGGACGATGAGCTTGTCGGTGGCCGAGGAGCTCGCCGTGTAGGCGCCGCCGCCGTTCGGCTCGATGTAGTCGAAGTCGGCCACGAGGCTCGTGACGCCGGCCGGCACCGTCAGGTGGAACGTGAAGACGTCGAGCAGGTCGCGCTTCCAGGGGATCGTCTTCCCGTCGGCGCTGAACTTCAGGCCGGTCAGGTTGTCGATCGGGCCGTCGGGCGCGTGCTCACCCGGAATCCACTTCGGGTAGTACAGCGTCAGCGGGCCGGGGCTGACGGGAATCACCTCGTGCGTCCTGACGATCTTCTGCGGGGCCTGGCGCGCATCGACCGTGACGGCGATCGGCTGGCCGGTCTGGGCGTACGCCGCCGGCGCGACCGCCGCCACCAGGGCGAGGGGCGCGAGCCACGTGCGAAGTCGAACGAGTCTCATGAATCCGCTCCTTGTGGGAACCTCCGCGGTCCCGGGGCCGGCGCGCGCCCACCGGAGGGCGCGGCTCGCGGCGCCGGGAGAACATGCCGCGAGCGCCTCACGGCACACGGATACTACACCGGCCCGGCGTGCCGGCGGCTCGACGGCTCGATATGGTTGAGCTGGCGCGTGGAGCGCCCGTGACGCGCGATGGTTCGTTCGTCTCCGCGGAGGTGGGGACGCCCTTGCGGCACAATCGCCGGCCCGGATCCGTCGGCTGGAGGCCATGCGACGATTTCGTACAGCCACACATCCCCGATCACGAGGTCCGGCCGGATGTAGGGGCGGTAGCGCTCGAGCTTCTGGCGCAGCACCGCCCGGCTCTCGTCGTTGAAATACCGTTCCGGGTGGAACACGACGTAGTGCACGCCCAGACGCTGCAGGATGGCAAATGATTCCGGCGTCGGAAACTCGCTGAGCGTTTCCGGCATCGTCACGTAGTCCGGCGGCGTGTAGTCGCTGTACCCCCCGACGAGCGGCTTCCAGTCGGCCGTGGAGTACAGCATGTAGATCGTGTTCTGGAACCAGGCGTCGTGGCGCCAGTAGATCGGGAGTTCGAGCACCGGGCCGGGCGGCAGCCCGTTGACCGACTCGTACACCTTCGGAATCGGCAGGTTGGGTACCGCCGGCAGCGGCACGGCCGCCAGCTCCAGCCCTGCCAGCACGCACAGGCCGCAGGCCACCAGGCCGGGCCGGGTTGTGTGCCGCTGCAGCGCTGCGACCCCGATCCCGGCGAGCACCACCAGCGCGAACGTCACGAGGACGCCGAATCGCGACGGAGCGTGCATCAATCCGAAGATGGGGGCGAAGAGCCGGTCCGCCCAGAGATAGAGCCCCGCGTGCGGCCCAAGCGAGAACCAGCACGCCAGCCCGGCCGTCGAGCCGTAGAGCCACACCGTCTCGGTCCGTCGGTCCATCGGAGGCGGCGTCATGGCCGCGGCCGCCCCGGGAAGCACGCGTGCGGCGGCGCAGCACGGCCCCGACCCCCACGGCGGCGAGGAGGATCGTCAGAAACCCCGGAAACAGAACGGCCGACCAGCCGGGAATGAACGCGAGCATCCAGTGATGCGCGCGGGCGCCGGAGGCCAGATAGCTCTGCCAGTTCGCCGACCAGAGGATGGCCTCGGTCAGGGGCCGGTACGATCCCGAAGCCGCCATCTTCGCGAGGGGCACATACGGCAGGAAGAACGGCAGCACCAGCAGGATCGAGGTCGCGGCCGCGAGACCGACGACGCCCCAGTAGCGCGGGGAGCGCCAGCGGTGCCGGGTGACGGCGAGTACGATCGAGGCCCACCCGACCATCAGCCCGGCGAGGATGCCGTAGTAGCCGCAGAAGAGCGCCGTGACGGCGAGGGCGAACCCCAGGACCACTCCCCTGCTCGCAGTCGGCCGATCGGCGAGCCGGTGGAACGCGAGCATCGTGACCGGGAAGCCGGCCGTCGCCAGCAACTGGATCTCGGCCGTGTTCGACATCGCGTACGGACAGAACGGGAAACAGATGGCGGCGACGGCGGCGGCTCCGCGGCTGCCGGTCAGCCGCCGTACCAGGGCGTACATCGCGATGGCCGAGAGCACGAACAGGAGGAAGAAGGCCGAGTTGTACGCCACGTACGGGCTGTGGGTCAGCCAGTAGCCGGGCATGGCCAGCACGCCCGCTCCGAGGTTGCTCTCCGAGTAGGCCAGGGTGCCGCGGTGCGGGTAGTAGATGTTCGCGTCGTACAGATGCGCTGGATCGACCACGAGGGTCCGTGCCACCCAGGCCACGTTCCAGATACCGAAGCGCCCGTCCCCCGAGTCGGTCCGTCCGAGCGTCGCCGGATGGAGGCTGACCGGGTAGAGCAGCACGGCGGCCAGGGCGATCGCGTACACGGCCACCAGCGCGCCCTCGAGCACGGGGCCCCACCGGTGTGAGGTGCGTCTGCTGCTTGCTGTCCGGGTGTCCTGTCCCGGGGGCGTCAGGCGCGCGACGAGGGGATCGCTGGGCATCGGCTGTCCGGGCGTGTCAGAAGATCGGGTGCAGGTTGATGAACAGCGACAGGCAGAGCCCGTAGAGCGCCGCGAAGACAATCGGGATGGCGGTGCGTCCCACGTGCGAGCGTCGGCCCGCCAGCCAGATGTAGAACGGGAACAGCACCGCGCAGTAGCGGCCCAGCCCCTCGAACACGCCCGATGACAGCGGCAGCCACAGGTTCGCCAGCATGAACAGCCCGTACGCGGCGCCGTAGCGACGCCAGACGAAGGGGACCGCCGCCAGGAAGGCGATGGCCGTGGCCCCGTTCAACGTGTCGTACAGCCCCATGCGGGTATCCGCCAGATACGTGTAGGGCTCGGTGACGAGCGACCGGATCAGATGCACCGGCGCATCCCACGGCGCCCCGCCCGGATGGTAGCCCCAGAGCTCGATGCTGTGCATCCAGGCGAGCGGCGACCCCGAGAGCCAGTAGACGTAGGCGCAGTAGGTGCCGAGGCCCGCCGCGGCCACGATCAGTCCGGCGAGCGCGGCCAGCCGGTCGCGACGCTCCGGCCGCGCGTGGCGCCAGGCGACCCAGGCGAGCACCGGCACGGCCAGGATGCCGTTCACGCGGGTGGCCGTCATGAGCGCGCCACTCACGCCACCGAGGCCCCAGCGCCGCGTGCGGAACGCGTAGAACGCCGTGACCGTCAGCAGCAGGAAGAGGCTCTCCGTGTAGACCTCCCCGAAGAAGAAGGCGAACGGAAAGAGCGCCGCGTAATGGACGGCCCGCTCCGCCGCGCGCCGGGACAGGTCGAGGCGCGCCAGCCGGTACAGCATCACCATGGCGAGCACGAACGCCGTCCACGAGATCAGGGCGCCGGCCAGGTAGTAGTCGAACGTGCCGCGGCCGAACAGGCGGCCGATGTACTTCATCAGCATCGGATAGACCGGGAAGTACGCCAGGTTGCTGCGTCCGCCCTCGACGTAGCTGTATCCGTACCGCGCCACGCCGAAGTACCACCCGGAATCTGCGCGCGCGAACGCGTCCCAGAAGGCGTTCGTGTGGCCCAGCACCGTGAACGGCTCCCGCCCCTCCAGGGGGTACGCAATGTTGAAGAAGAAAGCCAGGAACGCGCTGAAGAGCCTCACGCCGATCGCGAAGAAGACGATCCGGGTGATCGGCCGGCCGGAGGACCAGCCGACGCGCCACGGCCGCGGCCGGTTCACGGCAACAGGGCTCTCTGAAATGCTCATCGGCTTGGATGCGAACACCGGCGGCTCAGCCGGGCGGAAACGCCAGAATGGCGTCCGCGACGGTATCGACCGCTTCCTCCGGCAGGCTCGGGTACAACGGCAGCGACAGCAACTCGCGACACGCGCGATCCGCCTCCTCGCAGACAGCCGGCCGCGCGGCGGCCAGCGCCGGCTGCCGCGGAATCGGAATCGGGTAGTGCACCAGTGTCTCGATTCCCCGGTCGGTCAGGTGGGCGCGCAACGCGTCGCGCCGACCCGAGCGGATCGGGAACAGGTGGCAGGCGTGTCCCGGGTCCGCCAGCGGCGGCACGATCGCCGGCCCCGCCGTCAGCCGCGTTCGATACCGGGCGGCCAGCGCTCGGCGGCGTTCCGTCCATGCGGGCAGGAACCCGAGCCTGGCGCGCAGCACCGCCGCCTGGATTTCGTCGAGGCGCGAATTCACCCCGGGCTCGCCATGGACCGCCCTGCCCGTCTGGCCGCCGTTGCGCAGGCGACGCAGCCGATCGGCCAGATCGGCACGCCCCGTCACCACCGCCCCGGCATCGCCGAGCGCACCGAGGTTCTTGGTCGGATAGAAGCTGAAGGCGCCGGCGTCGCCGAAGGTCCCGACCGGCTGCCCCTGGCAGGTCGCCAGGTGCGCCTGACAGCAGTCTTCCACGACCGCCAGTCGATGGCGACGCGCAATCGCCATCAGGGCCGGCATGTCGGCCGGCTGGCCGTAGAGATGGACCGGGAGCAGCGCGCGCGTGCGCGGCGTGATGGCGGCTTCGACGGCCCGTGGCGCGATGGTCAGACGCTCCGGATCGATATCGGCGAACACCGGCCGTGCTCCGGTCATCAGGATCGCCAGCGCCGAGAAGGCGGCCGACAGCGGCGACGTGATCACCTCGTCGCCGGGGCCGATATCCAGGGCACGAAGCGCCAGGGCCAGGGCATCGGTGCCGTTGCCGGTGCCGACCGCCTGCCCGGCGCCGCTCAGGGCGGCGAACTCCGCTTCGAACGCCTCCACTTCGGGCCCCAGCACGAACCAGCCGCTCTGCACGACGCGCCGGATCGCCCGATCGACGGCGTCGGCGTCCTCCTGCAGGTGGAGGGACAGGAAGGCGACCTGCGGCGTCGTCATCGCGATCCCGTTCCCGGGACCGGTGCTTCCGGCGCCGTGTAGGCCGCCATCCGCGTGCGATAGAACGCGAAGGTCCGCGCCAGCCCCTCGCGCAGCCCGACACGCGGCTTCCAGCCGGTGGCCTGCTGCAGCCGGGTCGAGTCGAGGTAGACGCTGCCGATGTCGATGGCCTTGCGATCGGCCGGCCACTCGACGAAGCGCGCTCGTCCAGACCCGGCCAGCTCGATCAGCAGCGCCACGAGGTCCCGGTGGGCGATCGGCTCGCAGCCGCCGACGTTGAACGTGGTCCCGACGCATGCGTCGACGAGGCCCGCGGCGAGCAGTGCGTCCACGACGTCGTCCACGTAGACGAAATCCCGGACCTGCGAGCCGTCGCCGAAGATGCGGATATCGCGGTCTTCGAGAGCCAGCCGGATGAACCAGCCGATGAAGCCGAGGCGATCGTGGCGGATCAGCTGCCGGGGCCCGTACACGTTGGTCAGGCGCAGCGTGCACACGGGCAGGCCGAACACGCCGTGATACAGCGTGTGATACGACTCGGCCGCGGCCTTGTGAATCCCGTTGAGGTCGGGGGGCCGGATCGGGTGGCTCTCGTCGACCGGCACCCGTTCGGGACGTCCGTAGATGTGGCGGGTGCTGGTGAAGACGACGCGCGACGCGGGAATGCGGGACCGGCAGGCTTCGAGCAGCCGCAACTGGCTCTCGACGTTGATGCCCAGGTCGGCGAGCGGATGCCGCATGCTGTCGATGTGGCTCACCTGCCCGGCCAGGTTGAAGACGATCTCGGCGCCGTCGACCGCCCGGTCGAGCGCAGCCGGATCGCGCAGGTCTGCGACGTCGACCTGGACGCGGTGTTCGATGCCGCTGATGTTGTACAGGTCTCCGCCGGTGCCCGGCACGAGCGCGTCGATGATGCGGACCTTCGCGCCGAGCGCAACGAGCCGATGCGCAAGGGTGCTGCCGATGAAGCCCAGACCGCCGGTGACGAGCACTTGCCGGCCGCGGTACTGGTCGTGCAGATCCTGCATCGTGTCTGGATTCATGCCTGCCGGTGGTCCCCGTCGTGCAGCGCATCCGCGTGCGCCGACGACACCAGCGGGACCGATTGCGGCGCCGGCCGGACGACCAGCGTGAGCCACAGCCGTCCCACGTCGACGAGGGTGCGACCGATCCGGCGGAAGTTGAAGAACTGCGACTGGCCGGCAGCGCGATGGAAGTGATGCACCGGCGCTTCGACGATCCGGAAGCCGGCATCCTGGATCTTCTTCATCATCTCCAGGCAGATGACGCCGCTGTTCTCCTGGAGGCGAACCGTGTCGAACACCGCACGCCGCACGAGACGGAAGTCGCAGTCGACGTCCCTGAGCCGCAGCCCGAACAGCCGCTTGACCGTGTGATGGTAGAGACGGCCGATGATGATGCGATGCAGCGGGTCCGACCGGCTGATCTTGTACCCGTTCACCACGTCGACTTCGGCAGTCATCAGCGGCCAGAGGACCGCCAGCTCGGCCGGATTGTACTGAGCGTCCCCGTCGGTGTAGAACACCAGCTCCCTGGTCGCCGCCTCGAATCCGCTGCGCAGCGCTCCGCCGTAGCCGCGGTTGTGCGGGTGATGCACGACCCGGACGCAGGGGTACAGCCGGACGAGCTCGTCGAGAACCGGGCGCGTGGCGTCGGCGCTGCCGTCGTTGACCACGATGACTTCGAAGTCGGTCGTGAGCTCGGCCGCGGTCTGGACGGCGCGAATGACGAGGCTCGCAATGGTGAAGCCGTCGTTATAGGCGGGGAAGAAGATGCTCAGGCCCGTACTGGTCGTGGGTTTCATCGATGCCGGTGTTCCTGTTCTCCTTGCCGGGCAGGCCTTGCGGAGGCGAGCGCGAAATAATTGCACGAAGCGTGCACGGAATCAATGCTGAGCTCGAGCGCCACGGCCCTGCCGTAAGATCATGCCGTGCCAGGAGCCGCTTCGGCTCCTCGTCGAGGACCATCACGTGTCATGACTGCAGAGCCGACGTCTCCCGAAATGGATCGCCTGCTGGCGGCGACCGCCACGGCCGAGGTTGACCACTTCTGGTTCAGGGGCTTCCGACGGTTCGTCAGGCCGCGCGTGACGGCCGCGCTGACGGGCGTCAGCGACCCGGCGGTGCTCGACGCCGGCTGCGGCACGGGAGTGAATCTCGCCTGGCTTTCCGCGTCGGGACGGGTGTGGGGACTGGACCGCAGTGCGGCCGGCCTCGGACTCGCCCAGCGGGCAGGCCGTCGGGGGCTGGTGCGCGGGGATGTCGGCCGGCTCCCGTTCGCCAGCGAGCGGTTCGACCTGGTGACGTCGTTCGACGTGCTCTATAGCCTGCCCGAGCCTGATGAACGAGCCGCGCTGGGCGAAATGTGGCGCGTGCTCCGCCCCGGTGGCGCCCTCGTCGTGAACGTGGCGGCGATGCCCCTGCTGCGCGGCGACCATTCCGTGCTCAGCGCCGAGCAGCGCCGATACACCAGGGCGGGGCTGCGGCGTGCCCTCGAGTCGACGGGCTTCCGAGTCGTGGAGCTGACCTACACGAACGCCACCCTGGCGCCGTTGCTCCTCGTACTTCGCGCCTTCCAGCGCCGGCGAGGTGTGGCCCCCCGCACTGTGGAGATTACCGTGCCGCCGGCGCCCGTCAACGCCGCGCTGAGTGCGCTGCTCTACCTCGAGGCCAGGCTCAGCCGCTTCGTCGGTCTTCCCTTCGGAAGCTCACTGCTGGCCGTCGCAAGGAAGGCGCGGGAGACGACGACCACGCCCCGGTCCTGACCGGCGCGGAGGTCGACTGCACGAAAGGATGCCTCCGGGCCGCCTGCAGGGACACCAGCGGACCGATAACCCCATCAGGTGGTCGCCCCCGGTTCTTCGTTCTTTGTTCGCTCAGCAGGGAGTTGCCGCTTGGGATCGGCGCCGGGGCTGTGGTAAAGTCTGGTTCCCGACGGTCCGGCAAGTCCTAGAGTCTGAGCCATTTCCACACGACACGAGTTCGCCGGTTTCGATTGCCTGACACGAGCCTGACACGACGCTGACGCCATGCGCGCCCGACGATTTACGGTTCTCATCGCGGATCGCCAGACCGGCGTAGTGCGCCGGCTCACTCTGAGCCTGCGTCCCGCGCTGGCCGCGCTCGCCTTCGTGTTCATGCTGCCGGTGCTGATCGGCCTGGGCGCGAAGTGGAGCGCCCGATCCCGTATCGAGCAGCTCCAGTCGACCAACGCCCTGCTCGAGGTCGAGAACGGCAGCTACCGGGCGGCCACCGGCGCCCTGACGAACCAGCTCTCGTCGCTGCAGACGGTCATCGGCGACATCGGCAAGCGGAGCACGCTCGACCCGGGCGTCGCCAAGGCGATTGCCCAGCTCCCGGCCGTCGTCAAGGCGCGGGCGGTCGGCGGCAGCGACCCGATTCCGGGCGCCCGGCCGCTGGTGGCCGGCGCGTTCAACTCGCCCGACAGCACGTTCGGCGTGCTGCGGGACATGCTCGAGGGGCTGGAGAGCCGGCTGCGCAACGTGCAGCAGAACGTGGAGCGGCGCGAGGCGCTGGCGGCGGCGACGCCGTCCATCTGGCCGACCAACGGCTGGTTGACGGCCCGCTTCGGCGAGCGGATGGACCCGTTCAGCGGCGAGCCGGAGTTCCATCAGGGGATCGACATCTCGGCCGACAAGGGGACGCCGGTCTTCGCCACGGCCGACGGCACGGTCGAGTTCGCCGGCTACAGCACGGGCGGATACGGCAACATGGTCATGCTCCGCCACGGCTTCGGCCTGGAGACCCGCTACGGGCACCTGAACCGGGTCGCCGTCAAGCCCGGCGAGCAGGTGCGGCGCGGGGAGATCATCGGCTACGTCGGCGAGACGGGCCGCGCCACCGGCTACAACCTGCACTACGAGATCATGGCGAACGGCAAGCTGCTCAACCCGCTGAAGCTGCTGCTCCGGACCCCGCCCCGTCCCTGATCGCCGCTGGCCGAATTCCGGCACCCGCCACGCGTCGCGCCCGCCACCAATTCTTGACGATCCGCCGTAACCTCCGCTAAGATAAACGGATACACGCCGGGCACAACGGTCTCGCCTTTCATGATTGTCGACACCATTCTCGCTAAAGTCGTCGGAACGCAGAACGACCGCACCATCAAGAGGCTGCGGCCGCTGGTCGAGGAGATCAACGCCCTCGAGCCGTCCATCAGGGCGCTCTCGGACGAGCAGCTCCAGGCCAAGACAGCCGAGTTCCGCGAGCGGGTGGCGCAGGGGGCCACGCTCGACGATCTGCTGCCCGAGGCGTTCGCCGTGGTCCGCGAGACGGGCTGGCGCGTGCTGTCGATGCGGCACTTCGACGTGCAGCTGATCGGCGGCATCGTGCTGCATCGCGGGACGATCGCCGAGATGAAGACCGGCGAGGGCAAGACGCTGGTGGCGACGCTGCCGGTCTACCTGAACGCCCTCGACGGCAAGGGCGTGCACGTCGTCACGGTGAACGACTACCTGGCCCGCCGCGACTCGGAGTGGATGGGCAAGATCTACCGCTTCCTGGGGATGTCGGTCGGCGTCATCCAGCACGACATGGACGACGCGGCGCGGCAGCAGGCCTACGGCAGCGACATCACCTACGGCACGAACAACGAGTTCGGCTTCGACTACCTGCGCGACAACATGAAGTTCGACCTGTCGCAGTACGTGCAGCGCGGGCACGTCTTCGCGGTGGTCGACGAGGTCGACAGCATCCTGATCGACGAGGCGCGGACGCCGCTGATCATCTCGGGGCCGGCCGAGGAATCGACCGACCTCTACTACGAGGTCGATCGCATCATCCCGAAGCTGAAGCCGGGGGCCGTCATCCAGGGCGACGCGAAGGCCGAGGAGCGCGACGCGCTCGAGCTGACGGGCGACTACATCGTCGACGAGAAGGCGAAGACCGTCACGCTGACCGAGAGCGGCATGGCGCGGGCCGAGGAGCTGCTCGCCCACCGCCTGGAGGCCGGCGGCCTCTACGACCCGGCGAACATGCCGGTGCTGCACCACGTGAACCAGGCGCTGCGCGCGCACACGCTGTTCAAGCGTGACATCGACTACATGATCAAGGACGGCCAGGTCGTCATCGTCGACGAGTTCACCGGGCGGCTGATGCCGGGCCGCCGGTGGAGCGACGGCCTGCACCAGGCGGTCGAGGCCAAGGAGAAGGTGAAGATCGAGCGCGAGAACCAGACGCTCGCGACGGTCACCTTCCAGAACTACTTCCGCAAGTACGACAAGCTGTCCGGGATGACGGGCACGGCCGACACCGAGGCCGAGGAGTTCGGCAAGATCTACAACCTCGACGTCGTCGTCATCCCGACGAACCGGCCGCTGCGCCGCCTCGAGGACCCGGACGTCGTCTACCGGACCGAGCGCGAGAAGTACGAGGCGATCGTCCAGGACATCATCGAGAAGCAGCAGGTCGGCCGACCGGTGCTGGTCGGCACGGTGTCGATCGAGAAGTCGGAGCGGCTGGCCGCCATGCTGAAGCGGCGCGGCGTGAAACACGTCGTGCTGAACGCGAAGTACCACGCGCAGGAAGCCGAGTTCGTGGCGCAGGCCGGCCGCAAGGGCCGGGTGACGATCGCCACGAACATGGCCGGCCGCGGCACCGACATCCTGCTCGGCGGCAATCCCGAGTTCATGGCGCGGCAGCAGTGCCTCGCCGAGGGCATCGCCGAACAGCAGCCGAAGGGCCAGGAGCGGTTCGTCGAGGACGAGCAGTTCATCTACTTCTACCACCTCGACCAGTTCTACCGGGTGCCCCGCGAGGCCTACGAGAAGATCTTCAACGCGTTCAAGGCCGAGACCGACCGCGAGCACGAAGAGGTGATCGCGCTCGGCGGCCTCCACATCCTCGCCACCGAGCGCCACGAGGCGCGCCGCATCGACAACCAGCTGCGCGGCCGCGCCGGCCGGCAGGGCGACCCCGGCTCGTCCCGCTTCTACCTGTCGCTGCAGGACGACCTGATGCGCATCTTCGGGTCGGACCGCATCGCCGGCCTGATGCAGCGGCTCGGCATGGAAGAGGGCGTGCCGATCGAGCACCGGATGGTCACCAAGGCCATCGAGCGCGCCCAGACGCAGGTCGAGGCCCAGAACTTCGCCGTCCGCAAGCACCTGCTCGAGTACGACGACGTCATGAACAAGCAGCGCGAGGCGATCTACGCGCTGCGCCGCGAGATCCTCGACGGCAAGATCCGGATCTCCGAAGAGGAGACGGTCGAGTCGCGCGGCTACCTGATGTCGCTCGCCGAGGACCTGCTCGAGGACGCCATCGAGACGTATTGCGGTGCCGAGATGGACCTCGACGACTGGAACCTCGAGGGGCTCGGGCAGGAGATGACGCGCCTGTTCGCCATCGAGACCGGCGACCTGACGTTCGACGGCCAGACGTCGGACCAGATCGCCGACACCCTCTGGGAGCGGATCGTCCATCACTACGAGGACAAGGAACAGGTCGTCGGCCGGGAGGTGCTGCAGCGTGTCGAGCGCGACATCATGCTGCAGATCGTCGACAGCCAGTGGAAGGATCACCTCTACAGCCTCGACCACCTGAAGGAAGGCATCGGGCTGCGCGGCTACGGCCAGCGCGACCCGCTGGTCGAGTACAAGAAGGAGAGCTTCGATCTCTTCCAGGACATGAAGGTCCGGATCGACGAGGAGATCGTCCGCTACCTCTGGTGGCTGCGCCCCGTCCTCTCCGAGGAGGAGCCGATCGTGCGACGCCCGCGGCGCCCCTCGCAGGTGACGATGAACAAGCCGGAGGCGGCGCCGGTCTTCGCCGGGGTCGCGGCCGGCGGCGGATCGGGCGACGGCTCGGCGGCCGCGGTGGCGGCCGGACAGCCGCCCCGGGTCGGCGGCGACGACGCCAAGGTCCACACGGTGCGGCGGGACGACGCCGAAGGTGGGGCGCAACGACCCGTGTCCGTGCGGCAGCGGGAAGAAATACAAGAAGTGCCACGGCGCCGGGGCGGCCTGATGCGTGGATGGATCGAGTGACCGTGTGGAAGGCCGACCCGTTCGTCGGCCTTCGTGCTATCCGGAGCCGGCGCCCGCCGCGCTCCCGTCTGCTTCCGAGGACCGCACACCGATGGAACTGAAGACCCTCTCCCCTGCCTCGATCGACGCCGCCGCGGGCCTGCGCACCGCGCTCACGTTCGACGACGTGCTGCTGGTGCCGCAGCATTCGACCGTCATTCCCGGCCAGGTCGACGTCGCGACGCGGCTCACCCGGCACATCCGGCTGAACGTGCCGCTCGTCAGCGCCGCCATGGATACCGTGACCGAGTCGCTGCTGGCCATCGCCATGGCCCAGCACGGCGGCATCGGCATCATCCACAAGAACCTGTCGATCGAGGAGCAGGCCCTCGAGGTCGACCGCGTGAAGCGGTCGGAGAGCGGGATGATCGTCAACCCGATCACCCTCTCCCCCACCAACCGGATCTTCGAAGCCCTCGAGCTGATGAAGAAGTACCGGATCTCCGGCGTGCCGATCACCGAGGACGGGAGCAAGGAAGGACGGCTGGTCGGCATCCTGACCAACCGCGACCTGCGGTTCGAGACGAACGTGAACCGGCCGATCGCGGACGTGATGACGAAGGACCGTCTGTTCACCGTGCCGGTCGGCACGACGCTCGACGAGGCACGCGAGATCCTGCACCAGCACAAGGTCGAGAAGCTGCTCGTCGTCGACCAGGACTACATGCTGAAGGGGCTCATCACCGTCAAGGACATCCAGAAGATGGTGAAGTACCCCAGCGCCTGCAAGGACTCGCTCGGGCGCCTGCGCGTCGGCGCGGCGGTCGGCATCGCGAAGGACACCCTCGAGCGGGCCGAGGCCCTCGTCGCGGCGCACGTCGACGTGCTCGTCGTCGACACGGCGCACGGCCATTCGCAGAACGTCCTGAACATCGTCCAGCGGATCCGCCGGCAGTTCCCGGACGTCGACCTGATCGCCGGCAACGTGGCGACGGCGGAGGCGACCGAGGCGCTGATCGCCGAAGGGGTCGACGCGGTGAAGGTCGGGATCGGCGCCGGATCGATCTGCACGACGCGCGTGATCGCCGGCATCGGCGTGCCGATGATCACCGCCGTGATGGACTGCTCGCGCGCGGCAGAGCCGCACGACATTCCGGTCATCGCCGACGGCGGCATCCGCTTCTCGGGCGACATCGCGAAGGCGATTGCCGTCGGCGCCAGCGCCGCCATGGTCGGCAGCCTGTTCGCCGGCACCGACGAGAGCCCCGGCGAGCTCATCCTCTACCAGGGCCGGACGTTCAAGGAGTACCGCGGCATGGGGTCGATCGGCGCCATGCGCAAGGGGAGCCGCGATCGCTACTTCCAGGACGACTTCGACCTGAACGCCGCCGATACGAGCATCTCGGGCGAGAAGCTGGTGCCGGAAGGGATCGAGGGGCGCGTCGCCCACAAGGGCAGCGTGGCCGCGATGATGCACCAGTTGATCGGCGGCCTGCGGGCCGGCATGGGCTACTGCGGCGCGGCGACGATCCCGGAGCTGCAGCGCAAGGCCCAGCTCATCCGGATTACGCAGGCCGGCGTCCGCGAGAGCCACGTCCACGACGTGACCATCACCAAGGAAGCCCCCAACTATCGATCCGAGTGAGGGGCTTCCCCGGCCCCTCCTTGCGCTCCGCAGGCTCAGCCCGGCCGCACTCCCTCCAGCATCAGCAGCATCGGCCTGCCGACATGCTTGGCTGCCCCCGGCACCCGGGCCGCGAGCGCCTCGTCGGCGCAGGTACTCGACCGTTCGCAGGTCGCGGAAACCGGCGTCGTGCGCCTGATTCAGGAAGTCGTCCGTCGTGTGGCGCTCGGCGCCGAGGCGGAACTCCGTCCCCTCGCACTCGAAGTTCGCTTCGACGCCGGCCGCGGCCAGGTGCGGGTGGAACGCCGAGAAGACGAAGCGGGCGCCAGGCCGCAGCACCCGGAAGGCCTCGTGGAAGAAGACCTGCGGCCGTGCCAGATGCTCCGAGACGAGCGCGCACAGCATCGCGTCGAACGCGCCGGCCTCGAGCGGCAGCGACTGGTCGAGGTCGGCCTGCGCGAGCGGGAGTCCGGGCAGCTTGCGGCGGGCGACGCGCAGCATGCCGAGCGAGACGTCGACACCGACGGGCCACGCGCCGGCCTGACGCAGGGCCAGGCTGTTGGCGCCGGTGCCGCATCCGGCGTCGAGGATGCGCTCGCCGGGCTGCGGCCCCAGGTGCCGCAGCGTGTGCCGGCGGTCGAGGGCGATGAGAGGGTTCCAGGTCCGGTCGTAGGTGGCCGCCCACCGATCGTAGCCGGCGCGCACGCCCGGGCGGCTGATGCGTGGAGACATCGCTTCTCTGCTGCAGGGTCGTGCGCGTGCGTCGCGGAGGCGTGGTCGTGAGCGCTAGCGCTCGATCGTGATGCGCCGATCGTCGCCGCCGAGATCCTCGAACCGGACGGTGATGGCCCCCGGGATGGGCCGCGGCAGCTTCTCCGCCCACTCGATGGCGACGACGGCCTTGCCCGACGCCAGTTCCTCGAGTCCCAGTTCGTCGGCTTCCGCCCCGCTGATGCGGTACAGGTCGACGTGGTGCAGCGTCACCGGCCCGCGGTACTCCTGCACCAGCGTGAACGTCGGACTGCTGACGTTGTTGGGCGGCAGGCCGAGCCCGTCGGCCAGACCGCGCACGAACGCGGTCTTGCCCGCGCCGAGATCCCCGACGAGCGCCACCGTCGCGCCATAGGGCAGCGCGGCGGCGAGCCGGCGGCCCGCCTCGGTCGTTTCCTCTTCGCTGTGAGTGGTCAGGATTTCAGGCACGCGCGTGAGCCGGCTACTTCTCCGACCGCTCCACCCGGCGGCGGGCGGTCAGCTCGAGGATGGCGTCGGACAGGTGATCGGCGAGGTCGCCGGAGGTCATCGAGATCTCGCCGAAATCGGCGTCGGCCAGGTCGCCGGCAATGCCGTGCAGGTAGACGGCGAGCTTGCAGGCGGCCTCGGCGTCCAGCAACTGGGCCAGCCAGGCGGCCACCATGCCCGTCAGCACGTCGCCGGTGCCGCCGGTGGCCATGCCGGGGTTTCCGGTCGTGCAGATGAAGACGCGCTCCTCGGGCGTGGCCACGAGCGTGCGGTGTCCCTTCAGCACGACGTAGACGTGGTGCGCCACGGCGAAGTTGCGGGCGATCTCGAGCCGGCTCGCCTGCACCTCGTCGGTCGACATCCCGACGAGCCGCGCCATCTCTCCCGGATGCGGCGTGATGATGACCTCGCGTCCCTCACGGCCGGTCAGCCGATCGGGATCCGACGCGAAGGCGTTCAGGCCATCGGCGTCGATGACCAGGGGCATCGTCGCGCGGTCCACGATCGTCCGGACGAACGCCTGGGTTTCGGGAGCCGTGCCCAGGCCGGGGCCGATGGCGAGGACGTCGCGGGCCGATTCCAGCACACGGTCGACCGCCGTCGCGTCGATGCCTCCGCCGGCCGTCGCGGGCAGGGGGATGGTCATGTACTCCGGCGCCATGGCGGCGATGATCGGCAGGCACGGCTCGGGCGTCGCGATGCTCACCAGGCCGGCTCCCGAGCGCAGCGCGCCGGTCGCGGCGAGGTACGCGGAACCGGTCTTCCCCACCGACCCGGCCACCACGAGCACGTGGCCGAAGTCGCCCTTGTTGGCGTCGGCCGTCCGCGGCTCGATGAGGGCGCGCATCTCCTCGCGTGTCAGCAGCGCCAGATAGGGGCCGTCGACCCCCTCGATGACGTCCTGCGGGATGCCGATGTCGGCGATGACGACGCTGCCGGCGTGCATCTCGGCCGGCGGCAGCACCAGCGACGGCTTCGGCGCGCCCAGCGTGACGGTCGTCGCCGCCCGGATCGAGTCGCCGATGAGGTCGGACGTGTCGCCCGAGAGGCCGCTCGGCAGGTCGATCGCCACGACCGGAATACCCGAGGCGTTGATGTCGGCTACGACCGTTTCCAGCATGCCCTCGAGCGGCTTGCTGAGCCCGGTGCCGAACAGGGCATCGACGATGAGGTCGCAGGCGGCGATCTCCGAGAAGTGCAGCTCCCAGGTCTGCGGATCGTCGATCTCGACGGCCGTGAGGCCCATCCGGCCGAGGATCTCCAGGTTGAGGCGGGCGTCCCCGCGCACCTCGGCGATGGCGCCGACGACGAACACGAGGACGTCGACGCCCCGCTGCAACAGCGTGCGCGCCACGACGAAGCCGTCGCCGCCGTTGTTGCCGCGGCCGCAGACGACGGCCACGCGGCTGTCCAGCAGGTCGTTGTAGGTCGCCTCCATGGCGGCGACGACCTGGCGGCCGGCGTTCTCCATGAGCACGAGCGACGGGATGCCGATGTCGTCGATCGTCCGGCGGTCGGCCTGCCGCATCTGGGTGGCGTTGAGAATGCGCATAGGTGGATCGATCTTACCGCACGAACCGCCGGCGATCCGGTTGCGCGCAGTCTAGCATAAGAGATAGGCTCGATTGGCCGGGCCCGCGCGACGACGCGCGGCCTTCCGGCAGAGCCGCGAGGGGCCACGCATGAAGGCGACAGTCAACGTGAACGGCCGCGTATCGGATGCCGATCAGGCGGTGATACCGGTCTTCGATCATGGCTTTCTGTACGGCGAGGGCGTCTACGAGACGCTGCGCACCTACAACGGCCGGCCGTTCCTCTTCGACCGCCACCTGGCGCGCCTGCGCGCCTCGGCCGGCATGCTCCAGCTGGACGTGCCGCTGACCGACGCGCAGTTCGCCGAGCGCGTCGAGGCCACCATGCGGGCGGCCGGGCTGGGCGCCGACGCGGCCGATGGGCCGCGCGACGCCTACATCCGCATCCTGCTCACGCGGGGCGTGGGCGAGCTCACGTACGATCCCGCGGCCTGCCCCACCCCGTCGGTGGTGATCATCGTGAAGGCGTTCGTGGCGCCCGCGGCCGAGCTGTTCGAGCGGGGCGTCGGGGTGGCGCTGGTGTCGATCCTGCGCAATCATCCAGGGTCGCTGAACCCGCTCATCAAGTCGAACAACCTGCTGAACAACGCCCTGGCGATGCAGGAGGCGTTCCGGCGCGGCGCGTTCGAAGGCGTCATGCGCAACTACCGGGGCGAGCTCGCCGAGTGCACCCAGTCGAACCTGTTCATCGTCCGCGACGGCGCCGCGCTCACTCCGCCCCTCGACGCCGGGCTGCTCGCCGGCATCACGCGGGAGTTCCTGTTCGAAGTCGGACGCACGAGCGGCATCGACATGCGCGAGGCCGTCCTGCGGGACCAGGACCTGCTCGGCGCGGACGAGGCGTTTCTGACGAGCACGACACGCGAAGTGCTGCCGATCGTCCAGGTCGACGGCCAGCCGATCGGCACCGGCCGGCCCGGCCCGGTGTCGCGCCGGCTGCTGGAGGCGTTCCGCGCCCAGGCCCACGCGCTGACCCAGGCCTCAGCGTCCCCCTCGTCACGCTGAGCGCAACGGCCGGCGCGAGCCGGCGGAGGACGTTCATGTCGACCGGTCCCACCCGCACGCCCAAACTGACCTGGAAGTCCATCGCCATCTCCGTTGGCGTGATCGTGGTCCTGCTGGCGATCGTCTGCGTCACCGGACTGGCGATTGCGTTCCATCAGCACACGAGTGCAGCCACCGTCCCGCGCGAGACCGCCGAACGGCTCTTCAACCAGGAGCGGACCCGATTCGGTGACGCGACGCCGATGGTCACGATGGGCAGCCACGGCGCGGCGGTCGTCCATCGTCCCCCCGCCACGGCGCCCCTCCACGAACTGCACACGCTGCACGTGATGCTGTACGACCCGCCCACGGGCAAGCTCGTGCGGACGGATGTGCCGGCGTGGCTGCTGGAGCTCGTCTCGATGGGCGGACATCTCCGACTGACGAACCTGAGCCTCGGAGGGACCGGCGGGCTGCTGACGCTCGACGACCTGCGGCGCTTCGGACCCGGGTTGATCCTCAACTATCAGGACAGCAACGACAGCCGGATGCTCGTCTGGACCAATTAACGTGGGGCTCTGCCCCACACCCCGGCTCGCTTCACTCGCTCGCGCCCAGGCTCGCTCCGTTCCGCTCGCGGGCGCGCGGTGCGCGCCGTTACGCAGTGGGGCGCTGCCCCACACCCGCGCCTTTGCGCTCCAGGCTTCGGCGAAGCTCGCCGGAGCGACCGCGGGCGTCGAAGGCGGCCGACTTGCCGGCGCCGGTCAGGCGTGGCTGACCGGCTCGGCGTAGGCTTCGATGTCGGGACAGGAACAGACGAGATTCCGGTCGCCGTACGGGTTGTCGATGCGGCCGACGCTCGGCCAGAACTTGGCCGCGCGGACGAACGGCAGCGGATAGGCGGCTCGCTCGCGGCTGTAGGGATGCGTCCAGGTATCGGCCGAGACGGCCGGTGCGGTGTGCGGCGCGTTCTTCAGGACGTTGTCCTTCGCGTCGGCACGCCCCTCCACCACGTCCGCGATCTCGGCGCGAATGGCGATCATCGCCTCGCAGAACCGGTCGAGCTCGTCCTTCGCCTCGCTCTCGGTCGGCTCCACCATCAGCGTTCCCGGTACGGGAAACGAGACCGTCGGCGCGTGGAAGCCGTAGTCCATGAGCCGCTTGGCGACGTCGGCTTCCTCGATGGCCGGCTTGAAGGCGCGCAGGTCGAAGATCATCTCGTGCGCCACCCGCCCCGTGGTCCGCGTGTAGAGCACCGGGTAGTACTGCTCCAGGCGCGACTTGATGTAGTTGGCGTTCAGGATGGCGACGCGCGACGCCTCGGTGAGGCCGTGCGCGCCGAGCATCCGGATGTACGCGTACGAAATCAGCAGGATGCTGGCGCTGCCCCACGGCGCCGCGGCAATGGCGTGAATCGGCTCGCTGCCGCCAACCTTCACCAGCGGATGCCCCGGCAGATACGGCGCCAGGTGCGCCGCCACGGCAATCGGCCCCATACCGGGGCCGCCGCCGCCGTGCGGAATGGCGAACGTCTTGTGCAGGTTCAGGTGGCAGACGTCGGCGCCGATGGCCGCCGGGCTGGTGAGCCCGACCTGCGCGTTCATGTTCGCGCCGTCCATGTACACCTGGCCGCCGTGCTCGTGGACGATGCGGCAGATCTCCTTGATGGCGTCCTCGAAGACACCGTGCGTCGACGGATAGGTGATCATCAGGGCGGCCAGCCGGTCCTTGTGCTGCTCCGCCTTGGCGCGCAGGTCGTCGACGTCGACGTTGCCGTCCTTCGTCGTCGCCACGACGACCACCCGCATGCCCGCCATGACGCCGCTCGCCGGGTTCGTGCCGTGCGCCGACGAGGGGATCAGCACGACGTCGCGCTCGCTCTGGCCGCGGGCCTGGTGGTGGGCGCGGATGACGAGCAGCCCCGTCAGCTCGCCCTGGGCGCCCGAGTTCGGCTGCAGTGATACCGCCGCGAGCCCCGTCAGCGCGCACAGGGCGCCCTCCAGCTCGTCGAAGACCTGCCGGTAGCCCTGCGCCTGATCGACCGGGACGAACGGGTGGAGCCGCGAGAACTCGGGCCAGGTGATCGGCAGCATCTCCGCGGCCGCGTTCAGCTTCATCGTGCACGAGCCGAGCGGAATCATCGACGTGTCGAGGCCGACGTCCTTCCGCTCGAGCCGGCGGATGTAGCGCATCATCTGCGTCTCGGAGTGATGCGCGGTGAAGACCGGGTGCGTCAGGAAGGCGCTCGTGCGTGTCAGCCCGTCCGGGAAGGCCGTCTTCAGGCTCGCCGCCGCCTTCTCCACGTCGACGGGCGGCACGCTCACCGGCACGGCCTCCGCGAACACGCCGACGATGGCCGCCACGTCGTCGGGCGTCGTCGTCTCGTCGAGCGCGATGCCGACGTGCGTGGCGTCGATGTAGCGGAAGTTCATCCGGGCGGCGAGCGCCGCGGCGTGCAGCCGCTCCATGACCTCCTTGGCCGGCACCTGCACGCGCAGCGTGTCGAAGTAGAGGCTGTTGAGCTGCGAGAAGCCGAGCTTCGCCAGCTCCCGCTCGAGCACGCGCGCCAGCAGGTGGACGCGCCGGGCGATCGCCTTCAGCCCGTCGGGCCCGTGGTACACGGCGTAGAAGCCGGCGATGTTGGCCAGCAGCGCCTGGGCCGTGCAGATGTTCGAGGTGGCCTTCTCGCGGCGGATGTGCTGCTCGCGCGTCTGCAGCGCCATGCGGTAAGCCGGGTTGCCGTGCGCGTCGACCGAGACGCCGATGATGCGCCCCGGGGCCTGTCGCACGAACTTCTCGCGCGTCGCGAAGAAGGCCGCGTGCGGTCCCCCGTAGCCCAGCGGCACGCCGAACCGCTGCGAATTGCCGACGACGACATCGGCCCCCATCTCCCCCGGGGGCGTCAGCAGCGTGAGGGCGAGCAGGTCGGCCGCCACCGCCACGAGCAGGCCGGCGTCGTGCGCGCGGTCGATCAGGCCGCGCAGGTCCTTCACGGCCCCGCCGGCGTCGGGATACTGCACGAGCAGGCCGTAGGCCCCCTCGAACGACATCGTCTCGAGGTCGCCGATGTGCAGCTCGAGGCCGAGCGGCTCGGCCCGCGACTTCAACACTTCGATCGTCTGCGGCAGGCAGTGCTCCGACACCAGGAAGACGACCGGGTCCGGACCGCCGGCGCTCTTCCCCCGCACGCGGTGCAGCATCGTCATCGCCTCGGCGGCGGCGGTCGCCTCGTCGAGCAGCGACGCGTTGGCGACCTCCATGCCCGTCAGGTCGCGCACCATCGTCTGGAAGTTCAGGAGCGCCTCGAGGCGGCCCTGCGCGATCTCGGCCTGGTACGGCGTGTAGGGGGTGTACCAGCCGGGGTTCTCGAGCACGTTGCGCAGGATGACGGCCGGCGTCACCGTGTCGGCGTAGCCGAGGCCGATGTACGACTTGAAGATCCGGTTGCGGGCGCCGATCTGCTGCAGCCGCTCGAGGAACGCGTGCTCGCTGAGCGCGTCCGGCAGGTCGAGCGGATCGCGCAGGCGGATGCCGGGCGGAATGGCCTGGTCGATCAGCTCGTCGAGCGATGCGACGCCAATCGTCTTCAGCATGGCGGCGCGGTCGGCCTGACCGGGGCCGATGTGCCGGTGTTCGAAACCATCCACGGCGTCAGCACTCATGATGACGGACTCTCACACGGATAAAGGGCCGGAGTGACCGGCCGGGGATCCGGTCCGCGAAGGCCGGCGAGCGGGCTTCGCGGACGACTGCAGCATGTCCGGTAGCAAGGGGGGACGACGGGACGTCGATCGGGATGAACGATGGCGAATCACTTCACCAGCTCGGCGTACTGGGCAGCGTCCAGCAGCTCGGCAGCTTCGTCGGGGCTCGACATCTTGATGGCGATCATCCAGGTGGTGTGCGGCTCGCTGTTGATGACCTCGGGCTTGTCCTTCAGCGCGGTGTTCACCTCGGTGACTTCCCCCGAGACCGGCGCGAAGAGCTCCGAAACGGCCTTCACCGACTCGATCGTGCCGAACGAGTCGCCGCGGGCGACCTTCGCGCCCACCTCGGGCAGCTCGACGAAGACGACGTCGCCCAGCTGCTGCTGCGCGTAGTCGGTGATGCCGACGCGCCCGGTGGCCGTGTCGATCCACTCGTGATCCTTCGTGTACTTGTAGCTGGCCGGATCCGCCATGTCAGGTCCTCTTTCCCCGTCTACTTCTTCGCGGGCGCTGGGCGTTTGTAGAACGGCATCGGCACGACGCGGGCCCTGACGCGGCGGTCCCGGATCAGGACGTCGAACTCGGTGCCGGGCGATGTGTGGGCGATCGGCAGGTACGCCATGCCGATGGCCTTCTTCAGGAACGGCGTCTGCGTGCCGCTGGTGACGACGCCGGCCGGCTGGCCGTCGATCTGCACTTCGTAGCCGTGGCGGGCGATGCCGCGGTCGATCATCTCGAAGCCGACGATCCGGCGCGTGAGGCCGGCGGCCTTCTGCGCCTCCAGGGCGGCCTTGCCGATGAAGTCGGGCTTGTTCCAGCCGACGATCCATTCGAGGTCGGCCTCGAGCACCGTCGTCTTGTCGTCGATGTCGTTGCCGTAGAGGCGCATGGCCGCCTCGAGGCGCAGGGTGTCGCGGGCGCCGAGGCCGGCCGGGATCAGGCCGTGCGGCTTGCCGGCCTGCAGCAGCGCGTCCCAGACGCGGGCGGCCTGCTGGGGCGGCACGAACAGCTCGTAGCCGTTCTCGCCCGTGTAGCCGGTGCGCGAGATCGTGCCGCGCACGCCGGCCACTTCCCCATGGCCGAACCAGTAGTACTTGATGGTCTTCAGGTCGGTGCCGGTCAGTTCCTGGACGATGTCGCGGGCGGCGGGTCCCTGCACGGCAATCAGCGCGTAGCGCGAGCTGGCGTTCACGGCGACGGCATCGCCCACGGTCTTCACCTGCTGGGCGATCCAGGCGAAGTCCTTGTCGATGTTCGAGGCGTTGACGACCAGCATGAAGTGCGCCGGGGCCAGCCGGTAGACCAGCATGTCGTCGACGAACGTCCCCTCGGGCGTCATCAGGCCGGCGTAATGGGCCTGGCCGATCTGGAGCTTCGCGGCGTCGTTCGACGAGATGCGTTGGACGGCGGCGAGCGCGTCGTTGCCGGCGATCTCGATCTCCCCCATGTGGCTGACGTCGAACAGGCCGGCCTTCGTCCGGACGGCCATGTGCTCGTCGACGATGCCCGAGTATTCGACGGGCATGTCCCAGCCGCCGAAGGCGACCATGCGGGCGCCGAGGGCGACGTGCTGGGCGTGGAGGGGGGTGCGCTTGAGTGGCGTCGTGGCTGCTGTGTCCATGTGTGGGAAAAAGGTCGGCCGTTTAAGAGGGAACGGGTACTATGGGGCGCGTCAGAGGGTCAAGGTTGACACGAGAGGCCGGGGCGGGCGGAAAAAACGACGACGTCGGGCGTGCCGGCAACCTCTCGCTGGGATGGGGAGGCGGGCGGACGATGCCCGCCTCCCGCCCAGCGGGCAGACAGCACCAGGCCTGCCCTACCGTTCCGGTCCGCTGTCGTCCCGCTTCCCCATCTTCGAGACGATCGCGACGGCTGCGACGACGCAGACGGCGGCAAGCGACCAGAGCGTAACCTGGCCCCGGATGTTCTCCGGCCGGAAGAACGATGTCAGCGGCGCCACCGCACCGGCCAGCAGCAGTCCGATGCCGATGGCGAAGAGGGCCCACAGAAGCTGCTTCAGCATGGCTCTCCACCTCGCCTATCCCCGCAATCTGAGCGGGATTCTCGCAGGCCCCTGGTCGGCGAGCCTGCTCCCAATCGAGACATCAACGCATCAACAGTCGGCTGCCGCTTCCCCCATGCGGAGGTTGCCGGCCCGGCGGCAGCCGCCGATCGCATCCGTCGAATCCGGCGGCTCACCTCCCACAGCCGATTTCGCCTCCGAGGTTCGCCCTGCCGCTGTCCCCTGGCGGGTCCTGCGCGAACGGTTGCGCAGATAGGCCTGAAGCGTGTGGTAGCTGATGTCCAGCCGCCGGCAGGCCTCGCGCTTGTTCTGTCCGCAGCGCTCGAGCACCAAGGCGCGCATACCGGCCGCCCCAGGCGCGCATCGTGTCGGCGCGCGTCAGCGACGGCAGGAGGATCTCGGCGTAGTCCCCGCGCAGTGAAGGCGGCAGATCGTCGAGCTCGAATCCGGTCTGACTCGGTCAGCGCAACCGCCCGTTCGATGAGTCGCTGCAGCTCGCGGACGTTGCCAGGCCAGTCGTGAACCAGGAGTGCGTCGGCGGCCGAGGCCGACAGCGCGAGTGCGCGCATCGTCCGGTGCCGATCCAGAAAGTACCGGGCGAGCTCCAGGATGTCGTCGCGGCGCAGGCGCAGGGGCGGCACCCGCACGTCGACCCCACTGAGGCGATAGAAGAGATCGTGACGGAACAGGCCGCGCTCGACCAGCTCCTGCAGGCCGCGATTGGTCGCGGCCACGATCCGGACGTTGACGCGCCGCGTGCCCCGTCCGCCGACCCGCTCGACGGAGAGGTCCTGAATGGCGCGCAGCAGCTTGGCTTGCGCCGAGCTCGAGAGATCGGACACTTCGTCGAGGAACAGCGTGCCGCCATCTGCATGCTCGAACTTGCCCTGACGCCCGCGCACACCGGTTGCCGTGCGGTCTTCGATGCCGAACATCTCGGCCTCGAGCAGCGTATCGACGAGCGCCGCGCAGTTGACGGCGACGAAGGGACCGTGCCGCCGGTGGCTCAATTCGTGGATCTGCCGGGCCACCAGCTCCTTGCCGACGCCGCTCTCGCCTTCGATGAGTACGGTGAAGTCGGTGACCGCCACCCGCTCGATGCGTGCGCGCAGCGCCTGCATGACGCGGCTGGAGCCAATGAGAGGAGCGGCCCCGTCGCGACGCATCCCGAAGTCGGGCGGCCGCTGCTGAACCGCACGGCGGTCGCGCTTGACGGCCAGCACCAACGCGGCCAGGTGGGCCATGGTGCCGACCATCTGCCGGACCCACGCATCGGGTGGTTCGGTCGCACCAAACCGCACCTCGAGGAAGGCCCTCGTCTGGTCCACGCCGACCGGGACGGCCACGGTAAGAGCCTCGCCGGACACCCGTCCACCCAGGGTCGGATGGGAAGACCGCGGTTCGCGCGGCGCCAGAACATCCGGCACCGCTCCTTCCCGCAACACCGCCGATGCGGTTTCGACCAGCCGGACCTCTTCGGCCCCGAGAAAGCGGCATGCGGTGTCTTCGAAGATCGCCTGCACTTCGCCGGGTGCGCACCGGTGTCCGACTATCGGCTGCAGCGCAGCGAGGAACCTCGGGAAGGCCGTGCGACGCTCCCGGCTTCGTCGCCTGGCCACGGCATGCGGAGTCATTTCGACGAGCATGATCAGGAGCCTCCGTTCTGGTGCTGCCCGCGACTGAACCAAATCGGATGCCACGAGCGATCGGCTCCGCCAGCTCAGCCATGCGCAAACGCTGTCACCCTCCCGCGACCGTCGTATGGGAAGGCCCCTTCCCTCCGGGAATGCCGAAACGGGCCATGATGCCATCCGCTTCCCGGTCGAAGCGGATGGCTCCGCGATAGCGCACGCCGGCCTTGCACAGCTCCGTGACCTCCGCGCGGACGACCGATCCCTCGAGCTCGAAGCGGTTGTCCGGGAAGAAGATTTGAAGAGCGACCCGCGCACCCGGCACGAGCCTGTGGTCGCATTCGATCAAGGTGCCGCCGCCGGAGACGTCGATGACCCGGGCTTCGTGACCGGATCGCAGACGCGCCCGAACGCTCCACCTGCCGGCCGACGCCAGGACACGGGCGGCCGCCCGTCGTTCGCGACTGCCGGGCGTCATCGCGGCCTCCAGCTGCGGGTGGCCCGATCGAAGGCGAGCACACGCGCGCGGCCGGTCGCGCCGAGAATCCGGACGGCGAATTGCGCCCGCCTGACGCGCAGGTACAGCGTGCCGGAACTCGCGGTGCCCGTTGGACTGACGCTGAGAATGCCGGCTCCGCCCAACCGGATCGGGTTCGGGTCGGCGTCCACCTGCGAGGCCCCGACCGGTGGAATGCCGTCTCCAATGGCGAACTCGGCACCGGGAATCAGATCGGAGAGCCGCTCTGCAGCCCCCAGCGCCGCATCGACGCCCTGCTGGATGTCGCGCGTGCGGATGCCGTTCCGATTGCCATCGATGTAGGCCGTACATCGATATCCTCCGGACGCATCGCGTTCGAACCTGAGACCCACGTAGGTCCCCCGCGCCGCCGCTTCCAGGCGGGCCCATTGCGTGCGGCTCGCCATATGCCGGGCGGCCGTTTCGGCACGGGCGGCGTCGAGTCCCGTGAGCGTCTGCGGAATGGCTGCTGCCGACAACGTAACGACAAGTCCGCATGTCAGCAGCAGTTCGACCATGGTGAACCCTTCCTCGTTGAGCCTGCGCCCGCGCATGAAGACACCTCCGGCGTGCGGCCAGCGTCCGCCGGCCCGTTGCCTCATGCCGGCCGGCAGCGGACTGCGAACGGGCCCGCCGCGCCGACCTGGGAAGGAAGTTCGTCAGGACTTGTGGCTGGCCGGCTTCGCCGGCCCGACGGTAATGCGGTCCTTGAGCCGGAGGAAGTTCTTCTCCCCCACGCCCCGCACGTTCATCAGTTGTTCGATCTTCTGGAAGCTGCCGATCTTCTGGCGATACTCGATGATGCGCTCGGCGGTCTTCGGCCCGATGCCGGGAAGCCCATCGAGCTGCGCCGCCGTGGCCGTGTTCAGATTGAGCCGTGGCGCGGCCGCGCCCGCGGCTGATGGCTTCTGCGGCTTGCGCGCCGGCCTGGCCGGCGCCTGCGCCGGAGTCGAAGCCGCCGACGCTGCCGGCGCCGGGCTTCCGGCGACCTTCGTCGTCGCAACGGAGGCGGGTGCCGTCTTCGTCTTCTGGCCCTGCACTGTTGCAGCCGCTCCGGCAACCAGCAGTGCGAGCGACAGACCGAGCGCCCAGATGGAGATGCGTCGCGTCGTGACCGTCATGATCGCCTCCTCTCGCCGCACCCGACCGGGGCGCGGCCGGCGCGACCAGCCCGGCACGAGCCGGACGGCCGCCATGGTCGATGTGAAGGTGACTGAAATGGCCCCGGCGTGTCCGGCGTCGTCGGTATGGAGGTCGGGCATCCGCGACGCGTTGTGCCGGGGCCACCGACAGTGGAGGCAAGACAACGGCCGCCCGGCGCGGAACGGCGTTGTCGAGGGAAGTCGTTGCGATCGCGCGACTTGGAGCCGACCAGGAACTCCGGCGCCCGTGGCAGCGGCAGCGCCGTCGTTGCCGATGACGCCTCAGGTTGTCATTCGCGGCCCGGATCGGCGTATTCCTGCCAGATGGCGGTCATCCGCCGTTGACGGAACCGTGAACGCCAGTTGCGCCCGTGCTGTCAGGCGGGCGCAGAGACGGCGTGCTCTCGTGCCGCGGCACGCTGCGGGTCGGCAACGACGACCCGGGTGTGCGACAGCAGCTCGACGGCCCGCTGGCGCTTGTCGGTGAAGAAGACGCACAGCGCGTCGAGCCAGAAGACCTCGAGGAACAGCGGCAGTCCTCGAACGAATGCCTGTCCCATGGTCACCAGCTCGCCCTGACTCGGTCACGGCCCGCATGCCGAACAGCCGCTTCCCCGGCGTCTGCCCCGTCCGGTGCTCCGCCACCATGTAGTACCCGCAGAAGGCAAACATGCCAAGCGCCGACAGACCGGCCATCACGAAGTAGTTGTCCGTGGCCCAGCCGAGACCCACCAGTCCGGCCACGACGAGGAACATCAGCCCGAAGTCGACGATCTTCGCCATCAGCCGGCGCCCCAGCGGCGCGCTGACGAGCGGCACGGCGCTCAGGTAGGACGCGGCCAGCTCCGCCGGGTCGCCGAGGCGCGCGAGCACCTCGTCGATCGCCCCGCCCTGCTCCAGCCGCTCCGCGATGTGGCTGCGGAGGTCGGCCTCGATGCGGTCGCGCTCCGCACCCGGCGGCACCCGCGACAGCACCTGGTCGACATAGTCCGCCGTCACGCGCCTCGAGCGTCATACGCCCTCCTTGTTCCTTGTCGCAGCAGCCGCTCATCGCCTCTGCGAACGTGGTCCATTCCCCTGTCAGACCGGGCCAGCTCGCGCTTCCCGGCCGCCGTCAGCCGGTAGTACTTCCGCGGAACGCCGCGCTTCTGCGTCTCCCACCGCACGGCCACGAGGCCGGCCGCCTCGAGCCGGTACAGCACCGGGTAGATGGTGCCGTCGGTAATCTCGAGGGCGCCGGCGGTGCGGTCGCTCAACATCGAGACGATGTCGTAGCCGTAGGCCTCGCCGCCGGACAGGACGTGGAGCACGGCCAGCTCGGTCGTACCGCGTCGCAGCTCGCGCGTGATGCTGCGGCGGTCGTCATTGGCAGGACCGGTAGGACCGGCAGGACCGGCAGGACCCGCCTCCCGTGGCTTCGGCATGGCAATACAGTAGCACAAGCTATCTTGTTATACAAGATAGCTGGCCGACCATCCGACCCTGCTCGCGGGCGAGCCCCCTCCCCTCGACGGCGATCCCGGCAGCCCCGGTTGCACGGACCTCGAGGGGCGTTGGCTTCCCGGCAGGCCTGAATCGGCGGCAGGCGGTGTCTAACCCTGCATCGACACCAGAAGACTGTTGCCATTCGGCCATCTCACGGGAGGCCTCATGCCACGCGCGCCCGTCGACTCCATCGTTCCAGCGGTGGCCTTCATCTGGCTGCTCGCCGTCCCTGCGGCGCCCGTCGCGGGACCGGATACACCAGCCATTACTCCCCAGCCCCGTGCGCAGACAAGCATCCAGCCCGACGCCCTCGCGACCATCAACGCGTCGCTCGCCGAGTTGACGCTGCAGGTCACGCGGCTGCGTGCACAGGTCGATGCGCAAGCGGCTGAGCTCGATCGGTTGCGGCGCCGGCTGGACAGGGTCGTCACTCCCGACAGCAACATCGGCGTCCTGCGCTGGCTGCACGAGGGGACTGGAGCGAAGTCGGGTCGGCTGCCGGCACCGCCGCGCCAGCCCGGCTCGCTCCAGCCAGCGCAACCGTAGTCGCGCGCCGCCGCCCGCCCCGGGGGCGGCGCTATACTGCGCCTATGGGCTCGTCACTCACCGACGGGGGCGGACGTCATCCGGTGGGCCCCGCGAAGGTCTGCCCGTTCTGCTACGCGCGCGTACCGCTCGAAGCCCACACCTGCCCGTCCTGCCAGGCCGACCTCGTCGAGTACCGCCCGGGCCGCGGCCCGGTGCGCGACCAGGCGAACAGCAAGGGCTTCCGCGCGCTGCTCGTCATCTTCGGCGCCATCTTCGCCGTGGCGGCCGCCTTCGGCGTCTACTACCCCATCGTCGATCACGGCGTCTTCACGCCCGCCTACACCGAAACCGGCTCGGCGGCCGGCACCCACTTCATCGTCGTCACGCCCCAGGAAGCGGCGCGCGACGCCACGCTCTGGAGCATCGCCACCCGCATTCGCGGCACCCGGCCAACCGTGCACCTGATGTTCTGGACGAATGCGGCCGATGCCCCGACGACCGCACCACCGACGGATGTGCAGCGTCAGGAGATGGCGGCCGAGATCGTGGTGGACCCGACGGATGGGGTGAGGGAGTTGAAAAGGCCCGATCGGTGAAGGCTTGTACGTGAACGTGGAACGAAGAACGATGAAAGAGCCTACGCCTTCATCTTCCGGACCCAGGCTTCGAAGGCGAGCAGGAACTTCCGCAGGAACTCGCGGGTCGTCTCGTCGGTCAGCCGGCCCTCGGCGTCGAACTTCTCGGCCGCCTTCGCCACGAGCATTTCCGGCTTCAGCATCAGGTAGGTTTCGGTGAAGAGCAGCGACTGGCGGAGGGCCAGCTGCGCCCGCACGGTGCCCCAGACGCCTGGCGTGGCGCCCATCAGGGCCGCCGGCTTGCCGTTGAGCGGCGCCTTGCCTGGCGGACGCGACGCCCAGTCGATGGCGTTCTTCAGCACGCCGGGGATGCTGTAGTTGTACTCGGGAGTCGCGATCAGCAGGCCGTCGGCCTTCTGCAGCGCCTGCTTGAGGGCGGCCACCGGCGCCGGCAGGCCGGCGCTCTCGACGTCGGCGTTGTAGAGCGGCAGGTCGCCGATCTCGGCGATTTCGATCGTCATCCCCTCGGGCGCCAGCTCCCGCGCGGCCCGCAGCAGCGCCCGATTGAACGATCCCGCCCGCAAGCTTCCCGCAATTCCGACCACCGTCAACGCCGCTTCAGCCACGCGCCCCCACTCCCATTCAATTCTTCAATTCTTGAATTCTTCACTTCGTCCCGTGTTCCGCCCGGAACCACTCGATCGTCTTCCGCAGCCCCTCTTCGAGCGAGACGGTCGGCTCGTAGCCGAGCAGCGTGCGGGCGCGGGTGATGTCGGCCTGCGAGTCGCGCACGTCGCCGGCGCGCGATTCGGCGTAGATCGGCTCGACCTTCGCGCCGACGATGCCGCGAATCGTCCGGAACAGCTCGTTCAGCGAGATCCGGCCGCCCGTCGCCACGTTCATCATCTTCCCGCTCACGTTGTTCGCCGTGCAGGCGCGCAGCACGCCGTCGACGACGTTGGCCACGTAGGTGAAGTCGCGGGTCTGCTCGCCGTCGCCGTAGATCGTCGGCGGCTGGCCGTTGACGAGCGCCTTGATGAACAGCGAGATGACGCCCGAGTACGGCGATGAGGGATCCTGCCGGGGCCCGAACACGTTGAAGTACCGGATGGTGACGGTCTCGAGGCCGTACAGGCGGGTGAACATCGCCGCGTACTCCTCGGCCACGAGCTTCTGCAGCGCGTAGGGCGAGAGCGGCGAGGTCGGCATGTCCTCCTGCTTCGGCAGGGTCGGCGTGTTGCCGTAGGCCGACGAGGAGCCGGCGTACACGAGCCGCTTCACGCCGGCGTCGCGCGCGGCCACCAGCACGTTCAGCGAGGCGTCGATGTTCGCCCGGTTCGAGGTGATCGGATCCTGGACCGACCGCGGCACGGACGGAATGGCCGCCTGGTGCAGGACGTAGTCGACGCCGTCGACGGCCCGGCGCGCCACGTCGAGCTCGGCGAGGTCGCCCTCGATGAACTCCACGCCGGCGATGCCGTCGAGGTTGCGCCGTTTGCCGGTGATGAGGCTGTCGACGACGCGGACGCGGTCGCCGCGGGCGGCCAGCGCCGCCGTGAGGTGCGATCCGATGAAGCCGGCGCCGCCGGTGACGAGATATGAAGCCATGCGGTGTGTCGCCCTCCGGGCGAAGCCCGGCGGCCCGCACCGCGGGCCCGCCCCTCGACGCTGCTCGGGGCGCCCCGAGCTTGTCGACGGGCGCGACAGAACGGCATGGAGCGAGCGTCAGAGCGCGAGCGAAACGAAGAGGTCCGGGGCGGAGCCCCGGCAGAACAAAGTGCCGCAGACGAGCCGGTAAGCCGAATTCTGTCCCCCGCCCGACCATGACGGCCGGCACGGGGTGACGATCATTCCTCTAGCCCCGACATCACTGACGGGATCAAGCGACCTACCCGGAGGCTTTGGACGGGCCGTCCTGTAGCGCCCCCCTATTTGGTCTTGCTCCGTGCGGGGTTTAGCCTGCCACTTCCGTTGCCGGAAGCGCGGTGCGCTCTTACCGCACCTTTTCACCCTTACTCACCGTCGCCCTTGCGAGCTTCGGCAAGCGGTATATTTTCTGTGCCACTTTCCTTCAGGTCACCCTGACCGGGCGTTACCCGGCGCACTGCCCTGCGGAGTTCGGACTTTCCTCCATCCCGTCCGTGCCGACGCGAATGCCGGTGGTGCGGAACAGCGATCGTCTGGCTCGCTGCGACTCGTCAATTGTACTACGGGATGGTCTCCAGTCTCCGGTCTACGGTCTTCGGTCCCGATGCCGAGCTAGGATCGGCGCTACGAAGACCAGGCGATCTTCGGTCCACAGTCTCCGGGCTACCGGCTACCGGCTACGGTCCCGTCATCTCTCCCGTCGTGACGCCGGCGCGGACCGGACTGCAGACTGGAGACTGCAGACTGGAGACCGCTTATCCGTCGCTCTCCTGCTTGATGCTGTAGTGTTCGAGCTTCTTGTACAGGTTGCTGCGCGGCGTGCCGATCAGCTCGGCGGTCTTCGAGATGTTCCAGCCGGTCTCGCGCAGCTTCTCGACCAGGAACTTCCGCTCGGCCAGCTCCTTGAACTCGCGGAGCGTGCCCGGCCGGTCGCCGTCGCCGCCCTCGAGCTCGTCGGTCGCCGCCGCCGGCTCGGCCCGGACGCTCGCGGGCAGGTCGGCCACCTCGATGGTGTCGCCCGGCGACATGATGAGCATCCGCTCGACGGTGTTGCGCAGCTCGCGCACGTTCCCCTTCCAGCGGTAGCGCTGCAGCAGATCCATGGCGGCCGGCGCGATCCGCTTCGGCCGCATGTTGTTCTCGCGGCCGAACAGGTCCATGAAGTGGCGCACGAGCAGCAGGACGTCCTGGCCGCGCTCGCGCAGCGGCGGGACGTAGATCGGGATGACGGCCAGGCGGAAGTAGAGATCCTCGCGGAAGCGGTTGTTGCGGATCTCCTCCTCGAGGTCCTTGTTCGTCGCGGCGATCACCCGCACGTCCACCTTGATCGTGCGCGACGACCCCAGCCGCTCGACCTCGCCCTCCTGCAGCACGCGCAGCACCTTGGCCTGCGTCTTCAGGCTCATGTCGCCGATCTCGTCGAGGAAGATCGTGCCGCGGTCGGCCTGCTCGAACTTGCCGATCTGCTTCTCGGTGGCGCCGGTGAACGACCCCTTCTCGTGGCCGAACAGCTCCGACTCGATCAGGTCGTCGGGAATGGCGGCGCAGTTCACCTGCACGAACCGCTCGCGGCTGCGCAGGCTGTTGCGGTGGATGGTGCGGGCCACCAGCTCCTTGCCGACGCCGCTCTCGCCCTGCAGCAGCACGGTCGCGCTGGTCGGCGCCGCGCGGCCGACGGCCTCCATGACGCGGCGCAGCGGCTCGCTCTCGCCGATCATCTGGTGCCGCACCTCGACCGCCCGCTTCAGCGTGCGGTTCTCGTCGCGCAGCCGGCCCTGGTCGAGCGCGTTGCGGATGCTCACGAGCACCCGCTCGGTGGCCAGCGGCTTCTCGATGAAGTCGAAGGCGCCGAGCTTGGTGGCCTCCACGGCGGTGCTCACGGTGCCGTGGCCCGAGATGATGATCACGGGCAGCGCCTCGTCGAGCGCCTTCAACCGCCCGAGCACCTCGAGGCCGTCCATGCCGGGCATCTTGATGTCGAGGAAGACGAGATCGGGCGATTCGCGCCCGACGGCGGCCAGGCCCTCCTGGCCGCTGGAGGCGCCCAGGCACTCGTAGCCTTCGTACTCGAGGATCATCCGCAGTGAATCGCGAATGGCGGCTTCGTCGTCAATGACCAGGATGCGAGGTTTCATCGAGGGATACGGGGTCTCCGACAGGGCCCTACGGTCCGTCGATGCGGACCGTGTGCAGGACGCGCTGGTTCAGCTCCGGATTGTACAGGTAGAACGTCAGGACGTCACCCGGGCGGGCGCTCCGGACGATGTGCGTGTAGTCGGCGAGCGTGCGGACCTGCTCCCGGTTGATCTCCAGGATGACGTTGCCCGGCTCGATGCCGGCCTCGTACGACGGCCCCACCGGGTCGACGCGCGACACCATCACGCCCTTCATTCCGGCCGGCAGGCCGAAGCGGCGGAGCAGCCGCCGGTCGAGCAGCCGGACGGTCAGGCCGACGTCGGCGCCCAGGCGGGTCATCTGCGTCGGCGCGCCGTCGATCGCGTCTGGCCGCGGCCGGTTCGCGCTCACGCGCTGGCCGTCGGGCCGCTGCCCCAGCCGCACGACGACGCTCTCGGGCCGCCCGTTCCGGAAGATCTGCAGCCGGGTGTCGGTGCCGGGCTGGTGGCTGGCGATGCGGCGGATCAGCTGGTCGTTGTCGGTCACCGTCTCGCCATCGACGGCCACGATCAGGTCGTAGGGCCGCAGGCCGGCCCGGTCGCCCGGCGAATCGGGTGTCACGTCCTGCACGAGGGCGCCGCTGGCCGCGGCCAGCTTCAGCGAGCGCTGCAGGTCGGGATCGACGGTCTTCAGCGTGACGCCGATGTAGCCGCGGGCGACCCGGCCGTGCGCCTCGAGCTGCGGCAGGATCGCGCGGGCCACGTTGATCGGCACGGCGAAGCCGATGTCGCGGGCCCGCCAGCTGATCGCCGCGTTGATGCCCACGACCTGTCCCTGCGTATTGATGAGCGGCCCGCCGCTGCTGCCGAGGTTGATGGCCGCGTCGGTCTGGATGTAGTCGTCGAGGCTGCTGTCGAACAGCTTCCGCCCCATGAAGCTCACCACGCCCACCGTCACCGAATGGCTGTAGTTCATCGGGTTGCCGATGGCGCACACCCAGTCGCCGACGCGCAGCCGGTTCGAGTCGCCCAGCGGCGCCACCGGCAGCGGACCCGACGGGTCGATGCGGATGAGCGCGATGTCCGTGTCGGGATCGGCGCCGACCACCCGCGCGTGCACGCGGCGGCCGTCGGCCAGCGTCACGGTGATCCGCTCGGCGTGGTCGATGACGTGGTTGTTGGTGAGGATGCTGCCGTCGGCGCTGATGATGAAGCCGCTGCCCGTGCCTTCTTCCGGCTGGTCGCCGTCACGGCGCGGTGTCCCGCGCCGCTGCGTCCGGTCCGAGGAGTCGCTGCGCTCGGGACGCGACGTGGCGTCGATGCTGACGACGGTCGGATTGAGGCGGGCCGCGATGTCGGCGAAGTTGACCAGCGTCGTCCCCGCCCCGCCCGACCCGCCCGCCATGGGCGCGGCGATGGTACGGGCGATCGGCGCGGCCGGAACACCGGGGCCGGGGTCGCCGGGCAGTCCGCCCCCCCAGCGGTCGGCGCTCAACACGCCGATGAAGAAAGCAACCGTCGCTGCGAGGCAGACGGTAACGAGCGTCAAGCGCCGGGACATGCGCGAACCCCTGATTTCTGGGACGTGGAACTGTTCGGGAGTCCGAAGCCCTATTATAAGCCGATCAGCCTCCGGAACTCCGGCTCCTCGAGGATCTCGACACCGAGCTGCCGGGCCTTCTCCAGCTTGCTGCCCGCCTCGGCCCCCACCACGACGGCGCTGGTCTTGCGGCTCACCGAGCCCGACACCTTGCCGCCCAGTCGCTCGATGGCCGCCCTGGCCTCCTCGCGGGTCATCGTCTCGAGCGTGCCGGTCAGCACGAACGTGCGACCCGACAGCGCCTTCACCGCCGTCTCCTCGTCGGGCGGCGCCTGGCTGTCCATGTTCACGCCGGCGTCACGCAGCCGGCCGACGAGCGCCCGGTTCGGCGGCTCGGAGAACCAGGTCCGCACCGTCTCGGCGACGACCGGGCCGATCTCCGGAATCGCCTGCAGCTGCTCCTGGGACGCCTCCATGAGGCCGTCCATCGACCCGCACGCCCTCGCCAGCAGCTGGGCCGCCCGCTCGCCGACGTGCCGGATGCCCAGGCCGAAGAGCAGGCGCGGCAGGTCGTTCCCCTTGCTGCGCTCGATCTCGGCCAGCAGATTGGCGGCCGACTTCTTCCCCATCCGTTCCAGGGCCTCGAGCGCGGGGGCCGTCAGCCGGTACAGATCGGCAAAATCGCGTACGAGGTCAGTCGCGACGAGCTGCTCGACGAGCGACTCGCCGAGCCCCTCGATGTTCATCGCCGTGCGCGAGGCGAAGTGCAGCAGGCCGCGCCGGCGGATCTTGGCGGGGCACGACGTGTTGACGCAGCGCCACACCACCTCGTCGGGCGGTCGATGCAGCGGCGTCCCGCACGCCGGGCATGCGGCCGGCATCGTCCAGGGCTCGACGCCCGGCTCGCGGCGGCTGACGATCGGCATCACGATCTTCGGGATGACGTCGCCCCCCTTCTCGATGAGCACGTAGTCGCCCGGCCGGATGTCCTTGCGGGCCAGGTCCTCGGCGTTGTGCAGCGTCGCCATCGAGATGGTCGATCCCGACAGGAAGACCGGTTCGAGCACGGCGTACGGGGTGACGGCGCCGGTCCGTCCGACGTTCACCTCGATGCGCAGCAGCTTCGTGGTCGCCTGCTCGGGCGGAAACTTGAACGCCATCGCCCAGCGCGGGAAGCGGCTGGTCGCGCCGAGGCGCTCGCGCAGCGCAAGGTCGTCGACCTTGACGACCACCCCGTCGGTGTCGAAGTCGAGCGCGCGGCGCTTGTCGGCCCACTCGCGGCAGAACTCGAGCACCGCGTCGATGTCGTCGCAGCGCCGCCGGTGGGATTCAATCGGCAGCCCCCAGCGTTCGAGCATGCCGAGCGTGCCGGCGTGGGTCGGCGGGGCGCCGGGCACCGGGGTCGCGAGCTGGTAGATCCAGGCGCCAAGGCGGCGCTTCGCGACCTGGGCGGGATCGAGGTTGCGCATGGTGCCGGCCGCCGCGTTCCGCGGGTTCGCGAACAGCGGCTCGGCCGCCTCTTCACGTTCCTGATTCATGCGGGCGAAGGAGGCCCGCGGCAGGTAGACCTCACCCCGGATCTCGAGCGAGCCGGCCGGCGCGTCCCGGAGCCGCAGGGGAATGGCCCGGATCGTCCGGACGTTGGCTGTCACGTCCTCGCCCTGCACGCCGTCGCCCCGCGTGGCGCCACCGACGAGCTGTCCGTCCTCGTAGGTCAGGGCGATGCTCAGGCCGTCGATCTTCAACTCGGCCGTATAGGCGACCCGCTCGGGAACCGCCGGTCCGGCTTCCGCACCCAGCCGCCTCCCCGCTCGCGGCGGTCTCCAGCCCCCGCCGCACCCGCTCGTCGAACGCCCGCAGGTCGTCCTCCCCGTACGCGTTGTCGAGACTCAGCATCGGGCTGACGTGCGTGACGGTCGGAAAGCCCTCGACCGGACGTCCCGCCACGCGCTGCGTCGGCGAGTCGGGCGTCACGAGCTCCGGATGGTCGCGCTCGAGCGCCTCGAGCGCCTTCATGAGGGCGTCGAACTCGGCGTCGGAGATTTCCGGGGCGTTCTGCAGGTAGTAGCGCTCCTCGTGGCGGCGGATTTCGTCACGAAGGGCGGCGATCCGGGTGGCAGGCGTCGCGGGCGTCATCGTGTCAGCGGGTCAGCGCGGGTTGCAGGGGTCGCAGGTCGACGGATTGGGCGTGCTCACGCGGCGCGTCGCGGTGCCGGATTCCTTGACAGGCCTGACAGCGGCCGGTACGCTCGAAGCTGAGCCATTCATGTTGAGCCGACTTCGCCAGCATCGCACGATTCTCCGCCCTCTGGCCGCGGCGCTGGCCGTGCTCGTGCTCGCCGGGTCGGCCGAATTCTGGCACGTCGATCGCGTCAACGACCCCGACGTGGCGGCCGCGCTGGTCGTCCACGACCACAACGCCCACCGCCTCCAGGCGGCCGTCACGGGCACCCGGCCCGGCGGCCACTGTGCCCTGTGCCACTGGCTGCGGTCGCTCGGCACGGTCGTAGCGGCGTCGGGGCCGGTGCTGCCGGCTCCGCGCGCCCGGTTCGCCGTCCACCACGAACCGCTGCTCTCCTCGTCGCGCCTCCTGATCCACCAGGCGGGCGCCCGTTCGCCTCCCGCCTAGTTTCTCCGCCATCCGATCGCTCGGTTGGACGCGGCGTGGCCCTGCCACGCCCGGAGTGCAGGCGCCGACTGCCTGCGGGAGAAACTGTACATGCATTTTCCATCTTTTCGCGCGATTCGCAGCAGGCGGGCCGTCGGTTCCGTGCCGCTGTTCGTCCTGCTGGCCATCCTGTCGGCCTCTCCGGCGACGGCCCAGAATGCCGGCGCCATTACGGGCACCGTGCGGGACCCGCAGGGACTCGCGCTGCCCGGGGTCACCGTGACGGTCGCCAATCGGGTGTCGGCCGCCAGTGAGACGATGGTAACCGACGCCGCCGGTGCCTTCACGGCAGGCAACCTCGGCTTCGGCACCTACGTCGTAACGGCCACGCTCGAGGGCTTCTCGACGATCACCCGCGTCGTGGAGATCCGATCGAGCGTTCCGATGCCCCTGTCCATCGAGCTGGGCCTCGCCGGCCTGGAGGAGTCGGTCACCGTGTCGGCCGATGCCCTCCTCGAGACGAGGTCCACGGGCTCGCACATCGATCTCAGCGGCACGCTGATCAGCCAGCTGCCGACGTCGACGCCCAGCAAGCAGCTCTCGGCGATCCTGCTGTCGGCGCCGGGCTTCATTCCGAGCCAGAACGGCCGGGTGCACGTCCGCGGCTCGCACGGGCAGATTCAGTACGTGGTCGATGGGGTGCCGATGACCGACGAGTACACCGAGGCGTTCTCGAACCCGCTGGACGTGCAGTACGTGAAGGCCGCGCAGGTCATGACGGGCGGCATCCCGGCCGAGTACGGCGGCAAGCTGGCCGCCGTCGTCGACGTCACGTCGAAGTCGGGACTCGACCAGGACAAGCCGGTCTTCGGGAACGTCAGCTTCAACGCCGGGCGGTTCGCGGCGCTCGATGGCACCGCCACGGCCGGCGGCCGCATCGCCTCGCATGTCGGCTACTTCGTGACGGTCGGCGCCAACCGGACCGACCGCTATCTCAATCCGCCGACGATGGCGAACCTGCACAACAGCGGGAACGCCAGCCGGTTCATCGGGAAGCTCGAGTTCCGGCCGGGCGACCGCGACTTCTTCCGCGTCACCGCCTCGGTGAACGCCAGCCGGTTCGACATCCCGAACCGGGCCGCGGACCAGGCGAACGGCGTGAAGGCCTTCCAGCGGCTCCAGGACAACGCGCAGACGGTCTCCTGGCTCCGCCAGCTGGGCGACCGCGCCTCGCTGAGCGCGCTTGCCTACCGGCGTGCGGCCACCGCCAGGCTCGATGCCCTCACCGGCTTCCCGATTGCGGCGTCACAGCACCGGTCGCTCGACCATCAGGGGCTGGACGCGAGCTACAGCTACAGCACGCCCGGGCACCAGTTGAAGGCCGGCGTCCAGTACGACCGGAATCCGGTCGACGAGCACTTCTCGTTCACGTCTCAGGAGACGACCAACCCGCTGCTCGTTCCCTACGATCCCGGGCTCGGCGGCGTCCCGTTCGTGTTCAACGGCCGCCGCGCCGGCCACACGCTGGGCCTCTACGTCCAGGAGGGCTACACGCCGATTCCCGACCTGCACCTGACGGCGGGGCTCCGCTACGATCGCTATCACCTGCTCGTCGACGACACGGCCTGGAGTCCGCGGGTGGGCCTGGCGTACCACGTGCACCGGACGGAGACGGTGCTGCGGGCGTCGTACAACCGGCTCTTCATGCCGCCGTTCGCCGAAAACCTGCTGCTGTCCAGCTCCGCCGAGGCGCAGGCCCTGTCGCCGCGGGCCGGCGAAGGGCTGCTGCCGGGAGCCCAGGTGCGGCCCGAGCGGGACGATTCGTGGGAGCTGGGACTCCAGCAGGCGCTCGGGAGCGACTGGCGGATCGATCTGGCCTACTATAGGAAGTCCATGAGGAACGCGGCCGACGTCGACCAGTTCCTCGACACGACGGTGACGTTCCCGGTGTCGGTCGCCAGAGGGCTCGCGCAAGGCGTCGAGATGCGCCTGGACCTGCCGACGTTCCACCACGTGAACGGCTATCTCAGCCTCGCGCGAGCGACAATCCTGATGACGGCACCGATTACGGGCGGCCTCTTCCTCGAAACGGACCTGCCGGCCCCCGGCGATCGCTTCTACGCCGACCACGACCAGCGCTGGCAGTCGCAGTTCGGCATCACCTACACCGATCCGGATGCCCGATACTTCGCCTCGGTGACCGGGCGCTACGACAGCGGCATCCCGTTCGAGGTGCCCGCGGGCTTCGATCCGGCGACCTATCCCGACCAGCAGGCGCTGCCGCTCGTGAACCTGTCGACGGGGCGGGCGAAGGCGCGGGCGATCTTCAACCTGCTGGGCGGCGTCCAGCTCTTCCAGCGCGGAGACACGCGGGTCAGCCTCGACGTCGGGGCATTGAACGTGTTCAACCGGACCTACCTGTTGAACTTCCTGTCGATCTTCAACGGCACCCACTACGGCACGCCGCGCGTCCTGACGACGCAGCTGAAGGTGGCGTTCTGAGGAGACCGGCACCGGAGAGGCGATGAGCGGACCCACGCTGGAAATGACGGCGGCCCGGCGTGTCGCCGGCGTCCTCGCCCTGGCGCTGGCCCTCGTGGCCGCGTCGGCCGGGGTCGCACGGGCGACGCTGCTCGTGGCGCTGCCGCTGCCGCAGCTCACGGCGGAAGCCGGCGCCATCCTCCATGGCGTCGTCACCGACGTCCGGTCGGACTGGAATCCGAGCCGGACGCACATCTTCACCTTCGTGACCGTCCGCGCCGACCGGTACCTGAAGGGCGACCTGGGCTCCACGGTGACGTTGATGGAGTTCGGCGGCACGGTCGGCGACCTGCGGCAGGAGATTCCCGGCGTGCCGCAGTTCACGCCGGGACAGGAAGTCGTGCTGTTCCTCAGCGTGAAGCCCCCGCTCTATCCCGCGGTTCTCTCGCTCTCGCAGGGACAGTTCACCGTGACGCGCGGGGCCGACGGCCGGACGATGCTGACGCGGAACCTGTACGGCGCGTCGCTCGTCGGCCGCGGCGACCCGCTGAACCAGCCGATGAGCCTGTCGGCATTCGAAACGCAGGTGTCGCAGCTCGTGCGGCCCGCGGCCGGCCCGAAGGCCCTGCACCCTGACGGGCGCACGGGAGGGCGGCCATAAGCCGCTGTCAACCGATGATGGCCCGACGCGCGGTACTGTGGATTGTGACGGCCGGCCTGCTGGCCGGCCTCGGGCGGCCGGTGTTCGGCTACCTGAAGACGAGCGTGGCCGACAGCGCCGGGAAGCTGTACGTCGGCACCTGGCCGCAGGACCCGACCTACTACATCACCAACCGCGCGACCGACGGCGTCAGCATCGCCGCGCTCGAGCAGGCCGTGGAAGGCGGGTTCACGGCCTGGACGAGCGTGCCCACCACGACCATCCGCGCGACCTTCGGCGGTCTGACGGGCGCCGAGCCCGACGTCGTGGACCACCAGAACACGATCGGCTTCGCCGACCTCGGCAACCTGCCCGGCTTCGAGCAGACGCTCGGGTTCACCGACTTCCTGACGGTCGACGGCACGCCCCCGCATTTCGCGGAAACCGACATCGTGCTGAACTCGGCCTACCCGTGGGCCACCGATCCGGCCGGCGTGCCGGGGCGCTACGACCTGCAGTCGGTCACCACGCACGAGATTGGTCACTTCCTGGGACTGGGACACTCGGCGATCGGCCTGGTGACGAAGAAGGCGGACGGCACACTGGACGTGCTGGGCAAGCGGAGCGTCATGTTCCCGATCGCCTTCATGCCCGGCAACGTCTCGGACCGGACGCTCACGGCCGACGACATCGCCGGCATCTCCGATCTCTACCCGAGCAGCACGTTCCGGAAGACGACCGGGTCGATCAGCGGGCGCATCCTGAAGAACCAGACCGGCATCTTCGGCGCCCACGTCGTGGCGTTCAACACCCGGACGGGGACCCTGATCGGCGGCTTCTCCCTGGACAAGCAGGGGGACTACGTCATCGCCGGCCTGCCCCCGGGCACCTATGTCGTGCGCGTGGAGCCGCTCGACGACCTCGACGTCTCGAGCTTCTTCGACACGTCGGTCGACACGGTCGACACCAGCTTCCGGGTCGCCTACTACGCGGGCCCGGTCATCGTGCCGGCCGGGGGCAACACCGGCGGCATCGACGTGACGGTCGTCGCCAAGTAGCCAGGTCGCGGACGACACGAGAATCTGCCGATGAACCTTTTCCGACGGGCGCTGGCGATGGCCGGCCTTCTCATGCTGGCGACAGCCGGTCCCGCCGCGGCCCAGTCCGTGGCGCGCGTGGCACCGGACTCCCCCATCCGGTCCGGCGCGATCGAGCTCTCGGTGTTCGCCGGCTGGCTCCAGTCGAATCCCCTGACGTCCCAGTCGGCCCTGCTGACACCGGACACGACCGGCAATCCGTCGCCCACGCTCCCGCTGTTCTCGGTCGCGCTCACGCAGCAGGCCGCTCCGGCGTTCGGGATCCGCTTCGCCTACGACCTGACGCCGGTGTTCGCGGTGGAGGCCGCCGTCACCTACAGCCGGCCCGACGTCACCGCGACGATCTCGGGCGATCCGCAGGCCACCAACGTGCCGGGCTTCACCTTCGCGCGGATGCACCAGGTCTTCGGCGACGTGTCCCTGCTCGTGCACCTGTGGCGCCTCCGGTTCGCCGGCGGGCGGGCGATTCCGTTCGTGGCCGGCGGCGGCGGATACCTGGCGCAGATCTATCGGGGGACGGCCGAGTCGGTGAACGGGCAGGTCTACAACGTGGGTGGGGGGCTCAAGCTCTTTCCGCGCGCGGCGGGCCGGCTGCGGCGCCTGGGCTTTCGCGCCGACGCCCGGGAGTACTTCCGCACCAGGGGACCGGACGGCGTCAGCACCCGGCGCCAGAACTTCAGCCTGACCGGGTCGGTGCTGTTCGTGTTCTGAGAGGGCATGGCGGGCCGAGCTGAAGCTCGGCCCCTACGAAAGCCCCCTCGGCGCGTCGTCTCGGGAACATCCATCCCGTCGTAGCGGCCGAGCTTCCGTGCGGCCAGTCGATTACGACGACTCCTCCGCCACCTTCCGGAACGTCTCGTACGCCTCGTGGCCGTAGAGCACGAACCGCACCTCACGCAGTGTCGGACAGGCGGGAGCCTCGTCGCGGACCGCGGCCATCATCACGCGCGCGCACTCCTCGAGCGGAAAGCCGCCGACGCCGGTGCCGAGGGCGGGGAATGCCAGCGAGCCGAACATCAGCCGGCCGGCCGCACGCATCGCCTGGCGCGTGGCCCGCTCGATGAGTGCCGCATCGGTCCGGAGGTCCTGCCCCATCACCGCCGCGTGAATCACGTGGGCAGCCGGCAGCCGACCGCCCGTGGTCACGACGACTTCGCCGATCTCGATCGGCCCCTGCCGCATCGCTTCCTGTTCGATGACCTCGCCGCCACGGGCCTTCAGGGCGCCGGCCACGCCGCTGCCCATCCACAGAGCGTTGTTCGCCGCGTTGACCACGGCGTCGACCTGCTGGGCGGCGATATCGCCTTCGACGATGGTGAGAGAGAGGGATCCGGGAGGGACCGCGGTCACCGATCCCGCGACAGGACGTAGTCCGGCAGCGCCAGGAGCGCGTCCAGCTCCGGACTCGGGGGGAACCCGGTCAACCGGTCCCGGGCGGTGCCGGCGAACTCCACGGCCTTCTGGTAGGCGTATTCGATGGAATGGTGCTCGACGAGCAGCTGCCGCAGCTCGTCCCAGCGTTCCTGGCTGACCGTGTGGTCGCGCACCGTGTCGCGCACGATCTGATCGGCCGCCGGCACGCCGTGCCGCAGCAGATGGATGACGGGCAGCGTCACCTTGCCCTCGCGCAGATCGCCGGCGATCGGCTTGCCGAGCGCGGCGGCGTCGCCCGTGAAGTCGAGCAGGTCGTCGACCAGCTGGAAGGCCATGCCGATGCCGTAGCCGTAGTCGCGGAGGGCGTGCTCCTGCTCGGTCGTGACCGATCCGAGCATGCCGCCGATCTGCGCGCAGCCCCCGAAGAAGTACGCCGTCTTCCGGCGGATGATGTCGAAGTGCTCCTCTTCGCTGATGTCGACGTCGCCGTTCTTGGTGAGCTGGTAGAGCTCACCCTCGATCATCCGCACCGTCACGTCGCACAGCAGCCGGATGACCTCCAGCGAGTCGTGGGTCAGCGCGAGCGCCATCGACTTGATGTAGAGATAGTCGCCCAGCAGGACGGTGATGTCGTTGCCCCACCGCGAGTGGACCGCCAGCCGGCCGCGGCGCAGCTCCGATTCATCGATGATGTCGTCGTGCACCAGCGTGGCGGCGTGGATGAACTCCACCACGGCCGCATAGAGGATGGACCGGTCGCCCTGGTAGCCGGCGAGCCGGGCGGCCATCAGGAGCACGGCGGGCCGGATGCGCTTGCCGCCGCTCTTCTGGATGTAGCCGCCGATCTCGGGGATCAGCTGGACCTGCGATTCGACATGGCGTGCGAACTCGCGGTCGACCCGTTCCAGGTCCGCCCGAATCGGTTCAAAAATCTGCAGGAGATCGACGGAAGACTTTGTCACAGTGTTCTTTCAAGCCCGACAAATCTCACCATACTTGCGAGCGAAGTGTCAACGCGCCGACGCCGGCGTCCCCTTCATTCTACGGCGGGTTCGTGCCCCCGCTTGCCGATTCTGCCCGCTCAGTGCCCGAAGAGCCGGTCGAAGTTCTCTCGCGTCAGCCGGGTCAGCTCGTCGACGGTGGTCTGCCGCGTCTCGGCCAGCACCTCGATGACCCGGGCGACCCAGGCCGGCTCGTTCCGCTTGCCGCGGAACGGGACCGGCGCGAGGAACGGGCTGTCGGTCTCGACCAGCAGCCGGTCGTCGGGCACCAGCTTCGCCGTCTCCCGCAGGTCGGCCGCCTTCGGGAAGGTGACGATCCCCGCCAGCGAGATGTAGAAGCCCAGGTCGAGCGCGCCGCGCGCCAGGTCCGGCCCGCCGGTGAAGCAGTGAATGACCCCGTGCACCTGCCCCGCACCCTCGGTCCGGAGGATGCGGAGGGTGTCGTCGTCGGCCTCACGGGTATGGATGATGACCGGCAGCCGGAGTTCCCGGGCCAGCGCGACCTGCGCGCCGAAGGCCTGCTGCTGGATGCTCCGCTCGGAATAGTCGTAGTGGTAATCGAGCCCGATCTCCCCCACCGCGCACGGCTCCGAGACCGCCGCGAGCCCCTGCCGGGTGACGTCGCGCGTCCGCTCGCCGAACTGTCCCGCGTTGTGCGGGTGCACGCCGACGGCGAACCGTACGGCCGGCCAGGCCGCCGCCACCCGCTGCGCCCGCGTCAGCTCGGCCTCTTCGCCGGCCGCGAGAATGCAGCAGGCCGAGTCGAGGCCGGCCGCCTTCGCACGGGCGATGACCTCGTCGAGATCGGCCTCGAAGGCCTCGTCGGCCAGATGACAGTGAGAGTCGATCATGAATGGCGGATCGGGATTAGGGATTGAGGATTAGGGATTAAGGGTTCGCGAGAACGGCCCGGGCATTGCTCCCGGGCCGCCCTCTGCGTGCTCCTACCGGACGCGCGAGCCGAGGCCGGGGTCCTGGTCGAAGGTCACCAGCACCGGCTTGCCGCCCTCGGGACTGGCCGCCAGCACCATGCCGTTCGACTCGATGCCCATCAGCTTGGCCGGCTTCAAGTTGAAGACCACGGCGATCAGCCGGCCCACCAGCGCCTCGGGCTCGTAGGCCTCGGCGATGCCGGCGACGATGGTTCGCTGCTCGGTGCCGAGGTCGACCTGCATCTTGATCAACTTCTGCGACTTCGGCACCCGCTCGGCCGCGAGCACGCGGGCCACCCGCAGCTCGACCTTCATGAAGTCATCGATGGAAATCCGGTTGTCGGCCGCTGCCGGAACGGCCGGCGCCGCCGGTGCGGCCGGTGCAGCCGGGGTCTGACCTGTCGGTTCGTCGCTCATGATGTTCACGCTCCCTGCGCGGACGAGGGCTTTGCGGTCTCGAGACGAGGCCACAGGGGATCGCCCTTGATGATGGTACGTGCGTGCTGGCTCCAGCCCGCCTGACGGTCGAACCTGATGTCGCCGGCCGCGGCCGGCTCGCCGACTCGCCGCAGCACTTCCGCCGCCGACACCGGCATGATCGGCAGCAGCAGCACGGCCGCGATGCGGACCGTCTCGGCCACGTCGAACAGTGCCTGATCGAGCCGATCCGCCTGCGCCGGGTCCTTCGCGAGCACCCACGGCTGCGTCCCGGCGATGTACTCGTTGGCGGCGTCGATCAGGCGGAACGCGGCGGCCGCGCCCTCGTGCAGCGCAAACGCGTCCATGGCGGTGGTGTAGGCGGTCGCCGCCTCCGCGGCGATCGCCGCGAGCCGGCCGGGTCCCGCCGCCGGCGTGGCCAGACGGCCCTGGCGGTACCTCTCCACCATGACGGCGATCCGGTTCACGAGGTTGCCGAAGTTGTTCGCCAGGTCGACGTTGTACCGCTCCTCGAACCGTTCCCACGAGAAGTCGCCGTCGTTGCCGTACGGAATCTCCTTCACGAGATACAGGCGCAATGGATCCGGTCCGAACTTGTCGGCGGCGTCGAGGGGCTCGAGCACGGTGCCGAGCGACTTGCTCATCTTCTGCCCCTTGAAGTGCACCCACCCGTGGCCGAACACCTGCATCGGCAGGGGCAGGCCGGCGCTCATCAGCATGGCCGGCCAGATCACGCAGTGGAATCGCGTGATGTCCTTGCCGATGACGTGCAGGTTCGCCGGCCACCACTTCTCGAACAGCGCGTCGTCGCTGCCGTAGCCCACCGCGGACGCGTAGTTGATGAGCGCGTCGGCCCAGACGTACACGACGCTGGCGGGATCGTGCGGCAGCGGAATGCCCCAGTGCTGGCCGGCGCGGCTGATGGAGATGTCCTCGAGGCCGCTCTCGAGCAGCCGCAGGATCTCGTTCCGCCGCACGTCGGGCACCAGGAACTCCGGGTGGGCGTCGAAGTGCTGCTGCAGGCGCTCCTGGTATTTCGAGAGCCGGAAGAAGTGGTTCTTCTCGCGGATCCACTCGGGCTTCGTGTGGTGGATCGGGCACAGCCCCTCGACGAGATCCTTCTCCGGCTTGAAGGCCTCGCACGAGACGCAGTACGGCCCCTCGTAGTAGCCCTCGTAGAGATCGCCGGCCTCCGCCATCCGCTCGATCATGGTCGTCACGGCCGTCCGGTGCCGCGGCTCGGTCGTCCGGATGAAGTCGTCGAACGAGATCTCGAGCCGGGCCCAGACCTCGCGGAACTCCCGGGCCATCCGGTCGCAGTACGCCAGCGGCTCCTCGCCCAGCTCGCGCGCGCGCCGGTACACGTTCTGCGAGTGCTCGTCGTTCCCCATCAGGAAATGGGTCTCGAAGCCCCGGAGGCGCTTGTACCGGGCGATGACGTCGGCCGTCACCTTCTCGTACGCCGTCCCGAGATGCGGGCGGCTGTTGACGTAATCGATGGCAGTCGTCAGGAAGTACCGGGCCATGGCTCAGATCTTCTCACACCTCGGCTACGACGCGTCGCGGTCCCGCCAGGCGGCGGTCGCGATCGCCTGCACCTGCTTCGCCGACAGACCGTGCTGCCCCGCCAGCCGCACGCAATCCTCGAATTCCGGCGCGGCGTTCACGACGGAGCCCTGGCGGCGCGCCACCTTGAACCGGATCAGCCCCAGCGGCGTCTCCACGCTGACCACCTCGCGCGCCAGGCACTCGCGATCGACTTCGGCGTGCCGCAGGCCGATGGTCGTGGTCTCCCGGAACAGCAGGTCCGCCAGCGCTTCCCGGCGGTCGGGCGGGCCGACCACGGTGACGAGCGTGCCGGGCCGGTTCTTCTTCATCTGGACGGCCGTGTAGAAGACCTCCCAGGCGCCAGCCTCGTAGAGCCGATCCATCACGAGGCCGAAGATCTGCGGGTTCATGTCGTCGATCTCGCACTCGATGACGACCACCCGCTCGCCCGCCGTCCTGGCCTCCGCGGTGCGCCCCACCAGCACCCGCAGCACGTTGGGCGTGTCCGCGAAGTCGCGGCCGCCGGCGCCGTAGCCGATCCGCTCGATGTGCATCGGCGGAATCGGGCCGTACGCATCGGCGTAGCCCGTGGCCAGCAGCGCCCCGGTCGGCGTCACGAGCTCGGCCTGCCGGCCGCTCGAGTACACCGGCGCGTCGCCGAGCAGCCGCAGCGTGGCAGGGGCCGGCACCGGGAAGACGCCGTGTGCGGAGTGCACCATGCCCATGCCGACGTTCAGCGGCGACACCACGACGCGCTCGGCGCCGAACCACTCCATCGCGAACACCGCCCCGACGATGTCGACGATCGAGTCGAGGGCGCCGACCTCGTGCAGGTGCACCTGCTCCACCGGCATCTGGTGGATGGCGGCCTCGGCCTCCGCCAGGCGCTGGAACAGCGCGCGCACCCGCGCCCGCGCGGCCGCCGAGAGGGACGCCCGCTCGACCAGCTCGAAGATCTCGGGAAGGCTGCGGTGTGGATGCTGGTGGCCATGACCATGACCGTGTCCGTGATCGTGGTCGTGAGCATGCCCATGATCATGATCGTGGTCGTGAGCGTGATGGTGGTCGTGCGCGTGATCGCCGGCCGACTTCCCGCTCCCCGCCGGCGCCTTCGTGCCGTCGCCGGCCGCGCCGTTCTCGCGCACGTGGAACTTGGTGGCCGACACGTGGGCGCGCAGCACCTTCTCGGCCTCGATGGCGTAGCCGTCGATCGTCAGGCTGCCGAGCGCGCGGCGCAACTCGTCAATCGGCAGGCCGGCGTCGAGCAGCGCACCGAGGACCATGTCGCCGGAGATCCCGGAGAAGCAGTCGAAATAAAGCAGTCTGGACATTGCGCGAGGGACGTCTCAGAGTCGGCCGGTTTCCTTGAAGCTGCAATAGCGGGCGTCGGCCAGGACCAGGTGATCGACGACATCGATCCCCAGCAGCCGTCCCGCCATGACCAGCTGCCGCGTCAGATCCTCGTCGTCCGTACTCGGCGCCGGATCGCCGGACGGATGGTTGTGGAACAGCAGGATCGCGGCCGCCGAACCAGCCACCGCCTCCCGGAAGACCTCCCGCGGATGCACGAGGCTGGCGTCGAGCGTGCCGACCGACACCACCGTGGTGCGCAGCACGCGGTGCTTCGTGTCGAGCAGCACCACGCCGAAGTGCTCGACCGCGCGCGCGCCGAACTGCGGCATCAGATAGACCGCGGCGTCGCGCGGACAGGTGATCTGCAGACGGGCGGCGCCGGCCCGGGCGAGCGTGCGGCGCCCGAGTTCGACGGCGGCCAGCACCTGGGCGGCCCGTGCCGACCCGATGCCCTTCACACGCCGCAGGTCGCCGGCGGTCAGCCGCACGAGACCGCGAAGACCGCCGCAGGCCTGCAACACCGAATTCGCCACGGCCAGGGCCCCGGTCCGGCTGAATCCGCTGGCCAGCACGACGGCCAGCAGTTCGTTGTCGCCCAGGGCCTCGGCGCCGAGGCGCAGCAGCTTCTCGCGCGGCCGATCGTGCGGAGCCAGATCCCGCATTTACTATACCTTGAAAGACCGGGTTTCCCGGACGCCCCGCGCCCTGCTGCCCGCCTCGCACGGGGCACGGCACCCCGTGCCGGCACCGGCGAGCGCACGCAGGTGGCCTGCGAGACGGGGTATACTCTGCGCATGCCGTTGCCGTCGTCCTCGCGCGTCCTGGCTGCCGTGGCGTTGCTGTTCGCGCTGATCTCGCTTCCTGCCTGCGGCCAGCCCCCCGAAAAGGAGATCCACGAAGCCCAGGGCGCCCTCGACGCCGCCCGCGCGGCCGGCGCCCAGCGGTACGCGCCCGAAGAGTACGCGGCGGCCGCCGATGCCCTGAAGAAATCGCAGGACGCCGTCGGCGGTCGCGACTACCGCCAGGCCCTGAACTACGCTCTCGACAGCCGCGAGCGGGCACAGAACGCCGTCAAGGAAGCGATGAACCGCAAGGCCGCCGTTCGCAGCGATGCCGAACGTGCGATGGCCGATGCCTCGACCGCGCTGCAGGCGGCCCAGGCGAGCCTGCACCACGCCCGGACGACACACGTGCCCGCCCGGCTGCTCGCCGAACCGGCCGGCACGATCGACGCCGCGGAAGCCTCCCTGCAAAAAGCACGCGAGGCGCTCGACAAGCACGACGAACTGACGGCGCTCGATCAGGTCAGTGGCCTGGTTGGCCGCCTGCGGACGGCCACCAACGAGCTCGACAATCTCGCCCGACACCGCCGCTGACCCTCCGTCCAGTTCCCCGCTTTCCTCTTCCCTGCGTCAGAATCTGCCTCCTCCACATCCGTCCCGGTACGCGAAAGACGCGACGGAAGGACCACCGGTCAGGTCCGCACGGCCGCGCCCCATGCAGGCGTCTCCAGAGCCGCCACCCGCGAGTTCGTGAGCTCGGGGGGGCCCTACGTGGGCACAGAGCGCAGGGCGCGACGGCGAGGGGCCGAGGCGGAGCCCAGGTCTAGATCTTCAATGAAACAGCGGGCCGAGGCCGATGGCGGTGGCGATGATGACGGCGAGGGCGAGCAGGTCGAGCGCGATCCCGTAGCGGACCATGCTGCGGATCGGCACGTATCCGGAGCTGTAGACGATGGCGTTGGAGGCGCTGGAGATCGGCAGCACGAACCCCATGCTCACGCCGAACGCCGTGCCGATGACCGGCGACAGCGGCGACACCCCCGCCGTCTCGCAGGCGGCAATGGCCACGGGCACGAGGATCGCGGCCGCGGCGGTATTGGACGTGGTCTGCGAGACCAGGATGCCCGCGGCCGTGAAGAGTGTGGTCAGCGCCAGCACGGAGTGCAGGCCGGCTCCCTCGACCAGCGGCCGCCCGATGGCGGTCGCGAGCCCGCTCGAGAACGCCAGTTCCCCCAGCGACAGCCCCCCGCCGTACACCAGCACGATGCCCCAGTCGATGCGGGCGGCTTCCTCCCACGTGAGCGTGAAGCGCCGCGTCTTCCAGTCGACCGGCAGGACGAACAGCAACACGGCCCCGAAGATGGCGGCAATCCCCTCCGGGATCGCCGTCGCATAGACCTGGTCGAGGTTGCTGAAGCCGGTCCGGCCGAACGCCCGCACCCCAGGCAGCAGCCAGAGAACCAGCGTGACGCCGAACGCCAGCAGCACGTTCCGCTGCCCGCGCGACCATGGCCCGAGGCGGGCGAGTTCGGCGCGGATCGAGTCGATGACCTGCTCGGGGATGCGATAGCGCCGCAGTCCGGTGCCGGCAATCAGCAGCATCAGCACGACGAACAGCACGGCGACGGTGGGGACGCCGACCGCCATCCAGCCGAGGAACGAAATGCGCGTCCCGCCCAGCTGCTGAAGCATGCCGATACCGATGAGGTTGGGCGGCGTTCCGACCGGCGTGGCCATGCCGCCGATACAGGCGCCGAACGCGGTCACCAGCATCATCGCCAGGGCGAACTGGCGCACCCCGGGATCGCCGGGACGGGCGCTGCGGGCGGCGTGCGCCACGATCGCCATCCCGATCGGGAACATCATGGCGGTGGTCGCCGTGTTGCTCACCCACATCGACAGCGCCGTGGCGACGCCGCCGTACACGAGCAGCATGCGGGGGGCGCTCCCCCCGACGAAGCGAGACGACAGCGCCGTGTAGGCGAGCCGGCGATCGAGACCGTGCACGAGCATCGCCTCGGCCAGGATGAAGCTGCCGATGAAAAGGAAGATGACCGGGTCGGCGAACGGCGCCAGGGCGTGCTGCGCCGTCGTGACGCCGAGCACGACGGCCAGCGCCGGACCGACGAGTGCCGTGATCGCCAGCGGCAGGGCCTCGGTCAGCCAGAGCACGGCCACGCCCGCCAGGACGGCGAGCAGCCGGTGGGCCTGCGGCGAGAGCGTCGGCGTCGGCCAGAGCAGCAGACCGGCGAACAGGAGCGGGGCGAGCCACAGACCGATCGTGCGTCGGCGCCTGTTGAAGCGCTCCTCGGCCGGCGAATAGAAATCGACGGCTTCGATGGCCTGCTGGAAACTCTGCACGGGTGTCTATCAGTGAGACGCGCCGAACGCCTCCTCGGCCGGAGGAAACGGATTGGCCCGCGAGTCGGGCCAGGTGCCATCGAAGACGAGTTCGGCCCACCCCGTCAGGTACACGTTGTCGGCCCGCACTTCGACGCGCTGCGTGCCGCCCGGCGACATGACGTCGAAATCGCGGTCGCCGGTCGTGAAGCTCGCCACGGCAACGGCCGCGGCGCACGTACCGGTGCCCGACGACATGGTCGGGCCGACGCCGCGCTCCCAAATCCGGATCTTCAGCACGGTCGGTCCGAGCGCTTCCACGAACTCGACGTTCGTCCCCTCCGGGAAGAGGGGATGGCGCTCGAGCGCGGCTCCCAGCGCGTGAAAGTCCTCGTCGGCCGGCAGCGGGCCGGGAATGACGCACTGCGGGTTCCCCATCGAGAGCAGGACGGCCTTCACCCTGCGGCCCGCGGCCTCGATCTCGGCCTCTCGCACGTCGCGGGCGGCGCCCATTGCCGCCCGGAAGGTGATCCGATCGTGAAGGCTGGAGAGCGGCGTCAACGTCTTGGGTCCGGCCTCCGTTTCAATGATGACCGGCGCGGGCGGTGGTGAGCCGGCCGTGGCCCCCGGTCCGGGCAGGACGATGCCCCGCTGCCGGATGACCAGCGCCGCCAGGCAGCGCAACCCGTTGCCCGACACCTCCGCCCGTCCACCATCGGCGTTGTAGAGTCGCATCGTTGCGCCGTCGGCGGTCGGATCGAACAGAATCAGCCCGTCGGCGCCGACGCCGGCATGGCGGTCGCACATGGCCCGCGCCAGCAGGTCAGGCCGGCGATCGCCGGCCTCGGGCCGGGCCACGAGCAGGAAATCGTTCCCGTAGGCGTTCGATTTGATGAATTTCATGAACAGACGTCGATCCGGGATCGACACCGGACTACTTCCGGCAGAATGCGAGCAGGTGCCACCCGAAGCGTCGCACGAGCGCGCGCGGCAGCGCATTGAACGTGCCGACGAACAGCTTGTTGTACACTGCGCCCTTCCAGCCGCCGTGCAGCCGCGAGGCGACCGGGAACCGCTCGGGCACCAGACGGATGCTGCTGAACCCGGTGAGCAGCCGGCGGAACTCCCCTGCGCTGTACTTCTTCAGCACCGGCGCGTCCTCGTGTTCCAGGCCGACCTTCATCAGCTTCGAGAGCGCGTTGAGCCACGAAATCCGGTTGTACACCTGGAAGACGGCTTCGCCGCCGGGCTTCAGCACGCGCCGGCACTCTTCGACGAGGCGCCGATCGTCGGCAGTGTACTGCACAACCCCGTGCGCGTAGACGAGATCGAAGCTCGCGTCTGGAAAGGGCAACGCCTCGCCGTCGGCGACCAGGAATTCGCCCGTCAGCCCCTGGATCTCGAAGTTCTGGCGGGCCAGCGCGATGGCGGACGGGGCGAGATCGACGCCGGTTGCCACGGCTCCGCCGCGCGCGAACCGCGCCAGGTCGACCGCCGCCCCGCAACCGACCTCGAGAACTCTGCGGCCCCGGTATCCGTCGAAATCCACGAGACGGAGCAGGTGGTGCAGCTTCTCGAAGTGATATTGATCGAGATCCTCGAAGAAGCCGGCCGATCCGACGGGATGCCGGGTAATCTCGAGATCGTGAATATGATGGTCCCAGTAGGCGCGGACGCGCTCGGTGACAGACACGGACGACAATATAGCAGGAAATCTGAATGAGACCGGGGCCAGGGATTAGGGATTAGGGATCCAGGGATCGGGACCAGCCATCATGCGGCGCGACGTCTCACGGCTGACCGGAGATCGCTTCGACCTGCTCGTCGTCGGGGGCGGGATCTACGGCCTGGCGACGGCGTACGACGCGGCGCAGCGCGGCCTGCGCGTCGCACTCGTCGAGCGCGGCGACCTCGGCGGCGCCAGCTCGTTCAACCATCAGAAGACCGCGCACGGCGGGCTGCGCTATCTCCAGTCGGCCGACTTCCGGCGGGCGCGCGAGTCGGTGCGCGAGCGACGGACGCTGGCCCGCATCGCGCCGCACCTGGTGCATCCCCTCGGGTTCGTCCTCCCCGCCTACCGCTCGCTGACGGGCGGCGCACTGGCGCTGCGCGCAGGATTCCTGCTCGACCGGATCGTCGCCTGGGACCGGAACGCCGGGCTGCCGCCGGGGCTGCACCTCCCGGCCGGGCGGGTCATCTCCAAGGACGCCACGCTCGCCCGGTTCCCCGGCGTCCGCCGGCATCACCTGAGCGGCGCCGGCGTCTGGTACGACTACCAGATGTCGGACGCCGAGCGGCTGACGATGGCGTTCGCGCAGGCGGCCGCCGCACAGGGCGCGACCCTCGCGACCTATGCCGAGGCCGATGAGCCTCTGCGGCAGGACGGCCGCATCGCCGGCATGCGCGTGCGCGACCTCCTGACCGGCCGCTCGCTCGACGTCGAGGCCCGGCTCACGCTGAATGCGGCCGGCTCGGGAGCCGGCCGGCTGATGCAGGCCTGCGGCGTCGAGCGTGACGTTCCGCTGCTGCAGGCGATGAACCTCGTCACCAGTCGTGACGCCGCCCCTGACGCCATCGGCGCCCGGACGCCGTCGGGGCGCCATCTCTTCCTGGTCCCCTGGCGCCGCCGCGCGCTGATCGGCACCTGGGAATCCTCCGGCCGCTGCGAGCCCGATGCCGCCATCGGCATGGCGCAGGTCGAGGCGTTCCGCGCCGAGATCAACCAGACGTTCCCCGCCATGGACCTGGCGCCCGGCGAGATCACGCTGGTGCACCGGGGGATCGTCCCGGCCGACGTCGGACCGGACGGCCGCGTGTCGCTGCGCGGACGGCATGAGATCCGCGACCATCGTGCCGACGGCGCCGACGGGCTCGTCACCGTCATCGGGGTGAAGTACACGACCGCGCGCCAGGTCGCCGAGGAGGTGGTCGATCTGCTGGCGAGCCGGCTCGGGCGTTCGCCGGTGCCCTGCCGAACGGCTGCGGCGCCGCTGCCCGGCGGCGAGCGGCCCGACGTCGAGGTGCTCGCCGGGGAAGCGCGGCGCGCGCTCGGCAGTCACCTGCCGGCCGAGGTCGTGACGCACCTCGTCGGGGCCTACGGCGCCCGCTACCAGGCGATCGCTCACCTGATGGTCGAGCGGCCCGGCCTCGACCAGCGCCTGCCCGGCCCGCACCCGGTGATTGGCGCCGAGCTCGTCTACGCGGCGCGCCATGGCATGGCCTGCACGCTCACCGACGCGGTCGTCCGCCGCACGGGGATGGGCGCAGCCGGCTATCCCGGCCACGAAGCCGCCGCCGCGGCCGCCGACATCCTGGCCACGGAGTTCAATTGGGACGGGGTGCGGGTGGAAGAGGAATTGAGAGAGTTGAAGCAGTTCTACCTGCCGCTGAAGGTGGAGGCCCCATCGCCCCGCGGAGCGGAAACACCTTCCGATCGCCCCTGATGCCCACCGCGCCGACGTGTCGGCGGAAGCGCGGCGTGCCGAATTTGCTTGCTCCCGAAGGATTCAGGCGCTAGTGTGACCCCGGCGCGGCCGGGAACGTGACCGGGCCAGGTCCGCTGCTCCGCGACCGGGTCCGAGAGGCGTTCGGTTCCTCGCTCGCGCTGTCCATGATCCACGATGGGAGGCACACCCTATCTCGTCGCGATCCTGGCCTACCTGCTCGCCATGGGCGGGACGGCGCTCTGGTTCGCGAAGCGGCGGGTGCACACGGGCGACGAGTTCATGCTCGCCGGCCGGAGCCTTCCGCTCTGGGTCATGGTCGGCACGCTCCTGGCCACCTGGGTCGGCTCCGGCACCGTGGTGGGAGGGGCGGCGTTCACGTACCAGTACGGGCCGCTCGCCACGATCTTCTTCTACGCGGGCGTGCCGATCGGCATCCTGATCCTCTATTTCTTCCTCGCGGACAAGGTCCGGAGCCTCTCGACCTACACGATCCCGGAAGTGCTCGAGCGCCGCTACGGACCGGCCGCGCGGATCATGGCGGCGATCTGCATCCTGCTCGCGTACGTCGCCATCACCTCGTACCAGTTCATTGGCGGGGGCTACGTCCTCCACCTCACCACGGGGATCTCCGTGAACGACGGGAGCGCGCTCACGGCCGTGGTCATCGTCTTCCTGGCGATGACCGGCGGGCTCTTCTCCGTGGCCTACACGGATGCCTTCAGCGCGATCCTCATCCTCTTCGGCCTTGCGCTCGGGCTTCCCTTCGCGATCTGGCACGCGGGCGGGATCCACTGGTTCCACGATCTGCCGGCGGCCAGGCGGACGCTGACCGGCGGGCTCAGCGTGCCGCAGACGCTGGGCTACTTCCTCCCGCTGCTCATGCTGATCCTTGGCGAGCAGAACATGTACCAGCGCTTCGCCGCCGCGCGCGACCGCGCGACCGCCAGGAAGTCCAATATCGGCTTCTTCGTGGGCGCGGTCGTGGTGCTCACGCTCACGACGCTCCTCGCCTCGACCGCGCTGATCCTCTACCCGAGGATCACCCCGACACGGCAATCCTGCGGGTCGCGCTCGGGGCGATGCCCTTCGCGGTCGGCGCCCCCCTGCTCATGGCCGCTGTCGCGTTCATCGTCACGACCGGTGATTCGTACCTGCTCTCCTGCTCGACGAACGTGACGCACGACTTCTGGGTGCGATTCGTGAACCCGGAGGCCACCCAGGTCCAACGGCTCTGGATGACCCGCGGTGTCGTCGTGGTGCTCGGCCTGGCCGCCTGGGTGCTCGGCACCTTCTTCCCCTCGGTGCTCGCCATCCAGATCTACTGGTACACGATGTACGGCGCGGCCATCACGCCGGCGGTCCTCGCGGCGCTCCTCTGGAAGCGTGCCAGCCCGGCCGGCGGCGTCGCCTCGATCGTGCTGGGCGGCGCCGGTACCCTCTTCTGGGAGCTGGCGTTGCACAGGCCGGGAGGACTCAACAGCATCCTCTTCTCGCTCCCGCTCTCCGTCGTCGCGCTCGTCGTCGTGAGCCTGGTGATCCCGAACGCTCGAACCCTCGAACCTTCAACCGGAGGCATGACCGTGGACACCCGTCACCGCATCGAAGCGTTTCGCCGCTACATGGAGGGGCACGATCTCGCGCTCTGCCTCGTCAGTACGCCCGACGACCAGTACTACCTGAGCGGCTTCAAGGCGATCGTCTATTCCCGGCCGATCGACGTCGTGATCACGCCCGATCGGGTCGCGCTCATCGTGCCCGCGCTCGAGGAGGCACACGCGCGCGCCGAGGCGCACATCGACGATCTCTTCATCTACTACGAGCACCCCGAGAAGGCGAGAGCCGGCACGAGCCACGTCGAGCACCTGGACAAGATCCTCGCGCGCCTTCCCAAAGGGAGCCGCATCGGCGTGCAGGCCGGCGCCTGCTCGCTCGCGCTCGCCAAGCACATGATGGATGGGGGCTTCAAGCTGGCCGACGTCGGCCCGAAGATCGAGGCGATGCGGGCGATCAAGGATCGAGGCGGAGATCGCGCTCATGCTCGAGGCCGGCCGGCTGGCGAGCCTCGGCGTGGGCGCGTCGCTCGCCGCCCTCCGTCCGGGGATCACCGAGATCGAGATCGACGGAGCCGGCAACGAGGCGATCCTGAAGGAGGTGTCGGCGAAGCACCCCGGCGCGACGCTGGACCTCTTCGCGATGAGTCCCACCGGGGCGGTCCGGACCGTCATGCCGCACATCTTCTCGAACACGCGGGCGATGCAGACCGGCGAGGTCCTCATCCACTCGCGCCAGGTCGCGCTCAACGGCTACCGGGGCGAGTCCGAGCGCACCTGCTTCCTCGGCAAGCCCGATGCGCGCCAGCGGGACACCTTCCAGCTCATGCTCGAGGCGCAACTCGCCGGCCTCGACGCGCTCAGGCCGGGCGTTCCGATGAAGAACGTGGACAAGGCGTCGCGGTCGGTCTTCCAGAAGGCCGGAGTCGGGCAGTACTTCCTGCACCGCACCGGCCACGGGCTGGGGCTCAGCGTGCACGAGCCGCCATTCCTCCGGTTCGATAACGACGCGCTCATCGAGCCGGGGATGGTCTTCACCGTCGAACCGGCGGTCTTCATTCCCGGGCTCGGAGGGTTTCGCCATTCCGATACGGCCATCGTGACCGAGACCGGCATTCGCATCACGACCCCGCATCCCAACGATCTCGAGAGCATGACGTTCTGAGGCTCCGGCCCGGGCTCGACCCAGCAGGCACGGTGAGCGCGATGCCGGATCACCTGAAGGTGTTCCACGCACGCGCTCGCCGCGCCGCGCCACAGCGCCGCGATCGTCCCGCAGGAGACCTGGACGCGGGGACGTCGCAGGCCTCCCCCTCTACTGCACCTTGAACGCGTTGAAGACGTAGGTGACGCCGGCAGTGAAGCCGACGCTGGGATCGCGCGCGGTCATGCCGAACAGCACGCCGCCGTCGAAGCGGATCGCGCCGTGCGTGTAGCGTCCGCCCAGCCGGAGCTCGCCAAGGCTGTCGGTCCCCGGCGCGGGGGTCGTGCCGCGGGTGTTCGCCCGGCCGTTCACCTCGCCCACCATGTCGACGTGCTGGGTGACCGCTCGCGCGAACGACACGCCGTAGGTGAGCACGTCGTTCTGGCTGTTGGGAATCGTGGGCTCGCTCAGGATGCCGACGCCGACGTTGCCGACAACACGGACGGACTGGACGGTCTTGCCGATCAGCAGGCTCGCGTAGAAGTCCGTGGTGTCGAGGCCGAGACCGCTCTGGTTCGACGCATTCGGCAGCTTCGTCGCGAACCGGACGCCGAAGGCCGGCCGGTTGCCGCGCTCGCCGAGCACGCGGATCTTCGTGGCGACGACCAGATCCTGCACGTCGTGCGTCGTGTTGCCCGTGAAGTCGAGCAGGCTCGACAGCGGCGCCACGTCCCGGCTCGTCACCGACAGCCGCTGGAACGGCGCGCCGTAGAACTCGAGCTCGGCGATCGAGCTCAGGCCGAAGAAGACCCCCAGCGTCGGCACCGCGATCTGATTCCCCTTCAGACCCGATACCGGATAGACCTGGTTGTGGTTCCAGTCGAATCCGCCCTGCACGAGAACCTGCCCCGCGCCGATCGTCTCGGGGTCCTCGGTCACGAGGGGGCGCTGCTGTGCCGCAGCCGTCCGGCACAGCGGCGCGGCCAGCGCGGCGAGGACCAGCAATGCCACCAGCGCCCGCAGCGACAGGCGCTGCCCGGCGGCGCGTTCATGTCCCGACTCTCTGATCTGCGATGTCTGCACGGATGTCGTTCCCTTTCGGTTGTAGCCCCGCACGATCACTCGTCGCGGCCGCGAAGACCGGCACCCCGCGTCCCCGGACACGCCCAGTCGGCGACCCGGTCACCCGGCCCTAGAACTGCTTCCGGCTGTCGACCAGCAGCGTCACCGGACCGTCGTTGATCAGGTGGACCTGCATCATGGCCTGGAACTCGCCCGTTTCCGCGGTCAGTCCCGCGTGTCGCAGGCGATGAACCACGTCTTCGTACAGCGCGCGCGCCATCTCCGGCGCCGCGGCCGCATCGAACGACGGGCGGCGCCCCTTTCGACAATCGCCGCAGAGCGTGAACTGCGACACCACCAGCACGGCCCCGCCGATATCGGCCACCGACCGGTTCATGCGGCGGTCGCCATCCTCGTCCTCGAACACGCGCAGGTCGTGGAGCTTGGCGGCGATGTACTGCGCGTCGGCCGGTCCATCGCCCTTCTCGACACCGAGCAGCACCAGCAGGCCGCGTCCGATGCGTCCCACGGTACGGTCCCCGACGTCGACATGGGCCTCGGAGACGCGCTGGACGACCGCCCTCATGCGCGTGAGGCGACGGCGGCCAGCGCCTCCCTCGGCACGGTGGCCCGCAGCTCGGCCGGCGGATTGAGGCGGACGTCGAGGAGGTGGCGCGGCATGACGTTGCCGAGCGCCTTCAGCATGGAGCTCTTCACGCCCGGATGCTCGCGCTCCAGCTCCATCAGCAGGCGCTTGATCCGCTGGCGCTGCAGGCCGAGGTCGCCGCACGCCGGGCAGCAGCAGCCGACGATCGGCAGCTCGCATTCGCGGGTGTACCCGCGGGCCTCGTCCTCGCCGACGTAGGCCAGCGGCCGGATGACGACGTGCGCGCCGTCGTCGGAGACCAGCCGCGCCGGCATCGCCTTCAGCGCGCCGGCGAAGAACAGGTTCAGCAGGAGCGTCTCGATGAAGTCGTCGGCGTGATGGCCGAGCGCGATCTTCGTGGCCCCCACTTCCTTCGCGATCCGGTAGAGCACGCCGCGCCGCAGGCGCGCGCACAGCGAGCAGGGCGTCGCGTTGGCCGCGAGCAGATCGTCCATGACCTCGCCGATCTGCGTGTGCTCGATCCGGTACTCCCAGCCGCGGGCCTCGCAGGTGCTCGCAATGACGCCGTGCTTGTAGTCCTTCCAGCCCGAGTCGACGTTGACGGCCACCAGCGAGAACCGGACGGGCGCGCGCCGGCGCAGGACGTCCAGCACCTGCAGCAGCGCCCAGCTGTCCTTGCCTCCCGACAGCCCGACCATGATGCGGTCGCCGTCCTCGATCAGATTGAAGTCGGTGATTGCCCGCGTCGTCTTCTTGGCGATGCGTGATTCGAGTTCGCTGCGATAGGCCATGACCCGTCCATCGGAGGCGGCCGCGCGGCCGGTTCCGCTCCCAGTTTACACGAGCAGCAGCGTGCCGACCGTCCGCTCCCACGTCAGCCCGGCGGCGCGCGCCGCCGCCGCCTGCCCCATCCGTTCCGCTGCGGCCCGGTCGGCCGCCAGCGCCCCGAGGGCCACGGCGAGCGCGTCGGGCGTCGGGTCGCAGACGAAGCCGGTCCGCCCGTCCTCGACCAGTTCGGCCGGACCGCCGCTGTCGCGGCACGTCACGACCGGCTTGCGCGACGCGAACGCTTCGACGGTGACGAAGCCGTAGTCCTCGTCGAGCGGCGGAAAGCAGACGGCACGGCAGCGCGCGAGATGGTCGAGGAGCGTCGCGTCATCGATCCGGCCGACGAGGCGCACGCGGCCCTCCAGCCTCGACTCCGCGACGAGCGCCTGCAGGCGCGGCAGCTCCTCGCCTTCGCCGGCGATGACGCACTGCACCCCGGCCGCGGCCGGGCGGGCCAGGGCGCGCACGAGCAGATCCAGACGCTTCAGCGCCGTCAACCGCGACACCGCGAAGATGTAGTCGCCGTACTCGTCGCAGCGGTAGGCTCGCGGCGGCGGCGGCGGATGCAGCACTTCCGCCCGCGCGCCGAGCCAGCGATCCACGCGCCGCCGGATGGTCTCGGACTGCACGAACAGCCGCGTCACGTTGTGCCGCAGCAGATGTCGGTCGGCGACGTGGATGATGCGGCGCCTGACCGCTTCCTTCACCCCGGCGCGCCACGACAGCGACGCGCGGAAGCGCGGCCACTGATCGTAGTACTCCCGCATGGTGTGGTTGAGCCAGCAGACGTGCCGCGGGTGCCGGACGGCGTAGCTGGGATAGCGCAGGCTGATGACCTGGTCGACCGGCCCGCCGGGCGCCTCGCCGACGTCGGTGAGCCAGGTCGCCAGGTAGGCGGCCGCCTGCCGGCCGAACCGGTTCTGCGGCGTGACGACCAGCGCCGCCTCGTGACCGGCGGCCTGCAGCGCCTGCACCAGGGATCGCGCGATGACCAGATGTCCGCCCTCGACGAACGGCGGACTCGAGGTGACGACGGCGATACGGCTCATGAGGCGGGAGCCGGCTTCCGGCTCCCGAGAATGCGGGCCGGCACCCCGGCGGCAATCGCATGGTCGGGAATCGATTCCCGGACGACCGCGCCCGCGCCGACGATGGCATGGTCGCCGATTGTCGTGCCGTCGAGGATCTTCACGCCGGCGCCCGTCCAGACGCCTTCCCCGATCGACACGCCGGCCGAGTGGCGCGACTGCGAGAGCACCGACGTCTCGGGGTCGGAGAAATCGTGATCGCCGCCGACCACGTAGGTGTACGCCGCGAAGAGCGTTCCCGCGCCGACCGAGACGCGGCTCGCCGAGAAGACCTCGCAGTTGAAGCCGATGTTCGCGCCCGCCCCGATGCTCGATGTCGCCGTTCTTGCACGACAGGATTGTGTTGCGCCCGATGAAGACACCGTCACCGATCGTGATGCCGGCGTTGTCGTCGCCCTTGGCATCGAGCAGGCAGTTGTCGTCGATGACGACGTTGCTGCCGATCCGGATCTTTCCGGGGTGGCGCAGCACGACGTTCTGGCCGAAGATGACGTTCCGGCCGCAGGCGCCGAGCAGCCCTCGATAGAGCCGCTTCCGCAGCACCAGCCCCAGCGCGCCCGGCGTCGCCTGGCACAGCAGCATCGTCAGCTCGTAGCGGAGGATCGCCCCCCAGCCCGTCCGGCCGACGACGAGCCGCGCGTACTTCTCCCGCATCGACCGGCTCGCGTCGAACAGCTGCTCCTGGGCCTTGGGAATCTCCCGCTCGCTCATCGCTACAGCCATCCCGCCTGACGGTACCACTCGAGCGTCTGCCGGATGCCGCTGCGCAGATCGACGGCCGGCGCATAGTGCAGTTCGGCCCGCGCCCGGCTGATGTCGAAGGCGCGACTCTTGGTGAAGAAGTCGACCCGCCGCCGATAGAGCGGCGGCTCGATCCGCAGGGGCACGCAGATCCCCTCGCACACGGCGCCGAGCAGCCAGAACGGCCAGACCGGCAGGTGCAGCCGCGGCGGCTTCACGCCGGCTTCCTCGGCGATGAGCCGCACCAGCTCGTTCAGCGTCGTCACTTCCCCGCCGGCCAGGATGTAGGTCCGGCCGGCGATGCCCGGTGTCTCGCCGCAGAGGCGGAAGCCTTCGATCAGATCGTCGATGTAGGTCAGATGGTAGTAGATATCGCCCCGGCCGAGAATCACGAACCGGCCGTGCGCGACCCCCCGGAACAGCTTCAGGAGGCGGCGGTCGCGCGGGCCGTAGATGCCGGTCGGCCGGACCACGACGAGCTCGATGCCCGTCCGGGCCGCCACCTCGCGCGCCAGCTGCTCGCCGGCCAGCTTGGTTTCCTGGTACACGTCTCCGGGCCGGAACGGGGCGTCCTCGCCGGCCGGCGGATGTTCGATGTCGCCGTGCACCCCGACCGTGCTGCAGTGCACGAAGCGCGGCACGCGGGCTTCGGCGGCCGCCTGCACCAGCGCGCCGACGGCGTCCGTGTTCACGGCGCGGTAGACACCCGGCGGAATGCCCGCCTGCCGGTATACCGCCGCGAGGTGGTAGATCACGTCGCAGTCGGCCACCGCCCGCCGCAGCGACGCCATGTCGCTGAAATCGCCGGTCAGCGGCTCCACGCCGGCCGCGACGAGGTCCTCGGCCCGACCGGGCTGGCGGACCAGCGCCCGCACGCGATAACCGCGGCTCGCCAGCGTGCGCGCGAGGTGTCCTCCCGTGAAGCCGGTCGCGCCGGTAACTAGGACCTGCACCGCTCTGCCACCACCGTCACCGGAGAGCCGAACAGCCGCAGCAGGCCGGCCGCTTTCAGCATCCCCTCGATTGCCACCGTTGTCCCTCGCGAGCCCAGGGCCTTGTGAAACGCGATCGGCAGGACGAACTGCCGGTGCACGCGACGGATCCGGAAGCCGTGCCGCTCGACCTCCCGGACCATGTCGCCGTACCGGAAGACGCGATAGGCCTCGACGCGGCGCCCGAGGCGGTAGCCGATGCGCCGGCCGATCGACTGCAGCAGCGCGACGCTCGCCATCGCCGGATAGTCGAACACGATGCGGTCGCGCGCCACCCGGCAGAGCTCGCCGAGGCAGACGCGCCAGTCGGGGGTGTGCATGAGCACCCGCAGGCTGATGGCCGCGTCGAAGGTGCCGTCGCCGAACGCGAGCGCGTGCGCGTCGCCCTCCTGGAACACGATCGGCAGCCCCTCGGCACGCGCCCGCGCGTCGGCCACCCGCAGCATCTCGCCCGAGGCGTCCACGCCGGTCACCTTCGCGCCGGCGCGGGCCAGCGTCAGCGCGGCCCGCCCGGTGCCGGTGCCGACGTCGAGCACCTCGCGGCCGCGCACGTCGCCGAGGAAGTCGAGCAGCACCCGCTCCTGGGTCTCGAGCAGGATGCCGCCGATCGGCCCGCCGAACCGGACCTGATCGAACGTCTCGGCCATCCGGGGATCGGCGTAGGCCGTATAGCTGTAGTGGCCGGCCCGATCCGCGGCCACGGCCGACGGCGGCGGATCCCGGTGCGTCCCCGCGCTCACGCCGGTTCCTTCGCCAGCTCGGGGGCGACCGGCGACATGATCCGCGAGATGGCCTCGCGCGTCCGCGACAGGTAGGCCGCGTAGGTGTACTTCGTCTCGGCGAGCGCGAGCGCCTGCCGCCCGATCTCGCCGGCCCGCTCCGGATCGTTCAGCAGCGTCAGGATGCCCCGGGCGTAGGCATCCGGCGTCGGCTCGGTCAGCAGCGCCACCGAATCGTTCAGCACCTGCGTGTGCGTCAGCAGCCGCGTGGCCACGATCGGGCGACCCGAGCGGAGGTACTGGTAGAGCTTCAGCGGCGTGTTGGTTCCCCGCGACCGGGGCGAGAGCAGGATGTCGGCCGCCTTCAGGAAGGCCGGGATCTCCTGTGCCGGACGCTGCCCCGCCAGCAGCAGGACGTCCTCGACGCCGGCCGCCCGCGCCTCCACCCGCAGCCGCGCCACCTGGTCGGGCTTGCCGCCGGCCAGCAGGAAGCGGACCTCGGGTCGGGCCGCCGCCACCTGCCGGGCCGCCGCGAGCAGCAGCTCGAGCCCCTGATAGGCCTCCAGTGTCCCGGTGTACAGGACGACTGGCGTCTCCGGCGCCAGGCCGAACTCCCGGCGGACCGCCGCGACGTCGGCGGCCGACGGCGGCGCGTCGGTCGGTCCCGGTGCGTTCTCGATGAGAACAGCCTGCGCGCGGGGCTCGATCTCGTGCACCGTCTCTTCGAGGTGCGGGCAGATGACGATGATGACGCGCGAGGCCCGGATGAGCAGCCGCTCGAAGCCGACGAAGATCCCCCGCAGCAGCCGCGACCGGCTGAACTTGAAGTTCGAGAGCTGCTGCGGAAGGCTCGAGTGCATGTCGTAGAGGTGCGGAATCCGCAGGATCCGGGCGAGCGCCACGCCGATGAGCGCCCCTTCCTCGTGCGAATGGACCACGTCGTACCGGTCGCTCATCGCCCGGCGGAGGGCCGTGAACGTCAGCAGGAAGTCGAGCGGCAGCTTCGCGAACGACGGACCGATCTTCGCGTGATGCACGAACGGCGGCCGCAGGCAGCGGAACACCCGCATCCCCGGAATGACGACGTCCTGGCCGAAGGGATAGGTGACGAGATCGACGGTATGACCGAGATCGGTCAGCGCCCGGATGCGATGGTACTCGCTGAATGGGGTCCCCCGGGGCTCGAAGAACGGCTCGGGGGCGATCATCAGAATGTGCATGCCGGAGTGTGCCTCGCCAGCGGGTGAGGCCGGTCGACCGCCGCGCGACGAAGGATGAGCCGAGACCGGACGGTCGAATTATAGAAGACGCATAGCGAAAGATCAACGTAACAGGCCCGGATCCCGCGGGCTTTCGCGGCCGTGCCCCGTTTCCGGCGCGACTTGTCCGCCAGGGCGGATCGGCTGTCGGCACGCCGACCGCCCCGATCGCCCGATTTGGGTGAAACCCGGCCGGACGACGGCCTGGCGATGGCGGGCACGGGCTTTGCGAACGGAGAGGGCGTCGAAGTGATCCGCGTCGGTCAAGGAGGATTGATGTCTATCGTCTCATTGCAGCCGGGCAACAGCGTGCAATCGCTCGCACACAGCGTCCTGCAGCAGTTCGATCTCAACGGGGACGGCCAGCTCTCGGTCGACGAGTTCAGCCAGTTCCTGAACCAGCTCATTGACAGCCTGTCGAACAGCTCGACAGCGAACAGCGCGATGTCGTCCACGCAGGCGAAGGGGACCGGCACGATGCCGCTGACCTCGCTGACCGGAGCGGCCTCCACCAGCGGGAACTACACCTTCTACGGATTCGACGCGTCGCGGGCGCAGTCGGCCGCGGGCTCGCTCAAGTACGACGCCTACAACGTGCTCCAGAAGTACGATCCCGCCGATCCGGCGTCGATGCAGAAGGCGTTCACGGAGCTCGATGCGATGCATCCCGGCTCGTACCAGCTCGACTCGCAGAACAACCTGATGCTCACGGGTACGGCCGATGGATACATCGGCGCCCGCCCGAACGATCGGAGCGCCGACTGGAGCAACCACAGCCAGCCCTGGAACTGGTCGTGGTTCGCCTACAACTCGGCCCATCCGGGACCGAACGGCGAAACCTCGTAGGCCTCGATCCCGCTCTCCCCGCCCCACCGGAAGGCGCCGCGCGCGCCTTCCCGGTGGACTCCCCCCGGAGCCCGTGGTACACTTCGCGTCTCATTTTGAGCGCGCAGCCACGCAGCGCTGTCGGTTGCCGGACCGTCGACCTTCCGTCGTCCGCCGCCTTCACCGACGCCCCCATGAATCGCTCTGAGCCGTCCAACCCCGACTCCGGCACGCCGCCGTCGCGCCCGCATCCGCTGCGCTCGCGGCTCGGCGCGGTCGCCAAGGTCGTCGTCAGCCTCGGACTGCTGGCGCTCCTGCTGGCGCGGACGGATCTCGCGGCGCTCTGGCAGCAGGTGCGCGGGGCCTCGCTCGCGTGGCTCGCGGCGGCGTTGCTGGTCTATCTCGTCATGGTCGTGCTGTGCGTCTGGCGGTGGCAGCTGCTGCTGTCGGCCCAGCACGTGCAGGTCGGGGCGGCGCCGCTGATGTCCTCGTACGTCGTCGCCCTGTTCTTCAACAACTTCCTGCCGAGCAACATCGGAGGCGACGTCTTCCGCATCGCCGACACGGCCCGCCCCGCCGGCTCCAAGACGCTCGCCGCCACGGTGATCCTGGTCGACCGGGCCCTCGGCCTCCTCGGCCTGACCCTGGTCGCCGCCGCCGGCTCGACGGCGGCCGGTGCGGCCTTCGTCCGCCTGCTGCCGCTTGCGCCCGGCTGGCTCTGGCTCGCCTTCCTCGCGGCGATCACGGCCGCGGGATCGGCGGTGATGGCCCCGAACGGCTTCGGCCGCCTGCTGCAGCCCCTCACGGTGTTCCACGCCGAGTGGGTCGGCACGCGGATCGAGCAGATCACCGATGCGCTGCACCGCTTTCGCGCGGGCCTGCCCGCCCTCATCACCTGCCTGGTGCTCGCCGTCGCGGTGCAGTCGACGTTCGTGGTCTATTACGCGGCCGTCGCGTACGGCCTGCACGTGCCGATCCCCTTCACCGCGCTGGCGGTGATCGTCCCCGTCTCGTTCCTGCTGCAGATGATTCCGCTGTCGATCAACGGCTTCGGCGTGCGGGAAGCCGCCTTCTCCTATTTCTTCACGCGGCTCGGCCTCTCGCTCTCCTCGGCGCTGGCGGTCTCGCTGGTCGGCACCGGGCTGATGATGCTCTTCTCGCTCTCGGGCGCCCTGTCCTACGCCACGCGCCGCTCCCCGGCGAAGACCGCCGGGAACTAGCGCCGCCCCCCTTCCATCCGCGCGTCGAGGTTGCCTTCCGATCGACAGAGGCTGCCCGTGCGGCCGCCCAGTCGTCTTCAGCCGATCCGTCGATCGCGCCGCCGACCCTACTTCAGCGTGACAGCCAGCTTGACGAAGACGCCCAGGTACCGTGGGTCGGTGGACTTCGGATCGCTCAGCGCCGGCACGAACCCACCGGCGGTCGACACCGTGAGCAGGTAGCCGTAGCTGTGGTGGGCGTAGACCCCGTCGGGCGAGAACGTCACGGTTGCGGGCACGCCGGACTTCAGGTCGACCGACGTCGCGCTGGCCGCCGACCGCGACACGCACGTGGTTCGCCACGGGCGCCGAGAGCTCGAGCGTGGCCTGGGCGATGGGCCGGTCGGTCCGGAACACGATGTCCGAGCGGGCGCTGCCGGCCACCCAGAATCCCGCCGACCTCGGGCGGCCAGGCATTCTCGTCGAGCAGGTACAGCAGCACCGTCGGATCCTGTCCGTACAACAGGTGAGACCGCGTCCGGTCGAGATTGATCGGCAGGTCGCTGACCATCGTCAGCTCGACCGGCAGGTAGCGCACGAGCCCGTGCTCCGTCATCCGCCAGACGTCCTTCGAGGCCACGAACGGGTTCAGCAGCATCTGCGCGACGAACGCCGCGCCGCCCACCCACACGATGAGCGGCGCGCTCATCGACGCCAGCGGCGGCGTCAGGAAGAACAGCGCCGGATACAGGCTCAGGAAATACCGGTTGCCTGGCGGGCCCCCGCCGCCACCCCAGGTGTACGGCAGGAAGATCAGCAGGATGACGACCGAGGCGGCGACCGCGAGCAGCGTGAACGTCGTCCACAGGGGGCGCCGGCGGACGCCGGCGAGCCACATGAGCACGATGACGGCCCCGGGGAAGTAGTACGGCAGGAATCCCGCGTCGCGCCCCGCCAGGAAATAGCCGGCATTGTCGGCCAGCTGCGGCCAGAACTTCGGGGTCTCGATCACGTTCCCGGTGTCGGCATCGTTGGTCACCATGGAGATGCCGGTGCTGTCGAACGTCACCGACGGCTTCTCGTCGGGAAAGGTGCCGTAGAAGGTCTTCCGGTCGCCGCCCATGTAGTTGAACTCGCCGGTCACCAGCGCGTTCACGCCGAAGCAGCCGCTCGTCACGGCGACGAAGACGACGCCCACGACGAATCCCCAGCCGAAGCGGCGGCGCGTCCATAGCAGCAGCACGACCGGCGCCGCCAGCAGTGCGTTGGTCGGCTTCGAGTAGGTGGCCAGGCCGAGCAGCACGGCCCCCAGGAGGTCGCTGCCCGCCCCGTACAGGAACCGGTCCCATCGTCCTCCGCCGGATGGCGGCGCCACCTCCTTGTAGAACCAGAAGAAGTACGCGAGGAAGACGGCCGAGAAGTTGAAGATCTCCGGCGTCAGCCAGACGGCGTAGATGGGCGTGATCGATGCGCCGACGAAGCCGAGCGCGAACACCAGCGCCACGGGACGCGGCGATCGCGCCGCCAGGAAGGCGTACCCCGCGGCACAGACGGCGGCCAGCAGCAGCAGGTGGAACAGCAGCATGCCGTTCAGGCCGAAGAGCCAGACGAACGGCGCCACCATCAGCGGGTAGATGAACGCCTTGCCGAAGTAGATCCGGTTCTGCGGGTCGGGCCGTGTGACGGCGTGCACGAACGGCCACTGGCCATCCAGGTGGAGGCGCAGCTGGCTGCCCCGCTTCAGGAAGATGCCTTCCGGGCCGCTGCGGTAGATCCGGTAGAAGCGCTGCAGGTCGGCCCGCTCGTACGTCAGGTTGTGATCGCGGGCGAGGCTGAGCGCCATCGCGACGTAGGTCGCCTCGTCGCCCTTCGGACTGTACGCTGTCTGCACCACGTTGATCGACAGCGCGGCGCCGCAGGTCAGCGCCAGCAGGACGATCGCGACGATCAGGCCGGGACGGCCCGCGCGGCGGGGGGCATCCCGGATTTCCACAGGTGCGCGCTCTGGCGGCATTCGCACATAATACGATACAGACTCATGCCGATGTACTCTGGAGCGCGCCGATGAACGGGCGCGCGGCGCGGGTGCCGTTCAACGAACGCGGCGGACCACTGCGCGGATTGCTCGATCTGGCCGCTGGCCGCTACCCCGCCTTCCTGTTCGGCGGGCAGCCCGACGGCTTTCTGCCCGTCTTCCATTTCCACGAGGTGACGCCCGCGCTGCTCGAACCCCGGCTGCGGTTTCTCACCGAGAACGGCTACACCACCGTCGACTCCGACGCGATCGGCCGGCTGGTCGTCGATGGCGTGCACCCCGGACCGTTCCGCGTGGCGCTCTGCTTCGACGATGCCTGGGCCAGCCTGTGGACCGTGGCCGGGCCGCTGCTCCGGAAGTACGGTCTAACGGCCATCACCTACGCCATTCCCGGACGGATGCAGGAGGCGGACACGCTGCGGCCGACGCTCGACGACGGCATCGCCGAGCCGGTGGCGGGCGACCGTTCCGAAACGCCGTTCGTCACCTGGCCGGAGCTGAAACGGCTGCACGAGACCGGCGTCATCGACGTCCAGTCGCACACCCTGTCGCACGCGATGATCTTCTGCGGCGATCGGCCTACCGGATTCGTCGCGCCCGGCTATGACGCGGGGGCGCGTTTGAACCGGCCGCTGATCCCGGCGGATGGTCGTTGCCAGTATCAGTCGGTGACGGAATGGGGCGCGCCGCTGTTCGTTCAGCGCTCGCGGATGTCGGACGGGCTGCGGTTCGAGCCGTCGGACGCCGTCCGGCGGCGCACCATCGAACACGTGGCGGCCCACGGCGGCGAAGCGTTCTTCCGCCGGCCCGGCTGGCGGCGCGAACTGGGCGCCCTGGTCGGCGGGACGGTCGACGGATCCTGGGAAACCCCGGCCGAGCAGGAGCGGGCCATTGTCGAACAGCTGGCCCGCAGCCGGGAGGTGCTGAACGAGCGACTCGGCACGCGGAGCGTGCGCCACATCTGCCTCCCCTGGGGCGTGGGCGGCGAGGTGACGCTGCGGGCGCTGCGGGCCACCGGCTACCAGACGGCATTCTCGAACCGGCTCCGCGGATCGTACGCGGTGCGCGCAGGCGATCCGCCGTACCGCCTGAAGCGGCTCAACCACAAACACCTGTACCGGCTCCCGCGCCGCGGCCGCTCGTGGTCGGTTCCCGGCCACGCCCGATGATGACCACCGAGCCCCAGCTTCCCTTTCCCGACGATGTGGCGGTCGCCATCGTCGCGCACAATTCGATCGAGCGACTGGTCACGGCACTCGACTCGCTGAAGGCCGCCGGCTGTCCGGCGTCCCGGATCGTGGTCGTCGACGTGGCGAGCACGGACGGCACGGCCGACTGGCTGACGCGCGAGTGGCCCGAAGTGCGGCAGCACCGGCTGAACCGGAACGACGGACCGAGCCCGGGCCGCAACGTCGGCATCCGCGAAGCGCCCCTGCCCTACGTCTTCCTGATGGACGCCGACGTCGTGCTGCGGCCCGACACCGTTCAGCGGCTGCGCACGGCCATGGCCGCCGACCCGCTGGCGAAGGTCGGCAGCCCGATCGTCGTGCATGCCAGCCGGCCGGATGTCATTCAGTACGCGGGCGGCGGGCTGCACTACATCTGCGAAGCGGTGAATCCCTGGCTCGATCGACCGCTCGCCGCGCATCCCCATCAGTTGGCGGACATCGGGGCCGCACCGACCTGCGGCCTGCTGCTCGACCGGCAGGCGGCCATCGACATCGGCCTGTTCGACGAGCGCTACTTCATCGGCAAGGAGGATGGCGACTTCTCGCACCGGATCAAGCTCGCCGGCTACAAGATTCTGGAGGTTCCCGATTCCATCCTGCTGCACCACAGCCGTGCGCGCGGCACGTGGCTCTTCTACTATCAGATCCGCAACCGCTGGCACTTCATGCTGAAGAACTACCAGGTGCGGACGCTCGTCGCGATCCTCCCGGCGCTCGTCATCCACGAGCCGCTGCAGTTCGCCGTACTGGTCGCCAAGGGGCACACCTGGACGTACTTCAAGGCCTTGGGCGGTCTCGTCGCCATGCTGCCGGCGCTGCCGGCCGACCGGGCCCTCACGCGCCGGATTCCGCAAGCGCCAGGATGCCGAACTGCTCTGCGCCGATCCGCTCGTCATCCGCGACGACCTGTCGGGCCACGTGCCTGATCCGCCGCGGCAAGCAGCTGTACGAACGCGCGCTCGCCTGCGTACTGGCGGTTCCTGACACGGACGGTTCTCGCGCAATGACCCGGCCCCGGATCCTGCTGCTGACGACCTACTACTACCCGGTGCTCGGGGGCGTGGAAACCAACGCGCGCCGGCTGGCCGCGTTCCTGCAGCGGAACGGATTCGAGGTGCTCGTTGTCACCAAGCGCGTGCGGAAGGACGTTGCACGCGAGGAGATCGTCGACGGCGTGCCGGTGCTGCGCATCCCGCCGTCAGGGGAGCGCTCGCCCGGCGGCAAGTGGTTCATGCTCCCCTTCGCCTTCCTCGCGCTGCTCCGTCTGCGGAAGCGCTACGACCTGATCTGCTGCATCGACTACCGCGGCATCGGCCTGGCCGCCGTGGCCGCGGGCCGGCTGCTCCGCCGCCCGGTGGTCGCGCAGGCAGGCACGACCGGCGTCCTGTCCTGCGCGAACTGGAACGCGGCGCTCATCCGGTGCGGCGTCACGCCGCGCGGGCGGCTCGCCGGCTGGTTGAAGCGGCCGCTGCGCGCGCTCTACGCGTCGGCCACGGGCTTCCTCTGCATCTCACGCGAGATTGAGCGCGAGGCGCTCTGCGCAGGCGTGCCACCGGCGCGCGTCCACTACATGCCGCACTCGATCGACGTGACCGAATTCCGTCCCCCGCTGCCCGGCGAACGCGATCGGATCCGCGCGCAGGACGCCTGGCCCACCGACCGGGTGATCTGCCTGTTTCTCGGGCGCCTCAGCCTCGAGAAGGGCGTGCTCGATCTCGTCGAAGCCTGGCGGTTGCTGAACCGCCCGAACGCCCTGCTGGTCGTCGTCGGGCCGGACATGCCCGGCCATTCGTGGGACGCCGGGCCTCGAGCCCGGGACTTCGTGCGGGCCCACGGCCTGGACGACCGCGTGCGTGTTCACCGGCCCGCGCGAGGATACCGCCCGTCTCCTGCGCGCCGCGGATATCTTCGTGCAGCCCTCGCACTTCGAGGCATTCGGGATTTCGGTGATCGAAGCCATGGCCACGGGCCTGCCCGTGGTCGCCTCGCAGGTCGGCGGCATGCTCGACTACCTCGTCCACGAAGAGAACGCCCTGTTCGCGCCTCCCGAGCACCCGGAGGCACTCGCCGGATGCATCGGTCGACTGATCGACGACCCGGACCTGCGGGCACGGCTGGGCCGCGCCGGCCGCGCGACCGTCGAACGGTCGTTCGACGAAGCGGTCGTGTTCGGCCAGACGGCCGAGCTGTTCCTCACGCTCTCGGCCGGAGCCCGGGCATGAGCAGCGCGACTGGAGGTCGCGGCTGGCACACTCTGGCCTGGAATCTCTTCTATTCAGGACTGACGAACGGAAGCGCCGCCCTGCTCCTGATTCTGGTGATCGTGGCCGGCCGCACGCTCGGTGACGCCGAGTACGGGAAGTTCGCCTACGCCCTCGCGTTAGCCACCATCTTCGAAACCCTGATGGACTTCGGTCTCAGTCAGGTTACCGTCCGCGCCGTGGCGCGGGATCGCAGCCGCGCCGGATCGGTGCTGGCCAACGCGCTCGGGCTGAAGCTGATCTGGGCCGCCGTGGCTCTGCTCGTGCTCGCACTGGTGGCGACCCTCCTGCGCTCCGCACCGGACGTACGACTGGCCTGCTATCTGCTGGGCGGCTCGTCGGCCATCCGCTCGTATCTGCTCACCGTTCGCGGGGTCTTCCAGGGGCTGGAGCGATTCGAGTGGGAGAGCCTGATCGTCGGTCTGGATCGCCTGCTGCTGGTCGTGCTCGGGTGTGGCGCCCTGGCGGCCGGGGCGGGTCTGCAAGGGCTCGCCCTCACCTTCCTGGGGTCCCGCGTCGTCGCGCTCGTCCTGACGGCGGTGTTCGTTCGCGTGCAGATGGGGTCGGTCGGGCTCGCCTTCGATCGCGTGATCTGGGCCGAGTTGCAGCGGACGGCCATCCCCTTCGGCGTCTTCATGATCATCCTGAATCTGTACCTGGTACATCGACACGGTTCTGCTCGGCATCCTGCGAACGAATGTCGAGACCGGCTGGTACAGCGCCGCGTACCGCATCTACGAAGGACTGACGTACGCGCCCGCCCTCATCGCGGGGGTGTTGACGCCTCGGCTCTCGCGGCTCTTCATCACCGACCTCGGTCGGCACCGGCGGCTGGCCTGGGGGGCCGTGGCGGTGGCGGTGGTCCTTGCCGTCGTCATCGGCGGCGTGGCGTGGCTCGTTGCGGCTCCCCTGCTGCGGCTGCTCTTCGGCGCCGACTACCTCCCTGCGACCAGCGCGCTTCGGATTCTCGCGGCCGGCACCATCTTCGTCTTCGCCATCTGGATCCTCCACGCCATCGCGATCTCGGCCAATCGCGAACAACTGCTCCTCAAGACCGGCATCGTCGGCCTCGTCGTGAACGTGGGCTGCAACCTGTACCTGATTCCGCGGCAGGGGATCGACGGCGCGGCGTTGGCCACCGTCATCGGCGAAGCCGTCAGTGCGGGGATGCTGGTCTGGGGGCTGACGATGGGGGCGCAGAGAGCGACCGGGGCCGAGGCCCGGTCGACCGCCACGGACGGTCACTGATCGACCTCTCCGCGACCCACGAGCCGCCTGAAACGCAAAGGGCCGACCCCTGACGGGATCGGCCCTTCAATTCTTCCACTTCCGCCGAAGCCGTCGCCCCCGGATCTCCCGGGCGTTCTGCGACGCAGGTCCCGGCGACTACGGCCAGGTGACGATCACGACGTTCGAGCGCTGGTCCGACGTCTCCATACTCGGCCAGGACCGCGCCGGTGTGCTCACCATGATGCCGACCTGCTCGCCCGAGTGTGGCCGCCACGAGTGCAGCGGCTCTTCGCCCGCCCCGTAGAACTCGTCGGGACCGATATTGTAGGCGTCGACCGACTTGCAGGTCTGCCCCGGACGCAGCCATTCGCCGGCGCCCCCGTACCACTTCCCGTTGATGTTGGCGAAGTACCACTGGTTGCCTTCGATCAACGTACCTGGCATCGCCGAAGAAGGCCACCGTCGGCCACTTGCCGGCCATCGTGTGGTTGGTGCAGATCTGCGTCGCCGTCACCTGCACGCTGGTCATGGTCGAGGCGGCCGACCAGGTGTAGATGCCCGACGGGCCGTGGATGACGGTCACCTGGCTGAGATCGATCGCATCGCCCGCCGCCGGCGTGTATCCGCCGCCCCCGCCCCCGCCTCCGCCTCCGCCTCCGGTGGCCGGCGCGGCCGGCGTCACGAAGCTCTCGGTCTGCGACCAGCCGCCGGTGTGCGACGGATCGGCCGCCCGCGCGCGCCAGTAATAGGTCGTCGCATCGGCGAGTGCGTCGCTCGGCGTGAATTGCGTCTGGCTCGACTCCTCGGCCACCGTCGCGGTGACGAGTCCCGAGGTGAACGCCTGGTCCTTCGCGAGCTGGAACGTGTAGGTGATGGCTCCCGCCGGCCCGGTGTGCGTGGCATTGGTCACGACGATCGTCGGCGTGGTGGTCGTGACGGTCGTCCCCCCGGTCGGAGACACCGGCTTCGGCTCGTTGATGACGACCGGCGTGTACACCTTGAAGCTGGCGTTGGTCGTATACGGCCCGCTGTTGGCGCCGTCGAGCGCCTGGGCCCGCCAGTAGTACGTCTGCTCGGCGTCGAGCGTGTCCGACAGCGTCACCCCCGTGCTCCCGTCCGTCCCCGGCTTGACGTCGCTGGTCGAGAACAGCACGTGGGCGAACTGGGAGTCACTGGCGAGCTGGAAGCTGTAATAGAGCGGCCGCACGCCATTGGTCGTCGCGTTCTGGACCTTGAGCGTTACCGGCTGGTCGGACACCGCAATCTGGGCCCCCGACGAAGGCGACACGATCTTCGGGGCGGTAATGGCCACCCCGGGAATCGGTCCGGCCACGGACGGGCTCAAGGGGTTCGCGCTCTTCGATGCTGCACAGGCTCCGAGTGCCAGGATGATTGCCAGTGGTGCCAGCAGCCGGATGTAGTTCTTCATGGTCTAACCTCTCTGCGCCGTCCTCCGTTCGGGTCACACGACAGACGCCGGCCAGCCCGGCTGTTGGGCTGTGCAAGAATGCGTATCGGTCCGAAATCGCGCGAAGTTTAGGGGGAAGTCGTGTTGTACGATAGACGTTCGATGCGCCTCGTTCTGGCCTTCGCCGCGCTGCTCGCCGCCGCCGTCGGACTGTGGGTCACCGGCGGCACCATGGCCGTCACCGGGACAGGCCCGCACGCCGCACGACTCGGCCTGCTGCCCCCGCTCTGGCTCCTCGGCGTCCTTCTGCTGCTCGCGCTCGGCGCCGGCCTCGCGCTGTGGCGCCGGCACGCGACGCCCCGGCTCTGGCCGCTGCTGGCCGCCGTCCTGATCCTGCTCCCCTGGTGGCCCTGGGCCGTTCCCCGCGTGTTCCTCCTTTGGACGGGCCCGTTCGCCTTCTGGCTCTGGGGAGCCATCGTCATGGCCGTCTGGCTGGCCCGCCCGGCCCGCCGGCCCTGGCCGCGCCGTTCTCACCGATCCCCGGAAGGCGCCCTTGGCTGCCGCCCTCCTGGCCCTGGTGCTGTCGGGCCTCGCCTCGCACACGATCGCGTCCCAATTACCAAGTGGTGACGAGCCTCACTATCTCGTAATCACCCAGAGCCTGCTCATCGACCACACGCTCCAGATCGACAAGGTCCACGAACGGGGCGATTACCGGGCGTACTGGCCCGGCCCCCTCAAGCCGGACTACCTGCAGCCGGGGCTGAACGGCCACATCTATTCAATTCACGCACCAGGCCTGTCGGTTCTCGTGCTCCCCGCATTCGCGCTCTTCGGGTACCCGGGCGTGAGGATCTTTCTCGCGCTGCTCGCGGCACTCGGCTCGATCCTGATCTGGCGCGCGGCGTACGCGCTGACCATGGACGCGGCGGCCGCCTGGTTCGGCTGGGCGGCGGTCGCTCTGTCGATCCCATACTTCTTCCAGAGCTTCACGGTCTTTCCCGACGGGCCGGGGGCCCTCGCCGTGCTCGTCGGGGTGCTGCCGCTCATCGAGTCGGTGACGACCTCGCCCGGAGCACCGCAGGCCCCGGGCACATGGACGCGCACGGGCTGGGCCGATACCTGGCGCTGGGGACTGCGCGGCGCGACCCTGGCCGCGCTCCCATGGCTGCACTCGCGCTACGCCATCCTCGCAGCCACGGTCGCCGCCTGCCTGCTGCTGGAAATCGTGCGGCGCCCCGGCGCCATCCGCCGCGCGCTGGCGCTGCTGGCCGTGCCCGTCATCAGTGCTGCCGGCTGGTTCGCCTTCTTCTGGGTGATCTACGGCACCCCCAATCCGACGGCTCCCTATGCTGGCGCGATGCAGTCCTCGGTCGGCAACCTCGCCCGCGGCATCCCGGGTCTCCTGTTCGACCAGCAGTTCGGGCTGCTGCCGAACGCACCGATCTACCTGTTCGCGCTGGCCGGCCTCCTGGCACTCTGGCGGCGGTCACGCCGGCTCACCATCGAGCTGCTCGCCATTCAGGCGCCGTACGTGCTGCTCGTCGCCGCGTACCAGATGTGGTGGGGAGGAACGAGCGCTCCCGCCCGCTTTCTCGTGCCCGTCCTCCTGCCGATGGCCGTTCCGGCCGCGCTGCTCTTCGCGCGGGCCCGGCACCTCACGACGCGCGCCCTCGGGCTGGCGGCGCTGTTCTTCAGTCTCGGCCTGACGGCCGCGTTCGCGCTCGTCGACGGCGGCCACCTCGTCTACAACTTCCGGGACGGCTTCGCGCACTGGCTGCTGTGGATGAGCCCGCTGGTGAACCTGCCGCGCGGCCTGCCCAGCCTGTTCGTCACCGACCCGCCCGTCATTTCCGACGTCGTGCTACAGGCAGCCATCTGGCTCGCCGCGATCGCTCTGGCAGGTCTCGCCGTGTTCGTCGCCGAGCGCCGCGCCGGCCGGATGGGCGTGGCCGTCGCCGCCCCCGTCGCCGGGGCACTGGCCGTCATGACCGCCGTCACGGTGGTCTGGAGTCTGAACCGGGCCGGGACGCCGACCGCCCAGCCGGGCCAGATCGTTCTGCTCCACGCCTTCGACCCGGACCGGCACGATTCTCGCGCTCGAATATCGCCCGCTGCACCGGATTCCAGTCGAGGCGCTGCCGGCCCAGCTCCGCATCGGGCCGACCCTGCCCGACCTGCCGCCCGCCGGCGAGCCGCTGGTGGCCATCTACTCGCCGCCAGCCGGCATCTACCGCCTCGATGTCGGTGTCTGGCGCAAGGGCCCGGGAACGGTGACCCTGGCGATCGACAGCCAGTTGCCGCCGATCCTCGAGCTGGACCTGGCCGCACTCAACGGTCCCGACGTGCAGCGCGAGTTCCGGCTCCCCGTCACTCCGCGAGGTCTCGTCATCGATGCGGATGCGGCGGCACGGAAGATCCTCGAACATGCCTGGCTGCAGCCGCTGAGCACGCGGCCGAGCACCGATCCGCTCGCCGACATCGTGCCAGAGCGTTCGGTCCGTTCTGGTCCCGGACTGCTCTTCCTGGTGGGGGGCTCGGCCTTCGTGGAGCCTGGCGGCGCCTGGATCCAGGGGGGCGGGCAGGCGGAGTTCGTCCTCGCGCCCGATACGGATGGCCCGGTCCGCCTCCTCCTGCGCAACGCCCCGGTCGTCGACGACGTCCGCCTCCAGAGCGGCGAGTGGCGGCTCGACCTGCACCTCGCGCCGGGCGAAACGCGCGAGGTCGAGGTGCCGCGTCCCAGCGGCGCCCTCGGCGCCCAGGTCAGCATCTCGACGTCCAGCGGCTTCCACCCCTACCAGGTCGACCCGCACAGCACCGACCACCGCCTGCTCGGCTGCTGGATCGAGCTCCGGTAGCAGAACGCCTGTCACGCTGAACGCCGAAAGGTCCCCCGTAAGCAGAAACGCCCCGGGGAGGATATTCACCCCCCGGGGCGTTTTCTTCGTTCTTCGTTTTCCGCGTCAGGGCCTTACGGCCAGACCAGCATCTTCACGTCGGTCCGCTCATCGATCGTCTTGACGCCCGGATAGTTCCGCGCCGGCGTCGTGTCCATCACCGCCCAGACCTCTCCGGAGTGCGGGATCCACGAGTGCAGCGGTTCCGTCTGGAAGCCGTCGACGGCGATGCTCTGGGCCGTGACCGGCGACTTGCAGGCCTGTCCGGGCCGGTACCAGTCGTTCGCCCCCGCGTACCACTGGCCGTTGATCTTCGCGAAGATCCACTGATTCCCTTCGACCTGGACGCTGGCGTCCCCCAAGAACGCCGTCGTCGGCCACTTGCCCAGCATCGTGTGGTAGATGCAGAGCTGGTTGCCGTCCTCGAAGGCGTCCGTGATGGTCGAGGTCTGCGGCCAGTTGCTCACGTCGGGCCCGTGGACGTACACGACGTTGTGCAGGTCGATGCCGAGCTCCGTCTTGAAGTTGCCCGTGCTCGAGTAGCTGCTCGAGATGTTGTTGGTCGTATCGGTCGTCACGACGCGCCAGTAGTACGTGACGCCCGTGTCGAGATCCGTGGTGGGCGTGTACGACGTCTGGCCCGACTGCTGGCTCACCGTCCCGCTGACGGCGATCGAGTCGAAGCTCGACGTGGTGGACAACTCGAACTTGTAGACGAGGCTGCCCACCGGTCCCGTGGTGGTCGAGTTGGTCACCGTCAGCGTCGGCCGGTTGGTGGAGACGGTCGCCCCGACGCCTGGCGAGGACAGCGTCGGCGCGGAGATCGTGATCGCCGGCCCGACGGCGAAGTTGTTCGCCGAGGTCGCCGGCCCGTTCGACGAGCCGCTGTCGGCCCGGGCCCGCCAGTAGTAGCCCGTCCCGGCCGTCAGCGTGTCGATCTGGACCGCGGTCGTCCCGTCACTGCCGGGCGCGACGCCGGACTTCGTGTAAACGATGTTGGCGAACTGATCGTCGGTCGCCACCTCGAACGTGTAGGTCAGCGGGGTCGTCCCCGTCGTTGTCGCGTTCTGGACCGTCAGCGTCACGGGCTGCGCGGAGTTCGCGATCTGCGCGCCCATGGCCGGCGTGACCAGCCGCGGCGACGTCAGCGTTACCGATGGCTTCGACGGGCTCGCACAGGCGGCCACGCCCACCAGCAGGCACAGCATTCCACTGAAGCGAAAGGGGGTCTTCTTCATGCGCTCCTACTTACAGAACGGCCCGGGAGCCCGACAGCTCGTGAACACACCTGCCGGCTCGCCGTCCGACTTCAAAAGCCGAACTCACCAATACGTGAAACGCAGCAGAGGCTGGGAAACCTGCCGCACGGTCGAGGTAGCCAAAGAATACGTGCTTAGCCGCCAGCCCGTCAAGCACTTACGCGCGATCGGGCCCCGGGTTTTTCAGGCCTCCGCGCCGAGCACCTCACGGGCACGCGCTGCCGCCTGCGGCGGCTCCAGGACTTCCCGCACCACGTATATCGGCTTGTTCTGCGATTCGTGATACGTGCGCGCCTGGAGCTCCGCCAGCAGCCCGAGCGTCAGCAGCTGGAGGCCCGTGAAGATCAGCAGGATGCCGAACAGCAGGAGCGGCCGGCCCGAGATCGCCTGGCCGCCGAACAGCCGGATGTAGGCGAGCCACGCCGTGATGCCCGCGCCCAGGGCCCCCATCACGAGGCCGATCAGCCCGAAGATCTGCAGCGGCCGGGTCGAGTAGCTCAACAGGAACTTCACCGTCAGCAGATCGAGGACCACGCGGACGGTCCGGGACAGCCCGTACTTCGACCGCCCGAACCGGCGCGGCCGGTGGTTCACCACGACCTCGGAGATCCGCACGCCCATCTCGCTCGCGATCGCCGGCAGGAAGCGGTGCATCTCGCCGTAGAGCTTCAGCGACTTCACCACCTCCGCCCGGAACACCTTCAGCGAGCAGCCGTAGTCGTGCAGCCGGACGCCGGTCGCCCGCGAGATCAGCCAGTTGGCCAGCATCGACGGGACGCGCCGGGTCAGAAACTTGTCCTTCCGGCTCTTCCGCCAGCCGCAGACGATGTCGAAGTTCCCCTGCTCGAGGGTCTGGACCATCGCCGGGATGTCGTGGGGATCGTTCTGCAGGTCGCCGTCCGAGGTGACGATGAACCGCCCCTGGGCGTACGCGAAGCCGGCCGCGAAGGCGGCCGTCTGGCCGAAGTTGCGGCGGAACCGGATCACCCGCAGGTGCGGGTCCGCCGCCTGCAGCCTCGCCATCACGGCGAAGCTGTCGTCGGTGCTGCCGTCGTCGATGAGGATGACTTCGTACGAGTGACCCGAGCCGCCCAGCGCCTCGCTCAGCTCGGCATGGAGCTCCACCAGCGAGGGGGACTCGTTGCGGATCGGAATGACGACTGAGAGATCTGGCTGCATCGCGTGGACAGAGCCCGGCGGCTCGTGGCCCAGTATACGTCACCGGCCGGCGGCGCCGCGACCGGGCCGCCTCCGGGCCGCGCGCCCCGGCCCCCCGTCCGGGCGTCGCGCCCGGACGCTGGCATCACGCGCGCTGGCGCGTCCGCTTCCAGAGATGCCGCGCGCCCCAGAGCCCCAGGACGACGCCCAGCACCACGAGGAACATCAGCCGGCCGTGATCGTGGAGGAACGCGATCGCCTGCTCGCCGTACCACAGCGCCAGCAGCCCTTCGCCGAAGTACCGGACGCCCCGCCCGATGGTGATCGCGAGCCCGAAGTTCAGCGCCGACACGCCGACGACGCCCGCGAGCAGGACGAAGATCTTGAACGGGCGAAGGCGGCGGCAGCAGCGCGGGAATCAGCAGCACCAGCAGCCCGTAGCGCTGGAACAGCCGGAACGCCCGGTCGATCCGCTGCGGCCTTGAACCGGCGCCGGATGAAGGCGTCGCCCGCCTTGCGCGTCACGACGTAGAGGACGAAGCAGCCGGCAATCGACCCCAGCGTCGCCATCGTCGAGTAGTACACCATCCGCGGCTTGTGCTGCACGATCATCCAGATGAGCAGCAGGTCGGCCGCTTCCGGCAGCGAGAGGAACGACGAATCCAGGAACGTGACGATGAAGAGCCCCACTCCGCCGAGTGAGGCCGCGACGGCCTGAATGGAGAACGCGAAGAGCGGCATGAGTAGTCAGGCTCCGGCGCGCTGACGCACGGCCCAGGAAGGCGCTGCGCCCCCTCGGGTCCGCCGGAGTTGCGGTATCATCGGGTCCTTGGCCCGCGAAATTATACCTGACCTTCAACCAGGCCCCGCGCCGAATCGACGCCGCACCGACTGGCTCGCCCATCGCCATCTGCCTCGCATCGCCGGTCTCGCCGCCGGCCTGCTCGGCGCCGGCACCGCGTGGTTCTATCACCTGCACGCCCTGACGCTGAGCCACTACGATGCGCGCGCGCATCTGGTCGTCGCGCGGCGGATCCTCGACAGCCTCACGCCCGGCTGGCAGCAGATCGGGGCCGTCTGGCTGCCGCTCCCCCACCTGCTGAACATGCTGCCGGTTCAGATCGACTGGATGTACCGCACGGGCGCCTCGGCCGTGGCCTTCTCCGTGGTCGCCTTCGCGCTGGCGGCGTACGCGCTCGCCCGCCTGCTCGTGCACGCCACCGGCTCCCGCCTCGCCGCGGCGATCGGCACGACGGTCTTCGTCCTGAACCCGAACGTGCTGTATCTGCAGTCGACACCCATGGAGGAGCCGCTCCTCTTCGGGCTCACGCTGCTGGGGCTCGCCGCGCTGTACGACTGGCTCGATGACGGCCGTCCCTCGCAGGCCCGGGCGGCCGGCTGGTTCCTCGCCCTGGCCTGCCTCACCCGCTACGAGGCCTGGCTGATGACCGCCGCCGCGCTGGCGGCCGCGGCCTGGGCCGTCTGGCGGCGCGGGCAGCCACTCCAGACGGCCATCCGTCGCGTCGCGGCCATTGCCGTCTACCCGGGCGATCGCCATCCTCGGCTTCTTCGTGCTGAGCCGTGCGACCGTCGGCCACTGGCTCGTCACCAGCGGCTTCTTCGTCGCGCAGAACAAGGCCCTGGGCCGGCCGATTGAAGCGGGACTCGAGATCCTCTGGGGAGAACGCCAGATCAGCGGCCTGCTCATCATGGTCGCGGCCGGGGCCGGCGCGGCGGTGCTGCTGGTGCGCGCGCTCGCGTCACGCGCGCGCGCCCGGGACGGCGTGCTGCTCGGCCTGGCGGCCTGCGCCGTGCTCCCCTGGTACGCCTTCCTCGTCGGCCATCCCTTTCGCATCCGCTACATGGTGCCGCTGGTCGCCTTCGAGGCGGTCGCCATCGGCATCGTCGTCGCGGCGGCGGGACGCTTCCGGCGCGCCGCCGCGCTGGCCGCCGTCGTGCTGCTGGTCTTCGAACTGCATCCCTTCGACCAGCGCGCACCGATGGTGCTCGAGGCGCAGTGGGACCGCCCGAACTTCGCGGCCCGCCAGCACGTCACCGACTGCCTGCGCGCCGGCTATCACGGCGGCAAGATCCTGATCAGCATGGGCAGTCTGGGGCACTACATGCAGGATCTCGGGCGGGCCGGATTCGACATCCGTGACTTCGTGCACGAGGGCAACGGCGTCATCTGGGACGCGGCGCTGCACGACCCGCGGCCGTTCGTCGACTGGATCCTGATCGAGGAGAAGGCGGAAGGGGGCGGCGTCCTGGCGCGCCGTTCGCGCCAGGACCCGCAGTTTCTCGATGGCTTCGCGCTGGTCTGCCACGGCGCCGGCGTCCATCTGTACCGGCGGACGATCGCGCCGCCGCTGCCGCACTAGTCCCCGCGCAGCGGGGCTGGTGAGAACGGCGGTCTGGCCCTCGCTAGAACTTCACCTGGAACGTCGCCAGGTAGTTGTACCCGCCCAGGTCGATCTTCGTTCCGGCGAAGCCGCCGCTCGCCGGCAGCGAGCCGCTGCCCGCCTGATAGCGGATCTCACCGCCGATGGCCATCGGCCCGAACGGGATGCGCGCGCCGCCGAGCACCACCGGCCCGACGTCGGTGCCCGACGCCGCGAACGTGCCGTGGAAGACGCTGTAGTCGGTGAAGTCCACGAAGTCGCCCGTCTCGCTGTAGCGCCAGCTGTAGATACCGACCCCGGCGCCCACGTACGGCTGGATCGGCGCATCGTTGCCGAACGGCAGGTACCGGACGGTCGCCGTCACCGGCACGATCCGCAGCCGCAGCTGCTGCCGGATCTCCGATCCATCCGTGTTGACGTAGTTCGTGTAGACGCTGGGAGCGGTGCTGCTGTAATAGCCCACACCGAACCCGGCTTCCAGGTAGCGGCCCAGGTCGACGAGCCATTCCCCGCCGACTGTCGCGTTCCGCAGGTCGTTCGGGTTGAACGTCAGGAACGTCCGGTTGGCCGCAATCACGTCCCCGCCGACGCGCCCGCTCTCGCCGTGCGTGGCGAAATAGCCGATGTTCAGTCCGAACCACTGATCGGCCAGCGCGGGCCGGGCCTCGAGGGCCAGGCAGGCCACCAGCGCCAGGCCGGCTACGAGTGTCTTACGTCGCATGAGCGCCTCCCTCCGCTGAACGGTGGCCCCGGGTTCACGCAGGGGGCCTCGGAGCGCGGACCCGCGCCGGACGCGCGGCACGCTCGCCAGAAGCTGAGCATGACCGGTGCCAGGCCGCGCAGAGCCGGAATGGGGCCGAATCCGGGCTGTCGGCCCGGATCGTTGTCTTCGGAGGATATCAGTCCGTCCGCTTTCGTGAACGACTGGCGGGGCCGCTGCCGGCGGTCCGGATGACCGCCAGCATCTCGTCGTGGATGGCGCCGTTGGTGGCGAGCACGTGGCCGCGGCGCGAGGCGAACGGTGAGCCGTCGAGTCCCGTGACGCGGCCGCCCGCCTCTTCCACGATGAGGGCGCCGGCCGCCATGTCCCAGGGCTTCAGATCCTGTTCCCAGAAGCCGTCCATCCGGCCCGCAGCGACGTAGCACAGGTCCAGCGCCGCGGACCCGAGCCGCCGCACCGCGCGCGCGCGCCCCAGGAACTCCGCGAACAGGCCGACGATTTCGTGGACGCGCTCGTGCACGTTGTAGGGAAAGCCGGTCACGATCAGTGCATCGAGGACGGTGGCCGCCGACGACACCTGCAGCGGCGCGCCGTTCAGGTGCGCCCCGCCGCCGCGTTCCGCCGTGAACAGCTCCTTGCGCGTCGGATCGTCAGATCGCCGCCACGATCGGCTCGCCGTCGAGCTCGAGCGCCAGCGACGAGCAGAACACCGGGAGCCCGTGCGCGTAGTTCGTGGTGCCGTCGATCGGATCGAACACCCAGCAGTAGTGGCCGCGCGGCCGCTCGATGTCGCCCGCCGCTCCGAGTTCCTCGGCGAGCACTTCGTGGCCGGGAAAGCGCTCCGCGATGAGCGCGCGGAACATCCGTTCGACGGCCACGTCCACCTCGGTGACGAGATCGATCGTCGCCCTTCTTGTCGATGCGGATGTGCGTGCCGAACGAGTCCATCTGGATCGTCCCGGCGCGCAGGACGACCTCGACGGCCGTGGCGAGCAGTACAGGATCAGGAAGGGTCATGCGTGTGCGTACGGTGGAGGGACGGATCCCGGCGCGGCGCTACGAACGGGGTTCGTCGGTGGACGGCGTCGCCGGGGTCGGGTGCACCCGCTTCACCATCCGGATTTCCATGCCGCCCTCCGGCGCCCGGTAGAGGTCGACGACGTCCATGAAGTTGCGGATGATGAAGATCCCGCGGCCGCTCGCCTTCAGCAGGTTCTCGGGCGCCAGCGGATCCTGCAGGGCGTCGGGATCGAAGCCCGGCCCTTCATCACGCACGCGAATCACCAGCTCGGCCGTGCCGCTCAGCTCGCGGCTGGTCGCCAGCTCGACGAAGACCCGCTTCTGCGGATCCTGCTGGTTGCCGTGCTTGATGGCGTTGATCACCGACTCGCGCAGGGCGACGCCGACCCAGTGCACCGCATCGTCGTCGAGCCCGGACGCACGCCCCACGTGGTCGCTGACCACCTGCACGCAGTCCAGCATCTCGAAGGCACTGAGAAACTCGAGCCGAATGACCTGTGCGCCGTCTTGAGCCATCTGTCGAGGGCAGGGTCCGGTCAGATCCGGCAGCGTCCGCACCGCAGTTGGCGGTCCGGCCGGCACCCGACTCGCGGGCCCCGGTGTGCTGCCGCTGACGCCCTACTATATGCGACGACCATGGTGGAATGCCAACGCCGCCGTCCCCGGTGACGGTCGACGATCTGCCGCGCTCTGACGTATATTGGCCAATATGCTCTCGCTCACCACGACGACGGTGCAGCCTGCCCGTCGCGCGTGCGGCCGGGTCCGGCCTCCCGGCGACAAGTCGATCTCCCACCGGTACGCGCTGCTCGCCGCCCTGGCCGACGGCACCACGACCCTCGAGAATTACGCGCCGGGTGCCGACTGCCGGTCGACGCTCGCCTGCCTGGCCGCGCTCGGCGCCGGGGTCGACCCCGAGGCCGACCGATCGGCACCGCTGTTCCTTGTTGGACGAGGAGCGAACGGGCTTCGTTCGCCGGCCCGGCCGCTCGACGCCGGCAACTCCGGCACGACCATGCGGCTGCTGGCCGGCGTGCTCGCCGGCCAGCCGTTCACGACCACGATCACCGGCGACGAGTCGCTCCGGCGACGGCCCATGCGGCGGGTCATCGAGCCGCTGACGCGCATGGGGGCCCGGATCGACGCGCAGGACGGCCGTGCCCCGCTCGTCATCCACGGCGGCCGGCTCCGGCCCATCGACTACGCGTCGCCGGTCCCCAGCGCCCAGGTGAAGAGCGCCGTGCTGCTCGCCGGCCTGCAGGCCGACGGCCGGACCACCGTGCTCGAACCGGCGGCCACCCGCGATCACACCGAACGCGCGCTCGAGGCGTTCGGGGCCATCGTCGAGCGCGACGGACTCCAGGTCGCCGTCCGCGGCGGCCAGCGGCTGCGGGGCGGCGCGTTCCGGGTGCCGGGCGACCTCTCGTCGGCCGTCTTCTGGATGGCCGCCGCGGCCGCGCTCCCCGGCTCGGAGATCGAGATCGACGACGTCGGCCTGAACCCGACGCGCATCGCCGTGCTGCCCGTGCTCGAGCGGTTCGGCGCCGTGCTGGAGACGACCGTGGAACGGACCGATGCCGGCGAGCCGGCCGGCCGCATCCGCATCCGGCACGGGGGCCTGCGCCCGGTCACGATCGACGCCGACGAGGTGCCAGGCCTCATCGACGAGCTGCCGGCCCTGGCCGCGCTCGCCGCCGCCGGTGCCGAGCTCGTGGTCCACGGCGCCGGCGAGCTGCGGGTCAAGGAGAGCGATCGCATCAGCGCGCTCGTTGGCGGCCTCCGGGCGCTCGGAGCCGACGCGGACGAGTTCCCGGACGGCTTCCACATCCGCGGCGGCCACCTGACCGGCGGCACCGTCGACGCCGCCGGCGATCACCGGCTGGCCATGGCCTTCGCCATCGCCGCCCTCGCGGCGCGCGGCCCCTCGGTCATCACGGGAGCCGACTCGGTCGTCGTCTCGTATCCGGGATTCTTCGAGACGCTCGACGGACTGCGGGCGTGAAGGCCGACAAGATCTACCTGGTGGGCTTCATGGCCGCCGGGAAGAGCACCGTCGCGCGCGCGCTCGGCCGCGGCCTCGACTGGCCGGCCGAGGACATCGACGACCGGATCGAGGCGCGCGAGCGCCGGACGATCAGCGCGATCTTCGCGGCCAACGGCGAGCCGTACTTCCGCGCCGTCGAACGCCAGGTGCTCGCCGAGCTGCTGCCCTTGCGGCACGTGGTCGTGGCGACCGGGGGCGGCACGTTCGCCGAGCCCGACAACCGGGCCGCCATCATGCGCGACGGCGCCGTCATCTGGCTCGACCTGCCGTTCGACCAGGTGATCGCGCGGCTGCCGCCCGACAATCGCCGCCCGCTGGCCGCCGATCGGGAGCAGCTCCGGCGGCTGTACGACTCGCGGCTGCTCGCCTATCGCCAGGCACACCTGCGCCTGGACGTGTCGCGCGCCCCCGTCGAGGAGCTCGTCGAGCGGGTGCTGGACTGGCTGGAGTACGACGGCCGTCGGACGACCGGGTGAAGTGAGCCGGCCGCCTTCGCGACCGTCGAGCGCCGGACAGCGGAACGGCCCGCACCGCGGGCCCGCGCGCGAGGAGCGTGGAGCGAGCGACGAAGCGCGAGCGGAACGAAACGAGCCTGGCGGGGTGCCGGGGCCCCCGCCATCCAGACGATGCCGCGGAGCGAGCCCTTACGCGAGCGAGTGAAGTGAGCCGGGGTGTGGGCGAGCCCGGACAGCGGAACGGCCCGCACGGCGGGCCCGCGAACGGAACGGAGCGAGCCGCGCAGGGCGAGCGAGTGAAGTGAGCCGGGGTGTGGGGCGGAGCCCCACGTAAGTAAGTCTATGCGCTATCTCGTCCATCTGACATCCACGCCAACCTGCCCGCCCTCGAGAGCGTGCTCGCCGAAGCCGGCACCACCGGGTACGACCGCGTCATCGTGCTCGGCGACCTCGTCGGCTACGGCGCCGACCCCAACGCCGTGGTGGAGCGCGTCCGTGCCCTCGATCCGGTCGTCATCCGCGGCAACCACGACAAGGTCTGCTCCGGCGTGGAGCCGCCGCACAGCTTCAACACGGTGGCCCGGATGGCGGCCGAGTGGACCCTGCAGGCGCTGACGCCAGACAACCGCCGCTACCTGGCCGAGCTGCCCGTCGGGCCGCAGCCGGTCGACGAGCTGTGCGAGATCTGCCACGGATCCCCGTTCGACGAGGACCTGTACGTCTTCGATGAGATGGAGGCGCAGCAGAGCCTGCGGTCGGCGAACCGGGCGCTCTGCCTGTTCGGCCACACGCACGTGCCGGTGATGTGGAGTCTCGGGAGCCTGGGACTCGAGATGGCTGCGCCGCGCGACGGCGACGGCATGGTCGTGGAACTCGCGGATGCCCAGCGCTATCTGGTCAATCCGGGCTCGGTGGGACAGCCGCGCGACGGCGACCCGCGCGCGGCCTTTGCGTTCTTCGAGCCGCAGCGGCGTCGCGTCAGCCTGCGTCGCGTCAGCTATCCCGTGGAGGCCGCCCAGGCGACCATCCTCAACGCCGGGCTTCCCGCCGCGCTGGCTCGTCGCCTGTCGGTGGGACGCTAGCGCCCGCGGCGCCGTTCTGGCGTGCGGCCCGCTCCTCGCGGCGCCGCAGCTCCATCGCATAGGCATCGCCGGCCGCCCGCGATCCGAGGATCCAGCCGATGATGATGCCGATGACGAGGACGCCCGGGATGAAGATGAAATGCGCGGCAACCATGGGATCTGATTCTGTCGCGAGGCGATGGGCTTCAGGCGATGGACGATCGTAACGGAGAACCAGGACACTGGCGCGGGTCATTGCCTGCGCCCGATTCCAGCCCTACCGCCCGTAGCCTACTGCTTATCTCAACTGCTTGAGTTCCCCTTCGACCCGGCCGAGCCGGCGCCAGATCGTCCACAGATAGACCAGCAGCGCGAGCCAGACGAAGGCGTAGGCCGCAATCAGCAGCGGCGCGGCCGGCATCTGCTGCGCCGGCGGAAGCTGGCCGATCGGCACGAAGCCGTCGGGCGTGCCTCCGGCGGCCGGCTGCTGCGCGAAGGCCGTCGCGGCCGTCAGCACCACCAGCAGCGCCGTCGCCGCCCGGATCCAGGAACGCCGCACGGCTGCCGCGAAGCTCCTCATCATGGCGGTCTCCACGGTCTCCATGGTCCCCTCCCGACGCATCCCCGGCCGCCCGGACGATTCGCGGCGTCACAGGTCACCCGCTTCCAGGAAGAGCTGCTCGACCCGGGCGCGCTCGTTCTCGAGCTGGACGCGCGCCGAGAACAGCAGCGCGTAGACCACCAGGAACGCGAAGACGCAGAACCAGAACGGAATCGCCATCCCCTCGCCGAGGGTCGTCACGACCGTCGTCTTCGGGTGCATCGTTCGCCAGATATCGACGGAGATGTAGACGAACGGAACGTTCGCCATGCCGAAGATGGCCATCGCCGCGCCGAGCTTGTCCGACCCGGGCCCGCCGTACTTCCGCACGAGCAGGTAGCCGCAGAAGATCATCCAGAGCAGCAGCGCCGAGGTCAGCCGGACGTCCCACACCCACCAGACGCCCCAGGCGATGCGGGCCCACAGCGGACCGGTGACGAGCACGATCAGACCGAAGACGACGACGAGCTCGCCGCCGGCCACGGCGATCCGGTCGGCCGACGGCCGCTTCTTCAGCAGGAAGATGGCGCTCCAGATGCCGCAGATGAACGACGAGAGCATCATCATCATCGCGGCCGGCACGTGGAAGTAGAAGATCTTCTGGATGAGCCCCATCGTCTGTTCGTACGGGGCCCGCGCGATGAGCACCGGCGCCGCGGCGAACATCAGCACCGACAGGATCAGCAGAGGTACGAACAGCTTGCGCATGTCAGTCCCGGCCTCCCTTCGACGGTCTGCTGCTCTCGACGCGCCGCAACTCCCCGTCGACCTTCGCCAGCCGGCGCCAGATCGCCCAGAGAAACAGCAGCAGCGCCACCCAGACGACGGCGTACGCAGCGACGAACAGCGGGCCGTCCGGCATCCGCTGTGCCGCCGGCAGGCTGTTCACCGGCGTGAACTCCGACATGCCCGGCGCCGTCTCCTGCGCGAACGCCGTCGCGGCGACCAGCAGCACGGCGGCCAGCGCCGCGCCGCGCGTCGCAATCCCCCGTACCCTCGCTCCGAGGCTCGACATCGTCATCCTCCTCCAACCGCCGTCCGGCCAGTCCCTCAATCGGTCATCAGCGGCTCGAACGTCCAGAGCGACAGCGTCAGGAACACGGCATCGAACGCGAACAGCAGGCTCAGCCACATCACGACCATCGCCTGGTCCACCGTCGGCTGCAGCAGCGCCGCCGTGCCGCGAACGCCGGCAATGATGACCGGAATCGTGATCGGATACAACAGCACCGGCAGCAGCACGTCGCGGCTGCGTGCCCGGACGAGCATGGCCGCGAAGAGCGTCCCGACCGCCGCGAACCCGATCGTCCCGGTCGCGAGCAGGCCGACCAGCAGGACCGGCCGCGAGAACAACGCCGCCGAGAACAGCAGCGCCACCAGCGGCACCAGGACCAGCTCGGCCGTGAACAGCAGCAGCAGGATGCCCAGCAGCTTCCCGACGTAGATGGCCGCCCGCTCGACCGGCGCGAGCATCAGCGCGCGCAGGGTCTCGGCGTGCCGCTCGCGCTCGAACGTCCGGCCCAGCGCCAGCGTGCCGGCGAACGAAATGGCGATCCACAGGATGCCGGCCGCCGCGTCGCCCAGCACCTCGCCCTGCTTCACGAACGCGAAGGCGAACACCAGGATGCACGAGACGGCGAAGAACAGCGTCGTGTAGAGGATCTCGCGGCTCCGGACCTCGACCATCAGGTCCTTGCGCATCACGAGGAGGGCGGTACGGAAGAACATCGGCTCCCGCGGGCCTAGGAGACCCGCCCTCCGGCGCCGGACACGGCCGGCGATGCCGCCAGCAATGCCGCGCGATACCGGGCCCGCAGCGAATCGCTGCTCGCCCCTCCCACGTCCAGCAGCCGGCCGTTTCGCAGGATCCCGACACGATCGACGATGCCGTCGGCCACGTCGAGGTCGTGCGTCGCGAGGACGATGATCCGTCCCGACGCCCGGAACTCCCGCAGCCGATCCAGCAGCGCGTGCGTCGAGGCGTCGTCGAGCCCGGTGAACGGCTCGTCGAGCAGCAGCAACCGCGGGTCGTGCAGCAGCGCCCGCTCGAGCGCCAGCCGCTGCCGCATGCCCCGCGAATAACCGAACACGGGATCGTCGCCGCGCTCGGCGAGATTCGCCCGCTCGAGGGCGCGCCCGACGCAGCCAGCGACGTCGGCCAGGTCGTAGAGGTGCGCGAAGAACGTCAGGTTCTCGCGGGCGGAGAGCTCCGGATACAGGTAGAGGTCGTGGCCGAGCAGGCCGATGCGGGCGCGCAGGTCAGGTCCGGCCTGTTGCGCGGTGTGACTCGCCATAGCGGACCGTGCCCGCCGACGGCGTCAGCAGCGTGGCGACGATCGACAGCAGCGTCGACTTGCCGGCGCCGTTCGGCCCCAGCAGGCCGAAGATCTCCCCGGCCTCACAGGTCAGCGAGACGTGCGACAGCGCCCGCCGCCGCTCGAAGACCCGTGTGACGTCGTCGAGAACCAGGCGTTCGAAATCGACCGTCACGCCGCCAGCCCCTGGTCGCCACCTGCGGCCACGCCCTCGTCCTCGAGCTGGCCGTAGATCCGTTCCAGGCGCGCCACGATTTCGCTGCGGCGGGCGGTGTACTTGTCGTGTCCGAGCCGGCCCGCGGCATGCTGCTCCTCGAGCTGCACGAGCTCGCCGAACAGCCGATCGCGCTGCGCCTCGAGCTTCCGGCGCCGCGCCTCGTCACGACCGGTCGTGCGGGCGCCAGCCACCGCCCAGACGCCGATCAGCCCGATCGCGATGGCCAGCACGAGCGCGATCGTCACGGGTACTTCGCTGTGGTGCGGCAGCCCGCTGAGCGACAGCGTAATCGTCTGTCCCGCCGGCACTGCCGGTCCCGTCGCCGCGATGTACTGCTGCCCGTTGTTGTTGAGATCCTGCTGCGCGGCCGCCTGGGGCGAGGTGAACTTGATGTCCGACTCGCCCAGCTTCCGCACGATGACCGCCAGCGACTCCAGCGACACCGGGAGCTTCACCTTCACGTTCAGGTCGCCCGACGTCACCGGCAGCACGGTGCCGACCTGCACGATCGTCTGCCCGGGCTTGAACGGACCGGGAATCGTGACGCGGTTGTCCTTCACCGTCGCCTGCGGGTCCGAGCCCTCCAGCAGCGCCGTCCCCTGCCCTTCCGATGGCATGTCGACGATCAGCGTCGAGGGCGGCATCACCGGCGCGCGCGCATTGTTGACGATGCTGAGCAGGTAGTAGAGCTCGACCTTCTCGTCCCCCGGGTCCATGATGATCCGCGACTGCGGCCCCAGCACGACCGTCCCCGGAATCGCCTTCGCCTCGGGCGTCGTGGCCGGTAGCGTCCCCTTGGGCAGCTTGCCGACCAGCATCAGGATGACGCCCCCCTTCTGCGGGAAGGGGAACTTGTCGGAGACCAGGTGCTCGCCGTCCAGATCCGTCGAAGCCGTCACCGAGACGCCCGGGGCGAAGCCGGTGAACGTCGCGTGACCTTCCTCGTCGGTCTTGACGCTCTTCGACGTGCCGTCGTCGGCGACGAGTCGCACCAGCTGGCCGACCGCGTTGTAATCGAAGCTGCCGCGGATGACACGGACCACCACCGTGCCGTCGGGCGTATGGGAATCGGGTCGGGGAATCCCCGACATCTGCCGCGGATCCGGCATCTGCATCTGGGCGTGCACGGGCGGCGCCAGCACGACCAGGGCGGCCATCAGGCCCGCCAGCAGCACCGCCGCCTGAGCCGCGCACCGGCCGGCAGCGCGCAGCCGCGCCCGCCACGCACCCGCGCCGGCCACTTCCGGGGTTTCCATCGCTCGCGAATCGGTCATCGTCATCACAACGGTCACGCCGTCAGCCTGTGGCCGCAGGACTTGCAGAAGCGGGCGTCGCCCTCGTTGCGCGAGCCGCAGGCGGTGCAGAACACCGGCGCCGCCTGGGCTGTCCGCCGCGCGTGCCTCGTCGGCTTCCGCCTCCACCTCCGCCGCCGCGGCCTGCGCCACGTCGATTTCACCGCGGTCCTTCAACCGCGTCGCCAGCTCGCGCTCGATCAGCGCCCGATAGCCGTCACCGGCCTCGAGCTGCTTGATGAGGCCGGCGGCGCGTGCCCGGAGCCGCCCGGTCATCTCCTCGAAGTCGGAGTCCGACACCTTCCCCATCGCGCGGTCGAACTCGAATTCCTTGATGGCGCGCAGCACGATCGTCTTCTGCCGATCGAGCGAGGTCCGCGTCCGCCGCCCGACCATCTCCGTCCGATCGCCCGCATCGGCGCGGACGAGCGGCAGCAGCGTCCGGAACACGGCGAGGCCGGCGAGGCCGGCCGTCACGATGATCAGGATGAGCATCACCAGCGCGCTCAGCTTCGCACCCCGCAGCACCAGTACGGCCGCCGTGGCCGATGCCAGGATAGCCAGCACGAAGAAGTGCCAGGGGAGGAACGCCGACGCGGAAGAAGGTGAGGGGTCCGGCGCCGGAGGCGGTGCGGCCGGCTTCTTCGTCCGGCCGCGCGGAGCCGCCTCAGTCGAGATCGCGGAGTTCGTCATCGAGTCGCTCGTTCACCTTCGCATCGGTAACGGGGGCCGACGGCGCCTCGGTCGCCCGGTGCGACCAGCGGACAGCGGCCGTGCCGACGACGACAATGCCGCCGGCGCCCAGCAGGTAGGGAAACAACCAGGCCAGCCGGTTGAACCCCTTATCGGGCGGCGCCAGCAGGACGTCCTGGCCATACTGCTTCGCCATGGCGGCCAGCACCTGGTCGTGCGTCATCCCTTCCTTGACGAACTGCCTCAGGTGCGCCCGCTCATCCGACCAGTGGGCGCAAGCCGGGGCGTCCGGGCAGGTGGCGACCGACGCGCGGCACCCGCACATGCACATCACCTCGTTCTCGAGCTGATGCACGAGCACGGCCTGCTGCGCCGTCAGCGACTCCGGCGCCGCTTGCTGCGTGGCCAGCATCTCCGGCACGCTGGTCTGTGCGCGCGCCGTGCCGGCCGACAGGCCGAGCGCCAGCAGCACGATCAACCCCGTCGTCGCCGTCTCGGCCGGCAGGCGCGACAGAGCGAAGGCGAACGCCCGCTCGGGCAGCAGGGCGATGCCCGTGCCAATCGCCAGGATGCCGAAGCCGAACCAGATCCAGTCGACCAGCGGATTGATGACGATGTGCAGGTTCGCGCTCTGCGTCTGCAGGTCGTAGGACGGCAGCACCAGGTAGAGGTCGCCGGCGATCGACCGCCGGATCGCGACTTCGGTCGTCGGCTCGTTCTCGTGCTTCCGGTAGAACCAGCGCGCCGGATACAGGGTGCCGACTTCCTGCCCCCTTCTCGAACACCGTCATCTTGCCGGTGACCATCTGCTTGGCGCCGTCGTCGGTCACGGTGATCCCGTCGTTCCGCACGGTATAGATGCCGAGCGAGGCCTCCTGGCCCTGCTTCAGCAGCACTTCCTTGTCCTGCTTGAAGCCCTGCCCGGCGAAGCCGAGGAAGATCAGCGCGATCGCCAGGTGGATGATGTAGCCGCCGTACCGCCGCTTCGAACGCGAGACCAGCCCGACCGCCGCCGTCAGGAGGTCCGTGCCGGTGGCGCCCTTCCGGACGCGCGTGCCGCGGATGAACTCCTGCGTGATCGTTGCGGCGACGAATGCGCAGAGGCCGAAGCAGAGCACCGAGGTCCACACGCGCAACCCGAACCCGACCACCAGCCCCGTGACCACGACGAACGACAGGACGGGCCAGGTGAACTGGTGCACCATGTTCGAGACCGTCGACTTGCGCCACGCCATCAGCGGGCCGACCCCGGTCAGCAACAGCAGGATCAGGCCGATCGGCAGCATCCACTGGTTGAAGAACGGCGGGCCGACCGTGAGCCGCTGCCCCGTCACCGCCTGACTGAGCGTCGGGAACATCGTCGCGAACAGGACGAAGATGGCCGCGAACAGCAGGATCCAGTTGTTGACCATGAAGGCCGCTTCGCGCGACGCCCACGAGTCGAGCTCGTGCCGCGACTTCAGCAGCGGCAGGCGGTAGATCAGCATGCCGAAGCTGACGACGAGAATCGTGATCATGAACCCGGTGAAGAGCCACGCCAGCGCCTTGTCCTCGCCGAAGGCGTGCACCGACTGCACGACGCCCGACCGCGTCATGAAGGTCGCGAAGATGGTCAGGAAGAACGTCATGATGACGAGCACGAGGTTCCACACGCGGAGCATGCTCCGCCGCTCCTGCACCATCACCGAGTGCAGGAAGGCCGTCGCCGTCAGCCAGGGCAGCAGGCCGGCGTTCTCCACCGGGTCCCAGCCCCAGAAACCGCCCCAGCCCAGTTCCTCGTAGGCCCAGATCATCCCGAGGATCAGGCCGAGCGACAGGAACAGCCAGGCGACCATGGTCCAGCGCCGGACCGCGCGCAGCCAGATGTCGTCGAGGTACCCCGTGAACAGCGCCGCCATGCCGAAGGCGTACGGAATGGTCATCCCGACGAAGCCCGTGTAGAGCGACGGCGGATGGATCGCCATGTACGGGTTCTGCAGCAGCGGATTCAGCCCCTGCCCGTCGGTCGGCGCGGCCGTCAGGTAGGTCGTGAACGGGTTCTTGTGGACGATCATCACGAACAGGAAGAACATCTCGACGACCGAGATGACCGCCACCACGTACGGAATCAGTTCGCGGTGCCGCTCCCGGTTCACGTAGACGGCGATCGCGCCGAACACCGAGAGCAGGAACACCCAGAACATGATCGAGCCGTCCAGGCCGCCCCAGTACCGACGTGATCCGGTAGAACAGCGGCTGCACGCTGTCCGAGTAGTGGACGACGTATTTGATCGAGTAGTCGCCCGTCACGAACGCGTTCAGGATGACGGCCGACGCCACGCACATCAGCGCCGTCACCAGGTAGAACGCACCCGTGCCGCTCTCGATCAGCCGCCGCGACCGGCGCCGCGCGCCGGCCACCGACGCCACGGTGGCGTAGGCGCCGACCACGAAGCTGGCAAGGAGGAGGAATGTGCCAAGGGAGGCCATAGATTTCGGTTGCCCGTCCTGGTCGGCCGCCCTTCCGCACGAGGATGCGGGCAGCCGGAGTTCCGAAGGGATGGACGCACCCGCCTCAACGCGGGCGCAGACGTGAGGGCCGGCTCCGCCGGCCCGTCACATGCCGGCGGCGCCGAGCTTCGCGTTGTCAGGGTTGTGACTTCGAGGGACACTTCGCCATGACGCCGTTCGACTCCACGTGGAAGCCGTCCGGCTCCAGCGTCCCCTTCAGCACCACTTCCGCGCTGTCCTTGAACGTATCGGGCACGACGCCGGTGTACATCGCCTCGACGACGCTGCCCTTGTTCTGCACCTTGAAGCGGTACTGCAGCGTGTTCGGCTTCTGCAGGATCGATCCGGGCACCACGAAGCCATGCAGCTGCAGCTGCTTGCCTTCCCACTGCTGCGGGCTGGCCATGACCTCGTTGACATGCTTGTAGTACTCCGTTCCAGAGCGCAGCGTGGACCACAGCAGCCCGCCGAACGCCAGCACGAGAACGGTGGTCGTCAATCCGATCTTGATAGCTCTATGTCTCATAAGGACTTCCGTGGACGGAACCTTTGAACAGGATAAACCCGTTACCCCCACCCGTCAATCGCGCAATTGTCAGGAATTGTCTGACTTTCTCAGCAAATGTCTGGCGCCTGAGATACCGGCTCGGCCGTGAGCAGCGCTGCCGCTCCGGCCTCGCGCAGCAATGCGCAGAAGGTCGACACCGGCAGGCCAACCACATTCGAATACGAGCCGTCGATCCGGTCGATGAATCGCGACGCGAAACCCTGAATCGCATATGCGCCGGCCTTGTCCCGTCCCTCGCCGGTCGCCACGTACCACGCGATCTCCGTCGGGCTCATCGGCAGGAAGCTGACCTCGGTCTGCTCCACCGCCTCGGCCACGCGATCGCCGAACCGCACGGCCAGTCCCGTGAGGACCGTGTGACGCCGTCCGGAGAGCCGGGCCAGCATGGCCGCCGCCTGCCGATCGTCCGCGGGCTTGCCGAGCGGCTCGTCCTCCACGACGACGACTGTGTCGGCGCCCAGGACGACCATGCCCGGATGACCGTCGGCCGCGCGGGCCTTCGCGCCGGCGAGACGCCTGACGTAGATCTCCGGCGTCTCGCCCGCGAGCCGGCTCTCGTCGAGGTCGACGGGGCGCACGTCGAACCGGAAGCCGGCCGCCGTCAGCAGTTCGGCGCGGCGCGGCGAGGCGGAGGCGAGCAGCAGGTGCACGGTTTTCGATGATACACTCGGGCGATGCGGAACGGAGCCAGGCTGCCGCTGCGGCCCGTGCGGACGACCCGGACGCCGCTCGTGCCGCTGCAGGCGGCCATGCCGGCAACCCTCGCCGGCCTGCTCCGCCGGGCTCCCCTCTCGGCGGGCAAGGTCGGCTTCGCCTGGCGCGCGGCCGTCGGCCCCGCCGTCGAGCGGGTCACCAGCGTCCGGCTCGGGCCGAACGGCCGGCTCTTCGTCGAAGCCGCCGACGCCCGGTGGGCGCGCGAGGTCCGGCGTTCCATTCCCGTCATTCTTCCCAGGCTGACCGACCTGCTCGGCGACGGCGTCGTGCGCGCACTCGACGTGCGGACGGCCCGTACCACCGGATAGCACGAACGCGGGCGGCCGGCGCTCGTCCGGCATCATCTTGTTGAGGATTCATCCATGCGTGAAGCAGTCATTGTCAGCGCCGTCCGGATCCCGACCGGCAAGTTCCTCGGCGCGCTCAAGGGATTCCAGGCCACCGAGCTCGGGGCGATGGTCGTGCGGGAAGCCGTCGCCCGTGCCGGCATCGATCCGGCCACCGTCGACGAGTGCATCATGGGCAACGTCGTCTCGGCCGGCCTCGGACAGGCACCCGCCCGGCAGGCGGCCCTGCGCGGCGGGCTCGCCGACCACGTCGCCGCCCTCACCATCAACAAGGTCTGCGGATCGGGACTCAAGGCCGTCATGCTGGCCGCGCAGGCCATCGCGACCGGCGACGAGGACATCGTCGTGGCCGGCGGCATGGAGTCGATGAGCAACTGCCCGTACCTGCTGCCGCGCGTCCGCGACGGCCTGCGGATGGGCAACGGCGAGGTCGTCGACTCGATGATCAACGACGGGCTCTGGTGCTCGTTCGAGAACGTGCACATGGGCCACGCCGGCGAGACCGTCGCCGAGATGTACAAGGTCGGCCGCCAGGCCCAGGACGAGTACGCGGCGCACAGCCACCAGAAGGCGGCGGCCGCCGCCGATCAGGGGCTGTTCACGGACGAGATCCTGCCGGTGAAGATTCCGCAGCGGAAGGGCGACCCGATCGTGATGGACCGCGACGAGTCCGTCCGGCCCGAGACGACCGCGGAGACGCTGGGGGCGCTGAAGCCGGCCTTCAAGAAGGACGGCACCGTGACGGCGGGCAACGCGCCGCCGGTGAACGACGGCGCCGCCGCGCTCGTGGTGATGGCGGCCGAGAAGGCGCAGCAGCTCGGCCTGAAGCCGATGGCCCGCATCGTGGGGCAGGCGGCCAGCGGGCTGGCGCCGAAGATGGTGCTGATGACGCCGGTCGAGGCCGTGCGCAAGGTCGCGAAGAAGGTCGGCTGGAACCTGGCCGACGTCGACCTGTACGAGCTGAACGAGGCCTTTGCCGTGCAGGCCGTGGCCGTGCTGAACGAGCTCGGCATCGACCAGGCGAAGGTCAACGTGCACGGCGGCGCCGTGGCACTCGGCCACCCGATTGGCGCCAGCGGCGCCCGCGTGCTGACCACGCTGCTCTACGCCCTGAAGCACCAGGGAAAGAAGCGCGGCATCGCCACGCTCTGCCTGGGCGGCGGCAACGGCGTGGCGCTCGCCGTGGAGATGCTCTGAGAAGCATTCCTGTCGCAATGGGCAATGGGCAATGGGTCATAAGCGATGAGCAACGGGTATTGAGCCGGGTCGATCGCACCCGAACCGGGCCTGGGATTCCACACAACACCCATGGCCCGTTGCCCGTTGCCCGTGGCTGACACCGTCATCTTTCACTTACAGGGATTCATTCATGGCAGATCAGACCATCAAGACCGTTGGCGTGATCGGGGCGGGCACCATGGGCAACGGCATCGCCCAGGTGTTCGCGCAGCACGGATTCACCGTGCGGCTGCACGACGTGGCCGACGCGCCGCTCGACCGCGCGCGGAAGACCATCGAGAAGAGCCTCGGCAAGTTCGTCGAGAAGGGCAAGATGACGGCCGAGGACCGCGACGCCGCCATGGGCCGGCTGCAGACCGGCACGACGCTCGACGCCTTCGCCGACACCGACTACGTCGTCGAGGCGGTCTTCGAGAACGAGCAGGCGAAGCGGGCCATCTTCGAGACGCTCGACCAGGTGACGCGGCCCGACGTCATCCTCACCTCCAACACCTCCTCCATCTCGATCACCACGCTGGGCGCGGCGACGAAGCGGCCCGACAAGGTGCTCGGGATGCACTTCATGAATCCGGTGCCGCTGATGACGCTCGTCGAGCTGATCCGCGGCCAGGCGACCTCGGACGCCTCGATGCAGGTGGCCTTCGCCCTGTCGCGCCAGCTCGGCAAGACGCCGGTCGAAGCGGCCGACTACCCCGGCTTCATCGCCAACCGCGTGCTGATGCCGATGATCAACGAGGCGATCTACGCCGTGATGGAAGGGGTGGGGACGCCCGAGGCGATCGACACGGTGATGAAGCTCGGGATGAACCATCCCATGGGCCCGCTGACGCTCGCCGACTTCATCGGCCTCGACGTCTGCCTGGCCATCCTCGAAGTGCTGCACGACGGCCTCGGCGATCCCAAGTACCGGCCCTGTCCGCTACTCCGCCGCATGGTGGCTGCCGGGCATCTCGGCCGCAAGTCGGGCCGGGGCTTTTACACGTACTAGCCACAGCACGATCAGGACGGGACCGAGCAGCAGCACTTCCCATCCCGCGTTCAGCAGGTTGCCCCACAGGAATTCGTGGGGCAGCCAGTACCGCCGCGAGACGGCATCGAACAGACTCCAGCCCGAGATGTACCACCCGTCGGTGAACGGCCAGAGCGCCATGATGCCGTGGGGCGGCGTCGGGTCGGCCCCGAGCCAGTCGAGCAGGAGGTGCGTGCCGTACGCCGCGCCGCACGTCAGCGACGTGTAGAGCACCGGCCGCCGGCGCCAGCCGGCATACACCGCCGCGCCCAGCGCGACCAGCAGCGCCGCGCCGATGCTGTGCGTGACCGTCCGGTGAAAGCGCCATCCCAGGAACAGATCGAGATCGGGAGCCGCGGCGAGGCAGGCACAGGCGACCGTCATGTCGCCGCCGAGACGGGCGTAGAGGCCGGCCGATCGGGGCGCCGGGTCCCGGCCGGTCATCCTCTCGGCCACCCAGGCGGTGGCGACACCCGCCATGGCGTGTCCGAGCGGCGTGGGCATGCCGCGACGGTAGCAGTCTTCGCCGCCCACGGGCAACCTGCAGGTGGCAGAATCGGCCATCCTCCTGACAGGGGGCGAAAGTCTGCAATCCGATAAGATACTGAAATAACAGCAGATGAAGACTTTCGCTCCGGCGTTTTCGCTTGACTTCCGCCCGGCACGTCTCTAGAATGCACCTTCGACGTCGGACTCCCGAGGCTGCCGTGCGAGCGGAACGGAGCGAGCCGTGAAGGCGAGCGAGTGAAGCACCTTGGCGGGTTTCAGCCGCGACAAAAGGAGCTCCGATGCCCGCTGCCGACCGTACCGCCACCCACGAAGATCGCGTAGACAAGGAGCGGCTGAAGGCCCTCGACATCGCCGTTGGCCAGATCGAGAAGCAGTTCGGCAAGGGCTCGATCATGCGGCTCGGCCAGAAGGGGGCGATCGCGCCGATCGCCTACATCCCCACCGGGGCCCTCAGCATCGACTACGCGCTGGGCGTCGGCGGCATGCCGCGCGGCCGCGTCATCGAGATCTACGGCCCCGAGTCGTCGGGCAAGACGACGCTGGCGCTGCAGGTGATTGCCGAGGCGCAGAAGCGCGGCGGCATGGCGGCCTTCGTCGATGCCGAGCACGCGCTCGACCCGACCTACGCGCAGAAGCTCGGCGTCGACGTCGACAACCTGCTCGTCTCGCAGCCCGACAACGGCGAGCAGGCCCTCGAGATCGTCGAAGTGCTGATCCGCTCGGGCGGCGTCGACGTGGTCGTCGTCGACTCGGTGGCGGCGCTGGTCCCGAAGTCCGAGATCGAGGGCGACATGGGCGACGCCCAGATGGGCCTGCAGGCGCGGCTCATGTCGCAGGCGCTCCGGAAGCTCACCGGCGTCGTCTCGAAGTCGAAGACCTGCCTGATCTTCATCAACCAGCTGCGCGAGAAGATCGGCGTCATGTTCGGCAACCCGGAGACGACGACCGGCGGCCGCGCGCTGAAGTTCTACGCCTCGGTCCGCATCGACATCCGCCGCATCGCGAGCATCAAGGACGGCGACCAGGTGGTCGGCGGCCGCACGCGCGTGAAGGTGGTGAAGAACAAGGTGGCCCCGCCGTTCCGCGAGGCCGAGTTCGACATCATGTACGGCGAAGGGATCTCGCGCACCGGCGACCTGCTCGACGTGGCGGTCGACAAGCGGATCGTCGACAAGAGCGGCGCCTGGTTCTCCTACAACGGCGAGCGGCTGGGCCAGGGGCGCGAGAACGTGAAGCAGTTCCTGAAGGACAACCCCGACACCTTCAAGTCGATCGAGGACAAGGTCCGCAAGGAACTGGGCATGGGCGGCGAGACCGAGCCGGCGGCCACCGCCTGAGCCGGCATCGGTCACCACGGGCGATCATCGCGGCGGGCACGGGACTCCCCTCCCTGCCCGCCGTCTTCGTTTCATCCGTCCCGATCGCCCAATCCCGCCCCCCGCACCCGTCCCTTCTTTCTCTCCGTCCCCCCTTTGCGGTAGTCTGACGCCCAGCGTCCCCCAGTCCGAGGCCATCCCGATGCTGCAGACCGACTACATTGCGCTCGAAGACCAGTACGGCGCCCACAACTACAAGCCGCTCGACGTCGTGCTGGTCCGCGGCGAGGGCGTCTGGGTGTACGACGTCGAGGGCCGCCGCTATCTCGACTGCCTCGCGGCCTATTCAGCCGTCAACCAGGGGCACTGCCACCCGCGCATCCGCGAGGCCTGCGTCGAGCAGGCCGGCACGCTGACGCTCACGTCGCGCGCCTTCCGGAACGTGCAGCTCCCCCAGCTCTATCAGGCCCTGCACGACCTGACGGGCATGGAGATGGCGCTGCTGATGAACTCGGGCGCCGAGGCCGTCGAGACCGCCATCAAGGCGGCGCGCAAGTGGGGATATACCGTCAAGGGGATCCCGGCCGACCAGGCCGAGATCATCGTCTGCCGGAACAACTTCCACGGGCGGACGGTGACGATCATCAGCGCCTCCAGCGAGCCGCAGTACCGCCAGGGCTTCGGCCCGTTCACGCCGGGCTTCGTCTCGATTCCCTACGGCGACGCCGCCGCGCTGGCGGCCGCCATCACGCCGCGGACCTGCGCGTTCCTCGTCGAGCCGATCCAGGGCGAGGCGGGCGTGGTGCTGCCGCCCGACGGCTACCTGCGCGAGGCGGCGCGCCTCTGCCGCGAGCAGCGCGTGCTGCTGATGGCCGACGAGATCCAGTCGGGCCTCGGCCGCACCGGAAAGCTGTTCGCCTGCATGCACGAGGCGGTGACGCCGGACGTACTGATCGTCGGCAAGGCGCTGGGCGGAGGGTTCTACCCGGTCTCGGCGGTGCTGGCGTCACGCGAGGTGCTCGGCGTCTTCCAGCCGGGCGATCATGGCAGCACGTTCGGCGGCAACCCGCTCGCCTGCGCCATCGCGCGGGCGGCGCTGCAGGTGATCGTCGACGAGCGGCTCCCGGAACGCTCCGCCGAACTGGGCGAGCACGCGATGCAGCGGCTGAGGGCCATCGAGAGCCCGATCGTCACCGCGGTGCGCGGACGCGGCCTCTGGATCGGCATCGAGCTGGACCGCCCGGCCCGCCCGTACTGCGAGGCGTTGCAGGCACGCGGGATGCTCTGCAAGGAGACGCACGAGCGCGTCATCCGGCTGGCGCCGCCGCTCGTCATCACGCGCGACGAGCTCGACTGGGCGATCGACCAATTGCGCGAGGTCCTGACGGCCGCGTCCTGATGGCGATGCTCTCACCGATTCTTCAGGCCGACGCCGTCGTGCGGGGCTGGCTGACCGCCTGGCATCCCTGGTGGCTGGACGTGCTGATGGCCTCGCTCAGCATCCTCTCCACCGGCGGCGTCCTCTGGCTGCTGATCGGCGGCGTGCAGGCGGCGCGCCGGCGCCTGCCGCTGACGCGCTACTGGCAGCTGTTCCTGGCGGTTCTGGCGGCCTGGCTGGCGTCCGACGCCATCGTGAAGCCGCTGGTGCACCGGCCGCGCCCCTTCGTGGCGCATCCTGGTCTCGTGCGCATCCTCGGAAATCCCCCGGGCGGTACGTCATTTCCCTCCGCGCACACGGCCGCGGCGTTCGCCGCCGCCTGGGTGCTGGCGGAGCTCTTTCCTGCCGGACGGGCGCTCTTCTGGACGCTCGCCGTGCTCGTCGCCCTCGCCCGCGTCTACGTCGGGGCCCACTATCCGCTGGACGTCATCGGCGGAGCGCTGCTCGGCGTGGCGATCGGCTGGATCGTCATCGGCGGCCGCGACGGCCTCACGCGAAACCCAATCCAGGCCCCACCGCCCGTCTCCGACTCACCCCATCCCTGATCCCCAACCCCCAATCCCGGAGAGGGTTGCTCCCCGCAGGGTCTTCCCCACACCACCGTGTGCGTGCTATGATCCGTCGCCTGTCCGGTGAGGCATCAGTCCTTACCGTGCGCGACCTTCCTGCAGTGCCGAGGTAGCTCAGTTGGTAGAGCACGTGACTGAAAATCACGGTGTCGGCGGTTCAATTCCGTCCCTCGGCACCAATTACTAGCCCCGCCGCGACATTCCGTCTTCAGTCTCCGGTCTACGGACTCCGGTCCCGTCCTCAGAACGCCCCGTCGCTGAACGGTCCCGCACACAACCAGCTGTCGATGACGTTTTGCCGCCGGCTTCGCCCCGCCGGCCGCGACAAGACCGAAGACTGGAGACTGAAGACCGGAGACGACCAGACGCACTGCATCGTCACTCCACCCGCCCCAGCAGCCGGCTCGTGGCCGTGCCGTAGCACAGCCCCGAGATGATGACGAACGCACCGCCACCGGTCATCGAGGCGAGGGCGAAGCCGCTGTAGTAGATGATGAACGAGCTGACGGCGAACGCCGTCGCCAGGCCGAGGGCGCCCATGACCGCCCATTGCTCGGACGACCAGCCGGCCCGGCGCAGCGCGAATGCCTGGATCGTCCCGGTGAAGCCGCCGGTGACCAGGCCGAGCAGGAGGAAGATCAAGGCCCGCAGCGCCGGCGTCAGGTACTGCACGTTGGGCTCCTTTCCGGTCAGCAGGATCCCGGCCTGCACCACCACGACCACGCCGAGCGCCATCCCCACGCCGACCCCGACGAACGTCGCGCCGATCCACCAGAAGGCATTCACCTCGAGCGACCGCAGGCCGGCCGCCTGGAAGCCGCCGAGGATGAGCCCGACGATGCACGTGACGACGAAGGTCACGACCGTCGCGTTGACGAACGGATTCACGCCAGCCCCGACCATCCGGCCGACCACGATGCCTCCGGCCAGGCCGGCCGTGTTGAGGGTGATCCACTTCAGGGGCGAATACGTCAGCCTGACCTCGCTCATCGGGCTCCTTCGTCCGGCGAGACAATTCCGGCGCCCCGGCCTGCGACGCTGGCGCGCGCGGGCCGCAGGTCGCCGATTCCTGGCATCTCCCGGAACCGGCGCGTCACGACTGAAATGTCACGGGTCAAACTCGGCCGCATGCTAGCACGGATGCCGGCGCGCGGCACCCGTCACGCGCGAGGCGACTGCCCGGCCGTGGGACGCACAATCTCGCGATCGAACAGCGGACCGGGTTCGTCTATCCTTTCCGACGACTGCGTGCCCGGAATGCAGGGCTGTTTCGAGCCTGGCGCGCGCGGGCGTGTGGCATGCCGTTCGCTTCAGCCCCGGCCGACCTGCCGCCAGCGGCTGCGGAGATTGTTGATGACCACACTGTTCCAGGATCTGCGCTACGCCGTTCGCACCTTCGTCAGGGCCCCGGGTTTCACGCTGGTGGCCATCCTGACGCTCGCCCTCGGCATCGGCGCGAATACCGCCCTGTTCTCGGTCGTGAACGGCGTCCTCCTCAATCCGCTGCCCTATCCCCATCCCGATCGGCTCGTCGGCATCCACGAGAGCAAGCCGAATTTCGCCACCGGCTCGATCTCGTATCCGAACTTCCTCGACTGGCACCGTGACAACCATGTCTTCGCGTCGATGGCCATCTATCGCAGCTTCCCCTTCATCCTCACCGGCCTCGGCGACGCGGAGCGGGTGCGCGGCGAGCTGATCTCCTCGGACCTGTTCAAGACTGCTCGGCGTCCGTCCGGTCGTCGGCCGGACATTCGCGCCCGGCGAAGACGCGATCGGGGCCGCGCCGGTCGTCCTCATCAGCGAGGGTCTCTGGCAGCGAAAGCTCGATGGCGGCGCCCGACGTCATCGGTCGCACGCTCAGACTGGGAGACCGCGGCTACACCATCGTGGGCATCATTCCGTCGACCTTCACGCTGTCGGTCGGCAGCCTGCGGCCCAGCGACGTGTACGTGCCGATCGGCCAGTGGGACAACCCGTTCCTGAAGAACCGCAGCGCCGGCCTCGGCATCCACGGCATCGGGCGCCTGAAGCCCGGCGTCACGCTTGCCCAGGCGCAAGCCGACATGCAGACGGTGACGCGGAATCTCGCCAGGGCCTGGCCGGCGGCCGACAAGGACGTCGGAGCCGCCCTCATCCCGCTCCGCCAGGAACTCGTCGGGCAGATTCAGCCCGTGCTGCTGATCCTGCTGGGCGCCGTCGGCTTCGTGCTGCTCATCGCCTGCGTGAACATCGGCAACCTCGTGCTCGCCCGATCCATCGGCCGCTCGCGCGAGTTCGCCGTCAGGGCGGCGCTCGGAGCGGGGCGCGGTCGGCTGGTCCGCCAGCTCCTCACCGAGAGCGTGCTGCTGGCGGCCGCCGGCGGGGCCGCCGGGCTGCTGGTGGCCGCCTGGGGCACGCAGGCGGCGCTGGCCATCCTGCCCACCGCCCTGCCGCGCGCCCACGACATCGCTATCGACGGCCGCGTGCTGGCCTTCACGGCCGCCGTCTCGCTGCTGACCGGCCTCCTCTTCGGCCTGATCCCGGCCGTTCGCTCGTCGCGCCCCAGCCTGCAGGACGCGCTTCGAGCCAGCACGCGGGTCGGAGGCCTGCGCCGGCACCGCGCGCAGTCAATCTGGTGGTCGTCGAGGTCGCCCTCGCGCTCGTGCTGCTGGTCGGCGCGGGGCTGATGGTCCGCACCCTCACGCAGCTCTGGAACGTCGACCCGGGCTTCACCCCCGACAACGTGCTCGAGTTCACCATCGGGTTCGATCCGTCGATGGCCGGCGCCACGCCGGCCGCGGTCCGGGCGAACCTCCGTGAGGTGCACGACCGGATCGCCTCGACACCGGGTGTCCAGACGGTCTCGCTGTCGTGGGGCGCGCTGCCGATGAACGGCGACGACGAGGAACTGTTCTGGTTCGCCGGCGAGCCGAAGCCGACGACGTCTGCGGGCATGAAGTGGGCGATCAGCTACGTCGTCGAACCGTCGTACCTGAGCGTGATGGGAATCCCGCTCGCGCGCGGCCGGTTCTTCACCGAGCACGATGACGAGCACGCCCCGAAGGTGGCGGTCGTCGACGACGTCTTCGCGCACACCTACTTCGGCGATGCCGATCCGATTGGCCGCCGCCTGAACCTCCAGCACTTCGACGCGCAGGTGCAGATTGTCGGCGTCGTCCGGCACGTGAAGCAGTGGGGGCTCGCCGACGACGACACCCAGCCCCTCCGCGCTCAGCTCTACCTTCCCTACATGCAGCTCTCCGATAGCGCCATCACGCAGGCGGCCGCCGGCACGATGGTCGTCGTACGCACCAACGGCCCGGTCGCCGGACTGCTGACCTCGCTGCAGGACTCCTTGCGCACGATGAACAGCCAGCAGGTGCTCTACGGGGCGCAGACCATGAACGACATCATCGCCGAGTCGCTGGCCGGCCAGCGGTTCGCCATGATCCTGCTGGCGGTCTTCGCCGGCCTCGCCCTCCTGCTCGCCGGCCTGGGCATCTACGGCGTGATCGCGTACCTGGTGAATCAGAAGACGCAGGAGATCGGCATCCGCATCGCGCTCGGAGCGGCCGACGCCGACGTGCTGGGACTGGTGCTGCGGGACGGGATCCGGATGGCGTGTGCCGGCGTCGCGGCCGGCCTCGTCGCCGCCCTCGGCCTCACGCACTTCATGCGGAGCGTCCTGTACGGCGTCAGCGCCACCGATCCGCTGACCTTCGGGGTGGTCGCGGTCTTCCTGGTGGTCGTGGCCCTCGCGGCCTGCTACGTTCCGGCCCGGCGCGCCACCCGCGTCGACGCGCTGCGCGCGCTGCGTTGCGACTGATGGAGAATGGGGCGGCGGATCGAATCGCGCCGGGTGCCGTACATAGAACGACAGGCAGGAAACGGTGAAAGTCACCGGAGGAGGAGGACGTGGCCCCCACCGCATTCCTGCCTGTCAGCAACCAAGTCCGCTTATCCGCAGACGGTCGCCACTGTCTGGCCAGCGCGATACCGCGCCAGGGCCCGATATCAAGGATCCGCTTCCGCTGGAGAGCGTCACGCCCACCCGCGTGAAGAAGGCGGTCCCGGCGGCCCGATAACGCCCGAGTCGTCCCCACGCCCGAACATCATCAGAACGGCCGCCGGCACTGCACCCGTCTTATACGCAAGCTCGATGCCGTTTAATTTGCTTGGAAATCGAGACATTGGCGGGATCCGCGCGAGAGATTTTCCCACCGCTTCGGGAATTCGGCCCCACGGGCCCCCGACTGACGAATCGTCCCGGCGCTGCTACTCCGCCGCGGCCTGCTCCTCCGGCGGACAGGGTGCATTGCTGTAGCCGGAGCGGAACGGCGTCACGTGGCCCGTCTGCGGATCGAAGCGGTGGCGCCAGACGCAGGCGGTGTCGTTGGCCAGCAGGTGGATCGAGACCGAGGGCGTCTCGGAGACCGTCTTCACGTAGTGGATGTCGCCCTCGGGCGGCAGCAACGCGTAACACTCCCCTCGTCCGAGGGTCTGCCTGACGGCCACTTCCAGTTTCGCCTGCGCGGGATCGCTGCCGTCATCCAGCCGCCGGTACACCGTCTCGTCCTGGCGCCCCCGGTAGATGCCGACCAGGCCCCAGGCGAGATGATCGTGCACCGGCGTCATCGCCCCGGACGGCACGACCAGCGAGAACAGGCAGAGCGAACCATCCTCGGCACGATACAGGGCGTATTGCCCGATGCCGCCACCCATGCCACTCGTCTCGTCCGGCGTTGCCAGCGCCTCGGGCAGCCAGTCGTCGGCGCCGAGCAGCACTTCGAAGGCCGGCTTCAGCGCCTCGACGCGCTCGGCATTCGACAACGGCGCAGCCATCAGGCGCGTCGCCTCTTCGACCACGGCGCGAACGGCGGGCGTGTCCACGAGATAGCCGAAGGCGCCGTGCAGATGCGGATGGCTCATGTCACACATGCGGGAATATCCTCTCCGGTGTACAGACGGCCCTGAAGGCTGGCGCCAGGCGGCCGGGACCGGCCGGGCTACGAGGTTCTGGACGCATTGGCGGCACCGGGCGTCAGCCCGGTCTGCGCCTGCGCCGCCCCCGCGACGTCGCCGAGCGTCTGTTCGATCGTCTTCCGGCCTCGCGCACTCTCGGCGACGGCTTCGTCACAGACCGGGAGCCACAGCGTGAACGTGCTGCCCTGCCCCTGCTGGCTCTCCACGTCCACCGAGCCCCCATGCGCCCGCATGACGTGATCGACGATCGCCAGCCCCAGCCCGCAGCCCTGCGGTCCATGCCCGTCGTCGGGCTCGACGCGGTAGAACTTCCGGAAGATCTTCCGCCGGAACCGATCCGGAATCCCGACGCCGTGGTCGCGCACGCGGATGAAGCCCTGGCGCCGGATCTGCCCCACTTCGACCTCGATCTCGCGGCGGTCGGGCGAGGTACTTCATCGCGTTCGACAGGAGGTTCTCGAACGCCTGCTCGAGCGCCTCGCCGTCGGCCCAGACCGGGGCTCCGGGCTGCAGATCGACGGCCACCCGGAAGTGGTTCTGCTGGAACTGGCTCTCGAACGACGCCAGAACGTGGCGCGCCAGCGCCACCAGGTCGACCGCGGTCATCTTGTACAGGCGCAGGCCGGCTTCCGTCTTCGAGAAGTCGAGGATGTTGTTGATCAACCGCGTCAGCTTGCGGGCCTCGCTGTTGATGATGCGGTAGTACTCCTGGGCGCGCTCCGCGTGCCGCAACCGCCCGAGTTCGAGCGTCTCGGCGAACATCTGAATGAGCGCCAGCGGCGTCTTCAGATCGTGGGACACGCTCGACACGAAGTTCGACTTCAACTCGGCGAGCCGCACCTCGCGGGCCGCCGCCCGGGCCACGAAGAACACGCCGAGCGCCAGCACGACGGCGAGCGCCGCCATCAGACCGACCTGTGACGTCGTCTGGGCGTGCGTGATGGCGCCGATCGACCGGTGGCCGTACCCGATGCCGATGTGCCAGGTGGTGACCGTCGGCTCGTAGGCCCGCACGGCCTGCAGGATCTCCTTGTCGAAGAAGACCACCGGGAACGCCCGCTGGACGACGAACTGGGTCGGCACCCGGTCGCTGGAGTTGAAGATGACGTGGTTCTGCTGATCGAGCAGCGTGACCACGAGCGGCGGGAATCCGTCGGGCACGTCGATCGCCTTGATCTCCCGTCGCATCAGGGCCGGAAAGTAGTCGCGGCGCAGGTGCTCGGCATCGACGCGCAGGCCGACGAAGCTCGACAGCTCGCCCCGGTCCTCCGCGCTGAAGCGCAGCTGGAACTCGAGCCAGGTCGGCCGGCCGTCGAGCTCCACCTTCGACAGCACGATGATCCGGTGGTGCGTCGCCAGTTCCCGCATCTTCGCCAGGATGAACGGCCCTTCGGGCACCTTCTCCCGCACCACCGCCCGGAAGGCGCCGGGGTGCGCCGGATCGGGCTCGCGCTCGACGGCAATGACCTCGCCGGTGTGCGACGGGCCGACCGTCGACCAGACGTAGAACGCGTCGACGAACGGGATCTTCTCCAGGCCGTTGGTGAAGACCGTCTTCACGTACGGCAGGTTCAGCGGCTCGGTCTGGTACTGGCTGCGCAGCAGCACCTCGAGGTGCGGCCGCTTCAGCTCCTGCTCGACGTTCTTCGCCAGATCGTCGGCCGCCGACTCGCTGAGCTGCTGCATGACGACCGTCGACGCGCGCTGGAGATTGCTGAGGGACTGGAAGCGGAAGTAGAAGAGGACGGCCACGGGCACGGCCACGGCCACCGCCAGGGCGAGCGCGAAGCGCAGGCCGCGGTCGCGCGTCAGCTGCCCCAGCAGCGACGGGCCGACGCCACGATGGACCGGCGTGGGCTCCTGCGAGTCCGCCATCAGCGCACGACTCCCTGCCCGGTGGAAGTGGTGAAAATCATTGACCGCCCGCTTGTGCCGATGCCGGCAATTCTAGCAGCTTTGCTCAGCCGCAGCGATCCGCAGGCGGCGGCCGCGCGGATCGCGCCAACCGGCGCCCGATTTGCGGTAAACTGTCTGAATTGGCGCGGCAGCGCCCACCGTGACCGGCGCTTCGGCCGGTCGGTCCGGGCGGCTGCCTTTCGTTCCGGAGCCGTCGCGTACTCCCGGGAAACGCAATCCGCTTCTGATCCCCCATCCATCGATACTCCCGGCCTGCTCCACGTCCGCTCGTGGAGCGGCGGCGCCTGCTCCCGCGCCGCCCGGCCGGAGGCTCATCGGGGTGGTAAGCTGGATGCGAAGGGCATGAGTGATCATGACTGGCTGGCAGGACTTCGAAGGCATTAATCAGGGCTTCGTCCTCGAGCTCTACGAACGCTACCGGCAGGACCCGGCCTCGGTCGACCCCGCCACGCGGGCCATCTTCGACCGCTGGACGCCACCGCTCGACGAGTCCCCGGCCGGCGCTCCTGCGCCCGCCGCCGCCCTCGACCTCAACGCCATCGCGGGCGTGCTCAACCTCGCCAAGGCCATCCGGCTCTACAGTCACCTCGCCGCCCATGTCGATCCGCTCGGCGGTCCCCCGCCCGGCGATCCCTCGCTGCTCCCGGCGACGCACGGCGTCACCGACGAGGACCTGCGGGCGCTGCCGGCCAGCCTGGTGGGCGGGCCGGCGATCGACGGCGCGGCGAACGCGCTCGAGGCGTTGAACGCCCTCCGCCGGGTGTACGCCTCGTCGATCGGGTACGACCTGTCGCACATCTTCGTGCCGGAGGAGCGCGACTGGCTCCGCGACGCCATCGAGAGCGGCCGGTTCCGGACGCCCCGGATGCCGATCGACGCCAACGCCCTGCTCGACCGCCTGACGCAGGTCGAGTCGTTCGAGCGCTTCCTGCACCGGACCTTCCCGGGCAAGACCCGCTTCTCGATCGAAGGGCTCGACATGATGGTGCCGATGCTCGACGAGGTCATCCAGCAGGCCTCGGGCGACGGCGTCCGGACGGTCTTCATCGGCATGGCGCACCGGGGCCGGCTGAACGTCCTGCGGCACATCTTCCGGAAGCCGTCGGCGCAGATCCTCGCCGAGTTCAAGGATCCGACACGCGGCACCGACCCGGTGTGGAGCGGCGACGTGAAGTACCACAGCGGCGCCGCGTACACCGACCCGTCGAGCGGCACGCGGCTCGTCATGCCGCCGAACCCGAGCCACCTCGAGGCGGTGAACCCGGTGGTCGAGGGGATGGCGCGCGCCGCCGAGAGCAACGCCTCGGCGCCCGGCGCCCCGCACCTCGACGAGACGCGGGCGCTGCCGATCCTGATCCACGGCGATGCCGCGTTCCCCGGCCAGGGGATCGTCGCCGAGACGCTGAACCTCTCGCGGCTGCCCGGCTACCGGACCGGCGGCACGCTGCACATCATCGCGAACAACCGTCTCGGCTTCACGGCGCGGCCCGACCAGTCCTACAGCACGAGCTACGCCAGCGGCCTGGCCCGCGGGTTCAAGATCCCGATCGTGCACGTCAACGCGGACGATCCGGAAGCCTGTCTCGAGGTGGCCCGGATGGCGATGGCGTACCGGGCCCGCTTCCAGCGCGACTTCCTGATCGATCTCGTCGGCTACCGCCGCTACGGGCACAACGAGGGCGACGAGCCGTCGTTCACGCAGCCGCTGCTCTACCGGAAGATCGCGACGCATCCGACCGTGCGCGAGCGGCTCGCGCGCGTCCTGGCCGACCGCGGCACGATTTCCGCCGCGTGGGCGGCCGAACTGAACCAGAAGTACCTCAACGAGCTGCAGTCGGTGCTCGAGTCCCTCAAGCCCGAGCAGGATCTCGTGGAGCCGATTCCCGCGCCGGCCCCGCCGGCCGCGGCCCGCAAGGCCCGCACGGCGGTCCCGCTCGAGGCCCTCGCGGCCCTCAATGCGGCGGCGCTGGCCGTGCCCGACGGCTTCACCGTGCACCGCAAGCTCGAAAAGCAGCGGGAACGGCGCGCGCAGGCCTTCGACGCTCCCGATGCGCGGACGATCGACTGGGCGGCCGCCGAGGAGCTGGCCTTCGCGTCGATCCTCGCCGACGGGGTGCCGATCCGGCTCACGGGCGAGGATGCGCAGCGCGGCACGTTCAGCCAGCGGCACGCCGTGCTCCACGATACCGAGACCGGCCGCACCTTCGCGCCCCTCCAGGCGCTGCCGCAGGGACGCGCCGCCTTCGAGATCCACGACAGCCCGCTGTCGGAGAACGCCGCCATCGGCTTCGAGTACGGCCTCAATATCCAGGCGCCCGATCGCCTCGTCGTCTGGGAGGCGCAGTACGGCGACTTCATCAACGGCGCGCAGGTCATGCTCGACGAGTTCGTCACCTCGGCGCGCGTGAAGTGGGGCCAGAAGCCGTCGCTCGTGCTGCTGCTGCCGCACGCCCTGGAAGGCACCGGCCCCGATCACGCCAGCGCACGGCCCGAGCGCTTCCTGCAGCTGGCCGCCGACATCAACCTGCGCGTCGCCAACTGCACGACGGCCGCGCAGTACTTCCACCTGCTGCGCCGGCAGGCCGCCCTGCTGCACACCGATCCGCTGCCGCTCGTCATCCTCACGCCGAAGAGCCTGCTGCGCCACCCGGCGGTCGCGTCGTCGCCGCGCGAGCTCGCCGAAGGGATCTGGCACCCGGTGATCGACGACGCGGAGGCGCGGACGCACGCCGGGGACGTCCGCCGGCTGGTGCTCTGCTCGGGCAAGATCTACGTCGACCTGGCCACCTCGGATCGGCGCCGCGAGGAGCCGGCGGTCGCCCTGTGCCGGATCGAGCAGCTCTATCGCTTCCCGCAGGCCGAGCTCGAGGAAGTGCTCCGGGGCTACCCGAACCTCGCCGAGGTCGTCTGGGTGCAGGAAGAGCCGGAGAACATGGGCGCCTGGGAATTCGTCCGGCCACTGCTGGCCGATCTCGCCCGGGACCGGTGGCCGCTGCGCTACGTCGGGCGGCCGCGCAGCGCCAGCCCGGCCGAGGGCTGGGCGTCGCGCCACGCGCAGCGCCAGGCCGCCATCATCGATGAAGCCTTCCGGCTGACGCCCCGCCAGGGCGACGGTCCGCGCGACGCCGCAGCTGGCGCGCGTGGCGGTCACCAGGAAGTCCTGATCGCAGGAAACCGTGAGAGCGGCCAGCGACACGCCGGCCGCACGACCGGGCGGCCGTCCGCCCGTTGACGTCGCAGGAGCCAGGATCCGATGCCGATAAATGTTGTGGTGCCCGAGTTGGGCGAGTCCGTCGTCGAAGCGCGTGTGGCCAGGTGGCTCAAGAAGCAGGGCGACCGGGTCGACGCCGGCGAGCCACTCGTCGAGCTGGAGACCGAGAAGACCGACCTCGAGGTTTCCGCCACCCGCGCGGGCGTCCTCAGCAGCATTGCCCAGCCGGAGGGGACCGACGTGAAGATTGGCGAGGTGCTCGCCGTCATCGACGAGGCGGCGGGAGCCGCCGCCGAGCCGACTCCGGAAGCGCCGCCGGCGTCTGCCGGGTCATCCCCTGCTCTGCCGCCGCCGGCGGCCGGGTCGCGCGACGCCGAGCGGCAACGGGCGACGCCGACCGCGCAGCGGCTCGCCAGGGACCATCAGGTCGATCTCGCCGCCGTCCGCGGGTCCGGCGATCGCGGCCGCGTCACGCGCCAGGACGTGGAGAGTCATCTCGGTAGCGCGCCAGCCGTGGCGCCGGCCCCGCCACCCGCCGCCGCGCCAGCCCCCGCTCCCGCCACTGCCGCCGCGCCGCGGCGCGCGCCGGGCGAGCGGACCGAAAGAAGAGGTACGGATGTCGAAGCGCCGGCTGACGATCGCCCGCCGCCTCGTCGAGGCGCAGCACACGGCGGCGATGCTGACGACCTTCAACGAGATCGACATGACGGCCGTCATGGACCTCCGCCGCCGCCGGCGCGACGAGTTCAAGACGCGCCACGGCATCGGCCTCGGCATCGCCTCCTTCTTCGTGAAGGCGAGCGTCGCCGCGCTGCGCGACTTCCCCCGCCTGAACGCCGAGATCCAGGGCGAGGAGATGGTGCTGAAGCACTACTACGACATCGGCATGGCGGTGGGCGCTCCCGAAGGACTGGTCGTGCCGGTGATCCGCGACGCCGACGCCCTGTCGTTCGCCGACATCGAGCAGGCGATCAAGCTGTTCTCGCAGAAGGCGACCGACCGGACGCTATCGCTCGAGGACCTGCGCGGCGGCACGTTCACCATCACCAACGGCGGCGTCTTCGGCTCGCTGCTCAGCACGCCGATCATCAACCCGCCCCAGGTCGGCATCCTCGGCCTGCACAAGATCCAGGATCGGGCCATCCCGATCGACGGCCAGGTCGCCATCCGCCCGATGATGTACGTGGCGCTCAGCTACGACCACCGCATCGTCGACGGCCGCGAGGCCGTGCAGTTCCTGGTCCGCGTGAAGCAGTTCGTCGAGGATCCGGGCACGCTCCTGCTGGAAGGCTGACGAGCGCCGGCGTATGATGGCGCACAAGGAGGAGTCAGATGCCGCGAAACCTGTTGTGGCTGCTGCTGCTCGTGCCGCTGACCGTCGCCGCGCAGACGAAGTTCCCGGTCAATCCGGAGACCGGCCGCGCCGTTGGCGCCAGGGAGCTGGCCCCGCCGGTGCTCGCGCAGATCGAGATGGCCCTCGGCGCCAAGCTCGTCATCATCGACGTCCGCGACGCCGCCGAGTACAAGAAGGACACCATCAAGGGCGCCATCAATATCCCGCTCGCCCAGCTCCCGAAGCATCTCAAGGACTTCTCGAAGGACACGACGCTCGTCTTCACCTGAAATACCGGCATCAGAAGCTCGCAGGCTGCGAAGCTCGCCGAACGTGCCGGATTCAAGACCGCGGTGTTCTGTCCGCTGAACGACTGGAAGGCGAAGGGCTACCAGACCGTGCCCGGCAGGAAGCCCGCGGGCGGCGGACGATAGCCGCGACCGCGGACGCGAACGTCGGGGAGGAGACCGGGCATCCGATCTGGTCTCCTCCCTCCCGTCTTCTCTTCTTCTCCGCTCCTAGATCCAGAGTCCCGGCCCGGCCGGCTCGTCGGCACCGGCCTTGTCGGCCGGGCCGTAGGCCACCGGCGGACGCCGCGTGTGCCAGTCGGTGACCGCCTCGTACGCCTGGCCGACGCGGAAGATCGTCGACTCGTCGAACGGCTTCCCGTAGAACATGATCGTGATCGGCAGCACCGGCGGCCCCGTGGTGAAGCCGCACGGGACGACCATGGCCGGCAGCCCGGTCATGTTGCCGATGAACGTGTTCCCGCCGTGAGACGGCGGCCGGCCCTGCGAACCCGGTCGCACGTCGCTCCTGGCGAGCTCAGGCGGCGGCAGCTTGCTGGCGACGCTCGTGCTGCCCGGCACGGCCATCACGTCGCACTTCCTGAAGACCGCCTCCATGTCGCGCATCAGGATTGTCCGGATCCGCATCGCCTTGATGTAGTCGGTGGCCGTGTAGAAGTTGGCCGCCTCCAGCCGCTCGCGCACGAGCGGGTCGAACAGGTCGGCCTTCTCGCGCAGCCGCTTCTCATGGAAGCAGGCCCCATCGGCCATGGCGATGATCCAGCCGGCCGACGCGGCGAGATCCGCGTGCGGCACGTCCACCTCGACGAGCTCGGCGCCCAGGTCGCCCAGCCGCCGGATGGCCGCCCGCACCGCCTTGTCGACCTGCGGCTGCGCATCATCGAAGAAGTAGTTGGTGGGCACGCCGATCTTCAGCCCCCGCACGTCGCCCGTCAGCGCCTTCGCATAGTCCGGCACCGGCTCCGGGCGGCAGCGTCGGGTCGAGCGGATCGCGCCCGGCCATCACCCTCAGCATCTGTGCGGCGTCGGTCACCGACCTGGTCATCGGGCCGGCATGGTCGAGCGACCAGCTGAGCGTCGTCACGCCATACCGGCTGACGCGCCCGTAGGTCTGCTTCAGGCCGACGATGCCGCAGAAGGCTGCGGGACCGCGGATCGAGCCGCCCGTGTCGGTGCCGACCGAGAGCGGCACCATGCAGGCCGCCAGCGCGGCGCCCGAGCCGCTGGAGGAGCCCGACGGCGAGTACGCCAGGTCCCAGGGGTTCCGCACCGGCCCGAAGCCCGAGAGCACGCCGCTGCCCATGGCGAACTCGAGGAGGTTGAGCTTGCCGATCAGGATCGCACCGGCGCGGTTCAGCCGCTCGGTGATCGTCGACTCGTAGTCGGGCACCCAGTCGGGCGTCACCTTCGAGCCGTTGGTCGTCCGGATGCCCCGCGTCGCCAGGATGTCCTTCGGCGCGTACGGGATGCCGTGCAGCGGGCCCTTGTACTTGCCGGCCCGGATGTCCGTCTCGGCCTGCCGGGCCGCCTGCAGCGCGTGCTCGCGCGTGACGGTGATGAAGGCGTTGACCTTCGGGTTGAGGGCGTCGATCCGATCGAGGCAGGCCTGCACGACCTCCACGGGCGACACCTGCCGGCTGCGGATCAGATCCGCCAGCTCGTGGGCGCTCTTGAAGACGAGTTCGTTGTCCGCCATCGCCTATCGCCCCCGCGCCAGGAAGATCGGGGCCGGCTCGATCAGGTCGTCGACCTGCAGGTCGCGCACGATCTGGAACTGGTCCAGGTTGCGCTGCAGCGCGCGCTCGATGATCGGCAGGCGGTCGTCGGCGAAGTGCTGGTCGACGATCGCGTCAGCGCAGCGCAGCGTCTCGACCGACAGCTGCGCGCGTGCCTGCGCCGTCAACTGCACGGCCGCCGGCCCCGCGATGCCCAGCGCGGCCAGCATCTGCAGGATTCGTCGTCGCGACAGCGTGCGCGCTGTCTCCGGTAACTCGATTGCGGGTTCCATCGTCGCTCCCCTCATCGGCCGATCCGCCGCGCGCCCGCCGGCACGCCATCACGGCCCGACCCGGTGCGCACGATATAGCACAGTCGTCCACCGATTACCATATGGAACGGCCGCGATCGCGCGGGTATCATCGCCTGCCGGCGGCCGCCGGCACGGAGGCACACATGGCTGAACCACCGGTCAACGCGCTCGACTTCGAATCGCTCGCACGCGCCCGCATGGAGACCAGCGCCTACGAGTACCTACGCGGGCGCCGCGGGCGACGAGGTCACGCTGGCCGAGAACCGGCTCGGGTTCGGCCGGCTGATCCTCCGGCCCCGCGTCCTGGTCGACGTCAGCCGCGTCGACACGTCGACGACGCTCCTCGGCGAGACGCTGGCCTTCCCCGTCCTGATGGCACCGACCGCCTTCAACCGCCTCGCGCATCCCGACGGCGAGTGTGCCGTCGCCAGGGCCGCCGGCCGGGCCGGCACCCTCATGGTCGCCAGCACCATCGCCTCGTGCGCCATCGAGGAGATCGCGGAAGCGGCGACCGGCCCCCTCTGGTTCCAGCTGTACGTGTACCGGGATCGGGAACTGACACGGGCGCTGGTGGCCCGCGCCGAGGCCGCCGGCTGCCGCGCGCTCGTGCTGACGGTCGACACGCCGAGGCTCGGCCGCCGCGAGCGCGACGTCCGCAACGGCTTCGTGCTCCCCCCGCACGCGGCGATCCGCAACTTCGCCAGTGTCGGCCGGTCGACGGAAGCCGGCTGGGGCAGCGGCTCGAGCTTCTTCGATTACGTCTTCCGCCTCTTCGACCCGTCGCTCACCTGGGAGACGATCGGCTGGCTGCAGTCGATCACGCGGCTGCCGGTGCTGCTGAAAGGGATCCTGACGCCGGAGGATGCGCGGCTCGCGGCCGACGCCAACGTGGCCGGCCTCGTCGTGTCGAATCATGGCGCCCGCCAGCTCGACGGGGTCTCCTCGACCATCGGCGCGCTGCCGGCGATCGCCGAGGCCGTGGGCGACCGCCTGCCCGTGCTGCTGGACGGCGGCGTCCGCCGCGGAACGGACGTGCTGAAGGCGCTCGCGCTCGGCGCGCGGGCGGTGCTCATCGGGCGCCCGTACCTCTGGGCGCTCGCGGCCGATGGCGAAGCGGGGGTCTCGCGGGTGCTCACGCTGCTCCGCGACGAGATCGAGCTGGCCATGGCGCTGGCCGGCCGCCCGACGATCGCGTCGATCGACCGCTCGCTCGTCGCGCCGGCGCCGTAGCCGCCGCGAACGGCGGGTGGCGGGACACGCGCCGCTGCGCGTCCCGCCTTCCCGGCCTGCCCGCCCTACCGGCCGCCCTTCCTGAAGACCACTTTGCCCTGATACACGACGGCCTCGGTCTGCTTGATGGCCTCGATGTTCGTCAGCGGATCACCCTGCACGGCGAGCAGGTCGCCCTCCTGCCCCGCCGCGATCGTGCCCAGTTCGGGCAGACCGAGCAGTTCCGCGCCGCCGGTCGTCGCGGCCTCGAGCGCCTGCTGCGGCGTCATGCCGTAGTGCACGTCGGTCACGATCTCGTCGAGCACCGTCTCGCCACCGGGCCGGTAGAACCCGTCGTTGCCGGTCGCCATCTTCACGCCGGCCGCCAGCGCCAGCTTGAAGCTCGGGAAGTGGCGGTTCGCGAGCTCGCGTCCCTTGCGCACCATGTAGTCGGGATAGTGGTACTCGGGCTTCAGGTGCAGGATCGAGTCGACGACGTGGAGCGTCGGCACGAGGAAGACGCCGTGCGCCTTCATGTACGCCGCAGCCGCCTCGTCGATCCCGCTGCCGTGCTCAATCGAGTCGACGCCGGCGTGCAGTGCGTCCATGATGGTCTTGATGTTCTCGGCATGGGCCGCGACCTTGATGTGATCCATGTGCGCCTGCTCGACCGCCACGCGCATCTCCTCGGGCGACAGCTGTTCGGCCGTCGGCGAATCGAGCGGGGAGGCCACGCCGCCCGACGCGAGCAGCTTGATGACGCGCGCCCCGTACTTGATCTGCAGGTGCACGGCCTTCTCCGCGTCGGCCGGGGAGTTCACGAAGCCGTTGAGCGGCGTGTAGTAGTCGGTCATCGGCAGCTCGGGCGGCATCGGGTTGAAGTCGCCGTGGCCGCCGGGAATCGTCAGGGCGTGCGCGGCCGGCACGATGTGCGGACCCTCGAGCGTCCCTTCGTCGATCGCGTCGCGCAGCGCCACGTCGATGAACCCGCCGCTGCCGAGCGTCCGGATCGCCACGATGCCCGACTGCAGCGCGTAGGTCATGCCGGGCGCCGCCCGGAGCACCTGCAGCGGCACCGACGGCGGCGTGCCCGTCAGCGGGCCGGTATAGAGGTGGCTGTGCGCGTCGATGACGCCCGGCATCACCGTGTACGCCGACAGGTCGAGCACCTCGGCGCCGGCGGGCGCCTTCACCTCGGGGCCGACCGCCGTCACCTTGCCGTCGACGATGACGACATTCGCGTTCTTCAGCGGCGGCCTGGCCGCGTCCACGATGAGCGTGCCGCAGCGCACGAACAGCGTCGTCGCCGCGGCGGACGGGACCGCCGGTCCGCAGGCCAGCAGCGCCACCAGAATCCACAAGGCTCGTTTCACGACCATCCTCCCGGGCATCCGCCCGCGCACGATTTCAGGCCGACGACAACAATGAATCCGATCCGCGCCCCCCGGGGGCACTAAGCACCGGCGATCGGAGCGGCGTAGTGTACAAACGGGTCCGGCGGGTGTCCACTGGCGGGGGGCAATAGGGCCCCATTTCGCCGCGTGCCCCCGGGTAAACAGCCTGCTATAATCGACTTCTCCCCTCGTCACCGCGCGGGCGGAGCCGTTGAACGTACCGGTCTGACCAGATCCCGACGCCATCTTCATCGACCTTCCCGAAGGGAATGTCAGGAGTGCAAAGTCTGTGAAATCGCGAATCTCCGCCGTTCTCCTCATCGTCGGTTCTCTGGCCTGCCGCCAGGCGCCCGCGTCGCAGCCGGCCGCCGCCAAGGCGCCCGCCGATCCGCCCGGGCAGACCGCAGCCGCCACGCAGGCACCCGGCACGCCCGCGCCGGCCGCCAAGCCCGTGCCCGCCGAGCTGCCCGCCGTCATCGCGAAGGTGAACGGCGACACCATCACGCGCGACGAGTTCGAGTCGGCCGTCCACAGCCTCGAAGCCCGCAACGGCGCGCCGGTGCCGGCCAATCGCCGCGACGAGATCCTGCGCAACGTGCTCGAGCAGCTCGTGAGCTATCACCTGCTGCAGCAGGAAGCGGCCGCCAAGAAGGTCGTGGTCCCCGACACGGACCTGAACGGCCAGTTCGCGCAGATCCGGAAGCAGTTCCCCGATCAGGCCGCCTTCGACAAGGCGCTCGCCTCGCAGGGCACGACCGAGCAGAAGCTGAAGGGCACCATCCGCGAGAGCATGATGGTGACCAAGGTGCTGGAGGAAGAGGTCGGCTCGAAGGTGAACGTCACGACCAAGGACATCCAGGACTTCTATGACACCAACAAGGAGAAGTTCGTCCAGGGCGAGGCGGTGCGCGCGAGCCACATCCTGATCACCGTCGCGAAGGATGCCACGCCGGCCCAGAAGGCGGCCGCGAAGGCGAAGGCCGAGGACCTGCTGAAGCAGATCAAGGGCGGCGCCGACTTCGCCACCGTCGCCAAGGCGAACTCACAGGATCCCGGCAGCGCGAAGAACGGCGGCGACCTGGGCTTCTTCGAGAAGGGCGAGATGGTGCCGGCCTTCGAGCAGGCCGCCTTCGCGCTCAAGGTCGGCGAGGTCAGCGGCGTCGTCGAGTCGCCCTTCGGCTTCCACATCATCAAGGTGACGGGTCGCCGGCCGGCGCACACGCTGTCGCTCGCCGAGACCAGCACGGAGATCAAGGACTTCCTGACCAACCAGGAGCGCCAGAAGCAGACGGCGGCGCTCGTCGAGGCGCTCCGCAAGAAGGGCAAGATCGAGATCTTCATCTGATCGGCATCCGGCATGGCGGCGAGTGCCCCGTCACCGAGCGCCGCCGCGGGTTCGCCGCGTTGCGCCCCCCTCAGCCGCTATAATGCCCGGTGCATGACTAGTCGCGCCGCCCGAAGCGATCCGACCCTGCAGACGTCCGGCTCGACGTCTGGCTCGACGTCGCCTGTCTGTTCCGGACGCGATCGGAAGCCCAGCAGGCCTGCAAGGGCGGCAAGATCGCCGTCAACGGCCAGCCCGGCAAGCCGCATCGCACGATCCGTCCCGGCGATCGCCTGGTCATTTCGCGCCCCATGGGACGCAAGCAGACGATCGTCGTGCGCCAGCTCGCCGAGCAGCACCTGCCGAGACAGGAAGCCCGCACGCTCTACGAGGATCTGACGCCGGCGCCCACGCCGGAGGAAGTCGAGATGCGGCGGCTCGAGCGGATCTACCGCGCGTCGATGACGCCGCCGCGGGCCCCGGACAAGCGCGAACGGCGGGAATTGCGGAGGTTGAAGGGAAGGTAGGGCTGCGGGCTTCAGGCTACGGGCACGAACGGCCAACTTCCGGCCGCTCGAGACCGTAGCCCGTAGCCTGTACTGCGCCGCGGCGCGCTCCCCTACTGCGGCTTCGCGGCGATCGCGCGGTCCATGAACGCGGCGACGTCCTGCTTCAGCTTCGCCAGCGATGCCTTGTCGATGTAGACCATGTGGCCGGCGCGATAGTGCGCGGTGCTGACGTTGCCCCGCGACGCGGCCGGCAGCCGCAGGTGGGCCAGCGTGTACTCCGCCGCGCAGTACCGGCGTCGCTTGGTCGTAGTACCCCATCGCCACGAAGAGCTTCATGTAGGGGTTCTTCGCGAAGGCGCTCCAGAGCGCGCCGCTCACGTCGGCGTACTGGTTGTCCGACCCGAAGTCCCAGCTCGTGAAGCCGCCACCCAGGATGTAGTACCGCAGGTCGCTCTTGAAGCCGAGCTCGGTCCGCACGTAGTCGTACAGCATCGCCGTGTACGGCGGCCGGATGGCTGTCATGCTCGGATCGAAGTCGGGGCTCTCCGAGCCGGGCAGGTCGCTCGCCCCGGTGAAGCGGCTGTCGAGCCGCCCGACGGTCAGCTTCCGATCCCGCAGCAGCTCCGCATCGAACCGATCGAGCGTGAGCCGCAGGTCGGAATCGTCGATGAACGTCTCGCTCAGCCCCGTGTACCGTGCCAGCTGCGCGATCGTCTGCTGCCGCTCCTGCGCCGTCAGCCGCGTCCCCTTCTGCAGCGCGATGGTGTAGTCGGTCGACGCCCACTTCTCCGCCTCGGCGAGCACCTGCGGCAGGTCCTGCTTCTGCAGGTCGGGCGGCAGCTTCTTGTGATACCAGGCCGTCGCCGTGTAGGTGGGCACGTAGAGGATGTACGGCAGATCGTTACCGCGGGCGTAATCGGCCGTCTGGAAGTTGAGGATCGTCGAGATCAGCACGACCCCGTTGAGCGCGATGCCGTGATCGACCAGATACCCCGACAGCCCCGCCGCCCGCGTCGTCCCGTAGCTCTCGCCCGCCAGGAACAGCGGCGACGTCCACCGCTCGTAGCGCGTCAGGTACAGACGGATGAACTCGCCCACCGAGGCGATGTCGCCCTGCAGTCCCCAGACCTTCTTGCCCTCTTCCGGCGAGACCGCGCGGCTGTAGCCGGTTCCCACGGGATCGACGAACACGAGGTCCGTCTTGTCGAGCCAGCTGTCCGCGTTGTCGACGAGATGGTACGGAGGCGGCGGCAGGAACCCCTCGTCCAGCATCTGCACCCGCTTCGGACCGATGGCCCCCAGGTGCAGCCAGACCGACGCAGGAGCCCGGCCCGCCGTTGAACGCCACCGTCAGCGGCCGCTCCGCCCGGCTGGTGACGCCGTCGAGCGTATAGGCGATGAAGAAGACGTGCGCGGTGATCTTCCCGTCCGCGTCGGCCAGCGGCATCATGCCGGTCGTCGCGGTGTACTTCAGCAGCCGGCCGCCGATCCGCGCCTCGTGGTGGGTCACCACCGGCGGCGCATCCATCTCGGCCGGCATGGCGGCTCTTCATCGGCGGGGTGGCCTGGGCGGCCTGCCCTGCCGCGCCCTGGGCCGCTGCCCCCGAAGCCTGCACCCCGCCGGCCAGCATCAGGGCCGTTGTCAGCAACATGGTCGCAATCACACGTCCACCATCCTCTCCCGGCACCAGGCGGCACCAAGCTCAGCCGTCACTGGAACCATTATAGGAGGGACCGGGGCGATGCCGCCCCGTCGAGGCGGCGAGACGTGCACGGGGCCGCCAATCAGCCCGCGGCGTTCTCCCGTCCGGGCATCACGACCTGCCGACCCGGCGCATGGTCCGGGCGACTGCACCCTTCACCACGCTCCACGATCGTGCCGACCACGCGCCCGAGGAAGTCCCGCTGCGTGGTCACCTGGCAGCCGCACGCCAGCCGTACCCGTTCGTCGCTCATGAGTCCACCTCGTCTGTCCTCGCGTTCTCCTCTGCAGGGCCTCCCCCGGCCCGTGCGATCCGCGCCTTCTCCGCGTGGCGCGCGTACACCACGGCGGTCACGAAGATGACCACGATCAGCCCGAGCGACAGCCACTGCGGCACCTCGAAGCCGAGGATGCCGATCGTGTGCAGGTAGTCCAGCAGCAGCTTCGTGCCGACCCAGCCGATGATCACGAACGCGCCGTCGACCACGGCCGGATAGCGCTCGATCAGCGCCAGGATCTGGCCGATGACGACCCGCATCATGACGATCCCGAGCAGCCCGCCGCTCAGCACGACCCAGAGCTTCGGCGACATCGCCACGGCGACCAGAATGGAGTCGAAGGCAAAGACGATGTCGGTCAGCTCCACCCGGACGACCGTCGCCCAGAACGGCGGCAGGCCCAGCCAGGCGCGCGCCGGCGGCGGTGTGCGGCGCTCCTCGGCGTCGCCTGCGTGGCGGAAGTACTTCCACGGCAGGTACAGCAGATAGAGGCCGCCGACCAGCTTCACGAAGCCGAGCGTGATCAGATAGACGGCCGCCAGCGTCGCCGCGATGCGGAAGGCGAACGCCCCGGCGATGCCGACCCGCAGGGCCCGCCGCTGCTCGTCCTTCGGCAGGCCCAGCACGAGCACGGCCAGCACCATGGCGTTGTCCGCGCTCAGCAGCCCCTCGAGGGCGATGAGCAGGAGCACGGTGGCGAAGTCAGCGGCCTGTGGGTGCACGGGAAAGTCGGGTGGACGTGAAGGGCTGCGCGGGACCAGGGCGCGTGAAGCGCCGGACTTCCGGTTTGCGCCGGAGCGGACCTCACGGCCGGCCCGCTTCAGTATGCCCCGCCCGGCCAGCGGTGTCATCCCCGAACGGCGCGGCGCGACCGTCGCGACGCGCTAAAACTTGACACGACATCGTATCAATACATATACTTAAGTCGACGCAGGTTTCAGGAATCATGGCTGTGGAACAGGATTTGTATTTCATCAGCGTCGCTGCCCGCCTGCTTGGCATGCACCCGCAGACTCTCCGCAAGTACGAGCGTCTGGGGCTGGTCCGGCCGACGCGCACGATCGGCAGCATGCGACTTTATTCGCGCGACGAGCTGGCACGGCTGCGCATTATCAAGCAGCTGGTCGACGAAGGCGGCGTGAACCTGGCGGGCGTCCAGCGCCTGCTCTCCATTGCCGATGCCGTCGACCGTCTGCGCCCGCTCGCCCGCGAGGAATCACTCGCGCGTGACGAGGGCCGGCGGCGGCTGACGCGCGAGATCGAGCGGCTCTGCCGTCTCGTCGGCGTCGACTGGTAGCCCGTTATGGACTTCAAGGATTACTACGCCACGCTCGGCGTCGCCAAGACGGCGACCGAGAAGGAGATCAAGCAGGCGTACCGCAAGCTGGCGCGCAAGCACCATCCCGACGTCAACCCGGGCGACAAGGCCGCCGAGTCGAAGTTCAAGGAGATCAACGAGGCCAACGAGGTGCTCGGCGATCCGGCCAAGCGCAAGAAGTACGACGAGCTGGGGGCGAACTGGCGCCAGTACCGAACAGGCGCAGCAGGCGGGCGGCCAGGGCGGCCCCGGCGGCGGCGTGGTCGGTGCATTTCGGTGGCGGCGGCCCCGGCGGCGGCTATCGGACGATGAGCGAAGAGGAGATGCACAGCGTCTTCGGCGACGAAGACCCCTTCTCCGACTTCTTCAAGACCTTCTTCGGCGGCGCCGCCGGAGCGCCGGAATCGGGCCGGCGCCCCGGCCGCGGCCGGAGCCGCGCCCGGCAGGGGCGCGACGTCGAGCAGGAGCTGGAGCTCTCGCTCGAGGACGCCTTCAACGGCACCATGCGGCGGCTGTCCATCAAGCACGACGGCCACGCCCGCACGGTGGACGTCCGGATCCCGGCCGGTGTCGGCGACGGTTCGCGCGTGCGCGTCGCCGGCGAGGGCGAGCCCGGAACGGGCGGCGCCGCCTCGGGCGATCTCTACCTGCGCATCCGGCTGCGGCCGCATGCGACGTTCGAGCGGCGAGGCCGCGACCTCTACGTCAAGGTGCCGGTGCCGCTGACGGTGGCCGTGCTGGGCGGCGAGGCCGAGGTCTCCACGCTCGCCGGCCGGCCGCTGCGGCTGAAGGTGCCGGCGACGACCCAGAACGGCCAGGTGTTCCGGCTGAAGGGCCACGGCATGCCGGCGGTCGGCAAGCCCGATCAGCGGGGGGATCTGTACGCCACGGCGCAGGTGCAGCTGCCCCGCCAGCTGACGCCCGAACAGCAGAAGCTGTTCGAGGAGCTGGCACGGCTGGAGGGCCAGCCGCAGCAACCGGCCGCGCAGACGAGCTGAACAGGCGAGAGGGCGGCGCCGCCACACGCCGACGGGCGCAATCATCCGGCGGACCGCGGAAGGTCACGATCATGAACCTGAACAAGTACACGGAAAAGGCACAGGAAGCCGTCGTCGGAGCGCAGCAGCTGGCCGCGCAGATGAACCATCCGCAGATCGAGCCGGAGCACCTGCTGGTCACGCTGCTCGAGCAGCACGAAGGGGTCGTCCCCGAGGTGCTGCGCAAGATGCACGTCGACCCGGCGGCCGTGGCGAAGGCCGCTCGCGAGGCGATCGAATCGCAGCCGAAGGCGTACGGCGGCGCCCAGCCGGGCATCTCGCCACGCCTCAATCTCGTCGCGGACCTGGCGCAGGCCGAGGCCGAGCGCCTGAAGGACGAGTTCGTCAGCACGGAGCACCTGTTCATCGCCGTGGCCGGCGAGACGGGCCGGTCCCCTGCCGCGAAGCTGCTGAAGGACCACGGCGTCACGCGCGACAGCATTCTGCAGGCGCTGACGGCGGTGCGCGGCTCGCAGCGCGTCACCGACCAGAATCCCGAGGCCAAGTACCAGGCGCTCGAGCGCTACGGCCGCGACCTCACCGAGCTCGCCCGCCGCGGCAAGCTCGATCCGGTGATCGGCCGCGACGAGGAGATCCGGCGCGTCATCCAGGTGCTCTCGCGCCGCACCAAGAACAACCCGGTGCTCATCGGCGAGCCGGGCGTCGGCAAGACCGCCATCGTCGAGGGGCTCGCCCAGCGGATCGTCCGCGGGGACGTGCCCGAGGGGCTGAAGAACAAGCGGATCGTCGCGCTCGACATGGGCTCGCTCGTCGCCGGCGCGAAGTACCGCGGCGAGTTCGAGGACCGGCTGAAGGCCGTGCTGAAGGAGATCACCGACGCCTCCGGCCAGGTCGTCCTGTTCATCGACGAGCTGCACACCGTCGTCGGCGCCGGCGCGGCCGAGGGGGCCATCGACGCCTCGAACATGCTGAAGCCGATGCTGGCCCGCGGCGAGCTGCACACCATCGGCGCGACGACGCTCGACGAGTACCGGAAGTACATCGAGAAGGACGCGGCGCTCGAGCGCCGGTTCCAGCCGGTGCTCGTGGGCGAGCCGACCGTGGAGGACACGATCAGCATCCTGCGCGGCCTCCGCGAGCGCTACGAGGTGCACCACGGCGTCAAGCTGAAGGATGCCGCGCTCGTGGCGGCGGCCGTGCTGTCGAACCGCTACATCACCGACCGGTTCCTGCCCGACAAGGCGATCGACCTGGTCGACGAGGCCGCGTCGAAGCTGCGGATGGAGATCGACTCGCTGCCGGTCGAGCTCGACGAGGTCGAGCGGCGCATCATGCAGCTCGAGATCGAGCGCGAGGCGCTCCGCAAGGAGACCGACAAGGCGTCGGTCGAGCGGCTGGAGCGGCTCGACAAGGAGCTCGCCGACCTCAAGGAGGAGCGCGGCCGACTTGCGGCGCACTGGCAGCAGGAGAAGGAAGCCATCCAGGCCTCGCGCCAGCGCAAGGAGGAGGTCGAGGCGATCCGCGTCCAGATCGAGCAGGCGCAGCGCGGCGGCGACTACACGAAGGCCTCGGAGCTGCAGTACGGTCGCCTCCCCCAGCTCGAGCAGGAGATCAAGGCCCAGGAGCAGCGCCTCGCGGATCTGCAGAAGGGCCAGCGGATGCTCAAGGAGGAAGTCGACGAAGAGGACATCGCCGAGGTCGTCGGCAAGTGGACGCACATTCCCGTGAGCCGGCTGATCGAGGGCGAGATCCAGAAGCTGATCCACATGGAAGAGCGCCTGCACCTCCGCGTGATCGGCCAGGACGAAGCGATCACGTCGGTCGCGAACGCCATCCGGCGGGCCCGGGCGGGCCTCCAGGATCCGAACCGGCCGCTCGGCAGCTTCCTCTTCCTCGGGCCGACCGGCGTCGGCAAGACGGAGCTGGCGCGCGCGCTGGCCGAGTTCCTGTTCGACGACGAGCAGGCGATGATCCGGATCGACATGTCGGAGTATCAGGAGAAGCACACCGTCTCGCGGATGATCGGGGCGCCTCCGGGCTACGTCGGATACGAGGAGTCCGGCCAGCTGACCGAAGCGGTGCGGCGGCGTCCGTACGCCGTCGTCCTGCTCGACGAGGTCGAGAAGGCGCATCCGGAGGTGCTCAACGTGCTGCTGCAGCTGCTCGATGACGGGCGGCTGACCGACGGCAAGGGCCGCACGGTCGACTTCAAGAACACCGTCGTCATCATGACGTCGAACCTCGGCAGCCAGTACCTCACCGAGCAGGCGCTCGAGGGCCACATGGAGATCGACGAGGGCGTGCGCCGGCAGATGATGGATGCGCTCCGGATGCACTTCCGGCCGGAGTTCCTGAACCGGATCGACGAGATCATCATCTTCCACGCCTTGTCGCAGGAGAACCTGATGTCGATCGTCGACATCCAGCTCCGCGGCCTGATGAAGCGGCTCGCCGAGCGGAAGATCCAGGTGGCGCTGACCGACGCGGCGCGGGCGCTCGTGGTCCGCGAGGGCTACGATCCGGCCTACGGCGCCCGGCCGCTCAAGCGCACCATCCAGCGGCGCATCCTCGACCCGCTCGCGATGCAGGTGCTCGAAGGCGGCTTCGCCGAGGGCGACCGCGTGCAGATCGACGCCGTAGACGAGGCCTTCCGCTTCGAGAAGCAGCCGGCGGCCGCGGTCGAATCCCGAACATGAGTCCCACGACGTCCGGCCCTGGACCTTCCGGGCCGGACGTCGATTCCGGAGCACCTGTGGCCACAACGAAAAAACGACCGGGCGTGAATCCTCGTGGGGCCCGCAAGGGCTCCCGCCGTCCGGTACGCCGTCCTTCGCTCCGTCCTTCCCCGCTCTGGTACGCCCTGCTCCTGCTCCTCGTGCTGCTGATGGTGGAGGGCTACTTCTTCGCGCCCGCCGTCCGCACCATCCCGTACAGCGAGTTCAAGTCGGCAGTGCAGAACGGCCAGGTGGCCGAGGTCGTCGTGGGCGACAAGATGATCCACGGCACGATGAAGGCTGCCGACCAGAAGGGGACATCGACCCAGTTCCAGACGACCCGCATCGACGACCCGAAGCTGGTGGAGGAGCTCGACGCGCAGCACGTGAAGTACTCGGGCGAGACCGCCAACACCTGGCTGCCGGAGCTGTTGGGCTGGATCCTGCCGCTGGCGGTGTTCGTCGGCATCTGGGTCTTCTTCATGCGGCGCATGAGCGGCGCGCAGGGCGGCGTCATGTCGTTCGCCCGGAGCAAGGCGAAGATCCACTCAGAGGACGACGTGAAGGTGAGCTTCGCCGACATCGCCGGCATCGACGAGGCCGAGGACGAATTGCGCGAGGTCGTCGACTTCCTGCAGAACCCGAAGAAGTACACGAGCCTCGGCGGACGGATTCCCAAGGGCGTCCTGCTGGTCGGCCCGCCCGGCACCGGCAAGACGCTGCTGGCCCGCGCCGTGGCCGGCGAGGCGAAGGTCCCCTTCTTCAGCCTGAGCGGATCGGAGTTCGTGGAGATGTTCGTCGGCGTCGGCGCCGCCCGCGTCCGCGACCTCTTCGCGCAGGCCGAGGTCAAGGCGCCCTGCATCGTCTTCATCGACGAGCTCGATGCGCTCGGCAAGGTCCGCGTGCCGGGGGCCTTCGGCGGGCACGAGGAGCGCGAGCAGACCCTCAACCAGCTCCTGGCCGAGATGGACGGCTTCGATGCGCGCAAGGGCGTCATCGTCATGGCCGCGACCAACCGGCCCGAAGTGCTCGATCCGGCCTTGCTCCGCCCCGGCCGCTTCGACCGCCAGGTCCTGGTCGACAAGCCGGACGCCCGTGGCCGCGAAGCGATCCTCACCATCCACACCCGCCAGGTGCATCTCGACCCCGACGTCGACCTGAAGATCATCGCCGCCCGCACGATCGGATTCGCGGGGGCCGATCTGGCCAACCTCGTGAACGAAGCGGCGCTGCTCGCCGCGCGCCACGACCGCCAGACCGTCGACATGGCGGCGTTCGAGGAGGCCATCGACCGCCTCGTCGCCGGGCTCGAGAAGCGGCGCGTGATGAGCACGAAGGAGCGCCGCCTCGTGGCCTATCACGAGTCGGGCCACGCCATCGTCGCCAGCAGCGTGCCGGGACTCGATCCGGTCCACAAGATCTCGATCGTCCAGCGGGGATTCGGCGCGCTCGGGTACACCATGCAACTCCCGATCGAAGAGCGCTACCTGATGACCCGCACCGATCTGCTCGGGCAGCTCGCCGTGCTGCTCGGCGGCCGGACGGCGGAGGAGGTCGCGTTCGGGGAGATCTCCACCGGCGCCCAGAACGATCTGCAGCGGGCGACCGACATCGCGCGGGCGATGGTCACCGAGTACGGCATGAGCGACGTCCTGGGCGCGGTCACGTTCGAGAACGGCCGCCGCAGCCGCTTCCTCGACGTCATGCCCGCGCCGGAGCGCGGCGTCTACAGCGAGGAGACGGCCCGGCTCATCGACGCCGAGGTGAAGCGGATCGTCGACGAGGCGCACGCGGCGGCGCGGTCCATCCTGACATCGAGACGCGACAAGCTCGACCGGGTCTCCGAACGCCTGCTGGAGAAGGAAGTGCTGGAGGGGGATGACCTGCGGGCGCTGCTCGGTGTCGAGCCCGGCGCGGCGGTCGACGACGCGCCGTCGACGCCGCCCGCCTGAACGGGTGGGCGGCGATCAGCGCTCCGGGGGGACGTCGCCGCCGGGCACCGCCGGCAGGGCCGCCTCCGACGCCTCGAAGCCGACCTCGCGGTGGGTGCCGTCGCAGAACGGCTTGGTCTTGGAATGCCCGCACCGGCACAGGGCGAACGGCCGGCGCGCGATCTCGTAGGACTGTCCGTTCCAGTCGATCAGGGTCACGTCCTCTCCGACGTCGACCAGATACGGACCGTTGCGGCGCACCTTGATGAAGGGCATGGTTTAAGGGCGCCGGGGCCAGCGCCTCCGCTCGCTGGGCAATCCAGCGAGCTAGCCCATCTTCTGCATGGCGGCGAGGAACTCGGCGTTCGACTTGGTCTTCGACATCTTGTCGAGCAGCAGTTCCATCGCCTCGACGGGCGACAGCGGGTTCAGCACCTTTCGCAGCACCCACACGCGGTTCGAGATCCTCGCGGCTGAGCAGCAGCTCTTCCTTCCGCGTGCCGCTCTTCTGGATGTCGATGGCCGGGAAGACGCGCTTGTCGACCAGCTTCCGATCCAGATGGATCTCCATGTTGCCGGTTCCCTTGAACTCCTCGAAGATGACATCGTCCATGCGGGAGCCGGTGTCGATGAGCGCCGTGGCCATGATGGTCAGCGAGCCGCCCTCTTCGATGTTCCGCGCGGCGCCGAAGAACCGCTTCGGCTTCTGGAGCGCGTTGGAGTCGAGACCACCCGAGAGCACCTTGCCCGACGGCGGGATGACCGTGTTGTAGGCGCGCGCCAGCCGGGTAATCGAGTCGAGCAGGATGAGCACGTCCTTCTTGTGCTCGACGAGCCGCTTCGCCTTCTCGATCACCATCTCGGCGACCTGCACGTGCCGCTGCGCCGGCTCGTCGAACGTCGACGAGATGACCTCGCCGTCGACCGAGCGCTGCATGTCGGTGACCTCCTCGGGCCGCTCGTCGATCAGCAGCACGATGAGGTAGACCTCGGGGTGGTTGACTGCGACCGACTGCGCGATGCTCTGCAGCAGCATCGTCTTGCCGGTGCGCGGCGGCGCCACGATGAGGCCGCGCTGGCCCTTGCCGATCGGCGCCATCAGGTCCAGGACCCGCGCCGACAGGTTCTCGGCCGTCGTCTCCAGCTTCAGCCGCTCCTCCGGGTAGAGCGGCGTCAGGTTCTCGAAGAACAGCTTGTCGCGCGCCTGCTCGGGCGGCTCGAAGTTCACCGCCTCGACCTTGATCAGCGCGAAGTACCCGCTCGCCTTCCTTCGGCGGCCGGATTTGCCCCGACACCGTATCGCCGGTCTGCAGGTCGAACTTCCGGATCTGCGAGGGCGACACGTAGATGTCGTCGGGACCGGGCAGGTAGTTGTAGTCGGGAGCGCGGAGGAAGCCGAAGCCGTCGGGCAGCACCTCCAGCACGCCTTCCGAGAAGATGAACCCGCTCTGCTCGGTCTGCGCCTTGAGGATCTGGAAGATCAGCTCCTGCTTGCGCATGCCGGTCGCCCCGGCCACGTTCAGGTCCTTGGCGATCTGGGTGAGCCCCTGGATGCTCATGTCCTTCAGCTCACCGATGTTCAACCCCTCGCCGGGACGGCGCGGCTTCGTGGCTTCCGGAGTGTCGACGGCAGTCTCATCGGGAGTCGCGGGTCCACTGGAGGGACGCGCCGACGCCTGGCGCTTCTGATTACTTGGCATGGGTCCTGATCGAGGAATGGAGTTCGAGGCTCGCGTCAACGGGGGGAAATGGCCCCGCGCCCGCCGGAGCTGAGGATATCAGTCGTCGAGTGAGTATAGGAAAGCGATTTCGGTCTGTCAAGGACGTTTCCCGGCCTGAACGCGACGCCACCGGGCCCCGCGGGCTACAGGAGATACGGATTCTCACCCACGCCGACAATGCTGCAGCCGACGATCGGCACGAGCCCCAGCGCACGCGCCTGCGCGACGAGCGCCTCGCTGTCGGCGCCCGGGTTCAGCCACACCTCGCCGATCCCCTTCTCGGCCAGCTCGGCGACAACGGTCGCCCCCACCTCAGGCGGCACGTACACCGTGGCGCTCTCGATCGGCCCGGGAACCGCCAGCACCGAGGGGTACGCCTGCAGCCCCTCGATCGTCTGCTCGTGCGGGTTGATCGGGATCACGGTATAGCCGTGCCGGAGGTACGCGCGGACCGCCTTGTTCCCGAACTTGCGGCGATCGTTGGAGGCGCCCACGACGGCGATCGTTCTGGCCATGTCCACCTCCGTGTGGAAGACCGCGGTGCGGTCAGTCCGCCGGAAAGATCTTGCCCGGGTTCAGGATGCCCTGCGGATCGAAGGCCTGCTTCACGCGCCGCATCAGCGCGATCGTCTCCGGCGACAGTTCCAGTCCGAGATACGGCGCCTTGGCGAAGCCGATGCCGTGCTCGCCGCTGATCGAGCCCTCGAGCGCCACGACGCCCTCGAACAGTTCCCGCTCCGCGCGGTGGGCCCGCGCCACCTCGTCGGGGTCATCCGGCTCGACCATCAGGTTCACGTGGATGTTGCCGTCCCCCGCGTGCCCGAAGCAGGCGATCCGCAGCCGGTGCTCGCGTCGTAACCGGTCGACGAGGACGAAGAGCTGCGGCACCCGCCCCCGCGGCACGACGACATCGTGGTTGATCTTGAGCGGCGCGATCTGGCGCAGCGAATAGGACAGCTCGCGCCGCACGCGCCACAACTCCTCGCGCTCGGCCTCGCTGCGCGCCCGCAACATCTCGGTCGCGCCGGCCCCGATGCACGCCTGCTCGATCCGCGCCGCCTCCTCCTCCACCGCCGCGGCTCCGCCGTCCACCTCGAGGAGCAGCAGCGCGCCGCTGCCCGCGGGCGCCAGCGGCGTCCCCACGTAGGCCGCCACGGCCGCGAGCGACGCGCCATCGACCAGCTCGACCGCCGCCGGCACCACCCGTGCCCGGATGAGGCCGGACACGGCGCGCACGGCGCCGTCCACGTCCACGAACGTGGCGCGCAGCGTCGCGCGGGCCGGCGGCTTCGGCACCAGCCGCAGCGTGATCTCGGTAATGACCGCCAGCGTCCCCTCCGAGCCGACGAGCAGCTGCGTCAGGTCGTAGCCGACGACGTTCTTCACCGTCTTCGAATCCGACGCGGACGATCTCGCCGGTCGGCAGCACCGCCTCGAGCGCGAGCACGTAGCGCTTCGTCGTGCCGTACTTGAACGCACGCGGCCCGCCCGCGCACTCGGCGACGTTGCCGCCGATCACCGAGCGGTTCAGGCTCGCCGGGTCCGGCGGATAGAACAGGCCCACCGCTTCGACGGCCTCCTGCAGCCGGCCCGTGATCACGTTCGGCTGGACGACCGCCAGCAGGTTCTCCTCGTCGATCGCCAGGATCCGGTCGAAGCGCTCCATCGACAGGACGACGCCGCCGCGTGACGGCACCGACCCGCCGGTGTATCCCGTGCCGGCGCCGCGCGGTACGATCGGGACGCCCTCCGCGGCGCAGAGCCGCAGCACGGCGGCGACGTCCGCCACCGTGCCCGGCAGCACGACGACGTCGGGCGCGTGGCCGCGGTTCAGCGCGTCGTGGCCGTACACCTCGAGCGTCTCGGCGTCGTAGCGGACGAACGGGTCGCCGGCAATCTGCTGGAGATGGGCCAGGAAGTCGGACGGGAGCATGAGCCTGTGAGGCGCGCCGGCCGTCGACCGGCCGGCGCGCGGATATCGCGGTCCGTCAGGCGCCTGCGGCGGGCGCCGTCGCGGTGTGACTGGCGATGAACGCCAGCATGCGGTTGGTCCCCTCCCGCAGCCGGTCGAGCGACGTCGCATACGAGATCCGGACGAAGCCCGGGGCGTCGAACGCCTCACCGGCCGTCAGCGCCACGTGCGCCTCGCGCAGCAGCGCCTCGGCGAACTCGGCCGAGGTGCGGATCCCGTCGGGCGACAGCACCCCCGAGACGTCGACGAACAGGTAGAAGGCGCCGCCCGGCGTGCGGCACGTCAACCGCGGCTCGGCCGCGAGCCAGCCGATGAGGGTGTCGCGGCGCGTCCGGTACTCGTCGAGCATGGCCTGCACGGGCTCCTGCGGCCCCGTCAGCGCGGCGAGCGCCGCCTTCTGAGAGATGGACGCGACGTTCGACGTGGCGTGGCTCTGGATCGCATTGCACGCCCCGATGACCGCTGCCGGCGCGAGCGTCCAGCCGCAGCGCCAGCCGGTCATGGCGTACGCCTTCGACGCCGATCCGCACAGTACCGTCCGGTCGCGCATCCGCGCGTCGAGCACGCCCGGCAGGTTGTGCGGCACCGGGTCGTAGATCAGCCGCTCGTAGCACAGGTCGATGACGACCCAGATATTGCGCCCCTTCACGGCGTCCGCAATGGCGGCCAGCTCCTCCTCCGCCATCAGCGCGCCGGTCGGGTTGCAGGGCGAATTGATGATGATGCCGCGCGTGCGCGGCGTGATCGCCGCCAGAATGGCCTCCGCTTTCAGCGCGAAGCCGTCCTCGGCGTGCGTCCGGACGATGACCGGCTCGGCCTCGGCCAGCTTCACCTGTTCGGGCAGCGTCGGCCAGTACGGCGCGTGCACGATGACCTCGTCGCCGGGCCCGAACAGCGCCAGCGCCACGTTGAACAGGGCCTGCTTCCCGCCCGCCGACACGATGACCTCGGCCGGCGAGTAGTCGACGCCGTAGTCGGTGCGGTAGCGGTCGCAGATCGCCTGCTTCAGCTCGGCGATGCCGGTGTTCGGCGTGTACTTCGTGAAGTTGGCGTCGATGGCGGCGCGCGCGGCCGCCTTCACGTGCTCGGGCGTCGGGAAGTCCGGCTCCCCGGCCCCGAAGTCGACGACGTCCACGCCCTGGCGCCGGAGTCGGTCGGCTTCGGCCCCGACCTTCAGCGTGGGCGAGGAGGAAATGCGTGAGGTGCGTTCTGCGAGCATGATGATGATTCCGGAGATGATGATCTACGGGCTATGGGTTACGGAGGCGATGGCGGCTCAGAGGCTGCGTTGCTTCTCGCGGAGGCGGGTCTCGACGGTCTCCGGCACCAGCCCGCTGACCCGCCCGCCGAGCGCGAAGACTTCCTTGATGAGGCGCGAGCTGATGTACGTGTACTGCTCGGCCGGCATCATGAAGACGGTCTCGATGCTGGAATTCAGGCGCCGGTTCATCAGCGCCATCTGGAACTCGAACTCGAAGTCGGAGATCGCCCGCAGCCCGCGGACGATGACGTGCGCGTTGCGCCGCGCGACGTAGTCGACCAGCAGCCCGTCGAACGTGTCGACCTCGACGTTCGGCTGGTCGCGGAAGACGTCGCGCGCGATCTCCAGCCGCTCGTCCATCGTGAACAGCGGAGCCTTCTCGCCATTGACCAGGATCGCGACGATGATCCGGTCGAACAGCCGGGCGCCGCGCGAGATGATGTCGACGTGGCCGTTGGTGAGCGGGTCGAACGACCCGGGATAGACGGCGAGCCGTTCGGCTCCGGAAGAACGCGCGTCACGTGCCATCGGGATTCCGTTCCTTGCGCGGCGGCGCCGGCGTCGCGGGCGCCCCGTGCCGGTAGAACGCCAGCGCGCTGTCGCCCGAGTCGAGCTCCCGCACGCGCGTCAGGCCGCCGGCCGTCTCGGGCGCGCGCCGCCGACGTGCGTGCTCGTAGACCAGCAGGCCTCCGGGCGCCAGAGGCCCGCCGGCCAGCGCCAGCAGCGCCTCGGCTTCGGGCTCGTCGTACGCCGGATCGAACAGCACCAGATCGAAGAACGGCGCGTCACGCAGGCGCGCCAGCGCCGGACCAAGACCTGCGCGGATGATAGCATAGCCGTCCGTCGTCCCGCACCGTCGCAGGTTGTCCTCGACGAGCGCGCAGGCCCGCCGGTCCCGGTCGACGAACGTCACGTGCGCCGCGCCGCGGCTGAGTGCCTCGATCCCGAGCGCGCCGGTCCCGGCGAAGGCGTCCAGCACCCGCCGTCCGGCCACCTCGTCGCGGATCACGTTGAACAGCGTCTCGCGCAGCCGATCGGAGGTCGGCCGCAGCCCCGCCCACTTCGGGCCGAGCAGCTGGCGTCCCTTCAGAGTGCCGGCGATGATTCTCATGGCGTCCGATCTGTCACGTGACAGACGCTCACCCTACCCCACCCCCACCAGCCCGAAGCGCTCCGCCCAGGTGCGGCGCAGCGTGTCGACGAGCGTCGCAGAGCGCTCGGAACCGTCGAGCCAGGCGCCCGCCTCGCGGCGCGCCTCTTCCATCAGCCCGCGATCGCGCAGCAGATCGCCCACGCGCAGCGTCGGCACGCCCGACTGCCGCGTGCCGAAGAAGTCGCCCGGCCCGCGCAGCTCGAGGTCGCGCTCGGCGATCGCGAAGCCGTCGGTCGTGTCGGTCATCACCGCGATCCGCGCCCGGCTCTGGTCCGACAACGGGGCCTGGTACACCAGGATGCAGTACGCCTGCGACGCATCGCGGCCCACCCGCCCGCGCAACTGGTGCAGCTGGGCCAGCCCGAAGCGCTCCGCGTGCTCGATGACCATCACCGACGCGTTCGGCACGTCCACGCCGACCTCGATGACCGTCGTCGACACCAGCACGTCGAGCTCGCCGGCCACGAATGCCCGCATGACGCGCTCCTTGGCGTCCGACTTCATCCGGCCGTGCAGCAGCGCCACGCGGTACGCCGGGAACACCTCCTGCGCGAGGTGGTCGCACATCTCGGTCGCGGCCTTCAGGTCGACCTTCGCCGACTCCTCCACCAGCGGATAGACGACATAGGCCTGACGGCCGGTCTCGAGCTGCCGCGTGACGAACGCATGGATCTCGTCGCGGCGCGATTCCGGCTTCGCCACGGTCTTCACCGGCAGCCGGCCCGGCGGCGCCTCGCGGATCACCGACACGTCGAGGTCGCCATAGGTCGTCAGCGCCAGCGTCCGCGGAATCGGCGTCGCCGTCATCACCAGCACGTCGGGCCGCAGCCCCTTCTCGCGCAGCGTCGCCCGCTGGAGCACGCCGAACCGGTGCTGCTCGTCGATGACCACCAGCCCCAGCGCCTTGAAGCCGACCGCCGCCTGGACCAGCGCGTGCGTGCCGACCAGGAGGTGCACGTCGCCGGCCGCCACGTCCGCCAGCACCTGCCGCCGCGCCTTCGTGCGCGTGCCGCCCTTCAGCAACTCCACCCGGAACCGCGATCCGGCCAGCAGCCGGCGGATGTTCTCGTAGTGCTGCTCGGCCAGGATCTCGGTCGGCGCCATGAACGCCACCTGCAGCCCGTTCTCCATGGCCACCAGCGCCGCCAGCAGCGCGACGATCGTCTTCCCCGCCCCGACGTCGCCCTGCAGCAGCCGGTTCATCGGCTGCGGCCGCTGCATGTCCGCCACGATCTCCTTCAGCGCCTGCCGCTGCCCGCCCGTCAGCCGGAACGGCAGCACGCGCCGCGCCGATTCCCGGATGCGGTCGTCGACCTGCACGACCTGCGGCTTTCGCTCCGCGTCGAGTTCCCGCCGGCGCGCGAGCAGCCCGAGCTGGAACAGGAAGAACTCCTCGAAGATGAGGCGGACCTGCGCCGGCGTCCGGAAGCGGTTCAGCTCGTCGAGGGGTGTCCCCGGCTCCGGGAAGTGGGTAGCGGCCAGCGCCGCGCGGCGGTCGGGCAGCTGCAGCCGCGTCCGCAGCGCCGCGGGCAGCACATCGTCGATCTCCGCCGGCAGCCGCTGCAGCGCGTCGTGCACCAGACGGCGCTGCAGCTTCGGCGTCAGGCGGCCGGCCTTCTCGGTACACGGGCACGATGCGGCCGGTGTGGATCGTCTCGGCGTCCTCGGCGTCGAGCACCTCGTACTGCGGATTGGTGATCTGCAGCCCGCCGGTGCCGAACAGCTCGACGGTGCCGAACAGCACCACCCGCTGGTGCGGCTGGAAGACGTCGCGGAGGAACGGCTGGTTCAACCAGGCGGCGCGCACCGTGCCGCTCGCATCGCGCACGAGCGCCTCGAAGATCTTGAAGCCGGGCCGGCGCGTCGGCCGCAGGCCGCAGCTGAGGAGCTCGCCCGCAATCGAGACGGTCTGCCCGGGCCGCAGCGTGGCGATCGACTGCAGCTGGCTGCGATCCTCGTACCGGATGGGAAAGCGGTACAGCAGATCCTCGATCGTCGCCAGGCCGGCCTTCTGCAGGTCGGCGCCCCGCCGGGGCCCGACGCCCTTGAGATACTGCAGCGGTGTGGCCAGGACCTCGGTGGAGTGCGGCATCACGCGCGGGCCCGTCGCCTCACTGGATGACGATTGCCTGTCCGTGCTGGACGTCGATCTGCCGGATGCGATCGGGAAGCGGGAAGCTGGAATCGAGCGAGACCCCCTTCGGCGTACCCGGCGTCTTCGCGTAATAGGCCAGCAGCTGTTCGATGACCAGCCTCGGCACCGGCACGCCGGCCACCGCCGCCGACTCCAGCTCGAAGCGTCCCTGCCCGTGGTCGGTCTTCAGCACCCCGGTTACCGACACCGGCAGCTTCCCCGTGAGGAAGGCCATCGGCCCCATTGCGCTGGCAGCCCCCTTCTGCTCCCGCCGCACGGTGTCGAGATCGACGATCGCCTGCCCGCTCAGCCGGCCGGGCCCGAGCAGGCTCACCCGCACGTCGACGATGCCCGGCGGGAGGGCGTCGCTGGCGTCGAGGGCGAGATAGGCGTTCACCTCGCGCTCGGTGATGGCCGTGCGCAGGCGTCCGTCCGGCTTCTGCTCGGCGTGCGCGTGGATCGCCAGCACCTTCGCCTGGAACTGCACGGCATCCTGCTTCGAGAACTGATCCGCCGCGGCGGCGCCCAGCGCGACCGCCGGCAGCCATGCCGCCAGCACAGCCGCGATCGCGAGACGTCGCCCGCCACCTGCTCGCTTCATGAGGCTATTTTAACCGGGAAAGGAGGAAGACCCGAGTGTACCACCGCGACGGGGTGCGGCCGCCGCGCTGGCGGCCGCGTCCGGGACCGGAGAACGGGCGGCGGGAGCCGCCTCAGCGGATGTCGGGCCCGAACTGATCCGGATGCCAGTCGCCCGGGCGCCGTCCGCCGCGCGCGCGCATCAGCAGTTCCAGCTTGCGGCGCTCCATCTGCTCCTCGAAGACCCGCAGCCGCGCCTGCTGCCGGACGTCCAGCACCTGATCGACGTTGTCGTACGCCTTCCGCAGGTCCTGCGCCGCCTGCTGGTCGAACGCCTCCAGCTTCGTCAGCGCGTCCTTGATCTGCGCATCGGTCGCCGGCTGCCCCTTCGCGTCGGTCAGATTCCGGAGCTCGCGGACGAGACGGAACCGCTCCTGCTGGTTCTTCCGCCGCAGCTCGAGCAGCGCCCGCATGCGGATGAGGAACTGCGGGTACTCGGCGTCGCTGATCTGCAGCGCCTGCTGCGCCTGCATCAGGAAGTAGGCGTCGAACAGCTTCTGCACGTCGGAGGGAGACACCGATCCGGCCGGCCCGCCCGGCGCCATCCGGCGGGGGCCCTGACGCCCCTCCCGCTGCGGAGGCGGCGCCGCCGGGTCCTGCGCGGCCGCCGGCGACACGCCGGCGCCGATCACGCCCAGACCGGCGACGATGACGATCGCCACCACGCGACGGCTCCAGACCGCCTTCTTCCGCGTCCATCCCACCGTCTGGCTCTCCTGACTGCTCGTCGGATGCGTCACCGCGTACTCCATCCCCTGGCTGACATCCCAGCGCGACCGGCTCAGGAGCTCGTGTGATGGAGCTGAGCCTCGAGCAGCCGGGCCAGCGCCACCCGTTCGGGCGCCGACAGCTGCGTCACGGCCGAATCCACACTGCCCACCTTCACCATCATTCCGGCATCCGCCGTCTGATCCCAGTCGAGGTCCTGCGACAGGTCGGCCACCAGATCGAGCGAAGCATCGCCGCTGGTCACGCTCTGGCCTGGCACCACCGCGGCTGCACCGGTCGCCCCCATCGTCGAGGCCGCCGAGGCCAGCGTCGTGGACGCCGCTGCCGGCGTGTCCGGTGCGCTCCCCCACCGCGACCGCGTGTCGATCGGCGACGGCGATCAGCAGGACCGCCAGCAGACCGACCAGCGCCAGGCGCCCCGCGCTCCAGCCGCCCCAGCGCGCGCGGCCCGCCTCGGACGCGAAGCCGGGCCGCGGCTCCTCGGCGACCGCGTCGCGGACGCGGCTCGAGAAGTGCTCCCAGAAGAGCGGCGACGGCTCGGGCACGTCGACCTCCGCCGCCACGCGCAGCGTCGCGCGCAGTTCCGCCACCGCGTCGCGGCACGCCGCGCACCTCCCGGCGTGCGCCACCGCGGTTGGCGCGCCCACGCCCTCAATGACGTCGATCATGTCTGCCGATGACAGATGCCCCATGATCCACCTGCCCGTCAGGCTCCGCATCGCCTCACAGCGGCTCGGAGCCGAGGAGCCGCTTCAGATTACCCAGCGCATGGAAGAAGTTCGCCTTGACCGCGCCCACCGAGCTGCCGAGGATCTCGGCGATGTCGCGATGCGGCAGATCGTGGTACACGCGGAGGATCAGCGTCGCCCGCTGCTTGCGCGGCAGCTTCGCGATCGCCGCCCGCACCAGCGCCGCCCGCTCGTCGCGCAGCAGCCGGTCGCCCTGCCCTTCCGCGCGATCCGCGACCGGATGGCCTTCGTCGAGCGGCGCCAGCAGCGGCGTCTTGACGCTCACGCGATTCAGGCAGACGTTCACGCCGATTCGGTACAGCCACGTCGAGAGCGACGAGCGTCCCTTGAAATTGCGCAGGCCGCGGTACACGCGCAGGAACACTTCCTGCGAGAAGTCGCTGGCGTCCTCGTGATTGCCGGCGAAGCGATAGCACAGCTGATAGACGGTGCGCCGATGCCGTTCCACCAGTGGATCGAACGCCTCGCGGCGCCCCGCCACGCACAGAGCGACCAGCGCGGCATCGTCCAGTTCCGACAGGGGACGCTCGGCAGCCGCCGCGGCCTCCGCCGGTTGTTCTGCCGCTTCGCGCTGTACCACCGTCACCGTCCACCCGGGACGCATCCCGCCGGTCCAGACCCGATCTGTGCGACTCGCCATCGCCTCCTCGCCCGCGATCGGCCGTCGAGCGCGCAGCCGACCCGCCCGGTTCGCCCGGACCCGGTCCGCTCGCGCCGCCCCCGGCCCCGCGCCGGGTGGATCCGCCAGCCTGACACGTTAGACCGGCGCGACCGGGCAGGAGTTACATCCGTCCGGCCCGGTTCAGCAGCGTCTCGACCTCGCCCGGCCGCGGCAGGCCTTCCCAGGCGCCGAGGCTGCGGCAGTTCAGGGCGGCAACGGCATTGGCCATCTGGAGAACGGTCTCGAGGTCGCCGTCCGGATCGGCCAGCCATCCGGCCAGGAAGCCGGCACGGAACGCATCGCCCGCGCCGGTCGTGTCCACGCAGGGCACGTGGAACGCCGGCGTCCGGATTTCGTGCCCCTGACAAATGGCCAGACTCCCTTCGTGTCCCAGCGTCACGCAGGCGACCGCCGGCCGGAACTCCGCGAACAGCGCCTGCAGAGCCGCACCCGCGCCATCACGGCCCGTCAGCTCCGGCGGCAGCTCTTCGGCGGCAATGATGACGTCGATCTCGCGCAGCAGGTCGACCGTACCCGGCCGGACCCGCTCCACGTCGATGACCGTCGGAATGCCCGCGGCGCGCGCCATCGACGCCGCCTGCACCGCCGTGCCGGCCTCGAAGCCTTCGACGAGCAGCGTGCGGCCCGAGGTCACCGAGATCCTTCCGTAACGCGCCGGCCGGCAGATCGAGGCCGGGATGGCGATCCCACAGCACCGTGCGCTCGCCGGAACTGCCATCAACCAGAATGACGGCGAATTGGTTCGTGCAGTTCGGTGCCGTGATCGTCCCGTCCAGATCGACACCTTCGCGCCCCAGCGCCTCCCGCACCAGCCGGCCGTTCTCGTCGTCGCCGAAGGCGCCGAGATACCGCGTGCGCCATCCCAGCCGCGCACACCCCACCAGGCTGGTGGCCGTGGGCCCGCCGGGCAGTCTCGCGAACCGCTGCAGGGGCTGCTTGGAATTGTTCGTCGGGAACTCGGCGACGACCGCGAACAGATCGACGCTGTTCAGTCCGAAGCCGACGAGGTCGAACGGACGGGAGGCAGGGGGCGGAAGCGCCAGCGGGATCCGCACGAGGCGATGGTAGCACCGTTCCCCGCCCGGACAGGTCCCTGTTGACCTTCGCCTTTCCTTTGCGTATAGTGTCGCACACCGAGCCTGACCGCGGCCGTGGCCGGGCCGCTCCATTCGTCCACTCGAAGAAGGGAGGACATGTGCTTCCGCTCACGAAACGTCAACGCGAGATCCTGGATTACCTCAACGAGTTCATCCAGCAGCACGGCTACGCGCCCAGTCTCGAGGAGATCGGGCGCCGCTTCGGGCTTTCTTCGCTGGCGACCGTCCACAAGCACCTGACGAACCTGCAGGAGAAGGGCTTCATCAAGCGAGCCTGGAACCGCAGCCGCTCGGTCGAGCTGATGCCGACGCGGATGACCGGCCAGGCGGTGGAGGTTCCCCTGCTCGGCTACGTGGCCGCCGGCACCCCGATCGAGGCCATCGCGAGCAACGACACCATCACCGTGCCCGAGGACATCGTCGGCAACCGGGAAACCTACGTGCTGCGCGTGCGCGGCGACTCGATGATCGACGAGCAGATTCGCGACGGCGACTTCGTGGTCGTCGAGGATCGCAAGACCGCCAACAACGGCGAGATGGTCATCGCGCTGCTCGGCGGATCGGACGTCACGCTGAAGAAGTTCTACCGGGAGAGCGGTCGCGTCCGGCTCCAGCCGGCCAACCCGACCATGCAGCCGATCTACGTCGAGGGCGACCGGGTGCAGATCCAGGGCGTGGTCGTCGGCGTGATGCGACGGTACCTGAAGGGGCGCCGCCACGGCGGCGCCGTCGCGGCCGGACCGGCCAGGGAGTAGTGCGTGACCGAGAATCAACAGGTGAACTTCACGATCGTCCCCGATGCGGACCCCGCCGAGAAGCGGGTGTACGCGAACTTCTGCGGCATCGAGCACACGCCGTTCGACTTCACGCTGACCTTCTGCGAAGTGCTGCCCCTGTCGGAAGCGACGCTGCGAGAGGCCCAGTCGGACCATGTGGTGCGGGCACCGGTCCGCAGCCGCGTCGTGCTTCCCGTCCAGGCGGTGCCGGCACTGATCGCGGCGCTGCAGGAGCATCTGCGCGTCTACTCCGAAGGCCAGCCCCAGGGGCCGCAGCCCGTCCCCCCGACCGGGCCGGCAACCCGGTGCATTGACCTCCGGGGTCTGGGGCGGCACCTGAACCGCGTCACGGCCCGCACGGCGGGCCCGCGAACGGAGCGGAGCGAGCTGTTACGCGAGCGAGCCAAGTGAGCTGGGTGCTGGGGCGAAGCCTCCACTTCGAGGTAACGACCATGAAGACGGCCGCCGCGGCGCAGCGGATCCTCGATACGCTCGAGCAGGACTATCCGGACGCCGACACCGAGCTCCACTACAAGAACGCGTACCAGTTGCTCGTCGCGACGATCCTCTCCGCGCAGTCGACCGATGCCGGCGTAAACCAGGTCACCCCCGAGCTCTTCCGCCGGTACCCGAACGCGAAGAAGCTGGCCCACGCCACGAACGCGGAGCTCGAACCCCTGATCCACTCGACGGGATTCTTCCGGCAGAAGGCACGATCCCTCATCGGCATGGCCGGCGCCCTCGTGGAACATCACCGCGGCGAGGTCCCTCCCGACATGGCGGCCCTGACGGCACTGCCAGGCGTCGGCCGCAAGACGGCGAACGTCGTGCTCGGGCATGCCCTGGACGTCCCCGGATTGCCGGTCGATCGCCACGTGCTGCGTGTCGCCAACCGGATCGGGCTTGCGGAATCGGACGATCCCGAAGCCGTCGAGCAGCAGCTCTGCCAGCTCCTGCCGCCCGCCCGCTGGACGCGCTGCTCCGACCTCCTGATTCTGCACGGCCGCCGGATCTGCAAGCCGAAGCCACTCTGCGACCAGTGCAGCATCACGGACGACTGCGCGTACTACCGCGCCGGCCTCGCCGGAGAGCCCGCCGCCCGGGAGACGCGCAAGCGGCCGAAAGCCGCGCCGCGCAGCCGCCACGCGCGGACGCCGCGCCGCACGTGACCCGCGACGAGTTCGAAGAGGTCGTGCAGGACGCACTGCGGACCGTTCCGCGGCCGTTCCGGCGCGCCATGCAGAACCTGGCCATCATCGTCGAGGATGAGCCGGCGCCCGACCTGCTCGACGACGTCGGCGTCGAGCCGCCGGGCACCCTGCTCGGGCTGTATCAGGGCGTGCCCCTCACCGAGCGGAGCTGGTCGGCCTACGGCAACGCCCTGCCCGACCGGATCACCCTGTTCCAGGGGCCGCTCGAGCGCTACGCAGGACGGCGACGGGGCGGGCTGGAGCGCCAGATCTGGGAAACGCTGGTGCACGAGATCGGCCACTACTTCGGGATGAGCGAGGACGAAATTGCCGAGGTCGAGACGCAGTACCTGGCAGCGCCGCCACGACGACTGAGGACACGCCGCGGCACCGGCCGCGCAAGCGCTTCGGGCAGCACTTCCTCGAGCCGGCGTGGGTCGCGAAGCTCGTGACGGCGCTGGCCCCGGGGCCCGACGACACCTTCATCGAGATCGGTCCCGGCCGCGGCGAGCTCACCGTTCCGCTGGCCGCGCGAGTCCGACGGGTCGTCGCCGTCGAAATCGATCGCGATCTGGCTGCGGAGCTGTCGGCGGCGGCGCCGGCCGGCGTGACGGTCATCTGCGACGACGTGCTCGACGTCGACCTGGCGGCACTCGTGACCGCGGAGGCGGCCTCGGGCGGCCGTGTCCGGATCGTCGGCAACCTCCCCTACAACATCTCCTCGCCGATTCTGTTCAAGCTGCTGGGCCTGGCCGCCGCGGCCGCCCCGGTGCACGACGCCACGCTGATGCTGCAGCGGGAGGTGGCCGATCGGCTGGTCGCTCAGCCCGGCACCCGGGACTACGGCCGGCTCACGATCCAGGCCGCGCTGTATGCCGACATCTCGAAGCTCCTGAATCTGCCACCGGGGGCCTTCCGGCCGCCGCCGGCCATCCAGTCGGCCGTCGTCCGGCTCGCCTTCCACCTGCCGGCGGTGGCGATTGCGGACCCGGTGGAGTTCGATCGCCTGCTCCGGCAACTGTTCAGCTTGCGGCGAAAGACTCTGTCGAATGCCCTCAAGCCGCTGGCCTCCTCGCGAGGGCTGTCGGCGGCGTCGATTCTCGGCGTCGCCGGGCTCGACGGCACCCGTCGTCCCGAGACCCTGGATCTCGCGGAACTGGCTCGTCTTCAAGAGGTTTTCGCTTCGGCGACACCGGGAGCTGTGCTATAGTTTCGCCGGTACGGACCGCCTGGTGCGGTCCCCGCTTCCCGCCGTACGACAGGCCTCCCCAGCGGCCTGTACGGCACCCGGCGCACGAGGGCGCCGGCTGCCACCCGATCGCCCGCCGCGTCCCGCCCCGGGACTGGACGGCGTGGCGGTACTTGCGAATTCCGACGACTTTCCGGTCTCGCCGCCGCGGCAGCTGTTCGTCTGCCCCGGGCCGAGCGGAGCATTGACTGCTCTGCCGCCAGGCCGTTGGCCGTCCGAAGACACCGAGCACGCCATGACAGACAGCACCGACGACCACACGGCTCCGGCCCCGGCACTCGAGATCGTGCCGCTGGGCGGCCTCGGCGAGTTCGGGATGAACATGATGGCCATCTCCTGGGGGGAGACGACCATCGTGGTCGACGCCGGCGTGATGTTCGCGGAGCCCGAGCTCCCGGGCGTCGACCTCATCATCCCGGACCTGACGTACCTGGAGCAGCGCGCGGGCCACGTGAAGGCGCTCGTGCTGACCCACGGGCACGAGGACCACATCGGCGCCGTGCCGTACGTGATGCCGCTCGTCGACGGTCCGGTCTACGGCACGCCGCTCACGCTCGCGCTGGTCGAGCCGAAGCTGGACGAGCACAACATCGATGCGGACGGGCGGCTCGTGCGCGTCCATCCGCGCGACCGCGTCATCGTCGGCGACTTCGAAATCGAGTTCCTCCGGGTGACGCACAGCATCCCCGACTGCGTGGCGGTGGCCATCCACACGCCGGTCGGCACGATCGTGCACACCGGCGACTTCAAGATCGACCAGACGCCGATCGACGGCGAGCACACCGATCTCCACCGGTTCGCCGAGCTCGGCACCTCGGGCGTGCTCGCGCTCTTCTGCGACAGCACGAACGTCGACCGGCCCGGCTTCACGGGCTCGGAACTGGAGGTGGTCGGCGCCTTCGAGGAGATCTTCACGAGCTGCACCGGCCGGCTCCTGGTCGCGGCCTTCTCGTCGAGCCTGTACCGGATGCAGATCCTCGTCGACCTGGCGGCGCAGTTCGAGCGGAAGGTCGCGTTCCTCGGTCGCGGCATGATCCAGAACTCGCAGGTCGCCATGCGCCTGGGGCACCTCAAGGTGCCCGACGGGCTGCTCATCCGCGACAGCGACGTGCCCAACTGGCCGGCGCAGGACGTCCTGTGCATCACCACCGGCTCGCAGGGCGAACCGCTGGCAGCTCTGTCGCGGATCGCCATCGATGACCACCGGCACGTGAAACTGGGGCCCGACGACACGGTCGTGCTGTCGGCCCGCGCGATTCCGGGCAACGAGAAGGCGATCGGCCGGGTGATGAACCATCTCAGCCGCCGGGGCGTCCGGATCATCCACGAGGGGCTGAAGAAAGTGCACGTCTCGGGCCACGGCAGTGCAGAAGAGCTGAAACTTGTGCTCTCCCTGGTCAGACCGCGCTATTTCGTGCCGATACACGGGGAGTACCGTCAACTGGCCCAGCACGCCCGCATCGTCGCCCAGGCCACGAGCGGGTCCGGCACCCCGACCGAGGTGATGCTGCTGGAGGATGGCGACATCCTCCACCTGGACGCCGACGGGGGCCGCCGGGCCGGCCGGGCTCCCGCCGGCCGCGTCCTCATCGACGGCACGCGGGTCGGCGAGGTGGGCGACGAAGTGCTTCGCGACCGCCGCCACCTGTCGGCCGACGGCCTGCTGGTGCCGGTCGTGGCCATCGCCAAGCAGACCGGTGAGGTCGAAGGGGTTCCCGAGATCATCGCGCGGGGCGTGGTCATCGATCCCGATGACGAAGGACTACTGGCAGAGGCGGCCCGGATGCTGATCGACGTGGTCGCCGCGGCCAGCGTGGAGGAACGGACGGATCAGGGGCTCATCGCCGAGCGGATCCGCCTCGAGGTCCGGCGCTTCTTCCGGAAGCGGACCGGGCGGCGGCCGCTGGTGCTGCCAGTCATCATGGAGATCTGAGCGTGGCCCGAGGAGCGACTCTTTCCCGTCGTGCGAGCGAGTTCCTGGGGGTGGTGCTGTTCGCGCTCGCCCTCATCTGGCTCATCGCGCTGGCGAGCTACAGTCCGGCCGATCCCGTCTGGTTCTTCAGCGTCGGCTCGCGGGCCGTGCCGGTGAACTTCGTCGGCCGGGTCGGGGCCTTTCTCGCCGAGCTCTCCTTCCAGCTCTTCGGCTACTCGTCGTACCTGATTCCGGCGGTCCTCGCCTTCATCGGCTGGCACTTCTTCTGGTGCAGCCGGGTCGACGCCCCCGTGACGAAGGCGATCGGCGGCACGCTGTTCTTCGGCTGCCTCAGCGCCCTGCTCAGTCTGTCGCTGGGCAGCATCCCGCTGGCGGACCGCACGTTCCGCGCCGGCGGCTATCTCGGCGAGTGGCTCGCCTCGGAACTGGCCGCCTCGCTGAACCGGACCGGTTCGCTCATCGTGATCCTCACGCTGATGTTCCTGGCGGTCATCCTGTCGACGCAGTTCTCGCTCGGCCGGTTCTTCGCCTCGATCGGCGCCTTCGTCCGGAACGGCGTCGGCCGGACGTTCGCCGGCCTGAAAGAACTGCGGGCCGAGCGCCGTCGCAACGCGCAGCGCAAGGACGTGATCGCGCGCCACGCCCGGCAGGCCGCCGACAAGGAAGCGGCGGCCGGTGCCGCGGCCGCCTCGGCGGCATCCGCGGCCTCGCTCAAGGCCGCGCGCAGCAAGGCGAGCGAATCCACGCCGCCGCCCGCGCCGAAGGCCGTGAAGGCGCCGCCCGTGCGTATGCCGAAGGTCAGTACGCCTCCGCCGCCGCCCCTCCCGCTGTCGGACGCCGAGCCGGCCCTGCGGGCCCCCGCCGAGCGCCGCCTGGGTGGCTACACCCTGCCGCCGCTGGCCCTGCTCGACGCGCCGAAGACGGAGCAGAAGATCGACGAGCGCGAGCTGATGGAAGGCGCGCGGCTGCTCGAGGAGAAGTGCCGCGAGTTCGCCGTCGAGGGGAGCGTTGTCCAGATCCACCCGGGCCCCGTCGTGACGACCTTCGAGTTCAAGCCGGACGCCGGCGTGAAGTACGCGAAGATCACCGGCCTGGCCGACGACCTGTGCCTGGCGATGCAGGCCGACTCGGTCATCATCGACCGGATTCCCGGCAAGTCGACCGTCGGCATCCAGATTCCGAACGTGTCGCGTCAGCAGATCTCGCTGCGCGAACTGCTCGAATCGGAGGTCTACCGGCGGTCGAACTCCAAGCTCACGCTGACGCTGGGCAAGACCATCCACGGCGAACCCTTCGTCACCGATCTCGCGACGATGCCGCACCTGCTGATCGCCGGCTCGACCGGCTCGGGCAAGTCGGTCTCGATGAACGCGATGCTGACGAGCATCCTCTACCGGTCGACACCCGACGACGTCCGCATGATCATGATCGATCCGAAGCGGCTGGAGCTCGGGATGTACGAGGACATTCCCCACCTGCTGACGCCGGTCGTGGTCGATCCCAAGCAGGCGGCGAACGCCCTGCGCTGGGCCGTCCGCGAGATGGAAGAGCGCTACAAGACGCTCGCGGCCGAGGGCGTGCGCAACATCGAGCAGTTCAACCGCAACGTGCACCACGCCCTGCAGGACACGGAGAAGCAGGCGCTGCCCGAGGAGGAGCGTCCGAAGCCGCTCCCCTACATCGTCGTCGTCATCGACGAGCTGGCCGATCTGATGATGGTCGCCGGCCGGGAGGTCGAGGAATCGATCGCGCGGCTCGCGCAGATGGCGCGTGCCGTCGGCATCCACCTCCTGCTGGCCACGCAGCGGCCGTCGGTCGACGTCATCACCGGTCTGATCAAGGCCAACCTGCCGGCCCGGATCTCCTTCCGCGTCTCGTCGAAGACCGACTCGCGGACGATCCTCGACGGCAACGGCGCCGAGCAGCTGCTGGGCCGCGGCGACATGCTCTACCTCCCGCCGGCCTCCTCGCGTTTCATCCGGCTGCACGGACCGTACATCTCCGAGCAGGAGAGCGCCCGGCTCGCCAGCTTCCTGCGGAAGCAGGGCAAGCCGGTCTTCAACGAGACGATCACGGCGGAAGAGAAGACCGCCGACGCGATCGCCATGGACAAGGACGACCTGTACGACGAGGCCGCGCGCATCGTGGTCTCGAGCGGACAGGCCTCGATTTCCTATCTGCAACGCCGTCTCCGGATCGGCTTCAGCCGCGCCGCGCGCCTGGTCGACATGATGGAGATGGAGGGACTCGTCTCCCCCGCCGCGGGCGCCAAGGCCCGTGAGGTCCTCGTCGACAAGGGCTACTTCGACGAGGTCGACGCGCAGTTGCGATGACGGACAGGACCCGATGCGCTTGATGCACCTGACGACTACGGCGCTGCTCGCCCTCAGCCTGGCGGTGCCCGCCCACGCGGCCGCCTCGGCGGCCGATCTGTACAGCGCCGCCCTGGCGCGCGAGCAGGCCGTGCGGGCCAGGCTCGATCCGGGCCGGCATCCGACACCCGCCGTGCTGCGGCAGGTGCGGGCGGCCGTGCACGCGTACGAGGCCGTCGTGCTCCGCTATCCGCGGAGCGGGTACTGCGACAACGCGCTCTGGCGCGGGGCCCAGCTCGCCAGCGACGCCTTCACCTTCTTCGGCGAGGCGCGCGATCGCGCCACCGCCGTCCGGCTGATCCACTGGCTCCAGAAGCAATATCCCCACAGCCGCTACGCGCACATGGCCCCAAGCGCCCCGGCGCCGGCCCGCAAGGCGGCCGCGAGGACCCCGGCGCCGCGCACGGCCCCTGAACGGGAGGCGCGGCCCACGGTGCCGGTCGAAGCCGCCAGGAGGCCGACACCAGCCCCCCCGACGCACGCCGCGCCCCCGGCAGCCCCGCCGGCAGCCGCCCTGCGCACGGTCACGCGGATGGCCGCCGACGGCCGTGTCCGCGTGACGCTCGAACTGGATCGCGAAGCCCTTTACACGGAACGGCGGAGCGTCGATCCGAACCGGCTGGTGCTCGACTTCCAGCAGACGCGGCCGGCGGCCTCACTGAAGCCGGCTGACGTCGTCTACCGGTCCGCCGCAGTCGTCCGGCGCATCACCGTGCATCGCGCGGGTGCCGACCGGACCGAGGTCGCGCTGGATCTCGGCACGGCCGCGCCGTCCTCGTGCGGCACCTTCGCGCTCTACAAACCGTACCGGCTCGTCATCGATTGTGCGGCAGCACCGGCGGCGGCCTCCCGTCGGCCCGGGACGTCAACCGCCCGGCCGGCGGCACGCCCGCTCCAGCGGGCACCTGCGCCGGCGCCCGCTGCTCCAGGAGCCCTGCTCGAGAGCTCGCGGATGATCGAAGCGACGGTGACCTCGCTGCCCACGGCGGTCAGCAGCCGTCCCGCGCCTCCTGTCCCGGTTCCCACGCGCGCGGCCGCGGCTCCGGTGAGCCGCGCCGCCTTGGAAAGCCCCACGGTCTCACCGTACCCGGTGCCCGGAGGCGACACGGCGCCCGCGCCGCCCGCGAAGCCGCGACACGCCCCCGTCGCCGCCCGCGCCGCGTCCACGGCACCGGCCGGTCCGGCGGATGCCACCGCCACCGGCACGGTCGGTGCGGCCACTGCCGCCGCGGCGCTCCTGGCCGATACCGCCAGCGACGGCCACGCCAGCCGGGCGACGGACTCGTCGGCCTCCAGTGCACCTGCCGCCGCTCACGAGGCTCCCACGCGGCCGCCCGCCACGAATCTCGACGGCGGCTTCTCGATGGCCCGCCAGCTCGGTCTCGGTGTCTCGCGCATCGTCATCGATCCCGGCCATGGCGGACGCGACCCGGGCGCACAGGCCAACGGCATCACCGAAGCGAATCTGGTGCTCGACATCGCGCTGCGGCTGGAGAAACTGCTGAAGAAGCAGCCCGGCATCCAGGTCATCCTGACGCGTCGCACCAACGTGTACGTGCCGCTGGAGGAGCGGACCGCGATCGCGAACCGGGCCGGCGCCGACCTCTTCCTGTCGATTCACGCCAACGCCAGTCGTAACGCGCAGGCGCACGGCATCGAGACCTACTTCCTGAACTTCGCCTCGAACGCGGAGGAATCCGCCGTCGCCGCGCGCGAGAACGCGACGTCCGGCGATACGATGGGCAGCCTGCCCGATCTCGTGAAGGCGATCGCGCTGAACAACAAGCTGGACGAGTCGCGCGACTTCGCCACGATGATCCAGCATGCGATGTACACGGAACTGCGGCAGAAGAATGCGGACGCGAAGAACCTCGGCGTGAAGCAGGCGCCGTTCGCCGTCCTCATCGGCGCCTCGATGCCGAGCGTGCTCGCCGAGGTTTCGTTCCTCACCAACAAGCACGACGCCCGGTACCTGAAGCGCGGCAGCTACCAGGAGCAGATCGCCGAGGCGCTGCTGGACGGCATCCTGCGATACCAGCACGCGCTCAAGAACGTGCGGACGGCCGACAATCAGGAAGCAGCAGTAGGCGGAAGCAGGGATTGGGGATTCGGGATTGGGGGCGCCGACGAAGCGAGCCCCTCAGAGTCCCAGCGGGATGTCGCGGTTCGCGGTCTCGCCGTTGAATTTGTTGCCGGGTCGCAGCTTGTGATACCCGATGAAGAGCCCGCCCAGCACGAGCCCCAGCAGCGCTGCCCCGACGACGATCGCTACCGTGAAACCGGCCGCGCCGAGCAGCACCTCGCCAAGACTCATCGCCTTGGGCGGCGGTGGCGCGAGGTTCACGATGATCGGGTTCTGAAGCGCGAACAACATGACGGTCTGATTCTACTACGTCGCGGCAGGCTTTACTGCCCCTGCAGCTTCCACCCCTCCGCATCGAGCGCCAGCTGCGCCAGCGTGCGGACCGCGGCCCCGGTCGGCCCTTTCGGCTGAAACGGCCGCGCCTCCTCGCTCCAGGCCGTTCCCGCCACGTCCAGGTGCGCCCAGGGCAGTCCGTTCGTGAACTCCTTGAGGAACAGCGCCGCCGTAATCGCCCCGGCCGGCCGGCCGCCGGTATTGGAGAAGTCGGCAATCTCGCTCTTCAACTGCTCGCGGTACTCCTCGACGAGCGGCAGCGGCCAGACCCGGTCACCGGCCCGCTCCGCAGCGCGGCGCACCTGCTCCACCCAGGCGGGCGGCGTCCCGAACAATCCGGCGGTGAGCTTGCCCAGCGCCACGACCACCGCGCCGGTGAGGGTCGCGACATCCACCAGATGCGTCGCCCCGAGCTGCTGCGCGTACCAGAGCGCGTCACCGAGAATGAGCCGGCCCTCGGCGTCGGTATTCAGCACCTCCACCGTCTTGCCGGCCGCGCTGCGCAGCACGTCGCCGGGCCGGATCGCCCGTCCGCCCGGCATGTTCTCCGTCATCGGCACGACCCCCACGACCCGGATGGGCGCCTTCAGCATCCCGATCGCCCGCATCGCGCCGACGACGGCTGCACCGCCGGCCATGTCGTCCTTCATGCGGTCCATGCCGTCGGCCGGCTTCAGCGAGATGCCGCCGGTGTCGAAGGTCACGCCCTTGCCGACCAGCCCCAGGACCGGGCCCGTCGCCCCCGGCGGATCGTGCCGCATGACGAGCAGCCGCGGCGGTTCGTGGCTGCCGCGCGCGACCCCCAGGAGCAGGCCCATGCCGAGCTCCTCGATCCGATGCTCGTCGAGCACGTCGACCGCCACGCCGCCGTCGCGGGCGATGGCCGTCGACCGGGCCGCGAACTCACGCGGCGGCAGCGCGTTGCCCGGTTCGTTCGCGAGCGCGCGCGCCAGGTTGCTGCATTCGCCGAGCACCTGCCCGCGCGCCACCGCCGCCCGAATCGCATCCGCCTCCCCCGCCGGCACACCCGGGGCGATGATCCGGAAGCTCGTCACCGGTCCCGGCGACGGCTCTTCCGTCTTGTAGGAGCCGACGGTGAACTCGGCGAGCATCATGCCTTCAGTGACCGCCTGCCCGGCGGCGGCGGGCTCCAGCGTCCCGCCGAACGGCGCGTTCACCCCCCGGGCTCCGCGCAGAATCATGGCCACGCGGGTCAGCCGGCGCTGCCGCGTCGCGAGTCCGGCCAGCGCGGCCAGCCGTCGCAGGACGTCGGGCGTCAACGCCTCCCGCGGGCCGGCGCCGACCAGCGCAATCCGATCCGCCTTCCAGCCCCGCTCCACCACGGGCGCGACGAACAGGTCGTACAGCTTCCCGCGGATCTCTCCGGACGCCAGGGCCCGCCCCACTTCTCCGCCCGTCGCCCCGTCGAGCAGCGACACCGTCTCGGATGGCTCGGACTCGAAGAAGGGAACAACCAGCAGGTCGGCGTCGACGGCGGCCGGCTCGGCCGCAGTAACGTCAATGGCGAGCGGAGGAGTTGTCATGGTCATCCGGACATTATCACCCAAGGTCAGGCGGGCGCGACCCCGCCGAAACACAGGTGTGCAATCGGCCCCGAGACACACAGATACGGCGGAAATGGTTGATGGGCGGGCTTCGCGACGCTAGAATGGAACGCAGGTTTCCTACGCCAGCAACAACCAGGAAGTGCCTATGAGCTCGACCCGCCGTCTCTCCCTTGGTGTTCTCCTCGCCGGTATCGGCATGCTGATGCCGGCCATCCTCGGTGCCTCGAAGACCGCCGACAAGAAGGAACAGGTTCCGAAGCTGACCGTCCAGGCCAGCCCGACAATCTCCTTCTCGCCATCCCGAATCCTGGTGAGGGCAAACCTCGTCGGCGGCTCCGACGATTACGAGCAGTACTACTGCCCGACCGTCGAATGGAAGTGGGGCGACGGGACGACATCCGAGGCGAGCGCCGACTGCGACCCGTATCAGTCCGGCAAGAGCGAGATTCGAGCGCCACTACTCCGTCCAGCACGTCTACCGCGAGCCGGGGCGCTTCCGCATCTTCTTCATCCTGAAGCGGAGCGGGAAGCAGATCGCCACGGCCAGTTCGGAAGTCGTCGTGCGGCCCGGTCTGGGCGACGGCCCGGGCGGACAGACAGACTAGACAGCGGGTTTTCCGCGGGCAGGACGCCCCGCCCCTGTCGGCATCCGCATCGGCCGCTTCCGTCTCGATCTGGGCTGGCCGCGCCTTTCCGCTCCTCATGGGACGCCGGCTGCCCGGCAGCCGCAGCCGGCAAGCCCCGGCCCGGCGTCAGTCGGAAACCGGCCGCCGTCACTCGGAAGCTGAGTCTCCCGGCGGTTCGGCAGCCACCAGCGTCACCTCGCAGATCACCGCGCCATCGGCCAGGTTGAAGGCCCGCAGTCCGGTCAGGGGACCGGCGGTTCCCTCGCCCGCAATGATGTGGATGGCTTCGGGGTCGTCCGCCTCGGCGAGATCGGTGGCCGAGGGCTCGGGCCGGCCGGCGGGATGGGAATGGTAGAAGCCGATGACGGCCCGCTCCGTGGCCCGGGCCGCATGGATCGCGGAGAAGTAATCGCGGGGATCGATCAGGAAGCGCGTGGCGGGACGGTCGGCCGCATTCCGGGCCGGCACCGCCTGCTCGATCCGGCCGGGGAGGCCGACCAGCAAACCGCAGCATTCCCGCGGCGCCTCGGCCCGGGCGTGCGCGAGGATCGCGTCGGGTACGCCGTCCGCGATCCTCACGTCCCGAGGCATGGTCAGATGGCTTCGACCACCATGGCGATGCCCATGCCCCCGCCGATGCAGAGCGACGCCACGCCGCGGCGCGCGCCACGCGTCTTCATGGCGTGCAGGAGCGTCGTGAGCACGCGCGCGCCGCTGGCGCCAATCGGATGGCCGAGCGCGATCGCGCCGCCGTGCACGTTGACCTTCGCCGCGTCGACGCCGAGCTCGCGCACCACGGCGACCGACTGCGACGCGAACGCCTCGTTCAGCTCGAACAGATCGATGTCGCCGAGCTTCAGGCCGGCGCGCTCCACAGCGGTCCGCACCGCGGAGACGGGTCCCATCCCCATGATCATCGGATCGACGCCGGCGACGGCGTGCGACAGGATCCGCGCCAGCGGCTTCCCGCCGAGGGCCTTCGCCCGCGCGTCCGACGCCACCACGAGCGCGGCCGCGCCGTCGTTGATCCCCGAGGCATTGCCGGCCGTCACCGAGCCGTCCTTCTTGAACGCCGCCTTCAGGCCGCCGAGCTTCGCCGCGGTCGTCCCCGCCCGCGGGTACTCGTCGGTATCGACGCGCAGCGCCGGTCCCTTGCGCTGCGGCACTTCGACCGCGACGATCTCCGTGGCGAACGCGCCGCTCTTGATCGCCTGCTCCGCGCGCTGCTGGCTCTCGGCCGAGAAGGTGTCCTGATCCTCGCGCGTGACGTTGAAACGGCTGGCCACCTCTTCGGCCGTCACTCCCATGTGGCACGACTGCAGGGCGCAGGTGAGCCCCTCGCTCAGCATCGAGTCGATCACCTGGTTGTTGCCCATGCGGTAGCCCCAGCGCGCTCCCTTCAGCAGGTACGCCGCGTTGCTCATCGATTCGGTGCCACCGGCGACGACCAGGTCGACGTAGCCGAAATGGATCGCTTCGGCCGCGTGCACCACGGCCTGCAGCCCCGAGCCGCAGACGCGGTTGATCGTTTCAGCCGGCACTTCGACCGGCAGCCCGGCCTTGATCGACGCCTGACGGGCCACGTTCATGCCCGCGCCGGCCTGCAGCACGCAGCCCATGATGACGTCGCCGACGTCGGCCGGCTTCGCGCTGGCGCGCGCCAGCGCTTCCTTGATGACGATCGAGCCGAGATCGATGGCGCTGAGATCCTTCAGCGCTCCCCCGAACGACCCGATCGGCGTCCGGCATGCACTCACGATGACGGCAGAGCTCATATGATTCCCCTGTCCCGGTTTGTACGGTTATGAAACGGCTCTCCGCGGTCGCGCCCCGCGGCTGGCGTCAGAAACGTCCCAGATCCTCGGCGACCAGCAGCTCGGCCTCGGTCACCTTCCGCACATCGTCCACGGTGACGCCCTCGGCGAGCTCCTTCAGCACGAGCCCGTTCGTCGCGTGACGTCGATCACGGCCAGCTCGGTGACGATCATGTCGACGACCTTCAGCCCGGTGAACGGCAGCGTGCACTGCTTCAGGATCTTCGCGCCGCCGTCCTTCGTTGCATGCTCCATGGCGACAATGACGCGCTTGGCCCCGGCGACCAGATCCATCGCGCCGCCCATCCCCTTGACCATCTTGCCGGGGATCATCCAGTTCGCGAGGTTGCCTTCCTGGTCGACCTGCAGGGCGCCGAGCACGGTGAGATCGATGTGGCCGCCGCGGACCATCGCGAACGAGTCGGCGCTGCTGAAGTAGCAGCTGCCCGGGCACCTCGGTCACCGTCTCCTTGCCGGCGTTGATCAGGTCGGGATCGACCTCCGACTCGAGCGGGAACGGGCCGACGCCGAGCAGGCCGTTCTCGGAGTGGAGGGTGATGTCGACCCCCTCCGGCACGTGATTCGCGACCAGCGTCGGCATGCCGATGCCGAGGTTCACGTAGTCGCCGTCCTTCAGCTCGCGGGCCACCCGCCGGACGATCCGTTCACGCTTGTCCACCGATGATCTCCATCATTCAGTCCGCATGGGGCCCCACCCCCATGCCTTGCCGTCGGCCTTCGACTGCGCTCAGGCCGACCCTGAGCCCGCCGAAGGGTCGCTGACGCTCCGGATCCTGATACGGACGGCGTTGCCGTTCTTCGTAGGCGCCGAGCTTCAGCTCGGCGCGAACCCCAGGCCCTCGATCCTACTACGCGCCGCCTCGTGGCGCCGAGTCACCGCCAGTATCCGCGCCGCGCCCGGACGTCGACGCCCTTCTTGGAGACCTTCACGGTGACGTCGTGCCAGCCCGGCTTGTCGACACCGGTCGGCGTGTACGCCAGCACGTACCGGTTCTGGAACTCCTGGACGATGTCGACGAACCGCTTCGCCAGGTCCGGATCGCTCGAGCCGAGCAGGCGTCCCCCGGTCACCGTCACCAGCCTGCCCAGGAATCCCCGGGACACGCGCGGCAGCGCCGCGGTCTCGCCGCCTCCTTCGAAGATGTAGCGGCCCCTGCCGGGGCTGGGTCGCATCAGGTAGGGGGCCGCGATCCTGCAGTTCCTGCTCCGCACGGCTGAGCGGCGCCGCTTCCGTCGTCACCGCGTAGGTGATGACGTTGGACCGCTTCGCCGCGTCGAGGACCGTGGACGGCTCCAGCCAGCTCGCGGTGTCGCGTCCGTCGCTGAACATCAGGAGCAGGGTCCGCGCATCCCCCGTCCCCCCGAGCAGGAGGCCGGCGTAGGCGGCGTCGTACAACGACGTGCTGCCGCCCGCCGACAGCCGGCCCAGGCCGTCGACGAGTCGATCGCGATCGCCCGTCAGCGGCGTCTGCTCGGTGATCTCGTGCGAGAACGTGACGATGGAGGCGCGGTCTATCGGTCTCAGGGCCTGGATCGCGGCGCGACAGGCCGCCACGAGCGACGCGAGACGGTCACCGGCCACGCTCTCGCTCGTATCCAGGTCGAGTGACCAGATTGATCGGCACGGCGCCGGCGTTCACGAAACTGATGCTGCTGCCGGACGCCGTCATCGAGCACTTCGAAATCGCCGGCCGTGAGACCGGAAACCGGCTGCCCGCGATGGGTTGCGAGAACGTCGACCGTGACGGCGTCGACACCGGCCCGGAAGGTCGGTGGTGCCTGTCCGGCGGATACGGCGCCGGTGGCCAGGACGGCGATCAAGCCGGCAACAAGCGGTCTCATTGCCCCCGGCTCCGCTGTTCGAGCTCCATCGAGCCAGCCGGGGGCCCGCCACCCCTGCGCGCCCGCATAGAGCCACCACGGATCGCTCTCGAACGACCGGCCGACGGCAGGCGCAGATGTGCGGTTGCAGCAGGGCCCGCGCGCTCTGACGCTGCCCCAGCCCTTCGGCCAGCACGTGCGCCAGGGCAATCGCCGCCGACTGCGCCTCCGGAGTACACCGACAGCGCCGCCCGGTACTCGACCGACCGCATCGGCCGGCCTTCCCGCTCCCTCATCGGCGGCCCCGAGAAACAGGTGCGACCAGTAAGCGAGGACGGGGGTCAGGCGCGCGCCCAGGACCTGCGCCAGATCACGCGAGGCCTCCGCGAACTGCCCGTCGGACACTTCGACATGCGCCAGCCGGATCCGCGCCTCCCCGAGGTCGGGCGCCTGCTCGATCGCGTTCCGGTAGTCAGCCGCGGCCTTCTTCCTCAGCTCCCTGGCATCCTGCGACTCAGGCCAGTCGCTCAGCCGTTCGCCGCGTCCGAGGCCGGCGGCCAGCCTGGCCACCGCCTCGAGGGTCGATCCGCGCCCCAGCAGGAACCAGGCGTTGTGCGGCCGCGCGACGAGACACCGATCGTAGTGCCGAATCGCCTCGCCGTAATGGATGCTTCCAGTGAGCAGCGCGCCGCCGGCCCGGCACCAGAGATCGGCAAAGGCGGGATCGTCGCGCCAGATTGTATCGAGGTAGAAGGTTCTGACGAGCCCCGTCTGCTCGAGCACGTCGGCATCCCGGCCGAAGCGCCACGCCGCTCCGGCGGCCACCGCATGCAGCCCGATCGCGCTCTGCAGGTACCGGAGCTTGGCCGGCTGAACCCGTACTGCGCCTCGTCCCGAGCGACGCGCTGCCTCACCTCGGGTGACGCCGCTTCGACGGCGGGATCGATTCTGGAGGTGATTCGGGCTGCGAGCGCGTCGGACACAATCGTCATCGCGCGGCGCATGTCCTCGTCGGACCAGTGCGTCAGCGCCACGACCGCGCCTTCCGCGCTGACGTAGCGGAACTGATAGACCAGATCGAAGTACCGGCCGGCGAGCTTGATTTCGAGTCGGAACGCGTCCGGCGCCCTGCCCGATCCGGCGCGCAGGCCGCACACCGACAGCAGGAGGGCGATCGCGACGGCGCCGAACCACCTGGCTCCCCTTGCGCATGATCTGCCCCCGGGCCATGCCTGCGGTCGTCGCGCGCGGGACTCGCGTCGACCTCCGCGCCGATCCTACGCGCTGCGGACGGTCCGCTTCTCGATCCGCTTCTCGTAGGCAGGGCCCTGCAGGATGTACTGGACGAAGATGCCCGGCGTCACGACGCCGTCGGCGTCGATCTCTGCCCGGCTCGACCAGCTCCTCGACCTCGGCAATGGTCACCTTCGCGGCGGTCGCCATCATCGGATTGAAGTTCCGGGCGGTCCGATGGTAGACGAGGTTCCCCTTCCGGTCGCCGCGCCAGGCCTTCACGAACGCGAAGTCGGCGTGCAGCGGCAGCTCGAACATGTACGACCGGCCGTCGATGACGCGCGTCTCCTTCCCCTCGGCCACGGCCGTGCCGAAGCCCGTAGGCGTGAAGAAGCCGCCGATGCCGGCGCCACCGGCGCGGATCCGTTCGGCCAGCGTTCCCTGGGGCACGAGCTCGACGTCGAGCTCCCTGGCCAGGAACTGCCGTTCGAATTCCTTGTTCTCACCGACGTAGCTCGCAATCATCTTCTTCACCTGCCGCGAGCGCAGCAGGATGCCGATGCCGAAGTCGTCGATGCCGGCGTTGTTGCTGATGACGGTGAGGTCCTTGGTGCCACGCTCGTGCAGCGCCTTGATCAGGTTCTCGGGGATGCCGCACAGCCCGAACCCGCCCATCATGATGGTCGCCCCGTCGGGGATCAGGGCCACCGCTTCGTGAGCGCTCTGCAGAACCTTGTTCATAGCGTTGGGTATGCTACCACGCGTCCGCGCGGGGCTCTACTGCCGGGCGGGCGCGAACCTCCGCCGGGCATGCTAAGATGCGCGACCGAATGGACAGGAGGCCCGTATGAGAGTTCGACGTTCGCGTTCGTGGCTGCTGCCGGTCATCCTGCTCTGCGCCGCCGTGCCGGCACGGGCGCTCGCCGCGCCGCCCTCGCTCGACGACATCGTCGATCTCGTGCAGGTGTCGTCGCCGCAGATCGCCCCCGACGGCTCCCGCGTCATCTACACGCAGGCCGCCATCGAATCCTGGAAGGCGAACAAGCGCGTCTCGAGCGTCTGGATGGTCCGGGCCGACGGAACGGGCCGGCACCGGTTCCTCAGCGGCGACAAGGATCGCGACGTCCGCTGGTCGCCCGATGGCTCGCTGGTGGCCTTCCTCTCCGACCGTCCTCTCACCGACGACAGGAAGGCCAACGGCAGCGACAGCGCAGACGAGGGAGCCCAGATCTATCTCATCCGCCCTGACGGCGGCGAGGCCTGGAAGCTGACCGACCACGCCGACGCCGTGAGCCGCTTCGCCTGGGCGAAGGACGGCTCGCAGATCTTCTTCGTCGCCGACAACGCCCGGACCGCGGCACAGAAGGCGGCCCTCAAGGCCGGCGACGATGCGATCTACGTGGATGAGGGACCGAACGGCCAGGACCGCGGCCGGTACGACAGCCTCTGGACCGTCGACGTGAAGACCGGCAAGGAGCGCCAGATTACGACCGAGCCGATGCTGATCGGCGACTTCGTCCCCTCCCCAGACAGCCGCGAGATCGCCATCACCTTCCGGACCGAAGACACGCGCAACGGCGACTTTCAGACCGAGGTGGCCATCGTTGACGCCGCGACCGGCAGCAGGCGCCAGCTGACGCACAACCAGGCGCCCGAGCGGCGTCCGTCGTGGGCCCCCGACGGCCGGTCGATCGCCGTACATGGCCCCCGACAATGGCGGCTGGGACCTCGACGAGAACAAGCTGTGGATCCTCCCGTCCGCGGGTGGGACGCCACGTCTGGCGTCGGCCTCGTTCGCGGGCGACATCGGGAGCTACTACTGGACGCCCGATGGCCACTCCATTGTCTTCGGCGGCGTGCGGAACGCCCGCGGCGGGCTCTACCGGCTCGACGTCGCGTCAGGCGCGATCGCGACGATTGCCACCGGTGACTGGTCGGGTGGCCTCGACTCGACCTCCGTCGACCGCACGGCGGGCGCGACCGTCCGCTCTTCGCCGACGCACGCGCCCGACGTCCAGGTCGTCGATTTGAAGACCGGCGCGGCCACGGCGGTCACCGACGCGAATCCGCAGGTGCGCGACTGGACGCTCGCGCAGTTCCACGCCGTCACATGGAAGAGCCGTGACGGCCGCGAGATCGAAGGGATGCTCTGGCTGCCAGCGGGCCATCACGACGGCCGGGTGCCGCTGCTCCTCAGCGTGCACGGCGGTCCCGCCGGCGTCTGGTCGACGGCGTTCCGCCCGATCGACGAAGTCTACGCCGGCCTCGGCTGGGCGGTCCTCGAGCCGAACGTGCGCGGCTCGACGTCGTACGGCGACGCCCTGCTGCGCGGCAACATGCACGACATCGGCGGCGGCGACTACCAGGATCTGATGACCGGCGTCGACGCGCTCATCGCCCAGGGGATCGCCGACCCCGACCATCTCGCCATTCGCGGCTGGAGCTACGGCGGCATCCTCGGCGGCTGGACGATCACCCACACGACCCGGTTCAAGGCGGCGTCGCTCGGCGCCATGGTCACCGACTGGCGGTCGGAGTACGGGATGGGATTCAACTTCGACGTCAGCCGGTGGTACATCGGCGGCACGCCGTGGGGCCATCCTGACGCCTGGCTGCAGCAGTCGTCCTACACGCATATCGCCAGCGTGACGACCCCGACGATCCTGTTCCACGGCGAGCGGGACACGACCGACACGATCGGCCAGAGCATGATGTTCTACCAGGGGCTGAAGGATCGCGGCGTGCCGGTCCGCTTCATCCGCTTCCCGCGCGAGCCGCACGGCTTCCGCGAGCCGCACCACCAGCGGATCCGCGACGCCGAGGAAATCTCCTGGCTGATGAAGTACGCCCGGGGGATCGACTGGCAGGCGCCCGAGCGGCCGCTCGAACCGCCCACGGACGCCAAGAAGACGACGATGCAGGGGAAGATGCACTAGAGCAGTCGGACGGAGGGACAGGGGCCCCTACCCTTGTCCCTTGTCCTGCATCAACCTCGCGCGCCATTCCGCGGCCGACGAGAAGATCCGGTTCAGCGCCGCACCGTCTCCCGGATCCTGCCGGAGTTCCTGCAGCATCGCAATGAGGGCGTCCAGCGCCTGCGTCAGATTGTCGCGATTACTGGAGGCGATATCGCGCCAGATCGTCGGCTCGCTCGCGGCGAGCCGCGTCGTGTCGGCCAATCCTGCGCCCGACCACGCCAGTCCCTCGCGCCCCACTCCCTCACCCACGACGTGCATGAGTGCGCTCGCCGCCAGCTGCGGCAGATGACTGACCCAGGCGAACACCCGGTCGTGGGTGTCGGCGTCGACCGTTTCCGGCCGACCACCGAGGCCTTCGACGAATGTCGTCAGCTTCGTCATGGCGTCGGCCGGGGCGCGCCCTTGCACGAGCATCCACGGGCGGCCGTCGAACAGCTCCGCACGGGCCGCGTCGAGGCCGCCACGGGCGCTTCCGGCGATCGGGTGGCCGCCGACGAACGTCAGCCTTTCGGGCAGCGCAGCTGCCGCCTCTTCCATCGCTCCGCTTCGTACTGCCGGTGTCGGTGATGAGGGCGGATCCGCTGAGCAGCCGGGGAAGCCGCGAGAGGAGCTCCAGGTTCGACGCAATCGGGGCGGCGAGGACGACCAGTTCGGCGCCGTCCACGGCACCGGTGTCGGTGGAGGCCAGATCGACGATCCGGCGCATGCCCGCGTCGGTCGCGACGCCGTCGCCGTCGACTCCTGTGATCCGGATGGACGGCCATCGGCGGCGGGTCGCCAGGGCGATCGACCCGCCGATCAAGCCGAGTCCGATGATGGCGATGCGTGCAAACGGGGGGTGCGGTCCGGCGGGCCCAGGCATGCGCGCGGGCCCGTGGCTAGCGGCTGTCGACCGTCGAGCGGCTCGTGCCCCATCCGCGCCGGGCCATCGGCTCGACGCAGATCGTGCGGCCGATCGCCGGCGCGATGATCCGGAGCTCGGCCATCAGACGGTCGAACTGTGACGGGAACATCGACTGCGCGCCGTCACTCAGTGCGTGGTCCGGATCGCAGTGCACTTCGATCAGCAGGCCGTCGGCGCCGGCCGCCACCGCAGCCCGCGCCATCGGCGCCACCTTGTCGCGCCGGCCGGTGCCGTGGCTGGGATCGACGAGCACGGGCAGATGGCTCAACTGCTGCACGACCGGAATCGCCGAGATATCGAGCGTGTTGCGCGTGTAGCTCTCGAACGTCCGGATGCCGCGCTCGCAGAGCATCACCTGGCTGTTGCCGCCGCCGAGCACGTACTCCGCCGACAGCAGCCATTCCTCGATCGTCGCCGAGATGCCGCGCTTCAGCAGCACCGGCTTGCGCGTCCGCCCGAGCTCGCGCAGCAGCGAATAGTTCTGCATGTTGCGCGCACCGACCTGAAAGATGTCGCAGTAGCGCTCGATCACGTCGATCTGGCTGGCATCCATGACCTCGCTGACCAGCTTCAGGTTGTGCGCGTTCGCCGCCGATCGCAGCATCCTGAGCCCTTCCTCGCCGAGGCCCTGGAAGCTGTACGGTGAACTGCGCGGCTTGAACGCGCCGCCGCGCAGAATCTTCGCGCCCGCGCGCTTCACGGCCGCCGCCGTCGTGTGCACCTGCTCCTCGGTCTCGGCCGAACACGGCCCCGCCATCACGATCACTTCGTCGCCGCCGATCCGGACGTCGTCGAGCACGATGACCGTGTTCTCCGGCTTGAACGTGCGGCTCGCCAGCTTGTAGGGCTCGGTGATCCGGAGCACCTCGTGCACGCCCTCGAGCATCTCGATCAGGCGCGGATCGACCGCCCGCTGCCCCACCGCCCCGATGACGGTGCGCACGGCGCCGGTTGACCGGTGCACGTCCATGCCGAGCTCGACGAGGTGCGCGACGACCTTCTCGATCTGCGCCTCGCTCGCCCGCTCCTTCATCACGACGACCATGTCTGCAGCTCCCCCACTCGTACCCGCGGCGCCCGGCGTCTTCGATTCCCCAGCTTGCGGCATCAACGTCCTCACCGTTCCGGCGGACTTCCAGGCCCGCGCTCGCCCCCGACGCTGACCCGCTCGATGCGGCGCGCTTCATCGATGATACGCTCAAACAGCCGTCCGATGGCGTCCGGCCCCAGCGGACCGCCGATTTCGGCGTCCACCTGCCGGACGTGGCGCAGGACCGCGGCTTCCCGGTCCGGCTGGTAGATCGCCGTCCCGTCCACACGCTTCAGCTCCCCGATCGCCAGCGCACAGGTCGCCCGCTCGTTCAGCAGCCGGACGATCTCGCCGTCGAGCGCGTCAATCCTGTCGCGCAACGCGTCGATCGTCATCGGTCCACTCGTCCGCCCGTTCACCCTTCAGCCAGCCGACGTACTGCTCGACGCGCGCGTACAGATCCGGGAATTCCCCGCCCGGGCGATCACGTTCACCAGTCCGCTGCCGACGACGGCGGCATCCGCCAACTGGCCGACCTGCCGCACGTGCTCCGGCCGCGAGATGCCGAACCCCAGGGCGACCGGCATCTCCGTCTCCCGGCCGGATCCGCGCCACCATCTCAGCCGCGCCTTCCGCCACCGTGTCGCGCGCGCCGGTCACGCCGAGCCGCGAAATGCCGTACAGGAAGCCGCGGCCGAGGCGGGCCGCCAGCCTGATCCGTTCCGGCGTGGTCGTCGGACTGAGGAGGAAGATGGTATCGAGGCCCGCGCCGGCCATCGTGTCGCGAAAGCCGCCGGCCTCTTCGATCGGCAGATTCGAGCACGAGGACCCCGTCGACGCCCGCCGCCGCCGCCCGGGCGGCGAAGCGGTCGACCCCCATCCGCATCAGCGGATTCGCGTAGCTGAACAGCACGATCGGCGCGCGCAGGCCGGCGCGCACGCCCTTCACCATGTCGAGCGTCGCCGCCAGGCTGCCGCCGGCCGCCAGCGCCCGCTCGGTGGCGCGCTGGATCACCGGGCCGTCGGCCAGCGGATCCGAGAACGGCACGCCGACTTCCAGCACGTCGACGCCGGCGCGGTCGAGCGCGCGCAGGATGCCGGCCGAGCGCTCGAGATCGGGGTCGCCGGCCGTCACGTAGGTCACGAGGCCGGGTCGCTGCGCCGCGCGCAGCCCGGCGAACACATCATCGATCCGGGACATGTCAGGGTCCGCCTATGTCGTTGCGCGGCTGGCGCGTTCCGCGAGCCGCTTCCGTACCGAGTCGACGTCCTTGTCGCCGCGGCCGGAGAGATTGACCAGAATCGTTCGCCCGGCGCCCAGGTCCCCCGCCAGGCGGGTCGCGAACGCCACCGCGTGCGACGATTCGAGTGCGGGAATGATCCCCTCGAGCTGTGCCAGCTGCTCGAACGCCGTCAGCGCATCCTCGTCCGAGGCCCACGTGTACTCGGCCCGTCCCAGGTCGCGGAGCCACGCATGCTCGGGCCCGATGGCCGCATAGTCGAGCCCCGCGGACACCGAGTGCGTCAGCTCGATGTTGCCGTTGGCGTCCTGCAGCACGAACGTGCGCGTCCCCTGCAGGACGCCGGCGCTCCCGCCTGCGAACCGCGCCGCGTGCCGGCCCGGCGCAATCCCCTCGCCACCCGCCTCGACGCCAATCAGCCGCACGCCCGCATCGTCGATGAAGCCGTCGAAGATGCCGATCGCATTGCTGCCGCCGCCGACGCAGGCGACGACCGCGTCGGGCAGTCCGCCGGTCTGCTCGAGGAACTGTGCGCGTGCCTCGCGCCCGATCACCGACTGGAATTCGCGCACCATCAGCGGATACGGATGCGGACCGAGGGCCGACCCCAGCAGGTAGTACGTCTCGCCGACGTTGGTCACCCAGTCGCGCATCGCCTCGTTGATGGCGTCCTTCAGCGTGGCGCTGCCCGCGTCGACGCCGCGCACCTCGGCGCCGAGCAGCCGCATCCGGAAGACGTTGAGCGCCTGCCGCTCCATGTCGACCGACCCCATGTAGATGTGGCACTCGAGACCCAGCAGCGCGCACGCCGTCGCCGTGGCGACCCCGTGCTGCCCCGCGCCGGTCTCGGCCACGATCCGGCGCTTGCCCATGCGGACGGCGAGCAGCGCCTGCCCGAGCGCGTTGTTGATCTTGTGCGCGCCGGTGTGCGTCAGATCCTCGCGCTTCAGGAAGATGCGTGCGCCGCCGGCGGCCGCGCGCAGGCGCTGCGTCTCGTAGACCGGCGTGGGCCGGCCGACGTAGTCCTTCAACAGCCGCGCCAGCTCGCCTTGAAAGTCGTCATCCTGCCGCGCCTCGAAGTACGCCCGTTCGAGCGCTTCGACCGGCTCGACGAGCGTCTCCGGCACGAAGCGCCCGCCGGTACTCGCCGAAATAGCCGCGGGCGTCCGGATCGCGCCGGCCCACCGTCGCCGAGATCTGCCCCCTGCTCGTCACGCCGTGATTCCTCCCTGTTCCTGCCCGATCGCGCCGCTCAACCGCACGGCCGAGAAGAACGCCTTCAGCCGCGCGGGATCCTTGATGCCGGGGCTCGCCTCAACCCCCGACGACACGTCCACGCCGAACGGCCGCACCGCAGTCAGCGCCGCCGCCACGTTGTCGGCCCCGAGGCCGCCGGCCAGCACCGTCCGCCGCCGACGCGCCACGCGAGCCGCCACGGCCCAGTCGACCGTCCGCCCGGTTCCGCCCTTCCGCTGCGGGTCGTGCACGTCGACCAGCAGCGTGACTCGCGCCGGCCACTCGTCGAGCCCGGGCGGCTCGACGCCGGGCTGTACCGGCACCGCCTTCAGGACCGGACGCCTCACCGCGGCGGCATACGCCGGATCCTCCCGGCCATGCAGCTGCACCCCGCCGAGGCGGGCCACCGACACCACGCCGTTCACGTAGTCGAGCGGCTGATCGACGAACACGCCGATCGGCGTCACGCCGATCGGCAACTGCGCCACGATCCGCTTCGCGCGGAACGGATCGATGAAGCGCGGACTGCCGGGCCAGAAGACGAAGCCAAGCGCCGAGGCGCCGAGCTCGACGGCGAGTTCGGCGTCGGCCAGTCGCGTGATGCCGCAGATCTTCACGAACAGGTCTGCCATCAGATGCCCGCCGGCCGCACCGGCCCTCCAGCCAACACCGCGCGCAGCGCCGTCCCCGGATCGGCGACTCGTCATCAGCCGCTCGCCGAGCAGGAATCCGCGGTAGCCGGCCACGCGCAGCTTCCGGAGATCGTCACCCGACTTCAGCCCGCTCTCGCTCACGGCGACGACGCCTTCCGGCATCGCCTCGATGAGCCGGTAGGAGGTCTCGATCGAGACGGTCAGGTCGCGCAGGTTCCGGTTGTTGACGCCGATGATGCCGGCGCCCGCCTCGATCGCCACCGCCTGCTCGTCGGCGTCGTGCACCTCGACGAGCACGTCGAGTCCCAGCGCCTGCGCGCGGCCGAGCAGCCGGTGCAGGGTCGCCACGTCGAGGGCCGCCACGATCAGCAGCACGGCGTCCGCGCCGGCCAGACGCGCCTCGAACAGCTGGTACTCGTCGACGATGAAGTCCTTGCGGAGGATCGGGATCGAGACGGCGTCCCGCACGGCCCGCAGGTGATCCAGCGACCCGTCGAAGAACGTCGGCTCGGTGAGCACCGAGATGGCGGCCGCGCCGGCGGCCTCGTAGCCGCGCGCGATGGCGGCGGGGTCGTACGACGGGCGCAGCAGCCCCCGCGACGGCGACCGCCGCTTGCACTCCGCAATCACGTTGGTGCGATCGGTACGGGCCAGCGCCTGCCGGAACGCGCCGGGACGGGCCGGCAGCCTGCCGACGCGGCGCGCCAGCCCGGCGATCGGTTCGGCAGCGGCACGGGTCTCGACACTGCGGCGCGTGGCCGCGACGATCGTCCGCAGCAGATCGTCAGAACCGCCCGCCTGCGCGGCGGCTTCATCCGGCGTCACGCCCGGCCTCCCTTCGGGCCGCCCTGCGATGCGGCGGCCATCCGCTTCAGCGTGTCGACCGCCCGGCCTTCGTCGATCGCGGCAGCCGCCAGCGCGATCCCTTCGCGCACGGAGCCGGCCACGCCGGCCACGAGCAGCGAGGCCCCGGCATTCAGCAGCACCACGTCTCTCGCAGGCCCCGGCTTCCCGGCCAGCACGTCGCGAACGATGGCGGCGTTGGCCGCCGCATCGCCGCCGCGCAGCGCCGCCGGGCTCGCCTTCGACAGGCCGAAATCCGACGGGTGGACGTAGAAGGTCTGGACGGCGCCGTCGCGGCACTCCGACACCTTCGTGTACCCGGTGGTGGAGATCTCGTCCAGGCCGTCGGCGCCGTGCACGACCCAGGCGCGCTCGGCGCCGAGCCGCATCAGCGCGCGGGCCACCAGTTCGGTCAGCTCGGGCGCCGGCACGCCGACGAGCTGGCGTGTCGCGCCGGCCGGATTCGTCAGCGGCCCGAGCAGGTTGAACGCCGTGCGGATGCCCAGTTCCTTGCGAGGGGGGCCAGCGTGCCGCATCGAGGGATGGAAGGTCGGCGCGAAGAAGAACGCCACGCCGGCCTCGTCGAGGCAGCGCTCCACCACGGCCGGCGGCGCCGTGGCGTTCACGCCGAGCGCCTCGAAGACATCGGCGCTGCCCGACCGGCTCGACACCGACCGGTTGCCGTGCTTGGCCACCGGCACGCCGCAGGCGGCGACGACCAGCGCCGCCGCCGACGAGATGTTGAACGTGCCCGACCGGTCGCCCCCGGTGCCGCAGGTGTCGAAGACGCCTGCCCGGGTGCGCGACAACTGCACCGCGTGCGCCCGCATGGTCCGCGCCAGGCCGACGATCTCCGCGGGCCGCTCGCCTTTCATCGCGAGCCCGACCAGCAGGCCGGCGATCTGGGCGGGCGTCGCCCGCCCGGCCATCACCTCCGCCATCGCATCGGCGGCTTCCTGCTCGGTGAGATCCTCGCGCCGCACGAGCTTGTCGAGCACGATCGACAGCGGCGGTTTCGTCCCGCTCATGCGTCGGCCCGTCCTTCCAGGAAGTTCCGCAGCAGATGTCGGCCCTCTCCCGTGAGGATCGATTCCGGATGGAACTGGACGCCCGTCACCGGCCACGTCCGATGGCGCACGGCCATGATGAGGCCGTCCTCCTTGGACCGCGCCGACACCTCGAGGCAGTCGGGCAGGCCTCGTTCGCCGACGATGAGCGAGTGATAGCGCGCCGCGGTGAACGGACTGGCGATCCCGCTGAACACGTCCGCGTCCGTCGTGCTCGATCGTCGACGTCTTCCCGTGCATCGGAGCCGGCGCCCGCACGATCTCCGCGCCGAACGCGGCGCCGATGGCCTGATGCCCGAGACAGACGCCGAGAATCGGGATTTCCTGCCCGAAGCGGCGGATGACGTCGAGCGACACGCCGGCGCTCTCGGGCCGGCCCGGTCCGGGCGAGATGAGGATGCGCGACGGCGCCAGGTCAGCCAGCTCCCCGAGCGTGGCGTTGTTCCGGCGCACGGCCAGCGTGGCTCCCAGCTCGCCCAGGTACTGGACGAGGTTGTAGGTGAACGAATCGAAGTTATCGATGACCAGCAGCATATTGTTATCGGGGCTCCGCCGCGAACCCCGGCTCACTCCGTTACGCGCGCGAGGCTTCGAACGCGCGCAGTTACAGCCCGCTATGGGCCAGTTCCAGCGCCCGCACCATCGCCCGCGCCTTGTCGCGGGTCTCCTCGTACTCGGCCGCGGGGTTCGAGTCGCTGACGATGCCGGCTCCCGCCTGGATGTAGGCGCGGCCGTCGGCCAGCACGAGCGTCCGGATCGTGATGCAGAAATCGAGGTTCCCCGCGAAGTCGAGGTATCCCACCGCCCCCGAGTAGATGCCGCGCGGTGACGGCTCGAGCTCGGCGATGATCTCCATCGCCCGCACCTTCGGGGCCCCCGACACGGTCCCGGCCGGAAAGCACGACACCAGCGCGTCGAGCCGGTCGCGATCGGCGGCCAGCTTCCCTTCGACGATCGACACGAGGTGCATGACGTGCGAGTACCGCTCCAGTCCCATGAACTGCGGCACCCGCACCGATCCGTACTCCGCGATCCGGCCGACGTCGTTGCGGCCGAGATCCACGAGCATCACGTGCTCGGCCCGCTCCTTCTCGTTCCGCTTCAGCTCTTCGGCCAGACGCACGTCCTCGTCCTCCGTGCGGCCGCGCGGCCGGGTACCGGCAATCGGATGGGTCTGCACGCGGGTGCCTTCCACGCGCACGAGCATCTCCGGTGACGAGCCGACGATCGACACGCCACCCATGCGGATGAAGTACATGTACGGCGACGGATTCACGTGGCGCAGCGCCCGGTACACGGTGAAGGGGTCGACCTTGACGGCCGTCTCGAAGCGCTGGGAGAGAACGACCTGGTAGATCTCGCCGGCCGCGATGTACTCCTTCGCCCGCCGCACCTTGTCCTCGAACGCCTCGCGCGACATGTTCGCCTGGAGTTCCAGCGCGGCGTCGCCGTCGGTCCGCGTCAGCGACAGGCTGCGCTGCAGCTCGCGCTCGAGGAACTCGATCTTCGCGCAGGCGAACTGGTACAGCGCCTCCAGATCCTCGTCGGCCGTGATGCGCGCGTTCGCGATGATCAGAATGCGGTGCCGGACGTGATCGAAGGCGAGCACGGTGTCGAACAGCATGAAGCCGGCATCGTCGCCGGGTACCTCGCCCGGCACGCGCGGCACCGGCTCGAACCACGACGACGCCCCGTAGCCGAGATAACCGACCGCCCCGCCGGTGAACCGCGGCAGGTCCGGCACGAACGGCGACTGGAAGTCGGCCATCAGGCGCCGGAGCGTCTCGATGAACGGCTCCGGAGACGCCGTGCGCGCCCCGGCCCGGTCGATGACCGTCTCGCCGTCGCTGGCCGTCAGCACCAGGAACGGATCCTTCCCGAGGAAGGAGTACCGCCCGACGTGCTCGCCGCCCTCCACGCTCTCCAGCAGGAAGGCGTAGTCGGAGTGCTCCGCGATCTTCAGGAACGCGGAGACCGGCGTCAGCAGGTCCGCCACGATTTCCTTGCAGACCGGGACGAACGTGCCCCGGCCCGCCAGCTCCTTGAATTCCTCGAACGACGTAATCTTCATCGCTGCCGACGTAGTCGCCATACTTCGCTCGCTCATGCTCCTGCGGTCTTCGCGGCCGGCGCGTCGTGCCCCAGCCCCGAAACCGCCGCCTCGTTCATCACCTGCCCGTCCGGCTCCCGGCCGGTCCACCAGCGAAACTGCGCCTGCGCCTGCGCCACGAGCATCTCCAGCCCGCCCAGCGTCGCGCAGCCGGCTCCGGCCGCCTCCCGCAGCAGCCGCGTGGCCGGCGGGTTGTATACGAGGTCGTACACCAGCCGCCCGGTGAGCGACCCGATCGGCACCGGCGATTGGTCGACCTCCGGCAGCATGCCGACCGGTGTCGCATTGACCAGCAGATCCCAGCCACCCGGCGGCAGCGGCCAGGCGCCGACCGTGCCGTCGGCCAGCGCGGCCACGGCCGCCGCCTGCGACGCGTTCCGGGCGTGCACCGACACGCGCGCCCCGCAGCCGGCCAGCGCGCGCGCCACGGCCCGCGCGGCTCCGCCGGCTCCCAGGATGGCGGCGCGCGCCCCCGGCAACGTCAGCCGCCCTGCCAGCGGAGCCAGGAATCCCGCCATGTCGGTGTTCGTCCCGGCCCACCGCCCGTTCACCCGCTTCAGCGTGTTCAGCGCGCCGGCTCCGAGAGCCAGCTCGTCCGCCTCGTCCACGCGCGCGAGGAGATCCTGCTTGTAGGGAATCGTGACGCTCACCCCCTGCACGTCGAGTGGACCCGCGACGTCCAGGAAGTCATCGGCATCGGCCGCCTCGAACGGCACGTAGACGGCGTCGATACCCGCCGCCCTGAACGCCGCGTTGTGCATCGCGGGCGACATCGAGTGCCCCAGCGGCCTGCCGACGAGTCCGTAGACCGCCGTCGCGGCGCCCAGCTCCCGGAAGCGGAACTCGCCGAGCAGGCGGGCGGCCGGCAACTGACCGAGCTGCGCCTCTTCCCCGGCATAGGTCCAGCACGATCCGAACCGGGCCGCCAGGACGCGTGTCGCCAGTCCCGCGGGGCCCATGGCCAGCACCACCAGACCGCCGTCGGCCCCGAACTGCCGGCCGGCCTCGAGCAACGGCAGGCAGTCGGTCAGGCGGTGTGCCTGGACGGCGACCTTGGCAACGGCGGCTCCGGTCGCGCGCATCGCACGCACCCGATCCGCGAGGTCGGCTGGCACGCCCTCGAAGTCGTGCAGGGACACGACGATTTGCCGGCGATTCGCCCGCGGTCAGCAGGTCGGTGAGGGCCGACCGCCACTCCACGTCGACGTACTCCGCCCCGGCCTCGAGCGCCCGGGCCAGCAGCCGGCGGCGCTCCTCTTCCGCGCCGTCGAATCCGCCGCCTTCCCAGCGCGGACGACAGGTGATCAGGACCGGCGTCCGGCGTCCGGCCAGCGCGCCATCCACGTCGGGATCGCGGACCGAGTCGAGGCGCAGCTCGACCAGGTCGGCGCCGGTGACGGCGTCGCGCCGCTCGCGCAGCTCCGCCATCGTCGGGGCGGTGATCGTCACGCAGATTCGCGGAATCGTGGCCATAAATGAAAAAAGCCTCTTCAACCGGCAGGTTGAAGAGGCTTTTCCGGAATCGCTCGTATGTCTCGTTCAGGCGATGCCCGCTGACCCTTCAACCTGGCTGGTGCAGTAATACCACCACCACGCCGTGCGGACGCCCGACCACACCTCGACCGTCGCGCCGTGCGGCGCGTCAACGGGTCCGGGGGTGCGGAAGTCAGCCGACATGGATTTCGACCAGGACTCAATCAGGAATCAGCCAGGGCCTGCGCCCGCGCGCCGCCTCTCGACAAACGCGCGCCGAACGAACGCACACGATAGCAGACGCCGCCTCGAGCTGTCAACCGGATCGCCCTTTTCTCCTTGACCCACAAGCACTTCTTTCGCTATAAGGTGAGAAGAGTCTGAATCGATTCCACCTGAACACAACAGCATGACGGCCCGGCAGAATGCCATGTCTCCGGGCCGGAAATCCATGAAAGCCCGATCCATCACTCTCGCCGCAGTCCTGGTGGCGCTGGCCGTCGTGAGCCTGCCCGCCGCACCGGAACAAGCCGCTCCGACGGCGCCCGCCACGATGCCGGTGAGCGCGATCCGCCCCGGCATGGTCGGGATCGGCCGGACGGTCTTTCAGGGCGCGAAGCTCGCCGAGTTCAAGGCCCACATCCTGGGTGTGCTGGCGAACGTCATCGGACCGCGCCGCAGCCTGATTCTCGCCCGGCTCGAAGGCGGCCCGCTGGCCGACACGGGTGTCATCGCGGGCATGAGCGGCAGCCCGGTGTACATCGACGGCAAGCTGATTGGGGCCGTCTCGTACGCCCTCGGGTCGTTCTCGAAGGCGCCCATCGCCGGTATCACGCCGATTGCGGAGATGACCGATTCGGCGAAGTATCCCCGGCGCCGCGCGGCCTCGGCCGCCGGGGCGCTGCGCCTGCCGCTGACGCCCCAGAGCGTCGCCGCCGCGCTGCGTGCCTCGGTCAACTCCTGGGTGGAGCCGTTCGCGGCGGATCCCGGCGACGTGCGGGCCGAGGGCGTCGGCACGCTGCTCGGCATGAGCGCCGGACAGGTGGGCTCGCTCCTGCGGCCGATCGCGACACCGCTGGTGATGAGCGGCTTCGATCCGGCCGTCAGTGCCCTGCTCTCCGACGCGCTGCGCAGCGACGGCTTCCTGCCGGTCACGGCGGGCAGCGCCGCGCCAGCCGACATGGCCGCCGCCGATCGGCCGCTGCGTCCGGGCGATGCCATCGGCGTCAGCCTGGTCACCGGCGATCTGGAGATGGGAGGCGTCGGCACCGTCACGGCCATCGAGAACGGCCACGTCTACGCCTTCGGCCATCCGCTCTACAACCTCGGGCCGACCGAGTTCCCGATGACCCGGGCGTACGTCTACACGATCCTGCCGAGCCTGTACTCGTCGACCAAGATCGCCGCGACGACCAACGTCATCGGCACGTTCCAGCAGGACCGGGCGACCGCGATCTCGGGCACGCTCGGCCCCGGACCGGCGCTCATCCCGATTCACGTCTCGCTGCGCGCCGAACGCGGCCTGCCGCGCGAGTTCAACTTCCAGGTCGTCCGCGATCAGCTGTTCACGCCGCTGATGACCTACGCGTCGATCCTCAACACGCTCGGCTCCTACGAGCGGCAGTACGGGGCGGCCACCTTCTCCGTGAAGGGAACGGCCACGCTGAAGGGCCACGGCGAGATCCATTTCGAGGACATGTTCACCGGCGATCAACCGTCGGTCGGCGCCGCGGCCTACATCGTCGGGCCGCTGACCTTCCTCCTCAAGAACGACTACGAGCCGGTGGAGATCCAGGGGCTGAACATCTCCATCACGTCGACCGAGGAGCCGCGCACCGCGCGGCTCGAGCGTGTCTGGCTCGACGGCGTGCGGCCGCGGCCGGGCGCGACGGTGCCGCTCAAGGTGCTGCTGCGCACCTATCGGGGCGAAGAAATCATCCGCACCGTGCCGATCACGATTCCCGCCTACGCGAGCGGCCACCTGTCGGTGCTGGTGTCGGCCGGCGCCCGCCTGGCGGAGATCGAGCAGCGGCAGAACGGCGCGCAGCCACACAGCGTCGGCCAGATCATCCGCGAACTGAACGACGCGCCGAAGAACAACCATCTCTACGTCCAGCTGCTGAGCCCGGAACCCGGGGCCGTCGTCAACGGCGAGCGCCTGCAGGCCCTGCCGCCCTCCGTGCTCGACGTACCTGGCGTCCGATCGCAGCAGCGGCAGCTTCGCGCCACTGCACACCGCCACCATCGGCGAGTGGGAAGTGTCGATCGACTACGCTGTCAGCGGCTCGCGCGTCGTATCCCTCGACGTCGGGGAGGATTAGCCAGGGCCGCACAGTCCGGCGGCGTGGCGCCGCCCCGCCCATCCGCCCGCCAGTCCGAGTCCGGCGCGGCGGTGGTCCGTCACTGCATGGCGAGGTCGGTCCATCACCTCGCGACTTCACGCATCCTAAGGATCCCATGTCGATTCGAGTCGTTCGTGCGCTGGCTGCCCTGACCCTCTCGCTCGCCCTCGTTCCCCTCGCCTACGCCTCGAGCCCGCAGTTCTGGACCGTCGCGACGCAACGGGACTTCCTGAAGGGCGAGCTCCACGACCTGTCGATCGACGGCTACGGCCGGCTCATCCTGGGCCCCACGACCAGCATGGTGTACGAGGCGAACTCGCCCTTCCTCTGGTCGATCGTCGCGGCCCCCGACGGCACGATTCTACGCGGGCAGCGGGAACGAAGGCAAGGTCTTCCGGATCGACCCCAAGGGGACGACCAGCCTCCTGTTCGACGCCACCGAGCTCGAAGTGCACGCGCTGGCGGTGGCCCCCGACGGAACGCTCTACGTCGGCACGTCACCCGACGGACGCATCTACAAGGTGAACAAGAGCGGCACGGCCACGCCCTTCTTCAAGCCGGACGAGAAGTACATCTGGGCCCTCACGGTCGGGCCCGACGGGGCCATCTACGCCGGCACCGGCGAACACGGCGTCATCTACCGCATTACGCCCGACGGCAAGGGCTCCGTCTTCTACAAGACCCAGGCGGCCCACGTGACGGCGCTGGCCTTCGATGCCGGCGGCGATTCGGTGGCCGGCACCTCCTCGCCCGCCCGCGTCCTGCGGATTGACCCGAAGGGCAAGCCCTTCGTCCTGCTCGATTCCTCGTACCAGGAGATTCACTCCATCCGGATCGACGGCAAGGGGACGATCTACGCGGCGGCCATCACCGGTTCGCCGGCGACCTCCGCCGGGAGCGGCAGCGCCGTCCCCGCCCCGACCTCGTCGGGCGCGGCATCCGGCAGTCCGATTCCGTCGGTCTCGGCGGAGATCACGTCGGTCTCGGTGGTCGACACGTCGGGCGGAACGACCACGGGCCGGAGCGGCTCGCCGGCGGCTCAGGCGGGGCCGCAGGGCGCGGTCTACCGGATCGCGCCCGACGGCCTGTGGGATCAGATCTGGGCGTCGCAGTCGGATGCCCCGTACGACATCGCCTTCGACGACGACGGCTCGCTGCTGGTCGCCACGGGCAACCGGGGCCGCATCTACCGGCTGAGCGGCGATCCGATCGAAGCCACGCTGCTCGTCAGCGCGGCCGCCAAGCAGGTGACCGCGCTCGTCCGGACGCAGGGGCAGCTCTATTACGGCACGGCGAACCCGGGCAAGGTCTTCGCGCTCTCCACGAAGCCGGCCGCAAGCGGCACCTACCAGTCGGACGTACAGGACGCGCAGATGGTCGCCACGTGGGGCACGATCAGCTGGCGCGCGTCGCTGCCCGATGGCAGCAAGCTGGAGCTGGCCACGCGGACCGGCAACACGCCGACGCCCGACCAGACCTGGAGCGCCTGGTCGGCGTCGTATCAGAACCCCGACGGATCGACGATCACCAGCCCCAAGGCGCGCTACATCCAGTGGCGGGTGACGATGTCGGGAACGCCCGGCCCGGTGCTGACCGGCGTGACGGCGGCGTACCTGCCGCGCAACCTCCGGCCATCGGTCGACACGGTGACGGTCTACCCGGCCGGCGTGGTGTTCCAGAAACCGTATTCGTCGGGGGAGCCGGAACTGGCGGGCTTCGAGGGACAGACCACGCCCGACCGGCACGCTCGTCGTGGCGGCCGCCTCGACGCCGCAGAGCTCGTCGAGCGGTCCGTCGCTCGGGCGCCGGGCGTACGAGAAGGGCCTGCAGACGTTCACGTGGAAGGCCAGCGACGACAACAACGACGACCTGACCTACGACGTCCTGTACCGCCGCGAATCGCAGACGAGCTGGTCGGTGCTGCGCCGGGGTCTGACCGACGAGATTCTGGTGTGGGATACGAGTCTCGTGCCCGACGGCAACTACATCCTGCGCGTCGTGGCCTCCGACAGCCCGTCCAACCCTCCGGGCAGCGCGCTGAAGGGCGAGCTCGAGAGCAGCGTCTTCACGATCGACAACACGCCGCCCCGCCTGACGGTCGACGCCGTGCAGCAGCAGGCGGACGGCCGGCTGGTCGTCGACTTCACGGCGACCGATGCCGTCTCGATCATCGAGCGCGCCGACTACGCCCTCGACGGCCGGAGCTGGCAGGCGCTCTATCCGCGCGATGGCATCGCCGACTCCAGAACCGAGCAGGACCCGCATCGTGCTGCCGGCGAACCTCCTCGGCACGACGATCGTCGTGCGGGCGCTCGACACGATGAACAACGTCGCGTCGACGTCCGTCCAGCTCGAGCTGCCGCCCCCACCCGCCCCGAAGCCCGGCCCGAAACCCGGCCCGGGCCGCTGAACGGCAGGCCTCCGGCCGCTGCGGCCGGAGCCACGTTCGTTGTCCTGTCGTCCTGTTGTCCTGATTGCGTGCGGATGTGAACGCTGGTGCGCCGCGGTGTCGCGGCGGCGGCCGTTCAGGCCATCGCCACGATGCGGGCGGCGCGCGCGGGAACGGGGCGGAGGTCGTCGGCCGTCTTGTTGCGGTGCGTCGAGCTGCGCGAGTCCGACGTCGACGCCGCCGGCAGATGCGGCGCCTTGCCCCGCACGGTCACGTGCATGCGCCAGGCCGTCGCCGCGTATACCGGCTGGCCGTCGGCCGACAGACCGGGCTGGAACTGCGTCTCCATGATCGAGTCCATCAGGTTCAGGATCTCTTCGCGCGCCTGCGGGTTGCTGATCGTGCCGCCGCGATGCAGCACGTCGAGCGACCGGATCCCGTCCCTGATGCGTGACGACGGCCGACAGCGCGAACACGGCGTCCGACCGCTGGCCATCGTCGACCGTGCCGGGCTGGCCGTTGAGCAGCGTCATGCCGTCGTCTCCCGACAGGGCGGCCGCCCCGTCGGAGGCCGGCGCGGCCAGCACCTCGACCAGCGCCGCCAGCGAATCGGGCCGCGCGTGGGCGCCGAACCGCATCATCCCGAACATGATGAGCAGACAGGCCAGCGTCGCGCCGGCCGCGCCGAGGCCGGCGTAGACGAAGTGCAGATCCTCGAACAGCCGGCCGAACCGGATGGGCAGCGATTCTTCACGCTCGGCCTTCATCCGGCTGACGACGCCGGTCTCGAGGCCGTCCAGATCGTCGAAGCAGACCTGCGCGAGCCCGGCGGCCTGGGAGCGCAGCACGTCTCCCAGCTGTTCGAGGCGCGCAGCCTCGGCTTCGCACTCGCGGCAATCGTGCAGATGCCCCTCGACGGCAATCTGATCCTCGATCGACAGCTCGCGATCGTGAAACGCCGACAGACGCCGAAGTACCTGGGCGCACGTCAACTGTTTCATCGTCGGCTTTCCTCGCGCAGCTCGCTCCGCAGGGCCTGACGGGCCCGCGTCAGCCGCGATTTGACCGTGCCGACCGCGACGCCGAGAGAGAACGCGATGTCTTCGTAGCTCAACCCGTCGATCTCCCGCAGCACGATCGCGGTCCGCTGGTCGAACGGCAGGTCGTCGAGCGCCGCCCAGATGCGCGACGCCAGCTCCTTGCGGGCCAGCACGCGGTCCGGGGTCAGCAGCTCGCTGCCCGACAGGTGATCGCCATGCACGGCGATATGCTCGTCGAGCGAGACCTGCTCCGAACGGTGCCGTCGCCGCCACCACCGCTGCCGGTTCCGGACCTGATTGACGACGATGCGGTAGATCCAGGTCCGCAGGCTGGACTGCCCGCGGAAGGAGTGGATCGTGCGGAAGACGCGCAGGAAGACTTCCTGCGAGAGATCCAGCGCCTCGTCCCGGTCCCCCAGCAGATGGAAGGCGAGCTGGAAGACCATGCGCTGGTGCTCTTTCACCAGCTCGGCGCATGCGAATTCGTCTCCGGCCGCGCAGCGCTCGATGAGCGACGCTTCGCGTCCTTCGACGTCTGACCAGCCGACGACTCGAACTTGCTTCACCAGGATGTCCCCACGGGCGTTCAACAAGGGTTCACCTCGGACTATAGCAGGTATTCCGTCGTGTGTCAGATATGCACGAGCCGGCCGGTCTTCCCGCTGGCGGCCGCCCCGGCACTGGACGACCGCGTTGTCAGGTTAGACCCCCTTCAGACCCAAAAGTTCCGTATTCCTGCGCAGATAGCCGGGACTGCCCCGCCGGCCGCGCCGGCTCAGGCCTGCAGGCTCTTGGGGTCGGCGGCGTCCCGCAGCCCGTCGCCGAGGAAATTGAAGCCCAGCACCAGCAGCGCGATGGCCAGCCCGGGGAAGATCGTGAGGTGCGGAGCGTCGAGCAGGTGGGCGATGCCGCCGTTCAGCATGGTCCCCCAGCTCGGCGTCGGCGGCTGGACGCCGAGACCGAGGAAGCTCAGGGCCGCCTCGCTGAGGATGGCGCCGGCCATGCCGAGCGTCGCCTGCACGACCACGGCGGGCAGGGCCGTCGGCAGCACGTGCCGGAACAGGATCCGCGGCGTGCCTGCCCCCAGGGCCCGTGCGGCCTGCACGAATTCGATCTCGCGCGCGCGGAGCACCTGCCCGCGCACGAGCCGCGCGTAGCCGACCCAGCCGATGATCGACAGCGCGAACAGCACGTTCATCAGGCTCGGCCCGAGCACCGCCACGAGGGCAATCGCCAGCAGCAGGCCGGGAAACGCGAGCAGGATGTCGATGAGGCGGCTCACCAGCTCGTCGAACCAGCCCCCGAAGTAGCCGGCCACCGCCCCGAGGATGCTGCCGACGACCGACGACACCGACACCACGACCACGCCAACGAGGAAGGAAATCCGGGTCCCGGCGAGGATCCGCGAGAAGATGTCGCGCCCGAGCTCGTCGAGCCCGAAGGGGTGCGGCCAGCTGGGGCCGGCGAGGCGCAGCGCCAGGTCCTGTGCCGAGGGATCGTAGGGCGACACCCAGGGCGCCAGCAGCGCCGCGAGCCCGGCGATGACGACGACGGTCAGACCGGCCAGCGCCATCGGCCCGCCCACCGCCTCCCGCAATCGCCGCTGCGTGCTCATCTCTGGCCCGTCACTCGTACCGGATCCGCGGATCGAGCAGACCGTATGCCAGATCCGTGAGCAGGTTGGCCGCGACGTAGGTGAACGCGATGAGCAGGATGCAGCCCTGCACGAGCGGATAGTCGCGGAATTCGATCGACTGGATGAGGAGCCGGCCGACGCCGGGCCAGGCGAAGATCGTCTCGGTGATGACGGCCCCGGTGAGCACGGCGCCGAACTGCAGGCCGAAGATCGTCACGATCGGAATCAGGCTGTTCCGGAACGCGTGGTGCATCACCGCCTTTGCGCGCGAGACGCCCTTCGCGCGGGCCGCCAGCACGTACAGTTCATGCAGTTCCTCCAGCACGCTGGCGCGCGTCATCCGCGCCAGCACCGCCGCCAGCGGCGCCCCGAGCGTGATGGCCGGCAGGATCAGGTGTGCGAGGCCGCCTCGTCCCGACACCGGCAGCCAGCCGAGCTCCACCGCGAAGACAATTGCCAGCAGCGGGCCGAGCCAGAAGTTCGGAATGGAGATCCCGAGCAGCGCGAGCGTGGTGGCAGTGTAGTCGACGCCGGTCCCCTGCTTCGCCGCCGCGAGCACGCCGAGCGGGATGGCCACGAACACGGCCACGCACATCGCCGCGATCGCCAGTTCCGCCGTCGCGGGCACGCGCGCGGCAATCGCCTGCGTCACCGGCTCGTTGGTCCGCAGCGACGTCCCCAGATCGCCGTGCACGAGCCCGTCGAGAAACGATTCGTACTGCACGTACAGCGGACGGTCCAGCCCCAGCTTCGCCCGCAGGTCGGTGACCTCGGCCGGGGTGGCGCCTTCCCCGAGCATCGCCTGTACGGGGTCGCCGGGTACGAGATGGATGAGCGAGAAGACGAGCGTCGCGACGCCGAGGAGAACGGGCACCGTGAGCAGCAGGCGACGCAGGATGAATGAGCCCATGGAGGTCCGCGCGCCGCGCGCCGGCGCCGGCCGGCGTGCGTGCGGCCCCCACATAGTAACGCGTCCTCCCGTCCGCGCGACGGCCCGCTCCTGCCGCGCACCTCTGCCGGGGTCAGCCGTCGCCACCGTCCGCCGCCCGCAGGCCCGCCGGCTCGAGTCCGAGGCGCGTGATGAGCTTGGCCAGTCCCTGACGGGTCAGCCCCAGCTCGGCGGCGGCGCGGCCGCGGTGTCCCCCGGCCCGCGCCAGCACCATCCGGACGAACCGCGCCTCGAAGGCCCGGCGGGCGTCCTCGAGCGTGCGCCACTCGGTCGGGCGCGGGGGGCCGAGCGAGTCGGGCAGCCGCCCGGGATGCACGACGCCGCGCCGCGGGCCGGTGACCGCCAGCGTGGTCATCACGTTCTGCAGCTCGCGCACGTTGCCGGGCCAGTCGTACCGCGCCAGGGTCGCGAGCGTCTCGGGCGCCAGCACCGCGCGGCTGCCGATCCGGCCGCTGGCGCGCTGCCAGAAGACGGTGGCGAGGGCGGGCAGATTGTCGAGCCGTTCGCGCAGCGGCGGCACGACGATGCGGATCACATCGAGGCGGTAGAGCAGATCGCGGCGGAAGCGCCCGGCCGCCGATTCCTCCCGCAGCGCCCGGTTCGTCGCGGCCACCACGCGCACGTCGATGCGCCGCGCGTGCGCTTCGCCGAGCCGGCGCACCTCGCCTTCCTGCAGCACGCGCAGCAGCTTGGCCTGCGCCCGCGGCGACAGCTCACCGACCTCGTCCATGAACAGTGTGCCGCCGTCGGCCTCTTCGAACAGCCCGGGTCGCTCGGCGGCCGCCCCGGTGAACGCGCCGCGCGCGTGGCCGAACAACTCGGCCTCGAACAGCTCGTCGGGCAGCGCCGCGCAGTTCAGGCTGCAGAACGGGCGGTCGCGCCGCGGGCCGCGCCGGTGGATCGCCCGTGCCACGAGCTCCTTGCCGGCGCCGCTCTCCCCTTCGATCAGCACGCTGAATGGCGTGGGCGCGGCCTGGTCGATCGCGCGCCGCAGCGCCTGCATGGCCTCGCTCGTCCCGATGAGATCGCCGTCCCCCGACGCGGCTGCCGCGGTGGCCCCTGCGGCCTCGGCGAGACACCGTACGTGCAGGGCAACGGCGGCGCCGGCCGCCGCCAGCAGCCCCACGGCAGCCTCCGCGTCCACCTCGGTGCCGGCGCTCCAGCGGCACGCCAGGACGCCCACACGCCGATCGCCACACCGGACCGGCACGGCCGCCTCCCGTCCGCTGCGACTCGCGGCGGGTGGCACCGGCTGGTCCAGGTCGAGGGCGCGCTGCGCCGTGTCGGCCTCGATCGAACGTCCGCCGCCCAGCCATACGGCCGGCACCAGGCTGCCCTCCCGGACAATGTGGACGGCGACCGTCGACGCGCGCAGCCGCTCCTTCAGGAAGCCGGCCGCTCTCGACAACGCGGCGCGCTCGTCGGCCGCGTCCTGGCAGATCCCGAGCAGATCGATCATGGCCTGCACGACGGCCGGAGCCGTGGCCGCCGACACGCCGCCCGGCCGTGCGGTCTCGAACAGCTGCAGGGCCTCGGCGCCACTGTCGCGCCGAAAGGCGTCGAGTTCGCCGATCAACCGCCGCGCGATCGCCGATGACGAAGGCGTCGGCTCGTGTCGCAGCCACGCCTGCAGCACGCGGGCGCGCAGCAGCGATGGCAGCGGTCGCGATGCCGCCCGTTGCAGGTGCCGCCTCAGGCGATGCGTCTCGTGACGGTCGCCGGCCAGCGCGGCGCCGAGTGCCGCGAGAATCCGCAGCCGCAACGCGAGCAGCGGCGCGCCGGCCTCCCGTGCAGCGGCCAGCCCCGGCGGCACGATCCGGCGGACGGTATCGAGATCGGAGACCTTCAGCGACACCAGGCCACGCGTCATGAGCGCAAGCGCCTGCGTCCGCGCCCCGCCGGTGGTGGTCGCCCGCCGCTCTGCGGCCAGGGCATGCCCGGCGGCCTGCTCGAGGCGTCCTTCGCCGAGCGCGATGCGGGCCGCGAGCGCCTCGCGCATCACACGCGCGTCGGGTTCGGCGGCCCAGGCCGCCCACGCCCCGGGATTCGTCGTGCCGGCGTCGTCCTGCGGCACCTCGCCGAGCGCGAGACGCGCCTCGTCGTAGCGCCCCTGCCAGAAGAGGCACCGTGCGAGGGCACGCTCTGCGCGCTCGTGGATTCCGCTGCCCTGCGCCGCCGCCTGACGAGCGCCGATACGGCTCGCGGCGAGAACGGCCTCGGCTTCCCTCAAACGTCCTTCATCGGTCCACGCAAGCCCCGCCCAGGTGCCCGCGACGACGCAGCCGGCCGCATCGTCCGCGAGATCGAACCGCTCCCGCGCCATCAGGAACGCTGCGGCGGCATCGGTCGCCCGGCCCCGATCCAGGAGCAGACGCCCGAGCCAGACGCCGGCCACGCCGGCGCGTGTCCATTCGCGACGGCGGGCCGCCGCCCCCAGCAGGCTGCGCAGCCGCCGCTCGCGCGCGGCATGACGCCCTCCACGGCCGCTGCCGATCTGCTGTGCCAGATCCTCGGCCGCGCGCCGACGGGCGGTGCGCCGCGCGGCGTCGTTCGCACCTGCGCGGCCCGCCGCTCCACCCGACGGCCCGGACGGCGGTCCGGTACCGCCGCCCGCCGCTGCGTCGTAGGCCGCTGCGTCCTCGGCCACGGCCGCCAGGTCTGTCGGCGCTGACGCACCCGACATCACGAGGGCACGGCAACCGGCCGTGCGCTTCGCGCCGCACAGCAGCCCGTACAGGCGATCGAGGAACAGTCCGGGCGCTCCCTCGGCAAACCGGGCGGCCTCGGACATCATCCGATCGGCCTGCGACCGATAGCGACGATGCAGGCGCACAATCGATCCGAGCTCGGAGGCAGACAGTCGGTCCATGTCGACAACGGCGCACGGAGCGCGCACCTGGTGTGTGGTCACCACGAGATGGTCCCGCGTGCCGGCAATCCCCAGGGACACCACGACGCGGGCCAGCCGCGCGAGGTCACGGCCGCACGTCTCGCTGTCCCTCCTGTCCTCGCTGTCCTCGCTGTCATCAATGACCAGCAGATGTCGCCCCGCGAGCAGCCCCGCAACAGTCTCGGCACCACCCCGCGCCCGGAGCACGTCCTGCGCACCAGCGTCGCCGGCCGGTGCCCTCAGGAACGACGCCCGCACCGGCACGTACCCGCGCAGGCGTGCCTCCCGCGCCAGCTGCTCGAGCAGCGTCGTCCGGCCGGCACCGGCACCCCCTCGCAGCGCAACAACCCGCACGCGCCCGCTGATCCAGCCCGGATCGTCGGCAATGGCCAGCAGTTCCGCGAGCGCACGCCTCGGCTGAAGTCTGATGCGGACGATTGGCGATGGCCTCCGCGTCGATGTGCCAGCCCGCACTGGCCGTCCGGTTCCCGCAGCCTGCCCGCCAGCCTCGGCCGCAGGCATGGCATACGTCTCGAACCGTCGGCCCCCGCCGCAGACTCCGAAATCGATGAGCCGGGGACGCCCGAGGCGCCGGATGCGACTGAGAGCCGCGCAGCGGCCGGCCCACCGGACCTGCTCTGCGGTGTCGCCTGCAGCCGATTCGTGGAACTCGACGCGTTCCCCGGAAGCGAGGTCCAGTCCGACCGACGACGTCGCACGCAGGAATCGGTCTGCGAACAACTCCATACCCACCTCCCCGGCGCCGGCCACATCTCGCGCGCGACGAGCGTGCCGGCCCCACTCGGATCCCGGATGGCTGACGGAGGTGGCGACCTGCTGCAAGACGGGCGCCCATGCGGCTGTCCGCGAAATCGGCCCATCAGATGCACGGGGTGGCTCCCGGCACACGGGAGCAGCGCAGAAACTTCGTATAAAATGGGCGGCAGATGCTGCGTTTTCTGACCGCGGGCGAATCACACGGGCAGGCCCTCGTGGCCATTCTGGACGGCGTGCCGGCCGGGCTGTCCCTCGATTTCGATCTGATCACCGCCGACCTGCGGCGTCGTCAGGGCGGCTATGGCCGGGGCCGCCGCATGGCCATCGAGTCCGACACCGCCGCCATCCTGTCGGGCGTGCGCCATGGCCGGACCACCGGCGCGCCGCTCGCCGTGCAGGTGCAGAACCGCGACTGGGCGAACTGGCAGCAGACGATGTACGTGGAGCACGAGGTGCCGGCCGGGGCCACGGGCGCTCGCCGGGCGCCGGTCACGCGCCCCCGCCCGGGCCACGCCGACCTCGCCGGAGCCATCAAGTACGGGCACGAGGATCTCCGCGACGTGCTCGAACGCGCCAGCGCCCGCGAGACCGCCGCACGCGTGGCGCTGGGCGCCGTCGCGCGCCAGCTGCTCCATCGCTTCGGCATCGACGTGGCGAGCCACGTGACCCGCATCGGGGACGTGGCCGTGGCCCGGCCTCACGAGGTCGGCTTCGAGCAGGCGGCCACCATCTCGGCCGAGTCGCCGCTGCACTGTGCGGACCCCTCGCTCGAAGGACAGATGATCGCGTTCATCGATCGCGCCCGCGATGCGGGTGATACGGTGGGCGGCAGCTTCGAGGTGATCGCGCGCGGCGTACCGGCGGGCCTGGGCAGCCACGTTCAGTGGGATCGGAAGCTCGACGGCCGCCTGGCGCAGGCGCTGATGTCGATCCCGGCCATCAAGGCGGTCGGCATCGGCCGCGGTCCGCTGGTGGCCGAGCTGCCGGGCTCGCGCATCCACGACGAGATCGTGTCGGCCGAGGGCGGCACGGCCACGCCCGGACTGGCGCGGCCCACCAACAATGCCGGCGGCCTGGAAGGTGGCGTGACCAACGGGCAGGATGTCCGCGTGACGGCCTACATGAAGCCGATCTCGACGCTGATGCAGCCGCTGCGCTCGGTCGACCTGTCCACGATGGAGGAATCGGCGGCCGCCATCGAGCGCAGCGACGTCTGTGCCGTCCCGGCCGCGGCCGTCGTCGGCGAGGCGATGCTCTGCCTGGTCCTGGCGGACGCCTTCCTGGAGAAGTTCACCGGCGATTCGGTCGAGGAGATCGATCGCAACTATCAGGCATCGCGCGAGGCGCTGCGGCTCCGCTTCCTCCGGCCCTGACGGCGGCCTGCGACGAAGGATTCCCCCGCATCATGATCCGTCCGATTCTCAAGTACGGCGACGAGGTGCTCCACGATCCGGCGCAGGACGTCGAGGCCGTGACTGCCGAGATCCAGCGGCTCATCGACGACATGGTGGAGACCATGTACGCCGCGCCCGGCATCGGCCTCGCCGCGCCGCAGATCGGCGTGCCGCTCCGCATCTTCGTCGTCGATCTCTCGGTGGGACGCGATCCGGCGGGCCTGATCACGATGGTGAACCCGACGTTCGTGGAGCGCAACGGCATGCAGCTCGAGGAAGAGGGCTGCCTCAGCGTGCCGGGCTTCAACGCGACGGTCGCGCGGCCGCTGCACGCCATCGTCCGGGGGCTGGACCGCGAAGGGGTGGAGCACGAGGTCGAAGGACGGGACCTGCTCGCGCGGGCCTTCCAGCACGAAATGGATCATCTCGACGGCAAGGTGTTCCTGGACCGGCTGCAGGGCATCAAGAAGCAGATGATCCTCCGGAAGATCAAGAAGCAGATGCGCGCCAGTCGATGGTAACCCGCTCCACGCCCTCCCTGCGTGTCGTCTTCTTCGGCACTCCGGCGTTCGCCGTGCCCACGCTCGATGCCCTCGCCCGCTCCGCGCACCAGCTGGTTGCCGTGGTGTCCCAGCCCGATCGGCCGCGCGGCCGGGGTCAGCGTGTCAGCGACGGGCCGGTGAAGGCACGCGCGCGTGCCCTGGGCGTTCCCGTCCTGCAGCCCGAGCGCCTGCGCGATCCGGCGTTCCTCGAGGCACTGGCGGCGGTGAAGCCCGATCTGGGCGTCGTCGCCGCGTACGGCAAGCTGCTGCCGGCCTCCGTGCTGGAGCTTCCGCGGCTGGGGCTCATCAACGTGCACGCCTCGCTGCTGCCGAAATATCGTGGCGCGGCGCCGGTGCATCGCGCGGTCATGGCCGGCGAGAACGAGACCGGCGTCACGATCATGCGCGTCGTCCAGGCGCTCGATGCCGGTCCCATGCTGGCACGCGTCGTCCGCCCGATCGGATCCGATGACACGAGCGACGAGGTCGAGCGGGATCTGGCGGTGCTCGGCGCCGACCTGCTCGTGCACGTCGTCGATCGCCTCGCCGCCGGCCCGATCGAGGAAGTTCCGCAGGACGAGCGCCTCGAGACCTACGCCCCGCGCCTCACGCGCCAGGACGGCATCATCGACTGGACGAAGCCGGCGGCGGCCATCCACAACCAGGTGCGCGGCCTGCATCCCTGGCCGCTCGCCTTCACGTTCCTCGACGGCCGCCGCGTCATCATCCGGCGCACGGCCATCGCCACCGGCGGCGGCCACGACGCGCCCGGCACCGTCGTCGATGCCGCCGGCGACATCCTGCGCGTCGCCACCGGCGACGGCACGCTCCTCGTCCTCGACATCCAGCCGGAAGGCCGGCGCCCGATGACCGCGCGCGAGTTCCTCGCGGGACACACGGTGCGGCCCGGCGCAACGTTCCAGCCTCCGCCGGCGCCGGCGGGCGCCTGATGGTCGCCCCCGCCCGGCAGGCGGCGTACGAAGCCCTGCGGATGGTCGACACGGCCCGTGCCGATCTGCCCGCGGCCCTCGCCGCCCGGCGCGACCGGCTCGCCGACGAGCGCGACCGGGCGCTGACCGCCGAAATCGTCACCGGCACCCTGCGGTGGCGCGGCACCCTCGATCACCTGATCGAGCACTTCGCGCGCCGCCGGATCGCGCAGCTCGATCCGGAAGTCGTCGACATCCTGCGGCTCAGCCTCTACCAGCTCCTGCACCTCGACCGGGTTCCCGCCGCGGCCATCGTCGACGATGCCGTCGACCTCACGCGCGGTGCAGGCAAACGCAGCGCGACCGGCTTCGTGAACGCCGTGCTGCGCGCCGTCTCGCGAGCCCGTGGGCAGCTCCCCCTGCCGCCACGGCCCGACGGTCCCGACCGCCCGGACCCGGGATCTCCGGAGTGGGAGGCGGCGCTCGACTACCTGAGCATCACGCAGTCGCATCCCCGCTGGCTCGTGGCACGCTGGCTCCGGCGGTGGGGCCTCGAAGCCACCGACGCATGGGTCCGCTTCAACAACCGGCCGGGGCCGATGACGCTCCGGGTGAACACGCTCCGGGCTACGGTCGACGATGTCGCGGCGCAGCTGGCCGGGCACGGCGTCGAGGTGCAGCCGGCACGCTACGCGCACGAGGCGCTCGTCGTCGTGTCCGGCAATCCGCTGCAGACGCCGCTGGTGACCAGCGGATCGTTCGTCCTGCAGAACGAGGCGTCGCAGCTCGTCGCGCTCTTCATGGCTCCGCAGCCGGGCACGCGGGTGCTGGACGCCTGCGCCGCACCGGGCGGCAAGACCATCGTGACGGCGAATCTGATGGCCGGCCGCGGCCTGCTCGTCGCCGCCGATCGCCGGCCGCGCCGCATCGATCTGCTGCGGCGCCAGCTGCGCACCGCGGGACTCGAACGGGTGCCTGTGGTGCAGCTGGATCTCATGCAGCCGCTCCCCTTCGCTCCGGTCTTCGACTCCATCCTGGTCGACGCCCCCTGCAGCGGCTTCGGTACCATCGGCCGCGACCCGGACATCCGCTGGCGCCGTCGCGAGGAGGAGCTGCCGGCACTCGCCGCCCGCCAGCTCGCCATGCTCCTGAGCGCCGCGGAGGGCGTGGCGCCGGGCGGGCTCCTGACCTATGCGACCTGCTCCAGCGAGCCCGAGGAGGACGAAGCGATCGCCGGCGCGTTCCTGGCCGCCCGGCCCGACTTCACCGCCTGGGTGCCGGCGGATCTTCCACCGGGTCTCTCCGCGCTGGTCGATTCCGACGGGCACCTGCGCACGTGGCCCCATCTGCACGGCCTCGAGGCCTTCTTCGCCGCCACCTTCCGCCGAACGGGCCGGTGAGCCGGGGCCGCGGGGTGCAGGGGCCCCGCGTCTGAACGAAGCCCCGGGGTTCGGGGCGGAGCCCCGATTTAGTAGTAAAATTTGCCGGATGCCGATTTCGAAGCGCGTGCGGAAGGCCGGCCGGCTCACCGTCCTGACCGGGGCCCTCGTCACGACCTATGTCGTGTTCGGGGCCATTTCCATGCGAATGGCCCTCAAGAGCCGCGACGTCACCGTGCCCAATCTGGCGAGCCGGTCCGTCGAAGACGCGCAGCGCCTGCTGACCGGCCGCGGACTCACCCTCAAGGTCGACCCGAGCCATCGCACCGACCCGAGCGTGGCGGCGGGCCTGATTGTCGCGCAGGATCCCGAACACGGAACGACGACGCGGCTCGGGCGCAGCGTACGCGTCTGGGTGAGCGCCGGGTCGCGGCCGAACATCCTGCCGGCCCTGGTCGGCCAGACCGAACGGAGCGCGCAGGTGCGTGCCGCGCAGGACAACATCACGATCGGCCGGACCTCGACCGTCCGCTCGCAGACCTATCCGGCCGGCATGGTGATCGCGCAGGTGCCGCCGGCGCAGACGCACGGCGCCAGCACTGTCGATCTGCTCGTCAATCGCGGCCAGCAGGACGTCACGTACCTGATGCCCGACCTGATCGGCATCGGCGGCGCGCAGACGGCCGCCTACCTGCGCGCGCACGGCTTTCGCGTGGCGGTGGTCGCCCAGCAGCCCTATCCCGGCGTGCCGCCCGGCGTAGTGCTGCGCCAGAGCCCCCAGGCGGGCTTCCAGATTTCTCCGGGCGAGGCGATCTCGCTCGAGGTGAGCCGGTAATGACGCTGCGGATCGCTCCTTCGATTCTCTCGGCCGACTTCACGGCGCTCGGCGAGGCCATCGCCGCCGCCGAACGCGGCGGCGCGGACCTCATCCACGTCGACGTCATGGACGGCCATTTCGTGCCGAACATCACGATGGGGCCGCCGTTCGTCGCCGCGGCGAAGCGGGCCGCCCGCGTGCCGCTCGACGTCCATCTGATGATCACCGAGCCCGATCGCTACGTTCCGGCGTTCGTCAAGGCCGGGGCGGCCATGGTCTCGGTGCACGTCGAAGTCGTGCCGCACCTGCACCGGACGATCGCGCACATCCGCGAGCTCGGGGCGCAGGCCGGCGCGGTGCTGAACCCCTCGACGCCGGTGTCGGCGCTCGAGGAGATCGCCCCCGATCTCGATTTCGTCCTGGTCATGTCGGTCGATCCCGGCTTCGGCGGCCAGCGATTCATCGAGCAGAGCGTGGCGAAGGTGCGGCGGGTCCGCGAGCTGCTGGATCGCGTCGGCAGCCGGGCTGCCATCGAGATCGACGGCGGCATCGACCATGAGAACGCGGCCCGGGTCGTGGCAGCCGGGGCGGACATCCTCGTGGCCGGGTCGGCTATCTTTCACAGTCCCGATGTCGAGCGGGCCACGCGCGACCTCCGGACGGCCGCGCAGGCCGGCCTGCCCGCCCTCGAACGGAACTGATGCCTCCCGTCCGGATTCCCAGGCTTTGACGTCCAAATCTCAGCACATCTCGCGGATCAGGGTCCGGTACGCCGAAACCGACAAGATGGGCGTGGTCTACTACGCCAACTACTTCGTCTGGTTCGAGGTCGCCCGGGCCGATCTGCTGCGGACCTCGGGCTGGAGCTATCGCGACATGGAAGCCGACGGCGTCTCGCTGCCGGTCATCGAAGCCCGCTGCGAATATCGTCAGGGCGCCCGCTACGACGACGAGGTCGAGGTGCGGACCACGGGACATCTGCTCTCGCCGGTCCGCGTCGCGTTCGACTACGAGGTCGTGCGCTCGTCCGACGGCGCACGGCTCGCCGAGGGTCGCACCGTGCATGCGGCACTCGATCCGGCCGGACGCCCGTGCCGGCTGCCCGAGCGGGCCAGGAGTCTCTTCATATGAAGGCGTTGATCACGGGCGTAGCCGGGTTCATCGGCTCGCATCTCGCCGAACGTCTCCTGGGCGAAGGGGCCCAGGTCGACGGCATCGACTGTTTCACCGACTACTATGCGCGGGATCTGAAAGAGGCGAACCTCGCGCCGCTGCGCAAGCAGCCGGGCTTCCGCTTCGTCGAGTCGACGATCCAGGACGCCCCGCTCGCCGAGCTGCTCGCCGGGACCACGCACGTCTTCCATCTGGCGGCGCAGGCGGGCGTCCGGAAGAGCTGGGGCCGCGACTTCCAGGTCTATACGGTGAACAACATCGAGGCCACGCAGGTGCTGCTGGAAGCCTGCACGGGGGCGCAGCTCGAACGCCTCGTGTACGCATCGAGCTCGTCGGTATACGGGGACAACGCCTCGATCCCGATGCGCGAGACGATGCACCTGCAGCCGGTATCGCCCTACGGGGTCACGAAGCTCGCGGCCGAGCTGCTGTGCTACCTCTACCATGCGAACCACGGCGTCCCGGCCGTCTCCCTGCGCTACTTCACCGTCTACGGCCCGCGCCAGCGGCCGGACATGGCCTTCAACCGCTTCCTCAGGGCCGTGCTGGCGGGCCGGCCGATCTCGGTCTACGGAGACGGGGAGCAGACGCGCGACTTCACGTTCGTGGCCGACGCGGTGGCGGCGACCGTCGCCGCCGGCGTCCGGGGAGTCCCGGGCCACGTGTACGATATCGGAGGGGGCTCACGGATTTCCGTGAACGGGGTCCTCGAGCTCGTCGGCCGCATCACCGGCCGGCCGGTGACGGTGGCCCGGGAAGCCTCACAGAAGGGCGACATGCGCGACACGTACGCCGATACGTCATTGGCGCATGCCGAGCTCGGCTTTGCGCCGGCGGTGCCGCTCGAGCGCGGCCTCGAGGCGGAGTACCGGTGGCTGCTCGAAACAGGGGCGGGCGCATGACGCACCGTCACAGGAAGCATGCGATTGTGAAGATACTCATGCGTTACGCGACGGTTCTGGCGGCGGGGGCCCTGCTCGCGGCCTGCGCGACGAACCACCTGGCGGTGCCGACCGGCACGGTGCACGCCGATCAGTACCTGTCCACCCAGGGCGAGGCATCGCTGAAGGCCCACAAGTGGCTCGACGCGCGCCAGCTCTTCCAGAAGATCGTCGACGACTACCCGCAGAGCCAGTACCTGCCGCAGGCGAAGCTCGGGCTCGGCGACGCCTATCTCGGCCAGGACACCCCCGAGTCGCTCGTGCTCGCGCTGAACCAGTACCGCGAGTTCCTGACCTACTACCCGACCAGCGCTCAGGCGCCGTACGCGCAGTACCAGATCGCCATGACGCACTTCAAGCAGATGCGGGGTCCGGAGCGGGATCAGACGCAGACGCGGGACGCCATCCAGGAGTTCGAGACGTTCCTGGAGCGGTATCCGAACGACAAGCTGGCGGCGGACGCCCGCGAGAAGATGCGCGAGGCGAAGAACCGGCTGGACGCGCACGACTACCAGGTCGGGATGTTCTACTACCGCGTGCACTGGTACCCGGGCGCCATCGACCGGTTCCAGAGCATCCTGAAGAGCGACCCGCAGTACTCCGGCCGGGACGGCGTGCTGTTCTATCTCGGCGAGTCGCTGATCCAGCTGAAGCGGCCGGCCGAGGCGCTGCCCTACTACGTCGAGCTGGTGAAGCAGTTCGAGCGGAGCGACTACCTGCAGGACGCGCAGAAGCGGATTGTGTCGTTGAAGGAATCGATGAAGTCCGAGCAGAGCAAGCAGACCGCGGCGACGGCCGTCCCGACGGGCGGCCGGCCCTGAGGTCCGGCCGCGGCGGACGCCGCGGCTTCAGCTGGCGCGCGAGCCCCGCTCGTCGGAGCCGGCCGGCGGCTCGGCCGCCCCGGTGGCCGGGCGCGGGCTCAGCACGGCATTGAACCGCCGATAGTAGTCGGCCGCCGACACCACCGCCGTCACGACGACGACCCACAGCGCGACCTGCCCGATGACCAGGAAGTTCCCCAGCTGGTTCCGGCCGAGAATCAGCGCCAGAATCGCCACGACCTGCGACACCATCTTGACCTTGCCGAGCGGCGAGGCCGGAATGACGATGCCGCGCGCGTAGGCGATGCTGCGCAGCCCGGTGACCGCCAGTTCGCGGCCGATGATGATCGCCACCATCCAGGCCGGCGCCAGGTCGAGCTGCACGAGCGAGATGAACGCGGCCGACGTCAGCAGCTTGTCGGCGAGCGGATCGATGACCTGGCCGAGCACCGTCACCTGCTGCCGGCGCCGCGCCAGGTAGCCGTCCAGCCAGTCGGTGAACGACGCCACGGCGAAGATGCCCGCGCCGACGATCTCCTTCGGCATGCCGAGGATCAGCCGCCCTTCGAACTTCGTCAGCAGCACGACGACGAGCAGCGGCACGAGGAAGATCCGCGTCACCGTCAGGGTGTTCGGCAGATTCATCGCGGCCATTGTAACCTCGCCCCCCGGACCCGACAACGACTTCCTCGGCGCCCGCGCCACCCGGCGAATGCGGGTTTTGAGGTAACATGTCGAGGTTGCTATGAAGGCGATTCTCCTCGCAGGGGGCAAGGGGACGCGGCTGCGGCCCCTGACCATCCATACCCCGAAGCCCATCGTGCCGATCTTCGGCCGGCCGTTCCTCCACTACCAGATCGATCTCCTCAAGCAGGTGCCGGAGATCGACGAGCTGATGCTCAGCCTGAACTACCAGCCGCGCCGCATCGAGGAACTGCTGGGCGACGGCAGCGATCTCGGCGTCCGCATCCGGTACGTCGTGGAACCGGCCCCGCTCGGCACCGCCGGCGCCATCCGGTACGCCGGCGAGTCGCTGACCGAGTCGGTCATCGTCTTCAACGGCGACGTCCTGATGCAGGTCGACCTGGCGGCCGTCATCCGCCTGCACCGCGAGCGGCGGGCCAAGGCGACCATCGTGCTGACGCCGGTGGACAACCCGACCGCCTACGGCCTCGTGGAGACCGACGAAGCCGGCAACATCCGCCGGTTCCTCGAGAAGCCGAAGGCGGACGAGATCACCTGCAACACGATCAACGCCGGGCTGTACGTGCTGGAACCCGACACCTTCGATCGGATTCCGAAGGATACGGCCTGGTCGATCGAACGCAGCTTCTTCCCGTCACTGATCGAGCGCGGCGAGACCTTCGTCGGCTACATCCACCAGGGCTACTGGATCGACATCGGGACGCCGGAGAAGTACCTGCAGGTGCACCGTGACATCCTCGATCGCCGGTACCGGACGGCCCCGTTCGCCGATGACACGACCACGACCTGGATCGCGCCGGGCGCGCGCATCGAGGAGGGAGCCGAGGTCGCCGGTCCCGCCTTCGTCGACGAAGGGGTCATCGTCAAGGCCGGCGCCCGGATCGGGCCCTACTCGGTGATCGGGCAGGACTGCCAGATCGAGGAAGGTGCCCGGGTCGACGGGTCGATCCTCTGGCCGAGCAGCCGCATCGGCCGCGATGCCATCGTCCAGCAGGCCATCATGGGCCGGCGGTGCCACATCGGCCACAGCGTGCGGCTGGACGGCGGCGTCGTGCTCGGCGATCGCTCGGTCGTGACCGACTTCAGCCGGCTCTGATCCGCGCCGGCCGCTTTCCCGCCCGTTCGGGCGCAGCAGGAGTCCGAGGTCCGTGACGCACATCAATCCGGAGATCTTCAAGGCGTACGACGTCCGCGGCATCTACCCGGGGCAGATCGACGAGACGGCCGCCCGGGCGATTGGCCATGCCTTCGTGGCCTACCTGAAGGCCCACCGCATCGTCGTCGGTCGCGACATGCGGCTGTCGTCGCCGTCGCTGGCGGCCGCCTTCATCGAGGGGGCACGCGCGCAGGGCGCCGAGGTCGTCGATCTGGGGCTGGCGGCCACCGACATGATGTACGTGGCCGTGGTCCGCGGCGGGTTCGACGGCGGCGTCGAGGTGACGGCATCGCACAACCCGAAGGAGTACAACGGGCTGAAACTGGTGGCCGCCGAGGCCCTGCCGCTCAGCGGCGACCAGGGCATCTCGACGCTGCGCGACATGATCGCGCGGGACGAGGTCCCCGCCCCGGCGTCGACGCCGGGCGGCCTGTCCGCGGGGACGATCCTCGACGACTACGTCGCCCACGTGCTCTCGTTCATCGATCCCGAGACGATCCGCCCGTTCAACGTCGTGCTCGACGCCGGCTGCGGCATGGGCGGCCTGGTGGCGCCGCAGCTGTTCGACCGGCTGCCCTGCCGCACGACCCGCCTGTGCTTCACCATCGACGGCAGCTTTCCCACGCACGAAGCCAACCCGCTCATCGAGGCGAACCGCCGGGACATCACCGAGCGCGTCGTCGCGGAGGGGGCCGACATCGGCATCGCGTGGGACGGCGACGCCGACCGCTGCTTCTTCATCGACGGCACCGGCGGATTCGTGCCTGGTGACTTCGTGACGGCGCTGCTCGCCGAGGCGTTCCTGCTGAAGCACCCGGGCGAGACGGTCATCTACGACCTGCGCGCCAGCCATGCCGTGAAGGACACCGTCGAGCGCTACGGCGGCCGGGCGCTGATGAACCGCGTCGGCCACGCCTTCATCAAGCGGCGCATGCGGGAGGAGAACGCGATCTTCGGCGGCGAAGTCACCGGACACTACTACTTCCGTGACAACTACTACGCCGACAACGGGTTCATCCCGGCGCTGCTCATCCTGGAACTGATGTCCAGGAAGGGACAGAGCCTGCACCAGCTCCTGGAGCCGCTGCGCGCCCGGTACTTCATCTCGGGCGAGCTCAACACCCGCGTGGCCGGCATGGAGGTCGTGCAGCAGAAGCTCGATGCGCTGGCCGCCCGGTACAGCGCGGGCCGCGTGTACCACATGGACGGCGTGTCGGCCGAGTTCCCGGACTGGCACTTCAACGTCAGGCCGTCGAACACCGAGCCGCTGCTCCGGCTGAATCTCGAGGCGGCCACCCCGGCTCTCATGGAGGAGAAGCGCGACGAAGTCCTCGGCGTCATTCGCGGCTGACCGCGCGGCCGGCGCCGCCGGGATCTGGTAGAATGACCATCGATCGGTCTGCCGGGCGGGAGTAACTCAGTGGTAGAGTCACAGCTTCCCAAGCTGTTGGTCGCGGGTTCGATCCCCGTCTCCCGCTCCATTTAACGTGGGGCTCTGCCCCACACCCCGGCGCCCTGCACTCGCTCGCGCAAACGGCTCGCTCCGTTCCGGTCGCGGGCCCGCGGTGCGGGCCGTTACGCGGCGGGGGCTCTGCCCCACACCCCGGCTCCCTGCACTCGCTCGCGCAAACGGCTCGCTCCGTTCCGGTCGCGGGCCCGCGGTGCGGGCCGTTACGCGGCGGGGGCTCTGCCCCACACCCCGGCGCCCTGCACTCGCTCGCTCACGCGGCTCGCTCCGTTCCGGTCGCGCCCTTCGACTCCGCTCAGGGCGCCCCGAGCAGCGTCGAGGGGCGGGCCCGCGGTGCGGGCCGTTACGACGCGCGCTCGCTCATGAGCCCCTCGCCCCATGCCGCTCGCGCGCGGCCGTTCCGTTCGCGCCCTTCGACATGCTCAGGGCGCCTCGAGCCTTGTCGAGAGGCGGGCCCGCTGTGCGGGCCGTTACGCCGTGGGGCTCCCCCCGGCCTCCTCAATCTGCGGCTCTGCCCGCGCCGCGCCGCCGACCTTCGGGCCGCGGAGGGCACGTTCACAGAACTGCACATTCCCCGACGAATCTGTCAGCCCGCCGACGTCCGGGTCACCGTCCCGGCTGGAGATTCCGCGACAAGTCGCCATCCCTGCTCTGGCACACGACTTGAAACGAAAGAAGCCACGGGCTGGGTGTATCGTGCCTGCCGCCGGTCCGTCGCGCCATCATGCCAGTCCCCCTCGTTCCCACCACAGCCGGCTGCGTCCTCATCGTGGACGATCTGCCGGCCACTCTCGATCTGCTCGCTGCGTTTCTCGCCAAGGACGGCTACGAAGTGCGCACGGCCAGCACGGCCGAGGCGGCGCTGGAGATGGTCCAGCACGATCCACCCGACGTCCTGCTGCTCGACATCGTGATGCCGGGCATGAGCGGCTTCGAACTGTGCCGGCAGCTCAAGCGCAGTCCCGCCACGCGCCTGATCCCGGTCGTCCTCATCACGGCCCTCCAGGACCGCGCCGATCGCCTCCAGGGCATCGAGGCGGGCGCCGACGACTTCCTCACCAAGCCGGTGAACTCGCATGAGCTGCGCGCCCGCGTCCGATCACTGATGCGGCTGAAGCGCTTCACCGACGAGCTCGATTCGGCCGAAGCCGTCATCCTGAGCCTCGCCCTCACCGTGGAGGCGCGCGACCGGTTCACCGACGGCCACTGCCTCCGCCTCTCCGAGTACGCCACCGCCCTGGGCCGCGCCCTCGGCCTGCCGGACGAGGACATCGCGGCCCTTCGGCGCGGCGGGTTCCTCCACGACCTCGGCAAGATTGGCGTGCCCGACGCCGTGCTGCTCAAGCCGGCGCCGCTCACGCCGGCCGAGCGGGCCGTCGTGCAGCAGCATCCGATCATCGGCGAGCGGCTGTGCGGCGAACTCCGCGTGCTGCGCCGCGTGCGGCCGATCGTCCGCTCGCATCACGAGCACGTCGACGGCAGCGGATACCCCGACCGCCTGGTCGGTCCCGACATCCCGCTGCTCGCCCAGATCACGGGCATCGTCGACTGCTACGACGCCGTCACCACGGCACGCCCCTACAAGAGCGCCTGGCCCGCCGACCGCGGGTTCGAAACGTTGCGCGAGGAAGTACGCCTCGGCTGGCGCCGGCACGATCTGGTCGAGACCTTCATCGATCTCGTGCGAACGGGGGCTCTGGAGGATCTCGCGTGGCGGGTGCGACCGACGCCACCCTAGGCGGCGGAGACGAACGGCCGCCCGGGCCGGTCAGTCCCGAACGACGAGGAAGTCTAGAGCGATCCAGCTATTGGGGACGAGCGTCCGCCGGTCGTCACGGCGGCGATCGCGGTCCCCGGGCCTCGACTCGCGCCGCCGTTCCCCGACGCGGCGGTCACCACCCCGGCGGTCCCAGACGACCTCGATCTCCTCGTCGTCCGCGAACGTCTCCCGCAATCGCTCGAAGGTATCGAGGCAGCCGCGCCGCACGATCATCCGTGCCATCTCGCGTCCCAGACTGGAAGAGATCGGTCCGTGCAACGCCGGCCGCCAGGCAACCCGCGGCGACCAGCCCGTTCTGACGAAGCCGGAATCCCGAACATGGTGCCGTAACTCGGCCGCCACATGTGCACGGTTTCCAGCCGCGAGCCTTCTCTGTGCGAAGCTCGTGCAATCTATCTATCTGAATGACGCGACAGGGCTATTGCAGGAGGGATGGGCGACCGCCGGACCGGCGGCGGTCGCTCCGGCCATACATGCGGCAGGCTTACTTCGCAGACTTCTCTTTCTGACGCCGCCGGGCCGCCCAGTACCTTCCGCATCCGCTCCGACACCGCCTTCTTCTGCGCGGGAGACATCCGATAGCGACGCTTGCGAGCCGTGGCCTTGACGCCCGCCTCCACGTCCACCTGTCCCCGCTGCGTCCGGGTCTGCCTGAACAATTCGGGAAACGCCTGCCGGATAGCCGATTCCTCGCGACGCAACTCCTGCAATCTCGCCGTTGCACCTAATCGAGCCAGCCGATGCAGTTCTTCGCGACTAAGATCCGCCACTAAGAGTCCTCCTCGTCACCGTGAGCAATAAGATGTCGGACGAACGATGACAACAATCTCTTTCGTCATGCTAGCCGCCCGTCCGCTCGTTGTAAAGAAACAACGCGTGGAAACTGTCGGGCGACAATTCTGTCATCATTCAGTTCATGGTCCGGCTGGTCATGCGCCGGACATTCCCGATGACGCGTCCCACTCGGCAGCGATCCTGAGACCCGCACTCGTCCCGATCCGCGACGCGCCCGCCTCGATCAGCGCGCGTGCCTGCGCGAGATCGCGGATGCCTCCCGAGGCCTTCACCCCCACGCTCCCTCCGACGCTGCGGCGCAGCAGCCGGACATCGGCCACGGTCGCCCCGCGCGGACCGAAGCCCGTCGAAGTCTTCACGTACCGGGCGCCGGCGCCCCGCGCGACCAGCGCCGCCGCGATCGTCTCCTCCCGATCGAGCAGCCCCGTCTCGAGAATCACCTTCACGGTCGCGCGGGCCGCGGCTGCCTCGGCGACGACGCCGGCGATCTCGTCGAGTACCGTGCGCAGATCGCCGGACTTCAGCGCGCCGATGTTGACGACCATGTCGAGCTCTGCGGCACCGTCGGCCAGCACGGCCGCCGCCTCGTGACGCTTCAGGTCCGGCGACAGGGCGCCAAGGGGGAAACCGACGACGGCGCAGACCGCGACAGGGCTGCCTTGCAGATGGCGGGCCGCTTCGCGGACCCAGAAGGGATTGACGCAGGCCGCCGCGAAGCCGTGCGCGACGGCTTCACCGCAGAGCGCCGCGATCTGGTTCCGCGTGGCGTCCGGTCTGAGCAAGGTGTGGTCGATGAGCCGGGCGATGCCGCCTGCCAGCCGGTCTCCCGCTTCAGCGGCGCCGGCGTCCGCGGCAGGTCCAGTTCCGGGACACTGTGCGCGCGGCAGCGCATGACAGGCGCACCAGGCGCCGCCTGCGACACCGCTCACCCGGCGCGCCACCGCCGCCACCAGCCCGTCGAGTGCATCCTCCGCGGTCATCGATCCTCCCCACCGCCCGGCGCGGAACGGCTCGCACCGCGCGCCCGACCCTCGGCGTTGCTCGGGGCGCCCTGAGCACAGTCGAAGGGCGCGACCGGAGTGGAGCGAGCCGGATCGCGAGCGCAACGGAGGGAGCCGGGGTTCGGGGCCGAGCCCCGACCGCGTAACGGCCCGCACCGCGGGCCCGCGACCGGAGTGGAGCGAGCCGGATCGCGAGCGCAACGGCGGGAGCCGGGGTTCGGGGCCGAGCCCCGATTGGATATGATACGCTCCGCGTGGCCCCACGTTCATGGGTGCCATTCCAGCCACCGATGCCGACCGACCACGTGCTCCTGACGGCCGACCAGATCCAGACGCGGGTCCGCGAACTGGCGGCCGGGATCGAGCGCGACGCCCCCGGCCCCCTCCATCTGGTCGGCGTCCTCAAGGGCGCGTTCATCTTCCTCGCCGATCTGGTCCGCGCGATGCGCGGTCCGCTGACCGTCGATTTCGTCGCGGCTTCCAGCTACGGTGCCGGCACCGTGTCATCGGGGGACCTGCAGCTCGTCAAGGATCTCGACGCCTCGATCACCGGACGCGACGTGGTGCTGGTCGAGGACATCGTCGACACCGGCCTCACGCTGCAGGCGCTCCAGCAGCTGCTGCAGTCGCGCGCGCCGCGCTCGCTGCGCACGGTGACGCTGCTCGACAAGCCGTCGAGGCGCCGCGTCCCGGTCGCCGCTCGACTGGGTCGGCTTCAGCATCCCCGACGCCTTCGTGGTCGGTTACGGTCTGGATGTGGACGAGCGGTATCGCCACCTGCCAGACATCCGCACACTGCCCCCCTGAGGCCCCGGGGCCCACGGCGGGGACCGGCGGGATTGCCGGCCATGCTGCACTTGCGGTACACTTAGGATTCCACGGGTTGGGCGCTTGGCTCAGTGGTAGAGCATCGCCTTCACACGGCGGGGGTCAGTGGTTCGAATCCACTAGCGCCCACCAACCTTCCCCCTCCCCAGTTCTCCGGCTCTGCGACGGCGGTTCCGCGACCGGCGGGATCCGCTCAGTGCCGCCTGTCCCGTTCAGCCGCGATCGCGCCACGCAGGGTGTCCAGCAGCTGCTCCAGGTCGCAGGGCTTGGTGACGACCGCCTCACAGCCCGCCTCGAACGCGCCGTCGAGCGCCGCGGCGTCCGTGCGCGCCGTACAGGCCACGACCGGCACGGCGTGCGTGGCCGCGGTGTGGCGCAGCCGCCGGACGGCTTCCCAGCCGTCCATGCCCGGCAGGCAGAGGTCCATCAGGATGGCGTCGGGATGGAGGCGCGCGGCCATCTCCAGCGCCTGGGGGGCCGTCGCGGCCTGGATCACGCGCCATCCGGCCATCTCCAGGAAGCTGGCGATCATCTGCCTGGTGTCGGCGTAGTCATCGACGACGATCACCAGTGCGCCGTTGCGCTCTTGAGTTTCCATGCCCTGCACTTTCCCGGCTCACGATGGGGGTCATGCAAGGCGGACGCCATGGCCGTCACGTTCCGGACGGTCGAGCTGCAGGTGGGTGTGGACGGGACGGAGTGAAGAGGGAGTCAGTCGGCGCGGCTCCCCGCCGGGAGAACCGCGCCCGCGTGCCGCCGGATGGCGCCTAGGAGGGCTTCCTGACCTCGTCCAGCAGCAGCGTCAGCATGTGCGTGTACTGTTCGTCGGCGGTCGAGAACAGCTTCTTGTACTCGTCCTGTGAAATCTTCTGGGCTTTCCAGTCGTGGTTGAACTGGACCTTCTGCGTGCCGGCGTCGTAGGAGTCGAACGGCTGGTTGTTGCCGGGGTCGGCATCGAGGCCGTCGGCCTTCAGATCCTCGATGAAGATCTTGCTTGCCGGATCGGCAGCCCCGTTGAGGTCGACGTAGACCCCGCGGTAATCCTTGCTGGCGAGCGCGGCGGTCATCGCTTCCGGTGCGGAGTACTTCCCCTGTACGACGAGCAACTCGGCGCCAGGGTAATAGAGTGCGGCGACGTACACGCCGGGATTCGCCGGATCGGCGGCCGCGATGGCCGCCAGCTTGGCCTGATCCAGTGCGGACGTCAGGCTCTTGGCCACCGCTGCGGATTGTGCATTCTGGGCGACGGCGGTGCCGGCAGACACCAGCAGCGCCAGTATGGCCGGGACAATCGAGCCCACGTACGCCAGACGGCCACAGCGTCTCATGTCGGCCCCCTCCTCCGGGGTAATGTGATGACAGAACGGTTCAGCTTGCGGAACGGTTCTATCACCCGCCCGCCCTCTGCGTCAACGACATGCGTGCTGTGTCGATCAGCCGGACCTCGCGAGTACCGGCCGGTTGGTCGGAGGGAGGAGGCCGCCGACGCGTCAGATGAAGAGCGCGTCCTCGTCCTCGCTACGGTTGCGCGACCGGACGTCGTCGCGCATCGAGCGGACGGCGGCGAAGGCCGCCTTCAGGCCGTAGATCAGCGCCCGCCCTTCCCGCGCCGGCCCGATGATCGTGGCCTGCAGCACGGCCACGGTCTGCGTCAGCCGCTGGGCGAGGTCGCCGAACAGCTCGTCGGCCCGCTCCACTTGCGCGACGGCCAGGGAGCTGGCGTGCGTGGCGTCCCGGGCGATCTCCGAGAGGCTGCCGAAGATCGGCTGCAGTTCGTTCTCGACCCGGTCCACCAGCCGCTCGACGCGCCTGGCCATCCGCCCCGCGTAGATGATGGCGCCAATCTGAATCGCCGCCATCACCACGGTGGCGAGTGCGATGGCGCCGAGCAAGACGACCTCGCTCACGCGTTCTCCTTTGTCCGCGCCTGCTGATAGGCTTCGCGGCCACGCTCAATCGCATTGACGACCGTCTCGCGTCCCTGGTCGACAATCTCCCGCCCCTGGCGCGCCGCCTCGCTGGCCCGATCGCGCCCCTGCTCGAACAGGTCGCGGCCCTGCCGGGCCGCTTCCTCGGCCCGCTGACGGCCCTGCCGGGCCTTCTCGTTGAGGAACCCCCGCGCCTCGCGGCCCGTCACCGGGGCGAGCAGCAGGGCAGCCGCAGCGCCACCGACGGCGCCCAGCAGAAATGCGAGCATCACGGATGCAGCGCCGCTGTCTTCCCTTGCCATCGTGTGCCTCCTTGCCCGTCCAGACCGGCCGTCAGGCCGATCCGATCAGAAAATGCTGACCCGGACGGTCAGGAACTTCTTCGGGTCCTTCCGGATGTCCTGCACGAGGTTCCGAACCTCGGTGACCGTCTGATCAATGTTCTCATATAACCGCCGATCTTTCAGCAACTGTCCGGCCGTCCCCTCCCCGGCATTCAGATTCGCGATCAGCGTGTCGAGCCGCGTGGACAGGGAATCCAGCCGGTTGTAGAGGGCGGCGTCCGTGAACAGCTTGCCCGCCGTCCCCTTGCCCGCCTTCAGGTCGCCCGTCAGGCTGCGCAGGTTGCCGGTCGTCGCCGTCAGCGTCTGCGCGAACGTGTCGTCCTTGAGCAGCCGCCCGATGCTCCCCTCTCCCGCGTTCAGCCGCGCCGTGACCGCCTGCAGGTTCTCCAGCGAGGCCCTCAGGGCCCGGCCGGTCCGGGGGTTCTTCAGCAGCTCGCCCAGCGTCCCCTTGCCGGCGGCCAGCTGGCTCGTCACGTCGTGCGCGGCGGCGACGAATGCGTTGAGGTTGCGATAGAGCTGGTCGTCGGTCACGAGCTTGCCGAGCGTCCCCTGCCCCGCCCGCACGCCCTTGAGCAAATCGTTCAGCTGCCCGAGCCCCGTGCTGGCCTGCGTCGTCACGTCACTGATCTGGGTCGGGGCCGGCCCCGACTGCACGTAGCCCCAGTCGGAAATCGGAGTGCCCTGCCGCGAGGGGGTGACGTCGACGGCGCTCTCGCCCAGCAGTGACACCGAGCCCAGCGTGGCGACCGAGCTCGACGTGATGTCCGGCCGGTACCGGTTGTTGACCGACATCAGGACGTCGACCTGCGAGCCGTTCAGCATGACGCTGTCGACGCTGCCGACCTCGACGCCCGCCAGCCGCACGGGCGAGCCCGGCTTGAGGCCGGCGACATTGTCGAAGCGGGCCTTCAGGTGGTACTGCTGCCAGAAGAAGCCGCGGCCGCCGGTGACCAGGAAGATCGCCAGGGCGGCGATCACGATGGCCACGATGGTCAGCACACCGATCTTCAGCTCGGACCAGGCGAGGGAACGGGTACGAGGCATGGTACGGTCCTCCTAAGCGCGGTCGCCGGGATACCGGCCGCCCGCCGCACGCATCCGCGGCGGGCGCGTCACGACAGAAACGTCCTGAGGTACGGGTCGGTGGAGGTCCGCAGCGCGTCGGCGTCTCCCTCGAAGCAGATCAGCCCGTCCTTCAGCATGATGAATTCGGCTTCGCGTTCCTTGTCGGCCGACGCCGGCACGATGCGCACCTGGCCGTCGGCCTCCCGCACCGCCATGTGCTGGGCGACATAGAAGGCGTCGCGAAGCTGGTGGGTGACGACAATCGAGCTGACGTTCTCGAGGTCCCGCAGCTTGATGATCTCGTCGTCCACCGTGGTCGCCGTGATCGGGTCGAGGCCGGTGGTGGCCTCGTCGTACAGCATGATCTTCGGCTTGAACGCCATGGCCCGCGCGATGGCCACGCGCCGCCGCTGGCCGCCCGACAGCTCCGACGGCATCTTCTCGATGTGCTCGGCCAGCCCGATGAACCCGAGCACCTCCTCGACGCGGCGGTCGACCTCCGCGAGGGGCGTATCGGTCTCCTCGTACAGCTTGTAGCCGACGTTCTCGCGTACGGTCAGCGAGTCGAACAGGGCTCCCTCCTGGAAGATCATGCCGAGATCGGCCCGCACGGCCATCAGCTCGGCCTCCGAGAGACGGTCCACGCGCGCGCCGTTCACCCAGATGACGCCCGCGTCGGCCCGCAGCAGCCCCGTGACGATCTTCAGGATCGTCGACTTGCCCGATCCGCTGGCCCCCAGGATGATCTTCGTGTGGCCCTTGATCAGGTTGAAGCTGATGTCCTGGAGGACGACCTTCTCGTCGAAGGCCAGCTGCACGCGGTCGAAGACGATGACCGGCGCCCCCGGGGCATTGAGCAGCTCGCCGACGTCCGGCACGGTGTTGGCAGTGGCGTCCAGCATCAGTAGATCAGGCTGATCAGAAGCTGCGTGACGAAGAAGTCGACGGCGATCACCGCCACCGACCCGGCGACCACGGCGACCGTGGTCGCCTTCCCGACGCCCTGCGTCCCGCCCCGCGTGCGCAGGCCCACGTAGCACGCAATCGTGACGATGACGAAGCCGAGCACGAAGGGCTTGATGAGCCCCATCCAGACGTCCTGCATGTAGAGCGCCTGGGTGATCGACGACCAGTACAGGCTGCTCGCCACCTGCAGCTGGAAGCGCGCCACGAGCCAGCCGCCGAAGATGCCCGCGAAGTCCGCGATCACCGTGAGCGCCGGCGCCATGAAGAAACCGGCGAGCACGCGCGGCACCACCAGCTTCCGGATCGGGTCGGTGCCGAGCGCCCGCAGCGCGTTGATCTGGTCGGTGACGACCATCGAGCCGAGCTCGGCCGCGATCCCCGAGCCGATACGGCCCGTCAGCATCAGGCCGGTGAGCACCGGCCCGAGCTCCTTCACCATCGACGCGCTCACGAGCCGGCCGACGACCGGCCGCGCGCCGAACTGGTCGAGCGTCAACCCGCTCTGCAAGGCGAGCGCCGCGCCGGTGAAGAAGCCGGTCAGCAGGACGACGGTCAGCGATCCCACGCCGATCGCGTCGAACTGCTCGATGATGTCGTGACGGTACAACGGCGGGGAGAAGATCGCCCGGATCGCCGCCACGGTGAGCCGGACGTATTCCTGGGTCTCCTGCGCCGCATGCTTCAGTCCGTTCTCGATGAGCCTGAACACGCCGCCTCAACGCTTTCCGGGACTCTGGCTCAGTCCCAACTCGGTCGATCGCAGCCGCTTGATCTCGTCGCGCAGCGTGGCCGCCCGCTCGAAATCCAGATCGGCCGCCGCGCTTCGCATCGCCTCCTGCAGCTCGCGAACGCGGGCGTCCAGCTCCTCGACCGTCCGATACGGCGTGTCCGTCTCCTTCACGACGGGAACCGCCGAGTAATCCCGCTCGTACACGCTCAGCCGCACGTCGTCGATCGCCTTGATGATCGACGACGGCGTGATGCCGTGCTCCCGGTTGTACGCCTCCTGCAGCGTCCGCCGGCGCTCGGTCTCGCCGATCGCCGTCCGCATGGAGTCGGTCACCGTGTCGGCGTACATGATGACCCGGCCGTTCAGGTTCCGCGCCGCCCGCCCGGACGTCTGGATGAGCGAGCTCGCCGACCGCAGGAACCCCTCCTTGTCGGCGTCGAGCACCGCGACCAGCGACACTTCCGGCAGGTCCAGCCCTTCGCGCAGCAGGTTGATGCCGATGAGCACGTCGAAGGCCCCCAGCCGCAGATCCCGCAGGATCTCCACCCGCTCCAGCGTGTCGATGTCCGAGTGCAGGTAGCGGACCCGCACGCCCAGCTCCTGGTAGTACTGCGTCAGGTCCTCGGCCATCCGCTTGGTCAGCGTCGTCACCAGCACCCGTTCGCGCCGCTCGACCGTCGCCCGGATCTCCTGGAGCAGGTCGTCGACCTGTCCCCGCACCGGCCGGACCTCGATCGGGGGGTCCATCAGCCCGGTGGGCCGGATCACCTGCTCGACGACCACCCCGCCCGCCTTCGCGAGCTCGTACGGGCCCGGCGTGGCCGACACGAAGACGACCTGCCCGACCCGGCCCTCCCACTCGGCGAAATTCAGCGGCCGGTTGTCCAGCGCCGACGGGAGCCGGAAGCCGTAGTTGACCAGCACTTCCTTCCGGGAGCGATCGCCATGATACATCCCCCGGATCTGGGGGACGGTCTGGTGGCTCTCGTCGATGATGAACATGGCATCGGGCGGCATGTAGTCGAGCAGCGTCGGCGGCGGCTGCCCGGGCGCCCGTCCCGTGAGGTGCCGGGCGTAGTTCTCGATGCCGTGGCAGTAGCCGATCTCCTTGATCATCTCGAGATCGAACATCGTCCGCTGGTGCAGGCGCTGGGCCTCGAGCAGCTTGCCCTCGGCCTCCAGCGCGGTCCGGCGCTCGACGAGCTCGGCCTTGATGGACTCGACGGCCTGCCGCGTCCGCTCCTTGGGCGCGACGAAGTGCGACTTCGGGTAGACGGCGACCCGGTCGTGCCGGCGGCGCGTCCGTCCCGTCAGCGGGTCGAACGACGCCAGCTGATCGATCTCGTCCCCGAACAGCTCGATGCGGAGCGCCTGCTCCTCGTACGACGGATAGACCTCGATGATATCGCCCCGCACGCGGAAGGTGCCGCGGGTGAACTCGACGTCGTTGCGCTCGTACTGGATCTCCACGAGCTTGCGCAGGATCTCCTCGCGCGCGATCCGCTGGCCCAGCTCGAGCGGCAGCAGCATGCCGTAGTACGCCTCCGGCGAGCCCAGGCCGTAGATGCACGACACGCTGGCCACGATGACGACGTCCCGCCGCTCGAAGAGCGATCGGGTCGCCGACAGCCGCATGCGGTCGATTTCCTCGTTGATGGTCGCTTCCTTCTCGATGTACGAGTCGGTCGCGGGCACGTAGGCTTCGGGCTGGTAGTAGTCGTAGTAGCTCACGAAGTACTCGACCGCGTTCTCGGGAAAGAACCGCCGGAACTCCTGGAAGAGCTGCGCCGCCAGCGTCTTGTTGTGCACCATCACCAGCGCCGGACGGTTCACCCGCGCGATGACCTGCGCCATCGTGAACGTCTTGCCCGATCCCGTGACGCCGAGCAGCACCTGGTGCGGATCCCGGCGCTCCAGGCCCGCCACCAGTTCGCCGATGGCTCCCGGCTGGTCGCCGGCCAGCTCGAAATCCGAGACGAGTTTGAACCGATCGTGAACGGGTGCCATGCGCTGCTGCCGGCCCGCCCCCGTGGCGGGACGTTTCCTCCGATTCGGACGATGCCAACCGCCGATCGTACCACAGCACGGCTACACGGCCGACCGTGCCACTCGCGGCGCGCGCGGCCCGCCCTCCCGTCCGGTTCGAGGCCGGCTCAGTGAATCGTCAGGGTTCGGCAGGGTCCGTCAGGGTCTGCAGGGTCTGCCGGGTCTGCCCATCGGCGGGCGGCGTGCCGGGCTTCGCCGCTCGGCGGCAGGTACAGGGCGTAGTAACCCTCGCGGGCACGGACGTGCACGCCGCGCAGGCCCGGCTTCCCGACGCGAATCCGGACCTTCCGCCAGTTGCCGTCCATCTTCGTGTTCGTGGAGACGTAGCCCAGGCTGTACTGCGAGTGGATCTCGTCCAGGATCTCGCTGTAGACGTGGTTCAACGCATCGACCGAATCGGGGAAGAAGGCCTTGCCCCCGGTCACCGCCGCCAGCTGCTGCAGCACGACCCGCTGCTGGTTGCGCGTGAAGCTCGACTGGTGCGCCAGCAGCCCGATGGCGTACACCGTGACGTCCGAAGCCTTGAGCAGCTTGATCGTGTCCGAGAAGGTGAGCGAGCTCCGCGTGTCGCCGCCGTCGGTGCACAGCAGCATGATCTTCCGCCCCGTCTGATTCGACGCGCCATCCAGGTACACCCCCACCGCGTCGTAGAGCGCCGTCCAGCCCTCCGGCTCGCGCATCCGGATCCGCTCGACCAGCCGCGGAAAGTTGCTCTGGGCGTACCGCGTCACCCGGATCTTCGTGTCGAAGTCGACGAGCGTGATGTCCTCGGCCTGCGGCAGCGCCATCAGGAACTTGATGACGGCCGTCCGCGCGAACTGGATGTCGTCGGCCATGCTCTCGCTGGTATCGAGCAGCAGGCCGAGATGCAGCGGCGCCGCTCGGGCCCCTCGGGCACGCCGGCGGCGAAGTACTGGATGGTCTGGGGCCGGCCGTCCTCCTCGACGCGGAAGTCGTCGGGCGTCAGCCCCGTGAGGTAGTGGCCGTCGTGATCGGTCACGGTCACGGTGAAATTGACCACGTTGACGCCCGACTTGAACATCGGCGTCTGTGGCAGCCCGGCGCCGGCCGCCAGCAGCGTCAGCGCGCCGGCCAGGACGATCGTTCGTCCCGTCATGCCCCCTCCCCGGGCGGCGTCCGTCCGCGCCCGGGAACCGCCCCGACCGACGGTCGAACCCGTCCCACCTGCCTGTCGTCGCTTCGGGCGCACTGTACCACCGGGCCGCCCGATTCGGAATATCGATTCGGCCGGGCGCCGGAAACGGGCCGGCCGCAGCCCATCCGGGGGTATAATCACAGTTTGGCGCTCCCGCCGCCCGCCGCTGCCCAGTCGGCCGGTCACGTGACGCGCGCCTGAACTCCCATGAAGTGCCTTGCCGTCTGCCAGGACGAGCTGGTGATCCGGATGCTGGACGAAGTACTGCTGTCCAGTTTCGACGTGGAATTCCTCGTCGAGAGCCGTCCGCTCGCCCGCCGTCTCCACGACGCCGACATCAACGTCGTCGTCGGGGACCCGCGCCGGACGGACACCTACCTGAAGGCCGACGTCTCCCCCGGCACCTGCATCGTGGTCGAGGACAACGGCCGCCGGAGCCTGAAGCGGGTGCTGTCGGCGATCCGTGACGCCGGCGGGACGCTGGTGTACGTCCTGGGCGTCGGGACGGCGGCCGGGTCCCGGCGGCCCGAGGAGATGCGGGCGCAGTTCCCCGACGTGTCGTATCTGGCGATGGCGGAGCTGTTCGGCGGCCCGCTGCTGACCGAGTTCAGCCGGTCACTCACGCGCGCCCGCGTCCAGCAGTACCAGCGGTACTTCAGCGACGCGGACCGGATCCTGATCCTGCTGCACAACGATCCGGACCCGGATGCCATCGCGAGCGGCCTGGCCCTGCGCAACGTCCTGCGCCGCACCAAGACGACGACGATCCTGGGCGCGATGCAGGAGGTCACCCGGCCCGAGAACCTCCGGATGCTGAACCTGCTCGACATCCAGATCGAGCCGGTGACGGCCGAGTCGATGCGCGAGGACTCGCGCATCGCGATGGTCGACGTGCAGCCGCACTACTTCGGCGGCCTGATCGATCGCGTGGACCTCGTGATCGACCACCATCCGGAGCAGCCGGGCTACAGCACCGTCTTCAAGGACATCCGGCCCGACTACGGCTCGACGTCCACCATTCTCACCGAGCACCTGCGCGCGGTCGACGTGAACATCTCCGAGCGGACCGCCACCGCGATGCTCTACGCGATCAAGTCCGACACGCTGTTCTTCAATCGCCAGGCGAACCGCGTCGATCTCGAGGCCTTCTCCTACCTGTACCCGCTGGCCAACGCGGCGCTCATCCGCAAGATGGAAGGGGCCGAAATCGACCTCGAGCGGCTCGAGTTCATCCGGAAGGCGTACGACTCGGGCCGCCTCGACGCCCAGGTCTTCTCGGCCTTCCTGGGCGTCTGCCCGCGCGAGGACTTCGTCCCCTACGTCGCCGACTTCTACCTGCAGCTCGAGAACGTCCAGTGGTCGGTGATTTCGGGCGTGATCGACGATCAGATGATCATCTCGGTGCGGAACCTGGGCTACTCGCGGCACGCCGGCGAGTTCGTCCGCCGGTTCTTCGCCGACATCGGCAGCGCCGGCGGCCACCGGTCGATGGCCAAGGCCGTGATGCCGCTCCCCGCGTTCCAGCAGAAGTTCGGGAGGCTGCGGGGGGCCGAGATCAGCGAGAAGCTGCAGGAACTGACCGCACAGTTCCTGCACGAGCACGCCGCCGCCGAGAAGAAGAAGGAGACGGCCGGGGCACGGTCGTCATAGACGGGCGACGGGCTACGGGCCCACGGGCTACGGGCTACGGGAGAGAGTCGCTCCGTCTTCGGTCTCCAGTCTTCGGTCTTCGGTCCTGCTTCCTTCTGCGTTCTGCGTTCTACGTTCTACGTTCCAGAGACGCCCCTACCCCAGCGCCTGATTCAGATCCGCAATCAGGTCGGCCGCATCCTCCAGACCGACCGACAGCCGCACCATGCCGCGCGTGATGCCGGCCTGCGCGAGCTGCTCGTCGGTGTGGCCCCACTGGGACGTCAGCACGGGCAGGCTGACCAGGCTCTCCACGCCGCCCAGGCTCGCCGCCCGCTTGAACAGCTGCACCCGGTCGTAGAACGCGGACGCCCGCTCGAGGCTGCCTCCCAGGTCGAAGCAGACCATCCCCCCGAAGCCGCTCATCTGCCCCGCCGCGACGGCGTGATCGGGGTGCGAGGACAGCCCGGGATAGCAGACGGCCGACACGCGGCGGTCCTGCTCCAGGAACCGGGCGACGGCCATCGCGTTCGCGTTGTGCCGCTCGACGCGCAGCGCCACCGTCTTCATGCCCCGGGCGAGCGCATAGGCCGGCTGCGGGTCGAGGATCGTCCCCAGCAGCCGCCGGGCCTTCTCGATCGGCCCGACCAGCGCCGCCGGGCCGGCGACGGCACCGGCCGTGACGTCGCTGTGGCCGTTGAGGTACTTCGTGGCGCTCTGCATCACGAGGTCGACCCCCAGGGCGAGCGGCTGCTGGTTGATCGGACTCGCGAACGTGTTGTCCAGGACCGTCAGGACGCCCTTCGCACGGCAGGCCGTCGCGACGGCGCGGATATCGACGCAGCGGAGCGTGGGATTGATCGGCGACTCGAACCAGAGCAGGCGCGTCTTCGGGCCGCACACCGTCTCCGGGTGCGCCAGCTCGTCGAGGCTGACGAACCGGGTGGCGATGCCGAAGCGGACCAGCAGGTCGTTCAGCAGGTGAAGCGTGCCGCCGTAGATGGCCGATCCGCAGACGATCTCGTCGCCGGCGCTCAGGTGCCCCATCACGATGGTCGCCGTCGCCGCCTGCCCCGACGAAAAGACGAGCGCCGCCTCCGCGCCGTCGAGCGCCGCCACCTTCTGCTCGGCGCTGACCACGGTCGGGTTGCCGTAGCGCGAGTACAGGTACTTCGCCGACCGCCCCTCGTTGAACGCCAGCACCTCGGCCGCCGACTCGAACAGGAAGGTGGTCGTCTCGTAGATCGGCGTCGTCAGCGGGACCGGACGGCCGATCTCCCCTTCCCCCGTGTGAATGATCTCCGTGGAGAATCCCTTCCGCTTCTCGCTCATGGTGCTCGACGCCTCCGACGCGCTCCGGGCGCGGATATGGACGAAGTCGGGAACGTTCAGTGCCGCGCCTCGGCCCGGCGGGCCGCGCGCCTAGAGATCGTAGTCCGCCGGATCGGGCGGGATGGTGGCGGCGGTCCGCGACTCGAGCCGCTCGCCGCTGGCGCCCACGACCGGCTCGACGAACTGCCGGTACGCGTCCTCGTACCCGCGATCGATCAGCTCCTCGCGGCTCTGGCGCCGATCGGAGTGCTCGTCGTAGCAGCCGGCGAAATCGAACGGTCCGAGCGGATTGTACGCGGGACGGATCTCGAAGAGCCCCTCGAATCGTCCCCGTGCGGCCTGCACGGCATCCCGAACGACGGCCGTCTCCAGCCGCGATACGGTGTCTCCCACCTGCCGCCGCGGTTCCGCCACGCCGGCCGTCAGCGTGTGCGGGCCGCCGGGCTCGGGCGCCGCGGTCACGAGAATCACCTGCTCGGCCCCGGCCGCGGCCACTTCATCCAGCAGACGGCCGAGCGCGCCGGGCCGATCGCACAGCCGGTGCGTCTCGCCCTGCCAGGCCGACTCGGGGGCGAAGCGGACGAAGTGCGGCTCGGTGACCACGGGAACGGCCAGCGCGCCGGCCAGGGCATCGAAGAGATGATCGCGATCGGTACCGGCCAGGTCGAAGGCCTCCGAGAGCCGGCTGCCACCGCCGGCACCGGGGAGCCGGAAGAACTCGCGCCGGCGATCGTCGGACAGCAGCGCGAACACCAGGTCGCGCCGGGCATCCAGGTCGTAGGCCGTCATCAGGAGCTCGCGGAAGCCCGGCTGACCGAGGCTCTCGACGAGCAGCTCGCTGTAGCGCCGGCCCAGGTCGACCGGCGGCGGCTCGCGGAGGCCGGCCGCCACGCCTCCCATCAGGCGCCAGATCCCGGCACGGGCCCACCGCAGGACCGGCAGCGACGACAGCGGCGCGCCCCACATCTTCCACCAGAAGCGATCGCGCGTCCGTCGGCCCCGCTGCCACAGGGTGATGGCGCCGCTGACCGCCGCCCCGAGGAGGAACACCGCCAGCAGGAAGACGACGAGGCGCGGCAGCACCGTCGGCAGGCTCGGCCCGGCAAACGCGGCCTCCACCAGCTGCGCGTACCGGGACGCGAGGACGCCGCCCCGGTCCAGGCCGACGAGTCCGAGCAGGAAGTCCAGTGGATAGACGATGAGCCCGAGGGCGAGACAGGCGAGCGGGACGAGCAGGACGGCGAGGACGCCCAGCGCCGTCCAGCCGCCGATCCGGAACACCGGCCGCCAGGGATACAGGCGGGCCGCGTCGGCGCCCCGCCAGAGGCCGTTCGGCTCCCAGAGCCGCGCCGCGCCGTCGATGGCGGCCAGCATCGCCCCCACGACGCCGACGCCGCGCCCGGCGACCAGATCGATCTTGACGCCGGCCTCGTGCAGCGCGCGCAGGACGCCGGCATGATAGGCGCCGGCCGTGCCGGTGCCCGTCAGCACCAGCGCCGTCCGCAGGCCCGGCGAGTACGACGCACCGTGGACCTCGCCGACGGGCTGGTGAAGCGGCTGCGTCATGGCCTCCGGCTCACTCCGGAACGGACGTCACGCGGCGCCAGGTCGGCGCCGATCACGCCACGTCATGAATGGTGATCGAGCTTGATGATCTCGAACTCGCGGGTACCGCCCGGCGTGGTGACCTTCACCTGGTCACCGGGCTCCTTGTTCAGAATCGCCCGGCCGATGGGCGATGTCGTCGAGATCAGCCCCTTGGCGGCGTCGGCGTCCTCCGGCATGACGAGCTGATAGACGAGCATCGTCTCCGCGCCGTCCTCCTGGAGGTGCACGGTGGAGCCGAAGCCGACGCGATCGGCGGGAATCTTGTCCAGGTTCATCAGGGCGATTTCCGACACGCGCTTCTTCAGCATCGAGATGCGCGACTCGACCAGCCGCTGACGCTCCTTGGCCGCCTGGTACTCGGCGTTCTCGCGGAGATCGCCGAGCTCGCGCGCCCGCTTGATCTCCTGCGGGAGCTCCATCTTCAGCTCGCGCTCGAGCGTGTGGATCTCGTCCTCGAACTTCTTCAGTATCCGAGCTTTCATCAGGATCTGCGATTCGGATGATGGGAGCGGGCACCCACGCCCGGGCGTCCCCTCCCGGGTGAATCGGCCGTACGAGAGTGACTGCCGGCGGGAACCGGCAGTCCGCAGGGGATCTTAACATACCTGTTATGCTGACTGGTCGGGCGCTCCGCCCCCCGGCACGCGGACAAGGTTCTTGTTGCGTGCCGCATAACGGACTAACCTCCGACCCGTGACGACCATCAGCAGCCGCCGCAATCCCCTCGTCTCGGCCTACCGCGCCGCCGCCGCACGCCGGGATCCCGACGGGCCCCTCCTGCTCGACGGCGAGCACCTCATTGCCGAGGCGGAGGCCGCCGGCCTGCCGATCCGCAACCTCGCCGTCACGCCGGCACGCCTCGCCGCCGACGTGGCCCTCGCGGCGCCCCTGCGTGCGCGCATCGAGGCGACCGGCGCCACGGTCGTCACCGTGGCCGATGCCGTGATGGCCGCCATGAGTCCGGTGCGGACCCCCTCGGGCATCGTCGCGCTCGCCGACCGCCCGCGAACCGGTCTCGACGAGGCGCTCGACGGCCCCCTGCCGCTCGTGGCCGTCGCGATCGACGTCCAGGATCCCGGCAACCTGGGCGCCCTGATGCGCACGGCCGAGGCGGCCGGCGCCACCGGCCTGGTCACCTGCGGCCGATCGGCCGATCCCTTCAGCTGGAAGGCACTGCGCGGCGCCATGGGCAGCGCCTTCCGGCTGCCGATCGCGCCTGGGGTCCCGACGGATCGTCTGTTCGAGGCGCTCAGCCGCCGACACATCCGCGTGCTGGCGGCGATGCCGTCCGGCGGCGTATCGTTGTACGAGGCGCCGCTCGCCGATCCGCTGGCGGTGCTGGTCGGCGGCGAAGGCGCCGGCCTCGACGCCACGATGGCGGCGCGGGCCGACCTCCGCGTCACGATTCCGATGCGGCCTCCGGTGGAGTCGCTCAACGTCGCGGTCGCGGGCGCGCTCCTGCTGTTCGAGGCGGCCCGCCAGCGCGCGCAGCATTCGTCATGAGCATCGGCGACCTCTTTCCCGACGATCGTCCCGGCGGCGCCTCGTCGGCCGGTGCCCCTCTGGCCGAGCGGATGCGCCCCCGCACGTTCGACGAGTTCGTCGGGCAGGACGAGCTGCTGGCCCCGGGCCGTCCGCTGCGGGAGGCGATCGAGCGCGACCTCCTGCAGTCGATCATCCTCTGGGGCCCGCCCGGCACCGGCAAGACCACCCTCGCCCGGATGATCGCCGATCTCACCCGCGCGCGATTCATCTCGTTCAGCGCCGTCCTGTCCGGCATCAAGGAGATCAAGGACGTGATGGCCGAGGCCGAGCGCGCGCGCCGCGCCGGCCGGGGCCGCACGATCGTCTTCATCGACGAGATCCACCGGTTCAACAAGGCGCAGCAGGACGCCTTCCTGCCACGGATCGAGGCGGGCGACATCGTGCTGATCGGCGCCACGACCGAGAATCCGTCGTTCGAGGTCAACGCGGCGCTGCTCTCCCGCTCGAAGGTCTTCGTGCTGCGGGCGCTCACCGGCGAGGAGATCGCCAGCATCCTGCGCCGCGCGCTGGCCGATCGCGAGCGGGGGCTCGGCGCCACGGAGGTCACCGTCGACGAGGAGGCCGTGGCGGCGATGGCCGCCTGGGCCAACGGCGACGCGCGCGTGGCGTTGAACCTGCTCGAGCTGGCCGTCTCGGCCGTCCCGGGCGCGATCGCCGGGCCGGGCGCCGCCGGACGCCACGTCGACATGGCGCTCGTGCAGCAGCTCGTCCAGCGGCGCGCGCTCCTCTACGACAAGGCCGGCGAGGAGCACTACAACCTGATCTCCGCGCTGCACAAGTCGATGCGCAACAGCGACCCCGATGCGGCCGTCTACTGGCTCGCGCGCATGGTCGAAGCCGGCGAGGATCCCCTCTACATCGCCCGGCGCCTCGTCCGCTTCGCGTCCGAGGACGTCGGCAACGCCGATCCCCAGGCCCTCACCGTCACGATGGCCGCCAGGGATGCCGTCCACTTCATCGGCATGCCCGAGGGCAACACGGCCCTGGCGCAGGCGGCCATCTACCTGGCGACGGCGCCGAAGAGCAACGCGCTGTACGAGGCCTACCAGCAGGCCGCCGCCGACGCCCATCGCGACGCCGCCGAGCCGGTGCCGCTGCACCTGCGCAACGCGCCGACGCGCCTGATGAAGGAGCTCGAGTACGGGAAGGGCTACAAGTACGCCCACGCCGAGGCGGAGGGGATCGCGGCCATGGACTGCCTGCCGCCCGCGCTGCGCGGCCGCCACTACTACCGGCCGACCGAGCGCGGCTTCGAGAAGGAGATCAAGCGGCGGCTCGACGCCTGGGAAGCGTTCAAGCGGAAGAAGCGCGAGGAGTGAGCCGGGCGGCGGTCAGATCCGCTGGAAGTTCCGCTCGATCTCGCGCCGCGTCAGACGCAGCATGACGGGCCGGCCGTGGGGGCAGACGGTCGAATAGGCCGTCCGCCGCAGTTCGTCGAGCAGGTGCGTCATCTTCTCGTAGGTCAGCGGATCGTTGGCCTTCACGGCCGCGTGGCAGGCCATGGTCGCGGCAATGCGCCGCAGCGCTTCCTCGGCGCGCGATCCGCGATCGAGCCCCTCCAGATCCTGCGCCAGCACCCGCACGGCTTCCACCGCGTCGCCGCCGCCGAGCACGGCCGGCACGGCCGTGATGCGGAGGCTGGCGCCGCCGAACTCCTCCACGTCGAACCCGAACCGGTGCAGCGCGTCGGCGTTGGTCACGATGGCCTCGCGCCCGCCGGCCGGCAGATCCAGCACGATCGGCTCGAGCAGTCGCTGGCTCTCGGCGGCGCCGGCCGTCAGCCGCTCCATGAACCGTTCGAACAGGATCCGCTCGTGCGCCACGTGCTGGTCGATGATGGCGACCCCGTCCTCGTCGACCGCGATGATGAAGGTGTCACGGAACTGCCCCAGCGGGACCATCCGGCGCACCGGTGTGTCCGGGGTCCCTTCCACGCCCGCGGCCTGTGCGGACGCGGGCGGCGCATCCGTCCAGGCCTGACCGGGCGGTGGCGCCGGCGGGACCGCCTCGCCGGGTCGCCGGGCGAACGCGGCGGCCGCGGGTGCCCAGCGGCTCTGATAGGTGCCGCCGATGTGCAGATCCGGAATCGGCACGGCCTCCGGCTGCGCGGGGGCCGACGACGGCGCCTGCAGCGTCAGCTCGGGTGCCGGGCCGCGCCCGATGGCGTCGCCGACCGCGCGCCGCACGACCTCGTGCACCAGCGACTGCTCCCGGAAGCGCACCTCCGCCTTGGTCGGGTGGACGTTGACGTCGACCCGATCGTGCGGCATCTCGATGAACAGGTGCACTTCGGGGCTCCGCTCCTTGATGGAGGCCGAGCTGTAGGAGTCGATGATGGCGTGGGCGATCGTCCGGTCCTTGACGATCCGCCGATTCACGAAGACGTTCTGCGGTCCGCGGACCGGCCCCTGTTCGGCCAGCGCCGCCACGAAGCCGCTGATGGCGATCCCCCCGCCCTCGCGCCGCAGCTCCACCAGGTCGGGCCGATCGCCGTACAGCTGGTACAGGCGGTCGCGGAAGCCCGCCACCGGCGGGCACTGCAGCACGCGCCGGCTGCCGCTGACCAGCGTGAAGCCGACCTCGGGGTACGCGAGCGCCATCTGGGTCACGAGGCGCGAGACCTGCGCCGACTCGGCGCCGTCCGACTTCAGGAACTTCCGCCGCGCCGGCAGGTTGTAGAAGAGATCGCCGACCTCGATGACCGTCCCCTCGGCCATGCCGGTCTCGACCTCCGAGGCGATGACGCCGCCGTTCACCTTGATCGCGGTGCCGCTGGTGGCGCCGCGCGCCCGCGTGCGCAGGACGAGGTGCGACACCGACGCGATGCTCGGCAGCGCCTCGCCGCGGAACCCGAGCGTCGCGATCGCCGCCAGGTCGTCCGACCGGGTGATCTTGCTGGTGGCGTGGCGCTCGAGCGCGAGCCGTGCGTCCTCGGGCGGCATCCCCTCGCCGTTGTCCTCGACGCGGATCAGCTTCTTGCCGCCGAGCTCGACGGTGACGCCGATGCGGGTCGCGCCGGCGTCCAGGGCGTTCTCGACCAGCTCCTTGACGACCGACGCCGGCCGCTCGACCACTTCGCCGGCGGCGATCTGGTTCGCCAGGTCCGACGGCAGCCGGTTGATCTTGCCCACCCTCAGATCCAGCCCTTCCGATGGAACCAGGTCAGCATGGAGCCGCTCATCGCCGCCATGATGCCCATCAGCCACCAGAACTGCGCGCCCTCGCCGCCCGGAAAGTGCGGCAGCGGGACGTTCATGCCGTAGACGCTCGTCAGCACCGTCAGCGGCATGAAGATCGTGGCGATGACGGTCAGCACCTTCATCACCTCGTTCAGCCGGTTCGACACGTTCGACAGGTGCGCGTCGAGGATGCCGGTGATCCGATCCTGGAACATCAGGGCCTCGTCGGTCAGGCGCACCAGATGATCCGAGACGTCGCGGAACCGGTAGGCGAGTCTCCCCGTCGATCATGCCGAACTCCCGCCGCGCCAGCCGCCCGACGGCGTCGCGCTGGGGCGTGATGACGCGCCGCAGCGAGCTGACGTCCCGCTTCAGCTCCAGGATGCCCGCGCATCAGCTCCGGACGCGGATCCGACAGCACGGCCTTCTCCAGCTCGTCGAGCCGCTCCTCGAGCTTCTCGACCTCGGGCATGTAGTGGTCGACCATCGCGTCGATGATGCGGTGCATCAGCGCCGCCGGCCCCTCGCCCAGCAGCTCCGGTTGTTGCGCGGGCAGTTGTCGCGCAGCTCCTGCACCGACCGCGACGTGCCGTCGTGCACCGTGACGAGGTAGTTCGCCCCGAGGAAGAAGTCGACTCGGTGCGTCCCGAAGCCGTGCTCGGCGGCCTCGGAAGTCGATGCCGTGGAGGATGAGGTAGAGGTAGCCGTCGTAGCTCTCGACCTTCGGATGCTGGACTGGCTGACGGCATCCTCGACCGCCAGCGCGTGGAACGCGAACGATGTCGCTCAGCACGAGCGCCTCGATGGGCGACGGATCGCGCAGATCCACCCAGACCAGCGTCCCGGCCCCGGGCGCCAGCCAGGCGGGGTCGATCTCGGTCGCGCGTTCGGTCTCGGCCGTCGCGATGCACGAAGATGGTCACCACGGTCCGCCAGGATGGTACGGGGCGGGCGCGCCGCCCGCCCCGCCCGTCAGCTAGTCGCCGTGACGCGCCGCCAGCGCCGCCTGCGCCGCCGCCAGCCGGGCCACCGGCACGCGGTACGGCGAGCAGCTCACGTAGTCGAGCCCCACGCTCTCGAAGAAGTGGATCGACGCCGGGTCGCCGCCGTGCTCGCCGCAGATGCCGAGCTTGAGGTCGGGCGCGTGCCTCGCGGCCCTTCTCGACGCCCATGCGCACGAGCTGGCCGACGCCCACCGTGTCGATCGACGCGAACGGGTCGCGCTCGAGGATCTTCTTCTTCTGGTAGACCCGCAGGAACTTCCCGACGTCGTCGCGCGAGAAGCCGAAGGTGAGCTGCGTGAGGTCGTTGGTGCCGAACGAGAAGAACTCGGCCTCCTCCGCCATCTGCGTCGGCGGTCAGGGCGCCGCGCGGCACCTCGATCATCGTGCCGACGAGGTACTTCACCTTCACGCCCTGCGCCTTCATCGTCTCCGCGGCCACGCGGTCGACGACCGCCTTCTGGTCCGGAGCTCCTTCACGTCGCCCGACGAGCGGAATCATGATCTCGGGCTACGACTTCCTGCCCTCCTTGGCGAGCTGGCAGGCGGCCTCGATGATGGCGCGCGTCTGCATCTCGGTGATCTCCGGGTAGGTGATCCCGAGACGCACGCCGCGGTGGCCGAGCATCGGGTTGAACTCGTGGAGCTGCTCGACGCGCGGCGCAGCAGCCGCTCTTCTTGCGCTCCAGCTCGGCGCCCTGCTCGCCCTTCGCCTCGAGCGTCGCGACCTCGACCATGAGCTCCTCGCGCTTGGGCAGGAACTCGTGCAGCGGCGGGTCGATCGTGCGGATCGTGACCGGCGTGCCGTGCATCGCCTTGAAGACGCCGTAGAAGTCGCCGCGCTGCAGCGGCAGCAGCTCGTCGAGCGCCTTGCGGCGGTCGGCCTCGTTGTCGGCCAGGATCATGCGCTGGACGATCGGGATCCGCCCCTCGCCGAAGAACATGTGCTCGGTGCGGCACAGCCCGATGCCGCGCGCCCCGAACGCGTAGGCGAGTCTCGGCCTGGTCGGGCTGGTCGGCGTTGGCCCGGATGCCCATCCGCCGGACCTTGTCGGCCCAGGTCGAGGAGCTGCGTCGAACCGCTGGTAGATGTCCGACTCCTTCGCGGGCATCGTCGCCCTGCGACGACCTGCAGGATCTCGCTCGGCTGCGTCGCCACCTGGCCGAGCTTCACCTCGCCGGTCAGGCCGTCGAACGACACGCCAGTCCCCTTCCTTGACCGTCTGTGCCGCCGACGCGGAACGTCGCGGCGCGTCTCGTCGATCTCGAGCGCGCCCGCGCCCGACGACCGACGGCTTGCCCATCTGGCGGCCGACGACGGCGGCGTGCGAGGTCATGCCGCCGGTGGCCGTGAGCATGCCCTGCGACGACGAACATCCCGTGGATGTCGTCGGGCACCGTCTCCTTGCGGACCAGCACGACCTGCTTGCCCTTGTCGCGCCACGCCACGGCGTCGGTCGGCCGTGAAGACGACCTGGCCGCGACGCCGCGCCCGGCGAGGCCGGCAGGCCCTTGGTGGCGACCGGCAATCCGCTGCCCATTCCTCGCGGGTCGAAGACCGGCGCCAGCAGCTGCGACAGCGACTCCGGCTCGACCAGCAGGACGGCGTCCTTCGGCTTGATCAGCCTCTCGGCCACCAGGTCGGTGGCGATCACGACGGCGGCGTAGCCCGTGCGCTTGCCGTTGCGCGTCTGCAGCATGAACAGCCGCTCGTCCTGGATCGTGAACTCGAAGTCCTGGACGTCCTTGTAGTGCCGCTCGAGCCGCGTCGTGATGTCGCGCAGCTGCTTGTACGCCTTCGGCATCACCTGTCTCGAGCTCGGTGATCGGCTGCGGCGTCCGGATGCCGGCCACCACGTCCTCGCCCTGCGCGTTCACGAGGAACTCGCCGTAGAACTCCTTCGCGCCGTTCGCGGGGTTCCGCGTGAAGCCGACGCCGGTCGCCGAGCGGTCGCCCGTGTTGCCGAAGACCATCATCTGGACGTTGACCGCCGTGCCGATGTGGATCGGGAATGTCGTAGATCCGCCGGTACTCGTTCGCGCGCGGGTTCTTCCACGACCGGAACACGGCGTCGCGCGCCATGCGCAGCTGCTCGTGCGGATCCTGCGGAAAGGCCTTCCCGGTCCGCTTCTGGACGACGCTCCTTGTAGCGCTGGACCACCTCGCGCAGCGCCTCCTCGTCCAGGTTCGGTGTCGAGCGTCACGCCGCGCGCCTTCTTGACCGCCTCGAGCTCGTGCTCGAAGGCGTCCTTCGGAATCTCCAGCACGACGTTGCCGAACATCTGGATGAACCGGCGGTAGCTGTCGTAGGCGAAGCGTCCGTTCGACGTCCGGTGCTTCAGCCCCTCGACCGCGGCGTCGTTCAGGCCGAGGTTCAGGATCGTGTCCATCATGCCGGGCATCGAGAACTTCGCGCCCGACCGGACCGAGACCAGCAGCGGATTCTCGGTCGAGCCCAGCGTGGCCCCCGCCGCCTTCTCCAGCCGGCGCAGGTAGACCTCGACATCTCCTGGTCGACGGCGGCCGGGATCTTCCCCTTCTCATCGATAGTAGAGGCGTGCAGGCCTCGGTCGAGATCGTGAAGCCCGGCGGCACCGGCAGGCCGGCGTTGGTCATCTCGGCCAGCCCGGCGCCCTTGCCGCCGAGCAGGTCCTTCATGTCGCGGTTGCCGTCGGCCTTGCCGTCGCCGAAGAAGTAGACGTACCTGGCGGTCCGGGACTTCTTCGCCGGCCTGGCGGCCGCCTTCTTCTTCGCGGCCTTCCTGGTGACCTTCTTCGCGACCGTCCGCACACCCGCCGTCTTCCGTCCCGCCGCCGCCCGTGCCGTCCTGCCACTGCGCCGTGTCTTCTTGGCCATGCGCTACGACTCCGTTTGAGGAACGATTTCAGAAATATCCGCAATGTCGAGGACGAGGTCGCGCAGCAGCCCCAGCAGGGTCAGCCGCGCGCGCCGCAGGGCGTCCTCGTCCACCATGACGAGCACTTCCACGAAGAATCGATCGACGGCCGGGCGCAGCCCGGCCAGTTCGGCCAGCGCGTCCGGATAGCGGCCGCGCTCCATCGCCTGCCGCACCGCCGGCTGACGCCGCGCGATCTCGCTCAGCAGGTCGAGTTCGGCCGGCTCCCGCAACTGCGGCCGCAGGGCGCCGAAGCCACCGGTCGAGGCCTCGCCGGCCGGCAGTTCCCTGGCGATGTTCTTCACCCGCTTGAACAGGACCGCGAGCGCCTCGAATTCCTCCGAGCGCCGCGCCTGCGCCAGCGCCTCGACCTTGCGCCGCACGTCGAGCGGGCGCAGCCCGGCCGAGGAGGCCCCGGCCAGCACGGCCCGGCACTCGTCGTAGGCGAACCCGCGCCGCTCCAGCACGTGCTGCAGCCGCTCGGTGAAGAAGGCCAGCGCCTGCCCCTCCCAGGCCGACCGCTCGAGCCCTGGCTGGCCGCCCAGCGGCTTCCACGCCTCATCGAGCAGCGCCTCGACGGCCGGTGACACATCGAGGCCCGTCAGTTCCGGCAGATCGAGGAGGATCTTGACGACCCCCTGCGCCTGCCGGCGCAATCCGAACGGATCGCGCGTGCCGCTCACCTTCTCGCCCGCGGCCAGCAGGCCGACGATGGTGTCGAGCTTGTCGGCGAGCGCCACGGCCGCCCAGACCGGTCCGGCCGGCCCCAGTTGCGCCGCCGACGGCGGCGCCTCCACCTCGACGCCGATCGGGAGGTAGTGATAGTAGATCGCCTTCCAGACCGCCTCGGGCAGCCCTTCCTCGCGGGCGTACACCCCGCCCATCACGCCCTGCAGCTCGGTGAACTCGCGCACCATGTCGGTCGTCAGATCGACCTTGGCGAGGCGCGCCGGCGTCGGCGGCCATCGTCGCCGTCAGCACGTCCGCGCCGAGCGGCCCGCTCGCGACGGCGGCCGCCAGCGCCGCGATCCGTTCGGCCTTGTCGCGGTAGCTTCCCAGCCGCTTGTGGAACTGCACGGTCGACAGCCGGTCGACGCGGGCGCCGAGCGGCGTCCGGCGGTCGGCGTCCCAGAAGAACTTCGCGTCGCGCAGCCGGGCGGTGAGCGACCCGTTCCGCGTTGCGGGCGATGGTGCGCTCGTCCTCGGGCTCGGTGTTCACGACGGCGAGGAACGCCGGCATCAGCTTCCCTTCCTCGTTCACGACGGGAAAGAAATGCTGATGGTGCACCATCGTCGTCGTCAGGACCTCCTCGGGCAGCTCGAGGAACTCGGGACTGAAGACGCCCGCCACCACGGCCGGATATTCCACCAGGTCGGGCACTTCCTGCAGCAGCGAGCTGTCGCCCGCCGCCGCGGTGCCGACGCGGCCGTGCAGGCGCAGCGCCTTGGCGTCGAGCTCGCGCGCGATCTTGTCGTGCCGGTCGTTGCGATCGATGACGACGAAGTTCTCGAGGAGCTTGCGGCGGTAGTCGTCGAAGGTCTTCACCTTGAGGGCGCGGCCCGCGCGTCCGCTCGTCGTGAGGAAGCGGTGGCCGTGGGTCACGGCGCCCGAGCGGATGTCCTGCACCTTCGGGCCCTGCGCCAGCTCGGTCCGGCCGATCGTGAACGGCACGACCCGGCCGCCGTACAGGAAGAGGATCCAGCGGATCGGACGGCCGACCAGCAGCTCGCCCCGCCCGTCGTCGAGCAGGGCGTCCCAGTGCATCTGCTTCGGCACGTTCAGGTCGCGCAGCGCGCCACCCAGCACGTGCGGCAGCACGTCGACGGCGGCGCGTCCGCGCTGGTGCCGGCGGCAGGCGATGTACCGTCCCTTCGGCGTGTCGATCTGCTCGAGCGCCGTGACCGCCACGCCCTGCTTGGCGGCGAATCCGGTGGCGGCCGGCGTCGGCGTGCCGTCGGGCCTGAACGCCGCCGAGACCGGCGGACCCGTGACGAGATCCTCGAGGTCCGTCTGGCGCTCGGCCACCCTGGCGATGCGGACGGTGAGCCGGCGCGGCGTGCTGAAGGTCTCGACGGGCGCCCCCGGCTCGAGCCGGTGCTCGCGCAGGCGCGCCTCGACGACCTCGCCGATCTGGCGGGTCAGGTTCGGCAGCCAGCCTGCCGGCAACTCCTCGCAGCCCAGCTCCAGCAGCAGTTCACGATCCACGTCTTATGCGTCTCCACGACGGGGCGCGCCGCACGCGCCACGCGATTCTCAGCTCCCGGCGCCGGCTTCCGATTCGACCCCGGCGTCGGCCGGCTTCTGCTCGTCCACGTACGCCTTCGCAATGCCGACGGCGAGCTGGCGCACGCGCAGGATGTACGCGGTCCGCTCGGTCACGCCGATGCTGCCGCTGGCATCGAGCACGTTGAACAGGTGGGAGCACTTCAGGCAGTGCTCCAGCGCCGGCCAGATGAGACCCGACGCCAGCAACTGTCCGGCGAACGCGTAATAGCGGTCGAACAGGTCGCGGTGCAGCGCGGCGAACGCGTCGCGCGACATGGACTCGACCTGCCCGAAGGCGTACTTCGACTGCTCCACTTCCTCGCGCAGCCGGACATCGCGGTACCGCACGCCCGGCGCCCACTCGAGGTCGTAGACGTCCTCGACCTTCTGCAGGACCATGGCGATCCGCTCGAGCCCGTAGGTCAGCTCCACCGAGATCGGCGCCAGCTCGATGCCGCCGGCCTGCTGGAAGTAGGTGAACTGCGTGATCTCGAGGCCGTCGAACAGCACCTGCCAGCCGATGCCCCAGGCCCCGAGCGTCGGCGACTCCCAGTTGTCCTCTTCGAACCGGATGTCGTGCTGCCGCGGGTTGATGCCGCAGGCTTCCAGGCTCTGCAGGTAGAGGTGCTGGACCTCGTCGGGCGCGGGCTTCAGCACGACCTGGAACTGGTGGTGCTTGAACAGGCGGTTCGGGTTCTCGCCGAAGCGGCCGTCGGCCGGCCGGCGCGACGGCTGGACGTAGGCGACGTTCCAGTGGCGCGGGCCGAGCACGCGCAGGAACGTCTCGGGATGCATCGTGCCGGCGCCGACTTCGATATCCAGCGGCTGCTGCAATACGCAGCCGCGGGCCGCCCAGAAGGTGGAGAGCTTGAGAATGAGGTCCTGGAAGGTCACGGTCCTGAATGAGTCCGTCGGCGGTGAAGCACCTGAATGATCCGGCTCCGGCGCGTCACGCCCGGAGCCCGGGTCACACCCGGTGCAGTTCCTTCAACACACGGATCGACTTCGGCTCCCGATCGAGGTGCATCACGATCAGCGTGCGGTGCACCTCTTCGAGTTCCCGCAGCACGCCGGCCGGCCAGGCGACGGCGCCCACAGCCGCCGGCGGCGCGGTCCGCGCGAGCCGCAGGAAGGCGAGCGCGCCGCCCGACAGCGTCACGCCCGCGCGCCCCCGCCCCCCGCCGTCGCAGCGCTCGCAGAGGAACGCGTGATCGGCGGTGACGAGCCGGACGCCCGTTTCGATGTCGTCGAGAGCCCGCCCGCAGGCCCGGCAGACGCCGTGCGCGGGATAGACCCCCTGGAGCCGCAGCAGCCAGTACTCGAAATAGCGGGCGAGCGGCGCCAGCGGCACGCCGTCGACCATCGCCTCGACCGCCGAGGCGCCGAGCCGGAACAGCCGTTCGTTCGGGTCGGCTTCGGGCGCCCACTCGTCGATGAGCTCCGCGAAGTAGCTCGCGTAGCCGGGCGCCTCCGGCTGCCGGGCCGCCAGGGGCGACCGGCGCGGCTCGACGTAGTTCAGGAACACCAGATCGCGCCGCTCGCGCTCGACGTAGGAGACCTCGCCGTGCGTCAGCGGCTCCAGTGCCCCGCCGAACCGCCGGCGGCTGCGCCCGGCGTTCTTCGCGACCCCGCGCCGCTTGCCGCGATCGCACGTCAGGAACACGACAATGCGATCGGCCTCGCCGAGCGTGTAGGTGCGCAGGATCAGGGCATCGGCGGTGTGGAGCGGCACCGGCCCTATTCTATCCCGCTTTGTGCACGTACCGCAGGAAGAGGGCCGCCAGCCCGAGGAACGAGGCGAACCCGCAGACGTCGGTGAACGTCGTGATGATGACGGTCGACGCAAGGGCGGGATCGATCTTCAGGGCCCGCAGCCCCAGCGGAATCAGCGTGCCGGCCGCCCCGGCCACGAACAGGTTGATCACCATCGCCAGGGCGAGAATGCCGCCCAGGCTCGGCGACCCGATCATCAGCCAGGCGATGACCGCGGCCATGAGCCCGGTGGCGACGCCGTTGCCGATCCCGACCGCCAGCTCCTTGAACAGCGCCTGCCGGGAGTTGCTCCACGTGAGCTCGCCGAGCGCGATGCCGCGGACGATGACCGTCAGGGTCTGCGTGGCGGCGTTGCCGCCCATGCCGGCCACGATCGGCATGAAGATGGCCAGCGCCACCCACGCGCTGATCGTGTGCGAGAAGATCGCCACGACGCCCGAGGCGAGGAACGCGGTGCCGAGATTGATCATCAGCCAGGGCATCCGCTTGCGCAGCGACACGCCGGGCGGCGTGAACACGTGCTCGTCGCTGCTGACGCCGGCCAGCCGGTAGATGTCCTCGGTGGCCTCGTCCTTGATGACGTCGATGACGTCGTCGACGGTGATGATGCCGACGAGCTTGTTCTCCTCGTCGACGACCGGAATGGCCAGCAGGTTGTAGGACGCCACCTGCCGCGCGACCTCCTCCTGATCCATGTCGACCCGCGCGCTGATGAGGTCGGTCGTCATGATCCGCTTCAGCGGCGTCTCCGGCGCCACCAGCAGCAGCCGGCGCAGCGAGACCACGCCGACCAGGTGCCGCCGCGCGTCGACGACGTAGAGATAGAAGACCATCTCCACCTCGCGCGACCCCTGGAGCGCCGCGATCGCCTCGCCCGCCGTCAGATCCTCCGGCAGGGCGAAGACGTGCGGGTTCATGATGCGGCCCGCGGTCTGCTCGGCGTACTCGAGCAGGTTCTCGACATCAGCCGACGCCCGCTGGCCCATCATCTCGAGCACCGACGTGGCCAGCTCCTCCGGCAGGTAGTCGATCAGGGCCGCCGCGTCGTCCGACGGGATCTCGGCCAGCAGACGCGCGATCTCCTCGCCCGACCGCCCCGCCATCAGCGAGGCCGACGACTCGGGCCCCATCTCGCTGAGGGCCTCCATCGCCAGCCGGCCGTGCCGCTCGATGAGCAGGTTGAACACGGCGTGCCGATCGCGGTCGCTCAGCTCCCCGAAGACCTGCGCGAGGTCGGCCGGATGCTGCTTCTGCAGGAGGTTCAGCAGGTTCGCCGTGGCGCCGATCCGGAGCAGACGCCGGACCGAGTCGAGCACGACGTCGATTTTGCGCGGTGCGGCCATCGCAGAACATCCTCCGGGCCCGGCGGCCCGCGCCGGCGGCACAGGCGGATCGGCCGGACGGGCCGGTCGCCGGTACGTGAATCGTTCACGCTAGCACAGGCAGCGCTATCCGGCCAAGCTGCGATCGGGGCGAACGTGAACGTGGGAGGGGGCGGCGATCAGCGACCGGTGCGCGGCAGGCCCAGCTCATCGAGCAGCCGATCGTCGTCGCGCCAGCGCGATCGGACCTTCACGCGGAGGTCGAGGAAGACGCGTGTCTGGAAGAACCGCTCGATCTCCTCGCGGGCCGCCGTGCCGATCTGCCGGATCATCGCGCCGCCGCGGCCGACGAGGATCGGCTTCTGCGACTCGCGATCGACCAGGATGGTGCAGAACAGGCGCATCAGCCCGCGCTCGTCCGGCTCCTCGAAGTGATCGACGACGACGGCGCTCGCGAAGGGGATCTCGGCGTGCGTCAGCTGCAGCACCTTCTCGCGCACGATCTCGCCGACGAAGAACCGCTCGGGACGATCGGTCAGGTAGTCGGCCGGATAGAGCGGCTCCCCCTCCGGCAGCTGCTCGCGCAGCACCGCCTCGAGCCGATCGACGTTCTCGCCGGTCCGCGCCGACACGGGGACGATCGCCGCGAACGGGCGCAGCGTCCGATAGCGATCGATGGCCGGCAGCAGCCGCTCCTTCGCGATCACATCGATCTTGTTCAGGATGAGCACGACGGGGATGGTGGCCCGCTCGAGCAGCGTCATCAGGAACCGCTCGCCGCCGCCCGGCGCCTCGGAGGCGTCGATCGACCACGCCGAGCACGTCGACGTCGCGGATGCTGTCGATCGCCGTGTCGACCATCCGGACGTTCATCTTGTGCAGCGGGCGGTGGATGCCGGGCGTGTCGATGAAGACGACCTGCGCGTCCGGGTAGTTCTGGACGGCCAGGATGCGCGTCCGGGTCGTCTGGGGCTTGTCGGAGACGATGGCCAGCTTGGTGCCCGCCAGACGGTTCAGCAGGGTCGATTTGCCCGCGTTGGGCCGGCCGATCAGCGCGACGTGGCCGAACTTCATTCGCCGGAGCCCGGCGCGACCTGCGCCTCGGTCTGGCGGCGGACCCGCACCTTGTTCACGCGGCGCCGCTCCGCCTCGACGACCTCGATGACCAGCCCGTCGATCTCGATGACCTCACCGACCGCCGGCACCCGCCCGAGGTGCGACATCACGTATCCGCCGACCGTCTCGAACCCCTCGGGCTCGATCGGCACGGCCAGGCGGTCGCTGACCTCGTCGATGTTCACCTTGCCCGAGAACAGGTACACACCGTTCCCCTCGTCGACGATCGGATCGGTCTCCTCGTCGTACTCGTCCCGGATCTCGCCGACGATCTCCTCCAGCAGGTCCTCGAGCGTCACGAGTCCGGCGGTGCCGCCGTACTCGTCGACGACGATGGCGCACTGCACCCGCTTGCGCTGGAACTCCTTGAGCAGCTCCGGCACGCGCTTGGACTCGGGCACGAAGTAGGCCGGCCGCATCAGCTCACCGACGGTCTTCGGCTCGCGGTCCGGCTGGACCTGGATCAGGTCCTTCACGAAGACGATGCCGGCGATGTTGTCGAGATTCTCGCGGAAGACCGGGAACCGTGAGTACTCCTGCTCGCCGAACAGCGCCCGCAGATCGTTCAGCGTGGCGCCCGCGCGGATCGCGACGACGTCGGGCCGCGGCGTCATCACTTCGCGCACCAGCGCGCCGCCGAACTCGACGATCGACTGAATCAGCCGCCGCTCCTCCCCCTGGTCGCGCGCCTCGTCGGCCGGCGACTCTCCCGCGCCGTTGCCCGGCGCGCCGTCCGCTTCCCCGCCGTCGGTCCCCGGGCCCGCGACCGCCCGGTCGTGCCGCCAGCCCTCGAGCAGGCCGATGAGCGCCGACGTCATCGGACCGAGCGGACGCGCGATCGCCTCGAACGAGGGCAGGAGCAGCTCGAGCACCCGCTCCGGGTTCTGGCGGACGACGAGCGCCGGCACGAGGTGCTCGCAGACCACGACGAACACCACCATCACGAGCGTCAGGAGGCCGAACGAACGCAGACCGGCCAGGCCGAAGCGGTGCGCCAGCAGCGCCGCCGTGACCACGATGACGAGTCCGAGCAGCAGCCGGAGCGGCACGAACAGCCGGATCGGATCGTCGAGGTAGGCACTCAGCCGCGACGTGCGCCCGTTGCGCTCGCCGAGCAGCCGCAGCCACAGGCGCAGCAGGGACGTGAACGCCGTCTCGATCGTGCCGAGATAGACGGTCGTGCAGGCCAGGAGGAAGAACGCCAGCGGAATCATCGGCGGCGCTCGATCAGCCCCTCGCGCAGGCCGCCTTTCCGGCGCAGCCGCCGCTCGAGCCGCGCCATCTCGCCCTCGTCGCGCTCGTGATCGTAGCCGGCCAGGTGCAGCAGCCCGTGCAGCGCCAGCACGCGCAGCTCGGTCAGCCGCGAGTGCCCCGCCTCGCCCGCCTGGCGCTCGGCGACGCCGGCCGCGATGACGATGTCGCCGAGGTAGGGGGCGTCGCCGGCCGGTTCGGGCCAGTCGTCGCGCCCGTTCCGGGCCGGGAACGACAGGACGTCGGTCGCCCGATCGATGCCGCGATAGCGACGGTTCAGCGCCCGGACCTCCCGGTCGCGCACCAGCGCCACGGTGACGCGGCCCCGCAGCCGTGCCGGCGCGACCGATGCCAGCCAGTCGCCCAGCGCCCGGCCGACGGTGCGGCGACCGCTCTGGTCGGCCACCAGCACCTGCAGCCCGCGCCGGCCCGATGGGTCTGAGGGAGACATGTTCAGGATGACTTGCGGCTCGCCGCCTCGTAGCCGGTCGTAAACGCCTCGTACGCCTTCACGATCTGCTGCACGAGCCGGTGACGGACCACGTCGCGGTCGTCGAACTGGATGAACGAGATGCCTTCGATGCCGGCCAGCACCTTGCTCGCCTCCACCAGGCCCGACATCCGGCCGGTCGGCAGGTCGATCTGCGTCACGTCGCCCGTCACGACCGCCTTGGCGCCGAAGCCCAGGCGGGTGAGGAACATCTTCATCTGTTCGGACGTCGTGTTCTGGGCCTCGTCGAGGATGACGAACGAGTCGTTCAGCGTCCGGCCCCGCATGAAGGCAATCGGCGCGATCTCGATCGTACCGCGCTCGATGAGCCGGGACACCCGCTCCACGTCCAGCATGTCGTAGAGCGCGTCGTAGAGCGGCCGCAGGTACGGGTTCACCTTTTCCTGCAGGTCGCCCGGCAGGAACCCCAGCTTCTCGCCCGCCTCGACCGCCGGCCGCGCCAGGATGATCCGGCTCACCTTCTTGGCCATCAGGAAGGACACGGCCTGCGCCATGGCCAGATAGGTCTTGCCGGTGCCGGCCGGCCCGACCCCGAATACGATGTCGTGCTGCTCGATGGCGTCGAGGTACCGACGCTGGTTGACGCTCTTGGGCGCCACCCGCCGCCGGCCCGACTGCGTGAGGTTGTTCTTGAGGAAGTAGTCGCGGAGATCGACCCGCTCGCCCCCGGCGACGAGCTGTGCCGCCGTCTTCACGTCGGCCTTGGAGAGACGATAGCCCTCGCGCAGCAGCACCGAGAGTTCCCCGACGAGCCACTCGACCCTGTCGACGTTGCCCGGGTCGCCCTCGACGATGAGCTCGTGCCCCTGGGTCCGGATCTGGACGTGAAGCAGCGATTCGAGGTTCCGGAGGTTTTCGTCGTAGAGGCCGAAGATCGTCTCGATCCCCTCGTCGGGAACGGCTATCTTCCTCATCGGGGCGCCGCTCGTATCTCCTTCTGTCACAGTATTTTAAGCCAGAATTCTAACACACAGCCCCCTGGCGGTCAACTCAGCCGCGCAGCTGGACGTGCAGTTCGCGCAGCTGGCGCTCGTCGACTACCGACGGCGCGCCCGCCATCAGGTCGACCGCGTTGGTGGTCTTCGGGAAGGCGATGACTTCCCGGATCGAGGCCTCGCCGGCCAGGATGCGCGATGATCCGGTCGAGTCCCAGCGCGATACCGCCGTGTGGCGGCGTCCCGTACTGGAGGGCGTCCAGGAAGAAGCCGAACCGCTGCCGGGCCTCCTCCTCGCCGATGCCGAGCAGCGAGAAGATCCGCCCCTGCAGCGCGGAGTCGTGGATCCGGATGCTGCCGCCGCCAATCTCGCTGCCATTCAGCACCAGGTCGTACGCCTTGGCGCGCAGCAGCGACGGGTCGCGGTCGAGGTGCGCGACGTCCGCGTCGACCGGCGCCGTGAACGGGTGGTGCATCGAGAACCACCGCCCCTCCTCCTCGCCCCACTCGAGCAGCGGGAAGCCGGTGACCCAGGCGAAGCGGAAGTCATCGACCTTCAGCAGCCCCTCCTTCCTGGCGAGCACGAGGCGGAGCTGTCCGAGCAGTTTCGAGGTCGCCTCGCCCGGGCCGGCCGCCATCAGCAGCAGGTCGTCGCGCGTGGCGCCGGCCGCGGCGAGCGCCGCCGTCAGCGTCCCCTCGGTGAGCGCCTTGACGGAGCTGAGCGGGCGGCTCTCCCGGGCGGACCCAGATGAGGCCCGAGAAGCCCATCTGCTTGGCCTGATCCACGAGCGCGTCGATGTGCGCTGCGCGTGTACCTGTTGCCGCCGGGCACGGCGAAGCCGCGGACGACGCCCCCGTCGGCGACGATCTGCTTGAAGACGCGGAACTCGGCAGTCGCGGAAGACCTCGGAGAGATCGGCGATCTCCAGGCCGCAGCGCAGGTCGGGCTTGTCGCTGCCCGTACCGGGCGATCGCCTCGTCGTAGGCGATCTGCGGGAACGGCGCGGGCACGTCGCGGCCCACCTGCTGGAAGATCTGCTGCATCAGCGGCTCGATGAGGCCGAAGACGAGCGGCACGTCGCGAACGAGATCTCGATGTCGACCTGTGTGAACTCGGGCTGCCGGTCGGCCCGCAGGTCCTCGTCGCGGAAGCACTTCACGATCTGGAAGTAGCGGTCGGTGCCGGCGATCATCAGGATCTGCTTGAAGATCTGCGGCGACTGCGGCAGCGCGTAGAACTCGCCCGCGTGCACGCGGCTCGGCACCAGATAGTCGCGCGCGCCCTCGGGCGTCGACTTCGCCGAGCACCGGCGTCTCGATCTCCCAGAACCCGTTCGCGTCGAGGTGCCGCCGGATCGCCAGGCTCACGCGGTGCCGCAGGCCGAGGTTCGCCTGCATCCGCTGGCGGCGCAGGTCCAGGTACCGGTACTTCAGCCGCACGTCCTCGGAGACGGGCGTCTCGTCGGCAATCGAAAAGGGCGGCGTCTTCGCCTCGTTCAGGACGACGAACTCGCGCGCCACCACCTCGACCTCGCCGGTGGCCAGCTTCGGATTGACGGTGTCGGCCGAGCGCCGCTGCACCAGCCCCGCTGACGCCGATGACGTACTCGGGCCGGACGCGCTTGGCCACCGCGAGCAGATCCTCCCGATCGCGCACGACGACCTGCGCGAGGCCGTCGCGGTCGCGCACGTCGAAGAACATCAGCGCCACCCGAGATCGCGGACCCGGTGCACCCAGCCGAGCAGCACCACGTCGGCCCCGACATCGCCCGCCCGGAGCGCGCCGCAGGTGTGCGTGCGCGCGAGATCGCCCAGTTGTTCAGCCACGGTTTGTCTGCCGGAAAAATACTCACCCGTTGACGTTGACGCCGATGAACGCCGCCGCCTCGGCCCGCGGCACGGTGTGCTGCTGCCCGCTGCGCAGATCCTTCAGCGACACGGTCCCCGCCGCCCGCTCGTCGTCGCCCACGACCGCCACGAACGGCACCTGCCGGCTCGAGGCGTACTTCAGCTGCTTGCCGAGCTTGTCGGCCTCGGGATAGACCTCGACGCGCAGCCCGGCCTGCCGGAACTCCGCCGCCAGCGCCAGGGCGTCGTCCATCGCGTCCGCGTTCCAGATCGTCACCATGACGTCGCAGCCGGCCCCCGCGAGGTCGGCCGGGAACATGCCGCGCTCCCCCATCACCACGAGGATCCGCTCGAGCCCCAGCGAGAAGCCGCAGGCCGGCACGTCGCGGCCGAGGAACATGCCGATCAGGTTGTCGTAGCGGCCACCGCCCCCGAGGCTGCCCGCCAGATCGGCCACCTGCGATCTCCATGATGGCGCCGGTGTAGTAGGACAGGCCGCGCGCCAGGCTGGGGTCGAGCCGCAGATGACCGGCCGCCGGCGTCGCCGCGGCGAGCTCCAGCATCGCGTCCAGCGCGTCGATCGCCGCCTGCCCCGCGTCATGGCTGCCGATGAAGGTCCGGAGCGCCTGCAGCATGGCGTCGTTGGCCACGGCGCCACCTCGCCGCGATTCCCGCCGACCAGCGGCAGCAGCTCGCCGATGGCTCCCGGCTCGATCTGCCGGGCGGCGAACTCCGCCGCCACGCCGTCGGCGCCAATCTTGTCCAGCTTGTCGAGCGCGATGAGCGCGTCGCCGTGGCGGTCGGCGCCCACGCCGGCCGTGTCGAGCATCGCCGTCAGCAGGCGGCGGTCGTTCAGCCGGATCGACGAAGTCCTCGAAGCCCAGCTCGTGGAGCACCTCGGCGACCGCCGACAGCACCTCGACCTCGACGATCGGCGAGGTCGAGCCGATGGCGTCGACGTCGCACTGGTAGAACTCGCGGAAGCGGCCCCGGGCCGGCCGGTCGGCACGCCAGACCGGCTGAATCTGGTACCGCTTGAAGAACTTCGGCAGCTTCGCCTGGTGCTCGGCCACCACCCGCGCCAGCGGCACGGTCAGGTCGTACCGCAGGGCCAGATCCGCCGCGCCGCTCGCCTCGTGCTCGCCGCGCTTGAGGATCTTGAAGATCAGCTTGTTGCCTTCCTCGCCGTACTTCCCGAGCAGCGTCTCGATGTTCTCGACCGCCGGCGTCTCCAGCGGCTCGAAGCCATAGCGCTCGTACACGCGGCGGATCACGCCGACCACGTGCTCGCGCCGGCGCACGTCCTCCGGGAGGAAGTCGCGCATGCCGCGCGCAGGCTGGGTGCTCATGCCGGTAACGGTCACGGGTTCATGTAGTCGAGGCGGTACTCGACGTAGCGGTCGGCGTACAGCTGAATCTCGGCCTGGTCGGCGTCGCTCAACTGCCGCCGCACCTTGCCCGGGCTCCCCATCACGAGCGAGCCGGGCGGAATCTTCGCCCCTTCGACCACGAGCGTGCCCGCGGCCACGATCGAGCCGGTGCCGATCTCGGCGCCGTTCAGGATGATGGCGCCCATGCCGATCAGGCAGCGATCCTCGATCGTGCAGCCGTGCACGATCGCGCCATGCCCGATCGTCACGTCGTCGCCGATCGTCGTGGCGTGCGTGTCCTTCATGACGTGCACGATCGTGCCGTCCTGGACGTTCGACCGCCGGCCGATCCGCACCCGGTGGACGTCGCCCCGGATGACGACGCACATCCAGACGCTGCTGTGCTCGCCGATTTCCACGTCGCCGATGACCTGGGCGCTCTGGTCGACGAACGCCGTGGGGTGGACGCGCGGCAGGATGGAGCGGTACGGTCGGAGCATCCCGAGGATTATAGCGACAAACGGGGGTCCGGCGCCGGCCGGATCGCCGGGCCCGCCCCACGGGGACCGCCTCCGGCGCCGGGCCGGATCAGGCCTTGTCCCGTTCGATCTTGGGCAGCGTCACCTCGCGCTGCGCCTGGTACTTCCCCTGCTTGTCGGCGTAGGACCGCAGGCAGGGCTCGTCGCTCTGGAAGAAGAGGACCTGGGCGATCCCTTCGTTCGCGTAGATCTTCGCCGGCAGCGGCGTCGTGTTGGAGATCTCCAGCGTGGCCGTCCCCTCCCACTCGGGCTCGAACGGCGTGACGTTCACGATGATGCCGCACCGGGCGTAGGTCGACTTGCCCAGGCAGACCGTCAGCACGTCGCGCGGGATCCGGAAGTACTCGACCGTGCGGGCCAGGGCGAACGAGTTCGGCGGCACGATGCAGATGTCGGCCTTCAGGTCGACGAACGATCGCGGATCGAACGCCTTCGGGTCGATGAGGGTGCTGTTGATGTTCGTGAAGACCTTGAATTCGTCGGCCACCCGGATGTCGTAGCCGTAGGACGACAGCCCGAAGGAGACGACCCCCGAACGGACCTGGCTCTCGACGAACGGCTCGATCATCCCGTGCTCGAGCGCCATCTGCTTGATCCAGCGGTCGGCTTTGATGGTCATTATTCAGCCTGCGGTGGGGCCCCACCCCCACCGCCTGTACCTCGCGGCTTTGCCGCTCGGCGTGACTTCAACAGCGATCCGGTCAGTGGGCAACTCCGCGGTGCTCACTGCCGCCTGTGCCTCGCGGCGTTGCCGCTCGGCGTGACTTCAACAGCGATCCGGTCAGTGGGCACCTCCGCTGGTGCTCCCACCGCCTGTGCCTCGCGGCTTTGCCGCTCGGCGTGGCCTCAACAGCGATCCGGTCAGTGAACGACTCTGGCGTCTGTCCCCGGCTACTTCCGCAGCCATGCAATCACCAGCGTCAGCACGATGCTGACGATGATCGACGTCGCCAGCGGCAGGTAGAACGTCACCGGTCCCCTGTGGACGACGATGTCGCCGGGCAGGCGGCCGAACGGCACGCCCAGCAGCATCAGCAGCCCCCCGGCCGCGATGACGAGCCCGATGATCACCAGCAGGCGTCCCATGGGGGCACTCTCCCACGTCCTGCGTCCGACGTCCACGTCCCACGTTCGACGTCGGACGTCCGCGTCCGAGCAATCCCGTGGCTCGATGTCGCGCTGCCCGTCGCAACCGGGCACGCCGTGAGGCGTGCTAGGCCAGTTCGAGGCCGGCGAAGAAGTACCCGATTTCGAAGGCCGCCGTTTCCGGGGCGTCCGAGCCGTGCGTCGCGTTCCGCTCGATCGACTCGGCGAACTCCTTGCGGATCGTTCCGGCGTCGGCCTTGGCCGGATCGGTGGCGCCCATCAGGGTCCGCCACTTCCGGATGGCGTCGGGGGCCTCCAGCACCATGACCACGCACGGCCCCGACGACATGAACGTCGTCAGGCTGCCGAAGAACGGCCGCTCGCGGTGGACGGCATAGAAGCCCTCGGCCTCGTGCGGCGTCAGCGACATCAGGCGCATGGCGGCGATGCGGAAGCCGGCGGCTTCGATACGTTGCAGGATGCTGCCGGTGTTCCGCTTCGCCACGGCGTCCGGCTTGATGATGGCGAGTGTCCGTTCCATAGTCGCGCGATTATACCTTGCCTCGGCTGTCGGTCCGCCCGGCGCCTGCGGGCGCCGCGACCGGCCGACACGCCAGGCGGGTGGGCCCGCGGCCGGCGGCCGCGGGCGCTCGATTGTCTGGGAAAGAGAGCTACAAACGGGACTTCAGCGCCTGGCCCATGTCGGCCGGGCTCTTGACGACGGCCACACCGGCCGCGGCGAGCGCGTCCATCTTCTCGGCCGCCGTGCCGGTGCCGCCGGCGATAATCGCCCCGGCGTGCCCCATGCGGCGTCCCGGGGGCGCCGTCTGGCCCGCGATGAAGCCGGCCACCGGCTTCTTGAACTCGCGCTTGATGAAGGCGGCGGCTTCCTGCTCCGCCGTCCCGCCGATCTCGCCGATCAGGATGACGGCATCGGTGTCGGGGTCGGCGGCGAACAGCTTCAGGGCGTCGATGAACGACGTCCCGATGAGCGGGTCGCCGCCGATGCCGATGCAGGTGCTCTGACCGAGCCCGAGCCGGGAGAGCTGGTGGATCGCCTCGTAGGTCAGCGTGCCGCTCTTCGAGACGATGCCGATCCGCCCTTCCTGGCAGATGTGGCCCGGGATGATGCCCGCCTTGGCCTTGCCGGGCGAGATCAGCCCGGGACAGTTCGGCCCGATGAGCCGCGTCGGCTTCTCCTGGAGGAACGTCATCGTGCGCATCATGTCGAGGGTCGGAATCCCCTCGGTGATGCAGACGACCAGCGGGATCCCCGCATCGGCCGATTCCATGATGGCGTCGGCCGCGAAGGCGGGCGGGACGAAGATCACCGAGGCGTTCGCCCCGGTCTTCGCCACGGCGTCCTGCACGGTGTCGAACACCGGCCAGCCCTCGTGCGTCGTCCCCCCCTTGCCGGGCGTGACGCCGCCGACCACCGTCGTGCCGTAGGCGGCGGCCTGCTTGGCGTGGAAGGTCCCCTCGCGGCCCGTGAGGCCCTGGACCAGGAGTCGCGTCGATTTATCGATGAGGTACCGACATGACAATCGGTCTCCGTCTACGGTCTCCGGTCTCCCGATCTCCGAGTCCAGACGGACCGAAGACCGAAGACCGAAGACTGGGGAAATCCCCCTCAGCCCGCCAGGCTGACCACCTTCTCGGCCGCGTCGCTCATCGCGTCGGCGGTGGTGAAGTTCATGCCGCTGTCGCGCAGCATCTGCTTGCCCTGCTCGACGTTGGTCCCCTCCATGCGGATGACGATCGGCACGGGGACGCCGAGCTCCTTGACCGCGGCGATGACGCCCTGGGCCAGCACGTCGCAGCGCAGGATGCCGCCGAAGATGTTGATCAGCACCGCCCGGACGTTCTTGTCCGACATCAGGATCTTGAAGGCGTTGCGGATCTGCTCGGCGTTGGCGCCGCCGCCGACGTCGAGGAAGTTCGCCGGCTCACCGCCCGCGAGCTTGATGATGTCCATCGTCGCCATCGCGAGGCCGGCGCCGTTGACCATGCAGCCGATGTTGCCGTCGAGATGGATGTAGTTCAGCGAGAACTTCGAGGCCTCGACCTCGAGCGGATCCTCCTCGGCGAGATCGCGCAGCTCCCGCAGGTCGGGATGGCGGTACAGCGCGTTGTCGTCGAAGTTCATCTTGGCATCGGCCGCCAGCAGGTCCCCCGTGGAGGTCACCACCAGCGGGTTGATCTCGACGAGCGAGGCGTCGGTGGCCATGAAGGCCTCGGTGACCGCGGTCATCAGCTTGACGGCCTTGTTCACCTGCTTGCCGTCCAGCCCCAGCGCGAAGCCGAGCCGCCGGGCCTGGAACGGCACGAGGCCGGTGGCCGGGTTGATGGCCACCTTGAAGATCTGGTCGGGCGTCTTGGCGGCGACCTCCTCGATGTCGACGCCGCCGGCCGGGCTCGCCATGAGCACCGTGCGGCCCGACGCCCGGTCGAGGACCATGCCGAGATACAGCTCGCGCGCCATCGAGAGCCCTTCCTCGATGAGCACGCGGGAGACGACGCGGCCCTCGGGGCCGGTCTGGTGGGTGACGAGGGTCATCCCGATGATGTCGCGGGCGACCTTCTCGGCGTCTTCGGGGGTCTTGGCGAGCTTGACGCCGCCGCCCTTGCCCCGGCCGCCTGCGTGGATCTGCGCCTTGACGACGACGAGGCCGCCGCCCAGCCGACGGGCGACTTCCCCGGCCTCGACGGCGGTCAGCGCGACTTCGCCGCGCGGTACCGGCACGCCGTGCCGGGCGAGAATGGCTTTGGCCTGATATTCGTGGATTTTCATATTATACGGGGCGCTGCCCCGAACCCCGGCTCCCTCCGTTTCGCTCGCGATCCGGCTCGCTCCACTCCGGTCGCGCCCTTCGACGGTGCTCAGGGCGTTCCGTAGCCAGGTCGCGGAACGGCCCGCCGTGCGGGCCGCCGCGCTGTGCGCGGGTCTTCAGAGGGTGACAGAGGCCGCCCGAACGTTTCTCTCTCTTCGCACGCCTCGGCGTACGCGGACCCATGATGCTAGTCGGCGGCGCTTTCTCCCGTCAAGCGCGCGGCGGCGCGCCGGCGCCGCGCCACGGCCGCCGGCTTGCGTCGCTTGCGCGCGCGACGGTACAATCCGCCTGAGATTTTCGCTGCGTGGCAGCCTTCATGCGGTCTCTCGTCCATTCCTCGCACCGGAGCGATCACCATGCCCCCGCGACCTAAGGTCTTCACATCGTCGATCGGGACCAAAATCCTGATCGGGGTGACGGGCCTCTTGCTCTTCGTGTATCTGATCCTGCACCTGGCCGGGAACCTGCTCATCTTCCTCGGACCCGCCACGTTCAACGGCTACGCGCACAAGCTCATCAGCAACCCGCTGATCGGGCCGATCGAGATCCTGCTGCTGGCCATCTTCCTGCTCCACATCTACAAGGTCGTCCGGATGTGGTTCGAGAACCGCGGCGCGCGGCCGGTGCCCTACGCCCGCAAGGAGTGGGCCGGCCACGCGAGCCGCAAGAGCTTCTCGTCGGCCACGATGATCCTGTCGGGATCGGTGATCCTGCTGTTCGTGGTGCTGCACGTGCGGATGTTCAAGTACGGCCCCGAGTACTCGGTGCCCGGCACGAACATCCGCGACCTGTACCGGCTGGAGATGCAGACCTTCAGCAACCCGATCACGGTCGCCTTCTATGTCCTCGTTATGCTGGTCGTCGGCTCGCACCTCTGGCACGGCATCTCGAGCGCGTTCCAGTCGCTCGGCGTCGATCACCCGCGCTGCACGGCCTGGATCCGCACCATCGGCCAGGTCCTCGCGCTGATCATCGCCGCTGGATTCATTGTCATTCCCATCTGGGTGTACCTCCTCGGAGGGAGATCATGACGCTCGATGCCAGGATTCCCGGCGGTCCGATCGCCGACAAGTGGGACCGTCACAAGTTCGAGATCAAGCTGGTCAACCCGGCCAACAAGCGGAAGCACACGGTCATCATCGTGGGCACCGGGCTGGCCGGCGCCTCGGCCGCGTCGTCGCTCGGCGAGCTGGGCTACCAGGTGCTGAGCTTCTGCATCCAGGACAGCCCGCGCCGGGCCCACAGCATCGCCGCCCAGGGCGGCATCAACGCCGCCAAGAACTACCAGAACGACGGCGACAGCGTGTACCGCCTCTTCTACGACACCGTGAAGGGCGGCGACTACCGCTCGCGTGAGGCCAACGTCTACCGCCTGGCGCAGATCAGCGTCAACATCATCGACCAGTGCGCCGCGCAGGGAGTGCCGTTCGCCCGCGAGTACGGCGGCCTGCTCGACAACCGGTCGTTCGGCGGCGCCCAGGTCTCCCGCACCTTCTACGCGCGCGGCCAGACGGGCCAGCAGCTCCTGCTCGGCGCCTACCAGTCGATGATGCGGCAGGTGCAGCGCGGCAACGTGAAGATCTTCGCCCGCCGCGAGATGCTCGACCTGGTGGTCATCGACGGCAAGGCCCGCGGCATCGTCGTCCGCAACCTGGTCACCGGCGAGCTCGAGACCTACGCGGCCGACGCCGTCATCCTCGCCAGCGGCGGCTACGGCACGGCCTTCTACCTGTCGACCAACGCCGTCAACTCGAACGTGACGGCCGCCTGGCGGGCCCACAAGCGGGGCGCGCTCTTCGCCAACCCCTGCTTCACGCAGATCCACCCGACCTGCATCCCGGTCAGCGGCCACTACCAGTCGAAGCTCACGCTCATGAGCGAGAGCCTCCGGAACGACGGCCGCGTCTGGGTGCCGAAGACGCCGGGCGACAGCCGCCGGCCGGAGCAGATTCCGGAGAGCGAGCGCGACTACTACCTCGAGCGCAAGTACCCGAGCTTCGGCAACCTGGTGCCGCGCGACGTGGCCTCGCGGAACGCCAAGCAGGTCTGCGACGACGGGCGCGGCGTCGGCGACACGGGCCTCGCCGTCTACCTGGACTTCAGCGATGCCATCACGCGGCTGGGCGCGGAGACCATCGCCAGCCGCTACGGCAACCTGTTCCAGATGTACGAGAAGATCACCGGCGAGGATCCCTACAAGGTGCCGATGCGGATCTACCCCGCCGTCCACTACACGATGGGCGGCCTCTGGGTGGACTACAACCTCATGAGCACCATCCCGGGCCTGCACGTCCTCGGCGAAGCCAACTTCTCCGACCACGGCTCGAACCGGCTGGGCGCCAGCGCGCTCATGCAGGGGCTGGCCGACGGCTACTTCGTCATCCCCTACACCCTCGGCCAGTACATCGCCAGCACGCCGCTCCCGAAGGTGTCGACCGACGCCGACCCGTTCAAGGAGGCGCTCGCCGCGACGCAGGAGCGGATCACCCGGCTGCTCAACGTGAAGGGCAAGCGGACGATCCGGGAGTTCCACCGCGAGCTCGGCCGGGTCCTGTGGGACTACGTCGGCATGTCCCGCAACGAGGCCGGGTTGAAGACGGCGCTCGAGCGGATCCCGCAACTGCGCGAGGAATTCTGGCAGGAGGTGTCGGTGCCCGGCAGTCCGGACAACCTGAACCAGAGCCTCGAGCACGCCGGCCGCGTCGCCGACTACCTGGAGTTCGCGGAGGTCCTGGCGCTCGACGCCCTCGAACGGCGCGAGTCGTGCGGCGGCCACTTCCGCGAGGAGAGCCAGACGCCCGACAACGAGGCCCTGCGCGACGACGAGCACTACTCGTACGTCGCCGCGTGGGAGTTCACCGGAGTCGGCAAGCGGCCCACGCTGCACAAGGAGCCCCTCGTCTTCGAGGAAGTGCACCCGACGCAGCGGAGCTACAAGTAGGGAGACGTTCACCGATGGCCACCATGACCCTCAAGCTGCTCATCTGGCGCCAGGCCGGCCCGACCGTGCCGGGGCGTCTCGTCCCCTACCCCCTCGACAACGTCTCGTCCGACATGTCGTTCCTCGAGATGCTCGACGTCGTCAACGAGGGGCTCATCGCGAAGGGCGAGGATGCGATCGCCTTCGACTCGGACTGCCGCGAGGGCATCTGCGGCATGTGCAGCCTCGTCGTCAACGGCATCCCGCACGGCCCCGAGCGGGGCACGACGGTCTGCCAGCTCCACATGCGGCACTTCAAGGACGGCGAGACGATCACGATCGAGCCCTGGCGGGCGAAGGCCTTCCCCGTCGTCAAGGACCTCATCGTCGACCGGAGCGCCTTCGACCGGATCATCGCCGCCGGCGGCTTCATCTCGATCAACGTGGGCGGAGCCCCCGACGCCAACGCCATCCCGATCGGCAAGGAGACGTGCCAACCAGGCCATGGACTCGGCCGCCTGCATCGGCTGCGGGGCCTGCGTGGCCGCCTGCAAGAACGCGGCGGCCCACCTGTTCACCAGCGCGAAGATCTCGCACCTGGCCCTGATGCCGCAGGGACAGGTGGAGGCGCAGGAGCGGGTGATCCGGATGGTCGAGCAGATGGACGCCGAAGGATTCGGCAGCTGTTCGAATGAGGGCGAGTGCGAGGCGGTCTGCCCGAAGGAGATCCCGATCTCGAATATCGCGCGGATGATCCGGGAGTACTCGAAGGCCGTCGCGCGACGCTGAACTCCCGCGCCGCGGACCGGCTACGGGCTGCAGGCTCCGGGCTCCGGGGCCCTGAAGCCCGTAGCCCGAAGCCTGCAGCGAAGCACCAGTGGTAGGCATCGCGCCATGCGCATCAAGGTCCTGCTCCCGATTCTCCTGATCGCCCTGTCCGGCGTCCATCCGGCCGCCGCCGACCAGCCGCTGTTCACCCTGCACGAGGTCGGGCCGGGCGTCTGGGCGGCCATCTCCCCTGACGGCAGCAAGGCCGGTGCGAACACCGGATTCGTCATCGGCCAGGACGGCGTCGCGGTCATCGATTCGTTTCAGAACGTCGACGCCGCCCGCCAGCTGCTGGCCGACATCCGGCAGCGGACCAGCCTGCCAATCCGCTTCCTCATCAACACGCACTACCACCTCGACCACATGATGGGCAACGGCGTGTTCGCCGCCGCCGGCGCGGTCATCGTCGCGAACCGGAACGTCCGCGCCTGGGCGCACACCGAGAACCTCAAGTTCTTCGGCCCGTCCCCCACGGCAGCCAACCGGGCCCTGGTCGATGCGATCGTGCTGCCGAGCCTCGTCTACGATCGCGGAGTCGATCTGTACCTCGGTAACACGGGAGCTGGTCGTCCGGCACATGCCGGGCCACACCGGCAGCGATTCGATCGTCGTCGTGCCAGACGCGCACGTCGTCTTCACCGGCGACCTGCTGTGGGACCGGCATCTGCCGAACCTGATCGACGCGTCGACGAAGCCGTGGCTCCAGTCGCTGGACTCGCTCGCGACGCACTATCCCTCGGCGACCTTCGTACCGGGTCACGGCGATGTGGCGCGGCTCGCGGACCTCCGTGGCGTTCCGCGGCTATCTGGAGTTCCTGCGCGAGCAGGTGGCGCACGGGCTCGCAGCCGGCAAGCAGGGGCAGGCTCTCGTGGACGACGCTCGCACCGGCCTTCCGGAGCCAGTACGGCACCTGGGGATTCTTCGAGCATTTCCTGACGCCGAATATCCTGCAGACGGCAGACGAATTACAGGGGAACAAACGGCTGCCGGGTGGCAGGATCAACTGAGGCGGGCACCGGTCAGTGCACAGGCAGGCGCGCGGTTGGCGAGAGCGGCCGCTCTCGAGTCGGAAGCGCTCCGGGCTGCACGCTCGGGGCCCTGTAGCCCGAAGCCTGCAGCCCGAAGCCTTCCAGCGAAGCCGCTAGACCTTGATCACGTCCGTCAGTTCCTTGACGGCCGCGGCCGACTTCTTCAGGGCCGCATCCTCGTCCGCCGTCAGCTTGATCTCGATGATCTGCTCCACGCCCCGCGCCCCGAGCTTCACCGGCACGCCGACGAACAGGTCGTTGATGCCGTATTCGCCCTGCAGGAAGACCGAGCACGGCAGGATCTTCTTCTTGTCCTTCAGGATCGCCTCGACCATCTCCACGGCCGCCGACGCCGGCGCGTAGTAGGCGCTCCCGGTGCCCAGCAGCTTGACGATCTCGGCGCCGCCCGAGGCCGTCCGCTTCACGATCCGCTCGATGGCCTCGGCCGACAGCAGCTCCGTGATCGGGATGCCCGCCACGGTCGAATAACGCGGCAGGGGGACCATGGTGTCGCCGTGGCCGCCGAGCACGAACGCGTGGGTATTCTCCACCGAGACGTTCAGCTCCATGGCGATGAACGCCCGCATGCGGGCCGAGTCGAGCACGCCGGCCATGCCGATGACCCGCTCCCGGGGGAAGCCGCTCTGCCGGAGGATCGCCTGCGCCATGGCGTCGAGCGGGTTGGTGACCGGCACGATGATGGCGTTCGGCGAGTGCTTGGCGACCTTCGCGGTCACGTCCTTGATGATGGCGTGGTTCTTGTTCAGCAGGTCGTCGCGGCTCATGCCCGGCTTCCGGGCCAGCCCGGCCGTGATGACGACGACGTCCGAATTCGCCGTGTCGGCGTAGTCGTTGGTTCCCAGCAGGCGCGAGTCCGACTTCTCGATCGGACAGGCCTCGAGCATGTCGAGCGCCTTGCCCTGCGGCACCCCTTCCAGGATGTCGACCAGGACGACGTCCGCCAGCTCCTTGTCGGCGACGCTCCGGGCCACCGTGGCCCCGACGTTCCCCGACCCGATCACGCTCACTTTACGGTTCATCAGTATGACTCCATTCTTCGATGGCGGTGGGGCCCCACCCCCACCGCGAGCTCCCGCTGACGCCTCGCCTCGGATTCCCGCGTCCTCGGCTCGGCATGGCCGCAGGCGCTCGGCATTCTTCGATGGCCGACCCTCAGGGCTCCAGCCCGCGAATCCCCCAATCCCGAATCCCCAATCCCGTCTTCTTTCACAGATTCTCGATAATGGCGTCGCCGAACTGGGAGGTCTTCAGCTCGGTCGCTCCCGTCATCTGCCGGGCCAGGTCGTAGGTGACCCGCTTCTCGATGATCGTCTTCTCGATCGCCTTCTCGATCAGATCCCCCGCCTCGCTCCATCCCATGTACCGGAGCATCATGACGCCCGACAGGATGACCGAGCCCGGATTGATCATGTCCTTCCCGGCGTACTTCGGGGCCGTGCCGTGCGTCGCCTCGAAGAAGCCGATTTCGTCGCCGATGTTCGCCCCCGGCGCCATCCCGAGGCCGCCCACCTGGGCTGCGCAGGCGTCCGACAGATAGTCGCCGTTGAGGTTCGGCGTGGCGAACACGTCGTACTCGGCCGTTCGCGTGAGCACCTGCTGGAAGACGCTGTCGGCGATCCGGTCCTTGATGAGCAGCTTCCCCTCGGCCGACTGCCCCGCCGCCACCTCGTCCTCGGTGACGATGCGGTCGCGGAACTCGGCCTTGGCGACCTCGTAGCCCCAGTCGCGGAACGCCCCTTCGGTGAACTTCATGATGTTCCCCTTGTGGACGAGCGTCACGCTCTTCCGATGGTGATCCAGGGCGTACTGGATGGCCATCCGCACCAGCCGCTTGCTGGCGGTCTCGGAGATCGGCTTGATCCCGATGCCCGAATCCGGCGCGATCCGCTTCCCCATCTCCTTCGAGAGGAACTCGATCACGCGCTCGGCCTGCGGCGTCCCCTTGGCCCACTCGATGCCCGCGTACACGTCCTCGGTGTTCTCACGGAAGATGATGACGTCCATCCGCTCGGGATGGACGACCGGGGCGGGCGTGCCGGTGTAGTACTTGACCGGCCGGATGCAGGCGTAGAGGTCGAGCACCTGGCGGAGCGTCACGTTGAGGCTCCGGATGCCGCCGCCGACCGGCGTCGTCAACGGCCCCTTGATGGCGATCTTGTAGGCCTTCACGGCTTCCAGCGTGTCGCCGGGAAGCCACTCGCCCGTCACGTTCTTCGCCTTCTCACCGGCGAGGACCTCGAACCAGGCGATCTGCCGCTTGCCCTGATAGGCCTTGCGGACGGCGGCGTCGAACACGCGGACGCTGGCCCGCCAGATGTCGGGGCCGGTGCCGTCGCCTTCGATGAAGGGCACGATGGGATCGTCCGGCACGACGAGTTTGCCGTTCCGGCGCGTGATGGGGGTTCCCGAAGTCGGTGGCTTGAGCGTCGTGAATTGAGGCATAGGTCAATCCGGCAATCTCACATAATCGTAACGAGCGATACGGAACTGCAAGCGGCGACCTTTAGGTCAGCCCCCGGATCGTCGTCGTCACTGTTCACATAAACTGTGGAAAACCCTGTTGAAAAACGGCCGCGCGATGGCGTCACGCCGCATCAATCCGCGCATTCTAGCGGTTTGCACCATCGTAGTGCGACCGGGCGATCCGCGCGGTTCCTTCCGGCGGCCAAACCCTCGGATTATACTGTACGTGTTTCGTCGGGTCCGCACCGATCACACCGCGGGCAGGTCGGCGCGCGGCCGTTCCAGCCGCGCCCGCTCCCTGCCGGAATCATCAACCTCTTGTTGTCTGTCGAGTTCTCATCCATGCATATCGTTGTCGCCGATGACCTCCCGGCTTCCGCCGTCGACCTGCTGCGCGCCTGCGGCTGGACGGTCGACGCCCGCCCCGGCCGTCCCGCTCCCGAACTGGCCACCGACCTCGCCGATGCCGACGCACTGATCGTCCGCAGTGCCACGAAAGTGACAGCCGATCTGATGGCCGCCGCGCCCCGCCTGCGCGTGATTGCGCGTGCCGGGACCGGTGTCGACAACGTCGACGTCGCCGCCGCCAGCGCCCGCGGCCTCCTCGTGATGAACGCGCCCGGGGCCAGCAGCATCAGCGTGGCCGAACAGGCCTTCACCCTGATGCTCTCGCTCGCCCGCCGGGTCCCGGCGGCCGATGCCGCCATGAAGCAGGGACGCTGGGAGAAGAAGGCGCTCAAGGGGACCGAGCTCTACGACAAGACGCTCGGCCTGGTCGGCTTCGGCCGCATCGGCCAGGAGGTGGCCCGCCGGGCCCTGGCCTTCGGCATGCGGGTCGTCGCCCACGACCCGTTCATCGCGGAGGAGGTGGCCCGCGATCTCGGCGTGGAGCTCGTGTCGCTGGATCGGCTCTGCGAACAGGCCGACTACATCTCGCTCCACATGCCGTCCACACCGCAGACCCGCAACATGTTCGATGCGGCCCGACTCGCCGCCTGCCGCGACGGCGTGCGGCTCGTCAACACCGCCCGCGGCGACCTCATCGACGAGGACGCCCTGGTCGCCGCCATCGAGGCAGGCAAGGTCGCCGGCGCCGGCCTCGACGTCTTCCGGGTCGAGCCCCCGAAGGACTCGAAGCTGCCCCTGCTGCCCCAGGTCGTGGCGACGCCCCACATCTCGGCCTCGACGAGCGAGGCCCAGGAGCTGGTGGGCACCGAGACGGCCGCGGCGGTCCGCGACTTCCTGCGCGACGGTCTGGTCCGCAACGCCGTCAATTTCCCGTCGGTGCCGCCCGAGACGCTCGCGCGGCTGCAGCCGTTCCTGAAGCTCGGGCAGCGACTCGGCCTGATGCTCGGCCAGATGGCGCAGGGGCGCATCCACGGCGTCGGCGTTCGCTACTACGGCGCGCTGGCCGACGGATCCCACCAGTCGATCCTCGCCAGCGCCGTCCTCGCGGGCCTGCTGAAGCCGATCCTCTCGTCGGCCGTCTCCATCGTGAACGCCCGGACCGCCGCCACCGAGCGCGGCATCGAGGTGGTCGAGTCGCAGAGCTCGCGGCCGCGGCCGTTCACCAGCGTCCTGTCGGTGAAGCTGCAGACCAGTGCCGGCGAACGGTGGCTGGAGGGAACGGTGTTCGAGGACGGCAGCCTGCGCCTCGTCCTCATGGACGGCATCACGCTCGAGGCGCCCCTGGGGGATACGCTGCTGGTCGTGGCCAACGACGATCAGCCGGGCGTCATCGGCTCGGTCGGCACGATCCTCGGCGGCTACGGCATCAACATCGCCAGCTTCGCGCTGGGACGCGCCGAGGGCGGCGCCGTCGGCGTGCTGAACCTGGACAACCCGCGGGGAGACGTCAACGACGCGCTGCTCGACGAGGTGCGCAAACTGCCGTCAGTGCGGAACGCCTGGCTGGTCCGGCTGGAAGACTGAAGGAGGAAGCGAGATCGTCTACGGTCTGCGGTCTACAGCCTTCGGTCAAGCCCGATAGTCCGGAGCCTCACTGAAGACTGAAGACCGTAGACTGTAGACCGTAGATCATTCCGTCTTCAGCGCAGCTGAAGACGCAGTGTCGGCCCGCCCTGCAGATCCTGCAGGTCGACCTCTCCGGATGAAACGGCCGCGACGCGGTAGCGGCCGGTGACCAGGTCCCCGACCTTCACCAGGAACAACTGACCGTCCCCGCCGATGATGGCCGTGAGGGCCGCCGAGCCCCGGTCGGCGCTCTGCGCGATCCCTTCGAGCGTGAACGCCGGCGGCGGGGCCGCCGCCGGAACCGTTGCCGGCGCGCTCGTGCCATCGCGGCCGGCCGGGCCGCGGTCCGGCTCAGGCGCCGCGGGCCGCGCGAATTCGAACGGATTCCGCGCCTGCGCGCGAGGCATCGCCATCCCCTGCATCGCATCGCGCAGGTGCCTCGTCTCTTCCAGCAGGTGCTCGACCTTCTGCAGCTGCCGATCGGAGGCGGGCGGCGGCATGGTAATGGCGGGCGCTGGCGGGCGCGCGCCGCTCGCGGCGGCGAGCCACGCCGCCAGCAGGCCGGCGCCGGCCACGAGCGAAATCGTGCGGGCAGGGCTCATCGTGATGCCCCTGATGGTAGCACGCGGCGCGCCGGTGGGCGCGTCCGTGCGGCTGACGGTTTTCGACGCTGGCCAGGGCCCCGCCGGCGATCGCGACGACGGCGATCCGACCAGCGCACGGAGCGTGCGACCTATGTTATTATTCGTCGTGCTCCCTGCCTCAACCCTCAGATTGTCATCGACGGGTTCGGCTCTTCACTCCATCGCTGTCATTCCCGCCCGCTACGCTTCGACCCGGTTCCCCGGCAAGCCGCTCGCCGACATCGACGGACACCCGATGATCGAGCACGTCTACCGCCGCGCGGCCGCGAGCGGATCAGTGCAGGGTGTGCTCGTGGCGACCGACGACGAGCGGATTCAGCGTGCGGTCGAAGCCTTCGGCGGCGAGGCGCGGCTCACGCGGCCGACGCATCGCAGCGGCACGGAGCGGCTGGCGGAGATCGCGGAGCACCTCACCTGCGACGTCGTCGTGAACGTCCAGGGCGACGAGCCGCTGCTCGCGCCCGGAATGATCGACGAAGTGGTCGCGCCCCTGGCGGCCGATCCCGACCTCGTGATGGCCACCTTGCGGCGGCCCCTGCCGTCGTCCGACGACCTGGCGAGCCCCCACGTCGTCAAGGTCGTCGTCGATCGGAACGATTTCGCGCTGTATTTTTCCCGCGCTCCGATTCCGTACGGGCGCGACGGGGCGTCGCGGCCGGCCAGCAAGCACATCGGGCTCTATGCCTACCGGCGGACGTTCCTGCTGACCCTGGCCGGCCTGCCTCCGACCCCGCTGGAGGAGGCCGAATCGCTCGAACAGCTCCGGGCGCTGGAACACGGCTACCGGATCAAGGCTCCTGCAACCGTCCATGATTCAGTCGGGGTCGACACCCCCGAGGACCTCGAGCGCGTCCGCCGTCTGGTGGCGACCGCGGCCCATCCCTAGAGTGCACCCATGCAGACGACCGAGAGGCACGGACCCGAGTACATTTTCGTCACTGGCGGCGTGGTTTCTTCCCTCGGGAAGGGCCTGGCGGCCGCCTCCATCGGATGCCTCCTCGAAGGTCATGGGTACACGGTCACCCTGCAGAAGTTCGATCCCTACATCAACGTCGATCCGGGCACGATGAGCCCGTTCCAGCACGGGGAGGTCTACGTCACCGATGACGGCGCCGAGACGGACCTCGACCTCGGGCACTACGAGCGGTTCACGAGCACGGCGACGACCCGCAACTCGAACTGGACGACCGGCAAGATCTACCAGTCGGTGATCCAGAAGGAGCGGCGTGGCGATTACCTGGGACGCACGGTCCAGGTGATTCCGCACATCACCAACGAGATCAAGGACAGCATCCGGACGGTCGGTCAGGACGTCGACATCGTGCTCGTCGAAATCGGCGGCACCGTGGGCGACATCGAGAGCCTCCCCTTCCTCGAGGCGATCCGCCAGATGCGGCAGGACGAGGGGCGCGAGAACACCCTCTACATCCACCTGACGCTGGTGCCGTTCATCGGTGCGGCGGGCGAGCTGAAGACCAAACCGACGCAGCACAGCGTCCGCGACCTGCGGTCGATCGGCATCCAGCCGGACATCCTCCTCTGCCGCACGGACCGGTTCCTGCCGCCCGAGACATCAAGAAGAAGATCGCGCTGTTCTGTGACGTCGACGAGGAGGCGGTCATCACCGCCAAGGACGTCGCGAGCATCTACGAGGTGCCGCTCGTGCTGGCGGCCGAGGGGCTCGACAGCATCGTGCTGAGGCGCCTGCACCTGCCCGAGACCGAAGCCAAGATGCAGGCGTGGGAGGACCTGGTCCGCCGCATCAAGAATCCCGTCGACGAGGTCACGATCCACGTCGTCGGCAAGTACGTCGGCTACGAGGACTCCTACAAGAGCCTGAACGAGGCGCTCTACCACGGCGGCTTCCAGCACGGCCTGAAGATCTCGATCAAGTGGATCGAGGCCGAAGCGCTCGAGGAGCCCGGCGGCGAGTCGCTGCTCGACGGGGCCGACGGCATCCTCGTGCCCGGCGGGTTCGGCGACCGCGGCACGCGCGGCATGATGAAGGCCGCGCAGGTCGCTCGCGAGCGCGGCATCCCCTACTTCGGCATCTGCTACGGCTTCCAGTGGGCCACGGTCGAGTACGCCCGCAACGTCTGCGGCCTCACCGACGCCGATTCGACCGAGTGCGAGCCCGAGACCTCCACGAAGGTCATCTACAAGCTGCGCGATCTGCTCGGCGTCGACGACCTCGGCGGCACGATGCGCCTCGGCCAGTACGCCTGCGAGCTGGCGCCCGGCTCGCTCGCCCAGCGCGTGTACGGCACGTCGCTCATCCACGAGCGGCACCGCCACCGCTACGAATTCAACTGCCTGTACGAGCCGGTGCTCCGCGAGAAGGGGATGCGCATCTCCGGCCGCTCGCCCGACGGCAAGTTCGTCGAGATCGCCGAGCTGCCGTCGCACCCGTGGTACGTCGCCGTGCAGTTCCATCCCGAGTTCAAGTCGAAGCCGCTCGCGCCCCACCCGCTGTTCGCCAGCTTCGTGGAGGCCTCCCATCGCCACAAGCTGGCCAACCCGGCTGCCGGCGGCACCAGCGAGTCGCGTCAGCCCCAGTCGGTCGCCTGAGCCCCGGCCGCGCAGGAGGCGCTCCCGGGGCCGTTCGGGCCCCATCCGGCCGCGTCCGCAGTCCGGGCGACTCGCCCCGGCGTCCGGCTCGCCCTATAATGTCTGCGTGCGTCCTGTCACGGTTGGAAGCTTCCGGATCGGGGGCGGCGCGCCGCTCGTCCTGATTGCGGGCCCCTGCGTCATCGAGAGCGAAGCTCACGCGCTCGGCCTCGGCGAAGCCATTGCCGCCGCCGCCGCCCGCTTCGACGTGCCCGTACATCTTCAAGGCGTCGTACGACAAGGCCAACCGGACGTCGATCCGGTCGTTCCGCGGTCCCGGCCTCGACGAGGGTTTGCGGATCCTGGCGCGGGTGAAGGAACGGCTCGGCGTGCCCGTGCTCACCGACATCCACGAGGCGGCCCAGGCGGCCCCGGCCGCCGCCGTCGCCGACGTGCTGCAGATTCCGGCGTTCCTCTCCCGCCAGACCGATCTGCATCGTCGCCGCGGCGCAGACGGGACGCGTGGTCAACCTGAAGAAGGGACAGTTCCTCGCCCCCGGCGACATGCGGCACGCCATCGACAAGGTGCTGGCGTCGGGCAACGATCGGGTCATCGTGACCGAACGCGGATTCAGCTTCGGCTACAACAACCTCGTCGTCGACATGCGCGCCTTCCCGATGCTGCGCGCCCTGGGCGTCCCCGGTCATCTTCGACGTGACGCACAGTCTGCAGCTGCCCGGCGGCGGCGACGGCATGTCCTCCGGCCTGTCGCAGTACATCGAGCCGCTGGCGGCGGCCGGCGTCGCCGCCGGCGTCGACGGCGTCTTCCTCGAAGTGCACGAGGATGCCGCCCCGGCGAAGAGCGACGCGCCAACGCCCTGCCGCCTCGACCGCTGCTCGGCGGCCGCTGCTCGCGACCAGCGCTGACGTGCGCGATCGAACGCGGATCGTCGCAACGAGCCGCGCCGGTCCGCCACGCCCGCACGACGACGAGCCCGCAGTCGATCGAGGCATGACGCTGTCGAACCTCGGCCCGCAAGGTGCCTGCGAGACGGAAGCGCGCGGCCGATCTCTCGCGCTCGTCGACCGCATCGACGGCCAGTTCGAGCAGGCGATCCGCCTGCCTGCTCGACTGCCGCGGCCGGGTCATCCTGACGGGCATGGGCAAGTCGGGGATCATCTGCCGCAAGATCGCCGCCACGCTCGCCAGCACCGGAACGCCCGCCTTCTTCCTGCATCCGGCCGAGGCGATCCATGGCGACCTGGGCGTCATCCAGCGCGACGACGTCGTCGTGGCGCTGTCGCTACAGCGGCGAGACCGACGAGCTGCTCCGGCTGCTCGAGACCATCCGGCGGCTCGGCGCCCGCCTGATCGCCATGACCGGCAACCTGTCGTCGACGCTCGGACAGGCCGCCGACGTCGCGCTCGACTGCCGCGTCGCGAGGAAGCGTGCCCGCTGAACCTGGTGCCCACGGCCAGCACGACGGCCGCGCTCGCCCTGGGCGATGCGCTGGCGATGACGCTGCTCGTCGCGAAGGGCTTCCGCGAGGAGGATTTCGCGAACCTGCATCCCGGCGGCAAGCTCGGCAAGCGCCTGATGCGCGCGCATCACCTCATGCACGGCGGCAGGCAGGCCGCCCATCGTGCAGGCCGGGACGCCGATGCGGGACGTCATCTACGAGATGTCCAGCAAGGGGCTCGGCATGACCTGCGTCGTCGACGCCGACGGCCGGATTGCCGGCATCATCACCGACGGGGATCTCCGGCGTCACATGGCCGACGGCCGGCGCAGCATTCTCGAGCTGGCCGCCGCCGACGTCATGACGTCCGGCCCGGTGACCATCTCGGGCGACACGCTCGCCGCCGAGGCGCTGAACATCATGGAGCAGCGCAAGATTACGTCGGTCGTCGTCGTCGACGCCGACCGGAGAGTGGAAGGGGTCGTGCACCTGCACGATCTGTGGCCCACCGAGCTGTTCTGAGATGGGATCCGACGCGGACGCCATCGTGGACTTTCAGACCAGAGCCCGACGCATTCGCCTGCTGCTCTTCGACGTCGACGGGGTGCTGACCGACGGCACGATCCTGCTGTACCCGGACGGCACCGAAGCCAAGCGGTTCCATATCCGCGACGGCACGGCGATCGTCTGGGCGCAGAAGGCGGGGCTGCGGGCCGGCGTGCTGTCGGGGCGCAGCTCCCAGGCGACGGTGCACCGCGCCGGCAGCTCGGCATGCCGATCATCTACGAAGGCGTGGCGGACAAGCTCGAGGCCTTCGAGCACATCCTGCGCGACGAAGCGATCGAGGCCGGCGAGGTCGCCTACATGGCGGACGACCTGCTGGACCTCCCGGTGCTCAGCCGCGTCGGGCTCTCCGCCGCACCGGCCGATGCCGCCGACGACGTCCGCGCGCGCGTCGACTGGGTCGGCAGCGTGCGGGGCGGCGCCGGCGCGGCCCGCGAGCTCATCGAGGCGATCCTGCGCGCCCAGGGGCACTGGGACGACCTGTTGCAGGCCTACACCGCGGAGCACCCGGCCCGATGAGCACGTACGCACCCCTGCTGGCGGGCCTCATCGCGCTCCTGCTCGGGCTGGCCATCGGCAAGGCCTGGGAACGCTACAAGCTGCGGGACGGCCACTGGATCGATCGCCGGCGCGCCCGCGAGTCCCCGCACTACATCCTCGGCCTGAACTTCCTGGTCGGCAACCAGATCGATCTGGCGATCGAGGAGCTGAGCAAGGCGGCGCAGCTCGATGCGGACGCGCTCGAGATCCACATGATTCTCGGCAACCTGTACCGCGAGAAGGGACAGGTCGGCCGCGCCATCAACGTCCACCAGGGCCTGCTCCGCCGCCCCAAGCTCACCCGGCTGGAACACGCCTACGTGCTGCTCTGCCTCGGGCTCGACTTCAAGCGCGGCGGCTTCGTCGACCGCGCGCTCGAGGCGTTCAACGAGGTCCTGCGGCTCGACAGCGCCAACCAGTACGCGCTGGTGAATCTCGAGAAGCTGTACGAGGAGCAGCACCAGTGGCAGGAGGCGCACCGCACGCGCGAGCAGCTCGCGAAGCTCACGCAGTCGGACGAGCAGCCGCGGACGCAGGCGATTCTGGCGTTCCTCGAGAACGAGATGGGCCTGCAGGCGATGAAGCGCGACGCCTGGGCCGAGGCGGCACAGCGCTTCGACCGGGCGATCGACCTGGACCCGCAGGTCGTCCCCGCCTACCTGAACCTGGGCGACGTGCGGCAGCACCAGGGCAACACCGCCGATGCCGTCAGCATCTGGGAGCGCGTGATTGCCGTCGCCCCCGAACGGGCCTATCTCACCTTCGATCGACTGGCGGCGCGTGTACCCGAAGCTCGGCGCCCCCGACCGGTTTCCGGCACTCTGCCGGCGGCTGATCGCCACCAATCCGCAGGACTGGCGGGCGCGGCTGGCGCTGTCACGCCACCTGGCGGGCCAGGGCAGCGTCAGCGAGGGCCTGCACCTGCTCTTCGACGCGCTCGTGCAGAATCCGCACGCCCTGACCATCCACCAGGCGATCTGGCAGTCGCTCGCCGAGCTCGATCTGGAACGGGGACTGGTTGACCGCTACGTGGAGCTCACCCGGCACGCGGTCTTCTATCTCGACCCGCACGTCTGCATCCGGTGCCGCTACCGCAGCACCGAACTGCTCTGGCAGTGCCCGCACTGCCACGAGTGGAACACCTTCGTCGAGGAACGGATCGCGCCCGCGCAGGACGGCCATCAGGCCGACGTCTGAGCCGCATAACCGTCTAACCGCCGGCCAGCGCACGCAGCCGCGCGACCGTCTCGTCGATCTGCCGGTCGCTCTCCTCGAACGTCCCCCCGGTCCGGATGACGAAGTCGGCCCGCGCGACCTTCTCCTCGATCGGCAGTTGCGCGGCCAGACGCTGGCGCGGCGGCCGCTTCGCTGATGCCGTCCCGCGCCACCACGCGCGCCACCTGCACGTCCGGCGGACAGGCGGTCACGATCACCCGATCGAAGACCGACGCCCGTCCGGTTTCGTACAGCAGCGGAATGTCGGCAACGGCAAACGGCCGGCCCGCCCGCTCCATGTCCCCGAGCCAGCCGTCGATCGCCTCGTACACGGCCGGATGGACGATGCCTCCAGGTCGCGGCGGGCGGCGGCATCCGCGAAGACGAGGCCCCCGAGCCGCTTCCGGTCGACCCGCCCGTCGGCGTCGAGCATCTCCCGGCCGAACCGCGCCGCGACGGCGGCAGCCACCGCCCCGCCGGGCTCCATCAGGCCGTGCACGATCCGGTCGGCGTCGATCACGGCAACACCGGCCTCGGCCAGACGGCCGAGGACATGCGTCTTGCCGGTGCCGATGCCACCGGTCAGCGCTACGCGAAGCATCTTCAGATGGGGCTCCGCCCCAAACCCCGGCTCACTTCACTCGCTCGCCTCATGCGGCTCGCTCCGTTCCGTTCGCGCCCTTCGGCGAGGCTCAGGGCGCCCCGAGCGCTCGTCGAGGCGGGCCCGCCGTGCGGGCCGTTACGCAGCCGGCTCAGCGCCTTCTCCGGGCGCGCGCTACACCCGGGCCATCCGCGCCTGCGCCGCGCGCAGCGTGTTGCGCATGAGCAGCGCGATCGTCAGCGGCCCGACGCCGCCCGGGACGGGCGTGAGGGCCCCGGCCACGTCGGCCACTTCCGGGTGCACGTCGCCCACCAGCACCGAGCCGCGGCGGGCGAACGTCGCGTGCTGCGGCGCGCCCGGCGCGAAGATCGCCGCGACCTGCGCCGCATCGGTGAGGCGGTTGATGCCGACGTCGATCACCGTTGCCCCAGGCTTCACGAACCCCAGGCGCACCATGGCCGGGCGCCCGACGGCGGCCACCAGGATGTCGGCACGGGCCGCCACCTCGGCCAGCTGCTTCGTGCGCGAATGGCAGATGGTGACGGTGGCGTGGCGGTTCAGCAGCAGCAGCGCCATCGGCTTGCCGACGATCTCGCTCCGGCCGATGACGACGGCATCCGCCCCCGCGATGTCGATGCCCGACCGATCCAGCAGCTCGATGACGCCCGTCGGCGTGCACGGCGTGAGCGTCGCCCGGTTCTGCACGAGCCGGCCGACGTTCACCGGATGGAAGCCGTCCACGTCCTTCGCCGGATCGATGGCGTCGAACACCTGCTGCTCCGCCGTCGGGCCCATCCCCGCCGGCAGCGGCGACTGCACGAGGATGCCGTCGTGCACCGGGCTGCGGTTCAGCCGGTCGACGACGGCGAGCACGTCGGCCAGCGAAGCCGACGCCGGCAGCCGCTCGAGGTCGGCACGCATCCCCGCTTCGGCGGCGGCCTTCAGCTTGCCGCGCACGTAGATTTCAGACCCCGGATCCTCGCCCGCGAGGACGATGCCGAGCCCGGGAGGCCGGCCGGCCCGCTGGCCGAAGGCCATGACCTCGGCCGCCAGCTCGTGGCGGATTCTGCTGGGCGACGCTGAGTGCCGTTGAGGACTCGTGCAGGCATTATTCAATGGAGTTCGTGGGTCCCAGTCCCGAGCGCGATACTGACGCCGATGCCTCGCCTCGGATTCGCTTGTCCTCGGCTCGACATGGCCGCAGGCGCTGACATTATTCAGTCCGCGTGGCTCTCAACTCAGGCACCCCGGGCGCAGACCGCCGGTCACTTCTTCGCCGCTTCGGCTTCCAGTTGCCGGAGGCTCTCGCTGCGGCCCAGCACGACCAGCTTGTCGCCGGCCCTGATGGCGGCCGTCGGCGCGGGATTGAACTCCATCTTGCCGTCGGGCCCCTGGATGCCGACGATGACCACGCCGAAGCGCTGGCGCAGCCCCGCATCGACGATCGACTTCCCGGCGAGGCTCGACTTCTCCCCGATGAGCACCTGCTCCATGGCCAGTTCCAGGTTCTCGGAGCTGGTGGCCAGGGCCACGAAATCGACGACCGCCGGCCGCAGGGCTGTCTGCGCCATCTGCTGGCCGCCGATCTGGTAGGGCGAGATCACGCGGTCGGCGCCCGACCGCAGCACCTTGCGCGTCGCTTCCTCCGACTCGGCCCGGCCGATGATGAAGAGGTCGGGCCGCAGCACGCGGGCGCTGAGGATCGTATAGACGTTCTCCGCGTCGGTGCCGACGGCGGCGATCAGCCCGCGCGCCCGGTGGATGCCCAGGCGCGTCAGCACGTCCTCGTGGGTGGCATCCGCCTCGACGGCGAGCACGCCGTCCTCGATCGCCTTCTGGTAGCGGGTGGCGTCGCGGTCGACCACGACGAAGGGCACCTTCTGCCGCCGGAACTCCTGCGCCACGATGCTGCCGATCCGGCCGTACCCGCAGACGATGAAGTGGTTCTTGAGCTGGTCGAGCATGCGCGCGTACCGGCGATATTGAAGGTGGCGCGGCAGGCCACCCTCGACGAGCAGGGTGACCAGCAGGGTCAGATTGTAGAAGAGCGTTCCGACGCCCGCCAGGATGAGGACGGTCGTGAAGACCTGCCCCGCGAGCGACAGCTGGTGCACCTCGCGGTAACCGACGGTCGACACGGTGGTCACCGTCATGTAGAACGCGTCCCACGCGCTCCACCGCTCGATGACCATGTACCCGGCGGTGCCGCCGACGAGCACAGCGACGAGCAGTCCGAGGGCCAGTTTCGGCCCCCGGACCTTTGCCGTCACGCTGTGCAGCGAGCGCCCTTCGGGCACGTCAGGCGCGCGGAGACAGCGCCTCCGGCCACCTGCTCGGCCGCGGCCTTCTGGACCAGGCTGTGATGCCGGCTGTAGCCGAAGTAGATGACGAGGCCGATGGCCATCCAGATGATCAGCCGCATCCATGTGTCGAACGGCAGCCCGTACATCAGGTAGCCGCAGCTCAGCACGCCGAGCGCCGGCACCACCGGCGAGAACGGCACCTTGAAGGCCCGCGGCACGTCCGGCCGCGTCCGCCGCAGCACGATGATGCCGGCGCACACGATCACGAACGCGAGCAGCGTGCCGATGCTCACCAGCTCGCCCAGGATGGCGATCGGCAGCAGCCGCCGACGACGATCGCCACGACGACGCCCGTGATGATCGTCGTGATGTACGGCGTCCGGAAGCGCGGGTGCGATCTTCGCCGGCCCACGCCGGCAGCAGCCCGTCGTTCGCCATCGTGTAGAAGATGCGCGGCTGGCGCGAGCAGCATGACCAGCATGACCGAGCTCAGCCCGGCGATGGCCGCGATCTTCACCAGCGGCGACAGCCAGGCGATGTGCATCGCATCGACGCCGACCGCGATCGGATCCGGCACGTTCAGCGTGGTGTAGGGCACGACGCCGGTCAGCACGGCGGCCACCAGGATGTACAGGAGCGTGCAGATCGACCAGCGAGCCGAGAATGCCGATCGGCATGTCCCGCTTCGGGTTCTTCGCCTCCTGCGCGGCCGTCGACACCGCGTCGAAGCCGATGTAGGCGAAGAAGACGACACCGGCGCCGCGGACGATGCCGCTGGCACCGAACTTACCCGAACTCGCCGAGGTTGGGCGGGATGAACGGGTGCCAGTTCGCCGTCTTCGACGAATCCGACGCCCACGACGATGAACACGATCACGACGGCGACCTTGACGATGACGATCACCGAGTTGACGTTCGCCGATTCCTCGATGCCGATCACGAGCAGGGCCGTCACCGCCAGCACGATGAGCAGCGCCGGCAGGTTGAAGATCGCCGTCGCGTGCGCGAGCGACGCCGGATCGATCCCCTGCGCCGCGAGGCGGGTCGTGATGTTGCTCAGCACTTCCCAGTGCCCGGGCGACGTCTGCACCAGCACGGTCCCCGGCGAATCGATAATCTGCGGCGGGACGATGATCCCCAGGTCGCGCAGGAAGCTGACGACGTACCCCGACCAGCCGACGGCCACCGTGGCGGCGCCGACCGAGTACTCGAGGATGAGGTCCCAGCCGATGATCCAGGCGACGAACTCCCCCAGCGTCGCATACCCGTAGGTATACGCGGAGCCGGCGATCGGAATCATCGAGGCGAACTCGGAATAGCACAGGCCGGCAAACCCGCAGGCGATGCCGGCACCGACGAACGACAGCACGATCGCCGGCCCCGCGTACTGCGCCGCCACCACCCCGGTGAGCACGAAGATGCCGGCGCCGATGATGGCACCGACGCCGAGGGTACCAGATTGAGCGGACCCAGCACACGCTTGAGCGAGTGCTCGCCCGAGACGTTCGCCTCCGCCTTCAGGCGCTCGATCGACTTGGTCGCGAACATCGACATCTGGCAGTCCTCCGGGCCGGCCGCTCCTCGTGTCGCACGAACCCCGACGCGTCGCGTTCCGGCCTGAATTGATGTGGCAGACAGAGTCCGCGCCGTGCGGACCCTCGGCGCGGCAATTATAGCCTGACTACCGGCCGGATCCGGCCGGCCGGCGGGAATACATGTCTCAGCCGGAACCGCGCAGCCCGCCGAGCCGCTCGATATACGCCCGCACCCGGGCCTCGGGGTCGCCCCCCGTGAACAGATCGCTGATGACCGCCACCGACGCCGCGCCGGCCGCCAGCACGTCCGGCGCCCGCTCGAGCGTGATCCCGCCGATGGCGACCACGGGCCGTCCCCGCCCGCGCCGCTCCCGCCCGGCAGCAAACCGCACCCGATCCAGCCCGACCGGCTCGTGCCCGGTGACCTTCGTCCCCGTTCCGAACACCGGGCCGACGGCGACGTACGACGCCGGGTGGTGCACCGCGTCCTCTATCTCTGCCGTCGTATGCGTCGACAGCCCCACCACCGCCTCGGGCCCCAGGATCCGCCGGACGTCGAGCGGGCTCAGGTCGGTCTGCCCCACGTGCACCCCGTCGGCCAGCGAGAGGCGGGCGACGTCGGCCCGGTCGTTCACGACGACGAGGGCGCCGAGTGGACGGGCCGCTGCGACGATCGCGTCACAGACGCCCAGCAGCCAGCCGCTGCCGGCGGTCTTCGCCCGCACCTGCAGGAAGCGCGCACCGCCGGCCAGGCACGCGCGGGCGAAGTCGGCGAGCTGCCAGCCGTGTGCGGCGGCGACATCGGCGTCGAGAATGGCGTTCAGGGGAGGCAGGGAAAGCATCAGAGGCCCGAGCGCCCGCGTTGCGTTCGCGCCGCGGGCAGCCCCACATGGAACGACGGACGTGAACTTCGCCGAAGGCCATGCCCTCGAGACTGCATGGCCATCGGCGTCAGTTCGCGCCGGGGGTGGGGCCCCGGCGTCACTGAACAATGTCCGACAACCGCAGATCTCAGACGGCCTTGGCGAGCGAGCCGCTCGACGAGCGGATGGCGAACCGTTCCATGAAGGCCGTGCTCAGACGTCCGGCGACGAAATCAGGATCGTCCAGAATCTTCAGGTGCAGCGGGATGGTCGTCTTGATGCCTTCGACGACGGTCATCTCCAGCGTCCGGCGCATCCTGGCGATCGCCTCGTGCCGGTCGCGGCCGTGCGTGATGATCTTGGCGACCATCGAGTCGTAGTAGGGCGAGACGGTGCACTCGGAGTGGGCGGCGGTCTCGACGCGCACGCCGGGCCCGCCCGGAACGCTGAATACGCGAATGACGCCGGGCGACGGCGTGAACCGCTCGGGGTCTTCGGCGTTGATCCGGCACTCGATCGCGTGTCCCGAGAACGTCAGCTCGCTCTGCTTGAACGACAGCCGCTCCCCGGCCGCCACGCGGATCTGCTCCTTCACGATGTCGATGCCCGTCACCATCTCGGTCACCGGGTGCTCGACCTGAAGGCGGGTGTTCGCTTCCATGAAATAGAAGCGGCCGGACTCGTCCATCAGGAACTCGAAGGTGCCGGCGTTGCTGTACTGCACGGCGCGGGCCGCGTCGACCACGACGGCGCCCATCTTCTTGCGGACCTTTTCGCTGATGGCCACCGACGGCGACTCCTCGAGCAGCTTCTGGTGTCGCCGCTGGATCGAGCACTCGCGCTCGCCGAGATGGACCACCGTGCCGTGCTGGTCGCCGAGTATCTGGAACTCGATATGCCGCGGCGCGGTGACGTACTTCTCGATGTAGACGTCGCCGACGCCGAACGCGGCTTCCGCCTCGCGCTGGGCGGTCTTCAGGGCGTGGCCGAGTTCCGACGGGCCCTGCACGATCCGCATGCCGCGCCCGCCGCCGCCGGCCGTCGCCTTGATGATGACGGGGTAGCCGATGTCCCTGGCGACCTTGACGGCCGCCTCCTCGCTCTCGATCGGCCCGTCGCTGCCCGGCAGGATCGGCACGCCCGCCTTCTTCATGACGCGCCGCGCGCGCGCCTTGTCACCCATGAGGCGGATCACCTGCGGATCGGGCCCGATGAACGTGATGTGGCAGGCCTCGCAGACCTCGGCGAGGTAGGCGCTCTCCGACAGGAAGCCGTAGCCGGGGTGGATGGCATCCGCGCCGGTGATCTCGGCGGCGCTGATGACGGCCGGCACGTTCAGGTAGCTGTCGCCGCTGCGGGCCGGCCCGATGCAGACGTCCTCGTCGGCGAACCTGACGTGCAGCGAGTTCTCGTCGGCCTCCGAATAGACGGCGACGGTCTTGATGCCCATCTCGCGGCAGGCGTAGATGACACGCATCGCGATCTCGCCGCGATTCGCGATCAGGATCTTCTTGAACATACCCTCGCTCGACCTGCGCCGGGGGCTCTTGGGGCGGCCAGCCGCCTTATCGCGGGCGGATCGCAAACAGTCGCTCTCCGGTACTGAACGGGCTGCCCGTTCTCGATGTAGACGTTCATGACTTCGCCGTCGTACTCGGAGTCGATCTCGTTCATCAGCTTCATCGCTTCGATGATGCAGAGCACCTGCCCCTTCTTCACGACGTCGCCGACTTCCACGAACGGGCGGGCCGTCGGCTCCGACGACCGGTAGAAGGTCCCCACAATCGGCGATTTCACGACGGCGAACTCGATCTCGTCGTCGGCGGCCGGCGGCGCCGCCGGCGCACCCCGCCCGCCGCCGGAGGTGCGGCCGGCGCCGCGACGGCAGGAGCCGCCGCCACGGCCGGCGCCACCGGCATGACGGGCGCCGCCACGACCGGTCCCCCCTTGCGCAGGCGGAGCTTCACATCGTCCCGCTCGAGCTCGAATTCGCTCAGTTCGTGCTCGCGCACCAGCTCGAGGATCTGTCTCAGCTCGTCGAAGTCCATTCGTCTCCGAAGCCCGTTCGCCCGTTTCAGCGAACGGCCAGTTCCCGGGACACCGTCGTCAACAGCTCCACGCCGGACGCGGTGACCAGCACGTCGTCTTCGAGCCGCACACCCAACTGCCCCGGCAGGTAGGCGCCCGGCTCGATGGTGAAGACCATGTGCGCCTCGACGGCCTCCTGGTCGGCCCCCGTCGTTGTCGACAATGACGACAGGGCCGCCGGGCCGGCCGTGGGCGCGGGTCGCTTGGAAATCCGCGGCCGCTCGTGCACCTCGATCCCGAGCCCGTGCCCGGTCCCGTGGCCGAAATATTCCGCGAGGCCGTGCCGCGCCAGCGTGTCCCTGGCGGCGAGGTCGATGTCGAACCGCGACGCGCCCGGGTGGACGGCCGCCACCGCCGCCGCATTCGCCTCCGCCACGGCGCCATAGACCCGTTCGGCCTCGGCGCCAGGGCGACCGACGCTGACCATGCGCGTCAGGTCCACGCAGTATCCGTCGTAGACGCCGCCGAAGTCCAGCACCACCAGGTCGCCGGCGGTCAGCGTCCGGCCGCCGGGACGGGCGTGCGGCAGTGCGCCATTCGGGCCCGACGCGACGATCGTATCAAAGGCGGGCCGCTCGAAACCGGCCTGCCGGATGCGCCAATCGACCGCCGCCGCCACTTCCCGCTCGGTGCGTCCGGCCCGCGCTTCATTGAGAATATCGGGCGTTGCGCGCGACAGCAGCGCCGCGGCGGTGCGCAGCGTTTCCTCTTCGTGCGCATCCTTGCGCAGTCGTTGCGCTTCGATCACGTCCTCGGTCGGCACCAGCGTGCAGCCCGACGTCCCCGCCTGTGCCGGCGCGCCCAGCGCCGCCAGCAGCCAGCTGTGGCGGCTGACCGACAGATGCGGCGCCTCGAACCCGACCCGTGCCCCCGGCATCGCCTTCAGCACCGACACCAGCGTCTCGTCGTACGAGCCGTCGACGCGCACCAGTTCGAGGTCCGGCGGCCCCGTGCCGGCGGCCCGCGCGCTCTCCACGGCGGTGACGTAGCGGAAGTCGGTGATGAACCGGAGCCGCTCGGCCGTGATCAGCACGATGGCCGAGCTGCCGGCGAAGTTGGTCAGGTAGAAGATGTTCGGCAGGAAGGTGACGACCAGGCCGTCGAGGCCGGCGTCCCGGAGCGCCTGTCGCGCAGGCGCCGGTGCCGAGCATGCAGAAAGTCTGCGGAAGCGTAGGACATTGGTGGTTGGCGCGCCAGCGGCTGCCAGGGCGGGCGGTGACCAAGCGCAATTGTAACAGGCAGACAGATAATCCGTGCGCTGATCCAGGCGGCACCGCCGCAGGGAATCACGCTCCGGAGCGTGACGACGGCAACGCTGGGGTGGGCCCCATGCGAACTGACGACTGCGACCCCCGCCCCCGTCGACGGCCTCGCTCGAGGACCGAATCGGTCGAGCCACCCTCCAGCAGCCGCCAGCACCCGCCGGTCGATCGTGCCCGGTTGGCCACACCGCGGCTCCGCGCCAGGGCCACCGACGCCGCGGCCGTCCCGTCTCCACCTCGCGCGGCCAGCCGCGACCTTCTGGTCTGGATCTCGGGATCGTTGGCTGGCCAGCGAGAGCGCGGTCCGGTATTCGGTGAGGGCCTCGGCGAGCTGTCCCTGTCGCTGATGGAGATTGGCCAGGCCGCGGATGGCGGCGAGGTTGTCGGGGGCCAGGCGCCGGGCCTGCTCGAACTCGTCCCGGGCGGCGTCCAGCTCGCCGAGCGCCGCCAGCGCCCGGGCGAGCGTCACGCGGGCCGACGCGTACGCGGGATGGCGCTGCAATCCCTCGCGGCTCACCCGGACGGCCGCCGCCAGGTCGCCGCCGCGCCGGTACTCTTCGGCCAGCTGCGCAAAGGCAATCGACGCCGGGTCATGTTCCAGCCGCTGGCGGAGCTCGTCGATGCGGGGATTCTGGGGCACAGGCATCCAGGGACGGACGCCCGGCTCCTGGGAGCCGGGCGCAGCGGGTTCCATGTCTGCCCTATTGTAACGGGACGGACCTACTTCACCGTGATCGTCTGCGACGTCGTGGCCTTCTGTCCGGCCTCGTCGGTCACCGTCAAGGTGGCGGTGTAAGTGCCGGCGCTGCTGTACGAATGCTGCGCCGTCGTGCCCGAGCCGACCGCCGCATTGCCGTCACCGAAGTCCCAGTCGTAGATCTTCAGGGTGTGCCCCGTGCCGGCCGTCGAGGTCGACCCGTCGAACTTGACGGTCCCTCCCGCCGTCGGCGCGGTCGGCGTGAAGACGAAGCCGGCACTGGGCGCGTTGAGCGACGGCGGCAGCGTCGCGCCGGGCGGCACCAGCCGGACCGACACCGACCGCGATCCCGAGCTGGCGTAGGCCCCGTCGTTCGGGGTCACGACGATCGCCACGACCGCGTGTGTTGTCCGAGGCCAGCGGGGCGGCAGTCGGCGGCGTGTAGACGACCGTGGCCTGCCCGTTGTCGTCGGTCACCACCTCGCGCGCCGACAGCGTGCCCGAAATCCGCCGTCACGCCGGCTTTGCTGAATGCTCACGTACAGGCGGCACGCCGCCCTTCGGCTGTCCGTTCTGGTCGCTGGTCTGAATGGTGACCGTGGACTGGGTGGCGCCGTTCTGAGTGAGGATGTCCGGACTGGCCGTCAGGCTGATGCCGAGACCGAGGGTCGACGGCCCGGTCAGCGACGGAGCGGAGACACTGCTCGTCGTGCAGCCGGCCGCGGCCAGCAGCAACCCGGAAATCGCGGCAGCGATGCGCGTTCGTGTTTTCATGGTGTCATCCAACAGGCCCGGGTGGCGCGCCTCGTCGCACGCCGGCCGGAGGCCTCCTGCCCTAGCTCGGATCGGCCCAGTCGGCGAAGTTGATGCTGATCGTGCCGGACACGCTTGCCTGGTTGCCGGCCTGATCCTGGCCATAGAAGGTGACGGTGGCGATTGTCGAGATCAGCTTCTGCCCGCCGCCGCCGACCAGCGCGACCAGCGGGGCCTCCAGCTTCGCCGAGGCCCGCACCAGGACGAAGGCGAACGTGGTCCCCCCGGCGTCACTGATCGTGCCGGTCGCGGCGCCGTCGAAGGCGTACGGCACGTCGACGCCCTGCACGTTGTGGCCGTCCGACCGCGTGTACTCGACGTGATAGCGCGTCACCGTGATCTGATTGTTGGAGGAGGGCGTCGTCGGGCTCCCGGGCAGTGCCGATGTCCTTCAGGTTGAGGTGGAGCGTCACCTCGCCGGGGTCCTCGTACACCGAGCCCTACTCGTCGACACGTCCGAGTCGAGCGTGTTGCCGAACTTGGTCGGTGTGAAGCCCTGTGCCGCCTGCAGCGAGTCGATCACCAGGTATGCCGGCGACCGGCCCTGTGTCAGCGCGCCGCCGGCGCACGACGTCGCGGCGACGATCGCCAGCCCTGCGACGACGGCCCTGCCCACCCGTGCCATCCGCCTGTTCCTCATCATGAGCGCGCTCTCCAACCGTCTTCAGTCTTCGGTCTCCGGTCTCCGGTCCCGAATCCCCAATCCCCAATCCCAAGTCCCGACCGCAGCACCCTCGTCACTCGCGGATGATCTTCGGCGTGATGAAGATCAGCAGCTCGTTGTCCTGGTTGCTGGTCGAGTTCCGCTTGAACAGCCAGCCCAGGATCGGAATCTGGCCGAGCCCCGGCGTCCGGTCGCTGTTCAACTGCTGCTGCGACACCACGATGCCGCCGATGACCGTCGTCTGGTCGTTGTTGACGAGCACCTGGGTGGTGGCCCGCTGCGTGTCGATCGGCGGAATGCCGTTGACCGCCCGGCTGAAGTCGGGCGACGCGTTCTCGAGGGAGATCCGCATGATCACCGTGTTCGCCGCCGTGATCTGCGGCGTCACCTTCAGGGTGAGGGCCGCGTCCTTGAACGTCACCGTGACGGTGTTGTTCGCGACGGTCTGAATCGGAATCTGGACGCCCTGCGTGATCTCGGCCTCGACGTTGTTCTGCGTCGTCACGCGCGGCGTCGAGAGGATGTGCAGGTTGCCCGAGTTCTCCAGCGCCGACAGCGCCACGTCCAGGTTCAACGCGCCGTTGAGCGAGCCGAGCGCCAGGCCGACCGCGCTCGTCGGGTTCGTGACGCCCAGGTTCACGCCGGTCGACGTCCCGGCGGGCCCCTGCGTCGCGCCGGTGCGGCCCGTCAGGCTCCCGCTGTTGGGGAACTGCAGCGGCGTCGTGTTGCCGAGCGAGGGATCCACGCGGCCGCTGAAGCCCCACTGCACGCCCAGCGCGTGCGCGTACGTCTTGTTGGTCTGGACGATGCGCGCCTCGATCTGCACCTGCGGCTGCGGCCGGTCCAGCTTGCCGATGAGATTGAGGGCCTGCGTCACCGCGTCGGGCAGATCCGTGAGGATGAGCGTGTTCGTCCGCTCGTCCACCTGCACGGTGCCGCGGGCCGTGATGATGCCGCTCTTGGTGAGCAGCGCCTGCAGGTCGTCCGCCTTCGCGTAGCTCAGCGTGAGCGTCCGCGTCTCCAGCGCGCCCGACAGCGCCTGCTCCTGCGCCAGCTTGCGCCGCTGTGCCTCCTCGTCGGAGAGCACGCTCAGCGGCGCGATCCGCACGACCGAGCCGTCGATCACGTACCCGAGCTTGTTCGCGCGGAGGATGATGTCCAGCGCCTGATCCCACGGCACGTCGTGCAGCGAGACGTCCACGGTCCCCGACACCGTCGGGTCGATGACGATGTTCAGCCCGCTGATCTCCGAGAAGGTCCGCAGCACCGCCTTCAGGTCCGCCCCCTGGAAGTCCAGGCTGACCGGGTGGCCGGTGTAGTGCTTCTCCCCGGCGTCGGCACCATCTCACCGGTCGGCGAGGCCGGCGGCTGCGCCGCGGCGGCGGGCTTTTGCGGGCGCCGGCGCCTGGGCCGCGCGGCGGGCCGCCCCGGCCTGCAGCGCGCTCATCGGATCGACGCTGTTGATGCCGAGCTCCGCCAGCTTCGACCCCGTCTGCTGCCGGCGCGGCCTTCGTGCCGCCGTCGTCGTGTGCCAGCACCGCGCTCGGGGTCGTGCCGACCGTGGTCGTCGCCTCGGTCCGACCCAGGTCGACCTGAATCGTGTCGCGCCGCGAGCGGATGCGCGGATCGACCGGGCGCGACAGCGCGATTTTCACGCGCGCCACCGGTCCGTCCGGCCCCTTCGCATCCTCGACGGCCACCGACTTGATCGGATCCTGGGGCACGGCCGGGAAGTCGCTGGCGAAGCCGGCCGCCACCACGCTCCGCAGGTTCACCACCAGCGTCAGCGGGTCGGGCCGCGTCGTCGAGTAGGCCACCGGCGCGCTCGATCGAATGAGGAGCGACGTCGTGTGCCCGCTCACGCGGGAAGAAACCGCCATCAGCCGGGCGGGTGTCGTCGCACGGGCGGCCGACACGTGCACGCCCAGCACGACGGCTGCCATTGCACCCGCCACGCCCGCCAGCAGCGTCGCCGTCCGGCGCACCGGTCCTACCGGATGCCGCACCATCAGCGTTGTCCTCTCATCGATGTCATTTTTTCGCCGGTCCTCCGATCCGCTTGCGGATCTCGCGTTGCTTGATCGGCGAGAGCGGATCGTTCACGTCCTGCTCGATCACCAGTTCGGTCAGCGTGATCGACTTGATCCGGCCGTCGGCCAGGCGATCGCCCGCGTGCGCCAGATAGGTCTTCCCCTCCGGCCCTTCGACCATCGCCACGTACGCGCCGTGGCTCTCGAGCACGCCGCGGACGGAGAGGTCGGCGGCGGCGATGCCGGCCAGGCCCGCGGCCCGCTTGCCGGTATGCGTCTCGGTGCCCGTCCCGACCAGGCTCACGAACGGGTCGCGCCGACCGCCGGGTCGTAGCGGTAGGCCCCGTCGGCCGATGGGGGCACCACCGACGACGCTGACGGCGGGACCGCCGTGGTCCCGCCGGCCGGCGGTGCCGGCCGGCTCTGCGATCGCACGGGGCCGGAGCCGGCCACGACGAGCGCCGCCGTGAGGGCGATCGCGTGGCTCAACCGGACGCGCCGCGGTTCGGGCTGCTGCGTTGCCATCACGTCAGTTCGTCTTCCGCGCCGGCTTCGCCGGCCGGGCTCCGGGTTTCGCCGGCGCCGGGGCGGCCGGCTTGTCCAGCAGGACGAAGGTCGTCGCCTGGCACGACGCCGTGATCGTCGAGCCGGGGTCCTGCTTCGACTTGGCCTTGAGAGTCACGTCGCTGATGTCGATGATCCGCGGGAACTTGCTGATGCGGTCGAAGAACATCGCCAGGTTGTTGAAGTTGCCGTCGATCTCGAGGGCGATCGGCCACTCGACGTGCAGCGCCTTGGTGACCGTCGGCTCCGGCTTGAACCCGCGGATCGTCAGGTGCGACTCGACGGCCATCGCCTGCAGCCGCCGCAGCAGGTCGGCGACGTCCTTCTGCTCGGGCAGGATCGGCTTCAGGCTGTCGAGCCGTTCCGAGAGCTCGGTGACGCGCGCCTTGAACGCCGGCAGCTGGCGGGCGGTCGCCTGCCCCTTCGAGATGTCGGCCCGCAGCGACACGAGCTCCTGCTGCCGCGCCGTCAGTTCCGCCTCGGCGGGCGCGGCGTAATAGATGTAGAAGACGTAGACGCCGGCCAGGGCGAGCAGCAGGAACAGCCCGATTTGCCAGTACCAGGGCAGCTTGTTGAGACTCGGGGCCATGGCTTATGACTGCGGCGGCGCGAAGGTCGCCTTGACGGTGAAGCGGATCAGCTCGCCCGGCGGCTCCGGGATCGTCTGCGTCTGGCTGCCGACCAGCTCCACGGGCTTGTTGAAGTAGGGCGACCGTTCCAGGTTCGCCACGAAGTCGGACAGCGCCGTCAGCGACGTGCACCGCCCGTCGATCGTCACCACGTCGTCCTTCTGCTTCAGGTCGGTGAGCCAGAGCATGTCGGGCAGGCTGCGGCTCACCTCGTCGAGCAGGTGGACCGCGTTGGTCTGCCCCTTGCGCAGCTGCTCGATGAGCGCCACGCGCTGCTGCAGCTCCCCGCGCTGCTTCTCGAACTGCTGCACCTGCTGAATCACCGAGTGCAGGCGGCGCGCCTCGGCCTGCGACGCCGCGATTTGCCGGTCCAGATCGGTGGCCTGCCGGCTGATCGAGAAGAACCAGAACCCGAGGCCGCCCGCCGTCAGCAGCAGGATGGCCAGGCAGGCGAGCGTCAGGCGGGTCGACACGTCGACGGCGCCGCCGCGCTTGCGGCTCCGTTCGCGCTCGACCGCCAGCAGGTTGATGCGGATCATCGGTCGCCCGCCCGCCGGAGCGCGAGCCCCACGGCGACGGCCGCCGTCGGCACGACCTCGTCGCGGTGCTCCACGCCCAGCTTCACCGGATCGAATTCCACCGCCCGGAAGGGATCGAACGCCTCGACCGGCGTGTCGAACCGCTCCTCGAGCATCTCCTTGAACTGGTCCACGCGCGACGCCCCGCCGCTCACCAGGATCCGGTCGATCCGCTCGGCGGACGTCGTCGCCTTGAAGAAGTCGAACGTCTTCTGGATCTCGAGCAGCACGTTCTCGTTCATCGCGCGCAGCACCGGCCGGACGTCGTCGGCGCTGATCGCGTCGACCGCCTCCCCGCGCTTCAGGCGCTCGGCCGCCTCGAAGGGCAGGTTCAGCTCCTTCTGCACGGCCTCGGTGTAGGCGTTGCCGCCGAGCGAGACGTCGCGGGTGAACAGCGACTCGCCGCCGCCGACGATGTTGATGTTGATGGCGCTGGCGCCGGCGTTCAGCAGGGCCACGACCGCGTCGGCCGAGGGCCGGTAATTCACCTCGTAGACGTTCTGCAGGGCGAAGGCGTCCACGTCGACGACGACGGGCGTCCGGCCCGCCTGGGCGATGACGCCGGTGTAGTCGGCGATCTTGTCCTTCTTGGCGGCCACCAGCAGCACGTCCATCGCGCCGCGGGCGTCGCCCTCCGTGCCGGCGCGCAGGATCTGGTAGTCGAGGTTGACGTCCTGGATGTCGAACGGGATGTACTGTTCGGCTTCCCAGTAGATCGACTCGGCCACTTCCTGCTCGGTCATCAGGGGCAGGCTGATCTTCTTGACGATGACGGCATGGCCCGACAGCGACGCCGCCACTTCCTTCGTCCGGAACGCCTTGTTCTCGAACACCCGCCGGATCGCTTCGGCCACGGCCACCCCGTCGATGATGGCGCCGTCGACGATGCTGTCGGGCGGGACCGGCTCGGTGCCGAAGGCGACGACGCGGAAGCCGTCGCCGGCGGGCCGGAGCTCGACCGCCTTGACGGCGCTCGAGCCGATGTCGAGTCCCACGAGCGGTTTGGATTTACGGAACAACACGGTTTGTCCTGCCTGTCCCCCGGGTCCGGCCTCCGACGTGCGCGCCCGGCGCTGGGCTGATGGCAAACGGAGTGCCAGCCCCGCTGCCCGCCCCGGAATTCGATTTTGCGCGTCTGGCGCGTCGCCGGCTCGTCCGAGGGGCCGCCGGGGCTTACAGATTGGTTCGCGGATTACAACCTTGTCCGCCCCCGGGAGCGCCGCAGGTGGCAGAATCCGCCTGCCACCTGCCACGTGGCTTATCGGCGTGAAGGCGGCGGGCCTTGACAGTCGACAGAAGGCTACGTATTATTTGGGTTTACGGTTGTCTGGGTGAGGCCGGAAGGGGACCGCGTTCATGAAGACGTTCATCGCCAGCCCGAAGGATATCGAGCGACGCTGGCACGTGATTGATGCCGAAGGACAGGTACTGGGACGCGTGGCCACGGTGGCCGCCCGCCTGCTCCAGGGCAAGCACAAGGCGAGCTATCTGCCGTACATCGACATGGGCGACCACGTGGTCGTCGTGAATGCGGCACAGGTGAAGCTCACCGGGCGCAAGGAAAACCAGAAACTCTACCGTACCCACAGCGGATACGAAGGCGGCCTGCGCGAGGAACGGGCGAAGATCGTCCGGCAGCGGCGGCCGGCCCGTCTGGTCGAGGAAGCCGTGCGCGGCATGCTTCCGAAGACGAAGATGGGCGACGCGATGTACCGCAAGCTGAAGGTGTACGCGGGTGCGGAGCACCCGCACGCCGCGCAGAAACCATCCAAGCTCGAGGTCGCATAACGTGGCAGCACTGATTCAATACTACGGAACCGGCCGGCGCAAGACGTCGACGGCGCGCGTGTTTCTCCGTCCGGGAACCGGGACCATCAAGGTGAACGCCCGCGACTTCCAGGTCTACTTCCCCACCGAGCAGCTCCGCACCGAGATCCGCCAGCCGATGGTGGTGACCGAGACGGCCGAGAAGTTCGACATCGTGGCAACGGTGGCGGGCGGCGGCATCACCGGCCAGGCGGGCGCGTTCCGGATGGGCCTCGCCCGCGCGCTGGTGGAGTTCAACAGCGAGCTCCGGATGCCGCTCAAGAAGAACGGCTTCCTGACGCGCGACGCGCGCATGAAGGAACGGAAGAAGTACGGCATGGCAGGAGCGCGCAAGCGCTTCCAGTTCAGTAAGCGGTAATCGTTCGCCCGTCGGCTGCCGCGGAGTCCCGCGGCGCCTGCTGACCGCCGCCCGTGGAGACGGAGCGCGCAGCATATTGGAGGTAGCTTGGCCGCGATCACGATGAAGGAACTGCTGGAGGCCGGTGTACATTTCGGCCACCAGACGAAGCGCTGGAATCCGAAGATGAAGCAGTACATCTTCGGCGAGCGGAACGGCATCTACATCATCGACCTGGGCAAGACGGTGAAGTTGTTCCGGGAGGCCGAGGAGTTCGTTCGCTCGCTCGCCGGCGAGGGACGGACACTGCTCTTCGTCGGCACCAAGCGCCAGGCCAAGGACGTGATCGCCGAAGAAGCGCAGCGCTGCGGCATGTTCTACGTCAACGAGCGCTGGCTCGGCGGCCTGCTGACCAACTTCTCCACCATCCAGCGAAGCCTGGGCCGCCTGCGCGACCTCGAGCTGATGGTGACCGACGGCCGGTACGACACGCTGTCGAAGAAGGAGATCGCCCGCAACGACAAAGAGCGCCGCAAGCTGGCCAGGAACCTCGATGGCATCCGCCAGATGAGCCGGCTGCCCGACGCGGTCTTCATCGTCGACACGCGGAAAGAGCAGATCGCCGTCGACGAGGCGCGCAAGCTGAAGATTCCCGTCATCGGCATCGTCGACACCAACTGCGACCCCGACGAGGTCGACTACGTGATTCCGGGCAACGACGACGCCCTGCGCGCCATCCGGCTGTTCATCTCGCGCATCGCCGACGCCGCGTTGACGGGCCGCACGGCCCGCGAGTCGGCGGCCTCCGAGCCGGAAGCCGGCCCGGCTGGCAATGCTGGCAATGACGGTGGCTCCCGGGCCGGTGCCCGCCCCGAGCCCACGCCGACCCCCGCGTCCGCCTGACGCGGCCGAACCCGTCCGGGATCGTTGCGATCCCGCGTCGTGCGCCGGCCGGCGACGGCCGGCGCTTTTGCTGTACAGCGCCGCGGCCATGCCGAGCGGCCCTGGCCTGCTCCAGGGTCAGCCTGAGCCGGTCGAAGGGCGACGGCCAGGCGAAGCCGGAGCGTAGGCGATCGCGTCAATGCCGCATCGGGGGTGGGGCCCCATGCGCATTGAACAATCGTTGACGGTTTCTTTCTCTACGGAGCACGGTTCACATGGCCATTACCGCTGAACAGGTGAAGACCCTGCGCGATCAGACCGGCGCGGGATTCATGGAATGCAAGGCCGCCCTGACCGAGTCGGGCGGCAATCTCGACGAGGCGACGACCATCCTGCGCAAGCGCGGCCTCGCCCGCGCCGCCAAGAAGGCCGGCCGATCGACCTCCCAGGGCGTCGTCGGCAGCTACATCCACATGGGCGGCAAGGTGGGCGTGCTGGTCGAGGTCAACTGCGAAACCGACTTCGTCGCCCGTACCGACGACTTCCAGGCGCTCGTCAAGGACGTCGCCATGCACATCGCGGCGGCCGATCCCCGCTACGTCCGCCGGGAGGACGTGCCGGCGGAGGAACTCGAGAAGGAGCGGTCGATCTACCGGGCGCAGTTCGAGAGCTCGGGCAAGCCGGCCGCCGTCATCGAGAAGATCGTCGACGGCAAGGTCGACAGCTACTACGCGCAGGTCTGCCTGATCGAGCAGCCGTTCATCCGCGACCAGGCGACGACGATCGGCCAGCTGCTGGCCGAAAAGACCGCAAAACTCGGCGAGAACATCACCGTCTCGCGGTTCGCGCGGTACCGCGTGGGCGAAGGCGCCGCCGCGGAATAGCCGTGTCGGCATTTCTCAGCTCCGCGTGGGGGCCCCCCCCACGCGGAACTGACGCCGATGCCTCGCCTCGGATTCGCCTGTCCTCGGCTCGGCATGGCCTTCGGCGAAGGTCTCGCCGTTCAGGCATGCCCCACCTGCCATCCAGTCCCCGTTTCCATCCAGTGTCTCCGTCACCTGATATAATCCATCCCGTATGCCTGCCGCGTCCGCTCCCGTCTACAAGCGAGTCCTGCTCAAGCTGTCGGGCGAAGCCCTGATGGGCGACCAGACCTACGGCATCGACCCGGCCGTGGCGACCCAGATCGCCAAGGACATCAGGGCCATCAACGACCTCGGCGTCCAGCTGGCGATCGTCATCGGGGGTGGCAACATCTTCCGCGGCGTCGCCGCGAGCGCCCGAGGCATGGACCGCGCCACGGCGGACTACATGGGCATGCTGGCGACCTGCATCAACGCGCTGGCCCTGCAGGACGCTGCCGAGCAGCAGGGCGTCGTCACGCGCGTGGTGACGGCCATCGAGATGCGGGCGGTCGCCGAGCCGTTCATCCGTCGACGGGCGATCCGTCACCTCGAGAAGGGGCGCGTGGTGGTCTTCGCGGCCGGCACGGGCAACCCGTATTTCACGACCGATACGGCGGCGGCCCTGCGGGCGATGGAGATGAAGGCGGACGTGATCCTCAAGGGGACCAAGGTCGACGGCATCTACAATGCCGATCCCCTGCTCCACCCCGAGGCCACCCGGTTCGACCGGATTTCCTACCTGCAGGTGCTCGAACAGGGCCTGAAGGTCATGGACGCCACGGCCATCTCGCTCTGCATGGACAACCGCCTGCCCATCGTGGTCTTCAACCTGAGGACGCCTGGCAACATCCGGCGCGCGATCGTCGGCGAGCCCATCGGCTCGCTCGTCACCGCCTGAGGCCTGCACGCGGAACGGACGAGCCGCGCGAGGCGAGCGCGTGAAGGGAGCCGGGGTTCGGGGCGGAGCCCCGATTGAACAGGAGATGCCATGGACATCAACGACGTCAAGGACCTGATGGCCGACCTCACCAGGAAGATGGGTGCGTCCATCGAACACGCCCGGCACGAGCTGGCCGGCGTCCGCACCGGCCGCGCCTCGGTGAGCATCCTGGACGGCGTCCAGGTCGAGGCCTACGGCAGCCGCATGCCGATCAACCAGCTCGCCAGCCTCTCGGTGCCGGAGCCGACGCTCATCGTCGCGCAGCCGTTCGACCCGTCGCAGCTGGCGGCCATCGAGAAGGCCATCCGGGCGTCCGACCTCGGGCTGAACCCGGCCAACGACGGCAAGGTCGTCCGGATTCCGCTGCCGATCCTGACCGACGAGCGCCGAAAGGAGCTCTCGCGGCACGTGCACAAGCTGGCCGAAGAGGGCCGCAACGCCGTGCGACAGGTGCGCCGCGACACGAACGACCGCCTGAAGAAGATGCTGAAGGACCACGTCATCTCGGAGGACCAGGAGCACAAGGGGCTCGACGAGGTCCAGAAGCTGACCGATCACCACGTGAAACTGATCGACGATCTGCAGAAGAAGAAGGACGACGAGCTGCTGGCGCACTGACCCATGTCCTACTTCACCCATCTCGAGTGTGCCGTCCCGTGCGGGGCGGGTCCGTTCGATCCCCGGCAGCGCCAGCATCTGTGCACGTGCGGCGCCCCGCTGCTCGCCCGCTACGACCTCGACCGCGCCCGGGAGTGGACGCCGGCGGCGCTGGCCGACCGCGCCCCGTCGATGTGGCGCTACGCGGACATGCTGCCGCTGCTGGACGGGGACGAGCCGGTGACGCTCGGCGAGGGCTTCACGCCCCTGCTGCACGCCCGGGCGCTGGGCCGCACGCTCGGCCTGTCGAACCTCTACATCAAGGACGAGTCGCTGAACCCGACCAACTCGTTCAAGGCGCGCGGGCAGTCGGCCGCGATCACGCGTGCCCGGGCCCTGGGGGCGACGACCGTCTCGGTGCCGTCGGCCGGCAACGCCGGCAACGCCATGGCCGCCTACGCGGCGCGTGCCGGCCTGAAGGCGCAGGTCTTCCTGCCGCGCGACGCCAAGACGCCGTTCGTGCGCGAATGCGCCCTGTACGGCGCCGAGGTGACGCTCGTCGACGGCCTCATCACCGACGCCGGCCGGCTCGCCGCCGAGCGCGGGGGGCCGCTCGGCTGGTACGACGTCTCGACGCTGAAGGAGCCCTACCGCGTCGAGGGCAAGAAGACGATGGCCTACGAGCTGGCCGAGCAGATGGACTGGACCTGGCCCGACTGGATCGTCTACCCGACCGGCGGCGGCACGGGGCTCATCGGCATGTGGAAGGCGTTCGAGGAGCTCGAACGGATCGGCTGGGTCAGGCCGCAGCGCCGGCCGCGGATGGTGTCGGTCCAGGCCGAGGGCTGCGCGCCGATCATCCGGGCGTTCGAGAACGGCACCGACAAGGCCGAGCCCTGGGCCAACGCGAAGACCGTGGCCGACGGCCTGCGCGTGCCGAAGGCGATCGGCGACTTCCTGATCCTGCGGGCGCTGCGCGAGAGCGGCGGGGCGGCGGTCGCCGTCAGCGATGCGGAGCTGGTGGCCGACATGAAGGAGATCGGCCGCCACGAGGGCGTCAGCGCGGCGCCGGAAGGCGGCGCGGCCCTCTCGGCCATCCGCACACTCGTCCAGGACGGGAAGATCGGATGCCGACGAGACCGTCGTCCTGTTCAACACCGGCGGCGCGCTGAAGTACCTGGACGTGATCGACGGGTGATCGTCGAACCTGCAGTCTTCAGTCTTCGGTCTCCGGGCCTGAAGAAGGTCGGCGCTTCGCGCCGACCTTCTCTCATCGTTCTACGTTCTGCGTTCTACGTCCTTCAGCGTCAGCTCCCTAGTCCCCGAACGACACGCCAATGGCCTTGGCCGTCTTCACGAGGTCGCCGTCGGGCGGCACGGTCTTCGTGTACCCGACGACGTCGGTGATGGGGATCGGCTCGATGTCCGGCGGGTGGAACGCCACCATCACGCCGAACTCACCCCGGCGGACCAGATCGACGGCCATGCCGCCGAACCGGGTGGCCAGCACCCGATCGAAGCTCGTGGGAGCCCCGCCGCGCTGCAGGTGGCCGAGGACGACGTAGCGGCTCTCCTTGCCGGTCATCTGCTCGAGCGCGGCAGCCACCTGGGCCCCGATGCCGCCGAGCCGCTCGACGAATCCTTCGCGGGCCGGCTGCACGAGCGACACGCTCCCGCCCCTGGGAGCCGCGCCTTCGGCGACGACGACGATGCTGAATCGGGCGCCCCATTGATCGCGGGCGCGCAGCGAGCGGGCGACCGCCTCGAGGTCGAACGGGATCTCGGGAATCAGGATGACGTCGGCGCCGCCGGCGACGCCCGCGTGCAGCGCGATCCAGCCCGCGTAGCGCCCCATCACCTCGACAACCATGATCCGGCGGTGGGCTTCGGCCGTCGTGTGGAGCCGGTCGATCGCGTCAGTCGCGAAGCTGACCGCCGTATCGAACCCGAAACAGTTGGTCGTGCCGACGATGTCGTTGTCGATCGTCTTGGGCACGCCGACGATCGGAATGCCGCGCTTGAAGAATTCGTAGGCGATGCCGAGCGTTCCGTCGCCGCCGATCACGACGAGGGCGTCGAGATGCAGCCGGTGGTACATCTCGATGCAGCGATCCGAATAGTCGCGCGTCCCTTCGGCCGTGTCGACCGGATAGGCGAACGGATTGCCCCGGTTCGTCGTCCCGAGGATCGTGCCGCCGAGACGCAGGATCCCCGTGACGTCGCGCGGCGTCAGCACGCGCGACCGGTTCGGCTCGATGAGGCCGTCGAAGCTGTCCTCCAGCCCCACGCATTCAATCGAGGCGTTGGAGGCGGCTTTCACGACCGCCCGGATGACCGCGTTGAGGCCGGGGGCATCGCCGCCGCCGGTGAGGACGCCGAGACGTTTGACTGAAGCCATTGATCAGTGAATCGGCCGGAACGGCCCGGACGTGCAGGGGCAAAATGGCCCTGAAACGCAAAAGAGGCTGCCGAAGCAGCCTCCTTTGCCGGGCCGAAAAACTGGTGGACGGCAGGAGGATCGAACTCCTGACCTCCGCGTTGCGAACGCGGCGCTCTCCCAGCTGAGCTAGCCGCCCACTCTTAACCGGGGCTCTGCCCCGAACCCCGGCTCACTTCGTTGCGCTCGCGAATCGGCTCGCTCCACTCCGTTCGCGGGCGCGCCGTGCGCGCCGTGACGCGCCGGGGCTCTGCCCCGAACCCCGGCTCACTTCGTTGCGCTCGCGAATCGGCTCGCTCCACTCCGTTCGCGGGCCCGCCGTGCGGGCCGTTACGCCCGGGGGCTCTGCCCCGACCCCGAAATCCGCGCGCCGCACGACGGACCGGCCATCCTGCGAACGCCCGAAAGGTGATTTTACCACGTCCGCACGTCGGCCCGTCAATTCACCAATTCACGATGACGGCGCCGGCAGGTGCTCCACCAGCGCCTGCAGCCAGCGCTGCACCTCGGCCGGGCTGCGCAGCCGGTACCCCGCCGCGGTGGGCCGCGGCGAATCCGCCACCAGGATGCCGACGCCGCGCCCCGCCAGCGCCCGGAACGCGTCCTCGTCGGTCGTGTCGTCCCCGATGTAGATCGGTACGACGTCCGGACCGTCGAGCCCCAGCGCCTGCAGCAGCCACTCGATGGCCTTGCCCTTGTCCCAGTCGAGGCGGGGCCGCAGCTCGAACACCATCTTGCCGTCGGTCTGACGGAGATCCGGATACGCGTCGAGCACGCCCCGCACAACGGCCTTCACGTGCGGCAGATCGGCTGGGTCGACCAGCCGGAAGTGCACCGCCACCGAATACTTCTTCGGTTCGACAATCGCCCCGTCGGTGCCCTGCAGCTGCCGCCGCAGCTCGCGTGCCGCCCGTTCGATGGTCACCGTGAAGCCGCCGCCCGCTTCGGTACTGGATCTCGGTCCCGTGGGGCCCGGCGATGTCGAACCCATGGCTGCCGGCGTAGAGCAGCCCAGGAAGCCGGACCCGTGCCGCCACGTCGCGGCGGTCGCGGCCGCTCACCACGGCGACCGGGCACCGGCCGGCGAGCGCATGAACCGTCTCCCGCATCGGCGACGACAGGTGCGCATCCTCGGGGCGATCCACGATGCCCGTCAGCGTGCCGTCGTAGTCGAGGAAGACGGCCGGCCGCCGTCCCTTCAGGCGCCCGAAGACGGCCTCTCTGGCGTCGAGCGCCAGCGGTACGTCCACCCCGTCGCCGCCCGCCTCCCGCCCCCTGTCGTCTGCTGCCTGCATGCCCCTTCCCGTCCCACAACCGCGCCAGCCGGCTCAGCATTGGCGCCCCGCTCGCCGGGTGCCAGAGGGATCCTATCACCGCCATTGCTGTCGTTCCGCCGTCAGCAGCGGCGGCAATCCGGCTCACGCACGCGCGGATCCGCCCACGACGCCCCCTGCCCCATCCGCGTTTCGCCCCGACTGCATGGGACAGTTCGACGCATGCTGTGACTCGGCAGATGGCACTGCAGCGTGGCACAGAGCTTGCCGATTGGAGGAATCAGAACCACGCTCCGGAGGTCGTGGAAATCATGATGTGGGACTGGATCAACTGTCACCTGTGCGGGCGCCACGAGTACCTGCGTCTGGTCGGAGCCCGGCACCGTCTTCCTCAAGTGCATCCACTGCAACCGTCGATCGAGCGGCTGGCAGCTCGAGGCCGCCGGCCAGGCGGTCCACCACGAGCACGACGCGGCGACCCAGCCCCTGGGGGGCACGGGGAATCGCTTCCTGCGGTGGGCGTTCCGGCGTTCAGCGACGGCACACTGACCCGGACGGCCGCAAGGGCCGCTCCCCCTCGTCGTCGGACCTGGCAAACGCCTGTGCTATCGTAAGTGGCAGGGAGCGTATTCCTTGCCATTCCAGTCGTTTCCGGGCTTCCTTCTCGCGCTGGCTCTCGCGGCGGGCCCTGCGGCTCCGCCCTCCGGGTCTCCCTCTGCGGAGGCACTGGCCGGCGCGCTGCAGCACAAGTACGACCAGGTTCACGATTTTTCCGCCGATTTCACACACACCTACACCGGCGGCATCCTCCAGAAGACGGTCACCGAACACGGCAAGGTCTTCATCCGCAAGCCGGGCCTGATGCGGTGGGACTACGCGCCCCCCAACCACAAGCTGTTCGTCAGCGATGGGGTGAAGATCTATTCCTACATCCCCGCCGATCGGCAGGTCATCGTCTCGACGGTCCCGCCGGCCGATCAGGCGACGACCCCGACGCTGTTCCTGGCCGGCAAGGGCAGCCTCACCCGGGACTTCACGGCGAGCCTGGTGGACTGGCCGGACACGCCCCCCGGCACGGTGGCCCTGAAGCTGATACCCAAACAGCCCCAACACGACTATGATTGGCTGATTCTCGTCGTGGAGCGGCAGAGCCTGCAGATCCGCACGCTCGTCACCCGCGACGCCCAGGGCGGCACCTCGTCAATCACCTTTACGGACGTGAAGGAGAACGTGGCGCTGCCCGACCGGCTGTTCACCTTCAAGATTCCCCGCGGTGTCGATGTCGTCACGGACAACCCGCAGCGCTGACCAGTCTCCGACATCCTCCCGAGGGTCCCGGTCCGCCTCGCGACTGGTCTGCGCCGCGCTGGCCGGCCTGCTGCTCAGCGGGTGCGCCGCCACCATCGCCTCCCGCCAGGGCCAGCAGGCGGAGCAGGTCCAGGACTACGACCGCGCCGTCGTCGAGTACACCCGGGCCCTCAAACTGAAGCCGGACGATCAGAACGTGCGGCTCGCGCTCGAGCGGGCGAAGCTGCGGTCGGCCCAGGATCACTTCGCGCGCGGCCGGCGCGACTACGCCACCGGGAAGCTGGATCAGGCGCTGGTCGAGTACCAGATCGCGTCCGAGATGAACCCGACCAGCTCGGAGATCGAGCACGAGCTGGAGCAGACGCGCAAGACGCTGCGCGCCAGGGTGGCCCTGACTCCGTCCGGCCGCACGGCCCTGCAGGAGATGATCGACCGCTCCCGGCAGGCGCCGGCGACCGGCATCGGCCCTGCCCGCGGGCCTCAAGGTGCCCGACTCGCTGGTCTTCCGCGACGCGAGCACCCGCGACATCTTCACGGCACTGGCCCGCTTCGCCGGCATCAGCATCGTCTTCGATCCGGCGTTCCAGGACTCGCGCCTGACGATCGACCTGCACCACACGACGCTGCAGGACGCGCTGGCCTCCGTCACGCAGGCGACCGGCACCTTCTATCAGGTGGCGGCGCCGCGCACGATCGTCGTCGCCCCGGACACGGCCGCCAAGCGCCGCGAGTACGAGCAGGACGTCGTCCGGACGTTCTACCTGAGCAACGCCGACCTGAAGGAGACCGTCGACCTGCTGCGGATGGTGGTCGACGCGCGCCGGATCGCGCCGATCACGGCGACCAACGCCATCACGATCAAGGACACGCCCGAGCGCGTCGCCGCCGCCGGGCGGATCATCGAGGCGATCGACAAGGCGCGGCCCGAAGTGGTGATCGACACGCAGCTCCTGGAGGTCGACCGCACTCACCTGCTCGAGTACGGCCTGCAGGTCGCCTCGTCGGACAGCTCGGGCAACGTGCAGGCCTGGCATCTCGGGCAGCGCCGGTGTGGGCCAGGCGACGCTGACGCTCAGCAAGCTGCGGAACCTGTCGCAGTCGGACATCCTGCTCGCGAACCTGCCGGCGCTCTACTACCGGCTGCTGAAGTCGGATACGGACACGCGCACGCTGGCGAACCCGCAGCTTCGGACCTCGGACGGCATCACGGCCGAGGCGAAGTTCGGCGAACGTGTCCCCGTGCCGGTGACGACCTTCACGCCCATCGCGACCGGCGGAACCCCGCAGCAGCCGATCGTCGTCGTACAACTACGAGAACATCGGCGTGAACATCGACATCACGCCGCGCATCCACCACGACGACGAGGTGTCGCTGGCACTGAAGGTCGACGTGAGCAGCATTTCGGGAACGGGCTTCGGCGGGCTCCCGACGTTCGGCAACCGCGAGATCAACACGGTGATCCGGCTGAAGGACGGCGAGACGAGCATGCTGGCGGGACTCATCCGCGACGATGAGCGGAACCTGCTGGAAGGGGTGCCCGGCCTGAGCGACCTGCCGATCATCGGCCGGCTGTTCGCCCACACCCAGAAGCAGAGCGAACAGACCGACGTCATTCTCACGCTGACGCCGCACATCGTGCGGGTGCTCGATCTGAAGCCGTCCGACCTGGCGCCCTTCCGCGTCGGCCGCGACTCGCTTGCGCCGGTCGGCGAGCTGCCGGTGCCGGTGGCCCCCCCGCGGGCGCCAGGGCCCGGGGCCGGAACCGGCACGCAGGCCAAGCCCATCACGCCGAAGACACCGGTGCCACCGGTGCCGCCGACCGTGCCGCTCCACCGGCGCTGAGCGCCGTTCAGGCCGATTCCCGCGACACCTTCGCGCCGAGCTGGCGCAGCCGGGCCACCAGCTGCGTATAGCCCCGCTCCACCGTCTCGAGCGGCGCCAGCCGGCTCTCGCCATCGGCCGCCAGGGCGGCGGCGATCAGCGCCATGCCCGACCGCAGATCGCGGCTGTCGAGCGCGCGCCCGCGCAGTCGGCTCGGACCGTTGACGATGATCCGATGCGGATCGCAGAGGAAGAGGTCCGCCCGCATGCCGCTGAGCTGCTCGAGGGCGAACAGCCGCAGCTCGTACATCCAGTCGTGGACCAGCGTCCTCCCATCGGCCTGTGTCGCCAGCACGGTGACGAGGCTGACCAGGTCGCTGGGAAATCCGGGCCACAGACCGGTGGTAATCCGCCCGGCCGCCACCAGCTTCGACGCCTCGACGCGGAAGAGGCCGGCGTCCATCGTGCACTGCACGTGCATCTGCTTCAGCACGGCCGACACGACTTCGAGATCCTCCTCGCGCGCCCCGCCGATTTCGATGTCGCCCCCGGTCACGGCGGCCACCACCGCCCAGCTGCCCGCTTCGATGTAGTCGCCATGCAGCGCGTGCGTCGCGCCGCCGAGTTCACAGCCCCCCTCGATGCGCAGCGTCGAGGTGCCGGCGCCGATGATACCGACCCCCATCTTTCCCAGGAACCGGCACAGATCGACGACGTGCGGCTCGCAGGCGGCGTGCCGGATCTCCGTCACGCCCGGGGCCGCGGCCGCCGCGAGAATCGCCGTCTCGGTGCCGGTCACCGACGCTTCCATCAGGTAGATCGACGTCGGCTTGAGTCCCTCCGGCGCCTCCAGCGTGTGGACCTCGCTCCCCACGATCCGCGCCCCCATGGCGACCAGCGCCTCGAGGTGCGTCGAGATGGTCCGGCGCGCCGGGAAGTCACCTCCGGGCGGCGCCAGGCATGCCCGCCCCCGCCGCGCGAGCAGCGGGCCGAGCAGGAGGACCGATCCGCGCAGGCGGCCGACCAGCGCGCGATCGGGCTCGTCCTTCGTCACCGTGCCGCAGCGCACGCGCAGCGTCGATGTGCCTACGCCGTGCACTTCGGCGCCCAGATCCTGCAGCAGGCGCACCATCACCTCGACGTCGCCGATGCGCGGCATGTTCGTCAGCGTGCACTCGCGCTCGGTCAGCAGGCAGGCAGCCAGCAGCGGCAGGGCCGCGTTCTTGTTCCCTTCGACATCGAGGCGTCCGGAGAGCCGGGTGCCTCCCTCGATCAACAGCGTGGACATGGGGGTTCCGTCGTCAGTCTACGGTCTACAGTCTACGGTCTACAGTCCTGAGTTTCGAGGCCCCGGAGCCTGCAGCCCGGAGCCCGCACAGTTCAGAATTCGCCCAGACAGACGATCTCGTCCCGCAGCGTGACGCCGAACCGCTCCTGCACCTCGCGGCGGCACAGCTCGACGAGCGCCCGGATGTCGGCCGCGGTCGCCCCTCCATCGTTGACGATGAAGTTGCCATGTGTCGGCGACACGCGGGCTCCGCCGACCGTCCGCCCCTTCAGTCCGGCCCGATCCACCAGGGCGCCCGCCGACGGCGGCACGCCCGCTGGCACCGGATCGACCGCCGGATCCGGGTTCTGGAAGATGCAGCCGGCGCTCGGCGTGGCGAGCGGCTGCGTCCGCTTCCGGAACGCCAGCGACTCGCGGGCCGTGGCCCGCAGCGCCTCCGGGTCTCCCGCCTGAACCCGGAACACCGCCGACAGCAGCGTCTCGCCGGTGCGCTGGAGCCGGCTTCGATCGTACCCGAATTCCATTCCGGCCTGCGGCACGTCGTGTACGGCGCCGTCCGGCCCGACCAGGCGCACCTCCGCGATGAGCTCGCCCAGCAGCCGTCCGCCGTAGTGCGCGTTGCCGTAGACGCCGCCGCCGACCGTGCCGGGCGTCCCGGCCCAGGCCTCGAGACCGGCCAGCCCCCGGGCGACGGTCCAGCGCACGAGCCCGTTGATCGTGACGGCGGCCTCGGCCCGTACGCGATCCGGGTCCTCCTCCACGATCTGTCCGCCGCGCGGCCGGACGACCAGACCGCGGACGCCCCGGTCGGCGACCAGCACGTTCGAGCCGCCGCCAAGCATCGTCACCGGCACACCGACGGCACGGGCGAGGATGAGCGCCAGGCGCGTCTCGGCCTCGCCGCGCGTCTCGACCAGCCAGTCGGCGGGCCCACCGACCCTGAACGTCGTCAGCGGCGCCAGCGGCACGTGGCGGCCGACCCGAGCCCGCCCGAAGGCGTCGACCAGCACGGCGTCGAACGTCTCGGCAGACGGGTTCATCGTCATGACTGCACGAACGGCCGTTCCTGCTCGATCAGGGCCCTGAGCGCCTCGCGGAGCGTGCAGAGGCGGAACTGGATCCAGTCGCCAGGCGCAAGTTGTCCGGCCAGGGCGAGGTCGGCGGTGATCACCGTGGCGATCTTCGGATAGCCGCCCGTGGTCTGGCGGTCGGCCATCAGCAGGATCGGCTGGCCCGAGGCCGGCACCTGGATGACGCCGAGCGGCGTGGCGTCGGAGATGATGTCGGCGCCCCGCGCGTGCGCGAGCGGCGGACCGTCGAGTCGGTACCCCATGCGATCGGAACGGGTCGAGATCGTGAAGCGAGCCGACTCGAGCGTCCGCAGCGCCTCGTCGGTGAAGTAGTCGGCCTGCGGCCCGGGCCGCACCCGGATCGTCGCGCCGCCTTCCGGTGGCGGAACGATCGGCGGCAGGCGCCGTCCCGCGCGCGGCGCAGGGCGCGCGGGGGCGCCCGTTTCCAGCCGATCCCCTGCGCGCAGCGCGCGCCCCGACAATCCGCCCATCGCGCTGATGAGATGGGTCGCGCGGCTCCCGAAGACCGGCGGCACCTGCACGCCGCCGGCAATCGCCAGATACGTCCGGGCTCCGCGACGGCGGCCGCCGAACGACAGTACGCTGCCGGCCGGGGCCTGGCACACGGTATTGGTGGGCTGCGGCAGCCCGTCGAGCCGTGGTGAGAGATCGGCGCCGGTCAGCGCGAAGATCGTGGGCACCTCGAAGGCGATCTCCGGGCCGATCAGCGTCGTTTCGAGCGTCGCAGCCGACTCGGCGTTGCCGACCAGCAGGTTGGCCAGCCGGTGGGCGTACGGATCCATCGGGCCGGCCACGGGCACACCGGACGCCTGATGGCCCCAGCGTCCGAGGTCCTGCACGGTGGTCAGCAGGCCGGGCTTGATGATGCGGATGAACGCCACGCGCAGTCGGTCTCCGGTGCCTTCAGGCCCATCGGGAATTGCCACTCAGCCGTCCGTACTCGGCCGAGGCGATCGCCACGAACTTCACGGTATCGCCGGCCCGCAGCAGGAACGGCTGGGCGCGAGCGGGATCGAACGGCGCGATCGGCGTCCGGCCGATCAGGTGCCAGCCGCCCGGGCTCTCCGCCGGATAGATGCCGGTCTGCCGTCCCGCAATGCCGACCGAGCGGGCCGGCACCTTCACGCGCGGCGTCGCGTGCCGCGGCAGCGCAATCCGCTCGTCGACCTGCCCGAGGTACGCAAAGCCGGGAATGAACCCGAGCATGTAGACGCGATACACGCGGCTCGTGTGCAGTCGGACGACGTCATCCTCGCTGCAGCGGGCGTGGCGCGCCACCTCCGCCAGATCGGGCCCGAGCGAGCCGCCGTAGCAGACCGGAATCTCGACGGGGGCCTGCGCCACGGTCCCGGCCGGCCCCGGCTTCGCGGCCTCGTGCTCGAGCAGCGCCCCGAGCGATGCCATATCCGTTCGCACCGGATCGAAATAGACCGCCACCGCGCGGTAGGTCGGCACGACGTCGCGCACGCCCGCGTGGCGGGCCGCGTGAATCGCCCGCGCGCAGGCAATCGCCCGGGCGTTCACCTGCGGATCGACGCGCTCCTCGAACTCGACAATCAGGGCGGAGTCGCCGGCCGGCAGGATCCGCCAGCCGCCGGGCGGCACGGCATCGAGGTGACTCATCCCTGCAGCGCCTCCAGCATCCGCCGGTGGATCCCGCCGAAGCCGCCGTTCGACATGATGACGACACGGTCGCCCGGTCGCCGCTCGCGCGCGACGGTCGCGACGATGTCGTCGACGTCCTGAATGTACCGCGCCCGCTTGCTGCGTGCCTGCAGATCGACGACCAGCTCCGGCGCCGACAGCCGCTCCGCCTCCGGCAGGCTGCTCCGGTACACCGCCGCGATGACGATTTCGTCGGCGGCGTCGAACGCCTCCGCGAAATCCTTCTGGAACACCCGGCGGCACGACGAGGCCGAGCGGGGCTCGAAGATGGCCCACAGCCGCCCGTCCGGCGCCGCCGCGCGCAGCCCGGCGAGCGTCTCGGCCACGGCGGTCGGGTGATGCGCGAAGTCGTCGTAGATCGTCACGCCGCCGGCCGTGCCGACGACCTCGAGGCGCCGGCGCACGCCCCGGAACGCGCGCAGCCCTTCGCCGAGCGGCATGACGTCGACGCCCGCCTCGGCACCGATGGCCAGAGCCGCGAGCGCGTTCCGCACGTTGTGCTGGCCGAGCAGCGGCATGTCGAAGCGGCCATACGTCCGTCCGTCCCGGCGCACCTTGAACGCGGTTCCCCCGCCGGCCGGCTCGACGTCGTAGGCCTGCCAGTCGGCCCCGTCGCTCAGCCCGAAGCTCTGTACCCGCGACCGCGCGAGCGGACGGAGGGCGGCCGCCTCGGGGCTGTCGGCCCCCAGCAGCAGCAGGCCGCTGCGGGGCACGAGGTTCACCAGCCGCTGGAAGGCGAGGCGGACGGCATCGAGGTCGCGGTAGATGTCGGCGTGGTCGAACTCGATGTTGCCGATGACGGCGACGTCGGGCAGGTACTTCAGGAACTTCGCCGTCTTGTCGAAGAAGGCGCTGTCGTACTCGTCGCCCTCGATGACGAAGTCGCGCCCCTGACCGGCCCGGTAGCTCGATCCCTCCGTGCCGAGGTTCTTCGCGATGCCGCCGACGAAGACACTCGGGTCCGCGCCCCCGTGCGTCAGCAGCCAGCCGGCCAGCGACGTCGTCGTGGTCTTGCCGTGGGTGCCCGCGATGACGATCGACCGCGCGCCCCACAGGAAGTGATCCCGAATCGCCTCGGGCAGCGAGCAGTACCGGATCTTCCGATCCAGGACTTCCTCGATCTCCGGATTGCCCCGCGAAATCGCGTTGCCGACGACGACCAGGTCCAGCCCCGCGGTGATGTGCGACGCCTCGAAGCCCTCGAGCACGTCGATCCCCTCGGCCGCCAGGAAGTCGCTCATCGGCGGGTAGACGTGCTGGTCGGAGCCGCTCACGGCGAACCCCTTCCGCTTGAGCAGCGCTGCCAGCGTCGCCATCGCCGTGCCACAGATGCCGATGAAGTAGATCCGCTGGATCATGCGCGCGCCTCGACCGCCGCCTCTTCGATGACGAGCGCCGGGCTCCCCTGCGCGACGAGATGCGCCTCGACGCCGAGAGGGATCGTCAGCGACGGCCCGGTCGTGTGCCCCGATGGAAAGCCGAAGACGATCGGTCCCGGAAAATCGCGCAGCGCGTCGGCCACTGCCGCCCGCGCCGAGACGGCTCCGCCCGGCTCGTCGCACTTCGGAAGCTCGCCAAAGACAATGCCGCTGGCCCGATCGAGCACGCGTCCCAGCCGGAGCTGCGTCAGCAGCCGGTCGAGCCGGTACGGCCGCTCGCCCACTTCTTCGAGGAACAGGAGGCAGCCCGGCGGTGGGAGGAACGCGTAAGGCGTTCCGAGCGAGGCGGCCAGCTGGGTCAGCGTGCCGCCATACAGGCGGCCGCGCGCGTCCCCCGGCTTGATGACCTCGAGCGACGGCGCGCTCAGCGGACCCAGCGGCTCCGCCTGCATCACCGCGCGGAGAAACGAGTCGCGATCGTAGCCCTCGGCGCCCCGTTCGAACCGGCCGACCAGCATCGGCCCGTGGAAGCAGGCCAGCTCGCAGTTGATCGACAGGAAGGTCAGCAGCGACGTGACGTCGCTGTAGCCCACCAGCGGCTTGCGGCTCGCCTGCGCCTCGGCCCTGTCGAGCAGCGGCAGCACCTGCACGCTGCCGTAGCCGCCCCGCACGCAGATGAGACCGGCAATCGACGGATCGCGCCAGGCCCGGCCGATCGCCTCGGCCCGCACCGCAGGCTCGCCGGCCACGAACGGGCGGCGGGCGAACACCGTCTCGTCGTAGACCGGCTCGAAGCCGAGCCGGCGGATCTCCTCCACGCCGCGGTCGAACTCGCCGCGATCGAACGAGCTCGCCGGTGCCACCAGGGCCAGTCGATCGCCGGAGCGGAGGGCGTAGGGCTTGAGCATGGGATGGGTCGCGCCCGTCACAGGAACCGCGCCATGGCGTCGGCAATCGCCCGGTGCTCGCCGGTCCCGAGCACCTGCCGCAGCTCTCGCGCCGTCCGGGGACGGGCTGCCGGCGACGGTTGTCCGGCTCCCGGGGCCGCCTTGCCGAGGTAGTCTGCCTTCACGCCGGCCAGCCGCTGCCAGGCGTCCTCGACACGCTTCATCGGCAGGTCCTCGGACTCCACGCTCCGGATAATCGCCTCGAGCGCCGATACCTGCAGATCATGATCGCCTCCGCAGATGAGCAGGCCATCGCAGCCCGCCGACAGGGCCCCCACGGCCGCATCGGCCACCGGCATCCGTCCGGCGATCGCCTGCATCTCGAGATCGTCGCTCAGCACCATGCCGCCGTAGCCGAGCTCCCCCTTCAGCAGGTCGCGGACCACGGAGGGGGCCAGCGTGGCCGGCCGTTCCTCGTCGAGGGCCGGCACGAGCACGTGCGCCGTCATGATCGCCGCCACGCCAGCCTCGATCGCGGCCCGGAACGGCACGAATTCGACCGCCCGCAGGCGATCGGGACCATGTTCCACGATCGGCAGATCCTTGTGCGAGTCGACGCTCGTGTCGCCGTGTCCCGGGAAGTGCTTGCCGCAGGCGGCCACGCCCTCGGCCTGCAGGGCCCGCACGATCGCCGCGCCCAGGCGGGCCACGTCCTCGGGCCGCTCCGACAACGCGCGATCGCCGATCACCGGATTCTTCGGGTTCGTATGGACGTCGAGCACCGGCGCGAAATCCAGGGTCACGCCGACGGCCCGCAGTTCCACGGCCAGCGCACGGGCGAACCGCCCGGCCAGCGCCGCATCGCCGCTGCGGCCGAGCGTGATCATCGGGGGCCACTCGGTGAAGGGCGCCTTCAGCCGGGCCACCCGGCCCCCCTCCTGATCGACGCTGATCCAGAGCGGCAGCTCACGCTCGAGCTGGCGGAGCTCGAAGACCAGTTCCGCCACCTGTTCGGGCGCCTCGATGTTGCGGCCGAACAGGATGATGCCGCCCAGATCGAACTCCCGCGCGAGCGCCTTCAGCTCCGCCGGAACGACGCGGCCGTTGAAGCCCGCAATCAGCAGGCGCCCGACATGACGACGGAGTTCGTGCAGCGACATGGATGCCCGGTTCCGACCGAAAGCGCCTTCATTATAATGCCCTCGTGCATATCCAATCCTCGGCGCCGACCCGAATCGACCTGGCAGGCGGCACGCTCGACATCTGGCCCCTCTATCTGTTCCACGACGGGGCGCAGACGCTGAACGCCGCCATTTCCATCCGGGCCCACGCCCGAATCGACACCCGGCACGACGGCGGCGTCGCGCTCCGGTCGCTCGACACCGGACTCGCCATCGAGGCGCCGCGCTGGGAGGACCTCGATCCCGCCGGCGATCTGCCCCTGCTCGCCCGTCTCGTCCGCTTCTTCCGGGCCGGCAACGTGACGCTCACCACCGAGAGCCAGTCGCCGGCCGGGGCGGGACTCGCAGGGTCGTCCGCCCTCACGATCGCCATCTGCGCTGCGCTGGCCCGCTGGCGGGGCACGGAGTACCGGCAGTCCGATCTCCTCCGGATCGCCATGAACGTCGAGGCCCAGACGATCGCGGTGCCGACCGGCGTTCAGGACTACCGCCCGGCGCTGTTCGGCGGCATCGCCGCCATCGAGCTGGGCGTCGACGGCATCCATCGCGTCGGCCTCGACGTCGATCCCGAGGGGCTCGAGGAGCGGATCGTGCTCGCCTACACGGGCGAGCCGCGCAATTCCGGCACGAACAACTGGGACGTCATGAAGCGGCACCTCGACGGCGACCGTGCCATCTTCGACTGCTTCGAGCGGATCCGCGACACGGCCGCGGCCATGCGCGAGGCGCTCGAACGGGGCGACTGGGAGCGGACGGGCCGGCTGATCGCCGAGGAATGGGAGAACCGGCGCCGCCTCGCCCCCGGCGTGACGACGCCGGCGATCGACGATCTGATCGGCCGCGCCATGCGGGCCGGCGCAACCGCCGCGAAGGTCTGCGGCGCGGGCGGCGGCGGCTGCCTGTTCTGCTACGGCGAACCGGCGAACCGGGATGCGATCCGTGCGGCGCTGGCGGCCGGGGGCGCCCGCATCCTCGAGTTCCGGGTCGATCTGGAAGGCCTGCGTGTCGGATAACCTCGCGATCGCCCGGATCCTCGCCGAGACGGCCGACCTGCTGGAGCTCAAGGAAGCCAACCCCTTCAAGATCCGGGCGTACCGGAATGCCGCGGAGACGATCGCCCACACCGGCGAACAGGTCGCGGCGTTCGACGAGGCGCGTCTCCGCGAGATCCCGGGGATCGGCCGCGACCTCGCCGCCCGCGTGCGGGAGATTGCCGACACGGGCGAGATGGCCTTTCACCGCGAGCTGGTCGCCGAGTTCCCGCCGACCATCCTCGAGCTGCTCCACCTGCAGGGTGTCGGACCGAAGACCGCCGCGGCCCTCTACCGTCAGCTCGGCATCGGCTCGCTCGACGACCTCGAGCGGGCGGCACAGTCCGGCACGCTGGCCGGCATGCGTGGGATGGGCCCGAAGAAGACGGCGCTCATCCTGCGGGCCATCGATGAACGCCGGCGGCACGCATCGCGTCATCTCGCGCCGGACGTGGCCGACACGGCGCGGGCGCTCATCGCCTGGCTGCACGAGACGGCGCCGGGCGTCGAGCTGACGCCGGTCGGCAGCCTCCGCCGCGGCGCCGACACCTGCGGCGATCTCGACATCCTCGCCGTCGGCGGCACGTCGGACCTGATGGAGGCCTTCACCAGCTACCGCCTCGTCGAGCGCATCCTGGGGCGGGGCGAGACGAAGGCCAGCGTCCTGCTGTATGGCGGCCTCCAGGCGGATCTCCGGCTCGTGCCCGCCGAGAGCCGGGGCGCGGCGCTGCAGTATTTCACCGGCTCGAAGGCCCACAACATCGCCTTGCGTGATCGCGCACTGGCACGAGACCTGACCCTGAACGAATACGGCCTGTTCGCCGTGGCGACTGGGAACCGCGTCGCCGGCGAGACGGAAGACGGGCTCTACGCCGCCCTCGGACTCACCGTCGTCCCGCCGGAACTGCGGGAGAACCGCGGCGAGATCGACGCAGCCGCCGCCGGCGCGCTGCCACGCCTCATCGAGATCGGGGATCTGCGCGGCGACCTGCACGCGCACACGACCGAGACCGACGGCCGCGACGACATCGAGACGATGGCGCGGGCCGCGCGCGATGCCGGCCTCGAGTATCTGGCCATCACCGACCACAGCCAGGCGCTGGCGATGGCCAACGGCCTCGACGAGCGCCGCGCACTCGCCCACGCCACCCGCATCCGCGACGTCGGCCGCCGGGTCGAGGGCATCACGCTGCTGGCCGGCATCGAGTGCGACATCCGGCCCGACGGCACGATGGATCTCGCCGACGACTGCCTCGCCGCGCTCGACCTCGTGATCGCGTCGGTCCATTCCGCGTTCAACCAGGAACCGGCGCAGATGACCGACCGGCTGCTGCGGGCGATCGCCTGCCCCTGGGTCGACATCATCGGCCACGCGACCGGCCGGCTCCTGCTGCGGCGCGAGCCGTACCGCTTCGATCTCGAGACCGTGCTCGACGCCGCGGCGGCCCAGGATGTCGCCTTCGAGATCAACAGCCAGATCGAGCGCCGCGACCTGAACGACGTCCACGCCAGGCTGGCCCGCGATCGCGGCGTGCGGCTGACCATCGCGACCGACGCCCACGCCCGCGGCGCCTTCGGCCTGTTGCGCTGGGGCGTTCAGACGGCGCGGCGCGCCTGGCTGACACCAGACGACGTGCTGAACACCCGCCCGGTCGATGCCTTCCGCGCGAGCCTCCGCCGCAACCTGCACCGGTCAGCCGGACCCGATGCCGGATAGCAGCGTGATGGGCTCTTCACCTTCTGAACTCCTGTCTGAAAACCAGCACAGCCTGCTAATCTAGAGACATGGACCCTGTCGACGAGATCAAGCGCCTCTACTACGAGACCGGGCGCGCCACGATCGCCCGCGATTTCGACAGGGCCGTGGAGCTGCTGAAGACGCTGCCGTCGGAGGAAGCGCGCGAGCGGGCCGCCGTCTATATGGACGGCCTGTCGCAGATGCGGTCGGAATGGGGGGTGCGCAGCGGACCGCCGGGCGGACGCGGCGGCGCGAAACGGAGCGCCAGCCGGTCCCGGCCGGGCGCCCCGCGGCGCTGACCGGTCAGCGCCGGCTGGCGGTGTTCACGACTTTCTTGCGCGCGGCCACGCGCACCGGCTCCGGCACGTTCCGGTCGGTGGACAGCGCGGTCAGGTCGCGATCGTGCAGCCGGACGAGCAGGTTCAGCGACACGGCCACCGGCGTCTTCGGGTTACGGGTCAGCCCCTGCACGACGCCGTAGTTGCGCATCCAGGATCGGTTGGCGGCAATCGCTCGCAGCACGTGCTCGGGAACCGTTGCCATCCGGGCGAACGACTCGACCTCGTCCTCGCTCACCCGCGGGCTGCTCAGCACGGCCAGGGCCACCATCTTGTTCGGATCGCGGACGAGCACGGTCCGCTCTTCCCGGCTTCCCTTCAGCGCCGCGTTCATCCGCTCCAGCACGTTCATGCCGGCGATCCGCTGCGCCGCCGGCCGCCGCGCGTCGTCGGCGCCCTCACCGGTCTCCGCCTCCCCGTCTTCACTCACCGCGCTCACGGCCGCCTCGTCCGACGTGTCGACCAGCGGAGCCTCGGCCTCGTCGGTCGCCACGGCGGCGGGTTCGACGCCCCGGCCGGCGAAGAAGGTCCGCAGCCCTTCCGGGACGTCACGACGAGCCAGGAACGCCGCCAGTGTTGCCGGCGGAATGCGGTCCAGCGTCCCGGCGGCCGCCACCCGGATTGCCGGGTCCACGTCGTCGAGCAGGAGGACGAGCAGCGTCAGCTGCTCGAGCGCACGAGGCGCCAGCGCGCCCTGCGCCGCCAGCAGCCGCACGTCGCGCGCCACTTCCCCGCGGCGGAAGAAGTCCACCAGCGGGCTCCTGAGCCCGGTATCCATCGTCAGTGTGTTCTGAAGTGAGAGTGTGTTCCCGGCCCGCGCGGGCCGGAAGAGACCGCGAGTCTAGTTGCCTTCCACGAACGACCGGTAGTTCTGCGGATCGATGCGGACGGTGACGACCTGCCCGGAACGGCCCAGCGCCCTCGCCGGCATCCCGTTGATCGTCAGCTCGAGCGCGCCGGCATCGCCCGCCGTCAGCACCACTTCATCGCGGACGCGCAGCTCGGTCTGCTCGCCGGGCTGCAGCAGGCGCTGCATCGAGTGGTGGCCGTCGACCGTGGCCGAGACCCAGCACGGCGCCCGCGCCGCGAGCTTCACGCTCAGGTATTCGCCCACCGCGCCGCTGGGGAGCGACCCGGTGTTCGACGTCGGCACGATTGGCGACGAGACGATGGGCGCGCCCACGTCGAAGCCGCCGGCACCGGCGCTGGCCGCGCTCGAGTTGCGGAAGCCGGACACCGCCAGGTAGATGATGATGGCGAGGGCCACGGCTCCCAGCCCCGCAAACCGCGCGATCCGACCGTGCTTGCGCGCCTCGCACTCGCGCGCCTGGCGCTCTTCGCGTTCGTGCAGCTCCGGATGGCCGGCGAGGACCGACTCCTGCGGAAAGCTCGTGATGAAGTCGCGCAACGTCTCTTCGGCATCGAGGCCCACTTCGCGGGCGTAGGCGCGGACGAACGCGCGAGTGAAGATGCCGCCGGGCAGGCGCGAGATGTCGTTCCGTTCGAGCGATTCGAGCGCAGGGATGGATATCTTGGTGACGTTCGCAATGCGACGCAGCGAGACGTCGCGCGCTTCGCGCGCAAGCTTCAGGCGGGTACCGAAGTCGGAAGCTGATCGATCAGGCATCCTCGATGGAACTGTGGAAGCTGTCCGGATCTCCAACACCCCTGCCCCTGGAACTATCAGGGCGTGGGTGGACCAAACGGGTTCATTGGCTCCTATGGTAGGGAACTCGGTGGGGGTGTGTCAAACAGGATACGAAGGCTCTGCACAATCTCTGCCAGCGAATTCGCCTTATTTTCGCCTCGCACGGCAGCCGGCTGGAAGAGCCCGATGGCCGCCACGCCCGCCGCACCGGTCTTCGCGATGGCGGCCGCCCGGCTCATCGTGACGCCCCCGATGGCGAGCACGGGACACGACGCACGGCGCGCCACGGCCTCCAGGGCCTGGAGCCCGAGTGTCGGATGCCCCCGCGGTTTCGATCGCGACGGAAAGATGGTGCCGAGCACGAGGAAGTCGACCGCGCCGCCGGCGGCGATGCGCTCCGCCTCGGCCACGCCGTGCACGGACCGGCCGATCAGGAATCCCGGAGGCACCATCGTCCTCACCCGGCGGGCGTCCATCGACACCGCGCGCAGGTGCACGCCGTGCGCACCGGCGGCGAGCGCGACATCGACGCGCTCGTTCACGAGGATCCTCGCCCGGGTTCCGCGCGTCATCTCGACGGCGCGCCTCACCAGCGCGGCCAGCGGCGCGGCTTCCAGATCGGGCTCGCGGATCTGAATGATGTCCACGCCCGCCTCCGCCGCTTCGCCGATCAGCTCGAGCAGGGGACCGATGCTCGGGTCGCTGCCGGGGCGCACGGGGGCCAGCCGGCGCCGATCGGTCACCAGACAGAGCACGTCGCGCTACTCCTCCATCGGCAGTCCGGTCGAGTCGGAACCGGCACCGTCCCCGCCGCGGGGGCCCGAGCCGCTGTTCCCGTCCGTGGGCGGCCGGTGCTCGGTCGCCGTGCGGACCGCGCCGCCCACCAGGTAGGCGAGATCGACGAGGCCCACGTACAGGTTCACCAGCCCGAGGCCGGTGATCGCACCGCGGGCGAAGTTGTTCGTCAGGACCAGACGCAGCAGCGGAATGGAATCGGTGAAGTAGTTGCGTTCCCAGAACGGCGTCCACGGTACGGCGATCAGCAGGAGCCCGATCTCGATGAACAGCGCGATGAGCAGAAGACGCCTGAACAGGAAACTACCCTCGCATCCCGGTGTTTGACAGCCGATCGACCCGCTCCACCACGTCGCGGTACGCGCCGGCCTCGGACCGCAGCTCGAGGAAGACGGCCAGCGCACGGGCCTGTTCGCCACCCTCTTCGAGCGTCAGGCCGAGATCATAGAGCAGCGCCAGACCTGCATCCGCCGAGGGCGCTGGTGCCTGCGCCGCCCGCTCGAACCAGTCGATCGCGAGGTCCCGCCGCCCGCGACGCGCCAGCAGCCGCGCCAGCCGGCCGGCCGCTTCGAACCGCAGACGCGGCGATCGGCAGGCCTGCTCGAGGAGGGCGATCGCTTCTTCGTCCCGGCCGGCGGCCTCGAAGTCGACCGCCTGCCGGTACCGGTCCTGCGCCGTGCGGAATGCCGGCTCCTGCTCGGCGTCCTCCCGCAATCCCCGGAAGACGTCGTCGAGGCCGTCCAGGATATCGGGACCGGCCGGAACGGGCGTCGTGGCGGCCTCCAGTTCGTCGAGTGCCGCGCTCAGGTCGACTTCGACGATGTCCGAATCCGCCAGCCGGCGATCCGTCTTCCTCCCCCGCGAACTCGACATCCGACAGGAACGACGTGACGTCGATCGCGCCGGCACTCAGTTCGAAGACATCCGGATGCGGCTCCGCCGGTCCGATGACGGCGGCACCGCCCCTTGGCGCTTCAACACGGTCCGGATGGGCCGCGCGCTCTCCCGCCGGAGGCCGCGGTGACTCCGCCGCGGGGCTCGGCGACGCCTGCTGCGGCTCGAATGCCCCGCTGTCCCCGTCCGGGACCGCCTCTGCGACGATCTCACGACGTGCAAGGTCGCTCAGGTCGAAGTCGAGATCGTCCGCGGTCAGGGCCGACGCCCCACGCAGCCGCTCAGCCAGGGCGCGGTCGGGATCCGGTTCGCCGACCAGCGCCAGCGCCCGTCGCAGCCGGGCGAGATGCGAGGCATCCTCGGGACTCCTGACCACCAGGTCCTCCGCAATCACCCTCGCTTCGTTCCCGGATCCGGCTTCCAGATACGCGTCGACGAGCCGGATCTGCGCCGAGATCAGCTCATTCTCCCGCCCGGCATCGACGCAGACCTCGACGAGCTTCAGCAGCGCCCCCACGTCATGCGGCGTCCGGTCGACGAATCCGTTCAGGGAGGCGAGCGCCCCGTCCCAGTCCTGCCGATCGACCGCGCGATCCACGACCGGCTCGACGCACTGGAATCCGGCGGCCGGATGCTCGCCTGCGAGACGCCACCCGAGTTCCACGACCGCGTCGGCATCATCGTCGATCAGCCGGCGCAGCGCTGAGGCTGCGCGATCGCGACGCCCGGTCCGCAGATCGGTCTCCAGGGCCAGCAGACGCAGTTCGGGTGCCGCCGCCTGCTCGTCGGGAAGCGCAGCGGCCGCCCCGCTCCAGTCGCCGCGCTCGAGCAGCAGCATGACCAGCGCCCGGCGGCTGCCGGTGTCGGCCGGGGCGAGGCGGACGGCCTCGCCGAGCACGGCCAGTGCCTCGTCCTGCCGCCCCTTCGCCAGCAGGTCATCGGCGAGCGTCCGGAGCCGAGCCACCGCGACGCCGCCCCCCAGGCTGGCGCTCGCCCGCGCCGCCGCGAGACTCGCCTCCACGTCCCCAGGATCGATTTCGCCCAGGCGCACGCGGACTTCGGCGGCGCCCCGCGCATCGCCGCGGGCCTCGCGCCGTCGGGCCACGATGGTCAGGTAGCTCCGGGCGTCGGCGACCAGTCCCTGCCGGGCGGCGATGTCGGCCGCCTGCAGCAGCGCGTCTTCGTCGCCCGGATTGACCTTCAGGATCTTCTTGTAGAGCGCGGCGGCCTTCGGGAGGAATCCCTCGCGCGCCAGGTGGCTGGCGATCCGCGCATACTGGGCTGCGGCCCGCTCCACCTGCCCCGCCCGCACGTACAGATCCCCGAGCATGTTCGCCGCGGTCAGGTCGTGCGGCTGCTCGTCGACGATCCGCATGTACTCCGCAATGGCCTGGTCGAGACGACCCTGGCGCAGCAGCTTCTCGGCCTTCCGGAGTGCGGCGTCGCGATCGGTGGCCACGTGTCAGTCGGCCGGAGGATCCGGATCCAGCCTAACTCCCTGTGAATCAATGGTATCAAAGAGCGACGACGGCCGGAACGAGCGCCGGTGGATGACCGAATAGCCGAATTGCGCCACGGCAGCCAGATGAGCCGCGGTGGCGTATCCCTTGTGACGGTCGAAGCCGTAGCGGGGATCCTCGGCGTGGCGCTGCACCATCTCACGATCGCGCACGACCTTGGCCACGATCGAGGCGGCGGCAATCGCCGTGCAGGCGCGATCGCCGTGCACGATGCCCCGCTGCGCCATCGGCAGGCCCGGCACGCGAAAGGCGTCGACGAGCACGAAGCCGGGCAGCGGCACCAGCGCCATGACGGCGTGCTGCATCGCGCGCAGCGACGCCCGGTGGATGTTCAGCTGGTCGATTTCCGCGGGGGCGCAGGAAGCGACGGCCCAGGCCAGCGCGCACTCGACGATCTCGTCGTGCAGCCGCTCGCGGGCCCTGGCGGTCAGTTGCTTGGAATCGGCGATGCCGCGGATGCGGCAGCCGTCGGGGAGGATGACGGCCGCGGCCGTGACGGGACCCGCCAGGCAGCCCCGGCCCACCTCGTCGACGCCGGCGATCCGGGTGAACCCGATCCGCTTGAGCGCGTTTTCGATCGTGCGGCGAGCACGCGGGCGGACCATGGGCTCACTCGGGCACCAGGCGGAGGGGGAACGAATCGAGCGGCGCCCGCGGGCCCGGAGGCCGCGCGGGCGTGAAGGCTTCTCCGCCGGAAGCCGCAGCCCGGAACCGCGTAACGGCCCGCAACCGCGGGCCCGCGACCGGAACGGAGCGAGCCCGTGGCGCGAGCGAGTGAAGGAAGCCGGGGTTCGGGGCGGAGCCCCGATTGAACTAGAGCGCGTGCCGGGTCGTTTCCTTCATGCGCGCGGCCTTGCCGCGGCGCTCGCGCAGGAAGTACAGCTTGGCGCGGCGGACCTTGGCCGAGCGCAAGACTTCGATCTTCTGGAGGTTCGGCGAGTGCAACGGGAAGATCCGCTCCACCCCCTGGCCGAAGGAGATCTTGCGCACGGTGAACGACGCACGGGCGCCGCCCCGGTGCATGCCGATCACGATGCCTTCGAACACCTGGATCCGCTCCTTCTCGCCCTCACGGACCCGCACGTGCACGCGCACCGTGTCGCCCGCCTTGAGCTGCGGCCGCTGGGTCAGCTGGCCTTCTTCGAGTACGTCAATCGCGCCCATCTCCGTCTCCTTTTGTCCGTTCCGCAACGAGCTCCCGCAGGATCTCGCGCTCTTCCTCGTCGAGCACCGCCTCGGCCAGCAGCTCGGGCCGCCGCTCCAGCGTCCGCGCCACCGCCTGCCGCTTGCGCCACCGGCGGATCGCCGCATGGTTGCCCGACAGCAGCACGTCCGGCACGTCCGCCCCCCGGAAGCTCGCCGGCCGCGTGTAGTGCGGATAGTCGAGCAGTCCCCGTGCGAACGAGTCGCCTTCCACCGACTGCTCGTCGCCCACCACGCCCGGCACGAGCCGGGCGACCGCGTCGAGCACCACGAGGGCCGGCAGCTCGCCCCCGCTGAGCACGTAATCCCCGATCGAGATCTCGTCGGTCGCGAGCCGTTCGCGCACCCGCTCGTCGATCCCCTCGTACCGGCCGCACACGAGCACGACGTGCGGCAGCCGGCTCAGACGCTCGGCCTCGGCCTGGCAGAACTGCCGCCCCTGGGGCGACAGCAGCACCACGGCCGACGGCGCTCCCCGCCGTTCACGGATCGCGTCGATCGCCCGGAACAGCGGCTCGGGCTTCAGCACCATCCCCGGTCCGCCGCCGTACGACACGTCGTCGACGACGTGATGGCGATCCTCGGTGAAGTCCCGCAGGTCGTGCACGTGAACGTCGAGCACGCCCCGATCCATCGCCCGGTGGATGATGCCCTCGCCAAGGGGGCCTTCGAGCATCCGCGGGAAGATGGTGATGACGTCGAACTTCATACGGGGCCAGGTCCCCGCCAGGTCTTCAGGCTCCGGGCTACGGTCTCCGGTGCCCAGACAGCCTCCACGACCCTTACCTCCTGGCGACGCCGGGCTTCGCCCGGCCCTTCTACGTTCGTCGTTCTACGTTCTTCGTGACACGCCGCGGTCACAGGTTCAGGTCGAGCAGCCCCTCGGGCGGGTCGACCACGATCGTCCGGGCGCCGGATCGACGCGGACGCAGATGGTCGCGACCAGCGGGATCAGCACTTCACCCTGTCGGCCCTGGACGACCAGGCGGCTGAGGTCCAGTGTCCCTTCGACGCCCGTCACCGTTCCCACGGGCTCGCCGGCGACCGTCTCCACCACGCAGCCGACCAGATCGTGGCGGTAGTAGGTCGCCTCGGGCAGCGGCGTCAGCTCGGACGCCGGCACCCGCAGTTCCAGGCCCGCCAGCGTCTCGGCCTCGTTCATCGTCGCCACGCCGTCGAGCGCGACGATGGGCCGTCCCTGGTGGAACCGGACGGCCGTCAGCGTCACCGGCTCGACCCGGCCGTCACGCGCGATGTAGACGACGGCGCCGGCGCGGAAGCGTTCGTCCGGAAAGTCGGTTTCCGGATTCACGATGACCTGGCCGCGATTACCGTGCGTGCGGGCAATCCGACCGACCGTCACGAGCGCGTCCCACTCGAGCGCCACGCTACCGTCCGGCCTGGGCGTCCCGTACCTCGAGGGTGGCCGTCAGGCCCTCGTGCTCGGCCGCCACGCTCACGAGCGTCCGCAGCGCCGCCACGGTCCGTCCCTGGCGGCCGATCACCTTGCCGGCATCCCCCGGAGCCACGAACAGCTCGAGCACGGTCGTGCCGCGATGATCGCTCTCGGTGACCTTCACGGCCTCGGGGTGGTCGGTGAGGGCCCGGGCCAGCACCTCCACCACGTCGCGGGTCCGGCTCACTGCGCCGATTCGGCGGCCGACTCGGCCGGCGCCTCGGCCGGCATCGCCGGATGCCGTGCAAGCAGGGTCCGCACGCTGTCGGACGCACGGGCGCCGTTGGCCAGCCAGTAGTCGACGCGCTCGCGGTTCACCTCGAACGTCTCCGGCTGCGCGCGCGGATTGTAGTGCCCGAGAATCTCGACGAAGCTGCCGTCACGCGCCGCCGCCGACGTGGCGACCACCACCCGGAAGAAGGGCCGCTTCTTCGAACCCGTCCGTCTCATACGAATTGCCAGCATGTGTGCTCCAGTACCTCGTTACTCTTCGGGCTCCGGGGTTCGGGCCTCGAGCCCCGTGAAGTCCCCTCCGGCCCCGTAGCCGGTCGTCCTACCGTCTCTGTCCCATCGACTGCAGCATCCCGAGCGCCTTCCGGCGCCCCTTCTTGCCGCCGCCCATTCCGCCGATCGACTTCAACATCTTGCGCATCTGCACGAACTGCTTCAGCAGCTTGTTGACTTCCTCGACCGTCGTCCCGCTGCCCCGCGCAATCCGCTTCCGGCGGCTGCCGTTGATGATCTCCTGGCGCCGCCGCTCCTGCGGCGTCATCGACCCGATGATGGCGTCGATGCGCACCAGCTGCCGCTCGTCCGGCTTGTTGTCCGCCAGCTGCTTCATGTTGCCCAGTCCGGGCAGCATGCCGATGATGCTCTCGAGCGGCCCCATCTTCCGGATCGTCCGGAGCTGCTCGCGGAAGTCCTCGAGCGTGAAGTCGTCGAGCCGGATCTTCTGTTCGAGCCGCGCCGCCTGCTCGTGGTCGATCGCCGCCTCGGCCTTCTCGATGAGCGACAGCACGTCGCCCATTCCGAGGATCCGCGACACGACCCGATCCGGATGGAACGCCTCCAGATCCTCGAGCCGCTCGCCGCTGCCGACGAACGCGATCGGCACGCCGACGACCGAGACCACCGACAGCGAGGCACCGCCGCGCGCGTCGCCGTCGAGCTTCGTCAGCACGACGCCCGTCACGCCGACCCGGTGGTTGAACTCGCCGGCGCTCTTGATGGCGTCCTGCCCCGTCATGGCATCGGCCACGTAGAGCAGGTCCGTCGGCTCGACGGCGTCCTTGATGGCCTGCAGCTCCACCATCAGCTCGTCGTCGATGTGCAGCCGTCCGGCCGTGTCGACGATCACGACGTCGAAGCCCGTGTTGCGGGCCTCCCGCATCGCGCCGGCCGCGCGCACCACCGGGTCCATCTCCCCGGCCGGATCGTGCACGCGCACCTTCGCCTTGCCGCCGAGGACGTTCAACTGCTCGATCGCCGCCGGCCGCCGCACGTCGGTCGACACCAGCATGGGGTGCCGCCCCTGCCGCGTCAGCCAGGCCGCCAGCTTCGCCGCCGTCGTCGTCTTGCCCGACCCCTGGAGGCCGAGCAGCAGGATCACGCGCGGGCTGCGCGGCGCCGGCGGCAGGCCGCCGTCGGTGTCGCCGAACAGCGCGAGCATCTCCTCGCGCACGATCTTGACGACGTGCTGCGCCGGGGTGAGGCTCTGCAGGACGTCCTGGCCCATCGCCCGATCGCGCACGCGATCGATGAAGGCCTTGACGACCTTGAAGTTGACGTCCGCCTCGAGCAGCGCCAGCCGGATCTCGCGCAGCACCGACTCGACGTTCGCCTCGGTGAGCCGCGACTGGCCGCGCAGCGACTTGAAGACGCCCTGCAGGCGATCGCTCAGCGAGTCAAACATGAGCCCCCAGCCGTACCCATCCCGTGGCGCCCGGGCCCACCAGACGGACCGTTCCGCCTAAAGCCAACGAACGCAAACCCTTATGGTAATCGAGTGACCGTTGAGGTGTCAACGAGGCGCTAGACCGACTTGAGCTTGTGCCCCAGCTTCTCCTTCTTGGTCTTCAGATAGCGGCGGGTCGACTCCGAGGCGGGAATCTCCAGCGGGACGGAGGAGAGGACCGACAGCCCGTATCCCTCGAGCCCGACGAACTTTCGCGGGTTGTTCGTCAGCAGCCGCATCGTCCGGACGCCCAGCTCGCCCAGGATCTGGGCCCCGATGCCGTAGTCGCGCTGGTCGGGCTTGAAGCCCAGCCGCTCGTTCGCCTCGACCGTGTCGAAGCCCTGGTCCTGCAGCGCGTAGGCGCGGATCTTGTTCGACAGCCCGATGCCCCGCCCCTCCTGGTTCAGGTACAGCAGGACGCCGCGACCCTCGGCGGCAATCAGCTCCATCGCCGTCTCGAGCTGCTCGCCGCAGTCGCAGCGGGCGGAATGAAAGACGTCGCCCGTCAGGCAGCGGGAATGCACGCGGACGAGGATGTTCCGGCCGTCGCCGACATCGCCGCAGACCAGCGCCACGTGCGTCTCGCCGTCGGTCCCGCTCTCGAAGGCATGGACCCTGAACGGTCCGTACCGCGTCGGCAGGTCGGCCGAATCGATCGAACGGATGAGCCGTTCGGTGCGCATGCGGTACTTGATCAGATCGGCGATCGTGATCAGCCGCAACCCGTGCTTCTTCGCGAAGCGCGTCAGCTGCGGCACGCGCGCCATCGTCCCGTCCTCGTTCATGATCTCGCAGATGACACCCGCCGGATACAGTCCGGCGATGCGCGCGAGATCCACGGCGGCTTCCGTCTGGCCGGCCCGTCACCATCACGCCGCCCTTCCGGGCGCGCAGCGGGAACATGTGCCCGGGCCGCGCGAGGTCGGCCGGCCGGGTCTTCGGATCGATGCACGCGAGCACGGTGTTCGACCGGTCCTGTGCGGAGATGCCGGTGCTGGTCGTCCCCTTCGCCTCGATGGAGACACAGAACGCGGTATCGAACCGCGCGGTGTTCTGGTTCACCATCAGGGGGATGTCGAGTTCCTCGAGCCGCTCGCCCGTCATCGACACGCAGATCAGCCCGCGGCCGTAGCGCGCCATGAAGTTGATGGCCTCGGGCGTGATCTTCTCCGCCGCGATGGTCAGATCGCCTTCGTTCTCGCGATCCTCGTCGTCGACGACGATGACCATCTCGCCGGCCTTGATCGCCTCGATCGACGCCTCGATCGACGCGAACGGACTCGTCCGTTTCCGCGCCCCCTTCGCAATCCGCAGGTGCTGAGCCATGGGTCGCGCCGTCCGCCGTGCTGGTTTCCGTTCCCGTGCCCTCAATGCAATGTGCCTCCGCCGGCACGGCCGGCGCCCGCCACCTCCACCGCCCGCACCACGTACTTGCCGATCAGGTCGCACTCGATGTTCACGCGGTCGCGCGTGCGCCGCGTGTGCAGGTTCGTGTGGGCCCACGTGAACGGCACCAGCTGCACGTCGAAGCGATCCTCGCCGAGCCCGGCCACCGTGAGGCTGATGCCATCGACGGCCACCGATCCGCGGTGCACGAAGTAGGGCGCCAGCAGCGGCGGGAAGGAGACCGTCATCCAGTAGAAGCCGGCGTCCTCGCGGATCTCCTCCACCGTCCCGGTGCCATCCACGTGCCCCTGGACGAAGTGGCCGCCCATCCGCCCGTCGGCCGCCACCGGGCGCTCGAGATTCACCTTCGTGCCGCGGTTGAGTGCGCCGAGCGTCGTGACACGCGCCGTCTCCGGGCCCACGTCGGCGTGGACCTCGCCCGATGTCGCCAGGATGATCGTCAGGCAGACGCCGTTGACCGCCAGGCTGTCGCCTTCACGCGCCGTCTTCGCCAGGTCGGTCGCAATCCGCAGCCGGTGACCCGCGCTGGTCGGCTTGAGCTCGATGACCTCGCCAACCGATTCAATGAGGCCGGTGAACATAACCCTCGATGAGGACGTCGGGCCCGAAGGCCTCCACGCGTTGGTCGAACAGGCCCGCCAGCGAGGCCGGCCGGCCCAGAGCGAAGGGAACACCCGCGGCGCCGAGCGTCTGCGGCGTCACGTAGACGTGCACGTAGTCGACCAGCCCGGCTTCCCAGAACGCGGCGTGCAGCTTCGCACCGCCTTCGAGCAGCAGCGACGTGACGCCGCGATCGGCGAGGCGGCCCAGCGCCGCCCGCAGCTCGCCGGGACCCGCCACGGCCTCCAGCTCGGCTCCCGCTGCCCGCAGCGGCCCCGCCAGATGCTCGTCGGCCACCGCCGCCGGCGACGTCATCATTATGACCGGCCCCTGTTCGAGCGTCGAGAAGATCCGCGCCGATGCCGGCGTCCGCAGCCGCCGATCGAAGATCACCCGCACCAGCGGCCGCTCCCGGTACACGCCCCGCACGGTCAGGAGCGGGTCGTCCACCAGAACGGTCTCCGAACCGACGCCCATCGCGTCGACCTCGGCCCGCAACCGGTGCGTCCGCCGGTCGGCCGGCGGCGAGGTCAGGGCGGTTCGCTGCCCGGTCCCGGCGGCGATCCGGCCGTCGGCGCTCGCCGCCGCCTTCAGGATGACGAACGGCCGGCGCTCGCGGATGTAGGTGAAGAAGGGCTGGTTGAGCCGGATCGCGGCTTCGGCGCCAATCCCCACCTCCACCGCAATCCCGTGGTCGCGGAGATAGGCGACGCCGCGCCCCTGCACCAGCGGGTTCGGGTCCTCGACGGCCGCGACGACTCGCGCGATGCCCGCCGCGGCAATCCGCTCGACGCATGGCCCGGTGCGGCCGGTGTGGCTGCAGGGCTCCAGCGTGCAGTAGAGCGTCGCGCCCCGTGCGCGGTCTCCGGCCTCGTCGAGGGCGTGCACCTCGGCGTGCGGCCCGCCGGCCTTCTCGTGCGCGCCGTGTCCGACGACGATGCCCTCGGGACTCACGACGACGGCGCCGACCAGCGGATTCGGGCTGGTGCGTCCCCGTCCGCGCGTCGCGAGGAACAGCGCCCGCGCCATGAAGTCGAGGTCGGAGGGCACGGCGTCACCACTTCTCGGCGAACAGCGCGTCGATGTAGTCGTCGGGGACGAACGGCAGCAGGTCGTCCATCGCCTCGCCCACGCCGACGTAGCGGATCGGCAACTGCAGGTCGTGGGCGATCGCCACGGCCACGCCGCCCTTCGCCGTGCCGTCGAGCTTGGTCAGCACGATGCCGTTGACGCCCGACGCGCCCATGAACTCGCGCGCCTGCGTCAGCCCGTTCTGGCCGACGGTCGCGTCGAGCACGAGCAGCACTTCGTGGGGCGCCCCTTCGACCTCGCGCGCAGCGATGCGCCGGATCTTCTCCAGCTCGTTCATCAGGTTGACGCGCGTGTGCAGGCGTCCGGCGGTGTCGACGAGGATGGGGCTGCGGTCGCGCGCGCGGCCGGCGGAGATGGCATCGAAGACCACGGCCGCCGGATCGGAGCCCTCGCGGGCCCGCACGATGTCGACGCCCGCCCGCTTCGCCCAGATCTCCAGCTGTTCGACGGCGGCCGCCCGGAAGGTGTCGGCCGCGCAGACCAGCGGCTGCGCGCCGTTCGTCCTGGCGAGGTTCGCGAGCTTGCCGACGGTGGTCGTCTTGCCGGTGCCGTTGACGCCGACGATCAGCACGACGTGCGGCCGCACGTCATCGGGCACCGGTCGTGCGGCGGCGGCGAAGATGGTCCGCAGTTCCTCCTTCACCATCTCGCGCAGGCTCTCGCCCCGGCGGCTCCGCCGGCCGACGACCTCGATGATCCGCTCGGTGGCGGCCATGCCGACATCGGCCGAGATCAGCAGCTCCTCGAGCGCCTCGATCGTGTCGACGTCGACGGGACGGCTCCGCCGCTCCGGGGTATCGGCCCGGCGGACGATGTCGTCGAAACGTTCGACCAGCTGGTTCTTGGTGCGGGACAGGCCCTGGCGGAGGCGGCCGAGCAGGCTCATTCGATCGATTCTATCACCCGGTCTCGGCTTCCGCCCGCTGCCGGCGCAGCATGAGATCCTCGACGGCGGCCGGCACGTCCTTCCGCCCGGCGAGCACGTCGGCGATCTGCTCGGCGATCGGCAGTTCCACGCCGCAGCGCGCGCCGAGCGCCAGCGCCGCCTCGGTCGTGCGGACGCCTTCGGCGATCATCTTCATGCCGGCCAGGATCTCGTCGAGCCGGCGTCCCCGCGCCAGCTCGACCCCGACGTGACGGTTGCGGCTGAGACTGCCCGTGCAGGTCAGCACGAGATCCCCGAGCCCGGACAGCCCGGCGAGCGTCTCGCGCTGCGCGCCGGCCGCACAGGCGAGCCGGGTGATCTCGGCGAGCCCGCGCGTGATGAGCCCGGCGAGCGCGTTCTGCCCGAGCCCCAGGCCTTCGACCGCGCCCGCGGCGATGGCGATCACGTTCTTCAACGCCCCGCCGATCTCGACGCCCGCCACGTCGGTACTGGCGTACACGCGGAAGTAGCGCGACCGGAACTGCTCCTGCACCCGCTCGGCGGCCTGCACGTCCTGCGACGCGGCACAGATGGCCGTCGGCAGCTGCCGCGCCACCTCGGCAGCGAAGCTCGGCCCCGACAGCACGACGATTGCCCGACCGCCGTCGAGCTCCTCCGCGATGACCTCCGAGGGACGCTGGAGCGATGCGGTTTCGAGTCCCTTGGTGGCGCTCACGATCGTCGCCTCCGACTCGACGAACCGGGCGGCACGCCGCAGCACGCTGCGCGTCCCGTGCGACGGCACCGCGGCGACCACGAGCTGCGCGCCGTGCAGCGCTTCCTCCATCGAGGCCGTCACGCGCAGGCCCTCGGGCAGCGTGACGTCCGGCAGGTAGACGGCGTTGGCGCGCCGGGCCTGCATCTCGTCGACGAGTGCCGGATTGCGCGCCCACAGCCGCACGTCGTGACCGACGCGGGCCAGATGGATGGCGAGCGCGGTTCCCCAGCTGCCGGCCCCGAGAACGGCCGCGGTTCCGCCGTGCTTCGCCGTCATGACCCGGTCACCCGCTGGCCGAGCCGCCGCTCGGTGCCGGCCTGCAACCGCGCGAGATTGCCCCGGTGCCGCTGCACGACAACGGCCGCGATGATGACGGCGGCGGCGATCGAGGGAATCGGCGCGTGCACGGCCCATGATGATCGGCGGCAGCGACACGGCCGCCAGGACGGAGCCGAGCGAGACGTAGCGGGTCATCCACAGGGTCGTGCCAAAGACGAGTACCGCCGGAATCACGGCCGTCGGCACCAGCACCGAGAAGACCCCGCATGCGGTCGCCACGCCCTTGCCGCCCCGGAACCGCAGCCACAGCGGGTAGATGTGTCCCAGCACCGCCGCGACGCCGGCGGCGGCCGGCGCCGCATCCGCGCCGGTGAACCGCGCGGCGAGCAGCACCGCCGCCGCGCCCTTGCTGACGTCGAGGGCCAGCACGGCGAGCGCCGTCGAGGCGCCGCTCGTCCGGAACACGTTGGCCGTGCCCAGATTGCCGCTTCCCTCGCGCCGCAAATCGCGGCCGCCCGCGCGGCCCAGCAGGAAGGCGAACGGAATCGAGCCGAGCAGATAGCCGGTCAGGACGAGCAGAATCGGGATCAGCAGACCGATCATCATGCCTGGAAGCTGTCGCCCGGACCCGGTCCGAGCGGACTGTGCGTCAGCGGCACGTGGGTGGGGCCGTCCGACGACAGGTGACTCTCATACAGTGTGACACGATCCACCGGAAACCGGGCGAGCGGTCCCGTGCGGTGCCGCGCCGGTCACCGCGGCCCGGTCCGCCGGCCGTCCGTCGCGCCACCGCCCCAGCGTGAGGTGTGCGCTGAAGGGCCGATCCTCCAGCGCGATCCCCCGGGCGGCCAGCCGGCCGCGCACTTCGGCGTGCAGCGCCTCGAGGGCGGCCAGCCCCTCGCCGACGCCGATCCAGACGACGCGCGGCGCACCAGCGGCCGGGAACAGACCGACACCGCGCAGCTCCAGTTCGAAGACCGCCGTCGCCATCGGCCGCGCCAGGGCGGCCCGCACGGCCTCGACGCCGATCTCGGGAACGGCCGCCATGAACGCCAGCGTCAGGTGCAACTGCTCGGCCGCGACCCAGCGGACTCCGCGGTGCCCGCGTCCGCGATCGAGCGCCCTGCCCAGCTGCCGGGCCACACCGGCCGCGGCGGCGCGCGCCTCCGCCGCGAGATCAACGGCCACGAAGAGCCGTCGCGCGGCGTCCATCGGCCTCAGACGCGCGGCGGGCCGAGCAGGCGCCGCACCATGTCGAGTCCGGCCTGCGCGGCCTGGTACTTCACCCGCATCCGGTCGCCGATGAAGCGGAACGTCTTCACCATCTCCCGTTCCCGGAACGCCGCGGCGACGGCGACGGTTCCCACCGGCTTCTCGTCGGTGCCGCCACCAGGACCGGCGATGCCCGTGATTCCCACGCCGATATCGACGCGCGCCCGCTCGCAGATTCCCCGCGCCATCGCCTGCGCCACCGGCTCGCTGACGGCGCCGTGCCCGGCAATCAGCGATTCCGGAACGCCCAGCAGTTCCACTTTCGCACGGTTGCTGTAGCAGACGACGCCGCGCTCCACGTAGTCGGAGCTGCCCGGCACGTCGGTCAGGCGCGAAGCCATCAGACCGCCGGTGCAGGATTCCGCGGTGGCAATCCACCATCCGCCGGCGCGCAGCAGGTCGCCCACGACCTCCTCGAGCGATCGACCGTCGATGCTGAACACGGCATCGCCCAGCGCCTCGTGCAGTTCCTGGCTCGCGCGGTCGAGCGCCGAGGTGGCCTGCGCCGGATCGGCCGACTGCATCCGCAGGTGCAGCTCGATCTGTCCGAGCGCGGCGAGAATCGTCGTCCCGATGGGCGGTTCCCACTGCAGCCACTGCGCGTAGATCGGCTGGGCGATCTGGTCGACGTGCGACTCGGCCCGCCCGGTGATCTTCAGCACCCGCCGGTACAGCCGCACGCCGCCGGCGCGCGGCACCAGCCGTTCGGCAATCACGGCCTCGAGCATCGGCACCAGCTCGCGCGGCGGCCCCGGCAGCAGCAGGAGGCCCGTTCCCTCGTGCTCGATCCACAGCCCGGGCGCCGTGCCGTTCGGGTTGGCCAGCAGGGTGGCGCCCCGCGGAACCTGCGCCTGCCGCCGGTTGATCTCCGGCATCTGCCACCCGCGCGCCTCGAAGCGCCGGCGGATCCGATCGACGATGGCCTCGTCCTCGTCGAGCGGCAGCCCGAGCACGGCGGCCACGGCCTCGCGCGTGACATCGTCGGCCGTCGGCCCCAGCCCTCCCGTCATGACGACGAGGTCGGCGTGGGCCATCGCGTAGCGCACGGCGTCGGCGAGGTCCGTGAGGTCGTCGCCGACGACGGCCTTCGCCTGCACGTCGATGCCGACCGCATTCAGCCGTTCGGTAATGGCCAGCGAGTTGGTGTCCACGCGCAGCGGCGTCAGCAACTCGCTGCCGACGGCGATGATGTGCGCCTTCATTCACTTAAACGGGGCTCCGCCCCGATCCCCGGCTCCCTGCACTCGCTCGCGACACTGGCTCGCTCCGTTCCGGTCGCACCCTCTCCCGATGCTCAGGGCGCCCCGACCCCGGCCGAGGCGCGGGCCCGCTGTGCGGGCCGTTCCTCGACGGGCGCTGCCCCGATCCCCGGCTCCCTGTCACTCGCTCGCGACACTGCGGCTCGCTCCGTTCCGCGTCGCGGGCCCGCTGTGCGGGCCGCCCGGGCTGCGCCCGGTCCTAGTTTCGCGCGGCGTGCAGCACCGGCAGCAGCCAGACCGCCAGGCGCAGCAGCAGATTGCCGTAGACGGCGGCCATCGCATCGTCCGCCATCACGCCAAGACCGCCGTGCAGGTGTTCCAGCCGGTTGGCGGGAAACGGCTTCACGACATCCATCGCGCGGAAGATGACGAAGCCGGCGAGCGCGCCGGCCCACCCGACCGGGATACCCCAGAGAGTGATGAGCATGCCCATCACCTCATCGATGACCACCGGACCGGGATCCTCCATGCCGAAGTGCCGCTCGGCCACCGTTCCGCTCCAGATGCCGAGCGCGAACAGCACGAGAATCGCGACGGCCTGGGCGATCCGTCCCTGGCCGATCAGGTAGAAGACGACCAGCCCGGCCGCCGACCCGGCCGTGCCGGGCGCGAACGGGACGTCGCCCACGTGCGCGAACGTCGAAATGAAGACGGCGAGACGAGTCATGGTCGAGGAAGCGGACAGGCGCCTGACGTGCGGGCGCGAGACTACGGGGATGATACCGTGACGACACGCGTCCGCGCGAAGCGATCGTGCAAGCCCCGGCGATCGCGGGTCGCCACGATGGACAGAAAGCCCAGACCGGCCGGCACGGCCGACAGGCCCCACACCAGCGTCCGCAGCAGCGCACGGCCGAGCGTCACCGGCTCATCGGTCAGCGCTGACGACGCGGAGACCGACCGCCATCTTGCCGATGGTCTGGCCCCCGGCCGTGAAGGCGGCCAGGTAGCCGCCGTTGAGCAGCAGCAGGAATCCGGCGAGCGGCGTCTTTGGCAGCAGCGCCAGCTGCGACAGGCCGAGCCCGCACATCTGGAGCGTGAAGTACAGCACCACCCCGTCGAGCATCGCGAGCAGGGCGACATCGATCGCACCGGCGAGCAGCCGTGGCACCGGCGCCGCCGCCGCTTCCCGACCGGCCGCCGCCGCGCCCCGTTCGACCGGGCCTCCCGCCGCGGGCGGCAGCCGCCTGTGATGGCGCCCAGTCGATCGACGGCGGCGTGCGTGCCTCCGATCGGACCCGCGGCACTTCGGGCGTCGCCCGACGGACGGCGAGCGGCGCACGCGGACGTGCCGGCGGCGTGATGAGCGGCGCATCCTCGTCGTCCGGATCCGCGAAGAGCGGCAGCCGATCGGGCGTCGATCCCGTCGCAATCTTCGCCGTCCGCTCGTCGGCGACCCGCCGCAGCGCCTCCACCGTCTCGCGCCGGCTGGCCGCCCGTTCGCGGGCGTCCTCTTCGGCCGACGGCGCGCCGGCCGCGGCAGACGGCGGAGAAGCACGATGTGCCTCGGGCGGAGGCTCGGGCGCCGGAGCGGATGGCGGCTGCGGGGAGGGGACGGACGGCGCGGCCGCCGGCTCCCGGGCCGGCGGCGTCCGGAAAGATGCGTCCGCCGGAATCCGGAGGTCGGGTGGCGGCAGGATCGACAGATCCGGCAGCGGGCCGGCGTGGCGATCCTCGTCGGAGGTGATGGTGAGGTCGGGCAGCTCGAAGCCCGCCGCGAGCGAAAAGTCGTATCCGCAGTTCCGGCAGCGGTTGCCGCTGTCGAAGCCGAGGTAGCCGCACTTCGGACACTTCATGCGCGGCCTCCGGCAAGGGTGCGGCCGGCCGGCCGGTGGTGCCGGCTGACGTCGTGGCGCACGCTACTCCTTCACGTTCAGCAGGTCCTTCAACTCCGTCATGAACTCGCCGATGTCGCGGAAGTGGCGGTAGACGGAGGCGAAGCGGACGTAGGCGACCTTGTCGAGCCGCTTCAGTTCCTGCATGACGAACGATCCGATCTCGGCCGTCGAGATCTCCTTCTCGGACCGCTCCTGCAGGGTGGCTTCCACGCGATCGGCCACCGCCTCGAGGGCGGCGACGCTGACCGGGCGCTTCTCGCAGGCCTTCAGCAGCCCGGCGATCAGCTTCTGCCGCTCGAACCGCTCGCGGCTGCCGTCCTTCTTCACCACCATGTAGGGGATCTCGTCGATCCGCTCGTAGCTGGTGAAGCGTCGGCCGCAGTTCAGGCACTCGCGGCGCCGGCGGATGACCTCCCCTTCCTTGCTTTCCCGGGAGTCGACCACCTTGTCGCCGAGATGGGCGCAATAGGGGCACTTCACGCCGTCTGTCCTCCGGGCGCTTCTTGCCGCGCCAATTGACGCATCCGCGCGAGGTTCATGCCATCCCGTGCCGCCAGCGCGAGACCGGCCAGCGTCACCGGGACGAACGAGATCGCGTGCAGCACGATCGCCGCCGCCACGGCCTGATCCGCCGACGCCCCGAAGAAGGCCACCGCGCCGAGGCGGAACGCCTCGTCGAATCCGCCGATCCCGCCGGGCGTCGGCACGGCGACGCCGACAACGAGCAGCACGAGCAAGAGGAAGCTGCCCGTGAACGGCATCGCGATCGCGAATGCCCTGGTCACGGCCCAGGTGCCGAGCGCGATCGACAGCCACAGCAGCACCGACAACGCGAACGCCAGGAGCAGCCGTCCTGGCTGCCGCACCACGGCGAGCCCGCTCGCGAAGGTCCCCGCCAGGTGCTCGGCGGTGCGCGCGGCCCGCGGCGGCAGCCAGCGCTCGACCCAGCGGGTCAGCCGCCACAGGCGTCCCGGCTCTGCCGCGAGCACGGCGAACAGCGCGAGGAGTCCGATCGCCCCCCCGGCGGCAATCAGCCCGCCGGTCTTCACGGCCGTCATCAGTCCTTCGGCGCGGCCGGCGCGGCCGACCCCGGCCAGGAAGACGCCGAAGAGCGCCAGCACCGTCAGCACGTCGAGCAGCCGCTCGACCACGATCGTGGCAAACGCGCCGGCCGGCGGCAGGTGCTCGTGCCGCGCCAGCACGTACGGCCTGATCACTTCGCCGGCCCGCGCCGGCAGTACGGCGTTGGCGGCAAACCCCAGCACCGTCGCACGGAGCGCCGGCCAGAACCTCGCCGGCCCGAGCGGCGCCAGCAGATACTGCCAGCGGAAGGTCCGGACGATCAGGTTGACGCCGATCGTCGCCAGCGCGAGCAGCAGCAGCCCGCCGTTCGCCTGCCGGAGATCCGCGCCGACGCGACGGAGGTCCGTGTTCCAGAGGAACACGACGAGCAACCCGGCCGTGACGCCGAGCACGAGCACCATTCTGAAGGATCTGCGCATGCTGCGTGCCGCGTTCCGGACAGCCCGACCCGCCCGCACTGTCCTATATGCGCCCGGGGCGATCCATCGTGTTCCCCACCCGGGCAGGACGGCCACCGACACGCGCCGCGGCGGATCAACACCTCTTGCGACGCGCCGCGCAGACGAGTAGAATCTGACTCTTTCCCGCGAGGACATCAGCGTTGCCTCTCAGCCCCGCCATCCTGCAGACGACTCTCGACCGCCTCGCCCCGACGCGCTCGGGCAAGGTCCGGGACATCTACGAGTTCGGCGACCAGCTGCTCATCGTCGCCACCGATCGCATCTCGGCCTTCGACTACATCCTCGGCTCCGGCATTCCCGACAAGGGCAAGGTGCTGACGCAGATCTCGGCGTTCTGGTTCGAGCGAACGCGCCACCTCGTGCGCAACCACCTGCTGTCGACCAATCCCGAGGACTACCCCGAGCCGGCCCGCCGCTGCGGCGCGCTGCTCGCCGGCCGGTCGATGCTCGTGCGGCGGACGACGCCGCTGCCGATTGAATGCGTGGCCCGGGGCTACCTGTCGGGTTCGGGCTGGAAGGACTACCAGCGCACCGGCAACGTCTGCGGCATCGCGCTGCCCGCCGGCCTGCGCGAGTCCGATCGGCTGCCCGAGCCGATCTTCACGCCGGCCACCAAGGCCGAGAGCGGGCACGACCTGAACATCTCCGAGGACGAAGCCGTGACGATGATCGGGCGCGACGTGCTGAACGCGGCGCGCGACCTGACGCTGCGCCTCTACCGCGAGGGGGCGGCGCACGCCGACGCCTGCGGCATCATCGTCGCCGACACCAAGTTCGAGTTCGGGCTCCTCGAGGGCGAGGACGCGGGCACGTCGCGTCTCGTGCTGATCGACGAGATGCTCACCCCCGACTCGTCGCGCTTCTGGCCGAAGGATCAGTACGAGCCCGGCCACAGTCAGCCGAGCTTCGACAAGCAGTACGTCCGCGACTACCTCGAGTCGATCCAGTGGAACAAGCAGCCGCCCGTGCCGTCGCTGCCCGACGAGGTCGTCGCGCGCACGCGCGAGAAGTACCTGGAAGCCTTCCGCCGCCTCACCGGCCGCGAGCTGGACTGATCGTGCGCGAGCAACTCGACAGCCTCATCGAGGAAATGGTCGACAAGGGCATCCGCTACCCCGACGCCCAGCGGGAGTTCGAGCGCCGGTTCATCGCCCGGGTGCTGGACCGCCAGGACGGCTGCCTGCTGAAGACCGCCAAGGTGCTGGGCATCCACCGGAACACGCTCAGCCGCAAGCTCGTGGAGCACCGCCTCAAGCGCCGCTGACCGCCCCGCCGCCCCCCTCCCTCCTTGACTTCATTACGGGCTGAACTATAATTAGCAGTCGCACGCATTGAGTGCTAATGAACCGATAGTTCGGTGCGGTTTATTCAGGTTTTTTCTCATCACCACGCAGCAACGGAGTTGACAGCCCATGAACGTCAGACCGCTACACGACCGCATCATCGTCCAGCGCATCGAGGAAGGCGAACAGAAAGTCGGCGGGATCATCATCCCTGACACGGCGAAGGAGAAGCCCCAGCAGGGCAAGGTGATCGCCGTGGGCGCCGGCAAGACGAAGGATGACGGCAAGCGCGTCGCCCTGGACGTCAAGGCGGGCGACACGATCCTGTTCGGGAAGTATTCCGGCCAGGAAATCAAAATTGACGGCAACGAGTACCTGATCATGCGGGAGGACGAGGTCCTCGCGGTGATCGAGGAAGCCGGCAAGAAATCGAAGTAAGCCCGCCCGGACGCCCCCCGCGGCGTCTGGTGGGTCCGCAATTGCAGCCAGCCGCGCCCGGCCCGGCACGCCCGCAGGGCTGACGGCCTGCCGCTGGCACGAGTTTCAACGAACGCAGAACGGAGCACACAGCAATGGCCAAGCAGATAGTGTACGGCGAGCAGTCTCGCCAGGCGATTCTCCGCGGCGTGAACGCCCTGGCGGACGCCGTCAAGGTGACCCTCGGCCCGAAGGGCCGTAACGTGGTTCTCGACCGCAAGTTCGGCTCGCCCATCATCACCAAGGACGGGGTGACGGTCGCCAAGGAAATCGATCTCAAGGATCCGCTCGAGAACATGGGCGCCCAGATGGTCCGTGAGGTCGCCAGCAAGACGTCGGACATCGCCGGTGACGGCACGACCACGGCGACCGTGCTCGCGCAGGCGATCTACCGCGAGGGCTCGAAGAACGTCGTCGCGGGCGCGAACCCGATGGAGATCAAGCGCGGCATCGAGCAGGCGGTCGAGGCCGTCGTCGGGTCGCTGCGCAAGCAGGCCAAGAAGGTCCCCTCCGAGGGCCCGATGGTCGCGCAGGTCGGCACGATCTCGGCGAACAACGACTCGACGATCGGCAACATCATCGCCGAGGCGATGAAGAAGGTCGGCAAGGACGGCGTCATCACCGTCGAAGAGGCGCGCACGCTGGAGACCTCGCTGGACGTGGTCGAGGGCATGCAGTTCGACCGCGGCTACCTCTCCCCCTACTTCGTGACCGACCCCGAGCGGATGGAAGTCGTGCTCGAGAATCCGGTCCTGCTGATCCACGAGAAGAAGATCAGCTCGATGAAGGACCTCCTGCCGGTGCTCGAGCAGGTGGCGCGCATGGGCCGTCCCCTGCTGATCATCGCCGAGGACGTCGACGGCGAGGCGCTGGCGACCCTGGTCGTCAACAAGCTGCGCGGCACGCTGCAGGCGGCGGCCGTCAAGGCGCCGGGCTTCGGCGATCGCCGGAAGGCCATGCTCGAGGACATCGCCATCCTGACCGGCGGCCGGGCCATCACCGAGGACCTCGGCATCAAGCTCGAGAACATCAAGGTCGAGGATCTCGGCCAGGCCAAGAAGGTCACCATCGACAAGGACAACACGACGATCGTCGAGGGCGCCGGCACGTCGGCGGCCATCGAGGGCCGCGTGAAGCAGCTCCGCGTCCAGGTCGAGGAAACGACCTCCGACTATGACCGCGAGAAGCTCCAGGAGCGGCTGGCGAAGCTGGTCGGCGGCGTGGCCGTCATCAAGGTCGGTGCGGCCACCGAGACCGAGATGAAGGAGAAGAAGGCCCGCGTCGAGGACGCCATGCACGCCACGAAGGCGGCCGTCGAAGAGGGCATCGTGCCGGGCGGCGGCGTGGCCCTGCTCCGCGCGAGCAAGGTGCTCGAGACGCTGAAGCTGCACGGCGACCAGCAGATTGGCGTCAACATCATCGCCCGCGCCATCGAGGAGCCGCTGCGCTGGATCACCGCCAACGCGGGCCTCGAGGGCTCGATCGTCGTCCAGAAGGTCAAGGAGATGAAGGCCGAAGAGGGCTTCAACGCGCTGACCGAGACCTACGAGGACCTGGTCGCGGCCGGCGTCATCGACCCGGTGAAGGTCGTGCGTTCGGCGCTGCAGCACGCCGCGTCGATCGCGTCGCTCCTGCTCACGACCGAGGCGCTCGTCGCCGAGATCCCCGAGGACAAGAAGGAACCGGCGATGCCCCCGGGTGCGGGCGGCATGGGCGGGATGTACTAAGTCACCTCGTCACGTCGAACGAGGAACGTCGACACACACACGAACGCCCGGCGGGAGCAATCCTGCCGGGCGTTCGTGTGTACGGACCCGACCGAAGACCGGAGACTCGGAGACTGGAGCCTTCGTCCTTACCGCAGCGTGAACGTCAGCTCGATCGTGACGATGACGGGCACCGGTCTTGCCGTCCTTGGTGCCGGGGATGAAGCGCCACTGCCGCGCGGCCTTCATGGCTTCCTGATCGAGGCCGAACGTCGGGTCGAGCGACTTGATGACCCGCACGTTGCCCACGCGGCCGTCCGGCTCGACGATGCACTCGAGCCAGACCGTCCCCTGGATCTTCGCGCGCATCGCGTCGGACGTGTACTGCGGCTTCACTTCCTGAATGGGCCGCGGCAGTTCCACGCCGTTGCCCGGACGGTAGGCACCGCCGCCGGTCCCGCCGCCGAACCCGGCTCCCAGCCCGGATCCCTGGCCCGATCCCGACCCCGCCACCCGTGCCGGAACCCGCGCCGCCGCCGCTGCCCGATCCCTGCGACGTCGTGAAGTCGGACGCTGGCGGCAGGTTCTCGATGGTGCCCGGCAGCTTCTGCACGCCCGAAGCGACGGTCATCGCCGGAATGGTCAACTGCTGCGGCGGCTTCGGCTCTTCCTTGGGCTTGGGCTTCGGCGTCGGATCCGGCGGCTTCGCCGCGGCGAGCGCCAGCTTGTCCTTGCCGGGCAGCTCGGCCTTGCGCGGCGGCGTCTTCGACTGGTTGCCGCCGCCTCCGCCGCCCCCGCCGGGACCGGGCTCGGCGAGCCAGACCAGGTGCTCGATCGGCTGCTGCGGTGGCGCCAGCGTCACATCGGACGGCGGAAACAGCGTGATCAGCAGGAGGAGGATGAGAACGCCCGCAATGTGCGCCAGCAGGGCGGCCCCGGCAGCAGGCGCAATCCGCTTCTCCTGCTGTTCGAACAGGAAGTCCACCTCCGGCGGGTGCTCGCTGTCCAGATGGAGCGAAAGGTGTCCAACGGAGGGAGCGGCCGGCGGTCCGTTTGCGGCACGTGGATCTGTCATCTTGCGGTAACCGGGAACGATCCATTTTCGCTCACCCATCGACCCGGTCACAAGGCAAAACGAGTACCGTCAGTCAGATGCGGGCCGCTGGCGACTCACCCACACGCCGACGGCGGACTCCTCGGCGCCCGCCTGATCGAGCGCGGTCCGGACGGCCTCGGCATCGACGTCGTAGACGTGCACGCCCAGCAGGACGGCTCCGCCGTGAAGGCGGTGTTGCCACGCCTCGGCCCGGTCGGACGACAGCCCGCACTTCCGGAGGACACCGGCGATGTCGCCCGCCGCGTGCCCCGCGACCTCGCCGAGTTCGGCACCGAGCGGGCCAGCCGCCACGATCGGGCCGATGCCGGGCAGCACGATGGCGATCGCCGCCAGGATCTGCGCCCCCAGTTCGCCGAGGCGCGCGGCCGGCCGCGAGTCCTCGATCTCGGCTCCGGGTGAACCGCCGACCTCGTCGGCCAGCGCCCCTTCGGCCTTGTGCGTGCGGGAAACAATCGACAGGTGCCCGGGCTCGACGCCCAGGGCCCGCGCGGCCTTCGCGCCGGCCGCCGCTGTCACGGAATCACGATAGAGAGCAAAAACGAGTGGATGAGACACAGTGTCCTTACTGTAAGCTGTCCCAGTGACGGGCAGCAACTCCCTCGCGGTGCCGGCCCGGCCGCCGGCTCCGGATACCGCCGCCGAAGTGCTCGTCGTGGGAGCCGGTCCAGCCGGCTCCTGGGCCGCGTACGAACTGGCGCGTCGCGGAGCCCGCGTGACGCTGTTCGACCACAGCCATCCGCGCGAGAAGCCCTGCGGAGGCGGCCTCACCAGGCGCGCGCTCGAGAAGGTCGGCCCGCTGCTGGAAGCCGCGAAGCTCCCGGTGGTCGTCGTCCGGGACACGACATTCGAGCACGCTGCGGCGGCCGCCGACCCGTACACCGTCACCTTTCCCCTGCACGCGAACGGGCCGCACGACAGCACGCTCGTCGTGACGAGCCGGGCGGCCTTCGATCGGCTGCTGCTGCAGCAGGCCCTCGACGCCGGTGCCTGCCTGGTACCGTCACGGGTGCTGCACGTGACCGCCGACCGGGCCGGCGCCGAGGTGGAGACGGCCGAGGGCCGCTATCGGGGCCGGATGGTGTTCGGCGCCGACGGGGCGAACAGCCTGGTGCGACGTCGCGTGCACGTGCCGTTCCGGCGCGATCAGTTGTCGATTGCGACCGGCTACTTCGCACACGGGCCCGACCACGACCAGATGCGCATCAGCTACGTCGGCTCGCCGCCGGGCTACATCTGGTCGTTCCCGCGGCCGGGTCACCTCGCCGTCGGCATCTGCGCCCAGGCCGACACCGGCCATTCGTCGGCCGAGCTTCGGGACCTGACGCGCGCGTGGCTCGTGAAGCGCGGCTTCGCGGCCGGCGCGCGGCTCGAGCGCTACGCCTGGCCGATCCCCTCGCTGCCCGAACGCGACTGGCGTACGGCCCGGGCCGCCGGCGACGGCTGGATGCTGCTGGGCGACGCGGCCGGCCTGGTCGATCCGCTGACGCGCGAAGGGATCTTCTACGCCATCCAGTCGGGCGCCTGGGCGGCCGACGCGCTCGCCGCGGGCCGGCCGGAAGAGTTCCAGATGCGGCTGTCGGACGAGCTGATTCCCGAGCTGCGGCGCGCCGCCTGCCTGCGCGAGACCTTCTTCCACCCGCGCTTCACGCGCCTGCTCATCGAAGCGCTGGCCCACAGCCGGCGCGTGCGCGAGGTGATGAGCGAGTTCATGGCCGGCACGCAGTCCTACCGCGGCCTGAAGCGCCGTCTTCTCCGCACGTTCGAGTTCGGCCTGGCCTGGCGGCTGTTCGCGATGCAGTTGGGCTCGGTGGGCGACTAGACTCACGTGGGGCTCTGCCCCACACCCCGGCTGCTTCGTTCGCTCGCATCCGCTCGCTCCACTCCGGTCGCGGGCGCGCCGTGCGCGCCGTTACGTCGTGGGGCTCTGCCCCACACCCCGGCTCGCTTCGTTCCGCTCGCGATCCGGCTCGCTCCACTCCGGTCGCGGGCGCGCCCTCACAATACGACGCGCACGTCGCCGACCCGCCGCGTCACCCGCTCGCGGTCGAGGTATTCGAGCAGCGGAATCGCGAACTTGCGTGACACGCCGAATCGCTCCTTGAACGCCGCAACATCCAGCCGGGCCTCCGCCCCGCCCTTCTCCTTCAGCCGCCGCACCTCCTGCTTGAGCCCGTCGAGCGCTTCGGCGTGGAACAGCAGCCCGCCGATCCGGACGAATTGCTTCTGGCGCACCAGCAGTGCGGCAATCCGCGCGGCGACGGCCTGATCGACACCGGCGGCCTCGGCGGCGGCGACCGCATCGGGGGGACGCAGGCCGCTGCTCCGGTAGAGCGGCTCCAGCGCCTGGCGCGCCCGCTCCTCCTCCGGCGACAGCGACAACCGGTGCGACGCCAGCGCGAGCCGATCGCGCCCTCCCAGCTTGCCGGCGACCGTCAGCCGGTCCGCGACCAGCTCGAAGACGGCCAGCGACGGCTGGCCGGCCAGCCGATGGCGGGCCTCCTCGCGTGGCATGCCGTCGCTGAGCGGCTGCCCGGCGTGAAAGGCCGTCACGAGCCCCAGGAGCTGACGCTCGAGCCGATCGACGACAGCCGGTGCCAGCAGCACGTCGCCTACGCGCGCGAGCCGCCCGGCGGCCGTCAGCCGCGCCACCATCGCGTCACGCTCGCCGACCGGCACGCCGAGACGCCGCGAGAGATCCACGAGCGGCAGACCTGCGGCGCCGCCTTCCGCAACCAGCACGTCCACGGCCCGCTCGTCATGACGCTGCCGCGCGGCCGCGTCGGCTTCCGGATCGAAATCGAGCGCGGCGAGCCGCTCCAGCGCCGCCGCCGTCCGGATCACGGTCCGCGGGGGGCGCGGGTCCAGGACGTGCCCGCCGGCAATCGTGACCGGCGGCGAGTAGGCGCGCAGGATGTACCGATCGCCCCGCTGCAGGACGACCGGCGCCTCGAGCCGCAGCCGGACGAACGCCCGACCGCCCGGCGGAATGTCGTACTCGGGCTCCGCGCCCGCCGCCGCTCCCGGCGGGCCGGCCACGATCACCCGTCCGATCCGCTCGGCCGTCCCCTGGTGGAACCGGACGCGCGCACCATGTCGCAGGCCCGGGGTCCCGGGCAGCAGCTCGAGCACGGCGTCGGCCACGCGGGTCTCCGCGAACAGCCCGGGCGTGACGAGCGACTGGCCGCGGGCCACCTCTGCCACCTCGACGCCCGCCACGTTCACCGCGGTCCGGTGGCCGGCCACGACCTCGCGGGTCTCGGCGCCGTGCACCTGCACGCCCCGCACCTTCACGAGGGCGTCGCCCGGCAGCAGCGCCAGCTCGTCTTCGACCGCGATCCGTCCCGAAACCAGGGTGCCCGTGACCACGGTGCCGAACCCTTTCACCGAGAAGACACGATCGACCGGCAGCCGGGCGGGGCCGGTCGACGGCCGGCCGGGCAGCGCGTGCCCCATGGCGGCGAGGACGTCCCGCAGGCGATCGAGACCGGCGCCGGTCCGCGCCGACACGTCGACGACCGGCGCCCCTTCCAGGAACGACCCGGCCACCAGCTCGCGCACCTCGTCGTGGACGAGGGCCAGCATGTCGGCGTCGGCCAGATCGGACTTGGTGACTGCGACCGCTCCGCTCGGGACGCGCAGGAGCCGGCAGATGTCGAAGTGCTCGCGCGTCTGCGGCATCACCGACTCGTCGGCCGCGACGACCAGCAGGATGCCGTCGATGCCGCCGACCCCGGCGAGCATGTTCTTCACGAACCGCTCGTGGCCGGGCACGTCGACGAACGCGAACGAGACGCCGTCGATCTCGCAATGCGCGAAGCCGAGATCGATCGTGATGCCCCGCTCCTTCTCCTCCTTGAGCCGATCGGGATCGATGCCGGTCAGCGCGCGCACCAGCGTGCTCTTGCCGTGGTCGATGTGCCCGGCCGTGCCGACAACGATGGCCTTCATGACGTCAGCGCCCGCGCTTCTTCTTCGCCGACCGCTCGCGCCGGCCGGGCCGCGCCTTCCGCCCCTCCCGCTTGGGCCGCGCCTTGCTCCGCCGCGGGCCCCGGTTCCGCTCGTCGCGCCGGACACGCTCCAGGATGTCGACCAGGCCGAGATCGATCTGGCGTTCCTCCAGGCTCACGCGCACCACCTGCACCTTGACGCGGTCGCCCAGCCGGTACACCTGCCGGGTGTTCTCGCCGTGCAGCAGGTGACTGCCTTCGACGTACCGGTAGTAGTCGTCGGCCATGCTCGAGATGTGGACCAGGCCCTCGACGAAGTGCTCGACCAGTTCCACGAACAGACCGAAGGCGGCCACGCCCGTGACGTAGCCCTCGAATTCATCGCCGACCTTGTCGGCCATGAACCGGACCTTCTTCCACTGCACGAGCTCGCGCTCGGCCTCCTCCGCCCGGCGCTCCCGTTCGGAGGTGTGGCGCGCCGCCTCGGGCAGCTCCTCCTCGAGGGTCTCGCGCGTCTCGGCATCGAGCCGGCCGTGACGGACGGCCCGCAGCAGGCGGTGCACGAGCAGGTCGGGATAGCGGCGGATCGGTGACGTGAAGTGGGTGTAGCTGTCGGCGGCCAGACCGAAGTGGCCGACGTTCTGCGTCGCGTACCGGGCCTTCTGCATCGTCCGGAGCATCACCTGGGCGATCGGCTTCTCCTCCGGCCGGTCGTGGATCCGGCCGAGCAGGCGCTGGAAGTGCCGCGGCCTGACCGCCCCGGGCGGTGCCGCCAGGCTGTAGCCGAAGCCCGCGAGGAACTCCTCGAACTTCTCGACCTTCAGCGGGTCGGGATCCTCGTGGATGCGGAAGAGGCCCGGCACGTCCTGCTCTTCGAGATAGCTGGCCACCGTCTCGTTCGCCAGCAGCATGAACTCCTCGATCAGCCGGTGCGCGACGTTCCGCTCGAGCGCGATGATCGCCTCCACCAGCCCGCCCTCGCCCATGATGATCGACGCCTCGTTCAGGTCGAAGTCGATCGAGCCCCGCCGGCGCCGCCGGTCGTTCAGCACCTGGAACAGCTCCTCCATCAGCCGGAACATCGGCACGAGGGGGGCGTACGTCGCGGCCACGGCGCCATCCGGCTCGGTGAGAATGGCGTTCACGTCGGTGTAGGTCATCCGCTCCCGGCTGCGGATGACGCCGTCGTGGAACTCGCGCCGCACGACCTGCCCGTGCCGGTCGACCTCCATCAGGCACGACTGGACGAGACGGTCGACCTTCGGATTCAGGCTGCACAGGCCGGTGGCCAGCTCCGTGGGGAACATGTGGATGGCCCGCTCGGGGAAGTACACCGACGTGCCCCGCTCGTAGGCTTCCCCGTCGAGGGCGGTGCCGTCCTCGACGTAGTGCGCGACGTCCGCGATGTGCACGCCGAGCCAGTAGTGACCGTTCGGCAGCTTCTCGATCGAGATGGCGTCGTCGAAGTCGCGCGCGTGCTCGCCGTCGATCGTCACGGTGACGATCGGCCGGAAGTCGGTCCGGCCCTCGAGGTCCTTGTCGGCGACCGCCGCGCCGAGCCGCACGGCCTCGGCAATCGCGTCCTCACCGTGCTCGTCCGGCAGGCCGTGCTTGCGGATGATGATCTTCGTGTCGACGCCCGGGGCATCGATGTCGCCGAGCACCTCGCAGACGCTCCCGGCCGCTCCGCGCGTGCCGGTCGGCCAGCGCGTGAGCGCCACGGCCACCATGTCGCCCGGCTTCGCGCCGCCGTCCTCGCCGGGCGTCACCTGCACGTCGAGCAGAATCCGGCGATCGAACGGCACGACGAAGCCGAGGCCGGTCTCGTCGCGCTCGTAGCGCCCGACGATCTGCGACATGCCGCGCTCGAGCACCTTGATGACGCGCCCTTCGGCGCGCCCGTCCTCCTTCATGCGCTCGATCCGGGCCACGACGCGATCGCCGTGCATCGCCTCGCCGAGACCGCCGGACGGAATGTACAGATCGCCTTCGAGATCGGCCGGACGATCGGCCGAGACGAATCCGAAGCCACCGGCCCGCGTCTCGAGGCGGCCGACGATCAGGCTCATGTTCTCCGGGAGCCCGAACCGGTGCCCGCGGATTTCGATGATCTCGCCGTCGGCGACGAGCGCCTTCAGGAGACGGCGCAGCGCCGTCCGCTCGTGGCGGGGAATGCGCAGCAGCCGCAAGAGGTCGCGGATCGCGGCCGGATGATGAACGTTCTCGCGCATCCGCGCGAGCAATTGGGTCTTGGAAAGCATCAGAACTGTGACTATATGACAGGTCGGGATTGGGGATTCGGGGTTAGGGATTCGGGACGGGGCCGGAGCGTCAGCCACGGCAGCCGGTGGGGCCTGAGCCCCACTCGTGCCAGTCCAGGCAGCAACGGACCTCGAGTCAGGATCCGGAGCGTCAGCGACGGCAGCGCGCGGGGGTGGGGCCCCGCGCGAACTACGAAATGGAAACGCCCGGCTCTCCCACCAGAATCACCTGCAAATCACCGACGTTGGCGCCGGTCGGCCCGAATTTCACGAGGTCGCCGAGCGCAGAAAAGAATGAATAGGCGTTGTTGTCGTCCAGATAGGTCGCGGGCGCGTCCAGACCGGCGGCCCGTGCCCGTGCCCGGGTCGTGATGTCGACGAGGGCCCCGGCCGCGTCCGTCGGTCCGTCGATCCCGTCGGTGCCGACGCTGGCCACCAGCACCGGCGCGTCGAACGCGTCGAGCGCCGGCAGCGCCGCCAGGGCGAACTCCTGGTTCCGCCCGCCCTTGCCGTGCCCCGTGACGTGAACGGTCGTCTCACCGGCCGACAGGATGCACGCCGGCCGCGGCAGGGTCCGCACCACCCCGGCCGCCCACGCCACGTGCTCCGGCGCCACGACGCGCGCTTCGCCGACGACCGGCGGCTCGTGCACGCGCACGGCATACCCGAGCGCCTCGGCCGCGGCGCGCGCGCCCGCCAACGCGTCGGTGCGGCCGCCGATGATCCACGCGGCCGCGCGCGCCAGCCGCGCGTCACCGGCCTTCGGGGTGTCGGCAATCAGTCCGGCCGCCCCCTGCTCCAGCCAGGCCACGACACGGGACGGATAGGCCCCGGGCCCACCGGCCCGCTCAAGAATGTCGAGCGCGTCGCGATAGGTGGTCGGGTCGGGCACGGTCGGCCCCGATCCGATGGCGCTCAAATCGTCGCCCACCACGTCCGAGGCGACGAACGACCGCACGACGCCGGGCGCCGCGGCGGCCAGCCGTCCGCCCTTCACCGCCGACAGGTGCTTCCGGACCGTATTGACGGCCTGGATGTCGGCCCCCGAGCGCAGCAGCGCCGCGTTGGTCGCCTGCAGCTCGGCGAGCGTGAGAATCGCCGGCCGGCGCGCTGAGCATGGCCGACGCACCACCCGACAGCAGCACGACCAGGCACTCATCCGGTCCGACACGCGATGCCAGCGCCAGCGCGCGCCGGCCGGCCGCCAGGCTGCCCTCGTCGGGCACGGGATGCCCGGCCGCCACGAAGGCCAGCGGCGGCGGGGCGCCGGGGCGGCTGCCGGCCGGTGCGACGACGAGCCCCTCTCGGACGCGCCCGCCCGCCACGCGCATGAACACCTCGGCCATCACGGCCGCCGCCTTCCCGGCCGCCACGAGGCGCAGCGGTCTCGTCCAGATCGCGTCGGCGGGATCGAAGCCGGCCAGGGCGCGTTCGAGCAGCTGCCGTCCGCCCGCCGCGTCGATGCCGGCGCGCGCGATGCGAAGCAGGTCCGTTCGAGGTCTGGAAGCCGATCGGGTCAGTGGAGCTTCTTGGGATTGGACCAGGCCGACAGGCCGGTCAAGACGTCGATCTTGCGGAGGAGCTGGCTGAGGACTTCGTCGCCGTTGTCGCGGGTGCAGAGCTGTTCGAGCTGGCCGATGATGCGCGTGATGCCTTCTTCGACGTCGCGGATCGCCCGCTCCGAATAGTAGGGACGCTGCCGGGCGAGGTATTGCCGTTGCTTGAGAAACTCTTCGCGATAGAAGTCGCTGCGGCTGGCCGGGACCGCAGGGCGCGCGGCGCGCCGATCGGTCAAAAGGCGAGACATCCGGTTCCTCGGTTGGGCATGAAACGTAACACCACTTTAATCCGGGCCGCCTCGACTGTCAACGCCGAACTGTCAGCCTAGCATGTCAGTGGCTGCTCCACGCAGCCACCATTCCGCCGATCCCGCCGACCAGCATCCCCCCGAGCACGACCAGCCCGCAGAGGTTGAGCGGCAGCAGCCAGATCGGCGTCACGCCCAGCGCGGCCTGCACGGCCGGTCCGTACTCGGCCCGTACGACGGCCAGGCCGGCCAGCAGCAGCCCGATCGCCACGAGCGCGCCCACGCCGCCGTGCAGCAGCCCTTCGGCCACGAACGGCCCGCGGATGTACGACAGCGGCGACCCCACGAGCCGCATGATCTCCACCTCGTCGCGCCGCGCGAACAGCGCCAGGCGGACGACGATCGCGACGCTGAGGGCCCCGGCCACCGACAGCACCGACACCAGCAGCAGCCCGATGGCGCCGACGATGTTCGCGACGGTCACCAGCCGGTCGATCCAGCGGCGATCGTACCGCACGTCGCTGACGCCGGCCGCCGCGCGGAGGCGTCCGGCGAGCGCGTCGACGGTGCCCTCGGTGCCGGGCCCCGGACGCAGCCGGACCTCGATGGACGCCGGGAAGGGATCGCCGCCCTGCCCGGCCGCGAGGCCGGCCAGGGCGGGAAACAGGGCGTCGAAGCGCTGCCGGGCCTGCGTCCGGGACACGTCGTCGTGCCCGGCGACGACGGGGCTGGCGTCCAGCACCTTCTCCAGATCGGCCCGCTGAGCCGCCGACACGTCGTCCTGCAGGTAGATCGAGAGCTCGGCGGTCCCCCGCCAGGCGGCCACCAGCCGTTCGATGTTCACCGTCATCAGCAGGAACGCGCCGAGGACGAAGAGGGCCAGCGCGATGGTGGCGATCGACAGCAGGCTGGCGGTCCGGCCGCGCCAGAGACTCGCCACGGCCTGTTCGAAGGAATAGACGAGCGCGCCCATCTACATCACCTCGGCGACGAGTCCGTGATCGAGCGAGACGGCGCGGCGGCCCACCTGCCGGATGAGCTCACGATCGTGGGTCGCGACCAGCACGGTGGTGCCGCGCGCATTGATCTCGCGGAACAGGTTCATGATCTCGAGCGACAGATCGGGATCCAGGTTTCCCGTCGGCTCGTCGGCGAGCACGAGCGCCGGGTCGTTGACCAGCGCACGGGCGATCGCGATGCGCTGCTGTTCCCCGCCCGACAGGTCCTGCGGGTACACGTTCATCCGGTGCTGCAGGCCGACCCACTTCAGCACCTGGAACGTCCGGCGCCGCTGCTGCACGCTCGACAATCCGAGCACGCGCAGGACGAACGCCACGTTCTCGAGCACCGTCAGACGCGGAATGAGCTTGAAGTCCTGGAACACGAAGCCGACCGTCCGGCGGTAGGCCTGAACCTCGCGGGGCCGCAGTTCGTCGAGGTTCCGGCCGCCGACGACCAGCCGGCCGTCGGTCGGCCGATCCTCGCACAGCAGCAGCCGCAGCAGCGTCGACTTGCCGGCGCCGCTCGGGCCGGTGAGGAAGACGAACTCGCCCTTGTCGATCTGGAGGGACACGTCGCGCAGCGCGTAGACGCCGCGACGATACACCTTGGAGAGTCGATGCGTTTCGATCACGCGGTCCACGCACCCGTCAGCGGTAGAAGAATCCGGGAAAGTGGGCGGAGTATAGCACAGGGGGACGCGGGGCTACGGGCTTCCGGCTACGGGCTTCGGTCACCGAACACTGCACGACCGTGGACCGGAGCCTCCAGAATTACGATTCTGCGTCGAGCGCCTGCTTCAGCAGCGCGTTCACGCGGCGGGGATTCGCCTTGCCGCCGGTGGCGCGCATCACCTGTCCCACGAGGAAGCCGAAGGTGGCCGTCCGCCCGCCGCGATACTGGGCGACCGCATCGGCCTGCTGGGCGAGGACGTCAGCCACCACCGTCGCAATCGCGCGGTCATCGTCGATCTGGGCCAGACCGTCGCGCTCGACGATGGCCGACGCCGGCTGCCCCGACTCGACCATCTGCTCGAAGACCTGTTTGGCGGTCGGCCCGCTGATCCGCCCCTGCTCGACCAGCGCGATCAGTTCGGCGAGCCGTGCCTCGGGCAGCCGCGCCCGCAGCGCGTCGACGTCGTCGCTGCCCGCCTCGTTCATCTGCGCCCGGACGGCCCCGAGGATCCAGTTCGCCGCGCTCCGCGCGTGGCCCGAGGCCCGCGCGGTCGCCTCGAAGTAGTCGTCGAGGCCCCGCGGCATCTGCACGAGCGTGGCGGCGTCGGCCTCCGACAGGCCGTACTCGGTGGCGTAGCGCGCCTCGCGCGCCGCCGGCAGCTCGGGCAGCGTCGCCCGCACGGTCTCCACGCGGGCGGCCTCCACGATCACGGGCGGCAGATCGGGCTCCGGGAAGTAGCGGTAATCGTGCGCCTCCTCCTTCGACCGCATCGACACCGTCCGCCCGCCGGCGGCATCCCACAGGCGTGTCTCCTGCCGCACGGTGCCGCCGCCCTGCACGAGATCGCGTCTGGCGCTCGATCTCGTATTCGAGCGCCTTCTGGAGGAACCGGAAGGAATTCAGGTTCTTGACCTCGGCCTTCGTGCCGAGCGTCGTCGTGCCGGCCGGCCGCACGGAGACGTTCGCGTCGCAGCGCAGGCTGCCTTCCTCCATGTTGCCGTCGTTGACGCCGAGGCGGACGAGGATGGCGCGCAGGCGCTCGAAGAAGTCGGCCGCCTCGGCTCCCGAGCGCAGATCGGGCTCGGTCACGATCTCGATGAGCGGCACGCCGGCGCGGTTGAAGTCGACGTAGCTGCGGCGCGCCGCGTCCGCGAACCCTTCGTGGAGCGACTTGCCCGCGTCCTCTTCCATGTGGACGCGGGTGATGCCCACGCGATGCGGCCGGCCGTCCGCCGTCCACTCGAGCCGTCCGTCGACGGCGATCGGCCGCTCGTACTGCGAGATCTGATAGCCCTTCGGCAGGTCGGGATAGAAGTAGTTCTTCCGCGCGAAGATCGACTGCGCCTGCACGCGGCAGTCGAGGGCGAGCGCCGCGCGGATCGCGAAGTCGACCGCCTGCCGGTTCAGCACCGGCAGCGCGCCGGGCAGCCCGAGGCAGACCGGGCAGACGTGCGTGTTCGGCGGCGCGCCGAAGGCGGTGCTGCAGCCGCAGAAGATCTTGCTGTGCGTGAGCAGTTGCGCGTGGATCTCGAGGCCGATGACGGGCTCGTAGGACATGGCGGGCCGGGACTTGAGAAGGAGGAGGCGCCCCGGAGCGGCCGCCCTGGCGGCCGCTCCGGGATGCCCGATCAGGCCTTCGGGCCGGCGGCCTTCACTTCCGCCGGCACGTCCTTCTCGAACTTCTTGAAGTTCTCGATGAACATCGCCGCGAGCTTGCGCGCCTGCACGTCGTACTCCTCGGGCTTCGCCCACGTGTTGCGGGGCCGGAGCACCTCGGACGGGACGTCGGGACAGGTCGTCGGCACCTCGACGTTGAAGATCGGGTCCAGCACGTAGTGGGCGCCGTCCAGCTTGCCCGACAGGGCCGCCCGCACCATCGCGCGCGTGTAGGCGATCTTCATCCGGCGGCCGGTGCCGTAGGGACCGCCCGTCCAGCCGGTGTTGACGAGCCAGACCGACGCGTTGTGCTTGACGATCCGCTCGCCCAGCATCTTCGGGTACACCGTGGGCGGCAGCGGCAGGAACGGCGCGCCGAAGCAGGTGCTGAAGGTCGCCGTCGGCTCGGTCACGCCGCGCTCGGTGCCGGCCACCTTCGCGGTGTAGCCCGAGATGAAGTGGTACCGGGCGCTCTCCGGCGTCAGCCGGGCGATCGGCGGCAGCACGCCGAAGGCATCGGCCGTCAGCAGGACGATGTTGCTCGGCTGGCCGCCCTGCCCGTCGGAGACCGCATTGGCGATGAACTCGAGCGGGTAGGCCGCGCGCGTGTTCTCGGTGAGCGTCTCGTCGTCGAGATCGAGCACGCGGCGTGGCCGGATCGAGGACGACGTTCTCCAGCACCGTGCCGAAGCGCCGCGTCGTGGCGTAGATCTCCGGCTCGGCCTCCGGCGACAGCCGGATCGTCTTCGCGTAGCAGCCGCCCTCGAAGTTGAACACGCCGTGATCGCTCCAGCCGTGCTCGTCGTCGCCGATCAGCATGCGGTCGGGCGAGCTCGACAGCGTCGTCTTCCCGGTGCCGGAGAGCCCGAAGAACAGCGCCACGTCGCCATCGGGCCCGATGTTCGCCGAGCAGTGCATCGACAGCACGTCGCGCAGCGGCAGCAGGTAGTTCAGCACGGTGAAGATCGACTTCTTGATCTCGCCGGCGTACTGCGTGCCGCCGATGAGGACGATCCGCTTCGCCAGGTTCAGCACGATGAACGTCTCGGTCCGCGTGCCGTGCTCGGAGGGAATCGCCCGGCAGCCCGGGGCGTCGATGACGACGAACTCCGGGCGGTGCGCGGCGAGACGCACCGGATCCCGCTCGTTGATGAACAGGTTGCTCGCGAACAGGCTGTGCCAGGCATACTCGGTGATCACCCGGATCGGCAGCCGGTACTCCGGGTCGGCGCCGCCGTAGCAGTCCTGCACGAACAGGTCGCGCCCCTCGAGATACTTGAGCACGTGCGCGTGCAGCGCGTCGAACTTCACCTCGTCGAGCGGCTGGTTGGGCCCCCACCAGATCTTCGACGCGCTCGACGGCTCGTGGACGATGAACTTGTCGTTCGGCGAGCGCCCCGTGTGCTGCCCGGTCCGGCACACCAGGGGGCCGGCCTCCGCCATCACACCCTCGTGCCGGTGCAACGCCTCCTCGTACAGGGCGGCCGCCGGCAAATTCCAACGGATCTGCCCGGCATGCTCGATGCCGTGCTGCCGCAGGTCGCGAAGCTGCCCCACCTCGATACTCATCCGTAACTCCCAGACTTAGACGGGATTAGACGGGATTAGACGACTCCCAAACAAGGCCATGAAGTGGCCGAAGCATAACGGGCTGATCGTAGTGTCGGGGATCGCCCAAGTCAACTGACCGCACCGCGTACCAGCCCGCTCCAGCCCCGGAATGTCCTAGCTCAGCCACATCCAACGGCGCTATAGTGGCTTCAGATCACAACGGGGTAAACGGGCGCCGGGGTGCAGCAGTAATGACAGATAGTTCAGACCTGGATGGCATGACACCGAACCTGGCGCCGCGCCAGCCCCTCCCCCGGGGGGGCCGCGGTCCCCTGAGAGCCCTGCGGGCACGACGGGAGGCCTGACAGCCGTCCCCGTGACGGTGTCGGCCCGGGCCCGGCAGGCCGCGATCGCACCGAGGACAACCGGCTGGCGGCCGAGTTGAAGGCGCTGGTGGGCCGGGAGGCCATGGCGGAGGCCCGCGACCTGTTCTCGGGCATCGTCAAGCGCCAGCAGCGACGGGCCTCGCGTATCGCCTACCACTATCTCGGCGATGCGGCGGAAGCCGACGAAGCGGTGCAGGACGCCTTCGTGAAGGTGTTCACGCACATCGGGTCCTACCGCGAAGAGCTGCCCTTCGAGGTGTGGTTCACGCGGATCCTGATCAACGGCTGCCTCGACCGCCGGAAGGCCGCCGGCCGCCGGCTGCGCTGGCTGACGCCAATCGGTGATGCCGGGGTGGACAGCCGACCGGCGCCGCCGGTCGGTGCCGGGGCGAGCCCCGAATCCCGGCTGCTGGCGCAGGAACGCCAGCAGGAAATCGCCCGGGCCATCGAACGGCTGCCGGGCCGACAGCGGACGGTGTTCGTCCTCTGCCACCTGAACGACTGCTCGCCGCGCGAAGTGAGCGAGCTGACCGGACTGAAGGAGTCGACCGTGCGGGTGCACCTGTTCCGCGCGGTCCGCAAGCTGCGAAAGCTTCTGGGAGGGATGCCGTGAGGACGCGCGGTCGCCATCTTTCGGAAGAACGGCTCGTCGAGTACCTACCAGCAGCGGCGGGGCACGAACGCGGCCGACCCGGTGTGGGGGGCCGTTGCGAGCGCCCATCTGTCGGCCTGCGAGGCGTGTGCGCGGCACTACGCGGAGATGGCCGGCTTCCTCGACGCGCTGCACGATGAGACCGACGGGCACGATGCGGCGGTCTTCACCGAGAGCCGTCTCGCCGCCCAGCACGACCGCATCCTGCGCCGCATCGATCCCGCAGGGCGCTCGGGGCACGTCATCTCGTTCCCCATCCACCACGCGGCACGCCACATCGAGACGGCCCCGGGCTTCGCCGCCCGGCGCTGGGTGGCCGCGGCGGCCGTCGCCGGCCTGGTGGCGGGGTTGCTGCTCGGCCGCGTGGCCGATCGCTCGCTCTGGACGACGACCCCGGGCCTGACACCCGCCACCGCGCAGTCACTGATGGCGCGGCAGACAGCCGCCGCGGTGCGTCCGGGCAGCGCCTCGGCCGACGACGGCTTCGTGTCGGTGGACCTGTCGGACCTGGATGCGATCGGCGCCGACCACACCGTGGTGCTCCAGGCGTACCGACGCCCTCACGCCGCGCGTCCAGGAAGTCGGGATCCGCGCTTCTCGCTGACCCCGGGTAAGGTATACTCTCCCCGGCTTCCGGCCCGCGCACGCGGGCCGCGCTCCGTTGTTCAAGAGACTGCCGCCCGGCGGCCCGACATTGCTCAGGGCTTGTGAGGTTATGCCCTCGCTCATCTTCAAGAAGGGGCTCGAACTCAAGCATGCCGTTGCCGGCATCCTGGCCGAGAACTATCACAGCCCGCTCGTCGAACGGATCAAGGCCGACGGCTTCGCGTTCCGCTCGGGACGCCTGACCATCCACCTGGCCGCCGAATTCGGGTTCTGCTACGGCGTCGATCGGGCCGTCGACTACGCCTATCAGGCGCGCAAGCGGTTCCCGGATCGCCGCGTGGTGCTCGCCGGCGAGATCATCCACAATCCGCACGTCAACGAGAAGCTCCGGGCGCTCGGCATCGCCTTCCTCGACGATCCCGGTGTCGGCCTCGACGACCTCACGCCCCAGGACGTCGTCATCATTCCGGCCTTCGGCCTGCCGGTGTCGACGCTCGCCGAGCTCGACGCGCGCGGCTGCACCCTGGTCGACACGACCTGTGGCTCGGTGCTGAACGTCTGGAAGAACGTGAAGCGGTACGCGCAGAGCGGCTTCACCGCCGTCATCCACGGCAAGGCGTGGCACGAGGAGACGCAGGCGACCGCCTCGCAGGCCCTCCAGTACCCGGGTGGGCGCTTCTTCGTCGTCCTGAACCGCGACGAGGCGGGCGTGGCGTGCGACTACATCCGGCACGGCGGCGACCGCGCGGCCCTGCTCGAGCGATTCCGGCACGCAGCCTCCCCCGACTTCGACCCCGACCGCGACCTCGCGCGCATCGGCCTGGCGAACCAGACGACGATGCTGATGTCCGAATCGATGGCGATCGGCGAGATGTTCCGCGACGCGATCCGGGACCGCTACGGCGACGACGGGCTGGCCGCCCGCTTCCGGTCCTTCGACACGATCTGCAGCGCGACGCAGGACCGCCAGGACGCCGTCATCGAGCTGCTGAACAGCCGCCGCCTCGACCTGGCGCTGGTCATCGGTGGCTACAACAGCAGCAACACCTGCAACCTGGCGCGGCTGTGCGCCGACCGGGTCCCGACCTTCCACATTGCGGGCCCCGAATGCCTCCTGTCGGCCGATGAGCTCCGCCACCGGGCCGTCCACAACAAGCAGGAGACGATCGCGCGGGACTGGCTGCCCCGGACCGGCGACCTGTCGATCGGCCTCACCTCGGGCGCCTCGACGCCCGACAGCCTGGTCGGCGCGACGGTCGAGCGGCTCGCGGCCTTCTGCACGGCCTGACGCCCCCGCCGCCGGCTCCCGCCGGGGGCTGTGCGGTCGTGGTTCCCGGCTCGCAACGTCCTCATCCGCACTCATCGGCAGGGCAATCTGCGGCACAGCGGCGCAGGGCCGGAGGCTCATCCAGATGGCGGCACACGTCAGCAGTGCCACGAATGCCACGGTCGCCCGACGGCCCCGGCCGGCAGCGGAGGAGTGGCGGGCCGCCGCCGGGGCCGTTCCGGAGGCGTTCGGTCCGGGGCGCCCCGCCGTTTCCCCTCTTCGGCCGCCGCCACGGCCCGCCTGAACGTAAACGGTCCTTGCCGGGCCGTCGTAAAAACCTGTTGATACTGGAAGTTCCCAGAGGAGAGATGGTTATGAGAGGGCGGGCACTGCTGCCCACGGCGTTGGTGCTGCTATTGCTGGTCCCGACGGGAACGTCGGCCAAGCAGGACAGTCATCACGGAACCAAATGGTGGAAGGACAACCCGTTCCGTCAGGAGCTGGGACTGACCGACGATCAGTCGGCGAAGATCGAGGCGATCTTCCAGTCGACGCTCCCCCGGCTGCGGGCGCTCTACGACACCAGCCGGAAGGAAGAGGCCCAGCTGAAGAAGGTCGTCGACGCCAACGAAGTCGAGAACGTCGTCTCGCCGCAGATCGACAAGGCCGAAGAAGCGCGCTGCGCGTTCAACAAGGCCCGCACCCTGATGCTGTACCGCATGCGGATGGTGCTGTCGCCGGAGCAGCGTGCGAAGTTCCGCAAGGTCCACGAAGACTGGGAACGGCAGCGCCGCAAGTCTGGTGGAGCCGGGCAGCACTGACCGGTGCCGCGCGGCGGCCGACCCGCCACGAACCCGAACCGAATCCTCCTTATCGAAAGTGGAGATTGCCGTCGTGAAGACACGCTTCAATCCGATTGTCGTGGCCGGTCTGCTCGCCTTCGCCGTGCCGGCCGTTCCGGTGTTCGCGCAGTCCCCGGCGGCCGGCAGGTCGCCGTCGCCGACCGATCGGCAGATCGCGCAACTGGTGCAGCAGACCACCGAGCGGATCGCGCAGGCGAAGTCGGCGGCCATGGCCGGACAGCCCCCGGCGGCCGGTGGCGCCACCACGAGCGCGTCCACGCAGCCGACCGCCCAGCTGTCACTCGAGCAGGCCGTGAAGGACGCGCTGGACCGCAACCTGAACATCGCGGTGCAGCGGCTGACGCCGCAGACCTACGACTACACGCTGGCGTCGCTGCATGCGGCCTACCTGCCCAGCGTGAACTCGCAGTTCAGCACGAACGGCCAGACGACGCCGGCCACCAGCCAGCTGTCGGGCGGCCAGAGCGTCGTCGCCTCGAACCAGGCGTTCAATGCCGGGCTGTCGGAGAACGTCCCCTGGGGCGGCGGCTCGATGTCGGTCACGTGGAACAACACGCGGGGGACGACGACCAACTCGTTCAGCACGTACAACCCGGCGTACAACACGAGCTTCCTCGCCCAGTACCACGCAGCCGCTGCTGCGCGGCTTCGCGATCGACTCGACGCGCGAACAGCTCGCAGGTCACGAACCTGAATCGCGACATCTCCGACATCCAGCTGAAAGCGACGATCACCAACACGCTGTCGGACGTCCGGAACGCGTACTGGAACCTGGTGTACGCCATTCAGGCGGTCGACGTGGCGCGCGAGTCGCTGAGCCTCGCCAACAAGCTCGTCGAGGACAATCAGACGCGCGTGGAGGTCGGCACGATGGCGCCGATCGACGTCGTGCAGGCGCAATCGCAGGCGGCGACGGCCCAGCAGGCGCTGGTGCAGGCGCAGGCGACACGGCGCACCGACGAGCTCGCGCTCAAGCAGCTCATCGTCGGCGATACCAGCGATCCGATCTGGAATGCGACGCTCGATCCGACCGACCGGCCCGAGTTCGCACCCGAGACGATCGACGTGGCCGCGGCCGTCAAGAAGGCGCTGAGCCAGCGGACCGACCTGGAGATCGCCAAGAAGAACCTGGCCAGCAACGACGTCACCCTGAAGTTCCTGCACAACCAGGTGCTGCCCCAGGCCGACCTGGTGGCCAGCTACGGCGCGCGGGGGCTGGGCGGCACGCAGTTCCTCCGGTCGGGCCTCGGCAGCGGCAGCACCATCCTGGGGACGATTCCCGGCGGCTACGGTGACGCGCTGAGCTCGCTCGGCGGCTTCAACTATCCGACCTGGACCGTGGGGCTCAGCTTCAGCTATCCGCTGGGCACCAGCACGGCCGACGCCGCGGTGGCGCGCGCCCGGATCCAGGTGAACCAGACGCAGGCCCAGCTGAAGGCCATCGAGCTGCAGATCGCCACCGACGTGACCAACGCCGCGTTGCAGGTGCAGAGCTCGATCGAGGCGGTGCAGGCGGCCCGGGCGGCCCGCGAGCTGGCGCAGAAGCAGCTCGAGGCCGAGCAGAGCAAGTTCGACGTCGGCATGTCGACCAACTACTTCGTCGTGCAGGCCCAGCGCGACCTCGCCGCAGCCGAGAACAGCGAGCTGCAGGCGATCCTCAATTACCGCAAGGCGCTCGTTCAGCTCGATCGGTCCGAGCAGACGACGCTGCAGAGCTCCGGCGTGACCGTCGTTTCGTCCGGCGGCCTCAACACGTCGGCGGTCGGCAGCGGCCGGCCGACGGTGGTGGCCGGCGGCTCGAGCGGCGGCTTCTGATTCCCCTCGTGACGGCGACCCGTTTACACGTGCCAGGCACAGGCTGTCAGGTATGAAGAAACTACTTCTCGTCGTCGTCTTTCTCGGGCTCGTCGGCGTCGGGGCTGGCGCCTACTACATGCGCCACACGGCGCCGGATCTGCAGGTGAACACGGCCGCCGTCAGCGAGGGCCCGATCGTGGACACCGTCGCGGCCACCGGTGCGCTGCAGGCGGTCACCACGGTGCAGGTCGGCAGCCAGGTCTCGGGCAACATCAAGGCGCTGCGGGCCGACTTCAACTCGATCGTCCACAAGGGGCAGGTGATCGCGGAGCTCGATCCGTCGATGATCGACGCCCAGATCCAGCAGGCGAGAGCCAACCTGCTGAAGTCGCAGGCCGACGTCGAGCGGCTGAAGGTCAGTGTCGAGGACTCGCAGCGGAAGCTGAAGCGGTCGGAGCAGCTCGCCGCCAAGCGCCTGATCTCCGAGAGCGACCTCGAGGCGGCCCAGGTCGAGGTCCGCGCGAACCAGGCCGAGCTGAAGTCGTCGGATGCGCAGGTGACGCAGGCGCGCGCCAGCCTGGAGCAGAACCAGGTGAACCTGCAGCACACGATCATCCTGTCGCCGATCGACGGCATCGTGATCTCGCGCAACGTCGACGTGGGCCAGACCGTTGCCGCCAGCTTCCAGTCGCCCACGCTGTTCGTCCTGGCCGCCGACCTGACGAAGATGCAGGTGAATGCGAACATCGACGAGGCCGACATCGGCCGGATCCGTCCCGGCCAGCGCGTGCGCTTCCACGTGGACGCCTACCCCGCCGAAGAGTTCCTCGGAACGGTGTCGCAGATCCGCCTGCAGCCGGTCGTCGTCCAGAACGTGACGACCTACGCGACGGTCATCGACGTGCCGAACCCGGAGCTGAAGCTGAAGCCGGGGATGACGGCCAACGTGAACGTGGAAGTCGCCTCGCGCGCGCACGTCGTGCGCGTGCCGAACACCGCGCTGCGCTTCCGGCCGACGGTCGACATGTTCGCCGCGCTCAACCAGCCGCCGCCCCCGGAGCTGATGCCCCGCGGGCGGCCGGGCGGCCGGCCCGGACTCGCCGGCGGCGCGCCTGCCGGCGCCGGACGGATGCCGGCCGTGGACCGGACGGCGGCCCCGGGAGCCGTGGCCGACGCGCCGGCGCGGTCGGACGCCGCCCCGCAGGCCGGTGCCGACGGGGGCGACCGCCGGGCGCGCATGATGGCCCGGCTCAATCAGCTGCCGCCGGCGGAACGCGAGGCGGCCCTCGCCCGGATGCAGGCGCGTGGCCCCAACACGGGCGGCGCGCCGCCGGCCGGGGCGCAGGAGGCGGCCGCCGCCGGGCCGGCGCCCAGGACGATCGACATCAGGGATCGCCGGGTGGCGACGATCGATGCGCTGTTCGCCCCGCTGCCGCCGACGGTCTCGACCGGCCGCGTCTGGGTGTTCAGCCAGGGGCGGCTGACGTCGCTGGCCGTGCGGCTGGGCATTACGGATGGGACAACGACCGAGGTCTTGAGCGACAATCTGCCGGCGGGTGCCGACGTCGTCACCTCTGTGAGTCTCGACGCGCGGAGGTCGGCTGCCGGCGCCGGTGGACGTTCTCCATTGATGGGGCCCACCCGCGGGCGCGGCCGCTAGCGCGGCTGCGCCCGGCAGGGTCCGAACCAGGAACCGGCACACCTGTCCCTCGCGGGGGCGGGTCTTTCACGATTGGACGACTGTGGCTGCTGTCATCTCCGTTCGCGATCTGACGAAGACGTACGTCGTCGGCGAAGTGCAGGTCAAGGCGCTCCAGGGCGTCACGCTCGACGTGGAGCAGGGCCAGTTCGTGGCGGTCACCGGACCGTCGGGCTCCGGGAAGTCGACGTTCATGCACATCCTGGGCTGCCTCGATCGGCCGACATCCGGGCAGTACTTCCTGGACGGCAAGGATGTCTCCCAGCTGTCGAAGGACGAGCTGGCGGGCATCCGGAACCACAAGATCGGGTTCGTGTTCCAGGGCTTCAACCTGCTGCCGCGGACCTCGGCCATCGACAACGTGGAGCTGCCGCTGCTCTACTCCGCCAGCGGGATGAAGACACCCGACCGGCGCAAGCGGGCCATGGAGGCGCTGGCGGCGGTCGGCCTCGAGAACCGGGCGGATCACCATCCGAACCAGCTCTCGGGCGGCCAGCAGCAGCGCGTCGCCATCGCCCGGTCGCTGATCAACTCTCCGTCGATTCTGCTCGCCGACGAGCCGACGGGCAACCTCGACACCCGGACGAGTGTCGAGGTGATGGAGATCTTCCAGCGGCTGAACCGGGAGCGGGGCATCACGGTGCTGCTCATCACGCACGAGCACGACATCGCGGAGTACGGGGAACGCGTGATCGCGTTCCGCGACGGACGGGTGCAGTCTGATACGCCGGTGGAAACGCGCCGGCTGGCCGCGCACGAGCTGGCGGCGCTGCCGGTCGCGCAGTGAATCGGTTGCGGACGAAGGCGAGGTCGACATGTCGGTATTGATGACGCTGCAGATCGCGTTGAAGGCCCTCGGCCGGAACAAGATGCGGACGGCGCTCACGATGCTCGGCATGATCATCGGCGTGTCGGCCGTCATCACGATGGTGGCGCTCGGCTCGGGCGCCCAGACCTCCATCGAGCAGCAGATCCAGTCGGCCGGCACGAACCTGATCATCGTGACGGCCGGCAACTGGAGCGTCGGCGGCGTCCGGCAGGGCCAGGGATTCGCGACCTCCCTCACGGAGGCCGACGCCCAGGCGCTGCGGGACCAGATTCCGGCCATCCAGTACCTGGCGGCCGGGGTGAACAGCCGGGCCCAGCTGGTGGCCGGCAACCAGAACTGGGCGACGCGGGTGCAGGGAACGGACATCGACCTGCCGCTCATCCGCGCGTGGCCGCTCGAGGTCGGATCGTTCTTCACGGCCCAGGACGTCTCGACGGCCGGCAAGGTGGTGGTGCTCGGCAGCGTCGTCCGCGACATGCTGTTCGGGCCGAACACCGATCCGACGGGACAGATCATCCGGGTGCGCGATCAGCCGTTCAAGGTGATCGGCGTCATGGCCAGCAAGGGCCAGTCGTCGATGGGCGACGACCAGGACGACACGGTGTTCGTGCCCTACAGCACGGTGCAGAAGAAGCTGCTCGGGCAGACCAACGTCAGCAACATCACCGTCTCGGCCGCCTCGGCCGCGCAGACGGCCTCGGTGGCGGCGCAGATCGGCGCCGTGCTGCGGGTGCGGCACAAGATCGTGCCGCCGGACCCCGACGACTTCATGGTGCGCACGATCGAGGAGATGGCCAGCGTCCGCCGCGAGGCGACGTCGACGATGACGGCCCTGCTGGCGGGGATCGCCGGCGTGTCGCTGCTGGTCGGCGGCATCGGCATCATGAACATCATGCTGGTGTCGGTGACCGAGCGGACGCGCGAGATCGGCGTGCGGATGGCCCTCGGCGCCCGCGGGCGCGACGTGCTCATGCAGTTTCTCGTGGAGGCCGTGGTCCTCAGCCTGTTCGGTGGGCTGATCGGCATCGGCCTGGGCTTCGCCTTATCGGGAGGCCTGACGGTCTGGCTCAGCTGGCCGACGGCCGTCTCTCCCAATGCCGTGGCGCTGGCCTTCGGGTTCGCCGCCGCCACGGGCGTCTTCTTCGGGTTCTATCCGGCCCGCAAGGCCGCCAGCCTCGATCCGATCGAGGCGCTGCGGTTCGAATAGCGCGGGGCCGGTTCGCCGGGCCGCCCGGGCGCACGCCGGGCGGCTCGCATCCATTCAGGAGCGTGCGCCATGGGATCCCGCGGCCGGCAGCCGCGGGCGGTGGATCCGGGCCGCGGCCGGATGCGTCATAGAGGGGAACCGTATCGTGAATCTCAAGCCAGCATCTGCACTCATTCTGTCGGGTCTTCTCGCGGCGGGCGTCACGGCCTGTTCGGGTTCGGGCAAGGCGGCGCCGGACGCGGGCGGGCGCGGCCGCGATCAGCGCGGCCCGGCCGCCGTTCCGGTCACGATCGGCCATGTCGTCGAGAAGTCGATGCCGGTCGAGCTGACCGTCATCGGCACGGTCGAGCCCTTCTCCACCGTGCAGGTGAAGTCGCAGGTCCAGGGCGAGATCCTCTCGGTCCACTTCAAGGAAGGCGACGACGTCAACAAGGGCGACCTGCTGTTCAACATCGACCCGAGCCCGTTCCGGGCCACGCTGCAGCAGGCCGAGGCCAACCTGTCGCGTGACACGGCGCAGTCCAATAATGCGCAGCAGGAACTGAAGCGCTACGGCGATCTGATCAAGCGGGGCATCGCAACCCAGGAGCAGTACGACACGGCGCACACGAGCGTCGCCTCGTACGAGGCGGCGATCCGGGCCGACCAGGCGACGATCGACAACGCGAAGCTGCAGCTCGGCTACTGCTCGATCAAGGCGCCGATCAGCGGCCGCACGGGCGCGCTGCTCGTCCACGCGGGCAACCTCGTGAAGGTGAACGACGTGCCGCTGGTGGTCATCAACCAGATCAGCCCGATCTACGTCAGCTTCGCGGTGCCCGAGGCGCAACTGCCCGACATCAAGCGCTACCGCGCCGCCGGCACGCTGCACGTCGAGGCGTCGATCCCGAACGACAACGGCGCGCCGGCCAGCGGCACGATCACGTTCGTGGACAACGCGGTCGACCCGACCACGGGCACGATCAGGCTGAAGGGGACCTTCCCGAACCGGGATCACCGGCTGTGGCCCGGCCAGTTCGTCAACGTGGTGCTGACGCTGACGACCCAGCACGACGCCATCGTCGTGCCGACGCAGGCAGTGCAGAGCGGGCAGGACGGGCAGTACGTCTTCGTGGTGAAGGCGGACCAGAGCGTGGAGTCCCGCACCGTCGAAGTCGCCCGGACCCTGGGCGAGGAGTCGGTCATCACGAAGGGGCTCAAGCCGGGCGAGACCGTCGTGACCGACGGCCAGCTCCGCCTCGTCCCTGGTGCGAAGGTGAGCGTCAAGAGCACGCCGTCCGGCACGCGTTGAGGGCGTCATGAACATCGCGGCCCTGTTCATTCGTCGTCCGGTGACGACGACGCTGATCATGCTGGGGATCGGCTTCTTCGGTGTCATGGCGTACCGGCAGCTGCCGGTGAGTGACCTGCCGAACGTCGACTTCCCCACCATCCAGGTCCAGGCCAGTCTGCCGGGCGCCAGCGCGGAGACGATGGCGTCGGCGGTGGCGCTCCCGCTCGAGAAGCAGTTCTCCACCATCCAGGGGATCGACTCGATCAACTCGACGAGTGCCCAGAGTTCGACCCAGATCACCCTCCAGTTCGCCCTCAACCGCAACATCGATGCCGCGGCGCAGGACGTGCAGGCGATGATCGCGAAGGCGGCGAACCAGCTGCCGCCCGGCATGCCGACGCCGCCGTCGTACCAGAAGGTCAATCCGGCCGATCAGCCGGTGGTCTTCCTGGCGCTGCAGTCGAACACGCTGCCGCTCTCGCAGGTCGACGAGTACGCCGAGACGACCATTGCGCCCCAGATCTCCACCATCTCCGGGGTCGCCCAGGTCAACGTGTTCGGCGCGCAGAAGTACGCCGTGCGCATCGACCTGGACCCGCGGGCGCTGGCGTCGCGCCAGATCGGCCTGGACGAAGTGGCGAGTGCCATCCAGACCGGGAACGTCAACACGCCGACCGGCGTGCTGAACGGCGGCCCCCGCACGTTCACCGTCCAGACCAACAGCCAGTTGTTCGACGCGGCGGCCTACCGACCGCTCATTGTCGCGTATCGGAACGGCACGCCGGTGCACCTCGATGAGGTCGCCCACGTCTACGATGGCGTCCAGGACGACAAGGTCGGCAGCTGGTACAAGGGCGTCCAGACGATCTTCCTCGCCGTCCAGAAGCAGCCCGGCACCAACACGGTGGATGTCGTCGACGCGGTGAAGGCCCTGCTGCCCAGCTTCCGGAGCGAGCTGCCCGCGTCGGTCAGCCTCGTCCTGCGCAGCGATCGGTCGATCACCATCCGGAACTCGGTCGCCGACGTGAAGCTGACGCTCGAGCTGGCCGTCGGGCTCGTCATCCTGGTCATCTTCCTGTTCCTGCGGAACGTCTCGGCGACGCTGATCCCCTCGCTGGCCCTGCCGGCCTCCATCCTGGCGACGTTCGGCGTGATGTCGCTGCTCGGCTACAGCCTCGACAACCTGTCGTTGATGGCGTTGACGCTCTCGGTCGGCTTCCTCGTCGACGACGCCATCGTCATGCTGGAGAACATCGTCCGGCACATGGAACAGGGGAAGCCGGCGATGCAGGCGGCGCTCGACGGATCGAAGGAGATCGTCTTCACGATCCTGTCGATGACGCTGTCGCTGACGGCCGTGTTCATCCCCGTGCTGTTCATGGGCGGCATTCTCGGCCGGCTGCTGCACGAGTTCGCCGTCACGATCGGTGCCGCCATCCTGGTGTCGGGCTTCGTCTCCCTGAGCCTGACGCCGATGCTGTGCAGCCGCTTCCTGCGCGCGCCCTCGCACGAGGGCCACGGCGTGATGTACCGCGCGCTGGAGCGCGTCTTCGACGGCGCGCTGGCGTTTTACGCCTGGACCCTGGCGCGCGTGCTGCGTTTCCGCGCCGCGACCTTCGCGCTGTCGATCGTGCTGTTCGCAGTGACCGCGTACCTGTTCGTCATCATTCCGAAGGGCTTCATCCCGACAGAGGATCAGAACCAGATCTCCGTCTCCACCCGGGCGAACGAGGGCATCGGCTACGACGCCATGGTCGCGCACGAACGGGAAGTGACGGGCGTGCTCGACAAGGATCCCAACGTCACCGGGTACAGCGACCACGTGGGGGCCGGCGGCCCGAACGGGACGCCGAACACGGGGCACATGTTCGTCGACCTCAAGCCGCGGGATCAACGCGCGCTGTCGGCCGATCAGGTCATCGACGAGCTGCGCGTGAAGATGGCAAACCTCCCGGGCATCCGTGTGTTCCTGCAGAATCCCCCGGCCATCCAGATCGGCGGACACCAGACCAACAGTCAGTACCAGTTCACGCTCCAGAGCACGGACACCGCGGAGCTCTATCGCGACGCCCCGCGGCTCGAGGATCGGCTGAAGCAGATTCCGGGCCTGGTCGACGTCACGAGCGATCTCCAGGTGACCAACCCCCAGGTGGACGTCCGGCTCGACCGCGACAAGGTGGCGGCGACCGACCTCACCGTGGGCCAGGTCGACAACGCGCTGTACAGTGCGTTCGGGACGCGGCAGGTGTCGACGATCTACGCGCCCAACAACCAGTACCAGGTGATCATGCAGGTTGCGCCGCAGTTCCAGCGCGATCCGTCGGAGATGTCCGAGCTCTACGTGCGCTCGGCGACCGGCGCGCTCGTGCCGCTGAGCGCCGTGACGACGATGAAGACGGACGCGGGCCCGCTGACGGTCAACCACACCGGGCAGTTGCCGTCGGTCACGCTGTCGTTCAACCTCGCCGCGGGCGAGGCGCTGGGCGACGCCGTGCAGGCCGTCCAGTCGGCGGCGCAGGCCATCCTGCCCGCTTCGATCACGACCAGCTTCCAGGGGACCGCGCAGGCGTTCCAGGACTCGCTCAAGGGCCTCGGCCTCATCCTGCTGATGGCGGTCATCGTCATCTACATCGTGCTCGGGATCCTGTACGAGAGCTTCATCCACCCGCTGACGATCCTGTCCGCCCTGCCGGCGGCCGGCTTCGGTGCGCTCCTGACGCTGCTCATCTTCCACACCGACCTCAACCTGTTCGCCTTCGTCGGCGTCATCATGCTGGTCGGCCTGGTCAAGAAGAACGGCATCATGATGATCGACTTCGCGCTGGCCACGCAGCGCCGCCGCGACATCTCGCCGGCCGATGCGATCTACGAGGCCTGCCAGGTCCGCTTCCGGCCGATCATGATGACGACGATGGCGGCGCTGGTCGGCACGCTGCCGATCGCCCTCGGCGTCGGCACCGGCGCCGAATCGCGCCGCCCGCTCGGCCTGGCCGTCGTCGGCGGTCTGCTGGTCTCGCAGTTGTTGACGCTCTACATCACGCCCGTCTACTACGTGTACCTGGAAGGATTCCGCCAGCGGTTGAGCCGCGGCCGTCCAGCGACCGCGAAGGTGCCGGCCGGCACCACTGCCCCGGCCCTGGGATTCAGCACCACCGGCGACAGCACGCCCGGCGCCTGAACGCCCGTTCGTCGTGAATGCGGATGAAGGGGGATTCGAAAGCCGAACCCGTCCGGCGCTAGCGGCGCCCGCCGCCGGCGCCGCCGGCGCGGGCCAGCAGGTCGCGGACGGACAGCCCCGTAACCGGGTCGATGGCGTCCGGCGCCACTTCCGCCAGGGGCTCGAGCACGAACAGGCGGTCGCGGAACCGCGGGTGCGGCACCTGCAGCCCGGGCTCGTCGATCACGTGATTCCCGTACAGGATGAGGTCGAGATCCAGCGTGCGCGCCGCGCCCGGATGGGGACGCGTACGCCCGTCGGCGGCTTCGAGGTCGAGCAGGAGCTGGAGCAGGTCGCGCGGGGACAGGGTCGACGTGCCGGCGACCGCGGCGTTGAGGAAGGCCGGCTGCGGACCGACACCGACCGGCTCGGTTTCGTGAAAGCCCGACACGGTCAGGCCGCCGAGCGCTCCACCGAGCCGCTCGACCGCGAGCGCGAGGTGCCGGCGGCGGTCGCCGAGGTTGCTGCCGAGCGCAATCGCGACCCTGGGCATCTTCAATCGGGGCGCCGCCCCGAGCTCCGTCGAGGGGCGGGCCCGCGGTGCAGGCCGCCGGGCTGCGCCGGCCTCGTGGTACGGGCTCTATTCGATCCAGCGGGTCCCGAGCACGGCGCCCTCGGCGGGCGACTCGGTGGTCCGGCGGCCGAGCAGATCGGTCCGGCCGGCGAACGCCTGGTCGAAGAAGCGCTGCTGTTCGAGCACCTCGCCGAGGATGACGCGCAGCATGGTCCGGTGCCGGGCCTGGGTCACGCCTTCGACGCGGGGCTTCCAGCGCTCGACGAACGCCCGGGCGTCGCGCGCGTCCTCTCCGACGATGACGTGCGCCGCCGCCTCCCCCTTGCCGCTGAGCGGCCGGGTCGGCTCCTGCGCGTTGTTGTCGGCCGTGCCGCCCATCTCCTCGATGGCCCGGACGAGCCAGTTGAGATGGACGTCCTCGCGCGCGAGCACGTACTGATAGGTGTTGTTCGCGTCGTACTGCAGCACGTGACGTGCCCCAGCCTGGTGGCGGAGCATCATCGCGAGCCGCTCGCGATGGAATTCCTGCAGCAGCTTGAGCAGTTCGTCGGGTTTCACGCCTTCTGCTTTTCCTTGCAGGTGATGCAGACCCGCGTCCAGGGAATCGCGTTCAGCCGGGCATCCGCGATCGGCTCGCCGCAGTCGCGGCAGGCGCCGTAGGTCCCCTTCTCGATCCGCCAGAGCGCCTCCTCGATGGCCTGGAGGATCTTGGCGTCGGTCTGCTTCAGTTTCAGCTGAATGTGAACTTCGTTGTTCCCGCTGGCCTGATCCGCCATGTCGCCCTGGCGGGTATTGGTCTCCATCGACGCCTGGAGCGGCTTGGTGCCGCCCATGCTGAGTATTTCGCCGCGCTTCCGCAACAGCGCGTCCTTGTAGTGCGCAACATCCATCATTGGACTCCAGCCAGGGCCCCGCGATCGGTCGTACAAGCTCCAATCATACCATGAAGCCCTCCGGTCGGCCGGTCAGGCCATGACCACGTAGCGAGCCAGGAACACGGCCGCGAAGACGTAGACCAGCGGGTGCACCTCCCGGGCGCGCCCCGTCGTCACCTTCAACAGGGCGTAGGAGGTGAGCCCGAAGGCGATGCCGTCGGTAATCGTCACCGTCAGCGGCATCATCACGAGCGTCAGGAAGGCGGGCACCCCCTCGGTCGGGTCGTCCCACGGGATCCGCCGCAGCCCGCCCATCATCATCGTGCCGACCAGGATCAGCGCCGGCGCAATCACCGGGTAGAGCGTCGTCGGCCCCGCCGGCAGCCCGCCGCCGACCATCCTCACCAGCGGGTACAGGAACAGCGCCGCCAGGAAGAGCACCGCCGTCACGAGGCTCGCGAGCCCGGTGCGGCCGCCGGCCGAGATGCCGGCCCCACTCTCGATGTACGCCGTCACCGTCGACGTCCCGAGCACCGCGCCGATCGTCGTGCCGATCGCGTCGGCCAGCAGCGCCTGGCGGGCCCGCGGCAGGGTCCCGTCGCGCATCAGGCCGGCCTGCTCCCCGACGGCCACCAGCGTCCCCACCGAGTCGAACAGCGCCAGCAGGAAGAAGACGAAGATGACGGTGATCATGCCGGGCGCGAAGGCGCCGAGGATGTCCAGCTTGCCGAGCGTCGGCAGCAGGGACGGCGGGCGGCCGACGAATCCCTGATAGTGCACCTGACCGGTCGCCAGGCCGATGGCGCCACTGAGCAGGATGCCCCACAGCAGCGCGCCGCGGACCTTGCGGGCCAGCAGGACGGCCGTCACCGCCAACGCGAACAGCGCGAGCAGCGTCGGGGGCGCCTTCAGGTTGCCGAGGGTCACCAGCGTCCCCGGCGCTCCGACAACGATCCCGGCCCACTGCAGGCCCACCATCGCAATCAGCAGCCCGATGCCGGCGGCGATGGCGAACTTGAGCGACTCGGGGATCGCCGTGATCAGCCGCTCGCGCAGGCCGATCCCCGCCGTCAGGATGAAGATGATGCCGGCGATCGCGACGCCGCCCAGGGCCACCTGCCAGGGGACGTGCATGCCGATGACGACGGCGTAGGCGAAGAAGAAGTTGTGCCCCATCGCGGGCGCGACGGCGATCGGGTAGTTGGCGAGCAGCGCCATCAGCAGCGTCGCCAGCGCCGTCGAGAGGCAGGTGGCCACCATGACGGCGCCGAAGTCCATGCCGCAGGCGCTCAGCACGGCCGGCTGCACGAAGATGATGTAGGCCATCGTCAGGAAGGTCGTGACGCCGGCCAGCAGTTCCGTGCGGATGGTCGTGCCGTGTGCCTCGAGCTCGAACCAGCGCTCGAGCGCCGGCATGGACGCCGCCGGTGCGGTCGAATCGGCGGTCGGCATGGTCACTCGGCCCGGAGCGTCGCCAGCGGCTTGCGCCGCAGCACGTCGGCGCTGGCCAGCACGCCAATCACGGCGACGAGCGTCGCCGTCACGACGAGGCCGGCGACGTGCAGCGACGTCGGCCCCTGCCACGGGATGTCGATCGCCCAGCGGCTGAGCCCCCACGTGAGCCCGATCGCCCCCAGCGAGCCGACCGCGCCGGCAATGGTGCCCAGCACGCCGTACTCCAGCACCAGGATCGTCGCCACGGTGCGCGTGCTCGCCCCGAGCGTCTTCAGGATGGCGGCTTCGTAGACCCGCTGGAACTTCGTCATGGCCACGGCGCCAATCAGGATGAGCGTGCCGCTGCCGAGCACGAGCAGGCCGACGACCGTGATGGCGAGCGTCACCTTGTCGAGCACGCCGCGCACCTCCTGCAGGATCTGCTGCACGTCGATCACGGTGACGTTGGGAAACGCCTCCACGAGGCGGTGCTGCAGCGCGGCCCGGGCGGCGGGCGCCTGGGGGCCCTTCAGCGGCACGACGTAGGTGTGCGGCGCCTGGTCGAAGATTCCCGGCCGGAAGACGAACATGAAGCCGCCGTTGCGCGTGTCGCGGAAGTCCACGCCCCGAATGCTCGTCACCTTCGCGTCGATCGAGCGGCCGAGCACGTCGAAGCGCATCGTGTCACCCACGTCGACGTGGTACCGGTCGTGGATGCTCTGCTCGATCGACACCTCCGGCGTCGCACCCGGTCCGTGCCAGAACGTCCCCGCCACGATCCGCTCGTTGGGCTCGAGCCGGTCGCGATAGGTGATGGTGTACTCCCGCGCCAGCGATCCGTGCCGCCGCACGTCGCCGTAGCTCCCGAGATCGACGTGCGCCCCTTTGACGGCGGTGACGCGCGCCTGCAGCACGGGAATGAACCGCGCGGCCGACGTGCCGCTCGACGGCGCGGCGAGCAGCGTCTCTGAGGCCCGCCACCTGCGCACCCTGCACGTCGATCAGGAACATGTCGGGGTCCTTCTGCGACACCTGGACCGTCAGCTCCCGGAGCAGCGTCGTCTGCACCGACCGGACACCGATGATGAAGAACGCGCCGAGCCCGACGGCGAGCAGGATGACGTTCGTCTGATGTCCCGGTCGCACGAGGTGGAGGACGGCGTGGCGCAACGGGAACCAGCGGCTGGCGGCCAGCGGCTGGATCAGGCGGACGAGCAGCCGGCCGATCAGGTAGAGCGCGGCGGCGGCGGCGGCGAACGCACCGCAGACGACGAGCCCGACGCGCGGCGAGCCCGCCTGCCAGATCGTCAGCGCCACCAGCGCGGCCGCCACGCCGCCGATGGTGGCGCCACTCACCCAGTCCCACCCGTGGTGCGCCGGCTCGTCCCGCAGGATGGACGAGGGCCGCGCGTGCCGCACCTCGAGCAGCGGCACGATCGAGAACAGCATGGAGACCAGCAGGCCGATCACGATCCCCTGCGCGACGGCTCCCGGCGTGAGGCTCCAGCTCACGCCGGCCAGCAGCGACTGCGCGCCGCCGGTCCAGATCGGCACGGCCGCCACGGCCGCCGCCGCCAGCGCGACGCCGATCACGCTGCCGATGAGGCCGAGCAGCGCCACCTGCAGCAGGTAGACCGCGAAGATCTGGCGGGTGCGCGCGCCCAGGCACTTCAGAACGGCGATGCTCCGCAGCTTCTGCCGGATGAAGACGCGCATGACGCTCGACACGCCGATGCCGCCGAGCACGACCACGACCAGCCCGACGAGGCTGAGATAGTTCTCCGCCCGCTGGAAGTCGCGGCCCACCCGATCCTGGCGGCCGCGGTACGACCGGACCGAGATGAAGTGGTCCGCGAAATCGTGCCGCAGGGCGGTCACGAGCGGATCGACCGACGCCGACGGCACCTCGAGCAGCATCTCGTAGCTCGCGCGGCTGCCGAAGCCGAGCAGGCCCGTGGCCGGCAGGTCGGCGTCGGCAATCAGCACGCGCGGCCCGAGACTGAAGGCCCCCACCGCGCGGCCCGGCTCCCGGGTGATGACCCCGCGGATGACGAAGGTCTCCGTGCCGATGACGATGGCATCGCCCACGCCGACACCGAGCTCGCTGAGCAGTTCGGGGCCGACGAGCGCGCCGCGGTCCTTCAGCAGCGCATAGTGATAGGGCCGGCCGCTCTGCAGCTGGACGGTGCCGTAGAAGGGGAAGGCGGGCTGCACGGCCCGCAGCTCGACGACCTTCGCCACCGTGCTGCGCGGGTCGGCCGGGCGCGCCATCGTCGGTGTCTCGACCGATTCGGTGCGCGCCACGACGTGGAATTCGGACAGCCGGCGGTCGAGCGTGGCCAGCACGTCCGGCGTCCACGCGCGCGAGCTGTGCACGAGGACATCGGCCGCCATCAGGCTGCGCGCCTCCTGGCCGAGCGCCTCGTGCGCGCTCTGCACCACCGACCGCAGGGCCACGATCGTGCCGACGCCGACGGCGATGCAGGCGAAGAAGAACACCAGCCGGCGCCATGACGCCCGCAGCTCGCGACCGGCCATGCGCAGGACGAACCTCATGGCGTGAGCCCGGCCCGGCCGGCCCCGGCCGGCGATTCGACCCGCTCCTCCACCCGCCCGTCGCGCAGCGTCACCCGCACGTCGGCCATCGCCGCCAGCTCGGCGTCGTGCGTCACCAGCAGGATCGTCGTGCCGCGCGCCTCGTGGATCGTGCGGATGAGGTCCATGATGACGCGGCCGTTCCTGGAATCGAGGTTCCCCGTCGGCTCGTCGGCGAGCAGAATCGGCGGGTCGTTGGCCAGCGCGCGCGCCAGTGCCACGCGCTGCTGTTCGCCGCCCGAGAGCTGCGACGGATAGTGATGGCCGCGGTCGGTGAGCCCGACCTCGTCGAGCAGCCGCGCCGCCCGGCTCCGCGCGTCGCGCGCGCCGGCGATCTCGAGCGCCACCGAGACGTTCTCGAGCGCCGTCAGCGAGGGGATGAGGTGGAAGAACTGGAAGACGAAGCCGATCTTCTCGCTGCGCAGGCGCGCCAGCGCGTCCTCGCCGAGCGCCGTGATGTCGGTGCCGTCGATCAGCACCTGGCCGGTCGACGGCGAATCGAGCCCGGCGACCAGCCCGAGCAGCGTCGACTTGCCGCTGCCCGACGGCCCGAGCACCGCGAAGAATCCACCCGAGGGGATGAAGAGGTCCAGCGGATGCAGGATCGTGAGCGGCCGATCGCCGCTCATCACCGTCCGCGACACGCCACGCAGTTCGATCATCGGGTTTCCGCCGCCGCCAGCATCGGCTTCAGCACGCGCCATACGTTATCGGCCACGATCCGCGCGCCCTGCTGCCGTCGGATGGATGCCGTCCGCCTGATTCAATGCCGGCACGCCGGCCACTCCCTGCAGCAGGAACGGGAGGAAGGCCACGTGGTACCGGCTCGCCAGATGGCGGAACACCTGGCGGAACTGCGCCGTGTAGACCGGTCCGTAATTCGGCGGGGCCTCCATGCCGGCCAGCAGCACGGCGATGCCGCGTGACTGCGCCGTCCGGATGATCTGCGAGAGGTTCCGCTCCAGCTCGGTCGTCGGGGCCCCGCGAAGGCCGTCGTTCCCGCCCAGCGCGACGACCAGAATCCGGACGTCACCGTGCAGCGACCAGTCCAGCCGGCTCAGTCCCCCCGCGGTCGTGTCCCCCGACACGCCGGCGTTGACGACCTCGAAGTCGTAGCCCGCCTGATCCAGCTGCTGCTGCAGCACCGCCGGATACGCCTGATCGACCGACGGCAGACCGTGGCCGGCCGTCAGGCTGTCGCCGAGGACAACGATGCGCGGCCTGGAGGCATCCGAATCGGCCGCCACCCCGCCTGTCGCGACGGAGCCCGTCGAGGAGGCCGCCGGCTGCACCGCGGACCGCCCGGCCGGGCCGCCACAAGCGGCCAGCGTCAGCAGAACGCCGGCGGCCAGCAGCCAACCGGGCAGCCGGCTCCAGCCCACAGGCTTCCTCGATGTGTGCTGCACCGATCCCATTATCCTACAGTCCTCTGCGGGCAGCCGGGGTCCGCCCCGGCCCGGGTCCGCGCGCGGCCGGAGCCCCGCCGGCCCACCCGGAACTTCCATCCGATTCACTGCGTATACTTGGTATACTTTTGCCAGTGCCCACCGCCAATCCGATCGGTCACGCGCTTGTCGCGCTCGAACGAGGCAATGGCGCCAAAGCCGTCCGGCTGCTGAACGACACGCTCCGGAAGGCGTCGCTCTCCCGCGACGAGGAGCTGGCGGTCCGCTGCGCGCTCGCCGAGGCCTGGCTGCTCCAGGGTGACCTCACCAAGGCCGGTGCCGCACTGGGGCGCCCCCCCGATTCCCTTCACGAAGCCATCGCTCCCGTCCGGCTTTCGGCGCTCTGGCGCCTCCATGGCCGCGTGGCGTTCGCCCGCGGCGACCAGTCGCGCGCCATCGCGCTCCACGGCCGGGCGCTCAAGCAGGCCGAGCTCGCTCACGACTCCCAGGCCATCGGCCTGGCGCACTTCGAGCTGGGCCTCTGCTACAAGCAGGTCGGCGATCTGGCGATCGTGCGCGAGCACATCGCCAAGGCGGCGTCGGCGCTGCACGCTGCCGGCGATCGCCGGCATCTGGCCCTGGTGAACTCCCACTCGGGGATTGCGCTGGCCCAGGCGGGCCGGTCGGACGAAGCCATGGCCGCCCTGCGCCAGGCCGAGCGGCTCGCGGCATCGGTCGACGCCCGCGATGTGCTGGCCACGGTGGCGGGCAACGAGGCGGTCGTGGCGATGATGCAGCACCGTTACGAGCAGGCGCTGGAGCTCGCCGAGCGCAGCGTCGCCCTGCACGAACAGCCCGATGCCGGTCCGGGTCTGGCCGTCTCGCTCGCAACGCTGGGACAGATCTGCGTGAAGCTGGGCGACCTGACGCGCGCCGAGGCCGCGCTGCACCAGGCGCTGCAGGTCCGGAGCTCGATTCAGTTCCACGAAACGACCGGCGCGGTCTTCGACACACTGGCCCAGATTCACATCATCCGGGGCGAATACGGGAAAGCGGCGGAGTATCTCAACCAGGCGGGCGATGCCTACGGCGCCTACGGGGCTCAGACGAGCCGCTGGTACGAATGGTCGGTCAAGGTGTTGCGGGCGCGGCTGGCCCTGCGGCGGGGCTCGACGGTCCAGGCCGTGGAGCTGGCCGAGGAGATCCAGCGCGCCGGCGAGGCCCCGCCGGCCGACGCACTTCAGGCGAGCCTCATTGCGATTGAAGCGCTGACCGCCGCCGGCCGGCTCGACGAGGCGAAGGCGCGCCAGTCGGCCGTCGGCGACCGGCTCGATCCCCGCGCGGCCCCCGCGGCCTGGGGCGAGTATCTGCGCCTGCGCGGCGGCGTCCAGGTGGAGGCCGGCCTGGCGACCGACGCGTATCACGACCTGGCCCAGAGCGCCAGCGTCTTCGAGCTGCTCGGCGAGCGGTACCAATCGGCCCTGAGCCATCTGGCCCTGGGCCGGCTGGTGGCGGCCAGCGGCGCGCGCTCGGTCGCAAAACGGCATCTCGCCCGCGCAGGCGATGTCTTCAGCGTGCTCGGGGCCCGGCTCGACCTCGAGGCGGTCCAGAAGGCGGAAGAACTGCTCTCGGCTCCCGGCACGGGCGAGTATCTGGGCTTCGCGGCGGATGCCGACGATGCCATCATCCGCCGGATTGTCGATGCCGCAGCCCTGCCCGACCTGCTGGGTCAGGAGACCGCCGCGGCCCTGTTCGAGGCGGTCGGGGCCGAGGTGGTGGCTGTCTTCGTCGTGCGGGAGGCGCCCGAGGAGTACCCGGATCCTGGGCCGGGCCGGCTGTGACGAACAGGCCGCGCTGCGGCTCGCGCGGCTGGCCGTCCAGGGCGGCAACCTCAACGGCGGCCCCGCGCAACTCCATCTGGAGCCGCTCGGCCGCGACCGGAAGGGCCGGCGGATGGCCGTCATTGCCACCACTCACGCGTTCGGCTATCCCGTGGCCCGTCGGCTTCGCATGATCGCCACCGTCGCCCGGCAGGGTTTCGATCTATGCGCCGCGCGCGAGCCGGCGGCGCCGCCCCCCGACGAAACGGCCCAGCATCTGCTCGAGCCCCTCCTCCCCGGCTTCGTCTGCGCCAGCGCCGCCATGGCCCGCGTCGTCGAACAGATCCGGCGCCTGCAGGGGAACGATCTGACCGTGCTCATCACCGGCGAGAGCGGCACGGGCAAGGAACTGGTCGCGCGGGCCATCCACGTCGGGTCGCACCGCCAGGACGGCCTGTTCCTGCCGTATAACTGCACGACCACGGGACGGGATCTGGCCGACAGCCAGCTGTTCGGCCACCGGAGAGGAGCCTTCACCGGGGCCGTCACCGACCAGCCAGGCCTGGTCCGCACGGCCGCGGGCGGCACCCTGTTCCTGGACGAAATCGGGGACCTGCCGCTCGACATCCAGCCGAAACTGCTCCGGGTGCTCGACCAGCAGGAGATCATGCCGGTCGGCGAGCCGCGCCCCCAGCGGGTCGACGTCCGGGTGCTGGCGGCGACCAACGCCGACCTCGAACAGAAGGTCGCCGCAGGGACGTTCCGCGAGGACCTCTACTACCGGCTGAACGTCATCCGGATCCACGTCCCGCCGCTGCGCGAGCGCCGCGAGGAGATCCCCCACCTGACGACCTGTTTCCTCCGCGAGGCATGCGAGCGGCTGGACAAGCCCGACGTCCACTTCAGCCCCGAGGCGCTCGATGCGATCGCCCAGTACCTGGTGGCCGGGAAACGTCCGGCAGCTCCGGAATGAAATTCAGCGGGCCGTGGCCATGAGCGGCCCCGGCGACCTCGTCAAGCCCGAGCACCTCTCACCCGAGCTGAACGGCCTGCAGATCACCTCCGTCTCCGACCTCGCCCCGGCCCGGGGACGGCCGGCCCATACCGGCGATCTGGCCTCGGCCATCGCGCAGGTGGAGGGCGACGTCATCCGGACCACCCTCAGCCGCCACGGCGGCAACGTCTCGCGGAGCGCCAGAACGCTTGGATTGACCCGCCGGGGACTGTATTTGAAGATGCGGCGGTTGGGCATTCAGCCGAGAGCAACGATCGACTGAATACCAGATACCCGCTATCCATTAAGCAATGGATATCGAAGTAATCACATCGCGCGTAGTCCAACGGCGCTGTAGACTCATGCAAATAGCTGAATCAGAATGACTTAATAACGAGCATCAGACCGATAGAAGCGGTGCCTGATTCAGGCCCGCGACTTGATTACATCTCTGCAGCGAGCGTCAGAGCCCAGAAGGGGGACCCAGTGAAGAACGCGCTGCAGGCAGTTCGATCGACCGAGACCGCCGGTGACCGTCGCGGAACCAGTCGGAAGCCGATGGCGATCCCGGGGCACCTGACCTGGCGGGACAGCCGGGGAGCGACACGATTCGTGACGGTGGTGACGCGCGATGTCAGCGACTATGGCGCATTCGTGGAATGCGAGTCGCCCGCGACCATTCCGCTGTATCGACTCGTCACGCTGCAACTGGAAGGACGGATCGGCGAGGCCACGAGCCGTCCCGCACGAACTGCGGATCGGCAAGGTGCAGTGCGCGGTGTATCGCTGCGTGGCGGCCGATTCGGACCGGGGTCTGCGTCAGGGCTACGCGCTTCGGCTGCTCATCGAGCCGCGCCGCCAGGCGGTGCCCGGCCGCCAGCCGTCGCGCCGCTACCTGCGGGCGGTCCGCTCGATCGCCTGAACGTCACGGCGGGGGCGGTATCGCCTCCGCCCTCTCCCGCCTACTTCGACGCCGCCGTCTCCCCGGCGGTCTCGGCCATCAGGCGGTCGCGGCAGTCGGGACAGATGCCGTGGGTGAAGCGCGCCTCGGACCGGTCCGCGATGTAGCTCTCGACCTGACTCCAGTAATTCTGATCGTCGCGGATCTTCTTGCAGTACGAGCAGATGGGGAGCAGTCCCTGCAACTGCTTCACCTTGACGAGCGCATCTTCGAGCTGCGACACGCGATCGATGAGGTCCTGCTGCAGCCGCAGGAAGCGCGTGCCGACGACGACGCGGGCGCCCAGCTCCTCGGGATCGAACGGCTTGCAGAGGTAGTCGTCGGCGCCAGCCTGCAGACCGGCGACGATGTCCTCCTTGCGCGTACGGGACGTCAGCAGGATGACGTAGGGCGGCAGCGTGACGGCGGACTGGCGGATGCGTCGGCAGATCTCCAGGCCGTCCATCTTCGGCATCATCCAGTCGAGGATGGCAATCGTCGGCCCCGCCTCCTTGGACAGCCGCTCCCACGCCTCGACGCCGTCGACGCAGGTCGTCACGGCGTAGCCGCGTGTCGCCAGGGCGGCCTCGAGGAGTTTTCGATACAGTCGATCGTCTTCCGCCACTATGATTCGCACGACGACACCCCCGATCCCGTCCTGATTCGCCGGAGCTCCGGCATCACCCGGGCGATCTGTTCGTCCAGTGACGTCAACGCCGCGGCGGCGTGATCCAGATCACCCTCACGCGCGAATTCTTCGATCCGTCGGGCGGCCTCCTGGGCGGCATGTGCCGCCAGCAGCCCGCAGGACCCCTTCAGCGTGTGCGCCGCCCGGGTCAGCCGGGAGACGTCACCCGCGTCGGCCGCGTCCCGGATCTCGGCCAGCAGGCCCGGCGCGTCTTCGTCAAACATCGACACGAGCTGGCTGAGCATGACCCGGTCGCCCCGGACGCGCTGCAGCGCCTCGTCGAGATCGAAGACGCCGGCATCGGCCTGTCCGGAGGCGACCGCGACCGGCTCGCCGAGCCGGCGCGCCGCCGCCGGCCACGCGCTGAATCGTCGCCATGAGCTGATCCGGCATGATCGGCTTCGACAGGTACTCGTCCATGCCGGCGGCGAGGCAGTGCTCGCGATCGCCCTTCATCGCATGCGCCGTGAGCGCGATGATGGGGATGTGCCGTTCCGTGCCCTGCTCCTGCTCGCGGATGACGGCCGTCGCCTCGAGGCCGCTCATTTCGGGCATCTGCAGGTCCATCAGGATCAGATCGAACGACCCGCCCGCCAGCCGCTCCACCGCTTCCCGCCCGTTGCCCGCGACCTGCACGCGGTACCCTTCGTCCTCGAGCAGGTGGACGGCCAGCGCCTGGTTCACCGGGTTGTCCTCGGCGAGCAGGATGCTGAGGCCGGCGGCCTGGGCCACCGGAGCGACGGCCGGGGTCTCCACCGGCGGCGGCACGGCGACGAGCGGCGCCCCGAGCATGACGGCGATCGTGTGCAGCAGCTCGGACTCGCGGATCGGCTTGAACAGGTACGAGGCCACCCCGGCCTCCCGGCACCGCGGCACGTCGGTGGGCCCGTGCGACTGGGCGAGCAGCATGATGACGGCGCCGGCCTGGGCGTTGCCGCTGCGCAGATGCTTGGCGGTCTCGAAGCCGTCGGCGCCCGGCATCCGTGCGTCCACCAGCGCCACGGCGAACGGGCGCCAGGCCTCGTTGGCCTCGGTCGCCAGCGCAGTCGCCGTCTGGGCGTCCTCGGCGACGACGGGACTGAGGCCCGCCGCGCCGAGCGTGTCGGCCAGCAGGCCGCGGCTGGTGGCATTGTCGTCGACGATCAGGACCCGCACGCCTTCCAGCGCGGCAATCGGCTTCGAGCCCGGCCCCTCGGCCGCGCCGGGTCGGCCTTCGAGCGCCACGGTGAAGTGGAACGTGCTGCCGTGGCCCGGCTCGCTGTCGACCCAGATGCGGCCGCCCATCACGGCCACCAGGTTGGCCGAGATCGCCAGCCCCAGCCCCGTGCCGCCGTACCGGCGGGTCGTCGATCCGTCGGCCTGCGCGAACGGATCGAAGATCAGGCGCTGCTTCTCGAGTGGAATGCCGATGCCGGTATCCGACACGGACACATGAAGAACGCCCCGTCCCTCGGGCGCTTCGGCCATTTCCGCCCGGACGACGATCTCGCCCGCGTCGGTGAACTTCACGGCGTTGCCGACGAGGTTCAGGACGACCTGGCGCAGCCGGCCGGGATCGCCCACGAGCACGGCCGGCACGTCGGGGGCCACCTGGCAGAGCAGCTCGAGGTCCTTCTCGTCCGCACGCATCGCCACCGGCTTCACGGCGTCGTGCAGGGTGTTGCGCACGTCGAACTCGATGGCCTCCAGATCGAGCTTGCCCGCTTCGATCTTCGAGAAGTCCAGGACGTCGTTCAGCACCGACAGCAGGGATTCCGCCGAGACCATGGCCGTGTCGAGGTACTGCCGCTGCTCCAGCGAGAGGCTCGTCTGGAGCGCGAGCTTGGTCATGCCGATGATGCCGTTCATCGGTGTCCGGATCTCGTGGCTCATGTTCGCCAGGAAGTCCGACTTCAGCCGCGAGGCCTCCAGGGCGGCCTCGCGCGCCTCGACGAGCTCGTTGATGATGTCGGTGACGACGACGATGCCGCCGACTTCGCCCGCCGGGCGTGTACCAGGGGTGGATGGCCCAGCGCAGGTACAGCCGCGTGCCGTCGAGCCGCTCCATCACGTCTTCGGGGCTCGCCAGCTCTTCCCCGCTCAACGCCCGCCGGTGCAGCCGCATCTGGTCGGCCGACGTCTCCGGGAAGACCTCGTAGTAGCTGCGGCCGATGATGTTGCGTCCCTCGAGGTGATAGTCGGTGAGCCACTTGCGGCTATAGGTGACGTAGCGCATGTTCCGGTCGAACATCGCCATGGCCACCGGGGCGTTGGCCACGATCTGCCGGAGCTGCTGGCGTTCGCGTTCCAGCTCGAACGTGCGGACCGCGACCATCTCCTCCAGGTCGTCCTGCTGCTGCTGGAACTTGCGATCGCGGTCGGCGATCTGTCCGAGCATCTCGTTGAACGATCGGACGAGCACGCCGATCTCGCCGTGCGCGTCCGCCTCGACGCGCACCCCGTAGTCCTTCCCGCGGCAGATCCGCTCGACGGTGTCGGCGAGCGCGAGCACCGGGTCCGAGACCACGCGCTGCAGCCGCGCCGACAGGATCAGCGCCACGGTCCAGGCGCACCCCATGGCCACGAGCACGATGATGCCGAACCGGATCAGGCCGCCGCGCAGCGCGCCGAGGTCGTTCCCCAGGTACAGCGTGCCGACCAGCGCGCCGTTGACGCGCAGGGGCCGCACCAGGACGAACGCGTTGCCCTGCATCCGGACGCCTTCCGGCCCCGGATGCGCCGGGACCGCATCGGGGCTCACCGGCGTGCGCTGGTACACGGCGAACAGCTGCCCCTCGGCGTCGTACAGCGCCGCGGCCTCGATGTGGGGCTTCGCCACCAGCGTGCGGAGGATCCCGGCGGCGGTCCGGTGGTCGTGGAAGACGACCGCGGCCGTGCTGCTGGTGCCGACGATGTTCGCCACGGCCGTCATGTCGTCGGCCAGCGCGGTGCGGTAGTGCATCCGCGTGACGGTCAGCACGGCCAGGCCGACGATGAGCAGCGCCACGCTGGTCGCCGTCATGATCAGCAGCCGCAGCTTCGACCGGAGCGACCAGTCCCGCCAGGGCGTCGGCCTCATGGTTCGCCGCTCACCTCGGCCACCGCCAGGTTCAGCACCTCCGAGCTGATCCAGAGGCCGCTGCGCTCGGCCGCCCGGTAGTTGATGACGAACCGCCACTGGCTGCCGCCGGAGATCAGGTGGACGATGCCCCCCATCGCCTCGAAGCCGGGCATGGCGGAAATGGTCAGCACACCGGCATCGGCGGCCGCCGTCAGCACGGTCCGCAGGAGGGCGGGATCGGCCGTCCCGATGTACGCCAGCTGACAGTCGCGAATCTGCGTGGCCGCGCTCAGCCGGCGGACGACCACCGGCCGGCCGTCGATCGTCCGGCCGTGCACGGTCTGCCCGAGCACCGCCACGAGCGCATCGTCACCGAGGATGCCGATGACGAGCGGCTGCTGCGGGTGCCCGGACGGCCAGTGCACGAACTGCGCGATGGTGTAGAGGAAGGCCGCGTGGTCTCCCGCACAGCCGTCGGTGGTGACCTGGGCCCGGCTCCGGACGCCGGCCAGGACGATGAACGTCACGATCAGGAGGCATACGACCAGCCGTACGCCGCCCGTCGTTCCTCGTTCGTCGTGCATCCAGAGCTTCATGAGGCGCCCACAGGTCCATGGTCGGCCGCCCGTGCGGCCATCCAGCGGTGTCGCCAGCCGACACCGGATCCGTCCACGGTACCAATCGGCAGTAATCGCTGGAACTGGAGTCGGACAGGTGGGAGGAGGAGCGCTGCGGGCCGGAGCGGGAGGCCCGGACCGGCGCCGGCGCGATCAGGATTCGCGCCGGCCGCCGACCTCGAGGCCGAACTTCTCGATGCGATACCGGATCTGGTCGCGGTTGAGACCGAGCAGGGCCGCCGCGCGGGTCCGGCTCCCGGAGGTCCGCTGCAGCGCCTGGCTGACGAGGTCGCGCTCGAGGTGCTCGAGGTTCACGCCGCTCGCGGGCAGCTGGAAGATCTGCGAGCCGGCCGACCGACCGACGATCGTGTCGAACGTGTCCACGGTCAGGGTCTCACCCTCGGCGAGCAGCATGGCCCGCTCGACGGCGTTCTTCAACTCGCGGACGTTGCCGGGCCAGTGATGCGCCTCGAGCTGGCTGAGCGCCGTGGCCGACGCGCTCTGCACGTGCTTGCCGAACTCGCGGTTGAAGTTGTCGATCAGGTATCTCACCAGCAGCGTGACGTCGCCGGCGCGGTCGCGCAGCGGCGGCATCGTGACCGGCAGCACCCCGAGCCGGTAATACAGGTCCTCCCGGAAGCGGCCGTCCTGGACCGCCTGCTCGAGGTCGCGGTTCGTGGCCGCCACCACGCGGACGTCCACCGAGACGTCCTTGAGGCCCCCCACCCGCCGGAACGTCTTCTCCTCGAGGAACCGGAGCAGCTTCGCCTGCAGCGAACGCGGCATCTCCCCGATCTCGTCGAGGAATACCGTGCCCCCGCCCGCCATCTCGAGGAGGCCCCGCTTCTGCTGCCGCGCGTCGGTGAAGGCGCCGCGCTCGTGGCCGAACAGCTCGCTCTCGAGCAACGCCTCGGGCAGGGCCGAACACGTGATGTTCACGAACATCGACGCGGTCCGGTCGCTGCTGTAGTGAATCGCCTTGGCCGCCAGAATCCTTGCCCGTGCCGGTCTCGCCCGTCAGCAGGACCGTCGAAGCGGGCCCCGATGCGATCTTCCGCAGCAGGCTCTTGACCGCCTGCATGGCCGGGGATTCCCCAATCAGGCGGTCGACGCTGTGGGGAGCCCCCTGGGTCGCGCGCAGCGCCCGCACCTCGCGGCGCAGCCGGTGGGCCTCGAGCGCCTTCTCCACCAGCAGCAGCACTTCCTGCAGGTTGAACGGCTTGTTCGCGTAGTGGTACGCCCCCTGCTTCATCGCCTCGACCGCGTGCTCGACCGACGAAAAGGCCGTCAGGAGGATCACCGGCACTTCGGGATCGATGTCCTTGATCTGCTTGAGCAGCTGCAGGCCGTCGCAGTCGGGAAGCCGGTAATCGAGAATGACGACGTCGACGCTGTCGCTGCTGCAGCGCTCCAGCGCCTCACGGCCGGAGGCCGCCTGCAGCACCCGGTATCCAGCCTGCGTCAGGCTCTGGTCGAGGGCCCAGCGGATGAGCTCTTCATCGTCAACGACAAGGACGGTCGGAAGCGGACGGGGCATGAGTACGAGTCTATTTGGCGGCGAAAGTCCGAATTCTTGGATTGGGCGCAAGGCACCCGGGAAATTCCTGTCCTGTAGGCGAATACGACGCAGGAAGGGACAGAGTTACAGGTCGCGGCAGGGGGCTTTCACACGGTCTTGGCTACCCTCGCAGCTCATCCAGGTAGCGACGGACCTCCGCGACCACCTCTTCGACGTCGAACGGCTTGTCGAGCACGCCCCGGGCGCCCAGACGTTCGGCTTCATGCGCCAGATTCGGGGTCCTGAAGGCCGTCATCATCAGGCACAGGCAGCCCGGCCGCTCCCGCTGAATCGCCCCGCACAGCGTCAGGCCGTCGGCATCCGGCAATCGGCAATCGAGCAGCGCCGCATCCAGCCCATTGCCCGACGCGACCCGCTCGAGCCCCGACCGGACGTCCGAGGCCTCGCTGACCTCGAATCCGGCCGCCCGGAACGCCTCACCCAGCGACCATCTGACCAGTGCCTCATCATCAACGATGAGTATGCTCCGCCCATGCGACATGAAATATTCCACGGCTCGCGCTGGAGATTTTCAGCCCAGCCGCGGCATCCCGACACCCGCTCCCGCACTGATGCCTTGAAAATGGCCGGCTTTCCAGTGGTCGATGTCCTCCGCGGCACCGACGGCACCGATGCTAGCAAGGCTGATGCCCGGCAGTTGCGCCTGCCAGCTCAGCCTTTGACCGGCTCGACGGCGCGGGTCCGCCTCACCGCCCGATAATCGGCGGCAATCGGGTACCGGCGTCCGACCCCGAACGCCTTCGAGGTGATCTTCAGGCCCGGCGCGGCCTGGCGTCGCTTGTACTCCGCGCGATCGATCATCCGGATCGTCCGCTGGACCACCGCCGGGTCGAGCCCCAGAGCGCAGATCCCGTCGATGTCGAGGTTCTTCTCGACGTACGCCTCGAGAATCCGATCGAGCACGTCGTAGGGCGGCAGCGAGTCCTGATCGGTCTGTCCCGGCCGGAGCTCTGCGCTGGGCGGCTTGGTGAGCGTCGACTCGGGAATCCGGATCGCGTCGCGATTGACGAACCGCGACAGCTCGTAGACGAGCGTCTTGGGCACGTCGCTGATGACCGCGAGGCCACCGGCCATGTCGCCGTACAGCGTGCAGTATCCGACGGCCAGCTCCGACTTGTTGCCGGTCGACAGCAGCAGGGCGCCGAACTTGTTGGCCAGCGCCATCAGCACCGCCCCCCGGATGCGCGCCTGGATGTTCTCCTCGGTGACGTCCTCTTCGCAGCCTTCGAAGGCCGGCGCCAGGGCCGTGAGATACGCGCCGAAGACGCCGTCGATCGGGATCGACCGGTAGCGGATCCCCAGGTTGTGCGCGAGCGCTTCGGCATCCCGCCGGCTGTGTTCCGACGAGTACCGGCTCGGCATCGAGACGCCGAGCACGCGCTCGGGCCCGAGCGCCCCGCTCGCCAGCGCCGCCGTCAGGGCCGAGTCGATCCCGCCGCTGAGCCCCACGACGACATCCTCGAAGCCGCACTTGTGCACGTAGTCGCGCAGGCCGAGCTCGATGGCCTTGTACGCCTCCTCGACCCGCGACGCGCTCACGGCGGCCACGGTCCCCGGCGCCCCGGCGCCCGGCACGTCCGCGGCACCTGGGCCGATCGGCACGTCGTAGAGGAGGAAGTCCTCGTCGAAGTCGCGCGCCCGGAGCACGACTTCCCCGCGCGGGTCGAATCCGAGCGAGTGCCCGTCGAAGATCAGCTCGTCGTTGCCGCCGACCTGGTTCAGGTAGAAGAAGTAGCGCCCGTGCTTCAGGGCCTCCTGCCGGATCATGTCGCGGCGCAGGGCCGGCTTGCCCAGGCTGAACGGGCTCGAGGAGATGTTGATCAGCAGATCGGCGCCGGCCCGCGCGACCTCGTCGACCGGATCGCGGTGATACAGCCGGCTGGGCCAGAAGTCTCTCGCGTTCCAGACGTCCTCGCAGATCGTGATGCCGAGGCGGATGCCCTTGAACTCGACCGGCGCGACCTCGCGGGCCGGCTCGAAGTACCGGTCCTCGTCGAAGACGTCGTAGGTGGGGAGCAGCGACTTGTACCGGCGCGCGATGATCCGGCCCTGGTGGCAGACGGCGGCCGCGTTGAACAGCCCCTTGCCCTCGCTCGAGGGGTTGGGGTCGACGAAGCCCACCACGACGCCGAGATCCTCGTCGGTGAGGGCGGCCACGCGGTCGACGAGCGCGAGGTTGGCCTGCACGAATCCCGCGTGCGTCAGCAGGTCGCGCGGTGGATAGCCGGTCGCCGCCATCTCGGAGAAGATGACGAGATCGGCGCCGGCCTCGCGGGCGCGCGCGATGGCGTCGCGCATCCGATCGAAATTGTCGTCGAAGGCGCCGACGGTGAAGTTCAACTGCGCCAGGGCGAGACGCATGCGGTGGTCCTTCACTTCGACGGAGCGGACGCCGCCCGCTCGGCCGCCTTGCGCCAGTAGCGCGCCAGCCCCAGCCAGCTCAGGTCGAGGCGCCCGGCGGCCTCGTAGCTCGCCACATCGGCGTCGGGCACGGCCCGCAGCAGCTCGCGATGCATCTGCTCGGCGAACCACGCCGACCGCGCCTCGTCGCTGCCCTCGCGCGCCAGCGACTGACGGGCCAGGTCCGCAGCCTGATCGAGCCGGGACAGGAACTCCTCGAAGTGCGCCTCCACCGACTCGGAGGGGCCGAAGTGCGTCACGAACAGCGTCGACGGATGCCACGCGCGCAGCCGGGCCACGCTCTCCCGCCACGTGTCGAGCTCGATGTCGGGCGGCGGCGTCGGCGGCACCAGGAAGCCGTCCTGCCGGCGGATACCGGCGGTGTCGCCGGCGAATGCGACGCGCGTATCGCGGTCCAGATAGCTCACGTGATGCCACGCGTGGCCCGGCGTGTAGGCGACATCCAGGCGCCGGCCGACGACCTGAATCGTCTCCCCGCCCGCCAGCGACCGCAGATTCCCCGCCGGCACCGCCTCGAACCGCCCCCACAGCCGGTCCATGTCGGCACCGTAGAGCCGGCTCGCACTGCTCAGCAGCCGCTCCGGGCTCGACAGGTGCGGCGCGCCGCGTTCGTGCACGTAGACCTCGATGGCCGGATTCTCGCGGACGAGGGTCCCGGTGATGCCGGCATGATCCAGGTGGATGTGGGTCAGCAGGATCGCGCGGATATCCGCCACCTCGGCGCCGGTCGACGCCAGCGCCGCCCGCAGCGCCGCCTGCGTGGACGAGGGGCCGGGATCGATGAGCGCGATCCCCTCGTCGCTGCGCAGCACGGCCGTCGCGATGACGCCCGGAAAGTCGAGGAAGTTGAGGTCGAGGTAGCCGAGCCCTGGCGCGAGCGTCTGCACGAGCTTGTTGGTCATCGTACGAAGCGGAAATACGGGTGTCCATCGGAGCCGGGCGCACGCCCGGCCTCTTCCGCTCCTATCTTGACGTACCCCGCCGGCCGACCGCCACCCTGGCCCGGCCGGCTGGCGCGCGTCATGCACGAACCTGCCGCAGGGCCCGCAACCCGTTGACGCCGCGCGGAGCCCACGACACAATCGAAGCAGCCGGTTACGGTTCCGCCATGAGGTCATCCCATACCCGTCCCGCGCACCCTCGTCTGCCGATCGGCGCCTGGCTGCTCGTGCTGGCCGTCCTGGTCTTCCCGGCGCGGCCGGCGGCCGCCGACGAACCGGCACGTCTGGCCGGCGGCCCCCTGCCGGTCCAGTCCACCACGGTCGTCGGCTGGGAACAGGCAACAGCCGACCTGAACGTGGACGCCGCCGGCGCCGTCACCGGTGTCACGCTGCTCGAGAGTACGCCCGGCTTCGACGAGGCCGTGACGAGCGCCCTGAAGGGCTGGACGTTCAAGCCGGCCACGAGCCACGATCGGCCGGTCCCGGCCGTCGTCTTCGTGGCGATCGTCTATCGGCCGCCGGTCCTCTACAACGCGCCGACGCTCGGCCAGCAGCCACGCCGGCTGGGCGCGCCGTCGGCCGACGCGCCGTACGCCATGTCAACGGTGACGCCGATGTATCCGGTGCAGGCGGTGGGCGACGCGCGCGTGGTCGTCGAGGTCCACGTCGGCGCCGACGGCACGGTCGACGCGGCGGATGTCCGGGGAGCGGGCTCAGGGTTCGACGCCGGTGCGGTGGCGGCCGCGAAGCAGTGGCGATTCCGCCCGGCGCGCCTCGACGGTAATCCGGCGGAGGCGTACGCCTACGTCGTCTTCGGCTTCCGCCAGCCGGTGCGGCCGGGCAGGGGTCCCCGGTAAGCGGCGCGCGGGCCGCACGGCCCCCGGACCGCTCCTACCCGCAGACGCTCACGCGGAAGTCGGTTCCTTCCCACCGGTGCTCCCCGGGCCAGAACAGCGTGAACACGACCGTCCGGCCGATGGTCAGCGCCGCGGTCGTCAGAATCGGCGCTGTGGACGCCGAGGCCGGCGTCGCGGGTCGGTGTGTCCCTGACGTCCGTCCAGTCGTCCAGGCCCCAGTGCACGACGGCGGGCGCCGGGGTCTCGATGCGCAGCGTGCGTCCGGGCTCCAGCGTGCGGATCTTGTTGTTGAAGCGCCAGACCATCCGCACGTGCTCCGGGGCGTGCCCGCTCAGATAGCGCTGCACGGTCTGCGGCGGCCGATCGAAGATCCGGCCGTCGGCGAGCGAGCGGCAGATCTTCGCGTACTCGGCGTGCGCCCAGACGAGCGGACGGGCCGACCCCGAGGCCTGGCCCGGAAACAGCTCGCGCGCCGGCACGGCCTCGGTGTCCCAGACCTGCTCGGGCAGCAGGCCGCAATCGCCGGCGAAGGCCTCCATCGCCCGGACGAGCCGTTCGGCCTCTTCGATCCGCCCGGCGGCCAGTTCGTAGTGCGCCCGCTCGCCGGTCAGCAGGGGCCAGGCCCGGCCGATCCCGGTGCCGTCGAACGCACGGCCGTCGGCGTGCTCGCCGTACCCATCGTCGTTGTACCGATGCCAGGCGGGTCCGTTCGGGGTCTCGACCTTCAGCAGGGCATCGATCGACCTTGACCGTGTTCACGATGCGCGGGTCGTCGGGCGCGCGGAGCCCGAAGCGGACGAGCGCCAGGGCATCGGGACTGACGATGAGATCGGCCTCCGCCTCGCTCGACGCCGGCGGACGGTTCTTGATCGGGACGAAGCCGTGCAGCGGCGACGAGGCGCAGGCGCCGTCCACCGATCCGATCCGCACGTAGTAGCCATCGACGCCGTGCGCGCGGCAGAGCGACGTGTCGCGCGCGTAGATCCACCGTTCGATGCTGTCGTTCCACGCGTCGGCCGTCTCGCTGAGATAGGCCGCGACATCGGCTTCGCCGCAGTCGGCGGCCAGGTCGGCGGCCACGAGCAGCGCGGCGATCTCGACGGCCAGCGTGAAGGGCGAGTAGCCGGGATCCTCCTCCCAGCGATCCTGCTGGCTGACGGGGCCGTGCTGCACGAGGAAGGCCGCCGCCCGCTTCATCATGGGCCAGTGCGCACGCGCCTCGTCGGCGCTGATCGCGCCCTCACGCTCGGCGAGATCCACCAGCAGGATGGGAAAGGCCGTCTCGTCCATCTGCACGCCGTTCCAGTACGGCGTGCCGTCGAGCCACATGTTCTGCGGCCAGTGCCCGTCGGCCTCCTGCGTCACGCGCAGGAACTCCAGGACGTCGCGCACGCGATGCGGCGCGCCGACGGCGAGCAGCCCGCCGGCCGATTCCACGAGATCGCGCGGCCAGATGAGGTGATAGCCGCCCAGGTCCAGGTCGCCCTTGGTGTCGCCCCAGGGGATCGAGAGGCTGGCGATGAGGCCGCCGGGCAGCGGCTTGCTCTCGTGCACCTTGAAGACCATGGCGCTGATGTGATTCAGCTCGCGCCGGCGCTCCGGCATGCGGCCGAGCGGCGCGAGCGAGTCGATCCAGCGCTGCCACTCTCCGACGTAGGCGTCCCGCACGGCGTCGAAGCCTTCGTCCAGGCTCCAGCGCGCGAGCTGGCCGGCCTCCTGCGCGTTGGTGTCGAAGCCGAGCACCAGCATCACCTCGCCGCCGCACGCCTCGAGATCGATCTCGCCCGTCAGCGCCACGTTCCCGTTGTCCGCCCGATCCCAGGTCTCCGGCAGCATGCGATGCGCGTGCAGCTGCTGCCAGCCGTCCGACACGCCGACGAAACCGACCGACCGGCTGCGCCAGGGCGCCGACGACGCGAGCGACATGGCGAGCGCGTCGCGCTGGGCGAAGAGCATCGGCGTGCCCTTGTAGTCGCCGACCCAGGCGGAGTTGCCGGCTCCCTGGTTCCCCAGGTGCGGCGACAGGATGACGTACAGCCGGTAGTCGGCCAGCGTGCCCTGGAGCGGCGTGAACCGGATGCGCTGCCAGACCACGTGCCGGCGCGGATCGGCCAGGACGTCCTTCTCGATGCGGTACCGCCCCTCGCTGCACGTGTTCTCGATGTGATAGGCCGGCACCCCCGGCGCGAACGGCTCGGTGCGCGACAGCGTGTCGCGCTTCTCCTCGGAGAAGAACGTCTGGCCGTCGGTGACGACGAGGCCGCAGTCGCGCGTGCACGCGCGATCGATGCGCGGAAAGTAGATCTCGTTCAGGATGCCGTGGCTGAGCGTGAACCAGACGCGACTCACCGCGTTCAGCGACGTGCCGATCCCGCTCTTCGCACTCGACGTCCACCGCGCCGGAATGCCGGGCCAGCCCGGCGCCTGCCGATCGCCCTCAGCCACGTGCCGCGTCTCCTCCGCCGTCCCATTCGACGACGACCTTGATCTCGTCCTGCCCGTGGCGCGCCAGGGCCGCGCCGATGTCGTCGAACCGGTGCCGGTTCGTGATGAGCGCCGCCACGTGGTCGCCCCACTGCTGGTGCGCGTGCTCCAGGGTCTCGACGGCCTGCTCGAAGTGTCCGCGGGCCGCGTTCACGCTGCCCACCATCACCTGGTTGTCGAGGACGAGCTGGCGAACCAGCTCGGCGCCCGGAATCTGCAGCGGCCGATCGTCCCCCGGAATGCCGGTCAGCGCATAGGCGCCGTTCACGCCGAGCGCGTCGAGCAGATTGAACTCCAGCTTCGCGATGCCGGCCGCCTCCACGATGAGGTCGACCGCGCCGAAGTGATCGTCGACCTTGTCGGCCGGCACCTGCCGGCCGTCGACGTACTGCCCGCCGATGCCGGTCAGCCAGCGCGGGCGTGCCGTGTCGGCGTCGACGACGTCGAGGCCGAGCACCTCGGCCCCCCGCAGCCGCAGGGCCATCGCGGCCAGCAGCCCGACCGGGCCGAGGCCCGCCACCAGGCAGCGGCGCCGGTACAGCCAGTTCGGGCTCACCGAGGCGTCGGGCAGCCGGCCCGTCTGCAGCCGCACGGCCTCGTCGATCGCCTTGACGGCCACCGACAGCGGTTCGGTCAGCACGCCGATCGGCTCCAGCGCCGGCGGCACGCGCACGACGTACTGCTCCCGGTCCACGGCGAATTCCGCCTGATAGCCGTCCAGGCCCCAGATGCCGCGCTCGCAGTACCCGCCCGTCCGGCACATGTCCGATCGGTTCATGCCGCACGGCACGCATCGGCCGCAGCCACGGCGCACGGTGAAGACGGCGCAGTCGCCCGGCTTCACCCGCGTCACGTCCTTCCCGACCGCGACCACGCGGCCGATCATCTCGTGACCGACGACGAGATCCTTCGCCCCGTCGGGCGCCTTCGCCCGTCCGCCGCGGGCCTCCTCGCGATCGGTGCCGCAGATGCCGACGCGGATGACGGCGAGCTTCACCTCGTCGGGTGCGCCGATCTGCGGTTCGGGACGATCGACGAGATGCAGCGTCGTGGTGCCGGGTTCAATCGCGAGCGCCTTCACGGCCCTTCCCTTCTGCCGGCAGCTGCCGGTGCTGTCGTCCGCTCCATTCGCCGGCGCGCAGGCCGGCCGGAGTGCAGGTGCGGGTCCTGTCCGGGAACAGCCCGCGGGTGCTCGGGCCTCACACCGCGATCACGGGAGCCGGCCCTCCGCGCCCGTTCCCGGCCACCCGCTCCATCAGCGAATGAAGGGAGCAAGGGCGGTGCCAGCACCTGCGGGCGCCAATCTCTGCCGCCAAGCAGCTGACCAGGCGCGGCGAACGCCCGACCGCGCGGCACACGCCGATCGCCGGGGTGCAGGGTTTCACTGCAGCGCATTGCATCGCGTCGAATGCCCGCAGTACAGTAAGCACGCCCGGCGGCGACTCCGCTCCATCGTCCGTTCGACCGCCGGCGCGGCGCGCGTGCCGTGCGCCGCGAGGAGCCCCGTCGACATCATGCGCCAACCAGAGGCCGTTCCAGCCGCCGCCGCGCCCCGGACGCCCGCGTGGGCCGAGGGCGTCGCCGCCGGCATTCACGCCGCCGGCAGCCGCGACATCGTGTACGTGCCGGACAACCCGATGTCCCACGTGCTGCGCACGCTTGCCGTGCGTCATCCCGACATCCGCACGATGGTCGCCACGCGCGAGGAGGAGGCCTTCGGCATCGCGGCCGGCCTGTATCTCGGCGGACGGCGGCCGACGGTGCTGCTGCAGTCGAGCGGGCTCGGCAATTCACTGAACGCCCTGGGCACGCTGCTCGTGCCGTACCAGATGCCGGTGCTCATCATCATCAGCATGCGCGGGGACGCCGGCGAGTGGAACTGGGCGCAGGTGCCGATGGGCCGTCTCGTCCGACCGGCGCTCGATGCCCTCGGCATTCAGCATCTCACGATCGATCGCCCCGACGAGGCGGAGCGCACGATCGTCGCCACCGCCGCGCTGGCCTTCGGCGCCCGCGTGCCGGCCGCCTGCCTGCTGCCGCGCCGCCTCACGACGCCGCCGCCGGCGGCACTGGAGGCCCGATGAATCGCCTCGCGGCGACCCGCCGGCTCGTCGCCGACCTCACCGACGAAGCCGTCGTCGCCAGCCTCGGTCATCCCGCCTACGATCTGTACGCCGCCGGCGACCGGCCGGAGAACTTCTACACGTGGGGCAGCATGGGAGTCGCGTCGTCGATCGGCCTCGGCCTCGCCACGTCGCAGCCCGATCGACGGGTCGTCGTGCTGGATGGCGACGGCTCGCTGCTGATGAACCTCGGATTGCTGGCGACGATTGCGAGCGAAGCCCCGCGGAACCTCACGATCGTCGTCTGGGACAACCGCCAGTACGGGACGACGGGCGGCCAGGCGACGGCCACGGCGCATGGCACCGACCTGGCGGCGGTCGCGCGCGCGGCCGGCATCGCGTCGGCCATGACCGTGGCGACCGAAGCGGATTTGGCGGCCGCCATGGACACGAGCCGGCGAGTGCCGGGGCCGCACGTCATCGTCGTCACGGTCGAGGAGTCGGCGCCGGTGGCGAAGCCGCCGCTCGACTGCGTGTTCGTCAAGCACCGGTTCATGACGGCCATCGGCACGGCCGACGCAACCGGCGGCGGACCGGCCTGAACGAGTGATGCTTCGACGAAGTTACCTCTTCGTGCCGGCGAACCGTCCGACGATGTACGCACACGCGGAGCGGTCGGACGCCGACCTGATCATCCTCGACCTCGAGGATGCGGTGCCGCCCGCCGAAAAGGCAGCCGCGCGCGAGACCATCGCGGCGACCATGGGCGTGTTCGCCGCACCCGCCGCGCGCGTCTATCGTCCGGCTCAATGCCGAGCCCGGGCTGCAGGAGGCCGACCTCCACCTCGCGAGTCGTCTGCCGCTGGCCGGGCTCGTCGTCCCGAAAGTCGAGAGCCCGGCCGACCTGGCGCGCGTCGCCGACTGGCTGGCGGCCCGGCCGGCCGACCCGCAGGGTCACCATCCGGCCATCGTCGCGCTGCTGGAGACGCCGCGCGGCATCCTCGAGGCCTCACGCGTGGCCTTCACGCGGCATCCGCGGCTGTCGGCGCTCGCCTTCGGCGCCGAGGACTATCGCGCGGCGATGGGCGTCGACTCGTCCGAGATCGCCGACGACTCTCCGCTGCTCGACTACGCGCGGGCCACGGTCACGACAGCCGCCGCGGCGGCGGGGCTCGATGCCATCGACTGTCCGACGTTCGAGTTCCGCGATCCCGAGCGCGTACGGGAGGATACGCGGCGCGCCCGTCGCTTCGGCTTCCGCGCGAAGCTCGCCATTCATCCGGCCCAGATCGCGCCCATTCACGAGGTGCTGAGCGCCAGCCCGGAGGCGCGGGCGTGGGCCCAGCGCGTGATCGACGCCTACGACGCCGCGGCCCGCTCGGGCCGCGGCACGGCGCAGATCGACGGACGGATGATCGACACGCCCACGGTGCAACGCGCCCGCGCCATCCTCGGAGAGTAACGCCGCCATGACGACGACGCTGCCGGACGCCTCGCCACCTTCACCGCCGGCGCCCAGGTGCCCGACGCGGCGGCCACAGCCGCGGCCCGCGCCTTCCTCGACACGATTGGTGTCACGCTGGCGGGCTCGGCCGAGCCGGCCGGCCGCGCCGTCCAGCAGGTGACCGAAGCCGAAGGCGGCACGCCGGCCGCCACGATCCTCGGCACGGCGCAGCGGACCAGCGCCACGATGGCCGCACTCGCCAACGGCACGGCCGCCCATGCGCTCGACTACGACGACATGTGCTTCGTCTCGCTCGCCCACCCGAGCGCGCCGCTGGTGGCGGCCGCGCTGGCTGCCGGCGAGCTGGCCGGCGCGCCAGCCCGCCGCCTGCTCGACGGCTACGTCGTCGGCTTCGAGATCGAGGCGGTGCTGGGCCGCGCGCTGAACCCGTCACACTACCAGCGCGGCTGGCACTGCACGTCGACCCTCGGCACGCTCGGGGCCGCCGCGTGCGTCTCGCGCATCCTCGGACTCGACGCGGCCACGACGGCGCGCGCACTCGCCATCGCCGCTTCCGAGGCCTCCGGCCTGAAGGAGAACTTCGGCACGATGACCAAGCCGCTGCATGCCGGGCTGGCGGCTCGCAACGGCGTGCTGGCGGCGCTGCTCGCCCGCGCGGGCCTCACGGCTTCCGCGCTCGCGATCGAAGGACCGCAGGGCCTGCTCGCCGCCATGGACGGTACGCACCGCGAGCTCGGCGACGACGTCGAACGACTCGGCACCCGGTGGGAGATTCTCGAGACGGGAATCACGGTGAAGCTGTACCCGTCGTGCGCCGGCACGCATCCGGCGCTCGATGCCCTGCTCGATCTGCGCACACGCCACGGCTTCGGCGTCGAGACCGTCGCCGCCGTTGACGTGGCGGTCGACGCCGTCACGCCGACGGTGCTGATTTACGACCGTCCCCGCACGGGGCTGGAGGCGAAGTTCAGCATGCCGTTCTGCGCGGCCGCCGCCGTGGCCGACGGCCGCGTGACCATCGACACCTTCGAGGAGCACCGGCTGACCGATCCGCGCCTGCAGCAGCTGCTGCCGGCGGTAACGATGCGGGTGGACCCGGAGCTGGGCCGGAACGCGCCGTCGCTGACGCAGGCGATCGTCACCGTGCGGCTCGCGCGACGGGCGCCAGCTCGTGCAGCGGGCCGACGGCGCGCGCGGCTACCCCGCGCGGCCGGCGAGTCGTGAAGAGCTGGAAGGCAAGTTCCTGGCGTGCGCCCGGCGGGCCGTCCCCGCCGACGCGGCGTCCCGCGCGCTCGAGGCGCTGCGGACCTTCGAGCGCCTCGAGGACGTCCGGACGCTCACGGCTGTGCTGGCGACGGGCCGGTCTGCTGCACCGTCTGCGGGACGTGCCCCCGCTTATAGACCATGAACGTCCGCTTGAACTCGATGACGACCGCGCCGTCCTGGTTGATGCCGCTCGTCTTCACCCGCACGATGCCGACGTTCGGCCGCGACTTCGACTCCCGCTTCTCGAGCACCTCGCTGCGCGCGTAGATCGTATCGCCCTCGAAGACCGGGTGCGGCAGGCGCACTTCGTCCCAGCCCAGGTTCGCCATCACGTTCTGCGACAGGTCGGTGACCGACTGCCCGGTGACCAGGGCCAGGGTGAACGTGGAGTTCACCAGCGGTCGGCCGAACTCGGTCTTCGCGGCATAGTGATGATCGAAGTGGATGGGGTTCGTGTTGAGCGTCATCATCGTGAACCACATGTTGTCGGCGGCCAGCACCGTCCGTCCGAGCGGATGCGGATAGATGTCGCCCACTTCGAAGTCCTCGTACACGCGGCCGGTCCAGCCCTGCTTGACGGTCATGGGGATCTCCTTACGCTCATCACGTCGCGATGTGCCATGCGTGCGACGTGCCACGCGCCGATTCCTGCGATGCGTCACCACGTCCACGCGTCTCGCGTCGTTTCCCAATCTCTGCAATGCTTCGATTCTCAATGCCCCGTCGATCCTCTCGCACGATCCCCTCTCGCGTCCGCCACTCGGCGATCGTGGCGGCGTCGAAACCGATTTCGGCGAGCAGCGCGTCGGTGTGCTCGCCGAGCGCCGGCACGGGGCCCATCACCGGCTCTTCCCCCTCGACCGTCACCGGTGGACGCAGGGCGGGCAGCGGGCCCGCGGGCGATCCGATCGTCCGCCAGCGGTCGCGTGCCGCCAGCTGCGGATGCGCCGCGAACTCGCTGACGCTGTTCATCCGTGCGTACGCGATGCCGGCCGCGTCGAGCCGCGCCACGACATCGGCGCTCGACAGCCCGCCGAACACCCGCTCGATCTCGGCGTGCAGCGCCGCCCGGTGCTCGACGCGCCGGGAGTTCGAGTCGAACCGCGGATCGGAGGCGAGCGCCGGCTGGCCGAGCACCTGCTCGCAGAACCGGCGCCACTCGCGCTCGTTCTGCACGCCGAGGTAGACCGACCCGTCAGCCGCGGGAAACGGTCCATACGGGGCGATGGCGGCGTGGCTCGCCCCCGTTCGGGCCGGGGCGGCTCCGCCCCCGGAGGCGTAGTAGACCGGGTAGCTCATCCACTCGCCCAGGGCCTCGAACAGCGACACCTCCAGCGCGGTTCCCTCCCCCGTCCGCTCGCGGACGAGCAGCGCGCTCAGGATGCCCGAATAGAGGGTACATCCCCGCCGCGATGTCGGCGACCGAGATTCCGACCTTCGACGGCGTCTCGGGCGTGCCCGTGATCGACACCAGTCCGACTTCGCTCTGAATCAGCAGGTCGTAGGCCTTCTTGTCCCGGTACGGACCGGTCGAGCCGTATCCCGACAGGTCGCCGACGATGAGCCGCGGATGGCGGGCGCGCAGCGTGCCGGCGTCGAGCCCCAGGCGCGCCGACGCTCCCGGCGCCAGGTTCTGCACGAACACGTCGGCCCGCGCCAGCAGCCGCGCCAGCGCCTCGCGCCCCTCGGGCTGCTTGATGTCGAGCGTCAGCGACTGCTTCGATCGGTTCAGCCAGACGAAGTGGCTCGCCAGCCCCTTCACCGTCGTGTCGTAGCCGCGGGCGAAATCGCCGACTCCGGGCCGCTCGATCTTGATGACCCGCGCCCCCAGATCGGCGAGCTGCCGCGTGGCGAACGGCGCGGCCACCGCCTGCTCGAGCGAGACGACGGTGAGGCCGGAGAGTAGGGAGCATGGAAGAAACGGAGACGTCGTCAGTCATTCCACGACCTAGCGGCAGCCCGAGCACGTGCTCGGCGACGAAGGTCAGGATGAGATTGGTGGAGATCGGGGCCACCTGGTAGAGCCGCGTCTCCCGGAACTTCCGCTCGATGTCGTACTCCTCGGCGAAGCCGAAGCCCCCGTAGGTCTGCACGGCGACGTTGGCCGCCTCCCACGACGCGTCGGCCGCGAGCAGCTTCGCCATGTTCGCCTCGGCGCCGCAGGCCTCGCCGCGATCGAACATGTCGGCCGCCTGGAACCGCATCAGGTCGGCGGCCTCGACGTTCACGTGCGCCCGGGCGATCGGGAACTGGATGCCCTGGTTCTGGCCGATCGCGCGGCCGAAGACGACCCGCTCCTTCGCGTATCTCGTCGCGCGGTCGACGAACCATCGTCCGTCGCCGATGCACTCGGCCGCAATCAGGATCCGCTCGGCGTTGAGGCCGTCGAGCAGGTAGCGGAACCCGCGCCCCTCCTCGCCGACCAGGTTCTCCACCGGCACCTCGAGGTCGTCGAAGAACAGCTCGGTCGTCGCGTGGTTCATCATCGTCCGGATCGGCCGGATGGTGAGGCCGTGCCCCACGGCCTGCCGCAGATCGACGAGCAGGATCGACAGCCCCTCGGTCCGCTTCTTCACCTGCTCGATCGGCGTCGTGCGGGCGACCAGCAGCAGCAGGTCCGAGTGTTCCGCACGCGAGATCCAGACCTTCTGGCCGTTGACGATGTAGCGATCGCCCTTGCGGACGGCCATCGTCTTGAGCTGCGTGGTGTCGGAACCGGTGGTCGGCTCGGTGACGCCGAACGCCTGGAGCCGCAGCTCGCCGCTTGGCGATCTTCGGCAGGTAGCGCTGCTTCTGGGCATCGGAGCCATGGCGCAGCAGCGTCCCCATCACGTACATCTGCGCATGGCAGGCGCCGGCGTTGCCGCCGCAGCGGTTGATCTCTTCCAGGATGATGGACGCCTCGGTGACGCCGAGGCCCGATCCGCCGAACTCTTCCGGAATGAGGGCCGCCAGATAGCCGGCCTCGGTGAGCGTCCGGACGAACGCCTCGGGGTACGCCCGCTCCGCGTCGAGCTCGCGCCAGTACGTGTCCGGATACAAACGGCAGAGCTCGCGCACCGCCTTCCGCAGATCTGCGTGTCGTTCGCCTGTGGGCACCCTGCCTCCGTTCTGCGGGCGCGCCGGTACGGCCGCGCCGCCGCGAAGGTACGACAGATCCGGAAAAAAATAAACCGTCACCCCTGCGCGCGCGAACAGCGGCGGCATAGAATGAGCCGATCGGGCGGCGAGAACCCGGGCACAGGGCCCGCGTCCTCCCGTCCCGCCTCGACTCCAGCGCCGGGCCATGCCCGGCGGCGCGCACCGCGCGCCCGCCTCTCGGCAGGCTCGAGGCGCCCTGAGCTCGTCGAAGGGCGCGAACGGAACGGAGCGAGCCGTTGCGCGAGCGAGTGCAGTGAGCCGGGGCTCGGGGCAGAGCCCCGACCGACAGGAGGTATCCACATGCCAGGCCCGGCTTCGACTTCCACGGCCGTTGAAGGCCTCATCATCGACGGCGCGCGCAGCGCCGCTTCCGACGGAGGCGTCATCGACGTCCTGAACCCGTCGACCGGCGAACGGCTCGCCCAGGTGGCGAGGGCCACGGAAGCCGACGTCGATCGCGCGGTCGCCAGTGCGCGCGCGGCGCTCGAGTCGGCCGCCTGGGGCGGCATGGCGCCCGCCGAGCGCGGCCGCATCCTCTTCCGGATCGCGCAGCGGATCCGCGACCGCGCCGAGGAACTGGCCGTCCTCGAGAGCCAGGACAACGGGAAGCCGCTCCGCCAGGCTCGCACGGACGTGCAGGTGGCCGCCCGCTATTTCGAGTTCTACGCGGGCGCCGCCGACAAGATCATGGGCCACACGATTCCGCTCGGCCCCGGCCTGCTCGACTACACGGTGCGGGAACCGATCGGCGTCTCGGCGCAGATCATTCCGTGGAACTATCCGATCCAGATCGGCGGCCGCGCCGCCGCCGCCGCCATGGCCGCCGGCTGCGCCGTGGTGCTGAAGCCGGCCGAGGATGCGCCGATGACGGCGCTGCGGCTCGGCGAGATCGCGCTCGACTGCGGCGTGCCGCCCGGCGTGCTCAACGTCATTCCCGGCCTGGGCCCCGTGGCCGGCCGCGCCCTGGCCAGCCATCCCGACATCAACCAGCTCACCTTCACCGGCTCGGTCGAGGTCGGCATCGCCGTCGCCAAGATGGCGGCCGAGAACGTCGTGCCGGTCGTGATGGAGCTGGGTGGGAAGTCGCCGAACATCGTCTTCGCCGACGCCGATCTGGATGCCGCCGTCAAGGGCGTGGCGAATGCCATCTTCCAGAACGCCGGCCAGACCTGCTCGGCCGGGTCGCGCCTGCTGGTGGAGCGCAAGGCGCACGGCGCGATGCTCGAGCGCCTCAAGGCGCACACCCGCGCCATGCGCATCGGACCGGGGCCCGACGATCCCGATCTGGGGCCGATCATCTCGAAGAAGCAGCTCGAGACGATCGAGCGCTACATCGGGATCGGCAGGGACGAAGGGGCGGAAATCGTGGCCGGCGGCCGGCGCCCCGACGAGGCGCGGCTGAAGGGTGGCTTCTACATCGAGCCGACGGTCATCGACCGCGTCGGTCCCGACATGCGGATCGCGCAGGAGGAAATCTTCGGGCCGGTGCTGTCCATCATCACGTTCGACGAGGTGGAGGAAGCGGCAGCCATCGCGAACCGCAGCCAGTACGGCCTGGTCGCCGGCATCTGGACGCGCGACATCAACAAGGCCCTGACGCTGGCCGGGCGGATGCAGACCGGCCAGGTCTACATCAACACCTACGGGGCGGGCGGCGGCGTGGAGCTGCCGTTCGGCGGCTACAAGAAGAGCGGCTACGGCCGCGAGAAGGGCCTCGAGGCACTGCTCAGCTACACGCAGGTGAAGAACGTCTGCGTCCGCTACGGGGTCTAGCGGACCTGGGACCGGGGGGACTGTCCCGCGGACAGTCCCCGGGCCCCTACGCTCTTCCGCGCCGGACGTCGTTCGCGGTCCGGAAGCCGACCACCACGACGAAGAGCGCCAGCACCCCCTCGATCACCTCGAGCCCGGTGCCGATACCGGCCAGCGGCAGCTCCAGCACCAGCAGAATCACCAGCGCGACCACGAAGACGGCCGCGACGAAGCTCGTCAGGGACGGACCGGACATGGGGACACTCCTTGAGCAGTGAAGAATGAATTCCGCCTGGTCATGATAACCGCTGCCCTGTTTCGAGCGCCGCGATCTTCGCGAGGCGGCGGCGAAACCGCTCGGCGCCGGTGAAGCGCGCCTCGAGGAACGTGTTGATGAGGATGGTCGCCACGGCCTCGCCCACGACCCGGCCGCCCACGGCCATCACGTTCATGTCGTCGTCTTCGACGCCCTGCCGGGCCGAGAACGACTCGTGAATCAGCGCGGCCCGCACGCCGGGCACCTTGTTCGCCACGATGCACGCCCCGACGCCGCTGCCACAGAGCGCGATGCCGCGCTCCACCTGTCCGGCGGCCACCGCCCGCGCCATCGGCACCACGAAGTCCGGGTAGTCGTCAGCCGGATCGAAGGCCGTGGCGCCGAAATCGACGACCTCGTGGCCCAGTGTTCGCAGCAACCCGAGGAGGTGCTCCTTCATGGCGAAGCCGCCGTGGTCCGCTGAAATTCCGACACGCATAGGGTGGTCCTCTCCGACGTCGGACGTCCGACGTCAGGCAATACCCGTTACCCATTGCCCGTTGCTCCGTTGCAGCAAGCGGCCCCCGGGCATCAGTCCGCCTGCAGTGTCTTCACCGTGTGGCGCGCAATCATCAGCTCTTCGTTCGTGGTGATCACCCGCACGCCCACCGGTGCCCCCTCGACGGAGATCACCGGCGCATTCGCCTCGTTGCGTGCCGCGTCGATCCGGATACCCGCAAACGTCAGCCGCTCGCAGATGGCCGCGCGGACGCGCGGCGCGTGCTCGCCGATTCCGCCGGTAAAGACCACCAGGTCGGCACCGTCGAGCACGGCCAGCAGCGCGCCGAGCCACTTCCGGGCCACGTAGCAGAACAGCGAGACCGCCTCCGCGGCTCGGACGTCCGCGCTCGTCCGGCCCAGCAGTTCCTGCATGTCGGCGCTCGTCTCCGAGACGCCCAGCAGGCCGGCACGATGGTTCACGAGATCGTTCAGCCCTCCGGGTGTCAGCTGTTCCATCTCCAGCAGCCGGACGAGCACGCCGGGATCGAGGTCGCCGCACCGGGTGCCCATCATCAGGCCGCCGGCCGGCGTCAGCCCCATCGTCGTGTCGATGCTGACGCCACCCGCGATCGCGGCCATGCTCGCGCCGCCGCCCAGATGGGCGATGACGATGCGGCCGCCGGCCGCCGCCGGGTGCGATCCGGCGGATCTCACTCATGATGTATTCGTACGACAGGCCGTGAAAGCCGTACCGGACGATCCCGCGCGCCTCGAGCGCCCGCGGCAACGGGTAGCGGCGGGCATCCCCCGGCATGGTCCGGTGGAAGGTCGTGTCGAAGCAGGCGACCTGCGGCACGCCGGGGTACGCCGCCTCCACCGCCGCCACGGCATCGAGCTGGCCGGGCAGGTGATCCGGATCGAGCGGGATGAGCGCGCGCAGCGTCTCGACGAGCTCCGGCCCAATTCGGCGCGGCCGGTCACCATCGGGGCCGCCGTGCACGATCCGGTGACCGACGCCGTCGATCGGCGGGCCATCGTGATCCCGCAGCCAGTCGAGCCAGTGACGCACCGCGGCCTGCAGGTCGGGCAGCGGCGCCTCGCCCTCGTCGAGCGTCCGCCCGTCGGCGGCCCGCACGCGGACGCGGGCCGTCCCGGAGCCGATGCGCTGCACGGCCGCGGTCTGCAGCGGACGCAGGTCGCCACCTGCCGCCTCGTAGACGGTCGACTTCAGGCTCGACGATCCGCCGTTGATGGTCAGGATGTGCTGCGCCGCCGTCTCAGCTCCTCCTGCCCGTCGTCCGCGAGCGACGGCAGGAGCCAGGCGCGCCCGTCGGACGCAATCAGCACCTGCGCCGCTTCCGGCCCCCAGTTGCCGGCGCGGTAGTTCGGGAAATCGGCCGGCGTCGTCTCCGCCCAGACGTCGAGGACGGGCATGACGACCGACCAGGCCGCCTCGACCTGGTCGGCCCGCATGAACAGCGTGGCGTCGCCCCGGATCACGTCGAGCAGCAGCGTCTCGTACGCCTCCGGGGCGGCCGCCTTGAACGCTTTCTGGTAGTCGAAGCGCATGTCGACCGGGCTGAGGTGCATGTGCGGCCCGGGATGCTTCGCCTGGAAGCGGATGACGATCCCTTCGTCGGGCTGAATCCGGATCATCATCAGGTTCGGCTGCCAGTCCTGCACGGCCGACGCCGGGAACGCCTGGTGCGGCACGGGCCGGAACTGGATGAACACCTCCGACACCTTCGCCGGCAGCCGCTTGCCGGTGCGCAGGTAGAACGGCACGTCCTGCCACCGCCAGTTGTCGACGAACAGCTTCAGCGCGGCGAAGGTCTCGGTGGACGAGTCGGGATCGCAGCCGTCCTCGTTGCGGTACGCCTCGACCTTCTCGCCCTGCAGCCAGCCGCCGGCGTACTGGCCGCGCACGGCGAGCCGGTGGACGTCGGCCGGCGCGAATCGGACGGATGGCGCGCAGCACGTCCACCTTCTTCGTCCGGATCTCGTCGGCGTCGAACGAGATGATCGGCTCCATCGCCACCAGGCAGAGCACCTGCAGCAGGTGGTTCTGCACCATGTCGCGCAGCGCGCCCGCGTGCTCGTAATAGCCGCCGCGGTGCCCCACGCCGACCTGCTCGGCCACGGTGATCTGCACGTGATCGATGTAGCGCCGGTCCCAGATCGGCTCGAACAGCGCGTTCGCGAACCGGAACGCCAGGATGTTCTGGACGGTCTCCTTGCCGAGGTAGTGATCGATCCGGTAGATCTGCCGTTCCTCGAAGACGCCGGTCAGCATCGCGTTAGCTGCTTCGCCGACGCCAGGTCGTGACCGAACGGCTTCTCGACGACGATCCGGGCGCGGTCGGTGTCGCTGGCCAGCCCGGCCTTGCCCGAGCTGGCGCGTCACCATCTCGACCAGGCCCGGCGAGATGGCCAGGTAGAACACGCGGGTCGCCTTCGTGTCCCACTGGCCGTCGATCTCGTTCAGCCGCGCCGCCAGCTCCTGGAACGCCTTGTCATCGTCGAAGTCGGCCGACACGTAGTCCAGCAGGTGTTCGGCGAACGCCTTCCAGCTGTCCTCGTCGCTGACCTTGCGCCGCCCGAACTGCCGGACGCCCTCGCGCAGGTGCTGCACGTAGTCCTCGTGCGACATCGGCTGCTTGTCGACACTGAGCACGGCGAAGTGCTCCGGCAGGTGCTTGTCGAGGAACAGATCGAAGAGCGCCGGCACGAGCTTGCGCCACGTCAGGTCCCCGGCCGCGCCGAAGATCACGAGGGTGGCCGGGCCCACCTGGTTTCCGTTCGTCATCGACCCTCCCGTGCGGTCTGCTGCCACTCGGTGTGGAACACGCCCGTCGCGTCCACCCGTTCGTAGGTGTGCGATCCGAAGTAATCACGCTGCGCCTGGGTGAGGTTGGCCGGCAGACGGCCCGAGCGGTACCCGTCGAAGTAGCCGAGCGACGCCATCAGTCCCGGCGCCGGAATGCCGAGCTGCGCCGCCGCCTGCACGACGCCGCGCAGCGCGCCCTGCCGGGCGTGCAGGTCCGACGCGAACGCCTCGTCCTGCAGCAGGTTCGGCAGGTCGGGCGTCCGGTGATAGGCGGTACGAATCTTCTCGAGAATCCCCGCGCGGATGATGCAGCCGCCGCGCCAGATGCGCGCCACCTCGTCGAGCGCCAGGCCGTACTGGTAGGCCTCGGACGCCCGGCGCAGCAGGGCCATCCCCTGCACGTAGGTCATCACCATGCCGGCGTAGAGCGCATGGCCGAGCTGCTCGATGAAGGCCTCTGCCTCGAGTCCCGGCCGGCGCCTTCGTCGGGGGATACAGACGCTGGGCGGCCACTCCGCTCGCTCTTGTACCCGGACAGATCGCGCATGGCCACGGCCGCATCGATCGTCGGCACCGGCACCTGGAGATCCATCGCGTCCTGGGACGTCCACTTCCCCGTCCCCTTCTGCTTCGCCTCGTCCAGGATCATGTCGACCAGCCGCTTGCCGGTGCGATCGTCGGGCTGCAGGAAGATGTCGGCCGTGATCTCGATGAGGTAGCCGTTCAGCTCGCCGCCGTTCCACGTCTCGAAGACCCGGTGCAGCCGGTCGTCGTCGAACCCCAGGCCCCGCTTCATCAGGTCGTAGGCCTCGGCGATGAGCTCCATCAGGCCGTACTCGATGCCGTTGTGCACCATCTTCACGTAGTGCCCGGCCGAGCCCGGCCCGAGGTACGTCACGCACGGCGAGCCGTCGACCTTCGCCGACACCGCCTCCAGCACCGGCCGCAGGCGATCCCAGGCCTCCTTCGCGCCGCCCGGCATGATGCTCGGACCGAAGCGCGCCCCCTTCTCGCCGCCCGAGACGCCGACGCCGACGAAGTGCAGACCGTCCTTCGCCAGCGCGCTCGCGCGGCGATCGGTGTCGCGGTAGAACGAGTTGCCGCCGTCGATGATGACGTCCTGCCGATCGAGGTGGGGACGCAGCTCGTCGACGACCGCATCGACCGGGCCGCCCGCCGGCACGAGCATCATCACGGCGCGCGGCGACCGCAGCAGGCCGAGGAACTCGTCGAGCGTGCTGGCGCCCTTCACGGGCCGCTGGCCCGCCTCGCGGCGCAGCGCCTCCACCTTGGCGGGGTCCTTGTCGAAGCCGACCACCGGGAAGCCGTGATCGGCCATGTTCAGGACGAGATTCCGGCCCATGACGCCGAGGCCGATCATCCCCATCTCATGCCGTTCTGCCATCTTGCACTCCTTGCCGCGTCGCGACGGCGACACCGGCCATCGGCACGGATCAGCTTGCGGAAACGGGAGGCACGCGCGGTGCGACGGGCACGGAATGCCGGTCGCGGGGCCGGCGGGTGGAGCGGACGCCAGCAGCACGATTGCGACGCACGGCGGCGACCGCCGAAGCGCCGGAGCCGGACCATCGTCCAGGACCCGAGGCGCGGGCGTGCACTTCTCTAAGAGTATATGCCGCGCGGCGTGCCGCGTTCGACGAGGTCCGGCCGCGGACACGGCATGGCACAGGTTCGTGATCGCGCAGCCGCCTCAGCCGTGACGCGTGTCCCAACCTGCCGCTTCGCCGTGCAACGCGCGGCGCGGCACAGGCGCGATGATAGAGGACGGGGCGGCAGCCGGTGGCGTGCGAGAGGCACGAGTGGCCGATCCGCGGACACGCCGCACGTCGTCCGTCACAGAGATTGCGCTCCCATGACCTCCGCTCTCTACGTCTCCAGCGCCGTCGCCATTCTGGCCACGCTGCTGGCCGTCACGCGCACCAGCATCATCCATGCCCTGGCGTATCTCGCCGTGTCGCTGCTGGCCGTCGCCGTCGTCTTCTTCCTGATCGGCGCCGAGCTCGCCGCGGCGCTCGAGGTCGTCGTCGGCGCCGGCGCGATCATCGCCCTCTTCGTCTTCGCGGTCACGTCCATGAACCCGGGCAGGGAGCCCGCCGAGCTGGAGCGGACCTGGCTCACGCCCGGCACCTGGCTCGGCCCGTCCGCACTGGCGGCCCTGCTCCTCGCCGAGTTCGGCTACCTGCTCACTCACGAGGGCCTGACCGCCATGGCCGGCTCGGCCGCCACCGGACCTCGCGAAGTGGGTCTCGCGCTGTGGGGCCGCTACCTGATCGGCATCGCGCTGGCGTTCATGGTGCTGCCGGGAGGGCTGGTAACGGCGTATCACATCGGCTGGCGGCGAACGGCCCGCGCGGAGGGAGGCGATGACCGCCGTTCCGCTGACTGATCTGCTGCTCGTGGCCGGCACGCTCCTCGTCATCGGCCTCGCGGGACTGCTGGCGCGCCGCAACGTGCTCTTCATGCTGATCGCCATCGAGGTGATGCTGAACGCCACCGGACTCGCCTTCGTCGCCGCGGGCGCCCGCTGGGGACAGGTCGACGGCCAGGTGATGTTCATCTTCGTCCTGACGATGGCGGCAGCCGGGGCGCTGGTCGGACTCGCGCTGGTGCGGCGCCTCACGCAGTGGGGCTGGCGGCGGCTGGGCGACACGGAGATGGCGCGTCTCCGCTGGTACACGGCGAGCCTGGCGGCCGGAACCGTCCTGTTCGTCGCCCTGGTGCTGTTCCTATGATTCCGCTCCGGCTCATCCCGCTTCCGCTCGTCCCCGGCCTCGTCCGGCCGGGTCGCTCGCCCCGGCCGATCTGCGACACCTTCGCTCCCGCCCTGACACGGATGCGGCCCGTCGGCGTGCAGGCCGGTGCCCTGGAGCCGACGAGGTGACCGAACGCGGCCTGATCGCACTGCTCCCGCTGCTGCTCGTCGCCCTGACGGCTATCGCCGTCATGCTGACGGTCGCCGTGCGCCGGAACCACACGGCCGCCGCTGTCGTGGCTGGCACCGGGCTCGTGGCGGCGCTCGCCTCGATCGCGGCGGCGCTGCCCGAGGTCCCGCGTCAGGTGACGCCGCTGCTGGTGGTCGACCGCTTCGGCCTGTTCTACGCCGGCCTGCTCATCGCGACCACCCTCATCGTCGTCGTGCTGGCGCACGGCTGCCTGGCACGGCAGAGCGAGCGGCCGGAGGAGCTGTACATCCTGCTGCCGACGGCGGCCACCGGAGCCGTCGCCATCGTGTTGAGCAGCCACTTCGTCTCGTTCTTCCTCGGGATGGAGGTGCTGAGCGTCGCGCTGTACGGCCTCATCAGCTACGTGACGACCCGTCCGCAACCGATCGAAGCCGGCTTGAAGTACCTGGTGCTCGCCGCCAGCTCCACTGCCGTGCTGCTGTTCGGCATGGCGCTCATCTACGCGCGGCTGGGGACGATGGAATTCGGCCGGATGAGCGCGCTCTTCACGACCCGGGCCAGCTTCTACGATCCGATGCTGCTGGCGGGTCTGGCGCTGATGATTGCGGGCATCGCCTCCACGCTGGCCGTCGTGCCCTTCCACATGTGGGCTCCCGACGTCTACGAGAGCGCGCCCGCGCCCATCGTCGCCTTCGTGGACACGGTCTCGAAAGGCGCGCTGTTCGGCCTGCTGCTCCGCTACTTCCGCGAGTCGCCGGTCGACGGCGGGTCGATCTACCTGGCGTTCACGCTTATCGCCGCGGCCTCGATGATCGCCGGCAACCTGCTGGCGCTGCGTCAGCGCAACGTGAAGCGCCTCCTCGCCTATTCGTCGATCGCCCACTTCGGCTACCTGCTCGTCGCCGTCCAGGCGGGCGGCGCGGCGGGAGCCGAGGCCGCCACCTTCTGCCTGACGGCCTACTTCGTCACGACGCTCGGGGTGTTCGCCGTCGTGGGAATCCTCTCCGACGAAACGCGCGACGCCGACCGGATCGACGACTACCGCGGCCTGTTCTGGCGGCGGCCGGTCCTGGGGGGCGTCATGACCGCCATGTTGCTGTCACTGGCCGGCATCCCGCTGACGGCGGGCTTTCTCGGCCGGTTCTTCGTGGTCGGCGCCGCCGCGTCGACCGGTGTCTGGGGGCTGGTCGCGGTCCTGGTCGCGACGAGCGCCATCGGCCTCTTCTACTGCCTGCGGATCGTCGTCGCGCTCTACGCCACCCGCGGCGAGCCGACCGCCAGCCCGCTGCCGCTGCACGCCGGCAGCGGCGTGGTGCTGGCGCTGCTGACCGTGCTCCTCGATCTGGCTGGGCACGTACCCGGCGCCGCTGCGGGAGACGATCCGGACGATCTTCGTGGGGTTGATCTGAGAGAAGCGGAGAACGGTCTTCAGGAGGCGTCGCTGGAGAGCGCGTCGCGCACGGCGCGCAGCAGGGTCTCCAGCGTGAACGGCTTCTGCAGGAAGCGCGTCGGTCGCGCCGCATCGCTGCGGCTCGTGAGCGACTGGTCGACGTAGCCCGACATGTACAGCGCGCTCAGGCCGGGATGGCTCTGGCGCAGCCGCTCGGCGAGCGCCACGCCGCTCATGCCGGGCATCACGACGTCGGTCAGCAGCAGATCGAGCCGGCCCGTGTGGCCGGCGACGATGGTCAGGGCGTCCTCGGCCGTCTCGGCTTCCAGCACGACGTAGCCTTGCCGCTGCAGGATCTCGCGCACGAGATCGCGCACCGAATGCTCGTCCTCGACCAGCACGATGATCGGCGATTCGCCCTCCGACACCCGCCGTACCGGCCGCCGCTCGCGTGCCGCCGCGTGGACGTCGACCAGCGGCTGAGCGCTCGCACTCAGCTCCGCCACCCCCGCCGCGCCCCGCCGCGCCAGCGCCCGCGCCAGCCCCTCGGTCAGGTGCCGCAGCGTCTCCCAGTCGACCGGCGTATACGGCGCTCCCGCCGCATCCCGCAACAGGGTCACGGCACCGATCACGTCGTCCTGCAGCCGCAGCGGCAGGATGAGGATGCTCTGCACGCCCCACTGCGACAGGTACAGGTCGCCTTCACCCACGGCGAACTCGCGCACGTCCGCCAGTCCCGCCGACGGGATGAGCAGCGTCTGCCCGGTCCGCATCACGCGGGTCCAGGGCGTCCTCGCGGGATCGCCCACGCTGCCACTCACCCACGACATCAGCAAGGCCGTCGCTTCGCCCCGCCGGTGATGGCAGGCGACGAGCCGGCCCGTGCCCTGCCCGGCATCCCACAGATGCACCAGGCAGGCGTCACCGGGCGAGTTGGCCGCGCGCAGCGCGAAGGCGACGAAGATGTTTTCGTCAGACACGGAACCAAGGCCGGCCGTGCCGGCATCCCGCCGCGCGATCGACGTCGTCGAGGGCGTCGATGCCGGCGTCCGGGCGCAACAACATTACTTCAACAAGGATAGCGTATCGGGAGCGCGTGAGAGGCAGCGGGATGGCCGGAATACGGCAGGGCCGGCGAATGGGGAGAGGAGCTGTGGCCGCGCACCATCGCCTGCGGCCCCGATCCCGCACACCTCGGCGGTGCCCGCGAGGGCCGCAGGCCGCGCCGACCGCCCGTGAGACGAGCGACACCTAGGCGCCGGTCTTCGACTTGTGCCGGACGCTGACGTCGTACAGCACGACAGCAATGAGTGCGGCCCCGCCCAGGCCGAGCAACATGCCGCCCAGCACGATCATGAAGCCAATCCATCCGATCGTGATCATGACGAACCTCCTCGTACGTCAAACGTTGCAAAAGGAGTTCCAGCCACGAAACCCTCTGAACAGACGGAATTTCGTCTGAAAGACGGCGGGCACGAACCCTGGAAAGGACGGTTGCGCGCGACCCGTCGAAAAATCCACGGCCCGCCCGGCGGCCGCCTGCGCGTGTCGAGCGTCAGCTGACGGCCGCCGAATGCGGTCGCGTTCGTCCCGGGGCGCGACCTCCGCCGCGTCCCGTCCGACTCCGTCACCCTCCCCCGGCCACGGCTCGTTCATCAATGGCCGGCGGCACCCGTTGCGCACCAGCAGCAGCTGGACGTCGCCGATGTAGCGTTCCCGGAACGCGGCCGCGCAGGACGCCAGGTAGAAGTCCCACATCCGGATGAAGCGCTCGTCGAACCCGCGGGCGCGCACGGCCGGCAGGGCGCCCAGGAACCGGTCGCGCCAGATCTCCAGCGTCCGCGCGTAGTGGGCGCCGATGTCCTCGGCATGGTGGAGCCTCAGTCCCGTCACCCGCTGCAGCGACGCCAGCACGCCGGACATCGACGCGAGCTGGCCTCCGGGGAAGATGTACTTCTGCGTCCAGTCGGCCGAGCGCCGGTAGATCGGGAAGCGCTGGTCGGTCATCGTGATCGTCTGCAGCAGCATCGCCCCCTCGGAGCCCAGCAGTCGATCGCAGAGGCCGAAGAACCGATCGTAGTTGGCGAAGCCGACGGCCTCGAACATCTCGATGCTGACGAGTCGATCGAACGCGCCCTGCAGGGTGCGGTAGTCCGCGTTCAGCAGCGTGACCCGTCGGGCCACGTCCGGCATCTCGCCCAGCCGCGCCCTGACGTAGTCGAACTGCTCGCGGCTGATGGTGGTCGTGGTCACGTGGCACCCGTACTCGCGGGCCGCGTGGATCGCGAACGCCCCCCAGCCGGTGCCGATCTCCAGCACGCGCTGGCCGGCCCGCAGGTCGAGCTTCCGGCAGATGCGATCGAGCTTGCCGAGTTGCGCCTCCTCGAGCGACTCATCCGCATGCGCATAGTAGGCGCACGAGTAGACGAGTCGACGATCGAGGAACAGCGAGAAGAAGTCGTTGCCCAGATCGTAGTGCGCGTGGATGTTCCTCCGGCTGCCGGCCGGCGTATTGGCTCGCTGCCGCTGGGCCGCCAGGTCCAGCAGGCGCCGGGCGGCCGACGTCCAGCGGTGACCGGCCTCCAGCCGGGCGGCATTCCGCAGCGCCAGCCGCACGGCCGAGATGAGATCCGGCGAGCTCCAGTCCCCGTCCATCCACGATTCCCCCATGCCGGTGTCGCCACCGATCAGCGCACGCCGGTAGAACCGCTCGTCGTGCACCTCGATCACGGCGCGCAACGGCGCATCCCGGTCGCCGAACGCCCGGATCCCGTCGGGCCCGACCAGTTCGAGGCCGCCGTCCGACAATCCGTCGAGCGCCTGCAGGAAATACCGCTTCGCGGCACGGGTGGTCCAGTCACGCATGTGCGGAGTCTCCCTTCAGCCGGGATGCCGACGGGTCCGGCGGCGGCGGCGCCGGCCGGTGATGTACCGGAACCTTCTTCAGATAGAGCCTGAGGGCCTCCCAGTGGATCGCCCCGATCACCTTGGCCGTCATCCACGGGTGGCGCGCGAGCGCCCGATGAAGGGCGCGGCCACTCCACGGCTCCCGCGTCAGCCGCAGCGTCGCGTCGAAGAAGGGCCGTCCTCCGTCCAGCGTGTTCATGTGGGCGACGAGTCGATCGCCCGGCGGCGTGAAGGCAAAGGTGTAATCGAGCCCCATCGCCATGAACGGCGACACGTGGAGCGTCTTCGGCACCCGGAAGCGCAGGCCGCCGCCGGACGGCTGCCGGTTCCCGTCCCACAGCCAGTAGTGACGCCGGTCGCCGAAGGTATTGCTCACCTCGGCCAGAATCGCCGCGACGTGTCCCTGCCCGTCTCCGCAATAGAAGAACGACACGGGGTTGAACGCATAACCGAGGTACCGCAGGTGCGTCAGCAGGTAGATGGGGCCATCGGGCAGGACGATGCCGTGCGCGGCGGCGTCGCCCCGCAGGCGCTCCCGGAGCGGTTGCGTCGGGTCGCCGAGATGATCGCGGTCGTCGAAGCTCGCCCAGGCGAACCGGTTGCAGCCGGCGAGCGGCGACACGCGCATCAGGTCGGGAATCCGATCGATGTCGAGCAGCACCATGAAGAGCTCGTACGTGAAGGCATGCGCCCGCGGCTCGAAGCGGCGATGGCGCAGCGTGCCCCGGTAGACGCCGCTGGCCATCGTCACAGCCGCACCCCGAGCGCCCGCGCCACGCGGCGCGCCGAGTTCAGTCCGTCCTCGTGGAAGCCGTAGAACCAGTGCGCCCCGGCGAAGTGCGTCCGATGCCGGCCGCTGATGTCACCCCAGCGCCCCTGCGCCCGGATGGCCGCGTGGTCGAACAGCGGGTGGTGGTAGGTCATGCACCGGATCACGCGCGCCGGATCGACGCGCTCGGTTCCGTTCAACGTCACGCAGTAGTCCTCCGGCAGCCGCAGTGCCTGCAGACGGTTCATGTGGTAGGTGACCGTCGCTGCGTGGCCGTTCGATGGATCCAGGTTGTAGTTCCACGCGGCCCGCGCCGCGGGCCGCCGCGGCAGCAGGCGGCTGTCGGTGTGCAGGCAGACGTCGTTCCGGCTGGTGCGGAAGGCGCCGAGCACCTCGCGCTCGGTGTCGGTCGGTGCCTCGAGGAGCCTCAGCACACGATCGCCGTTGCAGGCGAACACCACCTGGTCGAAGCCATCGCCGGCCGATCGACGAAGCGCACGGTCACCCCGGCTTCATCCCGTGCCACCGTCTCGATACGCGCCCCGGTGACGATCCGCTCCTGGAAGGGCGCCGTCAGCGGCCCGAGGTACGTCGCGCTGCCGCCGGTGATCGTTCGCCACTGCGGATGGGTGTTCAGACCGAGCATCCCGTGATTGGCGAAGAACCGCACGAGCGTCTGGGCGGGAAACGCGCGGATCGCCGGGAAGGTCGCCGACCAGATCGCCGACGCCATCGGCAGCAGGTAGTAGTCGAGAAAGACCCCGCCGAACCGGTGCGCCTCGAGGAAGTCGCCCAGCGTCAGGCGGTCGGCGTCCTCGCGCGCCAGCACCGAAGGCGCCGTCCGGTTGAACCGGACGATTTCGCGCAGCAGCTCCCACGACCGCCCGCGCACCAGGTTGCGCCGCTGCGCGAAGAATCCGCGGAGCCCCCGGCTCGAGGTACTCGAAGCCGGTCGAGGGACAGGTCACCGCGAACGACATGTCCGACGCCTGCGTCGCCACGCCCAGCTCCCGGAGCAGCTGGACCAGACGCGGGTACGTCCGCTCGTTGTGGACGATGAAGCCGGTGTCGATCGGCATCGGCCCCCGGCTGGTCTCGACCGGGACCGTGTGCGTGTGACCGCCGAGGCGCGACTCCGCCTCGAGCACGAACACGCGGTGCTTCCGGCTCAGGTAGTAGGCCGCCGCGAGCCCGGAGATGCCGCCGCCGATGACGGCCACGCGCATCATGCCGCGCGCTTTCCCGCCTGCGGCCGGCGAAACCCCTTCAGGTCGCGCGCGATACCCACGAGGTTCAGCAGCCGCAGCACGTAGTACGTCAGGTCGATCTCCCACCACCGGAGACCCTGGCGGCAGCTCGTCATCGAATAGTGATGGTTGTTGTGCCACCCTTCGCCGAAGGTCACCAGCGCGAGCAGCAGACTGTTGCGGCTCTGGTCGGGCGTCTCGAACCGGCGCCAGCCGAACACGTGGGCGACCGAGTTCACGGCGAACGTCGCGTGATAGACCGCTACCGTGGCGAGCAGGAAGCCCCACACGAAGGCGCCCCAGCCCCCAATCAGCCAGATGGCCGACCCGTAGACCGCCGCCGGCACCCAGTGATGGCGATCGAGCCAGCGCAGCTCCGGAAACCGCGCGAAGTCGGCGACCCGTCGCGGGTCGTACGTGTCGTGTCGTTCGACAGCACCCAGCCGACGTGCGCCCACCAGAGCGTCTTCAGCCACGGTGAGTGGATGTCCCCCGGGGCATCCGCGTGACGGTGGTGCGCCCGGTGATGCGCCGCCCACCACAGGACCCCCTTCTGCGCCGCCGTCTGGGCGAGACACGCCATCACGAACTGGCTGATGCGCCCCAGCCTGTACGAGCGGTGACTGAAATACCGGTGATGCCCAGCCGTGACGCCGAACACCCGCACGGCATAGCTCGCGGCGAACCAGCCGACCAGTGACCAGCGGAACGGCACGAAAAGACGGCCAGCGCCCCCAGATGGATCAGGACGAACGGCAGAATCGCCCCCAACTGGTAACGCCACGGACGACGAACAACAACCTGCGCGGCGGAGCCCATGTCTTCCCCTCGGTTCTGCGATAGCTGGAGCCTTCTTCTGCTTGTAGCATCCCGGCTGGCACTACGTCAAGCCTTTGTCATAGACAAATGATTGACATACTCGGCTCAACGCACTACTCTGTGGAAAGAAGATGGAAGCGAACCGCTACCCCATTCGCGCCGCCGCCCGACTGGCGGGCCTGTCGGTCGACACCCTTCGAGCCTGGGAACGCCGCTATGGCGCGGTGGAACCGGAGCGGGGCCCGCGCGGCCGCCTGTACACCGAAGCGCACGTCACCCGCCTTCGGCTGCTGCGTGAAGCCGTCGACTCCGGCTTCGCCATCGGCCAGGTCGCCGACCGCGCGGATGCCGATCTCGAGGCACTGCTGGGACGGAAGCGGAAGGGCGCAGCTCCGCTCGAACCGGCGACGGCGGAGGCGCTCGCACCGGCGGTGCGCGAAGCACTCCTGCAGGCGGTTGAGCGGTTCGAGTTCTCGGAGGTCGAATCGGAACTGTCGCGCCTGGCGGCCCTGCTGCCGGCGCCGACCCTGGTGCACGAAGTGGTGCTGCCGCTGCTCCGCCACGTGGGAGATGCGTGGCACGACGGCCGCCTCCATGTCGCGCACGAGCACATGCTGTCGGCGGTGATGCGCAGCCTGCTGGGCACGCTGCTCCGGCTGGTGCCGGTCCGTTCTCACACCTTCCGGCTCCTGCTGGCGACGCCAGCCGGTGAGCGACACGAATTCGGGATCCTCGCGGCCGCGCTGCTGGCGACCGGCCGCGGCATCGACATCACCTATCTGGGGGCCGACCTGCCGGCCGCGGAAGTCCTCCACGTGGTGAAACGGATCCGTCCCGACGCCGTGCTGCTGGGGATGACGCGGACCAGCGACAACGCGGACTCCATCGCGGACGCCGCCCGGCTGGCTGGTCAGCTGCCGGCCGGGGTGACGCTCTGGATAGGGGGACCGCAGGCCGCCCGGACGGTCGCAGGCTTCCCCGGCTCCCGGGCGGTGCCGATCGAGACCATTGAGGCACTCGAGGCGGAATTCCTGAGGTTCGAGAACCGCGCGTGAGGCCGCACATGATCCACGACGCGATGGTTCTGATCGCTGTCGGCACCGGAGCGGTCGCGGCGCTCATGTTCGTGCTGTGGCTCGTCCACCTCCGCACCGGGAACGCCGCCATCGTCGATGCAGGCTGGGCCGGAGGACTGGTGCTCCTGGCCTGGGTCTACGCCGCGGGCGGCCACGGCGATCCGTTGCGCTCGCTCGTCGTCGCCGTCATGGCCGGGGTCTGGGGACTTCGCCTGTCGGGATACCTGCTGGTGACGCGGGTCATCGGGCAGCCCGAGGAGGGTCGCTACGTGGAGCTGCGGCGCGCGTGGCGCACCCACGTACCACTGAAGTTCCTTCTCTTCTTCGAATGCCAGGCCGTGCTCTGCGTGGCCCTGAGCACGCCGTTCCTGCTGCCGGCCCTGAATGCCGCGCCGGGACTGCACGCGATCGAGTGCGCGGGGCTGCTCGTCTGGGCTCTCGGCATGAGCGGGGAGATCGCGGCCGACACCCAACTGCACCGCTTCAAGGCGGACCCCGCCAACCGGGGACGGACCTGCCGCGTCGGGCTCTGGCGCTGGTCGCGCCACCCGAACTACTTCTTCGAATGGACGGTCTGGGTGGGCTTCGCGCTGTTCGCGCTCGGCTCGCCGCACGGCCTCGTCGGCCTGCTGTCGCCGGCGCTCATGCTGTACTTCCTGCTGCGCGTCACCGGCATTCCGGCCACCGAAGCCCAGGCGCTGCGAAGCCGCGGCGACGAGTACCGCAACTACCAGCGGACGACGAGTGCGTTCGTGCCCTGGTTTCCGCGCCGGCCGGAAGGGCGCGCGTGAGGGAGGCCGTCGTGAACGACATCGCCACCGCCGATCGGGCGTCGGTCGCGGCCGTGACCGGCGCCGGGGAACGACGGGCCTGGTACGAACCGATCGTCGAGCGCGATCTCGTGCCCGATCACCTGCTGCGGGCCGGCATCCGCCGGCTGCTCCGCCAGCGTCTCCGGGAGGAGGGGCGGGGCGGCGCCGCCGCCAGCCTCGCGCGAAAGCTGGCCTTCGTCGAGGAGCTCCGGCGGAGTCCCATCGCGCTCCATCCCGACGCCGCGAACGCCCAGCACTACGAGGTGCCGGCGGCCTTCTTCGAGGCGGTGCTCGGGCGTCACCTCAAGTACAGCGCCGCGTACTGGCCGGAGGGCGTCACGACACTCGACGAAGCCGAGGAGGCCATGCTCGATCTGACCTGCCGGCGCGCCGGGCTGGCCGACGGGCAGCGGGTGCTCGAGCTCGGGTGCGGCTGGGGATCGCTCTCGCTGTACATGGCCGCCCGCTTCCCCGCCAGCCGGTTCGTGAGCATCTCCAACTCGCGCTCGCAGCGCGCCCTCATCGAGGCCCGCGCGGCGGCGCGCGGCCTGACGAACCTCGAGATCGTGACGGCCGACATGAACGACTTCACCACCGATCGACGCTTCGACCGCGTGGTGTCGGTGGAGATGTTCGAGCACATGCGCAATTACGAGCGGCTGCTGGCCCGCATCGCCGGCTGGCTCGAGCGCGACGGCCGGCTGTTCGTCCACGTCTTCGCGCACCGCCGGCTCGCCTATCCGTTCGAGGTCCGCGATGCCAGCGACTGGATGGCGCGCTGGTTCTTCACCGGCGGCCTGATGCCGAGCGACGACCTCCTCGGGTACTTCGACCGCGATCTCGCGTCCACCGGACACTGGACACTCACCGGCACCCACTACGAGAGAACCGCGAACGCCTGGCTCGCGAACATGGACGCCGCGCGGGACCGGCTGCTGCCGCTCTTCGCGCGGACCTACGGCGCACCGGACGCGCGCCGGTGGTGGGTCCGGTGGCGGCTCTTCTTCCTCGCCTGCGCCGAGCTGTTCGGCTACCGCGACGGCGACGAGTGGATCGTCTCCCACTACCTGTTCGAGAAGACCGGCGCCTGACGGCGCCACGGCCCCTCCGACAAGAAAAAGGGGGCGGCCCGCGCCGCCCCCCTCTGTCTCGGTGACCGGTTCCCGATCGATCGGCCTCAGTGAATCGGCTTCGCCTCCGCGATGGCGGCGCGCAGCTTCTGCTCGCCCGCCGTCGCCTCCTGGCTCAGCTCGGTGAAGACCGCCTGCTGGGCGGCCGTCGGCGCCGTGTACGCCAGGTCGATATCGCCCGCGAGATAGGCGAGGTGGCTGCGCAGCTTCGTCTCGTGCAGCAGGCTTCCCTCGCTCGCGTGGATGTCCATCTGCACCAGACCGTTGATCGCGGCATTGAGGTCCGACAGCGCCTGGCCGGCCTGGGCGTTTGCCTGCAGACGGTCGCGCTCGGCGATCGCCTCGTTGATCGTCGTGTCGAGCGAGTCGAGCGCCTTGTGGATCTTCAGTCCCAGCGCGAGCCGGGCCTCGAGCGCCGTCGGGGTCGCCTTCAGCCGCGGATCGAGCATCACCTTGAAGGACTGCGTCATCGTCCGCCCGCCGTACTCGAGCTCCACCCGATAGGTGCCCGGCACGACGACCGGCCCGTCCACGACGTCGGGCATGCCGCCGGCAGCCGCCGGCGGGTAGAAGCCGTTCACCTCGGTGGCCTCCGGATAGCGCAGGTCCCACTGGAAGCGGTTCATGCCGGGCGCGATCGCCGTGAGCCGCTCGGCGGCCTGCTTCGCCTGGTCGGCCGGGTTCTCCGAGCCCTGGTGCGCCTGGCCCTGACCGTCTCCCCTTCTTCGGATGCAGGGCGAAGCGCCGGACCACGTGCCCCTTCGCGTCGAGGAACGACAGGCTCGCCGGCGTGCTGCCGTCGTAGCTCGAGGGCACGTTGAAGAAGACCGTCGCGCCGAACGGCGGGTTCTGACCCGCGTCGGCCCCGCCGTAGGCGCTGCCGCCGTACGCATGACTCAGCCACGCGGTCTGCGGGGCCCACAGGTGCGCACCGGTCATCGTCGCGCCGGGCGCCTTCGTGAGCTGTTCGAGCAGGGCGAGGTTGTCGAGCACCCAGAACGAGCGGCCGTGCGTCGCGATCACCACCTGCTGCTGGCGCCGGTTGATGGCGATGTCGCGCACCTGCACGTGCGGCAGGTTCAGGCCGAGCGGCTGCCAGCGCTCACCGCCGTCGAGGCTGACGTACACCGTGTGCTTCGTCCCCAGGAAGAGGAGCTTCGCGTCGCTCGGATCCTGCCGCACGGTGAAGACGTACTCGTCGGCCGGCAGGCCGTGGGTCATCGCCGTCCAGTGCTTGCCGTAGTCGGTGGTCTTGAACACGTAGGGCGTGAAGTCGTCCCACATGTACCGCTGCACCGTGAGGAAGGCGGTCCCCTTCGCGACGTGCGACGGCTCGATCGAGCTGATGTCGGCCCGTTCGGGGAGTCCCTCCGGCCGGACCGCCTGCCAGTGCTGCCCGCCGTCGGTCGTCACGTGGATGAGGCCATCGGAGGAGCCGGCCCAGATCAGATTGTTGTCCAGCGGCGACACCGCCACCGCCGACAGGCATGGATAGATCTCGGCGCCCGACTGATCCAGATCGATCGGGCCTCCGGTCGGCTTCTCCGTGGCCGGGTCGTTGCGCGTGAGGTCCGGGCTGATCTTCTGCCACGTCCGTCCGCCGTCGGTGCTCTTGAACAGGATCTGCGATCCGATCAGCAGCTCCTTCGGGTTCGCGGGCGAGAACAGGATCGGGTGCGTCCAGGCGAACCGGTACTTCAGTGCCTCGGAAGCGCTGCCCTCCTGGTAGTTCGGCCACGGGCTGACGTCCTGGAACTGCCCGGTCCTGCGGTCGTAGCGCATGAAGATGCTGAAGTACCCGCTGCCGTAGTTGACCTCGGGATTGCCGGGTTCCGGCACCGCGAACGTGCTCTCGCCGTAGGCCACGCGCTGCCAGGCCCCGAGCGGAATGTTGCCGTCGGCGGTGGCGCTCGGCCCCTCGAAGGAGCCCTCGTCCTGCTGCGCGCCGAAGATGTGGTACGGGAACTCGTTGTCGAGGTTCACGTGGTAGAACTGCCCGGTCGGCTGGTTGTGCTCCGTGCTCCAGCTCGTCCCGCCATCGGTCGAGATGGTCGCGCCGCCGTCGTTCCCCTCGAGCAGGATCTTCGTGTCGTTCGGGTTGACCCAGACGATGTGGTTGTCGCCGTGCGGGGTATGCAGTTCCGACCACGTCTTGCCGCCGTCGCGCGTCACCCACAGCGCGTCGACCTCCGGCACGTAGGCCGTGTTCGGGTCGTTCGGGTCGGCGAAGATGCTCATGTAGTAGAAGGCGCGCTGACGGAGCTTCCATTCCTGGTTCACGCGCGTCCAGGTGGCGCCGGCGTCGGTCGAGCGGAAGACGCCGCCCTGCTTCGCCTGGATGATGGCGTAGAGGATGTTCGGGTGGGTCGCCACCACCGAGACGCCCATCCGGCCGAGCGGCCCGGCCGGCAGGCCGGCATGATCCGTGATGTTCGTCCAGTGCGCGCCGCCGTCGGTCGTCTTGTAGAGGCCGCTGCCCGGACCGCCGCTCGTCAGGCTCCACGGCGTCCGCTGCGCCTGCCACGCGGCCGCGTACAGCACCTGCGGGTCCATCGGATCCATCACCAGGTTGATGACGCCGGTCTGGTTGTCGACGAACAGAATCTTGCTCCACGTCTTGCCGCCATCGGTGGTCTTGAAGACGCCGCGGTTCGCGCCGGGGACGAACACGTGGCCCATCGACGAAGCGTAGGCCACGTCCGCGTTCTTCGGATCGATCACGATATTGCTGATCGTGTGCGTGTCGCGGAGCCCGGCGTACTGCCACGTCCTGCCGGCATCGGTCGACCGGTAGACGCCGTCACCGGTGATGAACGTGCCGCGGATGTCGCTCTCGCCCGTCCCCACGTAGATCACGTCCGGGTTGGACGGTGCCACGGCCACGGCGCCGATGCTGTCGCTCGTGCCGGGCAGCGTGCCATCGGTGATGTTCTTCCACTGCAGGCCGTAATCGGTGCTCTTCCAGACGCCGCCGTCGACGCCGCCCATGTAGAACAGGTTCGGGTCGCTGGCCACGCCGGTGACGGCGACGACGCGGCCTCCGATGTAGGGACCGACACTGCGCCACTTCAGCGTGCGCATCGGCGTCGCGGGCGCCGGCGCATCGGCCGCCAGCGCGGCCGGCCGCGCCAGCGTCGCCCCGAGCGCCACGGCCGCCACGAAGGCAATCAGTTTCAAGGGATCGGCAAGGCGTTTCATCGTTCAGGCTCCTCGGAGGGCGCAGAGGTCCGGCGGCCGTCGTCTCGAACAGCCGCCGGCCGGCGCCCCATGACAGGGACACGTCGATCGGCAGGTATGAGATCCGCTGCGTGCGGCAGGCATCGATCAGGAGGTTCCGTTGGATCGTCTCCGGAGCACGAGGGTCCCCGTACCGGGAACTCCGCATCTCAGAGCGTGATGGCCGGCATCGATGTGGGCATGGCTGAGCCGGCCGTCGTGCGTACCGCGATCCTCTTTCAAGTATCACGGTTCGCGCGCCGCACTCAATGCGATTTCGATCGATCGCGCCAGCGCAGAGCTACTAGCTCGACGCTGCGGATCATCGGCGGAGGCACCACCGAGCTGAAGCTCGGTGCGACGAAAGCCGTTGTCCTCGGCATCGAATCGGGGCGTGATCCCGGCAGGCGCGCATTGCGGTCTTCGCAGCACCGGACTTCAGCCCAGTCTGCCTCTTTCGCCGTAGCACCGGGCTTCAGCCCGGTCGCTCTCTTTCGTCGTAGCACCCGGCTTTAGCCGGGCCGTTCTCTCTCGTCGTAGCACCGGGCTTCAGCCCGGTGAACCGCTGGCACGTGCGCTGCAACCGTTCCGGCATGCGTCCCCCTCGTCCAACCCGGTTGCCCGGCTTCGACTATCGCGGTCGCTGGCGATATTCATTGACGTTCTGCACGGCAGACCGCCACACCGCGTTCACGAATCCTGACGGCATTGCCTCGCTGACCACGCAGCTATTGCATACCTCCGAAGCCTGCGACTTCGAACCGATTGCGTACTGCTTCATGTCTGACCACCTCCACCTCCTCGTTCAGGGGCGGACCGACGACGCACATCTTCCAACGTTCTGCCGGCTCTTGCGCCAACGCCTGGGTCACCTCTATGCGCGGCGCGCCGCACGGCACCTGTGGCAACCCGGATATTACGAACGGGTGCTGAGGGAGAGCGAGGAGACGCAGGCCTGTGTGCTGTACATCCTGGCCAACCCGGTTCGCGCCGGCCTGGCCAGAGCCGTGCACGAGTATCCGTTTGCAGGTGGGACGTGGATCGAACGAATCAGGGGTGAATCACCGAGCTGAAGCTCGGTGCTACGAAGGCTTCAGCTCTTCTCGTCGCACCGGGCTTCAGCCCGGTCGTTCTCTTTCGTCGTAGCACCGAGCTTTCGCTCGGTCCGCCGGATCGTCGCGTCACCGAGCTGAAGCTCGGGGCTACTCTGGGCGGGGCGACAACAGATGCCTATGGCGATACCGCCGGGTGGCCGGCCAGCCAGCGTACGTCGTGAATGAGGATGGCTGCGTTGATCCCGTCGACGATCGCCATCGTGATAATCGCACCGATGCGATGCCCGCGCTTCCATTGGCGCTCGACCAGCCAGAACGTCAGGGCGCCGACGCCAAGCGCGACGCTGAGCTGGGCGACGGGATCGTCGCTATAGGCCAGCACCGGATTGGCTTCCAAACCGCCTCTCGACCGCCCAATCTTGGTCGCCGCGAACTGGCCCGCCGCCACTCCCACGTACGTCAGGTACAACAGCGTGAGAGCCCGGGGCCTCGTCTCGCTCGGGTTGGGGCCCTGCACGCCGTCCGCAGCGGCCGCGCCACCCACCGTGAGTCTCGCGCGCCCGGCCTTCTCGCGGGGCACGGCGAACAACGTCACGCCGGCAGCGGTCAGTGATCCCCCGCTTGGCGCCTGCGGCGCCATCCGCACTGGCCGGACCGCTGCCCCCCGGTCCAGGTTCAGCGTTCGACGACGGCACGAACAACGTGGCCCACGGATTCGACAGACACACCAACAACGCAATGCTGCTTGACCATGGCGGCTCTCCCTCATATTAAAAATGCGGACGCGACCGCCTGAAGCACCGTCGGACCAGTCCCCGCCCGGCGTCCACCCGGGCCAGCGCCGGACGGCCGACCGCGGAGGCTTGTCGCTACTGTCCCGGCGGACGCTGCCCCACGTATACGGCGATTTCCTCTTCCAGTGTCTCCTTGGTGACCGACCCGCGATGCGTCCGGCAGAGCGTTCCGGCCCGACCGATGATGAACGTCATCGGCACGCCCCAGATGGGGCCGTAGGCCTTCTGAATGTCGTCGCGCCCCTTGCCCTGCAGAAGCGGATAGTTGATGCCGAATTCGCGCGCAAAGGGCTTCATGTCCGCCGGTTCGTCGTCCACGGAGACGCCGAGCACCTGCAGATTCGCGGTCCCGTACCTTCTCCTGCAAGGCGACGAGGGCGCGGATCTCCGGTTTGCAGGGACCGCACCACGTCGCCCAGAAGTTCAGCACGATGACCTTGCCCGCGTAGTCGGCAAGGTGCACGGGCTTGCCGTTCATGTCATCGAGGGTGAAGCTCAGGTCCGCCCGCCTGGCGTTCGGGCTGCAGGGCGGCACCGTCTCGGGCGGTGCGGAGACGGACAGGACCGGCGTCGCGTAGGCGATGCACATCGCCAGCGCGACGACGGCTGAACGGGCTGCGAAGATGGTGCGGTTCATGGCGATACTCCCGGCGCGGTCGCGCTATGGTTTCGGCTTCGGCGGCTGCAGCATCTGTCCGACGGCGTTCAGCGCCCGCCGGTAGAGCGTGGGCATTTCTGCCGCAAACGGCCCGATGTCGGTCGAGTGTGTCTCCCGGACGCCGGTGTGCAGGCGCGTTCGACGTGGGTCAATTCCCCTTCGACGCCGCTGCGCGTCGGGCCCGGCGGGAGCACGCTCGCGAGGCGCAGGCCCTCTGTGCACAACCGGAGCAGGGCATCTCGCTCCACCAGCAGGAGTCTGATGCCACCGGCAATCCCGGGACGGGGCGCCGATCGACCCGCGCTGTGACATTGACTGCACTCCGCTTCCAGGCGCTCAGGGGAGACACGTTCGTACGCCACGGCGCCATGACACGTCACGCAGCTCGGCATCAGTCTTTCGCCAGCCTGGATCAGCGGGTAGTGAGGACTGCGTTCGTAGACCTCCGCGGTCTGTGCATGGCACCTGGCGCACAGGCGGATGCTCCTCTGCGTGCGGCTGAGGCCGTTGACGGCGGCGGCCGGCGCGTGGGCCGTGGCCACATCGGTGCTCTCGGGATCGCCCCCGTGGCAATCCTGGCAGCCGACGCCGTTCTTCCCATGAGGCGATCCTGCCCATTCCTGCAGGTGGACCCGCACCCTGCTGCTCAGGCTGGCGGCATGGCAGCGAACACACGCGCTGTCCAGGGACGGCGGGATCGCCAGCGGCGGCGCGGCCGCGCTCTGCGGGGCCGGCCCCGATCGAAGCAATTGCGCCGTCACGACGAACGACGATGGCCAGCCGAAGATGGCGATGGCGATCATCGTGGCGCCGGCGGCGGCACACCAGCGCCGTCGTGCGTGCCGCACCGATGTTCGCGTCGAGTGACGGTTCATGTTCCACTCTCTTCTGTCTGACGGGTTCGCCTCTACCGCTTCGGCTCCGGCGGCTGCAGGAGCAGTCCCGCGGCATCGAGGGTCCGCCGGTACAACACCTGCAGTTGCGCTGCCAGTGTGCCGACCTCCCCCGAATGCTCAGCCTCGGCGTCTGCGCGCAGAATCACGGAGACCTCTGCCAGTGTCGCTTCGACACGCGCGCGCGTCGCGCCGGGCGGGAACAGGCTCGCGAGACGCCCGACTTCTGCTTGCAGAAGGACCAGAGACTGTTGTTCCACGAGCAGTAATCTGATGGCACCGGCGGCCCCGGGATGGGGCCTCGACGAGCCCGGACCATGACATTGATTGCACACCGCTTCCAGGCGTTCGGGAGAGATGGGATCGACGCCCTCGGCGCCATGACACGTCACGCATCCCGGCATCAGGCGGTCGCCAGCCTGGATCAGCGCGTAGTGAGGGTTGCGCTCGAAGGCCCTGGCCGATTCGGCATGGCATCGGACGCACAGGCGGTCGGCGTGCTGCGGGCCGCTCAAGCCCCCGTCGGCGGCGTTCGGCGCGTGGGCCGTGGTCACATCCGTCTGCCGGGGATCGCCCCCGTGGCAATCGTGACACCCGATGCCGTGCGCCGCATGAGGCGACCGTGCCCATTCGCGCAAGTGCACCCGCATCGTGCCGCGCAGACTGGTCGTGTGGCAGCGGACGCAGGCGGTGTCCAGCGCCGGCGGGATGCTGATCGGAGTCGGCGGCACGCTTCCCGCCTGCGGCGCCGCCAGCGCGAGCGACGGCCGCGGGAGAGACTGCGCCGTCACCGTCCCTGGCCGTAGCCAGCCGCACAGGCCCATCGCGACGACCACGGTCGCACGCCGGGCGAGTCGTCTCCCCGGCTTCGACGTTCGGTGTGTGTCGCGGTCCACGTTCACGCTCCTGTCCGGCATGCGCGGCCTACCGCTTCGGCGTCGGCGACTGCAGGAGCTGGTTGACGATATCGACGGTCCGCTGGTACAGCTCGGATTGCTGCGCAGCGACAACCGCATCGTCACCCCCGTGTCCCGCATCCGAATTGGCGTGCACCGCCGCTTCGACCTGCGTAATCTCCGCCTCGATGCGTGTGCGGGCCGGGCCCTCGGGGAGCAGGCCCGCGAAACGACGACTCTCCGCCAGCAGGCCGAGGATGGACTCCAGTTCGACGAGTCCCATCCTGATGCCGGCGCCGTACGCGGGGTTGGCATGGGCGCTGCCGGCGCCGTGACACTGGTTGCACACCGCCTCCATGCGAACAGGTGAGAGCGGCTCGACCCCTTCTTCGCCATGGCACGCGACGCAGCCCGGCATCAGACGATTGCCGGCCGCGATCAGCGCGTAGTGAGGATTGCCTTCGAACAGTCTTCCCGTCGTCGCATGGCACCTGGTACACATGTCATCGACGTTGTGAAGGGTGTCGGGCCGGTTGGCGGCGGTATGCGAGGCGTGCGCCGTGGCCGCATCGCTGTTCCGGGGGTCGCCGCCATGGCAATCGTGGCACCCGATGCCGTGCGCCGCATGAGGCGACCGTGCCCATTCACGCAGGTGGACCTGCATCTCGCTCTTCAGGCTGGTCGTGTGGCAATGGACGCAGGCGGTGTCCAGGGCCGGCGGAATCGCGACCGGGGCCGGCGGCGTGGCCGTGCCCTGCGCCATGGTTCCAGCTGGCACAGGCCTGGCGAATTGCGCGGTGGCCACGCACGGCCACAGCCAGGCCATCAGGCCGATGGCGGCGATCGCGGCGGTACGCGCGGGCGACCTGCGGCCCGGCTCCGATCCTCGACTCGCCGTGCGGTCCATGTTTGACACTCCAGCAGGCTGTCAGCGACGCGACAGCGCTATCCTTTCGTCAGCGGTCTCGGCATGCTGCTCATCACACGCCGGATGAGCGAGACGACGCGCTCGAACGCCACGGTGATCTTCTCCTCTATCTCGTCGTAGTCCAGCGTATGGTCGGCCTCGGCCACGGCGGTCAATCCCAGACGGGCCCGGGTCTCGTCGGTCTCGAAGCTGGTGCGCAGGACGGGGTCCGGGATCAGCGGAATGAAGTTGGCCACCTCATCGAGCATCATGCGGGCGGCCGCGTACTGCATCATGAGCACCTTGGCGCCGGCGGCGTACTCGGGGTGTCCGGCCGGCGTGCCGACGCCATGGCATTGCGCGCAGATCGTCCGCACCTGCTCGGGGTCCGGCAGGCTGCCGCCGATGTCACCGTGGCAGGTCGAGCAGGTCGGCACGCGGGCGTTCGGCGTGCTCATCAGGATTGCGTAGTGCTTGCTTTCCTTGAACCGCTCGGTCGACCGCGGATGACACTTGCCACAGGTCGCCGGCAGATTGGCGCGGTAGATCGGGCTCTTCGGGTCCTCGTTGTCGAGGATCGTCAGATGGGCCTTCATCGGGTCCATGGTGGCCGGCTCGCCGCCGTGACAGGCGTCACACCCGACGTTCCGCCGCGCGTGGACCGAGCGCTCCCAGTCGAGCACGTGCGCCCGAGACCGTGCCGTGGCCGTCGCCATGTGGCAGTCCGCGCACAGACTCTTCGGCGCCGTGAAAGGGACCACCGCCTGCGGCATCCCGTCCCCCGCAACGGCCGGGGCCGGGGCGGCCAGGGCGAGCAGCACGGCAATCCCCGCCAGGGACGCGGCCGAACGGCGCTTGAGCATGCTGACCATGGTGTCTGACTCCGCTTCGCGTGTTCGCTGTCCGCCGTCGGCAGCCTGCCGCGCTAGTCTCTCGGCGCCCTCGGCATGCTGCTCATCACCCGCCGGATGAGCGCGACGACCCGCTCGAACGCCACCGTGATCTTCTCCTCGATCTTGTCGTAGTCCAGCGTGTGATTGGCTTCGGCCGCGGCGGTCAGGCCCTGGTACGCGCGGACCTGGTCGGCTTCGAAGCTGGCGCGCAGGGTCGCATCGGGGATCAATGGAATGAAGTTGCTCACCTCGTCGAGCATCATCTTCGCCGCCGCGTACTGCATGGTGAGCACCTTGGCCGACGCCGCGTACTCGGGATGCCCGGCCGGCGTGCCGACGCCGTGGCACTGCGCACAAATGGCCCGCACCTGCTCGGGGTCCGGCAACCGGGCGCCCGTCTCGCCGTGACAGGTGGAACAGGTCGGGACGCGGGCGTTCGGCGTGGACATCAGGACGGCGTAATGCGCGCTCGCCCTGAACTCCTCGGCCGCCCGCGTGTGGCACCGGCCGCACGTCACGGGCAGGTTCGCGGGATAGATGGGACTCTTCGGGTTCTCGTTGTCGAGGATCGTCAGATGGGCCTTCATCGGATCCATCGCGGTCGGCTCACCGCCATGGCAGGCGTCACAGCCCACGTTCCGTCTCGCATGGACCGAGCGCTCCCAATCGAGCACGTGCGCCCGCGACCGCGCGGTGGACGTCACCAGGTGACACTCCGCGCACAGGCTCTTGGGCGCTGCCAGGGCGCCCGCCTGCCGCCCGCCGGTCCGTGGCGTCGCCAGAGACGGTGCGGCGATTCCGAGCAAGAGGGCGATCGCGGCCATCACCGGCGTGAGAGCACGCGTGCTCATGGTCTCTGACTCCGGACGGGCGCTCGAACAACCCGCCTGCCGACTCCCGGTGCCCACCCGGCCGCAACTCTGTGCTACCCTGATGGACGATGTATCGCTCCTGTCGTGCGACGCTCGTGCCGGTGTTCCTGCTGGCTGCCGCCGCCGGCACCGCCGTCGCCCAGGGGCGCTCGAGGAGCGCCGCCCTGGCCGTCAGTGCGGTCGTCGTGCCCCGATGCTCCATCGACGCCAGCCGGCCGGGCACGTCCCGCGGCACCGGCGTCGCCATGTCGATGCGCTGCAGCGGCCACGCCGTCCGCACGGTCACAGCCCTCCTGAACGGCGCGCAACGACCGCTGCTCGTCCGGTCCACCGCCGACCAGAACCGCCTCGACGCGCGATGGACCGCGCCCCGGTCGCGCGATCTGGTCCTCACGATCGAGTTCTGAATCTCCCTCTCCGGTATTCACCACTCGATCGTCACGACGACGCTGTCGCTGTACGTGCCGACCGCGACATCCTGCCCTGCCGGCACTCGTCCGAACACCGTCAGGTTCACCGTGCTGATCCCCCGGCTGCGCGTTCTGGTACACCACCGTGCCGCTCGTCCCGTCTCCCCAGATCGACGTGTGCGTGGCGTCGCGGTACAGGTTGTAGGCCATCTGCTCGGTGCCGCTGCGCATCACGCGACTGAACGACGAACTGCCTCCGCGACCGAGCGTGATGAGGATGTTCTTATCCCTCTTTCCACACTTGAACGAGATCGTGCCGGTCGAATCGAGCGGCGACGTATTGAACACGTTGTACGTCCCGAAGATCACGCTCGTGCTGGAAATCGTGCACTTCGCCTGCGCCGGCGCGGCCAGGCCCATCAGCCAGGATTGCGGCGACCGCCAGAGCGGCGCGGCCGGCGCGGCATTGCGTGCCACGGGCGCAGAATCGGTTCGTCATGGCCTCGCCTAGAACTCGATCGTGACGAGCATCGAATCGACGTAGGTGCCGGCCGACACGTCCTGACCGGCGGGAATCCGCGCGTACACCTTCACGTCCGAGAACTTGCCGACGGGACAACAGGCGGCGATGTACGCCATCGTGCCTCCGGTGCCGTCACCCCACACGGCCGTATGGTACGGGTCCATGAACAGGTTGTAGTGCAGCGTGTCGCCGTCGTTTCTCATCCGCCGCACGAAGGTCCCGTCGGGCTCCGCCCCGAGTGTCAGCCGCACGGTGGGCGTCGTGTTCTTCTGCTCGGGCGAGCACTTGAACTGCAGCGATCCCACGGCATCGAGCGGCTGTGTGGCGTAGACGTCGTAGGCGGGAAACACGATCCCGCTGCTCTGCACCTCGCAGTCGGCCCGGGCCGGCTGCGCCGAGACCATCACCGCCAGCATCGCGCCAACCAGCATCATCGAGACTCTCATCGCGTTCCCCCCGCCGGTGCTCCGGCGTCACAGACTACGGTTCCCAGATCGATGAATGGTGCAGCCGATGGCGTCACGGTCAGCGTGAAGGCGCATGGCATGTCGCCGAACTCCACGGCGGCCGGGTGCGGCCCGGCGGGCAGGTTCTCGAAGTAGAACTCGCCCTGCTCGCCGATGGGCGACACGTGCCGGACGCCCTTGACCGTGACGACGAGATTGCCGTAGACCGGCACGGTCCGCGCCCCGCCGCGTGTCAGCACGACCCGGCCGGTGACCCCCTGAATCCGCTCCGCCAGGAACGCCACCAGCGCGCCGCCCTGGAACGGCGGGGCGATAGTCTGCACGGTGTGCTCGATGTCGTAATCGAGCGGAAGATCGGTGTCGGCAATGCTGAGACGATTGCCGTAATACGGCAGCAGATTCGGCACGAGCAGGTTGCCGTGCCGGCCGGTCCGGCCGACCGGCTGGTTGTTGTCGTACACCCGCACGCCAGCGGCGCCCGGCACGCGGACCAGCGCATAGCTGCTCGACACGGCGCGGGTGAGGTGCAGCCCGCCGCCGATCGCGACGAGCCCCCCGCTGGCGCTGACCGACGTGCCCGCGCCCCCCGGGCCGACGTCGCGCGTGACCTCGTAGCGACCGAACGCCCCCTGATACTGCAGCACGCCGCTGCCGCTGGGGCTGATTCCGTCGCCGGCCACGCCGCTCAGCCGATACCCGAAACCGGGCCCCACCGGCAGCGACTGCTGCATCTCCACCGTCGTGAGTCCCTGCGACCCACTCCGGTCGTGCGCCACGTTGATGGCGGTCCTGCGTCCCGAGCAGCAGGCTCGCGCCCGCGAAGACATCGAGCCGCCTGGCGCTGTCGGTCTGCTCGTTCAACGCCACCGTCCCGTAGAACTCGAGACGGCCGGCCGCACGCCAGGTGCCGGTCAACGCCGTCCGCCGGTTCCGCATCGGCCGCCCCGGCTCGACGTCGGCGAGGTCGTCGATCGTATGCTGGACGCTGAGCGAGATCCGCCGTCCGAGCGGCACACTGAGCACGCCGGAGACCAGGGAGGCCCACCGGTTGCGCGGCGGCGCCAGCAGCGTGGCGTACTGCGGAGAATAGACCCGCGCCACCGCCGACAGACTGACGGCGTGTCCCGTGAACGTGTAGGCGAGGTGGCCGGCCTCACCGATGCGTCTCCGCCTGCCGGCTGACGGCCCCGGCCCATTCGATCTCGCCCAGACGCCACAGACGCAGGTTGACGGTCGGCCCGCCGTTGATGGTGTGGCGGTCGGCTTCGACCCGATACCCGGCCGTGAGCCAACCGGTCAGGCCGACACGGTCCACCGCCACGGCCGTCGGCGTGTCGTACGCCGACGGACGGCTGAGGTCCTGACTGCGCGCGACGCCCACCACGTACTGGTAGTCACGTGTCCCGCGCCGGAGGAGCGCCGTGGTCAGGTAGTACGGCTCGACGAACTGCTGCTCCCGGCCGAAGGCGTCGCGCACGACCACGCGGCCGTGCCGAGCCCGGCCGACAACGGCAGCTGGGTCACCTGAAACGGCCCGGGCGCGAGGGGCTCCTGCCGGACGAGACGACCATCCACGTACACGTCGACCGTGGCGGGCGTGGTCACGGTCCCCGAGATCGATGGCGAGGGATAGGACTGGTAGTAGGGATCGAGGCCGTACTCGCGGCTGACGCCCAGCCCACCGATGATCACGCTGTCGTCGAGCGGTCCGGCCCGCGCGATCACGTCACCAGCCCTCCACCGCTGCAGGCGCGACCGCGCATCGATGGTCAGCGTCGTCAGGTTGCGGACGATCCGGCCGTCCGCCGCCAGCCGCGAAAAGGTACTGTCGATGGAGGCCGGCCCCGCGCTCATCGCGGTTTCGAGGAAGGTGTCGATTCCCGGCTGGCCCTGATGCCAGGTCAGGGCGTAGTTCGCGAAGGCGCTCGGCGTCCGCGCGTACACCATGTTGGCCGGCCGCGGGTTCTGAAGCGCCAGCGTGTGGCGGGCGAACAGTTCGGGCCGCGCGGTGAGGTGAAGCGTGAGGCCGCGCTCGTCGAAGACCGAGGTGATGGCGGGCGCCAGCGACGACACCAGGACGTACGGCACGCCGTCGATCGACTCGCGCCGCCCCTGGTAGCCCGTGAGGCCCGCGTCGTCGAGCGCCTTCACGGTGATCCAGAGCTCCCCGTCACGCAGGACGATCAGCGTGTTGCCCTGGGGCACGTCGTTGACGACCAGTTCGATCAGGGCGCGTTGTCCGTCGGCCGCGCGCGCCGCGGACACCGACAAGACCGCCACCAGCGCCGCCGCCGCGATCATGCGGGTCGACGGCGTGGCCGACAGACGGGATCGGCCGATGGCGGTCGCCCGCGCGCGATGCCGTGGCCATCCCTCCATGTCCCACCGTCGTTCATCGCCGGCCGGCCGGCGGCCGGCAGCCGGCCGCCGGGCGATCGCCCTTCTGCCGGAGTATTGACTCACCGATCTTCACCTCTACTGACACCGTGGCCGTCGCCTGGCACTCGGCATCGCTCAGCGGAACCTTGTAGACCTGCGACCGGCCGGCGAGGATGTACCACCCGTTCACGATCTTGTTGAAGATCAGCGTGCCCTGGGCGCTCGTGCCACTCACGCGCACCGTGTCGGTGATGAAATGGATCGTGCCGCGGTTGTGCACGCGCACCACGACCTGTCCGTTGTCGACCGTCAGCCCGGTGACGTCCGCCCCCTGGGTGGCCTTGAGCGGTTCGAGGAAGATCGGAATGCCCATGCGCGTCCGCATCCGGACCCCGGCCGTGGGGGCTCCCGGTTCGACCGCCGGCGGCAATTCCTCGACGAAGATCCGGTAGGTCCGCTCGGCGTCGCCGAACGCCCCGATCAGGCCGATGCGGATCTTGCGCTCCTCCCGCTTGTCGAGCGCCACGAGCTTCGGGAAGTACACGATGTCTTCGCTCGGCGTCAGCGTCATCTCGCCGTCCGGGGACTGATCCCACCGGAACAGCGTCAACTGAAACCGCAACGGCTCGTCGCTGTCGTTCCGGAGCGTCAGGAGCGCACTCGTGGCGTGCTCCGACAGGAAGACCTGCGTCGGGCTGACCGTGAACGAGGCGGCTTCCACCCGGGGCGGCCCAATGAGCGCCGCCAGCAACAGGATCAGCGCCGGAACGACTTTGGCGGCCGAGCGTGGCATGTACATTGAGTCACCTAGAAATTAACGGTTGCCACCACAGAGTCCGTGAAGGTGCCGGCGGCGACATCCTGGGCCGCGGGCACCCGGCCGTAGATGGTGAAGGCCCGCGCCGCCTTGGAGGGCGCCGCCCCGGTGTCCAGCAGATCGGTACCGGCATTGCCCCAGACGGACGCGCGCGTGGTGTCCTTGTAGAGTTCGTAGGTCAGCAGGCCGGTGGCGCCGTCGCTCATCTTGCGCACGGCCGGCTGCGGGATTCTGGCCGAGGCCGAGCCCGATGGTGGCCGACGTGCCCTTCGTGCACGCAACCGTCACCGTGCCCGTCGCGTCGAGGTTGGCCGTGGCGTTGGCGCCGATCGGATCGTAGGCCCCAAAGGCCACCGCGGCCGTCGTAATCGTGCAGTTGGCACTGACGCTCGCCGAGACGCTCAGATTCGCCGTCCCGCTCGCTGCCCTGATCACCCAGACCAGCCCGAATACCGCTGCGAGGGTCACGGCAGCCGCCGTCGCAGCCCGCAGGAGCCTCATCGTGATGTGTGCCGTTGTCAAGGCTTCTACTCCAGCGTTCCGGTCAGGAACTCATACCGGAAAAGCATGATCAATTGGACGCTTGTGCTGGTCGTGTGATGCAAGTAGCAGGCCAGCATGGCCGAGCTTTGATCAGTCAATTGACAGCGATTGACGCATTCCCAAACCTTCCCGGCATGCCTGCAGCGCTGGATCCAACGTTCGGGGGGAAATTACCCGCGGGCACCGCGGAGAATGGGCCGGCGTCACGCCGGCGCGGGGGAGAGACGGCCCGTGCGGAGCAGGCCGACCGCCTGGACAGATTTCATCGCCTGTGATCGCCGCCCTGCGACGACGACTCGCCGAAGACCTGCGCATGGCGCGGCAATTGCTTGAGGGAAGGCTATCGCACGACACCCCGCTGACAAAGGAAAGAGCTCGCCATGCTGAAGCACCTCGATGCATCGGCCCAGGGCGTCGCCCGTCCTCATCACGGCGTCTTCGCGTCGCGGCGCTTCCGTCGTGATGTCGATCGATTTATGGGAAGTCTTTGCGCGCTGGAAACCGGCGGCGTCGGGTCGTTCCGCCGGAACGATGCGGACCGGATCGCTCGAGTCAGCGACGCCGTCATCGAAGCAATCGAACGACGTCTCCTGGTCGTCTCCGGCAAGGGCCGCTGCGCCAGGGATCTCTGCGAGCTGCATCTACGCGATTCGCGCGATCGAGGAGCGCGTCATCGGGCGGCTGCGACGGCACCCTTCCGCCGACTGAGCCGCGTGCGACTGGTGCCGGGGGTGGGCATCGAACCCACACGACCCGAAGGGTCAGGGGATTTTAAGTCCCCAGCGTCTACCGGTTCCGCCACCCCGGCCCATGGCCATCGTGGAACCGTCCGAGTGTATCCGAACGGGTGCGGCTCGTCGACGCGCAGCGAGCCGGCGCTCACTTCCAGCGGCGTGGCGGCGGGCCGTCGATCGGCCGGCGCCTCCTGCGCGGGGGGCTGCGTCACTCACAGTAAATCCGCACCTGGCCGCGGCCGTTGTCCAGATCGACCGTCAGGTCGCCGAGGTTCGTCAGCACTTCCTCGAGCTGCGCCGGATCCAGCTTCGAGACGTCGATGTCGAGTCCTTTCTCCCGCAGCTTCCGCGAGACGACGTCTCCCGTCCGGCCGGGCATGAACGCGGCGAGCTTCATCCCCGAACGCAGCAGGCTCAGCGGAATGCGGACGTCGACATCGCGGCTGTACCTGGACGCCGCCGTCCGGATCGGTCGCCCCCGCGGCCTGCCCCGTGCCGTCCCGCGCGGCACGCGCCTGGTGACGCGCCCACCAGCGTCCCTGCCCTCCGCCCGGCCACCCGGCTCCCGAGGTATCGTTGGCGCTCTTCCGCACGTGCACGTGCAGGTACTTCAGGGCCCCGGGTGCCCTCGCCCCGGCCGCATCCGACGAGCCCGCCGCCGACGCACCGTCGCCAGCGGGCGGCGCATCCGGCTCGCCCACGGCACTGAGCAGTTGCTCGGCCTCGGTCACCGAGATCTTCCCCTGCGCCAGCATCTCCAGAATCCGACCTCGTTCCTCACTCATGATCGCTCCTCCTCCGGCTGCAGCCCCGGCCGCGCCGGACGTCTTCAGGCTCCGCAATGCTTCCTCGACCGTGATCTCGCCGCGCTCGAGCCGGTCGAGCACCTCGCGCTTCGACTCGGGCGACACCGGCGCCGCCACGCGTGGCACCGGCACCGACACGTCGACGACGTCGAGCTGCGTGGCGAGCCGGTTCAACCGGTTCTTCACCGTCGGGTAGCTCACGCCGAACAACGCTTCCATCTCCTTGATGGAGCCGTGCGCCCGCACGAACGCCGCCACGAAGATCTGGTCTTCGGCCGACAGCCGCGCCAGCGGCGGCACGTCGAACCGCCCCTCGATGGCGATGTCCCGCCTGAGCAGTCGTACCCGCTCGACGACCATCGGTTCTCCGCCCGTCAAGGCGGTCAGCGCCTGCCAGTCATCAGCCATGTCGAGACTCACTTTCTGATTTAATAGTGGATCAAATACTTAATTTAATCAAGTCAGTACTTGATTTTATCAATTCATAAGACAAAGCACAGTCATTGAATGATGGACTTGTGAGGAGTCTTCCGGGACCGTCGACGGCACAAGGCGTTCACCTGCGAACTTTTCACGGCCGTGTCGCAAGGAAGGACGCGTCCACCTGCTGCGCCCGTCACATCGTCTCGGACGGCCACACACCCCTCTCGCGATCAACCTCGACAACTTCACCTCTAACATTCATTCAAGCAGATAGTTATGGTGCATGCGGGCGTCGTATGGCGCCGCGGCGCCGACTCATGAACGAGATCGCCGACGCGGGGTTTACTGGCGGGGATATTGCAATCTTCCAGACCGCTCAACTCTGAACCCTGCCAGGGCACCAGAACGAGCTCATGAAGGGGGAGAAATCATGGCCCACGCTGAAACGATCGAAGGCACTGACGGACGTATGACGAATCGCGCAATGGACATCCTCGGTCGCGCGTCCCATCTCGCGCACGAGGTCAAGCTGGCGAAGACCATCGCGACCGATGCCGCCGAGGACGGCGCGCGCGCGGCCCGCCGCGCCGTGAAGCAGACGGTATATCGCGCGCAGGACCTCGCGGACGACACGGTGCACCAGGTGAAGCGCCGTCCGCTGCAGGCCCTTGGCATCGCGTTCGCGGCCGGCTCCTGTCTCGGCCTGATGGTCGGCTGGCTGGGCCGCCGCACGCTCGTCCGTTGATCGGTCTGCGGGGCCGGCAGCCTGCCGGCCCCGGACCGCGCCGCCGCACGCGCCGTGCGCTCTCGAGTGGCGGTGTCATCACTCACGCCGGCTCACGCCGGCTCGCGGCCACTCACGCCCCGCGCTCCTGCCCCACCGCCGATCTCCTATAATCGATGATTCGCGACCGGCGCCGCCGACATGACGGGCGCCGGCTGTCCGTGTACGACGCTGGATGCGCAGATCCCATGACTGAGAACCGGAACACGAGCGAGGTCGTTCAGGCCGAAGGCCACCTCGTCGACTCTGAACTGCTGACGCTGATCTTCGACACGGTCATCAAGTCGGGCAGCCAGTTCGAGGTGCAGCAGTTCGACATCGGCCGCACGAACGACGACTTCTCACACCTCCGCATGAAGGTAACCGCGCCGACCGAGGCGGCCCTGCAGACGCTGGTCGAAGATCTCATCCCGCTGGGCTGCCACCCGGTCGCCGAACACGACGCCCTGCTGCGTGCCGCCGACCGGGCCGGATGCGCCCCCGAGGACTTCTACTCCACGACGAACCACCGCACGCTCGTCCGCCACGGCGGCCGCTGGATCGAGGTGTCGCATCAGCGCATGGATGCGGTCGTCGTCATCGAGGAAGGGCACGCGACCTGCCGCAAGCTGCGCGACGTCCGGCTCGGCGACCGCATCGTCTGCGGCGCGACCGGCATCCGGATCGTGCCCGAGTTCCGCGATCGGGATCGCCACGGCTTCGCGTTCATGACGAACGACATCTCGTCGGAGCGCCGCGTGGAAGTCAGCGTGGCGAAGATCGCCGAGCGGATGAAGGAGTTGAAGCAGGCCGGGCGCCGGATTGCCTTCGTGGCCGGGCCGGTGGTCGTGCACACCGGGGGCGTCGAGTACTTCTGCGAGCTCATCCGTCGCGGCTACGTCACCGTGCTGCTGGCCGGCAACGCGCTGGCCGTGCACGACGTCGAGAACGCGCTGCTCGGCACGTCGCTCGGGGTCGACCTGAAGTCAGGAGTGCCGGTCGAGGAGGGTCACAAGCACCACATGCGGGCGATCAACGCGATCAGCCGCGCGGGCGGGCTGCAGCCGGCCGTCGAGCACGGGGTGCTGACCTCCGGCATCATGTACGAATGCGTCGTCAACGGCGTGGAGTTCGTCCTGGCCGGCAGCATCCGGGACGATGGCCCTCTGCCCGACACGGTGATGGACCTCGTCGCGGCGCAGAACCGTTACACGGCCGCACTGGAAGGGGTCGAGATGGTGATCATCCTCTCGACCATGCTGCACGGCATCGGCGTCGGCAACATGCTCCCCGCCTGGGTGCGGGTCGTCTGCGTCGACATCAATCCGGCGGTCGTCACGAAGCTGGCCGACCGCGGATCGTCCCAGACCGTCGGCCTGGTCACCGACGTCGGCCTGTTCCTGCACCAGCTGGCCCGACAACTGCGCTGACTGAAGACTGAAGACTGGAGACGGCAGACAGTCTCCGGTCTCCGGTCTCCGGTCTCCGGTCTTCAGTCTTCAGTGCACCGTCTGCCCCGCATCGACCATCGGCCGCGGCGGAGACGCCAGCACCCGGCCGATCATCCCCTCGAGCTGCGCCTTGTCGATCACGAACGGCCCCGCCACGGCGGCGCCCAGCGTGATCTCGATCGCAATCACCACGCCCTGTTCGAACGGATTGACGATCCAGCTCAAGCCCCGCAGCTGCACGACGCGATCGTCGGCACCCTCGGGCGTCTTCAGCCGGTCCATCCTCCGCAGCATCGTCTCGAGCACGAACCGGACGTCCTCGTCGGTCCACTCGGCCGGCTGCCGCTGCAGTCCGGCCACGGTCTCGGTGGTCGCGTGGTGATCACCGCGCAGCCAGATATCGACCTGAAAATCCATGAAGCCTGCTTCTTGTAGTTGTGAGTTATCAGTTCTGAGTTATCAGTTCAGGGTCATGAGTGCCGAGTTCTCAGTTCCTCACAACTCAAAACTCAGAACTCAGAACTCAGAACTCAAAACTACGACATTCCTCCGCGCGTCACCCCGTCCACCGCGGTGCACGCTTCGCCAGGAACGCGGCGACCCCTTCGGCCGCGTCGGCCGTCCGCATGAGCTCGGCCAGATAGCGGCGCTCCGATTCCGGCAGCAGCCGCGCGACGGTGTCGGCCAGGGCCAGCCGGGCCGCCCGGGCCGCGTGGCCGAGCGCGACGGCCGATCGGCCCTCCAGGTGGCGCTCGTACCACTCGTCGACCATCGTGCGCAGCGCCTCGGCCGGCGCCAACCGCTCGATCAGCCCGGCCGCCTGCCACGCCGCCGCCGGACGGCTCTCGCCCGTGACGATCGCACTGGCGGCGCGGGCCGCACCGACGCGCGCCGGCAGCAGGATGGCCCCGACCGGCGGGAACAGACCGAGCGACAATCTCGGGCAGGCCGAACTCGGCGTCGTCGGCCGCAAAGATGACATCGCAGCAGAGCGCGAGCTCGAACCCGCCGCCGAGGCACCGGCCCGCGACGAGCGCCGCGGTCACGCACGGCACGTCGAGCCAGGCCCGGACGAGATCGTGGAAGCGCGGCAGCACATCGGCAATCGGCCCGGGCGCGTGCTCGTCGACGCTCGAGCCGAAGCTGAAGTCGCCCTCGTCGGCCTCGAACGTCAGCAGCCGCAAACGAGGTTCGCCGGCGGCCCGATCCAGCGCCTTCCGCATCACGCCGACCATGCGATCGGTGAGCACGTGTCCGCGGGGGCCGTCGAGCACGATGCGCATGCGGCACCGATCGTCGCTCAGCTCGACGCGGACGCCGGGGCGCTGCTCCGCCGCCATCAGCCCGCCTCTTCCGCGCCGGCTGCGAGCATCGCGGCCAGGGCATCGGGCGTGTTCACCGGCTGGCGACAGGCGAACTCGCGACACACGTACGCGGTCGGCTGCCCCTCCATCATCGTCATGGACGCGACGAACGGGAGCAGGCGAGCCAGGCGCGCCTGCGTCGCGCCCGGCTCGACGGGCACCTCGACGGCGAACGGGCGGTAGAGGGCCGCCACCTCGGCCTGCATGGCCCGCGTGACGGGCGACTCGCGCGGTCCGGCGATCACGATCTCCTGCCCGGCCGCGTGGGCGTGATACGTCGACAGGGCCGACAGCATCATCGGGACCGCCCGGGCCTGACGCGTGAGGCGGCTCGCAAAGAAGCCCATCGTGCGCTCGATCCGCTCGGCGTACCGCGACTGGCCGGTGAGCCGCCACAGCGTCAGCAGATTCATCACGGCCATCGAGCTGGCCGCCGGTTCCGCGCCGTCGTACTCCTCCTTCAGCCGCAGCAGCACGGTGTCGTCCTCGCCGCTCGTGGCGAACCAGCCGCCCACCGTCTCGTCCCAGAACTGCGCGTCGAGGCCATCCTGCAGCGTCATGGCCCATTCGAGCCAGGCCGGGTCGCCGCCGGCCTGAAACAGCTCGAGCAGGCCGAATGCGAGGAACGCGTAGTCCTCGGCGTATGCGGGAATGTCGGCGTCGCCATTCCGATAGCGACGCCGGAGCCGGCCCGTCCCGGCGTTCCAGAGATGCTCCCGGACGAAGCGCGCCGCGCGATCGGCCCGGGCGAGATGCGGCCCGGCCGCCTGCCCGACGAGCCCGTCGAAGGCGCCGAACACGCGGGCCGCCCGCGCGAAGGCCGCGATCATCAGGCCGTTCCATCCGGTCAGCACCTTGTCGTCGAGATACGGCCGCGGTCGGGTCAGCCGCGCCTCGAACAGCCGCAGCCGCGCCCGCCGGATCGTCTCGCGCACCATCTCGGGATCGCGGCCGGTCTCGCGCGCGACCTCCTCCACCGAGCGGGCGATATACAGGAGGTTCTTGTGCGCGAACTCGTTCTGGGGATCGAACGGCGCGTTGCCGTCGGGCCGCAGGCCGAAGTGCCGGCGGACGACATCCGCGTCCTCCCCGAGCAGCGCGCCGACCTCCTCGTCGGACCAGATGTAGAAGGCGCCTTCCGAGGCGTGCGCGCCCGGGGTGCCGGCCTCCTCGGGCGGTACGCTGTCGGCGTCCTCGGCCGAGTAGAAACCGCCGGCCGGATTGGTCATCTGCCGGCCGACGTACTGCAGCGTGTCCTCGGCCACGGCCGCCCACGCCGGATCGCCCGTGGCCTGCGCCGCCTCGAGATAGGCGATGACCAGCTGCGCCTGGTCGTACAGCATCTTCTCGAAGTGCGGCACGCGCCACTCGGCATCGACGGAGTACCCGGTGGAACCCCCCGCCGATGTGATCGCGCATGCCGCCGGTCGCCATCGCCTCGAGCGTGGCCAGGGCCATCCCGGCCGGCTCCGGCCGGCCCGTGCGGGCCGACTCCCGCAGCAGGAACAACAGCTCGCTGGGACGCGGAAACTTCGGAGCGCCGCCGAAGCCGCCGCGGCGCTCGTCGAAGGCCGCACCCAGCTCCGCGACGGCGCGCGACAGGGCATCGGTGCCCGGCACGTCGCCCGGCGCGTCGCCCCCGCCGGCCTGTCGCAGCTGGTCGACCACGGTGTCGGCCGAACCGGTGACGCGCGCCCGATCGCCATGCCAGATGCGGCTGATCTCCTGCAGGATCTCGACGAAACCGGGCCGTCCCCAGCGGGACGTCGGTGGAAAGTAGGTGCCCCCGAAGAACGGCTTGAGCTCCGGCGTCAGCCACACGCTCATCGGCCAGCCGCCGGCGCCGGTCGTGGCCTGGACGAACGTCATGTAGACGCGATCGATGTCGGGCCGCTCCTCGCGGTCGACCTTGATCGGAACGAATTCGCGGTTCAGGATGGCGGCCACCTCATCGTTCTCGAACGACTCGTGGGCCATGACGTGGCACCAGTGGCAGGTGGAATAGCCGATCGACAGGAAGATCGGCTTGTCCTCGCGCCGCGCCGTCTCGAAGGCCTCGGCGCCCCACGGGCGCCAGTCGACGGGGTTGTCGGCGTGCTGAAGGAGGTACGGACTCTGTTCGGCACGCAGCCTGTTGGACATGCGCTTCATTATAGATGGTGGACGAGGCGCGGCCGGGCCGGCGCCCTCACCGCCTGGGCGTGGGCGCCGCGGGTTCGTGCTCGATGGCCGAGTGGCCGGCAACCAGCCGGGCGTGCGCCGCGGTGAACTGCGTGCCCAGCAGCAGCACGATGGCAGAGGTGTACATCCAGATCAGGAACACGATCACGGTGGTAATCGACCCGTTGACCGACGCGAGCTTGCCCATGTCCCGGACGTACCAGGAGAAGGCGACCAGGGTCCCCTTCCAGGCCAGCCCCGTCAGGATCGCCCCCAGCCAGACGTCCCGGAAGCGGACCTGCGCGTTCGGCACGTAGTAGAAGACCAGGCCGACGACGCCAATCAGCAGCAGCGTGGCCGCGTAGCGGCTCGCCAGCTTCGCCAGGAGCATCAGGCCGGGAAACCGGCGCAGGACCTCCGCGAACCAGCTCGTCTGCACGACGGCGGCGGCGCTGACCAGCAGCAGCGCCGCCAGCAGCAGCAGCCCGGCCAGCAGCAGCATGCTGAACGCGACGAGGCGTTGCTTGAGGAAGCTGCGCTGGTGCTCCACGCCCCACGCATAGTTGACCGCGTCGGAGATCGCGCCGAACACCCCCAGCGACGCCCACATCAGGGCGATCACACCGGTGACGCTCACCGTGACGCCGGCATGGAACGCGTTGAGCTGGGCCACCACGAAGTCGAAGTGCGTGGGGAAGTACCGCAGGACGAACGGGATGATCTGGGTGCGCGTCCCGCCGCCCGCGCTCAGCCGTCCCAGCAGCGCGAACGCCAGCAGGAGGCAGGGGAACAGCGACACGAGCATGAAGAAGGCGATCGAGGCGGCGTAGGTCAGCGACTGCGTGCTGCGCGAGAACTGCACGACCGCGCCCCAGCCCGCCAGGCCGACCAGGCGCACCTGCCTCCGGATCCAGCGGAGCAGGACCGACCTGCGGCGCTTCAGGGACGAACCGGTGCGGCGATCAGGTTCGGCGCTCACGCATCTCAGACGGCACGGCCGGGCACCTCAGAACGGCGAACTCTGGCGCGGCGTCTCCGGCCAGCCGGCATCGCCGCCGGCCGTGGCCAGTTCGTCGAGCAGCCGACCGCCTTCCTCGGCCGCCCGCGACGCCTTGCGCAGCGTCGTCCGCAGCCGCACGAGCTCGCGCGTCAGTTCCTCGAGGCCCGGCTCGAGATCGCGGCGCACGCGCCGTCCCCGTTCCGTGAAGAACAGGTAGCCGGCCACGCCACCGATCACCGCCCCCAGGACCGTCGCCGCGGCGACCTGTACGGGTTCTCTCACGGTTCCCTCCCCATTGGCGACCTCATCCGGGATCTACTTCACCTTACCATTCCGGCCCGACGCCGGTAAACCGGCCGGTCAGCGTCCGCCGTCCAGCCGATTCCGGTCGACGAAGAGCGACAAGGCCACGCCGTCCCACGTGCGACCGTCCGGGCTGTCGGAGGCCTCCGCGCCGAGCGGCATCAGTCCGGTCGTCTTCGGGTCCAGGTGGAAGCGCTCGAGCAGGTACGAGCGGACGATGGCGGCGCGGTCGCGCGCGTGGAGGAACTGCTGCGCCCGCGAGCCCTGCCGCGCGTAGCCCTCCACCATGAGCACGGCGTCGGGCAGGTACGGCAGGAAGCCTGCCATGGCCGAGTCGATCCGGACCTTGCCGCCGTCGGTCAGCTTGCTCCAGGCCGTCCGAGCCCGTGGTGAACAGCACGTCGGCGTTCAGCCAGATCCGGAGCCGCTTCCGGTTGCCGCGCTCCAGCACGTCCGACCGGTACTCGGACGGCGAGAGCTGGCTGAGGTCGAAGTAGCCCCGGCCGCGGAAGAAGCCGCGCAGCAGGAAGTTGTGCTTCAGCGCCTCCATGGCGTCGGAAATGTCGCCGAGGGCCGTCCGCGCGCTGTCCATCGTCTCCTGCAGGTTCGTGACAACGCCCTGCACCCGTCCGCCGCTGCCCTGCACCTTGGCGATGACCTTGTCGACTTCGCCGATGACGTCGCGCACGCGCGTGGCAATCTCACCCGACGTCTTCATGACGCCCGTCACCTGCCGGTACAGCTCGTCGTCGGTCAGCAGCTTGCCGATCGTTCCCTTCCCCTCCCGCAGGTTGTCGGCCACGTGCCGCACGTCGGCGGCGATCCGGACGCCGGCGGCGGCGATCCGCTGGAGATCCTTGCCGACGGTGTTGATGATGGTCTGCGTCCGCGCGGCCACGTCCGCCACCGACTGGACGATCCGGACGACGTTGCCGCGGATGTCGTGCACCGTGCCGTTGATGAGTTCGACCGTGTCCCCCAGCTCGCGGAACAGGTCGGCGAACCCGAACGGCTCGTGGCTGCCGATGACACCGCCGGGCGTCGCCTCCGGCACGCGGCTGCTGCCGGTACTCACCTGCAGGAACGTGCTGCCGATGAGCCCCTGCGTCTCGATGGACGCCACCGAGTCGGTGCGCACGAGCGGGTGCAGGTCGTCGCGGATCTCGAGCGCCACGCGGAACTTCTGGTCCGGCCCCTTCGGCAGGCCGATCGATTTCACCTCGCCCGCCTGCATGCCCGACACCTGCACCGTGTCGCCCACCTCGAGGCCGCCCAGCCGCGCGAACTCGGCGTACACCGTGAACTTCGGGGTGAAGGCGAGCTGCCGCTGGCCGATCAGGAACAGACCGGTCACGAACAGCGCGAGGCCGCCCAGCACGAACACCCCGACCCCGACCAGCCGCGACGACGAGCCTGGCATCCGCTATCCTCCTGTGGCCGAGTGCATGAAGGCCTGCACGATCGGCTCCGGGCTCCGTTCCAGATCGGCCGCCGTGCCGCGCGCGATCAGCTGCCCGCCGTCGAGCACCGCGAGCTCGTCGCCGATGGCCCGGGCGCTCGGAATATTGTGCGTCACCACGACGAGCGTCGTCCCCGACCGGCGCAGGCCGATGAGCAGGGCGTCGATATCGCGCGACGTGATGGGATCGAGGCCGGCGCTCGGCTCGTCGACGAGCAGGAGCTGGGGATCGAGAGCCATGGCGCGCGCCAGGCCGGCCCGCTTGCGCATCCCGCCGGACAGTTCCGACGGCATGGCGCGGAACTCCTCCTCCAGCCCGACCTCCGCCAGCTTCTCACGGGCCCGCCGCACGATCTCCCGGTCGGGCAGCTTCGTGTGCCGACGCAGCGGGAAGGCGACGTTCTCGCCGACCGAGATCGAGTCGAAGAGGGCCGCTCCCTGGAACAGGAATCCCATCCGGCGCCGCACGTGGGCCAGCTCCCGGCTGGCCAGCCCGGTGATCTCCGTCCCCTGCACGAAGACCCGGCCCGCGTCGGGCTGCATCAGCCCGATCATGTGCTTCAGCGTGACGCTCTTGCCGCTGCCGCTGCGCCCCAGGACGCAGAACGCCGTGCCGGCCGGTATCTCGAACGACACGTCCACCAGCACGCGATGGCGGCCGAACGCCTTCGAGACTCCGTCGAACCGCACTGCGGGTACGCCGCTGCTCATCACCCGATTCTGCGGGAACAGCAGGAAGATGATCTTGACGAGGGCGACGTCGCTCAGGATGACCAGAATCGAGGCGGCGACGACGCTGCGCGTCGAGGCCTCGCCGACGCCCTCGGTGCCGCGCGTCGCGTTGAAGCCGAGATACGAGGCCACGCTGCCGATGATGAAGCCGAAGACCATGGTCTTCAGGGTCGCCGTGATGAAGTCGGCGTAGCCGATGAGCGAGAAGGCCCGGTGCAGGTAGAGCGACCACGACATGCCGGTCGCCGCCGACTCGGCCACGAACCCCCCGAGGATGCCGGCGAAGTCCATCAGCGTCGTCAGAATCGGCAGGATCAGCATGCAGGCGAGGATGCGCGTCGACGACCAGGTAGCTGAAGGCGTCGACGGCGATCGCCTCGAGCGCGTCGATCTGTTCGGTGACGCGCATCGCCCCGAGCTCGGCCCCGATGCCGGCGCCCGCGCGGCCGGCGACGAGCAGGCCCGTCACCAGGGGCCCCGTCTCGCGCACCATCGCGACGCCGAGGCCGGTCGGAATCAGGGCGATCGCCCCGAACCGCTCCAAGGTCGCCCGCGTGTGCATCGAGAGCACCACGCCGACGGCGAAGCCGGCGGCCAGGATCAGCGGCACCGACCGCCACCCGAGCGCGTAGACCTGCCGCAGCAGCTCGCGGAACTCGAAGGGCGGGCGGACCAGCTCGAGGAGCGCGCGGCCCGCGAAGACGAAGTACGACCCCATCGCCGCCAGCGTGTCCAGCACCGCATCCCCGACCCGTTCGGCCGCCGATTCGGTCATCCGCCCTCCCGCACGCGAGCGGCGGCGCTAGGAGGTGCGCGCCGCCTTGCCCGCGTCGATGATCTCGTGCTTCTTCATTTTGCTGTACAACGTGGGCCGATACAGCCCCAGAATCTGCGCCGCTTCCTGTTTGTTCCAGTTCGTCCGCTGCAGCGTCTGCAGAATGGCCATCTTCTCGATTTCGGCCAGCGTCCGGTGCGGGGGAATCACGAATTCCGCCGACGCTCCCCCCTCCTGGCGGATCGACTCCGGCAGGTCGTTCACCGTGATCTCGTTCCCCTTGCACACCAGCACCGCCCGCTCGATGGCGTTCTCGAGCTCCCGGACGTTGCCCGGCCAGCGGTTCCGGATCAGCAGGTGGTAGACCGATGGCGCCAGCGTCTTCACGGTCTTCCGGTAGCGATCGCGGAACTTCTCCAGGAAGTAGTCGCAGAGCAGCGGAATGTCCTCCGTCCGTTCGCGCAGCGGCGGCACCCGGAGCGTGATGGTGTTGATGCGGAAGTAGAGGTCTTCCCGCAGCCGGCCGTCGTGCAGCGCCGCGTCGATGTCGATGTTCGTCGCGCAGATGAGCCGGAAGTCGACGTGCACGATCCGATCGGTGCCGATCGGCCGGTACTCCCGCTCCTGGAGCACCCGCAGCAGCTTCGTCTGCGTGTAGGGCGGCATCTCGCCGATCTCGTCGAGCAGCAGCGAGCCCCCCTCGGCCATCTCGAAGAGCCCCTCCTTGTCCGTGATGGCGCCCGTAAAGGCCCCCTTGCGGTACCCGAAGAGCTCGGACTCGATCAGATCCTTGGGGATCGCCGCGCAGTTGATCTTGATGAACGGTCCCTTTGACCGGTGGCTGTTGTGGTGGATCGCGTTCGCGATCAGCTCCTTGCCCGTGCCGTTCTCGCCCTGGATGAGGATGTTCGCATCGCTCGCCGCCACGCTCTCGACGAGATCGAACAGCTCCTGCATCTTCCGGCCCTTGCCGACGATGTTCGTGAACCGGTAGCGGTCCTGCAGCTGCCGCTTCAGCTCCACGTTCTCCGCGTGCAGGTCGCCGTGCGCGATCGCCTTCTCCAGCAGCGCCAGCAGCCCGTCGGGCTCGACCGGCTTCTCCACGTAGTAGGACGCGCCCGCCTTCACGGCCTCCACCGCCCGCGGGATGCTCCCCTGCCCGCTGATGACGATCACCTCCGTGTCCGCATTCGCGTCCTTGAAGCGGCGCACCAGCTCGATCCCGTCCACGTCCGGCAGCAGCAGGTCGGTCACGACCGCGTCGGGCCGCCAGCTCCGGAACAGCTCTTCGCCCCGGGTCCCGATCGACGCCGTCCGCACTTCGTAGCCTGCATGCTCGAGCAGGATCTGGAGCCATTCGGTCATCGACGGCTCGTCATCAATCACCAGGACGCGCTTCCGTCGTTTCGTGCTCATAAATCCCTGTTCATCCGGTATCAGGAAATTGGACGGCGTCTGATGGACCCGCCCTGTTTCATGTCACTTCGAAGGCCAATTGTACTATCACATTGGATGATTTCAATACAAAGCACATGAGCTTAGTATATATTTACTACACTTCAATGGAGTTGCGGCCCGCTACCATCACAGCTGGCAGCAGCGGGCGACCGGGCCTCACTCCGATACCTCCCGACGCTGCCCGCAGGCGGCAGGCTGGCGCGCGCCGCGCGGATTCTGCGATAATGCGGCCCGTGTCCGAGCCGAAGAAGCCCGCATCTCTTCTGACTCCCATCGTTCCGCAGAGGCCGGCCGACAACGAGAAGACGCTATGCGACCGCTGCGGCGCCGAGATGTACCGCATGCATGCCGTCTGGCGCTGTCCGGCCTGCGGCTTCAAGACTGACTGCTGCGGCTGGTAGGATCGCACCGCGGTTCCGCTCCTCCGTCGTCCTCTCCGCCTCGTCAGCCTTCGACGGAACGGAGCCCTTCACGCTCCGGGCGCAGCCCGGCGGCACGCACGGCGCGCCCGCCCCTCGACAGGCTCGGGGCGCCCTGAGCGCGTCGAAGGGCGCGAACGGAGTGGAGCTAGCCGAATCGGGAGCACAACGGCGTGAGCCGGGGACCGCGGGCGGAGCCCCGACAAATATGGACGTCATCGAATCGCAAATTCACACCACCGACCCCACGTTCCAGAGCAACCGCGACCGGATGGCGCAGCTCGTCAGCGAGCTGCGTGAGCGGCTCGCAGTGGCGCGCGAAGGGGGCGGGCCGAAATATCTGAAACGCCACCGCGACCAGGGCAAGCTGCCCGTGCGCGAACGGATCGAACTGCTGCTCGACCCGAAGTCGCCGTTTCTCGAGCTGTCGCCGCTGGCCGCCTACGGGATGTACGGCGGCGAGGCGCCGGCTGCGGGCATGGTGACGGGCATCGGGCGGGTCTCGGGCCGCGAGGTGATGATTGTCGCGAACGATGCGACGGTGAAGGGCGGATCGTACCTGCCGCTGACGGTCAAGAAGCACCTGCGGGCCCAGCAGGTCGCGCTCGAGAACCATCTCCCGTGCGTCTACCTCGTCGACTCGGGGGGCGCATTCCTGCCGCTGCAGGCCGACGTCTTTCCCGATCGCGAGCACTTCGGCCGCATCTTCTACAACCAGGCGCGGATGTCGGCGGAGCGGATTCCGCAGGTCGCCGTCGTCATGGGCTCGTGCACGGCGGGCGGCGCCTACGTGCCGGCGATGTCCGACGAGACGGTCATCGTGAAGGGGACGGGGACGATCTTCCTGGGCGGTCCTCCGCTGGTGAAAGCGGCCACGGGCGAGGAGGTCACGGCCGAGGAGCTCGGCGGCGCCGACGTGCACACGCGGCTGTCGGGGGTCGCCGACTACTTCGCCGAGGACGACGCGCACGCGCTGGAACTGGCACGGACGATCGTCTCGACCCTGCACCGCGTGAAGCACGGCCCGGCCGACGTGACGACGCCCGAGGATCCGCTGTACGACCCGGCCGAGCTCTACGGCATCGTGAACGCCGACATCCGGAAGCCGTACGACGTGCGCGAGATCCTCGCCCGGCTGGTCGACGGGTCGCGGTTCGACGAGTTCAAGGAGCGGTACGCCACGACCGTCATCACCGGCTTCGCCCGCTGGCACGGCTACCTGGTCGGCATCGTCGCGAACAACGGCGTGCTGTTCTCGGAGTCGGCGCTGAAGGTGACCCACTTCATCGAGCTCTGCAACCTTCGCGGCATCCCGCTGCTCTTCCTGCAGAACATCACCGGCTTCATGGTCGGCAAGCAGTACGAGCGGACGGGCATCGCCAAGGACGGCGCGAAGATGGTGCACGCCGTGGCGAACTCGGTCGTGCCGAAGTTCACCGTGATCATCGGTGGTTCGTTCGGGGCCGGCAATTACGGCATGTGCGGCCGGGGCTACGACCCGCGCCTGCTCTGGATGTGGCCCAACGCCCGTATCTCGGTGATGGGCGGCGAGCAGGCCGCCTCGGTGCTGACGACGGTGAAGCGCGATCAGCTCGCGCGCGAGGGCAAGACACTGTCGGAGCAGGACGAGGCGGCCATCCGGCAGCCGATCCTCGACAAGTACCGAGCACGAGGGCTCGCCGTACTACTCCACCGCGCGGCTCTGGGACGACGGCATCCTGGACCCGGCCGAGACCCGTGCCACCATCGCGCTCGGCCTGTCGGCCGCGTACAACGCCCCGATTCCCGACGCGAAGTTCGGGATCTTCCGAATGTAAGGTCGGCTCCGGTCTCCGGGCTTCCAGGCTTCGGGGCCCGACACGATCTGAAGACCGTAGCCGATAGCCCGTAGCCCGTAACCCGTCATCATTCACCATGTCCTACACACACCTGCTGACCCGTCGTGAGGGAGCCGTCGAGCACCTCGTGCTCAACCGGCCCGACGTCCGCAACGCGTTCAACGAGGAGGTCATCGTCGAGCTGACGCGCTGGGCGGCGGCCGCGGCGGCCGACCCGTCGCTGCGCGTCGTCGTGCTGTCGGGCGCCGGCAAGCTGTTCTGCGCCGGCGCCGACCTGACGTGGATGTCGAAGAGCGTGCAGTACACCGAGGAGGAGAACATCCGCGACGCCACGGCCATGTCGCAGATGTTCGCGGCGCTCGACACCCTGCCGGTGCCGCTCATCGGCCGTATCCACGGCGCCGCGCTGGGCGGCGGCTGCGGCCTGGCGGCCATCTGCGACATCGTCGTGGCCGACGAGCAGGCGGTGTTCGGCTTCACCGAAGTGAAGCTCGGCATCCTCCCGGCCGTCATCTCCCCGTTCGCGCTGGCGAAGGTCGGGCGGTCGGCGGCCCGCGAGCTGTTCCTGACCGGCGCCCGGTTCTCCGCCGCGCGGGCCCGCGAGATCGGCCTCGTGCACGCCGTCGTGCCGGCCGCCGATCTGGACGCCGCCGTCGAGGGCTACGTGCGCGAGCTGCTGAACGCCGGGCCGAAGGGGATCGCGGCCGCCAAGGCCCTCATTCCGCAGGTCTGGGGCCGGTCGACCGCCGACGCGATGCCGATCACCGCCCGGGCCATCGCCGCGCAGCGCGTGTCACCCGAAGGGCAGGAAGGCATGAAGGCATTCCTCGAGAAGCGGAAGGCCTCCTGGATCGGCTGAAGGCCACCGGCACGGAAGCATCGCCCATGATTCAACGTCTGCTGATCGCCAACCGGGGTGAGATTGCCCGGCGCATCGTCGCCGCCTGCCGCGAGCTCCGCATCGAGAGCGTCGCGGTGTACTCGGAGGCCGACGCCCGTGCCCCCCATCGGCTGGCCGCCGACCGCAGCGTGCTGCTCGGTCCGGCCGCCGCGTCCGAGAGCTACCTGGTGGCCTCCCGGATCATCGACGCGGCGCGTGCCACCGGCGCCGACGCCGTCCACCCGGGCTACGGATTCCTGTCGGAGAACGCCGACTTCGCTGCCGCCTGCGCCGACGCCGGGTTGACGTTCGTCGGTCCGCCGGCCGATGTCATCACGCGCATGGGCTCGAAGATCGAGGCGCGCCGGGTGGCCGAAGCCGCCGGCGTGCCGGTCGTCCCCGGCGGCACGCCGCAGGACCAGTCCGACGCGGGCATCCGGCAGGAGGCCCTGCGCATCGGACTCCCGGTGCTCGTCAAGGCCTCGGCCGGCGGCGGCGGCAAGGGGATGCGGACGGTGCGGACGGAGGCCGAGCTCGACGCGGCGATTCCGGCGGCGCGGCGGGAGGCGACAGCCGCCTTCGGCGACGGGACGCTCTACGTGGAGCGGCTGGTCGATCGGCCCCGGCACGTCGAGGTGCAGGTGTTCGGCGATCACCACGGGCAGGTCGTGCACCTGTTCGAACGCGAGTGCTCGGTGCAGCGCCGGCACCAGAAGATCATCGAGGAGAGCCCGTCGCCCGTGCTGACGCCCGCGGTCCGTGCGCGCATGACGCGCGCGGCGCTCGCGGCGGCGCAGGCCGTCGGCTACCGCAACGCGGGCACCATCGAGTTCCTGCTCGACGGGACGGGCGACGAGGCCCGCTTCTACTTCCTCGAGATGAACACGCGGCTGCAGGTCGAGCATCCGGTGACCGAGGCGGTGACCGGCGTCGATCTCGTGCGCGCGCAGATCCAGGTCGCCGCCGGCGAGCAGCTGCCGTGGCGGCAGGAACAACTGACGCAGCGCGGGCACGCCATCGAGTGCCGCGTGTACGCGGAGGATCCCGCGCAGGGGTTCATCCCGCAGGCGGGTCCCCTGCTGCTCTACCGCGAACCGGTCGCGCCGGGCATCCGGATCGATTCGGGCGTGGTCGAGGGCGGGGACGTGTCGGTGTACTACGATCCGATGCTCGCGAAGCTGATTGCCGCCGGCGAGTCGCGTGAGGCGGCGCGCGCCCGCGCCATCGCTGCGCTCCGCGCCTATGCGGTGCTCGGCATCCGGACGAACATCCCGTTCCTGCTGCAGATCCTCGACGACGCCCGCTTCCGGGCGGCCGCGATCGACACCGGCTTCCTCGATCGCGAAGGGGCCGCGTTCGTGGCCAGCCTGGCGGAGGACCTCGTGGTGCCGCCGGCGGCCCTCGCCGCGGCGGCGGTGTTCGACGGACAGCCGGCAGGCGGCGCCGGACGGCCGGGCGCCCGCGCGGGCGTCGTGAACGATCCCTGGGTACTGCTCGACAACTGGCGGGGCTGACAGGACGCGCGGTGGCAAATCAGAAGCTGACAATCCGAACGGGCGACACGAGCTACGACGTCGAGGTGCTGACGGGCCTCGACGAGGCGGCCATCGGCCGCGTGACCGTCGAGGGCGGGACGGAGCCGCTGCAGGTCGAGCGGCTGCAGCCGGGCGCCTACCGGGTGACCGACGGCGACCGGGGCTGGTCGGTCTTCGTGGCCGGCACGCGCGACACCTGCTGGGTGTTCGTCGAGGGCCGGGTGTTCACGCTCGAAGTCGCCGGCAGCGCGAGCCGGCGGCGCAGCAGCGTGGTGGCCCACGAGGCGCTGGCGGCGCCGATGCCGGCGACGGTGGTCAAGATCCTGGTCGAGGCGGGGCAGACCGTGAAGAAGGGCGACACGCTCATCGTGCTCGAAGCGATGAAGATGGAGCTGCCCGTGCGCGCCCCCGGCGACGGCGTCATCGCCGTCATCGACTGCCGCGAAGGCGACCTCGTTCAGCCGGGCGCCCCGCTGCTGGAATTCGAGTGAACCCCCATGCCTCATGCCATCTTCGGGTCCCTCCCCTCTCACGTCCGGATCGTCGAAGTCGGACCGCGTGACGGGCTCCAGAACGAGTCCTCCCGCATCGCCACGGCGGACAAGATCGCCTTCGTCGATCGGCTCACCGACGCGGGTCTGCCGGTCATCGAGGTGTCGGCGTTCGTCAGCCCGAAGTGGGTGCCGCAGATGGCCGACGCCGGCGAGGTCTTCAAGGGGATCCGCCGCAAGGCCGGTGTGCGCTACACGGCGCTGGTGCCGAACCTGGCCGGACTGACGCGGGCGCGCGAGGCGCAGGTCGACGAAGTCGCGATCTTCGCTGCCGCCTCTGAAACCTTCAGCCGGAAGAACATCAATCAGTCGATCGAGGATTCCCTGCACACCTACCGCCAGGTGTGCGATGCAGCCCGCGAGGCCGGACTCCCCGTGCGCGGCTATCTGTCGACCTGCTTCGGCTGCCCCTTCGAGGGCGCGGTGCCGCCCGCGCGGGTCGCGGAGGTCTCGGCTCGCCTGCTGGATCTGGGCGTTTACGAAGTGTCGATCGGGGACACCATCGGCATCGCCCATCCCGGCCAGGTGCCGGAGGTGCTGGACGCGGTCTTCGCGCGTGTCCCGCGCGATCGGGTCGCGCTGCACTTCCACGACACGCGCGGCACGGCGCTCGCCAACGTGCTGGTCGGCCTGCAGATGGGCGTCGCCACCTTCGACGCCTCGGCGGGCGGGCTCGGCGGATGTCCCTACGCGCCGGGCGCGACCGGCAATCTCGCCACCGAAGATCTCCTCTACATGCTGGATGGGCTCGGCCTCGACACCGGCGTCTCGATGCCGGGGCTGCTCGCCGCGTCAGCCTTCATCGAGGCACGGCTCGACCACCGCCTGCCCTCCCGCTACGCGCAAGCCGCGCGAGCGACACAGCGCGCACACTGACGCCGTTCCCGGCGAACGACAGGGACTCGGACGCTCGAAGATGGACGTCGGCCCTCGCAACGGGCACGTTGCAGGTGACGAGTGTCTACTGAATCGGCTTCCCCACCGGGGGCTCGCCGACCTCCGGCATGACGCCGAAGAGACTGGCCGTGTGCTCGTAGATGACGTAGTTCGCGTTGGTACCGAAGAAGCGGCTGACGTGCGGCGCCATCGGATCGGCCGTGGCCTTGTAGCCCTGCGCGCTGACGCCGGTCCCGAGGCCGTTGCAGGTCGGCGGGGAACCGGGGAACGCCAGCCCGACCATCTGCACGCGGTAGCCCGACTTGATGACGCTGTTGGCCGTCCCCAGGCCGCCGCCGATGAACGGCGCCGTGCTGCCGGGAGGGGCCGTCCCGAGCGTGACGAGATTCGGCGCGTAGAAGCCGCCGCCGCACGTCAGCGCGTAGGTGAGCTGGCTGCTGCCGATGGTCCGCATCGATCCGATCGCCGACGCGGCGCTGGCGGCCGTCTTCGCCGTCAGCAGCCCCGGCAGCGCGATCAGCGACAGGACCATGATCATGAAACAGACGAAGAGCAGGTCGATCAGAGCGAATCCCTTCGCGTCGCGCCAGCCTGCCCGTCGGTTCACATCAGCACTCATCGTTTCATCCCCGGCGTTAAGGGAATTCCCGATCGGATTCTATCGGTGCGAACGCCGCCGGACGATAGCCCCCTAGACCTTCGCCACCCTTTCGATGGTGAGGGCTCCTGACGGACAGCGGGCCACCTGCTCCGCGATCGGCCTCGGCGCCGGCGCCATTGACGTCGATCCAGGGCTTGCGGCCGACGTCGAACACCGCAGCCAGCCCCTGCACGCAGCGGCCGGAATGGGTGCAGACCTTCGGGTCGTAGCGAACCACGATCGTGTCGTTTCGATATTCCTGCATCCAGTCGGCCCCCCGGGAGGTGTGGAGGCCTTCACTATGGCCCGGCTGGCGCCGGTCCGTCAAACGCCTGCCGACACGGGCACCCGGGACGCGGATTGAGGGGATGGAAGCCGTCAGAAACGGCAAGGCGGCGAGTCAGAGGACGACCGGGACGACCGGGACGACCGCGAAGACCGGGATGACCTGGCTGCTGCAAGCGGTGCGGCGGGCGACTAGGCCGACCGGGCCTCGCAGGGGTCGGCCATGGGGTTCATCCAGGCGAAGGTCCTGGAGAGTTCGACCACCAGCAGCCGGTCGCTCGGCTGCACGAGCGGACGCAGTTCTTCGATCAGCTGAACGGCCGAAAACGGGCTGAAGACGATCCAGCCGGAGTCGTAGCAGTTGCATCCCGTGATTCCCCGCGAGCCAGTCCCACAGGGCACGGTACTCGTTCCGGGGTCGGCCGAGTTCGTAGGTGATGAGAACCTGTGGCATGGTGTGGCGCGGTGCGGCGTTCGTCTCTGCTCCGGTCGACCGCGAAGTCCCCTTATGAGAACCAATCGGCACCAGTGCCCGCCAGCGCCAGCCAGTAACCAGGACGAAGTGACAGCGGCAAGGCCTGAATTGTCAGTCACTTGAGAGAATTCACAATTTTGAACGTACACAGTGTGTCAGAAGCGCACGCCTATGCTATAGTCCGACAATCAAAGTTGGTGAATCCGGGAGCCTTCGGTCCCCGGCCCGGTCCGTTTCCTTCAAGAGCCTTCGCCCTGAATCACATGAGGCACTTGCGCATTCTGCTTGCGGTTCTGCTGCTCAGCGCCCTCCCGGCGTGGGCGCAGACCACCGCCGGCACCGACAAGCTGGACAAGGCGCTGCGTGCCGAGACGACCAGCGCCCAGTCGGGTGCGGCAGCCGACGTGAGTGTGCTCGTCCATGCCGCGGCCGGCCAGGGCGCGGCCGTCGTCGAGGCCGTCACGTCGCTGGGCGGCACGGTGCGCGGGAACGCGGATCCGGGCCTGGTGGTCGCCTCGCTGCCCGCTTCCTCGCTGAGCGCCCTGGCGAACAACAGTGCGGTCGCGTCAATCTCCTCGAATGCGGTCGTCGCGGCCTCCGACCTGACATCGTCGGCCGGTACCGACGGCCTGCCTGCCAGTACGTTGCGCGCGACGCTCGGCCTGCCGGCGGTCGCGAAATCGACCTGGGGCTGGAGCACATCCTCCTCATCGTGGAACGACTCGGCGCCGACGGGCGCCGGCGTCGGCGTGGCCCTCGTCGACTCGGGCCTGCAGCCGTCGATGGACTTCGCCGGCCGGATCCGCGCCTTCTACGACTTCACCCACGGCGGCGTGCCGGCCTACCCGTCCGATGACTTCGGGCACGGCACGCATGTGGCCGGCCTGATTGGCAGCAGCGGATACCTGTCCGGCTACCGGTACCAGGGCATCGCTCCCCAGGTGAACTTCGTCGTTCTGAAGGTGCTCGACGCGAACGGCCAGGGGTACACGAGCAACGTCATTGCCGCGCTGGACTTCGTGACCAGGTACCACGCACAGCTGGGCGTCCAGATCGTCAACCTGTCGCTCGGCCATCCGATTCTCGAACCGGCGGCCAGCGACCCGCTCGTGCAGGCGGTCGAACGGGCCGTGCACGCGGGGCTGGTCGTCGTGACCTGCGCCGGCAATTTCGGCACGAATCCCACGAGCGGGCAGACCGGCTATGCCGGGATTACTTCGCCGGGCAACGCGCCCGACGCCATCACCGTCGGCGCGGCGATGACCCAGAACACGGTGGTCCGCAGCGACGACCGCGTGGCGCCCTACAGCTCGCGCGGGCCGAGCTGGTACGACGGCTCTGCGAAGCCGGACATCGTCGCGCCCGGTAACGGGCTGATTGCCGATGCCAGCACGGGCTCGACGCTGTGGGACGAGCTGCCGCAGAGCCATGTCGGTCACGACTTCATGAGCCTCAGCGGCACGAGCATGGCGACCGGGGTCGCCACCGGCGTCGCGGCCCTCGTGCTCGAGGCCAGTCGCCGCGCCTCGTCGACGAGCTGGCAGTGGACGAACACCTCCTCGCTCTCCACGTGGTCTCCATCGGGCCCGGCTGCGCCGCCGCTGACGCCCGCCGCGGTGAAGGCCATCCTCGAATTCACGGCTCTGCCCCTGTCGAACGATGCTGGAACCGCCGAAGATCCGTTGACGCAGGGCACCGGGGAACTGAACGCCGATGGCGCGATCGCGCTGGCATCGGCGATCGACACCACGCAGCCGGCGGGCCAGAACTGGCTGCGCGCGAGCGTGACCCCGTCGACCACCATCGGCGGTGAGACGCTGCCGTGGGCCCAGAACATCGTCTGGGGCGCCAACATCGTCTGGGGCAACGTGCTCTACGACAACCAGGCGGCCTGGGCCCAGAACATCGTGTGGGGCGCCAATATCGTCTGGGGTGCCAACATTGTCTGGGGCGCCAACATCGTGTGGGGCAGCAACATCGTCTGGGGTGCCAACATCGTCTGGGGTGCCAATATCGTCTGGGGCGCCAACATCGTGTGGGGCAACAATATCGTCTGGGGCAACAACATCGTCTGGGGCGGACTGGCCGGCGTCTTCTGATCGCGCGCGCGGGAAAGCATCTTCCAATGGCCAAGACCTTCGGGCAGTCCGAACCGCGGCTCCAGATCGTTCAGTCAGCCGGAACCGTGGCGTCGACCCGTCTGCCGGACTGGCGCCGGGGACTCCCTGATCTGAAGGGTCGCCACGTCTCGCTGCGGGAGCTGCGGCTGGACGACGCTCAGGCGCTGCTGGCCATGCTCACCACCGACGAGATCACCCGCTTCATCTCTCCCCCGCCGACGACCGTCGACGGCTTCGAACGATTCATCCGGTGGGCGCAGCGGGAACGCGAGGCCGGCCGCTACATCTGCTATGCCGTCGTGCCCGACGACCTGGGGGCCGCCGCCGGCATCTTCCAGGTGCGCGAGCTCGAGGCGGGCTTCCGGATTGCGGAGTGGGGATTCGCGCTGGCGTCGGCGTTCTGGGGGACGGGCGCGTTCCCGGAGGCGGCGAGGCTCGTGCTCGACTTCACCTTCCAGACGATCGGCGCGCACCGGGTGGAAGCCCGCGCGGCGACCCAGAACGGCCGCGGCAATGGCGCGCTCCGCAAGCTGGGCGCGACCCAGGAGGGTGTGCTGCGCCATTCGTTCCTGCGCCGTGGCGAATACCTCGACCAGAACCTCTGGGCGATCCTGTCCGACGACTGGCGGGCACACGCCGCCGGCGACCGCCTCGTCCACTGAACCGCCGGCGCCCGCCCGTCCCTCAACGCCCTTCCCGATTCATCGTCGTCCTGCCGCGGCGCGCGAGCCCGCCCTGCCGCCCTAGCGTTCCGCGCCAGGGCCTGAGGGGCTTCTCCGGCTGCTCCCGGATCGCCAGGCGCCTTCTCCCAGGTGAACGTCCGCCCGCGGGCGTACTGCTCGAACCAGGCGAACTCGGCGTTCATCTTGAACAGCTCGTGGCGCAGCTCCTGCCAGCCGTGCGGTTCCCGCGGCGCCACGTACAGGTGCGTCGGCACGCCCTGGCTCTTCACGCCACGGTACATCTCGACCGACTGCGGCATCGGCACGCGGGGATCCTGCTGGCCGACGAAGAAGATCGTCGGCGTCTTCACGTTCGACACGAACTTGAGCGGCGAGTTGTCCCAGTAGACGGCAATCGGGGCGTTCTTCTGCCACGGGGTCCCGCCGAACCAGGGGGTCCGGTAGAAGCGGACGTCGCTCTGCGCGTACATCGACTGCCAGTCGGAGGCCCCGGCTCCGGAGGCGGCGGCCTTGAACCGGTCGGTGAACGTGATGAGCTTGTCGGTCATGTGGCCGCCCGCACTCCAGCCGCTCGCCACCATGGCACCCGGATCGACCAGCCCTCGGGCGATGAGGGCGTCGACGCCGGCCATGACGTCGAGGTGGGCGTTCTGGTAGTAGTGGCCGACCATGTCCCGCAGGAACGTGTCGCCATAGCCCGTGCTGCCCCGGTAGTTCGGCTGGAGCACGAAGTAGCCGCGCGCAGCGAGTCCCTGGGGATAGTAGGTGAACGATCCGAAGCCGAACTTGTCGGACGCCTGCGGTCCTCCGTGCGTCTCGACGGCCAGCGGATACCGCCGCCCCTCCTGGTAGCCCACCGGATAGAACAGCACCCCTTCCACGGTCGTGCCGTCGGCGCCCTTCCAGGTCACCTTCTCTTCGCGGGCCAGGTCGAAGTCGCGCGCCAGGTAATCGAACACGCGGGTCACGCGCGCCGGCGCCCCGCCCGTGTCGGCCATGGCCCAGACGTCGCCCGGATTGTGGGGCTGGTTGATGGTGAACAGCAGGCGGTCGAGCGCCGGCCGGTAGCTCAGGCCGCCGATGGCGTGCTCGCCGTCGGTCAGCGGCTTCGGGGCACCGCCGTCCAGGCCGAGCCGGAACACCTCGCTGTGCACGCCCATATTGGCCACGAAGAGCACCGATCGCCCGTCCTTCGCCCAGGTCGCGTCCTCCACCTCGTACGGCAGGTCCCCGGTGACCACCCGCGCCGGTCCGCCCGATGCCGGCGCGATGAAGATCCGGCCGTTGTAGTAGAAGTCGAAGCGCGCATTCGCCTGCGCGACGAACAGCACCTGGCTGTTGTCGGGCGACAGTTCGACGTTGCCCTCGGGCACGTGATTGTCGGTGAGCCGCACGGCCTGACTGCCGTCGGCGCGCATCACCCACACCTCGCCCTGATCGGCGTCGCCATAGAGGGGGTCGGGCGCCCGTTCCATCGCCACGTGCGACCCGTCGCGCGACAGCGAGTACTCGAGCACGGAATAGTCGCCGCCGGTGATCCGCTGCTCGGTGCCGTCGGCGACCGACACCTTCCACAGATGATCCTGCTGATAGGTCTCGTCGAACGCGAACACGTCGTCTTTGGCCTTCTCGCGCGCCTTCAGCTCCGCGCTCTTCGGATCGGGAGCGAGGAAGTAGATGGCCGCCCCGTCCGGCGTCCAGGTGATGTGCGAGACCGAGGTGGCGTGGTGCGTGAGTGGGCGCGCCTCGCCGCCTGCCCGATCGAGAAGGTAGATCTGCGCGATCTTGCCGTCCGCCTGCGCGCTCCGCTTCGCCACGAAGGCGATCGTGCCCCCGTCGGGCGACCAGCGCGCATCGCTTTCGCCCTCGGCTCCGCGCGTCAGCTGCACGGTTCCGGTGCCGTCGATCCCGACGCGCCAGATATGCCGGATGCGCCGGTTCGCCTTCCAGTCGGCCTCGGCGAGCGTGTACAGCACCTCGCGGCCGTCGGGCGACAGCCGCGGGTCCCGGAGCTGCGGGACGTTCAGGAGATCGACGAACGTGAGCAGCCGCTTCGTCTGTGCGACCCCGGGGACCGTGCCGACGAGGCCGAGCAGCAGGATGACGAACAGGACACGCCAGCGGCGCGGGGACTTCATGGCACCAGCCTCCTGAAGGACACGCCGCACCGGTCGGCGGCAGCCGTTCTGTCGAAATGGGTGGACCGGGCGATTATAGCCGGGCTGGATTCAGAAACGCAGCCAGCCGCGCAGCCCGTAGTAGACCAGGCCGAGATACTCGTGCAGGGCCATCTGGCCCAGCTCCAGTCCGCGCCCCGTGGGCAGCACCCAGTCGACCGGGCGGCTGGTCCGGAGAGCGGCGGGGGTGGCGATGGCGGGAACGGGATCCACGCCCTGCGCGCGGAAGCTGGCCAGCGCCCGCAGCATGTGAGTGGGCGAGGTGACGAGCACGAACTGCCGGATGCCGTGCGCGCGGAGGATGGGCGGCACCGCCACCGCTTCGTCATGGGTGTTGCGCGAGACCGACTCCAGCAGAATCCGGTCGGGTGGCACGCCCAGCCGCACCAGCACATCGCGCATCGTCGCGGACTCCGGCGGCGCGCCGTCGTCGAGCGCGGTCGGCCCGCCCGACGTCACGACCCACGGATGGTTGCCGAGCAGATGGTAGACGCGGGCCGCCTCGAGCACGCGGCTCGCCGACGAAGGGCTCAGCACGTCCAGTTCGCCCTGCCGGCCCGCCACGCGCTCGTTGCCGCCTCCGAGCACGACGATGGCGGAAGCACCGCCTGCCTGGGAGGGAGCGGTGAGCGGCCGAAAGCCCTCCGACAGGCCGAACGCCATCAGGCTGGCGACGCCCGTCGTGGCCAGGAGCCAGTAGCCTGCCACGAGCGCCACGGCGAGGGCCATGCCCCAGCGGTGGGTCCGGCGCTGCCGCATCAGCAGCAGCGCCGCCACCAGTCCGACCAGCAGGAAGGAAATGGAGCCGGGCATCAGGGCATCGGGTCAGCGGCCGTCGGCGGCCTCAGCGCTTCCGCGGGCTCCGGCGCGCGGGGCCGCGGCCCGTCTGGATTGCCGCGCTCTGCAGGTGCGCCTCGACGAACCAGAGCCACTTGTCGAGGCCGCGGGAGATCTCCCCGAGGATGTCGGCCGTGTCGGCGTCACCGTACTGCGCGGCCTTCTCGATCCCCTCGCGGACGCCCTCGCCGGCCACGGCGATGGCCGACGCCAGCCGTTCGACGTGGTGGTCCCAGCCAGCCGTATTCAGCGGGTACACGTTCAACTGTGAGGCCTTCGCCACGGCCTGCAGCGTCCCTTCGGCCACACCGCCCAGCTGCACGATCCGCTCGGCGACCAGATCCACGTACGCACGCGCGCCGTCGGTCACCTTGTCGAACAGCTCGTGCAGCGCGATGAAGTGCGGTCCCTTGACGTTCCAGTGGGCCTGCTTGGCCTGCAGCTGCAGGTCGATCAGATCCGCCAGCCGGGCATTCAGGAGATGGGCGATCGTCGTCCGCATCTTCTCGGGAAGATCGTTCTTGGTTCGATACATGAGCGCCTCCATTCGGGACGTCCCCGTCCCGCGATTGTACATCCGCGCCTCGGCCGCGGCGCCTCAGCGGTGCACGAACGTCATCGGCATGCCGCCCTGCGGCCGCAGCGTGATCTTCGGCTGCGGGATCACCGCGTGGCCCGGCACCAGGCGGAGCGACCACTGCTGGGCGAGGGTTGCCAGCACCAGGACGCCTTCGAGCCAGGCGAACGGTTCGCCGATGCACAGTCGCGATCCGCCGCCGAACGGGAAATAGGCGAACCGCGGGCGTGCGGCGCGCGCCTCGGGCGTCCAGCGGGCCGGCTGGAAGGCTTCGGGATCGGGATAGAAGCGGGCGTCGCGGTGCAGCACCCACTGGCTCGTCACCGCGACGGCGTTGCGCGGCACCCGGAAGCCGCCGACATGATGGTCGGTCACCACGCGCCGTCCCATGATCCATGCGGGAGGATACAGACGCATCGCCTCCGCGAACACGCGCTCCGTGAACACGAGCTGTGGCACGTCGTCCAGTGTCGGCAGCCGTCCGGCCAGCACGCGATCCACCTCCTCGTGCAGCCGTGCCTCCTCGGCCGGGTGCTGCGACAGCAGGTACCAGGTCCAGGTCAGCGCGTTGGCGGTCGTTTCGTGTCCGGCGATGAACAAGGTCATCGCTTCGTCGCGCACCAGCGCGTCCGACATGCCGCCGCCGTCGGCGTCCTGGGCCTCGAGCAGGCGCGAGAGCAGATCGTCGCGATCGCCCCCGCGCGCGCGCCGGTCCTCGATCATCCGGAAGATCGTATCGTTGAGCCGGGCCCGCGCCCGTTCGAAGCGGCGGTTGCGCGGCGTCGGCAGCCGATCCAGCAGCAGCGTGATCGGCGACGCGAAGGTGACGAAGCTCTCGACGGCCTGCGTCAGGGCGGCGCCGATCTCCGTCGCCTCGGACTCGATCTCGGCGTCGAACAGCGTCTTGCCGACGATGGCGAGCGTGAGGCGCAGCATCTCCTCCAGCACATCGGCCTGCTGTCCGTCCCTCCAGCGAGCCCTCGTGCGCGCCGCGTAGTCGACCATCGTGCCCGCGAAGGTGGCGACGCGCTGCCGGTGGAACGCCGGCTGCGCCAGCCGGCGCTGCCGCCGGTGCAGCGCGCCTTCGCTCGTCAGCAGGCCCTCGCCGAGCAGCCGCTTGGTCCGTTCCAGCCCCGGCCCCTTCACGAAGTTCCATTCCCGCGTCACCAGCACGTCGCGGACGTAGTCGGGATGGTTCAGCAGGACGATCGGGACGGGACCGACCATGAAGGCCGAGACGTCACCGTAGCTCGCGCGCCATCGACGGCAGGAAGGCCAGGGGCTCGCGCCGCAGCCGCAACAGGTTGCGCCAGGACGGCCAGATCGAGGGCCCGGGCGGAAGCGGAAGAGTCTCGCGCGTCATCTCCGTGTTCGATTCTACCGTTCCGGCCCCGGCCGCGCCGGATCTGGGACCGCCGCACGGCCGGTGCCCTGCCCTGCGGTGCGCGGCGCGTCCGACTGCTATACTCGCCGGACTGCCCGGAGATCAACCGGTCGTCTCCGCATGCCGCGGCGAACGGCCCCGCAGCGGAGGCTCCATGAACCCTCAGGTGTCCCAGCTCGTCGAACGGATCCGCGACGCCGAGAAGCAGATCGAACAGGAGTTCGAGCGCCAGCAGGAGCGCTGGCACTATCGCCTCCATCGCAACCGGGTCCGCTTCGAGCGGGAGGTCGCGCAGGTGCACCGGCGGCTGCGGCAGGGACTCCTCTCCTTCCTGCGGCAGTCGAGCCTGGGCAACCTGCTCACGGCCCCGATCATCTACTCGTTGCTCGTGCCGCTCGCGCTCGTCGACCTGTGGATCTCCATCTATCAGTGGATCTGCTTTCCGATCTACGGTGTGCCACGGGTGTCGCGCAGCCGCCATATCGCCATCGATCGCCAGAAGCTCGGCTACCTGAACGGCATCGAGAAGGCGAACTGCGTTTACTGCGGCTACGCGAACGGGCTGATTGCGTACGTCCGGGAAATCGCCGCGCGCACCGAGCAGTACCTGGTGCCCCATCCGCCACGCCCGCCCGCTGAAGGGCACCCATGGCCGCTATCACCTCTTCGTCGACTACGGCGACGCGGAGGGATACCACAACGCATTGCCCCTCCTCCGCCAGGACTACTACGGGAAGGATGCCGAACATCCGGACGCCTCCCGTCCGGACAGTTCGGCCGAGCCCGACGCCTGACAGACCCGGGGGAGCCTCCCCCGAGTGTGGAACGACCGCGCGCGTCTCGGGCCCGGACGATCGCTCGGCGTGACTGCACGTCCGTCCGTCGTACGGTCGCGTACGTCCTACGTGACAGCCGTCCACTACTTCCGTATCAGAATCTCGCCAATCGGCTTCTTCGTGATTGCCGGCACGACCGCGTCGGCCGCCGGGTACCCGACGGGAATCAGCAGGTAGGGTTTCTCGTTCTTCGGCCGGTCGAGGATCTCGGCCAGGAAGCCCATGGGGCTGGGCGTATGGGTGAGCGTGGCCAGGCCGGCCAGGTGCAGGGCGGCCAGCAGGAAGCCGCAGGCGATGCCGACCGACTCCTGGACGTAGTAGTGCTTGATGCGCTGCTCGTCGCCGCCGGCATCCTGCCCGGACTCCGTAGTCGATCCGGAAGACGACGATGAGGACCGGAGCGACCTCGAGGAACTCCTTGTGCCAGTCGGTGCCGAGCGGCGCGAGGGCGTCCAGCCAGTCGGCCGGGGCGCGCTGCTCGTAGAACGTCCGCTCCTCCTCCTCGGCCGCCTCGCGGATCCGCCGCTTCACGTCGGGGTCGCGCACGACGACGAAACGCCACGGCTGCATGTTGGCGCCCGATGGTGCGGTGCCGGCCACGGCGATCGCCTCCTCGATGAGACTGTCGGGCACCGGCTCGCTCGAATAGTGCCGCACCGTGCGCCGCTCGCGCATGCGCACGACGAAGTCGTGCAGCGCCCGATGCTGCTCCTCCGGCGGGAGGTGACGGAACGCCAGAGGGACGGGGTGATAGCGCGGGTCCGGACGGTCAGCCGTCATGCCGCCGCCTCCCGCCATCGGGCGGGACTCGGCCGTGACGCGCTAGACGGCCCAGAGGCAGTCATCCACCGGTTCCACGTGCTCATGCGATGACATGGCCGTCGACGGCCGGACGATCTCGATCGCCAGCGTATCGTGCAGCGCTTCCCACGAGCACTCGGCGCCAGCCGGGATCGAGAACATGTCGTGCGGCTCGACCGTCACCTCACGGCCGAGCAGATAGAAGTGCCAGGCGCCCTCGAGCACGACGACGGTCACGTCCTGACGCCGCCGGGTCGGCGGGATCGACGCCCCTTTGCGCAACTCGACAATCGAGACGGTGAGCCGATCGCCCAGCGACCGGCGGCGCCAGTCCCAGGCGGCCGTCTGCTGACCGTCGAGTGCCTTCATCTCCGAATCTCGCGTCTTCACGGTGCCTCCTCCTTCGCCCTCTTATCGGTCGCGGGGGGTGAATGCTTTCCCCCGCACAAACGAAAAGGCCGTTACCCTTCCGGATAACGGCCTCGTCAACCTCCCGACGCTGCTGATGGCCGCTATCCGGTTGGACCCGGCAGGCTAATCGTGAGAAGACGCAGACCGACACCCGTGACCAGCACTCCAGGCGCCGCCACGAGCGCACACCCGGCCGTTCCAATGGCATCCGCCGAACGAGTCGGGTGGCTGGTCGTCATCACACTACCTTCAGCGAGCGTATGCGGCGAGCGTAGCACAGCGGGATCGGTGGGAACAAGGGCCCGCCCGTCGTCGGTGGTACGTCGTACGTTCGTACGTCGTACGTGGTACGTTGCACGTGAGACCCTCTTCACCTCCATGTCCGTCAACCACGATGTCGCCGGACGCCTCGACGAAGTGGGCAGCCTGCTGGCCGCCCAGGGGGCCAATCCGTTCCGCGTCCGCGCCTACCGCCGGGCAGCCGACTCGCTGCGCCACCTGCCCCGTCCCGTGTCCGAGATCCTCGACGAGCAGGGGCTCGCCGGTCTCGACGCGCTGCCCGACGTGGGCGAGAGCATCGCGCGCGCCATCCGCGACGTACTCGCGCACGGCCGGCTCGCGATGCTGGAACGCCTGCGGGGCGAGAGCGATCCCGTGAAGCTGCTCGCCTCCGTCCCCGGCATCGGCCGGACGTTCGCCGACCGGCTGTACCGCGAGCTCGGTCTGGAGACGCTCGAAGAACTGGAAGCGGCGGCACACGACGGGCGCCTCGAACAGATTGCCGGCATCGGGCACAAACGACTGGCTGGCATCCGCGACTCGCTGGCCCACCGGCTCGCCCGAGTACGGCCGCCGGCCGGCACGACGGGCCAGGGCATCCCGCCGGTCGACGAGATTCTGAATGTCGATCGGGAGTACCGCGAGAAGGCCAGGACCGGCAGCCTGCCCACGATCGCGCCGCGCCGCTTCAACCCTGCACACGAGGCCTGGCTGCCGATCCTCCACACGCAGCGCGGCGATCGCCATTACACGGCGCTCTTCTCGAACACCGCGCTCGCCCACCAGCTCGGTCGCACGCACGACTGGGTGGTCATCTACTGGGACGATGGCCGCGGCGAACGACAGGGGACGGTCGTCACCGCCGAGCGGGGCCCTCTCGAGGGCCGGCGGGTCGTGCGGGGACGCGAGGGAGAACTCGTCCGGGAAGCAATGAGGAATGAGGAATGACTGCGGAGAGGACAACGGGCGAAGCAAGGAACGGAGCCCGAACGCCTGAGCGCCGAGTCGCGAGCACCAGTTCCCGGGAACTACGCCACGCTCGATTTCGCCGACCGCCCCAGCCCGGCCCGCGCCATCGGCTTCATCCCGGGAATCGAGAGGAAGGGAGCGGGGCCGTCGCCCAGACGGCCGTAATTACCGGTGGCCGCTCGGAAGAGGAAGCCGGCTTCCACCAGGAGGTCGAGCATCCGTCCGCACTCGGCCTGGCTCAGGCCCATCAGCCGCTGCGCCTGGACCAGCGTCAGGCGCAAGCCGGGCATTTCGATGTATTCGCTGACCAGGCGGGCCAGCGCGATCTGGTCGATGGGTGAAAGCGCCGCATGCTCTTTCATGACCGTGTCTCCTGTGAGCCGCCCATCGGGGCGGTCGTCCTCCGCCGTTCCCGCTCCAGACCCGGCTGGTCCGAAACGCCGATGGACATGGCGCTGCGCGTCCGGCGGCGGTCTCTGATCAGGAACGGCTCGGTGCCGTCCCGCTGAACCCAGAGCGTGGCCCCGCGTTGGCCGGCAAACGTCCGGGCGCTCGCCAGAGCCTTTCGATAGCTGGCAAAGGCGACCTGCGCCGGCCCCGGGATGACGCTGACCGTGAATCGAACGGCGCTGCCGGCCTTCGGGGACAGCAGCACGTCGCCATCCTGCGGACCGGACTCCTGCCGCTGCTTCTTCGTCTGGTTCATTCGGCCCTCCTCCGGTACCGGATGAGACAGACCTTGCATGATGAAGGTTGAAGCGATGCTACCAGAACCCGTGCGGCCGATCGGTACGGAAACGTACCTTTTCGTGTGCAACAGCCCGACGGGTCGTGAAGACCGCGGGATTCGTGAAGATTCGCGGGCGGGTACCCGTACCGCAATATTCATTGAAATAAGAAACCCACACGCGAGGCTGATCTGGCCAGGTTGCCGTCCATGGGCGGATACGGCCGCGGTCACATCGAGATCACCGATCGTCGGCGGCTCGAAGAGGCGGCCTGCGGCTGCTACGCGGCCGGCCACGCCACGCGGAAGCGCCTGCTCGGCTTCTAGCCGTCGACGCCAGACGCGCGCGCCGCGCGGGCCGACGCTCCCCCCGGCTGCCGCAGCAGGTCCACGACGACGATCGTCACGTCATCGTCCAGCTTCGCCCCGCCGCGCCAGCGCGCGATCGTCGCCAGCAGCTCGTCGGCGAACCGCCCGCCGTCGACGTGCCCGCGGTCGGACAGCAGCCCCTCCAGCCGCTCCACGCCGAAGAACTCGCCGTCGGGGCTCGCCGCCTCGGTGACGCCGTCGGTGTAGAGCAGAATGCGGCTGCCCGGCGCGACGGGCCGGGTCGTCTCCTCGTACCGGGCATCGGCGAACTGGCCGAGAATCGTGCCGCCTTCGTCGAGCGATTCGACGTGGCCGTCGGCCGACCGGACGAGCGGCCGGGGGTGTCCGGCGCCGCCGTACCGGATCTGGCCGGCGACGGGGTCGACGACCAGGTAGCAGGCCGTGACGTAGTCGCGCTGCCGCCCGAGCAGCCCCACCAGCACCGCATTCATGCCGCTCAGCACGCGGTCCGGGCTCGCGGCGTGCGGCGCCTCGGCGTTCAGCGCCACCTTCACCATGGAGGCGATGAGCGAGGCGGGCACCCCGTGTCCGGAGACATCGGCCACGAGCACGCCGAGGCGGTGGCCATCGATCGGCACGAAGTCGTAGAAGTCGCCCGCCATGGTCGCCATCGGCCGGTATCGCGCGCAGATCGAGAGGCCGGGAATGTCGGGGGCGTCCTGCGGCAGGATCGACTCCTGGATCTGCCGGGCCGTCTGGATCTCGCGTTCGATCGCCAGCAGCCGCGCCTCGGTGTCGAGCGTGCGCATGGCGACGACGTAGGCCAGGCAGGCGACGAGCACGACGAACCCGGCCACCTCGATGCGCGGCGAGATGTGCCGGTGGACGATCTGGTCGAGATTGTAGACGCCGACCGTGGCCAGGAACGCGCCGAACCCGATCGCGAGCACCCGCGGGATGCCTCCGGTGTGGCGCGCCACGAACAGGATGTTGCCGAGCGCCACGGTTCCCATCAGCAGGATGATGTACGGCTTGACGATGATGACGGCGCCGGGAATGCCGGTCAGGAAGTCGGTGGCGACGCCGAGCGCCGAGTAGGCAGCCTGGATCCAGAGCGCCACGTGCATCGTGCCGCGCCAGCCGCGACCGACGAACTGCTCCACGAGCAGCATCAGCGGCAGCGGCAGGACGTAGGTGATGTCGAACTGGAGCTCGCGCAGGGCGTACGGCGACACCCCTGGCATCGCCGCGGCGAACGGCAGGCTGACGGCGACGCGCATGCCGTAGAGCAGCGAGAAGAGGCCGAACAGGATCAGCGCCCGCTCGGCTGCCCGCCGGCGCAGCAGGCCCGTCAGCAGGGCGCCGGCGCCGAGCGCCATCACGGCGAAGGCGAGAAACGACAGCGCCAGATCGGCGCGCGAGAGCTGAACCATGTCTCTGACCGGACCTCCCGCCCCACGCGGAACCGCGCCACGGACCGGGGTCTGCTGCTGTACTACGGAAGAGCGGGGCTCAGTGTAACACCCGCTGGAGGCGGGACGACCCCGCGACGCCGTGCTGCGCATCCGCGCCACCTCGGCGGGCTGACGGCCCCGACCGCCAGATCAGCCATTGCGGACGTCGTACAATCAGCAGGTGAATCCCACGCTCGTCGCCTGGCTCAGCCAGTATGGGGCGCTGGCCCTGTGCGGACTGCTGATGCTCGGCGTCTTCGGCGTCCCGGTGCCGGACGAGACGTTGCTGGTGATTGCCGGCGCGCTGGTCGGCAAGGGCGATCTCCCGCTGGCCGGCACGTTTGCCGCCGCCATGTTCGGCAGTTCGGTCGGCATCAGCCTCAGCTACCTCGTCGGCCGCCTGGTCGGTCCGCCGGCGGTCCATCGGTTCGGCCGCTTCGTTCACGTCTCCGAGGGGACGCTCGCCTGGCTCGAAGGCTGGTTCGAGCGGATCGGCAAGTGGACGCTCACGTTCGGGTACTACATCCCGGGCGTCCGCCACGCGACCGCGCTGGTCGCCGGCGCCGCCCGCCTGCCGGCCGGCATCTTCATGGCCTTCGCCTACAGCGGCGCCCTGCTGTGGTCGGCGACCTTCCTGTGGGTCGGGTACGAGGTCGGCGACAACTGGCCGATCGTCCTCCAGACCCTCCGGCGCCACATCTGGCTGGCCGGTGTCGTGGCCGTCGCCCTGATGCTCGCCTGGGCGTGGTGGCGGGCGTCGGGCGAGCCGCGGCGCGGCGGTTCCGACTAGGGCGAGCGTCCGACCGGCGACGTCCGCTCTCAGCCCCTGCCTTCGGACCGTCCACGGCCCCGCGGTCGACACCGCGCACGCCTGCAGGTGACAGATCCTGCCGCCGCAGCGATAATGCCCCTGCTGCCGGGCTGGAGAGCCCGGTCCCTTCGCTCGCGTCCCCCCACGGAGTCGATACATGCTGAAGAAGCTGCTCCTGCTCGCGCTCGGTCTGATCCTGGCCCTCGTCGTGGTCGTGTTCCGTGCGGGCGGTCATGGTGCGGCCCGTCGCCGCACCGTCGGCGGCGCCGGTGCAGCCGGTTTCCGTCGACCGGGCCGGTGCGCTCGACCGGTTCGCCGGCGCCATCCGCATCCAGACGGTCTCGGAACCCGAACAGCCGCCGAACCAGGACGCGATGCTCGCCTTCCGTACCTATCTCGAGCAGAGCTTTCCGCGCGTGCACGCGACGCTGAAGCGCGAGATCATCAACGGCGGCGCGCTGCTCTACACCTGGGCCGGCTCCGATCCCTCGCTGAAGCCGATCATCCTGCTCGCGCACATGGACGTCGTGCCGGTCGACCAGGCGACACTCGGCAAGTGGACGCGCCCGCCCTTCTCGGGTGAGATGAGCGGCGGTGACATCTGGGGCCGCGGCACGCTCGACGACAAGGACAACCTGATGTCGATCATGGAGGCCGCGGAGATCCTGATCGGCCGCGGCTTCCAGCCGAAGCGGACGATGTACTTCGCCTTCGGCGACGACGAGGAGAACGGCGGGTACCGCGGCGCGCGGCTCATCGCGCAGACGCTCGCGGACCGGCACGTGTCAGCCGCCTTCCTGACCGACGAAGGCGGCGCCGTGGCGCCGGGATCGCTCGTCGGCGTGCGGTCGGACGTCGCGCTGGTCGGCATCGCCGAGAAAGGCATCGTCAGCGTCCGTCTGAGCGTCTCGGCGCCCGGCGGTCACTCGTCGGTCCCGCCGCCGCGCACCGCCATCGGCCGGCTCAGCACGGCGATCTCCCGTCTCGAGGCGAACCAGATGCCGGCCCGCCTCACGACCGCCAGCACCAGCACCTTCGAGGCGCTGGCGCCGGAGCTCCCCTTCTCGCGGCGGCTCGTGGTGGCGAACCGCTGGCTGTTCGGGCCGCTCATCGTCAACAGCATGCTCATGGCGCCGCAGATCCGCCGCGACCGTCCGGACGACGACGGCGCCGACGATCTTCCAGAGCGGGATCAAGGACAACGTGCTGCCGACCGAGGCGACCGCCGTCGTCAACTTCCGGATCCTCCCCGGCGACACGATCGACGCCGTCGTGCAGCACATCCGCGACACCATCCACGACACCGGGATCACCGTGGCGCCGCTGACGACGCCGCCGGGGCGGAACCCCAGCCGGATCTCGTCGACGACCACGCTCGGCTACCGGACGCTGCAGCAGACCTTCGCGCAGCTCTTCCCCGGCGTGTTGATGGTCCCGAACCTGCTCGTGGCGGCGACCGACTCGTCGCACTACGGCGCCGTGACGCAGGACGTCTACCGGTTCTCGCCGGCCCGGGTGGGCGCCGATGCGCTGGAAACCGTGCACGGGATCAACGAGAAGATCAGCGCCGACAGCTACATCAAGGCGGTGCAGTTCATGGCGCAGTTGATGGAGAACGCGCAGGAGGCCCGATGAGAACCGACTCGATCCCGGACTGAAGCTCGCGTGTCGTCGTCGCTGCGCCGCCTGTCACGCGCGCTGGCCGCTCGCCGGGCACCTGCGGGCGCAGGCAGCCGGCCGCGAACGAGTACGACGTGCTCATCACCGGCGGCCACATCATCGACGGCACGGGCAACCCGTGGTACGCCGGCGACGTCGCCATCAAGGGCGACCGGATCGCCGCGATCGGGAATCTGTCGGGGGCGCATGCCCGGCAGGTGATCGACGCGGCAGGCCTGACCGTCTCGCCCGGCTTCATCGACATGCTCGGACAGTCGGAGTTCTCCCTGCTCATCGACCACCGGTCGCTCAGCAAGCTGTCGCAGGGGATCACGAGCGAGATCACGGGCGAGGGGCAGTCGATCGCGCCGCAGAATACGGTGACGCTCGCGGCGCTCAAGCCGATGCTCGATCACTACCATCTGGTCGTCGACTGGACGACGCTCGACGGGTACTTCCGGCGGCTCGAGCGGTCGGGGACGCCGATCAACATCGGCACCTACGTCGGGGCCGCCCAGGTGCGCGAGGCGGTGATCGGCGAAGCCGACCGGCCGCCGACGCCCGCCGAGCTCGATCGGATGAAGGCCCTGGTGGCGCAGGCCATGAAGGACGGCGCGCTCGGCGTCTCCACGGCCCTCATCTATCCACCCGGGCACTACGCGAAGACCGACGAGCTGATTGCGCTGGCGAAGGTCGCCTCGCAGTACGGCGGGCTGTACGCCTCGCACATGCGCAGCGAAGGCCAGACCGAGCCGGCGGCCCTCGACGAAGCGATCCGGATCGGCCGCGAGGCGAAGCTGCCGGTGGAGATCTTCCACCTGAAGGTGAGCGGCAAGACGCGCTGGGGCTCGATGCCGAAGATCGTGGCACGCATCCAGGCGGCGCGCGACAGCGGCGTCGACATCGCCGCCGACATGTATCCGTACCTGGCCGGCGCGACCGCCCTCGCCTCGTGCCTGCCGCCGTGGGTCGCCGACGGTGGCATGCCGAAACTGCTCGCGCGGCTGCACGACCCGGCCGTGCGGGCGCGCATCAAGCGCGAGATGGCGGCCGACCATCCGGACTGGGAGAACCTCTACTTCGACAGCGGCGGCGCCTCGGGCGTCCTGCTCGCCTCGGTCGACGACCCGGCGCTCAAACAGAAGTTCGAGGGGAAGACGGTGGCCGAGATGGCCGCCGCCGAGGGCAAGGACCCGCTGGACGCCCTCTTCGACTTCGTCATCGCCGACCAGGGGCGCACCGGCGCGCTCTACTTCATGGCGAGCGAATCCGACCTCGAGTACGGACTGAAGCAGCCCTGGACCAGCATCGGCCTCGACGCCTCCGAGACCTCGCTCGACGGTCCGCTGCACGAGGCGCACGACCATCCCCGAGCCTGGGGATTGATGACGCGGTTCCTCGGTCACTACGTCCGCGAGCGTCATCTCGTCCCGCTGTCCGAGGCGATCCGGAAGATGACCTCCCTGCCGGCGCAGCGCGAGCACCTGATCGACCGCGGCCTGCTGAAGCCGGGCTATTACGCCGACATCACGATCTTCGATCCGGCCACCGTGAACGAGAACGGCACGTACCAGAAGCCCGACGCCGTCTCGACCGGCGTCGACTACGTCTTCGTCAACGGCCAGCTCGACCTTCGCGCACGGCCAGCTGACCGGGAAGACTGCCGGGCGGCCGCTCCGGGGACGGGGGTGGACGGGGAGCAGGTGAACCCCGTCATGCGCAAGGTGCCACGTGCCGGGTGCCGTGTGCGGATGATCCGTGCGCCGTGCGCCACGCACCTCGCACGAGCACCCTGCACGCGGCACCCGGCACTCTGTACCTAGGCGAGCCGATCAGATCCCGCCCTCCTGCCGGCCGCCGCCATCGCGGCCGGATCGGCCGTTCGACTGCCCGTCCCGGTCGTGATTGTCGCGCTTCTTCGAGGCGTGCGGCGCCTTCCCGTCGCGGTCCGCGCCGGCGTGCCGGTCGCGGTCGTCCTTCTGTCGCACATCATTGCCCCGATGCTCGTCGTGGTCCGGACCGACGCCGCGGCGGCCGTGGTCGTCGCGGTCGTGGTCCACGCGGCCGCGATCGTGACCGTCACGATCCTGATCCGCGTCGCTCCGGCCATGGTCGTCACGATCGCGGTCGGCGTGATGGTCGCGGTCGTGGTCGTCGCGGCCCGTGTGCCTGCCCCGACCGTCCCGGTCGTGGTCGTGATCATGGTCACGACCCGTCTGTGCGAGCACGGTCACCGTGAAGGTGCCCGACGCGCTGTTGCCCGCCGCGTCGGTCGCCGTGCAGACCACCGGCGTCGTTCCCACCGGGAACGTCGAGCCGGCGGCCGGCGTGCAGACCGGCGAGACGGTCCCGTCGACCAGGTCCGTCGCGGTGGCGCTGAACGTCACCGGCGCGCCCGCGCTCGACGTCGCCGCCACGTTGGTGATGTCCGCCGGCAGCTGAAGGGTCGGCGGCGTCACGTCACGCACGGTGACGTCGAAGCTGCCCGTTGCCGCATTGCCCGACGCATCGGTGGCCGTGCAGGTGACCGGCGTCGTCCCCACGGGGAACGTCGCACCGGCCGCCGGCGTGCAGCTCACCGCCGGCGAAGGATTGCCGTTGTCGCTGGCACCAACGGTGAAGGCGACCGGTGCCCCCGTCCCCGTCGCGTCGGCGGTCAGGGCGCCGGGCAGCGTCAACGTCGGCGGCGTGGTGTCCACGACCGTCACGTTCAGCGTCGCGGTCCCGACCTGGCCCCTGGAGTCGGTCGCGCTGCAGGTCACGGTCGTCGTCCCGAGGGGGAACGGCGAGCCGGACGCCGGCGTGCAGGTGGCCGTGAGCCGGTGGTCCACCGTGTCGACCGCCACCGCCGAGAAGGTCACCGGCGTGCCGGCCGGTGCCGTCGCCTCCACGCTCACGTTGCCGCTCGTGGTCACGACCGGCGGCAGATTGACCACGGAGACCGTGAACGCACCGGACGTGCTGTTGCCCTGGGCATCGGTCGCCGTGCAGTTCACCGCTCGTCGTGCCGACCGGGAAGACGCTGCCCGACGCCGGCGTGCAGACCGGCGGGACGGCGCCGTCCACGAGGTCGGTGGCCGTGGCCGTGAAGCTCACTGGCGCTCCGGAAGCTGACCGCGCCTCGACGCCGGTGATGTCCGCCGGCAGGGTCAGCGCCGGCGCCGTCGTGTCCTCGACGATCACCTGGACGTAGGCCGTCGCGGTATTCCCCGACGCGTCGGTCGCCGTGCAGGTGGCGGTCGTGCGGCCGAGCGGGAAGCTCGAACCGGCGGCCGGCGTGCAGCTGACGGCCGGTGACGCGTCGCCGTTGTCGCTGGCGGTCGCCGTGTAGTTGACCGGCGCACCGGTCGGGCCGATCGCCTCGACCGTCACCGGACTGGGCGCCGTCAGCGTCGGTGCGGTCGTATCAGCGACCGTCACATCGAAGCTTGCCGATCCCTGATGGCCGCCGGAGTCGGTCGCCGTGCAGGTCACGGTCGTTGTCCCCACCGGGAACCCCGATCCCGACGCCGGCGCGCAGACGGACGTCAGCGGTCCGTCCACCGCGTCGGTGGCGGACGCCGTGAACGCGACGGGCGTCCCGGACGGCGAGGTCGCCTGGACGCCGCTGATTCCGCCGGCACAGTCACAACCGGCGGCTGGTCGATCACCGTCACGGTGAACGACGTCGATCCGACATTGCCTGAGGAATCCTGCGCCGTGCAGGTCACCGTCGTCGTCCCGATCGGGAAGACCGATCCCGACGCCGGGGTGCAGGTGACCGGCTCGCTTGTGTTGTCGATCATGTCGAAGGCGCCGCTGACGAATGTCGCCACGGCGCCGGCCGGGCTGGTCGCATCGAGCGTCTGATCAGGAATCGGCGGCCCCATGTCGGGCGGCGTCGTGTCGACGACGGTGATGGTGAGGCTCGCGCTGGCCGTGTTGCCGTGCGAGTCGGTCGATGTGCAGACCACCTGCGTGGACCCGAGCGGGAAGAGCGTGTAGTGGTGCGGGAGGCAGGTGACGTCGGTCGCTCCATCGACCAGGTCGGTTGCCGTCGCCGTGAAGTCGACATTGGTGCCGAAGTACTGCGTCGCCTCGACGGTCATGTCGCCCGAGGTGGTCATTGTCGGCGGCGTCGTATCGACGACGTGCACCGGGATCGTCGATGTCGTCGTGTTGCCGCTGTTGTCGGTCGCCGTGCAGCTCACGTTCGTCGTTCCCAGCGGAAACGTCGTGCCCGACGCGGGCGTGCAGGACACGGGCAGGGTGCCGTCGACCGCATCGCTGGCGGTCGCCGCGTAGGTCGCCACGGCCCCGGCGGGCCCTGTGGCCTCTGCGGTGACGCTGGCCGGCGCCGAAATCAGCGGCGCGGTCGTATCAGCGACGATTACCTGAATCGTCGCCGTGGCACTGTTCCCCTTCGCGTCGGTCGCCGTGCAGGTCACCGGCGTCGTTCCGGTCGGGAATGTCGAACCGGACGCCGGCGTGCAGACGACCGGCACGGTGCCGCTCACCAGGTCGGTAGCGGTCGCCGTCCAGGTCGCGGGTCCGCCTGAGGCAGTCGTCGCTTCCGCCGCGACTGTGGCTGGCGCCGCGATCGCCGGCGGCGTCGTATCCTGAACCGTCACCAGGATCTGTGCGGTCCCCGTGTTGCCGGCGACGTCGGTCGCCGTGCAGGTGACCGTCGTCGTCGCGATCGGGAACGTCGATCCGGACGCCGGCGTGCAGGACACGCTGATCGCACCGTCAATGTCGTCGGTTGCCGTCGGCGAGAAGCTCACGGGCGCACCCGCGGGCCCGGTGGCCTCGACCGTCTGATTGCCGGACGTCGAGATCACGGGCGGCGTCGCGTCGACCGTCACGGTCAGCGTGGCGGCGTTCGAGGTCGCGGCCCCCCCGCTGTTGGTGAAGACGGCACGGTACTGGTCGCCATCCTGCGAGGCGTCGGCCGTGAAGCTGTAGGTGGCTGATGTCGCGCCGGGAATATCGGTGAAGCTCGATCCGCCGTTTGTGCTCACCTGCCATTGAACGGTCGGCGTGGGTGTCCCCGAGGCTCCCGCAGAGAACGTCGCGGTATGAGCGCCGACGACGGTCTGCGAGACGGGCTGCGTGGTGACGCTCGGCACGCCCGCCGCCTCGAACCGCGCGACGAAGCCGTCGCTCCCGCCTGCCAGGGTGCCGGCCAGATCGCCGAACGTGGAGCCCGCCACGGCCGCATCGCCGGCCGCGTCCACTCCCAGCCCGTTCGCATAGTCGTTCGCAGTCGAACCGAACTGATTCACGGACAGCACCGTGCCGCCGCTGTTCAGGCGCATCAGGTAGACGTCCCCCGCCCCGACGGCCGTCTGGCCCGTCAGCGCGCCATCGGCCGAACCGGCCACGAACAGATCACCCTGCACGGGATCGATCGCGGCGCCATTCGCACTGTCGCTGCCGGACGTGCCGAACTGGCTCGTCCAGATCTCGGTGCCCGAGGCACTGTACTTCCGGACGAACGCGTCGTAGCTGCCGGCCGAGGTCTGCCCCGGCAGCGTGCCGCTCGTGGCGCCGACCACGTAGACGGCTCCGGTCGAGTCGACCGTCATGCCCTGAGGCTGATCGAAGCCGCTGGTGCCGAACTGCGCGGTCCAGTTCACGGTCGTGCCGGCGGCATCGATCTGCTGGACGAAGGCGTCGGTGGTGCCGGCCGCCGTCTGTCCGGGCAGCACGCCGCCGTTGTTGATGTAGCCGGCGATGTCGACGCGCCCGCTGCCATCCACGGCCACCGCATCGACCAGACTCGTCACGGCCCCGCTGCCCGACGTCAGCGACGAGGGCGACGTCGAGAGGAGGTAGCTCCAGACCTGCGCGCCCGACCTGTCAACCTTGTACAGTGCGGCGCTGTTGTCCACGTCGCCGCCGACGTACGCGGCGCCCGAGGCGTCGACGGCAACGGCGAACCCGCGGCTGCTGCTGCCGTCAGGGGCTTGCCACGTCCACACCAGGTTGCCCGAGGCGTCATACGTGCGGACCACCATGTGGCCGCTCTGCTGGCCGGCGACGTAGACGACCGGACCGGCCGACGACTGGTAGACGGCGATGCCGTTGCCGCGGTCCGAGCTGCTCGAACCGAACGCGCGCGTCCACTGCACGACGCCGGTGGCGCCGTCGTACTTCCGCACGAAGCCGCCGGGGCTCGACTGGCCCGGCAACGCCACACTGCTGTCGCCGGTCACGTACAGGTCGCCACTGGCATCGAACGCCGCGCCTTCCGCCGCATCGACGCCGCTGGTGCCGATTTGATCCGCCCAGGTCTGTGTCGCCTGTGCGCGCGCAACAGGGACGCCCACCAGGACGAGCAGCAGGACCAGCAGCAACGTCCGCCCCGCCGCGCCGCATCGGATGATTACTCTCGCTCTCTTCGCGAACATGTGGACCTCCTGCAGGCGTCAGGCGCCTTCACGGTTGCGGACACGCGGATAACCGAGAATCCGGGCCAGCGCGAACCAGGCGTGCGCCGATTCGCCGCCCTCCTCCGACCAGGTGATGACGTGATGCGCCCGCGTGACGCCGCGGGCGGCGAAGACCGATTCCAGGGTGCCGGCCGGCTTGAACCCGCCGTCGGTGCCGACCAGCGAGACCCAGGGAATGTGCCGGGCGTCGTTCAGGGCGCCCGGACGGACGCCGGCGTCGACCACGACACAGCCGTCGGGGCGCCGCGTCAGGTCGCGCCGGCTCGCGCGCCAGCGGTCGTCCGCCGGACTGGCCTTGTAGGCGGCGTGGACGCGCGCGGGGGTCGCCGCGCTCAGCGGCCGCTGCTCGGCGATCCACCGGCGGCGGCCGCCGTCCATCAGCCGGACATCACGATGGCCGCAGAGCGCGAGACGCCAGGCCGCGCCCGCCGCGGCCGGATCGGAGGCGTCACCGTAGATCACCACCGTGGCGTAGTTGTCGATGCCCGCCGACCCGAGCAGCCGCTCCATGCTCGCGCGGAACCGCTGCGGCCGCTCGATCGGTGCGGTCAGCAGCGACCGGGCGCTCCAGTTCACCGCTCCGGCGAGGTGGCCCGCTCGGTAGACCGCCGGGTCGCCACTGACCTCGACGACCACGACGTGCGGGTCGGCCAGGTGGTCGGCCACCCAGCTGGTGGTGACGAGGGCGGGTTCGGCGACGAGCGGGTCGGGGGCAATGGCGGCCATGTGATTCTCTGCTGGGGGCAGAGGATAGGAGGCCGCCGGGGGGTGCCGCATCGGCAGGATTGCCGATTCGATTGCCTAATTTGTTGCCTACCTGCAGCGAGGAGGCGAGAATCGGCCCGTGCCGCCCGTGATTTCCCTGCAAGACGAGGCCGCGCGCGACCCCGCCCTGACCGGCGGCAAGGCCGCCGCTCTGGCGCGGTTGTCGGACACGGGTCTGCCGATTCCGGCCGGATTCGTCGTGACGACGGCCGCCTACGACCGGTTCGTCGCCCGGCACGGTCTGGACACGGCCATCGACCGCCTGCTGCACGGGACCGACCTGCGAAATCCGGCGGCCGCTGAATCCGCGTCGGCCTCCATCCGGGATCTGTTCCGGGCTCACGCGCCGGCGGAGGATCTGGCAACGGCGATCGGCGCGGCCTGGGACCACCTGGGCCGCCCACCCGTGGCCGTCCGATCGTCCGCGACGGCCGAGGATCTGCCCGGGCTCTCCTTTGCCGGCCAGCAGGAGTCGTTCCTGAACGTCGCGGACGAGCCGCAGCTGCTGCGCGCCGTCGTCGACTGCTGGAGCAGCCTCTGGACGGCCCGCGCCATCGTCTATCGCGCCCGGAAGTGGGGATCAACGGGCACGCCCGGACGACTCTCGATCGCCGTCCTCGTCCAGACGATGGTGCCCGCCGAGTATGCCGGCGTCCTGTTCACGGGCAACCCCGTCACCGGCGCGCGCGATGAGATGGTCGTCGAAGCCGTGGCGGGCCTGGGCGACGCGCTCGTGTCCGGACAGGTGGCGCCGCAACGCTTCGTCGTGCGTGGCGACCACATGGAGCGGGAGGCCGGCGACACGATGCCGGACGAGGTCGTGCGCGGCGTGGCGCAGCTGGGCGCCCGGGTCGCGACGCTCGTTCCGGAACCCCAGGACATCGAGTGGGCCTGGAGCCACGGCACGGCCTTTCTCGTCCAGTCACGGCCAATCACGTCGCTCTATCCCCTGCCCGAGGCAGGAGACGATCGGCCGCGCTGCTACGTCTCGTTCGGCGCCATCCAGGGCATGCTCGATCCGATGACGCCGCTCGGCCGCGATACGATCGGCGGCATCTTCTCCGGCGCGGCCGGTCTGCTCGGCGTGAACGTCACCTGGCAGACGCAGCGTCTGCTGCAGACCGCCGGTGAACGGCTGTGGATCGACGTGACGTCGCTGCTCCAACGCCGGATCGGACGCCGGCTCATGGGAGGCGTGCTCTCGTTCGTGGAGCCGCGGACCGGCGAGCTCGTGCGCAACGAGGTGGGACCGCGCCCGGCGGACCGGCCACGCTTCAATTTCCGGATCGTGCGGCGGATTCCGATCGTCGCCGGCCCGATGGCCGTACGCGCGCTCCTGGCGATCGCGTTCCCCGACTGGAGCCGCCGGCGCGCGGAACGCCATCTCGAGCGCTTCGGCGGCGGGTCCACCGACGGCCGGCAGGGGGGCGCGTCGCCCGCCGCGGCCACCCGCGGCGACGAACCCGCCCCCACCGTCGCGATGCTGGAGGCGGTCTGGCGCGAGGCGTTCCCCACGCTGATCCCCCACGTGGTTCCCCGCATCGCCGCCAGCGTCGTCTGCCAGCGAGCCATTGGCCGACTGACGGGGAAGCTGCCCGACGGCGCGTCGGCGTCCCTGCTCGTCAGCCGGGGCCTCCCGCACAACGCCACGGCCGACATGAATCGGACGTTGTGGCACCTGGCCCGCCAGCTGAAGCTCGATCCGCAGTCGTCCGGCATCGTGGATCGCACCACCCCCGCGGATCTGACGACGGCCTTCCGGGACGGGACATTGCCGCCGGCGGTGGCCCGGCCGATGGACGTCTTCATCGAGCGGTACGGCTCGCGCGGACTGGCCGAGATCGATCTCGGCCGGCCGCGCTGGCGTGAGGATCCGACACCGCTGTTCCAGACACTGCAGGCGTACCTGCGGATGGATTGACCGCCACCCGAAGCACAGGCGGAGACGGCCGGCTGCGAGGCGGAGCAGCGTGTCGCCGGCTGGTCGCAGGCGCTCCGCGGACGCCGGCTGCTGGTGAACGCCTGGCTCCTCCGCTTCTGCTTCCGGCGCTACCGGGCGCTGGCCGGCCTGCGCGAAGGACCGAAGTTCGCCGTCATGCGGAGGCTCGGCCCGGTGCGCTGGCGGCTGCAGAGGGTGGGGGCGGCCCTGGTCGATGCCGGTGTGCTGACGTCGGCCGACGACGTCTTCTTCCTTCACGTGAACGAGCTGCAGGCGGCCGATGCGACCGCGCGCGACACCTGGCGCGCGCTCGTGCAGGAGCGGCGGCATGCGTTCGAACGAGAGCGCGAGCGGCGGCAGGTGCCGCTCGTCCTGCTGACCAGCGGCCGGGCGTTCTACGGAGGCACGGGCGCGGAGCCGGATGGCGATCTGCGGGGCACGCCGGTCTCACCGGGTGTGGCGGAAGGGACGGTCCGCGTGCTCGACTCTCCAACCAGCGGCGAGCTGGCGCCGGGCGAGATCCTGGTGTGCCGCGGCACCGACCCGGCCTGGACGCCGCTCTTCCTGACGGCGGCCGGCCTGGTCACCGAAGTCGGCGGCGTGATGTCTCACGGAGCCGTGGTGGCGCGGGAGTACGGGATTCCGGCGGTCGTCGGCGTGGCCGGCGCGACCGAGCGGCTCCGGACCGGCCAGCGGGTGCGGGTCGACGGGGCGTCAGGACGGGTGGCCCCGGTCTGAGACTGAAGCCACGAGGCCCCGCTCGATCGCCACGCGCGCGGCCGCGGTGCGGTTGTTCACCGCCAGCTTGCCGTAGATTGATCGCAGGTGGGCGTGCACCGTGCGGGCGCTCACGAACAGCCGCTCCGCTACATCGGCATCCGACAATCCGGCCGCCACGAGCGCGAGCACCTCGGCCTCCCGGGAGGTCAGATCGACAATCGGCTCGGCGGACGCCTGTCGGTGGACGCGCGGGACGTCGGCGGGTCCATCCGCGAGCGCCTGTTCCGGTGACAGCGCCGTCCCCTCCTCCCACGCCCGTTCGAACGCCTCCACGCCCAGCGCCGGCTGCACCGACGCCACGAGCTCGCGGTAGCGCCCGGCCGCGAACGGAATCGTGATGCCATGGCTCTGACTGCTGCAGGCATGCGCCGCGCCGGCGAGGCGTGCTGCCGCGATCAATTGCCCGCGTTCCTTCGCGACGATGCCGAGACATGTCAGGCAGAGACCGGTATAGAGCCGCTCGCCGAGCGACACGAGCAGACCGGCCGCCCGCCGCAGGTACGTTTCGGCGGCGGCGAAGTCGCCTGCGGCGGCCGCGAGTCCGCCCAGGACGCTGAGCGCCTTGGCAATCCCTCTGGTATAGCCCGCCGCCTCATGCAACCGGAGCCCCTCAGTGGCGGCGGCTCGCGCCTCGGGGGCGTCGAGATCGCTCAGCATCATCGCGATGGACTCGAGCGTGTCCCCTTCGAGGATCCGGTCGCCGACCGTCCGGCACAGCGTCAGCGCTTCGTGCAGCACCGCCGCTCCCTCGGCGGGTCTGCCGCGGAAGTAGGCGATCATCCCCTTGGCCGAGAGACCGGCCGCCAGCTCGCGGGAAGGACCGGCCTCACGAAGCACGGCCAGGCCACTGTCGACGAGGCGATCGGCCTCGTCGATCCGCCCCTGCACCGCGAGGACGCGCGCCAGTCCGGTGCTCGCCGAGGCGATCGCCATGGCCGTCTCTTCGTCCCGCGGGCACGCCTGCAGGACGTCGAGCGCGTCGGTGAGGCATCGCTCCAGTTCGGCCACGTCGCCCTGCTGGCGGGCCAGCATCGCCGCGCCGTAGAGCACGCGCGCCCGCAGCAGGTCGCGCGGGCCGCCGCGTTCGAGGATACGCTGCAGCCAGTGACGGCCTTCGAAGAGGTGCGACCGCGTGAGCCAGAATCGCCAGAGTGCCGCGCCGAGCCGCAGCGCGGCGCCGGGATCGTCCCCGCCCAGCGCCCACTCGAGCGCACCACGCAGGTTGCCGCGCTCCACCTCCAGGCGTTCCGGCGGCGCCGGCCGGCTGCCCTGCACGAGATCCAGCGCCCAGCCGAACTGCCACTCGTGGGCGGCCCGCCACTCCGGGGCCTCGCCCGCCAGCCGCGTCAGCGCGTACGCCCGCAACGCCTGCAGCATCGACCATCGCGCCCCGCCCCCCGGGGCGTCGACGCGATGCACCAGGCTCTTGCCGGCGAGCGTCGCCATCGCATCGAACGGATCGGCGGCGCCCTCGATCGCCAGCGCCCGCATGAGCGCGCCCGCCGCCTCGAGCGTCCAGCCGTCGGCGAACACGCCGAGCGCGCGGAACAGCCGCTGTTCCTGCGGGTCGAGGAGCTGATAGCTCCAGTCGATCGCCGCGTCGAGCGTCCGGTGCCGCTGCGGCGAATCGCGCCGGCCGCGGCCCAGCACGTTCAGCAGGCCGGGCGATGCCGCGCGATCGAGCTGCTGCCCCAGGGCCTCGAGCGACATCACCTTCAGCCGCGAGGCCGCCAGTTCCAGCGCCAGCGGAATGCCGTCGAGACGGCCGCAGGCGGCGGCCACCTCGCGCCAGTTGTCCGGGGTCAGCTCGAAGGCGGGTTCGACGGCCCGCGCGCGATCGCAGAACAGGCGGACGCTCGGGTACTGCTGCAGGGCCTGCACGATCGCCCCCGCGTCCATGCCCTGGAATCGCGCGACGTCTGGCACCGGCAAGGGCGGCACGGGGACCTCGTGCTCGCCACGGACCGCCAGTGCCTCCCGGCTGGTCACCAGGCAGGTGGTGCGCCGCGCACGCTCGAGCAGCTCGGGCAGCACCGGGGCGGCGTCGATGACCTGCTCGAAATTGTCGAGCACGAGCAGAACGCGCCGGTCGCCGAACCAGTCGGCCACCTGCTCCACTTCCGACCGGCCGGGGGCGGATTGGGCGATGCCCAGCGCCGAGGCGATCGTCGTCATCACGAGCGAAGCGTCGTGCGCCGCCTCGAGCGACACCACGATCACGCCATCGTCGAACTCCTCCGCCACCCGGTCCAGCAGGCGCCGGGCGAGCGTCGTCTTGCCGATGCCGGGCGGTCCGGTGAGCGTGACGAGGCGCACCTCCGGCTGTCGCAGCCGTTGGTCGGCTGCCGCGAGCTCGCGCTCGCGCCCGACGAAGGACGTGAGCGACGCCAGGTGACGGGCCGCCGGGCCCTTCGTCTCCTTCCGGGACAGCGTGCACCCTCCTGGTGTCCCGCCTCGACGAGCCATGTCCGTCCCGTGCGCCGGCCCGGCGACACGAGCGGAGAACGGCTCACGCCGGCGCGGCCTGTGGGCGAAGCGATTGATTACGGAAGCTGAGCCGGGCACATTCTATACATCGAGCTGACGAAACACGAGCGCCCGGATGGCCGAACCGACGACCGGAGACTGAAGACTGGAGGCCGGCGATCGGTGTATAACAGGCGCATCCCATGGAAGTCCCACTGGTCCCCTCTGGAGTTCGCCCGGCGCACCCGCGCGCTCTACGCCGACCGGCCCGCGGTCGTCGACGGCGACCTGCGCCTGACCTACGGCGAGTTCTTCACCCGGTGCGATCGCTGGTCGGCGGCGCTCCAGCAGCTCGGCGTGCAGCCGGGCGACCGCGTGGCCTACATCGCGCCCAACACGCACGCGCAGCTCGAGTCGTTCTACGCCGTCCCGCAGATCGGTGCCGTGCTCGTGCCGGTCAACTATCGCCTGAGCCCGGACGAGTTCGCCTACATCATCGGCCACTCGGGCGCGACGGTCGTCTGCGCCCACGAGGACTACCTGGACGCCGTCGACCGGATCCGGCCGCAGATTCCGGAGGTCCGGCACTTCGTCGCGCTGGAAGGGGAACGCGGCCATTGGCTCGATTACGAGGAGCTGGTCGAGCGGACGGCGCCCGATTTCCGGCCGGTGGACGTCCAGGAGAACGATCTGCTGACGATCAACTACACGAGCGGCACGACGTCGCGCCCGAAGGGCGTGATGATCACGCACCGCAACGCGTACATGAACACCGTCGGCACGCTGCTCCACGTGCCGATGAAGATGACCGACCGGTACCTGTGGACGCTGCCGATGTTCCACGCGAACGGGTGGACGTACCCCTGGACCGTGACCGCCGTCGGCGCCACGCACGTCTGCCTCCGCAAGGTCGATCCGGTGCGCGTGTTCGATCTGGTGCGGGAGGAATCGATCAACTTTCTCTGCGCGGCCCCGACCGTGCTGATCGGCATCGCGAATGCGCCGGACGAGGCCCGTGCCGGCGCGCCGCGCGGCGTGCAGGTCGTCACCGCCGGCGCCCCGCCGGCGGCCGCCACCATCGAGCGGATCGAAGGCGAGCTCGGCTGGCCGATCGCGCACGTGTACGGCCTGACCGAGACCGCGCCCTTCATCACCGTCTGCGAGATGCGGCCCGAGCACGCGGATCTCTCGCAGGCCGAGCAGGCGGTCATCAAGGCCCGGCAGGGCGTGGAACTGCTGACCTCGGGCGACCTGCGGGTGGTGGACGAGGAAGGGCGCGACGTTCCCCGCGACGGGACGACGCCGGGCGAGATCATCGTCCGGGGCAACGTGGTGATGAAGGGGTACTACAACGACCCCGAGGCCACGGCCACCGCGCTGCGGAACGGCTACTTCCACAGCGGCGACGCGGCCGTCGTCCATCCCGACGGCTACGTGGAGATCCGGGATCGGATCAAGGACGTGATCATCAGCGGCGGCGAGAACATCTCATCGGTGGAGGTGGAGGGCGTCCTGCTCCGCCACCACGCCGTGCAGGAAGCCGCGGTGGTCGGCCTGCCGGATCAGAAATGGGGCGAGGCGCCGCACGCCTTCATCGTGCTGAAGCCCGGTGCGACCGCGACCGCCGAGGAACTGCGCGTCTTCACGCGCGACAACATCGCCCACTTCAAGACGCCCCACAGCTTCACGTTCGTGACCGAGCTGCCGAAGACCGCCACCGGCAAGATCCAGAAGTACGTCCTCCGCGGCCGGCGGTCGGCGATTTCGGCGCAGTAGTTACGGTAGCCACGAAGGCACGAAGACACGAAGGACGACGGTCTTCAGTCGGCTCCGGGCTGCGGGCTACGGGGCTTCCCGGCCGGCTTCGGGCTACAGGCTACGGGGCTTCAGCTGGTCGCACGCCGGCCGCTCGGGCTAACTGGCGCTCCGGCGCTCGGCGCTCGCACATCTTCCCCCCTTCACGTAGGACCGTCCTGCAAGTTCTGCCCATTATCGGCTTCGGGCTGGATGCAGTAGCTGCGACCCTCGAGCGCGGATCCTTTCACACACGGTCGAAAACAAGAGGTCAGCCAATGGTTCGCGCCTTGCCTGGGCAAGGCTGGTGCGAACCACCTTGACATACTTATCACATATGATATTTTCAAAGACTGCTGGTGGGTCAGTGTGACTGTCCGCGAGTACGTCACGCCGGCTGGCCGGAATCCGTACCGTGACTGGCTGAATACGCTCGACCTGTCTACGCGAGCACGGGCTCAGGCGCGCGTGCTCCGTTTCGAATCGGGCAACCTCGGAGACTGTCGGAGCCTCGGCGGAGGGCTGATGGAAGCACGGCTGCCGTTCGGTCCAGGCTATCGCATCTACTTCGGGAGGCGCCGGCGGGCGCTGCTGCTGCTCCTCGCGGGCGGAGACAAGGGCTCGCAGGCGCGCGACATCGACCGGGCGCGCGCGTTCTGGCACGACTATCTGGAGGCGGCACATGGCGAGGCGCAGTAAGGATTGGAACGCCGGCCTCGCACAGGATCTCAGGAACCCGGAATTCGCGCGGGCGTTTCTGATGGCCGCCGTCGAGGAAGGCGTGCCGATTCAAACCGCCCTGGGAAAGACGATCAGGGCCATCGGCGTCAAGGAATTCGCCGCGCGCGTCAGAATGGCCAGCCCGAATGTGCTGCGCGCGATCAATCCCCGTCACAATCCGACGCAGGCGACCCTGAACCGCCTGCTCGAGCCATTCCGGCTGCGTCTGACCCTCGCTCCGCTCAACCGCAAGAGCCGAAGCGCGGCGTAGCTCGCCGCACGTCAGGGGCTCAGGCTGTCGGATTCCTTCCCCTTCGCGTAGGGGCCACCCCGCCGAAGCGCCGTAAGGCGCGAAGGCGGGTGGCGGCCCGTCCCGCACGGACGATCAGGCCACGAAGGCGCTGCCTGACGCTGGCGCAATGGGCAGTGAAGACGCCGCTTGCCTTGTCGCAATGGGCAATGGGCAACGGGGGCGGCGCTACCTTGTCGCAATGGGCAACGAGCAATGCGCAATGGGGATTGATCGAGACGACGGGCGGTACGGTGTCGGCGCTCGGGACTCGGGACTCGGGACTCGGCGCTCGCTAATTGCCGCACACGTAGGGGCCGCCCGAGCTCGCGATCGCGCGGGTGGCGGCCCTGGCGCCTGCGATCAGGCCACGAAGGCACGAAGGCAGCTGCCTTGTCGCAATGGGCAACGGGCAATGCGCAATGGGGATTGCTCGACGACGGCCTTGCGTGGCCAAAGCCCATGGGAAGCACCGCCGGGCGAAGGACCGCGCTCGGAACTCGACGCTCGATCCTCTCCTTCCCCCTCACGTAGGGGCCGCCCCGCCGAAGCCACGGAGGGGCGGAAGGGGAAGGGCGAAGGCGGGTGGCGGCCCTGGGGCCTACGCCTGAACGATCAGCGCCGAACACGCTATGGCGGCGTCGGCCGGTGTCACCATGGGCGACGGACGATCGGGATTGATCGTCAGTCTGCTCTCGCTGGGAGAGCTGCAGGTCGCGCCGCTGTTCGGCGCCGCGATGGGAGAGTCGACCTTCTGGCGGAGCCGCAGCCACCTGAGGCACACCGGCTGGTTGTCTTAGCGAATAGCGCGGGAAGTCGCACGGCCGCGGCTGGCGGCCGGGACCGCACAAGTCGCCACGCGCCCGCCTGCCGGCGGGTTCTTCCACGCGTGGCAGCGCCAGCCGTCTCTTCGCCCGTGGATTAGCCACACGCCAAGCGGGTGGCCGCGATGGGCTGAGCGGGATGATGTCGCGGGAGCTTCCTGAGCAAGGGGGGGCGTGCTAGCATGTCCGGGCGATGTCAGACCTTCTGCCGCTAGATGACATGCACCTCCGACATTACGGCCTCACCAAATCGGTCGCGGCCAACAACCGCGAGGCCGCGACGGTCTGTCTCAGTCGGCATCATGCGTCTCCGTCCATCTTCACGCTCGAACAGAACGGCACGACCGTGAAGCAGGTGCGGGTCGAATGGCGCCCGCCAGATGAGCGTACGACCGGCGCTTGGAACAACCGGACCGACACAACGGAGATGGGCGCGTGCGCCTGTGTGATTGCTGGCGTAGAGTTGATAAAGGGGCACTTCGCCATACGCCGCGCGGAGACAGGCACCGGGGCTGACTACTATCTCGGGCCTGCGGGATCTGGTGTCGAGGACTTGGAAAACTGCTATCGCCTCGAAATCTCTGGCGTAGACGCAGGAACTGAATCAGATGTTCGGCGGCGAATACTGCAGAAGGCCGAGCAGACGCGGAGGGGCAGTAGCAACCTTCCTGCGACGGCCGGTGTCGTTGGGTTCGCGGCTCGAATGATTGTCGTTGTCGACATCGAGGACGACGAGTGAGCTGGAACGAGTTCCACGCGAATGCAGAGCGCTTCGCGAGCGCTGCCGACCTTGCTCTGCGGTCTGGCAGCACTGGCGAGGCTGAGGAACTTGTGACGCCCGGGCCGCAAAGGCGGAGGGCGATGCCCTCGAAGCGCTCGGCACTGACAAGCAGCGGACGCGCGGCATCACGGCCGTCAGCGCCGTAGCACTCTGGTACAAAGCGCGCAGATACCCTGAGGCTGAACAACTCGCGTACCGTATTCTGGCGTCTGAGGCGCCTCCGAGATTCGCGGTCGACCAGCTCCAGAACCTGCTGCAGATGCTATGGGCGACCGCCGCTGCAGAGAAGGCCGGTCGCCGATTCGCTCCCGGTGATGTGTTGGTCTCGGTGAAGGGAGGGATTGTAGTTTCAGGGGGGGCGCCCTTAGACCTGATACAGCAGAAGGTCGAAGGCGTTCAGGCCGTTCTGTTCCGCGTTATTGAGATGCTGGTCGGGGCTCCCCTGCGTCGACGAGGCGGACCGCCTGCAGACATTCAGTCGGCATTCAGGCCGTGGTTGTTTCAGGCTCCTGCAGGAAGCTACCAATTCGCAGTTCGGGTCGAGGAACCTCCACAGATGGATCTCTTCGCCAAGCGTCCCGGCGCCGAACAGGTCACCGCGATGTTCTTTTCAGTCTTGCGCGCCAGCGCCGGAAATCCGGACGTCGACTTGGTGTCTCTAGTGCCAGATGCTGGTTACCGAGAGGCGTTTGCGAACCTCTCTCGCAATTTCAGCCCCTACAGGCAAGGCGTTCGAGCGGCTTGAGATTCGAGACGCGAGCACCCCAGCAATCGAACCTGTGGTCCTCGAAGAGACATCTCGGCGCGCCCTCAACAGCGCGCTGAAGAAGTTTAAGGCACCGCAGTCACTCGACAGGCCGGAGAGGGAGACCGTTGAGGTGCGCGGCACGCTTCGTGGACTACATCTTGATCAAGACTGGCTTGAGGTTGTTCCGGCTGAAGGCGGCCAGCTGCAATTGATTAGGATTGAGGGTGCCGGCGATGTCCTGGACGACGTCATTGGACCGATGGTGAATCATCGCGTCGTGGTCAGGGCCACGCGTCGAAAGAAGAAGCTCTGGTTTGACGATATCGAGTCTGAGGTAGTAATCGATCCTAGTCGCACCCGTCTTGCGTGTCCCGCGGCTGCACGTTCGTGTGATCACGAAGTTTAGCGGGGCATCGTCGAAGCCATCCGGCACGATCTCCAAGACAGCCCCTCCTCCGCAACTCTCACGCCTGACCTTCTTCTTGCTAGGATGCATCTGCTGCCTCATTCTGAGGATGAACGCCGAAAGTGGCGACGGTGCGACTTTATCGCCTCTTGTCCATCACGTTCCGTGCTGCAGGACAGGAATCTCTTCGCTCCAGCGATGCCGCGCTCCTGAACGGACCGGATATCATGCAGTTGCACCCGCTGTCCACGACCGATGTCAGCCCATGCCATGAATAGACAGCGGCGCGGCCCGATGGGGAGGGTGACCTCGATGCCCTTGGCACCCAACCCGTGGCCGAGTAGGGGGCTAGGTGCATCTGGATTGATGAAGCAGACGGGATTATCACTCGACCAGAAGTTGTCCGAGGCAGCAGGCTCCATGATTGCCCATGACATGCGATTGAGGAGGTCGGCGATCTGCGGCACCACATTGAGCGCGTGAGCGAGTGCGGATGTTGGGTTCGCCTCTATCTGGTAGCTATCTACGTTGCAGGCGCCCGCATAGAGGGTGTCAATCTCCTCAGGTGTGAATATTCGATTCGGTTCAGCCTTCCGAAGAGCCGCTTCGTATCGTTCCCGCGACTCGGATCATGAGCCCATTGATCGCACGTCCGACGCCTGCAATGAACGCTTCGATGCGCTCGCGAAACTGTGGCACTCGAATCATCTGGAGCGCGCGTGAAGTCGCTCAGCACCTGCTTGTCGCTCGGGTCGATCGTGTGGGCATCTCCGAGGATGCGCGCGAGCACTGGTGCAGTCGCGCTCTCGATCTGTGACAGGTAGCTCTCCACAAGCTGACGGTCAGCGCCGTCTCCTATGGCGTAATAGTCGGTCAGCGCGGCAGTGTTGTTCGGAGAGCGCCGGCGGATCGTGCCATCATCGAGGTCGACAACCCAGAGATACGGGTCGTAATGAGCCGGACAGGCCGGGTCAACGAAAGCCCGAAGGTAGGACGCCGGAACGTAGTGATGTTTCATGGTGCAGACCGATCAGGCGTTCATCTACCCATGTGAGCCCCCGGGATGGGGCAACCAACCCCGGCGAGCATGGATTCCCACGGGAGCATCTCGCCCCCCTCTCTTCCAAGTCTTAAACGGCGTGCGAGATCCGTAGGCAGCAGCGGGCACTCCGTCAAATGCCGCGCATTGGCGGTAACGGTTACGATTCGCCCAATCGAGGCGAGCCGACTGGACTGGCGTCCTAGGGACGATTTTCTTAGGAAAAGTTGGAGGCGCCGCCCGGATTTGAACCGGGGATGGAGGTTTTGCAGACCTCTGCCTTACCACTTGGCGACGGCGCCGATCGGCGTTGCGGCTCTGGGAGAGCGCTCTACATCCGTGCGGGAGGAGCAGGCGAAGCGCGGAGACTGGCGCGACCCGAGAGAACCGGGCCGGCCTGCCGAGCCCCGCGCAGCCAGCGCGCCTGTCGGCTGCCGGCCCCCTACTTCGCGCGCCGAACCACGCGGGCCGGAGCGGCCCCGTCGTCTGGCGCGCTTCTCGGGGTAGAGGTCCCCGCCCCTACTTCGCGCGCGGAACGGCGCGGCCTGAATCGGCCGCGTAGTGGAGCGCGCTTGTCGGGGTAGGGGCCCCCGACTAAAAAAATGGAGCGGGAAACGGGATTCGAACCCGCGACTTCGACCTTGGCAAGGTCGCACTCTACCACTGAGTTATTCCCGCCCGCCAAGAACCCCAAAAGTAACATATAGCGGGGCTTGGAGGCAAGATCGGCGCCTATCCCGCGGCCTCGAACGCCGACCGGATCACCTCCACACGCGGACGGGCCTGCCCGTCGAAGGTGACCGCCACGACGTCGAAGCGGCACGGCCGGTCGCCGGCGTCGTGGCGCAGCAGGTACTCCTGCGCCACCCGAAGGATGTGCTGCTGCTTCCGGGGGGTGATCGCCTCCGCCCCGGACCCGTACTTGGACCCCGAGCGGCACTTGACCTCGACGAACACCAGGGTGGGACCGTCGCGGGCGATGATGTCGATTTCGCCGAACCGGCTGCGGTAGCGGCGGGCAAGAATTGCGTACCCCTGCCGCCGCAGGGCCGCACAGGCGAGATCCTCGCCGGATTTCCCCAGCGTGATGCGTGCGTGCGTCATGCGCACGCGCAGCAGCAACCGGCATGCCGACGCGTGGATGCCCGCCTCCGGAGCCGATTCAGGACCGGAGACCGTAGACGGCCTGCGTGCCCCGCAGTCTCCAAGGGCCGCCACCCGCGTGCGACTGTGCGCTCGGGCGGCCCCTACGTGTGGGGGGAAGGGTCCGAGCGCCCGAGCGCCTGAGACCCGAGCGCCTGACGTGTTCTGAATGGAGCCGCGTAGCCCGCAGCCCCTCTCAGGACCGAAGACCGGAGACCGAAGACCGTAGACGACGCCTACTTCCCCTCTACCTCTCCCAACGACTCGTCCAGGATCTTCAACGCGATGTCGGCCTGCTCCCTGGTGAGCACCAGCGGCGGCGACAACCGCAGCGCGTTGCGGCCGGCACCCAGGATCAGCAGCCCCCGTCGGAAGGCGGCCTGCACGACGGCGTTGCGCTCCTCGACGGCCCGCTCCTTGGTCTGCCGATCGCGCACCAGCTCGATGCCGATCATCAGCCCCTTGCCGCGCACGTCGCCGATCAGCGGATGCCGGTCGGCGAGCGCCTTCGCTCCGTCCATCAGGTACGCGCCGACGTCCGCCGCGTTCTTCACCAGCTTCTCGCGCAGCAGCTTGATGGTCGCCAGCGCCGCCGCGCACGATACCGGGTTGCCGCCGAACGTGCTGGCGTGCGCCCCGGGCGGCCAGTCCATCACCTCGGCCCGCGACGCGGTAATCCCCAGCGGCATGCCCGACGCAATCCCCTTCGCGACGGAGACGATGTCGGCCTCGACGCCGAAATGCTCCATGGCGAACATCTTCCCCGACCGCCCCATGCCCGACTGCACTTCATCGACGGCCAGCAGGATGCCGTGTTCCTTCGTGATGGCGCGCAGCCGTTCGATGAAGGCCTTCGGCGGCACCACGTACCCGCCCTCGCCCTGGATCGGCTCGACCATGATCGCCGCGACCTCGTCGGGCGAGACGAGGTGCACGAGCAGCTCGTCGTCGATGAAGTTCAGGCAGTCGGCGGCGCACGACTCCGACTTCAGGCCGAGCGGGCATCGATAGCAGTTCGCGTAGGGGGCGTGGTACACGCCGGACATGAGCGGCGAGAACCCGCGGCGCTGGATCGCCTTGCTCGCCGTCATCGCCAGCGCGCCCATGGTGCGGCCATGGAACCCGCCGAGGAACGCGATGATGTAGGGCCGCTTCGTGTGGTACCGCGCCAGCTTGATCGCCGCCTCGTTCGCCTCGGCGCCCGAGTTGCTGAAGAACGACCGGACCTTGCCCGAAATCGGCACGAGCTCGCCGAACTGCTCGGCCAGCTCGACCTGATCCTCGTAGTAGAAGTCGGTGCCCGACATGTGCAGGAACTTCCCCGCCTGCTCGGTGATGGCCTTCACGACATCCGGATGGGAATGCCCGGTGGAGGTCACCGCGATGCCGGCGCTGCAGTCGAGGAACCGGTTGCCGTCGACGTCTTCGACGACGGCCCCTTGCCCGCGCGCCATGACGAACGGGTAGGAGCGGGTGTAGGACGGCGAAACCGACGTCCGGTCGCGTTCGATTAACTGCTGAGCTTTCGGGCCGGGGAGGGAGGTCTTGATGTCTGGGATGGACATGGAGACAGCTTGTCACGTGCCACGTGCAAAGTGCAACGGGCGGCGTGCAGCCTGTCCGTGCCACGTCCGACGCCGGAATTCGAGCGCCGAGTCGCCGAGTCCCGAGCGCCGGTCTGCCCTACTTCCGCTTCCAGCGCGTCCCGGCGGGATTGTCTTCCAGCAGGATGCCGCGGCTGGCGAGGTCGTCGCGGATGCGATCGGCCTCGGCGAAGTCGCGGCGGCGGCGGGCGGCCTGGCGGTCCTCGATCAGGCGCTCGATCTCGTCGGCGGGCACGGGCGGCGCCTGCTCCTCGGCCTGGCGCAGGCCGATGACCCCGAGCACCATGTCGACCCGCTCGAAGAAGTGCCTGATGCACGGCACGTCGGGGGTGCCGATCGCGCCGGCATCGATGGCGGAGTTCAGCGCGCGCACGAGATCGAAGACGGCGGCCAGCGCCGCCGCGGTGTTCAGGTCGTCGGCCAGCGCCTCGCGGAACGCGTGACCGGCCTGACCGATCCGCTCCTCGATCTCCGGATGCCCTTCCTGCCCCGTCACCGTGTCGAGCCGCGCGAGGAAATCGGTGAGGCGCCGCAACGACTCCTCCGCCTGCTGGAGGCTGGTGAAGGTGAAGTTGAGCTGCTTGCGGTAGTGCCCCGACATCAGCAGGTAGCGGACGGCCGACGGCCGGTACCCCATCTCCGCGAGCTGGGGCAGCGTGTAGGTGTTGCCGAGCGACTTGGACATCTTCTGGTCGTCGACCAGCAGGTGTTCCACGTGCACCCAGAACCGGACGAACGGCTTGCCGGTCGCGCCGACGCTCTGCGCGATCTCGTTCTCGTGATGGGGAAAGATCGAGATCGATGCCGCCGGCGTGGATGTCGATCGGCGGCTCGCCGAGCAGCCGCAGCGCCATCGCCGAGCACTCGATGTGCCAGCCGGGCCGGCCGGGGCCGGTGCCGTAGTCCCAGGTCGGCTCGCCGGGCTTGGTCGCCTTCCAGAGGACGAAGTCGCGCGCGTCCTCCTTCGTGTAGTTGTCGGCGTCGACGCGCGCGCCGGCCATCATGCCGGCCTGGTCGATCCGCGACAGGCTGCCGTACTCGGGCAGCGTGGAGATCTTGAAGTAGATCGACCCTTCGCTCGCGTACGTGTGGCCGTGCGCGCCGAGCGCCTTGATCATGTCGGCCATGGCGCGCAGGTTCGCCTCGTCGGTCGCCCGGGGGTTCTCCTCCACCGGCTCGAGCCCCAGCGCCGCGGCGTCCTCCCGGAACGCGCCGATGAACTGGTCGGTGTACTCCCGCAGCGGCATCTGCGCGTTCTGCGCGCCGACGATCGTCCGGTCGTCGACGTCGGTGAAGTTCATCACCTCGCGCATCCCGAACCCGAACTCGTGACGCAACGCCCGCCGCAGCACGTCGAGACAGACGAAGGTGCGGAAGTTCCCGATGTGCCCGCGCGCGTACACGGTGAGTCCGCAGGTGTACATCCGCACGGTCTTGCCGTCGGACGGGGCGAACTCCTCTTCGCGGCGGGTCAGGGTGTTGTAGAGTCTCATCGATCGCTGGGTCACTGAAGAATTTCTTCAATTCGGAACGATTATAACGAGATCCTGGCGAACAGGCCGTTGGCCCGGACGACGTCGGCGGCAATCTGGGCCTTCAGGGCGTCCACGTCCTCGAACTTCCGCTCGTCGCGCAGGCGCTGTACGAAGCTCAGACGCAGCGACCGGCCGTACAGAATCCCCCTCGAACCCGAGCAGGTGCGTCTCGATGACCCGGCGCGACTCGCCGAAGGTCGGACGCACGCCGATGTTGGTGACCGACGGATAGACGATCTCCTCGATCGCCGCCGTCGTGGCATAGACCCCGTCGGGCGGCAGCAGCTCGTTCTCGGTCCTGAGGTTGGCGGTCGGGAACCCGATCCGGCGCCCGCGCTGCTCCCCCTGCTCGACGACGCCGTCGAGGGCGTACTGGTGGCCGAGCAGGGCCCCCGCCTCGTCCACCCGCCCCTCGCCGATCAACCGGCGAATCCGCGTGCTGCTGACGACGAACTCCTTGTAGCGCACCGGGTCGATCTTCTCGGCGCGGAAGCCGAACCGGGCACCCAGGACCCGCAGCAGCGAGAAGTTGCCGGTCCGGTCGTGGCCGAACAGGAAGTTCGCGCCGACCCACACCTCCGCGACGTGCAGCCACTCGACGAGAACGGTCGCCACGAAGACCTCGGGACTCCACTGCGACAGCTCGTGGGTGAAGCGGACGATGGCGCACCCCTCGATGCCGGCCCTGGCGATCCCCTCGAGGCGCTGGGCCTTCGTCATGAGCAGGGGCGGCGCCTTGTCGGGCCGCACGACCCGCGGCGGGTGCGGATCGAAGGTCATCACCACGGAGGTGGCGCCGCGCTCGCCAGCCACCCGGCGCACGCGCTCGAGGATCTTGATGTGCCCGCGATGGAGGCCATCGAAGTTGCCGAGCGCCAGAACGGGCTGGCGCCAGCTGGCCGGGCAGGCATCTTCCGGAAAGTGAATGACGTCCACGGGATCAGCGGTCGGCCATCGGGGCGCGCTCAGGCATCGAGCGCGACCTCGATCGCGAGCCCATCATAAGCCAATTCCACGCCGGCCGGCAGGCGGTCGTTCGTCGCCTGATGCGGCAGTTCGTGGCAGACGTGCGTGAACCAGGTGCGCTCGGGCTTCAGCCGGTCGACGACCTCGAGCGCCTGCGCCACGGTGAAGTGCGTCGGGTGCGGCCGGTCGCGCAGCGCGTCGAGCACGAGCCGGCTGACGCCCTCCAGCAGCGGCCACGACGCGTCGGGAATCGCGTTGCAGTCGGTCAGGTACGCGAACGGCCCGATGCGATAGCCGTAGATCGACCGCGCACCGTGCAGCAGCGGCACCGGCACGATCTCCACGCCGCCCAGCCGCAGCGGTCCCTCGATCTCGTGCAGCTCGACCTGCGGAATGCCGCCGCCGGCCGGCCCCGGCTCGAAGACGTACGAGAAGGTGCGGCGGAGGTCGGCCAGCGTACGCGCGTCGCCCCAGCACGGGATGGCCCGCTTCTGCATGACGTTGAAGCGCCGCACCTCGTCGAGCCCCATCATGTGGTCGGCGTGGCTGTGCGTGAAGAGGATCGCGTCGACCTTCGAGACGTCGAACGCCAGCGCCTGCGCGCGCAGGTCGGTCGACGTGTCGACGAGGATGGCCGTGCCGTCGGGAGTCTCGATGAGAATCGACGGGCGCCAGCGGCGATCGTGCGGATCCGCCGACCGGCAGACCGCGCAGGTGCAGCCGATCATCGGCACGCCGTGCGACGTCCCGGTGCCGAGCATCCGGACGCGCAGCGGACCGCGGCTCACGGTTCGATGATCCGCTTGCCGCCCTGCGCCGCCTTCGCCGCCTCGACGAAACGGAGGCGCAGCTCGTACAGCACCTGCTCCAGCAGCTGCCGCTCTTCGATCGACAGGTTGCCTCGCGTCTTCTCCTCGAGCAGGCCGAGCACCTCGATGATCTGCGCGGCGCCCTCGAGATTCGGCTCGTCCGATCCGCCCTCCGGATCGGGCACATCGCCGAAATGGATCGCGGCCGTGGTGGCCAGAGAGATCACGAAAGCGGGAAACGTCAGCGGCTCGCGTTCGCTTGCCATGGACCCCCGGGGAAAGGAAGAATCATGGGGATCATTCTATCACCCGAGCCCGAGCCCAGAGGCCCGCCCCATGTCCGAGCCGTCGCCGTCGCCCGCCGCGCTGTTCACCCGCCTCGTCGACATCATGCGGACGCTGCGTTCACCCGACGGCTGCCCCTGGGATCGCAAGCAGACGACGCAGTCCCTGCGCCGGTTCCTGCTGGAGGAGGCGTACGAAGCGCTCGAGGCGCTCGATCGCGGCGACGACCGCGCGCTCGCCGAGGAGCTGGGCGACCTGCTGTTCGAGGTGGTGTTCCTGGCGCAGATCGGCGCCGAAGAGGGGCGCTTCACGATCGAGGACGCCCTGCGGTCGGTCACCGACAAGCTCGTGCGCCGGCATCCGCACGTCTTCGGCGACGGCCCGCGCGCCCGCACCGCCGAGGAAGTGCCCGGGGTCTGGGAACGGATCAAGGCCGCCGAGCGCGCCAGCCAGGGAGCCGACGGCAAGCCGGAACGGAAGACGATTCTCGCCGGTGTCCCGCGTGCCCTCCCCTCCCTGCTCCGTGCCACCGCCATCGGCAGCCGTGCCTCGGCCGTCGGCTTCGACTGGCAGCAGGCGCCCGACGTCGTCGCGAAGATCGAAGAAGAGGTCGCCGAGCTGCGCGAAGTGATCACCGACCCCGCCGGCGTCGACCCGGCGCGCGCCGAGGAGGAGATGGGCGACCTGCTCTTCTCGCTCGCCAACCTGTCGCGCAAGCTCGGCATCGAGCCCGAGTCCGCCCTGCGCAAGGCCAACGACAAGTTCACCCGCCGCTTCGAGGCCATGGAAGCACCACCTCGCCGAGACCGGCCGCTCGCTGCACGGCGCGGAACTGGCGGAGATGGAAGAGGCGTGGCAGGCGGTCAAGAACAGCGAGACGAAGTAGCCACGAAGGCACGAAGACACACAGGGCTCGACAAACAGGTCGCTGGCATGTCACGCTGCCTTCGCCCGTCCTACGACAACCACGAAGGCACGACGACACGAAGCGGCCTCTACAGAACGATCCGACGCATTCCGTCACGCAGAACCGGTGTATTGAAGTTCAGAAGCAGACCCAGACGGAGCCTGGTCAGTTTCAGGTAGCACAGCAACTGAGCCTGATGAACGGGCTCGAGTCGAGCGACGGACTTCACCTCGACAACGACCAGCCCTCGCAACCACGAGGTCCAGACGATGCGTGGCGACCTCGACATCGCGATACCTGACGGCAATCGCCATTTCCACTTCAAAGGGAATCGCCAGAGCCCGAAGTTCAACCGCCAGAGCCCGCTGGTAGGCGGCCTCCATCAGTCCTGGCCCCAGGGCTCTGTGGACCTCAATGGCGGCGCAAAGAATTCTGCCAGCGAGGGCGTCCGTTTCTGGCTCGATTGTCGTTGTCGTCCTCAGCATCACCTGCTCCTCTTCCTTCTTGTCGATCTTCGTGTCTTCGTGTCTTCGTGGTGATCGGACTCCCTACCTGTCCCCTCCGTGCCTTCGTGTCTTCGTGGCCAACGTGAGGACTCGGCCTGTCCACGTTCGCAACGTCACGTGCTCCCCGTCGGTTTCGAGCGTGACCATCCCGTCGCGGTCGGTGCGGAAGACTTGCGCGCCGATGGCGCGTAGCGGGCCAGGACCTGCGGGACGGGGTGGCCGAAGGGATTGCCGCGGCCGGCACTGACGACGGCGACGGCGGGATGCACGGCGCGGAGGAAGGCGTACGAGCTCGACGTGCCGCTGCCGTGATGCGGCACCTTGAGGATGCGCAGCGGCGCGACCGGGATCCGGCCGACGAGCGTCTGCTCGATCTCCCGGCCGATGTCGCCGGTCAGCAGCACGGAGGCGCCGCCGTAGCGCACCTCCAGCACGATGGAATCGTCGTTCCGCACCTTCTGCCGCTCCCAGTCGGGCGGCGGCGGGTGCCAGACGACCAGCTCGACGCCGTCGATGGACAGCCGATCGCCGGGATGCACGTTCCGCCAGACGATCGCGGCGCGATCGGACTGGGCCCGGAGCCGTTGCAGCGGCTCGAAGGGCGGCACCGGCACCCCTTCCCAGATCTCCCGGGGATGGAAGTCGCGGACGACCGATGAGGCACCGGCCATGTGATCCGCGTCGCCATGCGTCAGGACGAGATACTCGAGACGCCGCACGCCCAGCGCCCGCAGTGTTGGCCCGACGACGCGGTCGCCCATGTCGAAGTTGCCCTCGCCCCGCAGCCCGCCCGTATCGACGAGCAGCGCATGGCCGCGAGGCGTCCGGACGAGAATCGCATCCCCCTGCCCCACGTCGAGAAAGGCCACCAGCAACCGGCCGCGCCCGGGCGGCCACAGAATCGATGCCGGCGCGGTGACGATCCAGACCGCCGCGGCGACCGACACCAGCACGCAGCCGGCGGCCAGCGTGCGCCGTCGCTCGCCGCCGAGGCGCCACCAGGCGATCGAGAGCGCCGCGCCGAGACCGGCGTAGTAGAGGAAGACCGCCACGGCTGACGGCCGCGGCACGCGGAACGCGAGCCACGGCGCGACGTCGACGAGACCGGCGCTCCAGAGGAGCCCCGACGCCCCGAGGTGGGCCAGGAAGCCGAGTCCGTCGGCGAGCCAGGCCGACAGGAGGGCCACCGGCAGCAGCGCCATGCCGGCGAGCTGGGCGAGCCCCATCAGCGGAATCGCGGCGAAGTTGAGCACGAGTCCGGCGAAGGTGACGCGCTCGAAGACCAGAGCGCCGACCGGCAGCAGCGCCGTCTCGGCGCAGAGCGAGGCGAGCAGCAGCGCGGCCGGCGCCCGCAGCCAGCCTCGTGCCGGCACGTGGCGGCCGAACCAGGCCCCGCCGAGCAGGATGCCGCCGGTCGCGCCGAACGTCAGGACGAAGCCGGCATCGAAGATCGACAGGGGATCGGCGACGAGCAGCAGGCCGCCGGCCACGGCCAGCGCGTTGAGCGGCGGGCCGCGGTGCTCGAGTGCCCGCGCGCACAGGTAGATGACCGCCATCAGCGTCGCGCGGTTCACGGATGCGCCCCCGCCCACGAGCATCGCGTAACCGACGAGCACGCCGATCGCGGCCACGCTCGCCGCCCGCATCGCCAGTCCGGCGTAGGCGAACAGCGCCAGGACGAGCCCCGCCAGGATGGCGATGTTCCCGCCCGAAATCGCGATCACGTGATACGTGCCCGCCTCCTGCAGCCGCCGCCGCATCGATTCGTCGAGACCGGCGCGGTCGCCGAGCACGATCGCCGACACGATCACCGCCGACTGCGGGCTCCAGCGGCCGACGGATCGGGCGATGATTCCGCGGGCGCCCCGCCGGGCGGCTGCCGCCAGCTCCATCGGCCAGCTGCCGCGGCGCAGCACCTCGACGAGCGCGCCGCTCTTGACCACACCGACCAGCGCGGTCCCCCTTCGTGCCAGGGCCACCTCCGCGTCCGGCACACCGGGATCGAAATAGCGCGACGGGCGGCGGAGCTGCATCGGCATCCGCACGCGGCGGCCGGCCATCCATCGCCCGTAGCGTCCGAGCGCCAGCTCGCCCACCACCGTCGCCCGCACGCCGCCGGCCACGGGATACGTGACGCCCCCCAGCCTGAGCCGATCGACGTCCATGGCGAGCGCGACGCCGCTCGGCGAGAGCGAGGCGTCCTCCGTCAGGCGGCCCTCCACACCCGCCGCGAGCGAGAACTCCCCGGGATCGACATCAGGGCGATCCGGCGGCTGCCGCGCGGCGAGCCCGGCTGCGACGACCTTCAGAGACGGATGCAGGGCCTGCTCGCCGGCCCGGATGGCCAGCGCCGGTACCGACGGCGATGCACGCGACGGCAATCGCGCAGGAGGTGGCGGTTGGCAGAATCTGCCGCACCCAGGTCGACCAGGCCACGGCCACGCAGATGACGGCCAGGGCCAGCAGCGGCATTTCGATGCGGCCGGGCAGGACGGTTCCGAGCAGGCAGCCGATCAGGAGGCAGACGGCGGGAACGAGAGCGGGGACGGGCACGGCGGGCCCGGTGCAACAAGCGGGCCCGGGGGGCGTCGCGCTGCGCGCGCCGCGCGGGGTTGAGGCGTCAGCATCTTGCAATTGCCGGCCGGGGCCCCGCGCGCCCATGCGTTCTCGTCCCCTTCACGCTCCGGACTTCCCAGATAGGGACCGCGGCCGTGGCCGGCCCGCGGATTGGCGCGTACGCTCGTGCTACGTGATCGAGATGCCGCCCTTGGTCTCGGCGTAGTAGTCCTGCAGGGCGCGGACGGTGAGGCCCTGGGACCGGATCGCGCGGATCGCGCTGACGGTGGCCGCGGCGCCGGTGAGGGTCGTCACGCACGGCACCGCGTGCATCGTCGCGGCGCGGCGGACCGCCCGCTCGTCGAAGAACGACTCGCGGCCGAGCGGCGTGTTGATGACCAGGTCGATCTTGCGGCTGACGAGCTCGTCGGCCACGTTCGGCCGCCCCTCGTTCACCTTGTAGACGACGCGGGCGTCGAGCCCGTGCGCGCGGAGGTAGGCCGCCGTGCCGCGCGAGGCGACGAGCGAGAAGCCGAGCTCCGCGAGGTCGCGGGCGATCGGCACCACGTTCGGCTTGTCCTCGTTGTTCACGCTGACGAAGGCGGTGCCGCCCTGCGGCAGCTGCTGGCCGGCGGCGATCTGGGCCTTCGCGTACGCGACGCCGAACTCGGCCGCCCCGCCCATCACCTCGCCCGTCGATCGCATCTCGGGGCCGAGGATCGTGTCGACACCCTGGAAGCGGACGAACGGGAAGACGGGGCTCTTCACGAAGATGCCGGCCACCTGCAGGTCGTCGACCAGGCCGAGCTCGGCGAGCGTCCGGCCGGCCATCACGCAGGCGGCGACCTTGGCGAGCGACACGCCGGTGGCCTTCGAGAGGTAGGGCACCGTGCGCGAGGCGCGTGGGTTGACCTCGAGCACGTAGACGGTGTCGTCCTCGATGGCGAACTGCACGTTCATCAGCCCGACCACCTTCAGCGCCCGGGCGATCCGCCGCGTGTAGTCGCGCATGGTCTCGAGGTGGCGCGCCGGCGTCTGGAACGGCGGCACCACGCACGAGCTGTCGCCCGAGTGGATGCCGGCCTTCTCGATGTGCTCCATGATGCCGCCGATGACGACGGCCCCTTCGGCGTCGGCCACCGCGTCGACGTCGAACTCGAAGGCGTCCTCCAGGAAGCGATCGACCAGGATGGGGTGCTCGGGCGATGCGCTGACGGCGCTCGTCATGTACCGGTCGAGCGTGCCGACGTCGTAGACGATGGCCATCGCCCGGCCGCCCAGCACGTAGGACGGGCGGACGACCACCGGGAAGCCGACGGTCGCGGCCACTTCGCGGGCCTCGGCCTTCGACGTGGCGGTGCCGCTCTCCGGCTGCGGAATGCCGAGCTCCCAGAGCAGGCGGGCGAAGCGCTGGCGGTCCTCGGCCAGGTCGATCGAGTCGGGCGACGTGCCGAGGATGTTGACGCCGGCCGCCTGCAGCGGCAGCGCCAGCTTCAGCGGCGTCTGGCCGCCGAACTGGACGAGGCACGACACGTCGCCGCCTCGCTCGCGCTCGCGCTCGATGATCCCCATGACGTCCTCGAACGTCAGCGGCTCGAAGTAGAGCCGGTCGGCCGTGTCGTAGTCGGTCGACACGGTCTCGGGATTGCAGTTGATCATGATCGTCTCGAACCCCTGCTCGCGCAGCGCGAAGGCGGCGTGACAGCAGCAGTAGTCGAACTCGATCCCCTGCCCGATCCGGTTCGGGCCGCTGCCGAGAATCGCCACCTTCGGCCGGTCGTTGGGCTCGGCTTCGCAGGCATCCGCGTAGCTGCCGTAGAGGTACGGCGTGAACGACTCGAACTCGGCCGCGCAGGTGTCGACCCGCTTGTAGGCGGGCGCCAGCCCGTGCTCGCCGCGCCGCGCGCGCACGCTCTGCTCGGTCTCGCCGGTGAGTCCCGCGAGCTGCCGGTCGCCGAACCCGCTCCGCTTCAGCGTCCGCAGCAGGTCGGGCGACATGCGCGCCAGCTCGCCGAGCGACGCCTGGCGGCGCAGCTCGACGATGTCGGCGAACTGCTCGAGGAACCAGGGGTCGATGTGCGTGGCCTCGTGCACGGCCGCCGTCGACCAGCCCTGCTCGAGCGCCCGGAAGATCGAGAAGATGCGGCGATCGGTCGGCACGACCAGCTCGCGGCGCAGCGTGGCCTCGTCGACGGGCGCCTCGGGGTGGGCGCCGTCCGGCCAGAGCTCGCCTTCGCGCCCCATCTCGAGCGACCGGATCGCCTTCAGGAACGACTCCTTGAACGTCCGGCCGATGGCCATCACCTCGCCGACCGACTTCATCTGCGTCGTCAGCGTCCGATCGGCCTGCGGGAACTTCTCGAAGTTCCAGCGCGGGATCTTCGTCACGACGTAATCGATGGTCGGCTCGAAGGAGGCGGGTGTCAGCCGCGTGATGTCGTTGGGAATCTCGTCGAGGTGGTAGCCGAGCGCCAGCTTCGCCGCGATCTTCGCGATCGGGAAGCCGGTGGCCTTCGACGCCAGCGCCGACGAGCGCGACACGCGCGGGTTCATCTCGATGACGATCATCCGGCCGTCGCGCGGGTTGATGGCGAACTGGATGTTCGACCCGCCCGTCTCGACGCCGACGCGGCTGATGATCCGCCGGGCGGCGTCGCGCATCCGCTGGTATTCCTTGTCGCTCAGCGTGAGGATCGGCGCCACGGTGATGCTGTCGCCCGTGTGCACCCCCATCGGGTCGATGTTCTCGATCGAGCAGATGACGACGAAGTTGTCGGCGGCGTCGCGCATCACCTCGAGCTCGAATTCCTTCCACCCGATGACCGATTCCTCCACGAGGATCTCGTGCACCGGGCTCAGCTCGAGGCCGCGCTCCGCCAGCTCGCGGAACTCCTCGATGTTGTACGCGATGCCGCCGCCGACCCCGCCGAGCGTGAACGACGGACGGATGACGATCGGGAAGCCGAGCGACTCGGTCAGTCCCAGCGCCTCGTCGAGCGACTTCACGTACCCGCTGCGGGCCACCTCGATGCCGATCGACCCCATGGCCTCCTTGAACGCGAGCCGGTCCTCGGCAATCTTGATGGCCTTCACCGAGGCGCCGATCAGCTCGACGCCGTACTTCTCGAGGATGCCCGCCTCGCCCAGCGCCACCGACAGGTTCAGCGCCGTCTGGCCGCCGACGGTCGGCAGCAGCGCGTCGGGCCGCTCGCGCGCGATGATCGACTCGAGGATCTCCGGCGTCAGCGGCTCGATGTACGTCCGGTCCGCCATCTGCGGATCGGTCATGATCGTCGCCGGGTTGCTGTTGACGAGGATGACCTCGAGCCCTTCGGCGCGTAGCGCCTTGCAGGCCTGGGTGCCGGAATAATCGAATTCACAGGCCTGCCCGATCACGATCGGGCCGGAGCCGATGACGAGGACGCGCTTGAGGTCGGTACGACGGGGCATCGCAGATATTCGGAATTCAGGGATTCGGGGTTAGGGATTTGGGGCTGGCGCCGACGGCGCCCGCGCGGACATCAGCCGCCGGCCTTGTCCATCTCGTCCACGAACTGACGGAACAGGTAATCGGCGTCGTGCGGGCCCGGCGACGCCTCCGGATGGTACTGCACCGAGAAGACCGGCCGCGACCGGTGACGGACGCCCTCGACCGTCCCATCGTACAGGTTCAGGTGCGTCACTTCGACGTCCGACGGCAGCGAGTCGGAATCCACGGCGAAGCCGTGGTTCTGCGAGGTGATCTCCACCTGGCCGGTCGCCAGGTTCTTCACCGGATGGTTCACGCCGCGGTGCCCGAACTTCATCTTGAACGTGCGGCCGCCGAACGCCAGGCTCAGCACCTGGTGCCCGAGGCAGATGCCGAACACCGGCACGCCGCTCTCGGCCAGCTCCCGCACGTTGCGCACGGCGTAGTCGAGCGGCGCCGGATCGCCCGGCCCGTTGCTCAGGAAGATCCCCTCGGGCGACCAGGCCAGTAGATCCGCCGCCGGCGTCGCCGCGGGAAACACCCGGACGTCGCAGCCGTAGGCGCTGAGCCGGCGCAGGATGTTCCGCTTCATGCCGAAGTCGTAGGCCGCCACGCGCCGGCGCGGCCTCGCCGTCCGCTCGGGCGGCACCGTGAACTCGCCCGCCGGCGCAAACGGCCAGTCGAAGACGGCCTCGGTCGTCACGTTCCGCACCAGGTCGGCCCCTTCCATCGGCGGCACCAGGCGCGCCCGCTCGACCACCGCGGCCGGATCGACGTCGCCGGCGATGATCGCGCCGCGGAGCACGCCGCCCGACCGGAGCTTCCGCGTGAGCTCGCGCGTGTCGATGTCGGCAATCGCGACGATGTTGCTCTCCGTGAGGTAGTCGCGCAGCGCCCCCTGCGCGCGCCAGTTACTGGCAATCGGCGACGACTCGCGCACGACGAAGCCGGCCACCTGCGGCTTGCGCGACTCGACGTCCTCGAGGGACACGCCGTAGTTGCCGATCTGCGGACAGGTCATCGTGACGATCTGCCCCGAGTAGGACGGATCGGTGAGCACTTCCTGATAGCCGGTCATGCTCGTGTTGAACACCACCTCGCCGCCGGTCTCTCCCGGCGCGCCCACCGACGTCCCGCGGAACCACGTCCCGTCTTCCAGTGCCAGCACTGCCATCATCGGTTCGAACCCTGCTCCAGCGACGCCGTCACCCGGCTCCGCGTTCCCGCCTTGATCGCCACGGTCGTCTCCCACGGCCGGTAGCCCGGCAGCTCGAGCCGCACGCGATGCGAGCCGCTCATGACCCCCGGAAGCACCAGCGGCGTCGCCCCGACCCGCTTGCCGTCCACGAGCACGGCGGCTCCCGCCGGCCGCGTATCGACGACCAGAATACCCGGCCCGACCACCGGCGACGCGACACGCAGCCGCACGGCCACCGCGCGATCGGCGCGTGAGGCCGACAGCACCACCTGCTGCTCCTCCGTCCGGTACCCGTCCCGCGCGAATTGCACGCGGTAGGTGCCGAATGGCAGGCCGCTCAACGACAGCGGTGTCACGCCGCGCTCCCGACCCTGCAGTATGACGCGCGCGCCCGACGGCGTCGACCGCATCAGGAGACGGCCGCCGGTCGGCGCCGCGGGCACGGCCTTCGGCGCAGCCGGCCGCGCGACGGCCGCCGATGCCGGCGGCTGCGCCGGCGCCGATGCCGGGACGGACGCCGGGGCCGCCGCAACGGCCCTCGACCCGGCCACCACACTGGCTCCTGGTGTGTAGAAGAACGACGCCACGCTGACGCCGACGGCAAAGCCGACCAGCAGCCCGACGGTGAGCGCGACGAAGATCGGCCAGTTGCCCGTCCGCTGCCCCGCGCCGGCGAGCTCGAGCACCGGCGGGCTGTCGAGCAGCGACGGTGGACGCGCCGGGCGCGCGGCAGGTGCATCGGCCGCCGGCGGCAGGGCCTGACCGGCTGCCGGCGCCGACGCCGAAGCCGCGACCGGACGTTCCGCGGCCACCGCGGGCGCAACCGGCGGCGCCGCGACGACCTCTTCGCCGGATTCGCGCGACACCGGTTCGGCGCTCTCGGCGCGCTCGACAGGCTCGGCGACCGGTTCATCGAGCGCCTCGAGATCCAGCGCGTCTGCGGCCGTCGCGGCCGTCAACGATAGCGGCACCCCGATGCCCCGCTCGGACGGCGCCGGCGAGGCTGCCACGCCAGCCGCGTTCAACTCGAGCTCGTTCTCGACCGGCGGCTCGGGTTCCGGTTCGTCCTCGGCCGGATCGCGTGCGAGGCCCGCGTCGAAATCGGCGAGGCTCTCTTCGTGCTCGTCGTTATCTGCGGGGGGCCTGGGCCCGGGAACGGGCACCGGCCCGGTGACGGTGCGGGCCCTGGGCACGGCGACCGCCAGCGGCGCCGGTTCGACATCAGCGATCTCGGCCTCAGCGGTCGTGTCCGGAGCCGTGCGCTCGCCATCGCCATCGCCGTCGCCGTCCATGGAGGCCGCTGCGCTGGCGCCGGCCACATCGGCGGGTCCGTCGAGCGGCAGGCGAGGCTCCTCCGGCCTGCCGGGCGACTGAACGGCCTCCGCCGACAGCGCGGCATCCAGCGCCGCGGTGAACGCCCGGGCCGTCCGGTATCGCGTGGCCGGCTCGGCGGCCAGCGCCGTGGCGAATACGCGGCGCAGCAGCCGCGGGTCGGCGTCCTGCGCCACCGCGAGCTGTTCGACGCTCTGGTCACCGATGCCGCTGACGCGCCGGTTGGCGAGCAGCTCGTAGGCGAGCACGGCCAGGGCGAAGACGTCGGCCGGCGTCCCCCAGGCCTGTCCGGCGGTCCGCTCCGGGGCGCCGTAGGGATGCCGGCCCAGCACGCGCAGTCCGACGCGCTCGAGCGCCTCGGTCACGCCGAAGCCGGTCACCTGCACGGTATCGCCGGTCAGCAGGATGTCGCGGGGATGCAGGGCGCCATGATGCGCACCGTGCGCGGCGGCCACGTCGATCGCCGAGGCAACGGCCTGAATCAGCTGGCGTCCGGCCTTGCCGGTCCAGCGTTCGCCCTGCCGCATGGCGACGTCGAGCGAATCACCGCCGCAGAATTCCTGCGCCAGGTAGACCGACGATCCTTCCACGCCGGCGGCAATCGGCGCGACGATGCCCGGATGGGCGAGCCGCCGGTCGACGAGCTGCTGCAGCTCCGCCGCCAGCGCATGGACCTGCTCGGGCAGGAGGTCGAGTTGAAAGACCTTGATCGCGACGAGACGGTCGCCTTCGGGATGATACGCCCGGAACACCGGTCCGAGACGACCGGCACCAATCTGATGAAGGACTCGGAAAGGACCGAAGGCGTCCTGTGGTGAATAGCTGGGGGCTTCCGCAGTCAGGGCCGGTGCTCCTCAGGAATGCCGCGGACAGCGTGACTCGTTCCAGCGAGAGAGTTTACCAGATTTGCGCACTCTTGTCCCCCCAGGAACGGGCCCGGCGGGCCCCGTCCTGTTGACATGGTGCTGACCGTCTGCGAGAGTAATCGAACGGTGTCGACCAAGCCTGCCCCGCCAGCGGAACCTGCCTCGCCTCTCGCAGTCGATATCCGCCAGCTTCCCGGTATCCGCCCCCTGGCCGCCGATTACGCGTACCAATTCGATCGGGTCGCGCCGTTCTTCGCCGGCAACCCCGGCGAGCCCCGGTCGCGCACCGAGGTCATCGAGCGAACGGTGGCTCATCCGCGACGCCGGGCCGAGGTCGCCGCACTGCTCGCGGCCCAGCAGCAGCGCCGCGGGGCGCCGGCCGCCGCCGTCGAGCGGGCACGGCAGCTCGCCGACCCGCGCAGTGTCGCCATCGTGACCGGCCAGCAGGCCGGCCTGTTCGGCGGCCCGCTCTACACGCTGCTCAAGGCGCTGACGACGATCCAGCTGGCCGAGCGGATGGCGCGCGAGCACCAGTTGCCGGTCGTGCCGATCTTCTGGGTGGAGAGCGAGGACCACGACTGGGACGAAGTGCGGTCGTGTACGGTGCTCGATGCCGAGCTGAATCCCCACACGCTGTCCCTGCCCGCCCTCGACAAGGCCGACCCCGTTCCGGTCGCCGCCGTTCCCCTCACCAGCGACATCCAGAGCGTGCTCGACGCGCTCGGCTCGACGCTCCCGGCGACCGAGTTCACGCCGGCCCTGCTCGACGATCTCCGGCGCGCCTACACGCCCGGCCGCGGCATGGCCGAGGCGTTCAGCACCTGGCTGGAGACGGTGCTCGGCCCGCACGGCCTGGTCGTCTACGACGCCTCCGATCCGGCGGCCAAGCCGCTGGTCGGCGATCTGTTCCGGCGCGAGCTCGAGGCGCCCGGCGAGACGGCCCGCCTGGCGGCGGCCGCCGGCGCGGACCTGGTGAAGCGCGGCTATCACGCCCAAGTGCAGGCCCACGGGGACAGTCCCGCCCTGTTCTATCTGGACGGGACGCGCCGTCCCATCCGAGGACACGAGGGGCGGTTCCTGGTGGGCGATACGCCGTACGCGCCGGCGGCGCTCGTCGAACTGGCGACGAAGGAGCCGGCGCACTTCAGCCCGAACGTCCTGCTGCGGCCGCTCGTGCAGGACACGATCTTCCCGACCGCCTGCTACGTGGCCGGACCGAACGAGCTGGCCTACCTCGGCCAGCTGCGCCAGGTCTACGAGCGGTTCGACGTGCCGATGCCGCTCGTCCACCCGCGGGCGTCGGCGACCCTGCTCGACTCGGCCGCGGTCCGCTTCCTGAACCGGTATCAGGTGGCGCTCGAGACGCTGCAGGCGCAGGACGAGTCGGCCCTGAATCACCTGCTCGAATCGCAGTTGCCGCCGCACGTCGAGGAATCGCTGAACGAGGCCACGCGCACCGTGACCGCGCAGATGGATCGCGTGATCGCGGCGCTGCCCGTCGTCGACCCGACGCTGGCCGGTGCGGCCCGGTCGACGCTCGGGCGGATGCAGCACGACCTCAAGACGCTGCACGGCAAGCTGATCCAGGCGGCCAAGCGGCGCGACGAGACGCTGCGGCGCCAGTTCATCCACGCCCGCGACCAGGCGTTCCCCGGCGGCCATGCGCAGGAGCGGACGGTCGGCTTCGTCTACTTCCTGAACCGGTACGGCCCGGCGCTCGTCGAGCGGCTGCGCGAGACGCTCCCGCTCGAGCTCGGCCGTCACTGGATCCTCACCATCTGACGCCGCGGCACGGCCCGCGTCCGTCGCCCCCGTCAGCGTGCGCGCACGCCGCTGGGGCCGCTCGCGCGTCGGCCTCGAACCCCGCCCGGCCGGCATCCTATAATGGAAGCTCCATGAATCAGGAAGTCTTCGCGGCGCTGACCGACGCGCTCGCCCGGGGGGAAACGGTCGCCCTGGTGACGATCGTCTCGGCGCAGGGATCGACGCCCCAGCGGGTCGGCGCGAAGATGCTCGTGCACGCCGACGGCCGGATCGTCGGCACGATCGGCGGCGGCTGCTACGAGAACGACGCGTTCTGGAAGGCGCGCGAGGCCCTGAAGACGCGCAAGTCGCAGCTGGTGCGCTACGAGCTGAACGACGACTTCGCGGAAGAGTCCGGCCTGATCTGCGGAGGCCAGATGGAGGTGCACATCGATCCGATCGAGCCTTCTCCCCGCCTCTATATCATCGGGGCCGGTCACGTGGGCTATCACCTGGCCCGCATGGCGCACGAGGTCGGCTTCGCCGTCCACGTCGTCGACGACCGCGAGAAGTTCGCCAACGCCGAGCGGTTTCCGCACGCCGCCGAAGTCGTCGTCGACGAGATTCCCGCCTGGCTCGACCGGACGACGCTGCCCGACAGCGCGTACGTGGTCGTGGTGACGCGCGGGCACCGGTACGACCTGGACGCCCTGCGGAGCCTCGTCCCGCGGGATCTGCGGTACCTCGGCCTCATCGGCAGCCGGGCCAAGGTCGCCCGGATCTACGATGCCCTGATCGGCGAAGCGACGCCGCCCGAGTCCCTGAAGCGGGTCCACGCCCCGATCGGCCTCGACATCGGCGCCGTCAGCCCGGCCGAGATCGCCGTCAGCATCCTCGCCCAGCTCATCGCCGTCCGCTACGGCCGGATCGAGGGGCCGGCGGTCGCGGTCCGGTCGATGCGATGGTCGAAGGTCGAGTAGGGCCGCCGCCTGCCCCCGCAATGACTGGTGTATAATGACGTTAGCACTCTCGAATCGAGACTGCTAATTACCGTGTCCACTGCATCCGAACGTACCGGTCGTCTGCTGGCCGCGCTCGTGCGCGAATACATCATTACGGGCCAGCCGGTCCCCTCGTCGACGCTCGTCCGCGCCGCCGGGCTGGACGTGTCGTCGGCCACGGTGCGCAACATCCTGGCGCGGCTCGAGGACGAGGGCTACGTCCGGCAGCCGCACACCTCGGCCGGCCGCGTGCCGACCGACCGCGGGTACCGCTTCTACGTCGATCTGCTCCTCGAGGATCACCGGCCGAGCCGGTCGGTCGACCTGGTGGCGGCCCGGCTGCGCGAAGCCGGCATCGGCGCGCACGACCAGCTGCTGGCGAGCGTGTCGCACATGCTCTCCCGGGCGTCGCGGCAGGTGGCCTTCGCGCTGGCGCCGGCGGCCGATGCAACCGTGTTCCACCGGATCGAATTCGTGCCGCTGACGGCGACGCGCGTGCTGGTCGTCGTGGTGGCGCGCGGCGGGCAGGCCCTGCAGAAGATCGTCGACACGGGCGAGCCGTGGCGGCCGCAGGACCTGCGGCAGGCGGCCAACTACCTGAACACCGAGTTCGCGGGGCTGTCGCTGGACGAGGCGCGGGCGGCGGTCGCCCGGCGGCTGGGCGAGGAACGGAACCTGTACGACCGCCTGCTCGCCCGGGCGCTCGATCTGGCGCGCTCGAGCTTCGACGGATGGTCGGAGGAGCACCGGGTCTTCGTGGAAGGGGCCGCGTCGCTGCTCGGCGATGCCGCGTTCGTCAGTCACGAGGGCTCGATCGACATGCTGCGCACACTGCTGAAGATGGTCGAGGAGAAGGAGCGGCTGGTGCGGCTGCTCGGGGAGTGCCTCGAGGGCAGCGGCATCACGGTCGTCATCGGCGCCGAGCACATCAACCCGGAGCTCCGGCCGTTCAGCCTCGTCGCCGCGACCTACACCGAAGGCGGCCGCCTCGGCACCATCGGCATCATCGGCCCCACGCGCATGCGCTACTCGCGGGCCATCGCCGCCGTCGACGGCATCGCGCAGGCGATGTCCCGCGTGTTGAAGGAATCCAACTAGGAGAGAGACGCCGTTTCCATGACGCACGACCCGACGTCACAGCCCGATCCCGCTCACGCCTCCGACATGGACCCGCAGACCGACGGCACCGACGCCCCCGCGCGCGCCCCGGCCGGGGGCACGTCTGCCCTGCAGGCGGAACGTGACGATCTGTACGATCGGCTGCTGCGCAAGACGGCGGAATTCGACAACTACCGCAAGCGCGTCGATCGCGAGCGGCAGGATCAGCGCCAGATGGCGGCGGCCGACCTGCTGGAGGAGCTGCTCCCCCTCGTCGACGACCTGCAGCGGGCCCTGACAATCGACGCCGGTCCCGAGGCCCAGGCCTACCGCAAGGGGATCGAGCTGATCGACAAGCAGCTCCTCGATCTGCTGCAGAAGCGCGGCGTGACCCCGATCGATACGACCGGCGCGCAGTTCGATCCGCACCTCCACCAGGCGGTGTCGTACGACCCGAGTCCCGATCACCGGGACGGCGAGATCGTCCAGGAGTTCCGGCGGGGATACCTGCTCGGCACGAAACTGCTGCGGCCCGCGATGGTGAAGGTGGCGAAGGCGTGAGCAAGCGCGATTACTACGAAGTGCTCGGCGTGTCGCGGACGGCGACCGAAACGGAAATCAAGAGCTCCTACCGCAAGCTCGCCATGAAGTACCACCCGGACCGCAATCCGGGGGACCACACCGCCGAGGAGAAGTTCAAGGAAGGCGCCGAGGCGTACGCCGTCCTGGCCGACGCCGACAAGCGGAGCGCGTACGACCGCTTCGGCCATGCGGGCGTCGGTGCCAGCGCGGCTGGCGGCGCCGGGTTCGATCCGACGATCTTCGCCGACTTCAACGACATCCTCGGTGGCCTGGGCGACATCTTCGGCTTCGGCGACATGTTCGGCGGCGGGCGGCGCCGCGGCCCGCAGCGCGGGGCCGACCTGCGCTACGACCTCGAGATCTCCTTCGACGAGGCCTACGCGGGCACCGAGACGACCATCCAGATCCCGCGGCACGAGACCTGCGACACCTGCCAGGGGTCGGGCGCGGCGCCGGGCAGCGGGCCGAGCGCCTGCCCGCAGTGCCGCGGCGCGGGCCAGCTCCGCTACCAGCAGGGCTTCTTCACCGTGGCGCGCACCTGCGGCCAGTGCCGCGGCACCGGCAAGGTGATCACCAAGCCGTGCCAGACCTGCCGGGGCGCCGGCACCGTGCCCCGAGAGAAGAAGCTGACGGTGAAGATCCCGGCCGGCATCGCCGAGGGACAGCAGCTGCGGCTGACGGGCGAGGGCGAAGCCGGCAGCGGCGGCGGCCCCGCCGGCCACCTCTACGTCGTCGTGCACGTGCAGCGCCACAAGTTCTTCCGGCGCGACGGTGACGACCTCTACTGCGAGGTGCCGGTGAACTTCACGACCCTGGCGCTCGGCGGCGAGATCCACGTGCCGACGCCGAAGCCGAAGCACCGCGAGAAGCTCAGCGTGCCCGAGGGGACCCAGACCGGCAGCACCTTCCGCCTGCGCGGCAAGGGGATGCCCGACATCAGCGGCCGCGGCCACGGCGACCTGATGGTGACCGTGCAGGCGATCACGCCGCGCAAGCTCACGCGGCCGCAGCGCGAGCTGCTCGAGCAGCTCGCCGCCGAGCTGCCGGCCGATGAATTCGAACCGCGCAGCCACACCCACGAACACGACGAACGCAACCTCTTCGACCGCGTCCGCGACATCTTCGGATAGCAGGTTCAGCCACCCCTTCGGGACACGCCGTGACAGAACCCGTCTCCACACCAGTCCCCAGGCTCTGGCCCGTTCTCGTCCTCCGCTTCCCCGCCGATCGCGACGCCACCAGCCTGCGCGATCGTGTCCTCGCGGCGCTCGATGACTGGCAGCCGACGGCGCTGACCGAGGACGAGACCGTCTGGCAGGCCTACTTCGTCGAGGCCGACGCGCGGGACCGGGCGGCCGGGGCGCTCACCGCGGCATTCGCGGAAGACGGCCTGGACGTATCGACGGCGAACGAGCCGGACGAGGACTGGGCCAGGAGATCGCAGGAGGGGCTCGAGCCGGTCAGGGTCGGACGGGTGCTCGTGCTGCCCGCTCGGACGACGTCCGCGCCCCTCAATCCCGAAGCCCCGATCTGCCTCGTGATCGAACCCTCCATGGGCTTCGGCACCGGCCACCACGCGACGACCCGGCTGTGCCTCGCGGCACTGCAGACGCTCGATCTCGACGGCGCCACGGTACTCGACGTCGGCTGCGGCTCGGGCATCCTCGCGATGGCCGCCGACCTGCTCGGCGCGGCACGCGTCACCGGAGTCGACCACGATCCCGACGCCGTGGAGTCGGCGCGGCGCAATCTGGCCCTGAATCCGGCCGTCACCCGCACGACCTTCGAGACGGCCGACATCCGGACCTCGTCTCCAGGGCCATCCGCGAGCGCCACGGTGCTCGTCGCCAACCTGACCGGAGCCTTTCTCGCCCGCGACACCGACGCGCTGCTTCGCCACCTGGCGCCGGGCGGCACCTGCATCCTCAGCGGCATCCTCGCCGACGAGGCCCAGACCGTCCTCGACGCCTTCAGGTCAGCTGGAGCTGGTGGAACGGACGCAGGAGAACGAGTGGGTGGGGCTGACGTTGAAACGAAGAATGAAGAACGAGGAACGCAGAAGCACCTGCGACGTCGGACGCTCGGATTCTCGATTCCTCAGAACTCTCCCCACTCTCCCCACAGCGCGCTGATCGCGACGATCGGGGCCGCGTCGGCCCTCAGGGTCCGGCCGCCCAGCCTCAGGAGGGTCCAGCCGCGAGCGCGCGCGGCCGCGACCTCCTCGGGCGCCCAGCCGCCCTCGGGACCGACCAGCAGTGCCGCCGAACCGGGCGCCGGGCGGCCGCGCAGGCCGGCCAGCGACTCGGTGCCGGCCGTGTCCGCCCCCGGCTCCACGAGCATCAGCCGGAGGTCGGCGGCCGTGGCGAGGGCGGCTTCCAGTTCCACGGGCTCGGCGACCTCGGGCACGGCCGCCCGGCCGCACTGCTTCACCGACGCCAGCGCGATCCGGCGCCAGCGATCGGCGCGATGTCCGCGCCGCAGCGCCGTCAGCGCCACCTCCGCGCGCGCCGTCACGACCGGCTGCACGGCCGTGGCGCCCAGCATGACGGCATCACGCACGACACCGTCCATGCCGTCGCCCTTCAGCACGGCCTGCACGAGCGTCAGCCGCACGCGCGGCTCGGGTGCCGCGGCCAGCGGGACGCCGATCCGCACCGACACCGCGGGCTTCAGCGTCTCGACCGTCGCCTCGAACTGGCGTCCGCGGCCGTCGAACACGGCGACGCGATCGCCGGCGCGCAGCCGGAGCACGCGCGCCAGGTGCGTCGCCTCGCCGGGCGGCAGGACGACGAGCGCGCCGGGGCCGGTGAGGTCGGGTGCATGGAAGCGGTGCGGCATGGCGGGATTATAGGCGCGTTCCTGCGCTATACTCGTCGCCGTTCATGTTCTTCCGCGGCCAGACCATCGGCAAGTACAAGATCATCTCGCCCCTCGGCAGCGGCGGATTCGGTGCCGTGTACCTCGCCACCGACACCTGGATCGACAAGAAGGTGGCGCTGAAGGTCCCGCACCGCCAGTCGACCGACTTCAGCGAGCTGCTCCGCGAGCCGCGGCTGCTCGCCAGCCTCAGTCATCCGAACATCGTCACGATCCTGACGGCCGAGAAGCAGCAGAACGTCTTCTTCATCGTCATGGAGTACGTGCAGGGCGAGACGCTGGAGAACGTCATCGCCGGCGAGGGGGCGCTCGACCTGCCGCGGGCGCTCGACTACACCTGCCAGATCTGCAATGCCGTCGATCACGCCCACCGCCAGGGGGTGCTGCACCGCGATCTCCGGCCCTCCAACGTGCTCGTCTCGGAGACCGGCCTGCTGAAGGTCGCCGACTTCGGCACCTCCCGTTTCCTGGAGATTGCGGCGCACGGCACGACGGTCATCGGCAGCCCGCCGTACATGGCGCCCGAACAGTTCCAGGGCCGGGCGGTCTTCGCGTCCGACATCTACTCGCTCGGCGTGACGATGTACCAGATGCTGACGGGCGACCTGCCGTACCAGACGCCGGCGCCGGCCGACCTCGACCGGCTGATGCGCGGCGAGCTGGTCTCGCCGCCGCGGACGAAGAACCCGAAGATCCCGCAGGCGCTCGAGGACATCGTCCTCAAGGCGATGACGCCGGAGATCGCGGGCCGCTACCAGCGCGCCGGCGACCTCCTGGAAGACCTCCTGTCGATCCGCCTGGCGCCCGCGCGGCGGACGGCCGCCGGCGCGCCCAGACGCCGGCCGACGCCGGCCGGCGAGACGGGCACGGGTGGCCACGGCACCGACGACGCCGTGCAGGCCATCCACAGCCGGCTGCGCGCGCGGGAAACGCCACAGCCCCGCTTCTGCTGGCACTGCCGCAAGCCGCTGCACGCCCGCACCGATCGCTGCCCTTTTTGCGGCGAAGCGCAGTAGTGCTAACATTCTTCGCGTCGTCTACAGTCTCCAGTCTCCGGTCTCCGGGTGGCCCGGACGGCTGCCCGCCGTCGATCGCCGCGCACCGGACAGGATCGTAGACTGTCGACCGAAGACCGTCGTCCGATACCACTCAGGAGTTCACGCCATGGCAGGCTTTACGGGCACCGGCAAGATCTGGATGAACGGAACGCTGGTCGACTGGGCGGAGGCGAAGATCCACGTCGCCTCCCACGTCGTCCACTACGGCAGCGGCGTGTTCGAAGGCGCCCGCTGCTATGACACGCCGAAGGGGTCGGCCTGCTTCCGGCTCGACATGCACGTGCGGCGGCTCTTCGACTCGGCGCGGACCTACCGGATGGCGTATCCGATGACGGCCGCGCAGGTCGAGTCGGCGATTCTCGACACCATCCGGGCCAACGAGCTGAAGGCCTGCTACATCCGGCCGCTGATGTACCGCGGCTACGACTCGCTCGGCGTGAATCCGGCGACCTGTCCGGTCGAGCTGGCGATCCTGGTGTGGGACCTCGGCCGCTACCTGGGCGCCGATGCGCTCGAGAACGGCGTCGACGTCTGCGTCAGTTCGTGGACGCGGATGGCGCCGAACACCTTCCCGGCGACGTCGAAGTCGAGCGCGAACTACGCGAACTCCGCGCTCATCAAGATGGGCGCCCTGGCCGACGGCTACGCCGAGGCGATCGCGCTCGACGTCAACGGTTTCGTCAGCGAGGCGAGCGGCGCGAACGTCTTCCTGGTGCGCGACCAGATCATCTTCACGCCGGCGCTCGGCTCGTCGATCCTCCAGGGCATCACGCGCGACGCGGTCATCACGCTCGCGCGGCACCTCGGCTACGAGGTGCGCGAGACGACGATTCCGCGCGAGTTCCTCTACAACGCCGACGAGCTCTTCTTCGTGGGCACCGCCGCCGAGGTCACGCCGATCCGCAGCGTGGACCGGATCACCGTCGGCAGCGGCAAGCGCGGGCCGGTCACCGCGGCGGTGCAGCAGGCGTTCTTCGATCTCATCAACGGCGAGATGGCCGACACCTGGGGCTGGCTGACCTACGTCTATCCGACCGACGCGGGCCGGCGCGAGCCGGCCGCCGCGCGCGGCGCGAAGTCGCGCTGACGCCCGGGCGGCGACGCCACGACCCATGCACGTCAACGATCTCCTCACCATCGCCGTCCAGCAGGGCGCGTCCGACCTCCACCTGAAGGTCGGCAACTACCCGATGCTCCGCGTCGGCGGGCAGCTCGTGCCCGCCACGCGCGATCACCAGCTCACGCTGGACGACGTGATGGCGATGGCGGCGGCGGTCATGTCGACGGCGCAGCGGCAGCGGTTCAAGGACGACCAGGAGATCGACCTCGCCTACAGCGTCGGCGGCCTCGGCCGCTTCCGCTGCAGCATCTTCCAGCAGCGGGGCGCCGTCGGCCTCGTCTTCCGCGTCATTCCGATCCGGATCGGCTCGATCGACGAGCTCGGGCTGCCGGCCGTCCTGAAGACGCATCGCCGAGGAGGAGCGCGGGCTCGTCCTGGTCACCGGCACGACCGGCAGCGGCAAGAGCACCACGCTCGCCGCGCTCATCGATCACATCAACCACTCGCGCTCGGCCCACGTCATCACGATCGAGGATCCCATCGAGTTCCTCCATCGCGACGACCGGGCGATCATCAACCAGCGCGAGGTGGCCGTCGACACGAAGTCGTTCGCCCATGCCCTGCGCAGCGCGCTGCGCCAGGACCCCGACGTCATCCTCGTCGGCGAGATGCGCGACTTCGAGACGGTCGAGACGGCCCTGCTGGCCGCCGAGACCGGCCACCTGGTCTTCTCGACGCTGCACACCCTGGACGCGACCGAGACGATCAACCGCATCATCGCCGTCTTTCCGCCGCACCAGCAGAAGCAGATCCGGCTGCAGCTCGCCAGCGTGCTGCGGGCCGTCATCTCGCAGCGCCTCATCCCGCGGGCCGACGGCCAGGGCCGCGTGCCGGCCGTCGAGATCCTGATCGGCACGCCGTTCATCCGCGACTGCATCGTCGACAAGGAGAAGACGCACCTCATCCAGGGCGCCATCGCCGCCGGCACGACGCAGTACGGCATGCAGACCTTCGACCAGTCCATCTTCGGACTCTACGAACAGCACCTGATCACCTACGACGAAGCCCTCCGCTGGGCGTCGAACGTCGACGAGTTCAAGCTGAAGGTCCAGGGGATCGGCAGCACCTCCGAGATGACGCGCGAGGACATGGCCCGCCGCGCCCGCGATCAGGCCAGCCCGTCCGCCCCGCCCGGCATCACCCGCTTCGGAGGGTAGCGCTGTGCCCCGGTCGCGCCTGAAGCCGCCCGCCCCGGCGGCGCCCGATCGACGCGACGCCGGATCGGCGCGGCTGCTCGTGATGCGCCTGCTCGTCAGGCGCGAGCTGTCGGAGCACCAGGCCCGCGAACGCCTCGCCCTGCGCGCCTTCCCGCCCGAATCGATCGACGAGGCCATCGCCGCCCTCAAGGAGGAACGGGCGCTCGACGACACCCGCGTGGCCCGGGCGCGGGCGCGGATGGAGCTCGAGCTGAAGCGCCGCGGACCGGCGCGCGCCGTGCAGCAGATCGAGCGGCTCGGCATCGCCCGCGACGTCGCCCGGGAAGCCGTCGCCGAGGTCAGCGCCTCGCTGGACACCGGCGACCTGCTCCAGCGCGCCCTCGCCCGCCGTCTCCCTGCGGGCGCCCCGATCCCCGATCGCGCCACCTTCGCCCGTCTCTATCGCTTCCTCGTCGGCCAGGGCTTCGCCTCGGACCAGGTGATGGCCGTCCTGAGGGACAGACAGAAGCGCCGACCTGACAGCGACGACTGACGACTGACGACTGAGATCGCAACGCCTCCTCCCCCCATCGCCTACCGCCCATCGCCCACCGCCTAGTACAATGCTCTCCATGACCGCGAACGAGATCCGGCAGTCATTCCTGAGCTACTTCGAACGCCACGGCCACCGCATCGTGCCCAGCTCGCCGCTGGTGCCGCACGACGATCCGACACTGCTGTTCACCAACGCCGGGATGAACCAGTTCAAGGACGTCTTCCTCGGCCGCGAGAAACGGGACTACCTGCGGGCCACGACGTCGCAGAAGTGCATGCGCGTCAGCGGCAAGCACAACGACCTGGACAACGTCGGGCCGTCGCTGCGGCATCACACGTTCTTCGAGATGCTCGGCAACTTCTCGTTCGGCGACTACTTCAAGGAGGAGGCGATTGCCTTCGCCTGGGAGCTGCTGACCGGCGTCTGGCAGATGCCGGCCGAGCGCCTCATCGTGTCGATCTTCAAGGGGGACGCCACCGTGCCGCGCGACGAGGAGGCGTACGACATCTGGCGCCGCTTCGTGCCGGCCGACCGCATTCTCGAGCTCGGCGCCGAGGACAACTTCTGGTCGATGGGCGACACCGGCCCCTGCGGCCGCTGCTCGGAGGTCTACTTCGTGCGCGGCTCGGGCAGCGATCCGGAGATCGAGATCTGGAACAACGTGTTCATGGAGTTCGATCGGACGGCCGACGGCACGCTGACGCCGCTGCCGGCGCCGTCGATCGATACCGGCATGGGCCTCGAGCGGATCACGGCCGTCCTGCAGCAGAAGGACTCGAACTACGACACCGACCTGTTCACGCCGATCCTGGCGCAGCTGGGGGCCCTGGCCGGCGTGCCATACGGGGCCAGCGCGAACCGCCCCTCCGACGTGTCGATGCGCGTCATTGCCGACCACATCCGCGCCACCACGTTCCTGATCGCCGACGGCGTGATCCCGTCCAACGAGTGGCGGGGGTACGTGCTGCGCAAGATCATGCGGCGGGCCATGCGCCACGGCAAGCACCTCGGCTTCACCGAGCCGTTCCTGTTCCGGCTCGTCGACGTCCTCGACCGCGAGATGGGCGACGCCTACCCGGAGCTCCGCCGGAACCGGGAGATGGTCGAGAAGACGATCCTCGCCGAGGAGCACCGGTTCGAGGCCGTGCTCACCGAAGGGCTGCCGCGGCTCGAACACGAGATCGAGAAGATCGTCGGCACGAAGAGCAAGGTGCTCGCGGGCGAGGCGGCGTTCCGTCTCTACGACACCTTCGGCGTGCCGGTCGACTTCATCGAGGACACGGCCGCGACCCAGGGCGTCACGGTCGACCGCGAGGGGTTCGATCGCGCCATGGAGGGGCAGCGGGAGAAGGCGCGCGCCGGCAGCACGTTCGACAGCGGGCGGAAAGCGGAGGCGTTCACGTTCGTCTCGGAGACCGATCGCGAGGCCCTGGCCCGCATCGGCGACCGATTCGACGGCTACACGACCACCGAGGTCCGCGGCGTGCCGGTGGTGGCGCTGTTCGACGACCATCGGCGGCAGGTCGACGAGCTGGCGGCCGGCGCCACCGGGTACGCCCTGCTCGACCGGACGCCGTTCTACCTGGAGGCCGGCGGCCAGGTGTCCGATACCGGCACGCTGACGGGCGCGGGCAGCCTCGCCGCCATCGAGGGCGTGGTGCGGGTGGCCCCCGGGCTGCCGCGAGCCCACCGCGTGCACCTCGAACAGGGACGGCTGCAGCGGCGCGACCTCGTCACGGCCACCGCCGACGCCGGGGTGCGCGACGCCACGCGCCGGAACCACACGGCCACGCACCTGCTGCACGCCGCGCTCCGCCAGGTGCTCGGCTCGCACGTGAAACAGGCCGGCTCGCTCGTCGCGCCCGATCGGCTGCGATTCGACTTCGTGCACTTCCAGGCCGTGACGCCCGAGGAGCTCGGCCGGATCGAGCGGATCGTCAACGAGCAGGTCGTCCGGAACACGCCCGTGCAGACGGAGATCCGCTCCACCCAGGAGGCGATCGCCTCGGGCGCCATGGCGCTCTTCGGCGAGAAGTACGGCGACGAGGTGCGGGTCGTCTCGATCCCCGGCTTCAGCCTGGAGCTGTGCGGCGGCACCCACGTGCGTGCCACCGGCGACATCGGCCTGTTCGCGATCCTCCAGGAGAGCGGCGTCGCCGCCGGCGTCCGCCGCATCGAGGCGCTGACCGGCCTCGGGGCCCTGCAGTGGGCGCAGGAACAGCGGGCTACGATCGATCGGGTCGTCGGCGCGCTGCACGTGAGCGCCGACCGGGCCGTCGACGCCATCGAGAAGCTGCAGGGCGAACAGAAGAAGCTGGCGCGCGAGGTCACCGACCTGAAGACGAAGCTCGCCATGGGCGGCGGCGGCGACAGCACCGGCGACACCATCGAGGTGTCCGGCGTCAAGCTGGCCCGGCGGCGCGTGAGCGGCCTCGACAAGAACGCCCTGCGTCAGCTCGCCGATTCGCTGAAGGACCAGCTGCAGAGCGGCGTGGTCGTCATCGCCTCGGAGAACGACGACAAGGTCGCGATTGTCGTCTCGGTGACGCCCGACCTGAAGAAGCGGGTGCCGGCGGGGCAGGTCGTCAAGCAGATCGCGCCGATTGTCGGCGGCGGGGGCGGAGGCCGGCCCGACTTCGCCGAGGCCGGCGGCCGCGAGCCCGCGAAGATCGACGAGATGCTGGCGGCCAGCGAGGGGGTCGTCCGCGACCTGCTCGCGAAGGGCTGAAGAACATCTCCACAACCGCCCCGGGGGAACTTCGGAGCGGGACCGTCCGTATATTAACTACATTGCAGTTATGAACGAGCGACTCGGCACCTTCGAACACCTGCTGCTGCTCGCCCTCGTGCGCCTCGGGGACGAAACCTACGGCGTCCCGATCCGGCAGGAGAATCGAGGCCTGGACCGGTCGCGGGGTCTCGCCCGGCGCCATCTACACGGCCCTGGACCGCCTCGAGCGCCGCGGGCTCGTCCGCTCGCGGCTGGGCAATCCGACGCCCGAACGGGGCGGCAAGCGCAAGCGCCTGTATACACTGACGGCCCGCGGGACGGAGACCATCCGGCACGCCCAGACCGCGCTCGCGCAGATGGCCAGCGGCCTCGAGCCGAAGCTGGAGACACCGTGACACGTCGCCCGCCGCGGCTCGCCGGCCTGCTCCTCCGCCTGCTCCTGCCGGCGGCCGCGCTCGATGCGGTCATGGGCGACCTGGCGGAGCTGTGGCACGGCAGGCGTCTGGGGCGCGCCCGCTACTGGCGGCTCGCCCTGGCCTCGATCGCGGCGTGCGGGCTCGACGCGGTCCGCGCCGGGTCACCGGCTGCCCCCCGCGCAGGAAGAGGAGACGGACTGATGCGTACCCTGCTGCAGGACCTCCGCTATGGCCTGCGTCTGCTCCGCCGCTCACCGGGCTTCACCGCGGCTGCCGTCCTCACGCTCGCGCTCGGCATCGGCGTGAACGCCGCCACCTTCAGCCTGCTGAACGTGCTCGTGCTCGAGCCGCTCGGCTACCACGCACCCGAGCGCGTGGCCTTCGTGCTCGGCTGGAACGAGACGACGCAGGACATGCGGTTCAACCTGCCGCTCGCCGACGTCCACGACATCAGCCAGCAGGCGACCTCCTTCCGGCAGGTGGCCGCCTACGCCTACTGGGACGCTGATCTCAGCGGCGGCACGGGACGTCCCGAACGCCTGCAGGCCTACCGCGTTACCGGCTCGACGTTCGATCTGCTGGGCGTCAGGCCTCTGTATGGCCGCACGATCGAGCCGGGCGACGCGGCGCCGGATGCCCCCGACGTGGCGGTCCTGAGCTACGGACTCTGGCAACGGCGCTTCGGGACCGATCCCGCCGTCGTGGGACGGACGATCACGCTGGACGATCGGACCTGCACGGTCGTGGGCGTGATGCCGCGCACGTTCGAATTCCCGGTCTTCAATTTCAAGGGCGAGGTGTGGACGCCTCTGAAGCCCACGCCCGCCGCCCTGGTCCGCGGTTCGTCACCGTCGGTGGTGGCCATCGCCCGCCTGAAGGCCGGCGTGAGCTACACCCAGGCGCAGGCCGAGGTGCGGGCCGTGATGGCGCGGCTCGCGGCCGACCATCCCGACACCAACCACGGGCTTGGCGCCCGCGTCATCGAGATGAGCCGGCTCGGCGCCGATACCGTCGCCCCCGTCCTCGTCGTCGTCGCCGTCTCGGTCGCGCTGATCCTGTTCCTCGCCTGCGCGAACGTGGCGAACCTGCTGCTCGCCCGCGCCACGACGCGTACGCGCGAACTGGCCGTGCGCGCGGCGCTGGGCGCCGGCCGCTCCCGCATCGTCCGTCAGCTGCTGACCGAGAGTCTGCTGCTGGCGCTGATGGGCGCCGCGGCCGGGCTCGTCGCCGCCTTCTGGGCCCTCCGCACGCTGCGGGCGTCGCTGCCGGACATGGTCCGGACGACGATGCCGAACGTCTTCGACCTGGGCGTGGATCACCGCACGCTGGCGTTCACCATCGGCCTGGCGGTCCTCAGCACACTGCTGTTCGGCGTGGCGCCGGCGCTGCGCGCGGCCCGGCTCGATCTGAACAACTCGCTGAAGCAGGGCGGACCCGGAACGGGCGGCCGCGGACATCAGCGATTCCGCGCCGCGCTGATCGTCGGCGAAATCGCCATCTCGCTCGTCATGCTCGTCGCCGCAGGCCTGCTCGTGCGCAGCTTCGCCCGACTGCAGCACGTCGACCTCGGGTTCAATCCCGACCGCGTGGCGACGCTCACGGTCTCGCTGCCGGACTACCGCTATCCCGATGCCGAGGCGTACCGCCGGTTCTTCGACCGCGCCCTCGACGAGGTGCGGCAGGTGCCGGGCGTGCGCGCCGCCGGCTTCGTGAACGTCCTGCCGTTCAGCACCTACAACCGCGGCACCCGCTACGCGATCGACGCCGAACCGCCTCCCGCGCCGGGACACGAGCCGGCCACCGACTACCGCGTGGTGACGCCGGGGTATTTTGCCGCCCTCGAGATCCCGGTGCGCGCCGGGCGGGTCTTCGACTCGCGCGATCGCCGCACGACGGCGCTCGTCGCCGTCGTCAACCGCGCGCTGGTCCGCCGGACGTTCGGCGATCGCGATCCGCTCGGCCGCCGGATCCGGCTGGGCCGCGGCGACCAGGCGCCGTGGCGCACGATCGTCGGGGTCGTCGGGGACGTGCGCCACGCCGAAGTCGACGAACACCCGGCGCCGGAGGTCTTCGTGCCGTTCGCGCAGGCGCCGGACGCGATGATGATGCTGGCGGCGCGGACGGCGGGCGATCCCGGCGGCGCGATGCCGTCGATCGTGGCAGCCATCGCAAAGGTCGACGCATCGCAGCCGGTCTATCATGTCGAACCGCTGAGCCGGCTGGTGAAGGATGCGATGCTGACCAGCGCATCAGCCACGTCGATGATGGCGTTCCTCGGCGTGCTGGCCCTCGTGCTCGCGACGATCGCATCTACGGCGTCGTGTCGGTACGCCGTGAGCCAGCAGGTCCGGGAGTTCGGTGTCCGGCTCGCCCTCGGCGCCGCCCCCGCGGATCTGCTGCGGCTCGTCGTCGCCCGCAGCCTGGTCCTCATCGGCACGGGTGTCGCGCTCGGCCTGGCCGGCGCCGTCGGCGTGGGGCAGCTGATGCGCGGCATCCTGTACGGCGTGGCCCCGTCCGACCCCGCCACCTTCGCGGCAGCGCTGGGCCTGCTGGCCGCGGTCGCCGCCGTGGCGTGCCTCATTCCGGCCCGCCGCGCCATGCGGACGGACCCCGTTTCGGTGCTCAAGGCGGAATCAGATCGGCAGCCGGCTCTCGCCGGCCAACGGCGATCTGGGGTGCCCGGTCGTGGGACTGCAGAAAGATGCGCGAGCCGGGCCCTCCGGACCCGGCTCGCCCTGGTTCGCGCTGACTACTGGGTTCCGCCGCCCACCTTGATGCTGTCGATCGCCTTCATGTCGAGGTCGCGCACCGCCTGCGGCAGCGGCGCGTAGTACAGGGCGGCCGCGTACTGCTGGCCGTCGGTGACGGTGTACTTCAGCAGGTCGACGAGCTCCTTCCCCTTCACGGGGTCCTTCTGGTTCTGGTAGACGATGATCCAGCTGAAGCCCGCGATCGGATAGCTGTCGTCGCCCGGCGCGTTGACGAAGACCGCCTTCAGGTCGGCCGGCATGTTGGCCGCCGCACCGGCGCCCGCGGCGGCCGCACCCGCCGCGCTCGGCTCCAGGAACTTCCCGGCCGCGTTCTCCATCACCGCCGACTTGATGTTGTTCTCCTTCGCGTAGGACATCTCGAAGTAGCCAATGGCGCCCGGCGTGCGTCGTCACCTGCCCCGCCACGCCCTCGCTCCCCTTGCCGCCGATGCCGGTCGGCCACTTGATGGCTCCCGAGGCGCCGGCCTCCGACTTCCAGGCCGGGCTGACCGCCGACAGGTACGACGTGAAGATGAACGTCGTGCCGCTGCCGTCGCTCCGGTGCACGACGAGGATCGGCGTCGACGGCATCCGGACGCCGTGGTTCAGCGCGACGATCTTCGGGTCGTTCCACTTCGTGATCTTCCCGAGGTAGATGTCGCTCAGCGTCTCGCCGTCGAGCTTCAGGTTGTCGACCGGCAGGTTGTACCCGACCGAGACCGCTCCCATCGTCACGGGAACGTGAACGACCGGGCCGCCGGCCGCTTCGGCCGCCTGGGTCTGCTGGTCGTTCAACGGGAAGTCGCTGGCACCGAAGTCGACCGTGCCGTTGGTCAGCTGCTGCACACCGCCGCCACTGCCGATGGACTGATAATTCACTTCGATGCCGGTCTTCTTGTTGTAGGAATCGAACACCTTGCTGAACAGCGGGTTGTCGAACGTCGAACCGGCGCCCTGGAGGCGCACCTTGCCGGCCGAAGCCGCGGAACCGGAAGAGGCCGGCGTGGACGAACCACCGCAGGCCGTGAACAGCAGCGCCATGGACGCCGCCCCGAGGAGACGGACTGTGATTTTCATCTCTGCACTGTAAGAAGGCCGTATTTCGAGTCGTGCAAGAGCAGGTTACATATGTGTAAACTCCCTCGTTTTGCGGCAGAGCTGGCGCACTGCTGCAGTGTCCGCCCGCTGCGGCCGATACGACTAGCAGAGTTGTGTCGCACGGGGAAACGAGGCACACTGTCCTCGTCGCGGAGCCTGCTGTTGAGCTGCAAGCCCTTCCTGGCGGTGTTCGTGCTGATGGCGCTGTCGGCGGCGCCGGCCCGTGCCCAGATCTATTCGTGGCGCGACGCCAGGGGCACGCTCGTCCTCTCCGACCACCCGCCCGGCGACGCGTCCCAGTCCTACGCGGTCAGCGGCCATGCGACCGTCCGGACGACCCGGCCGGCCGAGGGGGCCGCCCGCGCCCGACCAGTTCGACGCCCTGATCGCCCGCCACGCCCGCCGGCAGCACCTCAGCCCGGATCTGGTCCGCGCCGTCATCCAGGTGGAATCGGGATTCGACCCCGACGCGCAGTCGGCGAAGGGGGCGCTCGGGCTGATGCAGCTGATGCCGGCCACGGCGGCCGAGCTCGGGGTGAGGAATCCGTTCGACCCGGCGGAGAACATCCGGGCCGGCACGGCGTATCTGCGGGAACTGCTCGATCGGTACGACGGAAACCAGCGGCTGGCGCTGGCGGCCTACAACGCCGGCCCCGGGACGGTCGACCGGTACGGCCAGGACGTGCCGCCGTATCCGGAAACCCGCCGCTACCTGGAGAAGGTGCGCTCGGCGGCCGCTTCGTCCGCCGAGCCCGCACCGGCCCGCCGCGTCATCTACAAGACGGTCGAGATCGTGAACGGCCGGCCCGTGCCGCACTATTCCGATACAAAGCCCGCGTCAGGCCCGTACGAAATCGTGCCGCGGCGGTAACGCCCCGGCCGCCCATCTTCCCTACTTCTTCTTCCCGCCAGTCCGCGCCGTCTTGCGACGCGCCACGGTCCTGCTGCGGCCGGCCCCCTTGCGCTTCGTGGTCCTGCTGGCTGCCTTCCGGACGGTCTTCCTGGTCGTCTTGGGGACCGCCTTGCGGGCCGCCTTCCGGACCGCCTTGCGGGCCGTCTTCGCCACAGGCCGCTTCTTCGCCTTCTTCGCCTTCTTCACATTCTTCATCTTCAGAGGGCGGGCCGTCTTGCGGGCCTTACGGGCGGCCGGGCGCCGACGGCGTGCCGCGGGCGCCGGTTCGGGCTCGGCTGGAGGACTCGGAAAGACCCCTCCTCCGAGTTGATCGAATACGCTGTCCATCCGTTCGATATCGGCTTCGGGAAACAGGTCATCAGATGGGTTCGCCATGGCGGGAGTATCGCACGGCAGCCACGGCCGATCCAGTGGAAGGGGCCCCCTGGGCCCTGGACCGTCGCGGGCCTCCCGGAAGCCGGCCTGGGGCAACGCCGGCTGGATTGTGCTAAAATCGGGGTTTCGCAGTCGAGCCGGAGCCCGTCTGGGGCGGCCGGCCCTGGTTTCACGAGGAGAGTCCAGAACGTGGCTTCACACGCTTCCGCGCTGAAGGCGCACCGTCAGAGTCTCAAGCGCCGCGAACACAACCGGCAGTTCCGCAGCCGCCTGCGTACCGGCCTGAAGGCCATCCGCACGGCTCTCGATCAGAAGGACCTCGACGGCGCCAAGGCGATGCTGAACGACACGGTCTCCCTGATCGACAAGATGGCGACCAAGGGGATCATCCACCGCAACACCGCCGGCCGGTACAAGTCGCGGATCGTGAAGCGCCTCAGGGCGAGCGCGTAGGACATGCGAGATTGAAGGAACCCGGGTGACGGGTTTCTTCAATTCGTCGGTTCATCGAGTCGAGCCGCCCGGCGCCGGTCTCCGTGGCTCCCGGGCTGGCTGCGCGCCATCGGTCAGCCCTGCCTCCGGCGTTCCAGATTACGAGGCCTTCCGCCTCCGTCCGGACCGCACAACTCCACGACCAGCCGCTCCAGCAGGATCCGCGAGTCGCCCCCGGAGCTCTTGAGATTGAGGTCCGCCCGGAACAGCGCCTCGATGGCCCGAGGCACCCGCGCCGGCGGCAGCTTCGTGCGCACGACCCAGCCGAGCTGCCCGAGAATCATCGGCGCGAACCGTCCCTCCTCGAGCATCAGGGCGAGCTCGCGCAGCGCCTCCGCCGCATCGCCGTGCTCGATCGCCCGGGCCATCGCCCACTCGTCCTGCAGGCTCGGTGCGCCCAGGGTCTCCCGCACATCGTCGACGGTGACGGCCTTGCCGGCGGCAGCGAACAGCATCACGCGGTCGAGTTCGCCGCGCAGCCGGGCCGCGTCCGGTCCGATCTGCTCGGCCAGCAGGTTGACGGCGGCCGCCTCCATCTTCGCCCCCGCGGCCTCGACCTGCGCCTTGATCCAGCGCCGCGCGTCGGCCACGTTCTCGAGCTCCCCGCAACGGACGACGGCGGCCTGCTTCATCAGGAGCTTCACGAGGCGGCTCCGCCCGTCGAGATTGCCCGCGACGAGCGCGATGACGGCGTGGTCGGGCGGCGAGGTGAACAGCGCCGACAGGGCTTCGGCGGCCTTCTCGGCCGCCTCGCTCTCGCGCTTCGGCACCAGCAGGCGCTCCGCCTCCAGGACGATGATGACGCGCCGGTCGGCCATCATCGGCAGCGTCTGTACGGCGTCGAGCAGCGCCGTGGCCGACGTCTCGGCCCCGTGCAACCGCTCGACGTTGAACGCCCGCAGGCCTTCTTCCACGAGATCGGCGACCGCCGCCGCCAGCTGCCCCTTCTCCACCTCGTCGTCACCGACGATGAGGTACAGGGACTGCGGCTTGCCACGGGCGATCTGCTGCCGGAAGGCCGAGGGTGAGAGATCCGCCATGGGTCCACCGGCCGGTGCCGCGGGCACCGGCCTCAGAAGGCTTCGAGAATGGCGCTGACCACGCTGGTCGCGAAGTCGCTGGCGAGCCGATCGAGCGCCTGGGTCTGCTGGCTGAAGAAGGCTGACGGATCGATGGCGCTCGTGCCGCTCGAGGCCTCGTAGTCCTCCTGGAAGACCATCGACGGGTTCTGCCACAGCACCTTGTTCGTGTGCTGGTCCACGAACTGGATGCTCGCCACGACGGTCATGACGTACCGGGAGGCCTGCTGCTGATTCGTGAAGCTGGCCGGCGTCAGGGTGATCGCGTTCACCGTGCCGGTCAGCACCGCATCGACCCCGGTGGTGGTCGGCTTCACCGTGTAGTTGCCCCGGCCGATGAATTCCGAACGGACCTTCTGCGTCAGGATCTGCTCGACGTCGAAGATGCTCGTGTGATTCGTGAAGGTCGGGATCCCGACGGTCTTGATATAGGACGGCAGGAACGTGCCCCGTCCGGCCAGCGAGTAGCCGCAGCCCGAGAGCATCGTGCCGGCCGTCAGCAGCACGGCCACGGCCAGCATCCTCACCGTGCCGATGGCCGGCCGCGCCGGCGCTCCGATTCGACCCCGTCGACGCATCACTGCACCACCACGCTGACGAGCTTGCCCTTGGCCACGATCACCTTGCGGACGGTCCTCCCGGCCACGTGCGCCTGGACGGCGGCATCGGCCAGCGCCAGCTCGCGCAGCCGGTCGTCGGCGACGTCGGCCGGCACGGTGAGCCGGCCCCGGAGCTTGCCATTGACCTGCACGGGAATCACGATCTCGTCGTGCCGGGCCAGCTCGGGATCGAAGGCGGGCCAGGGAGCCGTCACCAGGCTCTCGGCGTGCCCCAGCCGCTCCCAGAGCTCTTCGCACGTGTGCGGAGCGAACGGCGACAACATCAGCACCAGGGCTTCGACCGTCTCCCGGATCACGGCGCACGTCGCCGCGCGCGTGGCGGGTCCCGGGGCCTCGCCGCGCCCGCCCGGCGCCCCCAGCTCGGACTGGTCGCTGAAGGCGTACAGCTCGTTGACGAGCTCCATCAGCGCGGACACCGGCGTGTTCAGGTGGATCCGCTCGTCGATGTCGACGGTCACCCGGCCGATCGTCTCGTGCGTCTTGCGCCGCAACGCCCGCTCCGCCTCCGACAGGTCGGCCGGCACCCCGCCGGTCGGCGCCTGTCTCGCGCTGGCCGACCAGTGCTCCACGATGCGCCAGACGCGCGCCAGGAAGCGCCAGCTCCCTTCGAGCCCGGTGTCGCTCCACTCGACTTCCTTCTCGGGCGGCGCGACGAACATCACGTACAGCCGGAGGGCGTCGGCGCCGTAGCGCTGCAGCATGTCATCGGGATCGACGACGTTGCCCTTCGACTTCGACATGACGTTGCCGTCCTTCAGCACCATCCCCTGCGTGAGGAGGCGGGTGAACGGCTCGTCGAACGTCACGAGGCCGACGTCGCGCAGCACGCGCGTGAAGAAGCGCGAGTACAGCAGGTGGAGGATCGCGTGCTCGACGCCGCCGCTGTAGAAGTCGACCGGCATCCAGTACGCGGCGGCGGCCGGATCGAACGGCAGGTCCGCATTGCGCGGATCGGTGAACCGGAGGAAGTACCAGGACGAATCGACGAACGTGTCCATCGTGTCCGTCTCGCGCCGCGCCGGGCCGCCGCACACCGGACAGGTGACGTTGACGAACTCGGGCACCTGCGCGAGCGGCGAGTCGCCGCGGCCCGTGAACTGCGCCATCTTCGGCAGCTCGACCGGCAGCTGCTCGTAGGGCACCGGCACGACGCCGTCCTTCGGGCAATGGATGACCGGGATCGGCGTGCCCCAGTACCGCTGCCGCGAGATCCCCCAGTCCTTCAGCCGGTACTGCACCGAGCCCTCGCCGATGCCGCGCTTCTCCACCTCGGCCGTCAGCCGCCGGCGGGCCTCATCGGACGGCAGGCCGTCGTACGGCCCGGAATGCACCAGCACACCGTCGTTCGAGACCGGATCGGTCATGCCCGCCACGTCGGCGGCCTCGCCGCCGGCCGGACGGACGACCACGCGGATCGGCAGGCCGTACTTGCGGGCGAACTCGTGGTCGCGCTCGTCGTGCGCCGGCACGGCCATGATCGCGCCGGTGCCGTACTCGCCGAGGACGAAGTTCGCCACCCACACGGGCACCGGCTCGCCGGTGAACGGGTTGAGCGCCCGATGGCCGGTATCGAACCCCTCCTTGCCCGCCATGCGCGCCTCGCGCTCCTGGGCGCGGAACGCCTGCGCCTGCGCCCGGAACGCGTCGGGATCGGGCGCCGAGGCCGCGAGCTGGTCGACCAGCGGATGCTCGGGCGCCAGGACGACGAACGTCGCGCCGTAGATGGTGTCGATGCGCGTCGTGAAGACGTCGATGTCGGCGTCCGGCGCCGGCCGGCCGGCGGTCGAATCGGCCAGGGCGAACGTCACGCGCGCCCCTTCCGACCGGCCGATCCAGTTCCGCTGCATCACGACGACCTTGTCGGGCCAGGCCGACAGGGTGTCGAGTCCCGCCAGCAGCTCGTCCGCGTAGGCGGTGATCCGGAAGAACCACTGCTCGAGGTCGCGCGTCACGATCGTCGTGCCGCAGCGCCAGCACGCGCCGTCGACGACCTGCTCGTTGGCCAGCACCGTCTGGCAGCTCGGACACCAGTTGACGGTGGAGCGCCGGCGGTAGGCGAGGCCGCGCTCGAACATCTTCAGGAAGATCCACTGGTTGAACTTGTAGTACTCGGGCAGGCAGGTCGCCAGCTCGCGTTCCCACGCGTAGCTGATGCCCAGCCGCTGGAGCTGCCCCTTCATGTGGGCGATGTTCGCCAGCGTGGAGGTCTCGGGATGGATGCCGCTCTTGATCGCCGCGTTCTCGGCCGGCAGGCCGAAGGCGTCCCAGCCGAAGGGATGGAGCACGTTGAAGCCGCGCATCCGCTTCGTGCGCGCCACGACATCGCCGATGATGTAGTTGCGCACGTGGCCGACGTGGGCGTGTCCCGAGGGATAGGCGAACATCTCGAGCGCGTAGAACTTCGGCCGCGACGGGTCGGCCTCGACCTCGAACGCGCGGCGTTCGGTCCATCGCTGCTGCCACTTCTTGTCGAGCTGTTGCGGTGTGTAGTCCGACACGGTCTCTCTGACTCCGGATTCGGGCGGCAGGATCCGGCGGGCAGCCGGCGCCCCGGACCGGCGGGCCGGCGCCGTCGCTGAAGGATTCAGCGGCCGCTCTGATTATAGTGCACCCCAGTAGGGCTGCTGGGCCGCCCGCACGGCCTGCAGCGCCTCGTCGGCGCGGCGGGTCTCGCCGGCTGGAGGCGCGGCGGCGCCGGTCGGCGGCGGGTCCGCTTCCGTCCCGGCGACGACGTCCAGCGACGCGGCCAGCCCCTCGGCCAGCGCCCGCAGGTCGTAGCCCCCCTCAGCCACCAGCACCATCCGCCCGCCGCAGCAGCCCGCGGCCAGTTCGCGCAGATGGCGTGTCAGCCGGGCGAAGCCAGCCGTCGACATCCGCATGCCGGCCAGCGGGTCCCTGGCGTCGGCATCGAAGCCGGCCGAGACGAACAGCAGTTCGGGATCGAACCGGCGCAGCACCGGCAGGACGGCGCCCGTGAACACGCGGTCGTAGTCGGCGTCGGTGGCGCCGGCCTCGAGCGGCACGTTCAGCGTGAACCCGGCCCCCTCCCCCTCGCCGACCTCGCCGGCCGCCCCGGTGCCCGGGTAGTAGGGATACTGATGGGTCGAGACGTACAGCACGCGCGGGTCGCGATCGAAGATGTGCTGCGTCCCGTTGCCGTGGTGCACGTCGTAGTCGACCACGGCCACCCGGTTCGCCCCGAGCGCGAGGGCATGGGCCGCCGCCACCGCGACGTTGTTGTACAGGCAGAAGCCCATCGCCCTGTCCCGCTCGGCATGATGGCCGGGTGGACGCGCCATGGCGTAGCCGACCCGCCCCGTCGGTTCGGTCCGCCCCATCGCCCATTCCGTCGCGACCACCGCCGCACCAGCGGCCAGCAGGGCCACGTCGTGGGATTCGGGCGACGTGCAGGTGTCGGGATCGAGGGCCACCGACCGGCCGGCCGTCGCCGCCACCGCCTCGAGATAGCGCGAATCGTGGACACGGGCCAGTTCCTCGACCGTGGCCGCGCGCGGCACGATGAGCCGCCCGCCCCGCTCGTGCCAGAGCCGGGCCACGGTCTGCATGGCTTCAGCCCGTTCGGGCCGTTCGGGATGACCGGGAGGGGTGACGTGATCGACGAAGCGGTCGCTCGTCACGACCGCCACGGAGGCATTCGGCCTGGCGGTTTCGCTCATGTCCTTCCGGACATCGTACGTCGTCCCGGGTCTGCGGCGCCAGTCATCCGGGATCGCCTGGAGGGGGTGCGATCATCGCAGGTTCTGCGCTCCCCCGTGACAGTCACTGACGTCACCCGTCCCCACGCCCGTCCCCGACGAATCAGCGGCGGCGCGGGCCCGCGGCGGCGAGCACCTTCAGCAGCTTGACCAGCCGCTGCTGATCGGCCGGCCTGAGCGGGGCGAGCAGTTCCTGCTCGAGGTCGCCGGTCAGCCGGCCGGCCGTGGCGAGCAGGCGCTCCCCGGCCTTGGTGAGGTGCAGCAGATAGGCACGGCGGTCGCGCGGATCGCGCTTCCGTTCCGCCACGCCGAGCGCCTCCAGCCCGTCGATGAGGGCCACCATCGTGCTGGCGTCCACGCCGGCATACTGGCCGAGGGCCTGCTGCGAGATCGGGCCGACGTGGGCCAGGAACGCCAGCAGCCCGAAGGTCCTGGCGCGGATGCCGAGGGGTTCCAGGGCGCGGTCCAGCAGCTCCCGCGACCGCAGGGCGATCCGCCAGAGCAGATAGCCCGGCTGCTCCGACAGCAGCGGCGGCAGCGACTCGAAGATGGCCGCTTCCGCCGACCGGATCCCGCCGCGCGCGGGCTCCTGCGCCCGCCGCCGCGACGAGGCGGCCGCCGGCCGTCCGGCCGTCTTCGCCCGTCCTGCCCCGCGCCCGGTCGTCGCTCCCATCAGAACGTCCTCCTGAACAGCAGCGTCGCGCCGGCCAGCATCGCCACCGAGATCCCGATCAGCACGAGGATGTCGCTGTAGACGCCGGCCAGTCCGGCCTGCGTCAGCAGCAGGCTGCGATAGCCGTGCACGGCGTAGGAGAAGGGATCCACCGTCGCGATCGGCCGCATCCAGGCCGGGAAGGCGGCGATCGGATAGAAGGCGCCGCTCGGGAAGAACAACAGCGTGTTCAGCACCCCGAAGATCGCGCGCGGGGTGAGCGGATCGTTCATCCGCGCGACGATGAAGAACATCATCCCGATCAGCGCGGTCGCCGTGACGACGGTGAGCAGCAGCAGGCTGAGCAGCCGGACGGGCTGGAAGACGGCGGGAATGCCGGCCAGCATTGCCCCGACGATCAGCACAATCAGGCCCGACAGGATGCCCTTGATGACCCCGCTCAGGTTGAAGCCGAGAATCAGCTCGAACTTCGTGATCGGCGTCACCAGATAGCCTTCGTGCACGCCGCGGGACTTGTCGTCGAGATAGATGATGCCGCCGCCGATCATCGCCGTCACGAAGATGGAGAGCGTGATCACGCCGGGCAGGAAGTACTTCATGTAATTGATGTACAGGTACAGCTCGACCACGTCGAGACTGAGCTGCCCCGGCGCCCGCGTGGCCACGGCGGGCTGATTGATCGCCGCCACGAGCTGGCTCATCGTGCTGCTGACACTGGCTTCCACGAACTGATCGCTGTTGTCGGTGACGAGCGCCAGCTTCGGCTCGTGATGCGCGAGCAGATCGCGGGAGTAGTTCGGCGGGATGATCAGCACGGCTCCGATGCGGCCTTCGCGCAGATCGTGCAGCGCCGCGGATCGCTCGGCGTACCGGTTCACCACCCAGGTCCGGGCATTCGCCTGGACGGCATTCAGGCCTTCGTAGACCTGGACCACCTGCGGACCGTGGTCCTCGTTGACCACGCCGATCTGGACGTTCTTGATCTGGCCGCCGAACGCGTTCCCGAGGATGACGAGCTGCACGAGCGGCAGGAACAGCGACGCGAACAGGAGCATCGGACTCCGGAAGAACTTGCGCAGGTCGCGCTCGACGATGGCTAATGCCCGGTCCATATTTATACGGGGCTCCGCCCCGCCCCCCGGCTCACTTCATTACGCGAGCGATCCCGCTCGCTCCATTCCGTTCGCGGGCGCGCCGTGCGCGCCGTTACGCTGCGGGCTCTGCCCCGCCCCCCGGCTCACTTCACTTGCTCGCGACACCGCTCGCGCCGTTCCGTTCGCGCCCTTCGACTCGCGCTCAGGGCGCCCCGAGCGTCGTCGAGGGGCGGGCGCGCGGTGCGCGCCGTTACGCTGCGGGCTCCGCCCCGCCCCCCGGCTCACTTCATTACGCTCGCGATCCAGCTCGCTCCGTGCATCTCTTGTATGGCCGGGACCCCTGCACCCCGCCAGGCTCGCGCCGTTCCGCTCGCGCTTCGTCGCTCGCGCCACTTCGCTCGCGCGCGCGTGAGCGGTGCGCGCCGCCACGCCCCTCGATCGGTCCGGGTGCGCGGAATGCAGTCCGTCACTCATTCATCCGCCTCCCTCGTGGATCAGTGTCCGCGGCGCCCCGCGGCGGCCGGCGAGGCCTCCTCGGCTTCCGTCAGCGCCCGGCCGGTGAAATAGACGAACACGTCGTCCAGACTCGTGCTCTGGACCGACAGGCTCCGCAGCTCGACGTTGTGGGTCCGCGCGAACTCGACCAGTCCGACGGCCGTCTGCGGACCGCGATCGGTGACGATGCGGTACAGGGCCTCGCCCTGCGGCATCACGTTCCGCACGCCGTCGAGGCGTCCCAGATCGTCGACGGCGTCGGGCCGATCGGGCTCGATCCGCGCCTCGATGACCGCCGCCCCCGGCACCGACGCCTTCAGCGCAGCCGGCGTGTCGAGCACCACGACCTTGCCGTGGTCCACGATCGCGAGCCGGTCGCACAGCTTGTCGGCTTCGTCCATGTAATGCGTCGTCAGGAACAGCGTGAGCCCCTCGGTGTCGCGCAGCTTCGAGACCAGCGACCAGACCGACATGCGCGACACGGGATCGAGACCGGTCGTCGGTTCGTCCAGGAAGAGGATCTTCGGGTTGTGCACGAGTCCCCGCGCGATCTCGAGGCGGCGCCGCATGCCGCCCGAGAGCGTCTTGGCCAGCGCCGTCCGCCGGTCGAGCAGGTCCACCGACTCGAGCAACCGGGCGGCGATCGGCTTCCGCTGGCTCGCCGGCACCCCGTACAGGCGCGCGTGGATGGTGAGGTTCTCCTCGCAGGTGAGATCCGGGTCGCTCGTCATCGCCTGCGGGATGACGCCGATCGCCATCCGGACGGCTTCCTGATCCTTCGTCACGTCGTGGCCGTCCACCCGGGCGGTCCCGCTCGTCGGCGGCACCAGCGTCGTCATCATCCGGATGAGCGTCGACTTGCCGGCGCCGTTCGGGCCGAGCAGGCCGAAGATCTCGCGCGGCTTCACCGAGAACGACACGTCGTCGACCGCCCGGAGCGCGCCGAACTGCTTCGAGATGTGATCGACCTCGACCATGTTCGCGGCCGGGCCGGCGCCTGCCGCCGGCGTCGACGCGACGGGCTGCGGCGACCTCACGACTGCCCCTTCGGCTTGAGCGGCACGACGACCCACGCCGTCATGCCGCGCGCCAGCCGCCCGTCCGGATTCGCGACGCGCACGCGGATGGCCACCGTCTTGATGTCCCGCTTCGTCCGGCTGACGTCGCGCTGCGTGGCGAAACCGGCCTCGACCGCCTTGTAGAAGACGGGGCCCTGCACCTCCGCGCCGGACGGTAGCCGCACGGTGAGCACTTCACCCAGCGTGATGAGGTCCGCGTACGTCTCCTCCACGTCGGCCTGCACCCACGTGTCGCCGAGCTCGAAGATCGTGACGATCGGATCGCCCGGCTTGACGACCTCGCCTTCGCGCGCCGCCAGCAGCGTCACGACGCCGCTGATCGGCGCGACCACCTCCGCCTGGTCCAGAACGGCCTCCGACTCCCGGTGCATCGCCTGCGCCTGCCGGGCCGCCGCCTGATAGGCCCCGACCTGCCGCTCCTGGACGGCAATCTGCTTCTGCTGCGCCTGGGCGTCGGCCAGCGCGGCGCGGGCGACCGCCAGCCCGCGCTCGGTGGCCTGCAGACCCGCCCGGGCGCCATCCCGGGCGGCCTTCGCGTTGTCGCGATCCTGAGCCGTCACGAGCCCTTCGTCGAACAGCGGCAGCGTGCGCTTGTAGCTCGACTCGGCCTGATCGAGTGTGGCCCGGGCCTGGGCCTCCTGCGCGGTGACCTGCTGCACCTGCGCGCGGGCCTGCGCGATCCGCGCGACCAGCGAGGCCTTCGTCAGGGCGATCTGATCGCTCGCCTGCAGCGTCATCTGCTGTGCCTGGGACACCGCCGCACTGGTCGCCTGGGCTGCCGCCGACAGGTCGGCATGGTCGAGCTGGGCGATGACGTCGCCCGTCTTCACGGCCTGCCCTTCCCTGACCTTCATCGACAGGATCCGGCCGGTCATCTTCGAGGACACGACCACGTTGTTGCCGTCGACGATGCCGGTGATCACCAGCGTGTCCGGCGGGCGGGACAGGGCGTAGTAGGTGCCGCCGCCGATCGCGGCCAGGATCAGCACGGCCAGGAATATCCGCCTCCGCTTCATGACGCTCCGTCCCTCCCCGGCCAGCCGTGTGCTGACCAAATCATTTGCAGTATGAACTATTTGGCGACTTAAGTAAATACGGGCAGACACGCCGCGACGGTTCTCCCGGGCGCGCGCCGGGGCGAGGCCCCGACGAGGAATGCGGGACCGGGACTGAGAGGGGCGGAATCGGGGATTGGAGGCCCCGCAGGGACGGGGGCCTCGCGGCCGCCCCCCCGCCCCCGCGGGTGCCGGTCAGTGCGACGCCGGACCGCCCTTGTACACGATCCCGTTCTTCACCACGACCGAGACGTGCGACAGCGCCACGATGTCGGACAGCGGATCGCCGTCGACCACGATGACGTCGGCGAGCTTGCCCGGCTCGATCGTGCCGAGATCCGACCGGCCGAGAATCCGCGCGTTGATCCGGGTCGCATCCGCAATCACCTTTCGCGCCGCCACCCCGTGATTCACGAACACCTGCAGCTCGCGCCACAGGGCGTCGGTGTGGAAGTTCATCGGCGTGCCGTTGTCGGTCCCCATGCCGATGACCGCCCCGGCCTCAATCCACTGCATCAGCGACCGGTCGCCGAAGAACATCTGCCGGTCGATGGTCGAGAAATACGCGAGCGACGGCCAGTGCGCCAGCGAGTCCTGCACCTCCTGGTACAGGTCGGGCGGGAAGTCGGCCTTCAGCTGCGGGTCCTGGAGCCGCTCGGGAAACGCCACCGTCGCGGGGTACACCCACACGCGGTGAGCGGCCGTCGGCACGACGGGCCGACCCGAGGCCGCGATGGCCCGCACCAGAATCCAGCGAGTACGGCGGCGTGCCGGCCGACCCCACGTGCTGGAGCACGTCGACGCCCGCTTCGAAGGCGTTGCGCACGGCCTCTTCGTCGTACACGTGGGCGTGCACCTTCAGCCCGTGCCGGTGCGCGGCCGTGACGATGGCCTGATAGTCCTCGCGGGTCAGCCCGGCGTGGGCCTTGATCACGTCGACGCCGGCCGCGGCGAGCTTCTCGGTCTCGGCACCCGCCTGCGCCGGGCTCGTCACCGCGATCTGATAGCTCGGCGGAAAGATCGCCACGTGGCGCGTCAGCCATGGACCGCTCACCCACAGGCGGGGCCCCGGAATCTCCCCCTTCGCGATCCGGTCGCGCACGTCGAGGCTCGGCTGGAGCTGGCCCCCCAGGTCGACGGCCGAGGTGACGCCCGCCATCAGGAGCTGCTTCGCCGAGATCGCCATGATCCGCTCGATTGGGTATTCCGCGCTGTGCGCGTCGAGCCACTTGAACCATCGCGGATAGTCGCCGTCGCCCAGGATCGACAGGTGCACGTGCAGATCGATCAGCCCGGGCATCATCGTCCGGCCGCTGGTGTCGATGACCACGGTACCCGGCGGAATCCTGACCTCCGACGCCGGGCCGACCTCCACGATCCGGTCGTCCTCGATGAGCACGGCGGCGTGATGCAGCGGCGGCGTGGCCAGCCCGTCGACCAGCATGCCGCCCACCAGCGCGATCCGGTGCGGCGTCTGGGCGGACAGCGCCGACGGCGGCGCCAGGAACGACACCAGCAGGAGAATCCGGAGAGCGAGCGAACGGGCCGCAGCCCGATGGGTCCCGGTCATGAGAAACACCCGTAGTGGGCGCCGGCGGCCGGACGGCCGGCCAGCCGCGCCGGAAACGGAGCGGTCGTTCGGAAAGGATGGTCGAGCCCGCTGAGGATACCGAAGAGCTTCACGGAAGCTCAACCGGTTTGTGCGGCCGGGCCCCGGGAGGCCGCCCGGCTAGGAGAGCATCGTCTGGGTGCGACGGTAGTCGACGCCGCGCGCATGCAGGTAGTCGAGGACGCGGGCCAGGCAGCCCGCCTCGCCGCCGACCTCCTCGGGAGGCCAGACGCCCGGGTGGCCCAACCGGCCTTCGAGCACCAGACGGGCCGCGGCGGTGGCGGTGAAGCCGGTCGTGCGGGCCATCGAACTGAGGCCGGTCCGGCGATCGGTCTCGTCATAGAGGTCGTAGACGACCGTGCGGCGGGCGCCGTCGCGGCGTCCGGTCATCGTGACCCGCATCACCGTGAACTCCTCGTCGCCGGGCTCGAGCCTCCACTCCGGGAACAGCCTCGCGCAGGTCTCGTCGATGCGGCCGGCTTCGAAGGCCCCTTCGTCCCGCAGGCGCTGCATGATGGCGGCGTGGCCCGGATAGCGGAGCGTCTTCTCCTTCATCTCGGGGATCGTCAGCGTCCGGATCAGCGTGCGCAGGCCGTCGGTATTGAAGGCTTCGAGCCTCCCCGCGCGCGGCAGCTCCACCGCTTCGACGTCGCTGAGCGCCGGCACGGTGACGACCCGCCCGCCCGAGACGTAGCGGGCCGGCCGGGTGTACTCCTCGATCACGTCGCGCGGCGAGAACGGCGCCTTGTACTCCGCGAACGACGTCCGGGCCTTCGGCAGCCCGCCCACGAGACATTCGTAGGTCCCGATCGTCATCTCGCGCGCCTCGGCGCCGGCAATCATGTGGCTCATGCCGGGAGCCACGCCGCAGTCGACGACCGCGGTCACGCCGTGCTCGCGGGCCAGTCCGTCCAGGGCCAGCGCATCTTCGGGAAAGAAGGAGATGTCGACGATGTTCCGCCGGGTGCGGATGGCGGCCTCCAGCGTCCGGAAGCCGATGTGCCCCGGCACGGCCGTCACGAGGAGATCAGCCTTCGCGGCCAGATCCGCGAGCACGCCCGGCTGGAGCACATCCGCCGCCGTCGCCCGGACCGGCCTCTGCGACGGCAGCGCCGCGAGCGCGGCCTCGGACCGATCGACGGCCGTCACATCGCAGTCTCCGCTCAGGTCGTAGACGATCGCGCGACCGACCAGCCCCGCGCCGAGGACGAGGATGTGAGGCATGGGGAACGCCAGAGAAGTGTCGAAGAATTGAAGAAGTACGAGAGCTGCTAGAGGCCGGTGGGCTCGCATGGCGCCGACGCCCTCCGCCCCTCGCCCCATTTCTTCAATTCTCAATTCTTCAATTCGGAACGATCACGTCCATGAACGCGCTCACCGAGAAGACGGCGCGGCCGCTGCCGGGATCGCCGTAACCCGGCGGCACGGGGAGCTTGTACTTCGCGTGCGTGTCGCGCCAGGTCTCGAGCAGGCGCGCGTGGTACTCGAGCGGAGCGCCGCCCGGCGTCGACCTGCCCAGCGTCGTCAGCGGCTCGGCGCACCAGGTCGTGAAGCGCGGGCAGACGCCGTGCGACATGAAGAAGTCCAGCCCCTCGGCCGTCGAGCGGATGGCGTCCTCGACGTCGGTGAAGCCGTGCGGCTGCGACATCTCGATGCCGCCGACCATGTTCGGGATGACGTGGGACGGCCCGAAGATGTCGGCCGCGTCGATGATGCGGCGGTGCCATTCCTGCCGTCCGACGTACCGCTCCTTGCCCGGACAGATGATCGAGAACAGCCGCTCGTCCCACACCTCGAAGTTCGGGTGGTAGATCTGCACGCCGGCGTCCTTGAACTTGCGGGCCTCGTCCTTCGGCAGCGCCTGCGTCACCATCTTGCTGATCCAGCGGCCTGTGAACCGCTTCTCGATCGCCTCGGCGTACTGCGCGTAGAAGTCGACCTCCGACAGCCCCTTCAGCCGGGTCGTCACGCTGCCACCCGTGATCGTGTACGCGTGGCTGACCGTGTCGGTGTCGGCGATGATCTGCAGCGCCTCGAGAATCTCCTCGATCGACTTCACGGCCGTGTACGGCCGGCCGGCCTGGATCTGCTGCTTGTAGTTGTTGTTGATGTCGCAGAACTGGCATTCCTCCGCCTTGCCGAAGTACTGGCAGATGCGGAAGACGGTGAGATAGACGAGGTAGCCCCACTCGATGGTCGGTGCGATCTCGATGACGCGCTTCCCGTTGGACAGCGTGCGCGTGTAGTACTCGGGCACCGGCGGGAAGGTGACGTTGGTCACCTTCGTGCCGTCGACGCGCAGCACCGGCCGCCCCTCCTCCACCTCCACGCGATACGGCGAGGCCGGATTCAGCCGCACCGAGATGATCGTCGGCCGGAAGTCCCACGGGCCGCCCTCGAGCCAGATCTCCTCGGGCGCCTTCCAGTGCTCCCCCTGCGGCATGTCGGCCAGGGGCACGTAGTCGAAGGAGAAGATGAAGTACGCCTTCGCCTTCGCATCGGCCGCCAGACCCAGGGCCTCCTGGCTGAAGGCGATGCCGGTCCGCAGGATGTCTTCCTTGACGATGGCCTCGCGCGGAAGGCTGGGGTGCCGGGCGATGGTCTCTTCGACGAGCGGCAGGCGGGAGACGAGGACATGATCCGTGAATCTACCATGCTTGTACTTGTAACGTTGAACGGTGAACGCAGAACGTAGAAAGCTGATCTCTCCGTTCTTCGTTCTACGTTCTACGTATTCTCCGTCCCCCGCCCCACCATCTCCAGCGCCCGGGCCCGGCAGGCCTGCAGGGCCCGTTCGACCTCCAGGCGCTTCTGCTCCAGGACCGCCTCGTCGGCGCCCGCGGGCACCTCGACGGGCGCCCCGATGGCGACGGCCACGGTGGTGAACGGCTTCGGCACCTGCGTCCGGTCCCAGCTCTTCGCGCTCCAGAACGCCTGCGCCTCGCAGTGAAACGGCAGCACGGGATTGCCGGTGGCTCCGGCCAGCCAGACGGCGCCGGGCTGCACGGAGCCGGCCGGGCCGCGGGGGCCGTCGACGGTGAAGCCGGCCGCCCGGCCGGCCGCCATCTCCCGCTTCAGCTCGAGCAGGGCGCGGACCCCGCCGCGCGACGTCGAGCCGCGCGCCGTGCCGTACCCGAACCGCTCGATGATGCCGGCGATCCACTCGCCGTCGAAGTTCTCGCTGGTGATGACGACGATGCCGCGCCGGCGGAAGTAGTAGGTGGCGGGCAGGATCCGGCCGTGCCAGAAGGCCATGACGGGCTGGCGTCCGCCCGCCAGGATCCCGGTGAGGTGCGTCAGTCCCTCGACGCGCCAGCGCAGCGTGGCGCCGAGGGCGGCCACCACCCGATAGCCGACGGCGGCGATGAGGGCCGCCTCGGCGCGCTTCGCGCGGGACGAGCGCCAGTCGGCCCTGGTCGTCACATGCCGTCGTACTGCGGTCCGCCGCCACCCTCGGGCGGCACCCAGGTGATCACCTGGTACGGATCCATGATGTCGCAGGTCTTGCAGTGGACGCAGTTCGACGCGTTGATCTGCAGCCGCTTGCCGGCCGCCTCGGTGACGATCTCGTACACGTTGGCCGGGCAGAAGCGCTGGCAGGGATAGTTGTACTCGGGCCCGCAGATCGATTCGCACACGTCGGTCTGCACCAGCAGGTGGACCGGCTGGTCCTCGTCGTGCCGCGTGCCGGAATAGTGCACGTTCGTCAGCTTGTCGAACGTCACCTGGCGATCGATCTTGACCGCGCCCGTCGCCCCCTCGGGCACCTGGCGGCCGCGCCGCGTGTAGTAGTCGGCGATCTTCTCGAGGCGGTCCTGCCCCGCCTCGCCCTTCATCCGGTTGAACCACCAGCCGTTGGTCACCAGGGCGATCCCCGCGTACAGGAAGCCGGCCAGGAAGCCGTGGCCGAACGCCTGGTGGACGTTCCGGACGGGGTACAGCTCCTTGCGGATCGGGCTCTCGTTGATCAGCGTCTCGTAACGCTTCAGCCGCGCCGCCGACGCATCGTTCGCGTTCACCGCCTCGAACGCCGTGTCGGCCGCGAGCATGCCGCTGCGCATCGCGAGGTGGATCCCCTTCAGCCGCATGGAGTTCATGAAGCCGGCCGCATCCCCCACGATGAGCGCGCCGTCGACGTAGGGCCGCGGGATGGTGTTCCAGCCCCCCTCGGGCAGCGCCTTCGCCCCGTAGCGGATCATCTGGCCGCCGTCGATGAGGTTGCGGACGAGCGGGTGCAGCTTGAAGCGCTGGAACGCGACGTGCGGGTCGAACATCGGATCGACGTAGTCGAGCCCGCTGACGAAGCCGACGAACACGCGGTTGTCGGGCATCGCGTAGATGAACCCGCCGCCGAACTCCTCGGTGTTCAGCGGGTAGCCCATCGTGTGGATGACGGTCCCCGGGGCGATCCGCCCCGCCGGCACCTCCCAGAGCTCCTTGATGCCGATGGCGAAGCTCTGCGGCTCGCGGCCCGCCCCGAGCTGGAACCGCCGCTGCAGCTCCTTGGTGAGGTTCCCGCGGACGCCGTCGGCGAAGATCGTCACCTTCGCGTGGATGTCCACGCCCGGCTCGAAGTTCTCGCGCGGCTTCCCGTGTTTGTCGATGCCCCGGTCGCCGGTCCGGACGCCGATCACCCGATCGCCGTCGTACAGCACCTCGCGGCCCGAGAAGCCCGAGAAGAAGTCGATCCCCTCCGCCTCGACCTGCTCGGCCAGCCACTTCACGAAGCGGTTGAGCGAGACGATGTAGTTGCCGTGGTTGCGGAACGGCGGGGGCGTGATCGGGAACCGGAGCTTGCCGGCCCGGGTGAGGAAGTAGATGTAGTCCTGATGGACCTCGGAGGCGAGCGGGCAGTCGCGATCCTTGAAGTCGGGGACGAGTTCGGCCAGCGTCACCGGGTCGAGCACGGCGCCCGAGAGCATGTGGGCGCCCGCCTCGCGGGCCTTCTCGAGGACCGCGATCGACAGCGGTTCGCTGCCGGTCCGCTTCTGGAGCTGGGACAGCTTGAGGGCCGCCGACAGCCCCGCCGGGCCGCCGCCGACAATCAGGACATCGACATCGAGCGTTTCGCGTTCCACGGGACTCGTCATCATCCTTCAATGGCGCCGGGGCCCCAACCCCGGCGCGAGCTGACGCTGACGCCTCGCCTCGGATCTTCCTGTCCTCGCCCTTCGACGCCGCTCAGGGCGACCCTGAGCCGGCCGAAGGATCGGCTCGGCGTGGCCTTCGGCGAAGTGCACGCCCCCTCCGCCTGCAGGACGCCTGTTGCCGCGCGACGCGTACGGGATAACGTGCAGCCTTCGAGACGGGCTTCGTGTCTTCTGCCTTCGTGGCCTGCCGTCGGCGGCTACTTGCCGAGCTCGGCGATCAGCGCCGGGGCGATCTCGAACAGATCACCGGCGATGCCGTAGTCGGCCACCTCGAAGATCGGCGCCTCGGCGTCCTTGTTGATCGCCACGATGGTGCGCGAGCCCTTCATGCCGACCAGGTGCTGGATGGCGCCGGAGATGCCGAGCGCCACGTAGAGCTTCGGCGCCACGGTCTGCCCGGAGCTGCCGATCTGCCGCTCCATCGGCAGCCACCCGGCGTCGCAGATCGGCCGCGAGGCCGCCAGCTCGGCGCCGAACGCCGCCGCCAGCTTCTGCGCCAGCTCGATGTTCTCCTGGCTCTTGATGCCGCGGCCGACCGCCACGATCCGCTCGGCCTGCGACAGGTCGACGGCCTGCTTCGCCTCCTGGAACGGGGCTTCCGGCTTCTGCCGGATGGCCGACGCATCGACGGTCACGGCCAGCGTCGTCACCGCCGCCGGCGCGTCGCCCTTGACGACCGCGTCGGCGCGGACCGCGCCGATCTGGAAGGTCACGAAGTGCGGCGCCTCGCCCTCGGGCACGACCTGCGCGACCAGCTTGCCCTGGAACATCGGCCGGGCGAAGGCGAACCCGCCGCCCGCCGGCTTGAACGCCGTGCAGTCGGTGATGAGTGCGCGCCCCATCCGCGCGGCCAGCTTCGGCACGAAGTCGCGCGTCTGGTAGGTGTGCGGCAGCAGGACGTACTGCGGTCCCACCTTCGCGATGGCGTCCTGCAGTGCGAGCGTGAAGCCGTCGGGCGTGTACGGCTCGAGCGCCGCGTCCTCGACGGTCAGCACCTCGGCAACCCTGGCGGCCGCCAGCTCCTGGGCCACCGGGCCCACGGCCGCGCCGAGCACGACCACCTTCACCGGCTGGTCGCCGGCCATCTGCTGCGCGAGCGCGATGGTCTCCCAGCTCGCGCGATTGAGTGTTCCGTTCCGCTGTTCGGCAATGACGAGAATCATGATTTCGAGCACTCTCAGGCTACGGGCACTGGTCTCGGGCTTCGGGCTACAGTGCGCGGGCATCCTCGCGCAGCCGGCGCACCAGCTCGTGCGCCGCATCCGCGGCGCCACCGGCGATCATCTGCGTCTTCTTGCCCTTCTCCGGAAAGTCGAGCGCCAGGATCCGCTGGCGCGCCGTCAGACCGGCCGGCGGCGCCACCTTCCGGATCTCCTTCTTCTTGGCGGCCATGATCCCCTTCAGGGTGGCGTAGCGCAGCTGGTTGATGCCGCTCTGGATGGTCAGCACCGCCGGCAGCGGCATCGCGATCCACTGGAACCAGCCGCCTTCGAGCTCACGCTTCACCCGCAGCGTCCCCTCGCCCGCCTGCACTTCCATGATGATCGTCGCGTGCGGCATGTCGAGCCGCTCGGCCAGGATGACGCCGGTCTGGGCGAAGCCCTGGTCGTCGGACTGCAGGCCCGTCAGCACCAGATCGAACTGCTCGCCGGACATGGCGGCCGCCAGGGCCTCGGTCACCACGAAGGCGTCGCCGGCGCCCAGCGACTCGTCCTCGACGTGGATCGCCCGGTCGGCGCCCCGGGCCAGCGCCTCGCGCAGCACCTGCGCGGCCCGCGCCGGCCCGGCGCTGCAGACGACGACCTCGCCGCCGTGCTTCTCCTTCAGCCGCAGCCCCTCTTCGAGGGCGTAGGCGTCGGGCTCGTTCATCTCGTAGCTCGCGTCCTGATCGCGGATCCAGGTCTTGGCGTCGTTCAGGCGGGGCTGCCACTCGCGGGTGGGTACCTGTTTGATACAAACGGCTATGCGCATGATTGCTCTCTCGGCAGTAGGCGGTGGGCGACAGGCGCTCGGGGTACTCGATGGCGGCCGGCACGCGTCGCACGTCTGGCGGCCGCGCGCTGGCAGCCCTCTCGCCCATAGCCTCTCGCCTGTAGCCTACGGACGGCGCCGACAACAGCAGGAGGGCCGCTTCGGCAGGCTCCGAACAAACGCTTCATTGTTTCACGATCAGGCGGCCGGCGTCACGCCCGCCCCCTGTCAGCCCTGATAGCGCCGGAACAGGAGGGCGGCATTGGTGCCACCGAAGCCGAACGAGTTCGACAGGGCGTAGTCGATCGCCATCGGGCGGCAGTGTCCCGGCACGTAGTCCAGGTCGCAGTCCGGGTCGCGCGTCTCGAGGTTGATGGTCGGCGGCGCCTTCTGGTGATAGACGGCCAGCGCCGTGATGCCCGCTTCCAGGCCGCCGGCGGCCCCCAGCAGGTGCCCGGTCATCGACTTGGTCGACGAGACCGCCAGCTTGTAGGCGTGATCGCCGAAGCAGCGCCGGACGGCCAGCGTCTCGATCCGGTCCCCGTGGGGGGTCGACGTTCCGTGGGCGTTGATGTACTGGACGGCGGACGGCTCGACGCCGGCCGTCTCGAGGGCGCGCCGCATGACGCGGAACGCGCCGTCCCCGTCCTCCGACGGGGCCGTGATGTGATAGGCGTCCGCCGACATCCCGTAGCCGACGATCTCGGCATAGATTCGCGCGCCGCGCTGCACGGCCTGGTCGAGCGTCTCCAGGACGACCACCCCCGAGCCTTCGCCGACGATGAAACCGTCGCGATCGGCGTCGAACGGGCGGCTGGCGCGCTGCGGGTCGTCGTTGCGGGTGGACAGGGCACGCATGGCGGCGAACCCGCCGACGCCCATGGGCGTGATGGCGGCTTCCGATCCGCCGGCAATCATCGCGTCGGCGTCGCCGCGGCGGATGATCTCGTAGGCGTCGCCGATGGCGTGGGCCGAGGCCGAGCAAGCGGTGCAGGTGGCGGAATTGGGTCCCTTGGCGCCGAACCGGATCGACACCTGGCCGGAGGCCAGGTTGATGATGGCCGAGGGGATGAAGAACGGGGAGATGCGGCGCGGCCCGCCCTCGAGCAGCGCCTTGTGCTCGCGCTCGATGGTGGTGAACCCGCCGATGCCCGAGGCGATGAAGACGCCGACCCGGGGGCCGGTCTCGGGCGTGATGGTCAGGCCGGCATCGTCCATCGCGAACTGGGAGGCCGCGATGGCGTACTGGATGAAGACGTCCATCTTCTTGACGTCTTTCTTCTCGATGAACTGGAGCGGATTCGAACCCCTGGACCTCGCCGGCGATCTGACACGCGTACTGCGCCGCATCGAAGTGGGTGATGCGGCCGATGCCGCTGTGGCCGGCGCAGAGCGCCTGCCAGTTGGCCTCGGTGCCTACACCGAGCGACGACACCAGGCCGATGCCCGTGACGACCACCCGTCTGCTCAACATGCCTCCGTCCGTGAGGGGACTGCTCCCGCGATGCGCGACGCCGGCCGCCGGCGCCCGAGGGCGACGAGCACGGCCGGCGGCTCCAGGCGGGACGCTACTTCTTGCTCTTCGCGTGCGACTCGATGTACTCGATCGCTTCCTTGACCCGGGTGATCTTCTCCGCGTCCTCGTCGGGAATCTCGATCCCGAACTCCTCCTCGAACGCCATGACCAGCTCGACCGTGTCGAGCGAGTCGGCGCCGAGATCGTCCACGAACGAGGCATCCGGCGTCACTTCTTCCTCGTCGACACCGAGCTGCTCCACGATGATGCTCTTGACCTTATCGGTTACCGCCATACCATCCTCCTACTACATGTACATCCCGCCGTTCACCGCCAGCACGTGCCCTGTAATATACGATGCCTCGTCCGACGCAAGAAAGCAGACTGCTGCCGCCACGTCCTCTGGCGTCCCAGGCCGTCCCAGCGGGATCTGGTCGGCCCATGACTTGCGGGCGTCGTCGGTGATCGCCCGGGTCATGTCGGTTTCGATGAGCCCGGGCGCGACCGCGTTCACGGTAATGCCCCGTGATGCGACCTCGCGCGCGAGCGACTTGGTGAAGCCGACGAGCCCGGCCTTGGAGGCGGCGTAGTTCGCCTGCCCCGCATTGCCCGTCTGCCCGACGACCGATGTCACGGCAATGATGCGGCCGCCGCGCTGCTTCAGCATCGGCCGCAGCACGGCCTGCGTGCACGTGAAGGCGGCCGTCAGGTTCGTGTCGAGCACGGCGTCCCAGTCGGCGCGCTTCATCCGCATGAGCAGCTGATCGCGCGCGATGCCGGCGTTGCTCACCAGGATGTCGATGCGGCCGTGGCGCGCGAGCACGCCCGCGGCCAGCGCCTCGACGCTCGCCGGATCGGTCACGTCGACCGAGGCGGCCTCCGCGCGGCCGCCGGCGGCCGTGATGGCGCTCGACCGTCGCCTGCGCGTGATCGCCGCGCGCCGCGGCGACGACCATCGCGCCGCGCGCGGCGAGCATCTGCGCAATCGCGCGGCCGATGCCGCGTGACGCACCGGTGACAATCGCAATCCTTGCCGGTCACGCTCATGATGCTCCGCCGCCGGACGCCGACGACGCGGCGTCACGGGCCAGTGCCTCGGCCTTCTCCAGGCCGTCGGGTCCGGACACGCTCGCCACCGACGCCCCGCGCTCGATCTTCCGCACGAGCGCGCTCAGCACCGCGCCGGGACCCACTTCAACATACGCGTGGACGCCTTCGGACGCAAGGCGCCGCACCACGGCTTCCCACTGCACCGGCGCCGACACCTGCCGCACGAGCGCCTCGATCGCCGCCGCGGCATCGCGCTTCGGCTCCGCGTCGACGTTCGCCACGATCGGCATGCGCGGCGCCGACACGGCGAGCGCTCGCAGTTCGGGCGCCAGCCGCGCCTCGGCCGGCTGCATCAGGGCGCAATGGAACGGCGCGCTCACCGGCAGCGGCACCACGCGCTTCGCGCCCAGGGCCTTCGCCCGTTCGCCGGCCCGCGCCACCGCGTCGCGTGCCCCGGCAATCACGACCTGCCCGGCGCCGTTCAGGTTCGCCGGGCTCACCACGTCGCCCCCGGCGGCTTCCTCGCACGCCTGCGCCACCAGCGCCGCGTCGAGGCCGAGCACCGCGGCCATGGCCCCCGTGCCCACCGGCACGGCCTCCTGCATGTACTCGCCCCGGCGTCGGACGATCCGCAGCGCGTCGGCGAAGCCGAACGTGCCGGCCGCCACGTTGGCCGAGTACTCGCCCAGGCTGTGCCCCGCGACGAAGTCGGGCGTCAGGCCACGCGACTCGAGCAGGCGGTAGGCCGCAACGCTCACCGCGAGAATGGCCGGCTGGGCGTTGCGCGTCAGCGTGAGCGCATCCCCGGGCCCCTCGAAGCAGAGACGGCTCAACGGCTCGCCCAGCGCCTCGTCGGCCTCGGCGAACGTCTCGCGGCAGATCGGGAACGCCTCCGCGAGCGCCTGCCCCATGCCGACTGTCTGTGAACCCTGTCCGGGAAAGATGAAAGCGATCAATGGTGAGGTACGGCGGCCGCAGCGATCTCCTGCTCGATCCGCGAAATGAACTGGTTGGTGGCGAAACGATAGGCCATCGCCACGGCGTTCCGGACCGCCTTGACCGACGACCGGCCGTGCCCGACGATGCACAGACCGGCCACGCCGAGCAGCGGCGCCCCGCCGGTACTCGGAGTAGTCGACGCGCTTGCGGAAGTGCCGCAGCGCCCGCCGCGTCAGCAACGATCCCACCCGCATGGTTACCGTGCTGGACAGCTCGTCGCGGAGCAGCTCCTCGACGACCTCTACCAGCCCTTCACTGATCTTCAGCGCCACGTTGCCGGTGAAGCCGTCGCAGACGATCACGTCGGCCTGCCCCGTGTAGACGTCGCGCGCCTCGATGTTGCCGATGAAGTTCACGCGGGAGGCCTTCAGCAACTGGTGCGCGTCCCGCGTCAGTTCGTTGCCCTTGGTCTCTTCCACGCCGATCGACAGCAGCCCCACCCGCGGCTGGTCGAGGCCGAACGCCACCCGCGCGTACATGCCGCCCATCACGGCGAACTGCAGGAGATGCGCCGGCCGGCACTCGACGTTCGCGCCGGCGTCCAGGAGGATGGCCGGGCGGTGGCGGGTCGGAATGGCCGCCGCCAGCGCGGGCCGGTCGACGCCGGCCAGCATGCCGAAGACGGCGTGCGCCGTGACGACCGACGCGCCGGTATGGCCCGCGCTGAACAGCGCGGCCGCGTCGCCCCGGGCCACGGCTTCGGCCGCCACCCGGATCGAGGCGTGCGGCTTGCGCCGCAGAGCCGCCGTCGGCGGTTCGGCCATGTCGATGACGTCGGCGGCGTCGAGAATGCCGACGTCCAGCCGCGTCGCGTCGGGATGCCTGGCCAGCTCGGCCTCGAGGCGCGCCCGCGGACCGGCCAGCAGCACGCCGAGGTCGAGATGCCGCGCCGCGGCCAGCGCCCCTTCGACGACGGTGCCGGGGGCGTAATCGCCGCCCATCGCGTCCACCGCTATGCGGATCATCGGTTCGAGGCTCCGCCGGAGTCCGCCACGCGCCCGCGTCTCCGGCCGGCCGTCAGACTTCCTTCACCTCGCGCGCCTGGCGACCGCGGTAGTACCCGCAGTGCGGGCACACCTGGTGCGGCGGCTTCTGCTCGTGGCACTGCGGGCACTCGCCCAGGGCCACCGGCGTCAGCGCGTCGTGCGTGCGGCGCTTGGCCGTCCGCGTCTTCGAATGTCGGCGTTTGGGATTAGGCATCGTCGTCCTTCTTCACGATCGCATGGAGGGCCGCCAGCCGGGGGTCCTCCCAGGTCCGCTTGCACGCACAGGTCGTGCGGTTCAGATTCGCCCCGCAGACCGGACAGAGTCCCTGGCACGCGTCGCTGCACAGCGGCTTCATGGGCAGCGACAGGTAGAACTGCTCACGCATCAACTGGCCCAGGTCGATCTCGTCGTCCTGGTAGTACGCCGTCGCCAGGTCGTCCTCCTCGATCGCGACCTCCCCCTCGCCGACGTTCTGGCTGTGGGGCAGGTATCGCAGGTCGAAGGTCGAGTCGACCGGCAGCCGGAACGGCTCCAGACAGCGGCCGCACGACAGCTCCAGCGTCGTCCGGATCCGGCCGACGAAGCGGAACCGCTCCCCGTCCTTGTCGATCTCGCACGTCAACACGACGGGCGCGACCACGGCGTACGACTCCTCGCTGCCGTCGAAGGCCGACGGATCGTACTGGCGGGTCAGCGTCTCGTGCGCCCGCGCGCCGTGGATCTTGCGAAGATTCAGTAACATCGGCAGCCAGACGGCCCGGAATTTCAGCCGCGGGCCAGACCTCCGAGTATACCACTATCATGGACGAGTTCCGAAGCCCACGCCCCTGGTTCCCAGCGGAGGACGTTCAGCGGGTCCAGGGGGCCAGCCCCACCCATGGCTTCGGGATGAACAACTCCTCGAACAGCCGCACGGCGTAGCGGTCGGTCATGCCGGCCAGGAAGTCCCGCGCCGCGACATCCAGCCCGTCCGTGGCGATCGTCCCCCGGTCGAGGAACTCGTCGGGCCGCTCCCGGACCTTCTCCCAGAGCCCGCCCAGGATGCCGGTCGCCTTGCGGAACTCGGCCGTCGACAGCTCGTTCTCGTACACCGCCTCGAACAGGAAGCGGCGGAGCGCGAGGGTCGCCTCCAGCACGGCGGCGCCCATCCGGGCTTCGGTGAGGCCGCCGGCCAGGGTCGCGACGACGACATCCTTGACCATGGTCGAGATCCGGGCCGACGGCCCGTCGCCGAGCAGCCGGATCGGCTGCTGCGGCAGGTCGGCCGGCCCGAACAGTCCGGCCCGCACGGCATCGTCGATGTCGTGGTTCACGTAGGCGATGAGGTCGGCCACGCGCGCGATCTGCCCTTCGATGGTGGCGGCGCGCTTGTCGGGCGGCACGTCGACCGGTGAGCCCGACTTGCCCTTCGAGTGCTTCACGATGCCGTCGCGGACCTCCCACGTGAGGTTCAGCCCCTGGCCGTCGTGCTCGAGAACGTCGACGATGCGGAGACTCTGCTCGTAGTGGTTGAAGCCGCCGGGAACCAGCGTCTGCAGCACGCGCTCGCCCGCATGCCCGAATGGGGTGTGGCCGAGGTCGTGCCCGAGCGCGATCGCCTCGGTGAGCTCCTCGTTCAGCCGCAGCACCTTGGCGATCGTCCGGGCGATCTGCGAGACCTCGAGCGTGTGCGTGAGCCGGGTCCGGTAGTGATCGCCGGCCGGCGAGAAGAAGACCTGTGTCTTGTGCTTCAGGCGCCGGAACGCCTTGCAGTGGATGATGCGATCGCGGTCGCGCTGGAACGCCGGCCGGACGTCGTCCTCGGGCTCGGGCCGCAGGCGCCCGCGCGTCCGGGCGCTGTGCGCCGCCGACGGCGCCAGGATCTCCACCTCACGCTGCTCGAGTTCTTCGCGGATGGTCACGGGGCTTCAGCTGAATTAAAGAATTGAAGAATTGAAGAATTCAAGAATTAGCGATGACGGCACTCGCGAAATCGGTACGGGTGGAGGCAACGGCAGCAAAGACTCTCCCCAATTCTTCCATTCTTCCAATTCTTGAATTCTTCAATTCGTCAGGAGTTCCAGAAAGCCCGTGCCATGAGCCAGCGGGCCGATGCCAAACACGGATGCCACGGTCTGCCCCAGGTCGGCGAACGAGTCGCGGGTGCCGAGATCGGCGCCCCGTCGCACGCGTGCCCCGGTCGCGAGGATCGGCACCTGCTCGCGCGTGTGATCCGTGCCGGGGAACGTCGGATCGTTGCCGTGGTCGGCGGTCACGATCAGCAGGTCCGTGTCGTGCAGCCCCTGCCGCAACTCAGCCAGCCGTGCATCGAAGCGCTCGAGGTTCGCGGCGAACCCGGCGGCGTCGTTGCGATGCCCGTAGACGGTATCAAAATCGACCAGGTTCGCAAAGATCAGGCCGGTCGTCCCGTCGCCGACGCAGCGCATCACCTCGTCCATGCCGTGCGCGTCGCTGGTCGTGTGGACCGCCCGCGTGATGCCACGTCCGGCGAACAGATCCTCGATCTTCCCGATGGCCGTGACGGCGATGCCGGCGGCGGTCAGCCGATCGAGCAGCGTCTCGCCCGGTGGCGGCACCGCCAGATCGCGCCGCGCAGCCGTGCGACGGTACGCCCCCGCGGTGCCGGTGAAGGGACGGGCGATGACCCGGGCGATGCGCAGTTCGTCGACGGCCATCGCGTAGGCGATCTCGCACTCCCGATAGAGCTCGTCCACCGGCACCACCGACTCGTGCGCCGCGATTTGAAGGACGCTGTCGGCCGACGTGTAGACGATAGGCGCACCGGTCCGCTCGTGCTCGGGCCCGAGGCGCTCGATGATGGCCGTCCCCGAGGCCGCGCAGTTCCCCAGCACCGGGCGGCCGATGCGCGCCGCGAAACGCTCGATGAAGGCGCCCGGGAAGCCCTCGGGATAGACGCGGAACGGCTCGGCGAGGACGACGCCCGCGATCTCCCAGTGGCCCGTCACCGAATCCTTGCCGGCCGAGGCCTCCCGCATCAGCCCGACGGCGCCCTCCGCCGCCCCCGTGTCACCGCCGAGCGCCACCAGGCGCCCGAGACCCAGCGCGCGGAGCGCCGGGACCCGCAGGCCGATCCGATCGGCCACGTGCTGCAGCGTGTTCGCGCCGCTGTCGCCCCACGCGGCCGCGTCGGGCTGCTCGCCGGCCCCGACGCCGTCCAGCACGATGACGATGACGCGACGAAACAAGGACACCATGGAGTCGGCGCGCGGAAGGGGCGACGGACGCATCCGGGCCCGGAGGCCTCAGCTCTGATGCGATGAGGAGAGATAGTTGGTGACCGGCCTGGGCGTCTTGATGGCGGCGATGGCGTGCTTGAAGATCATGTAGTCGGCGCCGTTCTGCTCGACCACGACCGCGAACCGGTCGAAGTTCTTGATCCGCCCTTCGAAGTCACGGCCGTCCATCATGCGGATCGTGACGGTCAGGCGCTCGCGGCGCGCGTAGTTCAGGAAGATATCCTGAATGTTGGGGACACCAGATTTCGAATCGGACGCCGGCGACATCAGCATGCCTCCCACAATCGCTCGGCCAGCATGCCTTCCACGCATGCCCTCGTGCCGGCCTGCTCTCCCGGACCGTCAAACCATTCTAGGTTAGGCTCTTTGCGAAACCAGATCAACTGACGGCGCGCGTACCGGCGATTCTCCTGCACGATGAGTGCACGTGTCGCCGCCTCATCACGGACGCCGTGGAAGTGCTCGATCACCTGGCGGTAGACGAGTCCACCGAACGGCCGCGCGGTCTCGGGCACGCCGGCGGCGAGCAGCCCGCGCACCTCGTCCAGCAGGCCCCGCGCGAACTGCTCGTCGACGCGCCGCGCCACACGCGCCGAGGTGGCCGCGGCGTCGAGCCGCAGCGCCACCGACACGATACGCCAGCCGGCCAGCGGCGCCACCGTCTCGGCGAAGTGCGCCGTCAACGGCCGACCGGTGAGGAAGAAGACCTCGAGGGCCCGGACGAGCCGCTTCACGTCGCGCGGCTGGATGCGCAGGCCCGACGCCGGGTCGACGCGGCACACCATGCGATGCAGGAACCCGGGCCCGCGCCGGGCGGCCACCGACTCGAGTCGTGCACGCAGCGCTGCGTCGCGGCCGGGCCCGGGAAACAGCCCGCGCGTCAGCGCCCGGTAGTAGAACCCCGTGCCGCCGACCAGAATGGGCAGCCGGCCCCGGTCGGCGATGTCCCGGATGGCCGCGGACGCCTCGCGCGCGTAGCGCGCCGCCGTGTACTCCTCGCGGGGATCGGCGACGTCGATCAGATGATGAGGGATGCCGCGGCGCTCGGCGAGTGGCGGCTTGTCGGTGCCGATGTCGACGCCGCGGTACACCGCGGTCGAATCGCAGCTGACGATCTCACCGCCGTAGCGTTCGGCCAGCGCGAGCCCAAGGGCGGTCTTGCCGCTGGCGGTCGGTCCGAGGATGGCGAGCAGGGTCTGCACGGCGGTCGGTGTCGGACACCCGGCTCAGAGGAGCCGGCTCAGGGCGTACAGGACCAGCAGCGAGACCAGAATCAGCAGGCCGAGCTGCTGCACTCTGGCCGGCGTCACTGCGGCGGCGCCTCGTTGTAGTAGAAGGTGACGGTGAAGAACGCGTGCTCGGAGGGATACGCCGCCGGGAGCGCCTGCGTCGGATTCGACGTCACCAGCGCGTTGTACGCCGCGTTGTTGAACGCGCCGACCGACGAGGGCCCCGCCACCTGCAGGTCGGTGATCCGGCCGTCCTTGTGCACGTTGAACGTCAGCACGACGTGCCCCTTCATCCCCATCACCGCCAGCGGGATGAGCCAGTTGCGGCGGATCTGGGCGATGAAGCGCTGGAGCCAGGGGCCGAAGTCGACGCCCTTCGAATCGAACTGAATCGCGGGCCCGTACTCACCCGTCCCACCCGTCTGGTTGTCGAAATTCTCCTTCTGCACGTACTGCCGGAGGTTGCTCAGCGCGTCGCCGAGCATCCCGCCCGGCGTGACCGCACGCGTCTCCTCCTGCGGTGCCTGCCTGCCCGCAGGATCGTTCGACGGCGTCTTCCCGAGGGGCCCCTTCGGCACCGTGATCGGAACGTTGTAGGACGGCTGGTTCTCCGCCAGTTGCTGAGCTTGCTGAGGGGGCGTCGGAGCCGTCCGCTGCGGTTCGGGACTCGGGCCCTTGCCCCTCGCCCGCTCGCTCCGCTGGGCGATGACCTTGTCGGGCGTGTTGCCCTGCGACTTCGGCTGGAAGTTCAGCGGGTTCTTCGCATGCTCGGGCGACGAGGCCCGCCGGTTCTTGTCGGACGGTGGCGCATTGGGCTTCGGCGTCTTCGTCGTCATGTCGACGCGCGGCTGCAGGAAGACGAACTGCATGGGCGGCTCTTTGCGCTGCGCCACCACCTGGACAGGCTGGATGGGTGCGGGCAGGTAGCGGGGCGCAAGAAGGATCACCCCGGCGAGCAGGAGATGCACGACGAGGGCGAGCAGCACGCCGTCACGCCACGAGATAGCCCCCTCGATCAGATGATCGTCTTCGCGGCGGCCGTCAATGTCGAGATGCATTAAACCCTTGAATTATAGCAACTTTGCGGGGGGCGTGACGTCACATTCCGGTGACAGTACGTGAAGCTCGCTGGTGACAGACCGCCCCCGAAATCGCCGTCGAAACTGGCGGGATGCACCCTTCGTACCCGATGGGCTGGGAACTGTCCCGAGGACTGCCCGGCAGCCACAACCGCCCTCGCGAACAGATACCCGCGGCAGGCTGGGGTCGTTTACGCGGTGCCCTGATACAGATAGACAATGCCGAGGGTGAGCGGGTTGGCTCGAACCTGTGTAAACCCGGCCGTTTCGAGGAGCCGGGCGAACTCCGCGGGCGCCGGAAAGCTGCCAACCGATGCCGGCAGATACGTGTAGGCGGACGAATGGCGCGAGACGAGCCGGCCGATGCGCGGCAGGACGTGCCGGAAGTACCACAGGTACAGCGCGCGAACCGGCCGGGCGGGGGGCAGACCGAATTCGAGGATGGCCAGGCGGCCGCCCGGCCGGAGCACGCGCCGGATGTCGCGGCAGGCGGCCAGCGGATCGGCCACGTTGCGGATGCCGAAGGCGATCGTGACCGCATCGACCGACCCGTCGGCCAGCGGCAGCACCATCGCGTCGCCCTGTACGAGGCGGATGGCGCCGTCCAGGCCGGCCCGGGCGACCTTCTCGTGCCCGATCCGGAGCATCGCGCCGGCGAAGTCGATCCCCAGCACGTGCCGGGCCCGGCCGGGGCGCGCCGCCGCCATCGCCAGGTCGGCCGTTCCGGTACAGAGGTCGAGCACCGTCTCGGTCCCCGTGAGTCCGAGCGACCGGATGGCCCGCATGCGCCAGTACCGATCGATGCCGGCGCTCAGCAGGTGGTTGAGCAAGTCGTAACGGGACGCGATCGCGTCGAACATGCCCGCAATGCGGGCGGGGTCCTTCGCGCGGAGCTGATCGTCGAGTTCCATGCGGGGGTCAGACCGAGCCGGTCCACATCGGATAGAGGGCGTGGTCGAACCCGAGAGCGCTCAGTATCTTCCCCGCCATGAAATCCGCCAGATCGTCGAATGACTTCGGCTGCTGATAGAAGGCCGGCATCGCCGGCAGCACCATGGCGCCCGCCTCGCCGCAGAGCACCATGTTGCGCAGCTGCGGCAGGCTCATCGGCGTCTCGCGCGGCACGATCACCAGCCGGCGCTGCTCCTTCAGCATCACGTCGGCGGCCCGCTCCACCAGGTTGCGCGACAGTCCGTTGGCCACGCCGGCCAGCGTCTTCATCGAACAGGGGACGATGACCATGCCCCGGCTGCCGTGACTCCCGCTGGCGATGGTCGCGCCGAGATCGCGGTTGCTGTAGATCTGCATCGAACCGCGACGGACGGCCTCGCCGTACCGTTCCTCCAGGTAGGCGGCCATCCGATCGACCGCCGCCGCCTCCCCGAGCTCGTCGCGCAGCAGCCGCCGGCCGAAATCGCTGACCACCAGCTCGACGCGACAGCCCTCGGCCAGCAGCGCCGCCAGCGTCCGGACGGCGTACAGGGCGCCGCTGGCGCCGGTGATGGCGACCACGATGCCGGGAGCCGGGGACTCAGACATACAGGGACACCGCCGTCACGAGCAGGTACAGGATGCCGACGTAACCGTTGAGATCGAACGCCTGCTTGACGCGCGACAGGTCATCGGCGCTGACGAGCGACTGCTCGTAGACGAGCAGTGCCGCGACCAGCCCGACGCCTGGCAGGTACAGGGGCCCGAGCGGCGTCACCCAGGCCAGTGCGGCCAGGCACGCCACGGCGAAGACGTGCAGGGCCCGCGACATCCACAGCGATGTCGGGACGCCGAAGCGGACCGGGATCGACCGCAAGCCGTGCGCCCGATCGAACGACAGGTCCTGGCAGGCGTACAGGATGTCGAAGCCGCCGACCCAGGCGCCGATGGCCAGCCCGAGCAGCCAGGGGGCCCAGCCGCCGCGGCCGCCGACGGCGAGCCAGCCGCCGACCGGTGCCACCGCCATCGCGAGACCGAGGAAGAGCTGCGTCCAGGTCGTGTAGCGCTTCGCCAGGGAGTACCAGAAGACGATTGCCAGGGCGACCGGCGACAGCGCGAAGCAGATGGGATTCAGCGCGTACGCGGCGCCGATGAACACGAGCGACGCCACGACGACGAAGACCGACGCCTCGCGGCGCGACATGGCCCCGCGCGGCAGCTCGCGCATGGCGGTGCGGGGGTTGAGGGCGTCCATCCGCGCGTCGGCCAGGCGGTTGAAGCCCATGGCGGCGCTGCGGGCCGCCACCATCGCCACCAGAATCCAGACGACCGTGGCGGCCGTCACCGGGTGCTGGCGCGACGCCAGCAGCGCGCCGGTCAGCGCGAAGGGCAGCGCGAACACCGAGTGGCTGAAGCGGACGAACGAGGCGTACGTCCGCACGCGGCCGGCCCCCGCCCGCGCCGGCGCGTGGCCGCCGGCTCCGGCCGGCTGCGACGTCAGATCTTCCTGCACCTCAGTGCCCCGCCTCCCAGGCGCCCGTGGGCCCGTCGAGCCGGACGATGTCGTCCGGGCGGACGCCCTGCACCAGATATTCTTCCACATCCGCCGTACCGGGCGGAATGCGCACGGCGATCAGCGCATCCGCCCGGCCGGGCGCGATGACGCCGAGTTCGGCCTCGAATCCCAGCGCGCGCGCACCCTTGCCGCGTGGCGCTGTCGAGCAGCCTCGCGGCCGGCACGTCGGGCGCGAGCCGCCGCAGCGCTCGCCAGCTCCTCGAACACGTTCAGATCGGGTGCGCTCGCCAGGCTGTCGGTCCCCACCGCCACGCGCACGCCGGACGCATAGAACGCCGACACCGGCGGATCGCCGACACCGGTGTACCGGTTGCTGCGCGGACAGGTGACGAGCGTGGCGCCGATTGCCGCCAGACGTTCGAGATCGGCGCGATCGGCCTGCACGCCATGCACCACGAGCACGCGGCTGTCGAGGAAGCCGGCCTCGGCCAGGTACTTCACCGGACTCACACCGGGCGCGACCCAGCCCGGATCCCACGTGCCGACGTCCTCCAGCAGCCGCCGCCAGGGCCCCTGCCCGGTGCGGACGAACTCGACCTCCTCGGGCGACTCGGCCAGGTGCACGCTGCACGGGACGAACGGCCGCTTGTCGATGGCGCGCCGGATCGCGCGGAACAGCAGCGGCGCCACGGGATACGGCGCGTGCGCCGCCAGGCTGGCGCGCACGCGGGGCGTCGCATCGAGCTCGTCGATCTCCTCGCAGGCGTCGCGCACAACCGCCTCCGGATCCTCCGGCCGGAAGCCGATCAGCTCCCGAAACACGACGGCCCGCAGCCCGCTCAGCGCCAGCAGATCGAAGCCGGCGAGCGTGTTGCTGATGTCACCGATGGCCGCGGTGCCGGCACGGCGGGCTTCGGCGATCGCCGCGGTGATCGCGTTCAGTACGGGCAGCGCGCGCGGATCGGTCCGACCGCGCTGCGCCCGGATCACGTCGCGAACCCACGGCACGAACGAGTCGCGCGGACCGATGGTGCCACGCAGGAAGGACAGCTCGAGATGGGTATGGGCGTTGACCAGCCCCGGCAGGATGACGGCGCGGCCGAGATCGATCTCGCCGGTGATGCCGGCCGGCTCGGGATCGCCGACGCGGTGGCCGAGCGCGACAATCCGGCCGCGATCGGTCACCACCCAGCCGTCCCGGACGGGCGAGTCGGCGATCGGGAGGATCCAGGACGCGCGGTATCGGATCAAGGCTCACGTGGGGCTCCGCCCCACACCCCGGCTCGGTCGCTGGCGGGGGCCCCCCGCCCCGCGCCGCTCCCTCGCGGGCGCGGCCTGAGGCTGCCGGGCCGGTCTTCAGGCATCCGATCGGTGCTCGTCGCGCTGCCGCTTGCCGCTCCGGCTTCGCGCGGGATAGTTGACGAGTTCGGCCGGCACCGAATGGTCGCCCTCGCGGCGCGCCTTCGCGAGGCTGTGCATGCGCGGCACCTCGCGCTCCCGGAAGATTGGTCCGCCGAGCAGTTCGTAGTGCATGTTGCGGCGCCGCGGCACGAACCCGGCGTCCTCGATGTTCCGGACGATCTCGACTTCGTCCATGCAGTAGCTCGCGCCGGCGGCCCGCACGACGTTCTCCTCGATCATCACCGAGCCCATGTCGTTGGCACCGAAGGCGAGGCTGAGCTGCCCCACCTTGCCGCCCTGGGTGACCCACGACGCCTGCAGATTCTCGAAGTTGTCGAGCACGAGCCGCGCCGTCGCCAGCGTGCGCAGGTAGTCGACGCCGGTCGCCTCGAACCCGCCCAGCTCGGTGTGGGACGGCTGGAAGCTCCAGGTGATGAAGGCCGTGAATCCGCCCGTCTCGTCCTGCACGTCCCGCAGGCGGAGCATGTGCTCGATCCGTTCCTCGTCGGTCTCCACCGTGCCGTACATCATCGTCGCCGTCGTCCGCAGTCCGGCGCGGTGCGCGTGCCGCATCACGTCGAGCCACTCGTCGGCGGTCGCCTTGCCGTAGCAGTGCAGCAGCTTGCGGACGCGGTCGACGAGGACTTCGGCGCCGCCACCGGGAATGCTGTCGAGGCCCGCCGCCACGAGGCGCGCCACCACGTCCTCCACCGGCAGGCGCGAGAGCCGCGACAGGTGGATCACTTCGGGCGGCGACAGGGCGTGCAGCCGGAAGTCGGGATAGCGCTCCTTGATGGCGCGGAACAGATCCTCGTACCACGTGAGCGGCAGGTCGGGGTTGTGGCCGCCCTGCAGGAGCAGCTGGACGCCACCGACGGCGATCGTCTCGTCGATCTTCCGGAAGATCTCGTCGAAGCCGAGCACGTAGCCGTCGGCGGACCCGACCTCGCGGTAGAACGCGCAGAAGCTGCACTTCGCGGTGCAGACGTTCGTGTAGTTGACGTTGCGATCGATGATGTAGGTGACGACGCCGTCGGGATGCTTCCGGGCGCGCACCTCGTCGGCCAGCCGTCCGAGCAGGTGCAGCGGCGCGTGCCGGTACAGCTCGAGCGCCTCGGGGCCCGAGAGCCGCTCCCCCGCCTGCACCTTCGCCGCCAGTTCTGCGATCGTCGTCATGTCTTCCCCCGCGTGCATTCCGCGAGTCCCGTGTGGCGCGCCGGCGGACCGGCTCAGGCCGGCACCAGATCGAAGCGCCCGGTGCGCTCGACCGGTTCCAGCCCGGCGGCGACAATGTTCTGCCGGACCTCCTCGGCCTGATCGCGGCCGTTCACCCCGGCCGTCGCCGCCACGCCGTCGACGTCGTCGGCGCCGGCGGTCAGAGCGAACTGCGCCAGCTTCGGGCCGTATCGCATCCAGTCGACCTGGATCGACTCGATATTGTCGACGAGCAGCCGGGCCAGCGCAACCTGACGGACGTCCGCGTAGCCGGTGGTCGGCGCCTCGGGCATGAGCGCACGCGGCAGCGGCTGGAAGTTCCGCAGCACGCCGACCGCCCGCTGCAGGTCCGCGATGTCCCGGAACACCCGCACCAGCCCGTCGCGGGGCATCGTCCTGAGCGTGAGCCGCGCAATCGTCAGCCCCGCCATGTTGGCGGCCTCGATGGCCGCCCGCGGATCCTGGAGCTGATCGAATGGCGCTTCGGCCACCAGCTCGAGGCCGATCGCCTGCAGCCGCTCGAGCAGCGCCCGCAGCGAGAGCCCTTCGTCGGCCGCCAGCGTCTCCAGCTCGGCCAGGTCGAAGGCCGACACGGCCACATCGCCCGCGACGCTCCTGACCTGGCCGACGCGGGTCAGCGCCGAATCGAGAGTGGCCGGCGCCCCCGACAGCCGCAGTTCGCCGGCCGTGACGACCGCCGGCATCGGCCCGCTGAGGCCGGCTTCGGCCACGCGCACGAACGTCGTCCGCCGGCCGTGCCGCCGGCGCCGCACGCCGTCGGCCAGAGCCGCGAGCCCGACGACGTCGTGCGTGGACATCAGCTCGTAGGCATCGGCGTCCGACAGACGCTCGTCGGCGTCGACTTTCCGGGCTAGGTCTCCAAGCGCGTTCATCACACCGTCCGCTCTTCCCTGGTCCCTCGGCCTCACCGCCCCGTCCCTCCGGCCCGTCCGCGAGCCTGAGCGGTGAGTACGCTCCCCGGTATTGTACTCAATCGTCCGCGGGCTCAGTGCGCCTGGCCCTGGACCGAGTCGCACCCACGCGCCCACGAGGCTGCCCGGGAAGGGGCCACTACGGCCCAGCTGCGGCTGCGGCCCGGCGACATGGAGAGCCTGCGCGAGCACTACGCGTTGACGCGCCGTGCGTGGGGGCGCCGGCTGCAGGCGCGTCAGGCCGCGCCGTCGCACCACCGAATCCCTAGTCCCCAACCCCCAACCCCGATCGCCGACGCGCCTTCACCAACACGTAGGCGTAGACTGCCCCATTGACGATCACGACCGCCGTGCCCAGCACGATCTGGACGGTGCGCGTGAGATGGACGGGATAGAGCACGGGAACGAGATAGTGGGTGACGAAGTCGCCGGCGTAGGTGGAGACACCCGCGCGCAGCCGCAGCCAGTTCTCCAGATCGGTCAGCGGGCAGATCCAGCCACCGAACTCGACCGCCGCCCCCCAGACGGCGGCCGGCAGGTGCCACCAGGCGACGCGGCGCCAGCGGATCACCAGCAGCCCGCCGCCCACGGCGAAGATCGCGAACGCCAGGTGGGCGCAGACGACGAGGTCCGCCAGCAGCTGGAAGCACCCCGGCGTCATCCTCGCAGCCGCTGCGCGATGACGTCGCACACCCGGCCGACACGATCGGTGGATTCGATGCGCGACCACGTCAGCGGCCCGGTGTCGCGTGCGAGCTGCCCAGCCAGGACGTCCGGCGTCGCATCCGAGGCGTCCCCCGTGCGCGTCCGGATGCGGTCCACCATCACGGCTCGGGCGCCTCCAGCCAGACCCCGGAGAACGGGACCCCTTCCATCCGGGCCGCGTCCTCGATCGCCTGTCGCTGCTCCGGCTGGCCGTATACGGCGTCGGCCACGACGGCGTGACCGGCGCGCAGTGCGGTCCGCGCCTGCGTCACCAGCGTGTCGTAGACGCGGCTCGTCACCTCCGGCGTGTAGCCCTCGGGACCCAGCGGATCGAGGGGCGCCGCTCCCATCAGACGCTTCCGCACCAGATCGCTGCGGACGATCAGCGCGCCGGGCGGCGGACCGATGCGCGGCGCGAGTGCCCGGGCGACGGTCGACTTCCCCGTGCCCGACAGGCCGCCGATGGCGAGCAGCCGTGGAGCCGCCGGCCGCAGGAACCCCTCGGCCCGTTCCAGGGTACTCCCGTGCCGCGTCGCCCAGCGGCGCGGCCTGGGCCGGATCGGACTGCAGTCCGGCCGCCGTCGCGCTCGTCTTCGCCCGCACGGCGGCCCGGCACGACAGGAAGAGCGGCAGCAGCGGCAACGCGTCGCGGTCCCCCGTCTCGTCGATCCAGTCGTTGAACAGCACGTTCGCGTGCCCGCGCAGCTGCCGGCGCCACACGTCCATCAGCAGGAAGGCGAGATCGTAGAAGACGTCGATGCAGGCGATCTCGTCGTTGAACTCGACGGCGTCGAAGAGCGTCGGGCGGCCGTCGACGAGGCAGATGTTCCGGAGGTGCAGGTCGCCGTGGCAGCGCCGGACGCGTCCGTCGCGCCGCCGTGCGTCGAGCCGGTCGGCCTGCGCCTCGAGCGCCGCGCGGCTGAGGGCGATCAGGCGTGCACAGGCGGCCGGATCGAGGAAGCCCGTCCCCTGCTCGGCGAACCCCGCCTCGTTGCCGTCGATCACCCACGCCATGCCGGCCCGTCCGCCGTGGGTGCGGACCGGCTCGGCGTCACGGTGAAAGCGCGCAATCGCCTTCGCCAGCGGCGGCATCAGATCGATCGATAGCGCGTCGCGCGCGGCCAGTCGATCGAACAGGGTGTCCTCGTCGAACCGCGCCATCTCGACGAGCCAGTCGACGGGCTCGCCGCGCCCGCCGAGCGTCAGTCGCCCGTCGGACGCCCGGGTGACCGCAACCGTCCCGCGGTAGATCGACGGCGCCGTGCGCCGGTTCAGCGCGACCTCCGCCTCGCAAGAGGTCCGACGGCGTTCGCGGGACGAGAAGTCGAGATAGTCGTACCGGACGGCGCGCTTCAGCTTGAACGCGCGGTCGCCGGCGAGGAAGACGACGGCGCTGTGGGTGTCGATGCGGCGCACCTCCCCGACACGGCCGCCGTAGGCGGCCGGAGACGAGAGGAAGGCGATGACGGCCTGCTGATCCTCGACAATCATCTCCCGCTCCGCCGCACGGCCCGGCGCGACCGGTACCGGGCCGTCAGCGCGCCCGCCGTCCGACGCGGTGCATCGTATGGGCCACCAGGATGGCGGCGGAACGCGGCGCCACGGTATAGGCGCGCTTGTCGGTCAGCGCCAGCTCCGCCCCGACGTCGCGGATGTCCTCCGGTGCTTCGTGGCCCGTGTCGGCCACCAGGTGCCAGATGCCCCGCTCGGAGTCGGGCAGCGTGAACCGGGCCTCCTCGCGCGAGGCGTTGAACAGCGAGGTACAGGTCGGGTCCCTGCTGTCCCGCGATGAGGCAGCCGAGCCGGCGCTCGTCCCCGTTCTCCCAGTCGGGCGCCTCGAGCGCCGGACCGAACCACTGGATGCCGTCATGCGTGTAGAACGTGCCGCTGCGCAGCACGGCGTGCGCCTGGCGGAAGCGGATCATGCCCCTGACGAACCGGTAGATCTCCTGGTGGGCGTGCAGCAGGCTCCAGTCGAACCAGCTGATCTCGTTGTCCTGGCAGTAGGCGTTGTTGTTGCCCCCCTGCGTGCGGCGGAACTCGTCGCCGCCGAGCATCATCGGCACGCCGCGCGCGACGAACAGCGAGAGGAAGAAGTTCTTGATCTGGCGGATGCGCTGGCGCTCGATCTCCGGGTCGTCGGTCGGCCCCTCGACGCCGAAGTTCTCGCTGTAGTTCGCGTCGGTGCCGTCGTGATTGTCCTCGCCGTTCGCCTCGTTGTGCTTGGACGCGTAGCTCACGAGGTCGTTCAGGGTGAACCCGTCGTGGGCGGTCACGTAGTTGATGCTGCTCTGCGGGCTCTTGCCGGAGTGCTGGTACAGGTCGGCGCTCCCGGCCAGCCGGTTCGCGAACATGCCCAGCATGCCCGCGTCGCCCATCCAGAACCGCCGGACGTCGTCGCGGTACCGCCCGTTCCACTCCGCCCACGCGTGCTCGGAGAAGGTCCCCACCTGGTAGGCGCCCGCCGCGTCCCACGCCTCGGCGATCAGCTTCACGCCGCGCAGGATCGGATCCTCGGCGATCCGCTCGAGCAGCGGCGGGTCCGCCAGCAGCCGTCCGGTCCGCCCGCGGCCCAGGACCGACGCGAGGTCGAAGCGGAACCCGTCGACGTGCATCTCGACGACCCAGTGCCGCAGCGCCTCGAGGATGATGTCGCGGACCACGGGATGATTCGCGTTCACGGTGTTGCCGGTCCCCGTGTAGTCGCGGTAGTACCGCGGATCGTCCTCCTGCAGCAGATAGAAGATCGTGTTGTCGAAGCCGCGGAACGAGAACGTCGGCCCGAGCTGGTTGCCCTCGGCCGTGTGGTTCAGGACGACGTCCAGGATGATCTCGATGCCGGCCCGGTGAAAGGCCTTCACCATCTCCTTGAACTCGAGCGTCTGCTGGCCGTCGCCGCCCGAGCTGCTGTAGGACGCCTTCGGGGACATGAAGGCCACCGAGTTGTAGCCCCAGTAGTTCGTCAGCCGCTCGCCGGTCACCGGATTCACCCGGAATCTGATCGCGCTCGTTGAACTCCGCGACCGGCATCAGCTCGACGGCCGTCACCCCGAGGTCCTGGAAATACGGGATCTTCTCGGCCAGCCCCCGGTACGTGCCCGGAGTCGTCACCCCCGCGCTCGGGTGGATCGTGCAGCCCCGCACGTGCACCTCGTAGATGACGGTCTCCCCCCAGGGATGGCGCGGCAGCCGATCGCCCTCCCAGTCGAAGTACTCGTCGGTGAAGACGCACTTCGGCGTCACGGCCGCGTTGTCGACGGTCGAGAACGACACGTCCGATTCGGGCGCGGCCGGATCGTAGCCGCAGGCATCCACGAACTCCCAGTGGTCGACCGGCGCCAGCGCCGTCGCGAACGGATCCACCAGCAGCTTGTGCGCGTTGAACCGATGCCCCTCGCTCGGACAGTACGGCCCCTCGACCCGATAACCGTAGAGCTGGCCGACGCGCACCCCCTCGACCCACACGTGCCAGACATCGCCCGTCCGGTGCCGCAGCGGGTCGAGCACGATCACGCGCGATGGCGCGGCGTCCTCGGCCCGCTCGAAGAACTCGAGCTGGATCTTGGTCGCGTGCCGGCTGAACACGGCGAAGTTCACGCCATTGCCGTGCTGGCGGGCGCCGAACGGCGACGGCAGGCCGTCGCGCACGGACGTCCGCTCCGACACCGCCAGCAGATAGTCGACGAACGATCGCCGGGTCATGGGACTCCCTTCACTCTCTGTTCGCACGGGCTGCGATCGCCGCCGCCGCGTGCCCGCAATTTGAGTATTCTTCCGGAGAGGAGAGGATGCAAGCCGACCGCTTCCGGGATCGGGCCGATGCCGGCCGACGCCTCGCCGGCCTGCTGCAGGCGTACGCCGGGGATCCCGGCGTGCACGTCTTCGGGCTGGCCCGCGGCGGGGTCCCGGTGGCGTTCGAAGTCGCCCTGGCGCTCGATGCGCCGCTGGACGTCCTCGCAATCCGCAAGCTCGGCACGCCGGGCCAGCCGGAGCTCGCGATGGGCGCGCTCGCCCCCGGCGGCGTGCGGGTGCTCAACGACGAGCTCCTCCACTCGCTGGGAGTCGGCACGGCGCTGGTGGATCGTGTCGCCGAGCGGGAACAGCTGGAACTGACCAGGCAGGAACGGCTGTGGCGCGGGAACCGGCCGCGGGCGGTGCTCACCGGCCGGACAGTGCTCCTCATCGACGACGGACTGGCCACCGGCGCGTCGATGCGGGCGGCCGTGGCCTGGGCCCGCGCGCAGGGCGCCGGGCGCATCGTCGTCGCCGTCCCGGTCGCGGCCCCCGCCACGGTGGCCCGCCTCCGGCGCGAAGCCGACGACGTCGTCGCCGTGGCTGCGCCCGCCGGCTTCAGTGCCGTCGGCGAGTGGTACGACGACTTCTCGCAGACGCCCGACGCGGAGGTCACCGACGCGCTGGCGCGCGCCGACCAGCGGCGGAGCTGAGACGACGCCGTTCCCGCCGGGGCCGGCACTCAGGGCTTCACGAACTCGTGCTCGCGGCACCGCACGGTCAGCACGGGGCACGGCGCCTTCCGGACGACCCGTTCGGCCACGCTGCCGAGCAGCAGGTGGCCCACGGCGCCCCGGCCGTGCGTCCCCATCACGATGAGGTCGATGTTCTCGTCCTGGGCGCAGTTGATGATCTCCACGAACGGGCTGCCGTGACGGATGCTGCAGCTCGCCTGCAGCGCCTGGCGGTCGACGCCCGACAGCAGGCCGTCCAGCTTCTGCCGCACGGAGGCCTCCCAGTCTTCGTAGAAGTTCGGCGGCGGCACGTAAACTTCGCTGGCCACGTTCTGCAGCAGCGGGTTCTCGAGCACGTGCAGCAGCTGCAGTGACCCGTGGAAGTTCTCCGCCAGCGCACGCCCGTACCTCAGGGCCGCATCCGACGTCTCGCTGAAATCAACCGGAACCAGAATCCGCTGGAGCGTAATCATGGGTCAGTCCTGTGCGCGATGGGCCGTGGGGGACGGGCGGATGATGCGCCGCGGCAACGGCCGGCCTCATGAGGAGGACTAGAGCAGTACAAGGTGCGTCTGTCATCTGCCGCCGGCCGAAAGCGGCGGCGCATCCCATGAGCGACCCGACTCCTCCGGCGGGCCCGTCCAGCCGCACCGAGCGGAGGCGCATGCGCAACGCGTCCGTCCATGCCCGCATCGAGAAGCTGCGCCGGGAGATCCGGCGACACGACTACCTGTACTACGTCCTGGACCGGCCGAAGATCGCCGATGCGGCCTACGACCGGCTGTTCCGCGAGCTGGAGCGGCTGGAAGAAGCGCATCCGCGGCTGGTGACGCCCGACTCGCCGACGCAACGGGTGGCCGGCGCGCCGCTCTCCACCTTCCCTGCCGTGCGGCACCTCGCGCCGCTGCTGAGCCTCGATTCCGTCGTCGATCCCGAGGACGTCCGGCGGTTCGACGCCCGGGTGCGCGATGCCGTCGGGCGCGATCCCGTCTGGGAGCTGGAGCCGAAGTTCGACGGGCTGTCGCTCGAGCTGGTGTACGAGAAGGGCCTGCTCACCCGGGCGTCGACGCGCGGCGACGGAGAGCGGGGCGAGGGCGTCACCGAGAACGTCAAGACGATCGGATCCGTCCCCCTGCGGCTGCGCGACGACGGACCGCGCGTGCCGCGCCGGCTCGCGGTGCGCGGCGAGGCGCTCATCCGCATCAGGGACTTCGAGGCGTTGAACCGGCGGCTCGCGAAGCGGGGTGAGCCGACCTTCGCCAACCCGCGCAACGCGGCCGCCGGCTCCATCCGGCAGCTCGATCCCCGCGTGACGGCCGATCGCCGGCTCGAAGTGTTCTTCTACGATGTGCTGGACATGACGGGAGGTCCCCGCTTCACGCGCGGCACCGAGCTGCTGGACGCGCTGCGGGCGTGGGGGCTGCGCACCAGCCGCGAGAACCACACGGGCCGGACGGTCGACGACATCTTCACCTACCACGATCGGATGGCCTCCCGGCGGGAATCGCTCGGCTTCGAGATTGACGGCATCGTCATCAAGCTGGACGACCTGCCCGCGAGGAACCGCCTGCGGGCCACGGCCCGGCACCCCCGCTGGGCTCTCGCCTACAAGTTCGCCCCGCGCGCCGAGCAGACGACGATGACGGACATCGTCGTGCAGGTCGGCCGCACGGGGCTGCTGACGCCGGTGGCCGTCCTGGAGCCGATTGAGATCGGCGGCGTGACGGTCTCACGGGCGACGCTGCACAACCGCGAGGAAGTGGCCCGCAAGGACGTGCGCGCCGGCGACACGGTGCGGGTGGTACGGGCCGGCGACGTCATCCCGGAGGTCGTCGAGCGGATCGGCCGGCACCGCACGGCGCAGCCGCCCGTTCGCGATGCCGCGACGGTGCCCGTCGTGCGGGACGCCGATCGTCCACGAGGGGCCGCAGGACCGGTGCCCGAACGGACTCGCCTGTCCGGCCCAGCTGAAGGCGGCCATCGCGCACTTCGGATCGCGGCCCGCGCTCGACATCCGCGGGCTCGGCACCGAGACCGTCGACGCGCTCGTCTCGGGCGGTCTCGTGAAGAGCGTCGCCGACCTGTTCGCGCTGAAGGCGGCCGACCTCCGCAAGGTGGCACGCTTCGCCGAGGTCTCGACGCGCAACCTCCTGGAGGCGATCGAGAACGCCCGGCACCCGGATCTCGGCCACTTCCTCTACGCACTCGGCATTCCGGGCGTCGGATCCCAGACGGCGCGCGACCTGGCGCGCCATTTCGGGCGGTTGGACGCCATCATGAACGCCGGCGAACGCGACCTGCGTGCCGTTCCGGGGATCGGACCGACGCTGTCGGCCGACATCGCCGCCTTCTTCCACCGCCGGCAGAACCGCCGCATCATCGACCAGTGCCTGAAGCGGGGCGTCACGCCGCGCGCGGCCGCGCGTGCGACGCGCGGACGCTTCGCAGGCCAGACGGTCGTCTTCACCGGATCGCTCTCCGGGATGACCCGTGACGAGGCTCAGGCCCGCGTGCTGGACGAAGGCGGTCAGGTATCGGGATCGGTCAGCCGCCACACCGATCTGGTGGTCGCCGGCGACGACCCCGGCTCCAAGTACCGACCGGGCGCAATCGCTCGGCGTCCGCATCGTCGACGAGCGGGGGTTCCGGAAGCTGCTCCGCCGGCGCTGAGACGCCGCGCACTTCGGCAAGGGTTTGGGGCGGAGCCCCATCCAATATGCAAAATATCGACGTCGCACGCGTCTTCAACGAGGTGGCCGACCTGCTCGAAATCCAGGGGGCCAACACCTTCCGCATCCGCGCCTACCGCTCGGCCGCCCGGACGATCGAGACGCTCGGCACGCCGGTCGCCTCGCTGATCGAGAGCGATCCGGGCGCGCTCGAAGAGCTCCCGGGCATCGGCGCGGATCTGGCCGGGAAGATCGCGACGATCGTGAAGACCGGCAGGCTGCCGCTGCTGCGCGAGCTGTCGCGCAAGACGCCGGTGACGCTGGTGGCCCTGATGCGGATTCCGGGACTCGGGCCGAAACGCGCGCGCCTCATCCACGACACCCTCGGCGTGAAGACGCTGCCACAGCTCGCAAGGGCCGCCCGGGCCGGCCGTCTGCGCGAGGTGAAGGGACTCGGCCCCACGCTGGAGCAGACGATCCTCCGGGGCCTCGGACAGGAGAAGGCGCACGCCGCGCGCGTGAAGCTGAGTGACGCCGAAGCGCACGTCCGGCCGCTGCTGGAGTACCTGCGCGAGGCGCCCGGCCTCCGGGGCCTGGAGGTGGCCGGCAGCTACCGCCGCCGGCGGGAGACCGTCGGCGACATCGACCTGCTCGCCTGCTCGACCCGTCCCGCGTCCCATCGCCGAGCGGTTCGTCAGCTACCCCGAGGTGCGGCAGGTCACGGCGCACGGCGACACGCGCTGCGCGGTCGTGCTCGCGTCGGGCCTGCAGGTCGATCTGCGCATCGTGCCGCCGCCGCTCGTACGGCGCGGCGCTCTACTACTTCACCGGCTCGAAGCCGCACAACATCGCCGTCCGCCGGCTCGCGGTGAAGCGCCACCTGAAGATCAACGAGTACGGGGTCTTCCGCGGATCCCGCCAGGTCGGCGGGCGCACGGAAGCGGAGGTCTTCAGGAGCGTCGGCCTGCCGTGGATTCCGCCGGAGCTGCGCGAGGACCGCGGCGAGATCGATGCCGCCCGCGACGGCACGCTGCCCCGCCTCGTCGAGCTGAAGGACATCCGCGGCGATCTGCAGATGCACACCGTCCACACCGACGGTCACGACAGCGTGGAGGCGATGGCGCGGGCGTGCCGCGAGCGCGGCTACACCTACATGGCCATCACCGATCACACGAAGGCCGTGCGCGTGGCCGGCGGCCTCTCCCGTGCCGGCTTCCGCAAGCTGTTCCGCGAGATCGATCGGGCGCGGAAGACCGTGCGCGGCATTACGATCTTCAAGAGCGCCGAGGTCGACATCCTCGAGAACGGCACGCTCGATCTCGACGAGGAGACGCTGGCCGAGCTGGACGTGGTGCTCGTGTCGATCCACTCGAAGTTCAACATGTCCAGGAGCGCCATGACCGGGCGCATCCTCAAGGCGCTGCACCACCCGCGGGTGCACATCCTGGGACACCCCACGGGCCGGCTCATCGGCCGGCGTGAGCCCTACGCCGTCGACATGGACGCCCTCGTCTCGGCGGCCCGCGAGCTGGGCGTGCTGCTCGAGATCAACGCCCAGCCGGAGCGGCTCGACCTGAACGACACCTACGTTCGCATGGCGCGCGATGCGGGGGTCCGGCTGGTCATCAGCACCGATGCACACCGGACCCGGGAGCTGGAGTTCATGCGGTACGGCGTCGACCAGGCGCGCCGCGGCTGGTGCGAGCGGAAGGACATCGCGAACACCCGCACCGTCGACGCCTTCCGGCGGCTGCTCCGCCGGTAGGGTCCTCGTCAGGCCGGGCGGCTGCGGTCGTGGTGCAGGGGCAGCTCGATGGTGACGACCGTTCCCCCCTCGGGAGGACATGCGATCGCAATCGTGCCGCCGTGGAGCTCGACGGCCCGCCGCGCAATCGGCAGGCCGAGGCCGGTGCCCCGGTGCTTGGTCGTGAAGAACGGCTGGAAGATCCGCTCGCGCACGTCGGGCGGAATGCCGGGCCCGGAGTCGGTGACCGTGGTGCGGCAGCGTCGGCATCGGCCTCGACGGCGATCCGCAGCACGCCCTGGCCCTGCATCGCCTGCGACGCGTTCAGCACGAGGTTCAGGAAGACGGCCCGGAGGAAGTCGGCATCGGCCTGCAGCACGACCTCGTCGCCCGTCACCTCGAAGACGATCCCCGCGTAGTCCGGATCCTGCTTCAGATGCACGCCGACCTCGGTCAGCAGCGCCAGCAGCGGTCACGGGCGCCAGCCGCAACTGCCTCGGCCGGGCGAACAGCAGCAGGTCCTCGATCATCCGGTTCAGTGAATCGATGCGGGCCGTCATGTCGCCGATGATGCGCCCCTCGGGCGCCACACTGCCCAGGCGCCCCCCGATGATCTGCAGCGCCCCCCGGATGCCGGCCAGCGGGTTCTTGACCTCGTGGGCCACGACGGCCGCCATCTCGCCCAGCCGGGCGAGCGCGGCCTGCTCGCGCGACCGGGCTTCCTCGAGCAGCCGGTCCGTGATGTCGACCGACGAGCCGAGGTAGCCCAGGAACTCCCCGCCCGGGGCGAATCGTGGCACCCCGTGCGACTCCACGACGCGATACTCGCCGTCGGCGCGGCGCATGCGGCACTCCATGTCGAACGACCGGCGGGCGTCGAACGCCGTGCGGTAGATCGCCAGGCACCGCTCGCGATCGTCCGGGTGCAGCCCCTCGGCCCACCCGAAGCCGACCTCCTGCGCCTGCGACCGGCCGCTGAAGGCCAGCCAGCGCCGGTTGAAGTAATCCGCCTGCTTGTCCGGCCCGGTCATCCAGATCATCATGGGCGCCGACTCGGCCATCAGCCGGAACCGCTCCTCGCTCTCGCGCAGGGCCTGTTCCTGCAGCTTCCGGTCGGTGATGTCGTACCGGATGGCCATGTACTGGTACGGCCGGCCCGAATCGTCCAGGAACGGCACGATCGTGGTGTCCACCCAGTAGATCGTCCCGTCCTTCCCCCGGTTCCGCAGCTCGCCCCGCCAGATCTCGCCGGCGGCGATCGTCCGCCAGAGCCTCCTGATGAACTCCTTCGAGTGATAGCCGGAGTTGACGATCCGGTGATCCTGCCCCAGCAGCTCCTCCCGCATGTAACGGGAGATGCGGCAGAACTGATCGTTGACGTACGTGATGCGGCCCCGCACGTCGGTCGTGGCCACGATGGCCGACTGGTCGATGGCCCACTTGAGGTCCGACAGCTCCTTCAGCGACCGTTGCAGCGCCTCCTCCGCCTGACGGCGATCGGTGATGTCCAGCCCCGAGCTCAGCGTCCCGGTCACGCGTCCCTGCTCGTCGTGCAGCAGCACGTTGTGCCACGCTATGCGCCGCTGGCGGCCCCGCCGGGTCACGATGTCGCTCTCGAAGTACTCCGGCGCCGGTCCCCCGGCCGGCCATCAGCTCGCGGAACACGTGCCGCGTCGCCTTGCGATCGTCGGGCGGAACGAACTCGTCGAACCAGTTCTGGCCGCTCGCCTCGGCCGAGCCGCACTCCAGCATCTCGCACCCGGTCGCGTTGAGCAGCGTCAGCCGCTCGTTCCCGTCGATCGCGACGACGCAGACGCCGACGATGTCGAGGTACCCCTGCGCGCGATGCGCCTCGGCCTCGTACCGCCGTTCGACCCGCTGGTAGGCGAACACGGCGGCCGCGACGCCCCAGATCACGGCGGCCCCGATCGCCCGGTTGGTCATCGCGAGATGCCGGGGGACGTCGGAGGCCGTGTGCAGGAAGCCGAGCCCGAGCAGGACGGACGCGCCGGCGGCGAACAGCCAGGGAAACCGGCGCCACGGCAGCCACAGCCCCAGCAGCAGCGGCAGCGCGTAGAGCGTGCTGACGCCGACGCTGTGCGAGAGCTCCAGGTCGGCAGCAAAGATGACGGCCGCCATGGCGGCGCTGAGGAGCAGGAGGCTCAGCCGTCTCGGAGAAGCGGGGATGGGCATGGACAAGCGAAAGTCCCGCGCTGATGCTACTGAATCCGTGCAGCCACCGCAAATGCGGCGATGACACCGCGCCAGATGTCACATGCCCGTGATGTGGCGGTGTTATGATGAAAGCGATCCCGGCTCACACGGAGGAGGCGCGTTCACATCGATCCCGCCGGCCACAGTCTCGACCCCGAATCGGGCAACGCCCGACGGCGCGCACGACTGCACGTGTGAGGCCGGTCGGAACGATTCCCGTTTCACCGGGCCGGAGCGGCGGGCACGACGGTCGCACCGGCACAGGAGGGCTGCCGATCATGGCAGAAACGATCAAGCTGAAGAAGGCCGACAGTATCGCGGACGAAATCGAGACGCTCGACCGTCAGATCCGGGAGCGCGCCTGGGAACTGTCCCGCGGGCCCCACCGACGCTCCGACGGTCCGGCGGCCGACTGGCTCGAAGCCGAGCGCGACGTCATGTGGCGCCCCGCCGTCGAGCTGAGGCAGGAGGGGTCCGACTTCATCGTCTCGGCCGCCCTTGCCGGCGTCGCCCCCGAACAGGTCGACATCACGGTCACGCCGACCGACCTGCTGGTGCGGGCCGACATCGAGCACCGCCACGATGCGGACCAGGGCTCGGTCCACGTCTGCGAGTTCCACCGCGGGCGGCTGTTCCGGGCCATCCGCTTCCCGTCGAGCATCCAGCCCGGCAAGGCGAAGGCGACGATGACGAACGGCCTGCTGACCGTCCGCGTGCCGATGGCCGGCACGGCCGCCAAGTCGCCGGCCGCCCCGCGCCGGCGTGCGCCGCGCAAGGCCTGAGGGCCGCCGCCTAGCGTCGCCGGCCGCTCAGCCGGTCCCAGATCGCCGCAGCCCGCCGGCCGGCCTCTTCGGTGGTCGTGAGCCGCGCGGGCCACTGCCGCGTGAATCCCTCGGACGGCCACTTCCGGGTCGCGTCGATCCCCATCTTGCTGCCATAGGCCGGCAGGTCCGAGGCGTCGTCCAGATCGTCGACCGGGCCGCGCGTGAACTGGATGTCGCGCTCCGGGTCGATGTGCGTCCCGACAATCCAGGCGACCTCGCGCTCGTCCTGCACGTTCACGTCCTTGTCGACGATCACGATCGTCTTCGAGAACATGAGCTGCCCCAGCCCCCAGCAGGCGTTCATCACCTTCCGCGCGTGTCCCGGATACCGCTTGTCGATGGCGATGATGACGAGGTTGTGGAAGATGCCCTCGGCCGGGAAGTGCATGTCCACGATTTCCGGCAGCGTCTTCTGGATGACCGGCAGGAAGATCCGCTCGGTCGCCAGGCCGAGGTAGTAGTCCTCCATCGGCGGCACGCCGACGACCGTCGTCAGGTAGGTCGGCTTCTTCCGGTGCGTGATGCACTGGATGTGGAACACCGGGTAGTCGTCGGCCAGCGAATAGAAGCCGGTGTGATCGCCGAACGGCCCCTCGCGTCGGCGCTCTCCCGGCTCGACGTAGCCCTCGAGCACGATGTGCGCGCTCGCCGGCACCTCCAGGTCGACCGTGACGCACTTCACCAGCTCGATCCGCCGCCGCGCCAGGAACCCCGCGAGCATCAGCTCATCGAGCCCCTCGGGCATCGGGGCGGTGGCGCAGTAGGTCAGCACCGGCTCGGGGCTCAGCGCGACGGCCACTTCCAGCCGCTCGCCGCGGCGTTCGGCGACACGGTGGTGCTGCGCCCCGCCCTTGTGCCGCTGCCAGTGCATGCCGGTGGTCCGGCCGTCGAACACCTGCATGCGGTAGGTGCCGATGTTCCGGGTCCCGGTCTCCGGGTCCTTCGTGAAGACCAGCGGAAACGTGATGTAGCGGCCCCCATCCTCGGGCCAGCACTTCAGGATCGGGAACTCGTCGAGCGTGCCGTCCTTCCGCACCACCTCCTGGCACCGCCCGTCCTTGACCGTCTTCGGCATCAGAATCGCCGAGACGCGCGACCATGGGCAGCATCTTCATCGCCCCGAACAGCCCGTCGGGCATCTTCGGCGTCATCAGCTCGTCGATCTCGCGCGCGATGTCGTCCAGGCGCTCGACCCCGAGCGCGAGACAGGTCCGCGCGACCGAACCGAAGACGTTGGTCGCCACCGGGATGTCGAAGCCCGCCGGCCGCTCGAACAGCAGCGCAGGGCCGCCGCCGGGTGCCTTGCACGCCCGATCGGTGACCGCGGCGATTTCGAGATCGGGACTGACCTCGTCATCGATGCGCGCCAGCTCACCCTTCTTGTCGAGATCGCGGAGGAAATCGTTCAGATCTGCATGCATGGCCGGGCCGTCACTGCTTCGGTCTTCGGTCTACGGTCGTCGGTGTGCCGTCTCGCTCAACGCGCGATGCGCGACTCCTCGTCCCGCATCGCATCCGTAATCGCCTGGGCCAGCGCCAGGGCGCGGCGTCCCTCTTCCCCGGGCACGCCGGGGCGGCCGCCGGTGGCGACCGCGCGGACGAAGTCGGCGAGCTCGCGCTTGAGCGGCTCCTCGTTCCGGACGGGAATCTCGCCGCCCTCGATCGCGGGGCGCTCGCCGTCGTGCCGAACGAGCCGCCAGCCCTCCACCTTCTGCGCCGCGTAGTCGATCGAGATGTACGACTCCGGCTGGAAGAAGCGGATCTTCCGGACGCGGTCGCGGCTGATCCGGCTGGCTGTCAGGTTCGCGATGCAGCCGCCGGCGAACCGCAGCCGCGCATTCGCGATGTCGACCCGGCCCGTCAGCACGGGCACGCCGACCGCCTCGATCGACACCGCGTCGCCCTCCACGAGCGACAGGATGACGTCGAGATCGTGGATCATCAGGTCGAAGACCACGTCGATGTCGAGGCTGCGTTCCGGGAACGTCCCCAGCCGGTGCACCTCGATGAAGCGCGGCCGGTGCAGCAGCGCGCGCGCCGCCTCGACGGCCGGATTGTAGCGCTCGGTGTGGCCGACGGCCAGCACGGCACCGCTCTTCGCCGCCGCGGCAATCATGGCATCGGCTTCCGCCAGCGACCGCGCCATCGGCTTCTCGACCAGCACCGGGATGCCGCGCGACAGGCAGTCCACGGCGATCGCCGCGTGCGTCTCGGTCGGGACCGCCACGGTGACGGCATCCACCTCGTCCAGCAGCTGCCGGTAATCGGTGAACGGCCGCGTGCCGGCCCCCGCCGCGATCTCCTCGGCCCGCGCGCGGTTCGTGTCCACCACGCCTGCCAGCGTCACCCCGTCGAGCGTGGCGAGCAGCCGCGCATGGTGCCGGCCGAGATACCCCACGCCGATCGCCGCGACCCGCAGCGGTTTCGTCATCGTTCCGTTCCCGTCCCGGCGGCCCGGCCGCCGTCGCCCTCGACCGGGCGGCCGACGATCGCGATGCCCGCCTCGTTGGCCGAGACGAACACCGCGTCGCCGTCGAGCACGAGGGCCTTGCCCGCGTCGACGGACAGCGCGGACGCGCCCGCCACCCGCATCGCCTGAATGGTGGCGAGCCCGATCACGGGCACGTCGAAGCGCATGTCCTGGTTCGGCTTCGCCACCTTGATAATCCGCACGCCCGGCCCCGCCAGGTACCCGGCGCGGCCGATCACTTCGTCGGTGCCCTCCATCGCCTCCACCGCGACGACGGCCTGGTGCTTCACGGCGATGGTCTGGCCGATGTCCAGCCCGGCGATCGCGTCGGCCATCGGATATCCGAACGCGAAGTCCTTGCGCTCCTCGTCGGTCGGCGCCCGGTCGGTGAGCACGCCCGTCTTCGCGAGCAGCGGCGTCAGCAGGGCCGTCGAGTCGAGCAGCTCGATGCCGTGGTCGCGCAGCACGCCGGCAACGGCGCCGATCAGGCCGTCGGTGTTCCGCGACTTCAGCTTCGTCAGCAGCGAGAGGAACGTCAGGTCCGGCACGATCCCCCCGGCGAAGATCCGTGTGTGCTTGACCTGGCCGGCCATCACGGCGTGGGTCACGCCGGCCTTCTCCAGCACCTGGATGCACTTGCCGAGCTGGCCGAGCGACATCCAGTGGATCGCGCTGCCGGTGCGGGCCGCGGCGTCGGCCAGTTCGGGGAACGTCTCCTCCCTGGCCGCGATGATCGTGACCGCGTGCCCCTGCGCACGGGCGGCGTCGAGCACCAGGAACGGGAACCGGCCGTTGCCGGCGATGAGGCCGAGCTTCATGAAGGACTGCAGGCGGGAATCGGGCCCGGCGCCGGCGGCGGGCGGGCTAGTCCTCCGCCACCATCTCTTCCGTCCGGCGGGTCGGACGCCGCAGGATGACACCGCGGTTCGAGGTCTGGATGAAATCCACGAGGTACCGCACGTCGGGGCTCGCGGCGAGCGCCCGGTCCTGCCGGATCGTCCGCAGCGCGCTCGTCGTGTTCAGCTTCGACTGCAGCAGGTACCGATAGCTGCGCTTCAGCTTGCTGATGGCATCGCTCGAGAACCCGCGGCGGATGAGGCCGACGGTGTTCAGCCCGTAGATCCGGGCCCGGTTGCCAACCGTCTTCGCGAACGGCAGCGCGTCCTTCGTCACCACCGAGTAGCCCCCGATGAACGCATGCCGGCCCACGCGGCAGAACTGATGGACGCCGGAGTACGCGCTGATCGTGGCGTAATCCTCCACCGTCACGTGCCCGCCGAGCGTCGCCGCGTTGCCGAAGATCGTCTCGTTGCCGATATGGCAGTCGTGCGCGACGTGCACGTACGCCATGAACAGGTTCCGGTCGCCGATCGTCGTCTTGCCGCCGCCGCCCTGCGTGCCGCGGTGGATCGTCACGAACTCCCGGAAGATGTTGTGTTCGCCGATCTCGAGCGTCGTCGGCTCCCCGCGGTACTTCAGATCCTGCGGCGGCAGGCCGATCGACGCGAACGGGAACACTTCGTTGCCGTCGCCAATCGTCGTCCGGCCGTCGATGACGGCCGACGCGCCGATCTTGCAGTTCGCGCCCAGCGTCACGTGCTCGCCGATGATCGCGTGCGGGCCGATGATCGTCCCCTCCCCGACCCGTGCCCGCGCATGGACGATGGCCGTCGGATCGATCTGCGTCCGGTCGGCGGCGAGCCCCAGCAGCAGCTCGGCCTCGGCGACGACGTGCTCGCCGACCGACGCGACCGCGCGGGCGCAGGCGAGCGAGGCCCGACGCTGCCCCAGCGTGACCTCGAGCCGCAGCCGGTCGCCGGGAACGACCTGACGCCGGAACTTCGCGTTGTTGACGCCCCGCAGATAGACGCGGCCGGTCGGCGGCGCGTCCTCGCGCTGCAGCAGCAGGATCGTGGCCACCTGCGTGAACGTCTCCAGCATCAGCACGGCCGGCATGAGCGGCACGCCGGGAAAGTGCCCCTGGAAGAACTCTTCGTTGACGGTGACGTTCTTGACGGCGACGAGCCGCCGCCCCTGTTCGTGCTCGGCGATCGCGTCGACGAGCAGAGAGGGGTAGCGATAGCACAGCCGATCGAGGAGGTTGGGGATGTTGATGGACACGGTCACCGATCGCTCTTCGCCCGGCCTCCGGAGGACACCGGGCAGGGCGCGTCGCCACGCCAGCCTGGCGCGCGACGGCGGCCGCGCGCGGGTTCGGAGTTGGGTCCGCCGGCCGTGCGGCGTCGCGCGACCGATCAGCCGGAGCCGGCCGGCCGGCCATCGGGTACATGCGGGCGCGGAGCCGGCCCGCCGGCCGGCCCCGGAACCCTGGTCCGCGCGCGGTCGATTCTACCGCACCCCGGGCTTCGGCGCGGGCGCTTTCTCGGTCGCCGTATCGAGCTTCCGGATGACTTCGTCGGTCAAATCCAGGTCCGGATTCGCCCAGACGATGCCCGCATCGCCCCGGCTCAGGAGGATCTGGACCCCTTTCTCGTTGACGACGGCCTCGATGACCGGCATCAGCTTCTTCTCGAATTGCTGCTGCAATTCCTGCTGGAGGTCCTGAACCTGGCGCTGCGCGTCCTGCTGGAAGCGCTGCGCGTCGATCTGGTCCTGCTGGACCTCCTTCGTGAGCTTGTCGCGCGCCTCGTCGCTCATCACCGACCCGCTCTGCTGGAGCTTCTGCTGCTTCTCCTCCAGGGACTTCGTCCGGGACGCGGCCTCGGCCTGCTTCTGCTTCACCAGGGCCTGCACCTTCTCCGACGACGCCCGGCCGGCCGCCGACTGCGCGGCAATCCGCTGGATGTCGATGTAGGCCACCTTCGCCCCCTCGGGGAAGGGGCGCGGCGGCTCGGGCTTGGCCGCCTGTACCGCAGGCGGCGCCGGCTTCTGCGCCGGCGCCGGCGTCTGAGCGAACGTCGGGGCGGCCACCAGACCCAGGCTCAGCCCCATGGCAATGCACCACACTCTCATCGGTCCGATTCCTTTCCTCAGCATGCTTCCGTCACCGAACTGCTTCCCGCCGCCCGTCCCCGGGGAACGCCGGAGGGGACCGTCCCGGTCAGAACGTGGACCCCACGGCGAAGCGGAACGAGAACGCCTTCTGCGGCAGCAGACTGTTGTCCAGCACGTTCGAGCGCTGGGGATTGTACGCGAAGATCAACCGGAAGGGGATGTTCATGACGGGCATCAGGAACCGGATTTCGAGCCCGGTCGACGTCTTGAACTGGCTCATCGCGAAGTTCTGCCCCTTCGCATCCACCTGCCCGGCATCGTAGAACATCACCAGGCGCACCGGCCCGGCGATATTGATCAGGTACTCGGCGTTGAACAGCAACAGCTTGTTGCCGCCGATGACGAGCCCCGAGGCGTCGCGCGGGCCGATCGACCGGATGTCGAAGCCCCGGACGCTGTACTCGCCGCCGGTGAACAGCTTCTCGAAGATCGGCAGATCCGTCGTGCCGCTGAAGGCGGCAATATACGACGCCTGCGCCCGGAAGCCGAACGACGTCCGGTTCGACTGCTTCAGGTACCAGACCCCCTCGACCAGCGGCTTGTAGAAGTTCGTGTCGCCACCCAGCCCGGCCAGGTCGACCGACAGCGTGTAGCGGCGCCCGGTCGTCGGGAACAGCGGGCTGTCGACGGTGTCGTGCACGATGCTCGGCGTGACCTTGCTGACCGTCCGGGCCCCGCCCTGGCTGATGAGCAGCGTGTCCTGCAGGTAGGGGTTCCCCGCCAGCGCGGCCGGCGTCAGGAAGATCGGGTTCACGTTGGTGACCCGCACCGCCTGGTAGCTGTAGTTCAGGAACATCCGCGTGAAGTCGGCCAGCGGGAACCCGAAGCCCACGTTGCCGCCCGTCGACCGCTGCGTGAACTGCGACAGGTACTGGATGTCCTGGCGGAACACCTGGATGCTGCCCGACATGTTGCGATCGAACAGGAACGGCTCGGTGAAGGCCGCCGAATAGTTCTGCGCCAGCGACCCGGCCTGCACCTGCAGGCTCAGGCTCTCGCCGCGCCCCATGAAGTTCGACGTCGTGAAGCCGAGCTGGCCGAAGAAGCCCTCGAACTGCGACACGCCGGCGCCGAACGTCAGCTGGTTCCGGTTCTGCTCCTGCAGCTTCAGCTTGACGTCGACCTTGTTCGTCGTGTCCGGCGTCTTCGTCACCGACACGTCGGTTGCCCCTTCGAGCTTCTTGAAGTAGCCGAGCTGGTTCAGCCGGCGGATGCTGTACTTCAGCGCCTCGGTGTTGAAGACCCCGCCCTCGAACAGGCGGATCTGCCGGCGGATGACCGTGTCGTGCGTCGTGAGGTTCCCCACGAACGTGATCCGGTTCACGAAGTACTGCTTCCCCTCCTGGAACCGCATCGTCACGTCGACGATCGGCGGCCCGGAGGGCTTGGTCCCGGCCTTCGTCGTCCCGGCCGGCGCGCCGGCGTTCTGCGGCTCGGTGCCGTCGCGCGGCTTCAGGTCGGGATAGCCCGTGAACTCGAAGTAGCCGCCGCGGCCGTACAGGTCGCGGACGTCCTCCAGCCCCTTCCGGATCTTCTTCGCGTCGTAGTAGTCGCCCGTCTTCACCTTGAACATCGGGCGGAGCACGTCCGGCTTGACGACCTTGTCGCCGGCGAAGGTGAACGTGCCGACCCGGTAGCGCCGCCCCTCGGTCACCGGAATCCGCAGTTCCACCCAGCGGGTCTTGCCGTCACTCGAGTCGCCCAGCACCTTCAGCTTCGGGTCGCCGATGCGTGCCTCGATGTAGCCCTTGTTGTTGTAGTACTCCACCAGCCGCTCGGCGTCGTCGGCGAACTTCGACTCCTGATAGGTGCCGCGGCCGTTGATGAACGACAGGAACCAGACCGACTTGTTGTACTTGAGCTGGCGCCGCAGCGCCCCGTCGCTCACGGCGTGGTTCCCCTCGAACACCACGTCCTTGATCTTCACCTTCGGCCCCTCGTCCATCTCGAAGGTCAGATGGACGAGCTTCGGCCCGCCTTCCATCGGCGTGATCTTGTGGGTGACCGTCGCCGCCTGGAACCCCTTCTCGTGCAGCATGTCGCGGAGGACCCCCTCCACCTTCTGGATCGTCCCCTGATCGAGGAACGTATCGAGCTGCATCGTGATGCCGGCGGTCTTCAGCGCGTCGTCGATCTTCGACCGGTCCAGCGCCTTCGCCCCGGTGCCGGCGTAGTCGACGATCTTCACCCGCTCGCGTTCCTCCATGTTGTAGGTGACGATCTTGCCGATCGTCCCGTTGGGGAACGTGTAGTCCTTGACGTCGATCCAGAGGTTGTCGAGGAAGTGGGTGCTCCAGAGGCGCTGGAAGTCCTGCAGGACCTCGTCCTCGTTGAACGGCACCCAGACGCCCTCCGACGGCCGGCTGGGCCGCGTGCGGATGTAGTAGAGGTAGGTCTGCGGCTCGATGACCGACGTGCCGCCCTGCGCCTGGAAGCACGGCGCGATGAAGAGCACCACCGGGGCCGAATTGGCCGGCGGCTCGGCCTTCGGCACCGGCACCTGTTGATTGCAGACGGTGAGCGTGTCCGCCGCCGCCGGTGGCGGCGCCGCGGGGGCCGCCGGCGCCTGGTCGGATGGCGGCCGATCGGTGCGCTGCGTCAGCAGGGAGCGCAGGTGCGGGGTGAACAGCCCGGCCGTCGCCATCGGCGCCGGAGCCGGCTCGGCCATTGACGTCCCCGGCCTCGCGGCCAGCTCAGCCGCAGCGACCGGCTGCACGGGCAGTGAAACGCCAACGAGCAGCGCAGCCGCAGTAACCAGGTGAGTCCTACGCATGAACGAGATTCCGAGTGGCCCGGGGAAACAGGGCGCGGCCGACGCAGTGCGCCCGTCGCACGCTTGAACTCTTTACTTTACTGGATGTTAGACGTCTCGCGCCAGCCCACGGTTTGCTCAGGGCAGCCGCCGTCCGGCCGCCACCTCGCCGGCCGGACGATACGCCAGCGCGCCCGCGTCCAGATAGACTTCGATGTCGCCGGCGGGCAAGTGTCCGCGAATCAGCTCTTCGGACAGCGGATCCTCGATGTAACGCTGAATCGCACGCCGAAGCGGCCGGGCGCCATACGAACGGTCCTTGCAGGTCAGATCGATAATCCAGTCCAGCACTTCCGGCGTGAGTGCAATCTGCAGCTTGCGATCGGCGAGATGCTCGTTCATCTGCGCCACCAGCAGGCCCAGGATGCGGCGCAGGTCGTCGTCGGACAGCGCCTCGAAGACGATGATCTCGTCGATGCGGTTGATGAACTCGGGATTGAACGTGCGCTTCACCTCGCCGAGCACCATGTCGGAGACGCTGCGGCTGATCTCCTGCGCATCGGACGACTGGAACCCCAGCGACGCCTTCTTCTGGATGAAGCGCGCGCCGATGTTCGACGTCATGATGATGATCGTGTTCTTGAAGTTCACCCGGTTGCCGAGGCCGTCGGTCAGATGGCCGTCCTCGAACACCTGCAGCAGGATGTTGAAGATGTCCGGGTGCGCCTTCTCGACCTCGTCGAGCAGCACGACCGAATAGGGGTTCCGCTTCACTTTCTCGGTGAGCTGGCCGCCCTCCTCGTGCCCGACGTAGCCGGGCGGCGAGCCGATCAGCTTCGACACCGAGTGCTTCTCCATGTACTCCGACATGTCGAAGCGGATGAGCGCGTTGTCGCTGCCGAACAGGAAACTGGCCAGGGCGCGCGCCAGCTCGGTCTTGCCGACACCGGTCGGCCCCAGGAACACGAAGCTGCCCACCGGCCGGTTCGGGTTCTTCAATCCGGCGCGTGACCGCCGGATCGCGCGGGCCACGGCCGACAGCGCCTTGTCCTGACTGACGACGCGCCGGTGCAGCTCCTCCTCCATGCGGAGAAGCTTGTCGCTCTCGTCCTCGGTGATGGACGACAGCGGCACGCCGGTCCACTTCGACACGACCTCGTCGATCTCCTGCTTGCCCACCGTCACCCGGCGCGCGCTCGACTTGACGTCGAACTTCTCGCGGACGAACTGCAGGTTCTCGCGGGCCGTCACTTCCTGCTCGCGGTAGAACTGGGCCTTCTCGAAGTCCTTCTGCGAGACCGCGCTCTCCATCTGCTCGACGGCGACGCGGATGCTCTTGTTGATCTCGCCGAACTCCTCGCTGTACCCCGCCTCGCGCAGCTTGGCCCGGGCGCCGGCTTCGTCGACCAGGTCGATCGCCTTGTCGGGCAGGAAGCGGTCGGTGATGTAGCGGCTCGACTGGTAGACGGCCGCCTCGATCGCCTCGCGCGTGTACTCGACGTGATGGAACGTCTCGTACCGGTCCTTCACGCCCATCAGGATCTCAATCGTCTGGCTCTCGCCCGGCGGGTCGACCTTGACCGCCTGGAAGCGGCGTTCGAGCGAGCGATCCTTCTCGATGTACTTGCGGTACTCGGCCGGCGTGGTGGCGCCGATGCAGCGGATTTCGCCGCGCGACAGCGCCGGCTTCAGGATGTTCGCCGCATCCAGCGACCCCTCGGCCGACCCGGCGCCGACCAGCGTGTGCAGCTCGTCGATGAAGACGATGATGTTCGGGTTGTCGGTCAGTTCCTTCATGATCGCCTTCAGGCGCTCCTCGAACTGACCGCGATACTTCGTCCCCGCCACGATGAGCGAGATGTCCAGCGCCAGAATCCGCTTGTCGGCCAGGAAGTGCGGCACGTCACCGTAGACGATCTTCTGCGCCAGCCCCTCCACGATCGCCGTCTTGCCGACGCCCGGCTCGCCGATCAGCACGGCGTTGTTCTTCGTGCGCCGGCACAGCACCTGCTGCACCCGCTCGACTTCCTGCTCGCGCCCCACCAGCGGATCGAGCTGGCTCTTCATCGCCGAATCGGTGAGATCGCGGCTGAACTCCGCCAGCAGCGGCGTCTCCTTCACCCGCGTCAGCGTCGTCTTCTCGTTCAGCAGCTGCACGATGTCCTCGCGCACCGTGTTCAGCCGCATCCCCTTCTCCACCAGGATGGATGCGGCCACGGAGCGCTCCTCGCGCAGGATGCCCAGCAGCAGGTGCTCGGTGCCGATGTAGTTGTGCAGCAGCCGATCGGCCTCTTCCGCCGCATACTGCAGCACGCGCTTGGTCTCGGCGCTGAACGGGATCTCGACCGACGTCGACACCTTCTCCCGGAAGACCGTCCGGCCCTCGATTTCCTTCCGGATATTCTCCAGCGACAGGTGCGAGCGAGCGAAGATCCGGCTCGTGAGTCCCTTGCCTTCGCGGATCAGCCCGAGCAACAGGTGCTCGGTCTCGATCGAAATGCTCCCGAGCTGGCTGGCCTCGTAGCGGGCGAAGAAGAGAACGCGTCGGGCCCTTTCGGTGTAGCGTTCGAACATCCGGGCTACCTAGGTGAAGACCGAAGGTTTGGAATCATGGGAAAATCTTGACTTCATTATAAGCCAAACTGCCCACCCGGCCAACGCCATTTTTGGCTAAGTGCGTGCCAGTCTTGAAGTTCCCCGCCCGGGCGGCCCCGCGACCCCGGTGGCATTCCCCGCCGATCCGATTAATGGCGGCCCGCCCCTCCCCCAAGGAATCGGCCCGCGGCCGGCGCACCTCGCGCCGTGCCGACTCGACCCGCCAGACGGCATGGGTGCGGATCAGGCCGGCGTCAGCCGGCCGTCGCTCAGGCGCAGCACGCGATCGCAGGAGGCCGCGAGGCGCGGGTTGTGGGTGGCGATGATCGACGTCAGCTGGAACTCCCGGTGCATGTCGCGGAACAGCCCGTGCAGCGTGTCCGCCGTCTGCTCGTCGAGATCGCCGGTCGGTTCGTCCGCCAGCAGCAGCGCCGGGTGCATCACCAGCGCCCGGGCCACCGCCACGCGCTGCTGCTCCCCGCCCGACAGCATCCCCGGCCGGTGCGTCAGCCGCTCGTCGAGGCCGACCCGCCGGAGCAGCGCCTCGGCCCGCGGCTGGCTCTCGGTCCGCGGCAGCCGGCCGATGCGCATCGGCATCTCGGTGTTCTCCAGGGCGCTGAACTCCGGCAGCAGATGATGGAACTGGAAGACGAACCCGATCGCCCGGTTGCGGAATGCCACCAGCTCGGCGTCGGGCAGCCCGGTCAGGTCGGTCTCTCCCACCCGGACGGTCCCCTCATCGGCGCGATCGAGCCCGCCCAGCAGGTGCAGCAGCGTGCTCTTGCCGACGCCCGACGCCCCGACAATCGCCAGCATCTCCCCACGCTCGACGGCCAGGTCCAGGCCGTGCAGCACCTGCAGCCGCCGGCGGCCGACCAGGTAGCTCTTGGAGACGGAGGAGGCGAGGACAAAGGGCATGAGGATCAGTGAGCGTCGCCCGGCGACCCGTCGAGCGCCGCGCGCCGAGCCCCGAACGCCCGACAGGGTTCACTCATACCGCAGCGCCTGCGCCGGATCGAGGCGGGCGGCCTGGCGCGACGGATAGATCGTCGCCAGGAAGCACACCACCAGGGCCGACAGGACGACGACGGTGAAGTCGAGGGGGAGCACGGTGAACGGCACGTACGAGACCTGATAGACGTCCAGCGGCACGTGCAGCAGCCGGTACCGATCCATGATCGTCGCGATCGCGTAGCCCCCGCCGGCGCCGATCGCCGTCCCGGTGAGGCCGATGAGGAGCCCCTGGATCATGAAGATCGCCATGACGCTCCGCGCCGAGGCCCCCATCGTCTTCAGGATGGCGATGTCGCGGCTCTTCTCCATCACGAGCAGGATGAGCGACGCGATGATGTTCAACGCGGCCACGAGCACGATGAGACCGATCGTAATCGAGATCGCCATCTTCTCGAGCCAGAGCGCCGAGAAGAGCGCGTGGTTCATCTCGGTCCAGTCCTGCGTCAGGTACCGCGCCCCCAGCTGCTGCGTGATGGCCGTCGCCACCGCCGGTGCGTCGTAGATGTCGTCGACGCGCAGCTGAATGACCTCCGGCATCCGCTGATCGAGGAGCCGTTCGCCCACGTCCAGGTCCACGTAGCCGTACGCCGAGTCGAACTCGAACAACCCCATGCTGAAGATCCCGGCCACGCGCAGCCGGCGCGTCCGCGGGATCATCCCCATCGGCGAGAGCGTCCCCTGCGGCGTCATGACCGTCACCGAGTCGCCGACGGTCACGCCGAGCTGGTTCGCCAGATCGGTCCCGAGCAGGATGCCGGCCGGCTGGTCGTCCGGTGGGCGGGCCAGCCCCGCGAGCGACCCCTCCCGCATCGACTCCGTGATGTTGGAGACGGTGGGTTCGAGCGTCGGGTCCACGCCCTTGATCGTGATGAACGCGTCGTTCTTCGGGCCGCTGATCAGCGCCTTGCCGAGCACGGCCGGCGCGGCGCCGATGACGTGCTTCACGTCGAGCAGCTTCTTGATCTCCGCGTGGTAGTCGACCAGGCCGCCGGTCTTCCAGACGTAGATGTGGGCCGTCGAGCCGAGGATCCGATCGCGCAGCTCCCGCTGCAGCCCGGTCATCAGCGCCAGCGCGATCACCAGCGCCATCACCCCCACGGCGACCCCCAGCGTCGAGATGAGGGAGATCACCGAGATGAAGGCCTGCTTCCGCTTGGCCAGCAGGTACCGCAGCGCGACCTGGAACTCGAAGGGCACGGCTCACCGCGTTCGATCCCCTTCCGCGGCCGCATCAACGGGAACAGGATGACGTCGCGGATCGACGGGCTGTCGGTGAGCAGCATCACCAGCCGGTCGATGCCGATCCCTTCGCCACCGGTCGGCGGCAGCCCGTACTCGAGCGCCCGCACGTAGTCCTCGTCCATCTCGTGGGCCTCGGCGTCGCCCTGCTGGCGCTCGGCGAGCTGCGCCTCGAACCGCCGCCGCTGCTCCACCGGATCGTTCAGCTCGCTGAAGGCGTTGGCGAGCTCGAAGCCGCCGATGTACAGCTCGAAGCGCTCGACCGTGTCCGGATCGTCGGGCCGCTGCTTCGACAGCGGCGAGACCTCGGTCGGGAAGTCGTGCACGAAGGTCGGGTCGATGAGATCGGGCTCCCAGAGGTGCTCGAAGATCTCCGTCGCGATCTTCCCCGCGCCCGCCGACGCCGGCACCTCGACGCCCAGCCGGGCCGCCAGCGCCGCCGCCCGCTCGTGCGACCGCAGGTCGGCCTCGCTCACGGCCGTGCCCAGCCGCTCGGAGGCCCGCGCGCTCGCCGCCGCGCGCAGCGAGAGCCGGCGGTACGGCGGCGCCAGCGAGATCGCCCGCCCCCCGAACGTGATCTGGTCGGTGCCGATCGCCTCGCGCGCCACCGTGCTCAGCAGCTCTTCGGTCAGCCGCATCAGCTCCTGGTAGTCGCTGTACGCCTGGTAGAACTCCAGCATCGTGAACTCGGGATTGTGCTGCGTCGAGATCCCCTCGTTGCGGAAGTTCCGGTTGATCTGGTACACCCGCTCGATGCCGCCGACCACCAGCCGCTTCAGGTACAGCTCCGGCGCGATCCGGAGGTACAGCGTCATGTCGAGCGCGTTGTGATGCGTCACGAAGGGCCGCGCCAGCGCGCCGCCGGCCATCGGCTGCATCATCGGCGTCTCGACCTCGAGGTAGCCGCGATCGTTCAGGAACCGGCGGGTCGCCTCGAGCACGCGGCTGCGCACCTCGAAGACCTGCCGCGACGGCGGATTGACGATGAGATCCAGGTAGCGCTGCCGGTACCGGGTCTCGATATCGGTCAGGCCGTGCCACTTCTCCGGGAGCGGCACGAGGCACTTCGCGAGGAACTCCAGCCGCGACGCCCAGATCGTCAGCTCGTTGGTCTTCGTCCGGAACAGGTGCCCCTCGACGCCGACGAAGTCGCCGAAGTCGAGCGAGCTTCATGATCTGGAAGTCGCGCGCCGGCACCGAATCCTGCCGGACGTAGACCTGCATCCGCGACCGGCCGTCGGAGATCACCAGGAAGTTCGCCTTGCCGAACGTCCGGATGCCCAGAACGCGGCCGCACGTGACGGTCTCCACCCGCTCGGCCTCGAGCTCGGCGGCGGTCCGCTCGCTCCAGGTGCCGACGAGTGCGTCGACGGTGTCCTTCCAGTCGAACCGGCGGGGATAGGGGTCGACGCCGAGCTTCACGAGCTCGGCGAGGTTGGCGTGTCGCTGCTGAATCTGCTCGGCTTCTGAGGACATCGATGCTTCGTTCCGGTCGTCGGCGCGGCGGGTTCCGGCGCGGCTCAGCGGGCGGCGGCTCCGTCGGCCTCCAGCCGCCGGCGGATGCCGTCCAGCACCCCGTTGATGAATTTCACCGAGTCGTCCGCACTGAAGGTCTTCGCCAGCTCCAGGGCCTCGTCGATGACGACCCCGGGCGGCGTCTCGCCCGTCGTCAGCAGCTCGCCGGCGGCCATCCGCAGGATGAGGCGATCGAGCACCGCCATCCGCGGCAGCCGCCAGTGCTCCGCCGCCGCCGTGATGAGCTCGTCGATGCGGGCCTGCTGCTCGACGGTCGTGCGGGCCAGTCCCGTCGCGAACGCCCGCAGCCGATCGGGCGGCGGTTCGTCCTCGTGGTTGGCCCAATAGACGGCAATGGCCTGGTCGAGGTCGACGCGGCCGATCTCCCAGTAGTACAGGATCTGCAGAGCCGCCTCGCGGGCTCTGTGACGAGTCCACCGTCCGGAAGCAGTCACGTCGTCACACCGGGATGCCGGGTAGCGCCGGCTTCCGGCCCAGCTGTTCGAGCAGGGTCCCCATCTCGATGGCGGCGCGCGCCGCCTCCCAGCCCTTGTTCGCCGGCCCGTCGCCCGCCCGCTCGAGCGCTTCCTCGGCGGAGTTGGTCGTCAGCACGCCGAAGGCCATCGGCACGCCGGTGGCGGCCGCCGCATCGGTGAGCCCGTGCGCCACGGCCGACGCGATGTACTCGAAGTGCGGCGTCGCGCCGCGAATGAGACAGCCGAGGCAGATGACCGCGTCGAACGCACCGGTCGCCGCCGCCCGCTTCGCGGCGAGCGGGATCTCGAACGCGCCGGGCACGCGCAGGATCGCGATCCGGTCGTCGGTCACGCCCGCGGCCCGCAGGGCCTCGACGGCCCCCTGCTCCAGCCGGTCGGTGACGAATGCGTGATACCGCGACACCACGATGGCCGCGCGCAGCCGCTCCGCCCGTTCGGTCCCTTCCAGGATTCTCATGTCCGGGCCTACTTCCCCGTGAACACGGCCTTCCGCTTCTCGAGGAACGCCTTCGTCCCCTCGCGCATGTCCTCGGTGGACGCCACCAGGCCGAACAGCGTCGCTTCGAAGGCGCAGGCGTCGGCGAACGGCATCTCGGGCCCCTTGTTGACGGCCTCGATGATGTAGCGCATGGCGACCGGCGCGCTGGCCGCCAGCTTCCCGGCCAGCTTGCGCACCTCCTCCATCAGCGACGCCGCGGGCACGACCTGGCTGACCAGGCCGATCTGCCGCGCCTCCTCCGCCGTGATCTGCCGGCCGGTGAGAATCAGCTCCATCGCGCGCCCGCGCCCGACCAGGCGCGCCAGCCGCTGCGTGCCCGCATAGCCCGGCAGCAGGCCGAGATTGATTTCCGGCTGTCCCAGCTTCGCCGTGTCGGCGGCCACCCGCAGCGTGCAGGCCATGGCCAGCTCGCAGCCGCCGCCGAGCGCGTAGCCGTTGATCGCCGCGATCACCGGCTTGCCCAGGTTCTCGACGAGCTCCAGCACGTGCTGCCCGCGCAGCGCGTGCTCGCGTCCGGACGTCGGCGTCTGCACGGCCAGCTCGTTGATGTCGGCGCCGGCCACGAAGGCCTTGTCGCCCGCGCCGGTCAGGATGACGCACCGGACGCCGGCATCGTGCCGCAGCTCCAGCATGACCTGCCGCATCTCGTCCATCGTCTGGCTGTTCAGCGCGTTGAGGACCTTGGGGCGGTTGAAGGTGACCGTGGCGACGCCGCCGTCGCGCTCGACCAGAAGAGTCTCAAGAGCCATATGAAGTGCCGTTGTCAATCAGAGAAACCAGCCGCGCCACGTCGAACCGCCGGCGCGGAATGCTCGAAGAAACCGGCCTCGATTATACCGGAGCCCTGCGGCGCGTGCGAATCCGGACCGACAGGACCGTCGCACGTCGCCATGGGCCATGAGCAATGAGCGACGGGTATCGCGCAGGTGCCGGCGCTCGGATACTCGGGCTGGGGCTTCAGTGCTCGAACGAGAACACCGTGCCTGCAGCCATGCCGAGTCGACCCTTCGACAGGCTCAGGGTCGCCCTGAGCGAAGTCGAAGGGCGAGGACATGGAGATCCGAGGCGAGGTCATCAGCGTCGGTTCCGCGCCGGGGGAAGGAAGGGGTCGGCGTCAGATCGGAAACGGATACATCAGCCACCCGATCACCAGCGCCGCCACGATGAAGCCCCCAGGATCACCGCCCCGAACTGGAGCTGCTCCTTCGGATCGTCCTTGGCGATGACGGCGAAGACCAGCGACACGAAGAACGCGAACAGGACCAGCAGGGCAAAGTGACTGTGCATCCCGCTACTTCCGCCCCAGGGCGATGTCGTAGGCGTCCAGGACCACCAGGAAGTTGAGCAGCCCGGCGACGATGAGAAAGGTGTTGCCGTACTCGTAGGTGACGGCGCGCACGTTGCCGAGCCCGAACCCGAAGGCGTTGGCCAGGAAGTACACGGCCCCCGCCCCGAGGTTGGCGACGGCGGCCAGCCCGACCAGCGGATCGCTCAGCGTGAAGGGGAAGATCCGGCCGTGCAGCGCCAGCCCGATGACGAACATCAGCGTCAGCGCGACGAGGAAGATGAGCCCCTTCGACCGGCGCCGCAGCCACAGATGACCGAGGCCGGGAACCGCCCACGACGCGAGACACAACAGGACGAGACTGCCAGATTCAGGTCGTTCGATCGTCGATGCCGGCACGGGCACAGTTTACTCCAGAACCGCGCGGGTCGGTCTCAGCCGGGGGACTGCGTCCCGCCGGCCCCCCTCACGCGCTCACTCGGGGGGCCCCGCATGCCCCACTCCGTTCGCGCGCGGCGCTCGCGCACACTCGCGCCGATCTCGACGGCCTCGCGGGTCGCGGTCCGTCCCGCATGCAGCGTCACGGCGATGAACCAGGCCACCGTGAAGCCGATCGGCAGGCCGGCCGCGAAGCGGAGGCTTCCCGGGGTCATCACGCCACTGACCCACTCGGTCACCACCGTCACGACCGTCGGCGCAGCCGCCGCGATCAGCCACCCGCGCCAGCGCCGGTCCTGCCCGTCGACCGGCCAGGGCGAACGCCGACGGCGAGCCAGGATCAGGCCGAGCCACGCCCCCACGGGCGCGGCGGCGTAGATACCGAGGCAGCGCGCGCAGACGGGAAGCTGAACCGTGTCGAGGTGGAACGAGCGCCGCGCCTGCTGATGGCAGATGACGCTGCCGACGAGGTAGACGCCGGTCGCCGCCACGTACGCCGGGCTGCGACGTCCGGCGTGCACGGCGGCGTAGGGGGCGACCACGAGCGCGGCCAGCCAGAAGACCGTGGCGGCCGCGAACAGCGGCGCCCCGGCCGCCAGGGCCGGTCGCACGACCAGCCCCAGGCCCGTGAGGGCATCAGTCGCACCGGTCAGCGCAGTCGGCTTCGCCATGAGACCAATGTGGCCCTCCAGACCGTTCTGCCGTTCTCGGAGAGCAGGCGCCGTGACGGCAGAACGGCGGCCCGCACAGCGGGCCCGCGAGCGGAACGGAGCGAGCCGTTGGCGCGAGCGAGTGAAGCGAGCCGGGGTTCGGGGCGGAGCCCCGACTAAAGCACGTCGAAGTGGGTGAGGCGCTTGAACTCGTTCACGCGCGCCGTCACTTCCTCGGGACGGAGCGTCAGCAGCCGATCGAGGCTGAAGTCCTCGACGGTGAACGAGGCCATCGTGCTGCCGTAGATTGTCGCCCGCCGGAGCGTCGCGTCGGTGACCTCGCCGCAGGAGGCCAGATAGCCGACGAATCCGCCGGCGAAGGTGTCACCGGCGCCGGTGGGATCGAACACCGTCTCGAGCGGCATCGCCGGCGCCGCGAAGAACCCGCCGTCGTCGGGCCGCGTCATCAGCACGCCGTGCTCGCCGCGCTTGATCACGAGGATCTTCGGCCCCATCGCCTGGATGCGGTGCGCCGCCTTGACCAGGTTCGGATGCTCGGCCAGCTCGCGCGCTTCCGAATCGTTGATGATCAGGATGTCGACCCGGCGCAGCACCTCCTTCAGCTGGTCCAGCGCCCCCGAGATCCAGAAGTTCATCGTGTCGAGCGCGACCAGCCGCGGCGACGTCACCTGGTTCAGGACGTCCAGCTGCAGGCCGGGCTGGATGTTGCCGAGGAAGACGAACGGCGTGGTCCGGTAGGCCTCGGGAATCTTCGGCTGGAAGTGCTCGAAGGCGTTCAGGTGGGTGTAGATCGTCTCGCGGCTGTTCAGGTCGAACCCGTACTCGCCCTTCCAGCGGAACGTCTCGCCGGGAACGCGTTCGAGGCCGGCCAGGTCGATGCGGCGCCCGCCGAACACCTTCATGGCCTCGTCCCCGAAGTCCTCCCCCACGACGCCGACGATGCGCACGTCGGTGAAGAACGCGGCCGCGACACTGAAATACGTCGCCGCGCCGCCAATCACCCGCGACTTCTCCCCGAAGGGGGTCTTCACCGAGTCGAACGCCACCGAACCAACAGCCAGAATCGGATCCATTCTTTCCTCAGATCTCCCTACTTGATGTACTTGCCGATGATCGGCGCGAGGTCCTTCCGGGTCTGGTCCGGAATCAGCTCGGGCCGGGTGATGAGCGCGTTCTGGAGCGCCGTCGCGCACTCGCAGGTCCGCTCGGCCGGCACGCGGCCGACCGCCTCCGCGATGGCCGACTGGGCCGTCTTCGCGTTCTGCGTCAGGTTCGCGATGATGAGATCGGCCGTCACCGAGTCGTGCTCCGGGTGCCAGCAGTCGTAGTCGGTGACCAGCGCCATCGTCGCGTAGCAGATCTCCGCCTCGCGGGCCAGCTTCGCCTCCTGGAGGTTCGTCATGCCGATGACGTCCATCCCCCACGAGCGGTAGAGCTGCGACTCGGCCATCGTCGAGAACTGCGGCCCCTCCATGTTCACGTAGGTGCCGCCGCGGTGAACCGTCGCGCCGACCGACTCGGCCGCGTCGCCCACGATGCCGCCCAGCACCCGGCACGTCGGGTGCGCGAAGGCGACGTGCGCCACCAGCTGGCGCCCGAAGAAGGTCGAGATGCGCCCGTGCGTCCGATCGAGGAACTGATCCGGAATCACGATGTCGAGCGGGCGGTACTCGTGCTTCAGGCTGCCGACGGCGCTCGCCGAGAAGATCCGCTCCACGCCGAGCGTCTTGAAGCCGTAGATGTTCGCGCGGAAGTTCAGCTCCGACGGCAGCAGCCGGTGCCCGACGCCGTGACGGGCGAGGAACGCGACCCGGTGTCCGCGCAGCGTGCCGACGACGTACGGGCCTGACGGATCGCCGAACGGCGTGCTGATCGTCACTTCCTCGCGATCGACCAGCTCCGCCATGTCATAGAGCCCGCTGCCACCGATGATTCCGATCTGAACCGACATGTGGGTGCATCTCCTGTCACGTCCAAGGGACGATTTCATCATTCAGTGGCGCCGGGGCCCCACCCCCGGCGCGACCTGTCGTCGATGCCTCGCCTCGGATCTTCATGTCCTCGCCCTTCGACTTCGCTCAGGGCGACCCTGAGCCTGTCGAAGGGTCGGCTCGGCATGGCCGCAGGCGCCGTGCGCTCGTTCACGCGCCGAGCGCCGAGTCCCGAGCGCCTGACGTCCGATCGTCCCCCTACCGCCGTCGCGGGCGCCGGTCGCCGGCGGCCTGCTTCAACTCCACCAGCACGCCGTGGGCGCTCGACGGGTGGACGAACGCCACCAGGGCGCCTTCGGCGCCCGGGCGCGGCTCGGCGTCGATGAGCCGCACGCCGCGGGCCTTCAGGTCGGCCAGCGCCGCGCGGATATCGTCGACGCGCAGCGTGATGTGGTGCAGGCCCGGTCCCCGCTTGTCGAGGAACTTGGCAATCGGCGAGTCGGGTGCTGTCGCCTCGAGCAGCTCCAGCGTCGCCGGCCCGACCGACACGAAATGCGCGCGGACGCGCTGCGACGCCACCTCTTCGGTCTCTTCGACCTCGAGCCCGAGCGCGTCACGGTAGAACGCGAGGGCCTCCGACAGGTCACGGACGGCGATGCCGACGTGGTCGATCACGGCTTTCATGACGATGACTCTTCCCGGCGGGCGCCCGGGCCGCACCCGCTCAGCGGGCCAGCGCCCGCGTCAGCAGCTCTTCAGTTGCGGTATAGGGATCGATCTCCCGCTGCGCGATCCGTTCCACGAGGCGCGGCAGCTCCCCGGGCTCGAGCACCCGGCGCTCGAGATGGTCCATGAAGCGGTGCGACAGCAGCTCGCGAAGGCGGAACTCGCTCCGCTCGCGCCGGCGGACCGTCTGCGTCCGGGCGGAGTACTCGCGGAACCGGTCGATCGCCGCCAGCAGATCGCTGACACCCCGCCCCGTCGTCGCCTCGGTCTTCACGATCGGCGGACGCCAGTCGTCCTCGCCGAACGCCTGCAGCGCGAGCGTCGACTGGACGGACGAGACCGTCCGGTCCGCCCCTTCGCGGTCGGCCTTGTTCACCACGAAGATGTCGGCGATTTCCATGATGCCGGCCTTCAGCGCCTGCACCTCGTCGCCGGCGCCCGGCACCAGGGTCACGATCGACACGTCGGCGGTCCGCACGATGTCGACCTCGTCCTGTCCGACGCCGACCGTCTCGATGACGATCACGTCGATGCCGGCGGCATCGAGAACGAGCGCCACGTCGCCGGTCGCATGGGCCAGGCCGCCGAGGTGGCCCCGCGTCGCCATGCTGCGGATGAAGACGCCCTCGTCGCCCGCATGCGCCTGCATGCGGAGCCGATCGCCGAGGATCGCGCCGCCGCTGTACGGGCTGGTCGGATCGACGGCGATGATCCCGATCGTCTGCCCGCGCCGGCGCACCTCGGCCGCCAGCCGGTCGACCAGCGTGCTCTTGCCGGCGCCGGGCGGCCCGGTGACGCCGATCAGGTACGCCCGCCCGGTCCGCCCGAAGATCGCGCGGATCAGATCGGCGCCCTGCGGCTCCTCGTCTTCGATGAGGGAAATGGCGCGGGCGATCGCCCGGGGGTCGCCCGCGAGGACGCGGTCGGCCAGCGGCGCGGGGGACGAGGCAGGCGCCTGACGCTCAGCCATCGGCCCGCTCACCGCCCCAGGATCTGGCGGGCGATCACGAGTCGCTGGATCTCGCTGGTGCCCTCGCCGATGGTGGTCAGCTTCACGTCCCGGAAGTACTTCTCCGCCGGGTAGTCCTTCACGAAGCCGTAGCCGCCGTGGATCTGAACGCCGTCCTCGGCGGACCGCACCGCGATCTCGCTCGAATACAGCTTCGCCATCGCCGACTGCAGCGTCATCCGCTCGCCCCGGTCCTTCAGGTACGCGGCGCGATAGGTCAGCAGCCGCGCGGCCTCGATCCGGGTGGCGTTGTCGACGAGCTTCCACTGGATCGCCTCGAAGCTGCCGATCGGCCGGCCGAACTGCTTGCGCTCGAACGCGTAGCGGCGCGCCGCCTCCCAGGCCCCCTGCGCCAGCCCGACGGCGAGTGCGGCGATGCCGATCCGGCCGGCGTCGAGCACCTGCATGGCGCCGATGAACCCCTGCCCTTCCTCGCCGAGCAGGTTCTCGGCCGGAATGCGGCAGTTCTCGAACACCACCTCGCTGGTGTCGCTCGCCCGCATGCCGAGCTTGTTCTCCTTCTTGCCGGGCGACATGCCGGGCGTGCCGCGCTCGATGATGAACGCGGAGATCCCCTTGTTGCCCTTCGACCGGTCGGTCACCGCCATGGCGACCATGACGTGCCCCACCCGGCCGTGCGTCGTGAAGGTCTTGGCGCCGTTCAGCACCCACGAGTCGCCGTCGCGCACCGCCACCGTGCGGGTGCCGGCGGCGTCGCTGCCGGCCGTCGGCTCGGTCAGGCCCCACGCACCGATCTGCTCGCCCTTCGCGAGCGGGAGGACGTAGCGGCGCTTCTGCTCCTCGGTGCCGAACATGTAGATGTGCGCCGAACAGAGGCCGTTGTGCGCCGCCACCGACAGCGAGACGGCCGGGTCGACGCGCGCCAGCTCCTCGATGCAGATGCAGTAGTCGACCGCCGACATGCCGGCGCCGCCGTACTGCTCGGGATACTGGATGCCCATCAGCCCCACGGCGGCCAGCTTCGGCACCAGCTCGGTCGGGAAGTGCTGGGTCTCGTCCCACTCCATCACGTGCGGACGGATCTCCGTCTCGGCGAACTCGCGCACGCTCCGGCGCAACAGATTCTGCTCTTCGGTCAGTCGGAAATCCATAAACCTGACGACTTTATCATAGTTACTCGAGGCTCCGCCCCGACCCCGGCTCGCTCCGTTCCGCTCGCGATCCGGCTCGCTCCACGCCGCTCGCGGGCGCGCCGTGCGCACACGCCCGTCGCGCCCGGCCCTATCCACTCAACGCACGATCGCGTGGGAGCCCGCCGGGGGCGGACCCGCGACGCGGCTCCAGTCGGTGTGCGGCGCGCGGTTCTCGACGAGCCAGCCGTAGATGAGCCCGCCGTAGCCGTGCCACCGCATGCCGTGGCGCCTGTAGAACGGCACCAGCGCGCGCTGCAGCGCCGGCAGCCGGTAGAACGGCACGCCGGGGAAGTAGTGATGCTCGAGGTGGTAATTCGAATGGAGGAACGCGAAATTCCAGAACCAGTGGCCGCGGACCAGCGTGCTCCACTTCACCGGGTCGGACGGATCGATGTCGTAGTGCTGGCCGAGCCGGTTCAGGGTGAAGGCGATCGGAAAGACGAAGAAGACCGGCACGACGTAGGCGCGCATCGCCGCCGCCGTCCCCGCGAGTCCCCAGATGGCCGCCAGCACGGCCAGGTGCGTCGCGATCGACAGCCGTCGCTCCCAGGCGATCGTCGCCCGCAGCTCCGGCGGATACGTGGCCGTCTCACGGCGCGCCGCGCGAAAGTAGATCGGGAAGAGCGCCGGCGTGCAGTACAGCAGCTTGAACCACCGGGCGTTCCGCTTCGGCGACAGGTGGTGGCGCTTCGGATCCGCGTCCGGCGAGCCGAGCTCCGCGTGATGATCGAGGTGCCAGCGGGTGAACTGGCTGGCGGAGATGCCGCTGGGCACCGCGTACAGCAGGCCGAGCGCCCGCTCGAGCCGCGGCCGCGACCGGGTGAACACCAGGTGGTGCAGCACCTCGTGCAGCAGAACCGTGAAATTGAAGACCGTGAAGCCCTGGACCAGCGCGAGCGGCACCCACACGAGCGGGTTCGTGATGCGGATGAGCCCCCAGGTCGCCAGCCCCAGGATCGCGAACTGGCGGGCGGCGATCACGAAGTGCCGGATCGCCACCTTGCGGTGGAAGGCCCGCAGCTCCTCCCGCGGGAGCACGGTCCCGAGCTCCCGCCGCAGCGCCACGGCGTGTCCGCTGTAATAATGTGTCTTCACGGCGCCCGTTGTTGCAGCCCGTTCCGGGAAAATTCTATCACGCCGCCGCGGCGCACCCGCCGCGCCCGGCGGATCGCCCGTATCAGTCGTATGATGGGACGTCCGCGACATCTGGAGGCTCGATGACCCATTCACGCCGCATGCTCGTCGCCATCACCTGCCTTGCCCTCGTCCTGCTGTGCCGCCCGGCCTTCGCCGACGTCACGGCCTTCATCGGCGCCAGCCCGACGCCGACCAGCCACCAGGCGCGCGGCGTGGCGATCGGCATGAGCCTCGTCGTCATCGGCTTCGAGTTCGAGTACTCCAGCCTCGTCGAGGACCTCACGCACGCCGCCCCCGGCCTCCAGACGGGCATGGGGAACGTCCTCGTACAGACGCCGGCGCCGATCCTCGGCTTCCAGCCCTACGTCACCGCGGGCGGCGGCATCTACCACGAAACCCTCGGGCCGACGGCCACGACGAACTTCGGCCTGAACACCGGAGCCGGCGTCAAGGTCTCACTCGTGGGCCCGCTGCGCCTGCGGGTCGATTACCGGATCTTCAAGCTGTCGGGCAACGCACTGGAGCCGCATCCACAGCGGATCTACGCCGGACTGAATCTGTCGTTCTGAGCGCCGCGGCCGTCGCCGATCGTCAGCGTCCCGGCTTCTTCGCCTGGGGGGCGGCCGGCACGGGATCCAGATCGAGCAGCGTCTGGGCGCCGGCGAACGCGTCGCCGTAGGTGGCGAGCATCTCCTCGTCATCGGGAAAGAGCTGCTTGAGGAGACGCGACATCGTGTAGTCGGCGTCGGGGACGGTGGGATCCATCAGGCAGACGAAGAGGACGCCCTTGCCCGGCCCGGGCTGACGCGCCTTGAAGAAGCGCCAGCCGGCGGCCTGCCGGCGCAGGGCCGGATCGGCGCTCTGCGAGAGGCCCTGCTGCAGGCGGGTCAGGATCGCCTCGAAGTCATCGGCCTTCTCCGGCTTGACCTCGCTGAAGAGCAGGCCGACCGGAGCCTTGAACGTGCGGGGCGCCGGCTCCAGCGGTGCCTGCGCCGCCGGCGCCTGCCCGGCCGCGGCAGCCAGGGTGCGGGTGGCCGGGGCGAGACCGAGGCCGAGTGCCAGCCCCGCGCATCCGGCCGCGACGAGCGGCAGCAGAGCGTTCATCCGCATCGATACACTCCAGAATCGGAGACCGGCGCCGGCCGTCCGGCGGCCGGGCCCGTGTGTCCGTCAGCCTATCACTTCGCGCGGGGAGCGGGGGACGGGGTGCGGGGAGCGCGTCGGCCGGAGCGGTCGCGTTGCCGCAACCGCTCCGCCGACACCGGCCATGAAGGCCTACTTACCCATGTTGTCGATCAGCTTCAGGTTGACCACGCTCTGCCCGCCGGGAACGTAGCAGGCGGCGTAGGTCTTGTAGAGGTCCTGAATCTCCTTGGGGAAGGCTTCATTGAGAATCTTGGCGACGGTGTAGTCGGCGCCCGGCACGGCCGGATCGACGACGAACAGGTACAACACGTTGCCGCCGGGGCCAGGCTCGACCGACTTGAAGACCTTCCAGCCAGCCGCCTGCTTCTGGCGATCGGGGTTCGAGCTCTTCTGGAGGGCTTCCTTGAGCTTCCCCATGACCATCTCGAAGTCGGCGGTCTTGTCCGGCTTGATCGTGTTGAACACGATGCCGGCATCGGAACCGAAGACCATCCCCTTCGCCTGCTGCGCCCAGGACGCCGCGGCCGGCAGCGTCAGCATCAGGGCGAGGCCCGTTCCAATCACAGCACACCGGCGTGCCGCCGCCGGCAAGAACCCGAGTCGTCGCATCGCGGCCTCCTTCAAAGGCGATTACTGTATCGTACGTAGAGCTAGACGAAAACGGTCATCACTTCATGTGCCAGAAGCATCCCTTGGCGCGTCAGCCGCAGCCGCCCCGGCTCCCGCACGAGGAGTCCGGCGTCGAGGTGCGGATTCAGATCATGGCCATAGCGCCGCCAGACGTCAACCCCATAGCGATGTTCGATGGCCGCCAGGTCCAGTCCCTCGGTCAGCCGTAGCCCGGTGAACAGGGCCTCTTCGAGTCGCTCCACCGGGGTGAGCACCCGCCGTTCGACCACGAGATCCGCGCCGGCATTCACCCGCGCGACGTAGTCCCCGGCCGAGGCGACCTGCTTCCAGCGGACCCCGTCACGCGTCGAATGGGCCCCGCAGCCGAATCCGAGCCATTCCGCGTCGGTCCAGTACTTCAGGTTGTGGCGCGACCGGCGCCCGGGCCGGGCCAGGTTCGAAATCTCGTATTGCTCGTACCCCGACACCTCGAGCGCCGCCAGCGCGCTCAGGTACATCGCCGCCACGTCCTCGTCGGGCGCCTGCGTCCACTGCGCGCGGGCCATCTCCTCGCGCAACGGCGCGTTCGGGTAGACCTCCAGCATGTAGAGCGACGCGTGGGCCGGTCCGAGCGCCGCCAGCCGCGCTACCGACTCGTCCCAGTCCCCCGGCGTCTGCGCCGGCAGCCAGAGCATGAGGTCCAGGCTGACGTTGTCGAAGCCGGCCGCCGCGGCCAGCCCGCAGACCTCCGCGGCCCGCTCCGCGGAGTGCAGCCGGCCCAGCCGGCGCAGCTCCTCGTCGCGGAACGACTGCACGCCGAAGCTGAGACGGTTGATGCCGGCGGCCCGGAACCCTGCCAGGCGCTCGCCGGTCACCGTTTCCGGATTGGCCTCGAGCGTCACCTCCGCGTCGTCGGTCACCGCGAACGCCGCGCGACACGCGACCACGAGCCGGGCCACTTCGGCCGGCTCGAGGAGCGACGGCGTCCCGCCGCCGAAATAGATCGTGTCGGCGCCGGCGCGCGCCCCGCCGCCGCGGCGCCGCTCGCCCTCTCCGGCCCGTTCGATCTCGCACGCCAGCGCGTCGACGTAGCGCCGCTTCAGGTCGACGTCGAGCAGAAAGCGATTGAAATTGCAGTAATTGCAGATCGCCGCACAGAACGGGATGTGAAGGTAGAGACCAAGCATGGAACTGACGCTGACGAATTGAGAATTGAGAATGAAGAATTCAGAAGCCAGGGTTGCTCTGGCCGACTTCGCCTTTCTCAATTCTCAATTCTCAATTCGTCGTATTCCCCTAGCTCCCGGCCTTCCCCCCGGGCCACCCGAGGTCGGTGCGACGCTCGCGCCCCGGCTCGCGCACCTGAGCGCGCGCCTGGCGGGCACGCGACGGCGAGGGCGACGAGGCCGGCGACAGCTTCCGCTTCTTCCACAGCATGACGAGGTCGTCGATGCCGCCGTTGGGCGGCAGCTCCCGATAGTCGGCGCCGTCGATGTGCAGGAACTCGCACATCTCGTGCAGTCGCGATCGCATGCGGTAGCCGATGCGGAAGAGCAGCGAGTCGGGATCGCTGTTGTCCGGCTTGTCCTCGTAGTTCGACGTGAAGATCGTCGCCCGGCGCTCGTTGTAGCGGGTATTGACGATGAGGTTCAGGGTTTCCTCCACCCACTCCGAGGTCTTCTCCGCGCCGAGGTCGTCGAGCACGAGCAGGTCGGCCGTCATCACCGGCCGCAGCACCTCGATCTCCGTCGTCCGCACCACCGGATCGTACGTGCTGCGGATCACGCGCAGCAGGTCGCGGGTGTCGTAGAACAGGCCGTGGGCGCCGCGCGTCTGGATGACGCGCCGCAGCACGGCGACCGCGAGATGCGTCTTGCCGACGCCCGGCTGCCCGAGCAGGAACAGGCCGCGCTCGACCACGGGAAACGCCTCGGCGAGTTGCCGCGCGTAGGCCACGGTCCGTTCGAGGGTCTCGTTGTACGGCACGAAGCTGTCGAGGTCGCAGTGCTGATAGCGGCGCGGAATGCGCGCATCCGCCATCAACCGGCTGCCCAGGCTGTTCCGCCAGCAGTCGCAGCGGGTCACCCGCCGGATGCCATGGTCGTCGACCGGCTTCCAGCCCGTATCGTCACAAAGGGGACAAGCCATGGGTGATTCTCAGGGGCTACGGGCTTCGGGCTACGGGCTTCGGGGCGATGTTGACCGAGCCCGTCTTCCGCCTCATCGCCTGCCGCCTGCCGCCTATCGCCTACGACATTCTCAATTCAGGTAGCTGCGCAGCTCCCGCAGCTTCTTCGACTGCCGCAGCTTCTGCTTGGCCGAAACCTCGATCTGGCGCACGCGCTCGCGCGTCAGGTGCAGCCGGTCGCCGATCTGCTGCAGCGTGCTCGGGTCGTGCCGCCCGATCCCGAACCGCAGCTCCAGCACCTCGCGCTCGCGTGCGTTCAACTGCGCCAGCACGCCCTGCATGCCGGCGAGAAACGCCTGCTGCATCAACTCGCTCTCGACGGGCGGCTCGACGACCTGCGCCAGCGTCTCGGCGAGTTCCCGTCCGCCGTCGCGCCCGCTCCGATCGTCCAGCGACACGTCCTCGCTGCCGATCCGCAGCAGCGCGTCCACTTCGGCGGGCGACAGCGCGAGGTCGTCGGCAATCTCGGTCCGCGTCGGCTGGCGCTCGAGCTGCCCGGCCAGCGCCGCCACCTGTCGCCCGAACCGCGCCGCAGCGCCCGACACCTTCACGGGCACCGAGAACGCGCGGGTGCCGCCCGAGACCGCGTGCAGGATCGCCTGCCGGACCCACCAGACGGCGTAGGTGATGAACTTGACGTTCCGGGCCGGATCGAACCGCTTCGCCGCCTCGATCAGCCCCAGGTTGCCTTCGTGCACCAGGTCGAGGAACGGCACGCCGAGGCCGCGGTACCGCTTCGCGTAGCTCACCACGAACCGCAGGTTGCCTTCGACCAGGCGCCGCAACGCCGCTTCATCCTGCTCGCCCTGGATGCGGCGACCGAGGGCCCGCTCTTCGTCGGATGTCAGGCGCGGCAGCTTCCCGATCTCGCGCAGATAGGCGCGGAGCGTCTCGGCTTCCTTCGTTCCGCGATCTGCCTGCCGGGGCACCCGGTCATCATACTACCCGGAGACGGATGCGATCCGATCGGGATTGGGGATTCGGAATTGGGGATTGAGCACCGAAGACTGGAGCCTGCAGCCCGAAGCCCGCCGTCCTTCACCTTCAGCTGCGCGTGCGGGCCGGCGGTTCGCGGCGACGTGATGGCGCCGCGCCGTCCTCGGTGCCCGTGCCGGCCGGTGGCGTGGCCGCGGGCGGCTCGGGCGGGGTCGCCCGGACGAGGTCGGTCGGCGTCGACTTCACGAGCGCCGTGCTGAGCCGCTGCTCCCAGTCGTCGATGCCCCGGACGAGCTCGCCCTTGACGTACTCCATGAACTCGTTGACCTCGTGCTGCATCCGCTCGATCTTCCGCCGCATGTTCAGGATGACTTCCACGCCGGCCAGGTTCACGCCCAGATCGCGCGTCAGCGACAGGATCATCTCGAGCTGCTCGAGGTCCTCCTCAGAGTACAGGCGGGTATTGCCTTCCGTCCGCGACGGTTTCAGCAGCCCCTCGCGCTCGTACAGGCGCAGGGTCTGCGGGTGGATGTGGTACTTCTGCGCCACCGCGCTGATCATGTAGTACGCCTTGCCGCCGCGCCTGGTCACCATGGGGGAAGCCTGACGAATTGAGAATGGCGAACGAAGAATTCAGAAAGCCGGAACGAAGCATCAGGCCCGCTCGCCGCTTTCTCAATTCTCAATTCTGAATTCTCAATTCGTCACCTCTGAATTCAGGTCCTTCCTGACGTCCTCGCCGTTGATCCGGCCGAACTCGCGGAGCAGTTCCTTCGATCGCTCGTCGAGCAACGTCGGCAGCACGAGCCGGACCTCGACGACCAGGTCGCCCCGCCGGCCGTCGCGAGGGGACGGCGCGCCGCGATCCCGCAGCCGGAACCGCTGCCCCGACTGGGTGCCCGGGGGCACGCGCAGCCGGACCGGTCCCTCGGGCGTCGGCACTTCGATCCGGCTGCCGAGTCCCGCTTCGTGGACGGCCACCGGCACCGTGAGGTGCAGGTCGTCACCTTCCCGCCGGTACAGCGGGTGGCCAGCCACCTGCACCGTCACGTACAGATCGCCGGTTGGGCCGCCGCACTGGCCCACGTTCCCCTTCCCGGGCACGCGCAGCCGCCCGCCGTCGGCGACCCCCGGCGGCACCTGCATGACGACGCGCTCGCTGCGCGTCTGCGCGCCCTGACCGTCGCAGGCCTGGCAGGCGCGCTGGCGCTGCTGCCCCGATCCCCCGCAATGCCCGCAGGCTCGCGAGAAGACCATGTGGCCCCGGGCCACGCGCACCGATCCGGCGCCGTGACAGTACGGACACCGCGTCTCGGCTGTCCGCTGCACGCCCGTCCCGCTGCACGAGGGGCACTGCTCGCGACGGACGACGGTGAGCGTCCGCTCGCCGCCGCGCAGCGCCTCCTCGAAGCCCAGGGCGATGGTCTGGTGCAGATCGGCGCCCCGGTCGGCGCCCTCGCCGCGGCCGGGCGCCTGGCGGTGGCGGATGATGTCGGCGAACAGGTCGCCGAACGTGGAGGCCTCCGCGCCGCCGACGGCCACCGAGAAATCGAACCCTTCGAAGCCGTACGAGGGCGGCGAGTCCCCGGCCGGCGGCGTGTCGCCGAACACGTCGTAACGGCGGCGGCGGTCCGGATCGATCAGCGTCTGGTACGCCTCGCTGATCTGCCGGAACCGCAGCTCCGCCGCCCGGTCGCCCGGATTGATGTCCGGATGGTACGTCCGGGCCAGCCGGCGGTAGGCGCGCTTGATGTCCGCGCCGCTCGCCTCCCGCGACAACCCGAGCACGAGATAGAAATCCATCATCCGGCGCAGTCAGGCCGCGTTACTTCTTGTCCTCGTCGACCACTTCGGCGTCGATGACCTCGCCGCCTCCCTTGTCCTCGCCGCCGGACGCGGCGCCCGGGCCTCCCTGCGGCTCGGTGCCGCCGCCCGGCTGGCTGCCGCCCTGGGTCTGCCGGTACAGGTTCTCGGCCGCCTTGTGCTGGGCCGCCGTCAGGGCCTCCATCGCCTTGTTGATCGCTTCGCTGTCTCCGCCCTCGCTCGCCTTCTTGAGATCGTCGACGGCCGCCTGCACGGCCTGCCGCTCGGCCTCCGACAGCTTGTCGCCGGCGTCCTGCAGCATCCGCTCGGCCCCGTAGACCGCCTGATCGGCGCGGTTGCGGGCCTCGATCTCCTCGCGGCGCTTCTTGTCCTCGTCGGCGTGCGTGTCGGCTTCCCGCATCATCCGCTCGACCTCGTCCTTCGAGAGGCCGCTCGACGCGGTGATGGTGATCTTCTGTTCCTTGCCGGTGCCCAGGTCCTTCGCCGACACGTTCACGATGCCGTTGGCGTCGATGTCGAAGGTGACCTCGATCTGCGGCACGCCGCGCGGCGCGGGCGGGAGGCCGACGAGGTGGAACCGGCCGAGGGTGCGGTTGTCGCGCGCCAGGGGCCGCTCGCCCTGCAGCACGTGCACCTCGACGCTCGTCTGGCTGTCGGCCGCCGTCGAGAAGATCTCGCTCTTGCGGGTGGGAATCGTGGTGTTGCGCGTGATCAGCGCCGTCATCACGCCGCCCAGCGTCTCGATGCCGAGCGACAGCGGCGTCACGTCGAGCAGCAGCAGGTCCTTGACCTCGCCGCCGAGCACGCCCGCCTGCACCCCGGCCCCGATCGCCACGACCTCGTCCGGGTTCACGCCCTTGTGCGGATCCTTGCCGAACAGGTCCTTGACGATCTGCTGCACGCGCGGAATCCGGGTGGAGCCGCCGACCAGCACGACTTCGTCAATCTTCGACGCATCGACGCCCGCATCCGCCAGCGCCTGCTTGGTCGGCCCGACCGTCCGCTGCAGCAGGTCCTCGACGAGCTGCTCGAACTTCGCCCGCGTCAGCTTCATCGCCAGGTGCTTGGGGCCCGACTGGTCCGCCGTGATGAACGGCAGGCTGATGTCGGTCTCCATCACCGTCGACAGCTCCATCTTGGCCTTCTCCGCCGCTTCCTTCAGCCGCTGGAGCGCCATGCGGTCCTTGCCCAGGTCGATGCCGTCGCTCTTCTTGAACTCGCCGATGATCCAGTCGATGATCCGCTGGTCCAGGTTGTCGCCGCCCAGGTGCGTATCGCCGTTGGTCGCCTTCACCTCGACGACCCCTTCACCGACCTCCAGAATCGAGATGTCGAACGTGCCGCCGCCGAAGTCGTACACCGCGATCGTCTCGTCCTTCTTCTTGTCGAGCCCGTAGGCGAGCGCCGCCGCCGTCGGCTCGTTGACGATCCGCATCACCTCGAGGCCGGCGATCTGCCCGGCGTCCTTCGTCGCCTGCCGCTGGGCGTCGTTGAAGTAGGCCGGCACGGTGATGACCGCCTTGCTGACCGGCTGGCCGAGGTGCTCCTCGGCGGCCTGCTTCAGCTTCTGCAGGACCATCGCCGAGATCTCCGGTGGCGAGTACTCCTTGCCGCCCGACGCCACGCGCACGTCGCCGTTGGCCGCCCCCACGATGCGGTACGGCACCATCTTCATCTCTTCCGTGACTTCGTCGAAGCGGCGCCCCATGAAGCGCTTGATCGAGAAGATCGTGTTCTCGGGGTTCGTCACCGCCTGCCGCTTCGCCACCTGGCCCACGAGCCGCTCGCCCGTCTTGGCGAACGCCACCACCGACGGCGTCAGGCGGTTGCCTTCCGGGTTGGTGATGACAACCGGCTCGCCGCCCTCCATGACGGCCACCACCGAGTTGGTGGTCCCCAGATCGATTCCGATGATTTTGCTCATGATGAAGTCACCTCAGACGACGCGGCAAGGCTACGCCACTTCTTTGTTATGTCCACGTTCATAATAAAATATGAGTGCCCAATAGTCAAAATCACAAAACCGTATCCGATCAACTTGGCTCTAACCACAACATTACACAAGCTTTCCGCGTCAGCTGGATGCTATAATCAATTCCGCCAGCCTGCCCGTCTCGATCCGTCTTGCGTCGCCTGCTGAAGTCACCCTCGTCCGCGAGGTCTGTCATGCCCAAACGCTGGTGCGCCATCGGCTGCCTGATCCTGCTCATCGTTCTTGCCTGGGGCGGACGTGCGCGGGCCCGGCAGGCCGACCCCGATCCCGGCAACGGCCTCCCGCCGGCACATCTCGCCATCGTCGACGGCACCGCCACGATCGAACGGGACACCCGGGCCGAACCGGCGGCGCCAAACGTGCCGCTGATGCCCGGCGACCGCCTCCGCACGACCGACGGACGGCTCGAAGTCCTCTTCGCCGACGGCTCGACGCTCGATGTCGATCGCGACACCACGCTGGACCTGCTCGATGCCTCACTGATCCGGCTCCTGGACGGCCGGATCCGGATGACCGTGAGGGGCGACGCGGCACCGTTCGCCCCGGCCACAGCCGCCATCTATCGCATCGACGCGCCGGGCGGCATCGTCCAGGTCGATGGCCCCGGGGTCTACGAAATCGCCGCGTCCGATACGCGGGCCGTACAGGTCTCGCTGGCCGTCGTGCGCGGGGCCGCCACGCTGTCCACCGAACGGGCGTCGCTGGCCCTCAGGGCCGGCGAACGCACCCTGGTCCGCAACAACGGCGTGCCGGAGGCCGCCGAAGCGTTCAACGTCGCGCTGACGGACGAGTTCGGCCGCTGGGCCGACGCGCAGTTCGACGCCCGCGTCGGTTCACGCTCCGCCACCTACCTGCCGCTCAACCTCGACGCCTACGCCGGCACGTTCGATCGCAATGGACGCTGGGAGTACCTCGCGCCCTATGGGTATGTCTGGTATCCGCGAGTCCAGGAGAGCTGGCGGCCGTACTACGACGGCCAGTGGCAGGATGTCGCGCCCTACGGGTGGACGTGGATTGGCAACGAGGCCTGGGCCTGGCCGGTCTTCCACTACGGCCGCTGGGGCCGTTCGGCGACCGCGTGGTACTGGGTTCCGGGCAACCAGTGGAGCCCGGCGTGGGTGTCGTGGGCCGTGGCGCCGGGCTACGTGAGCTGGTGCGCCCTGGACGCGCACGACGCGCCGGCCGTCGATCTCTACCATCCCGGACGGCACGGGTCGGCGTGGCGCGGCTGGGTCGTCGTGCCCCACCGCGACTTCGACGGCCGCGCCGTTCGGCGCCACGCGCTGCGCGAGGAGGCGCTGCGCGCCCGCCCCCGGACGTTCATCGAACAGCGGACGGCCCCGGTGCCCGCGGTCCGCAGCGCCGCCAGCGCCGTCGCCCTGCCGCACATCGCCGTGCCGTCGCCGCTCTCGCGCCTGGCGATCCCACGCAGCCTCGCGAACCGGCACGTCCGCGCGGTCATGCCGCAAAGGACTGCGGCCGCGGCGTCCCCGTTTCGCGGCCGGACGCCTCCGGCCGTGCTGCCGGGTGTCGTGAACAACAGTGTGTCGAATTTTCACAGCGGGATGGTCGGAACGAACGGTTCAGGCCTCCGCACGATCCTGCCCCGCCACTCGCGGTCCGGGCCACCATCGGGTCGGATGATCGGCTCTCCGTGGTCTTCGTACCGTACAATGTCTTCGGCACGGGATCTGGCCACCGGATTGCAGGGAGGCTGGACGGCACCCCGATTCGTCGTGCCATCGATTCCGTCGGCCACGGCGCTGCCGCGTGTCATCGTGCCGGGGACGCTGAGCGTGCCCGAGACCGGCAGCGGAATGCGGGTGGTGGCGCCGCTGGTGACGGTCCCGGCGACCGTCCTGCCGATTCCGGGCGGCATGAAGCCGATCATGCCGGTGACGGCCGGCGTCGCGGCGCCGGCGGCCGGCGGACACCCGACGGGCAGGCCGGCGGCGCGGCCGCGCGTCGCGGTCCCGCACGGGGTCGCCCGGCCGCACGTTCATTCCCGGGTTCCGCGGCGGCCCTGAGCCCCCGGGCACCGGTCACGACAGGCAGGTCATTTGGCTCACTACGTCGTCCGTTACGCACGTCACGCCGCCATCGCCGCGCTCTTCGTGGTCGCCGCCGTCCTCGGCAGCGTCAGCGGCGTGCTGTTCGCGTATGCCGGCGACCTGCCGCAGATCAAGGCCCTGGACAACTACGCGCCGAACACGATCACGCGGGTCTACGCCCACGACGGCGAGGTGATCGGCGAATTCGCCACGCAGCGGCGCGATGTCATCGGCTACGACGACATCTCTCCGCTGCTGCGCGAGGCGATCATCGCGACCGAGGACGCCGACTTCAACCATCACTTCGGCGTGAACGTCTGGCGCATCTTCGTCACGTCCGTCAACGACATCATCAAGCGGCGGGAATACGGCGCGAGCACCCTGACGCAGCAGCTGGCGCGCAACCTCTTCCCGAACACCATCGGCTTCAACAAGACGCTCGAGCGGAAGGTCAAGGAGGCGATCGTCGCCCTCCAGCTCGAGAAGCGGTACACGAAGCAGGAGATCCTGACGTTCTACTGCAACCAGATCTATCTGGGGCACGGTGCGTACGGCGTCGAAGCCGCGTCGCGGATGTACTTCGGCACGCACGCGAAGGATCTGACGTTGCCCGAGGCGGCGCTCATCGCCGGCATCATCCAGTCGCCCGAGCGCCAGAGCCCGCTCGTCAACATGCGGCGCGCCCGCGGGCGGCGGAACTACTCGCTGCAGCGGATGGCCGACGAGGGGTACATCACGCAGGCCCAGGCCGACACGGCGAAGGCCGCGCCGATCGTGCTGGCGAAGCAGGCCCGGCAGGCCATGTCGATCGCCCCGTACTTCGTCGAGCAGGTCCGCCAGCACCTCGAGCACGAATACGGGGCCAAGCAGCTCTACGAAGAGGGCCTGTCGGTGCAGACGTCGCTCGACGTCCGCCTGCAGAAGGCCGCCGACGCCGCCGTCGATCGCGGCCTGCGGAACGTCGACAAGATCCGTGGATGGCGGCATCCCACCGAGAACGTGCTCGCCGAGAAGGAGACGATCGCCGACTACAACAACCCGCGCTGGGCCCAGCCGATGGACCCCGGCGACATCGTGCCCGCCGTGGTCGTCGCCCTGACCGGTCCGCGGCACGAGAACGCGCTGCTCCGGCTCGACGAGTACCACGCCACGCTCACGCCGCGCGACTTCACGTGGACGCACCGGGGCGCCGCCAGCCAGCTCATGAAGCCGGGTGACGTCGTGCAGGTGGCCATCCGCAAGGTCGAAGCCGCGAACAAGACCATGGACGTCCGGCTCGATCAGCGGCCGCTGATCCAGGGAGCGCTGCTCGCCATCGACAACCACACGGGCCAGATCCTCGCCATGGTCGGCGGCGAGAACTTCGAGCGGAGCAAGTTCAACCGGGCGCTGCAGGCCTTCCGCCAGCTCGGATCGACCTTCAAGCCGATCGTCTACACGGCGGCCATCGACCGCGGGTACACGCCCGTCTCCATCATCCAGGACGTGCCGGTCTGCTTCCCGCAGGGTCCCGGACTGCCGGACTACGAGCCGCGCAACTACGACCGGATCTTCGAGGGGCCGATCACCCTGCGCCACGCGCTCGAGGACTCGCGCAACGTGCCGGCCGTGCGGATGATGAACCAGCTCACGCCGCCGGTGGTCCTCTCCTACGCGAAGCGCTTCGGCCTGAAGGAGAACATTCCGCCGTTCCTGTCGGTGGCGCTCGGCGCAGCCGAGTCGACGCTGATCGAGATGACCAGCGCCTATTCCGTCTTCCCGAACCAGGGCGTGCGGATGGTTCCGTACGAGATCCTGAAGGTGCAGGACCGCGACGGCAGCCTGCTCGAGCAGCACCGGCCGCAGCCGGAGGACGTCATCCGGGCCGACACGGCGTTCGTGATGACGAACCTGCTGCGGGGCGTCGTGCTGCGCGGCACCGGGCAGGCCGACTCCGCCATCGACTGGCCGCTGGCCGGCAAGACCGGGACGACCGACAACTACACCGACGCCTGGTTCATCGGCTTCGATCCGAACATCACGGTCGGGGTCTGGGTGGGATTCGACGAGAAGAAGCCGATCTTCAACAACGCCACCGGAGCGGTGGCGGCCCTGCCGATCTGGACCGACTTCATCAAGACCTACATCAACGGCCTGCCCGACCGGAACAATCCGCCGACCTTCCAGGCGCCGGGCAACATCGTCTACGTCTCGGTCGACAAGGCCACCGGCTCGCCCGAGCCGGCCGGCACGCCCGGCACGATCAACGAGGCCTTCATCGCCGGCACGCAGCCGGGCGCCACGTCGACCCTCGGCTCGACGACCCCCGCGCCGGTCTCGCTGCCCCATCCGGGACCGCAGTCCCGGCAGCACACCAGCAGCAGCGCTAGCCGCCGCGGCCCCTGCCGCTCCCGACGTCAGTCGTCAGTCGTCAGTCGTCAATCCTCATCGGCCGCGGCCGGCTGGCCGAGCGTCCCGCTGGCCTTCTGCATCAGGTAGGTCTTGATGAAGCCGTCGATGTCGCCGTCGAGCACGCGCGCCACGTCGCCCACCTCCATCTTCGTGCGGTGGTCCTTGATGAGCTGATAGGGGTGCAGCACGTAGCTGCGGATCTGGCTGCCGAAGCCGATATCCTTCTTCTCGCCGCCGAGCTTCGCCAGCTTCGCCTCCTGCTCCTTCATCCGCAGGTCGAACAGCCGCGACTTCAGCACCTTCATCGCGGCGTCACGGTTGCGGTGCTGCGAGCGCTCGTTCTGGCACGAGACCACGATGTTGGTCGGCAGGTGGGTGATGCGGACCGCCGAATCGGTGACGTTGACGTGCTGGCCGCCGGCGCCGCTCGACCGGTACGTGTCGATCCGCAGGTCCTTCTCGTCGATCTCGATGTCCACGTCGTCGGGCAGCTCGGGCCAGACGAAGACCGACGCAAACGACGTGTGGCGGCGCGCGGCCTGATCGAACGGCGAGATCCGCACGAGGCGGTGCACGCCGGCTTCGGCGGTCAGCAGCCCGTACGCGTAGTCGCCGGTGATCGTCAGCGTGGCGCTCTTGATCCCCGCTTCGTCGCCGGGCTGGAGGTCCATGACGTCGCGCTTGAAGCCACGGCGCTCCGTCCACCGCACGTACATGCGGAGGAGCATCTCCGCCCAGTCCTGCGACTCGGTGCCGCCGGCGCCCGGATGGATGGTCAGGATGGCGTTGCGGAAGTCGTGCTCGCCGCCGAGCATCTTCTTGATCTCGCCGGCCTGCACCTGCTCGTCCAGATCGTCGAGCCCGCGGCGCAGCTCGTCGCCGACCTCCTCGCCCTGCTCGGCCCACTCCACGAGCACGGCCAGGTCGCCCACGCGGCGCTGCAGCGCGGCGCTCAGCTCGACGTCCTGCTCGAGACGGCGGCGCCGCTGCAGGACCTTCTGGGCCTCGGCCTGATCCTTCCAGAAGTCGGGGGCCGCCGCGCGCGCTTCGAGCGCGGCGAGCTCATCGGCAGGGTGTGCGACCTCAAAGATAGCTCCGCAGATCCGCGGAGCGCTTGGAGAGGTCCTGGTAACGGCGGATCAGATCTTCGAGCACGAATGATGACATGGAATCTCCGTCGTAGCGCCGGGCTTCAGCTCGGCTTCATCGGGTCTCGCCGGCGATCGGTCAACGCCGCCAGCAGCGCGGCGAGCGTGATGGCGCAGCACAGATAGGCGATGACGTCCCCGAACCGCGCGTACAGCGTCGTGTCGGTCAGGAACCGCACCGTGCCCACCATCGCCACCGGCGTGAAGAGCTTCGTGCGGGCCAGCACCCGCCCGTAGGGATCGACGATGCCGCTGATCCCGGTATTGGCGGACCGGACCAGGTAGCGCCCTTCCTCGACCGCCCGCAGCGATGCCTGTTCGAAGTGCTGGTACGGAGCCGACGAGCGTCCGAACCAGGCGTCGTTGGTGATCGTCGTCAGCAGCTGGCTGCCCTCGTCGACGAACCGACGCACCAGTTCAGGATACACAATCTCGTAACAGATCGCCGTGCTGGCCGCGTGGCCGTCGACCGGCAGCAGCGTGGCCTCGTCGCCGGCCGAGAAGTTCGACACGGCGCGCACGAGGGGCGCGGCGAAGAAGAAGACCGGCTTCAACGGCACGTACTCGCCGAAGGGCACCAGGTGCATCTTGCGGTACACCGGGCCGACGCGGCCGTCCGGCCGGACGACAATCGCCGCGTTGTAGTACTGCCCGCCCTCCACGTAGTCGCTGCCGATGAGCAGCGTCGCCTGCGCCGCGCGGGCCAGCGCCTCGATCTGTGCCGTCCCCGCGACGTCCTGTCCGAAGACGAAGGGCGTCGAGGCTTCCGGCCAGACGACGAACCGGGCGCCGTGCGCGATGGCCGTCTTCGTCAGGCTCAGATAGTCGCGGAAGATGGTGCCGCTGCGCATCGGATCCCACTTCTGATCCTGCGGCACGTTGCCCTGCACCAGCCCTACGGTGATGGCCGTCCCCTCGCGCGTCAGCCGCCCGTCCGCAATCCGCAGGCTGCCCCAGACCGCCACGGTGACGAGGAGCACGCCCGCCACGGTCGCCGGCACGTACCGCGACCGCCCGCGCACCAGCACCAGGTAGGCGCCCGCAGCACTGAGCATGGCCACGAATGCCGACAGGCCGTAGACCCCGATCGCGCTCGCCAGCTGGGCGACCGGCAGCAGCGGGGCCTGGCTGTAGCCCAGCAGGACCCACGGGAAGCCGGTGAAGAGCCGGCCGCGCCCCAGCTCGGTGGCCACCCAGACGGCCGGCGCGACGAGCAGGCCCGACGGTCCCGCCCGACGGACGATGAGGCTGGTGATGGCGGCGAAGAATCCCGGATACAGGGCGAGGTACGCGATGAAGAGGATGTTGACCAGCACCGCCACGACGAACGGCAGGCCGCCGTAGTTCGTCATGACCGCCGTGATCCAGTAGAGGGTCCCGGCGAAATAGACGGCACCGGTCGTGAGCCCGAGTGCCAGGGCGCGGGAGCACCGAAGGGACCACGCGCCGGCGGCTTCCGCCGCCGCCGATGGCCACCAGCAGCGGCAGCAGCGCGAGCCAGGCGAGCGCCGGGTGGCCGTAGCGCGGGAAGCTGAACGCCAGCAGGATGCCCGAGAAGACGGCTAGCGGGTAATCCAGGGTTTGAACTTTTCTTCCTTCTGGAGACGGGTCGCAATGACCTGCGCTTCCCGGCGCGTCCTGAACTTGCCGACGCGCACACGGAAGACCGCCGGACGTCCGCCAGCCGGAGACACAACGTACGCCTTGTAGCCCTTGTGGAGCAGCCGGCGGGCCACCGACTCGGCCTCGCCGCGATCGCGCAGCGCCGCCACCTGCACCGCGTAGCCGCTGCCGGCGGGCGGCGCCAGCTCGGCCGTCACCGCATCGTCCGCGCGGGCGGGAGCGGCTTCCGGCAGCGCCTTCGGCGTGGGCGGCGCGGCCGCCCTGGCCGGGGCCGCCTTCACGGGCGCCGGCGGCGGCGTGGCCGTCGGTTTCAGCTTGTCAACCTGCGGGTTCTTGGCCTCCAGCCGATCGTAGTACGTCAACTGCTGGCCGGCATCCTTCGCGGATGGCACCGCCGCGGGAACCGTCGCCGGCACGTCCGGCGTCGCCGCCTCGGCCGTGGCGCCCGGCGGCGCGCCGGGCCCGGGCCCGGCGGCGGCCGCTGCCTCGGCGGTGACCTCGGTCTGCGCCCGCACGCCCCGGCCGACGAGCACGCCGCACAGGAAGATCACGACCGACACGACCGTGGCGGCCATGAACAGGAAGACCAGTTGCTTGCCGTTCAACTGGATTTCGCGAAACTGTTCGTCGCTCATTTCGAATCCAGCCCGGTGACCTGGGCCTTGAGCAGATGCAGCAGCTCAATCGGCAGCGGGAAGTGATCGTCGAGTTCTTCTCGGAGGCGATTTCCGTCAGCGTCTGGAGGTATCGCAGCGTGATACTGATCGGCTCGGTGGCGATGACATGAGCCGCGTCCGCCGGCCTGGCCGACGCTTCGAATTCGCCTTCCGCGTGACGATGATTTTAACACGTTTCTCCCGCTCGGCTTCCGCCTGACGGGCCGTCATCCGTTGCATATCGGGCGAAAGGTCGACGTGCTTTACCTCCACGGCTGACACCGTGATGCCCCACGGATCGCGTGCTGATCGAGGATTTCTCGAGGTCGTGATTCAGAGGGTCGCGCCCGGCGCGCCGCTCGTCGAGCTGCGCGCCGCCCGGCACGCTCCGCACCATCCGGTCGATCGGATGGAGGCCTCCTTCAGGCCCGGCGGACCTCGAGCGTGAGTCCGTGAATCGCCACGACGCGCACGGCGTGTCCCTCGGCGATCGCCTCGGCCGCCGTCGCCTGCCAGATCTCCCCGTGCACGGACACCGTCCCCGCCCGGCCGGGCTCGAGGGCGGAGATCGCCTGGCCGATCTCGTCGATCATGCCTTCCGCGCCGGTCGTCGCCGGCTGGCGCTGGGCGCGCACGGCCAGCCGCACGAGCACCGTCATGATGCCGCCGACCGCGATCGTCACGGCGGCGATCAGCTCCCGGCTGACGCGCATGGCTGGCGTCGACGCGTCCATCAGCATGAGCCCGCCGAGGGCCAGACTCGTGAGCCCGCCGACGGTGAGCAACCCGAAGCTCGGCACCTTCACCTCCAGCCCCAGCAGCCCGAAGCCCAGCACCATCAGCAGCAGCCCCGCGTAGTTGACCGGCAGCACCTGGAAGGCGAAGAACGCCAGCAACAGACAGATGCTGCCGACGACGCCCGGCAGAATGGCCCCCGGCGTCCAGAGCTCGATCGCCAGTCCCAGCGTGCCCAGGCTGAACAGGATGTAGGCGACGTTGGGATGGGCAATCGCGCTCAGCACCCGCTGGCGCCAGGTCATGGCCACCGTGATGACGGGCGCCGATGCGGTGTGGAGCGTCACCGGCGTGCCGTCGAAGCGGACGACCGTCCGGCCGTCGAGCTGCCGCAGCAGATCGGGCGTATCACGGGCCACCAGATCGATGAGCGGCGGCGAGGCGTCCAGGGCTTCCTGGTCGGTGAACGCGCGGCTCTCCACCACGGCCTGCTCGGCCAGCGCCACGTTCCGGTGCCGCCGTTCGGCCAGCGTGCGCGCGTACGCCGCAAGGTCGGACGTCGCCTTCTTCGACATCGTCTCGTCGAGCGCCTGCCCTTCGCCGCCCACCGGATGCGCCGCGCCGATGTGGGTCCCGGGCGCCATGGCGGCCACGTCGGCCGCGATCGTGAGCAGGAAGCCCGCCGAGGCGGCGCGGCTGCCCGACGGCCCGACCCAGACCGCGACGGGTGTCCTCGCCGCGAGCATGTGCGACACGATGGCCCGCGTGGAGTCGACCAGTCCGCCCGGCGTGCGCAGTTCGAAGACGACCAGCGAGGCGTCCGCGGCATCCGCCCGGTCGAGCGTCTCGATCATGTAGTCCGCGGTCACCGGCTGGATGATCGAATCGACCGGCGCCACGAAGACGGCACCGTGCGCGGCCGGCTGCGCCGCCCAGGCGACCGCGCCGGCCAGACAGACGGCGCCGAGCCCCGCCAGGAGACGCCGACGCGATGGTCCGCTCGTCGTATGCATGTCCGGAGCGCCTCCGCGACGCGACAGCGCCCCCGTGGATCGGGGACGCGTCGCCGGCCGCACGCGGCCGGTCCGGCCGTCGAGGCAGCGTGCTGCAGTGAGAGTGTGTGGCTGAGTTCTAGTATAGCGCCGGCGTACGGGAGGTGCCGCCTGCGCCGGCGTCGCCCTTGCCGACTTCGGTGAGGACGGCACGGGCCTCGTCGGACCCGGGATCGAGCGCGAGGGCGCGCGACGCTTCCGCCCGTGCCGAGTCGCGGTCGCCCGCCTGCAGGTACGCGCGCGCCAGGACGGCGTGCGCTTCGGGGGTCTCGCGGCTCCAGATCGAGATCTTCAGAGCCGCAATCGCATCCTGCGTGCGCCGTTCGCGCAGGTAGATCCGCCCGAGCAGCAGCTGCGCCCCGGGCTCGTAGGGCGACAGGAAGAGACAGCGTTTCAGCTCCGCCGTCGCCTCCCGATCCGCCTGCTGCGCGTAGAGCTTCTGCGCACGCGCGAAATAGAACGCCGCCGTCGACTGCCGGTCCTGCTGCCGGCTGTCGACGATCGTGCTCTGGACCCGCAGCGGACCGTCCAGCGCCGTCTCGAGTCGCGCCAGGTCCCGGGGCACGGCATCGCCGCCGGCCGCGTTCCGTTCCCACCCGGCGTAGACCGACGACAGCTGGTGCGCGAGGGCCCGCTCGCGATCCGCTTCCGGGATCTCGCCCGACGCGCGCAGCGCCGCGGCGAGGACGAAGTGGGCGTCGCCGTCGGCCGGGTCGCGGCGCACGGCTTCGCGCAGCCAGTGCACGGCCTGCGTCGCGTCCTGCTGCAGCCAGCAGGTGTAGCCGAGGTTGAAGCAGTAGTCGGCGTTGTCCGGATCGGCCTTGATGGCCCGGGCGAAGTAATAGGCCGCCTGTCGCAGCCAGTCGGCGCCGCCCCGGTCGAGTGCCACGGTCCCCAGATCGTTCAGCACCGCGCCCGACGGATGCCGATCCGACAGGTCCGACAGCGTCTTCCACGCGTCCTCGTACCGCTTCAGGCGCACCAGGGACAGCGCCTGACAGAACGCGGCCTGCGCCGCGAAGCGTGAACCGGCGGCCACCGCCTTCACCGCCTCGAACGCCTGTTCGTCGTCGCCCTGATCGCTGTAGAGATTCCAGAGCGCCAGCCGCGCCCGATCGAGCTCCGGATAGAGGGCGAGCGACGACCGCAGGTAGCGGATCTGCGTGACCGGATTCTGGGCGAGCAGCCCTTTCACGTAGTCCTGGAATGCGGCCAGGGGCGGATGGCCGTCGACCAGCTGCTGCTCGGTGACCGTCGCGGCCGGCACCAGGCGCCGCGACAGCCGCGCGAAGAGCGCGAACAGATCGGGCAGTGGCGCGCGCTCGACGAGCGGCGCATCGAGCCGCCCCACGTCGATCCGGATGCGGCGGACACGGGCGACGAGCCGGTCCGGCGCGCCGTCCCCCGAGTCGAGGCCGAGCGTGCCGAGGACGATCTGGCTCGCCCCCACCAGACGCGCGATGCGGATGGCCGTGGCGTCGGTCAGCGTGGCGTCGACCGGAATCTGCAGCCGGTCGAACGCGCGACGCCGATCCTCCCGCGTGACGACCGGCAGGCCGAGCTGATGCAGATCGTCGGTCAGCAGGACGGCGGCCGCCTCGGTCAGCCAGTAGATCCGTCCGACATGATCCACATCCCGGAACGGCAGCACCAGCACCCGACCGTCGGGCCGGTCCGCCGCCCGTGCCGGGGCAGGCTGCGCGACGAGCCCGCAGGCGATCGCCGCCGCCACGACGAGCGGCGCCACCGCCCGGCCGACCGCGCCGCGCATGGACCGTGTCACGCCGCCACCACCGACGCGTGCCGGGGCTTGGGTCCCCGCACGGTGATCTCGAGCACGCAGGCCGGCTGGCCGGCGCCGCGGCAGGTCCCCACGACCACCTCGCCGTCGACGTCGAAGCAATCGAGCAGCCGGGTGGCCGCCGCCGCGTAGAACCCGCACAGCGGGAACGGTGCGGCCTCGCGCACGTCACAGAAGAGCGACCGTTCGAGTTCGAGGCGCGTCCCTTCCCGTCCGCGCCTGACGACGGCGCGGCTGCGGACCGAACCCCGCCGGACGAGTCGGCGGGCGATCCGCAGGGCCATGCGCGCGCGCCCCCAGCTCGGCAGGACCTCGATGAACCGGCGGCGGGCACCCGACATGCCGTCCAGCGTCCAGTCGGCGGCGTACTGGCCGGCGCGCTGCACGACCGGCTCGTAGGCGTCGTCCTCCCGGCGCAGGAAGCTGAGGACGGCATTGAGCTGGGCGATGCCGACAGTGCCCCCGCGCATGCCGTCCGCCGTCAGCCAGTTCTCGTAGAACTCCAGCCGCGACGGCAGCGTGTCGGCGATGGCCTGATGGAGGCTCGCCACGACGATGCGACCGATACCCGCTTCGCTCATTTTTCTGGTAACGTAGTCTGCCACAGGGCCCGGCGGCCAGCGTCCCGCTGCACGCCGCGCGGGTCGGGCGGCACGGCGATTTCCGCCGGCCGCACGTTCCGGTCCGCCCCCCGATTCATCTGCGCCAGGCTGATCGGTCGTGCCGGCCTCCGCGGGCCGGCAGCGCGACGCCTCGCGTCCCCGGCCGCCGCCGATCGCCCGGCGCTCCGGACGGTGACACCATGAGCTGCACCGCCGCCATTCTGGCCGGGGGCCGGGCGCAACGCCTCGGCGGCCGCGACAAGAGCGCCCTGGCCATCGGCGATCGGTCGATTCTGGATCGCCAGCTGGCGGTGCTGCGCACGCTCACCGACCAGGTGCTGATTATCGGCGATCGCGACGCGCCGGCTGGCACGCGCGCGGTTCCCGACCGGCGCCCGGGCTGCGGTCCGCTGGGTGGACTGTACACCGCCCTGGTCGAGGCAGCCACCGACCCGGTGCTGGTGCTCGCGTGCGACATGCCGTTCGTCACGGCGCCCTTCCTGCGGTTCCTCGTGGAGCGCGGGCGCGAGGCGGATGCCGTCGTGGTGCGGACGCGTGACGGGTATCATCCGCTGTGCGCCTGGTACACGCGGGCGTGCGCCGGAGCCGTGGAACGTCGGCTCGACGCCGGACGCTTGAAGGTGACCGATTTTCTGGAAGAGGTGCGGGTCCGCGAGGTCACGCCGCAGGAGGTCGCCCGATATGGCCGGGAGGAGATGCTGCTGTTCAACATCAACACGCCGGACGACTACACGCAAGCCGGCACGATCGCCGGAAGCGCCGATGCCTGATCCGCGCCGCGCGACGGTCACCGTGAACGGCCGCCGCACCGAGAGGCGTCATCGTACCGCACGACCCCGAACGAGTCAAACCGACTGTCATCATCATGCTGCTGCCCGTTGAACAGGAAATCCGCGACCAGGTCGGCGCCACCATCCGCCGGCTGTACCCGAACCTCGACCTGCCCGAGATCGCCGTCGAGATGCCGCCGAACCGCGCGCTCGGCGACCTGGCGGTCGCCGTCGCCTTCCAGCTCGCCCGTCCCCTGCGGAAGGCGCCACGGATCATCGCCCAGGAGCTGGCGGCCGCACTGGGGCCGGTGCCGGGCGTCACCCGCGTCGAGGCGACGCCGAACGGCTACCTGAACTGCTTCCTCGATCGTGCGGCGTTCCTGCTGACCCGGCTCGGGCCCGCGCCGGCGCCGGCCCCGTCTGCCGGCAAGACCATCGTCGAGCACACGGCCATCAACCCGAACAAGGCGGCGCACATCGGCCACCTGCGGAACGCCGCGCTGGGCGACACGCTCGTCCGCTCGCTCCGCTTCACCGGCACGCCCGTCGAGGTGCAGAACTACATCGACGACACCGGCGTCCAGGTGGCCGACGTCGTCGTCGGCTTCCGGGAACTGGAGCACTGCACGCTCGCGCAGGTGCGCGCGATCGCCGACACGACCCGGTTCGACGTCTACTGCTGGGACGTGTACGCCCGCGTCACCGAATGGTACGAGGCGGATCAGGCACGCCGCGCCATCCGGGCGGCGGCGCTGCACGACATCGAGCACGGCGGCAACGAGACGGCCGCGATGGCGCGCGTTCATCGCCGACCGGATCGTCCGGCGCCACCTGGAGACGATGGCGCGGATGAACGTCGACTACGACCTGCTGACCTGGGAGAGCGACATCATCCGCCTGCACTTCTGGAACCGGGCGTTCGAGATCCTCAAGACGCAGGGGGCGGTCTTCCTGCAGACGAAGGGGCGGCTCGCCGGCTGCTGGGTGATGCGCATCGAGGAGGCGGGCGGCACGCCGTCGGCCGACGACGGGGGCGACCCGGCGGCCGACGCGGGCGAAGGCGACGAGGAGGCCCGCGAGAAGGTCATCGTCCGCTCGAACGGCACGGTGACCTACGTCGGCAAGGACATCGCCTACCAGTTCTGGAAGTTCGGCCGGCTCGGCATCGACTTCCATTACCGGACGTTCGCCACGCGGCCCGACGGACGTCCGCTCTGGTCGACGACGTCCGACGAGGCGGCGGCGGAGGCCGGATCGCCCGCCTTCGGCCGCGCCGGGCGGATCTACAACGTCATCGACGTCCGCCAGTCGTACCTGCAGGCGCTGCTCAGCCAGGCGCTCCGGACGATGGGGCATCTAGAGGAGGCGGAGCACTCGATCCACTTCTCCTACGAGATGGTGGCGCTGTCGCACGCCACGGCGCGCGAGCTCGGCTATGCCGTCTCCGACGAGGAGGGCCGCAAGCCGTTCGTCGAGGTCTCGGGGCGCAAGGGACTCGGCGTGAAGGCGGACGATCTGCTGGACACGCTGATCGGGAAGGCGGCCGAGGAGGTCGGACGGCGCAACCCCGACCTGCCGGTGGCCGAGCGGGACCGGACGGCGGCGATGATTGGCGTGGCGGCGGTCCGCTATTTCATGGTGAAGTTCTCGCGTGGCAAGGTCATCGCGTTCGACATCGACGAGGCCCTGAACTTCGAGGGTGAAAGCGGACCGTACCTGCAGTATGCTGTCGTCCGAGCCAACAACATCTTTCATAAGCTCCGCGACCGTGAAGGCCTTGGCGAAACGGACATGGTCGGCGGGCTCGACACGATCCCCGCTCCGGAGCTGCTCGGCGAGGACGGCACTCACGATCTCTGGGCGCTCGTGCTCGAAGCCGGCCGCCTCGATCAAGTCGTCGACCAGGTGATCCGCTCGCTCGAATTCTCGGTGCTGGCGAAGTACGCCTTCGGACTGGCCCAGATGTTCAACGCGTTCTACCACCGCTACCCCGTGCTGAACGAGGAGCGGGCCGACGTCCGGCGCTGGCGCGCCGCGGGCGTCTCCTACTTCCGGGCGCAGCTCACCCGCGCGCTCGATCTGATGGGCATTACGGTTCCCGCGCGAATGTAGCCGACCCCAGGATTGGAGCCCATGCCACCCGTCATCGGTGTCGCCGCCTGTCGCGCGCTCACGGACTATCTCGAGTCGATCCGGCGGAACGGGGGCGAACCTCGCGTCCTCACGCCGGGCGAACTGACGCCCGAGGCGGCCATCGCCGCCATCGACGGCCTGCTGCTGACCGGCGGCGTCAACGACATCGATCCGGCGCGCTACGGGGAGGCGCCGCATCCGACGACCGTCGCCCCGGACGCCGCGCGCGACGAGTTCGAGCTCGCGCTGGCCAGACTCGCCCGCGAGGCCGACATGCCGGTGCTCGCCATCTGCCGCGGCGCCCAGATCCTGAACGTCGCCCGTGGCGGCACGCTCGTCCAGGACATCCCCTCGGAAGTCCCCGGCGCCGTCACCCACGCCGTCCCCACGCCGCCGTACGCCATCGCGCACGAGATCTGGCTGAACAAGGACACGCTGCTCTGGCAGCTGATGCACGAAACGCTCGCCGAGAGCGACGCGTGTTCCGTCAACAGCCGGCATCACCAGGCCATCGCGACGCTCGCGCCGGGCTTCGAGGCCTGCGCCACCGCCCCCGACGGCGTCGTCGAAGCGATCGAGGACCCCAGTGCCCGCTTCTGCCTGGGCGTGCAGTGGCACCCCGAGAACTTCTGGCGGACCGGCGAGTTCCGGGCAATCTTCGAGGGGTTCGTGGAGGCCTGTCAGAAGGGGAAGACGACGAATTGAGAATTTGGAATTGAGAATGAAGAAATCCGAAACACGGAGCCATCGACGGCGCGAAGCGCCTCAAGCCTTTCTCAATTCCTAATTCGCAATTCTCAATTCTCATTCCCCGATCTTCTCCATCACCACCAGACTCTCCACGTGCGCCGTATTGGGAAAGAGGTCGAAGGCTTCGACGTGGGTCGCGGCGTAGCCCTCGGCCGTAAACCGCTTCACGTCGCGCGCCAGCGTCGCCACGTCGCAGGACACGTAGACGATCCGCGGCGCGCCGAGTCCGATCACGCCCTCCAGGGCTCCCCCCGACAGTCCGGTGCGCGGCGGGTCGACGATCACCGTCGATGCCGGCGCTGAACGATGTTCCTCCAGGAAGCGCTCGACCGGAAGGTGGACGGCTTCGATCGCGCCGGCATAGGGCGCCGCGTTGGCCGCCAGGTCGGCCGCCCCGCGCCGGTCGCCTTCGACGGCCACGATGCCACGTTCGCCCCGCGCCGCCAGCCCGACCGCGAACAGCCCGACACCGGCGTACAGGTCCAGCACCGGACCGGGCGGAACGCAGGCGAGCACGCGCGTCAGCAGTGTCGGCAGCAGGTGCCGGTTCGCCTGGAAGAACGATTCGACGTGGTGACGCAACCGGACGGTCGCACCGCCCTCCCCGGTCACCGCGATTTCATCGTCGACCCACGGCCGGCCGCCGATCGGTCCCCGGCGCCCGCCCGCGTCGGACCAGCTCAACCCCGTCAGTCCTTCGACGGCCGCCAGAGGACCCGACCGCGGCGCGGCGCCGCCGCGGGCGAGGACCAGGTGAACGGTACGCTCCGATGCCGGGATGTTCTCGGCCAGTTCCAGGTCGGTCACCTCCTGCGCGTGCACCCGGTGGAGCGCGGCGCTCAGGCCCTCCAGGACCGCGAGGGTTTCGGGCAGGAGCTGGCGGGTCGAGACGGGATCGCAGAGCTGGTGCGTCCCTTCGCGGAAGAAACCGATCCGTCCCTTGCGGACGTGCAGGCGTGCACGCATCCGGTAGCCGTCCTCGCGTCCGGCCGCGACGGGAATCGGCCCCGCGACGGGCACGCCGCCGAGCCGTCCCAGGGCGTCGCGCAGGATCTCGGCCTTGAGCGCCGGCTGCCGCGCGTACGCGATGTGGGCGAACACGCAGCCGCCGCACATCCAGTCACCGGCGTCCGGACGCCGATCGGGCGATCCCTCGATCACCTCGACCGCGTCGGCGTAGGCCACACCCGGCCGCACGCGGGTGACGCGGACGCGGAGCCGCTCGCCCGGAATCGCCTGGCGCACCAGTACGACCTGCCCCTCGTGCCGGGCGATCATGGCGCCGCCGGCGGCCGGCTTCTCGATATCGACGATGATCGTCTCGCCCTGGATCAGCATGAAGGGGTGCGCGGGCCGCGCTTCAGGCCACGGCAATCTGCGGCAGGCCGGCGTGCTGCCGGATGAGGCGCCGCAGGCCCGCATCGCAGGCGCGGGCAAAGACCTCGTCGGCCATCCGCGACCGGAAGGGCGCCAGTTCGTCTTCGGCTTCGCGCCGGAGCCGGTCTCGCGTTTCGGCGGACAGGGCGTCGGCGGCGGCCGTCAGCAGCTCGAGATCGAGCGCGCTCAGCCGTTCCAGCAGCCGCGTCCGCGCGTCGCCGCGCAGGCCCCGCGCCGCGCCCCGCGCGGCATCCACCTCGCGCACGATCCGATCGACGAGCTCGTGGAGCGCCGGCGGCAGATCGTGCCGCGCCCGCACGGCGGTCAGGCGGGCGATGACCCGCTCCAGGTGGGCCGGCAGCGAGGGACCTTTGCCGGAGGGCACCGCGTCGGGAGCCGTCTCCGCAGCGTCGCCCTCCTCCCCCGCTCCGGGCCGGGCGGCAATGCCGACCGCCCGCCGCCACTCGTCGAACACGTCCAGGACGTCGGCTTCGCAGAAGTCGATCCGGACGGGCCGCCGCCGCGGTCCCTTCGCGTAGTACCGCTCGAAGTACCGGTCGATGCCGCGGCAGGCGACCTTGAACGGAATGCCCTGCGCCTCCCAGCCACGCACGCGCTCGAATGCGGGGCCGACGATGCGGATCAGATGGCCGTCGTTCTTCCGGCAGAGATAGGCTTCGAGGTCGCGGCAGTACCTGATCGTTCATTACACGGGGCTCCGCCCCGAACCCCGGCTCACTTCACTCGCTCGCGCGGCACGGCTCGCTCCGTTCCGCTCGCGGGCGCGCCGTGCGCGCCGTTCCGCTGCGGGGCACCACCGGGGGTCTCCCTACCGGAACCACGCGGTGCGCGACCGGTCTGTGCCGCTACTGGTTCCGCTCCCAGACGAGGCGGAGGCCGTAGAGCGTCAGATCCGGTTCCACCGCTTCGATGAGGGCGGTCTCGCTCGCAATGGTCTCGGCCAGGCCGCCGGTCGCCACGCAGCGCGCGCCGCCGAGCTCGCGGCTCATCCGCTCGACGATCCCCTCGACCAGCCCGACGTAACCGTAGAACAGCCCGGCCTGCATCGACTTCACCGTCGTCCGCCCGACGAGCCGATCGGGCTTGCGGACGTCGACGCGCGGCAGGCGGGCGGCGCGCTGGAACAGCGCGTCGGCGGAGATCTGCACGCCCGGACAGATCGCGCCGCCGAGGTACTCGCCCGCGCGCGAGATCGCGTCGAAGGTCGTCGCCGTGCCGAAGTCGACCACGATCAACGGCCGCTCGGCCGTGCGGCCGTACAGCTCGTAGGCCGCGATACCGTTCACGATCCGATCGGCCCCGACCTCCGCCGGGTTCTCGTAGAGCACCGGCATCCCCGTGTGCACGCCCGGCTCGACGACGATCGGCGAGCGATCGAAATAGCGGCGCGACATCTCGATCATCGTCCCCGTGAGCGGCGGAACGACCGAGGCCATCACGATCCCCTCGATCGCGTGCTGATCGATCTGCTCGTGCATGAACAGGTGATCGACCAGGATGCCCAGCTCGTCCGACGTCCGCTCGCGGAACGTCGCGAGACGCCAGCTGTGGACGAGCCGGTCGCCCTGGAACACGCCGAGCACGATGTTCGTGTTGCCGACGTCGACCGCCAGTAGCATACGACTCCTGCAGGCCGGCCCGCGGGCCGGCGCGACGAGACCCCGGATTACCGCCAGACGAGCTCGCCCGCGATGATCCGCTCGAGCCCGGTGTCGGTGCGAACGAGCAGGGCGCCCCGCTCGTCGATCCCTTCGGTGCGGCCCTGCCGGACGCCCGCCGTCGTCGTCCACTCGACGAGCGTTCCGCGGCTCGAGGGGGCCAGCGCCCGCCAGGCGCCGAGGATAGCATCGAACCGGCCCCGGACGAGATCTTCGTAGCGGCCGGCCAGCGCCGCGAGCGTCTCCGCGAGCACGAGGCCGCGATCGACGGGCCGGCCGAGTTCGGCTTCGAGCGATGTCGCCCGCGAGGCCAGCTCCGGTGGATAGGCGGCCCGGCCGATGTTGATGCCGTACCCGAGCACGACCGCCTGCAGGCTGCCTGCGCCCCCAGCCGCCTCCGCCAGGATCCCGGCGAGCTTGCGCCGCTCCACCATCAGATCGTTCGGCCACTTGATGCCGACGGGCAGCCCGGTTGCCACGCGCACCCCCTCGGCCAGCGCGACGCCGGCCGTCAGCGTCAGCAGCGTCACGGGCGGCACGGTGCCGTTCCCCTCGGGGGGCCGCAGCACCACGGAGACGTAGAGCCCGCTGCCGGGCGGCGAGAACCACGTGCGTCCCCTCCGCCCGCGGCCCGCCGTCTGCTGATCCGCGACGATCGTCGTCCCCTCCGGAGCCCCGGTGGCGGCCAGCTCGCCGGCGATGTCGTTGGTCGACCCGACCGAGGTGAAGTAGCGGAGACGGGAGGCGAACGGACCCAGCCGCCCGCCGGACGCAGCCAGCGCGGTCGCCAGTTCGTCGGGGAGCGCGGCGGACATCGGCTCAGACGGGCTGGAGCTCGAAACTGAGGTCGGCGGCCGGTGCCGAGTGCGTGAGCGCGCCGACCGAGACGTAATCGGCGCCGCTGGCGGCCAGCTCGGGCATCCGGTCGAGCGTCACGCCGCCGGAGATCTCGACCTTCACCCGCCCGCCGGCCCGCCGGACGGCTTCGCGGACGTCCTCGATCGACATGTTGTCGACGAGCAGCACGTCGGCGCCGCCGGCCAGGGCTTCGTCGGCCTCTCGCAGGTTCTGCACTTCGATCTCGATCGGCATGTCGGGCTTGGCGTCGCGCATGCGATCGAGCGCCGCCTTCACGCCGCCGGCCAGCCGGATGTGGTTGTCCTTGATCAGGATGCCGTCGTCGAGCGCAAGGCGATGGTTCACACCGCCGCCGGCCCGGACGGCGTACTTCTCGAGCACGCGCAGGGTCGGCGTGGTCTTGCGGGTGTCGAGCACCGTGATCCGCCCGCCGCTCGCCTCGACGTAGCGGCGCGTCAGCGTCGCGATCCCGGAGAGCTGCTGCAGGAAGTTCAGCGCCGTCCGCTCGGCCGTCAGCAGGGAGCCCGCTCCCCCCACGACCTCGGCCGCGATCTCCCCGGGGCGGCACGCGTCACCGTCGCGCTTCTTCGCCGTGAACGACACGACCGGATCGAGCTGGCGGAAGGTCTCGGCCGCGACGTCGAGGCCGGCCAGCACGCACGCCGACTTCACCAGCACGACCCCGCGGGCCTGCTGGTCGGGCGTCGTCGTGGCATCGGTCGTCAGGTCGCCCCAGCCGAGGTCCTCGGCCAGCGCGCGACGGACGATCTCGCGGTACAACGCCGGATCGAGCGCTCCGAACGGTACGACCTTCATCCCACCAGCTCCGACAAAATGCGTTCCAGCTTCTCGCGCTGAGATCCGAGGGCCACCAGCTGGGCCTCGGTCTCGCGCACCACGTCCGGGTCGGCCCGTTCACGGAAGGCGGGGTTGGCGAGCTTGCCCCGCACGTTCGCGAGCTGCTTGTCGAGCCGCGCCAGGTCCTTCCGGATCCGTTCCTGCTCCGCCTGCCGATCGACGATGCCAGCCAGCGGAATGTGAATCTGCAGGCCGCGCACCACCTGACGCACCGTGTCCGGGCTGCGCGGCACGCTGGCGGCCAGCTCGAGCGCCTCGAGGCCGGCCAGGCGGCGGATGTACTCGCCGGCATCGGCCAGCGTCCGCGCCTGCACCTCGTCGGCGCCCTCGACCAGCACCGTCAGCCGGCGCGACGGCGGCACGCCCCGTTCGGCCCGCGCCGTCCGGATGCTGGTGATGACCTCCTGCAGCAGTTCGACGGTGGCGCAAGCCGCATCGTCCTGCCAGGCGGGCTCGGGCTGCGGGAACGGGGCGAGCGCGATCGACCGGCTCACGCCGTCCTTCGCGAGGCCGTCCTCGGGCCGCCGCGGTATCGCCTGCCAGAATCTCCTCGGTGATGAACGGGATGAACGGGTGCAGCAGCCGCAGCACCCGATCGTGCACCTCGAGCAGCACGGCCACGGCCTGCTCCCGCTCGGGCCCCTCGGCCTGCAGGTGCGGCTTGATCATCTCGATGTACCAGTCGGCGTACTCGTGCCAGAAGAAATGGTACAGGCGATCGGCGGCCACGTCGAAGCGATAGGCCGTCAGCGCCGCCCCGACCTCGGCCGACACCGCACTGACCCGGTGCAGCGCCCAGCGGTGGATCAGGGCGAGCTGGCCGAACGGGGGCACGGCGGACCGCTCCTGCCCCTCGCCGAGGTTCATCAGCAGGAAGCGGGACGCATTCCAGATCTTGTTCAGGAACTGGCGGTAGCCGGTGAGCCGGCCCTCCGACAGCGCGATGTCCATGCCCGGCGACGCCATCACCGCCAGCGTGAACCGCAGCGCGTCGGCGCCGATCTCGTCCATGATCTTCAGCGGATCGACGACGTTGCCCTTCGACTTGCTCATCTTCTGGCCGCGCTCGTCGCGCACCAGCGCCGTGATGTAGACGTCGCGGAACGGCACGTCGCCGGTGAAGCGCAGCCCCAGCATGATCATCCGGGCGACCCAGAAGAAGATGATGTCGAATCCGGTGATGAGCAGATCGGTCGGATAGTAGTGCCGCAGGTCCTCCGTGTCGTCCGGCCAGCCGAGCGTGCTGAACGGCCACAGCCCCGAGCTGAACCAGGTGTCGAGAACATCGGTCTCCTGCCGCAGCTCCCCGCCGCACGCGCACGCGGCCGGCGTCTCCTCCGCCACGATCATCTCGCCGCAGGCGTCGCAGTACCAGGCGGGAATCCGGTGTCCCCACCACAGCTGCCGCGAGATGCACCAGTCGTGGATGTTCGTCATCCACTCGTAGTACGTCTTCGTCCAGTTCTCGGGCACGAACCGGATGCGCCCCTCCTCCACCGCACGGATCGCCTCGGAGGCCAGCGGCGCGATCTTCACCCACCACTGCAGCGACACCAGCGGCTCCACCACGGTGCTGCAGCGCTCGCAGTGGCCGACGGCGTGCCGATGCTCCTCGATCTTCTCGATGAAGCCGTCCCGCTCGAGATCGGCCACCAGCGCGGCGCGCGCCTTGAAGCGGTCGAGCCCGGCGTACAGGCCCCGCGGCCGCCGTCATCCGGCCGTCCTCGTCGATGACGGCCACGGCCGGCAGGCTGTGGCGCTTGCCCATCGCGAAGTCGTTCGGATCGTGCGCGGGGGTCACCTTCACCACGCCCGTGCCGAACGCCGGATCGACGAACGCGTCCGCGATCACCGGCAGTTCGCGGCCGACGACCGGCAGGCGCAGCCGCGTGCCGGCCAGGTGCCGGTACCGCTCGTCGTCGGGATTCACCGCCACGGCCGTGTCCCCGAGCATGGTCTCGGGCCGCGTCGTCGCAATCACGACGTGCCCATGGCCGTCCACGCGCGGGTAGCGCAGGTAGTACAGCTTGCCGGCCGTGTCGCGGTGGATCGTCTCCAGGTCCGACAGCGCCGTGCGGCAGCGCGTGCACCAGTTGACGATGTACTTGTCGCGGTAGATGAGGCCGTCGCGGTAGAGCGTGACGAACTCGCGGCGCACGGCACGCGACAGCTGCTCGTCCAGCGTGAACCGCTCGCGCGACCAGTCGACCGACTCGCCGAGCTTCCGCATCTGGCCGGTGATCGTCTGCCGGCTCTCGCGCACCCACTCCCAGACACGGGCCTCGAACGCCTCGCGTCCCAGGTCGTGGCGCGTCTTCCCTTCCAGTGCCAGCTGCTTCTCGACCACGTTCTGCGTGGCGATGCCGGCGTGGTCCGTCCCCGGCAACCACAGCACGTCCATCCCCTGCATCCGCTTCCAGCGCACGATGATGTCGGGCAGCGTATGGTTCAGGGCGTGACCGATGTGCAGGGATCCGGTCACGTTCGGCGGCGGCAGCACCATGCTGAACCGCGGACGGCCGCTGGACGGATCGCCGCGGAACGCCTCGATCCGTTCCCAGAAGGCGTACCACTTCGGGTCCACCTGCGCGTGCTCGAATCCCTTCGGAAGCTCCGGCATAACGGTTGATCGTAGTCGGTTCAAAGGCTGCGCGGCAAGCCGGCCGCGCCGGGAAGGCCCCGGAGAATGGGCAGGTCGGCAGCGGAACGGGAATCGCCGCTCCCGGGGCCCCCGCCGGTGGAAACGGTCAGAGGCTGGCCTTCAGCCTCGCGATCTCCTCGCGAACCGCACGCTCGGCCACCCGCGACACGATGTCGGCGACCACCTGCCGCACGCCGTCGTCGGCCAGCCGGCGCACGACGCGGTTCACGATCTCGTCGATCAACCGATCGTCGATCGGCGTCCCTCCGGACCGGGGCCGGTCGTGCTGCCGCTCGGCGTCGAGCAGCGCCGTGAATGCTTCGGCCATCGACGGCCCGGCGGGCGGCGGCTCGGCGCCCTCCCCGTCGCTCTCCTGAAGTGGCTTGCCCCCGGCCACCGCCTCGGGCGACGCGAACGTCGTCCCCAGGTCCGGCGTCTCGAGCGTCGAGGGCCAGCCAGCCGATCCGGGCCACTCCTCGTGGTCGGAGGAGACGACCGGCTCGTCGGGTGGCGCCGGCCTCAACGCGCCGGGGCTCAGCGCCGACAGCGTCGCATCGAGCTGTTCGAAGTAGTCGTCAAGTGACGGCGAGGGGATCGGCGGCGGCTCGGGCGAGGGCGGCGCCGCAGGCGGGCGGGCGGCCGTCGGTGGCGCCGGGGCGCCGGCCGGCGCCGGCGGGGGCGGGGGCGGCGGCACCCGCGGAACCGCGGCTGGCGTGCCGCGGCGCTCCAGCAGCTCGAGCACCCGCCGGATGACCAGCTGCGGCTCGAACGGTTTGGCGAGGACGGCATCGCAGCGTGCAATCGCGGCCTTCGCTTCGTCCACGGGTTCGAAGGCGCCGGTCAGCAGGATGACGGGAATATGGGCGAGGCGGGGCGTGCCCTTGATCCGGCCGCAGAGCTCGTAGCCGTCCAGGCCGGGCATGGCGACGTCCGCCAGCACGATGTCGGGGGGTTGCGCCTCGATCCGGGCCAGCGCCGACGTGCCGTCGTCCACCGCGATCACCTCGACCGGCTCGTCGGCGAACGTCAGTTCGATGACCCGGTGGATGGCGGCGCTGTCGTCCGCGAGCAGTAGTGTATGAGGCATCGGCGTCCGGCAGGGAAGCGGCACGGGCGCCCGCACGGCGGCCGGCGCCAATCAGACGCGTTCGAGTCTGGTGCGGACGTTCGCGTTGATGAACTCGACGATGTCCTGCATCGGGGTCCCCGGCAGGAACACGCCCTTGACGCCGATCTGCTGCATCTTCTGGATGTCCACGCTCGGGATGATGCCGCCGATGACGACGAGCACGTCGTCCAGTCCCTTCTCCTTCAGCAGTTCCATGACGCGCGGGCAGATGTAGTTGTGCGCGCCCGACAGGATCGACAGCCCGATGACGTCGGCATCCTCCTGCAGCGCGGCGCCGACGATCTGCTCGGGCGTCTGGCGCAGGCCGGTGTAGATGACCTCCATCCCGGCGTCGCGCAGGGCGCGGGCAATGACCTTGGCGCCACGGTCGTGACCATCGAGACCGGGCTTGGCAATGACGACTCGGATTTTACGGCTCATATCAGCACAGACACGGGACAGTGAAGACTCGGTCCGCGGCGGGGCCGTCGGGCCCCGGCCGCGGGGCACCTCAGATGACGGGCACTTCCTCGGTACTCGCCCCAGACCTCGCGGAGCACGTCGCACATCTCCCCGACCGTGGCGTAGGCCCGGACGGCTTCGAGCAGCGGGGGCATCGTGTTGGCGGTCGAAGCCGCCGCCGTCCGCAGCCCGTCGAGCGCGCGGCGGACGCGGTCGTTGTCGCGCTCCTTCCGCAGCTTCTCGAGCTTCGCCATCTGCTGCTCGGCCGCCGCCTCGTCGATGTAGAGGATCTCGAGCGGCTCCTCGTTCTCGGCCACGTAGCCGTTGACGCCGACGATGATCTTCTCGCGCTTCTCCACCGACTGCTGGAAGAGGTAGGAGCTCTCGGCGATCTCCTTCTGCGGGAAGCCCCGCTCGACCGCCTCGACCATCCCGCCCATCTTGTCGATGGCCTCGAAGTACCGGTAGGCCCCTTCCTCCATGTCGCGGGTCAGCCGCTCCACGAAGTACCGAGCCGCCCAGCGGATCGACGACGTTCGTCACGCCGCTCTCGTGCGCGATGATCTGCTGCGTGCGCAGGGCCAGCGTGGCGGTCTCGGCTGTCGGCAGCGCGAGCGCCTCGTCCAGCGAGTTCGTGTGGAGCGAGTTCGTTCCTCCCAGCACGCCCGAGAGCGCCTGGAGCGCCGTCCGCACGACGTTGTTGTACGGCTGCTGGGCCGTCAGCGACACGCCGGCCGTCTGCGTGTGGAACCGCAGCTTCCACGACCGCTCGTCCTTCGCGCCGAAGCGCTCGCGCATCACGGTCGCCCAGATCCGGCGGGCGGCCCGGTACTTCGCGATCTCCTCGAAGAAGTCGCTGTGCGCGTTGAAGAAGAACGAGATGCGCGGCACGAACTCGTCGACGTCCAGCCCGGCATCCACGCCGTACTGCACGTACTCGATGCCGTCCCGCAGCGTGAACGCCAGCTCCTGCAGCGCGGTCGCACCCGCCTCGCGGATGTGGTACCCGCTGACCGAGATCGTGTTCCAGCGCGGCACCTCCGCCGCCGAGAACGAGAAGATGTCGGTAATGAGCCGCATCGACGGCCGCGGCGGGAAGATGTATTCCTTCTGCGCGATGAATTCCTTGAGGATGTCGTTCTGGATCGTCCCCGACAGCGTCTTCCAGTCGGCCCCCTGCTTCTCCGCCACCACGAGGTACATGGCGTAGAGCATCGCCGCCGGCGAGTTGATCGTCATCGAGGTCGTGATGTCGGCCAGGCCGATCCCCTCGAACAGCGTCTCCATGTCGGCCAGCGACGCCACGCTGACGCCGCACTTGCCGACCTCGCCCAGCGACAGCTCGTGGTCGGGGTCCCGCCCCATCAGCGTCGGCAGGTCGAACGCCACGCTGAGGCCGGTGCCGCCCGCCTTCAGCAGCTGCTTGTACCGGAGGTTCGTGTCCTCGGGCGTGCCGAAGCCGGCGAACTGCCGCATCGTCCAGAGCTTGCCGCGATAGCCCGTGGGGTGGATGCCGCGCGTGTAGGGGAACTCGCCCGGATTGCGCAGATCCCGGTCATAGTCCACGTCCCGCACGTCGTCGGGCGTGTAGAGCCGGTCGATCGGCCGCCCCGAAATCGTCGTGAAGGGGACGCCCCGCTCGGGCGACTTCTTCAGCGTCGGCTCGAGCGTCTCGCGCTCCCAGCGCTGCTTGTCGGTTTCCGTGCCATTCAGAACGCTCTTCATAGGCTGCATTATATATGACCCGGCGCCAGCTCGGGCGTATGCCGCCCGCCCCGCGTCCAGCTCAAGCCGGAGCCGCCCCGCGCCGATACCTCTGCTGTAAGACGTTCTCTTGACTTGGGTTTTTCGCTCACGCTAGTCTGGGCTGTTCGGCGGGGTTGCACGCGCTCCCACGGTCATCGTTCCGATCGCGCCGGGCTGCGGCTCCCCCCTCCCCGCTTTTCCTATACGGCAGGAGCCACATGGCGGCAGACGGCACGATTTTCGGCGCAATGCTCGAGGAGTTCAGCGGCGCGGCCCGCATTCTCAACCTCGAGCCCGGCATCTGGAAGATCCTCACCAATCCGAAGCGACAGATCATCGTCGCGTGCCCCGTCCAGATGGACGACGGGCGCATCGAAGTCTTCACGGGCTATCGGGTCCAGGTACAACATCACCCTCGGCCCCGGCAAGGGCGGCATCCGCTACCATCCCGACGTCTCGCTCGACGAGGTCCGGGCCCTGTCGGCGTGGATGACGTGGAAGTGCGCGGTCGCCCACATCCCGTTCGGCGGCGCCAAGGGCGGCATCATCTGCGATCCGAACAAGATGTCGCGGCGCGAAGTCGAGGCGCTGACACGCCGCTACGTCGCGGAGATCATCGACGCCATCGGCCCCGAGAAGGACGTGCCCGCTCCCGACGTCAACACCAACGCCCAGGTGATGGCGTGGATCATGGACACCTACAGCATGCACGTCGGCCACACGACCACGTCGGTGGTCACCGGCAAGCCGATCGAGCTCGGCGGATCGCTGGGCCGCCGCGAGGCCACCGGTCGCGGCGTCATGATCTCGGCCCGGGAATCGGCGAAGCACGTGGGCATCGACATCTCGAAGGCCACGGTCGCCATCCAGGGCTTCGGCAACGTCGGCTCGATCTCGGCGGAGCTCATCGGCGAGCTCGGCGCGAAGATCGTGGCCGTGTCGGACTGGAAGGGGGGCGTCCACAACGCGAAGGGCCTCGACATCGCCGCGCTCGTCGAGTACGCGGAGACGCACGAGCACTCGGTGGACGGCTTCCCGGGCGGCGAGCCGATCACGAACGAGCAGCTGTTCAAGCTCGACGTGGACGTGCTGATTCCGGCGGCGCTCGAGAACCAGATCACGGTGAAGAACGCCTCGGACATCCGCGCGAAGATCATCGTCGAAGGCGCGAACGGCCCGACGACACCCGACGCGCACATGCAGCTCCACGAGCGCGGCGTGTTCGTCGTGCCCGACATCCTCGCCAACAGCGGCGGCGTCACCGCCTCGTACTTCGAGTGGGTGCAGGACCGGTACGGCTATTTCTGGAACCTTCAGGAAGTGAACGAGCGGCTCGAGGCGAAGATGTGCGAGGCGTTCACCGCCGTCCTCCAGACGGCGTTGAAGTACAACATCGACATGCGGACGGCCGCCTACGTCGTCGCGATCAACCGCGTGGCCACCGTCACGAAGATGCGCGGGATGTACGCATAACTTATACGGGGCTCCGCCCCGAACCCCGGCTCCCTTCGTTACGCTCGCGATCCGGCTCGCTCCACTCCGGTCGCGGCCGCGCCGTGCGCGGCGTTACGCCGGCACCGGCGAGGCGCCGGGGACACCGTTCCGTTCGCGCCCTTCGACAGGCTCAGGGCGCCCCGAGCCTCGTCGAGGGGCGGGCCCGCGGTGCGGGCCGTTACGGCCGGGGGCGCTGCCCCGCCGGCGTCAACTCACCACCCGGAAGGCGACCAGTTGCGTGGCGTTCGCGTCTCCACTGGTCGCCTTGATCCGTACGACATAATCGCCTCCCGGCAGCGTGGTCAGCGGCAGGCTCAGGCGATCGGGCTGCCCGGTGGCGCCCGCCGTGACGGTCAGCGCCGTCATCGGCGCTCCCGCCCGGTTCAGCAGCTCCGCCGTCACCCCGGGCCGCGCGCCCCCCGGCCCGTACGTCTCGAACCGGACGAGCAGCTGATCGCCGCGCGAGAAGGTCCGCGAAGCCGTCGGCACGGCGTGCGGGTCGCGCTCCAGCTGGTTCAGCTCGTACGCGCTGCGCGCCGTGTAGAGCGCCGGCGTGCTCAGCGCCACCTGCGGCTTCGTGAAGTCGGGGACCTGCACGGTCAGATTGTTGAAATCGAGCACCTGCCCGCCCGTCCCCTCCACCGTCAGCCGGACGTTCATCGGGCCCGGCGCCGCCTCGAAGACGACCCGCGACGGCCCCGTGGGGACGTCGTCCGAGCCGCCGCCGCCGTCCGATACCACCACGACGTCACCCGGCGACGGAGCCTGCGACGAGGCGCGCGCCATCGGCGGCACCGTCCCGCGGAAGTACGGGGCGCCCGTGTTCGCGGCCGCGGTCACCATCACCCGCGCCGGGGCGCCGCCGCGCCGGTCGCCCTGCCCCGACTCGCCGGCGACCGGTTGCCAGACGAACGTCACCGCCGTCTTCCCGTCCGGGGCCCGCGACGTCCCGATCCAGGTGCGAACGACCTGGCTGTGGTCGGTTGCGGCGATCGACGACAGCGCCTTCTCGACGGCCGGCGCCGGCCCGGCCTTTTCGGAGACCGCCTTCGCGGTGGAGATCTCCGCGGTCGTGAGGGCCCAGTAGCCCTTCCGGGCGCGGAGCGTCACGCCGGGCCGATCGACGCGGACCTCGATCTTGTGGAACTTGCCGTCCTCGGGCGCGGCGCTCGACGTGTAGCCGAGCAGGTAGTAGTCGCTGGCGTCGCGCACGAGCTGCTTCAGCCCGCGCTCCAGGTTGTTCTGGTTCACGATGGCGCGGCCGTCGGTCTCGTCGGCCAGCGTCCGGAGCGTGTCCTGCGTCTGGGAGAGGATCTGGGCGTCCTGCTGGGTGCTGACGTGCTCGCCCATGTCGAACTCGAAGTTGGCCAGCCCGCGCGGATCGAGCGTGTAGATCGACGCGTTGTTGCGATTCATGGCGCTGTAGACGATCCGCAGATCCTCGGCGATGTTCATGCCCGAGAAGAAGTTCATCGCCTCCTCGGTCGGGCTGCCCTGCCCGGCGGTCTCGTTGAACGCGTTCGGGTTGCCGATCCCCGGCGCCGTGGCGTCCGGATTCCGCAGCTGCGGCGGCAGGTAGTCCGAGTACCCCTCGCTGACCAGGATGACCTCCTTGCGGCCTTCCCGCAGCGAGCCGAGGTAGATCGCCAGGGCCTTGAGCGCCGACAGCGACACCTGGTTGCGGATGTCCTCGACGACGGTGGTCGGCTGGTCCGCGTACTGCTCCTCGAAGCTGTTCATCGGCTGGTAGTTGTACTTCCGGCCGACGAAGTGCTCGATGGCGTTCGCGACCTCCTTGTGGTTCTGCGTGAACGACAGGTCGTTCACCGGCGTCAGCGGGTACATGACGGCGACGAGATCCGTCGGCGCCAGGTCCTGCTCCACGAACTTCTCGAGCGGCGCCCGGACCTTCATCGAGCTGCCGCGGCGCACGTGGTAGTCGTCGAGGAAGATCGTCACCAGCCGCACGTTGTCCTTGGCGGCCAGCGTCTCCGACTGGTACTGGTTGTGCGTGGGGGCGGGCGGATTCGGTCCCGCGGCCTCCTGGCTTGGTTGCGCGACGTGGATCAGCTGGAAGGTCTGGATCTGCTGGGCCTTGCCGTCCTCGCGGACCTGGAAGTCGGACGGCTTCAGGTCCTCCACCGGCGTGCCCTGCTTGTCGGTGGCGATGACGTCGACCCGCACGAAGTTGATGCCGGCCTTGAAGGTCGGCGGCGGGTTCTGGGGAGGGCCGGCCTGTGACGCCGCAGGCGAGGACGGAGCGGGCGGCTGGCCGGCGGCCTGCTGCCGGCCGCTGGCCGGCATGACGGTCACGCTCCAGACGCCGACGACGACCGCCAGGTACAACGCGGGCCGCAAATACTTGCTCATCTTGCCTCTTGCCGCCGCCGCGCACGATCCGCCCTGCAGCCGGCACGCCGCCGGAAGGCCGCGCGCAGCAGGGGCGGCGCGTGTCGCGGGCCGGGTCGTCAGGCGCCACCTTTGATGATAACATTTCCGGGTTGCGGATCCCCGGATTCGCAGGCCCGTGTGGCTGCCGGACCTTCCTTTCCCCGACGGAGAACAAGACGTGACGATCGAGAATCTGGCCGAAGCAGTGCGCCCCCTGACGGAGCTGGTCGAGGACGAGCGGCTCTTCCGTGACAGCGTGTACGAGTTCGCCGACAAGGAGATCCGTCCGCTCGTCCACGACATGGATGAGCACGCCAAGATCCCCCACGACCTCATCGAGAAGCTGTTCGATCTCGGCGTCATGGGCATCGAGATCCCGGAGACCTACGGAGGATCCGGCGCCAGCTTCTTCCACGCCGTCCTCGCCGTCGAGGCGCTGTCCCGGGTCGATCCGTCGATCGGCGTGCTCGTGGACGTGCAGAACACGCTCGTCATCAACGCGCTCATCCGCTGGGGCAACGACGACGTCAAGCAGCGGTTCCTGCCGCGCCTGGCCGAGAAGACCGTCGGGGCCTACGCGCTGTCGGAGGCCGGCTCGGGCAGCGACGCCTTCGCGCTGGCGACCCGCGCCACCGAATCGGGCGACGGCTTCAAGCTGACCGGCCGCAAGCTCTGGATCACCAACGGCAACGAGGCCGACATCTTCATCGTCTTCGCCAACCTGAAGCCGGAGGCCGGCTACCGGGGCATCACGGCGTTCCTGGTCGAGCGGGGATTCCCGGGCTTCACCGTGGGCAAGAAGGAGGACAAGCTCGGCATCCGCGCCAGCAGCACCTGCGAGCTGATTCTCGAGGACTGCCAGGTGCCCGGCGCGAACGTCCTCGGCGAGGTCGGCAAGGGCTACAAGGTCGCCATCGAGACGCTGAACGAGGGCCGCATCGGCATCGGCGCCCAGATGATCGGCCTCGCGCAGGGCGCGCTCGACCACGCCGTGAAGTACACGAAGGAACGCAAGCAGTTCGGCAAGGCGATTGCCGACTTCCAGGGCGTGCAGTTCCAGCTCGCCCGGGCGGCCTCCGAGCTCGAAGCGGCGCGGCTCACCGTCTACAACGCGGCGCGCCTCCGCGACGCCGCCCTGCCGTTCCTCACCCAGGCGGCGATGTGCAAGATCCTGTCGTCGGAAGTGGCCGAGCGCGTCGCCTCGCTGGCCATCAATCTCTACGGCGGCTATGGCTTCGTGAAGGACTACCCGGTCGAGAAGCTCTACCGCGACGCCAAGATCGGCCAGATCTACGAAGGCACGTCGAACCTGCAGCTGCAGACCATCGCGAAGCAGCTGCTCGGCTAGGAACTGACGCCGAGAACGAGGAACGAAGAACCTGGAAGGGCTCTTCGTTCCTCATTCCTCGTTCCTTGTTCTACGTGTGAGGTGACAGATGTCCACCGCTCTCCCTCCCCTCGGCACTGCCGTCCTGCAGGGCCTGCTCCTCACGCTGCGGAACTACAAGGCGCTCGGCGAGCGGGCCATCGCCCAGGTCGCCGACGCCGACCTTCTCGCCGCGCCCAACGCCGAGTCGAACAGCATTGCGATCATCGTCAAGCACCTGGCGGGCAACATGCGCTCGCGCTTCACCGACTTCCTGACGACCGACGGCGAGAAGCCAGACCGCCATCGCGATCAGGAGTTCGAGATGAAGGACACGCCGACGCGGGGCGACCTGCTGGCGGTCTGGGAAGCGGGCTGGCATGTCGTCTTCGAGGCCGTCGAGCCGCTGACGCCCGACGACCTGCTGCGCACCGTGACGATCCGCCAGGAGCCGATGACGGTGCTCCAGGCGCTGAACCGGCAGACGGCGCACTACGCCTACCACGTGGGACAGATCGTCTATCTCGCGAAGGAGTTCAAGGGCGGGGCCTGGCAGTCGCTCAGCATTCCGCGCGGCCAGTCCGAGCAGTATGCGCGCAGGGGACGTTTCTGAAGGGGATCGTACCGGACAAATCGACGAATTGAGAATGTCAAGAATTGAAGAAACGGCGGCAGCGAGGCCGCCTCCGCCATTCTTCAATTCTTCAATTCCGCATTCTTCATTCGTCGCGCTCGCTCACCTTGGCAGCAGCTCTTCCGCAATCGCCATCCGCTGCACGTCGGGCGTCCCCTGGTGGATGCCGGCGGCCCGGACGTCGCGGCACAGCCGCTCGATGACGCTACCCCGCCCGTAGCCCGAAGCGGCCAGCAGTTCGGCGGCCCGGTCGACGGCGCGATGGGCGGCCTCGGTCGCGTGCAGTTTGGCCATGGCCGTGTCGAGCCGGCTGGCCTCGCCGCGCGCACGGGCCGACGCCGCCTTCAGCATCAGCAGCCGGCCCGCATCGATCTCGGTCGCGGCGTCCGCCAGCACCCACTGCACCGACTGATAGCTCGCCACCGGCTTGCCGAACGCCTCCCGGCGCTTCGCATACGCGATCGCCTCGTCCAGCGCCGCCTGCCCGATGCCGATCGCCTGGGCGGCCATCAGAATCCGGCCGCCCTCGAGCGCCCACTCCACCAGCGCCGCTCCCCCGGCGAGCTGCTGGTCGGCGGCCACCACGACGTCGAGCTCGAGGTCGACACAGCCGGCGCCGCGCACACCGACCGAGTCGCGCGCGGTCCGCTTCACGCCTGCGCCATCGAGCGGCACGAGAAAGGCCTGCACCTCGTCGCCCGCCTTCGCCACGACGATCGCCACGCCGGCCGTGGCGCCATTGGCGACCCAGACCTTCCGGCCGCGCACCCGCCAGCCCGACGGCTCCTGCACGGCGGTCGTCTGCAGCCGCGTGAGGTCGCTGCCGGTCTCTTCCTCGGCGAGCGCGAATGCGCCGAGCCGCTCGCCGCTCGCGAGCCGCTTCAGCCACCGGGCGCGCTGGGCGTCGGTGCCGAAGTGCGCAACGACGTCCACGACCAGGGCGTTGTGCAGCGCCAGCGTGAAGGCGACCGACGCGCTGGCCCGTGCCACGCTCTCGATGGCCAGGGCGGCGTCGACGACGTCGCGCCCCGCCCCGCCGGCCGCCGAGGGTACGGCGACGCCGAGTAGCCCCAGCGAGGCCGCCTGCCGCAGCAGCGCCTCGGGACACGTCCCGGTCTCGTCGATCGTGGCCGCCTGGGGGGCCACGGCATCGCGAGCGAACGATTCAATGGAGGATCGGAAGGCTGCCTGTTCGGGTGTGAGGTCGAGAATCATATGTGTCACGCGCGTGAAGAACCGGAATGGAGGCCGCGCGCGACGACAGCCGGGCGGGCCGGGCTCCTATCCATGATAGGCGATTGGGGCCGCGGCGTCAGCCCGACACGAGACCGTCGTCCTGCTGCAGCCGCGCGAAGATGGGCCGCAGCCGGGCGGCCGTGGCCTTCGGCTCCTCGGGCAGCACCCGCACGTCGCCGACGACGGACATGAAGTTGGTGTCTCCCGTCCACCGGGGCACGACGTGGACGTGGACGTGATCGACGATGCCGGCGCCGGCGGGGCGGCCGAGGTTGATGCCGATGTTCATCCCCTGCGGCCGGTAGGCTTCGGTGATGGCCATCTCGGCCCGGCGGGTCAGGCGCATCAGCTCGGCCAGCTCGGCGGCCGACGCGTCGACCAGCGTGCCGATATGCCGGTTCGGCACGACCATCAGATGGCCGCTGTTGTACGGGAACAGGTTGAGGATGACGAAGCAGGCGGTGCCGCGGAACACGACGAGCGAGTCGGCCTCGGGCTGCTGCTGCGCCTCACAGAAGATGCACTGCCCGGGGGTACTCGTGCCGGTCACGTACGCCAGTCTCCACGGGGACCATAGACGTTCCACGGAGGGTTCGTTCCGAATCGAGAGTTGAAGACGTGAAGCATCGACGGACGCCGGACACGCCGTGCGGCTGGAGGCGTGTCGACGGACGCGATCCTTCGGGGCCCGTGCGGCGTCAGACCTGGATCGCCGGGTCGGAGCCGATGCCGGCCGGCGCCACGCCGGCGGGCGGGGTCTCGGCCGATTCCCGGTTGATGAGCTCCTTGAGCTCCTTGCCGGGCTTGAAGTAGGGCACCTTCTTGGGCGGCACGTCCACCCGATCGCCGGTCTTCGGGTTGCGCCCCTTGCGGGGCTCGCGCTGCCGCAGCCGGAAGCTGCCGAATCCCCGCAGCTCGATCTTCTCCCCGCGGTGCAGGGCGGCGATGATACTGCGGAAGACCGTGTCGACAATCACTTCGGAGTGCTTCTTGGTGAGGTCAGAAACCCGCGAGACTTCCTCGACGAGCTCCGCCTTCGTCATGCTCCCCCCTGATGTCACGGTCTGCTCCTGATGAATGCCCGGTTCAGCCTCACGGCCGGCGGGCGCCGGCGATCCGGCGCCCGCCCGTCCGTCCTAGCGGTTCCGGAAGTGGTCGCCGAGCGTCGCGGCGGCGCTCTCGCTTCCGGAGATCTCCTTGTACGCCTCCCAGTCGGTCCGGTAGTCGTCCGACTTCAGAGCGCGGATACTCAGCCCGATCTTCCGCTCGGCCGGCGTCAGCTTGATGATCTTCATCTGGTAGGTCTGATCGACCGCCAGCTCGATCTTCTCGCCGCCCGCCTGCTCGTCGAATTCCGAGACGTGGATGAGCCCCTCGATCCCCTCGTCGAGCTCGACGAAGGCGCCGAAGTTCGTCATCCGCACGACCTTGCCCTCGACGATGTCCCCGACGTGGCGCCGCGAGAAGAAGTCGTCCCAGATGTCGGTGGCGAGCTGCTTCAGTCCGAGCGACAGCCGCTGGTTCTCGGCGTCGATGTTCAGCACCATCGCCTCGACCTTGTCGCCCTTCTTCAGCACCTCCGACGGGTGCTTGATCCGCTTGCTCCACGACATGTCGGAGATGTGGATCAGCCCGTCGATGTCCTCCTCGACCTCGACGAACGCGCCGAACTCGGTGAGGTTGCGTACCTTCCCGACGATCTTCGAGCCGACCGGATACTTGTCGGCCAGCTCGTGCCAGGGGTTCGACTCGGTCTGCTTGAGGCCGAGCGAGATCCGCCGCGCCGCCGGATCCACGCCGAGCACCATCGCCTCGACGCTGTCGCCGACGTTCAGGATCTTCGACGGGTGCTTGACGCGCTTGCTCCACGACATCTCCGAGACGTGGATCAGCCCCTCGACGCCCGGCTCCAGCTCGATGAACGCGCCGTAGTCGGTGAGGCTGACGACCTTGCCGGTCACCCGCACGCCCACCGGATACCGATCGGCCACGACCGACCAGGGATCCTGCATGAGCTGCTTGTGGCCCAGCGAGACGCGCTCGGTCGCCGGATCGTACTTGAGCACGATCACGTCGACTTCGTCGTTCACCTTGAAGAGCTCCGACGGGTGGCCGACCCGGCCCCACGACATGTCGGTGATGTGCAGCAGGCCGTCGATGCCGCCCAGGTCGATGAAGGCGCCGTAGTCGGTGATGTTCTTCACCACCCCGCGCAGCACCTTGCCCTCGGCCAGCGTCGCCAGCGTCTGCTTCTTCTTCTCGGCGTTCTCTTCCTCGAGCAGCGCCTTGCGGGACAGCACGATGTTGCCCCGCTTCTTGTTCACCTTGATGACCCGCATGCGCAGTTCCTGCCCGCGCAGCGCGTCCAGGTTCCGGACCGGACGGACGTCGATCTGCGACCCGGGCAGGAACGCCCGCACGCCGATGTCGACCGCCAGCCCGCCCTTGATCCGCTCGATGACGCGGCCGATGACGACCTTCTTCTCCGCGAAGGCCTTCTCGACCTCGTCCCAGATCTTCATCTTCTCGGCCTTCTCGCGCGACAGCACGACATGGCCTTCCCGATCCTCGGTCCGCTCGAGGAGCACGTCCACCAGGTCCCCCGGCTGAACGGTGACCTCACCGTTCTCGTCGAGGAATTCGTCGACCGCGATCAGTCCCTCGGACTTGTAGCCGACGTCCACGATCACCTCGGAGGCGGTGACCTTGAGAACCGTCCCCTTCACGACCTCACCTTCCGCAATGTTGCGGAAGCTGTTATCGTAGACATCCAGCAGGCGGGCATATTCTTCGGGGTCGAAGTCGTCGTCGAGGTCCCGCGGAGAAGTGACCATCAGAGGCCGCTGATTGCCTGCTTTAATCCGGTGGGATCCTCCATTCTCCAGATCGGGGCCGTTCTCATCTTCTACGTGCGCCATGCCTTGCGAATCCTCCTGTCGTTCGATTTGCCGGAGTTGGTTGAGCGGGGATCCGGCGCCCCGCGAATAGATCAGCGACGGCGGGTCGTGAAGATAGCGGCCGCTGATTTCCGATAAGCAATAGACTATACAATACTTACCGTTCACCGGTCAAGGTAGAGGAAAGGATCGCGCCATGGCGAAACGTCCGCGAAGAGCCGCTCGACCTGCCCGCCGCAAGGCGGCGCGGAAGACCGGTCGCACGGTCCGGAAGACGGTCAAAACGGTCAAACGCCCGAAAGCGGAAGGCGCCGGCCAGGGCCGCGAAAACGGCCCGGAAGAAGCCGGCCGCCCGCAAGAAGACCGCTCCGGCCCGCAGGAAGCCGGCGTCCCGCCCCGCCCCGGCCGCGAAGCGCCCGGCCGGCCGGGCCGCGAAGGCCGCGCACAAGCGCCCCTCAGCCCGGAAGGCGACGCCCGCGAAGAAGGCCGCCCCCGCCCGCAAGCCGTCCCGCCAGGCCGGGTCCGCACAGCCCGCGGTCGCGAAGAAACTCCCTCGCCTCGACCGCGAGCGACGCATCCTGCGGGAGGAGCCCGAGGAGCACGACAGCCCCTCGTCGCTCGATTACGAGCACCATCACCTGTCAGGCACCGACACCGGCCACGCGGAGATGGAACAGCGCCGGCGCCAGCATCACGAAAGCGACCCGAGCCTGACCGGCGGCGATGTCGACGCGAACTGGGCGGACGCCTATTTCAGCGGAGACGAGGCGCCGGGCGGCGACAACCCCACACCCGATCAGGATGTCGTCGAGGAGATTGGCCGGTCACTGGGGCTGGAGTACCAGGACAACGAGGAACTGCACGAGAAGGTGACCGAACGCGACAAGCACCGGTGGGAGCTCGAATCCGGCCTCGTCCGAGGACTACCGGAATCGGGGCAAGGAGTAAGAGAAGACCGGTAACGTAGAACGTAGAAAGCAGAACGGGGGACGCCCGAGACGGCGTGTCCCGCTCTACCCGCCCTTCCCGTCGCCGGAGCCGGAGCCGGCGAGTGTCTGCCTGACGATCTGCAGCACTTCCCGCACGACATCCTCGACCCGCATGTGCGTCGTGTCGACGCGGATGGCGTCGGGCGCGGCCATCAGCGGCGAGGCCGCGCGCGTCTGATCGATCCGATCCCGGGCCTCGAGCGCCGTCGCCACCTCGGCCACCGCCAGCCGGCCGTTACCGTCGTGGGCCGGGTCGTGCGCGCGGCGCCGCGCCCGCTCTTCGGGCGACGCATCCAGATAAATCTTCACGTCGGCCTGCGGAAACACCACGGTGCCGATATCGCGCCCTTCCATGACGATGCCGCCGTTGGCGCCGAGCCGGCGCTGGCGGTCGACGAGCACGGCCCGCACGTGCGGCAGCCGCGCGACGGCGGCCGCCGCCCGATCGATCCCGGACGTCCGGATCGTCCGCGTAACGTCGCGGCCATCGACCTGCACGGCGCCGTCGGCAATCTCGAGCTGCACCCGGGACGCCAGGGCGGTCACGGCCGGTTCGTCGTCGAGCGGGAGGCCCTCGTCGATGGCCTTCCAGGCCACGGCACGATACATGGCCCCGCTGTCGATGTGATGGTAGTGAAGCTCGGCGGCGAGGGCACGCGACACGGTGCCTTTACCCGCCCCGGAAGGGCCGTCGATGGCGATGATCAGCGCACGCATGGGAAAGGATGAGGTCGAACGCCGCGGGCCGGACGGGCCGCCCCCGGACGGCGCGGCGCCCGTTCGCGGCACGGGCCGCGGCAGGCCGGAGTCGCGAGCAGTGTAACATGTCAGGCCTGATGCGGTGGCGACGGTCTCTCGTGCTGGCAGTGGTAGTGGCGTTCCTCGCCGTGGCCGTCCTCGAGGTGCGTGCCTACGCACCGGTCGTCACCTTCGTCGTGCGCGCCGCGCAGGTCGGCGGCTGGCCACGCCGGGCCGCCGACTGGTACGCCCGGCCGGTCACCGAGACGGTGCTCGAAATCCCGTCGCGCGACGGCCCGCTGCGTGCGCGCCTCTACCGGCCGCAGCCACCGCGCGAGCGCGCGACCCTGCTCGTGCCCGGCATCCACCCGGCCGGCATCGACGAGCCCCGGCTCGTCAGACTGTCCCGCGAGCTGGCTGCCACCGGCATTCCGGTGCTCACGCCCGAGCTGCCCGACCTCACCCACTTCCGCATCACCGCGCAGGCGACCGACATGATCGAGGACGCCGGGCGCTGGCTCGCGGCTCAGCACGACCTCGCGCCCGACGGCCGGATCGGTATGATGGGCATCAGCTTCAGCGGAGGGCTGTCGGTGGTCGCGGCCGGCCGGCCGGCGCTGCGCTCGCACGTGGCCTACGTCTTCTCCTACGGCGGCCACGGCGACCTGCCGCGCGTGCTCCGGTACCTCTGCACCGGCGACCAGCCGGCGGTGCCGCCCGGCGAGCAGGCGCTCGATCCGCATGCCGGTCACTACTGGCAGCCGCACGACTACGGCGTGGCCGTCATCCTGCACGAGATCGCGCCCGCCATGGTGCCGCCCGACCAGGTCGCCCCGCTCCGCCGGGGCATCGAGACGTTCCTCGACGCCTCCGGGCTCGCCGGGGTCGACGACGCCCGTGCGTCGCAGCTGTTCGCCGAGGCACGCGTCATGGCCACGCACCTGCCGCAGCCGGCCGCGACGCTGCTCGACGAGGTGAACGCCCGCGACGTGAAGACCCTGGGGCCGAAGCTGCTGCCGAAGCTCGGCGCCTACGGGAGCGACCCTGGGCTGTCGCCCGACCGGTCCCCGGCGCCGTCGGCACCGGTATTCCTGCTGCACGGCCGCGACGACAATGTCGTGCCGTCGGCCGAGTCGATCCTGCTCGCCGGCTGGCTCCGGAAGCGCACGCGGGTGCACCTGCTGGTCAGCAGCCTGCTGGGCCACGCCGAGGTCGACCGGTCGGCCGGCTTCCGCGACGTCTGGCAGCTGATCGAGTTCTGGAAGGATATGATCGCCCGGTAACGGGAACCGCCATGCTCATCCGTCTGCAGAAGATCCTCGCCGCCGCCGGCGTGGCGTCGCGCCGCACGGCCGAAGCCCTCATGGTCGAGGGCCGTGTCAGCGTCAACGGAGAGGTCGTGCGGGAGCTCGGCACGCGGGCGGATCCCGACACCGACGACATCCGCGTCGACGGCCGGCGGCTGTCGGCGCCGGCCGCTCACCGCTACCTGCTGCTCAGCAAGCCGAGAGGCTACCTGACGACGGCATTCGATCCGCAGGGCCGGCCCACGGTGCTCGATCTGCTGGTGGGAGTGCGGGAGCGCGTCTACCCGGTGGGACGGCTGGACTTCGACTCGGAAGGCCTGCTGCTGCTGACCAACGACGGCGACCTCACGGCGCGGCTGACGCATCCGCGCCACGGAGTCGAGCGTGTCTACGAAGCGCAGGTCCGGGGCGTGCCCGACGCGCGGGCACTGGAGAAGCTCGCGAAAGGGGTGGTCCTCGATGGACGGCGCACGGCTCCGGCCATAGTCCGCCTCGTCCACCGGCCGGATTGCCATGCCACCCAGGCCGTCCTGACCCTGACGATCCGCGAGGGGCGCAACCGCCAGGTGCGCCGCATGTGCGAGAGCGTGGGCCACCCGGTCGTCCGGCTCCGGCGCGTCGCCATCGGCCCGTTGCGCGACGATCGACTGAAGCCCGGCGCGTTCCGCGATCTCACGGCGCGGGAAGTGGCGCAGCTGAAGGCCGCCGCCTCGGGCGGCCCGGCGGGCGCTACTCCTCGTCCTCGAAGTCCTCGTCCTCAGAGTCCGACTCCTGATCGTCAGACTCAAACTCCTGGTCCCCGTCCTCGAACTCGTCCTCGTCCGCCCCGGAGTCCTCGACGTCCCGCTCGACCGGGCCGGCCTGGTCGGTCCCGGCACTGAGGGCGGCCTCGGGCCCGGGCGCGGCCTCGTCATCGCCGCCCATCCCGCCGTCTTCGCCCTGGTCGCCGTCCGCCCCGCCGACCAGCCCGGCGGGCGGCTCGAAGCCGAGCACCTCCGACATGTCCTCGATCCTCGGCAGGTCGGCCAGGTCCTTCAGGCCGAAGCGGATCAGGAACTCCCGGGTCGTGGAATAGAGGAACGGCCGGCCGACGACCTGCTTGCGGCCGGAGATCTTGATGAGCTGCCGCTCCATCAGCGTATTCAGCACGCCGGAGGTGTTGACGCCGCGGATCTCGGTGATTTCCGCTGCAGTGACCGGCTGCTTGTAGGCGATGACGGAGAGGGTCTCGAGCGCCTGCACCGACAGCTTCTGCGTCGTCCGCTCGTGGAACAGCCGGCGCACCCACTCGTGGAGCTCGGGCCGCGTCACGATTCTGGTAGCCGCCGGCCACCTGCACGATCTGCAGCCCGCCGGGCCGCTCGTAGTCCTGCAGCAGCACATCGAGGGCGGCCTTGACGTCCTCGGACGGCTCGCTGGCGAGCAGCTTGAAGAGCGCCTTCGGCGTCATCGGTTCCGGCGAGGCGAAGACGAGCGCCTCGATGATCGCCTTCAGCTCGTCGAGCGTCTGGGCGTCGCGCACGCCTTCCGGCTCTTCGACGTCCGTCGCCGCCTCGTCCGTGGCCGCCTCGTCCGTCGTCCTGGCACGGCCTCGGCGCCGTCCTCTCCGGCCGGCGGGCCGCCGGCTTCCGGCTCGGCAGCGGGCTCCCCGCCCGTCTCCGCGGTCTCGTCGTGTGTCTCGTCGAAATCAGCCACGGTTGTTCTCCGGATCGCCGCCGCTCGCATACGGGGCATCGGCGGGCCGTGCGCGCTTGTACACGCGGATGGGCCCGAACGCGCCGCTCTGGAAGATGCGGATCATCTTGAGGCGGATCATCTCCAGCAGCGCGAGGAACGTCACGATGAGATCGCCGCGCGATCTGGCATCGGAGAACAGAATCCTCGAACCCGCACGCCTCGGTTTCCGACAGCCGGCCCACGAGCTGCTCGATCCGCGACTCGACCGAGATCTCCTCGGGCGGCAGCAGCACCATCGGCCGGTGCTTGGCTCGCTCGACCACGCCGCGGAAGGCGGCGAGCAGGCTGAACAGGTCGACCTCGAGCTCCGGCTCGTACTCGTCGCCGGCGATGGCGGCAATCCGGTCGTCGGGCCGGAGCCACTGGGCCGCGCGCCACGTCTCGCGCTCGTGGAGCAGTTCGGCGGCCGACTTGAACTGCTGGTGCTCGAGCAGGCGCCGCACGAGGGCGTCGCGCGGATCCTCCCCGGGCCCCTCGTCGGCGTCGGGCTCCGGCCGCGGCAGGAGCATGCGCGACTTGATGTGGATCAGCGTGGCCGCCATGACCAGGAACTCCCCGGCCATGTCCAGGTTCAGCTCCTGCATGAGCTCGATGTAATCGAGGTACTGCTTCGTGACGAGGGCGATCGGGATGTCGTAGATGTTCACCTCGTGCTTCTTGATGAGGTGAAGCAGCAGATCGAGCGGCCCCTCGAAGTTCTCGAGTCGGACCGGGTACGCCTCGAGAGACGATTCGAAATCAGGAGGCTGGTCCATATTCATATGGGGCGCTGCCCCAAACCCCGGCTCACTTCACTCGCTCACGACACCGCTCGCGCCGTTCCGTTCGCAGCGCGCTCGACGGGCCGCGTTACCTGTACGCGATCTTCATGGCCTCGCGGACGCGTGCCATCGTTTCGCGCGCGACCGCCCGCGCCCGCTCGGACCCGTCCATCAGCACGTCGCGCAGCCGGTCCGGCTCGGCCAGGATGTCGGCCCGCCGGGCCCGCATCGGCTCCAGCCGCGCGTTCACCGCCTTCGCCAGCTTGTCCTTCACCTCGACGTCGCCGACCTTGCCCTGCCGGTAGCGCGCCTTCAGGTCGTCGACCTCCGCCGTGTCGGGGTTGAACGCGTCGTGGTAGATGAACACCGGATTGCCTTCGACGGTGCCCGGGATGTCGGCGCGGACCCGCTTCGGATCCGTGTACATCTGCATGACCTTCTTGCGCACCGTGGCGGCATCGTCCGACAGGTTGATGGCGTTGCCGTAGCTCTTGCTCATCTTCCGGTTGTCGATGCCCGGCAGGCGCGGGAAGTGCGTCAGCAGCGGCTGCGGTTCGACGAACACCCCGCCGTAGAAATTGTGGAAGCGCCGCACCACCTCGCGCGTCAGCTCCAGGTGCGGCACCTGATCCTCGCCGACCGGCACGAACGCCGCGTCGTACATGATGATGTCGGCCCCCTGCAGCAGCGGGTACCCGAGGAACCCGATCGTCGACAGGTCCTTCTCCGCCAGTTGCTCGATCTGCTCCTTGTAGGTCGGCACCCGCTCGAGCCACGGCATCGGCACGATCATCGAGAGCAGCAGGTACAGCTCGGCGTGCTCCGGCACGAGCGATTGGACGAACAGGACGCTCTGCTCGGGGTCGATCCCCGCGGCGATCCAGTCGGCCGCGTTGTCGTAGGCGTACCGACGTCAGCTCGCCCGTGTTCGCGTACTCGCTGGTCAGCGCGTGCCAGTCAGCGACGAAGTAGAAGCACCGGTACCGGCTCTGCAGGTCGACCCAGTTGTGCAGGGCCCCGACGAGATGGCCGAGATGCAGCGGCCCGGTCGGCCGCATTCCGGACACGACGCGCGCCGGTGCCGTCGGTTTCGACTCGGAAGCGTGTGGAGTCACGATAGCAGGAACCCGTCAAGGGGATGATCGACGGCGAAGCCGCCGCACAGGAACCGGCCGCCCGGCGTGCGCACGGGGCGCACGACACGGCCGGCTACGAGCGTTACAGCGTAAGGCATCCGGGGCCGCGGCGGCAAGGGCCGCCTCGCGGTCAGCGGCCCTCGAAATGGGCCAGCACCGCGTCGGCGGCCCGGGCCCCGACCACCGGGGTCAGCTCCTCCCGCGTCGCCCGGCGCACCCCGGCCACGCTGCCGAACCGCTCCAGCAGCGCCCGCCGCCGCCGCGGGCCGATTCCGGGCACCGCGTCCAGCTCCGACCGCAGATCGCGTGTCGTCCGGGCCCGGCGATGGAACGTCACCGCGAACCGGTGCGCTTCGTCGCGGATCTTCTGCAGGAGGTGCAGCGCCGGATCGTCGGTCGGGATCGCGATCGGCTCGTCCCGATCGCGCGTGAACACGAGCTCCTCCTTCTTCGCGAGGCCGACCGCCACCAGGTTCGCCAGCCCGAGCGGCTGCAGCGCCGCGTACGCCGATGACAGCTGCCCCTTGCCGCCGTCGACCACGATCAGGTCGGGGAACGGCCCTCCCTGATCGAGCAGGCGCCGGTACCGCCGCCCCACGACCTCCTCCATGGCGGCGAAGTCGTTGGGGACGACGCGGCGACCCTCGTCACGTCCGACGTCCGGCGTGGCGCGTCCTGCACGCCGCGCCCGGCGTGCCGAATCCCCGCTCCCAAATCCCGAATCCCGCCTCGGTGAGCCCCTTGATCCGGAACTTCCGGTACTCCGACGGCCGCATCCGACCGTCATCGCACACCACCATCGAGGCGACCGTCTCACTGCCCTGGATCGTCGAGATGTCGAAGCATTCGATCCGGTGCGGCGTGGTCGGCAGGCTGAGGGCCGCACGCAGCCGATCGAGAGCGGCCCGGTTCGTCTCGTCCTGCTCGAACCGGGCGCGGTAGGCCAGCGCCGCATTCCGGCTCGCCAGGTCGAGCAGGCCCCGCTTCTCGCCCCGCTTCGGCACGATGATGTGCACGCGGCGGCCGGCCCCCTCGCCGAGCCAGCTCTCCAGCGCGTCGGCGTCCTCCGGACCGGTCGGCACGTGCACCTCGGGCGGCGCCACCCGGATCTCGTAGAACTGCTGGATGGCGGCCTGGAGGACCTCGGGCTCCGTGTCGCCGGCCGGCCGCACGTCGGTCCCCAGCTCGATCCGCTCCATCACCCGTCCGCCGCGCACGAGGAACACCTGCACGAGCGCCCCGGCCGGGCCGATCTTCACGCCGAACACGTCGCGGTCGCCCAGCCCCGTGCCCGCCATCTTCTGCTGGCGGTCGCGCAGGGCCTCGACCGTCCGCATCGCATCGCGCAGGTGCGCGGCCTCCTCGAACCGCTCGGCATCGGCCGCCTCGCGCATGCGGGTCTCGAGCGTCTGCACCAGTTCCTCGTTGCGTCCGTCGAGGAACAGCCGCGTGGCGTCCACCGCCTGCCGGTAGCCCTCCGCGTCGCACAGCGCCTCGACGCAGGGCGCGATGCACCGGTGGATGTCGTACTCGACGCACGGGCGCCCGCGCTGCCCGTTGATCACCTCGTTGCACGAGCGGATGCCGAACAGCCGGTGCGTCAGGCTCATCGTTCGCCGCGCCAGCGAGGCGGGCAGGAACGGGCCGGCGTAGAAGTTCCCGTCGCGCTCGACGCGCCGGGCCACCAGCACGCGCGGGAACGGCTCCTCGAGCGTGAGCTGCAGGTACGGGTAGTTCTTGTCGTCGCGCAGCAGGATGTTGTAGCGCGGCACCCGCTGCTTGATCAGGTGGTTCTCGAGCGCCAGCGCCTCCACGACCGAGTCGGTGACGATCACCTCGAGGCGGACGACGTCCTCGAGCAGTGCGTCCGTCTTCGGGCTGCTGCCGGCCGCGGCGAGGTAGCTCCGCACCCGGTCGCGCAGCGACCGGGCCTTGCCGACGTAGATGGTCTCGCCGGCGGCGTTGAAGTACAGATACACGCCTGGCTGCTCGGGCAACCGGGCGATCTGCTCCTTGAGTTCATGGATGGGCATGGGCTACCATGTCCCGTTCAGCGGTCGGCGCCGGGGCTCTTCCTCTCTGTTCCCATAGTACCCGGCCCGCGGCCGCCGGCGTCCCCCGGAGGGCGCCCGACGAGAGTCATGACCTTCACTGGCGCGATCGGCGCAATCTGCATGTTCCCGCTGCGGGCGATCATCGCCCTGTGCGTGAAGCTGCGGATTCATCCCAACGTTCTCACCTTCACCGGGGTCGTCGTCAACGCGATGGCCGCCTGGGCGCTCGCCGTCGGCCGGTTCCCGCTGGCCGGCTTCCTGATGATCGTCGCCAACATCTTCGACTTCATCGACGGCAAGGTGGCGCGCGAGCGGTCGATCGAGACCAAGTTCGGCGGCTTCTGGGACTCGGTGATGGACCGGTTCTCGGACCTGGCGCTCTTCATCGGGCTGATCTATCTGTACTCGGAGCTCCACCGCACCGACTACGTCATGATCGCCGCCCTCGCCATGATGTTCTCGGTGATGACGAGCTACACGCGGGCGCGCGCCGAATCGCTCATCCCGAAGTGCAAGGTCGGCTTCATGGAGCGGCCCGAGCGGATCGTGCTGTTCATGATCGGCGCCTTCACGAACCGGATGGCGGCCGTCCTCCTGGTGATCCTCACGCTGTCGGTCGTCACCGTCGCCGACCGCATCTACTTCACCTGGCGGGAGCTCCGGCACGCCTCCGGCCCCGAGGCCACCCCGCCGCGCGTCGCGGCCGGCCGCCTCTGAGACGGACGGACCGAACGATGATGAACCTGCTGAAGTGGCCGGGCCGCATCCTCTGGCGGGCGTTCTTCTGGACCGACGACCGGGCGACCTGGCAATACGACCTGTGGGTGATCGCCATCCTGGCGTTCGTCTGGCTGACGCCGCCTGGCTGGATCGCCGACCCCACGGCACACGGCCACGGGCTGATCGGCTGGATCCTGTCGCTGATTCCGCTGATGAACGGAGAATGCAGAATTGAGAGAGAAGACCGGTTTCCGTCTTCTCCATTCTCAATTCTGAATTCTCCATTCGTCAGGCGCGCTTCCGTTTTCCCCGCACCGCGCGTACCGCCGCCTTCGCCGGCTTCTTCTTCGACGTGCTCACGGCATCGAGGCTCTTGCGCAGGGCGTCCATCAGGTTGACGACCTTCACCGGTTCGGCGACCTCGGTCGCCACGATCTCCTCGCCGGCGACCTTGGCCTCGATGATCTTCAGGAGCCCGTCGCGGTACTCGTCGCGATAGTCGGCCAGGTTCAGCGTCTTCTGCTCGAAGGTCCGAATCACCTGCCGCGCGAGCTTGACCTCCTCGGGCTTCACCTTCTCCGGCACCGCCTCCAGATCCTCGATGGCGCTGACCTGGCGGATCTCGGCCGCGTGGTGCAGCGTGTACATCACGAGCCCGCGCTCGCCCGACCGCACGGCCACGAGATATTCCCGGCCGTAGAGCGCCAGCTTGCCGACCCCGACCTTGCCGCGCATCCCCTCCCGCATCACCGCGAAGGCCTGCGCCGCCACCGGACCATCCGGCGCCAGGTAGTACGCCCGGTCGACGTACATCGGGTCGATCTGATCCTCGCCGGCGAACTGCACGAGGTCGATCACCCGCGTCGACTCGGTCCGCACCTTCGCGAAGTCCTCGTCCGAGAGGATCACGTACCGGCCCTTCTCGAACTCGTAGCCCTTGACGACCTCGCCGAGCGGCACCTCACGGTTGCAGTGCGGGCACCAGCGCTTCTGCTGGATGCGCGTCTGGCAGACCTCGTGCAGCTGGTTGAAGGAAATCGAGCTGCTCGACTCGGTGGCCGGAAACACCTTGATCGGAATGGTGACCAGGCTGACTTTCAGGTAGCCCTTCCAGGTCGCGCGTGCCATGAGCGTCTCCGTATTCTTGGCTGGCTTCGGACTCCGGGCTCCGGGGCCTCTACGGCCCGGCGGCCTGCTACGGGAGCCTGCACGTTCAAGTATCGGTCCGACTGCTGGCCGGCATCACCAGCATGCGGTGCACTTCGCCACATCTTCGCCCGACGTCACACGGGACCGGGCGGAATCCGGCGGCCCGCACGACGGGCCCGCCTCTCGACAAGGCTCGAGGCGCCCTGAGCAGCGCCGAAGGGCGCGAACGGAACGGAGCGAGCGGTGCCGCGAGCGAGTGCAGTGAGCCGGGGTTTGGGGCGGACCCTTTTGATATCAGACGCCAGACGTCTTCGTAACGGCCCGCACGGCGGGCCCGCGAACGGAACGGAGCGCGCGGTGCCGCGAGCGAGTGCAGTGAGCCGGGGTTTGGGGCGGAGCCCCATTTGATATCAGACGTCTTCGCGCTCGTCGTGGCTGCCGAGATCCAGTCCGATCCCGGCGAACTGGATGTCGTGGGCCTGAATCCTGTCGCGCAGCAGGCGCCGCGCCTCGGCATAGTGGCTGCCGGGCACGATCACGCGCCGCGCGAGATTCCGAAGACGCGAAATGACGACCAGCGTCACCTGCTCGCCCTCGCGCCAGGAGATACCGCCGATCTGCCGGTACGGGATGAACGTCGAGTCGGCCCAGATGCCGTCTTCGTAGAAGCCGCGGCCGATCCGCCGGTTGAGCGGCACCAGCCAGGCATAGTAGAGGAACATCATCGCTTCGCCGAACACCTGGATGAACGCGCGCGGCTGAACGAGGAGGTTGTACGCCAGCAGAAGGCCGAGCACGACGGCAATCGTCGTGTTCAGCCACGAGAACCGCGGGCGCGGGTTCGGCCAGGTCAGCAGCGCCTGGCCGCGCCGGCGGCGGAACCGGGTGTAGTCGACGAGGATCCTGGCATCGGCCAGCAGAAAGCCGATGCCGAACAGGAACAGGACGCGGGGCAGCACCGGTTGAGACAGCATTCCCTGCAGGGCGTCGGGCGCGGGGCCCGATCGGGCTAGGCGCGCGACTGGTATTCGCCGGTTTCCGTGTTGACGCGGATCTTGTCGCCGTTGTTGATGAAGGGCGGCACCTGCACGACGAGCCCCGTCTCGAGCCGCGCCGGCTTCACCTGCGCGCTCGCCGTCGCCCCCTTGATGCCGGGCGCCGTGTCCTCGACCGTCAGCTCCACCGTCTGCGGCAGCTCGATGCCCACCGGCTCGCTGTCGAAGAACTCCACGCGGATCACCGACTCCGGCAGCAGATAGACCGTCGACTCCCCCAGCACCTCCGCCGCGAGATGGATCTGCTCGAACGTGGTCGTGTCCATGAAGTAGAAGAGCGACCCGTCGTTGTACAGGTTACTGCATCTCCTTCTCGTCGAGCACGGCCCGTTCGACGTCGTCTTCCGACCTGAACTTCTCATCGATCAGCGTGCCGCTGCGGATGTTCCGCATACGGGCCTGCACGAACCCGCGCTTGTTGCCCGGTGTCAGGTGGTGCAGATCCAGGATCCGGAAGAGGTCGTTGCCCAGCTTGATCAGGTTGCCCTTGCGCAGGCGTGTCGCTTGAATTGAGCTCATGTCGGTCGTGCGTGTGTGTCAGCCGTGTGTATCCGCCGGATCTCGGCGAGCGCAGGCGTGTGCCCGTATATCGTTGAAATAATAGCACATATGGCTGAGCCTCTTCAAATCATGCTACGATCCGCCCGTGGGGTTCACGCGCTGGGATCCGCTCCGCGATCTGCTCGCCCTGCGGGCCAGACTCGATCAGCTCGCCGGCGTTGCGTCCGACTGGCTGCCGCCGATCGATCTCTACGAGACGGCCGACCGCTACGTCGTGGTGGCCGAGGTGCCCGGCATGGCGCGCGACCAGATGGACGTTCGCGTGCACGACGGCCGGGTGACGGTGAGTGGCGAACGCCCCGTGCGAGCCGCGGCCGGCGACCGCTACCACCGGATCGAGCGCGGGCACGGCCGGTTCTCCCGCTCGTTCGCACTCGGCCAGCCCATCGACGCCACGGCGGTCAGGGCCGATCTCCGGAATGGCGTCCTCACGATTACGATTCCCAAGGCTCCGGGCGCCGAACCGCAGCGCATTGACGTCGCCTAGGACCGCTGTCCCGCCCGCGGCAACCATGCCGTGGCCGCCGGTCCCACCAGCCGCCGGGCGCCCCCGACTCCCATGAAGTCATGAAATACAGTCAGCGCATCGTCATCCCGCTCGTGCTCGTCCTGGCCGGCTTCATCGCCGGCGTCATCATCACGGGCCGCCTCCCGGTCGCCAACAGCGGCCTCGCCCGCTCGCAGGCCACGCCGGCGACGGCGACACCACCGGCCGTGCCGCCGGAACCGGCCGCCGCGCCCGCACCGGCTGTCCACGCCGCCGGCCTGCCCGACTTCACGTCAGTCGCCGCCGAAGCCGTGCGCGGCGTCGCGAACATCTCGTCGCTCCAGGTCGTCCGCACGCCGAACTCGCCCTTCGCCAGCGATCCGTTCTTCAGCTACTTCTTCGGCAACGGCGACGAGACGTTCGGATCGCACGACCAGCGTCAGCTGAGCCTCGGCTCGGGCGTCATCGTGTCGTCGGACGGCTACGTGGTGACGAACAACCACGTGGTCGGCCGCAACGTCCGGCAGATCAACGTGGTGCTGCCCGACAAGCGCCAGGTGCGCGGCCGCATCGTCGGCACCGACCCGATGACCGACGTGGCACTGCTGAAGATCGACGCGAAGGGCCTGCCCGTCATTCCCTGGGGGGACTCGTCGAAGCTGAAGGTCGGTGAATGGGTGCTGGCCGTCGGCAGCCCGTTTCAGCTGAGCCAGACCGTGACGCTCGGGATCGTCAGCGCCGTCGGACGGGCGAACATCGGCCTGGCCGACTACGAGGACTTCATCCAGACCGACGCGGCCATCAACCCGGGCAACTCGGGTGGCGCCCTGATCAACGCCCGCGGCCAGGTGATCGGCATCAACACGGGCATCTCTCAGCGAGAGCGGCGGCTACCAGGGCATCGGCTTCGCCATCCCCAGCAATCTCGTGCGGAAGGTGGTCGACGATCTCATCAAGTACGGCGAGGTGCGGCGGGGCTCGATCGGCTACGTGCAGACCACGGCGCTCACCGAAGCGCTGGCCGGACAGCTCGGCCTGTCCGACACGAAGGGCGCTCTCGTCACGCGGATGTCGCGCGACTCGTCCGCGTTCCGCGCCGGCATCCGCCCGGGAGACGTCATCGTCGCATTCAACGGCCTGACGGTGAACGAACCCTCCGACCTCCTCCGGCACGTGTCCGACGCCAAGGCGGGAACGACGGCCCGCGTGGAACTGCTCCGGGACGGTCACCGTCAGGACCTGACCGTCTCGATCGTGCAGGGCGGACGGCAGAACCGATCGGGCCAGGCGCAGGAGCGGTGAACGTCGGACGAAGGGGCGCGCGAGTCTAGGCGGGGCGATCGATCGGCCTTGCCTGCCCCGATCCCGGCAGCCGGGCCACGAAGGTGCTGCCCCCCGGTCCGGTCCGCTCAATCGCCAACGAACCACCGTGCGCATCGGCCACCCAGCGCGCGATCGACAGGCCGAGCCCCACTCCGCTGCCATCCCTGGCCGGGTCGAGGCGGACGAACCGCTCGAAGATCCGCTCCCGATCGGCCGACGGAATCCCCCGCCCTTCATCCGACACGGCAATCACGACCTGAGCCCCCGGCCGGGCCTCCTGCCCCGTCAACGTCACGCGCACCGTCCCGCCGTCGCGGCAGTGGCGCACGGCGTTCTCCAGGAGGTTGAGCAGCATCTGGCGCACGAGCTCCTCGTCGCCCCGGAAGGCCACCTCGCCCGGCGTGTCCCACCGGACGGTGACCCCACGGCGTGCCAGCACGGACGCCGTCCGCCCGCACTCGGCAATGAGCTCGTCGAGGTAGAAATCGGCCGGCTGCGGGCGGTAGGTGCCCGCGTCGGCGCGGGCCAGCACGAGCATCTGGTCGACCATCCGGGTCATCCGGCGCATCTGCCGGCCAACGGTGTCCAGCGCTTCGCGGTAGTCGTCTTCGGTCCGTCGGGGCGCGTCGAGCGTGACTTCGGCGGCCGTCCGGGCGACCGACACCGGCGTCCGCAGCTCGTGCGAGGCGTCGGCCATGAACTGGCGCTGGCCGCGCAGCGCCGTCTCCAGCCGCGACAGCAGATCGTTGAACGCCCGGGCGAAGGTGCCGAGCTCGTCGGCGGGGTTCGCCGTCTGGAGCCTCGAGCCGAGGTCGCGCTCGGTGATGTCGCGCGCCTGGGTCGCCATGGCCGACAGCGGCCGCAGGGCCTGGCGCGCGAGCCACCAGCCGCCCGCGCCCGACAGCAGCAGGGCCAGCGGAATGATCAGCAGGAGCCCGGCCCGCAGCGCCTCGCGTTCGCTCGCCAGATCGTGCAGCGGCTCGGCGACCACGAGGCGATAGTGGATGCCGCGGTGCGTCTGCGCCTCCTGCAGAATCCGCCACCGGCCGTGCCGCATGCGCACCGTCCGCTCGACCGCCGGGCGCGTGAGGTCGATCGCGCCGACGGCGTCGGGCGACAGCCCCTGCCAGCGCGCGCCGAGCAGGTGGCCGCCCGCGTCGTACAGGGCGAACGCCCGGCCGGGCAGCAGCAGCTCCCGCAGCTGATCGGCGACCGACTGCTCCAGCGTGTCGCCCTCGTCGATCTCGGCGTTCACGCTGACGGTCACCGTATCGGCGGCGTTCCGCAGATCGTCGGCGAGCCGGGTCCGGTCGAGCCGGCCCTGCGCGAAGTACAGGCCGGTCCCGGCCACGCCGAGCACCAGGGCGAGGATGACGGTGTACCAGAGCGTCAGGCGGGCACTGATGGAGAGGGTCATGCGGGGCCGTCCGGCTCGGCCGGCTGCAGCTGGTAGCCCTCGCCGCGGCGCGTCCGGATGAGCGACGGAGCGCCGTCGCTATCGATCTTCCGCCGCAGCCGTTGCACGTAGACGTCGACGACGTTCGAGAGCGGATCGTAGTGCTCGTCCCAGACGTGCTCGGCGATGTCGGCCCGGCCGACCACCTCGCCCGCGCGGCGCGCCAAATACTCGAGCAGCGCGTACTCGCGGGCCGTCAGTGGAATCTCCCGCCCCGCCCGGGTCACGCGATGCGCCAGCGTGTCGAGCCGCAGCTCGCCGATCTGCAGCCGGTCGGGCAGCCGCGGCCGGCCGCCGCGCCGGATGAGCGCCCGCAGCCGCGCCAGCAGCTCGTCGAACGCGAACGGCTTCACCAGGTAGTCGTCGGCGCCGCTGTCGAGCCCGGCGATGCGTGACTCCACGCTGTCGCGGGCCGTGAGCATGAGCACCGGCACGTGGGTTCCCCGGCGCCGCAGGTGGCGGCACACCTCGAGGCCGTCCCGGAGCGGCAGCATCACGTCGAGCACGATCGCGTCGTAGTCGACGATCGAAGCCTGGTAGCAGCCGCTCTCGCCGTCGCCGCAGACGTCGACCGCATAGGCGTGCTCGCGCAGCCCCTTCGCCAGCATGCGGGCCGCATCCGGTTCGTCCTCAATGACCAGCAGACGCATGATTGCAGATCCAGGCAGCACGACCGAGGGTGACCAGATCCGGAGCGTGAGCGACCCTTCGACGCGCTCAGGGTCGCCCTGAGCGAAGTCGAAGGACGACGGCGGCGCGTGGGGGTGGGCTCCCACGCGAACTGGACAATGTCCGGCGCTCCTCCGGGCTAGAGAGTGCCACGAAACGGCTGCCATGGTGAAGACGCGTGGCTTTTGGCTTTACATTGCAAAGTTCTTTCCTTACCATGGCCCCAGCGTCGCACCCTGGAGGTCGTCATGTCACGCCTGATGCTCATGCTGGGGATGGGAACCGCCCTGCTCTCGACGGCCGACTGCGGCCGCGAGGCCGACACGCCGCTGACGGCCGCCGCCGCGGCGGGCGATCTGGACGAGCTCGAAACCTTCCTCGCCGCCGGTCTCGATCCGGACGCGCCGGACGGCGAGGGGATGACACCGCTCATCCGGGCCGCCCGGGAGGGTCGGACCGCGGCCGTCGAGACCCTGTTGCGGGCCGGCGCCCATCCGGACCGCACCGACACCGCCCGCGGCTGGACGCCGCTCCTGCACGCCGTCCATCACCAGCAGACCGACATCGCCCGCCGGCTGATCGCCGGCGGGGCCGACGTGCGCCGCGGCGAAGGCAACGGCCTCACGCCCCTGCTGATGGCCTCGGGCGACGGCCAGGCCGACCTGGTGGAACTGCTCGTGGACGCGGGCGCCGATCCGCGGCAGGACGGTCCGGGCGGCGCGACGCCGCTCTCGGAAGCGATTTCGGGCGGCGCCTTTTCAGAGATCGACCGGCCGGTCTTCGGCGTCTGTCACCCGCAGGTCGTCCGGGCGCTCCTGGCGCGCGACCCATCGCTGCGCCTGCCCCGCAACTTCTCGGGACACATGGCCCGGCTCGTCGCCCGCCTCAGCGGCCACGCCGACGTGCTGGCCATGGTCGGCGAGTAGGGGCCGCGGGATCCTCGTCAGGCGCTCGGGCCCGGCGATTGCCCTTCGACTGTCGCTCAGGACGATCCTGAGCAGCGTTGAAAGCTCGGCGCTCGCCAGCCCTTTCCCTCGCGTAGGAGCCGCCCGAGCTCGCAGTCACGCGGGTGGCGGCCCCTGGAGACGAGTCGCAACGGGCAACGCGCACGCCGCGTGTCGCACCGTGCACGTCGCACGGATCAACCGTGCATCACCGCTCCCCGAAACCGCCGGGTTGCCGACCGCGTAGCACCGCCACGGCCGGTCGGTTCCCACCCGGATGCCGATGCGCGGACTCCAGACTGTCCGCGGCGCATCCCTCCCATCGTCGACGAGATACAGGCGGCGGCCGGTCAGGTCGACCTCGTTGTCACCGAGCGTGATTCCCATCGCCCGCGTCAGGTTGCCCGGTCCGCGGCACAGCTCCACATCGGCCGCATCGGGCCGCATCGCCCGGACGCCCTTCCCCGTCCGCCTCCGACGCCTGCGCATCAGCGCAATGCCTCCCACTGGCTCCAGCGCGCGGATCAGGATGCCGGCCGGCGCCCCCTCGAGCTCCGTCACGACGTTCACCAGCGCGTGAATCCCGTAGTTCAGATAGACGTACGCGTATCCGGGGGGGCCGTACAGGGGGCGATTCCGTCGCGTGGGGCCCGGCGCCGCATGAGAGGCCGGATCGTCCTCACCGATGTAGGCCTCGACCTCCACGATGACGCCGCTGGTTTCTCCGGCCGGGCTGCGATGCACGAGCAGCTTGCCGATGAGGTCACCAGCCACGTCGAGTGTCGGCCGCGCGTAGAAGGCGTGAGGCAGGGGATCTGACGTGCTCACGGTCGGGCGGGAATCTGTCGCAGCCGTTCCGTCGCCATCCGCGCCGCCGACGCGATCTTCGCGTCGGCATCGTGCAGCAGCGGCTCCAGCACCGGGACGAGCGAGGCATCGCCGGCCATCCCGATGACGTGGACGAGCGTCAGCCGCCTCGCCGCCGGCGCACCGTTCAGCGCCGTCTGCCAGATGTCGGCACCGGCCCGCCCGCTCGCCGTCAGCTCCAGCAGGTCGCCAATCGCCGCCGGCTCGAGGGTCTCGTTCCCGAGGACGGCCACGAACGGCTGCAGGACCACCCGCTGGCCGGTGCGCGCCACCGCGAAGTTCAGCGCGAGATTCACACGATCGCTGCGCTCGGCCCCGAGCCGCCGCAGGACGTCGTTCACCTTCGTCGCCTCACCCGTCCGGGCGATGCCTTCGACCGCAGCCGCGCGCACGCCGGGGTCGTCGCTCGCCAGCGCCGACTCGAACACCGGCAGGCTCGTCGGATACGCGATGCTCGCCAGCGCCTCGAGGGCCGCCGCGGCGTTGGCCCCCCGCCCGTAGTAGCGATAGCGATCGGTCAGCGCACTCACCGCGCGCGCGTACCGCAGGCGGCCCAGCGCGCCGACCGCCGCCGCGCGGACCGAGGCATCGGAATCGTTCAGCGCGGCGACGACCGCGTCGCCGACGGTCTGGTCGATGGGAGGAACCGTGGCGCCGTAGTCGTCCGCCACGCGGCCGAGCACGTCGAGCGCTCCCCGGCGCGCCGACGCATCCGGGCTCCTCAGCAGTGTGGCAACCCGTACACCGACGCCGCGGAGCAGGTCGGTCCGCGCCGCCCCGGTGGCCAGCGGCCCCACGACTCCCAGCGCATACACCGCCTCGAGCGCCACGCGGGGGTTGGAATCGGCCGCCGCCACGAGCAGCTCCGACTGCACCTTCGACGGCAGCGGCTGCGGCGAAACCGCCAGCGGCCCCTGCGCGAACGCGGCCGCCGCGTTCACCTTGTTCCGCACCTCGATGACGAGCGCCACGTGCGACCGGCCGACCAGCTTCGTCGCCAGGAAGCAGTTCATCTCGGTGGCGATCGCCTCCAGCCGGACGGCGGCGACCGGATCGGTCAGGAGCGCGGCGACCGGCACCTGGGCCTCGCGATAGCCGCTCTCCTTCAGCAACCCGAGCGCGGCGAGACGATCGTCGACGTTCGTGCTGCTCAGACGGGACACGACCTGCTCGAAGCCCGGCGCCTGCGCCCGAAGGGACACCGGACTCGAGCCGAGGAGCAGAGCGGCCACGAGCGCAGGCATCAGCACACGCCGCCTCACGATCGCCCTCCCGCATACGCGTTCGACCGGCCCTCGGCCAGGATGTGCCGCAGGTAGTGCCCGGTGTGCGACACCTCGAGCTGCGCGATCTGTTCGGGAGTGCCGGTGGCGACGACCTCGCCGCCTTCGTCGCCGCCCTCCGGCCCGAGATCGATGATCCAGTCGGCCGTCTTGATGACGTCGAGGTTGTGCTCGATCACCAGCAGCGTATGGCCGGCTTCGAGCAGCTTGCGGAACGCCGCCAGCAGCTTCGCGATGTCGTCGAAGTGCAGCCCGGTGGTCGGCTCGTCCAGCACGTACAGCAGCCGCTCCCCGGAATGGGAGGCCAGATGCGCCGCGATCTTGATCCGCTGCGCCTCGCCCCCCGACAGCGTCGTCGCCGGCTGGCCCAGGCGCAGGTAGCCGAGGCCGATCTCGTCCAGCACCTGCAGCCGCCGCAGCACCTTCGGCGAGCTGCTGAAGAACGCCAGGGCTTCGCGGACCGTCATGTCCAGCACCTGGTGGATCGTCCGGTTCCGGTAGTGGACCTCCAGCACCTGCGGCTTGAACCGCTTGCCGTCGCACTGGTCGCACGGCACGAAGACGTCGGCCAGGAACTGCATCTCGACCCGCACCTCGCCCTCGCCCTGGCACGCCTCGCAGCGGCCGCCGGGCACGTTGAACGAGAAGTGGCTGGCCGTGAGGCCGCGCGACCGGGCGTCCTTGGTCGACGCGAACAGCTCCCGGATCGGATCGAACGCCTTCAGGTAGGTGACCGGATTGGATCGCGGCGTCCGGCCGATCGGCGCCTGGTCGACGAGCACGGCGTCGGTGATGAACTCCGTCCCCTCGAGCTGCTGCAGCGCCCCGACGCGGCGATCCCAGTTGCCCTTCGCGCGCTTCACGGCCGCGTAGAGCACGTCGTGCACGAGCGTCGACTTGCCGGACCCGCTGACCCCGGTGACGCACGTCAGCGTGTTCAGCGGAATCGCGACGTCGATCGTCTTCAGGTTGTGCTCGCTGGCGCCAATCAGCCGGATGCTTCTGCCCCGTGCCCTTCCGCCGCGTCACGGGCACCGGAATCGCCAGCTCCTGCCGCAGGTACTTGGCCGTCAGCGAACGGGACTCCTGCATGAGCCCCTCGAGCGTCCCCGAGAACACGATCTTCCCGCCCTGCTCGCCTGCGCCGAGGCCCAGATCGACGATGTGATCGGCGACGGTGATCATGTCGGCGTCGTGCTCGACCACGAGCACCGTGTTCCCCTGGTCGCGCAGCTGCCGCAGGATGGCGATGAGCCGCTGGTTGTCCCGCGGGTGCAGGCCGATCGACGGTTCGTCCAGCACGTACAGCGTGCCGACCAGTGCCGACCCGAGCGAGGTGGCGAGATTGATCCGCTGCGCCTCGCCGCCCGACAGCGTCGACGACAGGCGGTTCAGCGTCAGGTAGTCGAGACCGACGTCGCTCAGGAACGACAGGCGCCGCCGGATCTCCTTCAGGATCTTGTCGGCAATCGACGTTTCCCGCTCGCTCAGCTTCAGGCCGCCGAAGAACGTCTGGGCTTCGCGCACCGTCAGCGCGGCGGCGGCGTCGATCGTCCGGCCCGCCACCTGCACGTCACGCGCCTCGCGCCGCAGCCGCGTGCCCCCGCACTCGGGGCAGGTCAGATACCCACGGTACCGGCTCAGGAACACCCGGACGTGCACTTTGTACTTCTTCCGCTCGAGCCACCGGAAGAAGCCCCGGATCCCCTCGTACTCCTCGCCGTCGCCGTCGATGACGAACGCCCGGTCGGCCGCCGACATGTCCTCCCACGGGACGTCCAGGCGGATCCGCCGCTTCCGGGCCGCCCGCTTCAGTTCCGCGAGGTGCGAGCGGTAGTGCGGCTTCGTCCAGGGCTCGATGGCCCCCTCCTGCACCGACTTCGTCTGATCCGGCACGACCAGATTCAGGTCCAGCTCGATGATGTTGCCGAAGCCGTGGCAGGTCGGGCAGGCGCCGAACGGGTTGTTGAAGGAGAACAGCCGCGGCTGCGGATCCTGGTACTGGATGCCGCAGCGCCGGCACTCGAACCGCTCGCTGAAGACGTGCCAGAGCGCCTCGCCGCCTCCCTCCGCAGCGGCATGACCGCCTTCAGGCCTGGGGCTTCGAGCTTCGGGTGCGGGCAGTTCCAGCGCAAAGGCCGCCCCGCCGCCCTCCTGGTAGGCCGTCTCGATCGAATCGGTGAGCCGCGTCAGGTCTTCCCGATTCACCTTGATCCGGTCGACGATGACCTTCAGCGTCGGCTCGCCGGCCAGCGTCTCCGGATCGACGTCCTCGAACGACAGCGCCTGCGTGTCGACCAGCAGGCGCCCGAAACCCTTCCGGCGCAGCATGTCGATCGTGGCGCCGACGGCGGCGGCCGTCACCCTCGTCGTCGGTGCGGGCCCGTTCGCCGCCGCGTCGGGAGCCTCCTCGTCCGACTCGCCCTCAGTGCCGTCGGCGTCGGTTTCGAGTTCGGCCGACGCCTCGACCACCGGCATATCGAACCCGAGCAGCAGCCGCGTGCCTTCCGGCAGGGCGGCCAGTCGGTGCGCCACGACCTCGGCTGTCTCGCGCATGACCTCCTGGCCGCAGTTGCGGCAGAAGGTGCGGCCGATGCGCGCCCAGAGCAGCCGCATGTAGTCGTGGAGCTCGGTGGTCGTGCCGACCGTCGACCGGGGGTTCCGAACCGTGTTCTTCTGGCGGATGGCGATGGCCGGGCAGATGTTCTCGATCCGGTCGACGTCCGGCTTCTCCATCCGCTCCAGGAACTGGCGGGCGTAGGCCGACAGCGACTCGACGTACCGCCGCTGCCCCTCCGCATAGATGGTATCGAAGGCCAGCGAGGACTTCCCCGATCCGCTGACGCCCGTGACAATGACGAGCTTGCCAATGGGAACCGAGACGTCGACGTTCTTCAGATTATGAGTACGGGCGCCCTTGACGACGATTTCCGTCGCCTGGGCCGCGAGCGGTTCGGACATCTCCCACGCGCTCTCTGTTCGGAATTCCTGAGTATGCTGAACACTCCATCGTAGCCCACGACCTCCGGATCTTCAACCATCCGGCCCCCTCCCGGGGCCCGCCTTGACGCTCGTCGCCGGCCCGCCAGCCGTGCTAGAATGGCCTGTTTGCGGCGCGGTCCGGGCCCCTGCCCGGCGCCTCCTGTCGCACACAGCCAGCCGGCCGGCGTAGCTCAGTTGGTAGAGCAGCTGATTCGTAATCAGCAGGTCGTCAGTTCGAGTCTGACCGCCGGCTCCATTCTTAATCGGGGCGCCGCCCGGGCCTCCGCCCGCGCCATGCGCACACGGGCTTCGGCCACGCTCGCCGAAGCGGCCGCCCCGATCCGCCGGCCGCGGAGGCGGCCGAACCCCGGCTCCCTTCGTTCCGCTCGCGATCCGGCTCGCGCCACGCCGGTCGCGGGCCCGCGGTGCGGGCCGTTACGCCGTCGGGGCGCCGCGCTTCGGCGTGCTCTTGACCTCGACATTGAGCGCCACGGCGGCGCGGATAAGAGCTTTCAGGGCCGCCTCATCGACTTTCTCGCCTTCGTGGATATCGATGGCGCGCCTGACATTCCCGTCGAGGCTGGAATTGAAGAGACCTGAAGGGTCCTTCAACGCCGCTCCCCTGGCGAAGGTCATCTTGACGACGCTCTTGTACGTCTCGCCCGTGCAGACGATGCCGGCGTGGGACCAGACGGGAGTCCCCCGCCACTTCCACTCTTCGACGATCTCGGGATCGGCCTTGTGGACGATCTCGCGCACCCTCGCGAGCGTCTTCCCGCGCCAGTCCCCGAGCTCCTTGATCCTCCCGTCGATCAGGGCAGCCGCCGATTCCGCCGCGACGGGCCTCTTCATGTGCAGCTCCAACTCTCGCACCTGTTCAACGCTTCGGGGCGTTGGACGGCCGACCGGGGGTCTCAACGCCGAACTGCCTGGCGTACTCGGCGTTCAATCGCTGCCACCCCTCGAACTTCATGGCCTCCGGGCCGACAATGCGTCCAATGGGCTGACCGGCGAGCAGCCGATCCAGCACATCGAAACAGATGTGCCACCCGGCCGCACCCATGGCAATGAAGCGGCGATCGATGTTGGTCCACAGCGTCAGGCGCGTGCCGCCACCGAACGCCTCGAGCTCCCACCGCATGTCGAAGCCACCCCACGTTGTACTCGAGCACCCTGGGAGCGTCAGCTCGCGTCACTGTTGTTTCGGTCACGTGCGGCGCAGGCGCTCCCACCGTGGTGAGCTTCACCGTGTTTCCAACCGTGCCCAGGCTCCCATCGGCGTCGAACGGTGCCCATTCACGCAGGTGCGCCGGGTCGATCAGCGCCTGCCAGACCTTCTCACGTGGATGGCGCAGCTCTCTGACGACAATGAGCGTCCAGTCGTCTCCGTCCTTTCGTACCTGCGCCCCGCTGGCCGGACCCGGGGTGTACTGCTCGCGCTCGGTCATCCTCGTCTCCTCGTCTTCCCTTTCGCCGGAGTTGCTTGATCCATCTGGTCGAGGTGGCGCTCGAGAGCATCCACCTGAGCGGACCAGAACTCGCGGAACGGCGCCAGCCAGGCGTCCACCTCTTTCAGCGGCTCCGGCTTGAGGCGGTAGAGCCGGCGTTGGGCGTCGACCTGCGACTCCACGAGACCGGCCTCACGGAGCACCCGCAGGTGTTTCGAGACCGTCGGCTGCGTCATGCCGAGCTGACGCTCGATTTCGCCGACCGATCGTTCCGAGGACGCCAGCAGGCTCAGAATCGCGCGGCGGTTGGGCTCCGCAATGATGTTGAAGGCCGACTCCATTGCCGTTAATATACTTATATCAGTATATACCTGTCAAGACATTCTCTGCCTCAAAAAAAAGAGCGGCCTGGGTCTCCCCAAGCCGCTCGGCTGTCTTGGCGTGGTGACACGAAGACGCTCAGTGCCGCGCCGATTTCTTGCTCGCCAGTTGCTGTACGACCGCCAGCGCCTTTTCGACGTGCTGCGCGGGGTTGATCTTGTCGGCGCTCGACGAGAACGTGGCCGCAATCATGTCGTCCGGCGTCACCACGAACGTCGTCCGCTCGGTGAAGGAATGGCCGATGGCCACGCCGCGTACGTCCTTCATGCCCGGCCGGCCCTGCGTCACCTTCAGATCGAAGGACCTGGCGATGGCGCCGTCCGGATCCGAGGCCACCGAAATCTTGCCGGCGCAGTAATTCGGATCGGCGGAAAAGGCGTTCAGGCGCTCGATGTTGTCCTGCGAGACCCCGATGATCGTCGCGCCCGCCGCGTCGAACTTCGCGATGTTGTCCGCGAAGGTGTGCGCTTCGAGATCGCACCCCCTGGTGAACGCCGACGGATAGAAATAGACGACGACCGGCCCCTTCTTGAGCGCGGCGGCGAGCGAGAACTGAATCTCGTGGCCGGCGTGCGAGGCCTTCGCCGAGAACTCCGGCGCCTTCTCACCGGTCTTCAGAGCCGCCGACAACGGTGCGGCCGCTATCGCGGCCAGCAGGATCCCCAGCCCCAGACGTTTCATTCGACCTCCTCCAGATGTACAGGACCTCTATAGTAACCCGGCCGCTCCTCAGCGCCCGTCCACTTTCCGTGTCACCTCTGCCGAGCTTCGGGCATCTAAGGGTATCGGGGGAGATCCAGGGAGGTACCCGTATGTTTCGTGCATCTCTTCGCCGCAGGGCCCGCTGGCCGCTGCTGGCCGTGGCCCTCGCCGCATTCCTCCTGCCGCCCGCCAGCGGCACGGCCTTCGCCCAGCAGCGCCGGCCGCCGGCCCAGGAGCGCCCGCGCGCGCAGCCCGGACCCCGGCCGCAGGCCCGACCCCGGCCACAGGTTCCCCGCCGCGGAACGATCATCCGGACGCTGCCGACCCGGCATTCGCGCATCGTGATCCGGGGAGGCACCTACTTCTACTGGGGCGGCATCTTCTACCGCACCGGCCCGGGCGGCTACGTCGTCGTCTCGGCCCCGGTCGGCGCCGTGATCGGCGTGCTGCCGCCGGGATACGTCCGGGTGTACGTCGGCCCGATTCGCCTACCTCTATTACGCGGGAGCGTTCTACACGCCTCAGGCGAGTGAATACGTCGTCGTCGCCCCGCCCGATGGCGCCGAAGTGCCGTACGTGCCGGAGGGGGCGACGATCGCGGAGGTCGATGGGGTGCTCTACTACGTGTACGACGGGGTGTATTACCGGCCGGTGATCAGGGATGGCGTCGTGAGCTACCTCGTCTCGCACCCGTGAGGAACGGGCGCTCTCCGGGCCGGCCGCGGATCAGTGCGTGACCGGCCCGAAGTAGGAGGGCAACCCCTTCTTCGTCTCGCGAAGGATCTCGACGACCGCCTGGCGATCGGCCAGGGTCAGCCGGTCGGCGTAGCGCTTGTCGTGGACCTCGCCCGACAGCACCTGCCACATGCGGTGATAGATGGCGGCCTTCGCGGTGGCGGGCAGCGCGTCGAAGATCGGCGCGTAGATCATGTAGCTGCACGGGTAACTCATCAGCCAGTGCTGCAGGTCGAACTGCCGCAGCGAGCGGCCGTGGCCGTCGGTCGGCCCCTCGGCCTCGAAGTACTGAGTGAATCCCGAGGTCCCCTGGATCGGGCCCGGCAGCGGCGTCTCGTCGACGAACAGCATGTAATCGACGAGCCTCTCTGCGATCCGCCCCAGATCGTCCGGCATGTCCCCGCCGGCGGCGGGAGGCGCCAGCAGGCCGCGCTGCTCCTGCGCCTTGTACGCGTCGACGCGGGCCTCCCAGCCCATGCAGATCAGATAGTTCACCATCCGGCTCTGGTGCTCCAGCGTCATCAACGCCACGACGTCGCTGTACGGCGTCGGATACGCCGTCAGATTGAACTGCCCCTTCAGCGTCGTCAGCTCGCGGCGGATGCGCCGGTCGCGCCGACAGGGGCGTGGTCACCGGCACGTTGCCCATGTGGTCCATCGAGCCGGTCTTGCCCGTCACGTACCAACCGCCCCACCGCATGGGAAACGGGGTCGTGTCGTTGCTGACGCCGCCGGTCGCGTACCCCGCCGAGTCGTTCGGCCCGGTACTCAGCACGGTGTAGCCGGGAACGCCGAACGTGTCCCACGACACGTGGCACTGCAGGCACTTCCGGGTCCGTTCGAAGACGGGTGGCTGCCCGGCCTTCTGCAGCATTTCGTAGAACATCACCCCCTGGCGCGGATCCTCCGCGGCCAGTTCCAGGTTCCCGCTCCGCACCCAGCCGACGGCGACGCTGTCGTTGAAGTAGAGCGCCCGGGGATTGGTCGGAGCGATGAGGGGGGCCTGGAAGCTCGTCTGCGAGAACACCGCGAGCTGCGACTGCACCGGCACGTTCAGCTCCTTCAGGAGCGACAGCAGATAGCCGCTGCCGGGCTTCCAGCTGCAGCTGCAGCGTGCCCGCGTCCAGCTTCTTCTGGAGCTCGGTCATGGCGTCGGTCCGTGGGCCCTTGAAGTACTCGATGGCCGGATGACGTCGAACTTCTCCATGAAGCCCTGCTGTTGCTGGGCGAGCACGGAGGTCATGGTGACGGTGGCGAAGGCAGCCGACGCGAGTGCGATGGCGGTGGCAGGTCTCACGGGATCCAGTCTAACACCCCGGCGGGACGACTGCGGGGTACGGGGAGAGCGGGAAACCCGCGGAACCCGGTGTCGGGCTCCGCGGGTCTGGTCTTCAGCGCGCGATCAGCAGGAGACGCACTTGTGGTTGTTCTTGGCGCCGAGCTTCTCGAGCAGCTTGATCGTCTCGGGGAACGGCTGGATGCGCTGCACCGGACCGTTCGCCATGTCGACGGTGGTCTTTCCCTCGCGGTCGACGGCCTTCACGTTGGCGCCCTTCGACACGAGATACAGAATCATCTCGTTGTCGCCGCGGGCGGCCGCGTTATGGAGCGCGGTGTTCCCCTGGTGGTCCACCGCGTTCACGTCGGCGTGCAGGTCCTCGACGAGATACTTCACCGCCGCCAGCATGCCGGTCGGCGCGAAGCGGTGCGAGTTGGCCGCGAACCCTTCGCCGTAGCCCTCGCCCGAGGCCGCCAGCAGCGGCGGCACGGCCGGGCCGCCCACCGGAACCGGCGGCAGCCCGGAGACGTCCTTCGCATTGCGGAATCCGCCGCCCGTGAACAGCCGACCGGCCGGCTTGAGCGTCGGAATGTTCGGGTCGGCCCCGTGCGCGACGAGGATCTTCATGGCCTTGATGTCCGACGCGTAGGCGGCGCGCCAGAACGGCGTCGCGCCAATCTCGTCCACGCCGGAGAGATCGAAGCTGTAGCCCGAGTACCACACCTTGCGCTTCAGCCGCACGTTCGGCTTCGCACCCTTGTCCAGCAGGTCGGTCATCAGCTGCAGGTAATCGGTCTTCTGCTGCTTGTAGGACTGGGGCTGCGGATAGAGCGACTTCTGCGACCATTCGCAGTTCAGCGCGCCGTAGAGGGGCGTGACGCCGTTGCTCTCGGCGAGGTTCGGGTCGGCGCCCTTGCTCAGGAAGTACTCCGCCAGATCGAAGTGGCCGTTGATCGTGGCGACGAGCAGCGGGCTGCTGTGGTCGCCGGCGCTCACCTGATTGACGTCGGCCCCGGCCTCGAGCAGCGCCTTCGCCGTGTCCTCGTAGCCCTGGCGTGCGGCGAACAGCAGCGGCGTCATGCCGCCCATCTGCCCGACCAGCTCGTTCTGCAGGTACTGCCGGTCGATGCCCGGCACCTGCGGCGTCTTCGTCTTCTTGGTGAGCTGGGCTTCCTCGTCGAACTCGTCTTCGCCCTCGGCCTTCTTCTTGGCGTCCTTACCCTCAGCCGGCTCGTTCTCGGCCGTGGCGACCTTGGGCGCCTCGCCCTTCTTCATCTTCGCCGGGGCGCGGCCTTCGCCGGCGCCTCCTTGGCATTGGCTTCCTCGGCCGGCGCGCCCGCACCCGGCTTGGCCTGGCCTTCGGCCTTGGCCGCTTCCGGCGCCTTCTTCTTGGGCGGCGGCGGGTTGCCGAAGATGAGCGCACGCAGCCGCGCCGGGTCCTTCCGGCTGAGCTCGTCGAGGTCGATCACCTTCGTGGTCGCGCCGACCTTGCCGCCGTGCTGCGCGAGCATCGCGATGACGGCCGGCCGGTTGTAGGCGGCGGCGTACATCAGCGCCGTCTCGCCGCGCACCGACTCGGTGGCGTTCACGTCGGCCCCGTGGTCGAGCAGCACGCGCACCGTGTCGACGTCGCCCGAGGCGGCCGCCACCATCAGCGGCGTCGCGCCGGTGTGGGTGTCGGCCTTGGGATCGGCGCCGGCCTTCAGCAGCAGCTGCAGGACGGCCGCGTGCCCGTGCTGCGCCGCCAGGAACAGCGGCGTGTAGGGGCCCAGACGGGTGGCGGCGTTCACGTTGGCGCCCGCATAGAGCAGCATCTGCGCCATCTGATCGTCGCCACGCATTGCCGCCCAGTGCAGCGCCGTCATGCCGTCACCCTGCGCGGCGTTGACGTCGGCGGCCTGCTTGAGCAGCGACTGCACCGTCGCCCGGTCGCCCTGCTGCGCGGCGTCGGCCACCGGCGCATCGCTCGGGGCCGCCACCAGCAGGGCCGAGAGGAACAGCGCCCCGATGACGCTGGTGCCCAGAGCCGTGATCCATTTTCTGCGCATGATCAATGACTCCTCGTCGCGCTACGCCCGCGCCGTCGTGGTTTCCACCGGCCCCCGCAGATCGAGCGGCGCCGTGCTGTCGCCGAACTTGTCCTTCTCGACCCCGAGGTTCTGGAGGACCGCCAGCCAGGTGTTGGCCATCGGCGTGCCATCCGGCGTCTTGATGTGCAGGCCGCCGGGAATCTTCCCGCCGGCGTGGCCCATCATGAACAGCGGCAGCCGCTTGTGGTTGTGCACGTTGGAATCGCCCATCGGCGACCCGTAGATGATGAGCGAGTTGTCCAGCAGGCTCCGCTCCCCGTCGGGCGTGTTCTTCAGCTTCTCGAGGAAGTAGGTGACCGTGCTGACGTGGTAGTGGTTGATCCGGTTGAAGTCCTCGACCCGGTCGTCCTTCTCGCCGTGGTGTGAGGCGGAGTGGAACGCCGCCATGACGCCGCTCAGCGGGTAGACGCGGTTCGACGCGTCGCGGCCCATCTTGAAGGCGAAGACGCGGGTGAGGTCGGACGCGAACGCCACGGCCTGCAGGTCGAACATGAGCTTCACGTGCTCGTCGAACGAGTCGGGCACGCCGATGGGGGCCTCGGGCAGCGCCCGCGGCTCGCCGCTGGCGTTCTTCGCCTCGACCTTCTGCAGCCGCCGCTCGATCTCCCGGACGTCGTCCAGGTAGTCGCTCAGCCGCGCGCGATCCGACGCGCCCAGGTCCATCTTCAACCGGGCCACCGACTGCGTGATCGTGTCGAGGATGCTCTGGTTCTCGCGCCGGCGCTGCGCCCGCTCCTCGGGGGTGGCGCCCGCGCCGAACAGCTGGTTGAAGACCGTCCGCGGGTCGCGGATCATCGGCAGCGGATCGTCCGGCGTCGCCCAGCTGATCGAGTCGGTATACACGCACGAATAGCCGTAGGAGCAGCCGCCCGCCTGGTCGACGTTCTCGATGCAGAGCTGCATCGACGGGATGGCCGTGTCCTGCCCGAACGCCTTGGCGTACACCTGATCCAGCGACGTCCCGGCGTGCACGTCAGAGCCCTGCGTCTGCTTCGGATGGGACTGCGTGAGGTAGGTCGCGCTCGACCGGAAGTGGTCGCCGCCGATTTCCGGTGCCGACCAGGCCTCGGCCGAGTGATTGTCGGTGTTGCTGACGATGGTCAGGTACTCCTGGTAGGGCGTCAGCGAGCTCAGCGCCCCGCTCGCCAGGTCGAACTCGCGTCCGACGCCGGCCGGCGCCCAGAGGTTCTGCTTCAGGCCGTAGGGCGTGGAGCCCGCCGACCCGTGCACCATCTCGATGCACGTCAGGCGGACCTTCGGTGCGGCCGCCGTCTTGGCCAGCGCCGTGCGAGCCGGCACCATCGCCTCGAGGAACGGCAGTGCCAGCGTGACGCCCATGCCCTTCAGGACCGTGCGGCGCGAAATGTGCTTCTGCGTGAGGAACATCGCCTCTTCCCTCCAAGTCCCAAACGTGAACGAGAACTACCGCTGCCGCTCGGCGGCGGTGCTCAGCTGACTGGTCGAAAGCTCCCCTTCGCGGAACGCCGGGCTGTTGACGATGCCCAGCACGTACGAGGAGAAGCGGTTGTCGTTCTTGGCGGCCTGCTGCACGATCGACCGGATCGTCGGCATGTCGTGGTACTCGACGCGGCGCCCGAGGGCGTAGGTCATCAGGTTCTTCGTGAACGTCCGCAGGACGATGTCCTGGTGCTTCAGCAGCGCCGCGCGCAGATCCGCCGGGCCGCTGATCTTCGTCCCGTCGTACAGCTCGCCGGCCGTGTCCACCGGCACCTCGTTGTCCTTGATCCGCCACGCACCCGTCACGTCGAAGTTGTCCAGCGCCAGCCCGAGCGGGTCGATGACCCGGTGGCAGGAGTTGCACGCCGGGTTCGCCCGGTGCTGCTCCATGCGCTCGCGGGTGGAGAGCATGCGGCCGCCCTCGGTCCCCTTCACCGAGTCGTCCAGCGGCGGCACGTTCGGCGGCGGCGGCGGGGGCGGCGTCCCGAGCAGGACTTCCATCACCCACTTGCCGCGCTGCACCGGCGAGGTCCGGTCGGCCACCGACGTCAGCGTGAGGATGCTCCCCTGGCCGAGCAGCCCGCGCCGGTAGGCCGGCAGCGACACCTTCCGGAACTGGTCGCCGACGACGTTCGGAATGCCGTAGTGCCTGGCCAGCCGCTCGTTGACGAAGCTGTAGTCGGCCGTCAGCAGGTCGAGCACGCTGCGGTCGCCCTTCACGATGCTGTCGAAGAACAGCTCCGTCTCGCGCTTCATCGCGTGGGCGAGTGAGTCGTCGTACATCGGGTAGAGCAGGTAGTCCGGGTGGATCTTGTCGAGGTCCTGCAGCCGCAGCCACTGCGCCGCGAAACGGGTCGACAGCGTCTCCGACTTCGGATCCTTCAGCATCCGGTGGACTTCCCGGTCGAGCACGACCGGCGTGGTCAGCTGACCCGAGCGGGCCACCTTCAGCAGCTGGGCGTCGGGCACCGAGCCCCACAGGAAGAAGGACAGGCGCGAGGCCAGGTCCAGGCTGTCCAGCTTGTACGGCTGGCCGGCGCGCACCGTCGTCGGGAGATCCTCGACGCGGAACAGGAAGTTCGGATTCGCGAGGATCCCCTGGACCGCCAGACGGATGCCGTTCTCGAAGCCGCCCGACTTCTTGCCCTCGGCGTAGAGGCCCATCAGGCTCTTCATGTCCTCGGGGGAGACCTGACCGCGGTAGGCCTGCATCGCCATCCGGTCGATGATCTTCGTCGCGCACGGGAGCTCTTCGTCGGGCGAGAGCGGCCGGCAGACGAAGATGCGGCGCCGGCTCGGCGTGTCCGACACGCCGGTGACCCTGGTCGGCCCGAGCACCGTGAAGTCGCGCATGTGCGGCAGGTTCGTCACGCCGAAGGTGTTGCTGACGTCGGCGAGCGAGTTGCCGAGCGGCTCGAGCAGATCGTCGACCGGCGCATCCATCTGGCTGACGAAGGCGGCCGACAACCGGTGCGGCCCCGCCTTCACGTGGATCGGCGGCGTCGAGACGATCAGACCGTTCTTCAGGTCCGTCTCGTTCATCTGCGGGTTCAGTTCGAGCAGCCCGATGCGGCGGCCGTCGAGCGAGACGTCGATCTGCTCCTTCAGCCCCATCGTGATCATCGGGATGGCGCCGAAGATGTGGCCGAGCGGCTCGTAGTGCATGCTCGCCTTGAAGATGTAGTCGCCGTCGGCCGGGAAGATGTGGACGACCGACAGCCCGCCGCGCGTCCCCATCGGGGCGCCGTCGACGTGGTTCACCTGCGAGAGCGTCCGGCCCAGCTTGTAGGTCGTCGAGCTCGCCGACGCGTGGAGGTCGCCCACGGCCAGGCGGCTGATGTCGCTCGCCGCCCGCAGGTAGCCGTCCATCAGCGTCGCCGAGAAGCCCTGCACGTCGGCGACGTTGTCGAAGCTGGCGCTGATCGTGTCGGGCGGCAGGTAGACATCGACGTCCACGTCGAGGTCGAGCAGGTCGTGCACGGCCTGCGCGTACTCGGCGCGGTTCATCCGCTGGAACGGCCGCCAGCCGGGATTCGTCTTCACCGAGGCCGCGCGGTCGATCGAGCCCTCGAGCGAGACCACGAAGGCGTGGATGCTGGCGGCATCGGGACGCTCCGGCGCCGCCGCCGGCGGCATCATGCCGACGCGCAGCTTGTGGAGCATCATCTCGGCCACTTCCGCGTTGTGCGGCGCCTGCGCGGCGTCGAAGTGGTCGAGCGTGAGGCCGCCCGTCTTCATCTTGTCGTTGTGGCAGTGGGTGCAGATCTGGTGGACCATCGCGTTCTGCGCGGTGGTCGTCATCTGATCGCCGGTGTGGTCGAAGGCCACCACCTTGGCCACCATCGGGCCGTGCGACGCCGCCAGCTTCGCGGCCGCGCCGCCCGCCATGGCCAGGCCGGTCGCGCGCGACTGCAGCATGTCCTCGAAGGCCTTCACCGTCGAGTCGTCGGGACGCGGCATCCCCGGCGGCGGCATCTGACCCGCCCGCAGCTTCCGCAGCATCTTGCCGGCAATGACCGGATCGACCGTGTTGGCGTCGAAGTGCTCGAGCGTGACGTCACCCGTCTTCTGCGCATCGTCGTGGCAGCCGACGCAGAAGTCCTGCACCAGCTGGTTCGCGCCGCTGACGGCGTCGTTCTTCGCCGCGGGCGCGGCGGCCGCCGTCTGCTGCGCGGCCGGGGCGGCCGGCGCGTGCGACACGACCGGCGCCAGGGCGATCGACGCGTCCTGCGCGCGCTGCGCCTGCATGCTGGCGGCGGTCAGACCGACGCTCAGCAGCGCCACAGCCGACACCGCAATCACGACTTTCCTCATGCTCATCACTCCGTACCGGAAGTCTGAACGACCGGACCTGCGCGTGCGTTCGGGTGGCCAATCCAGGAGCCAGCCACCTGAGCTCGCATGTCCTTAATACTGTTGAGCCCACAGTATAGAAGCGGTCGAGCTTAAAAGTGCCATGGACTCGTCAATAATTGTTAAAGATTGTCTTCCCGCCAGCCTGATTCCAGCTGGAAAACGGGGAAAAATACCACCAGGACGGTCCGGGCGGCCTTGTTTGCGGTTATGTGCCCTATTATCGGCGAGAACTGGGCTGTTCTGCAATGAGACAGGCGGCGCGGGCATTGAGCCGCAATGGGTCACGGGGAACGGGCAACGAGCAATGGGCAATGGGCGATGGTGAGGTCGCCGTGCCGAGACGTCTCGCGCTATCCTGAAGGTCTCAACGGAGGGTGAGGAGCCGTATGCCGCTGTACGATTTCCGCTGCCGGGCGTGTGGGAAGGAATTCGAGGCGCTGGTCCGCTCGCAGGATCCGGAGCCGAAGTGTCCGGCGTGCGAGAGCCGCGATCTGCAACAACTGCTGTCCACCTTTGCGCTCGACACCGACGAGCGCCGCTGGCCGCCGCGCTCGACTCGCGCAAGCGCCAGGTGGCCAAGCGCAAGGACGCCATCATCGCCGACGAGGAATACCGGCTGCACCACGACGACTGAGGGGAGAGCCGGGCGCGACGGCGCCGGGCTCTCCCCCTCTCCCCGATTCGATCACCCGTGATGTTCGTGATGGGAAGGCTTCCCACCGTCGTGCCCGCGCCGGTGGCCGTGCCCGTGTTCCCGCTCCTCGTGTGGAAGCGTGATGGTGAACGTGTGGGTGGCACGATTCCCCGCGCCGTCCACGCACTCGATGGTCACCTGATAGGCATCGTCCAGGTCGGCGTCCCCGTCGGTACGGAGCAGCGCCGTCAGCGGTCCAAGCAGCCGCCAGTCGGGCCGGCAATCCACCCGCCGGCCATGGTGCCACTCCCGACCGAGTTCCATGATGCCCGTGATGCGACACGTGACGGTCGGATCGCAGTTGTCCGCGGCCGACACCGTGAAGCTGACGGGCGTCAGTCCCTCGTCGCCTCGCCGGCGTCCGGGCATCGATTCCGTCACGCCCGAGAATCGTCGGAGGCGTCTCGTCTTTGGCCGTGATTGTCGTCGAAGCCGTCGATGAGGCTCCGAACGGATCGGCAACCGACAGGGTGATCGTCGACTTGCCGAGCGGCAGCGTGACGGCCGGTGCCGGTCCGCTCGCCGCGCCGAACGGTCCCGACCAGGCGAAGGTCAGCGGATCGTGATCGGGATCGGTCGACGCCGAATCCGTCGAGCGTCACGGCGGCCGTGCAGGCCGGACCCACGGAGACGGTCCGGTCGGGCCCGGCGTCTGCCACCGGTGGATGGTTGACGTGCTGGGCGACCACGAACTGCGAGAAGTGCGAGACCGCCCCGCAGATCTGGTGGTTCACCGTGTCAACGGACGTCGTCACATCCACCAGCGTGCCGTTGTCTTCGTGCAGCAGGCGAAGATTGGCGATCTGCGCCGCGGTCAGTCCCGTCGGGTCGTACGGGAAGCAGACGTTGACGTTGCCGGTAAACGTCGCCGAGGTCGTGACATCGAAGAAGACCGGCACGCCTGAAATCTCGAAGTGCGCCGGTAGCGTGAGCTGGCTCGTGTTGCCCGAGGTGACCGTGGTATTTCCCCCCGCCGTCACCGAGTCGAACGTCAGGCTCACGCCGGACAGCGGTTGAATCGCCACGCTGCTGCCCGCCGGCGTGACGAGCCCCGGCGACACCGCCGTCGCCGACCGTCCCCTGCCCGCCTTGCTGTTACGGCGATCACCTGATCCAGTAGTTCGGGTTGGTGGCTCCATTGACGCGTCGGTCGGGGTCGATTGTCTTGACGGTGTCGCCCTGCTCGGTCGCGACGAAGAGGAACTGACTCTCGGGAGTCACCGACCGGCGTCGATCGAGAAGGTCCCCGTCGGAATGGGCTTGGCGTCGAAGCATATTGGTCGCCGGATCGAAGATGTCGACGCATCCTCGGGCCCGGCTCGCGATGTACAACGCACTCCCATCCGGTGCCGCAGCCATCGTTCGGATGTCCGAGGGCAGCACCGCGCAGTCCGGCGGTCGCCGGCAGGCCGACCGTCGGCAACCGCCACCGGAGCGGTCCGGGTCCGGATATCGAACATCGCGCAGCGCCTGATCGTGCTGCGTCATGAAGTAGAGGCGCGTCCCATCGGGGCTGATCGCGCGAGTCCTCCGTCGGTCCGGCCGTGTTCCCCGTTTTGACCGAGCGAGACCTGCGTGACGTCGCTGGTGCCAGGATGATCTGTCGAGACGTCCACGATGGTGAGATAGGGATCCCGGGGACCGCCGCATACAGGGTACTGGCCATCCGGCGTCAGCGCCAGGGATCGGAACGCCCCGGGGCCTTCCGGCCCGACCTTGTCGATCACCTTCAGGTACATGGACGGATCACTGGGGTCGATGCCGATGATGTCGAATCGTCTGAGGGTTCGTCGTGACGTACAGCCTGAGGCGCAGCGGATCCAGCGCAAAAGTCGTGGGAAAGGCTCCCACCGGGGATCGTCGCGATCCGCTGTCCCGCGTCACACCCGTGCGTCGAGTCGTCGACCAGGCTGTGCACGGCGACGTCGTTACCTCGGGCGTCGGCAACGAACAAGCAGCTTCCCGTCTGGCGAGACGACGGCTGCGGCCGGCCCCTGGCCAGTCGGAAAGGTCGACGCCACCTCCGTCTTCGTCGCGGCGTTCAGGATGGCGACGTCATTGCCCCCGAACCCGATGGCATAGGCGACGTGCCCAGGCAGGTAGGTGGGGCGTATTGGCCACCGTCACGGTGCCCCGAGCCGAGCCGCCGGACCCCAGCACCACGACCGGCGACGTGGACGCCGGCACGGCCAGCGCCGGAATCGAGCCAGTGACCTGCGTACCCGTGTTCGAGGTGATTGGCACATCGTAGGAGCCGACGAACAGGTGCTGAACGCCCGAGAAGCCGGAGCCATTCACCGTGATCGTCCGCGGCTGATCGTTGACGAGCACGGCGCCGAGCGGTGCCGTCCACGGCAACGGAACCAACCGACACGCTGGTGGGCGGATTGAGCGGCGCGTGAATCACCATCGGCCCGGCTGTCGCGAAGGTTCCCGGGCTCGGGTCGACCGTCTTCGAGGCCAGGGCACTGGCGTTCCCTGTGAGCACGTCGCTCGTGTTGAACACGAGGACGCGCGCCGGGTCCGGGCCACCTGCCGCCGAGGAGCCGGTGCCTTGATTGAGCACGAACAGTGTCGACCCGTCACTCGAGAGCCCCAGCGAATCGACGTCGGCAGTCGGCGTGGTCGGGAGCGTCGTGGTGGCGAGCACGTCGCCTGCAAAGCCAGCTCCGCTCGGGCTCAAGTCAAACGCCACGATCTCCTCGGCGGATGACACCTGGCCGTTGCTCGACAGCACGTCCGTCACGGCGACCAGCCGATCGCCGACCGCACTCGGGACGTACACCGCATCGTCGACCGTCCGCTGGGCCCCGTACACCGCGTTCGTGGAGCCCAGTGTCTGCGCGTAGGTCAACGTGCCGTCCGCGTTGACGCGGTACAGTCTCGACGTTCCCCACCGCCGCCAGCAGATACTCCACGCCGCCGATCGTGGCCACGCGAAGCGCTCTGAACTGCTGAGAACCGGATGCCGGAGACTCAGGCGTCGTGGCACTCGCCACGAGGCTCGGGGCGAGCGGGTTGGACACGTCGACGGTCAGGATCCGCATCATGTAGCCGGCCGGCCCGGCTTCCGTCCACGCCACGAAGAGATGTCCCGAGGCGTCGAGCGCCGCCACCTTCCCCGGAGCAAAGGCATCGCCGGCGAGATTGGAGGACGTTGGCAGAAGCGGCATTGGGAGTTCCGCCTCTTCTCGACCAAATGTGGAAGACGTGGGGCGCAGATCGACGACAGAAAGCACGGGGGGCAGGCCTCCGCCGGGGCCGTTCGCGATCTCAAACGAATATTGTCCGTCGGCGCTGGCCAGCACCTGCGCTCCAGATGCCGTCGTCGTCTCAGGGCGCGCGATCTGAACGCCGGTCACCGGATCGACGACAGAAAGGGCCAGGTCTGTGAGATTGTCGCCCAGAACGAAGAACCGGTCGGTCACCGCCAGCGCCGTCGAGTCGACCCCCACCTTCAGCGCCGGGCCTGCAGACGAGGGATCGAGATTGTCCTCGACCAGTGCCTGCGTCGCGGAGTCGTAGTGAAAGGCGTGCAGGGCCGTCGGATTCTGCGCAACGACGTAGATCTCGTCAGCGGACGACTGCGCACGCGTGACGACTGAAGCCGACGTACTGAACACGAGCACAGCCAGCGCAACAACCAGGCAACCCGGAACAACGTGCCTCATCGCTGATCTGCGGCCCCACGGCTGGCCGCATCGATCCCGTTCACGAGACTCTCGACGGATAACGTCCATGACTGCTCTCCAGGAATAGCCGAGCCAGGGCGTGATCCAAGGCCGCGGCTCGAAGGGGCGACTCGATGGACCGCGTCAGCACCACTTGTCACGCGCTACGCATCCACCGCTGCGTCCGCAACCGGCAACGCGGCGGCTTTCGACGTGGCACGTCTAACGGCTATGACGCGATCGATTCGGTCCTTTGGACGGCCGAAGGCTGGAAATTCCCGGCCTGAGCCGGAGATTTCCTGATCCATGGCGCGCGCGTGTTGTTACAGGAACGGCGTCATGATGCGGCAGCGCCTGAATCGAATACAGGGCGTCTTGACCGGCGTTTCACGGTTTCTGTCCTCGCGAAGCACACTGGGACGGGAGGTCCGCCGATACGGATGAGTCTTCAGCCTCCGATGATGGGCTTCCGGTCGGCTTGAACACGCCCTTGACGGGATCATAGAGCTCCGCGCTTGCTTCCCCGACATAGGAGCCGTCGGCCAGCCGCTCCTCCCCCCCGCAATCAAGACGTCGCCGTTGGTGAGCAATCTGGCGGTGGCGAAGGCGCGAGGCGCACTCAGATTTCCGGCAGGCGTGAAGCTGCCGGCGCTCGGGTCGTACCAGTTCCGCGCTGGCCAGAAAGTTCACGCCGCCAACGGCAGGTACCTTCCCGCCCGCAACGCCGGCTTCCTGTAGGACTGAAGGTCCCCGTGACCGGATCGTAGAGTTCGGCACTCGCCAGCGGCTTGTTTGATTGATCCGATCCGCCGACGATGAGTACCTTACCGTTGGGGGGCAGCGTAGCCGTGCTAGACATTCGCGCCGTATTCATGCTGCCCGTCGGCGCAAACGTTCCCTGTGTCCTCGCGAGTTGAGGCAGCGCCAGCAGACCACAGCGCACGCCACGAAAGCGAAGATCCTTCCAAGGTGTCCCGACCAAGGGAATCGCGCCCTCATGCTCCCTCCGGAAATGGTGTCGTTGCACGCCCGGCTGTGGGCGTCCGACCGGCCACCCGGCGCTCTGCCCGTGGTGTCGTCACAACGGCGGCACGCTCGAGGCGCGGACGGTCTCAACCTCTGAGAGGCCTCGTCCTCGAAATTCCCGCGGCGTTCCAGATGAAGTCAGATGTGAACAGGGAACAGGGGAGGCCGGAAAGCGCCCCAGGGGCTGCCCGTGCACAATGTCGACGGACATAAGCGCCGCGGCCCGCACACGACACCGAGGAGCCAGAGGGAGGGGGCACCGCTACTGCTTTCGCTGACATCCCCTCAGCCTGCCCGTTCCGGCCACAATCGCGAGACATCTCGCACATCCGAGCAGGTGCTCCTCAACGACTGAGCGCACGCGTCGAGTCAGCAGACCATCCATGTAGGCGGCCAGCGTTTCGGCGTCGGGACACGAATCCCCACCCGTCGCTCCTGCATCAGTCCGCCGACCGGCACCATTTCCGGCACGGGCCAATCGTCACCTCATTCAAGGTGACGGACGGACACGTGCTTCTTCGCACCCGAGCCGGGCTCGGTGGGCGAGGCAGGGGGAACTGTGTGGGAGGAATTGGTGGGCGGTGCCCCGGGAGCTTTCAGAAACTTCGCGCCTCCGGCAGGTGCGACGACAGCCAGTCATCGACGAGCTTCACGAAGGCTTGCGGCTCCTCAGCGAAGCAGAAGTGCCCGCTCTGGGACATCTCACGCAGCTGGGCGCCCCGGCCGATGGCGGCGGCCACGGCCTCGAACCACCCGCATCGTGTTCGAGCCAGTCCTGGCTCCCCCGAAGGACCAGCACGGGCACGTTCAGCCCTGCACACGCGCTCTTCCAGTCGCACTGCGCGAAGCAATTGGCCAGGAAACCGTTGAAGGCTGCGGCGCAAAAGCGGACGTTCCGCAACAGATCGTCCCCTTGGTGTGCATGCTGTCTGGCCAGGTAAGATCGGCACGAGCTCGCGCCACGCCGCTGCGTATTCGTCGTCGGAGTCAATCTGTCCCGCAAAAGCTCTCGCGAGAGCAGCCTGCTGTGGCGGAGAGCCTCGCTCTGCAATCCGCTCGACCATCACGGGCGCAACGGTGGGAGACACCACGGGACTCACCAGCACGAGGCCAGCCAGCAGGGACGGTTCCTGCCGGGCCACTTCGAGGGCCACGCACGCGCCGAACGAGTGCGCCACCGCTACGGCGGGCTCCGACGCCGTGCTCCGCAAGCACAGACACGGGCATCCGTCCCCATCGCGGCCAGAGACGAGGAGTCCTGCGCCGGTTTGGGCGACCGCCCGTTGCCACGGTGGTCGAAGAATACGAGACGGCAGTGATCCGCAAGGGGATCCAGATGCGGCCGGAAACAAGTGTGATCGAGGCCCATGCCGCCATGCATGAAGATGAGACTCCCCCGGGGCGAGCCGTGATCAACCACGTCGACGAACAGATCGGTCATGTCAGCCCCGCCGTCGAACGAGTCCCCGGAATCGATTGGTCCCCCGAACGAAATCAAAGGCGGGCTCGAGTTGCATGAAGATCACATACCATTCCCGCTGCCGAATCGCCTGGCTCCAGGGATTCGATCACGTGGTCGCCATCCCCGAGTGCAGAGTAGGCGTACGCGCGCCAATAGGGCGACGAATAGTCCTTCTGCTTGCAGATCCTCATCGAGCAGATTCGCCGCCTCACGTGTCTCGCCCAGCGCCGCGCACATGTGCGCACGTATCAACCGCAGGACCGGATAGTCGTTCAGCGCTTCAGCGATCAGAATTTCACGGTGGGCCTCGTGGCTCCGTCCCAGCGCGGCATAACAGAAGGCCAGATTCAGATGGGCCCGCCAGAACGATGGCTCACGGCTCGACAGCTCTTTCAATACTTCGATTGCCTCGTCGAACCTCCGCAGATAATAGAGTTCCCAGCCGACCTGAGACGTGATGATCGCAGACCCGGGCTCCAATTCCTGCGCGGCTCGATTCAGCCGGATCGCCTCCTCGGACCTGTTGCGGGCGAGGTGCAGGAAGCTCGACCACTGGCAGGCCGTCGCGTCGTTGGGGTTCAATTGCAGTGCGAGTGAATACTCGTTCTCTGCCCGCCCCAGTCACGGTCGAAGCAGAGGTGGACGAATCCCAATGCCGTATGGGCGTCACTGACGCCGCGCACGTCAGTGTCGAAGATCGCCGACGACACCTCGCCATCGGCCTCCGGCCGTCCCACGGGCGCAGCCTCGTGCACTGAGGGATCTCCGGGGGCAGTGCAGGAGTGCAGGAGCGCATCGTGCGCGGCGGCGCGGGCCTTTTCCATGAGCACCGCCGGATCCGACGGCGTGTACGACGCCAGCGTGCCGTACGACAGCGCGAGCGCCGAGCGCGCCAGGACGTGATTGCCGTCACAGTGCGCCGCCGCCTTCGCCAGGGCAATGCTCCGCCGAATGCCCTCGACCGTCCGCGTGTCCCAGGCCTCGCGGCTCATCGCATACAGTTCGGCGGCCTGTGCCTCGTCCAGGCTGGCTCCGGGCAGCCGCAACGCCGCGCGACGCGTCGCCGTCTCCCCGCCGACGGCCACTTCGACCCGGCCAATCACGTCCGCCACCTGGCCCGCAGAGAAGCCTTCGGCCTCGAGGCCGCGACGCAGATGGTGCATCAGCTGCTCGATCCGGCGATACAGCGGCTTCGGATCGAGACGCAGCGCGCGCCCGACATCGGCGACCGAGAGACCGTGCTTGAAGCGCAGCTGAAGGATCAGGCGATCGCGGGCAGGCCGTCGGGCGAGCAGCTTCGACAGGGCCCCTTCGAGCCGCTTCGCCAGAGCATGGCGCTCCCTCGCGTGCAGCGGCTCGTCGACCCATTCACCCGGGACCGGCAGTTCCGCCAGCGCCTCTTCACCCACGAACCGGCGCGGCACCCTGGGCGATAGCTGGCCTCGCAACTCGTCGAGCGTGTTGTGGTCGACCGCCCCGCCCTGCTCGACCGCCAGCTGTTCGCAGGCTTCCTCAAAGCTCAGACCATCCCGTGCAAGGAGCCGTTCGAGCCGGATCGCGAGATCCCCCTGTCGGCGCGCCACGGCCGACGGACGCCACTTGCCCCATCGCTGGATCCGATGATCGAGGAAGATCCGCTGGATGACGGTCGTCAGGTACGTGCCAAGGCTGCTGCGCCCTTCGAACCGGCGCAAGACCTCATAGTCCCTGTCGATGAGTTTGAGGCGAACGATCGACTGGAATTCTTCCTGTTCCTCGGGCGTCAACCGGTACTGGCGACCGACGAACCGGACGATCCGATCGATGGCATCGAGCTGGGAGAGAAAACACCGCTCATAGTCCATGCTGACTCCGCGAGACGGCGTCTCGCGGTGATAGGGTAAGCCACCGACACCGTCAGCAGAACGAGATTGAGAGCGCGTTTTCACAATCCTGCCTGAGAAGGACTAACTGCAGAGCTCTATAGCTCATCCTTTTCCACCAGCGTCAACACGCCTGCCGATCGTTGCTTGGACGGACGCCGACCTGGAATTTCCGCAGGCCAGACCCAAACAATCATCGAGAGCGTCTGGGCTCAGACGGGACGGGCGTCTACAGCCGCTTCGGCCCCCGCAGGACGCGGGCGGGCAGGAAGAGGATCGCCTTCAGCAGTTCGAAGACCCCTTCGACGGCGATGCCGACGAGGCGGAACGGCAGGAGCAGGAGCCAGACGAACGGATAGAGGATGAGCGCCAGCAGGGCCAGCGGCCAGCAGAGGAAGAGAAGAATCAGCCAGAGAACGAACTTCGCCATCTCATCTCTAATGGACGGAGTTCGCGGCGCTCCGGTTCACTACTTCCCCTCCCACTGCGGCTTCCGCTTCGCCAGGAACGCCGCCACGCCCTTCGCGGAAGTCGGCGCTCGTGTAGCACAGCTCGACGAGATCGCGATCGGCGCCCGGCGGCAGACGGCGCGCCTCCATCAGCCGGCGGTTCAGTTCCTTGGTCGCGCGAATGGTCAGCGGGGCGTTCGCGGCGATCTGCATCGCCAGTTCGCGGACCGCCGCATCGATCGCGTCCGCGGGCACGATCCGATTCACCAGGCCGACGGTCTGCGCCTCGGCCGCGTCGACGAACCGCCCCGTGAACAGCAGCTCCTTCGCGCGCGCCGGCCCGACGACGTCCACGAGCCGGCTGTAGGTGGTCCCGGCGAGACAGTTGCCGAGCGTGCGGGCGATCGGCACGCCGAAGGTCGACTCGGGTGTCGCCACCCGCAGGTCGCACGCGAGCGCAATCACGCACCCGCCGCCCGCCGCCACGCCCTGCACCTGCGCGATGGTCGGCTTGGTCACCCGCTCGAGGCGATCCATCAGCTGACTGATCCGCTCCTCGTACGCGATCGCGTCGTCTGCAGTTGTGAAGCTCCGGAACTGCGAGATGTCGGTCCCGGCCACGAACGCCTTCCCGCCGGCGCCACGCAGCACGAGCACCTTTACGGCCGGGTCGGCGTCGGCCCGGTCGCACGCCTCGGCCAGCGCCTCGTACATCTCCCACGTCATCGCGTTCCTGGCCTCGGGCCGGTTGAAGGTCAGGATCGCGAGCGCGCCGTCGGTCTCGTAGATCGTCTGCGGGGTGGCCAAGTAGAATCTCCCGTATGAGTGCCGCCTCTTCCGCCCTCGCCGGCCTGCGCGTGCTCGACGTCACGCAGGTCATGGCCGGTCCCTACTGTTCGATGATGCTCGCCGATCTCGGCGCCGACGTCATCAAGATTGAAGCGCCGCGCGGCGACTCGACCCGCCAGATGTCGCGCGCGGTCGGCACTGACAGCCCGGCGTTCAATGCCGTCAACCGCGGCAAGCGCAGCCTGGTCCTCGATCTGAAGACCGACGGCGGCCGCGAGGTGGTGAAGCGACTCGCCCGCACGGGCGACATTCTGGTCGAGAACTATCGCCCGGGCGTCATGGCCAACTTCGGTCTCGACTACGATGCGCTCTCGGCCATCAACCCGCGACTCGTCTACGCGTCGATCTCCGGCTACGGCCAGACCGGCCCCGACCGACTGAAAGGCGGCCTCGATCTCATCGCGCAGGGCGTCTCGGGCCTCATGTCGATCACTGGCGCGCCCGACGGCGCCCCGGTGAAGGTTGGCATCCCGGTCACCGATCTCGGCGCCGGACTCTTCACGGTGGTCGGCATCCTCGCCGCGCTCGAAGCCCGCCACCGCACCGGACTCGGCCAGCACGTCGATTCGTCGCTCGTCGAGGCGGGCGTGGCGCTCTCGGTCTGGGAAGCCACGGAATACTTCACCGAGGGGCGCAACCCGCAGCCGACCGGCTCGGCGCACCGCCTGCACGCCCCCTACCAGGCGTTCCGTTGTGCCGACGGCTACGTCACAATCGGCGCCGCGACCGACCGGCTGTTCCCGAAGCTCTGCGGCGTGCTGGGTCATCCGGAGTGGACCGCCGTCCCGGAGTTCGCCGACACGCCCGGCCGCGTGAAGCACCGTGCCGCCCTCGCCGAACGCATCGAGGCGGTCACCAGCGGGCAGCCGCGAGCCTACTGGCTCGAGCGCCTCGAAGCGGTCGGCGTTCCCTGCGGTCCGCTGAACCAGTACGAACAGGTGCTGGCCAATCCGCAGATCGTGGCGCGCGAGATGGTCCTGGACGTGGAGCACCCGACCCTCGGTCGCCTGCGAACGCTCGGCTCTCCCATCAAGATGAGCCGGACGCCGCCCGACGCCCGACGCCGCGCGCCGCTGCTCGGCGAGCACACGGACACAATCCTGACCGAGGCAGGCTTCAGCCCCGCGGAGGTCGCTGCCCTGCGCGCAGCGGGCGCGGTGGGCTGAAGGAGCCTTCGGATGCAGTCTCCGGTCTCCGGTCCCCAAGGGCCGCCACCCGCGTGCAATCATGCGCTCGGGCGGCCCCTACGCGAAGGGGGAAATGATGAGCGCCGAACCCCGGAGCCGGTAGCCCGACACCTGATGCCGAGCAATACTCATTGCCCATTGCCCGTTACGACATTCTGAAGGCTGGCGTTCTTCGTGCCTTCGTGCTCTCGTGGCTGACCGTTGGTGTGCCAAGGGCCGCCACACGGGTGATCGCGACCTGGGCGGCCCCTACGCGAAGGGGAAATGCGCCGCTGCAGCCCGTCGCTGACCGCTGGCCCAAGCCCGGAGACTGAAGACCGGAGACCGGAGACTGCAACCCGCCTGTAGCCTGAAGCCCGTCGCCGGCGGCCTACGCCTCCACGATCCCCGGCCACTTCGGCGTCACGCCGGCCGCCTGCTCGAAGGCATACGCCAGCTGCAGCACCCCCCAGTCGTCGTGGTGGCGTCCGACGATCTGCAGCCCGACCGGCAGGCCGTCGGAGGTGAAGCCGCACGGCACGGACATCGCCGGGTTGCCGAGAATGGAGATGTAGTAGCAGGACCGCATCCAGTCGATGTAGTCGCCGAGCGGGGTCCCTTCGATCTCGGCGACATAGGGCTTCGTCGCCGTCGAACGGCGGCACCTGCGTCACCGGCAGCACGAAGAAGTCGTAGCGCTCCATGAACCGCCGCATGCGGTGATACAACCCGGTCCGCTTCGCCTCCGCCTGGCCAATCTCGGCGGCCGTCAGTCGCTCACCCTTCTCGACCTCGGAGACCACCGCCTCCTTCACGACCGTGCGGTTCGGTCGCACGATGTCGCCAAGCCCCGCCGAGAAGGTCAGCGCGCGGATCACGCGGAACACCTCGTCGGCGCCGGCGAAGTCGGGCTCGGCGTCCTCGACCCCGCACCCCAGCTCTTCGAACACGCGCCGCCCGGCGTTCACCGCCGATCGGATCCGCGGATCGACGGGCACCCCGCCCAGGTCCTTCCACCACGCGACGCGGGCACCCGTCAGGTCGCGCTCGAGCGGCTCCGGCGAACTGCCGGCCGTCTTCCTGCAACGCAATCGGCGAGCGGGGATCGGGTCCGGCGATGCGCCGACAGCAAGAAGCGCGACGTCGGCGACACGTCCGCGCCATCGGCCCGTCGACGCTGAGCGTGCGACCAGGCGAGCTTCGCCGGCCAGATCGGCACGCGGCCCGGCGAGGTCCGCAGCCCGACGACGTTGCAGAAGCTGGCCGGGATTGCGCAGCGAGCCGCCCATGTCGCTGCCGTCGGCGATCGGCAGCATGCCGCAGGCCAGCGCGACCGCCGCGCCGCCGCTGCTGCCGCCGCAGGTCTTGGTCAGGTCGCAGGGATTGAGGGTCGCGCCGAACACCGCGTTGAAGGTCTGCGAGCCGGCGCCGAACTCGGGCGTATTGGTCTTGCCGATGGTGATCGCCGCCGGCCGCGCGCAGCCGCTCGACGATGCAGCGAGTCGCGCGTCCGGGCACGAAGTCCCTGAACATCGGCGAGCCGAAGGTGGTGCGGATGCCGCGGGTCGGCTGCAGGTCCTTGTGCGCGATCGGCAGGCCGTGCAGCGGGCCGCAGCGGCTCGCCGCGCGCCTGCCTCGTCCGCGCCGCGCGCCGCTCGGCCGCCCGCTCGGGCACGAGCGTGACGATCGCGTTGACCGCGGGATTGACCCGCTCGATCTGCGCGAGATGAGCGGCGAGCACCTCCCGCGCGGACAGTTCCTTCGCCCGGAGGCGGCGCGCCATCTCGACGGCGCTCAGTCTGCAGATATCAGATGTCATGGGTGAGGAGGCCCGCCAGTCGTCCGGTTGCAGCACTCGATGATGATGACGCCCGACAGCGGTCCCCGACGGGCCGCCGACGTCGGGCACTCTATAACGTGGTCCCGGGACGGTCAACGAACGGCGGCCTGACGTCCTGAGGGGCGCGGCTCCGGTGAGGGCCACGGCCGGGCTGGCAGGCACGAACCCGACCGTGCGTCCGTGTTAGCATCGGAGCAGGGTTCCAATCCGGAGGAGTGCACGAATGGCGTTCGACGAGATCTCACGTGACCGCGCGTTCACCGGCCCCGCCAGTGCGGAGCGCGTCGGTCTGTTCCTGCGGGCGGTCTATGGCTGGATGTGCGGAGGGCTGGCCGTCACGGCCCTCATGGCGTACCTGATCGCCTCGTCGCCCGCGCTGGTCGTCGCCGTGGCGACCAACCAGCTGATCTTCTGGGGCCTGGTGATTGCCGAGCTCGGCATCGTCTTCTACCTGTCGACCCGCGTGACCCGGCTGGCGCCCGCCACGGCGTCGATGCTGTTCATGCTGTATTCCGCGCTCACCGGCATCACGATCTCATTCGTGCTGCTGGCCTACACGGGGCAGTCCGTCTTCGCGACCTTCGTCGTGACGGCCGGCATGTTCGGCGGCCTGGCGCTCTATGGCACGGTGACGAGCCGCAACCTGCAGGGCATGGGCCAGTTCCTGTTCATGGGCCTCATCGGCGTCGTGCTGGCCTCGGTGGTCGGCATGTTCTGGCACAGCAGCGGCCTGCAGTTCGTCATCTCGTTCATCGGCGTCATCGTCTTCACCGGGCTCACGGCGTACGACGCGCAGCGGCTGCGGAACATGGCGCTGTCGATGCCCGACGGCCAGACCGAGACCTACGCCATCGTCGGCGCACTCGCGCTCTATCTCGACTTCATCAACCTGTTCCTGTTCCTGCTCCAGTTCATGGGCAGCCGGCGCGACTGAGCGCCGGCCGTCGCGCGGCACCGTTGCTCCGCAGCCAAAGGGCGTCTGGGGTGTCGGCACGATCTCGCCCGGCCGAAGGCCGGAGCCGGCCGGCGGAAGGAATTGCGGGCGGCGCGCCGCTATCTGGAGGGACGGGGGCGGTAAGGTCGGGCTGGCGGGAGTAGAATGGAGGTGCTGGCGCCTTGTCCGAAGGGCCCGCGCCCGGCCCTTCAGGAGCCTCACCATGCAAGTACACAGGTGCGTGACATGCGTCGCGCTGGCGTTCGCGCTCGGCGCGGCCAGTCCGGCGCTGGCGCAGCGCCGCGCGCCGCGAGCGACCCACCGGGGAGCCGTCCCGAGGCCGGCCGCCCCAATCGCCCGTCCGCACGCGGTCCGACCACCGGTTGCCGCACGGCCGCACTACCGGTCGTACTACCGGCCGGCCTATCGCGGGCCGTATTACCGCCCCTCCTACTACGGGGCCTACTACCGGCGCTACTACCGATCGACGGTCGGCCTCGGCATCTACATCGGGTATCCATACGGGTACTATCCGTACCCCTATCCATATAGTTACCCGCCGGCGTACGCCTATCCGTATCCCTATCCGTCGCCGTATCCCTACGGCAGCTCGGTCGCCGTCGTCCCCGACGACTCCGAGCCGGCCCCGGTGACGGAACGCGCGGCCGAACCGGTCCAGGCGCCCGCCGTGGCCAGGGGAACGATCGCCATCGAGGGGACTCCCACCGACGCGACGATCTACGTCGATGGGAACTACGCGGGGCGCGCGGCCGACTTCGGCGCCGTGCAGCCACTCAGCGAGCCGGCGGGTTACCACGAGATCGAGATCCGCGCGCCAGGCCGTCGCCCGGTCGTCGTCCATCTCGACGTGCAGCCGAACCGGACGCTGACGTATCGGTACCCGGCGGCGCCATAGCCTCTACCAGCTGCGGGCCGGCCGTCCGCGCGCGGGCGGGTGTTCAGCGGACGACGGGCGATGAGTCGCCCGGCGTCCGCATGGTCAATGGCTCGCCGAAGGCCAGCCCCGTGGGGCCCGGCTGCGAAGGGGACAACATGGTCGCCCGGCGGAGCAACGACGCGAGCAGCGCCTGTTGGGTCCGCTGCTGGACGTCGGCCCGGACCGCCGCCTTCTGCCTCCGCGCGACCACGGTCCGCAGCACGCTCGTCGCGGCCGCCATTCCCGCAAACACGGCCAGCCATCCACCGCCGACGGCCCATGAGAACCCGGTGTGCATGCCATCCTCCGGGCGCCTGCCGCTTCAGGTTTCGACCGGACAGGCCCACGGGTGTATTCGGCGGTCTACCAGCGGGACTTGAGTCGTCCGCCCGCGCCGGCCGAGCGCCAGACACGTCAAGGTCCTGACAAACAAGGGGATACAGGCGTCGTTCGGCCGAAGAGCCACCCTTGTTTCATTACATCTTTGTCGTTTAGATAACCATATTGACATGACAGAAGCTGCATTCATACACTAGGCGGCAGTTCCCCCGTCCGAGTCGACCGTCCGTTCAGCGCCCCGTCGTTACCACTCGACATCGGCGTCATCTGCATCTCGTAAGGAGCCGATCGTGAAATCAAGGCTGTTGACCACGCTCCTGCTGGTTCTGGCGCTGGGGATTCCGGCCGCGTGGGCCGGCCCCGGTTCTGGTGGACCGGACGCCGGGAAGCTGGACCACGCCCTGAAGGACGGCCTCGCGAGCCATCCCGGCACGCCACGCCGGATCATCCTGCGCGTGAAGCCCGGTGCGCGGGATGCCGTCCGGCGTCTGCTCCAGAAGGACGGCGCGCGCGTGAGCGACGAGTATCCGTCGCTGCAGGCGATTGCGGGCGATGCGTCCTCCAGCCAGATCGAACAGATGGCGAGCAGTCCGGACGTCCTCTCGATCTCGAGCGACCCGATCGTGACGGCGTTCGCAGGTGACCGCCTCAACGCGCGCCGCTGGCGCGGCAGGCGGCGCCCCCTCCACGTGCCTCCGGGCACGCCGAGCACGCTGCGCGAGACGCTCGGTCTGCCGGCGTTCGTCAATCCGTGGGATTCCGGCGACGCGCTGACCGGGGCTGGCGTCGGCGTCGCCCTGATCGACTCGGGGCTCGCGCCCTCACCCGACTTCTCCGGCCGGATCCGGGCCTTCTACGATCTGACCGGCGGACAAATCCGGCAGACGGCTCCCTACGACGACTACGGGCACGGCACGCAGGTCGCCGGGCTCATCGGCAGCAGCGGCGTCCTGTCCTCGTACCAGTATCAGGGCATCGCGCCCGACGTCGACTTCGTCGTCTTCAAGGTGCTCGACAAACACGGGCAGGGGCTGACGAGCACGGTGGTCAAGGCGCTGCAATACGTCACGGCACACAAGGACGCACTGGGCGTTCAGATCGTCAATCTCTCCCTCGGGCATCCGATCCTGGAGCCGGCCGCGAGCGATCCGCTGGTGCAGGCCGTCGAGCAGGCGGTGCAGGCCGGCCTGGTCGTCGTGACCGCCGCCGGCAACTTCGGCACCAATCCGAACACGAATCAGACCGGCTACGCGGGCATCACGTCACCCGGCAACGCGCCCGGCGCCATCACCGTCGGGGCGGTGATGACGCAGAACACGGTGACCCGCGACGATGATCGCGTCGCCCCCTACAGTTCCCGCGGGCCGAGCTGGTACGACGGCTACGCCAAGCCCGACGTCGTCGCGCCCGGCCACGATCTGGTGTCGGACGCCGCCTGGAACTCGGCGCTGTTCAACCAGTTGCTGAAGAACCACGTGCAGACCTCCACCGGCCGGATGTTCCTCCGCCTGAGCGGCACGAGCATGGCCACGGGTGTGGCCACCGGCGTTGTCGCCCTGATGGTGGAAGCGCACAACCGGCTGGCGGCCGGGACGCCCGGCGGCGTGCCGCCGCTGAGCCCGAATCTCGTCAAGGGGATGCTGGAGTATTCGGCGATCCCCGTCCACGACGACAACGGCCAGCCGTTCGACCTGCTGACCGAGGGCACCGGCGAACTCAATGCGGCCGGTGCCGCCGCGCTGGCCGGCGCCGTCGATACGACGCGCGCAACCGGCACCGGCTGGCTCGTCTCCTCCATCACGCCGGCCACGACGATCGGCGGCGAGACGCTCGACTGGGCTCAGAACATCGTCTGGGGCGCCAACATCGTCTGGGGCTACCTCTTCAACGCCAACGAACCGGCCTGGGCCCAGAACATCGTCTGGGGTGCGAATATCGTGTGGGGTTCGAACATCGTCTGGGGCGCCAACATCGTCTGGGGCAACAACATTGTCTGGGGCAATAACATCGTCTGGGGCGCCAATATCGTCTGGGTCGACATCGTCTGGGGCAACAACATCGTCTGGGGTGCCAATATCGTCTGGGGCAACAACATCGTCTGGGGCGGCGACTTCACGTTCTGACCAACGGCCATACGGCAGCCACCAGGACCTATCGTGCATCTTCAGCCCGAGCCCATCGTCAGGCGTGTCGCGCCATCCGCGATTGCGGCATCCGACTGGCGCGAGCGCCTGCCGGTGCTCATCGGCCCCACCGTCTCCCTCCGTCAGCTGAGCACGACGGATGCGCCGGCTCTGCTGGCTCTGCTCGGCACCGAGGAAGTGTCGCGGTTCATCTCGCCGCCGCCGACCAGCGTCGACGGCTTCGCCCGGTTCATCGCGTGGACGCGGCGCGAGCAGGCCGCGGGACGCGATGTCTGCTACGGCGTCGTTCCCCATCAGGGCGACGCGGCGGTCGGACTCTTCCAGGTGCGCGGCTTCGAACCAGGCTTCGCCGTGTCGGAGTGGGGCTTCGCGCTCGGGTCGGCCTTCTGGGGCACGGGGATGTTCCTGGAAGCCGCGCAGCTCGTGCTGGGGTTCACGTTCGGGACGCTCGGCACCTTCCGGCTCGAGGCCCGGGCCGCGATTCAGAACGGGCGCGGCCAGGGTGCCCTGCGCAAGCTGGGCGCCGTGCAGGAGGGTGTGCTGCGCCAGTCGTTCCGCTGCCGCGGGGATTACGTCGACCAGACGCTGTCGGTCATCCTGGCCGACGAATGGGCGCAGGGCCGCCGTCTGCGTGGCGACGGCGTCGAGCGCCGGCGGCCGATCGGCACGGCGGGCACCACACGGCGCCCGGCTGACGGACTGCGGATCCCTGAGCGTCGGCCCCGACACCCGCCAGGCACAATCGCCGGACCGCACGGCACGTCCAGGCCTCCTCGACGGGATTTCTTTCCTTCCTCGCCCGGATCGCCAGCGGCGCAGTTAAGATAGGGCTGCGGCACCGCCCTCGCAGCAATGCCCCGGCGCGGCCGCACGTCTCCATGCCTGCCACCCTGGTTCGCCTGATCGCTTCGCACCTCTCCGCTGCCGGCGTCACCACGCTGTTCGGCATGCCCGGCGGGGGCAGCAACCTCGATCTCATCGAAGCCGCCGGCGAGGCAGGCCTGCCCTTCGTCCTCGCCCACACCGAGACGGCCGGCGCCTTCATGGCCTGCGCACAAGCGGAAATCACCGGACGTCCCGGAGCCTGTCTGTCGACGCTCGGCCCGGGCGCCGCCTCCCTGGTCAACGGGGTCGCTCACGCCTGGCTCGACCGCGTACCCCTGCTCGCCTTCACCGATCGTCACCCGGACCGCGCCGACGCCTGTCTGCACCAGCGGCTGGATCAGCAGGCGATCTTCGGCCCCATCACCAAGCGCAGTCTTCGTCTCGCCGGGCCGCGCGCTCTGGACGATCTGCGCGAGGCCGTGCAGCTGGCTGGAACAGCGCCGCCAGGTCCCGTGCACATCGACTGCGCTCCGGAGGCGATGCTGCAGCCGACGGCCCCTCTCCCGCCCCCGGCAGCCCCCGACACTCTCCGTTGGAGCCGGCCGGAGCTGAATTCCGCAGCCGCCAGCCTGATCGGCCGGGCCGCACGCCCGCTCGTGCTGGCAGGGCTGGGTGCGGCGAACCCGAAGGCCTCGCTCGCCCTGCGCGCGTTCTGCGAACGTCACCGCATTCCGGCCATGGTCACCTACAAGGCCAAGGGGGTCGTGCCGGATGCCCATCCGCTCTTCGCCGGCGTGTTCACGAACGGCACGATCGAGCGGCCGGTGCTGGAGCAGGCCGATCTGCTGCTCGGCGTCGGGCTCGATCCCGTCGAGCTGCTGCCGAGGCCGTGGAGCTTCGAACAGCCGACGATCTATTGCGGCGAGCCGCTGCCATCTCAGACGCACGTACCGTTCGCCGCCCGGATCACCGGATCAATCGAAGACGGCCTGTCGCTGATCGACGGCGCGCGCAGCCGGACCGCCGCGTGGGACGAGACCTGGCTCGCCTCGGCCGTCGCCATCCAGCGGTCGGCCCTGCGCATCGGCTCGGCCGGCCTCGCGCCATTTCAGGTGATCGAGATCGCCGCCGCGGCCGCGGGTCCGGAGGCCCGCGTCACCGTCGATGCCGGCGCACACATGCTGCCGGCAGCGGTCCTCTGGGCCGTCGCCGCACCGCGCCAGATGCTCATTTCCAACGGCCTGTCGACCATGGGCTTCGCCCTGCCCTCCGCCATCGGCGCGGCACTGCTCGAACGCGGGCGGCGGACGGTTGCCATCACCGGTGACGGCGGCCTGCTGATGTGCGCAGGTGAACTGCGGACGGCCGCCCGGGAGCGCCTCGACGTCGTCGTCATCGTCCTCAACGACGCCACGCTGAGCCTCATCGATATCAAGCAGCGCCGTCGTGATCTCAAGCCGGCCGGGGTGTCCATCGGGGCGGTCGACTGGCGCGCCATGGCCGAGTCGATGGGCGTAGCCGGCTTTGCCGCGCGCACACCTGACGAGCTTGCCTCCGCTCTCACCACCGCGCTGACAGTGCGAGGCCCGTCGCTCATCGATGCGCACGTGAATCCGGACGTCTACCCGCAGACACTCCAAGCCGTCCGCGGCTGATCCAGACCGACGCATTACGCGGCTGCACCCTCGTTCCGCCACCCTCCCAGAAAAAAGATCAGGTCTTTGACTCCTTCCCATGTCGGAATCTCGACATGGACCAGAATCACCAGCCTCTCAATTGATCCCGGAAATGCGCCACGTAGCAGAGCTGCATGTCGGCAGGCTGAACACCAAATGTCACAGGTTGTAAAATTACGAATCTGTTCTCAAAAATACCATATTGACATATAAAAGACGTCAAAATACACTCGCCAACGCTCATCAGCGCATTGAGTATTCGACCGGCCGCTTCAGATTTGAGGTTCTTCGGAGGCTTCATGGATCGGGTTCGTGGTTTCGATCGCCCAGTCGCGGTTGCCGGCCGCACGCCGCAGACGCGCCTGCAGAAGACGTTGAACTGGCGGGAAGCTCTACCGGAACTCGTGGGTACGCTGGGCACTGCGCGCCCCCTGCAGCTTGGCGACGCCCCGGCCCTGCTGACGATGCTCGCCACCCCGGAGGTGGCCCGCTACATTCCACCACCGCCGACGACCATCGAGGGCTTCGAACGCTTCATTCTCTGGAGCGGGCACGAGCAGGCTGCTGGTCGCGCCGTCTGCTTCACCGTCGTTCCGCACGGATTGCTCTCCGCCGCCGGACTCTTCCAGATCCGCGGGCTCGACTCGGGGACCGGCACCGCGGAATGGGGCTTCGCCCTCGGGTCCTCGTTCTGGGGCTCGGGACTGTTCGTCGACGTCGCCCGCCTGATCGTGAACTTCGCGTTCGACACTCTCGACGTCCATCGGCTCGAAGCCCGGGCCGCCGTGCCGAACGGCCGGGGCCACGGAGCTCTGCAGAAGCTCGGCGCCGTCCGTGAAGGGCTGCTCCGGGCCTCGCTGTTCCGCAACGGCCGCCATCTCGACCAGGTGCTCTGGACCATTCTCGACCGCGACTGGCGGGCGTCCGGTCCACCGCCGGTGCGCTGAATGCGTGGTACGTCCGGTACCGGCGATGGCCGGACCGCGACGCTCCGTCAACTTCTTGGCTTTGGAGAACGATTGTGAAACGCCTGGCCTTGCTCGCGTTCGTTGCCGTGACGTTGATCTGCGTGCCGACCACCGCGTCCGCCGCGGGTCCCGCCGCATCACCCTCCGGAGGCCAGCGCGTCACGCACGCGAAGGTCGACCGCTACCTGCGCCACCTGCTGAACACGACCCAGCACGGCGCAGCCCGACGGGTCATCGTCCGCGTCAGGAACGGGGACGAGTGGACCGTCTACCAGTCGCTGCTGAACCAGGGAGCCACGGTCACCCATTACTACCCGCAGCTGCATGCTTTCGCCGCGACCGTGAAGAACGACGGCGGTCTCAACCAGCTCGACGCGGACGACGCCGTGACGGACATCTCGGCTGACGCCACGGTGACGGCCAGCGCCCTGGGAACGTCGCTGATCAATACGGGCATGTTGACGACGGTTTCACCGGACACCCTCCGCCAGGCGCTCGGCCTCGTGCCCGACGGCGGCGCGACCTATCTCGGGCCGACCGGCGAGGGGATCGGCGTGGCCCTCATCGACTCGGGGCTGAGTCCCTCGAGCGACGTCGCGGCCGAGCGTATCACCGCCTTCTACGACTTCACGCAGGGCGGGATCCTCACGACGCCGTCGGACGGCTTCGGCCACGGCACGCACGTCGCCGGTCTCATCGGCGGCACGGGGGCGTTGTCGAGCGGCCAGTACGCGGGCGTCGCGCCCGGCGTCCACTTCGTGGTCGCCAAGGTGCTGGACGACACCGGGGCCGGCCGGACCAGCGACGTCGTCGAAGCGCTGCAGTTCATCACGGCGAACAAGGATGCCCTCGGCGTGCAGGTCGTCAACATGTCGCTCGGCCATCCGCCATACGAGGACACCGCGACCGATCCGCTCGATCAGGCCGTGGAGCAGGCCGTGCAGGCCGGCCTCATCGTGGTGACGTCGGCCGGCAACTACGGCACGAATCCGGACACGGGCGAGGTCGGCTACGCCGGCATCGCCTCGCCCGGGAACGCCCCGGATGCGCTGACGGTCGGCGCCGTCATGACCCAGGACACCGAAACGCGGACCGATGACCGCGTGGCGCCGTACAGCTCGCGCGGCCCGACGTGGTACGACGGCTTCGCCAAGCCGGACGTGGTCGCGCCGGGCCACAAGCTGACCTCGGACGCTGCGCCGAACTCGTATCTGCTGAACGAACTCACCAGCCTGGGCTACACGAGCCTGCTGGTCGGCACCGACTACGTCAAGCTCAGCGGCACGAGCATGGCGGCCGGTGTGACAACGGGCGTCGTGGCCCTGATGCTGCAGGCCCATCAGACGGTGCAGCCCGATGCGCCGCCACTGACGCCGCACGCCGTGAAGGCCATCCTCGAGTTCACGTCGAGCTCACTCAATGACGACAGTGGGGCGCCCTACGACCCGCTGACCCAGGGGACGGGCGAGATCAACGCAGCCGGCGCGGTCGCACTGTCGCGGGTGACTCGACACGACGGCGGCCGTCGGCGCCTCCTGGCTGATGTCGCCCGTCGAGACCTACTCGACGATCGGGGGCGAGACGGTGACCTGGTCCCAGAACATCGTCTGGGGCTCCAACATCGTCTGGGGCAGTTCGGTCTTCACGAACTCCGACGCCTGGGCGAACAACATCGTCTGGGGTTCCAACATCGTCTGGGGCAGCAATATCGTCTGGGGCTCCAACATTGTCTGGGGTTCCAACATTGTCTGGGGCTCGAACATCGTCTGGGGCAGCAACATCGTCTGGGGCGAGAACATCATCTGGGGCAATAACATCGTCTGGGGCAGCAACATCGTCTGGGGCAATACGACCGGCGGCCTCTGATCGGCCGCCGCACTTCAGGAATGCACCCAATGGATGCCGTAAGCTTCGGGCCGTTCGGACAGACCGGCGCCGCCGCCGGCCAGACGCGAACCACACTCGACGCCGCGTCAACCTCGTCGCGAACGGCCCGCCTGTACGTGGGCACGGTCATCGCGGCAGGCCTGGCGGCGGTCGTGCTCCTCTTTCCGTCGACGACGCCCGACCCCACGCTGTTCTTCCTCTTCCTGGCCGTGTCGTCGACGGCCGCGGCCTGCAAGATCACGCTGCCAATCGGTCGCGGCGACTCGACCATGTCGGTGTCGTATGCCGCCGACTTCACGGCGCTGCTGCTGCTCGGTCCGAGCCAGACCATGCTGATCTCCATGGTCAGCGGCTGGGCGCAGTGCGCGTTCAACGCGCGGCACAGGAACCCGCCGTCGCGCACGCTGTTCAGCATGGCCACGCTCGTGCTGACGGTGCAGGCGTCCGGCTTCGCCTATCATCTGCTCGGCGGCCAGTTCGGCGCCCTGCGGATGACCGCGCTGGCCGGCCCTCTGGTCGGCGCGGCCCTCGTATACTTCCTGCTCAATACCGGACTGGTCGCGACCGCCATCGGCCTGTCGGAGAGCCAGCCGGTCCTGCAGCTGTGGCGAGCGAACTTCCTGTGGGCCGGCCCCAGCTACTTCGTCGGGGCGGGTACCGCCGCCGTCCTCGCCATCCTGGTCAGCAGCTCCGGCGAGTGGTTCGCCCTGCTGGCCGTCGCGCCCGTGTACCTCACCTACCGCACCTACCAGACGTACCTCGGCCGGATCGAGGACGAACAGCGCCACGTGCAGCAGATTTCCGAACTGCACTGGGCGACGATGGAAGCGCTCGAGCTGGCCAGGCAGTCGGAGCGGGCGCTGGCCGCCGAGAAGGAGCGGCTGGCGATCACGCTGCGGTCGATCGGGGACGGCGTGATGACGACCGACGTGCACGGCCGGCTGGTGAGCCTCAACCACACCGCCGAGCAGCTCACAGGCTGGTCGCAGGCCGAGGCCGCGGGACGGGCGCTGACCGAGATCTTCCAGTCGGCCAGCGACGGCGACGAGACGTCCGGAGCGCATGCGGCGTCCGTCGCCCGTGAGGAGCCGGCGCGGGTGCGCGTCACCCTGCAGAGCCGCGATGGGTCCGCGCGGGTCGTCGAACGGGTGACGACGCCGCTTCACGACAGCAACGGCCTGGCCATCGGTTCCGTGCTCGTCTTCCGCGACGTCACCGACAGCCTCGCGCTCGACCAGGAGCGGCTCCGGGCGAGCAAGATCGAATCGCTGGGCGTGCTGGCCGGCGGCATCGCGCACGACTTCAACAACATCCTGCTCGCCATCACCGGTCACCTGTCGCTCGCCGGGCTGGAGGCCCAGGACGACCGTATGGTGCGGCGTCTGGCGGAAGCCGAACGCGCCTGCATGCGGGCCCGCGGCCTGACGCAGCAGCTGCTGACCTTCGCCCGCGGCGGCGCGCCGGTGCGCAGGCGGATCGGCCTCGGCCCGCTGCTGCACGACTGGGCGCATTTCGCGCTGCACGGCTCGAACGTCCGGTGCGAGTCCCGCGTGGTGCCCGACCTCTGGTCGGTCAACGTCGATGAAGGCCAGATGAGCCAGGTCATCAACAACATCGTGCTGAACGCCAAGCAGGCCATGCCGGCGGGCGGCACGCTCACCATCCGCGCGTCGAACCTGGTGGTCGGCCCGCACAACCGCCCGGCCGGGTTCAACGCGGCGGACGGGCGCTACGTGGCGATTGCGATCACCGACAGCGGTCCCGGCATTCCCCAGCAGCACCGGCGCCGGATCTTCGATCCCTACTTCACCACGAAGCCGGACGGTACCGGTCTCGGGCTCGCGTCCTCGTATTCCATCGTCAGCAAGCACGAAGGCCACATCGGCCTCGATTCGGAAGTGGGACGGGGTTCGACCTTCAGCGTCTACCTGCCCGCCGAGGCCCCGGCACTCGAAGCCGCCATCGCTCGCACCGGCCAGGGCGATCCCCCGCGGCTGCGGACGCGTGCTCATCATGGACGACGAGGAACCGGTCCGCCTCGTGGCAGCCGAGATGCTGGCGTATCTGGGGTACGAAGTCGTGACCGCGGCGGACGGCCAGGAAGCGGTGGACCGCTACCGCGACGGTCTCGCCGGCGGGTGCGGCTTCGACGCCGTCATGCTGGATTCACCGTCCCCGGCGGCATGGGAGGGCAGGAAGCGCTGGCCGGTCTGCGGGCGATCGACCCGGCCGTCCGGGCGATCGCGTCCAGCGGATACGCGGACGACACGACGATGGCCCGATTCCGCGAGGTCGGCTTCCTCGCGGTCATTCCCAAGCCGTTCGCCGTCCCCGAGCTCGGCCGCGTGCTCGACGAAGTGACCGCCACCTCACCCGCGCCGGCACCGGCCCATGCCGGCGGCCGGGCCGCGGCCGTTCCCGCCCCGGCGCCACCCGCCCCGGCCGATCGCCCCGCAGCAGCGCCGGCGGCATCCGCCGCCCCATCGCTGTCCATCGTCGAACGAGACCATATCGTGCGGGTCCTGCAACAACTCCACGGCAACAAGGTCGCCGCCGCCCGCGTCCTGGGCGTCAGCCGGCGGACGCTCTACCGCCGGCTTCGCAAGCACGAGGTCGGGACCGCGACCGCCGTTCCGGGCGTCTCAAAGGGTGAACGCCCGACGAACGCCCCGCGCCGGCCGTAGACGTCCGGGCGCAGACCAGTCGCGATGCGGGTCGTCGGGCTTCCCGTGGACGATGCCCACGCGGTCGGAGGTGTCCTCGATGCCGAAGGGTTCCCGCATCTGTCCGTTCGATGACCAGCCGCTGCAGCGCAAGTCCGTGCTCAACGTCGACAGCGCCCATCGGACGTGGCCCGGCGATCACGCCACCTTTCGCACGTCGTGGATCTGCCCGGCTGCGCGGTGCACGTACGCCGAACCGGACAACCCGCAGCGCCTCAAGCCGTGGGGCGGACTGACGCTTTATTACAACCGCCTGGCCGAACGGCCGGAATTCCGCGAGCTCGATCTCGACGCGCAGTGGGCGCTGCTCTCCCATGCCGTCGGACTGCTCGATTCGGCACCGGCCGAAGCCGTGGAATCGCTGAAGCGGGATACGGCGACACAGGCCGAGATCCTGAGCTGGCTGGAACGACTGCGGCGCGAGTCGCCCTGAGCTTCCTCACTCACTTCTCAAGGCACGCGTCGGATCGACGCGGCTCGCCCGCCGCGCCGGCACATAACAGGCCACCAGCGCGATGCCGGCCGCCAGCACAGCCACGCTTCCGAAGGTGACCGGGTCGGTCGGCGGGATGCCCGCCAGCAGACTCGCCGTCACCCGCGAGACGCCCGCCGCGCCGACCAGCCCCAGCAGGACGCCGAGACCGGCGAGCCCCATCCCCTGCCGCAGCACGGTTCGGACGATCTGCGACGGCTCGGCACCGAGCGCCAGACGGATGCCGAACTCGCGCGTGCGCTGGGTCACAGCGTACGCCGTGACGCCGTAGATGCCGATGGCGGCCAGCACGATCGCGATCAGTGCGAACAGCCCGATCAGGAACATCACGAAGCGCGGGCGCACGAGTTCTGCATCGGCCAGCGCCGGCATCGAACTCGGATGCCTCACGGCCATGTCGGGCTCGACCTGCGCCAGCAGGTGGAGGATGTCGGGGATGATTGACGCCGGATCCCCGGTCGTGCGGATCACGAGATAGGTCGCCCACCGCGGCTGCTGGAAGTCGGGCCAGTAGATCTCCGGATCGACCGGATCGCCCGCATGGAATGGCGGCACGTTGCGGACCACGCCCACGATGCGCACGGTCAGCTTCTCCGACTTCAGCGTCACGAGGTGACCGACCGGACTGTCTCCCGGCCAGTACCGCCGGGCCATCGCCTCGTTCACGATCGCCACGGCTGGCGCCCCCGCGCCGTCGCGGTCAGTGAAGTTCCGGCCTCCCACGATCGGCACACCCATCGTCGGGAAATAGCCGGGACTGATATCGAACCATCGGACGGTCGGCACGCCCGAGCGGACGGGCCGGCCGTCGATCGTGACGGTGTCCGTCTCGCGCCCGCCGAACAGCGGACCGGCCGAGGCGGCCCCCACCGACACGATGCCCGGATAGGACGACAGGCGCTCGATCGCGCGGCGGTAGAGCGACGCCACCTCGCCCGCCTCCGTATACTTGCCATCGGGCACGTAGAGCTGCAACGTGAGCAGGTGCTGCTGCTCGAATCCCGGCTGCCACGTCATCAGCGCCACGAAGCTGCGGCCCAGCAGGCCGGCCCCGACCAGGAGCATCAGGGCCAGCGCCACTTCCGCCACGATGAGGGCGCCGCGCAGCCGCAGGCCGGATCCGCCGGCCTGCGTGCGCTGGTCGTCCTTCAACGCATCACCCACGTCCAGCCGTGAGCCGCGCAGCGCCGGCAGCGTCCCGAAGACCAGGCTGCTGGCCAGGCCCACGAGCGCGGCGAACGCGAGCACGCCACCATTGACGGCAACGCCGCTCAGGCGCGGAATGCCGGCCGGCGCCAGCGCGAGGAACGCCCGCACGCCGCCGAACGCGAACAGAACGCCAACGGCCGTGCCGATGCCCCCCAGGACCATCCCCTCGGTGAGGAGCATGCGCGCGAGCCGCCACCGGCTTCCCCCCAGCGCCACCCGGACGGCCAGCTCCCGCCGGCGAGTGGTCGCGCGTGCGAGCAGCAGGTTGGCAACGTTCGCGCACCCGATGAGCAGCACGAGGCCGACCGCACCGAGAAACACCAGCAGCGTGCTCCGCACCGGCCCGACGACCTCGTCGAGCAGCGGCACGATCCGTACACCCCAGCCGGCATCGGTCTTCGGGTGCGTGCGCGCCAACTGTCCGGCGATCGCCGTCAGTTCACTGCGAGCCGCGTCGAGCGTGGCACCGGGCGCGAGCCGGCCGTAGACCATGAAGCCGCGCCAATCCCGGTTCGTCTCGTCGCGCGGATCGAACGGGAGCGGCATCCAGATCTGCGCGCGTTCCATCCGAGGCACGTCGAGTCCGGCCGGCAGGACGCCGACGATGCGGTACGGATGGCCGTCGAGCGTGATGGTGTGCCCCAGGACGGACGGATCGCTGCCAAAGCGCGTCGTCCACAGGGCGTGACCAAGGACGACGACGTGGTTGCGGCCCGCGTCCAGATCGCCTGGCTGCAGCAGCCGGCCGAGCGCCGGCCGCACGCGCAGGATGCGAAACAGCGCCGGCGTGGCCAGGCCGCCGTTCAATCCTTCGGTGCCGTCGGGCGTCCGGCGCAGGAACAAGCTCGTTCGCGCGAGCGCGAGGTCCTCCAGCGTCCGGCTGGCCTGCCGCATGTCCTCGACATCGGGCGGCGAGGCGACGCAGAAGCCGGCCACCTGGGCATTCTCCGCACAGAGTGTCACCAGCCGGTCCGGCTGCGGAAACGGCAGCGGCCGCAGCAGCACCGTGTCGACGACGCTGAAGATGGCGGTGTTGGCGCCGATGCCGAGGGCGAGCGTCAGGATGGCGGCCCCAGCGAAACCGGGATTGCGACGCAGGCCACGCAGGGCGAACCGCACGTCCTGCAGCAATGCGTCGGTCGAGCGGCGCGCCCACGTGTCGCGACAGCCGTCCTTCGCCCAGGCGACACTGCCGAAGCGCTGCCGCGCCGTGCGGGCGGCTTCGCCGGGCGGCACGCCGGCGCGGCGCTGCGCCGCGCTCTCCATGTCCAGATGAAAGCGGAGCTCTTCGTCGAGATCGTGCTCGAGGCGCCCACGCCTCAGCCAGGCCTCGAGCCACCGGCGGATCCTGCGCGAGAGTGACAGGCGGTGCTCCTCAGGCACGCTCCAAAATCAACGCCACGGCGGCGGCGAAGCGCTGCCAGCTGGCGGTCTCCTCCGACAACTGCCGGCGGCCGCTCTTCGTGAGCCGATAGAAGCGCGCGCGGCGGTTGTTCTCGGACACGCCCCACTCCGCCTCGATCAGGCCCTTCTGCTCCAGGCGGTACAGCGCCGGGTAGAGCGAGCCCTGATTGACGCTCAGCGCGTCGCGTGACACCTGCTGAATACGCTGTGAGATGCCCCAGCCGTGCACGGGGCCGTTGGACAGCACGCGGAGGATGAGCAGATCGAGCGTGCCTTGCAGGAGATCGCTGCCGGACGAGACGGTCATGGTCCCGTCAGCTTCGCGCCTCTCTTGTCGGATGTCAAGGGGAGAGGCGGGCTGGCCAATCCGGAGCGCGCAGGCGCCTCCGGGCGGTGGTCGTCCCCGACCCGATCGCCGGGGCGTTCCGGCGCGCGGGGACTAGCGGCGCAGGGTCTGATCCGCCTGCTGGCGGATGTGCAGCACGTATTCCTCGGTACTGCTTCACGCACTGGCGATGAAACGGCAGATGGTTGTGGCTCTGCACGTCCTTCGCTTCCAGATTCTTATCGCACCAAGCGCACGTCATCACATCCCCCGATCCGACCTGAATGGCGCCGATCGCCGGCGCGCGAGCCCAGGGCACCCAGAGTCGTCCCCTGTATCTTCTTATTCGGCCGCAGTCACCCTGGACCGCAGGCCGGCCGTCCCTGTGGCGCCCCACCGGAGAGGGTCTCTGCAAATCGGGTTCCACGCCGTCCAGCGGTCGCGAGCAGCTCCGCCGGCGACCGGACGCCGCACAGGGCACCGGCGTCCACGGCCGGAAGTCTTGACTCCGCCTTCATTTATCTGATGGACCCACCTGGCTCGCACGGCCGGGCCGGTGGGGACGCGCACGGGCGGTCGACACCGACGGGACGGATGCCGGGCCGTACGGGTGCCGATCAGGCGTCGGCGACCGGAACCTGAAGCCCGGGCATGGGAGGCGCCGTGAACAGCCGCCGGCAGGGACGGGCCATCCAGCGGGCCCAGCGGGTGGACTTGCGGACACGGGCGCTGTCGGTGGCGATGCCGGTATTCGCGTACATCTGGCGGTACAGCTTCGAGATCAGCAGGAAGGCCAGGCGGGACTTCAACGACTCGACGCAGTGCGCGCGCTTCCAGATGGAGGACACGCTGTAGAACTTGTCCCACACGCCCTGCGTCCGCATCCGGATCTCGTCGGCCGACATCACGGGATGCGGCGAGAAGATGTTCGGACGCTGGTCCTTGGGAATGAGCCAGTGGCGCGTCAACGGCATGCCGGCGATGCGCGTCTCGTCCTCGGCCATCGACTTCTCCCAGGCGGCGAAGTCGAGCGTGCCGGGAAACGGCGTCAGCATGACGAACTGCGCGAACGTCAGATCGGCGCGCTGGGCCAGCTGGGCGGTCACGTCGAAGGTTTCCGGGCGGTCGCTCGGCAGCCCGAAGATGAACGAGCCCAGCACGTGGATGTCGTGCTCGCGGAACTTGCGCAGCCGCTGCACGAGATCCTCGCCCACCAGGTTGAAATCCTTGTAGACGTCCTTGAGCCCTTCGGGTGTCACGGCCTCGACGCCGATGAGCGCACCCTTGATGTTGGCACGCCGCATGGCCTCCAGGAACTCGGGATCCTCGGCCGCCTCCATGGTGATCTGCGTGAAGAACACCATGTCGCCCGGCAGCTTCGCCAGCCGGTCCATCAGGGCGAAGCGCTCCGCGCGAATCGCGGTCAGCTCGTTCAGGCGGCGGGGGTCCTCGCGCCGGGCCGCCATGCGCAGATCTTCGATCGAGACGGGATAGAAATTGTCGTCGGCCAGTGCGATGAACCGGAACCCGAGACGGCGCAGCTCGACGACCTCTGCGACCACGCGATCGGCCGTGCGCTGGCGCGGCTGCTGGCCGTCGGTCCGCCAGACCGAACAGAACGAACAGTGCTTCGGGCACCCGCGGATGCGTCTGGACGGACGCCCACATGTACCGATCGCGCGGCATGAGATCCCAGCGGGCCGGCTGGAACTGGTCGGCGTCGATCCGACCGGCCTCGTAAATCCGGCGCGGCGTGCCGGCGGCACAGTCCTGCAGCACGGTCCCCCAGGCGACGTCGCCGTCGCCCTTCACGACCGCGTGAGCGCCACCCAGCTCGTGCGCTTCTTCGGGATACAACGTCGCGTGGATGCCACCGAACACCACGTAGGCGCCGCGCTTGCGCACTTCGCGGCCGATCTCGTAGCCGCGCAGCGCGTTGCCCGTGTGAATGCCGATGCCGACGATGTCCCCGGCGCCGACGGTCGTCAGATCGAGTAACTCGAGCGTCTCATCCGTAATACGGGGATCCCCGAACGCCGCCGGTGTCGCCGCCGCGAGGACGTACAGCCACCGCGGGGTGATGACGCCGACGCCGAACGACAGATGGCTCGGATTGACGAGATGAACTTGCACAGTCGACCTTTCTCCGGCACGCGTGTGCGGGTATGCAGCGAGTCTACGACGGGCGTCCAACCGGGCGTGCCACCGATACTGCCGATCCCGCGGTGGACCGCAGCAGCTTCGCCGACGCCGACGTCGTTTGCTAGAACCACCGCCGCGAATTGTGACCAGCCTGAGAAGAGCCGCGTGAGGACCACAGGCAGAAACCCCGACGCGCCACCCCGTATCACCTCAAGGGCCGGACGTGAACCGCTCTAGTATTGGCGTATTGTATCCGACAACCGAGCCATTCCGCCGGATAAAATCCAGCTCGTCTGGACAGGACCGTGGCGGGGGCCTCTTCGACGCGCCTGATTGAAAGGGGGGCCTGCCAGGAAGGAAGCCGGGCCCCGGGCCGCCGCAGAAGCGGCCCGGGGCCTCGAACCTATCGCCCGCCGCCGGGCTTACGCTGCTGGCGCCGCTGCATCCGCTGCTGCATCCGCTGCGCTCTCTGCGCCTCGAACTGCAGCACCTGCTGCTGCTGTTCCGGCGTGAGCAGGGCCAGCACCTGCGCCACGCAGCTGCGCGCCGGCGACGGCTGCGTTGGCCTGAACCGCCGCCAGGTCGGCGCACCGGGCACGAATCACGCCTTCGTCGACCGGGGTCGCCTTGATGGCGTTCGCCACCGCCGTCAGTGCGGGCCGCAACTGCGGCTCCCACGTCTTGCGGTACTGCTCCATGAGCGTCCGCACCTGCGTGCGCTGGGCGTCGGTGAGGTGCGCCCCGCGCAGCGGCAGGAACAGGCCGGGCATGCCGCCCATGCCGGGCCCCGGATGCGGCCGCCAGCCGCGCCCACCCGGTCCGCCGGGCCCCTGCGCCCAGGCCACCGAGACCAGACCGGCGAGGCCCAGCGCAGCCACCGCCACCAACACCGTCCGCCAGGTTCGTGTGATCGGCACCATGTCTTACTCCCTCAAAAAGGTGAATCTGTTCTCTTAGACCGGTGTCTGCCGGGCCGCGTTTAACGTGGCGCCGCCGGCGCGAGTCGTCGGCCTTCCGGCAGTCCCCGCCAGGAGGGCGACTCGACCGTATCCGGTGATCGCGCGGTTTTCGGTCCGATTCCGGCGGGCGCGTCACTGGCACCAGCCGTGCGAGAAGTGCGGCGAGCTGCACCTGACGACTTCAACGCCTGGGGGGTGTGGCGAAGCGGGGTCCGACGCCGGGCGGCTGTGTCACCAGGCCGGGCTCCAGTCATCACTCTCGGCAGGATTCAGAGGAGACGCGTCATGTCCACGGCAGGAATCTCGTCAGCGGGTGGGCTCAACCCGCTGCTCAATCAGAACACGGCCGCCCAGCAGCGCCGGACGCTGTTCCAGCAACTCGGACAGAGTCTGCAGAGCGGCAACCTCGGACAGGCCCAGCAGGCCTGGAACACGCTCGCCCAGAATCAGCCGGCGGGCGCCTCGGCCAGCGGGCCGGTCGCGCAGGATCTGCAGGCCGTCGGCCAGGCCCTGCAGTCGAACGATCTGCAGGGGGCGCAGCAGGCGTTCGCGAAGCTGCAGACCGACATGCAGGCGGTCCGCGGTCACCATCACCACCATCATCACGCGGCCGGAGCGAACGCGGCCGGACAGAACACGGCCGGCGCGACGGCTGGCGCCGGCACCAACGCCGCCCAGTCGGGCACCGACAGCGACGGCGACAACGACGGCAGCGGGTCGCTGCTCAACGTCACAGCCTGACGCACGGGCCGGTTCGAGCGAGGCTCGAGCCGGCCATCCCCTGCCCTCTCCCGCTCGTCTTCGATGCCGGGACGCACAAACCGGCCCACACTCCTCCCGACTCATCATCCCGCGCCCGCCTGGCGGACGTGGCGACGTGGCGCGGTCGCTCGTGAACGTCACCAGAACCGCCGTGTCGGGCGCGGCGAGGGAAAGCATTGGCCCGCCGCGCTGGGGGTGAACGCGCCGGGCCCCCTGACGTACAAAGGAGGATAGGATGGCATTAGGATAGCGGTGTGCCGTAACATCCCGATGGCAGGCGGGTGAACGGCCTGTAAACCATTCACGCGGATCCCGGACGGCGCGACGCCGTCGGGTCCACTCGGCCGGTGGCCGGCCCCGGCCAACGACGCAGGATCGGGATGTTCAGAGCAGAGGCATTCGCCATCCTCGGCGACGATCTCGGCCACCTCGCGAGCTGCGGCCACGGCTGGTTCGGACGCCGCCGCATGCGCCACGTCGTGGCGCAGTTCATCGAGGATCTCGCGCGCCTCGCCGATGGCGACCTGCACCGGTACGAGGCCGCCGACATCGAACGCATCCGGCAGTCGATCAGTCACGGCGTCGAGCTGATCGAGCAGTGGCTGGAGCGGGGGCACAGCCGGACGCTGCGCGCCGGCCCGCTCGCGACGTCGATCTACCGGATCCGCTCGCTCGAAGAAGACATCTACGAGCAGTGGCGCCTGCAGACCGCCGGCCACGTGCCGGCCGATCCCTCAGACACGTCCCACTCCTCGGACGGGTGACGAGTCGCCCGCCGGTTCCGGTCCGGCACCGGCCGCGCCGGCGCGTCGCGCTCACAGGCCTGTGCGCCAGGCGCACGCCTGCTCACGCGGCACACTCCACGATCGCACACGGCGCCCCCCCGCACGCCCGGGCCCGGCGCCTGAACCGACAGCCGCCGAACGTCACAACCAATTGAATTTCAGTATGTTACGGCAGCAGACCGCGAGGCCTTGCACCCGACAGATCTGTCAGCGGGAGTGGCCCGCCTCTTGTAGAAGAGGAAGGCAGCAAGGAGAACGGTCATGGTGCACTGGATGCTTCGCTCGCGCGTAGAACAGATGGATCGCAGCAGCCACGGATTCCTGCTCGCGCGCCACAACCTCTGTCAGGCGGCGGACGGCTTCATCGACGAACTTCGTCAGCTCTGCGACGACTCGCTGTCGGCGATGTCCATCCTCGACTTCGCACAGGTGTGCGACGAAGCCGATGCCGCGGTGTCGCTGCTGGAAGACTATCTGGACAATCGGCCCGCGCCGCCGCGCAAGGCGCAGGCGGTCGTCTCGAAAATCTACGAGATCCGGCGGATGCAGGAATGCGTGCTGATGCAGGTCCGCAGCCAGCGACAGCTCATGGAGGCGCCGATCACCAGCATGGTGGCCTGAGGGCCCCAGCCCTCGGGCCCACAGCCTGTTCCCCTTCCGCGGCGGCCTGGCGGTCCGCCGCGTCCCGATTCCGTACTCCCCACAACCCGACGGTCACGAGTCCTTGCGTCGATCCTCGACGCGGCAGGCCGGCCGCGCTCAGGTCCCGATACCGAGGCGCGGCAGGACCCAGATCTGCAGGATCAGCCAGACCGCCAGGACACCGATGAAGAACAGGGCTCCCATCGCTTCAGCTCCTTACTTCCGCGCGCCTTCGGCCTCGAGCGCCGTCAGGGCGCGCTGCAGGCGCTCCTGCGCCTCCCGGGCCACGCCTTCGAGGGCGGTGTTGCCGCCGACGATGCCGAGGGCGGCGACGGGCGCCATGGCGGCGACGACGCTCCGGCCCGGCTGCTCCTCGTAGACCACCACGTTGCACGGCAGCAGGAGGCCGACATCGAGCTCGGCTTCGAGGGCCCGCTTCGCCAGGGGCGGATTGCAGGCCCCCAGAATCATGTACTTGCGGAACTCGGCATCCAGCTTCTTCTTCAGCGTCTCCCGGACGTCGATGGTCGTCAGCACGCCGAACCCCTCGGCCTTCAGGGCCTCGGTGGTCCGCTCGATGGCCTGCTCATAGGGAATCGGCAGCGCGATACGCAGCCCGTAGTTACTCTCCTGCACGACACACCTCTCGATTGCCGGATGCCCTTCAGTCGCGCACGCCGGCCTTGCGCAGCAGGGTCATCATCGGACACCAGCGGGTGAAAGCGCTCTGGAACAGGTTCAGGCCCACGAACGCCGTGAACCAGTAGAAGTAGGGATGCGCGTACATCCCGAGCAGCACGCTGGCCACGACGAACGCGCCGGCGATCATCCGGAGCATCTCTTCGACTCTCATCATCCTAACTCCCTTTCCTGCCGCCCGGACGGGCAGCTCACAATCCCGCGCGCTGGTCGGTGTCGGCAACGTCGTGCCGCTCCAGCAGGAACAACGTCGGGTGACTGCACGACCGCAGCAGCCGCTCGGTGGCGTCCAGGCCATGCCGCCGCTCGGCAGCCGCCAGGGCCACGACGATCAGGGTGGCGTCCCGGCGGCGGGCCGCTTCGTGCACGTCCTCGGCCGAGCCGGTCACCAGCTCTCCACCGAACTGCGCGGCGAGCGCCCGCGCGTAGGTCTCGGCCGCGTCGCGCACCGCTGCGCTGTCGGGCGCGACCGACAGCAGCACGCGACCGAACACGGCGAGGGCGGCGTCCACGGTCCCCTCGCGCGTCACGAGCAGCGGCACCGACGTGCGGCGCAGGACGCGTTCGGCGACCGAGCCGAGCCACCAGCGGCCGGGGCCGCGGCGGCCATGCGTCCCCATGACGATCAGGTCGGCCGCGGCGCTCGCGCGCAGGATCGCCTCGGCCGGCGGGCCATCGGCGATCTGCGCCTCGAACGGCACGGACGTGTGCCGCCGGCCGAAGCGCGTGAGATAGCGCTGGGCCTCGGCGCTCGCGGCGCGACGCTGGTGCTCGATCGCCTCGATCTGCTCCGAGGTGAAATACGGCGGCGCTTCGAGCGTCTCGGCGTGCAGCAGGGTCAGCGCGGAGCCGGTCGCGCCGGCGATCGCGGCCGCCACGCCAACGGCCTGCGCCGACGCCTCACCGAAGTCGACCGCGGTTACGATGCGCCGGGGAGGATAGGTCCACATCATCGGTCTCACCTGGCCGCGTCCGGGTTGAGGGTCGGCGCGACGGCGGCGTCCGTCCCCTGCCGGCGGGCCATCATGTAGTACATGAGCGGTACGGTCATCCGGGAGAGGAACAGCGAGGCGACTTCGCCGGCCATCAGCGAGATGGCCAGCCCCTGGAAGATCGGGTCGAACAGGATGACGGCGGACCCGACGATGACCGCCGCCGCCGTGAGGGCCATCGGCCGGAAGCGGACCGCCCCGGCGTCGACGACCGCTTCCTCGAGCGACATGCCGTCACGCAGCCGCAGCTCGATGAAGTCCACGAGGATGATCGAGTTCCGCACGACGATGCCGGCGCCGGCGATGAAGCCGATCATCGAGGTCGCGGTGAAGAACGCCCCCATGGCCGCGTGGGCCGGCAGGATGCCGACCAGCGAGAACGGAATCGCGACCATGATCGTCACCGGCGTGATGAACGACTGGAACCACCCGACGACCAGGATATAGATGAGCACGAGCACGGCCGCGAAGGCGATCCCCAGGTCGCGGAACACCTCGATGGTGATGTGCCACTCCCCGTCCCACTTCATCGCATACTTCGTGCTGTCGAACGGCTGCTGCGCATTGAAGACCTGGAACCGGTAGCCTTCCGGCAGCGTCATCCGTTCCAGCGCCTTGTTCATCTGCAGGATCGCGTAGACCGGGCTCTCGACGACGCCGGCCACGTCGCCGGTGACGTAGGTGACCGGCAGCAGGTTCTTCGAATAGAGGCTCCGGTGCTCGCGTGTCCGGACGAGGTCGGTCAGTTCACCGACCGCGACGGGCGCCGCGCCCATCAGGCGGATGCCGCGCACGGCGTCGAGCGATCCGCGATCGGCGCGCGGCAGGCGCAGCACGATCGGGATCGGTTCGCGCGCATGTTCGTCGTGCAGCAGCCCGACGGGCTGACCGGCGCCCGCCATGCGGACCACCGAGGCGATCGCCGAGGGCGGCAGGCCGGCCGCGGCCGCCTTCTCGTCGTCGACGCGCAGCTGCCACTTCGCCGGCTGGGCGTCGACGTACCAGTCGACGTCGACGACGCCCGGCGTCTGCTGGAAGATCTTCTTCACGTCCTCGGCGAGCTGCACGCGCCGGTCGGGATCCGGCCCGTAGACCTCGGCCACGACGGTCTGCAGGACGGGCGGCCCCGGCGGGACCTCGGCCACCTGGATCGTCGCGCCGAACTTCGCGGCGACCGGATCGAGCGCCAGCCGCACCCGCTTCGCGATCGTGTGGCTCTGCGCCGAGCGATCCTCCTTGCCGACCAGGTTCACCTGCAGATCCGCCAGGTTCGGCGCGTCGCGCAGGAAGTAGTGACGCACCAGGCCGTTGAAGTTGTAGGGGCCCGACGTGCCGACATAGCTCTCGACGTTGGTCACCGTCGGATCGGCGAGCGTGACGTCGGCGAGCGCCGAGGCGACCTGGGCCGTCTGCTCGAGCGCGGTCCCCTCGGGCATCCGGATCATCACCTGGAACTCGCTCTTGTTGTCGAACGGCAACATCTTCACCGTGACGAGCTTCAGGGGCACGAAGGCGATCGCGATGAGCAGCAGCGCCGCGACGATGCCGAGGAATCCGAACCGCAGGCTGCGCCGCTGGATGAGCGGCCCCATCACCCGCCGGTACAGCGCCGTGAGGCGATCCTCCTGCTCGTGCTCGTGATGCCCCGGCTTCCGCAACAGGCGCACGGCGGCCCACGGCGTCACCACGAAGGCGACGATCAGCGAGAAGAGCATCGCGGCCGACGCGCCGATCGGGATCGGCCGCATGTACGGCCCCATCAGCCCGCCGACGAACGCCATCGGCAGGATCGCCGCGACGACGGTGAGTGTGGCGAGGATGGTCGGGTTGCCGACTTCGTCGACCGCCCGGATGGCCACCGCGTCGAGGCTCTGGCTGTTCCCGGCCATTCGCGCGTGGCGCACGATGTTCTCCACCACGACGATGGCATCGTCCACGAGGATGCCGATCGAGAAGATGAGGGCGAACAGCGTGATCCGGTTCAGCGTGTAACCGTAGAGATAGAAGACGAAGAGCGTCAGCGCCAGCGTGACGGGAATGGCGATGAGCACGACCGCCGCCTCCCGCTTGCCGAGTGCCAGCCAGATCAGCAGCGAGACCGACAGCACCGCGATGAGCATGTGGAAGAGCAGCTCGTTCGACTTCTGCTCGGCCGTCTGCCCGTAGTCCCGGGTCACGGTGACGTGCAGATCGTCGGGCAGCATGACGCCACGCACGCTGTCGATCTTGCGCCGGACCCGGTCGACGACCGCGACGGCGTTGGTCCCCTTCCGTTTCGCGATCGCCAGCGTCACCGCCGGATACGCCTCGCCCGCCTTCGGATGGAACGACACGAACTGGGTCGGCTCGGCGGCGCCTTCGCGCACGCTGGCCACGTCCCCGACGCGCACCGGCCCGCCCGCGGCCATGCGGACCACCACGTTGCGGACATCGTCGGCCGACTGCAGCCAGGAGCCGGCCTGCAGCGGCGCGTCACGGTTGTCGCTGACGATGCCGCCGGCCGCCTGCCGGACGTTCGCCCCGCCGATCGCGCGCTCGAGCATCAGCGGATCGATGGCCCGCGACTCGAGCCGGGCCGGATCGAGCGAGACGGTGAGCTGCCGCGGCCGTCCACCGATGAGCGTGACCTGGGAGACCTCCGGCGTCGCCTTCAGCACGTCCTGCAACTGGCCGCCGATCAGCCGCAGCTGCGCATCGTCGTAGCGTGCCCCCCACAGTGTCACCGCCATCACCGGCACGTCGTCGATCGAGCGCGGCTTGACCACCGGCCCGGACGCGCCGGGCGGCAGCACGTCGGGATGCGCCTGCAGCTTCTCGTTGACCTTCACGAGCGCCCGCTCGGTGTCCTCGCCCACCAGGAACCGGACGATCACCATCGACTGACCGGGACTCGACGTGCCGTAGACGTACTCGACCCCCGGCACCCCCCAGAGGAGCTTCTCGATCGGCCGGGTCGCGCGCTGTTCGACCTCGGCCGGCGTCGCCCCGGGCATGCCGACGAAGACGTCGATCATCGGCACGATGATCTGCGGCTCTTCCTCGCGCGGCAGCGCGACGATCGCGTACAGCCCCAGCACGAGCGAGCCGAGAATGACGAGCGGCGTGAGCTTCGACCGGATGAACGCCGACGCGATCCGGCCGGCCGCACCCAGGCGGTGACCGCTCATCGCACGCCTCCCACCGGCGCGGCAGCGGGCCGGGCCTTCACCGGCGTGCCGTCCTGCAGGTCGGGCGGCGGAGCCGTCACGACGGTGTCACCCGAATCGACGCCCGCGAGGATCTCGACGCGTCCGTCGACCGTCTCGCCTGTCGTGACGGGCCGGAAGCGGGCCAGGCCGTCCTTGTCGACCACGAACACCGCGGTGAGCTGCCCGCGCTGGAGCACGCTCGAGGCGGGAACCGTCAGCGCCCGCCGCGTCTCTGCGCGGAAACGGGCCCGCCCGAACATCCCGGACCGCAGACCGGGCTCGGACGGCAGGTCAATCTTCACCAGGAACGTGTGTCCGCCGGCATCGAGCGTCCGCGCCACCTCGGCGACCGTGCCGGTCAGCCAGCGCTGCGGTGCCGGACCGTCCGGCCCCTCAGCCGGATCGAGTGCCACGTCGGCGGGAGCGCCCGTGACGATCCGCGACGCCCGCGACTCGTCGAGCCGCACCTCGAGGCGGAATGCCCGCGTGTCCTCGACGCTCAGCAGCGGCATGCCGGGCGACGCCATGTTGCCGGCCTCCACCTGCTTCTCGGTGACCGTGCCGTCGAAGGGAGCCGTCAGCACCGTGTAGGACGCCCCGACGCTGGCGGCCTCGCTCCCAGCCCGTGCCGCCGCCAGAGCCGCGGTCGCCTGGGCGGCCCGTGCCGTGGCGCCATCGACGCCCGCCTGGGCCTCGCGGAGCCGCGCCACCGCTTCATCGAGCTCCTGCGGCGTCGCGGAGTTCTTCGCCCGCAGCGTCGCCACGCGATCGTGCCAGGCGGTGGCCAGTTTCAGCGCGGCCGCCGCCGCGGCCTGATCGGAGCTGGCCGCCTGCACCGCGTCCCCCGCGGCCTTCAGCGAGGCGCGGGCACCGGCGGCGCGGGCATCGAGTTCACGGCCGTCGAGGGTCACGAGCGTCTGCCCCTTGCGCACGCGGTCGCCGGGCCGCACACGGACCTCACGGACCTCGGCCATCACGCGGCTGACGATCACGGCCGTCGTGCGTGCGCGGACGACGCCACCGACCTCGAATGATCGCGTGAGGTCGCCGAACGCGACCTTCGCGACCGCGGCCTGGACGGCCGGACGCGGCGCGTCCGCGGGACGCTCGGCCGTACCGCCGCATCCCCAGATGGTGGCGGCCAGGGCAAGATTCAGAACGGGAACCAGAAGTCTCACAGGTCGTGTCTCCGTTGCTGTCGTTCGGGTCACTGGCGGCCGAGCGCGTGGTCGAGCGCGGCCTGGCTGGTCAGGATGTCGACCGACGCCGCAATCCGCTGCGATTCGGCGTCGAGGACGGCGGTGGCGGCCCGCAGGACGTCGTTCACGTTCGCGAGGCCCGCTTCGTAGCGGTCGCGGATCATCCGCTGGCTCTCGCGGGCCTGGGCGACCGCCGCACGGCCGACGGCCGCGCGGGCGCGGGCCGATTCGAGCGCCCGCACTGCCGAGAGCACGTCGAGCTGGACGGTGGAGGCGGTCTCGTCGCGCTCGGCGCCGGCCCTGGCCTCGCCGTCCGCCGACGCCCGCACCCGTGCGAGGTCGGCGCCGCCGGCGAACAGGTTCCAGCGCAGTTGCGCGCCGACGGTCCAGGACGACGCGCGCGTGTCGAACTGGCCGCCGTTCAGGTCGTACATCCCCTGCAGCGCCACCTGGGGCAGCCAGCCGGCGCGCGCCGTGCCGCGGGCCGCCCGCGCCAGCGCCACCTGCGCCTCCGCCTGCTTCATCTCCGGGCGGTTGGCGAGGGCCTCACGCTCGAGGGCGTCCAGCGACGGCAGCGCCGCAGCGGCCGGGGCCGGCTCGGCGAGCGTATAGCGGGTATCGAGCGGGTCGCCCATCAGCTGGTCCAGGCGCGCGCGCGCGATCGCCGCCTGGCTCGCGCTGTCGATCTGCCGCTCGCGCATCTGCGCCAGGTGCACCTGCAGCGCGAGCACGTCCGCCTCGGGCACGACCCCGACGTCGCGCCGGTGCCCGGCGCGCGCCAGGTCGTCCTCGGCCGCCTTCACGGCCGCGTCGGCCGCTTCGGTACCGGCCTCGGCGACCAGCACGTCGCCGTAGGCGCGTGTCGTCCGGAGCGCAATGCCGCTGGTCGTCTGCTCCGTGGCCAGCCCGGCGATCTCGCGAGACAGCTCGGCGGACCGGGCGGCCGACCGCAGACGGCCGCCGTCGAACACCTGCTGCTCGACGCTGACGCCGCTGTGATAGTTGTTGATGGGGGCCGGATTGTTCAGCGCGTCGATGGCGAAATTCGCAGCCGAGAACCGGCGCTGCATCAGCAGCGAACTGAAGACGAAGACCGGCTGGTCGCCCCGCTGCCAGCCCTCCACGTAGTCGACGCGCGGCAGCCAGCCGGCACGGGCCTCCGCGACCTGTTGGTCCGCCTGGCGGGCGGCCGCTTCGGCGGCCCGCACCGTCGGATTGTGGGTCCGGGCCCGCGCCACCGCCTGCTCGACGGAGAGCGGCTGCTGCGTGAAAGCGGTTCCGGGAAGCAGGAGGAAGAAAACGGCCAGGCCCCACCGGGCGATGCGCACGTGTGTCATCAGCCCCATAGATTCAGCCGGGCCGGATTGGTGACACCCCGTCGTCACCGACAATCCCGTCGTCACCTACAATAAGGAAGAAGCCTGAATCTGGCCGTTGTACAGACGGATCGGAGCCGCCGCGTCGCGGTGCCCCCGGTCCCGGACGTCCCCGATCGGAAGGTCTGTGACGAAATCGACGAAACAGAATCTCTCAGACAGCGGTCACGCGCCGCCGGCTCGGGACGGTTCGGGATATGCCGCCCTCGTGCGCCGTGCGGGCGACGGCGACCGTGCCGCGCTCGAGCAGCTGCTGCTGGAAGCCCAGGATGTGGCCTACCGGTTCAGCCTGCTCGTGTGCGGCCATGCGGACGATGCTGAAGACGTGATGCAGGATGCCCTGCTGAAGACCTACCGGTACGCCGGCCGGATTCACGCGCCAGACGCGTTCAGAACATGGCTCTACCGGACCGTGCGCAACGCCTGTCTGATGAAGCGGCGCCGTCGCGTCGACGAGCCGCGCCGGCTCCTGTCGCTCGACGACCTGATGCCCTCGCGCGACGGGCGACCGCTGCCGATCGACGTTCCCGATCCGGCGCTGCAGCCCGACGCCCTGGCGGCCAACCGGGCGCTGGGTCGCCAGCTGCGCCGGGCGCTGGACACGCTGCCGGCGCCGTACCGCATGCTGGTGTTCCTGCGCGACATGGAGGGGCTGTCGACACGCGAGACCGCGAAGGTCCTCGGCATCTCGGAAGCGAATGTGAAGACCCGGCTGCACCGGGCGCGCCTGTTCCTGCGCCAGCAGCTGGAGGAGGCCTGATGACGGCACCGGTGCCCACGCCTGGCTGCCGCGCGCTGTTCGCCCATCTGTCGGAGTATCTGGATGGCGAGCTGCCGCAGGTGGAGTGCGACAAGCTCGAGCGGCACTGCCGCACGTGCGGACGCTGCCGCTACGTGATCGGGAGCCTGCGGCGGACGATCGCACTGTGCCGCGAATCGGGCGCCCAGGTGCGCCCGCCCGCAGCCGTGCGCGCCCGGGCGCTGGCCCGCGTGGCGCAACTGCTGGCGGACGCGCCGCCGGCGCCGGCCGCACGCCGCCGCGCCGCCACGTCCCCCGCGCGCGCAGAAGCCGCCAGCACCGGCAAGCGTCCCATCCGGCGCGCACGGAAGAAGCGCTGACGCGGCACGACCCGCCGCATCACCCGCGCGTCCGCCACCACCGGCGCGCCGCCACGCCCGCCCAGATCGCCTCGACCACCCCGAACGGCCACGCCCCCTGCAGGAAGCCGTACGCCGATCCCATGACGCACGCGCCGGCGAAGGCCAGGATGAACCACGGGCTGCGGGCCTCCAGCGCGTAGGTCACCAGCATCGCCGTCACGGCGCACAGCCCGAAGATCGTCAGGGGGGAGATCACGGTTTCAGAATGCAGAAGTGAGCATGAAGAATTGAGAAAGCGTTGAACCGATGGTGCGCCAGGCATTCTCCGCGCACAGACCCCTCTTCTTCATTCTCAATCCTCAATTCTCAATTCCTTGACCGCCTCCCCGAGCCGTGACACGGCGTCGCACAACTGATCGTCGGTGAGGTACGGCGCAGGCCCCAGGCGCAGCATCGCACCGCGGGCGTCACTCAAGACGTCGCGCGTCCGCAACTGCCGGCACAGCTCTGCGGCGTGCGGCGACCGGATGGCGAGGAAACCGGCACGCAGATCCGGAGGGACCGGCTCGACGCGGGCGATCGAGGGATCGACGTCCAGCGCCTCGAAGCGCTCCTGCAGGAGCCCGACCTGGTGGCGGCTCACCTCCCGCAACAGGCCGGCCGTCAGCCCCCGCGCGGCCTGGAACCCGAAGACCGCCGCCGCCCGATAGTGCGCGGTCGGATCGTAGGTCGCGCCGGCGAAACGCGCCGCCCCCGCCCCGTACTCCACCCGGTCACGCGATCCGGTGCGGTCGAGCGCCGTGAACTCGGCGAACCAGCCGGTCAGCACGGGTCGCAGCTCGCAGCCCGGCGGCACCCGCAGGAAGCCGTTGCCCTCGCCGAGCTGGCAATACTTGTAGCCCCCCCCGGTGATGAAGGCCGAATCCAGCCCCATCAGCGTCACGTCGAACGGCACGACGTTGAGGTGGTGGTACGCGTCGATCAGGCAGACGGCTCCGTGGTGGAGACAGGCGTCGGCCACGAGGCCGAGGCGCGGCACGATCGACGCCGTCTCGAACTGCACCGACGACACCAGGCAGCCGGCAGTCCGATCGTCGACCGCCTCGGCGAGCCGCGTGGCGAGCGTGTCGACGGGGCGTCCCGGCACCCGGTGCACGTCGATGCCGGCTTCGGCCAGCCGGTCGAGCTGCCGCCGGATCGTGTGGAACTCGGCGTCGGTCGTGAGCAGTCGCGGCCGGTCGCGGAGCGGCAGCGCCGACAGCAGGCGGGTCACCAGTTCGTGCGTGTTCTGCCCCAGCGCGATGGCGGCGTTCGGCTCGCCGAGCAGGCGGCGCCACCCGCGCCGCACGCCTTCGGCCCGCTCCTCGGCCCGTCCCCACTTCTCGTCGACGAGCTCGGCCGCGTCGAGCCACGCCTGCTGCTGGGCGGCGAAGCCGACGTCGGGCCAGGCCTGGTGCGAGTGGCCGGTGAGCAGCAGGCGCTCGGCGACCCGGAACCGGGCGTAGTCGGGCGCCAGCGCGTTGGGACTGCGGTAGAGATCGGTGGCCGCGAGGGGCGAAGCGGTCATCGCCGCGTCACAGCTGCGCCCGGATCGCCCACAGATCGGGGAACACGGGCTGGTTGAGGGTGGTGCCCAGGTAGCGCGATCCGGCCGAGCCACCGGTGCCGGTCTTGGTGCCGATCGTCCGCTGCACCATCTTCATGTGCCGGTACCGCCATTCCTGGACCCCTTCGTCCAGGTCCACGAGCCGCTCGCACAGCTCGGCGTTCTTGGGATCGCCACGGTACAGCTCGATGAGCAGGGCCTGAAGGGCGACCGACGGTGCGGCCGGCGTCCGGACGTCGCGTCCGAGATCGTCGGGCGGCACGGCATAGCCCTCGCGCCACAGGTACTGCAGGAACGCGTCCCACAGGGACGGCGCGCGGTAGCGCTCCTCGAGCGCCGTGCGGGCGCGCGTCCCCTCGGCGAACCGGTGCATGGGAGCCTCGGACTTCGCGCCGAGCACGAACTCGAGCTGCCGGAACTGGTCCGACTGGAAGCCGCTCGCCTGCTCGAGCCGCTCACGGAACGACAGGAACTCGAGCGGGGTCATGGTTTCGAGGATGTCGAGCTGCGCGACGAGCACCTTCAGGATCGTGAGAATCCGCTTCAGGGTGTGCTGAACGCGATGCGTCTCGTCGATCGACAGCAGGTGGATCGTGTGATCCATCTCGTGCAGCAGCTCCTTGAACCAGAGCTCGTACACCTGATGGATGACGATGAACAGCATCTCGTCGTGCTCGGGCCCCTCCGAGAGGGGATGCTGCAGCGCGAGCAGTTCGTCGATGCGCAGATAGCGGCCGTAGGTGAGCGCAGCGCGGGCGTCGGCGTCGGACGGAGGTGTGGCAGCCATGGATCTCGGGACGGAAAGCGGTGTGCGGCTGCCGGCCCGGCCGGGCCGGGCAGCCACACACCCGGAATGCGAACAGAGCACGATCGGCGCACCGGACGCGCCGGCGTCCCCGGACAGAATCAGTGCTGCGAGGCCTGGCCGCTGAGGAAGCCGTGGATCTGCTTCACGGCGGCGTTCACCTTCATGTCGAACTGGATCTTGCCGAGCGCCTTCGAGGAGCCGCGGGCGTCGCCCGTGATCCCGTTGTTCACCGTGTGCACCGGCTTCTCGCCCGCCTTCGGCACCGGGTCGCCGACGGTGATCTTGTCGACGCGAACCCACTTCGCCTCGTCCAGGTACATCATCTCGGACGTGTCGGAAATCCCGGCGTGCGTGCTCACCGGCAGATGGTGGGCGATCAGGTACTGGTCGAACTCCGCCATCGCCTTCGCGTAGACATCACCACAGAAGTACACGTGCACGCCCTGCGGACCGTACTGCGCGTCCTTCTTCTGGGCCACCTCCGCGAGCTGCTTCTGTCCGCCGCCGTGATCGCCCATGAGGATGATGTTCTTGAAGCCGTTCTTCACCATGCTGTCGACGACCTGCTCGTTGACGGCGATGAACGTCTCGGGGGTCACGCTGATGCCGCCCGGATGCTCCTCGCTCACGCCCGTGATCGAGAACGGCATGGTCGGCGCCACGAGCGCGTTCCCCAGCTTCTCGGCAATCGCCTTCGCCGTGGCCTCGCCCATCAGCGTGTGGCCGCCCAGCACGCACTGCGGCCCCCGCTGCTCGGTGCCGCCGTTGTAGACGAGCACGGTCGTCTTGCCGTCCTTGTGGATGGCGTCGTAGATCTCCGGCCAGGTCATGTCGTTGATCTGAACCAGCCGTTTGGCGTTCGCGGCCGTCGTCTGGCCGGCGGGCGCGGCCTGCGCGAGGCCAACCGTGGCGACCAGCGCGAGCGCGCACATCAGCGAGGTACTGCGATACATGGGTGGCTCCTCGAGCACGACGTCGGCCGGCCGCGATCTCCGCGCTCCGATCCGATGGCGTCCGGCTCTGTGTGAAAGGTTGTGAGCGTCACGAAGAATGGCACGGCGGCCCGATCCCGTCAATAGGGATCGCGGCGCCGCGCAAGAGGGGATGGGCGGCGGGATGGAGGAACCCCTCCACCCCGCGCCCGCCGAACGCCGTCCCAGCGGCGCTCAGATCGTCCGTCCGTCGACTCCGCGGATGAGCAGCACGAGGACGGCCAGCAGCAGCAGCACGTGGATCGCGCCACCGAGCGTGAACGCGCTGGTCGTGCCCAGGAGCCACAAGGCGATCAGCACGGTGAAGACGACCATCAGCATCGCGCGCCACCTCTCCGCCTGGTGCGGCGCCGCCGGAGGGCCGCGGCGGCGCCCGCGGCGCTAGAAACTCAGCGACAGGCCGCCGTACCCGCGCCAGAAGCCGAGTCCGCCGCTCTTGCGAACCTTGAAGTACCGGACGTCGCCGCGGATGCCGACGTGCCGGCTCAGCATGAACCGGGCACCGCCGCCCGCGTCGAAGCCGAAGTCGCTCGACGTGATGTTCGTCAGCAGACCGGCGGCGTTCACTTCGGTGTGCTGGCGGATCAGCCCGACGCCCGCCGTCACGTACGGGCGCACGGCCCCCACGGGAGCACCGACCATCAGGTTGCCCATCAGGGTCACCACGTGGCTGCTCGTCACGTTGCCGCCCGTGCCGAAGAAGTCCGGCGTATAGCCGAACTCCCCCTCGACGCCGATCACGCCGCCGCCCATGCCGCCGACGGCCACGCCCCAGGACGGTTCGCTCACCGGAGCGTCGCCGCCGAAGGTCGCGCCGAGAAACGGCGTGACGAACGTGTCGGCCCGCACCGGTGCGGCCGCGACGAAGCCGATCAGACCGGCGAAGACGAGCGTGCGAAGCGTCCGTTCCATGTATCACCTCCTGCGGATGAGTTCAGTGCGATGGATGAAGTGGACGTTGCAGGAAGGAAGGGCAACGACCGTGCCGATCGGCACGGGCCGCCGCGCACGCCTGATGTCGCCGCCATGGCGCCAGTTACGCGCATCCGGCGCGATCGGCCGGAACCGGACACCGGGGTCCGATTGACATTGGCGTGCAAGAGTTACACGAGCGAGTTGCTCCTGCCGGACGGTCCGCGGTATCTATAGCGAGACGATCCGGAGGATCCCGTTCATGTCCAGACGCCCGCCTCGTCGAACGCTTCGCTTCGTCTGCCTCGCACTGCTGCTCGGCTGGCTGGTGGCATTGCCGGCGGCGGTGCACGCGCAGACGGTCGATCCCGCCTTGTACGCCGCGATGCGATGGCGCCTGATCGGCCCGTTCCGCGGCGGCCGGACGGTGGCCGCCAGCGGCGTGCCCGGCCATCCCAACCTCTTCTATGTTGCCGCCAGCAACGGCGGCGTGTGGAAGACGACCGACTACGGCCGGACGTGGACGCCGATCTTCGACGGCGAGGACACCGGATCGATCGGCGCGCTCGCCGTGGCACCGTCCAACCCCGACATCATCTACGTCGGCAGCGGCGAGGGGCTGCAGCGGCCCGACCTGTCGGTCGGCGACGGCATGTACAAGTCGACCGACGGCGGGCGCACGTGGCAGCATCTCGGCCTGCGGCAGGGACAGCAGATCGGGGCGATCATCGTCGACCCGCGCAATCCCGATCGACTGTTCGTGGCGGTGCTCGGTCACCCGTACGGCCCGAATCCGCAGCGGGGGGTGTTCCGCTCGACCGACGGCGGCGCGACCTGGACGAAGGTGCTCTACCGCGACGAGAACACCGGGGCCATCGACCTGGCGTTCGATCCGTCGAACCCGGCTCACGTCTACGCGGTGCTGTGGGCGGCTCGCCAGGGTCCGTGGGAGTACGACAACGCCTACCTCGGCGCCGGGAGCGGACTGTTCGAATCGGCCGACGGCGGCGACACGTGGCACCCGCTCGCCGACGGGCTGCCGACGTTCGCGCAGGGACTGGGCCGTATCGGGATCGGCATCGCCCCGAGCGCGCCGCACCGGATGTACGCCCTCGTCCAGGCGTCGCGCGCATCCGGCGGACTGTACCGATCGGACGACGCCGGGCAGCACTGGGACCGAGTCAACGGCGAGACCCGCATCTGGGGCCGCGGCGACGACTTCGCCGGTGTGCGGGTCGATCCACGGAACCCCGACGTCGTCTACGTCGCCAACACGTCGACGTACCGGTCGACCGATGGGGGCCGCACGTTCACGGCCATCAAGGGCGCGCCGGGTGGCGACGACTACCACACGATCTGGATCAATCCCGCCAATCCCGACATCATCCTGCTCGCCGCCGATCAGGGCGCCACGCTCAGCGTGAACGGCGGGCGCACGTGGAGCAGCTGGTACAACCAGCCCACTGCGCAGCTCTATCACGTCACCGCCGACAACCGGTTCCCCTACCGCGTGTACAGCGGGCAGCAGGAGAGCGGATCGGCGGGCGTCTCCAGCCGCGGCAACGACGGCGCCGTCACGGACCGCGACTGGCATCCGGTGGGCGTCGAGGAATACGGCTATGCCGCGCCCGATCCGCTGCACCCGGGAATCATCTACGGCGGCAAGGTGAGCCGCTACGACGAGCGGACGGGACAGGTCCAGGACGTCGGACCGGTCGTATTGCGGAACGGCAAGTACCGGTTCGATCGCACGGCGCCGATCATCTTCTCTCCCGTCGACCCGCACATCCTGTACTTCGCGGCGCAGGTGCTCTTCAAGACGACCGACGGCGGCCACAGCTGGCAGGTGATCAGTCCCGATCTCACCAGGCCGGATCCCGGCGTTCCGCCGAATCTCGGCGTCTACCGGAGTGAGGCGGCCGGCGCGAGTCACCGCGGGGTGATCTATGCGATCGCGCCGTCACCCCGCGACGTGAACCTGATCTGGGTGGGGACCGACGACGGGCTGATCCAGGTGACACACGACAGCGGGGCCCACTGGCGGAACGTCACGCCGCCCGCGCTGACCGCCTGGAGCAAGGTCACGCAGCTCGACGCCTCGCACTTCGACGTGGGCACGGTGTACGCGTCGGTCTCGCGCTTCCGGCTCGACGACCCGACGCCGTACATCTACCGGACGCACGACGGCGGCCGGACCTGGCAGACGATTACGACCGGGCTGCCCGACGACGCGCCGGTGAACGTCGTCCGGGAGGATCCCGTGCGGCGCGGCCTGCTCTATGCGGGCACGGAGCGCGGGGTCTATGTCTCGTTCGACGATGGCGACCACTGGCAGTCACTGCAGCTCAACCTGCCGGTGACGTCGATGCGCGACCTCGCCGTGCATCAGGACGATCTCATCGTCGCCACGCACGGCCGCTCGTTCTGGATCCTCGACGACGTGACGCCGCTGAGGCAGATCACACCTGCCGTGGCGGCGTCGGCGGCGCACCTGTTCCGCCCCGCTCCCGCCTGGCGCCTCCGCCGCGACACCTACACCGACACACCGTTGCCCCCCGAGGAACCGGCCGGCCGCAATCCGCCCGATGGCGCGATCCTCGACTACTACCTGCGCGCCGACGCGCACGGGCCGGTGACCCTCGAGGTGATGGACGCCGCCGGCCGGCTCGTGCGGCGCTTCTCGAGCACCGATCGCCCGGCACCCGTCAGCCCGGAATTGAACGTGCCGACCTACTGGCTCCGTCCTCCGCCGATCCTGTCGGCCACCGCCGGCATGCACCGGTTCGTCTGGAACCTGCACGAGGCCGCGCCCGACGTCCTGCGCCGCGGGTACCCGATCTCGGCGATTCCGCACGATACCCCGGAGGAGCCACTGGGACCGGCCGTCATGCCCGGGCGGTACCTCGTCCGGCTCACCGTCGGCGATCGCACGATGACCGTCCCGCTGGTGGTGAAGATGGACCCGCGCGTGCCGGCCACGCGCGCCGATCTGACCAGCCAGTTCACACTGGCGAGCCGGCTGGCCGCGGCGCTCCACGACGACGTCCAGGCGCTCGAACAGGTGAGGCGCGTAACAGCCCGGTTACGGGCGTTGGCGGGACGCCCCGGCGTGCCGGCCGGCGACGTCGCACGTCTGATCGAGACGGCCGCTGCGTTGTCGGGGGAGGCGCCCGACACCGGCCGCGCCGATCTCCAGCGGCTGAACGCCGAGTTGGAGAGCGTCTACCGCGTGGTGGAGAGCGCCGATGCCGCACCGACCACGCAGGCCGTGACCGCGGCTGCCGGCGTGCAGCGCACGCTTCGTGGCGTGCTGGCCCGGTGGCATGCGGTGAAGGCGACCGACCTGCCGGCGCTGAATGTCCGCCTGAGACGAGCCGGGCTGCCGCCGGTCGAACCCTGAGCGGGACGCGCCGGCACGCGTGCTCGGCGTGAGCCGCCGGGCGCTCTATCGTCACATCGAACGACTCGGCCTCACCGACCTGCTGCGCACGCGCGGCGACGCCACACCCTCCCCGCGGAAGCAGCGCCCCCGGCCGTAGTCCCGTCCACCAGCCGAGCTTCCCCCTCCGGCGTTCCCGCTCAGCTTGCGTTCGCTGCGCGGCGGGCGCACAGTGGAGACACCCGACCCGCCGATCGTCACGGAATCGCTGCGCCGGCCGTCCGGCTTCCCACGCACGCCCCGCACGTCGACCGGCCGCATCGAAAGGAGATCCGACATGACGCAACATGAACTCGACCGCGCCGGCGTCGACGCGGTGTACGAACTCGATCTCGACTTCCATCTGGATTCCGTGCAGGAAGATGGCCGGACGCTCCACTACAACTACTCGAACCGTCACGCCACAGCCGGGGACCAGCACTTCGCGGTCGACGTCGACCTCGACGCGGTCGGGGCCAGCCCGCGCGCCGTCAAGATGTACCTGCGCCACGAGCTCGAGTTCGCCGGCCATCATCCGCATCACTGACGGACCCGGCACGGACGCGGCCCTGGCGGGAGGCGGTCCATCCGGACCGCCTCCGACGCCCGTCAGGAACGCCCGCGGACCAGCGCCGCCGCCCACGGCACCGCCGGTCAGCGCCCCCCTTCCCCCACCGACGACAACGCCACGGCCGGTGAGCTGGCACCGCCACACAAGATTCCTCCCTGCAATCAGTTACCAGGATCAGACCGCGGACCGCGCCGGTCAGATAAGGTGCCGAATGGGGCACTTCTTACGCGACGCATAGGGATATATAGGACTGACGCTGACAGGACAGTCGTCACGCGATTCAAGTTTTGGGACCGATCTGCCGCTTCAGTAGGTGATGTACGTGCGCGAGGAACCGGAGAGCTTCCGCGACGCCGGGCGGCAGGCTTTGGCGCGAGGCGGAGCCCTGCCCGCCGCCCAGACGTTCGTCGCCCGCCAGCCGATCTTCGACGAGCGGGATCGCGTCTTCGCATACGAGCTGCTGTTCCGGTCGGGCCTGGAGAATTACTTCAACAACGTCGACACCACGCACGATCTGGCCACCTCGCAGGTGATCTCCGAAGGGGCGTTCCTGGGCCTCGACATGCTGGCGCAGGGCAAGCTGGCGTTCGTGAACTTCTCGCGGGCCCCGCTGGTCAACGACATGGCGCTGGTGCTGCCCAGCGATCGTGTCGTCATCGAAGTGCTCGAGACCGTCGAACCCGATCGGCACGTCGTGGCGGCCTGCGAGCGCCTGAAGTCGGCCGGCTACCAGATCGCCCTCGATGACTTCCCCGCCGAGCAGATCGGATCATCCGCTGCTGCCGCTCGCCGACTTCGTGAAGGTCGACTTCCTGGCCACGCCTCCCGACACGCGACGCCTGCTGTCGGAACGTCTGCGTGCCCAGGGCATCCACATGCTGGCCGAGAAGCTGGAGACGCGCGAGGCGCACAATGAGGCCGTCGAGGCCGGCTATCGCTTCTTCCAGGGGTACTTCTTCAGCCGGCCGGTGATCGTGTCGGCGCGCAACGTGCCGGCGTTCCGGATGAACTACCTGCGGCTGCTGCAGGAAGTGACCGATCCCGATGTGACGTCCGCGCGGCTCGAGGACGATCGTCAAGCAGGACCTCTCGATCACCTACCGGCTGCTGCGTCACGTCAACTCGGCGGCCTTCGGCTTCGTGATGGAGATCAAGTCGCTGCGCCACGCGCTGACGCTGCTCGGACTGACGAGATCCGGCGCTGGGCGTCGGTCTGGGCCATGGCCGATCTCAGCCGCGACACGCCGGGCGAACTGGTCGTCGAATCGGTCTTCCGGGGCCGGTTCTGCGAGCTGCTGGCGGCCTCGACGGTGCTGCGCACCCGGGCGTCGGAACTCTTCCTGATGGGGCTCTTCTCGCACCTCGACGCCATCATGGGGCGTCCGCTCGAGGAGATCCTCTCGGCGCTGCCCGTGCCCCACGACGTCCGCGACGCCCTGCTCGGCGAGCCCAACCTGCTGCGGCAGGTCCTCGACACCGTCGTGGCCTATGAGGCGGCCGACTGGGAACGCTGTGCCGCCAGCGCGGCGGCCGCGGGTCTGTCGGAGGAGGATCTGCCCGACGATTACCTGCGCGCCGCCGAATGGACCCACCAGATCTTCGCCTCGCATCCGCATCTGACCGGCAACACCGCCGACTGAGCAGTCCGCACCCGATTCAGCGCCATCGTTCGGATCTGGCGCCCCTTGCACGGATCTTCGCTTGACAGCGGCCCGGACGGTTCTTACGATTACGACGCTTTCGGGTCAGTCCAGCCTTCCAATCGACCGCCCGTCAGTCGCCGGATTCCGCGGCCGCTCTGCTCGTTCTTCCTCGAGTGCCGACCGGCGTGTCCATCACCGCCACGAACGAAGGGAGTCTCCATGCACCCGCACGCCCGCATCGATGGCCTCGAGGTCACCGAGACCGAGTCCGGCCTCAACGTGTACGACCGCACCCGTGAGGAGGTGTACCACCTCCATCCGCTGACGGCGTTCGTCTGGAAGCACGCCGACGGCAGCACGAGCGTGACCGATCTGGCCGCACAGGCGTCGGAGGATTCTCGGCACCCCGACCGACGAGGCGATGGTGTGGTCGGCCCTCGACAAGCTGGCCGAGGCCGGGCTGCTGCGGGAACGCCTCGCGCCGCCGTCCGGCGCGAGGCAGGTGAATCGCCGCGCGCTCATGCGGCGGATCGCCGTGGGCAGCGTGGCGGCGGCCGCGCTCGGCTTCATCTCGGAGCGGAAGGCGGACGCAGCCCCTCACGAGAAGCATGACGTCGACCAGAAGCTCCACGAGCTGGAGCAGGACGTCAAGGAGAGCCGCCAGTCGCACGAGGAAGCCGAGCAGAAGCGGAAGCAGGCCGCGCAGGAGCGACGGTCCAAGCAGGAGGACGACCACCGGCACCCCGGCGGAACCCCGATCGACCTCGGCCCCGACTGGTACAGCGCCGGCGCGCCGTACCAGTTCGCCGCCTTCCGCCGGACGGCCGATCAGGTCGTCCTCACCGGGCTGGTGCGGCCGGTGCCGAACGCCGGCTCGCTGATCGGGACGCTGCCGGTGGGCGCGCGTCCCGCGGGCACGGTCATCTACAGCCAGTACGCCCAGTTCGCCGGCACCGATCAGGCGCTTCGGGTCGACGTGCAGGCCGACGGCCAGATCGTCCTCGGCAATGGCACGCCAGACCCGACCGGCTGGCTCAGCCTGAGCGGCATCGTCTTCGTCCCCTACCACGGCCGCCACGCGGCGGTCCTGAACGACGGCGACGGCGACACCGACGACGGCCCGACGCAGGAGCAGCAGGCGAAGATCACCCAGGAGCAGAACGACAAGGAACAGGCCTCCAAGGAGCAGCAGGCGAAGGTCACCCAGGAGCAGAACGACAAGGAGCAGGCCTCCAAGGAGCAGCAGTCGAAGCAGAGCACCGAGCAGCAGCAGAAGCAGGTCGCCGAGCAGGAGCAGAAGAAGCAGGTCGCCGAGCAGGAGCAGAAGAAGCAGGCGGCCGAGAAGAAGCAGAAGGCCGTGCAGGGGCAGGAACAGCAGGAGAAGCAGGCGGCCGAACAGAAGGTGAAGCAGATCGCCGAGCAGAAGGCGAAGCAGGTTGCCGAGCAGAACGCCAAGGAGCAGAGCGCCAAGGGCGGCTTCTAGCCACCAGGTCCAACCGGGCGAGCGGGATCGGCGGTGCGCCGCTCTCGCTCGTCCGGCCCGGACGAGGGTCGCGCAGTTCCGCCCTCTGGCCCTCGTCGCACCGAGCTTCAGCTCGGCCTCCCGTAGCCCGTAGCCCGTAGCCCGTAGCCCGTAGCCGACGATTATCGGCCCACGATCAGCCCGCCGCCACGAGCCGCGCCGCTTTCGCGATCAGGTGATCCAGCATCATCCCCGCGATGTCGGTCCCGATCACTTCCTGCGCCGTCGCGAAATAACAGGGAAAGTTCGACTCGAGCAGATACAGCCGGCCGCTCGGATGCTGCAGCACGTCGACGCCGCCGAACTCGTAGCGGAGCGCCCGGACGGCGCCCACGGCCAGTTCCGCCATGCCGGGCGGCACGGGCGCGGTGAAGTCCTCGCGGCTCGTCGCTGGCGTAGGTCCGGAAGTCGTCGATCTCCTGCGTGTTCCGGTACGCCGAGGCCACCCTGTCGCCGACGACGGTCAGCCGCCAGTGGACGGCCTCGTCCACGTAGGCCATCAGCTGCGGCGTCTTCCCCTCCGCGGTCGCGAAGTCCATCACCGAGTAGAGCGCCGGCAGCGAGTCGACACGGATGACCCCGATGCCCCGCGAATAGCCCAGCATCTTCACCACCACCGGGAAGCCGCCCAGCCGGTCCACGTAGCCGCTCAGCAACCCACGGTCCGGCGTCGGGCAATAGAAGGTGAGCGGGATGTCGAGCCCGGCCCGCTGGAACAGCATGGCCGCCGCCATCGGGTTGAAGTACACGCCCTCGGGGTCGGCGTAGAAGGTCGAGACGCCGTCGGCGTACAGGAACTGCTCGACCCGGATGGCCGTGAACGAGACGGCCGGCCGGTACAGCAGGTCGCCCGGCTCGAGCTGCCGCTCGTCGCGGTAGTCGAACAACGGCGCGTGAATTTCCTGATAGTCGATCGAACGGGTCAGACACGCCTCCCGCAGCAGTCGCGTCGTCGCCTCCGGCACGCCGTCGTTCACACAGTAGAACGCCACCTCACTCCTCCTCCGCCCGCGCCGTCCCCGCCGCAGAAGGTACCCGCACGGCCGCGTCCTCGATCGGCCGATAGATGAATGCCGTCAGCGTCGCCTTCTCCCCGGCCGTCACCGGCGTCGACTCGTGCCAGGCCGCCGGGTCCTCCATGCCGTTCGGAAAGTAATTGAACCAGACGACCAGTCGCCCCTTCCGCGGGACGCACGGCGACCGGCGCCGGCAGCGCCCGCGGAAACGTCGTCTCACCGCCCGCCTCGGTGTCGTTGAGGTACAGCAGCGCCGTGGCGACCAGGCACGACTCGCCGATGCGGTAACAGTCGAGATGCGGCGGGTGCGACTCGCCGATGCGATAGCGCCGGAATCTCAGCGAGCCACCGATGTCGTTCGTCATCCCCACGGCCGCGTGAATCCTGGCCGCGTACGCCTCGAGGCAGGCATCACCCGGCACCGGCATCTCGAACGAGAAGCCTGTCGTGTCGTGCTTCGTGTCGATTCCCTGCCGCGTCAGCGCGTCGCGATCGCCGGCCACGCGCAGGATGTGCGCGATCTCCTCGTCGGTCGCGAACTCGTCGGCCAGGTACAGTCGCGGCGTCCGGCTCAACTGTGTCAGTGGCATCGAGGGATCTGCTCCTCCGTCCTTCCTGTACCGCCTGTACCAATCGACGGGAGATCGTAACGCACCGTCGGGTCGTCGTCGATCCCGTCACCGCGACATGGACGTCAGCCTCTCTGGCGGAATCGACAATCGTGTCCGCCGACCACGCGCCAGACCGCTCCGCACCGGCCCGACCGCGCTTTCCCGACCGTTTCCGGCCGGCGTGATGCTGGCCGTCTCAGACATGTGCGTCTATTACTCGAGCCACATCAACACAATTGTTGGATCAGGCGCGCCGGACAGACGGGCGCGAATCTCACCTTAAGTAGCTATGCGTCAACATGATGCAGCAGCAGCTGTCGACCGCGCGAGCGAAGGCACGCAGCTTGCTGATAGACCGGGCAGGATGATGACCCGAGCCTGCTCCCGACCCGCCAGACGCGCGACACCGCCCGACCAGGCAGGTCTGGTGGCCGCCTTCGTCTTCCTGATCGTCGTCGCTGTCGGCGCGGCCGCCGGCTTCGCCGATGCCGTCGCCCTGCCACCGCTCGCCAGCCTCGTCTGCGGCGCCGTCGTGATTGCCGCCGCCGTGGGCGTCTGTCTGCCCGTCACCGTCCCGTCCAACCGGGCCGCTCGTCGCCGGCCCGTCGGCCGCCAGCTCGCATGTCCCGAGCCGCCGCTCGGAGAAAGAGTGCCCCGTGTCGCCTGAGTCCTCCGTCGATACCGATTCTCATCCACCGCGTCCGCAGCGAGTTCCTCGAGATGCCGGGTCTGCACCTGACCGGTCCGCAGGCCCAGCGCCTCTGGGGCGTCGACCGGCAGACGTGCGAGCGGCTCCTCGACACCCTCCTTGCAGCCCGATTCCTGTGCCGGGCCCGAAACGGGGCGTTCCGGCTGGCGACTGCCGTGTGACGCACCGCACACGGCACCCGTGTTCCCGCGCATGGCCTCGACGGGGGTGGTCCCCTCCACATCCTCAACCTGTCGAAGGCCTGCGCGGGTCCTGAGCGCGCCTACGTTGTTCCCGGTCTCGCTTTCACCTCCACGTGCGCCTGGACCTCGAGCGGCCGCACGAGTGACGCGAAGTCCGACTCGGCCAGCCCCATCGCCTCCGCGCGCCGGCACAGCCGCTCGGCAACGCCGGTCAGCGACAGCTCGACGCCGAGCTCATCACCCAGTTCTTCCACCAGCGCCAGATCCTTGAGCAGCAGCCGCACGGGCGCAGCGTCGTCGAAGTTCCTTGCGAGGAAGCGGGGCCCCGACCGATTCGAGCACCCGCGACTGCCCGAAGCTCGTGGACAGCACCTCGAGCAGCCGCGCCGGGTCGGCGCCGGCAGCCGTGCCGAGCACCATCGCTTCGGCCGCGCTGGCCGCATGAATCGCGGTCAGCGCCTGATTCACCAGCTTGGCCACCGATCCGGCGCCCGCCGGTCCCATGTGCCGGATGGTGCCGCCGAACGCCCGCAGCACCGGCTCGGCCCTGGCCAGCACGGCGGGCTCCCCGCCGATCATGATGGTCAGCGTGCCGGCGCGCGCCCCCTCGGGGCCACCGCTCACCGGGGCATCGAGCCAGTCGATGCCCCGGTCGCCGGCGGCCGCCGCCATCCGCTTCGCCGTCCGCGGCCCGATCGCGCTGAGCTCGATCAGGATTTGTCCGTCGTCGTCCGCGAGCCACCAGCCCGTCCGGCCCGAGATGGATTTGCTCGCTCGCCGCCACGGTCGGCAGGCACGTGAAGACGACGTCGGCACCGGCCGACACCTCGGCCGGCGATGCGGCTGCGCGCGCACCGGCCGCCGTAAGAACGTCGACGGCCGCCCGGCTGCGGTTGTACACGGCGAGCTCGAAGCCCGCTTCCAGCAGACGATAGCCGACCGGCCGGCCCATCCGTCCGAGCCCGACCAGGCCGATGCGAAGTCGTGCGGTCATGGCGCTCCCTCGTGTCCGTGCACTATAGCAACGGCTCCGTCTGTTCCGCGAATGCGGATCGAGCCGGCCGCCGCCCGCCGTTGACCCCCTTCCGAAGCTCGACTACACTCCTCCCGCCCGACCCCGACTTCTCGTCAGGAGGACTCCGTGAAACGCATCCGCACCGTCGTGCTCGCCGTTGCGCTGGCTTCGGTACCGGCCATCCTGATGGCGCAGGCGACGCCGCGCGCGCGTTCCGTCACCCTGCTGACGAGCCGGCTCGTCGACGGGCGCGGCCACGTCAGCCGCGATGCCCGCGTCGTGGTCGACGGATTCGCGCATCACCTCGGTGAGCGCGGGGCCGGCGGCCGGCGGAGTCGTCTACGACCTGCGGGGGCTGACCGTCCTGCCAGGCCTCATCGACGTCCACGAGCACGTCATGTGGCACTTCAACCCGAAGGGGCGGTTCCACAGCCGCGGCGACGGCGAGACGCCGGAAGAAGGCACGCTCGCGATGGCGCACAACATGTACGCCATTCTCATGGCCGGCTTCACGACCATCCAGAGTCCGGGATCGCCGGAGGACAAGGACCTGCGGGCGTTCAGCGCGAGCGGCGCGCTGCCTGGGCCGCGCATCCTCACCTCGCTCCAGCCGCTGTCGGATCCCCGCACGACGCCAGACCAGTTCCGCCGGATCGTCCGCGAGCGGAAGGCGCAGGGGGCCGACTTCATCAAGATCTTCGCGTCGAAGAGCATCCGCGACGGCGGCGCGCAGAGCCTCAGCGACGCCCAGCTCTCGGCGATTTGCGGCGAGGCGAAGAGCCTCGGCCTGCGCACGCTCGTGCATGCGCACAGCGCGGCCAGCATCAGGGCCGTCGTGAAGGCGGGCTGCACGGAGGTCGAGCACGGCATCTTCGCGACCCGCGCCGAACTGGCGCTGATGGCCGCACGCCACGTCTGGTTCGATCCGCAGTGCGGCCTCGTGTTCCACAACTACCTGGACAACAAGGCGAAGTACTTCGGCATCGGCAACTACAACGAGGCCGGCTTCGCGTCGATGGAGAAGGCCGTGCCGCTCGCGGTCGATCTGATGAAGCGGGCGCTGGCGACTCCGGGACTGATGCTCACCTACGGAACCGACGCCGTCGCCGGGGCTCACGGCCGGAACGCCGAGGACCTCGTCTGCCGCGTCCAGGAGGCGGGTGAAGCGCCCATGGATGCCATCACCACGGCGACCTCGCGGGCGGCGGCGTCGCTCGGTCTCGGCGCCCGGATCGGCGCCATCGCACCCGGCCTCGACGCCGACATCATCGCCGTCGATGGCGACCCGCTGACGGACATCACGGCCCTCCGTCGCGTCGTCTTCGTGATGAAGAACGGCGTCGTCTATCGTCATCTGGCCACGGCCACGCGATAGGCCGCCGCCAGCTCTGCTGTCATCGTCCGTTCATGTCCCGGCGACTACACTCCGCCGATTGCCGGGCGGAACGCCGGCGTCTTCAGGAGGCACGGGTATGCGAAGGAGATTCCTGCAGGGACTCTGGGGCCTGGGCGTGACGGCGCTGCTAGCGTCGGCGGTCCCCCTCCAGGGGGCGGCGCCCGCCTATCACCTCATCACGACCATCCACGTCGGCGGGCCGGGCGGCTGGGACTACCTCGCCGAGGACCCCGTGGCGCGCCGCCTCTACGTCAGCCATTCGACCCATGTCGTCGTCATCGACATGGACCGTCACGAGGTCGTCGGTGACATCCCCGACACCCCCGGCGTGCACGGCTTCGCGGTGGCGCCCGAACTGGGCCGCGGGTTCACGAGCAACGGCGCGGCCAATACGTCCACGATTGTCGATCTGAAGACGCTGAAGGCCATCGGCACCGTGAAAACGGGAGCCAATCCCGACGGGATTCTCTACGAGCCCGGCCGCCAGCAGGTCTACACCTTCAACGGCCGCGGCCACTCGGCGACCGTTTACGACGCGAAAACCGGCGAGGTCGTGGCCACCATCGCCCTGCCAGGCAAGCCGGAGTTCGCCGTGGCCGACCCGAAGGCTGGCCGCGTCTACAACAACATCGAGGACAAGAGCGAGGTCGTCGCCATCGACACGCTGACCCACAAGATCGTCGCGACCTGGCCGATCGCGCCCGGCGAGGAGGCCTCGGGCATGGCCGCCGACCTGGCGAACCACCGGCTCTTCATCGGCTGCGACAACCGGATGATGGTCATGATGGACAGCACCAACGGCCACGTCGTGGCCACGGTGCCGATTGGAGAGGGCGTCGATGCGAACCGCTTCGACCCGGGCACGCATCTCGCGTTCAGCTCGAACGGTGAGGGAACGGTCACGATCGCCGAGGAGTCGACACCGGACACGCTGAAGGTGGTGCAGACGCTGAAAACCCAGCGTAGCGCGCGGACCATGGCGCTGGACACGAAGACGCACGAAATCTATCTGTCGTCGGCCGACTTCGAACCGCTCAAGGCCGGCCAGCGCCGGCCGACGATGGTGCCCGGCACGTTCCGCGTGCTCGTCTACGGACCGGGAGCCGGATCGCGCTGAGACCGCAACGTCAGTGGCGGCGGATGACCGAGAAGTTGTTCGCCGCCACGATGGCCAGCCCGCAGTTGACGGCCGTCATCAGCACGATGGCGCGCATCGGGTGGCGCCGCCAGAGATGCTCGGCCGCGAAGATCGTCCCCGCCACCGACGCCGCCTTCAGCGCAATCCCCCCGGCACCGTCCGCACCGAACGCGCCCACAATCGCGTTGCGCTCGACGGCCCCTCCCCTGACGCCGGTGATGGTCGTGTACGCGTCAGCAGCCTGAATTCCCAGGAGGCTCACGTACAACGGCAGGAGCCCGGCCGGACGGCCCCCCGGCTGGGCCAGATCAGGAGACAACTGATTCACCCAGACAGTGGGCGGAGGGAAGATGTTGAAGGCTTCCAGTGGGGCCACGACCGGTCGCCGCTGCGGCGTCGCGACCACCGCCGTCCCGCTCGTCAGGCCGGAACCGGCGTCGCCGGCGTTCCGGTCCTGAGCCGTGACGGCCGGCGCGAGCGCGACCGACAGCAGACCGCACAGCACCACGGTTCGCCAGGATTTCATGCCTGCCCCCTCCCCGAGGACGCGGGAAGTATAGGCACAAGCACGGCCGTGGCACGAGAGAATTCTGTGTCGGCAACGGCCGGCTCTGCCCGGCGGCCGAGTCGATCCCGCCCCGCCGCTCCGCCTCGATCGGCGCCCGCAGGATACACTGGAGTGCACCCTGGCGGCGCGCGCACCCGATGCTTCACGGCCTGCTCCTCCTCATCCTCGTCTGGACCCTCGGCGGGTTCGTCTTCCTCCTGCTGACAACGGCCGCCGTGCCGACCCTCCAGGCCGTGACGACCGTTCAGCCGGCAGCCCCGCTGCCACGCGTCTCCATCGTCGTGCCGGCCAGGAACGAGGCCCGTTCCATTGCCGAGGCGGTCGGCTCCCATCTCGAACAGGACTATCCCGACTGGGAGGTCATTGTCGTCGACGATCAGTCGACCGACGAGACCGGCGCGATTCTCGACGAGCTGGCCCGCACCCATCCGCGGCTGCGCGTCATCCACAACGACGAGCTCCCGCCGGGCTGGCTGGGCAAGCCGCACGCGCTGCAGCTGGGTGCGAACGCGGCGACCGGCGACCTTCTGCTGTTCGTCGATGCCGACGTCCGGTACGCCCCGGGACTGCTGCGTGCAGCGGTCGGACGGCTGGAGCGGCGCGGCTGGGACTTTCTCAGCCTGCTGCCCCGCGTCGAAATGGTCGGATTCTGGGAACGGGTGCTCATGCCGTTCGTGCCGGGCGCCTTCTACACGGGGCTGGGTCTGCTCGCCAATCTGGACGGCATCCGCTGGATGGCGGCGGGGGGTGGGCCCGGCAACCTGATCAGGCGCGAGGCCTATCGGACCATCGGCGGACATGCCGCCCTGGCCAGCTCGGTCGTCGACGATGTGCGCCTGGCGCTGCGGACGAAGCAGCACGGCTACCGCTGCCGGATCGTACGGGCCGAAGCGCTCGCGCAGCTGCGCATGTACCACGGCTTTCGCGAGGTGTTCGACGGCTTCACGAAGAACATCAGCCACGTCTACTACGGCTGGACGGGTCTGGCCCTGTTCGCCCTCACGGCGTTCTTCATCACGGCGCAGGCGGTGCCGCCAGGCGTCCTGGTCGCCGCCGCGCTGGTGCCGGTGTCCCGCGCCGATCTCGCGCTCGCCATCGCCTCGGTCAGCGTCGCGCTCGCGGCTCGGCTCGTCCTGCAGCGGGTCCTGCGCGCGCCGCTGTGGGCCGCCGTCACCTATCCGCTGCAGGCGGCCGTCTGGGCGGCCATCACGGTGCGATCGTTCTACTGGCGGCTGGTCAGGAACGAAGTCGTCTGGCGCGGTCGGCGCTACGACACCGGCCAGGCCCGCTTCTGATCGAGGCGCGGCATGGACGGGCGCGAGCCGCGCCGGCGCGTCGCTGGCCGTGTGCTAGCATGGCCGGAACATCCCCATTCACACGGTCGAGTCCCGCCATGCGCAGCTTCACGCCGATCGTTGTCGCCCTCGCCTTCCTGACAGCGCCGCCGTCGCACGCCGCCCCGCCTGCCGGCACCGGCAGCGCCAGCGTGACGTGCCGCGTGACGCACGACGTCCACGAACGCGAGTTTCGGCTGATCAGGAGCAGCGGGGTGTGGCAGCTGGAGATGCGCGGCAAGGCGACTGGCGGACAATGGGTCGTCTTGCCGTTGCCCGACGCTGCGCCGGTCTTCCAGAACGGCACGGCGTCGCTGTCGTATCGGAGCGCGTACGGCGGCCGCACGGTCACCCTGCAGGTGTCGCCAGCCGCCTCGTCCCTCGATGTCTACGCGAACTACGAGCTCGAAGTGAACGTGAATCCGGACCTGAATCCACGAATCGATCTGCTGAACACCAACGGTCCGCTGACCGATCTCACCTGCCGCATCGCGGCCCCCTGAGCCGGAGGCCGCGCCACCGCCAGCCGTCCGGTTACCCGCGCGTCGTCACGCGGGCCTGCGAGTGCTCGGGCACCCCCAGATCGACATCCGTCGTCTCGCGGATCGCCCTGCGGCTGCGGGGGCGGAGCCGTCCGACGGCGGTGTGCAGCGACTCCATGTAGGTGTAGAAGACCGGCGTGATGTAGAGCGTCAGCAGCTGGGAGAACAGCAGCCCGCCGACGACGGCCGCGCCGAGCGGCCGGCGCGACTCCGATCCGGCGCCCAGACCGAGGGCGATCGGCAGCGTGCCCATCAGCGCCGCGAACGTCGTCATCATGATCGGCCGGAACCGCACGAGCGAGCCTTCGATGATCGCCTCCATGGGCGACTTGCCCTCCGTCCGCTGCGCTTCGAGCGCGAAGTCGATCATCATGATGGCGTTCTTCTTCACGAGGCCGACCAGCATGATGACGCCGACGAAGGCGTAGAGGTCGAGCTCCATGTGAAAGACCATCAGCGTGAGCAGGGCGCCGAAGCCGGCCGCCGGCAGGCCGGACAGAATCGTCAGCGGATGGATCAGGCTCTCGTAGAGGATCCCCAGCACGAGGTAGATGATCAGGATGGCCATCAGCAGCAGGAGCCCCAGGCCCTTCAACGAATCCTGGAAGGCCTGCGCGGTTCCCTGGAAGCTGACGTTCATCGTGGTCGGCAGCGTTTCCGTCGCGATGCGGCTCACTTCGTTCACGGCCGTCCCGAGCGAGGCGCCGGGCGCCAGGTTGAACGACACCGTCACGGCCGGCAGCTGCCCGAGGTGCTGCACCGTCGAGGGGCCGACGCTGCGCGTGATGGTGGCCACGGCGTTCAGCGGCACGAGCTGCCCGGTGGTCGACCGGACGTACAGCATCGACAGCGCGGACGGATCACGCTGGTACTGCTTCTCGAGCTCCATCACGACGTGGAACTGGTCGGTCGGCGTGAAGATCGTCGACACCTGCTGCTGGCTGTAGCCGGCCGCCAGGGCCCGCTCGATCTGGTTCGGAGTGACGCCCAGCGAGGAGGCCTTGTCCCGGTCGATCGTCACGTTCACCTGCGGGTTGGTCAGCTGCAGGTCGCTGTTGACGTCCTGCAGATCGGGCAGCGCCTGCAGTTTGTCCACCAGGATCGGCGTGTAGTGGTACAGCTCGGTGAGGTCCGGGCTCTGCAGCGCCAGCTGGTACTGGGCGTTCGTGTGATACCCGCCAATCCGGATCGGCGGCGGGTTCGACAGGAACACGTTGATCCCCGGCACGTGCGACAGCTTCTGCCGCAGCTCCTGAATCACCTGATCGGCCGTCAGCGTCCGCTCCCCCATCGGCTTCAGGTGGATGCCGATGTGGCCGGTGTTGCCGCCGCCGAACGTGCTCGAGTTGAAGTTGTCGACGTTGGGGTCCGCCAGGATGATCCGGTTCACTTCCTCCTGGTGCACCGCCATCGCCTGCGGCGAGATCCCCTGCATGGCCTGCGTCTGCGCCGAGATGAGCCCGGTATCCTCGCTCGGCAGGAACCCCTTCGGAATGATGATGAAGAGGTAGACGGTCGCCACGAGCACGCCACCGGCCACCACCATGGTGGCGAACCGGTACCGGACCACGCCCCGCAGGGTCCGCTCGTAGAACCGGAGCGTCGCCTGGAACGCGCGCTCGATCCCCCGGTACATCATGCCGTGCTTCTGGTTCCTCGGGTCCTTCAGGATCCGGCTGCACAGCATCGGCGTCAGCGTCAGCGACACGAAGCCCGACACCAGAATCGCCGAGGCGATCGTCACGGCGAACTCGTGCAGCAGCCGGCCGAGGATCCCGCCCATGAACAGCACGGGGATGAACACGGCCGTCAACGACAGTGTCATCGACACGATCGTGAAGCCGATCTCGCGCGAGCCCTTCAGCGCCGCCTCCATGGCGCCCTCGCCGTGCTCCATGTGGCGCACGATGTTCTCCAGCATGACGATCGCGTCGTCGACGACGAAGCCGACCGACAGGGTGAGCGCCATCAGCGACATGTTGTCCAGGCTGTAGTCCAGCATGTACATGACCGCGAAGGTGCCCACGATGGAGAACGGGAGCGCCAGGCTGGGGATGATCGTCGCCGGCAGGTTCCGCAGGAACAGGAAGATCACCAGGATCACGAGGAAGATGGTGAGCATCAGCGTGTTCTTGACGTCGTTGAACGACTGGCGGATCGGCACCGACTTGTCGCTCAGGACCCGCAACGAGACCGCCGGCGGCAGCTCCGCCTGAATCGACGGCAGCGCGGCCTTGATGGCGTCGACCACGTCCACCGTGTTGCTGCCCGGCTGCCGCTGCACCGGCAGGATGATCGCCGGCGCCGGATCCTGCTGCCCGGCGATCGCGAACCAGCCCGAGCTCTGGTCGTTCTCGACGCTGTCGAGCACGTTCCCCAGCTCGTCCAGACGAACCGGCGCGCCATTCCGGTACGCCACGATGAGCTTGCGATACGCAATCGCGTCGGCGAGCTGCCCGTTCGCCTGGAGCGTCTCCGACCGGTACGGCCCGGTCAGCGTGCCGACCGGCAGGTTGACGTTCCCCGACTGAATCGCCGTCTGCACTTCGTCGATCCCGATGCCGCGCGCCGCCAGGGCACGCGGATCCAGCTGCACCCGCACCGCGTACTTCGCCTGCCCGTACACCTGCACCTGCGCCACACCGGTGATCGTCGAGATCCGCTGCGCAATGAGCGTCTCGGCGTACTCGTCCACGTCCGACATCTTCAGCGTCGGCGACGACACCACCAGATAGATGACCGGCTGATCCGCCGGGTTCACCTTGCGGTAGGACGGCGGACTCGGCATGTTCGCCGGCAGCTGCCGCGACGTCTGCGCAATCGCCGACTGCACGTCCTGCGCCGCGGCGTCGATGTTCCGGTTCAGGTTGAACTGCAGGGTGACGTTCGTCCCCCCCTGGGAGCTGCTCGACGTCATCGAGTCGACGCCGGGAATCGTCGAGAACTGCTTCTCGAGCGGCGTCGCCACCGCCGCCGCCATCGTTTCCGGGCTCGCCCCGGGCACGTTCGCGAACACCGAAATCGTCGGGAAGTCGACGCTCGGCAGGTCGCTCACCGGCAGCTGCCGGTAGCCCAGGACGCCGAACAACAAAATGGCCGACACGACGAGCGACGTCATGATCGGCCGGCGGATGAACAGTTCAGAGATGTTCATGGCTCGAGTCGGCTGCGGTTCCGAAACAGGAATGCCCGGGCACCGGCCCCCGGGGGCCTGACTCCGGGCGGGTGGATTCGACGGTACCGCGGCCCCTCCTTCAAGGTCAACGAATTGACGGTCTGGCCAGCGGCTGCTGAAATTGTCTCCGTTTGTCTGCTCATCCTGCCGGTTGGACCCCTGAAATACGGGTCGCGCTCCACCGGCTGAGACACCCACGGCGTCATGCTTAACTACTGCTCAGGAGGCCGAATGATTTACCGCCCGTCCGGGCGACGGCCTGTCCCAGGGGCGGGGATATAATGAGGCCCAATCGGGTGAGAGACTCTGCCGTACCTGGCGCGCCACGACCGGCGTCCTCCGGTCGCCGGCCCCGATGACCCGCCAGTGGAACTGGCGCATTTCTGCATGGAGAGAAGAGTGATGAAGAAATTGTGGGTCGCGGCCCTCGCGGCCGCGCTGGTGCCGGCGGTGACGCTCGGCGCCAAGCAGGCAGCCAATCCGGTGACATCCGCCGTCCGCAACATCGTGGCCCAGCACGCCAAGACCATGACGGCCGCCGCCGAGGAGATGCCGGCCGGTGAGTACCGGCTTCAAGCCGACTCCCGAGCAGCGGAGCTTCGGTGAGATCGTCCTGCACGTCGCCCAGTCGAACGACTTCCTCTGCTCGAGAATCACCGGCGAGAAGGCCCCCATGGGGCCGAAGCTGACCGCCACGTCGCCGAAGGCGGAGCTTGTCAAGGCCATCGGGGATTCGTTCACCTTCTGCGACAGCGCGCTCGGCAAGATCGACGATTCCACGCTGACGACCGAGGTGGAGTGGTTCGGCGGACGCAAGGTGAGCCGCGCGGCCGCCCTCATCAATCTGGCCGGCGACCTCTTCGATCACTACGGTCAGCAGGCGATGTACCTGCGCCTGAAGGGGCACCTGCCCCCGACGGCTCAGCCGCGGAAGAAGCCGATGGGCCGCAAGTAAGCGGGACATCGAGCTCGACAGACGGGCAAAGGGCGGGCGTCGGCCCGCCCTTTGCACTTTGGGCTGGTGCGCGGCACCCCGAATGGCGGCGGCGGCCGACGCCCTTGGAGGTTCGAGCGCCCACATGCCCCAGACCGACGCCCCCCGCCCTCCCCGCACTTCGCCTCCCCCGCGCCAGCCTCAGACGCCGCCGCGGCCGCCTGGCATGAGCCCGTTCCTCTGGCTGCTGCTGGCCTTCGCGATGCTGTGGAACCTGTGGCTGTTGATGCCGGGTGAGCAGACACGTGCGCAGATTCCGTACAGCGCGTTCCTCGCCCAGGTCCAGGCGCACAACGTCAAGGAAGTGAAGATCGTCGGTGCGGAGATCACCGGCGCCTTCGTCCACGCGATCGACTGGCCGCCGCCCACCGACCGTGGAAGCGGGAGCGCGCCACAGGGCGACGCGCATGGGAACGCCGGCCGCAGCGGCCAGGCGTCGCCAGCCGCCCCGGAGACGGGGAAGGCGCCGGCCGCGCCGGCCGCGCACCAGTACCCCGAGTTCGGCACGGTCTTCCCGGCCGACGTCGGCGATCCCCGCCTGCTCCCGATGCTGGACGCGGCTCACGTGACGGTGGACGTGCAGCAGCCGTCGCAACCGTGGTTCGCCGAACTGCTGACCAACGGCCTGCCGGTGCTGGTGCTGATCCTGATCCTGGTCTGGATGGGGCGCCAGGTCTCGAAGAGCCAGCAGGGGATGTTGGGCTTCGGCCGCACGAAGGCGAAGCGCTACAACGTCGATCAGCCGAAGATCACCTTCGCCGACGTCGCCGGGGCCGACGAGGCCAAGGACGATCTGCTCGAGGTGGTCGACTTCCTGCGCCATCCGGTGAAATACCACGACATCGGCGCGCGGATTCCGCGCGGCATCCTGCTGGTCGGCCCGCCCGGCACCGGCAAGACGCTGATGGCCCGCGCCGTGGCCGGCGAGGCCGGCGTGCCGTTCTTCCACATCAGCGGGTCGGAGTTCGTCGAGATGTTCGTCGGCGTCGGCGCCAGCCGGGTCCGCGACCTGTTCACGCAGGCGACCGCCGCGGCACCGGCCATCGTCTTCATCGACGAGATGGACGCCGTCGGCCGCCGCCGCGGCGCCGGCGTCGGCAACGTCAACGACGAGCGGGAGCAGACGCTGAACCAGCTGCTCGTCGAGATGGACGGCTTCGACGAGCGGCACGAGGTCATCGTGCTCGCCGCCACCAACCGGCCCGACGTGCTCGACCCGGCGCTCCTGCGCCCGGGCCGGTTCGATCGCCAGATCACCATCCCACTGCCCGATCGCAAGGGACGCGAGGGCATCCTGCACATCCACACGCGCCACCTCCACCTGGCCGCGGACGTCGACCTCGGCGTCCTGTCGCGGACGGCCACCGGCCTGAGCGGCGCCGACCTCGCCAATCTCTGCAACGAGGCCGCCCTGGTGGCCGCCAGGCACAGCCGGCAGGAAGTGACGATGCAGGATTTCGAGCAGGCGTGGGACAAGATCCTGCTGGGCGGCGAGCGCCCCGCCCTCGCCGATCCCCGCGATCGGCGCATCGTCGCCTACCACGAGGGCGGGCACGCGCTGGTGGCCTGGCTGACGCCGGCCGCCGACCCGGTCCACAAGGTCACCATCATCCCGCACGGCCAGGCCCTCGGCGTCACCGAGCAGCTCCCGGGCGAGGACCGCTACAACTACAGCCGCTCGTACCTGATGGCGCGCCTCGACGTGATGCTCGGCGGCCGCGTGGCCGAGGAGATCGCGGTCGGGGACATCACCACCGGCGCCGAGAACGACCTGGTGCAGGCGACGCGTCTGGTTCGGCGGATGGTCACGCGCTGGGGGATGGGCGATCTCGGACCGGCGGTGTTCGAGGGTGACGAGGAGCAGCCGTTCCTCGGCTACCGGCTGGCCCAGAACCGCGATTACAGCGAGGCGACGGCGGCCCGCATCGACGAGGACGTCCAGCGGCTGATCGGCGAACGGAAGAAAGCCGTGACGAAGCTGCTGACAGAATCCCGGCCGCAGCTCGATCAGCTGGCCGCGGCGCTGCTGCACGACGAGACGGTTCCCAGGGAGGCACTGGAGCGGCTGCTCGGCCCGCGCCCGCAGCCCGGCGGCGAAGCCGTCTGACGGCGCAGCTGCCGGTTCGGCACCGTCGGGAAGACATTCTGGTCGTAGCCGTTACCGGTCGGATCGGACTGCGTGAGCGGGCTCGTACTCGCCGTGTTGTTCCGCAGGTCGTCACGGCGCGTCCAGTCGAAGCTGGTGTCGACGCACAGCCCCTTCTGGAACCGCTTGTTGAAGGCGCATTCGATCGTGTCGTAGCTGTACGCCCCGTTGTTCACGCTGGCCGGCATCGTCGCAATCACGTTGTTGACGACGCCCTTCAGCGAGTTCGGGATGTCGTACACCGTGAACGCCTTCGAAGTTCGACATGTCGTTGATCCGCTCGAACCCGATCTTCAGGTCGTGGCTGCCGGCACTCTTGGTCGGCAGGTCGTCGGTCGCGTTGCCATAGAGCTGCGGCTTCTCACGGCCCAGCGAGCACGGTCCTGTTGTGCCTCCCTGCGTGAAGCCCGCGCCGCTGCTCACGCCCGTCGCCAGGCCGTAACACGAAAAAAAGGGGCTGCCGGATGTCGCCATCCGGCAGCCCCAACGAAGAGATGTGAAGGGGCCGGAGCGGTTCGCCCGCTCCTGCCTCTTGTCAGACGACTAGAACTCGAAGCGCACGCCGAGCTGCACCGTGCGCGGGTCGAGCACGCCGTTGACCTGGTTGAACCGCGAGCCGTTCGAGAGGTTGAAGTTCACGACGGTCGCGGAATTCAGCACGTTGAAGAGGTCCAGCATCCCGGTCAGACGATGGCCGGCGAAGCTGATCGACTTGTCGAAGCGGAGGTTCAGCAACGGCACCGTGGACCGACCGGTTGTTGCTGAAGTCCTGCATCCAGAAGCTCTGGCTGCCGGAGTTCGGCAGGCTCACCGTGATGCGGCGGGCGTACTCCCAGCCGCTCTGGATCTGCAGGTTGGCGCCGATGCCGACCTGGTACGGCAGTTCGTACCGGCTCGACAGGTGGAACTGCCAGGTCGTCGTCTTCTGGCGGTTGCCCACCGTCGGATAGACGTTCTGGTAGTAGCCGTTGCCGATCGGGTCGGACTGCGTCAGCGGGTTGTTGCTGGCGCTGTTGGTCCGCAGGTCGTCGCGGCGGGTGTAGTCGAAGCTCTAGTCGAGGAACAGCCCCTTCTGGAACCGCTTGTTGAAGGCGAACTCGACCGTGTCGTAGTTGTAGGCCCCGTTGTTCACGGCGGCCGGCATCGTCGCGATGACGTTGTTGACGACACCCTTGAGCGAGCTCGGGATGTCGTTCACCGTGAAGGCCTGCGTGCCCGTGACGCCCTGGTCGATGCTCTGCAGCGTCACGTTCACCGTCGTCGGCACCGTGAACTGGCCGTCGCGGGAGACGTTATAGGTCGCGAACTGGTTCCGCTCCATCTTCCGGACGTAGGCCACCCGGAACGACGACTCGCCCCAGAACTGCCGCTGGTAGGACAGGTCGAACTCGTCCGTGCTCGGCACCTTGATGGCCTGATCGAGCGTCGTGCTGATCCGCCACCCGAGGACACCAGCGTGCCGACGTCCTGCGGCCCGTGATAGAGGCCGTCGCCTGCCGTGTTGAGGAACGTGTACGTGCTTCCAGTTCGCGCCGCCCGGATCGACGGCCGAGAACCTGTCGGCGTAGTTGAAGTAGTAGCGGCCGTAGAACGCCTTGATGGCCGTCTTGCCGTCGCCCTTCGGGTCGTAGCTCACGCCGATGCGCGGCGCCACGCTGTTGCGGGTCAGCAGCGTCGTCTGCGGGAAGGTCTGCGCCGAGAAGAAGTCGGTCAGAATCGGATCCCGCTTGCCTTCCGTGTAGTACGGGGCCTGCCGGTCGTAGCGCACGCCGAGCGTCATCGTCAGCCGGTCGCTCGCCGTCCAGCGGTCCTGGAAGTAGAGCGCGATGCGCTTGTTGTCATCGCCCGGGATCGTCCAGGTGGACCCCAGGGTGGACGGCGTGCCGAGGTCCGTCAGCCGGATCTCGTACGGGGCGCCGTTCTGATCGAGGTAGAGGATCGGGCCCGACGTGCCGCTGCTCGCGAAGTTCGACATGTCGTTGATCCACTCGAAGCCGATCTTCAGGTCGTGGCTGCCCGCGCTCTTCGTCGGCAGGTAGTAGGTCGCGTTGCCGTAGACCTGCGGCTTCTCGCGGCCCAGCGTGAACGGCCCCGTCGTGCCGCCCTGCGTGAAGCCCGCACCGCTGCTCACGCCCGACGCCAGGTCGTAGCGCGGCGGATTCGTCTTGTAGTCGACCGACGGCTGCTCGGGGAAGTTGTAGCCGAACGTCCCGATGTTCAGTTCGGTGAACAACCGGTTCGACCAGACGCGCTCCCACTTGCCGTTGTACATCCAGCTCGGGCTGGTCTGCGCCAGCGTCGAGCTCTTCGGCGTGACGGCCGACAGCCCGCGCAGCGGCTTCTGCTTCTTCCCCCACTGGTAGTAGCCGAGGATCGTGTCCTTCGAGGACAGCTTGTAGGTTTCCTTCGTCGTGAAGTTGTTGAAGATCCCCAGGTCGGTCGCGATCGACGGATCCACACCCGAGATCTGCTTGTTGATCTTGAAGTGGTTGAAGGCCACGAAGAACCAGAGCTTGTCCTTGACGATCGGGCCGCCCAGGTCGTCGTGGTTCTCCCAGAACAGCAGGTTCGGCTGCGCCGAGCCGCCGCGCGCGGTGATGTCCGACGTTCAGGTTGCTGCCCACGAAGCTCTCGCCCTCGTAGGTCTGGTTGATCAGCGACTTGAACTGGTTACCGCCGCTCTTGATGGTCGAGATGACGGCCGCGCCCGGCGTGTTCATCGACACGTCCTGGCCCGCCCCGCTCACCGCGATCTCGTTCTGCGAGAAGTAGTCCTGGTAGAACCCGGCGCCGCCGGTCCCCTCGGTCGTGTCCACGCCCTCGGTGATGACGCGCGTCTGCCCCGAGATGCCGAACGCGTCGTACCCCGACTGCTGGCTCTTGTGGCTGCCGCCCACGTCGAAGCCCCGCATCCGGACGCCCGGCGACTGGGCCAGCGCGCCCCACAGGTCGCTCGAGCTCGGCACGCCAATCAGCTTCGCCGTGTCCATCGTGTTGCCCACCGACGTCGACTGCGTGTCGACGATCGGCGACTCGGCCGTCACCTGCACCGTCTCCTGCAGCGACGCGAGCTGCAGGGCCGCGTCCACGGTCAGCGTCTGGCCCAGCGCCAGCGTGATGTTCTGCCGCGTCAACGGCTTGAAGCCCGACAGGTCGAACTTCAGCGTGTAGCTGCCCGACGGCAGCGACGGGAACTGGTAGCTCCCGTTGGCTTCCGTCACGGCCACCTGCGAGCCGATCAGGGCCGGCGACGTCGCGGTGACGGTCACGCCGGGCAGCACCGCGCCCTGCGCATCCTTCACCGTGCCGGTCAAGCCGGCTGTTCACGTTCTGCGCCCACACCGGCGCCGCGGCCATCAAGGCCGTGGCGAGTGCGAGCGCCACCTGCTTACGAAATCGCATGCAATCCCCTCCCTGCTGTCTCTGGGCTCACGCCCGTACCGACTTGCAAAACAAAAACAAGGAAACACCGACGAACGCGACCGGATCCCACGTCGGCATGGATTCCGCCGCCGGAGGAGCCAGTCGTCTTGCCCAAATTGCCCGTTGGTAACGGCAGAGCTCTTACAGCAGGAAATGTACCCACCAGCTAGAGTATTCTCACATGGCACTAATAGACATATTTCATCACATGCAACACTATATATTGTGCATATGAGGCCATTATGCGATTTCACGCAATCCAAAAATGCGGACTCATCAATATCTTGAATCCAAAACAGCTGACCTTGGCGGTCGTCTCATGGCCATGAAATTTCCCCGCGCTTCGCGGCTGGCCCCCTGCGACGCCGGGACCGGCCACGCGAAATTCCACAGCCGCGCACGGGCGGCCCGGCGACCCCCAAAAAAGGGGCCGGCCGGATGCCGTGGCATCCGACCGGCCCCAAGAAGGGAAGGGACCGGGGGGCGGCGTCACCGCCCCCCGAGCCATTCGTCGACGACTAGAACTCGAAGCGGATGCCGAGCTGCAGCGTCCGCGGGTCGAGCACGCCGTTGACCTGGTTGAAGCGCGAGCCGTTGGAGAGGTTGAAGTTCACCACCGGCGCCGCGTTCAGGACGTTGAACAGGTCGATCATGCCGGTCAGCCGATGGCCGGCGAAGCTGAACGCCTTGTCCAACCGGAGGTTCAGCAGCGGCACCGTCTCCGACCGCTGGCTGTTGGCCCCAAGGTCGGTCATCCAGAAGCTCTGCGTGCCCGCGTTCGGCAGCTTCACCGAGATCAGGCGCGCGTACTGCCAGCCGCTCTGCACGGCGAAGTTCGCGCCGAGGCCGATCTGGTACGGGAACTGGTACCGGCTCGACAGGTGGAACTCCCACTCCGTCGTGTCCTGGCAGCCCCGCCACCGTGGGATAGAACTCCGGGTTCAGGTGGTAGGTCGAGCCGGAGCCGATACTGCCGATCGGGTCCGACTGCGTCAGCGGGTTGTTGCTGGCGCTGTTGGACTTCAGCGCGTGCGTCCGCGTCCAGTCGAAGCTGCTGTCAAGGAACAACCCCTTCGAGAAGCGCTTGTTGAAGGCGAACTCGATGGTGTCGTAGTTGTAGGCCCCGTTGCCGACATTCGACGGCAACGTGGCGATGACGTTATCGTGCGCGCCCTTCAGACTGGCCGGGATGTCGTTGACGGTGAACGACTGCGAACCGGTCACGCCCTGATCGTAGCTCTGGAGGGTGACCGTCCGTCGTGTAGGGGACCGTGAAGTTGCCCCTGCTGGGCGGCATCGTACGTGGCGTAGACGTTGCGGCTCATCTTGCGCACGTACGCGACGCGCCACGACGACTGCCCCCAGAACTGCCGCTGGTAGGACAGGTCGAACTCGTCGGTGTACGGCGTCTTCAGGCTGCTGTCCAGCCGGGTGCTGACGCCGCCGCTCGAGGCGAGCAGCGTCCCGAGTTCCTGCGGCCCGTCGTAGATCTTGTTGCCGTTCAGGTCGTTGAACTGGTAGGTCTTCGTGTTCTCGCCACCCGGATCGAGGCCGGAGAACGAGTCGGCGAAGTTGAAGTAGTAGCGGCCGTAGAAGGCCTTGATAGCCGTCTTGCCGTCGCCCGCCGGATCGTAGCTGACGCCGATGCGCGGCGCCACGTTGTTCCGGGTGAGCAGCGTCGTCTGCGGGAACGTCTGCGCAGAGAAGATGTCGCTCAGGATCGGATCGCGCTTCGCCTGGATGTAGTACGGCCGCTGGCGGTCGTACCGCACGCCGGCCGTGACCGTCATCTTGTCGCTCGCCGTCCAGCGATCCTGGAAGTAGAGCGCAACGCGGCGGTCGCGGTCGCTCGGCACGCTCCAGGTCGACCCCAGCTTCGCCGGATCGCCGACGTCCGTCATGTAGATCCGGTCGACCGCGCCGTTGTAGTCGAGGTAGCGGATCGGCCCCGACGTGCCGTTGTACGAGAAGTCCGACTGGTCGTCGATCCACTCGAAGCCCATCTTCAGGTCGTGGCTGCCGGCGTTCTTCGTCGGCAGGTAGTAGGTGGCGTCGCCGTAGATCTGCGGCTTCTCGCGCTCAAGGACGAACGGCTGCCAGCCGGCGCCCGAGTACACGCCCGTCGCCGTGTCCTCCCGCGGCGGGTTCGTCTTGTAGTCGACCGACGGCTGCTCGGGGAAGTTGTACCCGAACTTGCCGATATTGACCTCGGAGAAGAACCGGTTCGACCAGACCCGCTCCCACTTGCCGTTGTACATCCAGCTCGGACTGGTCTGCGCCAGCGCCGAGTCCTTGCCGACCGTGGCCGACAGGCCGCGCAGCGGCTTCTGCTTCTTGCCCCACTGGTAGTAGCCGATGATCGTGTCCTTCGACGACAGCTTCCAGGTTTCCTTCGTCGTGAAGTTGTTGAAGATCCCCAGATCGGTCGCGATGTTCGGATCGACGCCCGAGATCTGCTTGTTGATCTTGAAGTGGTTGAACGCCACGAAGAACCAGAGCTTGTCTTTCACGATCGGCCCACCGAGGTCGTCGTGGTTCTCCCAGAACAGCAGGTTCGGCTGCGCCGAGCCGCCGCGCGCCGTGATGTCGCTGTTCACATTGTTGCCGACGAAGCTCTTCCCCTCGTAGGTCTGGTTGATCAGCGACTTGAACGTGTTGCCGCCGCTCTTGATGGTCGAGACGACGGCCGCGCCCGGCGTGTTCATCGACACGTCCTGGCCCGCGCCGCTCACCGCGATCTCGTTCTGCGAGTAATAGTCCTGGTAGAAGCCGGCGCCGCCGGTGCCTTCGGTCGTGTCCACGCCTTCGGTGACGACGCGGGTCTGGTCCGAGATGCCGAACGCCGAGTAACCCGACTGCTGGCTCTTGTGGCTGCCACCCACGTCGAAGCCCTGCATCCGGACACCGGGCGCCTGCGCCAGCGCGCCCCACAGGTCGCTCGAGCTCGGCACGCCGATCAGCTTCGCCGTGTCCATCGTGTTGCCCACCGCCGTCGACTGCGTGTCGACGATCGGCGACTCGGCCGTCACCTGGACCGTCTCCTGCAGCGACGCCAGCTGCAGCGCCGCGTCCACGGTCAGCGTCTGGCCCAGGGCCAGCGTGATGTTCTGCCGGGTGAACGGCTTGAAGCCCGACAGGTCGAACTTCAGCGTGTAGGAGCCCGACGGCAGCGACGGGAACTGGTAGCTCCCGTTGGCTTCCGTCACGGCCACCTGCGAGCCGATCAGGGCCGGTGACGTCGCGGTGACGGTCACGCCGGGCAGCACCGCGCCCTGCGCATCCTTCACCGTGCCGGTCAGCCGGCTGTTCACGTTCTGCGCCCACACCGGCGCCGCGGCCATCAAGGCCGTGGCCAGCGCGAGCGCCACCTGCTTACGAAATCGCATTCAACCCCCTCCATGACTTCTGCTTCGGGCGTCATGCCCATCTGGACTTGCAATACAGCAACAGCGAACGCGACTGGTCGGCGACTGCTTCAGATACGCCGCAGACCGTGGACCAGCCGTCCTGCCCGAATTGCCCGGTGGTAATGGCTGAGCCATGAGCAGGAAATGTACCCATGGCTAGAAGTTTTTTAGCGATCAATTGTATGGTATAGGTATTAATATATACCACATTATAATGTATATATAAGGAGTACAAGCCCATCATCAAATCCAATAATTCGTTCTTTTTGACGAAGCATGATCCAAAACTGCTGACTTTCATGACAGCAGATGAAGCGAGAATTTGCTCGTACAACAAATCCCCTCATGTCGATGCGGACGGATAGTCAGCACGAGACAAGAGAATGGACCGATCGGGAGAAATCTCCAGGGCGCGTGCAGCCGAGCCTCGAGACTCACGAACAGCCCAGCCCCGATGCGCTGGCGGAAGGACAGGTCCTGAGCGAAATTGCGCCTGGCGTCGGGCGGCTGGATTTCGGCGCCTCACAGCACTCCGACCTCTTGGGCGTCTTCGCTTCGCCAGCCGGCTCAGCCTGAGCGCCGTATAATGCTCGGGCTTGCCCGGCTGGACTCGAACGAGCCCCGGCCGGCCCCGGGAATCATGACCGCCGCAGGAGATTGGGCCTCATGTCGCTTCTGGTAGGTTTCCGCATCGCGCTCAGCGCCCTCGCCCGGAACAAGATGCGCACGCTGTTGACGATGCTCGGCATCATCATCGGTGTGGCGGCGGTCATTGCAATGGTCGCCGTCGGACAGGGCGCCCAGGCGGCCGTCCAGTCGGAGGTCCGGTCGGCCGGGGCCAATCTCCTCTTCGTCAGTGCCGGCAACTACACGCGCGGCGGCGAATCGGTGAATATCGCGTCGGGCCTGGGGTCGGCCAACACGCTCACCGTGGCCGATGCCGAGGCGATCGGCCGGATCGCGGGCGTCCACTACCGATCAGCCGGCGTCAGCGATCGGGCGCTGGCGGCCGCCGGCACCCGCACGTTCTTTACGGTGATTCAGGGCATCGACGAGCAGTGGCCCCTCATCTATTCATGGGACTGGGTGCGGGGCAGCGGCTTCCAGCCCGCCGACGTCGGGCGCCATGCCTTCTCGGCCGTGCTCGGCCGGACGGCCAGCGACCGCCTGTTCGGCAGCAGCGACCCGATCGGGCAGACGGTCATGATCCGCAACCGGCCGTTCCGCGTGGTCGGCGTCACCGGCACGACCACCGACGACCAGGCCGAGGCGATCTTCGTCCCGTTCACCGCCCTGCAGGACGTACTGGGTCTCACCTCGCTGCAGACGGTCACCGTGGCGGCCACCGAGGCAGCCGACACGACGCGCATCTCGACCGACATCCGCACGCTGCTGCGGGCGCGCCACCATCTCGACGATCCGGCGGTCGCGGTGGCGAACGCCCCGCAACACGGTGCCCGCGCCGGCAGCAACCTGATGATGCCGGGCGCCTCCACCGGCCTCGGCGTGCCGGACGACTTCACGGTCAAGACGCAGGCGGCCCGGGCGCTGACGAAGGGGTTGTACACGTCGGTGGCCGCGTTCGCACTGGCCAACCTGCCGAAGCTGGACGAAGTGACGCGTCAGGAGATGACGAGCACGCTGGACCGGGCGGGGACGACGATGACGGCGCTGCTCGGCTGCATCGCCGCCGTGTCGCTGATCGTGGGCGGCATCGGCATCATGAACATCATGCTGGTGTCGGTGCGGGAGCGGACCCGGGAAATCGGCATCCGCATGGCGGTGGGCGCGCACGCGCGCGACGTCATGCTGCAGTTCCTGGCCGAAGCCGTGACGCTCAGCCTGATCGGCGGGCTCATCGGAATCGGCGTCGGCTTCGCCGCCTCGCACGGCATCACGACGATGCTCGAATGGCCCACGTCGGTGTCGGCCGAAGCGGTCATCCTCGCCTTCGCCATTGCCGCCGGCATCGGCGTCTTCTTCGGCTACTACCCTGCCATCAAGGCGTCGCGGCTCGATCCCATCGACGCGCTGAGATACGAATAGTCTGCGGGCTGCCGGCTACGGCCCTGACCGAAGACTGGAGCGTGGAGACGGAAGACCGTCAGCCGCCCTCTCTCGTCCTCAATTCTTCTTCTTGTTGCCCGCGACCGGATCGATGTACGGCATGTCGATCCAGTACGGCTTGCCGTTCACCACGTACGCGATGCGCGCCATGGCGTCGGCCTCTGGCACCGCGCGCCCCTGTGCCGTCCAGGACTCGCCGGCGTCGTCGATCTGCAGCGTCAGCGGTTCGGGGGGCTGGTTCGGCCGCTGCACGGTGATCGTCACGTCGGTGGCGATCGAGGCCGGCAGCGGATCGCGTACGGCGTTGCTGAAGTAAACCCGGTACTGCCCGGAGCGGGGCATCACCACCTCGAAGTGGAGATCGCCGTTCATCAGCACGATCCCGCCATGACGCGGCCTGTGATCGGCATGCGGCATCTTCGCCATCGCCATCGGGTGAGGACGCCGTGGCCCCCGCCGCCCCGTTCTGCTCGGCCAGCGATCCTTCGGCCGGAGTCGCCGCCGGGGCTGCCGCCGGCGATGCCGCCGCCGGCGTGCCGCTTCGGCCGGCGTCGCCGCCTGCCCGCATCCGGCGCTCAGCCCGACCGCCACGAGTAACGCCGGCACGGCCGGCAGGCTCCAGTCCCGCAGTCTCATCGCTCCCTCGTCTTCCCGCGCCCGGCGGTCAGGCCGCGCGCATTCCCCGATTCCGCCCGGTCCCGCCCGCCGGCAGCTTCGCGATCGCTCGCGCCCGGTCAGCGCCATCCGCTATCGGTCCGCCACTCCGAGCTCCACCGGCAGCCGAGGCGTGCCGGCGAGCGACAGAAAAGCCCGCCATCGCCGGCCGGCGTCGCCGCCGAGACCGCCCTGTCCGTCCACGAAGCGGCGGACGAGCTCGCGGCCGGCCGTGTACGCGATGACGTAGCTGCGATACCGGTCGATGAACGCCAGGGTCGCGTCCGGGTCGGGCATCGCGGCCCGCGCGGCGAGCGCGCGCCCCGCCGCCGCGGCGGTCATGGTGCCGTCCAGATAGCCCCGCGCGACGTCGCGCGTAATCGGCGCCAGCCTCGCGGTGACGCGCCTGACCTGTTCGGCGCGCGCGGCGTCCGAGGCATCGAGCCCGGCCAGCGGAAACAGCACGGCCCGCTCGAACGCCAGCCGTTGGTCGCCCGGGAACGCGATGTCGGTGGCGAAGCTCGCCGCCCCCTCCTCCACGAATCCCTGCGGGCTCATCAGCGTGACGACCGCGTACTCCGGCCAGTGCCGCCCCTGCACGAGCTGCTGTTCGCGCAACACGTTGAACACGTGATGGCCGGGATAGCCTTCGTGACACGCCAGATCCAGGACGCGGTCCACCGAAACCGGCAGGTCGGTGTTGACCTGAATCACGCTGTGGTACCCGCCGCGGTACCGGTTGTATGCATTCCAGGGCTTCCCGGTGACGTACTCCACCGTGAAGCGCTCCCCCGCCGGCAGCGCCACGTGCGCGGCCGTGCGCGCACGGCAGGCCTCGAGCGCCGCCGAGAGCACGGCCGGCAGCCGATCGCGCGGCACGATGACCCGCCGCTCGAACGCGGCGTACCGATCGGCGAGCGACCCGCGGCCCGGCAGCAGCCGATCGAGGTCGCGGCGCGCGGCCCGCCCGGCCTCGCGCGTCACGGCCGGAGGTACGACACCGAACAGATCCCGGGCTTCCTCGTCGAACGGCAGCCGGCCGCCACCCGTCATGCGGGCCCGGATGGCGAGCGCTTCGACCTGCGCCCGGAGCAGGAGGCGGCGGCGGACCGACGCGGCGTCCAGGTCCGGCGGTGTCGGCCGGCGCAGATCGATCGCGCAGGGCCTCGATCCGCTCGACGACCTGGAACAGCGGCAGCGGGGCCGCGTCGACCTGCTGCGACAAGGCGGGTGGACCGATGTAGGCCTCGACCGCATCCGGATTCAGCCGCGCCAGCTGCAGCGCCAGCCGGACGTAGGTCCGGGCGGACGCGTCGAGGATAGCCGTGGCGGGACGACCGCGGTTCGCGGAACCCGCGGGCGGTCCGCCGGCGCGCCGGCACCCGACGAGCGCCGACAGACCGATCGCGCCCATCACGATCCCGATGGCGACGGCCCGCCGAGGTCCACGGCCCTGCTGGTTCGTTCTCAACACGTCCCGTCCTGATCGCCACCCGATGCGCGTGCCTCCGCAAGCTCAACCGTATCGGCCGTTGGCGCCATTGTATCGTTCAGTTCCACCTTCGGCATGGCCGGTCCGGCGGGACGCGGGCTGGCATGACAACTATTTACAAATCCTCGTGTTGTGCCTGCTGAGCTGGGCGGGCATAATCTCGGCTCAACAGTATTCTCGACTCAGCCATTACCTTCGCAGTCGATCGTCGGTGGTGCGACGCCGACACACGCCGCCCGGTGGGCGGACCCGCCGTGTCGGCGGGCGTTCGAGTGTCGCTCTCGTACCAGCCGATCTGCAGGACCCAAACGGAACATGAGGGGGAACGGTATGCGACGTCCTTACTTGCCGATCTTGTTCGCACTGGTGCTGGCGGCCGGATGTGCAGGGGCACCCGACACGGCCAAGCCCGCCGCCGACGGGACGTCCGCGGCCTCGGCGACACCGAAGCTGGGGATCCGGCCGCACGGTGACACGGAGATCTCGCCGGACCTGAGCCGCGTGCCGGACGACCTGAAGCAGGTCTACCAGTACATCGACGACCACATCGACGATCACGTGCACAACCTGCAGAAGTGGATTCAGCAGCCGAGCATCTCGAACTCCGGCGAGGGGATTCCGGAGTCGGCGCAGATGGTCAAGGGGTTCTGGGACGAGCTGGGCTGCCAGCAGACGCGGGTGTACGACGTCGGGACCACCGAGTGGGGCGCCCCGGGGAACCCGGTCGTCTACGCGCGGTGCGACTTCGGGGCGCCGAAGACGGTCGTCATCTACTGGATGTACGACACGATGCCGATCACGGAGCCGGCGGCGTGGAAGTATCCGCCGTTCGAGGGCCGGCTGGTCGAGCAGGCGCCGTTCAAGAAGGTGCTGATCGGGCGCGGCGCCACGAACTCCAAGGGGCCCGAGATGTCCCAGTGGAACGCCTTCATGTCGATCAAGAAGGTGACGGGCACGCTGCCGGTGAACCTCATCATCGTGGCCGAGGGCGATGAGGAGCGGATGGACATCGGGCTGCGCCAGTTCGTCAAGGATCATCCGGATCTGTTCAAGGGCGCCGACGCGATGTACCGGTTCGGCGGCCAGTCCTACAGCGGGGGCGGCGAGCTGTCGGGCGGGTCGGAAGGGTGCGTCTACATCGAGCTGACGACGAGCGGCGAGAAGTGGGGCCGCGGGCCGAACCTGTCGAACATCCACGGCGCGTTCAAGCGGTCGGTCGACAGCCCGGCGTGGCGGCACATCAAGATGCTGTCCTCGCTGGTCTCCGAGGACGGCAACACGGCCAAGGTGGCCGGCTTCTACGACAACATCGAGCCGCTGAGCGCCGAGGAGACGGCTGCGGCTGAAGCAGGCGGCGACGAAGGTCGACATGAAGGTGGCGGCGCAGAACGTCGGCGTCGCCCGCTACATCAGCGACGACCCGTTCACGATGCTGAAGATGGGCCGCTACGGCACGTCGTTCAACCTCGACGGCATCTGGGGCGGCAACATGTACGCCGGCGGCGCGGGCGCGGTGCTGCCCGACAAGATCACGTCGAAGCACAACATCCGCTACGTGCCGAACATGGACGGCCTGGACCTCGTGAAGAAGATCCGCGCCCAGCTCGATCGCAACGGCTACAAGGACGTCGACCTGAAGATCATCGGGGACGTGCCCTGGGCGAAGATGAGCTACGATACCGACATCGCGCGCGCCCTCGAATCGACCTACGACATCTTCCACATCCCGTACGGCAAGAAGGGATCGAACCCGTCGATCCTTGGCCCGTACTGGCCGGCGTACCTCTTCGGCAACGGTCCGGTCGGACAGCGGATCGCCCCGGTGGAGATGCCGATCATCGGCGGTGGTGCCGGCATGGGCGGCCGGGCGCACGCGGCGAACGAGTACCTACGTCATCGAGGGGGCGGGCAAGGTGTACGGCATGGCGGGCGCCGAGAAGTCGGTCGCCACGGTGCTGTACGCGTTCGCCGACAAGCTGAAGCCGGCGCCGGCCGCGACGACGACCAAGCCATAGCCATACGGCGGGGACCGCGGGACACAGGAGCCACCTCGATGTCGCCATACACGGGCATCCGGATCGCCTTCAGGGCGCTCGGCCGCAACAAGCTGGAGACGGGACTGGCCATGCTGGGCATGACCATCGGGGTGGGCGCGGTGCTCACGACGATGGCGCTCGGCAACGGAGCCCAGGCGTCGATCGAACAGCAGGTCATGGCCGCGGGGCTCAACGTCATCGTCGTCACCGCCGGCAACTACCAGACGAAGCAGGGGGAGGAGCTCGGGGGCGTCGTCGCCCACCAGGGTGACGCGCGCCCCCGGGCGCCCCTGCCGCCCGGCGTCCCGAATCCCTATCCCGACGATCCGGTCGCGGGCCCGATGGTCCCGCCGACCGGCGCGCCGGCGCGGCCCGCCCTCTGGCACGGGCCGCGTCCGGCGGTCCAGCTGGCCTTCTTCCATCCGGAGGACAATCCGATGGAGAAGCACGATCACCCGACGGCGGCCCAGCGTCTCGGCGACGCCGAAGCCGGTCTCGGCTCGGCGGCGACGCTCACGCGCCAGGATGCGGAGGCCATTCGCGATCTGGGCGGCGTGCAGTACGTCGCCACTGGCGTGCACGACAACGCCCACGTCGAGAGCGGATCCAAGCGGTGGTTCACGCGCTACCACGGCACGGACCTGGACCTGCCGCGGATCCACCGGTCGTGGTCGTTCACGCACGGCCGCTTCTTCAACCAGGGCGAGCTGGACCGGGCGCAGGAGGTCATGGTGCTCGGCAGCGTCGTCAGCCAGCGACTGTTCGGGCCGGACGTGAATCCAGTCGGCCGCACGGTGCTGCTGTGGAAGCAGCCGTTCACGGTCGTCGGCGTGGTGGCGAGCACGTCGTGGACCACCTCGCCCCGGCCGGGCGACGATCAGTTCGACGCCGTGTACGTCCCGGTCACGACCGTCGACCGGCTGCTGGACCTGTCGAAGCTGAACACGATCACGATCACGGTGACCTCGTCGGGCCAGGTCACGCGTGTCGCGAAGGAGATCGCCCGGCTGCTGCGCGTGCGCCACAAGATCACCGAGAAGATGCCCGACGACTTCACCGTGACGACCCAGGCACGGGCCGCGCTCACCAAGGGGCTGAACCCGCGGGTGGCGCAGGTGCTGGCGGGCAACGTGTCGAATTTCGATCAGGTGACGCTCGAGCAGCTCGCGCGCACGCTGCAGCGCGCCAGCCGGACGATGACCGCCCTGCTGGCGAGCATCGCCAGCGTGTCGCTGCTCGTCGGCGGCATCGGCATCATGAACATCATGCTGTTGTCGGTGACCGAGCGCACCCACGAGATCGGGGTGCGGATGGCGGTGGGCGCCAGGGCGCGGGACGTGCTGTGGCAGTTCGTCGCCGAGGCCGTCGCGCTCAGTCTCGTCGGCGGGCTGACCGGCGTCATCGTCGGCTTCGCCGCCTCGGACGGGCTCAGCCGTTTCCTGCACTGGTCGACCATCGTGTCGACCGACGCCGTCGCGATCTCGTTCGGCATCGCTGCCGTCGTGGGCATCTTCTTCGGTCTGTACCCGGCGCGTCAGGCGTCGAGACAGGATCCGATCGACGCGCTGCGCTACGAATAGCCGCCCCCCGGGATGAAACCATGCCGCGCCCGGCATAGAATAATGAGGCGCGGCGGTCACCTGGGCCCAGCCCTTCACCACGCGGCCAGACGGGATTCATGCCATGACGACTGCTCAGTCCGTTCAGGAGACGCTCGGCCTCCGCACGCCGCCGATTGCCATCGGCTTCCTCGATGCCGAGCCCGACGGCGTCGCCCGGTGGGATGGCGACAGCGTCCCGGCCGGCTGCAGCTTCTGGCAGAAGGCGATGGCGGGGGCCACCTTCTATACGGTGCCGTCCGATCACTTCAACTGCCCCGTCGGCTGCCACACGCACCGGCTGGAGGTGCCGCCCGACAGGCGCGGCGCCCTGACCGAGGCCGCACAGGCGATGATCGGCGCCGGCTACCTGCTGCCGTCCGACGTGATGTCGATGCCGACGCTGGCGACGCCGCCTGCGGTCGTCGCGTACGGTCCGGTGGACGGGGCACCGTTTCCATTCGACGTCGTGCTGCTGGCCGCGACACCGGCCCAGGGGATGCTGATCTACGAAGCCGTGCTGCGACTTGGCGACGATCCGGCGATGGTCGTGAGCGCGCTGGGCCGACCGGCGTGCAGCCTGCTGCCGTTCGTGACCGGGGGCGAGCGGTCAGCGCTGTCACTCGGCTGCAAGGGCAACCGGACGTTCACCGATCTGCCGGACGATCAGCTCTACTTCGCGGTACCCGGCGATCGGTGGAATCGGTTCGTGGAGGTGCTGACCACGATTGCCGGTGCGAACGAGACGATGGGCGGGTATCTACGCCGGCAGGAAGAACGCCCCGGAGAGGAACTGAGAATTGAGAAGGAAGCATTGAGAGAGGGGCATGAGCGCTTCGCGCCCGTCCCCTCTCTCGACGTTCTCAGCGCTTCATTCTACGTCCTGCATTCATCGATCATCGCCTACTGAAACTGCTCCACCTCGGTCGAGCCGGCGAGCGCGCCCGTCGAGGTAGTGCCTCCGCCGACGATCTCGGCGACGGCATCGAAGTAGCCGGCGCCAACCTCCCGCTGGTGCTTCGTCGCGGTGTAGCCCTTCCCTTCGGCGGCGAACTCCTCGCGCTGCAGCTCGGCGTAGGCGGTCATGCCGCGGTCGCGGTAGCCGTCGGCCAGACGGAACATGCTGTAGTTCAGGGCGTGGAACCCGGCGAGGGTCACGAACTGGAACTTGTAGCCCATGGCGCCGAGCTCGCGCTGGAAGCGGGCAATCGTGGCCGCGTCGAGCTTCTTCTCCCAGTTGAACGACGGCGAGCAGTTGTAGGCGAGGTACTTGCCGGGGAACCGCTCGTGGACCGCCTCGGCGAAGCGCCGTGCCTCGGCGAGGTCCGGCTCGCTCGTCTCGCACCAGATCAGGTCGGCGTACGGCGCATAGGCGAGGCCGCGGGCGATGGCGGCCTCGAGTCCGGCCCGCACGCGGTAGAAGCCCTCGGGCGTCCGTTCACCGGTCAGGAACGCCGCGTCCTGCGGATCGATGTCGCTGGTGATGAGCTGCGCGGCGTTCGCGTCGGTGCGGGCGATGAGCACCGTCGGCACGTCCTCGACGTCGGCGGCGAGCCGTGCCGCGACGAGGTTGCGGACGGCCGTCTGGGTCGGCACGAGCACCTTGCCGCCCATGTGGCCGCACTTCTTCTCACTGGCCAGCTGATCCTCGAAGTGAACGCCGGCGGCGCCCGCATCGATCATGCCGCGCATGAGCTCGAAGACGTTCAGCGCGCCGCCGAAGCCGGCCTCGGCATCGGCCACAATCGGCGCGAACCAGGTTTCGACCCCCGACCGGCGTCCGCCGGCGCGGTCGATCTGGTCGGCGCGCCGCAGCGTCTGATTGATGCGCCGCACGACCTGCGGCACGCTGTTGGCGGGATAGAGGCTCTGGTCCGGGTACATCTCGCCGGCCAGGTTCGCGTCGGCGGCCACCTGCCAGCCGCTCAGGTAGATCGCCTTCAACCCCGCCTTCACCTGCTGCATGGCCTGATTGCCCGTGAGGGCCCCGAGGGCGTTGACGTACGGGTCGGCGCCGAAGAGGCTCCAGAGACGGTTGGCGCCGAGACGCGCGAGGGTGTGCTCGATACGGACCGACCCGCGCAGCCGGAGCACGTCCTCGGGCTCGTAGGTCCGCACGACCCCGGCCCAGCGGGGATTCGTGGCCCAGTCCGTCCGCAGGTCCTGAATCGTCTTCCGGAGATCCATCTGTCCGTCCGTCATGCCCTCACCTCCTGTTGCCCGGTGCCGCCGGTGCGGGACGCGTGCGGTGCGCCGGCGGTCGTGCCCGTGTGACGTTGCGATGTGAACGTGCCGGCCGCGCGGCAGGCACGACGGTACGGTAGATCGGCGAACATGGCTCGTCAAGCGAATATTCGCTGGATGTGATATATTCGCTTGTGGCGAACTCCGGCAGCCTGTAAGCTCTCACCCGCTGCACCCCAGGAGGGCCGCTGCCAATGACGCCCGACATACTCGCGCCGGTGCCCGCCACGGCGCACCTGAATCTCAAGACGATTCTCGGCCTGAAGCTGAAGCGGTTCCGCGAGGCCCGCCACCTCACGCTGCGCGTACTCGGCGAGCGGACGGGCCTGTCGACGTCGTACCTGGCGGAGATTGAAGCGGGCAAGAAGTATCCGAAGCCGGACAAGATCCTGCAGATGGCCGAGGGGCTCGGCTGCTCGTACGAGGAGCTGGTGTCCACCAAGCTCGACTCCGAGTTCGACGCCCTGCACGCCTTCCTCACCTCGCCCGCCGTCCACAACTTCCCGTTCGATCTCTTCGGTCTCCGCACGGGCGAGCTCATGAAGCTCATCACCCGGTCGCCGCACGAGATCTCGGCGCTGCTCCGGACGCTGCACGACATCGCCAGTCAGTACAACATCGGGGCGACGCACTTCCTGCGCGCGGCGCTGCGCTCCTACCAGGAACTGACGGGCAACTACTACGCCCCCATCGAGGAGGCGGCCGACGGGTTCCGGCAGACGATCGGCGCGCCGGCGGCCGGCGGGCTGGACGGCGCCGCCCTGCGGGCGTGGGTGGCGGCGCACTGCGTCCGCGACATCGACGAACGGCTGCTCGGCGAACGGCCGGCGCTGCGGACGTTCCGCGCGCTGCGGCTCGCCGATCCGCCGCGGCTGCTCCTGAACCCCCGGCTCAGCGAATTCCAGAAGGCATTCGTGCTGGCGCGCGAGGCGGGCTATCACCTGCTGGGGCTCAAGGCCCGATCGCAGACGACGCCGCCCGACCGCGAGGATTCGTTCGAGCAGGTCCTCAACGACTTCAAGGCGTCCTACTTCGCGGGCGCCTTCCTGCTGCCGCGCGACCGGGTCGTTGCCGACCTCCGGACCTTCTTCCGGCTGCCGACCTGGCAGCCGGCCGCGCTGACGGCGCTGCTCGACAAGTACCGGGTGACGCCCGAGACGCTGATGTACCGCTTCAGTCAGCTCATCGGCCCGGAGTTCGGGCTGCACGCCCACTTCCTGAAGTTCGGCATCGAGAGCGGCCGCGTGCGGCTGCTCAAGCAGCTCAATCTGTCGACGCTGCGGATCCCGTCGGGCATCGACGCCGACGAGCACTACTGCCGGCGGTGGCTGTCGACACACCTGCTGGTCGAGCGCGTGGAGTGGCAGCGCCGGCATCCGAAGCGGGTGCAGAAGCCGCTCGTCCGGGCCCAGCACTCGAGCTTCGTCGATCGTCCGGACGAGTCGTTCTTCTGCTTCGGCATGGCGCTGCCCGAGCCGCTGCGGCCGGAGCTGGACATCAGCCTGACGATCGGCTTCCGTGCCGACGAGGTGTTCGCGCGGACGGTTCACTTCGCGAAGGACCGGACGATTCCGCACACCGTGCTCAACGGCACGTGCGAGCACTGCCCGCTGCCAGCCGCGGCGTGCGCCGATCGTGCGGCGCCGCCGGTGCTCTACCAGCAGCAGTTGGCACGCGCCGAGCTGCAGCGCGAGCTCGACGCGCTGTCGACGATCGCCACGACGACGTCCCGCCGCTGACGTGGCTGCGTCGTCGCGGACGCGCGACGCACCATCCTTCCGTTGAGCCTCGACGATCTCGTCTGCCGTGACGCGCGCATACCGTCGCGCTCCGCTCCCACCATCGATTCGGCTGGCCGTTCCCGGAGCACATTCATCATCCGATGAATTGAATCGCATGCACGTCGTTCGCGCGCAACGACTTAGTACAAGCTGAACGAACGGCAGCACGTGCATATCGACTTCAAGCAATTGAATTACGCGGCTCATCGTCTCGACGTGAACGGTCGAGCGCATCGACGCGTTTTCCGCTGTAAAACCGTACGTCCTGCCGCCGCGCCCCTCGTCCGGCACGACAGATGCTTTGCATGAACGTCGATGTCCTTCCACGGTCGAGTGTGGCGCCGCGCACGATCGCGTGCTCACTCAGCGGATCAGGTGCTTCCGCACGCGTCACCCACGCGGCTCCCGTCGCCGGTTCCCGTCGACGCCTCGACCGTTTCGGCACTGCACAGCAGTGTTCCCGCCGGTACCCGCGGCGCGCGTTCTCCCCGGACGACGCCGACACACAGGCAACAGACGTTGGGTGCACGCCACGGGCGGGCATCCGGAGGAGGAACGTTTCCATGTACTACGCGAAGCGGCTCATCGCGCTCGGCGCGCTAGCCCTTGCACTCGTGGCGGCGCCGGTGGCGGCGCAGAGCGTCACGAGCCATCTCACCGGGACCGTCAAGGACTCGCAGGGCGCGGTCCTGCCGGGCGTGACGGTGACGGCCTCGTCGCCGGCGCTGATCGGCGCACAGGTCGCCGTGACCGAGACCAACGGGTCGTACCGGTTTCCGTCGCTGCCATCGGGCACCTACACGCTGAAGTTCACGCTGCCGGGGTTCAAGACCTTCAGCCGCACGGGCATTCAGCTTCCGCTGGGCCAGACGCTGACGGTCGACGCGCAGCTCCAGCTGGCGTCGCTCAAGGAAGCCGTGACGGTGACGGCCGAATCGCCCGTCGTCGACACGCAGTCGACGTCGGTGGGCACCACGATGGACACGGCGAAGCTGATCGGCGTGCCGAGCTCGACCGACCTCTGGGGCGCGCTGGCGCAGGCACCGGGCGTCCGGATGGAGGGCTTCGACGTCGGCGGCAGCCACAAGAGCCAGCAGTCGGGCTACACGGCGTTCGGCATCTCGGGTGAGGGTCGCGTCATCACCGAGGGTGTCGACACGACGGAGGGCACGAGCGGCGCCGGCTTCTACCAGGACTACTTCTCGCAGAACGAGATCGCGGTGAGCGGCGCGGGCCAGGACGTGTCGATGAACACGCCGGGCGCGGCCGTCATCTCGACGATCAAGAGCGGCGGCAACACGTTCAAGTCGCTGATCAACCAGACCTACGAGGGGAAGAGCTTCGTCGGCAACAACGCCGACAGCGCCGACACGGCGCGCGGCGGCTCGGCGCAGCCGAACCTGCTGTTCTGGGAGAACCACGACGATCTGGGCGGCCCGATCAAACGCGACAAGGCCTGGTTCTTCGTGGCGTTCAATCACTTCCACATCAACAAGGCGATCTCGGGCGTGCCGCAGAACGTGGCGACCGACCTCGGCGTGTTCAACAACTTCACGACCAAGGAAACCTGGAAGCCGACCAACAACGACACGATCATCGGCTACTACCAGTGGGGGAAGAAGCAGAAGCCGTATCGGGGCCTCTCGGTCACGCGGGGACCCGCAGTCGACGCTGGCCCAGACCAGCCCGAGCTGGATGTACAACGGCAAGTGGGAGCGCGTCTGGACGAACCGGCTCTTCACCGAGCTGAACGTCGGCACCTTCGGGTACGACTTCCCCGAGCGGCCGTCAGTCGACTACACGCAGTTCCCGCCGCACCACGACCTGGCGACGGGCGTTGACTCGGGCGCCGGCTTCGCCCAGGGCGGCACGGGCGGTCCGTTCGACTTCGGCCGCGAGAAGCCGCAGGCCTTCGGCAGCGGCACCTACTACCTGCCGACCAAGAACTACGGCAGCCACGACCTCAAGGTCGGCTTCGAGTGGCTCGACGATCGGGCGTACTTCGCGAACATCGGCACGTCCGGCCCGCTGCTCTACCTGGACTACAACGGCCAGCCGGATGAAATCCGCCTCACCGACCTCGGCACACCGTCGACGTTCGGCAGCACCTGGACGGGTCCGAGCGATCGGAACCGCCGAGAGGCCCTGTACTTCCAGGACCGCTGGACGGCGAGCGACAAGGTGACGGTGACCGCCGGTGTGCGGTACGACCGGCAGCGGCCGTACTACACCTCCTCGAAGCGGGCGCCGATCTTCACCTACGCCTTCCCGACGCAGACGGTGCCGGGCAAGACGCTCTTCGTCTCCAACAACTTCGCGCCGCGGATCGGCGTCAGCTACGATCCGGGCGGGAACGGCAAGACCGCCATCAAGGCGTTCTATGGCCGCTACTACTACAACTTCGCCGACAGCTTCACCGCGGTCGATCCGGGTGGCACGAACACCAAGACGTACAAGTTCAACGACCTGAACGGCAACGGCCTGTACGACGGTCCGCAGGAGCTCGGCCAGCTCATCAGCTCGACCGGCGGCACGAGCACGACGCTCTCGTCGAACCTGAAGACCCCACACACCGACGAGTTCGACCTGTCCTACCAGCGGCAGTTCTGGGGCGAGTCGTCGTTCCGCGTCGCCTACGTCCGCAAGATGCAGCGCGACCAGTTCTCCACCTACAACACGGCCTGGGCGGGCCAGTTCACCGTGCCGGTGACCGTCCCGGTGACGCTGCAGAGCTACGACGGCGGCGTCTCGGGGACGCAGAACTACACGGTGTACGACATCCCGGGCAGCCTGGCCGGCCAGACGCCGAACGCCATCGCGCAGATCCCCGGCTCGGGCGGCAACTGGAACTACGACACGATCGAGCTCGCGTTCAACAAGCGGTTCCAGAAGGGACTGTTCCTCGACACGAGCTGGGACTGGACGCGCTCCAACGATCTCGAGAGCCCGGCCAACGTGACGAACAGTCCGCTCCAGCAGTCGGACGTCATCTCGCCGCCCAACTACTTCGAGAACCCGTATCCGACGGTGTCGAACCGGCAGACGACGACCAGCTGGGAGTTCCACCTCTCGAGCCGGTACGAGCTGCCGTACCAGATCGGCATCGGCGCCAACTTCGAAGTCCAGAGCGGCTGGAACTACGCGCGGATCATCACCGTCGATCTGCCGAATGCCGGCACGCAGCAGTTCTGGATGCAGAACCTGAACAATAACCGGTCGGACACGGTCTCGCTGCTGAACCTGCGGTTCGATCGGGCGATCTCCTTCGCCGGCCACCGCCTGACCGGCATGATCGACATCTTCAACCTGCTGAACGCGAACCCGGTGACCAACTTCAACCTGCTCAACGGGTCGCGGTTCAACCAGATCAACGGCCTGCTCGATCCGCGGACGCTGCAGCTCGGCCTCCGCTTCGAGTTCTAGACTCCGCACACTCGCACAACTGGCGCCGGACCCGCCGGGGTCCGGCGCCAGTTGTTCCTCCGTTCCGATTCCGCCAGACCGTCACTCCGCCACCTCCACCAATCGACAGCCGCGTCCAGACGAGCTTGCGCGGACGCAACCCCATCGGCACGGCGATCGTTCCGGCTGAACCGTTCGCCATCCGGAGCGGATCCCCGCGCGAATATTTTCTCAATATGGCAGAGCTCTCGTGCGATTTGTCTCCTGTTGAGCTCGATGACAATCCAGATCGCCGGTGGCAGAGCCCTTCGACTCTTCTGATTTCCGGATCGATCAGTAACACCTTGCGTAAACGGTGTCTTAGTCCAGAGCTCAACAGCTGTCAGCTGCGTCCAAGTCCGGTCTGCATCTCCAACACAATGGATTACAAATGCCATCAAGCTCTTGTATCAGCAGGCCAGCTGAACTTTGACGCCGCAACGATATCGGGGAGTATTGCGCAGCCAGCGAAATATTCTCATCACCGGCATTGGTCTTGCCTAGGGCCTGCGCGTAATTTCCAGCAAGTTCGACAATGGCTTCGCCAGAGTAGAGGAGGACTCCGACACATGCCAGGACGAACTCGTCCACGTCTCGTGCTCTCGGCACTCGTCGCACTCGCGCTCGCGCTGCCCGTGACTGGACTCGCGCAGAACGTCTCCGGCCATCTGACCGGCACCGTGAAGGACGCCAAGGGCGGCGTGCTCCCGGGCGTCACCGTCACGGCCACGTCGCCGGCCCTCATCGGCTCGCAGATGCAGGTCACCGGCGCGAACGGGACGTACATGTTCCCGTCGCTGCCTCCGGGCGACTACACGCTGAAGTTCGATCTGCCCGGCTTCAAGGCCTACAGTCAGACCAACATCCGCCTCGCGCTCGGGCAGACGCTGACCGTCAACGGGCAGATGCAGCTGGCGGCGCTCAAGGAGAACGTCACCGTGACCGCCGCGTCGCCGGTCGTCGACACGCAGTCGACGGGGCTCGGCAACACGCTGAACACGGCGAAGCCGATCAGCGTGCCGACCTCCACGGACATCTGGGGCGCCCTGGCGCAGACAGCCGGCGTCCGCATGTCCGGCTTCGACGTCGGCGGCAGCCACAAGTACCAGCAGGACGGCTACGCCGCCTTCGGCGAGCGCGACCAGAACCGCGTCATCATCGAGGGGTCGGATACGACCGAGGGGACCGGCGGCGCGGGCGGCTACTGGGACTACTACGCCGCCAATGAGGTCTCGGTGACGGCGGCGGGCCAGGACGTGGCGATGAACTCGCCCGGGACGGCCACGGTGCTCACCATCAAGAGTGGCGGCAACCAGTTCAAGTCGCTCGTCAACCAGACCTACGAGCCGAAGAGTTTCGTCGGCAGCAACATCGACTCGAATATCACCAAGCTGGGCGGGTCGGACTCCAAGAACCTCGAGTTCTGGGAGAACCACGACGATCTGGGGGGCCCGATCAAGCGCGACAAGCTGTGGTTCTACGTCGCCTACAACAAATTCCACGTCAACCAGAGCCTGCCGGGCGTCGACCCGAACGTGGCGACGAACCTCGCAAACCTGTGGGCCTTCACCAGCAAGGCGACCTGGAAGCCATCGTCGAACGACACCATCATCGGTTACTACCAGTACGACCACAAGGCGTTGCCGTTGCGCGGCCTGTCAGCGCTGCGGCCCAGGGAGTCGACGCTGGCCGAGTTCGCGCCCGGGTGGATGTACAACGGCAAGTGGGAGCGGGTCTGGACGAACCGGCTGTTCAGCGAGTTGAACATCGGCGAGTTCGGGTATGGCTTCCCCGAGGTGCCGTCGGTCGACTACACGACCCGTCCCCCCATCCACGACCTGGCGACGGGCGCCGACAGCGGCGCCGGTTTCGCGCAGGGCGGCACGGCCGGTCCGTTCAATCTGCATCGCGCCAAGCCGCAGGCCTTCGGCGACATCACGTACTACCTGCCGACGAAGAACGCGGGGAGCCACAGCATCAAGGTCGGGTTCGAGTGGCTGAACGACCAGGCGCAGTTCGGCCACAGCGGCACTTCCGGCCCGATCCTCTGGCTCGACCGGAACGGCCAGCCCTCCGAGATCCGGTTGACCGACCTCGGGACTCCGAACTCGCTCGGCAGCTCCTGGCTGGCGCCGATCAACGAGGACCACCGCATGGCGTTCTACGCGCAGGACCGCTGGACGGCCAACGACAAGGTCACGATCACCGCCGGCCTCCGCTACGACCGGCAGTCGCCATACTACCGGGCGGGCAAGCGCGATCCGATCCTCACGGACTGGTTCTCCGCCTACACCACGCCGGCGAAGACGCTCTTCACCCGCAACACCATCGCGCCGCGAGTCGGCGTCAGCATCGACCCGACGGGCGACGGCAAGACGGCCATCAAGGCGTTCTACGGCCGGTACTACTTCAACTTCGCCGACAGCTTCTCGGCGGTCAATCCGGGCGGCGCCAATACGAAGACGTACCAGTACACCGGCGTGGCCGGCAACAGCGACCCGGCGTACATCGCGGCGCACCTCGGCAACCTGGTCGGCGCGACAGGCGGCGTCAGCACGACCTACAACCCGAGCATGAAGACGCCGTACACCGACGAGCTCGACCTGTCGGTGCAGCGGCAGTTCTGGGGTGAGTCGTCCGTCCGGGTCGCGTACATCCGGAAGATGGACCGCAACCAGGCCGACTTCAACGGCATCAACGAAAACTGGCTGGGCCAGTTCACCGTGCCGACGGTCGTCCCGGTCACCATCCAGAACATCACCGGCGTACAGGGGACGCAGAACTTCACGGTCAACGATATCCCCGCCAGCCTCGTCGGCCAGGTCAGCAGCGTCATCGACACGATGCCGTCCTCGGTGAACAACGGCGCGCAGAACTTCAACACCTTCGAAATTGCCTTCAACAAGCGGTTCTCGAAGGGGCTCTTCCTCGACATGAGCTACGACTGGACGAAGTACGACGCGCTCCAGGGGCCCGGCAACAAGAGCAACAGCAACACGACGCAGGCCGATGCCATTGGCTACGGCTTCTTCGAGAACCCGTATCCGAGCGTGTCGAACCGGCAGAGCACGAGCAGCTGGGTGTACCACCTGTCGGCCAACTACGAGTTCCCGTACCAGATCGGCATCGGGGCCACCTTCCTCATCCAGAGCGGCTGGAACTACGCGCGGATCATCTCGGTGAATCTGCCCAACGCCGGGAGCCAGGAGTTCTGGATGAACGACCTCAGCACCAATCGGTCGCAGAATGTGCCGCAGGTGAACCTGCGGTTCTCCAAGGCGTTCAACATCCCGGGCGGCCACCGCTTCTCGGCGATGCTCGACCTCTACAACCTGCTGAACGCGAACCCGATCACCAACTTCCAGATCCTCAACGGGTCGCGGTACAACCAGGTCATCAACCTGCTCAGCCCGCGCACGCTGGAACTCGGACTGCGCTTCGAGTTCTGATCGATTTCGCACACCCACGGCGGCCCGGAGCCCGTCCCACGGGTTCCGGACCGCCGCCCCTCCCTTCGGCCGGGCGCGCGCGCGCCCGGCCCCTTGTCTTGATTCGACCCGGCCGGCGCCCGAGTCGATCACGCCTCCGACATCGCGATCATCACGGCCCTGCGCTCCCCTCTCACGCTGCAGCTCATCAGGGCCACGACGCGCGCGGAACTCGACCGCACAGCTGTCTCTGCACGTTCCAATCACACGGCGGACACTTTTTCGCGGGCCGCCGCCAACCTCATGCGCGATCGATGCGTGATGACATTCAATCGAATGATGATCACACGAGCTGCCCATCCCGAATCTTGGATTCCGTACAGAGGCACGAGGGCTCAATCATTTAGTTCAAGCTGAGCCGCGCAATCTCGCCGGCTCATCTGGACGGATCGCTCCGGTGAAATGGATCGGCTCGCACGTACTGTTGAGATACGGTACGGCGCAATCACTGCTGTTTCTTCCGCGCAGCGAGGATTATTCCGAACCGGCACGCGTCCTGCACAAGGCGCGGCGACGCTCGAGGCAGTTCGAGCGTGACCGGACCATCCAGCGTCCGCGCGTGCCGGAACTCCAGGGGCAGCGACCCCGCGAGCCAGCCCTTCGCTCGTCTCCGGCCCGACGGACCGTACCACGTGGGATCCCTGCGCCCGGGCCACTGCTGCCGGCCACGGATCCGCGTCCGGTTTCTCACGTTCTTCCTCGTGCACGTCGCTCTTCGCAGAACGCATTCGTGACGGGACACGTGTGGTCCCATGGAGGAGACGCAACACATGCACCGAAGTACTCGAGGATTGCTCGTACTGACCCTCGCGCTCGTGATGTCGACGCCCGCGTGGGCGCAGATCGTCTCGAGCCACCTGGCCGGCACGGTCAAGGACGCCCAGGGAGCGGTGCTCCCCGGCGTGACGGTCACCGCCACGTCACCGGCCCTGATCGGGTCCCAGGTGGCGGTGACCGAGACCAACGGCACGTATCACTTCCCGTCGCTGCCGGAGGGCACGTACGCGTTGAAGTTCGTGCTGCCCGGGTTCCAGGACGTGACGCGCAGCAACATCGCCCTCTCAATCGGCCAGACGCTGACCGTCGACGCTCAGATGCAGCTGGCCTCGCTCAAGGAGAACGTGACGGTCACGGCGGAGTCGCCGGTGGTCGACACGGAGTCGACGTCGGTCGGGAACACGATGAACACGGCCAAGCTCATCGGAGTCCCGAGCTCGAGCGACCTGTGGGGCGCGCTGGCGCAGTCGCCGGGCGTCCGGATGCAGGGCTTTGACGTGGGCGGCAGCCACAAGGTGCAGCAGTCCGGCTACTCGGCCTTCGGCATCTCCGGGCAGACCCGCATCGTCACCGAGGGCGTGGACACGACCGAAGGGACGAGCGGCGCCGGGTTCTACCAGGACTACTACTCGCAGAACGAGGTCTCGGTGAGCGGCGCCGGGCAGGACGTGTCGATGAACACGCCTGGCGCGGCCGTCATCTCGACGATCAAGAGCGGCGGCAACACGTTCAAGTCACTGATCAACCAGACCTACGAGGGCAAGAGCTTCGTGGGCGACAACACGAACAGCAACATCACCAACCGCGGCGGCTCGGCCTCGCCGAACCTGCTGTTCTGGGAGAATCACGACGACCTCGGCGGCCCCATCAAGCGGGACAAGCTCTGGTTCTTCGTCGCGTACAATCACTTCCACATCGACAAGATCCTGTCGGGCGTGCCGCAGAACATCGCGACGAGCCTCGGCATCTTCAACAACTTCACGACGAAGGAGACGTGGAAGCCGACGTCGAAGGACACGCTGATCGGCTACTACCAGTGGGCGAAGAAGGAAGAGCCGACGCGCGGCCTCTCGGCCACGCGCGGTCCGGATTCGACGCTGGGCGAGTTCTCGCCGAGCTGGATGTACAACGGCAAGTGGGAGCGCGTCTGGTCGAACCGGCTGTTCACCGAGCTGAACGTCGGCGAGTTCGGGTACGCCTTCCCCGAGCAGCCGCGCGTCGACTTCACGACCAATCCGCCGCGGCACGACCTGGCGACGGGGGTCGACACGGGCGCGGGATTCGCCCAGGGCGGCACGACCGGTCCGTTCACCCTGTCGCGCGCGAAGCCGCAGGTCTACGGCAACGCCACCTACTACCTGCCGACGAAGCACGCGGGCAGCCACGACCTGAAGCTGGGCTTCGAGTGGCTGAACGACATGTCGAACTTCGCCAGCAGCGGCACGGCGGGCCCGATCCTCTACCTGGACAACAACGGGGCGACCGATGAGATCCGGCTGACCGACGTCGGCACGCCGGCGACGCTGGGGTCGACCTGGACGGTGCCGGGCGACGACAACAAGCGGTACGCCTTCTACGGGCAGGACCGGTGGACGGCGAACGCCCACACGACCATCACGGCCGGCGTGCGGTACGACCACCAGGCGCCGTACTACACCGAGGGCAAGCGCGATCCGATCCTGACGGATATCTTCGCGGCCACCGACCACCCGCAGAAGACGCTGTTCACGCGCGGCAACCTGGCGGCGCGCATCGGCGTGGCGTACGACCCGAAGGGTGACGGCCGGACGGCCATCAAGGCGTTCTACGGCCGGTACTACTACAACTTCGCCGACAGCTTCTCGGCGGTCGATCCGGGCGGCGCGAGCTCGAAGACGTTCAAGTTCAACGACCTGAACGGCAACCGGCTCTACGACGGCCCGCAGGAACTCGGGGCGCTGGTCAGCGCGACGGGCGGCGTGGACACCACGCTGAACACGTCGCTGAAGACGCCGCACACCGACGAGATCGACCTCTCGCTGCAGCAGCAGTTCTGGGGCCAGTCGTCGTTCCGCATCGCCTTCGTGCGGAAGATGACCCGGAACAACTACGCCACCTACAACACGTCGTGGCTCGGGCAGTTCACGGTGCCGGTGACCGTCCCGGTGACGCTGCAGAGCATCGACCAGGGTGTCACGGGCACGCAGAACTTCACGGTCTTCGACGTGCCGAACTCGCTCAAGGGTGTGGTCAACAACGTCATCACGACCATGCCGGCGAGCGTCAACTACGGGGCGTACAACTACAACACGATCGAGCTGGCCTTCAACAAGCGCTTCCAGAAGGGGCTGTTCCTCGACACCAGCTTCGACTACACGCGGCGTGACGATCTGCGGAACAACACGGCGAGCACGAGCCCGCTGACGCAGTCCGACCCGATCAGCAACGCCTTCTACCTCAACGTCTATCCGACGGTGGGCAACCGCCAGAAGACGTCCACCTGGGAGTTCCACCTCTCGAGCCGGTACGAGCTGCCCTACCAGATCGGCATCGGCGCGAACTTCGAGGTCCAGAGCGGCTGGAACTACGCCCGTCGCATCACGGTCGACCTGCCGAACGCCGGCAACCAGAACTTCTGGATGACCAACCTCGACCAGAACCGGTCGGACACGGTGCCGCTGCTCAGCCTGCGGCTCGACAAGTCGTTCCAGCTCGGCACGCACCGGCTGACGGGCATGCTGGACCTGTTCAACGTCCTCAACAATGCGGCCATCACGAACTTCAATCTGTTCAACGGCTCGCACTACAACCAGGTGATTCAGCCGCTCGACCCGCGGACGCTGCAGCTCGGCATCCGCTTCGAGTTCTAATCGCCCTGCACTGACTGGCACCGGCGCCGGACCCTCGCGGTCCGGCGCCGGTTCTTCTTCCAGACCTGTTCCTCGCGAGGCCGGGTTCACGACCGGTGCGCGACACGAGAATCTTCCCGCAGCGCCAACCCGGCCGCACGGAACAATTCTCCACTCTGCCGTATCAGATCGTTTCCGTCTTTTCTTGTCTTTTCTTGTCTCGGCCGCACGCTCGTTACCCGAGCCGCGCTCAGCCGATTCAATTCTTTCGATGCGTCCGGCCGTGAGCGTCCCGAACGTTGGATTGCGCGCGTCGTCGCTGCGAGCCTGATTCACGTCAATGACTTACGGTTACCTCAACCGCGAAACAAGGCAGACTCATCAACGCGCACGGGCTCCGGCAAAATGGATTCCCGCGCGCCGTATCGTCCTCCGCTGATTGACCGCCACGCACGGACGTCGCGCTGCGAAGGCGCACTCCCATCCGCCCGTACGTCGATGTGCGAACTCCTCAGCATGAGGTGGCGTCGCAGGACGTCGCCGCTGGCCTTCACCGTCTCGGACGAACGCGTTTGCCTGAGACAGCCGCACGGAATTGCTCGGCAATTCGGCTCATGTCCACTTCTGCGACCCCGCTCGACCACGCACGCGATCGCCCCCGTTCCCTGTGAAATTCCGCGACAGGCCTTCTCGCTACGCATCGGACGGGCTCGATACGGTCGAGTTTCAGCGCGCTCTTCGATGCATCCACTGAGGCCGTGCCTCGACGTCTCCGCACGGCAACAGACGAGCTGCACGGCGATCGGCACGGACTCTGCTGTGCCGACCGCCACGTCCCGCCGGTCGGCGCCTGCCGGCCGGCCGGGCGCATCAAGGGATTCGTCGCATCGTTCCCATGTCATCGAAACGGGGGCTGACGCGTCGCGGCTTCTCGAGTTCACGGCGCGCTCAGGATCAAGAGGAGGAAGCGTTCATGGTACGAGCCACACGTGGCTTACTGGCACTCGGGATCGTCTTCGCGCTCGCGGCGTCGGCCGGCGCCCAGAACGTGTCGAGCCATCTGACCGGCACCGTCAAGGATGGCCAGGGAGCGGTGCTCCCCGGCGTGACGGTGACGGCCATGTCTCCGGCACTGATCGGTTCGCAGGTCGCCGTCACACAGTCCAACGGAAGCTATCTGTTCCCGTCGCTTCCCTCGGGCGTGTATTCGCTGAAGTTCGAACTGTCGGGCTTCCAGACGTTCACGCGCTCCAACATCACGCTCTCGCTGAACCAGACGCTGACGGTCGACGCGCAGCTCCAGCTCGCGTCGCTGAAGGAGAGCGTGACGGTCTCGGCGGAATCGCCCGTCGTCGACGTGCAGTCGACGTCGATCGGCAACACGCTGAACACGGCGAAGCTCATCAGCGTGCCGAGCTCGACCGACCTGTGGGGCGCGCTGGCGCAGTCGCCGGGCGTCCGGATGGGCGGCTTCGACGTCGGCGGCAGCCACAAGTTCCAGCAGTCGAACTACTCCGCGTTCGGCGAGAACAGCCAGACCCGCGTCGTCACCGAGGGCGTGGACACGACGGAAGGGACCGGCGGCGCCGGGTTCTACCAGGACTACTACTCGCAGAATGAAGTGTCGGTGAGCGGCGCGGGGCAGGACGTGTCGATGAACACGCCGGGCGCGGCGGTCATCTCGACCATCAAGAGCGGCGGCAACACCTTCAAGTCGCTGCTGAACCAGACCTACGAGCCGTCGAGCTTCGTGGGCAACAACGTGAGCGCCGGTGACGCCATCAGCCAGCGCGGCGGTTCGGCGGCCAAGAACCTGCTGGTACTGGGAGAGCCACGCGGACCTCGGCGGCCCGATCAAGAGGGACAAGCTGTGGTTCTTCGTCGCCTACAATCACTTCCACATCGACCAGCTGATTCCGGGCGTCCCGCAGAACCTCGCGACCAACCTCGGGATCTTCAACACGTTCACGACCAAGGAGACCTGGAAGCCCACCTCGAAGGACACCCTCATCGGGTTCTACGAGTACGACAAGAAGTCGGAGCCGACCCGCGGCCTGTCGTCGCTGACGCCACTGGAATCCACCCTCGCCGAGTACGCGCCGGGCTGGATGTACAACGGCAAGTGGGAGCACATCTGGACGAACCGGCTGTTCACGGAGTTGAACGTCGGCAAGTTCGGCTACGCCTTCCCGGAGGTGCCGTCGGTGGACTACACGACGAACCCGCCGGTCTACGACCTGTCGACGGGCGTCAGCTCGGGCGCCGGGTTCACGCAGGGCGGAACCACCGGCCCGTTCGTCCTGAATCGGAACAAGCCGCAGGTGTACGGCGACGCCACCTACTACCTGCCGACGAAGAAAGCCGGCAGCCACGACCTGAAGGTCGGCTTCGAGTGGATTCGTGACGATTCTCAGTTTGGCGCCAACGGCCAGTCGGGTCCGATTCTGTGGCTGGACAAGGGCGGTCAGCCCTACGAAATCCGGCTGACGAACATGGGCACGACCAGCAGCTTCGGCAGCGCGTGGACGGCGCCGCTCAATCAGGACCACCGGATCGCGCTGTACGCCCAGGACCGTTGGAGCGCGAACAGTCGGATCACGGTCACGGCCGGCGTGCGATACGACCGCCAGTCGCCGACCTACGCCGAGGGCAAGGTCTCGCCGGTCCTGACCCAGTTCTTCAGCGGCGGCACGATTCCGGGTGCGACGCTCTTCACGACCAACAACATCGCGCCACGCCTGGGCATCACGATCGACCCGACGGGCGACGGCAAGACGGCCATCAAGGCGTTCTACGGCCGGTACTACTTCAACTACGCCGACACCTTCTCGGGCATCAACCCGACGGGCGCGAGCACGGCCACCTACCAGTACAGCGGGCCGAACGGCGTGTTCAACCCGGCCGACGTCGGCAAGCTGGTAAAGACCACCGGCGGCGTCAGCACGGTGCTGCAGTCGGGGATCAAGACGCCCCACACCGACGAGATCGATCTGTCGGTGCAGCGGCAGTTCTGGGGTGAGTCCTCGCTGCGCCTCGCCTACGTCCGCAAGATGGACCGGAATCAGCTGGCGGGCATCGACAACTACTCCATGAACCCCGCCTGGGTCGGCCAGTTCACCGTGCCGGTGAGCGTGCCGATCACGCTGCAGAGCTACGGACAGGGTGTCACTGGAACCCAGACCCTGACGCTGAACGACATCCCGGCATCGCTGGCGGGAAGCGTCAGCAGCCTGATCGGGAACGCGCCCGGCAACTACGGGTCGAACAACTTCGACACGCTCGAAGTCGCCTTCAGCAAGCGCTTCCACAAGGGGCTGTTCGTCGATTCGAGCTACGACTGGACCCGGTCGAACGGGCCGTACTCGCCGTATGACGAGAGCCGCAGCAGCACGACGCAGTCGGACCCGATCAGCCTCGGCTACTACGACAACGTGAACCCGGCCGTGAACACGCTCCAGACGACGACCTCCTGGGTGTGGCGGCTGTCGGGCAACTATCAGCTGCCGTACCAGGTTGGCATCGGGGCGAACCTGGCCCTGCAGAGCGGCTGGAACTACGCGCCGATCGTACTGGTGACCCTGCCGAACGCCGGGTCGCAGTACATCTTCCTCCAGAACCTGAGCAGCAACCGGTCGGACACGGTGCCGTTCCTCAACCTCCGTCTCGACAAGGCGTTCGACATCCCTGGCGGGCACCGCCTCACGGCGATGCTCGACCTCTACAACGTCCTGAACGCCGTGCCGGTGACGAACTTCAACCTGCTCAACGGCTCGTCGTACAACAAGGTCATCGACCTGCTGAACCCGCGCACGTTCGAGCTCGGATTCCGGTTCGAGTTCTAACGATTCGCACGCACAGCGCCCGGGGACGGTCTCGCCGTTCCCGGGACGCTGCCCCTCCTTCGGCCGGGCGCGCGAGCGCCCGGCCCTTTTCCTTCCCGGCCCCCACGGCCGCCGGGACCGAACCCTCCCGCCGGCAGTAGTAGTATGAGAGGCGTCCGCGTCCCGGCGCCCGTTCCCCTCGGCCGCCGCGTCGCGCCCTGCACCCACGATGAGCTCGAGACGACGACCGTCCCAGCCGGCCGGCAGCCACCAGGCCGGGACGACAGCCCGCACCGCCCCCCGCGCCCCTCCGCCGGTCCCCCGATCGCGTGGTGCTCGTCGCCTGCGTCGTCCTGACGACAATGGCCGCCACGATCGTCCGGCTCTGGTTTCCGTATATCTGGCACGAGGCGGGCACCCCGGGCAGCGTCTTCTACCAGGGAGACACGCGGGCGTTCCTGGCCTACGCCGCGTCGCTCGTCGCTGGCCGCCCCTTCGACAACGGCATTCCGTTCCACCCACCCGGCTGGCCGTTCGTCCTCGCGCTCTTCTACCGGCTGATGGGCTTCAATCCGCTGGCCGGCCGCCCGATTGACCCGGCCACGATCAAGATGTTCGTCGCCGTCATCAGCGGGCTGTCCGTCGGACTCGCCACGCTACTGGCCGCCGAGCTGGCCGGCACGGGAGCCATGCTGACCGTCGCCCTCCTCGGCACGTTCCACTTCGGCCACATCGTCGAGGCGACGACGCCGAACTCCGAAGCGCTGTACGGCCTGCTGCTCACGCTTGCGCTGCTCCTGGCGTGGGGCTGGCTGCGCCAGCCCCACGAGGCGCCACGCGCGCTCCGCCGCTGGTGGCGGCCGCTGCTCCTGGGCGCCGTGTGCGGATTCGCCACGCTGGTCCGCGCCGAGTTCGAGCTGTGCGCGCTGCTCCTGCTGGCCCTCCGGTGGCTGCCGATCGTGCCGAAGCGCGGACGGCTCGCCGAGAGCGCCCTGTTCGCGGCCGGCCTCGTGCTGCTCATCGCCCCCAGCACCGTCGCCCACTGGCGAAGCCTGTCGGCCTTCGACGCCGCGCACACGTCGGACTTTCCCGGGCCGCTCCCGACCTTCGCCCCGGTCACGAGCTACGGCGCGTTCAACTTCGCGATGGCCAACCACGACAATGCCGACGGCGGCCCGAACAGCGACCATCCGCTGCTGGCCACCTGCAACGCGGAGGAGTCGTCGCTGCTGGCCCAGGGGCAGCTCGATCTCTCGTGCCCGGCGGTCTACGACCTGTTCGTTCACGGCTACGGCATCGGCGCGCGGTGGCTCGTGACGCACCCGGGCCGCGCGCTCTGGCTGGTCGGCCGCAAGGCGTCGATGACCTCCGGCGTCTTCGCCCTGGGCTACTTCGCCGACGACTGGCCCGCGGGTGCCGCCGGCACGCGGCGGCGCGCCGACCTGTTCGATCCGTCGAGCCGGCTGCTCTGGCCCGTGCACGTGGCGCTGATCGTGGCCGGCCTGCTGTTGCTGTGGCGTGGACGGCGTCGGCTGGCGCTGGCTTTGCTCGCCGCGCCGCTGGCCACGCTGGCAGCGTCGGCGTTGCTCTTCTACGGCTATGTCCGGCTGGGCGTCGCCTATCTGCCGGTGTTCTGGGTGCTGGAGGGTACGGCGCTGGCGGCCCTGGCGGGCCGGCTGGTGACGTCGGATCGACTGCGGCGCCGGGCGCCGGCGCTGGTGCTGGCCGCCGGTCTGCTGGGACTGGCGGCGCAGGCGGCCACGGCCGGCGGCTCACGCGGGCTGGCACTCGATGGGCCGCGGCGGCCCGACGGGTCGATCGTTCAGGACGAGACGATTCGGATCAGGCCGGGACCATGACGCGGTGCGGGCGTCAGTCTTGAGTTGTGAGTCTTGAGTCTGTGAGTTGTGAGTTGTGAGTTGTGAGTTGTGAGTTGTGAGGGACGTTGCAAGTGACCACTCATGAGTGCTCAATCATGAGTGGTGAGTGCCCAGCCGATTAGCCAGGCTGTGGGTCATCCGCGAGATCTGGTTCCCTTCGTCAATCAACGCGTCGATCGGCTCAGACGGTAGTGCTGGAAACAGCCTCTGACACAACTCCAGGCAGGTGACGACTTCTTTGAGGGACCGGTACGCGTAACTCAGGAATCGGGCGAATTCTCCGTTCGTGCTGCAGCCCGCCCCTTCGGCAATATTCAGCGGCACAGACGTCGCCGCCCGTCGGAGCTGGGCCGTGAGATTGTACCGCTCCTCCCCGGGTAACTGTACCGAGAACTCGTAGATCCGAGTCACATAGACCATCGCCCGCTGCCAGATATCGAGCTGGTGATAGTCCTGACTCATCACTCATCACTCATCACTCAAAACTCAAAACTCAAAACTCAAAACTCAAAACTCAGAACTCAGAACTCAGAACTCAGAACTACTCGACCTTCTTCTCCTGCCTACACGTGATCGATCGGCTCACCACGCGGATGCGGCTCACTGCTCTCGCGCAGCTGCCGGTCCAGCGTCCGGCTGACCGCGTCCTTCGATCCCAGTCCCACGGCCAGCGCCATGGCCAGCACGACCCCGCCGAACAGGATCCCGAACGCCAGCAGCAGGATGTCGCGTCCCAGGCCGATCTGCTCGAGCGCCATCGTGGCCGCGAGGATGAGGACGAGCCACTTCACGCCGATGCTGATGAGCCGCGCCGAGTGGATCTGCATGTTGACGGCGCTGATCAGCACCGATCGGGCCAGGAATCGGGCGAACAGGTCGCCGAAGATCAGGATGATCACGGCGGCGATGATGTTCGGCAGGTAGCCGAAGACGGTCAGGGCGAAATAGGACGGCATCGTGGCGTCGAGGGCGCTCAGGCCGGCGAGGAAGCCGAGGATGAGGATGGCCCACTGCACGATGCGCGCGACCATGAGCGAGGCGCTCTTCTCGGGCGACCACTCCGAGAGCACGGCCAGGCCGGTGCGGCTCGCCCACTGGTCGAAGTCGAGCCCCCGCAGCACGCGGTACAGCGCCACGCGCACGACCGCCGCCACGATGACCGCGACGAGGAACAGGACCACCAGCACGACGACGCCGGGCAGGAAGTTCGCGATGTTCTCGACGATGCGCCCCGTCGCGCGGCTGAAGATCAGGTTGACCTGGTCCCACATGGGAGCTCCTTTCGAGGGCTGACCCTCCTGGTGCCGTCAGGCATTGAACCGCTCCGGCCAGCGCCAGCGCGAGATCAGATAGGGCTTCTGGCGCTCGAACGCGCCTGCGAGACGTTCGGTCCGCTCGTCGACGGCGGCGGGGCCGGCTGTTCCCACCTGCGCCAGGAAGGACGCGACCCAGCCCAGATAGAGCGGCGTCAGCGCCCGCAACAGGTGATCCGGACGCAGGACCCGCAGACGGTGCCCGATGGCGAAGTCGTAGATGATGCGTGCCCACAGCTCGTCGTCCAGCACGAAGGCCGCGTCGGGACTCGCGACGAGCTTCTTCAGCGCGATGATCGTGGCCGGCGGCAGGATCGTCGCCCAGACGTCGCGGAGCTCGCGGTAGCCGAGGCGGAACGACTCCGTGAAGTGGCCCACGTCGACCGGCGGCACGTCGGTCGCTTCGGCCGCTTCGGCCGGCGCGCCGAAGGCCGGCACCGCCGCCGAGCTGCGGACGCGCTGCCAGAACTCGGCGCGGCGCCCCTGCTCGGTGAACAGCGATCCGACGACCTGCACGATCGTCGTGCTGAGGTCGGGCGCGTCCTCGCGGCTCTGGTGCCGGCGGGCACCGAGCAGGGTCTCGCAGACCCTGAACCCGCCGCAGACGGCGGCCGTCGTCGTCCAGATGTCGATGCCGACGCCGGCACCGCCATCCTGCCAGCCCTCCTGCGCGAGCAGGTGCTCGACGAGCCGGCTCGAGCAGCCGAACTCCCCGCCTGCCGGCTGGCGCAGCCGGACGCCGTAGAGGGCGCGGAACAGCGGATAGACGATGCTCCGGGTCAGGGCGCCCTCCTGCGGGGCGCGGGCGTAGTACGGCGCGACGAAATCGAACCCGCCGTCGAGCGCCGGCTCCACGAGCGCGCCGATCCAGTCGACGGGCAGGTTCGCCAGGCTCGCGTCGACGATGGCGCACGCACGGGCGCCGAGCTCGTGCGCCGTGCGGAAGATCGCGGCCAGCGCCTGCGGACGGCCGGGCAGCCCGTGGTACGCCCCCTCCAGCAGATCGACGGGATGCACCTGGTAGCCGACCTGCACGAGCCGATCCGCACGGTCGCCGAGCGCCTGGCGGGCGATTCTCGGGCGTGCCGTCGGTCGAGCCGCCTTCGGCGAGGACGATCCGGCTCTCGAGCGCCGGGAAGTGTCCGCGCAGTCCGGCCTCGACGGCCTCGGCGACCGGACCGATCGTCTCCGCGTTGTTGTAGGCGCCGATGCCGATGACGACTGCGGCGGAGGCCACAGCCGGCTCAGCCACGGGGGCGCTGGAGCTCGAACCAGTAGAAGGCATAGGGAGCCAGAGTCAGAAAGTACGGCAACTGACCGATGGGCGGAAACTCCGTATAGCCGAACATCTCGACAGGCGTGAAGCCGTCGAGCGCGGACAGGTCGAGCTCGACCGGCTGCGTGAACCGCGACAGGTTCGCGACGCACAGGATGATGTCGTCGCCGTAGCGGCGGAAGTACGGCAGCACCTTGCGGTTCGTGGGCTTGAGGAACTCGATTGTACCACGCCCCAGGACCTTGAACATCTTGCGCAGCGAGATCATGTTCTTCATCCAGTGCAGCAGCGAGGCCTGGTCGCCTTCCTGCGCCTCGACGTTCACCGCCTGGTAGCCGTTCACCGGGTCCATGATGACCGGGCTGTAGAGGCGGGCGGGGTGGGCGCGCGAGAAGCCGGCGTTGCGGTCGCCGGTCCACTGCATGGGCGTGCGCACGCCGTTGCGATCGCCGAGGTAGACGTTGTCGCCCATGCCGATCTCGTCGCCGTAATAAATGATCGGCGTCCCGGGGAACGACAACAGGAGGCTCGTCAGCAGCTCGATCCGCCGGCGGCTGTTCCCCATGAGCGGCGCCAGCCGGCGGCGGATCCCCAGGTTCAGGCGCGCCTGCGGGTCGGCGCTATAGGCCAGGTACATGTAGTCGCGCTCCTCGTCGGTCACCATCTCGAGGGTCAGCTCGTCGTGGTTCCTGAGGAACAGCGCCCACTGGCAGCTGTCGGGGATCTCGGGCGTCTGCTCCATGATGTCGGTAATCGGGTACCGATCCTCGAGGTGCAGCCCCATGAAGATCCGCGGCATCAGCGGGAAGTGATAGGCGAGGTGGCATTCGTCGGCGTCACCGAAGTAGGCGCGCACGTCGGTCGGCCACTGGTTCGCCTCGGCGAGCAGCATCCGGCTCTCGTAGTTGTCGTCGATGTGCTGGCGGATCTGCTGAATGACGTGGTGGGTTTCGGGCAGGTTCTCGCAGCTGGTCCCCTCGCGCTCGACCAGGTACGGCACGGCGTCGAGGCGGAAGCCGTCGACGCCCATGTCGAGCCAGAAGTCCATGACCTTCAGGATCTCCTCCAGCACCGCCGGATTGTCGTAGTTGAGATCGGGCTGGTGCGAGAAGAACCGGTGCCAGTAGTACGCCCGGGCCTCGGGGTCCCACGTCCAGTTCGAGCGCTCGGTGTCGAGGAAGATGATCCGCGCGTCCCGGTACATCTGGTCCGAATCGCTCCAGACGTAGAAATCGCGCTCGACCGATCCGACCGGTGCCTGCCGCGCGCGCTGGAACCAGGCGTGCTGGTCGGAGGTGTGATTGACGACGAGCTCGATGACGACCTGCATCTGGCGCTCGTGCGCCGCCTTCAGGAACGTCCGGAAGTCGTCGAGCGTCCCGTAGGTGGGGTGCACGCTCCGGTAGTCCGCGATGTCGTAGCCGTCGTCGCGCAGCGGCGACGGGAAGAACGGCAGGAGCCACAGGCAGGTGACCCCGAGTTCGTGCAGGTAATCCAGCTTCTGGATGAGACCGGCGAAATCGCCCATGCCGTCGCCGTTGCCGTCGAAGAACGCCTTGACGTGCAACTCGTAGATGATGGCGTCCTTGTACCAGAGAGGATCGCGCACGCTGCCGGGCTTCTTCATCCGGGTGGCTCCAGGGACGGGTCCAGTGGTCGACGCAGGGTCCCCCCTACCCTAGCACGCCGAAATTTTGTTCCACAAACGGCGCCTCAGGCGGCCGGCTCCGCCTCCGGCGTCGACCGCCGCGCGCCGACCGTCTCGGGGACGTACCGGAAGACGACCCAGGCCCCGGCCAGCGAGGCGAGTCCGCCGATCAGAAAGGGCGCCTCGAACGAGACGACCGCCAGCAGGCCGGCCAGCAGCGGGCCCAGCGCTATGCCGAGACCGAAGCCCATGGTGATGATGCTCATCTGCCGCCCTTCACCGCCCCGCCGGGAGAGGTCGGCGGCCAGGGCGAAGGTCGGCGCGGCGATGCCCGCCGAGGCCAGCCCCTGGAACAGCCGCATCCAGGTCAGCTGCGTCGTCGACTGCGCCAGGCCGAGCGCCGCCGTCGACGGCATCATGAGGATCAGGCCGGCGATGATGAGCGGCTTGCGGCCGATCCGGTCCGACAGGCGGCCCAGGGGCACCTGGAACAGCAGGCGGCTCACCATCAGAGCCGAGAAGGCGATGCTGAAGCCGATGGCCGTCTCGTGGAGCCGGTGGTTGAACTCGTTCTCGAGCGTCGACATCATCGAGAAGTTGCCGGCCATCAGGAACGTGGCGAGCGCCGCGCCCAGGATGCCGGCGTTGATCAGGCTCCGGTCGAACAGCGGCAGACGTCCGCCCGGCGCCGGTCCGCCGCGGGCGGCCGCGGGCGCCGGCTCGCGCACCCAGAGCTGCACGAGCACGATGCCGAGCAGAATCGCCCCGGCGCCGGTATAGAACGCGGTATCGAACCCGTAGTGCACCTGCAGGTAGCCGCCGACCAGCGGCCCGCAACTGAAGCCGGCCATCCGCAGGGTCGTGTACACGCCCATGGCGGCGCCACGGTGTTCCTTCTTCGTGGCCGTGGCCATCAGGGCCATGGCGGCCGGCACGGTGAACGCGAGCCCGACGCCCTGCAGAGCGCGCAGCAGCAGCAGGTCGGTGAAGCGGGTGGCGGCGACGAACCCGAGCGTGCTGCCGCCCATGATGAGCAGGCCGATCTGGATGAACGGCTTGCGCCGCTGCAGACGGTCGGAGAGCGCCCCGGCGATGGGCTGCAGCATCGCATTGATCAGGCCGTACAGCGAGATCAGGATTCCGACGAGGACCGGCAGCGGCAGGCGAAACCACGGGGCCGGCAGCCGCGCGACGTACAGCGGGATGACGATGAAGATGATGCTGTTGCCGAGCGCATCGGACAGCCGCGCGATCGACAGGGCGACGACCGCCTGATTCAGTCCCCAGCTCTCGACACGCTCGCTCCACGGCAGTCCGGTCATGCTCTCCTGCGCGCGGCGGTCGACGGATCCGCATGCGTCGCCGCGCCGCCGCGCACGCACCACCGGGCCCGGCCGATCAGCCCCCCAGCTCCCGCAACGTCTGCAGCAACGCCGCCACGTCCTGCCGTGTCAGCAGGCCGACGACGTGGCCGTCGGCGTTCACGACCGGCAGCTGACGCACGCCGGCGCGCTCCATGATCTGCAGGGCCTGCCAGATGTCGGTGTCGGGTGCGACCGACCGGACGCGATCGAACGGCACCATGACGTCTGCGGCCGCCGTCGTCGCCCAGGCGTCGCGCGGCACCTCCATGAGGCCGTGCAGCGTGAGCAGACCGACGGCGCCCGGCCCGTCGGTGACGAGGAACGCCCGCTCGCCGGCGTGCGTGACGTGCTCGTCGGCGAGCTGCTGCAGGGTCGTGGTGCCCGCGACCTCCGGCACGTGCGCCTCCATCACCTGCGAGACCGGATGGCCGGTGAGCCGCCCCTGCACCGCCTGCTGCCGCACCTGTGCAGCAGCGGCGCTGTAGAGGAACCAGCCGATGAATGCGATCCAGAGCCCATCGGCGACCCGTCCCCCGATGAACTGCCAGGCGCCGTACAGGATGAACAGCAGCGCGAACCCGCGGCCGACGGTGGCCGCCACCCAGGTCGCCCGCCGCATGTTGCCCGTCACCGCCCAGACGACCGCGCGGAAGACCCGTCCCCCGTCGAGGGGGAAGCCCGGAATGAGGTTGAAGAGCGCCAGCGCGCCGTTGATGAACGCGAGGTACTCGAGCAGCCCGAACAGCGGTCCGCTGCCGCCGACGAGGGTCTTCAGCAGCTCGAACAGCGCCGCGAGCCCGAAGCTGACGACGGGACCGGCCAGCGCCACGAGAAACTCGGCCAGCGGGCCCGGGGGATCGGTGGCAATCTGCGCGACGCCGCCGAAGATGAACAACGTGATGCTGCGCACCGGGATCCGGAAGCGCATGGCGACGACCGAGTGGCCCAGCTCGTGCAGCAGCACGCTGACGAACAGCATCACGGCCGTCAGCGCCCCCATCGCCCAGTAGAGGGGCGGCGCCCATCCGGGGAACTCCGCCGGATAGTAGCTGGAGGCCATCGCCCAGGTGATGAGGGCGAAGATCAGGAACCAGGAGTAATCGAGGCCGATCGGGATACCGAGGACGCGGCCGAGGGCGATCTGCTGGCGGCTCATCTTCACTCGGGGCTCCGCCCCGAACCCTCGCCTTCGTGCTCCGCACTTCGGCGGAGCTCGCCGAAGCGACCGACGCTATCGCCCGGTCGCAAAGGCGGCCGGCTCACTGCACTCGCTCGCGTCACTGCTCGCTCCGTTCACTGTCTGGATGGCGGGGGCCCCGGCACCCCGCCAGGCTCGCGCCGTGCCGCTCACGCGCGGCCGTTCGCTCCACTCCGCTCGCTGCGGGACCGCGGTGCGCGCCGCCGGGCGATGATCCTCCGGTCTTCCGGGCCGCCGGCACAATGCCCCGGGATGCGGCTGGTTCGATCATACCGGGACGGGCGGCGTAAGGCGATCCCGGATCTCGTCGCGGGCTTCGGCCGGCACGAGGACGAGCAGCCGGTCGCCGCTGCGCAGCGACATGCCGGGGTGCGCGAGCAGCGTGTGCCCCTCGCGGAACGCCGCCACGACGGAGCAGTCGGGCACGTCGTCGAACGCCGTTTCGAGCGTGCATCCCCCCAGCGGGCTGCCCACGGGAATGGCCCCCAGGATGAACTGCTTGCCGTCGGGCAGGTTCACGGGCAGCCCGGCCGCGAGCAGGTCGCGCAGGCTGACGGGACCAACCGACTCCGGCATGTGGACCGCGTGCTGCTCGAGCAGCCGGAGCGCCACGTTGAGGTACTCGCCGGTGTGCACGGGCGAGTCGGCGCGCGACGGCACCTGCGCCTCGTACAGGCTGAAGTACTTCAGCTTGAGGCGGCCCGAGATCAGGGATTCGACGATGGCGCTGAACATCACGGCGAGGGCGGCCGGCACGAGCAGCTTGTAGCCGCCGGTCATCTCGGTGACCATCCACAGGGTGGCGATCGGCACGCGCGCGGCGCCGCCGAAGGTCGCGGCCATGCCGACCACGACGAACGCGGCCGCGGGCTGGTGGAAGACACGGGCGAGCACGCCGCCGATCATGGCGCCGACGTACAGCGTCGGCGCGAAGACGCCGCCCGATCCGCCCGACGACACCGTCAGGGCGAAGGCCAGCAGCTTGGCGAACGCGAGGACGAGCAGGAGCTCGAGCGCCAGCCGGCCGTCGATCGCTTCCTGAATCCAGCCGTACCCGCCGCCGAGCACCTGGGGGAGCTGCAGCGCCAGCAGGCCGAGGGCGAGCCCGCCGAGGGCCGGCCTGATGTGCGGCGGTCCCGGCAGCGCGTGGAACGCGTCGCGCAGCCGGTAGAAGACCACCGGCACGAGCGCCGCCACCGCACCGCAGGCCAGGCCGAGCCCGACGTACGAGAAGTAGTCGAAGAACTCGGTGTTCGTGAGCGCCGGCACGACGAACAGCGGATCCCAGCCGACGAAGAGGCCGTTGACGGCGTAGGCCACCACCGAGCCGATCATCGTGTAGATGAGGGCGCTGCCGTCGAAGTCCATGTCGCTGTAGAGCACCTCGACGGCGAACAGCGCCGTGCCGATCGGCGAGCGGAAGATGGCCGACAGCCCGGCGGCCATGCCGACGAGCACCAGCAGGCGGCGGTCGGTATCGGATCGGTTCGTCAGGGTGGCGTAGATCGAGCCGAACCCGGCGCTGATGAGGGCCGTCGGCCCTTCGCGGCCGGCCGCCCCGCCCGAGCCGATGGTGATGGCCGAGGCGACCATCTTCAGCGGCGGGACGCGCGTGCGGATGAAGCCCCCGGACCGATGATAGGCGCGCACCGCCGTGTCGGTGCCGTGCCCTTCGGCCTCGGGCGCAAGACTGTAGACCAGCACGCCGGAGATGAGACCGCCGATCGTCGTTGCCAGCGGCACGAGCCACAGGTGGTGCGGCCCGATGACCTGCGTGAGGGTGCCGCCCTCGCTCGGCAGACCGGGCGCCTGGTAGCCGGCGAGGCGCCGGAGGAACAGGTCGTCGCACAGGCGCAGGAGGAACACGAAGACCTGCGCCCCGAGTCCGCCGATGATCCCGAGCAGGATCGTATCGATGAACAGGCGCCATTTTTCCTTGAACACGCTGCCTCTTCTCGCGGGGCTCTGCCCCGCACCCCGGCTCCCTCCGTTACGCTCGCGATCCGGCTCGCTCCACTCCGGTCGCGGGCCCGCCGTGCGGGCCGTTCTCGCGGGGCGCTGCCCCGCACCCCGGCTCCCTCCGTTACGCTCGCGATCCGGCTCGCTCCACGGCATCGCTCGAGTGGCGGGGGCCCCTGCACCCCGCCAGGCTCGCTTCCTTCCGCTCGCGCATGGCCGCTCGCTCCAGTTCGCTCGCGCGCACGCCCGCCGTGCGGGCCGTTCTCGCGGGGCGCTGCCCCGTACCCTCGCCTCCGCGCGTGGCGCGTCGGCCAGCCGCGCGGCGGGCTAAGAAAGCGATCGTGCCATGCGCGGCCGCCACCCGCAATGCGGCTGAGCCTTGGGCGGAACGATTTCCGGAAGGCCCGCCGACTCCGCTAGACTGAGGCGGCCGGTCGGGAGATCCCGTAGGACCGGCGGGACGGAGGCCCGATGGCAGCCGATCACGATGCGCACCCGCCCGGCCGGGAGAACGCGCCCGATGCGCCGCACGCCCCGGTCGATCTGGCCGGCCTCTCCGACGAGGCGCTGCTCGACCTGCGGATGTGCGATCTCGGGGTGCAGGTGGCAGGCAGCTGGCTCGAGGAACGGATCACCGAGCTGCAGGCGGAGCTCGAAGCGCGCGGTATCCGGTTCCGGCCGCACTTCTGGCTCTCGGACGAGTGGTTCACGCCGGACGGCGTCGCCGGGGTCGCCATCCCGTTCTATCTGGCCCATCCGCGACTGATGAAGCTGGAAGAGGCCCAGATGCTGGAAGTCGAGGGCGGCACGCCGGAATGGTGCCTGAAGATCCTGCGGCACGAAGCCGGCCACGCGCTCGACAACGCCTTCGACCTGCGGCGCCGCCGACGGCGGCAGAAGCTGTTCGGCCCGTCGAAGACGCCGTACCCCGAGTACTACACGCCGAAGCCCTACAGCAAGAGCTTCGTCCTGCACCTCGACTCGTGGTACGCCCAGAGCCATCCCGACGAAGACTTCGCCGAGACGTTCGCGGTCTGGCTGACGCCCGACTCGATGTGGCAGAAGCGCTACGCCGACTGGCGGGCGATGCGGAAGCTCGAGTACATGGACGAGCTGATGCGGTCGATCGCCGGGAAGGAGCCCTCGCATCCGTCGCGGCGACGGGTCGATCCGCTGAACCGGATCACGCGGACCCTGCGCCGGCACTACGCGCGCAAGCGCGAGCACTACGGGCTGGCGTATCCGGACTTCTACGATCGCGACCTGCGACGGCTGTTCAGTGACCGGCCCGAAGCGGCCCGCAACATGACGGCGTCGCGGTTCCTCCACCGGATCCGGAAGGACGTGCGCCGGCGGGTGGCGGCGTGGACGGGCGAATACCAGTACACGATCGATCAGGTCCTCGGTGACATGATCACCCGGTGCCGGGAGCTGAATCTGCGGCTCGCCGGCCCGGAGGACGTCACGAGGCTGGACTTCACCATTCTGCTCACCGTACAGACGATGAACTACCTGCACAGTGGACGCCACCGGGTGGCGCTATGAGAAAGCTGCGCGTGCTGGCGCTCGTGCACGACTACCTGGTCCCGCCCGAGGACGTGACGGGCTACGACCTGCTGACCGTCGACTGGAAGACCGAGTACCGACGTCATCGCGACGCTCCGGGACATGGGACACGAGGTGCGGGTCCTCGGCATCAAGGACGACCTGAGCGTCATCCGCCCGGCGATGGGCGAATTCAACCCGCACATCGCCTTCAACATGCTCGAGAACCTCCACGAAGTGGCGGTCTTCGACCAGAACATCGTCAGCTACCTCGAGCTGCTGCGGCTGCCCTACACCGGGTGCAACTCGCGGGGCCTGATGCTGTCGCGGGACAAGGCGCTCACGAAGATGCTGCTCACCTACCACCGGATTCCGGTGGCCGAGTCGGTCGTCTTCCGCGTCGGGCGGGCCATCCACCGCCCGAAGCGGCTGGACTTCCCGCTCATCGTGAAGTCGCTGACGCAGGACGCCTCGATCGGCATCTCCCAGGCCTCGGTCGTGGAGGACGACGCGAGCCTGAGGGACCGCGTGAAGTTCATCCACCGGAGCATCGGCACCGACGCGCTCGTCGAGCACTACATCGCGGGACGAGAGCTCTACGTCGGCATCGTCGGCAACCTGCGCCTGCGGGTCTTCCCCGTCTGGGAGCTGAAGTTCACGAAGATGCCGGAGGACGTGCACCGCATCGCCACCGCGCGGGTGAAGTGGAGCGCGAAGTACCAGAAGAAGCACGGCATCACGACCGGCCCGGCGAAGAACCTCCCCGACGGGCTGGCCGAGCAGGTCCAGCGGATCTGCCGCCGCGTCTACCGGACACTCGAGCTGAGCGGCTACGCCCGGATCGATCTCCGGATCGACGCCGAGGGACGGGTCTACGTGCTCGAGGCCAACGCGAACCCGCAGCTCGCCTACGGCGAGGACTTCGCCGAGTCGGCCGAAGCCGCCGGCATGTCCTACGAAGCGCTGCTCCAGGAGATCCTGAACGCCGGCCTCCGCTGGCGGCCGGAGAAACCGGGATAGGGGGCGTCTCTGTCACGTGTAACGTGCGGCCTGTCCGTGCGGGGTGCCAGGTCCGACGCCGACGACCGCAGACCAACGACCAATCGCCTGGTGTCGCGCCCCGGCACGAAGTTTGACGATCGTTCCAGCGACGTCCCCACGTGTCCCCAATGTGTCCGGATCCTTGTCAGCGACGGCCCGGCCGTGTATGAAACCGTTCCGGCACGGCGACCGTTCGAACGTCAGCTCAGGAGGTAGCCTTCCATGTTCAGTCCACGCAGATTCTCGCGGCTGACCGCGTCAGGAGCCGTCGCCCTGCTCGTCGCGGGCGGCCTGGCGCTGCACGCCGACGCCCAGGCGCCGGTGGCCGTCGGCCCGGCCCAGTACAGCCAGCTCCAGTACCGCTACATCGGCCCGCTGGGCAATCGCGTCACGGCTGTCACCGGCGTGCCGGGCGACCCGAACGTCTACTATTTCGGCGCCGCGGGCGGCGGCGTGTTCAAGTCCACCGACGGCGGCACCCACTGGACGCCGGTCTTCGACCACGAGGACGCCGGCTCCATCGGCGCCATCGCCGTCGCGCCCTCCGACCCGAACGTCGTCTGGGTCGGCACGGGCGAGAGCTGGATCCGCAGCAACGTCTCGATCGGCGACGGCATCTACAAGTCGACCGACGGCGGCCAGACGTGGCAGCACATGGGGCTCGACAAGACGGGCCGGATCGGCCGCATCGTCATCGATCCGCACAACCCCGACATCGTGCTGGCGGCGGCCGAAGGGATGGGCTACGGGCCGCAGCCGGAGCGGGGCGTGTTCCGGACCGACGACGGCGGCAGGACCTGGACGAAGGTGCTGTTCGTCGACGAGCACACGGGCGCGGCCGACATTGCGATGGACCCGAAGAACCCGCGGATCCTGCTGGCCTCGACGTGGCAGCTCGTCATCCACACGTGGGGCCGGACGAGCGGCGGGCCGGGCAGCGGGCTGTGGAAGTCGACCGATGAGGGGCTCACCTGGCACCGTCTCAGCGGACACGGGCTGCCCGCGGGGCCGCTCGGCAAGATCGGCATCGCATTCGCGCCCAGCCGTCCGAGCCGGGTGTACGCGCTGATCGAAGGGAAGGACAACGCCGGCGGCGTCTTCCGGTCCGACGACACGGGCGACACCTGGACGGTCGTCAACCACAGCCACACGCCGCACGAGCGGCCGCACTACTACACGCGCATGGCCGTCGAGCCCGACAACCCGAACGAGGTCTACTTCATCTCCGTCGCGCTGACGAAGTCGCTCGACGGCGGGCAGACGATCGAGGACGCGCCGGGCGGCGACCACGGCGACAACCACGACATGTGGATCGACCCGACCAACGGCAACCGGCTGATCGTGGGCAACGACGGCGGCGCCATCATCTCGGTGAACCGGGGCGAGACCTGGGCCCGGCCGACGCTGCCGATCGCGCAGATCTATCACGTGTACACGGACGACCGCGTGCCGTACAACGTCTACGGCAACCGGCAGGACGGCCCCTCGACGCGCGGGCCGAGCAACAGCCGGCTCGCCGACGGCATCGATCCCGATCGGGATGTTCCACTCGGTGGGCGGCTGCGAGAGCGGCTTCGCCGTGCCGGACCCGAAGGATCCCGACATCATCTGGTCGAACTGCTACGGCAACGCGCTCGACCGGTTCAACGAGAAGACGCGGCAGGCGCGGGCCGTCTCGCCCTGGCCCGACAACCCGATGGGCCACGCCGCGCGCGACCTGAAGTACCGCTTCCAGTGGACCTTCCCGATCGCCATCGATCCGCTGGATCACAACCGGGTGTACGTCGGCAGCCAGTACGTCCACGAGACGACCGACGGCGGCCAGACGTGGAAGGTGATCAGCCCGGACCTCACGCTGAACGACAAGGCGAAGCAGGGCCCCTCGGGCGGCCTGTCCCCCGACAACGCGAGCGTGGAGTACTACCCGGTGGTCTTCGCCATCGCCGCCTCGCCCGTGAAGGAGGGCGTCATCTGGGCCGGCACGAGCGACGGCCAGCTGCAGGTGACCCAGGACGGCGGCGCGCACTGGACGAACGTGACGAAGAACCTCCCGGGCCTGCCGGCCGACGGGACGGTGAGCAACATCGAGGCCGATCGCTGGAACGCCGGCACGGCGTACGTCAGCTTCGACCTGCACCAGGTGAACAACCGCGATCCGTTCATCTACAAGACGACCGACTTCGGCCGGACCTGGAAGTCACTCGGCGACGGCATTCCGAAGAGCGTCTTCAGCTACGTGCACGTCGTGCGCGAGGATCCGAAGCGTCAGGGCATGCTGTACGCCGGCACGGAGAACGGCGTCTACCTGTCGCTCGACGACGGCGCGCACTGGATGCCGCTGCAGAACAACCTGCCGCACGCCCCCGCCGACTGGCTCACCGTGCAGGAGCCGTTCGACGACCTCGTCGTCGCGACCTACGGCCGCGGCTTCTGGATCCTCGACGACATCGCGTCGCTGCGCGAACTGACGCCCGCGGTCCTGGACAGCGAGAGCCACCTGTTCACGTCGCGGCCGGCCTGGCGCTTCCGCTTCATCAGCGAACCGATGATGCAGGAAGAGGATCCGGCGGCCGGGCACAACCCGCCGTACGGCGCCGACATCACCTACTACCTGAAGAACGCGCCGAAGGGTGACGTGACGATCGCGATCGCCGACAGCGCCGGCCACCACGTCCGGACGATGACCGGGACGGCACACGAGGGGATCAACCGCGTCTGGTGGAACCTGCGGTACGACAAGCTGCCGGAGGTGCAGCTGCGGACGCCGCCCACCGGCGATCCGTACGTGAAGGTCGGCCCGAAGGGCTGGCGGCCGCTCGTCGCCTGGGGCGACCCGCCGCAGCCGCTGGTCGAGCCGGGCACCTACACGGTGACCCTGTCGGTCGACGGCCGGACGTCGACCCAGAAGATCGTCGTGAAGAAGGACCCGAACACCGACGGCACCGACGCCGACATCACGACACAGACGAAGCTGCTGATGTCGATCCGCGAGGACGTCTCCGGGGAGATCCGGACGATCAACCAGCTCGAGTGGGTGCGCAAGCAGATCAGCGATCTGAAGCAGGTGCTGGCCGCCGGCGCGGGCTCGCCGGCGCTGGTGCAGGCCGCGGATCACCTCGATGCGCAGGCGCTCGACGTGGAGAACAAGCTCTTCAATACCGAGCTGACCGGCGCCAGCGAGGACGCGCTGCGCTACCCGGTCCGCCTCTACTCCAAGCTCAACGACCTGGCCGGCGACGTCTCGCAGGGCGACTTCCCGCCGACCGCGGCGCAGCAGCAGGTCTACGACCTGCTGCATCAGGAGCTCGAAGCGGCCGAGGCCCAGGCTGGCACCGTGCTGAGCCGGGACGTATCGGCCTTCAACGACCAGCTGCACGCCGCCCATCTCGGCGCGATCGTCGTGCCGAAGCCGTAGGCCACCGGAAGCGGGAGGCCCGTAGACTCGACGGGCCTCCCGCCCCGCGCCCCGACCTCATCTCCTCCCGTCCGCGCCGGCGGCCCGGCGTCCTCCTCTCCGCGGCCCCGGTATACTTGTGCACGCCCGACGCCCCGGCAGGCGCCGCTCTTTCCGGAGGAATCCCGGCATCATGTCCGACAGTCCGAAGTACTTCGACATCCGCAGCGCGTTCTGGCGGAGCGCGTTCGATCAGGCCGCCGACTACGAGACCTACCTGGCGGAGTCGCCGGCGGCCAGGGCCGATCGCTGGCGCGCCCAGATGCTCGCCCTGCCCGCCCTGTCGGCCGACGACCGGGCCCGCCTGACGGGCCACGGCGTCCGCCTGCACATCCTGCTCGTCTCGGGTGTCTGGTGCGGCGACTGCGTCCGCCAGGGGCCGATGCTCCAGCAGCTCGCGGCGGCGGCGGGCGACGACGTGACGCTGCGCGTCATCGATCGCGACGCCGATGCGGCCGTCCGCGACGAGGTACGCATCCTCGGTGCGATGCGCGTGCCGATCGCCGTCTTCCTCACCGAGCACTTCTTCGAGGTCGGCCGGTTCGGCGATCGGATGCTGAGCACCTACCGCCGCAAGGCGGTCACGGAAGTCGGCGCGGCCTGCGCCCTGCCGAACGCCAGCACACCGGTCGACGAGCTGGCGACCGAGCGGGGCGAGTGGCTCGACATCGTCGAGCGGATGCTGCTGATGATCCGCCTGAGCCCGGTCACGCGCGAACACCTGTCGATCGCCGCCGGATCGTGAGCCGGCCCGCCCGGCAGGAGGAGCCGATTCGGATACGGCGGCGCCGCGGGCCGCCGTGCAACCGTCGGTCGCGGATCCGCGACCGCTACAGGGAGACAGCACTCCATGCGTCACGTCCTCACACGCGCGCGCGCCGGATGCGCCGTCGCGGTCCTGCTCGTCGTCACGGCAGCCGCCGGGCTGCACGCCCAGTCCACCGGATTCCGGAGCGCCGATCTGCCGGCCATGAAGGCGACCGGCGAAGCCCGGATCTCGCCCGACGGCACCCACCTGGCGTACACGGTGACGAATTACGACCGGCCTGGACGGCCGTACGGCCAGGTGTGGATCCTGAACCTCACCAGCGGGCACGACCGTCCGCCCGGGCGATCCGGCGGCGTCGAGCGGCAACCCGCGCTGGTCGCCCGACGGCACGTGGCTCGCCTACGACGGCAGCCAGGGGGACCAGTCGGGCCTGATGATCGTCCGCGCGGACGGCACGAATCCGACCTTCCTCGCGCCGACGAAGGGGACGAACTCGCCGCTGCCCGGCCGGGGCGAGAGCCTGGCCTGGTCGCCCGACGGCAAATCGATCGCCTTCGTGTCGGCGGTGCCCGGTCCCGAAACGGCGGAAGCCACCGGCGATCCGGAGGTCATCACCCGGTACAACTACAAGCCGACGGCGTCGGAGGGGCTGACGCACTTCAACGACAACCGCCGCCTGCACCTCTTCATCGTCGACGTGGCGACGCGGAAGGTGCGGCAGCTCACGCGCGGGGATCACTACGAGCACTCGCTGCAGTGGTCGCCCGACGGGACGCGGATCGTCTTCATCTCCAACCACGAACCCGACCAGGACCGCGTCTTCAACTACGACATCTTCACGGTGAACGTCGCCGACGGGGACGTCACGCAACTGACGAGGACGCGCAACGCGGAGTACGACCCGACGTGGTCGCCCGACGGCCGCACGATCGCCTACCTCGGCACGCGGCGGCCGATCACCTCGTCGGAGACGACGATGGAGGATACGCACGTCTGGCTGATCGACGCCGACGGGAGCCACCGGCACGAGATTGGCGGCGACGTCGACGGGCGCCAGGAGCAGCCGGCGTGGGCGCCGGACGGCCGGTCGGTCTACACGACGGTCCAGATGCGGGGAAACGTCTACCTCTACCGGATTCCGGTGTCCGGCGGCGCGCCGGTGCGGGCCGTGGCCGAGCGCGGCCGGGTCGGCGACTACTCGGTGGCCCGCGACGGGACGCTCGCCTACTCGCTGACGACGCCCTCGTCGCCGGCCGAGGTGTACGTGCAGCGCAACGGGTCGGCGAAGCCGGTGACGTCGGTGGCCAGGGCGTTCCTGGCCGGTCATGCGGTGGCCCCGGTGACGGCGTTCACGACCGACAGCTTCGACGGCACGCTGCGGATCGAATCGTTCCTCACCGAACCGCTCGGCCTGCAGCCGGATCGGCAGTACCCCGTCATCGTGGTGATGCACGGCGGCCCGCACGGCCAGCAGGGTCCGGCGTTCGACTTCAAGGCGCAGGTCTACGCGGCGCACGGGTTCGCGACGCTGATGGTGAACTACCGTGGCTCGACGGGTACGGCCAGAAGCTCGAGGACGCCATCTTCGCGGACCAGGACGGGGCCGAGGCCCGGGACGTGCTGTACAGCCTGGACGTCGCCGAAGAGCAGTTCCCGTGGATCGACCGGAACCGGGAAGGCGTGGAAGGGGTGAGCTACGGCGGACAGCTGACCGACTGGCTGATCACCCAGACGAACCGGTTCAAGGCGGCGGTGCCGATTGCCGGCATCTCCAACCTCGTCAGTTTCAACTACATGGCCTATTACCACGACTATCTGGCCGTGGAATACGGCGGGTACCCGACGACGGGGAACATCATGGACCGGCTCTGGGACCGCTCGGCGCTCCGCTACGCGGCTCAGGTGCACACGCCGACCATGTTCGCCCACGGCGAGAACGACAACGACGTGCCGATTGCCGAGGCCGAGCAGTTCTACATCGCCCTGAAGGATGTCGGGGTGGAGACAATTATGGTACGCTATCCCCGTGAAGGGCACGGCGTCCGGGAGACCCGTCACGTCCAGGACCTGATCGACCGGAGCCTGGCCTGGTACGACCGCCATTTTTCGAAGTAGGTATCGGAGAGAGGACCGCTCGCATGGGAGAGATCAATCCGTCGATCCGCATCATCATCGCCATCTTTTCAGGGGCGCTGGCCGTGGTGTTCTTCAAGGAGCCGACCGTCGCCGTGTTCCACCTCGTTCATCTGACGGCGCGCCACGCGTACCCGACGGACCCCACGATTCCGATGTGGATGCCGGCGATTTCGTCGATGATCTTCTGGGGTGGGGTGTTCGCGATCGGGGTGGCCTTTGCGACGGCCGAGCATCAGACCGGCGGCGCCTGCTTCAAGCGCGCGATGCTGTTCGGCGCGATCTTCTGGTCGCTCGTCAACTGGGTCCCGGTGGCGCTCCTGAAGGGCCTCCCGCTCTTCGACGGGCTGCACGTCGGCGAGATCATCACGACGTTCGTCGCCAACGGGATCTGGGGCTTCGGCACGGCGCTGCTGATCATCATCTTCTCGTTCGCCACGGTGAACCTGGCGGACATCAGCCTCACGTAGGAACCGGCGACTCGGGACTCGTCTCCTTCGACGGGCTCAGGGCGACCCTGAGCGCAGTCGAAGGGTCGGCGCCCGGCGCTGGCGACCGTTCTCCCCTACCCCGCCGACAGCACGATCACCGCGCCGAGCACGACGAGCAGCACGAACCAGACGCCAAGGGCGATAATCGTGGAGTGGCGCGCCCGGTCGGCTTCCCACCAGCTCGCCGGCCGGATCCCCTGCGCGACGAAGGTCGCGACCCCCGCCAGGTTCACGCCGACCAGGTTCATCACGACGAGCAGCAGCGCCCCACTGGCCTGGTGCTCGAACCCCGCGCCGGCCAGCAGCCCGAGGGTGACGACCGGCGGCAGCAGCGCGACGGCGACCATGACACCCACCAGCGTCGACGGCACGCCGGTCGTGAAGGCGAGGGCCCCGGCGGCGCCGGCCGCCAGCGCGAGCGCGACGTCGGCGAGGCTCACGGTCGTTCGCATGGCAATCTCGTGCGAGGCCGGATTCACCGGCACCACCAGGCCGAGCAGCACGGAGAGGGCGAAGGCCACCGCAATGCCGAGCAGGCCGGCCCGCAGCGCGGTCCGGGCCAGCGGCCCATCGGCCAGCGTCGTGGCGAGCGACAGCGCCACGTTCGGCCCCAGCAGAGGGGCGATGACCATTGCCCCGATCACCACCGCGACGTTGTCGTGCAGAATGCCGATGGCGGCGACGATTGCGGAGAGGACGACGGTGGCGACGTAGACCCACGACAGCTTCGTCGTGTCCATGACCTGCGCGTAGAGCTCCTCGCGGCTGATGCGGCCGGGACCGTTCTCCTTGGCCGGGCCGGGCTGTTCGGGCGAGGCCGCGGGAGCCGGCGGCGGCTCGGGCTCTTCCGGACGCGGGATCGAGGCGGCCACCGGCAGCAACAGCACGCGGAAGCCCGGGTCGGACGAGAAACGCTTGTCGAGCAGATCGAGCACGGCCTCGGCGTTCTCCGCCGACACCAGCACCTTCATCACCACGCGATCGTCGGACAGCGGCTCGATCCACGAGTCGATGACCGGCTGTTCCTTGATGAGCTCGACGACGAGACCGCGATGCTCGCGGTCGAGTACGGTTTCGATGAGACGCAGCGCCATGGCGAACCCTCGGAGCGTGGGTAACGATCGCCCCCAGTGTAGTGCCGAAACCGCGGGCACGGCACCGCCGCGTTGACAGGTCGCGCACCGCGCCGCTAAGGTTCAGGGCATGTCGCGCGCCCTGCTGCTGGCGGCGTGCCTGTGCCTCGCGGCCGGCTGCCGCCACGCCGCGTCCGGGCCGATCGTGCTCCGCTTCCTGGAGGCGCCCGATACGGGCGGGGGCTGGCACGCCATCATCGACGCCTTCGAAGCCGCCCACCCCGGCATCCGCGTCGAGCTGGTCGAGGGCCCGGGCGACACCGACACCCGCCAGTCGATGTACACGGCCGCCTTCCTGGCCGGCGACGCCACCTACGATCTCGCCTACATGGACGTCACCTGGGTGCCGGCGTTCGCCGCGCACCACTGGCTGCTGCCGCTCGACGACCGGTTTCCGCCGGCCGAGCGCGAGGCCTTCCTGCCCGGGGACATCCGCGGCTCGACGTGGAACGGCCACATCTATCGCGTGCCGATGCAGGCCGACGCCGGCCTGCTCTACTACCGCACGGATCTCGTCCCGTCGCCACCCGCCACGCTCGATGCGCTGGCCGCCGCCGCCCGGCGCGCGGAGGCCCCGCCGGCGCGCTGGGGCTACGTCTATCAGGGACAGCAGGTACCGAGGGGCTCGTCTGCACGTTCCTCGAGGTGCTGTGGGGCGAGGGCGGACAGGTCTTCGATGCGCAGGGCCACGTGACGCTCGACAACGCCGCCGGCATCCGGGCGCTGCGCTGGCTCGTCGACACGGTCGGCACCATCTCGCCGCCCAGCGTGACGACCTATCAGGAAGAAGACGCCCGGCGGGCCTTCGAGCAGGGGCGCGCGGTCTTCATGCGCAACTGGCCTGTACGCCTGGACGCTGCTGCAGCAGCCCGATTCGCCCGTGCGCGGCAAGGTCGGCATCTGTCCCCTGCCGCACGAACCTGGCGTGACGGGGGCGGCGACCCTCGGTGGCTGGGGGTTCGGCATCGCGGCGGCCACGCCGCATCCGGATGCCGCCTGGACGTTCATCCGGTTCGCGACGAGCGCCGCCGAGCAGAAGGTGCTGCACTTCCGCAACGGACGGATTCCGACGCGCCGGGCGCTGTTCGCCGATCCCGACATCCTGCGCGAGAGCCCGTACTACACGCAGCTCTACGGCATCCTGCTGACGGCGCGGCCGCGGCCGATCACGCCCCGCTACGCCGAGATCTCCGACGCGCTCCAGGTCCACCTGAGCGCGGCGCTCGTGGGCCGCGAGCGCCCGGCGGCGGCGCTGCACGCCGCGGCCGATCGCCTCAGGGAGATCGTGGGCCGGTGAGGCGCTACCTGTACCTGGCTCCCGCCGGCGTCCTGCTGCTCGGCCTCGTCGGCGTGCCGCTCGCGCTCAGCGTCGCCCTCGGCGTGGGCCACTACGGCGAGGCGCTGCACGACCCCTTGCTGCGCCAGGCCGGCGTCACGACGCTGCTCTTCGCCGTCGTCTCGGTGGCGCTGGAGCTGGGTCTCGGCCTCGCCTCGGCGCTGCTGCTGCACCAGAGCCTGCGCCTGCGCGGCCTCTGGCGCGCCATCGCCCTGCTGCCCTGGATCCTCCCCTCGGCGGTCATGGCGATCTCCTGGCGGTGGATGTTCAACGCCGACCGCAGCGGCATCGTGAACGACCTGCTGATGCGGCTCCATCTCATCCACGGGCCGATCGCCTGGCTCGGCGCGCCCGGTCCGGCGTTCGCGACGATCGTGCTGGCCGACGTCTGGAAGACGACGCCGTTCGTCACGCTCATCCTGCTGGCCGGCCTGCAGGCGATTCCCGCCGATCTCTACGAGGCGCTCAGCGTGGACGGCGCCGGCCCGTTCCGCCGGTTCCGGCTGCTCACGCTGCCGCAGCTCCGGCCGGCCATCTTCCTCGCGCTCGTCTTCCGGCTGATCCAGGCCATCGGCATCTTCGACCTGATCTGGGTGATGACCGGCGGCGGGCCGGCCGACTCGACGCTGACGGTGGCCGTGTACATCTACAACACGGTCTTCCGGTACGTGCAGCCGGCCTACGGCGCCGCCCTGACGGGCATCGTCGCCGTGACGCTGTTCGTGCTGGCCGTCGCACTCGGCGCGCTCGCCCGCGGGAGGCAGCCGGCATGAAGCGGATCTGGGTCGTGCTCGGCGTGGCGGGGCTGTCGCTGTTCTGCCTGGCGCCCTTCCTCTGGTCGCTCGTGACGTCGCTGAAGACGCCGGCCGAGCTGCTGGCCGTGCCGCCGACCTGGGTGCCGCACCATCCGACGCTGGCGAACTACGTCGACGTCTTCGTCCAGCGCCCGTTCGCCCGCTACCTGCTGAACAGCCTCATCGTCGGACTGCTGTCCACGCTCATCGCGATGACCTGCGCGTCGCTGGCCGCCTACGCCCTCGCGCGCCTCCGCCTGCGCGGCACGACGATCATCGAATACGGCCTGCTGTTCTTCGCGCTGTGGCCACCGGCGGTGCTGCTGGTACCGCTCTACCTGGTGGGCCGGAGCCTCGGTCTGCTGAACTCGCTGGTGGGACTCAGCCTGGCGCACGCCGCGCTGAACTTGCCGTTCGCCGCCTGGATGCTGACGGCCTTCTTCCGGCAGGTGCCGGCCGAGCTCGAGGAGGCGGCCCGGGTGGACGGGCTGTCGCGGCTGCAGTTCCTGCGGCGCATTCTGCTGCCGCTGGTCGCGCCGGCCATGGCGGCGACCGCCCTGCTGGTCTTCATCTTCTCCTGGAACGAGTTCGTCATCGCCCTGACGTTCATCGTCCGGGACAACCTGCGGACCGTGCCGGTCGGCATCGCGATGCTGACGGGCATCACGTCGTACGACATTCCGTGGGGACAGATTTCGGCGGCCGTGGTCATGACGACGCTGCCGGTCGTCGCGGCGGTCCTGGCGTGCCAGCGGTGGATCATCAGCGGCCTCACGGCGGGCGCCCTCAAGGGATAGGGAACGCATGGCCACGCTGCAGCTCGTCGACCTCCGCAAGCGATACCCCGGCGGCCACGCCGACGCCGTGCGCGGCGTCTCGTGCACGGTGGACGACGGCGAGACGCTGACCGTGCTCGGGCCCTCCGGAAGCGGCAAGTCGACCCTGCTCCGGCTGATCGCCGGCCTGGAGCACCCCGACGCGGGCGACATCCTGATCGGCGGCCAGCGGGTCACGGACCTCGATCCGCGGGCCCGCAACGTCGCCATGGTCTTCCAGAGCTACGCGCTCTACCCGCACATGACGGCGTACGAGAACATCGCCGTCCCGCTCCGGCTCCGCGGCGTCTCGAAGGACCGGACGCGCGAGCGTGTCGGCCGGATCGCGGACCGGCTCCGCATCGCGCCCCTGCTCGATCGGCGGCCGGCCGCCCTGTCGGGTGGCGAGCGGCAGCGGGTCGCCCTCGCCCGGGCGCTCGTGCGCGAGCCGGCGCTCTTCCTGCTCGACGAGCCGCTGTCGAACCTCGACGCCCTGCTGCGGGAGCACGCGCGCGCGGAGTTGAAGGCGCTGTTCGCCAGCCTGGCCGTGCCGGTCGTCTACGTCACGCACGATCAGCTCGAGGCGATGACCCTGTCGACGCGCGTGGCCGTGTTCAACGCGGGCCGGATCGAACAGATCGGCACGCCCGCGGAGATCTACGCGCGCCCGGCCACGCTGTTCGTCGCCCGCTTCGTCGGCAGCCCGCAGATGAACCTGCTGCCGGGCACGCTGCTGCCGGGCGGTGCCGCCACGATCGGCTTCCGCCCCGAGGACGTGCGGATCGAGCCGCAGGGAGCCCTCGCCATGCGCGTGACGCTCGACGAGCCGCTCGGCCCCCAGCACCTGCTGACGCTGACGGGCGCGGCCCCCGACGGTCACCCACTGACCCTGCGCGCGCTGGTCCCGGCGGGCTGGCAGGGCGGCCCCGAGGTCCGGGTGACGCTCGACCCGGCACGCGCGCACGGCTTCGACGCGCAGGAGCGCCGCCAGCCGCCGGCCTGAACCGTTCCCGGCACGCCGGATGCGCGGCCGGCAGCGTACCGGTATGATGGCTGCCATCCATGCGCGCCCTGCTCCATGCCCGCCTGTTCGCCATCGGCGGCCAGGTCATTACGCCGGTTCAGCTGGTCGTCCTGGCCGTCGTGCTGCTCGTCACCTGGGCGATCGGCCGCTGGGTCCGCCGCATCCTGTCGAGCCGGGTGCTGCACCACCTGGCCGAGGGGCAGCGCTACACGATTGCGCGCCTCACGCAGTACATCGTCTGGCTGATCGGCTTCGCCGCAGGCCTGCGGATCGTCAACATCGACCTGACGGCCCTCGCGGTCGTCGCCGGCGCGCTCGGCATCGGCATCGGCTTCGGGCTCCAGAACATCGTCGGAAACTTCGTGGCGGGGCTGGTGCTCCTGTTCGAACGGCCGATCGCCGTGGGCGATCGGGTGACGCTCGGCGGCCTGGAGGGCGACGTCGTCACGATCGACTTCCGGTCGACGACCGTCCTGACCAACGACAACATCGCGGTCATCGTGCCGAACTCGCAGTTCACGACGCAGACGGTGATCAACTGGTCGTACGGCAACCCGCAGGTCCGCATCCACGTGCCGGTCGGCGTGGCGTACGGGTCCGATCTCGCGCGGGTCACCGAGGCCCTGCTCCACGTCGCGCAGAAGACCGCCGGCGTGCTCGATTCGCCCGAGCCCCTGGTCCTGTTCAATTCGTTCGGGGATTCGTCACTGAACTTCGAGCTGCTGGTCTGGATCGACCGGCCGGAGATGCACTTCCGGCTGCGCAGCCTCCTGAACTACGGCATCGATGCCGAGTTCCGGGCCGCGGGCATCCAGATCCCCTTCCCGCAACGCGACGTGCACGTCATCCCGCCGCCGGCGGCTCCGCCCGACCGCGCGGCCTGAGCGGCCCGCCGTGCACGTTCCCGGCTAGAGATCGATCTGCATGCCGAGCTCGACGACCCGCTCGGTGGGAATGCGGAAGAAGTTCGTGGCGTGGCGCGCGTTGCGCGACATGAAGGAGAAGAGCCGGTAGCGCCACCGGGCCATGTCGGGCCTGGTGGCGGGCAGCAGGGTCTCGCGTCCCAGGAAGAACGTCACGTCGCTCATGTCGACGTCGAGGCCCTTGGCCTTGGCGCGCGTCAGCACCTCCACGGCGTTCGGGTCCTGCATGAAGCCGTAGTGGGCCGTCACGCGGTAGAAGCCGGCCTCGAGCGGCTGCACCTCGACCCGATCGTCGCGCGACACGCGCGGGATGTCCTCGGTCAGCACGGTCAGCAGGAGCACCCGCTCGTGCAGCACCTTGTTGTGCCGGAGGTTGTGCAGCAGGGCGACGGGGACGCCGTCGGGGCTGCCGGTCATGAACACCGCGGTGCCGGGCACGCGCACCGGCGGGTGCTCGCGGATCCCCTCGGCGAACTCGTCGAACGGCATGTTGACGCGCCGCTGCCGCTCGCGGAGCAGGCGCCGGCCGTGCTCCCAGGTCGCCATCACGGTGTAGAGCAGCGCCGCCACCACCAGCGGGAACCAGCCGCCGTGCGCGATCTTCAGCAGGTTCGCGCCGAAGAACGCCAGGTCGACGACGATGAACGCCGAGGTGAGCAGGATCGTCGTGACCGGCCGCCAGCCCCACAGCTCGTTCTCGACGACCGCCAGCAGGGCGGTCGTGATGACCATCGTCGTGGTGACGGCGACGCCGTAGGCCGACGCGAGGTTGCTGGACGACTGGAAGCCGATGACCAGGCCGATCGTGGCGATCATCAGCGCCCAGTTGGCCTGCGGCACGTAGATCTGCCCGCGCTCATCGGGCGAGGTGAAATCGATCTGGACGCGCGGCAGGTAGCCGAGCTGCACGGCCTGCTGCGTCAGCGAGAAGGCGCCGGAGATGATGGCCTGAGACGCGATGATCGCGGCGACGGTCGAGAGCAGCACCATCGGGTACAGCAGCCCGGCCGGCGCCATCCGGTAGAAGGGCTGATGGGCCGTGCTCGGGTCGGTGATGAGCATGGCGCCCTGGCCGAAGTAGTTCAGCAGCAGCCCCGGCAGCACGATGGTGAACCACGCGAGGCGGATCGGCGTGCGCCCGAAATGCCCCATGTCGGCGTAGAGCGCCTCGCCGCCGGTCACCACCAGGAATACCGACCCCAGCACGAGGAAGCCGGTCCACCCGTTGCGCACGAAGAAGTCGACCGCGTGATACGGGTTGATCGCGACGAAGACGTGCGGCTGGCGCGCGATCCAGACGATGCCCAGCGCGCCGATGGTCACGAACCACAGCAGCATGATCGGCCCGAAGATCGTGCCGACCTTCGTCGTGCCCCGCCGCTGGACCGCGAAGAGCCCGATGAGAATCACGATGGTGATCGGAATGACGACGGGGCGGAAGACCGGCGTGGCGACCTCGAGTCCCTCGACGGCGCCCAGCACCGAGATGGCCGGCGTGATCATGCCGTCGCCGTACAGCAGCGCCGCGCCGAACAGACCGAGCGCGACCAGCAGCCAGCGGCGCTGCCGGCCCGACTTGCCGTGCACCCGATCGGGCCGGACCAGCGCCATGAGGGCCAGGATGCCGCCCTCCCCCCGGTTGTCGGCCCGCATGACGAAGACGAGGTACTTGATCGAGATGACGAAGACGAGGGACCAGAAAATCAGCGACAGCACGCCGAGCACGTTCGCCGGGCTCGGCACGATCGCGTGCTCGCCGAAGAAGCACTCCCGCAGCGCGTACAGCGGACTGGTGCCGATGTCGCCGTAGACGACGCCGAGCGCGACGAAACTGAGGCCGGTCACGCGCCGCAGGGAGGTGCGGGCCTGTTCTGATTCAGTCATCATCCAAGATCGTCACGGTCGAGCCTCGAACCGCCGCCGGAACGTGACAGTTTACCTCACCTGCCGCCCCGCGTCGCCCGGCCGCCCGGCCCGGCATCATATATCCTGTACCACGAGCATGCCGGACGCCGCTTTCGCCCCGCCCGCCCCGATCGCGCGCGACGAAGTCCACGTATGGTGCCTCCGCCAGGATCCGCCGGTCGCGGAGCACGTTCGCGCCACCTGCGACGCCCTGCTGTCGGCCCACGAGCGGGCCAGGCGCGACCGATTCGTCTTCGAGCGGCACCGGCGCCAGTTCCTGCTCGCACACGCCCTGGTGCGCGCGACCCTGTCGCACTACACGGGCGTCGACCCGGCGTCGTGGACGTTCGAGGAGAACCAGTGGGGCCGGCCGGAAGTGGCGTCCCCCGCGGTGCCCCTGCCGCTGCGCTTCAACCTGTCGCACACCGATGGCCTGATCGCCTGTGCGGTGACGCTGGCGCGCGATATCGGCGTCGACGTCGAGGACGTCACCCGCCGGGCGGCCGGCCTGGACATCGCCGAGCGCTATTTCGCCGAGGCCGAGACCGGCGCGCTGGCCCGCGTCCCGGAGCCCGAGCGGGACCGGGCGTTCTTCGACTACTGGACGCTGAAGGAGGCGTACATCAAGGCCCGGGGCATGGGCCTCGCCCTGCCGCTGGGCGCCTTCGCGTTCCAGCTCACGCCCGCCGCGCACCCGACGATCGCGTTCACCGCCGAGCTGGACGACGATCCGCGCGCGTGGCAGTTCCAGCTCTTCCGGCCGACCGATACGCACCGGCTCGCGCTCGCGGTCCGGGAGCCGCCCGAGCGGCCGATCCGGATTGCGATCGCCTGGGCGGACCCGGCGACGTTCGGCCGCCATCACCGCTGAGGACGATCGGCTGCATGCGGCTCCTGGCCATCAGCGACCTGCACATCGGACACGGGGTGAACCGGGCGGCCCTCGACGCGCTGCCGCCGCATCCCGACGACTGGCTCCTGGTCGCCGGCGACGTCGGCGACACGCCGGCACAGATCGAGTACGCCCTGCAGGCACTGACGGCCCGCTTCGCGCGCGTCGTCTGGGTGCCGGGCAACCACGATCTGTGGTCCACGCCCGGCGCGACGGACGGCCTGCGCGGCGAGGCCCGCTACCGGCACCTGGTCGCCCTCTGCCGCGCCTACGACGTGCTGACACCGGAGGATCCGTATCCGGTCTGGCCGGGCGAGGGACCGCCGTGCCTCATCGCCCCGCTCTTCCTCCTGTACGACTACAGCTTCGCCCCCGACGGGCTGTCGCCCGACGAGGCGGTCGCCTGGGCGGTCGAGAGCGGCGTGCTCTGCGCCGACGAGCGGCTGCTGGATCCCGATCCGTACGCAGTCGCGGCAGCGCTGGTGCCACGCGCGCTGCCGCCTGACCGAGTCGCGGCTGGCCGCCGCTGCGCGCGGCCACGACCTGGTGCTGGTGAACCATTTCCCGCTGCGCCGCGACCTGGCCGTGCTCCCCGCGATTCCCCGCTTCACGATCTGGTGCGGGACGCGGCGCACCGAGGACTGGCATACGCGCTTCCCCGTGCGCGCGGTCGTCTCGGGACACCTGCACATCCGGGCGACCCACTGGCGCGATCGCGTCCGCTTCGAAGAGGTCTCGCTCGGCTATCCCCGCCACTGGCAGCCCGAACAGGGGCTGGCGCCGTACCTGCGCGAGATCCTGCCGGGGCCGCCGGGCCCGCCGCCGGCCGGTGCGTCCACGCGCTTCCGGCGCCATCCGTGGCTCACGGCGGACTGACGCGCCGGCGACGATCGGGCCGGTAAGCCCCGCCACCCCGGCGGACGTATCCATGTCAGACAGCGGCCAGTCCCGTCCGCGCCAGGCGGAATCCGCGGCGGATCGTCCATCACGGGTGCGGTTGCGTCGGTACTCCGACAGGCCCGCCGCGCGGGTCGGTTACACTGAAGCTCGAGCATGTTGAACAAGGCACTCCAGTCGCTCGCCAGGCGCGCGCCCCGTCCGCAGCCCTCCGCCGACGCCCCCTCGCTCCCGGCGGCGCTGCCGCGCGCGCTCGCGGCGGACAGCCCGTTCGAGCCGCATCGCGTGGCGACGTTCACGCCGCCGGCCTCGTCGCGCGTGGTGTTCGTCGATCTCGCGCGCGCCTGCGCGGTCGTGTTCATGATTCAGGGGCACACGCTGAACGTGCTGCTCGCGCCCGAGTACGCGACCGGCATGGCGTTCAACAGCTGGCTCTTCCTGCGGGGGCTGACGTCGCGGCTGTTCCTGCTGCTGGCCGGCTTCGCGTTCGCCGTGGCGACCTCGAAGCACTGGGACGCCCACCGGACGCTGTCGGCGCGCAGCTGGCGCCGGATCCGCCGCTTCACGTTCTTCGTGCTGCTCGGCTATTCGATGCGCTTCCCGGTGAGCCACCTGCGCGACCTGCAGTACCTGGGCGCGGAGCACTGGCAGTACTTCCTGACGGTCGACATCCTGCAGTGCATCGGCGTGGGCCTGCTGCTGCTGCAGGCCCTGGTCTTCCTGTCGAAGACGCGCCGGCATTTCGCGTATGCCGCCGCCGCCCTCTGCGCGGCCATCGTCGTGGCGGCACCGCTGGCCGACGTGGGCCACTGGACGGCGCGGGTGCCGGTGGCGCTCGGCGCGTACCTGTCGACCACCGGCGGCTCGCTCTTCCCGTTCCTGCCGTGGGGAGCCTACCTGCTGCTCGGCGCGGCGCTCGGTGTGCTGTACGTCGAATGGGGTCCGGCGCGCCAGCCGGCGTTCGTCGCGCGCGTGCTGGTCGCGGGTGGTGCCGCCGCCCTCGCGCTGGGGCTCGTCCTGCAGACGTTCCACCTCGGCCCGTTTCCAGGGGCCGACTTCTGGAGCACCAGCCCGAACCTGTTCCTGGTGACCAGCGGATCGGCCCTGCTGCTGCTGGGCGGCTTCGCGCACGCCAGCCGGTACGTCCGCCGCCTGCCGCCGATCGTCCAGGCGCTGGCGCAGGAATCGCTCGTCATCTACTTCATCCACGTCTGCATCCTGTACGGGTCGGGGTGGAATCCGAGCCTGCGCGCGCTCGTCGGCTCGCACCACGGGCTGGCGGGCACGGGCGCCTGGATCCTCGTGCTCGTCTCGTCGATGGCGCTGCTCGCCTGGTCCTGGAGCCGCGTCAAGCAGGATTACCGTTGGGCGGCCACGCTGACGCGGCTCACCGCCGCCGCGTGGGTCGCCTACTCCGTCGCCTGATGCCGGACGTCACGGAGCGCGGCGACCACCGCCGGCGGCCGCGCGGGGCGGCGCCGGCGTACGGAGACCATCCGGTCGGGCCGGCTGCCGAGCATCCGTGACACCACTCGCCGCACTCGCCTATTCGTTCCTCTTCGGGCTGCTGCACGGCATCGTGCCCGACGAGCACACGTGGCCGATCACGTTCAGCTACGCCATCGGCAGCGGCAGCAGCCGCGCCGGCATGCGGGCCGGGCTGTACTTCTCGGCGGCCTTCACCCTCCAGCGCATGCTCGTCTCCGAGCTGGCGTACCTCGCGCTCGCGCCGTTCCTGCTGTCGCCGGTCGTCAACGGCATCGTGTACGTGGTCGTCGGCGCCGTCATGTCGGCGGCCGGCTGGGCCGTGCTGCGCCGCGGCCGCTACCCGCACCTGCACCTGCTCGGGCACCATCACGAAGAGCGGGAGCCGATGGAGACGACGAGCCAGGTCCTCTCGCGCCACCATGGCGCGCACGAGCCGCCGGCGCCATCGGCCGCACCGCCGGTCCGCTGGACGCTCGTGCACGGCTTCATCGCCGGCTTCGGGTTCGGGGGCTTCTCGCTGTTCATCAACACCGTGGCGGCCCCGGCCATGCCGACGGCCTGGCTGGGCTTCCTGCCGGGACTGCTGTTCGGAGCCGGCACGACCATCATGCTCGTGCTCGTGGGAGCGGCCATCGGCACGTCGCTGCGGTGGACGGGCCGGTTGTCCGAGCGGGAGATCGGCCTCATCGGTGCGGGCACGGGCGGGCGCACGCTGCTCTACGGCGGCGGGCTGTTCGTGGTCTGCGGCCTGCTGATCCTGAGCCTGAGCGAGCGGCAGCTGCCCGCGCACCTGGGCAGCGCCCTCATCGCCGCCTTCGTCATCCTCGTCGCCCTGCCGTCGCTCGTCTATTCGGCGCGCGAAGTCCTCGCCGCGCGCGCGACCCCCTCGACGCCTCCCGCCTGAATCCGACCGTTCGCGCCCGTCCGGCCCGCAGTCCGGCTGGCGCGTCCTTTGCGTCTGCACGGCCCGGAGTCGTGCGCCAGGCCGTCGCGCGCGGCTTCCCGGTGGCTCCGCGTCGGCCGCCCCACTACCTTCATCTCCCTATCGACGCGGACTTTCGGGTGGGATCGCGGCCACGGTCGAGCTGGCGGCAGCGCCGGCGCGGTCCGGCCACCGGTGTCGATAACAGCTGACCTTGAACGCGCGTACGGATACACCTGCATGAACCTCTCAGGGCTCTTCATCCGCCGGCCGGTCATGACCACGCTGGTCATGCTGGCGATCCTGCTGTTCGGCATCGTGGCCTACCGGGCACTGCCCGTCAGCGACCTGCCGAACGTGGACTTCCCGACGATCTCGGTGTACGCGAGCCTGCCCGGCGCCAGCCCGAGCACGATGGCGGCCTCGGTGGCGACACCGCTCGAGCGGCAGTTCTCGACCATCAACGGCGTCAGCACGATGAGCTCGAGCAGCTCGACCGGTTCGACGCAGATCACGCTGCAGTTCGACCTCAGCCGTGACATCAACGCCGCGGCCCAGGACGTGCAGTCGGCCATCGCGGCGGCCTCCCACCAGCTGCCGCCGAACATGCCGAGCCCGCCCACCTACCGCAAGGTCAATCCAGCGGCCTCGCCCATCCTCTTCCTGTCGCTCACCTCGCCGACGATGCGGCTGTCGGACCTGGACGAGTACGCGGAAACGACGGTGGCGCAGCGCATCTCGATGGTCACCGGCGTGGCCCAGGTGTCGGTGTTCGGCGCGCAGAAGTACGCGGTCCGGATCGAGCTGAACCCCGAGAAGCTCGCCGCGCAGCACATCGGCATCGACCAGGTGGCCAGCGCGGTGCAGAGCGGGAACGTGAACCTGCCGACCGGCACGCTCAACGGCCGGAACCACGCCTACACGGTGCAGGCCAACGGCCAGCTCTCGGACGCGGCCGCGTTCCGCCCGCTCATCGTCACCTACGAGAACGGCGCGCCGGTCCGGCTCGGCACGCTCGGCCGGGTGCTCGACAGCGTGCAGAACAACCGGACGGCGAGCTGGTTCGACCAGTCGCGGAACGTCGCGCTGGCGGTGGACCGGCAGCCGGGCACGAACACGGTGGCGGTGGTCGACGCAATCCGGCAGCTGCTGCCGACGCTCCGGGAGGAGATGCCGGCGGGGGTGCAGCTGCGCATCCTGCACGACCATTCGACCTCGATCCGCGCGTCGGTCAGCGACGTCACCCACACGCTGCTGCTGACGATCTTCCTGGTCATCCTCGTCATCTTCCTGTTCCTGCGGAACGTCTCGGCGACGATCATTCCAAGCCTCGCGCTGCCGTTCTCGCTCATCGGCACCTTCGCGGTGATGTACGAGCTCGGCTACAGCCTGGACAACCTGTCGCTGCTCGCCCTCACGCTCGCCGTCGGCTTCGTCGTCGACGACGCGATCGTGATGCTGGAGAACATCGTCCGGCACCTCGAGATGGGCAAGACCGTGATTCAGGCGGCGCTCGAGGGCTCGCGCGAGATCGCGTTCACGATCCTGTCGATGACGCTGTCGCTGACCGCGGTGTTCATCCCCGTGCTCTTCATGGGCGGCATCCTGGGCCGGCTGCTGCACGAGTTCGCCGTCACGATTGCCTCGGCGATCCTCGTGTCGGGCTTCGTGTCGCTCACGCTGACGCCGATGCTGGCGAGCCGCTTCCTGCGCTCGCAGACGACGGTGCGGCACGGCCGCGTCTACCGGCTGTTCGAACGTGGCTTCGACGGCCTGCTCTGGGCCTACGAGTGGAGCCTGCAGGGCGCGCTGCGGCACGGCCGGATCGTCCTGCTGGGCACGGTCGCCATCATCGTCGCGACCGGATACCTCTTCGTGATCGTCCCCAAGGGCTTCGTGCCGGACGAGGATCAGGGGCTGATCATGGGGTCCACGCAGGGCCCCGAGGGGATCTCGTTCCAGGCGATGGAGGCCCGGCAGCAGGAGGCGGCCGACATCATCCGGCACGACCCGAACGTCGCCCACTACATGTCGAACGTCAACGACAACGGCTCCGGCTTCCTGTTCCTGCAGCTGAAGCCCCGCGGCGAGCGCCTGAGCGCCGACCAGGTCATTGCGGAGCTGCGGCCGAAGCTCGCGCAGATCCCGGGCCTGCGTGTCTTCCTGCGGAACCCGCCGCCGATCAACGTCGGCGGTCACCTGTCGAAGAGCCAGTATCAGTTCACGCTGCAGAGCCCGGACACCACGCTGCTGTACCGCGAGGCTCCGCGGTTCCTCGAACACCTGCGGGCACTGCCGCAGATCGAGGATGCGACGTCGGACCTGCAGATGCGCAAGCCGCAGGTCGACGTGGACGTCGACCGCAACCAGGCCGCGGCGCTCGGCGTCACGGCCCAGCAGGTCGAGACCGCCCTCTTCACGGCGTACGGCTCCCGGCAGGTGTCGATGATCTACGCCCCCAACGACGAGTACGAGGTCATCCTGCAGCTCGAGCCGCGGTTCCAGGCCTCGCCCTCGGCGCTGCAGCGCCTCTACATCCGCTCGTCGGCCGGCACGCTGGTGCCGCTGGCCGCCGTGGCCAGGCTGCACACCACGACCGGTCCCCTGTCGATCAACCACGTCGGCCAGCTGCCGGCCGTGACGATGTCGTTCAATCTGGCGCCGGGCGTGTCGCTCGGCAGCGCGCTGACCGCCGTCGAAGCGGCCGCGCGCCGCGATCTGCCCGGCACCATCACCACGAGCTTCCAGGGAACCGCCCAGGCGTTCCAGTCGTCACTCACCGGACTCGGCATCCTGCTCGTGCTGGCCGTGCTCGTGATCTACATCGTGCTGGGCATCCTGTACGAGAGCTTCGTCCATCCGCTGACCATCCTGTCCGGCCTGCCGGCCGCCGGCTTCGGCGCGCTGCTCACGCTGCTGCTGTTCCACGTCGATCTCGATCTCTATTCCTTCGTCGGCGTCATCATGCTCGTCGGCCTCGTGAAGAAGAACGGCATCATGATGATCGACTTCGCCCTCGACTCGCAGCGCCGGGAGCAGCGGCCGGCCATCGAGGCGATCTACGAGGGCGCCGTGGTCCGCTTCCGGCCGATCATGATGACGACCGCGGCCGCCCTCATGGCCACCCTGCCGATCGCCCTCGGTACCGGCGCCGGCTCCGAGTCGCGCCGCCCCCTCGGCCTGGCGGTCGTGGGCGGCCTGCTCTTCTCCCAGATCCTCACCCTCTACATCACTCCCGTCGTCTACGTGTACATGGAGCGCATCCAGGAATGGCTCGGCGCCGGCCGCCGCGCGCGGACGCGGGCGCAGGTCCCCGCGGCCACCGCCGGCGAACCGGTCCCGTCGCGGATCCGGTTCGGCGAGCAGTGGCGATCGGCCACGGCCGGCGAGCCCGAGGACGGACGCGGCTGATTCCGGCGCCCCGCCTTCCCCGCCCGTTCGCTCCGCCCCGGACGGCGGGTGCCCCCGACGACATGCGGTACACTCTCGGGGACGGATGGCCGTTTCCGGTCGTCTCAAGGGAGCAGACGGGCGTGGCCGGGCGCAAAGGGAGACAACGGGATGGCGGATCTGGACCTGCTGGCGTTCGGTCCTCATGCGGACGACGTGGAAATCGGGCTGGGCGGCACGATGGCCCGGCACGCCGCCGTGGGATACCGGACGGGGATCTGCGACCTCACGCGAGGCGATTCTGGCGACCAACGGCACTCCGGACGAGCGGCTGCAGGAAGCCGAGGCCGCGCGCGTGGTGCTCGGCGCCGTCTGGCGCGGCAACCTCGGCTGGAACGACGGCGCCATCGGGAGCGACCCGGCGCACCTGCCGGCGGCCGTCGCCGTCGTCCGCCAGTGGCGTCCGCGGACGGTGGCCATTCCGTACTGGCGCGATCGCCATCCCGACCACGTCGCCGCGAGCCACCTGCTGACCGAAGCCGTGTTCAAGGGCGGGCTGCGGCGGTACGCGGCCGAGGGTGAGGCCTGGCGCCCCGACTGGGTCTGCTACTACTTCATCAACGACTCCGATGCCCCGTCGTTCGTGATTGACGTCAGCGAACACTACGAGACCAAGCGACGGGCGCTCGGCTGTCACGGCAGCCAGTTCGAGCCGCAGGCACCGGACGCGGCGCGGACGCGGCTGACCTCGCCGCGCTTCCGGCAGCTCATCGAGAGCCGGGATGCGCAGTTCGGCGCGCTGGCCGGCGTGGCCTGGGCCGAGGGGATCGTCGTGCGGGAGCCGGTGGTGCGGCCGCACCTGTTCCGCGCCGATCGGAACGACTAGGGTTTGAGGCAGAGCCCACAGCGTAACGGCCCGCACCGCGGGCCCGCCCCTCGACGAGGCTCGGGGCGCCCTGAGGGTTGTTGAAGGGCGCGCGCGAGCGAAGTGGAGCGAGCGACGAAGCGTGAGCGGAACGCAGCGAGCCTGGCGGGGTGCAGGGGCCCCCGCCATTCAGCCGATGCCACGGAGCGAGCCGATGGCGCGAGCGAGTGCAGCGAGCCGGAGGGTTCGGGGCAGAGCCCCGATTAAGTATGAATATCGGCATTATCTGCTACGGATTGGTGGGCGGCAGCGGCGTCGTCGCGACCGAGCTGGCGAAGTCGCTGGCGGCGCGCGGCCACCAGATTCACCTCATCAGCGCCGAGACGCCGTTCCGGCTCGGCGAGTACCAGCCCGGGCTGACGTTCCACCGGGTCGACACGCCGGCGTATCCGCTGTTCCGCGAGCCGCAGTACCTCGTTGTCGCTCGCCAACACCATCGTCCGCGTCGCGCGCAGCTTCCAGCTCGACATCCTGCACGCGCACTACGCGATTCCGCACGCGACAGCGGCCTACCTCGCCATCCAGATCCTCAGGAAGACCGGCCACTGCAAGGTCCCGAAGGTCGTGACGACGCTGCACGGAACCGACATCACGCTGCTCGGCAGCGACCCGTCGTACTCCGAGGCCGTGGCGTTCTGCATCGAGGAATCGGACGGCGTGACGGCGGTCTCCGAGAGCCTGAAGGCCGACACCTACCGCGAGCTGAAGGTCACGCGCGCGATCCAGGTGATCCCGAACTTCCTCGATTGCTCGGTCCATCGGCGGCAGTTCAACCCGCAGCTGCGCGAGCGCTTTCTCGAGGGCCGCTTCGACCGGCTCGTCATCCATGTGTCGAATTTCCGGCCCGTCAAGCGGATCGAGAGGGCCGTGGAGGTCTTCCACCGCGTCCGGGCGCAGTCGAACGCCCGGCTGCTGCTGGTGGGCGAAGGCCCCGACGTCGGCAAGGCGTCGCGGCGCGTCGAGCAGCTCGGGCTCGGCGACTCGGTGGGGATGCTCGGGGAACAGGATCAGGTGCTGTCGCTGCTGTCGGTGTCCGACGTCTTCCTGCTGCCCTCGTCCCAGGAGAGCTTCGGGCTGGCCGCGCTCGAGGCGATGGCGTGCGAGCTGCCGGTCGTCGCCTCGCGCGTGGGCGGGCTGCCCGAGGTAATCGACGACGGCCAGACGGGCTTCCTGCACGCGCCGGACGATCTCGACGGCATGGCGGCGTCGGTCGTGACGCTCCTCTCGGACGAAACGCTGCGGCGCCGGATGGGCCAGGCCGCCCGCGGCGTCGTCGAGCAGCGGTTCTGCGCCAGTCTGATCGTGCCGCAGTACGAGGAGTACTACCGGAAGGTGCTGGGGGCGTGAGGCGGTGGGTACGGTCTATGGTCTTCGGTCTTCGGTCTACGGTCCTGAGATGACCGTGGACTGAAGACCGAAGACCGAAGATGGTCGTGCGCCTTCAGAACTTGTAGCCGACGCCGACGTAGAAGCTGCCGACGTTGGTGCCCGTCGGCTTGGTGAACAGCCGGTAGTAGCGGATCGCGGCATCCAGGTAGACCGGCTTCCAGTCCATCAACATGCCGCCGCCGAACGAGACCAGCGCCCGGGTCTGGGTGCCGCTCAGGTCCGAGCCGAGCTGCACGCCGTAGTTGCCGATCGAGCCGGTGATGTCGGTGCCGTTCAGCGCAAACTTGACGTTCGTCCTTCACCGAAGCGATGCCGATCGCCCCGAGCACGTACGGCTCGATCCGGCCGGTCCGCTGCGGGAAGACATAGCGGGCGCCGATGGCGCCGAACCCGGCGGGCACCTTGATGGTGGAGGTGGCGGTGCCCTGCCCCAGCGCCTTGAGGTAGGCGGTCACGACGCCGGCACGAACGGCGATCGAATTCGAGGAGACGTCTTGCATGCGTCCGCCTTCGACGAAGACGTCGATCTGCGGCCAGACACGGTAACCCGGCCTGCCCCTGAACGATCGAGCTCGTCTTGCCCCCGAACGTGACGCCGCCGTCGATCTCGGCGAAGATCCTGCTGTCGGGCGCCTGCGTCGTGGCCATGGCCGACTGAGCCTGCGCGGTGCCGGCGCCTCCAAGGCAGAGCATCATCAAACCGATCGCGAACTGCTTCATCCAGTCCTCCAGAAAAAGAAACCGAGCGTGCCGGGTTGTGAGGGAGGGTGCGCGTCAGCGCCCGGAGCCACCTAGCAGTGTAGCCCGCCCGGCTCAGCTGGACAATCGCTTTTCACAGCACCGATTCGACGCGCGCGCTGCCGCTGTCGGCGTGCTCCGGCTTCCGGATGCCGTAGGCGCGGTGAATGTCCTCGAGGGTGATGATGCCGAGCACCTGCCCGGTGCGAGCGCGATTCAGCACGGGCAGGAGTCGGTGGGGGCCGAGCAGGCGGAGGGCGGTATCGAGCGCCAGGTCGGGATACAGCCGCGGGGTCGGCACCAGCGGGAACGCCTCGCGGATGGTCGACGCGCCGCGGTTCTCGGCAGCGGCGCTCTCCAGGTCCTCCAGGGTCACCCACGACCAGGTGCCGCGCTCGACGGCCACGAGTCCGTGCGGCAGTCCGGCCGAGCGCAGGGCCGCCAGCGCGGCCTCCACCGACATGTCGACCGACAGCGTGAGGATGGTCCCCCGCTGCATGGCGTTCTCGACCAGCATCGGCTGACGCTCGCGCTGGGCCTCGAGCGACGGCAGATCCACGCCTTCCTGCCGCGCGATCAGCTCGAAGAAGGGGGTCGGCTGCAGGTACCGCGAGATGAGGTACGCGATGGTACTGGCGATCATCACGGGCAGGATGATCACGTAGCTCGCGCTGACCTCGAAGACCATGAAGATCGCCGTCAGCGGCGTCCGGAAGACGGCGGCGAAGAACGTCCCCATGCCGACCAGCACGTAGGCGCTCGCCGAGCTCATGGGGAACGGCCAGTAGAGGTGCGCCAGGGCGCCGATGCCCCCGCCGATCATCGCGCCGGTGAACAGCGTCGGGGCGAACATGCCGCCCGGCGTCTCGGCGCTGAAGCACAGCAGCGTCGCCACCATCTTCACGATGCCGAGCAGCAGCAGCGTCTGCCAGACGAACTGGTCACGCAGCGCGCTGTCGATCACCTCGTAGCCGACCCCCATCACCTGCGGCAGCCAGAGGCCGAAGCAGCCGACCAGGAACCCGGCCACCACCGGCCGCAGCAGCAGGGTGCTGTGCGGGAGCTTCTCCAGCGTGCCGTGCAGCCGGGCGATCAGCTTCACGAACAGCACGCCGAGCAGTCCGACGATCACGCCGATCGCCGCATAGATCAGCAGCTCGGACGGATGGGTCAGCTGGAAGGCGGGGGCGTGGAACAGCGGATGGTCGCCGAGGAACCAGCGGACGACCACGACGGCCGAGACCGCCGACAGGACGATCGACCCGAGCACGCCGGCGTCCCAGGCCGCGATGACCTGCTCGATGACGAACAGGACGGCGGTAATCGGCGTATTGAACGCCGCCGCCAGCCCCGCGGCCGCGCCGATCGGCGCGATGAGCCGCATGTGATCCTTGTCGACGTCGAACATCCGCCCGAGCAGCGACGCCACGCCGGCGCCCATCTGCAGCGCCGGGTCCTCCGGGCCCAGGGAGTTGCCCGTGCCGAGCGACGCCGAACAGGCCAGGAACTTGCCGATGACCGTGCTGAACGGCACGTAGCCGTCGTAGACGTAGAGCGCAGCCTTCGTGTGGTTCACGCCGCTGCCGCGCGCCTTCCGGAAGACGTAGCGCACCAGCGCGGCCGCGATGAGGCCGCCGATCGTCGGCGCCAGCAGCGTCCGGCGCCAGCTCGCACCGACCGGGGTGCCGAGCGTGAACCAGCTGATGAAGTCGATGATGATGTGGAAGCAGACGACCATCAGGCCCGCGAAGAGCCCGATCAGGATCGACAGGACCAGGAAGCGCTGGGTCTGCCCGAACCCGCCCCAGCCCTTGTCGGTGGAGGGTGTGGAGGGGGATGCCGGCCGGGGGTCGGACGGCGCCGCGGAAGAGGAGGGTTCGGGTCTGTCCATCACGCGCTCAGTCGTTGTTCACCGGTGCCGGGGGCTGCGTCAGCCGCATCATGAGCGCCGCGAGCGGAGTCCCGGTGCCGGGGGCCTCCGGGCACGCGGCCTGCTTCGCCCGCCACAATTGTTCGCTCAGGAGCTGGCTGTCGTCAGCCGCCTGCTCGGAGTTCCGCACCCGACGCCGGGAGGCGAGCCGCTTCTGGGCCGCCTCCACCAGCTTCGCCACCGGGTCGGAGGCTGGGGCGTCGCCCCGGTCCAGGCACGAATTCAGCGACGCGAGCGTCAGCTCGACCAGCCGCCGGCTCCGCCGGTACCGCTCGGCCGTGCTCAGCCGCTCGGCCGTCGGGTCGAGTCCGAGGTATTCGTTCACCCAGGTCAGCCGGGCATTCAGATTCGGATCGCTGGCGTGCAGCGCGGTCGCCCGTCGGAACGCCGACTGCGCGTTCGCATAGTCGCGCTGGACGAACAGCGCCTCGCCCAGTCCGGCCCACGCCTTGGCGTTGCGCGGCTGCGCCCGTACGACGTCACGGTAGAGGTCGGCCGCCTGCCGCGGGGTCCCGGCCGACAGGAACAGCTCCGCAACCCGCTGCTTCAGCGCGGGATCGTCCGGCAGATCGCTCTGCAGCTGGACGAGCTCGGCGACGAGCTGCTGGTGGGTGCCCGTCTTGGCGATGTAATCGACCAGCTCGAAGCGGGTGTCGATCCGGTTCTGGATCGGCCTGGACGGCCACAGCCCGTAGATGGCCCGGTGGTAATAGATGATCGCATCGTCCACGAGCCCTTCGCGGGCCGAGACGCGTGCCATCGTGCGGTTCAGGAGGCCGTTGGTCGGATCCTTCTGCAGCAGCTCCTGCAGGTGGCTCTGCGCCTCCTCGAGCCGGCCGAGGTCGACCAGCGTCAGCGTGAGCGCCAGCTCGTACCGCGGCGTCGACGGGACGACCGACAGCGCCGTCCGGGTACTGCTCGAGGGCCTCGGCCTTCTTCCCTTCCGTCGCGAGCTTCTGGCCGAGCGCGAAATGGTAGTCGGCGCGCGTCTGACGTTCGGAACGGTAGGACCGAGCCAGGAAACTCGTGCCGACAAACAGCAGGACGAGCGAGAAGATGACTGCCGTGTAGAGCCTGGGGATAGTCGTGGTCACTGCCTGGGGTCCGGCGTGCGCAGGGGGAAGAGCCCCTCGCCGGGAAACGCGCGGTACACCGGTTCTCCGGGTCGGCGCGCCGACCGGTGGCGCCTCCTCCGAACCGGCCTTCCCGACGAGTGTAACTCCACGGCCCGGCCGTCTGCAAATTGCTCCGGCTCAGCCGGTTCGCCGGCTTGACCGGCAGGGGGAGCCTGCGCTAATCTAGGACCAATTAGGTCGGACATTTGATCGCGCCAGAGGGGCGGCCCGGCGGGCCGCGGCCGGCGGGCCGATCGCGAGGCAGGCGGATGATCGAGATCAGCGAGAACGCGGCCAGTCAGATTCAGAAGATGCTCACGAAGAACGGCCTCGAAGGCGGCGGGCTGCGCGTGGGCGTGAAGGCGGGCGGCTGCTCGGGCTTCAGCTACATCTTCGCGTGGGAGCGCGAGCCGGGTCCCGATGACCAGGTCTTCGACGGACACGGCGCGCGGGTCTTCGTCGATCCGCGAAGCCTGCGGGTGCTGACCGGCACGGTGCTCGATTACGACACGAGCCTGATCAGCCGCGGCTTCGTCTTCAACAACCCGAACGCCCGGAGCACCTGCGGCTGCGGCGTGTCGTTCAGCGTCTAGGTCTCGTACGCGCGCGCGGGGTGTGGCCCCGCGAGCCCTGGGAAACGTCGACAAGGAGACTCATGAGCACGGCAACCCAGACGATCGAGGATCTCGCCAAGCGCGAGTACAAGTACGGCTTCGTCACCGACATCGAAGCCGACGCCGCGCCGCGCGGGCTGAACGAGGACGTGGTCCGGCTGATCTCGGCCAAGAAGCAGGAGCCCGAGTGGCTGCTGGAGTGGCGGCTGCGCGCGTTCCGGCTCTGGACGACGATGAAGGAGCCGACCTGGGCGAACGTGCAGTTCCAGCCGATCGACTACCAGGACATCATCTACTACTCGGCGCCGAAGCAGAAGCCGCAGCTCAAGAGCCTCGACGAGGTCGATCCGGAGATCAAGGCGACGTTCGACAAGCTGGGCATCCCGCTCGAGGAGCAGAAGCTGCTGGCGGGCGTGGCGGTCGACGCGGTCTTCGACAGCGTCTCGGTGGCGACGACGTTCAAGAAGAAGCTGGCCGATCTCGGCATCATCTTCTGCTCGTTCTCCGAGGCGGTGCAGAACCATCCGGATCTCGTCCGCAAGTACCTCGGCTCGGTCGTCCCCTACACGGACAACTTCTTCGCGACGCTGAACTCGGCGGTCTTCTCGGACGGCTCGTTCGCCTACATCCCGAAGGGCGTCCGCTGCCCGATGGAGCTGTCGACCTACTTCCGGATCAACGCGAAGGACACCGGGCAGTTCGAGCGGACGCTGATCGTGGCCGACGCGGGCTCGCTACGTGAGCTACCTCGAGGGCTGCACGGCGCCGATGCGCGACGAGAACCAGCTGCACGCGGCGGTCGTCGAGCTGGTGGCGCTCGACGACGCGACGATCAAGTACTCGACCGTGCAGAACTGGTATCCCGGCGACAAGGACGGCAAGGGCGGCATCTACAACTTCGTCACCAAGCGCGGCAAGTGCCGGGGCGTCAACTCGAAGATCTCCTGGACGCAGGTGGAGACCGGCTCGGCCATCACCTGGAAGTATCCCGGCTGCATCCTGCTGGGCGACAACTCGGTGGGCGAGTTCTACTCGGTCGCGACCACGAACAACCGCCAGCAGGCCGACACCGGCACGAAGATGATCCATCTCGGGAAGAACACGCGCAGCACGATCGTCTCGAAGGGGATCTCGGCCGGCCACGGCCAGAACACCTACCGCGGCCTGGTCAAGATCGGGAAGCAGGCGACCGGCGCGCGCAACTACTCGCAGTGCGACTCGCTGCTCATCGGCGACCAGTGCGGCGCGCACACCTTCCCGTACCTCGAGGTCCGGAACACCACGGCGCACGTCGAGCACGAGGCCTCGACGTCGAAGATCGGCGAGGACCAGATCTTCTACTGCCGCCAGCGCGGGCTGGCGACCGAGGACGCCGTGAACATGATCGTGACGGGCTTCTGCAAGGAAGTCTTCCGCGAACTGCCGATGGAATTCGCCGTCGAGGCGCAGAAGCTGCTGAGTGTCAGCCTCGAAGGGAGCGTCGGCTAGGGACGCATTCACGCGGCAACGGGCAAGGCGCGACGGGCAATGGGGATTGTCCTGACGCGACGGCCGGAAGAACGCTTCACCAGCTGGCTCCTGTGGCCCTTCGCCGCCATTACCCATCGCTCATCGCCCATTGCCCATTGCTCGAGTTGACAGGACCGTATTCATGCTCGAAATCACGAATCTGAAGGTACGCGGCGGCGGCAAGGAGATCCTCAAGGGCATCAGCCTGTCGGTCGGCGCCGGCGAGGTGCACGCCATCATGGGGCCGAACGGCTCGGGCAAGAGCACGCTCGCCCGCGTCCTGTCGGGACATCCCGGCTACGAGGTCACCGCCGGCGAGATCCGGTTCAAGGGCCGGAACCTCCTCGAGATGGACCCGGAGGAACGGGCGCGGGAGGGACTGTTCATGGCCTTCCAGTACCCGGTGGAGCTGGCCGGCGTGAACAACGCCTACTTCCTGAAGGCGGCGCTCAACGCCGTGCGCAAGCACCGCGGCCTGCCCGAGCTGGATGCCATGGAGTTCATGGCGCTGGTCCGGGAGAAGATGAAGGTGCTGGAGATCGACGCCGCCTTCCTGAATCGCCCGGTGAACGAGGGCTTCTCGGGCGGCGAGAAGAAGCGCAACGAGATCTTCCAGATGGCGATCCTGGAACCGGCGCTCGCGGTCCTCGACGAGACCGACTCGGGCCTCGACATCGACGCCCTGCGGGTCGTCTCGAACGGCGTCAATACGATGCGCAGCCCCGAGCGCTCGGCCATCGTGGTCACCCACTACCAGCGCCTGCTGAACTACATCGTGCCCGACTACGTCCACGTCCTCGCCGGCGGCCTGATCGTCCGCTCGGCGGGCAAGGAGCTCGCGCACGAGCTCGAGGCGAAGGGCTACGGCTGGATTGAAGCGGGGCTGACGGATCAGCCCGCCGGCGCATGAGGGACGGGGATATGGCGAACGTTTCGGATACCACACCGTCGCTCACGCCGCCGGCCGGCCCCGGCGCCATGCGCGCCACCCCTCCCCCGCCCATCGGCCAGACGGCGCCGTACGTCGCCGAGTGGGAGCGGTCGGAACCGGCGCGCGCCGGCCAGCCGGCGTACCTCCGCGATCTGCGGAAGGCCGCGCTCGATCGGTTCGTGGACGCCGGATTCCCGAGCACCCGGCTGGAGGAGTGGCGCTTCACCAACATCGCCCCGATCGCCGAGTCGCGCTTCGCGCTGGCGGGCGCCGCGACGCTGAGCGCGGCCGACCTGGCGCCGTGGACGTTCGAGGGCGTCGGCGCCCAGCTCGTCTTCGTCAACGGCCGCTACGTGCCGGCGCTTTCGACGACCGGGAGCCTGCCGCCGGGCGCCGTGGTCGGCCAGCTGGCGCCGGCGCTGGCCGCCGCCGACGGGGCCGGCCTGCCGTTCGGCCGCGCCGTGCCGGCTCCGCTGACGACCTTCCCGGCGCTGAACACCGCCTTCTTCGCCGACGGCGCGCTGGTGCTCCTGCCGCCGCATGCGATCCTCGAGTCCCCCATCCACCTGCTGTTCGTGACCGTGGCCGGCGCGGGCGCCGAGGCGGTGATGACCCATCCCCGCGTGCTCGTGGTGGCGGGCGAGGACAGCCAGGCTCGCATCATCGAGAGCTACGCCGGCACGCCCGGCGCGGCGTACTTCACGAACGCCCTGACGGAAGTGGCGCTCGGCGAACACGCCATGATCGAGCACTGCCGCGTGCAGCGCGAGAGCGACGCGGCATTCCACGTCGGGCTGATGCACGTCGACGGCGGGCGCAGCAGCACGTTCACGTCGCACGCCTTCGCGCTGGGCGGCGCCCTGGTGCGCAACGAGATCGCCGCGGTGACCCGCGGCGAGGGGATGGAGTGCACGCTGAACGGGCTGTACCTGGCCACCGGCCGGCAGCTCGTCGACAATCACACGACGATCGACCACGCGCTGCCGCACTGCAGCAGCCACGAGGTCTACAAGGGCGTGCTGGCCGGCCGGGCCCATGCCGTGTTCAACGGCAAGGTCATCGTGCGGCCCGACGCCCAGAAGACCGACGCGAAGCAGACGAACCGGGCGCTGCTGCTGTCCGACGACGCGGTCATCGACACCAAGCCGCAGCTGGAGATCTTCGCCAACGACGTCAAGTGCACGCACGGCGCCGCGATCGGGCAGCTCGACGACGATGCGATCTTCTACCTGCGGTCGCGGGCGATCGGCGAGCAGGACGCGCGCACGATGCTGATTCACGCCTTCGCGGGCGAGGTCCTGGACGGGGTCCGGATCGACGCGGTGCGGGAGCGGCTGCGCGACGAACTGACGGCCCGCCTCTCCGCGATCCTCGCGCCGCAGGGAGCCCGGTCGTGAAGTCCGCCGTCGACGTCGATCGTCCGGCCGGCTTCGACGTGGAGCGGGTCCGCCGCGACTTCCCGATCCTCGGGCGCCAGGTGCGGGGCGGCAAGCCGCTCGTCTATCTCGACAACGCGGCGACGACCCAGAAGCCGCAGGCGGTGATCGACGCGATCAGCCGGCTACTACAGCGGCTTCAACGCGAACGTGCACCGGGGCGTGCACCAGCTGAGCGAGGAAGCCACGGCGGCCTACGAGGCCGGCCGCGCGGCGGTGCAGCGGTTCCTGCACGCCGCCGATCCGCGCGAGATCGTCTTCACGCGCAACGCGACGGAGGCCATCAACCTCGTGGCCGACAGCTTCGGCCGGCTCCGCGTCCGCGAAGGGGACGAGATCCTCATCTCGGGCATGGAGCACCACTCGAACATCGTGCCGTGGCAGATGGTGTGCGAGCGGACCGGCGCCCGGCTCCGCGTGCTGCCCATCACCGACCGCGGCGAGCTCGTCGTGGACGAGCTGCGCGGCCTGCTGACCGGGCGGACGCGGATGCTCGCGGTGACCCACGTGTCGAACGCGCTCGGCACGGTGAATCCGATCCGGGAGATCGTCGAGCTGGCGCACGCGCACGACGTGCCGGTGCTGGTCGACGGCGCCCAGGCCGCCTACCACCTGCCGGTCGACGTGCAGGCGCTGGGCTGCGACTTCTACGTCGTGACCGGACACAAGCTGTACGGCCCGACGGGCATCGGCGCCCTGTACGGGCGCCTGGACTGGCTCGAGGCGATGCCGCCCTACCAGGGCGGCGGCGACATGATCGCGTCGGTGACGTTCGAGAAGACGACGTACAACGAGGTGCCGCACAAGTTCGAGGCCGGCACGCCCAACATCGCCGGCGTCGTCGGGCTGCACGCCGCCCTCGAGTACCTGACCGGACTCGGCATGCACCAGGTCGCGGCGTACGAACGCGACCTGCTGGCCTACGGCACCGAGGCACTGGAAGAGGTCCCCGGGCTGCGCCTCATCGGCACGGCACGCCAGAAGGCCAGCATCCTGTCGTTCGTTCTCGAGGGCGTGCACCCGCACGACATCGGCACGATCGTCGACCAGGAGGGAGTCGCCATCCGCACGGGCCATCACTGCGCGCAGCCGGTGATGGAGCGGTTCGGCATTCCGGCCACGGCCCGGGCGTCGCTGGCGATCTACAACACCCGCGCAGAGATCGACGCGCTGGTGCGCGCGCTGCAGCGGGTGCGGGAGGTCTTCGCCTGATGTCGGAACTGAGCGAGCTGTACCAGGAAGTCATCCTCGACCACAACAAGCGGCCGCGGAACTTCCAGGTGCCCGAGGGCGCGAACCGGCAGGTGGAAGGGTTCAACCCGCTGTGCGGCGACCGCTTCACCATCTACCTCCGGGTCGAGGACGGCGTGATCCGCGACGCCGGGTTCCAGGGCTCGGGCTGTGCCATCTCGAAGGCGTCGGCGTCGCTGATGACCGACAGCGTGAAGGGCCGGACACTCGAGGACGCCGACCGGCTCTTCGAGCAGTTCCACCAGATGGTCACCGGCTCGGGCGACGAGCAGCCCGACGTCGACGCGCTCGGCAAGCTGGCGGTGTTCACGGGCGTGCGCGACTTCCCCATGCGGGTCAAGTGCGCCAGCCTGGCCTGGCACGCGCTGCACGCCGCCGTGCAAGAGGGCCACGCCAAGGTGACGACGGAATAGCGCCCGGCGCGCGGACTGGAAACTGCGAGCGCGAGCGCGCGGGGGTGGCGCGCGGACTGATGCGCACAGAAGAGGCCAACAGCGACATGAGTGACGGATGGGATTTCGGAGCGTTGACGCGTCCGCCCGACGAGACGAAGGCGGGCGACGACATGAAGACCGCCGGCATGGTCTCCGACCCGGTGATGATGCTGAAGCTCAAGCCGGCCGTCATGGAAGCCCTGTCCTCCATCTACGACCCCGAGATTCCGGTCAACATCTACGAACTCGGCCTGATCTACGACATCATCGTCGACGCCAACGCCGTCGTCGGCATCCGGATGACCCTGACGGCTCCTGCCTGCCCGGCGGCCCAGTCTCTCCCGCTCGAAGTCGAGGACAAGGTGCGCCGGGTCGACGGGGTGGCCGAGGTCCGGCTCGACATCGTCTGGGAACCGCCGTGGGACAAGGACCGGATGTCGGACGAAGCCAAGCTGCAATTGGGGATATTCTGAGCGTCAGGCGCTCGGGACCCGGCGCTCCGGCGCTCGACCCGCGCGCGCAGGAAGCCGGCCAGCGGAACGAAGGGCCCGCACTCGCGTGAACGCAGCAGCATCCCGTCTCGCCGGCGCGCTCCTGATCGCGTCCCTCCTCCCGGCTGCTCTCGCCGGCGCGCAGTCCACGCCCCGCAGCGCCATGGCCGCCCAGAACGGCTGGACCGCCATCAACGCCGGCCGCATCCAGGACGCCGCCGCGGCGTTCAAGGAAGCGCTGCAGGACGACCGTCAGGATCCGACCATCTATCTCGGTGCCGGCCTCGCGGCCTATCTGCTCCACCGGGACGCGGAGGCGCGCGACGCACTCACCAGGGCGCTGTCGCTCGATCCGAAGCTGGCCAGCGCGTCGCAGCTGCTCGGCGAGGTCCTCTACCACGACGGCGACCTGCAGGGCGCCATCCACGTCTACGAGCAGGCGCTGGCCCTGACGCCCGGCAACACCGATCTGCAATCGGGGCTCGCCCGGCTGCGGCGCGAATCCGACCGGCAGCAGCGATTCGATCAGGCGATCAGCAACCACTTCACCATCCGGTTCGAAGGGCAGGCCGAACAGGCGCTGGCGGCCCGGGCGATCGAGATCCTGGAGCAGGCGTACTGGCGGGTCGGGACGACGCTGGACGCCTATCCGAACGCGCCCATCACCGTCGTCCTGTACACCACGCAGGAGTTCCGCGACATCACGCGCGCGCCGGAATGGGCGGCGGGGGCGTACGATGGGGCGATCCGCGTGCCCGTGCACGGCGCGCTCGATCATCCGGACGAGCTCGCCCGCGTGCTGACACACGAGTTCACCCACGCGCTGGTGCACAGCCTGGCGCCGACGGGCGTACCGACCTGGCTGAACGAAGGGCTGGCGGTGGTCTTCGAGCCGAACGGGCGCGCCTGGGCGGCGGCCCAGCTCGCCCGCACGCCGCAGCGCCTGCCGCTCGCCGAGCTGGCCGCATCGTTCGGCGGCCTGCCGGGGGCCGCGGTGCCGCTGGCCTACGCGGAGAGCGCGACGGCGGTCGGCCAGCTGCTGGACCGGGCGGGCGGCGTCGGCATCGCCAATCTGCTGCGGGACCTGGGATCCGGGGACGATTTTGCGGCGGCGTTCGAGCGGCGGCTGCAGATGTCCTTCACGGCCTTCGCGGCGGAGTACGACCGGTGAGGCGTCTCACCGACGAGCGGAAGACCGCCGATGGCCACGACGAGTGGCCGTGCCCATGGCGCGTCGCTCACGGCGCATGGCGGCTGGCGTCTCCCCTTGTCTCTGGTCTCGACCGGCCTTAGAATCCGCTCCAGATCATGAATCCGATTGCCACACCTTCTGAACGGACGGCCGCGGTCGCCGGAGCGCTGGCGGATCTGCAGGCCCGGCTGGGCGACCGCGTCACGACCGCCGAGGCGGTGCGCGGGCACCACAGCCGCGGCGAGTCGTCCCACACGCCGGCGGCACCCGATTCTCGTCTGTTTCCCGGAGTCGACCGAGGAAGTGCGGGAGATCGTGCTGGCGGCCGGACGGCACAAGCTGCCCATCGTCCCGTTCGGCTCGGGCACGTCGCTCGAAGGGCACGTGCACGCCGTCGAGGGCGGCATCTGCATCGACATGACGAGGATGAACCGCATCCTCCGCGTCAGCGTCGAGGATCTGGACGCGACGGTCGAAGCCGGGGTCACGCAACACCAGTTGCGCCACCACCTTCGCAACACCGGCCTCACCTTCTTCGTCGATCCCGGCGCCGACTGCACGCTCGGCGGCATGGCCGCCACGCGCGCTTCGGGGACCACGGCCGTCCGGTACGGGACGATGCGCGAGAACGTGCTGGGGCTGACGGTCGTCCTGGCCGACGGCCGCGTCGTCAAGACCGGCGGCCGGGCGCGCAAGTCGTCGTCGGGCTACGATTTGACCCGCCTGTTCGTCGGCTCGGAAGGGACGCTCGGCGTCATCACCGAAGTCACGCTCCGGCTGCACCCGCAGCCCGAAGCGATCTCCGCAGCCGTCTGCCCGTTCCCGACGCTCGAAGGGGCCGTCCGCACCGTCATCACCACGATTCAGCTCGGCATTCCCGTCGCCCGCATCGAGCTGCTCGACGAGACCCAGATGGACGCGGTGAACAAGTACGCGAAGCTCTCCTATCGCGTCCAGCCGACCCTCTTCTTCGAGTTCCACGGAGACAGCGAGCGCACCGTGGCCGATCAGGCGCGCAGCGTGCAGGAGATCGCGGCCGAACAGGGTGGCACCGAGTTCCAGTGGGCCACGCGGCCCGAGGAGCGGGCGAAGCTCTGGCAGGCACGGCACGATGCGCTCTATGCGGCGCTCGCCCTGCGGCCGGGCTCGAAAGGCTGGACGACGGACGTCTGCGTCCCGATCTCGCGGCTGGCCGAATGCATCCTCGAGACGAAGAAGGCGAACGCCGGCGTGAGCATGCCGGTGGCGCTGGTCGGCCACGCGGGCGACGGGAACTTCCACCTCGTCTTCGTGCTGGATCCCAACAACGAGGACGAGATTGCCGAAGCGGCGAAGCTGAACTCGCGGATGGTCGAGCGGGCGATCGCGCTGGGAGGCACCTGCTCGGGCGAGCACGGCGTCGGCTACGGCAAGATGGGCTACCTGGACGCCGAACACGGCGAGGCGCTCGAGGTGATGAGGCAGATCAAGCGGGCGCTCGACCCCGACAACCGGATGAATCCTGGAAAGATGGTGAGAATTTGAAACGAGCCTTGATATCAGGATCCGGAGCGTAAGCGACGGCCGCGCGCGGGGGTGGGGCCCCGCGCGGATTGAACAATGCCGACGCCCTTCACTTTGCCCCAGTCGCGGCTTGTCGCTGCTTCTCCACGTACTTCCCGAAGATCCCGTTCCAGGGCGGAATCACGATCGAGACCGCGCCGAACGCCCGCGCCTGGCAGGCCAGGCGGATGATCGGCTTCTCCTCGTCCGTGTCGAGATAGCCGAACTCACGCAGCCGGCGCCGTTCGAGCTCCTCCACCGGCGACAGCTTCTCCGCTCCGCCGAGCACGCCGACCCAACACGTGCAGTACCAAACGACTTTCCGTGCAAGCCCATCTTGACAACCCATCAGGGCGAGCGTAGAGTCCCGCTCCACTTCTCTCTAGGTAGTGCGATCGAACGAGGAGGGGCACATGACCCTGCTACAGAAGACGTGGGCGGTTGGTCTACTCGTCTGTGCGACTCTGCTGTTGCTACCGCATCGCGCTGCAGCCTGCAGTGGTGACTTCTATGATGAGTGCGAGACGCGGGTCCTAGCGGAGGCTGAAAACTGTTGGGACTATTGCATTTGGATTCGAGAATGCGAAGGCTATGAAGTGGCAGGCGGCGTCTGCACATATGACGAAAACGGCTGCCTGATAGGCTACGGGGGCTACTCCTGCGAGTGCCTGGGATGCTACATTTGAGCGCAGAAGATTGACGAGTTGGAGAGAACGATGGAGACCAAGACCAAGCTTGAGTTCGCCGTCAATCTGAGCCTCTTAGCGGCTTCCGTGGTTGTAGTTGCGCTGGGCGTGCAGGCCCTTCATGCCAGGCTGAACCAACCTACGGAACGTTCCTACGAGACGGGACAGATCCTTCCACTCAACGTCGACACGTCGGGTGCTCGACACACACTGGTTGTCGTAATCGACAGCCGATGCCGCTTCTGTGAGGCAAGTGTTCCCTTCTACCGTCGTCTGCTACAGGACACACGGCACGGGCGGGGCCTCTATCGGGTAGTAGTTGTGGGTCTTGACTCCCCACGACTCCTCCAACGGTATCTAGCGGAGCGAGATCTCCACTTCGACCAGGCACTGACCAGCCAATTCTCGCAATCTGGAATTCGAGCTACTCCCACGCTCATCGAGGTCGATGCCGGTCGGCATGTGGAGCACGTATGGGTTGGACAGCAGACTGGAGCGGGAGAGGCAGATATCTTGAGCGCACTGACATCAATGTGAGCGGCGCGCGATCCGCAGCCCAACTGAGAACTTAGGCTGGAGGCTTAGCGATGACTCAGAAGCCGTTGGCATTGGCACTCTTCGCGATGGTCGTACCGCTATACGGGCCCTTGTATGCCGGGGAGCCGACAAGCACGCTCGCAGCCACTCTTGCCGCACCAACTCCCGCCTCCACCACACCCATGTCCGTCCGGGGAATCTCCGAACGGGTTGCCGAGTGGGGCAGGGTGCCGGTGATCCTAGAACTAGTGAACTCGGAGCCAGGCGAGTCACGAGGCGAAAGAATACGTTTGAACGGCAAGACCGTTGAGCAGGCCCTCCGGCTGATTCCTGTCGCGGATCCGACATATTCGTGGCGCGAGGTCGATGGCGTTGTCGTCGTCAGGCCGGTAGACGCCTGGGCGGACAACGCTGACCCTCTCAACCTCCAGGTCAAGAGGTCGGTCTGGAAAGAAGCAACCGTCGGCCAGGTATTCTGCGAGACTGCGGGACGGCTCGGAATGAGCAATTGCGACAGCCAGACCTTTCCTGACGACGTGGCGAGGGACCGCGTATCGGCCGTCGGGGAAAGGACCGTTCTGACTTCCCTCATCGCCGCAGTCCGCGCCCACGGTTCGCTTCTATGGGAGTTGAGCTACCAGAGGAGCACTGGCAACGTCGTTCGAGAGTTCTCGATGAGAGTCTTCAGGGCGGATGGCAGCAACTTCGGGGCCACTTGGTCGCGAGCCCCACACAGCCTGGGACACTGAACGGCGTGCCCGATGAAGCGTTGTCGGCCGACCCGATCACCCGCTGTCGGCCGACAACGCTTCCTTTCGCTTACGGATGTAGGTGCCGAAGATCCCGTTCCAGGGCGGAATCACGATCGAGACCGCGCCGAACGCCCGCGCCTGGCAGGCGAGCCTGATGATCGGCTTCTCCTCGTCCGTCTCGAGGTAGCCGAACTCGCGCAGCCGGCGCCGCTCGAGCTCCTCCACCGGCGACAGCTTCTCCGCTCCCCCGAGCACGCCGACCCAGCAGGTGCCGCACGAGGCGCTCCGGCACTCGACCGGAATCGGTCCTTCCGTGCAGCGGGGATCGCGCGACCGATGATCGCGCCGATCGGCGGCCGCCGCCATCGTCAGATCCTGGCTGTTGATGAGCGGAAAGGAGGCCGACGGCTCCTGCTCGTCGAAGGTCACCGTCCAGCTCTTCCGGTCCCCCTTGAGAAAGCCGAGGATCCCCTGACCGTTGTCACGCGCCCGGGCGCGAAGCACCTGCGCGGCAGTCAGCCGGCGGACCGCCTCGGGGATCCGCACCTCGTCAGGCGCCGCCTCGAACGCCGCGCCGCCGACCTGCTGCAGCGTCATCAGGCCGACCGCGCTGATACCCATCAGCAGCGAGCGGTCGACCGACACCGCCGCCGCGACGGTACCGGCGACGTCGAGGACCAGGTCCCCGAGGTCGAGGCTCTTCGGCGGCCGTTCCGACTCGGCCACCGCGAGGATCGTCCGCTTCACGTCGGGCCACCACCGGTGACCGTACAGGAAGCGGTGCGACGCGTCGATCTGATCGCGCAGCTCCCACCGCCCCAGCATCTGCAGCTTGCGGATCAGCCACTCGCGGTTGCGCGTGTCGCGCAGCGCCTCGAGCAGCGACAGCGGGAAGAAGGCGAACCAGATGCGGGTGGCCGTCCGGTCGACCTCGTGGATCGACGGCAGCAGCCGGTCGATGACACGGCTCCAGGCGGCATCGTCGTGCTGGTCCAGATAGGCTTCGAAGAGGTTCTCGTTCTCGATCATCGGACGTCCTGACGCGTCGTGCGCGGACGACAGCCCGACGCCGACGACGGAAGCGAACCTTGATTCTAGCATCGGGCCGCGCCCGGCTCGACCATATCGGGCGACACGATTCCGCATCTTCCCGAAGCGGCGATTCTGATATGTTGGGTGCCGGCAGGCGGGATCGGCCGCCCCGCCGGAGGAGGTCGCCGTGAGAGACGCCCGGACCCAGGGACACCTGACACGACTGCTGTCGGCGCTGGCAATGGCCGGCGCCTGCGCATCCACGGCCCTCGCGCTGCCCGCCGCGGCCGGCCGGCCGACCGCGAAGCCGGCACAGGCCGAGGTCTCCTACAGCGGCTGCCTCGAACGGATCGCCCGCAATCACGACGCCTTCGTCCTGGCAAACGTCACGAAGAACGCGTCGGGCCAGGCGCCCAACGGCTACGACGTGCTGTCGAACCAGTCGCTGCGCCTCGAGGCCCAGGCCGACGGCAAGATCGACTTCAGCACCTGGGAAGGCTATGTGGTGGTGGTCAGCGGCACGCTCGCGACGCACGCCTCCCGGCCGAAGGATCCGCTCTATCGGAGTTCGTGGGGCCAGCTGTTCGCCTCGCTGCCGGTCCTGACGGTCACCGCCTACCGGCATCTGGCGGGCACGCTTCCCTGCCCCGCCTGAATCACGGAGACGCGATCAGCCGGCGGCCAGCCGCGCCCGGCGGGCGGCCTGCCCCCGTGTGACGGTGCCGTGGACGGTAAGCGTGGCCACGCCGACCAGCACGAGTCCGACGCCGCTCCACTGCAGCCACGACAGATCCTCGCCGAAGAACAGCAAGCCCCAGCAGACGGCCCCCACCGGCTGCACCAGCAGCATGACGGACGTCTCGAGCGCCGGGAGCCGCGGAAGCGCCGCGGCGATCAGCAGCCAGCCCCCCACCTGCGAGACCAGCGCCAGCGTCAGCAGCCAGCCATGGGCCGGCCAGACGAACGCCAGCGAGAAGCCGGGGTCGACGGGAGAGATCGCGAGCGCACACATCGCGGCCCCCACGGTCGCATCCAGCAGCGGCCCCACCGACGGCACCAGCCGGCGATTGGACGACCGGAACACCAGCAGGAACGCCGCGTACGAGATGCCGGCCAGCACGCCGACCACCGATCCGGCGAGCGGGTGACTGCCGTAGGCATCCGGCCGGTTCAGCCCCGAAATGAGCGCGACCCCGGCCAGGACGACCGCGATCATCGGAAACGCCAGGCGGGTCGGCCGCTCCCGGTGCAGCGCCCAGGCCGCCAGCCCGACGAAGACCACCTGCACGTTGGTGATCACCGTCGACAACCCCACGCCGATCAGGTCGATCGTCCAGTGCCACAGCGACAGGTCGACACCCAGGACGATGCCGGCCGCGAACGCCATCAACCGCTCACGGCGCGTCCGCCCGTCGGCACGGCGGACGAGCAGCCAGCCGACCAGCAGCGCCGGAATGGCGTAGGCCGTCCGGAAGAAGGTGGTCGTGATGGGCGACACGCCCGCGAGGCGGACGAAGACGGCCGAGAACGAGATGCCGATGACGCCGAGGAGTGCCAGCAGGTGTATCAAGATGGGTCACGCGTCGGGCGGGACGGGAATCGGATGATCGGCCCGAATCCGATCCGTGCCATTCTATCGGAAGCGCGGGTCCTTCCGGGGTCCGCTGCCGGACCGGCCGTCGCCGGACGTCACCGACGGCCCCTGACGACACGCAGCAGGACAGACCATGGATAAACGCCGCGGCTATCGCCATACGACCATCGCCGGCCAGCCCCTCCATCCGGAGACCCAGATGATGAGCTACGGATACGATCCGCAGCTCTCCGAGGGCGCCGTGAAGCTGCCGATCTTCCAGACCTCGACGTTCGTTTTCAAGACGGCCGAGGAAGGCAAGGAATTCTTCGCGCTGGCTTACGGGCTGCGCGAGAAGCGGCCGCACGAGCAGCCGGGGCTCATCTACTCGCGCATCAACAACCCCGACCTGCAGGTGCTCGAGGAGCGGCTCGTGCTCTGGGACAAGGCGGAGAGCGGCCTGGTGTTCTCGAGCGGCATGTCGGCGATTTCGACCTCGCTCCTGACCTACCTCAAGCCGGGCGACGTCCTGGTGCACAGCGACCCGCTGTACGGCGGCACCGAGTATCTCATCGAGAAGATCCTGCCGCGGTTCGGCGTGTCGGCCGTCAGCTTTCCGGCGGGTCAGAGCACCCGGACGGTCGGCATGGCGGTCGAAGAGGCGCGGCAGCGTGGACGCGTCGGGATGATCCTGCTGGAGACGCCGGCCAACCCCACCAACGGCCTCGTCGACATCGCCGCCTGCGCGAAGGCGGCGCGCACGCTGGAGGGGCAGGAGGGCGGCCGGCCGCTCGTCGCGGTGGACAACACGTTCCTCGGTCCGCTCTGGCAGCACCCGCTCGAAGAGCACGCCGATCTGGTGCTCTATTCGCTGACCAAGTATGCCGGCGGCCACAGCGACCTCATTGCCGGCGCCTGCCTGGGCTCGGAGGAGCACATCGCGCCGATCCGCGTCATGCGGACGATCCTCGGCACGATGACCGATCCGCACACCGGCTGGCTGCTGCTCCGCAGCCTCGAGACGCTGAAGCTGCGGATGACCTGCTCGATGAAGAACGCCCGGACGGTGGCCGAGTTCCTGGCCGATCACCCGAAGGTCGACCAGGTGCACCATCTCGGCTTCCTGACCAAGGGCGATCCGCAGTACGACGTCTTTCAGCGCCAGTGCCGATCCGCGGGCTCGACCTTCTCCTTCGAGATTCACGGGGGAGAAGCCGAGGCGTTCCGGCTGCTCAACGGGATGCAGATCATCAGGCTCGCCGTCAGCCTCGGAGGGACCGAGAGCCTGATGCAGCACCCGGCGTCGATGACGCACTCGGACGTGTCGCCCGACAAGCAGCAGCGCCTCGGCATCACACCCGCCATGCTGCGCATTTCGGTCGGCGTCGAACACCCCGGGGACCTGATTGCGGATCTCGGGCAGGCGCTGGACAGGATCTGACGCCGGCGAAGTGAGAATGAAGAATGGAGAATGGAGAAACCGGAGGCCGGACGCGCGGCGTTCTGCCCTCAGTCGTCAATTCTTCATTCCGAATTCTTCATTCTCACTTCTCGATGCCTACTTCCCCGTCCCGTTCCTCTCGTACACCACCTTCCCGCCGACGATGGTCAGGTCGACCTTGACGGCGCGGATGGTGGCGGGGGCGACGGAGATGTCGAAGTCGAAGGGATCGGTGCTGAGCATCACGAGGTCGGCCAGCTTGCCCGGCGCGATCGTCCCCTTCTCGCCATCCTGGAACTCCGCGTAGGCCGATCCGGCCGTGTAGGCGCGCAGCGCCTCGGCCAGCGTCAGCTTCTGCGACGGCTCCCAGCCGTCCGGGTGCTTCCCGTCGAGCGTCGCGCGGGTGATGGCCGCGTAGAGCGTCTGAATCGGGTCGAGCGGCGCCACGGGCCAGTCGGTTCCCAGCGCGAGCCGCACCTTGTGGTCGAGGAAGGTCTTGTACGCGTAGCTGGTCCTGATCCGCTCCGGACCCAGGCGCTGCTCGGCCCACCGGCCGTCGTCGATCGCATGGTACGGCTGCACCGAGGCGATGACCCCGAGCTTCGCGAAGCGATCGAAGTCGCCCGGCGCGACGGTCTGCGCGTGCTCGATGCGCAGCCGGCGGTCCCGCGGACCGTTGGTCTGCTCGATGTGCTGGTAGATGTCGAGCACGGTGGAGACGGCTTCGTCACCGATCGCGTGCATGCAGATCTGCAGCCCCGCGGCATCGGCGGCCGTCAGCCGGTCCTCGATGGCCGACAGCGGCTGCATCTCGTCGGTCAACAGCCCGCGATTGCCCGGATCGTCCGCATACGGCTTGAAGAAGTACGCCGTCCGCGATCCGAGCGAGCCGTCGGCGTAGCCCTTCAACGCCCCGTAGCGCAGGAACGGCGAGCCGAAGGCCCGCCGGATGCCGAGCAGCGCCTGGTCGCGCCAGCGGGTCTCGAGCGGCGCCACGTAGATGCGCGCGGTCAGTTCCCCTTCGTCGGCGAGCTGCTGGTAGGTCGCCAGCGTCGCGTACGACGGGTTCATGTCCTGCAGGCTGGTCAGGCCGAGCGACGCCGCATGCTGGAGCGCCTGCTTGACGATCCGCATCCGGTCGGCCGGCGACAGCGGCGGAATGACCTGCGCCACGAGCGCCATCGCCGCATCCTTCAGCACACCGGTCGGGTTCCCGTTCGCGTCGCGGACGATCTTGCCTCCCGGCGGATCCGGGGTCTTCGCCGTGATGCCGGCCAGCTTCAGCGCGACGGCATTCGCCAGGCCCTCGTGGCCGTCGTAGCGGGTGACGAACACCGGGTTGTCGGGGGTCACCGGATCGATCAGCTGCCGCGTCGGCAGCGCGGCCGGCGTCCAGGCCTCCTCGTCCCAGTTCCCGCCCAGCACCCACGTGCCGGCGCCCAGCGTCTTCGCCTCCTCGCCGATCCGCTGCGCGAACACCTGCGGCGACGACGCGTCCTTGAGGTGCACCTCGTCGAGCGCTTCGCCGCCGTCCAGCAGGTGCACGTGCGCGTCGTTGAAGCCGGGGATCACGCCGCGCAGGCCGGCATCGATCACCTTCGTCTTCGCCCCGCGCCAGCGGTCGACCTCGGCCGACGTGCCGACATCGACGATGCGATCGCCGAGCACGGCAACCGACTGGGCCGTCGGGTGCGAGGCGTTCCCCGTCCAGACGCTGGCGTTGGTGATGATGAGATCGGCTTCCGGTCCGGCCTGGCGCCGGCTGCAGGCGCTCAGGGCGAGCAGTGCGGCCATGCCCACCGCGAGGGCGACCCGCGCGGCACACCGCCGCCCGACGGTTCGAACAGCTTCGGATCGCATGTGGAGAGGAATTATATCCGACCGGGATAGCGGGTCCGCGGGGAGACGGGCGCTGCCACCGGCAGCCCCGTCCCCTCACCTCGGCTATTTCATCTGGAAGATCTTGTTGAAGTAGGCCGCCGTCGCCTCGTCCGCCTTCACCCAGGAGGCGTGGCGCAGGAAGCCGTGGATCTCGTCGGGCAGCACCAGTTCCTCGAACGGCACGCCGGCCGCCTTCAGCCGCTGCGCGAGGTCGACGGTCTGGTGGAACTTCACGTTCCGGTCGTCGTCGCCCTGGATCAGCAGCACCGGCGACTTCCAGCTCGCGATCGACGAGTCGGGCGACGACTGCCAGACGACGTCGAGGAAGTGCTGGTACTGGGCCTGGGTGAGGCCGTCGCCGACGGCCACCTGCATCGGGTTGGTCTCGAGCGTGGACTGCAGGAACCAGTTGTGGACGCCGTGCATGTCGACGCCGGCGTGGAACACGTCAGAGTTCCGGGCGAGGGCCAGCGCCGTCAGATACCCGCCGTACGAGCCGCCCCAGATGCCGATCCGCTGCGGGTCGACGTCCGGGCGCGTCTGGAGGTAGCGCCCGGCGGCGAGCACGTCCTGATATTCGGCGGCGCCCCGCATGCCGGCATTGTCCGGATGATGGAAGGCGTGGCCGTAGCCGATGCCCAGCCGGTAGTTCACCGAGAGCACGATGTACCCGCGGCTGGCCAGGTACTGGTTCACCGCGTACGAGTTCGAGTAGTAGTCCATGTAGTGCCAGCCGAGCAGCATCTGCCGCGGCGGGCCGCCGTGGACGAAGATGACCGCCGGCCGCTTCGCCTCGCCGGCCGCCGTCCGGAAGAGCTGGCAGTGGACCGCCAGCCCATCGGGCGACTGCACGATGACGCTGGTCGGCGTCACCAGCTGCGAGGCCGGAAAGTCTGACGGAATCCGGTTCTCGGCCAGCAGGCGCGGCGCGCCCCCGCCGATCGGCTGCACGGCCGGCAGGGGCGGCCGCTGCGACGTCGCGCTGAAGAACGCCACCGTCTGCCCGTCGCCGGTGACGACCGGCATCCATTCCAGCCCCAATCCGCTGGTCAGCGCCGTTGACGTCCCGCCGGTGACGGCCACCTTGAAGAGGTGGCGGCGGTCCACGTCGTCGTGGTCCGCCCCGGTGTTCGCGTTGTAGACAATCTCGCGCCGGTCGGCCGTCAGGGCGAGGTACTCGACCATGAACGGCCCGTCGGTCAGCCGCGTCGGCTCTCCGCCGGCCGCGGGAACCGAGTAGAGGTGCGGCCAGCCGTCGACGTCGGAGAGGAAGACGAGGCGATCGCCGGCGGCCCAGTGCAGGTTGGCGCTGCCGGCCGTCCGCGGGAACGATCCGTCGAGCGTGTCGGGGCTCTGCCAGACGCGATGCGCCGCGAGCGTGCGCACGTTCCCGATCCAGATCGACCAGGGCTGCGGGTGCTGGGTCAGCGGATTCTCGACCGCGCCCCCCTGGCCCGGCAGCCGCGCGAAGGCGATCTGCGTCCCATCGGGCGACCAGCGCGGGCTCAGGTCGCGCGAGGTCGACGGGGCGATGTACCGCAGCGGCTCGTCGTCGGAGGTATAGAGCCCGATGAACGCGTGATCGCCGCGGTCAGAGACGAACGCCAGCGTGCGGCCGTCGGGCGACCATGCCGGCGATCGGCTGTCGCCCTGCGCGAAGAAGAGCCGATGGGCCTTGCCGCTGCCGTCGATCGCGGCCACCCAGATCTCGTGGTTCTTCAGGAAGGCGACCTGGTGCGAGTGCGGCGCGATGGCAGGCTCGTCGCCCTCCCCGAGCAGGACCGGCTGGCCGCCGGCGGTCGCCATCGACCAGACCTGCATGAGCGGCTGCACGGGGCTGTGGTCGGGGTCGGGCATCAGGTTGCCCGCGGCCGGCCAGTTCGAGTCGTGATCGCCGCCGCGCACGTACACGAGGTACCGGCCGTCATCGGCGAACGCCAGGTTCGTAAGTTCCTGCCCGTCATCCTTCGTGTAGGCGGTCAGCTGGCGCGGCTCGAATCCGGGCCCGCTCGCCATCCAGATATTGCGCACCCCCTTCTCGTTGAAGACCCAGGCGATCGCCGATCCCGACGGGGCCGCGACCAGGTCCAGGGGATACGGATAGCTCAGCACCTGCGGCAGCGTGAACGTGGACGACTGGGCGCGTCCGACGGCCGGCGCGAGCAGGCCGGTGACGGCCAGCGCCAGCAGGGCGACGCGCACGCGGAGTCTGCACGACCTCACGAGGTCCTCCTTTGTGGGAAGCGGGGATTCAGACGGCACGGAATGTGGCGCCATCATAGCGCCGGGGGCAGGAGCTGTCACGTGCGGGTGCGACGGGCACGGTGCCGTGTACGGCCTGTCCGCGCGGGGTGCGCGTGCCCCCTGCACGGGGCACGAAGAAGGCGGGTCCTACGCCCCCACCTTCTTCAGCGCCTCTTCCAGCTGCGTCACGAGCCGGTCGAGCTGGTCGACCACGGCGCGCACCGGCTCCGGGCGGCTGAGGTCGACACCGGCCCGCTGCAGGAGCGCCATCGGATAGTCGCTGCCGCCGGCCTTCAGCAGGCTCAGATAGCGGTCGACCGCCTCGGCGCGCGCGTCCGGCCGGCCGCGGGTGATCTGCCGGGCGAGCTGGGCGGTCGACGCGAAGCAGGTGGCGTACTGATAGACGTAGTACGGCGTGCTGAAGAAGTGGGGAATGCGCGCCCAGGTGACGCGCGTCAGGTCGTCGTAGTCGAGGGCGTCGCCGTGGTACGCCTGCAGCAGGTTCCAGTAGATCTCGCCGAGCACGTCGGCGGTGATCGGCTGGCCGCTCTCCACCAGCTGATGGGCCTGCAGTTCGTAGTCGGCGAACAGCACCTGCGTGTAGAAGGTGCCGACGATGCCGTCGATCGCGTGCTGGAGGAGGACGATGCGCTCGCGCTCGTCGGTCGTCTGCGCGAGCATGTGCTCGAGGAACAGCTCCTCGCTCAGCGTCGACGGCACCTCGGCCACGAAGATGGTGTAGCTGGCGTAGACGAACGGCTGGTGCTCGTGCGACAGCAGCGTGTGCATCGAATGGCCCATCTCGTGGGCCAGCGTGAACACGGCATCGAGCGTGTCGTTGTAGTTCAGCAGCATGTACGGGTGCACGCCGTACACGGGCGCCGAGTACGCCCCGCTCCGCTTCCCGGGGTTCTCGTAGACGTCGATCCACCGGCCGCCGAGCGCCTCGCGCATCCGCTCCTGGTAGCGGGCGCCGAGCGGCGCCACCGAGTCGACGAGCAGCGTCTGGACGTCGGCGTAGGGGTACCGCCGGTCGACGTCGAGCAGCGGCACCAGGTTGTCGTACACGTGGTAGGAGTCGAGGCCGAGCACCCGCCGGCGCAGCCGGTGGTAGCGGCGCAACGGCTCGGTCCCCGCCTTCGTCGTCTCGATCAGGTTCTCGACGACCGACGGCGGGATGTTGTCGCCGTGCAGCGCCGCCTCGAGTGTCGTGCGGTAGCCGCGGGCCTGGGCGTGGAACCAGTCGCGCTGCAGCACGGCGTTGTAGAGCGCCGCGTAGGTGTTCAGGCTCGATCGGGTCCTGCTCGTGCAGGCCCTCGAAGGCGGCCGCCCGGTCGGACTGGTTCCGATTCGTGGCCAGGATGGCGCGGTACTGCCCGTAGGTCAGCGTCACCTCCGAGCCGTCCGAGAGCGTCAGGGTCGGGAACCGTGCATCGGCCGTGGAGAGCGCCGAGTAGGTGTCGTGCGGCGACCCGCTGAGCCTGGCCGACAGCGACAACAGGTGCTCGCCCTGCTGGTCGAGCACGTGCTCCTGCTGGCGGTACAGGTCCTCGATCGCGAACCGGTACAGCGCCAGCGCTTCGTCCTCCGCCATCCACGTCCGCACCGTCTTCAGCGGAATCGTCAGCAGCTCCGGCTTGAACCAGGCCGACTCCTGCTGCTGCCGGGCGAACAGGATCTCCACCTGCTGCCGCCGGGCGTTCACCGTGTTGTCGCGCTGGTCCTGGTCGTAGCAGAGCGCCGCGAAGTACCAGAGCCGGAAGGCGAGCTGGCCGAGCTCATCGTCCAGCCGGAGGGCCTGCAGCAGCTGCGCCGCCCCCTGGGCCAGCGTGCCCCGCAGCGCCGCGTACCTCCCGATGCCCGTGTCGAAGCGCTGGTACGCCTGTTCCCAGGTCGGCCAGTCGGGAAAGATGTGCGTGAGATCCCAGCGGTATTCGGCGGCGATCTCGTCACGGCTGCGCGGGCGACGCTCCGCCGTCGCCCCCTTCGGATCGGTCAGGATGGGTAGCTGCACCCCGTGATCATAGCGCATCTGTGCGGCCCGATCGGGCCCCCGGCTGGCGGAACTGCGTGCAACGGCCGATTACACGGACCGGAGGGGCTGCCCCCCGGCCGCGTCGCCAGCTGAACCGGCCACGGGCGGGGTCTCGGGAGGAGACCAACGTCATGCTGCAAACCGTCGACATCGGCCCGCGCGCTCTGCACGATTACGTTCCGGCGGTCGGGGAGGCCATCATCGAGGAGATCCGGGCGCTGGCCGCGACCATGCGCGGCGTCCGCGTGCTGCAGATCAACGCCACGCCGTACGGCGGAGGCGTCTCCGAGCTGCTGCGCTCGATCATCCCCCTGCAGCGCAACCTCGGCCTGGTGGCCGACTGGAAGATCATCCAGGGCGACGAGCCGTTCTTCGGCGTGACCAAGGCGCTGCACAACGGGCTCCAGGGTGCGCGGACGCCCATCACGGCCGAGCAGCGCGAACGGTTCCTCGAGACCAGCCGGCGCAACGCCGCCCAGCTCGAGGAAGCCTACGACATCATCGTCGTGCACGACCCTCAGCCGGCCGCGCTCCTCTCGCTGCACGGCAAGGGCGACGCGCGCTGGATCTGGCGGTGCCACATCGACACCGGCGCGCCCTCGCCCGACACCTGGGGATTCCTCCGGCCGTTCCTCGAGGGCTACGACGCGGCCATCTTCACGATGCAGGAGTTCGTGCCGCCCGACCTGCCCATCGCGCGCCGGGCGATCATCCCGCCGGCCATCGACCCGCTGAGCCCGAAGAACCTCGAGATCGACGAGGAGCTGATCGATCGCGTGCTCGGGTGGATCGGGATCGACGCCTCGTCGCCGCTCGTCACACAGGTGAGCCGGTTCGATCCCTGGAAGGATCCCCTCGGCGTCATCGAGGCGTACCGGATCGCGCGCCGGGCGGCGCCCGACCTGCAGCTCGCGCTCGTCGGGTCGATGGCGCTCGACGACCCCGAGGGCTGGGAGGTCTATCGCCGGATTGCCGAAGCCAGCAGCGAGGATCCGCGCATCCAGACGTTCACCAACCTGACGGGCGTCGGCAACCTCGAGGTCAACGCGTTCCAGCGCCGCTCCCGTGTCGTCATCCAGAAGTCGCTGCGCGAGGGCTTCGGCCTCGTCGTCTCGGAAGCGCTGTGGAAGGGAACTCCCGTCATCGCCGGCCTGGCCGGCGGCATCCCGATGCAGATGCCCGAGGGGACCGGCGGCTATCTCGTGAAGAGCCCGCAGGAGTGCGGCGAGCGGCTGATTGAGCTGCTGCGGAACCGCCCGCAGGCCGATGCGCTCGCGGCGAGCGGCCGGGAGCACGTCCGCGAGCACTTCCTGCTGCCCCGGCTGCTGCGCGACGAGCTCCAGCTGTTCCGGGCGCTGCTCGACGAGGCCCCGCTGCCCGAACGGGAGTGGGAGACCGAAGCCGCGCACGGCGCGCGTGACATCGTCTGCGGCCTGCCGCTGCCCGGTGACGCGAACCGGCTGCTGGCCGAGCACGACGGCGAGTGGTTCGCGTTCTGCAGCGAGGCCTGCCGGCGCCGCTTCCGCCAGGAGCCCGGTCTCTACGTGGCGGCGCCGGTCCGGCGCTGACCGGCACCCGCCCCGAAAAAACGAACGCCCCGGTGCGGGAGCCGATCCCGCACCGGGGCGCTGTCATCCGAACGATCCGACGAGCCGAGCTGAAGCTCGGCGCTACTTCGTCGTCACCGGCGGCAGGTTGTGCCCCGCCAGCGTCTTGTTGAAGGCTGCCAGGTCGGTCTGCAGGACCGAGTCGAGGTTCGTCATGTACTTGTCGAGCACCGCCTTCTCATCGGTGAAGATGGTGTAGGACTGCGCCGTCGGCTTCGCGTCGGCGCCCTCGACGATCCCCTCGAGCGCCGCCAGCCGGTTGTTGATCTTGATCGGGAAGTTCAGCGCGTCCTCGCTCGCGTGGTTCAGGACCTGGTACAGATCCACCTCGATCGTCGTCAGCTTCTTCACGAGCGCCTCACCTTCCTGGGTGACGGGCGCCGCGTTCGCCTTCTTCATGCGGTCCCGGATCTCGGTCCGCATGCGGCGGATCTGGATGACCCCCTCGTTGGCCCGGCTCACCTGGGCCTGGATCTTCTTCGCGAAGGTGTACTGCTCTTCCAGGTCCGTCTGCGTGATGCCGTGGACGTTCGGACTCAGCTTCACGGTCAGCGGCTCGGTCTGCGTCTGGCCGTTGGCCGTAATCCGGATCTGGTAGTCGCCCGGCGGCACCCAGGGGCCGACGCTGCGCGTTGGCGCCCCAGAGGATCATCCCCGGGAACGAGGTCGCCCCGGCCAGCCGGAGATCCCACGTCCAGCGGTTCAGGCCGGCCTTGGTCGTCGGCGGCATCGGCGGCCGCCGGAAGCCGGTCGCCTCCTCCGCCTTCTTGGTCGCCTCGGGTGAGCCGACAATCGTCCGGATCACCTGGCCCTGCGCGTCGAGGATCTCGATGGTGACCTTGTCGGTCGCCTTCCCGAGGGAGTAGTCGATGGAGGCGGGCACGACCCGGCGGTACGCCACCCCCGGCTTGAAGAGGTGGAGCGCCGAGGTCATCGCCGACGGCGTCAACTGCCGCAGCGGCCAGATGTCGTCCATCACGTAGAACGACCGGCCGTGCGTCGCGATCACGAGGTCGTTCTTCTGGACGACGAGATCGGCCACCTGCGTGTCCGGCAGGTTCATCGAGAGCGACTGCCAGTGGGCGCCGTTGTTGAACGACACGTAGACGCCGTGCTCGGTGGCGGCGTACAACAGCCCTTCCTTCTCCGGATCCTCGCGAACGGCCTGCACGTAGTCGTCGGGCTTGATGCCGTTGACGATCTTCGTCCAGGTCTTGCCGTAGTCGTCCGTCCGGTAGATGTACGGCGCGTAGTCGTCGTTCTGATAGCTCTTCGTCGCGACGTAGGCCGTCCCCGCCTTCCACGGCGACGCGTCGATCATGCTGACGCGCGTGAAGGCCGGCATGTCCTTCGGCGTGATGTTCTCCCAGTTCTTCCCGCCGTCACGCGTGATGTACACCAGCCCGTCGTCCGATCCGGTCCAGATCGTCCCTTCTTCCTTCTTCGAGGGGGCGATGGTGAAGATCGTCGCGTAGATCTCGGGGCCGTTCATGTCGTGCGTGATCGGGCCGCCCGAGTCGCCGAGCGTCTTCGGATCGTGCCGCGTCAGGTCCGGGCTGATCTTCTCCCAGCTCTGTCCCTCGTTGGTCGTCTTCCACAGGTGCTGTGACGAGGTGTAGAGGATCTTCGGGTTCAACGGGTCGAAGACGATCGGGAACGTCCACTGCCACCGCTCCGGCAGCGAGTCGGCGGGCTCGCCCGAGAAGAACCGCGGGTAGGGCTGCACGTCGCGTGCCTGCCCGTTCCGGCGATCGTAGCGATCGAGGCGCGCGCCCTGATCGCCCGAGAAGATGATGTTCGGGTCCGTCGGATCCGGGGTCACGTAGCCGCTCTCTCCGCCGCCGACGCTGATGTAGTAGTCGCCGAGCTGGCTCCCGGCCGTGCGGGTCTGTTCGGTGTCGGAGCTCGGCACGCAGATCGTCGAATTGTCCTGCTGCGCGCCGCACACCCAGTACGGGAAGTCGGTCGTCGTCGACACGTGGTAGAACTGCGCGGTCGGGAAGTCTTCGCGCGTCCACGTCTTGCCGCCGTCGGTCGTCACCGTGCCGCCGCCGTCGTTGCCGTTGATCATCCGGAGCGGGTTCTGCGGGTTGATCCAGAGGTCGTGGTTGTCGCCATGCGGCTGCCGGATCGCCGAAAAGGTCTTCCCGCCGTCGGTCGACTTGTAGAGCGACGTGTTCATCGCCCACAGGATGTCGACGTTCTTCGGATCGGCGAAGATCTCCGAGAAGTAGAACGAGCGCTGGCGGATCTTGTTCTCGTCGTTCACGCGCGTCCAGGTCGCGCCGCCGTCATCCGACCGGAAGACACCGCCGTTGGCGTTCTCGACCACGGCGTAGACCCGGTTCGAATTGGCGCCCGAGACCGTCACGCCAATGCGGCCGATGATCCCCTTGGGCATCCCGGGATTGTGCGTGAGCTCCGTCCAGGTGTCGCCGCCGTCGGTCGACTTGAACAGGCCGCAGCCGGGGCCGCCGCTCGACATGCCCCACGAGTTGCGCCACGCCTCCCAGAGGGCGGCGTACAGGACGTCGGGATGGTTCGGATCGATCACGAGGTCGATGCCGCCGGTCTTGTCGCCACGGTACAGCACCTTCTTCCAGGTCTGCCCGCCGTCGGTCGACCGGAAGATGCCCCGCTCGGCGTTCGGCTTCCAGGGATGCCCGAGCGCCGCCACGTAGACCCGGTTCGGATCGTGCGGGTCAACCACGACCCGCGCGATCATCTCGGTGTCGGCCAGCCCCATGTGCTTCCAGGTCTTGCCGTCGTCGGTCGACTTGTAGATGCCGTCGCCGGTCATGATGTTGCCGCGCAGCGCCGACTCCCCCATGCCGATATAGATGATGTCGGGATTCGACGGGGCCACGGCGACCGCGCCCACCGATGAGCTGTGGATCTGGTGGTCGGTGACGGGCTCCCACGTGACGCCCCCGTTCACCGTCTTCCACAACCCGCCGCCGACGGCCCCGAAGAAGTACTCGTTCGGCCGCGCGGCGCTGCCGGCCACGGCGATCGACCGCCCGCCGCGGTTCGGGCCGATGTTCCGCCACTTCAGCGCCGCCAGCTTGCTCAAGTCGTAGGTCGTGCCCGACATCGATTGGGCCGCCTGAGCGTGAACGAAGACGCCTCGCTGGCCCACGACGAGACCGAGCGCGAGCGCCAGTCCCACTGCCACCAGGGGCGACTTCAACGTACGATGCTTCTGCATGACCTGTCCTCTCGTCTCCAAATGACGCAAATCGTCTCGACGCGCCCCGCCGGACCGTGACGTCCCGGGCGGAGCGGGCGTCGTTGCCCCACACTATAATCGATAGTAGTTTGGCCGCTGCGGCCCCCCGGGGGCCTGCGCGCGCAACCGACATTTCTGTCGCCCCTGTGACGCGCGGCGGCCCGTTCATTCTACGTCATCGATCCCGGCGCGCGGCGCTGCCCTACGGCCGTTGCGCGCCCGGACGCCCCGCAACCTCGACCAGCGTCCGGTAGATCATCTCCGTCCCTTCGGCTTCAGGAAGTCCCGGACGATCCGGTTGAACTCGGCCGCCTGTTCGAGCTGCGGCATGTGACCGGAGCTTGTCGATGATGATCTTCTCCGAGCCGTAGATGTCACGCGCCAGCCGGTCGGCCGAGGCCGGATTCGCCAGCCCGTCGTACTTGCCCCAGATGATCAGTGTCGGCGCCTTGATCGTCGACATCTCGGCGTCGGTCAACCCGCCCCGGCCGCTCGCGCCCGACTCCTGCACCTTCCGGATCGTGTAGGCCGAGCGGAGCCGCAGGATCAGGTTCGCCCGCACCATCTCGTCGGTCACGAGACTCTTGTCGTAGAACATGATCCGGAAGAACTCGCGCGTCTCGGCCAGCGTCGTGCTGTTCTGAATCGCCCGCCCGTGCGGATCCACCGTGCCGCCGCCCGAGGGCTTGTAGCCGGCGCCGTCGGCCAGCACGATCCGGTCGACCGACTGCGGATAATGCACGGCCGTATAGGCGGCGATGGCGGCCCCCATCGAGTTGCCGACGAGCGAGGCCTTCGGCAGCCCGATCGTCTTCATGAACTCCACCAGGAACTCCGACAGCATCCCGTCGTTGTAGTCGGCCAGCGGCTTGTCCGACTCGCCGAAGCCGATCTCGTCGAGCGCGATGACGTGGAAGTCGGCCGCCAGCGGCATGATGTTCGGCGCCCAGCGCGACCCGTCGCCGCCGAGGCCGTGCAGGAGGATGACCGGCTGCCCCTGCCCCGCTTCCAGGTAGTGCATCCTGAAACCGAACACCGTCGCCGTCTTCGAGACCGGCTGCGCGGCGGATTGCGCGTGCAGGCCGCCAGCCGAGCAGAATCAGGGCCGCAGCGAACGACGACAGTCTGAGCATGAGACTCCCGGACTTCATGACGGGACTCCTTTCGGGCTACGGGCTACGGGCTACGGGCTACGGGCTACGGGCTACGGAACAGGCGGCGTATTAGAGCACGAATTGTCCAGGTTCGGCTGCCCGCCGGATGCCGGTCCGAACGGAGGGGCGCCGGGCGGGGTTCTCCGATAGAATCCACGCCGGTCCGGCGCCGAACGCCGCCACGTGGATTCAAGAGAGGACACACCATGCGAACCTGGATCGCCCAAATCAGTCATCACCCTCGCCGGCATCGTCGCGCTCGCAGCGGCCGCTCCCGCGCGGGCACAGGGCACCCGGCTGCAGAGCAGCGACCTGTCACGGTTCCGCAGCGTCGGCGAGGTCGCGATGTCACCCGACGGCACGCACGTCGCCTACGCCGTGATGAATGACGACCGGCCGGGCCGGCCCTACCCGCAGCTCTGGGTGATGGACGTCCGGACCGGCACGTCGACGCGGCTGACAACAGGCGACGCCCCCTCGTCCGACGCCGTCTGGTCGCCCGACAGCCAGTGGATCGCGTACCACGGACAGGCAGACGGCAGGTCGGGGCTGATCGTCGCCCACCCGGACGGGACCGGCACGACGTGGCTCGCGCCGGTCGAGGGGACGAACTCGCCGCTGCCCGGCCAGGGGGCCGACATCACCTGGTCGCCCGACAGCGCGAAGGTCGCCTTCATCTCGGCGACGCCCGGCCCCGAGACGGCCGCCGCCAGCGGCGACCCGATGGTGTTCACCCGCTACCTGTGGCGCCCGACGGCCGCCGAGGGGCTGAAGGCCTTCAACGACAACCGCCGCCTCCACATCTTCATCGCCACGCTGGCGAACAGGGAGGTCCGCCAGCTGACGACGGGCAGCTACTACGAGCACTCGATCGCCTGGTCGCCCGACGGCTCGACGATCGTCTTCTGCTCCGACCGCTCGCCGTACGCGGATCAGTTCTTCCACTACAACCTCTACACCGTCGCACCGGCCACGGGCGCCATCCACGAGCTCACCACGATCGAGACGACGCAGTACGACCCGGTCTGGTCGCCCGACGGCCGGTCGATCGCCTTCCGCGGCACGACCCGCGGCCTCACGGATCGCGAGACGACGATGGAGGACACGCACGTCTGGGTGATGGACGCCGACGGCAGCCACCGCCGCGAGATCGGCCGGGTGGTGGACGACCGGCAGGGGCCGCCCACCTGGGCGCCCGACGGGAAGTCGCTCTACTTCACGGTGCAGGATCGCGGCAGCGTCCATCTCGAACGGCTGCCGGTGGACGGCGGGCAGCCCGAGGTCGTCGTCGGCGACGCGGGCAGCGTCGGCTCCTTCTCGCTGGCGACATCGGGTGCGCTCGCCTGGGCGTTCACCAGCCCGCACGACATGGCGGAGCTCTTCGTGCGCACCGGCACCGCGACGAAGCAGGCCACCGACCTGAACGCCGACGTGCTGCGGGGCAAGGCGCTCGGGCAGGTCACGTCGTTCGAGTTCGTCAGCAACGACAACCGGTACACCGTCGAGGCGTTCCTCGTCCAGCCGGTCGGCCTGACGCCCGACTCGAAGCATCCGCTGGTGGTGAATATCCACGGCGGGCCGCACGGCCAGAACGGGCCGGCGTTCAACTTCCGCGACCAGGTCTTCGCGGCCCGGGGCTGGGCCGTGCTGCACGTGAACTACCGCGGGTCGACCGGCTACGGCCAGAAGTTCGCCGACGCCGTCTTCGGCGACCAGGACGGCAACGAAGCCCAGGACGTGCTGTACGGCGTGAGCGCCGCCATCCGGCGGTATCGCTGGATCGATCCGGCGCAGATGGGGGTCGAGGGCGTCAGCTACGGCGGGCAGCTCAGCTACTGGCTGATCACGCAGACACGCGAGTTCAAGGCGGCGATCCCGATTGCCGGCATCACGAACCTGATCAGCTACAACTACCTGACCTACTACAACCAGTACGAGCAGATGGAGTTCGGCAAGCTGCCCCACCAGGACGACCTGATGGAGAAGATGTGGAAGCGATCGGCGCTGCACTACGTCGCGCAGGTCGCCACGCCGACACTCATCATGCACGGTGCCAACGACCCCGACGTGCCGATTGCCGGCGCCGAGCAGTTCTACATCGCGCTGAAGGACGTCGGCGTCGAGACGGAATTCGTGATGTACCCCCGCGAGGGCCACGGCATCCGGGAAGTGAAGCACCAGATCGACAGCATCGACCGGGCGATCGCCTGGTACGCGCAGCACTTCCCCGACAAGAGCGCGGCCGTGCCGATCCCCTGACGCTTGCAGGCGATAGGCTTTGGGCGATGGGCGATAGGGAGGACGAGAGTCCGCAACGTGGCACGTAGAAAGGCAAAGGGCCGATGCGCCACCGCCCGGTGGCGCGCCGGCCCCTCTGCCCTATCGCCTATCACTCTTCACCTATCGCCTACAGCGTATCCCCTGCCGCCGCCTGCTCCTTCCGATACCCTCGCAGCGCGGGCGTCGTCACCACGACCCAGAGCGTCGCGACGAGGCAGCCGAGACCGCCGGTCACGACCGACAGCGGCGCGCCGAACCAGTTGGCGACCAGGCCGGCCTCCATCTCGCCGAACTGCGGTCCGCCCAGGAAGAAGATCATGTTGACGCCCGTCATCCGGCCGCGGATGTGATCGGGCGTCTCCAGCTGCCGCACGATGTTCCGCAGGACGGTACTCACCGTGTCGCTGGCCCCGACCGCCGCCAGGCAGGCGAACGTCAGCCAGAAGTCGCGCGACAGGCCGAACAGCACGGTGGCGATCCCGTAGGCGCCGACGGCCGCGATGAGCACCGCCCCGCGGCGCTCGATGTTGTCGACGATCCGCACCATGAGGCCGCCGGCGAGGAGCGCGCCGACCGACGGGGCCGCATAGAGCCAGCCGTAGCCGCTGGCGCCGACGTGCAGGATGTCCTGCGCGAAGATCGGCAGCAGCGTCATCGCCGACGAGAAGAACGTCGCGAAGAAGTCGAGCAGCATCGTCGACCGGATCGTCGGCGAGGCGAAGACGAAGCGGAAGCCGTCGACGGCGGCGCGCAGGCTCAGCCGCCGCTCACCGTCGGCCGCGACCAGCGCCCGGCCCGGCACGTTGCGCATCATCAGGAGCGCGACCATGACCGCCAGGAACGAGACGGTATTGAACGTGTAGGCCCACCCGATCCCCAGGGCGGCAATGACGATGCCGGCGAGCGACGGCCCGATGACCGACGCCATCTGGAACATGATCGTGTTCAGGCTGATGGCGTTCGGCAGGTGCTCCCGGGGGACGAGGTTCGGGTACAGGGCCTGCCGCGCCGGCATGTCGAAGGCGTTGGCGGCCGAGGTCAGCGCCGCCAGGACGTAGATCGGCCACAGCGCCGACAGCCCGCGGAAGGTCAGCCAGGCGAGCGCGGCGGCGAACACCGTCATCACGCTCTGCGTCACGAGCATCATGCGGCGGCGGTCGAACGCATCGGCGGCCACGCCGCTCAGCATCGAGAAGACGACGATCGGCACGACGCGCACGAGGCCGACCATGCCGAGGGCCAGCCCCTTGCGGCCGGCCGGGGCCAGCAGCGCGACCTGCCACAGGATGGCGGCCGTCTCCATCCGCGAGCCGGAGTACCGAGATCAGCAGGCTGATCCAGATCAGCCGGAAGTTGCGGTGGCGGAGGGCGACGAAGCGGGAGAGCGGTGCGTCGGGTGGCACGGGCTGACGCCTGCGGGCGGCAGCGTTCGGGCGACAGGCGGTGGGGAGCCATGGCTTGGCCCCGACCGCCTGCATCGCCTATCGCCTACAGGTGCTCATCTCAGGCGTGTCCCAGCACGCGGTGCGGCTGGTACGGCTCTTCGAGGAAGCGGCACTCCTCGTCGTCGAGCGTGAGCTCGAGCGCCGCGACGGCCTGATCGAGGTGGTCCATCTTCGACGCGCCGATGATCGGCGCCGTGATGCCCGGCTGGCGGAGGAGCCACGCGAGCGCGACCTGCGTCGGGGCCACGCCGCGCCGCTTGGCGATCTCGACCGTGCGGTCGGCGATCGTGAAGTCCGACTCGCTGTAGTACAGCTTGTGGGCGAAGTCGTCCGTCTTCGCCCGCTTCGTCTCGCCGCGATTCGCCCCGCGCCGGTTGCCGGCGAGGAATCCGCGCGCCAGCGGGCTCCAGGGGATGACGGCCATCCCCTCCGCGCGGCAGAGCGGCAGCATCTCGCGCTCCTCCTCGCGGTAGACCAGGTTGTAGTGGTTCTGCATCGAGACGAAGCGCGTCCAGTTGTGCAGGTCGGCCGTGTGCAGCGCCTGCGCGAACTGCCAGGCGAACATGCTCGACGCCCCGACGTACCGCGCCTTGCCCGCCTTCACGATGTCGTGCAGCGCCTCGACCGTCTCCTCGATCGGCGTGGTGTAGTCCCAGCGGTGGATCTGATAGAGGTCGACGTAGTCGACGCCGAGACGCCGCAGCGAATTGTCGATCGCGTCCATCAGGTGCTTGCGCGAGTTCCCCTTGTCGTTCGGGCCGCTCCCCATCGCGTGGAAGCCCTTGGTGGCGATGACGACCTGATCGCGCTTCGCGAAGTCCTTCAGCGCCCGGCCGACCACTTCTTCGCTGACGCCCAGCGAGTACATGTCGGCCGTGTCGAAGAAGTTGATCCCGTGCTCGAGCGCCCGCTCGATGAACGGCCGGCTCGCGGCCTCGTTCAGCACCCAGTCGCGCCACGCCGACGTGCCGTAGGTCATCGTCCCGAGGCACAGGCGCGAGACCTTCAGGCCGCTCCTGCCCAGATTCACGTAATCCATGGTCATAGTTTCTATGGGGCTCCGCCCCAATCCCCGGCTCACTCGCGTGGCGCTCGCGACCCGGGCCGCGCCCGGAGCTTCTCGGGACAGACTAGTCTGGACTCTCGCCACCCTGCGCGCTGCGCAGGGTGATGTCGTACACCACGGTCGTGTCGCCGGGAATCGGGCCGTTCCCCTTGGCGCCGTATCCGAGGAAGGCCGGGACGAACAACTCGCGCGTGCCGCCCACCCGCATGCCGGGAATGCCCATGTCCCAGGCGCGGATCACCTGTCCCGCGCCCAGCCTGAAGGTGACCGGCACCTTCCGGTCGATCGTGCTGTCGAGCTTGCGCCCCTTGCGGTCCGGCTGGTGCGAGTCGTAGACCCAGACGGTGTAGTCGACCGTCACCATCTCGCCGTCCTTCGCCTGAGCCCCGACGCCGACCTTCGTATCCGAGGCCTGCAGACTCCGCACGATCATCTTCGACTGCTGGTTCTCCGCGCGCGTGCTGCAGCCGCCCGCCGCGACGACCGCCGCGAGCAGCAATCCGAGACACATCCGCAGATTTCTGGAGTTCACGTCAATCCGCCTGTCCTGGTCAACTTCGTTCAGTCCGCGTGGGGCCCCACCCCCACGCGCAGCCGTCGCTCACGCTCCGGATCTTGATATGGACGACGTGGCTGCTTGGACTGACAATGTCGATGGCCCCCGACCCGCCTCGGATGGCCCGTTCGAAATGGCTGCCGGCCAGCCCGAAGCCCCATTGTATCCGGTGGCGTTCAGACCCGCAGGACGAGCTTGCCGATGTGGCCGCTCCGCTCCATCAGCCGATGAGCCTCGGCGGCGTCGGCGAGCGCGAACGTGCGGTCGACGACCGGCCGTACCGTGCCCTGCTCCAGCAGCGGCCAGACGTGCTGCTCGAGCGCCCGGGCGATCGCGGCCTTCTCGTCGACCGAGCGCGACCGGAGCGTCGAGCCGGTGATCGTCAGCCGCCGCTGCAGCACGGGCAGGAGCTTCACCGTCCCCTTCGCGCCGCCCAGCAGGCCGATGACGACCAGCCGGCCGTTCGGCGCGAGACAATCGACGTTCCGCTCGAGGTAGGCGGCCCCGACCATGTCCAGCACGACGTCGACGCCGCGGCCGCCGGTCCGCTCGCCAACCACCTCGACGAAGTCCTCGTCGCGGTAGTTGATGCCCCGCTCGGCGCCGAGCCGCTCGCAGGCGGCGCACTTCTCCGCCGTGCCGGCCGTGGCCAGCACGCGCGCGCCGAACGCCCGACCGAGCTGGATGGCGGTCGTGCCGATTCCGCTCGAGCCGCCATGCACGAGCAGCCACTCCCCGGCGCTCAGCCGCCCGCGCTCGAACACGTTCGTCCAGACGGTGAAGAACGTCTCGGGGATCGCCGCCGCCGCCACCGGATCGAGGTCGCCGGGAACGGGCAGGCACTGCAGCGCCGGCGCCACGCAGTACTCCGCATAGCCCCCGCCGGCCACCAGCGCGCACACGCGGTCACCCACCTGCCAGCGCGCCACGTCGGCGCCGACCGCCGCCACCGTGCCGGCCACCTCCAGCCCCGGCAGATCGGAGGCGCCGGGGGGCGGCGGATACTTGCCCTGCCGCTGCATCACGTCGGGGCGGTTCACACCGGCCGCCGCGACACGGATCAGGACCTCGCCGCCGGCCGGTCGGGGAACCGGCCGCTCGGCCGGCACGAGCACCTCCGGTTCGCCCGGCGCGGTGATTTCGACGACTCGCATGATGGCGGGAACAGGCATGGCCGATTGGGATTCGTGAACCGGGCACGTAGAATGGAATACGTCAATTCTAAGTTCATCGACCGTCATCCGCCTATGCCCTTCGAACAGCAGCTCAACCTGCTCGCGTACGGCCGCCTGGAGCCGGCCAGCGTCCGGGCCGTGGCCGATCGGCTCGCCGCGATGGCGCCCCGGCTGGCGGCGCCCGTACGCAACGGCCTGGCGCCGCTGCTGGGCGACCGTTCCCTGGAGGCGATCGCCGCGGAGATGCTCCGCGCGCTGGATCCGGCGCAGCACGTGCGTGAGGCCCGGCGCCTCAACGAGCTGGACGCCACCGCGGAGCCCACGTCCGCCCAGCTGGCCGAAGCCGCCGAGTACCTGCTGCTCCAGGCGACGAGCCCTCTGGCGTCGAGCCCCGACCTGCGAACCCGGTTGATCGCGCTCGATCGAATCTACTGACGGGCGGCGTCGATGGCGCGAGGAGCGAAGCGGTGACGATCCTGCTGGTGGGAGTCTCTGGCTCGGGCAAGACGACGGTGGGCGAGCGGCTGGCCGCCGACCTCGGCTGGCCGTTCCACGAGGGGGACAGCTACCATTCGGCGACCAGCGTAGCGAAGATGCGCCGCGGCGTCCCGCTGACCGACGAGGATCGCGGGCCCTGGCTCGATCGGATTCACGACCTCATGCAGCGGCATGCCGACCGGCGCGAGGACGCCGTCATCGCCTGCTCGGCCCTGAAGCAGGCCTATCGCGACCGGCTGCGCGGCGACCTGCGCGGCGTCCGCGTCGTCCACCTCGCGGGGCCGCGCGGTCTGCTCGCCGAACGCCTGGCCAGCCGGCCCGACCACTTCTTCAATCCCGCGCTGCTCGACAGCCAGCTCGCCACGCTGGAGCCCCCCGCCGACGCGGCCCTCACCGTCGACATCCGCCAGCCGATCGACGCCATCGTCGGAGCGATCCGGAGAGAGCTGGGGGTCTGAGCGTCGCCCCGCTCACACGGGCTGCGGGCTACAGGCGCTACGGGCTCCAGCGCCGGCGCGCCTTTCTGCGTTCTACGTTCTACGTTCTACGTCGCAGTCTTCCTCCACCGCCCAGTCCTTCAGCCGGACGGACACCAGCAGGTAGCGGCGACGCAGGTCGACGACGCGGCCGGCATATCCGGTCTTCGGGAACTCGCCCGCGACCAGGCGGTCGCGCAGCCGGCGGATCTCGTAGCGATACAGATCGTTGACGAACTCGAAGACCAGGCGGGGATCGGTGGTCGGGAGGGGGCGGACACCGTGGCGCGCGAGCTCGTCGAGGACGTGCGGCGGGTAACGCCACCGCGCGGCCTCAGCCACGCAGCACCTCGTCGAGGGCGTCGCGGCTGGCAGCCATCCGTGTGAACCGCTTCGGCCGCGACAGGCAGGCCGCCAGGCGGTCGGGCATCGGCACCGCCTCGCCGATGACCGGCTCGACAATGTCCCCGAACTTGGCGGGATGGGCCGTCGCCATCACGATGCCCCAGGCCCCCGGCCGGCGCGCCAGCTCCTCGCGCAGGCCGAGGTAGCCGATGGCCGAGTGCGGATCCAGGAGATAGCCCGTCCGGCGGTACACATCCCGGATCGCTTCCTTCGTTCTCGCATCGTCGTGGCGGCTGCCGGTGACGTCGCGGCGCATGGCCGTCACGTTGTCGCCGTACAGCACGCGCATCCGTTCGAAGTTACTCGGGTTGCCGACGTCCATGGCATTCGCGATCGTCCGGCGGGAGGCGCGCGGCTCGTACCGTCCGGTGTCGAGATAGTGCGGCACGGCGTCGTTCGCGTTCGTGGTGGCCACGAACCGCGCCACGGCCAGTCCGAGGCGGCTGGCCATGAGGCCGGCGGTGAGATGGCCGAAGTTGCCGCTGGGCGTCGAGAAGACGGGCGGCGCCGTGCCGGCCGGCCGCTGCGCCACGGCGTGGAAGTAGGGGACGATCTGCGGCAGCAGCCGGCCGATGTTGATCGAGTTCGCCGAGGTCAGGCGGACGTCCCGGCGGAGCGCCGCGTCGGCGAAGGCCTCCTTGACCAGCCGCTGGCAGTCGTCGAACGTCCCGGCCACGGCCAGCGCCTGCGTACGGCCGGCGGCGTCACCCTCGAAGGTCGTGAGCTGCGCTTCCTGGATCGGGCTCACCTGCCCTTCGGGATACAGAATCACGACGCGCATGCCCGGCAGCCGCGCGAACGCATCCGCCACGGCGCTGCCGGTATCGCCCGACGTGGCCACCAGCACCGTGAGCGGATCGCGGCCGCCGTCGTCGAGCGCCAGCATGAGCCGCGCCATCACGCGCGCCGCCACGTCCTTGAACGCGAGCGTCGGGCCGTGAAACAGTTCGAGCGCCCAGACGCGATCCTCGATGGGGACGAGCGGAATCGGAAAATCGAGCGCGTCCCGGACGAGCGCCTCCAGCGTGCTGTCGTCGATGGCGCCCGTGGTGAACGGACGCAGCACGCCGGTGGCGGTATCCGGCAGCTCCGCGCCCGGCCGCGCCGCGATCCAGTCCGCCGGCAGCGGATCGAGCCGTTCCGGCAGGTAGAGCCCGCCGTCGGGCGCCAGCCCCTCGAACAGGGCCGTCCGCAGGTCGACGGCCGGCGAGTCGCCGCGCGTGCTTACGTAGCGCATGCCGTGCCCGATGCACGCGTGACGCGTGCCCCTTCCTGCCCCACGGGCGACACCCAGGTCTCGCAGGCGATCCCCTGCGCGCGGTCCAGCGCCGTGCGCATGGCCGCCGCCACCGCGTCCGCCTGTTCCACCGTGCGGCACAGCGCGAAGAGCGACGGCCCCGATCCGGAGAGGCTGCAGCCGAGCGCGCCCGCATCGAGCGCCGCCTGCTTCATCTCGGCGAAGCCGGGCACCAGCACCGACCGCTTCGGCTCGGCGATCACGTCCTCGAGCGACCGGCCGATCAGGGCGAAGTCCGATTCGTACAGCCCCGCGACGAGCCCGCCCAGGTTCGCCCATTGCCGGATGGCCGCCTGCAGGGGCACCGTGTCGCCCAGCAGCCGCCGGGCCGCCGCCGTTTCCACTTCCAGATGGGGGTGCACGATGGCGCAGGCCAGCCCGTCGGGCACCGGCAGGCGCAGCAGATTCGGGCGGATCGGCCGAGCGGGCCAGCACGAAGCCGCCGAGCAGCGCGGGGGCCACGTTGTCGGGATGCATCGAGCCGGACGCGAGCCGCTCGCCTTCCAGCGCGCAGCGCAGCAGGAGGTCGGGCGACGCACCGGCCTCGAGCAGGGCGTCCACCGCGACCACGGCCGCCACGGCGCTCGCCGCGCTGCCCCCGAGGCCGCTGGACAGCGGCAGCCCCTTGTGGAGGGTGAGCGACACGCCGGCCCGCGATCCGAGCGCGTCGAGCAGCGCCCGGGCGGCCACGCCCGCCGTGTTGCGTGCCGCATCGCGCGGCAGCCTCCCCTCGTCTCCCGTGATACCCGCAATCGCCACGCCGGGCTCGTCCCGGCGGCTCGCCACGATTTCGTCACCGGGCTGCGCCAGGGCGAACCCGAGCACGTCGAATCCGCAGGCGACATTCGCCACGGTGGCCGGCGCGAAGACGGTGACCGTCCGATGCCCTCGATCCGTCACGAACAACCGCTCCCTCTGACACGTTTCACCACACCAGCCGGCCCGTGCCAGCTGGACGGGCATGCAACACGCTGCCGCACGCCGGCCTGCCAGTGTAACTTACCGCCGGTCGCGCACCCGGCCGGCCCCTGAGATGGGGATGCGAAGGCGGGGCGTCCGGCCTCTCGATGGACCGCACCAGGCCCGTGCATGAAGTTCTGGCAGGCACCCGCACCGGGCGTTACGCTGCTGTCGTCCGTGTCATGCCGCGTCCGTCGCAGTCGGTCTTCTGCACACTCCCTGCGAACAATCCTGTCATTCCGAACGGATTCAGCAGGAAATACAGGCAATTCCGGTCCTGAGGCCCGCAAAATATTTGTGCGAATCCCGTTGACGCTGGACCGGCTCCGGAGGTAAAACGGAGGCCATGATTCTGATCGCTGGACGGGCGAACGCCTCGTGTTGTCGTCGGAAGGCCGTCTGGGGCCTCCGAGGCACCCGCCCTTCATCCAGCGGCGCGACGCGCTGAATCGCCAGCGCGCGGCGGCATTCCTGGCCCGGAGAGCGGACGCTCTCCGGGCCTTTTCTTTTTCTCCACCCCGACAATCCGCGCCCGGTCAATCAGGAGGATCGCATGGCTGTTCATCTCGGCGACGAGGCTCCGAACTTCAGCGCACAGACCACCCAGGGGCCGATCGACTTCCGCACGTGGCAGGGCTCGAGCTGGGTCGTCCTCTTCTCGCACCCGAAGGACTTCACACCGGTCTGCACGACGGAGCTGGGGACGGTCGCCGGCCTGAAGGCGGAATTCGAGAAGCGCCACACGAAGGTGATCGGCCTGAGCGTCGATCCGCTCGACTCCCACCAGAAGTGGGAGGGCGACATCGCCGACGTCACCGGCCACGCCGTGAACTTCCCGATGATTGCGGATCCGGATCGCAAGGTCGCCACGCTCTACGACATGATCCATCCGAACGCGAGCGACACGATGACGGTCCGGTCGGTCTTCGTCATCGGCCCGGATCACAAGGTGAAGCTGACGCTGACCTACCCGGCGAGCACGGGCCGCAACTTCCAGGAACTGCTGCGGGTCCTCGACTCGCTGCAGCTGGTCGCGAAGCAGCCCGTGGCGACGCCGGCCGACTGGCAGCCGGGCCAGGACATCATCATCTCCAACAATCTGTCGGACGACGAGGCCAGGAAGAAGTTTCCGGGATTCGTGAAGAAGAAGGACTATCTGCGGACGGCGCCGGCGCCCAAGGCCTAGGCGGCGCCCCACGATTGCGGGGCGGTCGGCCGGGCCGCCCCGCCCTCACACCATCGCGGGATCGAGCATCCGCAGCCCGAGCGGCGGCTCGACGAGGAAGTCGCACGCGGCGATCTGGACCAGCGCACGATCGAAGGCGGCCTGCGGGCAGGGATCGAGCGTGATCACGAACGGCAGCTGCGTGCCCCGCAGCGGCGGCTCCTGGAGCACGGCCTCGACGCTGATCCCCTCGGCCGCGAACGCCGTCGCGAGCTCGGCGATGATACCGGGCCGGTCGCGGACGACGAACCGGACGTAGCGCCGGCTCTCGGCCTCGGCGCTCGCCACGTGGGCCCGCATCGGCACGGCCACCCAGGAGTCGGCGCGCGGCTCCATCGACGCCAGCGCCACGAGATCGGAGACTACGGCGACGGCCGTGGCCCGTCCGCCGCCGCCCACCCCGAAGAATCCCGTCTGCGTCGTCGCTTCGCCGGTGGCGATGAGGATGTTCTGGCTGCCGTGCAGGTGCGCCAGCATCGAGGCGCGGGGCACGAGCGCCGGCCCGACCCAGGCCGTCAGGCCGCGCGACCCGCGTTCGGCGAAGGCCACCGGCCGGATCGTGCAGTCGAGCCGCGTCGCGTACTGGAAGTCGATGGCCGCCACCGGCACGATTGACTGGCGCGGCACCTCGTCGACCAGAATCTGGCGGCCGAAGGCGATCCCGCAGAGCACGGACAGCTTCGCCGCCGCATCCTGCCCCTCCACGTCGTCGTCGGGATTCGCGCTGACCAGCCCGAGACGGTTCGCTTCGGCGAGCGCGTCAGCGAAATCGCCGCCCGTCCATTCAATCCGGTTGAGGATGTAGTTGCTGGCGCCGTTCAGGATGCCGACCAGCGAGCGGAGCCGATCGCCGGCCAGACCGTCCCGCAGACCCGCCACCATCGGCACCGGCCCCCCGACGGCCGCCTCGAATCGCAGCTGGCAGCCGCGCGACCGGGCGAGCGCGAGCAGTTCGGGCCCGCGGCGGGCGACGACGTCGCGACTCGCCGTCACCACCGACTTGCCGGCTTCGAGCGCCGACCGGATCCAGTCGAGCGCCTGGTCGCTGTCGGGCGACAGGTCGACGACCACGTCGACGTCCGACAGCAGGATGTCGTAGACCTCGTGCGTCCAGCAGACGTCGGCGGGAACCCAGGCGGGCTTCTTCCGATCGCCGGCGCGGTTCAGCACATGCGTGAGCCGGAGCCCGGCGCGCGGACGCTCGCACACACTGCGGGCCACGGCCTGACCGATCGTTCCGAATCCGAGCAGCCCGACGCGGCACGGCCGCTGCGCCCGCGGCGGCCGTCGAGAGGCGGCCGGGTCGGGATTGGGTGCGGCACCGGATCCGCTGCCCGGGTTCCGGACTGGGTCGACGCTCATCGCTGGATCTTTCGGAAGGGGGACGATCGGCGATGGATTCGGATCGCGCATCCCGGCGGCCGGCTGCCCGGCTCACGCACGCCGGCTATCCCGCGCGAAACTGCGTTAGCTATAACAGACGGCGGGAATCGCTGTCAAAGTTCTCGGCGTGGCCCGTCCCGCGCGGAGTGCCGGCTCCCTCTCCGGGGCGCGACGTGCGTCCCGTCCGTGCGACGCGCGATGGGCGGCCGGGCTACCGTCCCGCGGGGCCTGGTGCCGGCGCGGCCGGCAGGATCGCCAGGGGCACCCGCGCGAACGCGACGTGGCCGGCGGCGGGATCGAGCACGTTCACCTGCATGACGTAGCGGCCGATGGGAAAGCGGTCGAGCGGGATCCGCAGGAAGTAGTCCGCCCGCCCGGTTCCGCCTTCGGGCCGTCCGTTGACGGGGCCGGCTTCGGAGATCTTCACGCCGTGACGGAAGAAGACGACCGCGGCCTGCGGCGCGGGCGATTCACGGTCGACTCCGCGGGACCGACGCATAGGATTCGAGGCGCACGAACAGGGTCTGCCCGACACGGAAGACGCCCGTCACGCTGGGCACCATCACGAGGCGTCCGATCGCGAGCGGATCGTCGCTCCCCTCGCCCGGCCGGCCGAAGCCTCCCGGCCCCGGGAATCCGCCGGGCCCGCCACGGAAGCCGGGACCTCCGCGTCCACCGAAGCCTCTCCCGCCGCCCGGTCCTTCGCGCAGGGCATTGCCGGCGGCCGGCTTCAGCTCGTTGGCGAGCACGACGGAGCTGAGCGTGAGGGGCGCCTGCGGTACGGACAGATCCAGCGGCTGCTCGAACGTGCCGATCTCGCCCGTGTCGTTCTCGCGCACGGCCACCTTCAGTGTGTACTTCCCGGCGGGCAGCACGAAGCCGCCCCGGTACACGAGGCTGGCGTGCTGCACCTGCCGGTACTCGGCGGCATCCAGCTTCACGGGTAACGTGTCGCGCAGGGCCGCCACGACACGCCCGGCGGCATCGGTCGCCCGCCAGGCGAAATCCAGCTCGGTGCGGCGGGTCGTCGCGCCCGGCGGGAACGGCACGGCCGATCCGGGAATCTTCGCCGCCAGGACGACATCGAACCGGTTCGGGTCGGACGCGGTCCGGAAGGCGGCGGCTTCGACGGCCAGCGGCAGGTCGACGAACGGCGTATCGAGGGCCAGCGCCTGCGCGAGCTGCAGGTCCTTGCCGGCCTTCGAGAGCCGTCTGAAACTCTTCGGTGCGAAATAGCCGGGACGCGCCAGCACGTCGACGCCCGGGCGATCGACCTCGACGCGGATGCGGCGGAACTTCCCGTCCATGGCCGTGTTCGTCGGCACGTACGCCAGCAGGTAGTAGGTGGAATTGTCCTGCTGCACGTCGGCGAACGCGTGGCTGAAGTCGTTGAGGTCGGTGTAGGTCCGTCCGCCGGTGTCGGCGGCGAGCGTCGTCAGCGTCTCGCGGCTGTCGTGCAGCGACGACACCTGCGAGCGGAAGGCCTGGCCCGAGAACAGGGCGGTGCCGCTGGCGATCGAGGCCGTCGCATCGCCACCGGGCGGCAGCGCCACGAGTCCACGCGAGTCGAACGTGTAGAGCGAGACGTCGGCCATGTTCGCCGCGTCGGTCGCCGCGCGCAGCTCGGTCTCGTTCTCGACGCCGGTCTGCGTCAGCCCGCTCGAGAAGTGCAGGATCGCCTTGCGCCCCGGCACGTTGCGCAGCATGCCGGCGAGCGACTCGATCGCCATCAACTGCTCGTCGGTATTGAACAGGTTGAACTCGGTCTCGTCGGCCGTGAACGCCGCCGACGTGTCCTGGTCGACGATCTCCTCGCCCGAGGCGTTCGTCCCACCGGCGTCGCCCTGGGAGCCGGCCTGGCTCAGGGCCGACGACTCGCCCGCATCGATGCCGGCGAGCGCCTTGTCCAGCGCGGCGCGATCGTTGGTGAAATCCTGCAGCACCCGCAGGCTCGACGTATAGGTCGCCACGGCCACGAGATCGGCCGGTGAGAGCTGGGCGTCGACGAAATGGCGGGCGGCCGCCAGCGCCCGCTCGAGATCGTCGACCTGCATCGAGGTCAGGTCGAAGAAGAGCACCAGCAGGCGGTGGTTCCGCAGGAGCGGCTCCGGGCTGGCGGTCGGCGGCAGCGTGCCCAGATCGATCGTCGGTGGCGGGCCGCCGGCGCTCGCCGCCTTCGCCAGCGCGTCGACGTTCTCGAGCGTGAACGAGGTGACCGTCTGCGGCACGCCGTCCTCGAACACGCGGAAGTCGCGCTGATGGAGATCGGTGACCGGACGCCCCTGCTTGTCCCGGACGCGCACGTCCACGACCACCTCGCTGGTCTGGCTGCGGAAGACCGGCTGGCCGGGCGGCACGGGCGGCGCGCCCTGCCCGCTCTGCGGCCCGGCCGCGCGCACGGAGCCGCCGGCGAGCGCCAGTCCGACCGCCATCGCGGCCAGCGCGCCGGCACGGCGCCGCGGCGGCCGACGTCCCCACGGTCTCGTCATCAGAACCGCATCCTCAGCGACAGCATCATCGCCCGCATCGGCCCGACCGCCGTCACCTGGCCGAACGTGATCGCGTTGACCACGGTCGACACGCTCGTGTAGTTCACCGTGTTCAGCAGATTCGTCACCGCCAGCCGGACGTCGAGCCGCAGGCCGCGCTCGGCCGACAGCGTGATGAACCGGTCGACCGACAGATTGACGTTGAACGACGAGGGCCCGGGAATCGTGCCGCGGCCCGCATTGCCCAGGTCGCCGGCCACCGGCACGACGAAGGCGGCCGTGTTGAAGAATTCCTGCGCCGTCGAGACCGGCACGAGCACCGGCAGGCCGGTCGCGTTCGCCCGCAGGGCGAAGTAGGTGCCGACCCCGCCGGTCGCGCCGGTGTTGCCGAGCACGGTGGCCGTCAGCGGATTGCCCGACAGGTACGTGCCGACGCCGCTCACCTGCCAGTCCCCGAAGAGGGCGGCCAGCACGCCGCCGTTCGACAGGAACCGCTGGCCCGACCCGAACGGCAGACGGTAGAACGCGTTCGCCACCAGCCGGTGCCGCACGTCGAAGGTCGACAGCCCCCATTCCTGCGACAGGTCGAACGGATTCTGCGCCACCGTCTGCCCTGCCCCGCCGATACTCGACGCGTTGTCGAGCGACTTCGAGAAGGTATACGCCGCGTTGAACCCGAAGCCGTCGTGGAACTGCCGCCGGAGCTCCACCTGGAGACCCTGGTAGATCGAGGAAGCGCCGGTCGTCTCGTAGATGAACTGCTCGGCGCCCGCCAGCGACAGATCGGACGAGCCGTTGACGCCGGTCGACAGGAAGCGGTTCGGCCCCAGCAGCAGATCGAGATTCGATCCCTTCGTGCCGACGTAGCTCACCGACAGCAGGTAGTACCGGAACAGCGACTGCTCGAAGCCGGCGCTCCAGGTCTGCGCCATCGGCGTCCGCATGTTCGGATCGACGGCATAGGTGTTCGCCACGACGCCGGGGGCGGCCGCGGGCAGGCCGTCCTGCAGCGTCAGCGGCTGCGCCGCGGTGCTGAGCGACGTGCCCGTCACCGCGAACGGCGCCTGGCTGGCGAGGTTCCCGACGAGCCGCTGGTAGATACCGCCGTCGTAGAAGATGCCGTACCCGCCGCGCAGCACCAGACTGTGCTCGTCCGACGGGCGCCAGGCCATCGCGAGGCGCGGCGAGAAGTTGTTCCGGTCGCCGCGAACCAGCGACGGTGGCAGGCTGCCGGGCTCCAGCCCCGTCACCCGCGTGACGCTCGAGAAGCCGGGGCCGAACACCAGATTCGACAGCTGGCCGGACGCCTCGCTGAACGGCTCGAAGTAGTCGTACCGGAGGCCCAGGTTGAAGGTGACGTGCGAGGTCGCCCGCCAGTCGTCCTCCACGAACCCGCTCGCCGTCCACGACCGGAACTGGTTGCTCGACGAGCCGAACCGGACCGAGGTCGCCTGCGGCAGCCCCAGCAGGAAATCCGCGAAGTCGAGGCCGGTGCCGGCCACCGGCAGGCCGGCGGCGTTCAGCGCGCTCGTGGCGAACCCGGTGAACGTGAAGGTCCCCCGGCCGTCCGGATCGTTCACCGAATCGAGATCGATGCGCCTGAACTCGCCTCCGATCCGCAGGTTGTGCTGGCCCCGGACCATGAGCAGCGAATCGGTGAAGCGGTACGTCCGGTTGTTCACGTCGCTGGGAATCGCCAGGTTCAACCCGGTGAAATTCGTGAAGTCGACGGCCGGCGGTCCCCAGTTGATCGGGGCCGTCGACGCCCCCTGGATACCGAGCGCCCCTTCGACGTCGCTGGCGTAGGCGAACGGATTGAGCGTCGACACCCGCCGCTGGCTGAAGTCGAACTGAAAGCTGTTGAACGCCCGCCCGCCGAAGCGGTGCGTCTCGCCGGCCGCGAGCGACTGGCCCCGGTTGGACGATCGGCTCGTCAGGTCCGGAAAGCTGTTGAACGTCGTCGCATGCGACGACTGCAGGTTGTAGGCGACGTTCAGCGAGTCGCGCGCCGTCAGCTGCTGGATGACACGCCCCGACAGCCGCAGCGTCTGCGCGGGCACCGTCTCCCGCAGGCGGTAGTTGTTCACCGAACCGGGCAGGTTCGGCAGCGGGAGGTACTGCAGCAGCGACGCCGCAGCCGGATCCACGCGCCCGGCCGGCACCGCGTTGCCCGCGAACGGCTGTCCCGTCCGGGGATCGTAGATGGTCGCCAGCCCCGAGAAGTCGCCCGCACGCTCGGCCGCCGTCGGCACCGTCGCGAACCGATCGATCGGGTTCACGCTCGTGCCGAAGCTGCCGTTCAGGAAGAAGGTCGTCCGGCCGCTGCCATCGTAGATCTTCGGAATGCTCAGCGGCCCGCCCAGGGTCAGCCCCGTCCGCTGGTTGTACGAGGACAAGAGCGGCTGCTGCGGCCCGCTGAGCGCGTACGGGCTCGCATCGAAGGCCGAGTTGGCGTACTGCTCCGAGACACTGCCGCGAATGCGATTGATGCGCGGACCGCCACGCCCGAAGAATCCGCCGCCGAAGCCGCCCCCGAAGCCCGGCCCACCGCCAGGACCGCCGCCCCCGCCGAAGCCGGGGGCGCCGCCGCCTCCCCGGTCGAACCGGCCACCGCCGAACCGGCCGCGGCCGGCGCCCGGCGTAGCCGCCTGGCCGACGCTGCCCGACAGCAGGAACGAATTCGCCGCCGCCTCGTCCTGACGCGTGGCGTCCAGCCCGCCGCTCTCCTCGTCGCTTCCGGTCGCGTTCGCGCCCGCGGCCGGCTGCGTCTCGGTCGTCCCGTCGGCGAACCGGACGACGGCCGCGTCGCCGGACGCCTGCTCATCGTCGGGCGACGCCGCGAAGGCGCCGGGCTCCACCGCACTTCGACCGTCGGCACCGGCGGCACGTCCGGCTCGCGCGCCGGCCGGGTTGCGTCCCTCGCCGCCCTGTCCGCGCGGCCGCTCGAGTCCCGCGCCTCCCCGGCGCCCTTCCGCCCCTGCGGGACCGGCCGGCTGCGCCGGGGCGCCAAACCCCAGCGTCGCGTCGACGGAAACGACCGCGCCGGCCGCCACGGTGATGTCGTTCCGGACGAACGTCGTGAAGCCGATGAGGCTCACGGCGATCCGCCACGTGCCGGGCGTCAGAGCGGACAACCGGTACTTCCCGTCGGTGTCCGACCAGGTCTCCTTGCGCACGCCGGTGCGCGTCTCGGTCGCCAGGACCGTCGCCCCCGGCACGACCGTCCCGCCGGGCCCGCGCACCTGTCCCGCCATGGCCGCGCCGGCCACGGCCGGGGCCTGAGCCCGCGCCACACCGGTGAGCACACCGATCAGCAGCGCCAGCACGGCCGTCAGGCTCAGCAGCGTGCAGCCGGGCCGGCGGGCAGATCGCGCTCGCGGTGGCATGGAGGTCATCGGGGAAGGCAGTGTCGTCATGCAAACGGCCGTGCCGGACCGGTTCGTCCCGGCGCACGACTTGCAATCTTCCGCCTTAGACAGGCCGGTGTCCGCAAAGGTAAAGGGATGGGACCAGGACGGAGACATGGACGGGGGAGGCTTCTTCAACGGCGGCGCCTTCGGCGGCCGCCGCGGGCCGCAGGCGCTGCACGCCTGGGTGACGGCCCGGCTGGCCACACGGCCCTCCCGGTGACGAGTTGCGGCGACGGCCACGCGCGCCTTCGCCGTTCCTGAGCGTTCGAGCCGCCCGACCGGCGGCCGACCGGCTTCAGATCACCGCACCAGTCCCTCGCCGTGATACCGCTGCCGGATGGTCGGGATGAGGTATTCCGAGAAGGCGCGTGTGAAGTCGTACTTCGGCGCGAATCCCCAGTCGGCCCGCGCGGCGCTATCGTCGACGTCCGCCGGCCACGAGTCGACGATCCCCTGGCGCTTGGCGTCCACCTGGAAGCCGATCGCCGCCTCCGGAAACGCCGCACAGACGACCGATCGAATCTCCTCGGCCGACGGATTGAACGCCCCGAGGTTGTAGGCCGTGCGGGTCAGCCGTTCGCGCGGGGCGGCGGCCAGAGCCAGCAGCGCCTCCACGCCGTCGGGCATGGCCATGAACGGGATCCGGGCATCGGGCCGCACGAAGCAGTCGTAGCGCTCGCCCCGCGCCGCCGCATGGATCATCTCCGGCGCGTAGTCCGACGTGCCGCCCGACGGCACGGTCATGGCCGAGATGAGTCCCGGAAACCGGACGCAGCGGAAGTCGACGTGCCCGGCCGGCCGGTCGGCGGCGAGCTGCTTGTAATGATGCGTGTCAGTACCGGCCGAGCTGCTCGCAGTACAGCTTGTTGCAGCCGTACATCGTCGTCGGCCGGTTCCAGTCGTCCTCCCCCACGCGGCCGGCGCGCGCCTTCGTCTCGAGATCGGGCAGCCCGAAGATGGCAATCGACGAGGGATACAGGAAGACCACCGGCCGCCCGTGCGATTCGGCCTCGTGCTGGGCGAACTCGAGCAGGTTCAGGGTACCGTCGACGTTCACCTGGTGCGCGGTCACCGGCGTGAACTCCGCGCGCGTGGACAGCAGCGCCGCGAGGTGGAAGACGAGGTCGACCTCGAACTCCGCGAGGATCCGCTCGAGCACCGGGCCGTCCATGATCGAGCCGGTGAACTCGCGGGCCACGTAGGGCGTCAGCGGCGCGTCGAGCGGCGCCACGTCGAGCGTGATGATCGGGACATCCGAGGTGGCGGACAGGCGCGTAATCAGTCCGTGTCCGATCTCGCCGCCGGCACCGGTGATGAGCAACGCACGTTTACGCATGGCTGGGAGCACTCTGACAGGGATTAGGGGTTAGGGATCAGGGATTGGCTTCGCAATCAGGCATTGAGATCGCGGCAAGGGGACCGGCGGCCGGGCTCCGGATCGCATCGTGGAACGCGTCCAATCCCGAATCCCCAGTCCCGAATCCCGGTCATTGTGCGCCAGCCGCGTCGCGGCGTCCAACCTGTTTTTTCGGGTACACTCGTAGCGCGAGCCGCACACCGGCTCCAGCTCCCATGGCGCGATTCAGACTCACCATCGAGTACGCCGGCAGCCGCTACTCGGGCTGGCAGATCCAGCAGAACGCCCGCACGGTGCAGGGCGAGATCGATCGGGTCGTCCGCCAGGTCACGGGCCGCACCGACTTCGAGCTCTACGGATCGGGCCGGACCGACGCCGGCGTCCACGCGCTCGCGCAGGTGGCCCATCTCGACGTCGTGACGCAGCTGCCCGCCGAGACCCTGCGCCGCCGGGTCAACGACGGGCTGCCGACCGACATCAACATCCTCGCGATCGAGCCGGCCCGCGCGCGCTTCCACGCCCGGCACGACGCCGTCGCCCGCAGCTACCTGTACCAGATCGCGACACGGCGCACGGCCTTCGCCAAGTCGTTCGTCTGGTGGGTGAAGGAGCCGCTCGACGTCGATGCCATGCGCCAAGCCACGGTGCCGTTCGTCGGCCTGCGCGACTTCCACGGCTTCACCGAACAGCCCGCCACGCAGGCCTCCACGCTCGTGCAGGTCGACGGGATCACCATCCAGCCCGACGGCGACCTGCTGCTCATCCGCGTCGAAGGCTCCCACTTCCTGTGGCGGATGGTGCGGCGGCTGGTCGGCGTGATCGCCGAAGTCGGGCGCGGCGGCCTGGCGCCGCAGGCCACCGCGGGACTGCTGACGGCCCCGGCCGGGCTGCCGGCCCGCCTCACCGCCCCGGCCTCGGGCCTGTTCCTCGAGCGGGTGTTCTACGAAGGCGACCCACGCGATCTTCCCCTCCGGCCGGTCTTCAACATGCCGGCGTTCACCGCCGCGTCTGCGGCGCCGCCCGCCGGTCGCGCCGCGCCGGCGCCGCCGCCGGGCCGCTCGCGCCCCGGGCGCTCACGGCACCGGCGTCGCTGACGGCGGCTCCGCCCCGGCGGCCTGGGCCGCCGCCCGCCGGTCGCGCACGGTCAACAGCATGTTGAGGCCGGTGTAGACGACCACCACGACGACCAGCCACCGGACGGCCGACAGCGGCAGCGACCTGACGATGAACGCGGCGATGAGCACGCCCGGCACGGCGCCGATCGCGAGCCCCAGCGTCGCCTGCAGGTTGAAGCTCTTCTCCCGGATGAAGCGCGCGCTGGAGATCGGCATCAGGAACGCGCAGGATCCCATCATGATCGGAAAGGCGGCGATCGGGTTCATGCCGAGCAGGCTCACGAGGATCATGCACGGCGCGTAGAGCCCGATGCCGAGCATCATCAGGGCGCCCAGCGCGAAGTTGCCGACCAGTCCGACGGCGAGCCGCGTGCCCGACAGCGACAACGTCTGGCCGCCGACCGGCAGCATCTGCAGCTGCGACGCCAGCATCAGGACGGCCGCCGCCAGCAGCGCGAGCCCCATGCCGATCTGGATCTTCCGCCGCGGCCAGCGCGTCACCACCCCGGCTCCCAGCCAGGCGCCGACGACCGCGGCGAGGATCATCAGGACGAGCGTCCGGGAATCGACCGGCACGATCCGCGTGTAGATGAAGGCTTCGGTAATCGTCGGCAGCGTGTGGCCGACGTTGAGCGTGCCGGGAATCTCCCGCACGTCGACCATCTTCTTCAGCTTGAAGATGGTCGTGGTCGTCGCGAAGGATCCGATGCCGAGCGTGTCGAAGAAGGCCGTGACGAACCCGACGCTCCCCTGCAGCGGCGTCGGTCGGACCAGCATGTCGGGGTGCGCCTCGCGGGCGGCCTTGAAGATCCGCCAGAGGTAGAACACCGTCACGACGGCCAGCAGAACGAACAGGACATCCTTCGCGTCGTACATGGGGTTCCTCACGGCTGCGGCTGTCCGGCCGCCGCCGGAGCGCCGGCAGCCGTGACGAAGCGGTTGGTGTAGGTTCCGGTGAGATCCACGTGCGCCTGGCGCACCCTGGGGAGCGAGAAGGCCAGCAGCGACGCCACCGCCTGCGCCCCGTCGGCCGGCATCAGGCCGTCGGGCGAGAACATCGGCATCACGTGCGTCAGCGCCTCCACGTACAGCGATTCGTCGTCGCCGCGGAACGACGCCGGCATGCGGGCGGCGATCTCCTGCGGCGTGTGGTGCTGCATCCAGTCCAGCGCGCGGACGATCGCGCGCGCCAGCCCCTGCGCGACCGACTGATGCGCGGCGATCCAGTCCGCGCTCGAGTACAGCACGGCCCCGGGATAGGCCGACGTGCCGAACGCTTCGTGCACCCCCTGCGCCCCGCGCAGATCGGCGAGCAGCCACAGCCGGCCGGAGCGCCGCTCGATCTCGGTGAAGGTCGGCTCGGCGAGCATGCCGGCGTCCACGCTGCCGTGCTCGATCGCCGCGACCGCCGTCGCCGCCGTGCCGATGCCGACGAAGCTGACGTCGGCCGCCGACAGCCCCACCTTGTTCAGCAGGAACTCGACGATCATCTGCGTCGACGAGCCGGGAGCCGTGATGCCGACCCGCGCCCCCTTGAGATCGCTGATGCGGGAAATCGTCCGCGACGACTGCGGCGAGACCGCCAGCACGAGGCCGGGATACCGCAGCATCGTCACGAAGGCCGTCAGGTGCTTGCCGTCGGCCGCGAGCTGGATGGTGTGGTCGTAGAACCCCGAGACGACGTCGGCACTGCCGCCCATGAGCGCCTGCAGCGCCTGCGCGCCGCCCGAGAAGTTGTCGATCGTGACGTCGAGCCCCTCGTCGCGGTAGTACCCGAGCTGCTGCGCGAGCGTCGTCGGCAGGTAGAGGAACTGGGCCTGGCCGCCGACGGCCATCCGCACCGGCGTCAGGCCCCTCTCGCCGGAGGGCTTGCCGCAGCCGGTCAAGGCCGGGCGCGACGATCGCCGCAGCAGACTCGAACGCCCACTGCGCATATGCACGCCGCAGACTTCGCAGGCCCACGTGATTTTCATGGCGGCGGGGCCCCACCCCGCCGCGCGCGCGCTGATGCCTCGCCTCGGATCCAGCTTGTCCTCAGGCTCGGCATGGCCGCAGGCGCTAGTATTCTTCACTGGCGGCGGGGCCCCACCCCCGCCGCGCGCTGACGCTGATGCCTCGCCTCGGATCCACTTGTCCTCGGCTCGGCATGGCCGCAGGCGCTACACCTTCCAGCGCAGCAGCCAGCCTTCCAGTCTCGACACGCCGTAACCGACGATCACGACGACGACACTGAGCACGGCCAGCCCGGCGAACACGCCCGTCGTGTCGAACGTCCCCTGCGCCTGCGAGATAACGTAGCCGATCCCGCGCGAGGCGCCAAGATATTCGCCCACCACCGCCCCCACGATGGCGAATCCGATGCTGGTGTGCAGGCTCGAGAAGATCCACGTCAGCGCGCTCGGGCCGAAGACGTGCCGGATCAGATCGGCCTCCGACGCCCCCAGCATCCGCGCGTTGTCGACGAGCACCCGGTCGACGTCGCGCACGCCCTGATAGGTATTGAAGAAGACCACGAAGAAGACGAGCGTGACGCCCAGCACGACCTTCGACCAGATGCCCAGGCCGAACCAGAGCAGGAAGAGCGGCGCCAGCACGACCCGCGGCAGCGCGTTCAGCATCCGGATGTAGGGGTTCAGCACGAGCGACACGCGCGGCAGGCGCGCCAGCGTGAAGCCGCACGTGACCCCGAGCGCCGCGCCGATCACGAACGCGAGCAGCGCTTCCTCGAGCGTCACCGCCAGATGCGGCCAGATCGTGCCGGAGACCAGCCACTGCCCGACGCGCACGGCGATGTCGGTCGGCCGGCTCACGAAGAACGGATCGACCAGACCGACCGTCGCCAGCAGCTGCCAGAGCGCGAGGACGGCGACGCCGACGCCGACCTGCCAGACGAGCAGCGCCATCCCCTGGCGGAAGGCGACGGCACGGCGGACGCCGGCGTCAGTCATCGACCGCTCCTGCCCGCCGGCGCCGGCTCGCGGCTCTTCAGCACTTCCCGCCGCAGGTCGGACCAGATCGTCCGGTACAGATCGTTGAACGCGGGGTCGGTGCGGATGTCGACCAGGTCGCGCGGCCGCGCCAGGGGCACGACGTACCGCCCGACGAGATGGCTGGCCGGTCCCGCGGAGATGACCAGCACTTCGTCGGCGAGCGCGATGGCCTCCTCGAGATCGTGCGTGACGAAGACGACCGTCTTCGACGAGCCGGTCCACAGCGTCAGCAGCTCCATCTCCATGGCCTGACGGGTGTGGACGTCGAGGGCGCTGAACGGCTCGTCCATCAGCAGCAGGTCGCGGTCCATCGCCCAGTTCTGCGCCATGGCGACCCGCTTGCGCATGCCGCCGCTCAGCTGCGACGGGAAGCGGTCGGCGAACGCACCGAGCCCGATCCGGTCGAGCCACGCGCGTGCCGCGCGGCGCGCCTCGTGGCGCGGCCGGCCGGCGAACGTCAGCCCGAGCCCGACGTTGTCGAGCACGCTCTTCCACGGCAGCAGCGCATCCTGCTGGAACATGTAGGTCGCGCGCCGGTTCACCCCGGCCAGCGGAACACCGCCGATCTCGACGCAGCCCGCGGTCGGAGCCAGCAGGCCGGCGAGCACGTTCAGCAGCGTCGACTTGCCGCAGCCCGTCGGGCCGACGATCGACACGAACGCGCCCGGCGCCACGTCGAAGGAGACGTGCTCCACGGCCCGGTACACGGCCCCGCCCGGCGTCGCGAAGTCGCGCGAGACGCCGCGCAGGCTGACGGCCGGTGACGGCCCCGCGCGGTCAGGCGCGTCCATGCCCCGCCTCCACCGGCCGCTCGAGGAAGGCGGCGGCCACCCGCGTCGCTTCGTCGGCGGTGTTGCGTTCGCTGTGCGGGCTGTGGCCGCCCTCGTCCAGAATCGCGAAGACGGCGTGCGGCAGCTGCCGCCGCATCGCCTCGATCTCGCCCGGCTCGGTGCGGGGATCCTGCCGGCCGTGCAGCACGAGCGTGGGGACCCGCAGCTGCGGCAGCCGGCCGCCGTACAGATCCGCGTCGGGCGACGGGCTCCGGTCGGCCAGGTCCAGCCAGGCCCGGCCGTGCAGCCGCACGAGCGTCGGCCAGTAGGACGCCCCATGCTCGCTCGCCAGCACGCGCGCCACGCGCGGGTCGAGGCTGCCGGGATCGGCCGCGAGACCCGCGAAGAACGGCCGCGATGCCGGCTTCACCCGATAGAGGTGCAGCGCTTCCAGGATCAGCCGATCGATCCGCGACGGCTGTTGCAGGCCCATCAGCACGGCGATCACGGCGCCGTCGCTGTGACCCCAGAGAGAGACGCGATCGAGGCCGAGGCCATCCAGCACGGCGAACGTCTCGGCCGCCGCCTGCGCGTGGAAGTCGACGCCCAGCCGATCGATCGGCCCCGATCCGCCATATCCCGAACGGTCGGGCAGGTAGAAGTGCACGCGATCGGCCATCGCATCCATCTGACGATCGAACGGATAGATGCCATTTCCCCACCCGCCGTGCAGGACGACCAGCGGCTGGCCCGTTCCCCGGTCGCCGTAGTGGATCGTCACCGGCGAGACACCGGGGCGCAGCGGCGAAGCGGGGATGGTGACGAAGGGCATGGGGTCAGGGGGATGGTCTGTGGGTGATAGGCGATTAGGGATTGGGGATTGGGCGACGGGCGATAGGCCTGTCAGCGCTCGAGTTTCGCGATGGCAGAATCGATGTACGACGTCAGCGCGGCGTCGGCCGCCGTGACCGGCAGCCGGCGGACGCTGTCGAGCGCCTGGATGTACCACACCCGCCAGGCCGCCATGACCTCCTGCTCCTGCACCCGCGCTTCGCCCTGATCGGCGGCGGCGGCGATGATGGCCGCCCCCTGCCGCGTCTCGAGCGCCAGCCGGTCCCCGGCCGCGGCCGCGATGACCTTCGCCACCGCAAGCGCCTGCGACGAGGTCGCCGACGCCAGGAGCAGCGCCGTCGTGGCCGTGGCCGTCCCCACCCGCTTCATCTCGAGCGGGCTCGTCTTCTCCGGCCGGTCGAGATTCGTGTGGTAGTAGCGGTCCGGGAAGTGCCAGTTGAGCAGCGCCGGGATGCCGGCTTCGATATAGACGGTGTGATCGCTGCCGCCCTCGTACGGGTTCGTCCGCACGACCCAGCCCGTCCGCCGTCCATACCGCTCGCAGACCGCCAGGTGCAGGTCGTTCAGCAGGCTCCCCTTCAGCAGCGGCGCGGCGTCTCCCTCGTGGTACCACTGCGTGTGCGGATCGGACGGACGCGTCCAGGTCGCCGACGGATCGGGCCCCTTCTCGATGAGGAACGTGCCGCCCGTCTTCGTGGTGTCCTCGCCGGTCATGTCGAGCGACAGCATGTACTGCACGCCGGCCGCCTCGTCCGGATGATCCTGCAGCCACTGACGGCTGCCGCGCACCTCGTCGACCCACATGAAGGTGAGCGTGCGCGCGGGACGCGGCACGTCCCCGGCGGCGATCGCCTGCCGCAGCGCGGTCACCAGTCCCAGCAGCGTGCCGCAGCCGCTGCCATCGTCGTTCGCGCCCGGTTCCTGGACGTGCGCCGCCATGACGATCCGTTCGGCGGCACGGGTCGTCCCCGGAATCTCGGCGATGAGCGTGCGGTCGGGCCCGTCACTGAACGTCGACTGCACCGCAACCTTGACTGTCACCGGTCCGGCGGCGAGCCGCCGGCGCAGCGTGGCCGCCGCCTTCGGCGTGGCCTTGAAGCCGAAGCCCCGCCGCTCGGGATCGGTACGGAATCCGGTTCCACTGCAGGACGTTCCACTCATCCTTCGGCGTCTGCACCGCGCTGTCGGCATCGTCGGGCCGGACGTACGCGCCGAGTGACGTCGAAATGATTCCGGCCGCGCCGTGGCCGACGACCGCCTCCTGCCACAGGCGCGAGGAATCGGCATCGCCCAGCACCACGGCTCCCCGCAGATCCTTGCCGGCATAGTCGGCGTCGCGGCTCCCGTCGCCGACATCCACGAGCCGGGCGGTCACGCCGCCGGGCGGCGTCGAGAACGAGTTGATGCAGAGGGCGTTGCGCTGGCCCGCCCGCGACAGCACCACCGTGTCGTCCTGCCCGTTCGTGCCGGCCACCGCCAGCGTGCCGACCGTGTAGTCCCAGCCGGGACTGGCGGCCGGGTAGCTCTCCACCCACACGTGCGGGCCCTCGTTGTCGGGGCGCTGACCCGAACCCCGGCTCACGTCGCTCCGGTCGTCGTCCGCGAAGCCGGCGGCGATCAGTTGCGCCTTGATGTGATCGATGGTGGCGTTGAAGCCCGGGTTCCCCGCCAGACGCCAGGTACTGGTCCATGAACCGGACGAGCGCCATCGCCTGTGCCGTGTCGAACCGCCGGTCGACCGCCGTCGCAATCCGATCCACGACCGGCGGCAGCAGGTCGGGCGGCGCGACGCGCGATGCCTGGGCCACGGCCGGCGGCGCCTGTGCCGGCGCATGCCCCGACAGGGCCGCTGGAACCAGGAGCGCGAGACAGACGAGACCGATGCGTGACGGGATCGGGGTTCGCACGGGCCTATGCTACGGGAGAACGGAAGAAATCGAAAGCATGAGGGGATTGGTGCAGGCGGTAGGGGTTGGGCGGTAGGCGATGGTGCCGCCCGCCGCCCATCGGCCCTATCGCCTATCGCCTATCGCCCGAAGCCTGCAGCCTCGCAGGGCGCCTGCAGGCAGGGCGCCTCCCCTTGTGTTACCGTAGCGCCCCATGCGTCGACTGATTCTGCTGTGTGCCCTGGCCGCCGTGACGGTCAGCGTGCCGCTCACCGCCGCGCCGCTCACGCCGGAACAGACGCTGGATCGCCGCCAGCCGTCCGATCTCAATGTCTCGCCCGACGGCCGACAGGTCGCCTTCAGCGTGACCGAGCCGCCCGAGGGCAAGGGACACGCCGAGAACCTCTGGCTGTTCGACGTCCCCTCGGGACGCGCCTGGGCGCTCACGCACTCGACGAAGCTGAATCGCGCGCCGCGCTGGTCGCCCGACGGCCACACGCTGGCGTTCCTCTCGAATCGCGACGGCGCCGCGCAGATCTACCTGCTGCCGATGGCGGGCGGCGAAGCCCGGCCCCTCACGCGCGGCGAGGATGCCGTGAGCGCGTTCGCCTGGTCGCCCGACGGCCGGACGATCGCCTTCCTGCGTCCCGAGCCGAAGCCGGATCTCGACGCCGCCCGGCGGCAAGGACGACGATGCGCACGTGGTCGATCGGGACGATCGTCCCGACCGGCTGTGGATCGTGAGCGCGACCTCGGGCGAGCCCCGGCTCGTCTCGCCGGCCGGCTGGGGCATCTCGGAGCTGCAGTGGATGCCGCAGGGCGATCGCCTGATCGTCTCGGCCACCGATCACCCGGCGTCCGACAAGGACACCAGCCGCATCTACGCCATCGACGCGACCGACGGCACGACACACGAGCTGGCGGCGCCGAAGGGGCCGTTCGGCGGCCTGAAGGTGTCGCCCGACGGCACGTGGCTCGTCTATGCCGGCGCGCGGGTCGACGGCCCCGAGCCGCACGACCTCTACGTGCTGCCGCTCGGTGGTGACGGGGGCGGCGCGCGCAACCTGACGGCCGCGAGTCTCGACCGTCCCGTGCGCAGCGTGTCGTGGCTGGGGAACGACGCGCTGCTCGGCGTCGTGCAGAGCGGCTTCGGCAGCCGGTGCGAGCGGATCGCCCTCGACGGCACGGCCACACCGCTGCCGGCGCTGCCGGTCGAGCCGTCCGACGCGGCCATGCTCCCGTCGCGGACACTGGTCGTGACCGGCGAGACGACGACCGACGCGCCGGAGGTCTGGATTGCGCCGCCGGACGGACCGGCGAAGGCCGTGACCACGCTCAACGCCGAGTGGGCGCACATCCCGCTCGTCAAGCCCGAGATGCTGCACTACAAGAGCTTCGACGGCACCGACATCGAAGCGGCGCTACTCCGCCCGGCGGGCGCCACGGGGCCGACGCCGCTCGTGGTCCTCGTGCACGGCGGGCCGACCGGCCGCTGGTCCGACCGCTTCGAGTCGTGGGGCCAGCTGCTCGCGGCGCGCGGCTACGCGGTGCTCTATCCCAACATCCGCGGGTCGACCGGCTACGGCGAACGCTTCGTGGAGTCGAACCGGGCCGACTGGGGCGGCGCCGACTACAAGGACGTGATGGCGGGCGTCGACGCGATGGTGCAGCGCGGCGTCGCCGATCCCGCCCGGCTCGGCATCGGCGGCTGGTCGTACGGCGGCTACATGGCGGAGTGGGCCATCACACAGACCACGCGGTTCAAGGCGGCGGTCAGCGGCGCGGGCATGGCGAACCTGATGAGCGAGTTCGGCACCGAGTTCGGTCCGTCGTACGACCACTGGTTCTGGAGCACGCCGTACGAGAAGCCCGACGGCTTCATGCAGCACTCGCCGGTGCTGTTCCTGTCGCACGCGAAGACGCCGACGCTCATCCTGCAGGGCGAGGCCGACATCACCGACCCGATCGGCCAGAGCCAGGAGCTGTACCGCGGCCTGAAGTGGTACGGCGTCGACGCCGAGATGGTGCTCTACCCGCGCGAAGGCCACGGCCTGCGCGAACAGGCCCACCTGCTCGACCGGCTGTACCGGATCGTCGGGTGGTATGAGAAGTACCTGGGGGTGCCGGCGAAGACCGCTGAGTGACTGGATGGCACCCAGCGCGCCGCCCCCTGCACGCCGCACCCCGCACGGGACAGGTCCCTCGCCCGCCCCCGGCCCCGTCGCCCGGCTCGCCCTCGCCACGACGGCGTGGACCGAGCGGTGGATTCCCGATGCCTTCATCTTCGCGCTGCTCGCGACGGTGCTCGTCTTCGTGGCGGCGCTGGTGGTCACCCGATCGCCGATCGGCGCCGTCGTCGACGCCTGGGGCCGCGGCTTCTGGGATCTCATCCCCTTCACGCTGCAGATGGCGCTCGTCATCATCACCGGGTACGTGCTCGCCACGGCGCGCCCCGTGCACCGGCTGATCCGCCGCCTCGCCGCCTGGCCCACCGAGCCGCGCGCGGCCGTCGCGCTGGTGACGGTGTTCGCCCTGCTCAGCTCGTGGCTGAACTGGGGCTTCAGCCTGATCTTCAGCGCCGTGCTCGCCCGAGAGATCGCCCGCCGGCTCGACGGCGTCGACTACCGCGCCCTGGCAGCCGCCAGCTTCCTCGGTCTCGGCAGCGTCTGGGCGCAGGGGCTCAGCGGATCGGCGGCGCTGCAGATGGCGACGGCCGGCGCGCTGCCGCCCGACATCCGCGCCATCGTGGCGCACGGCGGCGCCGTGCCCGGCGGCCTGATCCCCTTCAGCCACACGATCTTCCTCTGGCAGAGCTTCCTCTGCGTCGGGATCGAGCTCGTGGTGGTCACGCTCGTCATGTGGCTCGCCACCCCGCCGGCGGGACGCGCGCGCACTGCCGCCGATCTCGGCATCGCCCTCGGCGAGAGCGACGAAGAGGCCGGTGACGAGCGGGCGACGACGCCCGGGGCGTGGCTCGAGCACTCGCCGATCCTGATGATCCTCACCGTGCTGCTCGGCGGCGCCTACCTGGTGCGGTACTTCGCCGAGGCGCGCGACGGCCTCAACGCGATCAATCTGAACATCATCAACCTCGCGTTCCTGCTCGCCGGCTTCCTGCTGCACGGCACACCGGCCCGCCTCATGCGAGCCGTCCGCAACGCCACGCCGGCCGTCTGGGGCGTCATCCTCCAGTTCCCGTTCTACGCCGGCATCGCCGGCGTCATCACCGCCACGCACCTGAACGAGCACCTCGCCGGCGCGTTCGTCAGCCTCTCCTCCGCCGCCACCTATCCCCCGCTCGTCGCCCTCTACTCCGCCGTGCTCGGCGTCTTCGTGCCCTCGGGCGGCTCGAAGTGGGTCATCGAGGCGCCGTACGTCATGCAGGCCGCGCATACCCTGCACGCGCATCTGGGCTGGGTCGTCAGCGCCTACGACCTGGGCGAGGCGCTCGCGAATCTCGTGCAGCCGTTCTGGATGCTGCCGATTCTCGGCCTCTTCGGCCTCGGCGCACGAGATGTCATGGGTTACACATTCGTCGTCTTCATGGTGCTCCTGCCGCTCGTCCTCCTCCTCGTCGGCGGACTCGGACTGACACTTTCGTATCCGATGTAGGAATCGCGCTCCTCCGCAGGGCCTGAATGGGACACAATAGGGAAGGAGCGCCTTCATCCATGGCTGACATCTTCCGCTGTCGACTGGCCTGGTCCGGAGCAGCCGACGGACCCACGACCGACGCTGCCGCGTTCAGCCGGAATCTGGGCGTCGCGTTCGAGGGGGGACCGACCCTGGCGATGTCGGCGGCGCCTGGCTATCGCGGCGATCCGTCGCGTGCGAACCCCGAGCAGCTCCTGGTCGCGTCGCTCTCGGCCTGCCAGGCCCTGACGTACCTCTATCTGGCGGCCCGGGCCGGCGTAACGGTGACGGGCTACACCGACGAGGCCGAGGGCCGTCTCGGCCTGGTCGACGGCCGGCTCCGCCTGGCCCGCGCGACGCTGCGGCCGTTGATCGCGCTCGCGCCGGACGCGGATGAGGCGGTCGCGCGGACGCTCGTCGAGCAGGCGCACGACCAGTGTTTCATCGCGAACTCGGTGCTGACGGCTCTGGCGATCGAGCCGACGTTCCGTCGCGCGTCGTAACACCCGCCCGGCCGGCCTGCGTGCGCCGGGCTCACCGCGTCCAAGAGCGTCCGATGTCGGAATCCCGCAGACCCCGGCCGAGCGCGGCGTTGTTCCACGCGCTGGTCGAGTACAGCTTCGACGCGATCGCGCTGCTCGCCGAGGACGGGAGCGTCCTGTACGTCGGGGAGTCGCTGACGCAGGTGCTCGGTTGGACGCCGGCCGACCGGGAGGGTCGCCCGGGCCTCGAGCTGATCCACGAAGACGATCGCGAGATGTTCCGGCAGCGGTTCGCTGACTCGGTCGCGAGCCCGGGCGTGCCCGTGCGGGCGGAGTTCCGGATGCGCCACAAGGACGGTTCGTGGCGCATGGTGGAATGGCTCGGCGTGAACCGCCTGGCCGATCCCATCGTCCGGGGCATCATCGTCAACTATCACGACGTCACCGAGCGGCGGCGCGCCGAGGAGGCGCTCCGCGACATCGAACTGCGCTACCGCTACCTCGTCGATCACGCCAGCGACATCATCTACAACACCGACGCCAACGGCTGCTTCACCTTCTTCAGCCGGCGGGGCGCGACGCTGCTCGAGTACCGAAGAGTCCGAGCTGCGCGGCAAGCACTTCCTGAAGCTGATCCGGCCCGACTACCGCGACCGCATGGGCGCGTTCTACGCCGATCAGCTGGTGCGGCGGATTCCGAACACCTACTTCGAGTTCCCGGCGGTCGCCAGAGACGGCACGGAAATCTGGCTCGGCCAGAACGTGCAGCTCGTCATCGAGCACGAGGCGATCGTCGGCGTGCAGGCCATCGCCCGCGACATCACGAAGCAGAAGCAGGCGGAGGAAGCGCTGCGGCAGTCGGAGGCCCAGTACCGGTCACTCATCCAGGGGGCGGCGTACGGCATCTACCGGTCGACGGTCGACGGCCGGCTGCTCGACGTGAACCCGGCGCTGGCGACGATGCTCGGCTACGCGTCGACCGACGAGCTGCTGTCACAGAACCTGGGGCAGGACATCTATCGCGACCCCGGCGAGCGCGACCGGCTGATGTCGCTGCACGCGGGCGACGAGACGACGACCGGCGAGGAGGTCGACTGGCGGCGCCAGGACGGCACGCCGATCCGGGTGCGCCTCAGCGTCCGCGTGGTGCAGACCGGCGAGGCCGCCCCGTACTTCGAAGGGATCGTCGAGGACGTCACCGAGCGCCGGGCGCTCGAGGAACAGTTGCGGCGGGCGCAGAAGATGGAGGCCATCGGCCGGCTGGCGCGCGGCATCGCGCACGACTTCAACAACATTCTCGCGGCCATCGAGGGATTCGAGCGACCTGCTGGTCGCCCGCCTGCCGGCCGACGACCCGTCGCGCCAGGATGCGGAGGAGATCGCGAACGCCGCCGAGCGGGGCGCCGCCCTCACCCGGCAGCTGCTGGCGTTCAGCCGGCAGCAGCCGCTGCCCCGGCGCGTGTTCGATCTCGCCGCCGCCGTGCGCGACATGCAGCCCACCCTGCGGCGGCTCGCCGGCAGCCGGATCACGCTGCAACTGACGGCCGAGGAGGAGCCGGCGTACGTGCGCGCCGAGCCGACGCAGATCGAGCAGGTCGTGATGAACCTGGCGGTGAACGCGCGGGATGCGATGCCCGAGGGCGGCACGCTGACGATCGCGGTCGGCCGGCACGACCTCGAGCCGCCCGCGGCCGGGCGGGCGGGGCTGCCCCCGGGCCCCTACGCGCGCCTGGCCGTCAAGGACACCGGCACCGGCATTCCTCGCGAGATGCAGGCGCAGATCTTCGAGCCGTTCTTCACGACGAAGACGCCCGAGACCGGCACGGGCCTCGGGCTGTCGATCGTCTACAGCATCGTGCGGGACTGCGGCGGGGCGATCTCCCTGGTCAGCGCTGCGGATCGCGGGACGACGTTCGAGGTGCTGCTGCCGGTCGCGGAGCCGGCGCCCACCGCGTAGCGCCTCAGCCGTCGATCTCCGGACAGTCGATCAAGCCGGCCCACACCATCGGATCCTGACAGACCAGCGTCGACAGGTACACGGCGACGTCTTCGCGGGGAAAGTCCGCGGCCAGCTGCGTCGCAGCCTTGCCGAGCGCCTGCGCATCGGGCGCCGTCACCTCCTCGTCAGCGATGGCACCATCCTCGTGGTGGATGCCGAGCGCATCGAGGAAGGCCGACATCATCGGCCGCTGCGCCTGCAGGTGATAGGCGACCAGCGCGCGGGCGGCCAGCGGTTCCGACAGGCTCGGCAGCGACGCCAGGAACTGCACCTTCCGCTCCATCGGCAGCGACGCCACGCTCTTCGGCCGGAACTTCTTCTGCTGGGCGATGGCCGTGACCGCCTGCGCCTGTTCGTCGCGCGCCTCGGGGTCGGTCCAGAACGCCTGCGCGGCCGTGCGCCGGCGCTCGTCGGTCAGCCGCCGCCAGATCCGGCTGGGCCGCAGCCGGGCGGGATCAATCGAAGTCGACATCGGGCATCAAGTGTAGCGCAAAACGAAGCGACCACGGACGAGGCAACGGGCAATGCGCAACGGGCAATGGGTATGGCGCAGGGGCCGACAACCGGCTGGCCGTCGTACCCATTGCGCATGGCCTCGTCGTCGACCTCAGAACGTCGTGATCGCCTTGATCTGCTCCGCCGACAGCCCCTGGATCATCTGGACGACCAGCTTGACGGTGTTGTCGACGTCGCGGCGATCGATCACGCCCGACTGGCTGTGCCCGTAGCGGGTCGGGATGCCGATGTTCACCGCCGGAATGCCGGTGCCCGACTTCTGCAGCTGCGCGCCGTCCTCGCCGTAGCCGCCGACCGATTCGAACTGGAACGGGATGCCGTGCGCCTGCGCCAGCTGCACGATCCAGTTCACGTAGTTGTTGTTCGGCAGCATGCTGGCGTCGAAGACGAAGAGCCCCGGCCCCTGGCCGAGCGCCTCCTGCGACAGCTTCGGCGAGGTCAGCAGCGGGAAGTCGCCCGCGATGCCGATCTCCAGGTTGATGACGATGTCGGGATGCGCCGTCGCGTTCACGACCGCCGCGCCGCGCAGCCCGTTCTCCTCCTGCACCGTGGCCGCCATCTCGACCGTGTTCGGATGCGGCAGCGACTTCAGCGCGCGCAGCGCCTCGGTGGCCACGACCAGGCCGACCCGATCGTCGAAGGCCTTGGCCAGGTACCGGTCCGTCCCGTTCAGCACCGTGAAGCGCGTGCCATAGGTGATCGGCAGGCCCGGCCGGATGCCGAGCGCCTCGGCTTCGGCGCGGCTCTTCACGCCGATGTCGATGAACATGTCCTGCAGGTGGACCAGGTGGCTCCGCTCCTCGGCCGAGACGATGTGGCCCGACTTGAAGCCGGTGTAGCCGGTCACGGGCCCCTTCGGCGTCAGGATCGTCATCCGCTGCGTCAGCACGCTCTGGTCGATGTAGCCGCCGACGTTGTTGAAGAAGATGTAGCCGTTCGGATCGATATAGCGCACCAGGAAGCCCACTTCGTCCATGTGCGCCATGACGAGCACGCGCGGCGAGCCCGCCGGGCCCGGCAGCGTGCCGTACAGGTTGCCGATGCCGTCGGTGTGCACGTCGGCCAGCAGTCCCTGCCACTCGCGCCGCAGGATGTCGCGCACCGGCCCTTCGAAGCCCGACGGCGCGATGGCGTCGGTCAGTTCGCGCAGCAGCCGCACGACGCGATCCTCGTTCTGCGCCCGCAGCGGCACCACCGGCACCGCGGCCAGCGCCGCCATCACCGCGGCCGCCGCGGTCAGCCGCCAGATCCGCCGGCCCGCTCTCGTCTTCCTCATCGCATCCTCCTCCTGACCACGCCTGCCGAAGACTCCGCGCCCTCTCGTGGCCCGACAGTCTGGCACAGCGGCCGGTCCACGCCAAGCGACGGCGGCCGGCGTTCGCCGGCACGGCTCACACAGAGCGGCAGCCCGCCGGAACCGCCCCGCCCCGCCGCCACCGCCGGCCGCCGGCGACCCGAACGGCCGCGCCCCAGCGCACTTTGCCACGAACGACGGCCGCCTGCCGGAGTCAAAAGACTGACGGTATAGCGACCGGGCAGCCGGCCGTTTGACACCCCGGCTCCTGCCGGGAGGCGTCTGGACCGGGCCGACCGGAGGTCCGAGCGCCGCTCCCGGCTTGATTTCACCGGATTCAGGCCATTTTCAGGAAATTGCACAGTTGCTGCGGCCGACCCGGCCTGGGGGACCTGGTGCGGCATGCGGCTTGCCATGTGTCCCTGCGTTTCCGGTCTCGCAAGCCGGTGGCGGTACCAGGGCCGCCCGGCTGACCGGCCGGGCCTCGTGCCCATCCATTAGAAGGCGGCCGCCGTGTTCATGACTATGCTCTCTCACTTCTCGGACGACCTGGCCATCGATCTGGGCACGGCGAATACGTGCGTGTACGCCTGTGGCAAGGGGATCGTGCTGAACGAACCGTCGATTCTCGCGTTGAACGCCATCAACGGCAAGATCGAGGCGGTCGGCACCGAGGCGAAGGAAATGCTCGGGCGGACGCCCGGCAACATCACGGCGATCAAGCCGATGCGCGACGGCGTCATCGCCGACTTCGACGCGGCGGAGAAGATGCTGACGCACTTCATGCGCAAGGCACAGCGGCACGGCGGCTGGCTGCGGCCGCGCGTCGTCATCGGCGTGCCGTCGGCCATCACGCAGGTCGAGCGGCGGGCCGTCAAGGACAGCGCCTACCGCGCGAAGGCCAGTGAAGTGCACCTGGTCGAAGAAGCGATGGCCGCGGCCATCGGCGCCGGCATGCCGATCACGGAAGCGGCCGGCAACATGGTGGTCGACATCGGCGGCGGCACGACGGACATCGCCGTCATCTCGCTCGCGGGCATCGTCTACAGCCGCTCGGTGAAGATCGCCGGCAACGCGCTGGACGACGCCCTCATCCAGCACGCGCGGAAGACGCACAACCTGCTCATCGGCGAGCGCACGGCCGAGCAGATCAAGATCGAGATCGGCTCCGCCTTCCCGCTCGACGAACCGACCACCATCCAGGTCAAGGGCCGTCACCTCGCGGAAGGCACGGCCGAAGACGGTGACGATGAACAACGAGGAAGTCCGCGAGGCGATGTCCGAGCCGCTGCGCGGCATCGTGCAGGCCGTGCTCGACGCGCTCGAGCGCGTGCCGCCCGAGCTCTCCTCCGACATCTACGACCGCGGCATCACGCTGACCGGCGGCGGCGCCCTGCTCCGCAATCTGGACGAGCGCCTGCGCCAGGAGACCGGCCTGCCGGTGCAGATCGCCGACGACCCGCTGTCGTCGGTCGTGCTCGGCGCCGGCCGGATGCTCGACGACTTCAATCTGCTGCGACGCGTCTCCCTCGAATAGGCCCCCTCCTTGGCGACGGCCCTCCCCCGGGCCGTCGCCCTTCTTTTTCGCTCCCGCCCTCCGGTCCGTCGCCCCCCGTCACGGCTTCGTCGTCGCACCCGGCCGGCCAACGCGGTATGCTGCGGGCTGAATGCACGCCCGCAGCGACGAGCACTTCGATCCGGATCGGCTGCTGAACCAGGCCTTCACCCGCGCCACCGGCTCGCGGCCGGTCGGCGGGAACAGGGTCCGCCTGCTCCGGAACGCCGAGGAGAACTACCCCGCCTGGCTCGACGCCATCGCGTCGGCGCAGCACTGGATCCACTTCGAGAGCTACATCATCCACAGCGACCGGACCGGCTGGCAGTTCGCCGAGGCCCTGGCGGCACGGGCGCGCGAGGGGATCCGCATCTCGCTGCTCTATGACTGGTGGGGCGCGCGGGGAGTGACCGGCGGGCGCTTCTGGCGGCACCTCCGTCAGGCGGGCGTGGAGGTGCGCTGCTTCAACCCGCCCTTCTTCGACAGTCCGCTCGGCTGGCTGCGTCGCGATCACCGGAAGATGCTGGCCGTCGACGGCCGCGTGGCGTTCGTCACCGGCCTCTGCGTGGGCGACGCGTGGGTCGGCGATGCCGCGCGCGGCATCGCGCCCTGGCGCGATACCGGCATCCGAGATCGAGGGGCCGGCGGTCGCCGACGTCGAGCGGGCGTTCGCCGGCACCTGGGGCATGACCGGCCTCCCCCTGCCGGCAGATGAGCTGCCCGAGGCGGCGGCCATCGCGCCGGTCGGCGACGTCACCGTGCGCGTGGTCTCCAGCTTCCCGAACCTCTCGGGCCTCTTCCGCCTCGACCAGGTGGTCGCCGAGGAGGCGCGCCAGACGCTGTGGCTCACCGACGCCTATTTCGTCGCGACCACGCTCTACGTGCAGGCGCTCCGCTCGGCTGCCGCCGACGGGGTCGACGTTCGCGTGCTCGTGCCGGGCGCCACCGACATTCCGGGCCTGCGCGCGCTGTCGCGATCGGGCTATCGCGCGCTGCTCGAAGGCGGCATCCGCGTGTTCGAGTGGAACGGCCCGATGCTGCACGCGAAGACGGCCGTCGCCGACGGCCGGTGGGCACGCGTCGGCTCGACGAACCTGAACCCGGTGAGCTGGCTCGGCAACTGGGAGCTGGACGTGGCGATCGAGAACCGGGAATTCGCCGAGAAGATGGAAGAGATGTACCTCGACGATCTGCGGGAGTCGACCGAGGTGGTGCTGAGTCGTCACCAGCGCGTGAAGTCGATCGCGCCGGCGCCGCGCCCGGCGCGCCGCCGCCGGCAGCCCAGGCGCATCGGGCGGGCCACCGCCGGCGCCATCGGCATCGGCAGCGCCATCGGCGCCGCGACCGGCCGCCGGCGGCCGCTCGGTCCGGCCGAGGCCAAGGTGCTCACCGCCGCCGGCCTCATGTTGATCGGCCTGGTCATCGCCGCCCTCATCTGGCCACACCTCATCGTCATTCCGCTGAGCATCGTCGGCACCTGGTTCAGTATCGCCCTGCTGACCAACGCCTGGCGCCTGCACCGCAAGGCGTCGCTCGACGCCGGAGTCCCGTCATCCGGCGGCACGGAGGACGCCAGACGCGCCAGCGCCGGGGCCGCCCCCGGGCACGCAGTAGTCCGGCCGCGCCGCGGGATCGCCGGCGTCGCCGGCGGTTGCAGACTTCGCAGGTTCCATCACAAATCCGTCAGTGCTCAGGCAGCCGCACGCCTGATGTTGCCGGAAATCCGGTCCGCCCGGCCTCGCACGCCGATGGCCCGCGCCTTGCTCTGGCGCGTCTGAGCGAGCCGGGATTCACAGTGCGATGGCCACCATTCTGATTGCCGAACATCACGCCGCCGACCTGGCCCGCGTGTCGAAACTGCTGCGTACCGCCGGACACGAGCCCGTCGGCGCCCGCAGCGTCGACGAGGCCGCGGCGACGCTCGCCGTGAGCCGCCCGGCGCTGCTCGTCGCCAGCGTCCAGCTCGGCGGCGACAACGGCCTCCAGCTGCTGCTGCGCAGCCGCGTCACCCACCCGCGGATGGCGTCGATGGTGACGAGCGACTTCACCGACAACTTCCTCGAGAGCGAAGCGAAGCAGTACGGCGCGACCGCCTATCTCGTGAAGCCGCTGGATCCGGTGACGTTCCTGGCGAAGGTCTCGGAAACGCTGGCGGGCGTCGGCCGCCCGCGCCGGTGGGTGCGCAAGCCGGTGGCGCCGGGCACGACGGTGCTGCTCGGCGACATCGTCGGAGAGATCATCGACGTGAGTGCAGGCGGGCTGCGGTTCGAGCTGCCCCACGGTCCGGCCGTCGCCCTGCCGAAGACCTTCCTCGTGACCGTGCCGGCCTTCGACGCACGGCTGGAGGTCGAACTCGTGTGGACCGGCCGGGTGACGCCGTCGGGCCGGATGTCGGTGGGCGTCTCGCTCGCGCCGGCCACCGTCGAAGCCACCCGCGACTGGCGGACCCGGGTGCAGGCGCTCCCCGAACGCGACATCCCGGTGATCCCGCTGGCGCACTGACACCCGCTGGCGCGCCCGCCGCTCAGGGCAGCAGCCGCTCGACAATGACGACGTCGCGCCAGACGCCATCGAGCTGGCCGTGCCGTTCGTAGACGCCCACCTCGCGGAACCCGATCTCGCCGAGCAGACGGCGGCTCGGCGTGTTCTCCACGAACACGCGCGACACCAGCTTCGAGAAGCCGGCGCGTGCGGCAGCGTCCATCAGGCCCAGCATCGCCAGGCGTCCCGCGCCCCGGCGGCGGGCGGCGCGGCTCACGTAGACAGAGAACTCGGCGATGCCGTCGTAGCAGGCGCGCGGCCGGTACGTCGACGTCGCCGCGAACGCCATCGCGTCCCCCGCGTGCTCCCCGTCCTCGACGACGACGATCGGATGACGGCCGTCGAACCAGCTTCGGACGTCGGCCGCGGTGCGGGGGCGCGTCTCGAAGGTCGCGACGCGATCCGCGATCCCCTCGTTGTAGATCCGCGCGATGTCGTCAGCGTCGTCCGCCGTGGCCGCTCACCCGCATGGAGCCAATCCCCAATCCCCAATCCCTAATCCCCTCCCCTAGAGTATCCACCCTCTCCGGCCATTTCTGATAGCCTGACACCCGTTCCATGATTGAACTGCAGGCACTCACGAAGCGGTACCACCGCGTCGTCGCCGTGCACGAGCTGTCGCTGACGGTGGCGGAGGGCGAGCTGCTCGTGCTGCTCGGCGGCTCGGGCTCGGGCAAGACGACGACGTTGAAGATGATCAACCGGCTCGTCGAACCGACGTCCGGGCGCGTGCTGCTCGACGGCCAGGACGCCTCCACGCTGCCCCCGCACGAGCTGCGCCGCCACATCGGGTACGCCTTCCAGCGGATCGGCCTGTTCCCGCACATGAGCGTCGCGGAGAACGTCGGCATCACGCCGCGCCTGCTGGGCTGGGATCCGGCCCGCATCCGCCGGCGCGTCGACGACCTGCTGACGCTGGTGGATCTGGATCCGGCCGCCGTCCGGGACCGCCGGCCGTCGGAGCTGTCGGGCGGCCAGCAGCAGCGCGTGGGCGTCGCGCGGGCGCTGGCGGCCGAACCCCGCGTGATGCTGCTCGACGAGCCGTTCGGCGCGCTCGACCCGCTCACGCGCGACCGGCTCCAGGAGTCGTTCCTGCGGATCCGCGAGAAGCTGAAACTGACCGCCATCTTCGTCACGCACGACATCGTCGAGGCGATGCGCATCGGCGACCGGATCGCCGTGATGCAGCACGGCCGGCTGATCCAGATCGGCACGGCGCACGCGCTGATGACCGAACCGGCCGACGACTACGTGCGCCAGCTGATCGAGACGCCGAAGCGGCAGGCGGAGCTCGTGTCCGACCTCCTGCAGGACGAGGGGACGGGCCGATGAGCGCACAGCTCGCCCTGCTGCCCGCGTACCTGACGGCGCACCTGCAGCTCACGCTGCTGGCGATCGGCCTGAGCGTGCTCGTCAGCGTGCCGGCCGGCATCCTCGCCACGCGCCGGCCATGGATCGAACAGCCGGTGCTCGCGGTGGCCGGCATCATCCAGACCATTCCCGGCCTGGCGCTGCTCGCGCTGATGGTGCCGGTGCTCGCCGCGCTGAGCCTGCAGAGCATCGGCTTCCTGCCCGCCATCATCGGGCTGACGCTGTACGGCCTGCTGCCGATCCTGCGGAACACCGTCATCGGCCTGGCGGGCGTCGATCCGGCCGTGAAGGAAGCGGCCCGCGGCGTCGGCATGACGCCCGGCCAGCAACTGCGACAGGTGGAGCTGCCGCTGGCGATGCCGGTGATCGTCGCCGGCATCCGGACGGCGACGGTCTGGACCGTCGGCATGGCGACGCTGTCGACGCCGGTGGGCGCGACGAGCCTGGGCAACTACATCTTCAGCGGCCTGCAGACGCGGAACACGGCGGCGGTGCTGCTGGGGTGCGTGGCGTCGGCCGCGCTGGCCCTCGTCCTCGACGGCATCGTCCACACCATCGAGACGGCCATCGCCGGGCGGCGACGGCGCCGGCTGCTCGTGGCGCTGGGGCTGGTCGCGGTGCTGGTCGCCTGGGCGGGCGGAGAGGCCGTGCGCGATCTGGCGGCGTCGGGCCGCCGCGAGATCACGATCGGCGCGAAGAACTTCACCGAGCAGTACATCCTGAGCGCCCTGCTCGCGCAGCAGATCCAGCGACAGACCGGCGACCGGAGCCGCGTGCTCTCCTCGCTCGGGTCCACCGTCGTCTTCGACGCGCTGCGCAACGGACAGATCGACGCCTACGTCGACTACTCGGGCACCATCTGGGCCAACGTGCTGCATCACTCGACCGTGCCGACGGATCGCCACGCGGTGCTCGAGCAGGTGCGGCAACAGCTGAAGGCCCAGTACGGCATCACCGTCGTCTGCGCGCTCGGGTTCGAGAACGCCTACGCGCTGGCGATGCGGGGCGGGCAGGCCGCGGACATGGGCGTCACCACGATCAGCCAGCTCGTGCCGCACGCACCGGAGCTGACGATCGGCAGCGACTACGAGTTCTTCTCGCGCCCCGAATGGCGGGCGCTGCAGCAGGACTACGGGCTGCACTTCCGGTCGCAGCGCTCCATGGATCCGGCCCTCATGTACCAGGCCATCGAGCAGGGAACGGTCGACGTGATCAGCGCCTACTCGACCGACGGCCGCATCGCCGCCCTGAAGCTGCGCGTCCTCGAGGACGATCGCGGCGCCATTCCCCCCTACGACGCCATCGTGCTGGCCAGCCAGCGGCTGACCGAGCAGCATCCCGACGTGATCCGGGCGCTGTCGGCGCTCGGCGGCACGATCGACGCCGCCCGGATGCGGCAGATGAACCTGGAAGTGGACCGGGACAAGCGGGATCCGGCGAAGGTGGCGGAGGGGTTTCTCGAGAAGCACGAGGCGAAGAAGAATTGAAGAATTGACGAATTGAAGAATTCGAACGCGAGACGAGCTTGGCGCGCAGCTCCATCCACATTTCTTCATTTCTTCAATTCTTCAATTCTTGAATTCCTCAGTTGTCCCCAGTCCCATTCCCCGTACAGCCGCTGATACGCGTAGTAGTTCGTGAGCACCGCGCGGACGTAGTTGCGGGTCTCGCCGTACGGCATGGAGTCGACGAACAGCGGCTCGGAGCGATCGGGAACGGTCTTCCACCAGACGGAGACGAGGTCTTCGCCGGCGTTGTAGGAGGCGGCGACGGGCGCCACGGCGCCGCCGAACAGGCGCAGCAGCCGGGCCACGAGGCGGGCGCCGATCTCGGCACTCACCTTCGGCGTCGTCAGCTCGTTGCGGGCCTGGGGACCGTCGCCGGTCGCCGCTCCGTAGTCGTCGGCCGTGTACGACATCACCTGGAACAGTCCGACCGCACCGCTGCGCGAGACGGCCGTGGCGTCGAAGAGCGATTCGCGCCGCATGATCGCCAGCAGCAGCAGCGGATCGACCTTGTTCTTCGCCGCCGCCGCCTTCACCGCCGTCCAGTAGGCGCGGGGATAGACGAGCGTCCAGAAATCGGCGGGCAGGCCCGTGGCGGGGGCGTCGAGGTAGGAGCCGAACCGGCTCCCCAGCAGGGCCACCGCGTCGCGGTGCCGGCCGACGGCATCCAGCGCCCGCGCCGCCAGCAGGCCGAGCGCCCGGTCGCCGCGATGGTCGAGCGCGGCCTGCCGGGCGAAGTCGGCCGCGTCGGCGCGCAGCCCCGCCCGGGCGAGCTGCTCGGCCGCCACGACGCGCCCGTCGCGCCGGATCCCGTCATCGAGCGTGAGCGCCGGAAACGCCTGCGACGGCGTCATCGCGTGCTGCAAGGCGGTCTGCACGTCGGCATGCCCCTTCGCGAGCTGCTGGAGGAGGTGCAGCGCCTCCAGGCCGTAGTACTGATACAGATCGTCACGCACCAGATCTGCCAGCGTCTCGACGGCGGCCGCCCGGCGTCCGAGCCGCAGCTGGGCGACGCCGAGCCAGTAGCGGCAGACGCGCTCCGTCTGGGGCCCCGGCTTCAGGCGGATGGCGGAGGTCAGGTTGCTCACGGCCCGGCTGTACTGCCGAAGGCGAACCGACGCCACCCCGGCACGCCACAGGATGTCCGCGCGATCGTCACGCGAGACGGCCTCCTGATACAGCCGGTGATAGATCGACAGCCCTTCCGACACCCGGCCGACGCCGACGAGGTAGGCCGCCAGCAGGCGGCCGAGACTGAACCGGTCGTCGCGCTTGACGCCCGGCACGCGGCCGAGCCACAGCGCCCGCCCGCGCGTCCGCACCGATGCCGTCCGCTGCTCGCGGACGTCGATCCGGAACTGCACCGTCCGGACGTCGGGCACGTAGCGGCTGCGCGGCCAGGCACGCAGAAAGCGGCTCGCCTCGGTCATCGCCTTGTCGTCGGCCCGCTGCGCGTAGAGCACGGCGATCCGCGTGCTGTCGATCTCGTCGCGACGATCGGTCTTCGGATAGTGCGCCGCCCATTCGTCGACCAGGTCCAGCGCCTCGTGATAGCGCGCGGCCGCCGTCAGCTGCGTCGCGAGCTCCGCGTACTGGTCCTCGGTGAACGGCGCGACCGCCTCCTTCCCGTCCGCGGCGATCCGCCGCTCGGCCGCGCGCGCCGCCCCGAACGTCGCCGGCTGATCGAAGTGGAGCTCGGCCTGGCGCAGCAGGGCGAGCGCGCCCGCCGCATCCCCGCTCTTCGCCTTCGCCTCGGCCAGTCCCAGCCTGGCCGCGTTGGCCGCCGCACCGGACGCCTGAACGTCCAGGGCCCGCTGGAACAGCGGCGCGGCGTGCGCCTCGTCTCCCGTCTTCACATAGGCCTGCGCCAGATCCACGAGCGCCTGGGCGTCGGGACGACCGTCCTGCGCAGCCGTCAGGGCGTCGAGAGCGGCTGACGCCGCCGTGAGCCGGCCGGCCTGCAACAGCACGGAGAGCGCCGACCGCAGGGCCAGCTCGCGCAGCGGATCGTCGAGGCCGGGCGTCGACGCAATCGACTGCCAGAGCGCCGCACTCTCGGCGGGCCGTCCCGCCTGCGCCAGCAGGTGCGCGCGCAGCAGCCGGGCGTCGACCGGCAGCTGGTCGACGCCCTGGCCGTGCAGTTCCTCGTCCAGGCGCACGAGCGCGTCCGCCGCCTTGCCCGCCGCCGCGCTCGCGACCACGTCCGGATAGGCCGGGGCCGGCAGCCGGGCTTCGTCCGCGTCCGGACGCTGACTGCGCCTGCGCGGCGCGTGTCGACGCCGCACGGACAGCGATACGAGCGTCGATCGTGCCAGGAAGTCGCGAGCGCACGGCGCAGAGCCAGACGAAGGGACACGCGGCGGAGAAATGTGCACGGACGGCCGGGCGGGGACGTACGGAAGTGCATAGAGAACACTTCACATCTTACGCCCGGCGGGTACGCCTGTCACGCGCAGACTCGCGGAATGACGAGCGCTGCCGCCGCAGGTCCGCGGCATCGGCATGGCGCAATGGCGCAGTGGGCACTGTCACTCGCGCGCCGCATGCGCGGCAGCACCGCATACCATGTCCGCATTCTGAGTACTCAATTCTCAGAGATACAGATGCGTCACGCCCGGGTTCCGCGCGTCGAGCTCGAAGCGGCGGACGGCCGTGATCTTTCGCAGATGACGATGGAGCGCGGAACGGATGAGGCCGTGTCCCTTGCCATGCACGATGTCCAGCCGGGACACGCCGGCGAGCAGCGCCTGATTCAGCCGGTCGTCCACCAGCCGCATCGCCTCGTCCACGGTCAGGCCATGGAGGTCGAGCGAGAGGGCGGGTGCAGGCGTTTGACGTTCCTCAGGGCTCGCGGGGCCCCACCCCCGCTCGCGCGCACTCGGCGGCTCGGCTCCGCCTCGCTTCCCTCCGGCGCCTCGTGCGGGCCGCGGGCGCTCGTCCCGGAGCTGGTCCTCCGTGCAGACCATCGTCGCAGCACCGATCGCGACGAGGTACCGCCCGCCGCGCCGCACGTCGCGGACGACACCCGTGCCGAGCCCGCGCACCACGACCCGATCGCCCGTCTGGAACGGCATGTCGGCCTCAGTATGCCGCAGAACGGCCCGGGCTGAGGACTCAGGACGGACGCCGCCGGCTCAGAAGTTGAGCCACTGGGCGACTTTGATCAGGAAGACGTTGTTGGCCGCCTGGCCGAAGAGCTGGGCGAGATTGTTGCCCAACTGATAGGTGCCGATCGTGTCGTCGCGCTCGCGGTTCTGCTGCCACACGATGAAGAGGCTCGACCCGGGATGGTATTCCCACCGCAGCACGTTCGTGGAGCGGAAGGACTTGACGTTGAAGTTCGGGTTGTCGCTGGCGAACGCGCTCGTCGCCTCGAAGTCGAACGGGGCGAACTCGTCCGGGTACCGCGCCGCGCGGCCGTTCACCAGTTCCTTGTAGCCGCTGTAGGCGCCGGCGGACACGAACGGCTGGGCGTAGAGCTGAATCGAGAGGTTGGGTGTCAGCGTGTAGTTCACCCGGGCCGTGAACGACGTCGTCTTCTGGTCGAGATGCGCCAGCACGTAGTGCGTGTCGAGTTGTTCGACCCACTGATAGTCGTTCACGGAATGGTCCCAGAACACGCCCAGCACCAGCGAGAGCGACGCAGAGGGGCGGACGGTGACCGTGGGACCGAAGTTGAAGTCGTGCGAGCCGTGGTGGTCGTTGTAGAAGAACTGGTTGTAGCCGAGCTGCACCATGCGGCGGTTGTCGGTATTCATCCAGAACCACGAACCGATGTTGCCCGGCGTCCGCCCGCCCGGGCCGCCTCGGGTCATGCGATCGTCGAAGCCCCGTCGGCGTTCAGGTTCACGCCGGCGCCGGCGCTCCAGTTGTTCCGGAACGTGACGTTGCCGTTCACGTTCCCGCCCGTCTCGAGCCGGTCGCCACCGTAGTTCCAGGAGCCCCATTGATTGAAGTTCAGCCGGGCGCTGCGGACGTACCGCGTGGGCCGGTCGTGCCGCCACTGGAGCCAGTTCCCCTGGCTGATGATGTCGGCGCGCGTCAGGAAGCCGAGCGCGTTGATGTCGAAGCCCGGGCTCTTCATCTCGACGTTCGAGTTGAACCGGATCGTCTCCCCGCCGATCTTGCTGACGGCGACTTGCGCCGACTGGCCACCGAGGCTCGTGCGGGACGGATCGTAGCCCGCGTAGCCGGCATCGGGCCGCTCGAAGGCATGGACGTTATCGGTCTGCACGTCGTCGATCGCGACACGATCGCCGCGCAGCAGGCTCCCCGCCCAGTACCCCGTGACGCTGTACCGGCCGCCGCCCGTCCGCCAGTCCCAGTCGACCCCGCCCGTGTACGCCTGCCCCGGGAGGATGCCGGTGAGCCCGCGCAGGCGCCGGTTCGTGCTCGTCATCATGAAGCCGACCGTCGACTGGTTCGCGAACTCGCGCCGCGCCCGGACCAGGGAGTAGCTCGTCAGCGGCTCGGCCATCGCGCTCGAGCGCTGCCCGCCGATGGCAGTCCGGGCGTCCTCTTCGGCCGTGACGGCGTTCAGCGCCCCAATCGAGTAGTCGCCGATGCGCCCCGTCAGCTTCGCCGCCCCCAGGATCGTCGTCTGCGCCGGCTCCTCGACGTAGCCCCCGTCGGGCGCGTCCACCGAGTACCTGGGGCGACCGGCCGATGCGGCGCGAGTAGAACAGCCCGGTGCACTGGCCGTCGTTGCAGTCCGTGTCGAAGTGGAAGATGCCGGAACCCTCGGTGAAGAACGGCCGCCGTTCGTTGAAATACGTCTCGAACGCCGACAGGTTCACGACCGCCGGGTCCGCCTCGACCTGGCCGAAGTCGGGATTGACCGTCGCCGTGAGCGTGAGGCCCGGCGTGAGGCGTACTTCAGGTCGGCGCCGAGGGTCTTCCCCACCGACGCATGCGAGACGAAGGGGTTGCCCGGATCGGGCGGCTGCGTGTCCAGCTGCGAGACGACGTAGGGCGTGATCTCCAGCTTCTTGTGCGATCCGCCGAGCCGCAGCCCGGTGACCTCGCCGAACGACGACACGTAGCCCTGGGCGCTCTTGGCCAGCAGCGGCCAGGTGTCCGTCTCGTTCAGCCGCGCCACCTGCCGGACCACGGCGAAGCCGAAGCTCGACGCCGAATCGCTGAACCGCAGCTGCGAGAGCGGAATCCGGAACCGTGCCTGCCAGCCGGTCTCGCTCCGGGAGACCGAGACCTGCCAGACGGCATCCCAGCCGACGTCCTGATTGTTGTCGTTGAACCAGTACCGAGTCCTCCTTGACGCCCGCGGCGTTGACGGCGAACTCGTACGCACTGCGCTGGTCGTTGTAGGAATCGATCAGCACGCGGATCCAGTCGGAGGGCGACTCGGTATCGCGACGGGTCAGCAACCCGACGATCCGGGACGGATCGGGATCGGTCGCCGTCACGTCGACGTAGATAGCGTGGGCGTCGTAGGCGACCCGTACCGAGGTGGGAAACGTCGCCGCCTTCCCTTCGGTCGGCTCACGCTGCTCGAAGTCGGAGGCGGCCGGCGCATGACGCCAGATGCTGTCGTTGCCACGGCCGTCGAGCGCGACGGCACTGACGTCGGCGCCGGTCACCGACGCCGCCGACCGCTTCGAGACTGCGCCGGGGCGCCGCCGCTCCGGCCGGCGGCCGCCGCCACCGGCGAGGGCGTCACGCACAGGCCGACCAGCAGTCCCACCGCCAGCAGGGCGATCGCCCGCCGGATGGGACCGGGGCAGTCTGGCTCTTCGCGTCGCGCCATGATGGCTAATGAGACGCGAAAACGTGACGAAAAGTTGTCACCGGCCGGTCATTTCTCGCGGACAGGGCGACGTTCCGTGATCGAATCCCACAAACGGACACTGGGGATTCGCGCCGGCTGCGGGCCACGGGCGACAGGCTACGGTTCTTCGTTCGACGTGCCTCGTTACGGCACGCCCACACCCCCGATCGTCCGCTGGAACAGCGCGAAGATCCGGCGGTACTGGTACAGCCAGCTGGTCGCGTGCCTGAAGTCGTGCGGGTCGAGCGGGAAGAAGGCGGTCTCGAAGGTGGCCTTCTTCAGCTCCATCAGGTGCTGGACGAGCCGCACGGTGTCCTGGAACAGCACGTTGTTGTCCTGCATGCCGTGGCAGATGAGCAGCGGGTGCTCCAGGCCGGCGGCGAAGAAGATCGGACCGCTCCGTTCGTAGGCCTCGGGATCGATCTCCGGCGTGTTGAGGATGTCCGACGTGTACTCGTGGTTGTAGTTCGCCCAGTCGCTGACCGGGCGCACGGCGGCCCCGACGGCGAAGACGTCGGGGGCGCGGAACATCGCCATCAGCGTCATGAACCCGCCGTACGACCCGCCGTAGATGCCGACCCGCTTCGGATCGACGTTCCGGTTCTTCACCATCCAGGCGACGCCGTCCTCGAGGTCCTCGAGCTCGGGGTGCCCCATGTTGCGGTAGATCGCCGTCCGCCACGCGCGGCCGTAGCCTTGCGACGCCCGGTAGTCCATGTCGATGACGACGTAGCCGTGCTGGGTCAGCAGCGTCTGGAACATGAATTCGCGGAAGTAGTAGCTCCACCCCTGGTGGGCGTCCTGCAGGTAGCCGGCGCCGTGCACGAAGACGACGCCGGGATGTTTCACCTTCGGGTTGAAGTGCGCCGGCGTCCAGACGCGCGTGTAGATCGGCCGGGGCTGATGCGTCGAGGGAATCGGCACGATCGTCGGCGCCACCCAGGGCATCCGCGTGTAGGCGTCGCTCATCGTGTCGGTCAGCTGCGTGGCGTTCGCGCCCGGCTGGTTTGACTGCACGTACAGCTCGTCGTGCCTCGTCGTCGTCGAATGCGTGATGAGCAGCTGCTTCTCGTCGGGCGAGAGCGCGAAATCGTTCAGGCCGCCGAGGTGCGTCAGCTGCTCCATCGGCCCACCGGTCGCCGCCACCCGGTCGATCTCGTAGATGCCGGGATGCTCGCGGTTCGCCTTGAAGTAGAAGTGCGCCCCCTCACGGTCGAGGTGCGGCGTGTCGACGACGAACGAACCGGACGTGATCGCCCGGGCCTGCGGCGCGTCGAGTGCCTTCACGTAGAGCTGGGAGTAGCCGCTCTCCTCCGACAGATACCAGACCGCCCGGCCGTCCTTCATCCAGCCGTAGTCGTTGTAGCTCCAGTTGATCCAGGCGGGATCGGTCAGACGGTGCTGCGTCACGAGCCGATCCGACGCGACATCGATGGTGGCGATCCACCGGTCCTTGTTGTCGATGGAGAAAATCTCCAGCGCGGGCTGCCCCTGGCGACTCCATTCGACGTCCTCGATGCGCACCGGCCGCACGGCCGGCGCCTTCAGCGCCGCCTCGACGGCCTCGCGCTTCTCGCCATGCGCCACGTGCCACGCGACGGCCGACGTGCGCAGCGCGGCCAGCGGATCGTCCTTGATGCCCGGCAGCACGGTGAGGTCGAGGTCGTGGCGCTCGTGCGTCTCGAGATCGAGCAGGATGGCCTGCTCGGGCGCCGGCGCGTTCCGGTTCACCTTCCGCCGGACCGGCCGCTCCTCGGTGTAGCCGCTCTCGGTGACGTAGTTCGGCATCTCGGGCCGCCGGCCCGCCGCGTAGTCCTTCGCCTCGGTCACGAGCAGCAGGTAGCGGCCCGATGGCGACAGCGACTGGTCGACAATGGCGATCTGCGTGCCGAGGTAGAACGGCAGCGGCGGCCGCGATGGATCGTCCTTCTGCAGCGTCTGCGCATGCTCGCGCTCGGCCGTCTTCTCCTGCTCGGCGTGCTGCAGCGTCTCGAGGATCCGCATCGTCTCCGATCGGAGGTAGTCGAAGTCGGCCGGCTTCTCCGCCGGATCGCGCTCGAGCCGGACGTCAGCCGCCTGACGGGTCAGCCCCGAGGCGAGATCGTAGATGTAGAACGCGTCGCCGGCCCGGTACGACACCTGCGCGTCGCCCGTCAGGAACTGCGGATCGCGCTCGGCTTCCGCCGTTCGCGTGATCTGCCGGATCCGGCCGCTCGCGATCTCCTTCACGAAGATGTCGCCGTCGTGGACGTAGACCTTGCGGCTGTCGTCGCTGCTGTCGCGGCCCCGGTTCGAGTCGGCCGCGGCCAGCGCGGCGGCCGGCACGAGGCGGGACGCCCCGCCGGCCGGATCGACCGCGTGCAGGTCGCGGATCTCCGAGCCCTGACGCTTCTGGCGGAAGTAGATCGTGCGCCCCTCGTCGCCCCAGTACCCGCCCTCGGGCGCGTTCCCCATCCAGTCGGGGTCGGCCATGATCTGCTCGATCGTCACCGTGCCGGGCGCAACCGCCGGCGCCTGGGCGCGCACCCGGACGCCGCACATCAGGCCGGCCGCCGACACGACGAGCGACAGCAGGGCGAACCGGACGAAGGCAGGTCTCGATGGCATCTTCTGGTCCTCACTGAGATCGGCTGACGAGGGTGCCCCGGCGAGGCAGCCCGGGACGGACGGGCGATGATACCGCAGGGCTGGATCCTCCCCCCAATCCCGAATCCCCAATCCCCAATCCCTGCCCCGGCACCCTGCCTGAAGAGGCTCAGCAGGACGTGCAAGTAGCAGCGGCTGCCGCCCCGCCGCCGCTGTCATCGGATGTTCATCAGACCTGCGATACGGTTGCCGCTTGGGCGTTGACGGGATCTGGGCGGAGCGCATATGGTGGCAACGATGACAATCCCAGCTGTTCCACGGGGAGCCACAGCCTAGTGATTCGGCGTAGAACACATCAGGAATCGTCGTCCATCCCGACGGCGCTTCTGTTCGGATTCATCATCATCATCGGCGTCGCCGGCCGCGGCCTGGCGGCAGCCCAGTCAGGGACGCCGGCGACGGCTGGCATGGCCGCACCGGGCCGCGTCGCGCTCGCCCAGGCGGGTGCGTCCGCGGCGACGGCGCCCGCCGCCCAGGCCTCCCGGACGATCACGTTCGCCGAGGCGCTGAAGATGGCGCGGGCGAACAGTCCGGCGCTGCAGGCGGCCCTGACGGCCGCGGGCGTCGCGCACCAGACGAAGGTGCAGGCCCGGGCCGGGCTGCTGCCGAGCGTCTCCTTCGACAACCAGTTCCTGTACACCCAGCCGAACGGCACGGCCAGCGGCGTCTACGTGGCCAACAACGGGCGCGCACGAGTACATCAGCCAGGCGGACGTCCACCAGTCGATCGGCCTGACCGAGGCGGCCACCTACCGCAGTGCGTCGGCGGGCGAGGACCTGGCACGGGCCCAGGCCGAGATCGCCGCCCGCGGCCTCGTGGTCACGGTCGTCCTGCGGTACGACGCCGTCGTGGTGTCGCAGCGGAAGCTGGCGACCTCGCGGCTGGCGCTCGATGATGCGAACCGGTTCCTGAAGATTACGCAGGATCGCGAGCAGGGCGGCGAGTCGGCTCATTCGGACGTCATCAAGGCGCAGCTGCAGGCCGCCCAGCGCCAGCGCGACGAGCGCGAGGCGCAGCTCGCACTCGCCACGAATCGCAACGAGCTCGCGATCGTGCTCTTCTCGACCTACGAGACCGACTTCACCGTGGCCGACGATCTGCAGGGGCCGGCGCCGCTTCCCGGGCTTCGACGCGGTTCAGGCGCAGGCGCAGCAGCAGAATCCCGACATCGCGGCCGCCACGGCAGCGCTGCGGCAGTCCGAACAGGACGTCTGGGCGGCGCGCGGCGAGATCATCCCCTCGCTGTCGGTCGACTACTACTACGGCATCGACGCGAACCAGTTCGCGAGGACCTTCGACGGCGTCAACAACCTGGGCTCCAGCGTGCTCGCCTCGGTGAGCGTGCCGCTGTGGAACTGGGGCGCGACCCAGAGCCGCATCGCCACGGCACGCCTCAGGCGGCAGCAGGCGCGCGTCGAGCTGAGCTTCGCGCAGCGTCAGCTGCTGGCCGATCTCCACAGCTTCTACGACGAGGCGGCGACGGCGCGCGACGCCCTGGCGTCACTCCGGCAGTCGGTCGATCTGGCTACCGACAGCCTGCGGCTCACGACCCTGCGCTACGAGGCCGGCGAGGCCACGGTGCTCGAGGTCGTCGACGCGCAGACGACGCTGATCGACGCGCGCAACGCGTACGATGACGGCGAGGCGCGCTACCATCTGGCGCTCGCGAACCTCCAGACGCTGACAGGAACGCTCTGATGGTGAGAGGGAGAGACGTGTCCAGCATTTCTTCCATGGCGCCGGGGCCCCACCCCCGGCGCGAACTGACGCCGATGCCTCACCTCGGAGTCACTCGTCCTCGGTTCGGCATGGCCGCAGGCGCTTCCCCAAGGAGGCCGCAGCCTCGCATCGGTTTCAGAGACGACCGCCTGTCATGGCGGCGTCCGATCTCGTCATGGATCTGCCTGGGGGCGATGACGGCCGGTCTTCTTGCCGCTGGCGCCTGCTCGTCCGCGCCGGCCGAGCAGACGCCGGTCGTGACCGTGCAGACAGCCACGGCGGCCCGGACCGCAATTTCCGAGGTGGTGACGGCCGACGCCGTGCTCTACCCGCGCAGCCAGGCGGCCATCATCCCGAAGGTCACGGCCCCGGTCGAGCGGTTCTACGTGCAGCGCGGCGAACGGGTCCACAAGGGCCAGCTGCTCGCCGTGCTCGAGCACGGCGACCTGGCGGGCGCCGCCAGCCAGACGAAAGGGATGTACGAGCAGGCCCAGGCGAGCTACGAGACGACGAAGCAGGCGAGCGTGCCGGCCGACCTGCAGAAGGCCGAGCTCGACGTGACCACCTCGAAGGAGGCGCTCGACGCGCAGCAGAAGGTCTACGACGACCGGCAGATGCTGTTCAAGCAGGGCGCGCTGCCGCGCCGGGATCTCGACAACGCCGGCGTGGCCCTGGCCCAGGCGCGCAGCCAGTACGAGGTCGCGAAGCAGCACCTGGAAGCGCTGAAGGCCGTCACCCAGGCCCAGACGTTGAAGGCGGCCGAAGCGCAGCTCGCCTCGGCCAAGGGGCAATACGAAGCCGCCCAGGCCCAGCTCGGCTACGCGACGATCCGCAGCCCGATCGACGGCGTCGTCACCGACCGGCCGTTCTACGCCGGCGAGACGCCGCCGTCCGGGACGCCGCTGCTGACGGTGATGGAGACGTCGACCGTGGTGGCGCGCGCGCCGGTCCCCGAGGAGCAGGCGACGCCGCTGAAGGTCGGTGATGCCGCCACCCTCAGCGTGCCGGGCATCGCCGAGCCCGGTGCACGGGCAAGGTCATCATCGTCAGCCCGGCGCTGGACCCGTCCAGCACGACCGTGCAGGTCTGGGTCGAGGCGGCGAATCCGGACGGGCGGCTGAAGCCGGGGACGAGCGTGCGCGTGTCGATCGTCGCCCGCACGCTGCCCGATGCCATTGTCGTGCCGCAGGAGGCGTCTGCTCACCGACGCCGAGGGCGCGCAGTCGGTGATGGTGGTCGGCGCCGATCACAAGGCCCACGCGCGGCCGGTCGAGACCGGCATCACGCGAAGGCGGACGCGTGCAGATCGTCAAGGGGCTGAAGGCGGGCGAGACGGTGGTGACGACCGGCGCGTTCGGCCTGGACGATGGCACCGAGGTCCGCGTGCAGCCGGCGGCGGACGCCCCGACGACCGGCACGAAGTCGTAGACGCTCCGTAACGCAGACCCATGGCCGACCAGCAGCCACCATTCGACGACATGCCGCGCGCCAACGGCCCGCACAGCGGGCCCGCGCCCGCGGGCGGGCCCCCGCGAGCGCCCGAGCCGGGGGTTGGGGCGGAGCCCCATCTGAACACTGGTTCGCGCGGCACGCCAAGTCGCTGATCTTCCTGATCGTGGTGCTGGCGGCGACCGGCAGCTACCTGGCGTTCACGATTCCGATCGCCGTCTTCCCGCAGACCAACTTCCCGCGCGTCATCATCGGCATCGACAACGGCGTGATGCCGATCGACCAGATGCTCGTGACGATCACGCGTCCGGTCGAAGAGGCGGTCAACAGCGTGCTGGGCCTGCAGGAGGTCCGCTCGACGACGAGCCGCGGTTCGGCCGAGATCGACCTGTACTTCGACTGGCACCACGACATGGTGGAGACGCTGCAGCGGGTGAACGCCGCGCTCGCGCAGGTCCGATCCGACGCTGCCCGCCGACGGCGCAGATCACGCACCAACCGCCTCACGTTCGCCAGCTTCCCGATCCTCGGCTACAGCGTGACGTCCAGCAAGGAGTCGCCGTCGCAGCTCTGGGAGCTCGCCACCTACGAGATCAAGCCGCGGCTGAACCGGGTGATGGGCGTCTCGAGCATCCGCATCATGGGCGGCCAGCCCCCCGAGTTCCAGATCACGCCGCGCCCCGGCGACCTGCTGCGCACCGGCATCACGGTGCCCGATCTGCTCGGCGCGGTCGGCCAGACGAACCTGATCGAATCGCCCGGCCTGCTCGAGCGCCAGCACCAGCTCTTCCTCGGCCTGGTGACCGGGCAGGTGCGGACGCCCGAGGGCCTCGCGCAGATCGCCGTCAAGAACAGCCCCTCCGGCGTCCCGATCCACATCGGCGACGTCGCCACGGTGCACGCGGTCCGAGGAGCCGGTCTACACCATCGTGACGGCCGACATGAAGCCGGCCGTGCTGCTCGAGATCAACCGGCAGCTCGACAGCAACACGGTGCAGGTCGCCAACGCGGTCCACGCGGAGGTCCAGGCGCTCGAGCAGCAGCTGCCGGCCGACGTCCACATCGAGCCCTACTACGACCAGTCCGAGCTGGTCACCGCGGCCATTGCGAGCGTCCGCGACGCGGTGCTCCTCGGCATCCTCCTGGCCTCGATCATCCTCGTGCTCTTCCTGCACGACTGGGGCTCGTCGCTGGTCGCCGGCCTCGTCATCCCGGTGACGCTGACGATCACCTTCATCGCGCTCAAGATGCTCGGCCAGAGCTTCAACCTGATGACGCTCGGCGGCCTCGCCGCCGCCGTGGGCCTCGTCATCGACGATGCCGTGGTCGTCGTCGAGAACATCGTGCTCCACCGCGATGCGGGCCAGGGACGGCTCGAGGCCGTCAAGCGGGCGCTCGACGAGCTGACGGTTCCGCTCATCGGCTCCACGATCACGCCGATCGTCGTCTTCCTGCCGCTCGTCGCCATCACCGGCGTCATCGGCGTCTTCTTCCGCGCGCTGGCGATCACCATGGGCGTGGCGCTGCTCACGTCGCTGGCGCTCGCGCTCACCTGGACGCCGACGCTCAGCCAGTTCTTCATCCGGCGCCACGAGGCCACGCACGAGGTGCCGCCGGCCCGCACGCGCGAGGAAGAACTGCAGCACATGCTGGCCGCCGAGGAAGCGTCGATGCGGGGCTTCTTCGGCCGGGTGATCCGGCGCTACGAGGTGTGGCTGCGGCGGGCGCTGGCGCATCCCTGGTGGCTGGCCGGCTTCAGCGTCGCTGCTGATCGTGCTGTCGGTCTTCTCCTACCGCGCGCTCGGGTCCGACCTGCTGCCCTCGATGGACGAGGGCGGCTTCGTGTTCGACTACATCATGCCGGCCGGGCAGCTCGCTCACCGAGACCAACCGCGTGCTGACCCACGTGCTGCAGATCATCCACAGCATTCCGGAGGTCGAGAGCACGTCGCGCCGCACCGGCCTGCAGCTCGGGCTGGCCGCCGTCACCGAGGCGAATACCGGCGACATCTCGGTGAAGCTGAAGGCCGACCGCGACCGGAGCGTCGAGGACATCATCTCCGAGGTCCGCCGCCGCGTCGGCCAGGCCGAACCCGAGCTCGACACCGACTTCTTCCAGGTGCTCGAGGACATGATCGGCGACCTGACCGGCAGCCCCGACCCGATCGATCTCGAAGCTGTTCTCGGAGGACGCGGCGCTGCTGCGCCGCGTGGCGCCGGAGGTCGCCGACCGCATCGGCAAGATCAACGGCGTCGTCGACGTGCTGAACGGCATCGACAACTCGATCAGCGGCCCGGCCGTGACGTTCCGGGTGAACCCGACGGTGGCCGCCCAGGCCGGCTTCACGCCGCAGGAGGTCTCCGCCGACGCGGGTGCCATCCTCTTCGGCGACGTCGCCCCGACGCCAGTCGTCGCCAACGACCGGGCGTACGCGATCCGGGTCCGCTTCCCCGAGGCGAACCGCGAGTCGCTCGCGGCCATGCGCAACACCCTGCTGGTGAGCCAGTCGGGCCACACGGCCACGCTCGGCTCGCTGGCGACGATCACCGAGGAGCCCGGGCAGACCGAGATCCTGCGCCAGAACCTGCAGCGCGAGGTCGAGGTGACGGCGCGGCTCGAAGGGATGTCGCTCGGCACGGGCATCGCCAAGGTGCAGGCGGCCATCGCCGACATGCACCTGCCGCCGTCGATCCGCGTCGAGTACGGCGGGCTCTACGCCCAGCAGCAGCAGTCGTTCCGCGATCTGACCCTCGTGCTGGTGCTCGCGCTCGTGCTGGTCTTCGCGGTGCTGCTCGTCGAGTTCGGCAGCTTCGCGGCGCCGGTGGCCATCCTCTCGTCGGCGCTGCTGTCGACGGCCGGCGTCTTCTTCGCCCTGCTGCTGACCGGCATCACGTTCAACGTGACGTCGTTCATGGGCCTCATCATGGTCGTCGGCATCGTCGCCAAGAACGGCATCCTGCTGCTCGACGCCGACCACAAGTTCCGGGCGCTCGGCATGAGCGCCGAGGACGCGATGATCCAGGCCGGCCGCCGCCGGCTGCGGCCGATCACCATGACGGCGCTGGCGGCCATCGCCGGCATGGCGCCGCTCGCCTTCGCCATCGGCTCCGGCTCCCAGATGCTGCAGCCGCTGGCCGTCGCCGTCATCGGCGGCATCCTCATCTCGATGGTCCTGTCGCTCATCATCACGCCGGCCGTGCACTACTACCTGACGAAGACGAATTGAGAATGAAGAATTGAAGAGACGGTTCAGAGCCCTGCACCGAGCTGAAGCTCGAGCGCTCGGGGGCATTCCCCTTTCTTCGTTCCACGTCCTCCGTTCCACGTTACGTATCTCGCCCTCACCCTTTCTTCAATTCTCAATTCTTCAATTCTTCACTCTTCGAGAGTGTACAGTCCCCCCGTGCCTTCACGCTTCGACGCCGACAAGTGGAGCTACACCGCCCTGGTCGCCATGTTCGCCCTGGCCCTCTTCATGTGGCCGCGGCTCCCCGCGCAGGTCCCGGTGCACTGGAAGGGCCTGCAGCCCGATCAGCTCGGTCCCAAGTGGGTCGGCCTGCTGTTCCTCCCCATCTCCGCCGGCGCGCTGTTCCTCTTCATGCTCCGCTCGGGGCCGGGCCTGGCCGTGGAGATCTTCGCCCGGGTCCGGGCGATCGTCACCATCGTGTTCCTGCTGCTGTACGTCGACTCGATTCTGATGGTCGTGGGCTACTACGTGGACACCGCCGCGGTGCTCGGCGTGGTGCTGATGGTGATCGGGATGATGGCGCCCGACCTGAAGGCCGATCGGACCGCGCGGCGCCTGGAGACCGTCTCGGCGGCCGCGCGCGTCTGGGAGCGGGCCAGCCGGGCCGCCGCCCGGCTGCTCATGGTGCTCGGCATCGTCGGCGTCGCCCTGGGACTCGTCGTCGTGCCGGCCAGCGTCATCATCCTGCTCGCGCTGCTGGTCGCCGGGGCCGGCGGGCTGGCCGTCTACACGTACCGCGCCCTGCAGGAAGAGAAGGCGCGGGGGCCGAAGTGAGAATGAAGAATTGAGAAGTGAATGACGATGCTTCTCAATTCCTCATCTCCTCATCGCCAGTTCCCCGACTCCACCTCGAGCGCCCGCGGGAACAGCACGTTGTTCTCGAGATGCACGTGCTCGTGGAGGTCGTGCTCGAAGTCCTTCAGTTCCTGGAAGCAGGCGCGGTAGGTCGCGCAGGCGTCCTCCGGCACGGTGAAGTCGTGGGCCAGGGCACGGATGCCGGCCATCTCGCCACCCGCCTGCTCGTGCTCCTGCATCATCACGGCGATCGGGCCGCCAGCCGACTGCGGGCTCCCCGCCGGTGCGCCACTCTCGCTCGCGGCGGCCAGCTCCTTCAGGTACGGGAACAGGACCTGCTCTTCCTTCATCATGTGCAGGTCCAGATCCTCGGCCAGCGTCTGGAACTGGACCGCGATCTCGACGAGCTCCGGATGCCGCGTCCCGTGCACCTTCGCAATCTTGCGCGTGTGCTCGAGCAGGATCGGCGTCGCCTGGCGAACCCAGGCGTGATGGTTCTCGACGATGTAGTCGACCAGCAGGCCGAGCGACCAGGTGGTGAATCGGGGCACCGGGCCCACCGCGTCGGCGTCACCCGACGCCAGGGCGTCCAGCAGGTCGGCAAGCGCGACGCCGCGCTCGCGCGACACCGTGCCCAGGGGCCGGTTGCCTCCGCAGCAGAAGTCGATGCCGTACCGCTCGAACACGGCGGCCGCCCGGGGGTTCTCGGCGACGATGGCGCTGACGTTGGTGTCTTCCGTGATGGTCATGATGGTCATGGGGTTCTCCTCAGAACGATCCCAGCGTAGCGCCGTCCGGGACGGCCGCCTATGACGGATGTCATACTGGGCGGACGCAGCCGCACGGACCGGCGGCGGAAGGCCTGCCTCACGCGGCTTCCGGCCTCCGGCGGCGGCCAGCCGGCCCGATCATGCCCATCCGACTGATTGCCATCGACATCGACGGCACGCTGCTCGACTCGCGCGGGCAGCTCCCCGAGGCGAACCGCCGCGCCGTCGCCGACGCCCGCGGCCGCGGCATCGCCGTCGCCCTCGTCACCGGCCGCAGCTTCCACTTCGCCCGCCCCATCGGCTCGCTGCTCGACGATGACGTGACCCTCATCGTCAACAATGGCGCCATTACGCGGTCCAGCCGCGGTGAAACGATGGCCCGCCGGCTGCTGCCCCGCGCCGTGGCGCGCGACCTGCTGAGCGCCACCGACGACTATCGTCCCGACGCTGCCGTCATCTTCGACCGCCCGCTCGCCCGCCAGGTGGTCTACGACCGGATGGACTGGACGCACGCGAACCGTCGCGGGTACTTCGAGAAGAACCGCCCGTATCTCCACCAGGTGCCGGATCTGACGGTCGCGCTCGGCGAGGAGGACGAAGATCCGATTCAGGTGATGTTCAGCGGCGGCGTGGCGCGGATGCGAGCCTTGCTGGAGCGTCTGGGCGCGCTGCCGACGGCGGCCGCTTGCGCCGCCGCCCTCACCGAGTACGCGCACCGGGACTTCTCCCTGGTCGACGTGCTCACGGGCGGCTGCACGAAGGGGTCGGCGCTGGCCGACTGGGCCGCGTCGCTCGGCGTGACGGCCGACGAGGTCATGGCCGTCGGCGACAACCTGAACGATCGGGAGATGCTGGCATTCGCCGGCGTGCCGGTCGTGATGGGCAACGCCTCGGCCGAACTGAAGGCGTCGGGATGGCGGGTGACGGGGTCGAACGACGAGGCGGGACTCGCGGCGGCGATCCGGACGCTGGCGCTGGGGGAGAATCTGTAGTCTTCAGTCTTCAGGCTACAGTCTTCGGTCCTGAACACCCACTGGACCGGAGCCCGCAGCCCGTAGCCCTATTTCAGCGCAAAATTCGCCGTCGTCCCCTTGCCGGCCGAGACGGTGATCGACTCCGGCCCCGCCGTCAGCTTCCCCTCGTGCCAGACGGCCAGCGTGTACTTGCCAGCCGGCACGTCCGGGATGGTGTAGTGCCCGTTGTCGTCGGTCTTCGCGAAGTAGGGATTCTGCAGCACGACGACATAGCCGAGCATGTGCGGGTGGATGAGGCACATCTGCCGGTACACGCACGGGGCCTTCTTGCAGGTGTCGTAGGTGTGGTTCTTCGTCGCCCCCTGCCCCCACGCCCCGAGGTTGAAGCCGCCGTAGTCGGGCGAGAAGACGTTGTGCTTGAAGGGATCCTCGTTGTGGTACTCGACGGCCGTCCCCACGAGGATCGGGAGGACGTGGGGCAGGAACTTCTTGTAGTGCTGGTCCATCACCGGCGGCTTGGCGGGCGGCTTGAACGTGCCCGCGGCGTGCTCGATGTACACCACGGCATGCGTGCTGCCCTGCCCCTTCACGGTCCCCGTGATGCTGCCATTGCTGGCCGCGACGAGCGGCGTGGCGACCAGCGCCGCGCCGAGCGCCAGGGCGAGCGCGAATCCGACCACGCGAATACGACGAACCATCGTGCTGCTCTCCTTCCAGCCGGAACGGGCAGCCCGCAGCGGACGCGCCGTGGCGCGCCGGCTGCCGGGTCTGCCGTCTCTCTCGAATACTGAATACGAATCGATCAGTGCGCGTACGCCGCGACGTCGGCCTCGGTGGCCGGACGTGGCTGGCGCCGGATACCGGTTCAGATAATCGTATGCCGCCGCGACCTCGTCCTGATTGAGGTAGTAGAACACCGGCATCCGGCCGCGGTGCAGGATCGCCGGCGTCCCCATCAGAATCGGCGCCCCCTGGACGACCTTCTGGACGAACAGCGCGAGCGAGTCCTCCCTCGGGAGCATCAGCCAGCGAAGGCCGCACGCCTTCCATCAGCAGCTCCGGCTCCTTGCCGGGCCCCGTCGCGTCGTGGCAGACGTGGCACGTCCCCTTCACCAGCAGTTCACCGACCCGGTCGTAGGGCTCGGTCACCGTCACCTGGCGCGCTCCAGCGCCCGGAATCCCCGCCAGCAGATCCAGGTACGCCTCGAGCGCCTTCACTTCGGTCGGCGTCAGCCGGCTGGAACGGCGGCATCTTCTTGCCACCGTTCACCAGCCGATCGTGCAGCGTCTCCTGCCCGGTCTTCACCAGGCTCTTCACGAAGTCCGCACTCACTGCCGCGCCGATCGCCTTCATCCGCTGCATCGTCATCTCGAGCGACGCCCCCTGCACCGGGCCGAGCAGCGAATTGATCTCGGGCGGCGCCCCCTCGCCCTTCGGCCCGTGGCAGCTCTGGCAGTTCAGGCGGTAGAGGTCCTTGCCCGTCAGCATGAAGGAGTGTCCGGGCGGCGGCGCGTCCAGATGGATGGTGAGCGGCGGCATCTCGGTCGGTGGCTGATCGTCGGCGATGCCGGGCCCGAGCGCTCCCGTCCAGCACATCGCCGTATCCTTCAGCTGCAGCCCCTGCACGGCCAGCCAGCTCGGCCCGACAACGGGAGAGGAGGCCGAGCTGGTCGCCTGACCGAGCCGCCGGCGCCGGCGCCTGCGCCGCGCTCAGCCCGGCCGGCGTCGACCCCGAGCCAGCCGACCAGCGCTCCGACGGCGGCCCAGCCGGCCACCTGGCCCAGCGCCAGCCGGTGCCGGCCCAGCACCTCGAACCGTTGCCTTGATCGTGCGGAAAACCCCGTTCATCTGCACTCCTCCGCGAGCGGTCAGCCGTCCGGCGCCGCATCGAAAACGTACGCACACAGCCGGGGCGGACGGCGCGCAGCCCTCCTCCCCAGACTGCATATCGTCTCTCGACAGCGGTTTCCGGGCAAGCTCAACTTTGGGGGCATGAACAGGCACGAGGGGCAAGTCCCCAGAGACAAGCAACGCCGTGCCCCTCGGACCTTGCCCCCTGTCCCCGTCCTGCGACAGATCCCCCTAGCCGCGCTGCATCGAGATGAAGATCTCCGTTCCGTGCCGGGAGACGAGCAGAAACGCCGTGTCCCCCTCGCCGACCTGCTGCAGGGCGCTCGCCGCCTGCGACGCGCTGTGCACCGGCTTCCGGTTGATCTGCAGGATCACGTCGCCGGGCTGCAGCCCTGCATCGTCGGCCGCGCTCCCCTGCTGCACGCTCTGCACGAGCGCGCCGCTGGTGCCGGCGGGCAGCCCGAGCCGGTGCGCCATGTCGGGCGTCACGTCGCCGAGCGTGAGACCGAAGCGGGTCTCGTTGTTCCCGCCGTTGCTGTTGTCGCCGTTCAGGTGGAGCTGGGTGATCGTGATCTCGAGGGTCTTCGGCTCGCCATTGCGGAAGATCTTCACCTTCACCTGCGTGCCGGGCGCGGTCCCGGTGACGAGGTTGACGAGCTGATCGTTCGACTTCACCGGCGTCCCGTTGTAGTCGACGATGACGTCGCCCGGGAGCAGCCCGGCGCGGTCGGCCGGCGTGTTCTGTTCGACCTGCCGCACGAGCGCGCCTTCCGCCTTCGGCAGCCCCAGCCCCTTGGCTTCCTGATCGGTGACGGTCGTGATGATGGCGCCGAGGTAGCCGCGGATGATCTTCCCCTTGCGGAGCTGCGGCAGCAGCTGCTTCGCCGTATTGATCGGGATGGCGAAGCCGATGCCCATGAAGCCGCCCTCGCGGCCGTTGGAGAGGATCGCGGAGTTGATCCCGATGACCTGTCCCTTGACGTCGATGAGCGGGCCGCCCGAGTTGCCGGGATTGATCGACGCGTCGGTCTGGATCATGTTCTGGTACCGCCCGCTCGCCTCCTGGAACGGCCGGCCGAGGGCGCTGACGACGCCGACCGAGACGGTGTGGGCGTAGTTGAACGGGTTGCCGATGGCCATCACCCAGTCGCCCGGCGCGATCGAGTCCGAGTCGCCGAGCGTCGCGACCGGCAGGTCCGTCGGGCCGTTCACCAGCTTGATCAGCGCGGTATCCGACAGGGCGTCGTGGCCGATGACCTTCGCGTCGTACATCTTGCCGTCCTGCTTGTAGAGGCCGACCTGGATCTTGTCGGCACCGGCGATCACGTGGTTGTTCGTGAGGATCTCGCCGTCCTTGGAGATGATGAAGCCCGAGCCGAGCGCCCGCTCGATCTGCTCCTGGGGCTGCTGCTGCTGCCCCTGGGGCCCCCCGAAGAACTGCTGGAAGAAGTCGTTCCCGCCGAAGAACTGGCTCGTCGGCGGCGTCTTCACGTGCGACTCGGTCGTGATGTAGACGACGACCGGATTCTCTTCCTTCGCGATGTTGCGGAAGAGATTCGTGTCCATCGGCACGCCGGGATTGTTCGCGATGGCCTGCTGCACGGAGGACGGCGACTGCGGCTCGGCCGCACTCGAGTCGCGCGTCAACCCGAACTGCGAGGCGACGACGATCCCGACCATGACGGATGCGATGACGATCAGAACGAGATATGCAACCCTGACTCTGCGCATTGCCCTGCCTCTCCTCTTCACATGGGGCTTCGCCCCAAACCCCGGCTCGCTTCGTTCCGCTCGCGACCCGGCTCGCGCCACTCCGCTCGCGGGCGCGCCGTGCGCGCCGTCACGCCGCGGGACTCCACCCCAATCCCCGGCTCGCGGCGTTCCGCTCGCGATCCGGCTCGCGCCACTCCGCTCGCGGGCGCGCCGTGCGCGCCGTCACGCTGCGGGACTCCACCCAATCCCCGGCTCGCTTCGTTCCGCTCGCGACCCGGCTCGCGCCACTCCGCTCGCGGGCGCGCCGTGCGCGCCGTTGACCCCATTACGGCTCCATCCCTGCCCCCGCTCGCGGCTTCTGGACCACGGAGGAACAGCGACGCTCCACCGCCTAGAAACCCGGCGTGAATCCGAACTCGAACATCCACCCGCGACCCGGCCGGTTGAAGGGCCGCACGGCGTCGAACTCGGCGATCGCGTATCCGAACACGTTCACGCGGAGCGCCACCCCCGCGCTGCCGACCGGCTTGCGATCGCCGCCGAAGAAGGTCGGCGCATCCTGGCTCGTCCACGCCACGCCGCCGTCGGCGAACAGCGCCACTTCCATCGGCACCGGCCCGTACGGCTGGTCGGTGTTCCCGAACGGCCGCAGCAGCGGGAACCGCAGCTCGAGGTTGCCCACGAGCATCCGGCTCCCCAGCAGCCGATCGAACGACGGACACGGATCGGTGGCCGTGGCCTGGCACTCCGACGGACTGAACGACGAGATGTCGTAGCCGCGCACGAGATCGGGATACCCGATGAACAGCGGCACCAGTCGCGGATCCGACGCGCCCGACCCGTAGCGCCCGTAGTGCACGATGCGCGCGGCGATGGTGTAGAACTGCACCGGCATGAAGTACTTCCGGTAGTCCGCCAGCACGCTCGTGTAGGACAGCGACCCGGCCGTCGGCGTCACCTGCAGCCGGTAGCGCTGTCCGAGAATCGGGCTCGTCGCCCCGAAGAACGAGTTGTCGTAGACCAGCGCCGCGCTCGCACTCCCGAGGTTCAGCGCCCCCGCCAGCGGCTGGTCCTGCGTCTGGCTGCCGATCACCTGCCCCGTGCCCAGGTCGAACACGTTCGTCCGCACGATCTGGTCGAACGTGGAGTTCTGGTACCCGGCGCTGAACTCCACCCGCTGCACCCGGTTGAACGGGTAGGAGGTGACCCCGGTGACCCCGCGGTTGATCTGCCGGAAGAGCGTCGTCTGCTGCACGCCCACCGGCGCCCCGTTCACCGTCGAGACCCCGGTCTGGAACGCCCCGGTGACGTACGGGTACTGCTGCACCGCGCCGCCCCAGCTCCACCGGTGGCTCTGGTCCTGGTAGGAGACCAGCGCCGACGTGTTCTTCAGGCTGTCGGCGAAGCCCGTGCTGAACGAGCTGCCGACCTGCACGGCCGTGGCCAGATTGCGGTCGCCCAGCATGTCGCTCCAGAACAGCGCCAGCCCACCGCCGACGAACGTGCCGAACGGATTGGCACCGACGGCCAGGTACGGCTGGCCGATGTGATCGAGCGAGAGCGTCGGTTCGTAGGCGGAGGCGTGCTGCGGCATGGCCGACGGCGACGGCAGACCGAACGACGGCCGCGTCCGCATCAGCGTGACGGTCCCCTGCGTGCGGTTCGCCGGAGGCAGGGCGGCCGGATCGGTCTTCACGCCGAGCGGCTGCGGCACGCTGCCGGCCAGCACGTCGGGCCTGTCGGCCAGGTAGACCAGATTCGCCCCGTTCTCGTAGACGCTGAACGCCAGCTCGTGGGCCTGCGTCGCCACCGACAGCGCCGGGCTGAGCGCCGTGATGCCGCTGACGCCGGCGTTCAGGTTCGTCACCTGCGTCAGCGACCCCGAGGTCACGTCCAGGCGATAGATGTTGCTGATGCCGGTCCGGTCGGACACGAAGTACAGGCTGCGCCCGTCGGGCGCCCACTGCGGATTGATGCTCTTGCCGTGCGGGAAGGTGCCGAGCGGCGAGATCTGGCCCGACGCCACGTCGTACAGCGCCAGCTGGTACCGCCCCGGCTGCAGATCCTGGAGGTCCGTCGAGTAGCGGTCGGTCACGAACGCGATGGTCTTCCCGTCGGGTGACCAGGCCGGCTGCAGGTCGGCGTACGCATCGTTGGTGAGCCGCGTCAGCTTGCCGCGGTGCAGGTCGTAGGTGAACAGGTCGGTCAGGCCGCCCACCATCGCCGAGAAGACGATGGCGTGGCCGTCGGGAGCCCACGACGGGCTGAAGATCTCTCCGACCTGAGGCAGCTTGATCTCCTGCTCGATCCGGTCGCGGTCGACGTCCAGGATGACCAGCTCCGGATGGCCCGCGCTCACCGCCGAGAAGACGAAGCGCCGGTTGTCGTCGGCCCATGCGCCCGCCGAGTTGATGAACTCCAGGCTGCTGAAGTGTGGATCGAGTGCGGTCTTCGTGATGCGCTTGATGATCCGGCCGGTCTTCGCGTCAGCGAGATACAGGTCGACCGAGAACAGGTTCCGCGACGACAGGAACAGCACCTTCGTGCCGTCCGGGCTGATGGCCGGCGAGACGTTCAGCTTGTCGGCCTCGCTGCTGCCCGTCATCAGCTGGCGGCCGTACGCCGACGGCCGCTCGGTGGCCTTCACGACGGGCCCGTACTCGGCCCGAAGCGCCGCGTGCCATTCCGTGGAGAGCTGCGCCGGCGACTCCTTCAGCACCTGCTGCAGGGCGCTCCGCGCGCTGCCCATGCTGCCCGCCGCCCTCAGCAGCGTGCCGATGATCGGATCGCCCCAGCGGCCCGTGACGTACGCCCAGAACGCCTGCCCCCACCGGTACGGGAAGTACTTCGGATCGTTGAGGTCCTTGATGTCGGGCAGCTTGTCCTGCCGCACGGCGTCGCGCATCCACATCGCCGTGTTCGGATCGACCGGCCCGAGCGACATGTACTCCGCCATCCCCTCGATGAACCACAGCGGCAGCCGCGCCGCGCCCGGCACGCCGCCCGTGACGGCCGAGCTCCCCTCACTCGTGATATCGAACTGGAAGGCGTGCGTGAGCTCGTGGCCGATCACGTGATCCGTCTCGGCCAGCGTGCCGGCCAGCGGCAGCACGATGCGCCGCTTGATGATCTCGGTAACGCCGCCGGTGCCCGCACCGAGCTCGCCCTGAATCGCGTTGGTCTGCTCGAAGTCGGTGTGGTCGGCGTAGAGGATGAGCGGCTGTGGTCCGTTCAACTGATGATCCAGCACCCGCGCGTACCGCGCATACCAGCGCTCGGCGATCCGCGCGGCCTCCCGCGCCGCCACCGACTCGCCCGGGTAGAAGTAGACGTCGAAGTGGCGGGTCTTCAGCACCTCGAAATGAAAATCCTTGTACCGCACCTTGTTGCGGCCGAAATACTGGGCCGACGCCGGCACGGCGACGCCCAGCAGCAGGAGCGCGAGACCGAGAGCGCTCAACGGCTGCCGGAACGGACGGAACCAGCTCATGGGGTCACCTCACAGTTCGAGGCCAGGCCCCCGCCCCCCGGCACGGCAGCGGACCGTGCGGAGGCAGAAGGAACTCGAGGCACCTGGCGCGACGGGATATCCGCCGTCGCCGGGTCGGGCGCGGCGTGACGCACGCCTCGCGCCTCGTGCCTGGTTACGGCAGAGCAACAACCGGACCATCCGTGCAAGATTGGCCGCCGCGGCCGCAAATCCCCGCCGTTGGGCGGCAATCGTCCGCGGGAAGCCGCGGAACGCCGCGCGCGCCCGCCTGGCGCCGCGTTCGGTCGCACGACAACCGATCCTCGCACCGTTTCGATTCGATACACGGTCGGGTTTACGGCCTCCGTCCCGCCATTACATCCGATTCGGACGCACGACGCCGGCGCCCGGCCGGTCAAGCGGACGAGCCGGCGCGGTGTTCCGTTCCGCCCTGCGGGCTGCGTCTCGCACGTTGGACGGGACCGGCCTCCGCCGGCAGCCCGGCCGGAAATGAGGTACAGTCGAAGACATATGCGGATTGGATCGGTACGGGTGTCCATGCGGGGCGGTCCCGCGGCTGACGCGGCCCGCACCCGCGAGGGCGCCTGGCGCGAGGCCCGGGCGCTGGTCTGGGCGCATCGGAAGCGGCTGAGCCTCGGGCTGGCCCTGATGATCGTGGATTGGCTGGCCGCTCTCGTCCTCCCCGCCACCTCGAAGTTCCTCATCGACAACGTCGTCGGCCATCAGCAGTGGCAGCTGCTCCCGGTGCTGGCCCTGGCGGCCGGTGCGGCGACCCTCGTGGACGCGGCCGCCTCGTTCGCCTTGTCGCAGGTGCTCGGCGTCGCCGCGCAGAAGGCGATCACCGACATGCGCAAGCAGGTCGAGGCCCACATCCTGCGCCTGCCGGCCCGCTACTTCGACACGACGAAGACGGGGGTGCTCATCTCGCGCATCATGACCGATGCCGACGGACTGCGGAACCTGGTCGGAACGGGGCTCGCGCAGCTCTGCGGCGGCCTGATGACGGCGCTGATGGCGCTGTGCGTGCTCTTCTACCTGAACTGGCAGCTGACGGCGATCACCGTGACGATTCTGGTGACCTTCGGCGGCGGCATGGCCATGGCGTTCAAGCGGCTGCGGCCGCTGTTCCGCCAGCGGCGCGAGATCAACGCCGAGGTGACCGGCCGGCTCTCCGAGGCGCTCAGCGGCATCCGCGTCGTCAAGGCGTACACGGCCGAGAAGCGCGAGGAACTGGTCTTCGCGAAGGGCGCGCACAACCTGTTCCGCAACGTCGCCCAGTCGCTGACCGGCGTCTCGGCGATCACCGCCTTCTCGACCGTCGTGCTCGGCGCCATCGGCGTCGTGATGATCACGATCGGCGGCCGGGCCATCCAGCACGGCACGATGACGCTCGGCGACTTCATCATGTACCTCTTCTTCACGGGGCTCATGGCGGCGCCGGTGATCCAGATCGCCTCCATCAGCACGCAGATCAGCGAGGCGTTCGCCGGGCTCGACCGCATCCGCGAGATCCGGCAGATGGCGACCGAGGACGAGGAGGACCGCCAGCGCGAGCCGCTCGACGAGGTGCAGGGGGCGGTCGTCTTCGAGCAGGTGGGCTTCGGCTACAAGCCGGACGTGCCGGTGCTGCACGACGTCTCGTTCCGGGCGCCGGCCGGCTCGACCACGGCGCTCGTCGGCTCGAGCGGCGCGGGCAAGAGCACGCTCATCAGCCTGGTGATGACGTTCAACCACGCGCAGCAGGGACGGATCACGATCGACGGGCGCGATCTGGCGTCGGTCCGCCTGCGCGACTACCGGAAGCACCTGGGCGTCGTGCTGCAGGAGAACTTCCTGTTCGACGGGACGATCGCCGAGAACATCGCATATGCCCGGCCGCACGCGACGCGCGAGGAGATCCGGGCGGTGAGCCGCATCGCCCACTGCGACGCCTTCGTGGAGCGGTTCAAGGACGGCTACGACACCATCGTCGGCGAGCGCGGGGTCCGGCTGTCGGGCGGCGAGCGGCAGCGCGTCGCCATCGCCCGCGCGATTCTCGCCGATCCGCGCATCCTGATCCTCGACGAGGCGACGTCGAACCTCGACAGCGAGAGCGAGGCGCTCATCCAGGACGGCCTGCGCTCGCTGCGCCGCGGCCGGACGACGTTCGTCATCGCCCACCGCCTGTCGACGATCCAGAGCGCCGACCAGATCCTCGTGCTGGAAGGCGGCCGGATCGTCGAACGGGGCACGCACGAGGAACTGCTGGCCGCCGACGGCCGGTACCGCGAGCTCTACGACAAGCAGTACCGGTTCGAGCGCAACCGCTTCATCAATCCCGGTGAAGACTTCACGCCCGAGCCGGAACCGGTGACGTCGTCACCGGTCCGTCCGAACAATGCCCTGTGACGCACGCCGTCTTCAGTCTGCAGTCTTCCGTCTTCAGTCCTGCAGGACCGTGGACCGGCGACTGGAGACCGGGACCACTCACAACTCATAACTCATAACTCACAACTTCAGGACTTCTCCCCCATGCACGCCTGGCACGATATCTACGTTGACGATCACCTCATCGATCAGGTCTTTCCCGTCGTGATCGAAGTCCCGATGGGCAGCAAGAACAAGTACGAGCTGGACAAGGAGACCGGCTTCCTCCGGCTCGACCGCGTCCTGCACAGCGCCGTCCACTATCCGGCGAACTACGGCTTCATCCCCCGCACCTACTGCGACGACGGCGACGCGCTCGACGCGCTGGTGCTCTCGCAGGAGCCCGTCACGCCGCTCACCATCATCGAGGCGCGCGCCATCGGCATGATGCGGATGCGGGACGAGAAGGGGCTCGACGACAAGGTCATTGCCGTCAGCGTGCGCGACCCGGCGTTCCTCGAGTACACCGACCATCACGCGCTTCCCGGCTACCTGCTGCGCGAGATCAAGCGGTTCTTCGAGGACTACAAGATCCTGGAGCACAAGCAGGTGGTCGTCGAGGACTTCATGGGCCCGCAGGACGCGCACGCCATCCTGCGCCAGTCGCTGGATCTCTACCGGCAGATGCGGCGAGGGGACCTGAAGAAGAAGTAGCGCACCGAATGTCAGAATCGAGAATGTGGAATCGAGAAAGGGGCGCTCGATCGCACTGCGCTCAAGCGCCCCCTTCGCCTTTCGACATTCTCGACTTCTCCGTTCTCAATTCGTCAGTCCCTGCCCTCCACCACCACCCTCGGCACGTGCGCCTCGTCCATCCGGTGCTCGAGGTCGGGGAGGGTCTTCGAGACCAGGGTCGACAGCCGGCCGGCCCCATCGGTCACGTCGTGGCCGGCTTGCTGCAGTTCACGGCGCTGCGTCCCGGTCGGCAGGAACGGTGAGCTGACCACCTCGCGATACAGCCGCAGCACCGTGCCGTTCGACTTGCCGACATCGTCATTCAGCTTCGAGACCTCGTCGGCCAGCTTGGTCACATCCGTCTTGATGGCCGCCGGCACGTTCTTCGCGGCGCCGACCGCCTTCTTCAGCACTTCGACCTGCGTATTGACCTCCTTCACCTGCGCCGTCGTCGCGTCCGACTTCCGCTGCAGGGCCACCAGCGTGTCGATGGTGCCGCGCCGGGCGGTCCGGTCGGTCTCCGAAATCGTCACCAGCGGATCCGCCTTCACGACGACCGGCGTCGTGTAGCTGTGGCCGCCGACGGTCAGCCGGGCGGTGTAGGTGCCCGGATCGACCAGCGGGCCCTGCAGCCGCCCGAAGAACCCACCGCCCCCGCCCGCCTTGTGCGTCGGCGGCTCGCCGCGGAGATCCCACGACACGCGGTTGATGCCGCGATCGCTCTTCCCCTTCAGCTCGCGGATCACCTTGCCGCCGTGGTCGAGGATGGCAATCTGCACGTCGCCGGACGCCTTCGCCTTCAGGTAGTAGTCGACGAGCACGCCGGGCGCCGGGTTCTCGCCGTGCCACCAGTTGCTGGCGAGGAACTGATCGTCCGTGTAGACGCGATCGTCGAACGCCACGCCCGGCCGCACCTTGAACAGGTGCGCGTCGCTGGCGAGCACGCGCGGCGTCAGCTCCTCGAGCGGCTCGATGTCGTCGAGGATCCAGAAGCTGCGGCCGTGGGTCGCGGCAATCAGGTCGCCCTCGCGCGGGTGGATGACCAGATCGGCCACGGCCGCCGTCGGCAGGCCGCTCATCAGCCGCACCCAGTGCCCGCCCCCGTCAATCGACACGAAGGCGCCGAACTGCGTCCCGGCGATCAGCAGGTTCGGGTTCTCGCGTCCCTCCCGGATGACCCGCACCGGGCCGTCGGCCGGCAGGTCGCCCTTGATCGACGTCCACGTCGCGCCGTAGTCGGTCGTCTTGAAGAGATAGGTCGCGAAGTCGTTGCTCCAGTGGCCGTCGAACGCCAGGTACGCCGTCCCTTCGTGGAAGTGCGACGGAATCAGCCGGCTCACCCACCGCTTGCCGGGCATGCCCGGCACGTTCGCCGTGATGTTCTTCCAGTTCGCGCCATCATCGCGGCTCACCCACACGTTGCCGTCGTCCGTGCCGGCGTAGAGCAGACCGGCCTTCATCGGCGACTCCGAAATGGCGCTGATCGTCCCGGCCTTGTCGGTGGTCAGCTCGGGGCTGATGACCGTCCAGTCGTCGCCGCGATCGGTCGACTTGAAGACGAAGTTGCCGCCGAGGTACAGCGTCGTGTGGTTGTGCGGCGAGATGAAGTACGGCGTCTCCCAGTTGAACCGGTAGTCCTTCTCGCCGGCCTTCGGCTGCGGCTTGATCGCCACGTTCCGCCCGCTCGTCACGTCGTGGCGGACGATGCCGCCGTACTGCGACTCGGCGTAGACCGTCGTGTAGTCGGTGGGATCCGGATGCGCCCGGAAGCCGTCGCCCGTCATCACCTTGGCCCAGTCCGACTTCATGATGCCGACCGACTTGCGCGTCGCGCTCGGCCCGCCCCACGAGCAGTAGTCCTGCGACCCGCCGTAGATGTAGTACGGGTCGCGCATGTCGACGTCGACCTCGTAGAACTGGCTCGTGGGCATCTGGTCGACGAACTGCCAGTTCGCGCCGGCATCGAACGTCATGTAGACGCCGCCATCGTCGCCGTCGATCATGTGGCGCGAGTTCGCCGGATCGATCCAGAAGGCGTGGTGGTCGACGTGAATGTTGTCGCGCCGCTGCTTGAAGGTGTGGCCGCCGTCGAACGACTCGGAGATGTTGTTGCCCACCGTGTAGACGTGGTTCGGATCGTTCGGGTCGACGCGGATCTGGCTGAAGTAGAACGGCCGCTGATCGAGCTCGTTCACCCACGTCCAGCTCTCGCCCCGATCGTCCGACCGGAAGACGCCGCCGTTCTGGAAGGTCTTCTTGCCCGGCGTCTGCTCCCCTTCTCTCGTGTCGGTCTCGCGCGGCACGGTCGTGGTCGACTGCACGAGCGCGTAGACCACCGACGGGTCGCTGCGCGACACGCTGAGGCCGATGCGGCCGAGATCGCCGGTCGGCAGCCCCTTCGTCAGCTTCCGCCACGTGCGGCCGCCGTCGGTCGTCTTGTAGATGCCGCTGCCCGGTCCCCAGCCCTGCTCCGGGTCGCCGCCGTCGAAGCCGTCGCGCTGCACCTGGTACATCGCCGCGTAGAGCACCTGGCTGTCGTGGGGATCCATCGCGAGGTCGACCGCCCCGGTGTGGTCGTCGACCGACAGGCTCTGCGTCCAGGTGAGGCCGCCGTCGGTCGTCTTGTAGACGCCCCGCTCCTTGTTCGGCCCCCACACGTGACCGAGCGCCGCCACGTAGACGGTGTCGGGATGCCGCGGATCGATGACGATGCGGCCGATGTGGTGGGTATCCTTCAGCCCCATGTTCTTCCACGTCTGGCCGCCGTCGGTCGACTTGTAGACGCCGTCACCCCAGAGCAGGCTGTTGCGCGGGTTCACTTCGCCCGTGCCGACCCAGATGACGTCGGGGTTCGCGTCGATCGCGGCGACCGCGCCGATCGATGACGCGCCTTCGTGGTCGAAGATCGGCTTCCACGAGACGCCGTTGTCGGCGCTGGTCCACAGGCCGCCGCCGGCGGTCGCCACGTAGATGTGCTGCGGCGTCCCCGCCACGGCGAGGTCGGTGACGCGGCCGCCCGACCCCACCGGGCCGACCGAGCGCCAGGTGAGCTGGCTCAGCATGGAGGCGTCCAGTTGCTGGGCACGCCCCAGGCCGGGAAGGCACAGGACGAAGGCGGCGACGAGCGCGAGAACGGCTCTATGTGATCTCATGGCCGGGAATTATAGACTGCCGGACTTTCGGCTAGGATGGAAATCATGTCTGTTCACCGCCACCGCCTGCGCCCCGTGGCCTTCGTGCTCCTCTTCGCCCTGCTGACGCTCGCCCAGGGCGACATCACGGCCGCCGCCCAGTCGCCCGGCCAGGATGGCTGGCTCGAGGCCTACCACCAGCCCGCCAGCCGCCTGATCGGCGCCGCGCTGGCCGACCGGGCGGCGTGGCAGCGGCTCGCCGAGCTGACCGATACCGTCGGCAATCGCCTCAGCGGCTCCGAGCGGCTGAACCGGGCCATCGCCTGGGCCATCACGAAGATGAAAGAGGACGGGCTGGAGAACGTCCACACCGAGCCGGTGATGGTCCCCCACTGGGTGCGCGGTCACGAGGACGCCGAGATCGTCGAGCCGGCCCCGCACCGCATCGCCATGCTCGGCCTGGGCGGCAGCGTCGCCACGCCGGAGGCCGGCCTGCAGGCCGAGGCGATCGTCGTCCGCAACTTCGGCGAGCTCGACGCGCGCGCGAAAGACGTGCGCGGGAAGATCGTCGTCTTCAACGAGCCGTACGAGGGGTACGGACGCACTGTCGTCTATCGGGTCGATGGTGCCTCGCGCGCGGCCCGGTACGGCGCGCTGGGCGTCCTGGTGCGGTCGGTGGGACTACCGGGCCTGCGGACGCCCCACACGGGCTACATGGAGTATGCGGCCGACGCGCCGAAGATTCCGGCGGCCGCCATCGCGTCCGAGGACGCCGATCGCCTGCAGCGGATGCAGGATCGCGGTGACCGCATCGTCGTCCGGCTGAAGATGGAGTCGCACTTCCTGCCCGACGCCCCCTCCGCGAACGTCGTCGGGGAGATCCGCGGCAGCGAGCGGCCCGACGAGGTCGTCGTCGTCAGCGGCCACCTCGACTCGTGGGACGTCGGTGACGGGGCGACCGACGATGGCGGCGGGTGCATCGTGACGTGGGAGGCGCTGCGGCTGATGAAGCAGCTCGGGCTGCGGCCGCGCCGGACCGTGCGCGTCGTGCTCTGGACCAACGAGGAGAATGGCACGCGCGGCGGCCTCGCCTATCGCGAGCTGCACAAGGCCGAACTGTCGAACACCGTGCTGATGCTGGAGTCCGACTCGGGTGTCTTCACGCCGCTGGGCGTCGGCTTCACCGGCAGCGACCGCTCGCGGCAGATCGTCGGCGAGATCGCGACGCTGCTGCGCGGCATCGGCGCCGCGACCGTCGGCGCCCGGGGTGGCGGCGCCGACATCGAGCCGAGCGCCGACGCGGCCGGCATCCCGACCATGTCGCTGGACGTCGACGAATCGAAGTACTTCCTGATCCACCACAGCGAGGCCGACACCATCGACAAGATCGATCCGAACGACGTCGCGCGCTGCGTGGCCACCGTGGCCGTCATGGCCTACGTGGTGGCGGACATGCCGGGGCGGCTGGAGCGGTGACCACAGCGGGCTTCGGGCGACGGGCTCCGGGCTGCGGGGCAGTCTACGGTCGGCCTTCGGTCTACGGGCCCGCAACGACGGTCGCGGGCTCCGGGCTTGGGTCTCCGGATCCCCTTTTGATCTCGTAGGTGTCGAGCTTCAGCTCGACACGCAACCGAAGCCGCTCGTCGGCCGAGCTGAAGCTCGGCCGCTACGACCGATTCTTCCCCGAACGCCTGAAGCGCCTGACGCTATCCCTCCCTGAGCACTTGCGCCGGGTCGATCGCCGCGGCACGGCGGGCCGGCAGGAAGGCGGCGGCGAGGCCGACCAGCGCGAGCACGAGGGCCGCACCGGCCAGCGTCAGCGGATCGTCAGGCCGCAGACCGTAGAGCAGACTCTTGACGAATCGCGCCAGCCAGACGCTGAGGATCGCTCCACCAGCCAGACCGCGACCATCATCGCCAGACCAATCCGGCTCAAGACCGTCCGCACGATGTCGCGAGCACGCGCACCGAGTGCCATCCGGATGCCGATCTCCGTGCGCCGGCGGTTCACGCCGTACGACACGACGCCGTAGAGGCCGACGGCGGCGAGCAGCAACGCCAGGATGCCGAAGAACCCCGAGAGCATGGCGAGCATCCGCTCGGTGGCCAGCGGACTCCGCCGGCGAGATCGTCCATCGTGTGAAACGTGAATTGCAGGCTGGCCCCCTCCGCGGAAATCGCGGCGGCCACGTCCTTCACGATGGCGGTTGCCGGCCCGCGCCGGGCCCTGACCGCGAGGGTCAGCGCCGGCGGGGCCGCGGCCACGCGGGACTGGGCCAGCGGAATGTAGACCGTCGGCACGGACGCGTCGCGCAGAGATGCATAGACCGGCAGTCCGTACGACGCCAACGACCGTCATGGGAGGCGGCGTCGGGAGGTCCAGGCGGCGGGACCTCAGCCATCGTCCGGCCCACGGCCGGCTCCCCGCGAAAGAAGCGCCTGGCAAACGCCTGGTTCACCAGGGCGACCGGCGGCGCGCCACGCCCCGATTGAAATCGCGGCCCATCACGAGCGGTATGCCCATGGTGGCCAGCCACCCCGGGCCGATCGCATTCGCCGTCGGCCAGGCGCTCCCCTGCGGACAGCGCCAGCCCGGGCGGATTCTCCACGAGCATCCGGAGGATCGAATTACTGAGCGGTGCCACGCTCGACCAGGCCGCGGACCTCACACCGGGTGCGGATTGAACGGCCCCGAGCACGGCCTGACGGACCTCGGCCCGCAACCCCCTGCTGACGGTCCCGGGCGTGAGGCTCGCCACCAGAATGCGGCCCTCATCGAAGCCCGGTGAGACCCGCTGCAAGGCGACGAACGTCCCCAGGAACAACCCCGCGCCGACGAGCAGCACCAGGCAGAGCGCCACCTGCACGGCCACAGGAGCCCGGCCCGGCGCGGACGCCGCGCTCGCCTGTCCTTGCGCCCCGGGCGCTGGTCGATCACCTCGCTGGGCCGCATGCCCGTGGCACGCGCCGCCGGCCAGACGCCGAACAGGAGCGCGACGGCACGATGACAGGGCGGCGGTGAATCCAAGAACTAGTCCAATCGAGTGGGAGGTTCAGATGGACGTGCGACGCCTTGAACGTCGTGAACTGCGACAAGATCAGGCGGCTGCCCCAGCACGGCCAGGGCGAGCCCCGCGCCGGCGCCGGCCAGTGAGAGCAGGAGGCCCTCGATGAGCAGTTGGCGCACGAGCCGTACACGCGTGAGGCGCCCAGCGCGCGCCGCACACCCAGTTCGTGCCGGCGCGCGTCCGCTCGCGCCAGGAAGTAGGTTGGCCAGGTTGACGCACGCCATGAGCAGGACGAGCCCGACCACCGCCATGAGCGCGAGGAGCGGTTCCTGATACTGGTCGCGCACCGGGTGACGCCGCCCGGCCGGCGCCGGCTTCCACACCATCTCTTCCCGCAGGTATCCGGCACCAGGTCCTGCGGCCGCCAGTGTGACGGCAGCGTCGCCTGGCGGATTGCCGGCTGCGCCGCCTGCAGCGCTGCGGTCGCGGAAGCCGTGCCCCTGTCCGGGTTCGAGTCTGAGCCATGACGGCGAGCCAAGCGCTTGCCGACAACCTCGAGAGTAGATATGCATGGCCGTCCAGCAGCGGGCTGCATGCCAAGCGGCACCGCGACCATCGAACCGGGTTCGCCGACCCAGGGGCCGTAGAAGTCCTGAGGCGTCACACCGACGACAGTGAACAGCACGCCATTCAGGTTCAGCGGGCGACCGATGTACGTCCCCGGCCCCGTCGAAATGCGTCTGCCAGAACGCATAACTGATGACGGCCACCGGACCGTCAGGGCCGCCACCACGTTGGTCGTCTACCGTTGTGTAATTCCGCGGCCGAGCAGCGGGGCGGCACGCCAAGCACGTCGAAGAACCGGCCGCTGACGAGAAGCGCCTCGACGGCCTGCACCTCGCCGTGCGGCGCCAGGTTCGATGCTGATCGCCGGCCAAACGCACAACGCTCCGGCGAACGAGATTCCGCCGGTTCGCGAATCTGCTCCCAGACCGGATTGGTCCACCAGCTCTGGCCGCCGCGCGTGGCCAATTCGTGCCGACGAAGCTCAGTGCCAGCCGACCTGGCCGGCTCACGGGCAGCGGTCGGAGCAGCAGGCTGTCCACCAGCGAGAAGATCGCGGTGTTGGCGCCGATGCCCAGGGCCAGCGAGAGCACGGCCACAGCCGTGAAGCCGGGACTGCGCCGGAGAACGCGAATGCCGTACCGGAGATCCTGAGCGAGCGAGTCGAGCCCCCGCAGCCCACGCCGATCGCGGACTCGCTCCTTCGTCGCCTCGACGCCGCCCAGCTTCAGCATGGCCTGGCGCCGCGCCTCCGCAGGCGTCATCCCGGCTTTCAGGTTGTCGTCGATGTGGAATTGGAGATGGGAGGCGAGCTCGTCGTGGAGATCCCGCTCGCGGCGGGTCGACGAGAACGTCCCGAGGGCTCGATCGGATCCAGGCTCGCAAGCGGCGCATACAAGGCTCCAGTGTCGTCTTCGGTCTTCGGTCTACGGTCCGGACACGAGCGCCTGAGCGCCTGAGCCCCCGAGCGCCTGACGCTATCCCTCCCTGAGCACTTGCGCCGGGTCAATCGCCGCGGCACGGCGGGCGGGCAGGAAGGCGGCGGCGAGGCCGACCAGCGCGAGCACCAGGGCCGCACCGGCCAGCGTCCACGGATCGTCGGGTTGCAGGCCGTAGAGCAGCGTCTTCACGAAGCGGGCGAGCCAGAGGCTCGCCAGGCCGCCCGCCGCGATGCCCGCGAAGAGCAGCAATCCGATCCGGCCCAGCACGAGTCCGACGATGCCGCCCGGCTTCGCGCCGAGCGCCATCCGGATGCCAATCTCCGTCCGGCGTCGGCTCACGGCATAGGAGACGACGCCGTAGAGGCCGATGGCCGCGAGCAGCAGCGCGAGCAGCCCGAAGAATCCCGAGAGCATCGCCATGAGTCGCTCCGAGGCCAGCGACTCGTCCGCCAGATCGCCTCATCGTCTGGAAGGTGAACGTCGCCTGCGGGTCGGTCCGCGAGATGGCGGACGCCACCGCCTTGACGATGGCGGCGGGGTCACCGGCGGAGGCCCGGATGACCAGCGTCGGCTCGACCGCCTCCGGGCCGGCCTGCGCGAGCGGCCGGTACAGCGTGGGAGGCACGCGCTGGCGCTGCGAGTCGTACACCGCGTTGCGCACGATGCCGACAATCCTCAGCCGCGGCTGCGGCTCTCCGGGCCGCCCCGATGAACCGCACCGACTCGCCAAGGACCTCGCGCCCCGGAAAGAACCGCTGCGCGAACGCCTGGTTGACGATGGCGACCGGAGGGGCGCTGGCGGAGTCCTGCCGGCCGAAGTCGCGCCCGGAGACGAAAGTCGTTTCCAGGGTGCCGAACCAGCCGGGCGACACGGCGTTCATCCAGACATCCCGATCGCTCTCGGGCAGTGATAACCCGTCTGGATTCTCGAGCGTCTCGTCCCACTGCATCCGGCCGAGCGGAACGAGCGACGACGCCGCGGCACTCCGGACGCCCGGCACCGATCGGATGGCCTCGACGAGCGCGTCCACCGGGATCGTGCGATGGCTCGTCCGTCCGGGGCCGCTCGAGGCTCGCGACGAGCACCGGCCCCGGCGTGAACCCCAGCGGGCGCGTGGCCAGCGACGCGAACGTCCGGACGAAGAGCCCCGCGCCGAAGACCAGCACGAGGCACAGGCCCATCTGGACGACCATCAGGCTGCCCGACAGGCGCCAGCGAACCGGGGCCCGAACCTGATGGCTGCGCTCCGCCAGCGCATCGGTCGGCTGCCCTCCTGTCGCCCGCAGGGCCGGCGCCGTGCCGAACAGAAGTGCCACGACGACGAGTGTCACTCCCGTGAACGCCAGGACCCGCCAGTCGGGCGAGAGATTGAAATAGACCGCTCCGGAGGTCGCCGGAAGCTGGCTGACGATCAGCCGGCCGCCCCAGGTGGCGAACAGCGCCCCGAGCGCGGCACCACCGCCCGCCAGCAGCAGGCTCTCCACCAGCAACTGCCACATCAGGCGCGCGCGGGACGCCCCGAGCGCCAGCCGGACGCTCAGTTCGTGCCGCCGGGCATCGGCGCGCGCCAGCAGCAGGTTGGCCAGGTTGACGCAGGCGACGAACAGGATGAGCCCGACGACGGCCATCAGCGTGAGCAGCGGTCTGCGGTACTGGTCGCGCAGCAGCGAATCGGCGCCCCGGGCCGCGCTGGCAAGGACGAAGGGTTCCTTCAGATAGCGGGCCAGTTCGTTCGGGCGGTAATTGCCTGGCAGTGTCGCTTCGCGGATCGCCGGCTGCGCGGCCCGCGACGGCGGCCGACGCGGACGCCAGGGTCTGGCCCGGCTTCAGACGGGCGATGATCCGCAGCCACCAGAACGACGCGCCTTGCAGGACGCCATCTCGCCCCATCAGCACGGGCGACGCCCCCACCGGCACGGCGACGTCGAAGCGCGAGCCGGCCACCAGCCCGTTGAAGCCGGGCGGCGCCACGCCGACAATCGTGAACGGGGCGCCGCTCAACGTCAGCGTGCGGCCGAGCACGTCCCTGGCGCCGGCGAACTGCGTCTGCCAGAACCGGTAGCTGATGACGGCGACCGGACCGTCGGGCCCGCCGCCAGGGCGATCGTCGGCCTTCTGAATCCCGCGCCCGAGCACGGGCGTCACGCCGAGTACGCGGAACAGCCCGCCGCTGGCGAACATCCCGTTGACGTAGCGGGCTTCCCCGCCGTCAGACAGGTTGAACCGGCTGTCGATCCAGGCACCGGCGCCGGCGAACAAATCCGAGCGATCGCGGATCTGCTCCCACAACGGATTCGTCCAGTACCGCCGGCTCATGGCCTGGCGCGACCTGCACCAGCCGGTCCGCCTGGCGCACCGGCAGCGAGCGCAGCAGCAGGCTGTCGAGCAGCGAGAAGATCGCCGTGTTCGCGCCGATGCCCAGCGCCAACGACAGGATCGCGACCGCCGTGAATCCCGGACTGCGGCGGAGGAAGCGGATGCCGTAGCGGACGTCCTGCCGCAGGCTGTCGAGCCACGGCAGGCCCCGGCGATCGCGGACGCGTTCCTTGACCGGCTCGACACCGCCCAGCTTCAGCATCGCCTGCCGCCGCGCCGCGTCCGGCGTCATCCCGGCGCGCAGGTTGTCGTCGATGTGCAGCTGGAGATGGCGCGGCGAGCTCGTCGTGGAGGTCACGCTCGCGGCGGGTCGACGCGAACGTCCCGAGGGCTCGATGGATCCAGGCTCGGAGGTGGCGCATCGGAATCTCCAGTGCCGTCTTCGCTCTGCGATGCTGAGGCGATAGGCTCTCGGGCTAGGCTCCAGGCGGTAGGCTTGAGTCGCGCACTCGCGGAACTCATGCGCGACTATGATTCGAACGCGGCGCGACCACCGGAGCGCCGCGACAGCCCGATCGCCTGACCGCCTAGCGCCCGATACGCCTAGGAAGATTCCCCCGTCAGAAACCGCTCCAGAATCGCCCTCGTCTGGGCCCAGTCCTCCGTCTGCTTCCGGAGCTGACGGCGTCCGGCACGCGTCAGACGATAGAACTTCGCCCGCCGGTTGTTCTCGGAGACGCCCCACGCGGAGGAGACGTACCCCTCCTGCTCCAGCTTCAGCAGCGCCGGATAGAGCGTGCCGTAGTTGACCACCAGCTGCTGGCCGCTGGTCTGCTCGATGCGCCGCGCCAGGCCGTAACCGTGCAGCGGCCCCATCGTCTCGAGCGTCCGCAGCACCATCAGCGCCAGCGTCCCCTGCCACACGTCGGTCTTGTCGCCCAGGGCGTCCCTCCTATGGGATTGCCATAGGGACAGTAGCACATGGTTGTATGGGAAGGCAATAGGAGAGGCCCTGCGGGACTTCGGGACTGGATGGAGGGAACTGCAGCCAGGCGGTGGGCTGTCGGCGATAGGGCGGTAGGGCGCCGGTCCGCGCGCTGCGCCCATCGCCTCACCGCCTGTAGCCTATCAGTTCTACGATGAATTCCAGCTCTCAGATTCCCACCGCGCCCATGACCGGCTCCACGCCGCTCCGCTTCAGCAGGTCGTTGAACTGCTGGACCTGCTGCTCCAGCGACTTCAGGGTCGTCTCGTGGGTGGCCCACTCCGCGTCGAGCGCGTCCGCCCGCTGCGTCATGGCGACCGTCACGGGCGGGTTGTTGCCGTCGACGTTGGTGAAGAGGAACGTGTACTGGTCCATCAGCTCCGGCGGGAAGTTGATGACGTCCTGGAACGTCTTCCGCTCGGGTTGCACGATGGCGTTCACCCACGCATCGATCCCGTCGCCGAGCTTCCGGCCGGCTTCGGCGATCGCCGTCGCGTTCTTCGCGCCGGTCGTCCGTTTCAGGATGCCGCGGACCTGCCGGCGGACGTCCCGCATGCGGGCCGTCGCATCCGCGATCGTGTCGATCCGCGACCGCAGGTGCTCGAGCAGCGTCTGCTGGGGTCCGAAGTCGGCCGCCGTCAGCGACGTCCGCGGATCCGGCTCGACGGTCAGCGGCTCGGTCAACGTCTGGCCGCCCGCCATCAGCCGCACCTGGTAGCTGCCGGGCGCCAGCGCGTAGCCCTGCAGGCTGTCGGCCGGCATGATGCCCGGAACGCCGTGCAGGCTGCGGCCGCGCAGATCCCAGACGAACCGGTTCATCCCCGCCTTCGCCGGCAGCACCGACCGGCTTCGGCTCGCCGCCGCGCGGCTCGAAGCCCTTCACGTCCTTCTCGACATCGGACTCGCTCGAGAAGGCCCGCACGACCTGGCCGTCGTGCCGGATCTCCATCGTCACCGGCGACCCGGCCTTCGGCGCCGCCGCCAGCTCGTAATCGATGACGGCGCCCAGCGGCGGGTTCTCGCCCGTGCCGTTGCCGCCCTTGCCGCCATCCAGGACGCGCAACGCCGGCTCCGGCGCGAACAGGTGCGCCGACGCCTTGGCCACCGCCGGCGTCAGCTGCCGCAGCGGCGTGAGGTCGTCGAGGATCCAGAACGCCCGTCCCTGCGTCGACGCGAGCAGGTCGTTGCCGTGCACCATCAGGTCGGTCACCGGCACGACCGGCAGGTTCAGCTGCAGGCTCTGCCAGTGCGCGCCATCGTCGAACGAGACGTCCGCCCCGGTGTTCGTGCCGGCGTACAGCAGGCCCGGCCGCTTCGGATCCTCGCGGACGACGCGCACGATGTCGTTCGGGGCGAAGCCGGTGACGATCTTCGTCCAGGTCTTGCCGTAGTCGGTCGTCTTGAACGCGTACGGCGCGTCATCGCCCCACTTGAAGCCGGTGGCGGCGACGTAGGCCGTACCCGCCTGCTGCGGCGACACGTCGATGGCGTTGATCTGCACGTTCTGGATCCCGGGCGGCGTCACGTTCGACCAGGTCTTGCCGCCATCGCGCGTGAGCTGCACGAGCCCGTCGTCGGTGCCGACCCAGAGCGTGTTCGCGTCGTGCGGCGATGGCTCGATATAGAGGATCGTGTTGAAGACCTCGCCGCCGGCCCCCTCGTTGGTGATCGGACCGCCGCCGACGCCCTGTGTCTTCTTGTCGTTGCGGGTCAGATCCGGGCTGATCACGGTCCAGGTCTGTCCACCGTCCGCCGTTCTGAACACCACGTTGCCGCCGAAGTAGATCACCTTCGGGTTCTCCGGCGAGGCGACCACCGGGGCGTTCCAGTTGAAGCGGTACTTCTGCTCGTTCGACCGGGCGCCGAGCCCCTCCGCCGGGTTCGGCATGATGCTGCGGTTGATCTGCGTGTCGCGGTCGAAGACGTCGAGCAGCCCCTGGTAGCAGTTCGCGTAGATGTAGCGCGGATCCTTCGGATCGAACGCGACCGACGCACTCTCGCAGCCGCCGAACGTGAACCAGTTCGGACGGCCGATGCCGCCATCGAAGCTCCGGCTCGCGATGGCCACGGTCGAGTTGTCCTGCTGGCCGCCGTACAGGTAGGTACGGGAACCGCTGGTCGGCGCTCACGCGATAGAACTGGGCCGTCGGCTGATTGTTCTCGGTCGACCACGTCTTGCCGCCGTCGAACGTGATCGCGGCCCCGCCGTCGTTGCCGTTGATCATGTTCCGGTCGTCGTGCGGGTTGATCCACAGGCTGTGGTTGTCGCCGTGCGCCTGCGAGACGGGATGGAACGTCGCCCCGCCGTCGATCGATCGCAGCAGCGGCGCATTGATGACGTACACGGTGTCCGGATCCTGCGGATCGGCCGTCACCTGCGTGTAGTACCACGAGCGGGCGCGCGTGATCCGGGCGCTGCTCGTCCGCGTCCAGCTCTGGCCGCCGTCGTCCGACCGGTACACGCCGCCGTCCTTCGCCTCGATGTTCGCCCAGATCGCGCTGCGGATCCGCCGGCGACACGGCCACCCGATCTTCCCCATCTCGTCGGTCGGCAGCCCCTTGGTCAGCTTCGTCCAGTGGTCGCCGCCGTCGGTCGTCTTCCAGATGCCGCTGCCCGGCCCGCCGCTGCGCATCTCCCACGGCAAGCCGCTGGGCATCCCAGTAGGCGGCGTAGATGATCCGCGGGTTCGAGGGATCCATGCTCAGCTGCGACACGCCGGCCGTGTCGCTGACGTGATGCACGAGCTTCCAGGTCTGTCCGCCGTCGAGGCTCCGGTAGACGCCCCGCTCGGCGACGGCATCCACGGATTCCCCTGCGCACCGACGTAGACGACGTCCGGATTCTTCGAATCGATGGCGATCGACGAGATCCGCATCGTCTTCTCGAGGCCGAGATGGGTCCAGGTGGCGCCGGCGTCGGTCGACTTGTAGACGCCGTCACCGTCCGACGTCGCCACGCCGCGAAGCGCCGGCTCGCCCATGCCGACGTACACCACGTTCGGGATCGGACGGCGCCACGGCGATGGCGCCCACCGAACCGGTCTTGAAGAAGCCGTCGGAGACGTTCTTCCAGGTGATGCCGGCGTCGGTCGTCTTCCAGACCCCGCCGCCGGCGCTTCCCATGTAGTAGACGCGGGGCTCGGACGCCACGCCCGTCACGGCCGCGACGCGGCCGCCACGGTACGGACCGATGTTGCGCCAGTGCAGCGCCTGGTAGAGCGAAGGCTGATAGACGTCCGTGCGGGCCGACTGAGCCGTCAGCACGCGCGCGCCGGCCAGCGCCAGCCCGCCGACGGTCAGCAGCACGGCGGCGGTTCGGAACCGACGCCGGCCGAACAAGGGGAGACGTGACATCGTGAATCCTCCACGGAAACAGCCGTCCGGGAACCGGACGATGAGGCAACGCTGGCGTCGGCGGACCGAACACCGCAAGCCAGTTTGCTGGAAAATCAAAGGGAATCGAGCAAGAAGTGCGCCAGCGTTCACTCGACCGCTCGGTGGAAAACATGCCGCATTGCTCGATGCAGGAACGCGTGCGGCTGAGCTGACAGTCGAAGCTGCGCGGATAGGAGCGGATTAAGTCGCGCTGCCCGGCATTCGCGAAGGGCCGCCACCCGCTCGACCGTGTGCTCGGACGGCCCCTGCGACCACACGACCGAGGACCGAAGACCGGAGACTGAAGACTGGCGCCTACGCTCTGATCTTCAGCGCCCCCGGCAGCACGCGGCCGACCAGTCGATGGCTGCCCTGGACGGGCTCGCCGTCGACGTGGAACCAGAGGGGGTTGTCGTGCTCGATGACGACCTGCTCGACCGTGGTCATCGCCACGCCGCGTCCGGCGCGGAACCCGCCCGTGAGGAGCCGGCGCGCACGCCAGAGCGCGACCGCCTTCGATCGCGCATGGAAGACGACGAGGTCCAGCCGGCCGTCGTCGATCCGGGCGGCGGGGGCCACCCGCACGCCGTTGCCGAACTGCGGCGAGTTGGCGAGGGTCACGAAGTAGGTGCGGTCGGACGCCGTCGTGCGTTCGCCGACGGTGACCGAGTAGCGGCGGGGCGCGTAGGACAGGCTCTCCTCGAGCACGAGGGCGGCATAGGTGAGCAGCCCTCGCCGCGCGTTCGGCCCGCGCGCATCGAAGCGGCGCGCGATCCAGGCGTCGAAGCCGACGCCGGCGACGTTCACGAAGAGGCGTCCGCCGAGCTCACCGGCGTCGATCGTCCGTTCGCGCGCGTCGAGGGCGCCGGCCAGCGCCCGCTCGGGGCGGCGCGGGATGCCCAGCTCGCGGGCGAGGCCGTTGCCGGAGCCGGCCGGCACGATGCCGAGCGCGCCCGGTCCGTGCACCAGGCCGGCGGCGACCTCGTTCACCGTGCCGTCGCCGCCCCAGGCCACGACCAGGCGGGCGCCGGCGGCGACGGCCGCCCGGGCGCGCGCGGTTCCCTCTCCGGGCGCCTGCGTCACGTGCACGAGCGGCTCGTCCCCCCGCGCGGCGATGACGCGCGACGCCAGGTCGACACGTGCGCGGATCTCGGCCGGCGTGAGGCGGCGTCCTGCGATGGGATTGATGAGAACGGCTACGGGCATGCGGCAGCCGGCGGCGGTCGGCGGGGCCCGGCCCGCGCGTCAGATGAGCGAGAGTACGTGGAGCACCGAGATCGCCACCGACAGCACGGTGGCGCCCAGGCACACGACGGCGAGGATCAGGTGATCGACGCGTTCCCGGCGCGACGGATCGAACACCATCGAGGCCAGGTACCCGCCGACGAAGCCGCCGAAGTGTGCGTAGTTGTCGACACCGGGCATGACGAGGCCGAACACGAACAGCGCGACGGCCCAGCCGAGGGCCTGACGCTTGATCATGCCGTGCCCGCCCCGCCGCCCGAAGTACACCAGGGCGCCGAGCAGGCCGAAGATCGCGGCCGAGGCGCCGATCGTGAGCTGCGCGCCGCGGAGGAAGAACGGGATGCCCGGGCCGGCCATGTACAGTCCGGCCATGGAACTGAGCACGAATCCCAGAACCCCGGCGACCGTGTAGATGATGATGGTGCGCGCCGTACCGTAGATCTCGGCCACGGGCGGCCCGAGCTCCCACACCCAGAGCATGTTGAACCCGATGTGCAGCAGGCTGCCGTGCAGCCAGTTCGCGCTCAACACGCTCCACCAGTTGCCGAGGCGGAACACGGGAAAGGCCCCGGACGCGCCGAGCAGGATCAGGCTGCGCGAGCTCGGCGCCAGGATGCCGAAGATGCCGTTCATGCCGATCGAGTCGCCCATGCCGAGCGTCGCGACCAGCGACAGGATGTAGAGGACCGAGCAGCCCCCGATGACGATCTGGACGAACCCGAGGTCGTTGCCGAACTGGCGCAGCAGCGGAGCGAATCCCCACAGCGACGGGTTCACCCGCCCGCAGTTGTAGCAGCGGTCGTCCTTGACGCCGACCAGCAGGCCGCAGGACGGGCAGACGACGGAGCCGGTTCGTTGCCGCTTGAGCATCTGTTATACGGGGCTCCGCCCCGAACCCCGGCTCACTGCACTCGCTCGCGTCACAGCTCGCTCCGTTCCGTTCGCGGGCCCGCCGTGCGGGCCGCCGGGCTGCGCCCGGAGGTCGTTGTTGAGGGCTTCAGGCTACGGGGCTTCCGGCTGCTGTTTCGGATCTTCAGGCGTCGGGCTGCAGTCCGCCCGGCGCCCGGCGCCATTCTATGCGCTCTTCTTCGGCCGGACGTTGCCGGCCAGAATCTTCTTCCGGAGCCGGATGGTCGACGGGGTCACCTCGACCAGCTCGTCGTCGTTGATGAACTCGATCGCCTGCTCGAGGCTGAGCCGGCGCGGCGGAATCAGCCGGATGGCCTCGTCGGCCGTCGACGCCCGCATGTTCGTCTGCTTCTTCTCCTTCGTGACGTTGACGTCCATGTCGTTCGTCCGCGAGTTCTCGCCGATGATCATCCCCTCGTAGACCTGCGTGGCGGCATCGATGAAGATCTCGCCGCGGTCCTGCAGGTTGTAGATGGCGTAGGCCGTCGCCGGCGCCCGACCGGTCGGCCACCAGCGCCCCGTCGGCCGCGACGGGATGGCGCCGTGCCACGGTTCCCAGTCGGCGAAGATGTGGTTCAGGATGCCGGTCCCCTTGGTGTCGGTCAGGAACTTCGACCGGAAGCCGATGAGGCCCCGCGCCGGAATCCGGAACTCGAGCCGCACGCGGCCGCTGCCGTGGTTCACCATCTTCATCAGCGTGCCGCGCCGCTCGCCCGCTTCGGCGATGACCGACGCCCTGGTGCTCCTCCGGCACGTCGATCACGAGCTCCTCGACCGGCTCCACGCGCACGCCGTCCATCTCCTTGGTCACGATCTCCGGACGGGACACCTGCAGCTCGTAGCCCTCGCGCCGCATCATCTCGATGAGGATGGCGAGCTGCAGCTCGCCGCGGCCGACCACCTTCACCTGTTCCGGCGAGTCGGTGTCCTCGATCCGGATGGACACGTTGCCCAGCAGCTCCCGCGTCAGCCGGTCGCGCAGGTTGCGCGACGTCACGTAGGTCCCCTCGCGCCCCGCCACCGGCGAGGTGTTCACGCCGAAGATCATCGACACCGTCGGCTCGTCGATGGCAATCGGCGGAATCGGCTGCCGGTGCTCGATGTCGGTCACCGTTTCCCCGATGGTGATGTCCTCGATCCCGGCCAGACAGACGATGTCGCCGGCCGCCGCCTCCTGGATCTCGACCCGCTTCAGCCCGTCGAAGGCGAACAGCTTCGTGACCTTCGTCTCCTGGAACCGGCCGTCCAGCTTGCTCACCGCCACCATGTCGCCGATCCGGACCCGGCCGTTGAAGATGCGGCCGATGGCGATCCGCCCCAGGTAGTCGCTCGAGTCGAGGTTCGCCACCAGCATCTGCAGCGGGGCATCGGGCGAGCCGGCCGGCGGCGGCACGTGCGCGACAATCGCCTCGAAGAGCGGCTTCAGGTCGGTGCCGGGCACCGCCGGGTCGGCGCTCGCCGTTCCCAGCTTCGCGTTGGTGTAGAAGACCGGGAAGTCGATCTGCTCCTCGGTCGCATCGAGATCGATGAACAGGTCGTAGATCTCGTTCAGCACCTCCTGCGCCCGTGCGTCCGGCCGGTCGATCTTGTTCACCACCACGATCGGCGGCAGCCCGCGCTCGAGCGCCTTGCGCAGCACGAACCGCGTCTGCGGCAGCGGCCCCTCGGAGGCATCCACCAGCAGCATCACCCCGTCCACCATCGTGAGCGTCCGCTCCACCTCGCCGCCGAAGTCGGCGTGGCCCGGCGTGTCGACGATGTTGATGAGGAGGTCCTCGTAGTGGATGGCGGTGTTCTTCGCGAGAATCGTGATCCCGCGCTCACGCTCCAGGTCCGTGTTGTCCATCACCCGCTCGGCCACCCGCTCGTTCGAGCGGAACGTGCCGCTCTGGCGCAGCAGGGCATCCACCAGCGTGGTCTTGCCGTGGTCGACGTGGGCGATGATGGCGACGTTGCGGCGGAGCGGATTGGCGACCCCCCGCGGGCTTTCTGCAGGTGAAGACATCTTCCCAGTATAGCAGGGGAGGGGGTCAGAGGTTCGGACGGCTTCTCCAAGCAGCAACGGCGCCCCTGACAAGGTCCGGAGCGTGAGCGACGGCTGCGCGTGGGGGTGGGGCCCCACGCGGATTGAGAAATGCTGACGCCGACATGCTACACGTCCACCCCGTTGGGCGCGACCAGCGCCTTGGGCAGGCGCATCGCCTCGGCGTCGGCCAGGGCATCGTTCAGCCCCGTCAGCGGATAGCAGCGGGCCCCGATCGCCCGGAACGGCACCTGCCCCGCGTGCCGCTCGAGCAGCCGGACGGCCGTCAGGAAGTGGCGCACCTCGCTCCCCCAGCACCCTTTGATGGTCACGTGCTTCCGGTTGATCTGCTCGTGCACGTTCACCGTGCTCGGCCCGGCATTGGTGTAATGGCCCGCAATCACGTAGGTGCCGCCGTCGCGCACGAGGTTCAGCCCCTCCTCGAACGCCCGGGCCGACCCGGCCGCCTCGATGATCGCGTCGGCGCCCGCCCCACCGGTCGCCTCGCGCACCATGACGAGCCGCTGGCGCTCGTCGGTGTCCGTGACGTCGATCACATAGTCGGCGCCCATGTCGCGCGCCAGCCTCAGCCGGTCGGCCGGCGCGCCGATGGCGACGATCGTCCCCGCCCCCGACAGCCGGGCCAGCGCGATCGCGCTCAGGCCGACCGCCCCCGTCCCCTGCACGACGACGCTCGTGCCCAGGGCCAGATCGGCCCGCTCCACGGCGTGCGTCGCCGTCACCAGCCCGCAGCCACCGCCGATGTAGTCCTCGGCCGACACGGCGTCGGGCAGCCGCGTCATCGACACGCCCGGCTCCAGGTAGATGGCCTCCGACCAGCCGCCGAACAGCCCCTCGCGCGCCGGATCGCTGATGCCGTACACCCGCCGCGAGGCGCAGCGCGTCGGCGTCCGGTCGATCGTGCAGGCGCGGCAGTGGCCGCACGTCCGGTGGACGTCGAAGAAGACGATACGGTCGCCTTCGTGCAGGCGCTCGCCCTCCAGCCCGTGCAGCTCGCCGCGGATCTTCTCGAGCCGCCCGACCGACACGTGGCCGGGAATGATCGGGTACGGCACTCCCTGCAGCCGGCCGTGCCACAGGTGAACATCCGTGCCACAGACCTCGGAGTAGATCGTCCGGAGCAGCGCGGACCCCGGCACCAGGTCGGGTTCCGGATACTCCCGCAGCTCGACGGGAACCAGCGGTGCGGGCATGACGGCGGCGAGAATCGACATGTCTCAATCTTACTGAAACCGTGAGAAAATAGCCCCATGCCACTCTTCGATTACGCCTGTCGCGACTGCGGCCATCAGTTCGAAACCCTCGTCCGGAACGGCCAGGCGCCGAGCTGCCCGTCGTGCCACGGCGCGCATCTGGAGCGGCTGCTGTCGGTCTTCGCCGTCGGCGCCACCGGCCCGACGATGTCGGAACGGCCGATCGCGCCCTGCGGGGCCTGCGGCGATCCGCGCGGCCCCGGCGCCTGCGGGGTCAACTAGTTGGGGCTCCGCCCCACGCCCCGGCTCACGCCGTTACGCTCGCGATTCGGCTCGCTCCACGCCGTTCGCGGGCGCGCCGTGCGCGCCGTTGGGAAGGGGCCTCGTTCAACGTTTTCGGCGACCGTCCCCCGGACGGGTTTCGACACCCCTGGCCTCTGACCCGCCCGTGCCGCCAGCCTCCGACACCGGCCCTTCACGTCCCCTGCCCGTCCTCGTCCGCGCCTTCGCGCACCGAAACTACCGGCTGTACTTCTTCGGCCAGTTCGTCTCGGTCACCGGCACCTGGATGCAGGCGATCGCCCAGGCCTGGCTCGTCTACCGGCTGACGGGATCGGCCGTCCAGCTGGGCCTGGTCTCCTTCGCCGGCCAGATCCCGGTCTTCCTGCTGGCGCCGATCGGCGGCGCGATCGCCGACCGCTACAGCCGTCACCGCGCGGTCATCGCGACGCAGACCTCGGCCATGCTGCTCGCGCTCGTCCTCGCCGGGCTGACGCTGGGCGGCGTCGTGCGTGTCTGGGAGATCTTCGTCCTGGCCGCGCTGCTCGGCGTCGTCAACGCGTTCGACATCCCGGCACGCCAGGCGTTCCTCGTGGAGATGGTCGGGCGCGAGGATCTGATGAACGCGATCGCGCTGAACTCGTCGCTGGTGAACGCCGCCCGCGTCGTGGGCCCGGCGGTGGCGGGCCTGCTCGTCGCGGTGATCGGCGAGGGCTGGTGCTTCTTCGTCAACGGCATCAGCTACGTGGCCGTACTCGGGTGCCTGCTGGCGATGCGGCTGCCGCCCCGCGTGGCGCACGCGCGGGGGCACTCGGCCGCGCGCGCCATCATCGAGGGCTTCGGGTTCGTCTGGCGCACGGGTCCGATCCGCGCGCTGCTGGTCCTGCTCGGCATCGTCAGCCTGACGGCGCTCCCCTATGCCGTGCTGATGCCGGTCTTCGCCGACCGGGTGCTGCACGGCGGCGCCGACACGCTGGGCCTGCTGATGGGCGCGTCGGGCTTCGGCGCGCTCGCCGGCGCGCTCGCCATCGCCGCGCGGCAGGGAGTCCGGGGGCTCGGCCGCTGGGTCGCGGCCGCCTCGGCGGCCTTCGGCCTGCTGCTGGCGGTGTTCGCCTTCTCGCGGGTTCTCTGGCTGTCGATGGTGCTGATGGTGCCGATCGGGGCGGCGATGATGATCGAGATGTCGGCCTCGAACACGCTCATCCAGGCGATGGTGCCCGACGCGCTGCGCGGCCGCGTGATGGCCGTCTATTCGATGATGTTCATGGGCATGGCGCCGTTCGGCTCGGTCATCGCCGGCTTCATCGCCGAACGGCTCGGGGCGCCGTGGGCGCTCGCCATCGGCGGCGGCGCGTGCACCCTCAGTGCCATCGTCTTCTGGCTGCGGCTGCCGGCGCATCGCGTGCAGGCCCGGCAGCTCATCGTGGCGCAGGAGATGGTGGGCGGCCTGCCCGCCGCGGGCGTCACCGGCCAGGCCGGCGACACCGGCGGCTGACCCGGCCCGGAAACGCGGCTACGGGCCTCCGGCCCGCCTGCCGCCGGATGTCTCCTGTCTACGGCTTCGGCGGCACCGCGTGATCGACCATCATCTCCCGGCGGCCGTTCGCAATGAAGCGGCTCACCACCTCCGCGTGCGCCTTGATCAGCTTCACGACGTAGGGATCGGTCGACGATTCCACCACGCGCAGGCCCTTGTCGGTCGGAGTCATCGTCATCGTGATCTGGTCGGCGTGCTGGAAGATCTCGCGGAAGAGCGGATCCCGCACATGGATCGGCCGGCCGTCCTTCACCCGGCTGTACATCGCCGCGACGTGGGTCCGCAGGGCCTTCACGATCTCGGTGTTGTCCGATTCGGTCAGCGTCTCGACGCCGTCGTCACGCTGGGTCACCGTGCGGCGGATCTCCGATCCGTGCGACAGCAGGAAGTGGAACACTTCCATGTCGCTGCCCGCGGGCGCCCCCTGCATCATCATGCCGCCGCCCATGCCCATGCCGCCGCCAGGCCGTCCCGGCGGCGGCTGATCGGCCGACGCGCCGGCGGCCAGCCCCGCGCCCGCCATCAGCACGAGCCCCAACGCCCACCGCCTGAACAGTACCATGTCGCATCACACCCTCCCGGAAGCTCCCCTCTTGCAGAGATTCACGATCGGATATCCGGTTACACGCAGCGGCGGACACACCTTGCGCGGCCTCGTGCGCGCGGGACACAATCGAGCGTTGCCCGTCCGTCTGCCGCCCTGAGGTGCCCCATGCCCGATCGCCCGGCTTCGACCCTGCCCGAACCGGCCGCCCGCGCGGCGGCGGTTTCACTCGATGCACTGTTCCGCCCGCGATCGGTCGCGATCATCGGCGCGTCCCGCCGGCGCCATGCCATCGGCTGGGACATCCTGCACAACCTCATCAGCTACGAGTTCCAGGGACAGGTCTTCCCCGTCAACCCGCACGCGTCGGTCGTCCACAGCGTCAAGTGCTACGCGGACGTCGCGGACATCCCCGATGCCGTCGACCTGGCGGTGATCTCGGTGCCGAAAGCCCTCGTGCGGGGCGCGGTGGAGAGCTGCGTGCGGAAAGGCGTGCACGGGCTGGTGATCGTCACGGCAGGCTTCAAGGAGGTCGGGGCCGCCGGGGCCACGGCCGAGCGCGAGATCCGCGACCTGGCGCGCGCGCACGACATCCGGGTCATCGGGCCGAACTGCATGGGGATCATCAACACCGATCCGGCCGTCCGCCTGCACGCGTCGTTCGCGGCCACCGAGCCGCTGGCGGGCAACATCGCCTTCTCGTCGCAGTCGGGCGCGCTCGGTGAGGCGGTGCTCGCGTCGATGCGCGAGATGGGGCTGGGCCTGTCGATGTTCGCCTCGCTCGGCAACAAGGCGGACGTCTCGGGCAACGACCTGCTGGAGTACTGGGAGCAGGATCCGCGCACGCGCGCCATCCTCATGTACCTCGAGAGCTTCGGCAACCCGCGCCGCTTCTTCCGCATCGCGCGGCGCGTCACGCGGACCAAGCCGATCCTCGTGGTGAAGTCGGGCCGCACGGTCGCCGGCGCCCGGGCCGCCGCCTCGCACACCGGGTCGCTGGCGGGCACGGACCGCGCCGTCGACTCGCTGCTCTACCAGTGCGGCGTCATCCGGGCGGCGTCGATCCACGAGCTGTTCGTCTGCGCGGCGGCCTTCGCCACGCAGCCGGTCCCGCGCGGCAACCGCGTCGGCATCGTCACGAACTCCGGCGGCCCGGCCATCCTCGCCACCGACGCCTGCGTCCAGCTCGGCCTGGAGATCCCGACGCTCGACGCCCCCACGCAGGAAGCCATGCGCGCGACGCTGGCGCCCGAAGCGAGCGTGACGAACCCGGTCGACATGATCGCCACCGCCACCGGCGAGAAGTACGAGATCTGCCTGCGCGCCATGGCCGCCGATCCGAACATCGATGCCGTCATCGCGATCTTCACGTCGCTCGAGATGATCGACGGTCTCGCCGTGGCCGAGGGTATCGTGAAGGGGCTGGCGGGACGCGACAAGCCCGCCGTCGTCTGCTTCATGGGCAAGCTGGCCTCCCGCGAGGCCGTGGAGCGCCTGAAGGCCGCCGAACTGCCCGTGTACACGTTCCCGGAGGACGCGGCGCTGGCCCTGCACGCGCTGGCCCGCTATCAGACCTGGCGACAGCGGCCGCTCGGCGTGACGCCGTCGTTCGACGACTTCGACCGGCGCGCGATCCAGCAGGTCTTCGAAGCGGCCCGCGCCGACGACCGCCTGCAGCTGACGCTCGCCGAGGCCAGCCGCGTCGTCGAGGCCGCGGGCATCGCCACCGCCCCCTGGCGCGAGGCGACGAGCGTGGACGCGGCGGCGGCCGCCGCCGCGGAGCTCGGCTTCCCGGTTGCGATGAAGATCAGCTCGGCCGTCGTCGTGCACAAGTCCGACGTCGGCGGCGTCAAGCTGAACCTGCGCGACGAACAGGCGGTGCGGACGGCCGCCGCCGAGCTGCTGGCCCGGGCCCGCGAGCACGATCCGGCTGCCGCCCTGCTCGTGCAGCGGATGACCGGCGGCGGCACGGAGGTGATCTTCGGATCGTCGCTCGACTCGCACTTCGGCCCGCTGCTGATGTTCGGGCTCGGCGGTGTCTTCGTGGAGGTGCTGAAGGACGTGGTCTTCGGCGTTTATCCGATCTCGGACGTCGACGCCGACGACATGATCAAGGGGATCAAGGGCTATCCGCTGCTGACCGGCGCGCGGGGCCTGGCGCCCGTCGACCTGGCGGCGCTCAAGGACACGCTGCTGCGGCTGAACCACCTGGTCGGCGAGTTCCCCGAGATCCAGGAGCTCGACATCAACCCGTTCTTCGCCGCCCCCTCGGGCCAGCCGTCGGTCGCCGCCGACGCCCGCGTGAAGCTGGCGCGGTGAGCGGGACAGCCTCCGTCTACAGTCTTCGGTCTCCAGTCTTCAGTCCCGACAGGACCGGAGACCGTCGACCGTAGACCGGAGACGACGATCTACAGTTTCAGCCTCCGCAGCCTCAGCGCGTTGCTGATGACCGACAGCGAGCTCATCGTCATGGCGACGCTCGCCCAGACAGGACTGATCAGCAACCCGACGAACGGATAGAGGATGCCGGCGGCCACCGGCACGCCCACCAGGTTGTAGACGAACGCCAGGAAGAGGTTCTGGCGGATGTTCCGCAGCGTGCCGAGACTCAGACGCCGCGCGCGGACGATGCCGCCGAGGTCGCCCTTCACGAGCGTGATGCCGGAGCTCTCCATCGCGATGTCGGTTCCGGTCCCCATGGCGATGCCGACCGTCGCTTCCGCCAGCGCCGGTGCGTCGTTGATGCCGTCGCCCGCCATGGCGACCACACGCCCCTGCGCCTGCAGCTCGCGCACGACGTCGCGCTTCGCGCCGGGCAGCACCTCCGCGTGCACCTCGTCCAGCCCCAGCGTGCGGGCCACCGCCTCCGCCGTGGCGCGGCTGTCGCCCGTCATCATGACGATCCGCAGCCCTTCGTCGTGCAGCTTCCGGATCGCGTCGGCCGCCGACGCCTTGATCGGATCGGCCACCGCCACCAGTCCGGCCGCCCGGCCGTCGATGCCGACGAACATCACCGTGCGGGCCTCGCGCCGCCACGCCTCCGCCTGGTCGGCGAGCGACGCCATGTCGATGCCGGCGTCGGCCATCAGCGCGGCATTGCCGAGATCGAGGCGATGCCCGTCGACCGTGCCGCGCACGCCCTTGCCCGTGAACGACTCGAACGCCTTCGCCTCCGGCAGCGCGAGCCCGCGCGCCTCGGCACCGCCGACGATGGCTGCGGCGAGCGGGTGCTCGCTGGCCCGCTCGAGTGCGGCGGCCAGGCGCAGCACGTCATCCGCCTCGAAGCCGTTCGCCGCCACCACGTCCGCCAGGCGCGGGCGCCCTTCCGTCAGCGTACCGGTCTTGTCGATGAGCAGCGTGTCGACCTCGCCGAGACGTTCGAGCGCCTCGGCGTCGCGGATGAGGACGCCGGCCTTCGCACCCTGGCCGGTGCCGACCATGATGGCCATCGGCGTCGCCAGGCCGAGCGCGCACGGGCAGGCGATGATCAGCACCGCCACGGCGTTCACGAGCGCGGATGCCAGCCGCGGCTCCGGGCCCCAGATGGCCCACACGGCGAACGTGAGGATCGACACCGCCACGACCGCCGGCACGAACCAGGCCGCCATCCGGTCGGCCAGCCGCTGAATCGGAGCCCGCGTCCGCTGCGCCTCGCTCACCATCTGGACGATCTGCGCCAGCAGCGTCTCCCGTCCCACCCGTTCCGCCCGCATCGTCAGGGCGCCGGTGCCGTTCAGCGTCGCACCGATGACGCGGGCGCCGGCGTCCTTCTCCACCGGAATCGGCTCGCCCGTGACCATCGACTCGTCCACCGAGCTGTGACCGTCGATCACCGTGCCGTCCACCGGCACCTTCTCGCCGGGACGGACGCGCAGCACGTCGCCCACCTGCACCTGATCGAGCGGCACGTCCGTCTCCCGGCCGTCGCGGATCAGGCGTGCGGTCTTCGGCGCCAGCCCGAGCAATTGGCGGATCGCGGCCGTCGTCCGGCCGCGCGCCCGCAGCTCGAGCACCTGGCCGAGCAGCACGAGCTCGGTAATGACGACGGCGCTGTCGAAGTAGGTCGCCACGGCCCCGCCCATGCGAAACCCGGCCGGAAAGATCCCCGGCGCAATCGTCGCCGCGGCGCTGTAGACGTACGACGTCCCGACGCCGACCGCGATCAGCGTGAACATGTTCGGGCTCACGTGGCGGATCGACGCCCAGCCGCGCTCGAAGAACGGCCAGCCGGCCCACAGCACGACCGGCGTCGCCAGGACGAGCCCGATCCAGTTCGCCACCGAGGGGCCGATCAGGGCGCGGAGCTGGCCGCCCGACAGCATGCTCCCCATCTCGAGCAGCACGATCGGAATGGCGAAGATGGCGCCGATGCGGAACCGGCGCGACATGTCGATCAACTCCGGGATTCGGTCGCTCCTCGAGCTCGACGTCCTTCGGCTCGAGCGCCATGCCGCACTTCGGACAGGCGCCGGGGCCCTTCTGGACGATCTCGGGGTGCATCGGACAGGTGTAGAGGACGTCCTCATCACCCGGCTTCCCGGCGGGGGGCGACGGCGCGAGATACTTCGCCGGGTCGGCTTCGAACTTCGTCCGGCAGCCCGATCCGCAGAACCAGTACGTCGCGCCCGTCGTGTGTCGCGCTGCCGGCTTTCGTCGGCGGCGTCACCGTCATGCCGCACACCGGATCCTTCGCCGTCGTGTACTTCCCCGGGTCGGCCTCGAACTTCGTCCGGCAGCCCGACCCACAGAACCAGTACGTCCGCCCGTCGTGCGTCGCGCTGCCGGCCTTCGTCGGCGGCGTCACCGTCATGCCGCACACCGGGTCGATGACGGTGTCGACGGTGCTGTCGTGCGCGGATGAATGCTGATCCATGTCTGGCCTTCCCTGTCGGGTCCGTTGCCGGCCCGCGCTCTACCGCAGGTGCCTGTAAATCAGGTCGAGCAGCTCGTTGTACATCGCCTCGGCTTCGGCGCCGGTCCCTTCGTGCAGCGCCTGATGTGCGCAATGATGCAAATGATTCCGCATCAGCTCGCGGGCAACGCCCCGCAGCGCCTCCTGGGCCGCGGCCACCTGCACGATGATGTCGGGGCAGTACCGGTCTTCGTCGACCATCTTGTGGAGCCCGCGGACCTGTCCCTCGATGCGCCGTAACCGCTTCAGGTTCGACGCCTTGATGGCCGGATCCACGCCAACGGCCTTGCGCGCCCCTTCGCCGACCTCGCAGCCGCAGCGTCCTGCCGTCTCTGGTGCCGCGCGTCTCGTCGTCTTTCGTGGTGCCAATGCAGGGTCTCCCCCGTCCGTCCGGGACGGGCCACACTCATTCACCTATATACCCCCATAGGGTATATGTCAAACGAGGGCCGCAGTCCGGCCGGGCACCACCGACGATCGGGAAACGGGGGCACAGGGGGAGGAGAGAGGGCGGAGACGAACGATGGCCGGCCCAGGGGATCGTGGTCCCCTGCGGCCGGCCGGATTCGAGCCGATGCGGCTACTGCGGGAACGAGGTGATCACCTTCGTGCCCGTTCGCGTGTCGCCGGTGAGCGCCTCCATCATCGCGACCAGGTCGTGCACCTCCTCGTCGGTCAGATGGAGCGGCTTGATCTTCGGATCCAGGTACGGATTCGGGTCGCCGCCCTTGTTGTAGGTCTCGACGACGTCCTCGAGCGTGGCGTCCGAGCCGTCGTGCATGTAGGGCGGGTGCAGCGCGACGTCGCGCAGCATCGGCGTCTTGAACGCACCATGGTCGGCGTCCTGGTGCGAGATCGCGTAGCGCCCCTCGTCCTTGAACGTCTTCGTGGCCGCGTTCCAGCCGACGCCGATGTTGTGGAAGCGGTTGTCGGTGAAGTTGTCGCCGAGGTGGCACTGGTTGCAGCCGGCCTTGCCGAAGAACAGCGCGTCGCCGCGCTTCACGGCATCCGACACCGCCGACTCGTCATGGTCGAGCTTCCATCGATCGTAGGGCGAATTGCCGCTCATCACCGTCCGCTCGAAATCCGCGATCGCGTGCACGACCCGCTCCTTCGTGACCTCCGGACTGCCGAACGCCTCCTGGAAGTAGGGAGCGTAGCCCTTGATGCCGCCGAGGGTCTGCACCATCATCGTAGGGGTGTTCCCCATCTCGACCGGGTTCGCGATCGGACCGAGCGCCTGGTCCTCGAGCGAGGAGGCGCGACCGTCCCAGAAGAAGAACGGATACAGCGTCCACGCCTCGTTCACGAACGACGGCGGCTTGCGCCCCCCGTGCTGTCCGCGGATGCCGGTGGCCACGGCCGTGCGCATGGAGAAGCCGTCCTTCGGAATATGGCAGCTCGCACACGAGATCGTGCCGTCCGCCGACAGCCGCTTGTCGAAGTACAGCCAGCGCCCGAGCCGGACACGCGCCGGCGTCGGCGGATCCTTCAGCGCGCTGAAGGTCGAGCTGATGCCCAGCGGAGGCGCCGGCAGCGGCTCGACGGGATTGGCCGTCTCCCAGGCCGGCGTCTGCGGCTTCGGTGCGCAGGCCGCTGTCAGCCCCACGACCGCCGCGAGCACGACGCCGCCGCATGACATACGTTTCATCAAGGCCTCCCGGACGGATATGAATGCGTGCAGGTGCGCCCCCGGGCGCGCCTCCGATCCTCTCATTGTAATGAATCGCCTCGAACCGACAAGCCGGCGGGCCCCGCGGCCCGCCGGCTTCGAACGTCCCCGAAGCTCAACCGTGGCGATCCGCTCAGCGCGGGCTCCGCCGCGACCAGACCGGAATGCCGTCGGCGTTCCGCAGCATCACGGTCTTCTCGCCCATCTTGATCTCCCGCGCGATCAGCCCCGCGGCCTGCCCGAACATCGTGTTCGCTCCGGTGACCTCGATCGCCTCGCCCTTGGTGAAGCTCACCTTCTGCTGCTCCAGCCAGGTCGTCGGTCCGACGTACACTTCGAGCGTTTCCGTCTCCGTCTTCAGCATCAGGTGCGTCCCGCTGCGGCCGGCGGCCATGCGCCCCGATCCGGTCCGCTGCACCACGTCCTCGACGGTTCCCTTCACCGTCGTCTCCTGCGTCTTGTCGTATCGCATGCCCGGGCCCGTGCCCCGCCCCATCGGCGGCTGCGCGAGCGCCGGCACGGTCAGCAGCGACATGACCAGCATCGTTCCGAACAGGTTCCACGTCTTCACGGCTGCCTCCTGCAATGCTCTCGGTTGTGCGATTCGTCGAACGCCTACGGCCTGAAGCCGACGCCGAGCGTCACCACACCGACCGTGTGGTGCGCGCCGTGACCGAAGACGATGATGGCGCGCGCGTCGGGCCGCAGGTAGACGCGCCGCGTCAGATCGATCCGGACGCCGCCGCCAAGGTGCACCGCCGGGTCGTTGAAGGTCACCGTCGACCAGGCGCGGTTCTGCGGCACGAAGAGATTTCCGAGCTGCGCCCGGTAGTACTGCGGCACCTGTCCGTATCCGCACGTGCCGGACCCGAACCCGCCACCGCAGACCAGCGACCCGGCCGGCAGGTTGACGTTCCCGAAGAAACGGGCGGTGCCGAGGTCCAGCGACGAGTGGTACCACCCGGCACCGACCGCGAAGTAGGGCACGGTCGATCCCCCCTCCATGAGGTCGATCAGCACTCCGCCCGTCAGCGCGAACGCCCGGGCGCCGGTCCCGCGTCCGAGGTACTCGCCGGTCCCTTCGACCGCGACGCGGTCGAACAGCCCGATTGTCACGGCGCCGCCCACGGCCGGGCCGGTGTCCGTCCCGTCCGCCGCGACGCCTGCGCGAATTTCCGCAGATACCGCGTGATCCGTCGTCGTCGTCACGATCGGCGGCTGGGCGAATGCCACCGTGGCGGTCAGTACGAGCGCGGCGGCCATCGCTGCTTTGAAACCCTGGATGATTCCCATGCGACCCCTCATCTGACTCTGGGCGTGAAGAAGCAAACCACCTTCCACACCCCGATGATCCTCCGCGCCGATGAGAGCAGGATGAGAGGCCGGAACGGCCGGACGGCGGGCAGCAACGGCGACGGGAGACCGGCCGCCAGGGGCGGCGGCCGGTTCGCCGCGGCTCAACGGGAGGAAGGCGCCTGACGGTTCTCCGCGAAACACCAGTGGACGAAACCGGGCGCGAACGCCTCCGCGACGCCCGCCGGTACGTCGACTTCGTCGATCCGGTGGAACTCGAAGGCGATCTGCCCATCGTCGGCCACCGAGCCGACGAGATAGCCGTACACGTTCGTTTCGGCGGCCGCAGCGTCGTGCGCGTCGGCCGGCAGCGGATAACGGACCGCTCCGGCCGTGCCGACGATCCACCCCGGCAGCACGCCGCCGTGCTCGCGCCAGTACCGGCGTATTGAAGGTGCCGTCCATGTAGTAGTGCGAGTGGCTCGCCAGCAGGTACACGTGCTTCCCCGCCTCGTTCTTCGCGTGCAGCAGGGCTTCGTACACCTGACGGCCGCTCTCACGCATCTGGGGCGACTCGTTCATGCTGTGGTCGGCGGAGAGGCTCTCGGGCAGCGCGCGGTGGGCGGCCAGCACGATCGTCCGGATCGCCGGATCGGCTTCATCGCGTGCGATGACCCGCCGGACCCATGCCAGCTGCGCGGCGTCGAACTGATCGGGCGACGCATTGTCCATGCTGATGAAGTCGACGCCGCGCTCGACCCAGTGGAAGTACGTCTGCAGCCGGTGCGCCCGCGGGTCGTCCGTCAGCCGCTGCGCCGTGAGCAGCGGCTGCCCGAGCCAGTCGGCGAACTGCTGGAGGTAGTCGCTGCGCGTCTTCGGCGGAATGTTCTCGTGATTGCCGATCCCCAGGAGCACCGGCAGCGTGCCGAACGGCACGACCTGGTGCTGAATGAAATCGTCCCAGACCGTGTTCTCGGTACTGGATGATCGTCAGCGGCTGCGCCTGGTGCGCCTGCTGGTGCGTGATGTCCTCGTCGAACGTGTAGATGGCGCGGAAATCGCCGAGATGCCAGTAGAAGCTGGCGTTCGCGCGCCGCACGCCGGCGGCGATGGCCGGCATCACGACGTCGCCGCAGTTACGGGAATCGCCGGAGACCGCGAACCGGAAGCGGCCGTCCGCATGCTGGGCCGCCGGCTCCGGCACGCCCAGCCCGACCGCGATCATCAGCGGCAGGCTCGCCATCAGCAGGGCTTTCCGCATCGCCTCTCCTTTCGTGGCCTCACGCCACCGGCTCGTTCGACACGCCGGCACCGCCCGTCTCCGGGCGGCAACCCGCAGCTCATCCGTTCGATGGCTCCGAGCATAGCGCACTGCCGCACCGCGACGGAAGCATCGCCGACTCGTCGCGCGTCGCACGAACGAAATGTCTGGAAGAAGTTGTCTATACTGACCACCGGCGCAGGGCGCGTCACGCCGCATGATGACGACGCCCGCCAGGGGATGCCAACGGTATGGGAACGATGGGCTGGATGCTCGGCTATGCGGTCGGCATGATCGTCATCGTGCTGGTGACGATCATCGTGGTCTTTCAGCGGGCGAGCCGCATGCCTCCGGAGGAGATCGTCCGCCGCCGCTACGCGCGCGGCGAGATCGATCGCGAACAGTACGAACAGATGCTCGGGGATCTGAAGGTGAATCGAGACGACGTCAGGCGATAGGCGGTGGGCCATCGGGGGCGGGCTGCGTCCATCTCGCCGATAGCCCACAGCCTGCGGCCTACGTTCCGTTCCCCGGAATCCACACCTCGTAATGCGTCGTCGTCAGCCCCGGCACGTAGCCGTATTGCCGCAGCGTGGCGTCGGGCACGTCGATGAGCGGGATCGGGAAGAGGTCGTCGGGCGAGAAGTTGATCACCGCGCCCGCCGTGTGACGCTGGATCGCGCCGGCCAGCCTCGGCAGCCACGCGTCGCGCGACGCCGCCACTTCGTCCCAGAACATCCGGCGCCCGATCGCCGACTGGCGCCAGGTCTGCACCCAGCCGTGGGCCGCCGCTTCCTGCTCGAGCTGCATCATCGTTCCCGCCAGCTCGGGATAGACGACCACCTCGGGGCGGTTCGCCTGGAACGCGATGATCGGCGGCACGGCGACGAGCTCGCCGGGACGCGTGCGCGCGCGCACGAACGCGGCCACCCGATCGATCTCGCTGCGATCGCGGTACCCGAAGCCGTACGCACTGGAGGCGCCAGGCCCCCAGCCTTCGTGGCGGATCGGCGTCACGAAGACGAGCAGCGCAACCGCCACGCCGAGCATCACGACGGCCGTCGCGCGTGACGGCGTCTCCCCCTCGCCGCCCGTCCATCCCCACGCGGCCGCGACATCGGCCACCAGCACGCCGGCGAAGAGCGCCAGCCACGGCAGCAACTCGATGCTGTCGTGCGCCCAGAAGGTGGGATTCAGCACCACGAGCAGCAGCACGCCGAACCCGAGGTGCAGCAGCGGCAGCATCCACCGGCGCGCGCGTCCCGTCCGGACCACCCCCGTCAGCCCCACGATCCCCGACGCGAAGGCGATGTCGACGCTGTGCAGGAACTCGCCGAACTGTCCCGTCAGCGAGTGGAACCCGGCGTGCACCAGCCGGAACAGGACGACCTGGACGAAGAACGGCATGCCGAAGATCGCCAGACACAGACCGGCCGCCAGCCCCATCAGGGCGACGACCGTGACGGCGAACACCACGGCCTCGCGGCGCCGTCTCGCGATCACGAGGAACAGGAACAGCGCCGCGGCATAGCTGAGCGCCGTCAGCTTGATGGCCAGGGCGAGGGCGAGCAGCAGCCCTTCGATGTGCGCGCGGCGGTGTGCCGCCCGGGGATCCGGCACCGGCTGCAGCGCCAGCCAGGTCGCGGCCAGCACCGGCACGATGAGGAACACCTCGCGCTCGAACACGTGGTAGCGGAAGACGAGCGGGCTGACGGCGAACACCAGCGCGGCGGCCTCGCCGCACCACGCGCCTCCGAGCCGGCGCCCGATCCGCCAGATGAAGAGCGACGCGGCGAAGGCCGCGAGCTGGGTGAAGGTCTCGGCGGTCCGGATCGACGCGGGAAAGACCTTCAGCAGCACGGCCAGTGCCGCCTCGAGCAGCGGAAAGTGCGGCAGCGCGAAGCTCGTGTACGGCGCGTGCCCCGTCGCGAGCATGAACGCGCCGTTCAGATAGGATTCGTCCTCGATCCACACCTGCGGCCAGGCCATCCGCACGATCCGCGGAAGCGCCAGCAGCACGACGAATGCCACGGTCCACGCCACGCCGTGCGGCGCGGCATGCGCCCCCGACGCCTGGGTGGCGGCTGCGGGAGCGGGACGGCGAGGGCTGCGGGAGCGTGTCACGGTTCTGTGGGAAGGATCGCGCGCGGCCCGGACGGGAGATGCGAGCTCATGGGAGGCCGGGACCGCACGGCATGTTAGCGGCGCGGCCAGCCGCCGTCAACGCCGTCTCCGCTCCCGGGCGCCTTCTCCGCGAATCAGTGAAGCAGGACGAGCGACAGCGCCAGGGCCGCGCCGATTGCCGCGAGGCTCGAGCGCGACCGCCCGGCGGAACGCCGGCGCGCCGAGCGCCATCGCGAGGGCCGCCTTCAGCACGGTGTTCGAGAGCGCGCCCACGGCAATGGCCTCGGCGGCGATATGGACGGCCACGCCCTCGGACGCGCTGCGGGCCATCGAGATCGTGAGGGCGTCGACGTCGGTGAGCCCGAGCACGGCGCCGGAAATCGCGAGCCCGCCCGTGTTGAACCGGACCCGCACGAACGCCACGGCGAGGATCACCACCTGAAACAGCAGCGCCATCTGCAGCGCCGACCAGAGTTGCAGCGGGTTGTCCGGAAGCGCCACGTCGCCGACGTCGCGCGGCGTGCGGCGGAAGCCGACGAACGTCATCACCAGGCCGACCACGAACGGGGCGGCGAACAGCGGCAGTTCCGCGAGCGCCACGTCGAGGTTCAGCACCGCGCTCGCCACGACGATGCGGACGAACATCACCGTGCACGCCGCCACCACGCCGACCGCCAGCGGCAGCGCCGGCATCGTCTTTTCACGGCTGGTGCGGGCGAAGGCGAACGCCACGCTGGTCGACGAGATGAGACCGCCGATCAGCCCGGACACGGGGTAGCCGCTGCGCGCCCCGGCCAGCCGGCGCGCGATGTAGCCGGCGAAGCTCAGGCCCGAGAAGAACAGCACGACCGCCCACAGCAGACGCGGACGGAAGGCGTCGAACGGCCCGTAGGGACCTTCCGGCAGCAGCGGCAGGACCACGATGGCCAGGACCGCGAACCGGAAGCCCGCGCGAAGCTCGCGGTCGTTGATCCGCTCCACGATCGCATGCAGCCTCGTCTTCTCGACCAGCAGCAGACTGGTGATGGCCACGACGGCACTCGCCAGACCCAGATAGCCGGCGCCGGACGCCACGCCGGCGGCCACCACGACGAGCGCAGCCGCCTCCGTCGTGCCGTCCACGTCGCGCCGGCTGGCCGCGGCGTAGGCGGCCACGATCAGGCCGACCGCGCCCGCCACGAGCACGGTCGACGGCAGTTCGAAGCCCGCGACCCACAGCCACCCGCACAGACCGCCGAGGCCGCCGAGCAGCGTGAACGTCCGGATGCCCGCAAAGTGCGCCGCCGGGCCCTTCGCGTGCCCCGACCATTCCCGCTCGGTGCCGACGGCGGCACCGCCGACGGCCGCGACCACGATGCCGACAACGCTGGGAGAGGATCATGTCCGCCATCCTATCGGGGGGCGGGAGATTCGTCGAGGGGCTGGAACGGGAGAACCAGGGAGCGGTAGCGTGCCTCTCGTACAGACGCCTGCGTGACCCGTCCGGTCGGCGCCTCGGCCGCGCGGAAACCCTGCGAAATCTCCCGCGTGCGGAAGGGGTTCTTTCACGTGATCCGGCCACGCAACCGGCACATCTGCCGCATTCCGGCGCGGCCCCGGCAGCGGTCGTTACCGGAGCCCCACTGGCATCTTCTTTGCGACACGCGAATACGTTCAGGACGGGACTGTGCCGTTCGGATGCCCTGGGGGACCTCATGATTCCGGCCACGCGAGTGCTCTGCCCCATCGACTTCTCGCCGCCCGCGCTGCGGGCCCTGCGGACGGCCATTGGCCTGGCGACGCTCGCCAGGGCACCGCTGCACGTGATGACCGTGCTCGAGGATCCCTACCAGTACGTCGGCGTCGCGCCGCCGACCGAAGAGGAGCTCGAGCGGACGCGTGATGCGCTGCGCGACGCGGTAGCGGCCGAGGTCCCCGTCAACGCGAACTGGCTGCCGGTCGTCGAGGTGTCGGTCTGGACCGGAGCCCCCCAGGAAGGCGTGTTGCGCGCGGCGGTCGACACCGGTGCCGACCTCATCGTGATGGGCACGCACGGGCGCAGCGGCTTCGGCAAGTGGCTGTTCGGCTCGACCACCGAGCGCGTGCTGCGCACGCCACCGTGTCCTGTACCTCGCCGTCGGCCGGGGCGACCGCGATCTGCTGACGCTGAAGCCCGAGCGGCCGCAGTTCGCCATCGACCGGCTGCTGGTGGCCACCGACTTCGGCAAGGACAGCCTGCGCGCGACGGCGTTCGCGCAGTCGCTCGTGGCGGCGGCCGGTGGGGAGTTGATGGTGGCGCACGTGATGCCTCGCCTCTCCCCGCTGCTGACGCCGGCCGACGCGACGGTGGCCGTCGAGTACGAGGCCGAAGCCGCCGCCGCCGCGGAACGGAAGCTGGCCGAGACGCTGACGGCCATTCCGGACGTCCACTCGTCGAGCTGGCTGCTGCACGGTGCGCCGCACGTCGAGCTGCTGGCGCTGGCCGAGCAGAAGTCGGTCGACCTCATCATCATGGGGGCGGTCGGCCGCGGCAGCCTGCACCACAGCCTGACGGGGCTCACCACGTACCGCGTGATCAGCCATGCCCCGTGCGCGGTCCTCGTGCTGCCGAGCACGCGTCAGGTGGAGAGCGCGCGACTGCTGTCGCGCGAGTACGCCCTCGGTCTCTGAGCGCCCCGCGCCCCCGGCGGCTCGCTCACGCAAGGCGGTGTTCCATGAGAATCGGCGATGTGATGAAGAAGCCGGTGCACACCATCCCGGCCGACGAATGGCTCGACACGGCTGCGACCCGCATGCGTGACAAGCGCATCCACCACCTGGTCGTGACGCGCGACGGCAAGGTCGTCGGCCTGTTGTCGTCGCGCGACGTCGGCCCCCGCGGTCGGCTGCCGCGCTCGGCCGGGCGGGAACGGCCCACGGTGGCCGATGCGATGACGTCCCCCGTCGTGATGGCCGCACCGGACACCACGCTGCGGCAGGCCGCCAACCTGATGCGCGGGCGGTCGATCGGATGCCTGCCGGTCACCGAGGACGATCGCCTCGTCGGGATCGTCACGGTGTCCGACCTGCTGACGCTCATCGGCACCGGCGCCGAACGGCCGGTGACACGCGGCGAGCGATGGACCCTGCGCCATCGCGGCCAGCAGCCGAAACGCCCCGGGCGGCGGTAGACGCCGCCCTCGTTTGCCCGCCACGGCTCCCGCGGGCTACGATCGGCAGGTCGTCCGTGTGCCGATCGGTCCGGCGAGACGCGCCGGCCGACCGGTGCCGGGAGCCTGCATGCCGCCAGAAACGCCGCGCGAACGGATCGCCATCCTCTTCTTCTACGTGGCCGTGCTGTGGCTCGGCTACATCCTGTTCCGCATCTTCGAGCCGTTTCTCGTGCCGCTCGGCTGGGCGGCCGTGATGGTCGTGTTCTTCCACCCGCTGCACGGGCGCCTCGAGCGGCGCTGGGGCTCGAGCCGGGCCGCGCTCGCCAGCACGATCATCGTCACGGTGATCGTCATCGTGCCGATGATCCTCGTGATGACCGCGTTCATCCGGGAGGGCATGCAGGCCGCAGGCGACATGCAGGCCGCGCTCACCGGCGGCCGCTTCACCTGGGTGCAGACGGCCTGGCGCTGGCTCGAGACCCATACGCCGCTGGCCACGGGCGTCGACTTCCCGACGATGGTGAACGAAGGGGCGAAGCAGGCCGCCGGCACGCTCGCGTCGAGCGCCGGAGCGCTGCTGCAGAACGTCCTCCTCTTCGTCTTCGATCTGTTTCTCACGCTGTTCGCCGCCTTCTTCCTCTTCCGCGACTCCCACGCCCTGATGAACGGCCTTCGCCGCGTCCTCCCCTTCGAGGACAAGCTGCGCGAGCGGATGATCACGCAGGCGCGCGAGCTCGTCGCCGCCGGCGTCAGCGCCTCGCTCGCCGTCGCCGCCGTCCAGGGCGGCCTGGGCGGACTGGCGTTCGCCCTGCTCGGCATCGACGCGCCGGTGTTCTGGGGCGTCGTGATGGCCTTCTTCTGCGTCCTGCCGCTCGGCGCCTGGGTCGTGTGGCTGCCGGCCGCCGTCTGGCTCGTCACGACAGGTCACATGGTGAAGGGGCTCATCCTGTTCGGCGTCGGCGCCGGCATCGTGAGCCTCGCCGACAACTTCCTGCGCCCTGCGCTCCTCTCGGGACGGGCGCAGATGAACGGCCTGCTCGTGTTCATCAGCCTCCTCGGCGGCATGGCCGTCTTCGGGGTGCTCGGGCTCGTCCTCGGTCCGGTGCTCGTCGCCACCTCGGTCGGCATTCTCGACGCGTACACGAGCACCGAATGACGCGCCCCTGGCGCCCCTGACGCCACTGACGCGACCGCAGCGGCCCTCCCTATGACGCGCGTCATAGGCGCGCGGGCCGCCTCGCGCGATGCTGGATCGCGCCACATGCCCAACGACGTCACGTCCCCATCCAAGCGCGAGACCCTGCCGCCACGGCTGCTGCCCGTTCTCTATTTCGGCTGCGCGCACGCCGCCCTGGCCGTGGCCCTCGCCGTCACCGCGCTCGACCCGCGCGCGATCGGGGGCTTCTTCTACCACGATCGGCTGATCGCCCTCGTGCATCTGGTCACGCTCGGCTGGATCAGCCTGTCGATTCTGGGCGCGCTCTACATCGTCGGTCCCCTCGCGCTGCGCATGCCGATGCCGGCGCGTCGGATCGACTACGCCATCTGGGCCCTCGTCGTCATCGGCCTCATCGGCATGGCCACCCACTTCTGGATCGAGGAATACGGCGGCATGGCCTGGTCGGCCGGCACGGCCGCCGCCGGCTTCACGCTGATGGCCCTCCGCATGATCGGACGGCTGCGCGCGGCACCCGTCGCCTGGCCCGTGAAGCTCCACATCGGCCTGGCCTTCGCCAACATCCTCGGCGCGGCGACCATGGGGATCCTGCTCGCCCTCGACAAGATCCATCCGTTCCTCGGGGGATACGTCCTCACCAACGTCTTCGCGCACGCGCACCTGGCGGTCATCGGCTGGGCGTCGATGATCGTCGTCGGCATCGGGTACCGGCTGCTGCCGATGATGCTGCCGTCGGCCATGCCCGACGGCTGGTCGACCGCCCTCAGCGCGATCCTGCTCGAGACCGGCGCGATTGGATTGTTCGTGTCGCTATTGAGACGGAGCCGGTGGACACCGGTGTTCGGCGGGCTGGTCATCGCCGGATTCGCCGCGTTCGCGGCGCACGTGGTCTGGATGCTGCGGCATCCGCGCCCGACGCCCGCGCGCCGGCCGCGGCCCGACTACGGCGTGTGGCACGTCGCGGCGGCCCTGGTGTACCTGGGGCTGACGTGCGTCACGGGGATGGTGCTGGCGATCGCCCCGCTGGCCGACTGGACGCTGCGGGTGGCGATCGCCTACGGTGTGTTCGCGCTGCTCGGCTTCCTGGCGCAGATGATCGTCGGCGTGCAGGCCCGCATCCTGCCGATGTTCGCCTGGTATCACGCCTTCGCGGCCACCGGCTTCGCGGGTCCGGTGCCGCCGCCCGACGCCCTGCCGTCGCGGGCGCTGCAGGAGGCGGTGTTCTGGCTGTGGCTGCTCGGCGTCCCGTCGGTGGCGGGCGGCTTCGCGCTCGACGCCGTGCCGTTTCTCGCGGCCGGCGCCTGGCTGCTGCTGGCGGCGACCGTACTGAGCGCCGTCGATGCGCTCCTCATCCTGCGGCCCGCGTGGAGGCGTCGTCCTCCCGCCTCGCCCACAGCGGGTAGTCCACCCCAGCCAGCCGGTTGATGGCGATGGCCTGCAGCGTGAGCAGCGCGACGGCGATCTCGATGACGAGCAGATAGAAGGGCTTCGTGATGATGCCGAGCGAGATGATGAGCGTCGTCGCGCCGGCCGGCGGATGGGCGGCCTTCAGCAGGATCATCAGCGCACCGGTGAGGGCCAGCGACAGCGCGGCGGCCATCACCCGCGGCCCGGTGACGCCGGTCTGCAGCGCCGGGGGCGCATGGTGCAGCCCGAACGCCACGAGCGATCCGTAGCCGCACAGAATGCCGATCGCGTGGCCGACGATCGTGTGCCGCGGGCTGGCCGCCGGCGACAGCGGCGTGAAGAAGAACAGGATCGCCGTCGGCCCGAGCGACGGGAAGATGAAGGGTGTGCCCGACGCCGCCGCGACGCCCGCCAGAATCGCGATCGTCAGAAAACCGTTGACGAACATGAACGCGGCCCAGATGGGCCGTGGCGGAAAGCGGCCCAGCAGCCGCGTCAGCCGCAGCCGCGCCAGCAGGCCCGGCACCACCTGCGGCGCGAGCAGCTCGAGCGCGGGCTTCCGTGAAGGGTTCTGCAGGTTCTCAGTCATCGGTTCCGGAGTGGCGCAGACGGCCGTCGAAACCCAGCACGTAGAGCAGCAGGCCGCCGTTGACGGCGAACAGCAGGAGCGACGCCGCCGCCGCCGGCAGCAGGATGTCGAACTGGTGTGCCAGATAGGCCTCCAGTGCCGAGGCGACCAGCCAGAGCTGGATGATGACCAGCGTGGCGATCAGCGTCAGGATCGCCGAGAAGAGCGTCGTCCCCTGGCGTCGGGTCTCCACTCAGACCTCCACCCCTGTCGCCACCAGGTCGTCTCCGTCCCGTTCGATCCGGATGCGCGGCAAGGGCCGCTGCGGCGGGCCGGCCAAGGGCCGCCCGTCGCCCGTCGAGAAGTAGCCGTGGTGACAGGGACAGAAGAACTCGTCGCCGGCCGGCCGGTACACGACGGCGCACGACAGGTGGGTGCACACCTGCGAGTAGGCCACCACCTCGCCATCGGGCCGCCTGAGCAGCAGGCATGGATCCTCGGCGGTCGGATACCGGAACGGCACGGCCCGGCCGGCCGGAAGCTCCGACAGCCTGGCGACGCGCAGACGGGGATACGCCGGAGCCCGGTAGCGGCGCCCGGCGACCGCAATGGCCGTCGTGACCGCCGCCAGGAGTCCCGAGCCGAGCGCGAGGAACTTGGCGAGCTCGCGCCGTGTCAGGTAATGGTCGCGTTCCCACTGAATCGGAAAGTCCTCGCGCCAGCGGGGAGGAGTATCAGCCATGGATTCGATTCCCGGTTCCGGGTTCTGAACTCCAGCGCTCAATTCTGCATTCTCAGTTGATCAGGACTCTCCCAGCAGCGCCGCCACGTCCTCGCGGTCGACGGCGCCGGGGACCGGTGTGCCGGCGAGCCCCTGAATCTGGAGCAGCGGCGGCGCGTCGGGCGGCGCGACCAGGTATACCTTCGTGCGCACCGGATGATCGCCGAACCGCCATTCGTCGATCGCCGCACCGCGCCGGGTGCGGCGAAACTCGTCGGGTGTGATGAAGGCGAGCGCCTGCGACGGGCAGACGGTGGCGCACATGGGCCGCTTTCCCGTGCTCGTCCGGTCGTAGCACATGTCGCACTTCATCATCTGGTCGATCTCGCCGAAGTAGCGCGGCACCCCGAACGGGCAGGCCAGCACGCAGTTCGAGCAGCCGATGCAGCGCGGCTTCAGCGAGGTCTGCACGACGCCGTCCGGGGTCTGCTTGATCGCGTCGGCGGGGCACACCTGCGCGCAGATCGGGTCCTCGCAGTGCATGCAGACCTGGGGCGCCGTCTGCACGCTGTCCCGTCGCTCGAAGGTCTCGAGGTGGATGAGCGATCGCCCGCGGTGCGTGTCGCATTCGGCGCAGGCCTGCACGCACGACTGGCAGCCGATGCACCGCGCATAGTCGATGAAGAACGCGCCGCTCCTCGTTCATGCGATCCCTCCGGCCTCGGGCCCCAGGGCCGCCTCCGGGTCCGTCGGCCGCTCCACCTTCGCGACGCGCACGGCGCAGATCTTGAATTCGGGAATGTGGGAGACCGGATCGATCGCGCGGACGGTGCAGTTGTTCGCCGACCGATCGAGCGGCCAGTGGTACGGGACGAACACCGTGTCCGGCCGGATGGTCTTCACGACCATGCGCCCGCACCACCACCGCGCCGCGCCGGCTCTCGACGCTGCACGAAGTCGCCGTCGGCCACGCCCAGCGAGGCGGCCAGCCGCGGATGCATCTCGCACCTGCGGCTCCGGAGACTGGTCCACGAGCGCGCCGATCCGGCGCGTCTGCGTCCCCGACAGGTACTGCGACACGACCCGCCCCGTCGTCAGGACGATCGGGATAGGCTCATCGTCGGTCTCCTCGGCCGCCGGCCGCCAGGTCGACCGGCTGGAAGTGCGCGCTGTGCCGTCCGGATGGCCGAAGCGTCCGCCCTCGTACAGCCGCGGCGTGCCCGGATGATCCGGTCGTCGGGACAGGGCCAGAAGACGCCGTATCTCACGATCGATTCGGTCCCACGTGATGCCGTAGTAGTCGGCCACGCCGCCGTGGGATGCCACGCGCAGCTCGTCGAAGATCTCGCGGGTGGGATCCGAAGGCGAACTTGTCGCCCGCGCCCAGCCGTGCCGCCAGGTCGCAGATGATCCGCCAGTCCTCGCGTGCCGCACCGGGCGGGTCGACCGACCTTCCGGTGGTGGATGACCCGCCCCTCCGACGCTCGTCGTCGTTCCCTCGTCTTCTTCCATCAGCGACCCGGCAGCACGAGATCGGCGTAGCCGCGTCGTCTCGGAGAGGAAGAAGTCGATGACGGCGTAGAACTCCAGGCGGCTCGAGCGCCTCGCGGATGAAGTTGCCGTCGGGCAGCGAGACGGCCGGGTTGAAGCAGATCGACAGCAGCCCCTTGATCTCGCCCGTCGTGAATCGCCTCGAGCAGGGGCACCGCCGAGAGCCCCTTGTGCGGGAATGCGACGATTCCGGCACGCCCCAGACCTCCGGCGATGTACTCGCGGTGCTCCGGGTTCGTCGACGTCGCGCGCGCCGGGCAGCTGGTCGCACTTCTGCCCCTGCTCGCGCGCGCCCTGGCCGTTGCCCTGGCCGGTGATCATCGCGTAGCCGCAGCCGTCGCGACCGATGCGTCCGCTCGCCACGACCAGGTTGATCGCCGCCATGCAGTTGTCGACGCCCTTGCTGTGGTGCTCGATGCCGCGGGCGTGCAGCAGGAAGCTGGTTCGCGCCGGCCCCCAGAGCTCCGCCGCGCTGCACGATCAGCGACGCCGGCACCCCCGCAATCCGCGCCGGCGTACTCGGGGGTGTACCGCCTCACGCGCCTCGACGACCTGCGTCCCAGCCGGTCGTGTGCGCCTCGATGAAGTCGCGATCGATCCAGCCCCGCTCGATCATCACGTGCAGCATCCCGTTGAAGATGCCGATGTCGCCGCCGGGCCGGACCGGAATGAAGAGATCCACCGTGCGCGCGATCGGTGTCAGGCGCGGATCGATGACGATGATCCGGGCCCCGCGCTCGCGCGCCTGCCACAGATAGTCGGTCGTGATCGGGGCGCATTCGGCCACGTTCGCCCCCGCCACCAGGATGACCTCGGCCGACAGGAATGTCGCTCCAGGGGTTGGCGGCCCGGTCCATGCCGAAGACCTTCTTCGAGGCCGCCGCCGCCGACACCATGCACAGCCGGCCGTTGTAGTCGATGTTCGCCGTCCGCACCGCCACCCGCGCAAACTTGCCCATCAGGTAGGCCTTCTCGTTCGTCAGCGAGGCCCCCGTCAGCACGGCGAACGCGTCGTGGCCCGTACGCGTTCCTGAATCCGCCGGATCTCCGCCGCCGTCCGGTCGAGCGCCTCGTTCCAGGCCAGTCGGGGCGAAGCCCCGGCCCTCGATCGCGCTGGAGCGGCTCGAGCAGCCGGTCCGGGTGTCCGTTCTGCAGGTACCGCTTGACGCCCTTCGGGCAGAGCTTGCCCGCGGTTGAACGGAAAATCTTCCCACGGCTCGAATCCGACGATCTGGTTGTCGCTGGACCTTCAGCTGGATGCCGCACTGTTGACCGCAGAAGCAGCAGTGCGTCTTGACGACGCGCTCCGGCTCCCCGTCCGTCGTCCAGCCGCCAGCCGGCACGCGGTTGAGGTGCGGACCGTAGTGCTGGACCAGATCCGGAATCGGCAGCGGCGGTCGAGCCATCTCAGAGCCTCCCGGCCGGCACGCCGCGACCGTGCGTGCGCCAGAGTGCGTCCTGCGCGGTCGCCACCGAGAGCTTCGCCGGCAGCGCGGGCAGACGTCCTGGTAGTGCACGGCACTACCGCGGCCGATACGCGATGCCGAGCGCCGCTTCGACCCGCTTCAGGTCGCTCACGTGCAGCGCCGACGCGAATCCGTCTCCACAGCGGGCGCAGACGGCGGGCGGCGAGGCGGCACCGGCCTCGCGATAGAAGGCGATGCCGAGCTGCGCCGGACGCTGGAAGATGTGGAAGAACTTGCCGAACGGGAGGTACAGCAGCGTGAAGATCACCGTGACGGCGTGGAGCTGGCTCAGGAAGACGAAGTCGTAGCCCCGCAGCAGGTGCGTCGACGCGGTGAGGAACAGGCCCGTCACCGAGACCGCGAACAGCAGGGCCAGCGGCAGCAGATCGTTGGCGAACTGCTGGACCGCCAGCGCCCCGCGATCGCGCCCGCGCCGCCAGAGCGCGAAGAAGAGGCCCGTGAGCACCAGCAGGGCGGCGAGGTCGAGCACGTTGAAGACGAGGGGCGCCAGGAGGCTGTCGAGCCGGAACGTGAACACGGGCAGGCCGAAGACGTAGGCCTGATAGCGCTGCAGCGAGGCGGACGTCGTCTCGAAGTGAATCCAGCCGAACGAGAGCGGGAAGGTGACCGCCGCCGCCAGCAGGCAGCCCCAGAAGATGCACCAGTGGGCCAGCCCAGCGCTTCACCGCCCGCCGGCCGATGAACTTCTGAGCCACGAAGTTGTCGAACGCGAGCCGCCCGAGGTGCAGCAGGTTCCCGAGCAGGCGCCGCGGCGCGAAGAACAGCTGCCAGCTGCGGCGCCAGTACAGACGCGTCGGCGGACGCCGCAGCCACATCGCGTAACGATAGCCGAGGCCGAAGGCGGCGAAGATGCTGGCACCCGCGTACGGCACCAGCGCCACGTCGAAGTCGCGCAGGCGCCGGCTGCCGAAGTAGATGCCCAGAACCACGAGGGCCGCCACCGTCAGCCCCCATGCCACGGCATGCGCGACGTCGGACCCGCGCCCGGTCACGCCGACCGGCGGCGGCAGGGCTGTCGATTCCAGGCGGGCGGAACGCGAGTCGGTCGTAGGACCTCCTGCGCCGAGAACTGCCGTGTCTCGGTCTACCTTCGTCGTACGTTCTGCGTTCTGTCTTCTACGTTCTACGTTCTACGCTCTCGAATCGCTCTCCCCCGCCATCTGCTCCAGCGCCAGCATCAGAGCGTGGGTGCCGTTGCGGCCGTGCCCCTGCGCCTGTACCGCCGTATAGAGCTGGTGCACGAGGGCGAGCCCGGGCATCGGCAGCTGCATCTGCCGCGCCTCGTCCAGCGCGATCGCCATGTCCTTCACGAAGTGCTCCACCATGAAGCCGGGATCGAAGTTCCGCTTCAGGATGCGCGGCGCCAGGTTGTCGAGCGTCCAGCAGCCCGCCGCGCCGCCCGAGATCGACCGGAGCATCACCTCGAGATCGAGACCCGCCCGGTGGCCGTACAGCAGCGCCTCACACACGCCGATCATCGTCCCGGCGATCGTGATCTGGTTGCACATCTTCGTGTGCTGGCCGGCCCCCGCGCCGCCCTGGTGGACGATCGTCTTGCCCAGCACCTGCAGCAGCCCCGTCACGGCCGCGACCGCGCCGGCCTCGCCGCCGACCATGATCGACAGGGTCGCGTTGCGCGCGCCGACGTCCCCGCCCGACACCGGGGCGTCGACGGCGTAGGCCCCTTTTGCCTGCGCGGCGGCGTCGATTTCGCGGCTGAGCGACGGCTGCGTCGTCGTCAGATCGACGAACACCTGCCCGGCTCGCGCGCCGGCGAGCACGCCCTGCGGCCCCAGGTAGACTTCCCGCACGTCGGGCGGAAAACCGACAATGGTCAGCACCACGTCGGAAGCCGCCGCCACCGCCTGCGGCGTCTCGGCCCAGACGGCGCCCTTGTCGACGAGCGGCTGCGCCTTCGCTCTGGTCCGGTTGTGAACGGTCACGGGGTGTCCCTTGGCGAGCAGGTGCCCGCACATCGACAGCCCCATGACACCGGTGCCGATCCACCCGAGGCGGGTGGACGTGGATGAGAAGTCCGGAAGTGTGGTCATGCGCTACAGCAGAGTGGATGCGGCCGCTGACTGTCAAGCCCGGGCAGGCCGGCCCCGACGCGGCCGGCCTTCGCGGCCCTCGCACACCGCGCCGCCCGCCGCTTTCACAAATATCGTCTCACGAGGTATTCTAGCCATTGCCGCGCCCGCTGGGAAGCTCCGATCTCCGCATCGGCGCCCGATGCGGAACCGCATACAGGAATGACGCATGCCGCCCTCCACTGAAGAACTGCTGCGCTCGACGACGGTGTTCCGGAGATTGAGTCTGGAGGACCGCGAGCAGCTGGCCGCCCGCTCGCGGGTCGCCACCTTCGCGCGTGGCGAGACGATCTTCGACGAAGGGACGCCGTCCGACTGCATCTACACGATCGCCAGCGGCCGCGTGAAGATCTTCAAGATGACGCCGTCGGGCAAGGACGTGATCCTCGAGATCTTCGGCCCCGGCGATCCGCTCGGCGCCGTGGCCGCCTACGAGGGGCGACCGTTCCCGGCGTCGGCCGCAGCGCTGGAGGACACCACCTGCGTGATGATTCCGCGTCAGGCGTTCTTCGCGCTGCTCGAGGAACGGCCATCGCTCACCCGCGGCCTGCTGCTCGGCCTCACGCACCGGCTGGTCGAGCTGACCAACCGCCTCGCCGACATGAGCGGCGTGCGCATCGAGCCGCGCGTGGCTCGACTCCTGCTGAAGCTGGCCGGGGAATCGGGCCGGGAGGAACGCGGCGGTCTGTTCATTCCCGTCGTGCTGTCCCGCCAGGAGCTGGCGGACATGACCGGCACGACCATCGAAACCTGCATCCGGATCATGAGCCGGTGGGGCAAGCGGGAGATCGTCCGCACCGAGAAGGACGGCTTCGTCATCCTCGACCGCCCGGCGCTCGAAGACCTGTCGCTCCTCTAGCGCGGACCGCCGGCGCGATCCTCGTCGACCAGCCGTTGGGCGGTCGTGAAGTGCGGCGCGATATCGACCGGCACGTCCCGCAGCCGGTCGAGCAGCTGCTGCACCTCGGGCCGGACCACGCCGAGCGTCTGCAGCATCTCGCGCGCCTTCGCCACGCTTCCCCTCGGCCTGCAGCGTCATCAGGTCGTGCGTCAGGGCCTCCACGCCCGCCCGGATCTTCGCCGGGTTCACGCCGAACGTCCCGTCGGCGTGATGGACGAACGCCCCGAAGTCCCAGAGGTAGTTCAGCTGCACCGCCTGGCCCCGGCCGTGCGCTTCGTGGATCCCGAACCGGATCGACCGGAACGCCGAGGCCAGGAAGGTCGTGTACATCGTCCCGTCGAGCGACGTCGGCAGCACGCCCTGATCGACCAGGCGCTGCAGGGCGAACAGCCCCGATACGTCGGCCTTGGCTTCCTCGATCGCGCTGTAGGTGTCGGTCAGCTCCTGCCGCACCGTCGTCTTGCGGCCGTCGACGGTGATGTCGTGGGGGCCGAGGCCGTGCATCAGCTCGTGCATGACGATGTGCGTGAAGAAGGCATCGAACGACACGGTCGTCCGATCGGCCGGCGCCAGCACGACCTTCGAGATCGGCACGAGCGCCACGTCGAACTTCGCCTGCTGCACGTTGCGCAGCATCACCCGCTTCGCGCCCGTCTCGCGGAGGATCCGTTCGTCGTTCGGCAGGTTGAACGCCGCCGTCTGCACGCCGCGGCTGCCGTCGCCCGAGGAGAGGATCTCGTTGACGACCCGGATCGGCGCGAGCGCGCCCAGGCGCGGGTTGCGGAACGTCGGGTCGATCGGCAGGTGGTTCTCGATGTCCTGGAGGTGGTCGCCGAGCATGGCGAGCTTCCGGGTCTCCACATCGTCACGCACGGTGACGTAGCCCTCGAACGCCGCCTTGTACGCGAACCAGCCGTCCTCGTACACCTCGTAGGGCCCGATGGTCGGCTCGATCGAGGCCTCGAGCGCCATCCAGGCGAGATCGCTCGCGTAGTAGTCGTTGCTGAGAAAGGCGTCGGCGCGCGCCGTCAGGTAGGCCTTCAGCGTGGGCTGCGTGGTCAGGGCCGCCGCCTCGCGCAGCAGCGCCGCCGCCCGCTCGAGCTCGCCCTGGTACTCCTGGCTGTAGGGCACCGCCACGAACCCGCCGTCCGGCGCGCGCCGGATGGTCGTGAAGAAGCCGGTGGCTGCCGCGCGCTCGGCGGGCGGCAGCCCTTCGAATCCAGCGCTCGACGGCCGCCTTCGTCGCCCCGGCGGGATAGAAGTTCGCCCCCGCCGGCTTCGCGGGCGCGCCGGGGACGAAGGCCTCGTCGTGGTCCAGCCGCGACCACGGCCCCTTGTTCGTCAGGAAGTAGTGCAGCCGCGCGCGGCCCAGGGGCGTGTCGTCGTGCAGCAGTCCGAGCAGCATCGACTCGTTGCCAGCCCAGACCTGCCGGAGGAAGAGTGCGTCCATCACGCGAGCCGCCTCGACCAGCTTCGCGAGCGCCCGCCGCTCGGTGGCCGGCAGCGCCGACAGATCGACGGTGAGATCGACCGGCGCGAAGCGCGCCGCCATTGCCTTCAGCTTCGCGGTGTCGGGCATCGAGGTCTCCTGCGCGGCGGCATCCGCGCGCCGCCCGCCGCCAGCGCCGTGGCGAGCGTCAGCGCGGTCCATCTGCTGCGTCCCATCCCGTCCTCTCCCGCCGGCCGGGCCGGCCGGCACGACTCAGTGCACGCCGTGACTGATGTGCAGCGCGCCGGGATCGGCGCCGAGACGCCGGATCGCCGCCTCCCACATCCGGTCGGGCGGCGTGTCGAACACCAGGTCGAGCGTGACGTCCGTCGTCAGCCAGGCCGACGCCCGCAGTTCCGCGTCGAGCTGGCCGGGGCCCCAGCCGGCGTAGCCGACCAGCAGGCGCGCCCGCGCCGGCGGCAGCGGACTCGTGAGCCGCCGCAGCAGTGCGGGCGACGTCGACAGGTACAGGCCGTCGGCGACCGGGATCGCTTCGAGATCTCCGGGGTCCTCGCCGAGCAGGATCCAGCTTCGCTCCTGCTCCACCGGTCCGCCCAGCCAGACCGGCAGCTCCGTCTCCGCCGTCACCGCCGGTTCCTCTTCCTGAACCACGACACGCGCCGGTGCCGGCAGCTGGTGGTTCACGACGAGCCCGAATGCCCCTTCCGCGCTGTGGCGGCACAGCAGGACGACGCTCTGTGCGAAGTTCGGATCGGCGAGCTGCGGCATCGAGAGCAGCAGCGCAGGTGCAAGGGAGTCCGAAGAAGACTGCATGTCACCCATGATAGGCGACGGGTGGGAGGGGAGCAAATGAGGAGCTGAAGAATCAGAAGTGAGAATGTAGAAACGAATCCCTGCCGTCCATCACATCGCCCGGCGTGGCCTCTCATGACGCTCCGTTTCTCAATTCTCAATTCCTAATTCCTAATTCTCAATTCCCCCCTCCCCTCGCCCACGCCACGTGTTCCTGCACCAGCGCACTCTGCACCGACGGGGCATCGTCGCGCGGACGGTCGAGCTCCGCAATGGCCGCCCCGTCGCCGGAGTTGCCGATCGCGACGGCGAGGTTGCGCCGCAGGGCCGGCAGCGAGACGCGCGTCATCGCGCTCCCCTCGAGGAGCGACACGATTGCGTCGTCGGACAGCTGCCACAGATCGAGCAGCCCGGGCAGGTCGAGCCCGTCACGGGGCTGCCAGGCACGGTCGGCCGAGACGGCTGGCGACACGTTCCACGGACAGACGTCCTGGCAGACGTCGCACCCGAAGACATGCGCCCCGGCGGCGGCCCGATGCTCGTCCGGCATCGGCCCCTTGTATTCGATCGTGAGGTAGGAGAGGCATCGCGTGGCGTCGAGACGCCACGGTTCGACGATGGCGCCGGTCGGGCACCAGTCGAGGCAGAGCGTGCAGCTCCCGCACCGATCGAAGCCGCGCGTGTCCGCGTCGAGGTCGAGGCTGCAGAGGATCTCGCCGAGGAACAGCCAGGATCCGAGCTCCGGATTGATCAGGCAGCTGTTCTTGCCGATCCAGCCCAGGCCGGCGTACTGCGCGAACACACGCTCCTGCACCGGTCCGGTGTCCACGTACGGCAGGGCATCGAACGGCTCGGCCGTCTCCGCGCGCATCCAGTCGACGAGCGACTCGAGCCGCCGCCCGATCACCTGATGGTAGTCGTCGCCCCACGCATAGCGGGCGATCAGCGCGCGGCGCCGGTCGCGCACGTCGGTGGAGCTCGGATGGGGGGTGTTGTAGACGGTCCCGGTCACGATGACCGACCGGACCGACGACAGCGCCTGCCGCACGTCGACGCGGCGCCGGGCCGAGCGATGCAGGTAGGTCATCGTCCCGGCGTAGCCACGCTTCAGCCACTCCGGCAGGTAGTCGAGCTCGGGATAGTGATCGGCCCGCGCGATGCCGCACAGATCGAAGCCGAGAAGACGGGCCCGGTCCTTGATCGCTGCGCTGGTGAGCATGGGTGAGGGCCAGCGGGCTGTCCGGAGAGAATCGGGCGCCTGCGGCCTGCCGAGCCGAGGCCATGCGAAGCCGAGGCGAAGCATCGACGTCAGTTCGCGCCGGGGCTGCGGCCGCCGGCGCCAGCTGAAGACATGCGCCTGCTTTGCCTACTTCACCTTCCCCGCCAGCTGCCGCAGCACGTACGGCAGGATGCCGCCGTGCCGGTAGGCCGTCAGCTCCTCGGGCGTATCGATGCGGGCCATGGCCGTGAAGCTCTTCTCCTTGCCGTCGGCGCCGCGCGCCTTCACCGTGACGTCGCCGCCCGGCTTGAGACCGCGGGCGATGCCCGTCAGCTCGAACGCTTCCTGCCCGGTCAGCCCGAGCGACGTCACGTTCTCGCCGGCCTTGAACTGCAGCGGCAGCACGCCCATGTTCACGAGGTTGCTTCGGTGGATCCGCTCGAAGCTCTCCGCGATGACCGCCTGCACGCCGAGCAGCAGGGTGCCCTTGGCCGCCCAGTCGCGCGACGACCCCGAGCCGTACTCCTTGCCGGCCAGCACGAGCAGCGGGACGCCGGCGTCCTTGTAGCGCATGGCGGCGTCGTAGATCGTCATCTCGTCGCCGTCCGGCTGGTACCGCGTCCAGCCGCCCTCGGTCCCGGGCGCGAGCTGGTTGCGGAGGCGGATGTTGGCGAACGTGCCGCGCATCATCACTTCGTGATTGCCGCGGCGGGCGCCGAACGAGTTGAAGTCGCGCGGCTGCACGCCGTGCGCGACCAGGTACCGGCCGGCCGGGCCGTCGGCCGGAATCGATCCCGCCGGCGAGATGTGGTCGGTCGTCACGCTGTCGCCGAGCACCGCCAGCACCCGCGCCCCGGCGATCTCGGCCGGCGGCGCCGGCTCGGGCTTCAGGTCCTCGAAGAACGGCGGGTTGCGCACGTAGGTCGACTGCTCGTCCCACTGGAAGCGCTCGCCCGTCGGCACGTCCAGCGACCGCCACCGGTCGTCGCCCTTGAACACGTCCGCGTACTGCTCGCGGAACATCTCCGCCTTCACCGACTCGAGCGCCGTCTGGATCTCCGCCTGGCTCGGCCAGATGTCCTTCAGGTACACCGGCGTGCCCGTCGAGTCGGTGCCGAGCGGCTCGGTCGTCAGATCGAGCGTCATCCGTCCCGCCAGCGCGTAGGCCACGACGAGCGGCGGCGACGCCAGGTAGTTCGCCCGGACCTGCGACTGGATCCGTCCCTCGAAGTTCCGGTTGCCGCTGAGCACCGAGGCGACCACGAGGTTGCGATCGCGCACCTCGGCCGACACCTCCTCCGGCAGCGGTCCGCTGTTGCCGATGCAGGTCGTGCAGCCGTAGCCGACCAGGCCGAAGCCGAGCTGCTCGAGCGACGACAGCAGGCCGGCCTTCCGCAGGTACTCCGTCACCACCTTCGAGCCGGGGGCCAGACTGGTCTTCACCCACGGCTTGCTCTTCAGGCCACGGGCGACCGCCTTCTGCGCGAGCAGGCCGGCGGCCATCATGACGCTCGGATTCGACGTGTTGGTGCAGCTCGTGATCGCCGCGATCACGACCGACCCGTGGTCCACCTCGTGCTCGACGGCCTTCGCCTGCGCGACCGCGGCGCCGCCGCTCGCGCCACCCTCGCCGTTCCACGTCGACGTCTGCGGCGGCTGGGCCGACACCTTCTTCTTCTGGTCGACCATCAGCGACGGCAGCACCTCGCCGAAGGCCTGCTTCGGCGCGCGACAGCGCCACCCGATCCTGCGGCCGCTTCGGACCCGCCAGGCTCGGCTCCACCTCGCCGAGATCCAGCTCCAGCCCCTCGCTGTACTGCGCGTCCACGCTGTCCGCCGTCCGGAACAGCCCCTGCGCCTTCGCGTACGCCTCGACGAGCTGAATCCGCTCCGCGTCGCGTCCCGTCAGCCGCAGGTAGTCCATCGTCATCTCGTCGATCGGACAGATGGCGATCGTCGACCCGTACTCCGGCGACATGTTGCCGAGCGTCGCGCGGTCGGCCAGCGTCAGCAACGCCAGGCCCGGTCCGAAGAACTCCACGAACTTGCCGACCACGCCGTGGCGGCGCAGCCGCTCGGTGATCGTCAGCACCAGGTCGGTCGCGGTGGCGCCCTCGCGCAGGCGGCCCGTCAGCCGGAAGCCGACGACCTTCGGGACCAGCATCGAGATCGGCTGGCCGAGCATGGCCGCCTCCGCCTCGATCCCGCCGACGCCCCACCCGACGACGCCGAGCCCGTTCACCATCGTCGTGTGCGAGTCGGTCCCCACCAGCGTGTCGGGATACGCCACCGTCTGCCCGTCCTCGACGGCCGTGCAGACCACGCGCGCCAGGTACTCCAGGTTCACCTGGTGCACGATGCCCGTGTCGGGCGGGACCACGCGGAAGTTGTCGAAGGCATCCTGGCCCCACCGCAGGAACGCATAGCGCTCGCGGTTGCGCTGGAACTCCAGCTCGGCGTTCTTCTGGAACGCGTCCGGCCGGCCGAAGAAGTCGACCTGCACGGAGTGGTCGATGACCAGCTCCACCGGCTGCAGCGGGTTCACCTTCTTCGGATCGCCGCCGAGCCGCGCGATGCCGTCGCGCATGGCGGCGAGATCGACGACCGCCGGCACCCCCGTGAAGTCCTGCAGCAGCACGCGCGCCGGCGTGAAGGCGAGCTCGCGGGCCGGCGTGCCGGGCGTCCAGCCGGCCAGCGCCCGGATGTCGTCGGCCGTCACGGCCCGGCCGTCCTCGCGGCGCAGCAGGTTCTCGAGCAGGATCTTCAGGGAATACGGCAGCCGCGCGATCCCGGGGAATCCCGAGCGCTCGAGCGCCGTCAGGCTGTAGGACCTGGAATGTCTGACCGTTGACCTTGAGTGCGGTGCGGGTCCCGAAACTGTTCGCTGTCGGCATGAGTCCATTTCCCTTCTCACTCGTGCGAGAAAAGCTGATCCTAACATGCCGGCCCGCGCCCCCGGAGCCGCTCAGCCCCGCCCGCTGACCGCCACCGCCCGGATGGCCCGGGCCGCCCGCTCGCTGGCCCCGGGCTCCCCCAGGACGGGCCCGCACCCGGTGCAGCGCCGCCCGCGTCCGGGCGATCCGGTCGCGATCGACGAGCAGCGGCACCGCCTCGGCCGCCACGGCCTCGGGCGTGAAGGCGTCCTGGATCAGCTCGGGGGCGATCCGCTCCCCGGCCACGAGGTTCACCATCGCATAGGTGTCGACCCGGACGAACGGCTTGCCCAGGCGGTAGGTCAGCGGCGACAGGCGATAGACCACCACCATCGGCACCTCGTGCAGCGCGGCCTGCACGGTGGCCGTGCCCGACGCCGTCAGGACGAGGTCGGCGGCCGTGAGCACCTCGTCGGTCCGCGACTCGACGAGCACCGGCGGGCGCCCCCCGGCCGCATCGAGCGGCGCGAAGAGCGACGTCTCGAGGTTCGGGGCGCGCGCCACCACGAACTGCACGCCCGGCACACGATCGGCGATCAGCCTGGCGGCCGCCGCCAGTCCGGGCAGGATCGCCCGCAACTCGTTCGGCCGGCTTCCCGGCAGCAGGGCGACGGTCGGCGCCGCCGGGTCGAGCCCCAGCCCGCGCAGGAAGCTCTCGCGCGGCTCGCCGGCCGTGGCCAGATCGACCAGCGGATGCCCCACCCATTCCACCGGCACGCCAGCCTGCTCGTAGATCGCCGCCTCGAAGGGAAAGATGACGAGGACCCGATCGGCAATCCGCTTCATCGTCTTCATCCGCCCGGCGCGCCAGGCCCACAGCTGCGGACTGATGTAGTAGACGACGGGAATGCCGAGCGCCCGGACGGCGGCGGCCAGCCGGAAGTTGAAGTCGGGGAAGTCGATGGCCACGAAGACATCGGGACGCCGGACGCGGGCGGCGTTGACGAGCCGGCGGTACATCGCGTACGACCGCGGCAGCACCTTCAGCGCCTCGGTCAGGCCGGTGACGGCGAAGCCGCGATAGTCGCCGACGAGATCGCCGCCGGCCTGCCGGAAGCGTTCGCCCCCGAAGCCGAACAGCTCGACCGACGGATCCTGGCGGCGCAGCGCTGCGGCTCAGCGCCCCGGCGTACAGGTCGCCGGACGCCTCGCCGCAGGAAAGCATGATCTTCACGGCTGGTGGGGAACGGCGCCGGGGATCACGCGCCCGGCTTGTGGAACAGCGCCGCATCGACCGGCGTGTTGTACGACAGGCTCGTCACCGTCCGGTCGACCACCGTGACGTTGCCCCGCTGAATCTTCGCCTTGAACGCCGCCTTCACGCCGTCCACGGTGCGATAGTCCGAGAAGGTCTCGGTCGTCAGCGTGCCGCCCGGCGCGTTGGCCTCGGTGTAGCTCTCCTTCACCACGAGGCCGGTCGTCGCATCGACGTACAGCGTCGTCGGCGACAGGTCATCCGAGGAGATCTCCACGGCGTGCAGCGTCCGCCCGTCGTCGGTGACATCGGGCAGCCCCCGGGCGAGCAGCCGGCCGTCCGCGACCCCGATGAGCATCTGGATGACGTCGTGCTGGACGCTCTCGTGGAAGCCGCGCGCCAGCGACTCGGGCGCATCCTGCACCCCGTTGGGCCCCTGCACCCAGGCCTTGCCCGCGTCGTACACCTGAACGATGGTGCCGAGCTGCAGGTGGGCCTCGACGCGGAACTGATCCGGATACCGGATGTAGGTCTTCGTCTCCGCGGCCGTCGGCCCGTGCGGCGACATCACCGTCGTCGTCGCATCGGCGACGACCGTCCTGACATGGCGCAGCGCCGCCAGCCCGCCCTTGGCCGTGATCGCGTCGGCGACGATCGCCTGCCCGCGGTTCTGCTCCTCGGGCGTCGGCGTCACCCGCTTCGGCGGTGGCTCCTGCCCGTGGCTCGGGACGGGGCTGGCGGCGGTGATGCCCTGCCGATCGCCGTCGCGGAGCGCGACGTTGACGACGCCGACGCCCGGCCTGGCCGGCGCCGACGGTGCGGGCACGGTCGCCGCCGTCGGCCGCTTCAGGTCGGGCGCCGTCAGATCGAGGTCGGGCAGGTTGATGACGTCGTAGTGGTTGAACCCGGCGCTCTTCAGGTCGTCGACGAAGGCGGCGGCGTTGCCGACGAGCACGACCGACAGGTTGGCCGGCTTCAGGTACGCGCGCGCCACCCGCTGCACGGCCTCCGGCGTCACCTGCTCCACCCGCTGGCGGAACGTCTGCAGGTTCTTGAGCGGCAGGTCGTAGAACAGCACGTTCAGCACCTGCAGCGCGATCTGCTCCGGGGTCTCGATCGTCAGCGGGAAGCTGCCCGTCATGTAGTCCTTCGCGGCGTCGAGCTCGCGCGGGCTCACCGGCTCCCGCTGCAGCCGCCAGAACTCGTTGACGATCAGCCGCAGCACCTCGGCGGTCGCCACCGAGCGCGTGTTCGTCTCGGCCACGATGTCGCCGCTCAGCTTGTAGGTGTCGAGGTCGGCTTCGGCGCCGTAGGTGAGCCCCCGCTCGGTGCGCAGGACCTGCTGCAGCCGGTCGCTGCCCTCGCCGCCGAGCACCCGGATGGCCAGGTTGAGGGCCATGTAGTCGTCGGTCTTGCGCGGCACGCCGATGTTGCCGACACGGATTTCCGTCTGCACCGCGTCCGGCTTGTTGATGACGACCACGCGGCGGGTCGGGTCGGGCGGATCCAGGTACGTCGTGACGGGCACGTCGCGCGCCGGCCAGTCGCCGAAGACCTTCTGCGCCGCCGCGAACGCCTCGTCCGGCATCACGTCACCCACGATGGCGAGGATGCTGTTGTTCGGCGTGAAGTAGCTGTCGTGGAAGGCCTGCAGATCCTGGCGCGTGATGCGGCCGATCGAGTCCGGCGTCCCCTCCTGCGGCAGGCCGTAGGGATGGAAGCCGTAGACGAGCCGGTTGAAGACCTCGTCGGCGACGTACGACGGGTCGTCGGCGCTCACGCGCAGCCCGGCGAGCAGCTGCGACTTCTGGCGGTCGATCTCCGTCTGCGAGAACACCGGGTCGCGGATCACGCTCGACAGCAGGTGCAGCGCGAAGTCGAAGCTGTCCTTCATGACCAGCACGCCGGCGTAGGTCAGGTCGATCCCCGCGCCGGTGTCGATGCCGCCGCCGATCGAGTCGACCGCATCGGCGATCTGTTCGGCGCTCTGCGTGGGCGTCCCCTGGTCCAGGAGCGCGGCCTCGAGGTTCGCCAGCCCCATCCGCCCCTTCGGATCCTCCGCGCTGCCCGCGCGCACGATGAGCCGCATCGACACGGCCGGCTCCTCGTGGTGCTGCACCACGACCACCTGCAGGCCGTTGGGCAGCGTCCGCACCTCGTAGGGCGGGAACGGCACCTCGTGGGCGGCCAGCGGCGGCGGGGCGCCCTCGGCCGGCCAGCCGACGACATCGCCCTGCGCGTCGCGCGTCTGCCCGATCGCCGGCCGGGCCAGCGCGACGAGACAGGCCGCCGCGGCGACCAGTGCCACCCAGCGCCGTCCCGCCAGGGCCGTCCGCCATCCGCCGCGAACGCCGGTGCAGTCGTGTGGTCATGGCTGGTGCCGGGCGGCGCCGGGCCGCCCGGGCCCGGGCCCGTCCCCACCGGCGTCGGCGTCGTGCCGCGCGTCGGCAGAATGGTCATCACGAGCCGGTTCTGTTCCGTGAAGTACTTCTGCGCCACCCGCTGCACGTCGGCCCGCGTGACGTGCATGAAGATGTCGAACTCGCCGTCGGCGGTCGTGATGTCGTGGTGGATGACCACCGCGTGCGCGAGCTGCGACGCCTTCTGCTGATCGCTCTCCCGGCCGATGATGTAGTCGCGCGCGAACTGGTTCTTCGCCCGCTCCAGCTCGTGCGCCGTCACCCCGTCGGTCTTCAGCCGCCGGAACTCGTCGACCAGCGCGTCGCGCACCTCGGCCGGCGTGTGCCCGGGCTGCACGATGGCCACGGCATAGAAGAGGCTCGGCTCCTCCATGATGTCGCCGCCCCCGAAGGCCGCCAGCGCGATCCCCTTCTTGTAGACCAGGTCCTTGTAGATGCGGGAGCTGTCGCCATCGGACAGCACCTTCGAGATGATGTGCAGCGGGTAGGAATCGGGATCGCCGTCGTAGGTGATGTGGTACGCCACGACGACCACCGGCAGCGGCCAGTCCTCGTGCAGCGTGACCTGCTTCTCCTTCGTCTGCGGCGGATCGACCGGATAGTCGCGCGGAATCGGCCGGTCCGACGCCGGCACCTTCCCCAGGTACTCCTTGACGAGCGCCATCGCCTGCGCCGGATCGAAGTCGCCCACCAGCACCAGCGTCGCGTTCTTCGGCACGTAGTAGGTGTGGTAGAAGTCGCGCACGTCGTCGACGCTCGCCGCCTCGAGATCCGCCATGCTGCCGATCGTCGGGTGGCGGTACGGGCTCACCGTGAGCGCGTTCTCGTAGATCAGCTCGGAGAGGCTGCCGTACGGCTGGTTGTCCACCCGCATGCGGCGCTCCTCCTTGACGACCTCGCGCTCGCGCGTGAACGTGTCCTGGTCGATCCGGAGCGTCGCCATCCGATCGGCCTCCATCCAGAGGGCCAGCGGCAGGTACTGCGACGGCACGGTTTCCCAGAAGACCGTCGTGTCCTGCGTCGTGTAGGCGTTGCTGCGGCCGCCGATGCTCGAGATGATCGACGTGTGCTGCTCGGGCTCGACGTTCTTCGAGCCCTTGAACATGAGGTGTTCGAACAGGTGGGCGAAGCCGGTCCGGCCCGGCTTCTCGTCCTTCGACCCGACGTGATACCAGACCTGCAGGTTCACGATCGGCGTCGAATGGTCCTCCGACAGCACGACCGTGAGGCCGTTGGGCAGCGTGGTCATCTGGTAGACCAGCTTCGGCGGCCGCTCCATCGCGCGGAGCACCGGCGCCAGCACGATCGCCAGACCGACGGCCAGCGCCAGCGCCACCGGAACGCGCCGCGGCCACACCAATCGGAGCCGGATAATGCCCTGCATGTGATCGGGATCGATTATGTCACAGCCCGGAGGAGCCGGACGAAGAACCTACCGGCTGAGCAGCCGGAACCCGAGCAGGCCGAACGTCCGGGTCTCCAGATCGACCGGGCTGGCATCGATCCGGCGGTCGACGGCCACGAACAGTTCGAGGGCGCCCTTCGTGCCCTCGAGCCGCACGCCGCCCTCCGCCTGCGCGCCGGTCTGCCGCTGCCGGCCGAACACGGCGTGATCGACCCCCATCAACGTCAGACTCGCCCCGCCGATCGCCGCCCAGTGGCGGTTCAACCTGTAGCGGACGTCGGCCGCCCCTTCCGCCTCCCAGCTGTAGTCGACGAACGCGTGCTCCACGACCTTCGCGATCGTCCCCTGCGTCGCGAGGCGCCAGCGCCCCGCGGTCGTCAGCCGTGACACCCGCACGCCGGCCTCGTTCCAGGCGATGGCGAAGAGCTTCGATCGATCGCTCAGGTGGCGCGAGATGTGGTGGAAGACGCCCGCGAACTCCGTGCGGCCGACCCGCAGCGACGAGGAGACCTCGAGCGTGTAGTTCCCCTGGTTGGGATCGAACACCCGCAGCTGGTTGCCGAGGATCACCTGGTAGTTCGCCAGGAAGTTCAGCCGGCCGGCGCCGTAATCGACCAGATCCAGATCGCCACCGAAGTCGGCGTCCCAGTCGAAGCCGGGATCGCTGTTCCCCGTCAGCGAGGCGGCGTTCATGTGGAAGTTGTAATTCGTGAAGAAGCCCGGCGACGGTGCCGGCGGCGTGACCGGGTGCGTGAGCGAGGTCTGGGCCCTGAGCGGCGAGGCGGCCAGCAGCACGAGCGCGGCGCCCAGGGCGGCCGGCCAGCAGCGACGGATCATTCGGGTTCTCCTGGCGTACGGCATGCGTTCAACTGCGCCTCGAGCTCGGCGATCCGCGCCTCCAGCCCCGCCACCTGCTTCTTCAGCGCCGGCAGCTTGCGGAACACGGCGGATGCCTTGAGCCATTCACGATTGTTGATGGCCGGGTACCCGGAGACGAACGAGCCCTCCGGCACGGAATTGGGAATGCCGGTCTGCGCGCTCGCCACCGTGCCCGCGCCGATCGTCAGGTGCCCGGCCACGCCGACCTGACCCGCCAGCGTCACCCGATCGCCGATCGCGGTGCTGCCGGCGATGCCCACCTGTGCGGCCAGCAGCGTGTCCTGGCCGACGACCACGCCGTGCGCGATCTGCACCAGGTTGTCGATCTTCGCGCCGCGGCGGATCCGCGTCTCCCCCACGGCCGGGCGATCGATCGTCGTGTTCGCCCCGATCTCGACATCGTCCTCGATGACGACGTCGGCCGTCTGCGGGATCTTCAGGAAGCTGCCGTCGGCCCGCTTCACGAACCCGTAGCCGTCGCTGCCGACGACCGCGCCGTTCTGCAGGATCACGCGGTTGCCGATCACCACCCGCTCGCGGATCGACACGTGCGCGTGCACGACGCACGCCTCCCCCACGACCGCATCGGCCCCGATCGTGACGTGCGGATGGACGATCGTACCCGCGCCGATCCGGGCGCGCGCACCGACGACGACGAACGGCCCGATCGAGACGTCGGCCCCGATCTCGGCGTCCGGGGCGACGGCACTGAGCGGATCGATGCCCGGCGCCGGCCGGTCGGTCTGCACGAACAGCCGCAGCGCCTCGGCGAACGCCAGATACGGATGCCGGGTCCGGAGCGTCGGACAGGGCGCCGGCGGCGCGTCGTCGCCGAGAATGACGGCGGCCGCGCGCGTCTGCTGCAGGGAAGCGGTGTACCGCGGATTCGCGAAGAACGTCGAGATCGTGCGGGCCCGCCTGCTCGATGCCGGCGACACGATGGATCTCGACGTCTCCGTTGCCGTCGAGTCGGCACGCCAGTTGAGCAGCGAGGTCGCGGAGTTTCAAGAGGTGTCAGAAGCGAAGAACGGGTTCCGGGTTCAGCCGACGCTGAGCGCCCGGCGCGCAGTATATCACGCGCTTCCGGGCAGGGTCCGGGCGAAGAAGCCCGGCAGATTGGGCAGATTGAGCCGGCCGGCGATCTCGTGAATCCGCCGCTCGCGCTCGACCGGCGGCAGCGCGATCGCCTGGCGCAGTTCCGACAGCGCGCCGTCGCGCCGCGCCTGCCACCGGATGCGGCGGCGGCCCCGGCTCGCCCCCTGCTGTGACAGGTAGTGCCCGACCAGGCTGAACGCCAGGTAGTACGCAATGACGTTCGGGCCGGGCAGCAGCATCAGCACGCCGGACGCCACGAACGCGACGCCGTCGACGACGAGCCAGAGGCGATGGCGGTCGCCCTCGCGCTTGAGCTCGGCCCGCAGGATCTCCACGGCGAGCGTCTCCGGGCAGTCGTCGGGACAGACGAGCGTCGCGCCGCTCTCGCCGCGCAGCCGCCAGAGCAGCCGCTGCTCGCCGATACGCTGGGCCGCCCAGCCCCGGAGCCGCCGCCGCCAGCCCGGCGCGTCGTCCGTGCCCGTCTCGAACTCGCGCTCCAGACCGGCGATGAACCGCTGCGCCCGTCGCACCAGCCGCCCGATCAGGCCCCGCGGCGGCTCCTCGTCGGGATGCGCCACCGCTCCGGCCGGCAACTCGCTGTACAGGGCGTAGGCGTCCGCGCCCACCGGGATGAGATACACCTCCATGCGTCCCGACTCGTCCACTCGGTACGATAGCACAGCCGTTCGGAGCGGCCGCGTGCCGGCATCGCGCGGCGAGGTATAGTAGCGGGACGCTTACCGGCGGCCGCGCGGCCGCCCGGCGGCGCGAACGACACGCGACGGCCTGGTGGACAATCTCACCCATACCCTGTTCGGCTTCACGCTGTCGCGCACGGCACTCGAGCGCGCGGGCCGCGGCACCACCGCGGCGCTGCTGCTCGCCTCGAACGCGCCCGACATCGACATCGTCACGGCCGCGTACGGCGGGCGCCTCGCCTACCTCGCCGACCACCGCGACGTCACCCACGGCCTGCTCGCGGTCGTGCCGCTGGCGGCTGTCACCGCGGCGGTCGTGTACGGGTGGCTGCGCTGGCGCCGGCGCGCGCGCCGCCACCAGCCGCCCGACGGCGTGCGCGACGCCTCGTTCGCCGCCCTGTTCGGCGTCTCGCTCATCGGCGTCCTGGGTCATCTGGCGATGGATCTGTGCACGTCGTACGGCACCCGCGTCCTCAGCCCGTTCAGCCAGACGTGGTTCGCCTTCGACTTCCTGCCGATCATCGACATCTATCTCTGGGCCATCCTGCTCGCCGGCGCCCTCGCGTGCACGCTCCACCCCGCCCGCCGCCGGCGAATCGCCACGATCGTGCTCGTGCTGACCGCCGGGTGGTACGGCCTCCGTGGCACGGCGCACTGGGCGGCCCGCGATCGGGTCGCCGCCGTCGACCGGGCGCAGGGGGTGATCGCCTGCACGCCGGCCGCGGCCGCCCCGGTCCCCTGGCTCGATCTCGGTGTCCTGGCCGGGACGGGCCGCCCCCAAGCTGCAGCCGCCGGCAGCGCCCGGCACCGCCGCACGGCCGTGCCTCGTACAGGCGGCGGCGCTGCCGAAGTTCCTCTCGCCGTTCGCCTGGCGGATCGTGCGGCGCTTCAACGACGGGTACGAGCTGACCGACCTCGACCTGCTCGACGGAGGCTGGCCGTGGTCGACGGCGCAGGCACCGGCGGTCCGCCGCAGCCTGCGCTTCCCCGACCGGCACGACCCCGCGGTCATCGAAGCCGCGGCCGCCAGGCCGGCGCAGGTGCTGCTGGCGTTCGCCCGCTTCCCGGCCGCGCGCGTCCTGAAGACCGACGACCGGGTGATCGTGTCGTGGATCGACGTGCGGTTCGCCGGCGGCATCACCAGCCTGACCGCCCGCCGGCCCAGCGAGGATACCTTCCGCGCAACCGTCGAACTGGATGCGAACGGCCGGATCCTCAGTGCACGGCTGGGCGGCAATTAAGGAGTTTCCCTTGCCCTACCTCGGTGCTCACATGTCGGTGGCCGGCGGCCTGCCGCTGGCCGTCGATCGCGCGGTGGTTCACGGCTGCCGGGCCCTGCAGATCTTCTCCCGGCCGTCGAGCCAGTGGCGGGCACGGCCGCTGCCCGAGGACGAGATCCGGAGCTTCCGCGAGAAGGTGGAAGCCGCGGCGATCGGTCGTCCCGTGTCACACGCGAGCTATCTGATCAACCTCGCCTCGAGCCAGCCGGGGCTGCGCCGCCAGTCACTCGACGCATTCGGCGACGAGCTGGATCGCGCCGAGGCGCTCGGACTGCTGGGCGTCGTGCTGCATCCGGGGGCGTACACGACCGGCACCGAAGAGGAAGGACTGCGCCTCATCGCGGAAGCGCTCGACGGGTTGCTCGCGGCACGGGCGGGAGGGCGCACGATGGTGCTGCTCGAGCAGACGGCCGGACAGGGGACCACGCTCGGCTACCGGTTCGAACAGCTGGCCTCACTCATCGACCGCCTGCACGGCCATCCGCGGGTCGGCCTCTGCCTCGACACCTGCCACCTGCTCGCGGCCGGCTACGATTTGACGACGCCGGAAGGCTATGACGAGACGTTCGCGTCGCTCGACCGCCTCGTCGGCCTCGACCGTGTGCAGCTGTTCCACCTGAACGATTCGAAGAAACCGTGCGGAAGCCGGGTGGACCGCCACGAGCACATCGGCAAGGGCTGCCTCGGCCTCGAGCCGTTCCGGCGCCTGTTGAACGACGCCCGCTTCGCCGACCTGCCGATGGTGCTCGAAACGCCGAAGGCCTCCTCGACCGCGCGCGGCCCCGTGGCCCCCGACGCCTTCGATGTGATGAATCTCGGCACCCTGCGAGGTCTGATCGACGGCGCGGAATGAGTAGAGGCCGAGCGCCCGCGGCCATGCCGAACCGAGGCCATGTGAAGCCGAGGCGAGGCGTCGGCGCTAGTTCGCGACGGGGGTGGGGCCCCGTCGCCGCTGAGGAATGACGTCGCACGTGACAGATCGTTCGCCCGCTACCCGGGCCGTCCCGCCCCATGCTCGGCGAACACCTCGGCCTCGAAGCGATAGAGGCGGGCGCCGGTCCGCCACGCGCCGGGACGCAGCCCGGCCTTGACGCAGGCCTGCGCGATGAACATCTCGCGATCCCAGCCCCACTCGGTGGCCACCTGCGGCAGCAGCAGCCCCCGCCGATTATCCTGCTCGGCGACGAGCCCGTGCCGCCCGACCTCGATCTCGTGCACGTCGCCGACCGGTTCGACCGGCGTGAGCACCGAGACCTCGATTTCCAGGAGGCGGAACTCGCCGGCCGTCACGGGATCGAAGCGGGGATCCTCCGACGCCGCCGCCACGGCACACCGCATCACGGTGTCGGCCAGCGGATCGTCGCTCTCGGGATTGCCGATACACCCTCGCAGCTCGCCGCCGCGGCGCAGCGTGACGAACGCGCCGCCGCGCAGCTCCAGCAGGCCGGCCGCCGGGTCGACGACGGGCATGGGCCGGCGCGCCAGATGCGCTTCGATCGCGTCCCGCGCGAGCCCCAGCAGCGCAGCCCGCTGCGTCGGATTCAACATCGTCTCAACCTGCCTTTCCCTCTCCCTCTGGACGCGCGGCGAAGGTGCCGAGTGCCGCCGCCAGGTAACCGACGACGGCGTCCTTGTCGCCCGAGACGTCGCCCGAATCGGCGTACTTCAGGATCGCCGCATCCCGGGCGCCCAGTCCCGCGGCCGCCCGCATCACCGACACGGTCGGACCGCCGCCGCACGCATGATCGGGCTGCCGCGCGAGCGCCGCGAGCAGCCCTTCGGTGTCGAACCGGCGCACGAGCTCGATCACCTGGCTGTCCATCCGCCAGGCCGTGCGCGCATCGTGGTAGTGCGAGAGATCGGTGCTGGCGACGAGCAGGACCCGCCGGCCGCCGAGCACCGCGACCAGCGCATCGCCCAGCGCCCGCATCGTCTCGGGCACCTGATAGCCCATCAGCAGCGGCACGATGGGCAGATCGGGCAGGAGGCGGCGGAGGAACGGCAGCTGCATCTCGAGCGAGTGCTCGCGGCGATGCACGTCGGGCCGCGGTTGAATGAGGGGGGAAGCGGCGGCGAGGGCCGCGCCGCAGGCGGCGTCAATCGCCACCGGTCCCAACGGCGTCTCGAAGCTGCCGTCGGGCCAGAGCGCGACGCCGTCGAACCCGATGAAGTGGGATGGTCCGACGAGCACGGCGACGTCGAACCGGCCGTGCGCGGCCTCCCGGTAGGCCCAGGCGGCCACGGGCCCGGAGTACATCAGGCCGGCGTGCGGAGCGATGATCGCGCGCACCTCTCCTTCGAGCACGCCGGCCGGCACCTGGCCGACGTACCGATCGACTTCGCGCGCGAGAGCGTCCGCCGTCCCCGGATACCAACTGCCGGCCACGGCGGCAGGACGAACTGACATGCGGCTCCTTCTCAGCCGGGGCTCTCCCCCATGTTAGCATTCTGCCCATGGCCAAGGTGCTCACCCCGGCCGACGTGGAGCGGGTTGCCGCGCTCGCCCACCTCGAGCTCACCGACGAGGAACGGACCCTGTTCACGCAGCAGCTGGACGAGATCCTCGCCTATGCCGACGAAGTGCGGCAGATCGACACCACGGGGGTGCCACCCACGTCGCACGTGCTGCCCCGCCGGTCGCGCGAACGTGCCGATGACGTGCAGCCATGCCTGCCCCGCGACGAGTCGCTCGCGAACGCGCCCGAGGCGGCTGCCGGCCTGTTCAAGGTGCCGAGGGTCATCGGATGAGCACGCCCGAAACGGCCGGAGCCATCAGGGACGCGGTCGTCGGCGGCACCCGGTCGGCCGAAGAGGTCTGCCAGGACGCCCTGGCGCGCCTGGCCCGCGTCGATCCGGCGCTGCACGCCTTCAATACGGTCACCGCCGACCGCGCGCTGGAGCAGGCGCGCGACATCGACCGGCAGCGCGCCAGCTCGCCTGAAGCCCTCGCCGCACAGCCGCTGGCCGGCGTGCCGATCGCCATCAAGGACAACATCTGCACGCGCGGCGTCCGGACGACCGCCTCGTCGAAGATCCTCGAGCAGTTCATCCCGCCGTACGACGCCACCGTCGTCACGCGCCTCGAGCGGGCCGGCGCCGTCATCATCGGCAAGACGAACTGCGACGAGTTCGCCATGGGCTCGTCGAACGAGAACTCGGCGTTCGGCCCCGTGCACAATCCGTGGGCGCTCGATCGAACGCCCGGCGGGTCGAGCGGCGGATTGGCCGTCTCGGTGGCCGCCGGCGTCGTGCCGCTGGCCCTGGGCTCCGACACCGGCGGATCCATCCGCCAGCCCGCCGCCCTCTGCGGCATCGTCGGCCTGAAGCCGGCCTACGGCCGCGTCTCCCGGTACGGCCTCATCGCGTTCGCGTCGTCGCTCGATCAGATTGGTCCGCTCGCCCGGACGGCCGCCGATGCGGCGCGCGTGCTCGAAGCCATCGCCGGCGACGACCCGCACGACGCAACCACCGCGGCCGACGCGGTGCCGGCCCTGACGCCGGCGCTCACGGGTGACGTGCGGGGGACGAAGATTGGCGTGCCCCGGCGTCTGCTCGACGAGGGCGTCGACCCCGAGGTGCGCGACGCCTTCTTCGAGGCCCTGGAGGTCCTGCGCGGGCGCGGCGCCGAACTGATCGACATCGAGCTCCCGCGGGCGCGCTACGCGATTCCCGTGTACTACCTGGTGGCCACGGCCGAAGCGAGCTCCAACCTGGCGCGGTACGACGGCGTCCGGTACGGCTTCCGGGCCCCCGGCACCTCGGACGCCGATCTGCGGACGATGTACTGCCGGACGCGTGACCTGGGCTTCGGGCCTGAGGTGAAGCGACGGATCATCCTCGGCACCTACGTGCTCAGCGCCGGCTATTACGACGCCTACTACCTGAAGGCGCAGCAGGTCCGCACGCTGATCCGGCAGGACTACGATACGGCGTTCGAGCAGGTGCAGGCCGTGGCCCTGCCCACCAGTCCGGTTCCGGCCTTCCGTCTCGGCGAGCGGGTCGATGACCCGCTGCAGATGTACCTCAACGACGTCTTCACCGTGAGCGCGAATCTGACCGGCCTCCCGGCCATCAGCATCCCCTGTGGGTTCACGGCCGGGCGGCTGCCGATCGGCCTGCAGCTGGTCGGCCCCGGCTTCGACGAAGCGACGATCCTGCGCATCGCCGATGCCTTCGAACGGGACACGGGCTGGTGGAAGGAGACGCCGGAGGAAATCTCTGTAACGTAGAACGTAGAAGAGTCAGGACAGCGCCTGCGGCCATGCCGAGCCGAGGCCATGCGAAGCCGCGGCGAGGCATCAGCGTCAGCGCGCGATGGGGGTGGGGCCCCATCGCCGTTGAACGAGGACCAGCGCCTGCGGCCTGCCGAGCCGGTAGCCCGTACATACGAACGCCCGGTCAGCCGAAGCTGCCGGGCGTTTTGAATTTCTTCGCTCGACGTTCTTCCGTATCCAGGTTACCCGGCCGGCGTGGCGGCCGGTGCGTGGTTCTGGCTGCGGGCGATCAGCCAGACGACGCCCCCCAGGAGCAGGAGCGGCATCAGAAAGATCGCGAGCACGCCGAGGATCAGGATGCCACCCGCCAGGCTGATGCCGAGGCCGACCACCAGGAGCGGCAGGACGATCAGCGCCGCCAGGGGCACGAGCAGGAGACCGAAGGCGAGCCGCAGGGGCAGCAGGACGAGCCACACCAGCATACGAACGGCTACGAGCGCCACCAGGGCGAGCGCCGATACCACCAGCGCCGCTCCACCGATTGTCGCCAGCACACCAAGCTCGAACATGTTCGCCTCCCGTGGACACCCGCCGGAGCCCGACCCCGGGGGATCGGGACGCTCCCGCGGGCCTCTGGTCCTATCGGACGGATTCCGGGCCCGCGAGGTTCCGCAGGCCGTCAGGCGTGGCTGTCGGCCGCGGCCGCCGCGGCGTCCCACTCGGGCGCGATGAACGGCACGAGGCCGCGCCGCACTTCCTCCATGGCAATCCGCTCGGGCCGGTGCATGGACTCGCCGCTTCCCCCCGCCGACACGGTGGCGGGATCGAGACGCGGCAGCGCACCGCGCCGGAGCTGCTTCGCCCGGAGCGCGGCGATGTCGACGAACAGGAATCGGCTCTCGGGCGGCGCCACCGGTTCGGGCGGCACCTTCGCCATGGCAACGGGAGCGGGCTCGACGGATCCTTCAACAGGCTGCTGTTCAGCTTCCATAACATTTCAGCGTAGCAACAAGCGCGCCCGGTCGGCAAGCAAAAATGCGACACCAGCCGTCGGACTCGCTCAGCCGCTCAGCCGCCCACCTGCACCTGGATCTGCTTCGGCCGGGCCTCCTCGCGCAGCGGCAGCCGGATGGTCAGCACGCCGTTCCGGTAGTCGGCACTGACCCGGGCCGGGTCCACCGTCGGCGGCAGCGAGAACGAGCGGCTGAAGGGCCCGTAGGTCCGCTCGATCCGGTGGTACTGCTGTTCGGTCACCTCCGGGTCGGCCTTCTTCTCGCCGTGCATCGTGAGCGTGCCGTTGTCGACGGTGATCGCGATCTCCTCGCGCCGCATGTCCGGCAGTTCCGCCTTGATGACGAGCTCGTGCCTGCCGGTGTCGTAGATGTCGACCGGCGGCGCCCAGCTCCCGCGGCGCATCAGGTCGTCCTCGCCGCGGCGGACGTGCAGGTCGGTGAACAGCCGGTTCATCTCTTCCTGGAGACTGGACAGGCTGCGAAACGGGTCGAATCGGGTGGTCGCCATCGAACGCCTCCTGTACGGACATCGCGGGCCGGCGCGCCAGGCGCCGGCCCGTCCACGGCGCCGCCTTACGCGGCGCTCTGTACTTCGATCTGCTTCGGCTTCGCCTCTTCACGGCGCGGCAGGCGCACGGTGAGCACGCCGTCCTTGTAGTCGGCCGTCACCTTCGGCCCGTCGACCGTCGACGGCAGCCGGAACGACCGGCTGAAGGCGCCGTAGCTCCGCTCGAGCCGCCGGAAGCCCTCGTCCTTCACCTCGTGAGTCAGCTTCCGCTCGCCCGAGAGCGTCAGCGTGCCGTTGTCGATCGTGAGCTGGATGTCCTCCCGCTTCACTTCCGGCAGCTCCGCCTTCAGCACGAGCTCCTGGTCCGGGGTCTCGAAGATGTCGACGGCCGGCACCCAGGTGCCGCGCGTCAGCAGGTCGTCGCCCGCCGGCCGCCCGGCCTCACCGAACACGGTGTTCATCCGGTTCTGCAGGGACGCCAGGTCCCGCCACGGATCCCATCGCACGATAGCCATGATGTTGTTCCTCCATTCTCCGATTGATTGAACTGTCGAACGCCCCGGCACGCGCCGGGCGTCAGCGGGTCTCGGCGTATTCCGCGTCGACGACCTCGCCGTCCTTCACGTCCGGCCCGCCCTGCGCGCCGCCCTGCGGCCCGCCGGCATCCGGTCCGGCCTGCGTCCGCTGGTAGAGCCACTCGGCCACGGCGTGCGACGCCTGCTGCAGCCCCTCGAGGGCCTGCCGCAGCGCCCCGGCATCCTCGCCGGCCGCCGCCTGCTTCGCACCGTCCAGCGCGGCCTCGACCGCCGAGACTCTGCTCGGCCGGCAGTTCCGCGCGGTGCTCGTCGAGCGTCTTCTGCACGGGGTGGCTCAGCGCGTCGACCTGGTTCCGCAGATCGATGAGCTCGCGCCGGGCCTGATCCTCGGTGGCGTGCTGTTCGGCATCGCGCACCATGGAATCCACTTCGTCCTTCGTCAGACCGGACGACGCCGTGATGGAGATCTTCTGCTCCTTGCCGGTCGCCTGGTCCTTCGCCGAGACGTTCACGAGGCCGTTCGCATCGATGTCGAACGTGACCTCGACCTGCGGCATCCCGCGCGGCGCCGGCGGCAGCCCCACCAGATGGAACCGGCCGAGCGTCCGGTTGTCGCGCGCCAGCGGGCGCTCGCCCTGCAGCACGTGCACCTCGACGCTGGTCTGGTTGTCGGTCGCCGTCGAGAACGTCTCGCTCTTGCGCGTCGGAATCGTCGTGTTCCGCGGAATCAGCGTCGTCATGACGCCGCCGAGCGTTTCGATGCCGAGCGACAGCGGCGTGACGTCCAGCAGCAGCACGTCCTTCACGTCACCGGCCAGGACGCCGGCCTGCACCGCCGCGCCGACCGCCACCACCTCGTCGGGATTCACCCCCTTGTGCGGCTCGCGGCCGAAGACCTCCTTGACGAGCTGCTGCACGCGCGGGATCCGCGTCGACCCGCCCACCAGCACGACCTCGTCGATCTTCGCCGCCTCGATGCCCGCGTCCGCCATCGCCTGGCGCACCGGCCCCATCGTCCGCTGGAAGAGATCCTCGGCGAGCTGCTCGAACTTCGCCCGCGTCAGCTTCATCGCCAGGTGCTTCGGGCCGTTCTGATCCGCCGTGATGAACGGCAGGTTGATGTCGGTCTCCAGCACCGTCGACAGCTCGATCTTCGCCTTCTCCGCCGCTTCCTTCAGCCGCTGGAGCGCCATCCGGTCCTTCGACAGGTCGATGCCGTCGCTCTTCCGGGTACTCGGCCGCCAGCCAGTCGATGATCCGCTGGTCGAGATCGTCGCCGCCCAGGTGCGTGTCACCGTTGGTCGACTTCACCTCGACGACCCCCTCGCCCACCTCGAGAATCGAGATGTCGAAGGTGCCGCCGCCGAAGTCGAAGACCGCGATCGTCTCGTCCTTCTTCTTGTCGAGACCGTAGGCCAGCGCCGCCGCCGTCGGCTCGTTCGACGATCCGCAGCACGTCCAGCCCGGCAATCCGGCCGGCGTCCTTGGTCGCCTGTCGCTGGGCGTCGTTGAAATACGCCGGCACCGTGATCACCGCGTCGGTGACCTTCCCGCCGAGGTAGTCCTCCGCCGCCTGCTTCAGCTTCTGCAGCACCATCGCCGAGATCTCCGGCGGCGAGTACTGCTTGCCCTGCACCTCGACCCAGGCGTCGCCGTTGTTCGCGCGCCACACCGTGTACGGCATCCGCCCGGTCTCGCCCGCCACCTCGTCGTACTTCCGCCCCATGAACCGCTTCACCGAGAAGACGGTGTTCGTCGGGTTCGTCACGGCCTGCCGCTTCGCCACCTGCCCCACCAGGCGCTCGCCGTCCTTCGTCACCGCCACGATCGACGGCGTGAGGCGCGCCCCTTCCTGGTTGACGATGACGGCCGGCTGCCCGCCTTCCATCACGGCCACGACCGAGTTCGTCGTGCCGAGGTCGATTCCAATCACTTTTCCAGCCATAAGTCCTTGCCCCTCTCACACAGGGATTTACTTGCAAGACCTAATATAGGACATATATTAGTCTATGTCAAGCATGTTTTATTAGTCTAATAACACTCATATATAGACGACACGGACACAACCCTGGGTTCCTCGCCCCAGAGAACCGGGGCCGGGGCACGGCCCCGTCGTCTACCTTTACTTAAGGAGCAGCGGCCAGGGAGCTCAGCCGTTCGGCCCCCGGCCCCATCAGCCGGCTGTTGGCTTCGCAGACCTCGGAGGCCAATCCCGTTCCCACCACACCGGCATCGGTCACCAGGGCGGCGACCAGATCCAGCGGGATCGACTCGAAATATGGATTGCGGACGGCCACGCCCGGCGGCGGCGCCTCCCAGATCTCGGCGGGAGGACCGCCCGACAGGCTGACCCGCCCGGTGAGTTCCGCCGGCAGGAACTTGTCCCGTCCGGCAAGCAGGTAGACGGGCACGCCCGCGTGCACGGCCAGTGCGGCGAGAGCCGCCGTGCCGCACTTGTTGATGAACCAGCCCGGCGCCACGGTGTCCGCCCCGACCAGCACGGCCGTGCTGCCAGGCAGGCAGCCTCCAAGGCCGGCGTCCGAGTAGAGCTCCACGGCCAGCCCGGCCGCGGCCAGGCTGGCGGCCAGCTGCCGGCCCTCGAGGGCCGGGCGCCCCTCCGCACAGGCGACGCGAACCGGCCCCCGCCCGGCGATGGCATGGCAGGCGGCCCGCACCGACGCGCTGGACGACCAGGTGACGATCCGCCGCTCGCCCACGAGATCCGCCTCAATCAGGTCGGAGGCGACCCTGGCGATCGCCGTCAGCGATCGCGCGGCCTGCGCGGCGAACCGTTCGAGGCGGGTCCCCTTGTCGCCCGCATCCGCCAGCGCCAGGCCGGCGGCGTTCCACAGCGGCGCCATCGACGGCTGCGCCCGGCAGACGAGCACGGCGGCGCGGACCAGCAGAGCCGGCTCCGCGTCGCGCACCTGCCGGAGCAGGGCGACGGCGCGCGCCACGAGCCCGCTTGCACCCGATGCCCGATCGGCGGCCAGCGCCGCCACCGCCGCTTCCAGTTCCTCGCTGGTCATCTGCACTGCTCCACTCCGGGCCGCCACGGGCCCCGCACTGCCAGCGTATCGCACCTGACGGCCGCCGGCTGTGGCGGCCGGCCCGATGACTGTGCGATCATGGGGCGCCCGGTGCGCCGCGTGGCCGGCACCGCTATCCGCGGGATCGCCTATGCCTCACCCGTACGACCTGCCGTCCGAGCTCGGACCGTTCGCCGAGGAGCTGCGCCGGCTGTTCGCCGACCTGGACAGCCAGCGCGGGCCGTCGGTGGCGGCCTGTCACGGCGAGTGCCAGCCGGCCCTCGACGTGATCGAGTCGGCCGAGGCCGTGGAAGTGACGATCGATTTGCCGGGCGTGACCGCCCGCGACATCCGGGTGATCGTGCGGGGCGGCCTCATTCTGGTGGCCGGCGACAAGCACCCGCTGCGGCCCGCCGCGCCGCGGGCGGCATTCCATCTGGCCGAGCGCGGGTTCGGGCGGTTCGCCCGGATGGTCCGGCTGTCGAGCGCGTACCGACGCCCGGCATGCGACCGCCGAACTGCGCCATGGCGCGCTCCGGATCGTGGTCCCGAAGCTGCCGGAGCGGCGCGGCGGCCCGATCCTCGTTCCGATCCAGCAGGCCGACTGACGCGTCCGCGCGCGGGGCGGCCGGACATGAACTCTGGCATGCACATCCTCTTCATCGGTGACATCGTCGGCCGGCCGGGCCGCGACCTCGTCCAGCGCGGACTCGAGGCCCTCGTCGACCACTACGCCATCGATCTCGTGATTGCGAACGCCGAGAACGCCGCCGGCGGGTTCGGCATCACGCGCGAGATCGGTGAAGCGCTGCTCGACGCCGGTGTCGACGTGATGACCTCGGGCAATCACATCTGGGACAAGAAGGAAGCGCTCGACTACATCGGCATCGAGCCCCGGCTGCTGCGGCCCGCGAATTTCCCGGCGGGCGCCCCCGGACGGGGCGGCTATCTCGCCCGCACGGCCGCCGGCCGGCCCGTCGGCGTGATCAACGTCATGGGCCGCGTCTTCATGCCGATCCTCGACGATCCGTTCGCCGTGGTCCTGCGCGAGGTCGAGGCGCTGCGCGAGCACACCCGGATCATCTTCGTGGACTTCCACGCCGAGGCGACCTCCGAGAAGGTCGCCATGGCGTGGCATCTCGATGGCCGGGCGACGGCCGTCGTGGGCACCCATACCCACGTGCAGACAGCCGACGCCCGCCTGCTGCCGGGCGGCACGGCGGCCATCACCGACGTGGGCATGACGGGCCCGCACGACTCCATCATCGGCGTCGTCAAGGAAGCGGCCCTGTCCCGATTCCTCACCGGCATGCCGTCCCGCTTCGAGACCGCGACCGGCGACCCGCGGATGAACGCCGTCGTCGTCGAGGCGGACGAGGCGACCGGACGTGCGACGAACATCGAGCGCCTGAACCTGTCGGCCGACGACCTGCAGCGCCTCGCCGACACGACCCGCGCATCAGCGGTGCCCGCGAAGTGACCGATCTGTTCGACCTTCCCTTCGACGACGAACCCGGGACCGACACCGCGTCCGTGCCGGAGCCCGCGCCGGCGGCGCCGGCCCGGCAGGTGCTGACCGTCAGCGAGCTCACGGCCGGCATCCGCGACCTGATCGAGCGCCGGTTCCCCGAGGTGTGGATCGAGGGCGAGCTGTCGAACTGCCGGCACTGGAACACGGGCCACCTGTACTTCACGCTGAAGGATGCCGGCGCCCAGCTGCGCGGCGTGATGTTCCGGACCGCCGTCCGCACGCTCCGCTTCAAGCCCGAGGACGGCCTCCACGTGGTCGTGCGCGGCCGCATCGGCGTCTACGAGCCGAAGGGCGAGTACCAGGTCGTCTGCGAGCACATGGAACCGCAGGGCCTCGGCGCCCTGCAGCTCGCCTTCGAGCAGCTCAAGCGGCGGCTCCAGGCCGAAGGGCTGTTCGATGCGGCCCGCAAGCGGCCGCTGCCGGTGCTGCCGCGCAAGATCGGCATCGTGACCTCGCTCGACGGCGCCGCGCTGCGGGATATCGTGAACGTGCTGCGCCGCCGGTATCCGAACGCCCACCTCGTCATCCGCCCGTCCCGCGTGCAGGGCGACGGCGCGGCGGCGGAGGTCGCCGCCGCCATTGCGCAGATCTCGCAGGTGCCCGGCGTCGACGTCCTGATCGCGGGCCGGGGCGGCGGGTCGATCGAGGACCTGTGGGCGTTCAACGAGGAAGTCGTGGCGCGCGCCATCGCGGCCTCTCCGATCCCGGTCATCTCCGCCGTCGGCCACGAGACGGACGTCACGATCGCCGACCTCGTCGCCGACCTGCGCGCACCGACGCCGTCGGCCGCCGCCGAGCTGGTCGTCGCGCGCAAGGACGACTTCACCGGCCGGATCGCCCAGGCGACCCGGCAGCTCCGGATCGCCGCGTTGCGCGCCGTGGATCAGCGCCGCCGCCGCGTGGACGGGATCGCGGCGCGGCCGGCGTTCGCCGGCTGGCCCGGCCGGCTGGCGCTGCGCGCCCGCGACACGGCCGAGCTCGGCCATCGCCTGCGGACGGCCATGCAGGCCGGCGTCGCGCGACGCGCCCGCCGGCATCGGGACTGGCGCGAGGCGCTCGAGCGATGCGATCTGCGGCGCCGGTTCACCGACGTGCGCGTCCGGCTGCTCGCCGCCGATCGCACGCTCGGCACGGCCATCGAGCGGCGGTTCCACCGCGCCGCGATGACCCTGCGTGGCACGGCCGGCCGACTCGAGGGCCTGAGCCCGCTCGCCGTCCTCAGCCGCGGCTATGCCGTCTGCTGGAACGCCGATCGCAGTGCGATCCTGCGCGATGCGGCGGCCGTGGCGCCCGGCGATCACGTCCAGGTCCGCCTGAGCCGCGGCGCGCTCGAGTGCGCGGTAATCGGACGGGGACCGGACGATCCGGGCACGAACGGCTGACGGGAAGCGGCGCCGGCGGCCCGCAGCCCGGCGGCGCGCACGGCGCGCCCGCGCGCGAGCGAACTGGAGCGAGCGACAACGCGCGAGCGGAAGGAAGCGAGCCTGGCGGGGTGCAGGGGTCCCCGCCTTTCAGGCGATGAACGGAGCGAGCTGTGACGCGAGCGAGTGAAGTGAGCCGGGGTTCGGGGCAGAGCCCCGATAAAGAGATGGACGGTTCGGTGAAGGATTTCGAAGCGGCGATCGCCGAGCTCGAAGGCATCGTGCGGAAGCTCGAAGAAGGTGAACAGGCGCTCGAGGACTCGCTGAAGCTGTACGAGCGCGGCGTGCAACTCTCCCGCTTCTGTCACGCGCGGCTCGAAGAGGCCGAGCGCCGCATCGAGGTCCTCAACGAACGGGGCGAGCTGAAGCCCGCGCCCGCGTCGCTCGGCGGCTCGGCCGACGCGGGCGGCGACGGCAACGAAGGAACCCGGTGACCGAACCTGCCACCCAGGCGCTGCGCGCCTATCTGGATGCCTGCCGCGTGCGGATCGACGCGGCAATCGAACGGCTGCTGCCCCGGCCCCCCGACTGCCCGCCCGTCCTCGCCGAGGCGATGCGATACAGCGCGCTGGCCGGCGGCAAACGGCTGCGGCCCGTGCTCGCGCTGGCCGCGGCCGACGCCGTCTCGGGCGGACGCGACGAGGCGGTCGACCTGGCGCTGCCGGCCGCCGTCGCGATCGAGATGATCCACACCTACTCGCTCATCCACGACGACCTGCCGGCGATGGACAACGACACGCTGCGCCGCGGCCGGCCGACGCTCCACGTCGTCTACGACGAGGGGATCGCGATCCTGGCGGGAGACGCCCTGCTGGCCGAGGCGTTCAGCCTGCTGGCGCGCGAGCCGGTCGCCGGTCCCGGCCTGCCGGCCGGCGCACTGGCCGACCGCAAGCTGCGGGTCACCGGCCTCGTCGCCCGGGCGGCCGGCGCGGACGGGATGGTGGGCGGACAGGTCGTCGACCTGCTGGCGGCGGCGCCCGACACCGCACCGATGGACGCCGCGGCGCTGCAGGCGATGCACGCGCGCAAGACCGGCGCCCTCATCCGTGCGGCAGCGGGGGCCGGCGCCATCATGGGCGGCGGCGGCGACGCGGCCGTCGAAGCCATCGACCGCTACGCGACCGAGCTCGGGCTCGCGTTCCAGATTGTCGACGACATCCTCGACGTGGAAGGCGACACCGCCGAGCTCGGCAAGACCGCCGGCAAGGATGCCGCCGCCGGCAAGCCGACCTACCCGGCGCTGTTCGGCATCGAGGAGTCGCGCCGCCTCGCACACGCCTGCATCGACCGGGCGCACGCCGCGCTCGATGGCGCTGGCGTGCGCGACAGCCGGCTGGGCGATATCGCCGACTGGGTCATCGCGCGGACGCATTAGCGCCCTGAGTGCCCAAGGTCTGATCGAATGGCAAAGGCGAGGTCGGGAACGGAGATCCGCCAGGGTACCGAGGGAAACCCGGCGGCCCGCACGGCGGGCCCGCGAACGGAACGGAGCGAGCCGCGCGAGGCGAGCGAGTGCAGTGAGCCGGGGTGTGGGGCGGAGCCCCACGTGAAACGAAGAAGCAGCGGCTCGACGCGCTCGTCGTCGAACGCGGACTGGCCGGGTCGCGCGAGCGGGCGCGGGCGCTGATCCTCGCCGGCCAGGTCACCGTCGACGGCGCGGTCGTCTCGAAGGCCGGCACGGCCGTGCCCGGAGACGCGGCCGTCGCCGTGGCGCAGCCGGACCACCCGTACGTCGGGCGCGGCGGCGTGAAGCTGGCCCATGCCCTGGACGTGTTCGCGATTCCGGTCGCCGGACGGCAGGCCCTCGACGTCGGAGCGTCCACCGGCGGCTTCACCGACGTGCTGTTGCAGCGGGGCGCCGCCCACGTGGTGGCCCTCGACGTCGGCCGCGCCCAGATCGACTGGCGGCTCCGCACCGACCCGCACGTGACGGTCGTCGAGGGCGTCAACGCGCGCCACCTGACGCCCGGCGATCTGCCGGGGCCGATGGACCTCGTGACGGTGGACGTGTCGTTCATCTCGCTGCGGCTCGTCCTGCCCGCACTGGCGCCGCTGCTCGCCCCGGACGGCGATCTCGTGGCGCTGGTGAAGCCGCAGTTCGAGGCCGGACGCGAGGCGGTCGGCAAGGGCGGCCTCGTGCGGGATCCGCAGGTGCACGAGCAGGTGCTCGAGGACGTGGCGCGGGCAGCCGACGCCGCGGGCCTGCGGCGTGTCGCCATGACCCCGTCACCGATCACCGGCGCCCGGGGGAACCGGGAGTTCTTCCTGCACCTCCGGCGGGACGCAGAGCGATCATGACCACGACGCCCCCATCCACCCGTCTCCAGCCGCGTCCCTCGTCGATCCATCGCGTCGGGATCGTCGCCAAGGCCCATCTGCACGAAGCGGCAACCCTGCTGTCCGAGCTGGCCGAGTGGCTCACCGCCCGTGGCATCGAGCCGGTCTTCGAGACGGCCACGGCCGCTCTCGCGTCGGGCCCGCCGCCGCAGACCACCGTCGACCGCGACGCGCTGCCGCAGTGCGTCGATCTGCTGCTCGTCCTCGGCGGCGACGGCACGCTGATCGGCATGGCCGACCGCATCGGACGCGCCGGCACGTCGGTGCCGATCCTCGGCGTCAATTTCGGCAGCCTCGGGTTCCTCACCGAGATCACGCTGCCGGAACTGTATCCGGCGCTCGAAGCGGCGATTGCGGGCCGGCTGCTCGTGGAGCCGCGCCTGATGCTGCAGGGCCAGGTGCTGCGCGGCGGGCGCCCCGAGGAGACGATTGCCGATGAGATCGCGCTGAACGACGTCGTGGTGACGCGCGGCGCCCGCGCGCCGCTCATCGATCTCTCGGTCTCGGTCGACGAGCAGTTCCTCACGCACGTCAAGGCCGACGGCCTCATCGTCGCCACGCCCACCGGCTCGACGGCCTACAACCTCGCCGTCTCCGGCCCCATCATCCACCCGCACGTCGAGGCCTTCACGATCACGCCGATCGCCCCGCACACCCTGACCAACCGCCCGATCGTGATTCCCGCGTCGCACACGGTGCGCATCGAGCCGATCGTCACCGACCGGCGGCCCGACATCTACGTGACGTTCGATGGACAGGCGGGCCTGCAGATCGAGGCGGGCGACGTCGTCGTGGTCCGCCCCGCGGCACACCGGATCCGGCTCGTCCGATCGCCGGAACGCAGCTACTTCGACATCCTGCGCCAGAAGCTCAAGTGGGGCGAACGCTGAGCGACGCCCGCGGCCGGCACGCTAGCGGCCGTGCTGCTCCCGCCGCTTCTCCCGGAAATACTCGATCTGATACTTGCGGACGTTGCGGTTGTGCTCGGCGAGCGTGCGCGCGAAGACGTGCGTGCCGTCGTTGCGGCTGACGAAGTAGAGATACTTCACGGGGGCGGGGTTGAGGGCCGCCTCGATCGAGGCCAGGCCCGGCGAGGCGATCGGTCCCGGGGGCAGCCCCGGATACCGGTAGGTGTTGTAGGGCGAGTCGAAGGACATGTCGTCGTGGTGGAGGCGGCCCGTGTAGCGGTCCGCCTGCTCCAGCGCGTAGATCACGGTCGGATCGCATTGCAGCGCCATGCCGATGCGCAGGCGGTTCTCGTAGACCGCCGCCACCAGCGATCGCTCCGCGGGATTGCCCGTCTCCTTCTCGACGATCGAGGCGAGCGTCACGACCTGGCGCACGCTCAGATCCCGCGCCTCGGCATCCTGGCGCAGTGCCGGGTCGAACACCTGCCGGAACCGCGCGACCATCGCATCGACGAGCGTCGACGCCGGCGCCCCCGGCTGCACGGAGTAGGTCTCCGGAAAGAGGTACCCCTCGAGGTTCACCGCGTCGGGGTCGAGTCCGCGGATGGCGGAGGGATCGGCGGCCGCCTGCGCGAAGTCCGCCGCCGTGCCGAGCCCCCGTTGTTCGTACAGCCGCGCCATCTCGCGGATCGTCAGCCCTTCGGGGAACGTGATGCGCACGACGTACACGTCACCGCGGGCAATCTGGTCGACCACCTCCACCGGGGTCATCGGGTGATCGAAGCGATAGGTGCCGGCCTTCAGCCGCCTCGAGGCGCCGGTGAGGTGGATCGCGGTCTCGAACGTGTACCGGTCGGGCACCACCCCGGCCGCCACCAGCCGGTCGCCAATCGCCCGGCTGCCGCTGCCGGCCGGAATCTCCACGATGCGTGCGGTGCTCGGCGTACCCGCGGTAGGGCGTCTCGGCCCGGTGGTACAGGACACCCGCCACGCCACCGGCGGCGAGGATCAGCAGGACCAGCACGAAGATCAGCAGCTTCTTGATCATGGTTCAGTCCGCATGGGGCCCCACTCCATGCGCAGCCGTCGGCCTGACGGCGCTCAGGCCGACAGCCTGTCGAAGGGTCGCTCCCGCTCCGGATCTTGCGATCGACACCGTTGCGGCATTCAGCGGCGCCTCGCGCTGGCCACAGGCGCTCACTCCTCGTTCCGGCGACGTTCCGGCGCGGCCCGTCCAGGTAATCCTGCAGAATCACGGCCGCGGCCGCGGCGTCCAGCTGTGCCTTGCGCTTGCGCCAGTCGCGTTCCCGGCGCGCCAGCCGGCTCTCGGCTTCGCGGCTGCTGAGCCGCTCGTCCTGCAGCACGACCGGCCGGTCGATGAGGCGGCCGAGTTCGCGTGCGAATGCCTGCGCGTTGGCCGTCTGATCGGTCGCGCTCCCGTCGAGCCGGCGCGGCAGCCCGACGACGATCGTGCCGAGCCCCTCGTCCTCGGCGACCAGTTGGCGCAACGCGGCCGCCACGGTCTCGACGGCCGGCTCGTCGCGATCCACGGTGAGGGTGGTGAGCGGCCGGGCGATCAGGCCGGTCCCGTCGCTCACGGCCAGACCGATGCGGCGCGTGCCGACGTCGACCGCAGCGACACGCTGCGAGGTGGCCATGCTCGATGGTAGCGTTGCGGCCGGCACGCCGCAACCGGCTGAACCCTTCGCGCACGGGGCGCGTGCTATAATCGCGCCGTTTTCTCCCCCAGATCTGTCGGTGGACCACACAACGTGAAACGTCCGACTCTGCCGTTTCTCCTGCTGGCGATCCTGGCGGCGCTCACCGTCGCCCGCTGCTCCTCCGGCCCGCCGCCGCGCAACGTGCCCCAGAAGCTGGTCGTGCTGGGCTTCGACGGCATGGATCCGCATCTGCTGAAGAAGTGGATGGACGAGGGGGCGATGCCGAACTTCGCGAAGCTCGCCGCGCGCGGCGGCTTCTGGTCGCTCGGCACGACCGTGTCGCCGGAGTCGCCGACCGCATGGGCGTCGTTCGCGACGGGCACGAACGCCGGCAAGCACAACATCTACGACTTCCTGGTCCGCGACAAGCAGACCTACCTGCCCGACTTCGGCCTGGTGAAGCGGGTGCCGCCGCACTTCCTCTTCCACTACCTGCCGATCTCGCGGCCGCAGGTGCTCTCGATTCGCGGCGGCACCTCGTTCTGGGTGACGGCCGGCCAGTCCGGCATCCGCTCGGAAGTGATGACGGTGCCCGACACGTTCCCGCCCGAGGACGTCCCGAACGGCGAGCTGCTGTCGGGGCTGCCGCTGCCCGATCTGCGCGGCACGATCGGCACCTTCTACTACTTCGGCACCGACCTCAGCCGGTACGAGGAGGGCAACACCGAGTTCGGCGGCATCCTCAAGCGGCTCGTCATGAACGGGGACACGGCACAGACCGAGCTGGTGGGCCCGCCGAACCCGATCGTCAAGCAGCAGATCGCGGCCATCCGGACGAAGACGACGCTCACCGACGCCGACCGCACCGACCTGGCGACGCTCGAGGCGCGCGCCGACGTGCGGGTGCCGATGCGCATCCAGTGGGACCGCGCCGGCCACGCCGCCACCATCGACATCGAGGGCCAGCAGGTTCACCTGGCGGAGGGCGGCTGGAGCCCCTGGGTGACGCTGAACTTCGAGATCAACTTCCTCGTGCGGCTGCACGGCATGGTGCAGTTCTACCTGATCCGCGCGAACCAGGAGCTGCAGCTGTACGTCTCGCCGATCAACTTCGAGCCGCAGGCCCCGCCGGTGCCGATGTCGTACCCCGCGTCCCTCTCCGACACCCTCTACAAGCGGCTCGGCGAGTACCGCACGCTCGGATGGGCGGAGGCGACGTGGGGGCTGAACGAGGAGCGGATCTCGGAAGGGCCGTTCATGGACGACCTGTTCAAGGCGTTCGACGACCGCGCCCGCGTGATCCTCGACCGGCTGGACAACACGCCCTGGCGCCTCTTCGTCGGCGTCATCGAGTCGACCGACCGCGTGCAGCACATGATGTGGCGCCTGATCGATCCGACCAGTCCGATGTACGACAGCGCGCTGGCCGCCAAGTACGGCGACTCGATCGAGCGCGTCTACCAGCGCTGCGACGAGTTCGTCGGCGAGGTCATGAAGCGCGTCGGCCCCGACGTGCCCATCCTGATCGTCTCCGACCACGGCTTCCATTCGTTCCGCGAGTCGGTGAACCTGAACACCTGGCTCGTGCAGAACGGCTACATGGTGCTCCACGGTCAGGCGGGCGGCCCGAAGACGCTGGCCGATCTGTTCGGCGGCGGGCAGTTCTGGGAGAACGTCGACTGGTCGAAGACCCGCGCCTACGCCATGGGGCTCGGCCAGATCTACATCAACCTCAAGGGCCGCGAGGGCCAGGGCATCGTCGAGCCGGGCGCCGACTACCAGCAACTGGTCGACGAGATCTCCAGGAAGCTGCTGACGTTCACCGATCCGAAGACCGGCGCGCCGGTGGTCCATGCCGTGTACCGAGGGACACAAGGTCTGGTCCGGACCGTACATGGACAACGCGCCCGACCTGCAGGTCGGCCTGTCCGACGGCTACCGCGTCTCCTGGCAGACGACGCTCGGCGGCGCGCCGCCCGAACTCGTCTACCCGAACATGAAGAAGTGGAGCGGCGATCACGGGTCGTACGACTACAAGCAGACGTCCGGCATCCTGGTCTCGAACCAGAAGATCGACTCCGCCGATCCGAGCATCAAGGACATCGCGCCGACCGTCCTCGAGTACTTCGGCGTCCACATCCCCTCCGACATCGACGGCAAGCCGCTCTTCGCGCCGGGCAAGGTGCAGCGCATGATCCAGGCGCAGACGCCCGGCGGCCATGACTGAAAGGCTCGCGCGCCGGCGGCGCCGCCTCGCCGGCCTCACCAGCCGGTCGGTCGCGCTGGCGCTGCTGCTGTCCACGACCGGGCACGTGCCCGTCGCGGCGCAGACCGGCGATCGGGCGCGGGTCGAAGCGCAGGCCGCGCGGGCCGCAGCCCGCATCAGGACCCTGCAGCAGGAAGCCGACGGGCTCGCCGCGCACGAGCGCAGCGTGCTCGGTGACCTGCGGCGCCTCGAAGTGGAGCGCGAACTGCGCACCGAACAGGAGAAACAGGCGCGAGCGGACATGCAGGACGTCGCCGCGCAGATCGCCGACACGAGCCGGCAGATCGACCGACTGGCGCAGACGCAAGCGACCATGCGGCCGGCCCTGGAGGCCCGGCTCGTCGAACTCTACAAGCTCGGGCGCGGCGGCTACACGCGGCTGCTGCTCTCGACGCCCGACCTCCGCAATCTGGGCCGGGCCTACCGCATGGTCAGTGCGCTGTCGGAGATCGACCGCCGCGCCATCGCCGACGCGCAGCAGTCGCTCACCCGGCTGCACACCGCGCAGGCGGCGCTCGACGCCCGCCGGGCGCGGATGGCGACGCTCGAGGCGGCCGCGCTCCAGGCGCGGCGGGCCGCCGACCGCGCGGCCGAGACCCGGTCGGCGCTGGTCGATCAAATCGATCGGCAGCGCGACTTGAACGCCCGGCTGATCGGCGAGCTCCAGACCGCACAGCAGAAGCTCCAGGCGACGCTGGCCGCGCTCGCGCAGCCGTCGGCCCGGGGCGGGAGCGCCCCGATCGCCATCCCCGCCCTGCCAATCCAGCCGTTTCAGGGCGCTCTGAACTGGCCGGTCGACGGCAAGGTCGTGGCCCCGTTCCGCCACGCGCCCGGCGGCCCCGGCCGTGCAGCGGCCGGATTCGCCCGCGACGGCATCGAGATCGCCGCCGCCGACGGCCAGGCGGTACGGGCCGTCCACGGCGGCACGGTGGCCTTCGCCGGTCCGTTCACCGGCTTCGGCCGGCTGATCATCGTGGACCACGGCGATCGGGCGTATTCGCTGTACGGCGACCTGGGAGCGCTGTCGGTGGCCAGGGGCGACCGGGTCGACGAAGGCCAGGAGATCGGCCGGATCGGCGTGCCGGCGACCGGCGCCCCGCGGCTGTATTTCGAGCTTCAAATCGACGACAGGGCCGTGGATCCCTTACAATGGCTGAAAGCGCGCCAGCACCAGCCGTAGGGAACCGGGCAAGCAGCCACGAACCATGAGCTCCAGAAGCCGTCTCGTCGTCCTCCTCATCTCGGGACCGGTGATTGCGTTCGCCCTCATCGGCGGGGCGTTGAGCAACGCCAGCGCCCGTGAGGACACCTATCAGCCGCTGCGGATGTTCCAGGACGTCGTGTCCCTGATCGTGAACAACTACGTCGAGAAGGTTGACGTCGATCACGTGATGGATGGCGCGATGCGCGGGCTGGCCGACGGACTCGACTCCGACAGCGCCTATCTCTCCCCCGACGAGGTGCAGCAGGTCGAAGCGGACACGCCGCTGAAGCCGGCCGGCATCGGCGTCACGATTACGCGCCAGTACTACCTGCGCATCGTCGCGGCGCGCGACGGCTCGCCGGCGGCCGCAGGGCGGCCTGCGGACGGGCGACTACATCCGCGACATCGACGGCAAGCCGACGCGCGAGATGTCGGTGTGGGAAGGGGTGCGGGCGCTGCGCGGCGAGCCGGGCTCGAAGGTGACGCTCACCGTCATCCGGGGCAACGCCGCCAATCCGCACGACATCGCGCTGACGCGGAGCATCGTCTCGGGGCCGGCGGTCACGGGCCGCATCGCGGCCCCCGGGGTCGGCTACGTGCGCATCGACGACTTCGACAAGGACGTGGCGTCGCAGGTGGCCCACGAGGTCGAGCGGCTGCAGAAGGCCGGCGCCACCCGGCTCGCCATCGATATCCGCCGCAGCGCCTCGGGGGCGATCGAGAACGGCCTCGCGGTCGCGCGGCTCTTCGTGAAGAGCGGCACGCTGGCGATCGAGGAATCACGCGACACGCCGAAGCGGACAATCAGCGCCGAGGCCGGCGACGGCCGGATCACGCTGCCGGCGGTGCTGCTGGTCGACGACGGTACGGCCGGCCCGGCCGAGCTGCTTCGCGGCGGCCCTGGCCGGCAACCAGCGGGCCCAGCTCGTCGGCGAGCGGACCGAGGGCCACGGCGCCGAACAGACGCTCGTGAAGCTCCAGAACGGCGCGGGGCTCTGGATGTCGACCACGCAGTACCTCACGCCGGCCGGCGCGGTCATCGAGGATCGCGGCCTCGCGCCGGAGGTCGGGGTCAACGAGCCGCGGGTCGAGTTCGGCGAGATTCCGCCCTCCACCGATCCCATTCTCGACAAAGCTCTGACGATCCTGTCGTCGAATCATGCGGCGTGAGCGCGTTCCCGGAGTGGAATCCCGTCCGCCGTCCGTCGACGACCGTCGGCGCGCCCCTGGCGGCGCGCATCCGTCTTCTGCGCCGGCCTCCTGTGCGGCGCCGATGTCTCCGTGAATCCCTTGACACCCATACGACGCTCACGTATAACCGCTGAGCGTTTTTCGGCGCCGGAGTCCTCTGTACTCGTTCCGGCGACTTAGCAGGAGGTTGCATGAACAAGCAGGAAATCATCGAAAAGATCGCCAAGGACACCGGCATCACCAAGAGCGCGGCTGCCGGAGCGGTCGATTCGTTCTTCACGAGCATCACCAAGGCCCTGAAGAAGGGCGATTCGATCACGTTCGTCGGGTTCGGCACGTTCAAGACGTCCGCGCGGAAGGCGCGCACCGCGCGCAACCCGCAGACCGGCGCCGCCATCAAGATTCCGAAGCGGCGCGTCGTCCGCTTCACGGCCGGCAAGGCCCTCAAGACCGCCGTCAAGTAGCGCGCCCGGTTCCGGCGCTGGGCTTCAGGCGCGGGAGACTGGTCCGCCAGTGCCCGTGCCACCAGCCCAGAGCCGGAGGCGGCTGTCTCTCGTTGACGACCCCTTCCCCCCATTGCTATACTGTCCGTTCCTGTAACGCCCGTATTTTCAAGGCGTAGGCGCGTAGCTCAGTGGTTAGAGCGCCTGCTTGACACGCAGGAGGTCGGCGGTTCGAGTCCGCCCGTGCCTACCATTCGACTCGCCTCCGCCCCGCCTCTGGCGGATCGGAGGCGGGCTCGTGGCGGGCCACAGACAGGAAGAACGTCCTGAGCGAGTTCTGGTCCTGGCAACGCGAGTCGAGAGACCATTCGACTCGGCCTGGGTGCGCGGTCCGCGCGCCGACGGCCTCGCTCGTGGCGGGCATTGACAGCACGAAGGGCCTGAGCGAGCTCTGGCATTGACGACGCGAGTCAAGGAACACTCGCCAGGTTCAGGATCTCTGACGCTCGCCGACTTCACGATCTCCATGAACCAGATCTCTGTCACGCTCCCGGACGGCTCCAGCCGATCCGTGCCCGCCGGTACGTCAGCCGGCGACGTCGCGGCCGGGATCTCGCCACGGCTGGCGAAGGCGGCCCTGGCGGCGACGGTCGATGACCGGCTCGTCGACCTGTCCTACCGGCTGGACCGGGACGCCCGCGTGCGGATCGTGACGCCCGACAGCCCGGAGGCGCTGGCCCTCTACCGGCACAGCACGGCGCACCTGCTGGCCGCGGCGGTGACGAACCTGTTCCCCGACGTCCAGTGCGGCATCGGGCCGGCGACCGACGAAGGCTTCTTCTACGACTTCGTGGTGCCGCGGCCGTTCGTCCCGGAGGACCTCGACGCGATCGAGAAGAAGATGAAGGAGCTGGCGGCGCAGAACCTGCCCTACGAGCGGCAGATCTGGCCCAAGGGAGAGGCCGAGGCGTTCTTCGCCGGGCGCGGCGAGCCGCTGAAGGTGCAGCTCATCGAGGAGAAGACGCCCGGGCAGGATACGGTGTCCTGCTACACGATCAAGGACCGCGACACGTTCGTCGATTTCTGCACGGGCCCCCACGTGCCGTCCACGGGCCGGCTGAAGGCGTTCAAGCTGCTGAACACGTCGAACGCCTACTGGAAGGGTGACGCGCAGAACCAGCCGATGCAGCGGATCTACGGCACGGCGTTCCTCTCGGACGCCGAGCTGAAGGCCCACCTGACGCGGCTCGAGGAAGCCAAGAAGCGGGACCACCGGAAGCTCGGGCGGGAGCTCGGCCTGTTCACCTTCCATCCGTGGGCGCCAGGTGCGGCGTTCTGGCTGGGCAAGGGGACGCGGCTCTACAACACCCTCGCGGACTACATGCGCGAGGTGCTCGTCCCGGCCGGCTACCTCGAGGTGAAGACGCCGATCGTCTTCAACAAGGCGCTCTGGGAGACGTCCGGGCACTGGTCGTTCTACCGGGAGAACATGTTTCTCATCGAGTCGCACGACGAGCAGATGGGCATGAAGCCCATGAACTGCCCTGGACACTTCCTGCTGTTCGCGAGCGATGTGCGGAGCTACCGCGATCTGCCGCTGCGCTTCCACGAGCAGACGCCGCTGCACCGCAACGAGGCGTCGGGCGTGCTCTCGGGCCTGACCCGCGTGCGGCAGTTCTCGCAGGACGACGCCCACTGCTTCGTCACGCAGGATCAGATCGGCGAAGAGGTGGCGCGGCTGCTCGGCCTGGTGCAGCGGGTGTACCGCGACTTCGCGCTGCCGTTCTCGGCGAAGCTGGGGACGCGGCCGGCCGAGTTCCTCGGCGCGGTCGAAACCTGGGATCACGCCGAGGCGCAGCTGCGCGAGGCGCTGGACCGGTCGGGCGTTCCGTACACGCTGAATGAGGGTGACGGGGCGTTCTACGGCCCGAAGATCGACTTCGACGTCACCGACGCGATCGGCCGCAAGTGGCAGCTGGCGACGATTCAGCTCGACTACCAGATGCCGGAGCGGTTCGACCTGAAGTACATCGGCGCCGACAACACCGAGCACCGGCCGGTGGTCATCCACCGGGCGATCTTCGGCAGCCTGGAGCGCTTCATCGCGATCCTGATCGAGCACTACGCCGGGGCGTTCCCGCTCTGGCTGGCGCCCGTGCAGGCCACGGTGCTGCCCATCGCCGACCGGCACCTCGAGTATGCGGCCGGCGTCCGGGCGCGGCTGGAGGCGGCGGGGCTGCGGGCCGAACTGGATGGCCGGCAGGAAAAGATCGGATATAAAATTCGGCAGGCTCAGTTGCAGAAGGTGCCGTATATGCTGGTAGTCGGCGACCGCGAGCTCGACGAGGGGCGCGTCGCCGTGCGCAGCCGCTCGGCCGGCGATCAGGGGAGCCGGTCGCTCGACGAGTTCATCGCCGCGGCGCAGGACGAAGTGCAGCGGAAGGGGTAGCGGACGCCCCGATCGCCGCGGGTCCGGGCGGAGCCCGGCGACGCGCGAGCGAAGTGCCGGGAGCCGGGGTTCGGGGCAGCGCCCCGACTAATGAAGGAGGCTGTTATTCCTTACGAACGCGGTTCGCGCCGTGAACAACGCACACGGGTCAACGAACGCATCCGGGTACGCGAGATCCGCGTCATCGACGACGCTGGTGAGCAGCTCGGGATCATGCCGCCGCCGCAGGCACTGGCGATTGCGCGGCAGAAGGGTCTGGACCTGGTCGAGATCTCGGCATCGGCGACGCCGCCGGTGTGCCGGATCATGGACTTCGGGAAGTACCAGTACCAGGAGCAGAAGCGGACGCGTGAAGCCAGGCGCCACCAGAAGGTCATCTTGGTCAAGGAGATCAAGTTCCGGCCGAAGGTGGACGAGCACGACTATCAGTTCAAGAAGAAGCACATCGAGCGCTTCCTGGAAGAGGGCGACAAGGTCAAGGCCACGATCTTCTTCCGCGGGCGCGAGATGGCGCACCCCGAAATCGGGCGGCGGATCCTCGAGCGGCTCGTCAACGAGCTGGCCGAGGTCGCCGTGGCGGAAACCATGCCACGGATGGAGGGCAACCAGATGCACACCATCCTGGCCAAGCGCGGCACCGGAAAGCCGTCATCGCGCAACGCGCCGCCGGCCGGCGCGCACTGACGTCGCGCGGCGTCACGAAACGGGAGCGGAGAAGAGGATCGACATGCCGAAGCTGAAGACGCACCGGGGCGCCGCCAAGCGCTTCAAGAAGAGCGCGACCGGGAAGTTCATGAGCGGCAAGGCGTTCAAGCAGCACATCCTGAGCAGCAAGACGACCAAGCGGAAGCGTCAGCTGCGGGGCACGGCCGCCGTGTCCGACTCGGAGCGTGCCAAGCTCGAACGGATGCTGCCGTACAAGTAGGAAGACGGGTCTGTAGCGCAGAACGCAGGACGGAGACGGCCACGCGCCGTTCGACGTCTCGTGTCTACGTTCAACGTTCTACGTTCTACGTTGTCAGCGTAAGGAGATCGGAAGATGCCTCGAGTCAAACGTGGAAGCGTCCGGCGCGCGAAGCGGAAGAAGCTGCTGGCCAGAGCCAAGGGCTTCTACGCGACCAAGAGCAAGCTGTACCGCGCGGCCAAGGAATCGGTCGACACGGCGCTCAAGTACGCCTTCGTCGGCCGCCGCAACAAGAAGCGGGATTTCCGCCGCCTGTGGGTCGTCCGGATCAACGCCGCCGCCCGCGAGCAGGGGCTGACCTACGGGCAGCTCATCAACGGGCTCAAGACGGCCGGCGTCACGCTCGATTGGAAGAGCCTCGCCGAGATGGCCGTCCGGCAGCCGGCCGCGTTCGCCCAGCTGGCCGCCCAGGTCAAGCAGGCCCGCGCCGCGGGCGCCTGATCGGCGCCGCGCGGCCCGTCCGTTCATCGCCGTTCGTTCCCCGGCGCGTTCGCCGGGGAACGTCACGCTCCGCCCTCACCCCATGCTGGATGCCGACGCCATCGAGCGCCTCCGCGCCGAATCCCTCGCCCTGGTGACCGCGGCCGCGACCGACCGCGACCTGCAGGCCGTCCGCGACCGCTACCTCGCCCGCAAGGGGGGTGTGATCGCCGGCCTGATGAAGGAGGTCGCCGCCGCGCCGCCCGACGTCCGGCCGCTGCTCGGACGCCTCGCCAATACGCTCAAGACCGACATCGAGACGCAGATCGCCGACCGGCGCGCCGCCCTGACGGCCAGTCGTCCCGTGGCCGGCGCCGTCGACGTGACGCTGCCGGGCCGGCCGCCGGCCCTGGGCCGCCGCCACCCGCTGACGCGCGTGCGCGACGAGATGGAGACCATCTTCACCCGCCTCGGCTTCACGGTCGTCGAGGGGCCCGAGGCCGAGGACGAGTTCCACTGCTTCGACGCGCTGAACATGCCCGCGTCCCATCCGGCGCGCGACATGCAGGACACGCTCTACCTCGCCACGGGCATGCGCGGCGAGGCCTGGACGCCGACCGGCGCGCGCACGCCGGCCGAGCAGGCGGAGGACCTCCGCACGCTGCTGCGCACGCACACCTCGTCGATGCAGGTCCGCTACATGCAGGCCCACGAGCCGCCGATCCGGATCGTCGTGCCCGGCCGCGTGTACCGCCGCGACAACCCCGACCTGACGCACTCGCCGATGTTCCACCAGATGGAGGGGCTGCTCGTCGGCGAGGGCGTGTCGCTGGCCGACCTGAAGGGGACGCTGCTCGCCTTCGCGCGCGAGATGTTCGCGCCGTCGAGCCGGCTGCGCTTCCGTCCGAGCTTCTTCCCCTACACCGAGCCGAGCGCCGAGGTCGACATCAGCTGCTGGGCGTGCGACGGAGCCGGCTGTCAGCAGTGCAAGCGGAGCGGCTGGCTCGAGATCCTCGGCTGCGGCATGGTGCATCCCGCCGTGTTCGAGGCCGTCGGCTACGATCCCGAGCGCTACACGGGCTTCGCCTGGGGCATGGGGATCGAACGGGTTGCGATCCTGCGCCACGGCGTCGACGACATCCGGCTGTTCTTCGAGAACGACCTGCGGTTCCTCGAACAGTTTCCCGTCTGATTGGCACCGTATGCGACTACCTCTGTCCTGGCTCCGTGACTTCGTGGACGTGCCGGTCGACGCCCGCGCGCTGGCCGAGCGGCTCGCCATGCGCGGCTTCGAGACCGCCTCGGTCGAGGAGCGTCCCGCGCCCCCGGCCGCCCCCTGGGCCTCGCCGGTGGACGGCGACGCCGTGATCGACTTCGAGATCACGGCGAACCGTCCCGACTGTTTCAGCGTGCTGGGGCTGGCGCGTGAAGTCGCCACGACCTGGAGCCTCGACCTGCGCACGCCGGGTGCCGCGCCCGGTCTCGAACGACCGGCCCTGACGGTCGGCGAATCGGACGCCGTCAGCGTCACGATCGAGGACCCGGACCTCTGTCCACGGTACGCGGCGGCGGTCGCCGACGTCACCCTCGGCCCCTCGCCGGCCTGGCTCGCCGCCCGGCTCGAAGCCGCGGGCGTCCGGCCCATCAGCAACATCGTCGACATCACGAACTACGTGCTGCTGGAAATCGGCCATCCGACGCACGCCTTCGATCTCGCGCGGCTCGGCGGCCAGGCGTTGCGCATCCGGCGTGCGAAGCCGGGTGAGACGCTGACCACGCTGGACGGAGTCGCGCGCACGCTCGCCGACGACATGCTGGTGATCGCCGATGCCGACCGCGCGCAGGCGGTGGCCGGCGTGATGGGGGGCGCCACCTCCGAAGTGTCCCAGGCCAGCAAGCGCGTCGTCTTCGAGAGCGCGTACTTCAAGCCGACGTCCGTGCGCCGGACGAGCAAGCGGCTCGGCCTCATGACGGAAGCCTCCGCCCGCTTCGAGCGCGGCGGCGACATCAACGCCCCGCTCCTGGCGCTCGAGCGGATTGCGGCGCTGCTCGAACGGCTCGGTGCCGGCCGCATCGTCGGGCCCGTCGTCGACCGGTATCCCGCTCCGCGCGGGCCCGTGACCATCCGGCTGCGCCGCGACCGCCTCGCGAGCCTGCTGGGCGTCCGGGTCGCCGACGAAGAGGTCGTCCGGATCTTCGGAGGCCTCGGCTTCACGGTCGCGGCAGACGGCGACGGCTGGGCCGTGACCGTGCCGACGTTCCGCGTCGATCTGATCCGCGAAGCCGATCTGATCGAGGAGGTCGGCCGGCACTACGGCTACGATCAGCTGCCCCCGGTGTTCCCGGTGCCGCAGGCTCCGCCGGCGCCGCCCGACCCGCGCGTGGCACGCGACCGCGACGTCCGGCGCGTGCTGCTCGCCGCCGGGCTGTCGGAGGCCTTCACCTACTCGTTCATCGAGCAGCGGGCGCACGAGGCGTTCGGCCTGGCCGACGAGCGCGAAGTCGTGGCCATCGCCAACCCGCTGTCGGGCAAGTTCGAGGTGCTGCGCCGCTCGCTGCTGCCGGGGCTGACCGATGCCCTGGCGCACAACCGCCGGCACCAGCGGCGCGACGTCCGGCTCTTCGAGGTCGGGGCCTGCTTCTCCGCCTCGGGCGGCGAGGTGCGGAAGGCGGGACTCGCCTGGACCGGGGCGGTCGCCGACGACCACTGGAGCGGGACGCGGCGCGACGTCGACTTCTTCGACGTGAAGGGGCTCGTCGAGCGACTCGCGGAGGTCCTCCGGGTACCGGTCACCGTGGAGCCTGCAGACGATCCGCTGCTCGTGCCCGGACGCGCCGCGCGCATCGTCGTGAACTGCCGCACCTCATCAAGGGCGCCCGCTCGGCCTGCTGGGCCAGCTACGGCCGGCCACGGCCGAGGCGCGGGAGCTGCCGGCCGGCGACGCCGTCTATGTCGCGGAGCTCGACCTCGACGCCGCCTGGGCCGCGCACCACGCCATCGAGCAGGCGGCCGGCCCGGCCGCGGCGGCGGTCGCCCCGCTGCCCCGGTTCCCGTCGGTGGTGCGCGACGTGTCCCTGCTGGTAGATGCCGGCTTGCCTGCATCCACCGTTCGTGACACGATCCTCGCCAACGCGCCCGAGGGGCTGGTCGATGTCGCGTTCTTCGATCGCTATCAGGGCAAGGGGATTCCGGAGGATCGGGTCAGCCTGTCGCTGCGCCTGACCTTCCGTTCGTCCGACCGGACGCTGACCGACGTCGAGGTGCAGCGAGCCATGGACGAGATTGTGGCGCTGCTCGCGCGCACGCACGGAGCCGTGCAGCGCTGAGCGCCTTGTAACGGCCCGCACGGCGGGCCCGCCCCTCGACTTCGGCTCGGGGCGCCCTGAGCAGAGTCGAAGGGCGCGACCGGAGTGGAGCGAGCCGGATCGCGAGCGTAACGGAGAAGCCGGGGTTCGGGGCGGAGCCCCGACTGAAGAGGTATCACGTATGGCGAAAACGATGGCACGGGGCACCGATCTGGAACCGATCGATCGGCTGGAGGAGAAGGTCAAGCTGCTGGTGGCCATGATGGGGCGCATGCGCGACGAACAGGAGCGCGCCACGGAGGAGAACCTCCGGCTCGCCCGCGAGCTCGAGGGGCTCCGGTCGCGGCTCTCGGAGAGCGAAGGCGCCCATGCGGAGCTGTCGTCGCTGCGTCAGGAGCGCGACCAGATCCGCGGCCGCGTCACCGAGATGCTCGACCAGCTCGAGGGACTGAATCTCTAGACGCGCCGGCGGTCGTGACTCGCGGCGCGACGCGTGACTTCTTCAGACGGAGACTGCTGTGGGCGACGATTCCGGCCGCGTGATTTCCGTGGAGATTTTCGGCCAGCGGTATCCGATCCGCAGCGGCCTCGACGAGCAGTACGTCCGCGCGCTGGCTGGCTACGTCGACCAGAAGATCCGCGCGGCCGGCGAGGCGACGCCCACGACCGACTCGATGCGCCTGGCGGTGCTGGCCGCGCTGAACATCGCCGATGAATACTTCCGCTGCCGCGACGCGGAGCGCAACCGGAGCGGCCGGCTGGCCGAACGGACCCAGCAACTCGAACGACTGCTGGACGAAGTCCTGATTTCCTAACGAGTTGGACGTGTGTGCGGTTCCGCACACCGCAAAACAGCCGTTTTTCCTAAGCAATTCGACGATTTTCAACGGTGCCCGATCGCCCCGTGACTTGACCGCTCACGGGGCCCGGGCTAAGATTCTTGTGTGTTCTGAATACCCTGCTTTGCGCGTGATGGTCGGAGGCTCGTTTGAGCCAACGTAATAACCAAGAGGATCGCGATGCCTGCGCCGTGTGCATGCCTCAGCGTGAGGAAGCCTAACGCGCGGCTCTTACAGCGGTCCCACCTGCCCTGAGCAGGTTCATCGACCTCCCCACACGGCAAAGCGGGGCCTCTTTCGTCCCTTCCTCGGCTTCCGGTTCTCGCGGGGTGCCCCACATCCCCCGCCGTCGGCGCTGGGTTCCGCGGCGGCCCATGAGGGCCCGGGGTTTTTCGGACAGCGAGACGTTCACGTCATGACGGGACTTCGTGCGTCGAGACGAAGCCGCCGACGGGCACACTGTAGGTGTGATGGGACAGGGAGCGAGCAAACGGGACACGCGCGGCGGCGGCATGAGTGAGACGGACGGGCACACGGTGGGTACGGCCCCGGCAACGGGGCAGATTGCGGAAGCCGGCGAGCACGAGCTCATCGAGCGGATCCGTCGTCGTCTGCCGGCGCGCGCGGCCGACTGGATCCTGGTCGGCCCCGGCGACGATGCGGCCGTGCTGGAGCCGGCGCGGAACCGACTCGAGGTGCTGAGCTGCGACGCCCTGGTCGAGGGGGTTCACTTCGACCGCACGTTCGTCGCGCCCGCGGCCATCGGCCACCGCGCGCTGGCCGTGAACCTGAGCGACCTGGCGGCCATGGGCGCCGAGCCCCGCGCCGCCCTGCTGTCGCTGGCACTGCCGGCGGCACTGCCGCTGGCCGACTTCGACGCGCTGATGGACGGCTTCCTGGCACTCGCCGCCCGCCACCGGGTCGAGCTGGCCGGCGGGAACATCACGCGGTCGCCGGGCCCGCTGGTCGTCGACGTCACCGTGCTCGGGTCGGCACGCCGCCGCCGGGTCCTTCGCCGTGCCGGCGCGCAGCCGGGTGACGAGGTCTACCTGAGCGGAGAAATCGGCGCGGCGACCGCCGGACTTGAATCGCTCCGGGCTGGCGTCCCCGGTGGGGACGAGACGGGGCCCGACGGCCTGGCCGACTGCCAGGAGCGGTACCGGCGGCCGGAGCCACGCGTCCGGCTGGGCCTGATGCTGGCCCGCAACCGGGCGGCCACGGCCTGCATGGATCTGAGCGACGGGCTGGCCGACGCGGCCACCCAGGTGGCCCGTGCGAGCGGCACGGGCATGGTCCTCGACGCGGAGGCCGTGCCGGTGCATCCGGCGGCACGGCGCTGGTTCGAACGACGGGGCGAGGAGCCGGTACGCGCGGCGCTGGCCGGCGGCGATGACTACGAGTTGTTGTTCACGGTCCGACCCCGCTTCCGCCGGCGGTTCCAGGCGGCACGCCGGCAATCGGGAGACCTGCGGGTGACCCGTATCGGCACGGTGACCGCCGATCCGGCAGTGGTGATACGGGGCAAAGACGGCCGGAACGAGCCGGTACCGGCGGGGTTCGCGCACTTCCGATGATTCGGTTCACGCGCGGTGCCGTCCGGCGGTGGAGCACGACGCTGCTCCACATCGACGATACGCCCCGGCGGACGGCGGCAGCCTTTGCGCTCGGCGTCTTCTTCGGATTCTCGCCGTTCCTGGGGCTGCACACGGGATTGGCGCTGGCCTGCGCGTTCATCTTCGGTCTGAACCGCGTGGCCGTGCTGCTCGGGGTCTACTCGAACCTGCCGTGGACGATCGCCGCCTGGTACGCCCTGACGACGGCATTCGGGGCGAAACTGCTGCGGACGAAGATTCCGCCCGGGTTCGCGCGGCAGCTGGCCGACCTGTTCCAGTTGTCGCTGCTGCACCGCGAGTTCTGGGACGGACTGGGCGTGCTGGTGCGGCCGCTGCTGTGGCCGTACGTGGTCGGCTCGATGATCGGGGCGACCGTACTCGCGCTGGTGGTCTACCCACTGGCCCTCGCATTCGTCGTTAACGAGCGCCGGATTCATCTGCTCCGGCGCATGCCTGAAGGAGGTTCGGACGCGTCCTCGTCGCACGGGGGGCGCAGGGATTCGGAAGCGAAGTCAGAGCACTCGAAGCCCTGACCCGCTGCCGGAGCCTGTTGGTTTCGTGCTCATTATGCTGCTCACACATTCGACCTGGCGCCGACTGCTCGCGACGATCGTGGCCGTACTCGCTTTCATCTGCCTGTACGAGGCGACCATTCCCGATTCGCGCTTCGCTTCGCTCCAGGCGGACAGCCTGACGGTGACCGCGCCGCCCGATCCGGGCGAACAGCTCGCCTTCGCCGGCACGGCGTACTGCAAGGGCACCACCACGGCCTCGGGTGTGGCCGTGCGCACCGGCGTGGCGGCAGCCGATCCCACGCTGCTGCCGGTCGGCTCGGTCGTGGAAATCGACTCGCCGCTCGGGCGGTACAGCGGGATCTACACGATCCTCGATACCGGCCCGGCCGTACAGGGCCGGCACATCGACATCTACATGTGGAGCTGCAACGACGCGCTGCAGTTCGGCCGCCGACCCATCAAGGTGACGGTGCTACGACTCGGCTGGAACCCGCGCGACAGTTCCACGACGGGCGTCGTCAGCAGTCTCTTCCACCGCCGCGAGCTGCGCCAGCAGCACCCGCCGGCGGCCGCGGCGGCGGCGTCGACGGCCCTGCCGTCCGACGTGCTGCCGTTCGGTCGGGCACACTGATAGCGGCCGGCCGTTCCGGCCGGCCGCCTACCGCGTTTCCGCTTCGGCTTCCGCCGCCTGCGGACTGTCCTTGTACTGCAGCTGGAACAGCTTGTAGTAGATGCCGCGCGCGGCGAGCAGTTCCTGGTGCGTTCCCGCCTCGCGCAGGCGGCCCTTGTGCAGCACCAGGATCTTGTCCATGTCCTGGATGGTCGACAGGCGGTGGGCGATCGCGATGGTCGTCCGGTCCGCCATCAGGACGCGCAGGGCGTCGTGGATGAGGATCTCGGTCTCGGTGTCGATGCTCGACGTGGCCTCGTCCAGGATGAGGATGCGGGGGTCGAAGGCCAGGGCGCGGGCAAACGACAGCAACTGCTTCTGCCCCACCGACAGCGTCGCGCCCCGCTCGGCGACCGGGCTGTCCAGCCCCTGCGGCAGCCGGTCGATGAACGACTCGGCGTGCACCGCCTGGACGGCACGCCGCACGGCCTCCTCGTCGATCGCGCCGTTGCCGAGCCGCACGTTCGCCCCGATCGTCCCCGAGAACAGGTGGACGTCCTGCAGCACCAGCCCGCACAGCGCCCGCAGATCCGCCAGGTCGAGCATCCGGATGTCGACGCCGTCGACGAGGATGCGCCCGCGGCTGACATCGTAGAACCGCAGCAGCAGATTGATGATCGTGCTCTTGCCGGCGCCGGTCGCCCCGACGACGCCCACCCGCTCGCCCGGCGCGACCTCGAACGACACGTCGCGCAGCACGTAGTCCTCGTCGTTGTACGCGAACCACACCCGATCGAAGACGATGTGCCCGCGGGCCTCCGCCGGCCGGCCCACCGGCTGCGCGGGCACCTCGATGCCGACCGGTGTATCGAGCAGCTTGAAGATCCGCTCCGAGGACGCCATCGCCGACTGCAGCGTGTTGAACTTGTCCGAGATATCGCTGATCGGCCGGAAGAACCGCTGCGCGTACTGCAGGAAGGCCACGAGCGCGCCGAGCGAGAGCGCGCCCTGCACCACCTGCCCGCCGCCATACCAGATGATCAGCGAGGCGGCGAGCGCGCCAACGACCTCGATGGCCGGATAGAACACGGCGTAGTAGAAGATCGACGCCACGTTCGCGTCGCGGTGCTCCCGGTCGATGGCGTCGAACCGATCGAAGTTCATCGCTTCCCGCCGGAAGAGCTGCACCGTTGCCATCCCCGTGATGTTCTCCTGCAGGAAGGCGTTGATGCGCGCGATGAGGGTCCGGACGATCCGGTACGAGTGCCGGACGTTGCGCCGGAACCACTGCGTGATCAGCACGATCAGCGGCAGCACGGAGAAGGTGACGAGCGCCAGCCGCCAGTTCAGGCTGAGCATCACGATCATGATGCCCGCCAGCGTGAAGACGTCGCCGAAGACGGCGACCACGCCCGACGTGAACAGGTCGTTCAGCACGTCCACGTCGGTCGTGACGCGGGTCATCAGGCGCCCCACGGGGTTGCGGTCGTAGAACCGCAGGTCGAGGCGCTGCAGGTGCCCGAAGATGGCCATCCGCAGATCGAAGACGATCCGCTGGCCCGTCGTCTGCATCGTGTAGGTCTGGACGTAGTCGAGCGCGAACGAGCTGACGAGGATCAGCAGGTACAGCGCGGCCACCCACTTCAGGCCGGCCAGATCGCCGGTGCCGATGTAGCGATCGATCACCACCTTCGTCAGGTAGGGCTGGGCGAGCTGTCCCGCCGAGCTGCCGATGATGGCCACCAGCGCGATGGCCACCTGCACCCAGTACGGCCGCAGATAGCCCACGAGCCGGCGCATCAGCCGCCCGTCGTACGCCTTCCCGACGACGTCGTCTTCCTGGATAGGGCTCACGGGTGCATCATGTCGAATTGAAGAATTGAAGAATTCAAGAATTGAAGAAGAGCGGGCGATCAATGCTGCCGCTCGATTGAGAGATAACTGACAAGGACTCTGCCTCCGCCATTCTTCAATTCTTCAATTCCCAATTCTTCAATTCGTCAGCGTCAGTTTCGTTCAACGCGCGCGGGGCCCCACCCCCACGCGCTCGCGCTGCGGCGCTCGAAGACTCGCTATCCTCGCGCGGGCCGCGGGCGCTAACTCGCTGCCAGCTCGTCTTCCAGCAGCTGCTTCCGGTAGAGCTCGGCGTACTGGCCGTTGAGGGCCACCAGCTCGTCGTGCGTGCCCTGCTCGACGATGCGGCCCCGGGCCAGGACGAAGATCCGGTCGGCGTCGCGGACGGTCGAAATCCGGTGCGCCACGATGAGCGACGTCCGCTCGCGCATCACGCTCCGCAGCCGCGACAGGATCTCCTCCTCCGTGTACGTGTCGACGGCCGACAGCGCATCGTCCAGGATCAGGATCTTCGGGTCGGTCATGACCGCCCGGGCGAGCGCGGTGCGCTGCTTCTGCCCGCCCGACAGCGTGAGGCCCCGCTCGCCGACCATCGTCTCGTAGCCGTGCGGGAAGTCCTCCACGTCCTTGTCGAGCCGCGCGACGGCAGCCGCCTGCTGCAGGGCCTCGTCGCGGTCGGGCCGGGCGCCGGCGGTGTCGGCGCCGAAGGCCAGGTTGCCGGCCAGCGAGTCGGAGAACAGGAACGGCTCCTGCGGCACGAAGCCGATGGCCCCGCGCAGCACCGGCAGCGGCAGGTCGCGGACGTCGACGCCGTCGATGAAGACCGTGCCGGGCGGCGGATCGTAGAGCCGCGGCAGGAGGCTCATCAGCGTGGTCTTGCCCGCGCCGGTGCCCCCGACGAACGCCGCGGTCTGCCCGGGCTCGATCCGGGCGGAGACGTGCTCGAGCACCGGCCGGCCGTCGAACGCGAAGGTGAGATCGCGGAACTCGATGCCCCCCTCGAGGGCGGAGGGCGCCGTCGCCACCGGGTGGTCCGCGATCGCCGGTTCCGCGTCCAGCACGTCCAGCATCCGCGTCCAGGACGCCAGGCCGCGCTGCACCATGTTCGTCACCCAGCCGAAGGCGATCATCGGCCAGCTGAGCATCACCAGGTACCAGTTGAACGCGACGAACTCGCCGAGGGTGATCCGGCCCCGGATGACGGCGGCGCTGCCCAGCCACAGGACGAGCAGCCCGCCGAGGCCGAGGAAGAACGTCATGCTCGGAAAGAACAGCCCGTTCAGGGCGATCAGCCCGCGGTTGCGGTCGAAGTACTCCTGGTTCGACGCGCGGAAGCGCTCGATCTCCGCCGCCTCCTGCCCGTAGGCGCGGACGACCCGGACGCCGGAGAGCGACTCCTGCACCACGGCGCTGAGGTCGGAGAGCTGTGCCTGGATCCGTTCGAACCGCTTGTGAATCGCGCTGCCGAACACCTTCACCGAGATCGACGCGAAGGGCAGCGGCACCAGGGCGATGAGCGTCAGCCGTGGGTCGATCGACATCATCAGCGTCAGCGCCACGACGAGCGTCAGCAGGGTGTTCGCCGAGTACATGATGGCCGGCCCGGCCATCATGCGGACGGCGTTGAGGTCGGCCGTGGCGCGCGACATCAGATCGCCGGTCCGGTGCTGCTGGAAGTACTGCGCCGGCAGGCGCTCGAGCGCGGCGAAGAAGTCGTTCCGGATGTCGTACTCGATGTCGCGGGACGCGCCGATGATGATCCGCCGCATGAGGAAGCGGAAGGTCCCGCCGACGATGGCGATGCCGAGCAGGAGGCTGGCGTAGAAGACCAGTTTGCCGCGCGTGACGCCGTGGCCCAGATCGTCGATGGCGTAGCGCAGCACCCAGGGGGCGCTCAGCGACACGGAGGTGGTGATGACGACGCAGACCAGGCCGACGGCGAACTGGCGGCGGTATGTCAGGAGGTATGGCAGGAGACGCCGGAACCCGGACCCCATCCGGTCAGTATAGATGATGCGGTGGCGGTCCCGTCAGCCCACGGCCGTCGCAGCGCCGGAACGGCGAATGCCGCATTGAGCGCGAGAACACGACGCAGACGTCTGGCATTCCGGCGCGGATCTGAAGACAACTTTTTACAAATCCAAAAATAACCGCTGTAGCCTCAGCAGTCGCCCGCTGGTAGAATCCCCCGCATGCCAGCTCTATACATTGTCCTGCCGATCCTGTGCATCCTGGTGATCGCGTACCGGTATTACAGCGCGTTCATCGCTGCCAAGGTGATGGTTCTGGACGACACGCGGGTCACCCCCGCCCACACGAACTACGACGGTCAGAACTACTACCCCACGTCGCGCTGGGTGCTGTTCGGACACCACTTCGCGGCTATTACGGGCGCAGGCCCGCTCATCGGCCCCGTGCTCGCCGCGCAGTTCGGTTATGCGCCGGGGTACCTGTGGCTCATTGCCGGCGTCGTCCTGGCCGGCGCGGTCCATGACTTCGTCATTCTCTGGGCATCGGTGCGACGGGGCGGCAAGTCGCTGGCTGAAATCGCGCGGCGTGAAATCAGTCCGTTCGCCGGCATCATGGCGGCCATCGCGATCATGTTCGTCATCGTCATCGCGCTGGCCGGGCTCGGGCTCGTGGTCGTCAACGCGCTGTACAACAGTCCATGGGGCACCTTCACGATCGCCGCGACGATTCCGCTCGCGATCTTCATGGGCTTCTACATGTTCCAGTGGCGCAAGGGGAAGACGACCGAGGCGACGATCATCGGCGTCATCGGCATCACCCTGGCGGTGATCCTCGGCAAGCCGCTGGCCGACTCGGGGTACGCGTCCTGGTTCACCTTCGGGACCGAGACGCTGATCATCCTGATGGCCATCTACACGTTCCTGGCCTCGGTCCTGCCGGTGTGGATGCTGCTGAACCCGCGCGGCTACCTCTGCTCGTTCATGAAGATCGGCATCATCCTGGCCCTGGCCGGGGGCGTCATGCTGGTCAACCCGCACCTGCTGATGCCGGCCATCACGAAATACGCCGCCGGAGGCGGACCGATCATCCCCGGACCGCTCTACCCGTTCGTGTTCATCACGATCGCGTGCGGCGCCATCTCGGGGTTCCACGCGCTGGTCAGCTCCGGCACGACGCCGAAGATGATCGACAAGGAGAGCGACATCCGGCCGGTCGGCTACCTGGCGATGCTGTCCGAAGGGCTGGTCGGCGTCATGGCGCTGACCGCGGCCTGCGTCCTGCATCCGGCCGATTACTTCGCCATCAACACGTCGCACGCCGTGTTCGCCACCCTCGGCATGACCCCGGTCAACCTGGCCTCGCTCTCGAAGGAAGTCGGGCGAAGTCGTGGTCGCGCGGCCCGGCGGCGCCGTCTCGCTGGCCGTCGGCATGGCCCAGGTCTTCGCGGGCCTGCCGGGCATGCGCGGGCTGATGGACTACTGGTACCACTTCGCCATCATGTTCGAGGCGCTCTTCGTGCTGACGACGCTCGACGCCGGCACGCGCGTCGGCCGGTTCCTGGTGCAGGAGTTCGGCGGGCGGCTGTACAAGCCCCTCGGCGACACCACGTGGATCCCCGGCTCGGTCGGCACGACGCTGCTCGTCGTCCTCGGCTGGAGCTACTTCATCTGGACCGGCAGCATCAGCACGCTCTGGCCGATGTTCGGCATCGCCAACCAGCTGCTGGCCACGGTGGCGCTCGCCATCGGCACCACGATCATCATCAACATGGGACGGGTGAGGTACGCGTGGGTCACCGCCGTCCCGCTCCTCTTCGTGGGCGTCACGACGCTGTCGGCCGGGTGGCTGAGCGTCCGCGACAACTTCGGGCCGATGGCCTTCGGTCCCGACCCAGCGCTGCACGTCCAGGGATTGATCGACTCGATCTGCACGATCATCATGATGATCTGCGTCCTGCTGGTCCTCGGCTCGGCCCTGAGGCGCTGGGTGAAGGTGCTGAGCGGCCGCGCCGAACCGGTGCCGGCCGTCGAGGCCTCGGAAGCCTGAGGACGGTCCCGGAGGCTGTCCTCGATTCGGTCGTGACCACGGGCCGGGCAGTTTCTGCCCGGCCCGTGCTGTTTTTGCTCCCTCCCGCCCAGGCGGCGGCATCGACGCCCTCACACTCCCCGCCCATTCGGACTATCATGAGGGCGGGCGTCATGCCCGGCCGGAATCACAATTCTGCCGGCTCGCCCGGCGGATCCGTCAGTGATCGGGACCTGGTCCATGCAGACGATCAAAGAAGTCCTCGCTCGCATCCGGCTGTTCTTCAAGCTGCTGTACGAGATCCCCCCACCCTGTTGATCGATGGACGTGCGGTCCCTGGATCGGGACCGGAACTTGCTCTGGCCGAAGGACGACAAGTAGTCGCGTCGGTCGGCGGTCGCCCGCGCCGCCACGCACCTGTGTTATCCTCGACCAGCCTCCTTCCCAGCGGGCTGCGGTCGAACGGGACGTCCGAACGTCCCATCGCGTGCGCACGACGCGAACCGTGGATGCCCACGGCATCCTGACAGTTCAACCTGATCCGGGGCCTGGAACGACTGCGCCATGAGCATCAGCCGCTCGATCCGTACGTACCTGTGTGCCACCGCCCTGCTCGCGCTGCTGCCGGTCCGCCCGGCGGCGGCTCAGGTACGCCCCCGCGGGGAGCAGCAATGCCGCAACCGGGGAGCGGTACCACATCGAGTTCGGGGCGGGGTTCTGGAACCCGAGTCCCCAGGGGCTTATCTCGAGCGAGTCGCTCGGCATCGTCGGCAGCAACATCGACTTCGTGACCGACCTGGGCATCCAGCAGACGCGCTTCCCCGAGTTCAACCTGGTGCTGCGGCCGGCCCGCAAGCACAAGTTCCGGATCTCGTACATCCCGATCAAGTACGAGTCGCAGGCCACGCTCACGCGTGACATCGTCTTCAACGGGATCAAGTACACGATCGGCCTGCCGATGAGCTCGACCCTCGACTGGAAGGCCTGGGACTTCGGCTACGAGTACGACTTCATCTCCCGCGATCGCGGGTTCGTCGGGGTGATCGCCGAGGCGAAGTACACCAACGTGACGGCGACCATCTCCAGTGCCGTCGACACCGAGTTCACCCAGGCCAAGGCGCCGATTCCAGCCATCGGCGGCATCGTCCGGGTGTACGCGGTGCCCAACATCTCGATTACGGGCGAGGCGACCGGCTTCAAGCTGCCCGGCAACATCCAGAAGGGCGACACCGGCCAGTACATCGACGTCAACATCTACGGCACGGTGAACTTCACGAACAACATCGGCGCCCAGGTCGGCTGGCGCTCGCTCGACGTGCAGTACCGCGTCGGCAGCGACAGCGGCGACTTCACGCTGCGCGGGCTGTATTTCGGAGCCGTCGCGCGGTTCTAGGGGCACGGTCTATTGCATGGCAATGAGCAATGAGCAATGAGCTGAGGGTATGATGAGGGCGGCTCCAGGCCGCCTTCGTCACCCATTGCTCGTTGCGCATTGCCCATTGCCGACGTGACTCACCGTCATCCCCGTCTCGTCGCCCTCGCCCTCTTCCTCGCCCTGGCGGTCCTCCAGACGTGGCCCCTGGCCACCAGCCCGGCACACCTCTCGCGCAACGACAACGCCGATACCGTCCTGAACGAATGGATCCTGGCCTGGGTCGCCCACCAGGCGCCACGCGATCCGCTGCACCTGTACGACGCGAACATCTTCTACCCCGCCCGCGACACGCTCGCCTATTCCGAGAGCATGATCGTGCAGGGGGTGATGGGGATTCCGCTGTTCGCCGCGGGCGCCTCCCCGGTGCTCGTCTACAACCTGCTGCTCATCGCCGGCTTCACGCTGACGGGATGGGCGATGTGCCTGGCGATCGCCGGCTGGACCGGCGACTGGATCGCGGGCGTCGGCGCCGGCATCCTCATGGCGTTCAACGCCCATACGCTGACCCGCCTGCCGCACCTGCAGGCCCAGCACGTCGAGTTCCTGCCGCTGGCGCTCGTCGCGCTCGACGCGCTGCTGCGGTCCCCGAAGGTGCGGCATGCCGTCTGGCTCGCCATCTGGTTCGTGCTCCAGGGGCTGACGTCGAACTACCTGATGGTCTTCACGGCCACGGCGCTCGTCGTCGCCACCCTCGCCCGCCCCGAGGACTGGTGGGGCCGCCGGGCACGCCGGCTCGCGCCGTACGCCGGGCTCGCCATCCTGATCGCGGGCGTCGCGCTGACGCCCTTCATGCTGCCCTACGTCCACGCCTATCGCGATCTCGGACAGGTCCGGTCGCTCCGCGAGGTGGCGCTCTACTCGGCATCGTGGCACGACTACCTGACGACACCCGCGCGATTCCATTACTGGCTGTGGAGCCACCTGTTCTTCGGATCGACGGGGCTGTTCCCCGGATTCGTGGGGCTCGTGCTGACGGGGATCGCCATCGCCGCCGGTGCGCTGCACGACCGGCGGGCGCGCATGTGCCTCGCATTCGGCGTGGCCGGTGTCATCCTCTCGTTCGGTCCGGCGATGCCGGGCTACGCCCTGCTCTACCGGCTGCTGCCGCCGCTGCAGGGGATCCGGGCGGCGTCCCGCTTCGGCTATCTGGGTCTGGTGGCCGTCGCCGTGCTGGGCGGGTTCGGCCTCGCGGCGCTGCGCCGGAGGCTGCCGGCCGGCCGCCTCCGGCCGGCCGTCTCCGCGATCGTGCTGCTCCTGCTGGTGCTGGAACCGTTGTCGATCCCGATCGACTACGTCCGCTTCGAGGGGATTCCGTCCGATGTACCGCACGCTGCGGCTCGCCCCGGCCGGAGCGGTGGTGGAGTTCCCGATGTACCCGCCGGGACATCCGATCGACAACGCGTCCGTACATGCTGAACTCGACCGTCTACTGGAAGCCGCTGGTGAACGGCTACAGCGGATACATGCCCGTCAGCTACAACCGGGAGTACGACGCCTTCCGCAGCTTTCCGGCGCCGGAGGCGCTGGCGGCCCTGCGGGCCACGGGCGTGAAGTACATCTTCGTGCACTTCGATGACCTGCCGGCGGCCGACGGCGACGCCATCCGCCGGTCGCCGGCGCTCGCCGAAGTTGCCCGCGACGGCCCGATTGCCCTGTACCGGCTCGCGGATCATTGACGCCTTGTCGGTCGAGCTGAAGCTCGACCGCTACGGGACGGACTGCGCGGGGGGATTGCTTCGTAGGTGTCGAGCTTCAGCTCGACACGAACCTGACCGGGGCGAACATCCTTCGACAAGAACCCGCAGGCCCCTGCTCCGCGGACGAGGCCCGCCTGCGTGGACGTGGCGCGGGGCTTGCGTCTTGTACGACATGTCCCCCACTCGCCCCACCCGTCTTGCGGGTTTCGACTACCTCGGTTTCTGGCGCTATTCCCTGACGTTCTGCACGAGGGTGCGTCACATCGGCCTTCAGCGACCCGGATGTCGTCAACGTTCTGATCGATCAACTCCTGCACACCTGCACAGGAGAATGGCTTTGCCGCGAGTGCGTACTGCTTCATGCCCGACCACCTGCATCTGATTGCGCAGGGCGAGCGGGAGGACTCTCATCTTCCGTCGTTCTGCCGGCAGTTGCGACAGCGGCTGGGGCATGCCTACGTCGGCCTGACCGGGCGCGCGCTCTGGCAGACGAGGCTATTACGAGCGCGTCCTGCGCGAGGAGCGAGCCGACGGAGACATGCGTGCTGTACGTCTTGTCGAATCCGATTCGAGCAGGCGATCGTGAGGTCGATTCGGCGACTATCCGTATTCCGGGGGAACGTGGTACGCGCGCGCGTGTGCGGAAGAGCGAGACGCCTGTCGGTCGAGCTGAAGCTCGACCGCTACGAGACCCGATCCGGACTGATGTCGTAGGTGCCGAGCTTCAGCTCGACACGAACCTGGACCGGCACGAACCGGAGCGATGAACGGACTCTGCAGCGGACCGGCGTGGGCCGCCCTATCGGCCCTCGGCGCCGGTGGCGGCTTCGTCCGCCGCGGCTCGGCGGTCCCTGGGCGCCGTACAGCCGCCGGTAGTCGGCCGCCGTGCCGAGGATCTTCTTCACGTAGTTCTGGGTCTCGGGAAACGGAATGTCCTCGATGAACGCATCCTGGTCGAGCCCGAGGTCTCGCCGCTCCTGAATCCACCGGCTGACACGGTTCTCGCCGGCGTTGTAGCTGGCCAGCGCGTAGTGCACGCCGCCGAAGCGCTCGACGAGGTCGGCGAAATAGGCCATGCCCAGGCGGATGTTCGTCGTCGGCGTGGTCAGCATGCGCGACGAGAAGCGCCGATAGTGCAGCACCCGCGCGTAGTGGCGCCCGGTCGACGGCAGGAGCTGCATGAGGCCGACCGCGTGCGCCGACGAGCGGATGGCCGGCTCGAAGGTCGACTCCTGCGCGATCAGGGCGGCCATCAGGTACGGGTCGAGGTTGTGCGCCTGCGAGTACCGGCGGATGAGCGGCCAGTAGTCGAGCGGGAACAGCACTTCCAGGATCGCCCGCGGCAGCTGCTCGCCGCCCGCCGCCAGGTACTGCGGATAGGCGCGCTTCATGGCGTTGATGCCCTGCCGCAGATCGCCCTGCCGGTTGTGCACCCAGCCGATCGTCGCCTCGACCACCGGCGAGCTCCCCCACTTGCGCTGGGCGTACTGGAGCTCGTCCATCGCCTGATCGTAGAGGCCGACCGAGAGCAGTAGCCGGATGTCGTCACCGGTCGGCGGCAGCGCCCGCGCCAGGGCAGTCGACGGATCGGCGCCGGCGCCATCATCGTCCGGCGCGTCACCGGCCATCTGCCGCCAGGCCGCCTCGCCGCCGAGCCGCTCGACCGCGCGCCGGCCGTAGTACCAGTTCAGGTAGTCGGTGGCCACCAGGGCGAACCGCGCATCGGCAATCGGCCCGTCCTTGAGCGCTTCGTAGGAGCGGCCCGCCCAGTACCAGGTACGCCGGCCGGTAGTTCGAGCGCGGAAACCGGGCCGCCGCCTGGTCGAAGACCCTGACCGTCTCGCCGTACCGGTGCGCCAGGTACGCGGCCCAGCCGACCTTCCACGCGCCCCGCTCGGCGTGGGCACCGTTCGGGAAGCGGGACAGCATCTCGCGGAAGACCGCCGTGGCCTGGTCGTCCTCGTCCTGGATGATGTAGTAGGTGCCGAGGTCGTTGAGCGCCGACTCCACCCAGGGACTGGTCCCGAAGCTGTCGACCATCAACCGCACCGTGCGCACGTAGTCGTCGTCGCGGTGCAGGCCGGCCAGCGCGGCCGCATAGTAATACGCCGCCTCGGCCTGGTGCGCGCCGGCGTGGGCGTACGGCCGCGCGTCACCGAGCGCGTACCGGTAGAGGTGCAGCTCGATGTCGCTGGCGGCGATGCGCAGCATGACGCCCTCGCGGTCGCCGTCGTGCACGCGCGGCAGGAGCGCCGTATACGCCTCGCGGGCCTCCTTGAACCGGCCGGCCTGGAACAGCGTGCCGGCCCGCGCCAGATCCCGCGGGTAGCCGATCGACTCGACGAGAGGCGCCACCTTCAGGCCCGCCAGCGCCTTCTCCGCCTCGTCTGCCTGATCGGTCAGCGGAAAGTCGTAATAGACACGGCGGAAGGACTCCGCCGCGAGTGCGCGGTCCCCCGCGAGGGCCGCCGCCCGCCCGAGCCGCAGCAGCACCGCCTGCGGCCGGGTCGGCGTCTGCTGGAGCAGCCCCTGATAGATGGCCACCGCACCGACATTGTCGCCCGCCTGTTCGGCGGCCTGCGCCTCGGCCAGCGGCGCCGCTTCCGCGAGGAAGCCGTGCGGCTGCCGGGCCGCCAGGTCCGCGAACGCCTTCCGGGCCAGGTCGTAGTGTTTCAGGCCGAGCTCGGCCATGCCGGCATAGTAGGTGGCGTAGCCGGCGAGCGGCGTCTGCTGCACCGCCTTGCGATCGAGCAGCTGCAGCGACGCGCTGAACTTCGCATCGTCCTGCAGCTTCACGGCCCGGGCCAGCGCCTCGAGCGGACCGGCCCGGTGGGCCTGCCGTTCGCCCTGCCGGGGGGCGAGCCAGAGTCTGGACAGCTGCCGCGGCAGCGGCGGATGGTTCGTCGGCGCGAGCGCCGGCAGCGCACCTTCGGCCGACGGCGTGGTGACCGCGCTGCTGGGCGTAGGTGCCATGCTGCGACGTCAGCACGACGAGCAGCCAGACGGCGAGACTCCACGCGGCCGGACGACGCCAGCGCCCGCCCGGAGCGAGGCTGCGGATCAGCTCGAGTCGTGGATGGTGCAAGTTCCTCACCTGATTGAGCGCCTGGGAACCCCCGCCCTGATGGGCGGGCGCTGCGACTGCTTGCGCGGGGCTCGGCCCCCCGCGGCGTACAAGGGACTAATCGGCACCAGACGGCCGTTCCTGCGCCGCGCCGTATCCGGACCGTGCAGGCGGCCGTTCCCGGCCGGCCGGCGGTCCCGTCCGACGCGGTCGGCCGGCGTCGGGAGCGCCGCCACCGCGGGCCAGACGGGCGGCGGTCAACCCTTCCAGACAGCGGCCGGCGTGGCGGGTCAGCACTTCGAGGATCTCGGGCCAGGCCGCGGGTGCGGCGCCAGGGGCCTCTCCCATGGTATCGGCGTACAGCACGGCCACCACATCCCCTGCGATCTCGATCGGAATCGCCAGTCCCGCCCGGTCATCTCCCAGCAGCGTGAACGGGGGCGCGGGAGCGCCGGGCCCGGTCGACACGGCCTGGCGGGCCCGGATGGCCTGGGTGACCACGTGCGCTTCCCCGATCGGCATGTCCAGCCGGCGCCCGCCATCGGGCTGATATTCCGAGAAGCCGGTGGCCCGCCAGCCCTGCAGCCGCTCGCCCCGGACGAGCAGCAGGATGGCGCGGCTGGCCTCCCGCCCTGCGCAGACCACCAGCACGTCGAGCAGTTGCGAGAGGGAGGAGCAGGCGTCGAGCGCGCGGATGGCGGCGAGCAGGCGGGTGAAGCCGGCGAGCCCGGCCTGCCGCTCTTCGACGCACAGGTTCGACAGGCTGGCGGCGAACGTCTCGGCGAGCTGCGTCTCGGCCGCGAGCCGGGCGTCGGCGGCGACATGGCGGCGGCGACGGGCCCCGGACGTCAGGCTGCCGACGAGGTCCTGGACCTCGGTTTCGATCTGCCCGCACACGCGTTCGACCAGGGTGTCGAGCGAGCCTCGAAGCTGTTCTTCAAACGACATGCAGCGGAACTCCGTCATGTCGGCGCGGCGTCAGTCCAGATACGCAGGCATTATGCGGGTCGTGATCGTGCAAGTCAAGGCGCGTGGCGCCGGAAGTCCTGTATTCACCGATGCTTGGGGCGAACGGCCGAGCGTCGTGTTACAATGGGGTTCTGTCCGGTGCGGTTTGATCCTCTGTGGGGGCGATCTGGCTTCGACGGGGGTACTGAGCCGTGGGATGCATGCCGAGCTCCACTGACTCGTAAATCCGGTGGAACACAACGTAACTGCGAACACGCAGCTCGCTCTCGCTGCTTAAATAACAGCGACGTCCACCCCGTTCTGGCCTGCGAGGCGGGACTGGATGTCATTTCAGCAGGCTAGCTCTCACTGGCGGTTCCGACGGGTGAGAGTGAAATTTCATCGGGGCTAGTCCGCGGCGGTTTCTGGCCGTTCTTCCACGTCGCGGGCGAAACTTCAAGAGCGGATACGCATGTAGATTCCTGCGAGGACGTATTCTCGGACGCGGGTTCGACTCCCGCCGCCTCCACCATTCGACTCGCCTCCGCCCTGCCTTCGCCGAGCCGGAGGCTCGCTCATGGCAGGCCACCCTTCAGGGAGAATGCCCTGAGCGAGGGAGCGACGCGACCGAGTCGAAGGGCCTCCTCACCCACACACGCGCCCTCGCTCGTGGCAGGCCATCTGACTCCCCCGAGTCGAGTGGTGTCCCGAGCGAGTGTCATGCCGCTGCGCGAGTCGAGGGGCACCGTTACCTCTCCCCTCCGCGCCCTCGCTCATGGCAGGTCACCTGACTCGCGGCCGAGTCGAAGGCCAACGCCCCTCCACTCTCCGTTCTTGAATTGACCGCTGGACGAGGAGATCGTCGTCCCGAGATGTGGTTCGTCTACATGGCCGTGTTTCCCGGCCCAGCGGTCGCCGTCACCGTGAACTGATTCGTCTCGGACGCCGGCGTCGCGGATCAGACGAACTTGTTCGCCGCGTCCACGCTGGCCGGTGCGCCGTTCGGTTCTTGCCGCACTCCAGTGGCTAATTGTGCGGTACGAGTGCCTTGGGGGCGCCACAGGTCGAGTCTTGAGTGAGGCAGGGCCACTTGATACCCAGCTGATCCAGATACGTCGGGTACTTGTCTGGCTGGTAATACATCTTTTCCATGAGCGGCCGCAGCTTCGTCATCAGCGCGTCGTGAATGGAAATGTCCGGCGTCGCGTTCGCAGGCAGAAAGGACTGGTACACGACGGGTTTCGACGTGCCGTACGCCTGCATCGCCAGCACGGGCTGGACCGCGTCGAAATAGTGCCTGGCGTTTTGCACCAATTGCGGATTCACGTACAGGTCGAGCGCCGTCATCGCCAGCACTTTGGCATCCACGGCGGCGCCGCCGTACGCGATGGGCGTGGCTTCCGCCAGGGCGGCCTTCCAGTTGTGAGCCGGAACTTCCGGAATATTTGCCGGGAACATGAGGCGGACAGTCGGGACGGTCCACATGACATCGCCGATATCGTCGGACGGCCCGCCGAGCGGGTTGACCACGCCCGTCCCCAGCTTCTCGATGCGTGTATTCAGCCCAATGGGCTTCTTCCCAATCAGTGTCTGGACCGCTTTGGCATAGCGCTGGTCGTCGGCGGTCCAGTTGGGCATGCCGACAGCCTGAATGTTCTTGTCCATATCCTCGGCGAGCGGCTGATTTCCCCAGGACGGCCATGCCGTACCGATCGTTTTCACGGCCATCGTTGTACCGAACATGTCAGCCGCCGCCTTCGCCACCCGATTTGCGGTGGCAAAATTCTGGCGGACCCTTTCGGGCGTCACCTCGCGAAAGTAATACCAATCCTCCGTCAGGGCCGGGACGACATTCGGCTCATCGCCACCGTTCACCAGCACGTTCTGAGTGCGAGAGGGAGGATGAAAGAACTGCCGCATGTAGTTCATGCCGTTGTCGAACATCTCGGCGGAGGCCAATGCACTCTTGCCATCCCACGGGTCCGCCGCGGCATGCGCCGTCTTGCCCTGAAACGTGTACTCGGCGGAGATCACGCCCGTGCCGCCGCTGCGCCCATAGGACGTCCCCAGGCCCGAGGAGACGTGCGTCGACAGGACGGCGTCAACGTGATCGAACACCCCTGCCCGCACGTACCAGGCCTTTCCGCCGAGGATTTCTTCCGCGATGCCCGGCCACACCTGCACCGTACCGGAGATATGGTGCTTCTCCATCACCGATTGGAGCGCCAGCGCAGACACGACCATGCCCGCCAGGCCCGTGTTGTGCCCCTCGGACTGGCCGTTACCGCCGGCGATGATGGGCTGTTCCTTCAGGATGCCGGGCATTTGTGACAGGCCCGGAAGTCCATCCTCGTCGTTGTTCAAAGAGACGGTTGGGCGCCCGCTGCCGTTGCTCCAACTCGCCACCCAGGCGGTCGGGATTCCTTCGATATTCCGTCGGATGGTGAATCCGTGGCGTTGCAGGATTCCGGTCAGGTAGATGCCGGTCTGGGTTTCGTTATAGCCAATTTCCTGGAAGGAAAAGGTCGAATCCACGATCTGCTGGATCAGCTTGGCGTGCGCATTGACGTAGGCCTCGGCTTCGGCCTTCAGTCCGTTGATGTCAGGTGATTGCGCGGCGGCTGCCGGCGTGATGGCGAGCACTCCCAGTGACAGAGTTGCCATCCCGACGAGCCATCCGAGGAGGTGACGTTTGGCGAACATATCCTGATCCTCCGATGCGTGACCAACAATCCTCTTGCGTCGCAGCCGACGCGAACGGCCAGGCGCGAAGGTCGCGCTGTTGGCGATGCGCCAGTGGCGCCAATGATACCGCCGAGCACCAGCGATTCGGCGGCGATGGTGATCGGACCACCCCCCTGGCGGTCCGGGTATCGATGCGGCTCTGTTCGCCGGACGCTCATCCGTGAGCTCGTAAGCAGCTGATTCTAAAGACACGGTCAAGCCCGACTCCCGCCGCCTCCACCATTCGACTCGGGCGCTTCGCGCCCTCGCTCATGGCAGGCCACTTGACTCGCGCCCGAGTCGAATGCCCTGGGCGAGCGTAGCGAGTCGAAGGGCCTACCCTCTCCTCTATCCCTCTCCCAATTGCCTTCGGCCGGCGACGATTGCATCGTCGTTTCCCGATGTGGTTCGTGTACATCCTCCGCTGCGCGGACCGGGTTCTGGACGTCGGTAAGACCAGCGACGTCGAACGTACGACTCTGGCTCGAGAGCGTGAACTGAAGCGCTGGACGCGTCAGAAGAAGGAAGGCGTGATGAGAGGTCGCCGCCGCAGGAGTCGGCGGCTTGGCGCGTGGCAGGCTGAAGACGGCAACCCACCGTGACCGCGTCACGGCGGGCTGCTCCACCTGTTTCTGGTGCTCGCGTGCTACCGGCCGTTCCCGAACACGTACCAGGAACTACCGTCGCTGACGAGCGTGACATAGTCCGCTCTGTCGTCGAGCGAAACGGCACTCCCCGACCTCGGATTGCCGCCACCCGCGATCAACTCCCCGGACCGGGCGTTGATGACCACCAACCCTGGCGCGTTGAGCCGGCGAATCGTCAGGAACCGGGACGTCGCGTCAGCTGCCGGCGGTAGCGTGAGCGTCAGCGTCCGGCGGTCGTGGTCGTGGTCGTGGTCGTGGTCGTGGTCGGGCATCTGGACGAGTACAGCATGCTCACGTTGTTCGGACCGAGCACCAGCGGGCCGCTCGTCGTCACGACCTGCGTCTGGAACGCGAGGCCCAGCCCGGCAGCTCCCGGAAGGCCCATCGGCCCAGTGGGTCCCGTGTTCCCTGGAGCCCCCGGAAGGCCCATTGGTCCGGCGGGCCCAGCAGGCCCGGCAGGCCCGGCCGGTCCGGCCGGTCCGATGTTCCCTGGGGCCCCCGCGGGCCCCGCAGGTCCGGCGGGCCCCATGTTTCCAGGAGCCCCCGCGGGCCCGACAGGTCCAACGGGTCCGGCGGGTCCGGCAGGCCCTATGTTTCCAGGGGCGCCCACAGGCCCAGCGGGCCCTTGCGGCCCCGTGTTCCCGGTAAGCCCGGTAAGCCCGGCCGGCCCAGCCGGTCCGGCCGGCCCCGCGGGCCCTTGCGGTCCAGGAGTGGTGCAGCCGGTCACGGTGGTGTCATCAGCCGTGGCGACTCCATACACGTTCGAGTATGGGTCGTAGAGGTACCACTGCACCTGATCGCCGCCGGCGAATCGAACCGAGAACTGATACTGCTTCAACCCCGCGACGAACTGTTCCGGTGCCCCCGCGATGTTGTTCGACAAGACGCCGAGGCTGGACGACTGAACGTAGTTATACGGATAGCCGTACGCAATGCTCTCGCCGGACACGTTGCTTGGCGGGTAGTTCTCGTACCCGAACGCCGCGATATAGAAGCCGCTGTTCTGGGGGTCAGGCTGCACGCAATCGACGCGGGGAAAGAGCGCGGTCGCATTTCCGGAGGGTGCGACAGTTCCAGGAGTTCCACCGGGTCCGGTCGGCGGCGTCGTTGTGTTCGCTGAGGGGGGCGGCGGCGCCGGCGCCGGCTCCGGCGTCTTCGTTGAGGGGGGCGCCGGCGAGGGGGTCCCGTTAGTGGACTGGGCGTGCACGACGCGGGGACCCGTCCACCACATCGCGCCGAACATCACTGCCACCACCGCGAGGCCCAGTACCAGATCGCAGGTACTTTCCGGTCACCCGCCGAAGTCGATTCATGGACGCCCTCTCCTGTCGGACCGCGGGCGAATCGCCTCGCGGCCGGAAGACAATATCACGAATCCAGTTCGGGTCATTGGTCCACCTCAAAAATCTGAACCGCACCCTCCTGAAACACCCCAGGGGCCGGGGTTCGAAAGGCGCGGTGGAGCCCCGGTGATCGACTCGAGCGGCACAGGCGAACGACTGGGGTCCACCCCGGCAATCAGGTGATTGCCGGGACCGAGCTGATGCAGGTATGTCGTTGCCGCCTCGTAGGTTGCGAACGAGTTCAGGGTGGTCAGGACGGGATACGAGCCGCCGAGGGACGGAATCCAGGTGGCCGTCCAGGACGCGACCACGGCGGGTGCCGTCGCGGCTGAGCCGGCGCCACCGAGGACGCCCAGCCGGAACGTCATGCTGCGGTAGTAATCGGGATAGTAGAGGAACACCGTTCGATAGCCCCTCCCGTCGGGCAACAGGAAGGCGCCGAAGAACCGGCTCGTCGGGACTCCCGCCCAAATCGCGATGGATTCGAACGAGCCGAGAACGGTGTTCGACGCGGGGTCGATTCTGAACGGCAGTCGATCGTCGACGAACACGTAGCGGGCATGTTCATCGCGCAGGATCGCCAGCGCGCGGCGCTCGTCCGTTTCCGCGAAGAAGCGTCCCGCCACGTCCGCCCGCTCCTGCGTGGGGTTGGCCACGGGCACGCGATGAGCCGCCTGGATGATCCAGTAGCCGTCGTCCCACCACGCCATGACCGAGTAGGACGCGCGGCGCACCCGGCCGGCACCGTATCGCGCATCGTAGTACGCCGGATCGCCGAAGGGATCCGCCGTCGCGTACCGCAGCCACGTGAACGCGGGCAGCCAGTCCGCCGGCAGGCCGCCGGGACGCCCGGTCGTCCAGATGGCCGGCGCGAGGTTGGGACCGAAGAGAAGACCGGCGACCGCTATCACGGCGCCGCGGCGACGCCAGCCGCCCGCGCGTCGGCCGGCTTCGATGACGCGGGCCGCGACGCACCCGATGACGACGGCTGCCGAGGGAACCAGGTAGTAGCCGAAACGATTCTGACCGAACGTCGCCAGGGCCAGCGCCGTGCACCAGACGGCCAACAGCAGATCGCCCGGGCTCCCGGCTCGAAGCCACCGCCATACCAGGAACACGATGGCGACGAGAGCCGCCGGGAGCCCCGTCCGGAACATGAACCACGCCGGGCGCCAGGAGAACCTGCCGTCGTAGAGCAGCAGCGGGCGCGCCTCGAGCACCTGCATGCGATCGGGCGACGCCGTGAACCGGCCGAGTTCCGTTGCGACCTGACGGACGAGCCCCGGCAGCAGGACGATGGCGGCGGCGAGCGCAATCGCCGCGGCCGCCGCGCCGACGCCGACCACGAGGCGCGGCCGCCTGCCGGCTCGAACGGCGGTCCGCGCCGCCTCCACGCCGAGCCCGGCCACCAGGACGGCGGCCAGGCCGGCGACCTGCAGATCGAACCGGTAGGGATTGATCGGTCGGCACGCGACGGCGGCGGTCAGCGCCACGGCCGCGGCGACGGCCATGGTGCCGCCGACCCCACCCACGTCGATCCGCCTCCACAGGTGCAGGCTGCCGTGAAGCACGAGCCAGACGGCGACGATCCCGAAGAGAAACGCCGCGCTCGTCCACGTCAGCGAGTACGCGGCGAAGAGCGCGCCCATCGCGACGCCGGATGACAGACGCACCTCGCCGTCCCGAAGGATTCTCAGCGCCATCCACAGGATGGCGACGCTCATCAGCGCCTCGAGCGCGTGGTGGTCGACGAACCCCAGCAGCGTTCTGTCCAGAAAATGTCCCGGCAGGATCGCCGCAAGCGCGGCGGCCAGAAGGCCCGCAAGGGTCCCGGCGCTGACGCGCGCGGCTGCGCAGACCATGACGACCGTGGCCGCGCCGAGGAGCGGCGGCGTGAAGACCGCGACCCGGCCGATCACCGCGGCCGACGGATGCCCGAATCCCGCCAGCCACGCCGCGCCGGCAACCAGCAGATCGAACAACGGCGCGATGGGCACGTACATGCCCCCTGGCGCTGCGTACGGATCGACGATCAACCGATGCGGAAACTGCGCGACCAGGTTCTCGATCACGCGGAAGTGGTACCAGGCGTCGGTCTCGAGGAGGTTCAGGTGGGCCGGCGTGAAGACCAGCGACCACGGCTCGTACACCCGGATCGCCAGAGCCACGACGACCACCGCGGCGAGCAGGGCCCCCTCCACCGGTCCCCATTGCGAAGCGGGCTCCGGCGCGGCAGACGGACGGTTGGCGGCCCGGGTTCTCGTCGGCCGGGTCATGCGCGTGCGTACGACACCGGGCCGGCGGTCGTGGGAGGCAGGATGACGGGCATCGCCTCGCTCTGCCATCCGTCCGTCCATCTCCGCCCGGCCGACGCCTCTCGCGCGCCGGCGCGCAGCCGCGCCAACGTCGGCGACTCGACGGGCCACTGACGGAACAAGGCGTCCAGGCACCCGGCGAGTTCTCGTCCGTCGCGGAACAGGAGGCCATTCTCGCCCGGCGTGACCATCTCGCGCAGCGCGTCTCCGTAATCCAGCGCGCAGACGGGCACGCCGCTCCCGAACAGGTCGGCGATCTTCATCGGCAGATCGACGCACGACGACGATCGATGAACGCAGACGCCGACGTCGGCCGACGCCACGAGACTGGGGTATTCCTCGGCGGCGACCCACGTCGGGACGACCCACACGCGGCGGCCGGTGCGCGCCTCCAGCCTGCGCTCGAACGCCTTCCGGCCGGGGCCCTCTCCCGAGACGGCAATGACCAGGCCGCCGGCCGGGCCCGCTTCGCGCCAGCGCGCCTCGAGGTCGTCTGCCGCGGCGAGGATCAGGTCGAGATCCTCGTCGCGGGTGAAGCCCGTCGGGCTGAGCGCCAGCGCCGGCCGGGCCGACTCGTCCAGTCCCGCCAGCCGCACCAGCCGCCGGCGGATCTCGGCGCTCGCCGCCCGGGGCGCGAAGATCTCCGCCGGTCGATCGCGCAGGACGTGCACGGGCGACAGCGCCCATTCGTCCGAGAGGAACGTCGCCGCGGCGCTCGACACGCACAGGTGCGCGTCGGCAAGCGTCGCCGCGCGCCGCTCGTACGCCTGCGCGAGCTTGATCACGAGGCGGCTCGTGCCCGGCCTCGCCGCGAGCAGCGTCCAACCGAGGTTGTGCCAGTCGAAGACGAGTCGGGCGCCACGACATCGCGACGCAATCCAGGCGACGACGAGCGTCGGTACGGCGGGCGGCGTCTGCGTCACGATGGCGTCCGGCGCGGCGACGCGAAACAGGCAACGGAGCGCATCGACCGCCGCCGAGAGGGCTTCCCACCCGCCGCGCATCACGAACGGCGTGCGGCCGATGCTCGCGACCCGATGCGAGCGCAATCGATGAACCGTGATGCGAGGATGATCGAGCGACGGTGGCAGCGGCAGGCCCTGCTCGCCAATCAGGTCGACGTCCACGCCGTTGACGGCCAGCGCGAGCGCGTGATACTGCATACGGGGGCTTCGGCCGAGGTCTCCGAGCACAATGACTGCTACGCGCATTCGGGTGGCCAAAGATTCGACGCAGTCTAGCATAGGCATCCGTGCGTGATCCCCAGCGTCGGGTCGCCTTCGCGGTCGGCGACACAGCCGGGCATACGTACCCGGCACTCGCGCTCGCCGAGGCGTTCCTGAACCTCGACGCCGACACCGACCTCCTCTTCCTGGGCACGTCCCACTCGATCGCCGAGCGGCTGCTTGCGCGTGCGGGTCATCGACTCGTGCCCGTGCCGGGCCGGCCGATTCGCCGCGCCGGCCGCGCGGCCGGCCTGCGGGCGATTGCAGGCGTCCCGTCGGCGGTGTGGTCCGCGCGTCGGACGCTTGCGGCGCACCGGTCGCAGCTGGTGATCGGCTTCGGGGGCTTCGCTTCGGGCGGCGTCCTGATCGCCGGGCGAACCCTCGGGCTGCTGACCGTGAGTCACGAAGCCAACGTGGAGCTCGGGCTGGCCAACTCGTGGCTGCGCGGAGTCGTGCACCGGCTGTACCGAGGGCTGCCCGAACCGGGCGCGGCGGACACGGCCGTCGGCGTGCCAGTCCGCGCGGCCATTTCGGACCTGGCAGACCTGCCTCGCGAGCCGCCGCAGGGGCGGTTGCGCGTCCTTGTCACGTCCGGATCGCGCGGCGACGAGTTCCTGGCCCGGAGGCTGCCGGAAGCGCTCGGCCTCCTCGCGGAGCTGGGCACGCGCGTCGAGGTGTTGCACCAGGCCGCCAGAGCCGACGCCCTCGCCCGCGCGTACGCCGCGGCCGGCGTGTCCGCCGACGTCAGACCGTTCCTCGAGGACATGGCGGCGGCCTACCGATGGGCTGACGTCGCCGTGGCGCGGGCCGGGGCCAGCACGCTCGCCGAGCTGGCCATCGCCCGCCTCCCCGCGCTGATCGTCCCGCTCGCCGACGCGGCCGCGGATCATCAGACCGCGAACGGGCGATTCTGGCAGGCCTCCGGCGCGGGACGTACGCTGTCGGAAGTCGAGTGGGATGCTCACGGCGTGGCCGCGTGGTTCCACGACCTGGCGAGCGAGCCGGCCGGATGGCGGCGGGCCGCGGAGGCCTCGCGCCGCCTGGCGCGGCCCGACGCTGGGCGGCGACTGGCCGAGGAGTGCGCGCGGCTGGCGTCGGGGCTCTGGCGTCCTTCCGACCGTCACTAGCCCGGCCGGGCGTTCAGGCCGTCGGCTCCATTGCCGCCATCGCGCGGAACTCCGCGGACGTGCGACAGAGCTCCTCGTACGATCCCTCGCCGGCGATCCGGCCGTGGCGAAGGAACACCACGCGATCGCAGCGCTCGACCGTGCTCATCCGGTGCGCGATGACGATGAGCGTCTTGTCCGCGCGCATGCGGTCGATGGCGCGCGCGACCTCCCGCTCGGTGCCGGGATCGAGCGCCGAGGTCGCCTCGTCCAGCACCAGCACGTCTGGATCGCGATAGAGCGCACGAGCCATCGAGACGCGCTGGCGCTCACCGCCCGACAGTCGAAGGCCACGCTCGCCCACGATCGTGTCGAGGCCCCCGGGAACGGTGCCGACGAGATCTTCGAGCTGCGCCACCCGCACGGCCGCCATGACGGCCGTCTCGTCGATCTCCTCGTCGGCGATTCCGAAGGCGATGTTCCGCCGCAGCGTGTCGTCGACGAGCACCGGATCCTGCGGGACGTACCCGATCTCCCGCTGCCACGCGCGCCGCCGCCTGACCACCGGCACACCGTCGACGAGGATGCGGCCGGTGACCGGGTCGAGGAGGCCGAGGATCAGGTCCACGAGCGTGCTCTTGCCGGCGCCGCTCGCGCCGACGATCGCCACGCATTCCCCGCGCCGGATCTCCAGATCGAGGCCGTGCAGCACGTCGGGTCCATGCGGCGCGTACACGTACCGGACGGCTTCGAGGCGAATGGCGTCGCAGAAGCGGGACGGCCCCGGTTCTTCCTCGCACTCGGCGTTCACGAGGCGGCCGATCTCCGCCAGGTCGTCGCACAGGGGCGCCGTGGCCGCGATGTCGGCGCGGGCGATCCCGAGCTGCAGCACGATCCGGTGCGCCGCGGGGATGATGCGGAAGCCGGCGTAGGCGTACAGGCCGATGAAGGCCAGCACCTGCGTCGAGTCCCGCAGGCCCCGGTTCAGCACCAGCACGAGCACCAGCATGCCCGCGACGAACGCCGACTCGGTGATCAGTCGCGGCATCTTCTCCAGTGCGGCGAGGCCAATCGCCGCCCGCGCGCGCTCCTGCTGGCCGCGCGCGACCGACTCGTGGAAGAACCGCTCGCGGCCGAGCACCTTCACTTCCTTGATGGCGCTGAACGCCTTCTGCAGGCCGTCGGCGACGCGGCGATCCAGCGCGTCGCAGCGGGCTCCGAACCGCGCGTAGGACGCACGACTCAGCCGGACGAACGGGACGAGCGGAGCGACGATGACCGCCGTGGCGATCAGCGTCTCGACCGGCGCCACCGCGCACAGCACGGCGGCCAGCGCCAGCACGACCAGCACCTCCGTCCCCAGTGTGGTCAGCGCGTCGAACAGTCCGAGCAGCGCCGGGATGGACAGGATGACGCTCTGGGCCCGGTCCGACGTGTTCCGCCGGACATGAAACAGGTAGGGAGCCGCGAGGTACGCGCCGAGGATCCGCGTCGACAGCGTGGCGGCCGCGTCGCCGGCCACACGCGCGCGCCATCGGATCGTCAGCCACATGACGCCGCTGCGCACCACGTGCGCCACCAGCGCCGCCGACGCCAGGCCGACCACCAGCGAGCCGCCGCCGAGCCGCGCGAGCACCCCGGCCGCCCGGCCGACGACCGCCGCGTGGGACACGTTCGCGCCACTCAAGGCGGCGATGAGACCGTAGACGAGCGCCGCGGCGACCGCCTCGATCGCGGCCGTGGCCACCCCGAGCGGCAGCAGTACGACCCACCGAACCCGTGCGCCTCGCGGCAACAGGGCGATGCGCCGCCGCACCTCGCGAACCATCGAGCCGCCGGCCGACGGTCCGGCGGTGCCGTTCACGTGCCGGCTCCTGCCGCCCGCTGGTCGCGGGCCATCTCGTCGACGGCGTCGCGCACGGCCTGGACGAATCGCTCCACCGAAAACAGGCCGCGGCGCGGCGCGAGGTGCGCGAGCAGTCGCCTCTGCTCGCCGCGGTCGGTCAGCACCTTCACGATCTTCTCGACCGCATCGTCGACGCTCCGGTATCGCAGCAGCGGCTCCGAGCCCACGATGTCCACCTGCCCACCGCCGTCCGGTACGAAGACGAGGCAGCCGGCTCGCACCAGTTCGGCGGGGGCGATGCCAAAGTGCTCCTCGCTCATCCCGTGAATGCCGTAGCGGGACGACGGGACCAGCTTCATCATCTCGTCGCGGGGCAGGTTCTCGTGGAAGTGGATCCACGAGCCGTACCGTTCGGCGAGCCGCACGACTCGCCGGTAGTAGCCGCGCCGCCGGGCTGAGCCGATCAGATGAAGGCTGACGCCCGGGACGACGCGGCGGACGCCTGCCAGGATCTCGAAGACGCGCTCCAGCTCCTTCTCGGGCGCGAAGCGGCCCATGCAGACGAAGCTGTCGTCTCGATCCTCCCAGGGCACCGCTGGAAATCCGCCACCGACCGGAGGGTAAACCACGCGGCACGACAGGCCGTACCGCTGCTTCACCTTTTCGGCCGTCCACGTCGAGTTGGCGAGCGACAGGTTCGTCGCGACCTGTTCGCGCGATCCCGGACGCAGGGCATCGCAGAACGCGTAGTAGAGATCGAGCAGCACGGCCGGATGGTGGTACCAGCGGATGTCCGCCGCCGGCCGCGGGCGCAGGTCCCGCGGGTAGTGCATGTATTGGATGGCGCGGCGGCCCAGATCGATCTCGTTATCGGCGCTGATGAGGATGTCGTGCGACGGCGCCAGACGTGCGGCGAACCGCGTCATGATCGACCACTTGAGGAGGGCCAGCCGAATCGGGATCCGGTCCACGACCCACCTCAGCGGCGCCGGCACGGCGCTCGTCGCAATCTGCGACGCGCGCAGCGAGGTGCCGTAGTGGCGGTTGACGGCATCGAGGTCGGCAGCCTCCCACGACACCACCGTGACGTCGAAGGTGTCCTGGAGCGCCTCGACCATCCAGGCGGCCACTGCCTCACCACCGCCCCCCGGCCGAAGAGCCGGCTGCACGATGAGCACGCGGCGCCGCGTCGTCACGTCGTCCGGATCGTGAACAGGGCGAGGAGCGACAACCCCAGCGCCAGGGCGTACAGCACCAGCACGGCCTGCCGATGCGACAGTCCCCCCGCCACCAGGCGGTGATGGATATGGCGCCGATCGGCTTGCACGACGCTCGCCAGCAATCCCAACCGGCCGGGTGCCGGCGCGGAACGGGACGAATCGGCGAGGCGCCGCCAGATCGACGCCAGCGTGTCGGCGATCGGCAGCGCGAAGATCAGGAGCGGCGCGCCGACGGCCAGGGCGGTCGCCCCCTTCTGGAATCCCATGATGGCGGTGGTGGCCAGGGCGAAGCCGATGAGCAGGCTGCCCGAGTCGCCGAGAAAGATCGACGCCGGATGGAAATTGTACAGGAGGAACCCCGCCGCGGCGCCGAGCAGGGCCACCAGCACCAGCGCGTTGTCCTCGTAACCGCGGACTGCCAGAATCGTCGCGCACGTCGCGGCGGCAATGACCGCGAGCCCGGTCGCCAGGCCGTCGAGGCCGTCAATCAGGTTGAACGCGTTGGTGATGCCCACGATCCACGCCAGCGTGACCGGCACGGTGGCCCAGCCGAGGTGGTACGTCACGCCATCGAGAGTCACGGCGTCGATCGTCACGCCGTACGCGACGACCATGCCCGCGGCCGCGACCTGAACGGAGAGCTTCACGGCTGGCGGCACCGTTCGGATGTCGTCCATCAGTCCAACCGCGAAGACCAGGCCTCCTCCGGCAACCAGTGCCAGCATCCGGCGGTCGAGGCGAAGCGCGTGCCACCCGAGTCGCGGCGCCACAGCCGCCACGGCGGCGAGGCCGCACACCGCGGCCGACGCCACCGCGAGGCCGCCCATCCGCGCTACCGCCTGTGAGTGGATTTTGCGCGCGCCCGGCAGGTCAACCACGCCCAGGCGCACCGCGACGACACGAACCACCGGCGTGATGAAAATGGAAAGCAGCCCGGAGGCGAGCACAACCGCCGCGTAGATCACCACACGCCTCCCGCCCGCATCTCCGACCGCAACGGACCGTCGGCGGAACGCCGACCCCGACAGGGCTTTATCGTCAGCGAGTCGTCGCACGCAGTCAAGCCCATTTGCCGGAAGGCGGCCGCCGCCAGCGTCGCGGAGTGGCGGTTCTGGCGCTGCAGGTGCAGGTTGAACGGCTGCGCGGGCGGCCGCGATAGAAGAGCCATCGGCGTGTCATCGCGCCACGCGCACCTGTTGAACCTGGCACCGCATGCGCACTCGAGCAGGTTCACCGCCGCGCTGCTTGCGGTCACCCTCGGTGCCGCCGGACGGCCGCGAAGTCGCTGCGCCTCGTCGCCGTCCGCGTCGATCACCCCGTGCACCTCAATGCGCCGGCAATCCAGGCGTTCGTGCCGGGTTTCTGCGCGAGCGTGCGCCGCCTCCACGGCACGTGCGATCCAGCCCCGACCACTCCGCACTCGCCGGCGGAACTGCTGGCCCCCATGGCCTGGTTCTCGCCAATGTCGTCGCAGGAGCTCGCCCGCTGGACGCCCTTACCGCGGCGCTGATGACATCGGTACTCGTGGCGGCCGCCGCGCTGGCCAGCTTGGTCCCGGCGCGCCGCACGAGCCGGGTCGACCTGCTCGAGGCGCTCCGACAGGACCAGGAGATCGCATCAGCCTTCACAATATCTTCATCGCGCAGACCAAGCGGACCACCGAAGACTCACCACGACGGATACCGACGAGCAAGTGTTGACGGGAGAATGTGTTAGGCCAGGCAGTCGCGCGCCATTTCCGCTTCTGGCAGGGCACCGTTGTCAGGGTTCGGTCATCTCGGCGATGGCGAAAACCCCTTGTCCTGATATCTGGAGATGTGCGACCCTTCGGCTCCCTCATCTCATCCGTTTGCGTCGCTCACGCCGGTGTATGGAGGTGGGACATGCGTTGCCGCGGACCATTGCTGGCGGTCGTATGTTTCGTGCTGAGTCCTGCACTGCTGGCGGCGCAAGTAACCCTCTCAGTCTCCGGCACCGTTCGGGACACCTCTGGCGCAGTTCTGCCCGGCGTCTCGCTGACCGTCACCTCTGCAATCACGGGCCGCCCATTCACGGCAACGACTGACTCTTCCGGCCGGTACCGGCTCTCGGGACTGACCCCAGGCACCTATCAGGTGACGGTGGAGGTCTCCGGATTCAGCGTCGTCAGGCGCACGATCCAGCTGACGATGGGGTTGACCGCGACCGTGGACTTCACCCTGGACACGGCTGGACCGGTGCACGTGGAAGGAGGCGGTGAATCGCCGCCACCTCCGCCACCTCCGCCTCCTTCACCACCTCGATACCACGTGGCCGTTGATGGTGTGCGCGCGGGAACCGCGAATCACGTCGCAACCGGCACTGCCGCCACGGCGCGGTTCTGGATCGCTCCGACGGGCGTCCGGGCGGGCGAAGATCTCGGCAACTGGGCGGTCAATCCGACGTTGCTGAAGGAGCGAGGACGTGTCCCGCTCACCGTATTCATGACCTGCACGGCCTGCGCGACCGTAATGCAGGACGGGCCGGTGACGTACAACAGCGACACGCGTCAGTCAGACGAGGTGCACTTCACGTTTACGCCGGCGCGTGAGCGGGCGGACGCCGACGGCATCGGGCACCTCGAGTTCACCGTGCTCAAGGGCGGTCAGCTCCTCGACAAGGTCGTGGCGACGATCGTGGTCGAGAGTCCCCGCGCGGGCAACGACGACGCTGTGCTGCAACGGGTCATGAACGGCCCCGCCGACACGGGCTTCGATGCCGTTCCCGGGTCGACAGCGCAGGAGCTTCAGACGCTCGGTCACAAGACCGCCTCTGTCCAGACCGACCCGGCACTGGACGCCGATTTCATGTTCATTTTCAGGAACTCATCATCCGGCTCCGGCACCGACGTCGAGGTCGCCGCCGTGAGCGATCGGGCGCGGCAGATCCTGGCGCCCGATACCTGGACGACATTCGTCGCCAGCGTAGATCGCAGCAGTATCGAGGCCGATGCCGACCAGGTCTACCGCACGTTGAAGGACCTCGTCACCACGCGGCCGGATGCGTCGGCGCTGCTGCAAACGTTGCCCATCGGCCTCCCCTGGTGGGACGACGCGGTGCCAGACAAGCTCTCGGCGGCGGACTATCAGAAGGCGCTGACCGGCCTCGGTGTTTCAGCCACGCTGTACAACGATCTCTTCAACGACAGCAATCAGAAGCTCAGCGACATCGTCAAGCGGATCGAGAACGCCACAACGGCGACGGACCGTCCGCTTCGCATCCTCATCGTCACGAACGGCCTGATGTGCCCGTGGACCACCCTGCACGCGCCTGGAAGGAACAAGGCCGAGGATTACTGGGGGTTCAAATACGAGCTTGCAGGACCGTTCCTGCCAGGGCAGGGCGACGTGAACACGCCGGCCCGTTCAGGAACGCTGACCGTGAATTATGTCGCCGTGCCTGACGATCCCGATCCGGCCTCCATCGGCGGCATGGCGAGCCAGGAGCTCAGCCACCTGGCGGCGGTCTCCGGAGTCACTGTCGCGCCTTCACGGTCCAGATCGGATCTTCTGCGGGTCCTCCAGCAGGACCATGCGTCGATGCGGGTCATGTACGCATTCATTCACGGGTCCGATGGAACGCCCATCCCCCCACCTCCTGCGGGCGGCACGCTCGTGAGTGCGAAGCTGATGTTCAAGCTCGGAGATCCCGCAGAGGTGGTGACGCCGTTTGCGATCAAGACGGTCAAGTCGCAGCTCGGGATCGGGTACGGCCCCCTCCTGCTGTCTCACCCGGTCGTCGTCCTCAACGCGTGCGATGCGGGCGCCACGGGCTTCAGCGGGATGACCAGCGGAGGCGCAGCGGCAGGGTTCCCCTACACGTTCCTCGATCTTGGCGCGTCGGGAGTTGTGGCGGCCGATGCGCCGCTGTGGGCGTTGTTCGCGATGAGATTTGGCGACGCCCTGATGACGGACGTGCTGAAGGGCACGAACCTCTCGACCGCGGTCCGCAACGCGAGGCTGACGGAACTGAAACGGGACAACAACCCTCTGGGTCTCCTGTACTCGTTCTACGGCCCGATGAACGTTCGTGTGCCATGAAGCGCCACGCATAGCTCGAGGAGAGGGCCATCATGAGACGCGCAATCCTCCGGACGCTCGCCGTAATGCTCGTGGTTTCGACGGCTCAGTCCGCGGCGGCCCAGACGACCCCCTCGTCGACCGCCACCGCGCCCACGCACACGCCTCCTCCGATCGTGCGGACCGGACGCAATACGTTCGTGTACGACCACCTGCACCTGACTGGAGCAACGGACGCGCCGTTCGCGCTCGAGATCGGCGACGGCGAACTGTTTCAGGTCATCATCGAGCAGACGGACCCGACGCTGTTCAGGGTACTCCATTTCGGCGGTGCCGACGGACCAGAACCCCGCGACGTCCTCGAGCGGTATCGACAGTAGAGGCATACCCGCCAACCCGACTGGAGAAGCCAGCGTCACGATGCGTCACGACCAGCACTTCGCGAAATACCGCGTGAGCATCACATTCATCGACGGGGTGTCCGAAGCGCCTGGACGCCCTCAGACAAAGCCGACAGGTGCCCCTCCCCCGCCAGTGCTTGGTGAAACCAGCCGTGCGGCCGGGGTGGCGCAGACAGGGCAGCTCCTCTACCCGGTGTCGTTCGACCTGTGGGTGATGACACGTCCCGGATGGAAGGTGTCGTTCAGTGGCGGCGTTTCTTTCAGCAACCTCACGGACCAGAAGTTCTACATCAAGACGGACGAGGCCGGAAAGAAGACAGTGGAAGAGGACCTGAACACCCGCGACACCGTCCGTCATGACATAGTCGCGTTGGCCAACGTGTATTTCGACCGACAATACTTCAGAAGCCTGATGTTCGGCGTCGCATTTGGCCTCGGCGACAACGGCAGCTCGAACCCGCATTACTTCGTTGGCCCCAGCGTCGTCCTCGGCAGGAGCTTCATCTTCACGGCTGGCATGGCCTTCGGCAGCGTTGCGACACTGCCAGCGGGACAGGCACTGCATCAGTCACCCCTCAACGGCGACAACACACTCACCTCGCTCGGCTCGCGCTATCAGCGGGGCTTCTTCGCGGGCATCGCGTTCGGGTTCGTTCCCAGGGAGAGCGAGTTCAAGGGCGGCTTTTCCTCCGCGACCGTGACCGCGCCGGCGGCCGCGACGGCTCCGGGCAATGGTCCGGCACTGGCGGCGGCAGACCTGCCGGGCGATTACTCGAATGGAACGCTCAAAGAGACGGTGGCATTGGGCCCAAAGAAGGACGGCAAGGATACGCTCACGATCACCCTCGACGATACCAGTAAGGCGAAGAACAACAACTCCGCGACGCTCCAACTGGACGATCAGGTCTCGCCTTCAGATTTCAGGTCCGCGGACGGCAAGAACGAGGTCAAATTCACCCGGGATACGTCCGGGGTCACGATGGAGTGGCTCCAAGACGGCAAGTCGATCCTGAAGGCGACGAAGAAGGCGGCGACGCCGGGAGGAAACAAGCTCTGAGCCCCCCGCGCGGCCACCGGCCGATTGCACATCGCGCGGCCGGAGAGCGCTATGGGTGGATCGCCAGCAGTCCCTTGTCCACCAGCACCGGCGGCCGCCTGAGGTGCGTGGCCTGCTCGAAGGCATAGGCCCACCCCAGCAGATCCCCGTCCCGCCAGCGGCGTGTCGAGATCTCGAGCCCGAACGGCAGTCCGCTCGGATAGAAGCCTGCGGGCACCACCACCGCCGGGACGCCTATCATGTTCACCCAGCTCGTGTCGCTGTGCGGGCCGCCGCTCAACCTGCCATCCTGCGGCATGGTCTCGTCCGGCGGGGGCATCTGGATGGCGGGATACACGTAGCCGTCGAGATGCATCCGGTCGAGCGTCTCGTTGTAGAGCTCGAGGGACCGCTGCCGCGGCTTCAGGACATCGGCGTCGGCCTGGGGATTGCCTTCGAACCGCATCTGCGCCACCCGGTACCGACCCTCGTGTGCATCGGTGCCGCCCATGATGACCGACGGCAGCGGCGACCCGACCACCTTCTCGTAGGCCCCAGCCGAGTGGTATTGCGGCGGCCCGTAGTGCGCGAGGAAGTTCTCGGTTCCTTCACGAATGAACGGCAGCGTGAACACGCGCGACACGGTGTCCGCAAAACGGTCCGGCAGAATCGAGTCGTCGAACACCACGGTTGCGCCCGCCGCTCGCAGCGCGTCAACCGCTTTCATGAACGCGGCCCGCGTCTCCGGCCGCAAGGCAATCCGCGCGTCCTTCCGCGCCGCAGCCGCGGCGGCCGCTGTGGCATCCGCCGGAATCCCCTGAAAGGGAATCCCTGCTCCTTCCAGGATGAAGGCGGGCACCCCGAATCGCTTGCCCTTCAGCGCATCGCGCTTCAAATACTGCGTGTATGGTCCCGGCTCGGCCTTCCTCGCCGAATCCCGCCGTAGCGGGGTCCATCGGATCCTCGCCCGCCATCACCGTCAGCGCGATGGCGGCGTCGGTCACGTCGCGCGCAATCGGCCCGGTGTTGTCGAGCTGCCAATCCAGCGGCGCAATGCCCGCGATGCTGACAAGCCCTCGCGTCGGAAAGACCCCAACCACGGCGCTCGTAGCGGCCGGCATCCGGATCGAATTGCCGGTATCCGTGCCGGTGCCCAGCATCGCCATGTTCGCCGTCACCGTCGTCACCGTCCCGCCCGACGATCCGCCCGGGCTGAACCGCACGTCATAGGCGTTGCCCGTGCGTCCGTAGGCGGTGCTCCGATTGGTGTCGCTGGCCGCGAAGTCGGGCATGTTCGTCTTGCCGAGGATGACCGCGCCCGCCGGCCCGCAGCTTCGCCACGATCGTGGCGTCGCGCGGCGCAACCAGTTCGTGCCCGGCAATCTTGTAGCCTTTCCACCCGTCGCTCGTGATCAGCCCGCGCACGCTGGTGTTCTCTTTGATCACGATCGGCACGCCCCACAGCGCCCCGCGCACGCCCCTCGTCGCCGCTGGTCCTCGCCTCCGCATCTTCCCGGGCCGCCGTGGCGAGCGCTCCCTTGGTGTCGAGGTCTTCAATCGCGCCATACACCCCGTTGTACCGATGGATCCGGTCCGATGTACCAGGTCACGACCTGGGTCACCGTGTACTTGTGGTCGCGGTACAGCTGCTGCAGCCGAGGCACCGTGACCTCCATCAGGTCACGGTCCATCGAGGCCTGTTGCGGCGCCTGCGCGCGCGGCGACGCGGTCGCCAGCAGGAGGCCGAGCAGGACAAAGCCGCCGGTCGTACGGACAAACGTGGACATGGTGGACAGGCCTCCTCGGCGGCTGCTCATCGGGCGTTCACGGTCGCATCATATCGTAACTGCCGTGGCACCCCGCCTTCGCGCGACGCCGCGACCTGGCTCCTCTGGACCTGCCACAGGACCGCGTGCTACAGTCATGTGGCAGCACAACAGGAGGGCACTGATGGTGGACGCCAAGATCGACCTGGTGCAAGGCACGCTGGATCTCATGGTCCTGCAGACGCTGTCGACGATGGGTCCCTTGCACGGCTACGGCATTGCGCGGCGGATCGAGCAACTGAGCGGCGACGAGATTCTGCTCAACCAGGGAACGATCTACGCCTCGCTCGTGCGCCTGCAGCAGCGCGGCTGGATTTCCGCATCCTGGGGAGTCTCCGACCACAATCGCAAGGCGAAGTACTACGCCGTCACGAGAGCGGGCACGCGCCGGGTCAAGTCGGAACGCGCGAACTGGTCGCGTCTGACGGCGGTGATCGGCCGCGTGCTGGCGGCGGGCGAAGGAGGTGACTGATGTCCCTTCTTCGCCGGGCCTGCGCGAGGCTGATCGCCTGGTTTCGAAAGGGAGACCTGGACGATGACTTCGACCAGGAGCTGGCCGCGCATCTCGAGATGGCCGTGGACGACTACATCCGGCAGGGACTCAGCGCGTCGGAGGCACGTCGCCGGGCGTTGATCAGTCTCGGCGGGATGGACCGGTCCAGGGAGTTGCACCGCGATTCGCGTGGCCTGCCGTGGGTCGATGGCCTCACCCGCGACGTCGTTTGCGCCGTGCGGTTTCTCCGGCGCAGTCCCGGCTTCACGGCCGTGGCCGTCCTCTCGCTCGCGCTCGGGATCGGCGCGAATACCGCAATCTTCTCCCTCGTGGAGAGCCTGGTGCTCAGGCCGCTGCCCGTGAACCGGCCAGACCGGCTGGTACAGCTCCGCTCCACGATCGGCCCGCGGGGCGGCCGGAGCTGGTGGAGCAATCCGGTGTGGGAGCAGATTCGGGATCGGCCGAATCTCTTCGCCGGAGCGTGTGCCTTTGGCAGACGACAGCTCAACCTTGCGCCCAACGGCGAGGCGCAGCCGGTCGAGGCACTTCTCGTCAGCGGCCGGTTCTTCGATGTTCTCGGCGTGCAGCCGATTCTCGGGCGCGGATTCACCGCGAAGGACGACCAGCCTGGTGGCGGCCCTGACGGCGCCGCAGCCGTCATCAGCTACACCTTCTGGCAGACGCACTTCAACGGCGCCGGGGACATCATCGGACGTCCGCTGAATCTGAATGGCGTGCTGTTCAGCATCGTCGGCGTGACCCCCCAGGACTTCTACGGTCCCTGGGTCGGCGACCGCTTCGATGTTGCGGTGCCTCTGGGCACGCAGCCCCTGCTGGACGGCCGCAACCTGCTCACTCTTCCGGCGAACTCCTGGCTGGCCGTCATGGCCAGGCTCAACCCGGGAGAGCGCGCAGCGGCCGCCACCGCAGCCTTGCAGGCGGCGCAGCCGGCGATCCGGCAGGCGACGCTGCCGCCGAACTGGCGCCCGCAGGATCTTGCGGGATACCTCCGGGGGCCGATGGTATGGAGACCGGCGCCTGCCGGAGCCGCTTCGCCCGTTCGCGACCAGTACCAGGCGCCGCTCCTCGCCCTCATGGCGGTGGTCACTCTCGTCCTGCTCATCGCGTGCGTGAATCTGGCCAATCTCCTTCTGGCGCGAGCCGACGCGCGCCGGCACGAACTGGGCGTGCGGGTGGCGCTCGGCGCCTCGCGCACGCAACTCGTGCGGCAACTGCTCATCGAGAGTCTTCTGCTCTCGTTGGCCGGTGGGTTCGTGGGGCTGGCGTTCGCCGCGTGGGGCAGCCGCCTGATCGTCTCGCAACTGACGACGTTCGGCGTCCATGTCTCGCTGAATCTACCGCTCGACTGGACGGTCCTTGGATTCACTGCCGGTGTCTCGATCCTGGTCGCGCTGCTGTTCGGGGTCATGCCGGCGGTGCGCGCGACCGGCGTGCGGCCACACGAGGTGATCGATCAACGTCCTCGTCAGATGAGCGATTCGAAGCGGCGTGCGTTCGGGGGTCTCGTAGCCGTGCAAGTCGCGCTCTGCCTGGTGCTGCTCATCGGCGCCGGACTGTTCCTGGGTACGTTCATCGCCTTGGCGCACCCGTCACCAGGCTTCGATGAGGCCTCGATCCTCGTGGCGAACCTCAATGCAGGCCGGATGCGCGGGGGGCTGACGGCCGATGTGCGTCAGGCGGTGCTCAGCGCGGTTCAGTCCGCGCCCGGCGTGAAATCCGCCGCCTGGTCGGTGGCGGCCCCACTGGACAACCTGGTACTCCACATGCTGGTCGAGAATCCACCGGGGGTCGTACTGCCTCAAGGAGAGCGGCTGACCGACGCGAATGCGATTGGCCCGGGGTGGCTCGCGGCCATGGGCACACCGGTCGTGATGGGACGCGACTTCAGTCAACGGGATGCGAACGGCGCGCCGCGGGTCGCATTGGTGAGCCAGGCGTTCGCAAAGCGCTTCTTTCCGGCGGGACCGGTCATTGGCCGGACCATCGCCCAGGTTGCGCCGCCAGGTCTCCAGGCGCCGCCTCCCATGATGATCGTGGGCGTCGTGCGGGATGCCGTCTATGGGTCGCTGCGCGACGACTCGCCGCCGACGGTGTACATCCCCCTGGCCCAGTCCCGTTCCGCGGCGACATCGCCGGCGCTTACGCTCGTGGCCCAGGCGCAGAACGGGCCAGCCACGGCCATTGTGAGGGATGTGGCCTCTGCGATTTCCGCGGCCGGACCCAACGTGCAGTTCACATTTCACACGATGGACGATCTCGCACGTGAATCAACGTCCACGGAGCGGGTGCTGGCGATGCTCTCGGGCTTCTTTGGCGCGCTGGCCCTGCTGCTCGCCGCGGTCGGTCTCTACGGCGTGGTGTCGTACAACGTGAATCGTCGCCGCACGGAGATCGGGATCCGGAAGGCGCTCGGCGCGCAACCGGGCAGCATCGTACGGATGGTCCTGAACCGGATCAGCCTGGCGATCGGCGTCGGGCTCGCCGCCGGCGCCGTCCTCAGCCTCTGGGTCGCACGGTTCGTGAAGGTGCTGCTGTACGGACTGCAACCCGATGATCCGCTCACCCTCACGGGCGCGATCGTCGTGCTCGCCGCGGTTGGATTAGTGGCGGCGTGGCTGCCCGCGCGCCGCGCGGCGCAGATCGACCCGATGGAGGCGCTCAGAGAGCAATAGGAGGCCGAGAGCTTCACTGCCTGCACCTGCCGCCTCCCCGCAGCGCCAACCCCCTCGTCTCCGCTAAAGATCCATCTATTTTTGTTACGGCGATCTTTGAATCATTCAAGACTTTGATATACTCTAGCCTTCATGCCCACTGACCCGGCGGAACTGCTTCGGGAACGGGGAATCCAGGTCACCGCTCAGCGACTGGCCGTTCTGCGGGCGGTCGCGGCTCAGCCGCACAGCACGGCCGACAGCCTCGCCGAGGTCGGTCAGGGCGGAGATCGGCGCGATCTCGCTCCAGTCGGTGTACGACGCCCTCGGCGTCCTGGTCGCCGCGGGCCTCATCCGCCGCATTCAGCCTGCCGGCTCCCCCGCCCGCTTCGAGGATCGGGTCGGCGACAACCACCATCATCTGATCTGTCGCAGCTGCGGCCGCATGGTCGACGTCGACTGCGCGGTCGGCTCGGCGCCCTGTCTCACGGCGGCCGACGACAGAGGCTACGAGATTGACGAGGCCGAGGTCATCTACTGGGGGCGCTGCCCGGAGTGCGCATCCCCGGCGAGGCCGAGGCCTGAAGCACGAACGAGCGGACGCGAGTGAGCCGGCGGAGCGGAGCGGGGCAAGAGGGGCCCCGCGAGCGACGCCGTAGCCTCGAACGTGAATCCAGTTCACATGCGCTGGCCTCGCAGCCAGCGAACCACCGCCGGCAGGAAGGTTCAAATCATTCCGTGCCTGACAACGGCGCAACAACCACAGGAGAGAACAACATGGACGGCGAGAGCAAGTGCCCGTTTTCGGGCGGAATAGAGAAAGCCACGTCGAATCAGGACTGGTGGCCGAATCAGCTGAACCTGAAGACGCTTCACCAGAGCCGCCCGTCGGCCGATCCGATGGACGAGGCGTTCGACTACGCGAAGGAATTCAAGACCCTCGACCTCGGCGCCCTGAAGAAGGACATCGTCAAGGTGATGACGACCTCGCAGGACTGGTGGCCGGCCGACTTCGGCCACTACGGCGGGCTCTTCATCCGGATGGCCTGGCATGGCGCGGGCACGTACCGCATCCATGACGGGCGCGGCGGGGCCGGGGCCGGCCTGCAGCGCTTCGCGCCGCTCAACAGCTGGCCGGACAACGTGAACCTCGACAAGGCGCGCCGGCTGCTCTGGCCGATCAAGCAGAAGTACGGGAAGAAGATTCTCGTGGGCCGACCTGATGATCTTCGCCGGCAACTGCGCCCTGGAGTCGATGGGCTTCAAGACATTCGGCTTCGGCGGCGGACGAGAGGATGTCTGGGAGCCGGACGCGACCTACTGGGGGAAGGAACAGACCTGGCTCGCCGACGAGCGCTACAGCGGCAACCGGGACCTTGCGAATCCGCTCGCGGCCGTGCAGATGGGCCTCATCTATGTGAATCCAGAAGGGCCGAACGGCAACCCGGATCCGGTCGCGGCGGCCAAGGACATCCGCGAGACGTTCCGCCGCATGGCGATGAACGACGAAGAGACGGTGGCGCTCATCGCCGGCGGGCACTCGTTCGGCAAGACGCACGGCGCGGGCCCGGCGGACAACGTGGGTCCCGAACCCGAGGCGGCGCCCATCGAGGAGCAGGGCTTCGGCTGGAAGAGCCGCTACCGCAGCGGCAAGGGCGCTGACACGATCTCCAGCGGGCTCGAAGTCACGTGGAGCAACACGCCGACGCAGTGGAGCAACAGCTTCTTCGAGAACCTGTTCGGCTACGAGTGGGAGCTGACCAAGAGCCCGGCCGGCGCGAACCAGTGGAAGCCGAAGGGCGGCGCCGGTGCGGGCACGGTCCCGCATGCGTTCGACAAGTCGAAGAAGATCGCGCCGACGATGCTGACGACCGACCTGTCGCTGCGGTTCGACCCGGCCTACGAGAAGATCTCGCGGCGCTTCCACCAGCATCCGGACGAGTTCGCGGACGCCTTCGCCCGCGCGTGGTTCAAGCTGACGCACCGCGACATGGGCCCGATCACCCGGTACCAGGGCAAGCTCGTGCCGAAGGCGCCGCAGATCTGGCAGGACCCGGTCCCGAAGGCCACCTACAAGCTCTCGCCGGCGGACATCGCGGCCCTCAAGAAGAAGATCCTCGCGTCGAACCTGTCCATCTCGCAGCTGGTCACGACCGCCTGGGCGTCGGCGGCGACGTTCCGCGGCACCGACAAGCGCGGCGGCGCCAACGGGGCGCGCATCCGCCTCGCGCCGCAGAAGGACTGGGCGGTCAACAACCCGCGCGAGCTGGCGAAGGTGCTGAAGACGCTGGAAGGGATCCAGCAGGCGTTCAACAAGGGGAAGAAGCAGGTTTCGCTGGCCGACCTGATCGTGCTGGGCGGCTGCACGGCCGTCGAGCAGGCCGCGAAGAAGGCCGGGCACGTCGTGAAGGTCCCGTTCACGCCCGGACGCACGGATGCGTCGCAGGAACAGACCGACGTCGAGGCGTTCGCCGTGCTCGAGCCGACGGCTGACGGGTTCCGCAACTACTCCAGCCACGGCTCCAAGTGTCTGGCGGAGCATCTGCTGGTCGATCGGGCGACGTTGCTCACGCTGAGCGCGCCCGAGATGACCGCGCTCGTCGGCGGCCTGCGCGTCCTGAAGGCCAATCACGGGCAGTCGAAGCTCGGTGTCTTCACCAGGCGGCCGGGCACGCTGACCAACGACTTCTTCGTGAACCTGCTCGACATGGGGACCACGTGGAAGCCGACCTCGGCGGACGCGGAGACCTTCGAAGGGCGCGATCGCAAGTCGGGCGCGGTCAAGTGGACCGGCAGCCGCGTCGACCTGGTCTTCGGGTCGAACTCGCAGCTCCGCGCGATCGCGGAGGTCTACGCCTGCAAGGACTCCCAGAAGAAGTTCGTCGATGACTTCGTCGCCGCGTGGGACAAGGTCATGAATCTCGATCGATTCGACGTCAGATAGTCCCGACGCTCAGCCCGGCCGTTCGCGGCCGGGCTGAGCACTCACACCCGACGGCCTCCCCCGCCACGGCCGAGCTGGCCGTTCTCTTGACGTCCTCCGCCAATTCCGTCAGCATCCTTGCGTCTCGGGTTGCGAGGATCGATTCCGGCGTGCACTCCTTTCGTCCGTTCATCCGTTCCCTCTCCGGCGCAGCACTCCTGCCGGCGTTTCTCGTCAGTCTGGCCGCCCCGGCCCAGGCACACACCCGTGTGGTCGTGCCCCCGCCGGCGATCCGTCCTCCAGTCACGGTCTCTCATCGACTCGAGGCCATCCGGACGACCAGGCCGGTCGTCGTCGATGGCGTGCTGGACGAGGCGGCGTGGCGGCGGGCGCCGGTGGCCACCTCGTTCACCCAGAACAATCCGGACGAAGGGGCGCCGGCAACCGAGCAGACCGACGTCCGCGCGATCTACGACTCGAAGAACCTCTACATCGGCGTCTTCGCGCACGACCGTGATCCGGCCGGCATCATCACCAACAACCTGAAGAAGGATTTCGATCCATCGAGCACGGACCTCTTCGAGGTGCTGCTCGACACCTTCGACGATCACCGCAGCGGCTACCTGTTCGCCACCAACCCGGGCGGCGCCAAGTGGGACGCGCAGATGACCGACGATGGCCGCTACGTGAACAGCAGCTGGGACGGCATCTGGGAGGTGAAGACGCGCGTCACCGCCAGGGGCTGGTACGCGGAGATCCGGATCCCCTTCCGCACGCTGCGCTTCTCGCCCGCTGCGACGCAGGTGTGGGGCATCAACTTCCTGCGGCGGATCCGGCGCCAGAACGAGGACACGTACTGGGCGCCCGTGCCGCACATCTACGACATCACCCGGGCCTCGCTCGAGGGGACGCTCCGTGGCCTGCGCGGCGTCCGGCCGGGCAGCGACATCCGCGTGAAGCCCTACGTGCTCGCGAGCGGCAGTGAGACCGGCGGCGCCGGGGCGGCCGGCACGGCGCACACCGGGTTGGACGCGAGCATCGGCTTCGCCAGCGGGCTGACCGGTGAGTTCACGGCCAACACCGACTTCTCGCAGGTCGAAGCCGACCAGCAGCAGATCAACCTGACCCGCTTCAGCCTCCTCTTCCCCGAGAAGCGGGAGTTCTTCCTCGACAACGCGGGGTTGTTCCAGTTCGGGCCGGCCTGGAGCCTGGGCGGCGCCGGCGGAGGCGCCGGCCGACAGCGTGCTGTTCTTCAGCCGACGGATCGGCCTCTCGGGCGACAGCAACGCGACACCCGTGCCGATCCTCGCGGGCGGCCGGGTCACCGGGCACGTCGGCCCGTATGCGATCGGTGCGCTCAACATCGAACAGCAGGCGCAGGGGACGTCACCCGCCACGAACTTCACCGCGGTTCGCGTGCAGCGGAACGTGCTGGCCAACTCGGACGTCGGCATGATCGTCCTGAACACGGCCGGGGCCGGCCGCAACAACGCCGTCGCCGGCGCCGACGCCAACTTCCTGTTCCACCAGAACCTGAACGTCAGCGGCTACCTGGTCCGCTCGTTCTCCTCGCAGACGATCGATCCGGGGACGGGCCACGACTGGTTCGGGCAGATCGGCTACTACTATCCGACGGCGCACTTCGACAGCACGACGACGTTCACGACGATCGGCAGCCGCTTCGACGATCAGCTGGGGTTCCTGCCGCTGGCCGGGGTCGACAAGGTTCAGGGGCGCACCGGCTGGCACTTCCGGCCGGTCCGGACGTATGGCTGGCTGCGGGAGATCTTTCCGCACACGCACTACACGAACATCACCCGGCCCGGCCAGGGGTTCTACTCGCGGTACGTCGACTACCACCTTCCCTTCACGTTCCAGAACAGCACGTCGCTCGAAGTGGGGATCAACACGAGCCGGGAACGGCTCCAGCGGCCATTCCTGATCGACAGCCGGCGCGGCATCACCGTCCCGGCCGGCCTCTATGACCGCCGCGATCCGTTCGTCAAGTTCACGACCAATCCGGGTGCGCCGCTGTCGGTGAACGCCGAGTACCTGGCCGGTCCGTTCTACGGCGGCTACGAGCACAGCTACACGGCAGGCGGCACCCTGCGCACCAGCGCGCGGCTCAATGCCGGCCTGCAGTGGACCCGCGACGTCGTCGCCCTGCCCGCCGGGTCGTTCACGACCGATCTCGTCTCCACCAACGTCGACTACAACTTCTCGACGCATGCGTTCCTGAACGCGCTCATCCAGTACAACACCGACACCGAGCAGTGGAGCGCCAACGTCCGGTTCGACATCATCTATCGTCCGCTCAGCGACCTGTTCATCGTCTACAACGACCAGCGGGACGCGATTACGGGCGACCTCATCGGCCGGGCACTCGTCACGAAGCTCACCTACCTGATGGCCTTCTGACCGTCTCTCCCCCACCAGCTCATCAGTACGGCCTCAACCGAGCTGAAACTCGGTGCTACGACGTTCCATGGCCCTGCTGAAGCCCGGCGTTACGCAACCAGGGCCATCAAAATTCGCTTTTCCGTAGCGGCGAACGGAGAGTTGAAGCCGTCAATCGATTCCTTGGATCGTGAGACGATTAAAGACGATCAATTCCATAAACAAGTCGCGTACAACTGATCAGGACCAAGAGTAGAATCGAATCATTGTTCGTGTTCGGAGGATTGTCGAGTCCGCTCCGCGGATTCATCGGAAACGTTTCAGGGAGTCGTTCAACAATGAAGAAGTGGGTTGTCGCCATGGCTGTGGCCATGGCGTTCATGGTGTCGGGAATCGCGGTGCCCGTGCTCGGGGCGACCAGTGCGCAGCAGGCTCCGGCGACGGAACAGGCGCCTGCCAAGACGAAGAAGAAGAAGGCGCACGTCAAGAAGGTGAAGAGCACCGAGAAGACGGCGACCACCGAGAAGTCGACGAAGAAGGTCGCCAAGAAGAAGATGAAGAAGGCGAAGAAGACTGAGAAGAAGGCCGGCGAGACGGGCCGGTAGTCAGTCTGTCGGCGGGAGCCGGTGCCGCGGGCGCCGGCTCCCGCATCGACCGTTGCGCGAGCGCGCGACGACACCAGAACCAGAGACTCCTGTGACCCGCATCCACGGTCCGGAGGACGACTCCTCCGGACCGCGGACTCCCTTCCCTTCGAAAAGCAATCGCAATGCGGTGCCCACCGGGCTCAAGCCCGGTGTTACGGCTGGATCGTCATCGCCAGCTGGTGCGACTTCAGCAGGTCGTTGAAGCTGGAGATGTCCGACCGCTGGAACTGCTGCAGCTCGGCCTCCGACTTCGTCATCCACTGCTTGAAGTAGTCGTTCACGGCGATGTCGCCCGCCGTCGGTCCCTGATCGGCCTCGTCCTTGTCGTAGAGCGCCGTCAGCTTCTGGTACAGCTGGCTCGGATGGCGGTTCAGATCCTCGTTACCATCCGTCAGGTAGACGTCCATCAGCTTCCCTTCGACGGCAATCGCCTGCGCTTCCAGCTTCTTCGCGCCATCAACGACCACCTGCTGCGCCGGGTCGTTCCCGTACCGCATGACGATCGTCTCGGCCTGCTTCCGGACCCACTCCAGGTGCTCGATCATGTCGGACACGTGATCGATCTCTCCTTCGAGCTCGGTCTTGAACCGGTGCTGCGCCTGCAGAGTCGCCGGCGTGCCCAGCGAGTGCGGATCGGCCAGCACCGTCAGCGGCGCCGTCAGGGTCTTCCCCCCGGCCGTCAGGTGCGCCGTATAGCGGCCGGGCACGACCAGCGGACCGCGCACGACCCTGGGGATCATGATGCCGGTGAGGATGTGGTACCCTTCCGGCCCGTTCTGCATCCACGGCGCGCCCACCGGCGACACCAGCATGTGCGGCATCTTCCCGTTCTCGCCGCGCAGGTCCCACCAGACGCGGTTCAGCCCGGCGCGGCCCTTCGCGTGCAGCGTCCGGATCACCTTCCCGTCCGCGCCGGCAATCGTCACGGTGACGTCCGGATCCGCGGACGGCAGGTAGAAATTGATGTCCGCCCCATACGGCGGGTTCTGCCCGACGATGCGGGCGCCCGGCTCGGCGAGCCGCCGGTCGCTGATCGTGCGGAACCGGTAGGCCTCCCGCGGGGCGAACAGGTCGGGCGCATTCGCAGCCTGCGCCTTGTCGAAGGTGCGCAGCGCGGTCACGTCGTCGAGGATGTAGTCGCCGCGGCCGTAGGTCGAGATGACCAGGTCGTTGAAGTGCTTCTGAATCGTCAGCCAGTAGACCGGCGCCGGCGGCAGGTTATTGGTGATCGCCGTCCAGTGCCCGCCATCGTCCCACGAGACGTACACCGCATTGTCGGTGCCGAGATAGAGCATCCCCTTGCGCACGGGATCCTCGATGACGCAGTGAGCCGAACTGTTCATCGTGTGGGGGATGCCGCCGCTGATGAACTGCCACGACTTCCCGAAATCGGCGGTCTTGTAGACGTAGGCGTTGTAGTCGCCCATCTGCTCGAGGTTGACGGTGATGTAGGCGGTGCCCGCGGCGAACGGTGACGGCTCGATGTTCCAGATCGTGCCGCTGGGCGGCAGGTTCGGGATGTTCTTCGTCACGTTCGTCCAGTGCCCGCCGCCATCCTCGCGTCAGCTGCACCTGGCCGTCGTTCGTTCCTGCCCAGATGACGCCCTGCTTCACCGGCGACTCGGCGATCGCGTAGATGACCGACCCGTCGTAGGTGTAGAGGTTGTCGTGCGTGATGCCGCCGGCGTCTCCCTGGTGCTGCTTGTCGTTGAGCGTCAGGTCCGGGCTGATCGTCTTCCAGGTCTGGCCGCCGTCGGTGGTCTCGTGGACGTACTGGCTGCCGACGTAGACCTTCTTCGAGTCGAACGGCGAGATGTCGAGCGGAATCGTCCAGTGCCAGCGGTACTTCACGTCCTTCGGCGCCCAGCCGTCGTCGACGTCGGGCCAGACGCTGACGTCGCGCGCCTGTCCGTCCTTGAGATTGATACGGCTGATGACGCCCTCGTAGCAGCCCGACCAGATGATGTCGGGATTCGCGGGATCCGGCGTGGCGAAGCCGCTCTCGCAGCCGCCGACCGCCTTGAAGTCGGCCGCGGTGATCGCCGCCGCCGAAGCCGCCCGACTGCAGGTTGTTGCTCGGGCCGCGGAACGAGCTGGCGTCCTGGATGTTGCCGTAGACGTTGTAGGGCACCTGGTTGTCGGTGGTGACGTGGTAGACCTGCGCGATCGGCAGGCGGATGTGCTCGAAGCTGCGGCTGCCGTCGAGGCTGATGGAGGCCCCGGCGTCGTTGGCGACCATCACCCGGTTCGCGTTGGTCGGGTCGATCCAGAGGTCGTGGTTGTCGCCGCCGGCCGACGCGAAGCCGTCGCTGTTCGGCCGGACGAACGTCTTGCCGGCATCGAGCGAGATGACGTAGTTCGGGCTGAGGAAGTACAGGCGGTCCGGGTTGGTCGGCGAGACGCCGAAGCGCACGTAGTAGGAATCGCGCTGCATCATCAAGTGGTCGTGGCTGACCAGCGTCCAGGTGCGGCCGCCGTTGTCCGAGCGGTAGAGCGACGGCTGGCGTGTCCTGCACGAGGGCGTAGACGCGCTGCGGATCGCTCGCCGCGATCGCCACGGCCACCTTGCCGACCGGGTGATCGGCCGCCGGCAGGCCGTGGCCCGCCAGCTTGTGCCACGTCGCGCCGCCGTCGTGCGTCACGTAGATGCCGCCCTTCGGCCCGCCGCTGTCGAGGGTCCACGGACGGACCTTCAGCGGCCACATGCCGGCGAACAGCGTGTTCGGATCCTTCGGGTCGATCGCCAGATCGGAGCAGCCCGTGTCGTCGCCGACCGACAGCACGTGCTGCCACGTCTTACCGCCGTCGGTCGTGCGGTACACGCCCTGGTCCGGCGCCGACTTGAACAGCTGCCCGAGCGCGCAGACGAAGACGCGCTGCGCGTCGTGCGGATCGATGACGATCCGGCCGATGTGGCCGGTGGCATCGAGGCCCATGTGCTGCCAGTGCCCGCCGCTGTCGCTCGACTTGTACACGCCGTTGCCCATCGGGTAGAACGGCCGGATGAGGAACGTCTCGCCCGTGCCCGCCCAGACGACGTTCGGCTCCGACTGCGACACGGCCAGGGCACCGACCGCCGACACGTTCTCGTGATCGAAGACCGGCTTCCAGTCGACGCCGCCGTTCTCCGTCTTCCAGATGCCGCCCGAGGCCGCCCCGACGTAGTCGACCATCGGGTTGCCGGGCTCGCCGGCGATCGCGGCCGCGCGGTTGCCGATCGGACCGATGAAGCGCCAGTGCAGCTGCGCCAGCGGATTGTGTTCGTGGTCCGTGGTCTTCGCGGTCTGGGCCCGCACGCCCCGCACCAGCAGCGCTGCCGCGGCGACGGCGATCAGGAGGGCCATCGAGCACGTCCGCCAGCGGGAGCGCGGGCGGCACGTGTGTGCCTCGCGGGAAAGTCTCGTATCAGTCATGGTTGGCGGCTCGCATCTTTGAATTGATGAGGTTAGCGATCGTACTTACGTTTATCCGAATGCCTGAAAGCCGCATCGGTTATACACCCATCGAGGCCGCTGCGCGATCACTCTCGCCGCGCAGAACTGCCGGTACACAAATATGTTGAGGATGAGGAGCGAGCGTCAGGAATGTCGGGCGGGGCGGCGCGGATCGCGCGCCGTGTCAGCTGTGGTGGTTGCGCCGGATGATCGTGAACATCTTGAGGTTGATGATGACGAACCGGACGAGCTGCCAGGGCAGGAAGGTCCGCATGAATACGGTGAAGCGCGTCGGCTTCATCGCGAAGAACGACTCCTGCAGGCGGTTGACCGGTTGCAGCGGCTCACTCATGGCATCCTCCCGGTCACTTACTCGGGGATGAGGCTCCAGCCCGGCCGGAGCTTCGCCTTGTAGAGGAACAGGTGGTGCAGCAGCACCTTGATCCAGTGGCCGGCGAGGCCCACCTCACCGAAGGTGTATTCGATGTCGCGTCCGTACTCCGGGAAGCGGTCGAAGTTCGGCACGATCGGGAAGACCGTCATCGACGCGGCCGTGCCGGTGAAGAGATTCGCGCCTGCCGAGGCGACGCAGGCGGCGCCCATCTCCGCCATCGACGCCGTGCGCGTCGGGGCCGGCGCGCCGCGCACCATGTCGACGATGCTGCGCGCGACGGCCTTGCCGATGGTGGCCGAGGGCATGCCGGTCCGGGGCGGTGCCGGGGCGATCGGCGATCCGTTCGGCGTCTTGCGCGGCCGCGAGATCGCGTGCGGCGGCGCGAACGCGATGCCGACGGCGAACGTGTTCGGATAGACGGGCGACTGGTACGTGCGCGGCCAGTCGCGCGCCGCCCACTCCTCGTACGGCCGCGCCGCGTAGTCGGCATCCACCTTCATGAACCCGTTCGGCTGGAACAGCATCGGCGTGATGTCCGCGCCGGCGCGATCGAAGGCCTTCAACCCCACACCGGTGAACGGCGGCAGCAGCATGGCGAAGTCGAAGCCCAGGTCGTGCAGACCGCCGTCGAGCGTCTCGTAGTGCACGCGGTCGGCCTCCACCTGCCGCACGTGCGCCCGGTTGATCCACCGGACGCCGCGCTCGGCGAACAACGACTCCGTATAGATGTTGCTCGGCGTGATGTAGCCGCCGCTCTTCAGATGGAGGCCGCCCATGCCGAAATCGCCGAGCTCGTACTCGTTCGACAGCCACCAGATCTCCGCGCGGTCGCGGACCCCGCGGTTGCGCAGCTCGAACTCGAGGTTCACGATGTACTCGAAGGCGGCGCCTTCGCACGTGCAGCTGCCGTGCCCCGTCCCGACGACGAAGCGCTGGCGTTCGCCCTTGCGCATCCGCTCGACGCTCTGGTCGAGCCGTCGGGCGGTCTGGAGGGCGTCGGTTTCGGTGCACACGGACAGCGTGTTGGCGTCCGGTCCCAGGCCCTCGGTCGCGGCGAAGTTCAGCTTCGGGCCGGTCGCGTTGATCAGAAAGTCGTAGCGAACCACCTCGCGCTCGCCTTCGTGTCCCGCTCGCGTCGACTCGATGACGACGTACGGCGTCGGGTCGCCCTCGCGTCCCTCTGGATGCAGTTCCACCGCCCGTGCCTGCTTGAACTCGATCCCGTGCCGCTCGTACACCGGCGCGAGCGGAAAGACGACGTCGGCCGGCTGCAGCAGCCCGACGCCGACCCAGATATTGGAGGGAATCCAGTTGTAGTCCGGCTTCGGCGAGACGACGACGACCGAATCGTCCCGGTCGAGCCACTTGCGGGCGAACCCCGCCGCCGTATGACCGGACACGCCGGCTCCGAGGATCACGACGCGGCTCATCACGCCCTCCACAGGAGCCGTCCAGGGAACGAGCCGGCACGGCTGCGTCCCACGGCGGCACCACGCATGGACTCCTGCCTGAAAGAGGCGTGCCACCGGCACACATCCGGCAACCCCAGCCCCAGCTGTTGTTTACGAGGGGATGCAACGGGACATGTCGGCCCGCGTGGGATTGTGCTGCGCAGGAGGCGGAGAATTCCCCGCGCGCCGGCTGGCCGTCGGGCGCGTCGCGGCGGCGAGGAGCGGCACGGGGCCGCCCGTGTCTGTCGCGGGTACCTGCCAGGACGACGACGAAGAAGGCGCACGTCAAGCAGGTGAAGCACACGGGGCAGTCGACGAAGGAGGTCCGGCGGGACCGCCCTCTCCCCTTGCGTTCATAGGGGGCAGGTGTTACGCTCCCCTATGGACCAAAGGGGTGACACCTGAAGACCACCCAGCTCGATCTGATCCGGGGCACGCTCGATGTCCTCATTCTCAAGGCTCTCGTGTGGGGTCCGCGGCACGGGTACGGCATCACGAACCTCATCCGCCGGCAGACCGATGACGCGCTGCTCGTGGAAGAAGGCACTCTGTATCCCGCGTTGTGGCGACTCGAACACAAGGGACTGCTGGCCGGCGAGTGGGGGCTGTCGGAGAACAACAGGCGGGCGAAGTTCTACCGCCTGACGGCCGATGGTCGTCGTCGTCTCCACCAGGAAACGAGGCTGTGGGAAGCCTACAGCGCGGCGGTGTCGAAAATGCTCGACGCCGCAGCGCCGCCGCTGCCGGAGGAAGGGTGATGGACCGCGAACCGGTGTGGCGTCGCTACGCACGCTTGCTCGGTCACAATCCCGGAGCCGACGCGGACGAGGAACTCCAGTTCCACCTGGAGACCCGCGTGGACGATCTGGTCGCGCAGGGCTGGTCGCGCGACGCCGCGCGGGCGGAAGCACAACGCCGGTTCGGCGACGTTCGAAGCCGTACAGCGGACGGGAGCGATCATGGCAGCACGCCGGACGCGGCGGCGGGAACGCCGCGACTACTGGGGGGCGTTCGTGCAGGACGGACGCTTCGCCGTGCGGACGCTCCTGCGCGCACCGGGCTTTGCGGCCGTGGCCGTGTTGATCCTGGCACTGGGCATTGGCGCGAACACCGCCATCTTCAGCGTGATCGACACGATGCTGCTGCGCCCGCTGCCCTTTCCGGCAGCCGGTCAGCTCACCTGGCTGGCATCCGGACGGGAGCTCGACCAACGGCTCCGCAGCGCCGTCGGTCTCTCGGCCACCACGTACTCGGTGTCCGCCTACGAAGAGTTCCGAGCCCACAACCACTCCTTCCAGAGCGTCACCGCCTACGATCCGTTCTTCGGCAACAGCGAGTACACGATACTGGCCGGCATCGAGCCGCAGCAGGTGGCCGGAGTGCTCGTGGCCTGCAATTTCTTTCAGACGCTCGGCGTCCAGCCCGAACTCGGACGACTGTTCTCACCGGAGGAGTGCCGACCGGGTGGCCGCCGGGCGATGCTGCTGAGCGATCCCATATGGCGGCGGCAGTTCAATGCCGATCCGGCGGTCGTCGGCCGTGGCGTCCGGCTGAGCGGACAGGAGGTCACCATCGTCGGGGTGCTGCCGGCCTCATTCGATTTCGGCTCCATCTTCTCCCCCGGCCTGAGGGTCGACGCGTACGTCCCCGCCGTGATGGATGCGATGCGCAACTGGGGCAACACGCTGGCGGTGGTGGGCCGGCTCAATCCGGCCGTCTCGGTATCGCAGGCGCAGGCCGAGGCCGATGTGCTCTTCCCGCAACTCGCGGCCGTCCACCCGGAGTGGGGACTGCATTACCTCTCGACTCTCACGCCGCTGCAGGAATTCGTCACCGGTTCGCTGCGGCGTTCCTTGCTGGTCCTCTGGTGCGCCGTGGGGCTGGTCCTGCTGATCGCCTGCGTCAACCTGTCGAACCTGCTACTCGCGCGGACGATGGCGCGCAGCCGTGAGTTCGCGGTCCGCGGCGCGTTGGGTGGTGGGCGGGCCCGGCTGGTGCGCCAGATTCTCACGGAGAGCCTGGTTCTCTCGAGCCTCGGCGCCGCCTGCGGGCTCCTGCTGGCGTTCGGCCTCACCCGCTGGGTCGCGCATCAGCACTCGGTCGCCCTGCCGCTGCTCAGCCGCGTCACGCTCGATCGATCCGCGCTCGCCTGGGCGTTGCTCATCGCGACTCTGGCGACCGTGCTCTTCAGCCTGGCTCCGGCGCTGCGCATCTCGTCGGAGGACGTGCAGGTCGGTCTGAAGGACGGTGGCCGCGGCGCCAGCAGCGGCCGGAGGCACGAGCGGCTCCGGACGGCGCTCGTGGTCGCTGAAGTGGCGCTGTCGTGCGTGTTGCTGGTCGGCGCCGGCCTGCTGCTCCGGAGCTTTCTCAGCGTGCTCGACGTTAATCTGGGATTCCAGCCGGAACGCGCGGCCGTCATGAAGGTCGACTACGACGACGGAGGCGACCAGGCACGCCGGGCGGCGATGCTGCAGGAGATGCTGCAGCGCGTCGAGGCGATCCCCGGCGTCGAAGCGGCCGGAATCGCCGACATGCTGCCGCTCGGCCGCAACCGGAGCTGGGATTTCAAGGCCAGGGGGCACGTGCCGCGGAAGGACGAAATCGACGTCGCGCTGGTCCGGGTCGTCACGCCGGGCTACATCGAGTCGATGGGAATGCGCCTCCCGCGACGGTCGTGACTTCACGTGGCGCGACGCCCCTGGCGCGGAGCGCGTGGTCATCATCAACGAGGCGGCGGCCCGCAAGTTCTGGCCGGACGAGAGCCCGGTCTCCCGCATGGCGGTGGTGAACGGCGACGAGGCCCGCGTGATCGGCGTCCTCGACGACGTACGTGCGAACAGCCTCGAGGCGGTGGCCGGACCGGAGATCTTTCTGCCCGCCACCCAGGCCTCGCCCGAGGGGGCCCAGCTGGTCGTCCGAACGACGCTTCCTCCCCAGACGCTCGGCTCGATGGTACCTGAAGACGCTGCGCACCCTGAATCCCGCCCAGCCTGCCGCCGAGCTCAGGCCGCTCGAATCGATCGTCGACCGCGCCATCTCTCCTCGACGCTTCTTTGCCCTCCTCGTTGTCGCCTTCGCGGCACTCGGGCTGATGCTGGCTTCGATCGGCGTCTACGGCGTCATGTCGTACTCGGTTGCGCAGCGCAGGACGGAAATCGGCATCCGCATGGCTCTCGGCGCCACCGCCGCGCAGGTCCAGTGGGGCGTCGTCGCGAGTGCCCTGAGGCTGACGGCCACGGGCCTGGCACTCGGCACGATCGCCTCCCTGGCAGCCACGCGGTGGATCGCCTCCCTGCTCTTCGGAACCACCCCGACGGATCCCGCCACGTTCATCGGCATCGTGCTGCTACTCGGCGTCGTCGCCCTCGTCGCCGGCTACATCCCGGCTCACCGGGCGTCCCGGGTCAGTCCGCTCATCGCCCTGCAAAGCGGCGACTGACCCGGCGAAGTCCCCAGAAAGACCGTGCAGCAACGGGCCTCGGCGCGCGGCCGTTGGGCGCCGCGCTCAGGGCAGCCGCTGGTAGACGATCTGCCCGCCGACGAGTGTGTAGTCGACCTTCGCGGTGGGGATCTGGTCGACGGGGACGGTCATGATGTCCTTCGACAGCACGACGAGATCGGCGAGCTTGCCCGGCGTGATCGATCCGAGCCGGTCTTCCTGGAAGATCGCGTACGCGGCGTTGATCGTGTAGGACCGCAGCGCCTGCTCGCGCGTCATGTCCTCCTGCGGGAAGAAGGCCTTGCCGTTCTTCATCCGCCGGGTCACGGCGCAGTCGAAGTTGGGGATCGGGTCGATGTCCTCGACCGGCGCGTCGGTGCCGTTGGCGATGATGGCGCCGGTGTCGATCAGCTTGCGCCAGGCATACGCGCCTGTCTCCGCCCGCGCCTCACCCAACCGCTGGATGACATAGGGGCCGTCGGAGCAGGCGTGGATCGACTGCATCGACGCGATGACGTGCATCGTCCCGAACCGCGGGATGTCGCTCGCCTCGAGGTGCTGGGCGTGCTCGATCCGCCAGCGCAGGTCCCGCGCGTCGGGATGCGCCGCGAAGATCTGCTCGAAGACGTTCAGCACCTCATGGTTCGCGCGATCGCCGATCGCGTGCACCGACACCTGGAAGTGATCCTTCAGCGCGATCTCCGCCATCTGCCTGATCGTCGCCGGCGGTGTCACGCTGAGGCCGGTGCTGGTCGGCAGGTCGTCGTACGGCTTCAGGAACCAGGCGCTGTGCGTCCCGAGCGCCCCATCGGCGGTGATCTCGCCGATGCCACGCACGCTCAGGTGATCGTCGCCGTAGCCGTCGAGCCAGTATTGCGGCAGCTTCGCGGCGAGCGCCTCGGGCGACTCGCCGCCCACGAGCACCCACAGCCGCGCCGGCACCTGCCCTTCGCCGACCAGCTGCTTCAGGAAATCGATCGTCTTGAACGACTCGCCCTCGTCGGAAGCGGTCGTGACCCCTTTCGACAGCATGTCGTGCGCTGCCAGCCGCACGGTCTCCTCGAGGTCGGCCGCCACCTGCGCCGGCGTCCGCCGGTCGAGCTGCGCCTGCAGCACGCGGCGCACGAGCCCGGCCGCCCGATCGCGCAGCATGCCGATGGCGCGCCCCTTCGGGTCGCGCACGATCTCGCCGCCGGGCGGATTCGGCGTCCCGGGTCCGATGCCGGCCAGCTCCATCGCCTTCCGGTTCACGAAGATCGCGTGGCCGCTGGCGTGCGTCAGGATGACGGGGTTGTCGGGCGAGACCTGGCTCAGGCTGTCGTTGTACGGCAGCCCGTCGACGTTCGGCTCCGGCGCATGTTCCCACTTCGCCTGGTGCCAGCCACGTCCCTGGATCCACTGCCCGGGCTTCGCCTTTCGCGCCGCGTCGGCGACCATCCGGACGATGTCGTCCCAGGTGTGCGCCTTCGTGAGATCGAGCTCCTTGAGTGCCTCGCCCATGCCCATGAAATGGGCGTGCGCGTCGATGAAGCCCGGAATCAGCAGCCGCCCCTGCAAGTCGATGACCTTCGTGTGCGGCCCGACGTAGCGCTGGATCGCCTCGTCGCTCCCGACGGCGAGAATCCTCCCGGCCGAGACCGCCACCGCCTGGGCTTCCGGATGCGCCTCGTCGACGGTCACGACATGCCCGTGGCGCAGGACCAGATCGGCGGGTCCGCGCTGCCAGTACCAGGACGGGCTCTGGGCGAAGGCCGGGCCGCTGCCGGCGAGGCACAGGCTGAACGCGAGGGCCCAACGAAGGGTGGCGGACGGACGGGACGCCTGCAATCTCACCAGTGAGCTCCTTCTGCGGTCGCCCGGCGGGCGCCGCCGCATCATCACATTACAGGCGAGCATATGAGAAGGGCTGCGGCGCAGACAAGCGCGCGGTCCGCTGGCACGGATCGCGCTATAGCGGATTCGATCGAGCGGCGCACCAACGGCCCCCGGGGCCACGGCGCCGGCGAAAGCCCTGGATTTCAAGAGGTTTCGCCGCGTGGCGCGCCGCTGGCCGTCCCGAAACCGGGATCGGACCGTCCGGCAGCGGCCACCTCCGGAAGGGCAACCCTGGCGATGCGACGCCGTCTAACGGCGGGGGGACCATCATGCGAAAAGGAGCTGACCATGCGACGCGCCCGGCATCTCGTTCTCGGCGTGCTGGCGCTGAGCTGTGCTCTGGTCGTCGGCGGGCTGAGCCTGCGGGCGGCCGACCAGCCGGTCACCGGTCAGTGGACGGCCGACCTGCACGCCGAGACGATGGAGATTTCGCTCCACTTCCGGAGCCAGATGGGGGACAGCCGTTACGCGTACGGCACCGAGCTGCGGTCGGGCGAGGTCACCGGCCTGCCGGCCGGCGACCCGCGGCTCACGGCGCCGCGGGTCACGCTGTCGGTCCAGCGCGACGCCGGCACGATCCGGATGGAGGGCATGTTCCAGGATGGGCGTGGCGCGGGGCTCTTCACGTTCGAGCCGCGGGCGGCGTTCACCGGAGAGCTGCGGACGCTCGGCTATCACGACGCGCCGCCGGCGCGCGAGCAGTTCCGCATGGCGGTGCTCGACGTCGGCAAGGCCTATCTGACCTCGCTGCACGAGCTCGGCTACGGCGCCGATCGCGGCGTCTCCCTGCACGAGGCCGAGCGGATGCGTGCCCACGGCGTGACCCCCGACTACATCCAGGCGTTGCAGGCGCGCGGCTACAAGGACGTCCCGGCGGCGAAGCTGGTGCGCGCCCGGGATCATGGCGTGACCGCCGAGTACCTCGACGGGCTGAAGACGGCCGGCTATTCGGGTCTGCCCCTCGATACGGTCGTCCGGGCCCGCGACCACGGCGTCACGGCGGCGTACGTGAACGGCATCGCCGCAGCGGGCTTCACGAAGCTGCCGCTCGCGGAGCTCGTGCGGGCGCGCGATCACGGCGTCACCGGGGAGTACGCGCAGGCGCTCGCCGTCGTCGGCTACAGCGACGTGCCGCTGGCGGCTCTGGTCCGCGCGCGCGACCACGGTCTGGATGCCGAGTACGTGGCCACGGCGAACATCTGGAACGACCAGCCGCTCGATCTCAACGAGCTGATCCGGCTCCGCGACCACGGCGTGACGTCGGACTACGTGACCGGGCTGCTCGGGTCCGGGGTCGACGGACAGAAGGCCGATGCGCTCGTGCGACTCCGGGATCATGGCGTGACGCCCGACTACATCGCCGGGTTGAGCGCGCAGGGGCTGCACGAACTGCCGGCGACCCAGCTGATCCGCCTGCGCGATCACGGGGTCACCGACCGTTACATCGAGAGCCTCGCGAGCGCCGGGCTCGCCGTGCCGGAGGCGGACGCGCTCGTCCGCCTGCGCGATCATGGCGTCACGGGCGCCTTCGTGAAGCGCGCGAAGGCGGCCGGCTATCCGATCGACTCGGTGGACGAACTGATCAGGCTGCGCGACCGGGGTGTGCTCACCCGGTGACGCCCCCCGCCTGACCGGCGGATGGCCGGGCCGCCCGACACCGGCCGGAGGGACTGCGATGATTCTCCGTCATCTGCACGACCGGCACGACGACCGGGTGGCGCTCGCCGAGGCGATCCTCGAGGGCGCACGCCGGCGTCCCCAGTGCTTCGGCGAGTATTTCTGCGACGACGGCGGGTCCTGCGCGATGGGGGCGGCGTACGAGAGCCTGTACCTCATGCCGCGGTCGGTCGGCCACCTGCATCCCGCCTTCGACCTCGACCGCTTCTTCGATTGCCTGGAGTACGTGCTGCGGAACTGCCCGGAGGGATGCCGCAAGCGCCTGCCGCTCGGCCCGATGATCCTGCACCTGAACGACGACCACCACTGGACCCGCGAGCAGATCGCCGACTGGGTGCGGGGCGACGGGCCGCCGAAGGCGGAGTGACGGCTCCCCCGCCACGCTCCTTACGGCCGAGCTCACGCCCGGCCCGGGCGGGCCGATTCTACCAGAGCACGCCCCAATTGAAACCAGCGCCAGGAGAGGAACGGTCGGAATGAACGTATCACTCGTGTCGGCCAACCATCAGTCCCCCGCAGCAGGACGGCCGGAGAGCCAGGAAGTGAAGGGCGCTCCGGACCACGACGGTGACAGCGACGACGGCGCCAGCGCGTCGGCGGCGAAGAACGCCACGCAGGGGCCCTCGTTCAACGGGAATGGCGAGGTGATCGGCACCCACATCCGCGCCAGCGCCTGACCGGCAACCGGCTTCGCCCGCGCGGAGCCGGTCCTCCGGACGGGATCGCTGCCATACTCGCGGGCTCCGGCTGAGGCCGGAGCCCGCTTCCGACCGTATCCTCAATGCTCGCGGGGCCCCACCCCCGCTCGCGCGTGCTCGGCGGCGCGGCTCACGCCGCGCTCCCCTCCGGCGCCTCGCGCGGGCCGCAGGCGCTATCTTCCACGTTCCTCGCCCTACGTTCTACGTTACAGATCATCTCCCCCGCCCTCCGGCTCGATCCATTCGCCGTACTCGATGAGGTCCCAGCGCCGCAGCAGCGGGCGCATCGTGAAGCCGGCGACGATGTCGAACGCCGCGTGCGCGAGGATGGAAGGGAGGAGCGCGCCGGTCATGACGACCGGCACGGCCAGCAGGCCGCCGATGGCCGCCGTCTTCAACGTCGCCATCCGCCCCTGATAGACGTGGGCGAGACCGAAGCCGACCGTCACCACCGCCACCGCCACCCAGATCGAGCCGGTGGATCGGGTCAGGAAGGCGAGACAGAACCCGCGATACACGTACTCTTCGACCAGTCCCGCGACGAGCGAGAGGGCGATGAAGACATTGTGCTCGACGACCGTGCGCGGCAGCACGGACACGAGGGTGAGATCGGCCCGCTGCCGGCGCCGTTTCTGCCACAGCAGGAAGCCCAGTGCCAGCGCGAGACACCCGCCGAGCGTCCCCGCCGTCCAGGCCAGCAGCGCGGACCAGGCGGGCACGAGAAGTAACGCACGCAGCCCGAGCCGGGCCCCCTCCCGATCGACAAACAGTGTTAGGATGCCCAGAATCGAGAGGGCCACGGTCGTGCTCGCGTAGACGTACAAACGGGCCGGCCGATGGAGCTCGAGCGTCCGTCGAGTCGACAGGGACTGGATCGGCACGCCGCCCAGCACGATGACGGCCCACAAGGCGCCGAGCAACGCCCCGGTCACGATGCCGGCTCCCGGCATCCCGGCGTCTTCTCCTGGACCGATTCAGACGATTGCCCCATGGATCTCACGTTCGAGAGCCCCTTCTGCGCCGCCGGTTCGATCCGCTCGCCGTCCGCGCGCCGGTCCATCCCCAGTCCGGCTGCACCGCGGGACGCTTCATCGCACCGATTCCGAACCGGCTGATCGTGATCAAACGCGGGCTGATGCACAAGGTGAACCGTGTGAGCCCGCTGGCCGGCTCCCACGTGCGGGCCTCGGTGACCGGCTTCTTCCTCGATACCAACGTCGCGGCACGCGTGATGGGCTGAGCGGCGACGCCGCCGCCTCCGCGAGGGTACCGCGGGCGCGGCCGGCCGCGCAACCGTCCAGCGGCCCGCTTCCGGTAGAATAGAGGCACGACCTCTGAGGCGGACCGCGCTGCTGCCGGCGACCGGCAGCCGCTGTCCATTCGCTGTCCTCGCGGCAGTCACGGTTCCACTTGAGATCACGTCCCCACGGCCTCGCCGCCCGCGCGCTCCTGCTCGCGACCGCCCTCGGAGTCCTCGGCGCCTTCGGCGTCGTGGCCAGCGGGCGCGCCGCCCAGACCATGCGGGCGGGCACGCCGTACACCCTGCTCACCGCCTCCGGACGCCGGGCGCTGGCGACCACCGACATCCGGGGCCGCGAGATGTTCGGCCTCGACGAGCTCGCCGCCATCTTCCAGCTCCAGGTCCACGCGGACACGCCGGGCGCCCTCACGGTCTCCTACCAGGGCAAGACGATCGTGCTGACGCCCGACCAGACGCTGCTGTCGGTCAACGGCCGCCTCGTCTCGCTGCCCGCCGCGCCGACCCGCGTGAGCGGCCGCTGGTTCGTGCCGATCGAATTCGTGAGCCGCGCCCTGGCGATCATCTACGACACGCCGGTCGACCTGCGCCCCGACTCCCGCCTGCTCATCGTCGGCGGCCTGCGCGTCCCGCGGCTGACGGCCAGCGTGCAGCCGGCCGGATTGGGGGCCCGTGTCACGATCGACGTGCGGCCGAGGACCCCCGAGAGCATCACGCGCAGCGGAGGGCAGATCCGGATCGCCTTCCAGGCGGACGGGCTCGACCCGCAGCTGCCCGCCGCGGCGACGGCCGGCGCGCTGATTCGCGGGCTGACGACCGCGCCGCCGGCAACGCTCGTCATCGAGCTCGGCCCCGGTGCGGGTTCGTTCCGCACGTCGACGCAGTCGATCGATGCGGCCACCGGCCGGATCGAGATCGACGTGCTGCCGGCCCAGACCGGCACGCCGGTCCCGACGCCGCCCCCTTCACCGTCCCCGGCACCGCCGGCGCGGACGACCATTCCCCCCGCGGTCCCGCCGCCGCCGCCCGTGCTGCCCGGCGCGCCCCAGGCGTCGATCCAGACGATCGTCATCGACCCGGGGCACGGCGGCAGCGACCCCGGCGTGAAGGGCCCGAACGGCACGCTCGAGAAGGACGTGACGATGGCGGTCGCGCGCCAGTTGAAGGCGACCATCGAAGGACGGCTCGGGGTACGGGTGCTGCTGACGCGCACCAGCGACCAGACGCTGAGCGCCGACGAGCGGGCCTCGATGGCGAACAACAACAAGGCCGATCTGTTCCTGAGCCTGCACGCGAACGCCTCGTTCCGCAGCGGCGTGCGGGGCGCGGAGATCTTCTACCTCGGACTCGACCGCGACGCGGCGCAGGCCACGCAGCAGGCGGAAGCCGACGCGCAGCAGCTGCCGGTGTTCGGCGGCGGATCGCGGACGCTGGAAATCGTCCCCTGGCAGCTGGCGCAGGCCCGCTTCATCGGCCAGTCGCAGACCTTCGCGCAGATGATCGAGAAGCAGTTCGAAGGGCACGTGGCGCTCGACGGACGCGGCATCACGCAGGCGCCGCTGCGGGTGCTCGTCGGCGCCAACATGCCGGCGGTGCTCGTCGAGATGGGCTACCTGACGAATCCCGACGACGAGAACCAGCTCGGCACGGCCGCCTACCAGAACACGATCGTGCAGGCGCTCTATGCCGCCGTCGTGCAGTTCCGTGACTACGTCGGCCAGCAGCACCGGACGCCCGCCGCCGGGCCGGGAGCGGGCCGATGACGTCCGAGGAAGTCGAGGACGTCGATGACCCGCAACCGCCTGCTCGTCGCCGGCGGCATCGTGGCCGCCGCCCTCCTGGTGGCGTGGCTGCTCTTCGTGATGCTGCCGCACCGGGCCGCCGCGCCGGCGTCCACGGACGCGTCGCCCATCGCCTCGTCACCAGCCGACGCGGGCCGGAAATCACCGCCCGCCTCTTCTACGTGGCGAACGATGGCCTGCACCTCTCGGCGGTCGAGCGCGAGGTGCCGTTCGGCGCCACCACCGTCGACCAGGCCACGGCGATCGTCAACGCGCAGCTGGCCGCGGTTCAGCCGCCGCTCGTCTCGGCCATTCCGACGGGGACGACCCTGCTGGCGCTCTACGTGACCGACAAGGGCGACGCGTACGTCGACCTCAGTCCGGAAGCGAGCACGAACCATCCGGGCGGCACCACGGCCGAGCTGCAGACGGTGTACACCATCGTCGATGCGCTCACGGTGAACCTGCCGGCGATCTCGGCCGTGCAGATCCTCGTGAACGGCCAGGAGGTCGACACGCTCGCAGGCCACGTCGACCTGCGGCGCCCCCTGCAGAAGGATCTGACCATCGTCCAGACGCCGTCGCCGGCCCCGCCGCCGTCCGGCGCCCGGCGCTGAACACGCCCCCCCGCCGGCCGGTGCCTCCGCACCGGCACCGGCCAACCGGAGAGAAGCCGATCCGTATGCGATCCGACAACCGCCAGCTCGACCAGCTCCGCGACACCACGATCAACCCCCACTTCATCGAGCACGCCGAGGGATCGGTCCTCATCTCGGCCGGCCGCACGAGGGTGATCTGCACGGCGAGCGTGGAGGACCGGGTCCCCCCCTTCCTGCGGAACACCGGCAAGGGATGGGTGACGGCCGAGTACGGCATGCTGCCCCGCGCGACCAACACGCGGATGACCCGCGAATCGACGGCCGGCAAGGTCGGCGGACGCACGCAGGAAATCCAGCGGCTCATCGGCCGGTCGCTCCGCTCGGTGATGAACCTGGAAGCCCTGGGGGAACGGACGATCTGGGTGGACTGCGACGTGATCCAGGCCGACGGCGGCACGCGGACCGCGTCGATCACCGGCGCGTTCGTCGCGCTGGCGCTCGCCGCCCGCCGCATCGTCACCGCCGGCGTCATCAAGACCATGCCCGTCCGCGACTACGTCGCCGCCACCAGCGTCGGCATCGTGAAGGGCAGTCCGATGCTCGACCTGGCATACGAAGAGGATTCGGTCGCCGAGGTCGACATGAACATCGTGAAGACCGGTGACGGCCGATACGTCGAGGTGCAGGGAACGGCCGAGGCCCTGCCGTTCGGTCGCGATGCCCTGCTGGCGCTGCTCGACCTCGCTGACGCCGGCATCGCCACGCTCATCGCCAAGCAGCGGGCCATCGTCGGCGATCTCTGACATGCCCCCACGGCCGATGCGACTGCTGGTCGCGACCACCAACCCGGGTAAGCTGCGCGAGATCGATCGGATCCTCGAGGGCCTGCCGGTGGAGCTGGCGACCCTCGCCGACTTTCCCGACATCCCGGCGCCCGAGGAGACGGGCCGGACGTTCGAGGACAACGCCCGCCAGAAGGCCCGGGTACTACGCGGCGGCCACCGGCCTGCCGGCCGTGGCCGAGGACTCCGGGCTGGAGGTCGACGTGCTCGATCGCCTGCCCGGCGTCGAGTCGGCCCGCTTCGGAGGCGTCGAGGCTCCCTACGCCGAGAAATTCCGGCTCATCTACGAGGGGCTGCGCACGCGGGGTGCGGTGACCAGTGCGGCGCGCTTCGTCTGTGCGGTGGCGATGGCCGTCGGCCCCGGCATCGTCATCGAGACGAGGGGCACGATCGAGGGAACGATCGCCCCGGAACCGGCCGGCGAGCACGGGTTCGGGTACGACCCCGTCTTCTTCTATCCCCCCTTCGGCCGCACGCTGGCCCAGGTGTCGCAGGCCGAGAAGTCGGCCGTCAGCCACCGCGGCAAGGCGTTCCGTACGTTCAGGCAGGAACTGGATCGCTGGCTGGCGCAGAGCTCAGAGCGTTGAGTCCGAGCCGCGGGCGGAGACCCGAAGGTCTGCCGCCCGGGAAGGAGCGGAAGGGCGTCTCACCGGTGGCGACGGCTCAAGGGCGGGATACTGGGTGCCACGCGGTTGGAAGGGTTGAATCGTTAAAAACCATCGCTCCAACCCAGCAACCGGCGTACCAGTGAACACGGCCCCCTTCAGACGGTCGAGTCACTTCAAGATAACGACTTCAATATCAATAGTTTGCTGGCGCGTCACGCAGCTCGTCAGCAGCACCGGTCGAGCCCGGGCGCCGCCTGAGCTGTCTGGACCGGAGACGGGGTGTGTACTGAAGGACTGCAGAGGTCCTGAGCCGCGCTGCGCCGTGGGGACGGGTTCGGTTCGAGACGGCCCCAGGCGACCAGGGCTAGAGGCGCCCGTGGCACCACTGGAAGATGGTGAGGGCCAGCACGCGGGTGGCCTGCATGATCTCTTCTATCTCGATCGACTCGTCGACGGCGTGGGCCTCGTGGACGTCGCCCGGGCCGTAGAGCACGGCGGGCATGCCGGCGTGATTCGTGAACAGGCGCAGGTCCGACCCGTAGGTGACGCCTTCGATCACGGGTCTCGCTCCGAGGACCCTCTCGTGGCAGTCGCCGAGCACGCCGATGACCGGAGCGTCGAGCCTCGTCTGGCCCGACTCGAACTGCCCTTCGAACCACTCGAGCACGGGTGGGTTCTTCGCCAGCCAGGGATCGTTCGAGGCGACGCGCGTGAGCGCCCCGGCCATCACCTGTCGCGCCTCGCCGATCGACTCGCCCGGCAGCACGCCGTACCGTCCTTCGAGCACGACCTCCTCGGGCACGGTCGACGGCCAGTTGCCGCCGCGGATGGTGCCGACGCTGATCGGCGCGATGTGCATCGGATCGGGGTACAGGGCGTTCGAAGTCGCCCGGTGCCGCTCGCGCTCGAGATCGAGCAGCGCGTTCATCAGGAGGCAGGCCTTGTCGATGGCGCTCACCCCTTCCTGCTTGATGCAGGCGTGGACCGACCGGCCGCGGACCTTCAGCCGGAAGGTCAGCGCGCCGGCCTGCACGGGGCACACCTTCAGCGAGGTCGGCTCCATGATGATGGCGGCATCGGCGCGATAGCCCTTCACGATCGTCGCCAGCGTTCCCGCGCCGCCGCTCTCCTCGCCGCTCACGCTCTCGATCAGCACGTCGTGCTCGAGCGTAACGCCGGCGGCCTTCAGTGCGGCCACGGCGAAGATCATGGCGGACACGCCGCTCTTCATGTCGCAGGCGCCGCGACCGTAGATCCGGCCCTTCCGGACGGCGCCACTCCACGGCGATCCCGTCCATCGCGATTCATCGCCCGGCGACACGACGTCGAGGTGCCCGTTGAGGATCAGCGAACCGCCCGGCTCATCCGCCTTCGTTCCATCCGGCCCGGCCCCACGCCACTGGGCCACGATGTTGATGCGGTCGCCGAACGGAATCCCGTCGTCGCAGAACGCCGGATGGTCCTTGATCTTCTGGTACTCGATTGGCACCACGTCCACACCGAGTCCCATCGTCGTGAGGCGAGCCGCCACCAGGGCGTGAGCCGGGCGCTCGGCGCCTGGCAAACTCGGCGTCTGCACGAGACTCTGGATGAACGCGACGAGATCGTCACGCTGGGCGTCGACAGCGGCAAGCACGGCGGCGGTGGCGTCAGGCATCGCCCGTATGATACCCGCTCGTCTCGTGTAGGACGAACACTGGCAGGAAAGAAAATCGGCAAACGATCGCCATGGCAGGGTCACCCGGATCCGGATTGTTGGAGCGTCAAGATGTTGGCGTGGCCTCGGGGTGAAAGTACGAGAAGATAGGAAGCGTCGGGGCGTAGCGTAGCCTGGCAACGCGCCTGCTTTGGGAGCAGGAGATCCTCGGTTCGAATCCGAGCGCCCCGACCATCGAACCTTCCTGATCCGTGCGATGTGCCGGGTGCAGAGTGCAGCAGCAGGGCCTGGACCTGCACCGTGCCACCCGAAATCGGCGCGCCGTGCGTCTCCGCTCTGGAGAGCGCGAAATTCTTCCCATCCGAATGGCTCAGATCTGTCAGGAACGGATCCGGCGTGCGCCCATGAATACGGGATATTTCGTGCGGCCCGACCGCCACTGCATGTGGCACGCTGCCTGCTAGGGTGTAGGATGGTGAACAGGACCATGACTCGCGGACTCCGCACGCTCATCATCGCGCTCGTCGCCACCTTCGGCGTGGCGGCCACCTCGCCGGCCATGGCGGAATGTGCCGGGCCGATGTGCATGGTCCGGTCGCACTGCGGATCGACGTCGCTTCCCATGGCCCCGCGGCCGTGCTGCATGAAGGCGGCTCCCCAGGCGCCGGCCGTCGCACCGGCCGCGCACCTGCAGGCGGATCCTCTCATGGCGATGATGCCGGTCCACGAATCGGCGTCGCCGCTGGCGCTCGCATCGCCGCTGCGGTTCGAACGGCCTCCCACACACGGTCATCGAACCCGCCCGCTTCTCCTGCTGCTGTCGACCCTCCTCATCTGACACTCCCGTCAGCCTCGTAGTCCCGCTTCGCGTTCGGACGCGCGTCGTGTCTCGCGATCCGTCCGGCCGCGGAGCTCACGGATGGCCTCGGCTGCCCGCTGGCAGGCCGAAGCAGGCTTTCACGCGCAGGGTGTCGGACATGTGCACGTTCAGGCGGATTCTCCCGGCGGCTCTCTTCGCGGTGGTGCTCTCGGCGGGCTCGGCCGGTCTGCAGGCAGCGCCGCCGCCATCTCCCGCGGCGGCTCCCGGCTTCTATGCGGACGACCCCGTGCTGACGGGCGACGTTGACGCGGCCCTGGCCGCGAACCCGTCGGTTCAGGAAGCACTCGCGCGCGCGCAATCCGCCGAACAGCAGATCGACATGGCCTCCACGCTGCCCGATCCGATGCTGACGATCGGCCAGTCGCTGCGCAGCGTCGAGACGCGCGTCGGCCCGCAACTCAACAGCTACACCTTCAGCCAGCCGGTACCGTGGTTCGGCAAGCTCGATTTGCGCGGCAAGGTGGCCGCCCAGGGAGCGGCGGCCGCGCGGGCCCGTTACGCGGCCCGCCAGCGCGACATCATCGCGCAGGTGAAGGAGGCGTACTACAACCTCGGGTACGTGGACGCCGCGCTCGGCATTACGCGTGAAGAGCAGGCGCTGCTCAACCACTACGAGCAGGTGGCGCGCGACCGGTACGCCACCGGGCAGGGGCTGCAGCAGGGCGTCATCAAGCTGCAGGCCGGACTCACGCAGATCGTCAGCCGCCTGGACCTGCTGCAGCAGCAGCGGACGTCCCTCGCCGCGCGCCTGAACACGCTGATGGCGCGCGATCCGTCGGCCGCGGTGCCGCCGGTGACCGCGCTCGCGCTGCCGGCGCCTGTGCCGCTCGACCTGGCCCGGCTCTACGCGCTCGGCGACGCGCATCGTCCCGACCTGCAGGGCGTTTTGGCGCTCATCGCCGGCGATCGCTCGGCCATCGATCTCGCGAAGAAGAACTTCTGGCCGGATCTCACGCTGAGCGCCGGCTTCATCAACATCGGCCGCCGCGGCGACGCCGCCGGCGTGGCCCAGCCGCCGCCCGACAACGGCAAGAACGCGCTGACGGTGATGGCCGGCTTCACGCTGCCGATCCATCGCGACAAGTACCGCGCCGACGTCACCCGCGCGGCCGACACGCTGTCGGCCGACGAGTTCCAACGGACGGACGTCCGCAACCAGATGACGTTCACCATCCGCGACGAGGTCGTGCGGCTCCAGACGCTGCGCGAACAGGTGCGCCTCTTCACCGACGTGCTGCTGCCGCAGACCGAGCAGGAACTGCGCGCCTCGGAAGCAGCGTACGAGAACGGTCAGCTCGGCCTGCTCGATCTGCTCGACAGCGAGCGGAGCCGACTGAGTGTGCGGCTGATCAATGCGCGGAACGTCGCCGACTATCTCGTCGCGCTCGCCCGGCTCGAACACGCGCTGGGCACCGCCTTTCCGGAGAAATGACGAGGAACACCATGAAGCCTTTCCTCCTCGGCCTGTCGGCGTTCGTGCTCGGCGCGGCCCTCACGGTCCTCGTCTTCGTCAATCCGCTCGGTTGGCCGTGGGCCAGCCGCGCGCGCGTCGCCACCCTGCCGGCCGCGGCCACCGGTCCAGCGGCCGCGGGCGGCTCGACCGCCGTCGCGCCGGCCGACGGTCCGCGCAAGGTAATCTACTGGCGCGCGCCGATGAACCCGGACTACGTCAGCGACACGCCCGGCCAGTCGCCGATGGGCATGGACCTCGTGCCCGTCTACGCGGACGAAGGAGGCGGCACGGCAGGCGTCGTGAAGATCGATCCGAGGTTCGTTCAGGACATGGGCGTCCAGTCGGAGCCCGTACGGCGCACGGACATTCCGTTCACGATCCGGACGGTCGGGAACCTCACCTACAACGACCGGCAGGTCGCCTGGGTGAACACGAAATACGACGGCTGGATCGAGAAGGTCTACGTCAACTACGTCGGCCAGCCGGTCCACAAGGGCGAGCGGCTGTTCGACATCTACAGCCCGCAGCTGGTGACGACCGAGCAGGAGTACCTGCAGGCCATCCACTACGCGGCGCAGATGGCCGCGACCCCGTATCCCGACATGGCCGCGCGCGCGCAGGCCCTCGTCTCGTCGGCCCGGCAGCGGCTGCGGTTCTGGGACATGAGCGACGCGCAGATCGACGCGCTCGCCAGGGCGGGCACGGTGCAGCGCACGATCTCCGTCCTGTCGCCGGTCACCGGCATCGTCGTCGAGAAGATGGACCAGGCGCTGCAGGGGATGTACGTCAAGGCCGGCATGCGCCTCTACAAGACGGTCGACCTCTCGACCATCTGGATCGACGCCGACATCTTCGAGAACCAGATCCCCTGGCTGAAGCTCGGCCAGCGCGCGTCGATCACCCTGCCCTACAACCCCGGCCACACCTACACGGGCCGCGTCCGGTTCATCTATCCCTACCTGGATCCCAAGACCCGGACGATGAAGGTGTCGATCGAGATGCCGAACCCCGGGGGCCGGCTGCGGGCCGACATGTACGCGAACGTGACGTTCGACGTGCCGGCGGCCCGCCACGTGCTGGCCGTCCCCGAGAACGCGGTCATTCACAGCGGCTTGCGGAACATCGTCGTGGTGGATCGCGGACACGGACTCTTCCAGGCGCGGCCGGTCACGCTCGGCCTGCAGGGCAGCGGACTCTGGCAGGTCACCGACGGGCTGCAGGAGGGCGAACGGGTCGTCATCTCGGCGCAGTTCCTGATCGACTCGGAGAGCAACCTGAAGGCGGCCATCCAGCAGATGACGCCGGCCCAGGCCACGGCGCCGCAGCCGGAGCTGCCCCCCACGGGTACGTCGAACACGGGCGGCGGCGCGCAGCGATAACGGACCGGACGACACATCATGCTGGAACGGATCATCAACTGGTCGATCGCGAACAAGTTCCTCGTGCTCCTGGCGACGGCGTTCGTCGCGGCCGGCGGCGTCTATGCCGCCCTGCAGACGCCGCTCGACGCCATTCCCGACCTGTCGGATGTCCAGGTCATCATCTACACGCCGTACCCGGGGCAGTCACCGCGGATCGTCGAGGATCAGGTGACGTATCCCATCACCACGCAGATGCTGGCGGTCCCGCACGCGAAGGTCGTGCGCGGCTACTCGTACTTCGGCTTCTCGCTCGTGTACGTGATCTTCGACGATGGCACGGACATGTACTGGGCGCGCAGCCGGGTGCTCGAATACCTGAACTCCGTCGGCGGGCGGCTGCCGCAGGGGGTCACGCCGACGCTGGGCCCCGACGCCACGGGCGCCGGATGGGCGTTCATGTACGCGTTGCAGTCGCCCCATCGGAACCTCGGCGAGCTGCGCTCCATCCAGGACTGGTATCTGAAGTACCAACTCGCGTCCGTGCCCGGCGTGTCCGAGGTCGCCAGCATCGGCGGCTTCGTGAAGCAGTACCAGATCACGGTCGATCCCAACAAGCTGCTCGCCTACGACATTCCGCTCTCGCGCATCCGCAGGGCGGTGCAGCGGAGCAACAACGACGTCGGCGCCCGCGTGCTGGAGATGGGCGAGGCGGAGTACATGATCCGGGGCGAGGGCTACATCGGCAGCGTGCACGACATCGAGAGCATCGCGCTGGGCGTCAACCGCGACGGGACGCCGATCCTGCTGAAGGACGTGGCGACCGTCCAGCTCGGCCCGGACATCCGGCGCGGCCTGGCCGAACTGAACGGCCAGGGGGAGGTCGTCGGCGGCATCGTCATCGTGCGGGCCGGCGTGAACGCCTTCGACGTCATCCGGCGCGTCAAGGCGAAGCTGGCCGAGATCGAGCCCGGGCTCCCGAAGGACGTGTCGATCGTCACGACGTACGACCGGTCGGGCCTGATCCAGCGGTCGGTCGACACGCTGCGCGGGAAACTGCTGGAAGAGAGCCTCGTCGTCGCGCTGGTCTGCATCATCTTCCTGCTGCACGTCCGCTCGGCACTGGTCGCCATCTTCATGCTGCCGATTGCCGTGCTCATGGCGTTCATCGTCATGTACTACCAGGGGATCACGGCGAACATCATGTCGCTCGGCGGCATCGCCATCGCGATTGGCGCGATGGTCGATGCGGCGATCGTGATGATCGAGAACGCGCACAAGCACCTGGAGCGTGACGCCGGCACGAAACCGCACTGGCAGATCATCGCCGACGCAGCCACCGAGGTCGGGCCGACGCTGTTCTACGCCCTGCTCGTGATCACCGTCTCGTTCGTGCCCGTCTTCACACTGCAGGCGCAGGAAGGCCGACTGTTCAAGCCGCTGGCCTTCATGAAGACCTACAGCATGGCCGCCGCGGCACTCCTGTCGGTGACGCTCGTCCCGGTGCTGATGGGCTACTGGATCCGGGGGCACATCCGGTCGGAAGAGCGCAATCCGATCAGCCGTCTGCTCATCCGGATCTACGATCCCGTGCTCCACGTCGTGCTGCGGTGGCGCTGGGCCGTACTGGCCCTCACGCTCGTCGCCCTCGGGGTCACCTGGATCCCGTACTCGCGCATGGGGTCGGAGTTCATGCCGCCGCTCTGGGAAGGCGACATGCTCTACATGCCGACGACGCTGCCCGGGATCTCGATCACGAAGGCCCGGCAACTCCTGCAGCAGACCGACCGGATCCTGAAATCGTTCCCGGAAGTCGAGCGGGTCTTCGGGAAGGCCGGCCGGGCCGACACCGCCACCGATCCGGCGCCGCTCAGCATGCTCGAAACGACCATCATGCTGAAGCCCGAGTCGGCGTGGCCGGCCGGCGTGACGCCCGACATCCTGAAGCAGCAGATGGACCAGGCCATCCAGATTCCCGGCGTCACCAACGCCTGGACCATGCCGATCAAGAACCGGACCGACATGCTCTCGACCGGCATCAAGACGCCGGTCGGCCTGAAGATCTCCGGGCCCGATCTGGGCGTGCTGCAGCGGATCGGCGAGCAGATCGAGCCGATCATCCGTGCCGTGCCCGGCACGCTGTCGGTCTACGCCGATCGAACGACCGGCGGCAACTACCTGAACATCAAGATCGACCGCGAGGCGATTGCCCGCTACGGCCTCACGATCGGCGACGTGGAGGACGTCATCCAGTCGGCGATCGGCGGCATGAACATCACGACGACCGTCGAGGGGCTGGAACGGTACCCGGTGAACCTGCGCTACAGCCGGGACCTGCGCGACAACCTGCCCGCCCTGCGGCAGGTGCTCGTGCCGGCGCCGACCGGCGCCCAGATTCCGCTGGGCCAGCTCGCGGCGTTCGAGATCGCCAAGGGCCCGCCCGCCATCAAGACCGAGGACAGCCGGCCGAACGCCTGGGTCTACGTCGACATCCGTGGCGTGGACGTCGGCACCTACGTGAAGCGCGCGCAGCAGGCGGTGGCCGCGAAGCTGACCCTGCCGCCGGGCTACAGCATCGCGTGGAGCGGACAGTACGAATTCATGATCCGCGCCCAGCGGCGGCTGCTCTACGTCATGCCGATGACACTGGTGCTCATCTTCGTCATCCTCTATCTGAGCACGCGGTCGGTGGCCCGGGCGCTGCTGGTCCTGCTGGCCGTCCCCTTCTCGCTGATCGGCGCGTTCTGGCTGATGTACCTGCTCCACTACAACATCAGCGTGGCCGTCTGGGTCGGGGTCATCGCGCTCGCCGGCGTCGCCTCCGAAACCGGCGTCGTCATGCTGCTGTACCTCGACGGGGCCTACGACGCTGCCGTCGCCGAGGGCCGGCTGACGACGCGGCGCGACCTGATGGCGGCCGTCTACGAGGGATCGGTGAAGCGCGTCCGGCCGATGGTGATGACCGCGAGCGTCATCATCGCGGGCCTGCTGCCGGTGATGTGGAGCCAGGGAGCCGGGGCCGACGTGATGAAGCGGATCGCGGCGCCGATGGTCGGCGGCATCGTGTCGGCCACCCTGGTGGTCCTCGTGATCTTTCCAACCATCTACTTCATCTGGAAGGGATGGAGGCTGCCGCGCCGGTGACGGCGGCCCTCCCGATCGTCGTGTCGAACCGAGGGCGGATCACCGTCAGCTCATCTGCCTGTCCGCTCCGACCGTGAAAGCGCGCGGAATTTTCCCTCCACCTCATCCGTAGCATTCCTCGATTCCGGCGCCCGATGCATCGCCGCCGGGCATGTGGCAGGCCAGCTGGTCCGTTCTTGATTAGTCAAGTAAATACATGTCCGATTAAGTGTTTACGCTGCATCCGCCCATCGCGCCAGGCTGCTGGCTCCGGTCTTGCACTCCGAGCGCCAGACCGGCTCCGATGCGCCGACCCAGAACGGCCGCAGCGTCGCCGCGCGGCCGACCTGGATTCCTTCTCGCGTCCGGTTGAGCGTAGGAAACGCTCGCGCCGATGGGCAGGGGCGGATCGGCCGGAATGCAGGTCTCATACATGACGTTCGTGTTGGAGGTGACAACCATGAGTTCGGCCAAACGCTTGTTCAAGCTGTTTGCCCTTGCCGCCGCGGCCACGACGATTGTCGTGCTGCCGAGCCGCAGCGCATTCGCCATCACCAGTTTCGCCCGGCAGACGGGCCTGCCCTGCAGTTCGTGCCATACGATGCCGCCGGAGCTCACCCCGTTCGGCCGGGCGTTCAAGCTGAACGGCTACACGCTGACGGGGCTGCCGCAGTTGACGGCGAAGCCCAAGCAGCAGCAGGCCGGGCTCACGATCAGCCGCGAGTTGCCGGTCTCCATCGAGATCCCGTTCTCGTTCACGGCGACGAACACGGCCGTGCCCGGGACGCAGAACGGCAGCTTCTCCATTCCGCAGGAGATCGGCCTGTTCTTCTCGGGCGCGGTCAGCAGCCACGCCGGCACGTTCACCCAGATCACGTATGATCCCCGGGCGGATCACGTGACCCTGGACCAGGAAGACACGCGTTACGCGAACCGCACCAGCCTGGGTGGCAAGGATCTCGTGTACGGTGTCGACTTCAACACCGCGCCCGGCGTGGAGGACCTGTGGAACGACACGCCGATCTGGGGCTTCCCGTGGATCGGGACCGACGCCGCGCCGGGACAGATGGCGGCGACGCTGCTCGACGGCACGCTCGCCGATGACGTCGGCGGCGTCGGCCTCTACGGCATGTGGAACGACCACCTCTACGGCAATGTCACGGTGTACCGGACGGCGCACCTCGGCGCCGATCAGCCGACCGACGGGGCCGACTTCCCCTATAACATCCGCGGGGCCGCCCCCTACTGGCGCGTGGCCTGGCAGCAGACCATGGGGAACAACTACCTCGAGGTGGGCGGCTACGGCCTGCACGTCGCCTCGACGCCGGGCGCGGTGACGGGCCCGGAAGACACCTACACGGACGTCGCGGCGGACGCGCAGTACGAGCGGATCCTGCCGAACGTGGCGAACGACACGATTTCGGTGCACACGACGTACATCCACGAGCGCTCCAATCTGGTCGCCACCTACGCGCTCGGATCGGCGTCGTTCACCGATCACGACCTGAGCACGTACCGGCTCGACGGCACGTACCACTGGGGCAACAAGTACGGCGCCACGATGGGCTATTTCAATACCTGGGGCACGGTGGACCCCCTGCTCTACGCGCAGGATGCCGTCAACGGCAGCGCGAACGGCAATCCCGGGACGACCGGCTACACCGCGTCGTTCTCGTGGTGGCCGGTCCAGAACGTCGAGCTGGCCGTGCAGTACACCGGCTACAGCACCTTCAACGGCGGCAGCACGAATTATGACGGCGCAGGCCGGAACGCGTCGGACAACAACACGGCCTATGCCAGAATCTGGTTCATCTTCTAGGGCAGGCTGCCAGCAGCGACTTCTTGAACCTCTTCGTGGGGGCACAACGACCATGACACTGAAACCACGCATCTGGATCATCGCTCTGACTGCCGCGTTCGTCGGCGTCTGCGGCGTGCAGGCCACGAAGGCCCTCGCCGGCGCCGGGCCGACGCCGCGCGCGCAATCGGCCACTGGAGCCGCGAGCGGCACGCTCACGGGCAAGGTGCTGCTTCACGGGCACCAGGCCGCCGCGCCAGCACATCAACATGGCACGGGACCCGGAATGTGTCCGGGAGAACCAGGGCAAGGAGGTCTACGTCCAGGACGGTGACGTGAATCCGGACGGGACGCTGCCCTACGTCTTCGTGTTCGTCAAGTCCGGAGCGCCGGCCAACGAGCCCGCGCCCAAACAGCCCGTGGTGCTGGATCAGCAGGGCTGCGTCTTCGTCCCGCACGTGCTCGGCGTGATGGTCGGGCAGCCGCTGAAGGTCCTGAACAGCGACTTCACGACCCACAACGTCCACGTGCACTCGAAGATCAATCCCGAGTGGAACGAGTCGCAGCCGCCCGGTGCGGCTCCGATCTACAAGACGTTCACCAAGCCGGAAGTCATGATTCCGGTTCAGTGCAACGAGCACCCGTGGATGAAGGCCTATATCGGCGTCGTCAGCAACCCGTTCTACGACACCACGGGGCCGAACGGAACGTTCACGATCAAGGGGCTGCCGCCGGGGACCTACACGATCGAAGCCTGGACGGCGACCTACGGGACGAACGACCAGACCGTGACCGTCCGGGCTGGCGCCAGCGCGACGGCGGATTTCACCTTTACGCACCAGTAATCCCGGCACCGGGAGTGCCTGGAGCCCGGACGGCATGCGCTCCGGATGGGGGCCCACCCCGTCCGGAGCGCGTGCCGTACGGCGGGACATCACAGCAGAGCAACGTCGTTCAGATCGTGGGAGGAGTCGTAATGCGGAACCGTTCGTGGAAGTCGATCGCCTGGGTGTTCGTGATCGCCGTGGGGCTGGCGCTGCCGGCCACGGCCGTCGTCTGGGCCGGCAGCGACAAGGCGCCGCTGTCGCCGGAGGCGAAGGCGGGCAAGAAGGTCTATGCATCCAATTGTGCCGTGTGTCACTATGCCGACCAGGCGGGGAACAAGATCGGCCCGGGCCTGAAGGGACTGCTGACGGCCAAGGTGATGCCCGACGGCAAGACGCCGGCCACCGTCGCCAACGTGCGCGATCAGATCGAGAAGGGGGCGCCGAACGCCGACCCGATGCCGATGCCGGCCTTCAAGGAGAAGCTCTCGAAGACCGAGATGGACGACCTGATCGCATACCTGAAGACCCTGTGACCACCTCGTCGGTCCGCACCGCGCGGGCCGCTCCGGCCCGTCACTGGGCCGGGACCCGCGCGGCGCGTTCCCGTCCGGCGGTGCCGGTGCGTCCGGGATCCACCGGACAGTCCGGAGCGCGCCGTCCCGTCGCGGGCGGCCGGCCGTAACAGCGGGTGCCCGTGCAGACCAACGCGTTCTACCTCTTCGCCCTCGTGGGTCTGGTGGTCGTCGCGACGTTCCTGTGGGTCGCGCTGAGCACGCGGCGCACCCGCGTCCCGGCCCCGGCGGCCGTCCGTCGGCTCCGCGCCTGGTTCTTCGGCCTCCTCATGGCGGGGCTCGCCGTGGCCCTGTTCCTGACGCTCGCGCGTCTCCCCTACTCCGGCCGGCGCCAGCCCCCCGATCAGGTGATCTACGCGGTGGGCATGCAGTACGCCTGGGGCCTGTCGAGCACGCCCATCACCACGCAGGACGAGTGGCAGAACTCGACCTACGCGGATCCGATCCTGGTGCCGTCCGGCTCGCTGGTCGAATTCCGCGTCACGAGCTTCGACGTCAACCACGGGTTCGGCGTCTTCACTCCCTCCGGGCGACTGCTGGCCGACGTCCAGGCGATGCCGGGCTACACCAACCGCCTGCGCCTGCGCCTGACCACGCCCGGCACGTACTGGGTCTTCTGCCTCGAGCTGTGCGGCATGGGGCATCACCTCATGCGGGGCGAGTTCGAGGTCGTGCCGCGCGGCACGCCGCACACCGGCGGCGCGGGGGCCGGGACGACGCATGACTGACGCCCATCCGCCGCGCCGTGAGACCCCGCGCGCAGGAGGCGATTCCCCGATGACCGGAATCGGCATCGGAACGCCCTGGCAGACCGGGCGGCTCCGCGCCGTCACGGGGATCTGGGTGGCGCTCGCCTGCCTCCTGTTCCTCGCCTTCTCGCTGGACGGCTACTTCCTGCGGACCTACCAGTCGAAGCTGCTGTTCGCCACCATGCGGCCGGAACTCTTCTATGCCGTCCTCACGCTGCACGGCATCGGCATGGTGGGCCTCTGGATGGCCGCCGCGCTGGTGGCGGCCAACTACCTGCTGGCGCGGTACATCCGTCCGCCGCTGTGGGCGTCCTGGCTGGCGCTGTGCGGCACGCTCATCGGCTTCTTCCTCCTCGTCGAAGCGACGACGGAGGGGCTGTTCGGCACCGGCTGGTACTTCCTGTACCCGCTGCCGATGTACTCGCAGGGGATCTGGCCCACCTGGGCGACGGGCTGTTTCTTCGCCGCGCTGGCCACGCTGTGCGGGGTCTGGCTGATCTGGTCGATCGCCACGCTGGCCGCCATCCTGCGCCGCTATCCCCTGCGCGTCGCGCTCGCCTGGCCGTCGCGCTCGGGCCGGCCGGCCCCGGACGTGCCGCCACTGGTCCTCATCAGCACGGTGGCGCTCTGCCTCGCCGTGGCCGGCTTCGTCGACGCCTTCGCGGTCTTCACGTTCTACCTGCTGCAGTGGCAGGTCCACGGCTTCGTGGCCAACGCGCTGCTGATGAAGAACCTCACCTTCTTCTTCACGCAGATGACCGGCTACGCCACGATGTACCTGGGCGTCGCCGTGGTGTACGAGCTGCTGCCGGCGTTCGCGAACCGGCCCTGGAAGACGACCCGGATCGTCGCGCTCGCCTGGAACGCCGCGCTCGTGCTGGCCATCGGCTCCTACCTGAACCACCTGTACATGGACTTCGTCCAGCCGCACGCGCTCCAGGTGACCGGCCAGGTCGTCTCGTATCTCAGTGCGGTGCCGGCGGCCGTCGTGTCGATCTTCGACGGACTCCTGCTGGTCTACGGCGCGCGGATGCGCTGGACCCTCGCCTCCACGTTCATGTTCCTGGGCCTGATGGGCTGGGCGGTCGGCGGCGTCGGGGCGGTCATCGACTCCACGATTGCCGCCAACGTCGTGCTGCACAACACCCTCTGGGTGCCGGCGCACTTCCACACCTACTACCTGATGGGGGTCGTGCTCATGCTGCTGGGCTTCATGAGCCACCTCGGCGCGGAGCTGAGCGGCGTGCCGGACAACCGGATCATGCGGCGCCTCATCGTGCTGCTCTTCCTCGTCGGCGGGTACGGCTTCGTGCTCACGCTGTTCTGGGCCGGGGCCCATTCGATCCCCCGCCGTTATGCCGTCTATCCGGACGAGCTGAGCCGGGGCGTCCACTACGCGCGCGTCGACGTGGTCCTCATCGGCGTGCTCGTTCTCGGCATCCTGCTGTTCCTCTGGGATACCGGACGGCGCTACCTCATCGCCCTGCGCGCATACGTGCGGACCCGACGCCTCCCGTCCTCCGCGTCGTAACTGCCGCGCCCGCGTGAACGATTCCCCTGCACCGAGCACGTGCGGCAGGCGTTCCTCATGCCACGGCTCATCCGCGACGAGTTCCGGCTGATGCACACGCTGCTCGAATCCTGACCACCTGGCGGCCGCGGCGCGACGGGAGATCCCGGGCTCAGGCAGCCCGTGGAGGCGTCGCGACCGGCGGCGCCGGGCCTCGATCGCCGGGGTTGCCGACCCCAGCCAACGGGTTCAGCCATTCGATGACGGCCGCGTAGCCCAGGCTCTCGGGGTCGTGCTGCAGGTAGCCGCTCACCACGCCGAGCACGACGAAACCCTGCTTCAACTGGAACGTCAACGTCGGATCGCGCAGCTCGCCGGCGACGACCCGGCGGACGTACTCGCGGGCATCCATCTGGCGGGCGTAGCGATGGTAGTGACGCAGGCGGGCCCCGGCGCGGATGCGCTTGAGACCCAGTCGCTGCACGAGGTCGAACCGGGCGCGGTAGAGCCGCCGGCCGATCCCCTGACCCTGGCGCCCAGGCTGCACCATGACCTCCGCCCCATAGAGCGTGTGCCCGCGGACCGGATCATGGTTCGTGAACATGCCGTAGTCGGTCATGTCCCGCCAGGGCATGTCCATCTCGTAGTCGTCCCACAGCACGATCAGGCTGGACGCCATCCCCACGATCCGACCGTCGGTCTCGTCGACGGCCACGAACTGTCCCTCGGGGAAGACGCGCAGATGAGACCGCAACTGTTCGGGCGTCCAGGGCGGGGAGCCCGGATAGACACGCGCCGTCATCTCGGCGATACCGGCGAAGTCGTCCGTCCGGGTGTTTCGCACGCTGATACGGCTGCGCGTCGTCATACGGTGATCACCTCCGGATCTGCGGCGATGGCCGCGGATCGCTCACTGTCCAGCAGCGGCAGCACCGTGCCGCGGGTGCGCGTCTCGGTGATGGTCTGAAGGTTCAACTCCCCGATCACCATCATTTCCTGGTTCGGATTCCCCTCGGCCAGGATGCCGTCGCGCGAGAAGGGAAAGTCGCTCGGCGTGAGGATCGCGGCGCTGCCGTAGTTCAACGACACGGCCGGCACCATCGGCAGCGATCCGACGGTGTGCGACTGGATGACGTACAGCTGGTTCTCCACACACCGCGCCTGCGCGCAGTAGCGGACACGCAAGTACCCCTGCCGATCGTCGGTGCAGCTGGGCACGACCAGGATGTGGACTCCCTGCCGGGCCGCGGCGCGGGCGATTTCCGGGAACTCCACGTCGTAGCAGATCGCGACGGCGATCCGGCCGAACTCGGTCTCGAAGATCCGGAGGCGGGAGCGGGGCGAGATGCGCCAGTCCTCACGCTCGAACCGGGTCATGTGCAGCTTCCCCTGGACACCGTGATCGCCGTGGCGGCCGAACACGAAGGCCTCGTTGAACAGCTCACTGCGGTCATCGGACGCCACCGGAATCGTGCCGCCGACGATGCAGACGGCATACTTCTTCGCCAGCGACGTCATCAGCTCGAGATACCGCGGCACCTGATCGGCCAGATCGAAGATCTGCTCCCGGATCGGCCGCTTGACGTCACCCAGCGTGAGCAGCTGTATGGTGAAATACTCGGGAAAGACAATCAGCCCGCATTCGTAGTCGGCGGCGGTCTCCACCAGCGAGGCGACCTGATCGCGGAACTGATCGAAGGTCTGCACCGGTCGGATGAAGTACTGCAACGCCGCCACTCGCAACCGTTCCATATCCGTGTCCTCTCCTGTTCGCCGTCCGCGACGCCCTGGCGGCGCGCGGATCCTACTTCTGCCGGCCGTCCCTGCGCGGTGCCTCGGAAACACCGGTCGCCAGCCGTCCTTCGTCCCGCAAGGCCCGCCGCAACAGGAACTCGACCTGTCCGTTCAGGCTGCGGAGATCGTCGTTGGCCCACTGCTGCAGCGCCTCGAACACCCGCGGGTCGATCCGCAGCAGGAACGACCGGCGCTCGAGCCCGGCCGGCTCCTCGGGTTTCTGCGTCACCAGTCCGCCTCCAGATCACAAGGTTGATTTCATAATGATATCATATGAATATCTCTTTGATCAATTCCAACCGCCCCGCCGGCCGCCGGCGGCCAGGCGCGAGCCCGCGCGGCATGCGCGCGGGCCCGGGCGCTGTGCTGAAAGGCTTGACAGCTCATCAGGAGAGGCGGAGAGTGGACGACAGCTCATCCATTGAAGGCCTTCATCCGCAAGGGAGCCCCCATGACCACCCGTTTCGCCACGGCCGGCGTCGCCGCCGTCGCCCTGAGCGGTCTGCTCGCGACTGGCGCGCTGACGACCGTGCCGGCCCGCGCGCAGGGCCGCACCGCCGCAGCCACCGCGCCGCAGAAGCAGGACGACGAGTACACGAAGCTCATCAAGCAGGACCTGCAGGACCCGCGCATCACGACCGAGCTGGTCGACCACCTGCCGGCCTCGGCGACCGTGCCGACGCCGCTGAAGTTCTTCGGGCACATCATCGGCGCCCCCGGGGAGCTCGACTACGCGAAGGACATCCATCGCTACTTCCAGACCCTGGCCCAGGTGTCGCCCCGCGCGAGGTTCTTGAAGATCGGCACGACGGAGGAAGGGCGTGACATCGTCCTGCTGGCCATCGCGGACGAGGCGACGCTCGAGTCCCTCGACAAGTACCGGGACATGCTGGGCGCGCTGACCGATCCCCGCAGGACGACCGAGGCCCAGGCGCAGCAGATCCTGAAGACGGCCAAGCCGATCTACTACATCACGAGCGGCATCCATTCGCCCGAGACGGGCGGCCCGGAGATGCTGACCGAGCTGGCCTACCGGCTGATCGTCGAGGAGACGCCGTTCATCCAGGCCATCCGGAACAACGTGATCACCCTCATCACGCCGGTCGTCGAGGTCGACGGGCGCGAGAAGGAAGTCGACACCTACTACTTCAACAAGAAGCGGAAGGCCGGCGACGCGCGGCTGCCGCTGATGTACTGGGGCAAGTACGTCCAGCACGACAACAACCGCGACGGCCTGGGCCAGTTCCTGCAGCTGACGCAGTCGATCACGAAGGCGACGCTCGAGTGGCATCCCACGGTTCTGCACGACCTGCACGAGGCGCAGACGTACCTCTACGCGTCGACGGGCACGGGGCCCTACAACGACCAGCTGGATCCGATCACGATCGACGAATGGTGGATGCTGGCCGAGAACGACGTGATGGAAATGGCCAAGCGCGGCGTGCCGGGCGTCTGGACCTACGGCTTCTACGACGGCTGGGTGCCGAACTACCTGTTCTTCATCGCGCACACGCACAACGCCATCGGCCGGTTCTACGAGGTGCAGAGCTACGGCCCGGATCCGTACGTGGTCCGTCCGCCGGCCACGACGACGAGCAAGGAGTGGTACCGGCCGAACCCGCCGCTGCCCGAGATCAAGTGGGGGCCGCGGAACAACACGAACATCCAGGAATCGGCCCTGCTGTTCTCGCTGCACCACGTCGCGCGGAACCGCGATCTCTATCTGGAGAACTACTGGCTGAAGAACAAGCGGTCGGTCGACAAGGGGAAGAACGGGCCGACCTACGCGTGGCTGATTCCGGCGGCGCAGCGCCGCAAGGCGGACGCGGCCGATGCCGTGAACGAGCTGCGGGCGCAGGGGCTGGAGATCAGCCGCGCCTCATCGGCCTACCGGGCCGGCACGTTCGAGGTGCAGCCGGGTGACTACGTCATCCGGGCCGACCAGCCGTTCCGGACGCTGGCCGAGATGTACTTCGCCATCCAGAACTATCCGCCCCAGAACCCGCGGCCGTACGACGACACCGGGTGGACGTTCCAGCTGATGCGCGACATCAAGGTGATCCCGCTCACCGACAAGGGCATTCTCGATCAGCCGATGACGCTGATCGCGGCCCACGTGACGGCGCCGGGCGGCATCACCGGCACCGGCCCCGTGCTCGTCGTCGACGACACGGCGGACAACAACCTGGTGACCTTCCGGTTCCGCAACGCGCGTGTGAAGATGGAAGCGGCCGAGGACGACTTCGAGCTGGACGGCCACCAGTTCCGGGCCGGCTCGATCGTCGTGCCTGACGCCGACCGCGCCACGCTGGAGCCGATGCTGAAGGAGCTCGGCCTCTCGGCCTGGGCGGTCGCCCAGGCGCCGCCCGTGAAGACGCACGATCTCGACGTGCCGCGCATCGGCTACGTGCACAGCTGGACGCGGACGCAGGACGAGGGCTGGTGGCGCGCGGCGCTCGACACCTACGGCATCCCCTACACCTACTTCGCGGACCAGAAGCTGCGGGAGGGGAACCTCCGCGCGAAGTACGACGTCATCATCTTCCCGCACGTCGGCGGCAGCCCGCAGTCGCAGGTGAACGGCATGCCGAAGGTCGGCGCCGATCCCCTGCCCTACCGGAAGACGGCCGAGACGCCGAACCTCGGCGCCAACGACCAGAGCGACGACATCCGCGGGGGCATGGGTCTCGAGGGACTCCTCGAGCTCGTGAAGTTCGTCGAACAGGGCGGCACGCTCATCACCGACGGCTCGACGACGACGATCCTGCCCGAGTACGGGGTGACCTCGGGCGTCACGGTCGAGCATCCGGACCAGCTCTTCGTCCGCGGCTCGATCCTGCGCGGCAAGATCGCCGACACGAAGAGCCCGATCGTCTACGGCTACGCCGGCGGCGACCTGCCGATCTACTTCAATCAGGATCCGGTGCTGAACGCGGGTGGTGGCGGCATTCCAGCCGCCTTCGCCGGCTTCTTCGGCGGCGGCTCGGCCAACGCGGGCCTGGGCCAGAACATCACGCCGAACGCCGTGCCGGTGCACATCTCGCCCTTCGAGGAGGACGAGACCTCCGTGCAGACGGCCGCCAACCAGCGGCCGCCAGCCAACCAGGTCGCAATGTTCCGCCAGATGGCCAGGCAGTTCGGCCTGGCCTTCGACACCGTGCCGCCGCGCGTCGTCATCAGGTTCCCGCAGAACCCGAACGACATGCTGCTGTCGGGCACGCTCGCCAACGGGCGGTTCCTGTCCAACCGGGCGGCGGCGCTGGACGTGCCGCTGGGAACCGGACACGTCGTGATGTTCGCGCTCAGGCCGTTCTGGCGGTGGCAGACGCAGGGCACCTATTCCCTCGGCTTCAACGCCATCATGAACTGGAACGATCTGGATGCCGGCAAGCCGGCGAAGTCGGAGACGGCGAACGGCGGCCGGCGGTAGGCCGCGCGTACACGGGCCAGGTGATACGGGCCGGGCATCCATCGGTGGATGCCCGGCTCTTTCTGTTTGGGTGTGAGGTCTGGATTGCCGCGTTCGCGGGAATGACGACGAGCGCGATTCGCGTGCCAGGGAGGACCGGGCGTCAGTACAGCACGCGGGCGTCGCTCGACAGCCGGGCCGCCCGCGACTTGCGCAGGTCGCGCGTGACGTTGATCCGCTTCAGCCAGCGGTCGTTGCCGTTGTAGCCGGGGACGAACGGCCGGCGCCCGTGGACGGCGCGGTAGTTGTCGATGAAGCAGACATCGCCGGGCTCCAGGATGAGGTCGACCGTCTCACCGTCGACGGCCTGCACGAGTGCCGCCATCGCATGCGCGGCCTCGGCATCGAGCGCCCGCATGAAGAAGGGATCGACCCGCATGTAGGGATCGGCCGGGTCGCCGAACAGCGCGGCCAGCGGCTCGGGAGCCGCGTCCATCTGCTGCATCCGCACGGACGCCCGCGCGAGCCGGCTCCCTTCGTCGCGACCGTCCGCCTCGGGCGCCGCCAGGTGCGACTCGTCGGGACGGATCGTGAACCGCGGCTCGAACAGCACGCCGATCGTCGCCGCGTCGAGCTGCCTCACGGCGCGATTCGATCCCACCATCGTCGCGGCCCGGTTCGGATTCCGCAGACAGAGCAGCCCCAGGTAATCGCACCGGCACGGATGGAAGGCGTCCTCGGTGTGCCACCACAGCAGGCCTTCGCTGCCCGAGCCGAGCTGGCGATGGGCGTCCTCCGGAATCGGGAACAGGTCGTGCACGACGTGCCCGCGCTGCTGCGTCGACCAGGCGAACGGATCGCCGAACAGCGCCCCGTACAGGACCAGGAGCATCTGCTGCGCGCGCGTCGCCTCGTCCGGCGTCACCTGCCAGCGGGTCGGCGTGGGACCGAGCGTCGTGTCGTCGATTGGATGGCCGGACAGCACGCAGGCCGGCGCGTCGGGCGGCTCGGCCAGCCGGAAGGCGTTGAAGAACGCCCGCGTCCCGCGCGGCAGCTCGCCGGCGAGCACACCGGCCTCGCGCAGGAAGGCGGGGTCGTCGGCCGACGCGAAGCGGCCGACCACGTCGGCCAGCAGGTCGGCAATTCCGGTGACTTCCTCGCTGGTCAGCGCGCGTCGCAGCATGTTCGCCCGTCCCGTCCTTCCCGAGATATCCGCGTCGATCGGCATCTGCGTCACCCTGCCGTCACGACCGACTCGGCCGTCTGGTCGCGGTCCGTGACGTCCGCCGGCCCGGCGGCCTCGGCCGGCAGCAGCCGCGGCGCCTCACCGAGCGCGACCGGCGCCGCCGGCCCGAGCGTGGCGAACCGCGGCGACGTCGCATTGACGACGCCGACGATGAGCCCGGTGGCGAACAGCCCGATCGACGCGCCGTAACTGATGACGCCGAGCAGAGCGCCGCCGACGATGGCGACGCCAGGCACGACGGTCGTCATCAGGCCGAAGTGCATGTTGGCCTCGAACTCGTGCGACAGCGTGAACAGGGTGTGGAGCTGGTTCAGCGTCGAGTCCATCAGGATGATCTGCGCGGTGTCGGTCGCGACGGTCGCCGCTCCCCGGATCGAAATCGACACGTTCGCCGTCTTCAGCGCGATGGCATCGTTGATCCCGTCGCCCACGAAGCAGACGCGGCGTCCCTGCCGACGCAGCTCGCCGATGACGGCCGCCTTGCGATCCGGCGGCGTCTCGGCGAAGTAGCGCTCGATGCCGAGCTGGGAGGCGAGCGAGCGCGTGGCCCGCTCGTTGTCCCCGGAAAGGACGTAGAGCTCGATGCCATCGCGGCGCAGGGCGTCGACCATGGCCTTCGCCTCGGGACGGATCGTCGGCTGCAGCTCGATCGCGCCGGCCACCTCGTCGTCCAGTGCCACGTAGACGACCGAGCTGCCCTGGTCGTGCGCATCGTGCGCGGCGGCGGCGAGATCGCCGGGACGCGCCAGCCCCTCCATGTCGAGGAACGCCTCGCTGCCGACCCGCACCTGCCGCCCCCCGACGCGGACCTTGATGCCGTAGCCGACCTCGTACGCGGCATCGCTCATCGCCGGCGCCTCGATCCCGCGCCCGGCGGCCTCGCGGCGGATGGCCAGCGCAATCGGGTGGCTCTGGCGGTGCTCGGCTGCGGCCGCGTAGCGCAACACCTCGTCGGGCTCGAAGCCCGGGCACGTCCACACGGCGCCGACGTGCGGCTGGTCCAGCGTCAACGTGCCGGTCTTGTCGAAGACCACCGTGTCGACCGTGCTGATCTGCTCGAGGGCGCGGCCGTCCTTGATGAGGATGCCGCGGTTCGCCGCCACCTGCAGGTAGGTGAGCACGCTGAGCGGCCCGAGCACCTTCATGTTGTAGCCGATGCCGGAATAGAGGATCGAGAGCGCCCGCTTCGGTCCGACGAACGGCAGTGAGGCCACGCCCATGACGAGGGTCGGCAGCGCCGCCTTGTTGGCAATCGCCTTCCCGCGTACCTCGATCGACGAGGTGAAGTCGGCCGTCTGCACCAGCATCTGCCCGATCTCGGCCGCCGCCGTCTCCTCGCCGGTCTTCTCGACGCGGATGACGATCCGCCCGGCCAGCACGACCGTCGCGGCGAAGACGCGATCGCCGTCCGCCTTCTCGGCCGGCTGCGATTCGCCGGTCAGCAGGTGCTGGTCGACCGTCGCCGCGCCCTGGGCCACGCAGCCGTCGACCGGAATCATCTGGCCGGCCTGGATGACGACCAGGTCGCCCGCCTTGATCGTGTCGAACGGCACCTCGATCTCGATGTCGTCGACCAGCACCCAGACGCCGCGGGGCTGCTCGCCCATCAGGTTGGTGAGCCGGCGCCGCGTGCCGTCCTTCGTGCGCGTCGTAATCTTCCGGGTGAAGGTGATGATGACCGCGCCGAGCGAACCGAGCACGAGAACCGACGGCGTGAACGGCGTGAAGACGATGGTGCCCATCCCCAACGTCGCGTCGACGACGGTCGTCGTCACTTCGTGGCGCTTCGACAGGTCCGCCCAGGCCTCCTTGTAGAAGGGGATGCCGAGGTAGACGAGGAACGGCAGGTGCAGCAGCAGGAGCGGCGGCGCGAAGACCGAGCAGGTGGCCGTGCTGGCCAGGAGCGCCGTCGAGAAGACGAACTGCTGATCGGCCTGCTTCTGCTCCTCGGTCAGCGCCTCCTCGTCGAGCGACATCTCGCGGAGGTGCTGCGAGCGCATGTCCTTGAACAACGGCCCGAGCGTCTCGGTCTTCAGCCGCTGAACGACCTCGCGGGCCGCCTCGACGACTCCGGCCCCGAGGACGTCGCGGCGCAGAATCGTCCAGCGCGGCCTTGCCGCCGAACGCGACGATCGCCAGCCCGATCAGTTCGAGCACGAATCCGCTCCTCTCAGGGCGTCCTGCACGCCGGTCACCGCGGCGCCAACAGCCAGGCACGCCTGCAGCCGCTCCGCCAGCATCCGGACGTGCGGCTGCGCCATCATGGCGGTATGGCTGCCCGGCACGACCAGCACGTCGACGGGCTCGCGCGCAAATGCTCCCCAGCCCCACGTGGCGTCGCGCGCCAGCGCCTCGCGCACGCCGTCGCTCGTCTGTTCGGCCCGGATCAACGTCATTGTAGCCGGGATGACGTCGCGCGGGGCATACCGGATCATGTGATGTGCCTGAAACAGTCGTGCAAACGCCCGCACGTGCCCCAGGTCGGTGCCGGCCGGCAGCAGGCCTGCCCGTTCCAGACGCCCGGCCAGCAGGCGGATGCGCTGCTCGCCGTCGAGGTCCTGCAGGTCGGCGGCCCCGAGGTCGAGCGAACGTCCGGTCAGCTCTTCCAGCCCCTCGGCCAGCATGAGCAGGTAGGCCGCCTCATCTTCGCTCTCAGGATCGTCCTCGCCCGGCGGCATGCCGGTCCCCGGCGCTGAGGTGTCCAGCACGATCAGCCGGGCGACCTCCTCCCCGGCCCTGAGCAGCTGCTGCGCCATCTCGAAGGCGACGAGCCCTCCGAACGAGTGGCCCCCGATGACGTAAGGGCCGTGCGGCTGCACGCGACGGATCTCACTCACGTAATGCGCCGCCATGGCCTCGACCGTGCGATGCGGTTCCGACACGCCGTCGAGTCCGACGGCCTGGAGGCCGTAGAACGGCTGCTCGGCGCCCAGCAGCCGCGCCAGATCGTAGAAGTTCAGCACGTTGCCGCCGGCACCGGGCACGCAGAAGAAGGGCGGCCGGCTGCCCTGCGTCTGGATCGGCACGAGTGACGCCCAGGCCGCCTGCGCGTCGCCCGAGCGGACGTGAGGCGCCAGTGCCTCGATCGTCGGGTACCGGAACAGCGTGGCCAGCGGCAGGTGGCAGCCGAGCTCCTGGTCGATGCGCGCCATCATCGGCACGGCCAGCAGCGAGTGTCCGCCGAGCTCGAAGAAGCTGTCGCGGATGCCGACCGCGTGCAGGCCGAGCACCTCCTGCCAGATGGCCGCCAGACGACGTTCGACGGGATCGCGCGGCTCCACGTAGCCGTCGGCGTCGACCCGGCGCGCCTCGCCGGCTGGTGGCAGCGCGCGGCGATCGATCTTGCCCGCCGGCGTCACGGGCATCGCGTCGAGCACGACAATGGCGGCCGGCACCATGTAGCCGGGCAGCCGCGCCGACAGGTGCTCGCGCAGCACCGCAGGTGCACCGGCCGCGCCACCTTCCCGAAGCGTCACACAGGCGATGAGCCGCTGCGCGGCGCCGCCGGCCGATCCGTCGGCAACGACGACCGCTTCGCGGACCGCCGGGTGATCGAGGATCGCCGCCTCCACCTCTCCCGTTTCGATCCGGAAGCCGCGCACCTTCACCTGGTGATCGAGCCGTCCGAGGTATTCGATCGAGCCGTCCGGCAGGCGTCGCGCCAGATCGCCCGTGCGGTACAGTCGTCCGGAACCGAACGGATTCGGGATGAAGCGCGCGGCCGTCAGTCCGGGCCGGTGCAGGTACCCGCGGGCGAGACCGGCCCCCCCGATGCACAGCTCACCCGGCACGCCGGCAGGCACCGCCTGCAGGCCGCCGTCGACGATCGCCACCTGCACGTTCGCGATCGGCCGGCCGATCGACAGCGGCCCGCCGCCCGTCGCGGCAGCGGCATCGAGTGTGGCGGCCGTCGCACAGACGGTGGCCTCGGTCGGTCCGTACGCGTTGACGAATCGCCGCCCGGGCGCCCAGCGCGCGACCAGTTCGGCAGGACAGGCTTCACCGGCCACGACCAGCGTCTTCAGATCCGGCAGATCGACCTCCGGCAGTGTCGCCAGCACGGAGGGCGGCAGCGTGACGACGGTGACCCGGTGCGCCTGCAGCAGCGCCGCCAGATCGGCGCCGGCGGGCACTTCACCGCGCGCGGGGACGACGAGGCAGGCGCCGGACAGCAGCGCCGTGAAGATCTCCGAGACCGAGGCATCGAAGCTGAGCGGCGCGAACTGCAGCACCCGGTCGCCGGGCGCGACGGCGAAGAGCGCGATCTGCTCCGTGGCCAGGTTCGGAATGCCTCGATGCTCGACGAGCACCCCCTTCGGGGTTCCGGTCGAGCCCGAGGTGTAGATGCAGTAGGCGGCCTGCTCCGGTTCAACGCGAACGGCCGCGCCAGCCGGATCGTCGGCGTCCCCTTCCACCTCTGCGTTCAGCAGAGCGCTCAGCCCCACCACCGGCACGCCGTCGGCCAGGTCCGGCCGCAGGCCGTCCTCCGCCAGCAGCAGGTGCAGCCGGGCATCCTCGATCATGAAGCGGAGCCGGTCGCGCGGGTAGGACGGATCGAGCGGTACATAGGCGCCGCCGGCCTTCAGGATGCCGAGCGCGGCGGCCACGGCATCGCACGAGCGCTCGACGCACAGGCCGACCAGCACCTCCGGCCCGACGCCGCGATCGCGCAGGCGCCGGGCCATCCGGCCGGCGCGCCGGTCGAGCTCCCGATACGTCAGCCGCTCGTCACCGCAGACCACGGCCTCGGCTTCGGGCGTCCGGTGCACCTGGGCGGCGAACAGCTCGTGCGCGCACACCCAGTCGGCCGTGATGTCCGATCGGCCGGCCTCTTCGTCAACGGCCGCATGGCCCTCGGCAACCGTGCACCACGGGATGGCGGCGACGGGCCGATCGGCGTCGGCGACCACGTGCGCGAGCAGCGCCTCGAACTCCTCCGCCATCCGGGCGATGGTGGCCTCGTCGAACAGATCCGTCCGGTACGTCCACCGCCCGCTCGAGCCGGCAGGACCGTCCAGGACGTTCAAGGTCAGGTCGTACTTCGCGGTCGGCAGCGCAATGGGAACCGGCTCGGCGCGGATGCCTTCGAGCGACAGCGGGTCGCCGGCGAGCCGTTCCAGCGTGAACATCACCTGGAACAGCGGACTGTGGCTGAGGCTGCGGACCGGCTGCAGCGCTTCGACCAGGAGCTCGAACGGCAGGCTCTCGTGCTGGTAGGCCTCGAGCGCTGTCCGCCGCACGCGGCCGAGGATCTCGCGGAAGCCCGGCTGTCCCGACAGATCGTGGCGCAGCACGAGCGTATTCACGAAGAGGCCCACGAGCGGCTCGACATCGGGCAGGTGCCGTCCGGCGACCGGCGTCCCGACGAGCACCTCGTCCTGCCCCGCGTAGCGCGAGAGCAGCAGCGCGAACGCCGCCTCGAGCGTCATGAAGAGCGTCGCACCAGCCTCGCGGCTCAGCTGCCGGAGCGCGGCGGTCAGCTTCCCGGGCAGGGCGCAGACCCATTCGGCCCCCCGGTCGGTCTGCGTCGCCGGTCGCGGCCGGTCGGTCGGCAGCCGCAGCAGCGCCGGTGCGTCCGCGAGCGTCCCGGTCCAGTAGCCGAGCTGCTGCTCGAGGACGGCACCGCGTCATCCAGCTCCGCTGCCACGCGCTGAAGTCGGGATACTGAATCGGCAGCGGCGCCAGCGGCGACGCCTCTCCGCGTGCGAAGGCGGCGTAGAGTGCCGACAGCTCGCGGGCCATGACGTCCATCGACCAGCCGTCCGCGATGATGTGGTGCAGCGACACGACCAGCACGTGGTCATCAAGCGCCAAGCCAACGAGCGTCGCCCCCCACAGCGGACCGTTCGCCAGGTCGAACGTGCGCCGGGCTTCGTCGCGCAGCAGCGCGGCGACCCGCGACTCCTGCTGCTCCACCGGACGGTCCTCCATCGACACGTGTCTCAGCACGAACTGCGAGGGGCCGACCGTCTGACGCGGCCGGCCGTCGATGGCCGGGAACGTCGTCCGGAGGGCGTCGTGCCGCCGGTCGATCTCCCGCAGCCCGCGCTCCAGCGCCATCCGGTCCAGCGGACCGTGCAGCCGGAAGGCCGCCGGCATCGCATAGGCGGCGGTGTCGCCGTCCAGCTGCGCCAGGAACCAGAGCCGCTGCTGGGCGAACGACAGCGGCAGCTCGCTGCCGTGCGGCACGGGCTGGATCGGCGGCAGCGCCTCCCGGGCACCGGCGTCGATCTGGCGCGCGAGCCCTGCCACCGTCGGAGCCTCGAAGAGACTCCGCACCGGCAGGTCGACGTCGAAGGACCGGCGCACGCGCGCCACGATCCGGGTCGCGAGCAGCGAGTGTCCGCCGAGCTCGAAGAAGTCGTCGTCGACGCCGATCCGATCGATGCCGATCACGTCACGCCAGATCCCCGCGAGCAGGTCCTCGGTCGGCGTGCGCGGGGCCACGGCAGCCCGTTCCCGTCCTGTGGCGGACTCGGGCTCGGGCAGTGCGCGCAGGTCGACCTTCCCGCTCGTGGAGAGCGGCAGCGTGTCGAGCAGCGTGAAGGAGGCGGGCACCATGTAGTCCGGCAGCTGTGTCTGCAGGAAGGCTCGCAGGTCGGCGACGGTGACGGGCGTGCCGGCGTGCACGGCCACATACGCATCGAGCCGGCGACCCGCCACGTCTCCCCTGACGGCCACGGCGGCGTCGCGCACGGCGGGATGCTGCGCCAGCCGTGCTTCGATCTCGCCAATCTCGACGCGGAAGCCGCGGATCTTGATCTGCTGATCGACGCGTCCAAGGAACTCGATGTTGCCATCGGCCAGGTGCCGGGCCAGGTCGCCGGTCCGGTACAGACGACCGGCGCCGAAGGGATTCGGCACGAACCGCTCGGCCGTGAGCGCCGGCTGGTTCAGATAGCCTCGCGCCAGTCCGGGACCGCCGATGTAGATCTCGCCTGGAATACCGACCGGCACCGGCTGCCGCGCACGATCGAGCAGGTAGATCTGCCGATTCGCCAGCGGCCGGCCGATCGGCACCGACGTGGCCTGCGCCGCCACACGGGCATCCGTCCGCTCCGCCTCCGGCGCGTAGATCGTGCAGGTGACGGTCGCCTCGGTCGGGCCGTAGGCGTTCCGCCAGGCCACGTCCGGGCCGACGCGCGCCTGCCAGGCGGCCAGCGGTTCCTTCGGCACGGTCTCGCCGCCTACTACGACCATCCGCACGCAGTCGGGCAACGGGCAGGCCGCGAGCTCGGCGCCCCACGCGAGCCAGTACGCCGTCGGGATGTTCAGCAGCGTCATCCGCTCGCGCACGGTCAGCGCCTGCATCTCCGCGATCGACGGCACCACCTCGTCCGGGCGCAGGACGATCCGCGCGCCCCGCATCAGCCCGGGAAAGATGTCCTCGACCGACTGATCGAAGCTGAACGAGGCGAACACCAGCACGCCATCGTCCGGCGTCAGCCGGTATTCCTCGTCGATGGCGAAGCTGTGATCGACGAAGGCTTCGTGCGTGATCAGGACGCCCTTGGGCTGGCCGGTCGAGCCCGACGTGTAGATGCAGTAGGCCAGGTGCTCCGGACGGACGCCGCCGTCCGGATTGCCCGGATCGCCGCCGGCCGCACGTTCGAGAGCCGGCCAGTCGTCATCCAGTGTCACGGCGGTCGGGCCGTTCGGGAGCCGCGTCCGAAGGCGGGCCTGCGTCACCACGAGCGCCACGCCCGCGTCGTCGAGCATGAACTGCATGCGGTCGCGCGGATGCGACGGGTCGATCGGCACGTAGGCGCCGCCGGCCTTCAGGATGCCCAGCAGTCCGGCCAGCGCGTCGCACGAGCGCTCCATGCAGAAGCCGACGAGCACCTCGGGCCCGACCTCCCTCTCGCGGAGGGCGTGCGCGACGACGTTCGCCCGCCGGTTCAGCTCGCGGTAGGTGAGCCGATCGTCGCCGCACGCGACGGCGATGGCGTCGGGGGTTCGCTCGACCTGCGCCTCGAACAGCGCGTGGATGCAGGCATCGCGCGGATAGTCGACCGTCGGGCCGTTCCAGTCGACGAGCGCCTGCCGGCGCTCTTCCTCGGTCAGCCACGACAGCTCGAACACCGGACGGTCGGGCTCCGCCGTCAGTCCCTCGAGCAGTATCCGGAAGTGGCCGGCCATCCGCCGGATCGTCGTCTCGTCGAAGAGATCGGTCCGGTACCTCCCAGCTCGTCTGCGGGCCCGCCTCGTTCTCCTGGACGCTCAGCGTCAGATCGAACTTCGACGTCTGGAGCGGCAGATCCATCAGCTCGATCCGGATGCCTTCCAGGTCGATTGGATCCCGATCGATGTTCTCGAGCGCGAACATCACCTGGAACAGCGGACTGTGTCCGAGGCTGCGCGCGGGCCGCACGGCTTCGACGACCAGCTCGAACGGGAAGCTTTCGTGCTGGTAGGCGTCGAGCGCCACCTGGCGGGCCTGTTCGAGCACGACGCGGAACGTCGGGTTGCCCGACAGGTCGTGGCGCAGCACGAGGGTGTTGACGAAGAAGCCGATGAGCGGTTCGGTCTCGGGCAGCTGGCGGCTCGCCACCGGCGTGCCCACGAGCACGTCGTCCTGTCCGGCGTAGCGCGACAGCAGCACGGCGAACGCCGCCTCGAGCACCATGAACGACGTCGTGCCCGTGTCGCGGGCGAGGCACTTGACCGCTGCGCCGAGCCCGGCCGGCAGCCGTTCCTGCCAGAGCGCACCGCGGTCGGTCTGCACGGGCGGACGCGGCCGGTCGGTCGGCAGCGACAGCAGTGGCGGTGCGCCGGCCAACTGCCGTGTCCAGTAGCCGATCTGCCGTTCGCGCTCCGGTCCCGCGAGCCATTCGTGCTGCCACGCGGCGACGTCGGCGTACTGCACCGCGAGTGACGGCAGTGGCGACGGCTGCTGGCGAGCGAACGCCGCGTAGAGCTCGGACAGTTCCTTCGTGAACACGCCCATCGACCAGCCGTCGGACACGATGTGATGCAGCGTCAGCAGCAGGACGTGCTCGTCGGGACCGAGAGCCACCAGCGTCGCATCCCACAGCGGACCGGCGGCGAGAATCGAACAGGCGCCTGACCTCGCGGTCGACGAGCCGCCGCACTTCGGCCCGGCGCTCATCGTCACCAAGACCGTTCAACGAGCGGAAGCCGAGCCGGAACTGCGGAGGCCCGATCACCTGACGGGCGAGCCCGTCGACCGACGGGAACCGCGTCCGCAGGACTTCGTGACGGCGCTCGATTTCCTGGAGGCTCCGTTCGAGCGCGGCACGGTCGAGCGGTCCGGCGAGGCGCAGCGCCGCCGGCATGTTGTAGCTGGTGCTCTCCTCTTCGAGCTGGGCGAGGAACCAGAGCCGCTGCTGCGCGAACGACAGCGGCAGCGATGCCGTCCGGTCGGCCGGGCGGAGCGGCGGCAGGCTGGCCCGGGCCGCCTGCCCGATCTGTCGCGCCAGTCCCGCCACCGTCGGCGCTTCGAACAGGCTGCGCACGGGCAGGTCGACCTGCAGCCGCTGGCGGATCCGCGAAATCACCCGGGTCGCGAGCAGGGAATGGCCGCCGAGGTCGAAGAAGTTGTCATCGACGCCGATCGGATCGACGGCCAGTACCTCGCGCCAGATCGCCCCGACCAGTTCCTCGGTCGGCGTGCGCGGCTGGACGACCGTGCGGTCGTGACGGCCATCGTCGGCTGCGGGAAGAGAGCGGCGATCGATCTTGCCACTCGGCGTCAACGGCAGCGCCTCGAGGACGACGAACGTCGACGGGACCATGTACTCGGGCAGACGCTCCTGCAGCCAGGACCGCAGGACCGCGGGCGTCGGCGCGGCGTCCGGTCCCTCATCGCCAGCAGCCGGCGTGACGTACGCGACGAGACGGCGATCCCCGCCTGTACCCCGCACGACGACGGCCGCCTCGCTCACCAGCGCATGCTGCCTCAGCCGCGACTCGATCTCGCCGGTCTCGACACGGAAGCCGCGGATCTTCACCTGCCGGTCCACGCGTCCGAGGAACTCGAACGTTCCGTCCGGACGAACGCGGCAGCGATCGCCCGTGCGGTACAGACGCCCGCCGCCGAACGGATTCGGCACGAACGCGCGGGCGGTCAGATCGGGACGGCTCGAGATAGCCGCGCGCCACCTGAGCCCCGCCGATGCACAGCTCGCCCGGCACGCCGGCCGGCACCAGCTCCAACTGGCTGTCGAGCACGAAGACCTGGTTGCCGGGCAGCGGACGCCCGAGTGCCGGTCCCGCTGCCGGCGCGGTCTCACGGTCGCCCGGAACGGGATTCACGAGCGCGCCGACTGTCGCCTCCGTCGGTCCGTAGTGGTTGAAGACCTGGCACGCCGGCGCCAGTGCGTGCACGCGGTCGACGAGCGCCCAGTCGCTCGGCTCGCCACCGAGCACGAGGCGGTGACGTGGCAGCACATCTGCGGCGTGCTCGGCCTGCAGGAGCGCGGCGAGGTGCGAAGGCGTAATCTTCAGGCAGTCGATCGGACGCGCACGAAATGCGCTCGCGAGCGCCTGAGGATCGAGCACCTGCTCGTCGGTCGGCACGACGAGCGTGCCGCCCGAGCACAGCGCCGGAAAGATCGCCGTATTGCCCAGGTCGGCCGCCAGCGTCGAAACCGTGGCGAAGCGCGACCGCGTCGGGCGGGTCCAGGGCCGCCAGGACGCCCCTCGTGTAGTTGACGAGGTGCCGATGTTCGACCGCGACTCCCTTGGGCTGCCCGGTCGAGCCGGAGGTGTAGAGGCAATACACGAGATCCGACGGACGGACGCCGCTCGATGGATTCGCGGTCTCCTCCGGCGCGTCGCCTGCGGTATCCGTGTCGGCCAGATCGAGCCACGCCTGCCCTTCCGGCAGCTGTGAAACGAGGCTCGCGCGCGTCAGCACGAGATCGGCTCCGGCATCCTCGATCATGAACCGCAGCCGCTCGCGCGGCGCCGACGGATCCAGCGGCACGTAGGCGCCGCCGGCTTTCAGGATGCCGAGCAGGCCCACGATCATCTCGAGCGAACGCTCGACGCACAGCCCCACCCGGACGTCGGGACCGACACCCCGCCCGCGCAGCCGTCCTGCGAGTCCATTGGCCCGCCGATTCAACTCGCCGTAGGTCAGCTGGCGGCCGTCGTGCTCGACCGCTGGAGATTCGGGGTGCAGGGCCGCCTGCCGTTCGAAGAGCTGATGCACACAGGCGTCCGTCGCCTCGATCTGTCTCGATGCGGTCGACAGGGCGATCAGGCGTTCGCGCTCCCCGGGCGTCATCAGCGGCAGCTGCTGCACCGGCCGGTCCGGCGCGTCGGCGAGCGCCCCGAGCAGCGTGACGAAGTGCTCCGCCATCCGGACGACCGTCTCGTGATCGAACAGGTCGGCGTTGTACTTGAACGATCCGAAGACGCTGCCAGCCCCTTCGACCATCTCCAGCGTCAGGTCGAAGTGCCCTTCCTGCTGCGGCATGTCGAACGGCGCCAGCGACAGTTCACCGGCATCGACGACGACCTCGTGTCCCGGGATCAGCTGCGCGTACCGATCGTGGCCGCCCGACAGCTTGTGCAGGCCGAACGAGGCCTGGAAGAGCGGCGGACGACCGGGATCCCGGGCCGGCTGCAGGTCGGTGACGAGGCGCGGGAACGGATAGTCCTGACGTGCCAGCGCTCCCAGCACGCGCGTGCGCGCCTGCTTCAGGAGATCGCGGTACGTCGCCAACGGTCCCATCGACGCCCGGATCACGACCGGATTCACGAAGTAGCCGATGGTCCTGGCGAACGCCGCCTGCGTCCGGCCGGCGGTCGGCGACCCGACGAACAGTTCGTCCTGTCCGGTGTACCGGTAGAGGAACGCCTGAAACGCGGCGAGCAGCGCCGTGTACAGCGTGGCGTCCTCCTGCCCGGCCACCCGTCGCAGACGCTGAACCAGGTCGGCCGGCAGATGGAACCGCCGCGAGCCGCCGTGGTACCCGAACACGCGCGGCCGCGGACGATCGGCGGGCAGATCGAGCACCGGCAGTTCGTCGAGGCCTGCCGTCAGGTCGTCGCGCCAGTACGCCGCCAGCTCGCTCCCCTGCGCCGTCAGCAGGTCCGTCTGCCAACGCACGTAGTCGGCGTAGGTCCGCGTCACTGCCGGCAGATCGATGCGCGTCCCCGCGCGCAGCGCCTCATACGCGGCGAGCAGCTCGTCGAGCAGAATCGTGACCGACAGGAAGTCGCAGACGATGTGATGGAACGTCAGCAGAAGCACGTGATCGCGTGCGGCCACCGCGAACAGATGGGCGCGGCACAGGGGCCCCTGCGCGAGATCGAACGGCATCGCGTACGCCGCGCTGACGCGCCGCACCAGGTCCTGCCCGGCGCACGCCGCGGCGTCGACCTGCTCGAAGAAGGCTTCCTGAGAGCCGTGGACCTCGCTGACCGGCTCGCCGTTCACCTCGGGATACGTCGTGCGGAGGATCGAATGGCGATCGACGAGCGTCTGCCAGGAGGCTCGCAGCGCACCGGCGTCGATCGGCGACAGGATGCGGACGGGCACCGCGACGTTGTAGGCCGCACTGGACGGCGCGCTCTGCTGGATGAACCAGAGCGCCTTCTGCCCCTCCGACAGCGGATAGGTGGAGGTGGCGCGGCTCGCGCGTTCGCGCGCCAGCCGCGCCAGCAGGGCACGCTTCTCGTCGATCGACAGGTGCGACAGATCGCGTCCGGGTCCGCTCATGACCCCGTCCCGTCCTGTTCGGCGAGCAGTGCCTCGAGCAGCGCGTCGACGTCGGCTTCTCCCAGGCGATCGATCTGCTGCAGCGTCGCGGCTCCGCGATGCGCGTCCGCCGTGGCGCCGAGGATCGACGCGGGGCGGTCCGCATCGCCATCGTCCACCCCGGCGGCCTCCGATTCCACCTCGGGCGCCGCAGCCATGCGCTGCAGCCGTTCGACGACGGCCCGTCCGACCGCGTCCAGCGTGCCCGACTCCAGGATCACGGCCATCGGCACGTCGACCGCCAGGTCCGTCTGCAACCGGTTGCGCAGATCCATCGCCATCAGCGAGTCGAACCCGAACTCGCCGAGCGAACGGACGGGATCGGCGAGGTCCTCCCCGGCCACGCCGAGCACCGCGCCGATGCTCGCGCGCAGGTAGGCGTCGAGGAGCGCCGCCCGCGCGTCGGGGGCCGCCGCCTGCCACTGCCGCAACAGCGACAGGGGGACCGCCGCGCCACGCGCCGGCTGCACGTCCATCAGCATCGATGCCAGCATCGACGGCACGCGACCGTGCAGCAGAGATGCGCGATACCGGTGCCAGTCCACCGGGAAGACGGCCAGCTGCGCGGGCAGCGCCGGCCGCGAGCTCATCGAGGCGGACATCAGCGCCTCGAGGATCTCGATGCCGATCGCCGGCGCAATGCTCCCGATGCCCCTCGCCTGCAGCCGATCGAGATGGTCGACGGCGGCGCCGACATCACCCCAGGGGCCCCAGGCGATCGACAGCCCGGGCAGGCCGAGGCGCCGCCGGTAGCCGGCCAGCGCGTCGAGGAACGTGTTCGCCGCGGCATGGTTCGCCTGTCCGGCCGAGCCGACCAGCGCCGCGGTCGACGAGAAGAGCACGAAGAAGTCGAGCCGCGCGTGCCGCGTGAGCTGGTGCAGGTGCCAGCCACCCGCCACCTTCGGTGCGAAGACGGCTTCGATGCCGGCCCGGTCGAGCTGCGCCATCAGACGATCGTCCAGCACGCCGGCGGCATGCACGATCCCCCGCAACGGATGCGCCGGATCGATGCCGGCCAGCACCGCCGCGATCGCGTCGCGCCTCGACACGTCGGCCTGCGCCACGACGATCTCCGCGCCGTCCCGCTCGAGTTCACGCAGCATGGCAGCCACCGGCGGCTGCCCGGTCGAACGCCGCCCGACGAGCAGCAGGTGTCTGGCGCCACGATCGACGAGGAGCCGGGCGACGCGCAGGCCGAGCCCGCCAAGTCCGCCGGTGATGAGATACGTCGCGGTTCCGGACAGCTGGATGGCACCGGATCGCGGCGCGGCGTGACGCACGAGCCTGGCGGCCAGGCGCGTGCCGGTGCGGAAGGCGACGTCTTCGTCCCGCGCTCCACCAGCGTCGCCCGGCACTTCGTCCAGAAGACTGCGCACGTCGGTCTGCGTCGTCCCGGCCGGATCCAGGTCGACGCGAACGACGTCCAGCTCCGGATACTCGAGAGCCAGCGTCCGGCCCATGCCCCACAGCGGGGCCTGCGCCAGTCCGGCAGCACCCTCGCGATCGGCGGCCGTGTCGTCGCCGTCGGTCATCACGGCACCCCGTGTGACCAGCACGACGCGGCGCCGCCCGCTCCCTTCCAGCGCACGCGCCAGCGAGGCGAGACTGGCGCAGCCCTCCACGGAAGACGACGTCAGCGCAGCGGCCGTCGCATCTCCGTCAACGAGGGCGGCCGAGAGGCTCCATGCGTGCACGATGACATCGGCCGGCGGTACTTCCCGGAGGAGCCGGGCGAAGCCCTCGTCAGTGGCCGGCACGGCGAACTCGCCGGGCGCGAGATGCGCGAAGGCGTCGGCCTGCAGGCCGACGGTCACCTCCACGCCGTGCTCCCGCAGCCGGACGGCCAGCTGCCGCCCCACGTCGAACGGCGCCGGGCGGTCGCCCGCCAGAATCATCCAGCGCTCCGCCTTCGGTGCCGGAACCGGGTTGCGCGCCACCAGCACCGCCTGGTGCACGTCCTCCCCAGGCGTCAGCGCCAGCGGCTCTTCGAATCCGCGCTCGACGAGCAGCCGCTGCCATGACGCCGCGTCGAGCAGCGGATGGTCGGGTCGCCGTTCGACATCGCGGAACCTCCACCAGCCATCGGTGAGGCCGAACGTGAGGTCGACCATCCGCTGGCGTTTCGTCCCCTCGAGCAGGATCAGCAGTCCGCCTGGAGCCATGACCCGGCGGATGCCATCGAGCGTTGCGCCGAGGTCCGCGGTCGCGTGCAGCACGTTGGCTGCGATCACCAGATCGAACGGCCCGCCTGCCGCGTCGAGATCGCCGTCCCGCTCGACATCCACCACTCGCGCGCGCACGAATGGCCGATCCCGGAAGCGGGCTCGCGCGTCGGCCACGAGGCTCGGCGACACATCGCTGAAGACGTACTCGGTCCGGGCCGGATCGAGATGCGGCAGCAGGTGCTCCGTCGTGCCACCCGTTCCGGCTCCGATTTCGAGGACGCGGAGCCCGCGGTCGGCTGGCACGCGGGCAGAAGCCTCCCGGACCACGCGTTGCACGAGCCGGTTCATCGCCAGCGCGCCCGGCGACCGTCCGTAGATGGCCGCCGCCGTCTCGATGTCGCCACCGGCGAAGAGCAGTTCCAGGGGATCGCACGCGCCGCGCAGCACATCGTGCAGCCGCGCCCCGCACCTGGCGAGCAGCCGGCGTTCCGCTTCGGCGACGGTGCCCGGGACCACCGGCACCTCGAACACCGGCGTGCGCCGCACGATCCACCCTGCTTCGCAGGCCTCCAGCACGCCGTCCTCGCCGAGCATCTGCAGCAGGCGGGCGAACAGGCGCCGGTGCCGGGCGATCACACCGATCTCGTCGGCCAGCGCGTCGGTCGCGATCCGCGTTCCGGGCTCGAAGCCGAACCCGAGGCGCTTGAGCGCGAGCGCGACGTGGCCGAGAGCGGCGGCTTCGAGGCGCTCCAGCGTGTCGCAGTATGGCTGCAACTCCGCGTCGGCATCAGCCGCGCTCGCCCCCATGTCCCGTGCGACGCCGCCGAATGCTTCCGCCGCCCGACCGAACCGGACGGACGGTTCCCAGACGACCTCGTAGAGCCAGTCCGCCCAGGCGCGGCGCTGCTGGAGCAGCCGGGCATCGACCCGCTGCAGGTGCAGGCCTCGGACCTGCGCCACCGGACGGCCCGCCGCGTCGAGCAGATCGGCGTCGATCGTCAGCCGCGCGCTGCCGTGCTCCGCCTGAGCGCCACCCTCCTCCACCCGCACGCGCGTCCGGCAGGAGACTTCGCGGATCGGACTGGAATCGACGTCGCCGGTCAGCAGCGAGATCCGATCGCAGCCGGCCGGCACGTACGCATCGGAATTGCCGGCGAGCGCGGCTCCGGCCGCCTGCAGACAGGCATCGAGCAGCACGGGATGAAGACGGTAGCCGCGCGCGTCGACGCCGTCCGGCAGCTGCACCCGAGCCACCACCTCGTCTCCGGTCCTTCCGAGCGCGCAGATCGCCCGAAAGCGTGGTCCGTACACGAGCCCACGCGTCGCGAACGCCTGATAGTGCTCGTCAACCGACAACGCCGGTGCGCCGGCGTCCGTCTCGACGCCGAACGTCGCATCCGGCTCGATCGGGGCTCCCGCCGCCGTCAGCGTTCCCGACGCGTGCAGCGTCCACGGCGCAGCGTCATCGCCGTCGGGAAGGCTGAAGATCCTGAAGTTCAACGCCCCCGCGTCTGCAGGGGTCGTGACGATCTGAACCGTCGTTCGCGCGCCGGCTGCCAGACGCAGTGGCTCGCGAATGGTGAGCTGTTCGATCGCCGCCGGGCCATTGCCGAGCACCGCTCGACCGGCCTCGAATCCCAGTTCGATACAGGCGGTCGCTGGCAGGATCGGTTCTCCGAAGACCTGATGATCGGCGAGCCAGGCGAAGGCCGGCTGTGTGAGGTCGAGGACCGATTCGAACTGGACATCGGCCAGCGCCGATCGCAGGCGATGGCCGAGCAATGGACCTGCCGCTCGCGAGGCCGGCTTCGCGCCCGCGACCGACGCCGTGGCGGGGCGAATCGAGTCGTCACGCTCCACCCAGTACCGTTCCCGCTCGAACGGCGACGTCGGCAGGACAACGCGACGGCCGGCTCCCCCGGTCCAGACCGACGACCAGTCGATCGTCTCGCCGCGCACGAAGCGCCCCGCGATTTCGTCGGCTGCCGTGGCCCGCTCGCCATCCATACCGTCGGCAGCCGCAGCCTGTCCCCGTCCTTCGACGGGTTTCGCATGGCCGGTCGCCGCGACTTCCCCGGTGTACAGCCCTGGACTGGCGACTCCCGCGAGGAACGCGGACAACTGCCCGACCGCCGCCGCCGCGTCGGATGCGACGAGTGCGAGACGATGCCTGAACGATGCGCGTCCGACGTCAGCCGTGAAGCAGACGTCCGCGAACCCTTCGTCGGTGACGTCGAGGAAGGCCCGCATCCGATCGGCGAGCAGCCGCAACGCCGTGCGCGTCCTCGCACTCAGCGTCAGGACGCGGACGGGCTGCGGCGAGAGGACGGCCGGCGCCGTCGATGATTCGCCGGCCTCTTCGATGACGATGTGCGCGTTGGTGCCGCTCGCCCCGAACGAGCTGATGGCCGCCACGCCTCTCGCATCGGCCGGCCATGCTCTCGAGCCGCGTCGGCACGCGGATGCCGAGCGTGGTCCAGTCGACGTGCGGGTTCGGTGTCTCGAAATGCAGGTGCGCCGGAATCTGCCGATGCTGCAGCGACAACACGATCTTCATCAGGCCGGCGACACCCGCCGCCGATTCCAGGTGCCCGATGTTGGTCTTCACCGATCCGACGATCAGCGGCCGATCGTCCGGCCGGCCGAACACCTGCCCGAGCGCTTCGAGCTCGATCGGATCGCCCAGGCTCGTACCGGTCCCATGCGCTTCGACGTAGGTCACCTCGTCCGGCGCGACACCGGCATCGTCGAGCGCCTGCCGGATGAGCGCCTGCTGACTGAGTCCGTTCGGCACGGTCAGGCCGCTCGACGCGCCGTCGTGGTTCACCGCGGTGCCGCGGATGACGGCCAGCACCCGGTTGCCGTCCCGCCGCGCGTCGCTCAGCCGCTTGAGCACGACGATGCCGCAGCCCTCGCCGCGGGCGTATCCGTCGGCGCGCGCGTCGAACGTCTTGCACCGGCCGTCGGGGGCCAGCATGCGTGCCTGTGACAGGCCGACATGGCCGGTCGGCGACAGCACCAGGTTCACGCCGCCCGCCAGCGCGAGGTCACATTCGCCGTGCCGGAGCGCCTGCACCGCCAGGTGCACGGTCACCAGCGAGCTCGAACAGGCGGTGTCGACGGCGAGGCTCGGCCCCGTCAGGCCGAGTGCATAGGACAGACGGCCGGCTGCGACGTTGAGCACGTTGCCGGTGCCCGCGTAGGCGTCGGCCGGATGGCCGGCAGCGGCGATCAGTTCTGCGTAGTCGCGCGTCGTGATGCCGACGAACACGCCCGTGCGCGCCGACGCCGTCCGGTCGCGCGCCTCGCCGGCCCGCTCGAGCGCTTCCCACCCGACTTCCAGCAGCAGCCGCTGCTGGGGATCCATGCCGACCGCCTCGCGCGGCGAGATGCCGAAGAACAACGGGTCGAAGCGGTCGACGTTCCGCAGGAATCCGCCGCACCGCGTGTACATCCGCCCCGGCGCCGGCTCCGGGGCGAACCAGTCGTCCACGTCCCAGCGCTCCGGCGGGATCTCGACGATGGCATCCGTCCCATCGGCGAGCAGCTGCCAGTAGCCCTCGGGGTCGTCAGCACCCGGCACGCGGCAGCTCATGCCGACGATCGCAATCGGCTCGCGCGCATCCGCGGCGGCGACCGGCGCCGTCGTCCGGCCGGTTGCGGTCCGCGGTTCGCCGGTGCCGGACTCGACGAGGGTCAGCAGGTGCCGTGTCAGCGCGTCGAGACTCGGATAGTTGAAGACGACGGTCGACGGCAGCGACACGCCCAGCAGCCGCTCGATGCGCGTCTTGAACTCGACCGACATCAGCGAGTCCATGCCGGTCTGGAAGAACCCCTGCTGCGCGTCGGGGGTGACGCCCATCACCTCCGTCACCTCGGCAGTCAGACGGTCGAGCAGGAAGCCGTAGGAATCGGACTCGAGCGACAGGCGGAGCCGGAAGTCCGAAGACGAAGCCTCCAGCGGTCGGGAAGCGGGACGCGCCTCCGCGCCGGACAGCATCGACAGCAGCGGAGCCGGCCGCGCGGATTCGTACAGCGGGCGGAAGCGGTCCCACGACACATCGGCGACAACGGCCCGGACGGCGTCGGTATCCAGCAGCTGCATCAGGCTGCGCACGCCAGCGGCCGGCGCGAGCGGCGTGACACCGCGCTGCCGGAGCCACGCGAGTGCATCGGCGTCGGACATGCCGCCACCGGCCCATGGTCCCCAGGCGATCGACAGCGCCGGCAAGCCCGGCGTCGCGGCGCACGGCCGGCCAGGGCATCGAGGAAGGCGTTGGCCGCCGCGTAGTGCGCCTGGCGCGCCGATCCCCAGACGGCGGCGATCGACGAGAACATGACGAAGAAGTCGAGCGGCAGATCCCGAGTCAGCTCGTGCAGCCACCAGGCGCCGCCGGCCTTCCCGCGGAAGACCTCGTCGAGGCTCTCCGCCGTCATCTCCTCGATCGAATCGAGCCGCACGGTGCCGGCGGCATGCACCACGCCGCACAACGGAGCCGAAGCGGCGGCGATGGCGCGCGCGACATCCTCGCGACGCGAGACGTCGCCTTCGACGACCGTCACCTGCGCCCCGGCACGCTCGAGCGCCTCGACCTCCGCAGCGGCGCGGCTTCCATGGCGGCCGACGAGCACGAGATGGCGCGCGCCCCGCTCGACGAGCGTCCGTGCCACGTGCAGGCCGAGCGCCCCCAGTCCGCCGGTGACGAGATAGGCGGCATCGGACCGGATCGTCACCGATCGGCTCGCGCGATCCGGACTCGGCACCAGCCGCGCCACCAGGCGCCGTCCGGCGCGGAAGGCCGTCTGGTCCTCGCCCTGCGGATCCTCGATTTCCGCCAGCAGCAGCGCAGCCGATCGATCGTCGCCCTCCGTCGCATCGAGATCGATCATCCCGCCCCACCGGGCCGGGAGTTCGAGGGCCGCAACGCGGCCCATGCCCCACAACGGGGCCTGCGCGATCGACACGGCTCCGCCCGCAGGCACGGCGCCTCTCGTCACGACCCACAGCAGGCCGCCTCCGGCGCGCGCCCATCCGGCCGCGAGTGCCCGAAGCTCGTCGCAGGCCGTGCGAGCGGCTGCGACGGGATCGCCGGCACCGGCTTCGCCGTTGTCGACGTCCAGCGCCCAGAGCGACACCACTCTTGTCGAAACGGGGCGCCCCGGCCAGCAGGACCGACCACTGATCGCCTGGAGTGCCAGCCCCGACAGGCGCGGGCCGCGACTGCCAGTCGTGCCGCGACAGCACGACGCAGCGATGGCCGCGCCTGGCCGCCGCAGCCGCCAGCGCCGCACCCACGCCGCCCTCGTCGGCCAGGATCAGCCAGCGATCCTCCGGCGACCCGGCCGATTCCTCTGCCTGTCGTCTGGGCTCCGGCCGCCAGTCGACTTCGTACTGCCGTCCTGCGCTCGCGGCCGGCGCGGCGGAGGAGCGTGGTGCGTCTGCCGGCTGCGTCCGCGCGGCACCGAAGTCGAGCCAGCAGTGCTCCCGCTGAAACGGATACGTCGGCAACATGACGCGCCGCGGCTGCGGCTCGCCCAGGAACGCCTGCCAGTCGATCGCCACCCCGTGCGCGTAGAGCTGCCCCACACCGGCCGCGAGCGTCGTGCCTTCCTGTCCTGGCCGGAGGCTCGCGAGCCACAGCCCGCCGGCGTCCGGCAGACAGCGGCGGCCCATCGACGCCAGCACGGGCTGCGGCCCCACCTCGAGGAACACCGTTCGTGCCGGCGCCGGCCAGCGCCTGCATGCCCTCGGCGAACCGCACCGGCTCGCGGACGTGGCGCACCCAGTAGGCGGGATCCAGGACCTCGTTCGAGACGACCGTGCCGGTCAGGTTCGAGACCAGCGTCGTACGCGGGGCATGGAACGTGACCTGCCGCGCCGCCTGCTCGAACTCCCCGAGCACGGAGTCCATGAGCGCCGAATGAAAGGCATGCGAGACCGTCAGCTCCTGGAACGCGACACCGGCGGCGCGCAGCGTTGCGGCGGCCTGCGCCACGCCATCCGACGGTCCCGAGACCACGGTCAGCTGCGGACCATTGAGCGCGGCAATCGACAGTGCGAGTTGCTGAAGCGGGACGACGCGTTCGGTCTCGGCTGCGCCGGCGAAGACGGCGATCATGCGGCCGCGTGGCGCCGCCTGCATCAGGCGGCCGCGCGCCGCAACCAGTGCCAGGCCATCCTCGAGGCTGAAGACGCCGGCGACACAGGCGGCGACGTACTCGCCGAGACTGTGACCGATGACCGCCGCCGGGCGGACACCCCAGGAGATCCAGAGCTGCGCCAGTGCATACTCGAGCGCGAACAGCGCGACCTGCGCGTAACCGGTCTCATGGATGCGCGTGTCGTCCGCCTCACCGTGCATCAGCGACAGCAGCGGCACGTCGAGCAGACCGCGCGCGCGGACGCTGGCGTCGCACGCGTCGATCTGCCTCCGATACACCGGCTCGGCGTCGTACAACGCGCGCCCCATGCCGGGATACTGCGAGCCCTGTCCGGTGAACAGGAACGCCACCCGCCGATCGTCGTCGGCCTGTCCGCGCCAGACGTCAGGCACCTGGCGGCCGTGTCGCACCGCGTCCAGCCGATCGCGAAGCTCCTCGATGGATCGGGCGGCGACGGCCAGCCGGTGGCGCAGGTGCGCGCGGCCGGTGCCGGCCGTGAAGCAGACATCACGCAGCGCACGCGCCGGACCGGCGGCGAGATCGTCGGCATAGCGGCCGGCCAGCTCGACCAACGCCTGCGGCGTGTCGGCGCTCAGCGGGAGGACGGCGGGCACGCACCGGTCCGAGGCGGTCTCGTCGACGGCCTCCGGAATGGTCTCGACCGGGGCCGCCTGCAGAATCACGTGCGCGTTGGTACCGCTCAGCCCGAAAGAGCTGACGCCGGCCATCCGCCTGCCCTCGGGCCACGGCGTGGCCTCGCCCGGGATCGCCAGCGGCAGCGTCTCCCAGTCGACGTGCGGATTCAGCTCGCCGTCGCGGTAGTGCGGTGGAATCTCGCCGTGCTGCAGCGCCAGGATGGTCTTGATGATGCCGGCCACGCCGGCCGCCGCCTCGAGGTGGCCGATGTTCGGCTTGACCGATCCGATCCACAACGGCCGCTCCCGCCGGCCCATGACCGACGCGAGCGCCCGCACTTCGATTGGATCGCCGAGCACGGTACCGGTGCCGTGCGCCTCGACGTAGTCGACCTCGCCGGCCTCGACGTGCGCGCTGGCAAGCGCCTGGCGCAGCAGCGCTTCCTGGGCCGCCCGGTTCGGGACGGTGAGTCCCGACGACCGTCCGTCATGGTTCACGGCGGATCCGCGGATGACGGCCAGCACCGGATTGCCGTCCTTCACGGCATCCGACAGCCGCTTCAGGACGATCAGGCCGCAGCCTTCCCCGCGGCCGTAGCCGTCGGCGCGGGCCGAAAAGGTCTTCGATCGACCGTCTTCCGCGAGCGCATGGATCTGCGAGAGGGTGATCGTGCTGTCGGGCGACAGCAGCAGGTGCACGCCGCCGGCGAGCGCGAGATGGCACTCGCCGTTCCGCAGGCTCTGGCAGGCCTGGTGGATGGCGACGAGCGAGCTCGAGCAGGCCGTGTCGATGGCCACGCTCGGTCCCTGCACGCCGAGCACGTACGACAGCCGGCCGGCCGCGAAGCAGAACAGATTGCCGGTGCTGTCGTAGACGCCCGGCGCGGCGGAATCCGCCGGCCTGCTGCGCGAGCCGCGCGTAGTCGTTCTGGCCGATGCCGACGAAGACGCCCGTCAATCGCGGCAGCGCGCCCGGCGCGAGTCCCGCCCGCTCGAGCGCCTCCCAGGCGACCTCCAGCAGCAGCCGCTGCTGAGGATCGAGACGGCGCGCCTCGGCCGGCGAGAGCCCGAAGAACCGGAAGTCGAACCGGTCGACCTCCTCGAGAAAGGCGCCGCGCCGCACGTACGTCCGGCCCGGCGTTCCCGGCTCCGCGGCGTAGCAGGCATCGACATCCCACCGATCGGCCGGAATGCCGCCAATCGCGTCGCGCCCGGCGCGCAGCAGATCCCAGAACGCCTCCGGATCGGGCGCGCCCGGAAAGCGGCACGCCAGGCTGACGACGGCAATCGGCTCGTCGCGGGCGCGCTCGAGCGCGTCCAGCTTCGACCGCATGTCGTCCAGCGCCAGCAGCGCCCGCTTCAGCGGCGACAGGTGCGCGTAGCGTTCGGGAATGTCACTCACTCCGGATTCCTGTCGAGCCGGTCGAGCCGGTCCCGCAGCAGCGCCTCGGCGTCCTCCTCCGACATCGACTCGAGCGCGGCGGCCATGCGATCGAGCTCCGCGTCCGCCGGCCCGTCCGCCGGCGCCGGTGACGCCGTCTCGAATTCCAGGCAGTCGGCCAGATGGCCGGCCAGGGCCTCCACCGTCGGGTACTCGAGGGCCAGCGTCGCCGGCAGCGTCACCTGCAGGTCGGTCTCGATCCGGGTCCGCAGCGTGAGCGCCGTCAGCGAATCCATCCCCATGTCCGCGAAGCCGGCCGACAATGCGGGCGGCCGGGCATGGCCGAGGGCGCGCGCGACCTCACGCCGCACGTAGTCGACGAGCTCGTCGCGGCCGTTCACCCGGCGCACCTGCGCGGCCGGTGCCTCCCGGTCGCGCGCCGGACCGACCTCGGCCAGCAGCGGCGATCGTGTGTCGTACCGCGCCCAGTCCGCATTCAGCACGCCGACGTGCCCGCGCGTGCCGAGCAATCCGCCCAGCACGTCGAGCGCCTGTTCCGGCTCGATCGCGCCGAGGCCCCGCGCCCGCCAGCGCGCCTGCTGTGCTTCGTCGAGCCGCGAGGCCATGCCCGTACCGGCCCAGCCGCTCCAGCCGATGCTCAGCGCCGGCAGGCCGAGCGCCCGCCGCTGCGCGCACAGCGCGTCGAGGCAGGCGTTCGCAGCGGCATAATTCGCCTGCCCCGGTGAGCCGAGCAGCGAGGCCGTCGACGAGAAGCAGATGAAGAAATCGAGCGGCAGCTCTTCGGACAGCGTGTGCAGATGCCACGCACCCAGTGCCTTCGGGCGCATCACGGCGGCGAAGCGTTCCGGCGTCTGCCGGGCCAGCAGCCCGTCGTCCAGCACACCCGCGGCATGGACGATGCCTCTCAGTGGCGGGAGGAGATCGCCCGCGCGCGTGAGGACGCGGGCGAGCTCCTGACGGCGGGTCACGTCGGCCCGTTCCACGAGCACCGTCGCTCCGCGATGCCGCAGGTCGGCGACCAGCCGTTCGGCTTCGGCTCCCGCCGCGCCCGACCGACCCGTGAGCACGAGATGACGCGCGCCCCGGTCGACCATCCAGCTCGCCACCGCCCGCCCGACACCACCGAGCCCGCCGGTGATGAGATAGCTGTAGCCAGGCCGCAACGCGACGTCCGGCGATTCCCTCTGCGCCCGCGCGAGCCGGGCGACCAGCCGCTGCTCGCCGCGCAGCGCGATCTGATCTTCCTCGTCGGGCCCGGTGATCTCGGCGAGCAGACGCGCGGCCTCGTCCGGCACGCCGCCCGGATCGAGATCGATCAGTCCACCCCAGACGGCCGGCTGCTCCTGCGCCGCAGTCCGCCCGAGTCCCCAGAGCGCCGCCTGCCCCGCCGCCGGCACCGGCGCCGGCGGCGCGGCGTCCGGTGCAGCCGGCTGCGCGCCACGCGTCACGATCCAGAGCGTCCGCTGAAGTGACGCACCGGTCTGGGGCCGGGCGCCGAGCGCCTGCACGAGCGCGAGCAGATCGCCGCACCCGAACGTCTCATCGTCCCCGCCGGCGGGCCACGGTTCGTCCAGCCCCCATAAATAGATGATGCGGGCGAAGGGGGCCTGTGCCTGCTCGACGAGCCGGGCGAACTTCTCGGGCCGGTAAACGAGGCGGCACTCGCGGCCGCGGTTGCGAAGCTGACGGGCCAGCGCGTCGCCGAGGCCTCCGCGGTCCGCCAGGATCAACCAGGCGCCACCTGCGTCGGACAGCCCGGACGACCGCGGCTGCTCCCGCCAGCCGAGGCGGTACAGCCAGTCGCCGGCAGCCTCGTCGGTCGCCGCCCCGGACTCGCGGACGGATTCACGCCGGTGGCGGGCGATCAGGCGATCCACGATCTTCGGGAGGGCGTCGCGCTCGGCCTCCGTCCACGGGCCGTCCCCGGCCAGGGCCTCGACCAGCGGTTCGGCGCTCCCCTCGGCCAGCAGCCGGAGTGTCGGCGACCCGAGGGTCGCGGCCGGCGTGTCGCGCTCCTCCACCCAGTGGCGCTCGCGCTCGAAGGGATAGGTGGGCAGAACGACCTTGCGCCCGCCGGTCCCCGCGTTGAACGCGTCCCAGTCGACGACCGCGCCCTGCGCGTGCAGACCGGCCAGCGACCGCACGAGCGTGAGCCACTCGTTTCCGGGACGGACGCTGGCGAACCAGCGCGGCGCCGATCCAGCCTCGTCGGGCAGCTCCTGCAGGACACGACGGCCCAGCGTGATCAACGTCGGCCTGGGCCCGACCTCGACGAACGTGTCGATGCCCGCCGCCGCCAACGCGCGCATCCCGTCGGCGAACCGGACCGGCTGCCGGACGTGCCGTACCCAGTAGTCGGCGCCCGCCACCGCGTCGGTCGCCGGCTCTCCGGTGAGATTGCTGATGAACGTGAGCGTGGGCCGTGTGTACCGAACAGGCCGCCGCGACGCGGGCGAACTCGTCGACCATCGGCTCCATCAGCGGCGAGTGGAAGGCGTGCGACACGGCCAGCGGCTGCGTGGCCACGCCGTCCGCACCGAGTGCGGCCACGACCGATCGCACACCATCCTGATGCCCCGAGATGACGACCGCCTCGGGTCCGTTCACGGCGGCAATGGCGACCGAGTCCTGGTACGGCGCAATCGCCGCACGCACCCGCCCTTCGTCGGCGAGTACGGCCGCCATGGCTCCGTCGCGCGGCAGCGCCTGCATCAGCCGGCCGCGGGCCGCCACCAGTCGAAGGGCCGTCTCCAGATCGAAGACGCCGGCCACGCAGGCCGCCACGTACTCCCCGATGCTGTGCCCGAGGACGGCGTCCGGCCTGATGCCCCACGACGCCCACAGCTCGGCGAGCGCGAACTCGAAGGCGAACAGTGCCGGCTGCGCGTGCTCGGTATCCCGCAGATCGATGCCGCTTCGCTCCCCGTCCCGATCGGGATACAGAATCTGCAGCAGCGGCCGGCTCAGGTACGGCCGGCTCAGGGCCTCGCAGCGGTCGAGGGCACGACGGAACACCGGCTCGAGCCTGTACAGCTCGCGCCCCATGCCGTCGACCTGCGCCCCCTGCCCGGTGAACAGGAACGCCACGCGATGCGACTCCGCCGCTCGGTCCTCGGCGATCCCGTCGGCCTGACCATCCGACAGGAACGCGTGCAGCCGCTCGCCCAGCTCTTCGCAGGTCGCGCCGTCGACCACCAGCCGATGCTCGAGATGCGCGCGGCCGGTCTGCGTCGTGAAGCAGACATCGGCTGGCCGGCCGGAGGCCGAGCCGAGGAACGCGGCGTACCGTCCGGCCACGCGACGCAGGGCCTCGGGCGTCCGTCCGCTCAGCGTCAGCAGATGCGCCGGACGCTCGACGGTCCACGGCCGCGGCCGCCTCGGCGTCCGGCGGCGCCTCCTCGAGCACGAGATGTGCGTTGGTGCCGCCGATGCCGAACGAGCTGACGCCGGCGCGACGCGGCCGGCCGTCCGACGGCCAGTCGGCCGCCTGCGTGTTCACGTAGAAGGGGCTCTCGTCGAAGGGGATCGCCGGATTCGGCGACGAGAAGTTCAGGCTCGGCGGCAGCGTCCGGTGCTTCAGGGCGAGCACGGCCTTGATCAGTCCGGCGATCCCGGCCGCCACTTCCAGGTGACCGATGTTCGTCTTCACCGATCCGATGGCGCAGCGGCCGCCCGGCCAGGGGCGGTCGCCGAAGACCGACCGCAGCGCGGCGATCTCGATCGGATCGCCAATCGGCGTCCCCGTGCCGTGCGCCTCGATGAGTCCGATGCTCTCGGGCGTGACGTCGGCCACCTCGAGCGCCTCGGCGATGACGCGGCTCTGGCCGTCGACGCCGGGCGCGGTGAACCCGACCTTCAGCGCCCCGTCGTTGTTGACCGCCGATCCCTTCAGCACCGCCCAGACGTGATCGCGATCGGCGATCGCCTCGCTCAGCCGCTTCAGCACCACGACGCCGACGCCGCTGCCGTAGCTCGTGCCGTTCGCCGCGGCATCGAAGGCACGCGTGCGGCCGTCGGGCGAGAAGAGCGCGCCCGGCTGGTGATAATAGCCCTGGGCCTGCGGCACGCGGATCGTCACCGCGCCGGCCATCGCCACGTCGCACTCGTACGCGAGCAGGCTCTGCGACGCCATGTGCGCCGCAACGAGCCCCGTGGAGCAGGCGGTCTGCACGGTGACGCACGGGCCGCGCAGGTCGAGCCGGTAGGCCGTCTGCGTGACGAGATAGTCCTTGTCGTTGCCGAGCAGCCGCTGCAGGTGGTTCACCGACTCGTCGGCGCGCGCCAGGGCGTCGGCGCGCGTCAGCAGATACTGGCTCATGCTGGCGCCGGCATACAGCCCGATCGCCTTCGTGTTGCGTCGCACGTCGATCCCGGCGCTCTCCAGCGCCTCCCAGCAGACCTCGAGGAACCAGCGCTGCTGCGGATCGGCCAGCCGTGCCTGCTGAGGCGTGAAGCCGAACAAGCCGGCATCGAACCGATCGATGCCGTCGAGCACGAACCCGGCTTTCACGAAGCGGGGATCTGCGAGGGCGTCGGGCGGACAGCCGCCCGTCAGCAGTTCCTCGTCGGAGAACCGGCTGATCGACTCGACGCCGTCATGGAGATTCCGCCAGAACGCGTCGAGGTCTGGCGCGCCGGGAAACCGGCAGGCCATGCCCACGATGGCGATCTGCTCGGGCGCGCGCTGATCCGGCGACGACATGCCCTACCTCTCCACCGACGGGCCCCGCCGGGCGTTGCGGCGCGCGGCGCCCCGCTGCTGTCCCTGCTGCGCGCTGCCCGCGCCGGAGGGCTGCGGGACGTTCAGGTGCGCCACCAGCGTCCGGATGGTCGGATAGCGGAAGACGTCCACGATCGACACGTGCCGCTGCATCGCCTGCGACAGCTCGCCGGCGAGCTGGACGAGCTGCAGCGAATTGGCGCCGAGCTCGAAGAAGTTCGCCGTCGCGCCGACGCGCGCGCGCCCGAGCAGCCGCTCGACCAGCCCGCCGACCGTCCGCTCGATCTCGCCCGACGGCGCGACGAACGTCTCGCCGGCCGCCGCCTTCGGCGCCGGCAGCGCCTTGCGATCCACCTTGCCGTTGCCGGTCAGCGGGAACGTCTCCAGCGGCACGAAATGCGACGGCACCATGTAGTGCGGCAGCTGCGCCTGCAGGTACTGCCGCAGCGTCTCGCTGGCGGGGCCGTCCCCCGGCGCCGCCGATGCCGCCTCGTGTCCCCACCGCGTCCGCTGCGACGGCTCGATGCCGCCGCCCACGACGCTGTGCAGCAGCGCATGGTCACCGCCGAGCCGCAGCAGGCGCCGCAGGTTCGGTTCGTTGACGACGCTGATCGGACACAGGCCGAGCTCGCGCGCCGGCGCCTCGCTCATGAGCAGCTGCAGCATGCAGCCCGCCTCGAGCAGGCAGAAGTCGCGGGAGAGATCGCCGCACATCGGCACGATCCGCGACAGATCCGCGATGAAGAAGAGCGCGAACGCCGCCTGGGTGACGACCGGCACGATGTACTCGCCGCTCCACAGCTCGTGCGCCACCTCGGTCTCGTCGCTCACCCGCACCAGCCGCCGGCCCGCCGCATCGAACCAGTAGAAGCCGCCCGGCAGCCCGTCCACGCGATCGGGCTTCACGAACAGCCACGCCTGCACGGGATACAGGCTGTCGGCTGACGGATAGCGGTACTTCGGGAACGGGGCGCCGTCGATGGTCATCGGCCCGAGCGTCTCGAGCAGTCCGCCGAACGCGTCGAACGGGATGGCCCCGGTCGTGAAGCGCCGGTAGCTCTGGCGCGACAGGTACGCCGCGTCCCGTTCCGCATCACTCGTCCGCCCGTCCGTCGCCAGCGGCACCGCCGGCCCCGCGGCCGGCGCGGGACGATCGCGCCGCAGCTTGAACTCGATCCGCTCCTCGACGTCGACGAGCGGAATGTGGAACCGCTCGAGATCCTCCCGGCTCATGACGCCGTGCATCGCCGGAGAGGTGCCGCGCTCCTCGCCGTCGCGGGGGATCACGTAGGCCACGATCTCGCGCGCCTCGGGCGTGTCTCCCACGACCGTCACGACGACGTCGCGGATGCCCGCGTGCTGCCGGAGCGCCGCCTCGATCTCCCCCAGTTCGATCCGGTGGCCGCGGACCTTCACCTGGAAATCCTCGCGTCCGAGGAACTCGATGTTGCCGTCCGGCAGGTAGCGTCCGAGATCGCCCGTGCGGTACAGCCGTTCCCCGGTCCGCGGATGCACGATGAAGCTCGCCGCCGTCTTCTCCGGATCCTTCCAGTAGCCGAGCGCGAGGCCGAGACCGCCAATATATAAATGACCGGGCACCCAGTCGGCCCGCGGATTCAGCTGCCCGTCCAGCACGTGGAACGTCTGGTTCACCAGTGGTTTCCCGTACGGGATGCTCGGCCAGTCGGCCTTCACGTCACCAATCGGGTAGTGAATCGACCAGATCGAGGCCTCGGTCGCGCCGCCCAGGCTGTGGACCGATGCGCGGGGGTTCCACGCGCGGATGCGGTCGGGCAGCGGCAGCGGAATCCAGTCGCCGCTCAGCATCACCGTGCGCAGCGGGCCATCCGCCGCCGGCTCCGCGCGCCGGTCGAGGTGGTCGGTCAGCACCTGCAGCAGCGCGGGCACGGTGTTCCAGACGGTGACGCCGTGGCGCGTCATCAGATCGAGCCAGTGCGCCGGGTCGAGCCGGCGCTCGGCGTCGGGCATGACGATCGCCCCGCCGGCAGCGAGCAGGCCGAAGATGTCGTAGACGGACAGGTCGAAGTTGAGGGCCGAGACGGCCAGGACGCGGTCCGCCGGGCCGATGCCGAAGCGCCGATTGATGTCGACAATCGTGTTCACGGCGCCGCGATGGTCGATCACGACTCCCTTCGGCCGGCCGGTGGATCCCGACGTGTAGATGACGTACGCGAGATCCGTTGGCGATGGCTCGACCTCGATCGGCGCCGGTTCATCGATGACCTGCAGGGCATCGACGCAGAGCGTGCGATCGCCGTCGACTGCGGTCGCTCCAGGACGGACGACCTGCGAGGTCGGTGGTCGTGAGCACGAGATCGACGTCGCCCTCGGCGACGAGGTACGCCTGCCGCGCCGGCGGCAGATCCGGATCGATCGGCAGGTACGCCGCGCCGGCCATCTGGATGCCGAGGACGGCAGCCACCTGCGCCCAGCCCTTCGCCATCACGACCGCGACGAGCCGGTTCCGTCCGGCGCCGCGCGCGTGGAGCCAGCCGGCGATCGCCCGCGCCATCCGGCGCAGCCCGGCGTAGGTCAGCGTCCGGTCGGGTGTGATGACGGCGGGCGCCTCTGGCGTGGCGTCCGCCCGCTCGAGGAACAGCGTGTGCAGCAGCGCCGCGGGCACCGGCGCGGCTGTCGCATTCACCGCCTCCTGCCTCGCCAGCTGGGCCGGCGGCACGAGCGCCAGGTCGACGGCCTCCCACACCTGCGCGTCACGCGCGAGCCGATCGAGCAGCGCGCAATAGGCGGCGAACATGTCGTCGAGCATGCCGGGCGGGAAGAGCTCGTCGACCGCGTTCCAGCTGAACGTCAGGCCACCGTCGACTTCCATCACGACGTGATCGAGCCACACCTGCGGACTCTGGCTGACGCCGTAGACCGTGCGGCCGAACGGCTCGAAGCCCCGGCCGGCGTCGAGCCCGAGTCCGCTCGTCAGCACGATCGGCATCTGCAGGGCGCCGCTCGTCCGGTGGAGGCGGTTCAGCTCGCGCAGCACCTGCACGCCGCTGAACTGCCGGTGATCCAGATCCGCCCAGAGCTGCTGCTGCAGCGCGGCCGCCCGCTCGCCGAACGGCGCGTCACCCGGCTCGGCGACCTCGAGCAGGCTCAGCGTCGTGAAGTCGCCAATCACGCGATCGATGTCCGGATGCAGCGGCAGCCGGTTGAACAGCGTCAGGTTCAGCGTGAACCGCGGCGACTTGCTCCACGTCCGGAGGACCTCGGCGAACGCCGCCGTCAGCACGCCGTTCGGCGTGAGCCCGCGTCGTCCCGCCTGTTCCTTCACGACGCGCCAGGTGCCGGCGTCGAGCGACGATTCGCGCCGGGTGAAGCGGCTCCGGGTCAACTGGCTCGCATCCCTCGCGAGCGGCAGATCGGGAGCCGGCGGCAGCGTGGCGACACGATCCAGCCAGTACTCCCGCGCGCGCTGGAACGACGGATGCCCTTCGAGCGCCGGCAGCGTCAGGACGTAGTCGCGGAACGACGGACCGGCCGGCGCGCCGAGGTCACCCGCACCGTCGTAGGCGTCACGCCACTCCGTCAGCACGCGCAGCAGGCTCGCGAAGTCGCAGAAGAGGACGTCGAGACTGACGTGCAGGCGGGAGCGATGGCCCTCCATCTGTGTCAGGCGGATGTCGAACAGCGGCCACCGATCGGCCGGCAGGAGCTGGTGCGACAGCTCGTCGCGGACGGCGGCCAGGTGCGCGTCGACCGCGGCCGGCGTCGCGCCGCGCAGGTCCGCGACCGCCATGCGGTACTCGGGCACCTCCCGCAGCACCTGCTGCGCCCCATCGTCGCGGACGACCGCGCGCATCATGTCGTGGCGGGCGACGACCTGCTGCCAGGCGCGGGTCAGCCGTTCGGGATCGAGCGCCTCTCCCTCGAGCTCGAAGTAGACGTGCGTGCCGACGTCGCCCAGTTCCAGCGCACCGCTGCGGCCGATCCAGTAGGCCTGCTGCATGTCGGTGAGCGGGAACGGGTCGTAGCGCGCCTCGGGCGCCGGCACGAGGGCCGGCAGGTCGGGCCGGCTGTCGCGCGACTCGAGCCACTCGACGATTTCGTCCTGGAATTCGGCGAGCATCTCCGCCACGGCGGCCGGCACTTCGCCGCCGGACGCCTCGGTCCGCAGCTGGCCGTTCGCCGACGACACGGAGATGCCCCGGCGTGCGAGCTGTTCCAGGAACTCCGAGAGATTCATCCCGCCACCAGCCCCGACGCGTCCCCCTGCAGGCGCAGGTGCAGCCGGGCCCGCTTCTCCATCTGCCCCGGCGCCTGCGCGTCGAGCGCAGCGGCCAGGCGCGCGATCGTCGGATGATCGAAGAACATCGCGTGCGACACCGGCACGCGGAAGATCTCGTGCAGCCGCGACACGATCTTCACCGCCTGCAGCGAGTGGCCGCCCAGCTCGAAGAAGTTGTCCTCGAGGCCGATGCCGTTCCGCTGCATCGCCTCGCACCAGGCCCGCGCGACCGCTTCCTCGATGGCGTTGCGCGGTGCCGCCGGCGCCGCCGGCATCGCCGCGTCCGGATCGGGCAGCGCCCGCCGGTCGACCTTGCCGTTGGGCCCCAGCGGCAGCGCCGGCAGCGGCACGATCGCCGACGGCAGCATGTAGTCGGGCAGCGTCCGGCCCAGCGCCTCGCGGATCGCCGACAGTCGGGTGTCCCGGGCCCCGTCGGTGACGACGTAGGCGACGAGCGTCCGATCGCCGTCGGCCGCCTCGCGCCCGACGACCACGGCGTCGCGGATGCCCTCGAAGGTCGCGCAGCGCCGCTTCGATCTCCCCCGGCTCGATCCGGAAGCCGCGGACCTTCATCTGTTCGTCGGCCCGGCCGAGGAACTCGACCGTCCCGTCCGGCAGCCAGCGCGCGAGATCGCCGGTCCGGAACAGCCGCTCGGTCCCGCCGCCGACCTCCTGCGGTGCCGTCCACTCGACGAAGCGCTCCGCGGTCAGCCCCGGCTGATGGCGGTAGCCCCGCGCCACCCCGTCGCCGCCGGCGTACAGCTCGCCCGCCACGCCAACGGGCACCGGTGCGCGCCACGGATCAAGGATATAGACGCGGCTGTTCGCAATCGGCCGGCCCAGCGGCACGGACGACCCGACCGGCCGATCGCGAGCGACCGTGCCGCAGCAGGTGAACGTGGTGTTCTCGGTCGGTCCGTATCCATTGATCAGGCGGAGGTGCGGGAGCCGGTCGAGGGCCGTCTGTACCCGCGGCACCGACAGCACGTCGCCGCCGGCCAGGAGCTGGCGCAGGGGACGCAGATCGTCGAGCCGCCGGTCGACCATCAGATGGAACAGCCCGGCCGTCAGCCACATGGCGGTCACGCCACAGCGGGCGATCGCCGCGCCGATCTGCTCGAGCGTCGGCGTGCCGGGCGGCATGATCGCGAGGCGGCCGCCGTTCAGCAGCGGTCCCCAGATCTCCAGTGTGGATGCGTCGAAGGCGATCGGCGCCAGTTGCAGGAAGACCTCGTCCGGTCCGAGCGACACGTAGTCGGTGTCGCGGACCAGCCGCACGACATTGCGATGCGTGACGTCGATCCCCTTCGGGCGTCCGGTCGACCCCGACGTGTACATCACATAGGCGAGGCCGGTGGCGTCGGTCGCAGCCGCCGGCGTGTCGAGGCCCTCGCCGTGCAGCGCCTCCTGCAGCGCGGCGTGCAGGTCGACGGTCCGGCCCGCACCCGGCAGGCGAACGGCCGACGCGGCGTCGGCGAGCACGAGCGCCGCGCCCGCATCATCGAGCATCGAGGCCAGCCGCCCGGCGGGATACGCCGAATCGAGCGGCACGTACGCGCCGCCGGCCTTCAGAATCGCCAGCATCGCGACGACCATCTCCAGCGAGCGCTCGACGGCGAGTGCGACCGGCACCTCGGGTCCGACGCCCTGCGCACGAAGGTAGCCGGCCAGGCGACCCGCACGGCGATCGAGCTCGCCGTACGTCATCGTCTTCTCAGTGCCCGGAGTCGCGGGCGGCTCGGCCAGGACGAGCGCCACCCGGTCGGGCGCGCGGCGGGCCTGTTCCGCGAACAGCTCGTGGATGCACCGGTCCTTCGGGTAGGCCGTTGCCGTGGCATTCCATTGCACGAGCACCTGGCGACGTTCCTCCGCGTCCAGGATCGGCAGCTCGCGCATGCGGCACCCCGGCGCGGCGAGCACGGACTCGAGCAGCATGATGAATCGCGCGCCGAGCCCCGACAGCGCAGGTGCCTCGAACAGATCCGCCCGGAAGCGGACGTGCCCCTCGAGGGCTTCTTCGCTGTCACGCAGTTCGAGCAGCAGATCCACGTCGGCGGGCATCGCCGCGACCGGGAACGGCGCCGCCCGCAGACCGCCCCACTGCTTCATCGCCCGCCGTCGCCGACGGATCCAGGAGGCGATCGAGCGGATGCACGGGGCGCAGCGTGAATCCGGCACGCTCCAGTCGTGAGCCTGCCGCTCCGAGGCGTGAGAGCCGCGGCGCTTCCGGAAACGATGGTGTCGACGATCCCTGCGCCTGCAGCTCGCACAACCAGTCCGGGAAGCGTCTGCTCCAGATCGAGGCCGTCACCGATCGGGACGGCGCCGGGAAGCCGGCCGACCACATGGGCGAGCGCCGGATCGTCGCGGTGCACGTTCAGCAGCTCGACCGGCAGATCCGTCCGGCCGGTCAGACGGGTGACGAGCAGACGGAACGCCGCCCCCAGCAGAAGACGGAGGGAAACGTTCTGGTCGGCAGCCAGCCGGCGCAGGCGCCGCGTCAGCGGATCGTGCAGGAGGAACGTCTCCCGCATCCAGTCGGCCGACGCCGACCTGGACGCCCCGGCGAGCGACGGCGCGCCCACGCGCGTCGCGCCGTTTCGCACCGCGCCGATCCAGGCCGCGCCTCCATCATCCGGCAGCTCCGGCTGCACGCGCGCCACCATCGCCGGATAGACGACACCGAGCTCCTCGAGCAGCAGGCGCAATCCCCATTCGTCGACGAGCACGCGCGGAGCCGCCACGACGAGCACGTGATCCTGCGGACTCTTCGTGAAGAGGCAGACGCGCAGCACGGGGCCCCGCGCGATGTCGCACGGCCGGATCACCTGCACGCGGGCCCGCTCGCCCAGCTGCGCGTCGGACCAGCGCGAGGCGTCGGTCGTCTGGAAATCGATCGGAAGATGACCGTGGAGCACGAGACCCGGCCCGTCGGCGGCGGGACCAGCGGCACCAGAGGCACCGGGGGCCTGCGAAGCGTCCGCCTCCGCCTGCGGTGCGGTCGACCCGATGGTGGCGCGCAGCGCCGGGTGGCGGACCACCAGCCACTGGCCGGCGCGCTTCAGGGCGGCGGCCTCCAGAACGCCCGACAGGTGCAGGCCGCCCCACACGTTGCCGTCGAGCGTGGTGTCGAGCGCCGGCCGTGGCACCGGCGCGGTCTCACGCAGCGTCTGCAGCAGGGCGTCGCGGTGCGTGGCGAGATCGGCGAGGTCGTCCGGCGTGACGTGCCCGCGGTCGCCGCGATAGCGCAGCCGGTCACCGTCGGGCCAGATCTCGATTCCTCTGGCGAGCAGGTGCTGGATGTGGCACCGGGCGTCCATGGCCGTCACTCAGAGAGCCCCCTCGACGGCCTCGTCCTCGTCCGCGCCGGCCAGCGGCGACACGGCCGCCGGCGTCGCGGCGCCCGCGCCGCCCGCCGCGACGAGATCGGGCGCCGTCCAGCCATCGACGTCGTAGTCGCTCATGCACGCGTCCACGAAGGCCTTCAGCCGGTCGATCGTGCCGTCCTGCCTGGCCTCGAAGAACGGGTGCATCCGGATTGCCTCGTGGTTCCCGAAGTTGTTCCGTTCGTACAGCTCGTGCCGGCCGGCGAACTCCGTGCCGACCGCGTCCCACAGCATCTTCATCAACTTGATGCGCGAGACGGCGTCGCCGTTCGAGCTGCGCAGGAACCGATCGAGGTACGGGCGCAGCTCCGGCGACTTCAGGTCGCGCGCCCCCGTCGGCTGGAAGACGAGCCCGCTGGCGACCAGGTCGTACACGATCTCCTTCACGCGGGGGTAGGCGATGGTCGCCATCAGGCGGTAGGCCATCATGCATTCCTGCGCCGGCAGCACGGCGCCCCGGTGCGGCGTCACCGTGCGCGCCATGGCGTCGCTCAGCGACCACATCAGGTGCCGCCAGGTCAGCACTTCGCCGACGTTCACCTGCACGCCCCGGAACTGATCGACGCCGGTGGCCTCGACGGCGCTGACGAGCAGCCCGGTCAGCAGGTCGAGCTTCGTGGCCAGCCGCGTGCAGGCCTGCAGGGCCGCCCGCTGGAACAGGCCGGTCTCGCGGACGTACCGGTTGTACTTCGCCGCGTCTCCATAGAGGAGCACGTGCTCCCAGGGGACGAGCACGCGGTCGAGGATGACGATGGCGTCGTTCTCGTCGAACCGGCTCGACAGCGGATAGTCGAAGGGCGTGCCGACCGCGCTGGCCGCCATCTCGTACGACGGACGGCAGATGATCTTGAGGCCCGGGGTCGCCAGCGGCACCAGGCAGATCAGGGCGAACGCCTTCTTCTGCACGAACGCCCCGCCATCGCTGGCAATGAACGCGTAGTTGGTGAGCGCGGCATTGGTCGTGATGTTCTTCGCCCCGCTGACGATCAGACCGGCGTCGGTCTCCTCCACCACGTGCACGTACACGTCGTCGACCGCATCGGGCGGCAGCCGGCGATCGACCGGCGGGTTGGCGAGGGCGTGATTGACGAACGGCACCTCGTCCTGGCTCTTGCGGTACCAGGCGAGCGCGTTGGCCTGGTACTCGCCGAAGAAGGGAGCGTTCGGCCCCAGCATGCCGAGGAACGAGGCCACGAAGTCGGGGCTGCGCCCCATCCAGCCGAAGCCGATCCGCTGCCACGCCGCGATCGCGTCGCGCGCGGCGACCAGTTCCTCCACCGTGCGGCTGGCCCGGAAGAACCGGTGCGTCCGCCCGCCCGACGGGGTGTCGGCCGGGCACGTCAGCACGTCGCGCGTGTCCTCGGCGTGGAGCGCGTCGTACATCCGGGCCACCATCCGCGCCTGGTTGCGAAACGCCGGATGGACCGTCACGTCCGACACACGGCGGCCGTAAATCCAGACGTCGCGGTCGTCCCGCAGGCTGTTCAGGTAGTCGGTGCCGGTCATTGGCTGGTTCGCCTTCATCCTTCGATCATCCTTCCGCTCGCGCCGGCGGCCGTCACGCGGGCTGGCCGCTGACGCCGGACGGACTCGCGACATCGGACACGGCCGGCTCCGGCCAGGTCTGCGGCTCGGTCACCAGCAGCCCCGCCTGCGCCAGCTCCTCGCGGAACGTCCGCGCCTCGCCGTCGGCGATCCGCTCGCGCGCGGCCAGCGCCGCGACGGCGTCCGCCGTCACGAAGGCCCCCTTCAGCGCCCGCACGATCGGCTCGAAGCGCGCCGCCGCGCGCAGCGAGGCGCGCGTGTGATAGTCGGCCAGCAGCAAGTCTCCACCGTCGAGGCGGCGGCAGACGGTGAACGGACTGAGGGCCGCCGCTGTCCCGTCCGCCTCGCCGCGCGCCATCATGCCCATCGTCAAATCCGGGGCGTCGCCGAGGCCGTGGACCAGGTGCACCTGCGCCAGTCGATCGACGAAGGCCGAGAACGCGCGCTCGGTCTCGCCGCGGAAGGCCGCGGCCACCGACTCGCGATCCCATTCCTCCTGCTCGGCCGCCGACACGATGAGGGCCGTCCGCCCGCCGATCGACGACTTGAACTCCCCGAGCAGCCAGCCGGGCGCCACCGGCTCGAACAGGAAGGCGTGCGTCCGCAGATCCTCGGCCGGCCCGTACATGTACGGGTCCTGTTCCACCCGGCGGGTCAACGGATTGAACGAGTTCAGCGTGTGGGCGATCCGCAGCTGACCGATGCGCGAGAGCCCCTGATTCGCTCCGGAGACGGTGCACGGGATGTCGTCGGTGACGTGCCGGTACCGGGGCGCGATGTCGAGCACCTGTTCGTCCCAGCCTCGCGACGACAGCCCGAACTCCTCCAGCTTCGCGAACAAGGGCTGTCCCGGCGAGACGATGAACGGCTCGACGTTCATCCGGAGCCGCAGCGGGTAGCGGGTCTGCAGCCCGTGCAGTTCGCGCGCCGTGGCGATGAACCGCTCGGTCGTATCGCCCGGGAACCCGGGGATGATGCCGGCGACGATGAGCGAGATGCCGGCGTCGAGGAGTGCCGTCAGGGCGTTGATGTTGTCGGCCTTCACGCGGCGCTTGTTCATCAGCGCCAGCGTCTCGTCCGACATCGACTCGATGCCCAGCACGGCGATCTGGCAGCCGGCCCGCGTCACCAGCCGGGCCGTCTCCTCGTCGATGTTCGCCCGCATGTAGCCCGACCAGTGGATGTCGAGCCCGGCCGAGAGGATCCCCTCGGCCAGCCCGACCAGCCGGTTCTTCACGCCGTTCAGCAGCGAGTCGCTGAAGCAGAACCCCGCCGCGCCGTACCGGGCCTTCAGCTCCTTGAGCTGATCGATGACGTGCTCGACCGTGTCGGGACGGAAGTTCTTCCAGAAGACCCACTCGCTGCAGAACGCGCACTTGTCGGTGCACCCGCGGGAGATCTCGAACGGCAGCAGCGTGCCCGGGAAGCTGTGCTTCTGGTAGGCCGCAATCGGCATCGCCGAGAAGTCCGGCAGCGGCTTGGTCCACATCTTCATCAGCGGCCGGTCGTTCCGCACGCACTCGCCCGTCGCGTCGTCGAGCACCATGCAGCCCGGAATCTCCTCGAGCCGGCGATCCGGCTTCGCGTGCGCCTTGAACAGCTCGAACAGCGTGACCTCGCCCTCGCCGCGCACCACCACGTCGGCCAGACGGCTCGTCAACGCGAGGCGCGCCGAGTTCGCGCTCTCGGTGACCTGCGGTCCGCCCAGCACGACGAACGGCGGCCGTGCGCGCCGCTTCAGGTGCGCCGCGGCCATCAGCGTCGTCAGCAGGTTGGTCGTCCAGGTCGAGAACCCGACGAACTCGAGGTGCGGCAGCTGCGCGAACGCCGCCTCGAAGAAGCGGTCCAGATGCGTGAGGTACCGGACGAGGAAGTCGGGATTGATGCCGCGATCGAGGCAGTACGAGACGATCGCCGGATCGTCACTCGAGAGCACGAACGGGGCACGCCGGTCGAAGGCCTCGATCAGCTTCAGGACGATCGGCAGGTCGGGAACGTCGACGACGTACGAGTCGCCGAAGACGCCGACCGGCTGGTACGTCGGCATGTAGACGTTGGACGCCCAGAGCCGCAGGTCCAGGAAGTCGAACTCGTCGCAGCCGTTCGCCTTCAGGTACCCGAGCAGCGCCGCCGCACCGTGCGGTGGCAGGAAATAGTTGTACGGCGGAACGATGCACAGCAGATTGGGCTTGGTCGTCATGATGGGCGGGTACTTGATGGTTCGTTCAGATGGCACGAATGGCGGCAACGCCAGAACGGATCCCCTGCCGGCCGCCGGGAAGCAGCCCGCGTGGCGCTCGCATCGGCCGCCATCCCGCGCCGGCGCGCGCCGGAACGCCGCCGCCGTCCGGACGGATCTGGCGACACCTCGCACGGCCGCGGAGGGTCACGGCTCCCCGCTCTCACACCGTGTTCAACCCGGACGCCTGACCGTTTGGGCGTGACGAGAGGAATCGAGCCTGAGTTCGCGATGTTACCGAGCGCCAACGCGGGTTGTAAAGCACAAGCTGGCCCGGATCCGTGCAATACATGCGGTCCGGTTGAGCGGCAGCGCTCGTTCGTCGGGATTCCGACACCGCACGTAAATTCCTGATTGCGGACCGTCGCCTGCGTGCACGCTTCTGGCGGGCGCGGAGGCAGAACTGTTACGGGACGGGTCGGTCAGAGGGCGCCGTGCGGCAGCGAACGGGATCCCGCTGGTGCCTCCGGCTGAAGGGTGGGAGCACGCGTGAGCCCGGCCGGTGACGAGGCCACCAGCCGGGCTCCGCGAACGGGCTTCGATGAGCCGGAGCCGCCTACTTCTCCGCCAGCGCGATGGCCAGCAGCGTGTTGCGCTGGGTCCCCTTCCACGAATCGGTCGTGTCGAACTGCTCGAGCGGCGAGTGCGCCCCCTTCCCGATGCCCCCGCTGCCGATGGTGATCGCGGGAATGCCGAGGCTCATCGGCACGTTCGAGTCGGTCGAGGCCTCGCCGAGCTTCGCCTGGAAGCCCAGCGCCTGCGTGACGGCCAGCGCCGTCTTCACGATCGGCGCATCGTCGGGCGTGTTGCCCGCGGGACGGTCGCCAATGAGCTTCACGTCGACCTTCAGCCGGCCCGGCATGCCCCAGCGGGCGTTCTCCTCGTCCAGAGCCTGCTCCACCGCCGTGTGGAACTTCGCGTCGAGCGCCGCCAGCGACTTCGGATCCTTCGACCGCATGTCGATCTCCATCCAGGCCGAGGCCGAGATCGAGTTCACCGACGTGCCGCCGCCGATCCGTCCGACGTTGAACGTCGTCTTCGGCACCTTCGGCACCTGGAAGTCGGCGATCTTCGCAATGGCGCGGCCGAGCGCGTGGATCGGATTGACGAGCCCGAACGCCCCGAAGCTGTGCCCGCCCGGCCCGTTGTAGGTCACGCGGTAGCGATGGCTGCCGACGGCCGTGTTCACGATACCCAGTCCGGTGCCGTCCATCGAGACGAAGCGGTCGATGTCACCCTTGTGATCGGCGAACAGCCCCTTCATGCCGCGCAGGTCGCCGAGCCCTTCTTCGCCGACGTCGGCCACGAACGTGATCGTGCCTTCCGTCTGGACGTGGGCGCTGTTCATCGAGCGGATCATGGCGACCATGACGGCGAGTCCGCGGCAGTCGTCGCCGATGCCGGGGCCGTGCAGAACCGTTCCCTCGCGGCGCACGTGGACGTCGGTCCCGTCGGGGAACACGGTGTCGAGGTGGGCCGCCCAGAACAGGTGCGGATGCGCCGCGCGCCCCGGCCGATCACCCAGCACGTTGCCGGTCCGATCGATGTGGACGTTCTGCAGGCCCAGCGTCTCGAATTCCTTCTTCAGCACCGCCGCCCGCGCCTGCTCCTTGAACTCGACGGCCGGCACTTCGCAGAAGCGGATCTGATCGGCAATCGTCTCCGCTTCGCTGGCCTTCGCCGCCTCGAGCGCCGCCTTCACGGCCGGCTGCTGCATCAGGGCCGCCGCGGCACCCGGATCGGCCTGCGCCGCCAGCGTCGCCGACGTCGCCAGCCCGCACGCCACCAGCAACGCCGTCACGAACGTAGCAATCTTCGCCATGCGCCTGTCTCCCTCGCGAAACCTGTCCCGGGGACTGTCCCCGGCTGTTCTCGCCAGCTGAACCGGCAAATAGTAGCAGGAAAAGCTCAACAGGAGGTGACGGGGGACGGGTGCGGGGAGAGGAGGCCCTATTGCCCGCCGGCCAGGCTGGCGTAGGCGCGCCAGTTGAACTTCCGCGACGTGCTGGCGAACGACATGTAGCGGATGGTGCCGAAGATCGGCCGCTCGGGGCCCCAGGCGCGATCGTGCTTGCCACCGATCGCCCAGGCGATGTTCGTGTAGCCATTGGGATCGCGGCCGTCCAGCAGGTAGCGATCGTTCAGCCGGATTGCCACCTCCAGGGCCCGGGCCGGCGTCCGCGTCCATTCCAGGATCTTCTTCGCCCAGTACATCCGGACGTAGCCGTGCATCCAGCCGGTCGTCACCATCTGGCGCTGCGCGGCGTTCCACAGGGGATCGTCCGTCTCACCGGCTTCGAGCCGATCGTCGGTATAGCGGTGGGGCCGCGGATCCCGGCGGTGCTTCGCGAGCGTCGCGCGGGCCCAGTCCTCGCAGCCATCCAGCGAGTCGTAGCGCGGGTTGTAGCGGACGAAGTTCACGGCCAGCTCGCGACGGATGATGAGCTGTTCCAGGAATGCGGTCGCGGCGACGGTGCCGCTCGCCTTGCGGATGGCCAGCGCCGTCTGCACCGGCCCGATCTGGCCGACGTGCAGATAGGGCGACAGTTCGCTCGTGCCCGGCGCTTCGGGATGATTGCGCTGCCGATCGTAGCCCTCGAGCCGCGTCCGGACGAACCGCCGCAGCCGCCGCTGGGCCTCGGCCGTCCCGCCGCGAAACGTCGTCACCGGCGATGCCGACGCGTCGATCGGCAGGCCGTCGAGAATCGTCACCGACGGCGGCAGCGACAGCATCCGTGGCGGCGTCCGCCAGGCCACGCGCGCCCGCGGATCCGCCGACGGGACGAGGAACCGGTCGAGGTGCCGCATCAGCCGCGGGCGGATCGTGCGCGCCGCATACTGCTCGCGGCCGACGAGCGCCGACGGCACGACGACATCCGCGTCGACCGTCCAGAAGGGCACGCGCAGCCCGGCCGCCACCTCGTCGCGCCAGCGCGCCGTCTGCCGCAGCGGATTCTCGTCGCCGACGACCAGCGCCGGCCGCACCTCGTCGCAGAACCGCAGCAGTCCGTGCTCGGGCCACCGGCGCAGCACGAACCCGACGCGCCGCCGCTCGAGGCCCGCCGCGAGATCCGCGAGTCCCTCCGCAAGGAACCGGTAGTGGCGCAGGTTCGCCCGCTCGACGAACGGCACCAGCCCGAAAAAGACGACGACCGGCCGGCCGAGCGCGTTGGCCGCCTCCACCGCCACGTCGAGCGCCGGATTGTCGACGGCGCGCTGCGCGCGCTGCATCCAGTAGACGACGCAGCGTCCGTCGGCATCCGGGATGCCGGGCCGCCGGACGGCGATGCGGGGATCGTCCGGGCTGAAGTCGGCGGAAAGCTTCATCGGGATCGCACGGGCGGATGGGCGGACCGTGGCACGTCGAACGGCTGTCCAGCCGGCTGTCCGGCAGCTGCCCGGTCGCCCGCGGCGGCGGCTCGGGCCGTGGACGGAGCCGGCGCCGCACCGGACGGCCACGACGGCCCCCGGACGGCTTGTCACGAGATGTAAACCTACTGAATTCAACGATATATTGCCATTCGCATTTCTATCGAAGAATGCTATTGTTGAGCTATGGCAGTACCAATGTCCGCCGTCGGTCCCGCCACGGCCGCATGGACGTTCCTGACGAACCATGCGTTCGTGCTCATCTGTCTGGTCCGGAATCCCGAGGCGCGCATCCGCGACGTGGCCCGCAGCATCGGCATCACCGAGCGCGCGGTGCAGCGGATCGTGGCCGAGCTGGAGCAGCACGCCTATCTGCGGCGCGTCCGCGAAGGTCGCCGGAACCGGTACGAGGTCCGCACCGACCTGCCACTTGCGTCATCAGATGGAGCGCCACTGCAGCGTCGCGGACCTGCTGGTCTTCGCTCCGCCGGACGGACAGTTGCACGGCGACGACGACCGGCCGGCGCCGATGGGTGTGGCTGCGCGCACGCGAAAGCCTGGTCTGATCCGGACTCGTCCCCGCCGGCTCAGCCCGTCACCGCGCCGGCCGCGGCCGACGACACGAGCTTTGCGTACTTCGCGAGCACGCCTGCGGTAAACCGGGGTGCCGGTGGCCGCCACGCGGTCAGTCTGTCCGCGAGCGCCTGCTCGCTCAACTCCACCGACAACGTCCGCGCGGGCACGTCGAAGGCGACCACGTCGCCGTCGCGGAGCGCGGCAATCGGTCCGCCCAGCGCCGCTTCGGGCGCCACGTGTCCGGCCATCAGCCCGTGCGTCGCCCCCGAGAACCGTCCGTCGGTCAGCAGCGCCACCGAGTCGCCGAGTCCCGCGCCGACCAGCGCCGCCGTCACGGCGAGCATCTCGCGCATGCCGGGCCCGCCGCGCGGTCCCTCGTAGCGGATCACGACCACGTCGCCGGCGGCGATGCGCCCGGCGGTGACCGCGGCGAACGCCGCCTCCTCGCTGTCGAACACGCGCGCCGGTCCCCGCAGCTGCAGCTTCTTCTTCCCGGCGATCTTCACGACACAGCCTTCCGGCGCCAGGTTGCCGCGCAGGATCGCGAGGCCGCCCTCCGGCGCGAGCGCCGCCGCCAGGGGGCGCACCACTTCCTGCTTCGGCGTTTCCACGGCCTGCGCCGCTTCCTCGCCGATCGTCCGTCCCGAGACCGTCGCCGCATCGCCGTGCAGCACGCCGGCCTCGAGCAGGCGCCGCGCGACGAGCGTCGTGCCGCCGGCCCGGTACAGATCGGTCGCGACGAACCGGCCGGCCGGCTTCAGGTCGACCAGCAGCGGCACGCCCCGCGAGATCCGATCGAACGTGGAGATGTCGAGCGGCACGCCGGCTTCGTGGGCGATGGCCGGCAGGTGCAGCACGGCGTTGGTCGATCCCCCGGTCGTGGCGACCGAGGCGATGGCGTTCTCGAACGCCGCGGGCGTCAGCAGCTGGCGCGGCCGCACGCCGCGGCGCACCAGATCCATCACGAGCCGTCCCGCCTGCCGCGCCACCTCGTCCTTCTTCGGATCGGTGGCCGGCACGCTCGCGCTCCCGAGCGGCGAGAGGCCGAGGAATTCGCACGCCGTCGCCATGGTGTTCGCCGTGAACTGTCCACCGCAGGCCCCGGCGCCCGGACAGGCGTGTGCTTCCAGATCGTGAAGGGCGGCGGCCGACAGCGTCCCCGCCGTCCGCGCGCCCACCGCCTCGAAGACGTCCTGGATCGTGACGTCGTGGCCCTGGAACCGCCCGGGAGCAATCGAGCCGCCGTACAGCAGCAGGCCGGGGATGTCGAGCCGCGCCAGCGCCATGGCCCCGCCGGGAATGGTCTTGTCGCAGCCGACGAGGGTCACGAGTCCGTCCAGCAGGTGCCCGCGGACGACCAGCTCGATGGAATCGGCGATCACTTCGCGGCTGACCAGCGACGCCCGCATCCCGTCGGTGCCCATCGAAATCCCGTCGGACACGGCGATCGTGTTGAACTCGAGCGGCGTGCCGCCGGCCTCGCGAATCCCCTCCTTCACCCGCTCGGCGAGCCGTCGCAGGTGCAGGTTGCACGGACCGAGCTCCGTCCAGGTGTTCGCAATGCCGATGAGGGGCCGCCGCAGGTCGGCATCCGTGAGGCCGCAGGCATGGAACATCGCCCGCGCCGGGGCGCGGCTGTCACCGTCGAGCAGCGTGCGGCTCCGATCGCGATCGGTCATGAAGGCTTCTCCACAGGAAGTCGGGCCCGCCGGCGCCATGCCGGCCGCCCCACGCGGCGGTCCGTGCCGTCGGATTCTACACGGCTACGGCTCGAGGCGGCCGGTCCGCATCAGCCGCTCGAGGCCGTCGGGCGTCCGCGGCAACGCCGCCGTCAGGCTCTCCGCGCCGGTCGGCGTCACCAGGATGTCGTCCTCGGTGAACACCGACAGCCCGCGGTCGTGATTGTAGTACCACGGCTCGATTGTAATCACCATGCCGGGCGCGAGCCGGGCGTCCGCGAGGTAGGGATCGTCGGTCGACAGGCCGATGTGGTGGCCGAAATAGAGTCCCGTCTGCATGTATGGCCGCTCGGCGGCGGGAATCTTCCCGGCGGCGATCCGCTGCAGCGCGGCGAGCGTCATCCCGGGCCTGATGGCCGCGATCACCGCGTCCGAGACGCCGACCTCCATCGCCAGCGTCCGCCGCTGCCGATCGGAAAACCGCCCCGACACCGGAAACGTGCGGCCGACGTCGCTCGAATATGCATCCAGTTCGCAGCCGACGTCGAAGACCACCAGCTCGCCGTTCTGCATCCGCCGGTTGCGGCGATCATACTGGGCGGCCAGGATCCGCCAGGGCCAGAGCGCGTTGGGCCCCGACTTGATGATGGAGGCGAAGGCGAGCCGTTGCGCCCCGCCATCCTTGCACGCCCCCTCGAACGCCGCCTCCAGCCCGCGCTCGTCCATGCCCGCCCGCACGCGGCGCGAGGCCGCGGCGATGCTGCGGGCGGTGAGCCCCGCCGCGCGCCGCATGACGGCGATCTCGGCCGGCGACTTCACCATCCGCAGCCGGGCGATCGACGCATAGGCGTTCGCGATCGACGCCGACGGCCGGCTGCGCTGCAGGAACGCGATGAAGTGCTGCAGCGGCGTCCAGGCCTGGATGGGGTTCAGGGCGAGCGGCCGGATCGGATCCGGCCCGCCGGCATCGACCTGCAGCGGCCGGTGCGCGGCGACCCACGCGTCGAGCGCGCCCGCCAGCTCGCCGATCGGCCGGATGTCGGCAATGCCCGACACGCGCGCCAGAGCCGGGTCGGCCTGCAGCGGCCGGCCGGGGAAATCGTTGCGGCGCGTCGGCTCGAAGAAGCGGGCGTCCTGCGCGGGGGCGAACAGGATCGTCTGCCGGCGATCGGCGTCGATGGCCAGGATGGCGTCGGGCAGCTCCAGCCCCGTGAGGTACAGGAAGTCGTCGAGCTGCCGGAAGGTGAAGCCGTCGGACCGCCCGAGGCGGGCCGGGGCGAGGAAGACGCCGCCGCCGTGTCCGGCGAGATCCGCCATCAGCCGGTCGCGCCGGGCCCGGTACTCGGCCGGCGGAAACTGCAGGTGGCTCCAGTCGAAGAAGTGCTGCGCCGGCGTCGGCGGGCGGGCGGCCGCCTGGCCCAGCAGGCTCACCGCCACGGCAACGGTCCCCAGCGCGAGCCCCCAGGCGCGACGGCGCCCCGCCCGGCGGCGGCCGCAGGTGGGCGTCACGACCGATCGCCTCCCGTGTCGAGCCGGCCGGCCGGGCTCTCCACGCGGAACGGCTTGCTCCCCTCGCCGACGTAGAGCGACAGGTGCGGGAACGGGATCTCGATGCCCTGCTCGTCGAACGTCCGCTTGATCCGCCGCCGCATCTCCCGCCCGATCGCCCACTGCTGGCTCGGCATGGTCTTCAGCCGGATCTTGATCATGACCGCCGAGTCGCCGAACCGATCGAGGCCGAGCACCTCCAGGTTGTCCATGATCATCGGCGCCCAGGCCGGATCCTGCCGCAGCGACTCGCCGACCTGGCGGAGCACGGCAATGACATGATCGACATCTTCCTTGTAGGCCACCCCGACGTCAACGACCGCGAACGAGAAGTCCTTCGTCATGTTCGACAGCTCGGTGATCGCGCCGTTCGGAATGACGTGCACGGTGCCGTCGAGCGACCTCAGCACGATCGTGCGGAGCCGGATGGCCTCGACGAGGCCGGTCTTCCCGTTGATGCTGGCCACGTCGCCGACCCGCACCTGATTCTCGAGAATGAGGAAGAACCCCGAAATCACGTCGCGCACCAGGTTCTGGGCGCCGAAGCCGACGGCCAGGCCGAGGATGCCGGCGCCGGTGAGGATGGGCGTGATGTCGACGCCGACCTGCCGCAACATCATCAGCAGCGCGATCCCCATCACGAGGACGTCGCTCGTCAGGGCGAGCAGCCGGGCGAGCGTCTGCACCCGCTTGCGGCGCTCGACGAAGTCGACGGTGATGCCGGCGCCCACCAGCATGTCCTGCAGCCGATCGATGAAGAAATGGGTCGCGCGCGTCAGCGCCACGCCGCCCACGAAGATGATGGCGATCCGGAAGCCGGGTCCCAGCACCCACGTCAGGACCTCCTGCCCCGTCAGCCGCGGCACGCCACGCAGCCCCGTCCCCTGCAGAATGACGACGCCGGCCGCCAGCAGCGCGATGATCTGAACCGTGCGCCGCAGGAACTGGTTGAGCTGTTCGGCGGCCTTCTCCACCTCCGTCCAGCGCTCCTCGTCGCGGCTCTTCAGCCTCTGCGCCATGCGCCGGATCCCCAGCGACAACAGCCAGGTGGCGAGCCACATCAGCAGCAGCACGACGCCGGCCGTGACCAGCGCGGGCAGCAGTTTCTTGAACGCGATTCCCTGCATCGGATGTCCTTCCCCCTTCGCGGGGCGTCACCGGCGGTCCGCCGGCTTTGCGCCCCCCCGCCCCTCTGCTATTCTGCGGTGCGATCGCCGGCCGTCACGCGGCGCGGCCGGGAGCGGCGTTCCCGGTCCGTGGCACGGTCGCCTCGCCGGCGTCCGTTCGTCGTTCATCCGGGAGAATGGCTTCATGCGTACGTCCGCCACCGCGGCCCTGACCGCCGCGCTCGGCGCGCTGGCCCTGGTGCTGATGCCGCCGGCCGCCGCCGCTCCCCGCTACGCCGTCATCGCGCTCAGTCACGCGGATCACACGGTCTACGAACTCGATCCCGACTCGGGCGCAATCCTGCACCACGTCGTCGTTCCCGGCGAACCGGGGGCGGCCGCGATCGCGCCCGACGGCGGCACGATCTACGTGACGATGCCCACGCGCGGATCGATACAGGCGATCGATGCGCGGACGTTCAGCCTGGCCGGCCGGATCGACAGCCGATACTTCACGCCGCGGCGTGCGACCGCGTCGGGCCTCGGGAGCCTCGACCTCAACAGCGCGGGGACGAAGCTGTACGTCGGCGTCGGGCAGCCCTCCGCCGCGAGTCTCGTCGAGGTCGACCTGAAGAGCCGGCTGACGCGGAAGTTCGACCTCGGCCTGAAGGGCGGCCAGGCCTTCCAGATCCAGCCCGGCACCGACTGGCTCTACTACCCGTTCCGCGAGGCCGATCGCGTGGTCGTCTTCGATACGACCCTCGGTCGCCGGACGGCCACCTTCCCGGTGAAGGGCGGACCGGGCAGCGTCGGCTTCGCCCCCAACGGCGACGTCTGGTTCCACGGGGACCGCGACGGCACGGTGACGATTGTCAGCTCGATGACCAACCGGATCCAGCGCGTCCTCCGCACGGGCGGCCGAGGCGCCGGCCGGATCGCCGTGTCGCCCGACGGCCATTACGCTGCGTCCACACGGGCCGGCTCGCAGGAGGTCGTCCTCATCGACGCCCGCACGAAACGGGTGCTCGGGTCGGTGCGCACCGGCAAGGGCCCGGCGTTCCCGCTCTTCTCGCCCGACGGCGCCCGGCTGTTCGTCATGACGAGCGGCGACGGCGCCATCGTCGTCATCGACGTCACGGCGCGGAAGGTCACCGCCCGCTGGAAGGTCGGGACCGATCCGTTCGGCGGCGGCCTGCGCTATCTGGCGCGACGCCGCCCGCCCGCCGCCTGACGGCGCCTGTCACTTCCGCTACACTGTCTCATGCCCTCGACGTCCCAGGTCCAGAAGGCCCGTGAGCTCCGCCGCCGTCATCTCGCGCCGCCGATCCTCGTGCTGCCGAACGTCTGGGACGCCGCCGGCGCCCGCGTGTTCGAAGCCACCGGCTTCCCCGCGCTGGCGACGACCAGCGCCGGCATCGCCGCCTCCCGCGGTTACCCCGACGGCGCGTTCATTCCCGCCGCCGAGATGATCGACGTCATCGCCCGCATCGCCGCGGCCGTCGAGGTGCCGGTATCGGCCGACATCGAGCACGGCTACGGCGGATTGGTGAGCGAGATCGTCCAGGTGGTGGAAGGCGTCATCGCCGCCGGCGCGGTCGGCCTCAACCTCGAGGACGCGGTTCCGGGCCTCGGGGGCCAACTCGAAGCCGTCGGCCTGCAGGCGGAGAAGATCCGCGCCATTCGCGATCTGGCCGCCGCCACCGGCGTGCCGCTCGTCCTCAACGCCCGCACCGACGTCTTCCTGGCCGGCGTCGGCGAGCCCGCCGGACGCTTCGACGAGACCGTCGCGCGGGCACGCGCCTATCGCCAGGCCGGCGCCGACTGTATCTTCGTGCCGGGCGTCACCGACGCCGGCACCATCGCACGGCTCGTCCAGGCGATCGGCGGCCCGCTGAACGTGCTGGCGGCGCCCGGCTGCCCCACGGCCGCCGAGCTGGAGCAGCTCGGCGTGGCGCGCGTCAGCGTGGGATCGGGCCCGATGCGGGCCACGCTCGCGCTGCTCCAGCGTATCGCAACGGCGCTCGCCGAGGGGCGGTTCGATGCCTTCACCGCCGACAGCCTCCCGTACGCGGAGATGAACCGGCTGATGAGCGACTCCGCGCAGCGGATTGCCCGCAGCCGCCGGCGCGTCCCTGACGACGTGCACTGAACGGCTGGCCGTCCCTCATTCCTCATCCCTGCCCGTCGCCCGGTGCTTCGCGCGACCTCGTTCTTTCGAGTAGAATCTCCGCCATGCCACGTTCCCTGGACGCTCTCAAGCAGTTCATCGCCGCGCTGCCTCGTCTGCCGCTCGGCCAGTTCCCCACCCCGCTCGTGCCGCTCACGCGGCTCAGCGATCGGCTCGGCATCGAGCTGTGGCTGAAGCGGGACGATTGCTCGGGACTCGCCATGGGGGGCAACAAGACGCGCAAGCTCGAGTTCGTGCTGGCCGACGCGCGCGCCCGCGGCAACAACACGCTGGTGACCATCGGCCCGCTGACGTCGAATCACACGATGATGACCGCCGCCGCGGCCCGTCGTGCCGGCTTCGACATCCACTGCATCGTCGGCGGCGCCGAGCCGCCGAAGTCGACCTGGAGCGGCAACCTGCTGCTGCTGGACTATCTCGGGGCGCAGCTGCACTTCTCGCCGATCAACTACGCCGAGCCGAGTGACGCCGAAGTGACGGCGCTGCGGGCGCTCGCCGACCGCGTGGTCGCGGAGACCGGTGGCTACTGGATCCCGCCGGGCGGGACGATGCCGGAGGCCGAGCCGGGCTACATGAACGCCGTCGCCGAAATCGCCGGGCAGCGCGGCGGCCGCTTCGACTTCGATCACATCGTCGCGGCGTATGGCACCGGCTCGACCACGACCGGCATCCTGCTCGGGCTCGCGCTCGGCGGGTTCGGCGCGCGCCTCGATCCGGTGGCCGTGCAATCCCGCCGTGCCGTTCAGGACGTCTTCAAGTCCAAGCCGCCGGCCCAGCTGTTCCTCGAATCGTCCGACCACTTCGAGCTCGGCTTCACCGCCGACGATGTCCCCCCGCACGAACTCGTCTTCGGCTTCGCCGATGAGGGCTACGGCGTTCCGAACGCGGGGAGCGACACGGCAATCCGGCTGCTGGCGTCGACCGAGGGATATTTTCTCGACAGCGTCTACACGGCCAAGGCCTTCTACGGCCTGCTGCAGCTGGTCGAGCGTGGCCACATCGCGAAAGGCAAGCGGGTTGTCTTCATCCACACGGGTGGGCTGTCGATGACGCCGGCGGGCGAGAAGCGGTGGACGGGGGAGAAGGACACTGACGAATTGAGAATTGAGAATTGCGAAGAATCGCCCTTTCTCAATCCTGCATTCGCCATTCGCTTCTGCGTCAGCTCCCTACGAGTCCCCTCAGGAACGAGCGGACGGCGAGGTGGTCGGACAATCGGTAGCCGGCCTTGCTGGCGTCGAGTCCGACGTGCACGGCCACGCTCGACGATGGCAGCGCGCGGAACATGTCTTCGTCGGCCCGGTCGTTGCCGAAGGCGGCAATCGTCACCGGTTTCGGCACGCTCTTGAGGATCCGCTGCACGATCCGGCCGCGGGTCACGCCGAGCGGCCGCACCTCGATCGCCTTGTTCTCCTCGACGATTTCCACGGGCATGTTGCTCATCGCCTGCCCGAGCACCGACCGCAGGTCGCGCGCCTGCATCGATCCGTACTCCGGGTCGGCCATCCGGTGGTGCCAGGCGATCGACGCGCTGCGCTCCTCGATCAGCGACCCCGGCGTGCTGCGCGTGTACTGCTCGAGCATCGGCCGCACGCGCGAGACCCATTCGGACGAGACGCTCTCCATCTGTTCCCACGGCTGATCGGCGTCGGCCCGGCGCCACAGGCCGTGCTCCGCCCACAGCACGATCCGCATCGGTCCGAACCAGCGCTCGAGCGTCTCCGGCCGCCGGCCGCTCACCAGGTGCACGCTCGTCTTCGGACGCGCGGCGAGCGCGGTCAGCAGATCGATCAGCTCCGGGTCGGGCGGCAGCAGGCCGGGCGCGCTCGGCATGGCGACCAGCGTGCCGTCGTAGTCGAGCAGCAGCACGAGCCGCGTCGCATGCCGCAGCCGCCCCTGCAGATCGTCCATCCGCTCGGGTGAGGTCGGCCGCAGCGCCCGGGCGGGCGTCGCCGCCACGCACTGCTGCAACGCCTCGAGGAACTGATTCGCCCAGCGATGGATGTCCTGCGCCACCACGCGTTCGCGCAGGTTGAGCATGCGCGTCGTCCGCTCGGCCGCCTCCATCGTCAGGGCGCGACGATAGGTCGCCGCCATGCCGTTCACGTCGTACGGGTTGACGAGCAGCGCCTCGCCGAGCTCCGCCGACGCGCCCGCCAGCTCGCTGAGCACCAGCACCCCGTCCCCGTCCGTGCGCGAGGCGACGAACTCCTTCGCGACCAGGTTCATGCCGTCCCGCACCGGCGTCACCACCATGACGTCGGCCGCACGGTACAGGGCCACGAGCCGGCGCGGCGAGACCGACCGGTAGAGATAGTGAATGGGCACCGAGCCGAACGTGCCGAACGAGCCGTTGATCCGGCCGACCGTCTCCTCCACCTCGCGGCGGAACCCCTGGTACATCTCGATCTTCGTCCGCGACGGCACGGAGAGCTGGATGAAGCGGATCCGGTCGCGCCAGGCCGGCTCGGTCTCGAGCAGCCGCTCCACGGCCAGCAGCCGCCGCGGGATCCCCTTCGTGTAGTCCAGCCGATCGACGCCCAGCAGGATCTGGCGGCCGGCGGCGTCGCGCCGGATCGCCTCGGCTTCGGCCTGCACGCCGGGATCGTTCGCCAGCCGCTCGAACGACTCGACGTCGACCCCCATCGGAAACACGCCGAGGCGCACTTCGCGCCCGCCGATCACCGCCCGGTCGACGCTCGACTCCATGCCGAGCAGGTGCAGCAGCGCGTCGGCGAAGTGTCGCTGGTACGAGAAGGTGTGGAAGCCGACGAGGTCCGCGCCCAGGATTCCGTGCAGGATGTCCTCCCGCCACGGCAGGATCCGGAACACGTCGGGCGACGGAAACGGAATGTGCAGGAAGAACCCGATCCGGGCTTCCGGCAGCCGCTCGCGCACGAGGCCCGGCACGAGCATCAGTTGATAATCGTGGACCCACACGAACGTGCCGGGCCGGTACTGCTTGACGATCGCGTCGGCGAACTTCGCGTTCACCTGCCGGTACGTGTCCCAGTCGGACGCCCCGATCGGAATGCGGTCGAGCAGGTAGTGGAAGAGCGGCCAGAGGACCCCGTTGGAGAACCCTTCGTAGTACCGCCGCACTTCGGACGCCGACAGTTCGACCGGCACGATCCGCTGCGTCGCCAGCTTGCCGTCGAGGTCCTTCCGCTGCGTCGCGGACAGCCGCGCCAGATCGCCGGGCCAGCCCAGCCAGGCCCCATCCGACCGCTCGTGGCACCCGCGCAGCCCGGTCGCCACGCCGCCCGACGAGTTGATCACCCGGACGTGGCCGTCCTCCAGCCGCACGGTGATCGGCAGGCGGTTCGACACGATGAGCAGGCGATCGGGCTTGGCCATCCGTCTCGTCGAGCACCTCCGCGGGAACGCGCGCCGAAACCCGACGGGATCGGCGCCTTGGGGGCCCGATCCCGTCTGCCGGACGGCGGCGCGTGCGGAACAGCCACGGCCGCCTGGAACGGCCGACCCCGGCCGGTTGGCCGCGGTCCTGCCGGGCGGTCCGCAGAGAAAAACGCAGGTCTGTCTGCAGGTATGACGCGTGAGCGTCAGAACCTTATTACACTACGCCCGGCGGAAGCCGGGCAAGTGGACAACCTTCAGGCTTTACGTTAGGGCGGACCGCCGGCGCGTTCCGCCGGCACGGCGGCCGGCCGGGAACCAGTTGCCTGCGGGACCACGGCTGAGTAGTCTGCAGGGGCCGCGACGGTCCCGGCGTCACGGCCCGCGGGCACGCCCCGGGTGCCAGGGAGGTTGGGATGGGAACGACGGGCTTTGTCGGGCTGGGACGCATGGGCCGGCCGATGGCGGCGAACCTGTGCCGGAAGGGGTTTCCGCTCGCGGTCTACGACATCAATCCCGAGCCGGTCCGTGCCCTCGCCGCGGAGGGGGCGTCGACCGCCGCCGACGCCGGCGAGGTGGCGCGCGGCTGCGACGTCATCTTCACGATGCTGCCCGATTCGGCGGCCGTCGACCAGGTGGTGGCGGGCCCCGGCGGGCTGCTGGAGCACGGCCGGCCCGGCAGCGTCATCGTCGACATGAGCACCGTCAGCCCGCTCGTCACCGACCGGCTGGCGGCGGCGGCCGCCGCCCGCGGCCTGTCGTTCGTCGACGCCCCGGTGGGCCGGCTGGCGAGCCACGCCGATCGCGGGGAATCGCTCTTCATGGTGGGCGCCTCCGACGCGGACTTCGCGCGGGTGACGCCGCTGCTCGAGGCGATGGGCACGACGATCTACCACTGCGGCGGCGTCGGCACGGGCATGCGGACGAAGCTGGTGAACAACTACCTGGCGATCGTCTCCTGCCAGCTCAACGCCGAGGCCCTCGCGCTGTCGCAGCGCCTCGGCCTGTCGCTCGAGCGGACGCTCGATGTCGTCTACGGCACGACGGCGATGAACGGCCAGCTGAAGATCGCCTGGCCGGCGAAGGTGCTGCGCAGCGACACGGCCCCGGGCTTCACGATCGACCTGGCCCACAAGGACCTCACGCTGATCGTGGAGGCCGCCAACGCGGCCAGGGTGCCGATGGCGATCGGCGCGGCGGCACGCGAGGCGTTCAGCACGGCCCGCGGCCGCGGCTACGGCAGCCAGGACTTCTCGGCCATGGTCGACGTGCTGTGCGACCTGCTCGAGATCGACCGCCCGCGGCTGGCGCCGGAGGCCGCGGGCGCCTGAGCGGCACGTCGGGATGGGATCACGGAGATTTCCCTGGAGAGCGACTCATGAGCACTGCGTTCAGCAATCTGATTGACGGCCACCGCGTCGACTCGGCCGATCGCGCCCCCGACATCAACCCGTCGAACACCGCCGACACGATCGGCGAGTACGCGCGGGCGACGGCCGCCGACGTCGAGCGGGCCATCGCCGCCGCCCGCACGGCGTTCGAGGGCTGGTCGCACACGACGCCGCAGCAGCGGTTCGACATCCTCGACCGCGCCGGCACGGAGATCCTCGCCCGCAAGGAGGAGCTCGGCCGGCTGCTGGCGCGCGAGCAGGGCAAGCCGATGGCCGACGGCATCGGCGAGGCCGGCCGCGCCGGCGCCATCTTCAAGTACTTCGCCGGCGAGGCGCTGCGCCAGTCGGGCGACCGGCTCGACTCCGTCCGGCCGGGCATCGAGATCGAGGTCACGCGCGAGCCGGTCGGCGTCGTCGCCGCCGTCACGCCGTGGAACTTCCCGCTCGCCATCCCGGCCTGGAAGATCGCGCCCGCGCTCGCCTTCGGCAACTGCGTCGTCTTCAAGCCGGCCGAGCTGGTGCCCGCCTCGCCGTGGATGATCGTCGACATCGTGCAGCGTGCCGGCCTCCCGCCCGGCGTCCTGAACCTGGTGATGGGGCCCGGCTCGCGCATCGGCGCCGCGCTGGTCTCCTCGCCCGACATCGACGCCGTCAGCTTCACCGGCTCGCAGGAGGTCGGCCGCTCGGTGGCCGAGGCCGCCGTCCGGTCCGGCGTCCGCGTGCAGCTGGAGATGGGCGGCAAGAACCCGCTCATCGTGCTCGACGACGCGCACCTCCCGACGGCCGTGGCGGTCGCGGTGAACGGGGCGTACTTCCAGGCGGGCCAGCGGTGCACCGCGTCGAGCCGGCTGATCGTCACGCGCGGGGATTCACGACCGGTTCGTGGAGGCGATGATCGAGCGGATGAAGACCCTCGTCGTCGACGACGCGCTGAAGCCGGGCATCGACCTGGGACCGGTGGTCGACCAGCGCCAGCTCGACAAGGACCTCGAGTACATCGACCTCGGCGGCAAGGAGGGCGCGCAGCTGGCGTACGGCGGCGAGCGGCTGCGCCGCGAGACCGACGGCTACTACCTGGAGCCGGCCCTGTTCACCGACACCACGCCCGGCATGCGGATCAACCGCGAGGAGATCTTCGGCCCGGTGGCATCGGTCATCCGGGCGAAGGACTACGAGGAGGCGCTGGCGATCGCCAACGACACGCCGTTCGGGCTCTCGTCGGGCATCGTCACGACGTCGCTGAAGCATGCGAGCCACTTCAAGCGGCACGCGCAGAGCGGGCTCGTCATGGTGAACCTGCCGACCGCCGGGCTCGACTACCACGTGCCGTTCGGCGGGCGGAAGAAGTCGAGCTACGGCCCGCGCGAACAGGGGCCGTACGCGAAGGAGTTCTACACGATCGTCAAGACCGCGTACGTCGCGCCCTGAATCGCCGGTCGGCACGCGGCCGAGGTGGCTGAGCTTGACCGCACCGGTCGCGCGGCCCAGAATCGGGGTCTTCACGTCCAGCACAACGGAGGCAGGTCGATGGCCCATACCTACATTCACCATGGCACGCTGCTCAACGGCCACGGCGGCCGGCCCATTGGCGACGCGGCCGTGCTCGTCGAGAACGACATCATCCGCGCGGCCGGCCCGCGCGCCGAGGTCACGCGCCCCTCGGGCGACGTCACCGACATCGATGCGCAGGGCGGCTTCATCCTGCCCGGCCTCATCGACGCGCACGTCCACCTGATGTTCGACGAACCCGAACTTCGTCGGCATGCTGAACCATGCCGCCGTCGCTCGCCTACTACCGCGCGATCGGCTCGATGCGACGGACGATCGAGGCGGGCATCACCACCGTGCGCGACGCCGGCGGCACCGACCTCGGCATGAAGATGGCCGTCGAGGAAGGGCTGATCGAGGGACCGCGGATGCAGATCAGCATCACGATCCTCACCATCACCGGCGGGCATGCCGACTTCACCACCCGCTCGGGCGTGAGCCTCGTCGCGCAGAGCAGCTTCGCCGCCGCCTGCGACGGCCCCGACGAGGTGCGCAAGAAGGTGCGGGAGGTGCTGCGGGCCGGCGCCGACGTCATCAAGGTCTGCTCCACCGGCGGCGTGCTCAGCCCGACCGACGACCCCAACTTCACGCAGTTCACGCCCGAGGAGCTGGACGTGCTCGTCCAGGAGGGACGCTACCGCCGCAACGTCCCCGTCATGGCCCACGCCCAGGGCACCGAGGGCGTCAAGAATGCCGTGCGCGCCGGCGTCCGGTCGATCGAACACGGCGTCTACCTGGACGACGAGGCGATCGAGCTGATGCTGAAGCACGGCACCTTCCTCGTGCCGACGCTGGTGGCGCCCATCGGCGTGCTCGAAGCGGCCGAGCGGACCGGCGCGATGCCCGACTACGCCGTGCGGAAGTCGCGCGAGGCGTCTGGCCGCCCACGCGAGAGCATCGCGAAGGCCTACAAGGCCGGTGTGAAGATCGCGATGGGCACCGACGCAGGCGTCGTGCCGCACGGCACGAACCTGCGCGAGCTCGGCCTCATGTGCGACGTCGGCATGACCGCCATGGACGTCCTGACGGCGACCACGAAGACGGCGGCCGAGTGCCTCGGCTGGCAGGATCGCGTCGGCACGGTCGAAGCCGGCAAGCTGGCTGACGTCGTGATCAGCCGGACCGACCCCATCAAGGACATCCGCTCGCTCGAGCACGCGGGCAACGTCGCGCTGGTCATGAAGGGCGGCCGCCTCGTGAAGAACGGGCTCGCCGTCGGGGAACGCTCGACTCATCCCGCGGCCAGCACCTCGCCCGCGCTCGTGCCCGGCCTCTAGCCGGCACTCCCGTCCCGCGGCCCGCGCGCGCCTGCGCGAGCCGCGGGTCTTCCCCGGATTCCCCCCGCCCCCTCGGCATCAGGCCTCTCCCTGAGCGGAATAGTTCGCGGACGCATGGCGCGCGTGAGGGTGACGAATGCCGCACTCACGGCTCCAAAACACTCGAAAAACTCGCTCGATATACTTGATTCATCAATAAATGTCCTATCAATGTCCCGGGATGTCTCCTACGGCTGAGTGCACGCCTCTTGCGTTAAGGGGGGCAGCTCCACGCTGGAGTCTGCACATCGCCAGCGAACGGGTCGCCGGCGCACCCCACGCGCAGAGGAGGGGGACGATGAGAAGAATACCTGTGCTGCCAGACGGGCACATGACACGCCGCCTGATGGGTCTGGTGGCATTCGTCGCGGCTCTCGGCATGGCGGCACCCGCCAGCGCGATCCCGGCGTTCGCCCGCAAGTATCAGACGAGCTGCCAGACGTGCCACATCGTGTTTCCGAAGCTGAACGCGTTCGGCGAAGCGTTCCGCCTGAACGGCTTCCGCATGCCGGACGAGACGGCGGCGATGGTCAAGGTGCCGCCGGTGCCGCTGGGGGCGCCGGCCTACAAGCAGCTGTGGCCGAAGGCGGTCTGGCCCGGCGAGGTCGCGAGCGCCGTGCCGCTGGCGATCAACATCAAGATGGCCGACCACAACGAGTCGTCGCTCAACCCGGACGGCTCGACCACCAGCATCCTGAACGACTTCCAGTTCCCGCAGGAGGTGAACATCTTCGGCGCGGGCACGCTCGGCGACCATGTGTCGTACTTCAGCGAAATCACGTTCGGGGCGAACCCCGACGGGTCGGTCGACGTCCAGTTGGAGCACGCGAATATCGCGTTCGACTCCCCGTTCGGCAAGACGAACCTCTTCCACGTCCGCATCGGCCGGTTCTCGCCGAACCTGGCGGACGGCTTCCAGGAGATGTGGATCTCCACGGATGCGGCGATCGACTCGGTCTTCGCCTACGACCCGATTGGCGCGAACGGCGGCACGGGGCTGACCGCGGACGGCGCCTCGCCCGGCCCGATCTCGCTGCCGGCCATGGTGGATGGGATCGAGGCCTACGGCATCATCCATCACCGCATGATGTACGTCGCCGGGCTGGCCAACGGCATCGCGCCGGGCGCCGGGCGCTTCGACGGCAACAACGCCAAGGACGTCTGGGCCCGATTCGACTACAAGATTGGCGGCATGGGTCTCGATGGCTACACGAAGAACGGGCCCTCGATCGAGCCCTGGAAGGACGACTCGCTGCGCCTCGGGGTGTTCGTCTATCGTGGCGACGGCAACGGCATCGACTTCGCCTCGACGGATCTGCTCGGCAATCCGCTGAACATCCAGGACAGCCACTACCTGCGGACGGGCCTGTACGCCAGTGCGTTCTACGGCAACCTGAACGTGTTCGGCGTCTACATGCACGGCACCGACACGCTCCATCTGTTCCAGCCGGACGCCGCGACCTATTACTCGTCGATCACGCCCGGGTACGACGCGTGGTTCACCCAGGCCGACTACATGATCTATCCCTGGCTGGAGGGAACGTTCCGCTATGAGACCGTCAGGCCGGGTGACCGGACGGTGCCGAGCCTGCGCACGGGCGTGCTGAGCGCGAGCGCCCTCATCCGCGCGAACGTCAAGTTCCAGGTCGAATACAACCGCGACCTGCAGGAAGGTCGCAATCATTCACTCGACGCCATCATCCGGTTCGCATTCTAGCGTTCACAGTGCGGCGGCTCCGCGGGGCGCCCGGCGCACCGCGACCGCCAGCGGAGGCTCTCATGACTCGTCGTACGCTCTCTCTTCTCAGCGGGATTCTGATGGCGGCGATGATCGCGTTCCCGGCGATCCGTGTCTCTGCCGCAGCGGACGGCTCGATCGCCGGCACGGTCACGGCCGTGGGGCAGAGCTCCAACGCCGACACCGTGATCTACATCGAGAAGGCGACCGGCACGTTCGCGCCGAAGGCCGCCGAGATCGACCAGCACAATCTGAAGTTCCAGCCGCACGTCCTGCCGATCCTGGTCGGCAGCACGGTCAAGTTCCTGAACGGCGATACGGTGCCCCACAACGTCTTCTCGCCGAACTACGAGAAGTACAACCTCGGCACCTGGAAGACCGGGCAGTCGAAGACGTACACCTTCAAGACCTGCAAGAAGTTCCCCTGCGTCTACACGCAGCTCTGCCTGCTGCACCAGGAGATGTCGGCCTACATCGTCGCGCTGCAGAACCCGTACTTCGCGGTCAGCGACGCCTCCGGTCAGTACACGATCAAGGACGTGCCGCCCGGGTCGTACACGCTGGCCGTCTGGCACGAGGGCAAGCTGACGGCCAAGGCGCAGCCGATCACGGTGGCCGCCGGCAAGGCGACCAGCGCGAACTTCACGCTGCAGCCCTGACCGCCGGGCACCGACGGTCAGATCACGGGAGTCGAGAGATGGAGAGACGAACGCGACACGATGCCGGGCCGCGCAGCGCGCGCACGGCCGCGTCGTTCGTCCACACGCAGATCGGCGGCTCCGCGGCGCACCGGGTGCGCCGCGTCCGCCCGTGGAGGCTGTCATGACCCGTCGTCCTGTTTCGCCCCTCATCGGGGGACTCCTGCTCGCCTCGGCCCTCGCCTTCGGCGGCGCCCGGCTGGCCGCCCAGGCTCACGGCACGATCACGGGCAATATCGATGTCTACGGGATTGCGAACGACGCCAACGCCATCGTCTACATCCAGAAGGCGCCGGGCACCTTCCCGCCGCAGCGCGAGGAAATGGACCAGCACGACATGGTGTTCAGGCCCCATGTCCTGCCGGTCGTCGTCGGCAGCACGGTCAACTTCCTGAACCACGATCCGGTGCCCCACAACGTGTTCTCTCCCGACTACGAGGGATACAATCTCGGCACGTGGAAATCCGGGCTCACGAAGTCCTACACGTTCAAGACCTGCCGGATCGTCCCCTGCGCCTATGCGCAGCTCTGCCGGCTGCACGAGGACATGCTGGCGTACGTCGTGGTCCTGCAGAATCCCTATTTTGCGGTGACGGACGCGTCCGGCAACTACACGATCAAGGACGTGCCCCCCGGATCGTATACGCTGGCGGTCTGGTACCCCGGCAAGGGGGCGGAGCCGAAGTCCATCACAGTGGCGGATGGGAAGACGCTGACCGAGAACTTCGCCCTCAAGCCCTGAGCGGGCCGGGGGCGCCAACCGCCCGCGACCGGGCGTGAGGACACCACCGGATTTCGATGACGGACTTCGGCCGCGCTTCCGCAACCGTGCTGAGCGTTCTCCTGCTGGCGACGGCGGCCTGCGCGCGACATCCGCGCGCGGACGCCGCCGCCGCGCTCGACGCGACCGCCATCAGCGGTCCCTCGCTGCTCACCCACCTCGATCTCGGCGTGACCACATCGAAGCTCGGGCAGATCGGGGGAAAGGCGGCGGCACCCGAGACGCCGCGCACCGAGCCATCCCTGCGGACGTTCACCTTCGGCCAGGGCGACCTCGACGGGGTGCTGGCGCGCCGCTTCACACTGACCGGCGCCGACCTCTACCGCCTGAGCTGCCAGTCGTGCCACGGCCCGGATGGCACGGGCGCGCCCCCTGAGGTGAACTCGCTCATCGGGCCGGTGCAGGGCACGTCGCCCGCCCTCATCACCGATCGGCTGAAGCAGACCGGGGCGCCGGTCGACCCGGCGTTCATCGCGCAGCTCGCCGCCGAGGCCCGGACGGTTCTGCGCCAGCGGCTGCACGACGGCGGCAGGCAGATGCAGCCGTTCGCCTATCTGAGCCCGGCCGAGACCGCGGCGCTCATCGGGTATCTCGATGCGCTCGCCGGCGTGCCCGATGCCGGACCGCAGCCGCCGCCCGTGCAGGCCTCGGCCGCGCGGGTCGGCGATCTGCTCGTCAGGGGCACGTGCCACGTCTGCCACGACGCCACGGGACCGAACGGCGGCCGCGGCGGCATGGGCATGATGGCGATGGTCAACGGCACGCCGCCGTCGCTCGTCGACCTCTCCCGGCAGGACTCGGTGATGGAGCTCGTGCAGAAGGTGCACGACGGCACCCCGGGCAGCATCGGGCGCCGGATGGGCATGATGGGATCGGGACCGAGCAGGATGCCGCTCTACCCGTACCTGACGAGCACCGAAGTCACTGCCGCCGGCCTCTACCTGCACGCCTTCCCGCCGCAGCCCTGACCGCCGCCGCGGCCCGGCACACGCGACTGCCCGCCGGCCGGGGCGGGCTCCACGCACCATCGTTGCGGCACGGATGCCGCCCCTTCGCCGGCCCGGGAATGAGCTGCCATATTCCCCGCAGCGGGGTGATATTTCTCGAGCGGACGGGGGCGCCGGGCCGGCTTTCGGCTGAACGGGCGGCGCCGACCCGCGGCACACACGTTGCACAAGTCCTCACGAAGGAGGCCCTCCCCATGTCTCAGCACGATTCCCGTGGGAAGCCGCTGCACCATCACGGTCCCGGCTGTGGTCATACCGCCATCCGGCACGAGGGTCACATCGACTACCTCCGCGACGGCCGCCTCGAGCACCAGGAAGGCGACCAGGTCGACGCCCACCGCATCGCCGTCAGCGAGCAGAATCCGGATGGCTGCATCCCCGACCCGCGTTGCGCCCATCATCCCGGCTGGACGCATCGCGCGGAGGAGGAACGCCACCACCATCCGATCGTTCCGCACGGGGACCATCTCGATTCCCTGCACGAAGGGCATCTGCATCACCATCATGGTGATCACTGCGACGACCATGGCCCCGTTGACGTGCTGGAGACGTGACCGCGTCCGGACGCGCATCCTGCTCCTGGCCCTGACGTCTTTCGTCGCGGTGGCCGCGTGCGGCGGGAGCGACCGGGCGCCGGCTCCCGCGTCTTCCTCATCGCCGCTGGTGGCCGCGACAATCTTTCCGATTGCCGACATCACGGCGGCCGTGGCGGGACCGGCGGCGACGGTGATCACGATGCTGCCGCCCGGGGCGAGTCCCGCAACGTTCGAGCCCACGCCCGATCTGCTTCGCCGTCTCAGCGGCGCGGGACTCGTCGTGGCGGTAGGCGCAGGGGCGGACGCCTGGGCGGCCGGGCTGGCACGCGGATCCGGGGCACACCTGCTGACCCTCAGCGAAGGCGTCACGCTCCAGTACGGGAACAACCCGCACATCTGGCTCGATCCCGTGCTGGTTCGCGATGTCCTGCTGCCCCGCCTGACGGACGCGCTGGTGCAACTCGCGCCGTCAGCAGCCGCCGGAATCCGCACCCGTGCAGCAGCCTACCGACACTCGCTCGACGCGCTCGACGCGGAGATCCGCTCGACACTGGCCGGCCCCGACTCGCGGGCCTTCGTGGCCACGCATCCGGCGTGGCCCTACTTCGCGGCCCGCTACGGCCTCGATCAGGTCGGCGTCCTGTATCCGTCGCCGGGTCGCGAGCTCAGCCCGCGCGAGTTCGCGGCGCTCGTGGATCGGGCACGGGCCGCGGGAGTCCGCGCCGTCTTCACGGAACCTCAACTCGGCGATACGGCCGTGCGGGCCCTGGCGGACGAACTGCATGCCCGCGTCGGGATCCTCGACCCGCTGGGCGGCCCGGCCGTTGCCGGCCGCGATTCGTACACGGCGCTCCTGCGCTTCGACGCCCGTCAGTTCGCGCGGGCGCTCGGGACACGACCATGAACGAAGCCGCCGCGATCGGGTTCGACGACGTCTGGTTCGCGTACAACGGCGCGAACATCCTGGAGAGCGTCTCGTTCGACGTCATGCCGCGTCAGTTCGCGGCGCTCATCGGCCCGAACGGCGCCGGCAAGACCACCGCGCTCCGGCTGCTGCTCGGCCTGCTCGCGGCCCACGCGCGGCCGCGTGTGCCTGTTCGGCGCGCCGCCAGGCCATCAGGCCGAGACGATTGGGTACATCCCGCAGCGCGTGACGGTGCCACGGGGGTTCCCGCTCACCGTGCTCGAGCTCGTGCTGATGGGGCGGTACGAACGGATCGGGCTCGGCCGTCGCCCCCGGGCACGCGACCGGGACGCGGCGGCCCGAGCGCTCGCTCGTGTCGGTCTCGCGGAGTTCGCCAGCCGCCGGTTCGGCGGGCTCTCCGGCGGTCAGCAACAGAGGGCACTCATCGCCCGGGCGCTCGCCGGTGACCCGCAGCTGCTCCTGCTCGACGAACCGACGACGGGGCTGGACCCGGCGGCCAGAGAGGACTTCTACAACCTCTGCTGCCAGCTCCAGCGCGAAGCCGGCCTCACGCTGCTCGCCGCATCGCACGACATCGATGCCGTCGCCCATCACGCCGATCACGTGATTCTGATGAACCGGACGATCCTGGCGACCGGCACCCCGCACGAGGTGCTCCACGATCCTGTCCTGCAGGAGACCTATCGGTTTCCGGCACGCCATCACGACACGCCGCACGCCCATGACGACCGCACGGGAGGCGACGCGCATCCATGATCGAGCTGCTGTCGTACGACTTCGGTCAGCGGGCCCTTGCCGCGGGCATCCTCATCGCGCTCATGTGCGCCGTGCTCGCCTTCTTCGTCGTCCTGCGCCGGATGGCGTTCGTCGGCGTCGGCATTTCCCACGCCGCGCTCGGCGGCGTCGCAGTCGGCCTCGTCACCGGCACGTCGCCGCTCGCCGGCGCGATGGTCATGTCGGTCCTCGTGGCGTGGGTGATCGGCGGATTGACCCGCCGCGGACGCCTCACTGAAGAAACCGCGATCGGCGTCCTCTTCCCGGCAGCCATGGCGTTCGGAATCGCCCTGATGAGCCTGTCGGCCACCTACCGGCAGGACCTCATCGCCTACCTGTTCGGCAGCCTGCTCGCCATCCGGCGCGCCGACCTCTGGCTGCTGATCGCGCTGGCGGTCGGGACCGTGGGCCTGCTCGCCCTGTTCTTCAAGGAGCTCGTCTACCTCAGCATCGACGAGGAGGCGGCCAGGGCCGCAAAACTGCCGGTCACGGCGCTCCACTACCTGCTGCTCACGGTACTGGCGGCCACCATCGTCGCCTCCATCAAGCTGGTCGGCGTCGTGCTGGTGTCCGCACTGCTGGTCGTGCCGGCCGCGACGGGACAACTGGCGGCCCGATCGATGAAGGGCATGCTCGTGATGTCCGTCATCGTCGCCGAGGTGTCAGTCATCGGCGGTCTGTGGCTGTCCTGGATCTGGAACCTGCCGTCCGGCTCGACGATCGTGCTGGTCGTGACGACGCTCTTCTTCGTCGCGTTCGTCGTCCGCCGCTGACGACCGCGCCCATCAGGGCACAGGATGGATGGACCCCATGGTCGAATTGCTGCTGATCGCGGTCTGCGTCGCGCTGAACGGCATGTTCTCGGCGCTGGAGATGGCCTTCGTGTCCGCGTCGAGGCTCGATCTCGCGACCGACACGCATCCGGCCGACACCAGGGTGCAACGACTGCTCCGCCTGCGGCAGACGCCCGAGCGCACGCTCTCGGTCATCCAGATCGGCATCACCCTCGTCGGCATCGTCTCGGGCGCCATCGGCGGAGCCGGCGCGCAGCGGTTCCTGGGCCCGCAGCTCGTGCGCCTGTTCGGGCTGAGCGCCGGCGTCGCCCAGGCGGCGGCGCTCGTGATGGTGGCCGTCCCCCTCGTGTTCGTCACCGTCGTCTTCGGGGAGCTCGTACCGAAGGTGTTCGCCCTGCGTCATCCGCGGCCAATCGCCCTGGCCGGCGTCCGCTGGCTGCGCATGATGGAGCGGGTGCTGCTCCCCCTCGTGCGCCTGCTCTCCTGGGTGACGCGCACGATCGTCTCGGTCATTCCCGCTCCGGCGGCGATGCAGACCGGGCCGCGGGCCGGCGGCGCAGCGGCTCCGTCCTATGCGTTGAACCTCATCGATCTGAGCCGGCGATACGTGCGCGACGCCATGGTGCCCTGGTCGGCCACCACGAAGGCCGACGCCGCGATGCCGTCGCAGGCGGTGGCGCAGCTCGCGCTGAGTTCCGGACATACACGGCTGCCGGTCGTACGCGATGGCCGCGTGATGGGGCTGCTGCACACGAAGGAGCTGATGCGGTTCCTGGCGGCCGGCGAGCACGACTGGCACCTGCTGATCCGGCCGGCCGTGATGGTCAGCACCGGCGATGGCCTGCTGACGGTCACTGCGGCTGCTGCAGGGCCGGCACAGTCACATGGCGGTCGTGACGGATGCCGACGGAACGATCGTGGGGGTGATTACTCTCGAGGACATCATCGAAGAGCTCCTCGGAGATCTCTACGATGAGGACGACGACCAGGCCGTGGTCCGGCTGCTGGCGTCGCGCGGAAAGGCGGGACGTGCCGCAGCGCACGGAACCCTGTGACCGCAGCGCGGTGCTTCCCCGGGCCGGCAGGCCACAGGGCTCGTCACTTCCGCGGCGGCGGGAACGACGGGGGCGCGTCGGCCGGACGCCGGCCCCAGCTGCCGTCGGGCGTGGCCGTCAGGTCGTAGTCCAGACGCCCGTCGCCGGCGACGAAGGATTCCGGCAGCCACGGCTTCGTCGATCGCCGTCCGTTGACGCGCAGACCGGCGACGAACGGCACGTCGGCGCGGGCGTGCGGCGCGTCGATCGAGAGCGTCACGCCGCTGCCCCGATGCACGGCCATCCGCGGGAACAGCGGGCTGCCGAGCAGCAGCTCGGCGCGGCCGGGAATGCCGGGATACATCCCGAGCGCCGACCAGACGTACCACGCCGACATCGCGCCGAGGTCGTCGTTGCCCGGCATGCCGTACGGCGAGTTGCTCCAGAGCGTCCGCAGCACCTGACGCACGGTCTGCTCGGTGCGGTCGGGGCGGCCGGCGAAGTCGTACAGCCACGGCGCGCCGGTCGACGGCTCGTTGTCCAGCTCCGCGTGCAGGCCGCCGAGCCCGGTCAACGCCCAGCCGCCATCGGGCGTGTGGAAGAAGGCGTCCAGCCGCTGCACCGCCCGGTCGACCCCGCCCATCGCCGCGAAGAGCCCCTGCGGATCGAACGGCACCATCCACGTGTACTGCGCGCTGCTGCCCTCGGCGAACCCCTCGTCCGACGCCGGATCGAACGGCGGCCAGGTGCCGTCGGCGTTCCGGCTCTGAATGTAGCCGGCCGGACCGAAGAGATTCCGCCAGTAGCGCCGAGCGTGTCAGGAAGACGCCGGCCGGCTCACTCTGCCCCAGCCGCGCGGCGAGCTGCGCGATCGCGAAGTCGGCCGAGACGTCCTCGAGCGTCTCGCCCGCGCCGCCCCAGGCCGGCGCCTTCGCCGGAATGTAATGGAGGCTCAGCCAGCGATCGAGCGACGGCCGCTGTCCGCCGCACTCCACCGGGCAGCCGGCCGCGCTGAGATCGGCCGCCGTCGGCACGGTCGCCGCCCTGATCAGCGACGCCAGTGCGGCCTTCGCGTCGAAGTGCGTCCCGCCGAACGCGTAGATGCCGGCGATGGCGGCCGGTGACGGATCGCCCTCCATCACGTGCGTCGCGCCGGTGTTGTGCGTCCAGCGATCCCAGGCGCCCCCGTTCTGGTCGGCCTGGTTCAGCAGCGACTGCGCGATATCGCCTGCCACGTCGGGGTCCAGCAGGGTGACGAGCGGCAGCTGCGATCGATACACGTCCCAGCCGGAGAAGTTCGCGTACTGGGCGTGCTGACCGGAGGCGACCGCGTGCACCTGCTGATCGAAGCCGTGGTACTGCCCGTTCACGTCGCTGAAGACGTTCGGGTGCAGCAGGGCGTGATAGAGGGCCGTATAGAACATCACCTGTTCGTCGTGCGTGCCGCCGGCGATCTGCACGCGCCCCAGGGCCTCGTTCCAGGCCTGCTCCGCCCGGCTGCGCACGGCCGCGAACGCCATCCCCTGCGGGTCCTCCGCCCGCAGGTTGGCCTCGGCGTTCGCGAGGCTGACGTACGACACGCCGACGTGCACGTTCACGACCGATCCGGCCTGCGTGTCGAAGGTGACCCATCCCCCGGAGCCGCGACCCGCGGCCGGGTAGCCGTCGGTGCCGTACGTCGTCCCGCCGTCGGCCGCGCGCGAGCCCGGACTCACCGTGCCGTCCGTCCAGGTGCCGAACGCCGCGAACGGACGATCGAACGCGGCCACGAAGTACAGCGTGTAGTAGCTCCGCTGGTCGATCCTGTCGATGTAGCCGCAGAAGTTGCCGCTCGTCACCGAGCCGGTCACCGTCCGGGCCTGCGGATCAATGGCGATCGTCGCGGCGCTGCTGCCGACCTCCGAATCCGACGCGCGGATCAGCATCGTCGCCGGCCGGCCGGTCGGATACGAGAAGCGGCCGGCCCCGGTGCGGGTCGTGGCGGTCAGCTCGACGTTCACGCCCGAGGCCAGCCGGACCTGATAGAAGCCGGCCGAGGCCTGCTCGTTCGCGTGGGCGAACCGGGTGGCGTAGGTGCGATCGTGCACGTCCGCCGATGGCGAATCGGACACCGTGCCGACCCATGGCATGAACGGCACGTCGCCGGACGCCCCGCGACAGCCGGTGCCCGAGAGGTGCGTGAGGCTGAAGCCGCGGATCCGCGTGACGTCGGTACTGGTAGCCGCCGGGAGCCGCCACACGCGTGTGATCGCCGCGGGTGTTCTCCGGGCTCCACTGCACCATGCCGAACGGCATCACGGCACCGGGGAACGCGTTGCCGCCGTTGGCCGTGCCGATGAAGGGATTGACGATGGCGGCCGGGTTCGAGACGAACGCCAGCGCCGCCGGCTGCTCCTGCGCGCGGGTGGCGACACGCGCGCCCGGCACGAGACACGCCAGCAGCGCCGCCAGGACGACGGCGCTCGAGATCCGCACGGTCCGCATCGTGACGTTGAACATCGAACCCCTAATCCCCAATCCCTAATCCCTACCGCCTACCGCCCAACCCCTACCGCCTACAGGCATCAGTCAGTATCCCGTCATCGAATACGGCCTGTCCCCCTTCGCCGTCGCCCACGTGCGGTTCGGCTGCGCCTGCATCACGAAGCGGAGCACGCCGCCGGCCTCGATCTCGTCCTGCCGCAGGTAGCACCGCGTCAGGGGCTTCCCGTTCAGCGTCACCGACCCGACGTACGGATGCCCCTCGTCGAGATTCGCGGCCTCCACCGTGAACGTCCGGCCGTTCGGGAGCGCGATCGTGGCCTGCCGGACGAACGGCCGGCCGATCACGTACTCGTTGCTGGCCGGCGCCACCGGGTAGAAGCCGAGCGCGGTGAAGATGTACCAGGCCGACATCTGGCCGCAGTCGTCGTTGCCGACCAGGCCGTCCGGCGTCGGCGTGTACTGGCTGTCCATGATCTGCCGCAGGCGCGCCTGCGTCTTCCACGGCTCGCCGGCGTAGTCGTAGAGATAGGCGATGTGATGGCTCGGCTCGTTGCCGTGCGCGTAGTAGCCGATCAGCCCGCTGATGTCCTCGACGTTCGCGAACTCCTTCGGATCGACCTTCGTGTCGAACACCGCATCGAGCTTCGCGACGAGCTGGTGCTCGCCGCCCAGCAGGTGGATCAGCCCGCCGATGTCCTGCGGCTCGTACCACGAGTACTGCCAGGCATTGCCTTCCGTGTAGTCGCTGCCATAGCCGACGGCGGCGGGGTCGAACGGCGTCCGGAAGCTGCCGTCGCTCCGGCGGGCGCGGACGAAGCCGGTCTTCGTGTCGAAGACGTTCCGCCAGTTCGCCGCCCGCTTCTCGAACTCGGCCGCCACCTGCGTCCGCCCCATCGCGCGCGCCATCCGCGCGATCGTCCAGTCGTCGAAGGCGTACTCCAGCGTCTTCGAGGCCGCCTCCGGCTCGCGGTCGATCGGCACGTAGCCCAGCTTCATGTAGTCCTTCAGGTCCCCGTAGGGCCCGTAGGTCGCGGTCGCCACCATCGCGTCGAGCGCCTGGTCCGCCGGATAGCCGCGAATGCCCTTCATGAAGGCGTCGGCCATGACCGCCACGGCGTGGTAGCCGATCATGCACCACGTCTCCAGCCCCTGGTACGACCAGATCGGCAGCATCCCCTGCGGGCTCTCGTGCTGGAACGCGATGAACGACTGGATGACGTCGTCGGTCAGTTTCGGCGGCTCGATGAGCGTGAGCAGCGGATGCTCGGCGCGAAACGTGTCCCAGAGCGAGAAGGTCGAGTAGAACGTGAAGGCGTCGGCCTGGTGGACGGCATGATCCGGCCCGCGGTAGCGGCCATCGACGTCCATCGCGAGGTTCGGCGCGATGAGCGCGTGATACAGCGCCGTATAGAAGCTCTTCGTCACGGCGGGCGGCGCGTCGACGTCGACCGCCGACAGGGCCTTCGTCCACGCGACACGCGCGGCCTCGCGCACCGCGTCGAAGTCCCACCCCGGCACGTCGTGCGCGAGGTTCGCGATGGCGCCCTCCTCGCTGACGGTCGAGATGGCGACCTTCACGGTCAGGCGGGTCGAGCCGAGGTCGCCGAAGTCGAAGACGCCGACGAGGCCGCGCCCCTGGATCGACTCCCGGTCCGCCGGATCGTGGCTCGCCGGCGGCGCGAACCCCTTGTAGTCGACCGGCGCTTCCCGGTCGTACAGCTCGTGCGCGACGAGCGGCCGCGAGAACCGCATCGCGAAGAAGAGCTGCCGCCCGGGCGCCCAGCCGCGCGTCACCCGCGATCCGGTGACGGTGCCGTCCCGACGCAGGCGCAGCGTCGACCAGAGCACCTTGCCGGGATAGTTGTAGATGCTCGACCGCAGGTCGACGAGCACGTGCGCCGGCCGGCCCGCCGGAAACTGGTAGCGCTCGACGCCGACGTGCGCGGCCGCCGTCAGCTCGGCCCGGATGCCGTAATCGGACAGCGTCACCGCGTAGTAACCCGGCTGCGCGATCTCCTCGTCGTGGCTGAACCGCGAGCGGTAGCCGCTGCCAGGCGTGTCGGCGTCGCCCGGGTCGAGCCGCACGTCACCGGCAATCGGCATCACGAGGAAGTCGCCGAGATCCGAATGGCCGGTCCCCGAGAAGTGCGTCTGCGAGAAGCCGAGGATCGTCGGATCGTCGTGGCGATAGCCGGCGGCCCAGGGATAGCTCTTGTGAAAGTCCACGATCCGGGTGTCGGGGCTCACCTGCACCATGCCGAACGGCACGGTCGCGCCCGGAAAGGTGTGACCGCCGCCGGCGGTCCCGATGAACGGGTCGACCGAGGCGTACGCCCGGTCCCCGACAGAGGCCGGCGCGGCGGTCTGCGCGTGAAGGATGGGGGAGAACCCCGGGGCGGAGAAGACGGCCAATGTGCCGGCGACGGCGCAGGCACAGACGACTCGGAGGAGTGTTCGCATGGGAAATCGCCAGCTCAGCGGTTTCGACGGACGGGAAACGGGAAAGAGCCCTTAGTATATGTAGCGCATGACCACCCGCGAAACGACCAACCGCGCCGCGCTGGCCGTCGCGACGGTCATCTTCTTCATGTGGGGCTTCCTCACGAGCCTCAACGACGTCCTGGTCCCCCACCTGAAGGCGGTCTTCTCGCTGAACTACGCGCACGTCATGCTCGTGCAGTTCACCTTCTTCGGCGCGTACTTCGTCATGTCGCTCCCCTCCGGCAAGGTCGTGTCGCGGTGGGGCTACAAGCACAGCATCGTGCTCGGCCTGCTCGTGTCCGGGCTCGGCGCCCTGCTCTTCTACCCGGCGGCGGCGCTCCCCTCGTTCGGCCTCTTCCTCGACGGCGTTCTTCACACTGGCCACCGGCATCACCCTGCTGCAGGTCGCCGCCAACCCGTACGTGGCGCTGCTCGGCCCGCCGCGGACGGCCTCGAGCCGGCTGAACCTCGCGCAGGCCCTGAACTCGCTCGGCACGACGCTCGCCCCGAAGTTCGGCGGCATGATCATCCTGTCGGTGGCCGTGCTCGGTGCCGCGGACGTGGCCCGGATGCCGGAAGCGGCCCGCCTCGCGTACCGCGCCCGCCAGGCGGCACTCGTCCAGGGGCCGTACCTCGGTCTGGCGGTCGTCCTGTTCGCGCTGGCCGCCGGCGTCTACCTCTTTCACCTGCCGGCGCTGGCCTCGAAGGAGCACGGACACGGCGGCGCCGATGCCGAGCTGTCGTTCCTCGACGCGCTGCGCCACCGGCACCTGCGTCTCGGCGTTGTCGGCATCTTCGTGTACGTGGGGGCGGAGGTCGCGATCGGCAGCTTCCTGATCAATTACATCTCGCTGCCGGGCATCGGCCACATGCCGGAGAGCCGGGCCGCGACGTTCGTCTCGCTCTACTGGGGCGGTGCCATGATCGGCCGCTTCGTCGGCGCCGCGGTCCTGCAGCGCTTCGACCCGCGCCGCCTGCTGGGCGGTGTGGCCACGGTCGCGGCCCTGCTCGTGCTGACCACGATCTCGACCGCCGGCTTCGTCGCCGTCTGGAGCATCGTGGCGATCGGCCTGTTCAACTCGATCATGTTCCCGAACATCTTCACGCTCGGCATCGAGCGCATGGGGCCGCTGACCGGCAAGGCCTCGAGCCTGCTCATCATGGCCATCGTCGGCGGCGCCGTCATCCCGCTGCTGCAGGGGGCGCTGGCCGATCGCATCGGCGTGCAGCACGCCTTCGTGCTGCCACTCGCCTGCTACCTCTACATCATCTATTACGGGTTCCGGGGATCGCGGATCGAGGAGCCGGCCCTGACCCATGCCTGAAGTCGTCTGCTTCGGCGAAGCGCTCATCGACTTCCTGGCCCGGCCGGCGCCGTGCGGCGCCGAGCCCCGGGAGTTCGTTCAGTACGCCGGAGGCGCACCGGCCAATGTGGCCGTCGCGGTCGCCCGGCTGGGAAGCCCGGCCGCCTTCGTCGGCATGCTCGGACAGGACATGTTCGGCGACTTCCTGCTCGACAGCTTCAGGGCCGCCGGCGTCCGCACCGATGGCATCGTCCAGACCGCAGCGGCGAACACCGCCCTCGCCTTCGTCTCGCTCGCGGCCGACGGCGAGCGCCAGTTCAGCTTCTACCGGCCGCCGGCCGCCGACCTGCTGTTCCGACCCGACCACTTCACCCCGGCCTGCTTCGCGGGTGCCACCGTCTTCCACGTCTGCTCGAACAGCCTCACCGAGGAGGCCATCGCCAGGACGACGATGAGCGGCGTGACGCGGGCGCGCGAGAAGGGGGCGCTTATCAGCGTCGACGTGAACTTCCGTCCCTCGCTCTGGCCGAAGCAGGTCGACCCGCGGCCCCGCCTGTGGGACGAGATCCGGGAGGCCGACCTCGTGAAGCTCTGCCGGTCGGAGCTGGCGTTCCTGGCCGAGCCGCTCGGCAGCGAACGGGCGGCGCTCGATGCCATCAGGAAGGGGCGCGCCCGACTGATCGTCGTCACCGACGGGCCGGCGCCGGTTCACTACTGGACGCGGAAGAAATCGGGCGACGTCAACACGTTCCGCGTCACGCAGGTGAACACGACGGGGGCGGGCGACGCCTTCACGGGCGGGCTGCTGCACTACCTGATCAGCGAGGGGATCGACGCGGCGGGGTTCGATGCCTTCACCGACGATGCCGCCACCGTCTGGGACGCCGTCATCTTCGCCTCGGCCTGCGGCGCCCTGGCCACGACCCGGCATGGCGCCTTCACGGCCATGCCGACGCAGGGCGAGGTCCTGCGCCTGCTGGGCAGCGACCGATCATGAGCGACACCCCGGACTTCCGATCGCCGGAGTTCCTGCGCGGCCATATCGCGCAGACGATGGCCTTCTATCATCCGCGCGCCATCGACCCGCAGGGCGGCTTCTTCCAGTACTTCAGGGACGACGGCACGATCTACGATCGCGGCCATCGTCATCTGGTGAGCAGCACGCGGTTCGTCTTCAACTACGCCATGGCCTTCCGGGAATTCGGCCGCGAGGAGTACCGCGAAGCGGCCCGGCACGGCCTGCGCTACCTGCGCGACGTGCACCGCAACCCGGCCGACGGCAGCTACGCCTGGACCATCCGCGACGGCCGGCCCGAGGACCGGACGAATCACTGCTACGGCGGCGCCTTCGTGCTGCTGGCGTACGCCGCCGCGCTGCAGGCGGGCATCGCGGAGGCGGACGGCTGGCTCGACGAGACCTGGGACCTGCTCGAAGAGCGGTTCTGGGACGCCGATGCCGGCCTCTATCGCGACGAGGCGACGCCCGACTGGGAGTTCTCGCCCTATCGCGGGCAGAACGCCAACATGCACATGTGCGAGGCGATGCTGACCGCCTGGACCGCCAGCGGCGATCGCCGCTATCTGGATCGCGCCGCCGCGCTGGCCGACCACATCACGCGGCGGCAGGCGGCGAAGGCCGGCGGCCTGGTCTGGGAGCACTACGACACCGACTGGAACGTCGACTGGGACTACAACCGCGACAACCCGCGCCACCTGTTCCGCCCCTGGGGCTTCCAGCCCGGGCACCAGACCGAATGGGCCAAGCTGCTGCTGATCCTGGAGCGGCACGAGCCGCAGCCCTGGCTGCTGCCGACCGCGCGGCATCTGTTCGACACGGCGGTGGCCCGTTCGTGGGACGGTGAACGTGGCGGGCTCTATTACGGCTTCGCACCGGACGGCGCCGTCTGCGACAGCGACAAGTACTTCTGGGTGCAGGCGGAAACGCTGGCGGCCGCGGCGCTGCTGGGCCGCCGGACGGGCGACCCGCAGTACTGGGACTGGTACGACCGCATCTGGTCGTATGCGTGGGAGCACTTCGTCGATCACCAGTACGGCGCCTGGTACCGGATCCTCGATCGCGACAACCGGAAGTACAGCGACGAGAAGAGCCCGGCCGGCAAGACCGACTATCACACGATGGGCGCCTGCTACGAAGTGATGGGGATTGTCAGGGGAGGCGGCACAGTCATGATCCTCAGTTCGCGGACGCTGTCGGCAGCCGTGGTGGCCGCGGCAGCCGGACTCCTGCTCACCGCTGCGGCACCGGGGACGCTGGCGGCCCGCGCGCCGGCCATCCCGCAATCGGCGAAGACGACCACGGCCGACATGGCCACCCCGCCGCAGATGGCCGCGCGCGTGAAGGCCGAGTTCCTGCACGCCTGGCACGGCTATGAGAAGTACGCCTGGGGCCACGACGAACTGCGCCCCCTCAGCCGGAAGCCGTACCGACTGGTACGGCCAGTCACTCGAGATGACGCCGGTCGACGCGCTCGACACCCTCGTGCTCATGGGCCTGCACGACGAGGCCGACAAGGCCCGCGCGCTCATCGACACCGACGCTCTCGTTCGACCAGGACGTCTCCGTCAAGACGTTCGAGATCACCATCCGGATGCTGGGCGGCCTGCTCTCGAGCTACGAGCTGACGCACGACACGCGCCTGCTCGAGCTGGCGCGGGACCTGGGCACGCGCCTGCTGCCGGCGTTCGACTCGCCGACCGGGCTGCCCTGGCAGTTCGTGAACCTGCGCACCGGCGCGGTGAGCGGCGCGGAGACCAATCCGGCCGAGACCGGCACGCTCGTGCTCGAGTTCGGCACGCTCAGCCGGCTGACCGGCAACCCGGTCTTCATGCAGAAGGCGAAGCGGGCGCTCGTCGCGACCTTCGATCGCCGGTCGAAGATCGGCCTGGTGGGTGACGGCATCGACGTCGAGACCGGCAAGTGGACCGGCACCGACTCGCACGTCAGCGGCGGCATCGATTCGTACTACGAGTACCTGGTGAAGTGCGGGCTGCTGTTCGGCGATCCCCAGTGCACCGACATGTGGCGTCAGAGCTTCGTGGCGATCGACCAATACCTGGCCGATCAGGAAGGGGGCCACCTGTGGTACGGCCATGCCGACATGAACACCGGCCGGCGCACGGCCACGACCTGGTCGGCGCTCGCCGCCTACTTCCCCGCCGTGCTCGCGCTCTCGGGCCATCTCGACCGCGCGGCGCGGCTGCAGGCCTCGTCGTTCTACATGTGGAACCTGCACGGCATCGAGCCCGAGGTGCTTCGACTACAAGACGATGACCGTGAAGTATCCCGGGTACCACCTGCGGCCGGAGATCGTCGAGTCGACGTACTACCTCTATCACTACACCCACGACCCGAAGTACCTGGCCATGGGACGGACGATGTTCGACGATTTCGTCAAGTACTGCCGGACCGACGATGGCTACGCGTCGCTGAAGAGCGTCGTCACGAAGGAGAAGCTCGACGAGATGCCGACGTTCCTCTTCGCCGAGACGTTCAAGTACTACTACCTGCTGTTCGCCCCGCCGTCGACGCTGGACTTCAACAGCGTGATCTTCAACACCGAAGCGCATCCCCTGCAGCGCCAGCCGTCATAGCGGACGGGCCGACCCGGAGGTCGGCCCACGAAGAAGAGGGTGCTTTCGCAGCACCGGGCTTCAGCTCGGCTCGAAGCGCCCCACGCCTAGAACACGATGCTGATGGCCACGCCTCCGCCGGGATAGCGGCGGTTGTACAGGTAGTATCCGCCCCCGTCGGTACTCGATGTAGACATCGTCGTTCTGGTACCACTCGGGGCCCCAGTACTCCGGAACCGGATCCATGACCATGAACCAGTAGCCGTCGTACTGAAAGCGCGGATACCCGCTGACGTACACGAACGGAAGCGTGTAGACGCGGAACCAGTGGTCGCGGCCGTAGTGACTGCGGTAGTAGGCTTCCGGAACCCGGTAGCCCTTGTAGCCGCCGCGCTGCTGCCAGGTGCGGCGCTCCGAGGCCCAGTTGCGGGCGCGGTGCTCCTGCCACACGCGCCGCTGTTCGACTTCCTGTGCCCGCTGCTGCGGGGGCGTGCGCCGTTGCTGCGCCCGCGGTGAGGGCGCCGACGACCGCGGCTCCGCGCGCTGTCGCGGCCGCGGTTGCTTCGCCTGCGGCTGTCGCGGCCGGGCAGGTGGCTGACTCTTCTTGTCCTGCTGCTGTCGCGGCCGGGCAGGCGGCTGACTCTTCGTGTCCTGCTGCTGGCACGCTGCTGCTTGTTCTTGTCGTCCGCTTGCTTCTTCTTGTCCTGCTGCTGTTTCCGGTCCTGGGCCGTGGTTTCCCGTTTCGGCTTCGCCTGGTCTGCCTGCTGCGCGTATCCGGCCCCGGCGGCGCCCAGGAACACGCACAGGGCGGCAACGACGCCGACCGTTCCAACTGATTTCATGGATATGACCTCCCCTGTATTCTGAACGGGCAGCCGGCCATTTACTGTCGCATCTTGAACAGGCAGACCGCGGCCGATCGGACGGGGAAGGGCCGGCGGGGCACCCGGATCGCCCTATGCGTCGGGCCATGAGGCACGCGCGGGCCGAGTGGCCGCGCGGGTGGCCTTCGGTGAGGTCGAGTGCGTAGGAGAGGGCGGACAGGATCGTCGACAGGCGAAACGTGGGCGGCGGCGATGCCGGTTCGGCGATCGATGGGGACGGAACGAGAACGGAGCGGGTCGCCGCCGGCCATCGCGGCGCCGGCGCGTGCCTACGAGGCGTCCCCGAGGCTGCCGGCTGCCGAGACGCCCTCCTGGCGGGTCTCCGCGAGCCGCTTCAGTGCCGTGAGCTCGTCCTGCAGTTCCCGGATCTTCAGGGTGCTCGTCTGCTGCAGTCTCTCACGCTGGCGCTGCAGTTTGCCAATCGCGCGCTGTCGATCGTCGGCCAGCGTGATCCGGACCTCGAGCTCGTCCGCCCGGAACGGCTTGAACAGCAGATCCGAGGCTCCGGCAGCCACGGCATCCTCGACCTGGTACTGGCTCGAGAAGCCCGTGATGGCGATCGCCTCCAGGCCCGGCTGAACGATCCGCACCCGCTCGATGAGCGACAGGCCGTCGAACGGTGTGACAACGATATCGGTGATCAGCAGGTCGGCCACCTGCGACGTCAAGTGATCCAGGGCGGCGCTCGACGAGTCGAACGCCACGACGTCGTGACTCAGCCGCCGGCACACTGCCGCCAGCAGGCGACGCATCGAAGCCTCGTCGTCGACGATGACCACTCTCACCGCTCGTGTAATCGGCAGGGGCTCGCCGGAGCTGAATCGGCCGGCATCCCGTGGCCGGTGTTACACTTGAGCCCTGCCACCCCGCACGCGCCCGTAGCTCAGGTGGATAGAGCATCGGCCTTCTAAGCCGAGGGTCGCAGGTTCGAGTCCTGCCGGGCGCGCCATCGTTTGAATGGCGGGGGCCCCTACCCCGCCAGGCTCACTTCACTCGCTCGCCTTTCGCGGCTCGCTCCGTTCCGCTCGCGCCGTTTGAATGGCGGGGGCCCCTACCCCGCCAGGCTCGCTGCACTCCGCTCGCGGGCCGGCTCGCTCCGTTCCGCTCGCGCCGTTTGAATGGCGGCGGCCCCTCGCCTCTGCGCGTAGCGCTTCGGCTGAGCTTGCCTGAGCCTTGGCAATGGCGGCCTCCCCGCCAGACTCTCTCGTTGTCGACATCGGACGCCGGCGTTACACTGGGCGCGGGCCCGGCACCTTCGCGCGTTCACTCACGGGGCCTCCCCCTTCGATCCGTATGAATGACGATGAACCGACCGGCGGCACCGCGACCGACGAAGAACTGCTGCGCCTCAAGGCGTCGTTCTTCGATTTCGCCATCGACATGCTCTGCTTCCTGCACTTCAGCGGGCGGTTCGCGCACCTGAATCCGGCGTGGGAGGCGGCGCTCGGCTTCACGCGTGACGAGCTGATGTCGAGGCCCTTCATCGACTTCGTGCACCCAGACGATCGCGAGCGGACGCTGCAGCAGAATCGTGAAGTGCGCAGCGGGGACCAGGCCGTCTGCTTCGAGAACCGGTACCGCTGCAAGGACGGCAGCTACAAGTGGTTCCTCTGGAATGCCAGAGCGGACATGTCGCAGCAGGTCATCTACGGCATCGCACGCGACATCACCGCCCGCAAGCGCGTCGAACACGAACGCGACCGGCTGGTCGAACAGCTCGAGACGACCCTGGCCGAGGTGACGACACTGCGCGCGTTCCTGCCGATCTGTTCCCGCTGCAAGCGGATCCGCGGTGACGAGGAGTACCTGGCGCTCCGTCGAAGCCTACATCTCGGCGCACACGTCCACCCGGTTTCGCGACGGCATCTGCCCGGAGTGCGAGGCGAAGTTCGGCACGTCGGACTCGAGGGGATTCGCACGGCGAGTGAACCGGCCGCGGCCCGCCCCCCGGCTCACCCCCGGCCGTGTTCGCATGGGCCGCGCCCAATCGGTCGGCCCACCCCATCCCCGACAGGAACGTGCCGCGGTTCCGTAGAGGGTCGGATGACACGACGACTTCCCGTGGCCGCGCTCGTCGCCCTCGCCCTCGCCGGCTGCGCCCCCCGCAGCCGCCTGAACGCCGACTGCCGCTGGACCGGCGACGACACCGCGCCGCTCGACATCACCCGCACCGCCGACCGGCAGCAACTGACCGACGATGTCGCCCTGGCTGAAGACCTGGCGATCCGCTATGCCGATCGGACGCGCGGTCTGCGCTCGGGACACTTCGACGGCATGGACGTCTACCATGCCACCCGCGAGCGCTGCGTCGCCGCGCTGCTGGTCGACATCGGCCGGCGGCATGGCGTGGAACCGGAGGCCCTGCTGCCCCTGCGCGGCCGGCGCCCGCTGATGGTCGACGTGGCCGTCGGCCTCTCGTTCGCCATCATCTATCTGCTGGTGGCGGCCCTGGCGGCTGGCGGCCTCGTACGCCGCTTCCCGCCCGACGATCCGTTGCCCGCCGTCGTGGCGTCGTGCCTGGTCGCACTGGTGGCCGCGGCCGGCGCCATGCTGGCCTTGCCCGTCTGGGCCGGCATCATCGAGATGGCGCGGATCGAAAACGTGCACCTGAGCTACCGCGCGTTCCAGCTCCCGTGGAACCAGCATCGGGCGGCGGTGTTCCTCACCGCGCTCCTGCTGTTCCTGGCCGTCACCGGCGCCCGCTACCGAGGGGAGCTGCAGCGCTCGGCGCACGCAACCGGCGACGGCTAGTCCTCCCCTCGGCGTCCCCACCTGGTCGAGCCCGAACGCACGGAGTCTGCTATCGTTGACGCGAGTGGGCGCCCCCTCGCGGGCGCTGCTTCGCCATGACCATCCATGCGTCGCTGATCCTCGCGCTCTGGGTCGTCCTCTTCGCCTACTGGCTCGTGTCGGCCAGGGGCGTCAAACGCAGCGTCGGCCGGCGGTCGTGGTCGAACGAGATCGCCTGGCGCCTCGTGTTCCTGGCCCTCACGTTGATCGCGCTCCGCAACCCGGGCGTGCGACAGGCCCTGCGGGACGCGCAGTTGCGCGCGGCCGCGAGTCCGCTCCTGGGCGCGATCGGCGTCGCCTGCTGCGCCCTTGGCGTTGCGCTGGCCATCTGGGCCCGGGTGCATCTCGGCCGCAACTGGGGCGTACCCATGTCCCGCAAGGAGCGGCCGGAGCTCATCACGACCGGCCCGTATGCCTTCGCGCGGCATCCGATCTACGGCGGCTTCCTGGTCGCCATGGTCGGCTCCGCGATGGGCGCGACCGTGTTGTTCGTGCTGGTGCTCGTCCCCGCCGCCGCCTATTTCACGTACAGCGCGTACCGGGAAGAGCAGCTGATGGCCAGGCAGTTTCCCGACGTCTATCCGGCGTACCGGCAGCGGACGAAGATGCTGATTCCGTTCGTGGTGTAGGCTCGCACCGCCCTCCCCGTCAGAGCCACCTCGTCCGTCGCAAAACTTGCGACCGCTTCGTTCCGTCTAACCTCGTGCCGGCGCGAGTTCGGTGAACGCCTGGGGCCGCGGAGACACCACGGAGCCCGCGCCAGACGCACCGCGCCGGCTACGCGGGAGGCACGATGGACACGCTGCTGCAGGACATCCGCTACGGGCTGCGCACGATTGTCAAGGCGCCGGCGTTTGCCGTAATTGCCACGTTGACGCTCGCGCTCGGCATCGGCGCCAACACGGCGCTCTTCTCGGTCGTGAACGGCGTGCTCCTCAATCCGCTGCCCTACACCCAGCCGAACCGTCTGGTGGCCATCTACACGCGCTCGAAGGAGTTCAAGCGCTCGTCGATTTCCTATCCGAACTTCCTCGACTGGGTGCGCGACCAGTCGTCGTTCACCGGAATGGCGGCGTTCCGCAGCGATGACTTCACCCTGACCGGCCAGGGCGAGCCGGAGCGCCTGAAGGCGGAAATGGTCTCGGCCAATTTCTTTCCGCTGCTGGGCGTCAAGCCGGTCATCGGGCGGCTGTTCCGATCGGACGAGGATGTCGTCGGCGCGCAGCCCGTGGTCCTGATCAGCGGAGGGCTGTGGGCGCGGAAGTTCGCCTCGGCACCCAACGCGCTGGGCAGGACGCTCGACCTCAATGGCACCGCCTATACGGTGGTGGGCGTGATCCCCCGCGACTTCCAGTATCAGAGCGGTAACTTCCACGAGTCCTGTGACCTGTACGTGCCGATCGGGCAGTGGAACGATCCGACGTTCCGTCGACGCGACACGGGCATGGGCATGGACGCGGTCGGGCGGCTGAAGCCCGGCGTCACGCTCGAACAGGCGCAATCGGCCATGGATGCCATCGCGGCTCACCTGTCCGAGACGTATCCGGACGCGGACAAGGACTCGGGCATCACGCTGATCCCCCTGAAACAGGACGTGGTCGGCGACATCAGGCCGTTCCTGCTGGTGCTGCTCGCGGCGGTGGGGTTCGTGCTGCTGATTGCCTGCGTCAACGTGGCGAATCTGCTGCTGGCGCGCTCGACGGGCCGCACGCGGGAGTTCGCGATCCGGGCGGCACTGGGCGCCAGCCGCGGACGCGTGATCCGCCAGCTCCTGACGGAGAGCGTGCTGCTGGCCGGCGCGGGAGGCGTACTCGGCGTCGTGCTGGCCGCGTGGGGCACGCACGCGGCCCTTCGCCTGCTCCCCGAGGCCCTGCCGCGAACGCAGCACGTCCAGATGGACGCGCGCGTGCTGCTCTTCTCGCTGGGGGCGTCGCTGCTGGCAGGCATCCTGTTCGGTCTGGCGCCGGCGCTCAAGACCTCCCGCGACGACGTCCAGGACGCGCTCAAGGAGGGCGGGCGCGGCGGGAGCGGCGCGCGTCACCGGACGCAGACCATCTTCGTGATTGCCGAGGTGGCGCTGGCGCTCGTGCTGCTGGTCGGTGCGGGGCTGATGATCCGCTCGTTGACGAAGCTCTGGAGCGTGAACCCCGGCTTCGACCCGCACGGGGTCGTGACCTTTGCGGTGTCGTTCCCGGCCGGCGCGGGTTCGACGCCGGAGGCCATCCGCGCCTCCATGCGCCGGCTCGAGAGACACGGTTGCAGCCGTGCCGGGCGTCGAGGCGGCCTCGCTGAGGATTGGCGCGACGCCGATGGCCGGAGACTCGGAGTTCCCCTTCTGGATCGAGGGACGGCCCAGGCCTTCGACCGAGTCGGAGATGAAGACGGCGCTCTTCTACGGCGTGAGTCCCTCCTACCTCAGGGCCATGGGCCTCACCCTCGAGCGCGGACGATTCCTCGCGCCGCAGGATGACGAGCGCGCGCCGTTCGTGATCGACATCGACGAGCAGTTCGCGAAGCAGTACTTTCCCGGCCAGGATCCGATTGGCCAGCACGTGCACGTCGCGATCCTCGATCAGACGGCGACCATCGTCGGGGTCGTCGGGCACGTGAAGCAGTGGGGCCTCGACGAGAATGCGGCGTCGCCCGTGCTGGCGCAGTTCTACTTCCCGTTCATGCAGATGCCGGACAAGTTCCTGCCGCTGATGGCCGGCGGGATCGGGGATGACCGTACGGACGCACGGCGCCCCCACGGCCGCGATGGGCGCCATCCGCCGCGCGCTCGACGCGCTGAACGGTCAGATCGTGATGTACGGCGTCGACACCATGGACGCCATCATCTCCCGCTCGCTCGCGGCGCGGCGCTTCTCGATGATGCTGCTGGGCGTCTTCGCGGCCCTGGCGCTCGTCCTGGCCTCCATCGGACTCTACGGGGTGATTTCGTACCTGGTCGGCCAGCGGACGCACGAAATCGGCATCCGCCTGGCGCTCGGCGCGCAGAAGCGGGACATCCTGCAGCTCATTCTGGGCCAGGGCACGAGAATGGCGCTCATCGGCGTGGGGGTGGGCCTCGCGGGTTCACTGGCGCTGATGCGACTGATGAGCACCTTCCTGTACGGCGTCAGTGCGTCCGACCCGCTCACGTTCGCGGCCGTGGCCGGTCTCCTGATCCTCGTGGCGCTGGCGGCCTGCTATCTGCCGGCGCGTCGGGCGATGCGGGTCGATCAGATGGAGGCCCTGCGATACGAGTAGCGCCTCCGGACGACCCCCTCCTGCCGACCACGGCTTCAACTTGCCAGCCGCGGGGCGTCGGACGCATACTCTCGCTCGACCATAATTGTCCAGGTTCCCGGAGGAGCACCCGATGAATGAAGAGCTTTCCAGGCTGTTCGATGAATTCGACCGCGGCCGGATCTCCCGCCGGCAGCTACTGAAGACACTCGGGTTCGCCGTGGCCGTCGCGCCGGCGGTCGCCTTCGCGCAGGGCCGCCGCGGCGGGCCGCCGCCGGACATGACCCCCGCGAAGCTCCCCTTCGCGCGCACGGGCTGGAAGACGGTCCGGCTCGACTACATCACGTGCGAGGTGGCGGACCACGAGAAGGAAGCCGCCTTCTACAACGCCCTGATGAACTGGGAGGTCCTCAGCACCAACGCCAGCGAGTCGGTCCTCCGGATCGGCGACTGGGGCACCTTCATCATCCGCGGCGGGTACCATCCCCCGGCGGAGGAGGTCGCCGCCGAACGCCAGGCCTTCGAGCAGCGGCAGTCGCGCCTCCCGGCCGACCGGCGGGAGCCGTTCCAGCCGCGGGAGATCAAGGTCACGAACTTCTCCTGGGGCATCGAGCCGTGGAACGCGAAGACGGTCGAGGCCGAGCTGAAGAAGCGGGGCATGTCACCGGTGGCCGACCACCACGGCGGGTTCGAGAGCTTCCGCGTCAAGGACCCGGACGGCTTCGACCTGCGGATCAGCAACGGCCGCTGGAACCCGGCGGGCGGCACCGCCCGGGCGTCGCTGAAGGGCGCCGCGCCGTTCGCGCACACCGACTGGAAGACGGTCTGGCTGGACCACATCTCCTTCGGGGTCCCCGACTACAAGCAGTCGGTCGCCTTCTACGAGGCGCTGCTGGGCTGGAAGCCCGGGAAGGACATCGGCAACCAGAACCAGTGCCAGATCGGTGACATCGGCGACATCATCATCCGCACGATGGGTCGTCCGGGCGCGCCGGTGCCCAAGGGCGCCAACATCGATCACCTCTCCTTCGGCATCGCCCCGTGGGATGCCGACGCCGTGAAGGCCGAGCTCGACAAGCGCGGGCTCCGCGCGCGCGTCGACAGCGGCACGGGCGGCGTCGACATCCACAAGTCGGTCTTCCAGAGCTACCACACGACGACGCCGAACGGGTTCGACCTGCAGATCAGCAACGTGCACCATGGCGAACCGCGAGGCGAGCGCAATCGCCACCGTCCCGCGGCCCCGGCGGCAAGTAGATCACCGAACGTGACGGACTTCAGGCTGCGGGCTCCGGACTTCGGGGCTCCGCAGCCTGGAGCCCGCAGCCCTCGAGCGTTGAGATCCGACGATCTCGGCGTCGCCGTGGCCCTCAGGAGACGCCCCTCCCACCGCCGCGTGCCGGCGTCCTGCCCCACGCCGCCCATGCACGCGTGAGCTTGCCAGCCACCCACGGTCGGACGCATACTCGGGCTCGCATCTCGTGCAGATTTCCGGATTCCGGAGGAGTGTTCGATGACTGACGAGCTTTCCAGGCTATTCGATGAATTCGACCGCGGTCGGCTGTCACGCCGGCAGCTGCTGAAGACGCTGGGCTTCGCCGTGGCCGTCACGCCCGTGGTCGCCATGGCGCAGGGCCGCCGGCGCGGCGGGCCGCCACCCGACACCACCCCCGCGAAGCTCCCCTTCGCGCGGACCGGGTGGAAGACGGTGCGGTTCGACGACGTCACCATCGAGGTGGCGGACCACGAGAAAGAGGCGGCCTACTACAACGCGCTGATGAACTGGGCCGTCCGCAGCGACAACGCCACCGAGTCGGTGCTCGATATCGGCGACTGGGGCGGCATGATCATCCGCGGCGGGTACCACCAGTCGGCGGCGGAAATCGCGGCCGAGAAGGCCCGGTACGAGCGGATGAGCGCGCAGGCCGCCAAGCGCGGCTTCAAGATGGGGCCGTTCAAGCCGACCCAGGCAAAGGTCACCGGCTTCTCGTGGGGCATCGAGCCGTGGAACGCGAAGACGGTCGAGGCCGAGCTGAAGAAGCGGGGCCTCAACCCGATCGCCGGGGACCACGACGGATTCGAGAGCTTCCGCGTGAAGGATCCGGACGGCTTCAATCTGGAGATCAGCAACGGACGCTGGAATCCCCGGGCCACGAAGGCCCAGAGCCGGCTGATGGTGTCCGAGCCGTTCGCGCACACCGACTGGAAGACGATCTGGCTCGACCACATGTCGTTCCAGTGCTCCGACTACAAGAAGTCAGTCGCCTTCTACGAAGCGCTCCTGGGCTGGAAGCCCGGCATCGACGACGGCAATCAGAATCAGGTCGAGGCGGGCGACGTCGGCGATCTCATCATCCGCAACCACTTCGGCGGCGGGAGTGGCGTGACGATCGACCATATCGCCTTCGGCATCACGCCGTTCGATCCCGACCAGGTGAAGGCTGAGCTCGAGAAGCGCGGCCTGCCGGCGCGCGTGGACACCGGCCCTGGCGGCGGGGACATCCACCAGTCGGTGTACAAGAGCTACCACACGCAGACGCCGAACGGATACGACCTGCAGATCAGCGCAACGACGATTGCGAACCGCAGCGCGGGCTCGCAGACGGCCAAGCCGAGCAAGCCGAGCGGCGGCCGCTAGCACGACCACGAGCCGGTCGATCCCGTCAGGGGTCGACCGGCCCGCACCGCTCCCTCGCTCCCGGCCGTCCCCTTCAGACGTCCTCGATCGCCTGGAACAACCGCGACAGATCCCCGTCGGTCACGTAGACGTGCGGAGAGAACCGCAGCGAACTCCCGCGCTGACTGACGAAGACGCTGGCGTCGCGAAGCCGTCCGACCGCATCGTGCGGAAAGGATGACGGCGCCCGGGCGCCGAACATGTGGGGGCTCCGCAGGCGGGCGTCGATCACCTGGAACCCTTTCGTCTCGAGCACGCGCGCGATCCGCTCGTTGATGCCGCGCAGCGTCGCGGCCACGGCGTCGACGCGCCAGGCGCCGAGTTGCTCGAGGGCCGCAATCGCGCCGGGCAGGGCGGCGGTTCCCGTCTCGCCGACATCGAAGCGGCGCGCGCTGGCCAGATAGTCGTCGCGGTACTTCGTCAGGCCCGCGAAGTCTTCCGGGTCGCGGCGGGCGACCCACGATTCCTCCAGCGGGCGGGCGTTCCGCCACTCGGGCGCCACGTACAGCAGGCCAACGCCGTAGGGGCACAGCAGCCACTTGTACCCCGCGGCCACGACGAAATCCGGACGCACATCGTCGAATGCCAGCGGCAGCGCGCCCAGGGACTGCGTCGCGTCGATGACGAGCGAGGCGCCGATGTCGCGGCACGCCCGGCCGACCGCCGCCAGGTCGACGAGCGCTCCGTCCGTCCAGTGACAGTTCGGCAGGGCGACGATGCGGACCCCGCGGCCGAGGCGGGCGAGCACCGCCTGCGTCCAGTCGCTGTCGTCCGGCCTCGCCACCACGTCGACCTCGGCTCCGGCCTCGCCGGCGAGCCTGAGCCAGGCGTAGTAGTTGCTCGGGAACTGCTCCTCCAGCACCAGAATGCGCTCGCCGCTGGAGACCCTGCCGCGCAGGGCCTGGGCCGCGACGCCGATCCCGTAACTCGCGGCCGGCACGATCGCGTACCCGCCGGCGTCGCCGCCGAGCGTGGCCGCCGCCAGCCGCCGGATCTCGTTCCCGTCGGCGAAGAAGTCGGGCGCCGTGCGTTCCCACGGATGACTCTTCGCCGCGGCCGCCTCCACGAGCCGGTCGCGCGAGCGGTTCAGTTGAGGCGAATAGTACGCGCAGTTGAAATAGGCGACGTCAGCCGGGATGTCGAACAGGTCCCGCTGCGGGGAGAGGACGGCCCCCGGGCTCGGATCATCCATCGTCATGTGCCGATTGTATCCGAGGCCGACTCACGGACCCGCCACCCGGGCGGCGGTGGCGGGAACACCGCTGCGCCTGCATTCGGGGTAACGTAGTGGTGTTCAGGAGGACCACCGATGCCAAAGACGCCCAGCCACATCGAGCACCTGGTCAGACGCGGAGCCGAAGTACGCTTTCACGAGCTCGTCGACGAGTTGAAGAACCTCACGGCCGCCTTCCCGCACCTGCGGGACACGATCAGCGCCGATGAGCTTCCCATCGCGTTCGTCCTGAAGAAGGACGCGCAGGCCGCCGCCCGCAGGCGTTCGTCCGGCGGGACGTCCAGCCGGAAGGCCCGGAACGCGAAGAAGCGGTAGCAGGCCGGGCAGGCGTGATCCATGCGCCGAGCCCCGCGATGCAGTAGGATTGCTGCACGACGAGTGGAGATATCGCAACCGGTTCTGCCGTTGAGTCAGGCAGGCCGCCACCCACGTTCCGGATGGAGTGACGCATGGTAAGGCGACGCTACGGATTCGTGGGCGGCGCCGTGGACCGGCTGGTCGCGAGCCCGGTGAACTACTGGGTGGCGATGGTGACGGACCTCGTAACGGCGCTGCTCTTTCTGATTGTCGGTCTGAACCGGTTCGCGGGATCCCGTGCACTGGCCGGCGGCATCGTCCTCAGCGGCGCGATCGTCTGGGGCCTTGTCGAGTACGGCCTGCACCGGTGGGTCCTGCACGGGCCGGTCGCGACCATTCGCCGCGAGCACAGGCGGCATCACGCCGCGCCGCGGGCGCTCATCAGTGCGCCGGTGCTGCTGATCCCGATCGCGAGCCTGGCCACCTGGCGCCTGCTCGCCTGGCCGCTGCCCGCCCCTGTGGCGGCCCTGCTGGTCGGCGGACTGTACGTCGGGTACAACTACTACGCCTGCCTGCACCACGCGCAGCACCAGTTCGGTGCCCGACTGGCGTCCGTCGGTCCCTGGCGCCGGCTCACCCGATTCCACGAGATGCACCACGGACTGCCGAACGCGAACTTCGGGATCAGCACCACGCTCTGGGACCGCGCCTTCGGGACCTATCGCCCCGTTGGCGCCCCCCCCGGCCACATGCCAGAGCGCCTCGACAACCGCGCACCCGAGGCACGCGTCCAATAGCGGCACGCCGCTCGATCCCCCTCACCCCATCGGCAACCGGAACCGGTCTGCCCCGCCAATCCCCTGGAACACGATCGTGATGGCCACGCCCGGGCGGCCGCCCGCCGTCTACCTGGGCACGCCCGGCGTCACGAGCTTGCCCGAGGTGAGGAACCGGCGATAGTCCCTGAAGGTCTGCCGCGTCCGAAGCCTCGGCACGCCCGCGTTGATTACGACCTGCAGCGACTCGATCGACGCGGGGAGCATCAGCGTCTCTTCGGGATCGTGGAACGTCACCGGCGCGTAGCGGATCGTCGTGTCGGCTCGCTCGATCTCCATCCAGGTCGGGCTGTCGAGCCGCTGCTGGTCGCGCGGGACGTCGACCTCGAATCGGCCCTCCAGGTGCTGGTCGAGCCGCAGGACGTCGCCGGTCTCCAGATCGACCCAGACACGGCCGCGCTCCTGCGCCGGCACGTCCACACTGACGCAGGCGCCCTTCCAGACGACCGACGCCGGCTTCGCGCGCGTGGGCCGGTAGTCGATCTTCGCCGCCGCCCTCCCGTTGACCCGATCCGTGCCCGCCCAGCTGAACGCATAGTCACCGCGTCGTGACGGCAGCAGGAATTCGAGCGGCTCGGGCGAGACGGTCCGCGGGTCCATGCAGGCCGCGTCGGGATCCTCGTGACGGCTCGAAGGCGGGCGGCCGTTGATGGTGAGGATGCGCCGATGCACCTGCGCCCGCGCGGCCGCGTCCTCGTTCGCCGGCGTCCACTCGACCTGCAGTTCGTCGACAATGCGGCGCGGCCGGCCGCGAGGCGAGCGATCGGCGGTCAGCTCCTGCAGCTCGACCGTTTCCGTGCTCAGCAGCGTCCGTGCCTGGGCGTAGGACCTGCTCGACCCGCACACCCACGCGCTGGAGCAGCGCCGGCAGGTCGGCCGGGCCCGGCCCCCGTCGGGCCAGGGCCGGCACGGCCGAAGCCAGGAGGGCAGCGGCGACGACAGAGGGCAGCAGCCGGTGCACGGCGAAAGCCTACCGCAACGGGCCGTGTTCCGCACGTGAGTTAGTTCTGAGTTCTGAGTTTTGAGTTCTGAGTTTTGAGTTCTGAGTGCCCAGGCAGGACCGGAGACCGGAGACCGAAGACTGGCGGCAGCGCCCCTCATGCGGGCATCCTGGCCGATGTCCCTCCCCGGCCAGGATGCCCGATCGGCCTACTTCGTCGGCTTCGGCCTCACGGCGTCCGACAGCGTCAACCGCGTGTCGTGCGTGGTGTGACTCATCTGCAGGTTGTACCCGTTCGGCGTGAACGTGTGGTAGCTCTGGAACGCGGCGACGTGAATCTCGTCGCCGGTCGACGTGTCGACCCGGGCCGGCAGCCCGCGCGCCTCGAGCGCCGCCTTCACCTTGTCGGTGTCCCACGGCTGGATGCCGAACGAGATGTGATCGATCGTCCCCGTCCGTCCCGCCCGCGTGAAGGCGCCCGACAGCGGGTTGCCGCCGCGGATGATGATGTCACCCACGTCGCCGATCATGCACTCGTTCTGGCTGCCCTCGTCGTAGGTCGGCTTCCAGCCCAGCAGGTTGCAGTAGAAGGACGCGCTCCGCTTGTAGTTGGCCACCCCGAACGAGAGGTGATCCAGCCACACCGTCCGCCATCCCGTCGACGCGAACGGCGCCGGTGCGTCCAGCTTCGCCTCTGCCGGCGTGGTCCGGCGTGCCTTCGCCAGTCCGTTGCCGTTGCTGATCTGCAGATCGAAGCCGTCCGGATCCTTCACGTGGAAGCTCTCGAAGCCGCCGGCGCCATTGTCGGCAACCGGGGTCATGCCGCGCTTGCGCAGTTCGGCGGCCACCGTCTTCGCGTCCCACGGCTCGATGGCGAAGCAGAAGGACCTGACGATGGCGTGAGCCGGCGCGCGCCCGCCGAAGCCGCGTGTCGTCGGAAATGCGCTGAGCGGCGCCGCGCCGCAGGATCACCGACGCCCAGTCGCCGATGTCCAGGATGGCCTGCTTGCCGTTGTCGCTCCGGAGCGTCCACCCCATCAGCGCGATGTAGAAGGCGGCCTCCTTCCGGTAGTCGGCGACGTCGAAGGTCAGGTGATCGAGCGCCGTGGTCTTCCACCCCGTGGGCGCGAAGACGGGCGGAATCGGATCGGTGTTGCACGCCGGCGTCCCGTAACCGCGGATGCAGCGGCCCTGCGCATAGACGGACAGCGGTGCGCTCACCGCCGCCACGCCCAGCGCCTGCAGCATCGTGCGGCGCGAGATCATGGATGGCTTCCTCTCCTGCGTCATGTCCCCTCCCCTGATGTCCTGACGGCCCCGCGGTCCGGGCGGCCGGCGCGCGGCTGGCACCGTGGGCATTCTACCCAACACGCGGGAGGCTGGCGACTCAATGGATCCAGCCGACCAGAATCGCCCCGAGCGTCGTCGTGGCGAGGACGAGCCAGAGGGCTGTGGCGTGCACGAAGGGACGGACCCCGAGGGTGCGCAGTGCGGACCGCGAGAGGCCCATCCCCATGAGGAACAGCGTCGCGGCGAGCAGGTGGCGGGCCAGCAGGGAGACGACGTCGCCGGTTCCGCGGAGCGCCGGCACGAAGGTCACCAGGGCCGACACGGCCACGAAGCCGGCGATGAACCATGGGAGCCTCAGTCGGCGGCCCGAGGACGACGACGCGTCGATGGCGCTCGGGCGGTACGTCGCAATGCGCGAGCGTCACCGGGACGATCCAGAGCGCCCGCGCCAGCTTGCCGGCCGTGGCCACGTCCAGCGCCCGCGGACCGTACTGGGCGGCGGCCGCCACGACGGAGCTCGTGTCGTGGATGGCCAGCGCGCACCACAGGCCGAAGGCATCCGGGGCCAGGTGCAGCCGGTGTCCTATTGCCGGGAAGACGAAGAGCGCCACCGCGTTCAGGAGGAACACGGTCACGAGCGCCATCGACATGTCGTGATCCCGCGCGCGGATCACCGGCCCCACGGCGGCAATGGCGCTCCCGCCGCAGATGGCCGTGCCGACGGTGACGAGCAGCGAGACGTCCCGATCCACCGCGAGGATCCGGCCACCCAGCGTCCCCAGCGTGAGCGCGCAGGTGATGCCGATGGCCGTGTACCCGAGACCGTGCAGGCCGACGCGCGCGACGACGGCCAGATCCATCCCGGCGCCGAGGCCGACGACCGACCAGGCGAGCGTCCGCCTCGCGATGGCCGGCGTGCGTCCCGGCCAGGGGTTGCCGATCGTCAGCGCGAGAACGATGCCGGCGATGAGCGCGAGCCCCGGGGACACACCCGGCAGCAGGGTCGCCAGCCCCACGGCGACCGCGAAGAGTTGTGCGCCGCGCGGAAGCGCGAGCGGTGTCGAGGGCGAGGGCGAGGTCACAGTCGAAGTCATACCGGGCAGTGTGCATCACGTCTCATCGGTTGAACCAGACGCCATTTCAGATATGCCATCAGTTTTACTGATATCATGGCGGCGTGCCCGGCCTGCCGTTCGACCCGAACCTCCTGTCGACCTTCCTGGCGGTGCTCGATGCCGGTCGGATCTCCGCCGCGGCGAAGGCGCTCCGGCTGTCGCAGCCCGCGGTCACCGCGCAGATCCGCAAGCTGGAGGAGGGACTCGGCACCGCCCTGTTCGTGCGCTCCGCGCGCGGCGTCGTCCCGACCGACGCCGGCCTCCGCCTCGCGCAGTTCGCCCGATCGATGTACCGGCTCCTCGACGACGCCGTGGCGGCGGTCTCCTCCGGAGAGGAGCGTCTGGGGCCGCTCGTCATCGCCGCGAGCACCACGGCGGCCGCACACCTGCTGCCGCCGCTGCTGGCGGAGTTCCGCTCGGCCCATCGCGGAGTCCCGCTGCGGGTGCTCGTGGACAACACGGAAGGAGTGGTCGAGGCCGTGCGGGCCGGACGGGTGCCGCTCGGGCTGGTCGAGGGGCATACGCGCGCGCCGGGCGTCCGCCTCGAGCCCTACGTGGATGACGAGCTCGTGCCGATCGTCGGACGGGGCGCGCCCTTCACGCTGCGCCGCGCCCGCGACCTCGAGGGGGTACCGCTGCTCTGGCGCGAGGCCGGCTCCGGCACACGCGCGGTGATAGAACGCGCGCTCCGGCGCGCCCGCCTGAACCGGCGCCAGGTCCGCGCTCTCGATGTGGAGCTCGGCAGCACCGAAGCGGTCATCGGCGCTGCCGCGGCCGGCCTCGGCGTCGCGTTCGTCTCCCGGTGGTCCGTGCGCGCGCACCTGGCGGCCGGGCTGGTGCACATCGTACACCTGGCGGCCGGGCTGGTGCACATCGTGCCCGGCCTCGATCTCATCGTCCGCCGCACGTTCTGCTGGACGCTGCCGACGGGTGGGCTCGGCGGCACGGCGCGGCACTTCTACGAATCGGCATGCCGTCAGCCGCCGGGATGAGCGGACGTCGGAGAACGGAAGGGGGGCGCTGGTCGCGCCGCAGGGCCGCGAACGGATAAGGAACCGGCCTCGCCTCACATTCCGGCCGTGCCCTCAAGAGATGTGGTGTAAGCTTCCCTTCTTCGCCCCCAAGTGGGCCGCGCGGCCACCGGCGGTGTCGACCCGCGCGCCAGCCGTTCGGGCAGGATCGGAGCGTCGCGACGCGTGTCCCCGTGGCTACCCAAGGTCCGTCGGCTCATCGCTCCCCGGCGCGTTCGAGCGGGCACGCTCGTCCGGCTGCCGGACGTCGCCAGCCCGCAGCTCGGCAACGAGCGCGACCTGTTCGTCCATCTCCCACCCGATCACGACACCGGCACGCGCCGCTTTCCCGTGCTCTACATGCAGGATGGCCAGAACCTGTTCGATCCGGCGACCAGTTTCGCCGGCGACTGGGGGCTCGGCCGCACGCTCGACTCGCTGCCGGAGCCGCTCGACGCGATCGTGGTCGGGGATCGCCAACACGGGCGACACACGGCTCGACGAGTACAGCCCGGTCGCGGACGCGCAGGGGCGCGGCGGGAAGGGCGACGCATATCTGGCGTTCGTGACCGAGACGGTCAAGCCGCTGATCGACGCGCGGTACCGCACGCATCCGGCCCCGTCGCACACCGGCATCGCGGGGAGCTCCATGGGCGGCCTGATCGGCCTGTACGCCTACTTCCGCGAGCCGCGCGTCTTCGGATTCGCCGGCATTCTCAGTCCGTCGCTCTGGTTCGCGGAATCGGCCGGCCTCGAGTTCGCGAAGACGGCGGCGTTCGTTCCCGGACGGCTCTACGTGGACGTCGGCCTGCGCGAAGGCGCCGGACCGGTGGCCGACGCGCGGCAACTGCGGGACATCCTGCGCGCGAAGGGCTATCGGCCCGGCGTCGATCTGCAGTTCGTCGAGGACGCGAACGGCGCGCACAACGAGGCGGCGTGGGGACGACGATTCAGGCGCGCGCTGCCGTTCCTGCTGGGTCAGGGGGCTGAGCGATGAACCGCGAACATCACGCGTGGCACAGCCCGTCGCTCGGCCGGGAGATGCAACTGCTGGTCTTCGGCCACGCGGGCGCGCGCGTGCTGATCTTCCCCACGAGCCTCGGCAACTGCTGGGAGTGGGCCGACCGCCACATGCCCGAAGTGCTCGGCGATCATCTGGACCAGGGCTGGATCCAGTTGTTCTGCGTGGATCAGGTCAACGCCGAGAGCTGGTACGCGGAGCACCTCCATCCGGGCGCGCGGGCGTGGCGCCATCTCCAGTACGACGAGTACCTGCGGAGCGAGGTGCTGCCGTTCACGGCCCACCGCAATCAGAACCCGTTCGTCATCGCGGCGGGCGCCAGCCTCGGGGCCCTGCTCGCCGCGAGCTTCGGTTTCCGCCACCCCGAGCTCGTCAACCGCATCATCGGCCTGAGCGGCTCGTACGACTTCAAGCGCTTCACGGACGGCTATTCGGACGACACCGTGTACGCCTGCAACCCGTTCGACTTCATGCGCCACGAGCACGACCCGGGCCGTCTGGACGCGTTCCGGCGCCAGGACATCATCCTGGCCATCGGCCGCGACGATCCGTCGTACGAGAACAACCAGGCGTTCTCGGGAACGCTGTGGCAGGCCGGCGTCGGCAACGCGCTGCGGATCTGGGACGGGTGGTGCCACGACTGGCCGTACTGGGAGCGGATGATCCGGCTGTACATCGGCGGACACGACTAGGTCGCAGGGAGGAGCGGATACCATGGCGCATCGCATCGGTCTGCTGGTCGGCCGCGAGTGGTCGTTCCCGCCGCGGTTCATCGAGGAAGTGAACCGCCGCGGCGACGACGTCGTGGCGGAGTACGTCTCGGTCGGCGCGGTGGCGATGGACGCGCCCTGCCCGTACGACGTCATCATCGACCGGATCTCCCACGAAGTCCCGTTCTACCGCTCCTATCTGAAGCAGGCCGTGCTGCAGGGCACCAGCGTCGTGAACAACCCGTTCATGTGGACGGCCGACGACAAGTTCTTCGGCGCGGCCCTGATCACGCGGCTCGGGGTCGCCAGCCCGAAGACCTTCGCGCTGCCGAACAAGGACTACATCCCCGGCATCGTGCACGACGAGAGCCTGCGCAATCTCGAATACCCCCTGGACTGGGAAGCCCTGGCGCATGCGGTCGGCATCCCCTGCATCCTGAAGGACGCGCACGGCGGCGGCTGGCGCGACGTGCACGTCTGCCGGTCGCTCGACGAGCTGATCGCCCACTACGATCTATCGGGCCTGCTGACGATGGTCGTTCAGGAGTTCATCGACTGGGACCGGTTCGTCCGCTGCATGTGTCTCGGGCGGGACGAGGTTCTCGTGATGAAGTGGGATCCGCGCGACCGGACCTACCACAACGAACCGGGCTGGCTCGGCCCCGAGCTCGAGGCGCGCATCGTCCGGGACTCGCTCACCATGGTACGCGCGCTCGGGTACGACATGAACACGATCGAGTTCGCCGTCCGCGACGGCGTCCCCTACGCGATCGACTTCATGAACCCGGCGCCCGACATGGACATCAACTCGCTGAAGCAGCCCAACTTCGACTGGGTCGTCACACACATGGCCGACATGGCCATCCGACTCGCGAAGCAGCCGTCCCGACAGGCGGCCGCGCTGCGGTGGGAGGCGCTGTTCACGGCCGACCAGACGCCGGGCGCCGGGGGCGCATGAGCGCGCACGTCGACGCCTATCACGCGCTGCTGACCGACGGGGTCGCCGAAGCGTCCCACGCCATGCTGGATGCGCAACTGCGCCGCCGCGACCTGGTGTTCGGCGATCGCCCGCTGTGCACCGTTCTCCGGCCCCGCTTCCTGACCGGGCCACGGTCCGGCGCGATCCGCCGGCGCGTGGACGTGCTGATGCGGGCGTTCGCCGCGGCGTACGACACGGCACTCGCCGACCCCGCCGTGCGCGCCCAGTTCCGGCTGGCCGACTGGGAAGAGCAGATGCTCGAGGCGGATCCCGGCTTCCGGGAACCGAGCCCCCACTCGCGGCCGGACATGTTCGTCGTCGAGGCGACCGGCGAGATGGTGCTCACCGAGTACAACGCCGAGACGCCGGCGGGCGCCGGATTCAACGACGAGCTGACGGACGCGTTCCTGGACCTGCCCGTCATGCGGATGTTCGCGCGCCAGGCGGACCTGCAGCCGGTCTACGCGCGGCACGGCGTCCTCCACGTGCTGCTCGACGCCTGGCGCCAGTTCAGCGGCTCCTGGCGCGTGCCGTCGATCGCCATCGTCGACTGGCCGGACGTGCCGACGCGGAACGAGTTCGTCATCCTCCAGCGGTACTTCGAGACGATGGGCTTCCCGACCGTCATCGCGGATCCGCGGGCGCTCGAGTACCGGCGGCGGCCGGCTGCACGCCGACGGCCGCGCCATCGACCTCGTCTACAAGCGGGTGCTCCTGCACGAGCTCGTGGAGGAGGGCGGCCTCGACCAGCCGCTCGTACGGGCCGTCCGCGACCGGGCGGTCTGCATGGTCAATCCGTTCCGCTGCAAGATCCTGCACAAGAAGGCCAGCCTCGCGGTGCTGAGCGACGAACGGAATCAGGCGCGCTTCGGGCCGGACGAGCGGGAGGCGATCCGCGCCAGCGTCCCCTGGACGCGGGTGGTCGAGGAGCGCCGGACGACGCACGGCGGGCGCGACGTCAATCTCGTGCCGTTCATCGTCGGCCACCGCGACCGGCTCGTGCTCAAGCCGAACGACGACTACGGCGGCGCCGGCATCGTGCTCGGCTGGCAGGTCGACGACGGGGCCTGGGCCGACGCCGTGCAACGCGCACTGGCCGAGCCCTACATCGTGCAGGAGCGCGTGGCGATCCCGAGTGAGCCGTACCCGAGCTTCGCGGACGGCCGCGTGCAGATCGCCGATCGCATGCTCGACACCGCGCCGTTCGTCTGCTACGGCACGCACACCGCCGGCTGCCTGACGCGCCTGTCGACCGCGGCGCTGCTCAACGTGACCGCCGGCGGCGGCTCGACCGTCCCGCTGTTCCTCGTGGCGGAGCGCTGATGCGCGCCGACTCGTTCACCCGCCGATCCAGGGAGGGCGTATGAAAGCCCCGTCGCTCACGCTCGGCATCGAGGAGGAATACCAAATCATCGATCCCGAGACGCGCGAACTGAAGTCGTACATCACGGAGATCCTCAGCGGCGAGCACGTGCTGTTGGGCGAGATCAAGCCCGAGCTGCACCAGTCGATGGTCGAAGTGGGCACCAAGGTGTGCCGGACGCCGGCCGAAGCGCGCAGCGGAGATCGTCCGCCTGCGGCGGCTGGTGATGGATCTGGCGGCCCGCAAGGGGCTGGTGATCGTCGCCGCCGGCACGCACCCGTTCTCGTCGTGGATGTCGCAGCGAGATCACGCCGCTCGAGCGCTACCTCGGCGTCCGCGAGGACCTGCGCGACCTGGCCGAGCAGCTGCTGATCTTCGGCACGCACGTCCACATCGGCATCGAGGATCGCGACTTCCTCATCGACGCGATGAACGTCTCGCGCTACTTCCTGCCGCACGTGCTGGCGCTGTCGACCAGTTCGCCGTTCTGGATGGGGCGCCAGACCGGCCTGAAGTCGTACCGCAGCGTCATCTTCCGGAACTTTCCGCGCACCGGCACGCCGCCGATCATGAACGCCTGGACCGACTACGCCGCGCTGCTGCACTCGCTGGTGCGCACCGGGTGCGTGCCCGACGGCTCGCAAGATCTGGTGGGACGTCCGGCCGAATCAGTCGTATCCGACGCTCGAGTTCCGCATCTGCGACGTCTGCACGCGCGTCGACGAGGCCGTCTGCATCGCGGCCATCCTGCAGGCCATCATCGCGAAGCTCTGGAAGCTCCGGCGCGACAACCTGACGTTCCGCGTCTATCCGTCGACCGTCATCGAGGAGAACAAGTGGCGCGCCGTCCGCTACGGCCTCGAGGGCAAGCTGGTCGACTTCGGCAAGGACGAGGAGCGGCCGGCCGCCGAACTGATCCACGAGCTGATTGCCTGGTTCATCGACGACGTGCTGGACGAGCTGGGCAGCCGCCGCGAGGTCGAGTACACCTTCAGATCCTCGAGAGCGGCTCCAGCGCGAAGCGGCAGTTGGACACGTTCGCCCGCACCGGGGACCTCAAGGCGGTCGTCGACCAGCTCGTGGCCGAAACGGCCGAGGGCGTCGCCGGCTGACCCGCCCTCCGGTAGGATCTGATCATCATGCTGAATCGTCCGGTCATTGGCATCCCGACGCAGACGCTCCACGCCATCGAGGGCATCCCGGCCGGGCTGCCGGCCTCCTGGGTCATGAGCCAGCGGTACTTCCTCGCGGCGACGGCCGTCGGCGCCGTGCCCTGGATGATCCCGCTGCTCGCCGACGACCCGGCGACGCTGCGGGAGATCTACGACCACCTCGACGGGATCCTGCTCCCCGGCGGCGTCGACATGGATCCCTGCACGTTCGGCGAGGCGAAGCTGCCGGCCTGCGGGCAGATCGACCCGGCGCGCGACCAGGTGGAGATCCAGTTGGCGCGCTGGGCGGCCGAGGAGGGCAAGCCGGTGCTCGGGCTGTGCCGCGGCCTGCAGGTGATCAACGTGGCGCTCGGCGGCACGCTGTACCAGGATCTCGGCACGCAGAAGCCCGGCGCCATCAAGCACGACTACTTCCCCACGCCCGGCGCCGGCTATGGCCGCGACTATCGGGCCCACGACGTGACGCTCGCCGACGGGTCCCGCCTCCGCAAGGCGCTCGGCCAGAGGGTCGTCCCGGTGAACAGCATGCACCACCAGGGAATCCGCGAGCTGGCCGCGCCTCTGATGTCGACGGCCACGGCGCCGGACGGATTGATCGAAGGGGTGGAGTCGCGCGCCGACCAGTACCTGGTCGGCGTGCAGTGGCATCCCGAAGTGTTCGAGATGAAGGACCCCTCGGCGCGCCAACTGTTCCAGGACTTCATCGACGCGGCCGCGTCGTACTCCGCGCGACGGAACTGAACGGCGAGGGTGGCGGCGGCGTCACTCGTGACGCAAGGCCGCGAACGGATCGACGCGGGTGGCGAGCCAGGCGGGAATGGCGCAGGCGAGCAGCGCCACCGCGGTCAGCAGCAGCGCGACCGCGGTGAAGGTCGGCAGATCCGTGGGCGACACGCCGAACAGCTGATTCCTGAGGAGCCGGGCCGCCCCGAGCGCCAGCAGCAGTCCGCAGCCAAGCCCCGCCAGCGTCAGCCGGAGTCCCTGCCCCAGCACGAGCCGCAGCACGTCGCGCCGGTTGGCGCCCAGCGCCATCCGCACGCCAATCTCCCGATGGCGCTGGCGCGTGCGGTAGGCCACCACGCCGTAGATGCCGATGGTCGCCAGCACGAGCGCCAGCAGCCCGAACGCACCGACGAACGTGCCGGCGATGCGCTGGCCGGCCGAGGCCGCCCCGGTGAACCGGGACAGCGGCGCCACGTCGTAGAGCGGCATGTCCGCGTGCAGCTCGTGCACCGCCTGCGCCACCGCCGCCGCAAACGTCATCGGATCGCCCGTCACCCGCGCCTCGAGGATAGCCGAGGGCCAGTAGTCCTGCAGCATCGGCAGATAGAGGAAGGGCTGCGGTGGTTCGTCCAGCCGGTCGTAATCGCTGTCGCGCGCCACCCCGACGACCGTATACCAGTGTCCACGGCCCACACGCGCCTGCCGAGGGCCTCCTGATGCGGCCGAGTACCGGTCGGCCAGCGTGCGGTTCACGATGGCCACCCGTTGCCCCTCGTCGTTGTCGGCCGCCGTGAAGTCGCGGCCTTCCGCGAGCGGGATCTGCATCGTCGCCAGATAGTCGGGGCCGACGATGGCAGCCCGGATGTCCATCGCCTCGTGCGGCCGCGGCGCGTAGCCTTCGATCTTCACGTTCTCGGTCGTCCGAATCGAAGCCCAGCGGCACGGCGTTCGTCAGTGTCGCCGATTCCACACCGGGCAGGGCGCGCACCTTGTCGAGGAGTTGCTGATCGAACGCCAGTCCCGTCGCCCGGTCGTACCCGGCAGGATAGAATCGTAGGAAGCCGTCAGGACGTGGTCCGGGGCGAACCCGGGATCGAAGGTCTGCGCCTTGCTGAAGCCCCGGACGAACAGACCCGCCAGGACCAGCAGCAGGAGGGAGAGCGCGAGTTGCACGACCACGAGTGCCGCAGTCAGGCGCGTCGTGCGGCGTCCGCCGGACGGACTGCCCCCTTCCTCCTTCAGCACGTCGAGCGGCGCGATGCCGGACGACCGCAGCGCCGGCAGCAGGCCGAAGACGAACGCGGTGACGAGCGCCATCGCCAGCGTCGCCAGCAGCACCGTGCGATCGGGTCGCAGGTGCAGCGACACCGGAAAACTGGTGGGTGGAATGAAGGACTGGAACGTGCCGGCGCTCCACTCCGCCACCCCCATCGCCAGACCGCCGCCCGCGAGGGCCAGCAGGCCGCTCTCCACGAGCAGCTGGCGGACGATCCGGGCGCGGCCGGCGCCGATCGAGAGGCGAATGGCGAGTTCGCGCCGGCGGCTCACCGATCGGACGAGCAGCAGGTTCGCCACGTTGGCGCACGCCAGCAGCAGCACGAGGCCGGCGAGCGCCATCAGCATCGGCAGGAGCGTGGAGAAGTACGCGTTGGCGCCGCCCGGGGCGCGCCACAGCGGATACACGCCGACGTCCTCGTGGCCGACGTGCTCGTCGGGAAACGCCGCCACGAGCTGCTGCATCAGCGCGTTCAGTTCCTGCCGGGCCTGTGCGGGCGACACGCCGGGCGCCAGCCGGCCCTGCGACATCAGCCAGTGGGCGCTCCAATCGTGGAGGAGGTCGCCTCCCCCGATGACGTCGCGCTGCATCATCAGCGGCACCCAGAGATCCGTCCGGAGGCCCGTCAGGCTCCCCTGGAAATCCGCCGGTGCGACGCCGACGACGGTGAAGGGATGCCGATCGATGTGGATTGTACGGCCGACCACGGACGAATCGCCGCCGAAGCGTCCCTGCCAGAGCGCGTAGCCCAGCACGACGACCGGAGCACCGCCGGGCTTCTCCCCCTCAGCCGGCAGGAACCCGCGGCCGAGGACCGGCCGGACGCCGAGCACGTCGAAGTAGTTCGCCGACGCGGCCGTTCCCCACACACGCAGCGGCTTGCCGGTGCCGGTGAGGTCCATCGGCCGGGTCGTGAAGGCGATGAGGCCCGAGAGTCTGCGGGTGCGGTCGCGCAGGTCCAGGTAGTCGGGATACGAAAACTCGCCGGCCGCCCGGACCGTGCCGCCGCGCGTCACCGACACGATCGCCCTGGTCGCTGCGGCGCCGGGAATCGGACTGAGCAGCGTCGCGTTGATCCAGCTGAAGATCGTGCTGTTGACGCCGATGCCGAGCGCCAGCGTCAGCACGGCCACGGCCGTGAAGCCGGGGTTCCGGCGCAGCGTGCGCAGGCCGAAGCGGACGTCGCGGCGCAGCGCGTCCCACCACATCCAGTGGCCGCGCTCGAAGAAGCGCTCCTGCGCCTGCGTCACGTTGCCGAAGGCGCGCCGCGCCGCCAGCCGCGCGGCCTCCTCGCTCAGGCCGTCTTCGCGCAGGCGTTCGGCCTCGATCGCCAAATGCGCCTCGATCTCGGCGTTGAAGTCGCGTTGTCCGCGGCGCCGCCAGCGCATGACCTCAGGCCTGCTCCGCCTCGGGCCCCAGGACGCGGCCGATGGCCGCGGCCAGCCGGCGCCAGCGCGACGTCTCGCGCGCGAGCTGCGCGCGGCCGTTCGCCGTCAGGCGATAGAAGCGCGCGCGGCGGTTGTTGTCGGACGTCCCCCAGGACGCGCTGATCCACCCGCGCTCCTCCAGGCGCTGCAGCGCCGGGTAGAGCGCTCCATGCTCCACCAGCAGCGCGTCCTCCGAGGTCTGTTGAATGGCCCGCGCGATCCCCTGGCCGTGCTGCGGGCCGAAGACGAGCGTGCGCAGGATGAGGAGGTCCAGCGTCCCCTGGAGGAGCGCCAGCCGTTCGTCCTGCCGGGTGCGGTTCGCTTTTCGGGTCGACATCTGACCCAAGTCTAGGGCTTCTTCGGGTCAGATGTCAACCCGAGAGACCGCACTGACGGACGCGCACCGGAGAGGGAGGAAGGCGGACGGGCGGCGGGAGGACGGAAACGCGCCAGTGGGCCTCGAATCGAGTCCGAGCCGGCGACCAATCCGCCGGACGGGGGTCTGATGCGCTCGATGGCCGCCAGCACGCTCGCCGTACTGAAGGGCTTCTCGAGCAGCGTGGCGCCGGTCTCGTGCCGGAGGCGGTCGACTTCGGGGCCGTCGGTCTGCCCGCTCATGAAGATGACGGGCAGGCCCGGCAGGATGGCGCGCACGTTCGCGGCCAGATCGAAGCCGGCCGCCCGCGGCATCGTCATGTCGGTCATCAGCAGGTCGACCGACGAGGCGCCCAGTTCGGCGGCCATCGCGAGGGCCCGCGCCGCGCTGCCGGCTTCCACCACGCGCAGCCCGCGCTGGCCGAGCAGCCGGACCAGCAGCTTGCGCACCGCCTCGTCGGCGTCGACGACGAGGACGGTTCGAACCGGTCCCTGCGGCCGCCGCGCGGCGGCGGCGGCCGGCAGCGGCTCGATCGGCTGGACGGCCGGCAGCCGGACCTCGAACGTCGCGCCGCGTCCCGGCTCGCTCGTCACGGTGATATCCCCACCGCTCTGCTGGACGATGCCGTAGACCGTGGCGAGGCCCAGCCCGGTGCCCTTCTCCCCCTTCGTCGTGAAGAACGGCTCGAAGATCCGGCTCCGCGTGGCCGAATCGATGCCGGTGCCGCTGTCGCTTACGACCAGCCGCACGAAGCCCGTGTCGCTGTCGGTCGCAATCGTCAGCACGCCACCGTCGTGCATCGCATCGCGGGCGTTGATCGCCAGGTTCATCAGCACCTGCTCGAACTGCCCCTCGTCGATCCGCACCGGTGCGACGGCCGGGTCCAGGGCAATCCGCAGCTCCACCTCGTCGCCGAGCAGCCGGGCGAGCAGCGCCGCCATCTTCGACACGACGACGTTCAGGCTCATCACCTGTGGCTGCCACGGCCGCTGGCGTCCGAAGGCGAGCAGTTGCCGCGTCAGGTGCACCGCCCGCTCGGCGGCCGCCTGCACCTCGTGCAGGTCCGCGCGCATCGGGTCGGTCTCGGCGACCTGCTGCAGCATGACCTCGGTGTAGCCCATGATTGCCGCCACCACGTTGCTGAAATCGTGGGCCATGCCGCTCGCCAGCCGGCCGACGGCCTCGAGCTTCTGCGTGTGCTGGATGCGCTCCTCGAACTCCCGTCGTGCCGTGATGTCCAGCACCACGCCGCGGACGAGGCTGTTCTCGAAGACCTGTCCCCGCGCCTGCAGCCAGCGCACGACGCCGCCCGGCCGGACGATCCGGAACTGCCGGTCGAAGCTCCGCCCGACCGCGCCCGAGCGGGCGCGCGCGAGACGCGTCGACAGGGCCAGGCGATCCTCGGGGTGCAGCAGATCCAGATAGCCGTTGATCGTCGTGGGAAAGTCTTCGGGCGCCAGGCCGTGCACCTCCGCCATCGCCCCGCTCGCCGCGAGCCACCCGCTGCGCAGATCGATCTCCCAGGCGCCGACGCCCGCCGCCTCCAGAGCGAAGGCGGTCCGGCCCTGCTCGCTCTGCAGGGCGTGCTCGGCCTGCCGCAGCGGGCTGAGGTCCTCGGCGACCGTCAGGAAGTGGTCGGGCGCGCCGGTCTGCCCGCGCACCAGCGCGAGGGTCACCGAGGCCGTCAGGACGTCACCGTCCTTCCGCAGGAAGCGCTTCTCGTACCGGACCCGCGTCAGCTCGCCCGACAGCACGCGCTCGCGCAGCTCGAGCTCGTGCGGCAGGTCGGCGGGATGCGTGATGTCCGGGAAGCACCGGGCCAGCAGCTCGTCCTTCGTGTAGCCGAGCAGCTCGCACAGCCGCTCGTTCACACGCAGCCAGCGGCCGTCCAGCCCCTGGTGCGAGACGCCGACGGGCGCCTGCTCGAACGTCATCTCGTAGAGGGCTTCCCGTTCCTGCAGGGTCTGATGCAGCCGCGCGTGCTCGATCGCCTGCGCCGCGCGCCGGCCGAGATCCTCGGCCAGCAGCAGGTCCTCGTGATCGAATGCGCCGCGTCCGACGCCGCGCACGAACAGCACGGCTCCCAGAGCCTGCCCGTCGATGTCGAGCGGCACGCAGATCACCGAGCGGACGCCGATCGTCTCCATCCGCTCGAGCGCGGCCGGGCTCTCGGCCCAGGCCCGCAGCTGCCGCCGGGCGATCCGCGGGCGGAACACCGCGCGATTGTTCCGCAGCACCCCCGGCACGACCCCGTCGTGATTGGGCTCGAACGGATGCTGCTCGTACCAGTCCAGCAGGAGCCGCTCGCAGGCCGCGTCGCGATGCGCCGCCGCCGTCCACCGCACGCCGCCGTCGGGCTGGCGCAGATGCACGGCCGTCCAGTCGGCGAACTGCGGGATGGCCAGCCTGGCGATCGTGCTCAGCGTCCGTTCGTAGTCGAGCGACGAGGCGAGCGCCTCGCTGGCGCCGGCGATGAAGATGCGCGCGGCTCTTCGCGCTCCCGATCGTTCGTCGTCGCGGGGGCTTCGGACGATGCGGCGCGGGGACGATTGGACGGGCTCTGCGCATCGATTCGGGAACGCTGCCTCGGGTTGCCGGAATGCTAGCACGCTCTTTATCGGCCGGCCCCCTTCGAGCCTTGAAGATTGCACAGAACGACGCGTGTTGCCGTAGGGGTTCGTCCGACAGGGGAGAGATGATCGAGAGAGGGTTCTGCGGGTTCCAGGGGTTCCGCGGGTTCCGCAGGTTCTGGTTCCATGTTCCGGGTTCCGGGTTCCGGGTTCCAGGTTCCCGGGTCCAGGTTCCCGGGTTTCCGGGTTTCCGGGTTTCCGGGTTATTCGTGCGCCCCTGGAGGGTTCAGGCGGGTCGGCCGGGCTTCCACGTGCGGGTCTCCGGCACGGACGGGCCGCCGGGCGGCGGCACCGGCCTCCATCGAAGGCAGCTCTCTGGTTCCACCGAGCGCATCACCGTCGCTCCCGCGACGGTCGTGGCGACCGGGACCCGTGCGCGCGACTCTCGGCACGGCACTCATCATCCCTGGTTGTCTGCTGAAGGCGTGGCTGGAAGGGCGCGTCCCGCGCGAAGAGTTGGGGCCGGGCGCACACGACTGTACTGCCGGCGCGTGCCGAGGCTGGCACCCCTGCCTCGATCAATTGGCCTGACGTCAGGCAATCTTGCCGCGCCTGCGCGGCCGGGCACCCCCTGATCGTGCCGGTAGCGCGGTTCTCACCGGATCAGCACGACACGCACTTGTGCTCGATCCTGGCGCCCAGCCGCTGGAGCAGGGCGATGGTCTGGGGGAACGGCTGATCCGCTGGTAGGGCCCATTGGCCATATCGGCCACGGTCTGCCCCTTGCGGTTGACGGCCTTGATGTCCGCACCCTTGGAGACGAGATACAGGATCATCCGGTTGTCACCGCGAGCTGCGGCATTGTGCAGCGGGGTGTTGCCTTCGGCGTCCCGGACGTTGACGTTCGCGTGCAGCACCTCCACGAGGTACCGAACCGCCGTCAGCATGCCCGTCGGCGCGTACCGGTGCTCGAATGCCGTGAAGCTCGACCCGTAGGACTCGCCCGACGCCGCGGCCAACGGCGAGATGTTCGGTCCGCCCACCGGCACCGGCAGCAGTCCCGAGAGAATCCTTGCTCGTCGCTTCCTGGTAGAAGCGGCCGCCCGCCGCCAGCTTCTCCGTCGCGAGGCTGGGGTCCGCGCCGTGGGCAACCAGCAGCTTCATGGCCTGGACGTCATCGGCATACGCCGCGCGCCAGAAGGGTGTCGCGCCGGTCTCGTCCAGCCCCGACATGTCACGGTTGTAGCCTGAGTACCAGACCTTCATCTTCAGCCGGGCATTGGGATTGGCGCCGCGATCGAGCAGCGCGCGCATCAGATCCAGATACGACGTCTTCTGTTGCGTCTGGGCCTCGGGCTGCGGGTATTCGGTTTTCGCCGCCCAGATGCAATTTAGCACGCCGTAGAGCGGCGTTACGCCGTTGGTCTCGGCCAGATTCGGGATTCGCGCCATGATTGAGCAAAGCCATGGCGACATCGAAGTGCCGTTGATCGTCGCGATGAGCAACGCGCTGGTGTGGTCGCCGGGATCGACTTCGTTGACATCGGCGCCGCTGTCGATCAGCGTCTGCACGGTGTCCAGATAGCCCTGCCGGCTGGCGAACATGAGCGCCGTCAGACCGCCCTGCGTGCCGACGAGATCCTGGGTACGCCAGCCGCTGAGGCGCCTTGCCCTCGGCCCGCGAGCCTCCGCCCCCCTTTGCGCTCTGTCCCCCGGCCGGCGCCGCACTTCCGGCGCCGCGCTGCGGCTCCTCACGGCGGCTGACGGCTGCGCGACTCTTCGTCTGTGCCGCCCCGGCTCCGGCCTCACGTCCCGTAGCCGCCCCCTGGCCGCCTGTCGCGGGCTTGGCCGCCTGGCCACCGCCGAGCACCCGGACGGCTTCGAAGCTGGCCAGGCGCGGGTCGTTCTTGGACAGCTTGGCCCAGTCGAACACCTTTGTGGTGGGCTTCCAGTCGGCGCCATGCGCGAGAAGCACTTTGACGGCAGCCGTCCGCCCGTACGCCGCGGCGAACATCAGCGCCGTCTCGCCCCGCACCAACTCCTGCGCATTCACGTCGGCGCCGTGGGCCAGCAGGGCCGACACGGCGTCGGCGCTTCCCGACTCGGCGGCCAGCATGAGCGGCGAGTCCCCGTAGGCGTCGGCCGCCTCCGCATTGGCACCCGCCTTGAGCAGCGCCTCGACGACGACCGCGTGGCCGTTCTTGGCCGCCAGGTCCAGGGGCGTGAAGGCGCCCAGCCGCGTGCCTACCGAGACGTCCGCGCCTGCGTAGAGCAGCATTTCGGCCATCGGCGCGTCGCCCTGGAGCGCGGCCCAGTGCAGCGCGGTCATGCCGTCCGTGCTGGGCGGCGTTGACGTCGGCGCCGTGCTCGAGCAGGTTCTTCACGGCCGCCCGATTTCCCTGCATCGCCGCGTCGGCCACCGGAGCATCGCTGGCGGCCGCGAGGAGCAGAGCCGAACAGCACAGCGCGCCAACTACGCTCAGACAGACACCGCCGAACAGTCGTTGCCGCATCGTCAGACCCTCCGGTTCCTTCAGGCCGTCGTCGTGACCGTCGAGTTGAGTTCCATGGCGCCGGTACTGTCGCTGAACTTTTCCTTCTCGACGCCCAGCTTGTTGAGCACCGACAACCAGACATTCGCCATCGGGTACCCGTCCGGCGCCTCGATGTGACGGTTGCCCTTCAGCTCGCCGTTGGCGTGCCCCATCATGATGAGCGGGAGGCGCCGGTGGTTGTGCAGGTTCGAGTCGCCCATCGGCGAGCCGTAGAGGATCAGACTCCGCTCCAGCAGGTTGCTGTCACCCTCGGCGATGTTCTTGAGCTTCGAGAGGAAATACGGAAGCATGGAGACGTGGTAGGTGTTGATCTTCTGGTAATCCGCCAGCCGCTCCGGCTTCTCCTGATGGTGCGATGCCGGGTGGAACGCGGCATCGACGCCGCTGCCCGGGAAGACGCGGGCCGACACGTCCCGTGACAGCTTGAAGGCGAACACGCGCGTCAGGTCCGCCTGGAACGCCAGCCGCCATGCAGATCCATCATCAGGTGGACGTGCTCGTGGAACGAGTCGGGACGCCGATCGGCGCCTCCGGCAGGTTTCGCATCTCGCCGCTGCGATTGTGCGCCTCGATGTTCTGAATGCGCCGCTCGATCTCGCGGACGTCGTTGAGGTAGGCGTCCAGCCGCTGCCGGTCGGCCAGTCCGAGATCCTGCTTCAGCTCGGTCACGCGCGTGTGGACGAAGTCGAGCAGACTCGCGTTCGCTTTCTGGCGGGCGGCTCGATCCGCCGGCGAGCCGCCCAGGCCGAACATCTGATCGAAGACGGCCCGCGGGTTCCGGATCATCGGGAGCGGTTCGTCCGGCGCCGCCCACGATATCGTGTCCATGTACACGCACGCGTAGCCGTAGGAGCAGCCGCCGCCCTCATCCACCGGCTCGATGCAGAGCTGCATCGACGGGATCGCGCTGCTCTGGCCGTACTCCTTTGCGTAGATCTGGTCGATCGACATCCCCGCGTGGGTGTCCGACCCTTCCGTCTGCTTCGGGTGCGCCTGCGTCAGGAACGTCGCGCTCGACCGGAAGTGGTCGCCGCCCACCTCCAGCGCGTCCCACGCCTCGGCCGCGTGGTCAGCCGTTCCGCTGACGATCGTCAGATAGTCGCGGTAGGGTTCCAGCGACCGCAGGCTCGTCGGCGACAGGTCGAAGTCCGTGCCGGTCGCCGCCGGCGACCACATGTGCTGCTTGCGCCCGAGGTCGGCGCTACCCGCCGCGCCATGCACCATTTCCATCGCCACCAGCCGCGTGCGGCCCATGGCCTTCGCCGCCGGGGTCTGCGCCCACGCCCCGCCGGCTGGCACCATCGCGTCCAGGAACGGCAACGCCAGCGTCACGCCCATCCCCTTCAGTACCGTGCGTCGCGACAGATGCTTCTGCGTAATGAACATCGCCTCGGACCTCCCTACTGCCCCTTCGAATGCCGCCCGGGCTGGCTGCTCTCGGCGGTGAGCGTGCCCGTGGGCATCCGGCTGCATGCGGAAGGCATCGCTGTTGACGATGCCGAGAACGAACGAGGAAAACCGGTTCCCGTCGCCCGCCGCGCGGTGGACGATCGTCCGGACGGTCGGCATGTCGAAGTACTCGATCTGCCGGCCGATGGCGTACGCCATGAGATTCTCGGTGAACACGCGGATAAATGTATCCTGGTGCTTCAGCAGCGCCGCCCCCAGGCCGTCCAGCCCGCTCATCTTCGTCCCGTCGTACAGCGTCGTCGATGCATCCACCGACACGGCGTTGTCGCGGATCCGCCAGTGCCCGGTGGCATCGAAGTTCTCGAGCGCCAGGCCGATGGGATCGATCATCTTGTGGCACGACGCGCAGAACGGACTCCTGCGGTGCTCTTCCATCCGCTGCCGCACCGACAGCGGCTTGCCGTCGGCGCTCACCGCGCCGGTGGCCGACAACGGCGGCACGTTGGGCGGCGGGGGGGGCGGCGGCTGCCCGAGCAGCACCTCCAGCACCCACTTGCCCCGCAGGACCGGATCGGTCCGGTTCGCCACCGACGTTTCGACGAGGATGCTGCCTTGCCCCAGCAGCCCGCGGCGGTGCGTCCCGTCCAGCGACACCTTGCGGAACTCCGGTCCCGCCACATTTGGAATGCCGTAGAAGCTCGCCAGCCGCTGGTTCACGTAGGTGTAGTTGGCCGTCAGCAGATCCATCACGCTCCGATCGTCCCTGACGATGCCGGCGAAGAAGTTCTCCGTCTCCTGCTTCATCGCCTCCGCGAGCCGCCCGTCGTACTGCGGAAACAGGAACGCGTCGGGGTGGACCTTGTCGACGTCCTGCAGCCGCAGCCACTGCGCCGCGAACCGGGTGGCGAGCGCGAACGATCGCGGATCGCGCAGCATCCGGTGCACCTGCGCGTCCAGCACGGCCGGCTCGTGCAGCCGCCCGGCGCTCGCCAGCTTCACCAGCTCGGCGTCGGGCGGCATGGCCCAGAGGAAGTACGACAGGCGCGAGGCGAGCGCCACGTCGCTGATCCGGTAGTCCTGTCCCGCGCGCGCCACGCCTGCGGCCCGCTCCAGCCGAAACAGGAAGTCGGGACTGATGAGGATCGCCTGCAGCGCCATCCGGATGCCCGACTCGAAGTTCCCCTGCTGCCGGCCCCGCTGGAAGAACGTCAGCAGCGGCTTCAGGTCCGTCGCCGTCACGGGCCGCCGATAGGCCTCTTCCGCCAGACGCGTCACGATCTTCGTCGCACACGGGATCTCGTCGGCCGCCGTCACCGGCCGGCAGATGAAGATCTGCTGCCGGCTGACGGTGTCCGACACGCCCGTGACGGTGAACGGCCCCGTGATGGTCAGGTCCTTGAGGTGCGGCAGCGTCGTGACCCCCGGGGCGGAACCTATGTTCGGATCGGCCAGCGTGAACTCGTGCGGCGCCATCAGGTCGTCGATCGGACCGGCCGACCGCTCCACGAAGGCAGCCGTCACCCGCTGCGGCCCCGCCTTCACCTCGATGGGCGCCGTTTCGAGCGTCATGCCGTGCGGCCCCGTTTCGCTCATCTGTGGATCGATGTCGAGCAACGCAACCCGCCGGCCGTCGATCGACACTTCGATCTGCTGGCCCAGCGTCGTCAGGCCGAACAGCGTGCCGACCGGCGTATCGAACAGCAGGAGCTTGAAGCGGGTACCTGGCCGTCAGCCGGGAAGATGTGGACGACCGACAGCCCGCCGCGAGTGCCCATCGGCGCTCCCGGCACGCGGTTCATCTGCGACGCAAAGTTGTCCGTCTCGTAGCTCACCGACGCTGGCGTCGCGCCGATGTCGCCGACGGCGAGCCGGCTGATCTGGTCGGCCGCGTCGAGATACGCCTGCAGCAGCGTGGGCGAGACCCCCTGCACGTCGGCGATGTTGTCGAAGTTGTGGCTCATCGTGTCGGGCGGCAGCCACTGGCTGACATCCACGTTCAGCCCGAGCATGGCGCTGATAGAATTCGCGTACTCCACGCGGTTGAGCCGCTGAAACAGCCGCGAGCCCGGATCGGGATGCAGCGCCGCCTGCCGATCGACCCGGTTCTCCAGCGACACCACGAAGGCGTGAATCGACGCCTCGTCGGGCCGCTTCGGCGCCGTCTGCGGAGGCATCATCCCGGCCCGCAGTTTCGCCAGCATGTCTTCGGCGATCTTCGCGTGCGCCGGTGCCTGCGCCATATCGAAGTGCTCGAACGAGAGGCCGCCAGGCTTGCGCTTGTCCGTGTGGCACTGGATACAGATGGTGTGCACCATCGTGTTCTGTGCCTCCACCGTCATCGAGTCGCCCGCGTGCGGGAAGGCGATTACCTGCGGCGCGAACACGGCCGGTGCCGCCGTGGGCGCGGCCGCCGGCGCAGCGTGACTCGCGACCGGCACCGCCGATCCTTCCCCCGCCAGCGCCGTGATGAAGGTGTAGAGCGTGCCCGCGTCCGGACGCGGCATGTTCTTCGGCGGCATCGCGCCGGCCCGGAGCTTGCCGACCATCATCGCCACCACGGTCGAATCCGGATGCGCGGCGTCGAAGGCCTCCAGCGACAGCCCCCCCGTCTTCTGCGCATCGTCGTGACAACCGACGCAGTACTGCTGGACCAGCGCGTTCTGTGCGGCGACCGACATCGTGGCGACTGCGTCGGCCGGCGGGCTGGACACCTGCTGGCCCCCGGCCAGCCCGTAGGCGAGCAACGTCGCGCTCAGCCCCAGCACCAGTCCGGCGACACACAATGCCTTTGCTCGCATCAACGCGCGTCCCTTGAACCGGGATTCCATAAGCGGCACCCTCTGCTGCGACGCTTCACGGTACACGCCGTCATAACAACCATCCCAAGCAACGCACCGGCGGCCAGGGGATATCCTCCAACAGCACCTGATTGGCTTCTACAGCAGACCGTATCTTACGACCGGAAGGCGACCGCTCTACCGACTAAAACAGTTGATTACGCCAAAGGAACAAATAATCACATACGTCAGCCCGGCGCTCGCCGGCGGCCTCCTCACAGCCACGTCGGGACGGGCCCGCCACCGGGGCTGGTGCGTCCGGCGACCTTCACTCCGCTTCCCGCCCAATCGCGCAGCCGTGGGCGCATTGACGCTCTGCTCGGTTTCGGCGAGCACGGCGCCACGTGCGGGATTCGGACGGAGGGTCGTGCAGCGATTGAGCCCGAGATCGTACGCCCTTTCATAGATGCCCTTGAAGGCGTCGAAGGGACAGTCGGCAAGGGCGCGGACACGTATCTGCCTCTGAATCTGGAACTGATGATGACGCCGGCGGCCGAACTTCACGCGGAGGTCGTCTGGCGACGCGATGCGTTCGAGGTCATTGTCGGGTGGAAGCGCTGAGTGGATCGCCGGCGGGAACCCTGCCAACCGTCTCCGGCACGGACGGGCCGCCGGGCGGCGGCCCGTCCCCTGCCTCAGTGCGAGCTCTCGTGCGAGGTCGACTCGATGAACTTCGCGACGTTGTCGTGCAGCTTCTTCAGCGACGGCAGGTCGGCGTAGACCATGTGGCCCGAGTCGTAGGTACTCGTACGAGATGTTCTTCGCCAGCGACGGCTGCAGCGCCAGGTGATGCATGGCATAGACCGCCGCGTAGAACGGCGTCGCCAGGTCGTAGTACCCGGCGTTCAGCTGCACCTTCAGGTCGGGGTTGTACTTCATCGCCATCGCCATGTCGGGCATCACGTTGGTCGCCTGATCGAGCTCGCTGCCGGCGCCCGGAGGCGCGTGCAGGTAGTCCCAGTGCGCGAGCACGGAGTCGTAGGTACTCGGGACGATAGGGCATGCCGGGCTTGAAGTCGAGCGTCTCGCGCACGTACTGATTGAAGAGCGACACGTACGCCGAGCTGATCGCCGCCGCCTGCGGATCGTACTCCGCCTCCTGCGCCAGCGGATCCATCGACGGCCCCGCGAACCGCGTGTCGAGGCGCCCGGTCGTGTCCGATCGGACCGAGCAGCTCGTGCTCGAACTCGCCGCCGTTCACCCGCAGGTCGGCCTTCAGCCAGTAGGACGCCGCCACGCCGGTGTACTGGGAGAGCTGCTGGGCCACCTGCTGCTTCTGCGCGTCGGAGAGGGTCGTGCCGGCGTTCAGCGCCTGCGCGTAGTCGCCGAGCGCGAACTGCTCGACCTTGCTCAGCAGCGCCGGCAGCGGCGTCGCCGCCCCGGGCAGCTTGTGGTGGTACCACGCGGTGGCCGCGTAGGTCGGCAGCGCCAGCTCGTACGGCAGGTCCATGCCGGGATTGAACTCGGGGTTGTCGTCGTTCGAGATGTCGTAGCTCAGGATCTGCGACAGCAGCACGACGCCGTTCAGGTCGACGTCGTCCTCGGTTTCGAGGTACCGGGCGAGCACGGCCGAGCGCGTCGTGCCGTAGCTCTCGCCGAACAGGTACTTCGGCGAGTTCCAGCGGTTGAACTCGCTCAGGTAGTCGGTGATGAACTGGGCGAAGGCGTGCCCGTCGCCGTCCACGCCGTAGAAGTCCTTCGGCACGCCGGCACCGCCCTGGTCCTTCTCGATGACCCGGCTGAAGCCCGTGCTCGGCGCGTCGATGAAGACCAGGTCGCTCGCGTCGAGCAGGCTGTCCTCGTTGTTCACCAGCTTGTACGGCGCCGGGGCCGTGTGCCCGTGGTTCGACGTGGTCACGCGCTCGGGCCCGAACGCGCCCATGTGCAGCCACATCGTCGAGGAGCCGGGGCCGCCGTTGTAGAGGAAGGTGACCGGCCGCGTCGACGGGTCCTTCACGCCGCTCTTCGTATAGGCCACGTAGAAGATGCTGGCGGTCGGCTTCAGCTCCTTGTTCTTCAGGATGATCGTGCCCGCGGTCGCATCGTACGGGATCCGCTGACCGTCGATCGTCACGACGCCGTGCGTCACCGACTTCATCGGCTTCACCTCGGCGGTCTTCGGTGATTCCTGCGACGCCTTCGACGACGGTTCCCCGGACTGATTCTCGGCCGACTGGCCGGCGGCGAGCACGGGCAGCGCCGCACAGAACATCGCCGCCGTCGCCAGCGCGACAACACTACGCCTCATCTGCAAACCTCCTGCTCGATTGGGCTGCGCGCCCCCGCCGTCGCACGCGGCGTGCGTCGGCCCGAGGGCCGCGAGAACGGGCGAGTCGATCGTCGGGCGCGTCAGCACGCGTGTGACATGTCACCGGCCGGGCGCGAAAGAGGGCCTCTGAAGGAGCGAGGGCCAGCCGAACGGCCTGCCCCGATGCGACTCACGATGCCGACGATTGTACGACGCCGCGCGGGCCGCTGCTATTGAGCTTCGCCCCGTGACACTACGGCTGAGTCGGCAGATGCGGCGCGGCGGGATGTGCGGGGAATGATCGTGGCGGACCGGTCACGCCGCTTCCGACGACCAGCGTTGAAGGGAGAGCCGGAGATGTTGCAGGTCAGGCCCTGGGCAGCCGTCCGGCCAGCCCGGCGAGCCCCGGACTCGACTCGACCACCCGATAGCGGCCTTCGCCCGCCCACTCGAGACAGCCGAGCGCGACCAGCGCCGACAACAGTTCGGACGTGGCATGCGCGTTCAGGCCCCACAGACGGTGTGCCTCCCGGAAGCTCAGCTGGCCGCCCGGCCTCTCCCGCAGAGACATGATTCCGCAGTCGAACGCCTCCCCGGTGAGATGGCGCAAGCGGAGGGGTGGGGCGCCATTGTTCGTGTACCAGACATCGACGTCGGCCGCCTCGGCATAGGATTCGGGCCGCCGACAGTGCGGCCTTGAACGTGGCGTGTCGGAGCTGGGGACATCGCGGGCTCGTGCTCAGCACGAACGCGTCGGCCGGGCCGGCCAGCCGTTCGACGAGCACGTCGCCATCACGCGGGCCATTCATGCGGCCCCTCGGCCGGATCGACCCGCGGCGACAGGCGACGGCTGACGAACGTCGCCGCTGCCGTTCACCCGCGGAGGGCGCTGGCCGTCGACCGCGTCCCGCAGACTGGCTCACGGCCGGTGCGTCGAAATCGGCTCGAGTCACGCGCTGGCACGCTTCGCAGATGCCATGGGAAGTCACACCGCTGCCTTCCAGGAGGACGGCTCCGCACCATGCGCAGACAGTTTTCACTTCATTCCCCCGCACACTGCAGCGAGGCCTGAAACGCCAAACCGCTCGCGGCAACGCCGTGTGGTTACGTCGCCGCTCTCGACTTCAGTATCAGCGCTGGATCAACCGGGGACTATCGGGGGAAAGACGGGGCCCCTATCAGGAAATCTTGATACGAGGCGGAGCCCAGCCGGAAAGCTCAGCCATGCTGGGACTTGGAGCCATCAGCCGGGAGCGGAAAACCGGGAAAAAGGATGCGGACGGGCGCGGCGGAGACCAGGACTACAGCTCTTCCGTCCAGGTCGTGGCAAAGCGCACGAGCTCGGTGCTGTCTCGCAGATGGAGCTTGGTCTTGATGTGGGACCGGTAGGTCTCGACCGTCTTGGGACTGACATGCAGCTGGGCGGCAATGGCGGACGGTGCCGAGGCCCTCTGCCGATCAGCGTGAGCACCTGCAGTTCGCGGTCGCTCAGATCGGCGACGGGATCGTGCCCGCCGCCGCGGTTCTGACGGATCCCTTCGAGCGCCTGCTGTGCCATCTGGTCGCTCACGTAGATCCGGCCGCTCAGCACACAGCGGATGGCCGACACGAGGGACGTAATCGCCTCGTGCTTCATGATGTATCCCTTCGCGCCGGCCTTCAGGGCGCGATCGGCGAAGAGGGCTTCGTCGTGCATCGACAGGACGAGCACCGGCACCTGGGGCGCGATCTCGTGCATCCGGCGGATCAGCGCCAGGCCGTTGAGCTCGCCGAAGGAGAGATCGATCACCGCGATGTCGGGATGCTCGGTCTGCAGGGCCTGCAGCGTCGCTTCCGGCGTGGTGACCTCCGCGCAGACCGAGAGATCGGGTTCATTCCCCAGCATCTGGCGGACGCCGAGCCGCACGATCGGATGATCGTCGGCCACGAGCACGCGCGCTGGCGTCGTCTGCCGTTCCATGAAGCCTCCGTCGGAGACGGCCTCCGGCCTCACACCGCCGTCCGTTCAGGCAGCGCGCAGGTGACGACGGTCCCGCCACCGGTCCGCGCGCTGATGGTCAGCCTGGCACCGATGGTCATGGCCCGATAGCGGAGAATCCGCAGTCCCACGCCGTTCGCCGATTGCGCGGCGCGGTCGATCCCGATGCCATCGTCTTCGATCGACAACTCGAGCCCGTCGGTCACCGCGCGCAGCCCGATGGTAATCGTTCGTGGACTGGCATGTCTGAGCGCATTCGTGAGCGCCTCCTGGGCGATCCGGTACAGCTGGGTCGCCACCCGCTTGTCCACCACGTCGACCGACGGGTCGCAGCTCACGCGGCAGGCGACGCCCGACATGTTCTCGGTGGCCGAGGCGAGCTGCTCGAGAGCCCGCGCGAGCCCGGAGGCCTCCACTTCGACGGCGAACAGGCCTCTCGAGAGCTGCCTGACCCGATCGAGTGCGCGCTGTGCGCTGTCGACGATCTGCTGCGCGATATCGGCTTCGGGGGCGTGGGTCTTCCGCCACTGCTTGACCAGGCTGGCGCCCAGCAGGCCCAGGCCGGTCAGCTCCTGGCCCAGTGAGTCGTGCAGCGCGTGGATCAGCTCCTGCTGCTCCTGCCAGACCATTTCGGCCACCTGCGCCATGAGCTGCTCGCGTTCGAGCGCACGCCCGACCTGGGCGCCGACGTCGGCGAGCAGATCGCCCAGCGCTTCGCTCGGCGGGTGCGGCTGGTCGGAAAAGAGCTCCAGCACCCCAATCACCTGCCGGCCCATCCGGATCGGCATGGCGGCGCCCGCTCGCAACCCGAGCCGCCGGGCGACCGCCCCCCGGACGGGCAGGCGCCGGAGCAGCTCGTCCTGCGCATCGATCCACGCGGGCCGTTCCCCGCTGAAGACCTCACCGGGCAGGCTCTCGGACGGGCCGAACCGGCTGCGCATCGACAGCTGCTGAAACGCCAGGAACCGCGGATCGGCCACGTACGACACGGCGGGAACGATGGCGTCCCCGCCCTGCCGGTCAGGCAGGTAGACGCAGCCGATCTGCCAGTTCTCGGCTCCGCAGATGCAGACCAGCAACTCGTGCAGGGCTTCGTCCCAGGTCCCGGCGTCGGTCACCGCCCGGGTGGCATCGTGCAGGAGCGTGAGCCATTTCGTGCGTTCGGCCACGCGAAGCTCGAGAGCGTCGTTCGCCTGCGTCAGCTGCTCTTCGCCGTGCTTGCGGGTGAGCGCGGTGCCCAGGGCGTTGGCCATGGCCTCGAGGAAGCTCACGTCCTCGGGCGCCGAGAGCGCGTCCCGCCGCCGTCGAGAAGGCGCCGACGATCCCCCAGGGTTCGCCTCCCATGCCTGATGAGCACCAGCACGCCCGACCGCATCGCCAGTTGCGTCACCAGCGTCGCTTCGGCGAAGCGGACGTCGGCGCTCAGGTCCGCGAAGACGGTGGTCGCACGCGCCACGTACGCGGCGCCCTCCGGCGAATCCGGGCTGGCGGTCGCGGCGGGCGCGCCGAGGCTGGCGGGGTCCATCCCCACCCCCGCGCGCCGCACCAGATCGTTCGTCTCGGAACGGTACTCGAGGACTTCGACCAGCTCCACGCCGAGCACCCCGGCGACCGTGCGCACACACTGCTCCATCAGGGTCGTCACGGCCGCGCCGGCGAGCGCCTCCTGACCGAGTCTGGCGATTTCCTCCTGCCGGCGCCGGCTGTTGAAGAGCCGCCGTTCGGACGCCTTCAGCGTCGTGACGTCGGAGAAGGTCACCACCACGCCCTGCACGACCTGCCCGGCGCTCCGGTACGGCAGCACCCGCACGATGTAGTCGTGGCCATCGCGCGCCTGCACCTCCTTCTCGCTCGTCTGCAGCGTGCGGAGCACGGCCTCCGCGTCCCCAGCCAGATCCATCTCGATGAGGTTGTTCGTGATGTGGCTGAGGGGCCGTCCCACGTCCGAAGGAATGAGATTGAACAGCCGGGTCGCTGCCGTGGTGAAGCGCTTGACCCGCAGGTCGGCTTCGACGAAGAGGGTCGCGATGTCGGTGGCGGCCAGCAGGTTCGCCAGATCGTCGTTGACGGTGGTGAGCTCCTGCACTTTCTCCTGCAACTGAGCGTTCACGGTGCTCAGCTCCTCGTTCATCGACTGGAGCTCCTCCTTCGACGTCTCGAGCTCCTCGTTGGTCGACTGGAGCTCCTCGTTCATCGACAGGACTTCTTCGTTCGCGGTCTTCAGCTCTTCGTTGCCGCTCTCGAGCTGCTCGACCAGGCTGCGCTGCTCCTCCTTCGTAATCCGGAGCTCGGCTTCGAGCTGACGGACGAGATCCCGGCGCTTCTGGCTGTCGGCCCGCGCCGACGCCCGGGTGGCCGACGGCATCTCTTCGAAGATGGCCAGCAGGAGCCCCTCGCCCGCCGAAGACGCCGCCAGCGGCCGCACCGTCGCACGGATGGTGGCCTGGCCATCGGCGGTCCGCACCCGCACGGCCTCGGCGGTTGCGACGCGGTTGTGGCGCACGGCCTCGTGCAGGGCCGCACGCAGTGCGGGCTTCAGCGGCTCGTGCGCGAGCCTCAGCACGTCGAGGTTCGGCTCCCCCTCCGGCAGGCTCAGGTACCGCTCCATCCGCCCGTAAAAGCGCCGAATCTGCCCGGTCCGGGTGATGAGCACGGCCGACGGCGCGAGATAGGACAGGAGCTCCTGTCGCAGCAGGGTCTCGAGATCCGGTTCGGCCATCGCCGCGGTCGTCACCTGGGCGCCGAGGACGCCCGACGGCTGCTCGCCGAGCGGGAACGTCACGACCGGGCGTCGCGCCAGCCCCATCCGGCGATAGATGTGCGATCGTTTCGACACCGGCGCGAACAGCTCGTCGTCCGCGCCGGGCGTCTCGGCGCTTCCCAGGAACAGGTGGCCTCCGGGAAGCAGCGCGAAGTGGAACAGCGACACCACGCGACGTTGCATCTCGGGATCCAGGTAGATGAGGACGTTCCGGCAGCTTACGAGGTCCAGCTTCGAGAACGGCGGGTTGCTCACCAGATTCTGCACCGCGAACACCACGGACTCGCGGAGCGACTGCGCGATCCGGAAGTTGTGCCCCTCCTTCGTGAAGAACCGCCGCAGCCGCTCCGGCGTGACGTCCAGCGCGATGCTGTCGGGGTACAGGCCGGTGCGCGCGACCCGCAAGGCGCTCTCGTCGATGTCGGTCCCGAAGATCTGCACCCGGCAGGGCACCTGGGCGGCGGCGGCCTGTTCGGCCACCAGCATGGCCAGCGAATAGGCTTCTTCGCCCGTCGCGCACCCCGGCACCCAGATCCGGATCGGCGCATCGTCCCGCTCACGCTCCGCCACCAGCTTCGCCAGCACCTTCGCGGCCAGTTCGGCGAACGCCTGGGGATCCCTGAAGAACGACGTGACCCCGATGAGCAGATCCTTCGACAGCTGATCGGCCTCACCGGGATGGGTCCGGAGGTAATCGAGGTACGCCGGCAGACCGGCGATCTGTTCCAGCGCCATCCGCCGCTCGATCCGCCGCCGCAACGTCCCGCGCTTGTACCCGCGGAAGTCGCGCTTCGTCCGCGCCCGGAGCAGCGTGACAATGGCCGTCACGTCGCTCTCGGCGGTCGACGGCCGGGCTTCCGGTCGCGATACCGGCGCCCGGTGCGGACGATGCGCGTACTTCACGAGCACCTGAGGCATCTCCTCCGGCGCCAGCACCTCGTCGGCCAGCCCGGTCTCGATCGCACTGCGAGGCATGCCGTCGTAGCCGGCCGTCTCGGGCGACTGCACCAGGACCGTCCCGCCTTCGGACTTGATCGCGCGCAGGCCGAGCGTGCCGCCCGTGCCGGTGCCGGACAGGACGATGCCGATACTCTGCTCCTGCTGGTCCGCCGCCAGCGAACGGAAGAAATGGTCGATGGCCGCCCGGGGTCCACGGCCTTCGCTCGGCTCCATGAGATGAAGCCGCCCGCTCTCAATCGTCAGATACCGGTTGGGTGGGATGACGTACACGTGGTCGGCCTCGACGCGCTGAAGGTCGCGCACCGGCTCGACCGCCAGCGTCGTCCGCCGACCGAGCAGTTCGGGCAGCAGGCTTTCATGCGTCGGGTCGAGGTGCACGACGACGACGAAGGCCAGGCCGGTGCCCGACGGCATCGCGCCGAACAGGCTGGCCAGGGCCTGGAGGCCGCCCGCAGACGCGCCGATGCCGACCACCGGCGGCCCGGAACGCTCGCCGTCCGGGCGATCGACCGGGCGGCCGGCCGTCCCGGCCCGCCCACGCGGCCGATGAGGGCGTGACGACGCGCCGGCGCGGGCCGCCTTCTTCTTCGGCGACATCCAGATATCCTTCTCGGCGATCGGAGGGCGATCGCACGACGAGGGTGCGCACGCCACGGAAGGTGGAACGACAGGCGCATGGTATCTGATCCATCGGTCTTCCGAAAGCACGAGCTGGTTCGCCAGCGGCCAGCAGAACCGTGCCCCGTCCGTTGAATGCCTCCCGTGCACCGGCTATTCTGACGGGTGACCCCGTGTGCCACCGCCCGCCTCGCGCTGGCTGCAATCCGGGCACCATTGATGAAAAGAGGACGAACGTGCATGGCGTCGGTGGAATCAGAGGTTCGCTCCCGGGAAGACTCGCGCTGGCGTTGACGGTCCTCGCGGCCGTCACGGCGCTGATGGCCTCCTGCACGGGCGCGACCGACAGCGCGCAGGGCCAGGCGATCGCGCGAGGGCAGGTCGTGTACCAAACCGATTGCCAGGGCTGTCACGAAGGGCAGCCGCCGGACCTGGCCCGCCAGCCGCCCTCGCTCGACGGTCTGTTCGACGGCGCGCAGCTGCCCGACGGGTCGCCGACAACGGACGCGAACGTCCGGCAGGCGATTCTCCGGGGCGGTGTGGCGATGCCCCCCTTCGCCGGCCGTCTGGGTGCCGACGACCTGAACGATCTCCTGCAGTACCTCCACACACGCTGAGCAGCCGCCTCGTGGGACGACCGGTCCTCTATTGGACGTACGTCGAATGTGAGGACCGCGCCGGCGGGGATGGTCCCGGTGCGCCCTTGCGCTCGAGGAGCGAAGCAGGTACGATTCATAAAACTGAGACTCAGTCTCATCAATTAGAGGGAACGCGCGGCCGGCCGCGACCCGGCTCCACCGTCCGGTAATCGGGCAATTCGCACCATGGCTTCCATCACACGCGACGGGCGCACGGCCGCCCGGGTACTGCTGGCCGCGGCCCTCGTCGTGCTGGCCGCTGCCGCCGTCTGGGCCAGCCTCGTCGCCGGCGGCAATCCCGATCCCACCGCGCCCCACGCCAGCGCCACGGTCGCCATCATCGACATCGGCGTGCTCGTCTTCCGCGAAGGCCTCGAGTGCATCCTGGTGCTGGCCGCCATCACGGCCAGCCTCAGTGGCACCACCCGCGTGTACCAGCGCCCGATCGCCACCGGCGCCGGCCTGGGCTTCATCGCGAGCCTCCTGACGTGGGCGCTCGCCGTCCGGATCATCGACGACCTGAGCGGCAGCATCCCCGCCCTGGACATCCAGGCCGCCACCGGCCTGCTGGCGGTCCTCGTGCTCGTCGTCGTGATGAACTGGTTCTTTCACAAGCTGTACCTGGACCGGCTGGATCTCGATGCACAACCGCCGGAAGCAGACGCTGCTCCAGGACGCCGGCGGCGGCCGGCCGTCGACCGCCCGCCTCTGGTGGGGTCTGGGCCTGCTCGGCTTCACGTCGCTCTATCGCGAGGGCTTCGAGGTGGTCCTGTTCCTCCAGAGCTACCGCCTGCGGCTGGGCGGCACGCCCGTGCTGTACGGCGTGCTCGTCGGCCTGCTCTTCACGGCGGTCGTCGCGGTGCTCACCTTCGTCGCGCACCGGCGTCTGCCGTACCGCCGCATGCTCGTCCTGACCGGGGTGATGCTGGGCGTGGTGCTGGTCGTGATGGTGGGCGAACAGGCGCAGGAGATGCAGTTGGCGCACTGGATCCCGACGACGACGATTCATGGCCTGACGGGCGTGATGCCGGCGTGGGTGGGGCTCTGGTTCGCCGCCTTCCCCACCGTCGAGACGCTCGGCGCGCAGGCCGTCGCCATTGCCCTGGTGCTCGGGTCCTACATCGCCGCCCGCCTGCGCGAAGGGAAACGGGCACGCCCCCTGGAGCCCGAGGAGCCGTCAGCCGGCCCCTACGCCGAGACGGTCAGCTCGACGTCCTGAATCCTCACGCGGACGCCGGCCGCACCTCGTACGGCCGCATCATCTCGTTGTCCCCGTGTTCGAGGATGTGGCAGTGCCAGACGTACCGTCCGGCATACCCTTCGAAGCGGATGATGATGCGGGTGATCATGCCGGGGGCCGCCCGCACCGTATCCTTCCAACCCGCCTCCGACGGGTCCGGCGGCTCGGCCGGCCCCACGTAGCGCACGGTCCCCGCTGTCGGGTACTGGAAGACGTCGAACGCCCGCCGGTCCAGGATCTGAAACCGCACCAGGTGCAGGTGGATCGGATGGGCGTCGTCGGTGACGTTCACCAGGTTCCAGATTTCCGTGGTGTCGAGTTGCGGCGTCTCCGTCACGGGAGCACTCCAGCGCGTGCCGTTCAGCAGCATCCGCAGCGGTTCGCCGTTCATGCTGACGACTTCGCCGACGGTCAGCACCCGCGTGCGAACGGCATCCTCCGTCCGCAGGCGCGACACCGTGCGCAGCCGCCCCGGCACACGACTCTCGTCGACCACGCGCCCGGCTGCGACACGGAACTGCAGGACTCCCAGTCAACTCGTTCTCGAGCACGACGCGGCGGCCGGCCTGCGGCGCGAAGTCGACCACGATGTCGGCCCGTTCGGCCGGCGCCAGCCGGGTCGACGAAACCGGCACCGGTGCCGGCAGCAGCCCCTGATCGGTGCCAATCTGCCGGACGGACAGTCCCTCCGGCCACGCCAGGTGCAGGAACCGGCTGTTGCAGGCGTTCAGCAGCCGGAAGCGGTATCGGCGCGGTTCGACCTCGAGGTACGGCAGGAGCCGGCCGTTCACCAGCAGCGCGTTGCCGAAGTACTCGGGAATCCACGGCCGTCCGGGCAACCCCGACGTCGGGTAGAAGAGCTGCCCGTCACGGCGGAAGCTGCGGTCGCAGAAGACGAGCGGCAGCTCCCGCTGCCCCGGCCGGCAGCCCGAGTGCCTCCTCCTCGTCGTCCCGGATCACGTAGAGCCCGAGCAGACCGGCGAAGAGATTCAGCCGGTGGATGCCCATCGCATGGTCGTGATACCAGAGCGTCGCGGCATCCTGTTCGTTCGGATAGAAATCCCGATGCGACTGTCCCGGGACGTGCCACGCCTCCGGATAGCCGTCGCTGGCCGGCGGCACCCTCCCGCCGTGCAGGTGGACGACCGTCCTGACCTCCGGCTGACCGGGGCCGGCACCGTCGAGTGTGCGATCGATCGGCAGGAAGTGTTTCGCCGGCAGCCGGTTCACCCACTCGACCCAGAGCCCGCGTCCGCGTCGTGCTTCGATGGTCGGTCCCGGAAACGTCGGGCCGTAGCTCCACCAGGTCGCGGGCGGCAGATCGCGATGCACGCGGTGCGTGATGGCGCGCATGGTGAGCCGGTACGCCGGATGCTCCCGGCCGCCGGCCGCATGCGTCCCCGACGGCCGCGCGACCGCGGGACGCGGGAGTGGATCCACGAATGGCGTCAGGATCGCCGGATCGAGCGCGATCGCCCCGGCCGGCGGCGGCGCCGCCATCGAGCGCCGGGGCCCCAGGGCGACGGCCGCCGCGACCGTCGCCGAGCGATGCAGGAACGTGCGTCTGGAGATCGCCATCGATGGTTCGGGTCACGGCCGAGCTGAAGCTCGGCGCTGCGACCGCTGGTCTCCGTCGGGCTCACCGCCTTCGCCAGGGCGTCGGCGGCTCCACCGAAGCGAGCGTCGCCCTATTGTTGCGGCTCGCCGGTCCGCTCGTCGAGCGTCAGCGGCGCCACCGGCGACTGATGGAAATCGAACATCGAGTCGAGCGACCTGGCGATGGCGTCGAAGGAGCCCTGCCCCAGACGCTGCCCGTGGAGCCAGCGATCTTCGATGAACCGGAGGATCGACGCCTGGTCGGTGATGGTGTGATCGACGTAGTTCGGCCGCGCCCACGGCGAGACGACGAGCAGCGGCAGCCGCGGGCCGTAACCGCAGCGGCCCTGCGCGTGGGGATTGTCGGCGGCGATGCCGGGCAGGGCCGTCGTGCCGTCGCCACAGGCGCCCGTACCGGTCAGCGCATCGGCCGGGCCGGTCGACTGATTGACGATGGGACCCATCTGATGATCGTACCAGCCATCCGAGTCGTCGTAGGCGATGATGACGGCCGTCTGACGCCATTCGGGCCGCTGCTGCAGGAAGTTCAGCACGTGCACGATGAAGGTCTGTTCGTCCAGCGGATCGGAGTAGCCCGCATGGCCATCCTGGAAGGCGGGCGCCTTCAGGAAGCTCACCGCCGGAAAGTTGCCGGCCCGCACGGCCGCGTAGAAGTCCGTCATGTCGTACTGATGATTCGCCTGGTCGGCGTTGTGGCCGATGGCCGCCACGGAGGACGGACGGAGGTGCTGCGGATTCGCCGTCGACGCGTAGTACCTGAAACGGTTCGTGATGCGGGATGTAGTCGGCCGACCGGACGTGCGTCACGCCGGAGGTCGTGCTGCGCCGGCAGTCGGTCGTGCCGTTGGCGTTGGTCGCGGTCCGGTCGAATCCGCCCTCGAACCAGCCCCACGTGACGCCGGCCTTCGTCAGGGCATCGCCGATGTTCGGGCCGCCCATCGCGACCTGGGCCTTCGTCGGCGCCGAGCAGACGTCGCCGATCGGGTCGGCGTCGCCGATGAGCGTCAGGCTGCCGTGTCCGCCATCGGTGGTCCTGCTCGTGCCGTTGAGCGTCCGCACGACGCCGTTGGTCTGCCCGGCCACGAGGTTGAGGGCGCCCGGCGTCGACGGTCCGAACGTCGTCCCGTACCAGTTGTCGCTCATGGCGAAGTGCTGCGCGTAGTTCCAGAGCGCGGTCACCGTGTTGCCGTCGTAGTAGCCGAGCGTGAGACCGGTCGTGCCGAGCGGACCGGCGGGCGCGTCGGGCGGCCTGTTGCCGCGGCCGACCGAATGCGGAAAGAGATCCATGAGGCCGGCGTGGAACGCGAGCTGCTCCGGCGTGTAGTTGTGATCCTGATCGGCGGTGGCGGCCTGCGACCGGTCGAGGCGGAACGGGTTCATGGCGCCGGCGCCGTTGGCCGGGTTCAGCGCGTTGGGGTTGCGCGTCAGCAGCGCGCCGCGCAGACCGTTCACCGCCGGCGTCCCGGGCGCGGCGTGGAAGGGCGGCTCGCCCGGGCGGTTCGCCGCGTCCGGATAGCTCGCGAAGTAGTGATCGAACGAGACGTTCTCGTTGAAGATGATCACCACGTGGGCGATCCGGGAGTCGGCCGATGCGCCCGCGGCGGCGCGCGGCGCCTGCGCGCCTCGCAGCTGCAAGCCCCCCGCCAGCGCGAGCGCCCCCGCCAGCACGACCGTCGAGACTCGTCGATTCATCATGTCCTCGTTGTCAAAGGTGTCCGGACGGCGCCGGGCGGCAGCCCCCCGACGCCTCCGCCGAGGGTGCGACCCGCCCCCCGCACGGCAGCCATCGTTGACCAGGGTGCTGTCGCCCGGCCCACCCGCCCGTCAGCCGAACCGCGCAGGCCCGGCGGCGAGTCCGCATCCGCGCCCGCGGCACGCCCGTCCGGCTGCGGTCATATGGTGACCGCAGCCCGGACACGGGCGCAACAACCGGTTCGCGGCAATCGGGGAAACGGGCAACGTCATGCACCCCATTCACGATCCTGAAACGTGAAGCAAGGCTAGTCGCGACGCGTAAACGTGATGCGGCCGATTCGTTACGGAGCCGTAAATTCACGAGCTCCACCGCACATTCCGTGGCCATGCGGACGTCGGCTGCCGCCGGGTCCGGGGCCTGCACCGACCCGGCCGTTGGCCCTTGCAGCCCGTGCGGCGGAGTGCGAGGATCATGCGCTGCGGCCAGGTTCAGGTGCCGCCCGAAGGGAGACCGATGAAATCGAGACTCTGGGTCGCTGCCGTCCTCGCGCTGGCAGTCGCCGGCTGCCACCGAACGCCCCCGAAGGCCACGGGTCCGACGCTCGCCTCAGTGGACGCGGCGCTGGGGGCCAAGCTCGTCTGCTCGGGTGTCTTCGTGGCGGGACGCGATCCGCAGGAGGTGCTGGACGACGATGCGCACGTCAACGGCAAGGAGGCGCTCGCGAGCGGCGCCGTGAAGGTGCGCCGCGATCCGCCGGCCGTCATCATCACGGGCCCGACCTACCAGGTCGAAGCCGTGTATCGCAAGGGCGTCGGCTGCACACTGCTCAGCGGCGTTCCCGAAGCGGACGTGTACAAGCGGTACTCGGAACCGCCCGCGCCGCCCATCGCCCGATCGTCGGCCCCCTGGCCCGACGGCGACGGCGGGCCGGGCCCGCTGCCGAAGGACGTGAATGCCAAGGCGCTCGACGCGGCCATGACCTACGCCTTCACGGAGCCGGACAGCTACTCCCCGCCCTCCCCGAACGGCGCGCCGGGCGGCAAGGACGTCCGCGACACCCGCGGCGTCGTGATCATCTACGACGGGCACCTGCTGGCCGAGCGCTATGCCGCCCCGTTCACGGCGACGACGCCCCAAATCGGCTATTCGATGACCAAGAGCATCATCAACACGCTCACGGGCATCCTCGTCCGCGAGGGCAAGCTGTCGATCTCGGAGCATCCGCCGGTGCCCGAGTGGCCGAAGGGCGACCCGCGGACGGCGATCACCCTCGACAACATGCTGCAGATGAGCGCGGGCCTCGAGTTCCACGAGGCGTACTCGGACGCGCTCAACGATGACATGCTGATGCTCTACGGCCTCCCCGACGCCGCGCACTTCGCCGCCGAGAAGCCGCTGATCCATCCGCCGGGCACGGTCTGGCAGTACTCGAGCGGCACGACGAACATCATCTCGCGGATCGATCGGCAGGCCGTCGGCGGAACGCTCACCGACTACTTCGACTTCCCGCGGAAGGCCCTGTTCGACAGGATCGGAGCGTACTCGGCCGTCCTGGAGCCGGACGCCAGCGGCACGTTCGTCGGCTCGACCTTCCTGTACGCGACGGCGCGCGACTGGGCCCGCCTCGGCCTGCTGTACCTGGACGACGGGGTCTGGAACGGCGAGCGGATCCTGCCGGAGGGCTGGGTGAAGTACACGGCGACGCCAGCCGCGCATGCGCCCGACGGCCGGTACGGCGCGCAGTTCTGGCTGAATGCCGGCGACCCGGCCGATCCATCGAAGCGCTCCTGGCCGCACATGCCGACCGACGCCTACGGGATGATCGGCTACATCGGCCAGGCGGTCATGATCATCCCCTCACGCCACGCCGTCATCGTGCGGCTCGGTAACACGACGCCGGACCCACCGGACCCCGGCACCGGCGATTCGAACGCCTTCAGCCTCGATCACTTCGTCGACCTGGTGCTGCAGGCGCTGCCCCCGGCGAAGTAGGATCGGCGCCCCTGTCGCGGCGGGCCCTGGCCCGTCGCGCAGGGGCCGACCGCGTGCCGTAAGCATTTCAACGGTCCCGTCGTATCAGCAGTGACATCGAACATCGATCCGATCCCGATGCCGGGCCACGGGGGCGCCGGCGCAACCCTGGCCTGGAGACGCAGCTCATGCCCAATATCGGGGCCTTCCATCCGCAGATCGTGCACTTCGTGATCGCGCTGCTGTTCGTCGGCGTCGCCCTGCGGCTCGTGTCCCTCTCCGGGTGGTTCAGGTTCAGCGGGCCGGCGGCCGCGACGCTCATCCTGATCGGCACGATCGCGGCGGTCGCCGCCGTGAAGTCGGGGACGGAGGCCCACGGCGTCGTGGAACGGATTCCGGGGGCGGCTGCGGCCGTGCAGGCGCACGAGCAATGGGGCGAGCGCACGCGCGACATCTTTCTGGCAGTCGCGGCACTGGAGCTCATCGGCCTCGCGTTCGCGGCCTTCGGCAGCAAGCGCACGAAGGTCGTGCTGATGGCGTCCGCCCTCGTGGGGCTGGTCGGCCTGTACGCGGTGTACCAGACCGGCGCGCATGGCGGCGAGCTCGTGTACTCGTACGCGGGCGGCCCCGGCCTGCGCACCGGCAATCCGGAGGACGTCGGCCGGCTGTACGTCGCAGGGCTCTACGAGCAGGCGATGCAGGACCGCAAGGCGGGCCGGAGTGCGGAGGCGGCGCAGCTGATCGACATGGCCGCCGCGCGGTTCCCCGACGACCAGAGCTGGCAGCTCGCCGCGGCCGATTCGCTGATCGTCGATCGCAAGGATCCGCAGACCGCGCTCACCCGGCTGGCGGCCATGCAGGTCCCCACCGACGACATCCGGATGCAGCTGCGCGTCGGCCTGATGAAGGCCACCGCGCACGAAGCGGCCGGCGACAAGGACGCCGCGCGGGCCGACCTGCAGGCGCTGAAGACGAACTTCGCGAACAACGCCAACCTGCAGCGCATCCTCCAGCGGCGGCTCGACCAGATCGATCGGAAACCGTAGCGATACGCGCTGGCCTCACCCACCCGGACCGGTGGCAGCACCCGGCCCCCTGCGCGAGGCACCCTCGCGCGGGACCGGCCGTTGACCCGGTGCCGCCCACCGGTCGTCCCCCCCGGCGCGGCCCCTGAGCCACGCGGTCCCGGCCCTGGTGCCCGGGACCTAGCGCGTGACGTGTATCGCAACCGTGAACGAGCGGTTGTCGAACTCCCGCTGAATCGGGTCCTGCGGGCTTCCCTGGTAGAAGCCGAACACTTCATTGTATAGGTTCACGCCGCCACGACGACCTGCAGGTTCCGCGTCAGGTTGTAGCTGCCTTCGCGTCCACCTGCGTGTGCGGGTAGAGGTAGATGTCGCCGTTCGGCCCGTTGATGCCGCCGTCGGCGCCGTCGGAATAGTTGTAGTCGTAGATGTACACGTCGTTGTCGTTGACGCCGAGTTGCCTAGTTTTTTCCCAATCGTAGGTGAAGTTCAGGTTCCAGTTCCTGGGCTCGTGCGTGCCGCGCGGGGTTGTCACGACGTCCGGGCACCACGGCCTTCGACGAGCTGTAGCTGAAGTTGGCCATGAAGCCCACCTACCAGGAACGACAGGTGCTGCCGCCAGTCATCTCGACGCCGGCCATGTGCAGGTTGGGGCCGCTGACCGGCTGCGACTGGGTGGAGCCGGCGTCGGTGCCGCTTCCAGCGTGTCGACGCTCGCTCAATCAGATCGGTCAGGGCCTTGTAGAACACGCCCGCCTGGAGAACCCCCAGAGGCTCCAGGAAGTGCTCGAACCGCGATCGAAGTTGTTCGAGCGCGTCAGCTTCAGCTCCGGATTGCCGACACTGATCGTCATCCGCCGGTCCTGCTGCAGCAGGTACGGGCGTCCCCCGAAGTTCGGGCGCGAGATGCCCATGCCGTAGGCGACGCGGACGTTCGTGTTCGAGTCGAAGGCGTACCGGTCTGAATGCTCGGCAGAACGTTGGTGTAGTCGTGGCTGCCGGTGACGGGCGTCGTGGACACGTAGTTCCCGTTGTCGTCGAGCGTCACGTGGTAGCCCGTGTAGGACGACTGCGTGGCTTCGAGCCGCACGCCGGTCCTCCGGTGGCTCTTGTCCATGTCCAGGGTGTTCATCACGTAGGCGGCGTAGACCCGTTCGGTCGTCTGGTAGTTGTTCGATCGTCGCGCTGGTGCGTCTTGTTGACGTCCAGCAGCAGCGCGCCGGGATTGGCCGCGAAGAAACTGGTCATCTTGTGAATCGGCGAGCAGGCCAATCGTGTAGTCGCCAAAGTAGTAGTTCGGATCGGTGACCGACCGATGATCGAGCTGAACGTGAGCGCGGGCGCCCCGGTCGCGTTGAAGTACCTGGTCGTTCACGGTCCGGGTCTTGTCCAGAGTCGCGGATCTTCGCCGAACTCGAGCGCGCCCAGGCTGCCGCCGCTGCGGTAGGCACGGGTCAGATTGACGGCGCCGGCCAGATTCCGCTGGTGCGTCAGGTCGGTCGTGATCCTTTGCCCGTTGGACAGCGTGTACAGCGACGTCGTAGATGTTGACGCCGTTGAGCGGCGTGTACTTGGGCGTGAGGGGGTTCCAGCATCGACCGAGAACTGGATGTTCGACGGGCCGTCGAAGTTGGCGCGCGGGAAGCCGCCGGTCTGGCCGGAACGGGCGAACGACGCGTCCCAGTCCACCAAGAGCGCCCCGACGGCCTGCTTCGCGCCCGTCACCACACTGGAAATCCGCTGATAGACCGTCAATCGTCATGCTTGAAGCCCGAGCCGCTGGTGCTGTTGGTCAGTGTCGGCGAGATGAAGCTGTCGCACCAAGCCATCAATCCACGTCGTCCCGCGGTTGTTGAACTGTGCCAGCAGCCCGCGCGTGGCTCGCCCCCGTTGGCCAGCCGGTAGTCGACGCCGCCCGCGAAGCCGTAGCGCGACCGGTGATACGTATTCACGGATATCGACGCCCGGTTAGACCAGCACAACCATGCCAAATCGCTCGTCCCCTGCGAGCTTGATGTCGTTGATGCCGCGGCCGTTCCAGTCGTAGCTGCCGCCGAGCAGCACCCGAGCCGCTTGTCGACCCGAACCGCCGCCCGACCGTGCCAGTGAACTGGTGGAGACCCGCGTCCGTGGAAGATGTTCGTGTAGCCGCCCATCGCCGAGAAACTGGCATACGCTGGTCGGCGGCGGTCTTCGTCACCAGGTTCACGGAGCCGCCGATGGCGTCGGCTACTGGTCCGCGGACAACGTCTTGTTGACCTCAATGAGCCGACCAGTGCGGCAGAATAGCGTCCAGCTTCACATTGCGAACGCCCCTTCCGGCGAGCACCGCAACCCCGTCAATCGTCACGTTGCTCAGCCGCGAATCCGTCCCGAATCTGGATGTACTTGCCTTCGCCCTCGTCGCGCTCCAGCGACACGCTCGGCAGCCGGCCAATCGCATGGCAGCGTTCGCATTCGGCAGACTCGTGATGACCTCGGCCGGCAGCGCCTCGACGATGTGGCGGCCGTTCGCTGTTCATTCAACGCCGCTGCCTCGCCGCGGCCGGCGGCCTTCACCGTAATCTGGCATTGACAGACGGGACTTCGAGCACGGCGTCCACGTTCGTCACCTGGCCGATGCCACCTGCACGCTCCTGGTGAACGGCAGCAGCCCCACGCCCAGACACGGTGAGCGTGTAGGTGCCGGCGGCACGTGCGGGACGTGAACGCCCCTGCTAATCCAGCACCGCCGTCTGGCCGCCCGCTGAAGCGCGACGCGCGCCCCGGCAGGACGTAATGGCCCATCAACCGCGCTTCCGTCACGTGCCGGAACGCTGCTGCGCGAATGCGCCGGCAGCCGTCCAGACATCATCATCATCATCGTTACAACGCAAGACGCCATCGGCCAGTCCACATGTGCTCCTCCAGTAATCGCGTGCAAACGAACTGATCGCAGCGAACTGGCGGAAAAAGAGCGAGGACGTTTCGTCCGCGACTAATCCGTTAAATGACGCAACAATGAGTGCGCTATGACGCGCTTGATGATCGTTAAAAACACAGTCGCCGCTCGCCACCGGCGCGCCGGGCGCATGGGACAATGAACCGCGATCGTATGCCTGACACCGCCTCGGGGCGGTCCACGACACAACCACGCGGCCGCGCGGCCGACGTGGGGCGGGCCCTCGCGCTCGAGTGGGCGACCCTCGGATGGATGGTCGCCGAGGCCGGCGTCGCGCTCGCCGCCGGCGCGGCGGCGCACAGCCTGGTCCTCGAGGCGTTCGGCGTCGACAGCCTCATCGAGCTCCTGTCGGCCGGCGTGCTCGTCTGGCGGCTGCGCGTCGAGCTGCAGCAGGGGCAGGCGTTCCCGGAAGCCATCGAGCGCCGCGCCGGCCGCATCGGCGGCCTGCTGCTGTACGGGCTGGCGGCGTACGTGACAGTGGCGGCAGGGCGTGCGCTGTGGATGCACGCCGGCCAGCGCTTCACCCTCGCGGGGCTGGTGCTCACCGGCGCCGCCATCCCGATCATGTACGGACTGGCGAAGGCCAAGCTGCGGCTCGCCGGCCGGCTCGGCAGCCATGCCCTCCGCGCCGACGCCGTGGAATCGGTCACGTGCGGCTACCTCTCGACGGTCGTCTTCATGGCGCTGGCGGCACAGTGGTGGCTCGACGCCTGGTGGGTGGCCGCCGCGGCCGGCGCTCATGTTCGTGCCGTTCGTGCTGCGTGAAGCCCGGGAGGCCTGGACCGGCGACTGCTGCGACGCCTGACGGATTCGGACCGCACGAATGTGGGCCGGCTGGCCGTGGCGGCCGAACGGCCGCGGCCGCGACCAGCTGAACCATACGGCATCGGTCGTGCTGCAGGCAGCGCCGGACCGCACAAGCCTTCGCGGATAATTCCCCGACCTCGCACCAACTCCACCGGAATCCACGCAGTTCCGACCGTCCGCCAGCGACCGGTTTGCCGCCAATCCGCCACGGCCGGTCCCCCGTATGGAGGCACGAGTCCTGCAAGAGCGATCCCGTCGACCGCTGTGAGGAAGCCGATGCCGATGATCACGAAGCCCAGCGACATGACGCCCATCGTCGATCTGACCCGTCTCAACGGGACCGGATCGGTGCGGTTCAGGCGACCGGTCTACGTCGACCTGTTGCCGACCTGCAGCCACGCGTGCCCGGCCGGCGAGCAGGTGCAGGCCTGGCTCGCCCTGGCGCAGGCGGGCCGGTACCGGGAGGCGTGGGAGACGCTGGTGCGCGACAACCCCATGCCGGCGGTCCACGGCCGCGTCTGCTACCACCCGTGCGAGCAGGCCTGCAATCGCGGGGAACTCGACGCGCCGGTGAGCATCCACGCGGTCGAACGCTTCCTCGGGGATCTGGCGACGCAGGAGGGCTGGCCGCTGCCGATCGACGCGCCGCCCACCGGCAAGCGGATTCTCGTCATCGGCGCCGGGCCGAGCGGGCTGTCGGCGGCGTACCGCCTCGCCCGGGCGGGCCATGCGGTGGAGATTCGCGACGCGGGCTCGATGCCCGGCGGCATGATGCAGTTCGGCATCCCCGCCTACCGCCTGCCGCGCGAGGTTCTCCAGCACGAGATCGCGCGCATCGCAGCGATGGGGGTGACGATCGTCACGAACCACCGGGTGACGGACCTGACGGCCGAGAAGGACGCCGGCCGCTTCGATGCGGTGTACCTCGCGATCGGCGCGGGTATCGGCAAGCACGTCGACGTCCCGGCGCGGGATGCGGCGCGCGTGCTCGACGCCGTGTCGCTCCTCCACGACGCGCAGACCGACGGCGGGGCGCGCCTGGGCCGCCGCGTCGTGGTGTACGGCGGCGGCAACACGGCGATGGACGCCGCGCGCACGGCCAAGCGGCTGGGCGCCGACGAGGCGCTCATCGTCTACCGGCGCGATCGCGCGCACATGCCGGCGCAGGCCTTCGAGGCCGACGAAGCCGAGGAAGAGGGCGTCCGGTTCAAGTGGCTGAGGCACGATCACGGAGGTCTCCGGGATTCGATCTCACGGTGGAGATCATGGAGCTGGACGCCCACGGCCGGCCGCAGCCGACCGGACGGTTCGAGACGCTGAAGGCCGACGCGATTGTCCTGGCCCTCGGCCAGGAGACCGACAGCGGCTTCCTCCGGCAGGTGCCGGGCCTCGAGTTCGGGAGGGACGGGGCCGTGCAGATCGGTGCCGACATGATGACCGGTCACCCGGGCGTCTTCGCGGGCGGCGACATGGTGCCGGGCGACCAGTCGGTGACGGTGTCGGTCGGTGAAGGCAAGCTGGCCGCCCGGCACATCGACGCCTGGCTCCGGGGGACGCGGCACGCGGAGCCGGCCCGACCGCCGCTGGTGACCTTCAGCATGCTGCACCTGCCGGTGTACAGCGACGCCGATCCCAGCGCGCAGCGGATGCTGAAGGCGGCCGAGCGGGTGACCGGCTTCGAGGAGGTCGTGGCGGGGCTGAGGGAAGCCGAGGCACGCTACGAGGCGCAGCGCTGTTTCTCGTGCGGCAGCTGCTACAGTGTGACAACTGTTACGCGGCCTGTCCCGAGGAC
>CAVQEJ010000002.1:0-23413 GCA_963711505.1 uncultured Acidobacteriota bacterium | reverse complement strand
GGCCACGCCAGGTCCAGGAACCGGCTGTTGCAGGCGTTCAGCAGCCGGAAGCGGTATCGGCGCGGTTCGACCTCGAGGTACGGCAGGAGCCGGCCGTTCACCAGCAACGCGTTGCCGAGGTACTCGGGAATCCACGGCCGTCCGGGCAACCCCGACGTCGGGTAGTAGAGCTGCCCGTCACGGCGGAAGCTGCGATCGCAGAAGACGAGCGGCAGCTCCCACTCCCCGGCCGGCAGCCCGAGTGCGTCCTCCACCTCATCCCGGATCACGTAGAGCCCGAGCAGACCGGCGAAGAGATTCAGCCGGTGGATGCCCATCGCATGGTCGTGATACCAGAGCGTCGCGGCATCCTGTTCGTTCGGATAGAAATCCTGATGCGACTGTCCCGGGACGTGCCACGCCTCCGGATAGCCGTCGCTGGCCGGCGGCACGCTCCCGCCGTGCAGGTGGACGACCGTCCTGACCTCCGGCTGACCGGGGCCGGCTCCGTCGAGCGTGGGATCGATCGGCAGGAAGTGTTTCGCCGGCAGCCGGTTCACCCACTCGACCCAGAGCCCGCGTCCGCGTCGTGCTTCGATGGTCGGCCCCGGAAACGTCGGGCCGTAGCTCCACCAGGTCGCGGGCGGCAGGTCGCGATGCACGCGGTGCGTGATGGCGCGCATGGTGAGCCGGTACGCCGGATGCTCCCGGCCGCCGGCCGCATGCGTCCCCGACGGCCGCGCGACCGCGGGACGCGGGAGTGGATCCACGAATGGCGTCAGGATCGCCGGATCAGCGCGATCGCCCCGGCCGGCGGCGGCGCCGCCATCGAGCGCCGGGGCCCCAGGGCGACGGCCGCCGCGACCGTCGCCGAGCGATGCAGGAACGTGCGTCTGGGGATCGCCATCGATGGTTCGGGTCACGGCCGAGCTGAAGCTCGGCGCTGCGACCGCTGGTCTCCGTCGGGCTCACCGCCTTCGCCAGGGCGTCGGCGGCTCCACCGAAGCGAGCGTCGCCCTATGGTTGCGGCTCGCCGGTCCGCTCGTCGAGCGTCAGCGGCCCCGCCGGCGACTGATGGGAATCGAACATCGAGTCGAGCGACCCGGCGATGGCGTCGAAGGAGCCCTGCCCCAGACGCTGCCCGCGAAGCCAGCGATCTTCGATGAACCGGAGGATTGACGCCTGGTCGGTGATGGTGTGATCGACGAGTTCGGCCGCGCCCACGGCGAGACGACGAGCAGCGGCAGCCGCGGGCCGTAACCGCAGCGGCCCTGCGCGTGGGGATTGTCGGCGGCGATGCCGGGCAGGGCCGTCGTGCCGTCGCCACAGGCGCCCGTACCGGTCAGCGCATCGGCCGGGCCGGTCGACTGATTGACGATGGGACCCATCTGATGATCGTACCAGCCATCCGAGTCGTCGTAGGCGATGATGACGGCCGTCTGATGCCATTCGGGCCGCGGCTGCAGGAAGTTCAGCACGTGCACGATGAAGGTCTGTTCGTCCAGCGGATTGGAGTAGCCCGCATGGCCATCCTGGAAGGCGGGCGCCTTCAGGAAGCTCACCGCCGGAAAGTTGCCGGCCCGCACGGCCGCGTAGAAGTCCGTCATGTCGTACTGATGATTCGCCTGGTCGTCGTTGTGGCCGATTGCCGCCACGGAGGACGGACGGAGGTGCTGCGGATTCGGCGTCGACGTGTAATACTGGAACGGTTCGTGATGCGGCATGTAGTCGGCCGACCGGACGTGCGTCACGCCGGAGGTCGTGCTGCGCCGGCAGTCGGTCGTGCCGTTGGCGTTGGTCGCGGTCCGGTCGAATCCGCCCTCGAACCAGCCCCACGTGACGCCGGCCTTCGTCAGGGCATCGCCGATGTTCGGGCCGCCCATCGCGACCTGGGCCTTCGTCGGCGCCGAGCAGACGTCGCCGATCGGGTCGGCGTCGCCGATGAGCGTCAGGCTGCCGTGTCCGCCATCGGTGGTCCTGCTCGTGCCGTTGAGCGTCCGCACGACGCCGTTGGTCTGCCCGGCCACGAGGTTGAGGGCGCCCGGCGTCGACGGTCCGAACGTCGTCCCGTACGAGTTGTCGCTCATGGCGAAGTGCTGCGCGTAGTTCCAGAGCGCGGTCACCGTGTTGCCGTCGTAGTAGCCGAGCGTGAGACCGGTCGTGCCGAGCGGACCGGCGGGCGCGTCGGGCGGCCTGTTGCCGCGGCCGACCGAATGCGGAAAGAGATCCATGAGGCCGGCGTGGAACGCGAGCTGCTCCGGCGTGTAGTTGTGATCCTGATCGGCGGTGGCGGCCTGCGACCGGTCGAGGCGGAACGGGTTCATGGCGCCGGCGCCGTTGGCCGGGTTCAGCGCGTTGGGGTTGCGCGTCAGCAGCGCGCCGCGCAGACCGTTCACCGCCGGCGTCCCGGGCGCGGCGTGGAAGGGCGGCTCGCCCGGGCGGTTCGCCGCGTCCGGATAGCTCGCGAAATAGTGATCGAACGAGACGTTCTCGTTGAAGATGATCACCACGTGGGCGATCCGGGAGTCGGCCGATGCGCCCGCGGCGGCGCGCGGCGCCTGCGCGCCTCGCAGCTGCAAGCCCCCCGCCAGCGCGAGCGCCCCCGCCAGCACGACCGTCGAGACTCGTCGATTCATGATGTCCTCGTTGTCAAAGGTGTCCGGACGGCGCCGGGCGGCAGCCCCCCGACGCCTCCGCCGAGGGTGCGACCCGCCCCCCGCACGGCAGCCATCGTTGACCAGGGTGCTGTCGCCCGGCCCACCCGCCCGTCAGCCGAACCACGCAGGCCCGGCGGCGAGTCCGCATCCGCGCCCGCGGCACGCCCGTCCGGCTGGGGTCCTATGGTGACCGCAGGCCGGACACGGGCGCAACAGCCGGTTCGCGGCAATCGGGGAAACGGGCAACATCATGCACCCCATTCACGATCCTGAAACGTGAAGCAAGGCTAGTCGCAACGCGTAAACGTGATGCGGCCGATTCGTTACGGAGCCGTAAATTCACGAGCTCCACCGCACATTCCGTGGCCATGCGGACGTCGGCTGCCGCCGGGCCTGGGGCCTGCACCGACCCGGCCGTTGGCCCTTGCAGCCCGTGCGGCGGAGTGCGAGGATCATGCGCTGCGGCCAGGTTCAGGTGCCGCCCGAAGGGAGACCGATGAAATCGAGACTCTGGGTCGCTGCCGTCCTCGCGCTGGCAGTCGCCGGCTGCCACCGAACGCCCCCGAAGGCCACGGGTCCGACGCTCGCGTCAGTGGACGCGGCGCTGGGGGCCAAGCTCGTCTGCTCGGGTGTCTTCGTAGCGGGACGCGATCCGCAGGAGGTGCTGGACGACGATGCGCACGTCAACGGCAAGGAGGCGCTCGCGAGCGGCGCCGTGAAGGTGCGCCGCGATCCGCCGGCCGTCATCATCACGGGCCCGACCTACCAGGTCGAGGCCGTGTATCGCAAGGGCGTCGGCTGCACACTGCTCAGCGGCGTTCCCGAAGCGGACGTGTACAAGCAGGTACTCGGAACCGCCCGCGCCGCCCGTCGCCCGATCGTCGGCCCCCTGGCCCGACGGCGACGGCGGGCCGGGCCCGCTGCCGAAGGACGTGAATGCCAAGGCGCTCGACGCCGCCATGACCTACGCCTTCACGGAACCGGACAGCTACTCCCCGCCCTCCCCGAACGGCGCGCCGGGCGGCAAGGACGTGCGCGACACCCGCGGCGTCGTGATCATCTACGACGGGCACCTGCTGGCCGAGCGCTACGCCGCCCCGTTCACGGCGACGACGCCCCAGATCGGCTATTCGATGACCAAGAGCATCATCAACACGCTCACGGGCATCCTCGTCCGCGAGGGCAAGCTGTCGATCGCGGAACATCCGCCGGTGCCCGAATGGCCGAAGGGCGACCCGCGGACGGCGATCACCCTCGACAACATGCTGCAGATGAGCACGGGCCTCGAGTTCCACGAGGCGTATTCGGACAAACTCAACGACGACATGCTGATGCTCTACGGCCTCCCCGACGCCGCGCACTATGCCGCCGTGAAGCCGCTGATCGATCCGCCGGGCACGGTCTGGCAGTACTCGAGCGGCACGACGAACATCATCTCGCGGATCGATCGACAGGCCGTCGGCGGCACGCTCACCGACTACTTCGACTTCCCGCGGAAGGAACTCTTCGACAAGATCGGAGCCTACTCGGCCGTCCTCGAGCCGGACGCCAGCGGCACCTTCGTCGGCTCGACCTTCCTGTACGCGACGGCGCGCGACTGGGCACGACTCGGCCTGCTGTACCTGGACGACGGCGTCTGGAACGGCGAGCGGATCCTGCCCGAGGGCTGGGTGAAGTACACGGCCACGCCGACGGCCCTTGCGCCCGACGGCCGGTACGGCGCGCAGTTCTGGCTGAATGCCGGCGACCCGGCCGATCCATCGAAGCGCTCCTGGCCGCACATGCCGACCGACGCCTACGGGATGATTGGCTACATCGGCCAGGCGGTCATGGTCATCCCCTCACGCCACGCCGTGATCGTGCGGCTCGGTAACACGACGCCGGACCCGCCGGACCCCGGCACGGGCGATTCGAACGCCTTCAGCCTCGATCACTTCGTCGATCTGGTGCTGCAGGCGCTGCCCCCGGCGAAGTAGGATCGGCGCTCCTGTCGCGGCGGGCCATGGCCCGTCGCGCAGGGGCCGACCGGGTGCCGTAAGCATTTCAACGGGCCCGTCGTATCAGCAGTGACACCGCACATCGATCCGATCCCGATGCCGGGCCACGGGGGCGCCGGCAGAACCCTTGGCCTGGAGACCCAGCTCATGCCCAATATCGGGGCCTTCCATCCGCAGATCGTGCACTTCGTGATCGCGCTGTTGTTCGTCGGCGTCGCCCTGCGGCTCGTGTCCCTCACCGGGTGGTTCAGGTTCAGCGGTCCCGCAGCCGCGACGCTCATCCTGATCGGCACGATCGCGGCGGTGGCCGCCGTGAAGTCGGGGACCGAGGCGCACGGCGTCGTCGAGCGGATCCCGGGAGCAGCCGCGGCCGTGCAGGCGCACGAGGAATGGGGCCAGCGCACGCGCGACATCTTTCTCGCGGTGGCAGCGCTGGAGCTCATCGGCCTCGCGTTCGCGGCCTTCGGCAGCAAGCGCACGAAGGTCGTGCTGATGGCGTCCGCCCTGGTGGGGCTGGTCGGACTGTACGCGGTGTACCAGACCGGCGCGCATGGCGGCGAGCTCGTGTACCGGTACGCGGGCGGCCCCGGCCTGCGCACCGGCAATCCGGAGGACGTCGGCCGGCTGTACGTCGCGGGGCTCTACGAGCAGGCGGTGCAGGACCGCAAGGCGGGCCGGAGTGCGGAGGCGGCGCAGCTGATCGACATGGCCGCCGCGCGGTTCCCCGACGACCAGAGCTGGCAGCTCGCCGTGGCCGATTCGCTGATCGTGGATCGCAAGGATCCGCAGACCGCCCTCACCCGGCTGGCGGCGATGCAGGTCCCCACCGACGACATCCGGATGCAGCTGCGCGTCGGCCTGATGAAGGCCACCGCGCACGAGGCGGCCGGCGACAAGGACGCCGCGCGGGCCGACCTGCAGGCGCTGAAGGCGACCTTCGCGAACAACGCCAACCTGCAGCGCCTCCTCCAGCGGCGGCTCGATCAGCTCGATCGGAAGCCGTAGCGACACGCGCTGGCCTCACCCACCGGACCGGTGGCAGCACCCGGCCGGCTCTGCACGAGGGCGTCCTCGCGCAGAACCGACCGTTGACCCGGTGCTGCCGCCCCGGTCGTTCCACCGGCGCGGACCCCGAACCACGCTGTCCCCGGCCCTGGCGCTCAGAACCTAGCGCGTGACGTGGAGCGCGACCGTGAACGAACGGTTGTAGAACTCCCGCTGAATCGGGTACCGCGGGCTGCCCTGGTAGAAGCCGAACACCTCGTTGTTGAGGTTCAACGCCGCCACGACGACCTGCAGGTTCCGCGTCAGGTTGTAGCTGCCCTGCGCGTCCACCTGCGTGTGCGGGTAGAGGTAGATGTCGCCGTTCGGCCCATTGATGCCGCCATCGGCGCCGTCAGAGTAGTTGTAGTCGTAGATGTACGCGTCGTTGTGGGTGACGCCGAGGCGGGCCGAGAGCGGCCCCCGGTCGTAGGTGACGTTCAGGTTCCAGTTCCTGGGCGCCGTGCGCAGCAGCGCGGGGTTGTCACGGCGTCCGGGCACCACGGCCTTCGACGAGCTGTAGCTGAAGTTGGCCATGAAGCCGAGGCCGTTCAAGGCACCAGGCAGGAACGACAGGTGCTGCTGCCAGGTCATCTCGACGCCGGCCACGTGGGCGTTCGGACCGTTGGTCGGCTGCGACTGCGTGTAGCCGGCGTACGTTCCGCTCGTCACGAGCGTATCGACGCTCGCGTAGATCGGGTCGCTCAGCGCCTTGTAGAACACGCCGGCCTGGACGACCCCCAGCGGCTCCAGGAAGTGCTCGAACAGCAGATCGAAGTTGTTCGAGCGCGTCGGCTTCAGGTCGGGGTTGCCGACGCTGATCGCCAGGCGCCGGTCCTGCTGCAGCAGGTACGGCGGCAGGTCCGCCGAAGTTCGGCCGCGAGATGCCCATGCCGTAGGCGATGCGCACGTTCGTGTTCGAGTCGAACGCATAGCGGTACTGGACGCTCGGCAGCACGTTCGTGTAATTGTGACTGCCGGTCACGGGCGTCGTCGACACGTAGTTCCCGTTGTCGTCGAGCGTCACGTGGTAGCCCGTGTAGGAGGACTGCGTGGCTTCGAGCCGCACGCCGGTCTGCAGGTGGCTCTTGTCCATGTCCAGGGTGTTCATCACGTAGGCGGTGTACACCCGTTCGGTCGTCTGGTAGTTGTTCGGATCGTCGCGCTGATGCGTCTTGTTGACGTCCAGCGAGAGTGCAGCCGGGTTCGCGCTGAAGAAGCTGGTCAGCTTGTTGAAATCGGCGAGCGGGCCGATCGTATAGTCGCCGAAGTAATAGTTCGGGTCGGTGACCGAGCCGATGATCGAACTCAACGTCAGCCCGGGCGCGCCGGTCGCGTTGAAGTACTGGTCGTTCACCGTCCGGGTCTTGACAGAGTCGCGGATCTTCGCGCCGAACTCCAGTGCTCCCAGATTTCCGCCGCTCCGATAGGGACGGGTGACGTTGAGCGGAGCCCGCGGTGTTCCGCTGGTGCGTCGGATCGGTCGTGATCTGTTCCCAGTTGGACAGCGTGTACAGCGACGGATCGTAGATGTTGACGCCGTTCAGCGCGCGTGTACTTGGGTGTCAGGGGATTGCTCGTGTCTACGGCGTACTGCACGTTCGACGGCCCGTCGAAGTTGGCGCGCGGGAAGCCGCCGGTCTGACCGGCACGGGCGAACGACGCATCCCAGTCCACGAGGAGCGCCCCGACGGTCTGCTTCGCGCCCGCCACCACACTGAAGATCCGCTGATCGACCGTCCGGTCGTACGTGCTGAAGCCCGAGCCGCTGGTGCTGTTGGTCAGCGTCGGCGAGATGAAGCTGTCGGCACCCGGCCCGTAGATCCACGTCGTGCCCGCGGTTGTTGAACTGCGCGCAACAGCCCGCGGACGTAGGTCTCGCCGCCGTTGGCCAGCCGGTAATCGGCGCCGCCCGCGAAGCCGTAGCGCGACCGGTGGTACAGGTAGTCGCGGATATCGACGCCCGGCACGACCGGCACGGGGCCGTTGCCGAAATCGCTCGTCCCCTGCGAGGGCTCGATATCATTGATGCCGCGGCCGTTCCAGTCGTAGCTGCCGCCGAACAGCACCCCGAGCCGCTTGTCAGATCCGAACCGCCGCCCGACCGTGCCGGTGAACTGGTCCAGGCCGCGTCCCTGGAAGATGTTCGTGTAGCCGCCCATCGCCGAGAAGCTGGCGTACGGCTGGTCAGCGGCGCTCTTGGTCACCAGGTTCACGGAACCACCGATCGCGTCGGCATCCTGGTTGGCGGACAACGTCTTGTTGACCTCGATCGAGCCGACCAGTGCGGCAGGAATCACGTCCAGCTTCACGTTGCGAACGCCCCCTTCCGGCGAGGGCACCGCGACCCCGTCGATCGTCACGTTGCTCAGCCGCGGATCCGTCCCCCGAATCTGGATGTACTTGCCTTCGCCCTCGTCGCGCTCCAGCGACACGCTCGGCAGCCGGCCGATCGCATCGGCGACGTTCGCATTCGGCAGACTCGTGATGACCTCGGCCGGCAGCACCTCGACGATGTTGGCGGCCGTTCGCTGTTCATTCAACGCCGCTGCCTCGCCGCGGGGCCGGGCGGCCTTCACCGTGATCTCGGCATTGACCGACGGGACTTCGAGCACGGCGTCCACGTTCGTCACCTGGCCGGATGCCACCTGCACGCTCCTGGTGAACGGCAGCAGCCCCACGTACGACACGGTGAGCGTGTAGGTGCCGGGCGGCACGTTCGGGACGGTGAACCGCCCCTGCTGATCCGACACCGCCGTCTGGCCGCCCGGCTGAAGCGCGACGCGCGCCCCCGGCAGGACGTAATGGCCCGCATCGACCGCACTACCGGTCACGATCCCGGAACGCTGCTGCGCGAATGCGCCGGCAGCCGTCAGAGACATCATCATCATCATCGTTACAACGGCAAGACGCCATCGGCCAGTCCACATGTGCTCCTCCAGATGATCGCGTGCAAACGAACTGAATCGCAGCGAGACTAAGCGGAGAAGGTTCCGAGGACGTTTCGTCCGCGGAACTGATCCGTTAAATGGACGCAACGAATGAGCTGGCGGCGGGATATGGTACGGCGCTTGATGAATCGTTAATGACAACGCACGATGTCGCCGGGCGCTCGGGCGCCGGCCCGAACGGGCCCCCCGCGCTGTGACGCGACGGCGCGCCGGGCGCCTGGGACAAGGAACCGCAGTCGCATGCCCGACACCGCCCCAGGGAGATCCACGACACAGGCACGGGGCCGCGCGGCCGACGTGAGGCGGGCCCTCGCGCTCGAGTGGCTGACCCTCGGATGGATGATCGTCGAGGCCGGCGTCGCGCTCGCCGCCGGCGCGGCGGCGCACAGCCTCGTCCTCGAGGCGTTCGGCGTCGACAGCCTCGTCGAGCTCCTCTCGGCCGGCGTGCTCATCTGGCGGCTGCGCGTCGAGCTGCAGCACGGGCTGGCGTTCCCGGAAGCCATCGAGCGCCGCGCCGGCCGCTTCGGCGGCCTGCTGCTCTTCGCGCTGACGGCGTACTGGCGATGGCGCCGGCCGTGCGCTGTGGATGCACGCCAGCCAGCACTTCACGCTCGCGGGGCTGGTGCTCACCGGCGCCGCCATCCCGATCATGTACGGACTGGCGAAGGCGAAGCTGCGGCTCGCCGGCCGCCTCGGCAGTCATGCCCTGCGCGCCGACGCCGTCGAGTCGATCACGTGCGGCTACCTCTCAGCCGTCGTCTTCGTGGCGCTGGCCGCCCAGTGGCTGCTGGGCGCCTGGTGGGTGGCCGCCGCGGGGGCGCTCGTGCTCGTGCCGTTCCTCCTGCACGAGGCGCGGGAGGCGTGGACCGGCGATCCGTGTGACGACGACTGACGGCCGTCGTGGGCTCGTGTCGGCCGGCCGGCCGCGGTCGGCGGTCCGGCTCCCCGCAAACTGAACCATACGGCATCGGTCGTGCCGCGGGCGGCGCCAACCGCGCAAGCCTTCGCGGATAATTCCCCGACCTCGCACCAACTCCACCGGAATCCACGCAGTCCCGACCGTCCGCCGGCGACTGGTCTGCCGCCAATCCGCCACGGCCGGTCGCCCGCATGGAGGCACGAGTCCTGCAGGAGCGATCCCGTCGACCGCTGTGAGGAAACCGATGCCGATGATCACCAAGCCCAGCGACATGACGCCTATCGTCGATCTGACCCGTCTCAACGGGACCGGATCGGTGCGGTTCAGGCGACCGGTCTACGTCGATCTGTTGCCGACCTGCAGCCACGCGTGCCCGGCCGGCGAGCAGGTGCAGGTCTGGCTCGCCCTGGCGCAGGCGGGCCGGTACCGGGAGGCGTGGGAGACGCTGGTGCGCGACAACCCCCTGCCGGCGGTCCACGGCCGCGTCTGCTACCACCCGTGCGAGCAGGCGTGCAATCGCGGCGAGCTCGACGCGCCGGTGAGCATCCACGCGGTCGAGCGCTTCCTCGGGGATCTGGCCGCGCAGGAGCACTGGCCGCTGCCGATCGACGCGCCGCCCACCGGCAAGCGGATTCTCGTCATCGGTGCCGGACCGAGCGGGCTGTCGGCGGCGTACCACCTCGCCCGGGCGGGCCATGCGGTGGAGATTCGCGACGCGGGCTCGATGCCCGGCGGCATGATGCAGTTCGGCATCCCCGCCTACCGCCTGCCGCGCGAGGTGCTCCAGCGCGAGATCGCGCGCATCGAAGCGATGGGGGTGACGATCGTCACGAACCACCGGGTGACGGACCTGGTCGCCGAGAAGGACGCCGGGCGCTTCGACGCGGTGTACCTCGCGATCGGCGCCGGCATCGGCAAGCACGTCGACATCCCGGCGCGGGATGCGGCGCGCGTGCTCGACGCCGTGTCGCTCCTCCACGACGCGCGGACCGACGGCGGGGCCCGCCTGGGCCGCCGCGTCGTGGTGTACGGCGGCGGCAACACGGCGATGGACGCCGCGCGCACGGCCAAGCGGCTGGGCGCCGACGAGGCGCTCATCGTCTACCGGCGCGATCGCGCGCACATGCCGGCGCAGGCCTTCGAGGCCGACGAAGCCGAGGAAGAGGGCGTCCGGTTCAAGTGGCTGAGCACGATCACGGAGGTCTCCGGATCCGATCTCACGGTGGAGATCATGGAGCTGGACGCCCACGGCCGGCCGCAGCCGACCGGACGGTTCGAGACGCTGAAGGCCGACGCGATCGTCCTGGCCCTCGGCCAGGAGACCGACAGCGGCTTCCTCCGGCAGGTGCCGGGCCTCGAGTTCGGGAGGGACGGCGCCGTGCAGATCGGTGCCGACATGATGACCGGTCACCCGGGCGTCTTCGCGGGCGGCGACATGGTGCCGGGCGACCAGTCGGTGACGGTGTCGGTCGGTGAAGGCAAGCTGGCCGCCCGGCACATCGACGCCTGGCTCCGGGGGACGCGGCACGCGGAGCCGGCCCGACCGCCGCTGGTGACCTTCAGCATGCTGCACCTGCCGGTGTACAGCGACGCCGATCCCAGCGCGCAGCGGATGCTGAAGGCGGCCGAGCGGGTGACCGGCTTCGAGGAGGTCGTGGCGGGGCTGATGGAAGCCGAGGCACGCTACGAGGCGCAGCGCTGCTTCTCGTGCGGCAGCTGCTACGAGTGCGACAACTGTTACGCGGCCTGTCCCGAGGACGCGATCATCAAGCTCGGACCCGGACAACGGTACCGGGTCGACGACGCCAGGTGCACGGGCTGCGCGGTCTGTTTCGACCAGTGCCCGTGCCACGCCATCGAGATGGTAGCCGAGCCGGAAGGGAGACACTGAGATGCCGGGCCGTGTAGCAGTCATGGACGGCAACGCCGCCGTCGCGCACGTGGCGTATCGGGTGAACGAGGTCTGCGCGATCTACCCCATTACCCCGGCGTCGCCGATGGCGGAGTTCGCCGACGAGTGGGCGTCGCAGGACGTCCCGAACATCTGGGGCAACATCCCGGTCGTGCAGGAGATGCAGAGCGAGGGCGGCGCAGCCGGGACGGTGCACGGCGCGCTGCAGGCCGGCGCCATGACGACGACCTTCACGGCGTCGCAGGGTCTGCTGCTGATGCTGCCGAACATGTTCAAGATCGCCGGTGAGCTGACGCCGACGGTCTTCCACGTCGCGGCCCGCTCGGTGGCCACCCAGGCGCTCTCGATCTTCGGCGATCACTCCGACGTGATGGCGGCGCGCACGACCGGCTTCGCCTTCCTGAGCTCCGGCTCCGTGCAGGAGGCGCACGACTCGGCCCTGATCGCGCAGGCGGCGACGCTGCAATCGCGCGTGCCGTTCCTCCATTTCTTCGACGGCTTCCGCACGTCGCACGAGCTCAACACCCTGACCCTCGTGAGCGATGCCGACCTGCGCGCGCTCATCGACGACGATCTGGTGCGCGCCCACCGGGCGCGGGCGCTCGATCCCGAGCACCCGTTCGTGCGCGGGACGGCGCACAACCCCGACACGTTCTTCCAGATGCGCGAGACGGTGAACCCGTTCATCGCGGCCGTGCCCGGCCTCGTCCAGTCGATCATGGACACCTTCGCCGCCCGCACCGGCCGGCAGTACCGGCTGTTCGAGTACGTGGGCGCCCCCGACGCCGAACGCGTGCTGATCGTGATGGGCTCGGGCGCGGAGGTCGCCCGCGAGACGGTCCTCGCGCTGCAGCGGAAGGGCGAGCGCGTCGGCGTCCTCCAGGTCCGCCTGTTCCGCCCGTTCTCGGCCGAACACTTCCTCGCCGCCCTGCCCGGCACCTGCCGCGCCGTCGCGGTGCTCGATCGCACGAAGGAACCCGGCGCCCCCGGCGAGCCGCTGTACCTCGACGTCGTCGCGACGCTGGCCGCCGCCGTCGGCCGCCGCCGGCGGTCGCCGCTCCCGGTCGTCATCGGCGGGCGCTACGGGCTGTCATCGAAGGACTTCAGCCCGGCCATGGCGAAGGCGGTGCTCGACGAGCTCGCGAAGCCGGAGCCCCGGCACGACTTCACCATCGGCATCGTCGACGACGTGACGCACACGAGCCTGGACTTCGATCCGGACTTCTCGATCGAGCCCGACGGTCTCGTGCGGGCGGTCTTCTACGGCCTCGGCGCCGACGGCACGGTGGGCGCGAACAAGAACAGCGTGAAGATCATCGCGGAGGAAGCCGGGCTGCACGCCCAGGGCTACTTCGTGTACGACTCGCACAAGTCGGGCGCGCAGACCATCTCGCACCTGCGCTTCGGCCCCGAGCCGATTCGGGCGCCCTACCTGATTACGTCGGCCAACTTCGTCGCCTGTCACCAGTTCCACTTCCTGCAGCGCCAGGACATCCTGCGGCTCGCCGCGCCCGGAGCGACGTTCCTGCTGAACAGCCCGCACGGCCCCGACACCGTCTGGGACGAGCTGCCGCGGCCGGTCCAGCAGCAGATCATCGACAAGCGGCTGAAGTTCTTCGTCATCGACGCCACGGGCGTGGCGCAGGAAGTCGGCCTGGCGAACCGCACGAACACCGTGCTGCAGACCTGCTTCTTCGCCATCTCCGGCGTGCTGCCCCGCCACGACGCGATCGAGCAGATCAAGCAGGCCATCCGCAAGACCTACGGCGGCAAGGGCGAGCAGATCGTCCGGCAGAACTTCGAGGCGGTGGACCGGACGCTGTCGCGCCTCCACGAAGTCGCGGTGCCGGCGAAGGTCACGAGCACCGTCGAGCGCCCGCCGGTCGTGCCGGACGACGCGCCCGAATTCGTGCGGACGGTGACGGCGCGCATGTTCGAGGGCATGGGCGACACGATTCCGGTGAGCCTGATGCCGATCGACGGCACGTTCCCCTCCGGCACGGCGGCCTGGGAGAAGCGGAACGTGGCCGACGAGGTGCCGGTCTGGGAGCCCGATCTGTGCATCCAGTGCGGCCAGTGCGGCTTCGTCTGCCCGCACAGCGTGATCCGCGCCAAGTCCTACGACGGCGGGCGCCTGCACGCGGCGCCGGAGACCTTCAAGTCGGCTCCGGTCAACGCGCGCGGCTATCCCGGCGTGCGGTTCAGCCTGCAGTTCTACGTCGAGGACTGCACGGGATGCGGGCTCTGCGTGGAGGCCTGTCCGGCCCTCAGTCCGGCCGACGCGGAGCGGAAGGCGATCAACCTGGCCGCCAAGGCGCCGCTGGTCGCCCCCGAGCGGACGAACGTCGCGTTCTTCGAGCAGCTGCCGATCAACGACCGCGCGCGCGTCGACTTCGCCAACACCCGCGGCGTCCAGTTCCTCGAGCCGCTGTTCGAGTTCTCGGGCGCCTGCGCGGGCTGCGGCGAGACCCCGTACCTGAAGCTGCTCTCGCAGCTGTTCGGCGACCGGCTGATGGTCGCCAACGCCACCGGCTGCTCGTCGATCTACGGCGGCAACCTGCCGGCGACGCCGTGGACGGTGAACCACGAGGGCCGCGGACCGGCCTGGTCGAACTCGCTCTTCGAGGACGATGCGGAGTTCGGCCTCGGGTTCCGCCTGGCGGCCGACAAGCACCTCGATCTGGCCAAGACGCTCCTCGCCTCGTTCGCGGGCGAGTTCGGCGACGCCTTCGTCGACTCGATCCTGACGGCGCCGCAGATCCGGGAATCGGAGATCCGCGCGCAGCGCATCCGCGTCGCCGAGCTCAAGACGAAGCTGCTGGCACTGGCGGATCGGGACGCCCGGGCGCGCGACCTGCTGTCGGTCGTCGACCATCTCGTCCGGCGCAGCATCTGGATCGTCGGCGGTGACGGGTGGGCGTACGACATCGGCTACGGCGGTCTCGACCACGTGCTGGCCAGCGGCCGGAACGTGAACATCCTCGTGCTCGACACCGAGGTCTACTCCAACACGGGCGGACAGGCCTCGAAGGCGACGCCGCTCGGCGCAATCGCGAAGTTCGCCGCCGCCGGCAAGCGTGTGGCCCGCAAGGACCTGGCGCTGCAGGCGATCGCGTACGGCAACGTGTACGTGGCCCAGGTGGCCATGGGCGCCAACGCCCAGCAGACACTCGACGCCTTCCGCGAAGCCGAGGCGTACCGAGGGAACGTCGATCATCCTCGCCTACAGCCACTGCATCGCGCACGGCATCGAGATGCGGCAGGGCATGCAGCAGCAGAGTCTGGCGGTCGCGAGCGCCTACTGGCCGCTGCTGCGCTACAACCCGACGCTGCGGGCAATCGGCGAGAATCCCTTCCGGCTCGATTCGCCGCGGCCGACCATTCCGCTCAGGGAGTACGCCTACAACGAGCTGCGGTACCGCGCGCTGACCGTGACACGGCCGGCCGAGGCGGAGAGCCTGATGCGCCAGGCCCAGGCCGACGTCGACGAGAAGTACCGCAACTACGAAGCCTTCACCCGCCTGGAAGGAGGTCCGGCACCGGCCCAGGCGACGACGGCCGGCCGGAAGGTGTAGCGCACGCTATAATCGGGACGGTCCCCGTTTCAACAGGAGAGAAGTCGTGAAAGTGCTCGTGAGGGCCGCTCCCGTCGTCGCCCTGCTCTGCCTCTTCGCCTGGCCCGTCCAGGCGGCCAGCGGCATCCTGATCGTCGAGAAGACCACCGGCGCCAGCCGCACCTCGACCAACCGGATCCAGATCGAGGAGCATCGCATGCGCGTGGAGTCGGCCGACGAGGCCGGCGGTCACCGGGCCTTCATCTTCGACGGCACGAAGCAGGTGATGTGGATCCTGGATCCCGATCATCACTCGTACAAGGAGATGACGAAGGCGGATCTCGAGCGCCTCTCCCAGCAGATGTCGAGCGCCATGGCGCAGATGCAGGAACAGCTGAAGAACCTGCCGCCCGAACAGCGCAAGCGCATGGAAGAGATGATGAAGAACATGCCGGGCATGGCCGCGGCCGGCGCCGCCCCGGCGAAGCTGCCCGAGACGCAGTACCCGGAAGGCGGGCACTGCGACGGTCGGCAAGTGGGCCTGCCAGCAGTACGACGGCTACCGCGAGGGCCGGAAGGTCGCCGAGGTCTGCACCGTGGCGCCCGCGACGCTCGGCTTCTCGTCGACCGACTTCGCGGTGACGCATCAGATCGCCGACTTCTTCCGTCAGCTCATGCCGAAGGACGCCGACAAGATGTTCAGCCTCGGCACCGGCGGCGACAACGGCGAGGGCTTCAGCGGGATTCCCGTGCGACGCGTCGACTTCACGGCGGCGGGCCAGACGACTACGGAGATCACCGACATCAGCCGGCAGAGCTTCGCCGATGCGACGTTCGAAGTGCCGGCCGGCTTCAAGAAGGAAGCGCTCGGCCTCGGACCGGGACGCTGACGCCCGCACACGGACGCGGCGGGCCGACCGGTCCGCCCGTCGCCGCACGGCTCACGGGGTATCGAGGATCTCGCGGACGGCCTTCCCGAGCTCGGCCGGCTTGAACGGCTTGGCGAGGAAAGCCAGCCCGGGCAGCCGCTCGAAGCCCGACGCCGCCGCCGCGGCGCTGTAGCCGCTCGTGCAGAGGATCCGCAGTCCCGGACGCTCGCGCCGCAACTGCTCGGCGAGATCGAGGCCGCTCACCCCGTCGGGCATCACCAGATCGGTCAGCAGCAGGTCGATCGTCGCGCCGTGCTCCTTCCAGACGGCCAGCGCCTGCACGCCCGACTGCGCCTCGAGCACACGGTATCCCAGGCGCGTGAGCACGCGGCGGCTGAGCGCCCGCAGCGACGATTCGTCCTCGACCAGCAGAATCGGTCTCGGTGCCGCGTTCGGCCTCCGCGAGCGCCCCCGGCGCGGAGGCCGTCGCGGGCGCGGCGGTCGTGAGGGGCAGGCACACGCGGAACGTCGTGCCCCGTCCCGGCTCGGACTCCACCTTGACCCACCCCTGATGCTGCTCCACGATGCCGTGCACGGTGGCCAGGCCCAGCCCGGTTCCCTTGCCGACATCCTTCGTCGTGAAGAACGGCTCGAAGATGTGCGGCAGGTGCTCGGGCGCAATGCCGGATCCGGTGTCGCTGACGCGCAGGCAGGCGTAGGCGCCGGGCCGCCCTCCGGGCAGCGCCGCGGCCTGGTTCACGTCCAGCAGAACCTCGGTCGTCTCGATGACGAGGCGCCCGCCGTTCGGCATCGCATCGCGCGCGTTCACGGCGAGGTTGAGCAGCACCTGCTCGATCGTGCCCGGGTCGGCATGGATACGGGGCGGCCGGGCCGCGTACTGGAGCTGCAGCTCGACGTCCTCGCCCAGGATGCGGCGGAGCATGCGCGTCATGTTGACGACAACGTCGTTCAGGTTCAGATCGCGCCGCTGCAGCACCTGCTGCCGGCTGAACGCGAGCAGCTGCCGCGTGAGGCTGCCGGCGCGGTCGGCCGCCTGCCGGATCTCGCGGATCGACTCGCGCAGATCCGGGTTCGCGCTGGCGGCGGCCTCGAGCAGCGCGACGTGCCCATGGACGACGGTCAGGATGTTGTTGAAGTCGTGCGCGACGCCGCCCGACAGCTGGCCGATCGCTTCCATCTTCTGCGCCTGGCGGAACTGCTCTTCCAGCCGGTGGCGCGCGGTGACGTCCTGGAACCCGCCGAACAGGCGGACGGCCCGGCCGTCTTCCATCTCCACCTGCCCCATCACCCGCACCCAGACCTCGCGGCCGCCCGTCGTGAGGAGGGGCAGCTCCAGGTCCCAGCCGTGTCCCGTGCGCGTCGCCTCCTGGATGGCGCCTGTGATCGTGCCGCGGGCCTCCGGCGTGTAGAAGGCGACGGCCGTCTCGACGGTCGGCGTGAAGGTGGCGGGATCGACGTCGTGAATCCGGTACGTCTCGTCGGTCCAGTAGAGCGCTCCCGTCAGCACGTTCAGCTCCCAGCCGCCGACGCGCGCGGTCGTTTCGACCTCGCGGAAGAGCCGGCCCTGCCGGGCGAGCTCGGCCTCGCGGGCGCGCAGGGCCACCTCGGCCACCCGCCGCTCGGTGACATCGCGGGAGTTCACCACGATCTGCGGCTCGTCGTTCCCGTCATCGATCCGGCGCCCGACCGAATCGATCGTCCGCCACGTCCCGTCGGAGTGGCGGATCCGGCATTCGAGGGTGATCGAGGCGCCGGGCTGATCGATCGCGGCGCGACGGGCCGCCTGCACGCGTGGCACGTCGTCGGCGTGGACGATCTCGATGGGGCTGTGTCCCAGGAGATCGCCCGCGGCATAGCCGAGCATCCGTTCGACGGACGGACTCAGATAGGTGATGCGCCCGTTCAGGTCGAGAACGGTCACCAGGTCCGACACGTTCTCGATCAGCGAGCGGAACCGCGCTTCGTTCCGCCCCAGGGTCTGCTCCGCCAGATGCCGCTGCACGGCGGCCGCCACGACATTCGCCGTCGCCTGCAGCATGTGGATGTCGTCGTCGGTGAACGTCCGATGCCGTCGCGTGCAGGCGCAGAGCACGCCCATCGGCCGGTCGGACGATCCGACGATCACGCTGAGGCCGCTCACGGCCCCGTGCTCGGTGAGCAGCCACGAGCCCGAGAACCGTGATTCGCTGGGCAGATCGTCGACAATGACCGGCTGGCGGCTGGCGAGCGTGAGGGCGGCCGGCGAGTTGCCGGCAACCGGCACGACGGCGTGCCCGACCAGACCGTCGCGCCAGCCGACGCCGGCGTGGAGCCGGAGCCCGCTCCGGTCGGGCAGCAGGTCGAACAACGCGACCAGGTCCACGCCGAGCGTGGTCGAGACGAGACGGACCGCCTCCCCGGCCACGACATCGAGCGGCGCGCCGCCGAGGGCGATCTGGCCGAGCCGTGCCACCGCCGACTGCTGGCGCTCACGCGACCGCAGGACGCGTGCGGCAACCGTCTGCTCGGTGACGTTGCGCGCGACCGACAGGATGCGATCGATCACGCCATCCGGACCGGGCAGCGGCACGGTCTGGAAGCTGTGATGCTCGCCGTCGATCGCGATCTCGAACGACTGCGGCCGCCCCTGGAAGGTCTCGCGGTAGGCCTCGACGATGGTCCGCTGCAGCGCCTCGCCATAGGGCGCGAAGATCCCGGCGACCGGCAGCCCGACGAAGCTCTGGGGATCGAGCCCGTAGCGCCGGAAGCCGAGCCCGGCGGTGAACACCACGGTGAGATCGGCGGCAATCACCGACAGCGTGCCGTCCGGAAAGTTGTCAGCGATCGATCGAAGCAGCCTCGAGGTCTCGCTGCGCTGGTCGCCGGGTGCGTGCGATTGCTCCATCGTCGGGCAGCAGGCTCGAACCGCAATGAATGGACGTGAGGCGACACATCTTAGCATCCACGCCCGTCGTCCAGGGCTGGACCTGAACGTCCGGCACGCCCGCACCGGTGTGGGAAGCCTCCCGGCTTGACATGCCGAATACGTAAGTATATTCTTACCGTTAGTGAATACTTACCAAGAGGCACAACTCGACGCTCTCGGGGACGCCACCCGGCGGGCCATCCTGGCCCGCTTGATCAATGGCGCGCTGCCTGTCGGCGAACTCGCCCGGGATTTCCCGGTCAGCCGGCCGGCCATCTCCCAGCACCTGCGGGTCCTCAAGAACGCCGGTCTCGTGGTGGACCGCCCGGCGGGCAACCGGCGGCTGTACGAAATCAACCCCGAAGGCATCGAATCGCTTCGTCGGTATTTCGAAGAATTCTGGACCCAGGCGCTGACTGCCTTCAAGGCCGCGGCCGAGGCGGGCGCGAACGAGGAAGGACGATGACGAGCATGACGACTCAGACGACGGAAGCTCCGGTGCGCCGGACGGTCACGGTGAAGGCTCCCGCGAAGCGGGCGTTTCAGGTCTTCACCGAAGGGTTCGACAGCTGGTGGCCGCGCAGCCATCACATCGGCAGCGCACCGCTGAAGAAGGCCATCATCGAAGGGAAGGTCGGGGGGCGTTGCCACAGCGAACAGGCCGACGGCACGGATTGCCCCTGGGGCACGGTCCTCGCGTGGGAGCCACCGCACCGGCTGGTCATGGCGTGGCAGATTTCGCCGGACTGGAAGTACGAGCCGGATCTGGCCAGGTCGAGTGAGGTCGAAATCCGCTTCACGCCGCTGGCCGACGGCACGACGCGCGTGGATCTGGAACACCGGCACTTCGAGCGCCACGGCGCCGGCGCCGATGCCATGCGCAAGACCGTGTCGGCCGAGGGCGGCTGGGGCAGCCTGCTCGCGCTGTTCACGGTGCGCGCGGAACAGGTTCAGTAGCCGGACGGGAGGAGATCCGACATGAGAGCCTGGATTTGGCTGCGGGCACTGGCCCTGCTGCTCGTCCTCTTCACGGCCGGCCACACCGTCGGTGTCATGCCATCGGCCACCCGTGGTGCGTTCCTGCTCGCCGGCACGGCCGTCGTGCTGCTCGCGCGCGAGTCGGCCGCGGCCCCCGTCTGACCGTTCCCAGTGCCACCGGGTCCCGCCCGCGGGGACTCGGCGGCCTCCTTCCCGTCGTCTCTGCCGTCGGTTCCTGCACGGTCCGCACGCGGCTCTCCTTCTCCACGCACCCGTGTCCGATAGAATGACGGGTCGGCAGCCGCACGGCTGTCGGTCCGGTTCAGCTTCAGCTTGCCGTCTGCAAGGAGAGGACTCGATGCCGAACGTCTTCACGCGGTGCCTGTCGGGCGTCCTGCTGTGCGTCGCCCTCGTCGTCGCCCCGGTTTCCGCGCAGCAGATCGATCCGGCCTGGCTCGATGCGCTGCACTACCGTCCGCTCGGTCCGCAGGGCAATCGTGCGGACGCCATCGTGGGCGTGCCGGGTAACCCGCTCATCGACTTCGTCGGCGCCGCCTCGGGCGGCATCTTCAAGAGCGTGGACGGCGGCGTCCACTGGACGCCGGTCTTCGACAAGCAGGACGTCCAGTCGATCGGCGCCCTGGCCGTGGCGCCGTCGGCGCCCAACGAGATCTGGGCCGGCACCGGGGAGGCGTTCTACATCCGGAACTCGACGTCAATCGGCAACGGCATCTACAAGTCGACCGATGGCGGCGTCACCTGGACGCACATGGGGCTCGATCACACGGGCCGCATCGCGCGCATCGTCGTCGATCCGCAGAATCCCGACATCGTCTTCGCGGCGGCCGTCGGCAGCGGCTTCGGCCCGTCGCCGGATCGAGGCGTCTTCCGGACGACCGACGGCGGGAAGACGTGGACGCGCGTGCTGTTCGTCGACGAGCACACCGGCGCGGCCGACGTCGCCATCAATCCGCACGACCCGCAGACGCTGCTGGCCGGCATGTGGCAACTGAACATCACGACCTGGAACCTGGGGAGCGGCGGCCCCGGCAGCGGCGTCTACGTCTCCCACGACGGCGGCACGACGTGGACGCACCTCGAGGGACACGGACTCCCGACGCATGCCGTGGGCAAGATTGCGGTGGGCATCGCGCCGAGCGACGGCCAGCGGATGTACACCCTATCCAGGACACGCACCCTGGCTTCTACCGGTCGGACGACGGCGGCCGGTTGTGGCGGCCGATGACCCAGCAGAACGACATCGACGAGCGGGCGCCCTACTACACACGCTTCGCCATCGATCCGACGAACGAGAACCGGATCTACTTCGTGTCGGTCTTCATCACGATGTCGGATGACGGCGGGGCGACGGTGAAGACCTTCGGCGGCGGCGGCGACAATCACGACTTCTGGATCGATCCGACCAACCACGACCGGATGATGATCGCGCACGACGGCGGCGCCAGCATCACGCTGACGCGCGGCAGGTCGTGGCAGCCGGTGAACCTGCCGATCGCGCAGGTGTATCACGTGTACGCCGATGACGCGGTGCCGTACTTCGTCTACGGGAACCAGCAGGACAACGGCAGCTGGCGCATCTGGAGCAACCCGTGGGCGGCCGGTATCGGCGGCAAGGCCAAGGTGAAGGTCGGCGGCTGCGAGAGCGGCTTCACCGTGCCCGACCCCACGAACAACGAGATCACCTACTCCGGCTGCTACGACGGCGGCCTGGATCGCTTCGACCTGAAGACGATGCAGACGCGCGACATCAAGGTGTGGCCGGAGTCACCTACGGCTGGACGCCGGCCGACGTGAAGTACCGGTGGAACTGGACGTTCCCGATCGCCATCTCGCCGAACGATCACGATGTGGTGTACGTCGGCAGCCAGTAAGTCCACGAGACCACCGACGGCGGCGCGAGCTGGAAGGTGATCAGCCCCGACCTGACGCGCAACGACAAGAGCCACCAGCAGAACTCCGGGGGGCCGGGCAACGACAACCTGTACACGTTCGACGGCTCGACGCTCTGGTCGATCGCCGAGTCACCGAAGGCGAAGGGGTTCATCTGGGCCGGCAGCAACGACGGGCTGCTCCACGTCACGCGCGACGGCGGCGCCCACTGGACGGACGTGACGCCGAACATCCCCGGCCTGCCGCACTGGGCGACGATCAGCAACGTCGAGCCGTCGCACTTCGCCGCCGGCACGGCGTACATCGCGGCCGACGATCACCTGCAGGGGAACAACGCCCCGCTCATCTACGAGACCGCCGACTACGGCGCGAGCTGGAAGCTGATCAGCCAGCGCATCCCGACATCGGTCTTCAGCTATGTCGCGTGCGTGAAGGAGGACCCGACGAAGCCCGGACTGCTGTTCGCCGGGACGCAGAACTCGGTCTACGTCACGCTGGACGACGGGGCGCACTGGACGCTGCTGCAGGGCAACCTGCCGCACGCACCGGCGTCCTGGCTCGCCATCCAGCCGCGCTTCGGCGACCTGCTCGTGTCGACCTACGGGCGCGGCATCTGGGTGCTGGACGACATCACGCCCCTCCGCGAGCTGACGTCACGGGTGCTGGCCGAGCCGGCGTACCTGTTCACGCTGCGGCCGGCGTACCGCTGGAGGGCCGAGGGCGGCTACGGCGGGAACGGGTTCGGCGGGCCGTACCTGCGGCCACCGACCTACGGCGCCGACATCAATTACTACCTCGAGGCCGGCGGCGCGCCGGTCGCCATCACGTCGTCGATGCGTCGGGCAAGACCATCCGGACAATGAAAGAAACGGATCACGCCGGCATCAACCGCGTATACTGGGACCTCCGCTACGCGCCGTCGCGCGAGCCGCTGTTGACCCCGCCGCCGGACGCCCCCTGGGTCGAGACGACCACGAAGGTGCGACGATCCGGACGTGGGACCTGGACCTGTCCTACGCGCCGCCGCTGGCGCCGCCGGGCACGTACACCGTGAGGATGACCGCCGGCGGCCGCACGCAGTCGCAGCGGCTCGAAGTGCTGAAGGACCCCCGCTCGGCCGGCACGCCGGCCGATATCTCGACGCAGGTGAAGTTCTCGCTGGGCCTCCGCGACGCCATGGACCGTCCGGCCTCGTCGGCCGGACGGAGTGGATCCGGCGTCAGCTCGCCGAGACGCAGGTCATGCTCGCCACGACGCCCAATGATGACGCGCTGGTGACGGCCGCGAAGGACCTCGAGGACAAGGCCCTGAAGGTCGAGTCGGCGATGTTCGACATGAAGCTGACGGGCGCCCGCGAGGACCAGTTCCGCAACCCCGTGAAGCTGTGGGGACGGCTCGGCGCACTCAACCGCGAGATTACGGAAGACAGCGCCGACTTCGCACCGACGGCGCAGCAGCAGGAGGTGATGAAGGTCTTCTCCGATCGACTGCAGCAGATCGAAGCGGACTTCGACCATCTGGTGGGCACCGACATCGCGCAGTTCAACCACCTGATGGGCGAGCACAAGCTCGGGGGGATTTCGGTGCCGCCAGCGTCTTCCATCAAGTACGCACCGCCGCGCGAGCGGTTCATGCCGGGAGACCTGCCGCAGGGCGCCGAACTGCCGGACGAAGGGAATCAGTAGGAGCACAGGGACAAGGGGCCTTCCCCCTTGTCCC
>CAVQEJ010000001.1:855000-1170491 GCA_963711505.1 uncultured Acidobacteriota bacterium | reverse complement strand
CAGCACCGGCAAGACTCACGACTCTCGCCAGCTCCCGGTACCTGCACAGCGCGTTCGCCAGGCGCATCTGGTGCGGCGTGCGGCAGGCGGGATCGAAGAGCTTCGGACTGCGCCACGACCACGCCGCGCACCTCGCCCGCGATGTCGCGACGTTCAGGCGGTTGAGGCTGTACAGGAAGTCCATGCCCCGCGGCGCATCCTCGGGCGATGACGTCGCCATGGAGTAGATGGACACGGGCCCCTCCTGCCCCTGGAACTTGTCGACGGTGCCGATCGGGACGCCGGTGCCCGCCAGCCGCTCCTCGAGCCGCGCGACGTGCGCGTTGTAGGGGGCCATGATGCGGATGTCGCTGGCCTTCACGGGCCGCTCCCTGCCCTTCTCGTCGACCCAGCGGACGCCCGGCCGCAGCAGCCGCTCGACGATGGCCGCGACGGCATCCGCCTCCTCGTCGGAAGCGTTGCGGTTCCCTTCGTGATCGACCGGCACGAGCCAGAGACCGGCTCCATCCATGCCGCCGGTCCCGATGAGGCCGCTGATGCTCGAGACCGGGCCTCGACCGCTAGCCGGCCCTCGTAGAAGACTTCCGACGTGAAGCGGCAGATGGACGGCGCCAGCCGCCAGGTCTCCGGGAGGAACAGTCCGCGGTCGTCGGGCATCACCTTGTGAACGCCCAGCACGTGCTCCAGCGCCGAGACGCCGGCGCCCTCGGGATGCGTCCCCTGCGTCGGCTGGTCGAGCTGCTGGGGATCGCCCAGCAGCACGAGGTTCTCCGCGCCCTGCGCCACCGCCACGGCATTGGCCAGCGACATCTGCCCGGCCTCGTCCACGAAAAGAACGTCCACCGCCTTGCGGAGCGCCGGTGCCGCCCAGCCCCACACGGTGCTTCCGACGACATTCGCCTCGGAGGATTGCAGACGGCCTGCCACATCGTCATTACTGGTGACGCTCGGAATGGCCGCCCCTCCGCGGCCTGCCCCCGCCTTCTCCTTGCTGCTGACTTTCAACAGCATGCGGACGGGGGCCCCGTGCTTCTTCGCCTCCAGCGCCACGGCCTGCAGCAGGTTCTCGATCACCTTGTAGCTGGTGGCCGTCACCCCCACCTTGCGGCCCTGCTTCACCAGTTCGCAGATCATCCGCGCGCCGGTGTAGGTCTTGCCGGATCCGGGCGGTCCCTGGATGGCCAGCACCGCATGATCCAGATCGCCGACCAGGCGCACGGCGCGGTCCACCGCCGACTCGCCCGGCTGGGCCGCGAACGGCTCCGACCGCAGCCTCGGCGGCTCGCGGCGCAGCAGCGCCAGCGCCACGGGATCGGGCGTGCCGTCGGCAACGCCGCCGCCAACCCGCAGGACGGCCTCGTGAATGGCGTCGGTCGAGTAGTGTGTGTGAGCGAAGAGCGCTGTCGGATGCAGGTCCTTCGTCTGTGACCCCTTCTTCAGATCGATCGTGCCGTTCCTCCGATCCAGCGCAGCAACGGTGGCCACCTGCTTGCCGACCTGCGGCGTCTTCAGCGCGTCTCCTGCGTGGATCTCGACGATCTGCTCGGGATAGCGATAGCGATGAACCACGCTCTGCTTGACCTTCTGCTCCTCGCCCGTGAACGCGAGACCGCCCACGGCGCTCGGTTCATCGAGTAGGTCGTCCGGAGGCATGTCGCGCAGGCGGTAGTACTTCCACCACTTGGCCTTGTCCTCACGGCGATGCCAGTCGAGCAGGTAGGCCAGGACGAAGCACGCCTGCTGGTCCGTCGGTTCTCGCGTCGCGCTCGGCGGGCACGCCCGCCAGCAGCCGCTCGCGGAGCGCCTCGATTTCGGCCAGGTGCGCGGCGAGGTCCTCCGGCGCATCGCCAGCCTTCGGCACCGGGCGCAGAATCTGACGCCCATCGGCGAGGAGACCGGCCCGGAGCTCTTCGAGCCAGTCGCGCAGGTGCAGCGTCGACCGGCAGTCGTCGCGGTTGTAGCCCTCGACGGCGTGGCGAACGTCGGCCGTGATCGCGGACCAGTCCTGCAGCTCGAGCGCGGACTCGAACAGCCGGCGATTGGTGCCGGCCTCGTCGAGCGCCACCTCGCGCTCGAAGAGGTAGAACGGCTCCATGTTCTTGATGGAATAGTGCTCGACGCCGGCGCGGAGCGCGTGACGCACGACGGCATAGAGATCCACGAACCGACCGGCCCGCAGCAACTCGTCGATCTCGACACCCCGCACGGCGTACCGCCCCATCAGCCGCTTCATCGCCGACGGCTCATAAGGAGCGTAGTGATAAATGTGGACGCCCTCGTGCTCGCGCACGGCCGCCATGATCTGATCGATGGTCGCCTCGAACGCCGCCCGCTCCTCCTCGGCCGTGGAGGCCCACCGCGCCGTGTACTGAAAGCGGCCACCGGCATCGACCCGTCCGAGGCCGAACAGGTATTCACGTCCCCCCTCACAGGCAAAGGGATCGCCCTCCAGGTCCAGGAACAGGTCGCCGGGCGCCGGCTCCGGGAGCAGCGCCAGCCCCTGCCCATCCTGCACCGTCAGGAGCTCGTATTCGGGCCTCCCGGACTCACGGTGGCGCACCTGGAGCACCGCCTGGTCCCGCAGCCGCTCGTAGATCCCGACGGACCCGTGCCGCGGCTTGAACGCCAACGGCACTCCCATCCCTGCCAGTGCGGCCATCGTCGCGACATCGCGGCTCTCGAGCTCGGCCTGCTGCAGGCGGCCCATACCGGCCACGAAGCAGAGATGATCGTCCACCCGGCGCCGGCCGTTGCACCGCTCCCACCACCGGCACACGTCGCAGTGCTCGACCAGCTCGGGATACTCGTCCTCGTCTGGCGATGCCAGGTGATCCAGGAACCGCGCCTTGATCTGACGATAGAACGCGGCGAAATCGTCGAAGCGGTACGACTCCGACAGCCACTGGCGTGACGATGCGGAAGTGCGATGGGATTGAGTCCTGCAGCGCCCCGAGCAACTCGGAATAGAGGCACAGCTGAAGGATGGTTCCGCCGTGCGTGTCGCGCGCGAGCTTGGTGTCGTGCACCTCGTACGACCAGCCGCCCAGGATCGGGCTCGGGACCTCGATCCTGCGGAGCACATCGGCGTAGCCGGACCAGCCCTCGCCGGTGAGCGGAGGCTGCACGATCACGTCCACGCCCTGCTGCATGGCTGCCCGCAGCCGCTGCGCCGCCTCTTCGCGCGCCACGTCGCGCAGCACCTCGACGCGAAGCCCCTTCTGCCGCAGGCCCTCGATGTAGCTGCGCTCGTGTTCTTCGCCGCGCTGGCGCAGCACGTCGGTGAGCGGATCGAACCGGAATGGCTTCTTCAATTTGCCGAGTGCCGCGCGATGGTCGAGGCTGGTCCGATGGCGACAGGCGAGGAAGTTCGCCAGGTCGGTCGCCGAGGCGATGAGGCCGCTGGGGTTGGAGTGCATGACGCGATGGCAAACGCGCGGTGTGCCGTATGTGCCGGCTGTCGGATTGTCGATTGGTGCCGGTGAGTCTTTCAGGAATGGTCCGAGGCTGTCAATTTCGCTGCGGCCGAGCGGGCGCCGCTTCAGACCGATCGTGAAGAGCCGCCAGACGCATGCGAACACGAGCTCGGGCGGCCCTACGAGTGGGAGAGAGAGTGAAGACGTGAAGGGCCGCCACCCGCGTGCGATCGTGAGCTGGGCGGCCCCTGCGTGAGGGACAGCGTGAAGGGCCGTCACGCGCGGGTGGCGCCGAACGGGGCCCCCGGCCGCCCGGAGGCGCCTCGACCGTGATCGCGTCTTTGGCGCCGAGGCCGGACGGGGTGTTCGGCGACAGGACCCGCGCCCTTCTGGATTCCCGCGTTCGCGGGAATGACGATTCGAAGGACCGCCACACGCGACGGTGTCTCCAGGGGCCGCCATACGCGTGCGGTCGTGAGCTGGGCGGCCCCTACGGCCATGGGAAGAAGGGGCGGCTCCTGCGAGTGGACCACGCCCTCCCGTGGAGGTGGAAGAGCGCGAACAGGATCTACGTCCGGTCGGCTCCAGTGGCTCGCGCGAGGGCCGCGCGAACCGCAGGGAGCGCCTGCTGGACGGTGTCCCAGAGGATGTCGAGATCGACGTCGAAGTACGCGTGAATCAGCCGGTTCCGCATCCCGACGATCCGGCTCCACGGAACGTCCGGCAGGTCCGTCCGGCCCTCCGGTGAAACCTTCCCCGCGGCTTCTCCGACGATTTCGATGGCGCGAACGAGCGCAAAGACGAGCTGACGGTCCGCGTCCAGGTCGCGGCGCGTACAGGCCGGCGCTGAACGCAGCCGCGGCGTCGATCGCCTCCAGCATGTGCCGGCAGCGATTCACGTCATCCGGACGCATATTGAACCGCCGCCTCGCGGAGCACACGGGCACGGAAGTAGCGGGAGAGCTCGTTGGGTGTGCGGAGATCAACTCTTCGACCACCCAGCAACGTCGAGAGCTCCTCCTCCATGCCCGCCAGATCCAGAAGCGTGGGATGCGCGTCCGGCTCGAACTCGACCAGCAGGTCGACATCGCTGTCGGGACGGGCCGCTCCGCGAAGCATCGAGCCGAACAGCGACAGCCGCCGGATCCCATGGGCACGGCAGAAGGCGGCCAGCGCGTCCGGGTGGATGGGAAGTCGCGGTGCCATGGTAAGGGTCATTGTAGGCGATCCGGCGGGGGCGCGAAGGCCCGCCGGACAGGAGGCACGCGGGTTGCCTGCCGACGATGGTAGGATCGCGGCTTCCACGCGAGGGACGCGAGCCAGCGCGCGGATCCTGGAAGGAATTGGGAAGATGCAGCCCGAACCGCTCGAACAGGTGGTGAGAAACGTCGACGCGCGGCTGATGCGCGTGGAGCAGATTCTGCCAACGCTCGCCACGAAGGAGAGAAGTGAAGACGGCGATCGCCGAGGCGGTCGCGCCTCTCGCGACGAAAGTGGAAATGCGCGCGGCCATTGCCGAGGCCATCGCCCCGCTGGCCACGAAGGCCGAACTCGCCGAAGCCATCGCGCCGCTGGCCACGAAGGTGGAGATGCACGAGGAAGGCGAGCGAACCCGCAGGCATTTCGACGTGGTCGCCGAGCGGCTCGAAGGCCACATCAAGCTGGTCGCCGAGGGATTGATGGGCCTGCGCGACCACATGGACGGGCGGTTCGATGACGTGACCGCCGACATCGCCCAGCTCGATCGTCGCGTGATGCGATTGGAAGCGGAACGGTTGAAGTCAGGCTCGATCGGAAAGAGGAGAGATATCCGATGGTCAGGGTCTCACGTTGGCTGATGATGGCAGTGTTCGCGCTCGGCGTTGCCGCGCTCACCTCGCAGAGCGGGCTCGCCGCGGCGAAGACGCAGGCAGGGCATCCGGCGACGAAGATCGATCCCTCGCACATCACCTATACGCTGCCGAGCCACATCAAGTGGACGAAGCTGCTGGCGGGCGCACAGAGCGCGGTGCTGGTCGGGGATCCGTCGAAGCCGGGGTGGACATCATGCTGGTGAAATGGATGCCCCACCACTTCAGCCAGCCGCACTTGCATCCGAACGACCGCTACGTGACGGTGCTCTCCGGCACCTGGTGGGTGTCGTCGAGCGGCACGTACGACCCGGACAAGACGGTGCCGATGCCGGCCGGGAGCTTCGTGACGGACCTCGCCAAGCAGGTCCACTGGGACGGCGCGAAGGACGAGCCGGTGATCCTGGAGATTGTCGGCGAGGGGCCGGACACGATGACGCTGGCGGGGAAACGGTGACGTCGGGCTACGGGCTACGGGCTACGGGCTACGGGCTACGGGCTACGGCCTATGGGTAGGCACGAAGACACGAAGAGCAGAGGGCGAGCGGTTGAAATAGCCTGTGCACCGAGCTGAAGCTCGGCGCCTGCGAAGACCGGGCTCCGGGGCCCCGTAGCCGGTAGCCCGTAACCGGCAGCCCGGAGCCGGGAGCCTGCTCCTTCTCTTATTCGCAGCGCAGCGCGACGGTGGGGTCGACGCGCATGGCGCGGCGGGCCGGGATGTAGCAGGCCGCCAGCGCGACGGCGGCCAGCAGCACCGCGGTCCCCACATACGTCAACGGATCGCCGGCGCCGATGCCGTAGAGCTCGCTTCTGATAAAGGATGTCAGCGGGATCGCCGCCACGAGGCCGATCCCGAGCCCGACGAGAGCCAGCCCCACCCCTTCGCGCAGCACCATCCGCCGCATCTCGCCTGGCGTCGCGCCCAGCGCCGTCCGGATGCCGAGCTCGCGCGTGCGGCGCACGACGGAATACGAAATCACCCCGAAGATGCCGGCCGTCGCCAGCAGCAGCGCCATCAGCCCGAACAGCGCGAGCAGCATCGCGCGGAACCGCGGCTGCGCCGCCGTCGCCTGAATGCCGTCCGACAGCGGCTGGAGACCCTGGACAGGCAGGTCGGGATCGATGCGCCGCACCTGCTCGCGAATCGCCCCGGCCACCGCCCCCGGACTCGCCGCGGTCCGCACCGCCACCACCGCTCCCCAGAACGGCGCCTGCTCGAACGGCACGTACATCATCGGACCGGGATCCCTGGCAAGCGACACGTCGCGCACGTCACCGACCACGCCGACGATCTCGCGGGAGACGTGGATGTCAGGCGGAAAGCCGAACACCAGGTGCTGCCCGACGGGGTTCTCGTCCGGAAAGAACTGCCGCGCCAGCGCCTGGCTGATCACCGTCACGCGCGCGGCTGACGCGGAGTCCTGCCGATCGAACAGGCGTCCGGCAACGAGCGGAATCTTCATCACGCGGAAGTACCCGGGGGTCACTGACACGTAATCCGCGTCGTGCTCCACCCCTTTCGGCAGGGGCGGCTCGCCGGCGATGTCGAAGCCGAGGTTCACGTTCCCGTCGGCGAGCGGCAGCGGGAGCCCGATGGCGGCGTCCTGGAGGCCGGGCTGGGCCTGGATGGCGCCGATCAGCCTGTCGCCGAACGCCGCCCACTGCTCCGGCGTCGAGTACTGGTAGCGCGGCAGATCGACTTCCGCCATCCAGACCTGCCGCGCGTCGAAGCCGGGATCGACAGACGTGAGCGCGTCGAAGCTTCGCATCAGCAGGCCCGCGCCGACGAGCAGCACCGTCGCCAGCGCGATCTCGACGACAGCCAGCAGGTTGCGGACCCGGCCGCGATCGGTGCCGCCGCCCGGTCGCGCGGCGCCGTCGCGCAGCGTCAGCGGCACGCGGGTATCGGCCGCGAGCAGCGCCGGCGCCAGGCCGAAGAACAGGCTGGCGACCAGTGACACCGCCAGCGCAAAGGTGAGCACGCGGCCGTCCACCGCGAGCGCGTGCCATTGCGGCAGCGCCGCCGGCAGCCGCGACGCCAGGGCATCCACACTCCCGTACGCAAGCGCCACCCCGGCTGCGCCGCCGAGCAGCCCGAGCAACGCACTCTCGGTGAGCAGCTGCCGCACGATGCGGCCGCGGCCGGCGCCGAGGGCGAGCCGCACGCCCATCTCGCGGCGGCGGACCGTCGCACGGGCGAGCAGCAGGTTCGCGATGTTCGCACAGGCAATCAGCAGCACGAGACCGACGGCGCCGAGCAGCACCAGGAGCGCCGTGCGGACGTCGCCCACCGCCACCTGATCCAACGGCTCGATCCGCACCGACCAGCCGGCGTTGGTCGCCGGCGACTCCTTCGCGAGCCGTCCGGCCGACGACGGTCATCTCGGCCCTGGCCTCGTCAATCGTCACGCCCGGCTTCAACCGCCCGACCACGGGCAGCCAGTGTCCGCCCCAACGGGGCATCCACGAGCTGAAGAGCGGATCCTGGACGAGCGGGATCCAGACGTCGGCGAAGTCGGGCCGGAACGGCGATCGGAACGCAGCCGGCATCACGCCGACGATGGTGAAGGCCCGCTTGTCGAGCGCAAGGCTCCGGCCGACGATCTGCGGATCGGCGCCGAACCGGCTGCGCCACAGCCGCTCGCTGAGGACGACGACCGGTGCGGCCCCCTGCTTCCCATCCGCCGGCTGCAGCGTGCGGCCGATGAGCGGCCTGGCCTCGCAGCAACGGGAAGAAGTCCGACGTCACGACCACGGTGTTCACGTCCGCCGGATCGCCGCCGCCGGTGAGCGTGAGCTGATGCGCGGCCATGCCCGCGAAATGGCTGAAGACGTGACTCTGAGAGCGCCAGCCCTCGAGATCCTGATACGAGGCGTCGTCCCGGAGGCCTGGCCGGCGGCTGGGGCGTCTCGAACACGGCCACCAGCCGTGACGGATCGACGATAGGGCAACGGCCGCAGCAGCACGGCGTCGACGAGGCTGAAGATCGCGGTGTTGGCGCCGATGCCGAGGGCGAAGGTGAGAATGGCGACGGCGGTGAAGCCGGGCGACCGGCGGAGCATCCGCAGGCCGTAGCGAAGATCCTGCGCGAGCGCGTCGACGAGCGGGAATCGGCGCTCGGCGCGATAGTCTTCCCTGACGGCCTGGACGCCGCCGAACGTCAGCACGGCCTGGCGGCGCGCCTCGTCCGGTGTCATCCCCCCTCGGATGTTCTCGTCGGTCAGCAGCTCGAGGTGCCCTTCGATCTCCTCCCTCAATCGCGCGTCCTCGTCCTTTCGGAGAACGAGATTCGCCAGCCGCCTGAAGAATCGCTGCAGGGATCTCATGAGAGGTCCTCCGGCTTCACCTCGAAGAACCGGCCGACAATCGCTCGCGTCTCCTCCCACTCGCGCGTCTCGGCCTCGAGCCGCCTGCGCCCGGCGCGCGTGAGCCGATAGAACCGTGCGCGGCGGTTGTTCTCGGAGGCGCCCCATGCGGAGGCCACCGCGCCTTCCTGCTCGAGTTTCAGCAGCACGGGATAGAGGGTGCCCTGGTTGACGGCGAGCCGATCGCCGCTGATCTGCTCGATGCGGCGGGCGATGCCGTAGCCGTGCCGGGGGCCGAGGACGTCGAGCGTCTTCAGTACCATCAGCGCGAGGGTCCCCTGCTGGACGTCGGCCTTCGGCTTCGGGGTCATGGTGAGTTTCCCTTGTCTACGGTCTACGGTCTTCGGTCCGGCAAGCGCCGTCTCTCCTGTTGGTTTCACACAGGAAAGATAACGCGAGTCGTGTGGGAAAGCAACATGAGGATGCCAGGGGTCCGGTCACGAGTAGCCACGAAGGCACGAAGACACGAAGGGCTCAGGTTACGACACCGGAACACCACGGTCTGCGGTCCAGAAGGGAGCCCTCATCCGCCGGAGGTCACGAGGAGGGTGATCTTCGGAAAGAGGCAGTAGAACTGCTCGATCACGCCGGCGCACCGCGGGCAGACCGGATACTTCGAGTAGATCCGGATGGTGCCAGACGCGTCGGCCGGCAGCTTCTTCGCCAGGTATTCCATGATCATCCGCTCGGAGTCGAACTCGCGCGTATACGGTTCCTTGTAGGGCACCGAATCCCACTGCGACGGGTCGCGCTTGAACTCCTGCGCCCAATCCCCCGTCTTGAACGCGGAGGGTCCCTCCGGCACCGGCACGACATCGGGCATGTCGGGATAGATCACACGGCCGCTGCGTCGCCACAGACGCCCCTTCGGAAATCCACTCACGTCGACGTCGGCGAACGCCATGTTCCCCCCCTTCCTGATCCCGGGATGCGCCGCCAGGAAGTCGGTCACCTCCTTCATTCCCTCCGCCGGATCGATCTTCGGCGGCAGGGTCTCGATGAACTGATCGATCTTCTGCGTAATCTGCGTCGACTCGGTGGCCCACGTCGACTCGAACCGCGTCACCGCGAGCCGGCCCAGCTGCGCCGCAGCGGCGAAGGCGACCGGCAGGTACTTCATGAAGTTGACCTGCTCGTTCACCTGCCGGGTGAGCACCGCCACGCCGCACAGGTTGGGGTCGAGCGTATAGACGATGACCCCACGCCCCGTCACGTTCCCATCGAAATCGACGTGAAAGTAGAACGTCGTCTCGTGCTTGACGTTGAGCGACATGATGACGCCAGACGCCGCATCGCCCGTCATCGCGCTCGCGGCGGCCGGCGAGAACTGGCCGACGAACCCCTGACGCGTCTGCTCGAAGCGCGTCTCGGTTCCCGATCCCCATCCGACCCAGTCGCCACCGTACGGATAGGGCGAGAGATCGGTGATCGCACCGCCGCTCTTCTTGACGATGTCGGCGGCAGCGGCGCCGACCTTCTCCGCGTGCCACGAGTAGGTGTACTGGTGCCACGGCTTCACGCCATTCCGGTGCTCGCCCTGCTCCGAGAAGTCGGCCACCGCGGAAATGGTGTCGAGCCCCTGGCGCACGAAGCTGGGATGGACGTCCGCCGGACCGTCGAGGAACGGTGACCACGCCGGAAACGGGCTCTTCGTCGTCCGAAGGTTCACCGTGTACTGCACGTAGAGGTTCGGGTCCCCGTCGACGTGGCCGTCCATCTTCAGATAGAGCTTCGCCTGCGTCCCCTGGCCCTCGAGGTGTCCGGCGATCCGGAAGGTGCGGACCTCGGGTCCGTTCGCGAGGCCCTTGTAGTCGTATTGCACCTGGGTCACGCCGGGGATCGACAACATCAGGGCGGCCGGATTCAGCGTGACGGCGCTTTCGACCGCGTGGTGCACGATGGAAGTGGCCAGCTCGCCGCTGTTGGCGGGACCGACCTTCGTGCCACCCGCGACCGTCGAGACGACGCCCTGCGCGCAGGCAGCGTCCTCGCGCCGCGCCTGGCGCGAGAGGGCCAGGATCTCCTGCTGACTCGCGGTGCCAATCTCCTGGAGAACCGCGTCCGGATCGGTCTCGCCCGGCGACTGCTGCAGGTCGGCGCAGGACACGTCGGCGATCGCGTGGTAATCGGGGTTCTCCGCGCACGCCTTCCGCGCGACGCTCTCCACGAGCGCATGCAGGTCGGCCGCGCTCGCCGTCACGGACGCCTGCGGCAGGCCGAAGACGGCGAGCAGCGCGACGAGGGTTACGGATCCCGGAAGAGCTGAAATGGTCGGCACGCGCATGACTGGCTCCCACTGACACTTTTGTCGCGACGATCCCATCATCGAGCGATCCTGCATCGAAGTATCGCTTCTCGACGCGGGGCGCGTTTCACACTGACGTGCCTGCAAGGTGCGGGCCCTGCGGCCCGCCGGGATCGGATGCGGCCGCGAACGACCCTGGCGTGCGGAAGGTGAGACCCGGGTTCCAGCGTCCGCGGGAATGTCGAAGGGACGGAACCTGAGACCGAAGACTGAAGACCGAAGACCGGAGACCGCGAGAGCTCTACGGGTACGCGCAGTAGAAGACGCGCGACGCGCACGGCGCCATCGTCAGCGGGGCGTTGCCGCAGGCGATGGTGGGCGTGTCGCCGACGTAGAAAATGACGTCGTGGGCAATGCCCGCCTTCAGTCGAACGTTCTTCGAGTGGAGCGGCGGCAGCGTGCAGACGGTCTCGCCATCCACAACGACATCCTGCGTGGCGGTCTTCGACCGGTTCTGAAAACTCACGGTGCCGTAGTCCTGCTCGTGGCAGGGCGCGGACGGCGGAGGGGGCGCGGGAACCGCCGCGGTTTCACGCTCGGGCGCGGTCGCCGCCGGCCGTGCCGGCGCGCTTGCGCAGGCCACGAGCGCGGCGCAGCAGGCCGCGGCGGCGGCCGTCATGACGAGTCTGGTCCACATCCGCGCTTCCTCCCCCGTTTCGGCACGTCAGGATGGCCCGGATTCAGGTTCCGCGCAAGTCGGGCGCGGCGATCGGCCCTCCCTGGTCTAGACTGTGCGCGCTGGCAGTCCCCCGAGCTGAAGCTCGGGGCTACGAAGCCACGGCAGTCCCCCCGAGCTGAAGCTCGGGGCTACGAAGCCACAGCAACCGAGTCGGCAAGGAGGTCATCGATGAAGCGGAGTCTTCTGCTCTTCACCCTGTGCGCGACGGTGCTCGGCACCATGCCCGCCCTGGCGGCCGGCGTACCGCCGCCACCGCAGTTGCAGAAGCTGGGCGTCTCGCTCGGCCACTGGGTGTTCCACGGCACGTCGGCGGCCACGGCGCAGCATCCCGCCCAGCCGTTCACCTGGGACGCCCAGTGCGACTGGTCGCCGAACCACTGGTACCTCGAGTGCCAGTTCAGCAACACCTACGTCCGCGGCAAGGTCGAGTCGCTCGTCGTCAACACGTACAACACGACCGACAAGACCTTCTGGCACTACGAGTTCTTCGCGGTCGGGCAGTCCGGCAAGACGCCGTTCGTGACGAAGATGGACGTCACCGACGACACCTGGACGGAATACGGCCGCGAGGCAATCCCCGGCAAGCAGACCGGCCAGCGCATCATCTATCACTGGACGTCGCCGACCCACGTCGACATGAAGATCGAGACGTCGAAGGACGGCAAGGTGTGGACGACGGTGAACCACGCGGAGGGGGTGAAGGAGCCGTAGCGAGGCCTTTCACGCGCGCACAGACGACGTGCAGGCCGCGGCGGCGCCGGCCATCGCGAGTCCGGTCCGCCTCAGCCCTCTCCTCCCCCGCCGTGGCACGTCCGGCGGAAATCGTCACGCACTCATCCGGCTGCAGGATCCCCGCCGGCCCGGCGCCCGAGCCGCTGCATCAGCCGGTCGCAGAACGCCGGGGCAATCAGGCTGACGAGCGGCAGCAGCCTGGATGCCGCGTGCGGATAGACCTCGGGGCGCGGGCGCCGCACGCAGCGGACGATCGAGGCCGCGACGCGCTCGGCCGACTGGTGCGGACCGCGGGTCGGCCTGGTCGGCCAGCTCGAGGCCGCACGCATGGTATCGGAGAACTCGGTCTCGGTCGACACGGGATAGACGCCGCTCACGTGGATCGGCGAGCCGGCCAGTTCCGCCCGCAACGACTCGACCAGCCCGGCCTGCGCGCACTTGGTGGCCGTGTAGCCGCAGACGTACGGCGCGCCCCGCCTGGCCACGATCGACGAGACCACGATCAGGTGGCCGCGGCCGGCGAGCCGGAAGACCGGCAGCACGGCACGCGCGGCAAAGAAGGTTCCCATGTAGTTGACGTCGATGAGCCGGCGCATCATGTCGGTCGTATGCGCCTCGATCGGCCCTTCGATGCCGAAGCCGGCGTTGCAGATCATCACGTCCAGCCGGCCGCACTCGTCGAGGACGCGTTCGACGAGCGCCCGCACCTGCTCCTCGTCGGCCACGTCGGTCGGCAGAGCCAGCGCCCGTCCCCCGCCAGCGGCAATCTCGCCGGCCAGCGCGTCCAGCCGATCGCCGCGCCGCGCGGCCAGCACGACGGTCATCCCCGCGCGCGCGAGCGCCACGGCCGTGGCGCGCCCGATTCCGGCGGAGGCACCGGTGATGACGGCCACGCGGCCCGTGAGGTGGTCAGACATGATGGTCGCGGGAACGGCGAATGGAGAACGTCATTCTACCGTACGCCAGCCGCACGCCTCTGCCGGTCGGCCTCTCCGAGCGCCTCGATCTCGGCGCGGATGGCCTGCGCGATCCGGAGCGATTGTCTCGGACCGCCCGGGCCGTCGAGATACTCGTCGAGCGACACCGGCGCGCCGAAGGTCAGCGTGATCGGCGGCCCCGTGCGCCGGACGTTGTCCCGCAGCTGCGCGCCCAGATGGTTGCGCAGACCGAGGATGAAGACGGGGAGCACCAGCGGCCGCGCGCGACGGACGATCTCGCCGACGCCCGGCCGGGCGGGCAGCAGCGTGTACGGATCGTCGCCCAGGCCGCGGCGTCCCTCCGGATGCAGGCCGACCATGGTGCCGGGGCGCCGCAGCTCGTCGGCAAGGAACGAGACCATGTCGCGGTTCAGCGCGCGGTGCGCGGAATCGTGATAGACCGGCGGATACATGCTCATCCCGGACGCGACCAGGTTCAACAGGAAGCCGCCGATCCCGTCGTAGCGGTACTCGCTGCGCACCGGGAAGTACAGCCGCCGGATCCAGCGGCAGCGCCGCAGCAGCACGGACGAGATGACGAACATGTCGAAGAAGCTGCGGTGATTGCTCGCCACGAGGAGGCCGCGATCGGGCGGCAGGGCGTCGAGCAGCTCGCCGTTGGTGACGGTGAGACGGTGGCGTGTGGCGTAGTGGACGCCCCGCATCCCCACGCTCCGCAGGTAGGCGTGCGCCATCCGCTTGAGCGCCGGGCGTGTGTTCACCTGGCGCGCCATCGTGCGGATCAGCGCCTCCGTCCGCCAGCGAGGCGGGTGACGCACGGCGCTACTCACCCGTGTACGCGCCCTGGCGGCGGTCGTTGCCATCGCGGAGGATGTGGCGCCGCAGCCCGGGCAGGTGGACCTCCTGCAGGTACGAGCGCCAGTCGATCCGCCGCACGTCGAAGTCGAGCGTCTCGCGGTCGGCGTCGGAAAGCGACGCGAGCAGCTGCTGCGTGTTGGCCGTGTCGAAGATGCAGCCCGCGTTGGTGTAGGTGCCGTAAAGATGCGCCAGGTACAGCAGCCGCTTCGCCGCCGCCTCGCCGCCGATGCCATCGGCGACCATGACGCGGAACTGCTCCGGCGAGGGAAACGTCCAGCGCGGCGGCGGAATCGGCCGTCCATGGCGGTCGAACATCGGATCGCGCAGGAAATACTCGTACGTCAGGTCGTAGAGGCGCGCGCCCGACAGCGGATTCAGCGAGCTGGATCCGACGGCGTCAGTACCCCGCCCGCTGCCGCATGTCGCCCACGTGCGGCAGCACGCCGAGCACCGCGTTGGCGACGAGATCGACCGGAACGATGTCGAACACCGCGTCCCGCCGCAGCGGGAAATCCGGCATGCGTCCGCGGCCGAATTCGATGAAGATCGGATCGCCGACATTGAGGTTCTCGATCCATCCGGGCACGGGGTCCCGCAGGCTGCTCTCGATGATCGTCGGCCGGATGATCGCCGTCGGGAGGTCGCCCCGACACCGCTCCAGCGTCATCTCGCCGAGCGCCTTCGTGTAGGTGTAGCTGTCGTGCCAGCCGAGATCGCGCGCCCGATTCATGCCGAGGGCGACGAGCTGCGCGCGAACCTCGCGCGGGCCGAGGCCCCGCACCCGTGCCTCGTCGAGCACCGCCGCGACGCCTTCGTCGATGGCGGCGGTCTCGCGGGCCGACACGTCGGGATCGAGCGGCGCCTCGGGAATGCGCCCCATCTGCTGCCCGGCGACGTACGCCGTGGACACCTGCACCAGGATCGCCGACCGGCAGGCGCGCGCGAATTCCACCCCGTGCTGCACGCTGCGGGTGTTGTGGCGCAGCGCCTCGTCGAGCGGGCCGTCGAACGCCACCGACGCCGCGCTGTTGATGACGATCTCCACCGACCGCGTCAGGGCGGCATGCGTGCCCTCGTCCATCCCGAGGCGGGCCTGGGAGACATCACCCGCGACCGGCACGACCTTGTCGCGAACCAGGCTCAGCCACCGATCGCCGTACGTCGCCGCCAGCGCGTCGAACGCGCCGGAGCACACCACCTCCGATTCGAAGCGCTCGGGCGGGGTCAGGCGCGACGGCCGGATCAGCAGATAGATGCGTTCGACGTCAGGCGCAAGACGCAGGAGTCGCTCGACGATGACCTTGCCGAGGAAGCCGGTGCCGCCGGTCAGCAGCAGCGTACGGCCGCGCAGGAAGTCGCCGACCGAATTGCGCATCGTGGTCATGCGGCCGCGTCGAGGCGCCGCAGCTTGCGGTCCCTCGAGCCGGAAAAGACGACGATCCCCTTGGCGAGGCCGCCGCACATGAGGAGCAACGCGATGCCGCGGCCGGGCCCCGTGCCCATGATCGGGCCGAGCCAGGCCACGAGCGCGCCCCCGGCGGACATCGCCGGCACGAAGACGTGATCCGCAAGCGGCCCGGCGATGGCGTAACTGACCGGCAGCGAGGCCCACGTGATGGCGCGGCGCAGCGCGAAGACACGCCCCTGCGACTCCGCCGGGATGCGCACCTGCCACACCGCCTGCTCCTCGGCCATCACGCCCGCCAGGCCGAACAGGAACACCGCACCGATGATCGCCACGCGCACGGGGCTCGTCGCAAAGCCGGCACCCAGCATGGCCGTGGCGAGCATCGCGTCGTAGCGCAGGAGCCGCGTGATCCCCCCTTCGGACCTCGCGAGCGCGCTCGCCGCGACCGAGCCGGCGAGCATGCCGACCCCCATCGCCGCCATGACGAAACCGAGCGCCTCAGGCCCGGCGATGCTCAGCACCAGCGGCGTGGCGAGCGCAATCACCATGCCGCCCGGCAGGTAGCTCGCGACGATGTAGCCCGCCAGCCGGAACAGACCGCGGTCACCAATCAGCCTCCAGGCGCGCCGCACGTCTTCCCAGACGTCGCCCCCGCGAATCGTCTGCGACTCGACCTTCACGAACTGCAGCGACACCAGCCCGACGATCGACGAGACCATGTCGATCGCGATCACGCCGCCGGCGCCGATCACACCGATCAGCAGCCCGGCGACCACGGGCGCGACGACCTGCTGTCCGGCGTAGGCCACCTGCATCAGGGCGGCGGCGCGAGGCAGACGGTCCGGCGGCGCCACCAGCGTCACCAGCGCCGTGTAGGCCGGCCACCGCAGACAGGTGAGGAGGGCGCCGACGGTGATAATCGCGTAGACGAGCAGAGGGGAGGCGATGCCGTACGCGAAGGCGACCTCGAGCGCGACGACCGTGGCCAGCGCGGCGGAGTCGGCCAGGATCATGGCCCGGCGCGGGCCGAGTCGATCGACGGCCCACCCGACCAGCGGCGCCGCGATGATGCCGGGCAGGATGCCGCTCACTTCGAGCAGGGCGAACAGGGTCGCCGAATGCGTTCGCTCGTAGACCCACACGCCCAGCGCGAACGTGGTCAGGCCGCGGCCGGTGATGGCCAGCGTCTGCGGGCCCCACAGCACGGCGAAGCGCCCCCAGATCCGCACGAGCCGGGAGTGCCTCATCGCCCGTCACCCGCCGCGGCGGGAACGCGGTCGAGAGACCGCGACCCGGGCGTGCGCGTGGGATCAATCTGCAGTCGGACGGATAGTGTCGCCAAGACCGATGTCACCCCCGACCGCTCGATGTGAAGACGAAGCGAGCCGCCAGCCGGCGACGCCATTGCAAGCGAGACGACCATCAGCGCGTCGAACATCCGGACGGATCGCGCGTCGGCTCTGACGGGATCGAATCGGTGCCGGTCCGCGATGCCGGCGCGTGCAGCCGCAGGGCACCGCTCGCCAGGTAGGCGGCGAACAATACCAGCACCGCAATCGCGCCCCCGGCCATCACGCCGATGGCCACGAGCACGGGAATCGGCCAGACGGCCCGCACCAGCCAGGCGGCGAGCCTCGGCGTGTCCTTGAACGGAATCGTCGACACCATCAGCGGCGCGCAGGCGACGGCGAACACGAACGGCGCCCACGCGAGCGGACCCGGCCTCGCGCGCGCCGCCAGGATCGCCGACGCCACGCACATCGCCGCGACCGGCGACGGCAACCCCTCGAAGAAGAGCCGAGGCGCCACGTGGTCGCCGACCGCGTGCACCGTATAGCGGCGCAGTCTCACCACGACGCAGCCGTAGAACAGCACACCGATCACGCCGCCGACGACCACGGTCGCGCGATCGAGCTGCCGCCAGTGCACCGTGAGCAGAATGGCCGGCAGCACGCCGAACGATGCGACATCGCACAGGCTGTCCATGACCTCGCCGACCGCTCGCGGCCGCCCGAGGCCGCGGGCCGCCAGGCCGTCGACCGAATCGAAGCCCCAGGCCAGGAACACGAGCGCACAGGCGGCCGTCATCGCACGGGGGTCGCGCCACGTGAGCAGGATCAGGATCCCCACGACGCCGGAGGCCCCGTTGGCCAGTGACAGCCCGTCCGCCAGGTGCGCGCGCATGGTCATACCGGGTCCAGTCCAGATTCACGCTGCATCCCGCCTTCACCGGATGCCCGACCGCGGAAATGGTTCACGACCATCATGGCGCGGGCCGAGGCCGTGCACGGCCGGGCGCGCAGACGAAAGGGCTCGAACGCGCAAGAGGGGTACCGCCGCCCGGTCGCCACGCGGCGCCCGCCGTCATCCCTGTTGAGAAGGCCGCTTGGCACTGCCGGCAAGGCCGATGAGCCGCAGATCGTCCTGCCTCGGCTGAAGGCGGCAGACGATCTGCACGACGCGCTCGGAGGTCCTGAAGAAGCCGATGCGGTCCAGCACGGGATTCAGCCAGCCCGTGGTGATGCAGTACCGCACCGTATGGGGGCCCGAGTGATGGCCGCGATGATGGTCGGCGCCGAGAATCAGCCGCAGGCGCTGCAGGTGATGCACGAGGCGGGGCGGCCGATCCAGATGGGCCCACTTGTGGATCTGGTTGGTCATGAGCACGAAGAAGAACACGCCCAGACCAAAGATGGCCGCCTGAAAGTCCAGACGGCTCCAGTCGGCGGCGTGAGCCGGCAGCAGCAGGTGGACACCGACCATCGCCGGCAGCAGGACGAGCGCCGTCGCGCCGTTGGCTTCGACGAAGTCGTGACGCGTGATGGCCTCGGGATCGAGATGGTGCTCGCGAAAACTCCGTATCAGCGTCGGACCGACGATCGGCCAGCTCTGGTCTCCCCACGTGTCGGCCGACCAGTGCACGAGACCGGCACCGAAGTCGGCCACCAGCGCGCCGATCAACAGCATCAAGAGGACGTCGACCGGCGAGACGAAGGCACGCGCCGCGTACGCGCGCCCGGCCAGCGCGAGGAACAACGCGGCGAAGAGGGCAAGCGCGGACAGCTCCACCATCCGGAAGCGCCGCGAATAGGTGAGCACGAGTCCTGTCGAGGAGTTGGACATTACAGGCGGGCTGATTATAGTCCAGTTTCTAATATATACTCCTGTCCTGGCGAAACTTAACCGATCGCGTGGGGTCTCGTTCGCCTCGCGCAGGGTCTCATTTGGCGACCATCCTGACGTCTGACAGCTCATCTCCTCGTTCTCGCTTCGGCATCGTGCACGCCTGCCGTGACTACCGGCAAGCGATCCTCGACGAGTTACAGGCAGGGCACGGCGACTGGAGTCCAGAGCTCGAGCGGTCCGCCCAGGCCGTGGTCCAGCGCCTGGCCAGGGCGCGGCGCGAATTCCTGATGCCGAAACCGGGCCGGGCGGCCGTGGCCGCGGGCCAGACGCTGTTCTTCGTCGTCGCGCCGCTGTACGCGGCGCTCCGCCTGTGGGCGGCGGGATGGGGATGGGCGGCCGTTCCGTGCGTTCTGCTGGCGGGCGTGGGCCTGTACGGCGGCGTGGCCATCCTGCACGACCTGGCGCACAGCACGCTCCTGCCGTCACGGCGCGCGAACACCGTGCTCGGCTTCATGCTCGCGCCGCTGCTCCTGATGGAATTCGGCGGGTTCCGCCGTTCGCACCTCGACCATCACCAGCACACGCAGTCGACGATCGATCCGAAGCGCTTCGGCGTCGAACACCGGCCGGAGACCACGGATCCGGAACACTGCTCGCTCGATCTCTTTCCGGCGCCGCTGCAGGTCCCGCTGCGGCTGAGCGCGGCGATGATCAGGCTGCCGATGCGCGTGCGGCAGCTGTTCTACCTGCTCGTGCTGCCGATCGGCATGGGGCCCGCCGTGCTGTTCTTCAGCGGAGAGTTCTCGGTCGCGCGCCGCGACTGGCGGCGCGCGGAGTCGTGGTGGGCGACACTCGCGTCGGTGGCGTTTCTCGCCGCGCTGTATGCCGTGTCGCCGCGACTGCCGCTGCTGTTCTTCCTCGCGCTGCTCGTCGGCCACGCGCTGACGTTCCAGGTGTTCGCCGCCCACCTGTCGCCCAACCAGGTGTACTGGACGTCGCCTCGTCGTTCGGCCCTCGCCGACGCGCTCAACGTCTCCGACATCCGCAGCGGCGCGCTCACCCGCTGGCTGGGCCACGGGCTGTCGGACTATCACTCGCTGCACCACCTGTCGCCCGGGATCCCCTGCTATCACCTGCCGGCGGCCGAGGCGATGATCGCGCCGGATCTCGCGCCCCTCCGCGCCCCGGCCATCGACCTGCTGCAGCCGGCGGCGTGCGCCGTCCTGTTCGACGCGATCTTCGCGGGCGTGGTCTACAAGAACGCCGATTCGTGGGATTACGTCGCGGGCGGCGGGATGCGCCGGGTCGCGACCCCCACACCTGCCGAACCATGCTGACGGTCACTCCCTGCCGTGGCTGAACGGATCGCCAACTGGCTCGGGAACGTGGCGACCACGGTCGAGACCGTGCTGCGCCCGCGCCACGTCACCGACCTGCAGGAGATGATTGGCGGCTCGCGCGAGCGACTGCTCGTGATGGGCGCGCGCATGTCGAAGACCGCGCTGATGGATCCGCCGGGCCGTGTGGCGCTCGACATGAGCGGCCTCAACGACATCACCGAGAGCGCTGCCGATTCGGTGGTGGTCGGCGGCGGCCTCACGGTCTACGACCTGAGCCGCGCGCTCTACGCGCAGGGACGGCAGCTCCCCGGGTTCACCATCACGGCCGATCCGAGCGTCGGCGGGTCGATCACGGCGCCGACCAAAGGCGCGAACCATCCCTTCAATCCCGGCGCGAACGGCGTGAGCGGCGCCGTGATCAGCGCCAAGGTCGTCCGCCCGTCGGGCGAGCTCGTCGAACTGTACGCCGGCCGCGACGATGACGAGCTGGCCCTGCTGCGCGACAGCTACAGCGCTGCGGGCGTGGTGGCCGAGGCCCGGCTGAAGACGCTCCCGCTCGCCAGCGCCGATGTCCACGAAGAGGTGCTGCCACTCACGCCGTTTCTCGACGACCCGGTCCAGCACGCCCGGGCGCTCGAACAGCGCACGCTGCTCTTTCCGAAGCTCGACCTCGTCCTCATGCGCGTGCACGAGAACCGGCGGCCGGCGGAGCCGGGGCCGCCCTTCGAATCGCTGCTGACCGGCCCGAACACGCTCGTACGTACGCCTGGCGCGCGCGCTGCCGCGCTCGACCCGGGCGACCGTGCTGCGGACGGCGATCCGTCTCGGCGCCGATCGCAAGACGAAGCGGCGGCTGCACATTCAGAACCTGACGCACTACCCGCGCGACGGCTCGGCCTACCTCGACTTCATCACCTGGAGCTTTCCGGTCGGCCGCTTCACCGACGCGGTGCCGCGCATCGTCGGGTTCTGCCGATCGCATCCGGACTATCCGGCGGAATCGCTGATCGAGGTGTTCCGCACCTTCCCCGAGCCGCGGTTCCTCGACGCCGACGAGCGCGTCGCGATCGATCCGGTCTCGTTCGATCGCCGCGAAGGCCCGCGCTGGGAACGGTTCTATCGCGACTACAACCGCATGATCCTGGACCTGGGCGCCGTGCCGTTCCTCAACCAGACCCGCTACATCACGGCCGACGACATGCGCCGCGCGTACGGACGCAAGTACGAGGCGTGGCGAGACGCGCTGCTCCGCGTCGATCCGACGCGCAAGCTCGGATCCCGGTACCTCGACCGCGTGCTCGGCTTCGCCGAGCCGCCGGCCTGATCGACCGGCATGGCTGACGACGCGCGGCATCCGCATCGCTGGGGCTTCGCCGACACGCGACTGGAGCTCGAGGGCGCCCGGTCCGTCCGCATGACGGGCGATCGATATCCGCCCAGCGGACAGTCGATGCCGCACCTGATCCCGTTCGTCGAACAGGTGCTCGGGGTTCCGTTCGACGCCTGGCCGCGCGTAGCCGAGCGTGCCCCCGCCGTCCCTCCGCCGCAGCTGACGCCCGCCCTGATGTCGGCGCTCGATCGCGCGCTGCCAGCCGACCGTCGCTCGACCGATCCGCAGGTCCGTCTCACGCACAGCCACGGACAACTGTCGGTGGGCGAAGTCGACCGCGCGCTGTATGGCGGCCCCTTCGGCCGCGTCGTCGACGTGGTGGTCGAACCGGTGGACGAAGAGGAAGTGCAGGCCCTCATCGCGCTCGCCGGCGAGCACGACGCGTGCCTGGTGCCGTACGGCGGCGGGACCAACGTCAGCGGCGCGCTGCAGTGCCGCGAACACGAGACGCGCCCCATCGTGTCGGTCGACATGCGTCGCATGAACCGCGTGCGCGCGGTCGATCGGGAGAACGGGTGCGCGCTCGTCGAGGCCGGCATCACCGGCGCCGCGCTCGAAGAGGCCCTCGGCGCGATGGGCTACACCTCCGGCCACACGCCCGACAGCCTGGAGTTCTCGACGCTCGGCGGGTGGATCTCGACCAATGCCAGCGGGATGAAGAAGAACCGCTACGGCAACATCGAAGACGTGGTGATCGAGGCGACGCTCATCACCCCGTCCGGCACGATCGAAACGCGCCGGCCCGCGGCACGCACGTCGACCGGGATGCAGCCGCTGTCGCTCCTCTTCGGCAGCGAAGGCAACCTCGGCGTGATTACCAGGGCGTTGATCGCGATCCATCCGAAGCCCGCGGAGGTGCGCTATCAATCGCTCGTCTTCCGCAGCTTTGCTGACGGCGTGGCGTTTCTCAAAGCGGTTCGCGCCGCCGGTGCGCTGCCGGCGAGCATCCGCCTCGTCAACAATCAGGAATTCAGGTTCGGGCAGGCGCTGCGGCCCGCCGCCCGCGGCGCCGCGCGGTGGACGAGCACCCTGCAGCGCGCGTGGCTGACGCGTGTGCTGGGCTTCGATCCCTCGGCCCTCGCCGCCTGCACGATCGTGATGGAAGGGACGCGGCGGCAGGTCCGCGACGAGGAGCGCGCGCTGCGAGCCCTCGCGAAGCCGTTCAACGCCGTCTGGGCCGGCGCCGAGAACGGACGCCGTGGCTACTCGCTGACGTTCGCGATCGCCTACCTCCGCGACTTCTTCAGCCAGTTCGGGATCGTCGGCGAGTCGTTCGAAACGTCGGTGCCCTGGGACCGCATCGAACAGGTGTGCGCTGCGGTCCAGCGAGCGCTGTCGTCGGAATGCGCTTCGCGAGGTGTCGCGGGCCGGCCGTACCTGTCGTATCGCGTCACGCAGACGTATCACGCCGGGGTCTGCATCTATTTCACGATGGCGTTGTCGGGGCGCGGTCTCGCCGATCCCGGCGGCGTGTTCCACGAGATCGAACAGGCGCTGCGGCAGGTGATTCTCGATGCCGGCGGATCGCTGTCGCACCACCACGGCGTTGGCAAGATCCGTCAGATGTTCCTGCCACAGGTCCACACCGCCGCCGGCCTCGACGCGATCCGGGCGGCGAAGCGCAGCGTCGACCCGCGCAACGTCTTCGGCATCGGCAACGGCGCCTGCGGGCCCGACGTCCCGTCATGACGCATCCAGAGGAGCGGGCGAGCGCGAGGGCGACGACCACCGGGCCGCGTGTCCTGAAACAGGGGTTCGAGTGGTTTGCACGCGCGGTGTTCCGGCTGTATCTGCCGCTCCAGGTGTCCGGGGAGCTGCCAGCCGAGCCGTCGCTGGTCTGCAGCAATCACACGAGCCACCTCGACTCGGTCGCGCTGATGGTAGCCGCCGGACTTCCGTTCGCGTCGTTCCGGCTGCTGGCCGCGACCGACTACTTCGCGCCGCAGTCCCGGACCGGGCGCGTCACGCGCAGCGTGCTGAACATCATCGGCATCGATCGCTCGGACGCGCGATCCGCAGAACTACGGCACACGGTGGCGGAGTGCGGCGAGATCATGCGCGAGCAGGGCGTGCACCTGATCGCCTTTCCCGAAGGGACGCGATCGGTCCGGGGCGATCTGCTGCCGTTCAAGCGCGGCGCCGGCTTTCTCGCCGTGGCCCTGAGCCTGCCCGTCGTCCCCGCGTACATCGAGGGCGCCCGCAGCGCCCTGCCGAAGGGCACGTGGCTGCCGCGGCCGCGCCGGCTCCGGGTCCGCTTCGGCACGCCGATCCGCCCCGTCGAGTGGGAGGCGCTGCCGAGTCGAAAGGCGCAGTGCGTCTACGTCACGGGTGAGCTCGAACGGCGCGTGGCCGATCTCGCCGGGCGTCCGGCGGCCGGGCGGCCAGGCCCCTAGACCACGGCGCCCGCGCGATCTCAGAGCTCGCGGAGCACGACGGAGACCGGCAGGCGCGCGGCTCTGATCGCGGGAAAGGCGCCGCCCAGCAGCCCGAGTACCACGGCGCAGGCGATCCCCTCGCCGATGATGGCCGGCGTGACGGTAAACGCGAACGTCACCTGGCTGAGCGCCTGCAGGTTGAACGTCGACGTCTGAAAGCCATTGAAGACGACGTAGGCGATCGCGCCGCCGATCACGCCGCCGATGGCGCTGAGGAGGACGGCCTCGGCGAACACGGACAGGACCACGGGCAGCCGACCGAAGCCCAACGCCCGCAACGTGGCAATCTCCCGACTGCGGTTGGCCACGGCGCTGTAGATCGTATTGACGGCGGCGAACACGGCGCACAGCCCCATCAGGCCGATGACGATGAACCCGATGCTCCGAATGACGCGTCTGAGCTCTTCCGACTGCTGTGCGTAGTCCTCCGATCGGTGCAGCACGACCACGCTCAGCCGCGGGTCGGTGGTCAGCGCATCCTTGAATCGCGTGAACTGGTCGGGTGAGGTCAGCTTCACGTTGACCGACTGGTAGGAGTTGTTCCGGTGGTAGATCGGCTGCGCCACCGCGGCGTCGCACCAGATCTCGCCCTCCGCGACCGAGTGGTCGTCGGCGAACACGCCGACGACGCGCCAGCGGTCCGGCCCCCAGCGGACCGTGGCGCCCAGGCCGAGACCGGCGTACTGCTGTTCGGCCGCGCGGCCGACGATGATCTCGTTGCGACCGGGGATGAACCGGCGACCGGCGATGATCCGCAGATGGTCGTGCACCTCGAAGGCGATCGGCAGCACGCCGCGCATCGGCACGTTGGCGTCGACGCCGCTCCGGCGCAGCGGCTGGTTGACGATGACCAGCAGTTCCGGGGACGCGAGGGCGGCGCCGCCCTCGTGCGCGACACCCGGGGCATCGGCGATGATCCGGGCGTGCTCGAGATAGAAGCCGCTGGTCATCTCGGTATCGCTGCCGGCGCGCAGCACCATCACGTCGCGGGGATCGGTGGACGCCTGCATGGCGGCCACGAGCCCCTGCGTCATCGACAGGGTGGTGACGAAGACGATCACCACGCCGATGACGCCGGTGACGGCCACCGCCGAGGGGCCGAGCCGCTGCCGGATCGACCGCAGGGCAATGACGATGACGGCGAGAGCCTGCGCCAGCATCAGCTCGATCCCTTCACGGCCGCCGGAGCGTCTCGACGATCCGCATGCGCCGCACCTGGATCACCGGGACGAGGCCGCTGACCACGCCGAGGGTGGCGATGACGGCCGCGCCGACCAGGAGGATCTCCGGCGTCAGCCGGATGGGCGGAAGGACACCGTGGGTCGGATCGCCGATGAGGCCGATCGCGAGCCACGACAGCGCCAGCCCGGTGCCGCCCCCGACCAGGGCGATCGTGCACGACTCGGCGAGGACGAGGCCGGCGAGATGGCCGCTCGTGAAGCCGAGCGTGCGCAGCACCGCCAGTTCGCCGGCGCGCTCGCGGATGGCCTGCGCCATCGTGTTGCCGGCCACCAGCAGGACCATGAGCAGCACCGCGCCGGAAATGTCGACCACGATCGGTCCGACCTCGCCGATCTGCTGCGCGAAGCCCGAGACGAAGGCCTTTTCCGTCGCCGTCTTCGTTTCGTACGAGGAGTTCGCGAAGCGCGCGTCGAGACGGGACGCGACCTGCTGCGACTGCGACGGATCGGACACCTGGATCACGTACCAGCTCACTTCGTTCTTGCCGTACGCGCCGGGCGGCAGCGTCTCGTTGAGGTAGTCGTAGTGCAGGAAGAACTGCGTCTGGTCCGCGTCCGCGTCGGCTTCGTAGATGGCGTCGATCGTGAATTCCCACGGCCGGCCGTCCGGACGCCGGTAGATGGTCCCCTGGAGCGGCACCCGATCGCCGATCTTCCAGCCGAAGCGGCGCGCCGTGTCGGCGCCGACCATCGCGCCCGTGCGATCGGCGAGCCACGCCGCCCGCTGCGCCGGCGCGACGTGGAATTCCGGGTGGATGCGCAGCCAGCTGGCGGGGTCGACCGCGAGACTCGCAAAGGACTGGTTGACATCCTGATAGACGCCGCCGAACCAGTTGGCGTGCGTCACGTCGCGGACGCCCGGTTCGCGGGCAATCGCGGCGCCGTAGGCCATCGGCAGCGGATTGATCAGGGCGATCTTCGACGTCATCATCAGCCGCTCCGCGCCGGCCACCGTCACCCCGGCCGTGAACGCCGTGCGGATGGCCATCAGCGTCGCGAGGAGCATGAAGGCCGCGACCAGCGACAGGAGCGTGCAGGCGGTCCGAATGCGGCGTCGACGCAGGCCGCTCCAGACCAGCGGCAGGAACTTCATGACCGGGCGCCGCCGGCAACTGGAAGGGTGAACATGGAATGCGCCTCAAGTTTATCGTACGCCACGAGTACGCGCCTGCCCTGACGCGACGGTACACGCTTGCCCGGTCGTTCGAATGCTGCTAGTCTGTGCCATCTCAGCTGGACAATCAGTCGCAACGAGGCGTGGCCAGAGGGGACGAACCTCGGCGGGCGACGCTCGCATCAGAAGACCAGTCTGCTTCATGGAATCAACGACAGCCGGAGGCTCGACCGTGAGGGGAAATCGACCCCTTGTCCGTGTTTCACTCCCGTGGAGGCACCGGGTCCGAATGGTGCGTAGGCGGGGGACGGGCAGATCCACGTGAGCTCCCTGGGACTGTCGCATCCCGTGTCCGTCGCGAGCCTGGTTCATTTCCTGAGCGCCTGGGACATCGTCTGCGCGCCGTTCCTGGTCGTCGGCATCCTCATCCTGTGGCGGCACCGCGAGTTCTGGGGCGTGCTGGTCGGCAACGCGGTCGCGCTCGGCGTCGCCGTCGCCTACACCCACGTGGCGCTTCCCCACGGCGCCAGCTCGAGCATCACGGTCGGCCAGTTCGTGCTGGCCATGGTCGTCTACGACTTCATCTTCTACTGGAACCACCGGTTCATTCACTGGTTCACTCCGGCCTGGTACCTGTTCCACTACAGCCACCACAAGCCGACCCGGTTCGGCCTGCACGTGGGAGCCATCTCGCCGACCCTGTTCAAGGTGGTGAGCTTCAGCACGTGCGTGCTCCTGCTCCAGTTCGCCATGGGCATTCCCTGGGCGTGGGCGCTCGAGATCGGCGCGCTCAACTTCTCGCTCCAGTTCTTCAGCCATGCGGCGTCGCTCGCCCGGGTCGACCTGGGACCGCTGGAATACGTGATCAACACCCCCGCCGCCCACGCGGTCCACCACGCGCGCAACCCGGAGCTGCTCGACAGGAACTTCGCGGGAGTCTTCCTGGTCTGGGACGTGCTGTTCGGCACGTTCGTGCACGGGCCGACGGCACTCGCCACCACCGAGATCGAGTACGGCGTGGCGGATGACCCGCTCACCGCGTCGGATCCCTTCTCCTTCGCCTTCGGCGGAGAACGGATCGCGTGGCGCAAGCTGGTCGCCTTCGTCCGGAGCCGATAGCCGGCTCTCAGACATCCCCCGACGAGGCTGCCCCTTTGGCCGGCACGGCGCGACAGCGGCGGACCTTCGGTTGCCCGTGCAGTACAGTAGCGCCATGGCTACCTTCTGGACGATCGAGCTCTCCATTACCGGCACCGTCGGCGCCCAGTCCGGAACACCCGCGCTGGCCTACGCGCCGCTTCAGCTGACCGTTGGCGCCAATCCCGAGAAGGACAAACCCCTCGTCCAGGCGTCCGCGGTGCAGGGGAGCTTCACGGCGCAGTTGAAGAACGTGCCCGACGGCGGCGGGACGTTCTCGGGGAACGAGGTCGACGATCGCGATCTCGCGCTGACGCGCCACCTCGAGTGGCCCGACGACGCCGCCCTGACGGTCGATGACGGATCGGCCGCGCAGCCGGTGGGCACGATCCGGCTCGCGGGCAATCTCGACCTGCCGGACGCGTCCTACCAGGTGTCCGACGGCGGCGTCGCCGTGGCCGGGCCCCTCAGCTTCGGGGTGCCGCTGCTGATCGACATCCCGTACGATCCCACCAGCAAGCGTCAGCAGCAGAAGCAGGTGCAGACCGGCAAGCGCACCGGACTGGAAATCGCCGGAACGGCGAGCGTCACGATTGCGCGACTGGACGCCTCGCTCGCCTACCAGCCGAACGGTCAGATCGACATGCTGGATTCGCTGCCGGTCATGCGCGGCCGGTTTCCGCGTTCGGTGAGCACGACGTTCGCCTGCAGCGACACCGAATCTCTCATCCACGGCAACAGCCATATCGGAGTCCTGGTGGATGGCGCGGATGCCGGGGGCAGGTTCTACACGTACCGCATGAAGCGATCGACGGTGTATCACCTGAACCGCGACGGGACGCGCGGCGCGGTGTCGACGCAGGGGAGCTGGGCCGTGGATACGCAGGCCGATCAACCGTCATGGGACGACGTGCCCGGCGTGCGTGAGGAGGCGCCGCCCGCGAAGTGGCCCTGGGAGGAGACCTTCGACGAGTACCTGGTGCGCGTCAAGGGCATGCCGGAATTCGGCGCGCTGTATTTCACCGTGACCATCGACACCAGGCCGGGGCACTACCGGGTCCGCATGTCGACCGCCAGAGTCATCGACTGGGACGGCTGGTGCGCGGTCCTGAAGTCGCCCGTGCCGGAGGAGCCGCCGGCGCCGAGCGAGACGGACGCCGCCTGGCAATCCGCTCACATTCCCGCGAAGTGACGCGCGGCGGTCAGGTCACGGTCCTGGCGCACCTCGGCGATGGTGCGGGGCCGGGACGATTCCAGGTGACCGGTGCATCGCGTCCGCTGTTGAGCGGCCCCCGGCCTTCCGGCTACACTGTTCATGGCTTCCGGCTTCGCCGCGCACGTATCGAGCAGCTGGAGTGAACGGCCTGTCCCGAGCGAGCGCAGCGAGTCGAGGGAAGCGGAGCGACCCGGCGAAGCGGGAGCGAGCGCAGGGCGCCTAAGCGAGCGGCCGGAGGGAACCCGACGCGCAGCGTCACGCGCGAGCGCCAAGGCAAGCGCCCGGAGCGGAGCGACCCGGCGAAGCGGGAGCGAGCGCAGGGCGCTGAAGCGAGCGGCCGGAGGGAACCCGACGCGCAGCGTCGGCGAGCGCCAAGGTAAGCGCCCGGAGCGGAGCGACCCGACGAGCGGGAGCGAGCGCAGGGCGCTAAGCGAGCGGCCGGAGGGACCCGACGCGCAGCCGACGCGCGAGCGCCAGGAGCGCCCGGAGCGGAGCGACCCGACGAAGCGGGAGCGAGCGCAGGGCGCTAAGCGAGCGGCCGGAGGGAACCCGACGCGGAGCGTCGGGCCGCTCGCGCCAAAAAACGGAGAGATGTCCGAGTGGTTGAAGGAGCACGCTTGGAAAGCGTGTGTAGGGGAAACTCTACCGTGGGTTCGAATCCCACTCTCTCCGCCATCCTTCTTCCTGAACGAGCCGCCTGTCCGCCGAGCTGAAGCTCGGCGGCCACGAAAGCCCCCTCAGCCGAGCTGAAGCTCGGCGCTACGAAGACAAGAGGCCGTATCCTGCGGGCCGCCACCCGGTCCGATTCCCACCTCGGGCGGCCCCTGCGTGACGAGAAGAGGAATTGCGGCCCGGGCGGCCCTGCGTATGGCTACCCGGCGCTACGGATTCCCCGGGATCGAACAGGCTGTTGATCCAGGCAAAGATGACGGTGCCGGTACCGATGACGGCGCAGGTGGCGACGGTGCGCCAGAGGACGTCGGTGCCGGTGTAGTGCCAGATGGCCAGGACGGCGGCGATGACGGCCACCAGGATGCAGAGGGTCGTGATCCAGAACGCCATCCGCACCACGACACCGGGATTGAGGTAGCCACGCCGCCGCGATCGTCCGGGTTCGTTCCCCATCGCTGCTCCAGAATGCTCTCGCCGCGCGTCCCCCGATGCACGCGGTCCACGCCGTTCGCGCCGTTCGCTCAGGCGCGCTTCTCGGCCATCTCGCGCACCAGCTCGATCACGCCGTTCACCAGGACGTGCGCGCCGGTCCCGACGCCGAGGGTCCAGTACCGCCGGAACCACCGCCGTGCCTGCTCGTCGGTCGTCGCCGTCCGCATCAGCCCCGACAGCAGCGTCCGCCGCTCGTCGAGCCGGCTGACGGACAACGCATAGACGGTCTTCGCGTAGCCCGGCTCGGCGAAGTCGCGGAACCCGTCGCGGTCGACGATGGCGTAGGAGATGACGGGGCGCCAGAACTTCCCAACCAGCCCGAGGGCGATCTCGTCGCGCTCCCGCTCGCCGAGCAGCACCCAGGCGCCTTCGTCGGGCGGCAGCCCGGTCGTGTCGTGCAGTCGCAGGCGCGCGGGCGCCTGCGGCACGGACTCGCCGTGCAGCAGATGGCTGACGACGCCCGGCAACGCGCGCAGCGCACCCAGCACGGCCACCATCGGAAAGCGCCGTCCCACCTCGATGAGATCGACCTCCATCAGCGCGTCCCACGTCGTGGCGAGATCGGCCTCGACCACGGTGGCGACGGCATCGGAGACGTCGTAGACCTGCAGGAATTCGTCGACCAGCATGCGCACCCCGCTCTCGGCAGTCTACGCCCGAGGGGGAATGCGGTCCAGCCGGCCGGTGCCGCGCTAGCCCAGCTCGAACGTCGTCACACCGAAGACACGGCTCAGGTCGATCGCCGGCGCTTCACCGTTGTACATCCGCGCCGTCTCGAACACGCGACGCATGCCGTAGCGCCCGGCGAGCGCCAGCGCCGCCTCGTTGACCTCGGGCACGTCGAGATACACGGGACTGCCCGCCGGCGCGTGCGACACCAGGCTGCGATAAAGCGCCTCGGCGACCTCCGGCGTATCGGCGAACAGCGGGCCGATCTTGAAGCCGACGCGGCACGGGCGGATGACGCCGTAGCCGCGCACCACGTCCCCATCCACCGACGCGAGGCCCTTCGTGCCGGGGGCATCAATCCACGCGCGCAGGAAGTCGACGCGCGAGGCCCGGAACAGCTGCCGATCGTACGCGCACAGCGCCTCGAACGGCACCGCATGCGCCTCGACGAGGCCGGCCGCCGCCCCGCCGCCGCCCGCCGCCTCGAACCGGATGTTCCGGTAGGCGAACCGGAAGCCCGACCTGCGGTAGTTCTCCTGCTGCTCCACGACGCCGTCAACCCCGATGAGATGGCCCGACAGCCGCCGCATCGCGGCTTCGCCGATGCGGATGCCGTAGCCCTCTCCGCGATGCCCGGGCACGACGATGTAGAAGCCGATGAAGCCGAACCGGCCGTCGTACGACACGGCCGAGATGCAGGCGATCGGCTCATCGTCGAGCACGCCGATGAGGAAGCCGTCCGGATCGGCCGCGAAGAAGCTGTCGGCGTCGTGCACGCCCGGATTCCAGCCCTCGCGCGCGGCGAGAATCGACGGCGAAGTCGAGCTCGGACCGGGTCATCGTGCGGATGCGATAGTCGCGATCGTCTCGTGGCATCACCGTTCCCGTGAGATCACGGGCTCCTCCATGCCGTTCCAGGTGAACCGATACGTCCGGCCGCGGCGGACGTTGGCGACGAGCGCCGGACGGAAGCAGGCCAGGCAGGTGCCCTCCCGACGCCGGACGCTCGGGTAGACGATACCGAGCGAGCCGGCTTCCAGCAACTGCTCGGCCAGCGCCTGCGAGGCCACGTAGCTTGCGGGATCGAGACAGGCCTTGAAGCCGCGCGCGCGGCGCAGGTCGTGGAAGCTGGCGCTGAAGTCGGCGAGATAGGCGTCGTAGGTGATGCTGTCCTCGAAGCGGTCGATCTCGGCGAGCTGCACTGAATGATGAAAGCCGACCTCGGCCTGGGAGGTCTCCAGATCGAGCGCCGCGTACCACGCGCCGCGGTCGGGACCGCTGAAGCGGGCGCCGAGCGGATGCGGATGGCAGAACGCCGCATTGATGACGGCCGCGTGCGGCACGGCGTGCACCAGCTCCTCGAGGCCGATGCCCGGCATCCGCTGCTGGCCTGCCAGCAGCCGATCGTTGGTCGCCGCGTCGAGCTCGAAGATCGCCTTCAAGTGCTCATCATCGTCCGCAATCGCCACCAGGACGCTGTCGCCGCGCGGCAGGTGGCGCGAGGGGACGAGGCGCCAGGTGTCGAGCTGGCGGACGAGCGAGACGGGCGGAAGCTTCATCGATCCTGGATTCCCGCGGGCGACAGGACCCGCGCCCCTTCACCGAGCTGAAGCTCGGTGCTACGCAAGCAACGCGTTGCCTACCCCGCACGACGCGCGTCGAGGAGGCGGCGGACGATCTGCATGGCCGGCAGCCCGCCGCTCATCATGTACGCCAGCGGCGCCGCGCCCGCGAAGATCGGATTGGCGTTCGGCAGGTGGACCCACTCGTCGGCGAGCGGACGCGCGTGGAGGATCTGCAGCGCCTTGAAGATGCCGACGAGATACGAGATGCGGGTGAGCCGGTCGGCGTCGAGCACCCGGTCGGGGTTCCGCTTCATCTCGTAGAACGGCCCGTTGCTGACGCCGCCGAGCAGCGCGCGGGCATCCTCGTCGCGCACCTTCCAGCGCGCCATGATGTTGAAGAACGCCTTCAGCGCCGCCGGCGACAGCCGCTCGCGCTCCGTGCGCGCGCCGAGATCGGGCGGCGCCTCCAGACGGTAACGGGTCGAGGGATACCGGAGGGGTTCGACCATGGAACTCTCCTGATCAGGAGTATAACGACTACTGATTGGTTGTGTCAAGCAGGGCATGGATCCCGCGGCCGGGCGGAGACGGCCATCGCCGAAATGCAGAAAGATTCTGCTTGGCAACTCGTCCGTCTGCGCTGTAAATTCGTGCGCGCGTCGCGCCCGTTCCGATGGCTGCCGGCGGCGCGTCTGACAGGCACCACCGATGCACATTCGCGATCAGGATCTGCAGGCCGTCACCCGCCTGTGGCACGAACTCGCCGAGTTCCCGGCCTCGCAGGCCGACGGGGCCCGCGCCCATTGCCTCTCGGGACTGACCCGCATCCTCGGCGCGCGCAACGCCTTCTGGGTCGGCGCCACCCGCACCGCCCCCCACGACCCGAACGATCCGCTCGCCGGCTGGAGACCGAAGGCCGACAAGCCACTCCATCGCGACGAGGCGCGCGATCGCTTCATCCGCGATCTGATGCGCCAGGTCGAGCGCCATGTCGTCGATCCGCACACCCAGGCCATCACGGCGCGAGCCGGGACGACGCGCGCGTTCCTGCGGGGCGAACTGGTCCGGGAGCAGGAGTGGCGACGGTCGTGGCTGGACAACGAGGCGTTCCGTCCGCTCGGCGTCACCGACCGGATGGTGGGCGCCAGCGCGGTCGACGACAACGCCGAGTCGTACATCGGTCTGGATCGCGGTCCCGACGACGAGCCATTCGACAGGCGCGAGCGCGACCTGCTGTATTTCTTCCTGCTCGGCTCGGTCCCGTTCCATCGCGAACAGCTCCTCGCGCACGGCCTGCTCGAAGCCATCCTCAGCCCGCGCGAACGCGACGTGCTGCAACTGCTGCTCACCGACCTCACCGAAGCGGAGATCGCTGGCCGACTCGGCCTGACGCCCCGCTCGACCCACCAGTACGTCGTCGCGGTCCTCAAGAAGTTCGGCGTCAGCGGCCGCGTGGGACTGATGGCGCTCTGGCTGCGGCGCGGCGGCGCCCCGCGGATCTAGCGACGTCATTGTTCACTCCTGTCCGACAGCGTCCGGCCGCGATCACGACGCGCGTCGGCGCGGCAGCCCCTGCTCCCAAGCAGGAATGACACCTGCCGGAATCTCCGCCACAATCCGTTCCTGCCGGCAATCCTTTCAGGGCAGGAGCCTCGATGTTTGCAACGAACGTGTCGCGCACTGCGCGGACGGCGCTGGTCACCACTGTGTCAATCGTCTGCCTGGGCCTGACGGCGCGCGGCCGGGCAGACGCCCAGACGACAATGCCGCAGGGCGGCCAGGTCGTGCAGGGAAACGCGACGATCGCCAGTCCGGCGCCGTCGCAGATGGTCATTACGCAGGGCTCGCAGCGGGCGATCGTCAACTGGAACGGTTTCTCGATCGGCAAGGGCGGGCTGCTGCAGATCAATCAGCCGAACGCCTCGGCCGCGATCCTCAATCGCGTGACCGGCGGCGACATCTCGGTCATCAATGGACAGCTGCGGGCGAACGGCCAGGTCTACCTGCTCAACCCTCACGGCGTCGTCATCGGCCCGGGCGGCATGGTCGACACGGCCGCGTTCCTGGCATCGGTGCTCCACGTCTCGGACGGCGCCTTCATGGCCGGCGGCCCGATGACGTTCTCCGGCGATTCGATGGGCGGCGTCCTGAACCTCGGGACGATCCACGCCTCGACCGGCGACGTGGCGCTGTTCGCGCCGGCGGTCGCCAACCGCGGGACGATCGAGGCGCCGAACGGCACGGCGGCGCTGGTCTCGGGCCGCGAGATCCTCTTCGCCCCGGACGGCCCGGAGGCGTTCTACATCAAGGCGCCGGTCACGGCCGGCGACGGCCAGACGCCGGTCGACAACAGCGGTGTCATCAAGGCAGCGCAGGTCGAGCTGAAGGCGGCCGGCAGTGCGTACGCGCTGGCCGTGAACAACAGCGGGATCGTCGCCGCCACGCGGATCAGTCAGGTGGGCGGGCGCGTCGTGCTCGACGCCGGCGACGGCGAGGTCGCCAGCAGTGGAACGATGACGGCGAACGCCGGCAACGGCGGCGGGTTCGTGGACGTCCTCGGGGGAAGCGTCCACCTGTTCGGCACATCGGTCATCGACGTGTCGGGGCCGTCCGGCGGCGGCGCCGATCCGGATCGGCGGCGGCGCGCACGGCACGGACGGATCGGTGCGCAACGCGCTCGACCACGACCGTCGACGCGGGCGCCTCCATCCGGGCGGCTGCCACGGCGAACGGCAACGGCGGCTCGGTGGTCGTCTGGTCGAACGAGGACACGCAGTTCGCCGGCACGATCGACGCCCGGGGCGGCGCCAACGGCGGTGACGGCGGCAGCGCGGAGGTCTCCGGCGGCACGCTGTGGTACGCCGGGCTCACGAACCTGCTCGCGCCTCACGGGCGCACGGGAACGCTGTTGCTGGATCCCCTCGTGCTGGACTCGTCGAACATTCCGACGCTCGAAACCAATCTCGCCACCTCGGACATCAGCGAATCCGCGACCGACAGCGTCACCGTGAGCTCGGCCATCAGCAGCTCGTCCAGCCACAAACTCACGCTCGACGCACCGGTCGTCGCGGTCAACGCCAATATCTCGCTGCCCAACGGTGAGCTGGCCTTCGGCGACACGGGCGAATCGGACACATCGGTCACCTCGGCGTCCTCCGCCACGCTGAACGTGGGAACGCTCAGCGTGCTCGGCGGCTATCCAACGGTGACCCTCGCCGGCCCGATCACGGCCACCACCCTGGCGTATACGCCGGTCAGCAGCACGCTGACGTCGTTCACGGCCAACAACGCGTCGAACGCCATCCAGAACCTGAACCTGACGAACGGCACGGTGACGCTGACGGGCAATCTCGACGTCGAGACGACCGGGGCGATGACGGTGGCGAACAAGCTGACGGTTGGCGGCAATGCCACGATCGTGGCCGGCGGCAACCTGACGTTCGGCGGCGGGTCGCCGAAGCTGACCGTGACGGGCACCACGAAGCTCGCGTCGACCGGCGGCGCCTTCATCAACAACGCCGGCTCCGGCCTGCTGGCCGGCTCGGGCCGGAAGATCGTCTGGAGCGCGACCGACGCGAGCGGATTCAACGACGGCGGCCTGGGCTACACGCACTACAACCCGGTGAGCTACTCGAACGATCCGCAGGGCACCGGCAACGTCATCTATATCAAGACCGCTTCGGGCCTGCCGCTCCTGACGATCACCGCCAACGGTCAGTCGATCGTGTACGGCTCGTCCGATCCCACCTACACGGCGTCGTACTCGGGTGGGAGCGCGAGCGACCTCTCGAGCGCGGTACAGTTCCAGGTGTCGGGGGCGCACACCAACGCCGGCACCTACACCATCACGCCGTACGGCGCGGCCTCGTCGACCTATCGCCTGCAATTCGACGCGGGCACGCTGACGATCACGAAGGCGCCGCTCACCATTACCGCCGTCAACACGTCGACCACGTATGGCAACGCCCTGCCCGGCTTCACCGCCAGTTACAGCGGCCTGAAGAACAGCGACACCTCCTCGGCCGTCTCGGGTCTCACGCTCACGACCTCGGCGACGTCCGGGTCGCACGTCGGGACCTACAGCATCGTGCCGTCGGGTGCGTCGGCGTCGAACTACACCATCACCTACGCGAACGGCACGCTCACGGTGAATCCCGCGGCGCTCACCGTGACGATCGACGACGCGACGCGGCGATACGGCGGGGTCGACCCCGCGTTCTCCTCGGTGTTCAGCGGCTTCGTCAACGGCGACACGTCGGCCGTCGTCTCCGGGGACGTCGCCTACAGCACGACGGCGACGACGGCTTCGGGCGTCGGCACCTACGCCATTACCGGGTCCGGCCTCATGGCGAGCAACTACACGTTCACGTACGTGCCCGGCACCCTCACCATCACCCCGGCGCCGCTGACGATCGCGACCGCGAACGCGTTCGTGACCTACGGTCAGCCCGCGCCGTCGCTGCAGAACTTCTACTCGGGGCTCGTCGCCGGTGACACGGCGGCGTCTCTCGGCATCACCATCTCCACGAACGTCGTCGCCGGCACGAACGTCGGCACGTATCAGACGACCCTGGCCGGGTCGAACGGCAACTACGACATCTCCTACCTGCCGGGCACGATCACGATCTCTCCGGCGCTGTTGACGATTACGGCCAACAGCTTCCAGCGGTACCAGTATGCGGAGAACCCGCCGCTGACGGCTTCGGTGAGCGGCCTGTTCGGCCAGGATCAGGTCTCGAATCTGGCGGTCACCACCACCGCGAGTCGGAACGCGCCGGCCGGGTCGTATCCGATCCGGGTCACGAGCGATGCGATGCCGAACTACCAGATCCAGTACGTCGACGGCACCGCACAGGTCCTCGAACCCACCATCATCGTGACCTACCCGAACGGCAAGCCGACGAACACGAACGTCGTCAAGCAGATGCAGACGTCGCTGGACCTGGCGCCGCCCGAACAGGTGGTCGTCGGGTATGCGCTGCTCGGCACCAGTACGGCCGCCATCAAGGAGACCAGCTACATCGTGAACCTCTTCCTCGACGCCATGACGAAGGCCGGCGTGAAGATCACGATCGCGGACGTGTACTCGGCCCTCTCGAATCCGGCGACGCGCGACTCGATGATCGGCAACCTGATGCCGTTCATGAGCGACGCCCTGGCGCAGGCGCTGCAGGCGACGACGCCCACACCCGAGCAACAGGCCCTCATGTCAGGGATCGAGAACTACATCTCGCGGCAGCGCGTGGCCGCCGCGGACACGGCCCAGGCGGAGTTCGCGCAATGGGAGGCCGACCAGAACGCCAAGATGCAGGCCAAGTCCTCCGGTATCGGCGTCGCCGGCGTCTACGCGAGCATGATCGACGCCGCCAATCCCGACGGGCCGCCGCCCGATTTCCTGAAACAGGCCCAGGCCGGCCTGACCATGAGCAGTTCCGACATGGCCTCGTTCGTCGGCGTCGTGCTGCAGACGGCCGAAGTAACCGGCAGCAACCCCGACAAGACGCATGCGCTCACCGGTATTCCCGGGACGGCCGCCGACGTTGGAAGGGCGATAGAGGTGGCGAACACCATGACCGGCAACCTGCCGAATCACGGTCTGGGAAGCACGGCGAGCGTGGTCCGGCAAAGAATGAAGAAGAACGTGTACAGCGATCTGCTGAAGGATGACGAGGTGGTCAAGACCGGCACCGACGTCACCAAGAGTGTCGAAACGACGGCCAAGACGACCGACGCCATCGAGGAGGGCGTCGACATCGGCTCGACGGTCGCCAAGGTCGTCTCCGTCGGCGCCAAGGTCCTCGAGGTCGGCGGCGTGGTGCTGGAAGTCGTCGGCAACCTCGTGCAGATCGGCGTCGGGATCGCCGGCTACGCGAAGATCGCCGATTACCAGAAGGCGCTCGACGACGCGAGCAGCTCGGCTCGCCAGGCGGTCACCGACGCCTCGCTGAAGTCGATGAACAGCACGACGCTGCAGACCTACCTGCTGGCGATGATGGCCACCGGCGGCCAGGTGGCGGGCCAGTGAGCGCGCGGCGCCTGGCGTGTGTCCTGGCGGCGGCCCTCCTCTGGTCGGCTGGCGCCCGTGCCCAGTCTCCGCAACCGGCGAGCGCCGCCGCCGGCTCGACGCTGCGCGGCGTGGTCTTCCTGACCGCGCCGTCCGACGTCGAGCCCGCCGGATGGACGGGGACCGGCACGGCCATCGATGCGTCGCGCGTGCCCGCGCTGGCGGCTCCGGGCGCGACGGCGGTCATCTCGACCTTTGTCGGCCGGCCCTGGGACATCGACTCGCTGACCCGGCTGGCCTACAACGTGAGCCGCTACTTCGACGGGATCGGACAACCGTTCGTGCGGGTCACGATTCCTCCGCAGACGGTCACCAACGGCATCGTGCAGGTCGTCGTCGCCCAGGGGCGTGTCGGCGCGGTGAAGGTCGAGGGCAATCGCCATTTCCCCAACCGTGAGTTCCTCGACGCGGTGGATCTGCACACCGGCGATCTGCTCGATGCCCACGAGCTCGATGCCGCCGTGCGCCAGCTCAACGAGAACCCCTACCGCCACGTCGCGCCGGTCATGCAGGCCGGCAAGGCGTTCGGCACGACCGATGTCACGCTGCAGGTGCAGGACCGGCGTCCCCTGTCGCCGAGCGTCGTCATCGGCAACACCGGCAACTCGGCGACCGGCGTGACGCAGGTGTCCGGCGGCCTCGACTGGGGTGACGCGCTGTGGCGGGGTGACGACTTGAACGTCCACTACACGACCGGCACCGACCTCAGCGTGCTGCACCAGTACCAGCGCCGGGTACGTCACCCGCCTGCCCTGGGGCGACCAGCTGACCGTCGGCGGCGGCTACGCGCGCACGTCGCCGGTGAGCGCGCCCGGCGCCGTCGCGATCCAGTCGATCGGCACGTCGGCGAATTTCAGTCCGCGCTACGTCCGCGCGTTCGGCGGCGGGTCGAGCCGGCTGACCGCCGGATTCGACTGGAAGCGCTCGAACAACAACCTGCTGTTCGGCGGACAGTCGGTGTTCAGCAGCAGTTCAACCGTGGACGAGCTGAGCCTCGGCTACTCGCGCGGCTTCGCCGACCGGCTGGGATCGACCAACGCCGGCGCCACGCTGTACTACAGCCCGGGTGGTCTGTCGGCGGGCAACTCCGACACGGCCTTCGCGGCACAGCGTGAAGGCGCCACGGCACGGTACGTCTACCTGCGTCTGGACGCCGAGCGGCTCACCAGTCTGCCGCGCGGCTTCACGTGGGATGTCCGCGGCACGGGCCAGATCGCGGACGCCCCGCTGCTGTCGAGCGAACAACTGACGTTCGGCGGCGACGGATCGGTCCGCGGATTCGTGCCGTTCGCGACGACGCGCGACAACGGCGTTGTCCTGAACACGGAAGTCCGGGCGCCGGCACTCCATCCGAATCTCCCTCGCCACGTCGGCTTCGCCGACGGCAGTGGCGATGCGCTGGTTCCCTTCGCGTTCGCCGACTACGGCGTCGGCACGCTGCACGGGGTCGCCGGCAGCCTGCAGCAGCTGGCCTCAGTCGGCCCTGGCCTCCGCTATCAGTTCGCCCGCTACGCCTCGGTCTCCTTCTCCTACGGCTTCATCGTCGAGCACGCCGGCTTGCCGACCTCGTCCTCGGGGCGCGTGCAGGTGCAGGTGAGCGTGAATTACTGAGGGGCTACGGGCTACGGGCTACGGGCTTCGGTCCCTGTCAGGCAGGGGTGGCCTGCATGGCCGCCTCTGACGCAGATCCCTGTGCACCGAGCTGAAGCTCGGCGCCTACGAGCGACGGAGAGCCCAGTCAGGCAGGAGTGGCCTGCATGGCGGCCTCTGGCGCAGGTATCGCCAACGGCTGCATCACCCCAGATCCGTCCGGTCGCCATGGCTGGGCGGGCGGGAGATGACGAGCAGCGTCAGATCCTCCGGCCCGGGATTCTCCACCCGGTGCGGCGTGCCGGGGACGATCGTGAGCCCCTGACCGCAATCCACGTGGACGGCGCGTCCATCCACCGTGAACCGGGCGCGGCCTGCGAGGTACGTAGAAGAACTGCCGCGCGCGCTGGTGAACGTGCAGTACCTCGGCCGTCACCGGACGGCATCCGCTCTTCGATCACGTGCAGGCCGGGATCCTTCACGAGGAACCAGCCGTCACACCGGCCGCCTCCCCACGTGTAGTGTTCGGCGCTCCCGCGGTCGACCGGCGCGGTGGGCTGTCCGTCCTGTTCTGACGCCATCAGGGTTCCTCCCCGTCGTTCAGCATACCTGTCTCCAGGGCCGCCACACGGCCCGACACCTGCCTGGGCGGCCCCTACGAGCGGGGAGGAGATGCTTCGGACGCAGAGGTCGGACGCGGGATGGCGGACGTGAGACGTCGGACGCAAGTGCCACGCGGGTGGCGCCGAACGGGGCCCCCGGCCGCGCGCAGGCGCCCCAGCCGTGATCGTGCTCCTGGCGCCGAGCCCTTACGGGCTGTTCCCGGACAGGACCCGCCAGAGGCTCCGAATACCTGTCAGCCGAGCTGAAGCTCGGCTGCTACGACCGATAGCCGAAACCGATCCCGCGGGTGGCCGGGAACGGGCGCCCGCCCCTCGACATGGGCTCGGGGCGCCCTGAGCACGCCGAAGGACGCGGGCGCGGAGGGCCGGCGCCCGTGATCGCGGTTTGAGGCCCGAGCACCCGTGGGCTGTTCCCGGACAGGACCCGCCAGAGCCTCCGGTACGGAGCTGGAGCTCGCCTGTCTCCAGGGGCCGCCACCCGCGGACGAACATTTCCCAACTCCTCCCTCTCTCTTTGCGTCTATTCATCGCGTGGACGATGGAGAGCTGGTCGAGCGGGCGCGGAACGGCGATCAGGTGGCGTTCGGCCGCTGGTGGACCGGCATCAGGCGGCCGTCTACCGGGCCGCCCTCGCCGCGCTGGGATCGCCATCCGACGCCGAAGAGGCCGCCCAGGATGCGTTTCTGGCCGCCCATCGCCATCTCTCACCGCTTCCGCGGCGATTCGGCGTTCCGCACCTGGCTGCTCTCGATCGCCTGGCGACAGGCCCTGAGCCTCCGCCGGCGCCGGGTCTGGCGGATCGCGCGGGTGTCGGAACCGCCTTCCGCGTCGCTCGCCAGTGGCACGACGCCGGAAGAAGACCTGCAGGGCGCCCGGCTGCGCGCCGACCTGCAGCGGCTCGTGCGGGCGCTGCCACGACGGCTGCGCGACCCGCTGCTGCTGATGGGAAGCGGCGAGTACACGCTACTCAGAGGCTGCCCGGATGCTCGGCGCGCCGGAAGGGACGATCAAGTCGCGCGTATTCGATGCGCGGCGGATGTTGAAGGAGCGGCTGGCAGCGATCGGCTATGAAGTGAAGTTGAAGCGATGACGCAAGACCACCTCGATCTTCCCGGCTGGATGGACGCGGCCATCGACGACACCGTCCGCGCGATGACGCAGGCGGAACCGCCGGCCGGCCTGCGGGCGCGCGTGCTGGCTGCACTGGCGATGTCGAGTCGCGTCCGTCGTGGCGGTTCCGCGCAATGCCGGTGCTCGCAGCGGCCGCCACCCTCGTCGTGCTGGCACTCGGGGGCCTGCTCGTGCGCGGTCACCTGACGAGCGTTCAGGCACCGACCACGCAGGCGCCGCGGCTGGCGTCGCGAACGGACATCGGGCTGCCGGCGACCGTCGGCACGCCGGCTGCGCCGGCGCCGGTGCGGCCCGATCGAACGAAACGCACGGCCACGAGCCGGCCGGAACCGGCAACGGCGGATGCGGCCGTCACGACCGCATCGCCGTCACCAGCAATTCATGCAGACAGCGAACGAACCGCGGAATCGCTGGCCGCGAGCGTTTTCGACCTCGCACCGATTGCCGAGCCCACGATCCGCGTGGCGCCGCTCGAGGCGCTGCGGACCGTCGGGCCGCCGCAGATGGCAATTGCCCCGATTGCGATCACCCCACTGACCGTCGGGCCGGTCGACACACTGTCGGCGGCCGCACAAGGAGACCACCGATGACGCTGCTCCGCTCGCGACTCGTGCGCCGCCTCGCCATGGCCGGCGCGATCCTCTGCTGGTTCGGCGCGCTGCCGGCCGCAGCCGCCCAGGCGGCGCCGACACCCGCCGCTCCTGCAGCCGTCACGCAGGCAGTGCCACGGGTCCCGCCCGTACCGCCGATGCCCACGGTCCACGCCGCGATCGTCCTGCCGGCTCGGCCGGCGCCTGCAGCGCCGCTGGCCCCCGCAGCGTCGCCGGCACCGCCGGCCCCAGCCGGCACCGCCGGCCCCGCCCGGGCCGCCGGCCCCGCCGAGGCCCGAGGGGCAGCCGGTGAACGTGCGTGTCGACCTGACGATCCGCGAAACCGGCGACTCGGGTGAAACGGCAACCAAGACGGTCACGCTGACCGCCGCCGATCGGGAGGGAACGCAGGTGCGCTCGATCTCGATGATGAGCGGCGTGAGTACTCCGTTGCAGATGCTGCGCATCAACGTGGACGCCACACCGCAGATCGTGTCCGGCGACAGGGTACGGCTGATGATCGGCGTCGAGTACCAGTTCACCACCCCGAACGACCCCAAAGCGCCGGTCTGGTCGCTGAACCAGCGGATGCACCTCGTGCTGCAGGATGGCAAGCCGCTGGTCGTCTCGCGCACGGCCGACCCGCGCTCGAAGCGGGAAGCCATCGTCGAGGTGAAGGCGACGGTGCTCAAGTGAGGAACGTCCGCTGATGCGTGTAGGCGGCAGGCGATAGGCACCCGTGGGCTGTTCCCGGACAGGACCCGCCAGAGACTCGGCATGCCCGTCAGCCGAGCTGAAGCTCGGCTGCTACGATTGATCTCCGAGACCGGTCTCGCGGGTGGCGCCGAACGGGGTCCCCGGCCGCGCGCAGGCGCCCCACCCGTGATCACGCCCTTGGCGCCGAGCACGGACGGGGTGTTCGGTGACAGGACCCGCCAGAGACTCGGCATGCCCGTCAGCCGAGCTGAAGCTCGGCTGCTACGATTGATCTCCGAAACCGGTCTCGCGGGTGGCGCCGAACGGGGTCCCCGGCCGCGCGCAGGCGCCCCACCTGTGATCACGCTCTTGGCGCCGAGCACGGACGGGGTGTTCGGTGACAGGACCCGCCAGAGACTCGGCATGCCCGTCAGCCGAGCTGAAGCTCGGCTGCTACGATCGATCTCCGAAACCGGTCTCGCGGGTGGCGCCGAACGGGGTCCCCGGCCGCGCGCAGGCGCCCCACCTGTGATCACGCTCTTGGCGCCGAGCACGGACGGGGTGTTCGGCGACAGGACCCGCCAGAGACTCGGCATGCCCGTCAGCCGAGCTGAAGCTCGGCTGCTACGACCGATCTCCGAAACCGGTCTCGCGGGTGGCGCCGAACGGGGTCCCCGGCCGCGCGCAGGCGCCCCACCTGTGATCACGCTCTTGGCGCCGAGCACGGACGGGGTGTTCGGTGACAGGACCCGCCAGAGACTCGGCATGCCCGTCAGCCGAGCTGAAGCTCGGCTGCTACGATCGATAGCCGAAACCGATCGCGCGGGTGGCCGGGAACGGGCGCCCGCCCCTCGACATGGGCTCGGGGCGCCCTGAGCACGCCGAAGGACGCGGGCGCGGAGGGCCGGCGCCCGTGATCGCGGTGTGAGGCCCGAGCACCCGTGGGCTGTGCCCGGACAGGACCCGCCAGACGTCCGGGCTCGGGCGCTCGGGCGCCAGCACGAGGGTGGCCGCCGGAGCGGAAGGGCGCTGCGCTATAGTAAGGAGCCTTGCACGCCATCATCCTCGCGGCCGGCTACGGCCGCCGCATGCAGCCGCTGTCGGACGGCTGCCACAAGGCGCTCCTGCCAGTCGGCGGCGTCACCATTCTCGGCCGCATCGTCGACAGCCTGCTGGCGGCCGGCGTCACGCGACATCCTGGTCGTCACCGGCTACCGCGCGGACGAGCTCCGAGCGTTCCTCGCCGAGCGCTACCCCGCGTCCGCTTCACGCTTCGTCCACAACGCCCGCTACGCCGAGACGAACAACATCGTGTCGCTGTCGCTGGCGCTCGACGCGATGCCGATCGACCGCGACGTGCTGCTCATCGAGTGCGACCTGCTGTTCGATCCGCAGCTCATCCGCCGCCTCGTGGCGGCGCCGGCCGGCAACGTCGCGCTGGTCGATCGCTACCGCGCCGGCATGGACGGGACGGTGGTGGCCGTCGACAGCGGCGTCATCACGCACGTCTTTCCGCCGCACCTGCAGGGACCCGACTTCAGCTACACCGACAAGTTCAAGACGCTGAACATCTACCGGTTCGATGCCGGCTTCTGTCGGTCGACGCTGCAGCCGCTGCTCAGCTGCTACGCGAACCTGATCGACGGCAACTGCTACTACGAGCTCGTGCTCGGCATGCTGGTCAACATGCAGCGGCACCGGATCGCCGCCGAGGTCGTCGACGGCGGCCTCTGGGCCGAGGTCGACGACCCGAACGACCTGGCGGTCGCCCGCTTCCGCTTCGAGCCCGACCGCCGCACCGACGTACTCGACCGGGCGCTCGGCGGCCACTGGAACTTCGAGGTCCTCGACTTCGCGTTCATGCGGAACGCGTACTTTCCAACCGACGCGATGATGGCCGCGATGCGGCAGGCGCTGCCCGACACGCTGCGCAGCTACGGGTCGACGCAGGCGGTGCTGAACGAGAAGCTCGGCTACTTCCTGCGCGTCGATCCGTCGCGGCTGCAGGTGCTGCACGGCGCGTCGCAGGCCTTCCCGCTGCTGCGGGACGAATTCGCGGGACGCCACCTGCTCGTCCCCGCGCCGACCTTCGGTGAGTATCAACGCGTCTTCCCCGACGCGGAGACCTATGCCGACACCCCCGGCGTCGATCTCGAGGCCATCGAAGGGGCCGCGGATCGCGTCGACATGGTCGTCTTCGTGAACCCGAACAGCCCGACCGGTACGACGGTGCCGACGGCGTGGCTCCACGCGTTCGCGGCGCGGCATCCCCGCCTGCCCGTGCTGGTCGACGAGTCGTTCGTCGACTTCTCGGGCGAGGAGCCGCTGCTGCGTCGTCTCGAACGCGAGCCGCTCGCAAACGTCCTCGTCCTGACGAGCCTCAGCAAGTCGCTCGGCGTCCCCGGCCTGCGGCTCGGCTTCCTCTACGCCTCCAATCCGGCCGTCGTGCAGGCCTTCGGGTCGCGCCTGCCGATCTGGAACCTGAGCGGGCCTGGCCGAGTTCTTCCTCGAGCTGCTGCTGAAGTACCGCACGGACCTCGAGGCGTCGATCGCCCGGACGATGGCCGATCGGTACGCAGTTCGCCGCCGACCTTCGGGGGCTGCCGATCGTGCGAGACGTCGCGGAAGGAGGCGGGAACTTCCTGCTGGTCCGGCTGAATGGCACCGATGCCGCGATGGGGGGACGCCTGCGCGCGGCGCTGCTCGCGCAGTTCGCCATCGACGTGAAGGACGTGTCGACCCGCCTGCCGCACCTCGGGCCGTGCCTCCGGGTGGCGGTGCGCCTGCCGCAGGAGAACGCGCGACTCGTCGCGGCGCTCGAAGCCCTCGCCGTATCCGGAGACCTGGCATGAGCCCGACGTGGCGCGAGATCTGGGATCGCCGCCGCCTCGATCCGTCCCACGGCTCGACGCTGGCGCAGCTGATGGCGGCCGACGGCCTGGACACCGGATTCGGCAGCGTCACGGAAACGGCCTGGCGCGCGTTCGTGGACCACGTGGCCTGCACGCTCGACCTCCGCGCCGGCACGCGCGTCTTCGAAGTCGGCTGCGGCGCCGGCGCGTTCCTCTATCCGCTCTACGAGTCCGGCTGCACGGTCGCGGGACTCGACCAGTCGGCGGCGCTGGTCTCCTACGCCGCGCAGGCGATGCCGCGGGACGGTTCACCGTCGGCGAGGCGACCGCGATCGATCCCGCCGAGCCGTATGACGTCGTCCTGTCGTGCGGCGTCTTCCTCTACTTCCCATCGCTCGACTACGCACGCACGGTGCTCGAACGGATGACGGCGAAAGCCACGCGTGCCGTCGCCATCCTGGACGTGCCCGATCTCGCGCGACAGGAACAGGCGCTCGCCATCCGCCGCGGCACGCTCGGGGAGGCCGCGTACCGAGGAAAAATATCGCGGCCTCGATCACCTCTACTACGACAAGACCTGGCTGGTGGACGTCCTGCAGGCGTGCGGACTCGCGCGGACGCACGTCGAGGACCAGGCGATCCCCGGCTACGCGAACGCCGCGTCCCGCTTCAACGTGTTCGGCTGGAAGGAATGAGAGGAGCCGGACGGAACGCCCGGCTCCCCGGTCGAATGCAGCAACTGGTCGTCAGCGAACGGCCGATCTCAGACGTACGTCACGATCAGGCGCGGGCCGTAGCCGGGATTGCCGACGTTGCCGGCGCCCTGCATCGAGTAGTACGACACCGTCCCGCCGTAGCCGCGATCGTCGCCGGTCGGCACCGCGGCGCGGTGCTCGCCGCGATCGTCGCCGCGGTCCCGCCGATCATCGTCGTCGTCGTGCCGGTCGCGACCGTGACCGCCGCCAACGGCGTCCCAGTCGCCCTCGTCCCCTTCGTCGGTCACCTTGATCAGCCAGCCGACCACCGGATAGCCGGCGAGGATGTCCTGCGTGACGTTCCACGTGACGTCCTGCTCGACGACCTGGTTCAAATGGACGACGCCCGAGGCCGTCTTCGTGCCGACCCGGTTGCCGCCGCGCCAGCGGCGCGTCGAGCCGTGCGGCGTGTTGTCGAACACGTTCGGATCGTCCGGTGACCGCCAGGTCACGCCGGCGCCGGTGCCGCGCACGGCAGAGAAACCGGGCATCCCCGACTGCCGGCCGTTGCCCTCGACGAAGTCCTCGAGCAGCGGGTAGACGTCCACCGTCCGGTTGTCCTGCTGCCCCCAGTTGTTGCCGTTGAAGGCGATCCGCAGCGCCAGTGTGATCGTCGCGCCCGGTTGGAGCGCGTTCATGACACTGGTGCGGTCGAACAGGACCGCCGCACGCGTCAGCGGCCCGACGCCGACGCGCAGCAGTGGATTCCAGCCCTCGTTCGTGTTCTCCGACTCGCGCCGCAGGAACGCATCCGCGCTGGCATAGATGATCGGCGGCGGCGGCGGCGGCGGGGGCACGTAGGAGGACGACGAGCCCATGCTCGTGCTCGAGCTCATGCTCATGCTCATGCTCGGGGACGCGGCCGAGCTCGTCTGCGCCAGCACGGACTGGTTCCCGCCGACGAGTCCGGCGAGCACCGGCGCGGCGTACGTGCCCGCCGCTCCGAGCAGGGCGAGGAACTTCCGCCGCTCGAGCGAATAGCGGGATTCGGATTCGGAATTGGACACAGGACCAGACTGCGGCTCGCGTTCGTCCGACGCCATCGTGCGCTCCTTCTCAAGAAGACAAGTCGACGCCCGACGCCGGTCGGACTGAAGGACTAACGCGTCGACACCGTGACGTCACCCGGAGACGCCCGGGAGACGGTCAGCAAGGGTAGCCAAAGAGTGCAGGCCAATCAAGGTCGGCCGGAAAGATTCTGTATCAGTTCGACACGACCCGGCCGCAAGCTCGTCAGTAGTGCTCGTGCAGCTCGACCAATGTGCGCCACCAGCGGACCTCGTCGGGATTCCCTCCCGGCGGCGCCCACCCGGCCGGACCGGCGGCCACGACGGCGCGCGGCCAGTGGAGCTCGCCCCGGTACTTCCCCCGGTCCCACCCCTGCGTCTCGCACCAGGCGACCTCGTCGTGCAGCCGCGGCCGGAAGCGATAGCCCCACTCGTTGGTCTCCGCTGGACGCGGATCGCCGGGCTTGAACGGCGTCCGCCACTCCGGCCCGTAGGTCCCCGCCAGCCACTGCGCCGCGGCGCGGAGACCGGGATACGTGCGGCCGCGCAGCGTCACCGGCTCGAGCGTCTCGACGAAGTAATGCGGGAAGCTCGACTCCGGACACCAGTAGACCTCCTGCTCCAGGTCGTACCAGCGCAGGATGCCGTCCTCGAACAGCGAGAACGCGTAGAGATCGCCGGCGCCCCGTCCCTCGTAGTGGATGGTCAGGCGGGGACCCGACCCCCCGGCCAGGCCGAGCGGGTTCACCGCCAGCGCGTGCGGCCGACAGCGTGACGGGACGCAGCTCGATGCCGTCGGTCGCCAGCTGCGGATTCAGCGCTTCGATCCGCCGCATGTCGGCCGGCCGGATGAAGAGATCGATGTCACTGTCCCAGGGAATGATGTCGCCGTTACGCACGGCGCCGAGCAACGTGCCGTAGGCGAGGGCGTGCCAGACTCCGTGCCGCGTGAAGACGGTCGACAGGCGATCCAGCACATGCGCAAGCAGGTCGGGGCGGTTCTCGGCCATCATCCGTGATCCGTGATACGACGCGCGTCGGCGCGTTCCAGTGCTCCGCTATACTACGCCGATGTCGGTGCGTCGCTACCGGATCGCTCCCCAGCTGCCCGCCCCGGCCGTCCGGACTCTCGGCCGGCTCCTCGACGAGGCGGGCTGGCAATCGACGTAGGGTGACGACTGGCAGCTCTTCTGGGGCACGACGGCGCCGACGGTCCCGCGCACGGAAGCCGGCTCGCCACCGCCGGTCCGCCTCGCGAACCCGGTCCCGGATCCGACCGCCATCGCCTGGAAGTCGCGCCTGCGCACGTCGGCCAACGCCGCTCGCGAACGTGTGCGCCTGCTCGGCGGTCCCGACGCCGGATTCGTGCCCGCGTCGTTCACCCTGCCCGACGAGCTGGACGCCCTGAAGCTGCGCGCGGCCCGCACGCCGGACACGCCATGGATTCCGCCGGCCGAAGGCATTGTCGCTCGGTGAGGGGTCGACGCTGCTGACGTCGGTGAACGCCCTCGATCGCGACCCGCGATGGCTGGTGCAGGAGTACGTCGCGGATCCGCACCTGGTGGACGGGTGCAAGTACACGCTGCGTCTCTACCTCCTCGTCGCTTCGCTCGACCCGCTCCGCCTCTGCCTGCACCGGGAGGGACGCGTGATGCTGGCCGCCGAGCCATACGGCGACGGCACGGACCTCGCCGCGGCGCCCGGGCGGTACCGGACGACGAGCGAGGCGCCGGAGATGGACCTGACGCGCTATCGCGAACGGCTGCGGCGCGAGCGGCTCGATGCCGACCGCCTCTGGACCGGCCTCGAGTGGATGTTCGCCGCGACCGTGGCCGCGGCGCGCGACGCGATGCTCGGCGACAGCCGCGACAGCGGCTCCGGCGCCGCCCCGGCGTCCGACAGCTTCATGCTGCTCGAGTGCGACGTCCTCGTCGATCGATCGCTGAAGCCGTGGCTGCTCGACTGCGCGCCGTGGCCCGCCCCCCGCAGTCGCCGGCAGGCGCCGACGGCCTGCCCGCCGGCCCGTTGATGACGACGCTGCTGAGAGACACGCTCGCGCGCATCGGTGCCCTGGACGGGAACGCGCCCGGCGGATCCGACGGATTCACCACGCTGCTGCCGACCGCCGACCCGGCCCTGCTGGCCCTGTTCCCGGCACGCCGGCCGGCCGACGTCCGCCTGGCCCGCGCGGCGGCTGCGGAGGCCGGCGTCCATCCGGTGATCGTGCCGCACGACACGACACACGCGTTCCTCGACGACAGCCTCGTGCTCTACAGCGAGAGAACGCGGCAGCTCTACACCCTGAATCCGACCGCGTCGTTCATCTGGCTCCGGTGCGCCGAGGGGACCGCGCTGCCGGAGGTCGCCGCCGAGCTCGGCGAGGTCTTCCCCGGCAGCCGCGAGGCGGTCGAGCAGGATGCCTGGACCATGGCGGCCGACTGGCTGGCGCAGGGACTGATGCGCACGGGCACGGCCGCCCCTCCGCCGGCCCCGGCGCGTCCAGGCCCGCCATCCGGCCACCCGTACCGGCGGTGGGCGTGGAACCGGCACGAACGGATCTACCGCCATCTCGGCTGGCGGGTCTGCCTGCACGCGCCCGGCGATCTGCAGGAGGCGGCGCTGCACGCGACGCTCGCCCACTTCGAGTCACCGAACGACGCGGAGTACGATGCCGCGCTGGAAGTGACCGCCGCGCGCCACGGTTACGAGGTGCGCCGCGACGGCATCGTGGTGGCCGGGCCGGTGCCGGCGTGGCAGATCGCAGCGGCCGTGCACCAGGAGATCATGGCCGGGGCGTACGAGTGGCTGGGCGGCCTGATCGCCCTGCGCGCCACCGTGGTCGGCCTCGGCGGCGGCAGCGCGCTGCTGCTCGACGCCCCGATCGACGAGCGGACCGGGCTGAGCGGAATGCTCGCGCACGCAGGCTTCGACGTGCGTATGCGCGAGGCCGCTGCTCTTCCGCCGCGACCCGGTCCGCCTCGCGCGCCGCGATGATCCCGCCACCGATCTCCACCTGCGCGCGCTCATCGTCCCGGACATCGCGCTCGATGGCCCCACGCGCAGTGCGCCGCTCTCGCGGGCGGTGGCGCTGCAGGCGCTGCTGAACGAGGATCGCGACCGCGTGACCACCCTCGATGCCGACGGCGCCCGTGCATTCGCCAACTTCGTCGGGCAGCTCGAGTGCCGGCTGCTGACGGTGGCCGACGCCGCGGAGGCGGCAGGGCTGGTGAGGGAGGCGATCGAGCAGGGATGGGCGGTAGGGCTATGGGCGGCATGCGGTCGGGCTTGAGGACCTGAGCGCCACGCGGGTGGCGCCGAACGGGGCCCGGCCGCGCGCAGGCGCCCCACCCGTGCGCACGCTCTGGCGCCGAGCACGGACCCCGGTCGCGCGACAGGCGCCCCACCCGGATCGCGGTTCGAGGCCCGAGCACCCGTGGGCTGTTGCCCGGCAGTAGACCCGCCAGAGGCTCGCACCTGTCAGCGGAGCGGAAGCTCGGCTGCTACGACCGGCCGGGAGCAAATCGCTTCAGCTTCCGGAACGCCCGCAGCATCTCGTCGTAGCTGAAATTCGCATTGCGTCCGCTCGGGTTCGGCAGAACGAACACCGGGACGTCGCCGAGCCGCTCGGGGCGCGGGCCGGGCGGAATCGCAGCCCCGCGGCTCGCCTCGGGGAACAGCCCGCGGAACAGCGTCACACCGACGAGCGCCACGACCTCCGGCCGGTACTTCCGGATCTTCCGGACGAGTGCCGCCCGCCCGCGCTGGTAGTCGACCTTCGTGAGATTGCTGATGCCAGGCGTCGGCCTCGCCACGAGGTTGGTGATCCCGTATCCCCACTCCGGCAGCCGCGCATCGTCCTCGCACCCGATCGGTTCGGGCACGAGCTTCGCGTCCGACAGCAGCTTCCAGAAGCGGTTGGAGTAGCCGGCGAAGTGATGCCCGGTCTCGGCCGACCGGACACCGGGATTGATCCCGACGAAGAGAACGCGGACGCCCGGGCGGATGCGATCGCGGAGACGGAGGGAAGACCAGGAGGGAGGGGGCATCGCTGAAGACAGCGGGCATAGGCTATGGGCTACAGGCTACAGGCTGCGGGCTACGGGCTCACGGGCTACGCGCCCGATCACCAGACCGAATCCGCATCCGCGTAGCCCGATAGCCCGAACCGCCTACGTCCTTCCCCCTCAGTGCTTCTCCTTGAACCCCGCCGGAATCGCGACATCGTCGGCGCCGACCGAGGTCGACACGCTCAGCACCTCGTTATGCGTCGTCATGGCGGTCGTCCGCGGCTGATTGCCGTTCTTGTCGCCGCCCTCGGCCTTCTTCTCGAGCTTCTTCGCCAGGCCGCCGAACATGCCGCCGAACCGGCCGCCGCCCGACGAGGCGTCGTCGTCCTGCTCTTCTGCTCCTGGGCCATCTGCTCGGGGCTCTTCACCGACTCGACCTTGATGTCGCTGACGATCGGCGTGCCGTCGATCCGGACGTGCTCGGCGTTGAGCTCGTTGAAGGCTTCGGCGATGCCCGGGGAACATGCCGGCCGCCATCGCCATCTGCTGGGACGACACGCCGACCGCGTGCGGCCCGGCGAGCTGCCTGTAGTACCGGACGTTGAAGTCGGCCACTTCCTTCATCGCCGGCACGGTCGGCGTCAGCCACATGTCGTCGGTGAGCACCATGCCGCCGCCCGCTTCGAGCGTCTTCCCCTTCTCGCGCACCGTCACCGTGGCGATGACCTCGCGGCACTCGAAGCCGTTGATCGTCTTGTGCTGCCCGGTCTCCTTCGCGTCGAAGTCGGTCTCGTATTCCTTCGCGGGCTTCTGCTCCTGCTTGTTCTCCTTCGCCGCGTCCTGCTCGGCGCGCTTCCGCGCCTCCTCCATCTGCTGGCGCAGCTCGGCGAAGGTGGTCACCTTGTAGGTCCTGTGGCGGAAGTCGAGGTCGTAGACCTTCTCCTGGCCGAGGTCGACGATCTGCCCGGTGTCGCCCGTCCGGCTCAGCTTCCGGTCGCCCTTGAGGGCGACCGCCGTCTCGACGCCCTCGCGCGCGGCCTTGCCGCCGAACATGTTCACCATGCGGCCGAGCATGCCGCCGAACGCCACCTGCGTCTTCTCGCTCGTCTTCACGTCGGCGTGCAGCACGATGGCCGGCGCGATCAGTCACCGCGGCGAGCACGATCGTCGACCATCGCATCTTCTTCATCGCGTTCATCGCGTTCCATCCTCCATCGCCCCGTACACCGGACCGGCGGGCTGACGCCGGTGGCATGCCGGCGCGGCCCAGCCGAGGGCACGGCTCGAGATTGTACCTCCACCGCGAAGCCAGCCGGACGCCATCCGTGCCGATGCTCCGGGCGTGTTCGTGCGTGAAGCAAGGATGCGGCCCGACCGGGGGGCCGCGCACCGTTCGCCGCTTCCGGGCTCTTCGGGTGTGGCGCGTTCTGACGCATGACTGAATCGTCATCGCCATGACGATTCCGGCGGGAACCGGGCGGGAGGCGCGGGCGGGACGGGCCCGCGCGCATCACTGCGGAGGTCTGGCCGTCACCCGCACGACGTAATCGAACGTCCCGATCTCGTCGGTGCCGGTCACATGCGTGTCGTCCTGCTTCTTCAGGTTCACGGGGAAGGCCAGCCTGAAATAGGCCGAATCCTGATGCTTCGGGTCCGGCAGCGTCACCACCGCATGGTGCAGATCGGGCGAGAGCTGCATGTTCGGGTCTTCGGCGGCCTGCTGCTGCCTGGCCTGCGCCGATGGATCGGTACCGGTGAGGGCCTGCACCATCGCGCTGAGCCCGTTGGCCAGGTCGCCGAACGCGGCGAGCCGATCCTTCAGCGTGACGTCCGCGGTCCCCGGCCCGTTGCTCTCCGGCGCGCGATCGGACAGCTCCTCGTCGAACTTCGCTGTCCGTGTCCCCTCGTCGTACGGGCCCGAGAAATCCTCGTCGAACGACAGGGTGTAGGGGGCACGCGTGATGACGCCGTCGGCTTCCTTCGACGCCATGGTGACGCCTGGGCGCGGAGATCGCGACCTTCCAGCTCGCCTTGCCGCTCATCGTCGTCTTGTCGGTCGCGATCTCGGCCCGGAACGTAATCGTGTCCGGACTCGGTGACGACCCCGGTGAACGTCGGCTCGCCACCCAGAGCCATGGGCGCGAGGGCCTGGAAGAGCGTCATGTCGAACCCGAGGCGGCCGCTCGTCGCCTGCGTGATCCTGCTCAGGTCGATCTCGCCGCTTGCCGACGACCTGGACGTAGCACGGGAGCTTGCGGCCGAGCTCCTCGCCGATCTGCGGAATCAGCGTGGCGAGATCCTCCTCGCGAGTGGCGTCGCGCTCGGCACGGGCGAACGCGCGGCTCGCGTCGACGTCGAGCACGGTGCCGATGATCGATGTAACGGTCGTTGATCCGGTTGATCGCCAGCGTCGCGAGGTACGGCGCCGACACGACCCGCTGCAGGTTCTGGAACGTCGTGTCCGCGTTCGAGTCGTCACCGAGCAGCTCGCGCCGCTCCTCCAGCGTCAGGAGCGCTCCGATATCGCCGCGGCTGATCACGTCGTAGCAGAGCACGCCTTTCGAGAGGCCCGACGCGTACAGGTCGTCCAGGATCGCCCCCTGCAGCTCGTGCGCGACGCGATCGTTCGACGGCGTCGAGTTGACCAGGTGCTGCGCGACCAGCACCTCGCGGTCGGCGGCCCGCGCGCAGACGGCCGACGCGGTCCAGGCGATGGCGAGCGCGCCGGCGACGGCGGCGACACGTCGAACGAATGGCGACGGATGCATGCGAGTATCCCTCTCGTCCACGTGGCGGCCCAGCCCGCGAGGGGGCGACACTCAGCGGATTTGGAGAACCCTTATACACGACACAGGCTGCCAGCATCCAGCTCTTCTTGAGAACAATCGGCACGAAGGGCGGGGACTGGAGCATTGGTTCAATGGCGCCGGGGCCCCTCCGCGGGAAACGCGCCGCTGGCGCGTTTCCAGTCGACTTAGCCCGAAGAACCCTGGGCTAAGTCGAAAGCGGAGCCTCCCCCCGGCGCGAACTCGCACGCGGCGATGGCTCGAGCCCGTCGGCTCTCCATGGACTCGGGACTCGACTGGCCGCAGGCGTCGTGCACCTTCACCCTCGCGATGAGCACCGTCACCACGATGAGCGCCGGCGACCAGGCGAGCACGAGCGGGCCGAAGCCAATCCGCTCGAACAGGAAGCCGCCGAGCGCCGGGCCGGTCAGCAGGCCGCAGGCCCAGGCGACGTTGTAGGCGCCGTACGCGACGCCGTACGCGCGGATGCCGGCGGTCGACACGGCTTCGGCCATGTAGGCGAGCGACGGCGTGATGATCAGCGCGGCCGCCGCCCAGACGATGATGACGAAGGCGCCCGCCGACGCCATGCTCCACGTCAGCGCGATGAGCGGCAACAGGCAGGCCGTGAGGATCAGACCGAGGAACGTGAGGCGGCGCCCGCCCCACCGATCGACGAGCCGGCCGTAGATCGGCGGCAGCCCGATCGACGCGGTGGCCGCCAGGCCGAACAGCAGGCCGATGGCCGCCGGGCCGAGTCCCAGGCGCTGGGCGAAGAACAGCGGCAGCACCGGTTCCAGCATGGCGAGCGTCGCGGCGCCGGCCACGACGGCCGCCGAGCAGGCCGCCACGGCCGGTGCGCGCAGCACGGTGCGCATGGCGACGTGCTCGGCGGCTGCGTGCCTGCCCGGCAGCCGGAGGAACAGCAGCAGCGCGGCATTCACCGCCGCCATGCCCGCCACGAAGAGGAACGGCAGCTCCATGCCGCCGATCTGGTAGAGCCAGCCGCCGATCGACGGACCGATCATGACGCCGAAGCTCGTGCCCGACATGACGAGCCCCATCACGCGGCCCCGCTCGGCCGGGCCGTACAGGTCGGCAATCAGTGCGAAGCCGACGACCCAGGTGACGGCGTCGGCCGCGCCCTGCAGCAGGCGGGCGGCGAAGAGCAACGGCAGGCTGCGCGAGAAGGCGAAGAGGGCGGTGGCGGCGGCGAGCGTGACGAGGCCGCCGATGAGCGGCCCCTTCCGGCCGATCCGGTCGGACACCGCTCCCATCGGCAGCGAGACGGCGAGCAGCGTGGCGCCGAACGAGGCGAAGAGCAGGCCGATGAGCGTCGGGCTCGCGCCGAGACGGCGCGCGAAGTCGGGCAGCACCGGGAAGGCGACCGAGTAGGCCACCAGGTCGACGAAGGTGGCCATCGTCACGAGGGTGACTGCAGTCCCCCTCGCCTCCCGCCAACGCGCGAAGCGTCGCTTCACTCGGGGCTCCGCCCCGAACCCCGGCTCACTTCACTCGCTCGCGCCATGCGGCTCGCTCCGTTCCGTTCGCGGGCCCGCCGTGCGGGCCGCCGGGCTACGCCCGGCCTTCTCCCTGGAAGTCCGCGCCTACCGGGCCGGCTTCAGCACGAGGCCGGCGAGCGGCGGCAGCGTCAGCAGCAACGAGTGCGGCTGGCCGTGGGCCCCGACCGGGTCGGCCGTCACCCCGCCGTCATTGCCCATGTTGCTGCCGCCGTAGGCGGCGCTGTCGCTGTTGAGCACCTCGCGGTACCAGCCGCCCTCGGGGACGCCGATCCGGTAGCGCTCGCGCGGCACCGGCGTCAGGTTGAACACCAGCACGGTGTAGTCGTGCGGGTTCCGCGCGCGGCGGATGAACGACACGACGCTGTTCTCGTTGTCGGTGCAGTCGATCCACTGGAAGCCGGCCGGGTCGAAGTCGACCTGGTGCCAGGACGGCTCGTCGCGGTAGCAGGTGTTCAGGTCGCGGACGCACTGGCGGATGCCGGCGTGCAGCGGCGAGCCGGCCACGTCCCAGTCGAGGCTCTGCTCCGCGTTCCACTCGCGCCACTGGCCGAACTCGCTCCCCATGAACAGCAGCTTCTTGCCGGGGTGGGCGTACATGAAGGCGTAGAGCGCGCGCAGGTTCGCCGCCTTCTGCCAGGCGTCGCCCGGCATCTTGTCGAGCATCGACCGCTTGCCGTGCACCACCTCGTCGTGCGAGAAGGGCAGGACGAAGTTCTCGGTGAAGGCGTAGAGCATCGAGAAGGTCAGATGGTTGTGCTGCCACCGGCGGTGGACCGGGTCGGCCTGGGCGTACTCGAGGATGTCGTGCATCCAGCCCATGTTCCACTTGTAGGTGAAACCCAGCCCGCCGAGGTGCACCGGCCGGCTGACGCCCGGGAACGCCGTCGACTCCTCCGCGACGGTGACCGTGCCCGGATAGCGCGCGTGCGTCAGCGTGTTCATCTGCTGGAGGAAGCTGATGGCGGGCAGGTTCTCGCGGCCGCCGTACTCGTTCGGCACCCACTCGCCTTCCTTCCGCGAGTAATCCAGGTAGAGCATCGACGCGACCGCGTCCACGCGGAGGCCGTCGACGTGGTACTCGTCGAGCCAGCTCAGCGCGCTCGACAGCAGGAAGTTCCGCACCTCGTTCCGGCCGTAGTTGAAGACGAGCGTCCCCCACTCGCGGTGCTCGCCCTGCCGCGGATCCGCGTGCTCGTAGAGCGCGGTGCCGTCGAACCGCGCGAGCCCGTGCGTATCCTTCGGGAAGTGCCCCGGCACCCAGTCGAGGATGACGCCGATCCCGGCCCGGTGGCAGGCGTCGACGAACGCCTTGAAGTCGTCCGGCGTGCCGTGCCGGCTCGTCGGCGCGAAGAAGCCGATCACCTGGTAGCCCCACGATCCCGAGAAGGGATGCTCCATGACCGGCAGCAGCTCGATGTGCGTGTAGCCCAGTTCCTGCACGTACGGCACGAGCCGATCGGCCAGCTCGCGGTACGTCAGCATCCGGTTCCCTTCCTCCGGCACCCGCGCCCACGAGCCCAGGTGCACCTCGTAGATCGAGAGCGGCCGGTCGAACCAGTGGTCGGCCTCGCGGCGCGCGGCCATCCAGTCGGCGTCGTCCCACGCGTAGCCGCGGTCGTGCCAGACGATCGACGCCGATCGCGGCGGCACCTCGAAGGCGCGGGCGTACGGATCGACCTTCTGCTGCACGTGCCCGGTGTCGCGCGAGCGGATCTCGAACTTGTACTTCTCGCCGTCGGCGAGCCCCGGCACGAACAGCTCCCAGACGCCGTTGGGCTGCAGCAGCCGCATCGGGTGCACGCGGCCGTCCCAGCCGTTGAAGTCGCCGATCACGCTCACCCGCTCCGCGTTCGGCGCCCAGACGGCGAAGTGGACGCCGGTGGCGGCGCCCTGCGTGATCACGTGCGCGCCCAGCTTCTCGTAGGACTGATAGTGCGTGCCTTCGGCGAGCAGGTGCAGGTCGTACTCGGTGAGCACGCGGCCGTAGCGGTACGGATCGTCCACCTCGGAGACCGCGCCGTCGTACCAGGTGACCCGCAGCCGGTAGTCGGGCACCTCCTGGGCGCTCGTCTCGACGAGCGCCTCGAACAGGCCCTCCGGTCCGCGACGCTCCATGGCAAGGTCACCGGCGGCCGCCGTGCCGCGCGCGCCCGGCAGGCGCACCTCGACGGCCCGGGCCGCCGGCTGGAAGGTCCGGATGACGAAGCCCCGGCCGTCGGCGTCCCGATGCGGTCCCAATACGCCGAACGGGTCGTGATGGGCACCGGCCGCCAGCCGATCGAGGGCACGATCGAGCTCCAGAGCGTTATTTCGGGAAGTCATGACTTCAGTGTGTCAAAGATTCCCGACCCGAGTCGAATCGACCGGAATTGTGCTACGGTTTGCGCGGGGCCAAGCCCGTCGGCGCGCACCGCGCGCCCGCGAGCGAACGGAGCGAGCCGATGGCGCGAGCGAGTGAAGCGAGCCGGGGCTCGGGGCAGAGCCCCGACTGAAGAGGAGCCCACTCGATGAGCCCGACCGCCGACCCCGCCCCCCCGCCTCGACCGACGGTGTCGACCGCCGCCGCTTCCTGAAGACCGTCCCGGCTGCCGTGGCCGTCGGGCTGGCCACACCCGCCCTGGCGCGGCAGGCCGAGCGGACACCGCCGGTCGGCGAGCAGGCGGTGAAGGCGGCCGAGGCGATCGACGGCGTGCACTTCACGGCCGCCGAGGACGCGATGGCGCTGCAGGGCCTCGGCGACAACCTCGAGAGCTACGAGACGCTGCGCAAGCTGCCCGTCCCGCTCGACACGGAACCGGCGGTCACCTTCCGGCCGTACCTCGCCGGCCAGCAGCCGACCGGGAAGGTGACGCGCAACGCGCCGCTGAAGGTCTCGCATCCGGCGGTCCACGTCGGCGGGTCGCTCGACGAGCTCGCCTTCATGCCGGTCGTGGCGCTGGCGCCGCTGCTGCAGTCGCGCGCCGTGACGTCGACCGACCTCACGAAGATGTACCTCGCGCGGCTGAAGCAGTACGGGCCGCACGCTGCACTGCGTCATCACGCTCACCGAGGATCTCGCGCTCGCGCAGGCCGCGCAGGCCGACCGCGAAATCGCGGCCGGCCGCTACCGCGGTCCGCTGCACGGCATCCCCTGGGGCGGCAAGGACCTGCTCGCCACCAGGGGGATCCGCACCACGTGGGGGGCCAAGCCCTACGAGCACCAGATGATCGACTACGACGCCACGGTCGTCGAGCGGCTGCGTGACGCCGGTGCCGTGCTCGTGGCGAAGCTGTCGATGGGGGCGCTCGCGCAGGGCGACGTCTGGTTCGGCGGCAAGACGCGCAATCCGTGGGACGTCGAGAAGGGATTCGAGCGGATCGTCGGCCGGCCCGGGCGCGTCGACGGGCGCCGGCCTCGTCGGCTTCGCGATCGGCACCGAGACGCTCGGCTCGATCGTCTCGCCGTCGAGCACGTGCGGCGTGGTGGGGCTGCGGCCGACCTACGGCCGCGTGAGCCGCCACGGCGCCATGGCGCTCAGCTGGACGATGGACAAGCTCGGACCGATGGCGCGCAACGTCCAGGACTGCGCGCTCGTGCTGAATGCGATCTATGGCAGCGACGGGCACGACACGTCGGTCGTCGATGCGCCGTTCGACTGGAATCCCGACGTGCCGCTCTCGTCGCTGCGCATCGGGTACGTGAAGCAGGAGTTCGAGGAGGGGCCGCCGGCGTTCCGGCCCGGCCAGCCGAATCACTGGGAGGAGCAGCGGAAGCTGCTGCAGGACGCGCTCGCCGTCTTCCGCACGCTCGGGGCGACGCTCGAGCCGATCGAGCTGCCCGACTTTCCCGCCCGGGCGCTCGGCTTCTGCCTCGACGCGGAGGCGGGTGCCGCGTTCGACGACCTCACGCGCAGCCGCGGCATCGATCAGATGGTGCAGCAGGGGCCGCGGGACTGGCCGAACTCGTTCCGGACGGCCCGCTTCATCCCGGCGGTCGAGTACCTGCGCGGCCAGCGGGCGCGCCGGCTGCTGATGCACCAGATGGGCGACCTGATGTCGCAGTACGACGTCTTCCTGTCGCCGACGCGCAGCGCGAGCCTGACGATCACCAACTTCACCGGTCACCCGGCCGTCGTGCAGAAGTGCGGCTTCATCGACGGCATGCCGCAGGCCATCATGGTGACCGGCCGGCTCTACGGCGAAGCCACCGCCCTGCGCGTGGCGCTCGCCTACCAGGAGGCGACGCGCTGGCATACCATGAATCCCGAGCTGCAGAAGACGCTCAAGCTGTCGCACAGGCTGTAGCGGTAGGGATAGGCGGTGGGGATGGGGCCGATGGCGCTATCGCCTGCCCCATTCCGCCTATCGCCTATCGCCTATCGCCTATCCCTACAAGACTCATCGTCAGAAAGGATCTTCATTGACTTACGCCCTCTTCTCGACCTCTGAAGGCAATTTCCGGGTGAAGCTGTTCGCGCAGGACGCGCCGAACACGGTGGCGAACTTCGTCGGCCTGGCGGCCGGCACGAAGGAGTGGACCGATCCCGGCGGCAAGAAGGCCAAGCGGCCGCTGTACGACAACACGGTCTTTCATCGCGTCATCGACGGCTTCATGATCCAGGGCGGCGATCCGCTCGGCACCGGCGTCGGCGGCCCCGGCTACACCTTCGGCGACGAGTTCACGCCGAAGCTGCGCCACGACCGCCCGGGGCTGCTCTCGATGGCCAACCGCGGACCGAACACCAACGGCAGCCAGTTCTTCATCACGCTCGACGCGACGCCCTGGCTCGACGATCGGCACGCGATCTTCGGCGAGGTGGTCGACGGCATGGATGTCGTGCAGAAGATCGGCAAGGTGGCGACGACCAAGCCCGGCGACCGGCCGGTCAAGGATATCGTCGTCACTTCGGTGAAGATCGAGGAAGGCGACTAGTCCGGGCCGGCTCAGGCGAGCGCGCCCTGCCTGAGCAGGAACTCGACGATCGCCTTCTGGTTCTTCTGCGTGGCGACCGCCAGCGGCGTCTGACCGGCGTCGTTGGCGGTGTTCACGTCGGCCCCCTGCGCCACCAGCACCTTCACGCCGTCGAGGTGCCCGCCGTTCACCGCCACGTGCAGCGGGCGCCAGCCGCCCGCACTGGTCGCATCGACCTCGGCCCCCGCGCCCATCAGCAGCCCGGCCACGAGCGTGTACCCGCCGGCCAGCGCCGCATGCAGCGGCGTGTTGCCGGTGGCGTTGGTCGACACCACCGCCGGACTCGCCCCGTAGCCGAGCAGCAGCTCGACCGCCTTCGCCTGCCCGAAGAACGACGCCAGGTGCAGCGGCGTCCAGCCGTCGGGACTGAACCGGTTCGCCGCCGCCGGGTCGGCCGACAGGAATCCGGCGAGGACCGCGACGTCGCCGACCGCGGCCGCATCGAACAGGTCGAGGACCGCGCCGCGGTCGCGCAGCAGCCGGGCGATCGCCGGCTGCCGGTGGTAGACCGCGGTGAGGACGGCGCTCCCGCCCTGCGGGTCGCGCGCGTTCACCAGTGAGACGTCGGCCTCGACGAGCCGCTGCACGGCCGCGAGATCGCCCGCCCGGATGGCGGAAACAATTCAGTCGTGGCATCCATGGTTATCTGCGAGGCCTTCCGGCTCCGGCTGCGGGCTCGAGCCCGCGGCCCGTGCCCGTCCACCTCATCCGCGCCCCCATTCTACCTCCGGCTCCATGCTAGAATCCGCGCGGCTTCGACGGCGGGACGGACCGACCGGCGCTGGCTGGAGGAGAACATGAGCTATCTGTGGATCTACCAGCTGCCGCTACCCGTCATGGGCTTCGGCATCACGGCGCTGACGGTTCTCGCCGGCCTCTCCTTCTCGCTCATCACCGAGCGCTTCGGATGGACGGTCGGTCCCGATGGCAACGAAGCGGCCGGATTCCGTCACGCGGCCGTGGGCGTCGTCTATGCCGTCGCGCTCGCCCTCATCGTCGTGGCGGTGCAGAACCGCTTCGACCTCGTCGAGCAGTCGGTGGAGGTGGAGGCGAATCAGGTCGGTGACCTCTTCGCGACGTTCGGCGGCCTGGCGCCCAACGTCCGCGACCACCTGCGGCAGGAGCTGGTCGATTACCTGAACAGTGTCGTCAGCGTCGAGTGGCCGAAGGTGCAGCAAGGCGGCCGGAGCCCGCAGACCGACATGCTGGCCCGCCACATCATCGATGAAATCATCGCCTACAAGCCGGCGGATGCGCACGAAGCCGATCTGTACCCCATCATGGTCGAGGACGTGCATCACATGCTCGACGCACGGCGGACTCGGCTGGCGATCGGCCTGGAAGGCCTGAACGGGCCGACCTGGCGGGTCATCGCGATCGGCGCGATCATCACGCTGTTCTTCGCCAGCCTGTTCCACGCCGAGCGGCGGCGCGTGCAGCTGCTGACGATGGGGCTGACGTCGGCGATGTTCGGGCTGATGATCTTCCTGATCCTGGCGATGGACCATCCGCTGCTCGGCGAGTTCAGCGTGCAGCCAGACGCGCTGCGGAGCGAACAGGCGCGGCTCGAGCAGATCATGCATACGCCGGAGCCGGCGCATCAGGTCGGCGCACCGAAGCTGCACTAGGGAGAGGCGTCGGTCTTCAGTCTTCGAGTCTCAGTCGTAGTGGCTCGACGTCGACCTGAGCATGGATCTGTTGACAGAGTCGCAAGGCGCGCAGAGAAGGGGATTAGCGCACGACGTCAGGCGCTCGGCGCTCGCCCTTCGCGTCGGGGCCCCCGAACTCGCAGTGGCACGCGGGTGGCGGCCGTGAAGACGTGGAAGTGGACGCGGACGCGGGACGACGACGTCGGACGTCCAACGCCGGACGGAGGACCGAGGGACGTCGGACGTTGGGGCAGCCCCCTACGCGGGGGCGACCGATGCCATCCCGCAGTCGTCGCAGCGCAGGTACAGCACGGGGAACGATTCCGACCGACCGATGACCCGGGCGCCGGGCCGCCCGCACTTCGGGCAGACTTCCTTGTCGGCCAGCGGCTTCGGGGCGTGGCGCTCCCGGCGGGGCCGGGGTCGGGACTGGGGCTGGGATGTCTTGGCCTTCATGGCAGTCTCGTGACCGGGCTTTCCGAAGCGCGCCCAACGACGGCCGATACCGCCGGCGTTGTCCATCCTGTCGGATCGTGAACAAAGGATACGGTCCGCTTCCTGACGGAAGGGGATCGGGGATCTGACGTGGCTGGCCCGCTTCTGCTATGTCCCTGATTATACACGATTTCCCTGCAAATGTCGCGCCGGGCCGTTTCGGCCGGCCAACCCGGCCATTCCAGCCTCACCAGCCCACGGCGTAGCCGGTCCGGCGGGGGTCGGCGCCCGCCAGCATGGTCCCGTTCTTCAGGTTGACGACAATCGCCTGCATCCCCCCGACGGCGGCCGTGAAGTTGGAGGTGACCGCCAGATGGTGCCCCCAGGCTTCGAGCGTCCGCCGCACGTCCGGTGGGACGCGGTCCTCCAACCTGACCGAGATCGTGGCCCCCGGCCTGTAGAAGTTCGGATCGGCGACCAGGGCGAACCGGGGTGCCTCGACGGCCCGCTGCACGGGCAGGTGGAAGTCGAGCACGTTGACCAGCATCTGGAACTCGGTCTGGCCGATCGTCTCGCCGCCCGGCGACCCGAACACCATCTTCAGCCGGCCATCCTTCAGCACGATCGTCGGCGAGTTGTTCAGCAGCGGAATCTGTCCGCCCCGCACGTAGTTCACGTTGTCGGGATACGGCGAAGTCGACCCCAGCCGCATGCCGTCGTTCAGGATGATCCCCGTGTCGCCGATGACGACGCCGGCCCCGAAGATGTTGCCGAGCGTCGGCGTGCAGGACACGGCATTGCCGTCCCCATCGACGATGTCGTAGTTCGTCGTGTCGCGCTCGTCGGGATAGCGGTCGGCGAACGCGGGGCCGGACGGTACGGGCGGCCGGCGCAGGAACGCGTCGATTCCTGCCGGCGGCGTCACGAAGCGGGCGGGATCGCCTGCCGCCGGATAGGTCATGGCGTGGTGCAGGTCGATGAGCCGCCGCCGGCGCGCGGCGTAGGACTTCGACAGCAGCCCGGTCATCGGCATCTTCGTGAACGCCGGGTCGGCGACGTACCGGTAGATGTCGGCCTTCGCCAGCTTGATGGCCTCCATCTCGAGGTGCAGGGCCTCGGCGCTCTCGGGCCCGTACTTCGCGAGGTCGAAGCCCTCGACGAGGTTCAGCTGCATCGTCAACTCGAGGCCGCCGCGCGACGTGGGCGGGTTGCTGTAGACGTCGTACCCGCGGTACGTCGTGTGCACCGGCTCCTGCCACGTGGGCCGGTACGCCGCCAGATCGGCGGCCGTCAGCGCGCCATGGTGCGCCCGCATGAAGCGGTCGATCTCCTGCGCGATGTCGCCCTTGTAGAAACGGTCGTAGGCCGCCTCGATCGCCTGCCCGCGCGTCCTTCCCTGCTTCAGGGCCTGCTGTTCGGCCTCGACGGTCCTGCGCAGCGTCTCGGCCAGCCCCGGGTTCCGGAACAGCTCCCCCGCCTGCAGCGGCCGGCCGTCCGGCATGAACAGCTTCGCCGTCGTCGGGAACTCGGCGAGCTTCGACTGCATCATCGCAATGCCGCTGGCCAGCGACGGATCGATCGGATACCCGTGCTCCGCGTAATCGATGGCCGGCGCGAAGACCTCCTTCAGGCTCATCGTGCCGAAGCGCTCGAGCGCCACGAGATAGCCGCCGAACACGCCGGGCACGATGCCGGCATCGATGCCCCAGTCGAGCGAAGCGGGCGTCATCCGATCGGCCCGGATCGCCTTCGGCGCCGCCCCCGCCATCGACAGCGAATAGACCGTGCCGGTCTTCCGGTCGAAGATCGTCATGAAGCCGTTGCCGCCGATGCCGTTCATCTGCGGCCCCATCATGTTCATGACGGCGCCGACGGCGACGGCCGCGTCGACGGCATTGCCCCCCTTCATCAACATCTGCAGGCCGGCCATCGCGGCCAGCGGATGCCCGGCAGCCACCAGGCCGTGAATGCCGGGCACGGCCGGCCGGTACTCGGCCAGCCGGACGCCCGCGGGCGGCGCCGGCGTCGGGATCCTGCGTGTGGGCACGGTGATGCCGGTGAGGCAGACGACGGCGGCAGCGAACAGCGCGAGCGCGGTTGAGCGGTTCACGGGGCCTCCCCTGAGGAACGGATGAGTCTCTCGACTGCGCGGATCATCGCACATCTGCGACGGTGCGGGGCTCTCACGTCCGGCGTCCGGCATGTCCGTGCGGGGTGCCATGTCCATGGTGCCGCGTCTGGATGGCGGGGGCCCCGTCCGGCGCCACCCGCATGAGGGAATAGCGACCCCTTCGTGCCTTCGTGTCTTCGTGGTTGACCGTGACAGGTGTCCGATCGGCTGGGCGCAGGTGTCTCCAGGGCCGCCACCCGCGTGTGACCGTGAGCTCGGGCGGCCCCTACGCGAAGGGAGAGTCGCGAGCACCGAGCGCCTGAGCGCCTGACGTCCCGTTCGCAATACCCATTGCCCTTGCTCATTGCCCATTGCGACGCCCGCGGGTCACGCCTGTCCCCTTGCACGCGCCTTCGCGTTGCGGCCACAATGGCCGACCGTTTCAATTTCTCCGGAGGCACGGACCATGACTCGCAGGACGCTCGTGACGGCTGCCACCGTCGGCGCACTCTTCATTGTCACCATGGTCACCATGGCCACGCGCGGGGCCGCCGCTCAAGGCGCCGACGCGCCATCGCCGGCGCAGGACGGCACGCTGCCCGCCCTGACGGCGATCGCCGGTCAGGGCATGATGGACCTGAACGTCTACCACCTGCTCGAAGAGCTCAGCGACGACATCGGCGGCCGCGTCACCGGCACGCCGGCGTGCAACCGGGCGATTCAGTGGGGGCTGGCCACGATGAAGGCCATCGGCCTGCAGAACGTGCACGCCGAGCCCTGGCAGATCAAGCGCGGCTGGACGCGTGGCTCGGCGACGGCCGAGATGATCGCGCCGGCCCACCACAAGCTGATGGTCGACGCGATGGGCTGGGTCGGCTCGACACCTGCCTGGCGGCGTCGACGCCGACGTGGTGCCGGTGAACGTCTACCAGCTGAAGAAGGAGATCGCCGGGAACGCCGGCACCTGGCGCGGCAAGGTGCTGCTGACGGTGCAGAAGGGCGATCCGCCGAAGGATCGCTCGGCGATGTTCGGCGAGTTCGGTGCGCTGCTCATCAAGGCGCACGAGGCCGGCGCCGTGGCCGTCATCGGCGGCCAGGGCGGCGGCAAGGCGCAGGGGATGCACCTGACGCACACCGGCGCGCTCGGCTTCGACACCTTCTACGACATCCCGGTCGTGAGCATGGCCGCCGAGGACCAGGACATCCTGGACCGCTTCCTCGACCGCGGCAAGACGCCCCGCATCCACATCGACGTTCAGAACACCGTGACCGACGGCCCGGCCGACACCGCGAACGTCGTCGGCGAGATTCCCGGCACCGACCATCCCGAGCAGGTCGTGGTCGTCGGCGGGCACCTCGACTCGTGGGATCTCGCGGAAGGCTCGACGGATGACGGCGTCGGCGTGGCGACGACGCTGGGGGCCGCGGAGGCGATCCTCAAGTCGGGGCAGAAGCCGAAGCGGACGATCCGCTTCGTGCTGTTCACCGGCGAGGAGCAGGGGCTGCTGGGATCGCTCGCGTACGTGAAGCGGCACCGGGCCGACATGGCGAACCACCTCGCCGCGGTGATCCTCGACAACGGGCAGGGACCGGTCACCGAGCTGAACATGGGCGGCCGCGACGACCTGCTGCCGGCGATGAACCAGCTGGTGCCGTCACTGGCGGCGTTCGGCAGCATCACGGCGAACGATCACACCGACTTCGGCACCGATGCGGGGCCGTTCATCCTCGCGGGCCTGCCGGGAATCAATCTCGGCCAGGACTCGCCGGCGTACCGCTACACGCATCATTCACCGGTCGACACCTTCGACAAGGTGGACGAGGCCGTGCTCGATCGCGACGCGACCGTGCAGGGCCTGGTCGCCTTCTGGATTGCCGACCGTCCCGAGCGCCTGGCCAGCCCGTGGCCGCGCGAACGGAGCCGGAAGATGCTGATCGACCAGCACCAGGAGCAGATCCTGAAGATGTACGGCATCTGGCCGTTCGGGGATCTGGATCAATCGAAGCCGTAACCTGAGCCTCTGGCGCAGATGTCTCCAGGGCCGCCACCCGCGTGCGATCGCGAGCTCGGGCGGCCCCTACGTGTGGGGGAGTGATCCCGGTCCCGCGCAATGTGCGACGTGTCGCGCCTTGCGCGACATGGGCGGGGTGTCCGGTACAGACCCGCGCAGCGCCTGCGGCCATGCGAGGCCCGCGGCGCATGGCGAGGAGCCGGCGGGCGAGCATCGGCGTCGAGTCTCGCGCCGGAGGGGATCGGCGGCCCCGCGCGGCCATCTGAAGAATGCCCGGCGACCTGTTCTCTCAGTGCGCCACCGGTTCGTCCGAGACGTCGCCCTCGGGGCCGGCAACCGGCGGCAGGCGATCGATCTCCTCCTGCACCCAGCGCCGGTGCTCCACTTCCTCGTCGCGCAGATCCTCGAAGAGCTCGCGGACATCCGGCTCGGTCACCTGCGGCAGCGCCTGCACGAAGAAGTTGTACGCCTTCACCTCCGACCGCATCGCCGCTTCGAACGCCTCGCGGGCGCTCATGCCCTGACGGACCTGATCGTAGTCGGGCGCCTCGACGTCGAAGATCATCGCGCGGGAGACCATCATCGGGGCCGACCCGAACAGCACCTCGCGGCGCCTGACCAGCTCTTCGCGGTGCTGCTGCTCGACGCCGATCATCTTCCGGAAGAAGCGCTCGGCGTTCGGCGTGTGGTGCATCTCCATCTGGTCGGCGAGCTCTTCGTAGCGGTCGCGGGCCTCCTCTTCGATGAGGGTGGCCAGGTCGAGCGCGTCCTTCAGCGACAACGTCGTCAGATCGATTCCACGGATAGACACGGATCTCCCCTCCCGGGTACGCGCTACGCCCGCTGCAGGAACAGTTCGAGAATCCGCTCGCGCGGCAGCGCGTCGCGGCCGAGCTCCGCCTGCCGCTCGCGGACCAGCTGATCGTAGGTCGGCGGCGGCTCGGGGCGACGGAAGAAGACGCCGGTATGCAGCGCGTCACCGGTACTGCGTCGCCCACTCGAGCGCCTTCAGGAAGTCGGCCGGGTCGTGCCCGAGCCCGGCCAGCGGCTTCATCGCCGTCTTCTGCGCCCGCATCTGCTGGTGCTCTTCACCGTAGGTCACGCACGGCGACTGCACGTTGACGAATGCGAAGCCCGGATAGCGGATCGCCTCCTCGATGAGCGCCGTCAGTCCCGGCATGTCGGCCGGCGTCCCCTGGGCGACGAAGCCGGCGCCGTAGCTCAGCACCTGCAGCAGCGGGTTGATCGGCGCCTCGAGGCTGCCGTGCGCCGAGGTCGCCGTGCGGCGCCCGCGGACGGAGGTCGGCGACAGCTGCCCCTTCGTGAGGCCGTAGACCTGGTTGTCCATCACGACATAGGTGAGGTCGACGTTGCGCCGGATGGCGTGCGGCAGGTGGCCGCCGCCAATCGAGAAGCCGTCGCCGTCGCCGCCCGCGCAGAGCACGAGCAGATCGGGATTGGCCAGCTTCATCCCCTGGGCGATCGGCAGCGCCCGGCCGTGCACGCTGTTGAAGCCGTAGGCCGTCGTGTAGCCCGGAATGCGGCTCGAACAGCCGATGCCAGAGATGAAGGCGATCTCGTGCGGCGGCCGGCCGATGGCCGCCAGCGCGCGGTAGATCGCCTGCACGACGCCGTAGTCGCCGCAGCCCGGGCACCAGATCGGCTTGAGATCGCCCTTGAAGTCCTTCGGCGCGAACGCCTGGTCGACAGCCATCATCTACTCCTCCGCCGGCGCGGCGTCGGCGAGACGCCCCTGCAGTTCCAGGGCCAGCCCCTCGAGCCGCTCGAGCACCTCGGCCGGTCTGAACGGATTCGCGCCGCTGCGGCACAGCGACTGGACGTGCGGCGGCAGGTCGACGAACATCCGGACGATGCGGTGCAACTGCCCCTGGTACGACTGCTCGACGAACAGACCGGCCCGCACCCCGCTGAAGAACCGCACGTAGGCATCGTCGGCCACCGGATAGAGCAGGCGCGGCACCAGCAGCTTCACCCGCAGCCCCTTCGCCTGCGCCAGCCGCAGCGCTTCGCGGCAGACGCCGGCCGAGCTGCCCCAGCTGACCATCGCAATCGGGGCGCCGGGATCGCCTTCCTCCGCGATCAGATCCTCGCGCTGCTGCAGCGCCCGCAGCTTGCGGAACCGCTTGTCGTTCATCCGCGTGTGCACGGCACCGCTCGACGCCGGCGCGCCCGATTCGTTGTGCTCGATGCCGGAGCCGAGATACGCGCCACCCGGCATGCCCGGGCAGCTCATCGGGCTGACGCCCGACTCGGTGTCGAGAAAGCGCTTGTAGTCCTGCAGCTCGGCCTCGGTCGGCCGCTGCCGCTCGACGATCCGGATGCCCGAGGTGTCGATCGGATCGACGGTCTCCTTGCGCTGCGCGATCTCCTGATCGGAGAGGACGATGACCGGCGTCTGATACTGCTCGGCGATGTTGAACGCCTCGACGACCACGTCGAAGGTATCGGCGACCGACGTCGGCGCGAGCACCGGCCGCAGCACGTCGCCGTGCGCCGAGAAGCAGGCCTGGAACAGGTCGCCCTGCTCGGCCCGCGTCGGCAGGCCGGTGGACGGGCCGCCGCGCTGCACGTTGATGACGACCAGCGGCACCTCGGCCATCGACGCCAACCCGAGCACCTCCGTCTTCAGGTCCATGCCGGGCCCCGACGTCGCGGTCATCGACTTCGTGCCGGCGAGCGACGCCCCGAGCGCCGCGGCGACGCCGGCGATCTCGTCCTCGGCCTGCAGCGCCGCGCCGCCGTACTTCCAGATCTCGCGCGTCAGGAACTGCATGACCTCCGAGGAGGGCGTAATCGGGTAGCCGCCGAAGAACCGGCAACCGGCGAAGATCGCGGCCGCCGCGCTCATCTCGTTGCCGTCGGTCAGCAGCTTGCCGGTGGCGCCGGCCGGACGCACCGCAGGCGCGAGCCGCAGCTCGCCGTCGAGCGCCTGGGTCTGCGCGTACTCGAAGCCGGCCTGGAACGCCCGCTCGCTCGCCTGCCACAGCGCTTCGCCCTTGCGCAGGAAGCGCTTCTTCAGTCCCGGGAGGATCGCCGCCGCCGGGATGCCGAGCCAGCTCGACAGGAGGCCCAGCACCAGGGTGTTCTTCATCTTGTCCGAGCCGGACGCCGTCCGCGTCAGCTCGGCCAGCGGCACCGCCAGCGCGCGCGCCGGCGTCACGCCGGGCAGCGGCAGCTTGTCGGCCGCGATGCCCGACGCGGCATCCCAGACCACGACCGTGCTGCCCGAGACCGTCAGCTCGGCGCCGAACTTCAGGAAGTCGTCCCAGTTCAGCGCGACGGCGAGGCTCAGCGCCCCGCCCGGGCTGTGGAGACGCTCGGTCGCGATCCGGATGCGGCAGGACGACTCGCCTCCCCGGATCTGCGGTCCGTAGCTCTTCGTCATCAGCGCGTGGTAGCCCTCGCGCGCGGCCGCCGCCACCAGCATCTCGCCCGCGCTCACGATGCCGTCACCGCCCGAGCCGGCCATCCCGATGATCAGGTCTGTGGTCATGATGAAGGGTCCCGTCGAATCTGCTGGCAGGTTGATCATTCATGCCGCGTGCCGCCCGTGCCGCAGGCGCACAATGGCCCTCCAGCAGGAGGCGAAAGGGCGAGGGTCCGCTGATATGGCTGAGTTGAAGGGCCGTTTCCGCGGAGAAATCCCCGGTTTCGTGCGAACAAAGCCACGAGAAGCCGCAGCGCTCCGGGATGCGCTTGTCGCCGATTGTCACACGGGATGGGTCGCGTCGGTGTGGTCGGGGGTGTCGCGGGGCATGCGCACGACTCGGCGCAACGCCACTCTATAACGCGTCCCGGCCGGGAACGTGCGGATGCTGCGGGCTCACGTCCCAGACCTTCGTCGCGTACTCCTGGATCGTCCGGTCGCTGGAGAACCGGCCCATGCCCGCGACGTTCAGGATCGCGCGCCGCGACCACTCGTCCGGGTCCTGGTAGAGCGCGTCGACCCGCTCCTGGCAGGCGATGTAGGCGGCGAAGTCGGCCAGCACGAGGAAGCGGTCCCCGTTGGTCGTCAGGGCATCGACGACGTCGCGGAAGCGGTCGCGCTCCCTGGGCGAGAAGTAGCCGTCGCGGATCATGTCGAGCGTCCGCCGGAGCTCGGCATCCGATCCATACACGTCCCACGGGTTGTAGCCCCCGGCCTGGCGCGCTGCGACGCCCTCGGTCGTGAGGCCGAAGATGAAGATGTTGTCGTCGCCCACCTCGGCCTGCATCTCGACGTTCGCGCCGTCGAGCGTGCCGATCGTCAGGCCGCCGTTCAGCGCCAGCTTCATGTTGCCGGTGCCCGAGGCCTCGGTGCCGGCCGTGGAAATCTGCTCCGACAGGTCGCACGCGGGCACGATCCGCTCGGCGTTCGAGACGCCGTAATCGGGGATGAACGCCACCTTCAGCCGGCCGCCGACGGCCGGGTCGTGGTTCACGACGTCGGCCACCGCGTGGATGAGGGCGATCGTCAGCTTGGCCAGCCGGTAGCCGGGCGCGGCCTTCCCGCTGAACAGCACCGTGCGCGGCACCATCGCGCCGTCGCGGCCGTCGCGGATCCGGTTGTACCGCGTGATGACGTGCAGCACGTTCAGCACCTGCCGCTTGTATTCGTGGATCCGCTTGATCTGCACGTCGAACATCGAGTCGGGATCGATCGCCACGTCCAGCTCGGCGCCGAGCATGCCGGCCAGCCGCGCCTTGTTCGCCCGCTTCACCTTCCGGAAGCGATCGCGGAACTCCGGCAGCTCCGAGAACGGCGCCAGGTTCCGGAGGTCGCCGAGGTCGCGGAGCCACGTGCCGCCGATGTGCTCGGTGATGAGCGCCGACAGTCCCGGGTTCGCCTGATGCAGCCAGCGGCGTGGCGTGATGCCGTTGGTGATGTTGATGATCCGCTCCGGCCAGAGGCCGTCGAAGTCGGAGAAGATCGTCTGCTTCATCAGGTCGGTGTGGATCTGCGAGACGCCGTTCGCGCAGTGGCTCCCGACCATCGCCAGGTGGGCCATGCGCAGCCGGCGCCCGGACCCCTCGTCCACGATCGACATGCGTGTGAGCTTGTCCAGGTTGCCGGGGTAGCGGTGCCGCACCTGCGCCAGGAACCGGTGGTTGATCTCGTAGATGATCTGCAGGTGGCGCGGCAGGATCCGGCCGAGCAGGTCCACCGGCCAGGTCTCCAGGGCCTCCGGCATCAGCGTGTGGTTCGTGTACCGAGAAGGTGCCCCGCGTGATGTCCCAGGCGCGGTCCCAGCTCATCCGGTGTCCGTCGACCAGCACGCGCATCAGCTCGGGAATCGCGATGGCCGGATGCGTGTCGTTCAGCTGGATCGCCACCTTGTCGGGCAGCTCGTCCAGGTGCGCGTGGCTGGCCCCGAACCGGCGCAGGATGTCCTGGATCGACGCGCACACGAAGAAGTACTGCTGCTTCAGCCGCAGCTCGCGCCCGTTCTGCGTCGTGTCGTCCGGGTAGAGCACCTTCGAGAGGTTCTCCGACTCGTTCTTCTCCTCGACCGCCTTCAGGTAGTTGCCCTCGTTGAACTGCTTCAGGTTGAAGTCGCGCGACGCCTTCGCCGACCACAGCCGCATGTTGTTCACCGTGCCGGTGTCGAAGCCGGGGACCGGCGTGTCGAACGCCATCGCCATCACCTCGTCGGTGTCCACCCAGTGGAACCGTGAGACCCCCTGCTCGTCGGTGAACTCGACGACCCGGCCGCCGAACTTCACCGGAAAGATCACTTCCGGACGCGGGAACTCCCAGGGATTGCCGTAGCGGAGCCAGTTGTCGGGATATTCGATCTGGCAGCCGTTCTCGATGCGCTGCTTGAACATCCCGTACTCGTAGCGGATGCCGTAGCCGTAGCCGGGCAGCGACAGCGTCGCCATCGAGTCGAGGAAGCACGCCGCCAGCCGGCCGAGCCCGCCGTTGCCCAGCGCGGCGTCCGGCTCCAGGTCGCCGATCCGATCCAGGTCGAGTCCCAGGCTCGCCAGCGCCTCGCGACACTCCCGGTAGAAGCCCATGTTCAGGAGACTGTTCGAGAGCAGCCGCCCGGTGAGGAACTCCATCGACAGGTAGTACACGCGCTTGGCGTCGGAGCGGTAGTAGCTCCGCATCGTCTCCATCCAGCGCTCGATCAACCGCTCGCGCACGACGCAGACCGTCGTGTTGAACCAGTCGCGCATCGTGGCGGTCAGCGGATCCTTGCCGATGGAATAGACGAGACGGTTGGCGAGCGAGCGCCGGAGGGCCTCGCGGTCGAGTCCGAGCGCGGAGGATTCGAACAGATCTTCGGCTGGTATGGTCATGCGCCTGCAGACACTCCCCACGTGATAATCGGCAAGCGGCGGGCCGGCATGATGGGACCGGGCGAAGCGGTGGTATGGTCTCTCCGGAGAGGCTGGCACGGCCGCGTCAGGTGGGCGGCCGCGCCGGGGAAGGATGCAGATCGCCGTCAACGGCATCGAGCTGCACTGGGAAGCGACCGGCGAGGGTGAGCCGCGGGTCTGGCTGCACGGCTTCATGGCGTGACGTTGCCTGCAGGCGTCGGACCCTCGGCACCTTCAGGACGCGTGCGGAGGCCGAGCGCCACGAACGCGAGGTACAATACTTCGAGCGACGGCGCTGACGGCGTGCGCATCAGGGACGGAAGCCGCCGTGGAGGGCACCGACATGAACGAGACACGCGACGCCTACGTGGAGAAGATCAAGGCCTGGCTCGACGAGTGGAACAGAGAGATCGACGGGTTGCAGGCCAGGGCCGACGCCGCGAAGGCGGACCTCCAGGCCAGGCACAAGCAGCAGATCGACATGCTGCGCCGGCGGCAGCGGGACGCCGAGGCGAAGCTGAAACAGCTTCGCGAAGCGGCTGACGATGCGTGGGCCGAGCTGAAGCCGGGCCTCGAGGACGCCTGGAAGACGTTCAGGGAGGCGATGGCGAAGACCGACAGCGAGCTCAAGTGAATTCGTATCTCTGATTGTTCTGGAGGTTGTATGGCGAGGCGTCAGAAGCCGGGTAACAGTGCAGGACTCAACGCGGCCGCCGTGGTCGCCGGTCGCGCCGCGGGCACGGTCGCAGGCAAGGTCGATTCGCTGAAGGCCCGGCATCCGCATCCGGTTGCGGAGGCGCGTGAGGCCATCGAAGAGGGACGGGAGAAGCTGGCCGAGCTCACGTCGCGGGCGAAGGCACGGACCGGCGCCGTCACGAAGAAGGCGCGCGCGGCCGCGAAGCAGACGCGCCGCCGGACGACGAAGGTCGTCGCCAAGGCGGCGAGCAAGACGAAGAAGACGGTGAAGGGCGCGAAGAAGGCCGTGAAGCGTGCGAAGAAGGCGGTCCAGCGTACGCGAAAGACCGTCTCGCGCAGCGCCGCGCGTCTCAGGCGCTAGGACCACCGCGGAACCCGACGGACCTCGCGGCGGGCGTGAACGACGCCTCGGCCGCGAGGGTCCGCACTTCGGCCTCGTCGTCCGCGCGGAGGGCGGTCACGACCGCGGACAGACTCTCCATGCTCTCCATGCCGTCGTTCGCTCGGGCCACGTCTGCTCAGGACGCGCTGTGGCCGGCGCACTTCAACACGCCGAGGTAGACGCTCCACGGCCCCACGGCGTCGCGGTACTGGCACGCCATGATCCGCGAGAGCTGATGCAGGTGCGTCAGATCGTGCGTCGACCCAGGTCGCCAGCAGCTGCGACAGGTTGACGGCGCCGAACGCCGGATGCCGCCCGCGACTTCGCGAGATCCTCGGGCCGCAGGTTCAGCGCCCGCAGCGCGTCCAGGTTCCCCGCCCGCACGGCCGGCGAACTCGTCCAGCAGTTGACCGAGCGACTTCCCCGCGCTCTCGCGGGCCTGCCCCTCGCGATCGAACGCGTCGAACGTCCTGCGACTCGCCCTGCTCCAGCATGTTCCTCACCCGCGGCACCCAATCGGCACGCTCGCCGTGGTCCAGGTGGCCGACCACGTCGAACGGGGTCCAGGTGCCGTCGCCCTCGTTCCGGTGTGTCCAGATGTCGGGCAGATCTCGGAGGAGCGCGTCGAGCACGCGCGGCGTGCGGGCGAGCAGAGCAACGGTCTCGGACAGGGTCTGTTCGGTCGGTTTCATTGGTCCCTCGATTCGTGAACGGCAGTCGACTCCGAACCTCAATCGTATCGCCGTTCACGGGCGCAGCGCATCACGTCGGCGTGCCGGTTCGCGGCGGTCGAGGGTCCCGCCAGGCGTTGCCGGTGCCGCGGGCCGTCGTCTGCCGGTCCAGTTCGGCGCCGTACGTCTTCAGGTACTTCATCCCGGTATCGCACATGACGGTGACGACCGTGGCGCCGGCGCCAAGCTGCTCGGCGACGCGCAGCGCGGCGACGACGTTGGCGCCGGTCGACGTGCCGGCGAAGATCCCCTCTTCGCGGGCGAGCCGCATGGCCATCGCCATCGCGTCCGCCGTCGACACCTGCTCGATCGCGTCGGCAATCCCGTCCGTCCACAGCGGCACGATGAAGCCGGCGCCGATGCCGTCGATTTTGTGCCCGCCCGGCTTGCCGCCCGACAGCACGGGCGACTCCGCCGGCTCCACTGCGACGATCCGGACGTTCGCCGTGCGCGGACGCAGCCCCTCCGCCGTGCCCCGGATCGATCCGGCGGTGCCGACGCTCTGGACGAAGGCGTCGATCCGCCCCTCCGTCTGCGCCAGGATCTCCTCCGCCAGCGTGTGATACGCGGTGAGCTGGTCGGTGTTGCTGAGCTGGTTCGTCCAGTAGCCGCCGGTCTCCCCGGTAATGCCCCGCGCCGCCTCGACCATGTCGCGGGTCAGCTTCTCCGTCATCTGCCCGCTCTCGCTCGGCACGATGTGCAGCTGCGCGCCCAGCAGCTTCATGTGGTCGAGCTTCTCCCGCGAGAAGGCGTCCGACGTGACGATGTGCAGCGGGTGTCCCTTCACCGTGCAGACCAGCGAGAGCGACACCCCCGTGCTGCCGCCGGTGTACTCGACGACCGTCCCGCCGGGCGCGAGGCGGCCGTCGGCTTCCGCGGCCTCGATCATGGCGAGCGCCATCCGGTCCTTCATGCTGCCGGTGGGGTTCTCGCTTTCCAGCTTCAGCAGGACGCGCGCGCCGTTCGACTGGCACGACGTGCCGCAGCCCGAGCAGCGAGGTATGGCCGATGCAGTCGAGGATGTCGCGCGGCAATCCGGTCATGGTGCTCCGCCTCCTCCGGCCACGCTACCGGGGCACCTTGGCGCCGAGCACGTCAATCTGCTCGATCGATGGCGGCTGCGACAGCAGTTCCGATGCCTTCGCCATGAGCGCCTGGGCGATCGGTCCGCTCAGGTGCGCCTGACGCCCCTTCTCGTCGGCGAACGCATCGAAGATGCCGAACGTCGTCGGCCCGAGCCGCAGCGCGAACCAGACGGGTGTTGTCGTTTCCTGGTTGGCCATGGCGAGTCCGGCTTCCAGGAACTTCGCGACCTCGGCTTCCTTCCCGGGCTTCGCTTCCAGACGGGCGAACAGTGCGACCTTGTACATGGGCTGCCTCCTCGTGAGTCGGTCAATAGAGACAGCATAGTCCCTGGCGACGCTCCCGGCCACTGGCAAGATCGCCAAAGTTGATATGATCCTTGCCATGCGTATCAGCGTGCTCGCCCTGGATGGGGTGTTCGATACCGGCCTGTCGACCGTCCTCGACGCGTTTCAGACGGCGAACGAGCTGGCCGGGATGTCGGGGCTGGGCTCGCCCCGCTTCGACGTCGCGATCGTCGGCGTACGGAAGCACGTGAAGACGTCGCAGGGACTCACCGTTCCGGTGACGGCCGCCTCGACGCCCACCACGCCCGACTGGGTCGTCGTGCCGGCGATCGGGTTCAAGATGCCGGAGCCGCTGCAGGCAGCGCTGGCACGGCCGGACGTGCGGGATGCCGGCAAGGTGCTGCAGACGTGGGCGGGACGCGGCGCCTCGACGGCCGCCGCCTGCATCGGGACGTTCGTGCTCGCCGAGTCGGGGCTGCTGGATCACCAGGAGTCGACGACGACATGGTGGCTGGCGCCGATGTTCCGGCAGCGGTATCCGGGAGTCCGGCTGGACGAGTCGCGGATGATCGTGAAGTCGGGGAAGTTCGTAACCGCCGGTGCGGCGCTGAGCCACATGGACCTCGCGCTGTGGCTCATCCGTCAGAAGAGCCCGCGGCTGGCCGACCTCACCGCGAAGTACCTCATCGTCGACTCGCGGCCGTCGCAGTCGGCGTACATCCTCGCGGATCACCTGGCGCACAGCGACGCGCTCGTGGAACGGTTCGAGCACTGGGCGCGCAACCGCCTCGCCCACGGATTCTCGCTGGACCAGGCGGCCGCGGCAACCGGTTCGAGCAAGCGGACGCTCGCCCGCCGCATGCAGGCCGTGCTCGGCAAGTCGCCACTCTCCTACTTCCAGGATCTGCGGGTCGAACGTGCCGTGCATCTGCTGAAGACGACCGGCGAGAGCGTCGATGAGATCGCTGCGCGCGTCGGCTACGCCGACGGTGTGACGCTACGGAGCCTGCTGCGGCGCCGGCTGGGTCGGGGGATCAGGGAAATCAGGAGCAACGGCTGAGGCCTGGGATACCATGCTCTTGTGATTGAGGAACGAACCATGAGAGCAGCGCGTATTCCCGTTATCCTGTGTGTCGCCGGCCTGGCCGTCTGCCTGTCGGCCGCCTGCGGCCAGTATTCCTCGAAGCCCGTCGTGCCCGAGAAGACCGCGCCTCCACCGCACAGCGCGAAGACCGAGCACGCGTTCAGCGGCACCATCGAAGCGGTCGATCCGGACATGAAGATGCTGAAGGTCGCCGGCGACGACGTTCCGGGCTGGATGGGGGCGATGACGATGGTCTACAAGGCGGACGATCCGGGCGTGTTCGGCAAGCTCAAGGCCGGCGATCGAATCACCGCGAAGGTGTACGACGGCGACTACGAGATGCTCTACGGCGTTCAGATCGTGAAAGACACCGGAGGGACGCCGCCGTCGCGCTGAACCGCAGGCCACGAATCGGCAGCACAGAGAAGCGGACGCGACACCGGCCGAGCCGTTCGGAGCAGTCCGTGTCTTCCTGCCGGAAACCGACGAGCGCGTGCGGCGGTTTCCCCGGCTGGGCGCGTCGCGGTCGAATGAGCGCGTATAGCGCCAGCCGGCTGCTGTCCTCCGGAAACCGTCGCACCGCGAGAAGGTTTCCCGGACTGCGGAGCCGGCTCGAGAAGTGGCGTGACCGCTTCTCCACTCTCGGCTCCGAATCGTCGCCTCTCACCCAGGCGGCACCGCGAGCGTCACAGATCGAGGAACTCGCGGAGTGCGCTGCGGAGCCAGGTCCTGCAGAGCTTCTGGCAGCTCACCCAGATCGCGGCGGAACAGTTCGTTGTCCCACGCGAGGATCTGGTCGACCAGGATGTCGCTGTCGGCCGCCAGGCCGCACGTGCCCTTCGGCAGCCGGACGCGCAGCGGGAACGCGTCGGCGACCGTCCGTGTCGTGATGGGCACGATGACCGTGCTCGGGAGTCCGGCCTCGGCGAAGACGTCCGGCTGCACGGCGACGCAGGGGCGCTGCTTGCCGGGTTTCGTGCCGATCCGTGGTTCGAGGTCGACCACGTAGACGTGCCAACGACGCGGCAACGGCGCCACCGGCTAGGCTCGCTTCAGCCGCGAGTGAGTCCGGAACTCGGCATTGACGCGCCGGCTCTCACCCGCCACGCGCGCCGCCGCGCGCTTCCACCGCTCGATCCGCTCCTGCCGTTCGGCCTGCGCCTCGAGCAGATCCATCCCCGCCCGCACGACATCAATCTTCTTCTTGATGCCCAGGCGGCTTTTCAGGTCCTCGATCCTTCGGTCGTCGTCTTCCTGGATCATCAGAGGCTTGCCCATATTCATAAGTATACTCATAAGTATACCTTCGGACAAACCGCCCCCGTCCCGCGAGGCTCTTCGGTGCGACTGACAGAGCAACGGCGCATCAGCCGGCCTGAACCTCCAGCCATCCCGAGATGATGCCGCCGTTGCAAGCGCTGGCGAATATTGATCCGAACCTTCTGATATATGGCGTGAAACCTTATTCGGAAGTCGTTGACGCCGATTTTGCCCAGCAGAACATGATCGCCCGCCTGACTTCACTGTTCGGTGCACTCGGGCTCGTGCTGGCGGCAATCGGCCTCTACGGCGTGACCGCGTATGGCGTGGAACAGCGGACGAGCGAGATCGGCATCCGGATGGCGCTCGGCGCCGATCGCCGGTCGGTGCTGTCAATGGTGCTGCGCGGGGCGTGCTGGCAGGTGGGGATCGGCCTGCTGATCGGGATCCCGGCCGCCATCGGCGCGGGCCATCTGCTCGCAAGCCAGCTCTTCCACGTGACGCCGTGGGATCCGTGGCTGTTGTCGGTGGCCGTGCTGCTGCTCGCCCTGGCGACAGTGATTGCCGCGCTCATCCCCGCTCAGCGGGCAACGAAGGTCGATCCGATGGTGGCGTTGCGGTGCGAGTGAGCGATCAGCGCCGAGGCAGGCTCACACGTCGCTGCGCCCGGCGATGTCCTCGTCCCACAGCTCCGGCCGCTCGGCGATGAAGCGGCGCATCAGGGCGATGCAGTCGCGGATCCTTCAGCAGGACGACCTCGACGCCGTGCGCGCGCAGGAAGTCGATGTTCCCGGGGAAGTTCTCGTCCTCGCCGACCACGACCCGCTTCACGCCGAACTGCAGGATCGTCCCCGAGCACATCATGCAGGGCTCAGCGTCGTGTACAGCGTGACGTTGTCGTAGCGCGGGCGGCGGCCGGCCTTCCGGAAGCAGTCCATCTCGCCGTGCGCGATCGGATCGCCGTCCTGCACGCGCCGGTTGTGGCCCCGCGCGACAATCGCTCCGTCTTCCACCATGACGGCTCCGATCGGCAGGCCGCCTTCCTCGTACGACTTCACGGCCTGCTCCCAGGCCGCCTTCATGAACCGCGCGTCGTTCCCGACGTTCTCGACAGGGTTCGTCCGCATGCGGTCTCCAGGCCCTCCCGCTACAGCACGGGCGTAAAGGAGAAGACGTCAGGGCTTCCGATCGTGGAAGAGAAGCTCGAGCAGGTCGGATTCCCGGGGTTGATCGTCTGCGCCACGGACGTCAGGCCGCGCGTCGCCCAGGCCGCGAAGGCCGCCGGGCTGAGCTTGAGGAAATAGTCTTCCGTGGTGCTGTCGCTCCCCTCGGTGACGGCGACGTCGAAGTTGCTGGAGTACTGCCACGCGGCCGACGGCGACTGACCGGTCCCCAGCATCGAGGCGTACCCGAGGAAGTCGCCGGCCTTCACGTGCGCCCCAAGCGTGCCGGGCGCGAAATTGAGATGAAAGTACCGGACCGCCGTCGAACTGTTGTCACAGTACAGATGGATGGTCTGTCCGCGGTCGAACTCGTTCGGGCTCGTGTCGTCCGAGTTCTGGCCCGTCGTGCCATCGCAGACCGCGTACTCCCGGAGCTGGTCGGTGGTGCTGAAGTTCGTGGAGGTCGGCCAGAAGTAGTTCTTCGCGCTGTTGGGCGAGTTCGTCTCGGGAAACGGATGGCCCGCACAGGAGTTGAACGTGGACACCGCGTTGACGCTCGCGGGGTCCACGATGTTCGCGGTCAGCTGCGCCGCGGGACCGCTTGGCGAGCTCGGGCTGTGGCACGCCGTGAAGAGCAGGCCCGACGCCAGGAGAACGCGCGCTGCCGTTCCGTTCACGGGATGCCTCCACGGGAGCCCCGACGTCTCGTCACGACGCGGGCTCTCGCGCCGACGATCGTGCCTGCACGGGGGCGCCCCGCAACGCGGAGCGCCCCCGTACGAGCGTTACTTCCGGTCCTGCATCCGGCCGGCCGCGGTGGCCGTGCCCCCGCCGCCGACCGGCTCGGCCGTGCTGTAGTACACGCCGTTGAAGAGGAACTTGAACGTGCCGTGCGGCTGGCCGCGGAACGTGATCTCCGGCCCGAGCAGCAGGAGGCGGCCCTTGCCGAGCGCGGCTTCGACCGCCGTCGTCCCGCCGTCGAGGTACTGCTGCCCCCACGCCCAGCCCGAGCGCAGCGGCGCCGCCGTATCGAACCAGGCGACCGGCCGCACCCCTTCGAGCGTGGCGTTCGGCGCCAGCTGCATCACCGGGTCCTCGTCGAACATCACGTCGACGTGCGTGTTCATCCCGTACGCCAGCGGGTCGGTGTTGTCGACCGCCATCTGCAGGATCGATCCCGGCACGTAGAACTTCGTCGGCGGCAGCGGCCGCTCCTTGTCCTTCACCATCTCGACGAGGTGATTGTCGACCGGCAGCCCCAGCAGGTGGCCGAGGGTGGCCGAGCTCCCCCAGGCGATGATCGTCCCGCCGTCCTGCACGAACTGCTTCAACTGCGGGAACGTCTTGTCGGGCGTGATCGAGCCGAGACGGTTCCGCCACTCGGCCGGAATCTCCTCCGGCTTCGGCTGGCGGCCGAAGAACCGCCGCGGCCGCCCTCGCGGATCGCGCCGTCCGGAAAGACGATGACGTCGTACTTCGCGCGCAGGTTGCCGGCGTCGAGCTCCTGCGGGAAGACGAGCGTGAAGGGGAACTCGAACTTCTCGAACAGGTACCGGACCCAGCCGGACGGCATCGAGCCGCCGTACTGATCCCAGAGCGCGATGCGCACCGGCCGGAGCTTCAGCATCCCGCCCGCCGGCTTGTCGGTGACGGCGGTGAAGCTGACCCCCACGTCCTCCGCCGCCTTCTTCAGGATCGGCAGCGTCGTCGACTTCGCCGCCACGTAGATCACGCCGGTGCCGTCGGCGCTGTGCCAGTGGCGATCGCGCACCCAGTAGACGTCCTCCCCGCCTTCAGCAGCCGGTTGACGGCGATGACGGCGTCGTTGACGTGCTGGCTGATCACGTAGCCGGTGGCCCCGGCCGTCTCGGAAATCGTCCCCGGCGCCGGCGTGATCACGTCGGGCACCGGCTGAAACGGGCCGTCGAAGCCGTCGAGGATCCGGTCGAACTTCACCCCCATCTGGTACGCGAGCGTCCAGCCGGCCATGTCGTACGGCGGCTTCGGCGGGCCGCCCGGATACTCGAAGTCGTTCGGATGATCCTGCGGCTCGAACATGTCGAGGATGAACGGCCGGAACGCCTGTGCGGTCTTGACGACCAGCGATCCGGCCGGGTACTGCCTGCCGTCGACGGTGAAGGCCGCCGTCGCCCGCTGCACCTCGATGCCGTTCTTGATGAGGGTGTTCGCGAACTTCTCGGCCGTCAGGAAGTCCGCCTGATCCGACGGCAGGATGTAGCCGCGCGGGTCGCGCCACTCGGGCGTCTTCAGCAGTGCGTAGTCCTTCTCCGGAAAGGTCTGCACGCGCTCGCCGAACTGCTGCGCGGTCCCCTGGGCGCCCTGCTTCTCGAGCTCCGCCTTGACCGCCGCGATGCGCGACGGATACATCGTCCAGGTGTCGGTGCTGCCGCGGCGGATGCTGTCGCGCCCCATCAGGTAGAAGTTGTAGAGCAGGTGCTCGCGGTAGCGCGACGCGAAGTCGAGCACCGCCCAGTTGGCCGTCAGCGAATAGTCGATCGACTGCCGGAAGTGCCAGACCTGCGGCGCGACCGGGAACGGCAGATCGTTGTGCGGCACGAGCCGATCGGGCGCGAAGGGGATCGTCACCGGCGTCGGATTGCCGATCGTCTCGGTGAGCAGCCCGACCTCGTTGTGGAAGTAGGGCGTCGTCCGGAGCCCGCCGTCCCACCACGTGGAGTAGTTCGAGCCCGAACGGTCGGTGACGCCCGGCTTGCCTTCCGCCGCGAAGCGGCTGTGCATCGCCGAGCCGACCTGGTCGAGCTCGTTGATGACGATCGGATCGTAGACGTAGTTGAACGGGTCGCGGAACGGCGGCGAGAACATCACGGTGCCCACCGGGCCCGTCTGGTGGTGGTTGTAGACGATCTGCGGGAACCACTCGCGATAGAGCACCGTGTTGTCGTTCGTGCTCTCCGGCAGGTTCGACATGTAGAAGTCGCGGTTGTCGTCGTGGCCGGCGTACTTCTCCCAGAGCACCGGAACGTAGCTGGTCGAGCGCTCCTTGGGATCCGGGTTCCGCATGTACCAGTTCGAGACCAGCTCCATGCCGTCGGGATTGACGTGCACGCACAGGATGATGTCGTCGTGCAGCAGCCGGAGCGTCTCCGGGTCGTTGCGCGACACGAGCTGGTAGACCGTCTCCATCAGCTGCTGCGCGCCGAGGACCTCGCTGGCGTGCAGCCCGCCGTCGATCCAGACGATGGCCTTGCCGTCCTTCGCCAGCTGGTGCGCCTCTTCGTCGGTCAGCCCCTTCGCGAGCGCCAGCTTCTTGACGATGCCCCGGTAGTACTCGAGCTTCTTGATGTTCTCGGGCGCCGAGATGATCGCCATGTACTGGTCGCGTCCCTCGGCCGTCTTGCCGATCGACACCAGCTTCATCCGGTCGGACTCCCTGGCGAGTTTCTGCCAGTAGGCGGTCAGCTGGGTGTAGTTGGCGAGGAAGTAGTCGTCGCCGATGTTGTGGCCGAACTGCTCCATCGGCGTGGTGATCTTCTTCGTCTGCGCCGTCGCGAGCGGTGCGAGCAGGAGCAGCACTGCGACCAGCAGCGCCGCACGGACTCGGCGGATTGAGGCGACCATACGAACTCCAGGAAAAGGGAAACAGGAAACGCGGACGGGCGATTATAGCTGGGCTTGGCCGGCAGCGTCGACCGCCACGGCGCCCGGATCGCGGCCAATACAGCGGATTCCTCGGCACCGGCGTGCCAGCCGATCTACAATTCGGCCGTTCCAACAGATTGGAGATCCCCGTGCCGATGCCCGATTTCACGGCTCGCCGCGCCCCGCGCAGCCGCCGGCCGTTCGCTCCCGCGCTCCTCGCCTGGTGCGCGCTCATCCTGACCTTCGTCACCGCCCCGGCCCTCCTGCGAGCCCAGACCTACGCTCCCGCCCTCTTCAGCGGCATGCAGTGGCGTCTGCTCGGGCCGTTCCGGGCCGGACGCTCGGTCGCCGTGGCCGGCGTGCCGGGCGAGCCCGACCACTACTACTTCGGAGCGGTCGCGGGCGGCGTCTGGGAGACGCGCAACTCCGGGGTCTCGTGGCATCCGATCTTCGACAAGGAGTCGATCGCCTCCATCGGGGCGATCGCGGTGGCGCCTTCCAATCCGAAGGTGATCTACGTCGGCACGGGCGAGGCCGACATCCGCACCGACATCTCCTATGGCAACGGCGTCTACCGCTCCGACGATGGCGGGAAGACGTGGCGACACCTCGGCCTCGACGCCACGCGCCGCATCGGCCGGATCGTGATCGATCCACGCAACCCCGACCGCGTGTGGGTGGCCGCGCTCGGCCACGCATTCGGCCCGAACGAAGACCGGGGCGTCTTCCGGACGACCGACGGCGGGAAGACATGGCAGAAGGTCCTGTATCGCGACGAGAACACCGGTGCGATCGACCTCGCGCTCGATCCCCTCCAACGCGAAGACGATCTACGCGGCGCTGTGGGCGAGCCGGCGTCCACCGTGGAACGTCTATCCGCCCTCGAACGGGTACGGCGCCGTCTACAAGAGCACCGACGGCGGCAGCACCTGGCACGAGCTGGCCGGCGGGATCCCCGGAGGCGTGGGCGTCGGCCGGATCGGCATCGCCGTCGCGCCCTCCGATCACGAGCGGGTCTACGCCCAGGTCGACGCGGAGAAGGGCGGCATCTACCGCTCCGACGACGGGGGCACGAGCTGGAAGCTGGTGGCGAACGAGGACCGGATCTGGCACCGCGGCTGGTACTTCGGCAGCGTCACGGTCGACCCGCTCCATGCGGACATCCTCTATGTCATGAACACGTCGGTCTACCGTTCGGAAGACGGCGGGAAGACGTGGGACGGCTTCAAGGGCGCGCCTGGCGGCGACGACTACCACCAGATTTGGATCAATCCGAAGGACGACCAGCGGATGATCCTGGCGAGCGACCAGGGGACGATTGTTTCAGTGGATGGCGGCCGGCAGTGGAGTTCCTGGAACAACCAGCCGACCGCGCAGTTCTATCACGTCATCACGGACGACCGCTTCCCGTACCGCGTGTACGGCGCCCAGCAGGACAGCGGCGCCCGCGTGGTCGTGAGCCGGAGCGATTCCGGCGGGATCACGTACCGCGACTGGGGGAATTCGTGTGCGGGCGGCGAGAGCGGCTACATCGCCGTCGATCCGTCCAACTGGCGCACGCTCTACGGCACCTCGTACGACGGGTCGGTCACCCGCTGCAACCAGGAGACCGGCGCGCGGTGGGACGTCTCGCCCACGGCGGGCTATCCCGAGAGCGAGTTCCAGGCGAAGTGGACGATGCCGGTGGTCTTCTCGCAGGCCGGCTCGCATGCGCTCTACTTCGGCAACGAATACGTCTGGCGGACCACCAACGGCGGTGAGAGCTGGGACAAGGCGAGCCCGATCCTCGCGCGGAAGAACCCGGGCGCGCCGCCGAACCTGGACCCGGCGACCGCCAGGGACACCACGGCCTTCGAGCGTTCGAGCGATCACTGGGGCGTCGTCTACACGATCGCCCCCTCGCCGCTGGACGCCGGGCGCGTCTGGGCCGGAACCGACGACGGCCTCATCTGGCTCACCACCGACTCGACCGCCACCTGGAAGAACGTGACACCTCCGGGGGTGAAGCCCTGGGCGATGGTCTCGATGATCGAGGCGTCGAAGACCGATCCCCACGAGGTGTACGCCGCCGTCGACACGCATCCGCTCGACGACTTCAACCCGCACATCTACCGCACGAAGGATGACGGCCGGACCTGGCAGGAGATCGACAGCGGCATTCCGAAGGGCGCGTACGTCCACGCGGTCCGCGAGGACGAGGTCCGGCCGGGGTTGCTGTTCGCAGGAACCGAGCTCGGCGCCTACGTCTCCTTCGATGACGGCGACCACTGGCAGTCGCTGCAGCTCAACCTGCCGGTGACGTCCATCCGCGACTTCGCCGAGCGGGACAACGATCTGATCGTCGCCACGCACGGCCGCTCGTTCTGGGTGCTCGACGACATTGCGCCGCTCCGTCAGCTCGCCGCGAACGTGGCGAGCGCGAGCGCGTGGCTGTTCAAGCCCGACCAGGCCGTGATCATCCAGGGCCGCGGCCGGCGATCGCCCTCGCCCGCCGTCCAGCCCTACATGGATCCGGTGGATTTCGCCGCCGGTGAGAATCCGCCCGCGGGCGCGGTGATCGACTACTACCTGGCCAGCGACACCGGCCCCGTCTCGCTCGACATCCTCGACGCGCAAGGCGCGGTGGTTCGTCATTACTCGAGCACCGACAAGCCCCGCACGCAGGACCCGAAGACGATGGACGTGCCTGCGGCGTGGGCCGCCACGCCCGAAGTGCTGAGCGCGGCCGCCGGCATGCACCGGTGGACGTGGGATCTGCACTGGGCGCTGCCTGGGTGGAGGCGGTGGTGGTGGCGGGTTCTTCGGCGGCGGCGGCCCGTGGGCGCCTCCCGGGATCTACACCGTCAAGCTCACGGCGGGCGGCCGGAGCCTGACGCAGACGCTTGCCGTCGTGACCGATCCGCGCTCGACGGCGCCAGACGGCTTGTACACCGCGCAGCTCGACATGGCGCGGACGATCCACGCCGCCTCGCAGAAGGCGGGAGCCGCGGTCGCGCAGGTGAATGCGCTGCGCAAGGCGATCGCGTCGGCCACTTCCGAGGCGAAGGGCAACGCGTCACTCGAGGGCGCGCTGTCGGCGCTCGACGCGAAGGCGCACGACCTGCTCGGCCACGTGGGGGTACCGAACCCGGATGCCGCCGGCGTGGGAGACGGCGCTCCGGCGCCCGACACCTTCCTCGCGCTGCGGAGCACGCTCAGCGGGCTCGAGCGCTCGGTAACGGGCGGAGAGAACCTCCCGTCGGCGCAGGTGAAGACCGGCTTCCAGAAGGCGAGCGCCACGCTCGACGCCACACTTCAGAAGTGGCAGGCGCTTCAGTCAGGCGACGTGGCACGGGTGAATGCGCTGCTGAAGAGCGCAAACTTGAAGGAGCTGCCGGAAGGGAGATGACAGATTCGCTGCAGCTCCGATCCGCGGCGCACTACCGCAGCGTGATGACATCCTTGTCCACCCAGTGCGAGTCGAAGATCGTCGTGTCACCCTCGTTCTGCCACGGCCTCGAGCTGGATCGGATCTCGCGGTACTGCTTGATCGTGAGATCGTGTTGCTGATACACCCGAATCCGATAGCGGTGGGACGGCCGGGTGTCGGTGACGACCAGATAGTAAATCGGCGTGATGATGTCGCTGTGGTTCTTGGCGCTCCAGAGGAATTCCTGGATCTGACGTGACGTCGGGAAGGCGCCGACCAACTCCTGCCCGATGCTGCCCGGCACGTCGACCCAGCCCGTGCCATCGTCGTTCCATGCGTGCTTGAGGACCAGGTGGCCGGCGCGTCCGCTCACGCTACCGTCGCCGTCCTGAGGCGACTGGCCGGCGGCGAGCGCCTCGAGGGGAGCGGACCAGACCCGCATGAAACGCTTCGCCTTGTACTGGCCCGTGACGTCGCCGCCGTCGGCGTCGAGGACCTTCAGTTCGACATTGGCATGGATGAAGGCGGCCAGCGTCTTGTTGTCGAAGAGATAGTTGACACTCTCCTCGAGTGTGCGGCGCGTGTAGGTCTTCCCCTTGGCCACGTCCGGTCGTTTCGTCAGGTCGACCCCGTCCGCCGACACCTCGCGCAGTTCAATCCGGCCCCTCTTCCGCGTCACGTTCACGCGGACGTGGCCCTGGATCCTGTGAGCGTCGGGCTGAGTCTGCACGGTAGCCGCGATCGGATTCTCCGTCCCGTAGTCGACCCGCAGGTGGACCGGTGCGACGATCGTGGTCGTGCCCGCACCGCTCAACGGTCCGGCGAAGCCCGTGTACTTGATGCCGCCCAGTGTGACCTGTCCGGCAATATCGAGCGTTCCGGCCGGCTGCGCCGGATTGCCATCGTCGATGTCGAGCTCCGGTGCGTCGTCATAGCTGAGCTTGCGCGCGAGCGTCAGTTGCGGCGAGGAGATATCGGTGCCGGACTGGACCGAGCCCGTGGAGCCGGCCTGCCCCTCAGCCACGGGAATCGTGTTGTCCATTTCGACGTTGAAGGAGCCGCCCACCGAGCCTGACTCGACCTCGGGGCCGTTCTCCCGGCTTGCGGCATCGAAGTTCAGGGCGAAGTCCGAATACTTGAGCTCGCTGGTGAAATATTCAGTCGACGCCACCGTCAGCGTCCCATCGATCACGAGCTTCACACTCCAGGCGTTCTCCATGTCGGACTCCCTCGAGCGCCGAACGGCGCACACAGATGTTCGCTTCGTGGATCGACGATGGCCGCTGGGCACCGCCCCACGCGGAACCGACCGCCCAGGCAGAGGGATCCCTGCCATCTCCGAATGTCGCGCCGGGTTGGAACGGCAGAGGAACGGTGGACTCGGACCGTCGGGTGCGAGTCCCGGTGGTGAACATCTGCTTCAAGAGTTCCGAGCACCAAGGCGGTCGGCGACATCGTGGCCTTCCTGCGCCGACGCATTCACAGGGTTCAGGGTAGCGACTTCCCTGCCCTGCCGCAAGGCAACGGCGTAACAGGGGTGAGGGTTCGGGTGAGCGGGGACGTGACTCGCCAATCGAAGCTCCGGAGGGATCATCGAAGGAGGCCCGCCTTCGCGGCTGCGCCGCTTCGGCGGACAATCCTCGCGCATGGTCATGAGCGAAGGTTGGTGGCGTGCGGTGCTGACCTTCCGATGCTACAGTTGTGCCTTGGGCGAAGGCGCCCGGCGCTCCCGCGCGCGGAGATCGCGCGTCGGGCACAACAGCCGGGCTTGAGATGATGGTGAAATCGTGAAGAAGCTATCGATCGTGCTGGTGGCGTTGGGCCTGTCCACAGGGCTGGCGGCCCGGACGGGACCGCCGCTCACACTCGTCCAGACGTTCACACTGCCGGCGACGGTGACAGGAAAGGTCGGCCATTTCGGCGTGGACGTCGGCGGACATCGGCTCTTCCTGGCGGCCGAAGGCGCGCACGCCGTCCTCGTGCTCGACCTCCGCACGGGCGCGCTGCTGCACACGATCACCGGCCTGGGCCGGCCGCACTCGGTCCTCTTCCGGCCGGATCTGGGCAGCCTCTACGTCGTCGACGGGCAGACGGGCGAGGTGAAGGTCTACGACGCCAGTACCTACCGTCCGGTCATGTCGACGCGCCGCACTCTGGGGGCCGACGTCCCCGTCATGCCGAATGCCGACGCCATCGGCTACGACCCGCAGACCAAGCTGCTGTACGTCGAGAGCTCCGGCACCGATCCCAAGAAGAAGACCTCGCTCTTCAACATGGTCGACACCTCCACCGGCTACAAGGGATCGGACATGGAGATCGACGGCGACGCACTGGGCGCCATGGCGCTCGAGATGCACGGACCGCTCGTCTATCTGAACAATCCCGCGAAGCACGAGGTCGACGTCATCGATCGCGTGCAGCGGGTTCTCACGGCGAAATGGCCGGTCACGATGGGGCAGGACAACCGGGCGATCGCGCTCGACGAAGCGGCGCACCGGCTGTTCGTCGGCTGCCGCAGCGGAACGATTGTCGTCTTCAACACGGAGACCGGGAAGGAGATCAAGGCACTGCCGATCCCGGCAGGAGTCGAGGACCTGGCCTTCGATCCGCTCACCAGGCGGATCTACGCGTCCTGCGCCAGCGGGAACGGGACGGTCGACGTCTATCAGGAGAAGGACGGCGATCGATTCCAGTCGCTCGGGCACGTGGCGTCGGGTCCGAATGCGGAAACCGCCGACCTCGTGCCGGAACTCCACAAGTACTTCGTGGCGGTGCCGGCCCACGGGAGCGAGCCGGCGAAAGTCCTGGTGTACCAGGTGCCGTAACGGAGCGGCCGATCCGGAGGCCGTTCCCTCTCCTCGCGGCCCGCGTCAGGCCGTGGTTGTCGTCTGCTCCGTGACCTGGTTCTCGTTCAGGTCCATTGGCGTCGTGCTGTCCTCGAACGTCTCCTTCTGCACGCCCAGCATGTTGAGGGCCGTGAGCCAGACGTCCGACATCGGCGCACCCACGTGCCGCAGGTGCCGGTTCCCCTTGAGCTGCCCGTTGGCGTGGCCCATCAGGAACATCGGCAGGTGGACGTGGTTGTGCAGGTTCGAGTCGCCCATCGGCGATCCGTAGATGATCAGGCTCTTCTCGAGCAGGTTCCGGTCGCCTTCCTGGATGTTCTTCAGCTTCTCACAGAGATACGGCACCATGCTCACGTGATAGGTGTTGATGCCCTGGAAGAGCCGCAGCTTGTCCAGCTTCTCTCCATGGTGCGACGTCGGGTGGAACGGGGCGTCGCCCGACTTGCCGTCCGCGCTCGGATAGACGCGGCCGATGGCGTCGAGCGCGAGCTTGAACGAGAAGACGCGCGTGAGGTCGGCCTGGAAGGCGGCGGCCATGAAATCCATCATCAGGTGGACGTGCTGGTGGAAGGTGTCCGGCACGCCGATGGGCGCTTCCGGCAGACTCCGATGTTCGCCGCTGCTGTTGTGCGTCTCGACGAGCTGGATCCGGCGCTCGATCTCGCGCACGCTGCCGAGGTAGTCACCCAGCTTGCCCTGATCCTGAGACCCCAGCTGCTTCTTGAAATCGGCGACCTGCGTCATGATTCCGTCGAGGATGCTGGCGTTCGCGCGTCGACGCTGCGCCCGATCCGTCGCGGTGCCGCCGAGCCCGAACATCTGATTGAAGACGGCGCGCGGATCCCGGATGGCCGGCAGCGGCTCGGTGGGCGACGCCCACGACAGCGAGTCCATGTAGACGCAGGCGTAGCCGTAGGCGCAGCCGCCGCCCGTGTTCACCGGCTCGATGCACAGCTGCATCGACGGGATGGCCGTGTCCTGGCACTTCTCCTTCGCATAGATCTGGTCGATCGACATGCCGGCGTGGATGTTCGACCCTTCCGTCTGATGCGGGTGCGCCTGGGTCAGGTAGGTCGAGCTCGACCGGAAGTGATCGCCGCCGATCTCCGGCGCCGCCCACGCTTCCGCCGCGTGGTTGTGGGTGCCGCTGACGATCGTCAGGTACTTCCGGTAGGGTTCCAGCGACGTCAGGCTGGTCGGCGACAGGTCGAAACCGGTGCCGGTCGCGGCCGGCGACCACATGTTCTTCTCGATGCCCGTCTTCGCGCTGCCGGCCGACCCGTGGACCATCTCCATGGCCACCAGGCGCGTCCGGTCGACCTGCTGCGCCGTGGCCGTCTTCGCCCACGCCTTCCCGGCCGGAACCATGGCGTCCAGGAACGGCAGGGCCAGCGTGACCCCCACGCCCTTCAGCACGGTGCGCCGTGAGATCTGTTTCTGCGTAATGAACATGAACTGCGTCCTCCCAAGAACCCCTGGTCGCTAGAACCCCTTCGTCGGCTGCTGGCCGGGTCGGCTGTTGCTGGCGCTCAGCGATCCCGCCCGGCTCATCCGGAAGGCGTCGCTGTTGACGACGCCGAGGACGAACGAGGAGAAGCGGTACCCGTTGAGTGCGGCGTCGTGAACGATGGCCCGGACCGCCGGCATGTCGTAGTAGTGCATCCGCCGGCCGAGCGCGTAGACCATCAGATTCTTCGTGAACACCGTCAGGAAGGTGTCCCGGTGCTTGAGCATGGCCTGCACCAGTCCGGGCAGCCCCTGAATCTTCGTGCCGTCCCAGAGCGTCGTCGACGCGTCCACCGGCACCCCGTTGTCCTTGATCCGCCAGTGCGCGGCCGGCCCGAAGTTCTCGAGCGCCAGCCCGATCGGATCGATCACCGAGTGGCACGACGCACAGACCGGATTCGACCGGTGAAGCGCCATCCGCTGCCGCACCGACAACGGCTTGCCCCCCTGCACGGCCGGCGACGACGTCGACAGGTTCGTGTTGACGCCGGGCGGCGGCGGCGGCGGCGGCTGACCGATGAGCACCTCGAGCACCCACTTGCCGCGCAGCACCGGATCGGTCCGGTTCGCCACCGACGTCTCGACCTGGATGCTGCCCTGGCCCAGGAGACCGCGCCGGTGGGTCCCCTCGAGCGAGACCTTGCGGAACGCCGAGCCGGCCACGTCCGGAATGCCGTAGGTACTGCGCCAGGTCCTGGTTGGCGTAGGTGTAGTCCCCCGTCAGCAGGTCCAGGACGTTCTTGTCGCCCGTGACGATGCTGTTGAAGAACAGCTCCGTCTCCCGGATGAAGTCGTGTTCGAGATTGGTGTTGTACTGCGGATACGAGATCGCATCCGGGTTGACCTTCGAGACGTCCTCGAGGCGGAGCCAGTGGTAGACGAAGCCGGTGGACAACGAGAAGGCCCGCGGGTCCTTCAGCATCCGCCGCGCCTGCGCGTCCAGCACGGCCCGGTCGTGCAGTCGTCCTTCGTGCGCCAGCCTGACCAGCTGCGCGTCGGGCGGCGCCCCCCAGATGAAGTACGAGAGGCGTGAAGCCAGCGCCATGTCACTGATCCGGTAGTTCTGGTCCGGGTGCAGCGAGACGGGCTCCGGTTCGATCCGGAACAGGAAGCGCGGGCTGGCGAGGATCGCCTGCAGCCCCATCCGGACGCCTTCCTCGAAGTTCCCCTGCTTCCGGCCGAGGCGGTAGTAATTCATCACCCAGGCCAGCTCGTGCGGCGTAATCGGCTGCCGGTAGGCCTCGCCGGCCAGATGCGTGAGGATCTGCTCGGCACACGGCGTTTCCTGCGCGGCGGTAATCGGCCGGCAGATGAAGATCCGCCGCCGGCTGACGTCGTTCGACACGCCCGTCACCTGGAGCGGTCCCGTGATCGTCAGCATCCGCAGGTGCGGCAGCGTCGTCACGCCGGCGCCACCGCCGATGAGCGTGTCGGCCATCGTGAAGCGATGCGGTGCCATCAGATCGTCGATCGGGCCGTCCCACCGCTTCAGGAAGGCCGCCGACACGCGGTGCGGACCGGCCGTCACCTCGATGGGCGGCGTCGTGATCGACAGCCCGTGCGGGCGATCGCCGCTCATCTTCGGACTGACCGGGAAGAGGGCCACCTGCCCTCCGTCGATCGAGACGTCGATCTTCCCGCCCTTGCCGGCGGTCATGCCGAAGATCTGGTCGGCGCCCCCGTCCTGGGTCCCGTAGAAGCGCAGCTTCAAGCGGTAGGTGCCGTCGGCCGGGAAAACGTGAACGACCGAGATCCCGCCGCGCGTCCCGTACGGCGCACCAGCCACGTGGTGCATCTGGGACGTTCTCGGGGAGGCGACGTAGGTCGTGGCGGAGGCCGTCGCGTGCGGGTCGCCGACCGCGAGCCGGCTGATCTGGTCGGCCGCGTCGAGGTAGCCCTGCATCAGCGTCGGCGAGAAGGTCTGCACGTTCGCGACGTCGGCGAAGTTGTGGCTCATCGTGTCGGGCGGCAGCCACTGGCCGACGTCGATGTCGAGGCCCAGCATCGAGCGGATCGACGCGGCGTACTCCGCGCGGTCCAGCCGCTGGAACGTCCGGAGGCCGGGATTCGGATGCAGCGCCGCCTGACGGTCGATCCGGTTCTCCAGCGAGACGACGAACGCGTGGATCGACGCCTCGTCCGGCCGCTTCGGCGCGCTCTGCGGCGGCATCATGCCGGCCTGCAGCTTCGCCAGCATCTTCTCGACGAGCTGCGGGTTCTGCGTCGCCTTCGCCATGTCGAAGTGCTGGAAGCTCACGCCGCCCGGCTTGATCGCGTCGATGTGGCACTGGATGCAGATGGTGTGCACCATCTTGTCCTGCGTCAGCACCGTCATGTAGTCGCCCCGGTGGGCGAAGTCGATGACCTTCGGTGTGATCCCCTTCCCCAGGCGCGGCATCGTCGACTTCTTCCACCCCGCCTGGTACGCCGCCGAACCGGCCGGCGCACCAAATGAGTCCGCGGAGAGCACCTGGACGAAGCGCTGCAGCGTCGCGGCGCCGGGCCGGGGCATCCCCGCCGGCGGCATCGCACCGGCCTTCAGCTTGCCGGCCATCAAGCGCGCGATGATCGGGTTCACCTTCGCCGCCTCGAAGTGCTCCAGTGACAGCCCGCCCGTCATCTGCGCATCGTCATGACAGCCGACGCAGTAGTGCTGAACGAGCGCGTTCTGCTGCGCAACCGACAGGGCCGGTCCCGACGCGCCAGGATGCCGGCGCGGCAGCCGCCGGCCCGCCTCCCTGGGCCGCCAGCGTGAGGCTCAAGCCCAATACCGTGATTGCTGTCCCAAGAGCCAGGTACCAAAATCTCTTCATGCTCAGCTGCCCCTGTCGCGCCAATCGAGGATCCATCGGAATCCGATGTACCCAGCATAGGCAAACCCAGGACAAATGAACGTAATTTCCTGTAATTTTTGTTACTTCTCTTCCATTCCGACACCTCACCAACCTCTTCCGTGCTGTCCAACTCGACAGCAGGCATCGAAGATCTCCCACGGAATGTCGGACACGAAGATGAGGCGTGAGTCGCCTGCGCGGATCAAGTGGGCGGATGTGGAGGGAGTCGACGGCTGAGGTGGCTCACACCGTTCCGAACGCGTCAGTTGTCAGTCGAGGAAGGCGTTGCACGCGGGGTGGTAAGGCAAGAAAGGACGCCCTCAACAAGAACCGTACCGGCTTGATGGGAGGGCAAATTCCTTGAGAGGATACGCCCATGGCACGACCGAGTCGGTACTCCCCCGAGGTGCGAGAGCGGGCAGTCCGGATGGTGTTCGACCACGAGGCCGAGCATGAGTCCCAGTGGTCGGCGATGCGATCGATCGCGGAGAAGATCGGCTGCACGGCCGAGACGTTGCGGCACTGGGTGCGGCAGGCCGAGCGGGATCAGGGCCGGCGACCAGGTCTGACGACCGACGAACGGCAGCGGCTGAAGGCGCTGGAGCGGGAGAATCGTGAGCTGAAGCGGGCTAACGAGATTCTCCGGAAGGCATCCGCGTTTTTCGCGCAGGCGGAGCTCGACCGCCGAGCGAAATGATGGTCGCGTTCATCGACCAGCAGCGCGCCACGTATGGGGTCGAGTCGATCTGCCGGATGCTGCCGATCGCCCCGTCCACGTACTTCCGCCACCAGGCCGAGCGGATCGATCCGGCGCGCCGCTCGCCGCGGGCCCGCCGCGATGACGAGCTGCGCGTCGAGATTCATCGCGTCTGGACCGAGCAGTGTCAGGTGTATGGCCCGCGGAAGGTCTGGAAGCAGCTGCGTCGGGAAGGCCTCGAGGTCGGCCGTGGCCACGTGCGCCGGCTGATGCGCGGCTTGGGTCTGTCCGGGGCGGTCCGGGGCCGCGCCTGGACCACGACGACCCGCCCAGACCCCGCCGTCGCGCGGCCTCCGGATCTCGTCGATCGCCAGTTCACGGCGAGCGGCCCGAACCAGCTCTGGGTCTCGGACTTCACCTACGTCGCGACCTGGCGCGGGTTCGTGTACACGGCCTTCGTGATCGATGTCTTCGCCCGGCGGATTGTCGGCTGGCGGGTCTCGGCGTCGCTGCGGACCGACTTCGTGCTCGACGCGTTGGAGCAGGCCATCTACGACCGCTGCGGGCAGCCCCCGGCGGCGCTCATTCATCACAGCGATCGCGGTACGCAGTACGTCTCGATGCGCTACACCGACCGGCTCGCCGACGTCGGCATCGCGCCGTCGGTGGGCAGCCGGGGCGACTCCTACGACAACGCGCTCGCCGAGTCCGTCATCGGCCTGTACAAGACAGAGCTGATTCAACGACGGGGACCGTGGCGCCATCTCGACGCTGTCGAGTACGCCACGCTGGAGTGGGTGGATTGGTTCAACCACCGCCGGTTGCTCGAGCCCCTCGGCTACGTGCCGCCGGCAGAATTCGAGGCGCGCTACTATCAGCAGGGCCAAGTGGCCTGACTCAATTAATCCGCGCTCTCGTCAACCCGGTACGGTTCAGCAAGGACGAGGATTCCGCTCTGGGTACGTGCGTAGTAGACGTGGTACCGGCTATCCTGGAGGAGGATCCGTCGGACGCCCTTCAGGGTCGGATGCGGGTAGTGACGGCCAGCGCCAGGAGCCTGACCGAGTAGGTCCAGGGCCCCGTCAACTTCGTTGAGGAAAAGATCGGGAGAGGATGGACGGTTCGCTCGCCACCATTCATCGATGGCGCGGATCTGACGTTCAGCCTCAGGCGCGACCAGGACAGGGGTGTTCACCGCGACTGACGCAGGTCCTTCAGTAGATCGGCGGCGGGCTTCACATTGCCGCTCAATGCCGAGCGCCAAGCCTGTTCCAAGGCAGCATTCAACGCGGCACGATCCTCCGCATCGAGCTCGTCCCCACCGTCATCGAGCACCAAGTCGACCTCGGTTCCTTCGGGCAGGGTTGTCGGCTCGTCCAGGAGCAGACGCCCCTTCTGGACACGGGCACGCATCGCACTCATCGGACTCAGGGTAGCGGGTTCCGCTGCTGGCTGCAAGGCGGCAACGAAACTCACGACGAGGGTCTGGTTTCCACCCTCGCCGCAAGGTGTAGCGTGGAACGGCACAGGGGCGCCACCTGCTGTGGCTGACCAATCCAATCTAGCGTTTCTGGCGGATTTGGAGCTTCTGAAGGTTGGCGGAGAGGGTGGGATTCGAACCCACGTGCCGGTTACCCGACAAGACGCTTTCGAGGCGCCCCCGTTACGACCACTTCGGTACCTCTCCGCATCGGTCTCGGTGGGCCAATCCTATTATTATACACGGCTCCGCCGTTCTCTGAAGAACCCCTGCAGGAGGGCCCGGCACTCCTCCTCCAGGACCCCGCCCACTACCTCGAACCGGTGGTTCAGGCCGGGAATCTCGAGCGCCCGGACGGTCGACACCAGCGCGCCGGTCTTCGGCTCGGGCGCACCGTACACCACGGTCCCCACCCGCGCGTGCACGAGCGCCCCGACGCACATCAGGCAGGGCTCCACGGTGACGCACAGCGTCGCTCCCGTCAGCCGGTAGTTGCCGACCGCCTGCGCCGCCGCCCGCAGGGTCACGACTTCGGCGTGCGCCGTCGGGTCGTGGGCGGCAATCGGGTGGTTGAATCCGCGGGCCACGATGGCCCCGTCCATCACCAGCACCGCCCCCACCGGCACCTCGCCGAGCGCCTCGGCCTGCCGCGCCTCGGCCAGCGCCGCCCGCATCAGCTCTTCGTAGGTCGGCCCCGTCGGCTCCATGCCCGGTACCATAGCCGGTCAGAAGGAAGTCAGGGGACGGAGGCCCCTCGAGCGATGAACCCGGCCCCGGACCTCGCCCGACGACCCGCCCGCCATCAGGCTCGCCACGCCGGACGATGCGGCGGCGATTGCACGGGTGCACGTGATCGCCTGGCAGCAGACCTATGCGGGATCCTGCCCGCCGCCTTTCTCGACCAGCTCGTCGATGGAAGAAGACACGCGCCGATGGCGGCAGCTGATGGAGATCGCCAGACCGCGGCATCTTCATCGACGTGGCCACCACCGATCCGGCCGGCCCCATCGTCGGCTTCGCGGCCGGCGGCCCGAACCGTGGGCACAACCGGCGATACGACGGAGAGCTGCAGGCGCTCTACCTCCTGCGCTCGTCTCACCGCCGCGGGATCGGTACCGCCCTGCTGCGCGCGGTGGCCGGCGAACTCGCCGAGCGGCAGATGCCATCGATGCTGGCGTGGGTGCTCTCGAAGAACCGCCCGGCGCGGCAGTTCTACCGCGCGCGGGGTGGGCGATCCGCGGGCCGGCGACGGCTGGAGATCGCCGGCGTGCCGCTCGATGCGATCGGCTACGGGTGGCGGGAGACGAGTGGGCTGCGCGCTGAGCACGGTAACGTAGAACGAAGAACGTAGAACGGCGAAGAAGGGGACTCGGCGCTCGTCCGGCACGTCGCACGGACGAGCGCGCACGATGCACCCTGCACGTTGCACGTGACAGCCCTCTCCCGGTCCGCCACCCGCGTGCGATCGCAAGCTCGGGCGGCCCCTACGACAGGGGAGAAGGTTCGGACGCGGACGTGGGACGTCGGACGTGGGGCGTAAGGGCCTCGCGGGTGGCGCCGAACGGGGCCCCCGGCCGCGCGCAGGCGCCTCAGCCGTGATCATGTTCTTGGCGCCGAGCCCGGACGGGGTGTTCGGTGACAGGACCCGCCGGACGCACGTGAAGCCGAGCTGAAGCTCGGCGCCACGAACCCATGCGAAGAGAGCCTCGCGGCCTCCCCCTCTGTTACCATGACGCCGTGCGTCGCGTCTGGTTGTGGCTGCCGGCGGCCCTCTACATGGGCCTCATCTTCTACCTCTCCAGTCTGGCCAATCCCCTGCCGGTGCTGACCCTGCACGTCTGGGACAAGCTGCTGCACGCCACCGAGTACGCCGCGCTGGCGCTGCTGCTGCTGCGCGCGCTGAAGGGCGAGCACCTGCCGTGGCGGACGGCGCTGCTGCTGGCGCTCCTGCTGACGAGCCTCTACGGCGCGAGCGACGAGTGGCACCAGTCGTTCGTGCCCGGGCGCGATTCGGAGATCACCGACTGGTACGCCGACACCACGGGCGGCGGCCTCGGAGCGCTCGCCGGGCTGCTGCTCGCCTGGGTGCCGATGCAGATCGGCCGGGCGCAGGACCTCGTCGACGATCGGCAACACCGCCCACCCGGAGCGTGAGCGTCACTTCCCCTCTGCCAACGTGGCCTTCAACCGCAGCGCATCCTGCGCCGCATAGCCCTGCCCGTCGCTATCGAAAGAGCAGCCAGTCCCCGGACACTCCGTCGTGCGCGGAACCGCACACGGAGTCGGGGAAATCCGGGTCGGTGCGCGGAATCCAGGCGGGCGTTAGACTAAAAGACAGACACCGCGCTGCGTCATCGCCGATGGACCGCGTCGCCGCGCGCGCGAACAGGAGCCATGCGGAACGTGCCGATCACCAACCGACCCGTCTGCGTCACCGGCGCCACCGGCTTCATCGCGGCGCATGTCGTGCGGGAGCTGCTGGAGCGGGGCTATGCGGTGCGCGGCACGGTGCGCCGCGCGCAGTCTCCGGCGGTCGATGCACTGCGCGCCCTGCCGCATGCCGCCGAACGACTGCAGCTGGTGGAAGCCGACCTGCGCAACGCGATGGACTGGCCGCCCGCCATCGACGGCTGCGCGTACGTGCTGCACACGGCCAGCCCGTACGCGCTGAACGCGAAGGATCCGGAAGCCGATCTCGTGCGACCGGCGGTCGACGGCACGCGTCACGTGCTCGAGGCCTGCGCCGCCGCCGGCACGGTGACGCGCGTGGTCCTCACCTCGTCGATGGCGGCGATCACCGACGAGCCCGATCGCCGGCACGTGCTGACGGAAGCCGACTGGAACGAGCGTTCGTCGCTCACCCGCAATCCGTACTACTACTCGAAGACCCTCGCCGAGCGCGCCGCCTGGCACTTCGTCCGCGATCGACACCCCGGCTTCGATCTCGTCGTCATCAACCCGTTCATGGTGATCGGGCCGTCACTGACGCCGGCCGTCAATACCTCGAACCAGGTCTTCGTCGATCTGGTGCGCGGCGTCTATCCGATGATCATGGGGCTGACGTGGGGCTTCGTCGACGTCCGTGACGTGGCGCTGGCGCACGTGCTGGCGATGGAGACGGCAGGCGCCTCGGGCCGCTATCTCTGCGCGAACGAGACGAGGAGCCTGCGGGAGCTGGTGGGAATCCTGCGCGAGCGGAACCTTCCGGGGGCGAAGCTGCCGCGTCTCGGCTTCGACAACCCGATCGGCAGCGTGCTCGTCCGGCTGATGTCGTACACGCGGCCGTCCGGGGTCGGCTCGTACCTGCGGACGCACGTCGGCCGCGTGCCGCGGTTCAGCCACGAGAAGATCGTCAGGGAGCTCGGCCTCACCTTCCGCCCCCTCACGGACACCATCCGCGACACGATCGCCGACCTCGAGAAATGGGGGCATCTCGAGGCCGCCTGACCCCTGCGGCCCTCGTCACGTGCCGGGTGCCACGTGCGGGGTGCGACGTGCAACCGGGTCCACGCGCCGCGCAATACCCGCAGCCCGTAGCCCGCAGCCCGCAGCCTGATCCCCCCGTCTTTTCTCCACGCTCACATTTCCGCCGGTCCCGTTCTCTCCACTCACACGACTTTCGAAGCTCTGCCGATTGTTCACCTGAGTCATATCGATTCTCTCTACACTCAAAGCCTAGGGTTTCGAAAATCGTCAACGGGAAAGACCGGTCGAATCGACCGGCAAGGAGCGTGTTCGATGCAAGCCATCTCAATCCGTTCGTGGACGCGGGCCGCTGCGGCGGCCGCCCTGCTCACCTGCCTCGTGCCCGGCACCGTCCGGGCCGCGCAGCACGACATCGTCGACACCGCCGTCGCCGCCGGATCGTTCCAGACGCTCGCGACGGCCCTGCAGGCCGCCGGCCTGGTCGACACGCTGAAGGGGCCGGGGCCGTTCACCGTGTTCGCGCCGACCGACGAGGCGTTCGCGAAGCTGCCCGCCGGCACGGTCGAGAACCTGCTGAAGCCGGAGAACCGGGACCGGCTCCGCGCCATCCTCACGTATCACGTGGTGGCGGGCAAGGTGATGGCAGCCGACGTGGTGAAGCTGAAGAAGGCGAAGACCGTCGAGGGACAGTGGGTGCCGATCATGGTGCACGACGGCACGGTGATGGTGGGTAAGGCGACCGTCACGAAGACCGACATCGTCTGCAGCAACGGGGTCATCCACGTGATCGACACCGTGCTGCTGCCGCCGACGCCCAGCACGAAGTGAGGCGGCGGCGGTCGCGGCGAGCGGATGGAAACGGGGTGACGACCGGTCACCCCGTTTCCGCCGATGCGACTCAGCGCTTGCCGGCTTTCGCCGCCGCAATCAGCTTCCGGATCTCGGCGACGCCGTTCTTCACCTTGATGTCGTCGAACATCCGTCCCAGCGCCGGCGACGAGCGGCGCGGATCGCCCTCGATCCCGCGAGGGTCCGATGTGGACGTCGCCGCCCGCGCGGTTCACCGGATCGCCCATCGCGAGCTTGTCGGCCCGGACGTGACCGGGGCCGGTCGCCCAGACTTCCGACGTGTCGGCGACGCCGCCGTGGTTGCTCTTCGGGAAGTGGTGGTCGTCCAGGTACTTCTCGACCTCCGCATCCGACTTCGCGTACTCGTCGCCCGAGAAGAAGACCCGCACGCCCTGCGGCCGGTACTTCGCGTCGAGCTGGGGCGCCAGCTTCTGCAGCGGCTCCTGGTTGCCGCCGTGATCGCCCATCAGAATGATGTACTTGAAGCCGCTGCGGACCATGCTGGCCACGACTTCCGCGTTGACGGCCGAGAAGGTCGCCGCGCTGAGCTCGATCGTGCCCGGGAACTTGTCGAGCTCCTCGCCGGTCGGCGCGAACGGCATCACCGGCGCGACGAGGGCGTTGCCGAGCTCGCGCGCGATCTTCGCCCCGATGTAGCGCGCCTTGTACACGTGCTTGCCGAGCACGACCGCCGCGCCGGTCTCCTCGATGCTGCCATTGAAGACGAGCACCGTCGTCTTGCCCGCCGCAATCGCGTCGCGCACCTCGAAGGTGGTCATGTCGGTCATCAGCACGCGATCGGCCGCCGTCCTCGGAGCCTGCGCCGCGCCGGCGATCCCGGCCGAGGCCGCCACCACCACCGCGCAGACGACTGCCCGTCCCATCTTCACCATGTCGGATCTCCAGAAAGCGCGCGTCAGTGTCAGAGGCGACGCGCCGCGGGGCCACTGTAGGGGCTAGGGGGAAGGGAAGTCAATGGAGGACGGGTCTGCGGGCGACGGGCGACGGGCTGCGGGCGACAGGCCGCGGCCCAGGTCACGCGATGGCTTTCACCGCTGAGGCTTCTCCTTCTTCTTCTGTTCCCTAATCTGCTTCGGACTGCTGGCGAAGATCTCGGGAACGCCCGCCTTGTCCTTCGTGATCGTGCCGCCCACGCAGACGTTCTGGCCGCGGTAGCGGTCCTCCGGCGGCCAGGGGAAGACGCCCCGATCCTTGTCCCAGATCACCACCGTGAAGGCGGCCGGCGTGCTCGGACTAGCCCTGCCCGAACAGCAGGAAGGTCGGCATGCCGATCTCGGTCCGGTCGTAGCGGGTCGACGCCACGTCTCCACACACCCACATCGTCTCGCCGATGTGCTTCGCGGCGTCCAGCACCGAGATCTTCTTCTCGGCCTGCTGCTGGAGGTCCTGCGGCGAGGCCGACAGACCGATCGACAGGCCGGCAACCAGGAACAGGGGGATAATGAGGACACGCGGATGCAGGCTGAGGATCGACATGATCGCCTCGCTTTCACTTCTTCCTGCAGCAAGCCACGTGCCGGGAGAGATCGACGTCCGAAGGCCGTTCTCTCCAGTCCCCGAGGGCCGCTGTCGGGGACAAATACATCCGCGGCGCGGACTTTTGCGGCCGGTTGACCGCCGGTCCTCGCTTCGCGCCCGGCCAATTGAAGCTCGGCCGCTGGCACGCGGCATGCTCAATTCAGGGTCGGCGCCAGTCACGAGGTCTGCGCGTCAGGTCATTCCCAACAGGTGCTTCATGTTTGCCCGCATCCTTGAACACGACGAACACATCCGTCGCTACCTCATCCGCCACGAAGACGCCGGCGGCTGGAAGGTGACGACCGAACATGATGGACGGCTGCGCCGCGATGCGTCCTACCAGGACTGGCATCGCGTCGAGCGGGCCCGACTCCGGATGGATCTGGAGATCGCGGCGCTCGAGGCATCCGGCTGGCACGAACGCAACTGACGGACGCGCCCGACCGCCTCCGGCGCGATCACTCCCCCGCCGAGTCCGCCTCCCAGCGAGCGAGCATGGCGGAGGCCTCGTGGACCAGCGCGCGCATCTCCGCGCTCTCGACGAAACCGGACGACGACTGGTCCGGATCGGTATTGTCGACGATGAACTCGCGGAGGAAGTGCGGCTGGTAGCTGCCGTACATGTACACGCCGAAGCGGAACAGGTCCCAGGCAAGGGGACGGAACCGCGCGACGGCCTGGCGTTCCCAGTGACGCACCAGCGCCAGCGCCTCGTCGACGACGTCCGTCGCCTCGTGCACTTCCTCGGCGGGCACCGTCTCCCTGCCCATGTGTTCCGCGCAGATCCGGCACAGGATGTGACGCGCGTTCAGGCCCGACTCTGCGGCATCGGCATCGACCTGTTCCCGTGGCGTCACCAGGCCGATCGCGCGCAGGGCCGCTGACCGCGCGAGGGCGCGGGCATCCTCGCTCGTCCCGGTCATCCTCGCGCTGGCCACGTTCGCCCACACCGCGCCGGCCAGCTGATCGCGATCGGCGATGGCCGCCGCCCGGTCGTCGTCGAGCACCGCCAGGGCTTCGTCGAACGCGGCAATCGCATCGGCCTGGCGGTCCTGAGCCTGCAGCGCGAGACCGCGATTCTGGTGCGCGATCGCCAGCCGGCGGGAGACCTTCGGATCCTCGTCGAACGGCAGCTGGCGCAGCAGCTCGATGGCCGCGTCGCAGGCGGCGACGGCGTCGGCCAGCTTCGCGTCGTCGCCCAGCTGCATCAGCGCCGCCGCGCGATTCAGCCAGCAGGCGGCGAGGCCGAACCGCAGCGCGGGCTGCTCGTCGAGCGGCAGGCGGGTGCGCAGGGCGAGCGCGCCGTCGAAGCAGTCGAGCGCCTCGGCGATCGCGCCCGATCGCGACTCTCCCATGAGCGAGATCCCGCGCTTCATCAGCGTCGACGCCTGCGCGTCGATCACCTCCACGTCGGACGGGTCGAGCTTCTTCGATTCGAACATCGTCAGCAGTCCACGATCGCCGACCGCGGCAGTCCGGCGATCAGCGGCTTGTCGAAGGGAGACGTCAGCGCCGGCGTCGTTCGCGCTGCAGTTCCCGCAGGAGGCCGTGCGTGTTGACGAGCTGGTTGTTGAAGAGGCGGCGCGCGACGTCCAGCAGGTCGCCCACCAGCGGATCGCGCAGCGTGTAGCGGACCGACAGGCCCTCCTTCTGCGCCATCACGATGCCCTGGTTCCGCAGCACGGCCAGCTGCTGTGACACGACCGGCTGCTCCAGCGCCAGCGCCACCTGGAGTTCCTGCACCGTCCGTCCCCCGTCGACCAGAATCTCCAGGATCCGGATCCGCACCGGATGCGCCAGGGCCCGGAAGAACTGGGCCTTGAACGACTGGAGCTCGCCCTGTGCCGCGGCGTCGCCGGGCTTCCGGTCCCCCTGCTGCGTCATCGCTGGACTACTATATTCATATATTGCTATGCTGGCAATTCGTCGGGCCGGCCGTCCGGTCGCCCGCACGTTCACGACGGATCGCGCAGCCGGGGCCACGAAAGATCATCGTCGATGCGTCATGAGGCTCGTTCACACGTGGTCGGCCCGCCGCACCCCATCGGGCGCCTGATCGACGAGCTGGCCGAGCTGCTGCCGGCGCAGGGGCCCATCAGCGTCTTCATCCACCACAACACGCTGCACATCTTCGAGCACCTGCCGTTCGAGGAGGCGGTCGAGCTCGCCGCCGCGCGGCTGGGATGCGAGCCGTTCCTGGCCGAAGCGCGGTATCGCGACAAGCTGGCGTCGGGCCGCATCCTCGCCGCCGACGTGGAGCGCGCGCTCCACGAGCAGCTCGGCGCCGGAGGCGCGGAGGACGTGGCGGGCATCGCGTCCCGCTTCGCGCTCTGGCGGGCCGTGGTCCTGCACGGCGTGCCCGAGGCCGCCGGCCAGGAGCTCTCGTGGATTCTCGATGAGACCACGGTCCTGTCCCGGTTCCGAACCGACGTGCCCGCAGGAGCCCGTGCCGCGTCGGCCGGCCTCGCGGAACCGGACGCCCGCCCGGAACGACGAGGCGCTCGCCGTGCACCGCCTGTGGAACGCCTGCCTCGAAGCCGTCAGCCGCGCCGATCCGGCGCCGGCCCCGGCGACGAAGATGCCCGTTCGACACCGCGACTGGCTGCTGGCCGTGCTCGGCCTCGACACCGACGCCTGGTTCCATCCATCGCTGATCCGGTTCCTCGCCGGCTACCTCGACCAGGGTCTCGCGCAGTGGCCCATGCCCGGGCGGGACCGCGGCATTCACGGCTGCTTCCTGGAGGTCTACGGCACGGCGCTGGCGACCCAGTGCGGCCACTGGGCCCGAAGCCTCCCGCGTCTCGTCGACGACGACCGCCGCGCCGGGCGCGATGCGCTCGGCTCGATCGCCCACTCGCTCGACCGCCTCGGGGTCGCAGACGACGAGCGCGCGGAGTACCTGGGCGCCGAGCTGCTGGCGCTGCGGGGATGGGCCGGCATCGTGCGCCAGATCGAAGAGCGGCCCGACCGCGTGCCGGCACGTGATCTCACGGTGACCCTGCGTGGCTACCTCGCCGTCCGCCTGCTCTTCGAACGGGCGGCGCTCGACGAGGCCGCGCAACAGGTCGGTGGAGGACGTCCGGTTGTCGCCCTGCGATCGCGGCTGCGCAGCCAGTGGCAGCAACCGGCGGCTCCAACGGTGCCCGAGCGCGCCTGGCCGCTGTTCCACGTGGCGCAGCTGTGCGGCGTCGATGCCTCGACCGTCGAGCAGTGGAGCGCGCGCGCGCGTGGCCGGGATCGAAGCGCGAACTGCGCGAGCTCGACGGCGTCTGCCGGCGCCGGATCCTGCAGCAGGCCTTCGAGCGGGCGATCCGCACGCGCCTGTACGACGCGCTCGTGCAGCACGCACCCCGCCCGCTGCCCGGCCCGCCGGCCTTCCAGGCCGTCTTCTGCCTCGACGAGCGGGAGGAATCGTTCCGCCGCCACCTGGAGGAGGTGGAGCCGGCCTGCGAGACGTTCGGCACGGCCGGATTCTTCAACGTGGCGATGTATCACCAGGGCGTCGGCGACGCGCACCCGCGGCCGCTCTGTCCCGTGTCGATCCGCCCCGAGCACTACGTCGCCGAGATCGATCTGGACGCCGGCGGGACGGCGAGCCGGTCGCGCCGCCTGCAGCGCCGCGCTGCCGGGTTCCTCGGCTACAACGTGCACCTGGGCAGCCGGACGCCCGTGCGCGGCGCCGTGCTGATGACGGCGTTCGGCTGGCTCGCGCTCGTCCCCCTGATCCTGCGCGTGATGTTTCCCTGGCTCTCCTCGCGGTGGAAGCGCGCGCAGCAGAGCACGACCACCGCCCGGCGCACGCGGCTCCTGCTGGATCGCCGGAGCGACCAGCCGCCCATCGGCGTGCACGCCGGCTTCACCGTGCCGGAGATGGCGGACATCGTGCGCCAGGTCCTCGAGGATATCGGACTCCGCGATCGCCTCTCGCCGCTCGTCCTCATCGTCGGGCACGGGTCCCTCTGCCTGAACAATCCGCACGAATCGGCGTACGACTGCGGCGCGTGCGGCGGCGGGCGTGGCGGGCCGAACGCGCGGGCGTTCGCGCAGATGGCCAACGACCCGCGCGTCCGCCAGCGGCTCGCGGCCGCCGGACTCGTGATTGACGAGGGCACCTGGTTCGTCGGCGCGCAACGCAATACCTGCAGCAACGCCGTCACCCTCTTCGACGAGGATCTCGGCCCCCCGAGTCACCGGTCGGGTCCTCGACCGCGCCAGGGCGGCCATCGAGACGACGAGACAGCGCGAGGCGCACGAGCGCTGCCGTCGCTTCGACTCGGTGCCCGGCTGGTTTTCGCCACGCGCCGCCCTCGCGCACGTGCAGGGACGCGCCGCCGACCTCGCCCAGCCGCGTCCGGAGCTGGGCCACGCCACCAACGCGTTCTGCATCGTCGGCCGCCGCGCGCGCACCCGCGGGCTGTTCCTGGATCGGCGCGCGTTCCTGGCCTCGTACGATCCGACGCGAGATGCCGACGGCACCATCCTCGCGCGCGTCCTGGCCGCCGTCGTGCCGGTCGTCGCCGGCATCAACCTCGAGTACTACTTCAGCTACGTCGATCCCGGCGGGGTACGGCTGCGGCACCAAGCTGCCGCACAACGTCACGGCGCTGCTCGGCGTGATGGACGGCGCGCAGAGCGACCTGCGCACCGGCCTCCCCTGGCAGATGGTGGAGATCCACGAGCCGACGCGACTGGCGATCGTCGTGGAAGGTCCGCCGGATCGGGTCCAGCGCGTCGCGCAGGAGAATCCGGCCATCGAGCGTCTGCTGCGGAATCGGTGGATCTGGCTCGCCTGTCTCGACCCGGAGTCGGGCGCCCTGTGGGAATGCCGGGCGACGGGGCTCGAGCGCCATGCCCCCGAACGGGCGCTGGTCGAGGTGACCGGCGGTTCGCGCGCGTGGTACCAGGGCAAGCGCGGCTTCGTCCCGCCGGCGGCGATCCGTGCCGGAGCCGTCCGCCGATGCACACCGCGGGGCCTGCCGCATGACGTCGAGCGTGCTCGTGGCATGGCTGGTCCTCGTCGGCGTGGGAGCGCCTGCCGCGCTGTTCGCCGTGCTCGGCGGCGCCTCGCTGCTGAACCGTCCGCTGCCGGAGCGATGGACCGGCCGGCTCACCGCCGGCGTCATGATGACGGCCTGCGGCGTGCTGCTGGTCGCGCTGGTGCACGACGCGGCCGGACCGGGGGCCCGGCTGCTCTCCTACGGTGCCTGGTCGGGCTCGCACCCGGGCGGCGTCGCCCTCGAATTCCTCGTCGATCGGATGTCGCTGGCATTCGCCGCACTCTCGGCCGCCATTGTCGGCGTCGTCTCCGCCTTCTCCAGCCGGTATCTGCACCGCGAGTCCGGGTACAACCGCTACTTCGTCCTGCTGGCGATGTTCGTCACGGGCATGCTGCTCGTGGCGCTGGCCGGCAACGTCGAGGTCCTCTTCGTCGGCTGGGAGTTCGTCGGCCTCAGTTCGGCGCTGCTCGTCGCCTTCTTCCACGAGCGGCCGGCGCCGGCGTCCAACGCCCTGCGCGTCTTCTCCGTCTACCGCATCAGCGACGCGGCCATGCTGTCGGCGGCCGTGCTGCTCCGCACGCGTCGCGGGCACCGACAGCCTCGCCCTGCTGTTCGGCCGCACTCACGCCGGCGGAATCCGCAGGGCTGACGACGACCAGCGCCACGGTCATCGCCGTCCTCATTGTCGTTGCCGTCGCCGGCAAGAGTGCGCTGCTGCCGTTCTCGGGCTGGCTCCCGCGCGCGATGGAAGGACCGACGCCGTCGAGCGCCGTCTACTACGGCTCCCTCTCCATTCACGCCGGCTGCTTCCTGCTGCTGCGGGCGGCACCGCTGCTCGAGCACGCGCCCGCCGCCCGCGTCCTCGCCGGCGTGCTCGGGGCCGCCACGGCGATCTTCGCGGCGCTGACGACGCGCGTGCAGAGCGACGTGAAATCGGGGCTGGCGTACGCGGCGCTCACGCAGGTCGGCCTCATCGTGCTCGAGATCTCGATCGGCTGGTACACGCTCGCCTTCGTGCACCTCTGCGGACACGCCTGCTTCCGGCTGCTGCAGTTCCTGAGCGCGCCGAACGTGCTCCACGACCTGCATGGCATGGAAGACGCCATGGGCGACCGCGTCGAACCGGCCTGGAGCGGCCTTCAGGCCGTGGCGCCGGAAGGCGTGCGCCAGCCGTCTGTTCCTGATCGCGCTCGAACGCGGCTTCCTCGACAGTCTCCTGGACCGCGGGATCGTGACGCCATTCGTGCGGATCGCCCGCCGGCTGACGCGTCTGGACGGCTGGCTGTGCGGCGCAGGCACCACGGCGTCACCGGCAATGGCCGTCGAGGAACTGGAGGGGCGCGATGGGTGATCCCCGGCTCTGGGTGATCGGCATCGTCGCGCTGCCGGCGCTGGTGACTGGCGCGTCGTTCTGGCCGTCTCGACGTCGAGCGCCTCCGGCGCCTGGCGGTCGCCTCGGCGCTCGTCCAACTGCTGGCGTCGGTCGTGGTGGCCGTCTCGCCCGGCCTGCGCGCGTGTTCGCGATCCGGACGACGGCGCTCAGCCTGGCGCCCGGTGGAGAGGCGCTCATCCGGCTGAACACCCTTTCGGATGTGCTGCTGCCCTTCGCAGCGGCGCTCTGGCTGCTCACCATCGCCGTCACGCCGCGCAGCAGGCTCGACCGTGGCGGGTTGCGCCGTACGGCGCTCGCCACGCTGGTCACGCTCGCCTCGCTTCCTCACCGAGAGTGCCGTCGTGCTCCTGATCCTCTCGGCGGCTTCCGTCTGGATTCTGCTGTCGGCGCTCGCGGATCCGGCACACCGGCACCAGCGTCGTGTCGTCGCCGCGTACCTGGGCGTTGTCGACAGTGCTCCTCGGTGCAGGCGTCGTGCTGCTCAATATCGCTGCCAGCGCCGGCCGGAGCGGCACGACGGCCGAGCTCATCGGCCTGTGGCTGATTGTCGTCGCTGCGCTCGTCCGCAAGGGGATCGTGCCGTTCCACGCCTGGGTGCCCGAGATGTTCGATGGCGGGCGGCTGGGGCCGGCCATCCTGTTCAGCGCGCCGCAGGTCGGCGCGTACATCGCGCTCGTGCTGATTGTGCCGCGGGCGTCGGCAGACATGCTGCACACTGATCGCCATCCTCGCGCTCGGAACCGCCGTGTACGGCGCGGCGCTCGCCCTCGTCCAGACCAGCGCCCGCCGGGCGTGCGGCTACCTGTTCGTCAGCCAGTCGGCGCTGGTGCTGGCGGGGCTCGACTGCACCAGCGCGAGCGCGCTGGCTGGCGGGCTGGTGGTGTGGCTGTCGGCCGGCCTGGCGTTCGCCGGGCTCGCCCGCTGCGTCCTCGTGCTCGAGGCCCGACGCGGGCGACTCGACCTGACGACGTACCACGGCGGCTACGATCGCATGCCGCTGCTGGCGACGAGCTTCCTCGTGATGGGACTGGCCTGCACCGGCTTCCCGGGCACGCTGGGGTTCGTGGGTCAGGAACTCCTGGTGGGCGGCGCGGTCGACGCCTTTCCCGTGATGGGATTCGCCGTCGTCGATTGCGTCGGCGCTGACCGGCCTTGCCGTGCTGCGCATGTACTGCTCGCTCTTCTCCGGCCGCCCCGCCGCGCGGATCGATCCCGGCGTCCGCTCGGCCTGAGGCGACGGGAAGCGTGGACGTTCGTGGCGCTGGCCGTCGTCCTCATCGGCTTCGGCCTCGCCCCGCGCCCGCTCGTCGACTCGCGCTTCGCGGTGGCCGACGAGATCCTGCACGCACGCCAGATGCGCGTGCCGGCGCCATCAGCCGTTCATGCCGCCGATGATTCCCGCCGCGACGCTTCGCGCGGCATGGCGCCCGCGAGCAGGAGAACGGCGCCGCCGTACATCAGCGTATCCGCCAGATAGTTGAATCCCTCCAGACCGGTGTGGTCCGCGACGGCGATCGGCACGTAGACGACCAGCACCACGAAGAGCACCGTCAGGCCCAGCCACGCCGCGGCCGCCCGGGTCTTCCTGCCGGCGAGCAGGAAGGTCCCTGCGACGGCGTACACCGCGCCCGCCAGGTACGTCCAGAGGGCGTGGCCGTAGACCCACTCGGGCGTCATCCGGTTCAGCGGAATGCCGGGGACGTGGTGTCCGTGCCTGAGCTGCTCGAAGCTGTAGAACAGCACGGGCACGGCAATGAAGTACCGGGCGATCGTGCGCGAACAGGCGGGTGCCGCGCTCGCGCCATGCCCCGGTGAGACTGACGGCCAGCGCCAGTGCCCCGCCGCTGAAGGACAGTTCCCGGAGCGTGAGCGCCGCCGCGAACCGGTTGTCCGGATGGCGCGCCCAGCCCGGGGCGTCCATCAGGACGACGAACAGGAAGAACGTGAAGGCGAGCAGACTCGCCGCGAGGCGCGTCTGGATCCCCGTCACCAGGCTCAGCCCGGCGGCGATGAAGCAGGCGCCGACGAAGGTACGCCCAGAACAGGTGCCACGGAAGCCACGGCGGGACGATGGAAGCGATGGACTGCGTCACCGTGAAGTGTTCCGTGCCGAACGCCGCGACAGGCGCCGCATAGAACAGCGGCCCGAGCACAATCAGCTTGTCGAGTCCTCGCGCCTGCTGCCAATCGCCGCGCAGAACGATGACGCCCAGCCCGATGGCCAGGACCACTCCCCCGACGAGATACGACCAGGTTACCGGGCTCACGACGCCTCCTTTGCGCTCCGTTGTGCCCTAGCGGAGTATCACGACGTGGGAGACGTGCTCAAGTACCACAGAGGAAGGAATGGCCGGAGCCACTTTGCGGCGCGCCGGCCAGCTCTGCTGTTGCACGTCCGATGCGCCTGTCTTTCACGCGTTCTCCGGAATGCGGTGTCAACCGGCGATAATGGACCGACTCACACGGCTGGGGATCGACGGGTGCACGCCACTGAATTCGAATTCCGGTACCGCTTCTTCGTGATCACGGCGATCTATTTCGCCGGGTTCTCCTGCTACGCGATCGACCACGTCAATGCCGGGGTCGCCATTGTGGGGTGGCTGTCGGGCGGCACCGTCGAGGCGGGCGCCGCACACACGCGTTTGATGCTGCAGTCGGTGTTCGGCGTCGGCGCCCTGCTGGCGATCGGGGCGGCCGCGATCCGGACGTGGGCGGCGGCGTACTTGCAGAGCGACGTCGTGCACGACCTGCGGCTCCACAGCGACGCACTCGTGGCCGACGGCCCGTTCCGCTGCGTGCGCAACCCTCTCTACGTCGGCGGGATGCTGCTCAGCGCGGGCATGGGCCTGATGGCGAGCCGGCTTGGCTGGATCGTGCTGAACGTGCTCAGCCTGTGGTTCTACGTGCGGCTGATCCTGCGGGAGGAGACGCATCTGCTCGAGTCGCAGGGCGCGTCGTACACGGCGTACTGTCGTGCGGTGCCGCGGCTGTGGCCGGCAATCCGCCCTCGCGTCCCTGCCAGCGGCATGCACCCGCGCTGGAAACAGGCGTTCCTCGGCGAGGCCTTCATGTGGGCCTTTGCCGCGGGCCCTGGCGACCTTCGCCGTGACGCTCAGTCAGCAGGTCGCCTCCAGGCTGATCTACCTCGTCCTGCTGCTCTACATCGTGCGGGTGTTCGTCCTCAGGCGACGGCCGCGCGCATCCTGACGGTCTCTCTACCCCACCAGCGCGGCGAGGAGCTCCTGCGTGTCGCGGTCGAACCGCGGTCGACAGTACGGCGATGGGTTCGGGATGGTCGGGCTGATATCTGTCGTACCAGTCCTCGTTGGCTGGAGCGCTCATGAGCCACGAACAGTGGCCCGCACTCGTGGTCTGCCAGCGGTAGACGTAGCTGGGCGGGGAGAAGTCGCAGGGATCGCCGCACCGGCCGTTCGCGTCGAGCCTGGCCATCATCTGCTGGTCGAAGTCGGCCCGCCTGGTCTGCACCCAGCCGCCCACGCGCTCCAGGCACTCACGACGAATCGCGATCGATCCATGGAAGCGGCCGGCCGACGATTCGAGGATCGGCGGTTGAGCCGCCGCGGTCCACACATGGGACGGCTTCGACCAGTCGTTGCCGCGCAACGCCTCGACGTGCGCCGAGAGATGCCACGGGAAATAGACGTCGTCATCATCCCAGACGGCCACGGCGTCGAACGGGAAGTCAATCCGCGCCAGCATCGCGCTGTACTTGTCGGCGATCGACAGACAGCGGTCGTGCTGCGAGACGATGGGCATTCCAGTCGGACCATCCCGGAGGTCCTCGATGACCACGCCATCGAGCGTGCCCAGATCGTCGAACAGGAACAGCCGCCGCTTGTCGGCCGGATAGTCCTGGCGATCGAAGCACGCAATCGTGTTCTCGAGCAGCTCCGGCCTGCGGCCGTAGGTTGGACAGAGACAGACGATGTTCATGGAATTGTCGAAGGACGGAACACGCGAGCCTGGCGTGGCAGGCCGCCTTCGCTGACTGTTCCTGAAGTGCACGGCCGGTGCCGATTGCAGCCGACGCCTGCCCGCTCCGCGCAGGTCCAGGCTCCGAGTTCCCAGGCGTTTCGGATGGTAGCACACCGAAGTGGCGCGACCTGTCCGTCGCCACGCCTCCGGAACCGGCGTTCACCGCAGTCCGCAGGCTTCACGGCTCGACCGACCCTCGCGATGGCCGCGCCGACCGTCTTTTGCGCCTTGCCGACCGCCGTCTTCGCGTCCCCCACGGTCTCGTCGACCTCGCCTTCGGCCTTCAACTCGTCATTGCCGGTCAGGTCGCCGACGGCCTGCTTGATCCGGCCTTTGACCTGATCGACCTTTCCATCGCGCTCATTCCTGTTCAACATGGCATGCTCCTGTCGTTGCTGGCATTCAGACGTCTACTGGAACAGCATGCGGCAAAACGCCAGCGAGCGCCTGTGCATTTCGGAACATCACGCATTCGTCCGATCGCTTCTGCCCGGCAGCGCGGGCTGTCGGCGCGGCATCGACACCAGCCGACGCGGCCGACGCGACCGACGCGACCACGATGGCCATGTTCAAATGAGAACAGCAGGCACCAGAGTCACGCGATATCGTCGCCTTGAAGGTCGCGGGTGGTGGCTTCCTGGCCCGAGTGGCTGGTGCTCCCGACGAATGATTGGAGCGTCGTTCGTGGTGAGCACTCAGGTGACACGTCACTCGGTGCGTTCCCGTCAATTGGAGAGGGGTTTACGATGAATATCGTGGTCGTGCTGATCATCTTGCTGTTGCTGTTCGGTGGGGGCGGCTTCTACATGGGTGGGCCGCTTATAGGGGGCGGTCTTGGTGGACTCATTCTGCTCGTGCTGATTGTCACTGCTATTGACGGGCAGACTGGGTAGTCGGGCATAGCGACCCGGCGGGACAAGACAGTCGACGTCATCGACACCGCGACGTGCCTCTCAAACGGACCGACGACGTGGAAGGGCATCGACAGGGAACGGAGGTGCCCCTACCAGCAGATTGTCGGCTGCAAGCTGGCGGAATCGCCGGGCCACGGTTGGTCCCGCTTCATCGCCAGCCTCCACCGGCCCGCTCCGCGCCCCGTGGTCCTTCTACACCCGCCACGGTGGCGAACCGCGCGAACGGTGACAGGGCGCTCGTTCATCCTCCGTTCATGATTCTGCTGCTACGCTGTGCAACCCGACTGTCCGGGCTCAAGGAGAACCGCCATGCGCCGAGTGCTGCTCGCGGCTGCCGCCGCCATCCTGTTGTCCACGTCGATCGGATTCGCGCAACACGCCTCCGCCGCCGGGCCCTACAAGGTGCTCAGGAAGGCGAACGTCGGCGGTGAAGGCGGATGGGACTACATCTACGCCGATGTCGCCGACCGGCGCCTCTTCATCCCGCGGGGCGCCTCGCCGGCCAGAGCCGGGGTGCCAGCCGTCGGCAACCGCATCATGGCCTACGACCTCGATACGCTCGCGTCCGTCGGCGAGATTCCCGACACGGGTGGACAGGGTGTGGCGGTCTGTCCGTCGGGCAACGCCTTCGCCAGCAGCCATCCGCAGCTGTCGATGTTCAATCCGAAGACGTTGAAGCTGATCAAGAAGATCGACGTGCCGGAGGGCTTCCGCGCCGACGGCATCTACTGCGACCCGTCCGACGACCGGACGTACGTCTACAGCCATCCGACGAAGAACGCCCTGGTGATCAACGGCGCCGATGGCGCGGTCGTCGGCACCATCGATCTCGGCGGAACGCCGGAGGAGAGCGTCGCCGACGGCAAGGGGACGCTCTACGTCGTCATGCAGCAGGAGTCGAACATCGCCGTGGTTGACGAGAAGGCGATGAAAACGGTGAAGCACTACGACTTCGCGGCGAAGGGAGGCCATTGCAACGGCCTGGCGCTCGACGCGAAGCACTCGGTGCTCTTCGTGGCCTGCGCCGCCGACTCGATGACGCCCGCGGAGGGCCAGCCGTCGCAGGCGACGATGATCGTCATGAGTGCGAAGGACGGGAAGATCCTGAAGACCTTCCCGCTGCCGGGCGGCTCCGACGGCGCCCACTTCAACCCGGCCACGATGGAAGCGTTTGCCACGCTGGGCAACGGCCACCTCGCGATCATCAAGGAGACGAGCCCGACGAGGTTCGAGATGGAGCAGGATCTCGAAACGATGAACGGCGCGCGGACGATCGCGCTCGACACGAAGACGGGCCATGTCTTCACCATGGCGCAGAAGTACGAGGCCGAGCCGGCGCGGCCGTCGGCGCCGCCAGCCGGCGCCGAGCGCCGGTACCGCCGCCCGCCGGCGGTCCCGGGGTCGTTCACGATTCTGATGATCGGAAAGTAGCGCCGGAGCGGCCTGTCCTTGCCGCGCGGCGTTCGCCTGCCGCCTGCTGACGCTGCAGCGCCTGCTCGGCGTCGTTCGGCTGAGGCGGAGGCGAACGCCGCGGCGTCCCGCAGCGCGCGAGCCTCCGCCTCGTCAGCGGCCGAGGAGCGCGGCCTTCGAGGGTATCTGCTTCGCCATTTCACCAGCGATCGTCATCGCCTGCTTCGTGACGCTGGCGTCCGTCTGCCCGGCGGCCTTCCTGAACCGGACGGCCACCGCGCCGACGAGCCGGTCCGCCCGATCGTGAAGCGGCACCGATACGTCGAATTCGCCATCTTCCCTGCCCACCAACGGCTTGCCCGTCCTGATCGGCGCGGCGTCGTCTTCTTCGCAGGTCTCTCCGACGTCGGACTTGTCCGTCGAGGCGACCACCGTGCAGTGACGCCCGTCCTGGACGGCGATGCCGATCTCGTCCGTCTCGGGATGGGCGGTCGACGTCTTGTCCACGAGTTGCCGGGCGAACGGTATGAGCGGCCTGGGGTGCTCTTGCGGTCGAGTCGTGCGCGTGAGCCATCGTTGCGTGCGCCGGGCTGCTGGCGAACAGCACGACGGCACCGGCCACCAACAGTCCGGTCACGGCGTGCGTCCAGCGGAGATCGCGTGCGTGTCTCATAGCCTTTCTCCTTTCCGGAGCATCGTACCGCTGGCGTCATGACAGCAGAATGACACGTGAACTCGGCCGCGCCCGGCCCGCAGCCAGACGCGGCCAACCGGCACTCACGTGCGCCCGGCGCTCACGACATCCGGGGACCCGTTCAGCGGGGCCGCTGTGCGCCCGGCGGCGTGACGACAACCAGCCCGCTCAGCTTCGAACCCCCTCCGTGCGCGAGGAAGACGGTGCCGTCCCGGCTGACCGTCGGGTTCCGCGCGCCGTCACGCGTCGGCACCTGCGCCACGACCGACGAGATGTCCGCGGCTGTCCGCCCGTGCGATCGTCAGCGTCGCCGCGCGCGCCGCGCCGACGTAGAGCAGATGGGTCGCCGGCACGTAGTGCAGATCGTCGACGCCGTCGCCGGTCTCGACCTTCGACAGAATGGCGCCGCTTCCGCCCACGTCCATGACCTCGGCGCGGGTGCTGCAGGCGATGTAGAGGTGGCCGGCGGCCTCGTCGAGGCTGAGGCCATGCGGCCCCTCCTCGCCGCACGCGGGATTCCACGTGGCCAGCGTCTGGTGCGTGTGCAGGTCGATCGCCAGCGTCCGATCCTTGCTCTCGAGGTTGGTGTAGAAGCGTCCGCGCTTCGCATCAACCGCGTAGCCTTCGGGATTTCCGCTGTAGGTCATCTTCGCCTTCTGCTCCAGCGTGCGGGCGTCGAGGATGCGCATCGAGTTGTCGCGCGGCGTGGTGACCCAGACCTCGTGCGTCGGCGCGACGTAGGCCACCCCGTCCGGCATCGAGTCGAGCTTCCCGCAGGCGATGCGGGCCAGCGTGTGGGCGTCATAGGCGCAGACACTCGAATCGCCGCGGTTGCCGATGTAGACGACACCGGGCGCCACGCTGACGCCCGACGGGCCGAGCACCCGCGTGCCGCGGCTCGTCTTCAGGGTGGACGTGGGCAGATTGGGGATTTGCCGCACCGCGTCGGTCCCGGCATCCACGACATCGACGGCGCCCGTGTTGCCGGCCGGCACCCAGACGCTGTTCGTGGCCGCGTCGTAGGCGATGTAATCCATCGTGATGTTGCCGGCGTTGTTGTCGGGCAGCGGCAGCACCCGGACGTGGTACGCCGCCCCGGTCTTGGCGGCGGCCTGGGCGGCCGCAGGCCGCGCCTGGGCCATCCACACCAGCGCCGCCGCGCACACGAACGAGCCGGCGAGACATGTCAGTCGCTTCATAAGCTTCTCCTCGTGCCATCGATCCGCGTGGACGCCTGGATATCCGGATCGTCGAGCCCGGCCAGTGTAGCGGTCGAATGATGAACGGAGGATGAATGGAGAGGAACGGCGCCTAGCTCGAGACGGCTGTAGAATCAGCACGCGACGATCCGAGCCTGCCGTGTACTCGGTGCTCGTCTTCTGGAAAGAGAGAAACGATGGCCAACAGAGGCAACGCCGGTGTCGCCGGCCGCACAGCGCCCAGGGAAGGCTGGCTGCCCCGCAGGGCTCTGAAATGGCACCTCTCCCTGGCGCTGGGAGCGGGTGTCTTCTACCTGATCCTGGGGTTCACCGGCGCGGTGATCGCCTTCGAGCAGGAGATTCCACGCTGGAGCAACCCGCACGTGTCATTCGTGCAGCCGGGCGCGACGATCCTGCCGCAGCAGCAGCTCGTGGCCGACGTCGAGCGCGCCTATGCACCGGACCGGGTGCGGGCCATTACGCTGGCGACGTCTGCCGGTGTCTCGGAAATGATGCTGATCGCGCCGCCCGGCCGGGTCACGCCGGCGCAGGAGCGGCGGGCGTTCGTTGATCAGTACACCGGTGCCGTGCTGGGAACCCTGCCGCTGCACACCGGTCTGGAGAACGTCGTTCAGGAATTACACAGCATTCATCTGAGACTGACCGGCGGCAAGGCCATGCAGGTCGTCGTCAGCCTGGCCGGGCTGACGTTGTGCGTCGAACTGGTGTTCGGTCTGCTGGTGTGGTTCAGGCTGAAGCGCGCGCAGGTCAAGTGGTCGGGTTCGCACTTTCGGAAGATCTTCGACCTCCACAACGTGGTGGGCGTGTACGCCGTCGTCTTCCTGCTGATCATGGCGGTCACCGGTACCACGATCGGGTTCGAGGACTTCTTCCTGGCGGACTGGATCTATGCCGCGACCGGGACGACAGAGCCGGCGCCGCCGCCGCGCGAGCTGCACTCGACGCCGGCCGAGGGCGCGGCGCCGATCAGTGTGGACCAGGCCATCCAGGCGGCAGGCGAAGCGCTGCCGGGTACCAGCCTGGAAATGGTGCAATTACCGGCCAACCCGCGTGGCGTCTACATGGTGCGGCGCCGGGTGCCGGGCGAGACGGCGCCCGCGGTCATGAGCTACGTCCTGATCGATCAGTTCAGTGGCCAACCGCTCTACGTCCACGCCATCAACCGCGGGCAATCCGTCATCCGCTTCATCCGCTCCGTGCACACCGGCGACGTCTTCGGGCTGGCCGGACACATCCTGGCGTCCCTGTGGAGTCTCATCCTCGTGATGATGATCGCCACCGGCGTCATCATCTGGAGGAAGAAGCTCGTCACTTAGGGGTCTCGCGCGGAGTGAAGCCGCACACGTCAGCGGTGAGTGTCGTCGGTGCCCATTTGATCTCGGGCAGCTTGTTCCTGGACCAGCAGCGCGTTGAAGTCCCCGATCTGCTGCTCCGCCTTCGTCCATGTGGTCACGGTGCGATTGTAGTGGCTGCAGTCGCTCTCCCAGGTGGCAATCTGCGTCGGGGTGGGCGCCATGTCCAGACCCACCTGCATCATGCTCACCATGGTGTTGTAGTCGTTGTTCAGATCCAGGAAGGATCTGAGGGCGTCGGGCTTCTTGTGAGCGCCGGTGAGAAACGCCAGGCGACGGGCGCTGGGCGAGAGAGGCACACCGCCAATCCTGTCCAGCGTGGCGTCGAGCTTCTTCGCCTCGGCCGCCACATCGGACGGGAGCTTCTGCTTCATCAGACTGGCGAGCTGCTTCTGAACGGCTTCCACCTCGCCATGCCCTTCATCGCTCTGCTTCATGCCTTGTACGGAGAGCAGGGTGAGTGCGTTCTGGCTGCGCAGCCCGGCCATCAGCTCGGCGCTCTGTCCGACCCGCGGATCGTTGACGACCGTGACCGTGCGGGTATACACCGTGCCGCCGACGGTCAGCTTCAGCGTGTAGACGCCGGGGATCACCTGCGCCCCATGCGGACCCGGCGTGGTTTCGCCCACCACGGTGTCCATCTGATTCTCCAGATCGTGCTTGAGCGCCGGTGGATCGTCATAGCGCAGATCCCAGTTGACGCGATTCAGACCTGCATGGGTGCTGAGCGCGCGTGACTCGGGACTGGCCAGCCAGTACCGGGGGAACAGCTGCCCCTTGATGGGCGCTGGCAGCTTGCTGGACATGGTGCGGACCAGATTGCCCTTCGCGTCGAAGACCTGGAGCGTGATCTGACCGGCGGGTTTCTCACTGAGGTAGTAGTCCAGGATCGCCCCGTACGGCGGGTTCTCCGCATACGGCACCTCGACGGAGAATGGCTGGTCCCAGTTGCCGTTCTCGCGGGCGCGAATCGCGTCCTCGGGCTCGTAGAGATAGGCGGACGAGGAACCGATCGTCCGGGCGTCGGCCGCAATCTGACGCAACGGCGTGAAGTCGTCGAGCACCCAGAAGCCGCGGCCGTAGGTCGCGACGACCAGGTCGTTCTGGTGATTGGCGGTGTGAACGTCGATGTCGCGGATGGAGGTACTCGGCAGATTCTGGCGCAGCGACTGCCAGTGATCGCCGTTGTCGAAGCTGACGTACACCGTCGTCTCGGTGCCGGCAAACAGCAGGCCCGGCTGCTTCGGATCGACACGAACGCAGTTGACCCAGCTTCCGGTGCGCTCGTCGCGGGGCAGGCCGGTGACGATTGGTGTCCAGGTCCTGCCGCCATCGACGGTGCGCCAGATGAGCGGGACATCGGCGTCCTCCGTCTTCGGTATCTTCACGTGCAGGCGCCCGCCGCTGATCTGACCGGCGACGAAGGCGGTGTTGACGTCATCCCCCGCTTCGATGGTACTGAAGTGCGTGTGCGGCGGCACCTCGGGGATATTGGTGACGTTGGTCCACACCCTCCCTTGATCCATCGTCTTGTAGATCTGCCCGTTGGTGCTCATCGTCCAGATCAGGCCAGGTTCGACCCTGGAGATGGAGAAATCCGCGATGGCGGGCGGACGCTTCGGGAGCGGCTTCGTCGTTTCCGCCGCCTTCGCTGCCCCCTTGGGCGCAGCGGCCGTGGCCGTCTTGACCGCCGTGTGGTCAGCGGGGCTGGTCGTCGGCTCCGGCGCCTCCGCGCCACAGGCCACCTGTGGATGCCCCTTGGGCGTGGTCAGGTCAGGGCTGACGACCGCCCAGGAATGCGCGCCGTCGTGTGAGACGGCCAGGCACTGGTAAGCGACGTAGAGCGCACCGGGGTCGAAGGCGACGTCGAACTTCTTCGGGACCTCCCGAGCGGTCTGGTACTTGTCAGCATCCACACCGAAATCGGGCGAGACGTTCTCCCACTGCCCGGTCTTCATATCGATCTTGACCATGCCGTTCCCGCCGCCGCCCGGCCCGTACCCGACACCGTACAGGATGTGAGGGTTCCGCGGATCGGGCGTGATGAACCCGAATTCGGAGGACGGCAGCGGGCTCCAGTCCGTGATGTCCACCTGGCCCCAGTTGCTGCGGCTCCTGATCATCACCGCGCCGGTATCCTGCTGCGCCCCGACGATCCAGTAGGGATACTGACGCGTGGTGGCGACGTGGTAGATCTGCGCGACCGGCTGGGTGTACCACAGGCTCCAGGTCCTGCCGTTGTCGAGCGTGACGCTGCCCCCCTGGTCGGCGCCGACGATCATGCGCTTGCCGTTCGTGGGGTCGATCCACATCTTGTGATAGTCTTCGCCGCCCGGTGCCCCCTTGAAGACGTGGAAGGTGACGCCGCCGTCGGTGGAGCGGTACAGGGCGGTGCTCGCCGTGTACACGACGTCCGGATTCTGCGAGTCCACCCAGACGCCTGAACTGTAGGCGCCCTGACCGTTGCCGATCCGGGTGTCCTTGCCGGCCATGTGCGTCCAGGTGGCGCCGCCGTCCAGCGAACGGTACAGACCCGAGCCGTGTTCAATGTCGTTGCCGACGATGTAGATCCGCCGGCCGTGGGTGTGCATGGCGATGGCGACGTCGACGCGGCCGGGGAAGGGCGGAATCTTCAGCTCCTTCCACGTCCTGCCTTCGTCCGTGGACTTGAAGAGCTGCGGCTCTTTCTTCTTCTCGCCCGGGGTCATGCCGAAGCCGGGTCCCCCGTTACCCTGCGTGGCCGCCAGCATTACGCTCGGATCGTCGTAGGCGTATTCCAGGTCACGGGTCCCCTCGTAGCCCTTGGGCTTCAACACGTTGCCCCAGGTCTTCCCCCCGTCAGTGGAGCGGTACACGCCTCCGCCGTCGTGATGGTCGTCGCCGAGCGCGGAGACGGCCACGAGATTCGGATTGCGGGGATCGACGAGGATCCGGTCGATCTTCACGGTGTCCTCGAGGCCGATGCGGCGCCAGGTCTTGCCCGCGTCCGTCGATTTCCACATGCCGTTCCCGAGGCTCCCGCCAATCGGGTCGCCGGCTCCCGCGTAGATGATGCTGGCATCTGACGGAGCCACCTGGATGGCGCCGATGCTGTCCACGCTCTGGTGCTGATCGAATATGGGGAACCAGGTGACGCCCGCGCTGGTGGTCTTCCAGATGCCACCCTGCGGCGTCCCCATGTAGAACGTGCCGGGCTGGCCCATCACGCCGGTCACCGAGGAGATGCGGCCGCCGTGAAACGGCCCGACATCGCGCCACTCGAGTCCCGCGTACAGGCTGGGGTTGACCTGAGCCCGCGCTCTCGGAGCGAGTGCCACCATGCCCGCGGCGATCAATACGCCATACGCAGCCCACGAACGCTTCATCGGGATCACCTTTCCCAGGATTGCCACATGTCTTGGAAATCTGTATGTGAGAACGTAAGGCCCCTGCTCCTCAACCTCGTCGAATGGGCGAGCGAGCAGTTCGCGCGAGCTCACCGGCGCGTCAGCTGACAGGACGTCTCGTGGCACTTCAACGACTTGGCCACAACGTGGAGGCGTAACGATACCGAGACGCGCGTTCAGCCGTCAAACCGTCGCCGGCGACACGGCAGAGCTTGGTCCTTCGAGCTGGCCGGCGGTGTGCCAGCCGGCGCCCGGCGCCCCGCATGTCTGCTGCGTCGCTTCCGGGTGGTATGCTGCCCCGGGCGGGAAGCCGGCCAGAACGTGGCGTCCCGTTGTGTGGTCGCCGTTCCGGAGTCTTCGAGGAGGCATCATGGTCCGTCGTTATCTATGGGCGCTGGGCGTGGGATTGGCAACGGTGCTGGCCGTTCGCGCGCCGATGGCCGCGCAGCAGGTGAGCCCGAAGCTGTATGCCGGCATGCACTGGCGCATGGCGGGGCCGTTTCGCGCGGGTCGCACGGTCGCGGTGACCGGCAGCGCCCAGCACCCCGACACCTACTACATGGGCGCCGTCGATGGCGGCGTGTGGAAGTCCGACAACGACGGCACCACGTGGCAGCCGATCTTCGACCACGAACCGGTCGCGTCGATTGGTGCCATCGCCGAAGCGCCCTCGAACCCCGACATCATCTATGTCGGCACCGGCGAATACACTCCGCGCTCGCAGTCCTCGCAGGGCGCCGGGATGTTCAAGTCGACCGACGGGGGCCAGACCTGGACGCGCATCGGCCTGGAGCAGACGCGCCAGATCGGCCGGATTGTCATCGACCCGCACGACCCGAACCGGGTCTTCGTCGCGGCCCTCGGCAACATGTATGCGGCCACGCCGCAGCGCGGCGTCTACCTGACGACGGATGGCGGCGTGACCTGGAAGCGGGTGCTGTTCATCAACGACGGCACGGGCGCGATCGACCTTTCGTTCAACCCGGACAACTCGCAGGTGATCTATGCGGCCATGTGGGCGACGCGTCGTCCGCCGTGGGCGGTCTATCCCTCGTCGCACGGGCCGGACAGCGGGCTGTACAAATCGACTGACGGCGGCAAGACCTGGGCGCACCTGACGAACGGGCTGCCGGCCAACCCCGGCAAAATCGGCGTCGCGGTCGCGCCGCTCCCACCCGGATCGCGTGTACACCATGGTGGATGCGAGCACCGGCAAGGGCGGATTGTACCGATCGGATGATGCCGGCGCGACCTGGCGCCTGCTGGACACCGACAAACGCATCTGGACCCGCGGCTGGTACTTCGAGTCCATCACGGTCGATCCGGACGATGACAACACGCTGTACGCGATGAATACGACCGTGTTCAAGTCGACGGACGGCGGCGCCCATTTCTTCGCCTTCCGGGGTGCACCGGGCGGGGATGACTATCACCAGTTGTGGATCAACCCGGTCGATCACAGCCACATGATTCTGGCGAGCGACCAGGGCACCATCGTGACCGTCAATGGCGGCCAGAACTGGAGCTCGTGGAACAACCAGCCGACGGCGCAGCTGTACGACGTGACCACCGACAACCGCTCGCCGTACTGGATTTACGGAGCGCAGCAGGACAGCAACAACCTGGGAGGCTCCGCGGCGAGTGCGGGACCGAACGGTGGCCGCGCCACCTTCGGAACCGGATGGCAGACGGCGTGCGCGGGAGGAGAGAGCGGCGACGTCGCGGCGAATCCGCTGGCGAAGGAAGAGATCTTCGGTGGCAACACGGTGGCCAAGTGCACCCCCTCCACCGGTGAGCGGCACAATATCTCGCCGCTTGTGGCCTATCCCGGAGAGCACTTCCGGCAGACCTGGACCCTGCCGGTGGCCTTCTCGATGGCCGACAAGCACGAGTTCTTCTTCGCCAACCAATTTCTCTTCCAGACCGATGACGGCGGGAATTCGTGGCGCAGGATCAGCCCCGATCTCACGCGCGACAATCCCGGCATTCCGTCGAATCTCGATCCAGCGACAGCGAACAACACGACGTATGCCCAGCGGACGTACGGGACGCGTTGGGGCGTGATCTATACGATTGCGCCGTCGCCGCTGCTGGCGCACGAGATCTGGACAGGCACCGACGATGGCTACATCCAGGTGACGCGCGACGACGGCCGGACGTGGCACAACGTCACGCCGCCCGCGCTGACGGCGTGGAGCAAGGTCATCCAGATGGCGGCCTCGCACTACAACGCGCAGGAGGCGTTCGCGGCCGTCGACCGGCATCGGCTGAACGACAACCATCCGTACATCTACCGCACGACCGACGGCGGGAAGACGTGGACGACGATCGTCAACGGCATTCCTTCGGACGAATATCTGGAGTCGATTACGGAAGATCCGGTGCGGAAGGGACTGCTGTTCTGCGGCACCAACCTGGGTGTGTATGTGTCGTTCGACGACGGCAACCAGTGGCAATCGTTGCGGCTGAACATGCCGCCCGTCGAGATCCGGGGGTTTGCGTTCCACGGCAAATCGCTGGTGATCGCCACCTTCGGCCGCTCGTTCTGGGTCATGGACGACATGAGCCCGCTGCGGCAGGTCAAGGCAACGATGGCTGACGCCGCCGCCGTGCTCTACAAGCCGTCACCGGCAGTCCTGCACGCGGCCAGTCCGCGAATCTATGGTGGAAACGATCCCGCCAGCGAAGCGGCCCAACTGGATCCGATGCTCGTGATTTCAGCGGACGCACCGCCCTCGGGCGCGGTGATCTACTACTACCTGGGCGCCGACAACGGGCCGGTGTCGCTCGACATCCTCAACAGCGGCGGACAGGTGGTGCGGCATTACAGCAGCACGGAGCGCGTGTCCCTTCCGAATCCGGACACCATGACGATTGCCGCGGTGTTCGCTCAGGCACCCGCGGTGCTGAGCGCAGCGGCCGGCATGCATGCGTGGGAGTGGGATCTGCGTGACGTGAAGCCGGGCGCAGAGGCGGGCGGCCGCGGCTTTGGCTTCTTCCGTGGCCCTGCGGGCCGGCCGGCGGCGCCGGGAACGTACACCGTGCGTCTGACGGCGGGCGGTCGTCAGTACACCCAACCGCTGGTGGTGACGGCTGCGCCGGGGGTGACCTACTCCGCGCGCGCCATGCAGGAGCAGCAGCAACTGGCCGGCGAGATTCAGGCGCTGCAGACGCAGGTGTCGCGCGCGCAGCACGAAGCGGGGCAACTGCACGAGAAGCTGGTGGCACTGAAATCGAGCGCCAGTGGTCATCAGTCACTGGCGGCGTCGATTGCCGCGTTGAGCGACAAGGTGCACGCGATCGAGGGGTTTGCCTCCGAGGCGCCGAATCCGGATGCCTCCGGCGAGGGCGACGCGGCGCCGGCACCGACGAGCCTGACGGGGTTGGTCCGGATCCTCGGCCAGCTGTCCGGTTCAGTGCCGAATGGCCTGGATGCGCCGTATCTGACCGTGCGGCAGGGCTTTGCGAAAGCGAAGGTCATGGCCGACGCCGCACTGGCGAAGTGGAACACGGTCAAGTCGCAGGATCTGGCTGCCCTGAACCGGCAGCTGCGACAGGCGCACATGGACCCGGTCGCGGCCGGCAGCGGCGGCCGATAGCCGGCCCGCGTTCGGCGAACCGGGTCGCGAATGCAGTGAAGGGAGGTTGGCGGGACGACGTCGGACGCGCTGTTCGCGGTCCATCTGGTCGTGTGGCTCCAGGCCTGTCGTCACGCCGGCGGTGCCACGAAGAGCCCTTGCCACTGTGCGGCCGCGCGTAAACGGGGATCAAACGTGACCATCGTGGCGGCCTGCGCATCGAGAGCCGTCGCCAGATGGAGTGCATCGAGGGCTCGGAGCGGAATCGCGGCCGACAGCATCAGCCGTTCTGCACGCCGATGGATCGGCGGCGTGAGTTCGACGCGGCGAGAGGCGCGCTGTAACTTCACGGCCTCTCGATAGAGCCGTTCGGCCGCTTGGCTGCTCAGGCGTCCCTCCCGCCTGCGACGACCAATGGCCGAGGCCATCTCCGTCAAGGCGAGATCGGAGAGGATCACGTCAGCGAGGCCGGTAAGCGCCCGGTTCAGGGCGTCGCTCCCATCCTCGGGCACGAACAGCTTGACCAGGCCGCTCGCGTCCAGGTAGATCGGCTCCGTCCAATGCGCGACGTCCGCCCTGCTCACACCCGATCGTCCCGTTCCTCGACGACAGCCTGGGACAACTCCGGGTCGGTTCCCTTGAACGCGCGGCGCAGACGCGCGAGATCGGGAAACGGACGGCGTCGCTCGATGGGGGCGAGCCGTGCCACCGGGCGACCGCGGTCGGTGATGACCACTTCTCGCCCTTTCTTCACGTCCTCGAGCAGATCTGTGAGGTTCTGCCGAGCTTCACGAACCCCTGCTGTGCGCATGTCTCGATTGTGTCACATGTAGCACAAAGTGTCCAGTTCACGCCATCACCACACGGCGGGCGACCCGCGCTTGACCGACGTGATCCAACAGCTCGCCGGGGGACGAGCGCAAGCTGCCCAGCTGCCAGCGGGTCTGCCAGCGAAACCCACTGGCACGGCTGCAGAGATCGCGAAAGCTCGCGACAATCTGCTTAGAGAGGATGCCTCGAAAGGATGGCCTCGCGATTGAGATTGATCCACTTCATCGCTTGATTCACAAGGTCCTGCGCGGCGTCAGTCCACAGCCCTGAGGAGGAGCGCCCAATCATCGGCTTCGTATAGCCAGGCGCCTTCAGGTTCACGAATAGCACCCGGCGAACGTCCCGAAACGTTCCCGTCATAAATCCTCCGAAGCCGTTCGGAATGATGAATCCGCTGGTGCCATCAACTTTGCGTGTTCCTCGGCTGACGATTTCGAGCGAGACGTCGGCGTCTTGTGGCTTCTTCACAAGATTCAGCGTCGGATCTGCCGCAAGGAGGTGTGCGATATCCTTGACCGAGTCTCCTACACCTTTGGCCACCGGTTCGGCATAGCCTGCGCTGTCGCGACCTTCGTGGGCTGTCTTGGCATAGACGCAGAGCTTGAGCACCAGGACGGACTTCCCGGCCTCAGAAACCTGACCCGCATGCGCCTCGGCGACAGTCACGCCGGAGATGGTGGCCATGGCCGCCAGTAATGCAGCATATGCAATGACAGGCAGGGCCTTCCCCAACGATTGCATCCTTGCTGTCCTCCTGCTGAACGTAGGTCTGGCCAACGTTAGATCGAAGGGCACCCGGAGGCAAGGATCGGCCTACCAACTCGACAGTCGATGCCGTGATCGCAAACGGAATGGAGTGAGCTTGGCGGGGTAGAGGTCCCCGCCATTCAGAGAAGTGGTGCGCCCTGCAGGACTCGAACCTGCGACCTCCTGGTTCGTAGCCAGACGCTCTATCCAACTGAGCTAAGGGCGCGTTGAGGTCGTGTCTGCACCCCGTCTCCAGGGTGCAGCAACCACCGATTCTATCACGGCTGTCGCCCGCGCCACCACTGCCCGCCTGACGGGCCGCCACCCGCGCGCGATCGCGAGCTCGGGCGGCCCCTACGTGCGGGAAGAGGGGCAGGACGCGGGCGAAGTGTGGACGGAGCGGGCCCGGCCGGTCGCCGCCCCTGGACGTCTTCCTCCATATAATGCAGGGAATGGCTGATTCCCCCATGCGGAGCGGTGACCGGAAGGGTGCCGAGGCTGCGCCGGCCGGGGCGGCGGCGCAGCACCGGGCCACCGCGCCCGCCAGCGTCGCCTGCTTCGTCCTGACGATCAGCGACACCCGCACGGAGACGACCGACACCGGCGGCCGCGCCATCGCGGAGCTCCTCGAGGCCCACGGCCACCGGGTCGCCGGCCGCGACCTTGGTCCGCGACGAGCCGGCCGACGTCCGCCGTCTCGTCGAAGCACAGCTCGCGGCACAGGACGTCCAGGCCGTGATCACCACCGGCGGCACCGGCATCACGTCGCGCGACAGCACGTACGAGGCGCTCGTCTCGCTCGTCACCAAGCGGCTCGACGGCTTCGGCGAGCTGTTCCGGATGCTCAGCTACGCGGAAATCGGCGCCGCCGCGATGATGAGCCGCGCGTTCGCCGGCGCGGCCGGCCGCCGCATCCTCATCGCCCTGCCCGGCTCGGAGCACGCCGTGCGGCTGGCGATGACGAAACTGATTCTCCCCGAACTGGCGCACCTGGTGCGCGAGGTCTCGCGCTGACAGCCTCCGCGTGAGGCGAGGACTTCGCCGAAGGCCATGCCGAGCGGAGGACATGCGAATCCGACGCGAGGCATCGGCGTCAGCGCCGCGCGGGGGTGGGGCCCCGCGCGCATTAATGAAGGAAGCCGGGGTTCGGGGCAGAGCCCCGGAGAAGATGCTCCGCGAAGTCTCCCGCTGACGCTGGAAGAGGCAATTTCATGACGGGATCCCGCATGCGGCCCATCACCCACACGATCCCCCTCGCCGAGGCGCGCGCGAAACTCGACGCCGCCGTCGTGCCGATCGACCGGACCGAACGCGTGCCCCTGCTCGACGCCAGCGGCCGCGTGGCCGCCGCCGACCTGACGGCGCCGGGCGACGTGCCGCCATTCGACCGCGCGGCCATGGACGGCTACGCCGTCATCGCCGCCGACACGACCGGCGCCTCGCGCTCCGATCCGAAGCGGCTGATCTGCACCGAGACGGTCTACACGGGGCAGATGCCGGCGGTGCGCGTCAATCACGGCCACTGCGTGCAGATCGCCACCGGCGCTCCGCTGCCGGCCGGCGCCGACGCCGTCGTGATGGTCGAAGAGACGGAGCGCGACGACTCGGGCGGCGTGCAGATCTTCTCGCCCGTCCACGCCGGCCAGCACATCGGCCCCCGCGGCGCCGATCTCGCCACGGGCCAGACGGTCGTGGCGCGCGGCGACCTGCTGAACCCGAGCCGCCTCGGCGCGATCGCCGCCATCGGCACGCTCGAGGTCGACGTGTACGCGAAGCCGCGCGTCGCCATCCTCTCGACGGGCAACGAAATCATCGACCCCGGCCAGCCGCTCGGCCCCGGCCAGATCTACGACGTCAACCGCTACACGCTCTCCGCGATCGTCGCGGCGCATGGCGGCGTCCCGGTCGCGTACCGCACGGCGCAGGACACGCTCGAAGAACTGCTGACGGCCCTCGACGGCTGCCTGCAGGATGACATCGTCGTCTTCTCGGGCGGCAGTTCGGTCGGCGAACGCGATCTCATCCTCGACGCGATCCAGGCGAGCGGCGAAGTGGTCTTCCACGGCATCGCCGTGAAGCCGGGCAAGCCGACGGCCTTCGGCCTCATCAACGGCACGCCGATCTTCGGCATGCCGGGCTACCCCACGTCCTGCCTCTCCAACGGCTACGCGCTGCTGGTGCCGTTCCTCCGACAGATGGCGCGGCTGCCGGCCTACCGTCCGCTGTCGGTGCGGGTGCCGCTGGCCCAGCGGGTCGTCTCGGCGACGGGCCGGCACCAGTTCTTCACCGTGCGCCTCGAAGACGGCAGCGCCGAGCCGGCGTTCAAGGCGTCGGGCGACATCACGAGCATGTCGCGGGCGGACGGCTACATCGAGATCCCCGCCGAGGTCGACATCGTCGAGGCGGGCACCCTGGTCGACGTGAAGTTGTTCTGAGGAAACGGGGCGGAGGCGGGCGGATGGCAGGCGAGATGAGCGGGGATCGCCCGGCTCATCTCACCTTCCGGAAATCCTGTTACTTGGCGGCGAGGCGCTTGTTCACCTCGGCCCAGTTCACGACGTTCCACCAGGCCGCCAGGTAGTCGGCGCGGCGGTTCTGGTACTTCAGATAGTAGGCGTGCTCCCAGACGTCGACGCCCATGATGGCCTTCTTGCCGTCCATCAGCGGGCTGTCCTGGTTCGCCGTGCTCTCGATGGCGAGCTTGCCGTTCTGCTCGACCAGCCACGCCCAGCCGCTGCCGAAGCGGCCGGCGCCGGCCTTGGCGAACTGATCCTTGAACGCCTCGAAGCTGCCGAAGGTGGACTGCAGCGCGTCGGCAATCGCGCCGGTCGGCGCGCCGCCGGCCTTCGGTCCCATGATCTGCCAGAACATCGAGTGATTCGCGTGCCCGCCGCCATTGTTGCGGACGGCGGTGCGAATGGCCTCGGGCACGGAGCTGATGCCCCGCAGGAGATCCTCGACGCTCTTCGACTGCAGGTCCGGCGTGACCTTCGAGCGCCTTGTTCAGATTGTTGACGTAGCCTGCGTGATGCTTCCCGTGGTGGATCTCCATCGTCATCTTGTCGATGTGAGGCTCCAGCGCATCGTAGGCGTACGGCAGAGGCGGAAGTGCAAATGCCATAGACGACCCTCCTCTCGTTAAGTGCAACCTGTCGATCGTACTTCGGACGCCGGCCGCGGGCAAGCGCCGGCCGGCCACAACATGCGGGGTGTTCCCGGGAAGCGACGGTACGCGTGGGGCGGAGCCCCACCTAAGATCGAACGGCCAGCATCCGCTCGAGCGCCACGCGCGTCCAGGCCTTCTGCGCCTCGGGGACGACGATCCGGTTGTGGACCTCGCCGTCCAGCAGGCCCTCGAGCACCCAGAGCAGGTGGTTCGGGGAGACGCGGAACATCGTGGAGCAGAGACAGCCGAACTGGTCGAGCGACAGGACCGTGCGGTCGGGCTCGAGCTGGCGCGCGAGCCGGTTGACGAGATGGACCTCGGTGCCGACCGCCCAGACCGACCCGGCCGGACTCTCGGACACCTCGCGGATGATGTACTCGGTGGATCCGCAGGCGTCGGCCGCCTGCACGACTTCCCACGGCACCTCGGGATGGACGATCACGCGCACGCCCGGGATGCTGGGCGCGCACCTGCGCGATCTGCCGCGGCGTGAACCGCGTGTGCACCGAGCAGTGCCCCTTCCACAGGATGATGCGCGCCCGCCGCACCTGCTCGGGCTCGAGGCCGCCCCAGATCTCGTCCGGATCCCAGACGACCATCTCGTCGAGCGGCACGCCGAGCTGATACGCGACGTTGCGGCCCAGGTGCTGATCGGGCACGAACAGCACCTTGCCCGCGCGCTCCCACGCCCATTGCAGCGCGGCCTTCGCATTCGACGAGGTGCAGACCATGCCGCCGTGCTCGCCGCAGAACGCTTTGATGGCTGCGGCGGAGTTGATGTAGGTGATCGGCAGCACGTCGCCGATGCCCATCTGCCCCAGCTCCTTCCAGCACAGCTCGATCTGATCGGGCGCCACCATGTCGGCCATCGAACAGCCAGCCGCCAGGTCGGGCAGGATCACCTGCTGGTGGTCGGCGCGCAGCACGTCGGCGCTCTCGGCCATGAAGTGGACGCCGCAGAAGACGATCGTCTCGGCGTCGGGCCGGTCGGCGATCCGGCTGGCGAGCCTGAAGGAGTCGCCCGTGTAGTCGGCGAACTTGATGACCTCGTCGCGCTGGTAGTGGTGCCCCAGGATGACGACGCGGCGGCCGAGGGCGGCGCGGGCGGCCGTAATGCGCGCGTCCAGCTCCTCGTCGCCGAGGCCCCGGTAGCGCTCGGGCAGCGGCTGGCGTTCCGACAGGTGCGCCTTCTCGAAATCAGTCAGCAGCGGAAGATGCATGGGGCGTCGTCCCACCCGGCCAGCCGGGTGTATGCACTTCGGTCAGGGAGCCAGTGAACCGCACCGCGTGGAGCTGGCGAGCTTGCGGCGCTTGTGAAAATTTTCTCAATCTCGAGATACGAAAAGGTCAAACCCCATCACGCCTTTCGGCGCACGGCTATCGCCTGATGGAATTTGACTGTTCGCCAGTATAGCACAGGCACCTGATCTGCAACCCCGCAAGCGTTGTCCCCATCTTCGGGCCGACCTGCCTCGACGTGCCTCATCGGGCCGACACCCCGCCGTCGCAGCCGCGCCGGCCGGGCCGCCAATCGGCCCCATGCTATACTCCGCCTGACAACAGACGCTCACCCCGGCGACCATGCGAAGTGGGTGAAATGCCCACACGGTCCCGCCACTGTAAGCGGGGAGCGAACGTCATCGCGGGAGGCCCCACGCCTGCCCGTCCCGGATCGATTCGACACGGATCGATCCCGCCACTGTGTCCCGCGCGGACATGGGAAGGCGCATGACGTTTCGCGACGATCCGCGAGTCAGGAAACCTGATCGCCAGGGTCCGTCCTCACTCTTCCTCGTCCCGTCTGCCCGCAGACGTGGCGGGAGTCCGGCGCGTGGAAACGCCGGAGAGAGGCCCTGGATGTTCCGTCCGCCCTGTCATCACTGTCATCCCTGTCATTACTGTCCACGCACCACCTCGTCCGGAACGTTCCGGCGGGAGGAGCCCCGTGCTCGTTGCCGCTGACGTCTCGTTCGCGTACCCGCGCCGCGGCGGCCCCGGCCGCCTCGTGCTGAACGAGGTGGACCTGTCGGCGGGACGCGGCGACCTGGTCGGCATCCTCGGCCCGAACGGCTCCGGCAAGACGACACTGCTGAAGCTGCTGAACGGCATGCTGGCGCCGGACACCGGCGAGGTCTCGCTCGGCGGCGTGCCGCTCGCGGGCCACTCGCGGCGCGAGCTCGCGCGCCGCATCGCCTTCGTACCGCAGGAGACGGTCACGGCCTTCGACTACACGGTCCTCGAGGTCGTGCTGATGGGCCGCTACCCGCATCTCGGCCCCTTCGAGCTGGAGAAAGCCGACGACCTGACGATCGCGCACGCCGCGCTCGCGGCGACGCGCACCGACGATCTCGCCTCGCGCCGCTTCGCCACGCTCAGCGGCGGTGAACGACAGCGGGTGGCCATTGCCAGTGCGCTGGCGCAGTCGCCCGACATCCTGCTGCTCGACGAACCGACGGCGTCGCTCGACATCGGCGCGCAGCTCGACATCGCCACGCTGCTGGCGACGCTGAACCGCGACCGGGAGCTGACGATCGTCTTGTCGACGCACGACCTGAACTTCGCCGGCAGCCTCTGCCAGCGGCTCGTATTGCTCGCCTGCGGCCGCGTGCTCGCCAGCGGCCACACGGCCGACGTGCTGACGCCGGCCACCATCCGCGCGCTCTACGGCGTCGACGCCGACGTCCGCTTCCACGAGGCGGCGCAGCACCTCACCGTGACGCCGATTGCGCGATCGGTCCCGCGGTGAAACCGCCCAGACCCTTACGCGAATGACCACCGGACGCGCCGGGCAGGATCCGGAGCGTAAGCGACGGCAGCGCATGGGGGTGGGGCCCCATGCGGATTGAGGAATGCAGGCGTGGTGAGCGGACCAACTCAGACGAGCGGCGGCACATGAGCGTGATGACAGGCCGTGAGCCGCGAACGTCTCACCCGCCAGCCGCTCCCGCGATCCGGCGTCAGCTGCTGGTGACGCTGCTGGTCTTCGGCACGGCGGCGGTGGCGGTCATCGTGCTGGCGCCGCTCATCGGGCCGAGCCGGCTCAGCCTCGCCCGCGTGTTCGATCGGACGATCCCGTTCGCGCACAACGCCGACGCGCAGATCTTCTTCATCGCGCGGCTGCCGCGGGTGCTCGCCGCGGCGCTGGTCGGCTGCGCGCTGGCGACCTCGGGCGTCATCTTTCAGGCGCTCCTGCGCAATCCCCTCGCCAGCCCCGACACGCTCGGCGTCTCGGCCGGCGCCGCGCTCGGCGCGATCATCGCCATCACGTTCGGCCTGCAGGTGCGGGTGGGCGGCCTCACGGCCGTCCCGCTGGCGAGCTTCCTCGGCGCCATCGGCGCCCTGGTCATCGTCTATCTCCTGTCGACGGCGCGGCGCCAGGGACTCTCGACCAACGTGCTGCTGCTGGCCGGCGTCACGCTGAACGCCTTCTTCGCCGCCCTCATCCTCTTCGTGCAGTACCTCGCCGACTTCACGCAGACGTTCCGGACCGTGCGCTGGCTGATGGGCGATCTCGACGTCGCCGGCTACGCGCCGATCGCGGCGGCCGCCCCGCTGGTGCTCGTCTCGCTCGTGGCGTTCGCGTGGCTGCCGCGGCCGCTGAACCTGCTCAGCCTCGGCACCGAGGCCGCTGCCGCCCGCGGCGTCGACGTGGTCGCCTCCCAGCGGCTGGCGCTCATCAGCGCGTCACTGGCCACGGGCGCCGCCGTCGCGCTGGCGGGGCCGATCGGATTCGTCGGCATCATCGTGCCGCACCTCGTGCGGCTGATCGTCGGCCCCGATCACCGTCTGGTGCTGCCGGCCTCGGCCTGCTTCGGCGCGATGTTCCTGGTCGCCTGCGATCTCGTGGCGCGGACCGCGTTCGCGCCGCTCGAGCTGCCGGTCGGCATCATCACGGCGGTGCTCGGCGGTCCGTTCTTCCTGTGGCTGCTGCTGCGCCGCGCCGAGGGACGGATATGAGCACGAGGCGGGCGCGGCCGGCGCGCTGGCTGGTGGCGGTGGCCCTCGTGGCGGGCCTGGCGGCCATCGCCTCGGCGGCCGGCTCCGCGACGGGAGCCCTGTCGGCAGCCGCGGTGCAACCGGTCCCGGCCGCCGCCGCGCGCCCCGCGCGCATCATCTCTCTCGTGCCGGCCGCCACCGAGATGCTGTTCGCCATCGGCGCGGGACCGCGCGTGGTCGGCGTGAGCAGCTACGACCACTATCCACCGCAGGTCGACCGGCTGCCGCGCGTCGGCGCGCTCATCGATCCGGATCTCGAGCGGATCTTCGATCTGCACCCGGACCTCGTCATCGTGTACGCGACGCAGGAGGATCTGCGCGAGCAGATCGGCCGGGCCGGCATCGCCGTCTACCCGTTCGTCAACGGCGCGGGCCTGGCCGACGTGCTGACGACCATCCGCGCGCTCGGCAACCGCGTCGGCAGCGCGGCGGAAGCCGCGGCGCTCGACGCGACGCTCACGCGCCGGATCGACGCCGTGAAGGCCGCCGTCGCCGGCCGGCCGCGGCCGCGCACGCTGCTCGTCTTCGAGCGGGCCTCGTTCGCGCTGCGCGACATCTACGTCAGCGGCGGCGTCGGCTTCCTGAACGACATGCTCGAAGCCGCGGGAGGCGACAACGTCTTCGCCGACGTCAGGCGGCAGTCGGTGCAGATTTCCTCGGAGACGGTGATTGCCCGGGCACCGCAGGCCATTCTCGAGCTGCACTACGGACAGGTGCTGTCGCCGGCCGATCTCGCGCGCGAGCAGGCGGTCTGGAACGTGCTCGGCTCGGTGCCGGCGGTCCGGAACCACCAGGTGCACCTGCTGACCGGCAACGACCTCGTCGTCCCCGGCCCCCGGATCGCGGAAGCGATCGAACGGATGGCCCGGGCGCTGCACCCGGAAGCGTTCGAAAGAAGTGCGACGAACGTAATTTGGAACTGAGAATTAGAAACCCGAAAGAGGTGGCGCTCGGCCGACGTTTCGTACTTCTACATTCTGACTCTAACGGATTGGAATCACTTCATGTCAAACCGACTCATCGTTTCCTGGAGCAGCGGCAAGGACAGTGCGTGGATGCTGCACGTGCTGCGGCAGAGCGACGCCTGGTCGATCGGCGGCCTGCTGACGACGGTGAACGAGCAGGCCGGACGGGTGGCGATGCACGCCGTCCGGCGCGAGCTGCTGCAGGCGCAGGCCCGCGCCGCCGGCCTGCCGCTCGTCGAGGTGCCGCTCCCCTGGCCCTGCTCGAACGACGAGTACGAGCGGCGGATGGCCGCGGCCACCGGACGGCTCGTGGCCGAGGGCTACACGCACATGGCGTTCGGCGACCTGTTCCTCGAAGACGTCCGGTCGCTATCGCGAGCAGAAGCTGGCCGGCACGGGATTGACGCCGATCTTTCCGCTCTGGCAGCGCCCCACCGGCGCGCTGGCGCGCGAGATGCTGGCCGGCGGGCTGCGCGCCAGGCTCACGACCGTCGATCCGCGCGTGCTGGACGGCCGCTTCATCGGCCGCGAGTTCGACGCCGCCCTGCTCGACGAGCTCGGACCCGACGTCGATCCGTGCGGCGAGCGCGGCGAGTTCCACTCGTTCGCCTACGACGGCCCGATGTTCTCCGGCCCGATCGCGATCGACACCGGCGAGGTGGTCGAACGCGACGGCTTCCTCTTCGCCGACCTGCTGCCACAGGCCGAGGAGGTCCGCCCGTGACCTCCTCCGCCTACCCGCAGCGGATCGTCTGCCTCACCGAAGAGACCACGGAGACGCTCTACCTGCTCGGCGCAGGCGACCGCATCGTCGGTGTGTCGGGGTACACGGCGCGGCCGCCCGAGGCACGGCAGAAGCCGCGCGTGTCGGCATTCATCCACGCGCGGATCGAGAAGATCGAGGCGCTGCAACCCGACCTCGTGCTCGCCTTCTCGGATCTCCAGGCCGACATCGCCGCCGAGCTGATCCGCCGCGGGCTGCCGGTCTTCACCTTCAACCAGCGCAGCATCGCCGAAATCCTGCAGATGATCCGGATGGTCGGCGGCCTGGTGGGCTGCGCGGATCGCGCCGAGGCGCTGGCCGCGCAGTTCGAGCGCGGGCTCGACGCGATCCGGGCATCGGCCGCGCGCTTCCCCCGCCGTCCGCGGGTGTTCTTCGAGGAGTGGGACGAGCCTCTGATTGCCGGCATCCAGTGGGTCGAGGAGCTGGTCGCCATCGCGGGCGGCGAGCCGCTGTTTCCCGAGCTGGCCGGAGCGCGGCTCGGCAAGGACCGCATCCTCGCGCCGGCCGACGTCGCGGCGCGCGATCCGGAGGTCGTCATCGCATCCTGGTGCGGGAAGAAGGTGCGCAAGGCGACGATCGCGGGCCGTGCGGGCTGGGAGAACGTGACCGCCGTGAAGACCGGCCGGATCTACGAAGTGAAGTCGACCTACATCCTGCAGCCCGGGCCCGCCAGCCTGGGCGAAGGCGTCCGGCAGCTCCACGCCCTCCTCGCCCGCAGCCTCGACGTCGAGGTGCCGCCCGGGCTGGCGCCGGACGAGCGGCTCGACACCGGCGTCGCCTAGCGCACCGGAGTAACTCTTCGAGGGTGGATCTCCGCCGTCCCGCCATTCGACGCTCGCTCCTCGCCCTGGTGCTGGGCGGGTTCGGCACCGCGCTGGCCATCGTCACGACCGGCGGCGGCGTCTGGATGCTGGGAGCCGTCAGGCTCTCGGTCCACGACCCCGTCCGTCCCCTCCTGCTCGGTCTCGTCGGTGCGGCGGCCTACGGCGTCGTCTTCCGCGATCGCGTGAAGAGCGACATCCGTCGCCTGCTCGGCGTGTTCGCGCCCGGCCGGCCATGGGCGGTGCTGTCGCTGGTCGTCCTGACGATTGCGATCGGGCTGCACTGGGGCACGTTCGCGGCGGGCGGTGACGATTCGTACGGCTACGTCAGCCAGGCCGATCACTGGCTTCGCGGACACCTCGTCGTCGACCAGACCGCTCTCGCAGAACGGCTGCCCTGGTCGGTACGCCGACTGGACGCTGACGCCGCTCGGGTACCGCCCGGGACTGGAACCGCACACCATCGCTCCGAAGTATCCACCCGGGCTCCCGCTGCTGATGGCGGCAGCCCAGGGCGTGGCCGGGCCGAACGGCGTGTATCTGATCGTGCCGCTGCTCGGTGGACTGGCGGTCGTCCTGACGTGGCTGCTCGGGCGCCTGCTGTTCGACGATGCCGTCGGCCTGATGGCGGCGCTGCTGCTCGCTCTGAGCCCCGTCTTCCTCTATCAGCTCGTCTCACCGATGAGCGACGTGCCGGCAGCCGCCGGCTGGACGCTGGCCCTGATCTTCGCGCTGCTGCGCCGCCCGCTGGCGACGGGGCTGGCGGCCGGACTGGTCATTGCGATCCGGCCGAACCTGGCGCCGCTGGTGCTCGCCCTGGCCGCGATTGCGTGCGCGCCCGGGTCGGACTCGCGGCGTCCGATTCCCGCCATCGCCGGCCGTCTCGTGCGTCTGGGTGTCGGACTGCTGCCGGGTGTCGTCGGCATCGCCCTGTTCAACCAGCACCTGTACGGCGCGCCATGGCGCTCGGGCTACGGCAGCCTCTCGGACCTCTACGCGTGGTCGAACGTGCTGCCGAATCTGCAGAGCTACACGCAGTGGCTCGTCGAAACGCAGACGCCGTTCATCCTCGCGGCCGTGCTCCCGTTCTGCGGACGCGCGTGCCGGCTGGCCGGTCCCCTCGATCGAAGACACGTCCGCGCCGGCCTCGGGCTGTTCCTGCTGCTGCTCGTCGCGTCGTACCTCGTCTTCGTGCCGTTCGACGCCTGGTGGTTCCTGCGCTATCTCCTGCCGGGCCTGCCGCTCCTGATCGTGCTGGCCACCGGCGGCCTGTGGGTGCTCCTGCGCCGCACCGGCCGCGTCGCACGGATCGCCGTCATGGTGCTGATCGTGACGGCGGTGGCCGGCTGGCAGGTGCAGATCGCGCGGGACCGCAGCGTCTTCACGCTGCACCGGCAGGAGCAGCACTACGTCAGCGTCGGACGCGATCTGGCCGGCCACACGCCGCCCAACGCCATCTTCCTGTCGATGCAGGAATCGGGCAGCCTGCGCCTGTACGCGCACCGCTGGACGCTGCGGTGGGACTGGCTGCCGCCGACGCGGCTCGACGACGCCCTGCAGGTCCTGCGCGCGCAGGGCCTGCATCCGTACTTTCTGCTGGAATCGTGGGAGGAACCGGAGTTCCGCAAGCGGTTCGCGAACGAGAGCGTGTTCGGCCGGCTCGACTGGGCACCGGCACGCCAGTGGGCCGCCCCGACGGTGCGGCTCTACGATCCGGCGGACCGGGGGAAGTGAGTTCTGTAACGAGGAACGAAGAACGCTCGAAGGGCCCGGACGCTGCCCGGGCGCCTTCGACTGCCGTCGTCAGACGAACTCGGCCTTCAGCGGCGCGGGAATCAGCTTCTTCGCATAGGCCTCGTCGAAGAGGCGCTGCACGGCCGTCCGCCCGCGCTCGCCGTAGTCGAGCGTCAGATCGTTCACGTACATGCCGACGAACCGATCCGTCTTGCCCCGATCGAGGCCCCGGCCGAACTTCATCGCGTAGTCGATCGCTTCCTGACGATGGTTCAGCGCGTAGGCGATGCTGTCGTGCAGCAGCCGCGACACCTTCTGAATCGTCTCGGGCCCCAGGTCGCGCCGGATCACGTTGCCGCCGAGTGGCAGCGGCAGTCCGCCGGTGAGGTCGGCCCACCACTCGCCCATGTCGACGATCTTCTTCAGCCCGTCGTCCGCGTAGGTGAGCTGCCCCTCGTGAATCAGCAGGCCCGCGGCGACCTTGCCGTCCCGGACCGCTTCCTGAATCTCATCGAAGGGCATCACGACGTACGCGACGGTGGGGTCGTACATCCGCAGCGTGAGGAACGCCGTCGTCATCTCGCCGGGAACGGCCACCGTGACGCCCTTCAGTGACGAGGGACCGTCGTTCCGCGCGACCACGATGGGGCCGTACCGGTCGCCCATGCTGGCGCCATGCGGCAGCAGCAGGTACTTGTCGGTCAGCTTCGTGTACGCGTTGAACGAGACGGCGGTCACCTCGTACTTGCCCTCGAACGCGGCGCGGTTCAGCGTCTCGATGTCGGACAGCACGTGCTCGATCTCGAAGGGGGCGGACGGCACCTGGCCGCTGGCCAGGCCGTAGAACATGAAGGCGTCGTCGGAATCAGGGCTGTGAGCGATGGCGATTTTCATGAGAATGGTCGAAGCGGCGTTGGTGAACGAAGCGGGCAGGCCGCGTATCCAGCGAAGTGTACCACAGCCACGTCACCGGCTGCCGCCCGGGCGGGCGGCTGTCGGAAGCTCAGGGCTTGTGGACGCGGCCGACCAGCCACTTCACGATGCCGCCCAGCGGGATGGCCGGCGCCTTGAAGGCCTCGGGCGTGACGACGTCGAGGAACTGCTGCTGCGTGGGGGCGCCGAAGGGCACCGGACCGTGGTCCACGTCGAAGTTCTCGAAGAACCGGGGCGGCGGGGCCTGGCCGACGACGATCAGGTGGAAGTCGAGCCGGAGACCATCCTTGCGCCGAGGCGTGGCCTCCAGCTCCCTGGCGATACGGGCGACCGAGTAGGGCACCCGCTCGGTGGCGAAGGGGTCCTGCGACGCCGCCTTCGGCGACGACGAGGAGCTCGACGGTGACTGGGCAGCGGCGGACGTCCCTGCGAGCAGCCCAGCCAGGCATACGAGCGCGAACGTCCAGCCCGTAACCCTGACAGCCGACACGAACCTATCGTCTCACACTGGCCCGACGGCCTCAAGAACGCGGCGTCAGGGCCGCGCGCGCCGGCGCTCGGCATCGGCCAGCGCGGCGACGACGGCCTCCTCGGCCAGAACCGCGCAATGCAGCTTATCGTCGGGCAGTTCCAGTTCCCGCGCCAGGGCCAGCCGATCGATCGCGCGCGCCTCCCCTATCGTCAGACCGACCAGCCGGTCGGTGGCCAGGCTGGCACACGCAATCGTCCAGCCACAGCCGTAGGCCTTGAACCGGGCGTCAACGATGCGACCGATGCGACCGATGCGGCCGCCATCCACGCGCACCTGCAGCCGGATCACATCGTCGTGGGAAGCGCCACGCACGAAGCCCGTGCCCACCGCCGGATCATCGTCCGGCAGCGACCCGGCACGCCGCGGATGCTCGAAGTGCTCGAGCACGCGAGGGGGATAGGTGGTCACATCCTGCCTCCAGGGTCGACGAGCGGCTCTTCTCCCACGCGTAGGCCCGACCCATTGTGGCCGTGCTTCACCGCGCACGTGACGACGGGCCGCCACCCGCGCGATCGGGCGCTCGGGCGGCCCCTACGCGAGGGGAGAGGGACGAGCTCCCGAGCGCCTGATGCTACCGGCTCCTTCCCCCGAGTGGCGACAGCTCGCGCAGCCGCGTGACGAGGGTCGAGACGGCGCCGATGGCGTACGCGATCTCCTCGTCGGTCGTGAAGCGGCCCAGGCCGAAGCGGATGGAGGCGCGGGCGAGATCGTCGCGCAGGCCGAGCGCCTTCAGCACGTGAGAGGGCTCGATGCTCACCGACGTGCAGGCCGATCCCGACGAGACCGCCAGATCCTTCAGCCCCATCAGCAGCGCTTCGCCTTCGACGCCCGGAAACGCCGCGTTGAGATTCTGGGGCAGACGGCGGTCGACCGACCCGTTCACGCGCACGTCGCCGAGCTTCTCACGGAGCCCGCCGAGCAGCCGGTCCCTCAGACGCCCCAGCCGCTCCCCTTCGGCCGCCATCTCCCGCCGGGCAATCGCGGCGGCCTCTCCCAGGCCGACGATGCCCGGCACGTTCAGCGTGCCTGGACGGAGGCCGCGTTCCTGTCCTCCGCCGTCGCAGAGCGGCGTCAGCTCGACCCGCGGATTGCGGCGCCGCACGTAGAGCGCGCCGGCGCCCTTCGGCCCGTACATCTTGTGGGCGGTGATCGACGCGAGATCGACGCCGAGCCCCTGCACGTCGAACGGCACCTTGCCGGCCGCCTGCACGGCATCGGTGTGGAACGGCACGCCGCGCGCCTTCGCGATCCGGCCGATCTCCGCGATCGGCTGCAGCACGCCGATCTCGTTGTTGGCCGTCATGATCGAGATCAGGATCGTGTCGTCCGCGATCGCGCGCTCGACCGACGCCGGCGCGACCAACCCGTCGGCATCGACCGGCAGGTACGTCACGCGGAACCCTTCCGCCTCGAGGCGGTGACAGGGATCGAGCACGGCCTTGTGCTCGGTGAGCACGGTGATGACGTGCCCGCGCGCTTTCCGCACGGCCACGCCGCGGATGGCGAGGTTGTTCGACTCGGTGGCGCCGCTCGTGAAGACGATCTCGCGCAGGTTCGCGCCGATGAGATCGGCCACCTGCTGCCGCGCCCGCTCCACCGCCTCGTCGGCCGCCCAGCCGAAGGGATGGCTGCGGCTCGACGGATTACCGAAGCGTTCGGTGAAGTACGGCAGCATCGCCTCGAGGACCCGGGGGTCGACGGGCGTGGTCGCGTGGTAGTCGAGGTAGACGGGGAGATTCATCGTAACGACCGGGACCGACCGTGAACGAGGACGAAGGCGGGCACGTGGCGCTCGCGCCGCGGAGGCGGCGGTAGTGTCCGTCGTCAGACGGGCGAGTGCCAGGTGGCGGCGTGCGCCTCGTGGGCGGTCGGCGGCTCGGGCGGATCCGCCGCCAGCTCGGAGATCGAGCAGGTGCCGAGCGCCGTCACGATCCGCTCGCGGAGCCGCCACAGCGGATCGCGCACGTTGCAGGTCGCATACTGCTCGCACGCCTCATCCGTCGTCGAGCAGGCCGTCACCGTGACCGGGCCGTCGATCGCCTGAATGACGTCGGCCACCGACATCAGCCGCGGCGACCGCGACAGCTTGTAGCCGCCGCGCGTCCCCTGGCTCGAGACCAGCAGGTCGCGGCGCGCCAGCCGCTGCAGCACCTTCGCCATCAGCTCCACGGGAATGCCGTACAGCTCGGCAATCTCGCGGGCGCTCGTAGCCTGGTCGCCACGCAGCGCGAGATGCTTCATCGCGATGAGCGCGTAGTCGGCCTTCTTGGAGAATCTCAGCATGGCTTCCAGGGCTGCAGGTCCGGCGGTTTCAGGAGGCGGTGCCCCGATCGATCGCAGAGGCGTTCGACGGCGGCGGCAGGAGACCTGAAATACGACCGGTATAGTCGTATTTTACCGGACCGCGGCCCGCCCGGTCAACGCGCGCGCCCGTTTGACGCCATGTGCGGCCAGCCCGCTGCGGTGAGGGGCCGTTGAGTGGAGAAGGGCTGCGCCAGGGGCGGCCAGACAGGCCGCCCCTGCGGTCGGGAGCGCAACATTCGTACGTGCGGATCGTCAGGTCACTTCGGCTGGCTCGGATCGACGGTGTCGATCCAGCCGAGGATGCCGCCGGAGAGATTCCTCACCCGGCTGAAGCCGACCGACTTGAGGAACATCGTGGCGTTGGCGCTGCGGACGCCCGACTTGCACTGCGCGATGATCTCGCGCTCGGCGTCGAGCTCGCCGAACCGGGTCGGCAGATCGCCGAGCGGAATCAGCACCGATCCGGCAATGCGGTTGATCTGGTACTCCTGCGGCTCGCGCACGTCGAGGATGAGCAGGTCGTCGCCGCGGTCGAGCCGTACCTTCAGCTCGAGCGGGGAGATCTCGTCGATCACCGGCGGGGCCGCCGCGGTCCCCGAGGCGGCCACCACGGGCTGGGGCGCCGGCTTCACGCCGCAGAACTGCTCGTAGTCGATCAGCTCGCGCACCGTCGGGTTCATGCCGCACACCGGGCAATCGGGATCGCGCCGCAGTTTCAGCTCGCGGAAGCGCATCCGCAGGGCATCGAAGATGAGGAACCGGCCGACCAGCGGCTCGCCGACGCCGATGATGAGCTTGATCGCCTCGGTCGCCTGGATGGTGCCGATGATGCCCGGCAGCACGCCGAGCACGCCGCCCTCGGCGCAGCTCGGCACCAGCCCCGGCGGCGGCGGCTCGGGGTACAGGCAGCGGTAGCACGGCCCGTTCTCGGCCGCGAACACCGACGCCTGCCCTTCGAACCGGAAGATGCTGCCGTAGACGTTCGGCTTGCCGAGCAGCACGCAGGCGTCGTTCACGAGGTACCGCGTCGGGAAGTTGTCGGTGCCGTCGACGATGAGGTCCCAGGGCTCGAAGAGCGCGAGCGCGTTCTCCGACGAGAGCGCCGTCTCGTAGGTCTTGATCTCGATCTCCGGGTTCAGCGCTTGCAGCCGATCCCTCGCCGAGGCGAGCTTCGACCGGCCGACGTCCGGCGTGCCGTGCAGGATCTGCCGCTGCAGGTTGCTGAAGTCGACCGTGTCGAAGTCGACCAGCCCGAGCGTGCCGACGCCGGCCGCCGCCAGGTACATCGCCACCGGCAATCCCAGCCCGCCCGCGCCGATGCACAGCACCTTCGCCGCCTTCAGCTTCCGCTGCCCCTCCATGCCGACCTCCGGCATGATCAGGTGGCGGCTGTACCGCTTCACCTCGTCGTTCGACAGCGTCGGCAGCTCCCGATCGACCACCGCCTCACCGGTCCCGCCGGCCACCGACGGGATGATGCTGATCGTGTCGCCCGGCTGCACCGGCGTCTGCTCCTTCTCCAGGTAGCGGATGTCCTCGTCGTTCACATAGATGTTGACGAAGCTGCGCAGCTGGCCGCGCTCGTTGAACAGGTGCGGCTTCAGCGTGTCGTAGCGGGTCGTCAGCGCCGCCAGCAGCTCGGCGACGGTGCCGCCTTCCACTTCAACGGCGTCCTGCTTGCCGGTATAAGGCCGGAGCGGTGTCGGAATCAGAATCTTGTTCGCCATGTACCTGTAGTCTCCTTAACGTGGGGCTCCGCCCCACACCCCGGCTCGGTCGCTCGCGAGGGCCCGCACGCCCCGCGCCGCTCCCTCGCGGGCGCGCCGTGCGCGCCGCCGGTCTGCGGCGTCCCGCAACCAGAGAACGAAGGTCTCGTTCAACCCGCAGACCGGTCCACCGAACCTCAGCGCGAACCGCCCGGCGCCGTTCCCGGCGACACCGGCTGCCCGCTTTCCTCGATCAGCCGCCCCGCCTCGAACGCCGATCGGTCTTCCCTGAGAAACCAGACGGTCATGTCGGCCGGCTGCGCCTGCTGCACCGAGATGATCACGTAGGCGAAGAACGGCCAGGCGTGATCGAGGTCGTACTGCGACGGCCGCGCCGGATGGTCGGGATGCGAGTGATAGAACCCCAGCAGCTCGGCGCCGACCGACGCCGCCCGCTGCTCGGCGGCGCGATAGTCGCCGGGCCGCACCAGGAAGCGCCGACGCGGCCCCTCCTCGGTCGTGTTCGGCAGCGGCCACGCCTCGGACGCGACCCCGTCGCGGCCGATGAGCGCGCCGCAGCACTCGTGCGGATAGGTCTCGCGCCCGTGATCGCGGATCGCCGCCGCCGCAGAGGACGGCAGGGCCAGTCGCGCTTCAGCCACGGGTCACCTCGCGATCGCCCGCATCGGCGTCCACATCTTCTTCGTCCCACAGGCGATCGGTCAGGTACTTCTCCGCACCGTCGGGGAACACGGTGACGATGACCGCCGGCCGGCCATCGAGCTCGCGCGCCACCTGCAGCACGGCCGCCAGCGCCGCGCCGCTCGAGATGCCGACCAGCAGACCCGCCTCGCGGGCGAGCCGCCGCACCAGCCGATGCGCCGCTTCGGTGCCGACGCCCAGGTCGCGATCGGCCAGCGCCGGATCGTAGATGCCGGGCACCATCGCCGTCGCCATGTGCTTCAGCCCCTCGAGGCCGTGAAACGGCGAGTCGGGCTGGAACGAACAGAGCTCGACGCGCGGGTTCCAGTCGCGCAGCCGCCGCCCCACTCCCATGAACGTGCCGCTGGTGCCGAGCCCGGCCACGAAGTGCGTAATCCGCCCGCCGGTCTGGCGGATGATCTCCGGCCCTGTCGTGTCGTAGTGGGCGCGCCAGTTGCCGTCGTTGTTGTACCTGATCCGGATAGAAGTAGCGGTCGGGGTCCCCGGCGTGCAGCCGGCGGGCCTCGCGGATCGCGCCGTCGGTCCCCTCGAGCGGGCTCGTGAGCACGATGTCGGCGCCGTAGGCCCGGAGCATCCGCTGGCGCTCGGAACTGGCGTTGGCCGGCAGGCACAACCGGACGCGGTAGCCGCGCGCCGCGCCGATCATGGCGTAGGCCAGGCCCGTGTTGCCCGACGTGGCGTCGAGGATCGTCCGGCCGCCCGGCCGCAGCCGGCCGTCGGCCTCGGCATCGAGAATCATCCGGTACGCCGCCCGGTCCTTCACCGACCCGCCGGGGTTCTTCCACTCCGCCTTGGCGTAAATCTCGACCCCGCCGAGCCCCTGCTCGAACGGACCGAGCCGCAGCAGCGGCGTGTTCCCGATCAGGTCGAGCAGCGACTGCTGCGCGGCCACCGCGGGGACCCGTCCTGCCAGCGCCGCTCCGTCTGCCGTTGCTTCTGTGGTATCCACGGATGCTGATCTCTATATCCGACCAATATAGTCCGACATTATACCAAGGGGCAGTAGGAGGCAAGTCCCCTTCGCGGGGGCAGGGGTCAGGGATTAGGGATTGGGGATTGGTGGCTTCGGCCCGGCTCCGGAATCCCGCGCCGGAGCCCGGAGCCCGGAGCCTGTATACTCGCAAGGCGAATGACGGACCAGGTGGATCCCGGCTCTTCCGGGTGGGTGCAGGCCGGGGCGTGGCTGTTCGGCCGGCGATCGTGGCTGCCGCTGCCGATCGTGGCGGCCCTGCTGCTGGTGACCTGGCGGGAATCCGGCCCGTTCTGGCTGACGCGCCTGGCCGGTCCGCTCGTCGTCGCGGCCGGCGAAGGGCTCCGCATCTGGGGCGTGCGCCACATCGGCGTCATCTCCCGCACGCGCAGCGGCCGCACGGGCGCGCTGGTCGACAGCGGCCCGTTCCATCTCGTGCGCAATCCCCTCTACGTCGGCAACATCGGGATCTGGCTCGGCTTCACCATCAGTGCCGGCCTGATCTGGCTGGCTCCGTTCGTCCTGATCCTGCTCGCGCTCGAGTACCACGCGATCGTTCGGTGGGAGGAAACCCTGCTGGTGTCGCGGATGGGTCCCGAGTACCGCGCGTACCTGGATCGGGTGCCGCGCTGGCGCCCGGTGCTGTCGCGTCTCGGGGGGGCGCTGTCCAGGCCGGCGATCTATTCGTGGCGGGACACGGTCTTCAGCGAGCGGGGAACGCTCATCGCGATCGTGGCGGGCTACCTGCTGCTGGCGGTGAAATCGGTCCTGCTCGGGTAGGACGCGGATTCCTCAGAAGAGCGCGCTCTCGATCCCCGCAATCCAGGCCAGCGCGGCCACGAGCGAGACGACGACAGCCAGCAGGCTTCGGCGAAGCATGGCTTCCTCCCCGCGGACGGCCCGGACGCCGGACCGCATCCCCCGTTTCCCTTTGATCGGCCGGAGCGGCGCAAGGTTGAAAACGGCGCCGGCCGCCGGCCTATTTCAGGACGGCGGTCAGCGTGACGTGCGCGTGAATCTCGATCTCGCCGGGCACGATCGGCGTCTGGGCGGCTTCGGGCGCGGCCGCGCGCATCAGCGCGGTATTGACGGGCCGCGGCGAGGGCGCCGACCCGGCGGAATCGATCCGGGTGATGCGGTCGACCGTCATGCCGGCCCCGGTGGCCAGGGCCTCGACGTTCAGCTTCGCGTCGGCCACGGCCCGCCGCAGGGCCTCGCGCTCGACGCTGGCGCGGTCCTTCAGGTCGAACTGGATCCCGCGCACGCTCGTCGCGCCGGCGCCCACGGCGGCGTCGACGACCGCACCGACCCGTGACAGAATCGTCCACGGTGATCCGGATCGTGTTGCTGGCGAGAAAGTCCTTCGGCGTCCGCTTGCCGTCCTGGTAGTCGAATTCCTGCTGCAGGTCGTACCAGCGTCGTCTCGACAGCCGACTTCGGCAGGCCGAGCGCCGCCAGCTTCTGCCTGCACCGCCGTCATGGCGGCGGCGTTCTGCTGCTGCGCCGGGGTCGGCCGGGCCGCCCGCGACTCGACGGCGATCGTCACGTAGACGCGGTCGGGCGCATGGCGCACCGTGGCGTCGCCCGTCGCCACGGCCGTGGTGCTTCGGCCGCCGGGCCCCATGCCGGCCATCGATCCCGGCCTCACGGGCCCCTGGGCCGCCACCGGCGCGGCCAGGAGCGCGCCGAGCGCAACGGCCACCGCGAGCGCATGTTTCTGCTGACGCTGCATGACGGTCCTCGTTTGAATGGCGGGGCCCCTCGCCTCCGCTCGCAACTGCTCCAGCGTCGCACGGCCGATTGGCGCACGCCGGTCCGATTCGGTACGATTGAAGCAGGGTCTGTTCGCAGTATACGGCAGGGCGCCCGTCCCGGGGGACCAGCGGTTTCGCGGGTCAGGTTCCTATCGGATACACTCGGGGCGTCCCGGGCCGAAGCCCGGTGCCACAGAGGCGACCGAGCTGAAGCTCGGTGCTACGACGGACCGCGTCACCGCACGGAGAAGGCCTCATGCAGATCGAACCGTTCGACATGGAACGGATGCAATCCACCTGGGAGAACCTGGTCTCCTACAACCTGTCCGAGAGCGGCGTTCATCCGCTGCGTCTCGAGGAGTTGATCGGCGGCGAGGCCGCCGTGCGCACGCTGATGTCGCAGCGGCTCGGCTACACGCAGTCGAACGGCACCATCGCCCTGCGCGAGCTCGTCGCGAAGCAGTATCCCGGCGCGACGGTCGATCACATCGAGGTCACCAACGGCGGCTCCGAGGCGAACCTGCTCGTCACCTGGGGGCTCGTCGAACCGGGCGACGAGGTGATCCTGATGGTGCCGAACTACATGCAGACGTGGGGGCTGGCGCGGGCCTTCGGCGGCACGGTCCGTCAGTGGCCGATGCGCATCGTCGAGGGCGGCGACCGCCGCTGGGCGGCGGATCCCGACGAGTTGAAGCGGCTCATCACGCCGCGCACGAAGGTCATCATCGTCTGCAACCCGAACAACCCGACCGGCGCGCGGCTGCGCGACGCCGACCTCGACGCCATCTGTGCGCTGGCCGCTCCCCACGGCATCTGGGTGATGGCCGACGAGGTCTACCGCGGCGCGGAGCGCGACGGCCACGAGACGGCGTCGATGTGGGGCCGGTACGAGCGGGTCATCGTCACCAGCGGGCTGTCGAAGGCGTACGGCCTGCCGGGGCTGCGGATCGGCTGGATCGCCGCGCCCCCCGACCTCATCGCGTCGCTCTGGGCCCGCCACGACTACACGACGATCTGCCCAGGCGCGCTCAGCGACTACCTGGCGCGCGTGGCGCTGCAATCGGGCCGCCGCGCGCAGCTGCTCGACCGCACGCGGGGCATCCTGCGCGACAACTGGGCGGTGATGGACCGGTGGCTCGCCGCTCAGGGCGGGCTGTTCAGCTACGTGCCGCCGGAAGCGGGCGCCATCGTCTACGTCCGGTACCACCACGACATGAACTCGACGACGCTGGTGAACCGGCTGCGCGAGGAGAAGAGCGTGCTGGTCGTGCCCGGCGATCACTTCGGCATGGACGGCTACCTCCGTCTCGGCTTCGGCGACGAAGCGGCCCACCTGCAGAAGGCGCTGGGACTGATGGGCGACGGGCTGCGCGATCTCTCCGCGGGGGCGCGCCCGTAACGAAGAGCGGAGGCCCGACAGCGCGATGGGCAACGGGCAATGCGCAATGGGTATTGCCGTGACTCGGGCGCTCGTTCCCTCTTCCCTCGCGTAGGGGCCGCCCGAGCTCGCGATCAGGCGGGTGGCGGCCCTTCATCACGTGCTCGGTGAAGCGCGGCCACAATGGGCCGCGCCTACACGTAGGAGAAGTGGCGCTCACTGGACGCCGGACATCACAGATCTCATGACTCTCGATCTCCTCCTGCTCGGTTTCGGCAACGTCGGCCGGCGTTTCGTCCGCCTGCTCGGCGAGCGCAAGAAACGGCTCGCCCGAGAGGAGGACCTGACGGTGCGGCTGGTCGGCATTGCCACGCGTCGGCACGGCTGCGCCCGGTCGACCACCGCGAACGGCCTGGACGGGGCGAAGGCGCTCGCCGCCGTGGAGGCCGGCAAGCGGCTGGAGACGCTCCGTGACGCCGCGGCGGCGGCCGATGCGCTCGCGCTCATCCACGACGTGGCCCACGACAATCCGGCGGCCGCCGAAGGACGGCTCATCGTCGTCGAAACGACGGTGCTCGACATCGCCCGCGGCCGGCCGGCGATCGATCACGTGCAGGCGGCGCTGTCGGCCGGCGCTCACGTCGTGACGGCCAACAAGGGACCGGTGGCCTTCGCCTACGACTCGCTGCACGCGGCCGCCGGCCGGGCCGGGCGCCGGTTCCTGTTCGAAGGCGTCGTGATGGATGGCGTGCCGGTCTTCAATCTCGTGCGTGAGACGATGCCGGTGGTCACGGTGGAGGGATTCCGGGGGGTCGTCAACAGCACGACCAACCACATCCTGACGGCGATGGAGGACGGGCGCGAGTTCGCCGAGGCGCTGGCGGAGATGCAGGCGGCCGGCATCGCGGAAGCCGACGCCTCGCTCGACGTCGACGGCTGGGACGCCGCCGCGAAGACCGCCGCGCTGGCCAACGTGCTGATGGGCGCCGGCCTGACGCCGCAGGACGTGACGCGCACCGGCATCGGACAGCTCTCCCGCGCCGACGTGCAGGCGGCCACCGGACGCGGCCACCATCTCAAGCTCGTCTGCTCGGCCCGGCGCCGCGGCACCGCCGTGGAAGCCCACGTGGCGCCCGAGGAACTGCCGGCCGACGACCTGCTCGCCGGCCTGAAGGGCGGCGAGAACGCGCTCTCCCTCTCGACCGATCTGCTCGGCGGCATCGACCTGGTCCAGCGCGACTCCAGCCTCACGCAGACCGCCTACGCCCTGCTGGCGGACATGGTGACGGTGGGGCGGGGGGATGAGAATTGAAGAATTGAGAATTCAGAATTGAGAAACATCTGAACGGCGACATCTTCTTCATTCTTCATTCTGCATTCTCAATTCGCGCACCATCTTCTCGAGCGCTTCGGGATCGTACCCCCGTATCGCCCGGTCGCCGATGAGGGTCACCGGGATGCTGCGGAAGCCGAGGGCGATCAGCTCGTCGTAGGCCGTCTCGTCCTCGTCGACGATCCGCACGGTGAACGCAACGCCGCTTCGTGAGAGCAACTCCCTCACCTGCTCGCAGCTGTGTCAACTGGATCCTGCGTAGAGCCGGATCTCGGACATCCCGCCTCCTTCCCGCATACAATTATGCTTCGATGACTGCCGACGCCACCGCCCCGCCCGGTCCCCTGGACGGGCTCACCATCCTCGACCTCACCCGCGTCCTCTCCGGTCCGTACCTGCACGATGCTGCTGGCCGACATGGGGGCCCGGGTCATCAAGATCGAACGGCCGGACGGCGGGGACGACACTCGCGGCTGGGGGCCGCCGTTCGTCGACGGCGAGAGCGCGTACTTCCTGAGCATCAACCGGAACAAGGAGAGCGTGACGCTCGACTTCAAGCGCCCCGAAGGGCGCCGGGTGCTCGAGACGCTGATCGCGCGCGCCGACGTGCTGGTGGAGAACTTCCGGCCCGGCACGCTGGCGAAGCTCGGCCTTGGCTACGACGACCTGAAGGATCGCCATCCCCGTCTGGTCTACTGCTCCATCTCGGGCTTCGGCCAGACCGGCCCGCGCCGCAACGGCCCGGGCTACGACGCGATCCTGCAGGCCGAAGGCGGCCTGATGAGCATCACGGGGGCGGCCGACGGTCCCCCGTACCGGCTCGGCGTCGCCATCTCCGACATCGTCACGGGGCTGTTCGCGGCCCAGGGGATTTCGCTGGCGCTCTTCGCGCGGGAACGGACGGGGCGCGGACAGTACGTCGACGTCGGCATGCTCGACTCGGTCGCGGCGCTGCTCAGCTACCAGGCCGCCACCTACTTCGCCACCGGCAAGGCCCCGGGCCGCGTCGGCAACCGGCATCCGACGATCGTCCCCTACGAGATGTTCGAGGTCGCCGACGGCGACATCGTCGTGGCGGTCGGCAACGACACGCTGTGGGGAAAGTTCTGCGCCGCCGCCGGCCTGGAGGCGCTGACCGACGATCCGCGGTTCGCGATGAACCGCGATCGCGTCGTGCACTACGAGACGCTGCGGCCGATCCTCGCGGAGCGGCTGCGGGAACGCCCGCGGCAGTACCTGGCTCGACACCTTCGCCGCCGCCGGCGTGCCGACCGGATCGGTGCGCGACCTGCACGAGGTGTTCACCGATCCGCAGCTCATCGAGCGGTCGATGGTGGCCGCCGTGGACCATCTGACGGCCGGTCCGCTGCGGCTGCTGGGCGTGCCCATCAAACTGTCGGCGACGCCGGGGGCCGTCCGCGAGGCGCCGCCGGTGCTGGGCCAGCACACCGATCGCGTGCTGGCCGAGGATGCCGGCCTCGACGCCGCCACGCTGGCGCGTCTCAGAAGCGACGGGATTGTCTGACGCGCACGGCGCGTCGTGTTACCGACGAGGAGTCACCATGGAAGTGTCCGAAGTCCGCCGCCGGCTCGTCGAAGTGATCGAGCAGGCGAAGCGCGCCGCCAGCGAGCGCCGCGTGCGCGTGCAGGAGGCGACGGTCGCCTACGAGCAGTTCCTGAGGAATGTCGCGACGCCGGTCGTCCGCCAGCTGGCGAACGTGCTGAAGACCGAGGGCTATCTCTTCAGCGTCTCGACACCGGCCGGCAGCGTCCACCTGGCCTCGGACCGGAGCGGCCAGGACTTCATCGATCTGTCCCTCGAGACGGAGGGCGACGTGCCGGAAGTCATGTGCCACGTCAGCCGCGAACGGGGCCGCCGTGTCCTGACCCACGAGCGTCCGGTCTGCGAAGGAACGCCCATCGCCGGGATCACCGACGAGGCGCTGCTGGAGTTCCTGCTGCCGGAGATTGCGAAGTTCCTCGCAAGGTGATCGAACCCTCTCACCGCTCGCCCACCCTCCCCGCGTGAATCGCCATCAGCCCCCCGAGCACGGGTTCCTGGCGCGCGTCGGTGAACCCGCGCGCACGCAGCTTCCCGGTCACCGCCGCCGCGCCCGGGTACCGGCGCAGCGACTCGGCGATGTAACGGTACGTGTCGGGATCGCCGTGCAGCACGAAGCCGAGCAGCGAGCCGGTGACGGTCAGATAGGCGAGATAGACCGTCCGCAGCAGCGGGTTCGGCGGCCGGTCGAAATCGAGTGACAGGAAGAGGCCGCCGGGCTTCAGCACCCGCCGGATCTCATCGAGGGCGCCGTCGAGGTCGGGCACGTTCCGCAGGCCGTAGCCGGTCGTGACCAGATCGAAGGCGCCATCCGGAAACGGCAGCGCCATCATGTCGCCGACGAGGAAGCCGTCCACGGCCGGCATGCCGGCACCCGTCCGCCTTCTCCGCGCGCCAGGACGATCATGCGCGGCGTGATGTCGAGCCCGACGGCCCGCGCGCCGCGCCCGGCCAGATCGAACGTGATGTCGCCGGTGCCGCACGCCAGATCGAGCGCGCGCGCGCCCGGACGGACGTCCGCCATCTCTCCCAGCCGCCGCTTCCAGGCGCGATCCCGCCCGTACGACAGCATCACGGTGATGAGGTCGTAGCGATCCGCGATCGTGCCGAACAGGCGCCGCACGTAGCGGGCCTTGCTCTCCGGCGTGGCGAGGGCGTCGCGCAGGGACATGGGAGCTCCGCCACCGGCCGGTGCGGCCGGGGCGCCACCATCATCGGTGGTTCGGCGGAAAAACGCTAGAATGCGGTCGATGCTTCCGTCCAGCACGGTCGAGAACTACCTGAAGGCGATCTATCAGGCGCAGACGACGCTGCCGCCGAGTCAGCGGCTCGTGCAGATGGGGCAGCTCGCCGGCGCGCTCGGCGTCACGCCCGGCTCGGCCACGACGATGGTGAAGGCGCTGGCCGAATCGGGACTGGTGGAATACGAGCCCTACAACGGCGTGCGGCTGACGGCGGCCGGCGAGAAGCTGGCGGCGCTGGTGCTGCGGCGGCACCGGCTCGTGGAGCTGTTCCTCGTGCAGGTGATGGGCATGAGCTGGACCGACGTGCACGACGAAGCCGAGCAGCTCGAGCACGTCGTGTCGGACCGGCTGATCGAGCGGATGGACGACATGCTCGGGCGCCCCGACGTCGATCCGCACGGCGACCCGATTCCCGGCCCCGAAGGGACCATCCGCCACCGCCACCTCGACAGCCTGCTCACCTGCCCGCTCGCCACGCCGCTCGTCGTGACCCGCGTGGTGAATCAGGACCCCGAGTTCCTCCGCTTCATCGAGAGCCACGACCTGAAGCCCGGCCAGACCATCGAGGTCGAGGCGCGCGACGCCGCCGCCGACGCCGTGCGGCTGCGCGGACGGGACGGCCGGACGGTCACCATCGGCACGCGCGCGGCCTCGAGCCTGCTCGTCGACGTCGCACGTGACCAGGATCGGTGAAGATCCCTCAGCTGTGCCAGGTTTTGACGGTACCGCCCGAGAGCATGCGGTTGATTTCGATGACGAGATCTTCCGGCAGGCAGGGTTTCGCCAGGAAGCCGTCGCAGCCGGCCTTGCGCGCGCGTTCGGAATAGCCGGCCAGCGCGTGACCCGTGAGCGCCACGACGGGAATGCGGGACGTGCGACCGTCGGCCTTCAGCCGGCGCGTCGCTTCACAGCCATCCATGACCGGCAGCGAGAGGTCCATGAGGATGATGTCGGGCCGGCGCTCGATCGCCCGCTCGACGGCCTCGACGCCGGTGGCCGCTTCGAGCACCTCGAAGCCGGCGAACCGCAGGTACTCGCCGTACATCTCGCGCGCGTCGGAATAGTCGTCGACCACCAGCACGACCAGCGCACCCTGGTGGACACCGACCCGTGTCCTCACGCCGCTCATCGATGATTCCTTGGAGCCGTTCGAACCAGCCACAGATACCTGCTTGGACAGCAATTCTCACCATCCGACCGCCCTCGCTACCGCAATGACGGTGCCATCGCCGGGGTCGCCGGCGGGGTCAGCTTGCCGCGGATTTCCCCGGTATTTCAAGCTCAGCCACTGGCGCCGCACGCCCCCCTGTATCGAAGCGTTACAACCGGCATCCCCGCCGTGTTCCAAGACCGGACAGACGTTTCCGGCAGGTTACGGGCGCTACGCTTCAGCTTGCCTGCGCCGCAGGCGCGCGCCTGCGGACGCGTCACGCGACGACGCGAGGTGCGGACGAACGACCGGGGATTACGGGAGCAGGGGGCGTACCGACCGGCGGCGCCGATCAGTCGAGGCCGAGGCGGGTGATCAGATCGAGGGGGGCATCGATGAGCCACTCGTCGCCGTGCAGTTCGTCGGCAGGCAGGTTCTCGTAACCGAAGCCGTACCGCGCGAGGCAGATCCGCGTACCAGCGTGCCGCGCCGTCCTCAGGTCGATCTTCGAATCGCCCACGAGCAGCGTCGAGGCCGGATCGACCTCCCACTCCGCCATCAGCGCCAGCAGGCCTTCCGGATCGGGCTTTCGCGCGAACGGGCCGTCGCCGCCGATGACGTAACGGAAGTGACGGCGGAGCCCGAGCCCCGCGAGCAGGCGGTCGGCCGGGTCGGTCGGCTTGTTGGTCAGCACGGCCATCGGCAACCGGCCGTCGAGCCGCGTGAGCAGGGCCTCGACCCCGTCGTAGGCGTGCGTCAGCTTCAGCAGCCGCCGGCCGTACAGCGCGAGGAACCGCGCCAGGGAATCCGAGGGCTCGTCGACGCCGGCGGCGGTGAAGACGCGGTGCACCAGCACGGTCGCCCCTTCGCCGACCATCCGCCCGATGGCCGCTTCCTCGAGCGGCTGGGCGCCGCACTCGAGCAGCAGTTCGTTGGCCGCGCCGGCCAGGTCCCCGCGGGAATCGACCAGCGTGCCGTCGAGATCGAAGACGATGAGCCGGAGGCCGGCGGCCGGCTCCGTCATCGGGCCGATCCCGTATCCTGTCCGGTGTAGGTGGCGACCGAGGTCGGCGTCTCCCAGACGCGGACGGCGACGACCGGAAAGCCTTCTTCCTTCGTCCGGTCGAAGATGAGGCGCGCGATCCGCTCGACGGTCGGGTTGCTGTCGAGCACGTACACCGGCTCGCCGAGCGCCTGCAGCGGACCGAGCAGCGGATCGTCGTGCCGGAGGATCATCTTGTGATCGAGCTCGCGGTCGATCCAGCCCTTCACGACCCGCTTGATGTCGCTGAAGTCGCAGACCATGTTCCGCGGATCGAGCGAGTCGGTGCGCACCTCGATCTCGGCGGCGGCGTTGTGGCCGTGGGGATGCTTGCAGACGCCGTCGTAGTCGAGCAGACGATGGCCGTAGCAGAATTCGATCCGCTTCGTGACAGAATACATGGTCCGATTGTACCTCTGAAGGCCGGAGACCACCGCGCGTGATGTCCCAACCGCCGCCCGAACCACCGCCCACGGCCGTGCTGCTGTCGGGCGGACTCGACAGCGCCGTCCTGCTCGCGCAGGAAGCCGCGCGCGGGCCGGTCCAGCCAGTGTACGTCAGCGTGGGGCTCGCCTGGGAGCAGGCCGAGCTCGCCACGACCAGACGGCTGCTGGCGGCCCCGCCGCTCGCCGGCCGCGTGAAGCCGCTGGCGCAGCTCGCCTTCAGCATGCAGGACCTCTACACGCCGTCGCACTGGGCCGTGCAGGGGACGCCGCCCGCCTACGACACACCGGACGAGGACGTCTATCTCGCCGGCCGCAACATCGTGCTGCTCGCAAAGGTCGGCGTGCTCTGCGCCCAGCTGGGCCTCGGGCGGATCGTCATCGGCCCGCTCGCCGGCAATCCGTTCCCGGACGCCACGCCCGACTTCTTCGCCTCGATGGGGCGCACGCTGTCGCTCGGTCTCGCGCATCCGGTGACGATCGACGCCCCGTTCGCCGACCGCCACAAGTCGGACGTCATCCGCCTCGGCCTGCAGCTCGGCGTGCCGTTCGACCTGACGCTGTCGTGCATGAGCCCAGACGCCGGCGGTCACTGCGGGCGCTGCAGCAAGTGCCGCGAGCGCCACGATGCCTTCCGCGAGGCCGGCCTGCCCGATCCCACCGTCTACGCGACGCCCCCGCCTCGCTGAACGCCCTGACGTTCGACCACGAAGACACGAAGGCTCTCCGCCAGACGTCGCAATGGGCAATGCTCGGGATTCGGGCGCTCAAGCTCTCGGGCGTTCAGGCGCTCGTGAGCGGCCGCACATCGCACGGACAAGCTGCACGTTGCACGCGGCACGAGGCACTCCGCACGGGATACGGTCACCACGAAGACACGAGGAATTCTTCGAACAGGAGGTCAGGAGGCCAGGACGGCGCTTCCGCACAGGAGGGTCAGGAGATCAGGAGACCGCTTGGTTCACTCCCACGTGTAGGGGCCGCCCAGGCCGGTGATCAGGCCGTGTGGCGGCCCCTGGAGACTGTGCTCCCGGTTTCAAACAGGCGGGCCGGGAAGATCGGTGCTCCGAAGGCTCTCTGGCTCCGGTCCGCACCAGTCTCACGGCAGCCCTCTGCGCACGTGCGTCGATTCAGCGGCTGTTCAACGTAATCGATCCGTCGCCGGACCGGATGTTCAGCTGCCGCCCGCCGTTGCCGAGCGTGCCGCGGATCGTGTCGCGGCGCAGCCTGCCGCTGACCTTGAGTGACAGGCCGTTGATCGACACCGACCCGTCGCCGGTGTGCGCGTCGACTTCGGCGTTGAAGTCCGCCGGCAGGCCGACGGTGATCGAGCCGTCGCCCGAGGAGACGCTCCAGTCCGACGTCATCGTGCTGCCCGGCTCGGCGTCGACCCTGATCGATCCGTCGCCGGTCCGCACCTGCACGTCGGAGACGCGGCCGCTCGCCCGCACGCTGCCGTCGCCCGACCGGGCGTGCAGCGAGCCGTCGAGCCCGTCGATGCGGATGGAGCCGTCGCCGGTGCTGGCCTCGAGGCCGCCCTTCACGTCGTGCACTTCGATGCTGCCGTCGCCCGAGTGGACGTGTGACATTGCCCGACAGGCCGCTCACGTCGATCGATCCGTCGCCAGTGCCGGCATCCAGCGTCACGGTGCGCGGCACCGACACGATCAGATTCGCACTCCGGGACGCGCCCGAACCAGCTCGTCCAGCCGGCGGCCGGCTTCCGGACCTCCACGGTGATCCGGTTGCCGTCCTGCCGGGTGTCGACCTCGATCGCCTTCGCGTCGGCTTCACTCATGGCGCGCCGCTCGATGGTGACGTGCACCTCGCTCTTGTCCCAGCTGCGCACCTGAATGGCGCCGTCGAAGGTGTTCAGGGTGACCTCCGGCTGGCCGCTCACCGTGAAGCTCTTCTCCTCGCGCGTGACGTAATGGTCGTCCGCGTGGGCGAGCGGGGCGAGGCCGGCCGTCAGCCACAGCACGCCGACGAAGATCCGGCTGAATCGATGGATCGACATGACTTTCCCTCCGCCCACTTCGACGGGAAGCGGGGCCGAAAGGTTCACGCAGGCGGCCAGGCGGGACGGCCGCCGACATAGGTGGCGGTGACGGTGAAGTCGCGGTCGAGGATGGCCAGATCCGCGAGCCCTCCGGCCACGAGGGCCCCCTGCCCCCTCAGGCCGAGCTCGCGGGCGGGCGTCGTGGCGCACAGGATGGCCGCCTGCACGGGCGGCAGGCCGACATCTCGCACCAGGGTCCGGAAGACGCGACCCAGCGTGACGGCACTGCCGGCCAGCGTGCCGTCGGCGAGCCGCGCGGCGTCGCCGGCCACGGTGATCGACTGGCCGCCGAGCCGGGTCTGCTGGCCGGGCGCCAGCCCCGAGGCGGCCGTGCCGTCGCTGACGGCCATGAGCCGTCCGGCGCCCTTCGCCGTCAGCGCCAGATCGGATCATCGCCGGATGCACGTGCACGCCGTCGCAGATGATCTCGGCTGCCACCGACTCGTCGGCGAGCACGGCTCCGGCCAGCCCGGGCTCGCGGTGTCCGAGCGGCGGCATCCGGTTGAACAGGTGGGTGGCGTGGCGTGCCCCGGCCGCCATCGCCGCCCGCGCCTCGCCGAACAGGGCGCCCGAGTGCCCCAGCCCGACGCGGTGTCCGCGCGCGACGAGCCAGGCGATGAGGTCGAGGCCGCCGTCGAGCTCGGGTGCCAGCGTGACAATGGCCACGGCCGGCTGCTGCCGCTCGACGACCTCCAGGATGTCGATCGCGTCGAACGACGCGGCATCGACCGGCACGGCGCGGCCGTCCGTGCGTCGCAGCCGGTCTCCGGCGAAGCAGGCCGCCGAGGTGCGCAGGCAGGCCGCCGGCTGGGCGCCCCGCCAGGCGGGGGCGATGAAGTTGCTCTCGAGGTGGGCCGGCAGGACGCGGGCCGAGCCCGGCGCCGGCTCCCCGGCGCAGAGCGTTCCGACTTCGGCGAGCAGGACCTCGAGCGGCGCGGGCGGACAGGCGACGCTCGTCGGGCAGAAGGCGGTTACGCCGTATCGCGGCAGCCGGGCGGCAATGGCGGCGACCGTCCCGGGTCCGTCGAGCGTATCGAGCCCCTCGAGGCCGTGCACGTGCACGTCGATCAGGCCCGGCACGATCCAGGAGCCCTCTGCGAGCGCCACGTGCTCGTGCACGGCATCGGGCGGGATCGGCCGCTCGCGGATGTCGACGATACGTCCGCCGTCGATGACGATCGAACCGGCCTCGGTCAGCCGGTCGGGCAGCACCAGGCGGGCGCCGGAGAGGATCAGCATGGGTGGCGGGCGCGACCGGCGGCCGCCCGGCCCGGCACATCAGGCCCGGGTCGGTTGCGGCGTCCAGTCCGCGTGCAGGTGCAGCTTGCGGCCCTCGAGCGGCAGCAGCTCCGGGCCGTCGGCGATCGCTGCCGCCTGCCGGAAGAAGGTGATGTCGAGCCGCTTGAGCAGGCGGTGATACGCCGGCTCGTTCGGCGCCCACAGGACCAGGACGCCGCCGCTCTGGTCGGGCGGAAAGCGCCGGTCGTCGAGATAGTCGCGGTCGAGCGTGAGCAGCGTGCGGCGCAGCTGCCGCGCCAGGTGGTAGTGATGGCGGTCGGAGGCCCGCCGCAGGTCGTCCTCCTCGATGACGAAGAGGACGTCCCACTGGAGCCGCCGGCGCATGAACTCGACGAGCCGGGCGGGCAGATTCGCGTCGGCGTAGAAGCGGGGCCGTCCCGCCACGCGTCCGGCGTGTGGAGCGAGCTCGGAAGACAACGTGCCCACGCTATCTCCTCCTGCCGTCACGACGGCGGGCGACGCGCCGGCTATTCGGTCGTCGAGCCGGCGGGCTGGCGGCTGTCCCGCGCGGCCCGGGCCTGCCGGAGCAGGTCGGCCACCAGCGTGTCGCGCTTGTGCATCAGCTCCTTGCGCGGCCGGCGGCCGTGGGACGAGCCGATGGCATATTCACACATCAGCGGGAACGCAATCGTCGAATCGCAGTACGCCACGACCGTGTCGGGCAGCACGCCGGGGTTCACCTTGCCCCAGCTGACCGCTTCGGCCGGCGTCGCCCCCGACAGGCCGCCCCAGACGACCTGATCGGTCGTGATCTGAATGAAGTAGTCGTTGCCGCCCTTGGGAATGCCGTAGACCTCCCAGAGCGTCGGCTGGGCCTGCAGGTAGAAGTTCTTCGGCGAGCCGCCCCCGAGGATGACGCAGCCGTTCTGCTTGCCCGCGAGCACGATCGCGCAGATCTCGTTCACGTCGCGGTTGGGATCGATCATGAACGTGCCGCCGTTCATCAGCTCGTGATAGGCGACGTTCATCCCGATCGAGCTGTCGCCGGGCGACGAGGTGTAGATCGGCACGCCGGCCGCCGCGGCGCGCGCGACGACGGAGTACTCCTCACAGCCGGGGCGCTGCGCGATCAGGTCGCGCCCGAGGCGGTAGTGGAACTCGGCCGTCGACATCGGCCCGCTCAACCCCTCGCGCACCAGGAACTCGCGGATGTAGCTGTCGGTCTCGAGCAGCACGCTCGCCGGGAACAGCACGTCGTAGATCCGGATGACGCCCTGCTCGTACAGCTCCACGTCGTCGACGAACGGCGAGCCGCGGCGCAACGTGAAGTTCAGCGCGTAGTGCAGGTCGTGGTACAGGTTCGCGCCCGTGCTGATCACGAAATCGATCAGCCCGCGGTCCATCAGCTCGATGACGCAGCCGCCCAGCCCGGCCGGGGTCATGGCGCCCGCCACGGTCAGCCCGATCGTCGTCTCGTTGGCCGGATCCAGCATCTTGTTGGCGAAGATCTGCGAGGCCTCGGAGAGCCGCGCCGCGTTGAACGCCTGAAAGCCCTCGTCGATCAGATGACGGATCTCGGCGCTGCCGCGGGGCCGGTAGCAGGTAATCGGTTTACCGGACAGATGCTGCTGGCGGGTACGACCAGGTGAACCGGAAGCACGATGGGGCACGGACCAATCCTCCTCGACGCGCCGACACGACCCGGACGAGCCGTCGTGTCGACAACCGGACGAACTACCACAAATTGTGTGTAGCTTAACATCTTTGCCCACCGACCCGAATGCTCCGGCAGCCGGGCGCGGCGGCGTCTCCGGGACCGCCTGCGCGGGAGTCCGACGACCCTCACGTCTTCGGCGCTTGCTATGACTCTAGACGCCAGTAGCATCAGGGTAGATTGCCAGGGCTGAGGGCGACTGCCCGAGAAGACTGTCAATGACAAAAATGAAATAACTACAAATTGGAGAGCATGTTGCAAGATGGACTCGGCGAAAGGAGCCCGAACGACAGCCCCTCCTCAGGCAGGCCGGCGAGCGCGAATTTGCTGGTCGATCTGCCGATTTTGTCATATCATGTCATGTCAATAGGAATCAGCTTTTACCGGGCATTTCCGGCCCGCGGGGCCGATCACGGTCGTCTCGTATCCTGATCGCTTTTTACGTCCGTGAAACGGCGCCGTCCGGACACCAGCACCAGGGCATGAAGAGCCTTCCGACCGTCGCCCGTGTCTACGTCGCCGCCGGCATCGCGCTCGGCGCCGTCCTGCTGGTGGTCTGCTCGCTCCACCTCACGTTCCCCTCCCCGCTGCTGTTCCTCGCCATGCTCGTGCTCTCGTCGGCCACCTCCGGGTTGAAGGTGAACCTGCCGCTCGACCGGAGCGGATCGACGATGTCGGTGTCGTACGCGGTCGACTTCGCGTCGCTGCTGCTGCTCGGGCCGAATCCGACGATGCTGGTGGCCGCGGCGAGCGCGTGGGCGCAGTGCTCCTTCCGGATGAAGGACAAGAACCCCGCGTACCGCACGCTGTTCAGCATGGCGGCGCTCGTCATCACCGTGCAGGCGGCCGGCGTCGTCTACGGGTGGCTCGGCGGCGTCCCCGGGCACCTGGCGATGTCGTCGATCGATCTGGCGCGGCCGCTGGTCGGCGCGGCGACGACCTACTTCGTGCTGAACACCGCTCTGGTGGCGACGGCGATCGGCCTGTCGACCCGCCAGTCGCCGCTGAAGGTCTGGAACGAGAACTTCCTCTGGAGCGCGCCGAGCTACTTCGTCGGTGCAGGTGCGGCGGCGATCGCCGCGGCGGTCGTCGACCGCTCCACCTACTGGCTGGCCCCGCTGGCGGCGGCTCCGCTCTACCTGACGTACCGCACCTACAAGGTCTATCTGGCGCGCGTCGAGGACGAGCAGCGGCACGTGCGGCAGATCTCCGATCTCCACCTCGCGACGATCGAGGCGCTGGCGCTCGCCATCGACGCCAAGGACCAGACGGCGCAGACGCACATCCGGCGCGTGCAGGCCTACGCGGCCGGGCTGGCGCGGGCGATGGGGATGTCGGAGAACGAGATCCAGGGCGTGAAGACGGCGGCGCTGCTGCACGACATCGGCAAGCTGGCCGTGCCCGAGCACATCCTGTCGAAGCCGGGACCGCTCACCCAGGAGGAGTTCCAGAAGATCCGGATCCACCCGCAGGTGGGCGCGGAGATCATCGGCGCGGTTCCCTTTCCCTACCCGGTGGCGCCGCTCATCCTGAGCCACCACGAGCGGTGGGACGGCAAGGGCTATCCGGCCGGGCTGTCCGAGGAACAGATTCCGCTCGGCGCGCGCATTCTGGCCGTCGTCGATTACTTCGACGCGCTGATGTCGGAGCGGCCGTATCACAAGGCGATGACGTTCGATGCGGCCATCGGCCTGCTGCGCCAGGAAGCCGGCCGGGCGCTCGACCCGTCGCTGGTGCGGAAGTTCATCGAGCTGTATCCGCAGCTGAACGCCGAGGCGGAAGCGGCGCGGGAACCCTCGCGCCGCCTGAGCCTCGAGGCGGGCTACTCGGCGGCGCGGCCGGCCGCCGGCTTCCTCGCCGACGTCGCGCCGGCCTCGGCCTCGCCGACGAAGAACGTCTTCGACGACATCGCCCTGGCGCACCGCGAGCTGTACGCGCTGTACGAGCTGGCGCAGGCGCTGGGCAGCAGCCTCGGCGTGTCGGACACGATGTCGCTGATCTCGTCGAAGCTGAGCAACATCGTGCCGTTCTCCTGCTGCGCGCTGTTCCTCTTCAAGGAAGAGACGCAGGCGCTGCAGTGCCGCTTCGCCACCGGCGTCGACGCCGACATCGTGCAGCAGATCAACGTGCGGGCCGGCCACGGCCTGGTCGGCTGGGTCGCCCGCAACCGCCGCCCGCTCGTCAACGGCCGCCCGAGCGCCGACCTCGAAGCGACAGCCGGCCTGACGTCGACGGCCACGGCCCTGGACGCGGCGCTGGTCTGCCCGCTGGTGTTCAACGAGCGGCTGATCGGCGCGCTGGCGGTGTACCACACCGAGGCCGACATCTACACCGACGACCACCGGCGCCTGCTCGATCGGATCTGCGAGCAGGCCGCGGCCGTCATCTACAACTCCATCGTCTTCGAGCAGACGCAGGAGGACTCGCTCACCGACCCGCTCACCGGGCTGCCGAACATGCGGTTCATGTTCATGCACCTCTCGCGCGAGCTGGCCCGTGCCGAGCGGCTGAAGTCCGAGGTCTCGCTGCTGGTCATGGACCTCGACAACTTCAAGGAGATCAACGACACCTACGGCCACCACACGGGCGACCGGGCCCTGCGTGCCGTGGCCGGCGTGCTGCGCACCGCCATCCGCCCCTACGACATCTGCGTGCGCTACGCCGGTGACGAGTTCATCGTGGTGCTCTCGGGCTGCGGCGCCGACGAGGCCGAGCGCAAGCGCCTCGAGCTGCAGAAAGCCGTGCAGGACATGGAGTTCGACGTGCGGCCGGGCCGCCGGCTGCCACTCGGCATGAGCATCGGCGCTGCCGTCTTCCCGCACGACGGCGAGGTCTACGAGATGCTGCTCGCCACGGCCGACGGCCGGATGTACCGCGACAAGGCCCGCCGCAAGCGGACCGCGGACGCGCACGGCACCGAACCGGTCGCCGCAATCGCGGATGGCAGCGCGCCGGAGGGAGAATCGGCGGGGGACGCCGCCGCCGAGAAGCTCGAACGGACCGCGCCGGGCATCTCCTGAACGCCCCCCCGCTTCACGCGGCCATGCCCACCTTCGGGACAAGCGCCGGCCACGCGTTGTAGGATAGACGCGCCGCCGCCGGACCCGCCGGCCGGCCACATCATCACGCAAATCACCCGTGCCAGACCTCCTGACCCTCCGCCTCCGCGAGAGCCTTCCCGCCACGCCCAGGGCATGGATCCTCCGGATCGATCTCGCCCATCACCGGTTCGACTTCCACGCCGGCCAGGCGGTGCTCGTCGGCCGGACCGGCGGACCGCGCCGGCCGTATTCCATCGCGGTCGCCCCCGAAGACGTGCGGCAGACGGGCTGCATCGAACTGCTGGTACAGACCGAAGAGGATGGCTCGATCCCCGGCCACCTCACGCTGGAGCCGGGCAGCCTGTTCGATGTCGAAGGGCCGATCGGATCGTTCCGGTTCCCCGACCGGCCGATGGCGCACGCAGCGCTGTTCATCGCCGGCGGCACCGGCATCGCGCCGCTGCGGGCGATGATCCGGCACGTGCTGGCCTCGCAGCCCGGGCTGCGCCTCGGACTCCTGTACAGCGCGCGGTCGCCCGCCGAATTCGCCTACGAGGACGAGCTGCGCGACCTGGCCGCACGCGGCCGCCTGGAACTGCACCAGACGGTGACCCGCGACATGCCGCCCGGCTGGACGCGCCGGCGCGGCCGGATCGACCGCGAGACGCTCGCCGGTCTCGTGCACGATCCCGAGACGCTGTGCTTCCTCTGCGGCCCGCCGGCCCTCGTGGAGTCGATTCCACCCATGCTGACGGCGCTGGGTGTGGCGCCGATCCGGATCAAGATGGAGGAGTGGGGGTAGCGCCTGCGGCTGGTGCCGAGCGCCGAAGCGCGCGAGGCGCCGCGCGTGGGGGTGGGGCCCCGCGCGCACTGAGGAATGCCGAATCTCTGTCACGTCGGACGTCCGACGTCTTCCCGGACGTAGGGGCCGCCCTGGTCACGCTCAGGCCATGTGCCGTGTGCGGCGTGTCCGTGCCGAATGCGACGTGCGGGGTGCGGCGAGGCGTGAGAACCGGCAGGCGACTTCGACGCTTCGTGCCTTCGTGCCTTCGTGGTTGACCGTCGTTCTTCGTTCTCCGTCCTACGTTACGGTCCTTCCCCCAGCCGGCGCGATCTGCAGCGCGGACTTCACCTCGCGAACACCGCTGACGCGGCGGGCGAGCGCGACCGCCCGCTCGACGTCGCGCTCGGACGGCACCTGACCCGACAGTTCGACGACGGCCTGCTCGACGTCGACCTCGATCCGCATGGCGCCGATCGTCGGGTCGTTCAGCAGCGCGGTCTTCACCTGCACCATCAACGTCGCGTCGTCGATCGCCTGGCTGGGGTGCTGCACGCAACCGCCCGCGGCCGGCAGCGCCAGCAGCACGGCGAGCGCCAGCACGCGCACGCGCCGGCCGGCGCGGCGTTCAGACGCCCATGACGTGATAGCCGGCGTCGACAAACAGCACCTCGCCCGTCATGCCGCGCCCTTCGGTCCCGATCAGGAACATGGCGGTATCGGCCACCTCGGCGGCGTCGGTACCGCGCCGCAGCGGCGCGCGCTCCCGATAGGACTGCAGGAATCCCGAGAGACCGGGAATGCCGGCGGCCGCGAGCGTCTTGATCGGGCCGGCGGAGATGGCATTCACGCGGATGTTGGCCGGGCCGAGGTCGCTCGCCAGATAGCGGACCTCCGCCTCCAGCGCGGCCTTGGCCACGCCCATCACGTTGTAGTTCGGCAGCACGCGCGAGCTGCCGAGATAGGTCAGCGTCACCACGCTGCCACCGCCGCGGCGCTCCATCAACGGCCGGGCGCCGCGCGCCAGGGCCACGAGCGAGTACGCGCTCACCTCCAGCGCGACGCGGAAGCCGTCGCGCGTGGTCTCCACGAACGGGTTCAGGAGCTCGCTCTGGGGCGCGAACGCCGCGCCGTGCACGACGAAGTCGAGGCCGCCGAACTCGCGCTCGATCGTCTCGAACACGGCCGCGATCTGCGCGTCATCGGTGACGTCGCACGGCAGCACGACGGGCGACTCGAGCTCGCCGGCGAGCTTGCGGACGTTCTGCTCGAGGCGCTCGCCCTGATAGGTGACCGCCAGCCGCGCGCCCGCGCGCGCGGCCGCCTGGGCGATCGCCCACGACAACGATCGTTTGTTGGCCACGCCCACGACGAGGCCGTGCTTGCCGGACAGGTCAGTCATCGATGTCATCCTGATCGTCCCGGACCGTGCCGGCCGGCACACCGCGCATGCGAGGTACCCGGGATGGTCGGCGGAATGGACGGGACGGCGTTCCGGAACTCGCGGCGCTACTTCGACCGCTTCTTGCCCGACCGCGCCATGGAGCTCGCGTGGGAGTGTCGCGACGGTCCGCCGGGCTGATGCGACCGGTCGGCGCTGCGCCGACCCGATGGGCCGTGTCCGCCGGGACGCCCGGCCGTGTGGCGGCCCTGGCCGGCATGCGATCCGCCCGGCGCCGGACGGCCGCCGCTGCGCTGCGGGCGGGATCCATTCCCCCCCGACGGGCGGAACCGCGAGGGCCCGGCTGGTGACTGACGGATGGTGAATTCGGGAAGCGGGCGGGTCTGGGGTTGACCTTCGGGGCGCGGCAGGGTGGCACGGATGAGCTGGCGGTGGACCCGGCCTTCTTCGTCCGAGCCGGCTGCCGGGCTGCCGTCCGTGCCGGCGGACTGATCCGGCGGCGCCATCGGCGGCGGCTCCGAGAGGCCGTTGTCCGACTCCTCGGCACCGCGCGCGACGAGAGCGCGCGGTTCGGTGGCCGCGTCAGGGACGTCCGAGGCGGGCGTCGACGTGCGGACGACCGGCTTCGGGGCTCCGGCCGCGACCTGGGAGTAGAGCGCGGCGGAGGTGTCCTTGCGCTTGCGCTGCGGCGGCACCTTGGCCTGCCGGTACTCGTGCTCGGTCTCGCACGTGGTGCACCGCGTCTGTTTCACGTCCTGCTCCACCATGGCGACGATTGCATGGTTCGTGACACGGCGCTCGCGCGGACAATAATCGTCGAGAATGTCACCAAGCCGAAGCTGGCGCTGCTGCATCGAAATCTCCCGAACGGGCCTCTCTCTTGGCGGGAAGGAAGGCTGTGAAGGTACCGGCATCTTAACAGAGCCCCGCAGACCGGCGCAACACGGAACCGGCGTCAGCCGGCGTGCTCGGCCGATCGCGACGCAACCCAGCCATCGAGATCGGCGAGGGCGGCCGAGACCGCGGTGGGGGCGGTCGACTGCGGCGTCCGCTTGCCGCGCACCGACGAGGCCGGCGTGACGTACTCGACGACGTCGGCGTCGAACAGCTCGCTCGCACTCCGCCACTCGTCGAGCGTCAGGCTGTCGAACGACCGGCCGGTGGCGACGAGCCGGCGCACCAGACCGCCGACGACTTCGTGCGCGCGGCGGAAGGGCATGCCGCGGCCGACCAGGTAGTCGGCGACGTCGGTCGCCAGCAGGAGTCCGGACGCCGCCCGCTCCGCCCGCGCGCGATCGAGCGTCAGCTGCGCCACGACCATCGTCATGGCCGCGAGCGATCCGGCGAGCGTGTCCTCCGCGTCGAACACCGCCTCCTTGTCCTCCTGCAGATCCTTGTTGTACCCGCTGGGCAGTCCCTTCACCGCCATGAGCAACGCGACGAGGTGTCCGGTCACCCGGCCCGCCTTGCCGCGGACGAGCTCGAGCGGATCGGGGTTCTTCTTCTGCGGCATCATGCTGCTGCCGGTGCTCAGCGCGTCGGACAGCTCGAAGAAGTGGAACTCGTCGCTGCAGAAGATGATCAGGTCCTCGGCGAGCCGGCTCAGGTGGACCATCGTCACCGCGGCGGCGTGGAGGAACGAGAGGACGAAGTCGCGATCGGACGAGGCATCGAGGCTGTTGAGAACGATCCGGGAGAACCCGAGCCGGGCCGCCAGCGCTTCGACGTCGATGGCATAGCGGGTGCCGGCCACGGCGCCCGATCCGAGCGGCAGGGCGTCGGCCTCCCGGGCGGCCGCCTCGAGGCGTTCGTCGTCGCGGCGCAGGGCCGCCGCGTGCGCCAGGAAGAAGTGGGCGACCAGGATCGGCTGCGCCGGCCGCAGGTGCGTGTAGGCCGGCATGAGCGCATCACCCGCCCGCGTGGCCTGGTCGACCAGGGCGGCGACGAGCCCGACGAGGGCCTGGCGCAGCACCGGGATGCGCCGCCGGAGGTACAGCCGCAGATCGAGCGACACCTGCTCGTTGCGCGATCGGCCGGTGTGCAGCCGCTTGCCCGCCTCGCCGGCCATCTCGACGATGAGCCGCTCGACGAAGGTGTGCACGTCCTCGTCGGGGCCGTCGACGAACGCGGGGTCCTGCCGGCCGCGCTCGCGGATCGTCTCGAGCGCGCCGGCAAGCGCGGTCCGTTCGGCCTCGCCCAGCACGCCCGCCCCGGCCAGCGCCTCGACCCAGGCGAGGCTGCCGGTCACGTCGTCTTCGAACAGGCGCCGGTCGAAGCGGAACGATGCGCCGAACTCGAACGTGGCGCGATCCGGCTCCGTGTCGAACCGCCCCGACCAGAGCGCCGCCATCAACCCTCCTGCGTCGCCGGCGCCGGCGTCCGGGCGATCGGCACGCGGCGCGCCGCCAGCTCGACCGGCAGCCCGAAGAGCGAGATGAAGCCCTCGGCCGACTTGTGATCGAACAGGTCTCCGGCGTCGTAGGTCGCCAGCGCGTGCTCGTAGAGCGCCATCGGCGACTTGCGGCCGACGACGTGGCAGTCGCCCTTGAACAGCTTCAGGCGGATCGTCCCGGTGACGCGCGTCTGGATCTGCGCGAAGAAGGCGTCGAGCGCCTCGCGCATCGGCGTGAACCAGAGACCGTTGTACACCAGGTCGGCGTAGCGGACGCTCAGGTCGCGCGCCAGCCGATCGAGGTCGCGCGGCGAGACCAGCTTCTGCAGCTCGCGGTGCGCGGCGTGCAGCACGACGGCGGCCGGCGCCTCGTAGATCTCGCGCGACTTGATGCCCACGAGCCGGTTCTCCACCATGTCGATCCGGCCCACGCCGTGGCTGCCGGCGATCGACCCGAGCGCCTCGATGAGCTCGATGAGCGGCATGTCGACGCCGTTGATCTTCACCGGCACGCCCTGCGCGAACTCGATCTCCACGTACGCCGGCGTGTCGGGGCAGTCGGCCGGCGACTTCGTCAGCGCGTAGATCTCCTCGGGCGGCTCGGTCCAGGGATCCTCGAGCACGCCGCACTCGATCGAACGGCCCCAGAGATTCGAGTCGGTGCTGTACGGGCTGGCGATCGTCGCCGGCACCGGAATGCCGCGCTTCCGCGCGTACTCGATCTCGTCGGGCCGGTTCATCGTCCAGATCCGCGCCGGCGCGATCACCTTCAGCGACGGATTCAGCGCGCGGGTCGAAACGTCCAGCCGCACCTGATCGTTGCCCTTGCCCGTGCAGCCGTGCGCGATGGCCGTCGCCTGCTCCATCTCGGCGATTTCCACCAGCTTGCGCGCAATGAGCGGGCGGCCGAGCGCGGTCGCCAGCGGGTAGCGGTCCTCGTAGATCGCATCCGCCTTGAGCGCCGGCAGGATGTAGTCGCGGGCGAACTCCTCGCGCACGTCCAGCACGTGCGCGCGCACGGCGCCGGTGGCCAGCGCACGCTCGCGCACGGCGTCGAGCTCCTTGCCCTGCCCGAGGTCCATGGTAACGGCGACGATCTCGGCCTTGAACTCCTCGGCCAGCCAGGGGATCGCCACCGAGGTATCGAGCCCACCCGAGTAGGCCAGGACAATGCGATTCATGCGAGTGCTCCTCTTACTCAGTTCGCACGGGGCCCCACCCCCATGCGTTGCCGTCGCTTACGCTCCGGATCTTGATATCGCGGCCGTTGCCGCTTTCACTGGCACGACGTCGGGGATTCGACTCGTCGTCGCGGCCGTGTCGAGTATCGCGGCGCCGCAGCCCTGGCGAGGGCAGCCGGTTCGGCCCGTTCCCTTCACCGCCCTGCGTACCCTTCGAGGCGCTTGACCAGCGCCGCGCCCTGCCGTTCGTCACGGGCGATGACGAAGATCGTGTCGTCGCCCCCCAGCGTGCCGACCACTTCCGGCAGCTGCGCCCGATCGAGCGCCAGCGCCAGCGGCTGCGCCTGCCCGACGCCCGTCCGGATCACGATGATCTGCTGCACGCGATCGAGGCGCCGCAGGTACTCGGCCACCGCCCGCTGCAGCCCCTGCGCCGCGGTCGCGGGGCTCGCCGGCACGTGCTCGGCCCGCTGGTACGCCCCGTCGGACGCCCGCTTCACCAGTCCCAGGTCCTTGATATCGCGGGAAATCGTCGCCTGCGTGGCGTCGAATCCCCGCGCGCGCAGCCGGCGCCGCAGCTGCTCCTGGTTCGCGACCGCCTCGCGGTCCACGATCTCGAGGATGGCGGCCTGCCGTCGGGATTTCATAACTATACATTCTCTCGTATGAAAATACACACGAGCAAGTAAAATCTTTAGCAACCCGTTGCATCACCATCCAGCCTTCTGTATAGTTATACCTCTCATGACGAGCCCGACGTCCGTCCCACCGTCCGCCCCGTCAGCGGCGGCCCCGGCCCGCATCGGCCTGGCCGGCGCCACCGGCTTTGCCGGGCGCGAGCTCGTCCGCATCCTCGCGCGGCATCCCGGCGTCCGCCTGGAGGCCGCCATGTCGTCGGGCGCGACCGGCCAGCCGCGGGCCCTGCCCGGATTCGCGCGGATCTGGGACGGCACGATCGTGCCGCTCTCCATCGATGCCCTGGCCGACACCGACGTCACGCTGCTCGCCCTGCCCGATGCCGCGGCGGCCGAGCTGGCACCGCGGCTCGTCGACGCCGGCGTCCGCGTCATCGATCTCTCGGGCACCTTCCGGCTCCGGAGCCTCGACGCCCGCCGCCAGTGGTACCCGGACGGCGCGTCGTACGCCGGGCCGGCGGTCTACGGGCTCACCGAGCACCACCGCGAGGCCGTCCGGACGGCGCAACTCGTCGCCAACCCCGGCTGCTACCCGACGGCGGCCCTCATCGCCCTGCAGCCGCTCGCGGCGGCGGGACTGCTCGACGGCGACGTCACGGTCGACGCGAAGTCCGGCATCTCGGGCGCCGGCCGGACGCCGACCGACCGGACTCACTTCTCGGAATGCCACGGGAACGTCGCCGCCTACGCGCTCTTCAATCACCGGCACACGCCGGAGATCGAGCAGGGACTCGACCGCACGGTGACGTTCGTGCCGCACCTCGTGCCGCTCGATCGCGGCCTCCTGGCCACGAGCTACGCGCGCGTCCGCCCCGGCACCACCGACGAGGCCATCGCCGCCGCCTTCGCGTCGGTGTACGCCGATGCGCCGTTCGTGCGCGTCACGGGCGACGCGCTGCCGGAGATCAAACATGTCGCGTACACGAACTTCTGCGACGTGGGCTGGCGCCTCGACGCGGCCACCCGGCGCCTCGTGCTGATCTCCTGTCTCGACAACCTGGTGAAGGGCGCGGCGGGGCAGGCCGTCCAGAACCTCAACGTCATGCTCGGCCTCGACGAGCGGACGGGCCTGCTGCCATGAGCGCGCAGCCCCCGGTCGTCCTGAAGCTCGGCGGCGAACTGATCGAAACGCCCGAGCGGCTGCAGGCGCTGGCGCGCGCCATCGTGGCGCTCGCGGGCCGGCGGTCGCTCGTCGTCGTGCACGGTGCCGGACGCGAGATCGACGCCGCGCTCGCCCGCGCCGGCATTGCGAAGCGCCAGGTCGAGGGCCTGCGGATCACCGACGCGCCGACGCTCGACATCGTCGTGTCGGTGCTGGCCGGACTGGTCAACACGCGGCTCGTCGCGGCCATCGAGGCCGCCGGCGGCCGGGCGGTCGGCCTCACCGGCGCCGATGCCCTCACCCTGCCGGTCGTGCCGGCCGCGCCGCACCGGACGGCCGCCGGCGATCTCGTGGATCTCGAGCTGGTCGGCGAACCGGCCGGCACCGATCGCCCGGCGCTCATCGACGACCTGCTCGGCCGCGGTTATACCCCGGTCCTGGCGAGCATCGGCTGCGCGCGGGACGGGCAGTTGTTCAACGTGAACGCCGACACCATGGCCGCCGCCCTGGCGGGCCGGATCGGCGCCGGCGCGCTGCTGCTGGCCGGCACGACGGCCGGCGTCCTCGACGCCGCGGGCGGCACGATCCCGCGGCTCGCCGCGGCCGAGGTCGATCGACTGATTGCCGGCGGCCAGGCCACGGCCGGCATGGTCGCCAAGCTGCGCGCCGGTCTCGACGCGCAGCGCCAGGGCGTGTCGGTCGTCGCCATCGCCGACGGCCGCACCCCCGACGGGTTCGCCGACGCCGCCCAGGGGCTGGCGGGCGCGGGCCGCACGCTCCTCGCCGCCGACCAGCCGGCGCCGCCGCGGAAGGAAACGGAGTCCACTCATGTCGGTCGCTGACGACGTTCGGGCCCTCGAGGCGCAGTACATCCTGCAGCTGTACCGGCGCACGCCGCTCGTGCTGACGCGCGGGCAGGGCGTCCGGCTGTTCGATCCCGAGGGCCGCGAGTACCTCGACTTCATCTCGGGGATTGGCGTGAGCTCGCTCGGGCACGCCCACCCGAAGCTGACCGAGGCGATCGCCGATCAGGCCCGGACGCTGCTCCACACGTCGAACCTCTATTACCACCCGCTGCAGGGCCAGGTGGCCGAGCGGCTCGCGGCGCTGTCGGGACTGCCGCGCACCTTCTTCTGCAACAGCGGCGCGGAAGCCATCGAGGCCTGCCTGAAGTTCGCGCGGCGCTACTGGTTCTCGAAGGGGACGCCGCGTCCCGGCTTCGTCGCCCTCGCCCACTCGTTCCACGGCCGCACGTGCGGCGCGGTCTCGGTGACCTGGAACGAGCACTACCGCGAGCCGTTCGAGCCGCTGCTGCCGGGCGTGACGTTCGTTCCGCCAGACGATCCCGACGCACTGCTGGCCGCCGTCTCGGACTCGACGGCGGCCGTCGTCGTGGAGGCGATCCAGGGTGAAGGCGGCGTGCGTCCGCTGTCGCCGGCGTTCGCCCGCGCGGTCGCAGATGCGTGCCGGCGGACGGGTGCGCTGCTCATCGCCGATGAAGTGCAGTGCGGACTCGGCCGGACGGGCCATGCGTTCCACTACGGTGCGCTCGGCCTCGAGCCCGATCTCGTGGCGGTCGGCAAGGCGCTGGGCGGCGGCGTGCCGGTCGGGGCGACGCTGGCCAGCCAGGCGGTGGGCGACGCGCTGTCGTACGGCGATCATGGCAGCACCTACGGCGGCAATCTGCTCGCCTGCCGCGCCGCGCTGGTGTTCCTCGACGAACTGGTCGCCGGCGGCCTGCTCGCGCGCGCGGGACGGGCCGGCGTGCACCTCTCCGCCGCCCTCGATGCGATGGCCGGCCGTCAGGCCGCCGTCGTCGAGCGCCGCGGCGTCGGCCTCATGCAGGGCGTCGAGCTCGCGTTCGACGCGGCGCCCGTCGTGGAGGCGGCGCTCCGCCGCGGACTGCTGGTGAACCGCACGGCGCAGACGGTGGTCCGTCTGCTGCCACCGCTGACGATCGAGAACGCGGACATCGATCGTGGCGTGGGCCTCCTCGAGGAGGCCATCGCCGAAGCCGGGAGTCGGGGCACAACCCCGACTGCATAGGCCGGGCAACGCCCGGCGGCGCGCACGGCGCGCCCGCGAGCGGAACGGAGCGAGCCATCGCGCGCGAGCGAGTGGAGCGAGCCGGGGTCCGGGGCAGAGCCCCGGCGAAGAAAGGAAGTGCGTCATGAATCCCCTGATCGACACGCTCGCGCCGCCGGCCGGGCACTCCTGGACGTCGTCCGGCGCGACCGATGGGCCGGGCACCGCGACGCCGGCGCTGCGGATGGCGACGCCCGACGACGGGCCCGGCATCCTGGCGCTGATCATCGCGCATCGCGAGGAAGGGCACCTGCTGCCCCGCACGCTGAGCGACATCACGACGCACGCCCAGCGGTTCCTCGTCGCCGACCGGAACGGCGCCATCGTGGCCTGCGCGGAACTGGCGCCGCTCGGCGGAGGCCTCGCCGAAGTGCGGTCGCTCGTCGTCGACGCGTCCGAGCGGGGTGCCGGGCTCGGGCGGGATCTCGTCGCCGCGCTCTGGCAACGCGGGGCCGCCGCCGGCTTCGGCCGCCTGTGCGCCTTCACCCACTCACCGGCCTGGTTCGTCCGGATGGGCTTCTCGCTCGTGCCGCACGTCTGGCTCTCCGAGAAGGTGCTGGCCGACTGCGTGCGCTGTCCGCTCTTCCGCACGTGCGGCCAGTACGCCGTTGTCGCCGCGCTGGACGAGGCGGACGGACACGTCCCGGCCGGGTCGTCGCTGCCATCATGAGCCGCATCGTTCCGATCGATGGGGGCGTCACCGCACCGGCCGGCTTTCGGGCGACCGGTGTGCACTGCGGCATCAAGGCGTCGGCGCTGGACCTGGCGCTGATCGTGCCGGACGGCCCGGCGGCCGCCGCCGCGGTGTTCACCGTGAACCGCGCGCAGGCGGCGCCGGTCGTCGTGTCGCGCGAGCACCTGGCGCGCACCGGCGGCCGCACGGCTGCGGTCGTGGTCAACAGCGGCTGCGCGAACGCCTGCACGGGCGCCGAGGGCGTGCAGGTGTCCAGGGACACGGCCGCCGCCGTGGCGCGCCTCGCGGGCTGCCGTCCCGAAGAGGTCTTCGTGGCGTCGACCGGCGTCATCGGTGTCGCGCTGGACGGCGGACTGATTGCGCGTGGGCTCGAGGGGGCGTTCGCGTCGCTCGACGCGGCCGGGCACGACCGCGCCGCGCGGGCCATCATGACGACCGACCCGTTTCCCAAGGAGCACGCGGTGCGCGTCGAGACGCCCGCCGGGTCGTTCACGGTCGGGGGCATGGCGAAGGGCTCGGGCATGATCGAGCCGCGGATGGCGACCATGCTCGCGTTCCTGACGACCGACGCGCAGGTGGATCCGCGGCTGCTGCAGCGGGCCCTGACCGACGTCGTCGACGTGACGTTCAATGCGATCACGGTCGACGGCGAGTGTTCGACGAACGACTGCGCGCTGCTGCTGGCCGGCGGCGCGAGCGGCGTCACGATCGACGAGTCGGCGTACCCGGCGTTCGTGGAAGGGCTCCGCGCCGTCTGCGAACAGCTGGCGCTGGCGATTGTCCGCGGCGGCGAGGGCGCCACGAAGCTCGTGACCATCCGGGTCACCGGCGCCGCCACGACGGCCGATGCCCGCACGGCCGCCCGCGCGATCGCCAACTCGCTGCTGTGCAAGACGGCGATTCACGGCGGCGACCCCAACTGGGGCCGGTTCATCGCCGTCGCGGGCCGGGCGGGCGTGCCGTTCACGCTCGAGCGGGCGGCGGTCGCCATCGGCCCGGTGACGCTGTTCAGTCACGGCCGGCCGCACGACGAGCGGGCGCCGGAGGCGGCCGCGCGGCTCGAGGAGCGTGACATCGAGGTGACGGTCGATCTCGGTGCCGGGGGCACCGGCGAGGCGGTCGTCTGGACGTGCGATCTCAGCGCGGAGTACGTGCGGATCAACGCCGAGTACCCGGACGTAGTTAGTCGGGGCTCCGCCCCGAACCCCGGCTCGCTTCACTCGCTCGCGCGGCACGGCTCGCTCCGTTCCGCTCGCGGGCCCGCGTTGCGGGCCGTTACGCCGCGGGGCTCTGCCCGGGTCTTCGCCCGCATCACGGAATCAAGCGGGCTTCGACCGCGCTCGCCGAAGCGCTTCGCGCGAAGGCGGCCGAACCCCGGTTCGCTTCACCCGGTCGCATGACAACGCAAGGCAGACTGCAATGACCAATACACGCCTCGGCGTCGAACCGGTCCACTGGCTGAAGAAGGACTTCCTGTCGATCCTCGATCTCCAGCCGGATGACCTCGCCCGTGCACTGCACGTCGCCGCGCAGCTCAAGGAAGACCGCCGCCGCGGCCGGCAGCTGCTGACGGCCAGCGTGCTCGGCGGCCGCCACGTGGCGCTGTTGTTCGACAAGCCGTCGCTGCGGACGCACTCGACGTTCCAGATCGCCATTCACGAACTGGGCGGACAGGTGCTCGACCTGCAGCCCGGCGTGGCGCTGAGCAGCCGCGAGCCGCTGGCCGACGTCGCCCGCAATCTCGCGCAGTGGGTCGACGCGATCGTCATCCGCACCTTCTCGCAGCAGGTGCTCGAGGATTTCGCGGCCGCCGCGCCGCACCTGCACATCGTCAACGCCCTGACCGATCAGGAGCATCCGTGCCAGGCGCTGGCCGATTTCCTGACCCTGACCGAGCGCTGGGAGCACTGCGCGGGCCGCACCCTCGCCTTCGTCGGCGACGGCAATAACGTGGCCGCCTCGCTCGCGCACGCCGGTGCGATGCTCGGCGTCAACGTCCACGTGGCGAGCCCGGAGGGCTACGACCTGCCGGCCGCCGTCGTGGAGCAGGCCCTGGCGGTGGCCCGGCCGAACACCCGGGTGCGGGTCTTCCGCGATCCCGTCGAGGCGGTGGCGGGGGCCGATGCGATCTACACCGACGTCTGGACGTCGATGGGGCAGGAGGACGAGGCCGAGGCGCGCCGCGAGCAGTTCGCCGGCTATCAGGTGAACCGGGCGCTGATGGAGGCCGCGGCACCCGACGCCGCTTTCATGCACTGCCTGCCGGCCCACCGCGGCGAAGAAGTCAGCGCCGAGGTGCTCGACTCGCCGGCCTCGCTCGTCTTCGAGCAGGCCGACAACCGGCTCCACACGCAGAAGGCGCTGCTGCTGATGCTGCTGGCCCCGCACGCGGCGGCCAGCTACGGCGGCACGGCGTAGATCGGGCCGGGGCGGACGGCCCGATCCAGCCGCAGCCCGTTCCAATCCGGCCTCCGCCCCCCTCCGGCCACACGGGGGCGTATAATTCCCTGCGCGTCACGTCCTTCGTTCGCACGACCGCCGGACGTCCCCACCGCGTGACCGCCGCTTGCCATGACTGAGACCAGGCCCTGGCTCACCAGCTACGACCCGGGCGTGCCCGCTTCGCTCGAGCCGTATCCCGGGCGCACGCTCGTGGACTACCTGAGCGAAACGGCCGGCGCCCGGCCCGAGCATCCCGCCATCCTGTTCAAGGGACGGCGCGTCACCTACGGCGAGGTCGACCGCCTGAGCGATCAGTTCGCGGCGGCGCTGGCGGACCTGGGCGTGCAGCGGGGCGACCGGATCGCGCTGATGCTGCCGAACTGCCCGCAGTTCCTCATCGCGCAGTTCGGCGCCTGGAAGGCCGGCGCCGTGGTGGCGCCGCTCAATCCGATCTATACGGCGTCGGAGATCGAAGGTCCGTTGCGCGAGTCGGGCGCCAGGGTGGTGGTGACGCTGACGCCGTATTACGGGCGCGTCAAGGAGATCCAGGGGACGACCGGGGTCGAGACGGTCGTCGCGACGAACATCAAGGAGTACCTGCCGCCCCTGCTGCGGGTGCTGTTCACCCTGGCCAGGGAGAAGGCGGGCGGCCACCGGATCGCGCTGCGGCCGGGCGACCACTGGTTCGGCGATCTGCTGCAGGCGCACGCGGGACGGCCGGCGCCCGGCCCGCGGCCGGCCCCCGCCGATCCGGCGGTGATCCTGATGAGCGGCGGCACGACCGGCACGCCGAAGGGCGTGCTCGGCACGCACGCGGGCTACGTCGAGGCCGGCCTGCAGTTGCTGGCGTGGAACCGGGCGATCTTCACCGACTGGCAGGACGTCGTCATGCTGCCCCTGCCGCTCTTCCACGTCTATGCGAACGTCGGCGTGCAGAGCCTCGCACTGGTGGCCCACGCGCCGCTGGCGCTGGTGCCGGATCCCCGCGACACGCGCGACCTGCTGCGGACGATCGACCGCGTCCGGCCCGCCTTCTTCACGGGCGTGCCGACGCTGTTCATCATGATGCTGAACCATCCCGACGTGCAGAAGCACCGGGTCGACTTCAGTTCGATCAAGATCTGCTTCTCGGGGGCGGCGCCACTGATGGCGGAGACCAGGAAGCGCTTCGAGGGCCTGACGGGCGGCCGACTCATCGAGGGCTACTCGCTGACCGAGGCGATGATGGCCTGCACCGTCAATCCGCTGCAGGGGACGAACAAGGTCGGCTCGGTCGGTCTGCCGCTGCCCGACGTCGAGGTCCGCATCTTCGACGTCGACACCGGCACGCGCACGCTGCCGGAGAACGAGGTCGGCGAGATCGCGATCCGCGCCCCGCAGCTGATGCGCGGCTTCTGGCAGCAGGACGAGGAAACGGCCGGCGCGCTCCGCCAGCACCCCGACTGCGGCCTGTGGCTGCACACGGGCGACCTCGGCTACCTCGATCGCGAGGGCTACCTGTTCATCGTCGACCGCAAGAAGGACCTGATCAAGACCAGCGGCTACCAGGTGTGGCCGCGCGAGGTCGAGGAAGTGATTGCAACCCATCCGGCCGTCGCCGAGGTCGGTGTCGCCGGCGTGTCCGATGCCGTCAGGGGCGAGACCGTCAAGGCGTGGGTGGTGCTGCGGGCCGATCGGACGCTGACGGTCGACGAGCTGCGCGCCTACTGCAAGCAGCGGCTCGCGCCCTACAAGGTGCCGTCACAGGTCGAGTTCCGCGCCAGCCTGCCGAAGACCATGGTGGGCAAGGTGCTGCGGCGCGCCCTGGCCGCCGGAAAGGCGTAAGCTCGCATGGCCGTGCCCTTCCACCGTATCCTCGTGCACGTCGACGCCACGGCCACCGCGCAGCCGGCGCTGGATCGGGCCCTGGAACTGGCCGCCCTGACCGGTGCGACCGTGAAGCTGGTGGACGTCCTGCCGACGCCGCCCGCCTACGCACGGCTGCTCATGCCGCCCGAGCTGCGCGAGCTGCTGCGGCAGCGCCGGATGGACGACCTCGAGGTGCTGCGCGCGTCGCTCGCGCCGCGCGGCCTGCCGGTGACGACGGCGCTCCTCGAGGGCCCGGTCGCGGTCGCGCTCGTCCGCGAGGTGCTGCGTCACGACCACGACCTCCTGATGCGATCGCACGCCGTCGGACGCGGCACGAAGCGCCCGCATCAGTTCGGCCCGATCGACATGCAGCTGCTCCGGAAGTGCCCGTGCCCCGTCTGGCTGGTGCAGCCGCGGGCCGGACGGCTGGAACGGATCGTGGCGGCTGTCGATCCGGTGTGCGTCGATCCCGATCACGACGATCTGAACGGCCGGATCCTCGCGATCGCCGGGGCCGTCGCCCACGGACGAGCAGGCCGAGCTGCTCGTGCTGCACGCCTGGAATCCGTTCGGCGCCGACCTGCTGCGCAGCTACATGAAGCCGGCCGAGGTGCGCGGCTACGTCACCACGGCGAAGGAGACGGCCAGGACGGCCTTCAACGAGCTGCTGGCGCGCCATGCGGAAGCGCTGCAGGGCGCCCAGCCGCACCTCGTGCGCGGTGACGCCGGCTGGCTCATCCCCCGCTTCGCGCGGGCGAAGCGGGCCGATCTCGTCGTGATGGGGACCGTCGCGCGCACGCGGGTCAGCGGCTTCGTCATCGGCAACACCGCCGAGCGCGCGCTCGCCGGCCTCCGCTGCTCCGTGCTGGCGATCAAGCCGGCCGGCTTCATCTGCCCGATCACGCTCGACGAGTCCGGAGAGACACCTTCCGACAACTGAACAGGCGATCAGGAGATCAGGCGGAATACCAATGAACGCCTCCTGATCTTCTGTCCCTCCTGTGGAATTTCCGTCCCTCCTGACCTCCTGTGAAGTCGCCGGTCAGCGCAACCGCAGCAGCACGAGGACCGCGAGGGCGTACACCGCCATCATCCCCATCGAGTCCCACGACACGCGGAACGGCTTCCGGCTGGCGCGGAACGTCAGTCCGATCATCGCCACGGCACTCATGATCATGGCGGCCGTGGCGGTCACCAGGTGCTGCGGCGTGACGGCCGCCAGCAGGCGTCCCTTCGTGTACAGCACGTCGTCGATCCCGAGGATCGCGATGTTGAACAGGTTGCTGCCGAACAGGTTGGAGGCCGCCATGTCGAGGGCGCCAATCCGCAGGGCCGCGGCCGAGACCGCGACCTCGGGCAGCGACGTGGCGATGGCCACGAAGAACGTGCCGACGAAGCTCTGGCCGAGCCCGGTCATGGTGGCGATCTCCGCCGCGAGCTCGGGCAGCGCGAGTGCCGCGGCGACGAGGACGCTCGCGTTCAGCGCGTACAGCAGCACGGACCGCCGGGTCGACACGTCCCGGTAACGCAGCTCCTCGGCGATCTCGCGCGACAGCTTCGCGATCCGCGTCTGCTCGGCGACGAAGATCACCTTCATCGCGAGCGCGTACACGGCCAGGGCCAGCAGGCTGCCGATGCCGATCCAGCCGAGTGCTGGCAGGCGGCCGCCGGCCTCCATGCCGAACAGCACCAGTCCCAGCAGCACGATCCCGAATCCGGCCGAAATGACGTGCCCCTGATGGATGCGCGTCGACAGCGGCTCCTGGTTCCGGATGTCGAGCATCGACAGGATCAGCAGGTTGAACATGCAGCTGCCGAGGACGTCGCCCACGGCGATGTTCGGCAGGTCGAACAGCACGACCGAGCTGACGCCCGGTCAGCAGCTCGGGCAGCGACGTGACCGACGCCATCAGGATGACGCCGACCCAGGTGCCGCCGAGCCCCGTCTTCTCGGCCAGCACGTCTCCGTGCACCGACAGCTGCGTGCCGGTGAAGAGGATGGTCGCCGTGCAGGCGATGAACGCCAGCCAGGTGATCATCGGACCAGTGCGCCTCCGCGCCAGCGCCTTCTCCGCTTCCACCGCCAGCAGCACGACGAGGCTCAGCCCCACACACAGCCCGAGGCCGCTCGGCCGCAGCGGCACGGTTCCGAGGAACCGCTGGAACGCCGGCACGTAGATCACCAGCAGTTGCAGCGCCGCCATGCCGGCCACCGACGCCAGCGAGCAACGGGTTCGACCAGAGCCCGGCCGACAGCAGCGACTGCCGCGTCGATCGGACCGCGAGCGCCTGTGCGAGCTGACCGAAGGTGAGCGTCGTGAAGATCGATCGTCTGCCACGTGCGATCGCCGCCGGCCCACCGCCAGTAGCCGGGCACGATGCTGAGCGCGCCGAGCAGCAGGCCGATGAACACGATGTGCACCCACGTGGTCCGGTCGAAGATCCCGGCTGCCGGGCGGATACGGCGGCCGGCGCATCGTGTCGGGCTCGGCCGGCTCCACGCTCAGCGCGAGCGCCGGCAGTCCGTCGGTCAGCAGGTTGATCCACAGGATCTGGATCGGCAGCAGCGGCAGCGGCATGCCGGCCAGCGGCCCGGCGATCATGACGAGGATCTCGCCGAAATTGCTCGCCAGGATGAACCGGACGAACTTCCGGATGTTGTCGAAGATGACGCGTCCCTCTTCGACCGCCGCGACGATGCTCGAGAAGTCGTCGTCCTGCAGCACCATGTCCGCCGCGTCCTTCGCCACGTCGGTGCCGGTGATGCCCATGGCGACGCCGATGTCCGCCTGCTTCAGCGCCGGCGCGTCGTTGACGCCGTCGCCGGTCATCGCCACGACGTGCCCGCGCGCCTGCAGGGCCTGCACGATGTTCAGCTTCTGCTCGGGCTGCACCCGCGCGTAGATGCCGACCCGCTCGACCAGCGCGGCCAGCTCGGCTCTCGGACACCGCCGCCAGCTCGGATCCGGTCACGACGCCGCCGTCCGCCGGCAGGCCGATCGCGCGCGCGACGGCCGCCGCCGTCAGCGGATGGTCGCCGGTGATCATCACCGTCCGGATGCCGGCGCGCCGGCACGTGCCGATCGGCGTCCCGCACCGCCGGACGCGGGGGATCCATCAGGCCGATCATCCCGGCGAACGTCAGATCCTGCTCGAGCGTCTGCGTCGGCGGTTCGATCGACGAACGTCCGGTAGCCGACAGCCGAGCACCCGCACGCCGTCGGCCGGCCAGCCCGTCGTGCGCGGTCCCGAATCCGGTCGGCGCCAGGCCTCGGTCATCGGTTCCGTCCGGCCGTCGACCCGGATCGGACACGCACCGCGCGAGCAGCGCCTCGACGGCGCCCTTGGTGAACGAGACCCAGCGGGCGCCCTCGAGGACGCCGCGCCGCCGGCCCGGTCACCGCCGACGCCTCCGCTTCCACCCGGTGCAGCGTCGTCATCCGCTTGCGGATCGGAATCGAACGGCACCTCGTCGGCGCGCGGCAGCGCGCGCGTGAGCGCCGGCTTGTCGAATCCGAACCGCGACGCCGCTTCCACCAGTGCCGTCTCCGTCGGGTCGCCGATCGCCGGGCCGTCGCCGTCCGCGCGCCAGGTGCGCGTCGTTGCACAGGGCGCCCCCGACCAACAGCAGCGCCAGCGCGCCGTCGATGGCCGGCCCGGCGCCCCGGACGCAGATCGCGCCGGCCTTCCAGGCGGCTCGGCCACGACGGCCGTCATCCGGTTCTCGGTGAGCGTGCCGGTCTTGTCGCTGCAGATGACGGTGACCGCGCCGAGCGTCTCCACCGCCGTCAGCTTGCGGATGAGCGCGCTGCGCCGCAGCATGCGGCGGGCGCCGAGCGCCAGCGCGATGGTGACGACCGCCGGCAGCCCTTCGGGCACGGCGGCCACCGCGAGGCTGACCGCCGTCACGAAGACGAGCGTGAGGCTGCTCGCCGCGGGCGATACCGAGGACGGACAGCGCGGCGACCAGCACGAGCGCCAGCATCGCCAGCCGCCAGCCGAGCGTGTCGAGCCGTCGCTGCAGCGGCGTCGCCTGCCGCTCGACCACGCGGATGAGGGTCGCGACCCGCCCCAGCTCGGTGCCCATCCCCGTGCTCGGTGACGACGATCTCGCCGCGGCCGTAGACGACCGTCGTCCCCATGTACGCCATGTTGCGGCGATCCGCGATCGTCGCCCCGACGTCCGTCATGCGCGCCGGATTCTTGTCGACGGGCTGCGACTCGCCGGTGAGCGCCGATTCCTCGATCCGCAGGTTGGCCGACGACAGGATGCGCCCGTCGGCCGGTACGCGATCGCCCGCTTCCAGCAGCACGAGGTCTCCGGGCACGAGGTCGCGGGCCGAGGCCTCGACGACCCGGTGCCCCCGGCGGACGACGACGTGCGGCACGGCGAGCCGCTTCAGCAGCGTGAGCGCCTGCTCCGCGCGGTATTCCTGGAAGAAGCCGAGGGCGGCGTTGAGCACGAGGATGGCGGCAATCGCGATGGCGTCCTCGACGTCGCCGAGGGCCGCCGAGACGCCGGCCGCCACGACCAGCAGGAGGATGAGCGCGCTGCCGACCTGGTCCCACAGCAGCGAGAGCAGCCGGCGCTGCTCGCGCTCGACGAGCGCGTTCGACCCGTGGCGGGCGAGCCGCGCCCGCACCTCGTCGGGGCTCAGGCCCCGATCGGGATCGGTGTCGAGCCGCTGGCAGACGTCGCGCGCGTCGAGCAGGTGCCAGGCCACGGGCCCGGGATCGGTCTCCGCGGCCGCCCCTGAGGGGGGGGCCCGTTCGGAATCCGGAGATGACAGCGGCTCAGCGACCATACGAAAGACCGATCCCCGGCGTGCGGACGTGGGCGATGAAAGCGGGCCGGCTTCCGGACGGGCGGACCCGCTGATACCATGCAGGACCGGCGGACATGCCGCCTCCCTCAGCTCATGGTTACTCCCCGGAGACGTAGCGCGTCAACCCGGGCGGCCGCGGACGCCGCCGCCCCCGAGCGGCTGTACCGCCGGATCCGGCCAACCCCGCTGGGCGACGTCCTCCTGCTGGCGTCGCCGCGGGGGCTGTGTGCGCTCGAATTCCTGAGACCGAGGCGGATGGAACGGCTGGAGGCGCGGCTGGCACGCTGGTTCCTGCCGCACGAGATCGTCGACGGGGAGTCGCGATGGTTGAAGGCGGCCGACCGCTGGCTCGCCGCGTACTTCGATGGCCGGATGGCGAAGCCGGAATCGCTGAAGCTGGACCTGCGCGGCACGCCGTTCGAGCAGCGCGTCTGGCAGGCGCTCCTGGAAATCCCGCCCGGGGAAACGCGCACCTATGGGAGTCTCGCGAGGCAGCTCGGCGCCCCGCGCGCGGCCCGCGCCGTCGGCGCGGCCAACGGCCAGAACGCGGTGAGCATCATTGTCCCCTGCCACCGGGCTGTCGGCGCGAACGGATCACTGGTGAACTATGGCGGCGGTCTGCAGCGGAAGCGCTGGCTGCTGGATCACGAGGCCGGGAATTTCTGGCCCCGCCCGCCCGTAGCCCGTAGCCCGCAGCCCGCAGCCCGCCGTATAGCCCTTACTTCGTGAAGATCGCCTTCGGGATCGACATGTGAACGCCGACGTTGCCGTCGACGAGCTGCGTGATCGAGAGGTCGGCGGCGACGCTCGACAGCATGTAGGCGTCCTCGTGCGAGAGGTGCCGCACGTCCATCAGGTACTTGATCATCTCGCGGACGGCGATCTTCGTCGCCACGGTCAGATCCTTGTCCATCCCCATCGTGATGATCCGCGTCGGCGTCTCGGCGCGCGGCCACTGCAGGTGCATGTCCTTGCGGACGATGAGCTGAAAGGTGCCGGTCAGCGACGTCTCCATCGCCGTGATGTCCACTTCGCCGTCGCCCTGCCCCGCATGCCCGTCCCCGACCTCGAACAGCGCCCCCGGCGCGTGCACGGGGATGTAGAGCGTCGTGCCGGCCACGAGATCCTTGTTGTCCAGATTGCCGGCGTGGATCCACGGCGGCGCGCTGCTGATGCGTCCGGCCGCCGGCGGCGGGGCGTCGCCCATGCTGCCGAAGAACGGATGCAGCGGAATGACGACACCCGGGGCGAAGTGCGCCACCATCTTCTCGCGGTCGAGCGGAATGATCTTCATCCGCGATTCCTGGAAGTCCTCGGGGAGGAAGCCGCTCCGCGGGCCAAAGGCATTGTAGGCGTACGGAAGATCGAGCCGGATCTTCTGAATCCGCACCTCGAGGACGTCACCGGGCTGCGCACCCTCGACGTAGATCGGGCCCGTCAGAATGTGGCCGCCCGGTCCCTTGTCGGTCACCTGGTCGACGATCGCCTTGAGCGCGGGCTGCACCTGGTCGGCCGGCACGCCGGCGCCCTCGAGCCGCTTCGGCGTCGAGGTGATGAGCGTGCCGACCTCCACCGTGTCGCCCGACTTGATGCGCAGCACCGGCCTGGCCGCGGCATCGTAATAGCCGTAGGCCACCGTCTCCGGCGTCGGCAGCAGCTGATGCACCGTGCCGGCCTGCGCCGCCGGTCGCGCCCCCCCCGCCAGCAGCATCAGCGGCAGCGCCGCCGCGCCCAGCCCCAGTCCCCACCTCGTCATGATGTCCTCGCTCGTGATGGCAGAGTCAGTATCTGCATTCTTCAGTGCGCGCGGGGCCCTCCGCGGGAACCGCGCCGCTGGCGCGTTTCCATTCGACTTGGCGCGCCATCGCCCAGCGCCAAGCCGAGAGCGGAGCCTCCCCCCGCGCGGCACTCACGCCGATGCCTCGCCTCGGATCTCCATGTCCGCCGCTCGGCATGAACTTCGGCGAAGTCTTCTCTCGAGCGCCGAATCCCGAGCGCCGAGCCGCGAGCAATACCCATTGCTCATTGCTCATTGCTCTTCGTGCCTTCGTGCCTTCGTGGCACCGTGCCGGGTCCCGACCGCTCAGGCCGCGCCGATCGCCGACACCTGCACGCCGGCCGCCTGCAGTCCCGCGCGCAGCCGGGCCGCCAGCACGTCCGAGCCCGGCGTGTCGCCGTGCACGCAGATCGTGTCGGCGTCCAGGGACACCACCGATCCGTCGGTGGCGATGACCGTCCGTTCGGTCACCATCCGCACGGCGCGCGCGACGACGGCCTCGGGATCGTGGATCACGGCGTTCGGCTTCCGCCGCGACGCCAGCGATCCGTCCGGCTCGTAGGCCCGGTCGGCGAATACCTCGGCCGCCACCCGCAGCCCCTCGCGGCGGCCGGCCGCCAGGATCTCCGAGCCCGGCAGCCCGAAGAGGATCAGCGACCGGTCGAACGCGGCGACGGCCCGGGCAATGGCACCGGCGAGCGCGGCGTCGCGCACGGCCATGTTGAACAGCGCCCCGTGCGGCTTCACGTGCTGCAGCGGCAGGCCCTCGGCGGCGCAGGCTGCCGACAGCGCGCCGATCTGGTACAGGACGAAGTCCTCCGCCTCGGCCGGCGTCACGTGCAGATCGCGCCGGCCGAAGCCGACCAGATCGGGGAAGCCGGGATGGGCGCCGACGGCGACGCCCGCCTCGCGCGCCAGCCGCACCGTCCGGCGCATCACCGACGGGTCGCCCGCGTGAAAGCCGCAGGCGACGTTCGCCGAAGTGATGCTCTTCATCAGATCGGCGTCGTGCCCCAGCGTGTACACGCCGAACGCCTCGCCCATGTCGGAATTGATGTCGATACGAGTCATGGCAGGTCTGTAGTCTTCGGGCTACGGGCTACGCGGCTACGGGCTACGGTTCCCAGACCGGCAGCTGCGCCAGCATCTCGTCCAGCGGCGGGTGGCTGCGGTCCCGGTCCGACAGCAGCGGCGCGCTCACCGGCCAGGCAATGCCGAAGGCCGGCTCGTCCCAGCGAAGGCCGATCTCCGCGGGCCGGTCGTAGATGTCGGTGCACTTGTACTCGACGATCGCCGTCTCGCTCAACACGCAGAAGCCGTGGGCGAAGCCGACCGGCACGTAGAGCTGGCGGAAATTGTCGCCCGACAGGTGCACGCCCGTCCACCGGCCGAAGGTCGGGGATCCGCGGCGGACGTCGACGGCCACGTCGAAGATCTCGCCCGCGACCGCGCGCACGAGCTTGTCCTGCGGATGGCGGATCTGCAGGTGCAGGCCGCGCAGCGTGCCGCGCACCGACTGCGACTGATTGTCCTGCACGAAGGGGCGGGCCATGCCGTGCGCCGCGTACCGCTCGGCGTGGAAGGTCTCGACGAAGTGTCCGCGGCCGTCACGGTGCACGTCGGGCTCGACGAGCAGCACCCCGGGCAGGTCGGTCGGCGTCGACCTGCATCCTCAGCCCTCGTGCGCGAGCAGGTGCAGCAGGTACTGCCCGTAGAGGCTCGAGGCCATGCTCTCGCCCAGCTGCTGGAGCTGGGCAGCGTCGATATACCCCATCCGGTAGGCAATCTCCTCGAGGCAGGCGACCATCAGGCCCTGCCGCTCCTCGATCGCCTGGATGTAGTTGGCGGCCTGCAGCAGCGATTCGTGCGTGCCGGTATCCAGCCAGGCGATGCCCCGGCCGAGCCGCTCGACGTGCAGCGCGCCGCGCCGCAGGTACGCGAGGTTCGCGTCGGTGATCTCCAGCTCGCCCCGCGCCGACGGCTGGAGGCCGGCCGCGATGTCGACGATGTCGCGGTCGTAGAAGTAGAGACCGGTCACGGCGTACGACGAGCGGGGATGGGCGGGCTTCTCTTCGAGGCCCAGCGCGCGCCCTGCCTCGTCGAACTCGACGACGCCGTAGCGCTGGGGATCGCGCACCTGGTAGCCGAAGACCGTGGCCCCCTGCTCGCGCTCGGCCGCCCGGCGCAGGTAGTCCTGCAGTCCCGCGCCGTAGAAGATGTTGTCGCCGAGGGCCAGGGCCACCCGATCCGCGCCGATGAACGTCCGGCCGATGACGAACGCCTGCGCGATCCCCTCGGGCCTGGGCTGGGCGGCGTACTGAATCGAGAGGCCGAGCGCGCCGCCGTCCCCGAGCAGCCGGCGGAAGGCGTCCTGCTCGTGCGGCGTCGTGATGATGAGGATGTCCCGGATGCCGGCCAGCATGAGGGTCGACAGCGGGTAGTAGATCATCGGCTTGCTGTAGACCGGGACGAGCTGCTTGCTGACGGCGAGGGTCAGCGGATGCAGGCGCGACCCGGTGCCGCCCGCCAGAATGATGCCCTTCATCGGTAATCGTCTCGTCCGGAACGCAGGGGGGAACCCGGGGTTACGGCAGGCTGAATCGCAGCATGGCGTCGACGGGGCGACGGATCAGACCGCCGCCCCTTCAGGATACTGCAGCGCGAGCCGCAGTTCGCGCGCCAGCGACTCCACCGTCGTGCCGCCGTGCTTCCAGGCGCCGTCGGTCTCGAACCGCAGGTCGCCAATCCGCCGGCCCCAGGGCGCGATCACGCGGCCGATCGCCCGGAAGTCGGCCCGGTCGGCGTGCTCCTGATCGAGCCGCTTGATGACGTCGGGCGCGACGCGAATGAACGCGCGCAGCGCCGTCGAGCTCTTCACGCTGTACTTGCGGCCGTTCCAGGCGGCGCCGAACACGAGCGCGATCTGCTTGAAGTAGTTGACGAAGAACTTCCGGGCGTCCTCGCGCAGGGCGGCCGCCTCGTGGCCGGCGCCGAACGGCCCCTCGGCGAACAGCCGCTTCAGCTCCTGGGCGAGCGGCGCCTGCGGCACCCGGCCGTGCCCCACGCCCAGCAGCTTGATCTCGCCATGCAGCGGCGAATCCTCCCGATCGTTCAGCGACCGCACGACGTCGTGCGCCAGGGCGAGCTGCTCGTCGCGGTACAGCTGGCGGCCCGAGAGGCTCACCAGGTGCGACGCGTTCAACCGCGTGTGCTTCGCGTTGATCGTGACGAACATCTGCACGATGTGGTCGTCGGGCAGCCGGTCGAAGATGATCGCCGGCACGCTGAAGTCCTCGCCGCCCAGCCGCTCGATGTCGGCGTGGAGCGCCAGCAGCCGGTGCTGACCGTCGATCGCCCGCAGGATCCCCTCGCGCTCGGGCACCTTCAGCACGCCGAGCCGCCCGTCGCCGTCCAGCGCCTGGAACGACAGCTTCTCGTCGCAGGAGATGATCACCGCACCGGGAATCGACGGCAGATCCCGCGCCTGCCGGCACTGCTCGTAGTACTGCACCAGCTCTTCAATCTTGCGCCGGATGATGTGCCGCTGGTACGCTTTCTCGCTCGAGGCAATCCGCCGCTCGAGCAGGTCCCAGTTCACCTTCGACGCCGCGCCCGCCGTCGGCCGCCCCGGACCGGCCCCTGCGGGCTCTCGCCGTAGCTGAGCACCTCGAAACGTACAAGCTTGTCGATGTCACTGGCAGTCAGGGAAGCCTGATAGAATTGCACCCCGAATTGCTGCATGCGGATGGCGGCAACATTGATCATAGGCGGCAACCGACGATCCGGGCGAATCCCCTGAATTGAGGCCCAAAGAGGCGAATTTTACCGGTCGCACAACGACCATCTCAAGGTCTTTTCGGCCGCTTGCCGGGCCCTCCCCAGCCCTCCGGCGTTGCTGAATTCTTCGAATCTCGCTGTCCAATAAGGAGTTGTGGCCATGCACGGCTTCCGACCCACCTTCCGGCGTCTTGCCGTTGTGGCGACCGCCGCCCTCTGCCTCGGCACCGGCATCGTCGCCCAGGAGCACCAGCCGGCCCAGCAGCAGGACCCGGAATTCGCCAGGCTGGTCCACGAATGGACCACCCGTCCCGAGTTCATCAGCCCGCTGGTCGACCATCTGCCCGAAGTGGCGGGCGTGCCGTCACCGAAGGACGTGCTCGGCTACTACATCGGCGCGCCGAAGAAGCTGACCTCGTACGAGGACGCCGTCGGCTACTACCGGGCGCTGGCCGCCAAGTCCCCGCGTGTGAAGGTCATCGATATCGGCAAGACGGACGAGGGCCGCGAGCAGGTCGTCGTGTTCGTCGCCAACGCCGAGACGATCCGCAACCTGGATCAGTACCGGGAGTACCTCGCCGAGCTGGCCGACCCGCGGCACATGACGGCGGCGCGGGCGCACGAGATCATCCTGAAGGCGAAGCCGCTCTATCACCTGATGGGCGGCCTGCACAGCGCGGAGACCGGGCCGCCGGAGATGCTGATGGAGCTGGCCTACCGGCTGGCCACCGAGGACTCGCCGCTCATCCGTCAGGTCCGCGACAACATCATCGTCTCGATCACGCCGGTGGCCGAGCCCGACGGGCGCGACCGCTACGTCGACTGGTACTACCGGCACCTGATCGACCAGAAGAACGAAGAGGATCGTCTGCCCGGCCCGCCGTACTGGGGCAAGTACATCCTGCACGACAACAACCGCGACATCAACTACTCGCAGGTGACGATGCGCAACCTGCTGAAGTGGTACCTGCAGTGGCACCCGCCGATCATGCACGACCTGCACGAGTCGGAGCCGTTCATGTACACCTTCAGCGGCCAGGCCCCGCAGAATCCGTCGCTCGACCCGATCCTGTACGGCGAGCTGCCCTGGTTCTCGAACTTCGAGATGTCCCAGATGGCCAAGTTCGGCATGCCGGGGGTCTGGGACCACAACTTCGTCGACATGTGGTCGCCGGGGTATCTCGCGTTCATGTCCTCGAACCACAACGGCATGATCCGGATGTACGAGACGTTCGGCAACGGCGGGGCGAACACGATGCTGCGGCACGTCGCCCGCCCCGGCTTCGGCGAGGGCGCGACGAAGCGTGAGTGGTACCGGCCGTGGCCGCCGTACAAGGAAGTCGTCTGGTCGATGCGCGACAACACGAACTACATGGAGACGGGCGTCCTCACGGCGCTCCAGCTCACGTCGACGTTCCCGCAGATCATCCTCGAGAACTTCTACAAGAAGACGATGGACTCGATCGAGGATGGCATGACCAAGGCCCCGTACGCCTACGTCATTCCGGCCGGCCAGCGCGACACCACGCGCGTCTCGCGCGTCGTCGGGCTCCTGCTGCTCCAGGGGATCGAGATCGGCCGCGCCACGGCGCCGGTCAAGGTGAAGGACGCCACCTACCCGGCCGGCTCGTTCGTCGTGAAACTGAATCAGCCGTACGGCCGGCTCGCGAAGACGCTGCTCGAGACGCAGAACTACCCGGATCAGAGCCTGACCACGTACGACGACTCGGCCTGGACGATGGGGCTCGAGAGCCACACCGAGGTGAAGGAAGTCGACGACAAGGCCGTGCTCGACGCCGCCGTGACGCCGGTCACCGACGCGCGGATTCCGGGCTCGGTCGCCGGCACCGAGGCCGGGGCCGCAGCCATCGCCGTGGCACACGACGGCTCGAACAACATGATCACGCTCCGCTACGAGCTGAAGGACCTGAAGGTCGAGGCGGCCGACAAGGACTTCAAGGCGGAAGGCGTGGACTTCCCGGCCGGTTCGTTCGTCATCGCGACGAGCCAGGGCGGCGGCAACGTCGCCGCACGCGTGCGGGAGGCCGTCGAGCAGCTCGGTCTCACGGGTGCCACACTCGCGGCCGCGCCCACGGTGCCGACGCACGAGCTGAACCTGCCGCGCCTGGCGGTCTTCAGCACCTGGAACAGCACGCAGAACGTCGGCTGGGTGCGCTACGCCTTCGACCAGTTCAAGGTCCCCTACGACCTCATCTACAAGGAGCAGGTGCGGGCCGGACATCTCCGGGAGAAGTACGACGTCATCGTCGTGCCCGACCAGGGGCGGACCGCCAAGGGGCTGGTGTTCGGCATCGCGCCGGTCGGCAAGCCGATCGACTACGAGCAGACGGCGCGGTTCAAGAGCCTCGGGATGTACGGGTCGTCGAAGGACATCACCGGCGGCATGGGACTGGCCGGCGCCGACGAGATCCACAAGTTCGTCGACGAGGGCGGTCTGCTCATCACGATGGGCGTGGCGAGCAGCTTTCCGCCCGACTTCGGCATCACGCGGGAGATCAACGCCGGCCACACGTCGCCCCGGTTCTACGCGCCGGGCCCGAGCGTCGACGCGGAGATCCTGCACCCCGAGAGTCCGATCTTCTACGGATACGACCAGAAGGTCCTGCCGGTGCGATGGGCGGACGGTCCGCTGCTCCGCGTGCCCCAGACCGACGTGGACTCGCAGGTGCTCATGCGGTTCCCCGGCGGCGAGAAGTCGGTGCTGAGCGGACTGATGCGCGGCGCCGGCGAACTCCACGACAACCCGGCCATCGTCGAGACGCCGGTCGGCAAGGGGCAGGTGCTGCTCTACGTGACCAACCCGATCTACCGGTGGCAGAACTTCGGCGAGTACAACATGGTGTTCAACGCGCTGATGAACTTCGACGACCTCAAGGTGCCGTCGAAGGCCGCGGCGCCGCCGAGCGCCGGGCGCTGATCCGCGCGCGGACCGGACGCCCCACAGGCGTCCGGTCCACCGCGTCACGTGCCCCTCGAAAACAAGTGAGTGCCGTGAGCCGGGGTTCGGGGCGGAGCCCGCGGCGTAACGGCGCGCACAGCGCGCCCGCGACCGGAACGGAGCGAGCCGCGCCAGGCGAGCGAGTGAAGGGAGCCGGGGTTCGGGGCGGAGCCCCGTCTGAATCATGCCGACAACGACGGCTGGCCACCCAGCCACTGCCGGCGCTGGCTCCAGACGGTCCTGACGCGCCCCTTCAGCCGCACCGCTCCGTACATCAGCACGGCGAAGACCAGGTAGGCCACCGCGGTGCCGGCCAGCGGCAGCGCCCGGTGGATCGGCGAGGTGAGCAGGCCGTAGACCATCTCGACGTGAATCCAGTAGACGAAGAGCGACTCCCGTCCCATCAGCTCCATCACGGCGTCGAACCGCCCCCGCCCCGCCGGCCGCTGATCCCAGAGGTAGACCGCCGCCAGCCCGACACACATGATGCCGACCCGCACGTCGAAGAACGCGGGTGACGTGGTCCAGTAGTCCGAACCGGCGGTGAGCGCCGGCCGGTACCCGGCCCAGAGGCCGAAGGCCGTGAGCCCCGCCCCGGCCGCGAGCGTGCCGAGATTGACGAGCCGTTCGCGTCCCGGTTCGCGGGCCCGATCGAGCAGCACGCCGAGCACGCCGCCGGCGAACACGAAGCCGGCCCACGGGAATATCGTGAAGGTCGTGTGCCCCGGCACGGGTCGCACGTACCACTGGACGAAGACCGGCAGCACGTCCACCAGCCGGCTCTCGCGCACGAGCGGCGTCACCAGGGCGATGCCGACGGTGACGGCCGTGAAGGCCGCGAGCCGGCCGCGGACCGTACGGCCCGCCCACCAGAGCAGGGCGGCCGCGACGATCGCCGGCCCCATGATGTTCAGGATGTCGACCTTGAAGAGCCCCAGCACCGTCGAGCCGGGGCTCGCCAGAAACGACTGCAGGCGGAACAGGAAGGCGAGGACGAAGATTTCCAGGCCGCGGGCGCAGACGGCCGACACCGCGGTCCGCGCATCGCCGAAGCGGCGCGCCTTCGATCCGGCCGACAACGGCACGGCGACGCCGGCGAGGAACAGGAAGAGCGGCGCACCGAATCCGCCGACGATGAGCGCCAAGGCGTACGCCCGCGTGCCGTGGGCCGCGCCCCGCGTCCAGGCGTCGACCGTGTGCGCCTCGATCATCACGAGGACCGCGAGGCCCCGGAGCCAGTCGAGATACCCGCGGCGCGGACGGCCCGATGCGCCCATCGTCAGTGCGAACCCGCGGCGTCCGTCCCGCCCACGATTTCCCAGGTGATCTGCAGGTCGGTGTCCTGCCGGAGGGAATGCCAGACCGAGCAGTACTTGTCGCGCGACAGCGCGATGCTCCGTTCGACGGCGCCAGCGGGCACGTCTCCCTGAATCGTGAAGTGCAGCCGGATGCGGACGTACCGGCGCGGCTCGGCGTCGGCGCGCTCGCCGCTGAGGTGCGCGCGCAGCGCGGTCGGCGGCTGCCGGCCCTTGGTGAGGATGTGCACGAGATCGATCGCCATGCAACCGGCCAGGGCCGCGGCCAGCGCCTGCATCGGCGACGGCCCCGCGATGTGATCACCATCGATCGTGAACTGCACGTCACCGGCTTCGGCGGTGAACCGGAGGTTCTGCTGCCAGGAGAGATCGAGGACGATCGGAGGCTTCGTGTCGGCCATGACTGATCGGGCTCCCGTCGAGTGAACGCCGGCCGGACGCCGGCGTCGGTCCATTGTAAACGTGACGAGGCCATCCCATGGATGAGATAGAAATCGTGGGACGTCTCACGTCCCACGTCCGCGTCGACGTTCCTGCGTCCAGTGTCCGATCAACCGGCAGGTGCGGGCGCCTGGGAACGGCCGAGGTCCGCCGGACAGCAGAACGCCCGCGTTGCGGACTCGCAACGCGGGCGTCTCGGTCGCGACCGTCGCCGGGAACGACCTATGGCCGGGCGCCGGCCGTCTGCTGCGACGGCGCAGGCTCGACGCCCGGCATCTCCTTCAGATCGCGCAGGCTGCGCCGTGGATGCCGCAGCCAGCAGATCGCCAGCCAGGTGGCGGGCGCCAGCAGCAGCAGCCACGAGAAGTAGTGTCCGTACTTGCCGTCGGAGCTCCACACCTCGGTGGCGTTGTGCAGCACTTCGCTGTAGGGGAGCAGCCCCTGCTCGGTCAGCTCGTGGAAGCCCTGGATGAAGACCTGAATGACGAACACGAACAGGAAGATGGCGGTCACCTGGAAGAACAGCCCCAGATTGATCCGATGGCCGTACTTCGACCAGAGCCACGCGAGGCCGGCGGCCCCGAGCACGCCGAGCGCCGCGCCCGTCAGCCAGTAGATCGACTGCTTCAACTGGAGCAGCAGCAGCGCCGTCTCCATCCCTTCCCGGCTGATCATCAGCAGCGTGAAGAGGAAGACCCCGATGAACGCCTTCGCCCCGGGCTGCAGGCTGGCGTTCAGCCGCACCTCGATGTCGCCCTTCATCTGCCGGCCGGCGCGCCACATGTGCACGACGAGCCAGGCCACGGAAATCGCCGCCACGATCGCCAGCGGCCCGTCGAGCAGCTCCTGGTTGGCGGCGCGGTACAGCACGATGCCGCCGGCGAGGCTGGCGGCGACGGCGACGGCGATGCCCCAGTTCACCGCGCGCACGAGCTCCTGCCGCCCGCTCTTCCGCAGATAGGCGATACTGATGGCCACGATCAGAAATGCTTCGAGCCCTTCCCGCAGCGTGATGACGAACGCGTCCAGCATGACGTGCCTCAGCTCTGTGACTCGGCCATGGATGCTTTCTGCGACGCCGGGGGAAGCGCCCGCCGGGGGGACCGTGCGCAGCAATAACTGAGACTTAGTCTCAATATCGTCCAAAGTGTACGCGAGCCGCCCGGCCGGATCAAGCGGCAAAATGCCGCCCCGCAACGGCCCGCCACCCAGCGGAAAACCGGCCACTCCCCGGCAGCTGGACGGTATGCACCAATCCCGTTGCGCCCCCGCAAGGGGGTTGCTAAGCTCGAAATATGCCACTCGCCCGAAACGCCGGTACGCTGCTGGCGGCCCTGTTCCTCGCCACCGGAGCCGCGGCCCAGCCACCGCCCGCCCCGCCGGCGACGTCGTCCCAGGCACCCCAGGCACCCCAGGCACCACTGTTCCGCACGGGCACCCAGGTCGTGGCGCTGTACGCCACCGTCACCGACCGGGACAACCGCCTCGTGCCGAACCTCACGAAGGACGACTTCGAGGTGCTCGACAACGACCGCCCCCAGCCACTGACGGTCTTCAAGAACGAAGTGGAACCGATCACCGTCGCGGTCCTGCTCGACACCAGTGCCAGCATGACCGACAACCTCGATCTGCTGCGCGCCGCCGCCGAACAGTTCCTGATCCGTCTGCTGCCGGCCGACAAGGGGATGGTCGGGGCCTTCAACGACAAGATTCAGCTCAGCGGCCCGTTCACGTCCGATCGCGACGACCTCATCGCGTACCTGCGCGATCTCGACTACGGCAATCCGACACGCCTCTACGACGCCATCGCCGCCGGCCTCGATCAGCTCGAGACCGTGAAGGGCCGGCGCGTCATCCTCGTCTTCACCGACGGTGACGACACCGCGAGCCATACCGGCTTCGGCACGGTGCTCGACCGCGCCCGTTCGGAAGAGGTGATGATTTACGCGATCGGACTGGAGAGTGAGTACCTTCGACGGGGTGCGGCAGGTCCGCACCCGTCCGGATCGCCATCTGGCGAAGCTCGCGGAGGAAACGGGCGGCGGCTACTTCGAGTTGAGGAAGACGAGCGATCTCGCGTCCACCTTCACCCGGGTCGCCCAGGAGCTGCACAGCCAGTACGTCCTCGGCTTCTCGCCGACGAACCTCGACGGCAAGATTCACAAGCTGACCGTCCGCGTCACCCGGCCCGGCATGCGGGTACGGGCGCGGAAGACGTACGTGGCGTCCGCCGACGGCATCGCCCCGTCAGGCAGGTAGCCGGCCCGCTGCCTCCGCGATCGTGTACGAAGCGCGTTCCTACGCGAACGCGGCGACCGTCATCGCGACGACGAGCAAAGCGGCGACAACCCAGTCCGCCGTGGCGGAAAAGCTCAGGTCGTACATCGTCCCACCTGCCTTTCTCTTTCCGGTTAGACGGCGGCCGCGCATCGAAAGTTTAGCTGGGGCTCTGCCCCAGACCCCGGCTCACTTCACTCGCTCGCGTGGAGCGGCTCGCTCCGTTCCGTTCGCGGGCCCGCCGTGCGGGCCGTTAACCGTCCTGCGCACCTCGATCGGTCATGCACGGGTGTCATGGCGTTCTGCTAGAATCTCGGCGCTCTTCCGCTTGTGCAAACCGTCGACGTGACCGGGTGTCGCGCGGTGTCCGGTTCCGGTCAGCATGCGCACATCGGCCGTCCGACCGTGCACGACGATTCCTGACAGCGCCGGATCGGCCGCTCGCACAGCGGCTCCGAACCCCGGCTGAAGGAGGTCCTTTGTCCATCGGCTCGCAGCAACCCGGCGATCGCCCGGCCCCGAATCCCCGGTCGACCCGTTCGGTCGTGATGGCCCGGCGCGGGCTCGTCGCCACCAGCCAGCCGCTGGCCTCGGCGGCGGGACTCCAGGTCCTGATGGAGGGGGGCAACGCCATCGACGCCGCCGTCACCGCCGCCGCAGTCCTCAGCGTCGTCGAGCCGACGATGAACGGCATCGGCGGCGACCTGTTCGCGATCGTGTACAGCCCGGACGCCGCGCACGGCGCGGCCGCGAGGGAACGGAGCGGGGCGTCGGGGCCCCCGCGAGTGACCGAGCCGGGGTCTGGGGCAGCGCCCCAGGTGAAGAAGAACACGGGCACCCTGAACGGATTGAACTCGAGCGGCCGGTCCGGGTACGCGGCCACGCCGGCGTACTTCCGCGAGCACCACCTCGACCGGATCCCCGAACACGGCGTGCTGTCGATCAGCGTGCCTGGCGTCGTGGAGGGCTGGTCGCAGCTGCTCGCGAAGTACGGCACGATTCCGCTCTCGCGCGCGCTCGCGCCGGCGATCGACTATGCGCGGCACGGCTTCGCCGTGTCGGAGATCATCAGCCACCAGTGGCAGGACGCCGAGCAGCTGCTCGCCGCCGACCCGGACGCGGCGAAGACGTTCCTGCCGGCGGGTCATGCGCCGCGGCCCGGAGAGGTCTTCGCGAACCCCCGCCTCGCGGCCAGCCTCGAACAGATCGCGCACGACGGCCCCGACGCCTTCTACCGCGGCGCGCTGGCGCACGCGATCGTCGCCGACCTGACGCGGCGCGGCGGCCTGCTCGACGCACGCGACTTCGCCGACCAGCAGGCCGACTGGGTGGACCCGCTGAGCACGACCTATCGCGGCTACCGGGTCTACGAGATGCCGCCGAACACGCAGGGAATCACGGCACTCGAGATGCTGAACATCCTCGAGGGCTACGACCTGAAGGCGCTCGGCCACAACTCGGCAGCCTACCTGCACCTGCTCGTCGAGGCGAAGCGGATCGCCTTCGCCGACCGCGACGCGTACCTCGCGGATCCGGGATCCGTGCCGCAGCGGGTCATCGACACGCTCCTCTCGAAGCGGTACGCCGCGATGCGGCGGAAGGAGATCGACCTGCACCGGGCCCGTCCGTCGTACACGCCGGCCGCACTGTCGGAGGCGTCCAACGAGCCGGGCGACCTGGCGATCGAGGGACACGACCTCGGCGACACGGTGTACCTGACGGTGGCCGATGGCGACGGGCACGTCGTCTCGCTCATCCAGTCGCTGTTCGAGAGCTTCGGCTCCGGCATCGTCGCGGGCGACACCGGCATCGTGCTGCAGAACCGGGGCTCGCTGTTCTCGCTGACGCCGGGTCATCCGGACGAAATCGGTCCGCACAAGCGGCCGTTCCACACGCTGGTGCCCGCCATGGTGCTGAAGGACGGCAAACCGTGGCTGTCGTTCGGCGTGATGGGCGGCGACATGCAGCCGCAGGGACACGTGCAGGTGCTCGCCAACCTGATCGACTTCGGGATGAACGTGCAGGAGGCCGGTGAAGCCGCGCGGATCCGCGACCTGCACGCCGGCGTGGCGCTCGAGACCGCCATCTCGTCCGAGGTCCGCTTCGGCCTGCGCGAGATGGGCTACCGCCTCATCGAGAACATCGGCGGATTCGGCGGCTTCCAGGGCATCCTCATCGATCCCCGGACCGGCGTGCTGATGGGCGGATCGGACCCCAGGAAAGATGGTGCAGCGATGGGATGGTAGCGCGAGGCTGAAGCAGCCGAGCGCGGGCAGTGGACTTCGCCGGAGGCCATGCCGAGCGACGGACATGGAAATCCGGAGCGAGGCATCGGCGTCAGTTCGCGCCGGGGGTGGGGCCCCGGCGCCACTGAATAATGATTACGCCGCTCAGATCCGAAAGCCGTGGCTCAGCGGATCGTCCTCGTCGATGAGGAAGGTGTGCTCGCCGGTGATCCAGGCCGATCCGGAAATCTCGGGAACGACCGCGGGAAAGTCGCCAACCGTCGTCCGCCCCGCGACCCGTCCTTCGAACCGCGTGCCGATGATGCTCTCGGGCACGAACGGCCGGTCTTCCGACAGCAGCCCCATCGCGTCGAGCACCGCCATGGTGGCCGACGTGCAGGTGCCGCACGGCGATCGGTCGACTTCGGCGTCGGCGAAGATCGTCACCTGACGCAGGTCGGCATCCTCCGATTGCGCCGGTGCCGTGAAGATCGTGCCGTAGATGCCCGTCAGCCCGGGATCCTGCGGATGGACGATCTTCTGGCGGGATTCCACCTGCTGCTTGATCTCCATGCCCAGCCGCCGCAGCTCCTGCACGTGCGCCCTGTCGAGCGGCACGCCGGCGGCTTCGCTGTCGACGAGCGCGTAGAACGCGCCGCCGAAGGCGACGTCCACGGCGAGATCCCGCCCTCCGGCCTTCAGGCGCAATCCGGCCTGCAGCACGAACGACGGCACGTTGATGAACGAGACCTTCTCCACGCGGATCGGGGCCGCGTCGGGAGCCGTGCTGCCGCCGTGCCCGCGATCGCGGCCGACGAGGTGCGCGCGGGCCCGGATCAGGCCTGCCGGTGAATCGAGCAGGATCGCGCCGTCCGGATCGCGCGGCATCAGCAGCTGCCGCTCGATCGCGATCGTGACAACGGCCATCACGCCGTGGCCGCACATCGTGCTGTAGCCCTCGTTGTGCATGAACAGGATGCCGGCGTCGGCGTCCTTCGTGACCGGCTCGGTGAGCAGCGCGCCGTACATGTCGGCGTGCCCGCGCGGCTCGAGCATGAGGGCGCGCCGCAGGTGATCGACGTGCCGCCGCAGCCACGCCCGCTTCTCCAGCATGGTCCGGCCGTCGGGCGACGGGAAGCCCGACACGATGAGCCGCAGCGGCTCCCCGGCGGCGTGCGCGTCGATGGTCTGGATTTTCCTGATCATGATTAGTCGGGGCTCCGCCCCGAACCCCGGCTCCCTGCACTCGCTCGCCTCACGCGGCTCGCGCCGTTCCGTTCGCGGGCCCGCTGTGCGGGCCGTTTTCAATCGGGGCTCCGCCCCGAACCCCGGCTCCCTGCACTCGCTCGCCTCACGCGGCTCGCTTCCTGCGCGCCGTGCGCGACGCCGTCGATTATAATCCCCGCCATGCCTATCAAGTTCCGGCTGCTGACCGAACAGGACGTCACCCAGGTGCTGTCGATGGACGACCTGATCGACGGCATGGCGACGGCGCTGACGCGCTTCTCGGCAGGCGACGTCGTGCAGCCCGTGCGGCCGGTCATCTCCATCGAACCGGTGAAGTCGTTCATGGCCGTGATGCCGGCGTACATCCCGAACCCGCCGGCGCTCGGCACGAAGCTGGTGACGGTCTTCCACGACAACGCCGCAAAGGGGCTGCCTTCACATCTCGGCACCATCGTCTTGATGGATCCGACGACGGGCGCGCTCATTGCCGTCATGGACGGCCGGTACATCACCGAGGCGCGAACGGCGGCCGCCTCGGCTGTCTCCTCGCGCCTGCTGGCGGCGCCCAAGGCCTCCACGCTCGCGGTCATCGGCTCCGGCGTGCAGGCGCGCAGCCATCTCGAGGCGCTGGGGCGCGTCCACACGTTGAAGGATGTTCGCGTGTGGAGCCCGAACGCGGCGCACCTCCGCGAATGCGTGGACGAGATGCGGAGCCGGACGACCGCGTCCCTCACCGCGTCCGGGTCGGCCGCCGACGCCGTGCGCGGCGCCGACATCGTCGTGCTCGTCACGGCGTCGCCGACGCCGGTCATCGACGCCGACTGGGTGAAGCCGGGCGCGCACGTCATTTCCGTCGGCGCCACGCGGTTCGACCAGCGGGAGATCGATCCGAAGCTCACCGAGCAGGCGCGCTTCTTCGTCGACTCCCGGGCGGCGGCGCTCGTCGAGTGCGGCGACATCGTCATGGGCGTGGCCGAGCGGCGGTTCGGCGTGGATCACATCGCCGGCGAACTGGGCGCGGCGGTCGCCGGCACCATCCCGGGCCGCCAGTCGGCGGACCAGATCACCATCTTCAAGTCGCTCGGCATGGCCGTGGAGGACGTGGTGGCCGCCGATTCTCGCCTACCGCCGCGCGATCGAGCGCGGCATCGGGAAGGAACTGACGCTCTAACGCGGCGCTCGACCGGCTCAGGGACATCGTACAATGCTTCCAGGTCCGTGATGACGTCCCTTCCTCCGCGCCCGGTCTGCCGATGGCGCCGCCCGTCGGTTGCCGCCGGTGCGGTTCTCGTGCTGCTGCTCGCCGCGCACTCCGCCACCGCGAACCAGGAGTCCCGCGCCCTCCGCGCCCGCGGCGCGGAGCTCGGCTACAACCTCGACTACCCGGAAGCGATGAAGGTCTACGCGGAGGCCATCGCTGCCGATCCGCACGACCCGGCGGCGTACCGCGCCCGCGCCGCCATGGTCTGGCTGCACATCATGTTCACGCGCGGCCTGGTGACCGCGGACAACTACCTCGGCCGCTTCGCGAAGCCGCCGGCCTCCATGCGGACGCCGCCGCCGGAGCTGACCGCCCTGTTCCACCAGGACCTGGACCGCGCGATCGCGCTGGCACACGACGAGGTCTCGGCCCATCCCGACTCGGCCGATGCCCATTACCAGCTCGGCTCCGCCCTCGGACTGCTCGCCTCGTACACCGCAACTGTCGGTGACAGCAAGTTCGAGGCCCTGAAGGCGGCGCGGCAGGCGTACAAGGAAGAAGAGCAGGCGATGGAGATCGATCCGTCGCGCGCCGACGCCGGCCTGATCGTCGGCACCTACCGCTACATGGTGTCGACGCTGCCGTGGGCGTTCCGCGTCATCGCGAAGCTGGTCGGCTTCTCGGGCGGTCGCGAGGCGGGGCTGAAGCTGATCGAAGCGGCCGCCGCCTATCCCGGCGAGAACCAGAACGACGCCAGGATGGCGCTCGTCCTGCTGTACAACCGCGAGAAGCGATACGGGGACGCGCTGAAGGTCCTGGCCGAGCTCGAACAGAAGCATCCGCGGAACCGGCTGCTGTGGCTGGAGGCGGGAGCGACGGCGCTGCGCGCACACCGGCCGGCGGACGCCGAGCGGCAGCTCGATGCCGGCTTCGCGCTGCTCGCGCACGACACGCGCGAACGGATGTACGGCGAGCAGGCGCTCTGGCTCTACGAGCGGGGCGCAGCCCGGGTGGCCCTCGGTCGCACCAGGGAGGCGTCCGCCGACCTCCAGGCCTGCCTGGCGGCGACCGGGCGCGCGTGGGTCCACGGCCGCGCCCACACCGAGCTCGGCAAGCTGGCCGATCTGGCCGGCGATCGGAGCCAGGCGGTGGCCCAGTACCAGACGGCCGTCACGCTGGGAAACGAAGACGACGACCCGATCGGCGTGGCGCGGGCCACCCGGCTGCTGGCGACGCCGTACACGCGCCCCGGCACCAGCGACGGCCGCTGAGCCGAACGCCCCGGCCGATTATTCCGCGGTCGTCGGATCGATCATCCGCCGGACCTGCGACACGCGGTTCGCCGGGAAGCCGCCCTGCTGCGCGTGCTGCCGCACCGACGCCTCGTCGGGCGCGACATAGATGCAGTAGATCTTGTCGTCGGTGACGAAGCTCTCCACCCACTGAATCTGCGGCCCCATGCTGTTCAGCACGGCGCAGGACTTCTGCGAGATCGCGTGCAGCTCGTCGGCCGACAGCTGGCCCGCGCCCGGAATCTCTCTCTCGATGACGAACTTCGGCATGACGGTATGGCCTCCTTGCCCGGGGTGCGGGAGGTCGGTGTGCCGGCCTGCGCGTGTGGTGTCACCGATCGTCGCGTGGGGTTATTTGGTACCGGTACGGGGATTCGAACCCCGGTCCCGTGGCTGAGAACCACGTGTCCTGACCCCTAGACGATACCGGCACCCTCGGGGTGTGAACCCCCATCTTCGCAAAGCTGACGCCTCGAGGTCAACCATCTCGACCGATGGGCCGAAAATCTCTCCAGTCGAGCTCTGAACGCCCGCAAGGACCGGGACCGGCCGCGGTATCATGGCTGTCATGCGCTTCTCCCGTTTCCTGCTCCTGATTGTCGTGCTGCTCCTCATCGGCGGTGGCGTCACCTGGTTCGTGGCGGGCCGCGCCACGCCTCCGACGCTCGACATCCATGCGCCGCTGCGCGTGATCGGCCAGAAGGGAACCCTCGAGGTCTCCGCCGGGGCCCCGGGCGCCCGCTTCACCCGGCTCGACATCCTCGTCGAACAGGACCACAAGCAGATTCCGCTCTTCTCGCTGACCGGCGGCCACAAGGCCGCCATCCACCAGGACACGCCCGATCGCCTCCGGATCACCGAGCCGTTCGGCAAGCAGGCCGTCCCCGATCTGCACGCCGGGCCGGCACGCCTCGTCGCCACGGCCTCGCGTTCGGTGCTGTTCGGCCTGCGCGAGATTTCGACGACCGTCTCGCGGGACATCCAGGTCGACCTGACGCCGCCGCTCGTCCAGGTGCTCTCGACGAAGCACTACATCAACCTCGGTGGCTCGGAAATGGTGGTCTATCGCGTGACGCCGCCGACCGACGACTCGGGCGTGCGCGTGGGCGACATCGAGTACCCGGGGCTTCCCCGCCGCGGGCGCCGGCATTCCCGGCAACGATCCGGGACTGAAGGTGGCCTTCTTCGCGCTGCTCTACGATCAGGATCTGAACACGCCGATGGAGGTCTTCGCGCGTGACGAGGCGGGCAACGAGGGGACCGCGCAGTTCGACCACCAGGTCTTCGAGAAGGACTTCCGGCGCAGCCATATCGAGATCACCGACAGCTTCCTGCAGCGCGTCATCCCGCCGATCGTCCAGCAGACGCCGTCGCTCGGCATCACGATCAGCGGACCGAAGGATCTGCTGCCGGCCTTCCTGAAGGCCAACGGCGATCTGCGCCGCATCGACGCCGAGAAGATCGCGTCGTTCGCCGCGCAGACCTCGCCCCGGATCCTCTGGGACGGCCCGTTCGTCCAGCTCGGCAATTCAGCCGTCGAGTCGGCGTTCGCCGATCACCGCTCCTATTTCTACGAGGGGAAGGAGATCGACCAGCAGGTGCACCTCGGCTTCGATCTCGCATCGACGGCCAACGTGCCCGTGAAGGCCGCCAACGCCGGCAAGGTGCTGTTCGCGAGCTACCTCGGCATCTACGGGAACTGCATCATCATCGACCACGGCATGGGCGTCCAGTCGCTCTACGGCCACCTGTCGGCGTTCGACGTCAAGCCGGGCGAGACGGTGGCGAAGGGCCAGGTCATCGGCCGGACCGGCGAGACGGGCATGGCGGGCGGCGACCACCTGCACTTCACGATTACGGTGGGCGGGCACATGGTGAACCCGGTCGAATGGTGGGATCCGCACTGGATTGCCGACCGGATCACGCGGAAGCTGGTCGCGGCCGGGGCGCCGGCCGGCACCCTGTCGGGCACCCCGGTGGGCGACTGAGCCGTCCGGGGACCGCGGCCGCCAGCGGTTTGCACCGGCTGGCGGCTGTGACTATGATGTTGGGCGGTGCGCCGGTCGCATCCCCATTGCTGAGACGCACGACCACCTCCCGGGTCCCCCGTCTCCTTCGTCCCCGGGCAACAACGACCACGACGACCACGATGACAACGGCCATGTTTGGAGAACGAGTTCGCGTCGGCGGCATCGGCACCCTGGCGCTCGCAGCCGCGCTGTCAGCGGTCGCGTGCGGCGGCGGCGGGACGCAGAGTCAGCCCGCGAAAGAGGCGGCGGCCCCCGCCACCGCGCCGGCGCAGCCCGTCGATCCGTCGACGGCCGGCGCGATCACCGGCCGGATCGTCTTCGAAGGCAAGGCGCCGGAGAACCCGGTCATCACCATGGAGACCGACCCGTACTGCGTGGGCGCGACCAAGGGGACGACGCCGCGCCAGCCGTACTACGTGGTCGGACCCGACGGCGGGCTGGCCAACGTGTTCGTCTACGTGAAGTCCGGACTCGGCAACTACTCGTTCCCGGTGCCGACGACGCCGGTCGAGATCGACCAGCAGAACTGCCAGTACGTGCCGCACGTCTTCGGCATCCGGGCGGGACAGCCGCTGCTCGTCGTCAACTCGGATGCGACGCTGCACAACATCCATGCGCACGCGACGGTGAACCAGGAGTTCAACACCGGCCAGCCGCTCAAGGGCATGAAGATGACGCACGTCTTCACGGCCCCGGAGATCATGGTGCCGTTCAAGTGCGACGTGCACCGCTGGATGAACGCCTACGTCGGCGTGATGCCGAACCCCTACTTCGCGGTGAGTGCCGCCGACGGCACGTTCTCCATCAAGACGCTCCCGCCGGGACACTACGTCCTCGCCGCCTGGCACGAGAAACTGGGCGAGCAGACGCTGGACGTCACCATCGATCCGAAGCAGACACAGACGGTTTCGTTCACGTTCAAGAGCAAGTAAGCACCAGCAATGCAGCAGTTCTTCCCGTACGACCGGCCGGGCTCTTCCGCGGACCGCTCCGCAAAGGCGGGCGCGTGAAGCCGGCCGAAGCCAACGTCTCGGTCGACCTCGGCGTCGAGCCGGCGGTCGGCTCGCGGGCCCGGCTGGCGGACTACGTCGCGCTGACCAAGCCACGGCTCAACGGCCTGGTCATCGCCACGGCCGCGGCCGGCTACTACCTCGGCGCGGGCGAGTCGTTCAACCTCTTCACCTTCAGCCATCTGGTGGTCGGCACGTCGCTGGTGGCCGGCGGCTCGGCGGTCTTCAACCAGGTCTACGAGCGCGAGACCGACCAGCTGATGCGGCGCACGCGCATGCGGCCGCTGCCCGACGGGCGCGTGCAGCCGGCCGAGGCGCTCGTCTTCGCCGCCGCCCTCTCGGGCGCGGGCCTCATCGACCTCGCGCTGGGGACGAACCTGCTCGCCGCCCTCGTGGCGCTCGCCACGCTGCTCAGCTACACGATCGTCTACACGCCGATGAAGCAGCGGTCGTCGCTGGCGACGCTCGTCGGCGCGGTGCCGGGGGCGCTGCCGCCGATGATCGGCTGGGCCGCCGGCCGCGACATCCTCTCGATCCACGCCTGGACGCTGTTCTCGATCGTCTTCCTCTGGCAGATGCCGCACTTCCTGGCCATCGCCTGGATGTATCGCGACGACTACGAACGCGCCGGCTTCCCGCTGCTGCCGGTCATCGAGCCGGACGGCCGCAGCACCGGACGGCAGGCGGTGATCTACGCGGCCGCCCTCGTGCCGGTGAGCCTGATTCCCTGGATGATCGGCCTGGCCGGCGGCACCTACTTCGCGGTCGCCCTGCTGCTCGGCGGCGGGCTGCTCGCGCTGGCGATCCGGTTCGCGCTGCGGCGCGACACGGCCTCGGCCCGGCAGCTCTTCTTCGGGTCGATCACCTACCTCCCCCTGCTGTGGATTCTGATGATCCTCAACCGGGTCCGGCTCTGACTGGAGCGTCCGTCGCAGTGACCGGTTCGCCTGCCCTGAACATCTCCCATCTCTCCCACGCCTACGGCGAGCGTCAGGCGCTCGACGACGTCAGCCTGACGGTGGCCGCCGGTGAAATCTTCGGCCTGCTCGGCCCGAACGGCGGCGGCAAGACGACCATGTTCAGGATCGTCTCGACGCTGCTGCCGATCCAGCGCGGTTCGGTGCACGTCTTCGACGCCGACGTGGCGACCCGGCCGGCCGACGCGCGGCGCCGCATGGGCGTCGTCTTCCAGTCGCCGGCGCTCGACATCCGGCTGACGGTCGTCGAGAACCTGCGCCACCACGGCCATCTGTACGGGCTGCGCGGCTCGGCGCTCGCCCGCCGCATCACCGACGTGCTGGGCCGGGTCCGGCTGGAGGATCGGGCGGACGACTTCGTGCAGACGCTCTCGGGCGGCCAGCGGCGGCGCGTGGAGGTGGCCAAGGCGATCCTGCCGGCGCCGGCGCTGCTCGTGCTGGACGAGCCGAGCACCGGCCTCGACCCGGCGGCCCGCCGCGACCTGCGCGACGACCTCAAGTCGCTGCGCGAGCGCGAAGGGACGACGGTCGTCCTCACCACGCACCTGATGGACGAGGCCGCCGGCTGCGACCGGGTGGCCATCCTCCACGAGGGACGGCTGGTGGCGATGGGCGCGCCGGCCGTGCTGACGGCCGAGGTCGGCGGCGACGTCGTGCAGATCACGGCCCGCGAGCCGCAGGCGCTGGCCGAGGCGGTCCACGCCCGCTTCGGCGTCGACCCGCAGATCGTCGACGGCCAGCTGCGGATCGAGCGCGAACGGGCGCACGAATTCGTGCCCGATCTCGTCGAGGCCTTCCCCGGCGCGATCGAGGCGATTACCTTCGGCAAGCCGACACTGGAGGACGTCTTCGTCCACCACACCGGCCGGCGTCTGGAGTGAGATGCTGCTGGCAGCCTACACCCTCTGGTCCCGCGAGATCGTCCGCTTCTACCGGCAGCGCAGCCGGATCGTCGGGGCGCTCGGGACGCCGCTCATCTTCTGGTTCCTGCTCGGATCGGGGCTCGGCCAGTCGTTCCAGGCGGCGCCGGGCGTACCGCTGAAGGGCGGCTACCTCGAGTACTTCTTCCCGGGCACGCTGGCGCTCATCCTGCTCTTCACGGCGATCTTCTCGACCATCTCGATCATCGAGGACCGGCAGGAGGGATTCCTGCAGGGCGTGATGGTGGCGCCGGTGCCGCGCATGGCGATCGTGCTCGGCAAGATCCTCGGCGGCACGACGCTCGCCGTGATGCAGGGCGTCATCTTCCTCGCGCTGGCCCCGCTGGCGAACATCCACCTGCACCTGCGCGACCTCGGCACGCTGGCGTACCTGATCGTCTTCGTGTCGTTCGGCCTCACGGGCCTGGGCTTCCTGATCGCCTGGATGTTCGATTCGACGCAGGGCTTCCACGCGATCATGAACGTGCTCCTCTTTCCGATGTGGATCCTGTCGGGTGCGCTGTTCCCGGCGGCGGGCGCGGCCGGCTGGGTGCGGGCCCTCATGCTGATCAACCCGCTGACCTACGGCGTGACGGCGCTGCAGGAGATCCTGCTGAATCAGCCGACCGCCTGGCCGTCGCTCGACGTCTGCCTGCTGGTGGTGGGTGGCTTCGCCGTCTTCACCGTCGTGGCGGGCGCGGCACTGGTCGCGCGGAAGGGAAACTGACGCGCGCCCGCTCCGTGCACGTTGCACCCGCGCCGCACGCCGTAATCCCCCATGCTCCCACTCCACGATCTGCCGGCGCTGAACGCGATCCTCAACAGTGCCGCCACGGTGCTGCTGGTCACCGGCTACGTGCTCATCCGCAAGCACCGCGTCGCACAGCATCGTCTCTGCATGCTGGCGGCGATCGTCGTCTCCGCCGCGTTCCTGACGTCGTATCTCATCTACCACGCACAGGTCGGTGACGTGCGGTTTCCGGGGCACGGCCCGATCCGGCTGCTCTACTTCGCCATCCTGATTCCGCATGTCATCCTGGCGGTGTCCGTGCTGCCGCTCGCCCTCGTCACGGCCACGCTGGGGCTGCGGGCGCGCTACGCGAAGCACCGGCGGATCGCCCGCTGGACGCTGCCGATCTGGCTGTACGTCTCGGTGACGGGCGTCATCATCTATCTGATGCTCTACCAGCTGTACTGACGCGGGCGTCTGAGTCGCTGGACGCCGGCCTGCCGTACCCGGCCATTGCCCGTTGCGACGTGCCTCGAGAGGTCGCCACACGCCCACATCGCTCCTCGCCCCTGGACCTCGCCCCTCGCACCTGATTCGGGACAAGTTGCCCCGTACGAACGTCTTACGGCCGGGCTTCGCCACGTCGCCGTTGTCTTGTCGCGCCATTTGGCTGTAAACTGTCTTCGCATATATACTTATTGGCTCGGGCTGACGGCGGGTTCCGGCGGATGGGCCGGGCGGCTTGCCGGGCCGATCAGGCGTGCGGTTTCGGTGTCAGCCGCCATGGTTTCAATTTGAGGAGTGTTCAGATGCGTCAACGGCATCATCTGCTTCAGGCGATTCTGGTGGCGTTCTGCGTCATCGGATTCGCGGGCCCCGCGCTGGCCCAGATCGGTCGTGTCGGCGGGAGCGTGAAGGATTCCAGCGGCAAGGCGATCGTGGGCGCGAAGGTGACGGCCGACAACCCGAGCGCGTCGCCCAGCCACTACGAGACGAAGACCGACAAGAACGGCGACTTCTCGATCATGGGGATGTCGAACGGCGTCTGGACGTTCACGGCCAGCGCGGACGGCTTCCAGGCGTCGTCTGGCAAGCTGAACGTGGCGACGATCCATTCGAACCCGCCGGTCGACTTCACGCTGAAGCCCGGCTCGTCGGGCGGCGGCACGTTCGCCGGCGTGAACACCAAGGAGCTGCAGGGCGACCTGACGGCGGCCGACGCGCTGTTCAACGAGAAGAAGTATCAGGAAGCGATCGACGCGTACCAGGCGATCCTGAAGAAGGCGCCGACGCTGACGGTGCTGAACATGCAGATCGGGGCGGCGTACCGCAACATGAAGGAGTACGACAAGGCACTCGCGGTGTACGCGGACGTGCTGAAGGCGGACCCCAACAACGAGAAGGCGGTCGTGGCGACCGGCATGACGCAGCTCGAGAAGGGCGACCTGGCCGGCGCCGAGCAGACCCTGACGAAGGCGGCGCAGAGCCTCAGCGCGACGCGCGAGGTGTTCTACTCGCTGGGCGAAGTGGACTTCGCGAAGAACGACCCGGACGCGGCCGCGAAGTGGTACCAGAAGGCGGTCGACACGGATCCCAACTGGGGCAAACCGCTCTTCAAGCTCGGGCTGGTGGCGCTCAACAAGGGCGACAAGGCCGAGGCGCTGAAATACATGGAGAAGGTGGTCGCGGTCGATCCGAACTCGGCGGAGGCGGCCCAGGCCAAGGTAATCATTCCGCAGCTGCAGCCGGGCGGTCAGGTCCGCTGACCGCCGCGTCCCGCGGACGCAGAATCCTCGAGTCCGGACGCTAGATGTCCAAGGCTTCCCGGCGCCGGCCGCCCACGCGGCCGGCGCCCGTCTCGTCCACGCGCCGCTCCTGGCGTGTCGCGCTCATCGTCGGCCTCGTCGCCGTCGGTGTGGTCATCGCCGCGGCGTCGGGCTGGCGCTACGCGCGCACCTCCGCCCCGGTCAGCGGGCCGATCGTCCTCATCTCCATCGACACGCTGCGGGCCGATCACCTTCCGGTCTACGGCTACCCGCACGGCGACACCCCGCACATCGACGCCCTCGCGCACGACGGCATCGTGTTCGATCACGCCTACACGCAGGCGCCGCAGACGCTGCCGGCGCACGCCTCGATGCTGACCGGCGAGCTCCCCTTCCAGGACGGCGTCCGCGACAACCTCGGTTTCGTCCTGAAGCCGCACACCGAGACGCTGGCCCGCCTGCTCGACGAGCGCGGGTTCGCCACCGGCGGCGTCGTGTCGTCGTTCGTGCTGCGCCCCGACACGGGCATCGGCCAGGGGTTCGACTTCTTCAACGCCGACATGCCCTCGGCCTCGCCGGGCACGTCGGTGGGCGACGTCAGGCGCGACGGCGCCGACTCGGAAGCGGCGGCCGAGAAGTGGCTCGACGGCCAGAGCTCGCCGCGCTTCTTCCTGTTCCTGCACCTGTACGACGTGCACCGCCCGTACGTGAAGCGGCCGGCGTTCGCCAGCCTCGCCCCGTACGACCAGCAGGTGTCGTACGACGACGAGATGGTCGGCCGGCTGCTGGACGCGCTCAAGCGCAAGAAGCTGTACCGGCAGGCGACGATCTTCCTCGTGTCGGATCACGGTGAAGGGCTCGGCGACCACGGCGAGGAAGAGCACGGCGTCTTCCTCTACAACGACACCGTGCACGTGGCGTTCATCGTCAAGATGCCCGACGAGGCGCAGGCGGGCACGCGCGTCTCCGAGCCGGTGCAGCACATCGACATCGTGCCGACCATCCTCGATCTCGTCCGCGCGCCCCGCCCCGAGGACCTGCGCGGCCGCTCGCTGCGGCCACTGCTGGAAGGGACGGGCAAGGTGCCCGAGCAGGGGATCTACGCCGAGGCGATGTACCCCCGCTACCACTTCGGCTGGAGCGCCCTGTACTCGCTCACCGACTCGCGCTACCGCTACATCCGGGCGCCGCACCCCGAGCTCTACGACCTGCAGCGCGATCCGGGCGAGCGCCACAACATCCTCGACGACCGGCCGCGTGTGGCTCAGGCGATGGCCGGCGCCCTCGATCGGCTGATGGCCGGCGCCAGGGAGCAGGCCCCCTCGCAGGTCTCGGCCGACACGCTCGCGCGGCTGCAGTCGCTCGGCTACGTCGGGACCGTCTCCAGCGGCCCGGCCGATACGCCCGACTCGTCGCTCCCCGATCCGAAGGACAAGATCCAGGTGCTCGAGGCCTACCGCACCGCCATCGACCTGGCCGACCACCGCCAGTTCGCCGAGGCGATCGCCGGCCTGCAGAAGGTCGTCGCCACCGAACCGGAGATGGCCGACGTCTGGGATCAGATCGGGAATATCTCGCTCCGGATCGGCCGCCCGAAGGAGGCCGCCGACGCCTACAGGCACTTCGTGGCGCTGAAGCCCGATCGCCCGAACGGCTACCTGGGCATGGCCACGGCGCTGCTGCAGCTCAGGCAGTACCAATCAGGCCATCGAGCACGCGCAGCTGGCGGCCAAGGTGACGCCGAACGACGACCCGACGATGCAGGCCACCGCCCATGCGCTCGTCGCGAAGATCGCGATGACCGAGGGGAACGCGGCGCTGGCCACGAGCGAGGCCGCCACGGCCGAGCAGCTCGACCCGACGCTGCCGATGCAGGCCTTCATCGGGGCCCGGCTCCTGTACAACCAGGGCAAGTACGCCGACGCGCTGCCGCTGTTCGAGAAGGCGCTCGCGGCCGTCAAGGATCGGCCGACGCAGGTGCCCGAGCTGCACTTCTACGCAGGCGACACGCTCGCCCGCCTCGATCGCTATTCGGAGGCCGAGCGGCAGTTCCTGCAGGAGCTGCATTACTTTCCGCAGAACACGAAAGCCTATGCGAGCCTTGCGATGCTGTACCGGGTGGCGGGCGACAACGCCGCCTCGGACAAGTCGATCGAGGCGCTCCTGACGGCCGCCCCGCTGCCCGAGAGCTACGCGACGGCGGCCAGGCTCTGGACGATGTTCGGCGAGAAGCCCAGGGCGGCTGCCGTGCGCGAAGAGGCCCGCCGCCGCTTCGGCGCGTCACGGCCGCAGCACTAGGGCGGGTATTCCAGTCTCATGAGCAAGCGCCGGTCCTCGTCTCGTCGCGGCCGGACCGGGCATGGTCCGCAGGCGGCCGACCCGCATCGGAACGCGGCCGTGCCGGCGCCCGGGCGCCGGCCGCGCTGGCTGCTGCCCGTGGCGGGTGCGGCGCTGCTGGCGGCCGTGGCCATGGCGGCCATCCTGCTCTGGCCCCGCCGGCCGGTGGCGCACTTCGAGCGCCTCGGCAACCAGAACGTCCTGCTCATCACCATCGACACGTTGCGGGCCGACGCGCTGAGCTGCTACGGAGGGCCGGCGCAGACGCCGAACCTCGATCGCCTGGCCCGCGACGGTGTCCGGTTCGACTTCGCCCACGCCCAGGCGGTGCTCACGCTGCCGTCGCACACGAGCATCCTGACGGGCGAGTATCCGTTCCAGCACGGCGTCCGCGACAACAGCGGCTTCCGCCTGGCGGCGGGCACGCCGACGCTGGCGACCATCCTGAAGAAGGACGGCTGGGCGACCGCCGCGTTCGTCAGCGGGTTTCCCCTGAACGCGCGGTTCGGGCTCAACGCCGGCTTCACGGTGTACAACGACGACTTCGGTGAGACCAGCGGTCCGGCCGACTTCCGGCTCGCCTCGCGAACGGCCGACCAGGTCGTGCCGCTCGCCGCGCAGTGGATCGGGCAGCAGCACCAGCGATGGTTCGAGTGGCTGCACGTCTTCGACGCGCACGCGCCGTACGAGCCGCCGCCGCCGTTCGACCGCGAGTACGCCGGCCGTCCGTACTACGGCGAAGTGGCGTTCATCGACAAGGAGCTCGGCCCGCTGCTCGATCGGCTGCGCACGCTCGACCGGCCGACGCTGGTCGTCGTCACCGGCGATCACGGCGAGGCGCTCGGCGAACACGGCGAAGCGACGCACGGCATCTTCGCGTACGAGCCGACGCTGCGGATTCCGCTGATCATCGCGCAGATCGAACCGGACGGGCACGACCCTCGCCGCGGCGAGGTCGCCGACGTGGGCGCGCGCCACGTCGACATCCTGCCGACGGTGCTCGACGCGCTGTCGGTCCCGGTGCCGCCCGATCTGCCCGGTCGGACGCTGCTGCCGGCGGCGCAGCGCGAGCCGGGCGCCGCGCCGCGCCCGTCCTACTTCGAATCGATGGCGCCGATGCTGAACCGCGGCTGGGCGCCGCTCGAGGGCGTGCTCCTCGGCCACGAGAAGTACATCGACCTGCCGCTGCCCGAGCTCTACGACCTGCGGAAGGACCCGAAGGAACAGGACAACCTCGTCGACGTCACCGCCGACGCGACCGAACTGCGGACGCTCGAAGCCACGCTGCGCGAGTTCCACGCCGATCTGCCCGGCGCGCCGCGCACCGAATCCCCCGACGTCGTCGCGACGCTGCAATCCCTCGGCTACACGTCGGGCTCGGCGCCGCGCAAGGCTCAATACACCGCCGACGACGACCCGAAGCGCCTGATCACCCTCGACCAGGAAATCCATCAGGCGGTTGATCTGTACGAGCGGCATCACATCGACGAGGCGATCCGTCTGTATCAGGCGATCGTCGCCCGACGGCCGATGTCGATCGCCTATCAGCACCTGGCGTTCATCTACTGGGAGTCGGGACACGTCGCCGAGGCGATGGCCACGCTGCGGCAGGCCATGCAGCGCGGGGTGCGGGACGACGACATCCAGGTGCAGCTGGCGACCTATCTCTCGGAGACCGGCCGACCGCAGGAGGCCCTGCCGATTCTCGAAGCCGTGACGCGCACCCGGCCGGACGGCGTCGACGCGCTCAACGCGCTCGGGATCGCTTACGCGCGGCTGGGCCGCGTGAAGGACGCCATGGCCACCTTCCAGAAGGTGCTCACGCTGGACCCGGCCGACGACATGGCCATGGAGAACATCGGCTCCGTCTACCTCGCGCAGAACGACCTCGTGCGGGCGGAAGAGGCGTTCAAGCGGGCCCTCGAGGCCAACCCCAGATCCGCCACCGCCCACTCGGGCCTGGGAGTGGTCCAGCTGAAGACCGGGGAAACGGCTGAGGCGGTGGCGAACTGGAAGCGGGCCATCGCGCTCGACCCGACCAACTACGACGCCCTGTACAACCTGGCGGCCGAGCTGGTGCGGGAAGGTGACGTGCACCTGGCCCGACCGGTCGTCGAGCAGTTCGTCCGGACGGCGCCTCCCGGCCTCTATGCTGACGATATCCGGGCGTTTTCGGCCTGGCTGGCGCGCAACCAGGGACGGCCCTGAAGCGCGTCCGCATGGTAAAATCGGTGTCTCTTTCGAGACAATTCCGGGTGCATTCCAGGGAGACGGTATGAAGTCTGCTGCCGCTCTCACCCTCGCTGCGGCGCTGGTCGTCCCCGCTCTCGCGGCCCAGTCGACACCGCCCGCTCCGCCCCAGGGTGAGCCCACGTTCAAGGCCGGCATCGAGCTGGTCAGGCTCGACGTGCAGGTCACCAACGACAACGGCCGGTCCATCGAGGACCTCCGCCAGAACGAGGTCCGGATCGTCGAGGACGGCAAGCCCCGGCCGGTGCTGTTCTTCCAGCACGTGCGCCAGCCGTCGGAATCGTACGTGACGGCGGCCGCCCATACGATTGGCGGTGAAGTCTCCACCAATCAGGGGGCACCCCGCGGTCATCTCTACGTGCTCGTCTTCGATCAGGACCACATCACGCCGGGCACCGAGCAGAAGGTGCGGCAGGCGGCCGACGAGTTCCTGAAGACGCGGCTGCGCCCCGGCGATCGGGTCGCCGTGTACGGCCTGCCGGGCCCGGGCCCGCACGTCGGCTTCACGGCAGACGTGCGGCTGGCGGAAGCTGAGCTGCGGAAGGTACGTGGTGGACTCGACCGGATCGGTCTGGGCGGCCTCGGCTCGATCGACGTGGACGAGGCCTATCAGATCCTGCGGGGCAACGAGACCGTCTTCGAGCAGGTGGCGGCCGGGCGATCGCAGGCAGGCAACAGCGCCAATGTCCTGTCGGACGTGCCACGGCAGGGCATCGGCGACGACCCGACCTCGTTCCGCCAGCTCATCATGGAAGACGCCCGGACGGTCGTGGCGAATGCCGATCAGCGGACGCGGTTGTTCCTGAGCTCGTTCGCGGATCTCATCAGGAACCTGCGGATGATCGAGGGACGCAAGACCGTCCTGCTGTTCTCGGAGGGCTTCTTCGGCGACCACATCTCGAGCCAGCTCGAGAACGTGGCCGCGGCGGCCGCGCAGTCGTACAGCGTCATCTACTCGTTCGATTTGAACAACCGGGGGATCGATCTGTCACGGACCTATGGCGGGAGGGGGAACCAGCAGCAGGTGGAGATCGAAGACCGCATCTCGCCGCTGGCGACGCTCTCGATTGCCACCGACGGACGGCTGTTCAACGACGCCGCCGACTGGCTCGGCCGATCCATCAACTCCCTGGCGGCGGCCTCGCAGGACTACTACCTGGTCGGCTTCGAGCCGACTCCAGACGCCCGGAAGCACCGGGATGGCTACTACCCGGTGAAGGTCAGCGTCACCCGGCCCGGCGCCCGCGTCAGCACGCGCACCGGCTACGCGCTCGAACCGCGGGCGACGCCGGCCGATCGGCGCCGATCGATCAATGCCGCCCTGACCGCCCCCTTCCCGGAACAGGGGCTGCCCGTCGAGTACACGACCTACGAGCTGCGGGGTGCGTCGAGCGACATGGCGCAGGTCGTGCTCAGCGCGTCGGCCGAGCTCCCCCTGGCGACGCGGAACGCGAAGACGGCCGACGTCGTATTCGTGGCCCGCAGTGCCGTCAACGGCAGCGTCGTGGCGAGCGGCACCGACACGATGCCGCTGCCGACCGAAGCGCCGCCGGGCGCGACGACCGGCCGGGGAACGTACCAGGTGAAGTTCGATGCCCCACCGGGCCCGTACCTGATGCGGGTGATCGTCCGGGAGCCCGGCGGGCTGGTCGGCAGCGCGGACCGGCGCTTCACGGTCCGCCCGGTCGGCGGCCCGGGCGTCTCCGCCAGCGACCTCATTCTGGGCACGCCACGCGTCGGCCGCCTGCCGGCGCAGCCGCGCGCGTACACGAGCGACGTCCTCGACGGCTTCGTGCAGGTGTACGCCCGCACGCGGCAGCAGCTGCAGGACGCCACGGTGACCTTCAACCTGACGCCCCTCGCCAGCAGCGGCTCGAGCCTCACGCTGTCGGGCCAGCCGCTGGCGATCACGGCGGAGCCGTCCGGCCCGATGCGTAACGTGAAGTTCCAGTTGCCCCTGGGAGAGACGGCGCCCGGCACGTATCTGGTGAAGGCGACCGTTCGCGCCGGCGACGACACGGTCGGCGAGCTGGAGCGCCAGGTGCATATCGTGGCCGGCGAACCGCCGGCCGGCGAGCTGGCGTCCGCAGCCGCCGCACCGGCACGGCCGGCCGCCCCCGATCCGGCCGACGTGCTCGATGGCGACATCGCGCAGCAGTACCTGCAGGCGCTGCGCGACGGGGCCGCCAGCGGATCGACGCTGGAGCGGGCGACGATGCTCGCCCAGGACGGCAAGTGGGACCAGGTGGAACGGACCGTCGGTCCGGCGGACACCGGTTCGGCATCCGCGCTCGGACTGCGCGGTCTCGCCCTGCTGGCGCGCCACGAGTTCCGCGACGCCAGCGCCGCGCTCCAGGCGGCCATGAAGCGCGATCCGCGCGACGCGCGGCTCGCCTTCCTGCTCGGCTGGGCCGACATGGGCGCCGGCGACACACCGCGCGCCATCGGTGACTGGCGCAATGCCACCGTGCTCGATCCGACCCTGGTGCCGGCGTCCCTGGCACTGGCCGATGCGTACCTGTCACTGACCCATCCGGCCCTGGCCATTCAGGCGCTGCAGGCCGGCCTGCGCGCCGTGCCGGGCTCGCCCGAGCTGCAGAACAAGCTGTCGACGATCGCACGTCAGAGGTGACCCGATGCATCTGCTCCTGGCGCTCGCCTTTCTCGCCCCACCTGCTCCGGCGACCGCGCCGGATGCGACGCGCCTGCAGCTCTCGCGCCCGGCCAGAGTGACGGAGCTCAACACGAAGGCGCTCGGCGGTGACGTCACCCGCCTGGCCTGGTCGCCCGACGGAACGACGCTGTATCTGAGGGCCACCAGAACCGACCGCCTGGGCAACGAGACCGATCACCATTACCTGGTGACGCTGAAGAGCGGCACGCTGACGGGTCTCGACGTCGAACCGCCGTGGGCCTCCGCCTACTGGAACTGGAAGTCGTCGCTCTGGTCGCCCGGCTCAGCGACGTTCCGCGTCGAGATGGATACGAAGCAGGAGACGCTGGAAGCCGTGGCGTCCCCCATGGGTGGCAGCCTGGCCCGCGGGGGTGCGGACACCGGCGCATCGACGGCCGACGACATCGCGGCGGCGGCCCGGTCCCGGCAGGACGCGACCATCGTCCGGTTCCACATCGGCAACGAGACGGTCGGCCGATGGGTGAACGAGCGGGTCCGGCCGGGCTCGACGTTCGGCTGGGCTCCGGCCAACATCGGCGTCCTCGCGTTTGCCGACCAGGATCACGACAATCGCCTCGTCATCCTCGATGCGGCCGGCCGCACGCAGGTCGTCGAGGGGACGAAGGACATCGAACAGCCGGCCTGGTCGGACGACGGCCGCCATCTGGTCTTCGTGCAGAAGCACGGCCGGAAGAAGTACCTGCTGGAACGGATTGACGTCACGTTGCCGTAACACGTCCGACCATCGCCGCAGGTCACACCATGAAGACACACTTGCCGAGGTGACCCGATGCATCTGCTCCTGGTTCTCTCGCTGTTCGCGCAACCGGCCCAGACGGCGTCCCCCGATGCGGCGCACCTGAAACTGACCGCGCCGGCGCAAGTCACGGAGCTCGACACCGGCAAGCTCGGCGGCGACATCACGCAGGTCGCCTGGTCCCCGGACGGCACGCAACTCTACGTGCGCGCGACGAAGTCGGACCGGTTCGGTAACGAGATGAGCCGTCACTACCTGCTGGCGCTCGACGGCAGCAAGCCGAAGCGCCTCGACGTCGAGCCCGACTGGGCGTCGGCGTACTGGAGCTGGAAGTCGTCACCGTCGTCGCCCGGCTCACCGGCGTTCCGCATCCAGATCGATCAGCAGGCCCAGACACTGCAGGGCAGCGCGGCGCCGATGGGCGGCGCGCTCGCGACCGGAGGGACCGAAGCCTCAGCGGTCCGGGCGTGGGATCGACCGTCGGAGACGTCTCATCGGCCGCGCGGGGCCGGCAAGGGGCAACCACGGTCCGGCTGCACATCGGCGACGAGACGATCGGCAAGTGGACGAACGAGCCCGTGCAGCCCGGTGCCACCTTCGGCTGGGCACCCGCGAGCGTCGGCGTCCTCGCGTTCGCCGATCAGGACCATGACGGCCGGCTCGTCATCCTCGACGCAGCGGGTCACAAGCAGGTCGGTGACGGCACGAAGGATGTCGAGCAGCCGGCCTGGTCGAACGACGGCCACCAGCTGATCTTCCTGCAGAAGAACGGCCGGAAGAAGTACACGCTCGAGCGGATTGACGTCACGCAGCCCCAGTAGGCAGTAGGTCAAGCATGAGAGCTGAATTATCGGCCGGTCGCAAGGCCGCCCTCGTTGCACTTGTCGTCTTCCTCGCTTCTTCGCGCTCGCCCGCCATGGGCGCACGAGGACAGCAGTCCAGCGCGCCGGCGCCCCCGCAGGCCTCGCCGGCCCGGACGCCTCCCCCGACGTTCAGGACCGCCACCCAGCTCGTCCAGGTCGACGTCATCGTGAAGGACAAGCAGGGGAAGTTCGTCGGCGATCTGAAGAAGAGCGACTTCCAGATCTACGACGAGGGGAAGCTGCAGACCGTCGACACGTTTGCGCTGGTCGGCGCGCCGGCCGGAACGGCGTCGGCGAAGGCGATGGCCCCGGAACAGGCGGCGGAGGCTCCGCTCGAAGCGCCGACTCTGCTGCCGGCCCCGCGGCCGGTGTTCATCTTCGTGTTCGACGATGGGCACCTGCTGCCGGGCTCGTTCAAGAACGTGCAGCGGGCCGCCGAGGACTTCCTGAACCGCGAGTTCACCGGCAACGCGATCGGCGGCGTGGTGGCGAACGGCCAGATGATCGGCAACCGGCTGACGACCAATCGCGAGGAGCTGGCCAAGGCCATCAAGGGGCTCAAGCCGCGCGGCGATGTCCTGTTCAGGCGTTTCGACCTGCAGGACTGGCCACGGCTGCTCAGCATCGAGGAAGCCGAGCAGATCAATGCGGGCAACACCGAGATCCTGCGGGAGGCAGTCCAGCGGGCCATCCAGGAGATGCCGCAATCGCGCAACTCCGTTGACCCGACGCCGAATGTGCTCGAGAAGGCGCAGATGATCACGGCTCAGGCACAGCCGGCCACGACACAGCTCCTGAGGACCCTGCAGATCCTGATGATCGGCCTCGAGAAGTTCGACGGGCCGAAGACGATCGTCTTCGTCTCGGACGGCTTCTATTCCGATCAGAGCTGGCCGGCCGTGCAGCAGGTGGTCGGTCTGGCCGCGCGCGCGCGCGTTCGAATCTACAGCATCGACGCGCGGGGCCTCAATTATCGGGGGGACACCGTCGGGCAGCTGCAGGCGAACTCGAACAACGACCAGCTGACGCAGATGCTCGCCGACGCCGACATGCAGAACGACGGCCCGAACAGCCTGGCGGTCGATACCGGGGGCTTCGCCATCCGCCATACGAACGAGTTCGGCAAGGCGCTGGACCAGATCGCGGAGGACTCGCAGACGTACTACCTGGTCGGCTACCGGCCGACGAACACCGATTTCAACGGCAAGTTCCGGAAGATCGAAGTGAAGGTCGACCAGCCGGGCGTCACCGTGCGGGCGCGCCGCGGGTACCTGGCGCTGCCGCCGTCCGCGACTCCGGTCCCGACCACGGCCACGACGCCTGCGCCACAGTCACCCGCGGCCCCCTCTCCCGCCGAAGCGCCGGGGACACCTGAAGCGCCGGCATCTCCAGCCGCCCCGGCTCAGCCGGCGACGCCCGGGGCACCTGGTGCTCCGGGCTCGCCCGCGGCGGGCCTGTCTCCGACGCCGGCACCGGCGCCCGGCGCCGCGCGTCTGCGTCCCGAGGGTCCGACACACGTGGAGGAACTCGAGAAGACGGAGACCGCCTCACCTGCGTCAGCGTCGCCGGGGGTTCGCAGCTCGCCGGCCAGCGAGGATGCCTCGGCGGAAGCCAGGGAGGCCTGGGCGCACTATCAGAAGGGCGATCTCGAGGGGGCTGAGACGTCGTTCGCGCAGGCCGTCAAGGATTCGGTCGGTGCACCCCTGGGTGCACTACGCGTACGGCCTCACCCAGTACGGCCTCGCGAAGTATCCGGAGGCCGTGAAGCAGTGGGAGGAGGTCCGGAAGTCCTCGCCCGACTTCGAGCCGGTGTACTTCGACCTGGCCGACGGCTACGCCCAGACCGGCGATCCGCAGCACGCGCTGAAGATCCTGCGGACGGCCGCGGAACGGTGGCCGAAGGATGCCGAGGTGTACAACGCGCTCGGCGTCATCCAGGTGAGGATGGGCGTGCTGGACGATGCAGTGAAGTCGTTCGAGGAGGCCACGCAGGTGGCGCCGAACGACGGACTGGGATGGTTCAATCTCGGCAAGGCGTACGAGCTGCGGTACATCAAGTCGCGCCACTACGTCTCAGCGACCCATGAGTGGTCGGTGAACGACAAGGATCGCATCGAGGCGATCGCGGCGTTCCAGCGCTACACGAAGATCGGCGGCCCCTTCCTGTCGTCGGCGCGCGAGGAGCTGCTGCGGCTGCGGTACGCCGGCATCAAGGACGACGCCATGGGCCCGGGCGGTAGACAGACAACGGGGCGTCCCGATCTCCGATCGGGACGCCCCGGCATTCCTCACGCGACCGGCCGGGCCGGTTTCCCTGCCCTTACCCCTTCAGCATGTCGAGCATCTTCTTCGCGGTCGTCACTTCCGGCGCGTTCGTCGGCGCGATCTGGATGTACTTCTCCAGGTCGGCCTTCGCCGCGTCGTTGTGCTCGAGCTGCAGATTCGTGATGCCGCGATAGTAGTAACCGTCCGGGAAGTCCGGGAAGCGGCTGACGGTCTTGTCGAAGTAGACCATCGCATCGTCTGGCTGCTTCTGGTTCAGCATGCTGATGCCGATGTTCAGCAGCAGCGTCGGGTCGGTGATCTTCGACGCATCGACCGCGTCGATCACCTGCTTGCTCTCGGCGAACTGGCCGTTCTGGCCGTAGACGCTCGCGAGCAGCAGCTTCAGCTGGACGTTCTCGGGCTCGGCCTTGATGGCCAGCTGCAGCGTCTCGATCGCCTTCGGGTAGTTCTTCTCGCCCTCGTAGGTGCGCGCGATGAGCGGCAGCATCTGGTGGACCTGCGGGTACTTGTCCATGATGCCTTCGTAGATCGCCCGGGCGTCGGCGTACTTGTCCTCCTTCAGCAGCGCGGCCGCCTTCAGGAGCTCGTCGCGGATCTCCTCGTTCGGCGTCGGCTTGGCCTTCTTCATGACGATCGTCATCGGCGGCGTGTGCGACAGCTCGCTGACGCCGGCCGAGAGATTGCGGGGCTCGAAGCCCGGCTTCGAGAAATCGATCTGCCAGTCGCCAGACGCGACGCCCGCGGCCACCCATTCGCCCTTCTTGTCCGTCTTGACGGTCGTCCCTTCCTTGACCGCCGGCAGGACCAGCTTCACCGTGACGCCCTCGAGCGGGTGCCCCGCCTCGTCGGTCACCGTCCCGGCCAGCCGGCCCATCCCGCGCCAGTCCTGCGCCTGCGCGGCCGCCGACGCCAGCACGAGCGCCGCCGCCACGAGCACGAAGATCCTCAGCCGCAACCTCACCATGGCCATCCCCCACCGCCGGAAGAAGCGCCCGCGCCCGCATAGCCGGGCTCGGGACCCTGTCCCCGGCGCCTGCCTGAACACAAAAAAAAGCCCGGGACCCTCGACCGAGGGCCCCGGGGACAGTTTATCGAAAGCCGGCAGTGCCGGGCCAGCCCAGCAGGACCCTGCCCTGCGGAGCCGACCCGAACCGGTTGATCCTCAAAGGTGATCCGGACGCCCAGCCGGGCGATGCGCGGATTCATGATCTCCTGGATGGCGTTGGCCTGGCTGCCGGCGTTGACGTCGTACTGCCGGCCGAGCACGGTCGCGTTGTTGCCGATGTTGAACACGTCGAGGTCGAGGTTGAGGTTGGCGCGCCCCAGCTTGATCGTCTTCTCGACGCGGGCGTTCAGCAGGATGACGCCCGGCAGGCGGTACTGTTCCACACTGCTGACCACGAGGACATCCTTGCTGCTGTTGACCGGGTCGTTGGTGGTCGTGCTGCCGGCGTAGAACGGCTCCGCGAAGCCCTGCCGGGCGACCAGGTTGCCTCCGAAATTCAGCCCCCACGGCCCTTCATACAGACCGTCGGCGGTGAACTGCCATTTCGGCGCGACGAGGTAGATGCCGCTCTTGCCGCTGCCGCTCGACGCGGTCGCAACGCTTCCCCCGTTCACCAGAGGGCCCGAGACGTTGAAGCCGTTGGTCGGCGGCACCTCCGGCGTCGGATCCTGGATCGCGACGCCTGGGTTGGTGAAGTACTCGCGATCGCTGTTGCGTGGAGAAGCCGAACCGGGCCATCCAGTGGTTCGACATCCGCTTGGTCGCCTCGACCTCGAAGCCCATGTACCGCTGGTGGTAACCCGGATGGTTCGAGTACACGCGGCCGCTGCCAGGCGGCACGGCGGACGAGTTCAGGGCGTAGTAGGTCTGGCTGTACGAGCCGACCGGCGCCGTCGTCCCGGTGACGGTCCCGTCCACCGAGTAATCTGCGCTGGTCACCCCGATGAGGGGCTGCCAGATCATGTCCTGGTAGCGACGATAGGTGAACGTCGCGCTGACGCCGAAGTTCGGTGCGAGCTCGCGATCGAGGCCGACCAGCACTTCGTGGGTCTTCGGCGACACGAGGCTGCTGCTGATCTTGTTGTAGGCGATCACGGCCGACGGGTTGTTCGGGTCGAACCCGACGCCACCGAGGAACGTGCCGGCCGCCACTTCCGCCGGATCGGCGATGTGGTTGCCGTTGGTGTCGGTCGCCAGGAAGTAGGCGTAGGAGTACGCGGCCGCCGAGGCGTACCCGGCCTGGCCGCCGCCCGCGCCCAACTGCGACGAGAACAGCGAGTAGCTCGCCCGCGCGATCGTCTTGTGACTCTCGTCGAGTGAGTAGGTGACGCCGACGCGCGGCGACACCAGCGACCAGGACGGACCGGCCGCGGCCGGCGCGTTAATCGCCGGCAACAGGGTCGGATCACCCGCCGCGGCCGGGTCGGACACCGCGAGGGCGCTGCCCTTCTCCTTGTCGTAGCGCAGGGCCAGGTTCAGCGTCAGCCGGTTGAGCGAGATCGTGTCGCCGGCGTACGCGCTGTAGTAGTCGCCCTGCGAGCCCGGGTAGTGCGGCCGCGTGGCCTGCGCAAGGAGCGAATTCCCCCCCAGATCGATCGTCAGGATGTTGTCCCCGGGCCAGACCGTTGCGGAGGTCACGGTCGCGCGGCGCCAGGAGAAGCCGAACTTCACTTCGTGCTTCCCCTTGAAGTAGTTGCCATCGACGAGCGCCGTCGACTGCGGCCGGTCGGTGCTCACGTAGAGGTACGACCCGTGCCACACCCGGTTGGTGTCGCGCCAGGCCTGCGGGGTCAGCCCGCCCTCAGGCGTCAGCGAGAAGCCACTCGGCGTCTGCGCACCGCGCGCCGTCAGGAAGAGGTCGCTGCCGATCACGAAGCTGATCTGCCCCTTGTAGATCGTCGTCGGACCCGTCTGGTCCCACGTCGTCTCGGGCGGCCTCGTGACGCCGGCGCTGCGGCCTTTCTTGATCTTGTTGCCGCGGAAGTACGTGAACTCGGGCCGGATGTTCGACGTCAGCTGGTCCGTGATCTTGAAGGCGTAGTTCTCGAGCGTCGTCTTGTCGTGGGCGCCGGTGAGGATGATGTTATCCACATTGGTCCGGCCGTACGAGCCCCAGGCCCACAGCTTGTCCTTCATCAGCGGACCGCCGAAGTTGAACCCGCGATCCTGATACGAGTTCGTCCGGTTCCCCTTGCCGCTCGCGCCACCCAGACTGGCCGCGAGGTCGGCCGGCAGGTTCGAGCCCTGCAGGCTCTGGTTCTCGAAGTAGTAGCGCGCCTCGCCGTGCGGCGTGTTCGCGCCCGACTTCAGCACCAGGTTCAACTGGGCGCCCGGCGTCGAGATCGTCGGATCCGAGCCGCCCGTCGTCACCTGCATTTCCTTGAACGCGTCGAAGTCGAAGTACGTGGGGCTCGCACCGGTGGCGCCCATGTCGGTGACCGGGATGCCGTCGATGTTCCACGTGTTATCGGCGCCCAGCGCGCCCTTCGCCAGGTAGTTCGACTGCTGCCCCGACTCCGACCCGCCGACGTTCACGCGGTCGGTGACGATCGTCGGCACGGTCTCCAGGATGACCCAGGGATCGCGCGCCGTCGGGATGTCAGCGAGCTCCTGCTGGCTGATGGTCGAACCGGTGGTCTGCTTCTTCGGCGAGATGACCGGCGCTTCCGCCGTCACCTGCACGGCCGTCTTCAGGCCGGCAACGCCCATCTGCACCGGAAGCACGACCGGGCTGCCGGCCGTCACGACGACGCTGGTGTTCGTGTAGGTCTCGAAGCCCTGCAGAACCGCCTTCACCACATAGGTGCCGACCGACAGGTTCAGGAAGTGCGCTTCACCCGACGCATCGGTGACGACCTCGTGCTGCTCCGGACCCGTGATGTCCACGGTCACGCCCGGCAGAACCGCGCCCGTACTGTCGGTCACGGTGACGTCGATGCGCCCCTGATACGTCTGCGCGTGCGCCGGCATCGCCAGACCGACGGCGAACGCGAGCGCCGCGGCCAGGAGCGAGAACCGCCCTGTTCGCAAAGTCATAAGTTTTTCCTCATCCTCCCACGTTCGCTTACGAGCTCTGCCGGACTCCGGGGCTCCGCCCTGGTGGGCCGACAAAGCGCCAAGGTCGCTTACTCTATGCAAACTGCGTGGCAGGTTGCCTCTAGAACTAAACGACTGATTTGAAGCGACTTGCAAGTTCTGTATCGATTTGGAACCTCTACAAATTCAAGTTTGTAGATCGATTGAATTCAATACCATGGATCACGTAACAGACTTGCACGGAATTTTACGCGACTGAGCTACGTGGCCCGTTACTGCTTGCCACCCAGTCGTTTCCGAGCCTCTGAGATTAATCGGTCGATGTTGGGATTTTGTTTATCGAGCGTCTTCGCACGTTCCCATTGCTTGATCGCCTCGTCGTAGCGACCGGCACGGGCGGCAATGACGCCGAGGTAGAGGTGGGGGCGTCCGTCGGTGGGATCCAGCGCGAGCGCCGTGTCCAGCTGGTGGACCGCGGCCGTCGTCTCGCCGCGCTCGGCGCGCAGCCAGCCGAGGGAAGTGTGGTCCTCGGCGACGTCACGGAAGGTCGAGAGGCTGTCGGCGTACTCGTCCTGCGCCCGGGCCAGTTGCTGGCCCGGGGTGCCGCTGAGCTTCACGACGCCCAGGCGCAGCAGGGCCTGGGCGACGTTGACCCGGACGACACGGGCCGGGTCGTCGAGATGAGCGATGAGCGGCATTGCCGCGCGCGGATCGCCGCACAGGCCCAGGGCCTGCACCGCCGCGATACGCACGATCGGCTCGGGATCGGCCGCGGCTCCGATCAGCGAATTGACGACCCACTGCGGCACCGCCTGCGGCCCGACGGCCGGCCCGCCGGCGGCGGCCGGCGCCGGCCCCGGCTCCGGTGTCGCCGCCCGGGCCCCGCCGAACGACGTCTGCGCCGGACCGCCGCGGGTTCCCGGCGGCGGGGCGAGCCCGCCGCCGCCCGAGCGGAGCGCCCAGATGATGCGCCCCGCGAACGTCGCCGCGCTGGCCCGGATGATGGGCGGCTGCGAACGGTCGACCGACAGGCGGGCCACCTGCGGAAGCACGGTGCGATCCCCGGATCCGGCCCGGTACATCACCTCAGCCACCTTCACCTGGGCCTGACGCCAGGCCCGGTTCTGGAACCAGGCATCCATCGTCGAGGCCGCCCACTCGGGCGTCTTGTCGTCGTGGCAGGTCGTGCAGGCGTTCGGCTCGCCGAAGCTGCTCGTCATCTCGGGCACCGGCGGCAGGAACGTGTGATCGAGCCGGCGCGTCAGCAGGCGCCAGTTCACGTCGGCCATGTGGCAGTTGATGCAGCGGCTGCCCTGCGAGTCGGCCGGATGGTGCGTATGGGCGCTCAGGCTGGCGTCGGTGAACCGGTGCGTGATCGCCGCGCCGCCCGACGGGTTCGGCGTCGTGAACGTCTTGTGGCATTGCGTGCAGAGCTGGTCGCTCTCCCGTGAATGCTCGCCCGGCTTGCCCGGCACGTCGATGTTCACCTTCAGCGAGTGGTCCCAGCGCGAGCCGTGCGCCACGTGGCAGGTCGTGCAGGTGGCGCCGCCCTTGAGGAAGCACTGGCTGTCGAGCACGGCCTGCGGCCGATTGAAGCGGCTCGGCCGGCCGTCGGGCCAGAACTCGCCCTGCGAGTCGTTCGCCGGGATCGGCTGGCTGATCAGGAACGGCACCGCGTAGTCCTCCATCAGCTGGCCCGGCTTGAAGCCGATGAAGTAGTTCGTCTTGTTGCCGTGACAGTAGCCGCAGGTGTCGAGCACCTGCCGCGGCGTCCCCTTGCCCGGATCGAAGATCTGCAGGATCTTGTCGAGGCCGGCCCCCTTCGCGGTCTGCACGTAGGCCGGCTTCAGCGAAGGGTTCGCGTCCCACTGCTTCATCAGCGCCACGTGCGCGCCGCCCGGGCCATGGCAGGCCTCGCAGCCGATGCCCATCTCGGTCCAGGTCGTCTTGAAGGTGCGGGTCGCCACGTCGTAGTTCGGCGCGATGTTCACGGCGTGGCAGTTCACGCAGTTCACGTTCCAGATCTGGCGGATGTCCTCGGTGTAGTGCTTCGGGATCGGCGTGATCTCGCTCCAGTCGAGCCACCGCTGCGTGAGCCGGTGCCAGAAGACCGGCAGGACGTAGATGCGGCCGTCGGGCAGCTTCGACAGGTAGCCCTGGAACCGGCGTGCGCCCAGCGTGTAGTCGACCTGGTACTTCGTCGGGCGGCCGCCGTTGAGCGAGACGGAGACGTAGTAGTGGCCGCCGGACTTCGACATCCGGTAGGAACGGCCGTAGGCGTCGAGGTGCGCGCCGGGACCGAAGTCCCCCTCGACGTGGGCGTCGGCAATCGGCTTGGTCATCTGCACGTGCAGCGACCGGTGCCACTGGTTGTACTCGGGCGTGTGGCAGAGCGAGCACGCCTGCGAACCGACATACCCCGGCTGCGACTCGTCGGCCGCCGGGATGGACAGGACGCGGCGGAAGCGGCCGCGGGCGGCGCCGCGGACGCCTGCCCGGCGGGAGCCGCGTCGACCGCCTGCGCCATCGGCGCGACCGTCAGCAGCCAGCCCGCGAATGCCACGGTCGCGGCCAGCACGATCCACGATGGCCAGCTCACGCGACGCATGACACGTGCCTCCCTGCAAGCCCTGCAGTTGTCATGGGATGCCACAGTCTAGCGCAGTCGACGGAGCGACGGAAGCGCGGCGGGAGGCGGCGGACCGGGACCGTGCGCTGGCCACGGCGCCGCTGCGCTGGACCGAATGACACGGGACCGGAGGCTGGGCGCACCGCGACGACCGACGTCCGACAGGACTCGAGACGCCCCGAGCATCGTCGAGGGCGCGAGCGGAACGGGCGAGCCGCGAAGGGCGAGCGAGTGAAGCGAGCCCGGGTCCGGGGCGGACCCCGGCTCACGTTGACCGCCTGTCCCGTCGAGTGCGCGCTAGGCGCCGAACGGCTTGACGAAGAACAGAATCAGCGAGATCAGCAGGACGTAGATGACCAGCGACTCGATCAGCACGAGGCCGAGGATCAGGTTGCCGCGGATCTCACCGGCCGCGCTCGGATTCCGCGCGATGCTCTGCACGGCGCCGCTGATGCTCATGCCCTGGCCGATGGCGCCGAAGGCCGCCGCCAGCCCCAGCGGGAAGCCGGCTGCGATGATGGACCACTTGATCAGCTCGGCGTGGCCCGCGGCCGCGCCGGCCGCCCCGGCCGCCTCCTGCGCGTGCAGCGGCATCGCGGCGCCCAGAGCGATGAAGACGAACATGGTTAGCAGGAAGGACCGTTTGCTCACAACCAAAGCCTCCTAGAAAGTGCGATTCAACGGGACAGTGTGGACAGGGTGACGAAACGTCGTGCGACGGGCTCGCTCACATCGCGCCGGCGAGGTGTTCACTGTCGGTATCGTGCTCGGTGGCCACCGCGCCCCCGAGGTAGATGGCCGTCAGCAGCAGGAAGATGAACGCCTGCAGCGTCCCCGTGATGATCCCCATGAACATCATCGGGATCGGCACGAGGAACGGGATGATGCTGAACAGGATCGCGATGACCAGCTCCTCGCCGAAGATGTTGCCGAACAACCGGAGCGACAGCGACATGACCCGCGAGCAGTGGCTGATGATCTCGATCGGGAACATCAGCGGCGCGGTGAACAGCGGCGCTCCCGGCGGCGCGGCGAAGTGCTTGAGGTAGTGCCACAGCCCCTGCACGCGGACCCCTTCGATGTGGTAGTAGACCCACACGGTGATCGCGCAGCCGAGCGGCACGTTGATGTTCTCGGTCGGCGACATGAGCCCGGGCACCAGGCCCATCAGGTTGCCGATGAGGATGAACAGGAAGATCGACGCGCCGATCGGCAGGTACCGTTTCGCCTTCGGCCCGATGTAGTCGCCCATCAGCGACTCGAGCGCCAGGACGCCGTCTTCGCACAGGATCTGGAACCGGCTCGGGTTCTCGACGCTCAGCCGGCTGCGAACGATCAGGCCGACCGTCGTCAGCGCCAGCAGCACCAGCGTCGCCATCACCATGTAGTCCGGAATCACCGGCGTGCCGGGCGGAAAGCTCCGTCCCAGCGGGCGCAGCGCCGCGGCCACCAGCGGGCCGAAGAGGGCGTTGACCAGCTCGACAATCCAGAGAGGATGGTGCAGCTTTTCCATAATTCAGATGGGGCTCTGCCCCAAACCCCGGCTCACTTCACTCGCTCGCGCCAGAGGCTCCGCCGTTCGTCGCGGGCCCGCCGTTCCGTGCGACTGGGGCGCTGCCCGTGCGCGGCCTTGACGACAGGCTCAGCCGGAGCGCCGTCCGGCCCAGACGGTGCGGCCGGCTTCGATGAAAACCGCCAGGTACAAACGACGAGGCGCCTGCCAGCACACCCGCGACGTGCAGGCGAAGACGCACCACCGCCACGTAGGCGGCGACGGCCAGTATAACGTATCTTGTGAAAAACTTCACCAGCCGCCAGAGCCCCCCAGACGCCCCCCGCAGCGCCGCATCGGTCGCCCCCTTCACCGACCGGTACGCCAGCCCGATCAGCGCCCCGCCCGCCAGCACACTCGCCGCGGCCATCAGCCGCGACTGGGCCACGATGAGCCCGATGCCGGCCATCGCCAGGCAGGCCAGCACGGCCTCCCGCTCGAGGCGCCGCAGGAAGGGATCGGGGGGCAGCGTTGTCTCGACGCTCGGCGCTCGGCGCTCGGCGCTCGGTTCTGCACTCGGCATCGATTCGGTGCCTGGCTTCAGGCGTTCAGTCACCTGATGAGTCTGCCGGCGGCTTCGGGCCCCGCATCTGCCTCTCCGCCTGAGCCATGGTCCGGTAGACGTTGACGACGCCGGCCGCCAGGCCGAAGAAGAAGAACAGCAACGTCAGCCAGGGCGACGTGCCCAGCCACCCGTCGAGCACATGCCCGATCCAGAAGCCGAAGACGATGGCCAGCACGAAGCCCATGCCGACCGCGCCGACCGTCCCGAGCGCCCGGTAGGTCTCCGCCTGCTGCTTCCGCCAGCTCCCCGCCATCGCCCCCGGCCATCGCCGGGTCAGTGACGAACCGACCCGGACGGCCCGGCAGGCTCCCGTCCGATCTCCTCATCTTAGGTGCGGTCAGCCCTTCATTTCAAAGGCGGGTCGCAGGCCGCGCTGACCCGGGGCTCCGCGCGCCTGGTCGCGTGCGTCGGCCCGGCAGGCCGATGTCTGCAACCTACAGACCCACAAAGATTTTCGGGAAACAGACGGCTTGACGCCCCGGAAACGGGAGACCTATACTGACCTCAACTCGACGTTCCCAGCGTCGGCTGCCCTGCCAGGCGACTCGCATCCGAGGATGGTTTCCCATGCGACTCACATCCAAGACGCCAATCGTCGTCGCGATCCTCGCGGCGGTCGCCGCCCTGGTCGGTCCCGTGCTCCGGGCCCAGGATGTCGACCGCGTGATGTTCGTCAGCGTCCTCGACAAGGCGGGAGCGGCGGTCACCGGCCTGTCGGCCCGCGACTTCAAGGTCTACGAGGACGAGGTGCCGCGTGAGGTGCTGCGGGTGGTGCCGGCGACCGATCCGATCGAGATCGCCATTCTGGTCGACACCAGCCAGGCGGCGGCCCCCTACATGCAGGACATCCGGCCGGCGGTCGCCGAGTTCGCGCGGCAGATGGCCTCGGGCTCGAACCCGGTCGCGCTGATCAGCTTCGGCGATCGTCCCTCCATCGTGGTCGACTACACGACGGACCCCGAGCGGCTGGAACAGGGGTCGCAGCACCTCTACGCGGCGCCCGACAGCGGCGCCTACCTGATGGACGCCATCATCGAAACGGCGCGCGGCCTCGAGAAGCGGCCGCCGTCGCGCGCGGTGATTCTCGCGATCACGACCGAAGGCACGGAGTTCAGCAACGCCCAGGCATCCACCGTGATCAAGGACGTGCAGCAGGCAGGGGCGACGCTGGACCTCCTGGCCATGGGCCCGCCGGCCACGAACATGATGAACACGCCGGCCCGCGAGCGAGCGCTGCTGTTCGACCGGGGCACGAAGGCCACGGGCGGACGCTTCGACCAGATCCTGACGAGCATGGCCCTGTCGAAGACGCTTGGCCAGATCGCCGACGACCTGACGCATCAGTACCGGGTCACCTACGCGCATCCGGAGACGATCATCCCGCCGACGCGGTTCTCGGTGTCGGTCGATCGCCCCGGACTGACCGCGCGCGGGACGCCACTGCGCACGTCGAGGCGGCCTTGATCGGACGATTCCGGCGACCGCGCTGGCCGCGACCAGCGCCCGCACTGGCTGCGCTTGCGCTGCTGGTGGCTGCGGCGATCGTGCTGCCAGGCGCTGCCGCGCCCGGGGTGGCGGCGCAGGCGCCGCCGCCGCAACCCTCGCCGCAGATCCCCAGCCAGACACCGGCGTTCCGTGCGGGCGTGGAAGTGGTGTCGCTGAACGTGACGGTGAGCGACCAGCAGGGCCACTACATCACCGATCTGAAGCGCGACGACTTCAACGTCTACGAGGACGGCATCCATCAGGCCCTGACCTTCTTCGACGCGAGCCACCTGCCGGTGGCGCTGACGCTGCTGCTCGACACGAGCGCCAGCATGGAGGAGAAGCTCGGCACGGTCCAGCAGGCGGCGATCGGCTTCGCGAAGGAGCTGCGGCCGCAGGATCTCGCCGAGGTCGTCGATTTCGACAGCCGGGTGCAGGTCCTGCAGCCGTTCACGTCGGACCAGCAGAAGCTGGCGCAGGCGATCCTGAAGACCTCGGCCGGCGGGTCCACCTCCCTGTACAACGCCATCTACATCGCGTTGAGCGAGCTGAAGAAGGTCGTGGAGTCGCACCCCGACGAAGTGCGCCGGCAGGCGATCATCCTGCTGTCGGACGGCGAGGACACGTCGAGCCTCGTCAGCTTCGACGAGGTGCTGGATCTCGCCAAGCGATCCGAGACCGCCATCTACGCCATCGGCCTGCGCACCGACGATGCGCTGGCGGGCCGGCGGGGGTTCCAGGAGGCCGACTACGTGCTGCGCCAGCTGGCGGAGCAGACGGGCGGCCGGGCGTTCTTTCCCTCGCACCTGAACGACCTGACGACGGTCTACGGCCAGATCGCGAAGGAACTGTCGAGCCAGTACCGGCTCGGCTACATCTCCACGAACCAGCGCCGCGACGGCACGTGGCGGCGCATCGTGGTGCGGGTGTCGCGTCCGGACGCGCTGGTCCGCACGAAGCTGGGCTACTATGCGCCGTCGACGTCGAAGTGACGGGCGCGCGCGTCGGCGTGCCGATTCGGGGATGAACCGAGGATGAACACCGTTCCGCTGGTCCTCTACGCCGGGGCGCTCGTGGCCTACGCGCTGCACTTCGCGCGGCGCGATGCGGCCGCCGGGCGCGCGGCCACGACGCTGCTGGTGGCGGGGGCGCTCACGCACACGTTCATCATCGGCATGCAGACCGTCCAGAGCGGGCACATCCCGGTGGCCGGAGCGACGCCGGCCATCTCGACGTTCGTCTGGCTGCTGGCGCTGGCCTACCTCTACATGGAGATGACGACCGACGAGCGGGCGATGGGGGTCTTCATCCTGCCGCTCATCGTCGCGCTGCAGGTGATTCCGGCCGTCGACCCGGGCATCGAGGACAGGGCGGCGGTGCTGCAGAGCCCGTGGTTCGGCGTGCACGTCTCGTCGCTGCTCTTCGGGTACGCGAGTCTGGCGCTCGCCTGCGTGATCGGCCTGACGTACGTGCTGCTGTTCAAGGAGATCAAGGCGAAACAACTCGGCGTCTTCTACGCCCGGCTGCCGTCGCTGCAGGTACTCGACGTGATGAACCGACGGGCGATCGTCGTCGGCTGGATCTTCCTGACGATCGGGCTGATCGTGGGCGTGATCTGGGTCGAACAGGCGCGCATCATCGACCCGCACGATCCGCGCGTGCAGGCGATGTCGCTCGGCGATCCGAAGATCTTCGTCGCCCTGATCAGCTGGGCGGTGTACTCGTTCGAGATGGTGGCGATGCGGCTCGCCAGCTGGCGGGGCCGCCGCACGGCGTGGCTCTCGATCATCGGGTTCGGGATCGTCCTGCTGAACCTGGTGGGGATCAGCTTCTACCTGACCAAGAGCCACAACTTCTGATGACGACCGGGCCGCGGCCGGCGCGCGGCCGGCGGACGACCACTTTGAGCGCATGCAGATCCTGCTCGTCGGCGTGAGCCACCGGACGGCTCCGATCGACATCCGCGAACGTCTCGATTTCTCGTCGCGCGGCCTGGACCAGGCGCTGCACGACCTGACGACCCGCCGCATCGGGCGCGAGGCGGTCGTGCTGTCGACGTGCAACCGCGCGGAGATCTACGTCGCGTGCGACAGCGCCGAGCGGACCAGGCGCGAGCTGGCCGCCTTCATCAGCGACTTCCACGACGTGCCGCCCCAGGCCCTGAGCCCGCACCTCTACGACAAGGTGGACGCCGACGCGGTCCAGCACCTGTTCCGGGTGGCCGCCGGCCTCGACTCGCTCGTCGTCGGCGAGCCGCAGATCCTCGGCCAGGTGAAGGACGCCTTCTCGGTGGCCGGCGATCAGGCCGCGGCGGGCCCGCTGCTGACCCGCCTGTTCCACTCCTCGTTCGCCGTCGGCAAGCGCGTGCGGGCCGAGACCGGCCTGGCGGAAGGCGCCGTCTCGGTGAGCTACGCGGCCGTCTCGCTGGCCAAGAAGATCTTCGGCCGGCTGCAGGGCCGGCGCGTGCTCGTCATCGGCGCCGGCGAGATGGGCAAGCTCACGGCCGTGCACCTGAAGGCGCAGGGCATCGAGGAGATGGTCATCATGAGCCGGACCGCCGCGCACGCCGAGGCGCTGGCCGCCGAAATCGCCGACTCGGTGCCGGTGCCGTGGGACGCGCTGTCGGACGAGCTGGCCCGTGCCGATATCGTCGTCGTCGGCGACCGGCGCGCCGAGGCCGATCCTCGACCGGGCCCGCATCGCCGAGGCCACCGGCGCCGGCCGGCGCCGCCCGCTGTTCATCATCGACATCGCCCTGCCGCGCGACGTCGATCCGGCGGCCGGCGACATCGCCCAGGTCTTCCTGTACAACATCGACGACCTGCAGGCCATCGTCCAGGAGAACCTGTCGCGGCGGTCGTCGGAGGTGGACAGTGCGAACGCGATCGTCGACGAGGAGGTCGAGAAGTTCTCCGCCTGGTTCCGCGCGCGGAGCGCGGTGCCGACGGTCGTCGCGCTGCGCCAGCGCTTCGAGGCGATCCGCCAGGCCGAGCTGCAGCGGCTGGAACCGAAGCTGAGCGGCCTGCCGCCGGAAGCCCGCGCGCGCGTCGACGAGATTACCCGGCTGCTCATCGAGAAGCTGCTGATCCGGCCGACCGAGCAGCTCAAGGCCCTGCCCGACTCCGACACGATGACGCTCTACGCCGACGCCGTCACCCGGCTGTTCGACCTCAACGACGAGGACGCCGACGCCGTCCACACCGGCCGGCGCTACCGCGTCCGCCGGAACGAACGGCACGCCGTGCCGCGATCACGGAGAACCGGACAGTGAGTAACCTGCGTCTCGGCACCCGCGGCAGCCAGCTCGCGATGTACCAGGCGCGCACGGTGGCCGCGCGCATCGCCGAGGCAGGCGGGCCCTCGTGCGAGATTGTCGTCATCCGCACGACCGGCGACCGCGTGCAGAACGCCCCGCTCTCCGAGATCGGGGCAAACGGCTGTTCGTGAAGGAAATCGAAGAGGCGCTCGCCTCGGGCACGATCGATCTCGCCGTCCACAGCAGCAAGGACCTGCCGGCCGTCCTGCCCGACGGCCTGACGATCGGCGCCGTGCTGCCGCGCGAGGATCCGCGCGACGCCTTCGTGCTGCCCGAGGGGACGGCCGCCGCCCCGCGGCAGCTCGACGAGCTGCTCGCGGCCGTGGGCGCGGCCCCGCGGATCGGTACCGGCAGCGTCCGGCGCGTGGCGCAGCTCCGGCGGCTGATGCCCGGCGCCCGCTTCGCCGACATCCGCGGCAACCTCGACACCCGCCTTCGCAAGCTCGACGACGGCCAGCACGACGCCATCGTCCTGGCGGCGGCCGGCCTGTACCGCCTCGGCTTCGGGGCCCGCGTGTCACTGACGATTCCGGCGAGCGCCTGCCTGCCGGCGCCGGGTCAGGGGATCATCGCCGTCGAAATCCGCGCCGACGACGAGGCACGCGCGGACGGCCGTGGCCCGCATCGACGACGAGGCGGCGGCCCGGGCGTTCGTAGCGGAGCGGGCGCTGGTGACGGCGCTCGGCGGCGGCTGCCAGATGCCGCTGGGTGCGCTGGCCCACGTGGAGGACGGCCAGCTCGATCTGCGCGGCGTCGTGCTGTCGCTCGATGGCAGCCGTGCGGTCCGCCAGCGGGCGCGCGGCCCGTTGACCGATCCCGCGGGCCTTGGAGAACGGGTGGCCGCGGCCCTCGTGGCCGACGGCGCCGAGGAGATCCTGGCCGACGTGCGCCAGCGCCCAGGGCGCGGTCGAGGGGCTGCAGCCGTGACGCGCGTCCAGGTCTACCTGATCGGGACCGGGCCGGGCGCGCCGGATCTCATCACAGTGCGGGGGCTGACCTGTCTGCAGCAGGCCGACGTCGTGCTGCACGATCACCTCGTGCACCCGCGCCTGCTGCGCCAGGCCCGCGCCGGCGCGGAGCTGATCGACGTCGGCCTCACCGCCCCGCAGCCGCTCGACCAGGACGCCATCGCCTTCCTCATCATCGAGAAGGCCCGCGAGGGCAAGGTGGTGGCCCGGCTGAAATGGGGCGACCCCTTCGTCTTCGGCATGGCCGGCGAAGAGGCGCTGTTCCTCCACGAGCAGGGGATCGGCTTCGAGATCGTGCCGGGCGTGCCGGCCGCCATCGGCGTGGCGGCGTACGCGGGCATTCCGCTGAGCCACCCCGGCGGCGGCGACACGGTGACGCTGATCCGCGGCCACGAGGACGAAGGCCGCAAGCCGCCCGAAGTGAACTGGCAGAGCCTGGCGCGGCTGGAGGGTTCGCTCGTCTGCTACGCGGGTCCCCATGCGCTGCCGGCCATGATCGACGCGCTCCTCACTCACGGCCGCCCGCCCGACGAGAGCGCAGCGCTCGTCTACGGCGGCACCTCGCCCGCCCAGCAGACCGTGCAGGGCACGCTCGCCGAAATCGCCGAAGCCGTGAAGCAGCCCGGCCATCATCGCGCCGCCATGCTCATCGTCGGGCGCGTCGTCGGCCTGCGGGCGTACGCTGCGCTGGTTCGACGAGCGGCCGCTGTTCGGCCGGCGGATCGCCGTGACGCGGCCGCGCGGGCAGGCCGCCGAGCTCGTCGACCGGCTGGAGAGCCTGGGCGCGGAGGCGATTGAAGTGCCGCTCATCCGCATCGAGCCTCCCGAGGACCTCGAGGCCGCTGGACGAAGCCTGCCGGCAGGCGGCGCACGTTCACCTGGATCGTCTTCACCAGCGTGAACGGCGTCGAGGCCTTCTTCGAGCGGCTGCTCGGCGGCGCCCTGGCGACCTGCGGGATCTGAAGGGCGTGCGGCTCTGCGCGATCGGCCCGGCGACGGCGGAGCGGCTCGCGCGGCTCGGCCTGAAGGTCGATCTCGTCCCGGACGAATATCGGGCCGAGGCGGTCGTCGAGGCGCTGGCCGCCACCGGCGTCCTCGAAGGCGCCCGCGTGCTGCTGCCCCGCGCCGACATCGCGCGCGAGCTGCTCGCCACGGAGCTGCGCCGGCTGGGCGCCGACGTCACGGAAGTGAAGGCGTACCGGACCGTCATGGTGGAACCCGAGACCGACGGTACGCCCGACATCTACCGGATGCTGCTCGATCGCCAGATCGACGTCGTCACCTTCACGAGCGCCTCCACCGTCCGGAGCTTCGTGAAGATGGTGGGTGCCGAGCCGGCCGCGGACCTGCTGCAGACGACGCTGGTGGCGGCGATCGGGCCGGTGACGGCCGACGCGGCGGCGCAGTACAACATCCGGACGTCGATCATGCCGGCCGATTACACCGTACCGGCGCTCGTCGACGCGATCGTGGCGCACTATGCGTCTGACGCCGGCAGGCGATAGGCTTTGGGCGATGGGCGATAGGGCTGGCTCGGTGCTCGTGTGCTCGCGCCTCGCCTTCTTCATGACCGCGAGCGGTCGGCCCTACCGCCCATCGCCTATAGCCCATCGCCGACAGGAGTTCTCCCCATGTCCGTGACCACCCGTCCCACCACGCTTCGCCTGGCGCGCCGCCAGCGGCGGCTCCGCCAGTCGGCCGGCATCCGCGCGCTGGTGCGCGAGACGCGGCTGTCGCCCGAGATGTTCATCTACCCGCTGTTCGTCTGCGAGGGCGAAGGCGTCCGGCGCGAAGTGCCGTCCATGCCCGGCGTGTATCAGCTCTCGGTGGACGAGGCCGTGCAGGAGACCGAGGCCGCGCGCGGCGACGGCGTGCCGGCGGTGCTGCTGTTCGGGCTGCCCGAGCACAAGGACGACGTCGGCTCGGCCGCCTACGATGCGGACGCGCCCGTGCAGTCGGCAATCCGCGCCATCAAGCAGGCGTCGCCCGACACGGTGGTCATCACCGATGTCTGCCTGTGCGAGTACACGACGCACGGCCACTGCGGCATCGTCCAGGGCGAGGACATCGTGAACGATCCGACCGTGGCGCAGCTCGTGCGGGCGGCACTCTCCCACGCGGAAGCCGGCGCGAACATCGTCGCGCCGTCGGACATGATGGACGGCCGCGTGGGCGCGATCCGCGAGGCGCTCGACGAGCGGGGCTTCACGCAGACCGCCGTGATGTCCGTACGCGGCGAAGTACTGGTCGGCGTTCTACGGCCCGTTCCGCGACGCAGCCGACTCGGCGCCGAAGTTCGGCGACCGGCGGACGCACCAGATGGATCCGGCGAACGTCGAGGAGGCGCTGCGCGAGGTCGAACAGGACATCGAGGAGGGGGCCGACATCGTGATGGTGAAGCCGGCCCTCACGTATCTCGACGTCATCGCGCGCGTGAAGGCCGAGTTCGGCTATCCGACCGCGGCCTACCACGTGAGCGGCGAGTACAGCATGCTGAAGGCGGCGGCCCGCAACGGCTGGATCGACGAGCCCCGCGCGATGATGGAAGCCCTGACGGCCATCCGCCGCGCCGGCGCCGACATGATCATCACGTACTACGCGCGGGAGGCAGCAAGGGCCTTGAATAAGAGAGGGTTCCCGAGGTTCCGCCGGTTCCGCCGGGTTCCGCGGTTCTGGTCTCCGTCAGGTTCCCGGTTCCGTCGGTTCCCGGTTCCTGGTTCTGCTGGTTCGGTTCCAGCGTGGCAGCCGGCGATCCGTTCCCGCGCGCCGAGTGAGCGCGGGAACCTCGCGGAGCCGGCAACCGGTAACCACTCGAACCGGAACTCCGGGAGCCCAGAACCCCTGGAACCCGGAACCCGTGGAACCCGTGGAACCCTTCTCGCCTGCATCTTCATGGAGCTTCTTTCCCCCATGCCTCGTCTCCGTACCCGCAAATCCGCGAAGCTCTTCGCCCGCGCCCAGAGATCCTGCCGGGCGGTGTCGACAGCCCCGTCCGGGCGTTCAAGGCGGTCGGCGGCACGCCGCTGTTCGTCGCCAGCGCCTCGGGCTCGCAGCTGACCGACGTCGACGGCAACCGCTACATCGACTACGTGATGTCGTGGGGGCCGCTCATCCACGGCCACGCACCGAAGGGCCTGGTGCGTGCGCTCACCGTCGACCGCGCGGCGCGGCACGAGCTACGGCGCGCCGACGCGCGCTCGAAGTCGAGCTGGGCGAGCGGGTCCGCAAGCTGATGCCGTCGATCGAGCGGGTCCGGTTCGTCAACTCCGGCACCGAGGCGGCGATGAGCGCCGTGCGCCTCGCGCGAGCCGCCACGGGCCGCGAGAAGATCATCAAGTTCGAGGGGTGCTACCACGGGCACGGCGATCCGTTCCTCGTGCAGGCCGGATCGGGCGCGCTGACGCTCGGCGTCCCGACCAGCCCCGGGGTGCCCGCCGGCGCGGTCAACGACACGCTGCTCGCGCGCTACAACGATCTCGACAGCTGCCGCGCGCTGTGCACGCAGCATCGCGGCGCCATCGCCGCCATCATCGTCGAGCCGATCGCCGGCAACATGGGTGTGGTGCCGCCGGCCGACGGGTTCCTCGCCGGCCTGCGGAAGCTGTGCAACACCCACGGCATGCTGCTGATCTTCGACGAGGTGATTTCGGGATTCCGCGCGTCGGCGGGCGGCGCGCAGGCGGTCGTCGGCGTGAAGCCCGACCTGACCTGCCTGGGGAAGATCATCGGCGGCGGCCTGCCGGTCGGCGCCTACGGCGGGCGGGCGGCCCTGATGGCGCTGATTGCCCCGGCGGGCCCCGTCTATCAGGCGGGCACGCTGTCGGGGAACCCGCTGGCCATGACCGCCGGGCTGTGGAGCCTCGAGCGGCTCAAGCCGAAGCTCTATCGCCAGCTCGCCACGCTCGGCGAGCGGCTGGCCACCGGACTGGCGGCCGCCGCACGCGATGCCGGCGTGGCGCTGCAGGTCAACGCCTTCGGCTCGGTGCTGACGCCGTTCTTCACCGACCGGCCGGTGCGCGACTACGAGTCGGCGCTGAAGAGCGATACGGCGGCCTACGGCCGCTTCTTCCAGGGGATGCTGACGCGCGGCGTCTATCCGCCGCCGTCACAGTTCGAAGGCTGGTTCCTCTCGGCCGCCCACACGCGCCGCGACATCGACCGGACGATCGAGGCGGCGCGGGAGGCGATGGGGGAAGTCTCGACGAATTGACGAATTGAAGAATTCAAGAATTGAAGAAAGGGGCTGAAGACGGGAATTGAAGAATCGTTGACAGGAATTCACCCACCAGACTTCTTCAATTCTTCAATTCCCACTTCTTCAATTCCGCACTGTCAGCGTCGTCCCCCGCCGTCGGTCACCGTCAGCGGTGAGTCGATGCGGACGCGCAGGATCGTGCCGGCGGGCAGTTCGACGTCCTTGCCGGGCGTGGCGGCCACCATGCCGCCGCCGCCGATCAGGATGCCGGCCAGCGCCCCCTTGAAGCCCCCCAGGAGACCGCCGATGATGGCGCCGACGCCGGCGCCCGTCCCGATCTTGGCCTTCTCACCCTTGATGCCCTCGCTCGCCTCCGTCACGGCGCCGTGCATCTGGTAGGTCACGCCACCGACGGTAATCCGATCGAAGCTGATCGTCAGCTGCCCCTTGCGGTCGGTCCGCGTCGCCTTCGTCACCGACGTCACCACGCCCCGCATGACGGAGCCAGCCGGAATCAGCACGCGGTCGCCGCGAATCAGATCCACCTCGGTCGTCGCCTCGACGCGATCCTCGACGGCGGCGGTCTCGGAGCTGAGCGACGTCTGGAGCCGGGCATCGAGCTCCGTCCCGACCGGCACCTCGCGCAGCACGCGCGGCGCCGGCAGGTCGACGTCGCTCGAAGCGGCCGGCCGGCTCGGCTTCGCCGGCTCGGGCGGCGGCGGCGGCGCGAGTGCGGCCTGCACCTTCGCGCGGAAGTCCTCCAGGCGCCCGTTCAGATCGCCGGTACTCCTGGAACGACACGCGGCCTTCCTTGCGCAGTTTCACCTTCAGGTACGTCACGTCGTCGTGCAGGTTCCCCAGCGTCGCCATCATCCGGTCGGCCTTCACGGCATCGGTCGCCCTCAGCTTGACGATGTCGCCGCGAATCTCGACGACCTTCGTCTCGAGCTTCTGGATGTCGGCTTCACTCACGCCGGACGCACTCTGGGCCGACGCCGGCACCACGAATCCGGTGGCAGGCACGCCCAGCGTGAGGGCGAGCAGGAACGGAACGGCGAACAGCACTCGTCGCATGGATGAACCTCAAAGCTCCGTTGAACTCAACCGGCGGATGTTCGAAGCGGGATGGGGCGCCGGCCCCGTTTTCCAGAATCGCGGAGTCGGGCCCGCCGGTCAACCAGTATTTGAGGTGGCGTCGGCCCTGCCGCCGCCGATGCCGGCACCGGGCCGGCACCGGGCGCGGGCCCGCTACTTGAACGGCAGGAAGCGGTCGATCCAGGGGATCCGCGTCAGGTCGTTGTAGATCACCATGACCATCAGCAGCATCAGGAAGGCGAAGCCGGCGAGCAGCACCTTCTCCTTCACCTGCACGCTGAAGTCGCGGCGGGCAATGCCCTCCAGCGCCATGATGAAGATGTGGCCGCCGTCCAGCACCGGAATCGGCAGCAGGTTCAGCAGACCGAGGTTCAGGCTGATCGACGCCATCAGGCCGAACAGGGCGACCCAACCGGCCTCGGCCGACTGTCCCGACAGCTGGGCGATGGCGACCGGCCCCATCAGCTGCTTCGCCGAGATCTGCCGGGTCACCAGCCCCCACACCGTCTGTCCGATCAGGATGGAGTACTCGTAGTTCCGCTTGAAGCTCAGACCGACGGCCTCGATCGGCCCCGGCTTGAACGTCTTCACGGCGTCCCCGATCGTGACGCCGATCAGCGCGGTCTTGCCTTCCTGGTGCGGCGTGACCTGGATCTCCTGGCGGGTGCTGATCCCGCTCGATCGTCAGCGTCACGGCCTCCCCGCCGTGCGGGGCGATCGCCTGCGACAGCTGCTGCGCGAACGTCATCGTGCTGGCCGTTGACGGCCACGACGACATCGCCCGCCTTCAGCCCGGCCTTCTCCGCCGGCTGTCCGGCCAGCACCGACCGGATGGTCGGGTGCACGTCGGGCAGGACGCCGATCTCGCCGATTCGGAACTCGTTCTTCCCTTCGGGCGTGACCGTCCTTCGTCGATCGTCTGCCCGTCGCGCTGGAGCACGATCGGAATCTGGCGGTCGGTGTGCGTGCTGACGGCCGTGTAGAACTGATCCCAGGTCGTCACGGCGTGCCCGTCGACCGACACGATGCGGTCGCCGGACTGGATGCCGGCCGCCTGCGCGGGCGAGTTGGCGGAGACGGCGCCCACCACGGGCGTCTCGTCCTGGAATGCGGGCACGGTCGCGCCGTTCATCAGCACGATCGTCAGCAGGACGATCGCGAGAATGACGTTCATGGCCGGCCCCATGACCAGCACCTGGAAGCGCTCCCACTTCGTGCGCGACAGGAACTCGTCGGGCGCGCCCTCGCGCGCCTCCTCCGGGTTGTCGCCGGCCATCTTCACGTAGCCACCGAGCGGAATGGCGCTGATGCAGGTACTCGGTGTCGCCGCGCTGGGTCTTCAGGATCTTCGGCCCGAAGCCGAGCGAGAACGTGATGACGCGGATGCCGATCCGCCGGGCCATCAGGAAGTGCCCCAGCTCGTGGACGAACACGAGCACGCCGAGCACGAACGCAAATGCGAGCAGGGTAATCACGTGATACAACCTCGACCTCATCGCTTCACCGCCAGGCGGTGCACGAGTGCCTCCGCATGGTCGCGGGCCCATGCATCGACGGCCCGCACCTCCGCCAGCGTCCGGACGGGCGCCGGCCGGTGCGCGTCCATCGACTCGGCGATCAGCTCCGGAATGGCCGATGAATCCGATCCGGCCGTCGAGGAACGCCGCGACGGCGACTCTCGTTGGCCGCATTCAGCACGACCGGCACGCTCGTCTCGGCCTCCAGCGCCCGGTACGCGAGCCCGAGACAGGGGAACCCGTCCGCGATCGGGCTCGTCGAACTCCAGCCGCCCGTGACGCACCAGGTCGAGCTGCGGCACCGGCGCCGACCAGCGGTCCGGATACGAGAAGGCGTACTGGATCGGCAGCCGCATGTCGGTGACGCCGAGCTGGGCGATCACCGAGCCGTCGACGAGCTCCACCATCGAGTGGACGACCGACTGCGGGTGGACCACCACGTCGATGCGCGCCGCCGGCATGTCGAACAGCCAGCGCGCCTCGATCACCTCGAGTCCCTTGTTCATCAGCGTGGCGGAATCGATGGTGATCTTCCGCCCCATGCGCCACGTCGGGTGCTGCAGCGCCTGCTCGGGACCGACGCGCTGCAGCTCGGCGGCCGATCGGCCGCGGAACGGCCCGCCCGACGCCGTCAGCACCAGGCGCCGGACCTCGGCCGGCGCGCGGCCGTGCAGGCACTGATGGATGGCGTTGTGCTCGCTGTCGACCGGCAGCACCGGCACGCCGCGCCGCCGCGCCGCCTCCATCACCACGGGGCCGGCCATCACGAGCACTTCCTTGTTCGCCAGCGCGATCGTCTTGCCCGCCTCGATGGCCGCGAGGACGGCCTCCAGGCCGTCGGTGCCCGAGGAGGCGCACAGCACGATGTCGACATCGGGGTGCGTGGCCACGGCCACGAGCCCCTCGCGCCCCACGGCGATCTCGCGCGGCAGTCCGGGCGGCGCCGCCTGCCGCAGCGCGTCGACAGCCGCGCCGGTCGCCATGGCCACGGCCCGCGGCCGGAACTGCGCGATCTGCTCCGCCAGGAGCGCCGCGTTCCCGCCGGCCGCCAGCCCGACGACCTGCAGCCGATCGGCCTGCTGCTCGACGACCGACAGCGCACTGCGGCCGATCGAACCTGTCGATCCCAGAATGGCGATGCGTTTCATACTCAGACTACGGTCTTCGGACTACGGTCTACAGTGCGTCGGGCTACGGGCTACGGGCTGCAGGCTACGGTTCCGAGCGCCCGAGCACCGAGCCCGGAGCGCCTGATCTTCTCATCCCCCGAGCCCGTACCGCACGAACACGTAGAACACCGGCGCCGCGAACAGCAGCGCGTCGATCCGATCGAGCACGCCGCCGTGTCCGGGAATCAGCGTCGAGCTGTCCTTCAGCCCGGCGCCCCGCTTCAGCCGCGACTCGAAGAGATCGCCGGCAATGCCCAGGGCGACGAGCGCGAGGCCGAGCAGCACCCGCATCGTCACGGGCACCGCCGGCAGCCACCAGCGGCCGACGATGGCGAAGCAGGCGGCGCCGCCCACGAAGCCGCCGATCGCCCCTTCCACCGTCTTGCCCGGGCTGATGGCGGGCGCCAGGGGCCGCCGCCCGAACGCGCGGCCCGTGTAGTACCTGGCTCGTGTCGCTCGCCATCACCGTCGCCATCAGCAGCAGCAGCGCCTCGCGGCCGGCGAGCCGGTGCAGGGCGACCAGCGCGCCGATCGGCAGCCCGAGGTACAGCGACGCGAACAGACCGCCCGCGGTGTCGCCGAGCGACCGCGCGCCCGGGCGTGGCGAGACGAGCGCCAGGGCTCCGAGCGTCACCAGCGCGGCGACGAGCACCGCGTCGAGCGGCGTGCCGGGTACCGCCACGGCCACGCAGGTCAGCATGGCGGCAGCCCCGGCGACGATGCCCGGAATCTGCAGGTCCAGCGCCGCCGCCAGCCCCTGGTATTCGTGCAGCGCCAGCACCAGCACGACCTCGGCCACCGCCAGCAGCGGCATCGTGCCGAGGAACCAGATCGCCGACACGGCCGCCGCCACGAGCACGACCCCGCTCAGCAGGCGTGTCATCGGATCGGGTGGCCGGCGGCGACGCGGGCGGGTCGCCCGCGCCGCGGGTCGACGGCGAAACGCGATCTCACTTCGCGCCCAGCGCCACGGCCGGCGCCTTGATGCCGCCGTACCGGCGGTCGCGTTTCTGGTAGGCGAGAATCGCTTCGAGCAGGTGGCGGCAGCGGAAATCGGGCCACAGCGTGTCGGTGACCCAGATCTCCGAGTAGGCGATCTGCCAGAGCAGGAAGTTGCTGAGACGCATCTCGCCGCTCGTGCGGATCAGCAGGTCGGGATCCGGCTGGCCGGCCGTGTACAGGAACCCGGCGAACCGCTCTTCATCGAGATCCTCCGCCGCGAGGCCCGCAGCGATGGCGCGCCGCGCCGCCTCCACGATTTCCGCGCGCCCGCCGTAGTTCAGCGCGATGTTGAACTCCATGCCCGTGTTCCCTGCCGTCTCGGCCTCGGCGGCCTGCAGCTCGCGCCGCACGTCGAGGGCGAGCTCGTCCGGCCGGCCGATGACACGGAAGCGGATGTTGTTCGTCATCAACGTGCCGAGCTCCAGCCGCAGGTACCGCTTCAGCAGCCGCATCAGCGTGTTGACCTCGGTCCGGGGCCGCTTCCAGTTGTCGACCGAGAACGCCCACAAGGTCAGCACGCGCAGCCCCAGCCGGGCGGACGTCTCCACCGTCTCCCGCACGGCGTCGATCCCCGCACGATGCCCTTCGACCCGCGGCAGGTGGCGCCGCGCCGCCCATCGTCCGTTGCCGTCCATGATGATGGCGACGTGGGCCGGCACCAGCTCGGGGTTCACCTGGCGGGCGAGTGCCTCATCGGGCGAACCGGGCGGGATCCAGGCCAGAAGCTGCTCAAGCGACATTCGGGATTCCTGAATGAAGTAACTCTAAATGTTACAGTCTTTTAGACCCCGCCCGCAAGCGTGAACGTCCCGCTCTCCGCCCCTTCCTCGTCGTAGGCGACCCGCACGAGACACAACCCGTGGGCCGGCGCCGTGGGACCGGCCTCGTTCCGGTCGCGCGCGGCGAGCAGCCGGGGCAGCGAATCGCCCGGCCGGCGTCCGCTGCCAATCTCCACCAGGGTCCCGACGACGTTCCTCACCATGTGGCGGAGGAAGCCGTCGCCGGTGATTTCGTAGACGAGCAGCCGACCCGTGCCGACGTGCAGCCATCCGCAGCCCCTGTCGGGAAACGGGCCGGCCGGCGGCTCGACGAACCGCGACGCCAGCACGGTTCTGACCGAGTCGCGCACGTCGCTGCCGGCGGCCTGGAACGACGCGAAGTCGTGCCGGCCTTCGATCCGGCCGGCAGCCGCCTGCATCGCCGGCACGTCGAGCGGCGGTGCCACGGCCCAGACGTACGGCCGCTCGAACGGGCTGACGACTCCGCCGTTCATCAGGCGGTACTGATAGGTCTTGGCGCGCGCGGAGAAGCGGGCGTGAAACGTGCCGGGCACGACCGTGGCGTCGAGCACCCGGATGTCAGGCGGCAGGATGGCGTTGAGCGCCCGGGCCAGCGCGTCGGCCGTCATGTCGCGCGCCAGGCTGACGCTCACCACCTGCCCGGCCGCATGGACGCCGGCGTCCGTGCGCCCGGCAGCCGCGGCAGTCACCGGCCGGCCCTCGAGCCGGGCCAGCGCCTCCTCCAGACGCTCCTGCACCGAGGCGCCGTTGGGCTGGCGCTGCCACCCGACGAAGGCGGTGCCATCGTAGGCGAGGGTGAGCTTCAGGGTGCGGGGGGCAGAGGGCACTGACGCATGATACGTGACGGCAATGAGCAATGGGCAATGAGCAATGCGGCGTGCCGCGGCACCCAGTCCCTGGGAGATTCAATGCCCATTGCCCATTGCTCGGTGCCCGTTGCTGACGTCCTGGGCCGCCCTGCCCTAGGTCGCCTGCGTCGGCCGCGAACCCGGCTTGACCACGGCCACGCCGCTGGCGCACAGCGGACAGCGATCGGGCTCGTAGGTCGGGAGCGCCATCTCGAGCAGCGCCTCGAAGGGCACGTCGAGCGACGCCGTGCCGCCGCTGCGGTCGACGATCGCCGCCGCGCCCACGACGGTTCCACCGGCCGCGCGCGCCACCTGCATGGTTTCGCGCGTCGAGCCCCCGGTCGTCAGCACGTCCTCGACGACCAGCACCCGATCGTTCTCGCTGATCGTGAAGCCCCGCCGCAAGGTCATCACGCCTTCCTGCCGCTCGGTGAAGATCGCCCGGATGCCGAGCGCACGCCCGACCTCCTGGCCGATGACAATGCCGCCGAGCGCCGGCGACAGGACCAGCGTCGGCCGCAGGCGCCTCACCTTCTCGGCGAGGGCCGCGCCGAGCGCCGCGGCCTTGTCGGGATGCTGCAGCACCAGGGCCGACTGGAGGTACCCGGGACTGTGGAGCCCCGACGACAGCCGGAAATGTCCTTCGAGCAGGCCGCCCGAGCGGCGGAAGATGTCGAGCAGCGCGTCCTGCGTCAATGCCATGAATGAACCTGCAATCCTTCGAGAAAGCCGGCCCGGAGGGCCCGGGCGACCTCGGATGCCAGGAGGCCCGTCGGGCCCGGCTCCGATCGTCCGATGGTCCACGGTGCCGGCCAGCGCCGGCGTCCCGTAGTGGCCCCGAAGCGTGCAGCCGGGGGTCCGCCCCGGGGGAGCGCTAGTATACAATTCCGCAGTCGATTCGAACTGGCCTCCCCCTCCTCTCGTCTATTCTTCGGAGAGCGGTTGACGGCGCCCGGTGGCCCGGACCGCACCCACGCATGAGCCGGATTCTTTGCCATGGGAGTAAGCGACCAATGCGTCAGGATCTGCTGCGCGCCGCGCGCCTGATTTTCGGGACAACCGCCCTGCTCTGTCTTCGCGGTGTCCGTTTCCGCCCAGACCGGACAGTCGATGCCCACGCCGCCCCCGGCCGCAACGGGCGGCACGCGAGCGCCGGGCCCGTCCGTCGTCTGTCGATCGACGACGCCGTGCAGCTGGCGCTCGAGCACAATCTGAACATCCAGGTGCAGCGGCTGAACCCGCAAATCCAGGATCTGAACGTGGCGCGGGCCCGCACGAACTGGACGCCGAAGCTGCAGTCGACGCTCAGCGGCAATGGGCGGAGGGACCCCGTCAGCAGCATCCTCTCGGGCGGCGCGAACTCGGTCAACAGCGGCCAGTTTTCGACGCAGGTCGGCCTGAGCCAGCTTCTGCCCTGGGGCGGCAGCTACAGCGCCGCCTGGGACAGCCAGCGGTCGACGACCGACAGCGTGTTCCAGAGCGTGAACCCGTCGCTGCAGTCGACCCTGAACCTGAACTACACCCAGCCGCTGCTCCGGAACTTCGGGATCGACAGCACGCGCGACCAGATCCTCGTCAGCGCCAAGAACCGGGAGATCTCGGAAGTGCAGCTGCGCCAGACGGTGGTCGAGACGGTCCGTTCGGTCAAGGACGCCTACTGGAATCTGTCATACGCGATCAACTCGCTGAAGGTTCAGCAGGAGTCGCTCGATCTCGCGAAGGAGTCGCTGCGAGACAACCAGAAGCGGGTCGAGATCGGCACGATGGCGCCCATCGACATCGTGGAGGCCCAGGCCGAGGTGGCGAGTCGCGAGGAGGCGGTCATCGTCGCCCAGGGGGCCATCAAGCAGGCCGAGGACCAGCTCCGCACGCTGATCCTCGATCCGAAGTCGGCCGACTTCTGGAACGTCGATCTGGAGCCGACCGACTCGCCGACGTTCCAGTCGCAGCCGATCGACGTCGACGCCGCGGTGCGCAATGCCATGGTCAAGCGGACCGACCTGCTCGTGGCCAAGAAGAGCATCGAGGCCAACGACATCAACATCCGCTACTTCCACAACCAGATGATGCCCGACGTGAACGCCCAGGTGAACTACGGCGTGGTCGGCCTCGGCGGCACGCAGTTCCTGCGCGACAACAACGGGTTCCCGGGCAACATCATCGGCCAGGTCAACCAGCCGTTCTCGTCGGTGCTGGGCGACCTGTTCCGCAACGACTTCCCGAACTGGTCGGTCGGCGTGACGATCGGCTATCCGATCGGCCGCAGCAACGCACAGGCCAGCCTCGCGCAGGCCCGGCTCCAGGACGAGCAGGCGAAGGTGCAGCTGCAGAACATGGAGCTGCAGGTGGCCACGCAGGTGCGCCAGGCCGCCCGCCAGGTGAACACGAACCTGCAGCGCGTCAGCTCGTCGAGGGCCGCGCGCGAGCTCGCGCAGAAGAAGCTCGAGGCGGAGCAGAAGAAGTTCACCGCGGGCATGTCGACGAACTTCCAGGTCTTCCAGGCCCAGCGGGATCTGTCGTCGGCGCGCAACGACGAAATCCAGGCGATCCTCGACTACAACAAGTCGCTCGTCGACTTCCAGACCGTGCAGGAATCGGCCCTGTCCAGCAACGGCGGCAACATCGTGCTCGGCGGCACGACGAACACCACCGGCACGACGGGCCTCACCGGGACGACCGGCACCACCGGCAGCGTCCAGCAGCAGTAACGAGCGGGGACAGTCCCCGGTCCGGGGACTGTCCCACCCCGACCCGTCCGACCTGCCTCGGCCCCCTGTCGCGGGGCCGTCCCCACGCTTCCCCGCCGGCCGGAATCCGGACGGCTGATGCTACACTCCGGGCGTGCCGAAGCTGTCGGTCACCATCATCACGAAGAACGAGGCGGCGGACATCGGCGCGGCCCTCGCGTCGGTCGCCTGGGCCGACGAAGTGATCGTCGTCGACTCGGAGAGCACCGACGACACCGCCACCATCGCCCGTGAGGCCGGCGCGCGGGTAATCGCGCGGCCGTGGCCCGGCTACATCGCGCAGAAGAACTTCGCGGCGTCGCAGGCGACTCACGACTGGGTCCTGTCGCTGGACGCCGACGAGCGCGTCACGCCCGGACTGGCCCGCGAGAATCCGCACCCTCGTCGACGCGGAGCCGGGGGACCAGGGCTACTGGATCCCCCGCGTCACCTGGCATCTCGGCCGCTGGATCCGATCGACCGACTGGTATCCGGACCATCAGCTCCGGCTCTACGATCGCCGGCGTGCGGCATGGACCGGCCGGTACGTCCACGAAGGGGTCCGGGTGGACGGCCGCGTCGGCCGGCTGCGCCACGAGCTGCAGCACTACGCCTATCGCGACATCTCGGACCACCTCGAGACGATGGATCGGTACACGACGCTGGCGGCGCGCCAGATGTTCGAGGACGGCCGGCGAGCCGGGCCGCTCGACATCGCGCTGCACCCGCCGTTCGCCTTCCTGCGCAACTACGTCCTGAAGGGCGGCTTCCGCGACGGCGTGCCGGGCCTGATCGTCTCGACCATGAACGCGTACTACGTCTGTCTGAAGTTCGCGAAGCTCTGGGAACTGGGAAGAGCGGCGGGCCCGGAGGCACCCGATGCCGGGCCCCGCAGGCAATGAGCAACGAGCAATGAGCAACGGGTATCGAGAGCTGCCGGCGCGAGGTGCGCGGTGCCACGCATTGCCCATTGCCCATTGCCCATTGCTGGCTGGGATGTGACAGTGTTCTCCCTCCACATCGACACGGCGCGGACCTGGCGCGGCGGACAGAACCAGGTGCTGCTCACGGTGAACGGCCTGCGCGCACGGGGCGACCGGGCGGCGCTCGTGGCGCACCCGAACGGTGAGCTGCGCCGTCGCGCGGCCGAGGGACTGGAGCTGATTCCGATCGCGCCGCGCACGGAAATGGATCTGACCGCCGCGTGGCGGCTGGCCCGCGTCCTCAAGCGGCTGCGCCCCGACGTCGTGCATGCCCACGACCCGCACGGCGTGGCCATGGCGGCACTCGCCCGATCGTTCGCCGGCCCCGACGCGGCCTTCGCCCTCGTCGCCTCGCGCCGCGTCGACTTCCACCTGAAGGGGAACTCCTTCTCGCGCTGGAAGCACCGGCAGGTCGACTGCTTCATCGCCGCATCCGACGCGATCCGCACGATGCTCGTCGCCGATGGCGTGGCGCCGGGCGACGCGGTGACCGTGCACGAGGGGATCGACGTCGACCGGGTCGCAGCGGCGGCGCGCGTGAACGTGCACGCCGAGCTCTGGCTGCCGACCGACGCGCCGGTCGTGGGCAACGTCGCCGCACTGGTGCCCCACAAGGGCCAGCGGCACCTGATCGACGCGATGCAGATCGTCCTGCAGTCGGTGCCCGACGCGCGGCTCGTCATCCTCGGCGAGGGCGAGCTGCGCGAGTCGCTCGAGCGGCACGTCCACGAGCGGCACCTCGACAAGCACGTGTTCCTCGCCGGCTTCCGTCACGACGTGCCGGGGATGATCAAGGGGTTCGACCTCTTCGTGATGAGCTCGGTCACCGAGGGGCTCGGCACGTCGCTGCTCGACGCGATGGCCTGCGGCCGCGCGATCGTGGCCACGACGGCCGGCGGCATGCCGGAGGTGGTGGTGGATGGGGAGACCGGGCTGCTGGTCCCGCCGCGCGACGACCGGACGCTGGCCGAGGCGATCATCCAGCTACTGACCAACCGCCCGCTGCGCGAGCGGATGGGGGCAGCCGGGCTCGCGCGGGTGCGCGAGCACTTCAGCGTCGAGCGGATGGTCGAGGAGACGGCGGGCGTCTACGCGCGCGTGGCCGGCAGACCCCGCGCAGCGGACACTGCGCGTCCCCCTGCGGGCGCATGAATCCGCAGGCGTTCATCATGCCGAGGTGGCACAGCGAGAAGTCGTAGCGGACGGGATCGACCGGATCCAGCACCCGGAGCGCCGCCGTGATCTCCTGCGCCATCGCCCAGCCCGGACTGCGGTAGCGCGTCAGCCGGAGGCACTGCCCCAGCCGGATCACGTGCGTATCGAGCGGGACGACGAGCTGCGCCGGCCGCACGCCCCGCCAGGGGCCGTGGTCGACGCCGTCGTGCCGGACCATCCATCGCAGGAAGAGATTGAGGCGCTTGCAGCCGCTGCCCGAGGCGGGCCGCGGGAAGAAGTAGGCGACGCCCGGACGCGCCGGCACGCGTCCGTACGCCGCCCGGAGATCGAGCGTGAGCGCGCGCGCCGAGAAGTCGTCGAGCGCCGCCCCGACGTCGGTCGCCGCCGGATCCAGTCCCCGCAGGAAGAACCCCTCGATCGAGCCGTCCTGCTCGATCATCTGCTGCAGCACCCACAGCAGCGCGACCAGGTCGACGCTGCGCGTCCATCGATGGCCGAGCGCGGCCAGCTCCTCGCGCTGACGGGCCGGATCGAACCGCGTGACGTAGGCCGCCGGGGACGGCCCCATCACCGCGAGCAGCCGCTCCACCGACTGGATGACGCTGGACACGCGCCCGAAGGCGAGCGCCGCCGCGCAGAAGCCGGCGACCTCGAAATCGCGCGGGTCGCGGTAGCGCCGGACGACCTGGATGGGATCGACGGCCGCGTCGCTCGCATTGAAGGCCGTGTAGGCGCGATCGAGCGCGGCCTTGAGGGTGGGGACGGACGCGGGCGTCAGAACGCGGTGATCGGTTTGCCTTCGCGGCACAGGGGGCACTCCGCAGCCGGGTAGTTCTCGGCGTCGTGGTACTCGGCCAGCGCGAAGTTCGGTACGCCGAGGTCGACCTGCGCTTCGAGCCGATCGTAGATCTCGACCGTCGCGAGCAGGATGCCGCCGGCTTCCGCCAGCTCCGCGGCGCACCGCTGGAACGTCTGGCCGGTGTTCCGCACGTCGTCGGCGAGCAGCACCCGCTTGCCGTGCACGAGGTCGCGATAGAAACGGCGCAGGGTGGGGCCTTCGACCGGGTCGATATTGAACGGTGCGAAGCTGCTCGGCGGGCGGCCGAGGCTCCGCCGGCTGTCGAGCAGCCCGGCAAACGTGTGCGCCAGCAGAGCGCCGCCGGTCGTCGGCCCGGCCACCACCTCCACCTCGTCGAGCAGGTCGCCGGGCAGGATGTCGAGCAGGTCCTGCGCGAAGCGCCAGATCGTCGAGGGGGAGCGGAAGAGCTGGTGCGGATTCAGATAGACGCGGCCGTGGAACCCGTTGCCATAGTCGAAATGGCCGTCGAGCATCAGCACTTCGAAGCGCTGCAGGTCGAGCAGCGCCTTCTCCCGGATCTCTTCGCGTCGCGTCGTCACCACCCAGGCCCCCTCATGCGCCGAGCGCGTCGGCGCCGGCCACCGCGTCGTTGACGTACACCGTCCGGCCGCCGACGATCGTGGCAGCGACGCCACCGCGCAGCTGCCAGCCGCCGAACGGCGTGTTCTTCGATTTCGATCGCAGCCGTGCCGCCTCGACCGACACCGGCAGGTCGGGCGCGAGGATCGTGATGTCGGCCGGCGCGCCCTCGGCGAGCGTGCCGCCGGGCACGCGGAGGATCCGCGCCGGGTTGGTCGACAGCAGCTCGACCATGCGGTGCACGGTGATATGCCCGGGGTGCACGAGCCGGTCGAACACCAGCGGCACGGCCGTCTCCAGGCCGACGATGCCGAACGGCGCGCGATCGAATTCGACCCGCTTCTCGTCGGCGTGATGCGGCGCGTGGTCCGTCGCGATGGCGTCGATCGTGCCGTCGATGATCCCCTGCAGCATGGCGTCCCGATCGGCGGTCTCGCACAGCGGGGGGTTCATCTTCACGTTGGTGTCGTACGGGACCGGCTCGCGCAGCGACTCGTCGGTCAGCACGAAGTGATGCGGCGTCACCTCGCAGGTCACGTGCACGCCACGCGCCTTGCCGTAGCGGACCGCGTCGAGCGACCCGCGCGCGCTCATGTGCGCGACGTGGAAGGCCGAGCCGGTCAGGCCCGCGAGCACGATGTCGCGGTGCACGATGATCTCCTCCGACGCGTTCGGGATGCCGCGCAGCCCGAGCGAGGTCGCCTGATAGCCCTCGTGCGCCACCCCTTCGCCCTTCAGGCTCGGGTCCTCGCAGTGATCGATCACCGGCATGCCGAACATGCCGGCGTATTCCAGCGCGCGGCGCATCAGCAGCGCCGTCGACACCGGCTTCCCGTCGTCGGAAATCGCCACGCAGCCGGCGGCGTGCAGCTCGCCGATGTCGGCCAGTTCCTCGCCGGCCGAGCCCTTCGAGACGGCGCCGATCGGATAGACGCGCGCCAGATTCGCCTCGGCGGCCTTACGCAGCATGAACGCCGTCACGCCCGCGTTGTCGTTGATCGGCGTCGTGTTCGGCATGCAGGCGACCGCCGTGAAGCCGCCCGCCACCGCCGCCGCCGTGCCGCTGGCGACGGTTTCCTTGTGCTCCTGCCCCGGCTCGCGCAGGTGCACGTGCATGTCGATCAGCCCGGGACAGATGATGGCGCCGGCGGGCACCTGGACGATCGCCGCCCCGGGCGCGTCGGCCGCCGCGATGTCGGGCGCGACCCGCGCGATGCGGCCGTCCTCGATGAGCACGTCGAACCGCCCGTCCCGCCCGCTGGCCGGATCGACGACGCGGCCTCCCTTAAGCAGTCGCTTCATGGTCCACTCCGCCGGCCAGCAGGTAGAGCACCGCCATGCGTACCGCGACGCCGTTCGCCACCTGGTCGAGAATCACCGAATGCGGGCCGTCGGCCACCTCCGAGGCGATCTCGACGCCCCGGTTCATCGGTCCGGGATGCATGATGATGACGTCCGGCGCCGCCCGGCGCATGCGCTCGGCCGTGAGTCCGAAGACGGTGAAGTACTCCCGCAGCGACGGCAGGAAGCCGCCGCGCATCCGCTCGAGCTGGATCCGCAGCATCATGAGCACGTCGGCGCCGTCCACGGCCTCGTCGATCGAGGTCGTCCAGCGGACGCCGAACTGCTCGATGCCCGGCGGCATCAGGGTCGCCGGCGCGGCCACCCAGACGTCGGCGCCGAGCCTCCGGAGCAGCGAGACGTTCGACCGGAGGACGCGGCTGTGCACCAGGTCGCCGATGATGACCACCTTCAGGCCGGCGATCCGTCCCTTGTGCTCGCGGATCGTGAAGGCGTCGAGCAGCGCCTGCGTCGGATGTTCGTGCATGCCGTCACCGGCGTTGATGACGCCGGCCCGGCAGGTGCGGGCCAGCAGGTGGCTCGCGCCCGACGAGGGATGCCGCAGCACGATGAGATCGGGCGCCATCGCTTCGATGTTCAGGGCCGTGTCGACGAGCGTCTCCCCCTTCAGCACGCTCGAACTGGCCGCGGCGATGTTCAGCGTGTCGGCGCTCAGCCGCTTCTCCGCCACCTCGAACGAGGTGCGCGTCCGCGTGCTCGGCTCGAAGAAGAGGTTCACGACCGTTCGCCCGCGCAGCGTCGGCACCTTCTTGATCGGGCGCTCGCCGATCTCCTTCATCGCCTCGGCCGTATCCAGCACGAGCCGGATCTCCTCGGGCGAGAGCTCCGCGATGCCGAGCAGGTCCTTCCGCTCCAGGCGCCGGGCCGCCTCGACCCCGGCCGCGTCGTGTACGGGGCTCAGCTCGCTCATGATCGCCCTCCTGCGCGCTCGGCGCCCGCGGGCCCCTCGATCGTCACCTCGTCGCGTCCGTCGATCTCCTGCAGGCGGACGCTCACGCTCTCGTCCTGGGCCGTCGGGAGGTTCTTGCCGACGTAGTCGGCCTTGATCGGCAGCTCGCGATGGCCCCGGTCCACGAGCGCGACGAGCTGGATGGCGCGCGGGCGGCCGAAGTCGATCAGCGCATCGAGCGCCGCCCGGATCGTGCGCCCGGTGTACAGCACGTCGTCGACGAGCAGGATCAGCCGGTTGTCGATCGAGAACGGGATTTCAGTGCGGCGGACCAGCGGCTGGGGCCCAACCGGATGGCGCATCAGGTCGTCGCGGTACAGCGTGATGTCGAGCACGCCGGTCGGCACCTCGTCTCCCGTGATTTCCTGCAGCGCGGCGGCCAGCCGCCGGGCAATCGGCACGCCGCGGGTCCGGATACCGACGAGCCCGAGCCCGTCGACCCCCCGGTTGCGCTCGACGATTTCATGGGCGATGCGCGTGATCGACCGGCCCATGCGGTCGGCATCCATTACGACCGGCATGGCGGCCTCCCTGCGCAGGCGGAACGCGATAACCACCGTGCGGCCCCCTGCCGGCAGCACGAGGGCTGGATCGGCACGGCCGACGGGACCGACGAAGGTGCGAGACGTGGGAATCCGGTGGACGGACGGGTGGAAAATGCGTGCGGCACGTGATACCTCTTGGCGGCCTCGCCGGACCGCGCTTAAAGAGACTGTCGAAGAGTATAGCACTACTCAGTGGCGGCGGGGCCCCACCCCCGCCGCGAACTGACGCCGATGCTTCGCCCTCGGATATCCATGTCCTCGGGCTCGGCATGGCCGCAGGCGCGGATTTCTCACTCAGGTGGCCTGCCAGCCGGCACTGAATGACACATCCGCGCCTGCGGCCATGCCGAGCCCGAGGACAGGGGTGCATCCGAGGCGAGGCATCAGCGAAGCCACGCGGCGGGGGTGGGGCCCCGCCGCCACTGAAGAACGACCGCGCCTGCGGCCATGCCGAGCCAAGGACAGGTGCATCCGAGGCGAGGCATCCGCGAAGCCACGCGGCGGGGGTGGGGCCCCGCCGCCACTGAAAAACGCCGCGCCTGCGGCCATGCCGAGCCCGAGGACAGGTGAATCCGAGGCGAGGCATCAGCGAAGCCACGCGGCGGGGGGAGGCTCCGCTTGCGACTTGGCGATCGACAGTGCTGCGCCAAGTCGAATGGAACAGGCGCATCCGAGGCAGGCATCAGCGTTGTCCCGCGGCGGGGGTGGGGCCCCGCCGCCACTGAAGAATGTATACTCTCCTGATGCCGATCGACGTGGAGGCGCCGGTCATTCACAACCGCCGGCTCTCTCCGGAGTACAACGTCCTGGGACTCGCCGCCCCGGAAATCGCCGCGGCGGCGCAACCCGGACAGTTCGTCATGGTGAAGACGGGGCACGGCCGCGATCCGCTGCTCCGCCGCCCGTTTTCCGTCTTCGAAATCCTGCGCGACGCCTCGGGCACACCGACCGGCCTGACGCTGCTGAACAAGCAGATCGGCGTCTCGACCAGCCGGCTCTTCGACGCGGCCCCGGGCCAGCGGATCGCCTGTCTGGGACCGCTCGGCAAGCCGTTCGCGCCGATCGAGGCGCCGGGGCAGGCCTGGATGGTCGCCGGGGGCGTCGGCCTGGCGCCGTTCGCGCTGCTGGCCGAGGATCTGCACGCCCGCGGCACTGCGATGACGCTGTTCTACGGCGCGCGCAAGGCCGACGAACTGTTCTACCTGGAGTTCTTCACGCAGCTCGGCGTGCGGCTCGTACTGACGACCGAGGACGGCAGCCGCGGCGAGCGCGGCCGCGTCACCGGACCGCTCGAGCGCGAGCTCGCCACCGTGCCCGGCGTCGACGCCCGTCATGGTGTACGCCTGCGGCCCCGAAGGGATGCTGGCCGCCGTCGCGCGGGTGGCGGCGCGGGCCGGCCGGCCATCACAGGTCTCCGTCGAGCGGGTGATGGGCTGCGGCATGGGCGGCTGCTACAGCTGCGTAGTCCCGGTCCGCGGCGACGACGGCAAGCCGCACTATGTCCGGTCGTGCCTCGCCGGCCCGGTGTTCGCCGGCGACGAGATCGTCTGGGAGTAGGGGAAGAGACGACGAATTGAGAAGTCAGAATTGAGAAGCAGGCAGACACTCGCCGCCTTTCTGCATTCGTCATTCTCGATTCTCCATTCTGCAGCGCAGTGTCCATTATGGATCTCTCCGTCCAGATCGGCTCGCTCCGGCTCGCCAATCCGCTGATTGCGGCGAGCGGCTGCTTCGGCTACGGCGTCGAGTACGCCGACAGCGTCGATCTGTCGACGCTCGGCGGCGTCGCCGTGAAGGGGCTGTTCCTCAATCCCCGCGAGGGCCACCCGCCCCCGCGCATCGTCGAGACGCCCGCGGGCATGCTGAACGCGATCGGCCTGCAGGGCATCGGCGTCCACCGCTTCGTCAAGGAGAAGATGCCGGAGCTGCGTGCGCGGGGCGCCACGGTCGTGGTCAACATCTGCGGCAGCACGCTCGACGAATACGTCGAGCTCGCCCGGATCCTGTCGGACGTGGAAGGGGTCGGCGCTCTCGAGCTCAACATCTCCTGCCCGAACATCAAGGAGGGCGGCATCACGTTCGGCTGCAGCCTCACGGGCACCTTCGACGTCGTCAGCGGCGTGCGCAAGGTGACCCGGCTGCCCATCATCCCCAAGCTCACGCCGAACGTCACCGACGTCGCCTCATTCGCCCGCGCCTCCGAGGACGCCGGCGCCGACGCCGTCTCGCTCGTCAACACGTTCCTCGCCATGGCGATCGACGTGGAGACCCGCCGGCCGAAGCTGTCGAACATCGTCGGCGGCCTCAGCGGCCCGGCCATCCGGCCGATCGCCGTCCGCATGGTCTACGAGTGCCGGCAGATGGTGAAGATTCCCATCGTCGGCATGGGCGGCATCGCCGATACCCGCGACGTCATCGAATATCTGCTCGCCGGCGCGACCGCCGTCCAGGTCGGCACGGCGAACTTCGTCGATCCCTTCATCTGGACCAGATTGCTCGCCGGGCTCGAGGACTACATGACCCGCCACCAGGTCACGCGCGTGACCGACCTGATCGGGGCCCTCGACACCGGCTCCCGCGAGAAGGAATGGATCAGCTCCTAGTCGCACTCGATGTGGACACGGCCGCACAGGCGCTGGCCCTGGCCGACCAGTTGCGCGGCGCCGCCGGCGGCCTGAAGATCGGCAGCCGCCTGTTCACCGCGGAGGGTCCCGCGTTCGTCCGCCAGCTGGTGGATCGCGGCGACCGGATCTTCCTCGACCTCAAGTTCCACGACATCCCGAACACGGTGGCCGGGGCCGTCGCCGCCGCCGTCCGGCTCGGCGTCTGGATGGTGAACGTCCATGCCTCGGGCGGCCGTGACATGATGCGCGCGGCCCGCGACGCGGCCGCGAACGAAGCGGCCCGCCTCGGCGTGACGCCGCCCCTGGTCATCGCCGTCACGGTGCTCACGAGCCTCTCCGACGAGGCGCTCGCCGAGGTCGGCGTGCCGCGGAAGGCCGCCGAGCAGGTCGAGGCGCTCGCGCTGCTGGCGCGCGACGCGGGGCTCGACGGCGTCGTCGCCTCCCCGCTGGAGATCGACCTGATCCGGCGGCGGTGCGGCGACGGCTTCGCCATCGTCACGCCGGGCATCCGGCCGGCGACCCCGGGCGGCGCGAAGGACGACCAGCGCCGCACGCTCTCGGCCGCCGACGCCATCCGCACCGGCGCCACCCACATCGTCGTCGGCCGCCCGATCATTGCCGCGCCCGACCCGCGCGCCGCCGCCGACGCCATCGTCCGCGAGTGCCGCCCGTGACGGACGGCGCGCAGCCTCCGCTGGCGGTGACGCTCTACTCGCGTCCCGGCTGCCATCTCTGCGACGTGATGCGGGCGGCGCTGCTCGATGTCGCCACCCGCCTGCCGCTCGCCGTCGAGGACGTGGACATCTCGACCGATCCCACGCTGACCGCCCGCTACGGCGAGGACGTGCCGGTGCTCGTGGCCGGCCGGACCGAGATCGCGCGCCACCGGGCGACGGCGGCCGAGCTCTTCGATCGCCTGACCCGCGCCGCGCGGCCCTAGCCGCGCCCGTACACGACGAACGGCGGACAGCCGCGAGGCCATCCGCCGTTTCGTTCCGTCCACCTTCTTCGTTCTACGTTTTCGGCGTCAGGCCCAGCTCACTTCGCCGTGATGATGAAGTGGCCACGGCGGTTCTGCGACCAGCAGCTCTCGTCGTGCTCGGTGCAGAAGGGATCTTCCTTCCCCTTGCTGACGACCGTGACGCGGCTCGCATCCACGCCAAGGCTGATCAGGTAGTCCTTCACGGCGGCGGCGCGGCGCTGGCCCAGCGCGAGGTTGTACTCGGCCGTGCCCCGCTCGTCACAGTGTCCTTCGACCGTGATCAGCACGCCCGTCCACCGCTGGAGGTACTGCGCATCCGTGGACAGGGCCTGGCGCCCTTCGCTACTCAGCTCCGACTTGTCGAAGTCGAAGAAGACGTCCTGCAGGGGCTTCTCCGCGTTCAACTCCGCGACGGTCTTCTGAGCGAAGATTCTGATCTTCGGTCAGCGGCTTGGGCGCGGGTGCCGGCGGCGGTGGGGGCGGCGGCGGAGGCGGCGGGGGCGGCGGAGCCGGCTTCGCAGCAGGGGGCGGCGGCGGCGCGGGCGCGGGCGGCACTTGTTTGTGGCAGCCGAGCGTCGCCAGCGCGAGACCGGCGCAGAGCGAGCCGACGACGAGGGAACGGCGGACAGGGCTCATGATCATCGCTACTCCTAAGGCAGGCGTACGTGCTGAAGTGCTTGGAGCTTAACGGCTTGCCCCTGATCTGTCAATTTTGCGGGGTGCCCGGAACGATCGTACGGACGGTGGTCGAACTCAGCTGTATCGGAGCGAGGTGGTCGTGCGTGCGGGGTTCGTGCGAACCGGGCACGACCGGCAGGCGTGTCGGGCCGGACGGCCCCTGCCGGGTCAGATCGGTCGCAGGCGCAGCGGCTCGTTGAGGCTGCCGGTGCGATAGCCCTGAAGGTCGAGGGCGACGTAAGCGTAACCGATCTCCTTGAACGCGCGGACGATGGCCGACGCCACCTCCGGGTCGAGCGCCCGCGCCATGTCGTCGCGGGCGATCTCCAGCCGCGCGACCGCGTCGTGATGACGGACGCGGCACACGCGGAAGCCGAGATCGCGCAGGACCGCTTCGGCCCGCTCGATCTGCTGCAGCTTCTCGCCGGTGACTTCGCTGTGGTACGGAATACGGGACGACAGACAGGCGGAGGCGGGCTCGTCCCACGTCGGCAGGCCGGCACGCCGGGACAGCTCGCGGATCTCGACCTTGCCGAGCGCCGCCTCGTCGAGCGGGCTGCGCACGGCGAACTCGCGCGCGGCCTGGCGGCCCGGCCGATAATCGCCCCGGTCGTCGGCGTTGTTGCCGTCGACGACGGTGGTGAAGCCACGCGCCTGCGCGATCGCGGTCAGATGCGTGTACAGCTCGTGCTTGCAGTAATAGCAGCGGTTGGCGGGGTTGGCCCGGTACTCGGGCCGCTCCATCTCGGCCGTCCGGATGAACTCGTGGCGGAGGCCGACGTCCCGGGCGATGCGGAGCGCGAGTTGCCGGTGGTGCTCGGGATAGCTCGCGCTCTCGGCGGTGACACACAGCGCGCGGTCGCCGAGCACGGCGGTCGCCACCCAGGCCAGGTACGCGCTGTCGACCCCGCCGCTGTAGGCCACGAGCACGCCGTCCATGTCGGCGAGCAGCGCGCGCAGCTTCGCTTCCTTTGCCGCCAGCATCCGTTCGTCAGGCGCGGTCGTGCCGGCCAGGACGCCGATGCTCATTCGTCCCAGTCCTCGTCCTTGTCTTCGTCCTCGTCCTCGTCCTCGTCGCCCTCGTCCTCCTCGTCGTCGGGATCCTCGTCGTCTTCATCGTCGAGCACGATTCTCGAGTTCGAGCGGCGAGAGACCGATCACTTCGAGGTTCGAGCCACACTCGGGACAGCTCACGAGGTCGCCCTTGTCGACATCAAATTCGTCGATCTCGATGTCGGCGTCGCATTCGGGGCAGGTGGCCATAGACTCCTCAGCGCTCCAGAACGCCGCGCGGGGGCGGCAGCAGAGTCGACGATCCGGCGGTACCGCGCCCGGACGGCGCAATACGCACTAAGAGTTCGGATTATAGCGAGAACCTGATAGATTCTGCAACGCATGGCAGGCCCGGTTTCCTGCCGGAAACACGTGATGATGACTCCTTCTGCGGCCGCCAAGACCGTGCTGATCGCGGGCGACGACGCCGGCACGCGCGCGCGCTTCACGGCGGCACTCGACGCGGCCGGCCATCGTGCCCGCGCCGCCTCGTCGGCCGGCGACGTCCTCGCCGACCTCGCGGGCGATACGGACCTGCCGGACCTGCTGCTGCTCGATCTGCGCCTGACGTCGTCGACGGGGCCGGAGCTCGTGCAGGCCGTGCGCGCGGCTGCGCCGCGGCTGCCCATCGTCGTCTTCAGCGGCACGGTGAGCGGGGCCGCGGAAGTGCGCGCCCTGGCGGGGCTCGGCATCAACGGCTACGTCAACGAGCACGCGCCGGCGCCGCAGATCCTGCCCGCCCTCGCCCCGCATCTGTTTCCCGACAGCTTCAACCGGCGCGGCAGTCCGCGCGTCGCCTTCGGCGCCCCGGTGGCCTGCCACGCGGACGACACCATCGTCGCCGCCGTCGCGTTCGACCTGAGCCGGGGCGGCCTCGGCGTGCGCACGACCGTCCCGCTCGACACCGGCACGGCCGTCCGCCTGCGCTTCCGCCTGCCGGGCAGCCCGGCCGATCTCGACGCCGACGCGCGGGTCGCGTGGTCCGATCACCGGACGGGCATGGGTCTGCAGTTCACGGGCCTCGACGCCGCGGCCCGCCGCGCGATCGACGACTTCGTCGACGCCCACGCCGACGCCGCCCACGGCTGATTCCGTCCCGCCGCACGGCTGCGCCCGGCGGTTTGCGGCACCGGCGTCTCTCCGGTACAGTCGCGCTCGGAGGCTTCCTGCATGGACCACCTGCCGCTCCACATCGGGACGCGCCTGCTGGCGATCCTCGCGCTCGTCTTCGCGAACGGGTTCTTCGTCGCCGCGGAGTTCTCGCTGGTCACCGTGCGCAAGACGCGCGTCGACCAGCTGATCGCCGAGGGCAACCGGTGGGCGCGCGCGCTGCGCCGCGCGACGAACGATCCCGACAGCTACATCGCGGCCACGCAGCTCGGCATCACCATGGCCAGCATCGGCCTCGGCTGGATCGGCGAGCCCGCCCTCGCGTCGCTCGTCGAACCCGCATTCAGCGTCCTGCCCACGCACGTCGCCGACGTCACCGCCCACAGCATCGCCGTCGGGATCGCCTTCGCGCTGATCACCGCGCTGCACATCGTGCTCGGCGAGCTCGCGCCGAAGACGGTGGCCCTGCAGCACGCCGAGCAGACGGCGCTCTGGGTCATCAAGCCGACCGAGCTCTTCATGAAGGTGTTCTGGCCCTTCATCACCCTGCTGAACGCCATGGGCCGGATGGTCGTCTACGCGTTCGGCATGGCGCGCCCGAGCCGACACGCGCTGGTCCACTCCGAACAGGAACTGAAGATGCTGGTGACGGCCAGCCAGGAGGCCGGCGTGCTCGAGGAGGGCGAGGAGCAGATGCTGCACCGCGTCTTCGACTTCGCCGACCTGACCGCCGGACAGGTGATGGTGCCGCGCACAGAGATGGTCGCCCTCTCGGCCGACCTGTCGATGGCCCAGGTGCTCGACGTCATCTCGCGGGGCGCCCACACCCGGCTGCCGGTCTACCGCGGCAACCTCGACGACATCGTCGGCATCCTGCTCGTCACCGATCTCTTCCGCGCCATGGCGGCGCCGCCCGAACGGTTCAGCCTCGCCGCCCTGGCCCGCGAGGCGCTCGTCGTCCCGGAGACCATGAAGGCCGACACCCTGCTGGCCGAGATGCGCCGGCGGCGGACGCGGCAGGCGATCGTCATCGACGAGTACGGCGGGACGGCCGGCCTGGTGACCTTCGAGCGGCTGATGGAGCGGATCGTCGGGGAGATTGGCGGCGAGTTCGGGGCCCTCACGGCCCAGATCATGACGCTGGCCGACGGCTCGTCCTACATCGACGGCCTCGCGCTCCTCACCGACGTCAACGAGCAGTTCGGCCTGCACCTCGACGAGGCGATGTACACGACCGTCGGCGGCTACGTCCTGGGCCGTCTCGGACGGCGGGCGGCCATCGGCGACACCATCGACGTCGAGCGCCGGACCCTGCGGGTGGAGACCCTCGACGGCATGCGCGTCGCGCGCGTGTGGCTGTCGACGGCCCGCGAGGAGGCAGGGGACCGGCAGGGAGACGACGCGTAGCACGCCCGCGCCCTGCCGGCCGCGCCGGCTAGAGCTGCGCCAGCGCCGCGTCCACCTTCGTGTAGTCCGGCTCGTTGCGCGCGTCGGCCAGCACCTCGGCGTGCCGCACGACGCCGCTCTGGTCGATCACGAACACGGCCCGCTTCGCCAGCCCCTTCAGGCCGAGCAGGTCGTCGATGACGACGTTGTACTGCCGGATGACGTCCTTGTTGAAGTCGCTGAGCAGCGGGAAGTTCAGCTGCTGCTCGCCGCCGAACTTCTTCAGGCTGAACGGCGTGTCCACGCTGATGCCGAACACGGTGGCCCGGGCGCCGTTGAGCCGCGCCATCGAGTCGCGGAACGTGCACAGCTCCGTGGTGCACACCGAGGTGAACGCGGCCGGGAAGAACGCCAGCACCACGTTCTTCTCGCGCAGCGCCGCGCTCAGCGTGACGGGCTTGAGATCCTGATCCGGCAGCGTGAAATCGGGGGCCTTCGATCCAACGGTCACAGCCATGAGTCCTCCCTGGGAATCGGCGACGAATGGTGAAGAACGGCCTCCGCGCACCGGGCACCGGACCGGCGCCGGACGATCAGGCCGACCCTCAAGGATGACGCACGACTGCGCCGCTTGGCAACACGGACCGCGCCGGCCCCGGGCGACCGCGCCCCGCCGATTCCCGTCCTGCAGGCCGCCGGCGACCGGCTGGCGTCCAAACGGAGGAACCTGCGGGACCGCCTTCGCCAACGGCCGAGGTGACGGTCGCGGCTGAACTTGCCCCTCGTGGGCTGTTCGATTAGTATCGGGTCGGCGCCGTTGCGGTGCCTGCCCCAACCCTGCGACCAATGCCAGCGTTCGTACCTCTCCGGTCCGCGCCCGATCCGGCCTTCGTGACGCTTTGCAGCTTTCGCGCCGGCCATCCACCCAGGAGACATCCGTGATCGAGGTCCAGCACCTCACGAAACGTTACGGCCGCGTCACGGCCGTCGAAGACGTCAGCTTCCGCGTCGAACGGGGCGAGATCCTCGGATTCCTCGGCCCGAACGGCGCCGGCAAGACCACGACCATGCGGATCCTGACCGGCTACATGCCGGCCACGGCGGGCAAGGCGCTCGTCGCCGGCTTCGACGTCTTCGATCAGCCGCTCGAAGCGAAGCGGCGCACCGGCTATCTGCCGGAGACGCCACCGCTCTATCCGGACATGACCGTCCGGGAGTACCTCACGTTCGTGGCGAGCCTGAAGGGGATTCCGGGCCGCGACCGCCGGACGCGCGTGACGAGCGCCATGGAGCGGACGCGCGTCGCCGACATGGCGGAGCGGCACTGCGGGAAGCTGTCGAAGGGCTACCGGCAGCGCGTCGGCCTCGCGCAGGCGATCATCCACAACCCGGACGTCCTGATCCTCGACGAGCCGACCGCCGGCCTCGATCCCAAGCAGATCATCGAGACGCGCCAGCTCATCAAGGAGCTGGCCGGCGATCACACGATCATCCTCAGCACGCACATCCTCCCGGAGGTCGCGCAGACCTGCCAGCGCGTGGTGATCATCAATCACGGCAAGGTCGTGGCGATCGACACGCCCGACAACCTCACCGCGGGCCTCCGGGGCTCGGAGACGCTGTACGTGCAGGTGGACGCGAGCGGCGCCGATGCCGCCGCGACGCTCGCACAGGTGCCGGGGGTGACCCGCGTCACGGCCGCCGACGCGCACGGCGCCGCCACGGGCTACGAGGTGGAGGGCGCGCGCGACCAGGACGTGCGCCGGGCGCTGGCCCGCACGGTCGTCGAGCGCGGCTGGGGCCTGCTCGAGCTCCGGCCGATGCGGATGAGCCTGGAAGAGATCTTCCTGCACCTCACGACGGAAGAAGAGCACAAGGAACCCGCGGAGGCCGCGCATGCGTAACGTCCTCGTCATCGCCCGCAAGGAAGTGAAAGCATACTTCTCGTCGCCGATCGGCTACGCGGTGATCGCGGCGTTCGTGTTCATCTTCGGCTACTTCTACATCGCGATTCTGTCGTTCTTCGTCCGGCAGAGCATGCAGGTCAGCCAGTTCGCGATGGGCGGGCAGCAGACCGTGAACGTGAACGAGCAGATGCTGCGGCCGCTGCTGCTCAACACGAGCACGATCATGCTGTTCATCCTGCCGATGCTCACGATGCGGACCTATGCGGAGGAGAAGCGATCGGGCACGATCGAGCTGCTGCTCACGTCGCCGATTACGGACGTCCAGATCATCCTGGGCAAGTTCCTGGGCGCACTGACGCTGTACGCGGTCATGCTGGCCGTGACGCTGATCCACATCGGGATCCTCTTCGTCTACGGCACCCCGGCGTGGCAGCCGATCGCCACCGCGTACCTCGGTCTGCTGCTGATGGGCGCCTCGTTCATCTCGCTGGGCCTGTTCCTCTCGAGCCTGACGAAGAACCAGATCGTGGCCCTGGTGGTCACCTTCAGCGTGTTCCTCATGTTCTGGGTCATCGACTGGATCGGCAGCTTCTCGGGGCCGACCATCGCGGCCCTCACGAACTACCTGTCGATCACCCAGCACCTCGACGACTTCTCGAAGGGCGTGATCGACCTGTCGCACGTGGTCTTCTATCTGAGCTTCATCGCGTTCGGGCTGTTCCTGACCCTCCGGTCGGTCGACAGCGAACGGTGGCGGGGTTAAATGCTGAAGAAACTCCTCAGCGCGATCGGCTGGCTCGGCACGGTGCTGGTCTTCGGCGCGGTCGCGATCCGTCTGGTCCGTCCGGCCTGGGATCAGGCGGCCTACTGGGCCGCCCTCGCCGGCCTGATCCTGGTCATCATCTACCTGCTGAGCCAGTGGCGGGAATTCGTCCGGATCTTCCGGCGGCGGCAGGCCCGCTACGGCAGCCTCGCCGCGACCAGCGTGCTGGCGGTGTTCGGCATCCTCGCCGCCGTCAACTACATCGTCGTCAAGCAGGATCATCGCTGGGACCTGACGGCCAACAAGCAGTTCAGCCTCTCGACGCAGACGCAGCAGGTGCTCGACAAGCTCGACGCGCCGCTCCAGATCCTGGTGTTCGCCCAGGAACAGCAGTTCCAGCAGTTCCGCGACCATCTCGGGCCCTACGCGTACGCGTCGAAGCGGGTCACGGTGCAGTACATCGACGCCGACAAGCAGCCGCTGGAGACCAAGAAATACGGCGTGGAGTCGTATGGGACGATCATCTTCCTCTACAAGGGGCGGACCGCCCGGACGACCTCCGCCACCGAGCAGGATCTGACGAACACCCTGCTGAAGGTGATTTCCGGCCGCAAGCCGAAGGTCTACTTCACCTCCGGCCACGGCGAGAAGGAGACGGCCGACACGAGCCGCACCGGCTATAGCGGCATCGCGGCCGCCATGGAGAAGGAGAACGAGACGCTCGCCAAGCTGGTGCTCGCCCAGGAGGGCAGCGTGCCGGCCGACGCGACCGCCGTCGTCGTCGCCGGACCGGTGACCGACTTCTTCCCGCAGGAGATCGACGCGCTGAAGGCCTATCTGGCCCGCGGCGGCAAGCTGCTGCTGCTGCTCGATCCGCCGGCCAAGGCGGGCGACCCGCCGCTGACGAACCTGATCGCCCTGGCCCACGACTGGGACATGGAGGTCGGCGACAACGTGGTCGTCGACGTGAGCGGGATGGGCCGCCTGATCGGCACCGACGCCTCCGTGCCGGTGGCGGCCAGCTATCCGTCCAACCCGATCACCGAGCACTTCAACCTGCTCACCGCGTACCCGATGGCCCGGTCGGTCACGCCGATCACCGGAGGCGTCGACAGCCACTTCGCGCAGTCCTTCATCCAGACGAGCCCGCGGAGCTGGGCGGAAACCGACATCAAGGGGCTGGAGAGCGGCGGCCAGGTGAAGTTCAACGCCGACCAGGGCGACAAGCAGGGTCCGGTCTCGATTGCGTGCGAGGTCTCGGCGCCGGTGGCCGCGGCCGACAAGGACAAGGCCGACGCCAAGTCTGACGCGCCGAAGCCGGAGACCCGTGTCGTGGTGGTGGGCGATTCCGACTTCGCGTCGAACGCCGCGCTGGGCATCCAGGGCAACCGCGACATGTTCATGAACATGGTCGACTGGCTGTCGCAGCAGGAGGATCTGATCTCGATCCGTCCGCGGGCGGCCGGCGATCGGCGCGTCACGATGACGGCCGCACAGCAGGTGAACGTCACCTGGCTCGTGCTCCTGATCATCCCCGGGTTCATCATCGGCACCGGGGTCTACAGCTGGTGGCGGAGACGGTAATGCGCAGGGTCTGGTCGACACTCACGCTCGTGATCGTGCTGCTCGGACTGGCGGGGTACATCTACTTCGTCCAGTCGAAGCAGCCGCCGAAGAACCAGAAGGAGAAGGTCTTCTCGGTGGAGGCGGCGAAGATCGACCAGCTCACCGTGAAGGGATCGGCCGGCGAGACGGCCACGCTGAAGAAGGTCGACGGGAAGTGGCGGATCGACACAGCCGGCGCCGGCCCCCGCCGACGAGTCGCAGGTCTCGGGCATCGTCACGAACCTGTCGTCGCTCCAGGTCGATCGCGTCGTCGACGAGCACCCGGCCGACCTGAAGCCGTTCGGCCTCGCCTCCCCGGCCATCGAGATTGCCTTCAGCACCGACGATGGCAGGACCGAGCACCACCTGCTCATTGGCGACAAGAACGCCACCGGCGGGGACATGTACGCGAAGCGGCCCGACTCGCCGCGCGTGTTCCTGATCGGCGCCTATCTCAGGCCGACGTTCGACGTCACGCCGTTCGGGCTGCGGAACAAGACGCTCCTGCACTTCGACCGCGACAAGCTGACCGGGCTCGACCTGACCGCAGACGGACGGACCATCGACCTCGCCAGGTCGGGCACGCAATGGACGCTCGCGAAGCCGCTGCAGGCACCGGCCGACTTCGTGACCATGGAGAACCTGGTCGGGCAGCTGCAGACCGCCACGATGAAGTCGATCGTCGCCGACAACCCGGACGACCTGAAGGCCTACGGGCTCGACAAGCCGCAGGTCACCGCCACGCTCGTCGCCGGCGACAGCCGGACGACCCTCGAGCTGGGCAAGAAGGCGCCCGACGGCAACGTCTACGCCCGTGACCTGTCGAATCCACGGGTCGTCACGGTCGAGGCGTCGCTGATCGACGACCTGACGAAGAGCCCCGACGACCTGCGCCAGAAGGATCTCTTCACCTTCCGCTCGTACAACGCGACGTCGCTGACCCTGACGCGCGACGGGAAGACCGTGACGTTCAGCCAGCAGAAGGGCACGGGCAAGGACGCGGCGGAGACGTGGCACCGCAGCACGCCGGCGGGCACCGTGAAGGACAGCGACATGGACGACTTCCTGTCGAAGCTCTCCGGCCTGCGCGCCTCGTCCTGGGTGGCCTCCACGGCTCACACGGGCCTCGACAAGCCGTACCTGACGGTGTCGGCCACCTTTCTGAACGGTGCGAAGCACGAGACCGTGAAATTCGGACGGCAGGGGTCGGATGTCTACGCTTCCCGCGCCGACCAGCCCGGAGCGGCCAAGCTGGACACGAGCGCATTCAACGACGCCATGAAGGCGCTCGATGCCGTGTCCAGGTAGACGGCACCGTTCGCCTGCCGCGGGCAGGCTGGCGCCGGCCGCCGTCCTGCTCGTGGCCGCGCTCGCGACGGCCTGCGCGCACCGCGCGCCCGCCGTCACGCCTACCCCGCCGTCGCGTCCGGCCGGGGCGCACACCCTCCAGGCCGATCTCGACCGCATCTTCGCGGCCCCGTCCCTCGCCCGCGGAATCGTCGGCGTCGTCGTCGAGGACGCCGCGTCGGGCGACGTCCTGTACGCCCGCCACCCGGACACGTTGCTGCTGCCGGCGTCGAACATGAAGATCGTCACGCTGGCAGCCGCCGCCACGAGCCTCGGCTGGACCTTCACGTACGAGACGAAGCTGCTGGCCGCCGGGCCCGTCGACGACGGCACGCTGAACGGCGATCTGGTCGTCGTCGGCAGTGGCGATCCGACCATCGATGGCCGCGATGGAACCACAGGTGACCTGTTCGCGCACTGGGCCGATACGCTCTGGGAGAACGGTCTGCGTCGGGTCGCCGGGCGTGTGGTCGGCGACGGCCGCGCGCTGCCGCCGCCGCGGTTCGGCGCCGGCTGGGCGTGGGACGACCTCGTCTTCGGCTTCGCGGCGCCCGTGAGCGGCCTGCAGTACCACGACAACCTCGTCGACCTGCAGATCCGGCCCGGTGCGACGCCCGGAGATGCCGTCACGGTGGACGTGGCCCCCGAGGGCAGCGGCCTCGAGATCGACAACCGGCTGACGACCGGCACGGGCGACACGCCGCCGCTCGTGCTGATGCACCGGCAGCCGGGAACCACCCGCGTCGAGCTCACCGGCCACCTGCCGGCGGCCGGGCCGGCGATCGCCCGGACGGCCGCGGTGCCGGATCCGCCAGCCTTCTTCGCGCGGGGACTGCGCGCGGCTCTCGTCGCCCGCGGCATCGCGGTCGACGGCGACGGCGTGGATATCGCCTCGGCGTCGCCGGTGCCGGCCACGGCCGGCGCGGCGCTCCTCCTCGACTACCGCTCGCCACCCCTTTCGAGCCTGGCCGTCGTGATGATGAAGGTGAGCGAGAACCTCTACGCCGAGACGCTGCTGCGAACGGTCGGGCTGGTGGGCGGCCCCGTCCCGGAAGCCGGTGCGGAGCGCGTGGGCGAGCTGCTGTCGGGCTGGGGATTCGCGCCCGGCAGTTACGCCATCGCCGATGGATCGGGATTGTCGAGGTACAACCTCGTCACGGCGTCGGTGATCGCCGGCGTGCTCCGTCGCATGCGCGAGCAGCCGGCGTTCGTCGCGAGCCTGCCCGTGGGGGGCGTCGACGGCACGCTCGAGCACCGCCTCCAGGGGACGGCCGCCGGCGGGCACGTTCAGGCCAAGACGGGCTCGATGACGCACGTCCGCGCGCTGTCCGGCTACGTGACGACGCACGGCGGCCGGCAGCTGATCTTCTCCGTCGTGGCGAACAACTTCGACGGAGCGCCTGCCGACGTCAACGCCGCCATCGACGCCGCCGTGGCCAGGCTGGCGGCGCTGGACGGCCGCTAGACGGCCGCCTGCGCCGCCTCGACGGCCGCGGCCACCAGGTCGGCCGCCGGCGCATTCAACCCGCCGCCCTGGGCCATCTCCGGCCGTCCGCCGCCCTTTCCACCGAACCGCGCCGTGAGGACGCTCAGCAGCTGCCTGGCGTCGAGCGTCGCGTCCGGCGCGCGGGCAATCACGGCCAGCGCCGGCACGGAGCGCGAGAAGAGGACGGCGGCGTGCGCCGGCTCGAGCGCGACGGCCTGAGCCAGCGCCTTCAGTCCGGCCGCATCCCATCCGTCCAGCGCCTCGACGACGAGCCGGTTGCCACCGACGGTGCGGGCGCCGGCCGCCAGGCGCCGGGCCTCGTGCACGGCCAGCTGTTCCTGCAGCCCCTTCAGCACCCGCCGCTGCTCCTTCGATTCCTGCTGCAGGCGCTCGACCGCGTCCGACAGTTCGGCGCCCGAGACCGACAGCAGCCGCGTCGCGGCGGCCACCTGATCGCGCAGCGTGCGGCAGAGCTCGAGCGCCCGGCCGCCGCAGGCGAACTCGACGCGCGTCCCGCCCTTGAAGCGCTCCCAGGACCGCACGGCAATCAGACCGATCGTACCCGTCCGGTCGACGTGCGTCCCGCCGCAGGCCGACAGATCGACGTCGCCGATCGCAATGAGGCGCAGCGTGCCCTCGCGCGCCGGTTCCTTCCGCAGCGGCAGCGCGGCGGCCTCCTCCGGCGTGACGAACCTGACCGTGACGGGGTCGTTCCGCCAGACGATCGCGTTCGCCTCGTCCACGGCCGAGCGGATCTCGCCCGGTTGAACGTCCCGTTCGAGGTCGATCGTCGAGGTTGTACGGCCCAGGTGGAAGCTCACCGTCCGCACGTGCAGCAGCCGATCGAAGGCCGCCGACAGCACGTGCTGGCCCGTGTGCTGCTGCATGTGGTCGAAGCGACGGGCCCAGTCGATCGTGCCATGCACGGTGCGACCGGCCTCGAGCCGGCCGTCGATGACGTGGCCGATGCTGCCGTCCTCCAGATCGACGACGTCGATGACGCCCGCGCCGTCGAGACGGCCCGTGTCGTGCGGTTGTCCGCCCGACGTCGGATAGAACGCCGTCCGGTCCAGGACGACGATCTGGCCCAGCTCGTGGGGCGCTGTCCGCTCGATCCGGGCTTCGAATTCGGTGCGGGTGGCCTCGGTGTAGTACAGCCGTTCGGTCACGAAGCATGCTCCTCGGCGGACGCGCGCGCCGGCAGATCGAAGTAGAACGTCGCACCGCCCCAGTCGTTCCGGTAGTGGCCGATCCGGCCGCCGTAGGAATCGATGATGCCGTAGCTCACCGAGAGGCCGAGGCCGGTGCCCTCGCCGACCGGCTTGGTGGTGAAGAAGGGCTGGAACAGCTTGGCCTCGTCCGCCTCGGCGACGCCCGGGCCGTCGTCGGCAACCTCCAGGCGGACCGACGCGCCGACGTCCCTCACGCAGAGGACGACACACCCTTTCGCGTCTGTCCCCCCGAGCGCCTGCTCGGCGTTGACGACGAAGTTCAGGACGACCTGCTGCAGTTCGGTGAAGCCGGCGACCACGCGCCGGCACGACTGAATCTCGACCTCGAACTGTACGGCCGACCGATCGCGGTCGCGGCCGCGCAGCTGCAGCACGGCCGCCACGACATCCGCCAGGTCGATGGGCGTGGAGGGGCTCGACTCCTGGCGGCCGAAGCGTGAGAGGTTCCGGATGATGTCGCGGGCGCGCGCGCCCTGCTGCTGGATGAACGCCACCTCGTCCAGCACCTCCTCCGGCACGGCGGCCGTGTGCCGCTGGACGAGCTCGGTGGCGCCGAGAATCGCCTGCAGTGGATTGTTGAGCTCGTGCGCCACACCCGCCACGAGCAGTCCCACCGCGGCCAGGCGTTCCTGCCGGACGACCTGATCCTGGAGCTGCTGCACTTCCTCGCGCGCCCGGCGCTCCTGCGCCACCTGCGCATCGAGCGCGGCCCGGGCCTCCGCCAGCCGCACGGCCATGGTGCGAAAGGCCTCGCTCAGCTGCCCGAGCTCGCGGTCGGGGGCCGGCATCGGCGGCGGCGGGCTGAGGTCGCCGCTGGCGATCCGCTGCGCCGCCTGCGTAAGGGCGTGGAGCGGCCGGCCAATCCCCCGCGCGAGGAACAGCCCGAAGGCCATGATCGCGAGCACCGTCGCAAGGGCGATGACGAAGTTGCGGCGCCAGAGCGGCCAGACGCGTGCCTCCGCCAGCGACCGCGGCAACCCGACGCTCAAGAGCCACGGCCCGCGCGCGATGACGGCATTCCCGAAGATCTCCTCGATCCCGTCGAGGCCGCGTGTCACGTCCACCCGGGGCACGTCGCGGGGATTGGCGGCGTGGCTCGCATCGATCCTCACGCCTACGTATTTGCGGGCGTCGCGGCTGCGCACCAGGACGCGGCTCGTGCGATCGGTGAGGGTCACCACCGAGCCCGCGGGCAACGGAATCGAGGCGAAGGCGCTCTGCAGCGTCAACAGGTTCAGGGCGAAGTGGAGCACACCGACCGGTGCCTCGCCGTCAGCGTCTCCGGGAATCGGATAGGCCAGCACGACCGTGGGCTGCTGCGTGATGACGTCGACCCGGTAGTCGCTCGTGCACGGCCGATCGGTCCGGATCACCTGCTGCACGCACGCCAGGTCGTACGGGTCGGGCCAGCCGGGCCGCCGATCGAGCCCCGCCCCGCGGATGCGGCCGCTCGCGTCGGTGATGACGATGTTGAGGAGGAACGGATACTCCGAGAGCAGCTCGTGCAGCAGGCGCTGCGAGCCCTCGGCGTTCAGCGTCTGGATGGCCGGATAGCTGCTGGCGACCCGGGCGAGCGAGTCGAGACTGTCGCAGACGCTGGTTCAGGTACGCCGCCGCCGTCGCCACCACGACCGAGGCCTGCTCCCGCAGGTCGGCTTCGCGCTCGCCGTAGGTCCGGGTGGCCGACCAGCCGATGGCCACGATCAACGGCAGGAGCACGGCCACGGTGATCAGCACGACCTGCCGCCCGAGAGACTGTCGCGTGAAAAGGTTCTGCACGGGGATGTCAGGATTGTAGGGCGAAGCCGTCTCCGGCGTCGACCCCGCCGGGAGCCGGCTATCGCGGCGAACGGCTGAGGTTGACGGTCAGCGGGTCGGGGATGCCGGCCTCCTCGAAGCCCTTCGCCCGCAGCCGGCAGCTGTCGCACCGGCCGCACGGCCGCCCGCCGGCAGCCGGATCGTAGCAGCTGTGCGTCAGGCCGTAGTCGAGGCCCAGGGCGACGCCCTGGCGGATGATCCCGGCCTTGCTGAGCCGGAGGAGCGGCGCGTGGATCCGGAAGCGCGTTCCCTCCACCCCGGCTTTCGTGGCCAGCGCCGCCAGCCGCTCGAACGCCTCCAGGAACTCGGGGCGGCAGTCCGGATAGCCGGAGTAGTCCAGCGCATTCACGCCGATGAAGAGGTCGGCGGCCGGCAGGACCTCCGCCCAGCCGAGCGCCAGCGAGAGAAAGATCGTGTTCCGCGCCGGGACGTAGGTCACCGGAATGTCGTCGGCAGTCATCGGCCGATCCTGCGGCACCGGCACATCGGCGGTGAGCGCCGACCCGCCGATGGACGACAGATCGACGTGCATCTCGAGGTGGCGCGCCACGCCGAGGGCACGCGCCACCCGGCGGGCGGCGTCCAGCTCCTGCGCGTGCCGCTGGCCGTACTGCACGGTCAGCGCGTACAGCGTGAAGCCCTCCGCCCGGGCCATCGCCGCGGCCGTATAGGAATCGAGCCCGCCGCTGAGCAGCACGACTGCGTTGGCATTCATCACAGGGGGCTCCGCCCCAAATCCCGGCGCCTCTTCAACTGGGGCTCTGCCCCAGACCCCGGCTCGGTCACTCGCGGGGGCCCCACCGCCCTACTCCGTTCCCTCGCGGGTCCGCCGTGCGGACCGTGACGCAACCTCAGACCCCGCGCGTCTCCGCGTCCCAGATGTACTTGTGCGCCTGCAGCTGCACGCGCACCGGCAGCGCGTCCTCGAGCACCCACGCGGCCAGCTCGCGCGGCGCCAGCACGCCGTGGACCGGCGAGAACAGCACGGCCGCGCAGCGCGACGCCAGATCGTACCGCTGCAGCACGTCCCGCGCGTACAGGTAGTCCGCGCGATCCTGGACCACGAACTTCACCTGATCCGCGGGGCGCAGCGACGCGAGATTCTCCCACGCCATCCGCTCCGCCTCGCCGCTGCCGGGACATTTCACGTCCACGATCCGCACGACATCGGGCGGCACGCGATCCAGCGGACGATGCCCGCCGGTCTCGAGCAGCACGGTCCGGCCGGCGCCGACCAGCCGGTCCATCAGCGGGTAGACATCTTCCTGCAGCAGCGGCTCGCCGCCCGTGATCTCCACCAGCGGGCAGGCGTAGGCCATCACCGTCGCGACGACCTCGTCCAGGCTCACCTTGCGCCCCTCGTGAAACGCGTACGGCGTATCACACCAGCGGCAGCGCAGGTCGCAGGCGGTCAGCCGCACGAACACGCACGGCTGTCCGGCGAACGTCGACTCACCCTGGATCGAGTGGAAGATCTCGTTGATCGTCAGCATGATTCACTTCGCATGGGGCCCGGGCCTTCGCCCGGGCGCCCGACCTCCCATTCTATCGCGGGCCCGCCGGGGCGAAGGCGGGTCGGACTTCCCGTACAATAGCGGGCAGGAGACCCGGATGGCCGATAACATCTTCTACTGGAAGCCGACCTGAACGACCTGCCGCAACGCCAGAAGGTTTCTGGAGCAGCTCGCCCTCGACGTCACGGAACGCGACATCAACCACCAGCCCCCCGATCGGGCCTTTCTGGAGCGCCACATCGACGCCGACCGGTTCCTCGACTTCGTCAGCCGCCGCAGCCCGGTCTTCCGGACCCGGCCGCTGCCGGCCTCGAAGCGCGAAGCCATCGATCTCATGCTGGCGCAGCCGAACCTGATCCGCCGTCCGATCCTCGTGCGGGGGACGAAAGCGGTCTTCGGCTTCGACAAGGCGCGGTACGAGGCGCTCGCACGAGGCTAGATGGGGCACCTGCGGATTGGCACGTCGGGCTGGAACTATCCGAAGGGACGCGGGACGTGGACGGGCATCTTCTATCCGCCCGCCAACGCGCGGCCGAAGGGGTTCGACGAGCTGGCGTACTACGCCGAGCGCTTCGACACGGTCGAGGTGAACTCGACCTTCTACGGCCAGCCGCGCGCCGAGGTCGCCGCCACCTGGGTGCGCCGGACGCCGCCGGGCTTCGAGTTCTCGCTGAAGTTGTACCGGAAGTTCACCCACCCGGAGATGTTCAAGCAGGCCGCCCTGCCGGCGCTGCCCGCCGGTGAGGTGCCGCCGGGGGTGCTCGATGAGCTGGCGCGCGTCACGCGCGCCGACCTCGACGCGTTCCGCCGCGGCATCGATCCCATCGTCGAGGGCGGACGACTCGGCATGCTGCTGGCGCAGTTTCCGCCCAGCTTCAAGCACGCGCCCGACACGCTCGCGTACCTCGCCTGGCTGCTCGGGGCCTTCGCGGACTATCCGATGGCCGTGGAACTGCGCCACCGGAGCTGGAGCGACCACCTGCCGGAGACGCTCGAGCTGCTCAACGGCTTCGGCGCCGCCTGGGTGCAGATTGACGAGCCGAAGTTCCGCTTCTCGATCCGCCAGAACGAGCTGCCGAACATTCCGGCCGCCTACTACATGCGGCTCCATGGACGGAACGCGGCTTCCTGGTGGCGGCCCGCCGCCGCCGAGGACCGGTACGACTATCTCTACGGCGCCGACGAAGTGGACGAGTTCGCCCGGACGATTGACGCGGCCGGCCGCCTCGTGAAGAAGCTGTACGTCTACCAGAACAACCACTTCGCGGCCAAGGCGCCGGCCAACGCCCTGATGCTGCGGCACCGGCTCGGCCTCCCGACGCCGGGGGCGTATCCCCCGGCGTTCGTGGAGCGCTATCCCGAGCTGGCGTCGTACGTCGCCCTGGCTACTCCGTCCCCGGCTTCACGTACATCTTCTTGATCAGATCGCCGACGCGGATCTTCTCGGGCACGTCCTCACCCGAGATCACCTGGCCCCAGACGGCGTACTTGCCGTCGAGTGCGTGCGTCGGCCCCAGCGTCACGTAGAACTGGCTGTCGGCCTTCGCCGGGTCCCCCGCGTGCGCCATCGCGACGGCGCCCTTGATGTGCGTCAGCTTCTTGCTGATCTCCGCGACGCCAATCGGATGCCCGGAGCTGCCGGTCCCCCACAGCGCCTTCTTGGTCATGTCGCGGCTCTGCGGATCGCCGACCTGGATGACGAAGCCCGGCACGACGCGGTGGAAGCGCAGGCCGTTGTAGAAGCCCCGCTTGACCAGGCCGATGATGTGGGCCACGGTCTTCGGCGCCTCGACCGGATAGGTCTTGATCTCGAAGGTCCCCTTCGTCGTCTCGACGACCAGGATCGGCCCCTTCTCCGACGGAATCTGATCCTGTGCCGACGCCTTCAGGCCGCCGACCGCCAGCATGGATACGACCGCCACGGCGGTCACGACAGCGCGAGACACGTTCTTCATCGTTCAGCTCCCCTTTGGTGATCGCGGACGGGCGGCCGGCCCGGCCGTCCGTCCCATGCGCGTGACTCCGACGCGCGGACACTTCGCCTGGATGACGCACCCGCCGCAGCGGGGGGCGGTCGGCCGGCAGACGTTCTGCCCCCAGGTGACGAAGTAGAGGTTCACGTGCGGCCACCACCGGCGGTCGACGGCGCGGTAGAGCGCCTGCTCGGTCTCGTCGGGCGTCCGCGTGCGCACCCAGCCGAGACGGTTCGAGAGCCGGTGCACGTGCGTGTCGACGCAGATGTTGTCCTGGCTGCGGTGCGCGAGGATCAGCACGAGGTTGGCCGTCTTCCGGCCGACGCCTGGCAGCTCGAGCAGCTGCTCCATCGTGTCGGGCACGCGCCCGCCGAAGCGGGAGACCAGCAGCCGGCACGTCGCCTTCACGAACCGCGCCTTGTGCCGGTAGAAGCTGACCGGATAGATCAGCCGCTCGATCCGCGCCACGGTCAACCGCGCCATCGTCGCCGGCGTCCGCGCGACGCGGAACAGCCGGCGGGAGGCCGCCAGCGTCGTGGCGTCCTGCGTGCGCGCCGACAGCAGCGTCGCGATCAGTACCTGGAACGGATCCTCGGCCTGATCCTCGGCGATCTTCTCGACGGCCGGCATCTCCAGGCCGGTGATCGCCCTGGCCACGCCGCGCATCACCGCGTCGACCGTCGCGGCGGCCGGCCGCGCCGGCGCCCGCCGCCTCGCCGGCGTCCGCCCCGTGCTCACGCCGTGACGCGGCTGAGCGGCGACTCGCCGCCCAGCACCGCGAGCACGTTGCTCGCCGCCAGATCCGCCATCGCCGTCCGCGTTTCCGTCGTCGCGCTGCCGAGATGCGGCACCAGCAGGACGTTCTCCATCGTCATCAGGGCGGGCTGCACCTTCGGCTCGTGCTCGTAGACGTCCAGCGCCGCCCCGGCGATCAGGTGCTGCTCGAGCGCCCAGGCCAGCGCGGCTTCGTCGACCACCGGGCCGCGCGCCGTGTTGATCAGGTACGCCGACCGCTTCATCCGGGCGAGCGCCCGCTTGTCGATGAGGTGCCGCGTCTCGTCGACGAGCGGCACGTGCAGCGAGACGACGTCGGACGTCGTCAGCAGCTCGTCGAACGACAGCCGCCGGGCCCCGTCGACCGCGAAGTCGCCGCTGTCGGCGAAGGCCACGCGCATGCCGAAGGCCGGCGCCCGCGCCGCCACCGCGCGGGCAATCCGGCCCATGCCGACCAGCCCGAGCTGCTTGCCGCGCACGTCCGTGCCGAGCATGAAGTCGAGCGCCCAGCCCTTCCAGGTGCCGCTGCGCACCACCCGGTCGCCCTCCGACACGCGCCGCGTCAGCGCGAGGATGAGCGCCCACGTGAAGTCGGCCACCGACTCGGTCAGCACGTCGGGCGTGTTGGTCACGATCACGCCGCGCGCGTTCGCCGCCGCCACGTCGACGTTGTTGTAACCGACCGCGATGTTCGCCACGATCTTCAGGTCGCCGCCGGCGTCCAGCAGCTCGGCGTCGATGGCATCGGTCAGCAGGCACATCAGGGCCTGCTTGCCGCGCACGCGCCGCAGCAGCTCATCGCGCGGAATCGCGGATTCGCCCGTGTAGAGATCGACGTCACACGCCGCCTCCAGCCGGGACAGCACCGAGGACGGAATCCGCCGGGTGACGAGCAGCGAGGGTTTGGACATGGTACGGGGCTCCGCCCCGAACCCCGGCGGCCTTCGTTGCGCTCGCAATCCGGCTCGCTCCACTCCGGTCGCGGGCGCGCCGTGCGCGCCGTCGGGTTGCGCCCGGCCGCACGAACGTGCAGGGGCTCGGGTTCCGATCAGTGTCCGTACGATTGACAGTAGCCGCAGTGCGTGCACGGTACGGCCGGCTCGATCAGGCAGGCGCCGCCGCCATCCGGCACGCGCAGGATCGTGAACTGACGGTGGCTGGCGTGCGCCACCACGGTGGCCGCGGGCACCCGGTCCGCGGATGCGGGCGCCAGGCCCATCTCGCGCGCGACCACCTCGCGCACCAGCGCCTTCAGGGTCTCGTCCGCGATTCCCTTCACGATCGCTCCCCTGTCGCCCGCGTCCCGTCGGCCTCGTCCAGCTCGTCCAGATCGACGCGATCGACGATCCCCACGATGGCGGCATCCACCGGCGCGCCGCGCCGCCCGATGGCATCGCTCGCCGCGCGCCCCTCCAGCACGATCAGCACCTTCTCGTGCACGCCAGCGCCGACGCCGTCGACGGCCAGCAGCACCTGGCCGCTCGGGGTCTCCTCGAGCGTCAGCGGCTGTACGAGCAGCAGCTTCGCGCCCTCGAACTTGCGATGTTTCTGCGTGGAGACCACGGTGCCGATGACGCGGGCCAGTTGCATGAATGTCGTCCGGCTACCGGGACGGCGCGTCGACCGTCCAGTGATTGATGATGCCGACGATGCCGGCGTCGACCGGCGCCTCGGTCGGGTAGAAGGGAAAGCTGGCTTCCTTGCCGCGGACGTAGAAGACTTCCTCGCCGACGCCGGCGCCGACGGCGTCGACCGCCACGATCGGCCGGCCGGCCGGCTGGCGGTCCGGCGTCAGCGGCTGCACGACCAGCAGCGTCATCCCCGCGAGCGAGGCATCCTTCCGGGTGGCGACGACCGTGCCGACGACGCGGGCGAGCTGCATGCCGGCTACTCGTTCATCTCGACGGCATCGACGATGCCCACGATGGCGGCGTCGACCGGGCAATCCTTCATGCCCGCCGACATCCGTGCAGAGCTGCCGCTGACGATCAGCACGGTCTCGCCGAAGCCGGCGTCTACCGTGTCCACCGCCACGAGGTACCGACCCTCGGGCTTGCCGCTCGGATCGATCGGCCGCGCGATCAGCAGCTTGTTGCTGACCAGGCGGGGATCCTTCCGGGTGGCGACGACCGTGCCGACGACTTTGGCCAGAATCATGACCGGATTCGAGGCGTTCGCATTCTTCGTTGGCGATGGGGTGCCATCCCCGTCGCGTAATTACGCCGATGCCTCGCCCACGGACTCCCACGTCCACGGCTCGGCATGGCCGCAGGCGCTAGCCCTTCGCGTTGGCCTTGCCGATCGGCAGCGCATCCTCGAGATTCGCGTGCGGACGCGGGATCACGTGGACCGACACCAGTTCGCCGACGCGCCGCGCGGCCGCCGCGCCGGCATCGGTGGCAGCCTTGACGGCCGCGACGTCACCACGGACCAGCGCCGTCACGTAGCCCGCGCCGATCTTCTCCCATCCCACCAGCGTCACTTTCGCGGCCTTGACCATCGCGTCGGCTGCCTCGATCATCGCGACAAGCCCCTTGGTCTCGACCATCCCGAGCGCCTCGCCCATGTGCGTCTCCATATTCAATATTCAATTGCGGCGGGGCCCCACCCCCGCCGTCGCCGTCGCTTACGCTCCGGATCCTGCCAGCAGCGCCTGCCCGCTTTCAGTCGCATGGGCTGGCCCGATCCCACCCACGCCGCGCAACAGACCTGACCCGGAATCCCGAATCCCTACGACTTGAGGCTCCTGACCGCCTCTTCGATGAGGGCCGTCAGCTCGCGGTATGTTAACCGAATTTCGGTGTCCTCGTCCGGCGCGGCCGCCCGCGCCGGCCATCCGGGAACCGGCGGCAGATCGGCGGCATCGGGCACCAGCCGCAGCCCGCCACCCGGCGGCGCCTGCAGCACCTGACAGCTCGCCGGGGTGCCCGGCCCCGCCGCCGGCACGTCGTCGGCACAGATCGGCGCCGGCGCCTTGATGCCGTAGGTGCCGCGCAATCCCTGCAGCCGCTCCACTTCCTCCCGCGACAGCAGGTGCTCGCGGCCGAGCAGCCGTGCCGTGAGACTGATCCGCGCGAAGTGCTCGATCGTCTCCATCTTGTAGTAGGCGGCGAAGAGATCCTTGCCCGCCGTCAGGGCGCCGTGATTCGCGAGCAGCAGGCCGTCGTGCGCCCGGATGTAGGTACGCACGGCGTCGGCCAGCTCGGGCGTCGACGGCGTGCCATACTCGGCAATCGGAATACTGCCGAGCGTCGTCACCACCTCGGCCAGCACGGCCCGATCGAGCGGGACGCCGGCCACGGCGAATCCCGTCGCCACGGGCGGATGTGCATGGACGACGGCCTGCACGTCGGGCCGGCTGCGATACACCTCCAGGTGCATCAGCAGCTCGGTCGAGGGCGTCCGCTCGCCGGCCAGCTTCCGCCCCTCCATGTCGGTGACCACCATCATGTCGGGGGTCATGTCCCCCTTCGACACGCCGGTCGGCGTGGCGAGCAGCCGCTGGTCGTCCAGCCGGACACTGATGTTGCCGTCGTTGGAGGCGACGTAGCCGCGCGCGTGCACACGCCGGCCGATCTCGACGATATCGACCCGGAGGGATGCCTCGGTTCGCTCAGCCATCGGATCTCACTGCGCCCGCGCCCGCGCGCGGTACTGCGATCGACACGCTTCGGAACAGAAATAGACGCGGCCGGCGCCATCGCCCAGGGCCAGCGCTCGTCCGGGCACGACGAAGGTGCCGCAGACGGGGTCCCGCACCATCTGCACCCCGCGGCGCGGCGCTCCGGGCCGGTCGGCTGGCTTCGAAAAGCCCTGGACGAACCCCAGGAGCAGCCGCCAGGCGGCACGCGCCAGGGCCGTCAGCAGGATCAGCAGCAGGAGGGCCCGGACCATTGGTGCACCCTGACCTGCGTCAGGATCCGGGAGCTCCGCCAGGCTGCATGCCCGGATGCGCCGACTTCATGCTGTCGAGCGCACGCTTGGCCGCCTGTCCCTCGGGGCTGTTCGGCGCGAGGTCCACGAGCTTCTGCCACGCGGCCGCCGCGCCGGCCAGGTCCTGCTTGCCGAAGGCCTGGACGATGCCGATGTTCAGCAACGTCTTCAGGTGCGTCGGATCGATCTTCAGCGACTCGTCGAACTGCTTCAGCGCCTGATCGGGCTCGTTCACGTAGTAGTAGCTGACGCCGAGATCGGTGCTGACGTTGACGTCGCGCGGGTTCAGCTGCAGCGCCTCGCGATACCACTTGATCGCGTCGGTGTACTGCTCCGCGTCGAAGTACATGTTGCCGAGCTGCACGCGGGCGTTCACGTCCTTCGGATTCCGCGCCGCCTGGCTCGTCAGCGCCTGCACCTGCGCCTGGTCGAGCGGCCGGGCCTGCTGCCCCTGCGCGTTGTCGGACGTGGGTGCCGGCGTGGGGGCTGCCTGCGTCGCCGCCGACGGCGCCGCCGTCACGCGATGACCGGTCCCCGGCTGAACGGCGATGACCCAGCCCACGATCAGACCAAAACAGACCCCGGCGATCCCGAACACGATGGACTCGGATTTCATGGATACGCTCTCTGCCAGCCGACGCTCGACTCGTCTCGGGGAACTCCCGACGTGCGCCCGACCCGGCGCGCGCCCGGCAGGCGAAATGTCGGCCGCTTGAAGCCTCGATCATAGCAGCGCCGCCTGAACCCGTCCACCGGCCCGCGGGGCCGGATGAGCATGCCCAGGGCGGCGTTCTCCGCTACAATTCCCGCCCCATGCCCTTCTGTCCGGCCTGCGGCGGGGAGCGGTCCGCCGCCGCCCGCTTCTGCCCGGCGTGCGGCGCCCGGCTCGATCCGCCGCCCGCACCCGGCCACCCCGCTCCCGACGCTGCGGCGGATCCCCTGCCGGGCGTAACGGCCGCGCCCACGGTCGCGCCGGGGTTCCCCTCCCCAGGTCCGGCCTCGGCGGCGGGCTCGCCTTCAGGGTCCGGCCTCCGATTCGAGCCCGGAACGATCCTGGCCGGCCGCTACCGGTTGGTGGCGTTGCTCGGCAAGGGTGGCATGGGCGAGGTGTACCCGGGCCGACGATCTGACGCTCGACCAGCCGGTGGCGCTGAAGTTCCTGCCGGAAGGGATGACGAACAGCGCGGCGCGGCTGGCCCAGCTGCACGCGGAGCTGCGCGTCGCCCGCCAGGTATCGCACAAGAACGTCTGCCGCCTCTACGACCTCGGCGACGCCGGCGGGCGGCGGTTCATCACGATGGAGTACATCGACGGCGAGGACCTCGCGTCGCTGCTCCGCCGGATCGGACGGATCCCCCAGGACAAGGCCGTCGAGCTCGCCCGCCAGCTGTGCGCCGGACTGTCGGCCGCGCACGAGCGCGGCGTGCTGCACCGCGACCTGAAGCCGGCCAACGTGATGATCGACGGCACCGGCAACGTGCGCCTGATGGACTTCGGTCTCGCCGGCGTGGAGGGCGCGCGCGAGGCGGGGCTGGCCGGTACGCCGCAGTACATGGCGCCCGAGCAGCTGACGGGCCAGCCGGCGTCGATCGCCACCGATCTCTACGCGCTCGGGCTCGTGCTGTTCGAGATCTTCACCGGGCGGCGCGTCTACGAGGCGAAGTCGCTGCACGAGCTCGTCGCGCTGCACGAGAGCGGCAGCCGCCCGACGCCGAGCTCGATCGTCCGCGACCTCGACCCGGCCATCGAGCGCGTGATCCTGCGATGCCTGGAGCAGGATCCCCGGCGGCGCCCCGGATTGGCGCTCGCCGTCGCCGCCGCCCTGCCGGGCGCCGATCCGCTCGCGGCGGCCCTGGCGGCCGGCGAAACGCCGTCGCCGGAACTCCTCATCGCGGCGGGCGAGAGCGATGCCGTGCCGGTGGGCCGCGCGCTGACCGTGGCCGTGCTCACGCTGGCCGCCTTCGCCGCCTTCGTGCTCGTCTCGATGCGAGGTTCCATTCCCGCGCTCGTCCCGCTCGACCGGTCTCCGGCGGTGCTGATCGATCACATCCATCAGACCGTCGCCGCCCTGGGCTATCCGGACGAATCGGTCGACGACGCCTATGGCTTCTCGGCTCCGCCCGATTATCCGGAATGGGCGCGGAAGACGAGCACGCGGCCCGACTGGTGGAGCGTGCTGCGCAGCGGGAGTCCGCCGGCGCTCGTGTTCTGGTACCGCACCAGCCCGCGACCGATGGCGCCGCTCCGACCCGTGGCGTCGATCTCGCCGACCGATCCGCCGCCCGATGTGCCGGGAATGATCAGCGTCGTCACGGACACGCGGGGCCGGCTGGTGGAGTTCCACGCGACCCCGCCGCAGTTCGATCCGCCTGCGACGTCTCCCGTGACGCCGCACTGGCAGGCGTTGTTCGACGCGGCCGGACTCGACATGGCGGCGTTCAAGTCGATCACGCCGGAATGGACGCCGCGCGACTTCGCGGACGTGCGCGCCGCGTGGCAGGGACCGCTCGCCGGCCACCCGGACATCACCCTCCGCGTCGAGGCCGCCGCGTACCGTGGTCGGCCGACCTCGTTCTACGTCATCGGGCCGTGGACGCGGCCGATCCAGACCGGCCCGGTCCGGCAGAGCACGGCGCAGTTCATCACCGGCATCCTGAACGTCGTCGTCTGGTGCCTCGCGATCTTCGGCGCCGTCCTCCTGGCGCGCCGCCATTTGCGCGCGCGCCGGGCCGACCTGCGCAGCGCAAACCGCGTGACGCTGGTCGTCTTCCTGGGATTCATCGTGGGCTGGTTGATCGCGGCCCACCATACGCCGGCGCCGCTCATGGAGCTGGAGCGGTTCGTGGTCGCCCTCGGCATCAGCCTGGAGCAGGCCGCTCAGGTCTGGGTGCTGTACCTGGCGATCGAACCCTACGCCCGGCGCTTCTGGCCCGATGGGCTCCTGGGATGGACGCGCCTGGTGTCGGGCCATCTGCACGATGCGCGCGTGGGGCGCGACGTGCTGCTGGGCACGCTGATGGGCGCGGCCTTCATGGCCACGGATCTGGCGCAGGCCATCGTGCCGCCGCTGGCAGGCGCGAAGGCCGACGTGCCGCCGTTCGGCGCGTCCGTCAACATGCTGGGCCACTGGACGGCGATGCCGGTCGGTGCGGTGGAGCTGCTGTACGGCGCCCTCGAGAGCGGCCTCATCGTGGCCCTCGTGTTCGTCCTGCTCCGGTTGATGGTGCGCCGCGCATGGCTCGCGGCCGCGCTGGTCGTCCTGCTCTTCGTCACCGTGTCCAACGCCGGCGCCTTCGTCAGTGGAGGCTGGCTGGACGCGGTCTTCGGGCTGATTGTCATGGGCCTGCTGACCTTCACGGTGGTCCGCTTCGGCCTGCTGACGGTCACCGTCGCCCTCTTCGTGAGCAATCTGCTATCGTCCGTGCCATTGTCACCGTCGCCATCGGACTGGTGGGCGACGTCGGGCAACCTCTCGCTGATCCTGCTCGTCGGCCTCGTCGCCTTCGGCTTCTACGCCGCCCGCGCGGGCCAGCCACTGTTCGGCCGGCTGGCCGCCGTGGACGACTAGGCCGCCGAGCGCGCGGCCGTCCGACGGCGGTGTTCGGGAATGCGGGGGAAAGCGCCGAGCCGGGCGCGAGCACCCGACCGAAACGTGGTCCGCCTCAGCGAGCCGAGGACGGCGAGGCGGCGAGCACGTCCAGGTACTCGCGCACGACCGCTTCCAGCCCGACGAACAGCGCGCGGGAGATCAACGCGTGGCCGATCGACACCTCGTCGAGGTGTGGCAGGCGCCGGAACAGCATGAGATTGTCGAGGTCGAGATCGTGGCCCGCGTTCACGCCGAGCCCGCGGGCGTGCGCCAGCGCCGCCGCCTCCACGTAACGGGTGAGGCCGCGTCCGGCCTCGTCCGGGCCCCGCTCGAACGCGCGGGCGAACGGCTCGGTGTAGAGCTCGACGCGATCGGCCCCCACCGACGCCGCCCATTCGATCGGCTCGCTCTCGGCGTCCACGAACACGCTGACGCGGACCCCGTCGGCCCGGAGGTCACGGATGATCTCGGGCAGTTCGGGCCGGCGTGTCGCCGGCGACCAGCCGGCCTGGCTCGTGATTTCGCCCGGCGCCACGGGAACCAGCGTGCACTGGTCCGGGCGGACGTCGTGCACGAGCGTCAGCAGTTCGGGCCGGGGATCGCCTTCAATGTTGAATTCGATCCCAATCGGGGCGCCACTCCGCTCGCGCGCGCCGTGCGCACCGTTGCGAAAGGCCCTGAGTTCGGCCGCGATCGCCCGGACGTCCTCGGGCGTGATGTGCCGGCGATCGGCTCTCGGGTGCACGGTGATGCCCGGCGCGCCGGCACGCAGGCAGACACGGACCGCCTCGAGGACGTCCGGCTCGCGCCCGCCGCGCGAATTGCGCAGCGTCGCCACCTTGTTCACGTTCACGCTGAGACGGATAGCCATCAGGTGTCTAGCCCAGCTGCTCCCGCACCGCCGCCGCGATCTCCTGCCCCCATCGCTCGATCTCCGCGCGGTCCCGTCCCTCGAGCATGATCCGCAGCAGCGGCTCGGTGCCCGAGTAACGGACCAGCAGGCGTCCCGCGCCGTCGAGCTGCCGCTCGACGCGGGCCATTGCCGCCGAGACCGCCGGCACCGTGGCGAGATCGACGCGCGTCTTCACCGGGACGTTGATCAGCACCTGGGGATAGGTCACCAGCGCGCTCGCGAGGTCGCTCAGCTCCCGGCCGGTCGCGGCCATCGTCCGGAGGACGTTCAGCGTCGTGCAGAGCCCGTCGCCGGTGAACAGGTAGTCGGAGAAGATCACGTGTCCCGACTGCTCGCCGCCGAGGGAGAGGCCGCGCTTCAGCATCGCCTCCATGACGTACTTGTCGCCGACGTTGCAGCGGATCAGATCGATCCCCAGCGCGCGCAGGCCGATCTCCAGGCCGATGTTGCTCATCACCGTGGCGACCACGGCGTTGCCGCGCAGCCGGCCCTCCGCCTTCATCTGCGCCGCGCACAGCAGCAGGATGGCGTCGCCGTCCAGGACCCGTCCCGTGTGGTCGACGAAGATGGCGCGGTCGCCGTCGCCATCGAACGCCACGCCGAGTCGGAAGCCGTCGCCGCGAACGCGCGCGGCGAGTTGTCCGGGATGGGTCGACCCGCAGTCGAGATTGATGTTGCGGCCGTCCGGGCGGCAGGCCAGACATTCCACGTCGAAGCCGAGCTGGGCGAACAGCCGCGGCGCCACCTCGCTGGTCGCGCCGTTGGCGCAGTCGATCGCCAGCCGCAGCCGGCCGAGCCGGCCGGGATCCGGCAGCACGTCGCGCAGGTGCGCCACATACGCGTCGATCAACGCCGCCGAACGGACCGCCGGTGCCTCGCCGCCGGGCACGTCGAGCCCCGCATCGGCCACGATCGCCTCCACGTGGCGCTCGAGCCCCTCGGTGAACTTCTCGCCGCCGCCCGAGAAGACCTTGATGCCGTTGTCCTCGAACGGATTGTGCGACGCGGAGATCATGACGCCGGCGCCGAATCCGCCGGCACGCGCGAGATAGGCCACACCCGGAGTCGGAATGATGCCGGCACTCGTCACCTCGGCGCCCTGCCCCGCCGCGCCGTACGCCAGCTCCCGTTCGATCCATTCGCCCGAGGCCCGCGTGTCGCGCCCCGTCACCAGCCGGCGGGGCGCGCCGTCCGGCAGCGCCCGCACGAGCGCCGCGCCGAGGCGCCGCACCGTCGCCGGATCCAGCGGCGGCACGCCCGCCTTGCCCCTGACGCCATCGGTTCCGAACAGCCGGCCGATCATCATCGTCGCGCCTTGCACCATCGAATCGCTCACCTGATCGTCACCTTCACCTGCTGGGGATCGATCCGCGCGACGCCCGCCTCGGGTCCGGGATCGGCATGCACGTCGAGCGTGTAGGTTCCCGACCCCAGCCCGCTGGCGTCGACGTACGCCTCCACCCCGTCCGACTTCAGGGCGTCAATCGCCTCGCGCCCGCCGCGCACGGTCACCGACACCAGCCGCGGCTCGGCGTGCGCGACCTCCCGCGGCGCCAGGTTCCGGATGCGCACGGGCAGACGCCCGAACGTCCGCTCCTCGGGCGCCGGAATCACGTTCACCGTGACGTTGGCCGTGACCGGCACCTTCAGGCGCAGGTAGGGATCGGCCAGCCCCACCGTCACCGCCTCCCGCACCGGCGCGGTCGCGCCGCTCACCTGCACGGGCTCGGTCATCGCCGCCTTCACCCGGTCGAGCGCCCCTTCCGGCCCGACGACCAGTACGGTGGACGGGTCGGACCTGATCTGCCCGATGACGTACCCGGGCTCGGGCCGGCCCTCCACCGACGGCGCGACGGGAATCATCCGCGATCCCTCACGCTCGAACGTCATGGAGACGGTGCTCGGCGTGATTTCCACGACCTCGACACCGAATGGCGAGCGGACGTCCTGCGGCGTCAGCGGAAAGAGCCGCCGGCCCGGCCTCGCCGATCGCAGATCCAGCACCGCCACCAGATCGCCCTGCGACATCCGGCTCACGGCGTCGGACGCGCCGCGCACCAGCACGTCGACGGTGTTCGGCGGCTCGCTCATGAGATCGAGACCGCTCGGCACCTGCTGCAGCTCGAGCGGTACGCGCACGCTCCGCTCGACGGTCTCCTCGCCCGACACGACCAGCCACAGCAGCGCGGCCAGCGCCACGGCGAGCACCTTCAGGCCGAAGTTGCGGAAGGGGCGAGGACGGTACCGCATCAGGGCTCAGCGTACTTCAGATCGCGGTGGCGGGAAATCGGCGGGCGTTCACTGATGAGCGCACGCAGACGCGCGCGCAGCCGGTCGGCCGTGATGCCGCGATCGATCTGCCCCTCGCAGACGAGCGAGATGCGTCCCGTCCGCTCGGAGACGACAATGGCCACGGCATCGGTCTCCTCGGTGAGCCCGATCGCCGCCCGGTGCCGCGAGCCGAGCTCCTTGCTGAGGGCCGGATTCACGGTGAGCGGCAGGAAACAGGCGGCCGCGGCAATCCGATCGTGCTGCAGGATCACCGCACCGTCGTGCAGCGGCGACACGGTCTGGAAGATGCTGAACAGCAGATCGTAGGTCAGGACCGCATCGAGCGGGATCCCGCTCTCGATGTACGTCCGCAGCCCGATCTGACGCTCGACGATGATGATGGCGCCGACGTGGTGCGCGGCGAGCATCTCGGCCGTCACGACCAGTTCCTCGACGGCCTCGCCCTCGGCCGCCGGCTTCGCGAAGTACTGGAAGAACGGTGCCTGGCCCAGCCGCGCCAGCCCCCGCCGGATGTCGGACTGGAACACCACGATCGCCGCGAACACGACGTAGCCGAAGATGTTGCGGATCAGCCAGTTGATGGTGTCCAGGTGCCCCCAGCGCGACACGTAGAACAGCGCCACGATCACCGCGCTGCCCAGCGCCATCTGCACGGCCCTCGTGCCACGGATGAGCACCAGGACCTGATAGATGGCGACCGCGACGACGAGGATGTCGACCAGATCCCACCAGCCGGGCGGGCGCTGCAGAAGCGTCGTCAGCCTGTCCATATCAATCGGGGCTACCGGCCTTGGTCAACGGCCTCCCGAGCATCGTCGGGACGCCGGATCCGGCTCGTTCGCTTCGGCGTGGCGCCGGATCTCTCGGCCACCCGCACGACCTGCACCATCGCCCGGACCGCGTGCACGCGCACGAGGTGGGCACCGGCCAGCACGGCGGCCGTGACGGCCGCCGCCGTACCCCAGTCGCGCTCCCCGGCGGGCACGTCGCCAATCGCCGTCCGCAGGAACGACTTGCGCGACGGCCCCACGAGAATCGGCCGGTCCAGCGCGGCCAGCGCCGGCAGGCCGGCGAGCACGCGGTAGCTGTGCTCGGGTCGCTTCGCGAAGCCGATACCGGGGTCCACGATGATCCGGTCGGCCGCCACGCCGCCGGCTGCGGCGCGTGCCATCGCCTCGCGCAACTCGTCGACCACCTCGTCGAGCAGCGCCGTGTAGTGCGCCTCGCGGTACATGTCGCGCGAGCGCCCACGGTTGTGCATCAGCACGAGCGCGGCGCCCCGCGCGGCCACCACCGCGGCGAGAGCCGCATCATACCGCAGCCCGCTGACGTCGTTGACCATCGCGGCGCCGGCGTCCAGCGCCGCCGCCGCCACCCCGGCCTTGTAGGTGTCGATCGCCAGCGGTACGCGCAGACGCCCGCGCAGCCCGTCGACGACCGGCATCACGCGCGCCAGCTCCTCGTCGGCCGAGACCGGCTCGGCTCCCGGTCGCGTCGACTCGCCGCCCACCTCGATCAGGTCGGCGCCGTCGGCTTCCATCTGGAGCGCGGCCGCGATGGCACGCGCGGGATCGGTCGTCGGACCGGGCTCGGCGAAGGAATCGGGGGTGACGTTCAGCACGCCCAGAACGAGCGTGCGTGCGCCCAGCGCGAGGCTCGCGCCGCCGGGCAGCGGAAGGTGATAGGAGCGACGGGAGGAAATCACGGCCGGCTCGCGGCGCCGACGGCCCCGGCCGGCACCCGACGGGGGCCGGACCGGAGGCGGACGGGGCCGGTTCTATTCCTGGGGCAGCGGCTTGTTGAGCGGCGCGACGATCGGCGACCGCTCCTTCTGCCGGGCTCTGGCATCCGGTTCGTCCGGCACGGGCGCCACCGCGGGCTGCGGCTCGTCGAGCGGCAGGCCGGCCGCGAGGCGCTTCACCTGCTCGGCGTCGAGCGTTTCACGGGCGAGCAGCTCCTCGGCGATCCGCACCAGCGGCTGCTTGTGTTCGGTGAGCAGCGACAGCGCGCGCTCGTAGTTGTCGGTCACGAAGCGCTTCACCTCGTGATCGATCTGGTGCGCCGTGTCCTCGCTGTAGTCCTGGTGCTGCGCGATCTCGCGTCCCAGGAAGATCTGCTCTTCCTTCTTGCCGAAGGTGAGCGGCCCCATGACGTCGCTCATGCCCCACTCGCAGACCATCTTGCGGGCCAGGTCGGTCGACCGCTCGAGGTCGTTGCCGGCGCCGGTCGTCATGTTGCCCGTCGTCAGCTCCTCGGCGATCCGGCCGCCGAGCAGGATGGCGATCTGATCGTTCAGGTAGTGGCGCGAGTAGTTGTGCTTCTCGTCGACCGGCAGCTGCTGCGTCAGGCCGAGGGCCATGCCGCGCGGGATGATCGTGACCTTGTGAATCGGGTCGGCGTGCGGCAGCAGCACGGTCAGCAGCGCATGGCCGGCCTCGTGGATCGCCGTCACGCGCTTCTCGTCGTCGCTGATGATCATCGAGCGACGCTCGGTGCCCATCAGCACCTTGTCCTTCGCGTACTCGAAGTCGTGCATCCGGACGGTCTTCTGGTTGTAGCGGGCCGCGCTCAGCGCCGCCTCGTTCACCAGATTCGCCAGGTCCGCTCCCGAGAACCCCGCCGTGCCCCGCGCGAGCACCGGCGTGTTCACGTCGTCGGCCAGCGGAATCTTCTTCGTGTGGACGCCGAGGATCCCCTCGCGCCCCTTCACGTCGGGCCGGTTCACGACGATCCGGCGATCGAAGCGCCCGGGCCGCAGCAGCGCCGGGTCGAGCACGTCCGGCCGGTTCGTCGCCGCCACCAGGATGACGCCTTCGTTCGATTCGAAGCCGTCCATCTCGACCAGCAGCTGGTTCAGCGTCTGCTCGCGCTCGTCGTGCCCGCCGCCAAGGCCCGCGCCGCGGTGCCGGCCGACGGCGTCGATCTCGTCGATGAAGATGATGCACGGGGCGTTCTTCTTGCCCTGCTCGAACAGGTCGCGGACCCGCGAGGCGCCCACGCCGACGAACATCTCGACGAAGTCCGACCCGCTGATCGAGAAGAACGGCACGTTGGCCTCACCGGCCACCGCCCGCGCCAGCAGGGTCTTGCCCGTCCCCGGAGAGCCCATCAGCAGCACGCCCTTGGGAATCCGGCCGCCCAGCTTCTGGAACTTCTGGGGCTCCCGCAGGAACTCGATGATCTCCTGCAGTTCCTCCTTCGCTTCGTCCACGCCGGCGACGTCCTTGAACGTCACCTTCTTCTGCGAGCTCGACGACAGCTTCGCCTTGCTCTTGCCGAACGAGAGCGCCTTGTTGCCCCCGCTCTGCATCTGGCGCATGAAGAAGATCCAGAAGCCGATGATGAGCAGGACCGGCGCCCAGGAATACAGGAAGGAGGCCCACGGGCTGTTCGACGGCTCCTTGGCCTGCACGACCACGTTGTGGTCGATCAGCTTGTTGGCCAGACCGTCGTACTGCGAGGGGGCGTAGGTGCGGAAGCTCTCGTTGGCCTTGGTGAAGCCGGTAATGTCATTGCCGGTGATGGTGACGCGGGACACCTGACCCGAGTCCACCCAGGTCATGAACTCGCTGAAGCTCACCGACCGGTCGTGCTCCTGGAATCTGGTGGAAAAGTTCCAGATCAGGACCCCGACGACGACGAGCACCATCCAGAACAACAAGCTCTTCAGGGTCGAGTTCAAGCCGTGCCTCCCCAAGCCTCAAGCCTCAAGATTACCACGCCTGCCGTGCCGTCGGTCACCCGAAACTCTTCCGCCACCCGGTGCCCGGCCACCCAGACAATCCGGTCATCGGCGTCCACCACAAGCGGCACGCGGTCGCGTTCGAAACGCGAGATCTTGCGATCTACGAAGAAATCCTGCAGTTTCTTCCGGCCGTCCAGACCGGCCGGCCGGAACCAGTCCCCCGTCCGCCGGCTGCGCACCCCGAGCGTCGGGCCTACCTTGTCGGCGCCCACGATGGCCGTCCGCCCGTGCCCGGCCCGCGCGGCCCGCTCCGCCGTGACCGCTTCGCCCGCCGTCGCCAGCGACGCCGAGAGCCGGCAGCCCGCCTCCGGCAGTCCCACGGATCCCGGCACCCGCAACGCGTAGCTGAACCCGGCCGCCGGGCTCCGGAGGCCGTCACTCATTAAGACGACCCGACCGGCGTTTCGTTCCACCCGCTGCCCCGGCAGGTCCAGTCCGCCCCGCCCCCCCGGCCCGCACAGCCGCCGCACGGCCTCGACGTGATCGAAGCCGACGAACCGCCCGCCGGCCCGCGCGACCAGCGCCCGGTGGATCACGCGGCGCGCCAGCGCCACCGGCGCCTGCGCCAGCCCGGCGATGTCCAGCCGCAGCCCGTCATTCCCGTCCGAGACGATCGCCCCGTAGAGGCCGTCGGCCAGTGCCTCCAGCAGCGCCGCATCGTCGCGCGCGATGGCGGCCTCCCGGGCCAGCACGGCGCTGACCTCGGGATTGAAGTCGCGCTGCAGCGCGGGCAGCACTTCGTGCCGCACGCGATTGCGCGGATTCCTGAGATCAGCGTTCGACTGATCCTCGCAGTACGTTAGACCCCGGAACTCGAGATATTGGCGCAGCTCGTCCCGGGGCAGCCCAGCAGGGGGCGGATCACGCAGCCGACCCGGGGGTGGATGGCCGTCAGCCCCCGCGTGCCGGCCCCCCGCAGGATGCGAAGCAGGAAGGTCTCGGCCTGGTCGTCCCGCGTGTGCCCGACCGCCACGACATCGGCGCCCAGCACCGTGCGCGCTTGCTCCAGGAAGGCGTAGCGGGCCTGGCGGGCCGCATCCTCGACCGACAGGCGCCGGTCCCGGGCGAGCGCCGCCACGTCGCCGCGGCCGATCTCGATCGGCAGCCCGGTCCGCGCCGCCAGCGCCGCGCAGAAGCGCTCGTCGGCGTCGGCCGCCTCGCCGCGCAACCCGTGGTGGAAGTGCGCGACCCCCGCGAGGCGCAGCTCGCCCGCGTCGGTCAGCTCGCGCAGCAGCTCGACGAGCGCGACCGAATCGGAGCCGCCCGACAGCGCGGCCACGACCGTCGCGCCGCGCGGCGCGAGGCTGTGCTCACGGATTGTCCCGATCACCCGACCAAGGAGGGGAGGCATCTCGAGGCCGCGCACGTGCCCGCGGGCAGCGTGCGCGGCGGCGCGCAACGCGCGCCCGCCTTTCGGCTGGCTCAAGGCGCCCTGAGTGCATCGAAGGGCGCGAGCGGAACGGAGCGAGCCGCATCGCGAGCGAGTGAAGCGAGCCGGGGTTCGGGGCAGAGCCCCGAATAAATTTGGTGCCGGTGCAGGGACTTGAACCCCGGACAACGCGGATATGAGCCGCGTGCTCTAACCAACTGAGCTACACCGGCGTGAACCTTGAATTATAGCAAAGTTGGCGTCGGCATTGTTCACTGGCGCCGGGGCCCCTCCGCGGGAAACGCGCCACCGGCGCGTTTCCGCTCGACTTGGCCCAGGACACCCTGCACCAAGTCGAAAGCGGAGCCTCCCCCGGCGCGAACCGAAGCCGACGCTTCGCCTCGGATTCCCATGTCCTCGCCCTTCGACAGGCTCAGGGCGACCCTGAGCGCATCGAAGGGTCGGCTCGGCATGGCCTCCGGCGACGTCCTCGGCCGAGACTTCAGCATCCACGACCGATCAACCGGCGCTCTCGATGACCGCCGCCGCCAGCAACGGAATCAGCAGCTCGTGATGGCCGATCAGCGAGTAGCCCCGCCCGCCATCGGCAACCGGCCGGGTCACCACGTTGGTCTGCGGGCGGTACAGCCTCATGAAGTCCAGGTTCACGGTCGTCAGGCCAGCGAACCCCACGCCACGATTGCGGGCCAGGGCGATCGCCTTCAGGAACACCTCCGGCAGCACGACGGCCGACCCGCAGTTCAGGTACACCCCGTGATCGAGCCGGGCCACGTTCGACGCGAAGTACCGGAAGTCGCGGAGGCTCCCTTCGCCGATCGCCGCGCCCGACGCCTGCGGGTGCATGTGGATGATGTCGGTGCCGATGGCCACGTGCACCGTCACGGGCACTTCGAGCCGCGCGGCCTGCGCCAGCACGCTGTAACGCGCGTACTGCGGCTCGCGAGCGGCGAGAAACCGCCCGACCGACTGCCCGAACCCCAGACCCGCCGCCACGCCGTCGGCGACCGCCCGGTTCAGCAGCCGGCCGGTTTCCTCGGCCATGCCGAACCGGCCGGGACCGAGCGCCGCGTCCACGTCCTCGGACGTCGCGCCGACCAGCGCCACCTCGAAGTCGTGGATGACGGTGGCGCCGTTCATCGCGATCGCCGACACGAAGCCGCGCTCCATGAGGTCGATCAGCACGGGCCCCAGCCCGGTCTTGATGACGTGCGCCCCCAGCCCCCAGACGACGCCCCCGTCCGACGCGCGCGCCTTGACGATGGCGCCGACGACCGCGCGGAAGTCAGCGCCGGCCAGCAGCGCCGGAAGACGCTCGACGAGCCCGCGCACACCGGCGCCCGGCGCATAGGGGCGGGCGAACGCCTCGACCCGCACCTTGCTCGGCCGCGACTTCAGCGGATAGGTCTGCAGATCCGACAGGTCGAAGGGTTCGTAGGGAAAGGGCACGGGTGCGCTCCGGCGTGGAATGTTCCGTAGAGCATAGCACCCGGGCGCCACGCCGCTATCCGCCGACGGCTACGCCACGGCCGTCAGGCCGACCTCGGCGCTCTGCAGCACGCGACTGAGCTCCTTCACGGTGAACGGCTTCACGACCACGCCCTGGAAGCCGAACCGCCGCGGCTCGGCCATCACCGGGTCGTCCGCATAGCCGCTCGAGACGATGGCGAACACGTGCGGGTCGATCTCGTGGAGGGCGGCCACCGCATCCTTGCCGCCCATGCCGCCCGGCACGGTGAGGTCGGTGATGACCGCGTCGAACCGATGGCCCGACTCCATCTCGCGTTTGTAGGTCTCGATCGCGTCCCGGCCGTCGGCCACCGCGACGACCTCGAAGCCGACGAACTCGAGCATCTCACTGGCCACCTCGCGCACGCTCTCCTCGTCGTCCATCAGCAGCAGGCGCCCCTTGCCCCGGATGAGCGGCTCCTGGGCCGGCGCCGCGGCCGGGCGCGTCTGCTTGGTGGCGGCCGGCAGGTAGATGTGGAACGTCGTGCCGACGCCAACCTCGGATTCGACGCTGATGCAGCCGTCGTGCTTGCGGATGATCGAGTACGAGGAGGCCAGGCCGAGCCCGCTCCCCTTCGCCTTCGTCGTGAAGTACGGGTCGAAGATCCGCTTCTGAATCTCCGTCGGGAATGCCCGGGCCGGTGTCGCTGAGCGACAGCCGGATGTACGGTCCGTCGGCCTGGTCGAACCCGGCCGGCCGGTTGTCGGGCCCGATCGTCACGTTCTCGGCGTCCAGCGTGACCTGCCCGCCGTCGGGCATCGCCTGTTTCGCGTTCAGCACGATGTTGTTGACGACCTGGTTCATCTGGCCTTCGTCGGCGTCGACCTGCCACAGCTCGTCGGGAATCCGGCTCTCGCACTTCACGTTCGAGCCGCGCAGCGCGAACTGCGACGAGTCGACCACCATCGCGCCGATCGCCGTCGTCTTCTTGACGGGCGCGCCGCCCTTCGAGAACGTCAGCAGCTGCTGCGTCAGGCTCCGCGCGCGGACGCAGGCCTTCTCGGCTTCGGACAGCCGCTTCTGCGTCTTCTCGTCGACCGCCGCCATGCTGGCCAGCGAGAGGTTGCCCACGACGGCCATCAGGATGTTGTTGAAGTCGTGCGCGATGCCGCCCGCCAGGATGCCGAGCGACTCGAGCTTGCTCGCCTTCAGCCGCTCCTGCTCGAGCGCCAGCACGTCGGTGACGTCGCGGAAGACGACGACCATGCCGACGATGCCGTCCTTCTCGTGCAGCGGCGTGTGGATCAGCTCGACGATCCGCTCCGTGCCGTCGCGCGCGATCAGCACGGCCTGCGCGTGCCGCTCCACTCCCCGCTCGCTCGCGAGGACCTGCGCCACCGGGTTCTCGAGCTGCTCACCCGTCTGCGGATCGAGCGCCTGGAGCACCTCGGTCAGCGGCCTGCCGACCGCCTCCTGCTGCGACCAGCCGGTGAGCACCTCGGCCATGTTGTTCAGCATCAGGATGCCGCCGGCCGGATCGGTTGTCACGACGCCGTCACCGATGCTCCGCAGCGTGATGGCCAGCTGTTCCTTCTCGGCGGCAAGCGCCTTCTCCGACCGCTTCGCCAGCTCGAGCGCCTCCATCGTGGCCCAGTGGAGCTCCTTGATCTGCTCCACGTGCCGCTGCTCGTCCTCCATGCGGCCCAGATAAATCTGATAGGTCCGGTGCGTCAGGTATACCGGCGCCGCAGCCAGCAGCGCGAACCACTGGCCCGTCCGGTCGATGATGAGCCCGAGCACGACCGCCGTGCCGGCGCCGACGAAGTAGCTCGGCCCCGTCCAGAGGAAGTTGTCGTACCAGACCTTCCGGATCGACTGTCCGCTCGACAGCGCGATGGCCGTAGCCACCAGCCCCGTGTTCGAGAGGAAGTACACCGCCGCCGCCCCGACGAGCGGCTTCGCCAGGTTGCCCGCCAGGTCGATGTGGCCGAACGTCCCGCCCGCCAGCCGGTAGGCGAACCCGGCCGCCTGCACTGTCAGCACGAGCGTCGTCATGCTGAAGAGCGTCCGAGACAGCGGGTTCTTCCGCTTGGTGTTGAATGCGCACTGCGCCCAGGCGCTGACCATCGAGATCAGCATGGTCTGGCTGGGCCCGATGAGCAGCATCGCCGTGAAGTCGGCCGCGTAGGAGACCGACATCGTCGACCCGCCCTTGCTCAGGGGCAGGTTGATCTTGAACCCGGCCGCCGCCGAGGAGGCCGCCAGGAACAGCAGGAACATCGTGGGACGGGGACAGCTGTGCGGGAAGAGGGTCGCGAGCACCGCCAGGCCGGAGATGATCACGCCGTAGACGTAGACCTGTCCCAGACGCGGCGATACCGGCGCCTCGCTGACCGTCCGTTCCGGGACGGGTGGCGAGGACGTCATGGGAGGCGATCCTGCCTGAAGGCTGGCTGCTTGCATGACGTCAGCGTGTGAAGACGCCGAGTGGGCTGCCGGCGGCCGTCCCGCGGACGGACCCCCGGCAGCCCGGTTACCGAATCCCCGACGGCCCGTCAGTGGACCGTGGGGTGCTCCTCCCGAACCGCGTCCCTGTGCCTGCCAGTCCTCGTCGAGGATGGTCCACAGGACCTGGTCCAGGTATTCCCCGTGCCGCAGGAACGAGCGCCGTAGCACCCCCTCCTGAACGGCCCCCAGCTTCCGCAGGGCTCCGTTGCCGCGGCCGTTCCGGACCGCCGCACGAGCCTCCAGCCGGTGGACGCCAATGGTCTCGATCGCAAAATCGACAACTTGGCGCGCACCTTCAACGAATATCCCCGAACCCCAGTAAGGCGATCCCAGGATGAAGCCCCACTCCGCGGTCCCGAACCCGGGTTCGAGCGAGCGGACCTGGAAGAGGCCGACCGCCGTATCCATCCCGTGCGGAACCACCGCGAAGCAGACATACCGGCCGGCAGCCTGCTCCTGGTGGGTCCACTGGATGAACCGGCGGAAGCCCTCCACCGTCGTCGGAGGCGGTGAGATGAACCGGGTCACTTCCTCGGTTGTCAGCATCGTCAGCAGCGGCTCGGCGTCGTCGAGCCGCAGCTGCCGAAGAGTGACCTGACGTCCTGCCAGCGTCGGCAGTTTTTCACGCCAGTCCGAGGTGATGGTTGCCGTGGTCGTCTCATACAGCGTCGAGGCGACCGATTCGACCCCTAACTCGGGCTGGTAAGGCATCGCTTCCATCGATGTGCCCTCCATGTCCTTGTCAATGAGTTAGAGGCCCGGAACCACACCCCAGACGATGTTGTTGCCCCAGACGATGTTGTTGCCCCAGACGATGTTGTTACCCCAGACGATGTTGTTACCCCAGACGATGTTGTTGCCCCAGACGATGTTGTTGCCCCAGACGATGTTGTTGCCCCAGACAATGTTGTTGCCCCAGACAATGTTGTTGCCCCAGACAATGTTGTTCGCCCAGGCATCGGAGTTGCTCAAGACGGAGTTGCCCCACACGATGTTGTTGCCCCAGACGATGTTCTGGGACCAGGTCACCGTCTCGCCGCCAATCGTCGAGTAGGTCTCCACCGGCGCCATCAGCCAGTTGTCGCCCAGCGGCCGCCGTCGTGTCGATCGCCCCGGACAGCGCGACCGCGCCGAGCCGCATTGATCTCGCCCGTCCCCTGCGTCAGCACGTCGTACGAGCTGCCGCTGTCGTCCTTGAGCGAGCTCGACGAGAACTGGAGAATCGCCTTCACAGGTTCGGCGACAGCTGCCGGTGCGTTCGGCTCCGCCAGCTGATGGGCCTGCAGCATCAGGGCCACGACGCCCGTCGTCACGCCGGCGGCCATGCTCGTGCCGCACAGCTTCACGTAGTCGTTGCCGACCAGCAGGCTGGTAGCCCCATGCCGGTCAGCTCGTTGAGCAGGTACGACCCGGGGGCCGCGTCGGACGTCAGCTTGTGGCCCGGGGCCACCACGTCCGGCTTCGCGAAGCCGTCGTACCACGTCGGCCCGCGCGAGCTGTACGGCGCGACGCGGTCGTCGGTCCGCGTTTCCGTGTCCTGCGTCATGACGGCGCCGACCGTCAGCGCATCCGGCGTATTGCCCGGCGAGGCGATGCCGGCATAGCCGATCTGGCCGGTATCCGGATTCACGCCATAGTTACCGGCCGACGTCACGACGATGAGGCCCGCCTGCACCGCCTGCTCCACCGCCTGGTCGAGCGGGTCGGTCGCCGCGTCCTCGTACGGCGGATGGCCCAGCGACATGTTCACGACCTGCACGCCCAGGGCGTCCTTGTTGGCCGTGATGAACTGCAGCGCGTCGATGACGTTGCTCGAGTCACCCTGCGCCGTTGCTGTCCAGCACCTTGGCGACGACGAAGTGCACGTCGGGCGCCACGCCCATGTACTCGCCGTTCGACAGCGCACCCGTGCCGCCGATGAGACCGGCCACGTGCGTGCCGTGCCCGAAGCCGTCCGACGGCGTCGTCAGGATCCCGCCCTGCGTGAAGTCGTAGAAGGCGGTGATGCGCGACGCATCGACGTCAGCCGAGGGATTCAGCCCCGAGTCGATCAGCGCGACGCCGATGCCGTCCCCGGTCGGCCCGACGTACGCGATGCCGTCGCTGGGCACGAGCCCGAGCGCCTGACGGAGCGTGTCGGACGAGGTCCCGGTCAGGTCGCGTCCAGCGTGCCCGTCAGCCCGCCGAGCAGACTGCTCGCCGTGACCGTGCGCGTCGGTCGAGATGGTCGTGACAGCGTCGTCGTTGTCCAGTTTGCTCAGACCGCCGTTGTTCTTCACCGTCACGGCGAACGCGTGAAGGCGCGGGTAGTAGTGCGTCACCGCCGCTCCCTGCTTGAGGAGCGACTGATAGACGGTCCAGTCATCGCCGGCCTTGAAGCGGATGATGATCCGCTTGTCCTTGCCGGGAGCCTGTTCGGTATTCATTACGTGGCGCAGATGGCGGTCGAACTTTCTGATACCGCCCCTGCCGACCTTTGCGCTGCCCGTGTCCGTCGCGCGCTCCGGCGTAGGCGCCGGAGACGCCGACGGTCAGCGTCAGCGTCAGGATTGCGAGTAATCGAAGGCGTTTCACAGCGGCTCTCCTTGAGTAAGTACGAGAGTTAAGTGCCGAGTCCAAAAAGGGGACGAAGCGACGGTCACACCCACTGTCCCGCTTCATGTCCCAGCCCCCCGGGCGGCGCCTTGTCCACCGTGGGGGCCGAAACAGGCCAGCGAAGGACGCGACATGACAGTGCGGTATCCTTTCGCGTCGTTCTCTACAGCAAGGTCCTGACCACTTCGCCTCCAGGATTACAATTATCGGTAAAGCATTTATATTTAACAGTTTACAAATACACATCGATGGCGCGATATCGGCCGCGCAGACCGTGCGGTCGTGTGCGCTTCACGAAGCCGAAATCATGGACATGAATATTTCATGCAACATACTGATTAACAATGCATTTATTGGCATGAACCGACGGGAAGGCGCTTGCGCACGCGCACACGTGACTTCATATGACATTACATGACCACGACTGCCATTTAAGCCAAGTCCAGGGTAGTCCTGGCGAGGAGTGTGCTGGCCTGGAAGGGAGAGAAGGGGACGGAGGGATTGGACTGGCACGCCGAGTGGGCTGCCGGCGGCCGTCCCGCGGACGGACCCCGGCAGCCCGGTTACCGAATCCCCGAACGGCCCGTCAGTGGACCGAGGGGTGCTCCTCCCGAACCGTGTCCTGTGCCTGCCAGTCCTCGTCGAGGATGGTCCACAGGACCTGGTCCAGGTATTCCCCGTGCCGCAGGAACGAGCGCCGTAGCACCCCCTCCTGAACGGCCCCCAGCTTCCGCAGGGCTCCGTTGCCGCGGCCGTTCCGGACCGCCGCACGAGCCTCCAGCCGGTGGACGCCAATGGTCTCGATCGCAAAATCGATAACTTGGCGCGCACCATCAACGAACATCCCTGAACCCCAGTAAGGCGATCCCAGGATGAAGCCCCATTCCGCCGTCCCGAACCCGGGTTCGAGCGAGCGGACCTGGAAGAGGCCGACCGCCGTGTCCATCCCGTGGGGAACCACCGCGAAGCAGACATACCGGCCGGCAGCCTGCTCCTGGTGGGTCCACTGGATGAACCGGCGGAAGCCCTCCACCGTCGTCGGAGGCGGTGAGATGAACCGGGTCACTTCCTCGGTTGTCAGCATCGTCAGCAGCGGCTCGGCATCGTCGAGCCGCAGCTGCCGAAGAGTGACCTGACGTCCTGCCAGCGTCGGCAGTTTTTCACGCCAGTCCGAGGTGATGGTTGCCGTGGTCGTCTCATACAGCGTCGAGGCGACCGATTCGACCCCTAACTCGGGCTGGTAAGGCATCGCTTCCATCGATGTGCCCTCCATGTCCTTATCCGTGAGTTAGAGGCCCGGAACCACACCCCAGACGATGTTGTTACCCCAGACGATGTTGTTACCCCAGACGATGTTGTTGCCCCAGACGATGTTGTTGCCCCAGACGATGTTGTTGCCCCAGACGATGTTGTTGCCCCAGACGATGTTGTTACCCCAGACGATGTTGTTGCCCCAGACGATGTTGTTACCCCAGACGATGTTGTTGCCCCAGACGATGTTGTTGCCCCAGACGATGTTGTTACCCCAGACGATGTTGTTCGTGAAGACGGAGTTGCCCCACACGATGTTGTTGCCCCAGACGATGTTCTGGGACCAGGTCACCGTCTCCCCGCCAATCGTGGAGTAGGTGTCCAGCTGGCGACATCAGCCAGTTGTTGCCGGTGCAGGCCGCCACCGTCGTGTCGACCGCGCTGGCGAGCGTGACCGCACCCGCCGCATTGATCTCCCCGGTCCCCTGCGTCAGGTTGTCGTACGGGGTGCCGGTGTCATCATTGAGCGAGCTCGAGGTGAACTGGAGAATCGCCTTCACCGCGTTCGGCGTCAGCGGCGGCGCATTCGGCTGCACCATCTGGTGCGCCTGCAGCATCAGGGCCACGACGCCCGTCGTCACGCCGGCCGCCATGCTCGTGCCGCACAGCTTCACGTAGTCGGTGCCGACCAGCAGGCTGGTCAGCCCCATGCCCGTCAGTTCGTTGAGCAGGTACGACCCGGGAGCCGCGTCGGACGTCAGCTTGTGGCCCGGGGCCACCACGTCCGGCTTCGCGAAGCCGTCGTACCACGTCGGCCCGCGCGAGCTGTACGGCGCCACGCGGTCGTCGGTCCGCGTCTCCGTGTCCTGCGTCATGACGGCGCCGACCGTCAGCGCATCCGGCGTATTGCCCGGCGACGCGATGCCGGCGTAGCCGATCTGGCCCGTGTCCGGGTTCACGCCATAGTTGCCGGCCGACGTCACGACGACGAGGCCGGCCTGCACGGCCTGCTCCACCGCCTGATCGAGCGGATCGGTTGCCGCATCCTCGTACGGCGGATGGCCGAGCGACATGTTCACGACCTGGACGCCCAGCGCGTCCTTGTTGGCCGTGATGAACTGCAGCGCGTCGACGACGTTGCTGGTGTCACCCACGCCGTTGCTGTCGAGCACCTTCGCGACGACGAAGTGCACGTCGGGCGCCACGCCCATGTACTCGCCGTTCGACAGCGCGCCCGTGCCGCCGATGAGGCCCGCCACGTGCGTGCCGTGCCCGAAGCCGTCCGACGGCGTCGTCAGGATCCCGCCCTGCGTGAAGTCGTAGAAGGCGGTGATGCGCGAGGCATCCACGTCAGCCGACGGATTCAGCCCCGAGTCGATCAGCGCGACGCCGATGCCGGCCCCCGTCGGCCCGACGTAGGCGCTGCCGCCGTCTGGGCACCAGGCCCAGCGCCTGACGCAGCGTGTCGGACGAGGTGCCGGTCAGCGCGCCGTCCAGCGTTCCCGTCAGCCCGCCGAGCAGGCTGCTGGCCGTCACCGTGGCGTCGGTCGAGATGGTTCGTGACGGCGTCGTCCTTGTCCAGCTTGTTCAGGTCGCCGTTGTTCTTGATCGTCACGGCAAACGCGTGAAGACGCGGGTAGTAGTGCGTCACCGTCGCCCCCTGCTGGAGGAGCGACTGATAGACGGTCCAGTCATCGCCGGCCTTGAAGCGGACGATGATCCGCTTGTCCTTGCCGGGCTGCGTCGATATTGAGCTCGTCCCGCAGATGGCGGTCGAACTTTCGTGACCGTACGCGGCCGGTCCTGCTGACAGGACCACTGTTGCGGCTGGCCGCCAGTGCCCAGCCGGGCGCTCCGGCGTAGGCGCCGGAGACGCCGACGGTCAGCGCCAGCGTCAGAATTGCGAGCAATCGAAGGCGTTTCACGGTGCCTCTCCTTGAGAAAGTGCCGAGTCCAAGAGAGACGAAGCGACGGTCACACCCACTGTCCCGATGCCTTCCCAGCCCCCCGGGCGGCGCCCTGTCCACCGTGAGGGCCGAAACAGGCCAGCGAAGGACGCGACATGACAGTGCGGTATCCTTTCGCGTCGTTCTCCATAGCAAGGTCCTGACCACTTGGCCTCCAGTGATTACAATTGTCGATAAAGTATTTATATATAGATATTTATAGACATCAATCACACGCGAAACGGCCGGAGATGCCGTGCGCCCGTGTGCGCTTCGAGAAGCAGAATCCTGAAGGAAGTTTCAGCTAATATGACTGATTCAAAAGCAGTAATCTGGCAGAACCGGCTGGAAGTCACGTTCGCACGCGCACACATGACTCAATGGCACAACATGGCATCGCCGTAGCTGTAGAAGCGGTATTTTAGGTCGATCGCCTGCTGATATGCGGCCATGACGTGATCCCGCCCGGCAAAGGCGCAGACCAGCATCAGCAGCGATGAACAGGGCAGGTGGAAGTTCGTCAGAAGCCCGCTGAGCACGCGGAATCGGAAGCCGGGATGGATGAACAGGTCGGTCTCGCCTGCCCCGGCCACCAGGCGGCCGTCATGCGCTGCCGCCACGGCCTCGAGCGTGCGTGTCGTCGTTGTACCGACAGCGATCACCCGACGCCCCTCGTCGAGCGCCCGGTTCACCGCCGTGGCGGCCGCGTCGCTGATTTCGTAGCGCTCCGCATCGACCCGGTGGTCCTCCACCCGGTCGACGCGCACCGGCTTGAAGGTGCCGTACCCTACGTGCAGCGTGATGGCGGTCCGCTCCACCCCCATGGCCTCGAGCGCCGCCAGCAGCGCGTCGCTGAAATGCAGGCCGGCGGTAGGCGCCGCCACCGAACCGCGCGCCCGGGCGTACACGGTCTGGTAGCGCTGCCGATCGACCGACTCGTCGGGGCGATGGATGTAGGGGGGCAGCGGCACGTGGCCGACCGCATCGATGGCCGCCTCGACGTCACTGCCGTCCTCGGTCCAGAGCCGGATCGACCGGCGGCCGTGAAAGTGGCGTTCCAGCACCTCGGCCAGCAGCACGGGCGTCCCGTCGAACCGGATCTGCGCGCCGGGCTTCAGCTTCTGTCCCGGGTGCAGCAGCCCCTCCCACCGGTCCGGGCCGACCCGGCCGATGAGCAGGCACTCCACCCGGCCGCCGCTCGGCGTCCGGTGCCCCAGCAGCCGCGCCGGAAAGACCTTCGTATCGTTGACGACGAGCAGGTCGCCGGGCCGCAGCCGATCCGGCAGCTGCGTCATGTCGGCATGCGTGACGCCGCCGGTCCGGCGATCGAGCACGAGCAGCCGCGAGGAGCCGCGCACGGCCGGCGGCTCCTGGGCGATCAGGTCAGGGGGCAGGTCGAAGTCGAACTCGGAGACGTTCATGGGGAGGGGGAAGGAACGATGGTCCCGTGCGACGTGCCGTGTGCACCGTGCCGCGTGCAGCCGACCGTGCCAGGTGCGACGTGCCACGCGCGTCGCACGGACGAGCCGCACGTCGCACCCTGCACGTCGCACGTCGCACGGATCAGCGAAGTCTCAATACGCCCACCTCAAGCAGCATGGATCCAACGGTGAACCCGGCGCCCACCGACGCGAGCAGCACCAGATCCCCCTTCTTCAGCCGGCCGTCCTGCACCGCATCGTTCAGCGCGAGGGGAATCGTGCCGCCGGTGGTGTTGCCGAAGCGTTCGATGTTGATGACGACCTGCCGCTCGTCGAGGCCGAGCCGCTCGGCCGCCGACAGGATGATGCGCCGGTTCGCCTGGTGCGACACGAACAGATCGATGTCCTTCGCCGACAGCCCGTTCCGATCCAGGAGCCGGCGGGCGGCCTCCTCGGTCTTCCGGACGGCGAACTTGAACACGCTCTGCCCGTCCTGCTTCACGTAGTGCAGGCGCTGGTCGACGGTCTCGTGCGACGCCGGTCGCAGGCTGCCGCCGGCCGGCTGGCACAGGGACGGCCCGCCGCCGCCGTCGATCTCGTGATGGAAATCGATGATCGACAGCTCCGGATCGACGGCGGGCGACAGCACCACGGCGCCGGCGCCGTCGCCGAACAGGATGCAGGTCGTCCGGTCGGTGTAGTCGATGATGCTCGACATGACGTCGGCGCCGACCGCCATCGTGTGCTCGTGCGCTCCGGTGGCGACGAACTGGCTGGCCACGGTCAGCGAGTAGACGAAGCCGGAGCAGGCGCCGCCCAGGTCGAAGCCCCACGCGCGGCCCGCCCCGATCTTGTTCTGCAGCAGGCACGCCGTGCTCGGAAAGATCATGTCGGGCGTCGTCGTGCCTACGACGATCAGCTCGATGTCGTCCGGCGTCAGGCCGGCCCGGCCGATGGCCTGCAGCGCGGCTTCCTTCGCCAGGTCGGACGTCGCGACACCCGGCTCGACGATGTGCCGCTCGCGGATGCCGGTCCGCTGCAGGATCCATTCGTTCGAGGTCTCGACCATCTTCTCGAGATCGGCGTTCGTCAGCAGCTTCGGCGGCACGTAGGTCGCCAGCGCACTGATCTGCACACGCCGCCGCGCCCGCGCGCCGCGCGGCCCGCCTGCTCCCTCTGCATTCGTCTCGCTCACCACAGCCGTGAATCCCTCCCCGGTGCCTGCAGCCCGAAGTAGTCGTACGCGCGCGCCGTCACCATGCGCCCGCGCGGCGTCCGATCGAGGAAGCCGATCTGAATCAGAAACGGCTCGTAGATGTCCTCGATCGCGTCCCGCTCTTCGCTGATGGCCGCCGCGATGCTGTTCACCCCGACCGGCCCCCCGTTGAACTTCTCGATGATCGTCCGGAGCAGCTTCCGGTCGACCTCGTCGAACCCGTGCTCGTCGACCTCCAGCAGCCTCAGCGCCGCCTCGGCCACCTCGCACGTAATCGAACCGTCGGCCCGCACCTGCGCGTAGTCGCGCACCCGCCGCAGCAGCCGGTTCACGATGCGCGGCGTGCCGCGCGACCGCCGCGCGATCTCCCGGGCGGCCGCCTCGTCGATCGGCACGTCGAGCAGCCGCGCCGACCGTCGCACGATCTCCTGCAGGTCGGCCTCGTTGTAGTAATCGAGCCGGTGCACGATGCCGAACCGCGCGCGGAGCGGCGACGTCAGCAGACCCGTGCGCGTCGTCGCCCCGATCAGCGTGAAGCGCTGCACCGGCAGCTTCACCGACCGCGCGCTCGGCCCCTGCCCGATGACGATGTCGAGCTCGTAGTCCTCCATCGCCGGATAGAGGATCTCCTCGATGACCGGCGACATCCGGTGGATCTCGTCGATGAAGAGCACCTCGCGCTCGGCCAGGCTGCTCAGGATCGCCGCCAGATCGCCCGGCTTCTCCAGCACCGGCCCCGACGTCGACCGGATCGGCACCTGCAACTCGTTCGCGATCACGTAGCCCAGCGTCGTCTTGCCGAGACCGGGCGGCCCAGACAGCAGCACGTGATCGAGGGCTTCGCCCCGCTGCCGGGCCGCCTGGATCGCGACCTGCAGGTTCTCACGGACCCGATCCTGGCCGATGTAGTCGTCCAGCGTCCGCGGACGGAGCCCCGCTTCGTACTGGGCTTCTTCGTCCGCCCGGGTCGCGGCGACGAGACGGGGATCGGTGGTCATTGTTCAGTCCGCATGGGGCCCCACCCCCATGCGCAGCCGTCGCTTACGCTCCGGATCTTGATACTCATCGCGCTGCCACGTTCGGGAGCACCCCAGGGCCGGGCCTTCGCCCGCCTGCGCTCGAACCGGGCTTCGGCCGCGCTCGCCGAAGCGCCAGAGGCGCGACGGCGGCCCACCCCCATGCGCCGCCGTCGCCCCTCGACAGCGCTCGGGGCGACCCTGAGCCTGTCGAAGGGTCGCTTACGCTCCGGATCTTGATACACAGGGTGTTGCCGCTTTCAGCAAGGCGTGGGGCCAGTGCCTGCGTGCGACCCCGCTTACCGGGCCAGCTCGCGCAGCGTCCGCTTCAGCATCGTTTCGAACGATGTCCCGTCGCCCGCCGTCTCCAGCGCGGCGTCCAGCGCCTGCTCGGCCAGCGGTCGATGATACCCGAGGTTCAGCAGCGCCGAGAGCAGATCGTCGCGCAGCCGCTCGGCCGGCCCCGCGGCCGCTTCCGCCTCGGCCGCCTCCGCATCGGTCGGCGCCGGCAGCCGATCCTTCAGCTCGAGGCCGATCCGCTCGGCCGTCTTCTTGCCGACGCCGGGAATCGCGGTGAGCCGCTTCACGTCGCCGCGCTGCACGGCCCGCACCAGTTCGGCCGGCTCGATGCCCGACAGCACCGCCAGCGCCAGCCGCGGCCCGACCCCGCTGATCGAGATCAACCGCTCGAACAGCTCCAGCTCGCGCGGCGTGCGGAACCCGAAGAGCGCGAGCGCGTCCTCGCGCACGTGGGTGTGAATGCGCAGGGTCACGTCCGTCCCCGGCTCGCCCAGGCCGTAGAAGGTCGAGAGCGGGACGTGCACGTCGTACCCGACGCCCTGGACGTCGAGGATGATGCGGTTCGGATGTTTCTCGAGCAGCCGGCCCCGCAGAAACGCGATCATGCGCGATCCGCCTCCGGTTATCGGCCGTGCGCCGGACGGTAGGCTCTCCAGCTCGTCGGGCCGGAACTGCCCGCCCGCCCGCGGGCCGGGCGGCCCGCCGGCCACGACGAGTGGATGTGGCACACGGCGACGGCCAGGGCATCGGCCGCGTCGTGCGGCGAGGGCACCTCCGTCAGGCCGAGCAGCAGCCGGATCATCTCCTGCACCTGCGCCTTCTCGGCCCGCCCGTAGCCGACCACGGCCAGCTTGATCGCGGTCGGCGTGTACTCGGCGATCGGCAGCCCGGCTTCGGCCGCGGCGAGCATGGCCACGCCGCGCGCGTGGCCCAGCTTCAGCGCGCTGCGCGCGTTCGTCGCGTGGAACAGGTTCTCGATCGCGACGGAGTCCGGCCGGCACTCGGCCAGCCGGTCCGTCAGGCCACGATGGATGATGAGCAGCTTGTCGGGGAACGTCGCGGCGCCGCGGGCGGCGATCGCGCCGCAGGCCACCAGCCGATGGCGGGTGCCGTCGGTCTCCACGCACCCGAAGCCGGTGCGGTCGGAGCCCGGATCGATCCCAAAGACCTTCACGCCAGGGAAGCCTCGAACTCCTGCTCCGCGATGTCGAAATTCGACCAGACGTGGCGCACGTCGTCGTGCTCGTCGAGCGCCTCCATCAGCCGCAGCATCTGCTGCGCCGTCTTCCCCTCGAGCTTGACGTAGTTCTGCGGCAGCATCGCCAGTTCCGCGGCCGCCGGCTCGATGTTCAGACCCTTGATCGCCTCGTCCACCTTCCCGAACGAGTCCGGCGGGCCGAGCACTTCCCAGTTGTCGTCGTCGTCGCGCAGATCGTCAGCGCCCGCGTCGAGCACCGCCGCCAGCAGCGCCTCCTCGTCGGCCTTGCTCTTCTCGATCACGAAGTAGGCCTTCTTCTCGAACATCCAGCCGACGCTGTTCGTCTCACCGAGGTTCCCGCCGTGCTTCGACAGCATATGGCGCAACTCGCCGACCGTCCGGTTCTTGTTGTCGGTCAGCACGTCGATCATCAGCGCCGCACCACCCGGCCCGTAGCCCTCGTAGATCGCCTCGTCGTACGAGACGCCCGGCTCCTCGCCGGTGCCACGGCGGATCGCCCGCTTGATGTTGTCGGCGGGCATGTTGCTCGCCTTGGCTTCGGCGATGATCGTGCGCAGCCGGGGGTTGCTGTCGGCGTCTCCGCCCCCCACCCGCGCCGCCACCGTCAGTTCCTTGATGATGCGCGTGAAGACCTTGCCACGCTTGGCGTCGGCCGCGCCCTTCTTGTGCTTGATGGAATGCCACTTGGAATGGCCGGACATGGCTGCAAAACTCCCCTGAAAACAGGCAAAAACCGGACCGAAAATCTTAACACAGCCGCCCGATCGCCCGCCATGCCCGGGCCCGGCCCCGGCCCGGGCTAGGCCCGCGTCGCCAGCACGAGCCAGGCGTCGGCCTCCGGGTGCCACGGCCGCCCGTCGTAGTCCCCCAGCACCGCGTCCACCCGGAACCCGGCACGCTCCAGCCGGTTCGTCATCTGCCGGATGGAGAGGGTCCGGAACGCCAGCGAGAACCGGTGATGGATCCGGCGCGATCCCCGCCGCTCGATGTAGTCCTGCTCGAACAGCGTCAGCCGGCGCCGGCGGTCCTGGCGCACCGACTCGATCAGCGTCAGCTTCACCCCCCGCCGGTACGCGCCCCGCAGCGGCACCCGCCCCGTGTACTCCTGCCAGGCCGGCACATCGGCCACCAGATCGAGTCCGAACGTCCCGCCCCGCGGCAGCACCCGCGCCACGGCGTCCAGCGTCTCGGCGAGATCCCGCTCGCGCAGGAGCGACTGCAGCACGCCGTAGGGCGCCATCACCAGCTGGAAGGCGTGGCGGCGGAACGGCAGACCGCGGATGTCACCGCGGACGAGCGACAGCCGAGGCCCAAGCTTCGCCCGGCGCCGGCGGCGTTCCGCCCGCACCAGCATGTCGGCCGACCGGTCGATCCCGACGAGCGTCGCGCCGGTCCGGGCCACCGGAATGGACACCCGGCCGGTGCCGCACCCGAGCTCGAGCACCGGACCGCCGATGCGGCGGGCGAGCCCCTGCCAGAATGCCACGTCCCGCCGCCCGAGCGTCTGGGCGTTCTCCCAGTCGTAGAACGGCGCGTACTCGTCCCAGCCCTGCCAGCCTTCTTCTATTTTCGGGGCTCCGCCCCGATCCCCGGCTCGCTTCACTCGCTCGCCTCGCATGGCTCGCGCCGTTCCGCTCGCGGGCCCGCCGCGCGGGCCGCCGGGCTTCGCCCGGTCTTCTGGCGGGCTCCGCCCCGATCCCCGGCTCGCTTCACTCGCTCGCCTCGCATGGCTCGCGCCGTTCCGCTCGCGCCACCACTAGTCGTCCGCCCGCTGGCCGACCGTCGCGATCAGCAGCGTGTTCTGGATCTCGACGAAGGTCGACCCTGCCGCCGACGCTTCGTCGGCGTAGCGCTCGATCGCCTTGAGATAGTCGGACCCGAGCCGCTGGAGGGCTGCGACCGGCGAGGCCGCGACCTGCGTCCGGACCGCCTCCCGCCGCGCAGCCCAGATGTCGTCGTCCGGAGCCCCGAGGCGCGCCACCGACACGGGAAACAGCCGGACGGTGAGCGGCGTGATGCCATGACGGACGAACATCGCGGAGACGCGCGGCCCGACCGCGGATTCCGCGATGCTGCCGGTTGCCGCCGCCAGGGCGGCCTGGAAGCGGCCACCGGCCTCGAACGCCTGCATGCCCGTTTCGCACGAGCTGTACCAGTAGCGGGCGCTGTTGTCGGGCTCGACCGCCACGACCCGCGCGCCGGGCCGCGCCACGCGTGCGAACTCCCCCACCGCCGCCGACGGATCGGCGACGTGCTGGAGCACCGCGACGCAGAAGACGGCGTCGAACGACTCCGCCTTGAACGGCAGGTGCAGCGCGTCGCCTGCCGCGACTCCCATGTCGATGTTGACCGACGCGGTCTCCTGCACGGCCTGACGCGCCCGGGCCGGATCGCGATCGACGCCGAAGAAGCGCACCTGCGACAGCTGCTGCACGCCCAGGCCGATCTCGGCCGTGCCGGCCCCGCAGCCCACATCCAGCAGGCGGCGCCCCGGCCGCGGCTGCAGCACCTCCCGCAGGAACTCGCTGAACGCCGGGTTCCACCAGTGTTCCCGGAGGTACTTGAGCGTCGGAGACGTGAGCAGGTCGATCTCGCGCATCATGGTGTGGCGGCCTCTCTCCGGATCCTCGAGGCGTGGATCCGGGGCAGACTCGCTCCCGCGCCGGACGCGTGGATTATAGCAGGGGGGCACGGGTGCCCGCCCGCGCCGGCCGGCTTCGCCTTGACCGCCTCACCCGCGCGTTCTACAGTCGCGAGAGGCCCTCCGCCAGCCGATGACACTGTCCGACACGATCCGCCGCCACGGGCGCCTGCTCTGGTGGCTGCACAGCCTCTACGCCCTCGCGGCGGGCATCGTCGTCATGTGGGTCGGCGCCCGCCACTTCGCCTTCCTCCGCTTCGTCTTCATTCAGATCGCGTTCATCTGGACCACGAGCCTCCTGCTGCCGTGGCTCGACGGCCGTCCGTGGCTCTCGCCGCGCGTCCGCTGGTGGATCCGGGCCGCCATCAATTATCTGAACAAGGACTTCTACCAGCAGCTCCTGTTCTTCGTGCTGCCCGTCTACTACGCCAGTGCCACGCCGGGATCGTGGAACATGGTCTTCATCGTCATGGTCGGCGCCTCCGCCGTGCTGTCGACCTTCGACGTGGTCTACAACGATCACCTGGTGGTGCGGCCGACGCTGCTGGCGGTGTTCTTCGCGTTCAACCTGTTCGTCTGCCTGAACGTCGCGCTGCCCGTCATCTGGAGCCTGCGCAACGGGACCGCGATGTGGGCCAGTGCGCTGCTTGCCGTCGTCGGCTTCGCGACGCTGCGCTTCAGGCCGGCGGAATGGCGGCGGCCCCGCGTCCTCGCCATCGTCGGCGCGGGCGCCGTGATGATCGGCGTCATGGTCGCCTGGGGCCGACCGCTGGTCCCTCCGGCACCGCTCCGCCTCGTGGGCGCGACGTTCGGCCGCGCCATCCAGGAGCATCCGCTCGCCGTCACCGACACCCTGGACACACTCCCCGTCGGCTGGGCCGGCCGCCTCTACACGATGATGGGGATCTCGGCGCCGCGCGGCCTGCGCGAGCGGGTGCACCAGCGCTGGTTTCGCAACGGATCGCTGGTGTATCAGTCGCCGGACTACGAGATCGTCGGCGGGCGTGAGGACGGATACCGCCTGTGGACCAGCGCCAGTCTGGCACCGGGCGAGGACGGCCCGTTGAGAGTGGACGTGGAAACCGAAGGCGGGCAGTTAATCGGCCGCGCGACCCTGCAGGCGGGCCCGGCGTCACAGACGAGAGCCCGGGAGGGCGTGGCCTCGTCCACCTTCCACCGCCCCTGAGGAAGCCTGAGGAAGCCGGGCCAAAGGATCGAAGGCGATCGCCCCGGACCCCCGACCGTCAATCCGACACGGCGAGCTCGCCGGGCACGATCGGCCGCGTGCGCGGCAGCCGGCCGAGCCGCGCCAGATTTCCGACGAACGCCAGGATGCCGACGAAGATGGCCAGCTTCACCGCATCGGCCACGAGCGTGTGCGGCAGCACCTTCCACAGCAGCCACAGCACCGGCTGCGCGATCGAGACCGCCCACACCGTGCCGTAGAAGTACCGCCGCTCGTGCCCTTCCCCTTTCGTCGACGCCTTCACGCGCGGCAGGCGGCCAAACGCCCCCAGCAGCCAGACGCCCCCGGCCAGAGGAAAGTACGCCACGTCGTAGATCTGCCGCAGGTACCAGTGGCCGGTCACGATCGCGACCAGCAACCCGGTGATGTTCAACACGGCGAACGCGACCGCTTCGCCCCACGCGAAGGTGTAGCAGACGCGCCGGTAGAGCGGGTTCGGCTTGTCCTCGGTAAATCGAATGATGTACGGCTTCGGCTCGACCCCCGGCAGCTTGCCCCGCAGGCCCGCGATGCCCGTGCCGATCATTACGGCTCCCAGCCAGAGCGCCATCCGGTGGTCGAAGCCGTGCTCGAACAGATCGAAGGTGAGGGGCCCCGGCGCAATGAAGAACACGAAGATCCAGATCGGCCAGTGATTGAACCGGTAGTACAGCTTGTTGCGGTCCCGGATCTTCCGTTCCGACGCCAGTTCGACCGGAATGCCCGGCCGCGAAGCGCCCGTGCCCGCAGCCGTTCCCGAATTCCCGCTTGAGGTATCGCGTGTGCCGTCCATGGTGCACAGCAGTATAAACCGGCAAGCCTCGCCGGAGTCGCGCTGCGCGAACGGACACGAGCCTCGGCGTCCTCGCGCACGTCACGCCAGAGCCCACGACGCGCACGACGGGCTTCCCGCTCCGCCCGCCGGAGCTCCGCGAGACGGCGCACCACACGGCGCGACGCCACTCGTGCCAGCCCCTCACGGACCATCACCAGGTTGATGAAACGTCCGTCGTCACGGAAAACATAGGCCTGGTGAGCGCGGCCGGGATCCGGGCCGTCGTCTTCCGGCTCGAGGCGCACCCACCGCCGGAGGACGAGGCTCTCCAGATGCTGCTTTGCGCGGCGGGCCAGCCGGGTTCGCGCCGGACCGTTCCCGCCAGGCGCAGCCAGGCCCAGCAGCCGCACCCGCCCCACGCCCGAGACAACGATGGTGCGCCCGTCGACCACGGATTGCACCGGACGAGAATCGGAACGAGACGGAAGGCTGTCAGTGGTCGCAAGACAAGCCATCGTCAGCATTACGGAAAGCGGCAGATTCAGCATCACCCCCTCGCAATTCCGGGACATTCGTGCATCCCGGCAGGGGTGCTGCAACCTGGGCGCCCGCTTCCGCTACGGATCCACAGCGTTTCCTCGCCGGCCAGCTGCTGCTGGAGGTCTGGGACGATAACGTCGTGCGAGAAGCGGACCTCTAGGCGATCGGCCCGCAGCTGAGGATGCGGGGCGGTACAAAAAAAAGCCGGAGACGCTATCTGCGTCTCCGGCCTCGAGAATAATCCCGGCAGTGACCTACTCTCCCACGAGGTTGCCCTCGCAGTACCATCGGCGGTAGCAGGCTTAACTTCCGTGTTCGGAATGGGAACGGGTGTGACCCTGCTCCTATGGCCGCCGGGAAAGGTTCCGCTTTGGACTTAGCCGAGCGCTTTTCAGCGAAGGCTAAGTCCTATGGAAACGCCACGGTGTGGCGTTTCCCGCGGAACGTTCAGGAGACCCCTTCTTCGGATCGTCCCGAGCGCTCCGCAACGGATTGAACTCAGCGACCCGCGCGACGCTCCAATCGGGCGTCCTGCGCAGATCAATGTCAAAGAACGAAACGCAGCCCGGCCATTTGGCCGGCACTGCGCACCCACGATCGCGACATGCGCGCGCATCCGGGCTGAGCTGATCGACCAGACGGTATCGTCAGACGACGCCTGTCCGGTCTCGCCGACGTCCGCCGAAATGGCGGTCGACGACGGACAACTGAACATCCTGCAAACGGCAGTTTTTCTTTCCACTCACGCGCAGCGCTTCTGCGCATCCGCCGGCCGGAGCCGGCGTGAGTAAATATTTATGGTCAAGCCTCACGGCTGATTAGTACCAGTAAGCTAAAAGTGTCGCCACTCTTACACACCTGGCCTATCACCTGGTAGTCTTCCAGGAGCCTTCAGGGATCTTACGATCCAGGGAGATCTCATCTTGTGGAGGGTTTCACGCTTAGATGCCTTCAGCGTTTCTCCCTTCCGCACGTAGCTACCCAGCGCTGCCGTTGGCACGACAACTGGTACACTAGAGGTGCGTCCATCCCGGTCCTCTCGTACTAAGGACAGCCCCACTCAAATCTCCTGCGCCCATGGCAGATAGGGACCGAACTGTCTCGCGACGTTCTAAACCCAGCTCACGTACCGCTTTAACCGGCGAACAGCCGGACCCTTGGAACCTGCTACAGCTCCAGGATGCGATGAGCCGACATCGAGGTGCCAAACCCTAGCGTCGATGTGAACTCTTGGCTAGGATCAGCCTGTTATCCCCGGCGTACCTTTTATCCGTTGAGCGATGGCCCTTCCATGCGGAACCACCGGATCACTAAGGCCTGGTTTCCCACCTGCTCGATTTGTAGATCTCGCAGTCAAGCTCGCTTGTGCCTTTGCACTCTCCGGCTGATTTCCAAACAGCCTGAGCGAACCTTCGCGCGCCTCCGTTACTCTTTAGGAGGCGACCGCCCCAGTCAAACTACCCACCTAGCAGTGTCCCTGTCCTGGATAACAGGACGAGGTTAGAACGCCGGAGCGCTAAGGGTGGTATCTCACCGTTGACTCCCCCGAGCCCAAGAGCCCGAGTTCAAAGTCTCCCACCTATCCTGCGCATAACGCGCCAGCATTCACTACTAAGTTGTAGTAAAGGTGCACGGGGTCTTTCCGTCTTGCCACGGGCAACCGGCGTCTTCACCGGTACCACAAATTCGCAGTGCCCCTCGTTGAGACAGCGCCCAGATCGTTACGCCATTCGTGCAGGTCGGAACTTACCCGACAAGGAATTTCGCTACCTTAGGACCGTTATAGTTACGGCCGCCGTTTACCGGGGCTTCAGCTCGAAGCTTCGCCTTGCGGCTAACCTCTCCCTTTAACCTTCCGGCACCGGGCAGGCGTCAGACCCTATACGTCGTGTTCGACTTCGCAGAGTCCTGTGTTTTTAGTAAACAGTCGCCTGGGCCTCTTCACTGCAACTCCTTCACGCAGCCGGACGCGAGGTCCGGCAACGCTACTGGAGCACCCCTTCTTCCGAAGTTACGGGGCGAGTTTGCCGAGTTCCTAAACGAGGGTTCTCACTTACGCCTGAGGATTTTCTCCTCGCCTACCTGTGTCGGTTTGCGGTACGGGTACCAGAACGGCTCCTTAGAGGCTTTTCTCGGCAGCGTGGCGTCGGCGACTTTGCGGCCCTGACGGGCCTCGACATGGCACCTCAGGGAATATGACCCACCGGATTTGCCTGGCGGATCCCCCTACATGCCTGAACCGACACGTCCAATCGTCGGCTCGCGTAGCCTCCTGCGTCCCCCCATCGTAATAACGTCGTTCTGGTAGTTCCGGAATATTAACCGGATGTCCATCCGCTACGCCTTTCGGCCTCGCGTTAGGACCCGACTAACCCTGAGCGGACGAACCTTCCTCAGGAAACCTTAGGCTTACGGCGGAGAGGATTCTCACCTCTCTTATCGCTACTTATGCCGGCAGGGTCACTTCTCTGCCCTCCACCAGTCCTTACGATCTGGCTTCACTGCGCAGAGAACGCTCCTCTACCACTGGCCGGATCCTCAGATCCGGTCCAATCTACGGCTTCGGTCCTGTGCTTGAGCCCCGTTGTATTGTCGGCCCGGAGCCGCTTGACCAGTGAGCTATTACGCTTTCTTTAAAGGATGGCTGCTTCTAAGCCAACCTCCTGGTTGTCTGGGCGTCTCCAGATCCTTTACCACTTAGCACAGAGTTAGGGACCTTAGCCGGTAGTCTGGGCTGTTTCCCTTTCGACGATGAAGCTTAGCCCCCACCGTCTCACTCCCGGGATACGAGTCGCTGGCATTCGAAGTTTGGTTGGATTCAGTAAGCTTGTAGGCCCCCTAGTCCATTCAGTTCTCTACCACCAGCGCCGACCTCCCGAGGCTGCTCCTAAAAGCATTTCGAGGAGAACGGGCAATCACGAGGTTTGATTAGTCTTTCACCCCTACCCTCAGCTCATCCAAGCTGTTTTCAACCAACACTGGTTCGGGCCTCCACGCGGTGTTACCCGCGCTTCACCCTGGCCAAGGGTAGATCACCTCGCTTCGCGTCTATTCCCAGCGACTGAACGCCCCATTCGGACTCGCTTTCGCTACGGCTCGCTTACGCTTAACCTTGCCACTGAGAATAACTAGCCGGCTCATTATGCAAAAGGCACGCGGTCAGGCATTCCAGAGGCGAACCTCCGGCATAGCCCTCCCACTGCTTGTAGGCATACGGTTTCAGGTACTATTTCACTCCCCTCACAGGGGTTCTTTTCACCTTTCCCTCACGGTACTGGTTCACTATCGGTCGCTAGGGAGTATTTAGCCTTGCGAGATGGT
>CAVQEJ010000001.1:0-850000 GCA_963711505.1 uncultured Acidobacteriota bacterium | reverse complement strand
CGGCCGCACTTGCCAATTCCCTGAAGCCCGACCTCGTCGTGCTCGGCGGCGACTACGTCACGTGGAGCGATCGCCGCTACATGGTTCCGGCCGCTGAAGCCCTGTCGTCACTGACGGCACCGCACGGCGTCTACGCCATCCTCGGGAACCACGACGACGACCGCGAAATGCCGGCCGCGCTCGAAAAGCAGGGTTTCTCCGTCCTGAAGGACGCCCGCACGCGTCTCACCGTGCGCGGGGAGGTCCTGGAGCTGGCGGGAATCCGGTTCTGGACCAGGCGCGGCGCCGACATCCAGGACGTCCTCCGGGGGGCCGGCGCCACGACCGTCCTGCTCGCGCACGACCCGCGCCGCCTCACCGAGGCAGCGGCCCTCGACGTGCCGCTCGTCCTCTCCGGCCACACGCACGGCGGCCAGATCGTCCTGCCGCTGGTCGGCGCGCTCGCCGGCCGCAAGTTCCCCGTGCTGGCCGGTGCCGCCCGACGCGGTCCGACGACCCTCTTCGTAAGTCGCGGCGTCGGTACGGTCTACGTCCCCATCCGCCTCAACTGCCCCCCAGAAGTGGCGCTGCTGACGCTTCGCGCCGCCTGAACCGCCGTCGTCCCGGGGACAGTCCCCCGAGCAGGGTGATCAGCCGCGGACGAAGCGGCGGCCGCCGATCCGCCAGCCGCCGTCGAGGACGATCTGAATCGCTTCGGGATAAATCCGATGTTCTTCGACGAGGATGCGCGCCGCCAGGCTCTGCTCGGTGTCATCGCCGAGAACGGGGACGGCCGCCTGGAGCACGATCGGACCGGCGTCGAGGGCGGCGTCGACGAGGTGAACGGTGACGCCGCTGATCCGGACGCCGTGTTCGAGCGCCTGCCGCTGGGCGTGCAGCCCGGGGAACGACGGCAGGAGCGAAGGATGGATGTTCAGGATCCGGTCGGGAAACGCCTCGATGAAGGCCGGCCCCAGCATCCGCATGAAGCCCGCCAGGCAGACCAGCCCGACCTCGCGGGCCCGCAGCTCGCGCACCAGCGCGGCGTCGTAGGCCGTCCGGTCGGCGAACGCCTGAGGCTCGAGGCAAACGGCCTCGATGCCGGCGGCGCGGGCCCGGTCCAGCCCGACGGCGCCTGGACGGTTCGCAATGACGACGGCCATGGTGGCGTCGAGGCGACCTTCGGCGATGGCATCGATGATCGCCTGGAGGTTGCTGCCCCGGCCCGAAATCAGGATCCCGAGTCGACGATTCACCGGCGTCCGTCCCTCATCGGCCCTCAACGCTCGCGGTAGCTGACCTGGCGGCTTCCCTCGACGATCTCGCCGATCCGCCAGGCCTGCGGTTCACCGGCATCCCGCAGCGCCTGCAGCACGGCGTCAGCGTCGGCGGCCGCGCAGACCAGGATCATGCCGACCCCCATGTTGAACGCGCGGAACATCTCCTCGGTGTCGACCTGTCCCTCGCGCTGCAGATACGCGAACAGCGGCGGCACGCTCCAGGTGCGGCGCTCGATGGCCGCCGCCACGCCGTCCGGCAGGATGCGGGGCAGGTTGTCGGTGATCCCCCCGCCGGTGATGTGCGCCATCCCCTTCAGCCGTCCGTCCGCGAGCAGGGGGGCGACGACGGCCCGGTAGGACCGGTGCGGCCACAGCAGGGCGTCCCCGATCGCGCAACCGATCTCGGGCACGACGCTGTCCGGCTTCAGCCCGGCGACGTCGAATGCAATGCGCCTGGCCAGCGAATAGCCGTTGGTGTGCAGGCCGGCCGACGGCAGCGCCACGAGCACGTCGCCGGGACGGATGCCCTTCCCATCGATGAGCCGATCGCGCTCCACGACACCGACGATGAAGCCGGCGAGATCGTACTCGCCGTCGGCATAGAATCCCGGCATCTCGGCGGTCTCGCCTCCGAGCAGCGCACAGCCGTTCTCACGGCACGCCCGCGCGATGCCCGAGACGATTTCGGCCGCCGTGTCGGGGGACAGACGTCCGGTCGCCAGGTAATCGAGAAAGAACAGCGGCTCGGCGCCCTGCACCAGGATGTCGTTCACGCAGTGGTTCACGAGGTCGGCGCCGACCGAATCGTGGCGCTCCGTCATGAACGCCACCTTGAGTTTCGTCCCGACGCCATCGGCACTCGAGACCAGGACCGGGTCGCGGTACCGGGACGGCTCGATCCGGAAGAGTCCGCCGAACGATCCGATCTCGGACAGCACGCCCGGGGTGAAGGTCCCGCGCGCGAGGCGCTTGATGCGCTGAACGGTTTCGTTGCCGGCGTCGATGTCGACGCCCGAATGCCTGTAGTCCATCGTTTACTCTGCGCTGGGGCCCCACCCCCAGCGCCTGTACCTCGCCGCGTCGCGGCTCGGCGCTCATCCACCGCCGGTCTGCTTTCACCGGCAACCGGTCGGAGCCATCCCCGCGCCCGCACCCCACCGCGTCGCGGCTCGGCGCTCATCCACCGCCGGTCTGCTTTCACCGGCAACCGGTCGGAGCCATCCCCGCGCCCGCACCCCGCCGCGTCGCGGCTCGGCGCTCATCCACCGCCGGTCTGCTTTCACCGGCAACCGGTCGGAGCCATCCCCGGCGCCTCAGAAATTCAACTTCCGATCAATTCCGCCATCAGCCGGCGCGTCGGCGACGCCTCGGGCGCCTGCCAGTACGCATGCCGGGCGGCGACATAGAACCGCTCCTTCTCGTAATCGTTGCCGACCATGTCGAACCCTTCCGCCATCAGGTCAATGGCGCCCGCCCGATCCGCGTCGTCCGCCAGGAACTTCAGCACGAACAACGGATTCCGGAGGGCAACCGTCGCGACGGCGAGTGCGATCGGCCCGCGCGCGGCCGCTGCGTGCGTGGGCACCCCGACGCCCAGCAGGATCGTCAACGCCCGGGCATCACCGCGGGTACCGAGCGCGGCGAGCCCCCGGGCGCTCGCGCGCAGCAAGGGCTGGTAGCCATAGGTGTGTTCGGCGAACCGGAGCGTCCGATCGAGGTAGCTGAGATGCGACTCACAGTGCAGGCCGAGCAGACAGATCGCCGCGGCGACCAGCGGCTGCGCGTCCCGCGGTGCCGCCTGCTGCAGCCCGATGATCGGCCCCAGCGCGCGGCGGTCCCCGATCTTCCCGAGTGCCAGGATCGCCTCGTCACGCAGCGGACCGGCCTGCTTCGCGATACCGATGAGGGCATCGACGGCCCAGGTGGCCCTGTAGTCACCGAGCGCCTCGATCGCCGCACTGCGGAAGAGGTCCGGACCGTCGTCAATCGCCTTCAGGAGCACGGGCCGCACCCGCGGGTCGCTGCCATGCGCGGCGAGGGCACGGATGAGCGCGGGCCGCACGAACTCGGCGGACTCCCGGTCGAGGGCGGCCAGCAGCGCGAAGACGACGTCCGGGTCCGGGTTGTGCTCGTAGTAGGCGTACGCGACAGCCCGCAGTCGATCGTTCCGGTCCGCGATCACGTCGCCGACGGTCTGGCGGACGCGCGGCCCGCCGAACCCGGTCAGCAGCACGAGTGCCTTGTACCGCACGTACTCGTCGGCGTGCTTCAGCACCGCCCGGGCGAGCGCCGGCACCGCCTCGTCGGCCGGCACGCGGCGGATGGTCCTCGCCGCCCGGCTCCGCGTCGCATCATCGAGGTCGCCGAGCTGATCGATCACCCGCTGCAGCGCCGCCGCCGAGATGGCCTGCGGCTGCGCCGGCTCGACCTGCGCCGTCCGGGCGGCCTGCGCCACGGCGCGCGTCGCCGACAACAGTACCAATCCGAGCATCAGCGTCACCGGCACCAGACGGCCGGACCGGGGCCGACTCGCAAGCGACAGGTGCGGCCTCACTTCGTCACGGAATGCGACTTGTCGAGCTTCAGGGCGAGCTGGAGGTAGGCTTCGCGGTTGCGCGGGAACTCGACGGGGTACTGGCCCGTGTAACAGGACGTGCAGTACGACCCACGCTGCGTCCCCACCGCATCCAGCAGGCCGTCAAGGCTCAGGTACGACAGGCTGTCGGCCTCCAGGTACTTCTCGATCTCCTGGATCGTATGCGTGGCGCCGATCAGCTCCGATCGCTGCGGCGTATCCACGCCGTAGAAGCAGGGCGAAATGGTGGGCGGACAGTTGATCCGGACGTGCACCTCGCGCGCCCCGGCGGCCCGCACCATCTTCACGATCTTGCGGCTGGTCGTGCCGCGGACGATCGAGTCGTCCACGAGGATGACGCGCTTCCCCTCGAGGAGGCTGCGCACGGGATTCAGCTTCACGCGCACGCCGAAATGCCGGATCGACTGCTGCGGCTCGATGAACGTGCGGCCGACGTAGTGGTTGCGGATGAGGCCCATGCGCATCGGGATGCCGGACTCCTCCGCGTACCCCATCGCGCCACACACGCCCGAGTCGGGCACCGGCACGACCACGTCGGCGTCCACGGGATTCTCGCGGGCCAGCCGGCGGCCGAGATCGGTGCGCACCTCGTTCACGCTGAGGCCGAACACGTAGCTGTCAGGCCGCGCAAAGTACACGTGCTCGAAGATGCAGTGGGCGATCGGCGCCGGCGGGAAGGGCTTGATCGAGCGCACGCCGCCGGCGCTCACCACGATGACCTCGCCCGGCTCGACGTCCCGGACGTAGGTGGCCCCAATCAGATCCATCGCGCAGGTCTCCGAGGCGACGACGACAGCGTCACCCAGGCGCCCGAGCGCCAGCGGCCGGAAGCCGTGCCGGTCGCGCGCCGCGATCAGCCGGTCCTTCGTCAGCATCACCAGCGAGAACGCGCCGCGCACCTGGCTGAGCGACTCCACGATCGCGTCCTCGACGCTGGTGGCCTGCGACCGGGCGTAGAGATGCGCGATGACCTCGGTGTCGCTCGTGCTCTGAAAGATGGATCCCGAGCGCACCAGCTCGTCGCGCAGCTCGGAGGCGTTCACGAGGTTCCCGTTGTGACAGGTCGCGAGCTGGCCGTGAGCGCAGTCGACGAGGATCGGCTGCGCGTTCGCCAGGTGGCTGTCGCCGCTCGTCGAGTACCGCACGTGACCGATCGCCGAGTGGCCGGGCAGCCCGGCGAGGGTCTGTTCGTCGAAGATGTCGGCAACGTGCCCCATCGACCGGAAGACGCGGACCTCCGCGCCGTTGGAGGCGGCGATGCCGGCGCTCTCCTGGCCGCGGTGCTGCTGGGCGTAGATGCCCAGGTACGCCAGGTGCGAGGCCTCCGGGTGCTCGAAGATGCCGAACAGGCCGCACTCTTCCCTGAACTTGTCTTCGGAGTCGTCCCGCCGAGGGCGTGAGTCAGGATGCACAGCGAACCTCGTCCTCAGTGAAAGTGCGTCGTTCCGCTTCGATCAGGCCGCGCGCCGCGCGAAGAGTTTCTCGATGGCCGTCCGCCAGACCCGCTCGGCCTCGGCGACGGCCACGTCCACCAGCGTCTCGCGGCCGACCGCCATCCGCAGGCGGTCGCCCCCCGTCCGGCCGATGACCCGGGCCGGCACGCCGGCCGATCCGGCTCGGGCGAGCACGGCGGCCACCCCGGCCGGCGGGACCGACAGCACGATGCGGGAGGCCGATTCCCCGAACAGCGCGGCTGCCGCCGCCAGGCCGGCCACGGCGCCCGGCAGATCGACCTCGGGCACCGCGATCTCGGCGCCGACCCCCCCGGCGTCGAACGCGCATTCGGCCACGGTCACCGCGAGGCCGCCGTCGCTGCAGTCGTGGGCCGACTGCACGAGCCCCGCGTCCGCGAGATCGGCCATCAGCCCCTGCAGCGCCCGCTCGCGCGCGAGATCAAGCTGCGGCGGCACACCCCGCACGAGGCCGTGCACGGTCTTCAGATACTCGGTGCCGCCGATCTCGCCCGCGCCCTCGCCGAGCAGCACGATGGCGTCGCCATCGGCCCGGAACGCGCGCCCCAGGGCACGCTCGGCGTTCGCCATCACGCCGACGACGCCGATGACCGGCGTCGGGTAGATGGCCTGCCCGTCGGTCTCATTGTAGAGACTGACGTTGCCGCCCGTGATCGGCACATCGAGCGCCCGGCAGGCGGCGCCGATGCCCTCGACGGCCTTCGCGAACTGCCACATGATGCCGGGGCGCTCGGGATTGCCGAAGTTCAGACAGTTGGTCGCGCCGAGCGGACGCGCACCGGCGCAGGCGACGTTGCGCGCCGCCTCGGCGACGGCCAGCACGGCCCCCTGATACGGATCCAGATAGCCGTACCGGCCATTGCCGTCCACCGACATCGCCAGGGCGCGGCTCGTGCCCTTGATGCGGATCACGCCGGCGCCCATTCCGGGCAGCACGAGGGTGTTCGCCCGCACCAGGTGATTGGTACTGCCGGTACACCCACTGCTTGCTGGCCACCGCCGGGGAGCCCAGCAGCGCGAGCAGCACCTCGCCGGGCGCGACCACCGCCTTCAGCGACGCCAGATCGAGGGCCTGCACCTCGTCGAGATAGTGCGGCCGCTCCATCGGACGGTGGTACACGGGTGCCTCGTCGGTCAGCGCACGGTTCGGCATCTCGGCGACGATCGTGCCGTGGTCGCGGACGCGCAGCATCCCGTCGGCCGTCACTTCGCCGATCCGCTCGGCATGGAGGTCCCACTTCTCGAAGATCCGCTCGACCTCGGCCTCGCGGCCCCGCTTCGCGACGAGCAGCATGCGCTCCTGCGACTCGGACAGCATGATCTCGTAGGGGGTCATGCCGGTCTCGCGCTGCGGCACGCGGCTGACGTCGATATCGATGCCCGCCCCGCCGCGCGAGCCCATTTCGGAGGTCGAGCAGGTCAGGCCCGCCGCGCCCATGTCCTGGATGCCGACGAGGGCGTCGCTCTTCATGACCTCGAGGCAGGCCTCGAGCAGCAGCTTCTCCATGAACGGATCGCCGACCTGCACGGCCGGCCGCTTCTCCGCCGACTTGTCGTCGAACTCGGCCGACGCCATGGTGGCCCCGTGGATCCCGTCGCGCCCGGTCTTGGCGCCGACGTAGTAGACCGGATTCCCCGCGCCGCTGGCGACCCCCTTCACGATCTCGTCGTGCTTCGCCAGGCCGAGGCAGAACACGTTGACGAGCGGGTTGCCGGCGTAGGTCGGCTCGAAGGCGATCTCGCCGCCGACGGTCGGAATGCCGATGCTGTTCCCGTAGCCGCCGATGCCGGCCACGACGCCTTCCATGATGCGCCGGGCCAGTGGCGACGTCAGCGGGCCGAAGCGCAGCGAGTTCAGCAGCGCGACCGGCCGGGCCCCCATCGTGAAGATGTCGCGGATGATGCCGCCGACGCCGGTCGCCGCTCCCTGGTAGGGCTCGATGAACGACGGGTGGTTGTGCGACTCGATCTTGAAGACCGCCGCCAGCCCGTCGCCGATGTCGATGGCGCCGGCGTTCTCGCCCGGCCCCTGCAGCACCTGCGGGCCGCCGGTCGGCAGCGTGCGCAGGTGGACGCGCGAGCTCTTGTAACTGCAGTGCTCCGACCACATGACCGAGAACATCCCCAGCTCGGTCAGGTTCGGCTCGCGCCCCATCATTGCGCAGATGCGGCTGTACTCGTCCTGTGACAGCCCGTGCCGCTCGAGCGTGGCCTGGTCGTACCGGCTCATCCCGTCTCCCTACGCTTGCCGCGTGGCGGCCGTCACGACGGCCGGCGACGCGCCCTCGGCCACCGCGGCCACCACCGATTGGAAGAGCACGAGTCCGTCGGTGCTGCCGAGCGCCGTCTCGCACGCATCCTCGGGATGCGGCATCAGCCCGACGACGTTCCGGCCGGCGTTGCAGATGCCGGCGATCCCGTCGACCGATCCGTTCGGATTGGCCGTGTCGGTCACCCGTCCGGCCGCATCGGTGTAGCGGAACACCACCTGGCGGTCGGCCTCGAGCGCACGCAGCACCTCCGGCTCGGCGAAGAAGTTGCCGTCGCCGTGGGCGACCGGCATGCGCAGCACCTGGCCGGGCCGCGCGAGGCGCGTGAACGGCGTATCGATCTGATCGACCCGGATGTGGACGAACTCGCAGACGAACTTCAGGTCGCGGTTGCGCAGCAGCGCGCCGGGCAGCAGGCCGGCTTCGATCAGGATCTGAAAGCCGTTGCAGATGCCGATGACGGGGCCGCCCCGCTCCGCGAAGGCGCGGACGGCGCCCATGATCGGCGAGAAGCGCGCGATGGCGCCGGTCCGCAGGTAATCGCCATAGGAGAAGCCCCCGGGCAGGATGACGGCATCAGCCCCGCGCAGGTCGGCCTCCTTGTGGTAGAGGATCTCCGCCGACTCGCCCAGCACGTGCGTGGCGACGTGGTGGGCGTCCTCTTCGCGGTTCGAACCGGGAAAGACGATGATGGCGAATTTCATTATTCAGCTCGCGCCTTCGGCACTCGGCGTTCATTCACCAACGATCCGCTCTCAGCGGCAAGCCAGCGCATCGCCGGCGCCTGTACCTCGCGCCTTCGGCGCTCGGCGTTCATTCACCAACGATCCGCTCTCAGCAGCAAGCCAGCGCATCGCCGGCGCCTGTACCTCGCGCCTTCGGCGTTCGGCCACCGCGGTCCGGATCAGTCGATCTCGACGCGGTAGCTCTCGATCACGGGATTGGCCAGCAGCTTGTCGGCGACTTCGGACGCCAGGGCGCGCGCCGCCTCCGGCGATCCCGCCGCCAGATCGAGCTCGAAGTACTTGCCCTGGCGCACGTCCTCCACGCCGGCGTAGCCGAGCGTGTGCAGCGCATCCTGAATCGTCTTGCCCTGCGGGTCGAACACGGATGGTTTCAGCGTAACGAATACTCGTGCCCGCATATCGAAAGTTGGCTGAGTCCGACTGTCTCTGGTGACACCGGGGCCCATCCCCGGCGCCTGATCGCCGCCTACGCGCCGGATCGCGCCACGTCCGGCACGGCCGCGCCGGCGGCGTCCACCGGTGCCGCCCCGAACACGCGATCGAAGATGACGTCCACGTGGCGCAGCTGATCGTCGAGGTCGAAGGCGCGCTCGATCTCCGCGGCCGACAGCACCGACCGGACGTCGGGATCCTCGAGCAGGAGCCCCTTGAAGTCCATGGCCTCGGCGAACGACCGCATCGCGTTGCGCTGCACCCACTGGTAGGCCTGCTCGCGCGAGACGCCGCGCCGGGCCAGCTCCAGCAGCACGGTGCCCGAGAAGACGACGCCGCGCGACCGGGCGAGATTCTCGTGCATCCGTTCCGGGTACACCACCATGCCGCGCACGATCCGGGTGAGCCGCCGCAGCATGTGGTCGAGCACGATGAAGCTGTCGGGCAGGATGACGCGCTCGACCGACGAATGCGAGATGTCCCGCTCGTGCCAGAGGGCGTTGTTCTCGAGCGCGGCGTGGGCGTTGCCGCGCAGCAGCCGCGCCAGCCCGGTGATCTGCTCGCAGCCGATCGGATTCCGCTTGTGGGGCATGGCCGAGGAGCCCTTCTGCCCGCGCCCGAACGGCTCTTCCACCTCGCCGATCTCGGTCTTCTGCAGGCCGCGGATCTCGAGGGCGAACTTCTCGAGCGAGCTGCCGGTGATGGCGAGGACCGCGAGCAGCTCCGCATGGCGGTCCCGCTGGATCACCTGCGAGGAGACCGGCGCCGGCGCAAGCCCCAGCCGGCGGCAGACGGCGGCCTCGATCGAGGGATCGAGATGCGCGAAGGTGCCGACCGCCCCGGAAATCTGGCCGACGCTCACCGTGGCGCGGGCGCGGCGCATCCGTTCGATGTCGCGCTGCACCTCGGCGTACCAGAGCGCCAGCTTCAACCCGAAGGTCATCGGCTCGGCGTGCACCCCGTGCGTCCGGCCGATCATCGCCGTGCGGCGGTGCTCGAACGCGCGTGTCCGGATGGCGTCGGCCAGCTGCGCCAGGTCGGCCAGGATCAGGTCGCACGACTCGCGCATCTGGATGGCCTGCGCGGTGTCGATCACGTCGGACGAGGTGAGGCCGAAATGCAGCCAGCGGGCTTCGGGCCCGACGCGCTCGGCCACGGCCGTCGTGAAGGCGATGACGTCGTGCTGGGTCGTCTGCTCAATCTCCTCGATGCGGGCGATGTCAAAGCCGCCGCGCTCGCGCAGCGCCGTGGCCGCCTCGGCCGGCACGATCCCGGCGGCCGCCATGGCCTCGGCCGCAGCCGTCTCGACCTCGAGCCAGGTCTCGTAGCGCCGCTGGTCGCTCCAGAGGCGCCCCATCTCCGGGTTCGTGTACCGTTGAATCATCCTCAGCCCAGCGCCAGCCTGGACTTCGGCAGCTGCAGCCCGTTGACCGGACCGAGCACCGTCGCCGCCAGCGCCCCGTTGGAGAACAGATCCCGCGCCACCCGCTGCACGTCGGCGGCCGTGATCCGCTCGATGCCCTGCAGCGTCTCGTCCAGACCGAACTGCCGATCGAAGTAGATCTCCTGGCGCCCGAGGTGCGACATCCGGCTGGCCGTGTTCTCGAGGCTCAGCATCAGGCTGCCCTTCAGGTGATCCTTCGCGCGCCGCAGCTCGGCCTCGGGCACCGGCGCTCCCTTGATGCCGCGCAGCTCCTCGACGATGAGGTCGATGACCTGGCTGACGGCATCGCTGGCGCAGCCGGCGTAGATCGTGAAGGCCCCGGCGTCGCGATACGCGCTCAGCCCGCTGAACACGGCGTAGGCCAGGCCGCGCTTCTCCCGGACGTTCTGGAACAGCCGCGAGCTCATCGAGCCGCCGAGCACGGTGTTCAGGATGTAGCTCACGTACCGGTCGTCGTGTCCCTGCGCGTAGCTGCCGGTGCCGACGCACACGTGGCTCTGCTCGAGCTCCTTGTCGCGGATGAGGACCTGCGGCACGACCGCGGGCGGCTGCTCGGGCGGCCGCTGGTCGACGTTCGGCGACCGTTCGAACGCTCGCGCGATCAGGTCGCGGACACGGGCATGCTCCAGATTGCCGGCCGCCGAGACGATGAAGTTCGGTGCGGTGTAGGCGTTCTCGAAGTACAGACCGGAGCGACTCGCGCGTGAGGGCCTCGACGGTCTCGGGCGTGCCGAGAATGGGCCGGCCGAGCGAGTGTCCCTCCCAGAGGCTCTGGGTGAACAACTCGTGCACCAGGTCGTCCGGCGTGTCCTCGACCATCTTGATCTCTTCGAGGACGACCTTCTTCTCGCGCTCGATGTCGATGGCACCGAATGCGGGATGCAGCACGATGTCGGAGAGGATGTCGACGGCGAGGGGCAGGTGCTCGTCGAGCACCTTGATGTAGTAGCTCGCGTACTCCTTCGCGGTGAAGGCATCGAGCTGGCCGCCGATCGAGTCGATCGACTGCGCGATGTCCTCGGCCGACCGCTGCTCGGTCCCCTTGAAGAGCATGTGCTCGACGAAGTGGGCGATGCCGCCGCGCTCGGCCGTCTCGTGACGCGAGCCCCGCGCGAGCCACACCCCGATGCTGATTGAGCGCACGTGGGGCATGGACTCCGTGACGAGACGGAGACCGTTGTCCAGCACCTCGCGAACGATCATCGGCTTCAAGTCAGGGAATAGGGAGCTTGCCCGCTCCAGGGAAGCGGTCCGGTCGAGCCTCGCCACGGGCCCGTGCCACCGGGCCGACCGCCGCGCGCGAGACGACAGGAGTGAATCGCTGCAAACCTTTGAATACGAATAGATTAACAGCTAAAAAGCATCATAGCATGGCGCCCAGGGGAGTTCAACTCCCAAAGCGCTGCGGCAGCCGGCCGGGACGCGCGTGGCCGGCGCTGCGGGTGCTAAGATGAGGAGGTCAGCCGTAATTTCCCGGAACACCTGCAGATACCGTGACCGCTGCCACTGCCGCTGCCCGCCTCGACGTCACCGGACTGGATCGGCCCGAGCTCGAAGCCGCGCTCGAGGCGCGCGGCCACGCGCGCTTCCGCGCACGCCAGATCTTCCAGTGGATCTACCGACGCGGCGCGGGCGACTTCGCCGCCATGACGGACCTGCCGCAGGCGCTGCGCGAGTCGCTCGCGGCCGACCTCGCCGTCGGGACGCTGCGCCTGGAGGCGCGCGAGCGATCGACCGACGGCACGGAGAAGTTCCTGTTCGCCCTCGCCGACGGCCGGCGCATCGAGTCGGTCTTCATTCCCGACACGCCCGCCATGACCTTCTGCGTGTCGACGCAGGTCGGCTGCGCCATGGCCTGCGCGTTCTGCCTCACCGGAAAGATGGGGCTCGTCCGCCACCTCACCGCCGGCGAGATCGTCGCCCAGGTCCGCGCCCTCGCCGACGCACTCGGTCTGCGGAACGAGACGTTCAACATCGTCCTGATGGGCATGGGCGAACCGCTGCACAACTACGACAACACGATGAAGGCGCTGCGCATCCTGACCGACGCGCACGGCTTCGCCCTGCCGCCCCGGCGCATCACGCTCTCGACGGTCGGGCTCGTGCCCGCGATCGAACGGCTGGCCACCGAGCCGCTGATGCCCAATCTCGCCGTCTCGCTGCATGCCGCCACCGAATCGCTCCGGGCCGAACTCGTGCCGACCGGCCGCAAGTACGGCGTGCGGGAGATCATCGAGGCCTGCCGGCAGCTGCCGCTGCAGAAGCGGCGCCGGATCACGTTCGAGTACGTGCTGCTCGCCGGCGTCAACGACTCCCCGGAGGAAGCGGAGCGCCTCGCCAGGCTGCTCGGCGGGCTGCGCGCGAAGGTGAACCTGATTCCGCTGAACGCCGCGCCGGGCATCCCCTTCGAGCGCCCGTCGGACGAGGCGATCAATCGGTTCGCGCGGATCCTCGCCGGCCGCCGCATCACCGTCTCGGTGCGCAAGAGCCGGGGGCGCGACATCCGCGCGGCCTGCGGCCAGCTCATCGTGGAAGGCGGCCGCCGGTCGCCGGCCCAGCGCGTGGCCGCGATGATGGAGTAGAACTTCGGGCTCCGGGGTGCCGGAGCAGCGCCCAGCGACGCGGGCGGTTGAAGGTCCCTCCCCACGCGCCGCTTGACGGCATTGTCGACGACCCGCACGACGCCAGGCAGCGCGCCGACCTCGTCGGGACATCGCGAGGCGTAGCAGCCGGTGACGATGATGCGGGCGGCGGGATTCGTGCGCGCGATGCGGCGGATGATCTGGCGGGCGCCCTGGTCGGCCGTCGCCGTCACCGAGCAGGTATTGACGACAACCAGATCGGCCCGTTCGAGCGGCGCGGCTTCAGCCGCGCGATCGATTAACTGCGCCTCGATCCGGTGGGAGTCGGCCTGATTGACGCGGCAGCCGAAGGTGACGATCGCGTAATTGAGGGGAGGAGCAGGACTCACGTCGGCCCTCGCGCAGGCGGCCGCAGGCCGCGCCGGGTCTGCAGTCGTCAGACGGACGAGGCGGGCGCCAGCGCCTTGCGCCCGATGTCGCGCCGGAAGTGCATGCCGTCGAATTCGATCTTCGACACGCCCTCGTAGGCGCGGGCGATCGCTTCGCGGTAGTCGGCCCCCCGGCCGACGACGGTCAGCACCCGTCCGCCGTCCGTCACCAGGCGGCCGTCGCGCATGGCCGTGCCGGCGTGGAAGACCAGGACACCGTCGAGCGCCTCCGCATCCGTCACGCCGCTGATCGCGCGGCCGGTCTCGTACTTGCCGGGATAGCCGCCGGAGGCGAGCACGACGCCGACGTGGGGCTCGTGGCGGATCCGGCATCCGGTCCGGCGCAGCTGGCGGGTGACCGCCGCAGCCAGCAGTGGCAGCAGCGGCTCGTCGATCATGGGGAGGACGACCTGCGCCTCGGGATCGCCGAGCCGGACGTTGAACTCGATGACCTTCGGCCCGTCGGCGGTCAGCATGAGACCGGCGTACAGGAACCCGCAATAGGGGCGCCCTTCGGCCGCCATCCCCTCGAGCACCGGCTCGATGATCTGCCGCATGATCCGCTTGTGCAGGTCGGGGGTGAACAGCGGGCTCGGCGCGAACGCCCCCATGCCGCCGGTGTTCGGCCCCTCGTCGTCGTCGAACGCCCGCTTGTGGTCCTGCGCCGACAGCAGCGGCACGGCACAGTGACCGTCGGCGACGACGAAGAAGGACATCTCCGGTCCCTGCAGGTGCTCTTCGATGACCAGCCGCGCGCCAGCTTCACCGAAGCAGCGGTCCACCATCGCGGCGCGGACGGCCGCGTCGGCCTCGGCACGGTCGCGGGCGATCACGACGCCCTTCCCGGCGGCGAGGCCGTCGGCCTTGATGACGACCGGGAAGCCGAACTCGCCCGAGCGGAGCACCTCGAGTGCGGCGTCGGGGGTATCGCACACGCGGAAACGCGCGGTCGGCACGTGGTAGCGGTCGCAGAACTCCTTCGCGAAGATCTTGCTGCTCTCGAGGCGGGCCGCTTCGGCCGTCGGCCCGAAGGCGGTGCGACCGGCCGCCGCGAACCGGTCGACGAGGCCCCGGCTCAACGGCAGCTCGGGGCCGACAATCGTGACGTCGACCGACTCGGCCTCGGCCAGGGCGAGCAGGCCGTCGACGTCCCCGGGATCGACGGGGCGGCAGTCGGCGATCCGGCCGATTCCGGGGTTTCCGGGGGCACAGAGGACGGCGGAGACGTCAGGCTCCGACGCCAGCTTCCAGGCCAGCGCATGCTCGCGGGCGCCGCCCCCCACAACGAGGATCTTCATGTGGCTGAGCTTGTATTGGTATCCGCTTAGTCCTGAATGACTTAGAGGGCTTACGCGCGAATGGAAGACGATCGCGCCAACCCCGGACTCTGTCGTTGACGGGCGGGAACTTTGCGCCTAGAATCCGCGCTTACCTGTGCTAGCCTAGCATACTTGGCCCATGGCACGGGCTCGCCATCGAGCTCCACAAGCCGCGTGAAGGGGGGTGTCAACGCGTGGCTGAAGTCAAAATTCAGGAGGGCGAATCGGTCGAGAGCGCTCTCCGCCGGTTCAAGCGGAAGGTCCAGCAGGAAGATATCATCAAGGATATCAAGAAGCACTCCTTCTATCTGAAGCCCGGCGACAAGCGTCGCGCTAAGCAGGCGCTCGCGCGCAAGCGCAACCGCAAGAAGCTCCGGCGGGAAATGGATTAGGGGTCCCACGAGCAGCAAGGGGTGCCGAATGGAGTTCCAGGACAAGACTCTCACGTGCGTGGACTGCGGCGCGGAGTTCGTCTGGACTGCGGGAGAACAACTGTTCTTCGCCGACAAGAACTTCAAGAACGAACCCAAGCGATGCAAGGGGTGCAAGGCCAAGCGGGCGAGCCGCCCGGCCGGCGCCTCGGGCGCACGGGAACGTGTCGAAACCCTGGCGGTCTGCTCGGCCTGCGGCAAGGAGACGACGGTGCCCTTCAGACCGACACAAGGGCGTCCGGTCTTCTGTCGCGAGTGCTTCCAGCAACGGAAGTTCGCTGGAGCTGGAGGGGTCTGATCCGGCGTCCCATCGGGAATTCCGAGGGGGGCCATGCGGTGCATGGCCCCTCTCTTTTTTTTGGCGGGTGCCCCCCGGCGGCCGCCTGGTGCGGACCGTTGACGGTCTTCCAGCCTTTACGTTAGAGTGAAGCACCCTGTATAAGAGTAGAAGGTCTTATTCTTCAAGGGCATATGACTGGTTGTCCGTCGGCGGTCATCGCGACCGATGACCTGGGGGCAGGAGGAGAAGAACCGCGATGCAGATCGATGAACGAGCGGTCGGCGATGTCACGATTCTGGATCTGAGGGGCAAAGTCACGCTCGGCGAGGGTGACGAACTGTTGAAGGACAAGGTCAACAGCCTGGTGAACCAGGGTCGGAAGAAGATCATCCTGAACCTGGAAAACGTGCCCTACATCGACAGCGCCGGTCTGGGTGAGATCGTCCGGACCTACACCACGGTGAGCCGGCAGGAGGGCAGTCTGAAGTTGCTGAGTCTGACGAAGCGGATTCAGGACCTGCTGTCGATCACCAAGCTGCTGACCATCTTCGAGACGTTCGACTCGGAGAGCGACGCCGTCCGAAGCTTCTCGGCTTCAGCCAAGGTCTGACCCGCCTGACCGCGCTCAATGGCGCGCCGCACTCTTCCGGACCCCGTCGCCGCCGGGATCCCGCCAGCCGGCGGGGTCCCGCGGCGCTCTATGGCGCTGAACCTGCTGCTGTCCCTGCGGCCGGCCCAGTGGACGAAGAACCTGGTCATCTTCGCCGGCCTGATCTTCGGACACCGCCTGACCGATCGGCGGGCGATGGTCGTGGTTCTGGCGGCCTTCGTGCTGTTCTGTGCGTTGTCGGGTGTGGTCTACCTGATCAACGACCTCGTCGACCGCGAGAGCGACCGCCGGCATCCCGTGAAGGCGCGACGGCCGATCGCCTCCGGCGCGCTGCCGGTCGGGGTGGCGATGGGGGCCGCGGCCGTGCTCGGGCTCGGCTCGCTGGCGGCGGCGTTCTGTCTGAGCCCGGCATTCGGCGTGACCGCGGTGGCCTACGTGGCGCTGCAGGGGCTCTATTCGGGCCCGCTGAAGCACGTGGTCATCATCGACGTCCTGGCGATTGCGATCGGGTTCGTCCTGCGGGCGATCGCGGGCGCAGTCGTGATTCCGGTGCCGATCAGCCAGTGGCTGCTGGTCTGCACGATTCTGCTGGCGCTGTTCCTCGCGCTGGCCAAGCGCCGCCACGAACTGGTGCTGCTGGCCGACGACGCGGGGGGACACCGCCGGATCCTCGAGGAGTACTCGCCGTACCTGCTCGATCAGATGATCGGGGTCGTAACGGCGTCGACACTGATCGCGTACATCTTCTACACGATCAGTCCCGAGACTCAGGCGAAGTTCGGCACGGGCTGGCTGGGGTTGACCATCCCGTTTCCGTTGTATGGCATCTTCCGCTACCTCTACCTGGTCCATCGGCGGGAGGGCGGCGGCAGTCCGTCGGACATGCTGCTGAACGACCGCCCGCTGCTCGTCTGTGTGGCGCTCTGGGTCGTAGCGGTCATTCTCATCATCTACCGGCCGTTCGGCTTCTAGGAGCCCCCGGCCAGTGCAGGCACCATGGCTGAGTTCAACATCCGCAGCGACGCCGTCGACGTCGAGCAGATCATGCGTCAGATCCAGGCGCGCATCCGGGAGAAGCGCGGTGTCGACTACACCGAGCAGGAAATCCAGGAGATGGCGAGCGTCAAGCTGGAGAAGTTCCTGGATCCGCGGGGGGTGCGCTCCGATCTCGTGGCGCAGTTCAAGAGCGGCCGTGCCACAGTGCCGCCGCCACCCGCGTTCAAGTTCGAGGACACGACGCTCTACGAGAGCCACCGCGCGCCGCTCCGCTGGATTCGGCGACTGCTGCGGCCGATCCTGAAGCTGTTCTTCAACCCGAACCCGATCGTCCAGGCGCTGCACATCCAGGCCCAGCTGAACGCCGCCAACGCGGCGCACAGCGAGATCGACGGGCTCTACTACGAGGTAATGCACAACCTGGTGCTCGAGATGACGCGGCTGAGCATCGAGGCGAAGAACCTCAAGATGCGGGTCGAGTCGATCTCGGGCCGGCTCGACTTCAACGAGCGGCGCGCGCGCGCCCTCGAGGGCGTCGTGCAGTACCCGGACACCGGCCGCGCAGGCGCCGGCGCGCCGGCCCAGGCGCGGCCGGCCCAGACGCGGCCGGCCCAGGCGCCCGAGCGCCAGGCCCCCCGGACCGACGTGGCGCCGGCCGAGGCCGCCGGTCAGCAGCCGGAGACGGGCGCCACTCCCGCCGAGGGACCCGGCACGCGCAGCCGGCGCCGCCGGCGCCGGCGCGGGCGCCGCGGCACGGGAGCCGGCCAGCCGCTGCCGCCGGGTGCCGACGCGCAGGCGGGCGCCGACGGCGAACGGGACGACGACGACCGGCCCGACGACAGCCAGGCCGGAGAGCACCGGGGCGCGGATGCGGCCGAGACGATCTCGGGCGGAGGCGAAACGCCGCAGGCCGACTGGGAGGGACCGGGTACGCCCGGCGCACCCACCGGCCCCGACGGCGGCGAACACGAACCGTGAAGCTCGCGATAGTCGCCCAGCGGTACGGCGCCGACATCAACGGCGGCGCCGAGCTCCATGCGCGGTACATCGCGGAGCACCTGGCGCCACACGCGGACGTCGAGGTGCTGACGACGTGCGCCCGCGACTACGTGACCTGGCGGAACGAGCTGCCGGAGGGCGTCGAGCGGATCAACGGCCTGACGGTGCGGCGCTTTCCCGTGCGCCACGAGCGCAACCCGCAGACGTTCGGTCGCTGGTCGGCGCGGGTCTTCGATCGGCACCACTCGATCGCCGACGAGCTGGCCTGGCTGAACGCCGAAGGGCCGACGAGCCGGGCCCTCGTGCGGTACATCGAGGCGCACGGGCAGGCGTTCGACTTCTTCATCTTCTTCAGCTTCCGGTACTACCACGCGTATCACGGGAGCCGGGCCGTCGCCCCGCGGGCGATCCTCGTGCCGACCGCCGAACGCGATCCCGCGATCGGCGTCAGCCTGTTCGCGCCGGTGTTCCGGGGCGTGCGGGCGCTGATGTACAACTCTCCGGAAGAGCGGGCTCTGATCCAGGCCGTCGCGCACAACGAAGAGGTGCCAGGCGTCGTGGTCGGCGTCGGCTCGGAGATCCCGGATACGGCGGATCCCGCACGCTTCCGTCAGAAGTTCGAGATCCACGGGCGCTTCGCGCTCTATGTCGGCCGGGTCGACGAGAACAAGGGCTGCGGCGAGCTCTTCCGCTTCTTCGAGACGTACCTGCGCAGCGAGTCGAGCCGCCTCACGCTGGTGCTGATCGGGAAGTCGATCCTGTCGATCCCTGACCATCCGCAGATCCGTCACCTCGGATTCCTCGACGATGCGGACAAGTTCGACGCCCTGGCGGCCGCCGATCTGCTGATCATGCCGTCCTACTACGAGAGCCTGTCGATGGTGTCGCTGGAGGCCTGGGCGCTCGGGCGCCCGGTACTGGCCAACAGCCATTGCGCGGTGCTGCGCGGCCAGTGCCTGCGCAGCAACGCGGGTCTCTACTACGAGGACTACGCGGAATTCGCGGCGACGCTGCGCGCGCTCGAAATCGACGACCGACTGCGCGCGGCGCTCGGCGCCAACGGCCGCGCCTTCTTCCGGCAGCACTACGACTGGCCGGTCATCGAACGGAAGTATCTGGACGTGCTGGACGGGCTCGCCGACGCCAACCGGGCCGGCCGGACAGGCGCCCCGCTGGAGCCGCTGCCCGGCTGGTTCGCCCGCCGCGCCGCTGACCGGCTGCCCGCGCGTGACGTGCTGGCGCGCGCGGCGGTTGCCGAGGCCGAGCTCAATGCCGCGCACCGGGCCGCGCACCGCGCGCCGGCGGAGGCCCGCGCATGAGTCCCGCCGCCCGTCCCGGCGTCCACCAGGTGCTCGCCACGCTCGGCTACGGCGACGCCATCGGGAACGAAGTCCTGGGGATCCAGCGCGTGCTGCGTCAGGCCGGGTTCGCGTCGGAGATCTTCGTCGAAACCGCCGATCCGCGTCTCGAGCCGCTGACGCGCGACTTCCGCGACCTGCTCACCTTCAGCCGGCCCGAGAACCTGCTCATCCATCACTTCTCGATCGGCTCGAAGGCGTCGCGCGTCGCCTACGCGCTGCCCGATCGGATGATGCTCGTCTACCACAACATCACGCCGCCCGAGTACTTCGCCGGCGTGCACCGGGAGCTGGCGAAGCTCTGCTTCCGCGGGCGGCGCGAGCTGCAAGCGTACGCCCGCCGCTGCGAGCTGGCGGCCGGCGACTCCGAGTTCAACCGGCAGGAGCTGGAGGCGTTCGGGTTCCCCGACACGGCGGTGCTGCCGGTCGTGCCGGACTTCTCGCACCTGGACGTGCCGCCGAACCGCCTGATGGCGGGCCAGTTCGACGACGGCTGGCGGAACATCCTGTTCGTGGGGCGCATCATCCCGCACAAGCGGATCGAGGATCTGATCCGGATCTTCCACGCCTACCGGGCGGAGTGCAACCCGCGGTCGCGCCTGCTCATCGTCGGCTCGTACGGCGGGTTCGACAAGTACCTCGCCTCGCTGCATGGCCTCGTCGCCGACCTCGGCGTCTCCGACGTGCACATCGTCGGGCAGGTGACGAACGAGGAGCTGACGGCCTATTACGACGTCGCGGACCTGTTCCTGTGCGCGAGCGAGCACGAGGGCTTCTGCGTGCCGCTCATCGAGGCGTTCTACAAGGAGATACCGGTCGTCGCCTACGCGGCCACGGCCGTGCCGTCGACGATGGACGGCGCGGGGGTCCTGTTCGACACGAAGGATCCGCTGCGCGTGGCGACGCTCATCGATGCGATCCTGTCCGACGAGGCCCTCGTCGACCGGATCGTCGACGGGCAACTGGCCGCGCTCGACCGCCTGCGGCGCCGCGACTTCGCCGGCACGCTGCTCGGGCTCGTCGATCGCGCCCTGACGATGCCGAAGCGGCCGGCCGTCGAGATCGCCTGGGATTTCTGGCGGCAGTTCGAGACGCTGGATCGGCTGGAGGAGATGCGCCTCGACCGGCCGGCGCTGTACAAGGCGCTGCCCGAGGCGCCGGAAGGCGCGCAGCGTAACGCCGCGCGCAGCGCGGCCGCCTCTCGACGGGACTCGAGGCGCCCTGAGCCGGGTCGAGGGGCGCGACCGGAACGGAGCGAGCTGTGACGCGAGTGAGTGAAGGGAGCCGGGGTTCGGGGCAGAGCCCCGATTCAAGATGATCGTCAACCAGTGGGTGCCCGCCGCGCACCGGGGCGACGCCATCGGCGACAGCGCGCGGCGCATGCGCGACATGCTGCGCCACCGGGGCCACACGGCCGACCTGTACGCCCTGACGATCGACGACGACCTGCGCGACGAGGTCAGACCGTTCAACGACCCGGGGGCGCGCCGGGGCGACGTGACAATCCTGCACTTCGCTCTCGCCTCGCCGATGACGGCGGCGTTCGCGGGGCTGTCAGGCGGCCGGATCCTGCAGGTACCACAACGTGACCCCGGCTCACTTCTTCGCCCCGTACGACCCGGGGATCTTTCGCCTCGCGGCACTCGGCCGCCAGGAGCTCGCCACGCTGGTCGGCCACGTGGATCTGGCGCTCGGTGACTCGGAGTACAACCGGCAGGAGCTCGAGCAGCTGGGCTTCGAGCCGACCGGCGTGCTGCCGATCGCCGTCAACCTCGAGCGGATCACGCATGCGCCGCGCCGGCCGGCCCTGGAGTCGATCCTGGACGACGGGCTGATCAACTTCCTGTTCGTCGGGCGGATCGTTCCGAACAAGCGGATCGAGGACCATATCCGGCTGGCGGAGCACTACAAGCGCTACGTGGACGCCTACTATCGCTTCATTTTCGTAGGGCGCTACGACGGGCTGCCGCGGTACTATGCGATGGTACGGGCGCTGATGGCCGAGTACCGGATGCTGCCCGACCGGTTTCTGTTCGTCGGCGCGGTGCCGGACGAGGAACTGGCGGCCTATTACCGGTCGGCCGCGGTTTACATTTCGCTGAGCGAGCACGAGGGCTTCTGCGTACCGCTGCTGGAGGCGATGGCGGCCGACGTTCCCGTGCTGGCTTACGCCGCGGCGGCCGTCCCCGACACACTGGGCGGCGCCGGACTGCAGTTCGCCCCCAAGGACCTGGAATACGCGGCCGAGCTGCTCGGCGCGCTGACCTTCGACGACGACCTGCGGCGGGCGGTGCTCGCCGGCCAGCGGCGGCGGCTGGCCGACTTCAGCAGCGACCGCATCGAGCACCGCCTGCTCGACGCCGTGGGATCGGTCGCGCGGTGAGCGCCTGAGGGCCCACGGCCCGGAGATCGAGAGACATCTGTGAAGATTGCCTTCGTCATCCAGCGGTACGGCACGGAGATTCTCGGCGGATCCGAATATCACTGCCGGCTCATCGCCGAGCGGCTCGCGCAACGGCACGACGTCGAGGTCCTGACCACCTGTGCCCGTGACTACATCACCTGGCAGAACGAGTACCCGGAAGGCGCCGACCGCGTCAAAGGGGTCACGGTCCGGCGCTTCGCGAACGCGCAGACCCGCGATCTTCAGTCGTTCAACCGGTACTCCAACTGGATCTTCAACAGTCCGCACAGCCGCGCCGAAGAGCTCGACTGGCTGAAACAGCAGGGGCCCTGGTGTCCGGCGCTGATCGAGTACCTGAAGCGCAACCACGGATCGTACGACATCCTGATCTTCTTCACGTACCTGTACGCCCCCACGGTGCTGGGACTCGAGATCGATCCCGCCCGCAGCCTGCTCGTGCCGACCGCGCACGACGAGCCGGCCATCCGCCTGGAGATCTATCAGGACCTGTTCAAGCTGCCGGCGGCCATCGCCTACAACACGGAGGTCGAGCGCCGGTTCCTCACGACGAACTTCTCCATCCGGGCGATGGCCGAGGAGACCGTCGGCTGCGGCGTCGACCTGCCGCACCAGTCGCAGCCGTACAAGCCTGGCGTGACGGCGCGGCCGGCGCCGGAGGAGGGCGACGAGGAGGCGGCCCCCGAGACCGAGTCGGGACGGTTTCCGTCGCATCTGTCGGCCCGCGGCGCGGTCTTCCGCCGCCGTCACCGGCTGCACGGCCCGCTGGCCCTGTACGGCGGACGCATCGATCCCGGCAAGGGCTGCGAGGAGCTGATCGAGTACCTTCAGCTCCTACGTCTCGCAGGGGGGCGACGCCACGCTCGCGCTGATGGGCGTCAAGCTGATGAAGCTGCCCGAGGAGCCGTTCATCCGGTTCGCCGGGCTGCTGTCGGAACGCGAACGGCTCCAGGCGCTCGAGGCCGCCACGGTGGTCATCGTGCCGTCCCCCTACGAGAGCCTTTCACTGCTGGCGCTCGAGGCGTTCGCGGTGGGGACGCCGGTGCTGGCCAACGCGCGCAGCGAGGTGCTGGTGGATCACTGCCTGCGCAGCAATGCCGGGCTGTTCTACGCCGACCGCGACGAGTTCATCGCGTGCCTGAACCTGCTGATGGCCGACGAGCCGCTGCGGGCGGCCCTGGGGCGGAACGGCCGCCAGTACGTGCGGCGGAACTACCGGTGGGACGTCATCCTGGGCAAGTACGATCGGATGTTCGCGAAGATCCGCAGCCGGCGGTGAGCCAGCGCCCGACGATTATTTCTCGTCGAGCGCCGGTGTCATGTCCGGCGAGTCCTCCACCGGGCGCCGGGTCAGCGGTGCGGCGGCAGCCGCGGGGGCTTCGCCGGCGCCGTCGGCCTGTTCGGCCTGCTTCCGGCGCTTCGGGTGGATGTCGTAGCGCTTGATCATCTCGTTGAGGGTGGTGGGCTTGATGTGCAGCAGCTCCGCCGCCCGCTTCTGCACGCCGCCCGCCGCCTCCAGCGTCGACTCGATCAGCCGCTTCTCGATGTCGGTGATGACTTCCTTGAAGGAAATCCCCTCGGGCGGCACCACGAACTGCGGCGCCTGGAAGGCCGGCGTCCGACGCACGTGCTCGGGCACGAGATCCGGCCCGATCCGGTTGCCCGACGTCAGGACGACCGCGCGCTCGATGACGTTCTCGAGCTCACGGACATTACCCGGCCAGTCATAATCCATCATCAGATCCAGCGCCTCGGGCGCCAGCTCGAGCCCCGTCTTGTGATTCTCCTCGCCGTACTTCTGCAGGAAGTGCTGGGCCAGCAGCGGGATGTCCTCCTTGCGCTCGCGCAGCGACGGCAGGTGAATCGAGATGACACACAGCCGGTAGAACAGGTCCTCCCGGAAGCGGCCCTCCTCGACCATCTGGCGGAGGTCGACGTTCGTCGCGGCGATGATGCGGACGTCGACCCTGATGGTCTCCATGCCGCCCAGCCGCATGAAGTCGCGCTCCTGGATCACGCGCAGCAGCTTGGCCTGGGTCTCGAGCGGCACGTTGCCGATCTCGTCGAAGAAGATACTCCCCTTGTCGGCCAGGTCGCAGAGGCCCTTCTTCGGATAGACGGCCCCGGTGAACGCGCCCTTGACGTGACCGAACAGGGTCGATTCCAGCAGGTCGGGCGGCAGGTTGCCCGAATTGACCGTGACGAACGCGCGATCGGCGCGCGACGAGTTCGCATGGATGGCGCGCGCCACCAGCTCCTTGCCGGTGCCGCTCTCGCCCTGGATCAGAATCGTCGAGCGGCTGGGGGCCGCCTGGATGATCAGGTCGAACACCTGGCGCATCTTCTGACTGCGCCCGATGATGTTCGCGAACTTGTGGTAGCGCTCCTGGATGTTCTGCCGCAGCGAGCGGTTCTCGGCCACGAGCCTGCCCCGCTCGAGGGCGTTGCGCACGACCACCAGCACTTCGTCGTTCTTGAACGGCTTGGTGATGTAATCGAATGCGCCGCTCTTCATGGCGGCGATCGCGCTCTCGACCGACGCGAAGGCCGTGATCATGATGACGGCCAGCTCTTCGTTGACCTTCCGCAGCTCTTCGAGCGTGGCCATCCCGTCCATGCCGGGCATCATGACGTCGACGATGGCGACGTCGAACGGCAGCATCTTGGCCAGCTCCACGCCCTCCGCGCCGTTGGCCGCGAGCCGGACGTCGTACCCCTCGCGCGTCAGGAGCGCTTCGAGGATCTCCCGCATGATTTCCTCGTCGTCGATGACGAGGAATCGAACCATTCCGCCTGGTGTCTTTCAAGTTCCGAACCTCTTGCCCTTGATACGATTGCCGACAGCCGTCAATTCGCGGCCCGGCTGGACCACTGCGCCGACGCCGCCGCCGCGAGCGGCAGCGTCAGGGCGAAGCGCGTTCCCTGTCCCACGACACTGTCACACTGAATCGCGCCCTCGTGCTCGCGGACGATGCCATAGGTAATCGACAGCCCGAGTCCCGTTCCCTGCCCGATGACCTTGGTGGAGAAGAACGGGTCGTAGATGCGCGCCAGGTGCTCCGCCGGAATCCCCGAGCCGGTATCACCGACCTCGATGACCAGCCGCCTGCCGTCGACGCGCGTGCTCACCGACAGCCAGCCGCCCTTCGGCATGGCATCGCGGGCGTTCATGAACAGGTTCAGGAACACCTGCTGGAGCTGATGCTCGATGGCGCGGACCACCGACGGCGCCGCCAGCAGCTCGCGCCGCACCTTGATGCTGCCGACCTCGAGCTGGTGCTCCAGCAGCGACAGCACGTCGGCGATGACCTCGTGCACGTCGACCGGACCGAACTCGCTGCCGCCGGCGCCGGCCGGGCGCGACAGGTTCAGCAGCCCGTTGACGATCTTCGCGGCGCGGAACGTCTGCCGCTCGATCTTCTCCAGGACGCGCGTCTTCGGGTCCGACGGGTCGGCCCCCTTCAGCAGCATCTGCGTGAAGCTGGAGATGCCCGTCAGCGGCGTGTTCACCTCGTGGGCGACGCCGGCGGCCAGCAGACCGATCGAGGCCATCTTCTCGGAGATCTGCAGCTGCTCCTCGAGCCGCACGCGTCCCGAGATGTCCTCGAAGAGCGCGATGGTGCCCGCCGTCACCACGCCACCGGCGCCCGGCGCCTGCAGCGGGACAATCGTCACGTTCAGCAGCAGCCGCTCGCCGCCGCCGGGACGGGCCAGCGGGACGCGATAGAGCGCGGCGCCGCCCGGGTTCTCCCGCCACGCTCCGCGCAGCGCTTCGACGAAGGTCGGCTCGAACACCTCATCGAGCCGGCGGTTGACCGCCTGCGCCCGCGACAGCCCGCACAGCTGCTCGAGCGCGCGATTCCACCGGACGATCCGCTCCCCGACGTCCAGCACGACCAGCCCGTCGTCGAGCGACTCGAGGATGTTCTCGTTGAACTCCCGCATCCGGTCGAGCTCGTCGGCCTTCATCTGCAGCTGGCGGTACAGGCGGCCGTTCTCGAGCGCGGTGGCCACCTGGCCGGCCACCGCCGTCAACAGCGCCATGTCCTCGCTGTTGAGCGGCTCGCCGCTCCCCTTCCGGCCGAGGGCGAGCACGGCGATCGCGTTTTCCTTGAAGACGCAGGGGACGAAGTAGTAGATGCCCGTGTCGCGCCAGAACTCGATCTCCTCGGCGCTGAAGCGGGCCGCCGCCAGCGGGTCGTCGAGCGCGACGGTCGCACCGCGCTCCAGCCGGCCGCCGATGCCCGACTGCCGCGCGAGCGCCGGCGTGCCGCCCGGGAAGCCCGACACGCCGATCGGCAGGAACTCGTCCGAGTGCTCGTCGCCCAGCATCAGCGCCATCCGGTCCACCTCGAGCGTCTCCATGACGCGGGTGACCAGCCGGGCGCTCAGGCGATCCAGGTCGAGGTCGCTGTTGAGGTCGCGCGCGAAGCCGACGAGGGCGCGGCGGTAGTCGTAGCGATCGCGATAGAACATCCGGTCGAGGGTGTCCTGCATCGCGCTCTTGACGGGGCGCGCCAGCAGCACCACGACCAGGGTCGCGAGCAGCGCGATGACCGAGTTGTGCTGGGCCGCATCGGTGGCCAGGTACTGCGTCGCGACCCGCAGGAGGACCGCATAGATGGCGACGATCGCGGAGACCACCGCCGTGTAGACGAGGCCGCGCTTGATGATGACCTCGACGTCCATCAGGCGGTACCGCACGATGGCCGACGCGAAGGTCAGCGGCAGCAGCCCGAGCGGAATCGCCGTGAGCTGGATGATGACGGGCGGATTGAAGCCGAAGGCCCAGGGCAGCGCGTACATCACCGCGAAGGGACCGGCCCCGAGCGCCGTGCCCCAGAGGATCCAGCGGAGCTGCCGACGGGCCGTCCCCGACAGCGGCTGCCGCCGGGCCTGCACCAGGACGGCGAGCCCGGCGAGGAAGCAGACCGCGAGGTACACCAGCTCCCCGCGATCGATGTTCGACATCGTGCCCGTGAACAGCCGCTCGTTGTCGGTCGCCCGCGCCACCGCGAGCATGCGGGCCACGCCGAGCGCGAACGCCGGCGCGTAGAACAGCGGCACCAGCGCCGTCATCGCCTTCAGACGCGTCCACGACCGGGCGCGGCGCTCCGGGAAGACCAGCGTGAAGTGCAGGAAGAGCGGCGGCAGCAGCAACATCGCCACGTCGTCAGCCCAGTAGAAGATCCAGTCGAGCTGATTGAGCGAGCCGCTGAAGGAAAAGGTGAAGACGCCGAAGAAGGCGACGCAGAGCCAGAAGAAGTGGAGCGTGGCCTGATCGAAGGGCCGGCGGAGACGCACCGAGGCTCCAACCAGCAGCGTGAAGCATCCCGACGAAGGCGAGCGCGAAGTAGACCGGAACGTTGCCGCGAGGCACCGGCTGCAGGCCGATCTGCACCAGCCGGGCCTGGCCGAGCCGGAGCAGCGTGTAGTGCAGCGGCGTCGCGTCCGTGCTCTGCCGCAGCACGTTCAGCACGTCGCCCGGCTGGGACACCGGCCGGCCGTCGATGGCCAGCAGCACGTCACCTGCCCGCACCCCGGCATCCGAGGCCGGCGAGTCGGGCGCCACCGCCGACGCCGTCACCCCCTGCTGCCCGGCCACCCACAGAACGCCGTCCTCGACGTCGTGCACGCGGGCGCGCACGAGCACGTTGGCCGCGCCGAGGGCCAGCAGCACGGCGACCAGAGCCAGGGTCAGCGCAGTCTGCTCCCACGGGTGCCGCCGTGGCACACCTGCCACCGGCATGGCGCGTGCGGGAGAGCTGCTGGCCATATGACTCATCTGGTCCGCCAAATCGAGTCGATCAATTTTGCAAAGAACATACCACTGAAGAGCCTGAAAGACACAAGCTAAGTCTTTGTATTAGCGATGTTTACATGTTTGATCCGAAATGACATTTCCAGATAATCCAATAAACGGGACGATTGGTCCATAATTTCGGACGCTGAAAAAGGCTGCAAAAAAAGGGAAGCCGGTCGTTCGGCTTCCCTGGTCTTCCCAACCGCCGCACGTCATCGGGGCCCTCAGAAACGGAGCATGATGCCGCCCACGATCCGCTTCGGAGGCCGGATGACGAGCAGTTCGTCATAGGTGGAACCGCCCACGGTCGAGTCCCGGAAGAAGTTCCGGACGGCCACGAGCGCCTGCCACTGCGTGCCGCTGAAATCGAGGAACGGCAGTCCCTGGGTGACGCGGACGTCGAACCGATAGCCCAGGCCCGGCTGCCCGCTGCTCCGGCGATCGGCGAAGCCGGTATTGATGCGATAGAGCATCAGGACCCGCGTGGCCGTTTCCGGGATGTCGGTCTCGAGCGACGTCGACAGATCCTGCAGGTGCTCGGTCCCCTGCCGCGCGGCCGCCGGCGACACGCTGGACAGAATCGACGCGTCGGCGCCGGGCACCCATTCGGCCGTGCTGATCGTGTAGTCGACGGTGCCGCGGACACGGTGGGTGATGGCGTGGGCCACGTGGACGCGCCAGCCGCGTGCCGTCACGTTGCCGCTATCGGCCACGAAGTAGCGGGTGGCCTCGGTGGCGGCGGTCTGTCCCAGCCCGAACAGCGTGACGAACTGGTCGTCGACCTGCTGGTAGAAGGCCTCGACGCCGATGGTCGACGCCTCGCCCATGTCGTGCTCGATGCCGACCTGGTACTGCCGGGTCCGTTCGGGCTTCAGCTGCCCGTCGGGCGCGAGCACGGCGAACGCATGTTGCGGCGGGAGCCAGACGCCGTCGGGCGTCGGCATCATCAACTCTTCCGATCCGGGCGCCAGCGAATGCCGTGACGCCGTCGCGCGGATCCGGAAGCCGCCGGCGCCGGGCGTCAGCGTGAGCGTGGCTCGCGGGTCGAGCAGGCCGCGGCCGCCGGCATAGTCGTACCGGACGTAGTCGGCGCCGTACGCGAGGGCGACATGCGGTGACACGGTCCACAGATCGTCACCGTGGACGCTGCCGATATTCCGACCGCCTTCGAGCAGCTGGCTCGTCGCAAGGGCGCTGCTGCGATCGGGGCGCTGGGCGCCGTAGAACATGCCGACTTCGTAGCGATGGTGATCGCCGGCCTGGGCCACGTAGGCCCCCGACAGAACCCAGGAGGCGAAATCCCCTTCCGTCATCGCCCCCCGCACGCTCCAGGCGCTGCGCCCGGCCGGCGAGGAATGGATGGACAGATACGCCACGCCGTGGGAGAAGCCGTCGGCGGAGAAGATCTGTTGCGGGTTGTCGAACGATCCCACGGTGAGCAGGTTGATCTGCCCCGACAGGTCGTCGAGCATGCCCGCCGTGCGCCCGGCGAGGGGCGACTGATCGAGGAAGGCTTCGATGCCCTTCGGGCTGTCCGGCCCGCTGGCATCGGCCACCGCGGTCACCTGGCCCTCGGCATCCTTCAGAACGCTCCGACGGAGATGACGCAACCGCCAGGCGGTCTCGCCGGCCGAGCCGGCCTGCCCGTCCGGGTCGGCCTCTTCCGGCAGCGGCGCGAAGCCGGCCGCCAGAATGGGGTACTGCACTTCGCTGGTGGGGGCGCCGGGGGCCGGCGTCGGGCCGGTGAGCGCCAGCCGCGCACGGACACGGGCGTGTGCCTCGAGAATCGACCGTGAGATTGTCGGAGGGGCTGCGCCCGAGCTTCCGGGCCCGCAACTGGTAGCTGCCGGACGGCAGCTCGTCGAGGACGAAGTGTCCGGTGCCGTCGGTGACGGCCAGCGCCGCGGTCGGCCCGATGGCCGACACGACCGCACCGCCGAGCGGCTGTCCGTGGTCGTCGACGACCACGCCTTCGATGGCGCCGTATGTGACCGTCTGGCCGTCGGCGGCGGCCCCTTCGGCCGACCGGCCGGCTGTCGGGCGCGCCCCGGTCGCTGCCGACGCGCTCACCGCCACGAAACTGCCGATCGCCACCGCCGCGACCAGTCTCAGCTTGTGCAGGCCAGTCATACTGCGCTTCGCTTTCAGCCGCCGGATCCGCCGGTCCGGACGAACCAGCGGACCCGGCCGCGAATCCTTACGAAACGACGGTGAAGTTCACATCGCGCGCGATGGTCTTGCCGGACGTCTTGTCGGTCACCTTGATCGCGAGACGGTAGCCGCCCGTCGGGAAGGTGGCCAGCGGGATGGTCTGGCCCGCGACGATCTGGTGCCCGGCCGCCGGATCGAACTGCGGCGGCAGCGTCTGGGCATTGAACACCTGCGGGCTGGTCTTGTTGAAGAACTTCTCGCCGTCGGCGGTCTTCTGGTAGAACTCGTACTCCACCGTCACGTCCGGCTTCTTCGTGTTGGCGTCGATGCCGGTGTTGTAGACCATGAAGACGAGCGAGAGCTGCCCGCTCTTCTTCAGCGTCGTCGTGACCTCTGGAACGATCTGGGCGTTGCCGATGAGGTACGGGTGATCGGCCTGCTCGTCGGGCGACGGCGGCGCCGACAGCCGTTCGACCCGCTTGGTCAGGATCACGCTGCTGGTCGTCAGCCCGCTGTTCCACATGTCGGGGACCGACACGGCCTGGTGGAACACGGAGGTCAGAAGCGGCGACTTGTCGCCCTTCTTCTCCTCCTGCTGCATCGCGATGTACACGTCGTAGTCGCCCGCGGGAACGGCGAACGCACGGCTCATCTCGAACGCTCCGCCCTCCGACGGCGCCTGGACCGTGAAGAAGTGGACGTCCTCGAAGGGGTACTCGTCCTTCTTCTTCTTGTCCTTCTCGTCGGTCGCGGTCTCGGCCGCCTTCGAGACGACACGCAGGTACATCGTCATCGCCGGGTTGGACGTCAGCTTGGAGGCGTCAATCGACAACGTGAAGGGGACGTAGGTCTTCCCCTCGGTCGCCTTCATGAAGTTGTTGTGCCAGCTGATGCCGAAGTCCGACGGGGCCGGCTGGCCGCCCATGACGCCATCGACGAGCTTGACCAGCGTCTGGACTTCCTTCTTCTCCTGCTTGCTGCGCTTCTTGTCTTCCTTGCTCTGCTGGGCCAGCACCGTGCTGCTCAACATCGCGCCGACCAGGAAAGCCGTGGCGGACAGTACCACCATCGACCGACGCCAACTCTGCATAGAACACATTCCCCCAAGAAGATTGCGTGAAACTGAATCCTACAACTATAGAAGGCCCCGATCGGCAAGTCAAACCGTTGCTGCGTCTTCCAGCCACCGGCCCCCAGCCCATCCGCAGCCTGCCGGGGGCGTATGCTATCATCGAAATTCTTTCGGCGGATCGCTGTTTTGTACGCCGCCTGTCACCCTGGCCGGTGACCCCGTCGCGGCTCCCGCCCACTACCTGGCGGCGAATTTCGCGGGCCCGACGACCACCGGGCCGGTTGATCACAGGGCCCCATGATGCTCGATACCCTGGCAGTCGTGCTGGCAGGCGGGACGGGCGAACGCCTGTATCCCCTGACCAAAGATCGGGCGAAACCCGCGGTCTACTTCGGCGGGCCCTACCGGATCATCGATTTCTCCCTCAGCAACTGCATCAATTCGGGCATTCGCCGGATTTTCATCGTCACCCAGTACAAGGCGCTCTCCCTGACCCGCCACGTCCGCATGGGATGGAACGTCGTCTCCGAGGAGCTCGGCGAGTTCATCGAAATCCTGTCTCCCCAGAAGCGGATCGGCGAACACTGGTATCTGGGCACGGCTGACGCCGTGTACCAGAACCTGTATTCGGTGGCACCCGAGCGCCCGAGCCATGTCATCGTCCTGGCCGGCGACCACGTCTACAAGATGGACTACGCCCGGATGCTCCGCTTCCACAAGGAGCGGGACGCGGCGGTCACGCTGGCGTCGATCGAGGTGCCGGTCCAGCAGGCGACGCGCTTCGGGGTGGTGGCGGTCGACGAGAACGAGCGCGTCGTCGGCTTCCAGGAGAAGCCGCGGGATCCGGCGCCGATCCCTGACGCGCCCGGGTTCGCGCTCGCCTCGATGGGCGTCTACATCTTCAACACCGACGTGCTGATCCAGGCGCTGGAAGAGGATGCTCGCCAGCCGACGCAGCACGATTTCGGGCGGGACATCATTCCGGCCCTGCTCGCCCGCGTGCCGGTCCACTCGTACCGCTTCCAGGACGAGAACAAGAAGGCCGCGAAGTACTGGCGGGACATCGGCACGATCGACGCCTACTTCGAAGCCAGCATGGATCTCTGCCACATCAATCCGGAATTCAACCTGTACGATCCGGACTGGCCGCTGCGCACCTACCAGCCGCAGGCGCCGCCCGCCAAGTTCGTCTTCGCCGACGAAGGCCGGCGCTGCGGCCAGGCGATCGATTCGATCATCTCCCCGGGTTGCATCGTCTCGGGCAGCCGCATCACGGGCAGCGTGCTCTGCCCGAACGTCCGCGTGCACAGCTTCTGCCAGATCGACCAGTGCATCCTGATGCCGGGCGTCCGGGTGGGCCGGCACGGGCGCATCCGACGGGCGATCATCGACCGCGACGTCGTCGTGCCGCGGGGCGCCCTTATCGGCTACGACGCCGACGAGGACCGGCAGCGCCACACGGTCACCGAGGAAGGCGTCGTGGTCGTGACCGCCGACGATGAACCGCTCATCGGGCCGATTGCGGAGGACGCGTTGCGGGCCGAGGCGGACACCGACCGATCCGGACTCGCGACGTGACGTGCCGCCGTCCGCCCGACGACGGGCTCGACCGATACTGCAGCAGGGAGGACTCGTGAAGATCACAAGCGTGACAGGGCGGGAGATCCTGGATTCCCGCGGCAATCCGACGGTGGAAGTCGACGTGGTGCTCGAGAGCGGCGCGCGCGGCCGGGCCGCCGTTCCGTCCGGCGCGTCCACGGGCGAACGCGAGGCACTCGAGCTGCGCGACGGGGACCCGGCGCGCTACAACGGCAAGGGGGTCCGGCGGGCGGTCGCCAACACGAACGGCGAGATCGCGACGGCGGTCCGTGGCAAGGCCTTCGATCAGCGGACGCTCGATGCCGCCCTCATCGCGCTCGACGGCACGCCGACCAAGAGTCGGCTCGGCGCCAACGCGCTGCTCGGCGTCTCGATGGCGTTCGCGCGGGCGGCGGCGGGCGCCGCCGGCGTGCCGCTGTACACGTATTTCGCGACGCTGGCCGGCACGGGCGAGGCCCGCCTGCTGCCGGTGCCGATGATGAACCTCCTGAACGGCGGCGCGCACGCCGATTCGAGCGTCGACTTCCAGGAATTCCTGGTGATGCCGGTCGGGGTGCCCTCGTTTGCCGAGGCCCTGCGCGCCGGGGCGGAGATCTTCCACGCGCTGCGGGGGATCCTCAAGAAGAAGGGGCTGTCGACCGGCGTCGGCGACGAAGGCGGCTTCGCGCCGAGCCTGCGGTCGAACCGCGAGCCGATCGAACTGCTGCTCGAGGCGATCACCAAGGCGGGGTACACGGCCGGCGAGCAGGTCTGCCTCGCCATGGACGTCGCCGCCAGCGAGCTCTGGGAGGGCAACGGGCGGTACGTCTTCAAGCGGTCGGGCGAACCTTCGAAGGGCGCCGACGAGCTGGTGAAGCTGTACGAGGACTGGATCCGCCAGTATCCGATCATCTCGCTCGAGGACGGTCTCGCCGAGGACGACTGGGCCGGCTGGAAGACGCTCACCGAGGCGCTCGGCAAGCGCGTGCAGATCGTCGGCGACGACATCTTCGTGACCAACCCGGAGATCCTGAGCCGCGGCATCTCGGAGGGGATCGCGAACGCGATTCTCATCAAGCTGAACCAGATCGGCACGGTCACCGAGACGCTCGATGCGATGGCGATGGCCCGCCAGGCGCAGTACGCGACGGTCATCTCGCATCGCTCGGGCGAGACGGAGGACACGACGATCGCCGACCTCGCGGTCGGCACCGGAGCGGGCCAGATCAAGACGGGCTCGGCCAGCCGGACCGACCGGATCGCCAAGTACAACCAGTTGCTGCGGATCGAGGAAGCCCTCGGCCGCGAGGCCCGCTACGCCGGCCGCAGCACCGTTCGCGCGCTCGCCGGCTGAGCGCGCGCTGGAGCCGCTGATGCACCGTCTGGTACTGCTCCGCCACGGGGAGAGCGTCTGGAACAAGGAGAACCGGTTCACCGGCTGGACCGACGTCGACCTCTCGGACAAGGGCCGGGAGGAAGCCGCCGAGGCCGGACGCCTGCTCCGCCGCGAGGGCTTCACGTTCGATGTGGCGTACACGTCGGTGCTGAAGCGGGCGATCCGCACGCTGTGGCTGGCGCTCGACGAGCTCGACCTGATGTGGGTGCCGGTGACGCGGACCTGGCGGCTGAACGAGCGGCACTACGGCGCGCTCCAGGGGCTGAACAAGGCGGAGACGGCGGCCAGGCACGGTGAGGCGCAGGTGAAGATCTGGCGGCGCAGCTACGATACGCCGCCGCCAGCGCTGACGCCGGACGATCCGCGCCATCCGTCGCACGATCGCCGGTACGCCGATCTGCGCCCCGACGAGCTGCCGCTCACCGAGTCGCTGAAGGACACGGTCGCGCGCTTCCTCCCGTGCTGGCACGATCTGATCGCCCCGGCCGTCAGGTCGGGCCGCCGCGTGCTGATTGCGGCGCACGGCAACAGCCTGCGGGCACTCGTCAAGTACCTCGACAACGTGTCGGAGCAGGATATCGTCGAGCTGAACATCCCGACCGGCATCCCGCTCCTCTACGAGCTGGATGACGACCTGCGGCCGATCCGGCACGAGTACCTGGGCGATCCGGAAGCCGCCCGGCAGGCCGCCGAGCGGGTGGCGCAGCAGGCCAAGGGGCGCTGAGGCGCTGGCGCCGGGCGCGCGCCCGGGCCGCACGAGACGGGTACAAAGACAAAGGGCCGCCGCGACACGATGGTCGCGGCGGCCCTTTGCCGATTCTGGAGCGCGACGGCGGCGCTATTCGACCTCCTCCGGGGTCTGGTCGGCCGCAATGCGCAGCGAACGAAGGAACCGCCGATCGTTCGCAGTCACTTCCGTGGCACGCCGCGGCGTCGCCGCGCGCGCCGGCGTCGTCCGGGCGGGCGCACCCGGAGCGGGCCGGCTCACGAAACCGACGACCGCCTCGAGCGAGACCTTCATGTCGTAGCCCGCCTCCCGCGCGCGCTCGCGGCACGCTTCCACCTGCGGGTTGTCGGCGACAGCAGCGGCAATAGCGTCGGCCAGTTCGCGTGCGAACCGGTTCACGACGTCGTCCATCCTGTCTCCCTCCTCAATCGCCGCCGGGCCGGGATCCGGGGCGTCTCCCGATTGCGACCTGCCTTACACCGGGGCGGCTGACAGGGATCGGGCGCCTGGCTTCGTCATGTGTAGGATTGAGAGATGTCGGAACTGGAGGCATTCTAAGCCCCGATCCGGGCACTGTCAAGACAGCCACGGCGCGTGCGATCGCGGTGTGACGGGTGGATCGCGGTAGAATTCGTGGAGCACAGTGCGCGGTCGCGGTGACCGCGCCGCTTCCGGACGGATCCATGGCCCGACAGTCTCCGACCGCCTCCTCCCCCGCTCACTTCGCCCGCACGCCGGCGGAGCTCTCCGCCTGGGATCCGGCGCGTGATCTCGGCTTCCCCGGCGAATTTCCGTACACGCGCGGCATCCAGCCGACGATGTACCGGGGACGGCTCTGGACGATGCGCCAGTATGCCGGCTTCGCGACGGCCGCCGAGTCGAACGCACGCTATCGGTACCTGCTCGCGCAGGGAGTGAGCGGGCTCAGCGTGGCGTTCGACCTGCCGACACAGATGGGCTACGACTCCGATCACGCGCTGGCCGCGGGTGAAGTGGGCAAGGTCGGCGTGGCCATCGACTCGATCGAGGACGTGGCCACGCTGTTCGACGGCATCCCGCTCGATCGCGTGTCGACGTCGATGACGATCAACGCGACGGCGATCATCCTGCTGGCGCTCTACGTCGCCGAGGCGCGGCGGCAGGGCGTGGCGCCGGAGAAGCTGTCGGGCACGGTGCAGAACGACATCCTCAAGGAGTACGTCGCGCGCGGCACCTACATCTACCCGCCGCGGGCCTCCCTGCGCATCGTCACCGACATCTTCGCCTACTGCGAGCGCACGCTGCCGCAGTGGAACACGATCTCGATCAGCGGCTATCACATCCGCGAGGCGGGCTCCACGGCGGTGCAGGAAGTGGCGTTCACGCTGGCCAACGCGATCGCCTACGTGGACTCGGCCCTCGCCGCCGGGCTCGACGTGAACCGGCTGGGGCGGCGGCTCTCGTTCTTCTTCAACGCCCACAACGACTTCCTCGAGGAAATCGCGAAGTTCCGGGCCGCGCGCCGGCTCTGGGCGCGGCTGATGCGCGACCGCTTCGGCGCCACCGACCCGCGCGCGCAGCAGCTGCGGTTCCACACGCAGACCGCGGGCAGCACGCTCACCGCCCAGCAGCCCGACAACAACGTCGTCCGCGTGGCCCTGCAGGCCCTGGCGGCCGTCCTCGGCGGCACGCAGTCGCTGCACTGCAACGGCCGCGACGAGGCCCTGGCGCTGCCCACCGAGGAGTCGGCGCGCATCGCGCTCCGGACGCAGCAGATCATCGCCTGCGAGAGCGGCGTGGCCAACACCGTCGATCCGGTCGCCGGCTCGTACGCCATCGAGCAGATGACGAACGACATCGAGCGGCGCGCGAAGGAGACACTCGACCGGATCGAGCAGGCCGGCGGGACGCTGGCCGCCATCGAGGCCGGGCTCATCCAGCGCGAAATCCAGGACGCCGCCTACAAGGCCCAGCTCGCCATCGACAGCGGCGACGCCGTCGTCGTCGGCATGAACCGGTTCACGAGCGGCCGGGACGAAGGCCAGCCCCCCGCGATCGACGTGTTCCAGATCGACCCCGAGGTCGAGCGGCAGCAGATCGCCCGGGTGCAGGCCGTGCGCGCCGGCCGCAGCGCCGGGGCCTGGCGGCAGGCGCTGGATCAGGTGACCGCGGCCGCGCGGGACGGCCGCAACCTGGTGCCGCCCATCGTCGACGCCGTGGAGGCCCGCGCCACGGTCGGCGAAATCGCCGACACCCTCCGCGCCGAGTTCGGCGAGTACCGGGAGACGTTCGAGGGCTAGGCGCCGCGGGCGCCGGGCCATGAGCAGACGATGACACCAGGAGATACGCCGGCGGCGGACTCCCCCTCGGGCGCGGCATCGGCCGGCGACTCGCCGGCGCCGCTGCTCCAGGTCGAGGGACTGCGGACCGGCTTCGACGCCGGCGGCCGCACGCTGATCGCCGTCGACGACGTCAGCTTCACGCTCCACGAAGGGGAGACGCTCGGGCTGGTCGGCGAATCGGGCAGCGGGAAATCGGTGACGGCCTTCTCCATCATGCGGCTCGTGCAGCCGCCGGGCCGGATCCTGGGCGGCCGCGTCCTCTTCAAGGGCCGCGATCTGCTCGCGATCGACGAGGCGCAGATGCGCCACGTGCGCGGCGCCGACATCGCGCTCATCTTCCAGGAGCCGTCCACCGCCCTGAATCCCGTCTTCACGATCGGCGATCAGATCGCCGAGGCCCTGACGGTGCACGGCCGGGCCTCGCGGGCCGAGGCGCTCGACCGGGCGCGCGAGCTGCTCGCCGCGGTGCGCATTCCGGATCCCGCGCACCGGGTGCACGACTACCCGCACCAGCTGTCCGGCGGCATGCGCCAGCGCGTGCTCATCGCGATGGCGCTCGCCTGTCACCCGGCGCTCGTCATCGCCGACGAGCCGACGACGGCGCTCGACGTCACGGTGCAGGCGCAGATCCTCGAACTGCTGCGCGACATGAAGGACCGCTTCCACCTGTCGATGCTGCTCATCACGCACGACCTCGGCGTGGTGGCGGAGACCGCCGATCGCGTTGCCATCATGTACGCGGGGCGGATCGTCGAGGAGGGGCCGGTCCGCACGATCTTCCGGGCCCCGGCGCACCCGTACACGCGCGGCCTGCTGGCCTCGATCCCGGGCGGCACGCCGGGCGAACGGCTGCTCGCGATCGACGGGACCGTGCCGTCGCTCGACGCGCTCCCGCGCGGCTGCGCCTTCGGCCCGCGCTGTCCCGATCACTTCGCCGACTGCGACACCGCGCCTCCGCCCGCCTATCCGGTCGGCGCGGATCACACGGCGCGGTGCTACCTCCATCGGACGACCTGATGCCGCTCGTCGAAGTCCGTCATCTCGTGAAGGAATTCCCCCGCCGGCGGCGGCTGCTGCAGCCGGCGTCCGTCCTCCGGGCGGTCGACGACGTCAGCTTCAGCGTCGAGGCAGGCGAGACGTTCGGCCTGGTGGGAGAAACGGGCAGCGGCAAGACGACGACCGGCCGCTGCGTGCTGCGGCTGATCGAGCCGACGTCGGGTGAGGTCCTGTTCCGTGGCGAGTCCGTGCTGCAGGCGTCGAAGAGCCGGATGCGCGAGCTGCGGCGCGAGATGCAGATCGTCTTCCAGGATCCCTATTCGTCGCTGAACCCGCGCATGCGGGTCGGGGACATCGTGGAAGAACCGCTGATCATCCACCGGCTCGGCACCAGCGCCGAGCGGAAACGGCGGGTCGAGGAGCTGTTCGTGCTCGTGGGCCTCGATCCGGCGCATCGCGCGCGCTACCCGCACCAGTTCAGCGGCGGGCAGCGACAGCGGATCGGTCTCGCCCGCGCGCTCGCGCTGAATCCGTCGTTCGTCATCGCCGACGAACCGGTCTCGGCACTGGACGTCTCGATTCAGGCGCAGGTCGTGAATCTGCTGCAGGATCTGCAGCGGCGGCTCAACCTGTCGTATCTGTTCATCGCACACGACCTGCGGCTGGTCCGGCACATCTGCAGCCGGGTGGCCGTGATGTACTTCGGCCGGATCGTCGAGATGGGGACGACGGCCGACCTCTTCGCGGCACCGCAGCATCCCTACACGCGCGCGCTGCTCTCAGCCATCCCCGTACCGGATCCCGACGCACACCCGTCCCGCATCTCCTACACGTCGACGGACACCGACCGCCAGGCCGCGCTCCGCGAGGTGCGCCCGGGCCACTGGGCGGCAATCTGATTGAGACGAATTGAAGAATTAGGAATTGAAGAATTCAAGAAAGCAAGAAGAACACGAGGCATTCAAGAACGCAGAGCGGCCCGGAATCGGTACCCTTGCTTCAATTCTTGAATTCTTCAATTCTTCAATTCACTTACGCGGCCCGGCGGACGTCGTCTTCGACTTTTCCGTCGCGGATGTGGATGACGCGGTGGGCGAATGCGGCGATGTCGGACTCGTGCGTGACGAGGACGATGGTGTTGCCGGACTCGTGCAGGCGGTCGAAGAGCGACATGATCTCCGCGCCGGTCTTCGAATCGAGGTTGCCGGTCGGCTCGTCGGCGAGCAGGATGGACGGGTTGTTGACGAGGGCGCGGGCGACGGCGACGCGCTGGCGCTGCCCGCCCGACAGCTCGTTGGGCCGGTGGGTCATGCGGCTGGTCAGCTCGACGCGCTCGAGCGCCTGACGCGCGCGCAGCTGACGGTCCTTCGCCGGCACGCCGGCGTAGATGAGCGGCAGCTCGACATTGTGCAGGGCGGTCGCGCGCGGCAGCAGGTTGAACGTCTGGAAGACGAATCCGATCTCCTCGTTGCGGATCCGCGCCAGCTCGTTGTCGTTCATCTTGCTGACTTCCTTGCCGTTCAGCAGGTACGACCCCTTGGTGGGCGTGTCCAGGCAGCCGATGAGGTTCATGAGGGTCGACTTGCCCGACCCGGACGGCCCCATGATGGCCACGTACTCACCACGCTCGATCTGCAGCGAGACGCCGCGCAGCGCGTGAATCTCCTCCTCGCCCATCTTGTAGGTCTTCCAGAGGTCGATGGTCTCGATCAGGGCCATGATGCGTCCGTGCCGGTCCGGGGGTGGCTTGGTTGGAAGCCGCGCGGGACGCCCGGCGATCCCGCCCGCGCGCAGCCGTTCTAGGAGCTAGATACGAGAGCCCGCCGCAGCGGGTTCCCCTCCTCCTCAGTGTACCTGAAAACGGCGCGGCCGGCGACTCAGCCGACGGCCTTGCGCAGCCGCGTCAGCACGGCGCGGACGAAGGGCGGGGCCGCATTCGGGACCAGTGCCTGCCAGTCGCGGGCGTCGACGGGCACGACGATGATGTGACGATGGCGTACGCGGTCGCGCTGGCCGGCGGTGGCTTCCGCGAGTTCGCGGGCCGGTGCGAGTTCGGAGCCCATCAGGAACACGCAGACCTCGTCCTTCGTCCAGGCCGCCGCGTTCGTCCAGGCCTCGGCAAGGGTCGTGGCGTCGACGCGGCCGACGAACCGTCCGAGCACCCGCGGGTGATGCTGCCGGCTGAAGAGCCGGGAGCGGGGGATGAACGCGAGGTCGAAGCCGCGCACGGCCGCCGTGTCGGCCTGCCCGAGCTCGCCGATGACCGCCTGACTGAACCGATCGACGGCCGCGCGGCGGACGAACTCGTCGCGCCGCGTCCGTTCCTGGCTGAACCGGTGGCGTCCCGGCGGGGCCGTGTCGGCGGCCTCCGCCTCGGGCGCGGCGGCCTGCGGGCCGCTGTCGGTCGGCCGTGACGATGCCGGCTCGGCCGCCGCCCCCGTGCGCGAGAGGTCGAGCAGCTGATCGTAGGCCCGGCGCCGCTCCGGATCGGACAGCACGCGGTAGGCCTCGGTCAGCTCGGCCGTGCGGGTGGCGGCGAGCTCCTGCAGCTCGCGGCCGAGGTGCTGGACCTTGTCGGGGTGATACCGGGCGATCTGCTGCCGGAATGCGTGCTTGACCGTCTCGACGGGAGCCGCGGGGTCGACTTCGAGCAGTTCGTAGAGGTTCTTCACCGATGCCATGCTGTCGCGTCGGGGCACGGGGGGCGCGCGGTGCGCGCCACGGCCGCAGCGGTCAGGACTTCTTGAATTCGGCGACGTTGGACGGCGGCAGCTCGCGGCGCTCGCGGCCGTCCTTCAGCCGGCGCGGCCGGCGCGCCTCGGTGCTGGCCATGCAGTACGGGCAGAACTTCCAGCCGGGCTGGAGGGCGCGGCCGCACGAGGCGCAGCCGCCGCTCAGCCGGCGGCCGCACTGCGGACAGGCGAGGAAGTCGACGCCGACGGCCATTCCGCAGCCGGGGCACATCGTCCGCATCTCGCGCACCTCGGTGACGACGCGCAGCAGCTCGTCGGCCGTGGTCACGCCGCTCTTCACCTTCGCCAGCCCGTCCTCGCCGAGACTGATCATCCCGCCACCGAGCGCCGCCTCGCGCAGGGCGTCCTCGGGCGACCGCTGGGCGATCTGACGCCGCAGCCGGTCGGTGACCCGCATCACCTCGTAGATGCCGATGCGGCCCCGATAGCCCGTGTGATTGCACTGATCGCAGCCGACCGACTTGTAGAACGGCAGCGTCGCCGCATCACCCTCCGAGATGTTCAGCGCGCGCAGGGTCTCGGGCGGCGGCGTGTACTGCCGCCGGCAGTGCACGCAGAGCCGGCGGACCAGCCGCTGCGCGACGACCCCGATGAGCGCCGAGGCGATCACGTAGGGCTCGGCGCCGATGTCGGTGAGCCGCGTCACGGTCGACGGCGCGTCGTCGGTGTGCAGCGTGGAGAGCACGAGATGCCCCGTCTGCGCCGCCTGCATGGCGATGCGCGCCGTCTCGCTGTCGCGGATCTCGCCGACGAGGATGACGTCGGGGTCCTGCCGCAGGATCGACCGCAGCGCGCCGGCGAACGTCAGCTTGACCTTCTCGTTGACCTGCGTCTGGTTGACGCCGGGAATCTGGTACTCGATCGGGTCCTCGATCGTGATGATGTTCGTCTTCTCCGACTGGAGCGACTTGACCGCCGAACTCAGCGTGGTCGTCTTGCCGCTGCCCGTCGGACCGACCACCAGGATCATGCCGTGCTGATGCTTGAGGAACTGCCGGATCTCCTCGAGTGAGGCGGCCGACATGCCGAGCTCCTCGAGCGGCGGCACGCCCTTGCGATGATCGAGGACGCGCAGGACGATCTTCTCGCCGAAGAGCGTGCGGAGGGTCGAGACGCGGAAGTCCACTTCCGATCCGTCCTCCGCCGCGACCCGCAGCCGGCCGTCCTGCGGCAGCCGCTTCTCGGCGATGTCCATGCCGGACATGATCTTCAGCCGCGCGATGAGTCCCTCGTGGACCCACTTCGGCAGGTCCATCACTTCCTTGAGCAGGCCGTCCAGCCGGTGGCGGATCAGGACGCCCTTCTCCATCGGCTCGACGTGCACGTCGCTCGCGTGGCTCCGGATCGCGCTCTTCACCAGCAGGTCGACGAGGTCGATGATGGGCGCCGCTTCGCTGCGCTCCTGCAGCGCGACCATCGGCTCGAAGACCTCCTCCTCGGGCCGCTTGACGAGCGAGCCCCCGGCGCCTGGCGTCTCGGCCGGCGCGCCCGGCCCGCCCGGCGCCACCGGGGCGTGGGTCTGGCTGAACACGGCGAGGTCGCCGCCGCTGATCCGGGCCAGCGCCTTGTCGGGATAACTGGTCTGGATCGCCTCGATGATCTCCGAGCGCGTCGCCACGACCTGCTTGATACGCCGGCCGGTCTGGAACTCGAGATCCTGGACGAGGCTGAAGAGGAGCGGGTCGGCCATCGCCACCGTCAGCAGCTGCTTCTCCAGCCGGACGGCGATGCAGGCGCTCTTGAGCGCGACTTCCTTCGGGAGGAGCGTGACGGCTTCGGGGTCGGGCGGGTTGTCGGCCAGGTTCACGTACGCGAAGCCGAGCTGATAGGCGAGTGCCTTGGCGATCTGCTTCTCGGTCGCCAGGTTCATCCGGACGAGCACCACGCCCAGACGCTCGCGCGTCCGCTTGTGCTCGGCCAGCGCCAGACGCAGGTCATCCTCGGTGATGAGCCCCGCCTGAATCAGACATTCACCAAGCTTCTTGCGCACGAACCCTCATTTCGAACCTGTGGCCGCAGCCCTGAAGGGCATCATAAGAAGCTCTGGCGGCCCGATCAACGACGCTCTCCGCCCGGGACGAGCCGGAACCGCCCGGGAAGCGCACGAACCCCCACTAATGGCGTGCCAGCCCTCCCGCACCACAACGCACCCGGAAGAAAAGCCATGCGATGCGAACCCGCACACCCCTCCCGACGGCGCGGCTTCCGGCATGCGTTCTTTCGGCTGCAGGCGTTCAGGACGACAGGGCCGACGTGCCGCCGCCGATCCCGGCCGGCTTGCTCCGGCCGCGACTTGGGTGTACACATCAGGCAGATGAGTGAACCGGACGCCCCCGGCGACAGCGTCGGTCCGCCGACCGCCACGGCGCTGCGCCAGCAAGTGGCCCCCATCCTCGTGGATCGGCAGGAGGTCATCGTCAACGACGCGGTCGCGCTGTTTCCGTTCAGCGGACCGCAGCAGCTCGACTCCGAATACTGCACGCGACTCGGGCGCCTGGTCGTGCAACTGCTGGCCTCGGCGGTGCGCGACGGGCGTGTGGACAGCCGGACGGGCTTCGCGGTCGATCTGCTGCGCGCCCTGCGCGAGCGGGCGATCTCGCCCGAGCGGTTCTTCGCCTTCACGTACCTCATCGAACGGACGGCGCTCGACGAGCTCGCCCTGGACGAGGCGATCGGCGCCACGACGGAACCGTGGCCGCTGGCGGCGCAGCTCGTGCGGCGCGCGAGCTTCGATCTGCTGGCCGCCTACGCCGAGCGGACGCAGCAGGAGCCGGGCGACACGTCCATCGTCGATCGCCTGACGACGCTCTACACGCGGCCGGTGCTCGAAGCGGTGCTGCTCAAGGAGCTGGAGCGGTCCTGCCGGCTGGGGTATCCCCTGGCGCTGATGATGTTCGACATCGATCGGCTCGGGGACATCAACCAGGAGTACGGCTACGGAGTCGGTGACCGGATCCTCGAGCGCCTCGGCATCCTCGTGCGCACGTATTTCCGCGAGCTGGACTGGGTGGCGCGCTACCGGGAGGACGCCATCGTCGTCGTGCTGCCGCACACGCGGCCGCGCGACGCCAGCGAGCTGGCCGAGCGGCTGCGCGCGTCGGTGGAGGAACGGCTCGGCTTCCGGGACCACCGGAACAACCGGCGCGTCAGGGTGACGGTGAGCGTCGGGTTGCTGACGCTGGCGGTCGAACCCGGCGATCCGACCAACGTGGAGCGGGTGTTCGCCGATCTGGAGGATGCGCTGCTGCGCGCGAAGCAGGGCGGGCGCAACATGGTGCAGACGGCGCACATCGGCCCCTCGTCCTACTCGGTCTCCGATGCGGCGCGGCTGCTGAACTGCACGCCGGCGGCCGTGCGCCGGCTCGTCGCGGCCGGCGAACTGCCGGCGTTCCGGGCGGGCCGCCAGCTCCGGCTGGACCGGGTGGCGGTCGATGCCTACCAGAAGCCGATCGCGGAGGGCTCGGGCGCCTGAGGCGGGCGGCGGCGGCGGTATCACTCAACGCGCGTGGGGCCCCACCCCCACGCGGAGCTGACGCCGATGCCTCGCCTCGGATCTGCATGTCCTCGCCCTTCGACAGGCTCAGGGCGACCCTGAGCTGCGTCGAAGGGTCGGCTCGGCATGGCCGCGGGCGCTACCCGCCGTATTCCTCTTCGTACCGCTCCTTCAGCTGGGCCACCACGGCCGGATCGGCCAGCGTCGTGGTGTCGCCGAGCGCCTTGCCCTCGGCGATGTCGCGCAGCAGGCGCCGCATGATCTTGCCCGAGCGGGTCTTGGGCAGGTCCGCCGTGAACAGGATGTCCTCGGGCCGGGCCAGCGCGCCGATCTTCCTGACCACGTGCGCCTTCAGCTCCTCGGCGAACGCCTTCGACGGCAGCGCGCCTTCCTTCAGCGTGACGAACGCCGCGATGGCCTGCCCCTTGATCTCGTGGCTCCGGCCGACGACGGCGGCCTCGGCCACCTGCGGGTGGTCGACGAGCGCGCTCTCCACCTCCATCGTGCCGAGCCGGTGTCCGGCCACGTTGATCACGTCGTCGACGCGGCCGAGCAGCCAGTAGTAGCCCTCGTCGTCGCGCTTCGCCCCGTCGCCGGTCACGTACACGTCCGTCCCCCACTTGTCCCAGGTACTGGCGGACGTAGCGGTCGGGATCGCCGTAAATGCCGCGCAGCATCGACGGCCACGGCCGCGTGAGCGCGAGCAGGCCGCCGCCGACGTCGACCCTGTCGCCGGCCTGGGTCAGCAGCTCGGCCCTGATGCCGGGGAACGGGCGGGTGGCCGATCCCGGCTTCAGCGTGGAAATGCCGGGCAGGGCCGTGATCATGATCATGCCCGTCTCGGTCTGCCACCAGGTATCGACGACGGGACAGCGCTCGCCGCCGATGTAGCGGTAGTACCACATCCAGGCTTCGGGGTTGATCGGCTCGCCGACGGAGCCGAGCAGCCGGAGCGAGGAAAGATCGTGCTTCTGCGGATGCTCCGTGCCCCAGCGCATGAAGGCGCGGATCGCCGTCGGCGCCGTGTAGAGGATCGTCACGCCGTAGCGCTCGACGATCTCCCAGAAGCGATCCTTCTGCGGCCAGTCGGGCGCCCCCTCGTACATCAGGACCGTCGCGCCATTGGCGAGCGGACCGTAGACCAGGTAGCTGTGTCCGGTGACCCACCCGATGTCGGCCGTGCACCAGTAGACGTCGTCCTCCTTCAGGTCGAACACCCACTTGGTCGTGGCGTAGGTCCCGACCATGTAGCCGCCGGTCGTGTGGACGATCCCCTTGGGCTTCCCGGTGGTGCCCGAGGTGTAGAGGATGTAGAGCATGTCCTCCGCGTCCATCTCTTCGGGCTCGCAGGTGAGGGGCGCGTCCTGCATGAGGCGGTGATACCAGTGATCGCGCCCCTCCCTGACGTGGATCGGCATGACCTCCTGGTCGCGCTGGACCAGGATGACGTTCTGAATGGAGGGCGTCTCCTTCAGCGCCTCGTCGGCCACCTGCTTGAGCGGAATGATGCCGCCGCGGCGGTAGCCGCCGTCGGCGGTGATGAGGAGCTTCGCCTGCGCGTCGTTGATCCGGTCGCGCAGCGCCTCGGCGCTGAAGCCGCCGAAGACGACGCTGTGCACGGCGCCGATCCGGGCGCAGGCGAGCATCGCAATGGCCAGCTCGGGAATGAGCGGCAGGTAGAGGGCGACGCGGTCGCCCTTCTGGATGCCAAACCCCTTCAGCACGTTCGCGAACGCGCTGACCTGGCGGAAGAGATCGAAATAGGTGAGCGTGCGACGGTCGCCCGGCTCGCCTTCCCAGATGATCGCGGCCTTGTTGCGGCGCGGCGTCTTCACGTGGCGGTCGACGCAGTTGGCGCAGGCGTTGAGCCGGCCGCCGACGAACCACTTCGCGTGCGGCGGCGTCCAGTCGAGCACGACGTCCCACGGCCGGATCCAGTCGAGCTCCCGGGCAAACGACGCCCAGAACGCCTCGGGATCGCGCTCGGCCGTCTCGTACACCGACTCGTCCTTCGGCACGGCGGCCGACCGGAACCCGTCCGGAGGCGGGAACGCGCGGTGCTCACGCAGCAGGTCGTCGATCTCGGCGGACTTCTTCTTCGGGTCGCTCATGGCCGGAAGGATACCAGACGGGAGCGGGCGGTGGGACACGGGGAAGATTCGGGATCGGAGCCGACGCGGCGAGCCGGAGTCTGGCGATCCGGGATTCGGACTCGGGCGCGGTCGCTCAGCCCTGAGCCGGAGGCGCCGCGGGCGGCTGGGCGGTGGCGGGCGGCTGGCGGCGGCCGAAGATGGCGATGCCGAGCATGCCGCCGATGGCGGAGAAGATCGTGCCGATGACGAGCATCACGAGGAAGCCGATGGTGACCTGGATCAGCGTGAAGGTCCCGAAGCGCATCCCTTCGGCCCACATCCGCATCGGCTCGGGGATGTCGCCGGCCTGTGCCATGAACTGCGAGAGATCCGCGCCTGGAGCGGGCTCAGGATCAGGTGGATGGGGGTCCAGACGAGCAGCCAGACGCAGGCGCCGACGAGGCCGGCCAGGGCACCATAGAGCGCGCCGTCGCCGACCGAGAAGCGATCGGCCGCCTGCTGCTGGCCCAGGTACGCCGCGACGGCGCCGCCTCCGGCAATCCAGAGGCAGCAGCAATTGGCGATGCTGATGACGGGGAGGGCGGACAGCACCCCGATGACGAGACCGCCGAGCAGGACCGGCTGGGTGCGGATCTTGTTCATATGGGGCTCTGCCCCAAACCCAGGCTCACTTCACTCGCGCGAGGGGCGCCGCCGGGGTGCGCCCGGGTGATCCGTCGTTCCGGCTAGTCGTAGTATTCGCGGCCGAGATGCGTGATGAGCTCTTCGCCCTTCAGGTAGCGCAGCGTGTTCTTCAGCTTCATGAGCTGGATGAACAGGTCGTGCTCCGGGTACAGCCCCTTCGCGTGCATCGGGCTCTTGAAGTAGAACGAGAGCCACTCCTGGATGCCGCTGAGTCCCGACCGGCGAGCCAGGTCGAGGAACAGCGCGACGTCCAGCACGATCGGCGCGGCGAGGATGCTGTCGCGGCAGAGGAAGTTGATCTTCAGCTGCATCGGATAGCCGAGCCAGCCGATCAGATCGATGTTGTCCCAGCCTTCCTTGTTGTCGCCGCGGGGCGGATAGTAGTTGATCCGGACGACGTGGCAGAGGTTCTCGTAGAGATCCGGATAGAGCTGCGGCTGGAGGATGTAGTCGAGGACCGACTTCTTGCTCTCCTCCTTCGTCTTGAACGACTCCGGATCGTCCAGCACCTCGCCGTCGCGGTTGCCGAGGATGTTGGTCGAGTACCAGCCCTGCACGCCGAGCAGCCGCGCCTTCAGGCCCGGCGCGATGATCGTCTTGATCAGCGTCTGACCGGTCTTCAGGTCCTTGCCGGCCATCGGCACCTTGTTCTGGGCCGCCAGCTCGAGCATCGCCGGCACGTCGGCGGTGAGGTTCGGCGCCGCGTTCGCGTACGGGATGCCTTCCTTCAGCGCCGCATACGCGTACACCATGCTCGACGGGATCGTCTCGTCGTTGGCCTCGAGCGCCTTCTCGAACGCCGCGAGCGACTGGTGGGCGGGCGACTCGGTCATGAAGATCTCGGTGCTGCCGCACCAGACCATGACCAGCCGATCGAGCTTGTTGTCCGCCTTGAACTTCCGGATGTCGGCGATGACCTGCTCAGCCAGGTCCTTCTTGTTCTTGCCGCGCTTGACGTTCGGGCCCGAGAGCCGCTTCACGTAGCGCTGGTCGAAGACCGCCGGCCAGGGCCGGATGGCCTCGAGCTCGGGCCTCACGGCGTCGAGCAGGGCGGCGTCCAGCACGCCGGCGGTCCGGCCGGCGGCGTAGCAGTCCTCCTCGAAGATGTCCCAGCCGCCGAAGACGAGGTCGTCCAGCGTCGCCAGCGGCACGACGTCGCTGATCTTCGGGGACCGCCCTTCGGTCCGCTTGCCGAGCCGGATCGTGCCCATCTGGGTGAGCGATCCGATCGGTTTGGCGAGACCCTTGCGGATGGCCAGAACGCCGGCAATGAAGGTGGTACTGACGGCGCCGAGGCCGACCAGCAGGATGCCCAGTTTGCCCCGGGCCGGAGCGATTTCCACAGTCGAAGTCACGAATGAAGACTATATCATGATCGACATTCCTGGCGCCTGGCGGCGCCTACCGGGGGCCGAGCCATGAATCTGTTCCGCGGAACGTCCAATTCTCACGCCCTGATGCTCGGCATGACCGCCGTCAAGATGGGCGACCAGATGCTGCAGATCGGCTGCGCGCACGGCGGGCGGCTGGCCGCACTGGCGGGCAAGGTCGGGTTGTCGGGGCGCGCCTGCGCGGCGGTCGACTCGGAGGCCGAGGCGGCCCGCGTGCGCAAGGGGGCCGCGCAGGCCGGCGTCCTCGTCGAAGTCGAGGTCACGCCCCTCACGTCGCTCCCCTTCGAGGCCGACGCCTTCGACCTCGTCGTCGTCGACGACACGGGACGGCTGCTGGAAGCCCGCAGCGAAGCCGACCGGACGGCGCTGATGCACGAGACGCTGCGCGTGCTCCGGCCGGGGGGGCGCGTGCTGGTCGTGGAGTCGACCGGCGGCGGCGGACTGTCCGGCCTGTTCGGCGGCAAGCCGCCCGAGAGCGACTACACCCGTGGCGGCGGCGCCGTCACAGCACTGCAGGCCGGCGGCTTCCGATCCGCCCGCCAGCTCGCCGAGCGGGAGGGACTGGCGTTCGTCGAGGGGATGAAAGCGCAGGGGATGAAGGACACTTGTCACGCAGAACGGACGACGTAGAACGAAGAAAGGAGTTCGCACTCCCGCATTCCGCTGTCTACGTTCTTCGTTCCACGTTCTGCGTTACGCCGCGAGGCACCCCGCCTAGCGCGCGCACGTGAGGTGCCGTCCGCCGTCGATCGCAATCGTCTCGCCGGTCACCCAGGCGGCCCGTTCGGATGCCAGGAAGAGAATGAGGTCGGCGATTTCCCCGGGGTTGCCGACGCGGCCGAGGGGATGGGTGGTGCGCGACCGTTCCAGGAACGCCGCGTACTGCTCGTCGGCCATCCCCGACCGTCGGTGCAGATCGGTCACGACGACGCCCGGGTTCACGGCATTCACGCGCACGCCCGCCGGCGCCAGGTCCAGCGCCGCGCAGCGGGTCAGCTGATCGACCGCCGCCTTGCTCACCGAGTAGGCCAGCAGCCCGGGAAACGCCCGCAATCCCGCCACACTGGACACGTTGACGATCGACCCGCGCCGGAGAGCGAGCTGGGGCGCGGCGGCGCGCATCAGGCGGAACGTGGCGCGCAGGTTGACGTCGAACATGGCGTCCCATGCGTGCTCGGTCGTGGTCTCCACCGTCCCGCTGGCGATGATACCGGCGGCATTGACGAGCACATCGACGGCGCCGAACGCGTCGACCGCCTCGCGGACGATGCGGTCCGGCGCGTCGGCCGACGTCACGTCGGCCTGCACGGTGGCCACGCGGCCGCCCTGCTCGTGCAGCGCGCGGCTGACGGCCTCGAGCGCCACGGCCTGACGTCCGACCAGGACGACGGCGGCGCCGGCACGGCCGAACGCGACGGCCGTTGCGCGGCCGATTCCGCTCGAAGCCCCGGTGACGATGACGGTGCGATCGGCAAAGGAACTCGTGTCGGAGGGCATGGGCGGATCTTAGCGCAACGACGTCGTGCGTGCTCGAGTCAGGAGGGAGACGCAACGCGCAATGGGCAATGGGCAATGGGCAATGGGCAGGCGTCACCCTTGCGGTGCGGTCGCACTTCAAGCAAGATGCGACTGCTGAGCCGCGACATTCCGAGACGACATCCGATGATTACCCGGGACCACCTGTCGAGGCTGCAGTCGATGTGGCGGCGCGAAGTCGAGGCCGCCTCCACGTACCGGCACCTCGCCGGCCGCGAGACCGATCCGCGCCGACGCGACATCCTGCAGCGGCTCGCCGATGCCGAGGATCGGCATGCGCACCGCTGGGCCGGCCGCATCGAGGCGCTCACCGGCACGGCGCCGGACCCGGCGGAGGTCGAGCGCGGGCTCACCTGGTTCCAGCGCATGAGCGACCCGAGCGTGGTGCTGCACCGGCTGGAACAGGAGGAGACGAACGCGCAGGCCGAGTACGACGACCTGCTCGCGCAGCTCACCGATCCGATCGACCGCGAGATCGCGCGGGAAGCCATGCACGAGGAGCGCGATCACGCCGTCACGCTGCGGGCGCTGGCCGGCCCGGCGCCGACCGCCCGCTCGACGCTCGATGCCATCCTCCACCGCGAGCGGTGGCACGTGCGCGGCACCGGCTGGATTGGCGACGCGATCTACGGCGTGAACGACGGGCTGGGGGCGGTCTTCGGCATCGTCTCGGGCATGGCAGGCTACACGGGCGGCAGCCGCGTGGTGCTCGCGGCCGGACTGGCCGGCCTGCTGGCCAGCGCACTGTCGATGGGCGCCGGCGCGTACCTGGCGTCGAAGTCGGAGCGCGAGGTCTACGAGTCGGAGGTGTCGCGCGAGCGGGACGAGATCGCCGAGAGTCCCCGCGAGGAAGCGCTCGAGCTGGAGCTCTTCTATCAGCTGAAGGGCTTCACGCCGACCGAGGCCCACGCGATGGTCGAGCGGATCCAGAAGGAGCCGGCGCAGTTCCTGCGGGCCCTGGTGCACGAGGAGCTCGGGCTCAACGAGGAATCGTTCCCCAATCCGATCCGGTCGACCGTCTCGGCGGCCGTCTCGACGGCGATCGGTGGATTCATCCCGATCATTCCGTTCTTCTTCGCGGTCGGCATGCCGGCCGTCATCGCGTCGTTCGTCATCAGCACGCTCGCCCACTTCGCCGTCGGCGCGTCGAAAGCCCTCGTGACGACGCGCCCCTGGTGGGCCAGCGGCATCGAGATGACCATCGTCGGCATCCTCGAGGCCGTCGTCACCTACGGACTGGGGCTGGCATTCGCCCACGGGCTGCCGATTGGCTAGCCGGGGGCAGGCGCGAGGGACCGTGGCGTGCACCCGCCGGGTGAGGGCCACGGGATCTGCCACCGGGGCGGGCCACTCGATGTCGCCCCGACAGGTCACTGCGGCCGGCCGGGCCGGCCGGACCCGGCGGCTTCAGCCGTCTTCCGGCAGGGCCGACAGTGGCATTATCCTTGCCCTGCTGACCTGTGCACGTCCCGGAAGTACGACCTGATGAAGACACTGGTGCTGGCGGTAACCGCGGCGGTCGGACTGGCCCTGGCCGCGAACGCGACAGCCGGCCAGATCGAGCGGCGGGCAGACAGTCTGATCCTGCACGACATCATCCGGCAGGTGAACGGCTACACGCGCCTCACGATGTTCGACGACGTCAATGTCGGGGTGAACGACGGGATCGTGACGCTGACGGGCAAGGTCACGATGCCCTACAAGCGGGAGGATATCGGCAAGCGCGTCGAGAAGGTGCCCGGAGTCCGGGAGCTCGACAATCGCATCGGCGTCCTGCCGGTGTCGCAGAACGACGACCAGCTGCGGTACCGGATCGCGAGCGCGATCTACGGCAATCCGTCGTTCTGGGAATATGCCTCGCTCGCCAACCCGCCAATCCATATCATCGTGGAGCACGGCCACGTGACGCTGACCGGCGTGGTGCGCACCGACGTCGAGAAGGTGCTGGCGCGCTCGCTCGCCTCGGTCTTCGGCGTCATGTCGCTCACCAACGACCTGAAGACCGAAGCGGAGCTGCGGGAGCAGGAACCGCCGGCATGATCCGGCGGCCGCCGCCCGCCGGACACCGACGTCCATGACCCGTCCCACCCACACGTTTCGCGTGCGGATCGCGCCGGGCGCCGGCGTCACCGCCTTCGACTATGCCGGAGGGGCTGCCGACCGGCTGCCCGCGACGCTGATCCTGGCCCACGGCGCCGGCGCCGACCAGAAGAGCCCGTTCATGACGCGGTACGCTTCCGGCCTGGCCGCGCGGGGACTCTCCGTGGTCACCTTCAACTTCCTCTACACCGAGCAGCGCCGCCGCGCCCCCGATCGTCCCGCCATGCTCGAACGGTGCTGGCGGGCGGTCGTCGATGCGGTCGCCGAGCGGGCGACGCCCGGTACGCGGCTGTTCGGGGGCGGCAAGTCGATGGGCGGCCGCATCGCCTCGCAGGCGACGGCCGCCGACGGTGCCGACTCGCCGCTGGCCGGGCTGATCTTCCTCGGCTATCCCCTGCACCCGCCCGGTCGGCCCGAGACGAGAAGGGACGCGCACCTGCCCCAAATCCGCCTGCCGATGCTGTTCGTGCAGGGGGGCCGCGACAGCTTCGGATTGCCCGACGAGCTGAAGCCGACGCTGCGCACGCTGGGACACGACGCCCGGCTGTACACGGTCGACGGCGGCGATCACTCGTTCACGGTGCCGAAGCGATGGCCGAAGACGCAGGATGAGGTCGACGCGATGGTGCAGGATGCGGTGCGTGCCTGGGTGGAAGGTGTCGTGACGCGCCGGGGAACCGGCGCGGGCCAGGGTCTCACGCGAAACGATTGAACAGAGTGCCGAGCGTGCGGTCGATCGTGCGGGCCGCGGCGACGTCGGCCTGCGCGCCGCGCGCCGCGCGGATGAGATCGACGACATTGCCGGCGAGATCGCCGCCGGCGCCGTCATGCGCGATGCGGCCGGCGGCCCGATCGATCCGGCCCGTCTCCTGCTGCAGTCCGGTCGCGACGGCGGACAGGGCGTTCAACATCGTCTCCCCGGTTCCCTTACGCGTAGATATCGAGGTGATCGCCGACACCGTCGCGCTTGCCGGGCCGGCCGTTGCCCGACTCCGCGGCGTCCTCTCCGTCGGTCCCCTGCGTCTCAGGCTCGGGGACGAACCGGTGCCGTGACGACTCGTCACGCCGAGGCGTGTCGTCGTTCACGTTCCGCACCGACGGAATCGTGGGAATATCCACACCGGAGTCAATCGGCAGATCCCCGGAAGACTTGAATCCGGCTCCTCAGGCCTGCATGGCCCGACCGAGCATCAGCTCCAGCAGTTCCAGGGGCGGGGCGAAGCCATGGCGCAGGTAGATCGATTGGCTGGCCTCGGTCGGCCAGAGGACGACCCGCTCCGCGCCAGCCTCGTGGCAGCCGTCCAGGCAGGCGGCGAGCAGGTGGCTGCCGGTGCCGCCCCTGGCATCGGGCCGGACATAGAAGTTCGTGAGGTAGGCGATCCGCTCCGGCAGCTCGAGGGGATTCGGGATCTTGTCGACGAACTGAACCCAGACGTGGCCGACGAGTTCGTCCGCCCTGGCGGCCACCCAGCACCGCCATCGCTCCGGTGAGGCGAGCTGCTGCGCCATCCAGTCCGTGCAGCGGGCGACGAACGCCGCCTCTTCCTCGTGGTGCCGCGGCTGACCGGCCTGCGCGAGGCGGAAGACGAAGCGGAGCCGGGCGAGCGCCGGCGCATCGGCCGGGTCGGCGCACCGGATCAGGGGGACTGCCGCCGGATCGACTGGCTCGGACATCGGGCTCCTCCATCCATCATCCGGGCGGCCGACGATCGCGCACCGCCGCCAGGAACGCGCCGGCGGCCTCCACGAATGGCACGCCCCACTCGTGCCCGCCGTCGAACACCACCGGTTCCACCGTGACGCCCCGGCCGCGGAGGCGCGCCAGGTCGGCCTGCAGCTTCGCGTCGGTGTACCACGCGTCATCCCGGCCGCGCCCCAGCAGCACGGGCGGGAGCCCGGCCAGGGCCGTCTCGTCGAGATCGGGCGGCACGTCGCCGCCGAGCGCGACGAGGCCGCGGCAGGCGTGCCCGGCGAACGCCGCGGCCCGGTAGGCCATGGCGACGCCCTGCGAGAAGCCCGCGTAGACCAGCGGTCCTTCGCCGAGGCCCTCTTCGCGGATCGCCTCGACCGTGCGGCGGACGTACGCCACGTTGTCGGCGATGGCGAGCTCGCGATCCTGCCGGGTCATCCAGCCCGCAATCACCTTCTCGCTCTTCCGGTCGTAGAAGCGGTGGAGCCCCTGCACGGCCGCCAGCACCCAGCCGCCGGATCCCGGAATGCGGCGCAGCTGCTCCAGGTGGATGTCGGCGTTCTCGGCGTAGCCGTGGAATCCGACCAGCAATGGATGAGGTTCGCCACCGTGCGGCAGGTCGATCAGGTAGCGGCCGTGGGTCGTGACGGCAATCGTGCGGCTCTGCATGAATTTCGGCTATTCTACCTCGGCCGGACGCGCTCCCGGCCCAGCCGGCACGTGTATACTGTTCGCTCTTTCTCGCAACCTCATCGGATCGCCCATCGATGTTCAGACGGTTCGCGGAATCCCGCCCCGACCAGATCGAACGCGTCCGCCGGCTCCACCGACAGCACGCGTCAGCGGGTCCCGCCACTGCAGGGAGGCACCCTTGCGACTGACACGTTCGCGCACGGTCGTCCTGCTGGGCTCCGCGGCGCTCCTCGCCAGCGCGGCGCCCGCGCTGCTCAGAGCCCAGAGTCCGCGCATCACCGGCTTCTCGCCGACCGACTCCCGCACCGAGCTCCAGTGGGAGCAGAAGTTCGACGCCATTCCCGACCCGGACCGGATCCGGGCGACGATGAAGCGCCTGTCGGCGGAACCGCACCACATCTCCTCGCCGTACCAGAAGCAGAACGCCGAGTGGATTCTCAGCCAGTTCAAGGCGGACGGTTTCGACGCGCACATCGAAGAGTTCCGGGTCCTGTTCCCGACGCCGATCGAGCGCAAGGTCGAGCTGGTCTCGCCGGGGCACTACGAGGCGAAGCTGAAGGAGCCCGCGATTCCCGAGGATCCGACGTCGGGCCAGGCCGGGCAGCTGCCGACCTACAACGCCTACTCGGCCGACGGCGACGTCACGGCGCCGCTCGTCTTCGTGAACTACGGGCTGCCCGACGACTACGCGCAGCTCGCGAAGATGGGGATCAGCGTCAAGGGGAAGATCGTCATCGCGAAGTACGGCAACAGCTGGCGCGGCATGAAGCCGAAGATTGCCTACGAGCACGGCGCGATCGGCTGCCTGATCTATTCGGATCCGAAGGATGACGGCTACTACCGCGGTGACGTGTTCCCGCAGGGGCCGTACCGGCCGGCGGACGGCGTGCAGCGCGGCAGCGTGATGGAGATGGAGATCTACCCCGGCGATCCGGAGACGCCGGGATGGGGGTCGACACCCGATGCGAAGCGGCTGCCGCGCGATCAGGCGACGTCGATCCAGAAGATCCCGGTGCTGCCGCTCTCGTATGGCGACGCGCAGCCGCTGCTGGCGGCGCTCGGCGGCCCGATGGCGCCGGTCGCCTGGCGCGGGGCACTGCCGATCCCGTATCACGTGGGCCCCGGGCCGGCGAAGGTCCATCTCGTCGCGAAGTTCAACTGGAACATCGTCCCGGCCTACGACGTCATCGCCCGCATTCCCGGGACGACGTGGCCCGATCAGTGGGTGGTGCGCGGCAACCACTACGACGGCTGGGTGAACGGCGCCGCCGACCCGATCAGCGGCCAGTCGGCACTCATCGAGGAGGCCCACGCCTACGGCGAGCTGCTGAAGCAGGGCTGGAAGCCGAAGCGGACCATCGTGTACTGCGTGTGGGACGGCGAGGAGCCGATGCTGCTCGGCTCGACGGAGTGGGCGGAGACGCACGAGGCCGAGCTGCGGCAGCACGCCGTGGCCTACATCAACTCCGACGGCAACGGCCGCGGGTACCTGAACGCGAGCGGCAGCCAGACGCTCGAGCACTTCGTGAACGAGGTGGCGAAGGCGATCACCGACCCGGAGACGGGTGAGTCGGTGTGGGAGAAGCTGGAGCAGCGCAACCACGGCCGGGCGAAGACGCCGGCGGAGCTGGCCGAGGTCTTCGACGGCAACGACCTGCACATCCGGGCGCTCGGGTCGGGGTCGGACTTCTCCCCCTTCATCGATCACGTCGGGCTGCCGACGCTGTCGATGAGCTACGGCGGCGAGGGCGGCGGCGGCGTGTACCACTCGATCTACGACGACTTCTACTGGTACACGCACTTCTCCGACACGCACTTCGTCTACGGCCGCGCGCTGGCCCAGACCTACGGCACGGCCATCATGCGGCTGGCCAACGCCGACGTGCTGCCGTTCCAGTTCACCGATCTCGCCGACACCGTGACGCGGTACGAGTCGCAGCTGCAGGCGCTGTCGGCGGCGCCGGGCGGCGGCACCGCGCTGGACTTCGTGCCGCTGACCCAGGCGATCGCGCAGCTGACGACGGCGGCGCACGACTACGACACGGCCGTGGCGGCGGCGGAGCGGACCGGGAGCGTCTTCCGGAAGTCGCCCGCGGAGCTGGCGTCGCTGAACCAGCTGCTCTACCAGAGCGAGCAGAAGCTGCTGTCGCCGGCGGGACTGCCGCGGCGGCCGTGGTACAAGCACACGCTCTACGCGCCGGGCTACTACACCGGATACGGGGCCAAGACGATGCCGGGGGTGCGCGAGGCGCTCGAAGCGCACGATCACGCCACCGCGGCGGAGCAGGAAACGGCGCTCGTGAACGCGCTGCACGCGTTCACGGCACAGATTCGCGCCGCGCAGGACCAGGTGCAGAACCAGACCGATACGGGCACGGGACAGTAGTCACGACACAAGGAGGTCGATTTGCGATTCACCAGTTCTCGCCTGTTCGCGCTCGTTGGCGCGATGGCGATCGTCGGCGGAGCCTCAACCCTGGTGGTGCGGGCGCAGAGCCCCACGCTCTTCGGGTTCTCTCCTGCCGATTCCCAGACCGAGCTCCAGTGGGAGCAGAAGTACGACGCCATTCCGGATCCGGCGCACATCCGGGCCAACATGAAGGAACTGTCGGGCGAGCCGCACAACGTCGGCTCTCCGCAGCAGCACATCTACGCCGAGTGGATCCTCGGCCAGTTCAAGTCGTTCGGCCTCGACGCGCACATCGAGGAGTTCAAGGTTCTCTTCCCGACGCCGCAGGCGCGCCAGCTCGAGCTGGTCTCGCCGGGTCACTACGAGGCGAAGCTGAAGGAGCCGGCCATTCCCGAGGATCCGACCTCGGGCCAGACGACGCAGCTGCCGACCTACAACGCGTACTCGGCGGACGGCGACGTGACGGCGCCGCTCGTGTACGTGAACTACGGCGTCCCCGAGGACTACGACCAGCTCGCGAAGATGGGGATCAGCGTCAAGGGGAAGATCGTCATCGCGCGGTACGGCCACAGCTGGCGCGGCATCAAGCCGAAGCTCGCGCACGAGCACGGCGCGGTCGGCTGCATCATCTACTCCGATCCGTACGATGACGGCTACTACCAGGGGGACGTCTTCCCCAAGGGCCCGTACCGGCCCGAGCAGGGCGTGCAGCGCGGCAGCGTCATGGAGATGGAGAAGTACCCCGGCGATCCGGAGACACCCGGCTGGGGCGCGACGCCCGGCGCGAAGCGGCTGCCGCTCGATCAGGTGACGAACCTCGAGAAGATCCCGGTGCTGCCGATCTCCTACGGCGACGCGCAGCCGCTGCTGGCGGCGCTCGGCGGCCCGATGGCGCCCGAGGACTGGCGCGGCGCGCTGCCCATCCCCTATCACGTGGGCCCCGGCCCCGCGAAGGTGCACCTGATGGTGAAGTTCAACTGGAACGTCGTGTCGGCCTACGACGTCATCGCGAGGATCCCGGGCAGCGAATTCCCGGATCAGTGGATCGTCCGCGGCAACCACTACGACGGCTGGGTGAACGGCGCCGAGGATCCCATCAGCGGCCAGTCCTCCCTGATCGAAGAGGCGCGCGCCTACGGCGAGCTGCTGAAGCAGGGCTGGAAGCCGAAGCGGACGATCATCTACTGCGCGTGGGACGGTGAGGAGCCGGGTCTGCTCGGATCGACCGAATGGGCCGAGGAGCACGAGAAGGAGCTCCAGCAGCACGCGATCGTCTACATCAACTCCGATGGCAACGGCAAAGGCTACCTGAACATGCAGGGCAGCCACGCGCTCGAGCACTTCGTGAACACGGTCGCCAAGGCCATCACGGATCCGGAAACGGGCGAGTCGGTCTGGATCAAGGCGGACAACCGCGACCGGAGCCGCGCGAAGACGGCGGCGGCGATGGCCGACGTCTACGACGGCAACGACCTGCACATCGGCGCGCTGGGCTCGGGCTCGGACTACTCCGCGTTCCTCCAGCACGACGGCCTGACAACGCTCGCCATGAGCTACGGCGGCGAGGGCGGCGGCGGCGTGTACCACTCGATCTACGACGACTTCTACTGGTACACGCACTTCTCCGACACGAAGTTCGTCTACGGCCGCGCGCTGGCCCAGACGATGGGCACGGCCATCATGCGGCTGGCCAACGCCGACGTGCTGCCGTTCTACTTCACCGACTTCGCCGACACGGTGGCGCGGTACGAGGGGCAGCTCAAGGAGCTGGTGAAGAATCCCACCGGCTTCGACTTCACGCCGCTCTCCCAGGCGATCGCGTCGCTGAAGACCGCGGCGCACGACTACGACACGGCGATGGCGGCCGCGTCGCACACCGGCGCCCTCTTCAAGAAGTCGCCCGAAGAGCTGACCGCCCTCAACACGCTCCTCTACCAGAGCGAGCGCAAGCTGACGTCAGAGGCCGGTCTGCCGGAACGGCCCTGGTACAAGCACACGATCTACGCGCCGGGCTACTACACCGGCTACGGCGTCAAGACGCTGCCGGGCGTGCGGGAAGCGCTGGAGCGGCAGGACTACAAGACGGCAACCGCGCAGGAAGCTGCGCTCGTGAAGGCGCTCGAGGCCTACACGGCGCAGATCCGCGCGGCGCAGAGCAAGATCGGGGAATAGGAAGACCGGGAGAAACGGACGGGGACGGGCGGTCCGCTTACCGCGGACCGTCCGCCCCCGCCTCCGCCTCCTCCGGCGAAAGCGGGTGTCCGGCGATGACGTGGTCGGCCACCGGGCGGCCGTGGATGAGATGTTCCTGGATGATCCGCTCGAGCACCGGCGGATCGCACTCGCGGTACCGAGATCCCCTCGGGATAGACGAGCGCCACCGGCCCGCCGGCGCAGATCCGCAGGCAGTTCGCCTTCGTCCGCAGGATGCCGCCGCTCTCCGACAGCCCCAGTTCCTTCAGGCGGACCTTCAGATAGTCCCACGCGGCCAGGCCGCGCTCCTTCTCACAGCACTTCGGCGTCGTCTGATCGCAGCAGAGGAAGATGTGACGCTGCGCGACCGGGATGCCGGTGGACGCGACCTTCCGCTGCTGCTTGTCGGCTTCCTCGGGAGTCAGCATGGGTACCTCGCCGCGTTCATCGACTGTCGAGCAGGGCCGACAGTCGGTCCGGTGTGCCATCGATGCGCTCGAGATGCGGGTAGCGCAGCCCACCCCGATAGCCGATCACTGTCATGCGCGTCCTGCCGTCACTCTCGACGCGCATACGCAATGGCTTCGATGCAGAGGCCTGGACCGCATCGAGCAAGGCACGTGTCGAGAAGACCTGCCCATCCACCCTGGTCACCCGCATGCCAGGCGACAGGCCGGCACGGAACGCCGCTCCATCCCACTGCACGGATTGGACGCGGCCCTTCGGGTCGACCTCGAGACCGATTCGAAGCGTCGAGGTCGGTGACTCCGGCCTCGACTTCGTTCTGGCGGAACGTCTCAGTGGGCACATCGGTGTACACGAGCTTCCAGCCGGCGCGGGCGAGACCGTCGAGTGCTTCGTTGGTGCTGTGGGTATGCAGGTGCCGGTCGAGGAAGGCCGCCCAGTCATCCGGTGCGATCCGGTTCAACGCAGCGCAGACATCGTGGAAGGTGTAGGCACGCGCGGTCTGGGGACCGTCCTTGGCGAAGAAGAGGCGCGCGAACTCGTCGAGGCTGCGCCGGCCGTGGCTCAGCTCACGCAGCCGCGCATCAACGTCCAGCCATAAGAGCACCCCTTCGGAGTAATAGTCCTCCCGACCCTGCCAGCTGCGCCACGCGACATGGTGCTTGGCCATGTAGATCGCGTCGCTCGTGCTGTCCTGCAAATCCTTCCAGCGGCGACGCGCGCGATTGGCAACGAAGTCCGCATCCAGCGCCAGTCTGTCCAGTGTCTGCTGGCGCGTGCGCAAACCGGCGCGGGCAGCCAGCACGCGCCCCCAGAACTCGGTCTGCCCTTCATAGACCCAAAGCAGTGATCCCCCGGCCGGCCGGTTGAAGTCAGGCGACCACAGGTCGGCCGGCGTTCGCCACAGGCCGTTCCACGTATGGACGTATTCGTGCGCGATCAGGTCGAGGTTGTTCAGCTGTGCTGAGGCATCGGTGAAGTAGGTTGCCGGGAGATCGTCTTCTCCCTCCTCCAGGTGCTCGACGCCGCCACCGCCACCGTCGGGTGAGATGACGTCACTCAAGGTGACAATGGCGTCGTAGTGACTGTACGGCGCCCTGCCGAAGGTCTCGAGCCCCTGAGCGATCAGTACTTCGAGGTGCCTGATTTGGCTGGCGGTGACAGCGAGGTCTTCGTTCTCGTCGGCCAACAGATCCAGGAACACCGGTTCAGCCGCATCCTCGTTGAGCGCGAGCCGGCGCGTGTACCTGCCCGCATACACAGGTGCGTCGACCAACCGGTCCAGCGCAACCGGCTGGAAAGCAAGCGTGTCGCCGCCGCCGGCATGGAAGGCGAGCGAGGTGTACGGCGTGAGCCCGCGTGGAAGTGTGAGCGTCGCGGCCACGGGGATGTCGCGCACATACCAGCCGGCCGGATACAGCAGCACGCGTTGCCACGGCACGATGACCATATCCGGTCGCAACAGGTGGGAAGCAGACGGCGCGAGGAACTGGAAATCCAGCGTGATCGAACGGCCGCCCTTCGGCACCTCGACGTGGAAGGCATGCATCTGCACCGGATCGCGCGTCCAGTCCGCCGGTTTGCCGTCAACCTGCACGGTCAGACCGGCCAACTCCGCCACGGTGGCGGTCGGAGCGTGACTGCCAGTCTCCCACTTCGGGTAGAGCAGGACCGTATCGCCCGGTGCCTGCACCGGGATCGTCTCGTGCACGACAAACACCTGGTGGTCGATGTCGGTGGCGCGAACGGCCAGTTCCATCGTCCCCTCGAACGCCTGGTCCAGCGGGGCCGGCAACGCCGGCGGCAAGGGGGCGGCCGTCGGCCCGGAGCCGACCTGTGCCACCGCTCTCCCTGCCATCGAGACGAACATCACCAAAGCCGTCAGGCCGATGCACAACAACGAAAGTCTTCTCGTCATGGAGAGACATCGGGTGCCCTGGCGGGTCACGATCAGGACGTTCATTGGCCGGATGTGGATCAACTGGCTCGAGATCGAGGGAGCACGAGGTTGTTCCCCCTCTTGAGCTCCTGATCTCTTGTTACCTGGGCCTCACACCCCGAAGCGCTCGGGGTCCCAGCGCAGGCCGAGCGCGGAGGGCGGCGCCATGTAGCCGGCCAGCGCGGAGGCGGCCACGACGGCCGGGCTCGCGAGGTAGCCTTCGCCGCCGACGCCCATGCGGTTCTGCCAGTTGCGATTGAACGACGTGATGGCCCGCTGGCCCTTCTTCAGCGCATCGGGTCCCTGGCCGAAGCAGGGACCGCACCACGACTGACGGATCTGGCCACCGACCGACCGGAACATGCCGGCGATCGACTCGCCGCCGAGCCGCGGATCGGGCTTCTCGATCTGCCGCGCGACGCCGCCCGACCCCGGGAAGATCACGAACTCGCGCGCCACCTTCCGGATACCGTGCTTCTTCGCCGCATCGATGACGAGCGCGGCCGACAGCAGGTCGTCGTAGCTGCCATTGGTGCACGACCCGATCAGGGCCTTGTCGAAGGAGATCTTCTCGCCCGCCACCTCTTCGGCCGCATACGCGTTGCCGGGACTGAACGGCTTGGCGATCATCGGCACGACCTCGGACAGGGCGACCGTCTCGTCGATTGCGTACACGGCGTCGGCGCCCGGGCGGATCGGCGGATAGGGCAGGTCGGAGATCCCCTTGGCCCGGTACCAGCCGTAGGTGATGTCGTCGGGGGCGAAGATGCCGTTCAGCGCCTCGGCTTCCGCCATCATGTTCGCGATGGTGTTGCGGTAGGCAATCGGCAGCTGCAGGTTCGCGTCGACCAGCTCGACCGACATCCCCTGCGACTGCTTCGCGCCCCACCGCCGCAGCAGCTCGAGCACGATGTCCTTGCCGGAGACCCACGGCTGCAGCTTGCCGGCGAAGACGACCCGGCGCGCCTTCGGGAGCGTGAAGAAGATGTAGCCGGTCGACCAGCCGAAACCGAGTGTGGTGGAGCCGACGCCCATGCCGACCGCCCCGTACGCGCCGTAGGCCCGGCTGTGCGAGTCGGCGCCCGGGATGAACTGGCCGGGCATCACCAGCCCCTGCTCCGGGAAATAGAAGTGGAAGATGCCGTCGCCCGGCGTCGCGTAGTACGGCCGCTCCAGCCCCTGCTGCTTCGCGAACTCGCGGCCGATGCCGGTCTGCCGGTCGTCGTCCTGGCGGCCGGTGAAGACGAAGTGATCGTTCGCGATGGCGGCCTGGCGCGGGAAGATGCGCGTGCCGCCGGTGATCTGGTTGAAGGTGTGGATGGCGAAGGGGGCGGTGCCGTCCGAGGCCGGCAACAGGTCGGCGTAGACGCGGAGGGTCGCGCCCGGCTTCACGGCGGCGTCCTTGTCGACCCGGTGCGCCCAGACGATCTGCTCGGTCGTCGTCATCGTCCGCGCCGTCTCGGCGTCGGGCCATTCGATGACGGGTCTGGTCGCCGTGGCCCGCGCGAACTCGCGGCGGCCGATGGCGAAGATGCCGCCGCTGTGGCGGATCTCGTCCTCCTTGGCCGTCAACGGCACGGGCTCGTAGCTCTTCCCCTGCGTCTCGTTGGTGAGCGCGCGGGTGTGGGGATCGAACGCGAACGTGTCGCCGTCCTGCGCATCGGCCACCGCCTCGGGACTCTGCACGACCTGCAGCCCGAGGTTGAACGCGTTGCGGCGGAAGATGTCGCCCATGTTGTTGCCGCAGACGATGACCATCTCGAGCCCGACTTCCTCGGCAATCGCCTTCAGGCCGGCCGGGCTCATCTCGCGCGACGATCCGATGGCGAAGCGGTCGCCGCCGATGACGAACGTCTCGCCGCGGTGGACGCGCGCCCGGAAGTCGGGCACGAGATACCGGAAGGCGCCGACCTTCCAGCGCTCGTCCAGCGTCTCGAGGCTCTCCGACACGCAGTCGGCGGCCGGCGTGATCTGGTCGGTGTCGATGGCATCCAGCTTCCGGCCCGGGTTCTTCGGATCCCACAGGATGAGGGCCGCGCCACGGATGACCTTGGCCACCTCGCGCTGTTCCCCGCCGGTCCCGCCCACGGCCTCGATGTCGGCGGGCGTCACGCCGGGCTTCAATGTCGCCGGTTTGATGGTGTGCATGTTCGTTCCGTCGTCGGTTGTCGCCGCCGCGCTGGCGGACGTGAGCATCACTGGGTGCGGATCGCGCCGCCGGGCGCGTCGCAACCTCTAACCGTACCTACATCCGTGCCGTGTCCCGCGAGGGCCTCACCCGCGGCCGGGCGCCCCGCCCGACGGCTCAGGCTCGAACCCCGGACAGCTCAGCACCGGGATCGGCGGGTACCGCCGGTAGCGCGGGTCGTCGGCCGCCCGCCCGCACTGATAGAAGGTCGTGCCGCGGTCGGACCGGATCCGCCGCACGTGCCGGCAGGCGTCGCACAGACCGGCCGGCAGCGCTGAGCCGGCTTGCCGCGGCGGGGCATCATGGGCCATCATGCAGAAGGTAGCCTTGAGACGAGGCGTTGAGGCCATTGCGGTCTGCCGCCGCAGACCGGGGCCAGCAATCACCGGCCACCGGGACCATCCGTCAGCCAAATCGCCATGTCGACGTCTGAAGCCATCACACAGGGAATCCGGGTCGAAGTCGAGTCGCGCTACGCCCCGGAACACTCACAGCCGTTCCAGCAGCACTGGTTCTTCTACTACACGGTGCGCATCTCGAACGAGGGCGTCGACCCCGTCCAGCTCGTGAGCCGGCACTGGATTATCACCGACGCCACGGGTCACGTGGAAGAGGTGCGGGGCCCCGGGGTCGTCGGGCAGCAGCCGGTGCTCGGCCCGGGAGAGTCGTTCGAGTACACCTCCGGCTGCCCGCTCCGGACGCCCACCGGCACGATGCACGGCACGTATCAGATGGTCAACGAGACCGGCGACGGCTTCGACGTGGAGATCTCCCCGTTCACGCTGGAAGAACCCTACACCGTACACTGACGCTGACAGGCGATGGGTGGTGAGGCGCCTGCGGCCATGCCGAGCCGAGGACATGGAGATCCGAGGCGAGGCATCGTCGTAAGTTCGCGGCGGGGGTGGGGCCCCGCCGCCATTGAAGGGTGCTGACGCCCCGTCGCTAGACCGGCTGTTCGCGCCGGGCGTAGCGGGTGCTCACGTAGTCCTCGACGAGCTGCTGGAAGGCGGGCGCGAGCTCGTCGTAGGTGCCGCGCAGCGTCGTGAAGTGCTGGCCGTCGATGAACACCGGGCAGTTGGGCGCCTCGCCGGTGCCCGGCAGGCTGATGCCGATATTCGCCGCCTTCGACTCGCCGGGGCCGTTGACGACGCAGCCCATCACGGCGAGCCGCATCTCCTCCACCCCTTCGTAGTTCGCCTTCCACACGGGCATCCGCTCGCGGATGTACCCCTGAATCCGCTCCGCCAGCTCCTGGAACGTGCTGCTCGTCGTCCGGCCGCAGCCCGGGCAGGCGGTGACGCTCGGTGCAAACGATCGGAGGCGCAGCGCCTGCAGCAGCTCGCACGCCGCGTACACCTCTTCGCGGCGATCCCCGCCCGGCCGCGGCGTCAACGACACGCGGATCGTGTCGCCGATCCCCTCGTGCAGCAGGACGCCCATCGCGGACGCCGACCAGACGAGCCCCTTGGTGCCCATGCCGGCCTCGGTGAGGCCCAGGTGCAGCGGCTGGTCGGTGCGGCGTGCCAGCTCGCGGTAGACCGCAATCAGGTCGAGCGGCTGCGACACCTTGCAGGAGATGATGATCTGGTCCTTCCGCAGCCCCGCCTCGAGCGCGAGCTCGGTCGACTGCAGGGCCGACAGCACCATGCACTCGTTGACGATCTCCTCGGACGACCGGCCGAGGCTGCGGTCGGTGTTCTCCTGCATCTTCGCCATGACGAGCTCCTGGTTGAGGGAGCCGCCGTTGACGCCGATGCGCACGGGCTTGCCGTGGTCGCGGGCCACCTGGCAGATCGTCGTGAACTGCTCGTCGCGGCGTCTGCCGGTGCCGACGTTGCCCGGGTTGATCCGGTACTTGTCGAGCGCGTCCGCGCAGGCCGGATACTTCGTCAGCAGGAGGTGGCCGTTGTAGTGGAAGTCGCCGATGAGCGGGGCCGTACAGCCCGCGTCGAGCATCCGTCGCTTGATCTCGGGAACCGCCTCGGCGGCCGGCGGCAGGTTCACCGTCACGCGCACCATCTCCGCACCGGCCTCGGCCAGCTCGACGCACTGCTTCGCCGTGGACGCGGCATCGGCCGTGTCGGTGAGCGTCATCGCCTGGACGACGACCGGCGCCCCGCCGCCCACCTGCACGGCGCCCACCTTGACGCCGACGGTCCTGTGAAGTCTTACCTGAGGCATTGTTCACCCTGTCGCCTGCCGCCCACAGCCCGCAAGCGCTGCGTCCTTCGATATTATCGACTGCCGCCGGCGCACCCTGCCCCTGCCTTGCGCTCGGGCACGCCGCTTACGGCGACAGTGAAGGGCTCGTGGCGGTCTTCACTCAGACCGTCTGCGCTCGCCACGAAGGCTGTTCTCATTGTCGACGCCGGCCGCATGCCGGCGGCCTGCGCACGGTATCGCGCCCGCCTGCCTCCCTGCCGAGCCCGCATCACAGGGGCACAGTGCGAGGGCCCGGGCAGCGCCCCGGACCTGAGCATGGAGGAGACCAATCGCATGCCGAAACTGACGGTCGAAGGGTACGGAACGGTCGAGGTGCCGGAAGGCAAGCGTCTGGTGCTGGCCATCGAGGAGGACGCGAAGGTCGACATCCTGCACGCCTGCGGCGGGAACGCCCGCTGCACGACCTGCCGGGTGGAGTTCATCGACGGCGAGCCGGCCCGCATGACGCGCGCCGAACGCGACAAGCTGGCCGAGCGCGGCCTGACCGGCGTACGCCTGTCCTGCCAGATGCTCTGCGACCACGACATGAACGTCCGCGCCATCAGCCGTCTCGAAGGCAGCGGCCGCCCCGACCCGGGCCGCACGCCACTGCCGGAGATCACGCCGCCGGCCGAGTGGGTGGAGGGCGCAGGAGTCTGACGGAGAAGAGATTGCCCGTCTCCGGTCTACAGTCTCCGGTCTACGGTCCTGTCAGCCGATCCGGGACCGTTCGATCGTCGACGGGACCGAAGCCGCAGCCTGGAGACTGAAGACACAAGGAGCCCCCATGCAAGCGATCCGCGCCCATCAGTTCGGCGGTCCCGAGGAGATGAAGCTCGAGAAGGTCCCGGATCCGAAGCCCGGAGCCGGGGAGGTCCTCGTGCGCGTCCACGCCGCCGGTGTCAATCCGGTGGACACCTACATCCTGTCGGGCACCTACGCGCGCAAGCCGGTGCTGCCCTACACGCCCGGCGCCGACGCGGCCGGCACCGTCGAAGCCGTCGGCAGCGGCGTGACGACCGTCGCGAAGGGCCAGCGCGTGTACGTCATCGGGGCCGCGGACGAATGGACGGGCACCTACGCGGATCTCGTGGTGAGCCGCGCCGATCAGGTCTACCCACTGCCCGACCGCGTGTCGTTCGCTCAGGGCACGGCCCTGGGGGTCCCCTGCGCCACGGCGTATCGCGCCCTCTTCCACCGCGGGCACGCCATGGCCGGCGAGACGGTGCTCGTGCACGGCGCGAGCGGCGGCGTCGGCACGGCCGCCGTTCAGCTCGCCGTCTCGCGGGGCCTGACGGTCCTCGGCACGGCCGGCACCGATCGCGGTCTCGAGCTGGTGCGCGAGCAGGGCGCGCATCACGTCTTCAATCACAAGGCGCCCGACTACCGCGATCAGATCATGGCGGCGACCGGCGGGCAGGGCGTCAACCTGATCATCGAGATGCTGGCGAACGTCAACCTCGACAACGATCTCCTCCTCCTCGCCATGCGCGGGCGGGTCGTCGTCGTCGGCAACCGCGGGCGCATCGAGATCGATCCCCGGCGGACGATGGGGAAGGATTCGGACATTCGGGGGATGACGCTCTTCGCCGCCTCCCCGTCCGAGCTCCGGAATATCCACGCGGCGCTCGGCGCGGGATTGGCCAACGGATCGCTGTCGCCGGTGGTCGGCCGCGAGTTCCCGCTCGCCGACGCCCCGAAGGCGCACAAGGCCGTCATGGAAGCCGGGGCGTACGGGAAGATCGCCCTGATCCCCTGACGCTCGAATCCCTGCAGGCGATAGGCGGTAGGCGGTCGGGGGCCTATCCCACCTGCTGGTAGCGGCGGATGTCGAACGGCCCATTCAGCAGGGGCAGCACGGCTGACGCGGCGGCGGCGACGTGAGGGGTCGCGAGATGGGCTTCGAGATCGGCGGCGCTCGCCCACTCCTCGACGAAGATCAGCTCACCAGGGTCGGTCGTGCTCTGCACGAGCTCGTAGCGGACGCAGCCTTTCTCGCGTCGCGTGGGTTCGATCAGACCGAGCAGAATCCGCGTGACCGCCTCGGCGTGTCCGGGGATCGCCTGGAACTTCGCTATCACGTGGATCGATTCTGCGCTCATCGGACACCTCTCCCCTGAACCATCGAACGCGCCGCACGCCGGTGGTCTGCGACGGCGTGGACGGCTAGAATACCCCGTCCATACGCTTTTTCCAGCCATGACTGCGGAAGACAGCCCGATCCGCCTCGCGCGCCAGCCCGACCATGACGCCGTCTGCGCCTGCGTCGACGAGGCGTACGCCGTCTGGGTGCCCCGTATCGGACGCAAGCCCGGTCCGATGCTGGCCGATTACCGGACCCTGATCGATCTGGGGGCCGTGTACGTCGTGCCGGACGACCAGGACGTCGCCGCCGTGCTGGTGCTGCGTCCGTCGGACGGGTACCTGCTCGTCGAGAACGTGGCGGTCCGTCCCATCCACCAGCGCCGCGGGACTCGGCGGCCGGCTGCTCGTGTTCGCCGAGGCGCAGGCACGCGCACTCCACCTGCCCGAGCTTCGCCTCTACACGCACGAGCTGATGACCGAGAACCAGCGCTTCTACCGGGCGCGGGGTTTCGTGGAAACGGAGCGACGCAGCGAGCAGGGGTTCGCGCGGGTCTATATGGTGAAGAGGCTGTAGGCGATAGGGATTAGGGGTTGGGGATTAGGGACTGGCTATAAGGAAAGCCCTCGCGGTCGCCACGCTGCTCGCGATGGCCATCGTGCGACCGGGTGCGGCACCGGCGCACGCGATTATCGAGCCGCTGACCGGCATGACGCTCGTGGCGCTGCCCGGGGGCCGCTTCATGATGGGGAGCCCCGCCGACGAGCCGGGGCGCGCCGACGACGAAACGCCGCACCGCGTCACCGTGTCGGCCTTCTACCTCGGCCGGACGGAAGTGACCCAGGCGCAGTGGACGACGGTCATGGGGTGGAATCCGAGCCGTCACGCCGACTGCGCCGCCTGCCCCGTCGAGCGGATCAACTTCTTCGAGATCCAGCAGTTCCTCGATCGCCTGAACGCCGTGGCTCACGGCATCCACTATCGTCTGCCGACGGAAGCCGAGTGGGAGTACGCCTGCCGCGCCGGCACGACCACTCCCTTCTCCACCGGCCGCACCCTGACGACCGACCAGGCGAACTTCAACGGCGATTTTCCATACAACGGTGCACCACGCGGCCTGAAGCGTGGCGAGACGCTGCCGGTGGCCAGCTTCGCGCCGAACGCCTGGGGCCTGTACGACATGCACGGCAACGTGTGGGAGTGGACCGGCGACTGGTACGGCCCGTACCCGGGCGGCCCGGCCGTCGATCCAGCCGGGCCGGCAACCGGCACGCTTCGCGCGATCCGCGGCGGCAGCTGGGCGTTCGATGCCAACAGCGCGCGTTGTGCCCTGCGCTACACGCACGCGCCGATCCTGCGCGGCTACAGCCTGGGATTCAGGGTGGCGGCGACCGCGAAAGGATCCCAGTGAACCCGCCCGCCGTTCAGCCGGGCTGAAGCCCGGCGCGACGACGGGTCAGTCATAACGCAGCGCCACCAGCGGATCGACCCGGGTCGCCCGGCGTCCCGGGATGATCACCGCGCCGAGGGCCACGGCCATCAGCACGACGGCCACGGCGGCGAACGTCACCGGATCGGTCGCACTGACATCGAAGAGCAGCGAGGCCAGCACGCGGCTGGCCGCAATCGCTCCCACGAGGCCGAACCCCACGCCCAGCAACGCCAGCGTCATCCCCTGCCGGACGACCAGCCGCATCACATCGGCCGGCTGCGCGCCGAGCGCCATCCGGATGCCGATCTCCTGCGTCCGCTGCGCCACGGCGTACGACATCACGCCGTAGATCCCGACGCCGGCGAGCAGCAGGGCCAGCAGACCGAAGCCGCCGAGCAGCCAGGTCGTCAGCCGCTGCGACGCAATCGAGCCGTTCACCCAGCTCTCCATCGGCTGGATGTCGTAGACCGGCTGGTCCGGATCCACACCGGCGACGATCCGCGGAATCGTCGACGTCAGACTCTCCGGCGGCAGGGGCGTCCGGACGACGAACGACATGTCGGTCTGCGGACTCTGCCGGTACGTCTGATACGCCTCGACGTTCGACCGGCCGGCCAGGCCGTAGTTCGTCACGTGGCCGACGACACCGATGACGGTGAGGTTCGGCGCCGGACTCGGCGGACCGAGGTCGATCTGCCGGCCGATGGGATCCTCGCCGGCGAAGTACGTGCTGGCGAACGTCTCGTCGATCACGACCACGCGCGGCGAATCGGCGCGGTCGTCATCGGTGAACCAGCGTCCCTGCAGCAGCGGAATCCGCATCGTCTTCAGGTAGCCCGGCGTGACGACCGCCACGTCGGTCAGCGGGCGCTGCCCCGGCGCCGGCGTCGGCCGGCCGACCACCATGAAGCCGGTCTGCCACCCGCCCGGGCCCATCGGCAGCGGGTTGATCGCGCCCGCCGCGGTGACGCCGGGCACCCGACGCAGCCGCTGCAGGACGGTGTCGTAGAACCGCTCCCGCGCGGGATGCTCGGTATAGGTCGTGAACGGGAGCGCGACGCTGGCCGTCAGCACGTGGGAGGCATCGAAAGACGGTTCTAGGGGTTCCAGGTTGCTCAGGAGCAGGCCGCCGCGATTCCCCGGTGCCGGGTCCCCAAACCCGGAACCTGTCCTGCAGCGGTTCGATGGCGACGCCGTGGTCGGTGTTGGATGCCGGATACTGCCGTGCGAGGCGGGCCGCGATGGTCGCCATGTCGGCCCGGGCGCGCTCCAGTGTGACGCCGGGCCCGAGTCTCGCGACGACGGTGGTGCCCGGATGGTTGTTGCGCTCCTGCATCGACGGCGCATCCGCGAACAGGCCGATCGGCACCCACAGGTCGGCCACCTGCGGACCGGGCGGGAACGCGAATCCGGCCGGCATGACGCCGACGACGGTGAACGGCTTCCCGCTCAACACGAGCGTCCGGCCGATGATGGACGGATCGCTGCCGAAGCGCCGAACCCACAGCGCGTGGCTCAGCACGACGACCCGCTCGGCGCCCGGTTTGTCCTCGTCGGCGGTAAAGACCCGCCCGAGGGCCGGCGCCACGCCGAGCATCTGAAAGGCCGACGCCGACATCTCCACCGCCGGCAGCCGCTCGGGCCGGCCCTGCCCCGTCAGTTCGGAACCAGAACCTGGGGAACCCGGGGAACCTGCGGAACCCCGGGAACCCCTCTCTTCGCTGGCTGATCCTAGAAGTGGAACCCCACCTCCGCGTAGGCCGTGAATGGCGCCCCGGGGTAGGCCAGAATGTAGCCGCCGTTTGCCGTGCCGAAATAGCCACCGGAGGTGACGTATTGGTCCTCGTTGTACTGCTTGTTCAGCACGTTGAGCATCGCCAGGCTGAAGTCGACGTAGTGGAACGGCACCTTCACCCCGAGGTTCACGGTCCCGAACGACGCCATCGTCTGCGGGCTGGGCGCGCCGGTCGTGTTGTCGAACAGGTGCTGGGCCCCGGTGTACTGGAACGAGGCCGTCGGTTCGAGCTCGAGGCCGTTGGGCGCCTTCACGTCGAAGTAGGCGCCGACGTCGAACGTGGAGGTTGGCACGTAGGGCACCGGCGACCCGTTGTAGCTGACGCCGCCGGTCACGTAGTTCGTGTAGTTCGCCCGCTCGACGCTCAGATTCGCGTACAGGTGCACGCTGCCAGCCGGTGAATCGTCGATGAAGAGGTTCGCGCCGTCATAGGCCGACGATCCGTTCGCCTGGATGGTCCCGCCGGTCGCCAGGTCGATGTCGATCTCCTGATCGTCGTAGTTCTCGTGGTAGTAGGCCGCCCCGAAGAGCAGCGTCGACAGCGGCCCCTGCACGTTGGGGTGCACCTTGAAGCCGGCCTGGTAGTAGTGCTGACGCGCCAGGTGATAGGTGCGCGGGTCGACTGCCTGGAACGGCCCGCCGCCGCCGCCGACCTGCGGCGTCTTCAGCGATCCCATGTACCCGCCATAGACCGTGAGCCACGGCGCGGCATCGGCCGTCAGGCTCACCGACGGCTCGACGCCGCTCGGGCTCTCCGAGTCGCTGCACACCGCCCCCTGGTCCTTCGTGTTTCCCGGTGTCGACACCAAGGTCGTCGGGCAGTGGGTGGAGAGGACGACACCTGGCGCGAAGGAGAAGTCCTGCAGCACGCCGTTGGTGTAGCTGGTCGAGAACCGGACGTAGCGAACGCCCGGAGTGACGACGAGCCGCGGCGTGAGCTCGATCTCGGTCCTGCACGTAGAGTGCGGCGTCGTTGATGTGGAAGTATCCGGAGCGGATCTTGCCGCCGATGTTCACGACCGTCCGTGGCGCCGCCGTACGCCGGACTGTAGAAGTTGTTCCGCGTGTTGTAGAGCGCGTGGATGTAGTAGGCACCCTCCTTCACGGTGTTGCGCGGCAGGTCCTCGGACAGCTCGAGGCGGTCGCCCACCGTGTTCGTGTGCGGGTTGTTGAACTCGTTGAGCTGCGGCCCCGGGCTGTACACGTCGTTCAGCCGGTTGTGCAGGCGGCCAATGTGCATGTACCAGGTCGTGTTCTCGAGCATCGTCCGGTCGTTCAGGACGAAGCGCTCGCGGCCGTAGCCCAGCCCCATCACGTTCGTGTCTTCCTTGTTGTAGCTGTTGTACGGCAGCGTACTGTAGAAGCCGGACGTCGCCTGGCTGTACACCTCGCTGCCCTGTTGGGCGTCCACGGTGATGCCCTGGTTCGTCGTCGGAATCACCTGCGCCCGGTAGCCCTTGCTGTTCGCGTAGTAGGCGCCGGCGCTGAAGCTGCCGCGGCCCGCCAGGCTCTTGTGCACCTTGCCGTAGAACGCATAGTCGCGGGCCGGATTGCCGAAGTTGTCGCCGATTCCCTGCCGGAAGCTGTCGCCGTTGCCGCCGCCGCCGGCCGCCAGAGCCGACCAGCCGTTACGGTTGCCGCTGTCCAGGTTGAACGCGAAGTTCTTCTGCTGGAACCGGCCGTAGGTCACCGAGAAGTCGCCGCCGGGCCGGGCGGAGGGCTGGATCGGCGTGAACTCGATCGATCCGCCGATGTTGTTGTAGTTCCGGGTTGCGGCGTCGCCGGGGCCGTAGGTCACGTTCGCGTTCTGGATCAGACTCTTCTGCGGCAGCGTGTTCGACTGCCACAGGTCGGTGGCCGGATCCGAAATCGGCACGCCGTCGAAGGTCACCGCCAGCGATCCGCTGTCGGTCAGCCCGCCGTAGCCGCCCCAGCCCTGGTGCACGCCGTTGACCGCGATCGTGGTCTTCGTGGCGCCGGTGTTGCCGTAGCCGGTGACGTTCGCGCCCGGCGTCAGCGAAATGATCTGTCCCGATCCGGCCACGGGGCCGAGCGCCGCGATCTGCGTGCTGTCGAGCACCCGCAGCGTCTGATCCGACTTGAACACCTGCTGCTGCGTCGGCTGATGAGTCGCTGACGCCACGTCCGTGCCACGGACCTCCACCGATTGCTGCACCGAGTTCACTGAGATCGTCAGCGTCAGCGGCAGGTTCCGTCCCGACCGCAGCCGGACGTTCTGCTGATGGAACGCGGCGAAGCCCGGTTTGGAGACGGTGACCACATAGCTGCCGGGAGGCAGGTCGGTGACGCGGAACGTGCCATCCGCGGTCGTCGTGACCGCGCGCGTGATCCGGGCGCTCGTCACGGTAATCTGGGCGCCCGGCACCACCGCACCGGTCGGATCGAGCACCCTGCCGCTGATGCCCGAGGCGTATGCCGCCGAAACAAAGAGCGCGCTGCTGAAGAAACACACACATACCAACAGAAGCCTGCGCATCGAGAAGAGCCTCCCTGTCGTCCCAGTCCGGTTGTCATGCAAACGGCGGCGCGCGGCATGCGTCCGATGGAAGATCCGGTGCGCACGACATCGCGATCCAGATGAACAGGGCGGAGTATTCGTCCGGTGCGTTACGTGCAGGTGACCGGTCCGTGAATTCGCAGCAAACCCATCCGCAGAAGTAATGAATTATTTCTAATTGATGAGCTATGGAGCTCGACGGTTCGGACTCGGCGGCGGGTTGCAGAGGGGGAGCCCGAACAACGGGGCACGCGGAACGGGAAGAGGGACCAAGAGGAACGCGGGCGGGTCTTCGGTCTTCAGTCGGTGAGCCCGTCGACGCCCGCCTCTGCGAGCCGCCCGTCTGACGGCGGGACCTCGGCGACCGGCCGCGCAGGCAGCTCGACGACGAACGTGGAGCCGCGGCCCTCGCCATCGCTCTCCGCTCGGATCGTGCCGCCGTGCAGCTCGACCAGGTGCCGCACGATCGCCAGGCCGAGGCCGACGCCGCTGTGCGATCGGGTCGTGGAGCTGTCGGCCTGCCGGAACGGCTCGAAGATGTGCGGCAGGAAGTCGGGCGCCATCCCGATGCCGGTGTCGGCCACCTGCACGGCGATCCCGCTGTCGGTCCGGGCGAGCGTCAGCATGACGGCGCCGCCATGGGGCGTGAACTTGATCGCGTTCGACAACAGGTTCCAGAAGATCTGCTGCAGGCGCTCGGCGTCCCCCCACACGACATCGGGCGAGGCCTCGAACCGCCAGTCGAGCTTCACGCCCTTGGCCTCGGCCGCGGGCCGCACGGCATCGAGCGCCGTGTGCAGCACGGGCGCGAGCTCGACGGGCCGCACGTCCAGCCGCAGCTTGCCGGCCGTGATCCGCGAGACGTCCAGCAGATCCTCGATGAGGCGGACCTGCATCTGGGCGTTGCGCTCGATGACCTCGACGGCACGCGCCTGGCGGGACTCGTCGAGGTGGCCCATGTGCAGCATCTTCGCCCAGCCGAGGATGGCGTTCAGCGGGGTGCGCAGCTCGTGCGACACGGTCGCGAGGAACGCGTCCTTCGCGCGGTTGGCGGCCTGCGCCTCGGCGTGCGCTTCGCGCTCGCGCTGCAGCAGCTCCTCGCGCTCGCGCTCGGCCCGCTTCCGCTCGGTGAGGTCGAGCAGGAAGCCGACGACCAGGTTCTGGCGGCCGCCCAGGAAGGCCGTGCCGACCAGCGCGGGCACGACGCTGCCGTCCTTCCGGATGTATCCCGCCTCGAAGGGCTCGTGCCGTCCCTGGAGGTGCGTCTCCTCGAGCGCCTGCTCGATGATCGGCCGGTATTCGTCGGGCGTCAGCGCGCCCCAGTTCACGTGGCCGGCCTGCAGGTCACCGCGCGTGTAGCCGACGATGCCGAGAAAGGCGTCGTTCGCCTCGATGATCCGGCCGCCGAGGTCGGCGATGATGATGCCGATGATGTTCGCATCGACCAGCCGCCGCAGCCGGGCCTCGCTCTCCCGCAGCGCCTCCTCCGAGATCCGCAGCCCCGCGGCCGCGCGTTCCGCCTCCGACCGCGCCTGCGCCTCCGACCGCGCCACACCGAACAGCACGAGGCTGATGATGAGCCCGCCGGCCAGGATGAGCGGCAGCTGGCTCGCCGACGACTCCTCGTAGAAGTCGGGGCGGGTGGCGAAGGCGAGGTCCCAGTTGCGCCCGGCGATCGCCAGTGACGCCGTCGTCATGAAGCGCGGACCGAGCGCCGGCCCGACGTGCTCGGGCAGCCCGCTGTCGTACAGCTTGTGCCCCTCGTCGTGCGTCGTCCCGTCGAACACCTGCAGGCCCACGTGGTAGCGCGTGTGGGTGTCGAGGATCTCCTTCAGCACGTCGCCGGCGCGGAACGGGCTGTAGACGAAGCCGACGAGCGACCGGCGGCGGGCCGCCACCGTCTCCGGCACCTGCCCGCCCTGGAAGACCGGCACGAAGATCAGGAAGCCCGGCTGGCGCCGGCCGTCGACCTCCTCCACCAGCATCACGCGCCCCGATGCCGCCGGCATGCCGGTGTCGCGCGCCCGCTCCATCGCCGCCCGGCGCACGGGATCGGTCCACATGTCGTAGCCGATGGCCGTGCGGTTCCGCCCGTCGGGCGGCTCGAGATAGACGATCGGGTAGTAGTCGGGCCGGCTGCCGGCCGGATCGATGTGGAAGGCGGAGACGCCCTGGATGCGCATCGACTTGACCAGCGCCGGCACGTCCGTGCTTCGGCGTGCGGGCGATGTAGCCGATGCCCTGGATGCCGGGATAGCGCTGCGGGAGGTACAGGCGCTCGACGAAGGCATGGAAGCCGCGCCGGGTCACCGTGCCGCTCTCGGCGAACACGCCCGTGCCGGCGCGCAGCAGCGCCGTGTAGGTGTCGATGCGCCCTTCGATGCTGTCGCGGACGTCCTGGACCGCGTTCTGGAAACGGATCCGGTCGCGCTGCCGCGCCGCCATCGCGACGTAGCCGGCGGCGCCGACGCTGAGGAAGACCGACACGACGAGCACGAAGTACGGCACCCACGGACGGAATGGGCGATCGGACCGGCCGGTGCTCGCTGCCATGATGGGATGCGCCGGCTGCCGCGCTCGGGCAGCCGTCGCTGCCATCTACCCTACCACGGCCATCCCGGCCGGCGGGAGGTTGCCGGGTTCCGCGCGCGGCGGCTCTCCTCAGCCCGGCCGTGGCGGGACCGCGCCGGCGCCGTCCTCCGGCCGAGTCTCCATCTGCTATGATGCCCCGGCATCGCGCCCCGAGGCGCCCTCGCGTGTGGCGTTCCCTCGTTCCGGTATCCGGCAACCGCAGGAGGCGACAATGGACAAGCTCTGCTGGGTGTTGATCGGTCTGGCCGCGCTCGCGTACGTGATCGGCGCCGTTCTGGCGTTCACGCAGGGGTCGTTCATCATCGCGCCCGTCGGATTCTGGCGCGGCGCCATCGGGCTGCTGCTGTTCGCCATCGCCCTGCGCGTCATGGGCGGAACGGCCGCGGCCAGGTAGCGGCGGACCGGACCAGCGCGGCCGCCGCAGGTTCTCTCAGGAGGTCACGATGAAGCTTGCGCTCCGGCTCCTCGCCGGCATGTCGATGAAGCCATTCGCCGGCGAGACGTCGGGAGGCGGACCGATCACGCGGTACGTGCGGTACGAACGGGACGGGCGCGTCGCCGCCGGCCTGCTCGAAGGCGACCGGATCCGCGAGCTGTCGGCCAGCCCCTTCGAGTCGGGCCACCCGACGGGCGCCGACGTCGCGCTGTCGGACGTGCGGCTGCTCGCCCCCTGCACGCCGTCGAAGGTGATTGCCGTCGGCCTGAACTACAAGAGCCACCTGCAAGGGCGGCCCGAGGCGGGCCATCCCGGCATCTTCATCAAGCTGCCGAGCAGCATCGTCGGGCCCGGCGCCGACGTTGTCTTTCCGGAGGGGGCGGGCAACGTCCACTACGAGGGCGAGATGGTCGTCGTCATCGGCCGCCGGGCCAGCAAGGTGCCGCAGGCCGAGGCCCACGAGTACGTCTTCGGCATCACGTGCGGCAACGACATCAGCGAGCGCGACTGGCAGAAGAAGGACCTGCAGTGGTTCCGGGCGAAGGCCTCCGACACGTTCGGGCCGCTCGGTCCGGCGATCGTCCGGGGGCTCGACTATCGCGATCTCGAGCTGCAGACGCGCGTGAACGGCGAGGTGCGCCAGCGCGCGCGGACGAGCGACCTGATCTTCCCGGTCGACGAGATCATCAGCTTCGTGACCCGCTTCGTGACGCTGGAGCCGGGCGACGTCATCTACACGGGCACGCCGGGCACGACGCAGGCCATGCAGCCGGGTGACGAGGTCGAGGTCGAAATCGAGGGTGTCGGCGTGCTGCGGAACCGGATCGCCGGAACGCGGGCGAAGACGTCTTAACCGGCGGTCTTCCGCTTCGGTCCGGTCACGAGCAGCGTGATGAAGCAGAACAGCGTCGTGGCCACCAGGGCGGGGATGGGACTGAGGAACGGCGACAGGAAGAGCGCCATCAGGAGCGACCCGAAGAAGAACCCCAGGAATCCGATACGGCGGTGCCGGCCGGCATAGCCGATCAGCAGGCTGAGCAGGATCCAGAGGATGACGACAGCGCTCATCAGTAATTCTATGGAGAACGAATACTCCGGCGGGATGCGGAGTCCGCATCCCGCCGGCCAGGATTCGCTCGTGCAGAAAGATGCGTCGGCCTAGGCGGTCGCCTTGCCCTTCTCGTACTCGTCGGCGAAGTGCTTGCGCACCTTGTCCGGATCGAAGTCGAGGAACGTGCCGCCCGACTCGAAGTGCTGGATGAAGACCTTGCCGATCGCGTAGGTGGCGGCGCTGGCGAAGATCGTCGTCGTGAACATGCCGACGATCGGGCCGACCACCGGAATGCCCTTCATCAGGCTGCCCAGCTCGCCGAAGCCCAGCTTGGTCGACACGAGACCGCCGAGCAGCGCGCTCACGATCGACTTGCCACGATCGGCCGAGAACGGCAGCTCGTAGTGCTTCGCGAGATCGCCCAGCATCTTGAGCTGAACACCCGTGATGGCCGCGATATCGAAAATGGGAATGGGAACGAGTCCAGCCGCACCGGAGTACAGCACGAACCTGTTCATGATCCGGTTGGCTCCGAGTTCCTTTTCGGTCATATCTCCTCCTGCGCTCGCGATCTGTCCTGGAAAGATCCGGCAATAGGCGAGTATACATGACGGCCTATCTGCAGGCAAACCGCGCAATTGAGTGATTGCACGACACTTCACCGTGCGTGAATCCAACGGCCGGCGGGCCGGCTGCGCCCATGCCATAATGCGGATTCGGGCCGTTCGGCGGCATCCACCCGCCGGCGCAGGCCCGCTTGCGACGGTCTCATCGGAGCACGTGCAATGTCCGCAACGCCCCCTTCAGACAGCCTCAACCGCGACGCACCGACCGCCGGTGCCCGGCCGGCGCTCTCCGGTCCCGTTCGCGGGACGGAGTTCTTCCAGATACCGGCCCTGCCGCGCTTCGAGCCCGGGCTGGTCGACCGCGTCCTGACCGGCGATCTCGCCGGCTGCCTCTTCAAGGGCGTCGTGGACGACGCGACCGCGGCGCGCATCGCCGCGAACTTCTGGTCGCACCCGGCGCTGGAGACGCGCAACGACAACGTGCCGGCCTGGGTGCTGGGCACCTATCACTACGGCCGGACGCTCGACGACTACCTCGATCGCGCGGCCCGCGTGCGCCCGTCACTGCTCGACGTCTTCGCGGGCGCCGCAGACGTCTTCCACGACGCGATGGACGCCCTCGCCGCCCGCCTCGCCGAGCGCGGCGTGTCGCTCCGCGTCGCCCGGCACGGCGATCGCGACGCGTCGCCGTTCGTCATGCGCTCGTGGAGCGGTGCGGGCACCTTCGCCCTCGAGCCGCACGACGACGGCGCGCAGCTCCGCCAGCCGGCGCAGGCCGGCTTCGAGATCCAGGCGATCAGCGACGCGCCGGTCGTCGCGATGAACATCTGCCTCGAGAACGACGGCGACGGGCAGCTGCACTACTGGAACGTGGAGCCGAACGACGCGGACCGCCGCGCGTTCGGGCTGGAGGAGACCGGCTACCCGTACCCGCCGGAGGCGCTCGAAGGGGTGTCCCGGCTGGTCGTGCCGATCGCGCGGGGCGACGTGTACTTCTTCAACGGCCGGCTCATTCACGCCGTGCAGGCGCTGGGAACCGGGCACGGATACCGCTCGACGATCTCCTGCCTGCTCGGGTTCCGCGATCCGGCGACGGTGATCTACTGGGCGTGACCGGCGGCGTCGGTCACATCCGGCCGGCGCTCTTCTCGCGCAGCAGCCGCTGCACCTCGTCGGGCGACATCCGGCTCACCCGCTGGCGCAGGTCGGCGATCGCCCGGATGCGTCCGGGCGCCGGCTCGGCACGCTCCAGGGCCGCGGCGAAGTGCTCGACCGTCGGCGACTCGAAGAGCTGCCGCAGCGGCAGCTCCACCTGAAAGGTCTCGTAGACGCGCCACATCACCTGCGTGGCCAGCAGCGAGTGGCCGCCGAGATCGAAGAAGTCGTCGGTCGCGCCCACCCGCTCCACCTGCAGCACCTCCCGCCAGATGCCGCCGAGCACGTCCTCGACGGGGGTCCGCGGCGCGACGAACCGCCGGTCGTCGGCCGGCCCGGCGGTGCCGATCGCGCGCAGCGCCTTCCGATCGATCTTGTTGTGCGCCGTCAGCGGAAACGCGTCGACGATGACGAGGGTCGACGGCACCATGTAGTCCGGCAGCCGGCGGCGCAGCGCCTCGAGGCAGGCCGCCTCGGTCAGCACGCCGCCATCGGTCGGCTGCACGTACGCAACGAGCCGCTTGTCGCCCGGCCGATCCTCGTGCACGAGCACGACGGCCTCCTTCACGGCCGGCAGCGCGCCCAGGACGTTCTCGATCTCCCCCAGCTCGATCCGGAACCCGCGCAGCTTCACCTGATTGTCACGCCGGCCGAGGAACTCCATCGTGCCGTCGGCGAGATGGCGCGCCAGATCGCCCGTGCGGTACAGACGGCCGCCGGGCCGACCAATCGGATCGGGCAGGAAGCTGGCGGCCGTCAGGCCGGGCAGGTTCAGGTAGCCGCGCGCGTTGCCGTCGCCGCCGATGTAGAGATCGCCCGGCACGCCGATCGGCACCGGGTTCATCCGCTGGTCGAGGATGCAGGTCGTCGTGTTCGCGATCGGCGTCCCGATCGTCACGGTGTGCCCGACCTGATCGGGACGCGTCAGAATGCCGCAGGCGGCGAAGGTCGTCGTCTCGGTGGGCCCGTAGCCGTTGATGAGGGTGATACCCGGATTCGCCGCGAGCAGCCGGCGCGCGTGCGGCACCGAGATCGCGTCGCCCCCGACCAGCAGCTGCCGGACGCCGGCGAAGGTCTCCACGCGCTCGTCGACCATCAGGCTGAAGAGCGCCGACGTCAGGTAGAGCGTCGTCACTCCCTGCGTCCGGATCGTTTCGCCGAGCTCGTGGAGCGACGGGATCTCGGGCGGCATGATCACCAGCTGCGCGCCGCTGGCCAGCGCTCCCCAGATCTCGAACGTCGACGCGTCGAACGACACCGGCGCGATCTCCAGGAACACGAGCGACGGCTCGAACCGCATGTAGTTCGTGTCGCGCACGAGGCGGACGACGCCGCGATGCGGAATGCAGATGCCTTTCGGCAGGCCGGTCGAGCCCGACGTGTACGTCGTGTAGATCAGGTTGTCGGGATGCGTCAGGTTCGGCAGATCGCCGGCCGGCTCGCCCTCCAGTTCGACGGCGTGACGCGCGGGCACGTACACCTCGATGCCGTACCGGGCCAGTTCCTCCGCCCGCGCCTCGGGGGCGAGGATCAGCCGCGTACCGACCTGCGCGAAGAGATAGGCGAGGCGTTCGGCCGGATCGGTGGGATCGAACGGCACGTAGAAGCCGCCGGCCTTCAGGATGGCGACCAGCCCGACGATCATCTCGACCGATCGCTCGGCGCAGATCGCCACGGCGGCCTCGGGCCCGACGCCGCGCGCGCGCAGCCGCCGCGCCAGCCGATTCGCCCGGACGTTCAGCTCGCCATAGGTCAGGCGCACCGCACCCGAGCGCAGCGCCACGGCGTCCGGCGTCCGCGCGGCCCATTCCTCGACGAGCTGGTGCACGCAGGCGTCGCGCGGATAGGCGGTGTCGGTGGCGTTCAGCTCGACCGTCACGCGCCGCTGCTCGCCGGGGGACATCACCGGCAGGTCGGCGACGCGCGTCTCCGGCGCCTCGGCCACGGCCGCGAGCAGCACCTCCAGGTGGCCGATCGTCCGCCGGATGGTCTCGCGCTCGAACAGGTCGGTGTTGTACTCGACGCTGCCGATCAGCCCCTCGCGCGCGTCCTCCATCGTCAGCGTCAGATCGAAGCGGGAGGTCGCCGACGGCACGTCGATCTGCTCGATCGTGAGGTCGCCGAGCTCGAGCGAGTCGCGATGGGCCTGCAGCAGCGAGAAGGCGACCTGGAACAGCGGATTCTGGCTGAGCACGCGCTCGGGCTGGAGCTCCTCGACGAGCTTCTCGAACGGGACGTCCTGCCGCGCGTACGCCTCCCGCGCGACGTGCCGCACGCGGCCCAGCAGCTCCACGAAGGTCGGGTTGCCGGACAGGTCCACCCGCATGACGAGCGTATTGGTGAGGAACCCGATGAGGTCCTCGAGCCGCTTGTGGCCGCGGTTGGCGATCGACGAGCCGATGGCCAGGTCGTCCTGTCCCGTGCTGCGGTACAGCAGGACGGCGAACGCCGCCAGCAGCGTCATGAAGAGCGTGGCCCCCTCGCGGCGGCTCAGGTCGTTCAGCCGGCGCGCCAGGGCGGCCGGCAGCACGAACGACTCGGAGGCGCCGGCGTAGCGCTGCACGCCGCGCCGCGGATGATCGGTCGGCAGGTCGAGCACCGGGACGCCGTCGAGATACCGCTTCCAGAAGTCGAGCTGCCCGCGCAGCACCCCATCCTTCAGCCAGCTCCGCTGCCAGGCGACGTAATCGACGTACTGCACCGGCAGCGGCGGCAACGGTGACGGACGGCCCGCGCTGAACGCGTCGTAGAGGCGGGCGAGCTCGCGGATGATGACGCCCGACGACCAGCCGTCGGACACCAGGTGATGGATGACGACGATCAGCACGTGCCGATCGGGGGCGAGCGTCAGCAGCGTGCCTCGCAGCAGCGGCGGCGCCTCGAGATCGAACGGGGCGAGGTTCTCGTCGCGGAGGCGGCGCGCGACCGCCTCGTCCTGCGCGGCGGGCGGCAGGTCCGACAGGTCGACGCGCGTCAGCCCGAGCGCCGCGTCGGGCTGAATCCGCTGGACCGGACGTCCTTCCACCGACACGAAGCCCGTCCTCAGCGTCTCGTGGCGGCGGACGAGCTCGTTCAGGCTGCGCTCGAGCGCATCAGTCCGGAGGGCACCGGCCAGACGGACGGCGGCGACAATGTTGTACGCGGCGTTGCTGGCCGGGGCGAGCTGCGTGACGAACCACAACCGCTGCTGGCCGAACGAGAGCGGCAGCTCGCCGGTGCGTGCGACCGGCACCAGATCCGGCCGTTCGTCACCGCCCTGCTGTTCGCGCAAGAGCGTGACGATCGCCTCCCGGTGAGCGGTCAGGCGGTCGCGCAGGGCCCCGGTGAGCGCACCTTCGGGGCCGCGGACGCGCAGGCGGTCGCCCTCGACGCGCAGGCTGACGCCGCGTGTCGACAACTCGTCCAGCAGCGCGATCAGCTCAGCCGACACGGTTCGCTCCCGCCGGGCAGGATTCCGGCACCGCCGGATGCCGGTCACCCGACGCGGATGTCGCAGGTGTGAAAACCGGCGAAAACTCCCGGAAAGACTGACGGTTTTGCAGTTGCGGAAGCCGGAGAAACATCAGAAAATCATCAGTCTGTCGTTCATATCCCGGGGAACCGCCGCAACCCCGGGGCGGCCGGGAAGCAGGTCCGGGCCAGACGCATCGCGCGGCGACGTACCACGGGTCGTCCCCTGCCGGCCTTGCACGAAACCCATGCAATCGTCTGACGATCGCAGTCCATCCGCACTCGCGCGTCGGTCGTGGTTTCCCCACGCCGCGGGCGGACAGGCCGGTCAGGAAGCCGCCACGATCGTCGATATTCTACGCTGGCGTGCAGCCCACCAGCCGGAAAAGGTCTCGCACATCTTCCTCGCCGACGGCGAGCGTGACGAAGTCCGGATCACGTATGCCGAACTCGATCGGCAGGTGCGGGCGATCGCCGCGGAGATGGCGGCGCGCTGCGCACCGGGCGAACGGGCGCTGCTGCTCTATCCGCCGGGCCTGGAGTTCATCGCCGCCTTCTTCGGCTGCCTCTGCGCCGGCATCATCGCGGTCCCGGCGTACCCGCCGCGCAACCGCAGCCACATGCCGCGCATCGGTGCGATCCGGGCCGACTCGGGTGCGCGCTTCGCGCTGACGACGGCGAAGACGCTCGCCGGCATCCAGTCGAACCTCGACGCCCATCCCGATCTGGCCGGCCTGCACTGGATCGCCACCGACGAGGTCGACGCGGCCCGCGCGTCGGACTGGCGGGCGCCGGCGCTCGAGCGCGACGGTCTCGCGTTCCTGCAGTACACGTCGGGATCGACCGGCGTGCCGAAGGGCGTGATGGTGAGTCACGCCAACATCCTGTACGACTCGCTCTACATCCAGCGATCGTTCTCGCTGCATCCGGGGAGTGTCTCGACGTCGTGGCTGCCGAGCTTCCACGACATGGGGCTCATCGACGGCGTCATCCAGCCGCTCTACACCGGCTTCCCCGGCGTGCTGCTGTCGCCCGTGAGCTTCATCCAGAAGCCGTTCCGGTGGCTCGACGCCGTCTCCCGGTATCGGGCGACGCACTGCGGCAGCCCGAACTTCGGCTACGACCTCTGCACGCAGAAGGTCACGCCCGAGCAGCGGGCGACGCTCGATCTGAGCTGCTGGGAGAGCGCGTACAACGGCGCGGAACCGGTGCGGAAGGAGACCCTGCTCCGCTTCACCGAGACGTTCCGCGACACCGGATTCTCGCTGCGCACGTTCTACCCGTGCTACGGCATGGCCGAGACGACGCTGATGGTCTCGGGCGGGCACGTCACGACCGAGCCGGTCTTCTGCCGCGTCGACAAGGCGGCGCTCGAGCAGGGCCTCGTCCGCGAATCGGACGACCCGGCGCCGGATCGGGCCGTCGATCTCGTCGGCTCGGGCCGGATGATTCTCGGCACCGACGTCCGCATCGTCGATCACGAGACGGGGCGGCTGGCGCCCGCGGATCGCGTCGGGGAAATCTGGATCTCGGCCCCGAGCGTGTGCCTCGGCTACTGGAAGCGCGAGGAGGAAACGGCCGCGACCTTCGGCGCGACGATTGCGGACACCGGGGAGGGACCGTTCCTGCGGACCGGCGATCTCGGCTTCATCCGCGACGGCGAGCTCTTCATCACCGGCCGCATCAAGGACCTGATCATCCTGCACGGCCGCAATCTCTATCCGCAGGACATCGAGGCGGCGGCGGAGCGGGCGCACCCGGCGCTGCGCCCGGGCGGCAACGCCGCGTTCTCGATCGATACGGACGGCGAGGAGCGGCTCGATCCTCGTGCAGGAACTGGAGCGCACCGCGCTCAGGAACCCCGATCTCGACGGGATCGTGCAGGCGGTCACGCGGGCGGTCGCCGACGAGCACGAAGCGCCGGTGCACGAGATCGTGCTGATCAAGACGAGCACGATTCCCAAGACGTCGAGCGGCAAGATCCAGCGCCGCACGTGCCGCGCCCGGTACCTGAGCGGCGAACTGGACGTCGTGGCGCACTGGAAGGACGAAGCCGCGCAGCCGGAGCCGTCCCGTGCGCCCGCCCGCGCCGTGCCGGCCGGTCCCGCCGTCCCCTCGGCGGCCGGCATTGCCGCCTGGCTGACGACCCGGATCGCCGCCCTCGTGAAACGGCCGGCAGCCGCGATCGATCCCGAGGCGCCGTTCTCGTCGTTCGGCCTCGACTCGGTGACGATCGTCAGCCTGTCGGGCGATCTGTCGACCTTCGTCGGGCACGATCTGCCGCCGACGCTGCTCTACGACTTTCCGTCGATCGCGCGGCTGAGCCGGCGGCTCGCCGGCGACGCGGCCGCGGCGCCGGGTGCCGCCATGCCCGGGGCCACCCGCGACCACGAACCGATCGCAATCGTCGGCATCGGCTGCCGGCTGCCCCACGCGCATGGTCCCGCGGCGTTCTGGCGCCTGCTGCTGGACGGCGTCGACGCCATCGGCGACGTGCCGGCCGACCGGTGGAACCCGGCGGCGATCGAGGCCGCCGCGGACGAGCCCGGTGCGCTGCGCGTGCGGCTCGGCGGCTTCCTGGACGAGGTCGATCGCTTCGATCCCGAGTTCTTCGGCATTGCGCCCCGCGAAGCGACCGGCCTGGATCCGCAGCAGCGGCTGCTGCTCGAAACGGCGTGGGAGGCGCTCGAGGACGCCGGGGTGCCACCGGGCCGGCTGAACGGCACCGACACCGGCGTCTTCATCGGCATCAGCACGCACGACTACCTCGCGCGGCAGCTGCGCGCGGGTGATCCGGGCCGGCTCGACGCGTACGCCGGCACCGGCAATGCGTTCAGCGCAGCCGCCGGGCGCCTCTGGTACTTCCTCGGGTTGCGCGGGCCGAGCCTGGCCGTCGACACCGCCTGTTCCTCGTCGCTGGTCGCCGTGCACCTGGCGTGCCGCAGCCTGCGCTCGGGTGAATGCCGCGTGGCGCTCGCGGGCGGCGTGAACCTGGTGCTGTCGCCCGAGATGACCGTGGCGTTCTCCAGGGCCGGCATGCTGGCGCCCGATGGCCGCTGCAAGACGTTCGATGCCGACGCCGACGGGTACGTGCGCGCCGAGGGCTGCGGCATGGTCGTGCTCCGCCCGCTGGCCGACGCGGTGGCGGCAGGCGATCCGATCCTCGCGGTCGTCGCCGGCACGGCCGTCAACCAGGACGGCCGCAGCAACGGTCTGACGGCGCCGAACGGCCCCTCGCAGGAGGCGGTCATCCGCCGCGCCCTCGAGGACGCGGGCGTCGCGCCGGCGGACATCGGCTACGTGGAAACGCACGGCACGGGGACGCCGCTCGGCGATCCCATCGAGGTCCGCGCGCTCGGCGCCGTGCTCTGCAACGAACGGACGGCGCCGCTACCGATCGGATCGGTGAAGACCAATCTCGGCCACCTCGAAGCGGCCGCGGGCATCACGAGCCTGATCAAGGTCGTGCTGGCACTCCGACACGGGACGATTCCGCCGAACCTGCACTTCCACACACCGAATCCGTACATCCCGTGGGACACGCTGCCCGTGACGGTGCCGACCGCGCCGCACGCGTGGCCACGCCGCGACCGTCCGCGCCGGGCCGGTGTCAGCTCGTTCGGCTTCACCGGCACCAACGCACACGTCATCGTGGAGGAGGCGCCGGCGGCCGTCAGCGCATCCGCGCCGGCGCGACCGATCCAGCTGCTCGCGCTGTCGGCGAGGGACGGCGAGACGCTCGCGGAGCTGTCCGGTCGCTACGCCGCCTGGCTCCGGCAGTCCACGGATGTCCCGCTCGCCGACATCTGCTTCACGGCGGCGGCCGGCCGCGAGACGTTCGGCGTGCGCCGGGCGGTCGTCGGCGCGACGCACGAAGAGCTGGCGGCAGCGCTCGCACGGAAGCCGGACGCAGGGGCCGTCGCGGCACCGGCGCCGGGCATCGTCTTCCTGTTCACCGGACAGGGCTCGCAATACGCCGGCATGGGGCGGCGGCTCTACGAGACCGAGCCGGCGTTCCGCGCGGCGATCGATCGCTGCGACAGCCTGCTCGGGGAATGGCGGGACGGATCGCTGCGGGCGGTGATGCACGCAGCCGGCGACGAGGCCACCGCGCTCGACCAGACCGCCTGGACGCAGCCGGCGCTGTTCGCGCTGGAGTACGCGCTGGCCGAGCTGTTTCGATCGTGGGGCGTCACGCCGTCGGCGGTGATCGGGCACAGCGTCGGCGAGTTCGCCGCCGCGTGCGTGGCCGGCGTCTTCAGTCTCGAAGACGGGCTGCGGCTCGTGGCCGAGCGCGGACGGCTGATGCAGTCGCTGCCCGACGGCGGCGGCATGCTGGCGGTGGCCGCCGGCGAGACGGTGGTGCTGCCGGTCCTCGAGGGACACCGCGACGTCGCGATCGCCGCCATCAACGCGGCCGACGAGATTGTCCTGTCGGGCACGCGCGCCACACTCGACGACCTGGCCGCGGCGTTCGCGCGCCAGGGCGTCCGCACGCAGGCGCTCACGGTGTCGCACGCCTTCCATTCGCCGCTGATGGCGCCGGCGCTCGACGACTTCTCGCGGGTCCTCGCCGCCACGACGTTCGCGCGCCCGCAGATCCCGCTCGTCTCGAACCTCACCGGGCGGATGGTCGGCGCCGAGATCGCGACGGCCGAGTACTGGCGCCGTCACCTGCTCGAGCCGGTCCGGTTCGCGGAAGGCATCGAGACGCTGGAGGCGGCCGGCTTCACGCAGTTCGTCGAGATCGGACCGAAGCCGACACTGAGCGCACTGGGCCGGCGGAACTGGCGCGGCCCGGCGGCGACCTGGATTCCGGCGCTGCGCCCTCGGATCGACGATGCGCGGCAGGTGCTGAGCGCACTCGGGGCGCTGTACGAGGCGGGCGCGAACGTGGACTGGACGGCGTTCGCCCGCGGCTTCGCGCACCGGCGCGTGGCCGGCCTGCCGACCTATACGTTCCGGCGCGAGCGGTACTGGATCGACGAGACCGCCGCGGCACGGCCGGTGCGGCACACCGGCGATCGGCATCCGCTGCTCGGCCGGCCGCTGCCGGCCGTGGCGGCCCTTCCCGGCGCAGCCATCTGGGAGCGCGCGGCCGGCGACCCGGTGCCCGAGGTCTGGAAGTCGTATCGCGTCGACGATACTGCGATTCTGCCGGCGGCCGCCTACGTCGAAATGGCGCTCGCGGCCGCCAGAGAGACGCTCGGCGACGGCACCTGCAACCTGTCGCGGCTCGACATCATCGGCGCGCAGCACGTCGCCGCCGAACGGGCCGCGCTGCAGACGATCGTCAGGCCGCTGGGCCCGGACGAGGCCGTCTGCGAGATCCATGCGCGGACACCCGACCGGCCGGAGTGGAACCTGACGGCGAGCGCCCGTGTGGCGCGCGTCGCGGCGCCCGCCGCGGACGCGCGCGGCGGCCGACCGCCGATCGATCTCGGCATCATGTTCTTCAACGGCAGCGAGGATGTGGATCGCCGCCGCCAGTACCGCCTGGTCATCGAGGCCGCACGGTTCGCCGATCGCCACGGCTTCTCGAGCGTCTGGGTGCCCGAGCGTCACTACACCGCCTTCGGCGGCCTGTACCCGAACCCGTCGGTGCTGCAGGCGGCGCTGGCGCGCGAGACGCGCCGGCTGCGGCTGATGGCGGGCAGCCTCGTGCTGCCGCTGCACCATCCGCTGCGCGCCGCCGAGGACTGGGCGCTCGTCGACAACCTCTCGGGCGGCCGGGTCGGGCTGTCGGTCGCGTCGGGCTGGAACCCGGACGACTTCGCCATGGCGCCCGAGCGCTACGCCGACCGGCACGAAATCGTCTTCCGCGGCCTGGAGGTGCTCCGTCAGCTCTGGCGCGGCGAGCAGGTGGACGCACAGAGCGGATCCGGGCGATCGATCCGCATCCGCACCTATCCAACACCGGTTCAGCGCGAGCTGCCCCTCTGGGTGACCGCCGCCGGCAACCCGCGCACGTTCGCGCGGGCCGGCGAGGCGGGTGCGAACCTGCTGACGCATCTGCTCGACCAGGATGCGGCGGCGCTCGCGGACAAGATCGCCGTCTACCGCGAGGCACGCGCCCGGGCGGGTCACGATCCGGACGCCGGCCGCGTGACGGTGATGCTGCACACCTTCCTCGGCGAGGACGTCGAGACCGTGCGCGAGCAGGTGCGGCAGCCGTACTGCGAGTACATCAAGGCGAACATCGGCCTACTGAAGGGTCTGGCGTACAGCCGGGGGAGCGACATCGACCTCGCGGCACTCTCCCCGCAGGATCTCGACGAGTTCGTCGGCTTCCTCTACGACCGCTTCTTCTCGACGCGGGCGCTGCTCGGCACGCCGGATTCCTGCGTCGATCTCGTCCACGCGCTGTACGACGCCGGGGTGGACGAGCTCGCCTGCCTGATCGATTTCGGCCCGCCGACCGATCTCGTGCTCGACAGCCTGCCCCACCTCGCCCGGCTCCGCGAACGGGTGCACGGCCGCCCGGCGCGCATCGCCGTTCCGGACCATCGCGAGACGATCGCGCAGGTGCAGGCGCGCTGCGATCAGCAGATGCCCGCGCCGGTGTTCTACCGCCGGCTGCAGGATCGCGGCATCGCGTTCCACGACGCCCTGCAGGGCGTCGAGCAGTTCTGGCGGCGCGACGGCGAAGCCCTGGCCCGCCTGAACGGCGGACGGCGCCGAGGCCACGGCGGCGGCCACGCTCGATTGCGCGCTGCAGGCATTCGTGGCGGCTCTGCCGGCGGGCGCGTTCACGCGGACGAGCGACGCGGTCTACGTGCCGGCCGGCGCCGATCGCCTGACGTTCGGCGACGCGACCGGGCCGGCGATCTGGAGTCACGCGACGATCTCGCGCGGCAGCCTCGGTGAGGACGAGATCTTCGCCGGCGACGTGACGCTGCTCGACCGCGACGAAGCCGTCGTGGCGCGCGTCAGCGGCTTCCAGGTGCGGCGGGTGAAGGGCTCCGCGGTCGCGGTCCAGCCCTCGGCCGGCGGCGACGCACTCGGAAGCTGGCTCTACGACGTCCGGTGGGAGGCGCAGCCGCGCCGTGCCGCGGCCGGGCCGAACGGTCCCGGGACGCTGGCTGCTGCTGAGCGATGAGGGCGGCGTCGGCGCGGCGCTCGCGGCAACGCTGCGCGCGCACGGCGACGACGTGCTCGAGGCGCACGCGGCCACGGACGCCCAGGCGCCGGATGCAGTCGATCCGCTGTCGCCCCCGGCATTCGATGCGCTGCTGGCCCGTGCCGGCGCCGGCGATCTGCCGTTGAAGGGCGTGGTTCACCTCTGGAGTCTGGACGCGCCGGGAACCGACGCACTGACGGCCGACGATCTGACGGCAGCCGAGGAGCGCGGGTGCGGCGCGGCCGTGCATCTCGTGCAGGCCATGACCCGCGCGGGCCTCGACGCGCGCGTGTGGCTGGTGACCCGCCAGGCACAGGCGGCCGGCGACGACACCGCCGACTGCGCCGTGGCCCAGGCGCCGCTCTGGGGCCTCGGGCGCGTCATCGCCGTCGAGCATCCCGAGCGCTGGGGCGGCCTCCTCGATCTCCCGGCAGCGGGCGACGCGCCCCTGTCGGAAGCGGCCGCGTGGCTGGCCGATGAAGTCACCGGGCCCGACGGCGAGGATCAGATCGCCCTCCGCGGCGGCGAACGGCGCGTCGCGCGGCTGCTGCGGGCGCCGGCGCCCGGGCCGGCGACGGTCTCGTTCGAGCCGGAGCGCCTGTACCTGATCACCGGCGGCCTCGGCGGCCTCGGCCGCCGCGTCGCGAACTGGATGGTGCGGCATGGCGCGACGGATCTGCTGCTGACCGGCCTCCACGACCTGCCGGTGGATGGCGGTGCCACCGCGCCGCCGGAGGCCCCGAACGACGTCCGCGAGCGGATCGCCGCGATGCAGAGCCTGGAGGCGCAGGGCGCGCGCGTGCGGTACGTGCGCGCCGACGCGAGCCGTCTCGACGACATGCGCGCGGTGGACGAAGCCATCCGGACGGCCGGTCGGCCGCTGGGCGGCGTCATCCACCTCGCCGGCATCCCCGAGAACCGGACGATCGACGAGATCGACTTCGCGCGCGACCGTCGCGTGATGGCGCCGAAGGTGCGGGGCGCATGGATCGTCCACGAGCTGACGCGCCGGTGGCGGCCCGACTTCCTGATCTGCTTCTCGTCGATCTCGGCCGTCTGGGGCTCGCGCGGCCAGCCGCTCTATGCCGCCGCGAATCACTTCCTCGACGCGCTCACGGTGCACCGGCGCAGCCGGGGCCTGCGGACGCTGACGGTGAACTGGGGGCCGTGGGCCGAAGGCGGCATGGTGTCGCCCGACGATCTCCGGCTGCTCTCGCGCATGGGTCTGCGCTCGATCGAACCGGCCGACGGTACGTTCGTCCTCGGCCGGCTGCTCGCCGCCGGCCTGTCGCAGCAGGTCGTGGCGAGCGTCGACTGGCCGCTGTTCCGCGACCTGTTCGAATCGCGCGGCCCGCGCCCATTGCTCGAGCGGGTGGAGGCGAAGGACGCCGGCGCGAGCGGCGGTGCAGCCGCGGCGACGGAGCTGGCACGGGCGCTCGCGAAGATCGGCGAGGAGGAACGGCGACGGCAGCTCGTCGCGCACCTGCAGCAGCAGGTGGCCACGGTGCTCGCCCTGCCGGGCGGACGGCTGCCCGATCCGCGCAAGGGCTTCTTCGAGATGGGCATGGACTCGCTGATGGCGCTCGACCTGAAGAAGCGGCTGCAGACCGATCTCGGCGTCGAGCTGCGGGCGACGGTCGTCTTCAACTATCCGACCGTGCAGGCGCTCGCCGGCTTCCTCGCGGACCTCGTCGGCGGCCCGGCGGCGCCGGCGCCGACCGCAGCGGCCTCTCCCGCAGCGGCCGCCGATCCGGGCACGCTGTCGGAGGCCGAGCTGGTGCGCCTGCTGGACGAGCAGCTCGAAGCGCTCGACACCCCGGGGGAACATGGCTGACGAGACGCCGATCGATTACCCGGGCCGGCTCCGCGCGGCGCTCGCGGCGCTTCAGAAGCAGCAGGCGCGCATCGAGCAGCTCGAGCGGGATCGGCACGAGCCGATCGCGGTCATCGGCATGGGCTGCCGCTTCCCTGGCGGCGGCGACGGGCCCGACGACTTCTGGCGGCTGCTGCGCGCCGGCACGGATCCGATCCGCGAAGTGCCGCCCGATCGCTGGCGCGTCGACGACTACTTCGATCCCGCGCCCGGCACGCCCGGCAGGACGTACACGCGCTGGGGCGGATTCCTCGACGGGGTCGACCGGTTCGATGCGCGCTTCTTCCGCATCTCCCCGCGCGAGGCGATCGCGATGGATCCGCAGCAGCGGCTGCTGCTCGAGGTCGCCTGGGAGGCGCTCGAACACGCCGGCCTGCCGCCCGAGAGCCTCTCCGGATCGCCGACAGGCGTCTACGTCGGCCTGACGACGCTCGACTATGCGAAGGTGATCTACCGCGACGACTTCTCGCAGATCGATGCCTACACCGCCACGGGCAACGTGGCGAACATCGCCGCCGGCCGCCTCTCCTACTTCCTCGGTCTTCGCGGACCGAGCCTGGCCGTCGACACCGCCTGCTCGTCGTCTCTCGTCGCCGTCCACCTGGCGTGCCAGAGCCTGCACACCGGGGAGTGCGAGATGGCGCTCGCGGCGGGCGTGAACCTGATGCTGACGCCCGACAACACGATCGCGGTGTCGCAGGCGCGCATGCTGGCCCCCGACGGGCGGTGCAAGACGTTCGATCGCGCCGCCGACGGCTACGCTCGCAGCGAGGGCTGCGGCGTCGTCGTGCTGAAGCGGCTGTCGAAGGCGCGGGCCGACGGCGACCGCGTGCTGGCCGTCATCCGCGGATCGGCCGTGCGGCAGGACGGCGCGCGCAGCGGCCTCACCGTGCCGAACGGACCGGCCCAGCAGGCGGTCATCCGCGCCGCCCTCCGGGCGGCCGGCGTCGCACCGGCGGCGGTCGGCTACGTCGAGGCGCACGGCACCGGCACGTCGCTCGGCGATCCGATCGAGATGGAAGCGCTCGGCGCCGTCTTCCATGAAGGACGTCCCTCCGCGCACCCGCTCATCGTCGGCGCGCTGAAGAGCACGCTCGGTCACATGGAATCGGCGGCCGGCGTCGGCGGAGTCATCAAGACCGTGCTCGCGCTGCAGCACGGCGAGGTGCCGCCGAACCTGCACTTCCGCGCGATCAACCCCGACATCGATCCCGACGAGATCCCGGCCGTGATACCCGTGCGGCCGACGCCGTGGCCCGGCGGCTATGCGAGCCGGGTCGCCGGCGTCAGCGCCTTCGGATCGAGCGGCACGATCGCGCACGTCACGCTGGAAGCGGCGCCCGCCGAGACGCCCGCCGCATCCGACCGGCCCTGGCACCTGCTGCCGCTGAGCGCCCGGACACCTGCGGCGCTCGAGGCACTGTCGGCCCGCTGGGCCGACTTCCTCGATCGACAGCCGGACGAAGCGCTGGCCGACCTGTGTCACACGGCCGGCGCCGGCCGCACCCACTTCCCGGTACGCCGCTGCCTCGTCGTCCGCTCGTGCCGGGAAGCGGCCGAAGCCCTCCGGCGCCCGGCCCCGCTGGTGTCGACCGCGACGACGCCCGACTGGCAGGCGGCGCCGCCGGTGGCGTTCCTCTTCACCGGCCAGGGCGCACAGCGCGCGGCCATGGGACGTGAGCTGTACGACACGATGCCGGTGTTCCGCGCCGCGATCGATCGCTGCGCGGCCGCCGCCGATCCCCACCTGGCGCGGCCACTGCGGGACGTGCTGTTCGGCGACGCGGCCGCACAGGCGCTCGTCACTCACCGAGTACAGCCAGCCGGCGCTCTTCGCGCTCGAGTACGCGCTCGCAGAGCTGTGGCACTCGTGGGGCATCGATCCCTCGGCCATGCTCGGCCACAGCCTCGGCGAGTACGTGGCCGCCTGCCGCGCCGGCGTGTTCAGCCTGGAAGACGGCCTGCGGCTCGTTGCGGCGCGCGGCCGGCTGATGCAGGCGACGGCGCCGGGCGCGATGGTGGCGGTCTTCGCGGACGAAGCCCGGTGCCGGAGCGAGATCGCGCGTCAGGAGGGCCGCCTGTCGCTGGCGGCCATCAACGGACCCGAGGCGTGCGTGCTGTCGGGCGATCCCGACGCCGTCGATCGAGCGGTCGCCAATCTCGAACGCGACGCCATCGCGACGACGAAGCTGCGCGTTGGACAGGCGTTCCACTCGCCCCTGATGCAGCCGGCGCTCGACCGCTTCGCCGACGTGCTCGAGACGGTGACGCTGCAGCCGCCCACCCGCCGGGTCCTCTCCAACCTCACCGGCACGGAAGCCGGCCCCGACATGGCCACGGCCGCCTACTGGCTGCAGCACGCGCTCGAACCGGTCCGCTTCGCCGACGGCGTCCGCCAGCTCGCGGCCGACGGCATCTCGACGTTCGTGGAACTCGGCCCGGCGCCGACGCTGCTCGCGCTGGCCGAGAAATCGTGGAGCGGCGGTCCCGCGCGATGGCTGCCGTCGATCCGTCCGGGCCGTGGCGAGACCGAACAGGTCTTCGAGAGCCTCGCGGCCTGCTACACCGACGGCCACGCCGTCGACTGGCGCGGAGTGAACAGCGGCCGCCCGTACGGCCGGACCACGGCTCCCACCTATCCGTTCCAGCGCGAACGGTACTGGCCCGAACCGGCATCGACGGAGGAGCGCGCAGCGGCGGGTGTCGTGACGCCTGCCGCGAGCATCACGGGCGCGACGGCGGTGCAGGCCCGCGCCGTGCCCGCGCCGGGCGAGGTCCAGCCGGCGGAGGCCGGACCGCGGTTCGGCGTCATGTTCTTCAACGGCACCGAGGCCCGCGACGGGTCGGACAGCTACCGGCTGCTGGTCGAATCGGCGCGCTTCGCCGACCGCCACGGCTTCTCGAGCGTCTGGCTGCCCGAGCGGCACTTCACCGACTTCGGCAGCCTCTATCCGAACCCGGCCACGCTGCATGCGGCGCTCGCCCGGGAGACGTCGCACGTGCGGCTGATGGCGGGCAGTGTCGTGCTGCCGCTGCACAGTCCGCTGCGGATCGCCGAAGAGTGGGCCGTCGTCGACAACCTGTCGGGCGGCCGCGTCGGCATCTCGTTCGCGTCGGGCTGGAATCCCGATGACTTCGCGCTGAATCCCGATCAGTACGCCGACCGGCATGAAGCGCTGTTCCGCGGCATCGAGGACGTGCGACAGCTGTGGCGCGGCGACGCCATCCTCGTGCGCGGCGGGAAGGGGCGCGAGGTCGCCGTCCGCACCTACCCGACGCCCATCCAGCGCGAGCTCCCCCTCTGGGTGACGGCCGCCGGCAGCCCGCGGACGTTCGAACGGGCGGGCGCCATCGGCGCGAACCTGCTCACCCACCTGCTCGACCAGGACATCGAGGAGCTGGGCGCCAAGATCGCCCGCTACCGCGAGGCGCGCCGCGCGCACGGTCACGATCCCGACACGGGCATCGTCACCGTCATGCTGCACACCTTCCTCGGCGACGACATCGAGCAGGTGCGCGAGCAGGTGCGCGAGCCGTACTGCCGCTACCTGAAGGACAACCTTCACCTGCTGAAGGGGCTGGCGACGAGCCGCGGCAGCGAGGTCGACCTTTCGACGCTGTCGGAGGACGACCGGGACGCGTTCGTCGGATTCCTGTTCGAGCGCTTCTTCTCGACGCGGGCGCTGCTCGGCACGCCGGAATCGTGCGCGCAGCTGGTGCGCGATCTCGGCCGCATCGGCGTCTCGGAGATTGCCGCGCTGCTCGACTTCGGCCCGCCGGTGGACGACGTGATCGACAGCCTGCCGCACCTCGCGACGCTCGCGGCCAGGTTCGGCGGACTCGAACAGGCCGCCGCCCCCCCGGCACCGGCAGGCACGGCGGCCGGATCCGCGAGCGGCCGCCAGGCGCCGCTCGATCTCCCGCCTGATTCGCTGTACGAGATCGCCTGGCAGCCGGTGACGCTCCAGCCATCCGGCGCGGCGACCGTTCCCGATGAGTGGGTCGTGTTCTTCGACGAGGACGGCGTGGGCCCGAGAGTCGCCGACGAGCTCGAACGGCAGGGACGCCGGTGCCTCCGCGTCCGCCGCACGGCCGATGCGTCCGCGATCCCGGCGGCTCCCGACAGCTCGGGACGCGGCGACGTCACGCTGAACCCGCAGGAGCCCGACGCCTGGCACCGCCTGGCCGACCTGGCCTGGCGGGCGGCGGGAGACGGGCCCCTCGGCATCCTTTATATATGGCCGGCCGACACGCCGCGGGACGACACCTCCCTGCCGTCCCGCGTCGAGGCCGAACTCGAGGCCGTCGTCCATCTCGTTCAGGGACTGGCCGCCCGGGGAGAAACCGACCGCCACACCTGCCGCCTCTGGCTGGTGACGCGCGGCGCGCAGGCGGTCGGGCGGCATGGAGCCGACCCGTGCCAGGCGGCAGTCTGGGGCCTGGGCCGCGTCATTCCGATCGAGCAGCCCCGCCTCTGGGGCGGGCTCGTCGATTCTCGAACGCGCCGTCGACGCGGATTGCGATGCGGCGGCCCTGCTGACGGCTGCGACGAACGGCTCGCGCGAAGATCAGAATCGTCTTCCGCGACGGGCGCAGCCTGGCCGCGCGCCTGATCGTGCGCACGGAGCTGCCGCCGGCGCGCACATGGCCGTGCCGTCCGTACGCCAGCTATCTCGTCACGGGCGGGCTCGGCGGACTCGGCCTGGAGGCGGCCCGGCTGCTCGTCCGCAAGGGAGCCCGTCATCTCGTGCTCGTGGGACGCCGGCCGGTGCCGTCGCGCGCGTCGTGGGCGACGCTGGCCGACGATGCGCCGATGGCGCCAGCGGTCCGGGCCATCGAGGAGCTCGAAGCACAGGGCGCGACGGTGCACGTGGCCGCGCTCGATGTCGCGTCGGCGACGGATCTCGCGGCCTGGCTCGATGCGTACCAGGCGGCCGGGCACCCGTCGATCCGCGGCGTGGTGCACACGGCGGGCGTCTGGCAGGATCGGCGGCTCGTGGATCTGGACGCGGCATCGCTGGCGGCGGTGCTGCGGCCGAAGGTCGCCGGCACGGCCGCGCTCGATGCCTGCTTCCAGGGCACGGAGCTCGACTTCTTCGTCCTGTTCTCGGCCTTCTCGTCGCTTCTGCCGGCCGAGGCCCAGGGCAACTACGCCGCAGCCAACGCGTTCATGGACGGCGTGGCACGCGCCCGCCGCGCGAGCGGCCGCGCCGCGCTGAGCATCAACTGGGGCCCCTGGTCGACGGTCGGCTTCGCGACGACGGCATACGGGAGTCGCGCCCACCAGCAGCTCGAGGCCCTCGGCATCACCCGGCTGACGCCGGCGCAGGGCGTACAGGTGCTCGACCGGCTGCTGGGCAGCAGCCTCGTACAGATAGGCGTCATGCCGGTACAATGGAACCGGCTGTTCCACGTCGATCCCCAGGCGAGACTGTCGCCGCTGCTGGCCGATTCTGGTGGCCCGTCACGGCGCGGAGCCGGCACCCGGTGCCGGAACGGGCGGCCCGCGCCTTGCCACCCGCCTGGCCGGTCTGCCCCCGGCCGAGCACCTGGCGGAGGTCGAGCGGGCGCTGGCGGAGATGGTGTCGGCGATCAGCCGTCACGACGCCGCGACGGTGACGCGCGAGACCCGGCTGTCCGATCTCGGCGTCGATTCGCTGATGGCGGTGGAGATCAAGAACCGGATTCAGCACGAGGCCGGCGTGAACGTGCCGCTCGTGACGCTGCTCGAGGGACCGTCGCTCGGCGGCCTGTCGACGACGCTGCTCGCCGGCCTGCGTCTGGCGGCCGTCACGCGATCGCCGGGACCGGCGCAACCCGGGAACGAGAACCTGACGGAAATCGAGATCTGAGCCGGGCACTTCCCGGCGCGGCCCGGCGTCCCACGCCCCAATGCGCACATGAGCACGCACGACTCCACATCCGCGGACGAGGCGCGGGCGCGGCAGGCGCTCTTCGAGCTGCTGCTGCGCGAGAGCGGTTTCGATGCCGGCCCGGCCGGGACCATCCCGCCGAGGACCGGGACGGATCCGGCGCCGCTGTCGTTCGCGCAGCGGCGGCTCTGGTTCCTCGATCAGCTGGAGCCGGGCAACGCCGTCTACAACGTGCCCGGCGTGCTGCGGCTCACGGGCCCGCTCGACGTCGGCGCCCTGCGCCGCGCGCTGAACCGGATCGTGGCCCGCCACGAAGTGCTGCGCGTGGTCTGCACCGATGTCGACGGCAATCCCGCCCAGCGGCCGATCGAGGCGACGCTGGCGCTGACCGAAGAGGATCTGTCGGACCTTCCGCCGGCCGTCCGCGAGGCTCGTACGCGCGAGCGGGCCGCTGCCGAGTCCGATCGGCCCTTCGACCTGTCGGCGCCTCCCTACGCGCGGGCCACGCTGCTCCGGCTCGGATCCGGCGATCACGTCCTGCTGTTCACGATGCACCACATCATCAGCGACCAGTGGTCGCTGGGCATCCTGGCGAACGAGCTGACGGGGTTCTACGCGGAGGAGGCCGGCGGCCCGGCGGCCGCGCTGCCGGCGCTGGAGATCCAGTACGGCGATTACGCGGCCTGGCAGCAGCGGTGGCGCGACGGCGAGGACTTCGCGCGGCAGCTCGCGTGGTGGCGCGAGCGCCTGGCCGGCCTGACGCCGCTGGAGCTGCCGGCCGACCATCCGCGACCGCCCGAGCCCTCGTATCGCGGCGCCTCGACGCACTTCACGATCGCCGCGGCCGATCGGACGGCGCTCGAACGGATCGGTCAGGCAGCCGATGCCACGCCGTTCATGACACTGCTCGCGCTGTTCCAGGCGCTGCTCTACCGGCTGACGCGTCAGCGCGACGTCGCCGTCGGCACGCCGGTCGCGAACCGGCAGCAGGCACAGCTCCAGCACCTCATCGGATTCTTCACCAACACGCTCGTCATGCGCACCGCCGTCGACGGCCGTTCGTCGTTCCGGAGGCACCTGGCCGTCGTGCGCGAGACGTGCCTCGAGGCGTACGCGAACCAGGAGCTCCCGTTCGAGGCGCTGGTGGAGGCGCTGCAGCCCCGCCGCGAGTTGAACCGCCATCCGCTGTTCGACGTGCTGTTCGTGCTGCAGACGCCGCTGCCGGAGCTGCGCATGCCGGGCGTGACCGCGAGCTTCGTCGAGCAGGACACGGCCACGTCGAAGTTCGACCTCACGCTGACGCTCCGGGAGTCGGCGCAGGGCTGGGACGGCTGGGTCGAGTACCGCACCGACCTGTTCGAGGCGGCGACCATCGACGGCTTCATCGAGCGGTTCCGGACACTGATGGCCGCCGCCGCCGCCGAACCCGATGCGGCGCTCGACGACCTCCGCCTGATGTCGGACGCCGAGCGCCATCGCGTCCTCGTCACGTTCAACGACACGGCCCGGACGTTCGACGGCGACGGACTCGTCCACGGCCTGTTCGAGCGCCAGGCGGCGCACACACCGGACGCCGTGGCCCTGGTCTGCGGCGACACGAGCCTGACCTACGCTGACCTGAATCGCCAGGCGAACCGGCTGGCCCACCGGCTGCAGGACGCCGGCGTCGGGCCGGAGGTGCCGGTCGGCATCTGCCTCGAGCGGTCGATCGCCACGATCGTCGCCACGCTGGCCGTGCTGAAGGCGGGCGGCGCGTACGTGCCGCTGGACCCGGGCTATCCGGTCGATCGCCTCGCCTTCATGCTGCAGGACGCCGGCGCCCCGCTGCTGCTCGTGCACGGCGCCACCCGCGCGCTGCTGCCGCCCGATCCGGCGGTGCGCATCCTCGATCTCGATGACCTCGCCGCCGATCTCGGGCATCGGCCGGCCGGGAATCCGTCGAGCGGCGTCCACCGGGACAACCTGCTGTACTTCATGTACACGTCGGGATTGACGGGCCGCCCCAAGGGAGCGACGCTCAGCCATCACGCGCTGCACAACCTCATCCGCTGGCATCTGGCGACGCTGCTGAACGGCGTCGCGACGCTGCAGTTCGCGCCGCTCAGCTTCGATGCGAGCTTCCACGAGATATTCGCGGCCCTCGCCAGCGGCGGCACGCTGCACATGATTGCCGAAGCCGAGCGCCTCGACCTCGACGCCCTGGTCGCGCACGTGCACGAGGCGCGCATCGCCAAGGTCGTGCTGCCCGTGGTCGTCTTCCAGCAGCTCGCGGCGGCGTACGGCCATCGTCCCGAGCTGTTCGCCAGCGTGCGCGAGATCCTGGTCACCGGCGAGCAGCTGCTGCTGACGCCGGCCATCCTCGATCTCTGTCGCCGCCTGCCGCAGTGCCGGCTGCACAATCACTACGGACCGTCCGAAGCGCACGTCGTGACGAGCTACACGTACGTCGAGCCTCCCGCGGCGCTCCTGCCGCCGCCGCCCATCGGCCGCCCGATCGCGAACACGCAGATCTCCCTGCTGGACGACCGCCTGAACCCGGCGCCCATCGGCATCGCGGCGGAGCTGTACATCGGCGGCGCCAATCTCGGGCGCGACTATCACGACCGGCCGGACCTGACGGCGGAGCGGTTCGTCCCGAACCCGTTCGCCGCCACGCCGGGCGAGCGGCTGTACCGGACCGGCGATCTGGCGCGCTGGCTGCCCGACGGCGACATCGAGTACCTCGGGCGGATGGATCAGCAGGTGAAGATCCGCGGATTCCGCGTCGAGCCCGGCGAGGTCGAGACGCTGATCGGCGAGCACCCCGCCGTGGCGCAGGCCGTCGTCGTCGTCCGCGAGGTCGTGCCCGGCGAGAAGAGCCTCGTCGCGTTCGTCGTTCCGGCCGAGGGACGGAAGGGGATCGGGGACGACCTGCGGCGGTTCGTCGCCACCCGCCTGCCGTCCTATCTGGTGCCGTCGTTCTTCGTCGAGCTGGACGGGCTGCCGCTCACGCCCAGCGGCAAGGTGGAGCGCCGCTCGCTGCCGACACCTTCGTCACGCGAGGTGCACACGGAGTTCGTCGCCCCGCGCACGCCCGCCGAGCAGTGGCTCGCCTCCGTGTGGGGGGACCTGCTGGGCGCGGAGCGGATTGGCGTCCGCGACAACTTCTTCGAGCTCGGCGGCCACTCGCTGCTGACGACGCGGCTGGTGTCGCGCGTGCGTCACTCCCTGCAGATCGACGTCCCGCTGCGCCTGGCCTTCGAGCAGCCGACGATCGAGGCGTTCGCCAGCGCGCTCGCCGCGCGCTGCGGCGGCCCGGATGTGCTCGACACGATCGTCGAGACCTTCCTCCACGTCCAGAGCCTCTCGGACGACGAGACCACCGCGCTGCTGTCGGACATGCGCGAGCCGCAGTAGGAACCGATGGCCTCGCGTCCACCAGCCGACCGACGGGAACTGCTCGCGCGCCTCCTCGCGCAGAAGGGGATCCGTGCGTCCGGCGACACCACGATTCCCCGCCGGCCCGATGCCGAACCACCGATACTGTCCTTCGCGCAGCAGCGGCTCTGGTTCGTCCAGCATCTGGAGCCCTCCAGCACCGCGTACCACCTGACGCAGGCAATCCGCCTGCGCGGTCCACTCGATCCCGGGGCGCTCGATCGGACGCTCGTCACGATTGCCGGTCGCCACGACGCGCTGCGGATGGCCTTTCCCGAACGGGACGGCGACGGTTCGGTCGTCGTCTCTCCGGAGCCGGCTTCGGTCCTCGACGTGATCGACCTGAGCGACGTGCCCGTCGCGGACCGTCCCGCGCGCATCGACCGACTGACGCACGACGTGTTCGAGCAGCCGTTCGATCTGGCCACGCCGCCGCTCTGGCGCGCACGCCTGCTGCGGCTGGGCCCCGACGATCACCTGCTGCTGCTCTGCGCGCACCACATCACCCTCGACGGCTGGTCGCTCGGCCTGTTCATGAACGAGCTGACCGGGCTCTACGCGGACCACGCGGCCGGCCGGCCGCCGTCGCTGCCGGGGGTGCCGACACGGTACGCCGACTATGCGGCGTGGCAGCGGGCCCGTGCGGAACGGGGCGCCTGGGAGGGGACCTGGCGTACTGGTCGACGCAGCTCGCGGCCGTGCCGGTGCTCGAGCTGCCGTCGGATCGCCCGCGGGCGGCGGCGCAGTCGTCGGCCGGAGCGATCCGCCGGTTCACGTTGCCGGCCGATTCTCGTCGACCGCGTGCGCGAGATTGCGCGGCAGGAGGACGCGACACCGTTCATGTCGCTGATGGCGGCGTTTCAGGCGCTGCTGTTCCGGCAGACCGGCCAGCGCGACTTCGCCGTCGGCACGCCCACGGCCAATCGCGACCGGGCCGAGCTCGAGCCGTCGATCGGGCTCTTCGCGAACATGCTGGCGCTGCGCGCCGACCTGCAGGGCACGCCGTCGTTCCGCGATCTGATCCGCCGCACGCGCCGGACGGCGAGCGACGCCTACGCGCACCAGGAGCCGCCGTTCGAGCGGATCGTCGAACGTCTGCAGCCGGCGCGGGCGCTCAGCCACCACCCGCTCTTCCAGGTCGCCCTGACCCTGCAGAACACACCGGGCGGGCGCTGGGCGATCCCGGGCGTGTCCCTCGAGGTGCTGCCGTCCGAGGTGAGCGGCGCCAAGTTCGAGCTGACGGTCGCGCTGGAGGAACGGAACGGCGGCTTCGACGGCACGGCGGAGTACCCGGACGGATCTCTTCGACGCGGCCACCATCGATCGCCTGATGGAGCGGTTCGTCCTGCTGCTCCGCGCCGCCACGCACGAGCCGGATCGGCCGATCGTCGATCTGCCGATCCTGACCCTGGCCGAACAGGAGCAGCTGCGGGCGCCCGCGGCGACGCCGGCCCCGGCGGCGGCCGGGCGCACGCTGCACGAGCGGTTCGCGGCGCAGGCCCGGCGGACGCCCGACGCGACGGCCGTCAGCTTCGGCCGCCAGACGCTGACGTACGCGGAGGTCGACGCCCGCGCCGATCGGGTCGCCGCGCGGCTCGCCGCGGCCGGCGTCGGCGGCGAGACGCTCGTCCCGCTCGTCCTCGATCGATCGCCGGCCCTCGTCATCGCGATCCTCGGCGTGCTGAAGGCGGGCGGCGCGTACGTGCCGATCGACCCGACCTATCCTCCGGAACGGATCGCCTTCGTGCTGCGCGACTGCGGCGCACGGATGATCGTCAGCGAGCGGGCCCTGCGCGACCAGCTGCCCGACCTGCCCGTCGACGTCCACCTGCTCGACGAGTGGCTGGAGGACGCGCCGGCCGGCCGGGGAGACGACTCGCGCCGCGACAGCCCGCGCCCGCAGGTACAGCCGGCACAGGCGGCCTACGTCATCTACACGTCGGGCTCCACGGGCCAGCCGAAGGGCGTGCTCGTCTCGCACGAGAACGCCTGCCGGCTGTTCGACGCCACGCGCGACTGGTTCGACTTCGGCGCCGCCGACGTCTGGACGCTCTTCCATTCGTACGCCTTCGACTTCTCCGTCTGGGAGATCTGGGGCGCCCTGCTCGCCGGTGGCCGGCTGGTCGTCGTGCCGTACCTGGGTGAGCCGCTCGGTGGATGAGTTCTACCAGCTGCTGATCGACGAAGGCGTCACGGTGCTGAACCAGACGCCGTCGGCGTTCCGCCAGCTCGTGACCCACGAGGGCTCGCTGGCCGCGCCGGGCGATCTGCGGCTGCGGTACGTCATCTTCGGCGGCGAAGCGCTCGAGCTCCAGACACTGGCGCCCTGGTTCGACCGGCACGGTGACGAGCGGCCGCGGCTCGTGAACATGTACGGCATCACCGAGACGACCGTGCACGTGACGTACCGGCCGATCGTCCGGCGGGACCTGACGGCCGGCGCGGGCAGCGTCATCGGGCGGCCGATTCCCGATCTGCGGGTGCTGCTCCTGGACGACCGCTTCAACCCGGTCCCGACGGGCGCGACGGGCGAGATCTTCGTCGGCGGCGCGGGTGTGGCGCGCGGCTACCTCGGCCGGCCCGCCCTGACGGCCGAGCGCTTCGTGCCCGATCCCTTCGGTCCACCGGGGTCGGTCCTGTACCGCTCGGGCGACCTGGCCCGGCGGCACGCGGATGGCGACCTCGAATATCTCGGCCGGGCGGATCATCAGCTGAAGATCCGCGGCTTCCGGATCGAGCCGGGCGAGATCGAGTCGGCGCTCCACCGGCATCCGGCCATCGCGCAGGCGGTCGTCGTCGGCCACCGCGACGGGCAGGGCGACCGCCTGGTGGCGTACCTCGTCACGCACGGGGGCCGGACGCCGGCGGTACAGGAGCTGCAGACGTTCCTGAAGGCGTCGCTGCCCGACTACATGGTGCCGGCGGCCTTCACCGTGCTCGACGCACTGCCGCTGACGCCGCACGGCAAGGTCGATCGCCGCGCGCTGCCCGCACCGGACCGCGCGCAGGCGGTCGCGGCCGACGACGTCCCGCCGGCGGACGCCGAGGAGCGCGGCCTCGCGGAAGTCTGGGCGACGGGACTCGGCCTGCCCCACGTCGGGGTCACCGACAACTTCTTCGCGCTCGGCGGCGACTCCATCAGGAGCATCCGCGTCCGGGCGCTCGCGCGCGCCCGGGGCTACGACTTCGCGCTGTCCGATCTGTTCCAGCATCAGACCGTGCGCGAGCTCGCGCGGGTGATGCGCCGGACGGCGGCTCCGGCGGCGTCATCGGCGCCCGGCGCGTTCGCGCTGGTGTCCGACACCGATCGCGCCGCCCTGCCGTCCGACGTCGAAGACGCCTTCCCCATGGCGGCGCTCCAGTCCGGCATGGCGTTCCACGCCGAGCTCGACCCGGAGTCGGTGGCCTATCACGACACCTTCAGCTTCCACCTGCGCGCCGCATGGGACGAAACCGCGCTCGCCCGGAGCGTCGCCGACGTCGTGGCGCGCCACGCGGCGCTGCGGACGTCCCTGCACAGGGACGAGTACAGCGAGCCGCTCCAGCTCGTGCACCGCGACGTCCTGGCGCCGATGACGATCGAGGACCTGCGCGGTCTCCCTGACGCCGGGCAGGAGCGCCGCATCGAACAGTGGATGACCACCGAGCAGCAGCGACCGTTCGACTGGACGGTCCCGCCGCTCTTCCGGCTGCACGTCCACCGCCGGACGGACGAGACGTTCCAGCTCACCCTGTGCATGCACCATGCGATTCTGGACGGCTGGAGCCTCTCGTCCCTGCTGGCGGAGCTCTTCGGCCGCTACCTCGATCGCGTGGCCGGCCGGCCGGTCGCGCCCGTCACGCCGCCGGGCGGCTCGTACCGCGAGTTCATCGCCCTCGAACGCTCGGCGGTGACGGACCCGGCCACGCGGCGGTTCTGGCGGGAGCACCTGGCCGACGCCCAGGTGCCGAACCTGCCGCGGCGGCGGACGCCGCTGGAGCCTGGCGCGCCGCGCCGCACGACCGTCCGGCGCCTCTCCTGGGATCGGGACACGACCGACCGCCTGCGGCAGATCGCCACGGGGACCGGCGCGTCGCTGAAGAGCGCGCTGCTCGCCGTCCACCTGCACGTGCTGGCCACGCTGGCGGCCCAGTCGGATCTCGTGACGGGGATCATCAGCAATGGCCGCCCGGAAGAACCGGGCGCCGAGGAGGTCATCGGCCTCTTCCTCAACACGGCCCCCCTCAGGATCGAGGCGGCCGGCGGCTCGTGGCGCTCGCTCATTCGCGCGGCGTTCGACGCCGAGCGGGCCATCCTGCCGTACCGGCGCTATCCGCTGGCGCAGATCCAGCGTGAGTGGGGTCGCCGCGAGCTCGTCGAGACGGCCTTCAACTTCGTGCACTTCCACGTGCTGGCATCGCTCGCCGACCGCCGCGACTTCCAGCTGCTCGGGACCCGCTATCACGAGGAGACGAACTTCCGGCTCTTCGCGCAGTTCTCCGTCGACGTCACGACCGGTGGCCTCAATCTCGGCATCACGTACGACCTCAGCGTCTTCGACGAAGAACAGGCCGGGGAGATGACGGGGTACTACCGCCGGGCGCTCGACGCGCTGGCCGCCGATCCCGATGCCCCATACCAGGCGCTCACGCTGCTGTCGGAAGCCGAGCGGACGCGCCTGCTCGAGACGTTCAATCGCACGGCGCTGCCGCACGACACCAGCCGCTGCCTGCACGACCTCGTCGATGCCGCCGCCGCGCGCCAGCCCGACGCCATCGCCATCGTCGACGGCGACCGCAGGATCTCGTACGGCGACCTGCGCCGGCGAGCCGACCGGTGGGCGCGCGTACCTGCAACGTCACGGCGTCGCCGCCGACGTGCGCGTCGGCGTCAGCCTCGAGCGTTCGGCCGACCTGGTGGCCGTGCTGCTCGCCATCCTGAAGGCGGGCGGCGCCTACGTGCCCCTCGATCCGGCATATCCAGCCGCGAGGCTCACGGGCATGTGCGCCGATGCCGCGCCGGCGCTCCTCGTCACGAGCCGGACCCTGCACGAACGGGTAAGAGACACCGGCATCCGGACGCTGTTCCTCGACGAGCTCGACGCCATGGCCGGCACGGCGCCGGACGAGGAGCTGCCGCGCGCCGCCGCATCACCGGACACCATTGCGTACCTGATCTACACGTCGGGCTCGACCGGCCGGCCGAAGGCTGCGGCGATTCAGCACCGCAATGCCGTCGCGCTGGCCGACTGGGCGGAGTCGGTGTTCGATCCGGCGGCGTTCGCGGGCGTTCTCGCGTCGACCTCCATCAGCTTCGACCTGTCGGTCTTCGAGATCTTCGTCACGCTCGCGAGAGGCGGGACGATCGTGCTGGCCGCGCACGCGCTCGCCCTGCCCGACCTGCCGGCCGCAGACGTCGTCACGCTCGTCAACACCGTGCCGTCGGCCATCGCCGAGCTCCTGCGCCAGCAGGCGATCCCCTCGTCGGTCCGGACGATCCTGCTGGCGGGCGAGCCGCTGCCGGCCGGCCTGGTCGACACGCTGTACGCCCTGGGCCACGTCACGGACGTCTACGATCTCTACGGACCGTCGGAAGACACGACGTATTCCACCTTCGGCCGCCGCGAGCGCGGCGGGCTGGAAACCATCGGCCGGCCGATCGCGAACACCCAGGCCTACCTGCTGGACCCGTGGCTCCGGCCGGTGCCCCTCGGGGTCGCCGGCATGATCTACCTGGGCGGCGAGGGTGTAGCGCGCGGCTACTGGCATCGGCCCGACCTGACGGCCGAGCGCTTCATCCCCGATCCGTTCTCCGCCAGCTCCGGCGCCCGCGTGTACTGCACGGGCGATCTGGGGCGATTCACCGCCGACGGCCGCCTGATCTTCCTGGGACGGGTCGATCAGCAGGTGAAGATCCGCGGCTTCCGGATCGAGCCCGGCGAAATCGTCGCCGCCATCGAGGAGCACGAGGCCGTTGCCGAAGCGGTCGTGCTCGCACGCGAGGACGAACCCGGCCGCCGGCGGCTCGTCGCCTACGTGGTTCCGCAGCCCGGCGCGGCCATCGAACCGGAGGCGCTCCGCGACGCCTTGTCGACGCGGCTGCCGGACTACATGCTGCCGGCGGCGTGGGTCACGCTCGCGGCGATACCCAGGACGCCGAACGGCAAGCTCGATCGCGCCGCGCTGCCGGTGCCGGACGCCGGGGCCCGCGCCGACGCCACGCCGTTCGCCGCACCGCGGCCGGGTGCCGAAGAGACGCTGGCGCGGATCTGGGCCGGCGTGCTGCGCGTGCCGCGCGTCGGGCGCGACGACAACTTCTTCTTCCTGGGCGGCGACTCGATCCTGCTGCTGCAGATCCTCGGGCGGGCGCGGGCCGCCGGGCTGCCCTGCACGGCGCAGCAGGTCCTGCGCGCGCAGACGGTCGCCAGGCTCGCCGATCTGGTGCAGACGGAAGCCGGCCGTGAAACGGATCACGTACCGTCCCGTGGACCGGTGAGGCTGACCCCCATCCAGCACTGGTTCTTCGAGCAGCAGCTGGCCGAGCCGCACCACTGGAACCAGTCGCTCCTGCTGGAAGCCCGGCAACGGATGGACCCGGGCCGCCTGGCGGCGGCCGTCGAAGCCCTGGTGCGCCGTCACGAAGCGCTGCGGCTCCGGTTCGATCGGACCGGCACCGGGTGGAGCGCCCGCGTCGCCGACCCGGACGACCACGACTGCGCCGTGCAGACGGTCGACCTGAGCAGCCTCGACACGGCCGACGCGGCGGGCGTCATCGATCGGACGTGCGCGCAGGAACAGGCGGCGCTCGACCTGTCGCGCGGTCCGCTCGTGCGGGTCACCTGGTTCGATGCCGGCCCCGACCGTCCGGGCCGCCTGTTCCTGGTCGCGCACCACCTGACGGTCGACGGCGTCTCGTGGCGGATTCTGCTGGAGGATCTCCTGACGCTGTACGAGCACGGGGCCGACACGAACCGTCTGCCCGCCCGCACCTCGTCGATCGGCGCGTGGGCCGCCGCGCTGGGACGCCGCGCCGACGGCGAGGAGGTGGCTGCCGAACAGCCGTACTGGCTGGCGCTGGCGGAGACGCCGTCGGTGGTCGTTCCCGTCGACCATCCGGCCGACTGGGCCGTCAACGTCGCCGGGGCGGCCGACCGGGTGTCGGTCGATCTCGACCGTGAACAGACGACGCTGCTGCTGCGCGAGGTGCCGGCGCGCCAGCGCGTCCGCATCAACGACCTGCTGCTGGCCGCCCTTGGACGGGCGCTCGGCGCCTGGACGGGCGGTCGCGATCACCTCATTCACCTCGAGGGCCACGGCCGCGAGCCGATCGACGACACGATCGACGTGTCGCGGACGGTCGGCTGGTTCACGTCGATCTTTCCGTTCCGGATCTCGCTGCCGGACACCGACGATCCGCTCGCCGCGCTGGCCGCGGTCCGATCGCAGCTGCGCGCGCTTCCGGCGCACGGCCTCGGCTACGGCCTGCTGCGTCATCTCGGCCGCGACGAGGCGCTGCGGGACCGGCTGGCCGCGGGGCCGCCGCCGCCGATCAGCTTCAACTACCTCGGCCAGTTCGATCAGGCGCTCGGCGAGGGGAGTCCGTTCGTCCCCGCGCACGAGCCCAGCGGCGCAGCGTACGGCGCGCGCAACCGGCGCGCGCATCTCATCGACGTGAACGCGGTCGTGGTCGGTGACCGGCTGCACGTCGACCTCCACTACTGCCGTGACCTCCACCGGCACGAGACGATGGCGCGGCTGGCGGCCGGATACGTGCGCGCGCTCGAGGATCTGGTGCGCGCCGCGATGAAGGCGGAGCCGGCGGGTCCGACGCCCGAAGACTTCTCGCTGACCGACGTGAGCCAGGGCGATCTGGACGCGGCGCTGGAAGAGATCGATCTGTAGGCCGAGCGGATGGCGAAGAACCTCGAAGACGTCTACCCATTGTCGCCGCTGCAGGAGGGGCTGCTGTTCCACAGCCTCTACGATCCGCGGTCGTCCGTCTATTTCGACCAGCTCGTCGTCACGCTGCACGGGTCGCTGGACGAAGAGGCATTCGCGGGCGCCTGGCAGCAGCTCGTCGACCGCCATCCGGTGCTCCGCACGGCGTTCGCCTGGAAGAGCGGCGCGCGGCCGCTGCAGGCCGTCGCGCGCACGGTGCGGCTGGACGTCGCCGTCCACGACTGGCGCGGTGAACCCGACGCCCAGGTCCCGTCGCGCCTCGCCGCATTCCTCGACGCCGACCGGACGCGCGGCTTCGAGCTGTCGCGCCCGCCGCTCTGCCGGCTCGCCCTCATCCGCCGGACGGACGAGGAGCGCGTGGTCGTCTGGAGCCGCCATCACCTGCTCGTCGACGGCTGGAGCGTGTCGCTGCTGCTCCGGGAGCTCCTCGAGCGCTACGCGGCGTCGATCGGCCGCGAAGCCCCCACGGCGCGGCCGGCGCGGCCCTATCGCGAGTTCATCGACTGGCTGCAGCGGCAGGACCGGGCGGAAGCCGAGGCGTTCTGGCGGAGGACGCTGAGCGGGTTCACGACGCCGACGCCGCTCGGCCTCACGCGGCCGGCCACCCGGGAGGCGGACGCCGCGCCGGCCGATGCCGAACGGATCGTCCGGCTGGGTACGGCCGACACGGATCGGATCGTGGCGGCGGCACGCAGCGCCCGCGTCACGCTGAACACGCTCGTGCAGGGTGCCTGGGCGCTGCTGCTCGGCCGTCTCAGCGGCGAGACGGACGTGCTCTTCGGCGAGACGGTCGCCGGCCGCCCGGCCGATCTGCCCGGGGCCGAGACGATGATCGGCCTGTTCATCAACACGCTGCCCGCCCGGGTGTCGCTGCCGGCCGCGCAGCCCGCCGGCGAGTGGCTGCGATCGAATCCAGCAGGCGCAGACGGCCGCACGCCGCTACGACTACTGCCCGCTCATCGACGTGCACGGCTGGAGCGAGGTATCCCGGCAGACGCCGCTCTTCGACAGCCTCGTGGTCTTCGAGAACTACCCGGCCGACGCCCGGGACGCGGGCACGGCCGGCCTGACCGTGACCGCGGCCGAGACGTACGAGCGGACGAACTATCCGCTCACGCTGCTCGTGTCTCCGGGGGCCGAGCTCGAACTGCGGTGGATCTACGACACGAGGCGCTTCGACGAGACCGCCATCGGCCGGTGGATTGACGGCTTCCGCGCGCTCCTCCTGCAGCTGGCCGCCAGGCTCGACGCACCGGTCGGCCTGATCTCGCCGCTCGACGGGCGCGAGCGCCGCACGGTCGTGCACGACTGGAACGCGACCGACGCCGACTTCGATCGCACCGTCTGCCTGCACCAGCTGTTCGAGGCCGGCGCGGCAGCCGGACCCGACCGCACGGCCATCCTCCACCGGGGGACGCGTGTCACCTACGGCGAACTGAACGAGCGGGCGGACGCCATCGCCGCCCGGCTGGTGGCCCTCGGCGCGGGGCCGGAAGTCCCGGTCGGCCTGTGCGGCCGCCGCACCCCGGCCCTCATCGCCGGCATGCTCGGCATCCTGAAGGCCGGCAGCGCATACGTCCCGCTCGATCCGGCCTATCCCGCCGAGCGTCTCGACTTCATGGTCGCCGACGCCGGTCTCCGGCTGCTGGTCACCGAACGCGACCTGGCGGCCCGCTTCGGCGGCGTCACGACCGTGCTGCTCGACGCAGGGGCCGGACAGGCCATGGGATCCGGACCGCGCCCACCGGCACGGGTCGCTCCGGAGAACCTGGCCTACATCATCTATACGTCGGGATCGACCGGGCGGCCGAAGGGAACGGCCATTACGCACCGCAGCGCCGTCGCGCTCGTGGCATGGGCGCGCGGCGTGTTCGGTGATGCCGAACTGTCCGGAGTCCTCGCGTCGACGTCGATCTGCTTCGACCTCTCGGTCTTCGAGATCTTCCTGACCCTGGCCGCCGGCGGCTCGATCGTCCTCGCCGAGCACGCGCTGGCGCTGCCAGCCCTCGAAGAAGCCGGCTCGGTGACGCTCGTCAACACCGTGCCGTCGGCCATCGCCGAGCTCGAGCGACAGGACGCCATCCCGGCCTCGGTCCGCACGATCTGCCTGGCGGGCGAGCCGCTGACCGCCGCGCTCGCCGATCGCCTCTGCACGGTCCCGGGGGTGGAGCGCGTCTACGATCTCTACGGCCCCTCCGAGGACACGACCTACTCCACGTTCACACGACGAACGCCAGGCGGCCCGGCCACCATCGGCCACCCGATCGCCAACACGCAGCTCTACCTGGTCGACGGCAACCTCGAACCCGTGCCGATCGGCGTCATCGGGGAGCTGCTGCTCGGCGGCGACGGGCTCGCACGCGGCTACTTCGCCAGACCGGAACTGACGGCGGAGCGCTTCGTGCCGGACCCGTTCAGCGGCCGACCGGGCGCGAGACTGTATCGCACCGGCGATCTCGGCCGGTTTCGCCCGGACGGCCGCGTCGAATTCCTCGGCCGTGCCGATCAGCAGGTGAAGATCCGCGGATTCCGGATCGAGCCCGGCGAGATCCAGGCGCGCCTCGAAGCCCATCCCGCCCTCGCCGACACCGCCGTCGTCGTCCGCCGCGACGAGAACGGCGACCCGCAGCTCGTCGCCTACTACACGGCCGCGGGCGCCACCCCTCCGTCGCCGGCGGAGCTGCGCGAGTATCTCGGCAAGCGGATGCCGGCGTACATGGTGCCCGCCACCTTCTGCCGGCTCGAGGCGCTGCCGCGCACGCCGAACGGCAAGCTGGATCGTGCCGCGCTGCCCGATCCGGCCGGCCGCCGGCGCCCGGCACCGATCGCCCCGCGCACGCCCACCGAAGGGACGCTCGTTCATCTCTGGCAGGAGCTGCTCGGGCTCGACGCGGTCGGCGTGGCCGACAACTTCTTCGACCTCGGCGGCCACTCGCTGCTCGCGACGCGCCTGATGGCCCGTATCCGCGAGACGATGAAGATCGAGCAGCCGCTGCGGCTGATCTTCGACTGCCCGACGATTGCGGAGCTGGCCGCGGCTCTCGATGCCCTCTCACCCTCGGACGCCGCCAGCGACGTGGCCGACCACATCCGGCGGCGGACGAGCACGGCGCCCACGTCGCTCTCGTACGGCCAGCAGCGGATCTGGTTCCTGCAGCAGCTGGATCCCGGGAGCACGGCGTACAACATCCCGATTGCGCTCCGTTTCGACGGCGACCTCGACACGGCTGCGCTCGCCGAGGCGGCCCGCCGCACGGCCTCCCGTCATCACGTCCTGCGGACACGGATCGTCATCGACGAAGGCCGGCCCTTCGCCCAGGACGATCCGGCGCTGCTGCCGGCCGTCCGCGAAGAGACGCTGGATGGCGACGATGCGGATGACGCCGCGATCCGGCTGGCCGCCCGGGAGTCGGCGACGCCGTTCGATCTGGAACACGACGCGCCGTGGCGCCTCACCGTCGTGCGGACCGGACCGCGGCGCGGCCTGCTGCTGGTCACGCTGCACCACATCGCCGCCGACGAATGGTCGCTCGAGCTCCTGCTGAAGGATCTCGCCGCCGGCTATCAGGATGCCTGCGAGGGACGACCGGACGGCCGGCCGCCGCTCGACGTCCAGTACGCCGACTTCGCGCTGTGGCAGCGTGACTGGCTCCGCGGCCACGAGCCGCAGCGGCAGCGCGAGTACCTGGAGGCACCACCTCGCGGACCTTCAGCCCCTGCAGCTGTCGGCCGACTTCCCGCGGCCGGCAGAGCGCACGTCCGCCGGCGGGACGGTGTCACTGACCGTGCCGGCAGCGCTGACCGAGGCAATCCGGTCGTGGAGTCGCGGTGAAGGGGTGACCCCCTACATGACGCTGCTCGCGGCGTTCTACGCCTGGCTGCACCGCCACACCGGGCGCACGGACCTGGCGGTGGGTTCGCCGGTGGCCGGCCGTCGGCACCGCGAGATCGAAGGCGTGGTCGGGCTGTTCGTGAACACGCTCGTCCTGAGGGCCGGCATCGAACCAGCGATGCCGTTCCGCGATCTGGTGACCCACGTGCGCGCCATGGTTCTCGATGCGCAGGCCCACCAGGACGTCCCCTTCGATCTCGTCGTGGAGGACCTGCACCCGGGACGCGACCTGAGCCGTCATCCGCTGTTCGAAGCGATGTTCTCGCTGGAGCGCCCGGCGGTGCCGGCCACGGCGTTCGCGGGCGTCCGCCTGCAGCCGCTCGCCCTCGAGAGCCCGACCGCCAAGTTCGACCTGAGCCTCACGATCCTCGAATCGGCGGGCACCCTCACGGCGTCGCTGCAGTACAGCGCCGACCTGTTCGAGCGGGAGACGGCGGCGCAGATGCTGCGGCACTACCTGGCGCTCATCGAAGTCGCGGTCGCGGCGCCCGATCGCCGGATCGCCGAACTGCCGCTGCTCACCTCCGGCGAGCGGAGGCACATCCTCGCAGACTGGAACCGGACCGGCCGCGCGTATCCTCCGGCCGGCGGGATCCATCGACTCGTCGAGGAACAGGTCGATCGCACGCCGGAGCACATCGCCGTGGTGTCGGGTCCGGACCGTCTCACGTACGCCGAGCTCGATCGGCAGGCCAACCAGCTCGCGCATCGTCTCATGCAGATCGGCGCCGGCCCCGGAGACCGTGTGGCGATCTGTCTCGAGCGGTCCGCCGCGATGGTCGTCTCGCTGCTGGCCGTCCTGAAGACGGGTGCGGCTTACGTGGCGGTCGCCCCCGACTACCCGCGCGACCGCATCGCCTTCATGCTGACCAACGCCGGCGCCGCGGCCGTGGTCACGACGTCGAGCCTCACCGTCGATCTGCCGGCCGACGTGCCGATCGTGCGGCTCGACCTCGAGGCGCTGACACTGGCGTCGTTCGACGCGGCCCGACCGGACCTCGTCACCGATGGCGAAGCACCGGCATACGTGCTCTACACCTCCGGATCCACCGGGCAGCCGAAGGGCGTCGTCATTCCCCACCGCGCGCTCGTGAACCACATGCGGTGGTTCCTCGAGGCGTTCGGGCTCTCCGCCGACGATCGCGTCCTCCAGAAGACCCCCTTCAGCTTCGACGCCTCGGTCTGGGAGTTCTACGCCCCCCTGCTCTGCGGCGGCACGCTCGTCGTCGCCGAGCCCGACGGCCACCGCGATCCCGCATACCTGTGCCGCGTCATCCGGGAGACGGGTGTCACGACGCTCCAGGTCGTTCCGTCGCTGCTGGCGCTGTTGCTCGAGGAGCCCCAATTCGCCGCATGCGCGACGCTGACGCGGATCTTCTGCGGCGGCGAAGCGCTGCCTCCGTCACTCCGTGAGCGCTTCTTCGCGAAGAGCCGGGCCCGCCTCATCAATCTCTACGGACCGACCGAGGTCACGATTGATTCGGTCGCCTGGGAATGCCGGCCCGACGAATCGGGTGCCGTCGTCCCCATCGGCCGCCCGATCGCCAACGTGCAGGCGTACGTGCTGGATGCCGCATTCGAGCCGTTGCCGGCCGGGCTGCCCGGCGAACTGTACCTCGGCGGTGTGGGCGTCGGCCTCGGCTACCTCGGACGGCCCGACCTGACGGCCGCCGCCTTCGTTCCCGATGCCTTCGGCGACGTCCCGGGCGGGCGGCTGTACCGGACCGGCGATCTCGCACGCTTTCGTGCCGACGGGGTGATCGAGTTCCTCGGCCGGCTGGATGGCCAGGTGAAGCTCCGTGGCTTCCGCATCGAGCTCGGTGAGATCGAAGCCGTGCTGGCATCGCATCCCTCCGTCCGGCAGGCGGCGGCGATCGTCCGCGAGGACCGTCCGGGCGAACCCCGGCTCGTCGCGTACGTCTCGCCGGCCGGCGGGCACGAGCCGGAGACGACAGCCCTGCGCGCCTGGCTCGCATCGCGCCTGCCGCCCTATCAGGTGCCGGCGGCACTCGTCGTGCTCGACACGCTGCCCCAGCTGCCGAACGGCAAGATCGATCGCGCGTCGCTGCCGGTCCCGCCGGCGCCGCCGGCGGCGGCCCCGTCCGACGAGGCGCCGCGCTCGTCGCAGGAAGCCGCGCTGCTCGGCATCTGGCGGGACGTGCTCGGGCGGCCGGCGATCGGCCTGCACGACAACTTCTTCGAGCTCGGCGGCGATTCGATCCTGAGCGTCCAGGTGGCCTCGCGCGCGCGCATACAGGGGCTGACGCTGACGCCGAAGCTGATCTTCCAGCACCAGACCGTCGCGGAGCTCGTCGCCGCCATGGCCTCGGCCGACGACGCCGCCTCGGCCCCTGACGCGCCGATGACCGGCAGCATCGTCATGACGCCGATGCAGCACTGGTTCTTCGCGCAGGATGTCGCCGAGCCGCAGCACTGGAACCAGGCCGTCCTGCTCGACGTGCCAGCCGGCTTCGACCACGATCTGGCACAACGCTGCCTGAACGAGGTCGTCCGCTGCCACGACGCGTTGCGGCTCCACCTGGCCCCGCCCGACGACCGGAGCCGTCTGGTCTGCGCGCCACCGGGCACGGCGGCTCCATTCGTCCGGCACGACTGCACGGCCATCGGAGACGACCGATGGCCGGCCGCGCTGGCCGCGGCCGTCGCGGACGAGCAGGCACGAATCGATCTCGTGCACGGACCGATCATCAGGGCGGCCTGGTTCGATCGTGGCGCCGCGCGCACCGGCCGGCTGCTGCTCGCCGTGCACCACCTGGCCGTCGATGCGGTGTCCTGGCGTATCCTGTTGGACGACCTCGGTCACCTGTTCGAGCGGGCCGTGCGCGGAGAGACACTCGCGCTGCCGGCGCGTACCGCGTCGCTCAGCGCCTGGTCGTCCAGGCTGGCCGGCTGGGCGTCCAGCGCGGCAGCTCGTCGGGAAGTCGAGTACCTGGATCTCGCGGGGCACCGGCGTGTCGGCCGCACTGCCGCGCGATGCCGAGGCTCCGGCCGAGGCGAATCTCGTGGCCACGGAGGCGACGGTTCACCTCGATCTCGATGCCGAGACGACGGGCACGCTGGTGCGGGAGACCGCAGCCGCGCACCAGCTCGGCATCGACGAGCTGCTGCTCGCCGCCCTCGCGCGTGTGCTGGCCGGCTGGACCGGCCGGCCGTCGGTCTGGCTCGATCTCGAGGGCCAGGGACGGACCCTGCCGGGCCACGACGATCTGGACGTCTCGCGAACCGTCGGCTGGTTCACCGCGCTGTTTCCGATGCGGCTGGACGTGCCGTCCGACGCAGACGGCGGAGCCTGGCTGGCGGCCGTGCGCAACCAGCGGCGGGCGGTCCCGCATCACGGGGTCGGTTACGGCGCCCTGCGCTGGCTGCATCCGGACGCCAGCGTGCGCCTGCGGCTGGCGGCCCTGCCGCCCCGCGAGCTGGCGTTCAACTATCTCGGACGGTTCGAGCGGGCGTCGGGCGCCGCCGCGGCATTCGGCCCGGCGGCGGAACCGGCCGGCGCGATGCGTGCGGCTGCCGGACGCCGTCCGCATCTCATCGAGCTGAACGGCGGCATCGCCGGCGGACGACTGACGCTCGACTGGACGTACAGCACGACGAGTCATCGCGCCGCCACGATCGAACGGCTGTCGGCGTCGTTCGTCGACGCGCTCCGGCTGTTCGCCCGGAGCGTTCCGGTCGCCGGTCCGGAGCAGGCCTTCGCCGACTCCGGCCTCAGCCGCCGCGACCTGGACCGGCTGCTCGACCGGCTGAAGTAGTTCACCCACGGAAGTCATGGCCGTACCGATCGACCGCGCCAATCTCGAAGACGTCTACGAGCTGTCACCGCTCCAGCAGGGCCTGCTGTTCCATGCCGTGCGCGACGCGGCCGGCGGCGCCTACCTCGAGCAACTGAGCATGGTGCTGCGCGGGACGCTCGATCTCCGCGCCTTCGAAGACACCTGGCGCCGGCTCATGGCACGGCACGCCGTCCTGCGCAGTGCCTTCGTCTGGGACGACCTGGAGAAGCCGGCACAGGTGGTGCTCCGGCAGGTGCCGGTGCCGCTCGACGTCCTCGACTGGTCGGACGTTCCCGGAGACGGATGGCGGGATTGGCTCGACGGCCTGCTCGCCGCCGACCGCGCCCGCGGCTACGACCTCGGCCGCGCACCGCTGATGCGGCTGACGCTCGTCCGGCTCGCCGCCGACCGCCACCTGTTCGTCTGGAGCCATCATCACCTCCTGCTCGACGGCTGGTCGACGGCCATCCTGCTGCAGGAGGCGCTCGCGCTGTACGAAGCGGCCTCACAGGGGCGGCAGCTGACGCTGCCGGCGCCTCTGGCCTATCGGGATTTCATCTCGTGGATCAGGCGCCAGGATCCGTCGGCCGCGGAGACGTTCTGGCGGAAGGCCCTGTCGGGCATCGACGGCCCCACGCCGGTGCCCCTCGCCGCGGCTCGGACAGGCCACGCCGGCGTTCGACGAACAGCGTCTGCGGCTGTCGAAGGACGAGACGGCCGCGCTGCAGGCGTGGTGCCGCCGCGAGCGACTGACGCTCAACACGGTCCTGCAGGGCGCCTGGGCCGTTCTGACCGCGCGGCTGACCGACCGCCGCACGATCGTGTGCGGCACGACCGTGTCCGGCAGACCGGCCGCGCTCGGCGGCGCGGACACGATGGTGGGCCTGCTGATCAACACGCTGCCGGTGCGGGCGGACGTCGTGCCCGATCGTCCGGCCGCCGACTGGCTGCGCGCGTTCCAGCAGCACCTCGCCGACGTGCGGCAGTTCGAGTACGTTCCGCTGACGCGGATCCAGCAGTGGTCGGAGACCCCTGGGGGCACACCGCTCTTCGACAGTCTCGTCGTCTTCGAGAACTACCCGACGCCGGAGCGTCGGGAAGGCGCATCCGGCGTGCTCGACGTGGAGGAGGTCCGGGCGTACGAGCGGACGCACTATGCGCTGACGCTCGTCTCGGCCCCGGACGCGGAGCTGCCGCTCCGCCTGCTGCACGACGCGTCGCGCGTGACGCCGGAGTCGGCCTCGCGCCTCCTGCTGTCGCTGCGCGAGCTGCTGCGCTCGCTCGTCCGGGAGCCGGGCCTGGCGCTCGGCGACCTGAACCTGCTGTCGGATGACGACCGCCGCCAGCTCGAGGCGTGGAACCGGACGGACCGCGATCTCCCGGATGGCCGGCTCCGTGATCCGCCTCATTGCAGAGCGCGCGGCCATGGCTCCGGACGCGATCGCCGTGCAGCAGGGTGACGAGCGCGTGAGCTACGCAGAGCTCGACGCACGCGCGAACCGTCTCGCACGCTTCCTCCGGAACGCCGGCGTGGGTGTCGAGGATCGCGTCGGCGTCTGCCTCGAGCGATCGCCGGCGCTCGTCGTGTCGCTGCTCGCCGTCCTGAAGACCGGGGCCGCGTACGTGCCGCTCGATCCGTCGTATCCAGCCGATCGGCTGGCGCACATCACCGCCGATGCCGGCGCGACGGCCCTTCTGTCCAGCCGCGCGTCGCGGCCGCTCATCGAGGCGGCGATCCCACCGGCCGCGCGGCTGTTCGTGCTCGAGGACGAAGCGGCGAGAATCGACGCACAGCCGGATACACCGGCCGACGCCGCCGTCGATCCGGACAACGCGGCGTACCTCATCTACACGTCCGGGTCGACCGGCAGGCCGAAGGGCGTGACCGTGTCGCACCGCAGCCTGTCGAATCTCGTCGGCTGGCACTGCGACACGTTCGCGCTCGGCCCGGCCGATCGATGCACGCTGCTGGCGAGCTTTGGATTCGACGCGTCCGTGTGGGAGACCTGGCCCGCGCTCGCCGCCGGCGCCACGCTCGATCTGGTGCCGCCGGCCCTGCTGCTCGACCCGCCGGCGCTGCGCGATCACCTGATTGCCCGCCGCATCACCGTCACCTTCGTGCCGACGCCGATCGCCGAGCACCTGCTCGGCCTCGACTGGCCCGACGACGGAGCGCTCCGCCTGCTGCTGACGGGCGGCGACCGTCTGACCCACTTCGCCCGCAGCGGCCTTCCCTTCACGCTCGTCAACAACTACGGTCCGACGGAACACACCGTCGTCGGCACCTCCGGTCTCGTCGGCTCCGGCACCGGGGACGCGCGCCTGCCGTCCATCGGCCGCCCGATTGCCAACACGCGCGCCTACGTCCTCGACCCGCGGCTGAATCCCCTGCCGCCTGGCGCTGACGGAGAGCTGTTCCTGAGCGGCCCCGGCGTGGCGCGCGGGTACCACGGTGCACCCGATCAGACGGCCGGGCGCTTCCTCCCCGATCCGTTCGCCCCGCACGCCGGGACGCGCATGTACCGCACGGGCGACCGCGTCCGCTTCCTTCCCGACGGCCGGATCGAGTTCGTCGGGCGGACGGACGATCAGATCAAGCTTCGCGGCTTCCGGATCGAGCCGGCGGAAATCGAGGCGGCCCTGGTGGCCCACCCGGCCGTGCGCGAGGCCGCCGTCCTGCTGCGCGAAGACCGGCCCGGCCAGCCGCGGCTGGCCGGCTATGTCGTCTGGCGCGACGGCGCGGCCGTGTCGCTGGCGGCGCTCGAGGAGTTTCTCGGTGGACGGCTGCCCGACTACATGGTGCCGCGAGCCTGGGTCGCGCTCGACGCCTTCCCGGTGACGCCGAACGGCAAGATTGACCGCGGCGCGCTTCCGCCTCCCGCCGCCGGCACGCCCGATCGCGGGAGGACCGCTGCCGTCTACGTGGACGCGTTCGAGGAACTGCTCGCGGGTATCTGGCAGGACGTGCTGCAGCTCGACATGCCTCCTGCCCCGGACGAGGACTTCTTTGCGTGCGGCGGGCATTCGCTGCTGGCGCTGCGCCTGCTCACCGCCATCAGGCAGAGCTGGTCGATCGACCTGCCGCTCGCCGTGCTGTTCGAGCGATCGTCGCTTCGCCGCATGGCGGCCGCCATCCGCGACGCCTCGCGCGCGGCGGCCGCCGCCCCGGCCGCGCCTCCGCTCACGCACGGCCGCCGCGGCGGCGATCTGCCCCTCTCGTTCCCGCAGGAGCGGCTGTGGTTCCTCGAGCAGCTGCCGAAATCGGCGCAGGCGTACCACATCTCGCTCGGCTTCCGGATCGACGGGGTGCTGCGACGCGACGTGCTCGAGCGGTGCGTCAGCGAAATCGTCCGGCGTCACGACGTCCTCCGGACGTCCTTCCATCTCGTCGACGGACGGCCGGTCGCCCGGGTGGAGCCGGCGGCTCCCCTGGTGTTCGCCGACGCCGACCTCACGACAACGCCGGAGCGCGATCGCGATGACGCGCTCGCGCAGCTGGTGCAGGACGACACCGGACGGCCGTTCGACCTGAGCCACAGCCCCCTGCTGCGTGGTCTCCTGGTGCGGCTCGCCGATCGCCGGCACGCGCTGCTCCTCACGCTGCACCACATCGCGGCCGACGGCTGGTCGATGGGCGTGCTGGCGCACGAGTTCGCGGCGCTGTACGAGGCATTCGCCAGCGGGCAGCCCTCGCCGCTGCCCGATCCGGAGTTCCAGTATTCCGACTTCTCGGCCTGGCAGCGCGCCTGGCTCGACGAGCCCACGCGCCAGCGGCTGCTCGCCTTCTGGCGGGCGCAGGTCGACGGAGCGGAGCCCCTCGAGCTGCCGACCGATCGTCCCCGGCCCGCCGTCCAGAGCTATCGCGGCCGCACGCTGGCCTTCTCGCTGCCGGCCTCCACGACCGCCGGCCTGCGCGCGCTCGCACGCGACACGCACTGCACGCCGTACATGGCGGGGCTGGCGGCGTTCTCGGCCTGGCTCGCCCGGCTGTCCGGCCAGGGCGACTTCCTCGTGGGATCGCCCGTCGCCGGCCGCGATGCGCTCGGCACCGAACCGCTCGTCGGCTGCTTCGTGAACACCCTGGCCGTCCGCTGCCGGCCCGATCCAGGCCGGCCGTTCCGCGCCTGTCTCGACGAGATGCGCGCGCGGCTGCTCGAGGCGTATGCGCACCAGCAGCTGCCGTTCGAGCAGCTGGTGCAGGCGGTCGCGCCCGAGCGCGACCTCAGCCGCCCGCCGCTCTTCCAGACGATGTTCGTCTGGCAGCACCTGCCGTCGACGGACGTGACGCTGCCCGACGTCGCCTGGACGCCGTTCGCGGTCGACGGCGGCGCAGCCAAGTTCGATCTCACGCTGACGATGACGGAAGGGCCGGAAGGCCTGGCAGGCAACGTCGAATACAGCACCGACCTGTTCGACGAAGCCACGATGCGGCGATTCGTCGCCGGCTGGCAGCGCCTGGTCGCAGCCGCCGTCGCGGCCCCCGAGACGCCGATCGGCGATCTCCCCGTCATGACCGAGGAGGAGCATCGCCTGATCGTCTCGACCTGGAACGAGACGACGGTGGCCTGGCCCGATGCCGGCCGCCCGCTGCACGCGCTGGTGAGCGCTCGGGCCGCACGGACTCCCGAGGCAGTGGCGCTGCGGTTCGAGGGCTCGGCGTTGACGTATGGCGAACTCGATCGACGGGCGAACCGCCTCGCGCACCGGCTGCAGAGAGCCGGCACCGGCCCGGACACCGTTGTCGGCGTCGCCCTCGAGCGCTCGTTCGATCTGGTCGTCTCGCTGCTCGCCATCCTCAAGGCCGGAGGCGCCTACCTGCCCCTGGATCCCGAGTATCCGCACGAACGGCTGCGCGTGATGCTCGAGGAATCGTCGGCAGCGGTCGTCGTGACTGCGTCCGATCTCGACGGGCGGGTGCCGGCGCACCACGGTGTCACCATCACCCTGGATCGCGAGGCAGCCGCGCTCGCGGAGGAGTCCGATGCTCCGCCTCATGCGGCGTACGATCCCGATCAGCTCGCGTACGTGATCTACACGTCGGGCTCGACCGGGCGTCCCAAGGGCGCCGCGATCTCCCATCGCGCCATCGTCAACCGTCTGCTCTGGATGCAGCAGGCGTACGGACTGACGCCGGCCGACCGGGTGCTGCAGAAGACGCCGTACAGCTTCGACGTGTCGGTCTGGGAGTTCTTCTGGCCGCTGATGGCGGGAGCGACGCTGGAGATCGCGCGCCCGAGGGGCCATCAGGATGCCACCTACCTCCGCGATCTGATCGTCGAGGCCGGCATCACCGTGATGCACTTCGTGCCCTCCATGCTCGACCTGTTCCTGCAGACCGACGGCGTGGAGCGCTGCACGTCGCTGACGAAGGTCTTCTCGAGCGGAGAGGCGCTGTCGCCAGAGCTCCAGGCACGGTTCTTCGCGCAATTGCCCGCCGCCCTGCACAACCTGTACGGCCCGACGGAGGCGGCAGTCGACGTCACCAGCTGGCGCTGCAGCCCCGAGCCGCCCGACGTGCCGGTGCCGATCGGCCGGCCGATCGCGAACATCCGGACCTACGTCCTCGATGAGCGGCTGCATCCGACACCGATGGGCGTGCCGGGTGAGCTGTACCTGGGCGGCACGGGACTGGCGCGCGGCTACCTGCGCAGGCCGGATCTCACCGCCGACCGCTTCGTGCCGGCGCCGGTCGGCGATGCCGGCGGCCGCCTGTACCGGACGGGCGATCGCGTCCGGTACCGTGCGGACGGTGCCCTCGAGTATCTCGGCCGACTCGACCACCAGGTGAAGCTGCGTGGCTTCCGGATCGAGCTCGGCGAGATCGAAGCGGCGCTCGCACGCCATCCGGCCGTCCGCCAGGTCGTCGTCATCATGCACGACGGGGGCGCAGGCGGCGGGCAGCTCGTGGCGTACCTGGTGGCCCCCGGGCAGCCCTCTCTGGCGGCGCTGAGGACCCACCTGCTCGAGACGCTGCCCGACTACATGGTGCCGGGAACGTTCATCACGCTCGACGCCCTGCCGTTGACGGCGAGCGGCAAGGTGGACCGTCGCGCGCTGCCGTCACCGGAGGCATCGGCGGCGATCGCCGGCGCCGGCCGCACGGCGCCCCGCACACCGGTCGAGGAGATGGTGGCCGCCATCTGGGGCGAGCTGCTCAAGCGTGACGGTCTGGCGGTCGAAGACAACTTCTTCGAGCTGGGCGGCCATTCCCTGCTGGCGACGCAGATGCTGTCGCGCATCCACGATCTGTCCGGCATCCAGCTGCCGATGCTCAGCATTTTCGACGCGCCCACCGTGGGCGACTTCGCCAGGGCCGTGGTCGCGGCGGACACGACGCCCGGCCGCGCCGACCAGGTGGCCCGTGCCTGGCTCACCGTGCGCGCGATGTCGCCGGAGGAACGGGCCCGGCTGCTGGCGCGCGGGCGCGAGAAGTCGGTGTGAAGGCGTCCGGAAGTTATGGCGGGACTGATGGTATAGTCGAAAGAATGCGCGGCCGGAGGCCGTGTCGATGATTTCAGCGAAAGGACGTGACACCGTATGAAACGCGCTCTGGTTCCGATGTGCCTCGCTCTCGTTCTCGGCTTTGCCGGCCTCCTGGTGATGGCGGCGCCCGCCGCCGCTCAGAACGAAACACCTGCGCGCGTCACCCTGGTTCTCACCGACGGTACGCATCTGGTCGGCACGGTGACCAAACAGGAAGGTGACAAGGTCTATTTCAAGTCGGATCTGCTCGGCGATCTCGTGCTGACGAAGACGGACATCGCGAGCGTCGGCGCCGCCCAGGTCCCGACCGCGACGGCAGGCACGAGCGCGACGGAGGTGAATCCGGCCGCCCGAACGGAAGCCGGCGCGAAGTGGAGCGGCACGCTGAACGGGAGCTACGCGTTCGTCTCGGGCATGGCGCCGGCCCTCCAGGTGGGGAACAGCAATACGGTGCAGGTATCCGGCTTCGTGGAGCGCGCCACCAAGCGCGACGCGATCGCCGTCATCGGCAGCTACACGCTGCAGAAGACCGACCCGAATCCGGATACGGCGAACGACTACCAGACGACCGTCGCCTACAACCGGCCGCTGAGCCAGAGGTTCGCGTTCGTCAGCCGCAACACGATCGACATCAACCGGGTCCTTCAGTACAGTACTCGTTCTCGACGCTGGACGGCGTCGCCTTCCTGCCGTTCTCGACCAAGACGGTGAAGCTGACCGTCGCGCCCGGCATCAGCTACACGCACACCGAGTTCGAGGACACCGGCGCTTTCGCCGCGATCCTGCGCTCGATCAACTTCAATGGCATGGGCGTGGGGACCTACCAGACGCTGTTCGTCCAGTTCAGCAAGGCGATGTCGCTGACGCAGTCGCAGATCTACATCTACACGCCGAGCAGCGGCCGGAACCAGGACTCGGGCTCGATCAAGCTGCTGGGGATGGTGTCGCCGAGGGTGGGCCTGTCGATCGGCTTCGACTACCAGTACGACAGCATCCTGCCGTACCCGGTGATCAACTTCTACCGGACGTTCACGTCCGGCGTCCAGTTCAAGTTCTAGGGCCAGACGGGCCGGCCCGCCGGTGTGCACCGGCGGGCCCGGTCCGGATCACCCGGCCGGTTCCAGCCGCACCATCCGGGCCGACCAGAGCTCCGCCAGTTCGCCCAGCAGGCTCCCCGCCGCCTGATCGTTCAACCCTGCCTCCCGCACGAGCTCACCCAGCGTCCGCACCCCATCGGCCGCCACGAGCACGCCATACAGCCCCGCCGACAGCGTCGCCGACTTGCCGTGGTCGTAGGTGAATCCGATACGGCAGGCCGTCTCCGTATGAACGGCATCGCCGTGCCGCGTCTCGCGCGACACCGCGACGGCCGGCGGCAGCGAGACCCGCAGCGCGAGCCAGTCCTCGTCGCGCGCCTCCCGCTTGGACACGAGATAATCACCCACGACCAGATGGTGCAGATCGGTCGTCAGGAAGCAGACGACGGCGTCGCGCACGGAATCGACGATCGGCTCGGCGTGGTTATTGAACGAGGTGTTCAGCACGATCGGCACGCCCGTGCGCTCGCCGAAGGCGGTGATCAGATCGTGGTACCGCCGGTTCGACCCGCGATCGACCGTCTGGATGCGCGCCGTCCCGTCGACGTGCGTCACGGCGCCGAGCAGCTCCCGCTTGTCCGGCTGCACGTCGACGACGACCGTCATGAACGGGAAGTGCTTCTGCGTGGCGGGCACCACGAAGAATTCGTCGACGCGCTCCTCGAGCACGGACGGCGCGAACGGCCGGTAGGCCTCGCGCTTCTTCACCATGCGGTTGATGATGTCCTTGTGCTCGGCCGGGCGCGGATCCGCGAGGATGCTCCGGTGCCCCAGCGCCCGCGGCCCGAACTCGGCCCGCCCCTGCACCCAGCCGATCACCTTCTGGTCGGCCAGCAGCGTTGCGGCCGTCCCGACGATGTCGTCGCGCCGTTCGACCGACAGGAACGCCCGCCATCCGGACAGCTCACGCTCGATCGCGGCGTCGTCGCCGGTGTCGGCTCCCCAGAACACATGGGCGATCGGATCGGCGCTCCGGCGTTCCCCTTCGGCGAGATCGACGGCCAGCGCGGCGCCCAGCGCGCAGCCGGCATCGTGCGACGCCGGCTGGACGAACATCCGGTCGAACAGCCCCGAATAGAGCAGCCGGCCGTTCAGCGAACAGTTGTGCGCCACGCCCCCGGCCAGGCAGAGCTGACGCTGCCCCGTGGCCTGCTGGAAGTGGCGCACGACGTGGCCACCGACGATCTCCAACGCCTCCTGCAGGGCCGCCGCGAGGTCGTGATGAATACGGCTGAACGGCTCCCCCTTCTTCCTCGGCGACAGGTACTCGAACAGCCCGGCCACCCGCTCCAGGTGCAGCCGGTACTCGCCATCGGGCAGCAGATCGTAGAAGGCGGTGAACAGGCGGCGGAAGCGCGAGGCGTCGCCGTAGGGCGCCATCCCCATCACCTTGTACTCGTCGAACATCTCGTAGCCGAGGAACCGGATGACGTCGCGGTACAGGAACCCGAGGGAATCCCGTTCGGGCATCGAGCGCAGCACCTCCAGTTCGGGTCCCCGGGCGTCGAACGCCATGCCCGAGATGCCCTCGCCCTGTCCGTCGATCGTCATCACGAGCGCGGCGTCGAATCCCGACAGGTGGTACGTGCTGACGGCGTGCGCCCAGTGATGTCCGACGAACCGGATCTTCTCCTCGTCGACCGTGCGGCCGAATTCCCGCAGCAGGATCCGCTGCACCATGCCCCGGGGCGTCAGCAGCTCGCACCGGCCGGGATTCCGCAGGTGCAGCAGCTGGAGCACACGCCGGCAATAGCTCTCGGTGGCATAGAAGGCGACGGCATCGACGTCGGCGAGCTGGGCGCCGGCGACCTCCAGGCAGGCGCGGATCGAGGGCCCCGCCGTCTTGTTGGTGTGTTTGATGCGGTTCAGCCGCTCCTGTTCGAACGCGGCCACCACGCGGCCATCGCGCACGAGGACGGCCGCCGAGTCGTGCACCTCGTCGAACGCCAGGTCGAAGACGTTTTCGTGCGCGGCGTCGAGGCCGCCCGTGAGTCCGAGAACGAGCATGGTAGAAGCCTGTCTCCATCGCCGGCCCGACCGCCGCGGCCGCCCGGTGCCTGCGTCGTGTGCGTCCGATCAGGATCGCGCCCGGGCCCCGGCCGCCGAAGGCGCCAGGAACCCGATCCGCACGAAATAGTCGAAATACCGCGCGAGCAGCGCCTGGTCGATCGCCGGACACGACACGCCGGTCCCGGCCAGCGCCTGCTGGGCCGCCTCGCATCGCGGTTCCGGCATCCTGGCCGGCGCCGGCGTCGGCTCCGGGGGACCCTCTCCGCCGTCGGGCGGCACCGGGAACAGCGGCAGCAGCGGCTTCAGGGCGTTCTCGTCGCCGCCAGCGCACGCCTCCACCAGGCGGCGGTGCCACGTGCGGTACGGCACCTGCTCGAGGCGATAGCCACGGGTGCGGATGAACTCGAACATCCGATCCCAGGCGAACGGCTGCGGATTGATCACGTGACAGGCCGGCAGCTCGCGCGACGCCGGCAGCTGTGACAGCCGCACGATCGCCCGGCTCACGTAGTCGACCGGCGACATGTTGTCGACCGGGTGCACCTCGGGCGCCGCGCCGAGCTGAATCAAACCCTTGATCGCGCGGCTGGCGAAGTCGTCGGTATTCCAGATGCCGGTCCGGCTGTCGCCCACGATGCGCGCCGGACGATAGACGGCTGCCGGCAGACCGCGCTGCCGCGCGAGATGCACCAGCCGCTCGGCCACCCACTTGCTCTCGGCGTAGCCCGTCGCGAGCCCGTCGGGCGGCGGCTGTCCATCCCGCTCGCCGGTCGTGTAGTACGCCGCCCCCAGCACGTCCATCGTCGACACGTAGTGCACGGGCTTGGTGCGGCGATGGCAGGCGAGGCGCAGCACTTCGACGGTGCCACGCACGTTGGCGGCCTTCAGCGCCTTGTACGGCCGGGTGAAGTTCACGAGCGCGCCGTTGTGATAGATCGCGTCGACCGCGCCCGCCAGTTCGTCGAATGCCGCCTCGGTCAGGCCGAGCCGCGGACGGCTCAGGTCGCCGAGCCTGACCCCGAGACGCGCGGCGTACTCCGGCTTCCACAGCTGGAACGCCTGCAACGCCCGTTGAAGCCGCTCGAGCCCAGCCGCCTCGTCGTCGGCACGCACCAGGCAGACGATGTCCGCCGTCGTGTACTCGAGCAGGGCCGACAGCAGGTACGTGCCGAGAAAGCCCGTGGCTCCCGTCAGGAACAGGTGCGCCGGCGGATCGACGGCCGCCGCCGCGGCCGGCGTGATGTCGGCGTCGAGCACCGCCTCGGCGGCGAGTGTACGCGGGTCGGACGACTGGACGACGACCGGCACGCCGGCCGCCAGCAGCCGGACGGCCCGCGTGAGCTGTGCCACCGTCGGCGCGTCGAACAGCACCCGCAGCGGCACGTCGACGTCGAAGACACGCCGGACACCCGACAGCAGCCGGGCGGCCAGCATCGAGTGGCCGCCGATGTCGAAGAAGTCGTCGTGCACGCCGCGCACGCCGGCGTCGAGCACTTCCGACCACAGCGCCAGCATCCGGCGTTCGTCGTCGTCCCGCGGCGGCGTTGCCGCGACGGGGTCCGGCGACTCCGACCCGGGTCTGGGCAGCGCACGCCGATCGATCTTCCCGTTCGGCGTCAGCGGCAGCGCGTCGATGACGACGACGGCCGACGGAACCATGTACGCGGGTAGCCGATCGCGAACCGATTCCCGCAACTGCGGCCCGCCGGGCGTCGTCCCGGACTCCGGCACGACGTACGCCACGAGGCGAGGACTGCCGGGAGTATCCTCCCGCACGACGACGACCGCCTGCCGGACACCGGGCGCCGTCAGCAGCGCCGCCTCGACGTCGCCGGGCTCGATCCGGTACCCGTACAGCTTCACCTGATGGTCGGCCCGTCCCACGAACACCACCCGCCCGTCGTCCTTGAAGGTCGCCCGATCGCCGGTGCGGTACATGCGCGCACCGGGATCGCCGGCATGCGGATCCGGAACGAAGCGGTCGGCCGTACTGTCGGGCTGTCCCAGGTAGCCGCGCGCCAGACCGTCCCCGCCGATATACAGGTCGCCAACCACCCCCGGCGGCAGCGGCTCGAGTCGCTCGTCGAGCACGTAGAGGCGCGTGTTGCCGATCGGGCGCCCGATCGGCACGGGCCCTTCGACTTCTTCGACCGGCTCGACGGCCGACCAGATGGTCGTCTCGGTGGGGCCGTACATGTTCCAGACCGACCGGCTGACGCGCCTGAGGTAGCGGGCCAGGTCGAGCGGCAGCGCCTCCCCGCCAACGAGAACCCTGATACCACCGGGGTTGGTCCAGCCGGCCTCCTGCAGCAGGCGCCAGGTCGCGGGCGTCGCCTGCATCACCGTGATCCGCTCCGACTCGATCAGACGGCCGAGCTCGCGGCCGTCCGATGCAACGTCGCGTCCGGCGAGCACGACGGTGGCGCCGGTCGTCAGTGGCAGCCACACCTCCAGCCCGGCGATGTCGAACGACAGCGTCGTCACGGCGAGCAGCCGGTCGTCGTCGCGCAGGCCGGGAGTCCGGCGCATCGAGTCGAGGAAGTTCAGCACGGCGCGATGCGGAATCTGCACGCCCTTCGGCCGTCCAGTGGATCCCGACGTGTAGATCACGTAGGCGAGCTCGTCGGGCTCGACCGCCACCGGCTCCGGCTGTGGTGGCGTGGTCATCCACCGGGCCCGCGCGTCCACCAGGTCGATCAGACGGCACGACGGCGGCGGCCTCAGGCGGCCCCCGCCATCGGTGAGCAGCAGCGGCATCCGTGCATCGTCGATCATCAGCGCGAGCCGTTCCGACGGAAACGCCGGATCGAGAGGGACGTAGGCACCGCCCGCCCGCAGCACGGCCATCAACGCGACGATGAGATCGATCGACCGCTCGAGACAGACGCCAACGGGCACTCCGGGCCCGACGCCGAGATCGACCAGATACGCGGCAAGACGGGCCGCGCGGTCGTCGAGCTCGCCGTAGGTCACCGTGTCCCCGTCCGCCGTCACCGCCGTCCGCCCGCGATGCTTCGCCGCGGCCTCCGCCAGCCGCCGCCCGAGCCCGCCGTCCGTGCGGTACGGCAGCGCCGTCCGGTTCCACGCGACGAGCACCGTCTGGCGCTCGTCGCGGTCGAGCAGTCCCAGCGCCGCGAGCTCGCCGTCCGGCTCCGCGACGATGGCGGAGAGCACGGTCGTGAGATGCCGGATCAGCCGCGCCGCCGTCGCGTCCGTGAACAGATCGGTGCAGTACTCCAGCTGTCCCTGGACCCGGTCTCCCTGTTCGCGGAGCAGGAGCGTGAGATCGAACTTCGCGAGCGCGGGGCTCAGCTCCACCTCTTCGATCGACGCCTCGCCCACCGGCGTCATCAGGATGAACATGACCTGGAACAACGGGTTGCGGCTCAGGTCGCGGGCCGGCTTCAGCGCCTCCACGAGCTGCTCGAATGGCAAATCCTGGTGGTCCTGGGCCCCGATGACGACCTGCCGGACGCGCGCCAGCACGTCGCGCGGCGTCCGGCAGCCCTCGAGGCGGCAGCGCATCACGAGCGTGTTGGCGAACAGGCCGATGACGTCTTCGGTCTCACGGTGCGTCCGGCCGGCAATCGGCGAGCCGATCGCCACGTCATCCTGCCCGGCGTACCGCGCGAGCAGGATGGCGAGGCCGGTCAGCAGCGTCATGAAGAGCGTGGCATCGTTCGCCCGGGCGAACGCCCGCAACCGGGTGGTCAGAGCGGCATCGAGGCCGAAGCGGCGGGTCCGGCCCCGGACCGACTGCACCGGCGGGCGCGGCAGGTCCGTCGGCAGATCGAGCGGCGGCACACCGGCCAGCTGGCTGCGCCAGTAGTCGAGCTGCCGCTGCCGCTCGGCGCCCCGGAACCACTCACGCTGCCACACCGCGTAGTCGGCGTACTGAATCGGCAGCGGGGCCAGCGCCGGCGGCCTGCCCTGCGCGGCGGCCATGCTGCACGCGAAGAACTCGCGGGCGAGATGCCCCATCGACACGCCGTCCGACACGACGTGGTGCATGACGAACAGCAGCACGTGCCGTGAAGGCGACAGGCGCACCAGCGTCGTCCGCAGCAGCGGGCCGGCTGCCAGGTCGAACGGCTGCTCGAACCGCGCGGTGGCGACCGCGAGCAGCTCGGCATCCCGCCGATCGGCGCCGGTCGCGCTCAGGTCGACCACCTCGAGCGGCAGCGCAGCGGACGGAGCGATCACCTGCATGGGTGCGCCGTCGACCTCGCGGATGGTGGTCCGCAGGGTCTCGTGCCGGGCCGCCAGCAGCGCGAGCGCACGCCGCGCCCAGTCGGCCTCGAGGGAACCGTCGATGCGGAATGCCAGTGCGAGGTTGTAGGCGGGATTCTCGGGCTCGAGACGATCCAGGAACCACAGGCGCTCCTGGGCGAACGACAGCGGTGCCGTGGGCGACGCCTCACGCCTGGGAATGGCCGGCGGCGCCTGCCCGGTCCGCCGCTTCGACAACAGGTCGAAGAGCGCCCGCTTCTGCGGCGAGAGGTGCGCCAGCGGATCGCGGATCTCGCTCATGCCCCCTCAGGCGTCGGGCGGGCGGGTCAGCTCGCGCAGCCGCGCCTCCGCTTCTTCGTCAGACATCTCTTCGAGCTCGGCCAGCAGCTGCGTCCGGCCGTCGGCATCCGGCTCGATGAGGGCCGCGAGCTGCGCAATGGTGGGGCGCTCGAGCACCTCGCGCAGCGACAGCTGGACGTCGAACGCCGTCCGCAGCCGCGCGATGATCTGCGTGGCGAGCAGCGAATCCCCACCGAGGTCGAAGAAGTGATCGTCGAGTCCGAGCCCGGCGATGCCCAGCAGCGCCTCCCACACGCCGGCCACCTGGCGCTCGACCTCCGTGGCCGGTTCCCGGTACGCCGTGGCGAGGTCGGGCCGCGCATGCCGGGGCCGGCCCGTTTCGTGGTCGATCCGTTCCGGAGGACCGCCGCCGGCCGACGTCGACGGCTGCATGCCGGTGTGCAGCTGGTCGAGACGGGGCGACACCACGACCTGCGGCAGACGGGAGGCGAGAATCCGCGCGAAGGCCTCGCCACCCTCCGAGGGGCTGATGCCGGACGCGAGGGCCGCCGCGCGCGCCTCCTTCAGCGCGTCGGGCACCGGCGTCGCCACCGCCATGCCGACGTCACGCCACGTGTCCCAGTCGATCGCCACGACCCGCGTCAGCGGATCGGCCGCGCGCGACTGCGCGTACGCATCGAGGTAGGCATTGGCGGCGCAGTAATCGATCTGGCCGGCCTCACCGATCAGGGACGCCACCGACGAGCAGAGCGCAATGAAGTCCGGCGTGTGACGCTTGAGCAGGGCGTCGAGCACGCGCATGCCCTCGACCTTCGGCGCCAGCACGCGAGCGGCCGCGTCGACGGTCTTCAGCTGGATCAGCCCCCCGCCCGGCACGCCGGCCGCGTGGATGACACCCGCCAGCGGCCCGAACTGGCGGACGGCCGTGTCGAGGACCTCCCGCATGTCCGGCGTACTGGTGACGTCGACGGCCGCCACCATGACTTCGGCCCCGGCGGCCTCGAGCGCGCGTACCGCCGTCATCTGCTGCGACAGGCGATCGTCGGCGCCGTGCGCGGCGAGCCAGCCGTCCCACTGCTCGCGCGGCGGCAGCCCCCGCCGGCTCGTCAGCACCAGCCGCGGCCGCACCCGGCCGGCGAGCCAGCCCGCCAGCGACAGGCCGACCCCGCCCAGGCCGCCCGTCACCAGGTACGTCCCGCCCGGCCGCAGACCGGGCGTCGTGCCCGTCACCCCTGCACTGGCATCCAGCCGAACCGGCTCGAACGCCTGCGTCCAGCGACGGCCGCCGCGATAGGCCACGAGGTCTTCGTCCGACTCGACATCGAACTCGTCGATCACCTGTGCCGCCACGGCCGTCCACGCCGCCGTGTCGGCCGGCGCCTCCACGTCGATCGCCCGCGCGACGATTGACGGCCGCTCCCGCGAGATGACACGCACCGGCCCGAGCACGGTGGCCTTCTCGGGAAAGCGTCCGTCTCCGCCCGTAATCTCGTGCGTGTGGCTGGTCACGACGCCGAGCCTGAACGCCGCGTCCGGACACCGGTCGCCGAACGCCTGCAGCAGCAGGAGCAGACTCTCGAATCCGAAACGCCGCACGCGCTGCAATCCGCTCGCGTCGCTGATCGGCATGTCGCGCGCGGTCACGGTCCACAGGTGCGCCACGCGATCCGGCATCAGCCGTTCGTCCTGCAGCAGCGACACCAGGGCGGCCCAGTCGTCGGGGCGCGATGGATCGAGCACGCACGACCGGGCGGACAGCCGCGCGAACCGGCCGCCGACGATGATCTTGAGCACGTCATCGCCTGCCGCCGTCAGCCGCTCGGCCATCGCCGAGCCCAATCCCTGTTCGTCGGCGAGCAGCAGCCAGCGCGTGCCGGCCGCGCGGGCGGCCGTCTTCGGCAGCCGATCCGCGGGCGACTGACGCCAGACCGGCGTCGCGAACCACTCGAGCCGCCCACTCGAAGCCGCCGCCGGGACGGCCGGCGCGTCGGCCATGCGTGTGGCCGCGACCGGATCGGCCCAGTAGCGCTGGCGCTCGAACGGATAGGTCGGAAGAGGCACGCGCCGCCGCCGCTCGTCGCCCCAGTACCCGTTCCAGTCGACGTCAACACCTGACGTCCAGATCTGCGCGAGCGCCGCCTGCATGTCGCGGACCGCGTCGCTCCCCTCCGCATCGGGCAGCGAGGCGACGACCGCCGGGCCGCCGTCGGCTGCCGGCCGGCGCCCGACCAGTCCGCCGAGGGCCCGCCCCGGACCGACCTCGAGCAGCACCGTCGCCTCGCTCTCGACGAGCGCGGCCACACCGTCCGCGACGCGCACGGTCTCGCGCACGTGCCGCACCCAGTACCGGGGATCGGTCGCCTCCGCCGCCGTGATCCAGCGGCCGGTGACGTTCGAGACGTACGGCACCGACGGTGCGCGCAACGTCACCTTCGACACGACCTCGCCGAAGGGGGCCAGTATCGGCTCCATCATGGCCGAGTGAAAGGCATGGCTCGTCTCGAGGCGCGTCGCGGCGACACCGGCCGCGGCGAGCGTCGCCTCGAGGGCGGCCATGGCGTCGGGCGGGCCGGCCAGCACGCACGACTGCGGCGCGTTGACCGCCGCCAGCGCAATCGCGTCGGTCTCGTACCGGCGGGCTGCGGCCTCCGGCAGGCCGACCGCCAGCATGACGCCGGCCGGCAGCGTCTGCATCAGCTGGCCGCGACGCACGACCAGCCGCAGCGGCATCCTCGAGCGTCATCACGCCGGCCAGGCACGCCGCCACGTACTCGCCGAGGCCGTGCCCGAGCATCGCCGACGGACGCACGCCCCACGCGGCCCATTGCTGCGCCAGCGCGTAGCTGACCGCGAAGACCGCAGCCTGGGTGGTGCCCGTCTGGCGCAGCCGGATGCGAGCGGCCGTCTCGCGGTCCGCATCGGGATAGATGACCTCGACCAGATCGAGATCTCCGGATGCCTTCACAATCGCACGGGCGCGATCGAAGGCGTCGCGGAACACCGCCTCCCGTTCGTACAGCGCGCGCCCCATGCCGACGACCTGTGCGCCCTGTCCGGGCAGCAGGAACGCGACCCGTCCATCGACGGCCCTCCGCGCGCCGGTCCATCTCGCGGCTCCGCCCGCACCGGTCAGTGCCGCCCGCACCTCCTCCGCGTTCCTGCCCACGAGCGCCAGCCGGTGCTGGAAGGCTGCGCCGGCCCTGGGTGAGCGTGAAGGCGACATCTGCCAGCGGGGCCGGCGCGGTCTGCCGCTGGCCGCCGCGCGCCTCGAGATGCGCCGCCAGGCCGGCCGCGGCCCGCGCCAGGGCGGCGTCGGACCGGGCGGACAGCACGACGAGCTGTGAGGCCCGGCTCGGCTCCGGCGGCGCGGGCGCCGGCGCCTCTTCGACGATCACGTGCGCGTTGGTCCCGCCGATGCCGAACGCACTGATGCCGGCCCGGCGCGGGGTCGCCCCCGGCGCCCAGTCGCGCAGCCGGTCGTTGACGAAGAAGGGACTGCCCGCGAAGTCGATGCCGGGGTTCGGCGTCTCGAAGTGCAGGCTGGGCGGAATCTGCCGATGCTCGAGCGCGAGCACGGTCTTCATCAACCCCGCGATGCCGGCCGCGGCGTTCAGGTGCCCGAGGTTCGTCTTCACCGAGCCGATCGCGCAGAAGCCCTTCTTCGTGGTGCTGCTGCGGAACGCCGACGTGAGGGCCTTCACCTCGATCGCGTCGCCGAGCTCGGTCGCGGTGCCGTGCGCCTCGACGTACGACACCGAATCGGCCGGCACCCCCGCATTGTCGAGTGCCTGGAAGACCACGGCGGCCTGCCCGGTCGCCGCGGGTGCCGTGAAGCCCGCCTTGGCGTCGCCGTCGTTATTGACGGCCGAACCGAGGATCACCGCATGAATCGTGTCGCGGTCCTCGATGGCCTCGTCCAGCCGCTTCAGCACCACCGCCCCGAGGCCGTCGCCGAACAGCGTGCCGCTCCCGCGGGCATCGAAGGCGCGGCAATGCCCGTCGCGCGACATCAGTCCGCCGGTCTCGTAGTTGTAGCCGACGAACGGCAGCACGTTCAGGGACGTGGCGCCGGCCAGCGCGAGATCGCACTCGAAGTCACGCAGGCTCTGACACGCGAGGTGGACGGCGACCAGCGCCGTCGAGCAGGCGGTCTGCACGGAGCAGACCGGTCCGGTCAGGTTCATCTTGTAGGCGGCGCGCGCGGCCAGGAAGTCGGCGCCGCTGCTGATGACCGTGCGCAACAGGCCAGTGCGCTGCAGGAACTGCGGCTGCACCAGCAGGTTGAACCACAGGTACATGTTCGCGCCCGACCCGGCGAAGACGCCGATGAGGCCGGGGAACCGTTCCGGCACGTAGCCGGCGTGCTCGAGCGCCTCCCACGCGACCTCGAGGAACAGCCGCTGCTGCGGATCGATCAGCTCGGCGTCGCGCCCGCTGAAGCCGAAGAAGCCGGCGTCGAAGGTCTCCCGCCCTTCGAGGTACGGCCGCGCGCGGACGAAGTTCGGATCCGACAGCTTCGCCGAATCGATCCCCTGCGCCTTCAGCTCCTCGTCGGTGTAGAAGGAGATCAGTTCGACGCCGTCACGCAGCTTCTCCCAGAAGACGTCGGGCGTCGGCGCGCCGGGAAACCGGCCGCTCATCCCGACGATCGCGATGGCGTCGGTCCGTGCTTTCTGACTGTCTGCGCTCACGAAGCTCCCTGCCTGCGCGACTCCCGCTCGCGCCGCCGGTCCGCCCGGCCGCGACGCTGCTCGAACGCCGTCGAGTCCTCCGCGTCGTCACCGCCCAGCAGCCTGGCCAGCGATTCGACCGTCGGCCCCTCGTAGAGGACCGACGACGGAAGCTGGACGTTGAACGCCTTCTTGATGCGCGACAGCACCTGCACGCCGATCAGCGAGTCGCCGCCCAGCTCGAAGAAGCTGTCGTGCACGCCGATCTCGATCAGGCCGAGCAGGTCGCGCCAGATGGCCGCGATCTGCTCCTCGGGCTCGTTCCGGGGCGCCACGAACGCCGTGGCGAGCTCCGGCCGCGGATGCTGCACGCGCGACTGACCCGCGATGGCCGACGACTGCGCCGGTTCCTGCAGCGCGTGCAGCGCCTGGCGCTGCCAGTCGATGACCGCGCGCAGGTTCTTCGGCGACACGACGAGCTGCGGGCGCCGGGCCACCAGCGCGCGATCGAACGCCTCGATCCCCTCGTGCGGGGGAATCATGCCGTTGGCCGCTCCGACGGCCGCCGCGGCCGCGGGCCGCCGGCCGGCCTGCTGCCGTTCGAGCGTCTGCACGTGGATCGCGATCTTGCCGATCTGGCGGGCCGCCGCCATGAACTCGAACGCCTCCTCGACGCCCGCGAGCGGGAAGCTCTGCACCGGCTCCGGCTGGTACTCCCCGGCCTCGAGATGCGCCGCGATCTGCTCGAACATCCGATGGACGACGTGCGGACGCTGGACGAACATCGGCCCCAGGTCGATGGCCGACAGCGAGAGGTTGTTCGCGAACGGCCGCAGACCGAGCGACGAGTTCTGATAGATGTCGCGCGCGCCGATCTCGACGAACCGGCCGTACATCCGCAGCAGGCCCAGGCTGGCCGGAATGAACTCGCCCGCCAGCGAGTTCAGCACCACGTCCACGCCCTCCCCGTTCGTCCATGCACGGATGTCGTCGGCGAACGACAGCGCGCGCGACGTCGACACGTGCCGGACGCCGAGCGACGACAGGAACTCGCGCTTGGCCGGGTTGCCGGCCGTCGCGTAGATCTCGGCACCGATGTGCTGCGCGATCTGGATCGCCGCCAGGCCGACGCCGCCGGCCGCGGCGTGAATCAGGACCCGCTCGCCCGGCTGGAGCCGCGCCTGGTTCACCAGCGCGTGGTACGCGGTCAGGAAGACCAGCGGCACGACCGCCGCCTGCTCGTAGCTCAGGCCCGCGGGGATCGGCACGACCAGCGGCGCGCGCGTCAGCGTATAGGCGGCGAAGGCCCCCGGCGCGATGGCCATCACCTCGTCCCCCACCTCGAAACCGGTGACGCCCGCACCGACCGCGGCGATCCGTCCGGCGCACTCGATTCCGAAGCCCGATTCGATCTGGCCGTCGGGCATGTCCGGAATCATGCCGAGCGCCCGCAGCACGTCCTTGAAGTTCAGCCCCGCCGCCGCCACCTCGATCTCCACCTCGCCGGCGCCCGGAGCGCGCCGCTCGGCCGGACGCAGATCCAGGTTGCTGAACAGTCCCGGCGCCGACATGCCGACGCGGACGTTCGGCGCGTCGGGCAGCGGACGGTCGGCTGGCACGGCCGGCGCCTCGGCCCTGCCTGCTCCCTTCGCGACCGGCAGGCGATCGATCCGCCGCAGCGTCATCCCCTCGATCTCCACCAGACCGTGTCCCGCCCGGTCGGTGATCGTGGCCTCGAATCCCACCGTTTCCTTGCCGCCCATGAGGTCGTCGTGATTCACGACCCACGTGCAGATCTGCGACGGCAGCGGCGCCAGCACGCGCACGCAGTCGTACGAGAACGGGATGTAGATGCCGTTGGTGTCGAGTGGCAGCAGCGCCGTGAAGTCCATCAGCGCGGGATGCAGCAGCGCGGTCGAGACATCGCCGGCGATGGCCTCCGGGAGCGCCTGCACCGCGAACTCCCGGTCGTCGCCGAACAGGATCCGCTCCACGTTGAACCAGCGCGACCCGAGGTCCAGATGGCCCCCGGCCTCGACGATCTGCCCTTCGAGCCTGGACCAGTCGACCGGCGGATTCACGACCTTGTGCTTCGTGCACGACGCCTCGAGCGCCGCCAGGTCGTACGTCTTCGCCACGGCGCCGGGCGCCGGCACGAGACGGCCGCGGCAGTGTTCCTGCCAGCCCCGGCCGTCGGCCGTCTCGCTGCGGATCACGAACTCGTGCTCATCCTCCCGCGCCGTCAGCACGAGCTCCAGGTCGCGCTCCTCGCCGATCGGCACGAAGAACGGCGTCAGGAAGTAGACGTTGCACAGCTCGAACGGCCCGCCGTCGGACACGGTGGCGTACGCGCTGCGCGCGATCTCGAGGTACGACGTCCCGGGCAGCGTCGGCCGCTTGAACAGCCGGTGCTCGTTCAGGAACCAGATCCGTTCGGGCGAGAAGCGGCCCACGAACCGGGTCTCGGCACCGTCGACGAGCCGCCGGTCGAAATACGGATGCTCGATCGGCTCGAAGTCGGGTGCCCCGGATCGCCCGGGCACCGCGGTCCGCCGCTGCACGGTCTCGACCGCCATCCCCACTTCGCTCCAGGCGTCCCAGTTGATGGCAATCATCGGCCAGGCACCGGCCGGCTGGCCGTTCGCCAGCACGTCCAGGAAGCTGTTGGCGCCGCAGTAGTCGACCTGCCCGAAGCTGCCGGTGACCGAGGCCACCGACGAGAAGAGCACCATGAAGTCGAGCGGCCGATCGCGGAAGAGCGCCTCGAGCACGAGCCCGCCCCTGACCTTCGGCTCGATCACCTCGCTCGCCACCGCGCGCGTCTTCAACTGCATGACGCCGTCACCGGCGATGCCGGCGGCGTGCAGCACGCCGTGGATCGGGCCGAACCGCTCGACCGCCCGGTCGACGGCGGCCCGCATCTGCCCGGCATCGGCCACGTCGGCGCTCACCACGAGCACCTCGCCGCCCTTCGCCACGAGCTCGCGCACGCGGCGGATCCGGCGGCTCGTCCGGTCGCCCTCCTCGTGCGAAGCGAGCCAGTCGTCCCAGCTCTCCTCCGGCGGCAGCGCGGACCGCTGCACGAGCACGAGCTTCGCGCGGGCGGTTTCGGCCAGATGCGCCGCGAGCACGAGCCCGAGTCCGCCGAGCCCGCCGGTGATGAGGTACACGCCGCCGTCGCGGATCGGCACCCGTTCCCGCGGCGCGTGCTCCACGCGCGTCCGCTCGTAGGACAGCGTCCAGCGGTGGCCGCCGCGCCAGGCCACCTGTGCCTCCCTGGACGGCGATGCCATCTCGGCGAGCAGCGCCGCGCCCAGGTCGGGCTCGGCCGGCCCGCCCGCGTCGGGCAGGACGACGTCGATCGCCGCGCAGGTCAGGTCGGGATATTCCTGCGGAATGACCTTGCACGGCCCGAGCACCGTGGCCCGTTCGGGCGCGCGAACCGGCTCGTCCGTCACGTTCTGCAGCTGATTGGTGACCACGCCGATGTGAATCGGGTGCGTCAGCTCGCAATCGCCGAGCGCCTGGGTCATCGCCAGCATCGCAAAGAAGCCGAGATCCTGCGCGGCCCCGAAGTGCTCGAGCGGCGTCGCGGCTGCCGTAGCCGGCACCAGGTTCCACAGCGACAGGATCCGCTCCGGCATCAGCCCTTCATCGTCGAGCTGCCGGAACAGCGTGGCCCAGTCGTCGCGTTCGCCCGCACGCAGCGTGAAGTACGTCTCGTGCAGCCGGCGGAAGCCGTCGCCCGCCGCCACGGCGACGACGCGCTCGCCGAGCTCCTGCAGCTGGCGGACGAGTGCCGACGAGAAGCTGTCCTCGCCGACGAGCACGAGCCAGCCCGGTTCGTCCGAGCGGCCGGTGCGTCCCTGGAACGGCGCGGGAGCCGCCGACCGCTTCCAGGCCGGCATGTAGAACCACTCGGCCAGGTCCTCGGACGTCTCGACTCCGGCGGCTGCCGGCTGCGGTGCGGGAGACGTCGCCGCCGGTTCGATCCAGTACCGCTGCCGCTCGAACGGATAGGTCGGCAGGGGCCGCCGGCGACGGTCCTCGCCAGCCCAGTAGCCGGCCCAGTCGATGTCGATTCCGGCGACCCACAGCTGCCCGGCGGCCATCTGCATGGCCGTCACGTCGTCGGTCGACTCGTGCGCCGCCCGCAGCGACGCAATCGCCGGACGCTCTGCGCCGGCGCCGTGACGCCGCGCCAGGCCGCTGAGCGTCTTGCCCGCGCCGACCTCGAGCAGGATCCGCGTCTCGTCGTCGAGCAGCGTCGAGACGCCGTCGGCGAACCGCACGGCGTCGCGCACGTGTCTGACCCAGTAGCGCGGGTCGGTGGCTTCCTCCGGCGTGATCCAGCGGCCGGTCACGTTCGACACGTACGGCACCGACGGCGCGCGCAGCGTCACCTTCGACACGGCCTCGCCGAAGGGCGCCAGCATCGGCTCCATCATGGCCGAATGGAACGCGTGGCTCGTCTCCAGCCGGCGGCCACCGATGCCGTCGGCGGCCAGGCGCGCTTCGAGCGCGGCGATTGCTCCGGGCTCGCCGGCGAGCACGCACGACTCCGGCGCGTTGATCGTCGCCAGCGACACCACCTCGCTCTCGTAGCGGCGCGCCTCGGCCTCCGGCAGGCCGACGGCGAGCATCACGCCCGGCGGCAGCGCCTGCATCATCGCGCCGCGCAGGGCGACGAGCCGCAGCGCGTCCTCCAGCTCCATCACGCCAGCCAGGCAGGCCGCCACGTACTCCCCGAGGCTGTGTCCCAGCATGGCGGAGGGCCTGATGCCCCACGCCGCCCACTGCTGCGCCAGCGCCCAGCCGACCGCAAAGACGGCGGGCTGCGTCACGGCGGTCTGCCGCAGCCGCTCCCGCGCCGCCTCGGCCTCGCCGGCGTCCGGGTAGAGCACGGCGCGCAGGTCCCATCCGGTGATCGATTCGAGCTCGCGGCTGGCGCGGTCGAGCGCGTCGCGGAAGACGCGTTCGCGCTCGTAGAGGCCGCGCCCCATCTGCACGTACTGGGTCCCCTGGCCCGGCAGCAGGAAGCCGACCGACCGGCCGGCCCGCGCCACGCCCTCCCAGACGCGGCGCCGGTCGCGCGACTCGAGCGCCTTGACGATTTCGTCGGCGTCGCCACCGGTCACCGCGATGCGGTGCGCGAAGCCCCGTCGACCGCGCGACAGCGTGAAGGCGACGTCGGCCAGCGGCACCTCGCGGTGCTGCTGCAGGAACCGGCCGATCTCGGCGCTGGACCGCGCCACCGCCGCCTCGCTCCGGGCGGAGAGCACGATGAGCTGGCTGTTCCGGCTCGGCCCGGAGTCGTCGCGCGCGGGCGCCTCCTCCACGATCACGTGCGCGTTGGTGCCCCCGATGCCGAACGAGCTGACACCCGCCCGGCGGGGCGCGTCCCGGTGCGGGAACTCGCTGAGCGCCGTGTTCACGTAGAACGGGCTGTTCTCGAAGTCGATCTTCGGATTCGGATGCTCGTAGTGCAGACTCGGCGGAATCCGACCGTGCTCCACGGCCAGCACGGCCTTGATCAGGCCCGCCACGCCCGCCGCCCGATCGAGATGGCCGAAGTTGCTCTTCACCGATCCGATCGAACAGAACTGCTTCTTGGCGGTCCAGACGCGGAACGCCTTCGTCAGCCCCTGCACTTCGATCGGATCGCCGATCGACGTGGCGGTGCCGTGCGTCTCGACGTAGCCGATCGTCTCGGGATTGACGCCCGAGACCTGCAGCGCCCGGCCGATGGCCTCCGCCTGCCCGTCGACGCTCGGCGCCGTATAGGCGGCCTTCTGCGAGCCGTCGTTGTTGACGGCCGAGCCGCGGATCACCGCGTGAATCGTGTCGCCGTCGGCCAGCGCATCGGCGAGCCGCTTCAGCACGACCACGCCGGCGCCGTTGCCGAAGACCGTCCCCTTGCCGCGCGCGTCGAACGTCCGGTTGTGGCCGTCGGGCGAGACGATCCCGCCTTCTTCGTAGAAGTAGCCAGCCACCTGCCGGCCCGAGACCGACACGCCACCGGCCAGCGCCATGTCGCTCTCGCCGGCCAGCAGCCCCTGGCAGGCGAGGTGCACGGCCACGAGCGAGGTCGAACAGAACGTCTGGACGGACATGCTGGGACCGCGCAGGTTCAGCCGGTGCGACACGACCGTCGCCAGCGCATCCTTGTCGTTGTGGCTCACCATGCTCAGCATGCCGCCGTGCGCGGTGAGCGTGTCGAGAATCGGCAGGATGTTGAAGATGAAATAGTTGCTGATGTTGTTGCCCGCGTACACGCTGATCGGCCGCCCGTAGGTCTCCGGATCGTACCCGGTGCGCTCCAGGGCTTCCCACGCACACTCGAGGAACAACCGCAGCTGCGGATCCATGGTTTCCGCCTCGCGCGGCTTGAAGCCGAAGAACGCGGCGTCGAACTCATCCACCTGCTTCAGCATCGGCAGGGCGGGCACGAAATTCGGATCGTTCAGCAGGGCCGGCGGCACGCCCGCGGCGAGCAGCTCCTCGTGGCCGAAGAACGTGATGCTCTCGACGCCGTTGCGGAGGTTCTGCCAGAACTCCTCCACCGTCTCGGCGCCGGGAAACCGCAGACTCATGCCGACGATGGCAATGTCCCGGTCGGCCGGTCCAGGTCGTGTAGTCATAGACGAAGATCCCGTATCCTTTCTAACGATCGTCCGCTGCCGATCTCGCCGCCGCGTCGGCCGCCGGTACCGGCACGGCCGCCAGCCGGTCGGCCAGCAGCCGGATGGTCGGCGCCGCATAGAACTCGGCCACCGCGCATCGGCGGTGCCACTCGGCTTCCAGCCGCTCCACGACCCGGAGGGCCGTCAGCGAGTCTCCACCGAGCTCGAAGAAGTTGTCGTGGACGCCGACGGCGTCCACACCCAGCACGTCCTGCCAGACTCCGGCCAGGAGCCGCTCCTCGTCGGTCCGCGACGGCTCGTACTCCGTCCGGAGGGCGGGACGCGGATGACGCGCCGCCCCGGCCGCCTGTCGTTCCGCACCGGCATCCGTCCGGCCGCGGAACGGTTCCAGCCGGCGATCCAGATCGATCGTCGAGACGACCAGGCGATGAACGTCGCGATCGAGATGGTGGAGGCCATCGAGGATGCGCGCCAGCACGTCGGTCCCCTCGGCCGGCGTCAGGGCGAAGCGCAGCCGTTCGCGCTGCGCCTCGGCGCCGCGGGCGGCCCCGGCCGCCTCGGCGGCCATGCCGACGTCCCGCCAGGCGTCCCAGTCGATCGACAGCACGCGGGGCCCTGGGCCTTCACGCCGCGCGGCCGCCCAGGCGTCGAGAAAGGCGTTCGCCGCAGCATAGTCCATCTGGCCGAGACCGCCGGCCAGCGCAGCCAGCGACGAGCACAGCAGCAGGAAGCGCGTGCGCTGGCCCCGCAGCACGCGCTCGAGCACCCGCGTGCCCTCCACTTTCGGTCCCATCACCCTGGCCATCGCCTCGCGCGTCTTCAGCGCGGCCAGCCCGACGCCCGGCACGCCCGCCGCGTGAATGGCGCCGTCGATGCCGCCGAAGCGTTCCACCGCGGCGTCGATCACGGCGCGCATGTCGGCTTCCGACGTCACGTCCGCCCGGCGGGCCAGCACCGAGCCGCCCGCCGCCTCGATGGCGCGGATCGCCGCGATGCGCCGGCTGATGTCGTCGCGGTCGGTATGCGTCGCGAGCCACTCGTCCCACTGCGCGCGCGGCGGCACCGCGGTCCGGCCCACGAGCACGAGCCGCGCCTGCACGGTCGACGCCAGCCAGTGCGCGAACGTCAGCCCGAGCCCGCCGAAGCCGCCGGTGATCAGATAGACACCGCCGGGCTCGAGTGCGCGCGGCGGCCCGGCCGGCCGCGGCAGCGCGGCCGGCACATGGCTGCGCACCCAGCGGTGGTGCCCGCGCAGCGCCACCACCGGCTCGTCACCGTCGCCGGCGAGCTCCTCGGCGATCGCCTGCCAGATCCGGGGCAGGTCGTCCGCACCGCCGCCGGGATCGACATCCACGTTCCGGCAGGAGACGCGCGGCAGCTCCTGCCCCATCACGAGCACCGGCCCGAGTGCGAGCGCCAGATCGGGTCGCGGCATCTCGCGGCCCGTGATGTCGTAGAGGCTGGAGGTCAGTACCCCGACGCGGACGTGACCCTCCAGCGTGGCACCACCCAGCGCCTTCGTCAACGCCAGCAGGCTGTCGAAGATCTGCTCGCCGGACATCCCCTCGTCCCCGGCTGCCACACCTGTCGCATGAACGATCCGGTCAGGCACCGGCCCGTGCCCGCCGAGCTCGGCCAGCAGCCGGGCCCAGTCGTCCGCTTCGCCCGGGCGAATCGTCCAGCTCGACGGTCCGGTACGCGCAAATGCCACGCCGGGCTGCGCGTGCGCGACATGCGGCGCCAGTCGGGCAAGGTGCGCGAACAACCCCGTGGTGAAGGGATCGGTACCACCGAACACGAGCCAGCCGGCCGCGGCCGCGGACCCGGTGGAGACGCGCGGTGCTTCCTTCCAGCCGGGCACGTAGAACCAGCCATCGGGATCCGCCTTGCGATCGGGCGCGGCGGCCAGGGCCTCCGCCGGCGGCGCCGGATCGACCCAGTACCTCCGGCGATCGAAGGGATAGGTCGGCAGCGGCACCCGATGGCGTCGCTCACCGGCATGCACGCCGGCCCAGTCGACGGTCACCCCCGCCAGCCACAGGCGTCCGAGCCCGTCGAGGACCGCGGCCAGATCCGATCGGCGCTCGCGCCGGTCCGGCAGCGAACTGACGATCGTCGACGTGCTCCCCCGCTCCACGTTCTGACGGGTCAGCGCCGCCAGCGTCTGGCCCGGGCCGACTTCGAGCAGCACGCGCGACGGATCCTTCAGCAGTTCGCGGATGCCGTCGGCGAAATAGACGGGCAGCCGGAGCTGGCGCGCCCAGTACGCCGGGTCGGTCGCCTCTTCGTCCGTGATGCGCCGTCCGGTGACGTTCGAGACGTACGGAATGGCGGGCGGCCGCAGCGCCACCTCCCGCACGGCGGCGGCCAGGTCGGCCAGCACCTCGTCCATCATCACCGAATGGAACGCATGCGCCGTCTCCAGCCGCGCGGACGGGATGCCCGCGGCCTCCAGCCGGCGCGCCAGGTCGTCGACGGCCGCCGGGTCGCCGGCGACCACGCAGGATGCCCGCGTGTTGACGATCGCCACCGACAGTGCGGGGCCGAGCAGCGGCCGGACCTCGTCCGGAGGACGCGAGACGGCCAGCATGGCGCCCGCCGGGAGCGCGCCGACCAGGCGCGCCCGCGCCGCCACGAGCCGCACGGCCTCCTCGATCGAGAACACCCCGGCCAGACAGGCCGCGACGTACTCGCCGATGCTGTGACCGATCATCACCTGCGGGACGACGCCCCACGACATCCAGAGCCGCGCGAGCGCGTACTCCACGGCGAAGAGCGCCGGCTCGCCATCGCGCGTCCCGGCGAGGCGGACCGCCGCAGCCGGCCGGTCCGGACCGGACGCGAAGACGAGCGGACGCAGGTCCACGCCGAGATCCGCGGCGAAGAGGTCGGCGCATCGATCGAACGCCTCGCGGAAGACCGGCTCGTGCCGGTAGATCTCCTCCGCCATGCCGGCATGCTGCGCCCCCTGGCCGGGAAACATGAACACGACCGAGCGCGCCGTCGCCTTCTGGAACGCCGAGAAGACGTCGCGCGGACTCATCGCATCGAGCTTGTCGATCGCGTCGGCCGTGTCGCGACAGACGACGAACCGCCGGTGCTCACCGCTGCGGCGGCCGGTCTGCAGCGTCCAGGCGACATCGGCCGCCGGCACCGCCGGGTGCTCGTCGAGGAAGTCGACCAGGTTCGTTGTCGCCGATTCGAGGGCTGCCTCCGTGCGGCCGGAGAGCACGAGCAGCTGCCACGGGCGGGCGGGTCCAGAGACGGTCGGCGCCGGCGCTTCCTCGAGCACCGCGTGCACGTTGGTGCCGCCCACGCCGAAGGCGCTGACCCCCGCGCGCCGGGGCCCGTCGCCGGCCGGCCACGCCCGCCCCGCGGTGTTCACGTAGAACGGACTCGCCGCGAAGTCGATGCGGGGGTTCGTCTGCCCGGCGTACAGGCTCGGCGGCAGCTCGCGGTGGTGCAGCGCCAGCACGGTCTTGACGAATCCCGCGATGCCGGCGGCGGCGTCGAGGTGGCCGACGTTCGACTTCACCGATCCGATGCCGCAGAAGCCGTTCCCGTCGGTGGCGGTCCGGAACGCCTGCGTGAGCGCCGTCACTTCGATCGGATCGCCGAGGATCGTGCCGGTGCCGTGCGTCTCGACGTAGCCGATCGTCGCCGGAGACACGCCGGCGGCAGCCAGCGCCTCGGTGACGACGGCCGCCTGTCCCGCGACGCTCGGCGCGGTGTAGCCGGCCTTCAGCGCGCCGTCGTTGTTGACGGCCGATCCGATCACCACGGCGTAGATCGTGTCGCCGTCCGCGACGGCCTCGTCCAGCCGCTTCAGCAGCACCGCTCCGGCGCCGCTGCCGAACACCGTGCCCGCCGCGTCGGCCGCGAACGGCCGGCAGTGCCCGTCGGGCGACAGCACGCCGCCCTCCTGATAGAGGTAGCCGACGCGGGCCGGCACGGAGATCGACACGCCGCCGGCCAGCGCCAGATCGCACTCGAAGTTCAGCAGGTGCTGGCAGGCGAGGTGGATCGCCAGGAGCGACGTCGAACAGGCCGACTGCACCGCGTACGCCGGCCCCCGGAGGTTCAGCTTGTACGACACGCGCGTCGCCAGGTAATCCTGCAGGTTCCCGATCCCGATCTGGCTGGAGCTCGCCAGCCGCTGCGCGGCATCGCTGTTGGCCAGATTCGAGGTCAGATACGTGCTGAGGCCGCAGCCGGCGAAGACGCCGATGGCGGCATCCGGCCGATCGGCCGCGTATCCGCCGTCTTCGAGCGCTTCCAGTGCGCATTCGAGGAAGACGCGGTGCTGGGGATCGGTGACTTCCGCCTCGCGCGGGTGGAACCCGAAGCAGGCCGCATCGAACGCCTCGATGTCGTCGAGCACCGGGCGTGCCTTGACGTAGGTCGGGCGGGCGAGCAGCTCGGGCGCCACACCTTCTGCCAGCAGCTCCTCGTCGGTGAAGCGGCGGATCGATTCGACGCCGCCGGCCAGGTTCCGCCAGAACTCCGCGGCATTGCGCGCGCCGGGCAGGCGCACGGACAGCCCGATGACGGCGATCGCGTTCGCACCCGTCCGCGTCTCAGCCACGGCCGTCTCCCCCGCGCCGGCGCTCGCGCGTCGCGCGCCGCAGACTGCCGCGATCGCGGCTCGCCGTGAGCGTCGGCTCCGGCGCACCGCCGGCCTGTTCGCCCCGCACCAGCGCCGCCAGCCCGGCGACGGTCGGCGCCTCGAAGAAGCGCGCGATCGGGATGCGCATCTGCAGCTGCGCGTTGAGCTGCGACATCACCTGCACGCCGGACAGCGAATCGCCTCCGATCTCGAAGAAGCTGTCGTGGACGCCGATGTCGCCGACGCCCAGCACGCGCTCCCAGATCGCCGCGATGCGGCCCTCGAGGCCCTCACCCGCCGGCACCGGCGCGACCCGGCCCTCCGCAGGGGCGCCGCCCGCGTCCGCCGCCCCTTCGACGGCGTCGCGGATGACGCCGAACGCATCCCGCTGCCGGGCGATCCGCGCCGTCAGGTCCACCGTCGACACCGCCACCTGTGCCCGGCCGGCCCCGATCACGCGGACGAACGCCTCGACCGCCTCGGCGGTCCGCAGGCCGACGGACTGTGGTCCGGCGCGAACCGCCGCCCAGGCCGAACCCGCCGGCGGGTGGACGCGCGACGGCGGCCGTCCGGCTGGCGACGACCTTGCCGATGTGCCGCGCGCGGGCGAGATGGGTGAACGCCTCGCCGATCCGCGCGATCGGAAAGACCTGCGTGGGCAGCGGCAGCCATTCGCCGTCGTCGATCCGCTGCGCCGCCATCGCGAGGAGCCGCGAGAAGTCCGGGTGGTCGCGCTCGAGATTCGCGGCGATGAACGACAGGCTGCGCTCGAACGGCGCGAGGCCGAGCGCGGCATTCGCAGCGATGTCGCGCTTGCCGAGTTCGAGGAACCGTCCGTAGCGCCGCAAGACCGACAGACCGGCCGGAATGTGCTCGCCGGCCAGCGAGTTGAGCACGACGTCGACCCCCTCGCCGTCCGTGCGACGCCGGATCTCGTCCACGAAGGCCAGCGACCGCGAGTCCATGACCGCATCGACGCCGAGCGCCTCGAGGAACGCGCGCTTCTCGCGGCTGCCGGCCGTCGCGAACACGCGGGCGCCGGCCCCGAGCGCGAGCTGCACGGCTGCCAGCCCCACGCCGCCGGCGGCCGCCTGCACCAGCACCCGCTCGCCGGCCTTCAGCCGCCCGAGCTCGAACAGCGCGTGGTACGCCGTCATGAACGCGACCGGCACGGCGGCCGCCTCGTCCATCCCGATCGCGGCCGGCTTCCGGACGACGAACGCCGCCGGCACGGTGACGAACCGGCCGAAGCAGGCATCGGCCACCGCGACGACCGGATCGCCGACGCGCACGTGCGTGACGCCGGACCCGACCGCCGAGACCACGCCGGCACACTCGTCCCCGAGACCGCCGGCATCGCCTTCGACCGGCAGCGGCATCGCGCCGAGCGCCTTCAGCACGTCGCGGAAGTTCAGCGCCGTTGCCTGGACCTCGATCTCGACTTCACCGGCCGCCGGGGCCCGCCGCGCGGCTGGCTCCAGGTGCAGCGTCTCGAAATTTCCGGGCTCGCCGATGCGCAGCCGATCGTTCTCCGTCCCGCTCACCGAAGCCACGGCCGGCGCGCCGGCGGCATGCCAGCGCTTCACCGTGTAGCCGTCGACGACCACGACCGCCTGTCCGTCCCCGCCGAACACGACGACGTCGAACGCGCGGGTCTCGGTCAGCGCGCCGGCATCGGCCGGCCGCACGTGGCTGTGAATCCGCGACGGCAACGGCGCCGCGACGTACACCCGCTCGTACATGAACGGCAGGAACATCCCGGTGTCCCCGCTCCGCGCTGGCACGCCGAGGGCGACGTCGAGCAGCGCGGGATGGAGCGGCGTCTCGGACAGATCCGAGGCGTACGCCGCCGGCAGCTCGATCGCCGAGAGCATCTCCTCGTCCAGCCGCTGCAGCGACTGCCGGCTGCGCCACCGCGGTCCGAGCCGGAGCGGCGAACCGGCGGCCGACTCGACAGCCGCCTGCGGTTCGGCGCCGGCAAAGCGCGCGCGCACGGCGTCGAGCGTACCGGCCGGCACCGGCTCGTCGACCGGCCGCGCGGCGCCGGCCGCGTGCGCGGTCCACTGCGCCTCATCGCGGCGGCGGCTGCGCACGGTCACGTCGTACGATGGCCCGCCGGCGGCCTCGACGTGCGGCTCGAGGCGCACGTCGACCTCGATCGGTCCGGCGTCGTCCGCGCCGACGAGCAGCGGTGCGCCCAGCACGAGACGCTCGATGACGAGCGGCGACGCCGGATGGAGCAGCGCCACGGCCGACCGGATCAGCTCGAGATAGGCGGTGCCGGGCAGCAGCGCCTCGCCGTTCACGCGGTGCTCGTCCAGCATCCAGTGGCGCTCCGGAGACAGCACCAGATGACCGACGACCGCGCCAGCCCCTTCCCGTGCGGCGCGATCGAACAGCGTGCCGCGTGTGTCGATCGCCTGGGTGGCCCCACCTGCGCCCGTTCGGTTCCGCAGGGCCTCGGCCGCATCCACGGCCATGCCGGTCTCGAGCCACGCGTCCCAGTCGATCGACGTCGTGAGCAGGCCGCGGGTCCGCGCATGGTGCGCCGCGAACGCATCGAGGAACGCGTTGGCGGCCGCGTAGTCGACCTGACCGAAGCCGCCCTGCAGCCCCGCAATCGACGAACAGAGCGCCAGGAACGTCGTCTCGCGCGGATCGAGCACCGAGGCCAGCACGATCGTGCCCTGCACCTTCGGCGCCAGCACGGCCTTCGCCGCTTCCGCCGTCTTCAGGGCGATCACGCCCCCGCCGGGCACGCCGGCCGCGTGAATGGCCCCGTCGATCCGTCCGAAGCGATGCCGCGCCTCCGCGGCGGCCGCGGCCATCGCGCCCGCATCGGTGACGTCGGCCGTCCGCACGAGCAGCCCGCCGCCGTCCGCTTCGATGGCGAGGAGCGCCTGCAGCCGGCCGGCGAGGCGATCGCCGGGCGGCGCCGTACGGATGTGCGCCTCCCACGACTCGCGCGGCGGCACGGCCGCCCGTCCGGTCAGCAGCAGTCGTGCACCGACGGTCCGGGCCAGGTGCCGCGCGATCGCCAGGCCGACCCCGCCCAGTCCGCCCGTGATCCAGTAGACCCCGCCCGGTCTGAGCCGGGCGCCTCCGGACGCGTCCGCCGGCAGCACGGCCGTTTCGAACGTCCGCACGAAGCGGCGCCCGTCGCGGTGAGCGACGACGACCTCGCTTCCCGGCGCGACAGCTTCCGCCGCGAGCCCCGCCATCCAGGCCTCGTCGGCCAGCAATCCGAGGTCGACCAGCCGGCAGGCCACATGGGGATATTCCTGCGGAATCACATGGCACGGTCCGAGCAGCAGCGCCTGCGCGGGCGCCCGCAGCAGCTCCTCGCCGGTGACGGCGAACAGCCCGCTCGTCACGGCGACGATCGCGACCGGATCCTGTCGTCCACCGGCGCCGAGCGCCTGCGCCAGACCGAGCAGGCCGAAGAACTCCGGCGCCAGCGCCTCGTCCATCCGATCGCCGTCGCCGAGGCCCGCGAAGTAATAGATGACGCGCGGCACCGCCGCGCGGCGCTCCAGCGCGTCCAGGAGCGACACGAACCCGTCGCGCTGCAGCGGCACGACGAAATCGCCGCCGTCCGCGGCCGGCTCCTCGAACCGCGGACCCGGCCGGGCCGTGCGCACGACGCGGCCCGTACGCGCGAGCGCGTCCGCGAACCGCCGTCCCGCGCCGCCCTCATCGAGCACGACGAGCGCCGGTCCGGCCGCGGCCGTGGAAGCCGCCGGCTCGCGCGGCTCCCAGCGCGGCACGTAGAACATCCGGTCGAGCGTCGCGGGTTCCGGGCGCGCCACCGGCTCTCCCGCGACCTCCGTCACGCTCGGCGCATCGATCCAGCAACGCGTCCGCTCGAAGGGGTACGTCGGCAGCGGCACGCGCCCGCGCGGTCCGTCTTCGTGGAAGCGCTCCCAGTCGAGGTCGACGCCGTGCACCCACAGGCTGCCGGCCGCCGCCAGCAGGTCGCGCATCTCGTCGCCGTCGCCGGGAAGCGTCGAGACCGGCGACAGCCGCTCGGCCGCCGCGGGAGCCTGGCGGCAGAACGTGGCGAGCGCGCGGCCCGGACCGACTTCGAGCGGCAGGCGCACCTCCTCGTCCAGCAGGGCGCGCAGGCCGTCAGCGAACCGCACGGTCTGCCGCAGGTGGCGGACCCAGTACCGACGGATCGACCGCTTCTTCGGTCCGGATCCACGTGCCCGTGAGGTTGGAGACGAAGGGGATGGCCGGGGGCCGGAGCGACACACGCGCGAGGGCGTCGCCGAAGCCGTCCAGCACCGGATCCATCAGCGCACAGTGGAACGCGTGGGACGTCTGCAGCCGCCGGCAGGCCACGCCGCGCTGCGCGAGCGCCGCTTCGAGCCGGGCGATCGCGGACGTCCCGCCCGAGACGACGCTCGAGCGTGGTGCGTTGTCGGCTGCCAGCTCCAGCTCCTCGTCCAGCCAGCCGGCCACCTCGCGCGCCGGCATGGCGACGGCCAGCATGGCGCCGGCGGGCGCCGCCTGCATCAGACGGCCGCGCGCCGCCACCAGCGCGAGCGCTTCCTCCAGCGTGAACACATCCGCCAGGCACGCCGCCACGTACTCGCCCAGGCTGTGTCCGATCATCGCATCGGGCCTGACGCCCCAGTGCATCCACAGGCACGCCAGCGCGTACTCGACGACGAAGATCGCCGGCTGGGCGATGGCCGTCTGCGTCAGCGCCGCCGTCGCCTCGTCGCGTCGGCCGCCGTCGGCCAGCAGCAGGTCGCGCAGGTCGAGACCGACGAGGGGCCGCAGCAGATCGCACGCGCGATCCACCTCGGCGCGGAAGACCGGCTCGCTCCGATACACGCCCGCGCCCATGCCGGCGCGCTGCGCGCCCTGGCCGGGAAAGAGGAACGCCACCTCGGGCACCGGCGTGCGGGCATGGCCGTCGAGCACCCCGGGCATTCCCGCCGCCGCCTCCAGCCGCGCGGCGGCTTCCGCGGCATCGGCCGCGACGACGGCCCGGCGCCGGGGCCAGGGCTTGCGCCCGGTGTGCAGCGTGAACGCCACGTCGGCGAGCGGCTGCGCCGGCTCGGCGCGCAGGTGCGCGGCCAGCCGCGTTGCCGACGCTTCCCGCGCGGTCTCCGTGCGCGCCGCGACGGTCAGCAGCTGCACGGCCCGCGCCGTTCCCGCCGGTTCGCGCCGCGGCGGCTCCTCGATGACGACGTGCGCGTTCGTGCCGCCGATGCCGAAGGAGCTGACGCCGGCCCGCCGCGGACCGCCGGTCCACGCGCGCGCCTCGGTGTTCACGAAGAACGGGCTCGCCGCCAGGTTCAGCCGGGGGTTCGGCTCGTGGAAGTGCAGGCTCGGCGGAATGCAGCCGCGCTCGACGGCGAACGCCGCCTTGATCAGGCCGGCCACGCCGGCCGCCGCATCGAGATGCCCGACGTTGGTCTTCACCGATCCGAGCGCACAGAAGCCGGTCCGCGGCGTCGCCGCCCGGAACACCTTCGTCAGTGCCGCGACCTCGATCGGATCGCCGAGCGGCGTGGCGGTGCCGTGCGCCTCGATGAAGCCGATCGTCTCCGGGGACACGCCGGCCACCGCCTGCGCGAGCGCAATCACCTCGGCCTGCCCGTCGACGCCTGGCGCCGTGAACCCGACCTTGTTGGACCCGTCGTTGTTCACGGCCGATCCCCGGATGACGGCGACGATCGTGTCGCGGTCGGCGATGGCGTCCTCGAGCCGCTTCAACGCCACCACGCCGACGCCGCTGCCGCTCACCGTGCCCTGCGCCGCGGCGTCGAACGCGCGGCAGTGGCCGTCGGGCGAGGCGATGCCGCCGTCCTGATGGAAGTACCCGGGCAGATGCGGCACCTTCACCGACGAGCCGCCGGCGAGCGCCAGGTCGCACTGGTAGGTCAGCAGCTGCTGGCAGGCGAGATGGACCGCGACGAGCGACGTCGAGCAGGCGGTCTGCACGGTGATGCACGGACCGCGCAGGTTCAGCTTGTAGGCCACCTGCGTCGTCAGCGAGTCCTTGTCGTTCGCGATGCAGGTCTGATAGAAGCCGACCGACTCGATGAGAGGCCGGTTCGGCATCAGGTTGAACAGCAGGTAGGTGTTCAGGCTCGTGCCGCCGAACAGACCGATCGGCCGCCGGTACCGGCCCGGATCGTACCCGGCCGTCTCGAGCGCCTCCCACGCGCACTCGAGGAACAGCCGGTGCTGAGGATCGAGCAGCTCCGCCTCCCGCGGCGTGAAGCCGAAGAAGGCCGGCTCGAAACGATCGACCTCGTCGAGCAGCGCGCCGGCCTTGACGAAGCCTGGCTGCGCCATCGTGGCGGCCGGGAGGCCGCAGGCCCGCAGCTCCTCGTCGCTGTAGGTCCGGATCGATTCCACGCCGGCGCACAGATTGCGCCAGAAGGCCTCGACCGACGCGGCGCCCGGGAAGCGCCCCGCCATGCCGACGATCGCGACGGCGTCGAGATGCGGTGCCTCGCTCATACGTTTCCGCCGGCTCTCCCGTCGTGCCTCGCGCGCCGCCGGCGCAGGGCCTCCCGCTGCCGCGCCGCGCGGTCCTCAGCGGCGGCCGGCTCCGCCCCCGCCCCAATCTCGCCCTCGTCGTCCAGAGCCGCCGCGAGCGCGCTCACGGTCGGATGGGCGAACAAATCGACGACCGGCATCTCGCGGCCGAGCCGCTCGCGGATGGCCGCCTGCATGCGGACCATCAGCAGCGAGTGGCCGCCGAGGTCGAAGAAGTTGTCGTACAGCCCGACGCTGGTCCGGCCCAGCAGCTCGCTCCAGATCGCCGCCACCGCGCGCTCGCGATCGGTGCGGGGCGCCACGAATCCGGCCGCCAGATCGGGCCGCGCCGCGGGCGGATCCGGCAGCGCCTGCCGGTCCACCTTGCCGTTGGCCGTCACCGGGAGCGCGTCCATCGTCACGACGTCGGCCGGCACCATGTAGTCGGGCAGCGTCGACGCCACCTGCGCGCGCACGTCGGAGCGGCCGACCGCGCGCGACCCGTCCGTCACGATCCACGCCACGATCCGGACATCGCCGGCCGGCGCCGGCCGCACGTCGACGACGGCATCGGCCACCCCGGACATCTGGCGCACGGCGGCTTCGATCGCGCCGAGCTCGATCCGGAAGCCGCGGATCTTCACCTGCCGATCGAGCCGGCCGATGAACTCCAGTTCCCCATCGGGTCGCCAGCGCCCGAGATCGCCGGTCAGGTAGAGCCGGGCGCCCGGCAACGACCCGAACGGATCGGGAACGAAGCGGGCGGCGGTCAGATCGCCGCGACCGAAGTACCCGCGCGCCAGACTCGCCCCGCCGAGCGCGATCTCGCCGGGCGCACCGGGCGGCACGGCATTCAGCCACTCGTCGACCAGGTACACGTGCGCCCGATCGATCGGACGGCCGATCGATGGCACCGGCCGATCGAGACCGGCCGGCGTCTCGCCCGACGTCGCCACCACGGCGAACTCGGTCGGGCCGTAGTTGTTGACGACGCGGAACGGTCGCGGCACCGCCGGAAACGGATGCAGGCGATCGCCGCCGGTCAGCATCAGCCGCAGCGGCCCATCCGCCGGCCACGCGAGATTCAACACGCCTTCGGCCAGCGGCGTCGGCACGAACGCGATCGTAATCTGCTGCGCGAGCAGCCAGTCGCGCAGGGCCGCCGGCGACACGACGACCGCCGGTTCCGCGAGCGCGACGCAGGCGCCTGCCGCCAGGTACGGCCAGAGCTCCCACACCGAGGCGTCGAACGCCGGCCCCGCCAGCCGCGTGGCGCGATCGGCCGCCGTGACGCCGAACGCGCGGTTGTGCCATGTCACGAGGTTCGACAGGGCACCGTGTGAAACCATCACGCCCTTCGGCTCGCCGCTCGATCCCGAGGTGTAGATCACGTACGCCAGTCCGTCGGGATCGACCCCGCCGGCCGGCCGGGTCGCGGGAGCCGCCTCGCGCGCGGCTCGCGCCTCGTCGCCATCCAGCTCCAGCACGGGCGCACCGGCCTCACGCACCAGCGCCGCGAGCCCACCGTCGGTCAGCACGAGCCGCGCCCGGGCATCGCCGATCATCGTCGCCAGTCGGCGCGGAGGCTGTGCCGGATCGACCGGCAGGTAGGCACCGCCGGCCTTCAGGCACGCCAGCGCGGCAATCACCTGCTCGAACGAGCGCTCGAGGGCGATCGCCACGACCGATTCCGGGCCGACGCCGCGCGTCCGGAGCACGTGCGCCAGCCGGTTGGCCGCCGCGTCCAGCTCGCCGTACGACAGCGCGCGCGTCCCCTGCCGCAGCGCCGGCGCCTCGGGCGCCTGCGCTGCCCGGGCTTCGACGAGTCCGACCACATCCGGCGCGGTGGACGCTCCGGACACGGCATCCGCGGCCGGCACCGGTCCGGCCGCGAGGTCGCGCAGCGCCGCGAGGTCCTCGCCGGTCGTCAGCGACAGCGCCGCCACCGGACGGTCCGGCTCCGCCACGACGGCATCGACGATCCGCCTGAAGCGCTCCACGAGCCGCCGGACGGTGGCCGCCGGGAAGATGTCGGTGTTGTAGTCGAACGCCCCCTGCAGTCCCTGCGGTCCGTCGGTCAGCGACAACGTGAGATCGAACTTCGCGACGACCGACGGCGGCGCGATCGGGACCAGGGTGAGGCCGGGCAGTTCCAGCCGCTTCTCGGGCTCCGGCTGCAGCATGAAGACGACCTGCGCCAGCGGGTTGCGTCCCATGTCGCGATCGGGCTTCAGCGCCTCGACGAGCTTCTCGAACGGCACGTCCTGATGCGCGAACGCCTCGGCGGCTACCTGCCGTTCGGCGGCGACGAGCTCGCGGAAGCTTCGCGTGCCGGCAACCTGCGATCGCAGCACGAGGGTGTTCACGAAGAAGCCGATGAGCGGTTCCAGTTCCCGCCGCGTGCGGTTCGCGATCGGCGCACCGACGGCGACGTCAGCCTGCCCGGCCTCCCGCGCCAGCAGCAGCTTGAAGGCGGTCAGCGCGGCGATGAACATCGTCGCCCCCGACGCGGCCGCCAGCGCGCGCAGCCCCCTCGTCGTCTCCGCGCCCAGCGCCACCGGCTCGGCCGCGCCGGCGAACGTCTGCACGCCGGGCCGCGCGCGTCCGGCCGACAGGTCGAGCGCCGGCAGCCCGTCGAGCTGGTGCCGCCAGTACGCGAGCTGGGTCTCGAGCGCCTCACCCTGCAGCCACGCCCGCTGCCAGTGCGCGAAGTCGCCGTACTGAATCGGCAGCGGTTCGAGCGCGGCCGTCCCGCCGTGCACGAACGCCTGGTAGTGCGCGCCGATCTCCTGGATCAGGACGCCGGTCGACCAGCCGTCGCAGACGATGTGATGGAGCATGCAGATGATGACGTGCTCGTCGGCGGCGAGCCGGAGGAGACGGACGCGCAGCAGCGGGCCCGCCTCGAGATCGAACGGCCGGGCCGATTCGTCCGCGAGCGCGGCAGCCACCGCCTGCTCCCGCGCCTCGCGCCCGAGGCCGCTCAGGTCCGTCATCCCGGGCTCGAGCACCTGCGCGGGCTCGATCTGCTGTACGGGCTGGTCGTCCACGACGGGAAACCGCGTGCGCAGGACTTCGTGGCGGGCGACGACGGCCTCGAGACTGCGGACGAAGGCGGGCAGCGACAGCGGACCGTGCAGGCGGAAGGCGACCGGCACGTGATACGCGGTCGTGCCGGGCACGAGGCGATCGAGGAACCAGAGCCGCTGCTGCGCGAAAGAGACGGGCACACGCCCGCCGGCCGGCCGGCGGGCGATGCGTGCGGCGCCCGTGCCGGCGCCGGACTCGCGCAACAGCAGCGCCAGCAACTCCTCGTCGCGGGCCGTCCCTGAGGCCCCCGGGACCGAGGCGGCGTATTTCATAGCAGTCTCGAACGTACGCGCAGCGGTGGCGCCGAACGGAGGGGTGTGCCGCCCGTCACCCGCCGGCGCGAACGAGGTGGGGCATCATGACGTCGAGCAGACCGTCACGCGCATCGTTCAGATAGAAATGGTCGCCGGGAAACATATGGCGAGAGAACGGTCCATCCGTCTGCCGACGCCACGCCTCCAGCGCCTCCGCGGAGACCTCCGGGTCTTCGAGTCCTCCGAACGCGGTCACGGGACACGCCAGCGGTGCCGACGGCCGGTGCTCGTAGCACTCGACGAGCGTCAGATCCGCGCGGAGGGCCGGCAGCACCAGATCCATCAGCTCCCGATGCTCGCGGACCGCCGCCGGAATGCCGGCGTAGCGGGCCGCGACCGCCTCGATGAACTCGGCGTCGGGCAGCTCGTGCAGCGACGCCTCCGTGCGCGGCACCTGCGGCGCGCGGGCGCCCGAGACGAACAGGTGCGCCGGGAGCGGCCATCCGCGGTCGCGGGCCGTCCGGGCCAGCTCGAACGCAATCAGCGCGCCCATGCTGTGGCCGAACAGGCAGTACCGGTCGATCCATCTGCGGCCGGAGGGCCGCCGCCAGTTCGTCGTTGAGATCGTCGAGGCGGGAGAAGGGCGGCTCGTGGAGCCGGCTCTCGCGGCCCGGCAGGCGGACGGCGCACACTTCCACCGAGGGCGAGGCGAGTGCGCGCGCCCACGGCACGTACCCGGCGGCGCCCGATCCGGCACCGCCGAAACAGAACAGCCGCATGGTCGCCTGGGGCTTCGGCACCGGCACGAGCAGCCATGGGCTGCCGGCGACCGTCTCCACGGTCACGAGGCCTCCGGCGTCCCACCCTGGGCCGCCATCCGCTTGCGCAGGCTGAGCGGCCGCATGTCGGTCCAGACCTCCTTGATGTAGGCGAGGCACTCGTCCTTGGTGCCCTTCGGACCGCGGTCGCTCCAACCTGGCGGATTCTCCTTGAAGTCCGGCCAGATCGAATACTGTTCCTCGTGATTCACCACGACCCGGTAGATCGTGGTGTCCTTCGTATCTTCAGTAGCCATGGTGACGAATTCCTGCTGAATCGGGTCGCGCGGGAACGGCCATTGTACCGTACCGTCCGGCCGTTCCTGCGCAGCTTCCACGGGGCGAACGCGGGCGGGGGGGACGTGCCGGCCCGGTGGCGGGGACGCGCTACTGCGGCGGCTTGACGGCCGCGCCGGGCGACGGCTCCATGTTGAAGAAGAAGGGGAAGTTCCCGCCGCCGCCGCTGCCGCCACCGCCGAGCACGATGACCTTCGAGTTCTTCGAGTTGGCGAGCGCGAGCGCGGCCTGGATGCTCTCGTAGGCCAGCACCTGGTTGGTCAGGCTCTTGGCGATCGTCTGCTGGTACATCTGGATGCCCTGGGCCTCGAGCCGCTTCCGTTCGGCCTCCTGCCGGGCCTTCTCCAGCTTGTACTGCATCTCGAGGGCGGCCTGTTCCTCCTCGAGCTTCCGCTGGATCGCGGTCGACACGATCGGCGGCAGCGTGATCTTGTAGATCAGGACGTCGTCGATCAGGACGTAGCGCGATCGCACCTGCTGGCGCGCGAGCTGCACGACGTCGTCCTCGATCTTCGAGAAGGAGGTCGCGTACAGCTCCTCGGGGCGGTACTGGCCGATCACGGCGCGCAGCGCCATGCCGACCTCGGGCACGACGACGGTCTCCACGTAATCCGGCCCGACCATCTGGTGCAGCCGGCCGAGCAGCTTCTCGATCGGCTTGAACCGGATCGACAGATCGACCTTGATGCTGAGGCCGTCCTTCGTCAGGACGTCGAACTCCCGGTCGATCTTCTGGTACCGGACGTTGTAGATCGTCATGATGTTGATCGGCAGGATGAAGTGGATCCCTTCCGGGTAGATCGCGTTCACCTCCGTGCCGAAGAACCGCGACCAGAGGACACCGGCCTGCCCCGACCCGATCGAGATGACGATGCTCGACCAGTAGAAGACGATCACGAAGCCGAGCACCAGCGTCGCCAGCACGATCCGGATCTCGTGCTCGCCCGCCCAACGGCGCGCCACGTCCTCGGTCTGGGCCGCCGCGGCCTCCAGACGCTTCGATTGGCGCTTGAAGCGATCAGACATGAGCCGTCCTCTTCATCCTACGCGCCGGTATACGGCACGAACTGCCCGTAATCCATCCTGAGCACGCGATCGGCGATGCCGAAGTACCGGTCGTCGTGCGTCACCGCAATCACGGTCTTCCCCTGCCGCTTGAAGCCCGGCAGGATCTCCTCGTAGAAGTGCCGCCGGAACAGGGGATCCTGATCGGCCGCCACTTCGTCGAAGACCATGATGGGGCGATCCTCCAGCATGCTGACCACCAGCGCGAGGCGCTTCTTCTGGCCGTTCGACAGCTCCAGGGTCGAGAAGCGCCCGTTCTCGAAGCGGGTCTTCGTGTCGAGCTGCATCTGCCGCAGCAGCTCGTTCACGCGCGACGGATCGACGTCGCGCAGCCCGTACAGCCGATCGAACAGGTGGTAGTCCGAGAAGATGACGCTGAAATGGTTCCGGTACCAGACGGCGTCGGCGGCGGTCACGGTCGTCCGGTCGAGCCGGATCGTGCCGACCAGCGGCGGGTACAGCCCGGTGAGCACCTTGAGGAACGTCGACTTGCCGCTGCCGTTGCCGCCGATGACGAACAGCAGCTCGCCGGCGGGGATCGTCAGCGTCATCGGGCCGACGGCGAACAGGCCCGCCCCCTCCCGATCGCGGTAACGGAAGGACACGTCGTCCAGGGTGATCGCCGCGAACGGCCCGGCGGGCCGATCGCCGCCGTCCTCGCGCTCGGCCGGCGCCGCCGCCAGCAGCTCGCGCTCGAGCGACTCGATGTTCTCCGCCGCCACGTTCGCCCGCGCGAAGATCGGAATGGCGCCGACCAGGCTCGACAGCGGTCCGATGATGAACAGCACGGCCGCCGTCGCCTTGATGACCACCGACGAGTAGGTCAGGCTCACGCGCGGCAGCAGGAACACGATACTCGCGATGAGCATGTAGAACGCCACCTGCGCGAACACGTAGTGGCCGGCGAACGAGGTGCCGGCCCGCGTCTTCAGATCCTCGACCGCGTCCGAGATCTCCGTCAGCCGGCCCGACAGATCGTCGGCGCGCGCCCGGCTCATCTTCACTTCCTTGAACCCGTCCAGCAGGTGCGTCAGCGTGTCGAAGAAGTCGTCCTCGCGCTCGGTCGCCTCCTGCAGCTGCCGGTTGTACTCCGCCGACCGCCGGAAGTGGATCCGCAGCGCCAGCCAGGTGAGCAGCGCCGTCAGCACGAAGGCCGTCAGCGACAGCCACGCCAGGTACATCGTGCTGAACAGCACCATCACCGCCGACTGGCACGCGATGATGATCGTCGCGCCCGCCTGCGAGATCGCCACCGTCTCGCGGTTCACGCTCGCGTAGATCTCCGAGCGCCCGATCCGCTCCAGCGGCAGCAGCTCGGACTGCCGGACCAGCCCCGACAGCCGCACCCGCACCTCGTGCAGCAGCCGCTCCACCTCGACCGTCGACGTGAACAGGATGTGGCGCTGCGTGATGATGAACACCGCGATCACCATCGCGAACATCCAGAACAGCCGGCCGTTCGCCACCGCGTTCGACGCGTTCGCCGCCGCCGCGTTGATGATCGCCAGCAGCAGCGCGCTCGCCAGCCCCGAGACGGTGACGATCGCCGCCAACTCGCCGCCGAACCGGGTGGAGTCGCGCCGCAGCAGGCGGACGACGGGCAGGCTGTCGAGCAGCGTCTCGTTCAGCATCGACAACGCTCGACCGCGTGCAGTCCAGGCCGGACCGCACGTCCCCGCCGCGCGCTCACCGGCTGGTCTCTCCGAGATTCATCAGGAGCGTGCCGTACGTGCAGCCGGTGTCGGCGCAGTCCTGCCACCGCGGCTTCTCTTCCACCCGCAGCACCTGGGTCAGATCCACGGGCCGCCCGTCGGCATCCATCCCCTCGAGCACGTACACGTCGTCGTTCTCCGGCCCCGCCCAGTCGAAGCGGAATCGCAGCCGCTGCCCGGGCTTCAGCGTGGCCGAGCCGATGGTCGAGCCCCGGAACTCCGCGCGCAGCCGGAGCTCTTCCTTGCTCCGGTTCGCCACCGTCGTGCAGCCGCACAGCGGTTCCTGCGCCGCCAGCTTCAGCGTGCCGTTCGACGGCTGCGCCTGGATACCCGACCAGATCGTCTGCCGGCGACATCCGCCCGCCAGGACGGCCGCACAGACGACCAGCACGCCGGCTGCCACACTCCATCGTCTCGTTTGCACGAATCCTGTCCTCCTCGCCTCCGCTGCCGTCGCGCCGGCCGGCGTGCCGGCTAGACGCGACCCTTGAACAAACTCAGGGGCACGAGCACCGCCACCAGCGCGAACGCAAACGGCTGCGACAGCCAGTCGACGCCGGTCTCCAGCGCGCCGCGCGCCGGGGCCGCGACCTCGACCGCGGCCAGAACCTCGGCCGGGACGACCGCCGGCCCGGCGGCAGGCGGACGGTGGCCGCCCCCCTTCGAACCCGTTCGCTGGCGTTTCGACGCCGGGCGGGGCGACTCGGTCTGATCCGAGCGATAGACCCACCCGGTCTGACTGTCCCCGGCCGGCGGGGCCGGATCAAAGGACGGCTTGCGCTTTCTGGACTTCGCCATCGATCATCTCCTGCCCACGTGGGTGGCCGGCCACGAATTCGACGAACGCCGCATAGTCTTCCGCCGCCCGGCTGGCCGGCGCGTACTCCCAGATCGTCTGGTGCGCCGCCAGCGCGTACCGCAGGTCGATGCACTGCCGGATGCCGGGACGCCAGAGCTGCCCGCCCATCTCCGGATCGCGCTCGATCGCCTCGAACGCGGCGCGTGCCGCATTGGTGCCGGTGTGCACTGCGGTGGGAAGCACGGCCGTGATGCACAGGCCGTGGTCGGGCCAGAGCTCGCGAATCTCGCGAAGGCCGTCGAGGGTCTGCCGGGCACCGACGATCGCCAGCCAGTCCATGCCCACGGGCACGATCGCCTCCTCGGCGTAGAGAAGGGCATTATAAGTCAACAGGTTCATCGCCGGTGAGCTGTCGACGACCACCGCATCGTAACCGTCGAGCGCGCGCAGCTTGCGCGCCAGCAGTGTCTCGCGCTGCACCGCCCCGGCCAGCTGCACCTCGAGCGAGAAGGCCGCCGGCGTCGACGCGATCACGTCCAGCCCGGGTCGCACGTCGCGGACGGTCACGGCATCAGCCGTCGCCTGCCCCAGCAGCAGATCCTTCAGCGTCCGCTGGGGGTGCACCCCCAGCGCGTGCCCCACGTTCCCCTGCGGATCGGCGTCGACGAGCAGCACGCGCCGCCCCCGCCCGGCCAGCCCGGCCGCCACATGGAGAGCCGTCGTCGTCTTGCCGACGCCTCCCTTCATGTTGACCACGGCAATCTTGCGCATCGCAGGGCTCATCATAGTGGCACCCGTGGGAATCTCAAAAGACGGGGGCGAGACCTCGTGAACCCGGCCGGAACGCCCGGCTGGAACGGCCTGGCAAAGGAATGCCACGGGATGAAGCCACGGTCCCGACACCGTCGGCAGGTGATGAATTCGAGGCTGGATGGACCATGCCTGCACCGGACGCGAGGTCGGGCCGGACGGCCGATGCCGGTTCCTCCGCCGGACCGAAGGCGTCGGAGGTTCAGCACGGACCGGCAGGCGGGCGGCCGCTGGGAATTCCCCGATGGTAATGAGCGTGGATCCGGGTGTCAAACACAACATGCCTCGGCGGAACCGGTGGCCACCGGCCCTGATTCCGGCCGGCTTTGGGCACGTACAGAATCGTCAGATCGCGGTCGGGTTCAGGGGGCGCCGGCACGCGTCGAGCACGGGGGGCACAGGGCAGGGCTTCCGGGTATGGCGGGCGGCGACCGACTCGGGGCAGGGAGACCAGGCACGGACACACCCGGCCGGTGCGCTCGGGTGGCGGGGCCGGCTCGCGCCAGCCCCGTGCAGCGGTCGGGAATCAGCCCGGCTATTCGGTACCGCAGCGCCAGCAGGGGATCGATCCGCGTGGCGCGGTGCGCCGGCACCAGGGTCGCCACCAGCGCGACCACGCCGAGCATCAACGGAATGACGACGAAGGTCACCGGGTCGACCGCGCCGACGTTGTACAGCAGGCCGGAGGCGGCGCGACCGAGCGCCAGGCCGGCCAGCACGCCGACGACGATGCCGGTGACGGCCAGGGTCATGCCCTGCCGCACCACCATCCGGCGGACGTCGCCCGCGCTGGCGCCGAGCGCCATCCGCACGCCGATCTCCTGCGTCCGCTGCGTGACGAGGTAGGCCATCACGCCGTAGAGGCCGATGGCGGCGAGCACGAGGGCCAGCAGGCCGAATGCCCCGAGCGTGATGGCTCCCATCCGCGCCACGGCGAGCGACTGATCGAGCACCTGGCTCATGGTCGTGACGCCGGTGAGCGGCAGGTTCGGATCCATGCCCTGCACGACCGACCGGAGGGTGCCGAGCGCGGCCGACGGATCCCCGGCCGTCCAGACCTCGAGCGACACCTGTCCGGCGTACGCCTGGCTCATCGGCGTGTAGGCGCACGACACGGGCGCCTCGCCGAGCGTACCGAACTTGCTGTCGGCGACGACGCCGACGATCTCCAGCGGATCGTCCTGCCCGAAGAACCGGAACCGGTGCCCGATCGCGTCGCCCTGCGGCCAGAACTTCTTCGCCATCGTCTCGTTGATGATCGCCACGCGCGGCCCACCCTCGATGTCGGTCGGCGCGAAGCCCCGTCCGGTCCGCAGCGGAATGGCCATCGTCTCGAAGTAGGCCGGGGTGACGGTGTTGGTCATCACCAGCACGCCGTTGTTGCCGGTCGACGGCGCATCCTGCCCCTCGATGAACACGCTGCGCATGAATCCGCCGCCCGACAGCGGCAGCAGCGTCGACAGACTCGCCTTGCGGACGCCCGGCAGCGTCCCCATGCGATCGAGCACCTGCCGGTAGAAGGCCTCGCCGCGCGCCCGGCTGTAGCCCTGCGCGTCGATGTTGAACGACATCAGCGCGAGGTTGCCGGTGCGGAAGCCGGGATCGATCTGCTGCGCGTTGTGCAGGCTCCGCAGGAACAGGCCCGATCCGACGAGCGCGACGAACGACAGCGCCACCTGCACGACGACCAGCGTCTTGCGGAGGCTGAACCGTCCGCGCATGTCGCTGACCTGGCTGGAGCGGTCCTTGAGATCGACGACCAGGTTGGGCCGCGTCGCCTGCACGGCCGGCGCCAGGCCGAACAGCACGCCGGTGGCGATGGCGACGCCGAGCGTGAAGAGCAGCACGCGTACGTCGAAGCCGCTGCCGAGATCGACGACGAACGGCCCGGCACCCGCCGGCGTCAGCCCGAGCAGCAGTTGGCGGGCCCAGAGCCCGAGCACCAGGCCGAGGCCGCCGGCAATCAACGCGAGCAACAGGCTCTCGGTCACGAGCTGGCGGCCCAGGCGCCAGCGGCTCGCACCGAGCGACACACGGACGGCGATCTCACGGCGGCGCGCGCTCGCCCGCGCGAGCAGCAGGTTCGCCACGTTCGCGCAGGCGATGAGCAGCACGAGCCCGACGACCGTCATGATGATGATGCCGGCCAGCTTGAAGACGCCGCGGATGTTCGGGTTGACCGACGCCTCGGCCAGCGGCACCACGCGGCCACCACGCCCCTTGTTCTCGGTCGGATAGCTCTGCGCGAGCCGCTGCCCCACCGCCTGCACCTGGCTCCCGGCCTGCGCGACGGTCGCGCCCGGCGTCAGCCGGGCGATCACGTTGAACATCAGCGCCCGGCGCGAGTCGAACGTGTCCGCGTCGAGCGGCATCACGTGACGGTGCATCATCATCGGCACCCACAGCGCCACGCGGACACCGATGTCGGTCCCCATGAACGCCCGTCGGCGCCACGCCGATGACCGTGAACGTCAGGCCGTTCAGCTGAATCGTCCGGCCGACAATGCCCCGGTCGGCCCCGAAGCGCGTGCGCCACAGCGCGTCGCCGAGCACCACGACCGGGTTGCGGTCGGGCACCTGATCCTCATCGGGGCGGAACGCGCGTCCGAGCGCCGGCCTGACCCCCAGCATCGAGAAGTAGTTGCCCGAGACGATCTGCCCCAGCACCACTTCCGGCTTCGCGTCACGTTCGGCCCCGAGGTTGATCGGGACGAACTGGTACACGGCCGCCTCGGCGAAGGCGCTCACCTGGTCGCGGTAGTCATCGAAGTTCAGGCGGGAGGTCGGCAGGAAGCCGGGGTTGCGGGCGTCCGTCGTGTAGAGGTCGACGAGCCGCGAGACGTTCTGCACCGGCAGCGGATGGAAGAAGACCGAGTTCAGGAGGCTGAAGATCGCCGTGTTCGCGCCGATCCCCAGCGCCAGCGACAACACCGCGACGGCCACGAACCCCGGTTGCCGCCGGAACGTCCGAAAGGCGTACCGCAGGTCCTGCCACAGCGTTCCCATGGTCCTCTCCCTTCGAAAGGCGCCGGAGCGACACCCCTGGCGCCGGGGCCGTCCGTGTGCTGCCAGATAGGACGAGAGAAGCGCGGCCGGGGTTCGTGTCGGCCGGGAGTGCACGGCGGGAAAGAGGCGTCCGGGGAGGCTGACAGACCGTCACAGGCCTCTGGACGGTGTGCGACAGGTGGTGGACAGTGTGGACAGGGTGGACGGGGACGGGTCCGGGCCCCGTCCCCCGTCGAAGGGTGCCCTGCGGGCGGCGCTCAGCCGAGGCGCGGCGTCGCGGTCGGCTTGTAGAGCAGGCCCATCATGATGCCGTAGCCGAGGTGCGCGAACAGCCAGATGAACGGGCCGGAGAAGAACGCGCCCATGAAGATAATGCCGGGGCCGGGGCTCGTCAGGGCCGGCCAGAGACCGAATGCCGGCAGGAACCCCATGATGAAGCCGAAGAACACGGCGTGCGGCAACGCGAACAGCATGCCCCAGGCCGGACCCGAGTCGCGGACGATCTTCTCGAAGCCTGCGGCGTACCAGAGGCTCACGAGTCCGTACGCAATGAAGAAGATCGCCAGCATCGTCAGGTACGTGCCGAGGTGATCGAGCACGTACGCCACCTGCCATTCGACCGGCATCTGGCCGCTCCGGAGGGTGTTCATCAGCCCCCCCACCGCCAGCACCGCCAGCACCACCAGGCTGCCCATCAGGCCGTCACGAATCGCCTGCCCCACCTTCATGGAATCGCTACTCCTTCGTTCAATCGTTCGTCGGCGGGCTCCTACCCGCGCCGTCATCTTACTCCGTCCCGGCCGCTGGCGGACCCCCGGCCCGCGCCGGCCCGACCAGCTCAGCCGGCGCCTCGGTGCCGCTCCCGGTCGGGGCGGCTGAGTGGCCTTCGGCGACCGCTCATGATAGAACTCTGAGATGCTTCCGGGCCATCCGCGCAACGCGGACCGCGCCCGGGACGAAAGGACCGCTTCATGCCGGACCGCTTCGAGCCCGGCGACGAGCGCCCGCCAATTGAGTGGCCGCCGCAACGGCGGCAGCGCTCTCACCGCGGCCTGCTCTTCGCCCTCCTGATCCTGCTCGTCATCTTCCTGACCAGCGGCACGTCGATTTCATTGTATGTCGATTCGCTCTGGTTTTCGTCGCTGGGCTACGTGCAGGTGTTCTGGAAGGCGCTCGACCTGCGAGCCGGGGTCTTCCTGGGCTTCGCAGCCGTCACGTTCGTCGTCCTGTACACGGCCTTCACCGCGCTGCGGCCGCGCGATCTCGGCCACCTGTCGTCGACGAACACGATCCTCATCAACGGCCAGCCGCTGACGTTCCCCGTCGAGCCGGTCCTGAAGCTGGCGACGCTGGTCATCGCGGCCGTGGCCGGCCTCATCGCCGGCGCCGGGCTGATGACCGAGTGGCCGACCTTCGCCCTCTACTGGTACGGCGGCCCGGGACACGGCGCGGCCGATCCGATCTTCGGCCGGCCGGTCGGCTTCTTCCTGTTCACGCTGCCGGCCTGGCAGATCATCATCGGCTGGCTGAACGTGCTGGCGCTGCTCGTCCTGGCGGCAGCCGTGTTCTACGCCATCATCACGCACGGACCGTCGCTGCAGGGCCGCGGCCGCCGCCTCCTGGCGTCCGGCGCGTCGTGGCGCGGCGTGTCGGCCGCCTTCGGCGCCATGCTGCTCGTGATGGCCGGCCGGGTGTACCTGTCGCGGTTCGAACTGCTCTACGACACGCACGCGATCTTCTCGGGCGTGAACTACACCGACGCGCACATCCAGATCCCCGGCCTGCTCATCGTGGCGATTGCGCTGGCCGCCGGCGGCCTGGTGGCGCTGGCCAACGCCGTGGGCCGGGGCCGCCTGCGCTGGATCATCGTGGCCGCGGTGCCGGCCGTGCTGGTCTACGCGGGGACGGCGCTGACGGCGGGCTACGTCAGCAACTTCATCGTGAAGCCCAACGAGCTGGTGCGCGAGAAGCCGTACATCGCCAACAACATCAAGGAGACGCGCGAGGCGCTCGGCCTCGACCGCATCGTGCTGCACTCGTTTCCGGCTGACACCGGCACGGCGGCCGTCGACATCTCCCACAATCAGGAAACGCTCGACAACGTCCGACTGTGGGACTGGCAGGCGCTGCGCGACACGCTGCGGCAGATCCAGGAGATCCGCACGTACTACGACTTCCCCGAGCTCGACATCGATCGCTACACGATCGACGGGCACGAGCGCGAGATGATGCTGGCGGCGCGCGAGCTGAACCTGAACAAGCTGCCCGGCAGCCAGAACTGGATCAACAACAAGCTGATCTACACGCACGGCTACGGCGTGACGATGAACTCGGTGAACGGCTTCACGTCGGAAGGCATGCCCGATCTCATCCTGAGCAACATGCCGGTCGAGAGCACCATGCCGTCGATCAAGGTCACGCGGCCGGAGATCTACTACGGGGAGCTGACGAACACCGACGTCTACGTCCGCACGCACCAGCGGGAGTTCAACTACCCGCAGGGCCAGAGCAACAGCTACACGACCTACGCGGGCACCGGCGGTGTTCCGATCGGCGACTTCTTCCGCCGCCTCTTCATCGCCGTCGATCGCGGCGACCTGACCAAGCTGCCGTTCAGCGACGACATCACCTCGGACAGCCGCCTGCTGATGCGCCGCAACATCATGCAGCGCGTCCGGACGATCGCGCCGTTCCTCACCTACGATCCCGACCCCTACATCGTCGTCGCGCCCGACGGCCGGCTGTACTGGATCATCGACGCCTTCACGACGTCCGACATGTATCCGTACGCGCAGGAGTACCAGCTCGGCTCGCAGGCGATCAACTACATGCGCAACAGCGTGAAGGTGACGGTCGACGCCTACAACGGCACCGTCAACTTCTACGTCTTCGAGCCGCAGGACCCGATCGTCGAGGCCTACTCGCGGATCTTCCCCGGCCTGTTCAAGCCGGCGAGTGACATGCCCACGGGGCTGCGACGCCACGTGCGCTACCCCGAGCTGCTGCTGGAAGTGCAGGCGGCCGCCTACGGCCTGTACCACATGACCGACCCCGAGGTGTTCTACAACCGGGAGGACCTGTGGACCGTCGCCAGCCAGACCGGGTCGGGCGCCGGCGGCGACCAGGGCTCGCCGTCGCCGATGGCGCCCAACTACGTGATGATGCGGCTGCCGGAGGAGACCGACAAGGCGGTGGAGTTCGTCAACATCCTGCCGTTCACGCCGGCCAACCGGAACAACATGATCGGCTGGATCGCGGGACGCAGCGACGGCGACGCCTACGGCACGGCGGTCGTCTACAACTTCCCGAAGACCCGCCTCGTGGACGGTCCGCTGCAGGTCGAGGCCCGGATCAACCAGAACGCCGAGCTGTCGGGACAGCTGACGCTCTGGAACCAGCAGGGATCGCACGTCAGACGCGGCGACCTGCTCGTCATCCCGATCGGCAAGGGCCTGCTGTACGTGCAGCCGATCTACCTGCAGGCCGAACAGAGCCCGATGCCGGAGATGCGGCTGGTCGTCCTCGCCCTGCAGGACAGCGTCGGCTACGGCCCGACGTTCAAGGCGGCCATGACCAGCCTGTTCGGCGCAGCCGGCACCGGCGGCAGCGGCGCGTCGGGGGCGCCCACCGCGCCGCAGGCCGCCGCGGGGTCGTCCGCCCCGTCGTGACGGCGTCGCATCGACGGCCGCGACCGGAGCCACCGCACCGCCCGAGTCGCCCGAGATCCACGCGCTCATCAACCAGGCCGCGCAGGCCTTCACCGACTACCAGCGGCTGACGGCGCAGGGCCGGCTCGACGAGGCCGGCGCGAAGCTGCAGACGCTGAAGAACGCGCTCGACAAGCTGAACGCGCTGCGGCCACTGCCGGCGTAAGCGCTGACCTGTATCGCAATGGGCAATGGGTTCTGAGTAATGGGCGAGGGGCGGCGCTCTCGCCCATTGCCCGTTCATCACGCCACGAGCTCGTTGCTCGTTGCGACAGCCGGTAGTTCATATCCCACCTTCTCAAAACTCAGAACTCAAAACTCAGAACTCAGAACTCAAAACTCAGAACTCATGACTCAGAACTGACAACGAACCCCAGGGTCGTCAGTCCCCACTCCCTCCCCCCACTTGCTGGCAAACGTCAGGATGTCGCCGTCGGGATCGGAGATGGCGAACTCCCTGGCACCGGCCTGCCGGACGGACAACCCGACTTGCATGCTGGGGGCCCGGCAGGAGAGGATCTGGGGCCATGACGCTGACACCGGCCCGATTGCTGCTCGCCCTCACCCTGTGCGGTGCCGTTCCTGCGCTCGCCGCCGCGCAGGCGCCGCCGCCGAAACCGATTCCGGCGCCGCCCGATGTCGCCGCGCCGCCCGCCAATGCCGTCAAGACCCCGTCGGGACTGGCGTCGGTCGTCCTCGATGCCCGGCGTCGGCACCGAGCACCCGACCCTCGACGATCTCGTCACGGTCAACTACACCGGCTGGCACACCGACGGCACGATGTTCGACAGCTCGGTCGCGCGCGGCAAGCCGAACACCTTTCCCCTGCGGGCGCTCATCAAGGGCTGGCAGGAGGGCGTGCCGCTGATGGTCGTCGGCGAGAAGCGGCGCTTCTGGGTTCCCGCCGACCTGGCCTACGCCGGCCGGCCGAACCGCCCCCAGGGCATGCTGGTCTTCGACATCGAGCTGCTCGGCATCACGCACATCCCCCAGACGCCGCCCGACGTCGCAGCGCCGCCTGCCGATGCCATCCACGAGAAGTCCGGGCTGTACTCGAAGGTGCTGAAGGCCGGCACCGGCACCATGCACCCCGGCAAGCGCAGCACGGTCACCGTGCAGTACTCGGGCTGGCTCACCAACGGCCACATGTTCGACAGCTCGGTGATGCGCGGGCGGCCGGCGACCTTCTCGCTCGATCGCGTCATCAAGGGGTGGCAGGAGGGCGTGCAGCTGATGGTCGTCGGCGAGACGCGGCGCTTCTGGATTCCCGAGAAGCTCGCCTACCGCGGCCAGAAGGGGATGCCGGCGGGCATGCTCGTCTTCGATGTGGAGTTGCTGAAGATCGACAAGCAGTAGGCGATAGGCGGTCGGCGGTTGGCGATAGGGCTGCGTCGCGCGCTCTCGTGCTCGCGCGCGACTTCAATCAAACGCGGCGCGAAGACCAAGGCTTTGCCGCAGCCGGCCCGCCCTCCTACATCCTTCGTTCTATCGCTACCGCGTCACTTCCCCACCACCGCTTCGACGTTGATCGTGATCTTCACGTCCTCACCGAGCAGCAGGCCACCGTTGTCGAGCGTCGCGTTGAACGAGATGCCGTAGTCCTTCCGGTTGATCGTCAGGGCCGTCTCGAAGCCGGCCCGCTCCCCGCCCCACGGATCCTTCGCCTTGCCCAGATAGGTCACCGGCAGCGTGATCGACTTCGTCACGCCCCTCATCGTCAGGTCTCCCGTCACGTCGAACAGCTCGTCGCTCTTCCGGACGATGCGGGTGCTGTGGAAGGTGATCTGCGGGTGCGTCTCGGCCGCGAAGAAGTCGTCCGACCGCAGGTGCTTGTCGCGATCGCCGTTCTTGGTGTCGACGCTGGCCGTCGTGATCAGCAGTTCGACCGACGACTGCTCCGGCTGCGCCTCGTCGAACTGGATGGTGCCGGAGAACTCGTTGAAGTGCCCGCGGACCTTGGTCACCAGGTGGCGCACCTGGAAGGCCATTTCCGAGTGCACGGGGTCGATCGTCAGGGTCGTGATGCCCGTCGCGGGACTGGTCATGGTGCTCATGGGGTTTCCTCCTCGAGAGACGGCGCGGTCGGCCGCGCCGGGATTCGGACGCTGTTTATTGACAGCTAAATAGTTGACTAATCACGTATATGGCCAAAGAAAAGGCCCGCCTATTCCTTCGCCTGGCGAACCGTATCGAGCAACCGGATCATCGTCCGGCGCTGGGTCTCCGTCAGTCCTTCCATGCAGCGGTCACCCTCCTGCTGCACCGGTCCGTCGACCCGCTCCAGCAGGTCGCTGCCAGCCGGCGTGATCCAGCACAGGTGCTGCCGGCGGTCCTGCGGGCAGCGCTGCCGGCGGATCAGCCCCTTCGCTTCCAGCCGATCCATCAGCCGGGTGACGCCGGGCGCCTGCTCGATCATCCGCTCGGCCACTTCGAGCGTGGGCAACCCCTCGTCACCCGCGCCGCGCAGGATCCGCAGCACGTTGAACTGCTGGATCGTGATGTCGAATGGCGCGACCACCCGGGACAGCCGCCGCCGCACGAAGTCGGCCGTGCGCATCACGTCGACCACCGCTTCGTGGCTCGCGGAGGCGAACGGTTTGCGCTGCCGGAGCTCCTCCTGCAGTTTGCCCTGCGCCATGCTTCGACAGACTATAGCAGGGTATTAGTTGACTAGTCAAGCAATATTGCCGAACCGGGTCGTGAGAGGTTTCGGAATTGGGGATGGGGAGTGGGCGGAGCGGGGATGCGGGATCCGGGAGGTGATGGAGGCACCACGTCAGAGCTGATCCCGAACCCCCAATCCGAATCCCGTCCTACGTCAGGAACGTTCGTGACCCGCCGCCGCTGGTCGCGCTGCTCGAAGAAGCGCCGGCAGGCGCGCTGGAAGCGGTTCGCCAGCGCCCGGTGCGCGTCCTCGGGGACGGGACCGATGCGCGGCCAGGCGGCCTGCGCCCGCTTCACCTCCTCGGCCGCCGCGCGCCACCGCGACTCTTCGTCCACGCGGCCGCCGATCGTGTTCGCGGCCAGCGCCTCGCGCAGCATCTCGGCGAGCCGCGTCGCCGGCGCGGCGACGGCGTCGCGCGGCCCGGACGAGGAGACAAGGCGCTCGATCTTCACGCACAGATCTTCCATGCGCTTCTGGTTCGCCTCGAAGTCGAGGTCGGTGCCGGCGAAGCGATCCGGCCAGGCCTGCAGCACGGCGTCGAACGCCTTCGCGTAACGCCGGCCCAAGTCGGCTGCCACTTCGCGCGGCAGGCCGCCGGTCCCGCCCGACTGCAGCCAGCGCTGTCGGATGCCGCGCACGCGCTCGGCCAGGTCGTCCCCGGGTGCCGCCGGGTCACCGTCGGCCGGCGGCGCCAGCGCTTCCAGTTCGGCGCACAGCGACTCCCGCGCAGCGAGCCGTTCCTGCAGATCCTGCCGCCCGCGCTCGGCGCGCTGCTGGAAGCAGCGGTCGCACGCGGCACGGAACCGCTGCCAGATCGCCTCCGACTTGTTCTTCCGCACCGGGCCGATGGTCTTCCATTCGGCCTGCAGCCGCTTGATCTCGGCGAGCGTCTGCTCCCACTCGCCGTCGCCGTCGGCCAGCGCCTCCACGTGCGTGCACAGCGCTTCCTTCCGCGCGAGGTTCGCGCTCCACATCTCCTTGCGCTCGGCGAGATTGGCGTGCCGGCGCGTGAAGAAGCGGTCGCAGGCCGTGCGGAACCGCTCCCACACCGCCTTCTCGTTGCCGCGCGGCACGCCGCCGATCTCCTTCCACCGGGCCTGGAGCTGCTTCAGCGCGTCGGCCGTCCGGATCCAGTCGGTGGAATCGGCGAGCGCCTCGGCCTGTTCGCAGAGGGCCTCCTTCTGCTTCAGGTTCTCGGCGCGCTGCACCGCCTGCTCGGCGAAGTACACGTTCAGCCGGGCGCGCACCGCTTCCTGCGCCGTCCGGAAGCGGGCCCAGAGCTCCTGCGCCTTCTCGCGCGGGGCGGCGCTCACGTTCTTCCAGCGCTCCTGCAGACTGCGCAGCTCGCGCGCCGCCTCGTCGAGGTTCTCGTGGCCGGCGAGCGCCTCCATCTTCGCGCAGAGCTCTTCCTGCACGCTCGCGTTCGCCCAGCGCTGCCACGAATCGATCTCGCGCAGCTCCTGCACGCGCTGGAACAGCGTCGCCTGGATGGACCGGAGCTGGTGGGCGATCTCGTCGCGATCGTGGCGCGTGGGGAACCGGCCGAGCGAGGCGGCGGCCGTCCGCGCCTCGCGCAGCCGGCGCTCGGCCTGCTTCAGCGTGAGGGTGGGCGCCTGCGCGGCCTGCTCGAGCTGTTCGCAGCGCTGCTTCGCCTGCTGCAGGTTCTCCCGTTCCTCCTGCTCGCGCGCGGCGCGCACCTCGGCGTCGCGCTCCTCGACCCGCGCCTGCAGGCGCGCGAGCCGCTCGACCAGCTCGGGCGTGGCGAGCGGCGAGTCGTGCACCGGCATCCATTCGCGGTGCAGGGCCGTCCACCGGCGGCTGACATCGGCCGTGTCCGGGGCTTCCAGCGCCTGATCGAGCTCGCCGGCCAGCTCCTGCACCCGCTGCACCTGAGCCTGCCGTGCCTCCCACGTGCTCTGCCGCTCGAGGCAGCCGCGGCACGCTTCGTCGAACCGTTCCTGCAGCACGGCCCCGCCGTCGCCCCCCTCCATCGGGGGCAGGGCGTCCCATTCGGCGCGCAGGGCGTCGAGCGCCTCGCGCGTCTCCGGGCCGTCGAGGGCGTCGATCCGTTCGCACAGCGCCAGCCGCACCGCCGTCGCCTCGCGCCGGCGCGCCGCCGCCGCTTCCTCCGCGCGGTGGCGATCGATCCGCTCCCGCACCGCCGTACACGCCACCTCGAACCGGTCGGCCAGATCCTCGTCCACGTCGGGCACGAGCGCGCTCCACTGCGCCTGGGTGCCGAGCAACCGCTCGTCGAGCGCGTCCCACTCCTCGCTGTGCAGCAGCGCCTCGACGGCCCGGCACAGATCCAGCTGCGGGCGGCGTCCGACGGCGTCGGGTTCCGCGGCCGGCTCGGCCTCCGCCGCGGCGCGGCGGCGCCGTCGAGGGCCCGGACCATCGTGCGCGCCTTGCGCGCCACGCTCTTCACCCGGGCCCGGCTCCCGAGGGTGTCGAGCGCGTCGCGATCGGTGATCTGTTCGAGGGCCGCGAGCCCGACGTCCTTGTGCTCGCTCTTGAGGGCGACGGCGAGCAGGTCGGCCGGATCGGTGACGCGCGCCAGGGCGGCGAGCCGGATGGCGACCTGCTGCGCCTGCCGCGCCACGCCCATCACCGCCTTGGCGTCGGCCAGGCGATCGAGCGCGGCCCGCGCGATCTCCTCCGACGGCGCGTCCTTGGCGACCGCGGCGAGCTCGCGCGGATCGTGCAGCACCTCGAGCGCCGCGAGGCTGTCGGCATCGGTCGTGCCCTCGAAGGCGCCGCACGCCAGATCGCGCAGCATCGCCGCCGCGGCCGTCTGCACGCGCTCGTCGGCGTCGCCCGCCGCGACCGCCCCGAGGGCGGCCGGCCGCATCAGCTTGCCGACCGCCGCGCGGCGGACGCGCGCGTCGCCATCCTCGGCGGCGATGGCGGCGAGCAACTCCTGCTCGTCGAGCGGCAGCGCCTCGACCGCTGCCAGCCTGACCCCCGCGTCAGGATGTTTCCAGGCCGGCTGTGATCGAAAACGGTCGAGCAACCCCATCGTCCGATTCTCCTGCCCGCCCGGCGCCGCAACGCCTACTGGCGCTGCGGAACGCCGAGTTCCTTGAGATGTGCCGCGAGGTCCTCGCCGGCGGTGCCGGCGCTGACCTTCCGGTCAATGTAGAGGATCTTGCCGTCAGGTCCGATGTAGAACGTCCAGCGGGCCGCCAGCGGCCGCTGGTCGGTCACCACGCCGTACGCCCGTGCGACTTCCTTGCCCGGATCGCTGAGCATCGGGAAGTCGGCGTTCTCCTCCGCCGCGAACTTCTTGTTGGTCTCGAGGTCGTCCACGCTGGCCATGAAGTAGGCCACCTTGTAGTTCCGGATCACCTGACCGCTCGCCCGGAGCGATCGACATTCGGCCGTTCAGCCGCCGGTGAACGCCTTCGGGAACCACGCGAGGATGACGGTCGTCCCGCGATAGTCCTTCAGGTCGTGCGTCTTCCCGTCGGTCCCGGGAAGGTTGAACGCGGGCGCCGGATCGCCGACCTTGAGCTCGGTCGCCCCGCCACCGCCCTGCGCCAGCGCCGCCGCCGAGCACAACAGACTGAATCCCGCACACAGGCTCAACAGTCTTCTCATGGCTGTCCGCTCCTGTTCCGGTGACGAGCGCCATCGGCCGGGCCGACCGGATATGGTCGAGCCGGCAACGGTTCCGCATCGGTTAACATTTCACAGGGACCATTGCCGATGCAAGCAAACACCGAGACCCCGTCCGACCGGCTCCGCACCCGCTCGCTCCTGGTGACCGCGACCGCCATCGGCGTCGTGCTGCTGCTGGCGCTCGTCGCCATCGCCGACAAGACGCCCGCCCTGTTCGCCCCCGGGGCCGCCAACCGCCTGGACCTGTGGGTCATCATGATCGCCTGGATCATCGGACCGTTCGGCATTCCGGCGGGTCTGCTCGCTGCCTGGTTCATGTACGCCAACGAACAGTACCGGCCCGCGCGACTGTGGCTGCTCCTGCCCCTCATCTGGGGCGCCATCTGCATCGCCGCCGATCTGGCGGCCGTCCACTTCGGCCCCTGGCCGATGGGCTGACCCGGGGCGGCGGCGCCGTGCAGCGGTACGAAGCGATCGATGAGGGCAAACGTGTGACCTTCCCGGCGTTCGAGGAACAGATCCGGCGTGCGCTCGAAGCCCCCCTGCCGGGCCTCGCCGCCCAGCGGATCCTGGCCCCCCGGCCCGGGCGCCCCCGCTCCGCCGGCCGCACGACACAGCGCGACGCCGCCGGCCTGCTCCTGCTGTACCCGGCACCGGACCCGTCGCTCGTGCTCACCGTCCGCAGCGGGTCGCTGCCCCAGCACGGCGGCCAGGTGTCGCTGCCCGGCGGCGCCGTGGAGCCCGACGAGACGATCGGCGCCGCCGCCCTGCGCGAGGCCCACGAGGAGATCGGCCTCGACCCCGGCCTCGTGCGCCTGCTCGGCGCGCTCACGCCGCTCGACATCCAGGTGAGCCGCTTCCGCCTGCACCCGGTCGTCGGCGTCACGCCGGCGCCGCCGTCGCTCGCCCCGGCCGAGCGCGAGGTGGCCCGGATCCTCGAGGTCCCGATCGAGGAACTGCGCGATCCGGCCCGTTTCCGGTACGAGCCCCGGCGGCTCGACGGCCGCGACTACCAGGTCCCGTACTTCGATGTCGCGGGCGAACGGGTCTGGGGCGCGACGGCGATGATCCTCGCCGAATTCCTCTGGCTCACCGGCTGGCGCCCGCAGGCAGCGGCGGGCGGATCGCCGTCCCGCTGACCCTGCACGCCCCTCCGGCAGCCACGTCCCCCCGACATGGCGATCGCCGATTCCTGCAGATCCTGCACGTCTGGGCAGTCACCCTGCATCTGGACCCTTCATTTTTGTCGGATCCGCGCTCCGTCATTGCTGAATGTCGGTCGCACCGTGCATAATGCACGGTCAGGATTGTGATCACGGCCGGGTCATTCGGCCGGGCGTGTCGAGTCGGTCCACCGGACCGGAGAAGGGAAGGACGGGGATGGGTTCTGCGGTGATGCGTGACGCCGTCAAGGGAATCAGGGACTGGTACGTCACCGAGGGCCGGACGCCGGAGACGGCGCCGCGGGCCAGCGCGGTGTTCGGCGAACTGGTGTTCAACGACGAGGTGCAGCGGGCGCGGCTGCCGAAGTCGGTGTACCGGGCGCTGCGGCGGACGATCACGCGCGGCGAGTCGCTCGATCTCTCCGTGGCCGACACGATTGCGACGGCACTGAAGGACTGGGCGGTGGAGCATGGCGCGACGCACTACACGCACTGGTTCCAGCCGCTCACCGGCATCACCGCGGAGAAGCACGACTCGTTCCTCTCGCCGACGCCCGACGGCCGCGCCGTCGCGGAGTTCAACGGCAAGGAGCTGATCCAGGGCGAGCCCGACGCGTCGAGCTTCCCGTCGGGCGGCATGCGATCGACCTTCGAGGCGCGCGGCTACACGGCGTGGGATCCGACGAGTCCGCCCTGGCTGCTCGTCAGCGGCAAGGCGCTGACGCTCGTCATTCCGACGGCGTTCGTCAGCTGGACGGGCGAAGCGCTCGACAAGAAGACGCCGCTGCTCCGTTCGATGGAGGCGCTGTCGCGCCAGGCGGTCCGCATCCTCCGGCTGTTCGGCTCGACGTCCGAGCGGGTCGTGGCGACGTGCGGTCCCGAGCAGGAGTACTTCCTGATCGACCGCTACTTCTACCTGAATCGTCCCGACCTCATCAACGCGGGCCGGACGCTGTTCGGCGCGCGGCCCCCGAAGGGCCAGGAGCTCGAGGATCAGTACTTCGGCTCGATCCCCGAGCGCGTGATGGCGCTGATGTCGGAGGTCGAGACGGAGCTCTATCGCTGCGGCGTGCCGGTGAAGACGCGCCACAACGAGGTGGCCCCCAGCCAGTACGAGGTGGCGCCGGTCTTCGAGAACGCGAACGTCGCGACCGACCACCAGATGATGACGATGGAGGCGCTGCGGCGGCTGGCGCCGAAGTACGGCCTGGCGTGCCTGCTCCACGAGAAGCCGTTCGCCGGCGTCAACGGCTCCGGCAAGCACCTCAACTGGAGCATGGGCGACGACCAGGGCAACAACCTGCTGAACCCCGGCGACACGCCGCACGACAACATGCAGTTCCTGGTCTTCTGCGCGGCGGTGCTGCGCGCGGTCGACACCTGCCAGGGGCTGCTCCGGATGAGCATCGCGAGCGCCGGCAACGATCACCGGCTCGGCGCGAACGAGGCGCCGCCGGCCATCCTGTCGATCTTCCTCGGCGACATGCTCACCGACATCTTCGAGCAGATCGAGACCGGCCGGGCGAAGTCGACCAAGCAGGGCGGCCTGCTCGACACGGGCGTCCTGGTGCTGCCGAAGCTGCCGCGCGATCCGGGCGACCGCAACCGGACGAGCCCGTTCGCGTTCACCGGGGCCAAGTTCGAGTTCCGCGCCGTGTCGTCCAACCAGAGCATCGCGTTCCCGAACATCGCGCTGAACACGGCGGTGGCCGATTCGCTCGAGCTGACGGCGAGCGAGCTGGAGAAGGCGATCAAGGGCGGCAAGTCGCTCGAGAAGGCCGTCTACGACGTGCTGCGGTCGATCATCCGCAACCACAAGCGGATCATCTTCAACGGCAACGGCTACTCGAAGGAATGGGAGAAGGAGGCGGCCAAGCGCGGCCTGCTGAACCTGAAGAACACGGTCGACGCGCTGCCGCAGCTCGTCACGCCCCAGACGATCGCGCTGTTCGAGAAGCACAAGGTGCTCAGCGAGCGCGAGCTCCACGCCCGCTTCGAAGTGAACCTCGAGACCTACATCAAGACCGTCAACGTCGAGGCGCAGCTGATGGTGCTGATGGCGAACCGCTACATCCTGCCGACGGCGATCCGCTACCAGACCGACATCGCCGGCAGCGTCGCCGCCCTGAAGGCGGCCGGCGGCACGAGCCGCGAGACGAAGAAGGCGATGACGCAGATCGCCAGGCTGGTCGACGACCTGAAGAGCCGCACCGACAAGCTGACCGGCCTGCTCGAGCACTCGGACCACTCGGCGCTGAAGCACGCCAAGTACATCCGCGACCAGGTGATTCCGGCGATGAACACCCTGCGCGAGGCCGGCGATGCCCTCGAGCTCGTCTGCCCGCACGACACGTGGCAGCTGCCGACCTACCGGGAGATGCTGTTCGTGAAGTGAGCTGACGTCGATCCCGGCAACGTCAACGTCGAAGGGGCCGGGCGGCGCGGACGCGCCGCCCGGCCCTTCGTTCTTCTGATGGCTCTTTCGCGGCAGACTGTCGGCATTGTTCAGTCCGCGCGGGGCCCCACCCCCACGCGCTGCCGTCGCTCACGCTCCGGATCCTGAGACAGTCGGCATTGCTGTCTGGACCGGCACTTCTGATCGCCTCATGCCTTCGTGCTTGCGCGGCCAACCCAACCGTTTTCGCTCCGGTGTCCGCGCGTCGTAGAATCTGAGCGGGTTCAACCGTCAGATTTCCGGAGTCTCTGGTCTTGGCCAAACGCAGAAAGCCGTCCGACGATCGCTCGCTCTTCGACGAAGACGCCGCCGCCGGAGGCGCGGCGTCGGGTCCCGCCGGCCCGGGCGCGCCGCCGTCGGTGCCGCTGCACGAGGCGGCGCAGGCGCGCTATCTCAACTACGCGCTGTCGGTCATCACGTCGCGGGCGCTGCCCGACGTGCGCGACGGCCTCAAGCCGGTGCAGCGCCGCATCCTCTTCACGATGTGGCAGCAGAACCTGACGGCCGACGTCAAGCACCGCAAGTGCGCCAAGGTCGTCGGCGACGTCATGGGCAGCTTCCACCCCCACGGCGACGCCGCGCTCTACGAGACGCTGGTGCGGATGGCCCAGCCGTTCTCGCTCCGCTACCCGCTCATCGACGGCTCCGGCAACTTCGGCTCGCTCGACGGCGACAGCGCGGCGGCCATGCGCTACACCGAGTGCCGACTCGCCCGCCTCAGCGACGAGATGCTGACGGAGATCGAGCAGGAGACGGTCCCCTTCCGCCCGAACTACGACGGCACGAAGACCGAGCCGGTCGTGCTGCCGGCGCGGCTGCCGAACCTCCTCGTCAACGGCGCGACCGGCATCGCCGTCGGCATGGCGACCAACATCCCCCCGCACAACCTGCACGAGGTCTGCACGGCGCTGGTCAAGCTGCTCGACAACGAGGAGTTGACGAGCGCGCAGCTCTGCCGCTACATCAAGGGCCCGGACTTCCCGACCGGCGGCCAGATCCTGAACGCGCCCGACGAGCTGAAGGAGATCTACAAGACCGGCAGCGGCTCGATCCGGCTGCGCGCCACCTGGGAGGAAGGGCCGACGGCACGCGGAGGGAAGACGATCTACGTCACGAGCGTCCCCTACACGGTGAACAAGGCCCAGCTGGTCGAGCGGATCGCCGAGGTCGTGCTGAGCCGCAAGCTGCCGCCGCTGGTGAACGTCACGGACCTGTCGACCGACGACGTCCGGATCGCGCTGGAGATCAAGCGGGACGCCGACGAGAAGATGGTGATGGCGTACCTGTTCAAGCACACGCCGCTCCAGATCAACTTCGCCGTCAACCTCACCTGCCTGATCCCGACGGAGAACCCGGAAGTCGGGCGCCCCGAGCGGCTCGACCTGCACCAGATTCTCTGGCACTTCCTCCACTTCCGCCTCGACGTGGTCACGCGCCGGCTGGAGCACGAGCTGGCCGCGCTCCAGAAGCGGATCCACGTGCTCGAGGGCTTCGAAAAGGTCTTCGACGCGCTCGACGAGATCATCCGGATCATCCGCAAGTCGGACGGCAAGGCCGACTCGGCGGAGAAGATCATGAAGCGGTTCGATCTCGACGCCGAGCAGACCGACGCCATCCTCGAGCTGAAGCTGTACCGGCTGGCGCGGCTCGAGATCCTCGTCGTCCAGAACGAGCTGGCCGACCGCCGGAAGCGGGCGAAGCAGATCGCCGGCCTGCTGAAGGACGAGGAGAGCCGCTGGACGATGGTGCGGCAGGAGATCGAGGAGATCCAGCGGACGTACGGCAGCCCGAAGACCGATCCGCGCCGCACGCTCATCGCGAGCGATGCCGGCGAGGTCGAGTACACCGCCGACGACTTCATCGTCGAGGAGGACAACGTCGTCATCGTCTCGCGCGACGGGTGGGTGAAGCGGCAGAAGGAAGTGCGCGACGTCTCGTCGACCCGCCTGCGCGAGGGTGACGCCGTGCTCGCGGTGCTGCCCGGCAGCACGCGGGCGACGGTCGCCTTCTTCACCAACTTCGGGACGGCCTACACCGCGCGTCTCGTCGACGTGCCCGCCTCGACCGGGTACGGCGAGCCGATTCAGCGGCTGTTCAAGTTCCGGGACGGCGAGCGGATCGTGGCCGCCGTCAGCCTCGACCCGCGCGTGCGCGGCAACATCACGGCGAAGCGCGAAGGCCAGGCGCCGCCCGACCATGCCGTGGCGGTGACGAGCGACGGCTACAGCCTGCGCTTTGGCCTCGAGCCGTTCGTCGAGCCGAGCACGCGCGCCGGCCGCCGGCTACGCGCGAACGGCCGAAGGCGCCGAGGTCGTCGGCGTGGCGCGCACGACCGGCAAGGAAGTGCTGATCGCGGCGACGCGCGACGCCCGGGCGATCCTCTGCCGGGTCGGGGAAGTGAACTTCCTGTCGGGGCCGGGCCGCGGCGTCATCCTGATCAAGCTGACATCGCCCGACGACAAGGTGCTCGGCTTCATCGCGTCGACCGGCGATCGCGATCTGATGACGGTCGAGACGACCCGGGGGGCCGAGCAGACGATCAGCACGGCCAAGTACGAGGTGACCGGCCGGGGCGGCAAGGGGCGCGAGCTGCTGCAGCGCGGCCAGTTCACCCGGGTCGTCTGGCCCGAGGTCGAGCCGCCGCCGCCGCTCGCGACGTAGGCCGCCCTCCCGGGGCTCGGCGCCCTGGCGCTCGCCGCCGGGAGGGCGGCGGGCCGCACCGGAGACCCGGAGTCAGGAAGCGGGACCTAACGCGCCCCTCGGCTCTTCACCGATCTCTTCGGAGTCTTGCGAGACCGAGCCCTGGACCTGGCCGCCTTCTCCGCCGCGATATGCACGACTTCGGACGCGCGGGCGATCCGGTAACGCAGTTCCTTCAGGAGCCGGTCAATCTTCGCGAAGTCTTCATCGACGGTTTCGAGCAGCTTTTCCATTCGGAAATTGTGCGACCGACCAGGGCAGGCGACTATCCCAAATTGCACACTTCGCCGGCCTCGCGGCCTGCAGTGAGATTTCGAAGCGGCCCACGACCTCGCGCCCGTCTTCCAAGCGCCATTCCCCGAAACAGGCTAGAATAGAAGAGACTGATGCTGTTTCGAGCGGATGGCCCGAGGGCTCCGCGCCGGAACGGCCCCTGTCCCCAGAAACCTGCCGGGTTTTCACTCCCGCGGATTCTGCGTTTCATTACATCAATCGGGCACGGACGGCGCCGAAAGACGCACGTCGCGCGCGGCGCATTGAGGCCGGCCGGCGTCCGCCGCCCCTGCCCCAAGGGCCGATATCGGCCAGGGAACCTACCGTTGACAACAGAACGACTCAAGATTGCCGTCTTCGTCGATTTCGACAATATCGAAATCGGCGTCAAGACCACGCTCGGCGGCCACTTCGACATCGGCATCATCCTCGAAGCCATCAAGGAACGCGGCGAGGTCGTCACCAAGGTCGCGTATGGTGACTGGACCCGCGCCGGCGATCACAGCCGGCTGCTGACGCAGCACGCCATCCGTCTCGTGCAGCGCAACCTCACGCCGGGCGGCGACAAGAACGGCGCCGACATCAACCTGGCGCTCGATGCGCTGGAGATGGTCTTCACGCACCAGCACATCAACGCCTTCGTCATCGTGGGCGGCGACAGCGATTTCATCACGCTGGTCGAGAAGCTGAAGCAGTACGACAAGAAGGTCTTCGTGATCGGCGGCCGCGCGTTCACCAGCGTGATCATGCAGCGGAACTGCCACGAGTTCATCGCCTACGAGAACCTGATCGGCACCAGCAGTAGCAGCAGCAGCCGGCGATCGCAGGTGCGAGGCCGGCAGGCGCCGACGCAATCGGCCGCCTCCATCGCCCAGGCGTTCCCGCTCGTGCGGCGCGCGCTGAAACTCCTCTCCGACCGCGAGGTCTCGCCGCAGCTCGGCCTGCTGAAGAGCACGCTGCTGCAGCTCGACTCGACGTTCTCCGAGCGGAGCTACGGCGCCGGTTCGTTCCGTGACTTCGCCGAGAAGCTCGAGAAGGGCGGCCTCGTGAACCTGAAGCAGACCGGGCGCAGCGTGCTCGTCGAGCTGAAGGACACCGAAGGCGGCGACGAAGGGGAGGCCACGGAGCCCACCACGGAGACCACCGCGGTGGCGGTCGAGGAAGCGGCGGCCCCCACGGCCGCGGCGCCCGCGACGGCACCGGCCGCCGCCCAGGAGGCGCCGGCCGGCGAGCCGCTGGAGGCGGTGCGCATCGTGCAGGCCATCTTCCAGAACGCCGCGGTACCGCGCTGGCCGATGTACATCCGCAACGTGAAGCAGATCATCAAGGCGAACGATCCGACGTTCGACGAGCGGCGGTACGGCTTCACCGGCATCCTCGACTTCCTGCGGAGCTGCCAGCGCGAAGGGCTGTTCCGGCTCGAGCGCGATCGCAACGGCGGCGTGCGCGTCTTCCCCGCGGCGGGCCTGCAGCAGACGGTCGCGGTGGCGGCGGAAGAACCGTCGCTGCCACTGGCCGCCGACATCGCCGACGCCGCCACCGAAGAAGCGGGCGACGCGGTGATGGCCGCCGAAGCGGGTCTCGAGGCCGGCGCGCCGGAAGCCCCGGAAGCCATCGATACGGAGGCGGCCGCGGAAGGTGAGGTCGAGGCGGAGGCGCCGGCCCGGAAGCCGCGCCGCACGCGCAAGACCGCCGGCGGCGCGAAGAAGAAGACGACGAAGGCGGCCGGCACGTCGACCACCCGCAAGACGACGACGCGGAAGCCGCGCGCCCGGAAGCCGGCCGACAGCAAAGACAGCGCGTCGTAGGACGACGGGCGACCGTCTTCGGTCCCGACAGAAGCCAACGGCCGGGTGCGGCATCACGCCGCACCCGGCCGTTCTCATTTCTCCACGACCGATCGACGCCCTGGCGGCTGCCGGCCGGCCTACGCGCCGCGCATGGCGCGCTCGTGAATCGTCGTCGAGCGCCTGCCAGGCCGCCGCGACGGCGCCTTCCTGCCAGTCGGGCTCCGAGCGCGGCGTCGTCGCCGCCGAGCCGATGAGGAGCCGGTTGTCCATCTTCGAGGTCTGCGCGCGCCGCGCCATGGCCGAGCCGGTGGCGTAGCCGCCTTCGCTGTACTTCACGCGGCGCCACCAGACGGCGTAGGCGCTCTGGAACTCCTGCCGGATCTGCGGGTGCACCTTGCTGGCGTTCGTCAGCACGTGCTCGACGCGCGCGGCGATCGGCTGCTCCTCCAGATTGCCGATCGGACCGTTCGCATACAGCCCGAGCAGCACGCCGTTCTTCGTGAAGTAGTCGTTCGACGGGTACGAGAACTCCCCGATCGGCAGGTCCGAATAGAGGTGGCCGCCGAAGATCTGATCGTCTTCCTCCCAGAAGCGGCGGCGCATCGCGAGCCCCATCTTCGCGCTGTCGCTGTGCCTGATCGCCCGCACGGCTTTCATGATCTCGGGCGACAGGTTCACGTCGAGCTTCGCGATGATCGTCATCGGCAGGCAGAGCACGACGTAGTCGGCCTGCACCTCCGTGCGGCGGCCGCTCGCCGTGTCCACGTAGACCACCTTCACGCCCGTGTCGTCCTGGTGCACCGACTGCACGTCGGCGTTGAAGGTGATGCGGGACGGCTCGATGGCGTGCTGGAATGCCTTCACGAACTGGTCCATGCCGCCGACCGGCTGGAACATCGTCCTGGCCGTCGTCCCCTCGGGGGCGGCAATCGAGTGGATGCCCCGGGTGAAGTCCCGTCCGATGATCTCGGTGAGCGGATACGGCTCGCCGGGGCCGCGGATGGCGAACGCCTTGTACGTGTGATCGGTGGGATTCAGATACCCGGACTGCACGAGAAAGTCGACGAGGTGCTTCTGGTCCTCCGGCGACATGGCGAGATCGAGCTTGTGCTGATCGATCGCCTTCACGAGCAGCTCGTCGACGTGGCCGGCGAGATCGGCCTTCACCTGGCGCCGGCGGATGCGCTGCTTCGCGAGCGGCCCGGCGGCCTCACCCTCGTAATAGCAGTAGTTGCCCTCGGCGTCGTTGGCGAACGCCTCGACGCGCACGCCCAGATCGCGGCAGTAGTCCAGGACGCCGGTGTGCATGTAGGGAATGCGCCAGGGCCCCACGTTCACGTAGAGACCATCGTCGAACGTGCACACCTGCTTCTCGCCACCGGGGCCGAGCTCGGTGTGCGTTGCACCGCGGCGCACCGTCCAGTTCAGTCCCCCGACGCGGTCGCGCGCCTCGAGGATCCGGAAATCGTATCCCAGCCTGCCGAGCTCGTACCCCAGCACGAGGCCCGAGACGCCGGCGCCGAGGACCAGCACCTTGCGCCGTTCCGGCCGGCCGGAGAGCGACGGCCGCGGGCCGGCCTGCCCGGCCATCAAATCCCACGACTGCAGGGCGGCCATGACCAGAGAGGATCCGCCGACCATGCCGAGACGTTCGAGAAACGTGCGTCGCGTCAGCTGGCTCTGCATGCCGGTATTCTAAGGGATAACGGCTCGAGATACCGACGAAGACGCGTCGCAGGGCTGCGGGCTGGGCTGCGGGCCTGAAAGACACCAAACGGCCGGGCGCGGCATCACCCCGCACCCGGCCGTTCCCATTTCTCGTTCGACGGCTCGACGCCCCTACCGGCTGCCCGCCGGCATCGCCCGCACGCTCTTCACCTGCTGCCGCAGTCGGCCGTACCAGTTGATCACGAGCTGACCCTCGTCGTTGACGCTCAGCGCCGCTGCGCCGTACACGACTCCCGTGCCCTCGCCGTCCGGCGGAATCTTCAGCTCGATCAGGCCGAACGGATAGTCCTTCGAGGGCATCGCCTCCCAGGCCTCCGCGAAGGCGATCGGCCGGTCGGTCGCGATCCGGACGACGCGAACGCCATCGATCACCGAGGAGGTGGCGAAGCGGACCTGCCAGCTCGTGCCCTGCGGGAACCGGACGCCCCCGAGGTTCACCTTGTTCATCGCCTTCATCAGCGCGTCCTGCCCGCCCTCCTGCAGCGCCACCTGCAACGCCCGCCGCTCCTCGGTGGAGCTCCAGCGATTGACGTTGATCCGCAGCGTGCCGGTGGCCGACGACGTCGAGCCCGGCACCTGTACGAGCATGCCGGTGAAGGTCTCGCGCCCCAGGTTCTGCGCCCCGACCGCCATGCCGGCGAGCAGGACGGCAGCCATCATGCCTGTCACCCGGATGCCTGATCTCTTCATGCTCTGTACTCCTCTGAGGTCGTACCGGAAGGCCGGGCTGAAGCCCGGCGCCACGAAGGCATCGCCCGCCCTTCTGTGATACAACAGTCGCGCCAACATCAATTTCCGGCAGGTCACCCATGCACAGCCGCCGCCTCCCTCTCCTTTTGACGTTCGCCCTCGTCGCCCTGGTTTCCGTCATGCCCGGCGGGCCGGGAATTTCAACGGTCTCCGCGCAGAGCCGGCGGCCGCTGACGGTCGACGACATGTTCGCCCTCAAGGCTGTCTCCGATCCGCAGCTCAGTCCCGACGGCCACTGGGTGGCCTATGACGTCCGGACGATGGACGAAAAGAAGGACCGCTCGGACGTCGACATCTATATGACGAATGTCGACACCGGAACCTCGGTCCGCCTGACCAGTCAGCGACAAGCCGGAAACGACACCACGCTGGAGCCCTGACGGCCGCTACATCGCGTTCCTCTCGGCGCGCGGCGGCGACCATACCCAGGTCTGGCTGCTGGATCGCCGCGGCGGCGACGCCGTGCAGCTCACGCACTTCGAGGCGGACGTCTCGTCGCTCGCCTGGGCGCCCGACAGCCACCACCTGGCGCTCATCGTCAAGGACGTCGATCCCGACGAGGCCGCGGAGGCGGCGGCGAAGAACGGCGAGAAGCCGGCGCCGAAGCCGATCGTGATCACGCGCCTGCAATTCATGCGCGACACCGAGGGCTACCTCACCGACCTGCGCCGTCACGTCTACGTCGCCGATGTGCCGTCGGGGAAGAGCGTGCAGGTGACGAGCGGCCCGTACGACGACAGCAGCCCGGTCTGGTCTCCCGACGGGAAGCTGATCGCGTTCGTCAGCAACCGCACACCCGACCCCGACAGCAACGAGAACACCGACATCTTCGTGGTCGAGCCGCGCGAAGGAGCGACCCCGCGCAGGGTGACGACGTCACCGGGCGCCGACCGATCGCCGGCGTTCAGCCCCGACGGCCGGACGATTGCGTACCTGGCGGGCGGCGCCCCGAAGGACATCTGGTACGCCACGAACACGCTCGATGTCGTGCCGACCGCGGGCGGCACTCCGACGGTGCTGACGCCCGGGCTCGACCGGAACGTCTCGCAGCCGCAGTTCACGGCCGACGGACGGCAGATCGACTTCGAGATCGAGGAGGGCGGGAACCGGCACATCGCGCGGGTGCCGGCTGCCGGCGGTTCGATCGTGCGGGTGCTCGACGGCGAGCACGACGCCACGTCGCTCGATGTCGGCCACGGCGGCGAGATCGTGTACCTGGACAGCCAGCCCGATCGGCCGGCCGAGGTCTCGCTGCTGCCGGGCGACGCCGGCGCCTCGCCGCGGCGGATCACGCACGTCAACGACGCCTTCCTCGACGGCATCCAGCTGGGCAAGGTGGAGCGCTTCAAGGCGACGAGCCGTGACGGCACGGCGATCGACGGGTTCCTCACCCTGCCGCCGGATGCGCCGGACGGCCGGCGGCTGCCGACGATCCTGCGGATCCATGGCGGGCCGGTCAGCCAGTTCACCACCGGCTTCAACTTCGAGTGGCAGATCCTCGCCGCGCACGGCTACGCGGTGGTCGCCGCCAATCCCCGGGGCTCGAGCGGCTACGGCCAGGCGTTCAGCCGCGCCATCTTCGCCGACTGGGGCAACAAGGACTACGACGACGTCATGGCGGCGGTCGACCACGTGATTGCGATGGGCGTCGCCGATCCCGACCGGCTCGGCGTCGGCGGCTGGAGCTACGGCGGCATCCTCACCGACCACGTCATCGCGCGCACCGACCGCTTCAAGGCGGCGATCTCGGGTGCCAGCGAGTTCAACTATCTGTCCGACTATGGGACCGACCAGTACCAGCACCAGTGGGAGGCCGAGCTCGGCCTGCCGTGGCGGAACACGGCGCTCTGGATCCGGCTGTCGCCGTTCTTCCAGGTCGACAAGATCGTCACGCCGACGCTGGTGATGGGCGGCTCGGCCGACATGAACGTGCCGCTGCTGAACTCGGAGCAGCTCTACCAGTCGCTGCGGCGGCTCGGACGGCAGACCGAGCTCGTCATCTACCCGGGCCAACACCACGGCATCGCCCGGCCGAGCTACCAGAAGGATCGCTACGATCGCTACATTGCCTGGTACAATCGGTTCGTGAAGGAATCGACCGCGTCACATCACTAATCACCGCCATGCAGACAGAACAATTCGGAAGGCGGCTGCTCGGCTGGACGAGGCGGGCGGCACTCATCTTCACGCGCGTCGCAATCGGCGCCGGTTTCCTGTCGGCGGTCGCGGACCGCTTCGGCGTCTGGGGCGCCGCCGGCTCGACGAACGTCGCCTGGGGCGACTTCTCGCACTACCTCGCCGACACGGCCCGGATCCTGCCGTTCCTGCCGGCCCACTCGATACGGACCGTCGGCTGGGTCCTGACCGTGGCCCAGGCCGTGCTCGGCACGGCGCTCATCGGCGGCGTGCAGACCCGGCTGGCCGCCGCGCTCAGCGGCTGCCTGCTCCTCTTCCTCGCCGTCGGCATGACGACCGGCACCGGCGTCAAGTCGGCGCTCGACGCGTCGGTCTACACGGCGGCTGCGGCGGCATTCCTGCTGTCGGTGTATCCGGGGGGCAACTGAGGAATTGAGAATGAAGAATGAAGAATCTAGAATGAAGAGCCGGACAGGGTCCGGAGCCGCATCACCGTTTCTCAATTCTCAATTCTCAATTTTCAATTCCTGACCCCGTGCCATCCACCTACACCGCCAAGGACATCACCGTTCTCGAGGGGCTCGAACCGGTTCGCCGCCGGCCGGGCATGTACATCGGCGGGGTCGGGTCGACCGGCCTCCATCACCTCGTCTGGGAAGTGCTCGACAACTCCGTCGACGAGGCGATGAACGGGTACGCCTCCAACATCCACGTCGTCCTGCAGGAGGACGGCTCGTCCATCACCATCTCGGACGACGGGCGCGGCATTCCGGTGGACAAGCACCCGCAGTCGAAGAAGAGCGCGCTGGAAGTGATCTTCACGACGCTGCACGCCGGCGGGAAATTCGAGCACGGCAGCTACAAGACGGCGGGCGGCCTGCACGGGGTGGGCGCGAGCGTGGTCAACGCGCTGTCGAAGGAACTGGTCGCCACGGTGAAGCGCGACGGTGCGACCTGGGAGCAGCGGTTCAAGCAGGGCCAGCCGGTCGGTCCGCTGAAGAAGACCGGCGCGGCGCGCGGCAGCGGCACGACGGTCTTCTTCCGTCCCGATCCGGCGATCTTCCCGAAGATCGAGTTCGACGCCGCCACGATCCGCGACCGCCTGGAGGTGGCCAGCTACCTGCACCGCGGCCTGAAGGTCGTCTTCGAGGATCGGACGACGTCGCAGAAGGAGGTCTTCGAGCACTCGGAGGGGATCGTCGACTACCTCCGCAAGATCGTGGCGGAGCGATCGGCGAAGCCGGTGCACGAGGCGCCGTTCGCGCTCGCGAAGGAGAACGGCCTGCGGCTCGACCTCGCGCTGCAGTGGACCGAGGCGACCGACGAGCACCTGCGCAGCTACGTCAACGGCATTCCGACCGGGTCGGGCGGCACCCACGAGAACGGGCTGCGCGCCGGCGTCGGCAAGGCGGTGCGGAACTTCATCGACACGCACAACCTGTCGCCGAAGGGCGTGACGCTGAGCGCCGAGGACATCCGCGAGGGGTTGACCGGCGTCCTCAGCATCTTCATCGCCGAGCCGCAGTTCCAGGGGCAGACGAAGGACCGGCTGAACAACCCCGAGGTGCAGTCGGCGGTCGACTCGCTGGTGCGGCCCGGGCTGGAGTCGTGGCTGAACCAGAACCCGAGCGTCGCCGAATCGATCGTCGCCCGCATCATCCTGGCGGCGCGGGCGCGCGAGGCGAGCCGGGCCGCGCAGGCCGAGGTCTCGCGGAAGACGGCGACGTCGAACCGGCTGAACCTGCCGGGCAAGCTGAGCGACTGCACGAACTCGGGCACCGAGTCGAGCGAGATCTTCATCGTCGAGGGCGACTCGGCGGGCGGATCGGCGAAGCAGGGACGCGACCGCGCGCGCCAGGCGATCCTGCCGCTGCGCGGCAAGGTCCTGAACACCGAGAGCGCGTCGCTCGCCAAGGTGATGGAGAACAAGGAACTGTCCGACCTGGTGACCGCGCTCGGCTGCGGCCTGGGACGGAACTTCGAGCTGGCGCGCCTGCGCTACGGCAAGGTCATCATCCTGGCCGACGCCGACTCCGACGGCAACCACATCGCGACGCTGCTGCTCACCTTCATCTACCGGCACATGCCGCAGCTCATCACGAGCGGCAAGGTGTACCTCGCCCAGCCGCCCCTCTACCGGATCGACATCGGCAAGGAGACGCACTGGGCGCTCGACGATGCCCAGCGCGACGCCATCCTGAAGCAGCACGGCCAGGGCCGCAGCCGCCCCGAGATCACCCGATTCAAGGGGCTCGGCGAGATGATGCCCAAGGTGCTGTGGGAGACCACGCTCAACCCGCGCACGCGCCGGCTGCTCCGGGTCGACATCGCCGACCAGATCGTCACCGACCGGATCATCAACGAGCTGATGGGCAAGGACGCCTCGGCCCGCTTCCGCTTCATCATGGAGCGCGCGGAGCAGGCCGAGGAACTGGACGTCTGAACTGCGCCCTGTCACGCACAGGGTCGCTGACGTCCCACTTCGGCGTCTGTCGCTTCCCGCACTTCCAGGTTCGATCTTCCTCGCTCCACGGTGCGAATCGATCATGGCGTCCCCGCCGCCGTCCCCCTGATAAGATGTCCATATGGGCCTGCGTACCGGCGGAAAGCGGACGATCGCCGTCGGGGCCACGGGTGTGCTCATCGCACTCGCGCTGCTCGTGGCGTTCGTCCACCTGCCGTTCGTGCGCGCGCGAGCGTTGAACTGGGCCCTGCAGAAGATCGACGGCTACGGCCTGGTGGCACAGGCTGACCGGCTCGATTACAACCTCGCCAGCCTCCACTTCACGCTGCACGATCTGCGCATCGCCGCACCCGGCCACGCCGGCGAGCCGTTCTTCACGGCCGATGCGGTGGACGTCGATCTTCCCTGGTCGGTCGTCACCGGCACGATCGCCGTCCAGGCGCTGGCGCTCGAGCATCCCCGCGTCGCCATCGTCCGGACCGCCACGGGCAGCAACCTGCCCACGCTGCGGACGTCCGGCGGATCGGGCACGCTGTCGTCCCTCCCCATCGGCCGTCTGGCCGTTCACAATCTGCAGGCGTCGATCCGCGACACCTCCGCCGATCTCGACGTCACGGTGAACGGCTTATCGATCGATCTGCAGCCGTCCGGTTCGGGCATCGCCGGTCCGATCGCGCTCGCAGCGCCCGCGCGCATCGTCTGGCGCGGACGACACACGTCGATCGACACGCTGACGGGGCGCCTCGGCTTCGATGGCTCGACGCTGTCGCTCGACGGTGTCCGCGTCGTGATGCCGGAGGGCCTGGTCCAGATCGACGGCCGCGTGACGTCGACCGTCAGTGCGCCCACGCTCGCACTGAAATGGGAGGGCGAACTGAACCTGCAGCCACTGGCGCGGCTGGCAGACGTCGGCACACCGGTCTCGGGCCGCGTCGTCTTCACGGGAACGGCGAGCGGCCCGGTCACGGCCCCTGAGGCCAGGATCGATCTGAACGGCCGCGGCCTCCAGCTCGCCTCACTGTCAGACGTCTCCCTGGGCGCCCGCGCGGCTGTCTCGACGAAGTCCACGGAGCTGACGTCGCTGAGTCTGCACGCGGCCGGCGGGGAACTGACCGGCCAGGCGCAGATCGCCTACGGCTCGTCCCCGACGTCTCCCGGTCGCGCGCACTTCGCCTGGCACGACCTCGACGCGGCCTCACTCGCCGCACTGGTTCCGCAGCGGACGGCGGTTCACGTCACCGGCGCGCTCGATGGTCATCTCGACGCCCGATGGACGCAGCTGCAGCCCTCGGCCCTGTCGTTGACGCTGCACAACGACACGCGCTCGCCCGGAGGCGCGCCCGCCGGACTCGCCGGCACGCTGGAGTTGAGCGCAGACCAGGGGCGGTGGCACGCGTCGCTCGATCAACGGGTCGGCCCGGCGATCCGCCTGTCGGGCACGACCGGCGGCGATCTGCACGACACGTTGAGCGCATCCACCCTCGGCGGCAACCTGCAGCTCGCGATCGCCGACGTGGCCGGCGCATGGCGGACCGCGCAGGCGATCGGCGTCACCGCCACGAAGCCATCACAGGGCCTGACGGGATCGGCCCGCGCGGACCTGACGCTGGCCGGCCACCTCGGCAGCCCGCACGTGCAGGCCACGATGGCCGCGCGGGACCTGCGCGGTGCGGGTATCGGACCACTCACCGTCGATGCCACCGCCTCGGGATCGCCCGACGCCGCCCGCATCGAGTCGCTCACCGCCACGCTACAGCGCAGCGTGCTGCAGGCGTCCGGCGCCATCGACTTCGCCACGAAGCAGGTCAGCGGCAAGGCGCACGGCACGATTGCCGACCTGTCGGCGGTGTCGACCGCGTGGCCGGCCGATCTGCACCCGGCCGGCTCGCTGGAGGTCGATGCGACGATCTCCGGCCGCCTGCCACGACCGGTCGTCGACGCATCGGTCTCGGGCAGCGGCCTGTCGGCCGCCGGCCAGTCGTTCGACCGTCTCGTGGCGCGGCTTCGACTCGAGCGCAACGAGCTGATTGCCGATCCGGTGAGCCTGACCCAGCCGGACGGCCGTCTCGATCTGAACGCCCGGTACGACCTCGGCCGCGGCACGTACACCGTGAAGGCCACGGGCCGGAACCTCACCGTTGGGCCGTTGCCGCCATCGACCGCGGGCGGCGCATCGCCGGCCCCGATCCACGCGCACATCGACCTCGCGCTCGACGGCAGCGGTACCGTGAAGAATCCGACCGCCACCGGCCGGCTCGACACGGACGACCTGTCATGGGATGGCGTCGATCTCGGCGGCCTGCACGCCACGATGCAGGCGGCCGGCGGATCGCTGACGGCCGACGTCCGCATGCCCGTCTTCTCGGCGACGGGCAAGGCCACCGTGCGACTCGAGCCGTTCGGCGCGTTCACGCTGGACGCGAATCTGGCCCCGACCGACATCCGTCCGCTGATCGCCCGACTGCCGCATCCGCCGCCCGCACCAGTGACCGGCTCGATGGCGGTCGGCGTCACCGCGCGCGGCGATCTCTCCACCCCGTCGACCCTTGCGGTGACGCTCGATCTGCGGCAACTGGATGGCGCCATCGGCACGATGCCGATCCGGCTGACGGCGCCGGCGGAAATCCACTACGCGAACCGGGTCATCGACACCAAGCCGATCGCCCTGGCCCTCGGCGACGCCGCGCTTCAGATCTCGGGGTCGCTGGGGCAGCCGGTCGGCGACGCGCTGGACTGCGAGCCTCACCGGCCCGCTGTCCAGCTTCAATCCGATCATCGCGCTCGTCGAGACCGAAGCGACCGGCAAGCCGGGCCGGACGACCATCGACGGCCGGATCGACCTGAAGGCCCACGCGGAGGGCACGTTCGATCGTCCGACCGTCACGGCCGACATCAGCCTGCAGAACGGTCGTGTCGACATCGGCACCCAGCCACCAATCACCGGCATCGCCGTCGAGGGCACGTATCGCGACGGCCTGCTGACGCTGTCGAAGATCGCGGCGGAGTTCCAGCAGGCCGTCCTCTCGGCCAGCGGCCGCATGCCGGCCCGCTTCCTCGCCGGGTACCTGCCGGCCGGGTATCTGGCCACGCTGCCGGCGTCCGCGTCGGGGCCGATGCGCCTCAGCGCCACGTTCGATCACCTCTCGCCCGAGCTGCTGAGGCCGTACGTCAGCCCCTCGACGCTGTCGCAGATTCAGGGGGCGATGTCGGGCACGCTCGATCTGCAGGCCGACGCGCCGTCGCTGGCGAGCGCGCGCGGCAGCCTCACGCTGCAGCACGCCGACCTCACGCTGGGCGGCGTCCCGTTCAGCCAGCAGCAGCCGACGCGCCTCGTGCTGCAGGATGGACGGCTCGACATCGCCGAGCTGAGCTGGGGAGACACGACGCGCACCGGCGGCAACCGGCTGACCGTGACCGGCGGGGCGACACTCACGGGCGCACCGGCACTGAACCTCACCCTGGACGGCGATCTCGATCTCCGCATCATCGGCGCCTTCGCACCGTCGCTCACGACCGGCGGCCGTGCCCGCCTGCAGGCGCACATCGACGGCACACCCTCGGCACCGCGCCTCGACGGACAGATTCAGGTCAGCGCCGGCGCCCTGCGCTATCCGGACCCGCAGGTCGTGATCACGGGGCTGTCGGGCACGATCCGGCTCGCCCCCGACAAGATCACCATCGCCGGCCTCGAGGGCCAGGCCAATGGCGGCGCGCTGCACATCTCCGGCGACGTCGCCTATCACGGGCTGAGCATCGGGCCCGGGAAGATTTCCATCACGAGTGAGCAGCTCGCGCTGGATCTCAAGGGCCTGCGAACGGAGCTCGACTCGAACCTGACGCTCGGCCTCGAGGAGGGCCGGCTCGGACTGTCGGGCTCGGTCACCGTGCTGCGCGGCGCCTACCGGGAGCCGTTCACCATTGCCGGCGGCCTGATGTCGATCCTGCAGCAGCAGGGCATCACCGTGGCTTCGACGGGTCCGCCGTCGATGCTCGACGCGATGACGCTGGACGTGAAGGTGTCGACCGCCCGCGACATCCTCGTCGACAACAACTACGCGAAGCTCGAAGTCGGCCTCGACCTGCAGGCCGGCGGCACGATCGGGCAGCCGGGCCTGACCGGCCGCGCGACCGTCCAGGAGGGCGGCAACGTCTACCTGGGCGGCAACACCTACCGCATCAGCGGCGACAGCTCGGTCGACTTCATCAACCCGACGGGCATCGAGCCCGACCTGAACGTCACCGCCGAGACGCAGGTCTCCAGCTACGACATCAAGCTGATTCTGAACGGCACGCTTCAGACGCTGACGCCTCAGTTCACGTCGACCCCGTCGCTCGATCAGCCGGACATCGTCTCGCTGCTGCTGACCGGGCAGACGATGCAGCAGGGGAGCGTGGCGCAGGCCGCCTTCGGCAGCCAGCAACTGCTGGGGTACCTGTCGGGCGAGTTCCTGGGGACGGCCGGACATGCGGTCGGCCTCGACGTGCTGCGCGTCCAGCGCGGCCTGCCGAACGTCAGCTTCGATCCCGGCCTGATCGCCACCGAGACCGATCCTTCGTCACGCCTCACGTTCGGCAAGAACGTCACGAAGGATCTCCAGGTCATCTTCTCGCAGAGCCTGAGCCAGAGCGGCGGTCTCTCCTGGATCGTCAGCTGGATGCCGAAGCGGACGCTCAACCTCCGCGTCACGTCTCTCGACAACGGGACGCGGCGGTACGACTTCATGCAGGAGCTGAGCCTCCTCGGCCCGCCGCTTTCGGCCGCGGCATCCGACGAGGCGTCGGCGCCGCGCCACGTCGCCGAGGTCCGCTTCGCCGGCTCGCCGGGTGAGCCACGCAACACGCTGCTCGGCCGTCTGAAGCTGAAGGCGGGTGACACGTTCGATTTCTTCCGCTGGCAGGACGATCGCGACCGCCTGGAGCGGTACTACCAGCAGCAGGGCTACTTCGAGGCGAGCGTGCAGACGCAGCGGGCCGACGTCACCGTGCCGGCCAGCGGAGACGAGCCGGCCCGGCCGGCGGTCGCCCTCACGTACACGATTGAACCGGGGCCGCGCACCACCTTACAGGTCGACGGCTACACCTTGCCCGCCGGCGTGCGGAAGCGGATGGAGCAGGCCTGGAGCCGCTCGGTCTTCGATCAGTTCCTGCTGGGCGATCTGCAGTCGATCGCCCGTACGTATCTGGTCGGCCGCGGCTACCTGCGGGCGAAGGTCGACGCCACGGTGGCGCCCAGCTCGAACGACACGAGCAAGCGGATCGACGTGCAGATCGATCCGGGCTCGCGCTCGGACCAGCGGCGGATCGTCTTCACCGGCAACCGTCAGATCGCCACGGACCGGCTGCGGGAGCTCGTGGAGGATCAGGATCTGGCGCGGACGGCCTGGATCGATCACGACGCGCTGCGGACGGCGATCCTGTCGCTCTACGGCAGTGAGGGCCTGCTGAGCGCGCAGGTGCGGATCGACCAGCCGCGCTTCAGCGGATCGCTCGCCGAGCTGCCCGTGGCGATCGACGAAGGTCCGTTGTTCCAGATCGGTTCGGTGACGATCGACGGCACGCACGCGAAGTCGACCGATGCCATCCGCACGGCACTCGACCTGCCGTCGGGCCTGATCTACACCCCGGCGGCCGTGCGCGAGGCCATCACGCGCGTGGACGCCACCTACCGGCAGAACGGCTTCAACAGCGAGCGGGCGTCGGTGCAGATCACGCCGCACCGGGACACGGGTCGCGTCGACCTCCAGCTCACGATCGACGAGGGGCCGCAGCAGGTGCTCACCGGCATCGACACCTCCGGCGTGCGGCGGACGAGCCCGGCGCTCGTCAGCCACGCGCTCCGCTTCAGCACCGGCGAGCCGGTGAACCTGGCCGACTTCGCCGCGGCGCGCAAGCGGCTGTACGACACCGGCGTCTTCAAGAGCGTCGACATCCAGCCGGTGCCGACCGAGATCGGGCCGCCGGCGCCCAACGCGCAGGGGATTCCGACGCAGCCGGTCCGCGCGAAGGTGACGCTGCAGGAATGGGCGCCGCTCCGGTTCCGCTACGGCTTCCAGGTGCAGGATCAGGAGGCCACGAGCGGGTCCGGCCGGACGATCCGCCCGGGCGTCGCCGGCGACCTGCTCTATCGCAACCTCTTCGGCCGCGCGGTCTCGGTCGGCGTCGCCGGTCAGTTCAGCAAGGACTACTGGTCCGGCCGGACGTACCTCACGGCGCCGGGTCTGTTCGGCCTGCCGGTGACGTCGAACCTGTATCTCGAGCAGACGCGGGAGGTCTTCAATCCGTCGGCGCCGAGCTCGCCGTACGTGACCGCCGGCACCAAGCTGACGGCCGAACAGGTCGTCCGGCAGGGCCATTCCCTCAGATTCACGTACGGCTACAGCTTCGAGCGCAACCACACCTTCGATCAGCACATAGATCCCAACAATCCGTTCGCCTTCGACCTCACCGTCAACATCGCGCGTCTCACGACGACGGCGTTGTACGACACCCGGAACGACCTGGTGAGCCCGACGCGGGGGATGTTCACGTCATCGAGTCTCGAATACTCGGCCCCGGGGCTCGGCTCGGATCTCGACTTCCTGAAGTACCTCGCCCAGCAGCGCTACTTCCGTCCGCTGGCCGGCTCGATGGTGTTCGCGACGAGCGCGCAGGTGGGGGTGGCGCGAGGCTTCGGGCAGGACCTGATTCCGAGCGAGAAGTTCTTCGCCGGCGGCGGCAACAGCGTGCGCGGCTACGCGCAGGACGCCCTGGGCCCGAAGAACTTCTTCGGCGATCCGACCGGCGGCAATGCGCTGCTGGTGCTGAACGAGGAGCTGCGGTTCCCGATCTTCGGATGGGTTCGAGGGGTCGGCTTCTTCGACGCCGGCAACGTCTTCCCGACGATCGGCGATCTGTCGCTGATGAACCTGGATACGTCGGTCGGCTTCGGCGTCCGCGTCCACACGCCGTTCGCCCTGCTGCGGGTGGACTACGGCATCCCCCTGATCCGCACCACCGGCACGCCGTTCGGCCGGTGGTACTTCTCGATCGGACAGGCGTTCTAGGGGGACGATGACGAATTGAAGAATTGGGAATTGAAGAAACCCGCGATCAAGGCCGCAGCATCAGGCCGGATTCCAGCGATTCTTCAACTCCCCAATTCTTGAATTCCTCAATTCTTCAATTCTCAATTCGGAACGCCTACCCTCCCCGCACCGTCCGCATGATGGATTCCACCTGCGGGCGCTCGGGAGCGTTGGGCGCGAGCTTCAGGAAGGCCTCGAAGTGGGTCGCCATCAGGTCGATCCGCTTCAGCTTGTAGTACGACATCGCCGCGTAATAGTGGGCGTAGGCGAACGTCGGATCGAGCAGCGCCGCCTTCTGGAAGGCGTTGGCCGCCTTCGCGAAGTCGGGCTTCAGGCTGAAGGCCATGCCGAGCTGGTAGTAGGCGTACGGGTTGTTCGGCCCGAGATCGACCGCCTTCATGCCGGCATCCAGGGCCGCGGTGTTGTCGTGGTTGACGAGCGCTTCACCCGACAGCCCGATGTAGTGCCACGGGTCCTTCATGTCGCGCGCCGCCAGCTCCTTGTACACGTTCTTCACGTCGTCCCACTTCCCGAGCTTCTGGTAGCTCTGGGCCGCCATGTACTGGATGCTGGCCTTGTCCCCTTCGCTCGCCTTGATCGCGTCGGGTGCCTTCTGCACGAGCTCCTGGTACTTGCCCGCCTCGAACAGCTTGCGGACCTCCGCCTGCGATGACGCGGTCGACGACTGCTGGCTGGCGAGCGGCTGCACGGCCGGGCCGGCCGGCGAGGGCACGGCCGGCGACGACAGCAGGAGCAGGCCGATCAGAGTGAGGGCGTGCATACGGTCTCCTTCCGCGCCGCAAACCGAACCAACGGCGCTCTAGTCAGGATATACGAGGTCGTCGCGGACAGACGATCAATGCGAGATCCGTTCCACCGTCCGGCCGTCGTCTGGCGGGTGCTCCCAGCCTCCCGAACGAGGTCCCGAAGCCTGTTCCGGGGACTGTTCCCGGCCTCTCCCCGCCTGCCGGACCCGCCGGCCAGCTCAACCTTCTCAAAGCCCGCCCATCTCCGCTATAGTCCGGAAGACGCTACACATCAGCTTGGAAGGGGACACAATCCGATGCCTGCTCGCCGAACGCCCCGCGCCCTGCTTGTCGCCGCCTGCCTCCTGGCCGGCGGGCTCATCACCTTTTCGTCTCCCCTGCAGGCCGCCTCGCCGGCCGCCCGCGCCCCCGAAGCGGCTCAGGCCGCCGGCGGCACGCTGCAGACGCCGGAGCAGTTCTTCGGCTTCCGGATCGGGTCGGACAACAAGCTGGCCCGCTGGGACAAGATGGTCGAGGACCTACAAGCTGGTCGCCGGCGCGTCCGACCGGGTGAACTTCCGCGACCTGGGTCCCTCGACCAACGGCAACCCGTTCGTGGCACTCGAAATCAGCTCGGCGGACACCCTGAAGAACCTCGATCACTTCAAGGAGATGGAGCGGCGCCTCTACTTCCAGGGCGGGCCGCCGACGCCGGCCGAGCGTGACGAGATCTTCAAGACCGGCAAGGTGGTGCTGGTCATCACCTGCAGCATCCACGCGACGGAGATTGGCGCGACGCAGATGTCGCTCGAGCTGGTGCACCGGCTCGCGACGGACAACTCGCCCGAGGTGAAGAAGATCCTCGACAACGTCATCTTCGTCCTCGTGCCGAGCCTGAACCCCGACGGCGAGATCATGGTGACCGACTGGTTCAACCGGAACATCGGCACGCCTGTACGCGCGCAGCCCTATCCCGTTCCTCTACCATCCGTACGTCGGCCACGACAACAACCGCGACGTGTACATGTTCACGCAGAAGGAGAGCCAGATGACGGCCCGCCTCCTGTGGCACGACTGGTTCCCGTCGGTCTGGCTCGACGAGCACCAGATGGGGAACAACGGCGCGCGCATCTTCACGATGCCGGCGACCGACCCGATCAACCCGAACGTGAACCCGCTGATCTACACCTGGAACGGCATTCTCGGCCAGCTGCAGTCGGCGGGGCTCGAGGCGGAAGGGCGCACGGGCATCATCTACAACTCGACCTACACGAACTTCTGGGAAGGGGCGATGGCCTGGGCCGGCTGGTGGCACAACGAGGTCGGCCTGCTCACCGAGGTGGCGAGCGTCGACATCGCGGCGCCGACCGACCAGAAGATGGCCCACGCCGGACAGCGGGGGGCGCAGGAGATGAGCTTCGCCGAGCAGCGGCGGCAGCGGATGGAACACCCCGACGAGCCGCTGCCCGCCCCGCGCGACATCACGCCGCGCACGACCTATCCCAACCCCTGGATGGGCGGCCACTGGACGCTCCGCGACATCGTCGACTACGAGCTGACGGCGACGATGTCGCTGCTCGAACGGCGTGGCGGAACAGCGGGAGACGATCCTCCGGCAGATCTACGCGGTGAACGCGGGGACCGTCGACGGCGTGAAGGGCTTTCCGTCGGCCATCATGATCCCGGTCGACGGCCAGCACGACCCGCGCGAGGCGGTCCACCTCGTCGACAAGATGCAGATGGCGGGCGTCGACGTCTACCGGGCCGACGCGCCGATCGACGCCGGCGGCCGCACGTACGCGGCCGGCACGTTCGTCATTCCGATGACACAGGTCTTCGCGCGCTACGCGAAGGACATGCTGGAGCCGCAGACGTATCCGGAAGTGCGGCTGACGCCCGACTCGCCGCCGATTCCGCCGTACGACGTCACGGCCTGGTCGCTCGGCATGCTGCTCGGCGTCCAGACGGACTTCGTGAAGACGCCGCTGCCGGCCGGCGCGAAGATGACGAAGCTCGAGGGCGTGCCGGCGCTCGCCGGCCAGGTGACGGGCAGCGGCAACCGGTACGTCTTCCCCTACGACGGCGCCGACACGGCCACGGCGATCAACCGCCTGCTGAAGGATGGCGCGCACGTCTCGCTGCTCACCACGCGCGAGGGCGACACGTCGCAGGCCTCGGTCGCCGTCACGGGCGCATCGCGGCAGCAGATCGACGCGGCGGCGAAGGCGTTCGACCTTCGGGTGCAGGCCGGCGCCGCGCCAAAGACGACGCCGGCGGGGGCGATGGCCATCCATGCGCCGCGGATCGGGATGTACCAGCCCTGGACCGGCGGCAACATGGACGAGGGCTGGACGCGCTGGGTGCTCGAGCACTACGACTTCACGTCGACGCCGCTGCACAACGCCGACATCCAGGCCGGGAAGCTGCGCGACCGGTTCGACGTGATCATCCTGGCCGACCAGTCGCCCGAGCAGATCATCGACGGCTGGGACTACTCGACCATCCGGCCCGAGTACCGGGGCGGCATCGGCGAGAAGGGGGTCGACGCCCTGCGCGACTTCGTGGCGCACGGCGGCACGCTGGTGACACTGGGTGAAGCGAGCGACTTCGCGATCAAGGAGTTCCCGATCCCCGTGCGGAACGTGAAGGACGAGCTGAGCCGCGACCAGCACTTCGCGCCCGGCACGATCCTCCACGTGCAGGTCGACACCACCAACCCGATCGGCTACGGCGTGGCCCCCGATACCTGGGGCTTCTACATCAACAGCCCGTTCTTCGAGGTGCGCAAGGGCTTCTCGCCGGTGAAGACCGAGATTGTCGCGCGCTATCCGAACACCGGCATCGTGGCGTCGGGCTGGCTGAAGGGCGAGAAGTACATGGCCGGCCACGCGGCGGTGGTCACCGTCGACATGAACCCGGGCCGCCTCGTGCTGTTCGGCCTGCGCCCGCAGCACCGCGCGCAGACCCACGCGACGTTCCCGATGCTGTTCAATGCGCTGTATCTGTCGACTGCGCGCTGAAGAAGCCGGCCCGGGGCTCGGCAGGGACGTCGCCGAAGGCCATGCCGAGCCGAGGACATGAAAATCCGAGGCGAGGCATCGGCGTCAGTTCGGCGTGGGGGTGGGGCCCCACGCCCACTGAAGAATGCCCGCCCTACCCTTCCGCGTCGAGCAGTCGCCGCGACGCGGGGTGCCGTGGGTTCCCCAGCACCTCGCCCGGCTCGCCCTGCTCGACGATCTCCCCTTCGGCCATCACGATCACGCGCTGCGCGTGCTGGCGCGCGAACTCCACGTCGTGCGTCGTCACGAGCAGCGTCCGGCCGCTGCGACCGAGCGCCATCAGCGACGCACCGAGCTCGCGGCGGCGCGCCGGATCGAGCGAGGCCGTCGGCTCGTCGAACAGCAGCAGGGGCGGGTCGGTCGCGAGGGCGCGCGCAATCGCCACCCGCTGCGCTTCCCCGCCGGACAGCTCGCGCGGCAGCGCGCCGGCCCGCGAGGACACGGCCAGCATGTCGAGCAGCGCCATCGCCCGCCGGCGCGCCTCCTCCTTCGGCACGCCGAGCGCGTGCACGAGCGCCAGCGTCACGTTGTCGAGCGCCGGCAGGTGCTCGAACAGGTGATGCGCCTGGAACACCATCCCCACCTTCCGCCTCAGCTGCCGCAACCGCGACTCGGGCGGGACCGGCCCCGGCCGGAGCACCACGCCATCCACGGCGATCGAGCCGTGCGTGAACGGCTCGAGCGCGACGATCGCGCGCAGCACCGAGGTCTTGCCGACGCCCGACAGCCCCATCAGCGCCACGAACTCGCCGCGCGCGACGGTGATGTCGACGCCGCGCACCACCTCGCGCGCGCCGAAGGCGAGCCGCAGTCCGCGGACGTCCAGGACCGGCCCGCTCATGGCGTCGGCGCCTTCCAGCGCAGCTCGAGCCGGCGCGCCAGGTGGGCCAGCGGCAGCGACAGCACGAGGTAGAACGCACCGCACAGCAGGCCCGGCAGCAGCCAGCTGCCGCTGTTGGCCGCGAAGATCTGCGCCTGCTTGGTCAACTCGACGACCGTCAGCACCGAGACGAGCGACGAATCCTTCAGCAGCGCGACGAAGTCGTTCGTCATGGGCGGCAGCGCCAGCCGGAACGCCTGCGGCCCGCGGACGAGCCGCAGGATCTTGAATTCGGTGAGGCCGAGCGTGCGCGCCGCCTCGAGCTGTCCCTTCGGCACCGCCTCCAGCGCGCCGCGGTAGATCTCGCTCTCGTACGCCGCGTAGTTCAGCCCGAGCCCGAGCAGCGAGGCCCAGAACGCCGGCAGCCGGATGAACGACGCGAAGCCGTAATAGATGACGAACAGCTGCAGCAGCACCGGCGTGCCGCGCATCAGCTCGACGTAGCCGAGCAGCACGCCGCGGACGAGGCGGCCGCCGTAGATCCGGCCGCCTGCGATGAGCATTCCCACGAGGACGGCGAGCGCCATCGATCCGCAGGAAATCACGACGGTGATGCCGGCCGCCTGGAACAGCGCCGGCAGGAACACGCCGACCGAGGCCAGCAGCCCGGGCCCGGCCTTGGCCGATGGAGCGGACGGGACGGCCGCCGAGGCGCGTTCGTCGATCAGCCGGGCCTCGAAGCGCGCCTGCCGATCGTTCCAGACGCTCCAGCGCCTGAAGATCTGCTCCAGCGTCCCGTCGCGCATCCGCGCGAGCAGCACCTGGTCGATCCGGTCGCGCAGCGCCTCGTGGCCGGGCGCGAGCACGCCGACGTAGTGGCCGATTTCCAGCGGCTCGGGCTGCGTGTAGAGGCCCGGAACCTGGCGCATCGACCGGGCGGCGATGATGTTGTCGAGCACCACGGCATCGAGCCGGCCCGACTGCAGATCCTGATAGGGATGCACGTCATCGTCGTACGACACCGGCGTGATGCCGTCGACCGACGCCCTCTTCATCAACAGCGCATACGCCATCGTCGCGCCGAGCGTGCCGACGCGGCGGCCGCGCAGATCGGCGAGCGTGCGGAAGCGGTCGCGGTCGGCGGCGCGCACCGTGAGCACTTCGGTGAACTCGTAGTACGGCACCGTCTCGAGCATGCGGGCACGGCGGGCGGGCGTGTCCTCGACGCCGCTCATGCCGATGTCGAAGTCCCCGCGGCGCACCGACTGGTCGATGGAATCCCAGGAGACCGGCACGAACTGCGGCGTCCGGCCGAGGCCCTTCGCGATGGCGGCCGCGACTTCGACATCGAAGCCGCGCATGATCGAGGGATGGTCCGGATCGGCTTCGACGTACGGCGCGCCGCCCTCCGGGTCGCCGCCCCACTTCAGCACCGGCATCGCCGCCTGCCCTGAGCTTGCCGAAGCGGCCTGCCCTGAGCTCGTCGACGGGGCCTGCCCCGCCGAACGCTCCAGCCCTGCGCTCGGCGAAGGCGCGGCGAGCCAGACCCCGAGCGCCACGAGCGCCAGCACGGCAAGACTCGCCAGGGATCCCCGGACCGACGCGCGCGACCGGAACATGGTGGGAAGGATGATGCCACAACTCGCCGCTCGGCCCCCTGCTCACCTCGCCGCCGGGACTGGGGGTTCGGGATTGGGGATTGGGCATGTCGAGCCCAGGCGCCGGCGTCCCCCACCACACCGAATCCCCAACCCCTAATCCCCAATCCCGTCCTGTGCTACAGTGCCGCCCACGGGCGCAGGAACAGGCGGGACGAGCATGGCGGCGATCCGGATTCTGGTGACGGGCGGCACGTTCGACAAGGAATACAACGAGCTCAACGGCACGCTCTTCTTCAAGGAGACCCACGTGCCGTCGATGCTGCAGCGAGGCCGCTGCCGGCTCGAGGTCGACGTCGAGACCGTGTCCATGATCGACAGCCTCGAGATGACCGACGCGCTCCGCGCGACCATCGTCTCGCGCTGCCGCGACGCGGCCGAGCAGCGGATCGTCGTCACCCACGGCACCGACACCATGGTGACGACAGCCGGCGTGCTGGCCGCGGCCGGCCTCGGCAAGACCATCGTGCTGACCGGAGCGATGATCCCCTACGCATTCGGCAGCTCCGACGGCCTGTTCAACCTCGGCAGCGCGCTGTCGTTCGTCCAGGCCCTTCCCGCCGGCGTCTACGTGGCCATGAACGGCCGCTGCTTCAACTGGGACCAGGTGCGGAAGAACCGGGAGACGGGGATTTTCGAAGAACACGGGTGATGAATTGAGAATTGAGAACTGAAGAATTCAGAAATGAAGTATGGAGGGCGATCCGCGCGAACCGTTCTTCGTGTTTCTACATTCTCAATTCTGAATTCTCGATTGGTCACCTGACACCGTAAGGAGCATTCAATCACATGTCCTCTCATACCGGCGCCAGCCTGCAGGAAACCTACGCGCCGAACAACGCCTGCTTCGGGTGCGGGCCGGCCAACACGAAGGGGCTGCGGATCCGCAGCTTCGCCGAGGGCGACGAGGTCGTCTGCGACTGGCAGCCGTCGCCGCACCACGAGGCCTATCCCGGCATGCTGAACGGCGGCATCATCGGCACGCTGATGGACTGCCACTGCAACTGGACCGCGGCGCACTTCCTGATGAAGCAGGCGGGCACCGACACGCCACCCTGCACGGTGACGGCCGACTACGCCATCAAGCTCCGGCGGCCGACGCCGAGCGGCGAGATTGTCCACCTGAAGGCGCACGTCGTCGAATCGACCGAGGACCGGGCGGTCGTCGAAGGCACGCTGGAAGCCGGCGGCAAGGTCTGCGCGACCTGCCGCGGCACGTTCGTCGCGGTGAAGCCCGGCCATCCGGCCTACCATCGCTGGTAAACACTCGTTGAGGGAGGTCTCAGCCTTGAAGCTCTTCTTCCGCCTCGCCTCGCTCGTGCTCCTCTCGCTCGTCGTCGCCCTTCCCGCCCGGGCCCAGCAGGTCGACTGGGCGAAGATCGGCCAGGAAGCCACTGCCACGCTGCAGCAGTACGTCCGGATCGACACGACCAACCCGCCGAGCCATACCGTGAAGGCGGCCGACTTCCTCGAGGCCATCTTCAAGCGCGAGGGGATTCCGGTCACCCGCTACGAGTCGGCGCCCGGCAAGTCGATCATCCTGGCCCGCCTGAAGGGCTCGGGCACCGGCGGCAAGCCGATCCTGCTCCTCAACCACATGGACGTCGTGCCGGCCGACGCGGCGAACTGGAAGAATCCGCCGTTCAGCGGCAAGCTGATCGACGGCGAGATCTGGGGTCGCGGCGCGATGGACATGAAGGGGCTCGGCGTCGTCGAGCTCTACGCGATGATCGCGCTGAAGCGGGCCGGCGTGCACCTCGACCGCGACGTCCTCTTCCTCTCGGAGCCCGACGAGGAGACCGGCGGCGGCGACGGCGCCCGCTGGATGATCGCGCACCACTACCAGGACCTCGATCCCGAGTACGTCATCGACGAGGGCGGCTTCGGCAGCCGCGACCTCTACACGCCCGGCAAGACCGTCTTCGGCATCTCGGTCGAGGAGAAGCGGGTCGTCTGGATCCGCGTGACCGCCATCGGCGTCGCCGGCCACGCGTCGCAGCCGACGAAGACCAACCCGAACGACGAGCTCGTCAAGGCGCTCGCACACCTCGTCTCCCAACCGCTGCCGACCGGCGACGTCCAGGTACTGAAGACCATGGAGTCGACGCTGGGAACGTTCTCGGACAACAAGTTCATGAACGCCATCCGCCACTCGACGATCTCGCTCACCACGATGAAGAGCGGCGTCGGCGATCCGCCGAAGGTGAACGTGATTCCGGGTGATGCCACGGCGACGCTCGACTGCCGCCTGCTGCCCGGCGTCGATCCAAAGGCCTGGGTGGAGCTCGTCAAGCAGCGGCTGGGCGATCCGAAGCTGAAGGTCGAAGTGATGTACCAGGGCGACGGCTCGATCCTCAGCCCGGCCGATTCGCCGATGTACAAGGCGCTCGCCAGTGCGATCACGACGGTTCACCCCGGCGCGCTCGTCACGCCGATCCTGGTGCCGTACGGCACCGACTCGAACACCTTCCGCGAGCACGGCACGAAGAGCTACGGGCTCTACCCGATCATCGCGCCGACCACGCTCGTCAACACGATGCACGGGGACAACGAGCGGATGCCGGCCGCCCAGCTCGCGCCCGGCGCACACATTCTGTTCGACGCAATCAGGCAGGTGGCGGGGGGAAGGTAGTTACTCGAAGGCTCCGGGCTCCGGGCTCCGGGGGCTCGGGCCGGGACGCTCGAACGCCGGGCACTCGGGTCCGGGTTGTCCGGTGTGGCAACGGGCAATGCGCAATGCGCAACGGGTATTGCCCTGAGCCGCACGTCGCACGTGACTGAGGACACCCCATGTCCATTCGCATCGTTCGTCTCGGCACGCTCGGGTTCCGGGCGAGGGCGTCAGGACTCGGCACGGTCCGCCGGCCGCCGCGCGGCGTCCCGAAGACGCCGCTACGCGTCGGAGAACTGGTACGACGTCTGGCTGCCGAACCTGGCGCCGAGCGCACCGCTCGTCGCCGCGGCGCAGAAGGCCGACACGCCGGCGGCCTGGCGCCGCTTCGCGACCCGCTACAGGGCGGAGATGGCACGACCCGAGGCCGCCCGGGTCCTCGACACGCTCGCGGCCCTCTCCCACCACACCGACTTCTCCGTCGGCTGCTACTGCGAGAACGAGGCCCACTGTCACCGCAGCATGCTCCGGGAGATCCTGAAGGCGCACGGCGCGAAGATCACCGGCTGACGCAACGCTCGACGGGAGCGGGCGCGGGAGGTTCCATGACCGATCATCGCCACAGCCGCAGAGACTTCATGGCCCTGGGGGGCGCGGGCTTCGCCGGCCTCGTCGCGGCCCCGTGGCCGGCGGCCGGACCGGTGGCCGCCACCGCCGCGACCGGCGCTCGCGACGCCGACCTCGTCGTCGTCAACGCCCGCGTCTACACGATGGACGCCGGCATGCCGCAGGCCCAGGCGTTCGCCGTGAAGGCCGGACGCCTCATCGCCGTCGGCCGCACGGACGAGATCAGGGGGCTGGCCGGCAAGGGCACGCAGACGCTCGACGCCCGAGGGATGACCGTGGTCCCCGGCTTCGCCGACTGCCACAATCACGCGCCCGGCACGACGCTGCTCTACGAGGTGCTGGTCGGCAACCCGTTCGAGGTCGAATTCGTCACCATCGACAGCATCGTCGACAAATTGCGCGCGCGCGCGGCGAAGACGCCGGCGGGCGCGTGGGTCGAAGGCTTCTTCTTCGACGACACCAAGGTGAAGGACGGCCGCGCACTGACCGTGCACGATCTCGATCGGGTGTCGCGCGACCACCCGGTGTCGGTCCGACATCGCGGCGGCCACACGTCGTACTACAACAGCAGGGCGTTCGAGCTGGCGCACGTCGACCGGAACACGCCGAACCCGCCGGGCGGCACGTTCGATCGCGATGCCGACGGCGCGCTCAACGGCCGGGTGACCGACCGCGCGCGCAGCGTGTTCGCGGGCGTCGGGACGCGGCCGACGTTCACCGACGCCCAGACGCTGCAGCGCGACCGCGACGGGCTGGCGTACATCTCGAAGCAGTTCGTCCGGTACGGCCTCACGACCGTCCATCACGAAAGCGGTGATCTGCGCGCCCTCCAGCAGGTGCGCGAGGCAGGCGAGCTCCTGCACCGCGTGAGCTACGAGGCGAGCGGCACGGTACTCGACGCGCTGATTGCCAGCGGCATCACGACGGGCTTCGGTGACGAGTGGATCCGGTTCGGCGCCACGTCCGAGCACACGGTCGACGGATCGTTCTCCGAGCGGACGATGGCCCTCAGCGTGCCGTATCCGGGCGTCACGCCTCCGTACCGGGGCAACGTGACGCAGTCGCAAGGCGATCTCGATGCCTGGGTCGAGCGGGTGCACCGCGCCGGCCTCCAGATCAACTGCCACGCGAACGGCGACGTCGCCATCGACATGTACCTCACCGCCTGCGAGCGGGCGCAGCGCCTGGTTCCCCGTGCCGACGCGCGTCCGAAGATCACCCACTGCACGCTCGTCAACGACGACCTGGTGCAGCGGATCAGGGCGCTCGGTGCGATTCCCGCGCCGTTCACGACCTACGCCTACTACAACTCGGACAAGTTCCATTTCTACGGTGAAGCGCTCATGAAGCGCTGCATGGCCTTCCGCACCTTCCTCGACGCCGGCATTCCGGCGGCGGCCGGCTCGGACTTCGGTCCGGGACCGTTCGCGCCGCTGATGGGGATCCAGGGCATGGTGACGCGCACCGGCTGGAACGGCGAGACCTGGGGCGCCAATCAGCGGGTCAGCGTGGACGAGGCGCTGCGCATCAACACGATCAACGGCGCCCACGCCTCCGGCGAGGAGGGGATCAAGGGATCCATCACGCCGGGCAAGCTGGCGGACTTCGTCGTGCTGGCGGACGATCCGCACACGGTCGGCGAGGACCGGATCAAGGACATTCAGATCGTGCGCACGGTGGTGGGCGGCGCGACGGTGTATCAGGCGTAGGCGGGCCGGAACGGAACGCGACTCATGATCATCGGCCTCGCCACGCCACCCGTCGCCACCTCGGTCGAGGAGGCCCTCGACCGGATCGAGCACTCCCTTTCGGACGCCGCAGCCCGGGGCGCCGAGATCGTCTGCTTTCCTGAAGCCTATCTCCCGGGCCTCCGCGGACTCGACTTCGACGTCCCGCCGTTCGATCGTGGGCAGCAGGAACGGGCGATCGAGACCGTGGCGCGGTGGGCGCGCACGTACCGGGTGGCGGTCGTCCTCGGCCTGGAGCGGCACACCGACGAGGGGCTGCAGATCGCCGCGGCCGTCTTCGATGCAACGGGAACGCTGCTGGGCTGGCAGACGAAGAACCAGCTCGACCCGACCGAAGGGCCCCTCTACGTGCCGGGCGATACGCGTCGGATCTTCGAGGTGAACGGCGTGAAGTTCGGCGTGGCGATCTGCCACGAAGGCTTTCGCTATCCCGAGACGGTGAGATGGGCGGCGGTGAGGGGCGCCCGCGTCGTCTTTCATCCGCACTGCACGGGAAGCGATCGCAAGGGCGTCACGCTGACCGAATGGGGGGCGGCCGGCAATCCGTACTACGAGAAGGCGGTGATGTGCCGCAGCCTCGAGAACACGATCTACCTGGCCAGCGTGAACTACGCGTTCCGCTATCAGGAGTCCGCAACCAGCATCGTCGACCCGGCCGGTGCGTGCGTGGCCCGGCTGCCGTACGGGCAGGCCGGCGTCCTCGTGCACGACATCGACCCGGCCGCCGCTACTGGCCTGCTCGCCTCGCGGTATGCGCCGGAGCGGTACCGGGACGCCGTGCCGGAGTAACTCAGCGCGCGCCGGCCCGATCGTGCACAGGCCCTCTCCGGCTCGACCGGCGACGGGTGATACCATCGGGAACCATCCGCCCGGGGAGCACACGTCGCTTCCGGCACGGGCGACGACCGACAAGCCGACGGAGATCTCACGCATGACGTCAATCGAAGGCAAGGTGGCGGCCATCACGGGTGCCGCCTCGGGCATCGGCCGGGCCCTGGCCGTTCAACTGGCAGCCGGCGGCGCCCGTCTCGCCATCGCGGACGTCAATGCGTCCGGACTCGAGGAGACGGCCGAGGCCATTCGCGAGGCCGGCGGCCACGCGACCCGTCATCTGGTCGACGTCAGCAGCCGCACCGCGGTGCACGCGTTCGCCGACGAGGTCGTCCGCGAGCACGGCGGCGTGCAGATCGTCGTGAACAACGCCGGCGTGGCCCTCGGCAACGTGACGGTGCAGCAGCTCGACTACGACGACCTGGAGTGGGTGCTGGGCGTCAACCTCTGGGGCGTCATTCACGGAACGAAGGCGTTCCTGCCGCATCTGCTGACGCAGCCGCGCGCCAACCTGGTGAACATGTCGAGCATCTACGGCCTGGCGGCCATCGCCAAGGGGGCAGCCTACTCCGCCAGCAAGTTCGCGGTGCGCGGATTCTCGGAAGCCCTCCGGCAGGAGCTGATCGGCACGTCGGTGGCGCTCACCGTCGTCTTTCCCGGCGGCATCCGGACGAACATCGCCCGCAATACGCGCCCCGCCACCGGCGGCGAGCGCAGCGCCGATCCCGAGTCCGTGATCCGGCTCTGGGAAGGGCGGGCGCGGACCACGGCCGACGAGGCGGCCGGCCGGATCATCCAGGGCATCGTGCGGAACGCGCCGCGCGTCGTGATCGGCACGGACGCCAGAGTACTGGATCTGATCACGCGCTTCCGGCCAGGCGGCTACGACCGCCTCATGCTCAAGCACGTGGTGATCAACCAGGAGCCCGCCGAAGAGGAGTCCTGATCCGCCGCGGGCGGCTGCGGCGCCGCGCGCGAATATCGCGCAGGCACCCGTGCTAGTATTCGGCATCCGAACAACGACGTCCGGGCCCCCGCGGCCCGGAACGCAGTCTTCTGTATCGTTCGCGCATCGTCCTGATATCCAGAATGGCCGACAGCTGGCAGCGTCACCGCGAGACCCTCGACAGCCTGATTGAAGGCTTCCAGATCATCGGTCGGGACTGGGTCTACCTCTACGTGAATCCGGCCGCGGCGCAGCACGGCCGGCGGTCGTCCGACGAGCTCATCGGGCGACGCATCATGGACGTCTATCCGGGCATCGAAGAGACGGAGAGCTTCCGGGCGCTCGAGCGCAGCATGCGCGACCGGGAGGCCCTGTCGCTCGAGAACCAGTTCTTCTTTCCGGACCACTCGTCGCGATGGTTCGAGATCAGGGTCGAGCCGGTCGCCGAAGGCATCTGCGTCCATTCGGTCGACATCGAGGCCCGCAAGGAAGCCGAGGCCCGGCTGCGCGAGCAGGAGAGCATCGCCACGCTCGGACGGATGGCGGCCGTCGTGGCGCACGAGGTGAAGAACCCGCTCGCCGGGCTGGCCGGGGCGCTGCAGGTGCTCAAGAGCCGCCGCCAGGAGGGCGACCCGGAGATCGCCCTCTTCAATCAGATGCTGCAGGCGATCGGCTCGCTGGACTGCCTGCTGCAGGACCTCCTGATCTTCGCCCGGCCGATGCGCGTCGACACGGTGCCGGTGCCGATCGCCGACATCGTCCAGGACGCGCTGCTGCTGCTCGAGCACGACGAGAGCCTGCGACCCCATGTCGTGCGGCTGTCGGCCGACGAACCGGCCCCCATCGTGCGGGCCGATCGGGAGCTGCTGAAGAACGTGTTCCGGAACCTCCTGCTGAACGCCGCTGAAGCCATGGTGGAGCCGGGGTCGATCGAGGTCCGCATGGTCGGTCACGAGAGCGCCTGCGAGGTCACGATTACCGACACCGGCCCCGGCGTGCCGCCCGAGCTGGCCGACCGCATCTTCGAGCCGTTCGTCACCGGACGGAAGGGCGGCACGGGGCTCGGGCTGGCCATCAGCCGGCGCATCCTGCGGCTCCACGGCGGCGAGCTCGAGCTCGCGCCGCCAACCGGGCGCGGCGCGACGCTGCGGATGACGATTCCCCTGCACACCGGGACCTGAGCCGCCGGCGTCCGGCGCGCCGGCGCCCGTACCGGCCGACATGATGACCAGGCTGCAGAAGATTCAACCTCGTGCTGCGCGTCGCCATGGAGCTCGGGATCATCCTCGCCCTCGGCGACTGGGGTGTGCGGACGGGCACGAGCGCAGGCATGAAGGTGCTGCTCGGGGCGGGAGCGCCGGCGCTCGGCTTCGGCTTCTGGGGGCTGGTCGACTTCCACCAGGCCGGCGCAATGGGCGAACCACTCCGCCTCGCCCAGGAGCTCGTCATCTCGGGTCTCGCCGCGCTCGCCTGGTACGTCGCGGGTCAGCACGCGCTCGGCTGGGCGCTGGGGATCGATTCACTGATCCACCACGCACTGGTGTACCTCTCGGGCGATCGGCTGCTGAAGCACTGAACAGCGGGCCGGGCCGGCCGCGAATGGAGCGCACACCTTGATCAGCAGACGCGGACGCGGAGCACCGACCACCATCGCCATCGGCGTCCTCGCGTACGTGACGGCCGCCGTCGTGCACGAGGCCGTCGGGCACGGCGGGATGTGCGTCGCGCTGGGCGGACACCCGGTGCGGCTGACCTCGCTCTTCCTCGACTGCAGCATCCAGCGGCCGTGGATCGCCGTCGCCGGACCGACTCGCGAACATCCTCTGCGGCGCGGCGGCACTCGGGCTCGCCTGGTCGCTCAGGCGTTCCGCGGCACGTCACCTCCGGCTGTTCTGCTGGCTGCTCGGCGCCTACAGCCTGTTCTTCGGTGTGGGCTACCTGCTGTTCTCGGGCGTGACCGGCACCGGTGACTGGACGTACCTGTTCGGGCCGGCGGGAGCCGACGCCGCACAACGCGGGCTGCTCGCGGCCGCCGGCGCCGCGGGGCTCGCGGTTTCGCTGCGCCTGATTGTCGCTGCCAGGCCGCCCGTGCCGTCCGAAGCGCGCGCCGCTTCGCCCGGTAGTCAGCTCCGGGCGATCTACCTGGCTGCGGCAATCGTCTCGCTCGCAGCCGCCGCCTTCGATCCGGCCGGGCTGCGTGCCGTGATCCAGCTGCCGCCGGCCGCGCCATTTGCCGGCCTCGGACTCCTGTGGGTCGGACACGTCGTGCGACGCCGCTTCGGCGCCGGCGAGGTCGAGGCCCTGGGCGTTCCGTGCCATCGCGGCTGGTTCGCCGCCGGTGCGCTGGCGACCGTCCTGTTCATCGCCGTGCTCGGACCGGGCATCCGGCCGGTCTTCTAGCACGCGGCTTTCGCGCGCACGACGCTAAGCCGGACGGAAAGACGTTGACGGGGGCCGCGCCAGGCGGGAGGATCAAGGCGATGGCAATGCAGACGCTCGGCGGCCTCACCGGCGTCGTCCTGGTTGTCTGGTACGTCTTCTGGCGGATCGGCCTCGTCCGCGAGCTCATGCGACGCGCCGGCATCCGGACACATCGACTGAAACTGCCGCACTGAGCGCGCCGACTCACGCCGATCTTTCCCCGCCGTGCATCCCGGCATCCGGAACCCCCCGATGCGCGTCGAATAGCTCGCCGCCCCCTTCTTGTAGTAATCCCCGACGTACCAGATCGTGCAGTCGTCGGACGGATCGACAGCCGTCTGCGAGTAGTCCTCCCAGCGCAGCGTGTTCGTCTGCGCCGCCTCCCCGGTGGCCAGCACGGCTTCGTGCAGCGTCAGCGTCCCTTTCGGATCGCCGGCGAGCCGGCCCGCGAAGCGCTGCCCCGCGAAGTCGGGCGTGCCGCCGAACGAGTAGCCGATGCCGATGTTCCCCTTCGCATCGATGGCAGGGCTGCCCATCCACCGGAAGAACCGATCCGGCGCGTAGGTCCCCTGCTGGTCGAGCGTCACCGGATCGCCGGCGCCGTCGGCCCCCTCCGGATTGACGTCGAACTCGTACCACCGCACGCCCCCCGCGCCTTCGGCCGTGTTCACGGAATGGACAGCCACGATCACCGCCCGGCTGCCCAGGCGGCGGTAGACCACCCGCGCCATCAGCTTGTCACCCTGGGCATCGAGCCGCCGATCGGTCCCCGGCTGCGGCACGCAGCTCGTGAGCTGGCCGTCGCACAGGTAGTGATAGGGCGCCACCGGAATCTTCTCCGGCCCCTTCAGCGTCGTCTTCAGCGGATCGTTCCAGTCGACGTGGAACGTCCAGGCGTCGATCACGTTGTCTTCCATGACGTGCTTCAACTGCGCGCCGCCGGCCGCCATCACGATGTTCGGCGCACCGGGCGGCGGCAGGGCCTGCCCCTCGAGGTCGGCGTTGTTCAGGAAGTTCACGCCATCGACGACGACGCACTGCTCCCGCGCCGGCTCTCCCTTCAGCATCTTCGCCCGCTCGACGACGCACGCCTGCTTCTGGATGACCGTGTCCCCGGTGCTCGTCGGCACGTAGTAGCCGTCGGGCCAGACGGCGGGACGCGGATAGTCGGGAAAGAGCGGCCGGAGGAACTCGTAGCGGTAGTACGGACCGAACGGATCGGAGCCCGTGCTGATCGCGTAGCACATCGCGTAATGGCCGGGATCGCCGCTCTTCGAGGTGTCGCGAGGGCGACGGACGTCGGCTCCGGCGCCAGGCGGCGGCGCCGGCGGCTGGTACAGCGGAACGGCGGGCCCGGGCTGATCGGCCACGCCGGGCCGGCTGACAGCGGCTGGCTCGCCGGCCTTCGGCTCGGGCGGCTCGTCGCTCAGTGGGGCAATCGGCGGCAGCTTGCTGGAAGATCGGCATCACGATCAGCCAGCGGCCGGCGATCTGGTCGTACCGCACCACGGCGTCGCCGTTGTTGTGGGTCTCGCAGTCGCCCCCGAACCCCCGGAACACGTTGTTCGTCTCGACGGGGCCGTACAGCACCCGGCCGGTCGTGTCGTACTGCGTTCCCTTCTTCGTGTAGATCGCCATCCGCGTGTTCACGATCTGCACGATATGGTCGGGACCGACGGCCAGTGAATTGTCGGACGGATTACGCAGCTTCGCCGTCCCCTGCGGTCCACTGAAGCCGACCCCGAGCCCGTCGAAGCTCGCCACGAGCTGCGGGGCCTGGCCGTTTCCCTGGCTCGTCTGCTCCACGGCCGCCGAACCGGGCGGCACCGTGATGGGTGCCGGTGCCGGATCCTTGTGCGACACCGGTTCCGGCGGAGGCGCCGTGTGGCGGTAGCGTGACGCGACGACGGCAATGAGAACGGCGGCCAGAACGGCCATCAGAACGGTGCGGGTCCGGCTGTCCACGATGCGTTACTCCTCTCCGGCGAGCGCGGTTCCCGGGATCCGGCCGGCCAGGGCGGCAAAGACGATGAGCGCCGCCACGCCGGCCAGCGCCTCGGTGTACAGCATGGCGTTGGTGCCCCACCCGTCGTGCACCCAGCCGACGCCCTGCAGCATGGCCAGGCTGAACAGCGTGTTCATCGCGATGAACAGGTTCAGTTTCGTGGCGGCAGCCGAGTGTCCGATGATGCTGAGCGCCAGCGCCATGAACGACGCCGCGCACATGCCGAGCGTGAACGAGTAGAAGAGCGTGGTCAGCGCGTAGCCCATCTCCGTGCGCGGCGACCAGGCCATCAGCACGCAGGTGGCGAGGCCCAGCCCGCCCGACACGGCGTACGCCGTCGGCTTGTGGATGCGATCGGCCAGCCACCCGCCGGCGAAGCAGCCCAGGATGATCGCGATGCCGCCGCCGAGGCCGAGCACCAGCGACACGGTGTCGGCCGGCGCATGCCACTCGGGACCGAGCGACCCGAACAGGTCGTGCGCGGCTCCGGTGCCAATCGGCAGGATGGCGAGAATGAGCGCGATGCGACCGGCACGCGAGCGGACGACGGTGCCGAGCTCGCGCCAGGCGTCGGCCGCACGCGCGCGCACCGAGGCGCCGTGCAGGGCGCGCGGCGGCTCCTCGACCAGCAGCAGTGGCACCGCGCAGGCGAACAGCACGACCGCCAGCAGCCCGCCGCCCATCCACGGCGCGGGCGCGTGCTTCATGAAATACAGCGCCAGCCCGCCGCCGGCCGTCTGGCCGAAGTGGTTCCCCGACTCGAACCAGGCGGCCGCCCGTCCGCGCTCGACGGGCGAACAGTTGTACACCATCAGCCCTTCGGTCGCGAAGGCGACGAAGGTGGCCGACACGGCCGTCGCCAGCACGAGCAGCGACAGCAGCGGCACCGTGCGCGTCGACAGCGGCACGGCCGTCATCGTGATGCAGCCCGCCGAGACGAGGCCCGTCGCGAGCAGGTACCACTTCTTGCGCGACAGCGTGTAGTCGCCGATCGGCGCCCAGACGAACTTCCATCCCGACGCGAGGAGCGACATGCCGACCACGCCGGCCACCGCCGCCACCGGCACGCCGGCGCGGACCGCGAGGTAGCCGAGGGCGATGGCCGGAAACCCGAACGACATGCCGAACGGGAAGTAGAGGACGAACCAGACCCAGGGGTGCGGGGCGGCGACCCGCAATCCCGCCACCGATCCGGGCGCGACGTCGACCGTCTCCGATTCGAGTGGGGACATGGTGCGCATGTCGCATGATACGCGCTGGAGCGGGAACGCCGCCCCTTTTATGTCCGTCAAAGGAAGGCAGGCGGACCGCCGGAACGGCTGAGTCCGGCCGGCCGGTCGGCCACACGACCGGCAATCGGGAGTCCTCATGAAGCCACTGCCGCTGCCGTACGTGTACCCCTACAGCCTCCCGTTCTGGGCGGCGATGATCTGGGCGTACTGGCCGGAATTCCACGTGGTCCGGAAGGCCGGGCGTCCCGCCACCAGGCGAGGTTCGCGCGATGCCGGATCGCTGTACGTGATCATGTTCGGCACGTGGGCCTCCTACTTCGTCGCGATCCCGCTCGCGTGGGTCCCCTCGCTGCGCCTGCCCGTCTCCGCGAACCTGGCGGCGTTCGTCCTCGGGACCGCGATTGTCGTCGCGGGCAGCCTGCTGCGGCGCCACTGCTTCCGGATGCTGGGCGCGTCGTTCACCGGCGACGTCCGCGTTCGGCCCGACCAGCGCATCGTCACCGAGGGCGCCTACGCCCGGCTCCGTCACCCGTCCTATACGGCCGGCATCCTGATGCACGTCGGATTCGGCATCGCGCTGGGCAGCTGGGGCAGCACGCTGGTGCTGCTCGCGGCCGCGTTCGCGACCTACCGCTACCGGATAGCCGTCGAAGAGCGTGCCCTGCTCGCGACCATCGGCGAGCCGTACCGCGCGTTCATGCGCGGCCGCAAGCGGCTGATTCCGTTCATCTATTGAGCGACGGTGGTCGCCGCCTTCCCGATGAGCTAAGGTAAGGGGCGAAACAACGCGGCCGCCATAATGACGGTCCACACGAACCCGGGAACACGATGATGATCAATCCGAAGCGACTCACACTGGTTCTGGCCGCGGCCACGGCGATCGCGCTCGGCGGCTCGCTCGCGATGCACGCGCAGGCTCCCGGGACCGACGGTCCGCGCTACGAGCAGGGGACGCATCTCGTCCGCCCGGCCGACTACCGCGAGTGGATCTTCCTGAGCTCGGGGATCGGGATGACCTACCAGCCGCGGGTCGGCAATCCGCCTGCAGGCTCCCCGTCGGGCCCCGGCTTCGGCAACGTGTTCGTGAACCCCTCGTCGTACCGCAGCTTCCTGAAGACGGGTCACTGGCCGGACCGCACGGTGTTCATCCTCGAAGGACGCCGGTCGGCCAGCAAGGGGTCGATCAACAAGGGCGGGCGCTTCCAGACCGACCTGGTGAGCATCGAGGCCGAGGTGAAGGACTCGCGATTCCCCGACGGCTGGGCGTACTTCCGCTTCGGATCGGCGCCGTCGATCGCACCGGTCGCCGCGCCGCTCGCCGGTCACGACGTCGCCGAATGCATCGCCTGCCACACGAAGAACGGCGCGGTCGAGCGGACCTTCGTGCAGTTCTATCCGGTCCTCCTGAAGGTCGCGCGCGAGAAGGGCACGCTGAAGCCGGGGTTCTGAACGATCGGATGAATGGCTGACACACGCGACGCGCCGGCGATCGAGTGGGGCACGGCCCGCGGCCGCTGGGTAATCGCCGCCACCGTGGGCGCCTCGTCGCTCGTCATGCTGGACACCACGACGGTGAACGTGGCGCTGCCGGCCATCGGCGCCGACCTGCACTCTGCCATCGCCGGCCTGCAGTGGACGATCAACGCCTACACGCTGACGCTCGCCTCGCTGATCCTCCTCTCCGGATCGCTGGCCGACCGGTACGGCCGGCGACGGATCTTCTGCATCGGCCTGGCCTGGTTCGCCGTCGGATCGATGCTGTGCGCGGTGGCGCCGACGATCACCGCCCTGAACGGTGCCCGGGCGTTCCAGGGCATCGGCGGCGCGCTGCTGACGCCGGGCAGCCTGGCCATTCTCCAGGCGTCGTTCGCCGAGAACCAGCGGGCGCGGGCCGTGGGCGCCTGGTCCGGCCTTGGCGGCATTGCTGCGGCCGTTGGCCCGCTGGTCGGCGGGTGGCTGATTCAAGCCAGCTCCTGGCGCGCGGTGTTCTGGCTGAACGTGCCGGTCGCCGCAATGGTGCTCGCGGTGACGGCGCGGCACGTCCCCGAGAGCCGCGGCGCGGCCGGGGACGGGCGCTTCGATTTCACGGGCGCCGCCCTGGGCGCCGCCGCGCTCGCCGCCGGAACCTGGGCCCTGATTGCGGCCGGCGATCGCGGCGCCTCTCCGGCCGTGCTCACGGCCGCCGCCTTCAGCATTCTCGCGCTCGGTGCCTTCATCCGTCGTCGAGCACACCAGCCACGCGCCGCTCGTGCCGCTCGATCTGTTCCGGTCGCGCCAGTTCTCCGGCGCCAACCTCGTGACCTTCCTCATCTACGGCGGCATGGCTGGCCTCTTTTTCCTGCTCGTCGTCTACCTGCAGGATGTCGCCGGCTATTCACCCATCCTGGCCGGCTCGGCGCTGGTGCCGGTGACCCTCCTCATGCTGGTGCTCTCCGTCCCGGGCGGGCGCGCTGTCGGAGCGGATCGGTCCCCGGCTGCCGCTGACGGCCGGCTCGTTCGCCATGGCGGCCGGCATTCTGATGCTCGCGCGCATCGGTCCTGATGCGCGGTACCTCACGGCGGTGCTGCCGGGCGCCATCGTCTTCGGTCTCGGCCTGTCGGCCCTCGTGGCGCCGCTGACCGCCACGGTGATGGCATCGGCGAGCACGCAGCTGTCGGGTGTCGCCTCCGGCGTGAACAACGCGGTGGCCCGCACGGCCTCGCTGCTGGCCGTTGCCGTGCTGCCGGTGGCTGCCGGCCTCGGCGGCCATGCGTTCGCCGATCCGGTCGCCTTCAGGCATGGCTTCGTCCTGGCGATGCGGATCTCCGCGGTCATCGTCGCGAGCGGTGGCGCAGCCGCCTGGCTGACGATCCGCGACCGGCTGGCCGACGGCCGGCCGGCCGCCGACCGTAGCTGCGTGGATCGACGAGTGTTCTGCACCATCGGCGCCCCGCCGCTGGAACGACGGCCGTCCCTCCTCGACGCGAAGTGACCGCCACCCGGTTCGCTCTTGCCCAGCCTCCTTCCCGTGAGTAGACTGATCGTGCAGTGCCGAGAGCGCTGCACCACGCTGCACGCCGACCTGGTGAACAGTCGGCGCCGCAGTCCCGAAAAGCCGTCGCGGCAGATCCTGCCCGACGGCTTTCGTATTTCTGCGCCCATTTTTCGAGGAGCCGCACGAGATGAGCCAATCGACGCCGCGCCACGAAGTCACGCTGAAGCCCGTGCTCTGCGACCTGGCGGCAACGGACCACGTCGTCGTCCGCCGCGACATCGTGTTTCCCGGAGCGGACGGTCAGCCACTGCTCATGGACGTGTACGCGCCGCCGGACACCACCACTGCGCCGGCTGCCGGCCGTCGTCATCGTGGCCGGCTATCCCGATCCGGGCTTCGAACGGATGCTCGGCTGCCGCTTCAAGGACATGGCGTCGACTGTTTCGTGGGCGCGATTGATTGCGGCGTCCGGCGTGACGGCAATCGCGTATACGAACCGCGAGCCCGAAGGGGATCTCCATGCGATCTTCGCGCACATCCGGGCGAACGCCGCGGCCCTCGGCATCGACGACCGCGCCATCGGCGTCTGGGCCAGTTCGGGCCATGCACCGCTGGCGCTGTCGCTGCTGATGCGTGGCGGCCCTGACGCCGTGACGTGCGCGGTCCTCTGTTACGGATACCTGCTGGATCTCGACGGCGCCGACGGCGTCGCTGAAGCGGCACGCACGTACCGGTTCACCAACGCCTGCGCCGGGCGCTCGATGGACGACGTGCGGCGTGACGTGCCACTCTTCCTCGCCAGGGCCGGACGCGACGAGACGCCGCACCTGAACGAAACGCTCGACCGGTTCGTTACCGCCGCGCTGACGCACAACCTGCCCGTCACCCTCGCGAACCACCCGGACGCACCGCACGCATTCGATCTCGAGCACGACAGCGCCATGACGAGAGCGGTCGTGAAACAGACCCTCACCTTCCTGCGGCTACACCTGCTGACGGAGCGGAACGACGGTCGTGGAGGCGGCGCAACGGCGGACGCATGATTGGTCGCGCAGGGCGCAGGCCGAGCTGAAGCTCGGCGCCACGGCGGAGGCGAGCAGCACTCGCGACCGATCCCGGCGCGCCGGGCGGTCCCCCGGTCCGTTCCTCCACCCGCCGACCTTTCCCATGACACGGCCTGACTCCTTTCGGTAATCTTGTGCCACGACCGGCATGCGTTCCCGTCGCCACACGACCGGCCGGGGCGTCCGATGCGCTCCTCGTCGCAGCCTGCAGACACGGAGGACGGATATGAGCAGCAACGGCGTTTCCGGCGGCGTCTACGGCATGGCGTTTCTCGGCGCCCTCGTCTACTACATCCACACCGCGGCCACCTTCGGTGGGATGCTGCTCGGCGTGCTGAAGGCGATCTTCTGGCCGGCCGTTCTGATGTACAAGGTGCTCGAAATGCTGAAGATGTGATGGTGGCCGGCGGCGCAGATCACAGGGAGCGCGGCTGGTGACCCCCGCGGTCCGGGAAGGACACGCCGAGGTTCCGGGCGGGCGGGTCTGGTTCAGGGTCGTCGGCTCGGGACCGGCTGTCCCGCTGCTGACCCTGCACGGCGGCCCCGGCATCGGACACGACTATCTCGAGCCGCTCCAGGCGCTCGCCTCGGAGCGGCCGGTCGTCTTCTACGATCAGCTCGGGTGCGGCCGCTCGAGCTGCGCGAACGATCCGTCGCTCTGGCGCATCGAACGGTTCGCGCAGGAGGTGGCCGCCGTCCGGGCCACGCTCGGCCTCGAGCGGGTCCACCTCTTCGGCCATTCGTGGGGCGGCTGGCTCGCCCTCGAGTACATGAGCGGCCACCCGGAGGGCGTCGTCAGCCTCACGCTGGCCAGCACGTCGGCGAGCGTGCCGCAGCATGCGCGGGAGATCGCGAAACTCCGGGACGCGCTGCCGCCGGCGACCCGTGACACGATCGTGCGCCACGAGGCCGCCGGGAACTTCAGCGGCCTCGACTACGAAGCGGCACTGATGGACGTCTACACCCGGCATCTCTGCCGCCTGAAGCCGTGGCCGCTGGCGCTGATGCGCAGCGTCGGACACCTGATGACCGACGCCACGGCGCGCGCCGTCTACAAGACCCTGCAGGGTCCCTCCGAATTCACGATCACCGGCACCCTGAAGGACTGGGATCGATCGAACACGCTCGGCGACATTACCGTCCCGGCGCTCATCACCCTTGGCCGGTACGACGAATTCTCGCCCGCGTGCGCCGATACACTGCACGACGGCATCGCCGGATCGGAGCTGCATTGCTTCGAGCACAGCTCGCATACGGCACACCTGGAAGAGACCGACGCCTGCCGGGCCGTACTCCGGGCGTTCCTCCGGCGCGCGGAAACCGGCGCGACGCGATAGAATCGCCGCGGCCGGCCCGCAGACGCGGCCGGCCGCATCAACCATGCCTTATCCCGAAACGCTGACCCAGTGGCTGCAGGCTTCTCCTGAGGCGCGCGCGCGTGGCGTCCAGGCCTGCCTCGATCGGATCCGCACGCTCGAACCGGCGATCCACGCCTGGGTGCAGGTGCAACCGGAGCCCGCCGCGGCCGGGGGGCCGCTGGCCGGCATTCCGTACGGGGCGAAGGACGTGCTCGAAACACGGGGCCTCGCGACCGAATACGGATCCCCGATCTACAAGGGCCGCGTCGGTTCGACCGACGCGGCGATCATCGAGGACCTGCGCGGCCGCGGCGCCCTCCTGATGGGCAAGACGCATTGCGCGTCGTTCGCGTATCGCACGCCGGGCCCCACGCGCAATCCGCGCAACCCCGAGCACACGCCGGGCGGCAGCTCCAGCGGATCGGCCGCAGCCGTGGCGGCCGGCATGGTGCCGTTCGCCATCGGCACCCAGACGCTCGGGTCGATCCTGCGCCCGGCGTCGTTCTGCGGCGTCACCGGCTTCAAGCCGAGCTACGGGCTGCTGCCGGTGGACGGCGTGCTGCCGGTGTCGCACAGCCTCGACACGCTCGGCTTCTTCACGCACACGCCGGCCGACATGCTCGCGCTGTGGGAGGCTCTCGGCCAGCCGATCGGCCAGCCCGGGGAGATCGTCTTCGGCGCGCCCGAGCCGATGCCCGACGTGGAGCCGGCGATGGCGGATGCGTTCCAGCTGGCCCTCGCCCGCCTGCGCGAAGCCGGCCTCACGATCGTGCCGATCGCCATCGTCGACATGCTGGACGGCCTGCGCCGCGCGAGCCACACGGTGATGTTCTACGAGGGCGCGCGGGCACACGCACGGCGGTACGAGGAGCACGGATTGCGCATGGAGGACATGGGCGAGCTCGTGCGTGAAGGGCTCGACATCAGTGAGGCCGAGTACGACGAGGCGCAGCGGTACATTGCGGGAGCCCGCAGGCGGGTCGCCGCCATGTACGACAAGACACCGGTCGTGCTGGTGCCCGCCGCGCCGGGGCCGGCGCCCTTCAGTCTGGCGTCGACGGGCGATGCCCGCATGAACGCTCCCTGGACCGCGCTCGGCACCCCGGCCATCTCCATTCCGATGCCGGTGGCGGAAGGCCTGCCGCTGGGCCTGCAGCTGACGGCGAACCGCGGTGACGATGCGCGGGCCCTGCGGGCCGCCGTGCGGCTGCACGATCTCCTTCATCATGCGCGGCCTGGCAGCACTCACCCATGAACCTCCTGACACGGATCGCACGGCAGATGAACTGGAAGCGCCGCCAATGGTCGACGGCGCGCGACCGCGCCTTCCACGATGCGATGTTCGCCGGCCAGACGCACGATCCGTTCAGCCCGAGTTATCCGGGCTGGCTGACCATCCAGCGCTTCGCCGACCTGGCCGGACAGCGGATGCAGCCCTCCGATCTCGTCGTCGATCTCGGCTGCGGCCCGGGAGAAGTGACGTGCGAGCTGGCGCGGCGCCACGCCGGCGCCCGCTTCATCGGCGTCGACCACAGCACCGAGGCGATCGCCCGGGCCCGGCAGCTGGTCGACCGGCTGGGCCTCACGAACATCCGCTTCGAGCAGCAGGACGTGGAGCGGTACGACCCCCCCGCCGACGTCGGGCTCGTCACGATGTTCGACGCGTTCCATCACGTGCTCGATCCGGCCGCGTTCGTCCGCCGGGTCGGGAGGTCGTGCGACCGCTTCTTTCTCATCGAGCCCGCCGGCAACTGGCTCGGCCAGTGGCAGAAGACGCTCGATCTCGACTGGCTGGCCGAATCGCTGTTCGTCATCCGCGATCGGCTCGAGTACCAGTTCGGCCTGAAGCCGTCGGTGCACGGCCCTTCGTCGCCGGCGCCGCCCGAAGGCGAGCCGACCGAACACCGTTACGCCATCGACGACTTCGTCCGCTGGTTCGACGGCTACGGTGTCGACGTGCGCGGGACGGTGGCCGGACTGGAACGCTACGGCGCCTCGGCCAACGCCAGCAGCCCGCTGCGCGACGACATCGGCCGCAGCCTGCATCATCTCGTCGGCGAGCTCGAGGACGCCCTCGTGCGCGCCGATCTGGACCTGGCCGCCAAGCACTGGGCCGTCTATGCCGAGCGCGGCGCGAGCTTTCCGCGCCGCCGCGTGCCGGACGTGCCGGCGCGCGCCGTGCAGCAGCCGCTCGCCGGGCCGTACGACTGCGAGTACACCGCCTTCGACGGACCCGGCGAAGCCGGTGCCGGGACGACGTTCGACGCCACGGTGCACGTCGCCAACCGGAGCTGGCGCACCTGGGACAGCCAGGCCGAAGACACGCCGGTGCTCGTCAGCTACCACTGGCTCGACGCCACCGGTGCGATGGCCGTCGAAGACGGCCTGCGCAGTCCGCTGCCCAGGCCGATCCCGCCCGGGGACGGCGCCACGGTGGCGCTGCGCGTGCAGTGCCCGGACGCGCCCGGCCGCTGCACGCTGGTCGTCGACCTGGTGCACGAGGGCGTCAGCTGGTTCAGCCGCGCCGGCGTACCGGGGTTCCGCGTGCCGGTGGCGATCCGCTGAACGTCCCGGGCCGGACGCGCCCCGGCCGCCGGAACGGTGTAACCTGAACGCATGGCGGACGGCCGCCACGGGTCCCCCAGCTTCCTGGAGGTTTCGACAGCCATGGATCGCGCACTGGTTCCTTCCGTCGTGCTCGCCGCCGGCATCGTCGCGGGCGGGTTGCTCATCGGCAACGGCTTCGCGCGCGGACGCTCGGCCGAACACACCGTCACGGTGAAGGGGATTTCCGAGCGCAACGTCACGGCCGATCTCGCCATCTGGCCGCTCCGCATCTCGGCGGCCAGCAACGATCTCGGCGCCGCCAACACCCAGATCCAGCAGAGCATCCAGCAGATCCGGCAATTCCTCCAGCGGTACAAGATCGATTCGTCGCAGGTCAGCCTGCAGGACTTCTCGGTGACCGACGCGGCGACCAACCAGTACAGCTCGCAGCGGGCCGAATCGCGCTACGTGATCCACCAGACGGTCGTCGTGCGATCGGAGCAGCCCGACCGGGTGCTGGACGCCAGTCAGCACCTGGCCGAGCTCGTCACGGCGGGCGTCGTGCTGTCGTCGGGGGGTGAGTACGGATCGGGCGGCCCGACGTTCATCTTCTCCGACCTGAGCAAGCTGAAGCCCGAGATGATCGCGGAAGCCACCGCCCGTGCCCGTCAGGGTGCCGAGCAGTTCGCGCACGACTCCGGCAGCCGCATCGGCGGCATCCGGGACGCGAACCAGGGCGTCTTCGAGATCCTGCCGCGCGACCAGGCCCAGGGCATCACCGAGGCGAGCCAGATCCAGAAGACCGTCCGCGTGGTGTCGACGATCAAGTACTTCCTCCTCGACTGACGTGGCGCCGACGACACGATGACCGACGACGCCAGACACGACGGTCAGGGAGCATCCGACAGGCCGGCCGCACCGGGCCAGACGCAGCTCGTGCTCCTCGGCACGGGCACGCCGAACGCCGATCCGCGCCACTGGGGCCCCGCCGTCGCCGTCGTGGTCGACGGCGAAGCGTATCTGGTCGACGCCGGCGTCGGGATCGTGCGGCAGGCGGCAGCCGCGGCCGGCGCGGCGTCGCGGCGCTTCGCACCCGAACGTCTGCAGCGCGTCTTCGTCACTCACCTGCACTCCGACCACACGCTCGGCCTTCCGGACCTGATGCTCAGCCCGTGGGTCCTCGACCGCCCGGTCCCCCTCGAGGTCTACGGTCCGGCCGGGCTTGCCGCGATGACCCGCCACATCGAAGAGGGCTGGCGCGAGGACATCGAGATCCGCCTGCACGGGCAGGAACCGCTGTCGACGGACACCTATCGGGCCGTGACGCATGCCATCGAGCCGGGCCCGGATCTACGAGGATGCGCAGCGTACGCGTCGACGCGATCGCCGTCCATCACGGCTCGTGGCCGGAAGCCTACGGGTTCCGGTTCGAGACGGCCGATCGCACCATCGTGATTTCGGGTGACACCACGCCGGTCGACGCCATCGCCGAAGCGGCGGCCGGCTGCGATATCCTGCTGCACGAGGTGTACTCGGCGACGCGGCTGGCGGCCCGTCGAGCCGACTGGCAGGCCTACCATCGCGCGCATCACACGTCGACGGTGGAGCTGGCCGACCTCGCCGCACGGGCAGAGCCGGACCTGCTCGTCTGCTACCACCAGCTCTACTGGGGAGCGACCGACGAGGATCTGCTCGCGGAGATCCGTGACGCCGGCTACACCGGCCGCGTGGTCTCGGGCCGCGACCTGGACATCTTCTGAGCCTGCGGGTGGTGCAGCGCATGCCCCGACACATCGCCTTCCTTCGCGCCATCAACGTCGGCGGCCACACGGTGAAGATGGAGCGGCTGCGCGAGCTCTTCGCCTCGCTGGGCCTTGCCAACGTCGAGACCTTCATCGCGAGCGGCAACGTGATCTTCGAGAGCTCCGCGAGGAAGGCCGCGGCGATCGAGCGGACGATCGAGACCGGGCTGCGCGACGCCCTGGGGTTCGAGGTCGCCACGTTCATCAGGACGCCGGCCGAGCTCGTGGCCGTCGCAGAGCGTCAGCCGTTCCCCGCCAGCCAGTTCGAGGGCGCGGCCGCGTTCAACATCGGATTCCTCCGCGAGCCGCTCGAGGCCGCGGCCGAAGGGAAGCTGATGGCACTGCGGACGGCGGTCGACGACTTCCGCGTTCACGGCCGCGAGATTCTACTGGCTCTGCCGGAAGAAGCAGAGTGAATCGACCTTCTCGAACGCCGTCCTGGAGCGCACGCTCGGCTGCCGGGCCACGTTCCGCGGCGTGAGCACCCTGAAGAAGATGGCGGCACGGTGGGGTGCCGACGCGAAAGGGATTCGGGATTAGGGATTGGGGACTTCGAGCAGCCCACCGCAGACCGCACACCGTAGACCGTAGCCCGTAGACCGTAACGACGAGGATCCAACGATGAGTGACGTCTGGCCGAAGGGCATGCCGGTGGTCGGGCAACGGGCGAGTCGATCGCGGACGGTGCAGGCCCGCGACATCGAGCTGTTCACGGAGATCAGCGGTGACCGCAATCCGCTGCACTATGACGAAGCCGTCGCCCGGGCCAGCCGGTTCGGTGAAATCGTCGTCCAGGGCGGCATCACCAGCGCCATCCTCAACGCGGTCGTGGCCGAGGACCTGCCCGGCCCCGGCACGGTATTCCTGCAGGTGAACTGGAGCTTCAAGGCGCCGGTGCGGCCGGGCGACACGATTACCGGCGAGGTCGAGGTGACGAAGGTCAGGGCCGACAAGCCGATCACCGAGCTCCAGACGCGCGTCGTCCGCGACGATGGAACCGTCGCGCTGGAGGGGACGGCGGTCTGCTACACGATGCCGATCGGGGGGTAGGGCGACAGGAGCCCTCCCGGGGACTCCTGTCGCAGCAGATTCCGCTCAGCGGCGGGCCGTGACGACCTGAGTCGTAGGGACGGGCAGCGCGTGCAGCTCGATGTCCCGGAAGCCCGCATCGGTGGCCATCCGCTTCAGCTCGCCGAAGGTGTAGGCGTCGCCGCCGGGCGTGTTGATCAGCATGGTCAGGCTGAAGGCGGCCGCCATGGGCGGCGTCACCCGGTCGTCGTTCGGGATGAATTCGGCGATCGCGATGCGCCCGCCGTCCTTCAGCGTGCCGTGGATCTTCCGGAGAAAGGCCGTGCAGTCCGCCGCATCGAAGTGGTGCAGGAAATTCGGAATGAGCACCAGGTCGTACCCCGTTGCCCAGGTCGCCCGTGAAGGCGCTGCCGGCGATCGTGTGATAGCGACCGGCCACGCCGGCCTTCGCCGCGTTCTCCTTCGCCACCTCGAGCACGGGCGCCCAGTCGGCCCCGAAGATCTCGGCCTGCGGATTCTGCTGCGCCACGGCGATGCCGAACAGGCCGTGGCCGGCCGCGATGTCGAGCACCTTCATCGGCCCGGTTCCGCTCACGCCGGGCACGCCGGCCATCAGCCGGGCCGGCGTGGCGAGCAACGGTGCCATGGCCCGGGCGAAGGTCACCCAGAATCGGATGGTTCGGCTCGAGCGTCGAGGCGTCGGACCGGCCGCTGCGGACCGTGTCCGTGAGGCGGGCGATCGCCTCGATGTGGTGGGGCGCCAGCAGGAACTCGATCGCGCTGCCGAGCCAGGCGGGCGACCGGCGATCGAGAAAGGCTGCCGCATCGACGGTGCAGGCGTACCGGCCGTCCTGCTTCGTGAGGAAGCCGATGATCGTCAGGTAGTCGCAGAGGATGCGGATGCCGCGTACCGAGGCTCCCGTCCGGCCGGCAATCGTTTCCACGTCGGTCGCCCCGTCGGCAATCGCGGAGAAGAGGTCCAGCTCGATGGCCGCCTTGAGGGCGTAGCTGCGGTAGATGCCGTGCGCGCTCTCGAAGAACAATTCGGGGGAAGGCGGAGCCCCGCCCGCCGGCCCGGCCGCTTTCGGCGTGTCTGCCTTCTGACTCATCTCTGCGTCTCTCCTGTCCGGCTCCTCGGCCGGTGCGTGCCCCGGCGGCGTCGCGCGATCGTCGCGCCCGGCCGCGCGCCGGGGTTCCATGAATGTGGCACTACTCTAGTTGATAATGGCCGGACGGCCCGGCGACTGGCTGACGGCCACGCTCGAAACGCTGCTATTCGCCTGAAGGCGGGCAGAACGGGTACAATTTCCCTTCACTCCTCGAGGCGCTCGATGCCCCGAACGCTCTCCGCGTGCGCCGCGGCACCGGGACGGGCGATTCTTCATTGGCGGCGAGCCGGAGATCGGACGACCATCCCCGGGAGACGCACCGGGACGGACAACGGCAAGGGGGACACATGAAGGGCAACGCGAAAGTCATCGACGTGCTCAACAAGATGCTGGCGGAGGAGCTGACCGCCATCAACCAGTACGTCGTGCACGCCGAGCTGTGCGAGAACTGGGGCTACGGCAAGCTGCACGAGGCCATCGAGCGCCAGGCCATGGACGAGATGCACCACGCCGAGTGGCTGATCCGGCGCATCATCTTCCTCGAGGGCTCACCGACCGTCTCGAAGCTCAACCCGATGAAGATCGGCAAGAACGTGCAGGAGATGATCGGCAACGACGCGGACGCGGAGAAGGACGCCGTGATCGCCTACAACGCGGCGATCGAGATCGCCCGCAAGGCGTCCGACCAGGCGACGGCCGACCTGCTCGCCAAGATCCTGAAGATGGAAGAGGACCACGTCGACTGGGCCGAGATGCAGCGCGACCAGATCGCCCAGATGGGCATTCAGAACTATCTGTCCAACCAGACGAAGGGCGCCGCCGGCTAGGCGGCGCCGCCCCGCCGACGGAGGCGCGAGGAGCCTGACAGCCCTCCGTCTCCGTCACCGCACGAGCGAGACGATCGCGATCCGCATGCCAGGCCGCCCCACGCCGTCCGCACCGCCTTCCTGATACCTGTCGACATCGGCATCCTCTCTTTCGTGTCCGCCCGTGACGGCACGGCCGGCGTGGCGATACGACCGGAATCGTCGAACGACGACGGGCGTCCGGCTCCGGCAGACCGGATCCCGGATCCGGACAGCAGGCAGCCCGCTCGGAGCGCCACCCGGCCCGTTTGCCAGAGAAACCCGCGGTGCGGCCTCGCCCCTGCTGGCACGTGGCTTGAAGGAACTTCCGAACTCTCAACTCGTCGTTCTTCGTCCCTTTCGTTCCACGTTCTCCGTTACAGAGGTCACCACATGTCCGACCTCCGCTACGCCCTCCGTCTCCTCTGGAAGCACCCAGGGTTTGCCGCCGTGGCGATTCTCACGCTTGCGCTCGGTATCGGCGCCAACACGGCGGTCTTCTCGGTCGTCAACGGCGTGCTGCTGCAGCCGCTGCCGATCAGCCAGCCCGATCGGCTGATGGTGCTGCTGGCCAGCAAGACGACCTCAGCGGGCGTCGGGCACGCGGAACAGGCGACGCCGGCATCCAATCCGTGGTTTTCACCGATCAACTTCCGCGATCTGACGAGCGACGCGAGAACGCTGAAGGGGTCGGCGGCGTACACGCCGCAACAGGTCAACCTGACCGGCGGCGGCGATCCGGAGCGGGTCCTCGAAGTACTGGTGTCGACGGATTTCTTCCAGGTGCTCGGCGCCTCGCCGGTCCGCGGACGGGCGTTCGCCCCCGACGACGAGAAGAACGGCGGGACGTCGGTGATCCTCAGCTATGCGCTCTGGCAGCAGCGCTTCGGCGGCCGCTCGGACGTCGTCGGTCAGACGATCCAGATCGACGGCAAGTCGTGCACGGTCGTCGGCGTCGCGCCGCGCGGCCTGACGATGCCGATGGCGGCGGATGTCTGGCGACCGCTCGTCTTCACGCCGCACCAGATCGATCCCTCACAGCGTGGCGCGCAGTGGATCCAGGTGCTGGCGCGCCTGGGCGACGGCGTGTCGCCGCAGCAGGCGCAGGCGGAGATCGACAGCGTCGCCGCCCGCCTGGCCACCGCGTATCCCAGGAACGACAAGGACTGGCGCGTCGAGCTCATGCCGCTCCATGAGCGGCTCGTCGGGAGCACGCGGCCGGCGCTGCTCATCCTGCTCGGCGCCGTCGGCCTCGTGCTGCTCATCGCCTGCGTGAACGTGGCGAACCTCTTCTTCGCCCGGGCGGCGGCCCGCGAGGGAGAGATGTCGATCCGGACGACGCTGGGCGCCAGCCGCGGACGGCTGATCCGGCAGCTGCTGGTGGAGAGCCTCCTCGTAGGCGTGGCCGGCGGTCTCCTGGGGCTGCTGCTCGCGTTGTGGGGCACCGACCTGCTGGTCCGCCTCGCCCCGACCGATCTGCCGCAGCTCCAGGCGGTTTCGGTCGACGGCGACGTGCTGCTGTTCACACTCGCGATCTCGATCGGTTCGGGCCTGCTGTTCGGCTTCATGCCGGCGCTGCACATCAGCCGCACCGACCCGAACGAGCACCTGAAGGCCTCGTCACGAAGCGTCACCGGCGGCGGCCAGCGGACACGCCGCCTGCTCGTCGCCGGCGAACTGGCCCTCGCGCTGATGCTGCTGGCCGGCGCCGGCCTGCTGATCCGCAGCTTCGCGGCGCTGCAGCAGGTCGATCCCGGGTTCAATCCCGATCACGTGTTGACCTTCGAGCTGACGCTGCCCGAGTCGACCTATGGCACTCCCGCGCGGATTGACGACTTCTTCACCCGCCTGCTCGACCGGCTCCAGACCGAGCCGGGCGTCGAGCGGGCGGGCGCGGTGTTCGGCCTGCCGATGACGACGGGGATGGGCGCCTACTCGTCGTTCCGGATCATCGGCCGCCCCGTCTCGCCGGACGACGAGCCGGAAGCGAGTCTGCGAGTCGCCACACCGGGCTACTTCCGCACGCTCGGCATCCCGCTGCGGCGCGGGCGGACGTTCGCCGCCAGCGACGGCGCCGACACGACGCCGGTCGTCATCATCAACGAGGCGGCCGCGCGGCGTTACTGGCCGGATGGCGATCCGGTCGGCCAGTGGATCCACGTCGGCGCCGGCATCTCGAAGAGCCCGCACGTCGAGCAGCGGCAGGTCGTCGGCGTCGTGGGCGACGTGCATGCGCGCAGCCTCGACAAGGAAGACGGCCCGGAGCTCTATGTGCCGCACAGCCAGGAGGCCGTGGAGGAAATGAGCGTCACGATCCGCACGAAGGGCGATCCCGCGGGCTTCGCCCGCCAGGCCGTCGCCGCGGTTCACGCCCTCGATCCGCAGCTCCCGGTTTCCGACGTGCAGTCGCTCGACGCCGTGATCGGGTCGTCGGTGGTGACGCGGCGCTTCGAGATGACGCTGCTCGGTCTGTTCGCCGGCTTCGCGCTGCTGCTGGCTTTCGTCGGCATCTATGGCGTGCTCGCGTACGGCGTCGCCCAGCGGGCGCGCGAGATCGGTGTCCGCATGGCCATCGGCGCCGCCGAACGCGACGTCATCCGGATGGTGATCGGTGAGGGGCTGCTGCTGACGGCCGGCGGCGTCATCGCCGGGCTCGCCGGCGCGCTGGCCTTGACCCGGCTGCTGCGGAGCCTGCTGTTCGGCATCTCACCCGACGACCCGCTGACGCTCGTGGCCGTCTCCCTCCTGCTGGCCGTCGTGTCGCTCGCCGCCGCCTGGATTCCCGCCCGCCGTGCCGCGCGGGTCGATCCGATGGTGGCCTTGAGGAGTGAATGAAGTCGAATTGAGAATGTAGAATTGAGAAGGTAGAAAGGAGACAGACGCGCCGAGGCACCGTGCGGCGCGTCTGTCGCCGATTCTGAATTCTCAATTCTCAATTCCTCAGAGTTCCCGCCATGAACGAACGGCGATTTCATCGCGACCCCGACCGCCTGCGGGCGCCCGAGCGGCTGGCGCGGCTGGAAGTGGATCGGGTCGTCGACCTGTGTCTCGAAGGGATCACGGTGCGGCAGGCACTCGACGTCGGCACCGGCACCGGCGTCTTCGCCGAGGCCTTCGTCGCGCGCGGCATCGAGACGTCCGGCGTCGACGTGAACCCCGACATGGTGGCAGCCGCCTCTGCCCAGGTGCCGGCCGCCCGGTTCGTGACGGCGCCGGCCGAGGCGCCGCCGTTCCCGGACAAGGCCTTCGACGTCGTCTTCCTGGGTCACGTCCTGCACGAGACCGACGATGCGGTCGGGGCGTTGAAGGAAGCCAGACGACTGGCCCGGCAGCGGGTCGTCGTCCTCGAGTGGCCGTACCGGGACGAGGAAATGGGCCCGCCGCTCCATCACCGGCTGTCGAACGAGCAGGTCGAACAGTTCGCCCGTCAGGCCGGCTTCACCCACGTCGAGATCCTTCCGCTCGAACACATGGTGGCGTTTCGGATGAACCCCTAGGGAGAACGTATGAACAGGCGCCATGCATTACCCGCGTTCTTCGCCCTGCTGTCGCTCCTGCTGGCCGCCCACGCGCCGGCCGTCTTCACGCGCGCCCGCTCCCTGAACTCGTTCCAGGCCCTCCGCCACGGCGGCCTGCCCGAGCGACGACAGCGGCCTGAAGCTGCCGAAAGGCTTCTGCGCCACGGTCTTTGCCGACGGCATCGGCCACGCCCGCCACATGGTCGTTGCGCCCGACGGTGTCGTGTACGTGAACACGTGGTCCGGCCGTTACTACGGCAACCGGCCTCCTCACCCGGGTGGATTCCTCGTGGCGCTCCAGGACACGACGGGCGACGGGAAGGCCGACGTGGTCGAGCGTTTCGGCGAGACGCCGCAGATGGGCGGCGCGGGAGGCGTCGGCATCGCGCTCTACAAGAATGCGGTCTACGCCGAGATCAACGATCGGATCGCGAAGATATCCGCTGACGCCGGGCTCGATTGCGCCCGGGATCGGCGCGGGCATCACGGTGCGTCTCGGGATTGCCGCTGACGGGCGATCACCCGATGCATCCGTTCATCATCGATGTCGCACGGGATGATGTACGTCGACGATGCGACGCCGAGCAATTCGTGCCAGGAGAAGAACCGGGCGCCGCAGTCACCGGGTCTGGTGCCCTGCACGCAGCTCGAGACGCGTGGAGGCATCTGGCGGTACGACGCGAACAAGACGGACCAGGCATTCTCCCCGGCCGGGCGGTATGCCACGGGCATCCGCAACGCCGAGGGCCTCGCGTTCGACGGGGAGGGCCATCTCTTCGCGACGCAGCACGGACGCGATCAGCTGCACGCGAACTGGCCGCAGTTCTACAGACCCGATCAGGAAGCCACGCTCCCGGCGGAAGAGCTGCTGCTGGTCAAGCCGGGCGGCGACTACGGCTGGCCCGAGTGCTACTACGATCAGTTCGTCCAGAAGCTCGTGCTCGCGCCGGAATACGGCGGCAACGGCAGGAAGATCGGCGTCTGCGCGGACAAGATCGGGCCGGTGGCCGCCTTCCCCGCGCACTGGGGTCCGAACGATCTCGTGCACTACGACAAGACGCAGTTTCCCGAGCGGTACCGCAACGGGGTCTTCATCGCGTTTCACGGCTCCTGGAACCGGGCGCCCTATCCGCAGGGCGGCTACAACGTCGTCTTCCAGCCGCTGTCCGGCACGCAGGCGTCCGGCGCGTATGAGATCTTCGCCGACGGCTTCGCCGGCGCGGTCAAGACGCCGCAGGGCGCCACCCATCGTCCGAGCGGCCTCGCCGTGGGGCCCGACGGCGCACTCTACGTTTCCGACGATGTCCGCGGACGCATCTATCGGATCACCTACCGCGGAGGGTCGTTCGACACGTCGAGCATTACCCATGGCCCGAGCCTGACGGCTCCCGCAGGCGGAACGACGACAGCCGGCGAGAATCCGCCGGAAGGCACGCATCCGAACGCCGGCCGTGAAGCGGCGACCCTTCCGGTTCCGCAAGGGGCCACGCGCGCAATGGTGGCGCTCGGAGAGCGGATCTACCGCGGCCAGGTGGGCGGCGCCTCGCTGCACCGGCTGCCACGGAGGGAATGCCCAGGGGACGCCGCTCGGTCCGAATCTGACGAGCAACAGGTGGCTGTGGAGCGACGGCAGCTACGCCGGGATCGCGAAGGCGATCGCCGACGGCGTGCCACAGCCGAAGAACTATCGGAGCCCGATGCCGCCGATGGGTGGCGCGCAGCTCACGCCCGAGCAGGTGAAGGCGGTGGCGGCATATGTGTGGAGCCTGAGTCACCGCCGATGAATTGAGAATTCAGAATTGAGAATGGAGAAAGACCGGGGCATGGATCCCCTGTTTCACAATTCTTCATTCTCGATTCTCAATTCTTCCGAACCCTCACCCTTATCCCCTGCCTCGGCCGCAGCGTCACGGCTGGCTGCAGTTCGATAGTCTGCGGCTCCACCAGCGCGAAGCGGGCGCGCTGCGCGAAGACGGCCAGCAGCAGCACCGCCTCCACCATGGCGAAGCCGCTGCCGATGCAGGACCGCGGTCCCGCGCCGAACGGGAAGTAGGCGAATTTCGGGATGCGGGCCTCCGCCTCGGGCGCCCACCGCTCCGGCAGGAAGCGATCCGGCTCCGGGAAGAACCGCGCGTCGCGGTGGGTGACCCACTGGATCGGCATCACCTGCGTGCCGCGCGGGATGCGCCAGCCGCCGAGCGTCAGCTCCTCGAGTGTTTCGCGCCCCAGCCCCCACGCCGGCGGATACAGGCGCATCGACTCCTGCACCACCTGCCGCGTGTACGGCAGCCGCGCGTAATCCTCGTAGCCAGGCGTCCGGCCGCCGAGCGCCTGGGCGAGCTCCGCGTGCAGCCGCGCCTCGGCCTCCGGGTGCTGCGCCAGCAGCATCAGCGTCCACGACAGCGCCAGCGCCGTCGTTTCGTGGCCGGCCAGCATGAAGGTGGCCACCTCGTCGCGCACCTGCCGGTCGCTGAATCCCGTCGCCGCGCTCGTCGCGCGCCTCGAGCAGCCACGACAGCAGATCGGCCCGCCCCGCCGTCCCCTCGCGATGCCGCTTCGCGATGAGTGCCAGGATGACGGCGTCGAGGCGGCGCAGTTCTCGCCGTACCCGGCGGTTCGCCGGCGTCGGCACGGCCAGCGGCAGCGGCAGCCAGCCGGTGAGCAGCTGCTCGAACCAGTGCATGAAGGCGTCGAGCGCGTCGGCGATGACCTGCGACTCCGCTTCCACGCTCTCGCCGAACAGCGCGCGTGCCACGATGTCGAGCGTGACGCGCATCATGTCGACGTGGATGTCGCGCGTCTCGCCGTCGCGCCACCTGCCGGCCAGCCGCTCGGCTTCGTCGACCATGATGCCCGCGTAATGGCGGATCCGCTCCGGATGGAAAGCCGGCTGGATCAGCCGGCGCTCCCGCTTCCACGTCTCTCCCTCGGCTGTCAGCAGCCCGCGTCCGAGCATCGCGCTCAGCTTGCGGACGTCCCACGACTTGCTGAGCCGCGCCTCGTTCCGCACGAGGAGCTCCTCGATCAGCGCCGGATCGTTGACGAGCAGACACGGGATGTGCAGCAGCCGGAAGCCGACCAGTCCGCCGTGGTCGCGCGCCAGCCCGGTGAAGAACCCGAGCATGTCGGCCTTGAATTCCGGCAGGCTGCCGATCAGGAAGTGACCGCGTGGACCAGGGGGAAGGGGGAGGGACATGGGGAATTGAGAATTGAGAATTACGAATTGAAGAATTGAAGAATTGACGAAAGAAGTATCTCGCTCATCGCGGATACAATGCAACGAACCAGGAACGAAGCCATGAAGCTCAACCGTCGCGCGCTCGTGATCGCTCTGGTCTTCGCCGCACTCTCGACCTCCCTGCTCAGGGCCGACCCCAACCGGTACGGGCAGTCGGACCGGGTCGAGCGCCACCTTCTCCCGCCGGTCACGACCGGACCGATGGACCCGGCATGGAGCCCGGACGGGCGCTGGATCGCCTTCTCCATGCGGGGAGACATCTGGAAGGTCCCCGCGGCCGGCGGCGAAGCCGTCGCGCTGACGGAGGGACCGGCCTATCATTTCGAGCCCGCGTGGAGCCCTGACGGAGCCGCATCGCCCTGTCGATGGACCGCGGCGACGGCAACCTGGACATCGGTGTGGTCAGCGCGGACGGCGGCCAGGTCCAACGGATCACGAGCGACCCGGCGATCGATATCGAGCCCGAGTGGAGCCGCGACGGCCGGAGCCTCTACTTCTCCAGCTCGCGCCAGCGCGGGTTCGCGATCTACCGGCACGATCTGGCCACCGGGCACGAGACGCTCGTCGTGCCTGGCATCCAGCCTGCAGTATCCCCGGACGGCAAGCAGCTCGCCTACGTGGCTCCGGTGCACGGGAGACTCGGGAGCGGAGGCATCTGGCTGAAGGACCTCCCGGACGGCGAGCCACGCCTGGTGCACTACGAAGAGAGCGAGTACCGGATGAAGCCGTCCTGGACGCCGGACGGCAAGGCGTTCCTCTATCATCACCGACCGGATGGCGGGCTCGTACGACGTGGCCATGGTCCCGGCCGACGGCGGGAACGCGGTGGTCCTGACGAACGACTACGCCCCGGACCACCGCGAGCTCTCGCCCACGCCCAGCCCGGACGGCACGCATTTCGCGTTCGTATCCAGCCGCTCCGGCCCGATGGTGCTCTACACGGCCGACATCGGTGGCGGGCCGTTCCCGTCGTGGCGGGCCGTGCCGATCACGAGCCGCCGCTCGCGTGTCCCCACCGGGCATGTTCGCATCCAGGTGACCGGCCCGGACGGCAAGGTCATGCCGGCCCGCATCATGCTCCTGGCCAGCGACGGACGTTCCTACGCGCCCGACGGAGGCTTCCATCGGGTCATCTCCTCGACCGAGACGCACTACTTCCAGACGATGGGCACGGACGAGGTCGAGCTGCCCACCGGAACCGCGTCGATCGAGGCGATGCGTGGCTGGGAATACCGGCCGCACACCGTGAAGGTCGATGTCCGTGCCGGCGACACGGTCACGGCCAGCATCCACCTCGACCGCCTGGTCGACCTCCCCGCGATGGGGTGGTACTCCGGCGACACGCACATCCACGATCTGCACCAGGGCCGCTTCGGGCTCTCGCACGAGTGGTTCTTCCACGAGCTCGAGGCCGCCGACCTGCACGTGACCAACGCCCTCGTCCACATGGACGCGACGAGGCTCATGGGTCGCTGGGACGACCTCACCGGCAAGCCGAGCCCGCTCTCGACGCCCGATTACATCCTCCAGTACGGCGAAGAGTTCCGGGGATCGCTCGGACACATCTCCATGCTGGACATCCAGCACTTCGTCCTTCCGCTGACGGCCGGCAACCCCGACACGCCGTACGCCCAGCCGACGCTCGATTCTCCGTATCTTCGGGGGGCCCGGGAGCAGGGCGGCATCGCCGGCTTCCCGCACCCCTATCTCGGTCCTGTCGACACACCTCAGGGCGCCGGATCGACGCTCATCCCGACGGACGCGGCGCTCGGCCTCGGCGACTTCTACGACGTGGCCTCTCTCTGGTCCGACGAGACCCGCTCGACGGCGATCTACTACCGGCTGCTGAACTGCGGATTCCACCTGCCCGCCACCGGCGGGACCGACAACTTCTCCGACGTCTGGCGCGATCCGCCTCCAGGCGCCGACCGGACGTACGTGCACATCCACGGCAAGCTCTCGGAGACGAGCTGGCTGGACGGCATCCGCAAGGAGCACACCTTCGGGTCGACCGGACCGATCGTCTTCCTGGACGTCGCCGGCCACGAGCCTGGCGATCAGATCGATGTCGCCGCCAACGGGCCGAAGACCGTTCACGTGGAGGCGAAGGCTGTCTCGATCGCGCCGATGCACAGCCTCGTCATCGTCGTGAACGGCGTCGACGTGCGCACCGTCACGATGGCCCGGGACTCGCTCGACCCTCTCGTTCAACGGTGACGTGCCGGTGCCCCAGGGCGGGTGGGTAGCCGCGAGAGTGAACGGCCCCTCGTCGCGCTACATCTCCGACAGCTACGCGTTCGCGCAGACGAGCCCGGTCTACATCGTGCGCGGCGGCAAGCCGTGGCGCTCGGCGGCGGATGCGCGCTTCCTGTCGCAGACCGTCGAGGCGACGTGGCAGAAGGTCCGGAATTCCGATTGGCGGACGCCTGAGGAGCGGGAGCGCTTCCACGCGGAGATCGAGCGGGCGAAGGCCGTCTACGACGGGATCGCCGCGCAGTCGGCGCAGGCGGCACCGGTCGCCGCACCGGCGCAGACCGGCAGAGCCCGCCTGCTCGACCCGTCGAACCCGGAGTGGAGCCGCCCGTCACCGGCCGTCTGGTACGCGCGCTTCGAGACCACGAAGGGTGACTTCGTCGTGAAGTGCGTGCGCGCACACGCGCCGAACGGATCGGACCGGTTCTACAACCTGATCCGGCTCGGCTACTACGACGACGTGCGCTTCCATCGGGTGGATCCCGGACTACATCGTGCAGTGGGGGCTGAACGGCGATCCGGCCGTGAACCAGGCGTGGCTGCACGCGCAGTTCAAGGACGACCCCAAGTACGGGAGCAACGTGCGGGGCACGTTCGCGTTCGCGCGCGACGTCGTGCCCGGCACGTCGAACACGCAGATCTACGTGAACCTGCGCGACAACACCCGCAACGACAAGGACCCGTTCGCGATCTTCGGGCAGGTGATCGACGGCATGAAGGTGCTCGACAGCCTGTATTCCGGCTACGGCGAGCGATCCGGCAGCGGCGTCCGCCAGCACCGCCAGGGGAAGATCGTCGAAGGCGGCAACGCCTACCTGGACCGCGAGTTCCCGAAACTCGACCACCTCATTCGCGCCGCGATCATTCCGGCGCCGAAGGGACAGTAGGCGGGCGACTGCCTGCGAGCTTCTACTGCCCGCCCTTCTCCTCGCGCTTCTTCCCGCCCTTGTCCTCGCGCCCCTTGACGCCCTTTTCCTCGTGCTTCTTCCCGCCCTTTTCCTCGCCCCTCTCCTCGCCCTTCTTCTCGTCCTTCTTCTCGTCCCGGTCGTGCGGAACGATGACGACGGTCGAGCAGGTGGCGCTGTTCCCGGCGAGGTCCGTTCCCTGGTAGCCGAGCGTGTAGACGAGACCGGTGCCGCGGCCGCTCCGTTCCGCGCGCAACGCGCCGCTCAGGGCCGTGCCCGGCACCGTGAAGCCGACGATGTCGCGCCTTGCGTCCCGCTCGCTGCTCGTGGCCTCGTTCATCACGTAGGTCACGCCACCCGACAACGCGTCTGAAAGGCTCAGGTCGACGCTGACCGGCACCAGCTTGTTGTTCGGCGGCCACAGCACCGGCTTGTCAGCCGTGCAGGAGACGAGCGGCGGCGTCTTGTCGATACGTGCGAACGGCGACGTGAAGGTCGCCGTGTTGCCGGCCACGTCGGTGACGCTCACCACGCCGGTCACTGCCGCGCCTTCGGTGGTGAGCACCAGGGGGCTCGGCTGCGAGGTGCCCGCCACACCCGAGAGCGCGTCGGCCGGCGTGAACGCCAGCGTGACGTCGGTGTTGTGCCAGCCATTCGCGTTGGCGGCTGGCACAGCCGCCGCCCACGTGAGCGTCGGCAGCGTCTTGTCGAGATTCAGGCCCGTGCGCGTATCGGAGACCGCGTTGCCGGCCAGGTCCGTGCACTGCCCGGTCAGCGACTGCCCTGTCCCCTCGGTCGTCAGCGTCCGGCTCACCTGCGCGGCGGTGGGGCCGGAGAGTCCGTCGGTGCACTGCCACGTCAACGTCGGATCTTCGCGGTTCCAGCCGGCCGCGTTGACCGCCGGCAGATGGCTCACGAACGCGATCGCCGGATCCGTCTTGTCGATCCGGACCGGAGACGAGGTGAAGGTGGCCGTGTTGCCGGCGACGTCAGTGACGCTCACCATCCCGGTCACGGCCGTCCCTTCCGTCGTGAGCACGAGGGGGCTCGCCTGGGATGTGCTGGCGACGCCCGACAGCGTGTCGGCCGGCGTGAACGCCAGCGCCACGTTGGTGTTGTGCCAGCCGTTGGCGTTGGCGACGGGCGACGCGGCCGCCCAGTCCAGCGTGGGCGGTGTCTTGTCGAAGTTCAGGCCCGCGCGCGTGTCGGAGGCCGCATTGCCGGCCAGGTCCGTGCACTGACCGGTCAGCGACTGCCCCGCACCCTCCGTGGTCAGGATTCGACTCACCTGCGCGGCGGCGGAACCCGAGAGTCCGTCCGTGCATTGCCACGTCAGCGTGGGCGCTTCGCGGTTCCAGCCGGCCGCGTTGGCCGCCGGCAGATGGCTCACGAACGCGATCGCCGGCGCCGTCTTGTCGATGTTGACCGCGGGTGACGTGAAGGTGGCGGTGTTACCGGCCACGTCGGTGACGGTGATCGTCTGCGTGACGCCCCGGCCTTCGGCCGCGAACGTCAGCGGGCTCGCGTGAGACGTGCCGGCCACTCCCGAGAGCGCATCGGCCGCGGCGAACGGCAACGCCACGTCGGTATTGTGCCAGCCGGCCGCGTTGGCGGCAGGCGCCGCCGCCGCCCAGTTGAGCGTCGGCGGTGTCTTGTCGACGTTGAAACCCGCGCGCGTGTCGTAGGCGGTGTTGCCGGCCAGGTCGGCGCATCGCCCGGTCAGCGACTGCCCCGCCCCTTCCGTGGTCAGCGTCTGACTGACCTGCGCCGCGGCGGCACCGGAGAGCGCGTCGGTGCACTGCCAGGTCACCGTGGGGTTGGTGCGGTTCCAGCCGGCCCCGTTGGCCGCCGGCACGCGGCTCACGAACGAAATCGCCGGCGCGGTCTTGTCGATATTGACGGCGGGCGACCGGAAGATGGCCGTGTTGCCGGCAAAGTCGGTGGCGGTGACCGTCGCGGTCCGCCCCGTGCCTTCGGTCGTGAACACCAGCGGGCTTGCCGTGTGTCCGCTGGCCACGCCAGAGCCCGCGTCGTTCAGCGTGAAGGCCAGCGAGACGTTGGTGTTGTGCCAGCCGTTGGCGTTGGCGGCGGGCGACGCAGCCCCCCAGGTGATCGTCGGCGGGGTCGTGTCGCGCTTGATCGTCACGGACTTCTGGGCCGAACCGAGGACGATGTGCGAGTGGCCCGGGAGAGAGAAATAGGCGTCGGCGTTGCAGGTGAACGTCTTCCCCTGCGTATCCTGCGTGATGTCCTGATCCTGACAGCCGTCGGAGAGCTCCACGTCGACGCCCGGCGTGCCCGAGACCTGCCAGCTGAGGTGCACTTTCGACGTGTAGTAGCCGTTGGAGCCGAGGTTGCCGCTGAGCACCGGCTCCACGGTCAGCTCCGAGGCGTTCGGGTTCACACGCTCCCAGAGCCGGATGTAGCTCTCGGCCGAATTGAGCAGCGGCTGGAGCTGGTCGTCGGTCAGACCGGTGTTCTTCAGGTCGGCGAAGAAGTCCGCGATCAGGCCGTACTGCGCCATGCCATCGTAGTTGAAGTCGAAGGTGCGCCCGCCGGTCACCTGCTTGTTGAACGTCCCCCCCATGATGCCCTGGAAGGGGTACTGCAGCTCGGTGCCGGCCTTGCCCGGACAATCCGGATTGCCGAAACGCGGGCCGGTCGCGCCGGCGAAGCCGTTCATGTCCGTCGAGAACGCAACCGCCGCGTACGGGTCGCCGGGCGAGGCCTCCATCCCCTGCACCGCGTGCAGGTAGTGGTAGGCGAAGTCGGCCGAGGTGCCGCACGTCCCCTTGGGGCTGATGGCGGTGACCATGCCGCCGACCTGCTTCAGGATGGCCATCTGCCCGTCGGTCAGCGAGAACTCCGAGCCGCCCTGACCGCCGCGCAGGTTCGAGTGACCGGACACCATGGGGTAGTGGCGCGACTGGGCGATCATCAGCGCCTCGTCGAGCATGAGCCGCGACATGTGGTCCACGTCGATGATGAAGCCGTCGTCCATCATCGCGTTGATGAGCGCCGTGCCCGTCTCGCTCAGCCCCAGCGCATTGCAGTCGGCCGCGAACTGATCGTAGTACGTCTGACTGGGAAAGTCGGCGCCGTGGAGGACCCAGGCGAGGAAGTCGGTCGGCAGGTTGGTGTGCACGTTGTAGGTGTACCCCTCCGCCGAGCAGTCGCGGACCTCGAAATGGTGACCGGAGATGACACGGTTGCCGGAGTTCAGGATGTCGTTGAAGATCGCCGCTCCGCCGAACGCATTGTCGTACTGGTGGATCGGAAACACGTGGCGGACGCCGAGGTCGTAGTATTTCTTCAACTGGCTCTTGATGTGATCGGTCGTGCAGGGCTGGCCGTACTTGCAGTTGAAGAGTGAATCGACTTCGATCCCCAGCACCACGGCCATCTTGCCGTTGCGGATCAGCTCCCGCGCCTGCGTCGGCGTGTACGCGATCTGGTACCAGCCGCTGTGGTTCACCTTGCCGTCGTCCATCTTGTCGATGGCCGTCTCGAGATCCTTGGCCGCCTGGATCTGCTTGTCCACCGCGTCCATGTCGTTGCAGGTGAAGTCGGTCCGGCGCTTGCCGGCGCTGCACAGCGCCTCGCTCGACAGGGCGTGCACCACCATCAGGCGGATCCCCCCGAGGTAGGCCCGTTCCACCCACTTGTAGTACATCTGCTGGTGGGTCATCGTCAGGTAGGTCGGCCAGCCGCTGAAGTTGCCGGTGCCGTCCACGGCGTGCTGGCCCTCTTCGAGGCCGAGGCTGATCGGGTCGTCGATCGCCTGGAGGCTCTTCGGGCCGTGGATCTCGTAACCGAGGAACGGCACCTGCGGGCCCGGCGCTCCGCTGTACGCGATCGTCGTCGGGTACTTCCAGGAATAGTCACACCACGGCAGCGCCTCGTCGATGCCGCCCGGATGGTACGGCGCTCCCCAGAACAGAATCCCGCCGAAGCCGAGATTCGAGAACATGTGCGTGTGCACGTCCGCAATGCCGCGGACGGGGCCGGTGGCCGGCTGCACCAGCGTCGGCATCACCGAGACGCCCGTCGTCGGTTCGTCGGAATGGCCCCGGTAGGTGCAGATGCCGAAGACGTTCTCGCTCCCCACGTCGCAGGTGTTGCCGAAGTCGCACGTCGGCTGCCCGACCCCACCGCACGCGCCGCAGATGTTCAGGCGGTTGTTGAGCCTGTCCGTGTTGCAGCCGTGGTACGGCGTGGCGTAGGTGAGGTCCGTGTTGATGCAGGCGACCTGACCGGCGTCGCCGCACTTGACGGCTTCCGCCGGCGCCGCGATCCACGCCTGAATGGCAAGGAGGGTCGCCAATACGAACAGGACTCGTCGTGACACGTCTGCTCCTCTACTTGTTGTCCGGACCGCGTCCGCCCGCGTCGGCGAGCACCGCGTCGATGGCCTCCTTGAAGGCCTGATAGGGTTGCGCGCCGACAATGACCCGGCGCGGGGTGACCGCGGTGCCATCCTCGCTCGTCAGCCCGACGACGAACACCGGCGTGCCGGTGACGCCGCCCCGCACGGCTTCGTCGATGTCCTGATGGATGACCGCGTCATGGCTGGTGCCGGCCATGCAGGTCCGGAACGCCGCGAGATCGAGTCCGGCGCGGCGGGCATCTGCCACCAGGCGATCCATCGCGAAGCCGTCCTGGTGGGAGAACAGGCGGTCGTGCATCTGCCAGTACTTCCCCTGGTCGCCCGCACAGGCTGCGGCGACGTGCGCCTTGAAGGCACCGGGATGGAGCTGCTCAATCGGGTAGTTCTTGAACACGTAGCGGAGCTTGCCGCTGTCCACGTAGTCGCGGACGAGACGCGGGTACACCTGCTTGAAGTACCGCGCACAGAACGGACAGCCGTAGTCGGAGGTACTCGATGAAGGTCACGCGCGCGTCTGCGGCGCCCCGGGTGGGACGCCCCGCAATCGTCAGCGTCCGGACCGGGCGCGCCGGCCGCGGCGCCCGGGCCCTGCGACTGCGCCAGCAGAGCCTTCATCTGGGCGAGCTCGGAGGCGGTCTGCGCCTGGGCGGCGCGCAGGCCGTCGACCTCCTTCTTCAGGGCCCCGACGTCCGTCGACGGCCTGGAGCATGCCTGACTCGCTGCGACCAGAACGATTAGGGCAAGTGCCACAAGGCCTACGCCGGCCTGTGCACACGCATCTGTCCGCAAGCGGTCCCGCATCGAATGGAGCCTCCGTGCTGAACTGGATGACACGGCAAGCGGTCAGGGGAAGGTGACCGGGTCACGCCGCAACGAACACGACGGTATTGGCTGGCGAGTTATATCATCCGGTCGCGACAATCGCAACGCCGGCCGTGTCGACGCGCCACGGTGCCGCCGCGAGAGCCGCACGCGGGCCATCTGTCTATCGCGCGGTGGCGGAGCCGGTCGTGCCCGGGCGCGGAACCCTCTATCCCGGAAGCGGACAGTCCCGCCGGCGCGATCGGCCGCGATTTTCGGCAGAATCGACCGCATCGGCACTGTCGCAAGACTGGCACGACGCGTGAAAGTGATGCTCCGCGCCGTCCTTCGTTCTACGTTCCTCCTTCTGCATTCTAAATTGCAAGGCTTCCCCATGCGCTACGCCTTCCGGACGCTGCTGAAGAACCCGGGCTTCGCGCTCGCGGCGATCCTCACGCTGGCGCTGGGAATCGGGGCGAACACCGCCGTCTTCAGCGTGGTCAACGGCCTGCTCCTGCGCCCGTTGCCGGTGGCGGATCCGGCCGCGATCGTGAGCGTCTTCACCAGCGACTACAGCGGTCCTCGCTACGGCACCTCGTCATATCCCGACTACGTCGACTTTCGCGATCGTGCCCACTCGTTCCGCGGGCTGGTCGCCTACGAGCTCACGCCCTTCAGCCTCGGCACCGACGATATGGCGGTGCGGCTGTTCGGCGCCGTCGTCAGCGGCAACTACTTCGACACGCTCGGACTGAAGCTGGCGCGGGGCCGCGGCTTCCGTCCCGACGAGGACGGCGCGCCGGGCGCCCACCCCGTCGCCGTCATCAGCTATGCGGTCTGGCAGCGGCAGTTCGGCGGCGATCCGGCCATCGTCGGCCGCGCAATGGATCTGAACGAGCACCCGTTCACCATCGTCGGCGTCGCGCCGCGCGGCTACACCGGGCTGACGCGCGGCCTGCAGGCCGACGTGTGGGTGCCGATGGCCATGGAGGCCGAGGCGAATCCCGGCAGCCACGCACTGACGAGCCGCGGCAGCCGCGGGCTGCTCGTCATGGGACGGCTGAAGCCTGGCGTGACGCTCGCGCCAGGCGCAGGCCGAGCTCTCGGTGATCGCCGGGCAGCTGCACGAGGCGCACCGCGAGGCGTGGACCGACGTCCACGACAAGGCCCGGGTCGTCACGCTCCTGCCCGAGACGGAGGCCCGGATCCTGCCGGTCTTCAGCGGTCCCAGTCGTCGCGTTCCTCATCCTCCTGATGGCCGTCGTCGGACTCGTGCTCCTCGTGGCCTGCGCGAACGTGGCGAACCTGCTGCTCGCGCGGGCGACCGCACGCCGGCGGGAAATCGCCATCCGGCTCGCACTCGGCGCCACCCGCGTCGACCTCGTCCGCCAGCTGCTCACCGAGAGCCTGGTGCTGTCGGCGCATCGCCGGAGGCGCCGGCATCCTGATCGCCCTCTGGGGCACGGACCTGCTGACGTCGCTCCGCCCGCCGGCGCCCGTTCCCGATGACGCTGAACCTGGGCGTGGATGGTCGCGTGCTGACCTTCGCCGCCGCACTTGTCGGTGATCACCGGCCTGCTGTTCGGGCTGGTGCCGGCCATCGCGGCCTCGCGGCCATCGCTGGTGCCGGCATTGAAGGACGGCGACGCCGCCGCCGCGACCCGCGGTTCCCGCAACCGGCTCCGCAGCGCGTTCGTCGTCGCACAGGTGGCGCTGTCGCTGCTGCTGCTCATCGGCGCCGGGCTCTTCCTCCGGAGCCTGCGCAACGCCAGCGCGACCGACCCGGGGTTCGATCCGCACGGCGTGCTCACCACGTCGATCGACCTGCAACTGCACGGATACGACGACACCTCAGGTCCAGCTCTTCGACCGCCAACTCCTCGACCGCCTTCGCGCTCTCCCCGGCGTGACCGACGCCAGCGCGACGTCGATTCTGCCGCTCGGCTGGTCGCACAGCCGCCGCGGCATCACGATCGCGGGCTACGCGCCGAAGCCGGGCGAAGACGTCGAAATCGGCACGGCCACGGTGGGCCCCGACTACTTCGCGGCCATGCGGATCCCGCTCGTGCGCGGCCGCGGCTTCACCGACCGGGACGCCAACGGAGCGCCGCGCGTGGTCGTCGTCAACCAGACATTCGCCCGCCGGTACTGGCCGGGGCAGAATCCGATTGGCCGTCACATCCGGATGGGCGGCGGTGCCGGACCGGATCAGCCGGCCTGGGAGGTCGTGGGCATCGCGCGCGACGGCAAGTACTCCACGCTCGGCGAATCGCCGCAGCCGTTCTTCTACACGCCGCTGCTGCAGTTCTACAAGCCGACGGTCAGCCTGATCGTCAGGGCCCGGGGGAACCCGACGAGCTTCCTGCCCGCAGTCCGCCGCACGGTCGCCTCGCTCGATCCGTCGCTGCCGCTGTTCGAGACGGCGACGATGGAGCAGCACCTGGGATTGTCGCTGCTGCCCGCCCGCCTGGCCGGCTGGCTGCTGGGCGTGATGGGCTTCGTGGCGCTCGCGCTGTCCGCGCTGGGGCTGTATGGCGCCATGGCGTACGCCGTCGGGCGACGGACGCGCGAGATCGGCGTCCGGATGGCACTCGGCGCCGACGCCCGCGACATCTTCAGGCTCGTCATCGGCCACGGACTCGCCCTGACGGCCGTTGGCTGCCTGGCCGGCCTCGGGGCGGCGCTGTTCCTCACGCGGCTGGTCTCGAGCCAGCTGTACGGAGTCAGTCCGACCGATCCAGCCACGATCGCCGCCGGCGTCTTCGTGCTCGTCGCGACGGCCTTCACCGCCTGCTACCTCCCCACCCGCCGCGCCATGCGGGTGGACCCGGTGGTGGCGTTGAGGGATGAGTGAAGGAGCCATGTCCGACTTCCGCCACGCCATTCGCGTTCTCCTGAAGAATCCCGGCTTCGCGGCCGTCGCCGTCCTGACGCTCGCCCTCGGCATCGGCGCCAACACGGCGCTCTTCAGCATCGTCGACGCCGTCCTGCTGCGGCCGCTGCCGTTCAAGGATCCCGGACGGCTGATGATGATCTGGGAGACCCGCCCGCGCCCAGGCTGGGACCAGACCTCGGCCTCGGCCGGCGAGTTCAGGGCCTGGGAGCAACGGAACCACACCTTCAGCGGCATGTCCCTGCTCGATTGGGAGGTCTCGAATCTCAGCGGCGGCACCGAGCCGGAAGTGGTGGGGACCGGGTTCGTCTCGACGAACTTCTTCGATCTGCTGGGTGTTCACCCGGCACTGGGCCGCCTGCTGCAGCCGTCGGATGCCGAACCGGGGCACGATCGCGTCGCCGTCATCAGCCACGATCTCTGGCAGCAGCGGTTCGGATCGAATCCGTCGATCGTCGGGCAGACCATCCGGCTGGACGACGGCCCGCGGACGGTCGTCGGCGTGCTGCCGGCCGGCTTCACGTTCTGGAACTTCAGCGACGTCCAGATCTGGGGGCCTTACCAGTACCCGCGCACCATCGACGATCTGCACGGCCACCATCACTTCAACATCGTCGGCCGCCTGAAGCCCGGTGTGACGCGAGCCGCCGCGCAGGCCGACCTGACGGGTGTCATGCGGGAGCTATCGGGGGAGTTGCCGACGTACTACGATGGCCACGGCGTCAACATCATCTCGCTGCGGACGCAGTACGTCGGCGAGGTCCGGACGGCGCTGCTGGTGCTGATGGCCGCCGTCGGGTTCGTGCTGCTCATCGGCTGCGCGAATGTCGCCAACCTGCTGCTCGCGCGTGCCGCGGCCCGGCGGCGTGAGGTGGCGGTGCGGGCAGCACTGGGAGCAACCCGGCTACGGCTCGTCCGTCAGTTCCTGGCCGAGAGCCTCGTCGTCGCACTGGCCGGCGGCGGCGGGGGGATTCTACTCGCGCTGTGGGGACGCGATCTGCTGGTGAGGCTGGCGCACGACGTGTTGCCGAGCGTGGCGGTTGTCCGGCTCGACGGCGGCGTGCTCGCCTTCACGCTCGGCCTGTCGATTCTCACGGGATTCCTGTTCGGTATCGGTCCCGCGCTGCAGGCGTCGCGCGCCGACCTGCACGGTGCGCTGAAGGACGGCGGCCGCGGATCGGCGGCCGTCGTGCACCGGCGCTTCCGCTCCACGCTCGTCGCCGTCGAGGTGGCGCTGGCGGTCGTGCTGCTCATCGGCGCCAGCCTGCTGCTGCGCAGCTTCTCGCGCCTCATGGACGTGAACCTCGGCTTCAATCCGCAGCGCGTGCTCGCCGCGGAGGTCACGCTGCCCGAGAGCCGCTACGGCACCGCCGCACGGCAGCAGGCGTTCGTCGACACGTTGGTGGAACGAGCCGGCGCGCTGCCGGGCGTCGTGCGCGCCGCGGCCACCTCGGTGCTGCCGCTGAGCGGTAACAACAACTCGAAGGGGTTCACGATCGAAGGACGGCCGAAGGCGCTCCCGAACGAGGAATCGAGCGTCTCGTGGCGGTCCATCACACCGGACTACTTCGCGACGATGAACATTCCGCTCGTCAAGGGGCGGGGCTTCGACGCGCAGGACGGCCCGGATGCGCCGAAGGTCGCCGTCATCAATACGGCCATGGCCCGGCGCTACTGGCCGAATGCCGATCCGCTCGGCCAGCACATCCGGTTCGACACTGATGGCCCGTGGCTGACCATCGTCGGGATCGTCGGCGCGGTCCGCTTCGAGGGGCTCGACACGAAGGATCGCATCGAGCTGTACCAGCCGTTCCTCCAGGCCGCCTGGCCGCACGTGACACTGGTCGCCCGGACCACCGGCGATCCCCTCGCGCTCACGGCCGCGCTCCGTGGCCAGGTCTCGTCGATCGACCGCAACCAGCCGCTCGGCACGGTGACGACGATGGAGCGGCTCGTCGGGGAGTCGGCGGCGCCGCAGCGGCTGAACGCGACGCTGCTCGCCGGCTTCGCGGGACTGGCACTGCTGCTGGCCGCCATCGGGGTCTACGGTGTCATGGCGTATCTCGTCTCGCAGCGGACGCATGAGATCGGCGTGCGGATCGCGCTTGGCGCGGCCGCGGGTGACATCTTCCGCCACGTCATCGGCGACAGCCTGCGTCTCGTCGCCGCCGGCCTCGCCGTCGGCCTCGTCTCGGCGGCGCTGCTCTCGCGCCTCCTGGCGAGCCTGCTGTTCGACGTCAGTCCGTTCGACCCGGCCACCTTCACGATCGTCCCGCTCGCACTGGCCCTGGTCGCCCTGCTCGCCTGCTGGCTCCCGGCCCGCCGGGCGACGAGAGTCGACCCCGTCGTGGCGTTGCGGGAAGAGTAACCGCTCGTCTGCGCTTCCTCGCCGTTCCTCCTCTTCCCTGGACAGATGACTCGATCTGATTTCAGCAGACCTGCCCCGACGGATCCGCCAGCGACGAACTCGTCGCCGAGACCTCTCTCCTGCGTGGACCGCGGTCGGCTAGAATATCGGCTTGCCTGCCGGATGAAACGGTTCTCGTTTTGGAGGTCGGCTGGCAATCGACCCGGAGGAGGGTCAGAGTTGATGATGAAACCCAGACAGGCGAGCACGGCGACATTGGGCGCCTTTGCCATCGCATCCCTCTTGCTACTGTCCACCACCTCGGCGAAGGCCGACGGGCATCACCACCACGGCGACGCCGACGACGCCGCCACCGCCATCAACGCGTGCTCGTACGTGATCACCTCGCCCGGCCGGTACGCCCTCGCGACGAACCTGATCTGCGCGGCCGACGGGATCACGATTCAGGCGAGCCACGTCGAGCTCGAGCTCGGCGGCCACAGCATCACGGGCAGCAACTGGAACACCGGGATCCTCGTCTCGGCGGTCGGCAGCCTGTCCAACGTCCGCATCGAGGGCCCCGGCACGGTGATGCGGTTCGGCAACGGTATCGATCTCGAGAATCTCTCCGATTCCAGCGTGGAGGGTGTCACCTCGACGTTCAACAGCGGGAGTGGCCTGGTGACGAACGCCTCCTCCGCCTCGACGGTCACGCGACTGCGCCTGACGCGCAACGTCATGTCGGGCAACGGGGCCTGGGGCATCGCCCTCGGCAACATCAACGACAGCCAGATCAGGGAGAACGCGACGGCGCTCAACGCCACCGGCGGCTCCGGCGGCGTGTCGGGCCTCGCCATCCTCGGTGGGAGCAACAACCTCGTCCAGGACAACGTGTCCACGGGCAACTACGGCGCCGGCATCGCTATCGCGAATGGAATAGCCATGGCCGCTACCGGCAACCGGGTCCGTGGCAACCTCGCCAGCGGCAACACCGTCGCCGGCATCACCATCGTCTCCGGCACCGGCAACGTGGTCGAGAACAACTCGGCCTTCGGCAATGGCGTGTATCCCGGCACGCACGACGTGACGGACGCCATGCCGTGCGGCACCAACACCTGGCGCCACAACGCGTTCGCGACGAGCAACCAGGCGTGCATCGTGCCGACGGTGATCCACTGATCGGGTAACGAGAGGAGTGGGACGCCGCGGCCACCCCGCCGCGGCGTCCGCGCCGTCATCGATCGCCCTCCCCGGCGCGCGCGGCGACGAGCGTGGATTCGGTGGTCGCGCTGAGGGATGGATGACGGAGTGCAGGTGAAAACGTAGAACGTAGAACAGGGAACGCAGAAAGGGATCAGCGGGCCGGCTTCATGTTCCGGCCTCCGGCGTTCCGGAGAATCGTCGTCACAATGGCGACAATCTGATTCGCCTCTGAAGCCAGACGGCGCGCCTCCACGGAGCATTCCGCGCCACGCGTCTCGGAGACGAGACGCAACCAGTATTCATACACGATCCTCTGTCGCTCGCCTGGCACCCTTCAAGATCCGTTCCGAATCCGGGCCTGCGGTGCGTCCGCCTTTCTTCGTTCTACGTTCTTCGTTCTACGTTACAGATCTCTTCGTCCTTCCTCCCCCCGCCGCAATCCCCGTCCACACGACCCCGCACACCGCGACCGCCACAGGCACGATGAGGACGGCTTTCGCCAGGCCGACGTGATCGGCAATCGCGCCGATGATGGGCGGCGAGATCGCGTCGCCGAAGAGATGGATCGCGAAGATGCTCACGGCCATCGCGGTGGCGCGCATGGCGACGGGGACCGCAGAGATGATGACGACGTTGATCGGACCGGTGCTGAGGAAGAGCAGGAATTCGGCGACGAGGAAGCCGCCGATGTACACGGGCTCGGACGAGGCGGTCAGCGCGATCCAGGTGGGCACGATGCCGAGCAACGCCGCGATCCCCGAGAGCCACAGGTAGCCGCGATCCGACCAGCGCAGCAGTCGATCCCCGAGGAAGCCGCCCAGGAACGTGCCGGCGAGTCCGGCAACCACGGTCACGCCCCCGACCAGGAAGTCGGCGTCCCGCAGTTCCAGCCCGCGCACGCGCGCCAGGTACGTCGGCATCCAGATCGCCAGACCGCCCACGCCGAACGTGTACGCCGCGTAACCGACGACGGTCCAGAAGTAGGTCGGAATGCGGACGAGCGTGCGAAGACTCTGCCAGATCGACTCCGCGGGCGGCGGCGTCATCGGCGCGTCGTCCTGGATGCCGCGCGGCGGCTCGGGTGCCGTGAGGGTGAGCAGCGCGAGCGCCAGCCCCGGCAGGCCGACGGCGTAGAACGCCGCGCGCCAGCCGTAGGCGTGCTCGATCGCCCCGCCGAGCAGGAAGCCGAACGCGGCGCCGACGGGCAGCGCAACGTAGAAGGTCGCGAACGCCCGGCCGCGCTGCGCTCGCGGAAAGTAATCGGAGAGCAGCGACGGCGAAATCGTCGCGTACGCCGCTTCGCCGACGCCCACGGTGGCCCGCGCGGCGAACAGCTGCGGGAACGTCGCCGCGAGGCCGGAGGCGGCCGTCGCGAAGCTCCAGGCGGCGACGCCCGCCGAGATCAGCTTCGTCCGCGACAGCCGGTCGCCGAGCCGGCCGAAGAACGGCGCCGTCAGGAAATAGCTGACGAGGAACCCGTTCGTCAGCAGCCCGAGCTCGAAGTCACTGAGGCCGAGATCGGTCTTGATGCGCGGCATCACGGCCGCGAGGATGTAGCGGTCGATGTAGTTGACGAAATTGAGGAGCGTGATGACCGCCAGCCCGTAGTACGCGGCCCGGCGGGCGAGCACGAACGACGAGGGGGACGACGCGTCCGATGAGGTCACGGCTGGAGCGCGGCGATGCAATGAGCAACGAGCAACGGGCAATGGGTATTGCCCGGCGCCGCACCGTCCCGGCTACTCATTGTCGGTCACCCAGGTGTCATTACCCATTGCTCATTGCCCGTTGCCCATTGCCGCTCACCGTCAGTACTGCACCAGCAGCCGCGCCGCCCGCTCGACGTCCGCCTCGTGCGGCAGGAAGAACTCCTCGAGCGGCGGCGAGTAGGGCACGGGCGTGTCCAGGCCGCCGATGATCCGGATCGGCGCGTCGAGCGACTCGAACGCCTCCTCCTGGATAATCGCCGCCAGGCTCTCGCCGATGCCGCCCGTCCGCGAGTCCTCGTGGACGATCAGCACCTTGTTGCAGTGCCGGACGACGGCGAGCACCGCCTCCTTGTCGAGGGGCACGAGCGAGCGCAGGTCGAGCACGCTCGCCTCGATGCCGTCGGCCGCGAGCGTCGCGGCGGCCCGCATCGCCACGTGCACGTACGCGCCGTAGGAGATGATCGCCAGATCGTCGCCCGCGCGGCGCAGCGCCGCCTTGCCGATGGGCAGCGGCTCGGGCGGCGCCTCGGTCAGCACCTGCTTGATCCGCGGCTCGCGGTAGAGCGTGATGTGCTCGTAATAGAGGACCGGATCCGGATCAGCCACGGCCGATGCCATCAGCGCGCGGGCGTCGTACGGCGTCGACGGCACCACGATCTTCAGCCCCGGCGTCCGGTAGAACCAGGGCTCCGTGTTCTGGCTGTGGTACGGCCCGGCGTGCCGCAGGCCGCCCCACGGCATGCGCACCACCATCGGCACGCTGCCGCCCCAGCGGTAGCGGATCTTCGCGGCGTTGTTGACCAGCTGATTGAAGCCCGTCGCGACGAAGTCGTTGAACTGCATCTCGCCGATCGGCCGCCGGCCGGCCAGCGCCGCCCCGACGCAGACGCCGAGCACGCCGCCCTCGGCGAGCGTCGAATTCAGGAGGCGGTCGCCGAACTCCTTCAGCAGCGGCCGCAGCAGCAGGAACGCGTTGCCGTACTTTCCGCCGACGTCCTCGCCGTAGACGAACACACGCGGATCCGCCCGCAGCGCGTCACCGACGCCGCGCATCACGGCGTCGAGGAGCGTGCTCCCCTTCGGGTCGAACGGCGGTCCGGGCTCCAGCGGCGGCAGCGGCGTGCCGAGCGCCGGCCCGACGCGCCGCGCCGGCTCGAGCACCTCGACCCGGTAGCGCGGCGGCTCGTTCGCGAAGACGCCGACCGCGGCCGAGGCCGGCTCGGGCCACGGCGCCTCGATCACGGCGCGCGCCTGCTCGGCCGACGATCCGGTCGGCCTCCGCCTTCATCTCGTCGAGATCGCCCTTCGCGATGATCCCCTCGGCCTCGAGCCGGGCCGCATAGGTCGGAATCGGATCGCGCTGCCGCCAGAACTCGTACAGCTCGCGGTTCGCGTACCCCTGCTCGGTGAGCGGCGGATACTCCCACGACGGCTTCGGGTCGTGGCCCAGGTACAGCATGTCGTCGTGGTGCGCGTGGCCGCACATCCGCATCGCGATGAGCTCGATCAGGGTCGGCCCGAGGCCGGCGCGCGCCCGCTCGGCCGCCCAGGTGAACGCCGCCGCCACCGCGTCGGGATCGGTGCCGTCGATCGTGATGCCCGGAATGCCGTAGCCGATCGCCTTGTCGGCGAACACGCGCACGGCCGACTGATCCGGCACCGGCGTCGACAGCGCCGTCTGGTTGTTCTGCAGGCAGAAGACCGCCGGCAGCCGGCGCGCCGCGCAGAGGTTGATCGCCTCGTGCCATTCGCCGAGCGACGATCCGCCCTCGCCGATGAACGAGAAGGCCACGCGGCCCGAGCCGTCGAGGCCGAAGCCCATCGCCATGCCCGCCATCGTGACCGTGCCGATCGCGAGCGGCGCCGCCGCCGGCAGGATGCCCCACGCGAAGTCGCCGACGTGCAGGTCGCGGCCGTCGAGCGGCGGCCCCGCCTTCCCCATCTGCGCCGACAGCACCATGCGGACGCTCTCCGGCTCGGGCCGCATGGCCAGCGCGATGCCGATGTCGCGGATGACCGGCGCGATGACGTCGCCCTGCCAGGAGCCGTCGGCGCCGCGGTACCTCGGGGCCGCGGCGCAGGCGGATGCCGCCGGCGTAAATCGCCTCCTGGCCGAGCGACCGGAAGCCCTTGCCCTGGAACGAAATCCCCTCGTACCGGACCTCGCCGCCCGAGAAGAACGCCTTCAGCTGGCTGTCGGTGGCGCGCGTCAGCACCATGCCACGCAGGATTTCGCGGCGCTCGTCGGGCGTCAGCGACGCCGTAATCGACGCGCGGCGCAGGAAGCCGTCGCAGGCCTCGACGAGCTCGTCGCGCGCCGCCGCCAGCCGCGCCTTCGCCGTCACGCCCGGCGTCGTCTCGGCCAGCCCGGCCGGCGCCGCTTTCGAGAGGCGCGACGTGAGCTCCTTGCGCAGCAGCGGCCGCAGCGCATCGATCGCCGCCTCGTCCGCCCCCTTCTGGCGGGCCCGGCCGCTCGCGGCGTCGAACGCTTCGAGGGCCTCGGTCACGGCGAAGGGATAGCGCTCGGCGACGAACGCGCCGAAGCGGCCCGTCAGCCCGGTCAGTGATGCGGATTCAACTGTCTTGGACATCGTGGAAATGCTCTCACGCGGCGGAATGATGGCCCCGCTGGCCCGGATGACTGCGCCGGCGGGCAAATGACGTCAGAAAGTATACCGCCTGCACCGCCCCGGGGCGTCCCGGCGCGACCGCCGGACCGGCCCCTCGCGTTCCCGCCTCGCCCGACCGCCCGGGCCCCCGCCATGCAGAGGTGAACGACAGGAAACACATCTGGCCCCGATTTACCTGTCAGGAAAAGGAGATGCGGAAGAAGGAGCGATTGTCATACAAGTTAAATTTGCATGAACTACAGTTAATACAGCACCCTGGGCCGCGTGGCCCGGCGCGCAGGGTCACCGGGCATCGCGCCCGCAACGAGGTCTGTCATGTCTGCATCGCACCAGCCGTCCGGCGGCCTGGTACTCCTGACCGGCGTCTCGGGCTACATCGGCGGCCGCCTGCTGCCGATCCTGCAGGCGCAGGGCGTGCGGCTGCGCTGCCTGGTGCGCCATCCCGACGCGCTCGCCGCCCCCCTCGACGCCGAGGTCGTCCAGGGCGACGTGCTCGATCCCGCCAGCCTGCGCCTGGCGCTGTCCGGCGTCGAGACCGCGTACTACCTGGTGCACTCGATGGGCGCGCCTGGCGACTTCAGCGAGATGGATCGCCGGGCCGCCACCAACTTCGGTGCGGCCGCGGCCGCGGCCGGCGTTTCGCGCATCATCTACCTGGGCGGTCTCGGCGACGAAACGAGCGACCTGTCCGCGCATCTGCGCAGCCGGCAGGAGACCGGTGCGCTGCTGCGCCGCGCCGGCGTGCAGGTCGTCGAGTTCCGATCCTCGATTGTCATCGGCGACGGCAGCTTCTCGTTCGAGCTGGTGCGATCGCTGGTCGACCGCCTGCCGGTCATGCTGTGGCCGAAGTGGGTGTCGACGACGACACAACCGATCGCCATTGCGGACCTGCTGGCGTATCTGGCGGCTGCCCGGACGCTGCCGGCGGGGCCATCGATCGTCTACGAGATCGGCGGCCCCGACGTCGTCTCCTACGGCGACATCATGAAGGAGTACGTGCAGCAGCGGGGGCTCTGGCGGCTGTTCGTCGCGGTGCCGTTCCTGACGCCCCGGCTGTCGAGCCTGTGGCTGCGCCTGGTGACACCCGCGCACGCCCGGGTCGGGCGGCGGCTCATCGACAGTCTGCGCAACCCCACGGTCGTCCGCGACAGGGCGGCCACCCGCGACTTCGCGATCCGGCCGGGCTCGCTGCCCGCCGCCGTGCGCGCGGCGCTGGCGGCAGAGGCGCAGCCGCCGGCCCGTTCCGCCCGCCGCATCGTCGACCGGCGCAGCATCCTCGTCGACGCGCCGCCGGCGGCGACCTTCCGACCCGTGGCGCGCATCGGCGGGCGCGAGGGCTGGTACCTACCTGGACGGTCTCTGGCGGATCCGCGGCTGGCTCGACGGATTGATCGGCGGCGTCGGCATGCGCCGCGGCCGGCCGATGGGCGAGGTCCTGCGTCCGGGCGACCCGCTCGACTTCTGGCGGGTCGAGGTGTTCGAGCCGGGCCGGCGGCTGCGACTCGCCGCGGAGATGAAGGTGCCGGGGCGCGCGTGGCTCGAGTTCGACGTGGCGGCCCGGGACGGCGGCCGACGGTCGGAGTTGAGCCAGACCGCCATCTTCGATCCGCGAGGACTGTCGGGCCGTCTCTACTGGTACGCGCTCTACCCGCTGCACGTCCTCATCTTCCGCGGCATGCTCGCCCGGATTGCGGCACGCGCCGTCGACGCCCCGTCAGGGATGGAGCGTGAGGCGGTCCCGCCCCGGAGGCCGGCCTGATGTTCCGGTTGACCGCCCGCACCCGCGTCCGTCGCCCGCTCGACGAGGTGTTCGCGTTCTTCGCCGACGCGATGAACCTGGAACGAGCGCCGCGAGGTCTTCACGTTCCGCCACCGGCGACTGCACGAGGTCTTCGCACCGGGTTCGGTCCCGCCGCCCGCCGACATCGTCATCGCGGGCGCCTGAAGCGCCCCGGCGGCTGGACGCCGGCCCGCCGCTCGGCTATCGTCGCGTCATGAAGACCCGTTGCCCCTGGGCCGGCACCGATCCGCTGTACATCGCGTATCACGACACCGAGTGGGGCGTGCCGTCGCACGACGACCGCCACCTGTTCGAGATGCTCGTCCTCGAAGGGGCGCAGGCCGGCCTCAGCTGGATCACGATCCTCCGCAAGCGCGACCACTACCGCCGGGCGTTCAGCCGCTTCGACCCCGCGCGGATCGCGCGCTACGACGAGGCGCGGATCGCCCGCCTGCTCGGCGACGCGGGCATCGTGCGCAATCGCCTGAAGATCGCGTCGACGGTGACCAACGCGCGCGCCTTCCTCGACGTGCAACGGGAGTTCGGATCGTTCGACGCCTATCTCTGGCCGTTCGTCGGCGGCCACCCGATCGTCAACGCACGGCGGACGCTTCGCGACGTGCCGGCGCGCACGCCGGAATCGGACGCCCTGAGCCGCGACCTGCGGCGGCGTGGCTTCCGCTTCGTCGGCTCGACGATCTGTCATGCGTTCATGCAGGCGACCGGGATGGTCAACGACCACCTGGTCGGCTGCTTCCGCTACCGGCCGCTCGGCGGCGGCCGCCGTCGCACCGGCCGCTGACGCCAGCTCGGCCGTACCGGCCGCGCTGTCTCAACTTCATGCAGTCGATCGCTGGCGGCGCCCGCCCGTAGACGCCGGGCGGACCCTGCCGCGTCGCGTCATTCCCCATTTCAGCCGTGCCAGTCGACATTCGTCACGGCAGAGGTTGTGGAATCCCGCGCGGGTACCGGACTTGCACCACCCGAGCAATGAGAAAAGGAGGAGCCCGACATGCGGAGACTGAGTCTCGTGACACTGATCTTCGGTCTATGGCTGTTCTGGGCGCCGTCGGTGCTCGGCTACGGGTCGCTCCTCGGCGGGGTGGGCACCGATCCGGCCGTACCGGAGAACGCCGTGCTGGCGATGCTGATCTTCGGCTTCTCGGCGCTGGCGCTCCTGAACGCGCCGGTGCCGAAGGTCATCGACTGGCTGATGGTCGTCTTCGGCTTCTGGGTGATGTTCGATCCACGGCTGTACCAGGCATGGCACTTCTCGAGAACCGCGACCATCAACGATCTCTTCGCCGGCGGAGCGATCGTCGTCGTGTCGCTCTTCCAGCTGTTCAGCGTCAGCCGGACGCCCGCCTGAGCGGCGGTCCGCCGTCCATGCCGTCTATAATGACGGGCGATGGGTCCCGGACATCTCGGCGTCGGACTCGCGCTGAAGCGCGTCGACCAGCGGCTGAACGCCGGCTGGCTGGTGTTCGCCGCCTACCTGCTGGACTTCCTGCTCGGCATCTTCGTGCTGCTGCACGTCGAGCAGGTCCACGTGCCCGCGGACCTGCCGGCGCGCCACTACCTGCTGTATTCGTTTCCCTGGTCGCACGGCCTGCTCGCCAGCCTCGGCTGGTCGGTGGCGGCCGGACTGGTCGCCCTGGCCGTGACGCGCGGATCGGCGCCCGCCCGCCGGCTGGCCGCCTTCACGATCGGCGCGGCGGTCTTCTCCCACTTCCTGCTCGATGTGATCGTCCACGTGCCGGAGCTGCCGGTCGCGGGCCCCTCGTCGGCGAAGCTCGGCCTGGGACTCTGGAACCACATGCCGGTCGCGCTGGCCGTCGAGGCGGCGATCGTCGTCGTCGGCCTGGTGCTGTATTCGGGCACCGGCACGGCGCGCACGCCGATCGCGCGGTACGGCATGCCGCTGTTCGCGGGCGCCATCACGGTCATGATGCTCGGCGGGCAGGCGATGATGGTCGCCGCCCCGCCGCCGTCGGCGCTGGCCATCGGCTGGATCATGCAGACCGCCGGCCTGAGCCTCGTCGTCTACTGGCTCGACAGCCAGCGCTCCGCGCGCTGACACGCAACGCACGCGCCGCGTTGTCCATGCGCCCGGCGCATGGTGACGTCGCGCGGCGCGCATACCTCTCCCCCGCCATTTTCTTGCTAGCTCAGCCGCGTAATCGGCTCGCATCGCCACTCATACGGGGTCTAGAATAGGGGCGCGCACGGCGCACCCCGGGACAGACAGGCATGAACGACTTCGACGATTTCCGCTCCACCGGATCCTCCGAGACCTCTCTCGACAAGGGGCCGTCCGGCTCGAGCCGCGCGCCGTGGCTGGTCACGATCTTCCTCGTCTCCGTCGCCGCAATCTTCGTCTACATCTTCTTCTTCCGCGAACGGCGCATCGTCGTGCCGCCGCCGGCGCCGACCGTCGCGCACCAGCCGGCCGCCGCGAAGCCGGCGGCGCCCGTCACGGTGAACCCCGAGGACGTCGGCCTGCCGCCGCTCGATCAGAGCGACGACACGGTGCGGAGCCTGGCGCGCGGCCTCTCGTCGCATCCGGAGCTGGCGAGCTGGCTCGCGACGAAGGATCTCATCCGCGGCTTCGCGGTGATGGTCGACAACATCGCCGACGGGAAGGTCCCGACCGCGCGCCTGCGGCTGTTCGCGCCCAAAGCGACGTTCCAGACGGCGGGCGGTGATGCCGCCCTGCGGATCGACGAGCGGAGCTACCATCGCTTCGATGGACTCGCCGGCGCAATCGCGTCGCTCGACACGGCCGGCAGCGCCGCGACCTACGCGCGGCTCAAGCCGCTCATCGTCGTCGCCTACCGCGATCTCGGCCATCCCGACGGTGACTTCGACGCCGCGCTCCACAAGGCGATCGACAACCTGCTGGCCGCGCCGGTGCTCGAGGGGCCGGTGCCCCTGGCGCAGCGGTCCGTGAACTACCAGTTCGCGAACCCCGACCTCGAAGGGCTCATCCCCGCGCAGAAGCAGCTGCTGCGCATGGGCCCCCGCAACATGCGGCTGATCCAGGGCAAGCTCCGGCAGCTGGCCGTGGCCGTGGGGTTCGCCGACGGCAGCCTCCCGACACCGGTCGTCGTCCGGCCCTGAGGCGGGGCGGCCGCCCCGCCCGCCCCGGTTTCACGAACCGTGCAGCCACGCCGGTCCGGCGGGTCAAGTTCCCGGGGAAACCGACGATTTCTGGAGAGGAACGGGCCGGCTCACCCGCCGGCTCGAAGTCTGTCCCCGGAGCCGGGCGACGCCGCCCGCTGCCCGGACTTGACACGGCGTCCCCGCTCACGAAACGCTCTAATCCATGCAGCTGAAGGTCGATCACGTCGTGGTGGCCGGAACCGCGCTGACGCCGATGAAGGAAGCGTTCGCGTCCATCGGCCTGAAAGCCGAGTACGGCGGAATCCACGACAACGAGATCACGCACATGGCGTATCTCGGCTTCGACGACGGGTCGTACCTGGAACTGCTCTCGACGCGTCAGCCGCGGGCGCTGTCGCCCCTGTGGCACCGCCACATCCTCAACGACGGCGGCCTCTGCGCCTGGGCGGTCGAGGTGCCGAACGTCGCCGACGAGGCCAAGCGGATTGCCGATCTGGGCGTGCCGGTCGACGGGCCGTTCCACATGAGCCGCAGGTGGCCCGACGGCGCGCTCGCCGAGTGGGACATGGCGGCCGTCGGGGAGGGCGAGCCCGGCACGCTGCTGCCGTTCCTGATCAAGGATCGGACGCCGCGGGAGCTGCGCGTGCCGCCGTACCGCGGCACGGCCGGCGCGGACCGGGGCGCACGCCCGCGCGCCGACCGCCTGATGGGCATCCAGACCGTGGTGATCGGTGTGCGCAACCTCGAAAAGGCGATCGCGCTCTACCAGCGCGTGTACGGCTTTCCGGCGCCCCAGATCGTCGACAACGCGGCGTTCGGCGCGCGGCTGGCGCGCTTCGCGGGGACGCCGGTCGTGCTGGCCACGCCGCTCCGCACCCGCCCCGACCCGAAGCAGGCGCGCTACGAAGACGAGGAAGATCGGGAGTGGCTCGAGACGCGGCTGCACCGGTTCGGTGATGGGCCGGCGGCCTGCCTGATCGGCGTCTACGATCTCGAGCTCGTGATCGAGCGGTTCGAGATGAACCAGGATCCCGAGCAGTGGTTCGATCAGCAGATCGCCTGGTTCGACGACATGGAGCTCGGCGGCGTCCGGCTCGGCGTCATCGCTTAGGGGGCTCCGCCCCGCACGTCACCCGCGCACGTGACGCCCCACGGAACGGACGTCCGGCGTGCCGGCCACGTCCTCTCCTGCCTGCTGAAGGGAGTTCTGCCATGCCCGTCCGGACCCTGCGGCGCGGTCTTCGCCTGGCGGCCGCGCTCGCGCTCGCCGCCCTGCTACCGGCGCCTCTCGCGGCGCAGCCGCCGATGCCGTCGGCCGAGGTCCGGCGTGAGGCGCCGCAGCTGGCCAACCTCCTCGCCCTGCAGCCCGGCATGACGATCGCGGAGATCGGAGCCGGACACGGCGAGATGACGATGGAGATGGCCAGGCGCGTCGGCCCGAAGGGGACCGTGTACTCGACCGAGATCGATCCCGGGCGGCTTACCGAGATCCGCCGCGCCGTCGAGCGCGCCCGGCTGGGCAACGTGAAGGTCGTCCGGGGCGACGCGCACGGCACGAACCTGCCGGATGGCTGCTGCCAGGCGATCTTCATGCGCGAGGTGTACCACCACTTCACGGATCCGGCCGGCATGGATGCCAGCCTGTATCGCGCGCTCCAGCCGGGCGGGCTGCTGGCGATCATCGACTTCCGTCCGCGCGGCGGCACGCCACCGGCCGGGGTGCCCGCCGATCGCGGAGGCCACGGCGTGCCGATCGACGTCCTGATCCGCGAAATGCACGACGCCGGCCTGGAGCTCGCGCGGGAAATCCCCGACTGGAGCGACGGGCTGTACGCCGTGCTCTTCCAGAAGAAGATCAAATAATCGGGGCTCCGCCCCGAACGGCCGAGCCGAGACCAGCTCTGCCGTGACGAAGTCGTGAAGTCGCCGTCGATCATCGGGTGCGCCGGAGGTATCATGCGGACCAACCTTCCAGGAGCACACCTGATGTTGAAACGTCTTGCGCTCGTCTCGACTCTGCTCGTCTTCGGTTTCAGTCTCGCGCCGATCCACGCACAGCAGCGGCCCGCGCCGCCGCCCCCGGCCCCGCCGCAGGCGCGGCGGCAGCCGCCGGCCCGCGCGAACGCCGACCACCGCAACTACGAGGTGGCGACAGACGCGGACGCGAAGATCTCCCAGACCTCGCACACCATCCGGCTGAACGGCCAGGACATCAAGTACACGGCCACGGCCGGGACGCTGCCCATCCGCCAGCCGAACGGCGAGATCGCGGCGCGCATGTTCTTCGTCGCCTACACGCGCGACGATCAGGACCTGAAGACGCGCCCGATCTCGTTCCTCTACAACGGCGGCCCCGGCTCGTCGACCGTCTTCCTGCACATGGGGGCCTTCTCGCCGGTGCGGGTCGCGATGAAGGGCGACGGCATGCAGCCGGCCCCGCCGTACCACCTGGTGCCGAACGAGGACTCGCTCATCGGCTCGACCGACCTGGTGTTCATCGACGCGATCTCCACCGGGTACAGCCGGACGGTCGAGGGCGTCGATCCGAAGCAGTTCCACGGAGTCAACGGCGACTTCCGGGCGTTCGCCGACTTCATCCAGGCGTACCTGGACAAGTACGACCGGTGGCCCTCGCCGAAGTTCCTGATCGGTGAGAGCTACGGCACGATCCGGTCGGCCGGCCTGTCGCGCGTCCTGCAGGAGCGCGGCGTCGAGCTGAACGGCATCGTGCTGATCTCGTCGCTGCTCACCTACCAGACGCTGAGTCCGGCGCCCGACAACGACATCGCCTACATCGACTTCGTGCCGACCTACACGGCGACGGCCTGGTTCCACAAGAAGCTGTCACCCGACCTGCAGAACGGCACGGTGAAGAACGCCGTCGATCAGTCGCGGGCCTTCGCCTTCGGGGAGTACGCGCAGGCGCTGATGAAGGGGAACACCCTGACGGCCGCCGAACGCCAGGCGATCGCCCAGAAGCTCTCGCACTTCATCGGCATCCCGGCGCAGTACATCGAGGAGGCCAACCTGCGCGTCGACGCCGCCCGGTTCCGCAAGGAGCTGCTGCGCGACGAGCGGCTCACGGTCGGTCGCCTCGACAGCCGGTTCACGGGCGTCGATCGCGACGCGGCCGGCGAGCGCGAGGAGTACGACCCGTCGGACACCGCGCTGACCGGTGCCTACAACGCGACGTTCCTCAACTACATCAAGAACGACCTGAAGTGGTCGAGCGACGACATCCACTACGCCGTGTCGGGCGACGTGCGACCCTGGTCGTGGGACGAGTTCTCGAACCGCTACATGGACATGACCGAGCCGCTGCGGTCGACGATGGCGCGGAATCCGTACCTGAAGATCATGGTGGCGTGCGGCTACTACGACATGGCGACGCCGCTCGGCGGCGCGGAGTACAACTTCTCGCACATGGGCTGGGACCCGACGTTCACCAGCCGGGTGACGTTCCACTACTACCCGTCGGGCCACATGATCTACGTGAGACCGGGCCCTCACAAGGAACTGGCCAGCGACATCGACCACTTCGTCGACGCGAACAAGGCGGACACCGGAGCGGCGCAGCCGTAGGGGGACATCGCGGCAACCTAGAACGTAGAGAGAGGACAGGGGCAAGGGGCGAGGCCTCTTCCCCTGCCCCTCTTCCTTGTCGCAATGAGCAACGGGCATTGATCGCGATCACCGCCTGTGGCACACGACACCTCGCACGGGACGGGCGTCAGACCTCCCACCCCTCCCCCACGATCGGCAGCTTCCGGATGCGCGTGCCGGTCGCCGCGAAGATCGCGTTGGTGACCGCCGGCGCGATCGGCGGCAGCGGAATCTCGCCGAAGCCGGACGGGTGCTCGCGGCTCGGCACGATGTGCACCTCGACGTCGGGCGCCTCGCGGTTGCGCAGCATCCGGTAGGTGTCGAAGTTCGCCTTCGTCGCCCGGCCGTTCGCGATCGGCATCTCCCCGAACAATGCGGCGTTCAGGCCGTCCAGCACCCCACCCTGCGTCTGCGCCTCGACGCCCGATCGGTGCACCGGCAGGCCGCAGTCGACTGCCGAGACGACGCGGTCGACCGTCAGCCGGCGACCGGCGACCGTCACCTCCGCGACGTGCGCGGCGTAGCCACTGAACGTGTAATGGACGGCAATGCCGCGTCCCCGTCCCGCCGGCAGCGGCGTCCCCCATCCCGCCTTCTCCGCCGCCAGCTTCAGCACCCGCTTCACCCGGTCCGGGTCGTAGGGCACCGACGGATCGTTCGGATTCTTCGTGAACGGGAAGTCGGCCTGACGACCGAGGAGCGACAGTCGCAGATCGACCGGGTCGACGCCCCCGAGGTGGGCCAGTTCGTCGAGCACGCTCTCGATGACGAAGGCATTCGCGTTGTGCGCGGGCGCGCGCCAGGCGCCGGTCGACACGTGCGTCGCCGCCTCGGTGAACTCGACGCGGCCGTCGCGCACGAGACACGGCACCAGATCGTTCTCGAACTGCCGCTTCGGGTCGGGGCTGGCCGGCGCGTACAGTCCGTACAACTCGGTCCCCTCGGGCGGCGTGCTGAGGCGATAGCGGTTCCGCGAGACGCCGACGAGATGGTAATGCCAGGCGGAGAGGCGTCCCCGCGCGTCGAGCCCGGCGCGCACGTGGTGGTAGCCGGCCGGCCGGTAGTAGTCATGACGCAGGTCGTCCTCCCGCGTCCAGACCACCTGCACCGGTGCGCCGGCGGCCTTCGACACGACCGCGGCCTCGGCGGCGTAGTCGCTGAGCAGCCGCCGGCCGAATCCGCCCCCGATCCGCGTCACGTTGATCGTCACGGCTGCCAGCGGCAGTCCCGTGGCCTCGGCCACGACTTCCTGCGCCGAGTCGGGCATCTGGATCGAGCCCCACACCTCGCAGCGGCCGTCGTGCACGTGCGCGAGGCAGTTCTGCGGCTCCAGCGTCGCGTGCGCCAGGAACGGCGTCTCGTAGACGACGTCGATCCGGTGCGCGGCCGACTGCAGCGCCCGTTCGACGTCCCCGGCTTCGCGGATCACCTGGCCCGGACGGCTCGCAAGCTCGACGAACTGCGCGCGCAGGCGCTCGCTGCTCTCGGCCGCTCCCGGGCCTTCGTCCCAGTCGATCGACAGCGCGTCGCGCCCCTTCATCGCCGCCCAGATCGAGTCGGCGACGACGGCGACACCCGGCATCAGGTGCGTCGGGTTCTTCAGCCCGTCGACTGTGACGACCCGTCGCACGCCGGGAACCTCCATCGTCCGTGCCGTGTCGACGCGGACCGGACGTCCGCCGAACACGGGACACTTCTCCACCACGGCGTGCAGCATGCCCGGCGCCTGCTGGTCGATGCCGAACAGTGGCTCGCCGACGACGATCTTCGGCGTGTCGACGCCGGTCACGCTCGAGCCGATGAGGCGGTACTCGGCGGGATCCTTCAGGCGGGACGGCGTCGCGGGCACGGGAAGCCGTGACGCGGCTGCGGCCAGTTCGCCGTAGCCGTGCGAGCGTCCGGAGGAGTCGTGCCGCACGCGCCCCTCGCGGGCGCGACACGTCGACGGAGCGACGCCCCACCCGGCTGCCGCTGCGGCCACGAGCAGCTCGCGCGCCAGCGCTCCGGCCTTCCGCAGCCGGTCCCAGTCGGACATGATCCCCCAGCTGCCGCCAGACCCCTGCCCCCCGTACTTCCGCTGATCGAGTTCCGCCTGGACGACGCGCACGCGGCTCCAGTCGGCGTCGAGCTCGTCGGCGACGATCATCGGCATCGACGTCTTGATCCCCTCACCCATGTCGGGGTTCTTCGACCAGATGGTCACCGAGCCGTCGGTGTCGACCTGAACGAAGGCGTCGGGCTTGAACGATGCGGCGCCTGCCACGGCGGCCTGGGCGGTCCCGGTCCGGCCGGGCAGGCACACCGACACGAGAAGGCCACCGGCAGCGGTGGCTCCGACCTGGAGGAAGCTCCGGCGATCGATCTGGATTCTGTCGTGCATGCTCGTACTCCCTGGGATGAAGGTCCGCCGCTCAGCGCGGCCCCGCCGCGCCCGGCCGTCTCGCCAGTTCGACCGCCCGGCGCACGGCGCGCCGGACGCGCACGTAGGTGCCGCAGCGACAGAGATTCGCCGACATGGCATCGCGGATCTGCCCCTCGTCGGGATCCGGCGTGCGCGCCAGCAGGGCCGCCGCCGTCATGATCTGGCCGGCCTGACAGTAGCCGCACTGCGGGACGTCGACTTCCGCCCAGGCCCGCTGCACGGGATGGTGCCCGTCGGCCGACAGCCCTTCGATCGTCGTGATCGCCTGCCCGGCTGCCCGCCCGATCGGCGTGACGCACGACCGGACCGCACGACCGTTCAGGTGAACCGTGCAGGCCCCGCAGAACCCGTGGCCGCACCCGAACTTCGTCCCCTTGAGGCCGGCCAGGTCGCGGACGGCCCAGAGCAGCGGCATGTCGTCGGGCGCATCCAGCCTGTGGACCTCGCCGTTGATCGTCAGTGAAACCGCCATCGACTCCCTCCTGGTGCACGACGTGCGGGCCGCCGGCGCCACGAGCGAACGGCGCGAGGCCTCACGTCGTATAGTTGAGCTACTCCGTTTGGACGAGGAGTCTGTCACGGCGGGCGCCCCGGAGGCCCGAAGGACGACCGAGGCTTTCCCGAGGTTTCGCCGAGGTCACGCAAGTTCCAGGGAGGTCCCGAGTGTCGAGCGGCAGTTCCGGCGCCGGCGCGTTCCGGCTCCGCGATCGGACGGTATATCCGGACCTGAACCGGATCGCCGGTCCGGGCGGCACGACGCAGGTCGAGCCGAAGATCATGCAGGTGCTCGTCTGCCTCGCGGAGCACCAGGGGGACGTCGTCACCAAACAGGACCTGATTGCCAGGGTCTGGGAGGGGGTGTTCGTCACCGACGACGTGCTCGTGCGGGCGGTGGCCGAGCTGCGCAAGATCTTCGAGGACACGGCGGAGCGCCCGCGGGTCATCGAGACCATCCGCAAGCGTGGATATCGCCTGCTGGTGGCGGTGCAGGCGGCCGGATCGGCCGGGGTCGGAGCGGAGGCGGACTCAGGGCGGACGGTCGCCGTGCCCGAATCGGACGCGGCGAGGCCGATGGCCGCGCAACGGCCGCGGGTCGTCCCGCTGATCTTCGCGGCGCTCGTTCTCGTGATCGCCGGCCTGCTCCGGGCCGCGCGCGCCCCGGTGCCTGCCGCGCCGGATGCGATGAGACCGGTGCGGTTCCTCGCGCTCACGACGACGACGGACAGCAACGAAGTGGACCCCTCGCTGTCGCCCGACGGCACCCACCTGGCGTTCGCTTCCGACGGCAGCGCGCGCGAGAACACCGACGTCTTCGTCGAGCAGCTGGTCGACGCGGCTCCGCACCGGATCACCACGGCCCCGACGATCGATCGCGCCCCGGTCTGGTCGCCCGACGGCCGGCAGATTGCCTTCGTGCGGCTGGGCGCCGGGACGTGCGACATCGAGCTGATGCCGGCGCTCGGCGGTCCCGAGCGCCGGCTCGCCCCCTGCGGCAATCCCGCGTCGTTCCGGATGTCCTGGTCGCCCGATGGCCGGTGGCTCGCCGTCTCGGCCGGGCGCGTGCCGGTCGCCACGCCGTGGCAGATCGTGCTCGTCGCCGTCGACGGCAGCGGGCGGCGGGTCGTGACGACGCCGCCGGCCGGCACGCTGGGCGACGAGCTGCCGGCGTTCTCGCCTGACGGACGGGACATCGCCTTCGTGCGCAACACGAGCGGCGGTGTGGCCGACCTGTACGTCGTGCCGACCGAGGGCGGGATGCCGGAGCGGTTGACGCACGACAACAGCGGGCTCGAGGGGGTCGCCTGGAGTCCCGACGGCCGCAGCCTCTTCTTCTCGTCGGCCCGCGCCGGCGGGTACAGCCTCTGGCGCATCGCACGGACCGGCGGCGTTCCGCGATTCGTCGCCGGCGGCGGATCGAAGATCAAGCATCCGGCGGCGGCCCGCGTCGGCGGGCTGCTCGCCTACGAGAACTGGCGCTACGAGATCAACATCTGGCGCGTGCCGCTCGAGACCGCCGAGACGGCCACGCCGGCGCCGCCCGCCGCCCTCATCGTGGCAGCCGACCAGTGGAACTTCGAGCCGGCCTGGTCGCCGGACGGATCGCGGATCGCCTTCGTGTCGACCCGATCGGGCGCGCACGAGATCTGGCTCGCCGATCGCGACGGCGGGCACCTGCAGCAGCTCACCGCCTTCGCCGGCGCCTTCGTGGCGTCGCCACGCTGGTCGCCGGACGGCAGTCGGCTGCTGTTCGTGGCCAGTCCGGGCGGCCGGTCCGATCTCTACGTCGCCGACGTGGCGACGCGCCGCACCCACGTCGTCGCCACCGACGACTCGGGCAAGGTGGCGCCGAGCTGGTCGCGGGACGGGCGCTGGATCTACTTCGGATCGCCGCGCCGCGGCGACTGGCAGATCTGGAAGGTGCCGGCCGCGGGCGGCCGGCCCGTGCAGGTGACGCGCGACGGCGGCTACGCGGCGGTGGAATCGATGGACGGCACGGTGTTGTACTTCTCGCGCATCGACGTTCCCGGCATCTGGCAGGTGCCGGTCGCGGGCGGCACGCCGGAGCTGATCGTCCGGCGGTTGCGTCCGGCCGATGCGGGCAACTGGGGCGTGACGTCGGCCGGGCTGTTTTTCGAGGTGCGGCCCGACGCCGATACCGATGAGATCTGGCTGCTGCCAGCGACCGAGGACGGCCCGCGCCGGATCGCGACGCTCGCGGGACAGGCCTGGTCCGGGCTCACCTCTCCCCCGACGGCGGCAGCCTGCTCTACGCCCGCGCCGACCACTACGAGTGCAACATCATGGGGATCGAGCTGGCACCGGCAACGACGACAGCGACAAGGTGAGGGCTCGATCTCTGTGACGTAGAACGGAGAAAGGCGCTCGGACACTCGAACGATCGACCGCATCGCAGGTCGTCCGTCGCACGTCGCACCTCTTTCAATGCGCCCGGGGCCCCGATGCCCCAGACACGCGGCGCGACTCGCGTCGCTCGCTCGCCCCATGGCGCGGCACGTTGCACGTGACAGGCCCCGTACACACGAACGCCCGCCGGCAGGGAATCCTGCCGGCGGGCGCCATTGTATTACCCGTCTTACCCGTCCGTCCGCCTAGTCGAGGCGGCCGTGTCCCTTGCCGTGATCGCCACCGTGATCGCCGCCGTGGTCCTTCCCACCGTCGTGATCACCGTCGTGGTCGTGGTCGTGCGTCAGCGACCGCATCGCCTGCTGCACGTCCTGCCACGCGTCGCGATAGTGCTGGATCGCTTCGTCGCCATCCGGCTTCGCCGCCTGGGCGTCACCCTGCGCGATGTCCCGCGTCGGGTCGGTCAGCCGCCGCGCGTCGACGCCCGCGGCCGTCGCTTCGTCCAGCGTGAGCTGCGCCAGCGCCCGGTCCACCTTCACCAGCACGTCCGCCTGCGCCGCGAGCTGGCTGACGAGCGCCGCCGGCGCCTGCCGGAGATGCTCGTGCTCGGTCAGTTCCTGCACCGCCTCACGCTCCTCCTCGAACACCTGCTGTCCCTTCTCCGTCAGATGCGAATCATCCGCCCAGAGCTTCGGGTCGAGGCTGGCATCGATCTCCCGCAGCGCCTCGTCCAGCTCGTGATCGAGCTGACGGCTGCCGGTCGGCTTCAGCGCGGCAATCGCCGCCCGCGCCCCCTGCTTCACCGACTGCAGGCCCACCACCGTGAACGTCCCGTTGACGAACGTGATGGTGTAGTTCGGGTCGGTCGCTCCCGACACCACGATCGGGTACGTCCCCGACGCGCCCAGCTTCGTCGCCGTCGTCGTCACCGTCACCGGCGTCGTCAGGCTCGCCGCCGTGTCACCGTTGACGAAGCCCGCGTAGGTGACCGTCAGCGCCGGGATGTCCGCTCCGACCCACTTCGACTGGTCGTTCGCGGTAATCGTCAGCGCCGCCGGATTCACCGCCAGCAGGCCGTTGACGAACGCGATCGTGTAGTTCGGCGATGTCGCGCCGCCCACCACGATCGGGTACGTCCCCACCGGGCTCGTCGGCGTCGCCGTCGTCGAGATCGTCACCGGCGTGGCCAGGCTCGCCGCGGTATCACCGCCCACGAACCCGCTGTAGGTGACGCCGAGCGCCGGCAACGCGCCGCCGAAGACCATCGATGTGCTGTTGGCCGCGATCGTCAGCGCGCCGGATTGATCGACCAGCGTCCCCGTACCGCTCGCCGGCGCGTAGTTCGTGTCGCCGGCATAGCTGGCGCTCACGACGTAGGTGCCCGCGCTGACCGGCACGGCCGGCAGCGCGTTGTAGGTCACCGTCACCGGCGAGAGGACCGCGCCGCCCACGCCGGTCGCCGTCACCGTCGCCGCGTGGGGCGTCCCGTCGTAGGTGAACGTCCCGCCAGTCACCACGATGGTCGGCGTCGCCTGCGTGATCGTCAGGCTGGCGCCACCGGTCGCCGGCACGTAGTTCGTGTCGCCAGCATAACTGGCGCTCACGACGTAGGTGCCCGCGCTGACCGGCACGGCCGGCAGCGCGTTGTAGGTCACCGTCACCGGGCCCAGCGAGGCCCCGCCGACACCGGTCACCGTGACCGCCGCCGCGTGCGGCGTGCCGTCGTAGGTGAAGGTCCCGCCAGTCACCGCGATGGTCGGCGTCGCCTGCGTGATCGTCAGGCTGGCGCCGCCGGTCGCCGGCGCGTAGTTCGTATTGCCGGCGTAGCTGGCGTGCACGGCGTACGTCCCGGCGTTGACCGGCACGGCCGGCAGCGCGTTATAGGTCACCGTCACCGGCCCGAGCGTCTCGCCCCCGACGCCGGTCACCGTGACCGTCGCCGCGTGCGGTGTCCCGTCGTAGGGGAAGGTCCCGCCCACCACGGTCACCGTCGGCGTCGCCTGGGTGATCGTGAGCGTCGCCGTTGCGCTGGCGGCCGCGTAGTTCGCGTCGCCGGCGTAGTCGGCCTGTACCGCGTAGGTGCCGGCGTCGACCGGCACCGTCGCCGAGCCGTTGTAGGTCACCGTCATCGGGCTCAGCGCCGCGCCGCCCACGCCCGTCGCCGTCGACCGTCGCCGCGTGCGGCGTCCCGTCGTAGGTGAACGTCCCGCCCGTCACCGTCACGGTCGGCGTCGCCTGCCCGATCGCGATCGTCTGCGACACGTCGGCGGCCGGAATGAACGTCGCGTCACCGGCCTGCGAGGCCGTGACGACGATCGAGCCCGCGCCGCTGATCGTCAGCGTGTTGCCGCTGAGCGTCGCCGGTCCGGAGACCAGCGTGTAGGTCACCGGCAGACCGGACGACGCGCTCGCGCCCAGCACGATCGGCCCGCTGCCGAACGTGCTCGGGCCGGCCGCCGGGAACGCGATCGACTGGTTCGGCCTTCGTCACCGTCACGCCGATGGTGCACGTGCCGGTCGAGAAGAAGCTGTTCGTCGCCGCCACGTCAACCGTGTGCGAACCGACCGCGAAGGTCTGCGTCGACGACAGCGACGTCGGTCCGGTCGTGCCGCCCGCCACGTTGTCCGTCTGCGCCGGCGTCGCCGCGCCGTCGGCCGTCCAGGTGACCGTCAGCGGCAGCTTGTTCGGGTCGGCCACTGACGCCGACATCGTCACGTCCGCACCGGCGGCCGAAGTCGCCTGCGACGTTGTACGATCGCGGGCGAGCAGACCACCGTCGGCGGCTGCGGGCTCGCCGACGTGGATCGTCAGCGAGTTGGTCGACTGCAGCCCCGTGTTGTCGGTCGCCGAGAAGACGACCGTATAGGTCTGCGCCCGCCTGCGCCAGGGTGGCGTCCAGTTGAACGTGGCCGTCTCCGGCACGCGCTGCGTGAACGGCATGGTCGGCGTCACCGTCGCGCCCACCGGCAGGCCGCCCGAGCCCATCGTCACCAGCGTGTTCGGCAGCCCGGTCGCGGGGTCCGTGTCCGGATCCGTGGCGCCGAGCGCGACGCTGAGCGGCACGCCCGCCTGCGCGTTCACCGTCACCGGGCTGCGCGGAGTTATTGATCAGCACCGTCGGCGGCATGCCGCCCGCGTACGGGATGACGTTCAGGATCACGTCGAGTGGCACGGTGTTCCCGTCGTTGTCCGTGATCGTGAACTGGATGGCATGCAGCCCCTCCTGCCCGACGGCAGCCTCCGGCCGCCGGCGTCCAGGTCACCAAGCCAGCTCGGCGACAGCGTGCAATCCCAACGGCGCGGGCCTGCTCAGCCCCGACTGCGACGAGGTCGAGAGGGCGTAGGACGTGATCGTGCCGTCCGGATCGGTCGCCGGAATCTGGAACGCTCGTCGTCACGCCCGCCGGCATCGAAATGATCGGCACGCTCGCGACTACCGGCGACTGGTTCGGCTGCGTGTCGCTGAGCACGACCCTCGTATTCAGGATGAAATGAGGTCGTGATTGTTGTCGAGCAGCGTCGACAGCCGGCAGCAGTTCTCGAAGTAGGCGGCAAACGGCCCGTTGCCCGCATAGGTGTGCGTCAACGTCGTCGTCGCCACCATCCAGTCGCTTGGCAGAGTCGACGGCCGTGACGGTCAGGGTCAGTCGACACGGCCGTTCCATCGCCGAAATTGAATACGTAGCCGCCGGTCGACGTCTGCTCCCACCTGCGGATCGTAGTCGGGCTCCACGGGAAATCCCAGCGCCAGGCCGACTGGATCTGGAACGTCACCTGGTGGGGTTGGTCGGACTCGCCGACCACGAGATGGTGGCTGTAACGGAAGTGGGTGGCGTACGCCGGCTTGCTGAACATCCCGGTCAGCGCCAGCGCGGCCACCAGGACCAGCGCGGCCTTCTTGAGTTGTGCGGTCAAAGTTGAATTCTCCATGTGAGTCGGTAGCCTGCCGGCCTTAGAAGTTGAGGCTCAACGTGCCGGACGAGGTCGCGAAGTCCGCGAAGCCCGTCGCCTGCATGGAGCCGCCACCGGCCGCGCCGTCGAACTGCAGGCTGCCGCTGACGATGAAGAGCTGCGCGCCGCTGACGCCGACGATCGCCCCGTTCGCGTCGGTCACCAGCGTGGCGCCGGTGAGCTTGCCGCCGAGCGTCCCCTCGTTCACCAGCGTCATCGGCTGCGCGTCGGGGTCGTCGCTCGTCGTGCCGGCGGGCAGCGCCGAGTACTGCGCGTACGAGACCGCCAGCGCCCACGTCGCCGACGTCACGTCGGTCGACCCGGCATCGTGGTTGAGCGTGAGCGTGAGCAGACCGGGCAGATTGCCCGTCGCCTGCATGGTGATGACGACCTCGGTCGCCGAGGGGTACGAGACCTGGGCGTGAGACAACGTCGACGCGTAGGTCTGTGGCCCGGTGGCCGCCGTCTGCGCCGAGGCGCGCGGCGCGGCGGCCAGGGCGAGGCCGAGCACGGCCAGCGCGGCCAGCGTGCGCGGCACGCGGCGCACGGATATCCAGTTGGTCATGGTTCCTCCGATGAAAATTGGGAAAGGGTGCTGAGCGGACGACGGTGGGGTCAGACGTGGCCGCCTCGACAGCCGACATTCACCACTTACGATGGCTCCTGCCAGCGCGAGACGCGACAGCCGGACGACAACGAACAGCGGAACGAGCGAGTTGGAGTATAGCTCGAAACGTAAGTGTTCGTGTAATTTCAGCTCTGCAATTATGTCCCTTTGAGGTCGTCTAAGGGACTATGGGGAACAGTAAACGCTTGGCTCAGATCGACACGTGGTGCAATGGTCGCGAAAGCCGCTTCGCGCGGAGCCGGTTCTATCCAGCAAACGGCAGGAACAGCAACGCGGTGGCGAGATAGATGAGGAAGCCGATCGCGCAGACGCCGACGGCGCGGAGCGTGCTCGTGTAGTCGAGCGCCTGGCGCACGGCGACGACCATCGCGGCCAGCATCCAGAGGGCCGAGACGATCGCCACGAGCGGCCCGAGCAACGGGACGATCGTCAGGATCCGGAGCATCCCGGGCGCCGCGGCGAAGCCGGTCGTCCGGAGCATCTCGCCAAGGTTCGACTTCGTCTGCGGTTCCGGCAGGAGGCGCGTCCCGATGACGAAGGTCAGAAAGGCCCAGACGAACCAGCCGACCAGCGCGCTCACCGCACCGCGGACCAGCCCCCCGGCCCCGAAGATGCCGATCGCGCCAATCCCGGCGGCGACGCTCGACAGCAGGACGACGCCCATGGCCTGTCCGGTCGCGGCCTGGTCTGCTTCCACGTCCTCGTAGGTGGCGACGTTCAGCTTGATCGCGCCGACGATGCGTTCGGTGAAGGTTGCCATGGCCCCATTATAATGATGACGTCCGGCGTCGCTCCGACTGGCCGGCTTCGAGAGGTTCCATGAAGCTTGTCCGCTTTTCGTACGAGACCCAGGCACCCCGGCTCGGCATGCTCCGGGGAGACGAAGTGGCCGACCTGCGGGCCAGCTACGCGGCCACCCTCCTCAAGCGCGGCGTGCTGGACGCCGGCGACCGGGCGACGGCGCTCTTCGGGGACAGCACGCGGGCGTTCCTCGAAGCCGGCGCCCGGACCCGCGAGGCGGTCGATCAGATCTCCGAGTGGGTGTCGCGTCCGCTCACCTCGGTGCGGCTGCACGCGCCGATCGCCGACCCGGGCAAGATCATCTGCATCGGCCTGAACTACAGCGATCACGCGGCCGAGGCGAACCTGCCGGTGCCCGACCAGCCGCCCCTCTTCGCGAAGTGGACGAACGCCATCCTGGATCCGGGCGGCACGATCCTGCGGCCGCGGGGCTGCGAGCGGCTCGACTGGGAGGTCGAGCTCGCGTTCGTCATCGGCAAGACGGCGCGGTTCGTCTCGAAGGAGGCCGCGCTCGATTACGTGTTCGGCTACACGGTCTTCAACGACGTCAGCGCCCGCGACTTCCAGTTCATCACGAGCCAGTGGGGCCTGGGCAAGACCGCGGACACGTTCGCGCCGATGGGGCCCTGCATCGCCGACCGCAGCGAGATTCCCGATCCGCACAACCTGCGGCTGCGCACCTGGGTGAACGACCGCCCGATGCAGGACGGCCACACGTCGAAGCTTGTCTACGACGTGCGCTATCTCATCTGGTACCTCTCGAGCCTGTTCACGCTGTCGCCCGGAGACGTCATCGCCACGGGCACGCCGCCTGGCGTCGGCATGGGCTTCAAACCGCCGATCTTCCTGAAGCCCGGCGACGTCTGCCGGATGGACATCGAAGGGATCGGCTCGATCGAGAACGTCGTCGGCGAAGCGTAAGAGGGCGCCGACGGCGGGTGCAACTCGAAGTAGCGCCCCTGTGTCTTTCAAGATCCGCAGCGTAAGCGACCCTTCGACGAGGCTCAGGGTCGGCCTGAGTCCGTCGAGGGCCGACGGCAGCGCACGGGGGTGGGGCCCCGTGCGCACTGAAAAATGAGGACATCTCCTTGATCACATCACGTCGTCTCCGGCCATCACCCTGTTCGCCGCGTCGCTGTTCCTCGTCTCGGCCGCCGCGCACGCCCAGAGCAAGCCGGCCACGCATGACGGCCCGATCATCAAGGGCTACGGCGCCGTGTATGCCGTGCCCGACGCCGACTTCAAGCCGCCGACCGACCACGTCTTCAAGGTGATGTTCAGCGTCACGGGCACCGCGAAGTCGATGTCCGAGTTGAACCGGAACATCGACACCGTCGCCCGCTACCTCAACATGCAGGCGCAGAACGGCGTGCCGCTGAAGAACATGAAGCTGGCGCTCATCCTGCACGGCCCGGCCGGCAAGGACGCGCTGAACAACGCCGCCTACCAGACCCGGTACCACACCGACAACCCGAACCTCGGCCTGCTCGAGGCGCTGCACCAGGCGGGCGTGGCGATCTACATCTGCGGCCAGACGGCCGCCGCCCGGGGCTTCGCGAAGAAGGAGCTCGCGCCGCAGGTGAAGCTGGGGCTCTCGGCCCTCACCGTCATGTCGACACTGGCGGGTGAAGGCTACGTGCTGATGCCGTAGGCCCGGCACCCGGCGCGCGCCGACCGGACGGTCGCCCGCCGCCGGACCGTTCCACGGCCACCGCGCTCCGGATCGTGCCGCAACAGGAGGAGCCGTCGATGACCCCGCTCGTGACTCGCCTTGCACTCGCCGGTCTCCTGGCGCTGACCGCCGCCCCCGCCCGCGGCCGTGGTGGTCGACAGTGCCGCCAACGGCTTCACCGTCCGTGAGACCGCCGACATCGCGGCGGAGCCCGCCGACGTCTATCGCGCGCTCGTCGACCACGTGGGCCAGTGGTGGGACAAGGCCCACACGTTCTCGGGCGACGCCACCCACCTGTCGATCGACGCGCGGCCGGGCGGCTGCTTCTGCGAGCGGCTGGACGCAGGCGGCGGCGTCCAGCACATGACGGTCGTGTTCGCCGCGCCGGGCAGGCTGCTGCGGATGCGCGGCGCGCTCGGACCGTTGCAGGATCAGGGCGCTACCGGCGCCATGACCTGGACGCTCACGCCGGCGGCTGGCGGCCGGACCCATCTGGAACTGACCTACCGGGTGACCGGCTACACGCCCGGAGGGCTGCAGGCCTGGGCGCCGCCGGTCGATCGCGTCCTGCAGCTGCAGTTCCAGCGGCTCCAGCGGTTCGTCGAAACCGGCAAGCCCGACGCCCGCTGAACGCGTTCGCCCCCGCTCCGGCGCGCGTTCCGACATCCTTGTCGCCTTCTCGCGGTCCCCGGCCCCGGGGGAAATTGCCCTTCGCACAGCTGAGGTGCCAGCCGCTATACTGGCGCCTATTATCGGCGGTCCGAGCCGCAGCCCGATCGCGGCCGTCCGCCCGTCAACGTCCCCGGACTTTTCGCCCCAAGGATGTCCCTATGAAGACGACCCCTCTCACGGTGCGGCGTGGCCTGCTCGCCCTCGTGACGCTGGCCGCGGCCGTGACCCTCATCAGCCTGAGCGGCGCCACGCGACTGACGGCGCAATCCGATCCGAACGTCCTCATCGACCCGTCGCTGTACCAGCAGCTCTCGTGGCGGGCGATCGGCCCGAACCGCGGCGGGCGCGTCACGGCGGCGACCGGCGTGCGCACGCGGCCCCACGTCTTCTACCTCGGCGCGTCGGGCGGCGGCGTCTGGAAGACGGTCGACGCCGGCATCACCTGGAAGCCGGTGAGCGACGGCCAGATGTCCACCCCCTCGATCGGCGCGATCGACGTCTCCGACTCGAACCCCGACATCGTCTACGTCGGCACGGGGAGCGAGGCGATCCGCAGCAACGTCATTCTCGGCCGCGGCGTCTACAAGTCGACCGACGCCGGCAAGACCTGGCAGTTCACCGGCCTGAAGGACGTCGGGCAGATCGGCTCGGTCCGGATCGACCCGAAGAACCCCGACATCGTCTACGTCGCCACGATCGGCGACCCGTTCAAGTGGACGTCCGAGCGGGGCGTCTACCGGACGAAGGACGGCGGAAAGAGCTGGCAGCACGTGCTGGCGATCGACAACGAGACCGGCGCGGTCTCGCTCGCGATCAACTGGGAGGATCCGAACGTCGTGATCGCCGGCGCCTGGCGCACCCAGCGGCGCCCCTGGACGATCATCAGCGGCGGCCCGGCGAAGACCGGCGGCATCTACCGGACGATTGACGGCGGCGACCACTGGACGCACGAGACGGCCGGCCTGCCGACGGATCTCATCGGCAAGGTGTGGGTCGACATCGCGCAGTCGGATCCGAAGGTCGTCTACGCCATGATCGAGGCCCCCGGCGCGCAGGGCGGGCTGTACCGCTCCGAGGACGGCGGCGTGACCTGGCAGCTGCGGAACGACAGCCAGCGGCTGCGCGCGCGCCCCTTCTACTTCAACTACGTCGAGGTCAATCCGAAGAACGAGAACGAGGTCTGGGTGAGCGAGCTCGGCCTCCACAAGTCGACCGACGGCGGGAAGACGTGGCAGACCGTCGAGACGCCGCACGGCGACAACCACGGCATCTGGTTCAACCCGGACAACCCGCAGATCGCCGTCGAGTACAACGACGGCGGGGCGAACGTCACGCTGGACGGCGGGAAGAGCTGGTCGTCGATCCTGAACCAGCTCACCGGCGAGTTCTACATGGTCGACACCGACCAGCAGTTCCCCTTCCGCGTCTACGGCCCGCAGCAGGACAACTCGACGGTCGTCCTCTCGAGCCTGCCGCCGGTGTCGTGGCCGCTGGATCGGCCGGAACAGGCGTGGGGCCAGGCGTCCGGCTGCGAGAGCGGCCAGATCCGGCCGTCACCCGACGGGCGCTTCGTCTACGGCGACTGCAAGGGCGAGTTCGGGGTGTACGACACGCACACGGGGCAGGAGCAGCTCTACTGGATCAACCCGCAGCAGCGCTACGGCCTGAACCCGAAGGCCCAGATCGATCGCTTCGTGCGGCAGGGTCCGATCGAGGTCGATCCACTCAACCCGCGCATCGTGTACCACGGGGCGCAGTACCTGTTCAAGACGACCGACAGGGGGATTCACTGGCAGAAGATCAGCCCCGACCTGACGGCCGACACGCCGGAGACACAGACCGACTCCGGCGAGCCGATCACGCGCGACATGACGGGTGAGGAGGTCTACAGCGCGCTGTACACGATCCGCGCGTCGCGCGAGGAGCCGGGCGTCATCTGGACCGGCTCGAACGACGGTCCGGTGTGGGTGACGCGGGATGGCGGCGCGCACTGGAAGAACGTGACGCCGCCCGGGCCGACCGGCGGCCGCGTCCACACGATCGAGGACTCGCCGCACCGCAAGGGCTCGGCCTACGTCTCGATCTACCGGATCTACTTCGGCGACTACAAGCCGTATCTGTACATGACGAACGACTACGGCGCGCACTGGAAGCTGCTGACGAACGGGACCAACGGCATCCCGGCCGACTTCCCGATGCACATCGTCCGCGAGGATCCGAAGGTCGAGGGGCTGCTCTACGCCGGCACGCTGGTACGGCGCCTTCGTGTCGTTCGACAATGGCGGACACTGGCAGACGCTGCAGCAGAACCTGCCGGCGGTCGCCGTCACCGACATCAAGGTGGTCGACGACAGCCTCGTCATCTCGACGATGGGGCGCGGCTTCTGGATCATGGACGACATCGCGCCGCTGCGACAGCTCGCGCTCGAGCCTCCACAAGGGGACGGCCACGGCCGCCGCGGGCCGGATGCACGACGACGTGCGGCTGGCGGCGCAGGTGAAGCGGCCGATGGCGGCCGGTGCGTTGCCGGCCTACGACGCATCGCAGTCGGTCTTCCTGTTCAAGCCGGCCTCCGCCTACCGCATGCGGTACGTGCCGATCGTCGACGAGCCGGGCTGGCCGACCTATCCGCCGGTCGGCGCCTACCTCGACTACGCGCTGCAGTCGGTACCCTCGGGCGACCTCACGCTGGACATTCTCGACCGCGCCGGCCACGTCGTCCGTCACTACTCGAGCAGCGGACGCAACCAGATCGGCGGCGGGTACATGGCGCGGCGGTTCGGCGGGCTCACGACCGTGCTGCCCAAGAAGGCCGGCATGAACCGCTTCGTGTGGGACCTGCGCTACTTCGGCGCCTGGACGGCGAACACGCCCGAGGGGAGCGTCGGCGGCCCGATGGTGCCGCCCGGCCTCTACACCGTGCGCCTGAAGGTGGGCGACGTCACGAAGACGTCGACCGTCCAGGTGAAGATCGATCCGCGCGTGGCGAAGGCCGGCATCACGCAGGCCGACCTGGCCGCGCAGGCCGCCTTCGCGCTGAAGGTGCGCGACACGCTGAGCGAGGCGCGGCAGCTCGCCGACAAGCTCCACACGGCGATGGACAGCGCCGGCGCCGACAAGGCCGCGATCCAGAAGGTGTACTGACGAGCTGGTCAACACGCCCGGTCCCTACACGCCGAACGTGCTGATCGCCCAGATCTCCAACATCGAGCGTGAGGTCACCGGCGCCGACCAGAAGGTACCGGCCAGCGCTTACACCCGCTATCAGGTCGTGCTGAAGGACCTCGCGAAGGTGAAGGCGGACGCGGCCGGGGTGATGAAGTAGTCGTCGTCGGCTACGGGCTACGGGCTACAGGCTACGGGGGCGCGGGCGGCGATGAGCCGCTCGCGCCCGTCGTGTTTTCGCGCCAACAGCATGTCCTCACCTTCCCTGCGCGGCACGTCCGTCATCGTGGCCGGCGCCGGCCTGGCCGGGCTGAGCGCCGCGCACGACCTGCACGATCGCGGCGCCCGGGTCACCGTCTTCGAAGCGCGCGACCGCGTCGGCGGCCGGGTCTGGACGCTGCGCGACGGCTTCGCCGCCGGACAGCACGGCGAGGCGGGCGCCGACCTCATCGACGAGGCCCAGCACGAGATCCGCGATCTGGCCCGCTCGCTCGGGCTGCCGCTGGTGCCGATCCTGCGTACGGGGTGGGGGCAGGTGCAGCGCGGCCGCGACGGCCGCCTGCGGCCGGCGCGCGGCTGGAAGAGCTGGGAGGCACTGGCCGCGGCGCTCGAACCGCTCGTGCGCACCTACCGGCTGGCCGAACAGCAGTGGACGTCTGGAGTCGTGGAGGCCATCGCGCGGCAGTCGGTCGACGCCTGGCTCGCCCGGTCGCAGGCGGGCGACGAGCTGCGCGCGATGGCGTGGGGGCTGCGCGGCTTCTTTCTCGCCGACCCGACGGAGCTCTCGCTGCTCGCGCTCGTCGATCAGATGACGTCGAGCGAGGCCGCGGGCGACGGCGGCCTGTTCCGGATCGCCGGCGGCAACGACCGGCTCGCAACGGCGCTCGCCGCACCGCTGGGGCGCCGCCTCCATCTGCAGCACGAGATCGTGCGCGTCGCTCGCCGCCGATCGTCGGTAACCGTCACCGTGCGCGATCGGAACGGTTCGCTGTCGAAGGCCACCGCCGACTGGCTCGTCCTCGCCATCCCCGCTCCTCTCCTTGCGTCCATCGTCATCAGGCCGGCGCTGCCCGAGGCGCAGCAGCGCGCGATCCGCTCGTTGAAGTACGGCCGGGCGACGAAGACGCTGCTGCAATTCGACCGGCCGTTCTGGCGGCGGGCCCGCGAACCGCGCGCCTGGGGCACGCCGCTGCCGATTGGTGCAGCCTGGGATGCCAGCGAGGATCAGCGGGGCCGCCATGCCGTGCTGACGCTGCTCGCCGGCGGATCGGCGAGCCGCGACACGCAGGCGCTGCTGCGCCGCGGCGGGCCCGCGGCGCTCGTCGACGAGCTGCAGTGGCTCGGCGCGGGCGGCGCGCGGCTCACCGGCTGGCGGTCGATTTCGTGGGATCGCGATCCCTGGGCGCGCGGCGGCTATGCGTTCATCGATCCGGGATATCCGGTCGAGCTGCATCACTGGCTGGCGAGGCCGGCGGGACGCCTCGTGTTCGCAGGAGAGCACACCAGCCTGCGGTGGCAGGGCTACATGAACGGCGCCGTCGAGAGCGGCCGCCGGGCGGCCGCCGAGATCGCGCTGCTGGCAGGACGCAGCTGACGCCGGCGCGTCACCCATCCGCCGGCGTCGCCGGATGCCCGCCCCTCCTTCACCACGACTCCACGCATCGGTGAACACGGGACATCTGTTTCATCCTTGATCGGCCGATGCACGAAATCGAAACGACGACACGCTGACAGCTTGCGCCGCCCGTGCCGACGGCACATAGTGAACGAGTGAGGGCGATCGTCTTCCCGTATTCGTCGGCTGTTTGACCGCCGCACGCTTGGCGCGGCGATGGATCGCATGACCCGGGTTCGTGCCTCTCGTCGCTCGGCGCACGACCTCGGCCCCCCGAGGGCTCCCCTCCGTCATGCGCGCGCCGCCTGTCATTCCAGGTCGAGCCATGACGCCCACCGAACCGCTCGATCCACCAAGATCACTCCGCCTGGCGAGGCTCGGCGGCCTCGTGGCGATCGGCGTACCGGCGGCCACGCTGACGCTGATGCTCGCCGATGGCCGCAGTCTCCTCGCGATGAGGCCGCACGCGGCGTTCGCCTTCGCGCTGAGCGGCATCGCGCTGCTCCTGCTGCCGCTGGCGGACCGTTCGCGCGTGCGGCTGGCGGTTCAGGTGCTGTCGACGCTCGTCGGGGCGATCGCGCTGGCGTCGCTGGCGGCGTACTTCCTGACGCCCGCCGTCGACATCGATCGCTGGCTCGCGGTCGGCCCGGCGACGGGCGCGGGCATGGCGCCGATGACGGCGTTCGTCTTCCTGCTGCTCACCGCGACCATGCTGCTGGTGGCGGTGCGCCGGCACGCCGGGCTGGTGAACCTTCTCAACCTGGCGATCGCGGTCGTGTCGATGCTCGGGGTGATCGAGCGGCTGTACGACATCGAGCGCCCGTACCGGCCTCGCCGCACAGGCGGCGATGTCGCTCGAGGCGTCGCTCGCCTTTCTCGGCTGCTCGGTGGCCATCTTCGCCCTCTCGCCGCCGTCGCGGCTGGTCTCGGCGATGTCGCGGGAGAATCCTGGCGGTCCCGTCGCGCGGCGCCTGCTCGTCGCCGGCCTGCTCGTGCCGCTCGGGCTCGGCTGGGTGCGGCTGCTCGGCGAGCGGGCCGGCTGGTACGACACCGGATTCGGCACGGCCCTGTTCGCGCTGCTCACGATCCTGCTCTTCTCGGCGATCGTCTGGCGCAACGCGATCTCACTGCAGGAACGGACCGAGCGCCAGCGTCGCGCGGAGAGCCACTTCCTCGCTACGTTCGAGCAGGCCGCGGTGGGCATCGCGCATCTGTCGCCGGACGGCCGCTGGATCCGCGTCAACCGCAAGTTCTGCGACATCGTCGGTTACACGCGCGAGGAGCTGCTGACAGCTGAACTTCCGCGATCTCACCGACCCGGACGATCTGGACCAGCAGATCGCCAGCGTCGACGACATGCTGGCCGGGCGGGTCGGGTCGTGGGCGCACGAGAAGCGGTACCTCCGGCGGGATGGCCAGGCCGTCTGGGTCAACCTCACGTCGTCGCTCGTGCGAACCGACGATGGCACCCCGGACTACTTCATTTCGGTGGTGGAGGACATCACGCGGCGGAAGGAGGCCGAGCAGAACCTGCACGCGACCGAAGCGAGGCTGCGGGCGCTGTACGAGGCGAACCTGATCGGCATCGTCGTCGGACGCGTGGGCGGCGAGGTCATCGACGTCAACCCGGCGTTCTGCCAGCTGATCGGCTACACGCGCGAGGAGCTGCTGGACCGCCGCGTGACCTGGCGGCAGCTGACGCCGCCCGAGTACCATGCCTCGGACGAGCAGGCGCTGGCCGAGCTGCGCGCAGGCCGGCGTGGTGCCACCCCGGGAGAAGGAGTACGTGCGGAAAGACGGTACGCGCGTGCCCGTCCTGGTGGGCGTCACGACAATCCACGGCGCACCCGAGACGTCGGTCGCCTTCGTGCTGGATCTCACCGAGCGGCGCCTGCTCGAGGAGCAGCTGCGCCAGAGCCAGCGGCTCGAGGTGATCGGCCGGCTGGCGGGCGGCGTCGCCCACGACTTCAACAACCTGCTGACGCCGATTCTCGGCTATGCGGAGATGCTGCTCGAGCGCTTCCCGCCGGGCGACCCGGCACGCGAGGAAGTCGAACAGATCCAGGGCGCCGGACGCCGGGCCGAGCAGCTCACGCGCCAGCTCCTGGCCTTCGGCCGGAAGCAGGTGCTGCAGCCGACACTGGTCGATCTGAACGACCTGATCTCCGATGCGGCGAAGTTGATCCGCCGGCTCATCGGCGAGGACATCACGCTGGTGCTGGCCCTGGCGCCGAACCTGCGGACGGTGAAGGTGGACGCGAGCCAGATCGAACAGGTGCTGATGAACCTGGCGGCGAACGCGCGCGACGCCATGCCGCAGGGTGGCACGCTGACCATCGAGACCGCCAACACCGGCCTCGGTGCGTCCTACACCGCCCGCCACACCGACGTGACGCCGGGCCCGCACGTGCTGATGGCCGTGCACGACACCGGCGTCGGCATGGACCGTGAGACGGCGTCGCAGATCTTCGAGCCGTTCTTCACGACGAAGGTGGTCGGCCGCGGCACCGGTCTGGGCCTCGCCACCGTGTACGGCATCGTCAACCAGAGCCAGGGACACATCTGGGTGTACAGCGAGCCCGGCCACGGCACGACGTTCAAGATCTACTTTCCCGCGGCCGAAGGTCAGCCAGCTCGCGGTGGCGCCGCCGGTCGAAGAAGCGCCCGTCGAACGCGGCACCGAGACACTGCTGCTCGTCGAAGACGATGACGCGCTGCGGCAGATGTCGGCCCGCGCGCTGCGGCGCGCTCGGCTACACCGTGCTCGAGGCCCGCGATGGCGCGACCGCCCTGCTGGTGTCGAAGCACCATCAGGGAACGATCGACCTGCTGCTGACCGACGTCATCATGCCCGGCATGAGCGGCGGCGATCTCGCGCAGCAGCTCCTCGCCGATCGGCCGGACGTCAAGGCCCTCTACATGTCCGGCTATACCGACGACGCCATTCTGCAGCACGGCGTGCTGGAACAGGGGCTCCAGTTCCTGGAGAAGCCGTTCACGCCGCAGGTGCTCGGCCGCCGCATCCGGTCGGTGCTCGATGCCGGCGGGCGGAAGGCCTGACGCCCCCGGCACCCCGCCCCGTTGCCGCCGGCCGGGACACACCCGCCGCGAGGCTCAGCCGTGCTAGGATCCGCCCATTGTTCAGCTCGGACCGGGCACTCATCGCGGCAGGCCCCGATCTCACACAGGAGAACAGAAAGACGATGAGCCACAGCACGATGGGCAGACTCCGGCGCGGCCTCGGACTCGCGCTTCCAGCCGCGGCCTTGCTCCTCGCTTCGACACCCGGCATCAGCGCCGGCCAGAACCGGCCGGCGGCGCAGGGCCGGCCGGCGGCAGCCGCCGCCGAGCGGCCGTGACGATCTACCTGAGCCCGGGCGCGGTCCGCCAGGTGCAGACCGCCCTGAAAGGGGCCGGCTTCGCGCCGGACAAGACGGACGGCGTGTGGGGAGACGGGAGCACGAAGGCGCTCACGGCGTTCCAGGCCAGGAAGGGGATCGATCCCTCCGGGCACCCGAACCTGATGACCCTCGTGGCCCTGGGTCTGCCGCAGCTGCTCGACGGCGAACCGGCGGCCGCGGGCGCGCCGCTCTCGAAGGAGGCGCTTGCCGGCGGGGGCACGCCGCTCTATCTCAGCGCGGCCGGCGTCCGGCAGGTCCAGATGAGCCTGGAGGCGAAGCAGGCCGCGGCGAAGAGGACGACGATTCCGGGGAACATCCTCGGCGTCTGGCACGCCAACTCGGAGAAGGCCGCGCGCGAGTTCCAGAAGGCGCAGGGCCTGGCCGAGACCGGCGCGCCGGATCTGGAGCTGATTCACGCGCTCGGCCTCGACGCGATCCTGAATCGTCCCGGGCCGGCGGACGTGCTGATGCTGACCGATGACCAGGCGCCCTTCGCCGGTGCGGAGATGCAGGCGGGCCCGGCCGTGGTGCAGACGATTCAGCAGACGCTCGACAAGCGCGGCGTCAAGCCTGGCGCCACCGACGGCCACTGGACCGCGGAGACGAAGAAGGCCGTGCAGGCCTTCCAGCAGGCGCAGGGACTGGCCGCCACGGGCAACCTCGATCTGGAGACCCTGCGCGCGCTGGGCTTCGCACATCCCCTCACCGATCTGGCGCAGGCACGCCCGCAGTCGTAACATCGGATCGGACGCGGACCGCGTCCATCGGTCGCCCGGCCGGACGGGACTCGCCCGGCCGACCGGGCGGACCGTACGCCGATCACCCGGAAGGAGCGATCGTCATGCCTCTGACCGGCCGCCCGCTCGTCATCCACGTCCTGCCGGGCCGATATGCCATCTGCCGGCTGCGAGCCACCGATCGGGTGCCGGCGGGGCTGTTCAGCGACCCGTTCTATTCGGTGACGCGCACGCCCGAAGAGCTGTCGATCGTCTGCCTCGAGGCGTCGGCGCCGGCCGGCGTGCAGTCCGAGCGCGACCGGCGGCTGCTCGCCGTCGAGGGCCCGCTCGACTTCAGCCTGACCGGCATCCTGGCGGATCTCGCCGGCACGCTGGCGACAGCCGGGGTTTCGATCTTCTCGCTGTCGACGTACGATACCGACTACCTCCTCGTGCGGGATCGCGATCTGCCGGCGGCCGCGCAGGCCCTTCGCGCGGCCGGACACACCATCCGGCACGACCATGCGGCGCAGACGTCTGCCTGAACGCGGAGGGCCCGGCCCCACGGCCGGCGGTGGGAGAGCCCGATGACGGCGGAGACCGAAACCGCAGCGCTGCTCGCGCCCTATCTCGATCCGGACGAGCGGATCGTCTGGACGGGCCGGCCGAAGATCGGGATCCGCCTCCAGGCGGCCGACATCGTCTTCACCCCGTTCAGCCTGCTCTTCACCGGCATCGCCTTCGTCTACGAGTACGCCGCCATCCGCGTGCGGGCTCCGATCGGCATGCAGGTCTGGGGGGTGCTGTTCGTCCTGATCGGGCTCTACCTGCTCGCTGGCCGGTTCTTCTGGGACGCGCTCCGGCGCGAGTGGACCTTCTACGGGGTCACCGACCGCCGCGCGCTGTTCGCCTCGGGCGTCTGGCGCCGGCGCGTGCGGCGCGTGCCGCTCGGTGCGGTGCGCCGCGTGGTCATCCGCGAGCACGCAGACGGCACGGGCGACGTCGTGCTGGATGGCAATGCCTGGAAGTTCGGCTGGTTCGGTGTCGGCTGGCCGGGGCTCGGCCTGCCGCCGCCGCTGACGTTCGAAGCCGTGTCCGAGCCGCGGCTGGCCTGGGCCGCCGTCCGCCGGGCGGTGCCCGTCGACATGGACGGACGGGCCGATCCCGCCTGAGCGCGGCGGCCGCGCCGTTCACGACCACCTTCATCGAGGCTCAGCATGCCGACCGACACCGAAGGCCAGATCCGCCACATCTCGGACACGGCCCTGTGGGCCGCGATCTACCGTGCCGACGAAACCGATCGCGCCGATGCGCTGTTCCGGGATCCGTACGCGCGCGCGCTCGCCGGGCCGCGCGGCCGGCAGATCGCCGAGGGGGTGCCGCCGAAGCACCGGCACGCCTGGGCCTGGGTCACCCGCACCGTGCTGTTCGACCGCTTCATCACCGGCCAGATCCAGCAGGGCGTCGACACCGTGGTGAACCTGGCCGCAGGACTCGACGCGCGACCGTACCGCATGGCCCTGCCCGCGACGCTCACCTGGATCGAAGTCGACCTGCCGGACCTCCTGGCCGAGAAGGCGGCGGCGCTCGCCGGCGAGCGCCCGAGCTGCGCGCTCGAACGCGTGCCGCTCGATCTGGCCGATGTCGCGGCACGCCGCGCGCTATTCGACCGGGTCGGGCAGCGCGCACGCCGCGTGCTCGTCATCACCGAAGGCCTGCTCGTGTACCTCGCACCCGGGGAAGCCGGGGCGCTGGCCGACGACCTGGCGGCATCCGCGGGCTTCGAGCGCTGGGTGTTCGACATCGCGTCACCGGGCCTGCTGAAGATGATGCAGCAGCAGATCGGCGGCCCGCTCGACCGCGCCGGCGCGCCGCTGAAGTTCGGCCCGCCGGAGGGACCGGAATTCTTCGAACCGCACGGCTGGAAGGCGATCGACGTTCGCTCGCAGTTCAAGACGGCATCGAGGCTGAAGCGACTGCCCTTTCCGCTGAACGTGTTCGCCCTGCTCCCCGAAGCAAGTCGCCCCAAAGGCAATCGCCCCTGGTCAGCGGTCTGTCTGACGGGAAGGGAATAAGCGCTTCCGTTACGCCGAAATGCTCGCCGCCTGCCACTTCGCGGCGTCCTTGTCGGACTGGTAGATCATGTCCAGATCGACGACGACGGCATCGCCATCCTTGCTGATGCCGTAGCGGTCCATGTTGCGGGTGGCGCGGCCCGAGATGAACTGACCGGTCGGCTTGTACTTCGAATGGTGCTTCGGGCACTGGAACTCGTCGTCGCCGGCGACCCAGTTCAGCGCCGTGTTCTGGTGCGGGCACCACAGGCCGAACGCATAGACCCGGCCCTGATAGCGCACGAGGATCACCTCGTTCTTCCGATCGATCTTCACGCCGTCCGACGCGGGGATCGGGTACTTCTGCACGGCGTCGCTGCCCGGCGCCTGCGTGCCGCTGATCTCCCCGATCGGCAGCGCCATCGCCTCGGCCGGCAGGCCGAAGGCCGCCAGCGCGCCGACCGCACAGGTCGCCTGCTGCAGGAACTGGCGGCGCGTCGATCCGTCGCCGTCCTGCGCGTCACCGTCGTGCGGCGGCCGATCGTCGCCGCAGATCATCGTCAGGCGAAGCTCCCGTTCGTTCATGGTCCTTGCACTCCCAGGGTAACGATCCGATTCCAGGACTCCGCCGCACGGGGCCGTTCCCGCGCGGCAGCGCCGTCCTCCTCAGCCGATGGCGATGGCCGCATCCCGCTAGATGTTGGTGAGCGCCACGCCGGCCAGCGTCGTCAGGAACCACAACGTCAGGCTCGCGATCGACGCGTAGCGCAGGCCCGTCCAGGCCTGCTCGATGCCGCGTTCGGCCCGGCGCTCGAGACGCAGCAGCAGGCCTCCGTTGGCCAGCAGCAGCACGACGAGCCCCATCTTCAGCCAGAACACGTACGAGACCACAAAGGTGTTGAAGTCGCTCGCGAACAGCAGCACGCCGCTCGCGACGACGAACGCCAGGGCCACCAGCACGAGCCGGTGCACGCCGCGCAGCGCCCGCAGCTGGTGCTGGCGGAGCGGCCCGTCCTGGCGCGACGCGATGAGCGTGGCCCGGTCGGCCGCCACCGCGCAGCCCCCGCCGGCGAGCAGCCCGCCGACGTGGGCGAAGTCGACGGCCGTCCGGAGCATCGACGAGTCTCCGAAGACGGCCGCCCAGGTCGAGATCCAGTGCGTGAGGAACGCCGGCATGTCAGTGCCTGAACAGCATGATCAGATAGCCGGTCGTCGCTATCCCGATCGAGGTCATCGCGATGCCGAGGTGCACCGTCTTCTGACTGTCGAAGTTCAGCAGGCCGTTGAACGTCCGGCTGTTCGGCGCCGAGGCCGCCGTGGCCACGAAGCCGACGTCGGCCGCCATCATCAGCAGTCCGTGAATCGTCCGGAGCGTCCGGCCGTTCGGATCGTGCCGCCCCTCCCACATGTTCCAGACGCCCGTCACGGTGTTGACGGTGAACAGCATGTAGATGCCCGTCGCCAGGGCGCCGTGCCAGTGGCGCAGGCTCCGCGTCTGAATCGGGTTGTTGTACAGCTTCTCGCCCACGACCGCTTCCGCCGCGAACAACGGCAACATCGTGTAGGCCGCGTACTTGTGAATCCGGTTCCGGACGTCGTACGCGTGGCTGTAGGTGTAGACGACGGGACGCCGGCGGCGCTGCTCGGCCGCAGCCCCGGCTCCATCATCGGATTCGGCCGCAACGGCGGCCTCCGCCATCGCCTCGTCGACGTGCAGATCCGCCGATGGCGCGGCGGCGACATCCGGTCGGGTCCAGGCGACCTCCACCGGATCCGGTGCGGGCGATGGAATGGCCGTCCAGCCCCTGGAGACGGCGGCGTCGACGACGGCACCGTTGAAGCCGGGAGCGTTCAGGTCGGCGGGGCCGGCGAAGGTGGGAACGGATTGGCAGAGCACGAGCAGACCGACAGCAAGCGCAGCAGTTCGCATCAACGCATCCTCGCGATACGACGCGTGGTTCAACGACGAACAAACCGGCGACGCGGGCGAACGTCACCGGCACGGCAGGCGCCGACCGCAGAAGCACAGGCCGTTCCAGCTTCGAAGCTCATCTGCGATCTCGTTGTGCTGCAGCGGTTTCGACCGGAGAGTCGACCGCAGGCGCCGCCCGAAGTGTATGTCTTTCGTCGCTTCGTGATGACAGGAAAATCGCGAGGGAGGACACATCGGCGACCCTTCTGGTCGCTCGATGTGTCGGTGCGACCGGTCCGCGGGGACGGGCGGACCGGCTCGCCATCAGGTGAGCTCTACTGCTGAGTTGCGTTGTCGTTGACGATCCAGTTGCGGATGGTCGTCGCATCCTGCTGCGCATTCCCCACGAATTGCCCGTACATGATCCCCCCGGGCTGCGTCACCAGAATGAGCATCGAGTTCGCGCTGCCGGGCGTCACGGCCTGCATCACGCCCGCATACGAGCTCAGATCGTAGCCCGCGCTGGCCCGCGACGAGTTGTGACAGACCACGCAGCTCGACGCCAGGATCGGCTGGATGTCCTTGACGTACGTCAGTCCCGCGCTGGGCGTCGGCGTGGGAGTCGGCGTTGGCGTCGGCGTCGGCGTCGGCGTCGGCGTGGGCGTCGTGGCGTGGGCGTGGGCGTGGGGGTCGGCGTGGGGGTCGGGCTCGGCTCCGAGTCCCCCGGCTCCCCGCCTTCCCCCGGCTCGGTCGGTTGCGCGCTGGACGAGTGGGAGGACACCTCGATCTGACTGGACTCGTTCAGATCGGGGCTCTGCGGCGACGAAGCGCAGGCGGTGAAGAAGACGAGCGCGGCAGCGATCACGAGCGCCGCAAATGGACGACCAGCGGGCCGAGACAGTTGTGGGTACATACACTCCTCGTTCGGCGCTGGCTCCTTCACTGTCGTGTACGATCCGATTCCCTGTCAAGATCCAAGATCGTCATCGCGATCAGGAACGGTCGATCGCCGCCGCCACCTCAGTCAGCCGACGGCGACGGTCGCGACGAGCGCGAGCGACACGGCGATCGCCGCCGCCACGAAGACCCACCGCTGCATCGCGTAGACGTTCTTCAGCTCGTCGAGCGCGGTCATCAGATTGCCGACGTCGTCGCCGCGCGTCGTCGCGATCCGCTGGAAGTGCGATGCCGCGGCAGCCAGGTACAGCCCCATCACGACCAGGAGCACCGCCAGCACGCCGAAGATCAGACTCGCGGAGACGACGAGGCGCCAGAGGCGGACGACGCCGATGCCGAGCAGGACGCCGAGGACGACGTGGGCGTAGCCGACGAAGCGCATCACGACGGCCAGGTGCGAGACGGTGTGATTCTGCCCGGCGGTGAATTCGTAGGCGGAGCCCGGAACGGCGGAGCGGGACGAGGATGTGTCGGTCATCGTGACCTCCCTCCTCGCATTGTGAGGCCGGGGAGAGGGATTGTCACGTACGACGTCCGGCGTACAACGTGCGGACGTACCACGCACCACGTGCGCGTCCGGCGGCGGCGCCCGGAACCGCGTCCGGGCGCCCGCCACCGGTGGTGCGATTCGATCTACCGGCCCGTCGCTGCGCCGGCTGCCGTCCCCGACGGTCCGCTCACCAGCGCATTGAAGACGACCTTGTAGGTGCCGTGCGTCTGCGCCCGGTGCTGCGGCCGGAAGCCGATCAGGATGACACGGCCCTTGCCGTGCTCGACCGACACCATGGCGGCCTTCTTCGCGATGACGTCCTCGCCGAGCAGCCAGCCGCTCTGCAGGAGGTCACGGCCGGGGAAGGTCACGATCGTCTCGACCCGCTCGTTGAACTGCGTCGGCAGGATCTCGTACGCCTGGCTGCCCGCCAGGAAGACGACCAGCCCGTCCGACGGCATGCCGTAGGCGAGCGCGTTGGTGTTGTCGAACGAGGCGTGCAGCGTCGATCCCGGACACCAGAACTCCTTCGACTTCCGGTTCGCCGTCACGTTGCGGATCGGCAGGTGGAAGCGCTCGATCGGCAGGTCGCCCGCCGCACCGAACGTCAGCAGGGTGCCGCCGTCCTCGACGAACGCGTTCAGCGCCTTCACGCCGTCCGCCCCGAAGCCGCTGCGGTAGTCGGGCGGATAGTCCTCGGCCCGCGCGCGGAACTGGCCGCCGCCCTCGCCGGTCATCATGCCGATCGAGTCGTTCGGCAGGATGATCACGTCGAACTTCGCGTTCAGGCCGCCGGCCTTGATGTCGGCGTCCATCAGCGACGTCAGCTTGAAGTCCCACTGCTCGAGCAGCCAGCGCGTCCAGCCCTCGTCGATGTTGCCGCCGTAGTACCGCTTGTACATCCCGACCCGCAGCCGCTTCAGCTCGTGCGTCCCGGCCGCCGGGCTGCTCTTCAGCGCCGCGAAGTCGACGCCCGTCTGCTTCGCGACGTCGGCCATCACGGCCTCCTGCCCCGGCGCGACCAGGAAGTCGCCGGCACGGACGCCCGCCGACGCCGCGTCGACCCGGCGCACCGCGATCCCCTTGTCCATCAGCAGGTTCACGGCCCGGAAGCCGTCGTTCAGCCGCCCGTCGATGACGTAGCCGACCGCGTTCCGCGAGACGGCACCCTCGGGGTGGGGCCGCGCCGTCACGACCGCCAGGTCGGCCGTGACGACCTCCGCCGACGGGTCGACGCGCACGCCCATGAACTCATCGAGCGTGTCGGTCGACATGTCGTAGGGACGGATCGGGTTGTTGTCGCGATCGCGCGTGTCGTTGTCGTCGGGATAGAACGTCTGACCGAGCAGCCAGCGGATGAGGCCGCGCTTCGGCTGGGCCATCGACACGACGAAGCGTGCCGGCGCCGTACACGCGGCCGTCGGCCACGAACGCCTTCGACGCCCGCTGCACCTCGATCCCCTGGCCCAGCAGCTTGTCGATCATCTTCAGCATCGTCAGCGGATCGTGCTGGTCGGCCGGCACGATGTAGGCCTTCACCTTGCCGGCGGCGCCCCGCTCGGTCTGCCGCTTCGCCTTCAGGTACGCGTTCCGCAGCACCGTCTCGCGGTTGCGCGCCGCCAGATCGAGGGCCGCCCAGGCCGCGATCTTCTGGCGATCGACGATGTCGCGCAGGTGCCACCAGCCACCCGGCCACGGATCGGGGAAGATCGTCTGCTCGCGGTACTCGGGCAGGTTCCGCGTGTCGCCCTTCAGCTGGTCGGGATGGATGTAGAGCGGCGTCGCCAGCTTCGCGCTCGCCGACTCGGTGAGCATGCCGGCGATGTTGTGGAACGGCGTGATCCAGTGGAAGCCGAAGTGCCCCCAGCCGGAGTAGATCGCGTAGTTGATGGCGCCCGACTTCCCCGCTTCCGCTTCCTTGTCGGCCATCTGCGCGCCGTACCAGCTCAGCTCGCGCCAGACGAGCGGGTCGGCGTCGGGCCGCACCGGCTCGGCGTAGGGCGGCAGATAGATGCGCGCGCCGTAACTCCCCATGTGATGGTGATCGACGTAGGCCTCGGGCTTCCAGTCGCGGAACAGGATGCCCGCCATGTACTGCGACTCCACCATGTTGGTCATGAAGGCGTCGCGGTTGTTGTCGTGGCCGATGTACTTCTGGTACAGCGACGGGTAGTTCGATCCCTCGTACGGCGTGCCGAGCCACTTGTTGTACCAGTCGGTCACCATGATCTCGCCGTCGGGATTGAAGCTCGGCACGATCAGCGACACGACGTTGTCGCGAATCCGCTGCGCCTCGGCGTCGTCGCGGCTGACGAGGTCGTAGATGAGCTCGGGCGCCATCTGACTGCCGCCGATCTCGGTCGCGTGCATGCTCATCGACTGGACGACGACCACCTTGCCGTCCTGGACGAGCCGGTCGATCGCCGCCTCGGGCACGCCGCGCGGATCAGTCAGCTTCAGGTTGTCCTGCCGGATGGTCTCGAGCTTCGCGAGGTTCGCGGGCGACGAGATGATCACCAGCAGAAACGGATTGCCCATCGTCGTCGGTCCCATGTCGACGACCTTCATGCGCGGGCTCTCCTTCGCGAGCTGCTGGTAGTAGGCGACCATGCGGTCCCACCGCGCCATCTTCCGGTCGGTGCCCATCCGGAAGCCGAAGAACTGCTCGGGCGTGGTGAGCTTCTCCTGCGCCGCCACCGTGCGGCCGGCCGGCCAGGGGCCGGCGAGCGCCATGCCGAGCACCGTCAGCAGGACCGCCAGCACCGGCGTGCTGCGAACCAATCGCTTGCCTCTCATCGGGGTTCCTCCGCAATCTCGGGTCCGGAATGCCGTGGGAAAGACCCCATACTACCCCCAAGCTCATCCATGAGAGAACCTCGTAATTCGGGCCTGAATCGACGTTTTTGTCACCTCCGTGCTGCGTGAAGGGGGAGAATGTGGCGATTCGGGGCGGGATTGGGGAAATTGAAGAATTGAAGAATTCGAGAATTGAAGAATTGACGACGGCAAGGCAGAGGAGGAGGGAGTCCATGAAGCGGATCGTCACGGCCGTTCTGGTGCTCGCAGCGGCGGCCGGCCTGTCGGCGCTCGTCCTGCGCGCGCAGGTGATGCGGAGCATCCGGACCTATACCGTGCACGTCGAGTCGGTCGACGGCAAGCCGGTGCGCGTCGACGGCACGTTCTGGGTGGACGGCGCCATTCCGCATGCGCAGATCGTCCATCGGAACACGCCGTTCGATCTCACCGACGCCGGCACGATCGCCAACGGCCTGTTCGCCGCCGCGCACGGCTCGATCCGCGTCACGCTGACGATTCAGGACGGCGGATCGGCCGCGGCCGAGGGGCCGATGGTGGCCGTCGTGCAGGGCATGGCGCCGACGGCCGGCCAGGGGTTCATGAAGACCTTCGCCGCCGACGGCCCCTGACGAGGCCCGCGTCCAGCGTCGCGCGGTACCCGATATGCATCCTCGCCGCCGCGAGGAGGCATCGATTCATGGCGAAATTCTTCTGGGGCATCATCGCGACGCTGGTCGTCGGGAGCATCGCCGGCTTCGTCTATCTCGACACCGGGCGTCTCGACACGCGGGCCCTGGGCCAGCAGCCGTCGGCCTTCGCGGCATGGCTGGCCGGCCACGCGCTCGACGCGTCGGTGTCACGCCGCGAGACGACCACCGCGGACGCCGCCGCCTCGAACGACGACACGCTGGCGGCCGGCAGCGCGCTGTACGACGATCACTGCGCCGTCTGCCACGGCACGCCGACCGCCACCAGCATGCTCGCCGACGCGCTCTACCCGCCGGCTCCGCAGTTCGCGCAGGACCGGCCCGATCCGAGCGCGGCTCACGACTTCTACGTGATCAAGTACGGCATCCGCTGGACGGGCATGCCGGGCTGGGGGCACGTGCTGAGCGACCGGCAGATCCGGACGCTCGTCACGTTCCTGGGGCGGATGAACGATCTGCCGCCGTCGGCCGCACGGACCGACGGCGGCGGATTCAGGGGATGGGGACGCGGCGCCGCGCGCTACCAGTAGCGTACGCGGCCGACGTCGACGTGGACGAAGTCGGACTGCGGATAGTAGCCGACGCCGCCGACGCGCAGCCTGACCGCCGCGTCGTGGACGTCCTTCAGCCGGCGGCCCGGCACCCGGATGTCGGCAGCCATCGCCTTCATGTGGAGGCTGTTCTTCGCCACGCCCTCACTGCGGTGGCGCAGCATGGCGTTGGTCTTCGGCGTGCGGTACCCGGAGATGATGTCGAACGGCTTCGACGTGTCGAGCGTCGCCGACAGGCGGTTCAGCAGATCGAGCAGATCCGTGTGGATCGGCTTCACCGTCCCGGTCCGGAAATCACGCAGGATGTGGTTGATCTCGGTGAGCGACTCGGGAACGTACTCCCCGTCCGACCAGTAGACGGTCTTCAGCCGCTCATCCGTGTGCAGGTTGTAGAACGACAGCGCCCGCTCCCCTCCGCGCCGCGCGTCGGCGCCGAGCGCCGGCACGGCCGCCGGCCCGTGCGCCGACAGCTTCGCGACGTCCAGGGCAGCCGCTGCTGCGGCCGCCGCCGGCAGCAGTGCGCCGAGTCTGACGAAATCCCGTCGGGTCCATGATCGATCTCTGGGCATGCGCTTGGTACTCCTTACTCGCGCCCCGGCGAGTTGTACTGATGGTCGACGCGCCGTGCAATCCCCTCTCGCGCGGCCAGTACTTCCTGTACCAGCGACGCATCCAGCAGGTCTGTCACCCCGAGTGCACGGGCGGCGTCCTCGATGACGGCTTCGGGGTTAAGTCCCTCTATTATAAATGTCCGGGTGGGCTTCGAGAAACACTTTCCCGTCGTCCCCCTCGGCCAGCAGAATCGGCGCGTACACCAGCCGCACCGGCTCGCCGACCGTCACCGCGGCGAACAGGGCCGCGATGTCGTCGGGGCCCAGGCGGATGCAGCCGTGCGTGCCGTAGGTGTAGATGCTGGCCGGTGCGTTCGTGCCGTGGAGGGCGTAGTCGGTGTTGGCCAGCCGGAGGCGGTAGGCCCCGAGCGGGTTGTCGGGCCCCGGCAGCACGCGCGTCAGGACGGGCCAATCCTTCTCCCGCATTTCCGCCTGGATTTCCACCGGCACGACCCAGGTCGGATCGCGGTCCCTGGAGCCGATCGTGAAGTCGCCGGTCGGGGTCTGCCAGGTCGCCTGCCCCACGGCCACCGGGTAGCTCGCCTCGAGGAGGCCGCCGCGGAACAGGAAGAGCATCTTCTGCGGAATGTTGACGACGATGCCGTCGGTCGTGCCGCCCGGCACGATGTGGCGGGCGGCGATCCAGAGGGGCTGGCCGCTGCGCAGCCGCACGTTCCGCGGCAGGTCGCTGTCGCGGGCGATGAGCGACGGGCTCTCGCCGAACCGCGCGCCGACGAGCGACAGCGAGTCGCCCCGCTTCGTCACGTAAATCCGCATGCCGCCTGTCGTCTCGCGGCCGGCCGCCACGGCGCCGTCTGGCGACGTGTCACCCGACGCGAGGCCTGCCAGACCAGCGAGGGCCACGAACACCACGGCGACCAGCCACCACGGCGCCCGGAGCGACGCCGGCAACCGACGGCCTCCCGGGTGGAACACGGCACACACTCCTGACTGGCCTTTTCGGCGCGTGACCGGGTCCGGGCGCTCAGGGACCCGGCGCTCGGGCGTTCGCACACGGCACCTCGCACCGAAATTGCCGGAACCGTCAGCCTTCGACGGCCCCTGTCTCCAGTCTAGCGCGCGCGGCCGCCGGCCGGCGACGGTGTCCGTCCGACCGCGGGCGGCCCCTGGGATCGTGGTAGAGTGCGCGGACATCTGCGCTACGCGCAGCGACGACGGGCCACGAAGACAGGAAGACACGGGCAATAGACGTCGCAACGGGAATCGAGCCACGCCCAATCGCTATGGTCACGGCCCAGCGCCACGTTGCACGTCGTACGTGACAAGGAGTCCCCCATGCTCCGCCACGCGATCCGCCGCTCGCCGGTCGTCATGCTGCTCCTGGTCGCGCTGACGGCCTGCGCCGGGAAGCCCCAGCCGCCGGCCGCCCCGGCGTCACCCGCCGACCGGTTCACCGTGCGCGAGGTGATGATTCCGATGCGCGACGGCGTCCGGCTGCACACCCGGATCTTCACGCCGAAGGCTCAGCAGGGACCGCTGCCGATCATCCTGCTGCGCACGCCATACGGCATCGCGCATGCCGAGACGAACTTCACGGCGTATCTGAAGACCCTGGCCGAGGAGGGCTACGTCTTCGTCTTTCAGGACATCCGCGGGAAGTTCGGGTCGGAGGGGACCTTCGTCATGCAGCGGCCGGCGCGCGAGCCGGGCGACACGAAGGCGCTCGACGAAGGGACGGACACCTACGACACGATCGACTGGCTGCTGAAGAACGTCCCCGACAACAACGGGCGGGTCGGCATGCTCGGCATCTCGTACGGCGGCTGGCTGACGATCATGGCCGGCCTGGAGCCGCACCCGGCGCTGAAGGCGATCTCGCCGCAGGCCTCGCCGTCGGACATGTGGCTCGGCGACGACTTCCATCACAACGGCGCGTTCCGCCTGAGCTACGGCTTCGAGTACGCCGCGATGATGGAGAGCGCGAAGGACGTGCAGCAGTTCCAGTTCGACCGCTACGACACCTACGAGTGGTACCTGCGGCTCGGTCCGCTGGCGAACGTCAACGCCGAGTACCTGCACGGGAAGATCCCGACCTGGAACGACTACGTCGCCCACCCCGATTACGACGGCTTCTGGAAGCGGCAGACGCTGATCCCCTACATCCGCGGCGTGAAGGTGCCGACGCTGAACGTCGCCGGCTGGTGGGATCAGGAGGACTTCTACGGCCCGGTCCACATCTACGAGGCGCTGGAGCGGTTCGACACGAACCACCTCAACTACCTCGTCGTCGGCCCCTGGAACCACGGCGGCTGGGGGCACGGCACGGGCGACCGGCTCGGCGCCATCCCGTTCGGCAGCGCCACGTCGGTGTACTTCCGCGATCACATCCAGGCCCCGTTCTTCGCCTACTACCTGAAGGACAAGGGCCCGCTGAACCTGCCCGAGGCCACCACCTTCGAGGCGGGCACGAACACGTGGAAACGGTGGGACGCCTGGCCGCCGAAGACCGGTGTCGAGGAGCGGCCGCTCTACTTCCGCGCCAATCGCGCGCTGTCGTTCGACGAGCCGGCGGCCGGCGCCGGCCAGCCCTTCGACAGCTACGTCTCCGACCCGGCGCACCCCGTGCCGTACCGCCACCGTCCCATCCAGCCGACCTACTTTCCCGCCGGCTCCGGCTGGTACACCTGGCTCGTCGAGGATCAGCGGTTCGTCGACGACCGGCCCGACGTGCTGACCTGGGAGACCGCGCCCCTCGACCACGACGTGACGATCGCCGGCCGCGTGGCGGCCGACCTCTTCGCCTCGACGACCGGCAGCGACGCGGACTGGATCGTGAAGCTGATCGACGTGTATCCCGAGAGCAGTACCCGGAGAACTGGGATCTGGCGGGCTACGAGCTGATGGTGTCCGACGAGGTCTTCCGTGGCCGGTACCGGACGAGTTTCGAGAAGCCGTCGGCGATCCGGCCCGGCGCCGTCGACGAATACGCCTTCAGCCTGCACACGCAGAACTACACGTTCCGCAAGGGGCACCGGATGATGGTGCAGGTGCAGAGCAGCTGGTTCCCGATCATCGACCGGAACCCGCAGACCTTCGTCCCGAACATCTTCAAGGCGACGGCCGCCGACTTCAAGGCCGCCACGCAGCGGATCTACCGGTCGCCGCGCTACCCCTCGCACGTCACGATTCCCGTCGTCGTTCCCTGACCGAGCCACGCACCCGGGAGAGACGACACCGGAGGGGCCACCTCTTCTCTGACGCACAGGCGCGGCCCATCGTGGCCGCGCGCACGGGCACACGGCCTGCATCCTCCCGCCTGGGCGCCCCCTGCCTGTTGGGGAGGGGGAAGCCCCGCAGGCCGGAAGCCCGTAACCCGCAGCCCGGAGCCCGCGGCCCGGGACCAGCCCCAGGACCGAAGACTGTAGACCGCAGACCGAAGACGACGACCCTTCACCCGTGTGCGCACGACCGCACGTCGCCGGGTACCGTGTGTCGCACCCGCACGCGAAAGGCGCACACGGCCGGCCCGCCATTCTCCGCTTACCTCCACACCGACAGCGACTTACCGGAAACGGTCCCGGTGGCACCGTTCTCGCTCTAGGAGGAGGCGCAAGGAGAGATTAACCATGGGCGTCATCATCGGAACATTCCCGCGGCGCACGGAACGCATCACCATCCGGCAGCCCCGGCCCAAGGGGCCATCCGAGGCGGCCAAGGCCGTCTGGGGCGGCGGCCGGTCATTCGACGCGAGATAGACGACGGACCAGGAGGCGACCGGCGGCGGTCGACGCGCAGAACATGATGCACTTTCAGACCATTACGAACCGTTTCTCCGAATACCTGGCCGAGCGATCGCTCGCCCGGTCCGTCGACGAGTTCATCCAGGATCTCGAGCAGATGGCCAGCCATCAGCCCGGAGCGGTCGAGGTGAACAACGTGCGGGCGCGCGTCGAGGCGATGGTGGATCTGCTGGAAGGCCGGATGGAGTGGGCCAACGTCGACCAGGCCCGCCGTCTGGTGACGCGGGTCTACGACATCCGGATTGCCGAGGAGATGGTGCTGGCGAAGCTGCACGGCGAAGAGGCCGTGGCGCTGCCGGACACCTTCGAGGATCCGGCCGTCGCCGTCGCCGGCCTCCTGCACTGACACGGGCGTGTCACGGCGGGCCCACACGGCCCGCCGGGCCAGGGTCCGGCTACTTTCCGACCGCGAACGGCGCGTACACGAGCGTCCGCTCCCAGCGCAGCTCGAGCGCGCCCCCGCCATCCTTCGGCACGGCCTGGATCAGCAGCTGCTCGACCGGCGGCGACAGCGGCTCCATCCTCATCGGAATCCGCGCCAGATCCTGCGACTGGTCGTACTCGGTGTGCCACTGGCCCGTCTGCCGGTTGATGATGAGCTGCCAGTTCTTCTCCGACGGCAGGGTGTAGAGCGAGTACGCGCCGGCGGGCACGTGCACGCTGCCGAACTCGAGCGCCTTGTCGGTCCGGAAGATCGTCGCCTCGTCGGCGCCCGGCATCCAGATGCGATCGAACGGGACCAGGCCGCCGAAGATCTTCCGGCTGCGCATGTAGGGCCGGCCGTAGGTGATCGAGATGTGCGCGCCGCCGATGTCGGCGCTGTTCGACTCGTGCGGGCTGAGCCGCTTCTCCTGGCCACCCCGGCCCCGGGCGGCGAACGCGCCGACCGCGAGGCCGCACGCCACGACTACGGCGGCGGCGATCAGTCCCTTCGTGCCCATCCGTCCGCTCATCATGTCCCTCCTCCGGGGCGGCACCAGCGTGCCTGGGTTCAGAATTCCACGTTGCCGTCCGATCCGCAACCGCGGCGCGTCAGGCGGCTCCGACGGCCGGCAGCAGCGTGTCGGGCGGGCGGGCGATTCCGGGAAAGGCCGTGAGCAGGCGGGCGTCGTAGGTGGCCAGCGGCAGCCCCTCGCGGACGGCCAGCTCGACGAACAGGGCGTCGTAGGCGGCGAAGCCCGACTTGAAGGCGCGCACGACGGCGCCGCGCCACAGGCCCCGCGTCGGCACCGATCGGATGCCGAGCCGGGCGGCGAGCGAGAGCCGGTGCTGGCCGGCGTCGGCCGACAGCACGCCGGCGCCGACGGCCATCGCCATCGTATTCGCCAGCTCCGCTTCCCACACGGCCGGCGCCGCGGGATCCTCGACGAGCCGCCAGAAGCGGACCAGATCGTCGAGATACGGTTCGGTGCCGAGCAGGTAGTACGCGACGACGCCCGTATCGACGACCGCTTTCACGACTGCCCCGTCTGGATCCAGCCGTCGATCTCGCCCGGCTCGGGACGCCGCGCCTGGTCGCCCCAGCCCGACTCGATCTGGTGCAGCACCGAGAGCCGCTCGCCGACCGACTCCTCGAGCAGCTCGCGCACTTCCTGCTCCATCGATCGATGATGGCGCTTCGCCATCGCCTTCAGCGTCTTGACGAGCCGCGCGGGGACGTTCCGGATGGTGAGAGTCGGCATGTCGTTCTCCGTGCCGGCATGCTAACACGGCGCGACACCTCCTCACGTGGGCTCCGTTCCGTTCGCCGGCGCGCCGTGTGCGCCGCTCAGTGCTGCGCGGTCCGCACCAGCTTCGTCGGGTCGTACCCGTTGCGCACCGCGGTGGCGACCGCCGCCGCGTAATCGTCGGGATCGAGCGTCTTCGTCCGCGCGAGAATCCAGAGGTAATCGCGGTCGGGCCCGCCGACGACCGCCCACCGGTAGTCGGGCTCGAGGCCGATGATCCAGTAGTCGGCCCAGACGGCCGGGATGAACGAGAGGAACGCCGGCGCGAAGCGGACCTTCAGCTTCGACGCCGGCCCGCCGGCTTCGGCGAGCCGTGCGATACCGGTCGCCTCGTCTGAGCTGCCGTCGGCCTTCCGGCACCGGTTGATCACCGTGAGCCGTCCGTCGGCGCGTCGGCACGTAGTCGACCTCGACGTCGCTGGCGCACTGCTTCTGGAAACGGTTCGGGTAGCGGGCGATCTCGTACCACCGGCCGGCGTAACGGGTGAGGTCGACCGACGGGACGGCCTGCACGGCTGGCTCCGCCGCCGCCACCCGCATCGTCGCCAGCACCACGACGACGGCGCCGATCGTCAAGCGCCGTCCCGAGCCGGGTCAGGCGGCGCCACCATACGCGGAAGCCGGTTCCGAACCGCCGTCGGCACCGATTCAGACATTGGTGACCTCATATTCATATAAGACTGCGACATGCCCCGCGCGGTTTCCGCGCGGCCACCGGGCGGGCACAGCCGCGGGCACGCGAGCAACGTGGAGCGAGCGAGTGAAGCGAGCCGGGGTGTGGGGCGGAGCCCTCGTCGGGCCGGGCGCAGCCCGGCGGCGCGCACCGCGCGCCCGCGAACGGAACGGAGCGAGCTGTTGCGCGAGCGAGTGAAGCGAGCCGGGGTGTGGGGCGGAGCCCCACGTGAATGCGATAATGACGGCATGACACGCCATACTTTCGCCGTCCTGGGCGGCATCATCCTGCTGGCGGCCGCGATCGTGGCCGCGCCCGCTCAGCCACCGGCGGCACCGGCGGCGCCACCGGTAACCTCCGCCGCGCTCTGGCAGCCGGGCATGGGCTTCATGCAGTCGGCGCACGAGGCCTGCGACGCGGCGCACGCCCCCGACTACGGCGACTGCTTCATCGATCAGATGACCAGGGCCGGCGCGCCGCCGGCCGCCGTCGCCTTCGCGAAGCGGCTGAACGCCCGCCCGAACGGCACGCTCGGCATCCTGCGCGACTTCCGCGACGAGGGGCACGTCGATCTCGCGTTCGCCTTCTTCCCGCTGCGCGCCAACGAGAACCAGGGCTGCTTCCTCGTGAACGGATCGCCGTCGCTCATCGACATCGACGACCAGTCGCAGTGGCCGATGAAGGCGCTGCAGATGATCGCGACCTATCGCGTGCTCGCGCGGCGCCATCCGAAGATCAGCCTCTGGCCGGGCAGCCGCGCGGGGACGAAGTTCGTGCGGGCCGAGCGGCGGCCGGGGGGCGGACAGCGCTTCGTCTTCCCGTACCTCCTGCGCGACGGCTGTCATGCGTGCGCGACGCTCGGCACGGTGCGGATCGCCTTCGACTTCGACGGCACCGGCAAGTTCATCGGCCCCAGGGTGATGGACGTCCGGGCCATACGCCGGCGCCGGCGGCCGCGGCCGCGGCCCTGAACGGCGCGTCGTCTTTTCGGGCGGCACCTGGCATCGTTTTCGCGCTTGTCTTTCCCACCCAGACGATGGCATCGTCGTCGTCATGAGGGGGAAACGCACGATGAGTCCCGCACCACAGCTCATGACGACCGACGAGTACCTGCGGACGCCGGAGACGGTCCTGCCCCAGGAGCTCGCCTTCGGCACCCTGCGGGTCGCGGACGCGCCGCTGCCGAACCACCAGATGATCGTGGCGCAGCTGTTCCGGGCGCTCGATCATCACGTGCGGCGGGAAGGCCTCGGCCGGATGTGGCTCGCGCCGCTCGACGTCATCCTCGATGCCGACCGGGCGCTCGTCGTCCAGCCGGATCTCTTGTTCATCTCGAACGAGCGGGCGTGGATCGTCCGCGACCGCGTCCGCGGCGCACCCGATCTGGTCATCGAAGTGCTGTCGCCCGCCCCGCGCGTCGGTCGCATCGAGGACCGGATCGAATGGTTTGCCCGCTACGGAGTGGACGAGTGCTGGCTGATCCATCAGGACGAGCGGGCCGTCAGCGTCCTCGATCTGGCCACCCACGGCGTGACGGCGCGCCGCCTGCACCGGCGTGTCGACCCGATCCGATCGCGCGTCCTGCCGGGTTTCCAGCTGAGCCTCGGCGACGTCATCGCCTTCGATTGACGCGGAGGGTCTCCGCGGCGGATGGCGCAGCGTGCGTCATCCGCGTCCCCGGTGCCAGCTGCGCGAGTATATCTGCGGAATCACCGTGCCCTTTCAGCTCGAAACCCGCCGCCTGCTCCTCCGGGAGATGACCCCGGACGACCTCGAGATCATCGCCGCCATGCTCGGCGATGCCGAGGTCATGCGCTTCTATCCGAAGGTGCTCTCGCGCGCCGAAGCGGCGCAGTGGATCAACCGCCAGATCGATCGCTACCGGCACGACGGACACGGGCTCTGGCTGGTGATCGAACGGGCAACCGGCGAGCCGGTCGGGCAGGTCGGCCTCGTCCGCCAGATCGTCGACGGCGTGGCCGAGCGCGAGATCGGGTACATGATCCACCGGCCGTACTGGCGGCGCGGGTACGCGAGCGAGGCGGCCGCAGCCGTGCGTGACCACGCGTTCAACGAGCGCGGCGAGCCGCGGGTCATCTCGCTCATCCAGCCGGTGAACATCCCCTCGCAGGGGGTCGCGCGCGCGCTCAGGATGACCATCGAGAAGTCGACCGTGTTCGCCGATATCGAGCACCTCGTCTTCGCGCTGCGTCACGGCTGAGGCAGCCCGCCCACCGGGCTGCGGTAGCGAGCCGTCCGCGCGGTTTCTGGCTGGATTCCTGCTTTCGCAGGAATCGAGGAACCTCTGCCTCGGCGGACTGTGCAACGGGTCGCCCGGGCTGGCGCTACAATCCGACAGGCCGGGCTGAAGCCCAGCGCGACGACATGACTCGATTCCGTCGCCGACCGTGGAGGTGCGCATGGAGTCCCACCCGGTCGTCGTCTTCCTGATGGTCGTGGCCATCATCCTGCCGTTCGCGGCGGCCGTCACCATGATGCCGCTGCTCCGTGCCGGCAGCCGCTGGAATGCGAGGCTGACGGCCTGGCAGCAACGTCACGAAGTGGGCTGGTGGCTCACCCATGGCGTGTACGATCTGGCGATCGGGCTGGTCTTCCTGGTGTTCGTCGCTGACCCGTTCATGCGGTACGCCTGCGGGAGCGGCTTCGTCGTGCTCGGCTGTCTCTTCCTCGTGAAGGCCTCACTCGCGCAGAACCGCCGGACGCCCACGCTCCCGGACTGACGGGCGTACGGCCGTCTCGTCGTAGCGGTCGAGCTTCAGCTCACCGACGAAGCCTGTCGCAGCGCCGAGCTTCAGCTCGGCCTGTCACCGGGCTGAAGCCCGGTGCTACGACGGATTCCCCCCGCCACGGCATCCACTCGCGCCGCGTCAGCTCACGCGTTGAACTCCGGCGGTCGCTCGTTGACGACGTTCGTCGCCCGCTCGAGGGCGAGGGCGACACGCAGGATCGTCCCTTCGTCGAACAGCCGGCCGATGAGCGTCACGCCATGCGGCACCCGCCGCGGCGGATCGAAGTGCGGCAGCGGATGCGCCGGGTCGGGCGCCCAGTCGCTGCGCGCCTCCGACACGTGCACGAACCCCGTGCGCAGCGTGATCGACGGATGCCCGGTGTTGTTGCCGATGACCAGCATCTCGTCGCGCAGCGACGGCACGATCAGCAGGTCGACCTCCGACATCAACCGCGCCATCTCCATCGCCACCTTCCGCCGCAGCCGGTCGGCCTGCACGAAGTCGACGGCCGAGAGGAACCGCGACTCGCGGAACATGTTCGGCCAGCCGTCCGGCACCTGCACCTTCATGTCGCGCTCACGGCCGCTGAGGACCAGCTCCTCGAACGCGGCGGCGGCCTCGGCGAACAAACCCAGGTTCAGCGAGTCGTACGGCCAGTCGGGCAGCGTGACCGGCGTCGGCACCATGCCGAGCTTCCCGAGCTCCTCGAGCGTCGCCCGATCGACCTCGGTGGCCGGCGCCTCGTGCATCCACTTCGCGAAGTAGCCGACCTTCAGTCCCTTCACCGGTTCGCTCGCGTCGTAATCGAGGTGGCACGGCACGCTCGCCACGTCGCCGGCGTCGGGGCCGGTGATGGCCTGCAGCACCAGCATCCCATCCTCGACCGACCGCGTCATCGGCCCGAGCTTGTCGAGCGTCCAGCAGAGCGTCATCGCGCCGCTGCGCGGCACGCGGCCGTAGGTGGGGCGCAGCCCCTCGACGCCGCACCGCATGCTGGGGCTGATGATGCTGCCGCCGGTCTCGCTGCCGACCGAGAAGCCGACCAGGGCGGCGGCCGTCGCCGCGCCAGGCCCCGCGCTCGATCCCGACGCCCCCTCCTGCAGCAGCCACGGGTTCATCGTCTGGCCGCCGAACCAGATGTCGTTCAGCGCCAGCGCGCCCATGCTCAGCTTCGCGATGAGCACCGCGCCGGCGTCGGTGAGCCGCTTCACCACCGCCGAGTCGTCCTTCGGCACGCGATTGCGGAACGGCTCGGCGCCGTACGTGGTCGGGATGCCGGCCGTGTCGAGCAGGTCCTTGCCGCCCCACGGGATGCCGTGCAGCGGGCCGCGGTAGTGGCCGGCCGCGATCTCCTTGTCCGCCTGCTTTGCCTGCTTCATCGCCAGGTCGGCGGTGAGCGTGATGATGCAGTGGATCTTCGGATCGAAGCGCTTGATCCGATCCAGGTAGATCGTCGTCAATCGCTCGGAGGTGAGCTGCCGCGTCCGGATCCAGTGCGACAGGTGCGTGACCGGCGCGAAGGCGATGTCGACGTCCTTCGACGGAAGCGGACCGGGATCGACGCGGCTCGGCACGAACCGGTCGCGCGACGGGGCCCGCGGACTGGCCCGGGAGCACGGGGTTCCAGACCGTCGCCGGCGCCAGCGTGTCTTCGAGGGCGACCTTCCGGGGCCCGGTGCGGCGCTCGAGCGTCGCGGCCATCGACGTGCGCCAGTTGGCCGCCGCCATGGCCCGCTCGGCGTCGTTCATCTGCACCTGCATCAGCTTCTCGGCTTCCGCGAACGTCGTCGGCGACACTTCGGGGCCGACGCCAGGCGACGTGTTGAACGCCGTCGGCGCGCCGGGCGTGTCCTGGCTGAAGTCGGGCTTCCCGGCCGGCTGCTCCTTCGCGGGAGCGCCGCCGCTGCAGGCCACTGCCAGACCAGCGACGCCGAGTGGCGCGCGGATGAGAAACTGTCGACGCGTGTTCATCGTGATGCTCCTCCTGCAGGCGGGTCGTGCGGCGGAATCCGGGAAGCCGCGGTGACCTCGTAGACGTAGTTGTCGTGGCCGAACCGGTGCGCTCGTACCGGCGCGGACGCCGCCGATCTTCTCGACGGCACGCTGCGAGCGGTAGTTGGTGGGACCGACGAGGAAGAGCACGCGGTCGACGAACTGCAGCGCGTGCTGCACCATCAGCCGCTTCATCTCGCCGTTGTAGCGGCCGCCCCAGCGCGATCGGGCCAGGAACGTCCAGCCGATCTCGATCTCGCGCTTCTCCGGGTCGTGGCCGTGGAAGCGCGACGAGCCGATCGCCTCGCCGGTGGCGGCATCGGTCACGAGAAAGGCCCCGCCGGAGTCGAGGGCGCCCTGGAAGAACTCCTTGAAGACCGCTTCCTCGTGACGATTGCTGGCCGGGTGCTGCTCCCAGATCAGCGGATCGCGGGCGACGGCGTAGAGCGCGTCGTAGTCGTCGGCGCGCAGCGGCCGCAGCTCGACGAGCTGTCCCCGGAGTGCCGGCTGCAGGTCGAAACCCGCGGCGTTGGAATCCATTCGCATCCTGATCGCCCTGGAAAATGAAGCCCTAACTTAACCTCGCCGCGCGCTCCGCGTGTCTAATCCGGCATGAGACCCCTTCTGATCGCCCTGTCCCTGGCGGCGGCTGCTGCGTACGCCGGCGCCTCCACCCAGAGCCTGCCCGTCGGCGACGGCCACGTCACCGACCATCCGGCCGCGGGCAACGTGTACCCGTGCCGCACGACGTTCCGCGGCGGCGGCGCGCGGCACGCCGGCCCGTGGTTCCACGGCAACACGCTGGAACCCGGCCGAGAAGCCGCACGTGAAAGGGGAGGTGATGTGGCCGCAGGCCAGCTTCGCGCTCACGCAGCACGGCGACGAGCTGTCCGTCCGCAGCAACGGACTGCCCGTGCAGGAGCCGACCGGCATCTTTCCGATTTCACCGGGCGATCCCGCCTATTACTACGACACGAATCCGAATCACATCGCCGAGCACAACCTGTCGTTCGAGATCCCGGCCGACCCGGTGCGAGCGGCCGAGCCCGGCTGCCTGCCGATGGGGATGATCGGCTTCACGACGACGGGTGTCGCCATCTACAGCGCGATCGATGACGCCGGACGGGACGCCGCGGCGCACGAGATCCAGGACCTGTGCAATGGACACCCTCAGGGCAAGGGGCAATACCACTATCACAGCAGCTCGCCCTGCCTGCCCGGCGCCGACAGCAACACGGTCGTCGGCTGGGCGCTGGATGGCTATCCGATTCTCGGCATGCGCGACGCGAGCGGGCATCTGTTCACTAACGCCGGTCTCGACGCCTGTCACGGACGGGCCGAGCAGGTGACCGTGAACGGCCGGACGTACGACTACGCGTACCGACTGACGCGTGAGTATCCGTACACGCTTGGCTGCTTCACCGGGCAGGTGCAGCGGAGCACGATGCAGACGATCCGCCAGACCATGGGGCCGCCGAGAAGGATGGGCCCGCGCGGTCGGCGGGGGCCTGGCGGGGAGGAGTAGGAGAGGCGCCCGATACGGCAGGTCAGCGCTCGGCCGCCGCGCGTTGCAACGCCGCCTTCATCTCGACCATGCGCCCGAGCAGGGCCGTCTGCTCCGCCCGCACCGGCGGTGTCGCCTCCGCTCCCATCTTCGCGATCGCCAGGTTCAGCGAGGCGATCTCGGTCTGGTTGCCGCGTCGGATGTCCTGCAGCGTCGAGATCGTCTGTCCGGTCGACCCGCGGCTGAGGGTCCGCACCTGCTCCAGGATGCGGTCGGGATCGAGGGCCATCCCCAGCGCCTTCGCCACGGCGACCCCTTCGTCGACGATTCCGCGGGCGAGATCCCGCGCTCGTGCATCGCGGTCGAAGACGCCGTTGTCGACGTCGAGCAGCGGACAGATCGAGTTGAACACGGCGTTCATGATCGTCTTCTGCCAGACCATCTCCTGAATCCGCTCGTCTTCGACGAAGGGGAACGCCGGCGTGTCGAGCGCCCGAACGATCCGTCGCAGCGTGCCGGCGCTTCCCTTGACGATGCCGATCGGCGACGGCTTCACGGCCCTGAAATCAAAGCTGCCGTCCTCCTGCCGCTCGCCGCCGGTGAAGAGCACGCAGCGATACACAGTCGGTGAACCCGGCCGCCAGGAAGCTCTCTTCGACCCCGAGGCCGTTCTGCAGGATGACGATCGGCCCCTTCGCGCCCCTGTCGGCGAGCTTCCGGGCCAGGTCGGCGTTGGCGTACGACTTCGCAGTCACGGCAACGATCCCCTGCAGACCGTCGAGCAGGTCGAGCGACACGGTGTCGATCGACGCCCTGACCTCGCGGCCGGCCGCGTCCCGGACGACGAACTCCTCCGGCCCGCGAACGACGTCGTTCCGGCTGGTCCGGACGACGACCACGTCCCGGCCGGCGTCGCTCAGGCAGGCGGCCAGCGCCGATCCGATGGCCCCGGCTCCGACGATGTAGATCGTTTCAGCGTCGTTCACGGACCGACTCCGATACACGCAATTGCGACACGCTGCTCCTCACCTTGCCGCCACGGTGTCGATCAGCGGATGCAAGGCTCCCGCGCTAGCGATCCGGCAACCAGCTGGCGAACCGGATGCCGAATCCGTCCGGATCCACGATGGTGAAATCACGCAGGCCGTAATGGCGATCCCCAATCGGACTGACGACATGGGCACCAATTCGGTTCGCGAGCGCCCAGCAGGCGTCGACATCGGCGACCATCACGCGAACGTTCGCGCCGTGGAATGATACCGCCGGCTCGGCGCCCGAGGCCTCGGAGAGCCCGGGTCGCTGCGCGAGAAACAGGCGGTGCCCATCCCACGTCAGCTCGACGAAATCTCCGGCGTCGCGGAGGATCTCGAAGCCAAGCGATTGATAGAAGGCGACCGATCGCCGGATGTCCGCCGCGACGATTTCGGTGACGAGCTGCTCGGTGGCGTCGACGTATCGGCTCATGCCAGAGACCTCGGATCGAGCATCGCTGGTTTCATGGCTCGAGCCCTCGCTCTCCAGCCCGTCGTGAGGCCACGGTCGCCCACTTGCCCCGGTTCCGCCCGCCGTCGGGCGGATCGCACATTTCGCCCACCAGGATATCGAACCCCATCCCGTCGAGCAGGGTCGCCAACGATGCCGGCGGCAGACTGTCGTAGTAGAACTCGTGGCCGAACATCGTGTCGGTGAAGCCATGGCCGTCCGGGTCGACGACACCGCCGCTGCTCATCATGAATCGTCCGTGCGGCCGCAGCCACTCGTGAATCCGGCCGATGACGACCGGCCACTGCTCGCGGGGAAGATGGAAGAGGGCATCCCAGCAGATGACAGCGTCGAACGTCTCGTCGAACGCCACCTCTTCGATGGCGGCATGCATCCATCGATGCTGCGGAAGGCGACCGCGCGCCACGGCCAGCATGGCGGCCGAGCCGTCCACGCCGACGATACGGTGACCGAGCGACGCCAGATGACTGGCGACGGGGTATCCCGTGCCGCAGCCCAGGTCCAGTATCGTGCTGCCTGGCGCCAGCGGTTCCAGAATCAGCGCGAGATATCGGCGCTCGTCGGCCCGCAGCCGGACGCGCGCGGCCGCGAATTGACCGGCGATCAGATCGTACGGAGTGGAGACCATGCGGCTCAGGCCTCACGCGCTTCAGTCGCGCGACCAGAATTCTCCGATGAATCCGTGTCGCGCGAACACCTCGGTCGCCTGCTCGGGCGTGGCCGGTTCCCAGTCGATATCGAGACGGGTCCGGTACCAGTCCTTCCCCAGATCGTAGAGGGCCTGCGGCGTCACGACCGCTCCGCGCGACCGCCCCTTCGCGTCGAGCCACTGCTGCAGCTCGCCTTCCGACCGGAAGGCGGTGATATTGGCTCACGTGAAGCCGATGTCGTCCCAGAAGCGGCGGGCGGGAACGAGGAAGTGCACCAGTGCTTCGCCCGTCACCGTGCCGTTGGTGGCCGTGAGCTCGATCGGCTCGCGGGTGGCGGGCGAGTGGGTCACGAGCGTGCCGTCGCCGAGGAGCGCGAGAATGGAGAGGCCGTCCCACACGCAGTTCGCGAACCACCGGCGTCCGCCGATCGAGGCGACGAAGTCGGTGGGGACGGCGGAGAACGGATGCGCCATGCGGACGGTGCTGGTACCGGGCACCAGCACCAGCCGGTGCGCGTCGGCCAGCGCATGAAGCGCCGACCGCACGGCGTCCTCGCCCTCGCCGGTCGACGCGGCGATCTCGGCGACCGACGGCGCCGCTCCGGTGCGGCTGAGGGTCTGGATGACGTCGGCGCGGACGAGGCGTTCGAACTGAGTCATGGGGAGCAGTCAGCGGTCTACGGCCTACGGCCTTCAGTCTATCCCTTCACCCCTTCGACGACGCCCATCATGCGCGACTGGGGATACCATGCGCGCGCAGGTGTCCATCCGGCCTGATCGAGCAGCGACCTGTACTCGCGCTCCGTCCGTTCCCGCCCGGTGCCCCAGCACATCATGTGGATGTCGAACAGCTTCGCGAAATGCGCCGTGTCCGGGTCCGGCACGACATGCTCGACGATCAGCATGCGGGCGCCGGGGCGCGCGGCCTGGGCGACGTTGCGGAGGATCTGCACGCACTCCTCGTCGTTCCAGTCGTGGAGGATCATCTTCATCATGTACGCGTCGGCGGCCGGCACCGTCTCGAACATGTTCCCGCCGCGATACGTGCAGCGGTCGCCGACGTTCAGCCGATCCGCCCAGTGGTTCGTCTGCTTCTCGATGACGCCCGGCAGATCGACGACCGTCCCGTTCATGTGCGGATGCTTCTCCAGGAAGCTGCACAGCGTGTGGCCGTGTCCGCCCCCGATGTCGCAGAAGTGCCCGATCGAGGAGAAGTCGTACCCGTCCAGCGCTTCCATCACCCAGGCCGTCTGCGAGCTGGAATAGCTGCTCATGGCCTGATTGAACGCGTCGGCGTACTGCGGGTCGTGGTCCGTGTGCTCGAACGCCATCCGCCCGAACTCGCGGACGAACGCGTTCTGCTCGCCCTCCCGGATCATGTCGGGCAGGTGCGTCCACAGGGCGTAGTGCTCGGGGCCTTCCTCGAGCAGCGTCACGCCCCGCAGCGTCTGCGGATGGTCGTGGCGCAGCAGCTGGCCCGCCTCCGTCAGCGCGAACATCCGTTCGCCCTGCTCCCGGAGCAGCTCCAGCGAGCCGAGCGCCCTCAGCAGGCGGTAACAGAGGTCGGGATCGAGCTCCAGTTCCTTCGCGACCGCCGACGCCGACTTCGGCCCGCCGGCCAGCGCGTCGAAGACGCCCAGGCTCACGCCGGCATAGAGAATCTGGCTGCGCCAGCGACCGAAAATGAGATCCAGGACCTTGCTCTGCGAGTCCAGCACGTCACACCTCCTTTTGCACCGGGCCAGGAATCAGCCGCATGCAGGCGAGCGTCCGCCCCGGCGACGGGGCCGTCGAGCGCATCGAGCCGGAACGCGGTGGGCCAATGATACCAGCAGCCCTTCCCGGTTCACTCGAGCCCCAGCGCCTGGCCTGCCGCGACCAGCCGCGCGGCCTCGGCCAGGCGCCCCGCTGCGCCGGGGTCGTCGCGAGGAATGTCTTCAGCGGTTTCGCGCTCGCCACAGTCCGATCTCCCGCCGGTAGTGCGCTAGTGCAGGACTCCCTTGCGGGTGAGGCTGGTTGCGTAAACGAGCAATGCGACGGCGATGACGAAGATCACGGTGGTGAAGATCAGCGCACCCGCTCCGCCCATGATGGCGAGCCCGTCGGTGAGAACGAAGTTGTGGTACGAGGTGAGCAGCAGCGTCGCCAGCGAGACACCGAACACGGGCACCGCGAGCCGCATGCGCAGGAGCAGCAGGACCGAGCCGAGCAGGCCTCCCCAGACGGCCACGCCCCACACGACCACGACCCACACCGGGAAGCCGTGGAAGTAGGCGAGCTGTTCGGGCGTGAACGCGCTCATGTACGACGCGTTCTGCGTCTCCGTCATGACGAAGTCGAAGACGCCGACGCTGTTCCACATCACGGCCAGCGTTCCGACGAGCCAGAGATGCCACGGGGTGACGACGGGGCGTACGACGGTCTGGTCAGTCATCGAGCCTCCTGCGGCGATGGTGCATCGCTCCAGGGAAGTTCATCCGCCTGTCCGGAGAGGGTGCAACGGTCGTGGGTACCCGGGATGTCCGCAGTCTAGCGCCCGGGCTGACCTCGTTCAACGGAAGCCTCGGTCGCCTGGCGCCTCCGCGGCGCCGGCGCTCAGCGTCCCGCTTCGTCGGCGTGAGCGAGGGCCGAGGGCGTCCGGCAGCCGACAATGGCCGGTGCTTCGTGGATGAGGGTGTCGTTGGTGAGGGCATCGACCATGAAGAGGGCGAAGTCGATCCGCCTGGTCCGGTTGCTCGCGAGGATCGGGTCGCCGACATGCCGGCTCCAGACCGGCAGCCCCTCGCTCTCGCCTTCCTCGAGGTCGCTGCCGCGGACGACCGTCCAGCGCCGGTCGCTCGCGAAGATCCGGCGGCACGCCTCGACCTGATCGTCGAGATCGGCGAACCGGGCCAGCCGCGCGAGCCGGCCGAAGATCCGCACGAACCAGCGCAGCTTCCACGAGTACCTGGTCCTTGCCGTCGCGCGTGATGTGCCAGCCGCAGGAAAAGATGACGCGCGCGTCCGGCCGGGCATAGTCGAGCACCGCCTGCGCGGTTCCCGTCGAGTACTGCTGGACGCCCCAGGGGGCGAGCACCGTGAGCACGCCGTCGCAGCCGGCAACGGCCTTCCGAATCACCTCGCGGTCGTTCGTCGCGCCCGGCACGATCGTGATGCGCCCCTTGAACGCATCGAGCTTTCCGACGCTCTGCTCCCGGCAGACGCCGACGACCTCGTAGCCGCGATCGAGCGCGTGGCGGATCATGTACTGTCCGAGCTTGCCCGAGGCGCCGACAATACAGACTTTCATGGGCCTCCTTCATCCGGCGGGTGGAGTCCGGTGTCGTTCAGGAACCGTCCGGCGGCATCACGAACCAGAGGCACAGATAGAGGAGCATCCCCGGAAAGGCGGCCGTCCCGACGCTCAGGATGACGAAGGCGATCCGCAGGCGCTTCGGCGACCAGCCGAAGTAGTCGGCCATGCCCTGCATCACGCCGGCGATCATGCCGTCGCGTGAGCGGGTCATCCTCGCTGCCGGCATCGTGTCCTCCATGGTCGGCGTGTCGGACGGCATCTCGCCGAACGCGGTCGCCGTCCTACTTCCGCATGAACGCGATCGGATTCGGGATGAGCGCCGGCACCCGCCGTCGGTACTCGTCGAACGCGGGGCCGAAGGTGGCGGCCAGCAGCTTCTCCTCAGCCCGCAGCCGGAGGTGCGTGCCGGCGACGTAGATGACGCAGGCGACGAGCAGTACCCGGATCGGCGCCAGCATGAGACCGGTCACCACCACGAAGCCGCCAATGGCCAGGTAGATGGGGTGACGGACCAGCCCGTAGGGACCCGACGTCACGAGCTCGTGATGTTCGATCGTCCTCGCCGCCAGGGCCCAGTGGCGGTTCGGCATCGGACACCAGTCGAGAGGTTTGACGCTGCCAGGGACTCTCTGGCTTGGACGGGTCGCGCGGCCGGCAGGTTCTCACCAGAAGAAGCCGCCGTTGCCCCTGAGACCGCAACCTGGGCCGACCGTCGGGACGGTCAGCCGGACTACAGCGCGCGGGCTGGCGTCAGCGCCGCATCGAAGTCGTCGACGCGGAAGAAGAGGAGCAGCGCCGGTCCGACAGCCGGCCGCAGGAGCGCGGGCTCGGCCAGGCCCGCGTCGTCCTCATCCCCCGACCGCGCGGTCCACGAGATCGAGAAACATGGCCGGCTCCTCGACCGGCATCATGTGCCCCGTGCCCGGCTGCACGGTGTACGAGGCAGCCCCGTCGACGAAGTGCTGCGGCACGCCCCAGGCCTGCCGCGAGCGCTGCCCGGCGAACAGGTGCAGGGGAACGCTTCCCAGCACGCGGCCGATCGTCGTCAGATAGCCGGCCGGCTCGGTCGCGGCGACGATCGCTCGGGCCGTGGCATGAATCGTCGCCGCCGGCTGGGCGTCGAACATCCGGCGCGTCCAGGCCAGCCGCGCGTCGCTGGGCGTGATCTTCTGCCGCTCGAGCCAGCCGCCGGGATCGTCGCGAAAGCCGGTCAGCATCGCCTCCACGCCGGCTGGCGTCATCGCCGCGATCTTCGACGACCAGAACGTATCGGCCTTCGTGAAGTTCCCTTCGACGTTGACCACGGCCTCGACCCGGTCGGGCGCGCGCGCCGCCAGCAGCATCACCACGGCGCCGCCAACCGAGTGCCCTACCAGCACGGGCCGGGAGATCCCGAGGCGATCGAGCTCGACTTCCACGTGCTGAACCTGAGCATCGAGGACGTCCGGCGCCTGAGAAGCCGTGTGGCGTCCGAAGCCAAGCAGATCGATGACGATCGGCTCGCCGAACGCGACGCTCCTGAAGTCGGCGAGATGGCCGAATCCGTGAAACAGTCCGTGAACGAAGACAATCTGGCGGGGCATGGCCTGGTAACCCCTTCAGCTTACCGCCGGAGCACGACGATCCGCTCGCTTCAATGCACGTTCGTGTCGCCCGCCTTCGGTCTTCATCAGGTCTCGGCCAGCGCGCTGACGGTGACGTAGTATCCGTCGGGATCCCTGAGCGAGAACTCGCTCGTGCGGGTGTTCGGGTTGGTATGTGGCTCTTCTTCGAACCCGCTATCAGTCGGGGCTCCGCCCCGAAGCCCGACTCGCTGCCCGTTCGCGGCTCGCTCCGTTCCGCTCGCGCCCTTCGACTGGCTCAGGGCGCCCCGAGCTTGTCGAGGGGCGGGCCCGCCGCGCGGGCCGTTACGCCGGGAGACGAGCGCGCGGGCTCTCGTCAGCGCCTCGTCGAAGTCGTCGACGCGGAAGAACAGGAGCAGGCCGTTGCCCGGTGTCGCGGCCTCCGGACTCGTCAGGGACGGATGCTCGTGCGCGCCCCACTGGTGGAGGCAGAGCAGCACGGTGCCATCCGCATCCAGGATCTGGCCGAAGTAGTCGTGGGCCGGAGCCGTTTCCACCAGGCCGAGCAGCGACTGGTACCACCTGAAGCTGGCCGGCACGTCCCGCACGCCGATGATCGTCCAGATCCGCTTCATCGCTGCTCCGATCCCGTTCCGCCGGCCGGCGATCTCACGATGGATCGAGGCCTGCCGACGGCCCTGAATACGGTGACGTGATGCTCCTTCTCCGACCGCACATCCCATTCATAGGAGTCCGACCCGGGAATGGACTGCACGATGTCACGCACCTCGGCCGCAGTATACGTTCGCAGCCTGCTTCGAGCCTGCTGCGGCTCTCAGCGATGACCCAGCGTAACTCCATGCCTCTCCTGCGCCAGCCGCTTCATCTCCCGGTTCCCGTAGGACACAACGGGTTCGGTCTGTCGCGCCACCCTGTTCTCCAGGTGGCCGACAAAGGCCTGGGCGATCTCTTCCTGGTGGATGTTTCCCCAGCCAAGGGAATCCGGAATGATGGCGGTCAGCGGGGTGAGCCATCTCGGGGTGTGGGCATTACCCACGATCATGCCGGGCTTGAAGACCGCCAGCTTCCTGAAGCCGACATCGAGCACGGTCTGATACTTCCTGCCCATGACGCGCAGGGCCTTGATCCTCGAGTGCGCAGAGGCCTCGTTGACGCCGACGGCCGTCAGGAGCTCGAAGACTTCGATCCCGGCAGCCTTGCAGCCTCGCGCGAATCGCCCCAGCATCTGGACCTCGACCGCCATCAACTGCTCCTCGCTCATCCATGCGGTTCCGCTCCCGATGCCGACGCAACTGAGGGCGGCGTCGTGGCCCTGCGCCTTCTCCTTCACGACCTCCTCGAAATCGGCGGCGCTCGTATCCACCACGACCTGCCGAACCTTCGCCTCATCCTCCATGCAGGCCACGGCCCTCCGCCCCAGCATCGTCAATTCCGAGTAGACATCACTCTCGACCAGCGCGCGAGCCACGGCCCCTCCGACCTGGCCGCTCCCGCCAAAGAGGATGCACTTCATGTCGCTCTCCGCTGACGCCCGAACCTGAGCCATGGCGGCGCTGACTACTGCAGCAAGACGCGCCGCCGGCGACAAGTCGACGCCGAGCCTCTAGCTGCGGGTGATTGGACGTGTTCTCGACGCCGACTCGGCGCCTGGCGGCTCCGTGAAGGGCTGGACGGCGATGCGTTCATAGCGCACCTCCAGGATCTCCAGCTTCTCGGAACCGCCCGGCGCGCGGAGCATGACGCGATCGCCGGCGCCGGCCTTCATCAAGGCGCGCGCCAGCGGCGACAGCCAGCTGATATGGCGGCGGTCCAGATCGACTTCGTCGGCGCCGACGATGCTCACCTGGCGTTCGTCGCCAGCGCCGTCGGCATAGCGCACGGTGGCGCCGAAGAAGACCTGCGTCACGGCCCGGCCGCTTCTCGGCGATTCCGGGTCGACGACGTGAGCGGCGTCGATCCGCTTCGTCAGGAAGTGGATCCGCCCGTCGATCTGGCGCAGCCGCCGCTTGCCGTACTGGTAGTCGGCGTTCTCGCTGCGGTCGCCATTGCTCGCCGCCCAGGCCACCACCTCCGTCACCGCCGGCCGCTCCCGGGTGAGCAGGAACCGGAGCTCGTCCCGCAGGCGCTGCAGGCCGCACGGGGTGATGTAGTTCTTGAAGGATCTTCCGTTCTTCGGCCATGTATCGTCGAAGGGTTCTTACGAGGCGATCCTACCAGCTTATCCGTTCGCGAAACCGAGCAACGACGCCGCCGTGCTCCAGATGGCCCGCAGGTGATCGGCGGCCGGAACAGGCGCGGCGAACGCCGCCGACTGGCCGGCCCAGCACTGCATCCGGTGATGGTCGCCGGCGGCCGCGCCGGCCTTCTTCATTGCGGACGTCAATCCGCGTTGAACCGGATACGGCGCCGGAGGCGGTGCGGCGGCAGCCGCCGCGGCTCTGACGTAGTCGGTGGCGATAGCCCGCCCGCAGACCGCTGAACGCGCGCGTCAACATCGTCTGTTCGGGTTCGAGATCCGCGAGTGCGTCAGCCCAGGCGGGATGCGTGTGCGCCTCGGGACAGCGGAGAAGGGTCGTCCCCAGCATCGCGGCGCTGGCGCCGAGCACGAGCGCGGCGGCGACCGCGCGACCGTCGCCGATGCCGCCGGCGGCGATGATCGGAATGCTCAGATGATCCGCCAGGCGCGGGACGAGTGCGACGAGACCGGTCGCCGACTCCTGCGCCCGGCCGGCGTCGAAGGCGCCGCGATGCCCGCCGGCTTCACCGCCCTGCGCGACCACCGCGTCGGCGCCCGCGTCCTCTGCCGCCTTCGCTTCCGCCAGCGTCGTCGCGGTCGCGAACCAGGCAATGCCGGCGGCTTTCAGGCGCGCCACGTAGGGCGCAGGAAACACGCCCATGATCGACGAGACGACGGCCGGCCGCAGATCCAGGAAGGTGTCGCACTGCGCGTCGAAGTCGGGCGGCCTGACGTCGCCGGCGGAAGCCGGCACATCGGGGCCCCAGGCGGACAGGAACGCGCGGACGCGCGCTTCGGCTTCCGCGTCGCGCCGCGGCGCCGGATCGGGAATCCACGGGTTCAGCTGAAACGGCCCTGACGTCCGCGCGCGGACCGACGCGACCCAGTCACGGATCGCGCCGGGCGCGCTCAGGATCGCCCCCATCGCTCCCATGCTGCCGGCCTCGAGCAGGGCGACCGCGAGATCGGGCGGGCAGGCGCCGGCCATCGGCGCCATGAGCAGCGGCACCTTCAAGCCGAATCGGCGGCAGAACTGGTCGGCGCGATCGCGAGGGGAGATCATCGGCACTCGGTTCGGAGTCAGGTGAATCAGTCCATTGCGCCAATCGACCAGCAGGCGCCAGTCCACTGACCTCAGGTGGTGGCGTTGTCAGGGGCTGGTGGTGGCTTATCAAGCATCGATCGGGTCCGAACTCGTCCACGTCGGCCCTCAGTCTGCGTCAGCTGTCGGCGACAGGCTCGAATGCGAGCCCGGTGCAACTACCAGACGGAACTCGATAGTCTGATACGGCTGCGAGGCCTGCAGTGTAGCGTCGGGGCCGGGGCGGTTCAACACGTTCAGAGGTCGTTTGCGGCAAGGCGTGCGGGCGCTGAACCGGTCGCGGCACCAGACGCATATGCTGGTCGGGATATTCAGATAGTGCTGCGAGGCGGGTCGGTAACAGGTGAGCGTGTGGGAGGATGACGATTCCGAGCGTCGCAGCTTCCCCTGACCGAGCTGAAGCTGGGTGCTACGACGGAAACCCCTGTCACGGACTGCGCCGAGCTGAAGCTCGGCGCCTACGAAGAGTTGGGGGATATTCGGCGCCCGCAGCCCGCAGCCCTGAGCCCGACGCCCGAAGCCCGCCGCCCGACGCGATTCTACGGCTATCTCCCCTTCGGCATCCGCCGCCCCGTCCCCCGGGAGCTCTCGTCGGCGGCTTCCTGGCACTTCACGCACTTCCGGACGCCAGGCACCGCCTTGCGGCGCGCCTCGGGGATCGGCTCGCCGCACTCCGCGCAGTGCGTCAGGCTCTCGCCCTTCCCCATCTCGCTGCGGGCCTTGCGCACCGCTCCCTCGATGTGGGCATCGATGTTGTCCTGGATCGAGCCTTCCTTGAACCAGCCACCGGCCATGGGGATTTCCTCGGGCTACGGGCTACGGGCTACGGACCACGGGCTACGGGGAAGAACGCAGTCTTCGGTCTACGGCCTACGGTCTACGGTCTTCGGTCCAGACACTGGGGCTGCGTCCTACTTCTTCGACGGCTCCCAGAGCTCCACCTTGTTGCCGTCGGGATCGAGGAACCAGCCGAAGCGGCCGTAGGACGCCTCCTGGATCTTACCGACGATCTTCGCGCCGCCCGCCTTCACCTGCTTCAACGCGCCGTCCAGGTCGTCGACGACGAGGTTGACCATGTAGGGACGGTCGGACGGGGCGAAGTACTTGGTGCGCGCCGGAAAGGCGCTCCAGACGGTGACGCCGTTCCGCGGCATCGCCGACGGCTTGAAGCTGGCCGACACCGGCGAGTCGAGGGAGAACTTCAGGGTACTGCGCGTACCACTTCGCCAGCTTCTCCGGGTTGGCGGACTTGAAGAACACACCACCGACACCGAGTGCGCGTGCCACGTCATGCCCTCCTCGCGCGCTGCCGCCGCGCCCCGCCGGTCCAGCGATCAGACCACAGCCGGCACCGAGATGGAATCACCCGAACGGATCGTCCCGCCCGACACCACACGCGCGCGCAGCCCGGCGCGGTGAACCATCCGGTCGAGCACGTTCTGTCCGACCAGGCTCGCCAGGTACGTGCATGGCTCGCAGAGCCGGATCCCCTCGAGCTCGACATCGCCAACGAGGAACCGGCGGCCGACGAGATCGTTCAGCCGGACGCCATCGGTCACGATGTTGCGGCGGAACTCACCCGGCGTCAACGGCGAGTCCTCCGCATCGTTGAACTGGACGATTTCCTCGTGCTCGATGAGCGTCACTTCCGCGTCGGGCGTTCCCTTCAGGCGCTCCGAGAACGTCCCGGCTCCCAGATAGTAACGATCGCCAACCAGCCCGCGGCCGGTTTCGAGACGGGCCTCGTCGACGGGGACCAGAGGCGCTCCCCGCTCCGGGGTGGTGTAGATGCCAACGACATGTGGGTTCATCGAGAGTCTCACTCGAGGTCAGTCTACAGTCTACAGTCAGACACGACGGCTTCGGGCTTCGGCCTGCGGGCCTGACACGACGGCTGCGCCGGTGCCCGGAGCCGACGACATCCTCCCAGAGACCGAGCTGAAGCTCGGTGCTACGCCCACGACGAAGGCCCAGCGGCCCGAAGCCCGGAGCCCGAAGCCGATCCCCGGGCCCGTCCCCCCTGCCCATCGGGCCCGGTTGTGTTGTATCGTCTCAGCCATTCCCAAGGAGCTCATCCATGCTGCAGCGCCCGATCCGGTCCGCTCTCGTGCTCGCCGCGCTCGCTCTGCCCCTGTCGCTCCTCGCCCAGGCGCCGGCTTCGTCGCCGCAGATTTCAGCCGCCGCACGGCAGCTCCACATGAGCGCCATCGTCGTCGACACCCACGCCGACACCCCGCAGCGCATGCTGTTCGAGAAGGGCTTCGACATGGGCCAGCGCCACACGGACGGCCAGATCGACATCCCGCGCATGCGTGAAGGCGGGCTCGACGCCGAGTTCTTCTCCATCTGGGTGCCGAGCACGGTCACCGGGCCGCCGGCCATCAAGCGCGCGCTCGACCTCATCGACGCCGTCCGCGAATCGGTGCGGCACCACCCGAACGACATGCTGCTCGCCACCTCGGTCGCCGACATCAGGAAGGCGGTCGCCGAGCACAAGATCGCCGCGCTGATGGGCGTCGAGGGCGGCCACATGATCGACGACGACCTCGGCGTGCTGCGGATGTACCACGACCTGGGCGTCCGGTACATGACGCTCACCCACTTCCTCGACAACGACTGGGCCGACTCCTCCACCGACAAGCCGAAGCACAACGGCCTCACGCCGTTCGGCAAGGACGTCGTCCGCGAGATGAACCGGCTTGGCGTGATGGTCGACATCTCGCACGTCTCCGACAAGACGTTCTACGACGCCATCGCCGTCTCGAAGGCGCCGGTCATCGCGTCGCACTCGTCGGCCCGCGCCATCGCGCACCATCCGCGCAACATGACCGACGACATGATGCGGGCGCTCGCGAAGAACGGCGGCGTCATCGACATCAACTACGAGGCGAGCTTCCTGAGCGAGGCCTACCGCGTGGCATCCGACAAGCTGAGCGGCGACGTCGTGAAGCAGATGGACGACATGGACAAGAAGTGCGGCGGCGACGAGGCGTGCGTCACGACGGAGACGAACCGGATCAACCACGAGGCGATGATGTCGGGGAACGCTGCCGAAGGTGTACTGGACGGCAATCGTCGACCACATCGACCATGCCGTGAAGATCGCCGGCGTCGATCACGTCGGCCTCGGCTCGGACTTCGACGGCTCGACGATGCCGCTGGGGATGGAGAGCGCGGCGGACCTGCCGAAGATCACCCAGGAGCTGCTGAAGCGCGGCTACTCACAGGAGGACATCCGGAAGATCCTCGGGGGGAATGTGCTGAGGGTGTTCGGGGAGGTGGAGAGGGTGAGCAGGGAGATGGCGGAGACGAAGTAGGACGCAGTCTCCGGGCTCCGGTCTCCGGTCTCCGATCTCCGGTCCTGACACGAGGATCCGCAGGTCCCCGGTCCTGCAGGACCGAAGACCGGAGCCTGTAGACTGAAGACAGCTCTGCTACCCCGCATCGACGTCGTAGACCGCCTTCATCTCGCGGCCACCGCCTCTGCGACCGCCTTCCATCTTCGTCGTCACGACGAGCTCGGGCGTCTTGTCCGACAGCTCGTAGGTCCGCTGGATCTTGAAGTTCCCGCCGAGGTCGTACTCCATCACCAGCTTCTTGCCGTCCCACTTCGTCTTCGTCTCGACCGTGCCATCGGTCAGCTGGTGCTTCTCCTTCTTGCCGTCGGCCTTGTAGTTGAACACCCGGCCGTCGGCGTACGTCATGGAGACGCCCTGGTCGTCGCTGGCGATCGTCAGCGTGAACCGGTCGGGCGGCTGCATGATGTCGCGCATCAGCGCCATGCGCGCGCGCATCGCCTCGGGGTCGGGCCGCTGCCCGCCGCGGAACCCTCCGCCGCCCATGCCGCCCCCGCCGAACCGGCCGCCCATGCCCCGCCGCCCCCGCCGAACCGGCCACCCATGCCGCCACCGCCGTAACCGCCCCCACCACCTCCGCCGTATCCCCGGCCGCCCCCCTCACCGCCTTCCCCGCCTTCAGCCTGCCCCTGCCCCCGGCGCTGGCCGGGCTTGTCGCTGAGATCGGCGTTCAGACGCCAGGCGCCGGCGATCGTCGTCGGCATCGGTATGACCCGGCCGGATCTGGCCGGGCTGAGCCGGCTGAACCGGCTCTTGAGCGGCCGGCGCCTGCGGCGCCGCCTGGGGCACGGCCCCGGCCGGCCAGCAGAGAGCCGCCGTCGCCGCAATCACGAACATCTTCTTGCGCATCACTTCCAGTCTCCGGTCTTCGGTCTACAGTCTACCGGTCCTGATACGACGGGCTACAGGCTCCGGGCTACGGAGCCCCGACGAACCCACCGGAGACCGGAGCCCGAAGTCCGTAGCCCGGCGTTCAGACCTGCCGACCCTCTTCCTTTGACCGGAGCGCCGGCGGAAAAGGGCAAATCCCGCCGGCCGAACTTTCGCCCTCTGGCCTTCGTCTGTTCCGGCAGGCTCGCGGTCCAGCCGGGAGGATGTCGTGATGGAATCGCTGGTGCAGGATGCCCGCTTCGCGTTCCGGTGGCTCCGCCGCAGCCCGGGCTTCGCGCTGGTGGCCGTGCTCACGCTCGCCATCGGCATCGGCTTCAACACGGCCATCTTCAGCATCGTCGACGCCGTGCTCCTGCGGCCGCTGCCGGTCCGGGCGGGCAACGAGCTGGTAAACCTCTACACCTCCGGCACCGACGGCAGCCGCTACCAGACCTCGTCGTATCCCGACTACCTCGACTTCAAGGCGAAGAACGCCGTCTTCCAGGATCTCGCCGCGTACACGCCGATGTTCACGGCGGTCACGCTTGGCGACCAGGCGAAGCTGACACTCGGCGAGGTCGTCTCGGGCAACTACTTCCAGATGCTCGGCATCCGGCCCGCGCTCGGCCGCGCGCTGCTGCCGAGCGACGACCATCCCGGCGCTGCGCGGGTCGCGGTCGTGTCGTACCAGGTACTGGCAGCGGCAGCTCGGGGGCACGCTGGCGCCATCGGCCGCACGATCCGACTGCGCGGCAACCTTTATAGCGTCGTCGGCGTGGCGCCGGCGTCGTTTACCGGCATGTTCCCGCTGCTCTCGCCCGACATCTGGGTGCCGATCGCCGACGTGAACGATGCGCAGCCGGCGGGCATCATCGACACGGTGCCGTCGCCGACCGGGTCGTCGTGGCTCGACCGCCGCGGCCAGCGCTGGCTGTTCCTCGTCGGCCGCCGGAAGGCCGGCGTGTCGGTCGACCAGGTGCAGGCGAACCTGTCGCTGCTGATGAGCCAGCTCGCCACGGCCTATCCGCAGACCGACAAGGACCGGCAGCTGAGCGCGGTGGCCACCAGCTCGGTCCACATCCATCCCGAAGCCGACCGCATTCTCACCCCCGTCGCCACTGGGCTCCTGGTCGTCGTCGGCCTGGTGCTGCTCATCGCCTGCGCGAACGTCGCCAGCATGCTGCTGGCGCGCGCCTCGGCGCGGCAGCGGGAAATCGGCATCCGGCTCGCCATCGGCGCGAGCCGCGCGCGCCTCATCCGCCAGCTGCTCACCGAAAGCCTGTCGCTGGCGCTCGTCGGGGGCGCCGCCGGCGTGCTGCTCGCCCTGGGCTGCGTGCGGCTCATCACGACGATGAGCCTGCCGATTCCGGTCCCCGTCTCGCTGGACCTGCGGATCGACACGCGCGTGCTCCTCTTCACGCTCGCCGTCACGATGCTCGCCGCCGTTGTCGCCGGTCTCGCGCCGGCGCTGCGGTCGACGAAGGCCGATCTCGTTGCCGACCTCAAGGGCGAAGCCGGCGCGGTGCGCGTCGGCCGACGGCGCTGGACGCTGCGCGACGGGCTCGTCGCCGGCCAGATGGCCGTGACGACCCTGCTGCTCGTCGTGGCCGCGCTGCTCGTACGGGGTCTCATCGCAGCGCAGCAGGAATCGGTCGGCTTCCGCACCGAGGGACTGGCCATCGTCTCGACCGACTCGAGCCTGGCCGGGTACGACTCGGCGCGCGGCCAGCAGCTGTTCGACCGGATCCTCGAGAAGATCCAGGCAATGCCGGGCGTCGAATCGGCGGCCATCGCCAGCCGGCTCCCCTTCTCGCTGAACTTCAGCGAGCGGCAGGTCTACGTGCCCGGCCGCATGTCGACCGACGACAAGGGGGTCACGATGGAGGTGGCCGACGTCTCGACCGCCTACTTCAAGACGCTCGGCGTGCCGATTCTGGAAGGCCGTGGGTTCGCCGCCACCGACACGCCGGACACGCCGATGGTCACCGTCATCAACGAGACGATGGCCCGTCGCTACTGGCCGGGTGAGGATCCGGTCGGCCGGACGATCCGGCTGCGCGGTCCCGACGGCCCGGTCTACCAGGTGATTGGCGTCTCGGCCGACTACAAGGTCTCGTTCGTCAACGAGGCGCCGAAGCCGTTCGTGCTCTTCGCCGCGAAGCAGCATCCCGACTGGTACTGGCTCGTCGTCGCCCGCACGCACGGCAACGCGAACGCCCTGCTCGGCGCGATGCAGCGCCAGTTCCACGACATCGATCCGCGGCTGGTGATGATGGACCACCAGACGATGGACGCGCAGCTCGGCGCGACGCTGCTGCCGGTGCGGGCCGGCGCCTGGCTCGCGGGACTCGTCGGGCTGATCGCGCTGCTGCTCGCGTCGGTCGGTCTCTACGGCGTCATCGCCTACTCGGTCGCGCGGCGGACGCGAGAGCTCGGCATCCGGATGGCGCTCGGTGCGCGGCCCTCGGCCCTGCTCGGCCTGGTGATGCGGCAGGGGCTCGGCATCGCGGCCATCGGCCTCGGCGTCGGCTGCCTGCTCGCCGCCGCGGCCGTGCGGCTGCTGAGCGGCCTGCTGTACGGCGTCAGCGTGGCCGATCCGCTGGCCTGGACGATCGCCGCCGTGGCGCTGCTGGCGGTGGCCGGCCTGGCGAACCTGGTGCCGGCCCGACGCGCGGCGCGCGTGGATCCCTCGTCGGCGCTGCGGACCGATTAGAAGCGGCCTCCCCCGAGCTGAAGCTCAGGGGCTACGAAGGACGCGAGAGAAGGCGAACACCGATCGTCATGCCCGCGAAGGCGGGCATCCAGATTAGAGAAGGTCAGCCAACGTTGTCCGGCTGGGTCCCCGCGTTCGCGGAGACGACAATGGAGGGCGTGGATTCCCGCTTGATGCGGGAATAACGAAGATCACGCGTTCCTGAAGGAGTAACGTCCGTGCTCGAAACTCTCCGCTCCGACGTGCGCTACACGCTCCGCTGGCTGCGCCGCAGCCCGGGCTTCGCCCTCGTCGCCATCCTGACGCTGGCCATCGGCATCGGCTTCAACACGGCGCTCTTCAGCGTCGTCGACGCCGTGCTGTTCCGGCCGCTGCCGGTGAAGGCGCCCTCGCAGCTCGTGGACGTCTACACCAGCGGGCCCGCCGGCGAGAAGTGGCACACGACGTCGTATCCCGACTATCTCGACCTGAAGGCCAAGAACGACGTCTTCTCGAACATGATGGCCTACTCCGAGATGTTCACGGCGGTGAACCTGCCGGACCGCTCGCGGCTCGTCCTCGGCGAGGTCGTCACGGGGAACTTCTTCCAGGTGCTCGGCGTCAACGCCACGCTCGGGCGGACGCTGTTGCCCGAGGACGACAAGCCGGGCGCCACGAAAGTGGTCGTCGTCTCCAATCACTACTGGCGGCGCGAACTCGGCGCCAGTCCCGGCATCGTCGGCCAGCCGCTCCGCATCAAGGGCAACGTCTACACCATCGTCGGCGTCGCGCCCGCGTCGTTCACCGGCATGATTCCGATGCTGTCGCCCGAGATCTGGGTGCCGCTGGCGCAGGTCGACGACGTGCAGCCCTCGGGCATGCAGGAAATTCCGCCGTCGCAGCCCGGCACGACGCGGCTCGAGCAGCGCGGCACGCGCTGGCTGTTCGTGAAGGGACGGCTGAAGGCCGGCGTCGCGATCCAGCAGGCGGGCGCGAACCTGAACGTCCTGATGCGCGGCATCGACGCCGCCAATCCCGACACGAACAGGAACCGGTCGATCGACGTCATCGCGAGCAGCAGCGTACGCATCCATCCCGATGCCGACCGCCTGCTGCGGCCGATCGGCATCGGCCTCATGGTCGTCGTCGGGCTCGTGCTGCTCATCGCCTGCGCGAACGTCGCGAGCATGCTGCTGGCCCGCGCCTCGGCGCGGCACCGGGAGATCGGCATCCGGCTGGCCATCGGCGCCAGCCGCGGCCGGCTCGTCCAGCAGCTGCTCACCGAGAGTCTCGTCACGGCGGCGCTCGGCGCCGCCGCCGGCCTGGCGCTGGCCTGGGCGCTCATCCACGCGGCCATGGGCGTCACGCTGCCGATTCCGATCCCGCTCACCTTCGATCTGCAGATCGACGGCCGGGCACTGCTCTTCACGACCGCCGTGACGGTGCTGGCCGGACTGCTGGCCGGCCTGGCGCCGGCGCTGCAGTCGGCAAGAACCGCCCTGACCGCCGATCTGAAGGGCGAGGAGGGCGCGACGAAGGTCGGCCGCCGCTGGACGCTGCGCGACGGCCTGGTCGCCGGCCAGATGGCGGTGACGATGCTGCTGCTCGTGATCGCCGGCCTGCTGACGCGCGGGCTGCTGGCCGCGCAGCACGTCGACGTCGGTTTCCACACCGGCGGCATCGCCATCGTTTCGACCGAGCTCGAGATGGCGGGCTACGATAACGCGCGCAGCAAGTCGTTCTACGAACGCGCGCTCGATCGCGTCCGGGCGATTCCCGGCGTCGAGTCGGCCGCGCTGGCCGATCGCCTGCCGTTCTCGATCGGCTACAACATGCAGCGGGTCTTCGTCGCCGGCCATCACCAGACGGGCGACAAAGGCGACATCGTCATGTCGGCGCGAGTCTCACCCGCCTACTTCAAGACCATCGGCGTGCCGATCGTCGCCGGGCGCAACTTCACCGCCGCTGACACGCCGGACACGCCGCCGGTCGCGATCATCAACGAGACGATGGCGAAACGGTACTGGCCCGGGCAGGACGCCGTCGGCAAGGTCTATCACTCGCGCAGCCTCGACGGCCCGACGGTGCAGATCGTCGGCGTGTCGGCCGACTACCAGACCGTCTCGGTCGGCGAGACATCGCAGCCCTACATCCAGCTCGCCGAGTCGCAGCAACCGAACTCGGGCGAGATGATCGTGGCCCGCACGCGCGGCGACGCGACGGCGCTGGTCGGCGTCATGCAGCGGGCGCTGCTCGCGATGGAGCCGAACCTCGTCTTCCTCGATCACCAGACGATGGACACGCAGGTGGATGCGACCCTGTTCCCGGTGCGCGCCGCGGCCTCACTGGTCGCCGTCGTCGGCCTCGTCGCGCTGCTGCTGGCCGCCATCGGCCTCTACGGCGTCATCGCCTACTCGGTGTCGCGGCGCACGCGGGAGATCGGCGTCCGGATGGCGCTTGGCGCACAGCCGGGCTCGGTGCTCGGCCTCGTGATGCGGCAGGGGCTCACGGTGGCCCTGATCGGGCTGGCCGTCGGCGGCGTCCTGGCCGCCGGTGCCGTCCGCGGCCTGGCGGGGATGATGTACGGCGTCAGCCTGGCCGACCCGCTGGCCTGGGGACTGGCGGCGGCCGTGCTGGTCGCCGTGGCGGCCCTGGCCAACTTCGTGCCGGCGCAGCGCGCCTCGCACATCAACCCGTCGGCGGCGCTCCGGACGGAATAGCCGGGCCAGCCGGCCCGCTGGTGTAAGATGCGCCGTCATGCCTTCACAGGCGGCCGCGACGGCACTCGACCTGGCGGGCGTCGTCCTCGCAACGTTCATCGGCACGATCGGCCTCCTCGCGCTGGGACTGCTGCTGGTGCGCCGACGGCGCACGGCCCGTGTGACCCTCCTCTCCTTCGGGCTGTTCTGCGTCCTGTACGGCCTCCGGGAGTTCGCGCGGGCCCTGGTCGCGCTCCCGCCGTCGGGACTCTCGACGCACACGCTGCAGATCCTCATCGTCGCCATCACGTACGTCGTCGTCATTCCGCTCACCGTCTTCGCCGAGCAGTTCCTGGGCCAGGGATGGCGGCGATCGATCCGGATCCTCATCTACGTCGAGGCGCTGTACGCCGTGGTCGCCGACCGGCATCGACCTGGCCGCCGGCCACGCCGGCACGACGATCTGGCTGGACTCGCTGCTCAACGTCATCTTCATTCCGATCGTCCTCGCCAACGCCCTCCGACCGGCCTACCGGACGACACGCGACGGACGCCTCTTCGCCTTCGGCCTGTTCGCATTCCTCCTCGTCGCGCTCTATCCGAACGTCTCGACCGTATTCCACTGGCGCATGGCGGTCGATCCCGAACCGATTGGCCTGCTCGTGTTCGTCGGCTGCCTCGGCTACCTCTCGTTGACGCGCGTCGAGGCAACCGAGCGGCGGCTGCTCGCCATCGAGCACGAGCTCGAGACCGCGCGCCGCATCCAGACGGCGATCCTGCCGCACCGCCCGCCGATCGCGGCCGGCCTCGACATCGCGGCCCGCTACGTGCCGATGACGGCGGTCGCGGGCGACTTCTACGACTTCCTGCCGGCCGACGGGTCGCGGCTCGGCGTGCTCGTGGCCGACGTCTCGGGCCACGGCATCGGGGCGGCGCTCATCGCGTCGATGCTGAAGGTCGCGCTGAACGCCCAGGGGGCGCGGGCGGCCAATCCGTCCGCCGTGCTCGGCGGGCTGAACACGTCGCTGTGCGGCCAGTTCGAGCGCGACTACGTGACCGCCGCCTACCTGCTCGTCGACCCGGCGCAGAGCACCTTCGCCTACGCCGGCGCCGGCCATCCGCCGCCGCTCGTCCGGCGGCCGTCGACCGGCAGCATCGAAGAGCTGAACCAGAACGGGCTCATCATGGGCCTGTTCGACACGGCCGAGTACGCGAACCTGGCCGAACCGGTGGAGCCTGGCACGCGCGTCGTCATGTACACGGATGGCGTGACCGAGGCGACGAACCGCGCCGGGGATTTCTTCGGCATCGAGCGGCTGCGCGACTTCCTGAAGCGCCATGCCAGCCTGCCGCCCGGCCCCTTCGCCGACACGCTGCTGCAGGAGCTCGGCTCGTGGGTCGGCCAATCGACCGGCCACGACGACGACGTGACGCTCGTCATCGTCGACTTCTGCGGCATGCCGCCGGAACCGGAAGAGGAAGGCGCCGAGGACGACAAGGAAGCGAAACTGGAGATCAAGAGCTCAGGAGAACATCCGGAGCCTTACACGGGAGAGCAGGCGCGACTCAGGCTCTATTGAACAGGAGATCAGGGGAGTCCTTCGACAGGGAGAGACCGTGGCGAGGTGCCCCGATCTTCCTGTCCGCTGCTGACATGGCACGACTGATTTGCGTGATCACCGGAGCGACCTCGGGCATGGGCCTCGAGGCGGCCCGCGAGATTCGCGCACGACGGACTGACGGTCGTCCTCGTCGCCCGCAGTCGCGAGCGCGGCGAAGCCGCCTGCCGCGAGATCACGGCAGCGACCAACAACCCGCGGGTCCACCTCGAGCTCGCCGACCTGAGCTCGCTCGCCCAGGTGCGCGCGCTGGCGGACCGGCTGACGTCGCGCTTCGATGCCATCCACCTGCTCGTCAACAACGCCGGCCTCTACTGTCACGGCCTCGAGCGGACGGCCGACGGATTCGAGATGACGATGGGCGTGAACCACCTGGCGCCATTCGTCCTGACCACGAGGTTGCTGCCGGCGCTGCGGGCCGGGCGGGCGCGGGTCGTGAACGTGGCCTCGGAGGCGCATCGGGTCGCGAGGCTGCGGCGGGCGCCGCTCGACCAGATCCTGCGCGGCGCAGGACCGGCGTTCACCTACCGGGGCATGCGGGCCTACTGCGACTCGAAACTGGCGAACATCCTGTTCACGACCGAGCTGGACCGCCGCGAGGGACCGCGCGGGCTCGTCGCGCTCGCCGTGCACCCGGGCATGGTGGCGACGCGCATCTGGAACCGGAACCAGGACGTGCTGAGCGTGGTGATGCGGCTCGTGAAGCCGTTCATGCTCTCGCCGGGCCGCGCCGGCGGCTTCATCGCCGTCATGGCCACCGAACAGCCGTACGCCAGGGAAAGCGGCGGCTACTTCGACAAGGCCCATCCCGCCAGGCCCTCGGCCGACGCCCGGGACCCGGAGCTGGCGCGGAAGCTGTGGGAGGCGAGCGAAAGGCTCACGGAAGAGCGGTGAATGTAACGTAAGGGTGCCTCGTCGCAATGGGCGACGGGCAATGAGCAATGGGTATTGCTCAGGGGCGAGGAATGACGAACGAGCGGGGAGTCCCCGTGTCCGGTGCGACGGCGACGGCGTCCGCCGATTCCGCCCTGGCCGCGCGCACGATGCGCAAGGTCTGGCGCCGGCTGATCCCGTTCATGTTCCTGCTCTACATCGTCAATTACCTGGACCGGATCAACGTCGGGTTCGCGGCGCTGCAGATGAACCAGGCCATCGGCCTCGGGGCATCGGCCTACGGTCTGGGCGCGGGCATCTTCTTCCTCAGCTACGTCATCTTCGAGATTCCGAGCAACCTGGTCCTCGAACGGGTCGGCGCCCGCCTCTGGATCGCGCGCATCATGATCACATGGGGGCTCGTGTCGGCCGCCACCATGTTCGTGCGCGACGCCCGCCAGTTCTACGCGCTGCGCTTCCTGCTCGGCGCCGCGGAAGCCGGCTTCTTCCCCGGCCTCATCTTCCACCTGACGCGCTGGTTTCCCGAGGACGCGCGTGCCCGCGCCATCAGCGGCTTCATGGTCGCCACGGTCACCGCCGGCATCGTCGGCGGTCCGATCTCCGGCGCGCTGCTGTCGATGCACGGCTTCGCGGGCCTCGCCGGCTGGCAGTGGCTGTTCCTGCTCGAGGGGCTGCCGGCCATCGTGCTCGGCGTGGGAACGCTGTGGCTGCTGACCGACAGGCCCGAACGGGCGGCCTGGCTCGCCGCCGACGAGCGGGCGTGGCTCGTCGGACGGCTGCGCGCCGAGTCGGAAGCCGCGCCGTCGGCGCATCGGACGCTCGGCGAAGCACTCGGCAGCGGACGGGTCTGGCTGATGGCGATCATCTATTTCACGCTGCCGGTCGGCCTGTACGGCGTCGGCTTCTGGCTGCCGCAGATCATCCAGGGCTTCTCGCACACCTCCGACTTCATCGTCGGCGTCCTGAGCGCCATCCCCTACCTGGCCGGCGCCATTGCCATGGTGCTCGTCGGGCGCCACTCCGACCGGACGGGCGAACGGCGCTGGCACGTCGCCGGCCCGGCGCTGGCCGGCGCGGCCGGCTTCGTCCTGGTCGGCGTGTTCACCAGCGCGGTGCCGTCGCTGCTGGCCCTGTCGCTCGCCACCGCCGGCCTGGTGTCGACCTTCGGTCCGTTCTGGACGCTGTCGACCTCGTTCCTGCGCGGCCGCGGCGCGGCGGGCGGCATCGCGCTGATCAACTCGATCGGCAACATCGGCGGCTTCGTCGGGCCGACGCTGGTCGGCTTCGTCAGGGATGCGACACACAGCTTCGCGGCCGGCATGTGGATGCTCGGTGCCACGCTCGCGGTAGGTGGCCTGCTGGCGCTGGCCGTGCGCCCCGCCGTGGCGACGGTGGTGCAGACGGACTGATTCCGAGCCGTGAGGCCCGGGCCCCGCTGTCGCAGGCATCGCGCCCGGAACGTCCGGGTCAGGATCCGGAGCGTAAGCGACGGCAACGGCGGGGGTGGGGCCCCGCCGAAACCAATAGAGGAGTGGCTGCCATGCGGTACCCTCTCCGGCTCATCGTCGTCGTTCTCCTGCTCGTCCCGCCGCTGCAGGCCGCCCAGGCCGGGACGAAGGCGGCATCGAAGGCGGCCCTGGCCTGGCTGCACCTGATCGACGCCGGTCGCTACCCCGACTCCTGGACGTCGGCCGCGCCGATGTTCCAGCGCGCCGTCTCGCGCGATGACTGGACGGGCGCCCTCGAACAGACGCGCGCACCGCTGGGCCGGGCCGAATCGCGAAAGCAGGTCCACGAGATGTCCACCACCTCGCTGCCGGGCGCACCGACGGGCCAGTACGTCGTCTTCCAGGTACCGCACGGCGTTCACGCACCGGCCGTCCGCGATCGAGACCGTGACCTGCGCGCTCGACAAGGCGGGAACCTGGCAGGTGGCCGGCTACTTCATCAGGTAAGCGGGAACTTCGCAGGCCGACCACGCGCTCGGCGGCCCCGCCCGGAACCCGACTCCGCCTTTTCTCGTATGGGGGAACAGGACCGGTGCTGTTCCGGCCCTCCCTTCGAGCGAGGCAGGACGACGCCCATGGACACACTGCTGCAGGATCTCCGGTTCGGCCTTCGACTCCTCTGGAAGGACAAGGGGTTCACGCTCGCCGCCGTCCTCACCCTGGCGGTCTGCCTCGGCGCCAACGCGGCGCTGTTCACGGTGGTCGACACCGTGCTGCTGCGGCCGCTGCCCGTGCCGCACGCCGACCAGCTGGTCTACGTCTACGACGGCTTTCCCAACGCGGGCATCCCGAGGGCTGGCGCCGCCGTGCCGGACTACTACGACCGCGCGCGCAGCGTGCCGGCCTTCTCGGTGGGTGCGCTGTACGGCGACCGGAGCGTCAGCCTCAACGCCGGCGACCGTCCCGAGCAGGTGACGGTGATGCAGGTCACGCCGTCGTTCTTCCCGCTGCTCCAGGCCTCACCGCTCCTCGGCCGGACGTTCACGGAAGCCGAGGGCGAGGCCGGACAGGCGCACAAGGTCGTTCTCAGCTACTCCGCCTGGCAGCAGCTCTACGGCGGCCGCCGCAGCGCCGTCGGCTCCGACCTCCGCGTCAACGACGTGCCGTACACGATCGTCGGCGTGATGCCGCAGGGCTTCGCCTTCCTCAATCCGGACGTGCGCGCCTGGATCCCGACCGCGTTCACGCCGAAGGACAAGTCCGACGACGCGCGGTACGACGAGAACTGGGACTACGTCGGCCGGTTGAAACCGGGCGCAACGCTGGCGCAGGCCCAGGCGCAGCTCGCCGCCATCGACCGGGCGAACTTCGAGCGGCTCACGCAGTTCCAGCAGCTCCTGAAGGATTCCGGCTTTCACGTGACGGCCGTCCCGCTGCAGGCCGACCTGGTGCGGAACATCCGGGCGATGCTCTACCTGCTCTGGGGCGGGGCGCTGTTCGTGCTGCTCATCGGCGCCGTCAACGTCGCGAACCTCGCGCTGGTCCGGTCGCGCGTCCGGCTGCGTGAGCTCGCCACGCGGGCCGCGCTGGGCGCCGGCCGGGTCCGGCTGGCGCGCCAGCTCGTCACCGAAGCGCTGGTACTGGCGGGGGTCGGCGGCGGCCTGGGGCTGCTCTTCGGGTACGGCGCCCTGCAGGGATTCAGCCTGCTGAACCTGAAGGAGCTGCCGCGCGGCAGCGAGATCCAGATGAACGCCACCGTCGTCGCCTTCGTGATCGGCCTGGCGGCGCTCGTCGGCCTCCTCATCGCGCTGCTCCCCGTGGTGTCGATCCTCCGGACCGATCTCAGTGCGGTCTTCCACGAGGATGGGCGGACGGGATCGGCGGGACGGGGCGCCCGCGTGCGTGCGCCGCACGCTGGTCGTCGCCCAGGTGGCCCTGGCGTTCGTCCTGCTGTTCGGCGCCGGCCTGCTGCTCGCCAGCTTCCGCCAGGTGCTGTCGGTCGACCCCGGCTTCGACCCGCACCAGGTGCTCACGGCCTCGGTCCGCCTGCCCGACTCGCGGTACCCGAACGGCGCAGGCGGTCGCGCAGTTCTCGGATCGCGCGCTCACGACCATCCGCGCGCTGCCGGGCGTCGTGGCCGCCGGCGCGACCACGGCCATCCCGCTCGGCGGATCGTTCAGCACCGGCGTCATCGTGGCCGAGGGGCATCCGCTGCGGCCCGGCGAGTCGTTCGTCTCGCCGTACCGCGTGTCGGTGACGCCGGGCTACTTCGAGGCGATGCGCATCGGCCTCGTGAAGGGGCGGCTGTTCGACGATCGCGACAGCCGCGACGCGCCGAAGGTGGTCGTCGTCGACGAACAGCTCGCGCAGCACTTCTGGCCCGGCGAGAACCCGCTGGGCCGCCGCCTCTTCAGCCCGACGAATCCGAACGACCTCAACGCCCCGCCGCCCGAGAAGGACATGTTCACCGTCGTCGGCGTGGTCCACCACACGGCCATGCGCAGCATCGCGCAGGGCGACCGGACCGTTGGCGCGTCCTACTTCCCGCTCGCTCAGACGTCTCCCGACCGGCTGACGTTCACCATCCGGACCGCTGGCGATCCGAACGGCTTCATCGGCAGCCTGCGGGCCCGGATCGCCGCGATCGATCCCGAGCTGCCCGTCTACGACGCCGAGACGATGGAGCAGCGGACCGACAAGGCGCTGGTCACGCGGCGGTCGCCGCTGGTGCTGGCGCTCGGCTTCGGCGCGGTGGCGCTGTTCCTGGCCGCCATCGGCATCTACGGCGTGCTCGCCTACCTCGTGACGCAGCGGCGAAAGGAGATCGGCATCCGCATCGCGCTCGGCAGCACGGGCCGGCAGATCTTCGAGCTGATCCTCCGCGAAGGGATCGTCGTGCTCGCCGATCGGCTTCCTGATCGGCTTCGCGGGTGCGGCGGCCGTGGGCCGCGGGCTGCAGTCGCAGCTCTACCAGGTGCCGGCGGCCGATCCGACGGGTCGTGGCGGGAGCCGCCGCGATCCTGGCCGCCGTAGCCCTCGTGGCCTGCCTGATACCGGCCGGCCGCGCCGCCCGTGTCGATCCGGTCGTCGCGCTGCGGCAGGAGTGAGTCCGCTGACGCCTGTAACGAGAGAACGTCGAAGAAACTGACGCCGCCTGAACCGGGCCTGGCAGCGCGTGGAGCACGCGCATGGACTCGCTGCTGCAGGATCTCCGGTTCGGTCTCCGGCTGCTCTGGCGCGACAAGGGCTTCACGCTCGCGGCCGTGCTCACGCTGGCCCTCTGTCTCGGCGCGAATGCCGCGCTCTTCACCGTCGTCGACGCCGTGCTCCTCCGGCCGCTCCCCTACCCGCACCCCGAGCAGCTCGTCTACGTGTACGACAGCTTCCCGAACGCCGGGGTCGCTGAGGTCAGGGGCCAGCGTGCCGGACTACTACGACCGGCTGCGCGGCGTGCCGGCGTTCTCGCGCGCGGCGATGTACAGCGACCGCAGCCTGAGCATCGATCCGGGCAACCGGCCGCAGCAGGTCACGGTGATGGAGGTGACGCCGTCGTTCTTCCCGCTGCTGCAGGTGTCGCCGCTCGTCGGCCGGACGTTCACCCAGGAGGAGGGCGAAGTCGGCCACGAGCACGAGGTGATCCTCAGCTACGCGACGTGGCAGGAGCTGTACGGCGGCCGCCGGGACGCGATCGGCCAGGACCTGCGCGATCAACGACGTGCCGTGCACCATCGTCGGCGTCATGCCGCGGGGCTTCAGCTTCATCGATCCTGATGTCAGGGCCTGGACGCCCGCGGCCTTCACGGCAGAGGAGAAGTCGGAGAACTCGCGCTTCTCGCAGAACCACGATTTCATCGGGCGGCTGAAGCCGGGGGCCACGCTGGCGCAGGCCCAGGCGCAGATCGACGCGATCGACCGGGCGAACTTCGACCGGCTGAAGCAGTTCCAGCAGCTCCTGACGGACGTCGGCTTTCGCGTGGTCGCCGTCCCGCTCGGACCCGATCTCGTCCGCAACGTGAGAGCGATGCTGTACCTGCTCTGGGGCGGCGCGCTGTTCGTGCTGCTCATCGGCGCCGTCAACGTCGCGAACCTGGCGCTCGTGCGATCGCGCGTGCGTCTGCGCGAGCTGGCCACACGGGCGGCGCTCGGCGCGGGCCGGGCGCGGCTGGCGCGACAGCTCATCACCGAGAGCCTGGTCGTCGCAACGGCCGGCGGGGCGCTCGGCCTGCTGGTCGGCTACGCGGCGCTCAAGGGCTTCAGTCTGCTGAACCTCCAGGATCTGCCGCGCGGCAGCGAGATTCACATGACCGGCACGGTCGTCGCCTTCGTGATCGGCCTGGCGGCGCTGGTCGGCGTGCTGATCGCGCTCGTGCCGGTCGCCTCGGTCCTCCGGACCGATCTCAGCGCCGTCTTCCACGAGGACGTGCGGACCGGCTCGGCCGGGCGCGGCGCCCGGCTGCTCCGCCGCACGCTCGTCATCACGCAGGTCGGCCTGGCGTTCGTCCTGCTGTTCGGCGCCGGCCTGCTGCTGGCCAGCTTCCGCCAGGTGCTGGCCGTCGATCCGGGCTTCGATCCCCATCAGGTGCTCACCGCGTCGGTCCGCCTGCCGAATACGCGGTATCCGAGCGGCCCGGGGCTCACGCAGTTCGCCGACCGCGCACTGACCGGCATCCGCACACTGCCGGGTGTCGTCGCGGCAGGCGCGACCAGCAACCTCCCGCTCGGAGGCGACTACAGCAGCAGCGTGATCCTGGCCGAGGGGTATCAGATGCGTCCGGGCGAATCGTTGATTTCGCCCTACCAGTTCGATGTGAGCCCCGGGTACTTCGAGTCCATGCACATTCCGCTGCTGAAAGGGCGCTTCTTCACCGACCACGACACGAAGGACGCGCCGCAGGTCGTCATCGTCGACGAGCACCTCGCTCGGCACTTCTGGCCGAATACCGATCCGATCGGACACCGGATGTACGCGCCGACCGACATGCAGGACCTGATGGCGGTGACACCGAGAGACGGTGTTCCTGACGGTCGTCGGCGTCGTGCGACACGTGGCTACCCGGGGCGCCGGGCAGGCCGACGGGCGGATCGGCGCGTACTACTTCCCGATGGCCCAGTCGCCGGTCCACCGCATGACCTTCACCGTCCGGACGGCCGGCGATCCGATCGAGCGTCATCGGCGGCCTGCGCGCGAAGGTCGCGTCGATCGATCCGGAACTCCCCGTCTACGACGTCGAAACGATGGTGCAGCGGACCGACAAGGCGCTGGTCACGCGGCGGTCGCCGCTGGTGCTGTCGATCGGCTTCGGCGCCGTCGCGCTGTTCCTCGCGGCCATCGGCATCTACGGCGTCCTCGCCTATCTCGTGACGCAGCGCCGGAAGGAGATCGGCATCCGCATCGCGCTCGGCAGCACGGGCCGGCAGATTTTCGAGCTGATCCTGCGCGAAGGGATCGTCGTGCTCGCCGTCGGCTTCCTCGTCGGGCTGGCGGGCGCCGTCGCCGTCGGCCGCGGCCTCGGCAGCCAGCTGTACAACGTGCAGCCGGCCAATCCGATCGTGCTGGCCGGCGCCGCCGCCCTGCTGGCGGTCGTCGCCCTGCTGGCCTGCCTGGTGCCGGCCGGCCGCGCGACCCGCGTCGACCCGGTCGTCGCGCTGCGACAGGAATGATCCGCTGACGCCTGTAACGAAGAACGACGAACGAAGAGCGCAGAAGAAGACAGCCGCCGCCTGACTTGCCGCCGGCAGGCTCGGGGACCGGTAGGCTAGGGCCGGACCGCACCTTTCATGCGCTACCTGCTGACGCCGATCGGTTCGGCCGGCGACGTCCACCCGTTCGTCGGCATCGGCCGGCGCCTGCAGGCGCGCGGCCACGACGTCACGATCCTCACCGCCGCGCCGTTCGACGCGCTGGTCCGCGAGGCGGGGCTGGCGGCCACCTGCACGGCGTCGCTCGAGGAATACCAGTCCGTCATCGACAATCCCGATCTCTGGCACCCGCGGCGCGGGCCGAAGCTCGTGTTCGGCATGGTGACGCGGCTGATGCGGCGGTCGTACGACACGCTGTCGTCGCTGTACGAGCCGGGCCGGACCGTGCTGGTCGGGCACACGCTGTCGTTCGCCACGCGCGTCTTCGAGGAGGTCCACGGCGCGCCGGCCGCGACGCTCGACCTCGCGCCGAGCGTCCTGCGCTCGGACTTCCAGCAGCCGATCCTCGAGCCGGGCCGCGATCTCACGCGGTTCCCGCGGGCTGGTCGAAGCGCACCTTCTGGTGGTTCGTCGACCGCGCCGCCATCGATCCGCTGGTGGCGCCGCCGCTGAACGCCTGGCGCGGCGAGCTCGGGCTCGCGCCGGCGCGCCGGATCTTCAACGGCTGGCTCCATTCGCCGCAGCGGATCGTCGGCCTCTTCCCCGACTGGTTCGCGCCGCCGCAGCCCGACTGGCCGGCGCAGCTGCGGCTCGCCGGCTTCCCGCTGTTCGACGAGCGGGAGCATCACGCGACCGATGCGGCGCTCGACACGTTTCTCGAAGCCGGCAGTGCGCCGCTCGCCTTCACGGCCGGCTCTGCGAACCGGCTCGCGCACGAGTTCTTCGAGGCGGCCATCGCGGCCTCGCGCCTGCTGCGGCGCCGGGCGCTGCTGCTCACGCGCTATCCGGAACAGCTGCCGGCCGATCTGCCCGATCACGTCCGCCACGTCCCCTACGCGCCGTTCTCGGATCTGCTTCCCCGCTGCGCCGCCGCTCGTCCATCACGGCGGCATCGGCACCTGCGCCCAGGGACTGGCGGCCGGCGTGCCGCAGCTCGTCATGCCGATGGCGTACGACCAGCCCGACAACGCGGCGCGGCTCGCCCGGCTCGGCGTCGGCGCCATGCTGGCGCCGCGGCTGTTCACCGGCCCGCGCGTCGCCGGCGCGCTCGGGGCCCTGCTCGACAGCCACGACACGGCCGATGCCTGCGCCCGCTGGCGCGACCGCCTGCTGGCCGACGATGCCGTCGATCGGGTCTGCGACCTGCTGGAGGAACTGAAGCCGGAGCGCGGACGCCGGCCTGAATGCGGCCGGCGGCGACGTCACCAACGATCACGCGCGACCTGGGGGGGGTGAGCGCATGTCCGAAGCTGACCGGACCACGTGGCGGCGGATCGGCACCTACCTGTTCTTCACGCTGATCTTCAGCGCCGTCTTCTGGGGGCTCATCATCCACACGGGCCACCTGGCCTCGGGCGGCGGCCTCTTCGTGCTCGCCCTGATGTGGTGCCCGGGGCTGGCGGGGCTGCTCACGCGCTACCTCTATCAGGGCAACCTCGACGGCCACGGCTGGCGGTGGGGCCGACCGCGCTATCCGCTCGGCAGCTATCTCATTCCGATTGCCTACGCGACGCCGGTCTACCTGGTCGCCTGGTTCTCCGGCCTCGGCGGCTTCAATACGGCGTTCCTCGAGCGGGCGAGCGCATCGTTCGGCTGGCCCCACCTGCCGCACGCCCTGCAGCTCGTGCTCTACGTGCTGCTGCTCGGCACCTTCGGCATGGTCGGCGAGTCGGCCAATGCGCTCGGCGAGGAGCTCGGGTGGCGCGGCTTCCTCGTGCCCGAGCTCGCGAAGGTGACGAGCTTCCGCAACGTGTCGCTCATCAGCGGCATCTGCTGGGCCTGCTGGCACTACCCGCTGCTGCTCTTCGCCGACTACAACGCCGGCACGCCGGCCTGGTTCGGGCTGAGCTGCTTCACGATCATGGTGGTCGGCACCAGCTTCGTCTTCGCCTGGATGCGGCTGCGCAGCGGGGCCGTCTGGACCGGCATGCTGCTGCACGCGAGCCACAATCTCTTCATCCAGTCGATCTTCGACCGCCTGACGACGAACACGGGCCGGACGCCCTGGGTCACCGGCGAGTTCGGCGCCGGGCTCGCCGTCATGGCGGTCGTCGTCGCCGTGATCTGCCTGCGGCTACAAGGACGCGGTGGCCACGGCGACTGCCGGGGCGTGATCGCGGTCGGGCGCTCAGGGACTCGGCGCTCGGCGCTCACGGCCTATCGTCGTCGCAATGAGCAATGGGCAATGGGCAATGGGTATTGACTCAGGCGCTCGGGTTCAGGCGCGCGGGGCTCGAGATGTTCGAGAGAGGGCGTCGCCGAAGGCCATGCCGAGCCGCCCCTTCGGCGGGCTCATGGTCGCCCTGAGCGACGTCGAAGGGCGAGGACATGGACATCCGAGGCGAGGCATCGGCTCAGTTCCGCGCGGGGGTGGGGCCCCGCGCGCACTGAACATGCCGCCCTCGGCGAAGTGCGATAGGCTAGGAGAATCGGGCCGCGGGACGGCCTTCGAACCGGCACAGCGCGGGACGAACGAGGCGCAGGAGAGACATCATGGGCACGATCGGCACGGACATACTGGAACAGCTCGGCATTCATCAGGTGAACCCGGGCGGGTTCTGCGGGGAGTGGCTCGGCAGCGGGCCCGAGATGGGCGTCATCACGCCCATCGACGGGGCCCCCATCGCCCGCGTGCGCCAGGTCACCGAACAGGAGTACGACCGGATCGTCGACCGCGCGCACGAGGCGTGGCTGACGTGGCGGACGCTGCCGGCGCCGCGGCGCGGCGAGGTCGTGCGGCTGCTCGGCAACCGGCTCCGCGAGATGAAGGAGCCGCTCGGCGCGCTCGTCACGCTCGAGATGGGCAAGATCCTCGTCGAGGGCCAGGGCGAAGTGCAGGAGATGATCGACATCTGCGACTTCGCGACCGGCCTCTCGCGCCAGCTCTACGGCCTGACGATGCAGTCGGAGCGGCCCGACCACCGGATGTACGAGCAGTGGCATCCGCTCGGCCCGATCGGCGTCATCAGCGCGTTCAACTTCCCGGTGGCCGTCTGGAGCTGGAACGCCGCCATCGCCGCCGTCTGCGGCGACACGGTCGTCTGGAAGCCGGCGAGCAAGACGCCGCTGACGGCGATCGCCGTCACGAAGATCGCGGCCGAAGCCTGCCGGCAGGCCGGTGTCGATCCCGCCATCTTCTCGCTCGTCGTCGGGCCGGGCTCGACCGTCGGCGAGCGGCTCATCGCCGACCGGCGGCTGCCGCTCGTCTCGTGCACCGGCAGCAGCGAAGTCGGCCGCCACGTCTCGGAAGTGGTGAACGGCCGGTTCGGCCGGACGATCCTCGAGCTGGGCGGCAACAACGCGATCATCGTGACGCCGTCGGCGAATCTCGATCTCGCGCTGCCCGCCATCCTGTTCGGCGCGGTCGGCACGGCGGGCCAGCGCTGCACGAGCACGCGGCGGGTGATCGTGCACGAGTCGATCCGCGACGAGCTGGTGCGCCGGCTGCGGCGGGCGTACGAGGACGTGCCGATCGGCGACCCGCGGAAGCCGGACACGCTGATGGGGCCGCTCGTCACGAAGCGGTCGGTCGACGACCTGCAGAAGGCGATCGCCGAGGTGCGCAAGCAGGGCGGCGAGATCCTCTGTGGCGGCGAGACGCTCGATCTGCCCGGCGGCCACTACGTGAAGCCGTGCATCGCCGCCGTGAAGAACGAGATGGCGATCGTGCAGACGGAGACGTTCGCTCCGATCCTCTACCTGATCGGCTACGGCACGAAGACGGCGTCACCGGCGGAAGCGGTGGCGGAAGTCGAAGAGGCGATCCGGCTGCACAACGACGTGCCGCAGGGGCTGTCGTCGGCCATCTTCACCGAGCACGTCCGCGAGATGGAGCGGTTCCTGTCCAACCGCGGCAGCGACTGCGGCATCGCGAACGTGAACATCGGGACGAGCGGCGCCGAGATCGGCGGCGCGTTCGGCGGCGAGAAGGAGACGGGCGGCGGACGCGAATCGGGCTCGGACGCCTGGAAGGCCTACATGCGCCGGCAGACGAACACGATCAACTGGAGCACCGAGCTGCCGCTGGCGCAGGGGATCAAGTTCGGAGGGTAGGATCGCGGCCGCGCGGCCGTGATGGCGCGGCCCACGCCGCAATGGGCACGCAATGGGCGATGAGCAACGGGCAATGGGTATTGAAAGAAATGACCCGTTGCACAGCGGCGTCAGCGCCCCGGTGCCTGCAGCGCCTTCAGCGTCGTCACGAGCTGGCCGACGTGGCGGGTGGCGTGCTCGGCGCCATGGAACAGCAGGCCGCCGACCGTCGACGGCAGGCCGGCCTTGCCGACCGCCCGCGCCTGCACCAGCGAGCGCGACGAGGTGCGGCGGACCTGATCGAGGCAGCGGTCGATCTGCGCCGTGACGGCATCGACCAGGATGCCGGCCGTCTTCGGCGTCGGTGCCGGCCGACGATTCGCGCAGCAGCGCGGCCCCCTGCCCGGAGTTGAGCCGCTCGCCACGGGCGTAGGTGAACAGGCGATCGAGGCTGCCGGCCAGGTGACGCAGCTGGAAGCCGGGCGGCGCCGCGGCTCCCGGTCCCTGCCACAGGTCAACCTTCTCCAGTTCGGGGCGCAGCCGATCGAGTTCGTCGCGGACCTGCACGAGGGCATGCGCCACCGGCATCAGCAGGGGGTCGACGCCGGGGACAGGTCCACGCAGCCAGGCTTCGGGCGTTGAGGACACGTCGCTCCTTTTCTCCCCGGACATCAATCGGGGCCCCCATCATAACCTGATCACGATGATAACAAGGCGGGTCTCGTCTGGCAGCTTGCGGGCCGTCACGCAAATGGAGCGCGTTCTGGGCTGCGTCCTGCGCCGGGGCTCGAACCCCGAGCGCCCGAGCAATACCCGATTACCCGTTGCCCATCGCCATTGCCGACCGTCTATTCATATCTGAGCGCGTCGAGCGGACTCACCTTGGTCGCGCGCCGCACCGGGAGCCAGCAGGCGGCCAGCACCACCACCGCCACGGCCGTCAGCGCGCCGCCGAATGCCACCGGATCGGCCGGCGTCACCTGGTACAGCTGGCTCTCGATGAGCCGCACGAGTCCGAGTGCCAGTGCAAGGCCGGCCGCTGCTCCCAGAATCCCCAGGATCGCGGCTTCGCCGGCCACGAGGCGCAGGATCGTCCCCGGCGTCGCCCCGAGCGCCATCCGGACGCCAATCTCGCCGGTGCGCTGCACGACGGCGTAGGCCATGACGCCGAAGATGCCGACACCGGCGAGCAGGAGCGCCAGCAGGCCGAAACCGGCCACCAGCGCCGCCACGAAACGCCGCTGCGCCACCGTGGCGGCCACGAGCTGCTCCATCGTTGCCACGCCGTACACCGGCACCGTCTTGTCCAGGCGCGCCGTCACCGCCTTGACCTCGCGCGTCAGCACGTCCGGCGCGACGCCGCTGCGGACAATCAGTGTAGGAAAGCTCATCGCCCGTTCCAGCAGGTAGGCGTCGGCTGTCGGTGCCGCGTCGAGCGTGTACTGGCGGACGTCAGGCACGATGCCGACGATCGTCGCCCACGGCTCGTCCTCGTGCCGTCCACCGAGCTGGATCCTCTTGCCAACGGGGTCTTCGCCAGGCCACATCTGCCGCGCCGTGGTCTCGCTGATGATCGCGACCGGCGTCGTCGCCGAGGCGGCCAGGTCGGCGTCGGTGAACAACCGTCCGCGAAGCAGCGGAATCCCCATCGTCCTGAAGTAGCCCGGCGTCACGTAGTAGCTGTCGATCGGCGGCGCCGCGGACGGGTTCGGCAACGGCCGGTCCTGGATGTGGAAATCGCGGCGATCGTAACTGCCGCTGAGCGGCAGCGTGCTGACGAGCGCCGCGTGCTCGACGCCCGGCAGCGCGCGAACGCCCGCCAGCATCTGATCGTCGAACTGCTGCACCGGCGCATCGTCGGCCCATTGTGGACCGACGAGCGAGACGTTCGCCGTGTACAGATCGTGGGTATCGAAGCCCGGGTTCGACTGCAGGACCTGCACGAGGCTGCGCGCCAGCAGGCCGGTCCCCGCGGCCAGCACGAAGGCAAGGGCGATCTCGGCGACCACCAGCCCTCGGCGGGACCGGCTGTGCGCCGTGCCGGCCGTGCCGCGCGCCCCGTCCTGCAGCGCGTCCCGCGGATCGGCGCGGGCCGCCTGCCAGGCCGGCAGGAGTCCGGCCAGGGTCGCCGTGACGAGACAGATGAGCAGGGTGGACGCCAGCACGCCGGGATCCATCCGCACTTCGTCGAGACGAGGAATGCCGGCCGGCGCCCAGAGCTTCACCGCCTCGATGCCCCAGACCGCCACCAGCAGCCCGGCGGCCCCGCCGAACAGCGTCAGCAACAGGCTCTCGGTGAGCATCTGCGCCACGAGCCGCCCGCGGCTCGCGCCGAGCGCCGCCCGGAGCGCCAGCTCCCGCCGCCGGCCCGCGGCCGCCACCAGCAGCAGATTCGCGACGTTCACGCTGGCCACGAGCAGCACGAGGCCGGTGGCGCCCAGCACGAGCCAGAGGGCGCGGCGCACGTCCTGCACGACGTGATCGAGCAGCGGCGTCACCACCACCGACGCGTCCGTCGGATAGTCGTTGGGGTACTCGCGGGCCAGCGCCGAGGCGACCGTGTTCATCTCGGCGCGCACACCCGCGAGCGTGGCGCCGTCGGCGAGCCGCGCGATCGCCCGCAGGTGCTGGCAGCTCCGGCACGCGTTGGGCAGCGACATGTCGTAGCCGAGCGGCGCCCACAGCTGCGGATGGTTGCTCTCCGAAACGCCCGGCAGCGGCCGGTAGCCGGCCGGCATGACGCCGGCGACCTCGTACGGCGTGCCGTTCAGGTGGATCGTGCGGCCGACGATGTCCGGACGGGCGCCGAAGCGGCTCCGCCACAAATCGTTGCTCAGCAGGACGACGTGCCAGCGGTCCGGACGATCCTCGTCCTGCGTGAAGGCCCGACCCAGGGCTGGCGCCACGCCCAGCGTCGGGAAGTAGTTCCACGACACGCGCTCGCCATCCAGCGCCTCGGCTCCCTCGTCGGCATCGAGCGTCGGCGTCCAGTCGCGGATCATGGCGATCGCCGAGAGTGTGTGGACCCGCGCGCGCCAGTCATGCACCAGGCCGTACGACACGTTGGAGGGATGAAGCGTCGCCGTATCGTCCGCCGCCAGGCTCACCAGCCGGTCCGGCTGGCGGTATGGCAGGCCGTTCAGGAGCACGTGCTCGACGACACTGAAGATGGCGCTGTTGGCGCCGATGCCGAGGGCGAGCGTCACGACGGCCAGCGCCGTGAACGCCGGCCGGCGGCGGAACGTCCTGGCCGCGTGCTGGAGATCGTGCCGCCACGCACTCATCAGGCGCCTCATGACGCTCCACTCCCGGGGTCTCGGTGATCGCGGAGATCGCGACACTCGATCAAGACCCGTCGCCCCTTGCTGACGCCTATTCGTACCTGAGCGCCAGCATCGGATCGATCGTCGTCGCTCGCCGGGCCGGCAGATAGCCGGCCAGCAGCGCCACCACCGACAGCACGACCGCGGCGCCGGCCATCGTCAGCGGGTCGGTGGCCGAGAGGCCGAAGAGCTGCGACTGCACGAGTCGGCTGAGCACCAGGGCCACCGGCAGGCCGATCGCCACGCCGAGCAGCACCAGCAGGACCACTTCCCTGAGCACCAGCCACATCACCGTGCCGCGCTCGGCGCCGAGCGCCATGCGGATGCCGATTTCGCGCGTGCGGCGCGCGACCGAGTACGACATCACGCCGTAGAGGCCGATGGCCGCGAGCAGCGTCGCGAGGAAGCCGAACACCAGCGACAGCGCCGCCACCATCCGCTCGGCGAACAGCGATTCGGACACCTGCGCGGTCATCGTCTTCATGTCGAAGATCGGCAGGTTCGCATCGACGCGGCGCACCACGTCGCGAATCGACGAGGCGAGCGCCAGCGGATCGCCGGCGGCGCGCACGTAGACGGTCATCTGGCCGGTATCCTCGGCCGAGGCCTGCATGTAGGGTGTATAGACCGCGCGATCGATCTTGTCGCGCAACGTGACGGTCTTCGAATCCTTCACGACGCCGACGATCTCGATATCGAGCGGCGCGTCCTTCCCGCCGACAGCCGATGTGGCGGCCGATCGGGTTGCGATCGCCGAAGAACTGCCGGACGAACGCCTCGTTCACGACGGCCACCTTCGGCGCGCCGGCGCGGTCGGCGTCGGTGAACGTCCGGCCGACGCAGCAGCGGAATCCCCATCGTGGTGAAGTAGGTCGGCCCGACGTTGTCGTAGTCGGGGTTCGTGTCCTCACCCTCCTTCGCCTGATAGCCCTCCACCTGCGTCGTCCGCATCCACTGGCTGTCGGCGAGGATCGGCTGCTCCGACACCGACACGCTCCGCACGCCCGGCAGCGCGCCGATCTCCTGCTGCAGCCGCTCGTAGAGCGCGATGGTCCGCTCCGGCGTGTACCCGCTGAGCGTCGGATCGACCGAGAAGCCGAGCAGGCGGTCGGGCTGGAAGCCCGGATTCAGGCTCTGCAGATTGTACAGGCTGCGCGCGAACAGGCCGGCGCCGGCGAGCAGCAGCACCGACAGGCCGACCTGCGCGACGACGAGCCCCTTGCGGAACCGGGCGTGGGCCGGACCGCCGGCGAGCGTGCCGGTCTCGTCCTTCAGCGTCGGCGCCAGTTCGGGCCGGGTCGACTGCAGCGCCGGCGCGAGGCCGAACAGCAGCGCCGTCACCAGCGACGCCCCGAGCGCGAAGAGCGTCATGCGCGTGTCGGGCTCGGCCGACAGCGTGCGTGCCGCCGCGTCGAACGGCAGCACCTTCAGCAGCAGACCGCCGCTCCACCAGGCGACGCAGCAGCCCGAGCAGGCCGCCGCCGAGCGGCGAGCAGCAGGCTCTCGACGAGGCGCTGGCGGACGATCCGGCCGCGCCCGCGCCGAGCGCGAGCCGCACCGCCACTTCCTTCTGCCGCGCCGCGCCGCGGGCGAGCAGCAGGTTCGCCACGTTCGCACAGGCGATGAGCAGCACGAGACCGACCATCCCCATCAGCACCAGGATCGGCGTCGAGAACTGCCGCCGCAGCCCGGACACGCCCTTGCCGCCCGGCAGCAGCGAAAGATGCTTGGTCACGAAATTGTGGCGGAACCGCTCGCTCACCGCGATCGGCATCTCCTTGATTTCCTGCTCGTTCCGCTGGCGGTACGCCACGTTCAGCCCCGCCTCGGCCTGCGCCACCGACACGCCGGGCTTCAGCCGGCCGGCGACGATGAGCCAGGCGTACCGCTGATCCTGCAGGCCGTCGAAGGTCGGCGTCATGGCCGCCTTCATCGTGACCGGCACGAAGACGTCGGCAGGATTCGGCGAAGTTGAGGCCGTAGAAGCCGGGCGGCGCCACGCCGACGACCGTCATCGGATGATCGTTGATCCGGATCGTCTGATTGAGGATCGACGGATCGCCGGCGAAGCGCCGCATCCAGTAGCCGTGGCTCAGGACGACGAACGGTGACGCGCCGGCAGCCCCTTCATCCGACGCCGCGAAGACCCGTCCGATCGCCGGCTGCACGCCGAGCACGTCGAAATAGTTGCCCGAGACGAGATCGCCGTTGATCCGTTCGGCCGTGCCGCCGGCGAACATCGTCAGGCTGGTCGGATAGTCGGCGAGCGCGCCGCTGAGCACCTGGTTGTGATCGCGCAGGTCGCGGTACATCGGGTACGAGAAGCGGTCGCGCCCTTCCACGCGGCCCATGAACGGGCCCTTGCCGCTGAAGAGGACGAGCCGGCCGGGGTCCTTGACGGGCAGCAGCCGCAGCAGCACCTGGTCGGTGAGCGAGAAGATGGCCGTATTGGCGCCGATGCCGAGCGCCAGCGTCAGCGACGCACGACCAGCGTGAAGGCCGGCGTCCGCCGCAGCGTCCGCAGCCCGTACCGCACGTCCCGCCAGAATGCCCCCATCGGATTCCTGCCTCCCCGTCGCACTGAAGGCGACGCCGATCGCACGCTGTCGCCGGTAACGTCCATTAGACGACACGTCCCGGCAGCCGGTTGGCCTGAAAGACCCGTGCCGGAATCACGCAAGGCAGAGTGAGCGGATCCGGAACGAACGAGCGGAACCGGACATCGCCGGTGTCCGGATCCGGGAAAGTGGGTGTCACGAACGGACGTCGGGCGGTCACGTGCTCAGGGCAGGGCGCTCGTACGCATGAGCATGACGCAGAACTCGGACGCTCTCCGTCGATCCTCTACCGGACGCTGTCGATCTGTTCGAGCTGGGCCAGGTGATTGAGGTCGTGGCCGGCGAGCGTGCGGAGGACCGTATCGACGGTCATCGGGCCGCGCTCGGGATGCCGGCAGGGGCGCGCGCGGTCGGCGGGCGTGAGGCTGCGGAACAGCGGCAGTTCGAGCGCGCGCATCGACAGAAAGGCCGCGAGCGCCAGCGCGCCGGTCGCGCCCGCCGGCTCCCGGCGCAGCCAGCTGTCCTGATCGTAGGGCTGGAACGTGACCTCGTCTTCGGCGAGGGCCATCCGGATACGGACCGACATCATCGCCTCGGTCTCGGCCAGGTGCAGCAGGATCTGCCGCGCGGTCCACTTCCCCGGCGCGTACGACCGCTCGTAGCGGTCGGGCGTCCAGGCGGCCGCCATCTCCTCGATGCGGACCGGCACGTCGGCGAGAATGTCGACGGGATCGCGGTCACCAAGAAAGCGCTCGTAGGGATTCAGGATTGCGCTCATGGCTCGTTCCTCACTTCGCCTTGTCCTTCTGCTCGATCCTCGCCCACGTATCGCGCAGCGAGACGGTCCGGTTGAACACCAGGCGGCCGCCGGCCGAGTCGGGATCGACGCAGAAGTAGCCGAGCCGCTCGAACTGGCAGCGGTACCCGGGCGGCGCGGCAGCCAGCCCCGGCTCCACCTTGCAGCCGCTCAGCGTCTCGAGCGAGGCGGGGTTGAGGTACTCGAGGAAGTCGTGCCCCTCCTGTCCCTCGGGATCCTCGGCCGTGAACAGGCGATCGTACAGCCGCACTTCGGCGTCGCGCGCGTGGTCCGCCGACACCCAGTGCAGCGTCGCCTTCACGCGCCGTCCGTCTGGCGCATCGCCGCCGCGTGTCGCCGGGTCGTAGGTGCACCGCAGCTCGACGATGTCGCCCGCGGCGTCCTTCACGACCTCCTGGCAGGTGATGAAGTAGGCGCAGCGCAGCCGCACCTCGCGTCCGGGCGCCAGGCGGAAGAACTTCTTCGGCGGGTCCTCCCGGAAGTCGTCCTGCTCGAGGTACAGCACCGCGCGAGAACGGCACCTTCCGGGTGCCGGCGGACGGATCCTCCGGGTTGTTGATGACGTCGACCTCTTCGACCTGTCCCTCGGGATAGTTCGTCAGCACGACGCGCAGCGGCCGCAGGACGGCCATGACGCGGGGCGCCCGCCGGTTCAGATCCTCCCGGATGCTGTGCTCCAGCTGCGCCATGTCGATCACGTTCTCCTTCTTCGCCACGCCGACGCGCGCGCAGAAGTCACGGATCGATTCCGGCGTGTACCCCCGCCGGCGCAGGCCGCTGATGGTCGGCATCCGCGGATCGTCCCAGCCGGAGACGTGCCGCTGCTCGACCAGCTGCAGCAGCTTGCGCTTGCTCATCAGCGTGTAGTTCAGGTTCAGCCGCGCGAACTCGATCTGCTGCGGCCGATCGCCGGTGAAGAGCTCGTTCACCAGCCAGTCGTACAGCGGCCGGTGATCCTCGAACTCGAGCGTGCAGAGCGAGTGCGTGATCCCCTCGATGGCGTCCGACAGCGGGTGCGCGTAGTCGTACATCGGGTAGATGCACCAGGCATCGCCCGTGCGGTGATGGCGCGCGCGCCGGATCCGGTACAGCGTCGGATCGCGCATGTTCATGTTCGGCGACGCCATGTCGATCTTCGCGCGCAGCACGTGCTGGCCGTCGGGGAACTCGCCGGCGCGCATCCGCGCGAACAGGTCGAGGTTCTCCGCGACCGGCCGGTCGCGGTACGGGCTATTACGCCCCGGCGCCGTCAGCGTGCCGCGGTGCTCGCGGATCTCGTCGGCCGACAGGCTGTCGACGTACGCCTTGCCCTTCCCGATCAGCGCGACCGCCAGCGCGTAGAGCCGCTCGAAGTAATCGGACGCATAGAACATCCGATCGCCCCAGTCGAAGCCCAGCCAGCGGACGTCCGCCTCGATCGCCTCGACGTACTCGACGTCCTCCTTCACCGGGTTCGTGTCGTCGAACCGGAGGTTGCAGAGGCCGCCGTTCTCGGCGGCCACGCCGAAGTTCAGGCAGATCGATTTCGCGTGGCCGATATGGAGGTACCCGTTCGGCTCGGGCGGAAACCGGGTGTGCACACGTCCCCCGTCGCGGCCGCTCGCGCGGTCCTCGGCGATACGTGCGCGGATGAAGTCGAGGCCCGGCGATGACGGCTCGCCGGCGGGGCCGGCCGGGCCACGCGTGCCCGGCTCCTGGTCGGTCCGATTCATGATGCGTCCGTGCTGCTCCCATCCTCACGATACCGGCGGGCGACAGTCCCGTCAATGCGCCGCCTGCCGGCGGGCCGGCCGCAGGCACCGCTTGCAGCGGGCGAAGCCGAGGCGATATCGTCAGGAGAAGCGAGCGTCGCCGGCCGGCGGAACGGAACGACCCCCGGACAGCCCGAAGACCGACGCGCCGGCTGGACGGAGGTACTGTTCACGATGACGGCCGACCCGCAATCCGAACCCGCCGATCCCCTGCGCCTGTTCGCCGACACCTTCGAGGCCGCCAGGCAGGCCTGCCAGGACGACCCGACCGCCATGGTGCTGTCGACGGTCGATGCCGACGGCCACCCGTCGAGCCGCTACGTCCTGCTGAAGGAAGCCGACAGCCGCGGATTCGTGTTCTACACGAACCTCACCAGCCGCAAGGCCACCGAGCTGGCGCGGCACCCGTTCGCCGCGCTCTGCTTCCTCTGGACGCCGCTCGGCAAGCAGGTGCGGATCACCGGCACGGTCGAGCCGGTCACCGCCGCGGAAGCCGACGCCTATTTCGCGTCGCGGCCGCGCTCGCACCAGCTCGGCGCCTGGGCGTCGCGGCAGAGCGCCCCGCTCGGCTCGCGCGAGGAGCTGGAGGCGCGCTACCGCAAGTACGAGCAGCGGTTCGAAGGCGGTCCCGTGCCGCGCCCCGACTTCTGGTCGGGCTACCGCGTCCTGCCCGACCGGATCGAGTTCTGGACGTCGCGGCCCGATCGCCTGCACGATCGCCTCGTGTACCGGCGTGCCGGCGGGCCGTGGACGCACGAGCGCCTGTTCCCCTGATCCACGCACCCGGGCCGGCGGTGCCCGCTCCGGACGCTCCTCTGCCATGCTCCCACGCATCGCCATCGTCGGCGGCGGCATCGGCGGCCTGACGGCCGCCCTCGCCCTGCAGCATCACGGTCTCGAGCCGATCGTCTATGAAGCCGCGCCGGCGCTCGCGCCGGTCGGCGCGGGCATCATGGTGTCCACCAATGCGATGCTCGCCCTCGATCGCCTCGGCCTCGCCGCGCCGCTGGCCGCGGCGGGCATGCCGCTCGACCTCTTCGAGATGTGCGACGTGGACGGGACGGTGCTGCAATCGTTCGATGCCGCCCGCCTCGAGCGCGACTACGGCCAGCGATCGGTGGCCATCCGCCGCGCCGACCTCGTTCGGGCTGCTGGCCGATCGGATGGCACCGGACAGCCTTCGGCTCGGCATGGCCTGCACGGGCGTCGCGGAGGATACCGAAGCGGTGACCCTGCGCTTCGCGGACGGACAGACCGTCCGCGCCGACCTGGTCATCGGCGCCGACGGCATCCACTCGGTCGTGCGCCGGACGGTCGCGCCGCAGGTCTCGCTGCGCTACGCGAAGCAGACCTGCTACCGGGGCCTCGCCGCCCTCGACCTGGGCTCGTCGCGCCGGATCAGCCGGGAATTCTGGGGCGGCGCCGTCCGGTTCGGCTACTCCGCCGTCGCCACGGACGAGGTCTACTGGTTCGCCCCCATCACCGCACCGGCCGGCACGCACGCCGATCCGGAGCAGCTGGAATCGACGCTTCGCGCGCGCTACGCCGGCTTCCCCGACCCGACGCGCGCCATTCTGGAGGCCACGCCGGCCGCTCGGATCATCGAGACCGATCTGTACGACTTCCAGCCCTTCTCCGGCTGGTCATCGTCCTCGGGCCGCCTCGTGCTGATGGGCGACGCCGCGCACGCCACCACGCCGAACCTCGGGCAGGGTGGCGCGCAGGCGATCGAGGATGCGCTCGTGCTGGCGGACTGCCTGGTGCGGATGCCGGACGATCGGCGGGCGGCGGTGCGCGACTTCGAGCGCCGGCGGCACCCGAAGACCAGCTGGATCACGCGAACGTCCTGGCGGTTCGGCCGGATGGCGCACGTGGAGGGCCGGGCGGCGCGGCGGCTGCGCAACCTGGTGCTGCGCGCCACGCCGGCCTTCGTCACGCGGCGCCAGGCGAAGCGGATCTTCTCGCTGGACGGCTGAGGCCCCCTCAGTTGAAGTTCTTGAACTTCGGCCAGATCTGCTGCAGCGTCATGCGGGGATTCCGGCAGACGTAGATCGGCTGGTGATTCTCGTACGGCATGCAGTCGCCGCAGTCGACCGTGCCCGCCTGCTCGACCGACCCGAAGAGCGCCCGCAGCCTCGGCAGCACCCCGGCCGGCACGAGCATCACCATGATCCGGCCGGAATAGCCACGGGGTCCCCAGATCCAGTAGTTGTTGTGACTGCTGATGGCGGCCGGCAGCCCGAGGCGCGGGCCGAACAGATCGATCGCGCCGGCCTCGCCGTAGTTGCCGGCGAAGACCGCCGCTTCCATCCGGTCGGCCGGCGACAGCCCGTTGTAGACCTGCGCCACGGCCTTCACCATCGCCGGCCAGCCCTGCATGTCGGCATAGAACTGCGGCAGCGCGCCGACCGTCTTCTTCTCTTCGGTCGACGGCTTCAACCCGACCGCCTGCGCGTAGGCGATGTACGAGGGAATGGGCAGACTCGCCATCGCGAGCGGCGCGGTCATCACGCCGCCGGCGAGCAGGATCGCGAGCACCGCCGGACGGAGCCATTCCCAGCGGATGCGCCGGATCCCCCGTTCGATCGCGAGGGCCCCGGCGGCGAACAGCATCGTGTAGGCCGGCGCCAGGTAGCCGGCGCGACTCTTGCCGTTGACGATCAGGATCAGCAGGACGGCGACGTAGATGACGCCGAGCGCCTGGACCCGGCGGGCTCTCCGGCTGAAGAGATAGAACGCGAGCCCGGCCATCCAGATCGGCGCCGTCAGCGGGTGCATGTCCAGCACCTGATCGCGCACGAACGCGACGGGCGACACCCCGGCCATCTTCTGCGTCGTCGCATTGTGGATGAACTCGAGCGTCGCCCAGTGATTCGGGATCTGCCAGAGCACGTACGGCAGGAAGAGCACGGCGGCGATCAGGCCCGCCACCCACGGACCCGGCGTCCGCAGCCAGCGGCGCTCGCGGGTGAACAGCAGCCCGCACGCGAGACCGAAGCCCAGCCAGAGCACGCTGATCTTGTTGAGCAGCCCGAGGCCGAGCACGAACCCGAGCCATGGCCACAGCCGGGCTTCGTCGGCCATCAGGATCCGGATCAGCAGGTACGCGGCCAGCGTCCAGAAGAAGATGTCGAAGACGTTCATCGTGTAGACGCTGGCGATGCCCAGATAATCGGGCGCCACGAGGGCGGCGAGCATCGCCAGGACCTGCGCGAAGCGATCGCCGCCCAGCGTGCGGGCCATCAGGCCGGTCAGCCACACGATGGCCGCGGCGGCGACGGCCGGCAGCAGCCGGATGGCGAAGAGCGACGTGCCGAGCGTCTGCGTGACGAGCCACAGCAGCCAGATCGACAGCGGCGGCTGGTCGACATAGCCCCAGGCGAGATGCCGCGTGCAGGCGAGATAGTAGAGCTCGTCGCGGAAGTAACCGTAGCCGTGAATGAAGGCCACGTGCACCAGCAGCGCGGCGAGCGGCAGGACGACGAGCGGCGCGGTGAACGGCGACTCGCCCTTCCGTGCGGGCGGACGGCTGACGGCAGGCGTCTCGGACATGGAAGCGATCCATTAGACGGCGGCATATCGGGAAAGTTCCTGGGGAAGCCCCGCCTCCTACCTCTTCTTCTCCGGCAGGTACTTCTTGTCTATCCCCGCCACGACGACGTAATTCGGATCGACCATCTCGGTCAGGTGGATCGTGCCGACCTTGGAGAGCAGCTCGTAGGCGTCGAGATCCGACAGACCGTAGTCCTGGTGGATCCACTGCACGAGCTCGGTGAACGCGATCCGCAGCGCATCGTCGAGCGGGCGGTAGGCACCGACCGCCATGATCGCCGTCGCGTTCTCGAACCGCGGCCAGTGGATCGCCTGCCCCTTGATGACGTCGACCTTGATGCGCGCGCGCAGCGGCACCTCGATCGCCGTGCCGGCGATCTCGCCGTCGCCCATCGCCGCGTGGCCGTCGCCCATGTACAGCAGCGCGCCCGGCACGTTCACCGGCAGGTAGATCGTGTTGCCGACCCGGGCCTCCGGCGCGTCCATGTTGCCACCGAACTCGGCCGGCACCACCGAACTGCGGGCCTCGCCGCCGGCCGGCGCCACGCCGATGCACCCGAAGAAGGGCTGCAGCGGAATCTTCACCGAGAAGTTCGAGTCGTGGGCGTGGAACGTCGCCTGATTCGTCGCGTGATCGATCGGATACAGCCAGATGCGCTCGGGCAGCGGCGCGTTCAGCATCGGCGTGTAGGTCGTCGTGTTCAGGGCCCCGAAGCCCGGCGCGAGCGCGCCGACGCCCTGGTGTGCCGTCGACCTGCAGGTCGAGCACGTGCACGACCAGCGTGTCGCCCGGCTCGGCGCCGTCGACGTAGAACGGCCCGGTGAGCGGATTGTCGCCCTTCACCATCGCCATGGTGTCGCCCGGCTTCTGAATGGCGTTGCCGAACGCGTCGATGGTGCGCGTCTCGAGCGTGTCGCCCGGCTTCAGGTGCGCCACCGGCGGCGCCGTGGCGTAGACGTACTTGAAGTCGTTCGGACCGGGTTCGTAGCGGACGACCCGCCCCTGCGAACGGGCGGGCACGGCGAGAGACAGCAGGACGAGGGCGCAGGCGCCCGTGGTGAGGCGTGTCTTCATCATGACCCCTTTCTCGGCCGCGGAGTGTACCACGGCCGGGCTTCGGGCGCCGGCCGGCTCACCGGGTGCGGCAGCCGCGGCCGGAAGGGGGTCCTGCGGGAGGGATCAGCGGCGCCGGCGGCGGCCGGCGAGCTCGCGCGTAATCGGGTCGTCGACCGGATCGGTCGGCTCGCTCGACTCGTCGGGGTACCGGACGAACGCCTTGGCGCTGCGATGGCCGGCGAGCACGTCGGGCAGCAGCTTCTTGCTGAGGTACACCTTGGATTCCGCGTTGTCGGTGTCGTGCCGCTCGTACTTCACCACCTCGAAGCGCAGGTGATCGAGCGTGCCCCGCATCTCGTAGAACCGGTTCTTCGTCTTGACGACGACCTCGTGGAAGCCCTCCTCGATCGCCCACAGCTCCTGCTGCTCGGTGAGCGCGCGGAAGTGTCCCTGGCCGCGCCAGTCGCCGCGGGTGCCGCCAATCCACGAATAGATCACGCGCCGCCCGTCGAAATCGACGCAGCCGTCGAGCCGCGTCACCAGATCGGCCAGCTTCGGAATCGTCTCCCCGCGCCGGATCTCGTGACAGACCTTGTAGGAGACCGGCACCACCGTGCCGCCGGGATCGTCGGGCAGCGGCGCCATGGCGAACAGGATCTGGTGCGGCCGATCGGCGAGGCGGGCGATGATCTCGTTGGCGGTCTTCTTGCGATCGAACTCGCCGAAGTACTCCTCGATGTACTGGATCTCGAGCGCGCCCTGGTCGAGCGGGTACTGGACGATGCGGTATTCGGGAGGCAAGGGACTGAAGGCTCCTGATTGAGAATCCCGTCACGGGCGACGTGCACCGTGCAACGTGCACACTCCGCACGGGACCGGCTGTCACCCACAGCCCCCTATCGTACCCCAAGGGCGGGCCCGTCCCGTAGAATGTATCCATGCTCGAGGTGACGCCCGCCATCCGGATCGACGACCGCGAGCTCCGGATGGTCTTCGTCCGGGCCTCCGGGCCGGGGGGCCAGAACGTCAACAAGGTGGCGACGGCCGTTCAGCTCCGGTTCGACGCGGCGCACTCGCCGGCCCTCACCGACGCCGTGCGGGCGCGGCTGCGACGACTGGCCGGCCGCCGGATGACCGACGAAGGGGTGCTGGTGATCGACGCCCGGCGCCACCGGACCCAGGAGCAGAACCGCCGGGATGCCGTGGAACGGCTGATTGCGCTCGTGCAGCAAGCCGCCGTCCCCCCGAAGCCCCGCCGGCCGTCGAGACCGACGCGGGCGTCGAAGGAACGGCGCCTGGAGAGCAAGGTCCGCCGCTCGCGCCTGAAAGCCGGGCGCCGGCAGGGGGACGACGAGTAGCGAGACGGGGTCCGGGGCGGAGCCCGACCTAACGATTCGCCAGCTTCCGGCCGATTTCCACGGCCTTGAAGCCCTGCTCGCCCCACCCGCTGACGAAGACGCTGAAGCCCTGCTTCATCCGCATCTCGATGTCGTCGGCGCTCGCCGGGTAGCCGCACGGCACGTTGAACTCCTTGCAGGCCGCCAGCACCTTCTGGATGGCCGCCTCCCACTTGACCTGGTCGAACGTCCGCTTCCCGCTGGCGTCGGTCGTCGTATAGAGCTGGCGCAGCGTGCCGGCGCCCGGCCACAGCACGCCGATCCCCTTCACCGCCGCGATCTCGCGCACGTGCGCGAGCCCTTCCGGCGTCTCGACGATCGTCCAGTTGATCAGCTCGCCGTCCGGATTGAGCGGCCAGAGGTCGGCCTTCTGCCGGTACTCCTGCTCGCTCATCCCCCAGTACTTCGGCGCCATCCCGACATCGTCGGGCCGCGTCCCGCCGTGCGACCTGAAGCGCATGGCCGCCAGCCCCTTGCGGACTTCGGCGGCGCTGCCCGCCTCGACGAACATGATGCCGGCGGCGCCGAGGTTCAGCTCGCGGCTGATGTTCGAGCCGGCCATGTCGCCGGCGCGCGCGACGTTCGAGGTCTTGAGCATCAGCGGATGCACGAGGCCGAAGAACGGCGTCTTCATCGAGGCGTTGGCGTCGATGAGCGCGTTCACGAAATCGCGGATCCCCGGCAGGGCGCGGTCGACCCCCTCTTCGGGGCCGCCGTCGAAGATGAAGTCGGAGTCGTGGAAGCCCAGCGTCTCGGTGGCGAGCTCGGCCGGCGACTTCGGCGGGGTGGTCGGCTCGGGCTGGCCGCGACGACGGAACGGCCGCGGGCTCGGACGGTAGAGGCCGAACACCGGCTTCTTCTCCGCGAGCAGCCTGATGATCGGATTGAGGTGTTCGTGTGACGCCGGCGCCTGCTCCGCCCGCCCCGTCAGGGTGACGAGACCCAGCACCGCCAGCACGCCAGCCACGGCCGTCAGTCGCAACTTCATCGATCCTCCAGCGTTGATCCCGAAGGGCCCGAAAGGAATGGAACCGTGCCCGGCATTATAGCGGACCAGCTCATCAATTCGAGCCGCCCTTCCCGCCCTTCGCTGCCGCCGGCTTGTCCCCGGCCGTGGCCCAGAAACCGGGAGTGCCCGCGGCCTTCGCCGCCACGTCGCCCGAGAACAGGACGGCGTTGAACAGCACCTTGAACGTGCCGAACGACTGATCGCGCCACTGGGGCCGGAACCCGAGCAGCACGACGTGGCCGTCGCCCAGCCGCACGTCGACGGCGGCCGCCCGGCCGTCCAGGTGGTCCTCGCCGAGCAGGTAGCCCGACATCAGGGGCGAGCCGGCCACCTGGTACTTCGCGAGCACCGTGCCGTCGAACCCGGCCTCGGTGGCGAACACCGGGCTGTACTCGGCGAAGATTTTCCCAGCCTGCCGGCATGCCTGCCATCACGGGATGCACCGGGTCGGTCGTCACCTGCAGCACCGATCCCGTCACGTAGAACTCCTTCGAGCCCAATCCCTCGACGACGTCCGTCACGGGGAGGTGGAGCTGGGCGATGGCGAAGTCGCTGCTGCGGTTCAGGCAGACGATCGTGCCGCCGGCTCGCGCGAACGCGTCGAGCGCGCGGACGCCGGCCGCGCCCAGGCCGCCCTCGTACTGTGGCGGCACCTGCCCGTGTTCCCATCCGTTCAGGATCGACGCCGGCCTCGCGTCGGCCAGCACGATGACGTCGAGCCGATCGCGCAGCCGGCCGGCCGTGATGTCGGCGTTCCGGATGTTCGCGAACCGGAAGCCGTACTGCTGCAGCAGCCATTCGGTCCAGCCGGCGTCGATGCTCGCCTGCCACGGCTGGTAGAGGCCGATCCGCGGCTGCTTCAGCACCGTCCCGGCCGGCGCCGTCCGCTCGGCCCTCAGCGCGAGGTCCTTCACCCACGCGGTCTCGGTCGCCTCCGGCACGCCGCTGATGACGTAGCGGGCGTCGGCCCCGCCGGGCTTCCCCGCCTCGAAGCGGACGGTGCCGCCGGCGGCCCAGGCCTCGTTGACGGCGCGGAAGGCGTTGTTCTCGGCCGGGTTCACGGCGAGCGCCGGGCCGGTTCCCTTCGCCTCGCCCGGCAGCGGCACGATGCCCGCCGCCTCGGCGTTGGTGTTGAAGCCGATGCCCGGCACGCTGTCGAACGGTGCCGCATCCTTCGCGATGTCGGTCTTCGTCCAGTCGAGCGCCGTCCCCTCCACCGGCTTCATCGCCGTGCGCGCGGCAGCCGGAAGCGGCGACTGGGCGGCGACGACGCGCACGTCCATCTGATAGGGCAGCGTCCAGCCCGCCGCGTCGTACGGCTGTTCGGGCGGGCCGCCGGGGTACTCGCGCAGGTCGGGATAGGTCTGCACCTCGAGCACCTCGCGCGCCAGCTGCGCGAATTCCTGATCCATCGGGATCACCCAGGTGCCCGCCGCGAAGTCCATCCCGTCGACGGTCGTCTTGTCGGCGAGCTGATCGATCTTCACGCCGACGAACGCCAGCCGCCGCAGCAGCTCGACCGGCGCGACGGGATCGCGCTGGTCCCGTGGAATGAGGTACGCGTAGGGCGCCTCGTGGCGGTAGCGCGCGATCGTGTCGCGGCCGGCCTGATAGCGGTTGTAGAGCAGCGCTTCCTTGTACTTCGACGCGTAGTCGATCACCGACTTCGACGCGGTCACCATGTAGGCCACGGCGTCACCGAGGCGCCACCAGCCGCCCTGCCACGCGCTCGAGTAGAGCGACTGCGGCCGCAGGTCGCGGTAGTCCTTCGGGAAGTCGCTGATGGTGTAGAAGTGCGGTGTCGCGTACCGGTACAGCGCCGTCTCGGTCCAGAAGGCGGCGATGTTCTGGAACATCGGCATGTAATCGATGTAGCCGGGATACCAGGCGTCGAAGCCGGTGCCCATGTGCGTGGCGCCGACCTGACCGTGTTCCTCGAGCCCCTGCGCGATCGCCATGCCGATGGTGTTCACCTCGCGCGACATCAGGGCCGGCGCCTCCGTGCCGACCGGCTCGGCGAACGGCGGCAGCCAGATGCGCGTCGGGAACGGCCCCGACTGGTGCTGCACGTAGACGATGTCGGGCTCCCAGTGGCGCCAGGTCCGCTGGACGACGCGCGACTCGATCATGTTCTGCATGTACGAGTCGCGGTTGTTGTCGTGGCCGATGTACTTCTGGTACAGGTCGACCAGCGGCGCCACCTCGTAGGGCCCGCCCAGGTGCGCCCGGTACCACCGCACGACCATGTCCTGCCCGTCCGGGTTCAGCGACGGCCACAGCATCAGGATGACGTTGTCGAGCATCGCCTTCACGTGCGGATCGTCGGCCTGCGACACCAGGTCGTAGGCGAGCTGGATCGTGTGCTGCCCCCCGGCCACCTCCGACGAGTGCAGGCCGCCGTCGATGTGGACGAAGGCCTTGCCCTCGCGCGCCAGCGCGTGCGCCTCGGCGTCGGTCAGCCCCTCCGGATGCGCCAGCTTCTGCGCGATCTCGCGGTAGTGCTCGACGTTCGCCAGGTTCTGCGGGCTCGAGATCAGCGCGAAGTACCACTCGCGCCCTTCCGACGTCCGGCCGATGTGCACCAGCCTGATCCGGTCGCTCACGGCCGCCAGCTTCTGGAAGTATCCGAGCGCCTCCTCGTAGGTGGCGAGATGGAAGTCGGCACCGGGCTTGAAGCCGAGCACCGATTCGGGCGTCGGAATGGCCGCCTGGGCGGACACGCGCGCCGGCACGGCGAGCGTCAGGCTCAGCAGGACGAGGAACAGGAACGTCCGGACGGACGGGCAGCGGGTCATGACGCCTCCGGGGAACTCGGATGATACGGTCGGGACAGGACACTGTACTCAACAATAGGGCTACGGGCTACGGGCTACGGGCGACGGGCTGCGGGCGACCGGGCCGGATTTCGTGCCAGAATGAACAGTAGCGCCGTGCCGCGGTCGATCGCGGGCGGCCTTTCCACGTATGATTCCCTCCCATGTGCTGCTCGCGGCCTACCGGACCGGCATCTTTCCGATGGGCAACCGCGAGGGCGGCCTCGACTGGTTCTCGCCGCTGCAGCGCGGCATCGTTCCGCTCGACCGCCTGCACGTGCCGAAGCGGCTGGCGCGGCTGATCCGGCAGGGCCGCTTCACCGTGCGCGTCGACGCGGCGTTCGAGGAGGTGCTCGCCTCGTGTGCGGCCCTCGAGGACAGCTGGATCACGCCGGAGATCCTCGAGAGCTACATCGAGCTCTTCCGTCTCGGCCACGCGCACTCGGTGGAGACCTGGGAGGACCGGCGGCTGGTCGGCGGGCTGTACGGCGTCAACCTGCGGGGAGCGTTCTTCGGCGAGTCGATGTTCAACCGGGTGACCGATGCGTCGAAGGTCGCCCTGGTGGCGCTCGTCGAACGGCTGCGGGCGCGCGGCTTCACGCTGCTCGACACGCAGTGGCTCACGCCCCACCTCGCGCGCTTCGGCGCCATCGAGATCCCGCGCGAGGAGTACATGGCGCGGCTCGAGGAGAGCATGACGCACATCTGTCACTTCGTGGACTGATTCCTGTCGCGATTGGGGATCAGGGACTGGGTGGATCAGGCCTAATCCCCAATCCCTGATCCCTAACCCCGGACTCCATCAGATCGCCCCACGTCCTCCATGTCACATCACACGCACCAGAACCGCTCCCATCGCTACACGCTCAGAGACATCGCCCGGCGCGCCATGGTCGACCACGGCTTCGAGCCCGACTTCCCGGGGCGCGAACTGGCCGAGCTGGCAGCCCTGCGCCGCCCGGCGCTCCCCGACGTGCCGCCGGCCCGGGATCTGCGCGACCTGCTCTGGTGCTCGATCGACAACGACGACACGCGCGACATCGATCAGCTCACCGTCTCGGCGCCGGGCCCCGACGGGGGCGTCCGCCTGCTGGTCGCCATCGCCGACGTCGACTCGCTGGTGCCGAAGGACTCGGCGATCGACGGGCACGCCCGTCACAACACCACGTCGATCTACACGCCGGCCGAGGTCTTCTGGATGCTGCCGGAGAAGCTCTCCGCCGGTCTCACGTCGCTCAGCGATCAGGAGGATCGCTCCGCCATGGTCGTCGACATGAGCTTCGACGCCGACGGCACCCGCGGCGACGCGACGCTCTACCGCGCCATCGTCAGGAACCGCGCGAAGCTCGCCTACGACAGCGTCTCGGCCTGGCTCGAGGGCCGGGGCCGCATGCCCGATCCCGTGGCGGCCACGCCCGGCATGGAGGAGCAGCTGCGCGTGCAGGATCGCCTCGCGCAGCAGCTCCGCGCGTTCCGACGCGAGCACGGTGCGCTCGACCTGCGGACGATCGAAGCCAAGGCGGTGTTCGAGGGCGACGTCCTGAGCGACCTGCGAGTCGACCTCCGGAACCGGGCCCGCGACATCATCGAAGACTGCATGATTGCCGCCAACGGTGCGACGGCCCGCTTCCTGGACGCGCACGGCGTGCCGTCGCTCCGCCGGGTCGTCCGCACGCCCGAACGCTGGGCGCGCATCGTGGACCTGGCGGCCGGCCTCGGCGCGACCCTTCCCGCCGATCCGGACGCGGCGGCGCTCGAAGGCTTCCTCGCCGAGCGCCGTCGTGCCGATCCCGAGAGCTTCCCCGACCTGTCGCAGACCATCGTCAAGCTGCTCGGGCGCGGCGAGTACGTCGCCGAGCACCCCGGCGGCAAGGCGCCCGGACACTTCAGCCTCGCCGTGCGCGACTATACCCACTCGACAGCGCCCAACCGCCGCTATCCCGACCTCATCACGCAGCGGCTGCTGAAGGGCGTGCTCGACGGCCACGCCGAGCCGTACCGCTTCGACGAGCTGGAGGAGCTGGCCCGGCACTGCACCGACCGCGAGGATGCCGCGAACAAGGTCGAGCGGCTCGTTCGCAAGTCGGCCGCCGCCCTGCTGATGGCCCGCCGCGTCGGCGAGCGGTTCGACGGCATCGTGACCGGTGCGTCGCCGAAGGGGACGTGGGTGCGGATTTTCCATCCGCCGGCCGAAGGCAAGGTGGTGGCGGGCGAAGAGGGGCTCGACGTCGGGGATCGCGTCAAGGTGAAGCTGCTCGAAACGAACGTCGAGCGGGGCTTCATCGACTTCGCAGGGCTAGGGGACAGGACCGCAGACCGAAGACTGGAGTCGACGCCGTCTACGGGCTACAGTCCCCGAACGAGCCGCTCGATGTCGCGGTACTCGCGCCAGTGGCGGAAGGCGATCGACAGGACGCCCGCCACCGGAATCACGAGGAACGCGCCCGCCAGCCCCCCCATTTCCGTTCCGAACCAGATCGCGGCGATGACCACGAGCGCGGGCAGGTGCATGCCGCGCCGGATCAGTCGCGGGTAGATCACATAGTCCTGCACGAGCCGCAGCGCGACGAGGAAGGCGAGCACGGCGAGCGCCCGTTCGACCGGCTGCAGGCTCGACGCCAGGATCGCCACGCCGAGCGGACCGACGAACGGCAGGATCTCCAGCGCGCCGGCCGCCCCGCCCGTCACCAGGGCGTACGGGACGCCGAGCAGCGCGAATGCCGCGCTGCACAGGACGCCGACGATGAGGCTGGCCGTCAGCTGCACCCGCACCCAGGCCGCCAGCGTGCCGTTCACGTCGTGCACGAACTGGCCGCTGCGCCATCGCAGGTGCCCGGGCGGCAGCAGCCGCAGGGTCGACCGCCGGAACGCCGGCTGGTGGATCAGCAGCACGTAGGCCAGCACCGGCGTCAGCGTCAGCCACGGCAGGTAGTGCGTCGCGGTCCGCAGCTCGCTCAGCGCCTCGAGCGCATGAGCGACGAGGCCCGACGAGAGACCGTCGGTGAAGTGCATTGCCGAGGCGCGGACGCCGGCCGGCAGCCCGACGCGCACGAACGCGCGCTCGACCGCGCGGACGCGTTCGGCGGCCACCTGCAGTCGCTCGGGCGCCACGAGCACGAACCGGTCGAACTCGCGGCCGACGCGTGGACCGAGCAGGTGCCACGTGACGCCGAACACCGCAGCCGCGCCGGCCAGCACGATGAGCGTGGCCTGCCGGCGCGACGGCCGGCGCCGGTTCGGGCCGAGCCGCACGCGATGAGTCAGCAGGCGGGCGACCGGCGCGGTGAGATACGCGAGGAAAACGGAGATCAGTCCGACGATGAGGGCGCCGACGACGACCTTGCGGGCGAGGACGAGACCGGTGGCAAGGACGAGTCCGGCAGCGATCCACGCCGCACGCCGGCCGCCGCGCCGCCGGCGGCTGAGCTCTCCGGCGGATTGCGGTCGCCCGTGGTGGTCATGGAACTGGGCGGGAAGACGCATTGAGAGTGCCGGCAGCGTCAGCTAGGGAAAGAGCCCCAGCGACACCAGCAGCGTGAGCTTCGCTTCGCGCAGCTGGTCCTCGGCCTGGGCGGCGGCGGTGTCGGCGTCGAGCGACGACCGCTGCGCGTCGATCACCTCGATGTCGGTCGACGCGCCCGCCTTGAAGGACACGTTGACGATATCGACGACCTGGCGGGCCTGATCGGCCGCGGCGCGCGCGCTGGCCAGCGCCTGCTCGGCGCTCTTCACCGCCGCCTCGGCGGTCCGCACGTCCGACTGCGCCTGCCGCACCGCGGATTCTTCCCGCGTCTTCTGCTCGCCGAGCAACGCCAGCCGCTGCGCCTTCTCGGCACTCCGCAGCCCGCCATCGAAGATCGGAATGCTGCCCTGGATCGTCAGCCGCCAGCTGCGGGCCCGCTGGAACGCCGACGCCGGCTCGATGTCCTGCGGCGTGAAGAGCGCCGACACCGACGGCAGGCGGTCCCTCCAGCTGTCGTCGTAGACGCGGGTCGCCGCGTGCACCTCGGCCGTCAGCAGCCGCAGGTCGGCGCGCGTCGCCGGAATGGCCGCCTGAGCGGCGGCAATCGACGCCGGGGTATCGAGCGTCGGCTCGCCGTCGGTGTCGACGGCGGCGTCGGCCGCCACCAGCACGCCGAGCGCCTCCTGCGCGCGGTACACGTCCATCGCGGCCTGCTCGACGAGCACCGCGTCGGCCGACAGCGCCTGCGTCGGCCCGGAGCTCGTTCAGCTTGCTGCCGGTGCCGGCCTGCAGCTGCGTGTGCGCCAGGTCGTAGTGGGCCTTCGCCGTGTCGCGCGCGCGGACGTACGCCTCGTACACCCGCCGCCGCGCGATGATCGCCAGGTAGGACTGGGCGGTCGCCACCGCGATCTCCCGCTTCACCTCGACCTCGTTCAGCTGCGCGACCTGCTCGTTGTCGGCCGCCTGCGCCTTCTGGGCCCAGCGCACCGGCGCGTAGAGCATCGCCGACAGGCTGACGCTCATGGTCGTCTGGTTCTGCGGCTGCGCCGTGATGCCGTTGAACGACACGCCGGTGTTGAGCGTCGAGTTGCTGATCGTGCCGTCGACCGACGGCAGCGTCGCCGACTTCGCCTGCTGGAGCAGCGCCTGCGCGCGCAGGATCTCCTGCGCCGCCTGCGTCACCGACGGATTCCGCTTCACGGCCTGATCGACGGCGGCGCGGAACGTCAGCCGCACGGTCGGCGCCGGCGGTTCGCCGGCCCGCGCGCCCGTCGCGGCGGTCGCGAGGCCGATCAGCAGGGCCAGGATGAGTCGCTTACGCATGGGGTCCTTCCGGAGCGTTGGGCGCATCCGGCGCCGCATGCGGATGACCGGACGGCAGGAGGCTGCGCACCACCACGTACAGCACCGGGATGATCACGAGGTTCAGCAGCGTCGACACCAGCATGCCGCCGGCCACGGTCGTGCCGACCGAGTGGCGCGCCGCCCGGCCCGCGCCGGTCGCGAACGCCAGCGGCAGCACGCCGAGGATGAAGGCGAACGACGTCATCAGGATCGGGCGGAGCCGGATGTGCGCCGCCTCGATCGCTGCCTCGGCGATGCTGCGGCCGCGGCTGCGGAGCTGCTCGGCGAACTGCACGACCAGGATGCCGTTCTTCGCCGCCAGCCCGATCAGCATGACCAGCCCGATCTGGCAGTACACGTCGTCGATGAGGCCGCGGCTCCACTGCGCGACGAGCGCGCCGAGCAGCGCGAGCGGCACCGACAGCATGATGATGAACGGCAGCACGACGCTCTCGTACTGCGCGGCCAGCACCAGGTAGACCAGCAGCAGGCCCAGGCTGAAGATCAGGATCGACTGGCTGCCGGCCTTGATTTCCTCGAGCGACAGCCCCGACCACTGGTAGGTCATGCCCGGCGGCAGGTTCTTCGCCAGCTCCTCCATCTTCTGGAGGGCCTGGCCCGAGCTGTAGCCGGGCGCCGGTCCGCCGTCGATCTCGGCCGACCGGAACAGGTTGTAGTGGTTGATGAGCTGCGGCCCGGTGGTCTCCTTGACCGTGATCAGGTTGCTCAGCCGCACCATCTGCCCGCCCGGCGTCCGCACGTAGTACCGGCCGATGTCCTGCGGCCGGTTGCGGAACTGCTGGTCGGCCTGCACGTACACCCGGTACGACCGGTCGTTGAAGTTGAAGTCGTTGACGTAGACCGACCCGAGCAACACCTGCAGCGTCTGCGCGATGTCGCTGAACTGCAGCCCGAGCGCCTTCAGCTTCGGGCGGTCGACGGTCACGAGCAGCTGCGGCGTGTTCGCCGTGAACGACGAGAACAGGCCGGTCAGCCCCGGCGTCTGGTTGCCGGTCCGCGTGAGCTGCTGCGTCGCCTGCGCCAGCCGGTCGAGGTTGCCGCCCTCCTCGTCGAGCAGCTCGAACTGGAAGCCGCCGAACTGGCCGATGCCCTGGATCGGCGGCGGCAGGAACGGCATGACGATCGGCGCCCTTGATCGCCGCGAACCGGCCGTACAGCTGCCGGATGATCGCCTGCGCCGAGTGGGCGTCGCCAGGGCGCTCGTCGAACGGCTTCAGGTGGGCGAACATCATCGCGCGGTTCGGCCCGCTCCCCATGAAGCTGAAGCCGTTGACGGAGAACAGCGAGTCGATGTCGGGGAACTGCTTCAGGATCGCCTCGGCCTGCCGCGTGATGTTGTTCGTGTACTGCAGCGACGCCCCTTCCGGCCCCTGCACGGTGATGAAGAAGTAGCCCGGATCCTCCTCGGGGACGAAGCCGGTCGGCACCTTCATGTAGACCCAGGCCGGTCGCCGCGAGCGCCAGCAGGAAGCCGACGATGACGAGCACCTTCCACCGCACCAGCCGGTGCAGCGCGGACGACGAAGAACCGGGTGCCGCCGTCGATGACCTTGTTCACGTTCCGGAAGAAGAAGCCCTTCGGCTGCTCCTCGCGCAGGATCAGCGCCGACAGCGACGGCGTCAGCGTCAGCGCGTTGAACGCCGAGATGCCGACCGACACGGCGATCGTCATCGCGAACTGCTGGTACAGCCGGCCCGTGGTCCCCGGGAACAGGGCGACCGGCACGAAGACGGCGCCCAGCACGAGCGCGGTCGCGATGACGGGGCCCATGACCTCGGCCATCGCGTCGGAGGCCGACTCCTTCGCGCTCTTCCCGTAATCGTGGATGTGCCGCTGGACGTTCTCGACCACCACGATCGCGTCGTCGACGACGAGACCGGTGGCCAGCGTGACGCCGAACAGCGTGAGCGTGTTGATCGAGAAGCCGAACAGCTTCACGAACGCGAAGGTGCCGATCAGCGAGACCGGGATCGTGATCGACGGGATGATCGTCGCGCGCCAGTCCTGCAGGAAGAAGAACATCACGAGGATGACGAGGCCGATCGCCTCGAGCAGCGTGATGACGACCTCGCGGATCGACGCCGAGACGATCTCGGTGTTGTCGAACGCCAGCGCGTAGTGCAGCCCCGGCGGGAACCGCTCCGACAGCCGCTTCAGCTCCTGCGTCGCCTGGTTGTAGACGTCCAGCGTATTCGCCGTCGGCAGCTGCGTGATGCCGATGCCGACCGCTGCCTGCCCGTTGTAGCGGATGTTCGCGCTGTAGTTCTCGGCGCCGAGCTCGGCGTGGCCCACGTCCTTGACGCGCACCAGCGCCCCGTCGGTCCCCTGCTTCAGGATGATGTCGTCGAACTCCGACAGGATCCGTGAGCCGGCCCTCGGCGCGCACGCTCAGCTGGTAGCTCTGGTTCGCCCCGGTCGGCGGCTGCCCGACCTGGCCCGCCGCCACCTCGACGTTCTGGTCGCGCAGCGCCGAGACGACGTCGGTCGCCGTCAGTCCGCGGGCCGCGAGGCGGTCGGGATCGAGCCAGAGCCGCATCGCGTACTTGCGCTCGCCGAAGATCTGCACGTTCGCGACGCCCGGGACGCGCTTCAGCGCGTCCTTCACGTAGACGTCGAGGTAGTTGCTCATGAAGAGCGGCGAGTACTTGCCCTGGTCGGAGAAGAACGCCGCCCCGAACACGAAGCCCGACGCCGCCTTGCTCACCGAGATGCCGACCTGCTTGACCTCGTTCGGCAGCAGCCCCTCGGCCTGGTTCACCCGGTTCTGCACGTCGACGGCCGCCAGGTCGACGTCGCGCGTCACGTCGAAGGTGACCGTGATCGTGCTGATGCCGTCGTTGCTGCTCGTCGACGACATGTACTGCATGCCCTCGACGCCGTTGATCGCCTCCTCGAGCGGCCGCGTCACCGCCGTCTCCACCGTCTCGGCGTTCGCCCCCGTGTACACGGAGGTCACCATGACCTGCGGCGGCGTCAGCTCGGGATACTGGGCGATCGGCAGGGTCGGGATCGCGATGGCCCCGGCCAGCACGATGACCACCGCGCAGACGCTGGCCAGAATCGGGCGTTTGATGAAGACGTCGACGAACATGTATGGATTCTCACGGAGGGGCGCACGCGGCGCCGCCAGGGGACCCGATCAGGCGGACGGTTGAATCGGCGCGCCGTCGAACAGCCGCTGCGTGCCAGACGCGACGATCCGCTGCCCGGCCTTCAGCCCGTCCAGCACGCGGACGTCGTTGCCCACCACCTCGCCGAGCTGCACGAGCTGCTGCCGCGCCACCAGATGCCCGTTCTGCTGCTCGGCCAGGAAGACGAACGGCTGGCCGTTGATCCGGACGACCGACAGCAGCGGCACCACGAGCCCCTCGGTCGTCCCCCACAGGATGCGCGCCCGCACGAGCTGCGCCGCCCGCAGCCCGCCGGTGCCCGCGAGCCGTCCCTTGACCAGCACCGACTGCGTCGCGCCGCTCACCGTCGGCGAGATGAAGTCGATCTTCGTCTCGGCCAGCGTCGTGCCCGACGAATCGAGGAGCGTCATCGGCAGCCCCATCCGGAGATCGCCGCTCCGCTCGAGCGGCACCTCCACGTAGATCTCCATCTGGCGGTTGCGGTCGACCGTCGTCAGCACCGTGTCGGCGGTGACACGCATGCCGACGCGCACCGGAACGTCGCCGACCGTGCCGTCGGCCGGCGCCGTGACGTCGTAGGTCCTGGAGGGTGACGCGGCTCTGGTGCAGCTGGGCCTCGAGCGCCGAGAACTGCGCCGTCGACGTGTCGTACGTCGTCTGGGCCTGGTCGAACTCCTGCTGGCTGATGGCGCCCGCCTTCAGCAGCGTCGTCGCGCGGGCGAGCTGCTGCTTCGCGTAGGCCACCGACGCCTGCTGCGCCTTCAGCGTCGCATCCTGGCTCGAGACCGTCGCCCGCTGCCGGCGCGCGTCGATCCGGAACATCGGCGTCCCGGACTTCACCTGCTGGCCCGAGCGGACGAGGATCTGCATCACCTGCCCCTCGACCTCGGGCTTGATGTCGGTCGAGGAGAGCGACTTCAGCGTCGCGACGTAGTCCGACGTATCGCTGATGGAGACGGGCGCGAGCGTGGAGAGCGTGACCGGCGTGGCCGGCATCCCGCCGCCCGGCATGCCGCCGCCGGCCCCACCCGCCGGCGACTTCCCGCCGCCGCAGGCCGCCAGCGCCGTCAGCGCCAGCGCGACACCCGCCGCCCGCAGGCCGCGGCCGGCATGGCGCGCACCCGCCGGGAAAGACAACCACCCGCCGCCCGGAAGCACGCGGATCTGCCGATTACGAAAGCACGACAAGAGCAATTCTCCAGAAGGACTGGTTCGAGCTCGACCGGTGAGGCCGGATCGCCGGCCTCGGCTGTCATCGTGCAGGACAGATGGATGGGTACGAGCGTGCCACCTAGCAAAGACGCCCGCCGACGCCGACGGGTTCCCGCCTCTGCTGACTAAATACGAAGGCGAGGCCGCAGACGTTGCTCGCCGGCACGCTCTGAGCGCCCCGGCGGCCTCGGGCCATCCCCTTACGTTGGCTGAAGCCGGCCCTTCCGGTCAAGCAAACTGCGCGATCACGGTCCGAAACGGCCGCGCCGGGTATAATGCCGGGCCGTTGCCTGCGTCACGGAAATGACGCCGCGCCCGCGACCATCATCCCTACGAGGAGAGTTCCGCATGAGCGATTCGAAGAACGCGCCGCAGGCCCGCCCCGTGATCGCCCCCACCCTGCCCGCGCCCGCCGGGCCCTATTCGCCCGGCGTGACGCTCGATCGGCTCGTCTTCGTCTCGGGACAGGGCGCCCACGATCCGAAGACCGGCAAGCTGGCCGGCACCGACGTCGAGGCCCAGACCGAGCAGTGCCTGAAGAACGTGCAGGCGATCCTCGAGGCCGCCGGGTCGAGCCTCCAGCACGTGCTGCGCTGCGGCGTATTCCTCGTCGACATGCAGGAGTTCCCGAAGATGAACGCCGTCTACGGGCGGATGTTCGGCGACCATCGCCCGGCGCGCACGACGATTCAGGCGGCCGGTCTGCCCGGCGAGGGGATGCGCGTCGAGATCGACGCCATCGCATACATACGCGTAATTTACGTGGGGCTCCGCCCCACACCCCGGCTCGCTGCACTCGCTCGCCTCGCGCTGCTCGCTCCGTTCCGCTCGCGGGCGCGCTCTGCGCGCCGTCATGTGGCCCGGGGACCGGATGCGCGGAAGATCCTCGCTGCGAGCGAGGATGTGGGGCGGAGCCCGACGTGTCTTGACCCTCCGGAACCCTCAACGCTAAGGTGACGCCGTGACCGATGCACAACGTTTCACGACCCTCGTCTCCACCGCCACCCTGGCCGAACACCTGAACGATCCGCGCTGGCTGATCGTCGACTGCCGCTTCGACCTCGCGAATCCCGAGGCGGGCGAGCAGTTGTATCAGGCGGGACACATTCCCGGGGCGGTCTACGCCGATCTCGACCGCGACCTGTCGAGCGAGAAGACCGGCAGCAACGGCCGCCACCCGCTGCCGCTGCCCGCTCAGCTGAAGGCGACACTCGCCCGCTGGAACATCGGGCCGGACACGCAGGTCGTCGCCTACGACGGGGGCAACAGCATGTTCGCCGCCCGCCTCTGGTGGCTGCTGCGGGCGTCGGGGCACGAGGCCGCGGCCGTGCTCGACGGCGGGTTCGCGGCGTGGACCGGCGAACAGCGGCCGACGCGCCCGGGCGTCGAGACACGCGAGCCGGGTTCGTTCGAAGGCACGCTGGCGCGAGACCTCTGGCTCACCGCCGACGAAGTCGGGGAGCTGGTGGGCTCGCACGAGCACCTGCTCGTCGACTCCCGATCGCCAGAACGCTACCAGGGACTCGTCGAACCGATTGATGCGGCGGCCGGCCACATCCCCGGCGCCATCAACCATTACTACGGCGACAACGTGACACCCGAGGGGCGCTTTCGCGGCACCGACGAGCTGCGCGCGCTGTTCGCCGACGTGCTCGGGTCGCACGACCCCGCGCACGTCGTCCTCTACTGCGGGTCGGGCGTCTCCGCCTGCCACAACCTGCTCGCGCTCGAACGGGCCGGGTTCCCCGGCGCGCGGCTCTATGCCGGCTCGTGGAGCGAATGGTCGAGCAACCCGGCGCGCCCCGTCGAAACCGGCACCGGCCCGCAGACGAGGTAGCGGGCCGCGCCAGCTCTGTTAGCATGGAGTGATGCCACTGCTCGACGAGCCGGAGCCGCCGAAGCGTTCCGCCCTGAGTCTCTGGATCCTGATCGTCCTCGCGCTCCTGGTGATCGCGCTGGGCGTCCTGGGCTACGAGGTACTTCGCCTTCAACAAGCCGCCGATCACGACCCGCACGCGCCCCACGCCGGTCGCCCCGGCGCAGCCCGCGCCCGCGCCCGTCCAGCCGGCCGCCCCGGCGCAGCCGAACCCGGTCGAACGGCCCAGGCCGCGCGCCCCGCGGCACGAGGCGCCGGCCCCGAAGCCGGCCCCCGCGCCGGCGCCGACCACCGGCACGCTGACCATCGACAGCGACGTGCCGGGCGCCTCGGTCTTCATCGATCGCCGCTACCTCGGCAAGACACCGATTACGCAGCCGGACGTCGAGCCGGGCAGCCACACGCTGAACGTCTCGGTCGGCGGGTACGATCCCTGGTCGTCGACGATCGACGTGAAGCCGGGGCCGCAGCAGGTCACCGTCAAGTTCAAGCAGGTCAAGCTCGACGAGAAGATCGCCGTCGTCCACAAGCACCGGTTCGGGTCGTGCCAGGGGATGCTCATCGCGACGCCCGAGGGGATCCGCTACGACACGACGGACAAGAACGACGCCTTCGCGGTGCCGTTCAGCCGCCTCGAGACGTTCGAGGTCGATTACCTGAAGAACAACCTGGAGATCAAGGTGCAGGGCGGGCGGACGTACAACTTCACCGAACAGAAGGGCGGCCCCGACACCCTCTTCGTCTTCCACCGGGACGTGCAGAAGGCGATCGATCTGATGAAGAAGCTGGGAGAGCTGAAGTAGGAACGATGATGAATTGAAGAATGGGAATGAAGAATTGAAGAATGGTGGAGACGGCACTTCCGCCTGCCTTCTTCACTTCTAAATTCTACGTTCTAATTCTTCAATTCTCCATTCGTCTATCTCTCGTACGACTCCCTCCTCGCCGCTTCCGACTGCGCGATCAGGTAGCGTGACGGATCGGCCTGGAACAGGCGGCGCAGCTCGTCGAGGCTGCCGGCGCCGCCGTAGCTGATCGCCGAGCACAGGTGCTTGATCATGTCGCGGACGATCGGCCGCACCGATCCGCGCGCCGGCACGCTCACTTCGATCCCCTCGGCGCCGATGGCCTGCAGGTCGACCACGTCGGCCTCCTCCACGTCGAGCCGGTCCTTGATCGCCTCGATGGAGGCCATGCCCCGCAGCACCTTGAACGGAATCTTCACCACCTTCTGCGACTCGGGCAGCACGACCGGCTTCTGCACGATCTCGCCGGGCGTCTCCTCGGTGCCGGCGAAGGCGCTGCCGAGCATCAGCGTGTCGCCGCCGAACAGCAGCGCGGCCACCAGGCTGCCGTCGCGCCGCACGCCGCCGTCGGCGATGATCGGCACGTCGCTGGCGTCGCCGCCGGGCCGAGCGCCGCGCGGCAGTCGGCCAGCGCCTGCAGCTGCGGCACGCCGAAGCTCGTGTTCAGCCGCGTCGTGCAGCCGCCGCCCGGCCCGATGCCCACCTTCACGCCGTTGACGCCCCGCTCGACGAGGAAGCGCGCCCCCTCGGCAGTGGCCACGTTGCCGGCCAGCAGCTCGACGTCGCCGAAGCGCTTCCGGAACTGCTCCAGCGCCGTCTGCATCACCACCGAATGGCCGTGCGCGATGTCGATGACGATGACGTCGACGCCCACCCGCACGAGCTCGGCCGCCCGCTCCAGGTAATCGCCGGTCGCGCCGATGGCCGCACCGACGCGCAGCCGTCCCTGCGCGTCGCGCGTCGCGAACGGCAGCCGCCGGTGCTTCAGGATGTCCTTCGCGGTGATGAGGCCGAGGAGCGTGCCCCGCTCGTCGACGAGCGGCAGCTTCTTGATCTTCCGCTCCACCATGATGCGCTCGGCCCGGTCGACGTCGATCGGCCCGACGTGCGTCACGAGGCGATCGCGCGGCGTCATCCGGTCGCGGACGCTCAGCCCAGCCCCGTCGCCGGCGAACCGGACGTCGCGCTCGGTCAGCAGCCCCGCCACGCGCCGGTCGCCCTCGATCACGACCAGCGTGCCGACGCCCCGCTGCCGCATCACGCCCAGCGCCTCGGCCAGGCCGGCCGACACGGGCACGGTGTACGGGATCGGGGATGACGCCGTGCTGCGTCCGCTTCACGATCGCGACCTCGCGCACCTGCGGCGCGATGTCGCCCGGCTTGAAGCCGCGGTCGATGATGCCGATGCCCCCTTCCTCGGCCTGCACCACCGCCATCGGCGCCCGCGTCACCGTGTCCATGTTCGCCGACACGATCGGCCGCTTCAGCGTGAGGTGGGTCGACAGGCGGCTGCTCAGATCGAGCGTCGCCGGATCGCGGCTCGCGATCACGCTGAACTGCGGCGCGAACAGGAAGTCGTCGAACGTCCGCCCGCGCGCGAGCTCGCACAGCTGCGCCAGTCCGGCCGACCGCCGCGCCCGCTCGTCGAGCGACTCTCGTGCCGTCATGCGCGCTCCTCATCCGCGCCGCTGCGGCCCATCAGGACTGCAGCGGATTCCAGAGCCGCACGCCGCCGACGAGGCCGTCGGTGTTCGGCACGATCGTCGTGTCGGGCGGCAGCTTCAGCGTGAGCTTCTTCGCGTTGCCGCCGCCGATGTAGAGGTGATCGAAGTTCACCAGCGCCCGCAGCGTCTCGAGCGCGATCGCCACCCGCCGGTTCCACTTCTTCCGGCCGACCTTCTTCAGCGCCTTCTTCCCGAGCTGCTCCTCGTAGGTCTCGCCGTGCCGGAACGGATGGTGCGAGATCTCGAGGTGCGGCGCGAGCATCCCGTCCTGGAACAGGCCGGTGCCCATGCCGGTGCCGAAGGTGACGACCAGCTCGACGCCCCGGCCGCGGATCGCCCCCAGTCCCTGCACGTCGGCGTCGTTGCCGACGCGCACCGGGTGGTCGAGCGCGCGGCTCAGCTCGCCGGCCAGATCGAAGTCGTGGTACACCCCTTCGGGCGCCAGGTTCGGCGCCGTCAGCACCCGTCCCTTGCGGACGACGCCCGGGAAGCCGACCGAGACGCACTCGTACTCGGGGAGCGCGTGGACCAGCTCGACCAGCAGCTCCACGAGCCGGGCCGGCGGGCAGGGATGCGGCGTCTTGATGCGGGCACGCTCGGACCGCATCCGGCCCTGGCCGTCGAGCACGGCGGCCTTCAGGCCGGTGCCGCCGACGTCAATCGCCAGGATGCGCGACCGCGGGATGTGCAGGGCGGAGCTCGTTCGGGCTGCCATGGGTCCTCCGTCAGCGCGCGGCCAGCTGAGCCGTGCCGCGAGGGTCTCTGTCTTCGTGTGGGTCTTCCGCGATTATCGCACCATGCCCGGCCCGGGCAACCCGGGCCCCGGATGGTAGGCTAGAGGCGGGGGCGAGCACCCGAACGCAGAACTGCGAATGACACAAAGCAAGACTTACAGGGTCTCGCGCGGAACCCTTCGTGTCCTCGTGCCGTCATGGTTCTTAGAACTCGAGACTCAGACTCGACGACCACACTCCCATCGATGACCGCTCCCCTCCACCTCGCGCTGCTCTTCGGTCTCGGCTGCGCCGCCGGCCTCCTGAACGTCTTCGCTGGCGGCGGCTCGGCCATCGTCCTGCCGGCGCTGATCTTCCTCGGCCTCGACCCGACGCTGGCGAACGGGACGAACCGCGTCGCCCTCGTGCTGCAGAACACCTCGGCCGTGCTGTCGTTCCGCCGCGAGGGACATGCCGACGTCAAGCGCAGCCTCGCGCTCGCCGCCTGGACGCTGCCGGGGGCCATCGCCGGCGCCGCGGTCGCGCTGCACGTCACCGACGCGCTGTTCCAGCGGATCCTCGGCGTCGTGATGATCGGCGTCGTGCTGTCGATGTTCGCCACGCCGGCCGGCAAGCGGGCGCCGGGCGAGAGCGGGCGGCGCTCGAAGCTGATCTACCCGGCGATGTTCGCGCTCGGCTTCTACGGCGGCTTCATCCAGGTGGGGATCGGTTTCATGCTGATGGCCGCGCTGTTCCACCTCGAGGGAGCCGACCTCGTGCGCGTGAACATGCACAAGGTCTTCATCGTGCTGATCTACATGCTGCCGGCGCTGGCGGTCTTCGCCTTCTCCGGCCAGGTGGACTGGCTCGTCGGCCTCGCGCTCGGCGCCGGCAACGCGTTCGGCGGCTGGTGGGCCGCCCGCCTGGCGGTGCGGCGCGGCGACCGGCTGATCCGCTACCTGATGGTGGCGGCCATCGTCATCATGGCCCTGAAACTGTTCGGCCTCTTCTGACGCCAGCGAGGTACACCCTATGGCAACACGACTCTATCTCGTGCGACACGGCGCGACGACGGCGAGCGGCGAGGACCGCTTCGCCGGGGCGACCGACGTCGCCCTCTCGGAGGAAGGACGGAGCCAGGCGCAGGCGCTCTCCCGCCGGCTCGCCCACACGAAGCTCGCGGCCGCCTACTGCAGCCCGATGCAGCGGACGCGCGACACGGCGGCGATCGTCGCCGGCCCGCACGGCCTCACGCCGATCCAGGACGAGGGCCTGCGCGAGGTCGACCACGGTCACTGGGAGGGGATGCGCCGCGAGGAAGTCGAGGCGAAATACCGCGAAGAATACGCGTCGTGGGAGGAGGATCCCTTCACCTTCGCGCCGGCCGGCGGCGAATCGGGCGCGAGTGTCGTCGCGCGCGTGCTGCCGGTCGTCCGGCGCATCGTGATGGAGCACCGCGAGCGCGCCATCCTGATCGTGTCGCACAAGGCGACGCTGCGGCTGCTCATCAGCACGCTGCTGGGCTTCGACCAGCGCGGCTACCGCGACCGGCTCGACCAGTCGCCGGCCGCCCTGAACGTGGTCGACTTCAAGGACCCCGTCCGCGCCCGCCTGATGCTCTTCAACGACACCTCACACTACGAGGCCTGCCCCCCGCCGCCCGGCGCGAGGCTGTCGAAGTGGTGGAAGGGGGAGTGACGCCTCGTCAGCACGAGACGCACTTGTGCACGACCCTGGCGCCGAGCTTCTTCAGCAGCGCCATCGTCTCCGGGTAGGGCGGAATCCGCTGGTACGGTCCGTTGGCCAGGTCGGCGACCGTCTGCCCGGTCCGGTTGACGGCCCGCACGTCGGCCCCCTTCGACACCAGATACAGCACCATCTCGTTGTCGCCGCGGGCGGCCGCCTGGTGAAGCGCCGTGTTCCCCTCCGCATCACGGGCGTTCACGTCCGCGTGCAGGACCTCGACGAGGTACTTGACGGCCGCCAGCATTCCCGTCGGCGCGTAGCGATGATGGTTGGCGGTGAAGCTGTGGCCGTAGCCGGCGCCCGCGGCCGCCACAATCGGCGGAATGTCGGGCCCGCCGGCCGCCACCGGCCGCAGCCCGGAGGGGTCCTTCTTCGGTTCCTGGCTGGCGTCCCTGTCGACGCCGCGCGGCCGTCCGGCCGGCTTGTAGGTGGGAATGTTCGGATCGGCCCCGTGCGCGACGAGCAGCTTCATCGCCTCGACGTCGTCGGAGTACGCGGCACGCCAGAACGGCGTGGCGCCGCCCTCATCGATCCCCGACTGGTCGAGGTTGTAGTTGGTCCACCAGACCTTCTTCTCCAGCCGCGCGTTCGGATTGGCGCCGTGCGCCAGCAGGCACCAGAGGGACGAGACAATTCGACGCGAATAGTGCAGGCCCACGAACAACATGCACGGCGCCCGCAGGGACGCCGGCGTCTTCACGGCTTGACGTATTTCACGACGGTCTTCTGCTTGACCTGGGCGCTGTAGATCGCGCCGCTCGAATCCACCCAGATGCCTTCCCCGCCGCTGGTCGCGTACTTGTCCTGGTCCGGGGTCGGATCGGGAATGAAGGCCGTGACGATGCCGTCCTTGACGCTTCCCACCCGGACGCCTCGCTTCCATCCCGGGTGGTAGCCGTAGCCGACCGGCGCGCGCGACTCGGAATCGGTCACGTACATGATGTCGTGCTTGTCGATGTAGATGCCGCTCGGCCGCCCGAATTGCGTATAGATCTCGAGCAGCTTGCCCTTCTGATCGAACACCTGGATGCGGTTGTTCCAGCGGTCGCCGACGTACGCCCGGCCCTCGCTGTCCATGGCCAGGCAATGGGGCGCATCGAAATGACCGGCCGCCACGCCGTGCGCCCCGCCCCACTGCATCAGGAACTTCCCGTTCGAATCGAGCTTGACCACGCGCGCGGCGTGGCCCGGGCCGGCCTCGTGACCGTCCGCGACGAAGATGTCGCCGTTGGGCGCCACGAACACCGACGTCGGCTCGCTGAACGCATCCGGTCCGTCGCCCGGCACGCCCGGCTTGCCGAGCGTCCGCAGCAGCTTGCCACTCTCGTCGAACTCGAGGACGTCGGCCCCCTTGCCGTTGGCCGCGCGGACATCCGTAATCCAGATGTGGTCGTCCTTGTCGATGAAGAAGCCGTGCGGGAAATTGAGCATGCCGCCGCCGAACGCCTTGATGAACGCGCCGTTCGCGTCGAATTCCATGATCGGATCGAGGGTGCTGTCCGCGCAGTTGTTGGCGCCGCAGCGATCGACGACCCAGATGTGGCCCTTGCTGTCCACCCCGGCCGCGCTCGTCGACCCCATGACACGGCCCGCCGGCAGCTTCAGGAAGTCGGAAACGGCCCGATACGGATCGGGCTGGCTGTCCGGTGCGTTGCGCGGATCGGCCGCGGTGGGCGACAGGACACCCGATGCCTTGTCCGCGGCAGCCAGCGCCGCCGAATCGGCCGGCGGCGTCGACACGAACCCGCCGCGCCGCGCCGGCGGCCGGCCCTGGCCGGCGGCCGGGGGCGTGCTCGGCGGCGCCGCGGGCGCTGCGGCGGCGGACGCCGGCGCGCCCGGATGGGGATTGGTCGCCACGAACGCAATCGCCCTCAGATACGGGGTGCGGTGATCGAGCGGCTTCGACCCGGTCGGAAAGCCGTTCATCTTCAGGACGTAGGCCAGGATGTTCGCATACGTTTCCCGGCTGAGGCTGTCCGGCGCGTCCTGGGGCATGCTCTTCCGGGTCCGATCGAACGAGATCGCCCATCGTCAACCCGTCGTAGTCGGACAGGAACTTCCCCCCGTCAGACCAGGAGCCTCGCCCGTGCCCTCCAGACCCGCACCGTGGCAGGAGGCACAGGACTGCCCGAATTCATCCGCACCCTTCGCGGCCTGCGCGGCGGTGTAGATGCCGTCCCACACAGAAGTCGACGTCTGTGCAACCGCAGGCGGTGTGCAGATGAGCGTCGGCAGAATGAACGCTGCCGCGAACGCCGCTGCTCTCATACGCATGTTCAATCCCCACCCAGAGGGGTTGGTCGTCACAATCCCCCGACAGAACGGCAGCTCGCTTCGTCTCAGGCCGGCGAGCCGACACCGTGTCCGTCCCCGTCCGGCGCAGCCGGCCGGCGCGCGCGTCGGAGTCCACTGACGCTGAACTCTGAAGAACCGATTGATTGCGCCGCTCGACGCGGCTGACGGGCCACCAGCGGGGCCCCTCTCCGAACGGGCCGCCGCCCGGCGGCCCGTCGTCTCCCCAGAACCGCTAGCGCTGTTCCGGCAGCGTGTAGCAGATGTACTCGCCCGAGTAGTTGCCGCCGCCCACCGCGACGATGATGTACTGCTTGCCGTTGACCATGTAGGTCATCGGGGAACCAGATTGCGGAGCCGGCATCAGCACGTTGCCGACTTCCTTGCCGGTCTTCTGGTCGTACGCCCGCAGCATCGCGCCGCGCGGATGGTCGGGCGTCGTCGTGACCTCCGCGTCGCCCGCGATCACCAGGTTCTTGGTGACCAGCGTGCCGATATTGAAGCTGCGCTGTCCGGTGCGCGGGACGTTGACGCCCTTCAGCGCCGGATTGTTGCGGATGGAGTCGGGCGTGTCCCCATGGGCGATCTGCCAGACGATCTTCCCGGTATCGAGATCGATCGCGCTGATCGTGCTGTAGGGCGGCTTGTCGAGCGGCAGGCCGTCCACCGTCAGCGGATGGTAGCCGCCACCGCCCCGCGCGGGGGCGGCCTTCGGCTTGGCCGCCTCGGCGTCGGCGCCCTGCCCGGCGCCGGCGGCGTTGATCATCCGGATCTGCTGATCGGCCTGGCCTTCGACGTACGGCAGATCGCTGAAGCCCGCCGGCGGCGGCGTCACGGCGTAGGCCCCCAGACAGCCGTTGCAGGAATAGAGTGTACCCCGTGTGATTCTCGGGATTGAACGACCCGCCCGGCCAGTTGGTGCCGCCCCCGGCCGGCCCGATCGACAGCGTCGCGCGCGGCCCCGCCGGCGGGATCCTGCTCAGCACCGGCGGCGTATAGACCGGCCCGAGCTGGTAATCCTTGACCATTTCGAGCGCCTTCTCGTGCAGCGCCGGCGTGAAGTCGATCAGGTCGTCCTTCGTGAAGCCGTTGCGCGCGTAGGCCGGCGGCTTGCTGGGAATCGGCTGGGTCGGCGAATACCATTCGCCCGGCACGTTGCCCTGCGGCACCGGCTTCTCCGGAATCGGCCAGACCGGCTTGCCGGTCATGCGATCGAACACGTACAGCATGCCCATCTTGGTCGGCTCGGCCACCGCCTTGATCGGCTTGCCGTTGACGACGATGTCCATCAGCATCGGCGGCGAGGACATGTCGTAGTCCCAGATGTCGTGGTGCACGAGCTGGTAGTACCACTTCATCTTGCCGGTCTTCAGATCGACCGCGACGAGGCTGTCCGAATACAGGTTGTCGCCCGGCCGTTTGCCGCCGTAGAAGTCGCTGGTCGGCGCTTCCACGGCCAGATAGGCGAGGCCCGCGACGGGGTCGGCCGTGATCCCGGTCCAGACGCCGGTGTTGCCGGAGGCATCGGCCGAGCCGTTCAGCCAGGTGTCGTAGCCCTTCTCGCCCTTCTTCGGGATGGTGTCCCATTCCCAGATCTTGCGGCCGGTGCGGACGTCGAAGGCCTGCACCAGCCCCTTGTTGTTCTTGTAGCTCGTCGGCGTGAACCCTTCCCGGAACGCCGACCCGACCAGCACCTCGTCGCCGGCCACGGTGGGGGCGGAGTGCAGGCCGATCTCGCCGGTCGTCAGATCGGGCTCGATCCCCTGACTGTAGCTCTCCTTCATGTCGACCCGGCCGTCGACGCCGAACGACTTGACGCGCTGCCCGGTCCTGGCGTCGAGCGCCATCAGGAAGTAGCCCGGCGTGACGTAGATGACGCGCGCGCCGACGCCGTTCCCGCCCGGCCAGTAGGCCAGACCGCGGCCCGAGAGCTGCCGCGGCGCGGCCACCGCCGCGCGCCCCTTCGTGCTCGCCGTGCACCCACAGCAACTCGCCCGTGGTGGCGTCGAGCGCAACCACGTCGCGGCGGTTGCCGCCCGTGGTGTAGACCACGCCGTTCACTTCGACCGGCGTCCCTTCCAGCTTGTATTCGGGATGATTTCCCAGATTGTCCGTCTTGAAACGCCAGGCCACTTCCATGTCGCTGAAATTGGAGGCGTTGATCTGGTCCAGCGGCCGGTACCGGCTCCCGGTAAGATCGGCGTGTAATAGGTCCAGTTCACGTCCCGGCCCTTGCCGGACTGCGGGAACGCCACGGACGCGAGCAACAGGGCGGCAGCAACGCCCACTCCCAGAACGAGCTTGATCCTGCTAGGCCTCATCCCGAATTCTCCTCTCGATGCGCCAACTCCAGATCGCCGAATCATCGGGCCGTAGGATATAGACGTGAGCGTCCCGCAGCACCTGTTTCGCGGCCCGCAGCTTCGCCAGCGACCCCTGATTGTCCTTGCCGGCGCGATCGGCGATGAGTCGCCGCCTCCTGCTCATTCAGGCCGGGCCCGGAGGCCATTCGCGTGCCCCGCGGCCACCCCGAGCTGATACGAATACGGCACACCTTAGCAGAGAACGCCTCCCGGCGAGCCCACTTTTTCATTGGATCGTGCACAGACGCGCCGGGTCGGCAGAGCGGCTTCGGGAAGAATCGTGACGACATCACGGGTCACCAAACGCCTCGGTGACCGCGACACGATCTGAGGCATCCAGCGATGAACATATGAACAGATGATGGAGCGGGACGGCGCCGTTATCCGTCCAGTCCCTGCAGGCGCTCGGCCCTGCCTCGAGCAACGCCGGCAGACCACCACCCCAGAGCCGACCGCCATCGCGCGCGCACGTCGCGCGGCGCGCCGATCTCGACGAGAACACTTGTGGTATCGTCTGCGTCGGTACGCACCTGTTTCGTGTACTCCCGCTCGGTGCAGGCGGCACGGTGGCGCTGCCGAACCTCGAGAATGGCCCGCGCGGCGCCGTGATGCGTGGGCGACCCGGGCCCGGCGCCTCGGCCCCCGCGCCGCCTCCGTTCCCAGGCTGAGGTACGTCGATGATCTCCGCCCTGTTGTGCGCGCTGCTCGTGCTTCAACCCCCGGCAGGCGCCCCCCCGCCAGTCGCCGGAACCGTCCGCGATGCGAGCGGCGGCGTGATCGCGGGCGCCTCGGTGCGCCTCGAGGCCGCGGGCGGCCACGAGCAGCAGACGCGCACGGCGGCCGACGGCCGCTTCCACTTCGCCCATCCGCCGGCCGATCCGCAGCAGCTCGTCGTCTCCGCGCCGGGCTTCGCCGAGCGGCGGGTCCCGATCGTGTCCGGGGAGCCCGCCGAGGTCGTGCTGGCGCCGGCCGGGCCACTCGAGACGGTGACCGTGACGCCGACACGCACCGACACGCGCCTGGGCAACGTGCCGGCCAGCGTGAGCGTCATCACGCGGCGCGACATCGAGGCCTCCCCCGCGGTGGTGGCCGACGATCTGCTGCGACAGCTGCCGGAGTTCAGCCTGTTCCGCCGCTCGAGCAGTCTCGTCTCCCATCCGACCGCGCAGGGCGTCTCGCTGCGCGGCATCGGCCCGAGCGGCGTGAGCCGTACGCTCGTGCTGCTGGACGGCGTCCCGTTCAACGACCCGTTCGGCGGCTGGGTGTACTGGACGAAGGTGCCGATGGACAGCCTGCAGCAGGTCGAAGTGGTCGACAGCCCCAGCTCGAGCCTGTACGGCAACTACGGCATGGGCGGCGTCATCAATCTCGTGACGCGGCCGCCGGCACCGCATACCTTCGAGCTGACCTCCCAGTACGGCAGCCGCCGCAGCCCCGAGCTGGATTCTGCTGGGCAGCAACGTCTGGGGCCGGCTCGGGGTGCTCGCCAGCGGCCGGCTCTACCGGACCAGCGGATTTCCCGTCGTCGCGCCGGACGAGCGCGGCCCCGTGGACAACAACGCGGCGGTCGCCTTCGGTCAGGCGAACGTGAAGCTCGATTTCAAGCCGACCGACAACGTGCAGCTGTTCGGCCGGGCCGGCTACTTCGGCGAGAACCGCCGGAATGGCAAGGCCAGCACCATCAACGGCGCCGAAGAGGCGAACGACACGCGCTCGAAGTCGGTCGAGCGGCGGCCTGCGGGCGCAGCTGGCGGACCAGAGCGAGCTGCAGGCGACGGCGTTCGGGGAATTCGAGCGCTTTCACAGCACCTTCCTCGCCGTGCCGCCGTCGACGCCTCCCCGCAGCATCGGCCGCATGTCCCTCGACCAGCACGTGCCGACGACCTCCGCCGGCGGATCGGTGCAGTGGTCGAAGACGCTCGGCGTCACGCAGGTCGTGACGCTCGGCGGCGACTGGCGCTGGGTGCAGGGCGACAGCCAGGAGACCGTGCTCGACAGCGCGACCGGCACGCGCGCCATCCTGCAGCGGGTGTCCGGCGGCACCCAGCAGAGCGCCGGCGCCTTCATCGAGGACGTCATGACGCCGGTCTCCCGGCTGACCGTGACCGCCAGCGCCCGGCTCGATCACTGGCGGAACTACGACGCGCACAACCTGGAGACGCTGGTCGCCACCGGCCGGCCCGGATCGGGGAACGAGCCGGTGCTGCCGGAAGGGCACGACACGGTGGCGAGCCCGCGCATCGCCGCGCTGTACCGGCTGGCCGACCGGGTGAGCGTGTGGGGCGATCTCGGATGGGGGTTCCGCGCGCCGACGCTCAACGAGCTGTACCGGCAGTTCCGCGTCGGCACGGTGGTGACGCTGCCCAACAACACGCTCGGTCCCGAGCGGCTCGTCGGCGGCGAGATCGGCCTGAACGTCGAGCCGATCGACGGATTGACGTGGCGGACGACCTGGTTCGACGACCGCATCCACGACGCGGTGGCGAACATCACGATCTCGACGACGCCGGCGCTCGTCACGCGCCAGCGCCAGAACGTCGGCCGGACGCGCGTGTGGGGCATTCAGAGCGACGTGGAGTACCGGATCGGCGCGTCCTTGACGCTGTCGGCCGGCTACCTGTTCGAGCACGCCCGGGTGACGGAATTCGCGCCCGATCCCTCGCTCGTCGGAAAGTACCTGGCGCAGGTGCCGACGAACCGGGCGTCCGCCCGGGCGATCTACACCAATCCTCGGATCGCGACGCTCGGCTTCGAGCTGCAGGTCGTCGGCCGGCAGTTCGATGACGACCAGAACGTGGTCACGGTGCCGGGCCAGAGCCAGCCGGGCCTGCCGGCCTATGCCGTCGTCAATCTCACGGCGTCACGCGAGATCCGGCGCGGGTTCGGCATCTTCGCCGGCGTCGCAGAACCTGTTCGACCACCAGTACTTCGTCGGCACCCTGCCGACGACGATCGGATCGCCGCGGCTGATCGATGCCGGAGTGCGGCTGAGATTCGGGAGGTAAGGATCGAGCCGCCCCGGCAATGGGGGCGGCCCGGAGGGAGGTCGTTCAGCGGGGGGAGCCGGTCTTCGGCCAGGGCGGGCCCTGGTCGAGGGTGGTCACCGGGGCGAGCCCCTTGTAGACGAACTTCTGGACGCGCTTCCCCTCGTAGGTCTCGGTCGTGTAGATGTTGCCCTTCGAGTCGGTCGCGATGCTGTGGACGGCGAAGAACTCGCCCGGCTGCCGGCCGCCGTCGCCGAAGCTGGTGAGGATCTCCAGCGACTCGCGATCGAGGATGTAGACCTTCTCGTTCTTCCCGTCGGCCAGATAGATGAACTTCTGCGCGGGATCCTGCGAGAAGGCGATGTCCCAGACCGACCCGTCGCCGAGCGTCTTCGGCGCGATCCGCTTCTCCTTCACGAAGGTCCCGTCCTTCCGGAACACCTGGATCCGGTCGTTGGGCCGGTCGCAGACGTAGACGAAGCCGTCGTGGGAGAGCTGGGCGCAGTGCACGGGGTTCCGGAACTGCTGCGCCGGCGGCGCGTCGGGATTGTACGGTCCGAGCCGCTCGTCGGTGGGCTTGTTGCCGTAGGCGCCCCAGTAGCGCTTGAACTGGCCCGTGTCGGCGTCGATGACGGCGACGCGATGGTTCAGATAGCCGTCGGCGATGTAGGCCTCGTTGGCCGCCGGGTCGACGAAGATCTTGGCGACGCGGCCGAAGTTCTTCATGTCGTTGCTGTCGGCCTGCCAGGCCGGCTTGCCGTTCTCCCCCACCGTGCGCCGCGCCGCGGACTGGCCGAACTGCATCAGGAACTTGCCGTCCTGGGTGAACTTCAGGATCTGCGAATCGTTGCGGCCGTTGCCGCCGATCCAGACGTTCCCCTTGTAGTCGACGGTGATGCCGTGGTTCGAGTCGGGCCACTGGTAGCCCTTGCCCGGGCCGCCCCAGGCGTTCAACAGGTTGCCGGCCTGATCGAACTCGAGGATCGGCGGAGCCGGAATGCAGCACTCCTGCGCCGTCTTCGGATCGGTGGCCGCGCCCATCTCGGTCCGCTTGTTCAGGGTCATCCCGCCCCGGTGGATGATCCAGATGTGATCCTGCGGGTCGACCGACACGCCGATCGTCGAGCCGAGCAGCCAGTGGTGCGGCAGCGGCTTCGGCCACAGCGGATCGACCTCGAAGGTCGGCGCCATCTCGGCCTGCTTCGCCTGCGCCTCGGCCCGCCGTTCCAGCAGGGTGCGCGCGGCACCAAACACGACGAAAAGGACCAGGAGGACCACGCCGACCAGCAGCTTTCGGATTCGCATAGGGACCTCAGTCGCCGACCGTGGGTTCGGGGCTCCAGGCTGCGGGGGCCTGGCTGCGGAGTCGCGTCGCTCGGCAGTCTGTACCTGACACGTGGTTGATGGCCGGGAGTATACTGCTGAGGTGCCGACGAGGCAAGCAGCGGCCATGAGGACGACACGACGCCGCCTGGCCGGTGCGGTGCTCGCGCTGGCGGCGGTTTTCGCCGTTTCTGCTCCCGCTGGCGCGCACAACATTCCCGTCGACGTGGCCGTCCAGGCCTGGGTGAAGCCGGAGGGGCACACCCTGCGCCTGCTGGTGCGCGTGCCGCTCGAGGCGATGCGCGACATGGACGTGCCGGTCCGCGCCGACGGCGCCGTCGATCTGGCGCGCGTGACGCCGAGCCTCCGCGATGCCGCGCAGGTCTGGATCGCGGAGTCGGTCACGATCTACGAGAACGGCGTGCCGCTGCCGCCCGGCCGGATTGCCGCCGTCCGCCTGTCCCTGCCGTCCGACCGCTCGTTCAGCGCCTGGGACGCCGCGCTCGCCCACGTCACCGGCCCGACGCTGCCGGACGACGACCGCGCTCTACTGGAGCCAGACGCTGCTCGACGTGCTGCTCGAGTATCCGATCAAGCTCCGACCGCGCCGACTTCTCCATCCATCCGGATTTCTCGCGCCTCGCCGAGCACGTGGTCACCGCCCTCCGCTTCGTGCCGCCCGGCCGCGGCGTCCGCGCCTTCGAGTACTCGGGCGATCCGGGCCTGGTGCGGCTCGATCCCCGCTGGTACGAGGCGGCAAAGCAGTTCGTCGGCCTCGGCTTCGAGCACATCCTGAGCGGCCCGGACCACCTGCTGTTCCTCTTCTGCCTCGTCATCCCGTTCCGGAAGCTCCGGGCGCTCGTGCCGATCGTCACGGCGTTCACCGTCGCCCACTCGATGACCCTGGCCGCGTCGGCGTACGGCCTGGCGCCCGACGCGCTCTGGTTCCCGCCGCTCATCGAGATGCTGATCGCGCTCTCGATCGTCTACATGGCGATCGAGAACATCGTCGGAGCGAAGCTGCACCGGCGCTGGCTGATCGCCTTCGGCTTCGGCCTGGTGCACGGGTTCGGGTTCTCGTTCGCGCTGCGGCAGACGTTGCAGTTCGCCGGCACGCACCTGCTGACCTCGCTCCTGGCCTTCAACACGGGCGTCGAGCTGGGCCAGCTCCTCGTGCTGGTGCTGTTCATTCCGGTCCTGGATCTGCTCTTCCGGTACGTCGTCCAGGAGCGGATGGGGACGATCATCCTCTCGGCGTTCGTCGCGCACACCGGCTGGCACTGGATGCTCGACCGGGGCGCCGTGCTGCAGGCCTACCACTTCCAGTGGCCGGCGCTGACCGACGCATTCCTGGCGAGTGCGATGGGCTGGCTGATGCTGCTCGTGGCGATGGGAGCGGTGGTCTGGGGGCTGTGGGCGCTGTTCCGGCTGCTGCCGCGCGCCGGTCGTCGCCGAGGACGAGACGGCGTAGGAGTCAGGCAACTGACGCGGTCCTGAGACTTCCGTCGTTCTACGTTCTCAATTCTGCATTCTCAATTCCTCAACTCTTCAGGTCGTCCAGCACCACCACGTATAACGCCCTCGGTCCGTGCACGCCAATCGTGAGCGTGAGCTCGATGTCGGCCGTGCGGCTGGGGCCGCGGACGAAGGTGATGGCGCTGTGGCGCGAGAACCGGTTCTCGGCCGACAGCCGGTCGAAGAGCACGAAGAGATCGGGCACGAGGCGGCTGGCCGGCAGCAGCGCCACGTGCACCGGCGGCAGCAGCGAGTCGAGGCGATGATCGCCGGCCGCGGCCGCCAGCACCAGCGTGCCGGTGTCGGCCAGCGCCCAGGCCGGCATCGTCACGCCCACATCGGCCTTCAGCACGTCGTCTCGCAGGTCGTTGCGGATCGGCGAGCGGGTGACGAACAGCATGTCGGCGGGCGCATCCGCCCCGCCGCAGTACCACGGCGCGTCGGCCGCATCGGGCGAGACGAGCACCTGCTCGGCGTGCTCCGACACCAGGATCTCCGCCACCTGCCGCCGCGCCTCGGAGGGCGAGGCCGCCAGCGACACTGTCGCATCGGCCGATCGGGCCGCCGCCACGAACTGATCGAGCAGCGCGCGCGGCGTCGATGCCGAAGGCGCCCCCGCCGGACGCTGATAGGGCGCCGTCACCGACCAGTGCCCCGCCGGCCGTCCGCCAGCTTCGAGGGCGCGCCGGATGCGGCTCAGAACGACGTCGCGGGAAGAATCTTGATGCATGAGGGCGGATGGGCTGCAGTGCTCCGAGCTGTCAGTGTCGAGTTCTGACCGCCTTCGCCAAGTGCTGACGTTGCGAGTCTAGCGCCGAGCTTCCTAGCGCATACTTTCGTAGCGCGTGCTTTCGTAGCGTTCCGACTTCAGCTCGGCGTTCTTCGTTAGCAGCGCTCAGCCGTCACCATTCATCCATTCGCCGCGCTCTCTTCCGCGCTCCTTCCACATCTCCCTGAAGCTCTTCGGCGCGGGAACGGGAAAATCGCGTACCGCCGTCCACCCCGCCAACGGCCCCGGCAGGTGCTCGATGCGGCCGTTGTGCGTGAAGCGCTTCAAGCCGCGCCGCAGCAGGCCGAACGCCAGGCGGTAGCCGATCGTCGTGCTCATGGCCGTGGCCCACAGCCGCAGGCCGAACCGCCACCGCCGCCGCTCGGGCAGCGGCTCCACCTTCAGCGACCCATCCATCGTCTTGCCGCGCAGGTGGACGAGGACGGCGGGGATGTCGATCTTCACCGGGCAGACCGACGCGCAGGCGCCGCACAGCGACGAGACGAACGGCAGGTCGGGCGGCGACGAGCCGGGATCGAGATACGGGCTGACGAGCGCGCCGATCGGGCCGGCGTAGACGGGGCCGTAGGCGTGCCCGCCGATCGTGCGATAGACGGGGCAGACGTTCAGGCAGGCGCCGCAGCGGATGCACTGCAGCGCCTCGCGCATCGCCGCGTCGGCCAGCAGCTTCGTCCGGCCGTTGTCGACCAGCACCACGTGCACTTCATCCGGCCCGTCGATCTCGTCGCGGCGCCGCGGGCCGGTGATGAACGAGACGTAGCTCGACATCGGCTGGCCGGTGGCGCTGCGCGGCAGCAGGGTCAGGAAGACGGCGAGGTCGGTCGCGCGCGGAATGATCCGCTCGATGCCGACCAGGGCGACGTGCGCCCGCGGCACGGACGTGCTCAGCCGCGCGTTCCCCTCGTTCTCGACGATGACGATCGTGCCGGTTTCGGCGACGGCGAAGTTGGCGCCGCTGACGCCGAGGCCGGCGGCGCAGAACTCCTCGCGCAGCCGGCGACGCGCCTCGAGCGTCAGCTGCTCGACGTCTTCCGTGTAGGGCATGCCGAGCTGCTGCTCGAACAGCTTCGCCACGTCGCCGCGCGACTTGTGCAGCGCGGGCGCGATGATGTGCGACGGCTTCTCGCCGGCGAGCTGGATGATGTACTCGCCGAGGTCGGTCTCGATGGGCGTGACGCCGGCGCCGGTCATGAAGTCGTTGAGGTGGACTTCCTCGGACACCATCGACTTGCTCTTCACGAGCTTCGTCGCGCCGCGCGCTTCCGCGATCCGCGCCACGTGGCGCCGCGCGTCCTCGGCCGTGGCGGCCCAGTGCACCTGGCCGCCGCGCGCCACCACCTGCCGCTCGAACTCGACGAGGTAGTGATCGAGCCGCGCGAGCGTCTCGGCCTTGATCTGCCGCGCCCGCTCGCGCAGCGCCTCCCAGTCGGGCACCGACGCGGCGGCCGCCGCCCGCCGCTCGCCGAACCGCGTCGTCACGTTGCCGAGCAGGCCGCGCAGCGCGCCGTTCGCGATCGCGTCGTGGCTGTCGGTGACGAACCGCAGGTGGCGCTCAGCCATCGAGCTCCCCCGCCAGGATCTGCGCCAGGTGCACGGCACGCACCGGCGAGCCGCTGCGCGCCAGCAGGCCGCGCAGGTGCATCAGGCAGCCGGTGTCGTTCGCCACGAGGTACTCGGCCCCCGTCGCGCCGACGCCCGCCAGCTTGTCGCCCCCCATTGCCGCCGAGATCTCCGGATACTTCACGGCAAACGTGCCGCCGAATCCGCAGCAGGTGTCGGGCGCCGCCATCTCGACCAGCTCCAGGTCGCGGACGCCGCCGAGCAGCTGGCGGGGCTCGTCGCGGATGCCGAGCTCGCGCAGCAGGTGGCACGAGTCGTGGTAGGTGACGCGGTGGGGAAAGACGGCGCCGACGTCGGTGACGCGCAGCCGCTTCACGAGGAATTCCGAGAACTCGTGCACGCGGGCCGAGATGCTGGTGGCCTCGGTGTGCTCGGCCGTGCCCGGTTCGAACAGCGACGGCAGGTGCACCTTCGCCATCGCCGTACACGAGCCCGAGGGCGCGACGATGGTGTTCGAGTCGCGGAAGGCTCTCAGGAAGCGGCGGCCCACGGTGCGCGCCTCGGCCGCGCAGCCCGAGTTGAACGCCGGTTGCCCGCAGCAGGTCTGCTCGGGCGGCAGATCGCACTCGACGCCGAGCCGCTCGAGCACGCGCACCATGCCGAGGCCCACCTCGGGGTGGAACTGATCGACCAGGCAGGTGATGAAGAGCGAGACGCGCATAGGGGTCGCCGCCGTCCGCCGGTGTTCAAGGTCGTCGCGAGTGGATTATAGTCAATCGACGATGAAACCAACCGCAGATGTCGTGATCGTGGGTGGCGGGTGCATGGGCGCCAGTACGGCGTACCATCTGGCCCGCCGGGGTGTCACGAACGTGACGCTCGTGGAGCGCGAGCCGGTGCTCGGCGCCGGGTCGACCGGCCGCAACGCCGGGGGCGTGCGCCATCAGTTCTCGAGCGAGGCCAACATCAGGCTGTCGATCGAGTCGATCGGCGTCATGGAGCGCTTCCAGGAGGAGCTCGGCCAGACGATCGACTTCCATCAGGACGGCTACCTGTTCCTGCTGTCGACGCCGGCGCACGTCGAGACGTTCCGCCGCAACCTGGCGCTGCAACAGTCGCTCGGCGTCGACGTGCAGTGGCTGGAGCCGGACGAGGCGGCGCGCCTGGCGCCCGGGCTGAACGTCGACGGCGTCATCGGCGCCACCTTCTGCCAGAAGGACGGCATTGCCGATCCCAACGGCGTGACGATGGGGTTCGCGAAGGCGGCGCAGGCGCTCGGCGTGGAGATCATGCGCGAGACCGAGGTGACCGCCATCCGCTCCACCGACGGCCGCATCACCGGGGTCGACACGTCGCGCGGGCCGATCGACGCGCCGATGGTGGTGAACGCCGCCGGCCCCTACGCGAGCCGCATCGGGGCCATGGCCGGCATCGACACGCCGGTGACGCCGGTGCGCCATCACATCTTCATCGCGCAGCCGCCGTCGCGCCCGGCCGACAATCCGACCGCCTATCCCGGCGCCCCGTCGAATCACATCATGGTGATCGACTTCGAGACCACCTTCTACTTCCACCGGGAAGGGGCGAACCTGCTGTTCGGGATGGCCGACCGCGACGAGTCGGCCGGCTACGACCTGAGCGTGAACTGGGAGTTCCTGGAGAAGTTGACGCCGATTGCGGTGCGGCGCCTGCCGGCCCTGGCCGACGCCGCCGTGTCGCACGCCTGGGCGGGACTCTACGAGATGACGCCCGACGCCATGCCGATCATCGGCCCGGCCGGCGATCTCGACGGCTACTACCTGATCACCGGCTTCAGCGGCCACGGCTTCCAGCACTCGCCCGCCGCCGGCCGCATCCTCGCCGACATCATGACCGGCCACGACCCGGACTTCGACCTCGGCCCCTTCGCCGCCGACCGCTTCACGAAGGGGAGAGACGGAGCGGGAGGCGAACGTGGTGTAGGAGATGGCTATCGGCTTCAGGCGGTGGGCGGTACGGGCTGATCGCGCGCTCATGTGTTCGCGCGCGACCGATCCTCGAACGCGGCGCGAGTGCCCGACGCTTCGACGTCACTCAGCGTCGCCCTGAGCCTCGTCGAAGGGCGAGCGCCGCGACAGCCCTATCGCCTACAGCCCATCACCTATCGCCCGCGTGCCTCGGATTCCTACTTCGAGGCCTTCCCCGCCTTCGCCTTCGCCACCATCGCGCGCACGTCGCGCAGCAGCGCCTGGGAGTCGTAGACCACGCCGCCTCGAATCGTGTACTTCACGGCCGACTTCTGCTCGATCTTGCCGTCGGCGCCCATCCGCGTGGCGCCGGTGCCGTAGAGCACCTTGAGGTCGTCCAGAGGATTTGCCGTCAGCACGACGAGGTCGGCGAGATAGCCGGGACGGATCACGCCGAGCTTCTGGTTGCCCAGGTCGAGCGCGCCGGCCTCGGTGGCGGCGTGGATCGTCTCCAGCGGGGTGAAGCCGGCGTGCTCCAGCAGCTCCATCTCGCGGATGGTGCCGAATCCCCACAGGTCGTAGATCGAGCCGGCATCCGAACCGACGGAGACGGCGCCGCCGTGGTTCTTGTAATCGTTGACGAAATCCATCCAGCGCCGGAACGCCTGCGCCCAGATCGCCTCGTCCTCCGAGGTCCAGTGGAAGTAGAACGAGGCGTGGTGCTCGACGTTCGGCGACCAGTAGTCCATCATCGCCGGCAGCGTGTAGTCCTTGTGCCACGGCAGGGTCTGCACCCGCGAGACGTCCCGGTTCCCCTCGTACACGCCAAACGTCGGATCCATCGTCCAGCCGGTGTCGTGATAGCACTTCAGCAACTGATCGATTTCCGTCGTGTGCAGCTTGTGCAGATCCGTCTGCAGCCACACCTGACCGGTCCAGAGGAACCGCATCGCCTCGTTGGAATAGTTGTAGTCCGACGGCAGGTGCTGGATGGTCCGGTCGGAGAAGGCGGCTTCCGGATAGCCGTAGTGGTGCTCGGTCGAGCTGGCGCCCGCCTGGCAGACCTCGACGGCGTTCATCTGGTGCACCGCCTGCTGGGCGATGTGCACGGCCAGGCCCATGCCGTTCTTCCGCGCCTCGGCGCCGATGGCGCGCAGCGTATCCGGATACTCGCCCGGCAGGCCGACCAGCTTCACGCCGTCCACGCCCAGCGTGTGCCACTCGTCGACGATCTTCTTCGCCCCGTCGGGCGTCGAGGCGTTCGGCCCGCTGCCGTCCCTGTAGAAGGGATAGACATAGATACGCGGACCCAGTTCCTTGTTCGCGAGGATCGCGTCCCGCTCGGCGACCATCTGCGCCGGACTATCGCTGCCGATGTTGAACACCCGGGTCGTGGTGACACCCGAGCCGAGGAACAGCTTGTAGATGTAGTCCTTCGGCACGTCCTTGTTGCTCGAGACGTGGACGTGCATGTCGATGATGCCGGGCATCACGTACATGCCCTTGGCTTCGATCACCCGATCGCCGGTGGGACGCTTCGAGCCGCGGGCGATGGAGATGGCGTCGATGGGAACGACCTGGGTGATCTGGTCACCCTTGATCACGATGTCGTACGGGCCGGCCGCCGGCGCGCCCGTGCCATCGATGATCGTGGCGTCGCGAATGACGAGCGTTGGGTAGGGGCCCTGCGCCTCCGCCGCGGTCGCCGTCTGAGCGCCGGCAGCGGCCACGGATCCCAGCGAGAGCGCCACGAATGCCAACGCAAATCCCAGGAGGTGAAATCGTCGCCGTGCGTACCGGGTCAGTGTCATCAGTCAGCCACCTTTCGGGCGGTGCCATGGATGCCATGCATGGCGGGAGAAACGGCGGAGCCACGGAAGTCAATCACGCGGAACTGCGGTTGAGTCAATGGGGAGAAGGAGAGCAGGCGATAGGCCCTGGGCTATGGGCGATAGGGGTGAGTCGCGCGCTCATCGTGCTCGCGCGCGACATCTGGTTGAACGCGGCGCGAGTACCCGACGCTTCGACGTCACTCGGCGTCGCCCTGAGCCTCGTCGAAGGGCGAGCGCCGCGACAGCCCCATCGCCTACCGCCTACAGCCCATACCCTACACAGACGTCACCGTCTTCGTCTCGTACGCCAGATTCGTCCCGAGCCACCGCTCCACCTGCTCCACCTTCATCCCCTTGCGTGAGGCGTAGGCCCTGATCTGGTCTTCGCCGAGGCGGCCGACCATGAAGTAGCGGGCCATCGGGTGGGCGAAGTAGAGGCCGCTGACGCTGGCGGCCGGCCGCATGGCGCCCGACTCGGTGAGGTCGATCCCCACCGCGTTCGCCTCCAGCAGGTCGAACAGCTTGAACTTCTCGGAGTGATCCGGGCAGGCCGGGTAGCCGAACGCCGGCCGGATGCCGCGGTACTTCTCGGCCACCAGGTCCTCGGCGGCGAGCTCGCCCTGCTCGTAGCCCCACTCGTGGCGCGCCTGCGCGTGCAGCGACTCGGCGAACGCCTCGGCGAGCCGGTCGGCCAGCGCCTTCACCATGATCGCCCGGTAGTCGTCGTGGTCCCGCTCGTAGTGCGCCACCAGCTTCTCGACGCCGATGCCGGCCGTCACGGCGAACGCCCCGACGTAGTCGAGCCGCCCCGATTCCTTCGGCGCGACGAAGTCGGCGAGCGACCGGTTCGGCTTGTCGTCGGCAATCACTTCCTGCTGCCGCAGCATCGGGAAGCGCATCAGCTCGGGCCCGCCGGGCTTCTCCACGTCAGGCGCGTAGATCACCAGGTCGTCGCCATCGCTGTTCGCCGGCCAGAAGCCGTAGGCGCCGTTGGCCGTCAGCAGCTTGCCCTTCTCGATTTCGCCGAGCAGCTCCTGCGCGTGGTCGTACAGCTCCTTCGCGGCGGGGCCGTACTGCGGGTGATCGAAGATGCCCGGGTAGCGCCCCTTCAGCTCCCAGGCCGAGAAGAAGAACGTCCAGTCGATGAACGGCACGAGCGTCTCGAGCGGCACCTTCTTCAGCGCGCGCAGGCCGGTGAACGACGGCACCGGGATGTCGGCCGACTTCCAGTCGGTCTTCAGCCGGTTCGCCCGCGCCTGCTCGTAGATCAGCAGCGGCCGCTCGCGCCGCGTCGCGTAGCGCTCGCGCTGATCGGCCTGCTCGCGCCGGTTCTCCTCGTCGAACGCCGCGCGGCGCTCGTCGCTCAGCAGGCTCGCCACCACGTCGACCACGCGCGACGCGTCGGCCACGTGCACGGTGCTCTGCTCGTACTCCGGCGCGATCTTCACCGCCGTATGCTGCCGGCTCGTCGTCGCGCCGCCGATGAGCAGCGGCAGCTTCAGCCCGCGGCGCTCCATCTCGTGGGCGACGAACACCATCTCGTCGAGCGACGGCGTGATGAGGCCGCTCAGCCCGATGAGATCGGCCTTCTCGTCGATCGCCGTCTGCAGGATCTTGTCGCACGGCACCATGACGCCGAGGTCGACCACCTCGTAGCTGTTGCACCCCAGCACGACCCCGACGATGTTCTTGCCGATGTCGTGAACGTCGCCTTTCACCGTGGCCATGACGATCTTGCCGTTCGTGTCGCGGCCGACGTGCCCGGCCGCCGCGGCCTTCGCCTTCTCCTCTTCCATGTACGGCAGCAGGTAGGCGACCGCCTTCTTCATCGCCCGCGCGCTCTTGACCACCTGCGGCAGGAACATCTTGCCGGCGCCGAAGAGATCGCCGACCACCTTCATGCCGTCCATCAGCGGCCCTTCGATGACGTCGAGCGGCCGCGGCAGCTTCTGCCGCGCCTCTTCGACGTCCTGCTCGATGAAGTCGACCACGCCATGGACCAGCGCGTGCGCCAGCCGCTTCTCGACCGGCGCCTCGCGCCACGAGAGGTCGATCTCGCGCTTCTTGCCGCCGCCCTTGATGGTTGCGGCGAACTCGACCATCCGCTCCGTCGCGTCGGGCCGGCGGTTGAAGATGATGTCCTCGACGTGCTCGAGCAGGTCCTTCGGGATGTCCTCGTAGACGACCAGCTGGCCGGCGTTGACGATCCCCATGTCGAGGCCGGCTTCGATGGCGTGATAGAGAAAAGCCCCGTGGATCGCCTGGCGGACGACTTCGTTGCCGCGGAAGGCGAACGACAGGTTGCTGATGCCGCCGCTCACCTTCACGCCCGGGCAGGTCTTCTTGATCTGCTTCGTCGCCTCGATGAAGTTGACGGCGTACTCGTTGTGCTCCTCGAGGCCGGTGGCAATCGCCAGCACGTTCGGGTCGAAGATGATGTCGCGCGGCTCGAAGCCCGCCTGCTCCGTGAGCAGCTTGAACGCCCGCTGGCAGATCGACACCTTCCGCTCGACCGTGTCGGCCTGGCCCTGCTCGTCGAAGGCCATGACGACGACGCCCGCGCCGTAGCGGCGGACGTGCCGGGCCTTGCGGAGGAAGTCTTCTTCGCCTTCCTTCAGGCTGATCGAGTTGACGATCGGCTTCCCCTGCACGCACTGCAGGCCCGCTTCGAGCACCGTCCATTTCGAGCTGTCGATCATGAACGGCAGCCGCACCACCTCGGGCTCCGTCGCGAGGATGTTCAGGAAGCGGCGCATGGCGGCGACCGAGTCGATCATCCCCTCGTCCATGTTGATGTCGAGGATGTTCGCCCCGCCGCGCACCTGGTCGAGCGCGACTTCCACGGCCGTCCCGTAGTCCTCTTCCCGGATCAGCCGCGCGAACCGGGCCGACCCGGTGATGTTCGTCCGCTCGCCGATCATCTGGAAGTTCGAGTCGGGGCGGATGGTGAGGGTTTCGAGACCGCGATGAATTGGGCGCCCTGCGGCCCGTGCGAGGATAGCGAGTCTTCGAGCGCCGCAGCGCGCGCCGTTGGGGGTGGGGCCCCATCGGCAGTGAAGGATATTGCCCGCACCCCACGCACTGCCGCGCTGCGCTGCGGCTGTCAAGCCCGCTCCATCGCCGCCGCAATGGCGCGGATGTGATCAGGCAGTGGTCCCGCAGCAGCCGCCGACCATGTTCACGAACCCGTTCCGCGCGAAGTCGGCGAGCTGGCCGGCCGTGTCGTTCGGCATCTCGTCGTATTCGCCCATGGCGTTCGGCAGGCCGGCGTTCGGGTAGCAGCTGATGAAGCACGGGGCGATGCGCGCCAGCTCGGCGAGGTAGGCCCCCATGTCCCTGGCGCCCAGCGCGCAGTTGATGCCGACGCTGAACGGCCGCGCGTGTTCGATCGACACCCAGAAGGCGTCGATCGTCTGGCCCGACAGCGTCCGGCCGCTGCGGTCGGTGACCGTCACCGAGATCATCACCGGCAGCTCGACGCCTTTTTCATCGAAGACGTCCTGGACGGCGACGATGGCCGCCTTGGCGTTCAGCGTGTCGAAGATCGTTTCGATGAGCAGCAGGTCCGAGCCGCCGTCGATGAGGCCGCGCGCCTGTTCGGCGTACGAGTCGCGCAGCGTGTTGAAGGTGATGGCGCGGAAGGCCGGGTCGTTGACGTCGGGCGACAGCGACAGCGTCTTGTTCGTCGGCCCCATCGAGCCGGCGACGAACCGCGGCCGGTCGGGCGTCTCCTTCGTCATCGCGTCGGCGGCCTTGCGGGCCAGCTTCGCGGCTTCGAGGTTCATCTCGTAGACGATCGACTCCAGGCCGTAGTCCGCCTGCGACACCGACGTGCTGTTGAAGGTGTTCGTCTCGATGATGTCGCTGCCCGCCTCGAGGTACTGGCGGTGGATCTTCTCGATGACGTCGGGCCGCGTGAGGACGAGGAGATCGTTGTCGCCCTTCAGGTCGGACGGATGGTCCTTGAACCGCTCCCCGCGGAAGTCCGCCTCCGTCAGCTTCGCGCGCTGGATCATCGTCCCCATCGCGCCGTCGAGCATGAGGATCCGTTCCCCGAGCAGTTGTTCGAGCCGCGTCCGTGCTGAAGTCGTCATTCAGAATTCCTCTCAACGATTAGCCACGAAGGCACGAAGACACGAAGTCGCCGTAGCCTCTTCTTCTTCCCCGCAGGGGCCGCCCAATCTTCCCCACCCTCGCGTAGGGCCCGCGCTGTCGTCCGTCACGACGACGAATAGCCACGAAGGCACGAAGACACGAAGGGCTCATCGAAATCTCTCTCTAATCACGTAAGGGCCACGCTGTCGTCCGTCACGACGACGAACAACCACGAAGACACGACGACACGAAGGCCGACCGAGATCTCTCTCTAATCACGTAGGGGCCGCCCGAGCGCTCGATCGCACGCGGGTGGCGGCCCTTCATCGCTCATCCTCGTCATTCCCGCGAAGGCGAGAATCCAGGAGACGCGTCCGCCTGCGAACACTCCAGGATCAACCTCTAATTTCTTCGTGTCTTCGTGCCTTCGTGACCCGTTCGCGCTTTCGTGGCTGTCGCCCTCACCCCACTGGCGATCAACACCGTGAACGGATCGCCCTTATGCCGCGCCCCCACCCGGACGTTGACCTCTTCGAGGCCGGCGTCTTTCATCAGCTTCGCCAGCTCGCGGTCGTCGAACCCCAGCCACCGGTCGCCGAGCTTCGCTTTCACCCACGCCTGGTCGTGCGTCCGCAGGTCCAGAACCAGCACCCGTCCGCCCGGCCTGACGATGCGGGCGGCTTCGGCGAGGGCGGCGGCCGGGTCGTGGGCGTGGTGGAGCGCCTGGGAGAGGAGCGCGACGTCGACCGAGGCGTCGGCGAGCGGCAGCTTCTCGAGCTCGCCGCGTTTCCAGGTGATGTTCGACACGCGCCGCCGGCGGGCCAGCGCTCTCCCCCGCTTCAGGACATCGTCCGAGCGATCGACCGCGACGACGTCCCTGGCCCAGCGGGCGGCTTCGATCGTGAGGTAGCCCTCGCCGCAGCCGAGGTCGGCGACGCGGAGGGGCGGCAGCAGATCGCCGAGGGCGCGGGCCCAGGCGGCCCAGCTCCGGCCCGGGACGAGCTGACGTCCGCCGCGGGTGTCGGGCCCGCGGTGGGCGTCGAAGTTCTCTTTTCTCAGCCGCAGCACTTCCTGCAGCCGGGCGTCATCGGCCTTCACCGCCGGGTCGTCGGCGGCGGCCTCGAATTCGGCCTGCAGCAGGCGCCAGAGCTTCCCCTGCCCGTTGCCGGCGGCGGCGTCTTCCGTCTGCAGCGCCGGCGCGAGCCGGTAGGTACGTGAACCCGGCGTCCCGTTCTTCGGTGACCAGCCCGGCCTCCCGGAGCATCCCCAGGTGGCGGGACACGCCCGACTGGGCGATGCCGAGGACGCCGGTGAGCTCCGTGACGTTGAGCCGGTCGCGGCCCAGAACGCGCAGCAGCCGCAGCCGCGCCTCGTCCCCCAGCAGCCGGAACAGCGAGGAGGCCTGACGCATATCTATAAATCTACATTGAGTGATTCACAGAAGGCAACCCGGTCGGCCGCGATGCCGCCCGCCTTTCGCGTCGCCGAGGTGGACGGAGCTCGCGCCGGCGCCCTGGGCGGCTTTCATCTGGAAGCGGACCGCTGGGCCCAGGTCGGTGAGGCCTAGGCGCGGGTTCAGCAGGAACTGGAATGGACCAAGGCGGACCTTACTGCCTCGCGCGAGCGAACTGCCCCGATCTGGTCCTGCCTTCTGGCAGACGTCGGCGCATCGCCCAGTCGGCGCGTTGAGCCGGTCGCGCCCAGAACGCGCAGCAGCCGCAGACACGCCTCGTCTTCCAGCAGCCGAAGCAGCGAGGACGCCTGACGACTGCACTGGTCACCAAGGATTACGAAAGCACGAGGACAATCCCACTAGATGGACGGACTCGACAAAGCCGGGCGGAAGGGCCTTCAGCGGCCACATTCCCTGCGTTAGGTTCCGAGACCGAATCGCCGCCCCTATGGACTCGACAGGAATCCTGACCATCTGAGCCGTGGAGAGTTCGTTGCCCAGGATCTGGTATCCAGGCCTTCGCCAGTGGTCTGCATAAGGCGTAATGGCAATTGACACCACTGTACCACCCGGTATTGCAGACAACCACATTGCAGTACCACGGTGCGGCACAAAGACTCGGCAATGTGCGTAAAGGATTCGATATCGCGATTGTGTGCCAATACGAACAGATGGTGAATTTGGCCACGATACAGCGGCGGCCTGTCGACGTCCATGAAATCGAAACACAAACAGATGCCAAAACGACCAAGGTGGTCGCCGTCGAATAGCCACAACACCGGATCTGGCGCGAACTCTCTCGGCGGCGTCAACGACTGGTAATGGGCCGACTCATCAGCGGCCGGGTAGGTCTTTCCGATAAACACGGCGCGAGCCGAATACGACGGCCTGGCGTCAGGCCAACGTGATGGAACCAACAGCACAGCCTCGTTTTTCACACCCGCGGCGGTGCTCGCAAAGTCCATCCCCGCCATTACGATGCAACCCAATCCTCCGGCCAATCGTTTGAGCTCAGGCAACCTATAGCCGGGCACACTGACCTCCGGAATCACAACGATGTCTGGCTTGTCACCTGACACACTAAACTGCCTAAATGCCCGCTCAATTTCAGCCCACGAGTGTTTCGCCGCCTCGGTCTGCATCGTAAGACCTGCGGAATTCCAGGCTGAGTCGGACAAAAGCGTTGGCACCACACCAATTCTGATCTCAGACTTGAGCTGCCCATGGTGATTAGCGGCCATCCTGCACCTCAGCGTCTGTCCACACAGGTCGCGTCAATTGCCGCAGGCGCAGCGGCACCAATTGCCTTGGCTTATTCTGCTGACCGGACATTTGATGCTCCTCCAGCACCTCGGTAGCTCGCCTAATCCATTCGCGCAACTGGCTGAGAGATTCGATTCGCGGGGGATCGAACACCGTATCTGAGTCCAGTTGCTCAAGCTGAAGGTCGGCCTGCCGAATTACGCTTTCGCGCGCCCTCGAAGTGAGTGTCGCCTCCACGATTGCGGCGGTCGTCGAAGAGCACGGTACCATTGACACCAGTGCCCTTGCGAGACCAGATCGTGCATTCTGTGCAAAATCTGGGTTCCAGCTGGCCGGCCAAGTGAACGATCTTCTGAGCATCCCAAGTAGCAGCATGCCAAGCCCTCTTACCCACGGCCACTCAGCCGGCACTGAACGATCTGTGCGCCACTCGGGCCCCATATATCGGTCATCCTCAATGAACGCTCTCGCTGCGAGCTTCAATCTCCTTCGCGCTACCAGCTGCTTCCATTCTCCCCAGGACATTCCTCCCGGCGCCTCTCTACCGAGACGAGTCCAGAGCGCGGGAACCATCACGTTAGCCGGGTGAATTGGCGGTCGTTGATCAGGCTGGCGATCCATCAACAGGCCGATTAGGCCGTCGACAATCTGTAGCGCTGTCCACTCTCCCAGTCTTGGGTCAGCCGCACGCTCAAGAGCACCTTCTGAGCCAGAAGCGAGATAGCTGTTGCCCCATCGAATCCACTGATCCAATGACATAAATCGTCCGCGGGCATCCAGTGCGTCAAGAACACCTCGGATCATGGTCGCCATTCTCGTCCGTCGGTGTTTAGCAGCCGATCTCAAGCGGACAATCCCCCGGCGCCGCTCTTCACGTCGTTCGGACAACGCGTCGTAGGTACCATCCCTGATTTGAGCTAACCGGCCCAAGCAATCCCAGGACCATGGCGCGAATGTCAGCAATTGGCACAAGCCTTGGAAATCTGGCCATCAGTGCCGCCGCGCTCGGGTCGGTCCACCTCACGCGACGAGACAATTCGGACCACACCGGGCTCGCGCCACCGGTACCCATGTCCAGCACGTTATCGAGCCACACACCCAGTTCGCCAAGCGTCGTCACATTCGGTCTGCGATGGTTGGCGTAACGCAAGACAGCGGATACGCTGACATCGCGCCGGCGACGATATTTATCGAGAGCTGGTTCAATCAGAGCGGCCACATCAAACAAATCGGCCCCAGCCTCCGCTCGGACGCACACGGTTGCTGACCATGCTGCGGCCAGCAAGTGCGCCCAGGCGCGTCTCCCGTACCATCCCGCACTGCGAACACTCTCGAAATCATCCAAGGAAAGGGATGCAATGAACTCTGCAGCAGCCTGGCGCCTCTCAGGGGGAACCCCGGCTGCTCGAAGCATTCTGACCGCCCGGAGCAATTCGATTGCCGCGCTCTGCGCCAAGACTGCTTGGACGTAGAGTCTCGTCACCGGTCGCAGCAAGGGCTGCTCGGAGGCGAGCGACAGCAGTTCTGATAGACCGGGATGCCCAGCTCGCGCGCAGGTACCCGCACGGCTGTAAGCCAGAGTCTGATTTTGTCAGGGTAGCGCCCAATCGCGTTCGTGAGCAGTCTGAACGTGCGAATCCTATTTCTGTACGAAACGCGCTCGACCTCAGCGGACCATTTCTCATCACGCCGAACAAGGTCAGGCAACTCATGGCTTAGCTTCTGTTCCTCAACCAGTAGTTCATTAGGGATGCGGTCATCGATGTACAGCGCCTTTCGCTCAAGAATTCGAGACAAACGATGTTGGCATCGCTGTCGCTCATCTTTCGCCCGCCACGCTTCCGTGGTCATCTGCCTACAATGAGGCGCGGACCTCGCCAGAACCGATGCAGCAAATGAAGCTCTGGTATCCGGGCGGACCTCAGTCGCCCCAAAGTCGCCCAGGAGCAACATTTCTAGATCTTGAATGAACTGAAGCTGGCTTTCGTCATCAAGAAGTTCAAATCGTGTTGAAGCAATGACTGAGATCTTGGTCAGAGTGTGCGACAGCAGCGGACGGGGAAACTCCGGGTCGAGAGACTCTGATTCGAATGTCCTCTTCAGCGTGGCCTGCCGGCCTTCGTCGTCTTTAGGACATTCCATGTATTTCCGAAGGCTGTCAGGCTCCACTTTTGAGACATTCACGGACCAACCGTCGTTTTCCGCGCCAATGATCTGGGTGTAGCGCTTCACCCAGTCGATAATCGCGTCAGGATCTGGTGACAGGAACACATGATCATCGACGTACCTAAAGTGGGCGAGGCTGTGAGCAACCCCCTCTTCATTAAGCCTGAGATGCTCAGCGACTTGACGATCTACGTTGAGAAGCGACGCGTTGGCCAGGAAGCCTGCGACGAGCAATCCCGTAGGTAAGTTCCGGAAGAGACCAAGCTGGTCGCCCTGGACATCGAACTCATCTCGCAGCTGCGCTTCCGTCCACCCTGCAGGATCGATGGGAAAGGCCAACATCGAATGAATCAGTTCATTGAGTTCACCTTCGTAGGACACGTCTGCTTCGGAAATGGCCGCAATCAATCGGCGTTCAATAAGGGCAAGTGGCGTACTAGGGAAGAACTTGGCCAGATCCAATCCTGCCCAATAGATCTCTGAGTGTGGCTCTAGCGCAAAAGTTTTCCTGCAGGTACGGAACTCTGAGATGCTGAAGACGTAGCGCCCGCTCGTCCTCTAGCGCGGTTGCATTCTGCGCGGACATCGCGCGCGAGTCAGCGGATGCCATTACGTTCACTGTCAGATACAGGTGACGTCTGTACCGCGGCCAAGCGTGCTTAAATTGTCGATATAGATGCTTTGACGTGTGTCGATAGGGACCAAGGCGGAGGCATCGCGTGACTGGGCACTACCGTGCTCGCGATGTCGTCTGACGAGCGCCACACAGAGCGATAGAGGCGATCGCCGTAGCTCCAGGGCGGCATGAGATCGTCCACGAGTGGACCGATCACATTTACGAGAGCAATCCACGCCACTTGGTCCCGCACGGAAAAGGAAAACATCTGCCTAGTCTGCGGTGGCTTATCGCTGGCCCCTCGCTTTGGGAAGGCAACGGGTCGGGCTGGCTGAAGTTCGTTACGTTCCGCGACGAAACGATTCTTGAATGTCCGTGATATTGCGCTTCAGCTGTCCTTCAAAGGCGGCCAACTCAAGCTCGTGTACCAGGTCTTGTCAAAGCTGTAGCTCGCCTTGGCTTTTTCCCAAGCCCAGAAGAAGTTCTCGATTCGCAGGAGGCTGTCAACAAGAGACACTGAATGGCTCCGGTGGCGAATGTCGAGATCCGATTTCAGCTACTTCGAAGAGCGATATGCGATGATCAATGCGATCCGTCTGGCGAATAGGTCGCATTCCTCTAAATGTGCTGCATTGTCGGTAAATAGGTAAGACTAGGCAAGGGCACACCGGCGCATCACGGCGACATGCGCGCAAGTTATTTGTGGGGAGCAGCGCCCTTTCCAGTGGACCGTGTCGGCCCGCGCAGAGAGGGCATGCTTCCTCGTCCCCTACCCCACCCTCACCCCCAGCATCGAGATCGATCCTCCGTCCACCCCTTCCACGGGAAAGCTGATGGCGTCGGCCTGCTGGCGGGTGCCGATCACGTAGAGCAGGGGCAGGTAGTGGTCCGGGGTCGGGATGGAGAGCATGGCCTCGGGGCCGAAGGACTCGTAGTTCACGAGCGGCTTGTGGTCGCCAGAGGTCAGCAGGCCGCGGACCTCGGTCTCGAAGCGGGCGGCCCAGTCGTAGGGGGGCGGGCGGCGAAGGCCGCATGGCACCGTTGCACGATCGGGATTGTCCGCCGCCGGGTAGACGTGCTTGAGAACTGACCACGTCCCGTGGTCGAGCCCCCACGAGTTGTCGAGCACCACCGGCAGCGGCGCCAGGAGCTGCTGCACCCGCCGCGCGAGATCCGGATCACCCGGCGCCGGATACTGCACCCGATACAGCTCGCGCGGGAAGCCGCCGAAGTCGTGGATGGTCCGCGGCGCCGTGCTCACGGTCACCCCCGTCCCCGGCACGAACCAGTGCGCCGAGATGGACAGAATCGCCTTCGGCCGCGCCGTCTCCCGCCCGATCCGCCGCCACGCCTCGGTGTACGCATTCGTCGCCAGCGCGTTCATCGGGTTGCCGTGGCCGAAGAAGAGGGAAGGAAGGATGCCGGCCATGGTGGAAGCCTCCCTGCGACCGTATCACATCGGCACGATGCAGGCCTGTCTGAAGAGCAGGCCTCGGATACGCGTTCATCAGGTTGCCGTGGCCGAAGAAGAGGGAAGGAAGGATGTCGGCTATTGGACTCAATCAGGCTGCCGGAGGTCACGCGTTCTGGTCATAATACCGGCATGAAACGGGTCCGCATCGCGGAGCTTACGGCACGGCTCGACGAGTACCTGCGGGTGGTGCGCAGCGGCGACACAATTGGCGTGCTCGATGACGGAACGCTGATCGCCCGGATCGTGCCGGCGCGCAAGCCGTTGACTCTGCGGATCCGCAAGCCCGCTCTTGGCGCTCCCCCGCCCAACAGAGTTCCACTGCCCGGCCCGGCGGCACTCACCATCGATGTCGTCGACCTTCTGCTGGACGAGCGCCAGGAATTGCGGTGACTGCTCCCGCCGCGGCGGCTGACTGATCCCGCCACAGGCCTCGATTCCCGCTCCCCGCTTTCGCAGGGACAGGTTTCGCGGGAATGACGAAGGCTGGTCCGTCGCCCTTGCCGGTACTGCCAGACAAGGGAGCCCCGCGGTCACCCCCCCCCCCCCCCCCCCAACCCCCAGTATCCCTCTCCCTCCCCCCCATCCCCCACCCTCTACCTCCCACGCGTCTCTCTCCGGAGCGCAGCCACGCGCTCCGGTCCCGCCCGTCGCGCGCCGACGCGCGCCCGTCGCCGCTCGCCACCGCCGCGACGACGCCGGCCAGGCCGCGCGCGCCCGGCGCGCGCTCCCCCCGCGACCGCCGGCGACCCGCCGCCTCGGCCGCTCACCCGTCCCTCGCGCGGCGGCCATAGGCCTCCCGCGACCGTTCACCCCGACGCCGTCCTCCGCGTTCATCGGTTGCCGTGGCCGAAGAAGAGGAAGAAGATGCCGACATGTGACCACTTCTGGTTATAATTGTCATGAACAGGTCGCATCGCCGAACTCAAGGCGCGGCTCAGCTACCCTCCGGCCGTCGGGCGGCGAGACGATTGCCGTCCTCGACCGGAGACGCCGATGCCCAGATGTGCCGGCGAGAGAACCCCGGGGGCTCCGGATCCGGAAGCCGGACGCGGCGCCCCGGCCCCCAACAAGGTCCGTCTGCCAGGCCCGGCCGGCATCGACCTCGACATCGTCGACCTCCTGCTCGAAGAACGCCAGGGGTCGCGATTACCGTGTATGTCGACGCCTCGGTGCTGCTCCGGGTCGCGCTGGGCCAGAAAGAGCGCTACCCGAGTGGCGGCAGATCGATCGCGGTATCTCCAGCGCACTCATTGCCACGGAGAGCCTGCGCACGCTCGATCGCCTCCGGCTACGCACGCACCTGCCGGACCGCGATCTCGCGAAACGGCGCGCCACGATCCTGGCACTCCTTGACTCGCTCGAGCTGGTCGATGTCGATTCCGTCGTCCTCGATCGCGCTGCCCAACCGATGCCCACCGAGCTGGGCACTCTCGATGCCATCCATCTGGCAACGGCGCTCCTGTGGCGGGAGCTGACCGGCATATCGCCGATCGTGACGACGCACGACGGCGCGCTCGCCGTGGCCGCACGCGCCCACGGCTTCACAGCTCTCGGCGTGTCCTAGCCTGCCCGTCAGTTCATCCCGATCTGCCCCTGCATCGCCTTGAAGATCGCGGCGGTGTCGTAGCCCACGCCGTCCTTGAACACCAGCGGCATGTGCTCGACGGCCATGACATTGGCCATCGGATTGCCGTCGATCACGACGATGTCGGCGCGCTTGCCGACGGCGAGCGATCCGATGTCGCTGGCGCGGTTCTCGAACTTCGCGGCGTTCAGCGTCATGATCTCGATCGCCTTGGGAAACGTGAAGCCGTCGGCCTGCACCAGCAGCTCGATCTCGCGCTTGGACGAGAAGCCGGGGATGACGGCGCCGTAGCCGGTCGGGTCGCTGCCGCCCATCAGCAGGCCGCCCGCGTCGGCGAAACGCTTCTCCATCGCGCTGGCATGCGCGAAATACGCCTGCTCGAGCTTCGCGCGCGCCGCCGGCATCGCCTGTATCTTCTTCCACAGGGTCTCGTACTGCGCCCGCAGCTCCGGGTTCAGCAGCGCGCGCGCCGCCTCCGACAGCTCGGGACGGCCGGGCACGCTGGCCTCGAACACGCCGAGCGTGGAGGTCAGCGCCACGTGCTTCTTCACCAGCAGGTCGATCAGCGACGTCGCCTGCGGCGAGTCGGGGTTCAGCGCGGCAATCGAGGCGGCGTTGCCGCCGGGCGGACACTCGTCGAGCTTCTTGTCCTTCACGAAATCGGTCGCCACGAAGAAGGCGTGCTCGAGGTTGTCGATCCCCATGTCGGCCGCCTCGCGGAAGGTGACGGAGCAGAGGTGGCCGGTGATCTTCTCGTGGTGCGCGTGGACGGCGACGATGCCCGCCTGCAGTTCCGCGCGCGTGATCTGCTGGTAGGCCTTGAACGAGGTCACTCCCTGCTGGGCCCAGTAGTCCACCGTGCGCGTCACGTCGGCCGGGTCCTTGAGGCGCGCGAGCGTCTCGGTGAACCCCTTCCCGCCGTTGAGGTACGGGCCGGTGACGTCGATGTCGGGTCCGACGCGGATGCCGGCATTGATGTCGTCGCGCACGTTCAAGTCGATGTACGGCGCCACCGCGCCGGTCGTGCGGATGGTGGTGGCACCACCCGCGAGGTACAGCGGCGGAAAGCTGTACGGCTCCGGCGTCACGAAGTACGCGCCCGGAAACAGGCCGGCCACCCGCGTCGTGTAGAACAGGTGCTCGTGCATCATCACCAGGCCGGGCAGCAGCGTCTTGCCGTGGGCGTCGATGACGGTCGCGCCGGCCGGAACCTTCGTGGTGGCCGCCGGGCCCAATTCGGTGATGCGACCCTTCTCGATCACCAGCGTCTGGTCCGGCCTGGGCGCCGCGCCCGTGCCGTCCACGATCGTCGCGTGGGTGAAGGCGATGACGGGCTGCCCGTAGGCGACCCAGCCCTTTGGCGCGGCCACGGCAGACGGAATCGACGCGAAGAACACGGCCAGCACGACGAGTGCACGCTTCATGAAGCCCCCTCCGACACGGTGACAGCCGGGCTGTTCGCCCTGATGCCCCTGGTGGGTCCGCCCGGGATGGTACACGCGCCCGGTGTGCCCCTCAAGCTGAACGGGCGGTTCCGCCAGGCTCTCCCGCGCCGGAGCCCGGGCCCGCGCCGCCGGGCTTGACATCGCCAGACGCATTACCGTATGGTAATGCATTACCAATCGGTAACATATTGGAGGACGAGCATGCAGCAGGTCATCCGCTCCATCGAGATTCCGGCGCCCCCGAAACACGTCTGGCGGTGGCTCGCCACGCAGGACGGGCTGCGCCAGTGGATCAGTCCCAATCTGCAAATCGATCTGCGCGTCGGCGGCGCCTACCGCTTCCTCGGACCAGACGACCGGACGGGGATCAGCGGTACCGTGCTGGAGTTTGTACCGGAGAGCAGCCTGATCCTGTCGTGGCTCGAGGAGGGCAGCGGCTGGGTGAATCCGGCGCGGCTGGTCATCACGCTGGCGCCCATCGCTGCCGGCACGCGCGTCACCCTCATTCACGACGGATTCGAGGCAACCGGTCAGGACGTGGATGAGATGATCCAGGACTACGAGCGCGGGGCCGACGCGCACGGCATCCTCTTCCGCCTCGCCGCGCTGGTGAACGCACAGCATGCCCAGCAGCACTGACGCCCTGTTCCGCACGCTGGGCGACGCCACCCGCCGGCAGATCCTCGATTTGCTGGCGGAACGCGGCCCTTGTCCGTCGGTCAGCTGGCCGCCGAGTTCCCCGACCTGGTGCCATCAGGCATTTCCAAGCACCTGATGAGCCTCCGGGCGGCGGGCCTGGTCTCCGCGGAGCGTCAGGGCCGATCGCAGATCTATCGACTCGAACCGGATGCCCTGGTCGCCGACCTGACGCCGTGGATTGCGAAATACGAGCAGTACTGGTCCGCCGCGCTCGAACGTCTGCGTCACGTGGCGCAAGAGAGTGCCACGAAGCCAGGAACCCACTTCCCGGAAGACTTCCCGACGAGGAAGGTCGAACTGAGGTACGGATTGGTCGCGAGCGCGTTCATCGGGTTGCCGTGGCCGAAGAAGAGGGCAGGAAGGATGGCGCCATGACACTTCTTGGATATACTGTGTCATCGCAGGATGCAACATCGCCGAACTTCAAGCCTCGTCTCAGCTCAGGACTGCGAGCGGAATCGTACGCCGTCGCCCGTCGCCCAGCGCATGGCATCTTCTGCCAGGCTCGCAGAAACGGCTCCGACCGGATCCGCCCGATGTCGACTACCAGTTGCGGCGTCCTCGGTGCTCATCTCACCCCGCGGCTCTTCTTCCAGACGATGTTCGCGGTTTCGGCGAACAGTAGTCGGGCGTAGTCACAGTCCACTGCGGCGCCGGGCAGCGTCGCTGGATACGAACCATTCGACCGCTGCATCACGCAGACTCACCGGCCCTCCTCGCGATCGAGGCGCACTGTCAGAATGTCGTGTCCCGGCCAGCCGCTTCAGCCAGCGTGCCACAGCCGCGCGTCTCGCCAGCTCCGCTCGCTGGCGGCCCGCAGCACTTCGTGAATTTCGGCCGAAGCGATTGCCATGCGCCCTGGCTGTCGCTTTGAGCGCTCAGACCTCGTCGTCCAGTCGCACCAGTAAGTTGCCACGCCACCGCAACGCGCCCGCTTCGTCGGTCAGCTGGCCGCCGAGTTTCCCGACCTGGTGCCATCGGGCATTTCCAAGCACCTGATGAGCCTCCGGGCGGCGGGCCTGGTCTCCGCCGAGCGTCAGGGCCGATTGCAGATTCTATCGACTCGAACCGGAGGCCCTGGTCGCCGACCTCACGCCGTGGATTGCGAAATACGAGCAGGACCTGGTCCGCCGCGCTCGAACGTCTGCGCAACGTGGCGCAGGAGAGTGGCACGAAGCAGGAACGCACGTCTCGGAAGACTTCCCGACGAGGAAGGTCGAACTCAGGACGGATTGGTCGCGAGCGCGTTCATCGGGTTGCCGTGCCCGAAGAAGAGGGCCGGGAAGGCTATCGGACATCGACTCACTCCATCATGCGTCCGGTTCCGCTGGCGGCGCAATCGAGCCAGAGCGCGAGCCGGAACCACCTGAACTGCTCGAATACGTCCGCTCGAATCTCGTCGCTGGCCACCGATCCGGTCTTCTCCCGCGCCGTCCTGTCGACGATCTCCGCGTCCGGGTCGTCGAATCGTGCCAGCACCGGGCCGACGGCGCTCGTGAGTGCCTCATCGAGAAGGGGGCGGGCGTCCAGACCAAGCAGCCAGGCGCACGTGAACTCGAACGGCACGGCCTCGCCCTCGTGCTCGAGGCCGTAGCGCCGGTCGTGCTCCTCCTGATAGTGCTCCAGACAATGGAGCACGCTGGCGAGGTCCTTCGGCTGCTTGCGATCGCCGAAGGTCACGAGCTTCAGCAGCACGTAGAGCGGGAGCGGCGCGACCGGAAGAGTGAGGCCTCTGTCGATTGCCACCAGTATCGCCCCTGGCACGACCTGATTGAAGCCGGCCATGTTCAAGACGTGAGTCTCGTCCAGACGAAGGTAGCCGTCGGGCGCGAGAAGTTCTCGCTGAACGGCATGATAGGTCCAGCAGGCCTCCAGCCTGGCGCTGCAGGCGGTAGGGGCGGTTCGTTCGTGGCGAACCCGTAGTCGGACAGCCGGGCCTTCAGGTCCTCGAATTCCGCGAGACTGCCGACGACCACCGTCAGGTCGGCGTCGTTGGTCCTCCGGGTCGGCGGAACGTCGAGCAGGAGCTCGGGCACGAGCGCGCCCACCAGGGCGAACGGGACACCCAGCGCGTGCAGCCCGCGGACGGCATCCGACACGAGGGGCAGCAGGGCCGGATCAATCCGCGGCACGGTCGAGCACCTTCGGCAGGAGGCAGTTCCGCCGCTTCGCAGCGCCTGTTCGGTCCCCCGATACCGCAGCTCGGCATAGGCGAGCAGAAGCGGGGCTACCGGCAGGGCCTTCGTCTTCCCGTCGTCGGGATTCGCGAGCGGCCCCGGGGGCTCGATGACGAGCAGGTTGCCACCCCGTTGGGCCGGCTGGGCCACAAGCGCCTTTCGGGTGTCGGCATCCTCCAGCACGCGGGCCGGTGCGTAGATGCGACTCTTCCGGCGTGGAAGAAGTGCGTAGCCCGCTCCGCGGCATCGGCACCGGTAAGCGCCCACCGCCTTCCCTGTCCGGCCAGAACGGCCTGGAGCCGCGTCCAGATCTCCTCCTTAGTCTCCACGCGGACCTGATACCGTCGTTCCGCGAGCTTCGGACGCAGTGTCTCGACGTAGGCCTGCACCCAGAGCGCCACGAGTTCCTGATGCTCGCGGATCTCGCGGTCGTTCTTCCGCTGCCCCAGGAATCCGCGTGTCGTCAGATTGGTCACGCAGCCGGCGACCGTCCCGAGCGCGACATCCGCCTGCTCCGCCAGGACGCGGTACGGAGCGTCGACGAGGTCCGGCCGGATGAGCAGGGTCATGACGACCTTGATCCAGCCCTTCTGCGCGCGGCCGGCACGAACCGGCGGCCGGATCGGCTTGCGGCCTTCCACGTGCACGAAGAGGCCGGGCGCCGTCAGATGCGCGTTGCCGGCGAGGTCGAGGTAGTCGATGCCGGCACGTTCGAGAACTGTCGCCTGCTGCGGGCCGGACGTGTGGCGCGAGGAGAAGCAAGCGATCGCGGGCGCGCCCCCGAGGCAGCGCCGCCCGCAGGCCGAGGAGCTGGTCGGCCACGACCGCGACATCCTGGTGACGGAGGTGCCGCTTCTCCTCGACGAGGTAGCGAACGGTCCCGCCCGGAGCCTTCCACGCGAGCAGGCGCGTCGAATCGCCGCCGGTCGCGCCGGTCGGTCCGTCCGCAGCTCGGCCCCCGGCATCCACCGCTCGAGGGCGACGCGTAGGCATCGAGCGCTGCAGGCAGGGCGATCCCAGTCATGTTCATAATATTATCAATGTTCATTATTAATGAACAATAACAATATATGAACATGCAGGCAGTTTCCCGCAGAGCCTGGCCAATCCGAACGTCGCACCCGGCAGCCCTCCCCGTCTACCCACCTACCCGTCGCATCGCAACCTGCGGATGTTCGCGCGCGCGTTCATCGGATTGCCGTGGCCGAAGAAGAGGGCGGGAAGGATTGGGGTCAGATACTCGTTGATATGACATCGATGCGCCTCGGAGGACTTCGAGCGCGTCTCAGCCGATGCCTGCGGGCGGTGGGTCGGACCTCGTTCGCCGGGATGGCGCCGGCGCATCAACTGCGGACACTGCGGATCCGCAAACCGGCCCGTGGCGCCCCTCCCCCAACAGAGTTCCACTGCCCGGCCCGGCGGGGCTCAACGTCGACATCGTCGACATCCTGCTGGAAGAACGCCAGGGATCCCGCTGACCGTACCCGCTCGCGGCGGATTCACGGATTCGAGTGCGGATCTGGATTCCCGCTTCCGCGGGAATGACGAACCGTCATTCGCCGACGTGATCACGCCAGGCTGGGGCTGAGCCCCGCGGTTTCACGAAGCAAAGCTGCGCTGTCGGCATGCGCTGACCCGCGAGCCGCTTCAACCAGCGCGCCGACAGCCGGCGCGTCTCGGTCGAACTCCGCATGCTGGCCGCGGTGAGGATCTCGCGAATCTCTGCCTCCAGCGGACGGCGGGCGGCCTTCGCGGCCGCCTTCAGCCGCTTCAGCACTTCGTCATCCAGATCGCGGACCAGTACCGTTCGCCATGGATCTCCTGCCAGCGGCCCCATGTCCACTGTATCCCGTACGCCAGGGGACGAGCGTTGTCACGGGCGCACTGACGCACGGCTTCCGGATCTACCCAGTCCCACCGTCACCGTCACGACCTGCGCCACGGGCACCGCCGCACCGGCGGCCAGGTGTTTCCTCCTGCCGATTACGCCCGCGATCCGCAGGCGCCCCGGCTGAAGGCCACCGGCGCACGGCGGCCAGGAGGCGGCGATCGACGTCAGCCCGGATGCCCCTGAGGATGCACGGCTCGTGCACGCGGCCAGCCTTGTCCACACCGACTTCAGCAATGACGACAACAGGACGGGCCAGAGGGGTCAGGCCCGAACAGATCCGGCTCGACACGCCTGAGTAGCGTCGGCGGAACCAGCGGTCCCATGGGGATGTAGCCGTCGTGCACCAGGGAACAGGGCGGACCCTGATTGGGCAACCGCCAAGCGATCAGAACGCGGCCGAGACCAACTCTGGGCGGGGTGCGCGGGATTCGCCGGAACCTCACCGTGGTGAGACATGGCGCCGATCAGACAGAGCGCCGGCCAGCACCAGAACGACCGCGGCAACAGCGGCGGTCGCGAGAAGCAGCAGTCGTTTCGGCGTCACCCCATCGTGAAGGATTCGACACCGCTCACGCCTGCCGGTTCCGCAGCGCCGTGAAGGGCCGACACCTGCCTCCGCTACTTCTGCACGGTGAGCGGGTCGCCGGTCTTGTGGGCACGGATCTGGAACCGCAGGAATTCGTGGATCGCGTGCAGCGCGTCGGCGTTGGAGGTCGTGATGCGCACGGCGCCGCCGCCGTCGCGCTGCTCGTCGCGATAGGTGATGTCCGCCTTCAGCCGCTGCATCGTCGCCGCGCCGGGCGGGAGCTCGAGGTGGATCTCCTCGGGCTTCTGGAAGTCTGCCGGCCGCGAACTCTTTGGTGATCTCCCTGAGGTGCGCGCGGATCTCGTCGCGCGTGGTCGCATCCTTCGGATCGTTCGCCGCGATCGCAATCAGTCCACCGCCCCGCGTCAGCGTGAAGTGATGGGTCGCCTTCGCTCTGGTCGAACCCCATGGCCTTCGCACCGCGCATATTCATCTGCGCCATGTGCTGTTCGTGCGTCATCCCGGACGGCATCGCCGGATGCTGTTGGGCGGACACGGGAACACCGACGAGAACGGTCAGCGCGCAGACGCAGGCAAGCCGGTTGAACAGGGTCATGGGATGGTGCCTCCAATCCCCATCTCTACACCGCACAGGCATCGCGGGGCCCCGGCCGCGGAACGCCGGGGAGCGGAAGCAGACCTCCATTCCTCGAGGACCGCGGGCTATCGACTCTCCGCCAGCGAGTAGCTCGTGCTCCGGCCGCCGCCAGGATTGCGGACCAGCACGCCCCGCTCGACCAGGTCGAGGATGTCGCGCAGCGCCGTGTCCTGCGAACATCTTCGCGAGCTTGGCCCACTTCGACGTGGTCAGCTTGCCCTCGAAACCGTCGAGCAGGCGGTTGAGGACGAGCCGCTGGCGGTCGTTCAGCGTGACGTCCGGCATGCGCCTCCCAGAACCGGGCCTTGCGCGAGGACGCCCGCCAGGATCGTCCTCGTGCCCCGTCGATGGCGCGGTCCGAGACAGCCGAGGAACCATTCCATCCAGGGCGTGACGTCCAGCGTCCCCTTCTGGGTCCGTTCGAGGATGTCGTAGTAGGCGTTCCGCTCCTCGGCGGATCTGCGCCGACATGCTGTAGAAGCGCTGCGGGCTCTGCTCGGATCGGGCCAGCGACCATGTCGGCGATCGGCGCGCGCGATCCGGCCGTTGCCGTCGTCGAACGGATGGATGGTCACGAACCAGAGATGCGCCAGCGCCGCCTTGAGCACCGGGATCGAGATGTCGTCGCCGTCCGCGTTGAACCAGTCGAGGAAGCGCCGCCATCTCGCGGTCGACGCGGCCGGCGGCTGGCGCTTCGAAGTGGACGCGCTCGCTGCCCGACCGGCCCGGAGACGACCTGCATCGGCCCGGTGCTGTCGTCGCGCCAGGCGCCGACCCGCGATTTCCGGTCATGCCGCTGCGCCCGGTCGGGAACAGGGCGGCGTGCCAGGCGAACAGCCGTTCGGCGCGTCAGCGGCTCGTCGTAGTGCTCGCGTCGCGTCGAGCATCATCTCGACGATGCCCTCGACGTCGCGGTCGGCCGGCGTCGAGCGCCGCCGATGTCCAGGCCGAGGCGCCGGGCGATCGACGAACGCACCTGGTCCGCGTCGAGCCTCTCGCCCTCGATCTCGCTGCTCTTCGACGACGTCCTCGGTCAGGGTGTGGAGGACCGCTTCCTGCCGGAGCGGGAAGCCGAGGGCCTTCCATGCGGCCGATGAGCCGCCCCTGCTGGTGCCGGACGCGCGGCGAGCGGGCTCGGCGAGCGGCCGCGGATCCCAGCGGAATCGCGGCCAGTCCGGGCGCTCGTGGATGTAGCCGGGCATGGTGTGCGGTGATTGTAACACATATTCACCGCACAAAAAGCGGCAAATACCTGCGTCAATCACCGCATGAAGCCTTGACCGGCGGGAACCGGCCGGCGCCCGCCTCACGCCGCCGTCAGCCGCCCCGCCAGCCCCTGGATGCGGTCCATCCACTCGACCATGTGCGGCTCGTAGACGCGCGGGACGCACTCGCCGCAGATGTCGCGCGCCAGCGCGGCCATGGTCGTCAGGCTGGCCTCGAGGCGCGCCGGCCTCGCCGCGCCGGACGGGACGTTGCCCAGCAGATCGATCAGCTGCTGCAGCGCGAGCGTAACACCCACCAGGATCCCCTCGAGGTCGGATTCCTGCGGCAACTGGCGCGGACGATAGAGCAGGCCGCGCACGACCCGCAGCTCGCCCACCAGCACCAGCGCCGCGCTCTCTACCCGCACCAGCATCCGCTCGCGCGGCCAGCCGCGCTGCTCGCACGCCGTCTCGATGTTCTGCAGCTCGGTGAACACCAGGTGCAGGTTGGTCCGCACTCGCGACATCCCCTCCTCGAACGTCGTCTGATGGATCTCGGCGATGATCCGATCCTGCCGCCGCGAGACGAACTTGGAGATGAGCGATCCGAAGATGACGAGGCCCGCCATCGCCTCGAAGACCGCGACGATGCGCAGCAGGCCGCGCGGGACGACGTCGCCGAAGCCGACGGAGGTGGCGGTGACGAAGCTGGAGTACTGGGCGGTGGCGAAGTCGCGCAGGCCGTGGCCGATGGGCACGCCGCCTTCCCGCAAGTCGTCGAAGGCGGTGAAGCCGGCTACCCAATAAATGACGCCGCAGGCCACGACCACCGTGAGCCAGATCGCCAGCAACTGGCCCACGGTCCGGTTGCCGAAGGCGTCGAGCACGCGGATGCTCCACGGCGCGCGGGCGATCGTGGGCCGGGCGCGCCGGCTGATATTTTCCAGCTCGCCTTGCGGGGCATCTTCCAGCTCGCCTGCCGGCGAGCTGTCGTGCAACGCGCTCGTCACCAGCGGCACGAAGTCGAGCGCCTCGGGCGCCTCCTCCACCTCGAGCACGCCGCCGCGCTCCTGCCAGCCCGCCAGTCCGCCCAGATAATGACGGACGCGCGTGTAGCCCATCTCGCGCAGCAGGCGCACGGCCTGCGCCCCGAGCGGTCAGGTGGGGCTGCCGCGATGACCACGGCAATGTCGGCCCCCTTGTCGGGCAGCAGTCCGGACGCGAGCTTCGGCAGGTCGGCGAGCGGCAGGTTGACGGCGCCCGGCAGGTGGCCCTGCCGGTACGACTCGCCGGCCAGGACGTCGACGATGGTGAGCGACGCGTCGGAGAGGCGCCGGGCGAGCTCCTCGTGGGAGATTCTGCGGGACCTCCGCCGTCCCGGCTTCAACTGTGGCCATGGCCCCATCATGCCACGGCCGGGGCGGCCCGGCAGCCCTCCGGGCATGGCTGAGATATCGGTGCAATCCGGGGGACAATTACAGAATCGTTCGTTGACCGGCCGCAGACCCGCCTATACAATGCGCGGGCCCGCATGGCTCTTCACAGAATTGTCGGCCGGGCTCACTCAGGAGTGCGATCAGCATGAACCGCTCATTCCATGGGCTCCTCCGCTGTGCCCTCGGCATTGCCGGCGCGGCATCCATCGCGTTCTGGCTGGCGGCGCCGCCCGTGGCGGCCCAAACCCAGTCGTCCTCGTCTTCCTCCTCCTCGTCTTCGTCCTCCTCGTCTTCGTCGTCTTCGTCGAGTTCATCTTCGTCGTCTTCGTCTTCATCTTCATCGAGCAGCTCGGCGACCGTCATCTATGCCTGCGTCCAGGCACCGCCGCGCGCCGATCGTGACGACCGCAACGGTCGGCGCGATCGTGACGATCGCCGCGACAACGGCCGCGACGATCTCGGCCAGGTGCGCATCGTCGGCGCGAACGACACGTGCCTGCGCAACGAGACGAAGATCGAGTGGAACATCACCGGCCCGCAGGGCCCGCAGGGCGACCAGGGGATTCAGGGTCCGATGGGCCCGATCGGCCCTCAGGGCCCTCAGGGGCTCGAAGGGCCGCAGGGACAGCAGGGACCGCAGGGCCCGGCCGGCGCCACTGGCGCGAAGGGCGACATCGGCGCGACGGGCCCGCAGGGGCCCGCGGGGAACGGCCTCAATACCGGCGCGATCACCGGTCAGCTCATCGGCTGCGGCGGCGATACGTTCACCGGCGCGACCGTCTTCCTCGAAGGACGCTCGTTCAGCGCGATCACCGGCGCCGCCGGTCAGTTCGAGATCGACTACGTGCCGGCGGGCAGCTACGTGCTCGACATCGAGAAGGGCGGGCAGCTGGCCGCGGCGGTGAACACGGGGACGGTGGTCGCCGGGCAGACGACGTCGCTCGGACAGATCCAGACGGTCGACCTCAGCACCGACAGCAACAACTGCGGCGTCTGCGGCAACGCGTGCGGGTCGCTCGCGGCGTGCCAGTCGGGCGCGTGCGTCGCCTGCTCGGGTCACGGCGTCGTGTCGGGTGGCGTCTGCGCGTGCGAGGCGGGCTACACCGGTGCCGACTGCGCGACGCCGCCGGTGAACCAGCCGGTCGACTGCGTCGTCAGCAGCTTCAGCGACTACGGTACCTGTTCGGCGCTGTGCGGTGGCGGCACGCAGTTGCGGGTGCGCACCGTCATCACGCCGGCGGCCTACGGCGGCGCCGCCTGCCCGGCGCTCGTCGAGACACAGAGCTGCAACACGAATCCGTGCCCGGTCGACTGCGTCGTGAGCGACTGGAGCTCTTATAGTGCCTGCTCGGTCACCTGCGGCGGCGGCACGCAGGCGCGGGTGCGCACCGTCATCACGCCGGCGGCCTATGGCGGCGCCGCCTGCCCGGCGCTCGTCGACACGCAGGCCTGCAACACGCAGGCATGCCCGACCTACAGATGGTCGACCGGTTCCTATTCGACGTGCAGCGTCACCTGCGGCGGCGGGACGCAGAGCCGTCCGGTGGTCTGCCTGGACGCCAACAACAACGTCGTCGCCGACAGCTACTGCGACGCCGGCACGAAGCCGACCGCCACGCAGACCTGCAACACCCAGCCGTGCCCGGCGTCGTTTCAGTAGACAATGAACGTCATGCGCAAGCTCCTCGTCCGTCTCTCGCTCGTCGCCGTCATCGCCGGCCTGGCCGCCGCCGTGCCGCTCGCGCAGGCCGCCGGGCCGGCCACCGCCGATAGCGGCCAGCAGACCATCACCCGGCAGCAGGCCGACGAGATGATCCAGGAGCTGAAGCAGATCCGGATGCTGCTGCAGCAGTTGACGCGGCCGCAGCCGGCACCGCAGGCGCCGCCGAGCGCGAACGTCACGCTGCCCTCGATCTCGGGCTACATGATGGGGCAGCCGAACGCGCCGGTGACAATGGTGGAGTTCACCGACCTGGAGTGCCCGTTCTGCCGGCAGTTCCACACGACGGCGTTCGAGCAGATCCTGAAGAACTACATCGAGACCGGCAAGGTGCGGTACATCAGCCTCGACTTCCCGCTCAGCATCCATCCCTATGCCATGCAGGCCGCCGAGGCGGCGCAGTGCGCGGGCGAGCAGGGACAGTTCTGGCAGATGCGCCACACGATCTTCGTGAACAACGCGCACCTCACGCCCACCATCTTCGACACCTTCGCGAAGGACCTGAAGCTGAACCTCACGCGGTTCCATGCGTGCGTCGCCGCGGACAAGTACGCCGGACAGATCGCGAAGGACCAGCAGGAGGGGGCGGAGGCGGGCGTGTCGGGGACGCCGACGTTCATCATCGGCCGGACCTCCGCCAAGGGAATCGAGGGAGTCCGCGTCGTCGGCGCGCAGCCGTACGCCGTGTTCAACGCGCAGATCCAGAAGGCGCTCGCCGGGAAGTAGCCAGGCTGCCAGGCCGCCGCTAACGCATTTGCAATCAGGGCTTTTCCATCATATTTCCATCGACAACGGATTCGAGCCGCAATGAGAATTTGATCGCATGTCGAGGGCGGCAGCCCCGACGCGTGGTCGAGACAATTTCCGCCGACACGTGTCCGCGCAATCCGGGACCTGGGATGCAGCAACCCAATTCTGCACTTCCAAGTCATCACCATGTCCTTTGACGTCATCCAGTTCTTCACGAGCGCACCGCGTCCTGGAACGCCCTCACGTCGTCCTGACCGTTCGGCATGATCGCGGCCGGCAAGAGAGACGGAGGCCATGCGCAGAGACACGAAGGGCCGGCGTTGCTCTTCGCACGACCGGCCCCTGGAATCAGGTTCAGGTGTTCGTTGAGGGTACGCGGCTCGGAGCGTTGACTTGTCAGGCCGGACACGGAATCGACTGCGCGCCGGCGCGGCAGACGCGGTCCATGTCGTCAGAGCTCGGACGGACTGAATTAGACCTGCGTGATTCTGCACCGAACGAACGTAGCGGCCGACATCCAGCCGGCGCGTCTGCAGGTGTGGTTGGGCGACACGCAGGCGAATTGCGTAAGCGCCCGGGCTGCCCGGGTTCCACGGGCACGCCCAGAACCGCCAGGAATCGCCTTGCGCCGCGGTGAGGGTGGGGACAGCCTCGAACGGCTGGTCGGTGTTGAACTGAATCTCCAGTCGTTCGACCTGGCTCGCATGGCCCCAGAGGATGCCGACGACCAGTACCTGATCCTGCCGGCCACCAGCCACTGCTCCACGCGAACGGGCATCGCGGCCGGATCCATCGCCGCCGGCGCATAGTCCCGGGCCAGCGCGGGATTGCCCTTCTGCCCCGTGCGCCCCCCGTACTCGAGCATCTGGGACGTGGAGGCCGTATCCTCCGGCACCCACCCGATCGCCTTGACCCACTTGATGCAGCTGCACCCGTACCAGTCGGGCACCACCAGGCGCACTGGCGCGCCATGATCCGCCGGCAGCGGAGCGCCGCTCATTTCCGTGGCCAGGAACGCCCCGGCGCGTTCGATCTCGTCACGAGCGAACAGCCAACTGGCTCCGGGAACCGATCCTCTCGATTGGGCGACGTATGTGTCGAAGCCCGAGACCAGGATTCGAGACGGCTGCTTTGGTTTCGGCAGGCGGTCGAGCACCTCGAGCAGCGGAACGCCCCGCCAGTCGGCGGCGCTCAGCAGGCCAAACCGTCTCGCCTTGGAGTTTCCCGAACACTCCATGACGTGCACGCCCATGGACCTCGCCTGGTGGCGCAACTCATCGATGCCGAGGGCGGCAGCTGACTCACCATCCCCCAAACGTATCTGCCATGGTTTCCGCGGGTCGAGAAGCCGCGAGGCCCGCGTGCGAATGTAGAAGTCCTTCGTCGGCACGGTCTTGCCGTCCCACGGCAGCTTCACGAGATCGGTGACGAGGCGGCCGTCGAGCTCCGCGCCGAAGGGAGCGCCCATGGGTGGGTCACCCTCGCCTGTAAAGGCGATCGTGCCCAGGCGCTTGCCCGTGGCGAATCGATACCCGGGGCCGGTCGCCAGCGCGTCCGGCCACGCTCGGCCGACGCCACACGCGAGGGCCCCACCAGTCAGACACAGCACGGAGAGAAGCCGGCGTCGCGTCCAACCACCATCGGCTTCCGCTTCGGCCCCGACGAACGCAGGTTCATGCATGTCGACAATCCTCAGCGAGGTTCAGATTGTATCAGCCAGTCCGAGTCGAGGACGCGGGCGGCTGCCGGAGCGGCGCAGCGATCAATTCCTTCTGCGCACCGCGCGGCGGCGACGCTGCAAGCGGCCTCCACTCGGCCTTCCGAATCTGCGCGAGCGCGTCCTCCCGTTGCTTCAGTTGCGCCGACAGGCAGGCGAAGACATCGCGCTCGGGTTGCGTGGGCTCGATGTCGGCGCGCCCCGCCACTCCCCTTGGATTCGCCAGCTCATCATCGAGGCCGCGGTCCCAGGGCCTCCGCGTCCGGCGCACGCCGCCGCGCCCAGAAGCAGCATCGCCGCGAGACTGACGTACGAGAGGGCAAGAGCTCCACGCCGGTGGTGTCCGCGCCGTAGCATCACGCACGCCTTCATCGGAATTCTCGCCTCAAGGTCATCACCTTGCCAGAAATTCGTGTCGGTTGCGCCTGAGCGGCCGGACCGCCCCCTTTCACAGAGCCGATTGAACGCCAGAGCACGAGCCAAGCGGGTGTCTCGGAGCGCCGCGGTTGGAGAAGGCGAACGCCGGCGGAGATCTCCGCCGACGTTCGCCCCTCCCGGTCACCCCGTCGTCCCGCCCGACATCCTGGGACGAGACGGCCTCAGAAGGTGAACCGCCCTCCGAGGCGAAGGACCCGCGCGGGCAGCAGGTCGGTCGCGAATCCGTAGGCGCGGCCCGAGAGGAAGGCCCCCGCCGTCTGGGCGCTGTTGTTGAGGAGGTTGAACGCGTCGAAGATGACGCTGAGCTTCCGCGAGCCGCCGAGCGACACGATTCTTGCTCACGCGGAAGTTGACCGTCGAGAACGTCGGCAGCTGCTCGGTGCCGAACGGTTCCGCGCGCACCGTCACGGTGTTGACCTGCGGGACGTGGCCGAAAGTCACCGTGCGAGCGTAGTGCTGGCCGGAGTTACGCCAGCAGCGTGCCCGATACCTCGACCTGGTACGGCAGCATGTAGCTGCCGGTCATCCGGGCGTGCCAGTTCCAGGTGTTGTCCATCGGGAACAGCGTATCGTTCGGCGTCTGCGGCAGCGCCGCCAGCGGCATCCAGGCGTGGTTCTTGGTCGCGCCGAACGACGCGAGCATGTTCCAGCGGTTCGAGTACCGCTTGGTGAACGTTCCCTCGATGGTGTTGTAGATGTCCGGCCGGTTGCTGGGCCGGTTGACGAACATCGTCTGGTTGAACGCGCCGCCGGCGTACTGCGCCGGATACGTGTAGATCGTCATCGGACCGCCGTCGTCAGCCGTCCCCACGATGCCGTCCGGCCCCGGGTCGATGACGGAGATCGGCACGGGTGGTACAGCGACGCGGGCCGCGCGACGTTGCGCGTCGACGAGCAGGAGTAGCCGTCCGGGCAGGAGCCGTTGTCGAACTCGTTGATCATCTCCTTGCGAACCCACACCAGGCTCACCGCCGTGTTGGCCACCAGCTGACGATCGAGCTCGACCATGGCTTCGAACTCGTGCGGCTGCTGGAGGCTCGGATTGACGAGCTGGCTCACGCCGCCGCTCGCACTAATGAAGTCCGGGCCGTTCGGATCGAGGTTGACCTCGCCGGGATCATAGTTGCCGTTCCCGTTGAGATCGTGCCAGCGATACCGTGAGATGGCTCGGGCGTTCGGATTGTAGTTCTCGGCGAAGTTGTAGCCCGGCTGGTTCGAGTACTCGCCGAACGTCGCCTTGAAGACGGTCTTGCCGTTGCCGAAGATGTCCCAGTCGATCCCCAGGCGCGGCACGGCCCGCGTCCAGGTCAGGACATTCTGCGCCTGGAACGTCTGGGCCGGGAAGATGGAGAACGTCCCGGCCACGCGCGACTGGTTCGGATACCAGGCGTGATAACGCTCCCATCGGACGCCCAGATTGAACGTCAGCCGACTCATCGTCCAGGTATCCATCGCGAACAGCGCTTGGCTGCGCATGTCGTTCACCGGCGAGGTCGGGTGATTGTAGATGTCGATCGAGTTCGGCGCCCCGTTCAGGAAGCGCAGCTGGTAGTCGCCCGCGACGTTCGACGGGTAGCCCGAGCCTCCCCCCTCGATCGTGAAGATCAGGCCGCCCTTGATCTGGTGGCGCCCGCCGAGGAAGCGCCCCTTCGGCAGATAGGTGACGGTCTCGTGCGATTCATAGTGGTCGTCGCACTTCCTCGGAAACTGAACGTCCGGCCCCGTGTAGAGGCCGGTGCTGATTTCGTAGCGGCTCGGATTACCTGCCACCTCCGCGGATGGCACCATCGGCGTGTATTGGATCGTTGTAATCCCGATACCCAGATAGGCGTCGAGCATAATCGAGTCGTTCGGGACGCTCTGCACCTCCGCTCGCCAGTCCTGTCCCGGCAGCACCTCGTGATCCGCAGCTTCCGCCGGGCGGAGCCGCGAGCCGCGCCAGCCCAAGGCATCCTTCGCCCACTTGATTATCGATCCGTTCAAATGCGTCGCCTTCCACGGCTGCGCCGATACCTTGCCGAAGTAGTCGTGCATCGTGAACGTCCGGATACCCGGCACTCATCGGCGGTCAGATACATCCCGTCCGGGCCCGGCGACTTCGCGAAGCCGGCGATCCCGATCCCCTCCGACTGGTGCGACGCCCCGCCGTAGAACCACAGCTTGTCGCGGATGATGCGCCCGCCGAGGTCGCCGGCCGCGTCGTTGTAATGGTCGAGCGGGTTGGTGACTTTCAGCCCCTGCGCCTTCAGCGCCGGCGTGATGTTGTTGCTCTGCATGCCCGGGGTTTCGAACGCCCCCTCGTAGTTCCCGTGAAACGCGTTCGCCCCGCTCTTCATCTCGACCTGCACGGCCGCACCCGGCGGGCCGAATTCGGGATTCGCGCCGCTGGCGGTCACCTTGATCTGATTCATCGGGAAGGAGTTGATGTACTGCGCCGAACTGAACCCGGGACCGTCGAACGTCACCGATTGATCCCGTTGACGTTGATGGTCGCCTGCTGCGCCACCCCGTACACCTGGATGTCTCCGCGACTCCCGATCTCACTGTCACCGACGTCAGGCGTCCCGGACGTGCTCACCCCGGCCGCCAGACCGTAGATCTGCCACATCCCACGGCCTTTCGGCGTCGTCTGCAGCACCTGCTGCTGGAACGTCGTGCTCGACGTCGTGTTGACCGTGTCGATCACCGGACTCTCGCCGCTGACTGTCACCGACTCGCTGACCGCGCCGACCTTCATCTCCGCGTCGATACGGCCCGTGAACCCGACGGTCAGGTGGATGCCCTGCCGCACGTAGGCTTGAAACCCCTGCAGCTCGAACTTGACGATTAATCGCCGACCGGCAGGTTGACGAGCCGATAAGTGCCGTCGACACCTGTCACCGTCGTCTTCTGTCCAACCTGCAGCGCGGGGACTCGTCGCCGTCACCGTCACACCTGGCATACCGCGCCCGACGTGTCAGTTACCTTGCCGACCAGGCTCGCTGACGAACTCTGCGCACGCGCCGCCGATGGCGCGAGCCAGGCCGCCAACACCAGTGCTGTCAGCCACACGAACGTCTTCCACATCTTCATCCGGCACCTCCCCCTCCAAGGACAAGCATTCCGGTTGCCCGCCACGTCACCGACGGCGAGAGCGAGAAGAACACTCGGGATATGAATTTGTTCAAGGGACCATAACACCCGGACTTCCAAGCGTCTATGGCGCGATTGTGATTAATTGTTGGTGGATGTTTCTGTGACCGTTCTGAGCGCAATCAAATCCAATTTCGTGAATTGCGCACGGCCCTTTCGTCGAATTGCGACAGAAATCCGGGAAGACAGATAGCAGAAAGTTTGAAGAACCACGGCGGATGCAGGCATGAGGCGAGAATGGCCGGTGGGGAAACGCGCGGGCTGAGGGAATCCCGGGGGAGGCTGGCGACGGCTGCGCCCGACTCCCCCGGCTTTGAGTCCTACTGGTGCTGCATCGAGGCGGCGCCGCTCACGAAGCGGCGAATCTGCTTGACTGCAGCATCCACTTTCATATCGATCTGAATCTTGCCAGTGCCGCCGACGACCCACGTGCGTCGCCGGTAATGCCATTGTCGATCTTGTGTACCGGGCGCTGACCGCGCTTCGGCATCGGGTCCCCGAAGGTGATCTTGTCCGTGCGGACGTACTTCGCGCCGCCCAGGTACATCAGCTCCGATGTATCCGCAATGCCGCCATGACTGCTGAGCGGCAGGTGATGCGCCGTCAGATAGTCGTCGAACTCCTTCTTGGCCGTCGTGTAGTTGCCGGTACAGTAGAACACGTGCACACCCTGCGGCGCGTACTGCGCGTCCTTCTCCGTCGCCAGCTCGCCGAGCTGCTTCTGACCGCCGCCGTGATTGCCCATCAGGATGATGTTCTTGAAGCCGTTCTTCACCATGCTGTCGACGACCGCGGCGTTGACCTCCTTGAAGAGCTCGGGTGACATCGCCACGCCGCCCGGGTGCGCCTCGGTCACCTCGGTCGGCGAAATGGCAGGACGGGTGCCACAGGGCGTCGCCCAGCTTCTCGGCGATGAGCGTCGCCACGCGCTCGGCGACCAGCGTATGGCCGGCAAGGACGCACTGCGGCCCGCGCTGCTCGGTGCCGCCGTTGAAGATGAGCACGGTCGTCTTGCCGTCCTTGTGAATGGCGTCGTAGATCTCCGGCCAGGTCATGTACTGAATCTGAACACGCGATCTCGCCGCCTTGGTGGTGCTGCGCGCGGGGGCGCCCGCGATCCCGGCCGTCGCCACCAGCACGCCCGCACAGATCGCCACCGTCGTCCGAAGTGCGTTCATAGCGCTGTCCTTTGTCAAGGCCACGAAAGACCTATCCGCCGCAGGAAACACACTTGTGCAGGAGCTTGGCCCCCAGCTTCTCGGCGAGCGCAATCGTCTCGGGAAACGGGTCGATCCGCTGAAACGGTCCGTTTGCCATATCGGCCACCGTCTGCCCTCGTCGATTCACGGCCGTGATGTCGGCGCCCCTCGACACGCCAGACAGAATCATCGCATTGTCTCCACGGGCCGCCGCGTTGTGCAGCGCCGTGTTGCCCTTGGCGTCACGGGCGTTGACATCGGCGTGGAGCACCTCGACGAGGTCCCTGACGGCGGGCAGCATCCAGCCGGAGACCAGCGCAGCTTGCCGCCTCAGGCTCGACCCGAATTCTTCGCCGGACGCTGCGAGCAGGGGCGGATATCCGGCCCCCCCTTCAGCACGGGCGGCAGTCCCGAATAGTCCGTGTTTCACCACGTTCAATCCGTATCCGGGTTCCTGATAGAGCGTCACCGGTCCGGCCGGATTCTTCGTTCTGACGTCCGGATCCGCTCCGTGCGCCACCAACATCTTCATCGCGGGCACGTCATCGGCCACGCGGCCCGCCAGAACGGCGTGGCGCCACTCTCGTCCAGTCCGGAGTAGTCGCGATTGTAGCTCGTGTACCAGACCTTCTCCTTCAACCGCGCGTTTGGATTGGCACCGTGTGCCAGGAGATCGCTGCATCAGCGTGAGATAGCTCGTCGTCTGCTGCTTGTACGCGGTCGGCTGCGGGTAGTCGGACTTCGGCCCCCATTCACAATTCAGCACCGCATACAGTGGGGCAGCCCGCTGATCTGGGCGAGATCGTGTCCGCCCCGGCGGCGAGCAGCTTTTCGGCCAGATCGAAGTGGCCATTCACGATCGCCATCATTAGAGGACTGGTGTGGTCCCCGGGGTCGACTTCGTTGACGTCGGCGCCCGCCTTGACCAGGGTCTCGGCGGTATCGGTGTAGCCCTGACGGGAGGCAAACAGCAGGGCCGTCAAGCCACCCTGGGTCCCCACCAGGTGCGGATATTTCAGGGCGCGCCCGTCGGGGTCGGAACGAGCGCGGTGCCCTCCGACACCCACGGTGCCTGTGCCCTCGCCTTCTCCCTCCGCCTCCTGTCCGTCGGTCTCAGAATACGGCGAGGTGCTCAGGTTCGGCGGCGCCACCTTGCGCCATCGACATAGTGACTCGCCGGCCGCCAGTCGGCCCGTCGGCCAGGAGCACGCGGGCGGCGTCGGCGCGGCCGAACGCCGCCGCGAGCATCAAGGCGGTCTCGCCCTTGACCGACTCCTTCGCGTTGACGTCGGCCCCGGCGTTCAGCAGGGCGGTCACCGCGTCCGCACTGCCGGACGCCGCCGCCAGCATGAGCGGCGTCGTGCCGTACGTGTTCGTCTCGTTGGCTCTGGCCCCGCCTTTGAGCAGCGCCTCCACGACGGCCGCGTGGCCGTTCTTCGCCGCGATGTCCAGCGGCGTGTACCTCACCGATGCGCGTCTTGGCGTCCGCCCGCGCACCCGCGTGCAACAGCGCCGCCGCCAGCACGGCGTCGCCGCTCTGCGCGGCCCAGTGCAGCGCCGTCATGCCGTCCGCCTGCGCGGCGTTCACGTTCGCACCCTTCGCCAGCAGTGCCTCACGGCCGCACGGTTCCCCGTCCATCGCCGCGTTGGCCACCGGCGTCCGGCTCGGCGCGGCCACCAGCAGGATCGAGCCGCACACCAGCCCGACGACGCCCGCAGGTACGCTCTTCATGCTCTGTCCATTGTCTTCCTAGCCTGTCAGGCCGCCGTCGTGACGACGGCCGGATTGAGGTCGGTCGCTTCCGTGCTGTTTCCGAACTTGTCCTTGTGCACGCCGAGCAGGTTGAACGCCGACAGCCAGACGTTGGCCATGGGCGTGCCGTCGGGCGCCCTCATGTGCATGTTGCCCTGGAGCTGTCCGTTGGCCTTGCCCGCCAGGAACAGGGGCAGCGCGGCGGTGGTTGTGGATGTTCGGGTCGCGCCATGGGCGAGCCGTACATGACCAGGCTCTTGTCCAGGAGGTTGCCGTCGCCCTCCATGGTGCTCTTGAGCTTGTCCAGCGAGGTAGGGCACCATGCTCACGTGGTACGTGTTGATCTTGTCGAACTCCAGGATGGCCTCGTGGTTGCCCCCGTGGTGCGACGCCGGGTGGAACGGCCTGTCCGTCGCCGCTCTCCGGGTACACCCGGGCCGACGCGTCCCGGCCCATCTTGAAGGAGAACACCCGGGTCATGTCGGTCTGGAACGCCAGCACCTGGAGGTCCATCATCAGGTGCACGTGCTCGTGGAACGAGTCGGGCACGCCGGCGGGCGCCCCGGGCAGCTCCCGGGGCTCGCCGCTGCTGTTCTGCGCCTCGACCTTCTGGATGCGCCGCTCGATCTCCCGGATGTTGTCCAGGTAGCGGTCCAGCCGCTCCCGGTCCTGCGGCGCCGAGCTCGCGTCTTGAGGCTGCGCGACGTCGGACGCGCGACCCAGTCCAGGATGCTCCCGCTCGTCCTTGCGCCGGCGCGGCCCGCTCCTCGGGCGTGCCGCCCGGCGCCGAACAGCTTGTCGAACGCCGCGCGGGGGTCGCGGATCATCGGCAGCGGCTCGGTGGGCGACGCCCAGCTGATGGTGTCCGTGTACACGCAGGCGTAGCCGTAGGCGCAGCCGCCCGACTGGTCCACCGGCTCGATGCAGAGCTGCATCGAGGGGATCGGCGTGTCCTGGCCGAAGCGCTTGGCGTAGAGCTGGTCCATCGACGTCCCCACGTAGACGTCCGAGCCCTCGGTCTGCTTGGGGTGCGCCTGGGTCAGGAAGGTCGCGCTGGAGCGGAAGTGGTCGCCGCCGATCTCCGGCGGCGCGAACGCCTCCGCCATGCGGCACGTCGGTGTTGCTGACGATGGTGAGGTAGTCGCGGAACGGCTCCAGCGACCTCAGGGCGGTCGCGCGACAGGTCGAAGTTCGCGCCCCACCTCGGCCGGCGACCACAGGTGCTGCTTGGCGCCCCATTCGTTGCAGCCCGCCGCGCCGTGCACCATCTCGATGGCGATGAGCCGCGGTCCGGTCGACGCCTCGCGCCGGCGTCCGCCCAGGCGCGGCCCGCCGGAACCATGGCGTCCAGGAACGGCAGCGCCACGGTCGCGCCCATTCCCTTCAGGAACGTGCGGCGCGGCAGGTGCTTTCCGGTGATGAAGTCCATCGGGATCTCCTCGCCTGGGTGGGCTCGTCTGCCGCTCTGTCAGCTGGCTGCGCTGGTCGTCCTGGGCCACCGCCGGCGCCGTCTGCATCCGGAAGGCGTCGCTCTTCACGACGCCCAGGATGAAGGACGACAAGCGGTTAGTCGTTCGCCTTCGCCGCCTTGCGATGATCTGCCGGACCGTCGGCATGTCGTAGTACTCGACCCGCCGACCCAGCGCGTACGCCATCAGGTTCTCCGTGAACGTCCGGATGAGCGGGATCGGGCGCTTCAGCAGCGCCGTGCCGCAGGTCCGCCGGGCTCGTCGATCGGCGTGCCGTCGTAGAACTGCGCCCCGGGTGTCCACCGGCACGCCGTTGTCCGGATCCGCCACTCGCCGGTGACGTCGAAGTTGTCCAGCGCCAGGCCGATGGGGTCGATCAGGCTGTGGCACGACGCGCACAGGGCGTCGCCCGGTGCATCTCCATCCGCTCCCGGGTGGTGCAGCGTCGTTGCCGTCCTTGGCGCCGCTCGGTCGCCTCCAGCGCCGGCACGCCCGGCGGCGGCGGCGGCGGCGGCGTGCCCATGAGCACCTCCATCACCCACTTGCCCCGCAGCACCGGGAGTCCGGTTCGCGAGGGACGTCTCGACGAGGATGCTGCCCTCGCCCAGGATGCCGCGCCGGGCGTCGGCGAGCGACACCTTGCGGAACTCCTTGCCCGCCACGCCCGGGATGCCGTAGTGCTGTGCCAGCCGCTCGTTCACGAACGTGTAGTCGGCCGTCAGCAGGTCGAGGACGCTCCGGTTCGTCCTGCACCATGTTGTGGAAGAAGAGCTCCGTCTCGGTCTTCATGGCGTCGGCGAGCTGCGCGTCGTAGTCCGGATACAGCAGGGCGTCCGGGTGGACCTTGTCCAGGTCCTGCAGGCGCAGCCACTGGGCCGCGAAGCGGGTGCCCAGCGCCAACGAACGCGGGTCCTCCAGCATCCGCCGCACCTGCGCCTCCAGCACTGCCGGCTCGTGCAGCCTGCCCTGCTCCGCCACCTTCAGCAGCTCGGCGTCGGGCGGCGTCGCCCACAGGAAGAAGGACAGCCGCGACGCCAGCGCCAGATCGCCGATCCGGTAGGCCTGCGCCCGGCCGCACGGTCGCCGGCGCCCGCTCCAGGCGGAACAGGAAGTGCGGGCTCGACAGGATCGCCTGCAGCGCCATCCGCACGCCCTCCTCGAACGTCCCTGCCTGCCGGCCCTGCTGCGTAGAACGCCATGACGGCTGTCATCTCCGCCGTCGGTCACCGGCCGCCGGTAGGCCTCGTCGGCCAGGTGCCGCACGATCTTCGTGGCGCATGGCGTCTCCTCGGCCGCCGACGCGGGCCGACAGATGAAGATCTTGTCGCGGCTCACGGTATCCGACACGCCCGTTACGTCGAACGGTCCCGTGATGGTCAGCTCCCGCAGGTGCGGCAGCGTCGTGACGCCGACCGCCGTCGCCGATGTTCGGGTCGGCCAGCGTATACGCCGTGCGGCGTCATCAAGTCATCGATCGCGGCCATCCGACCGCTTGAGGAACGCCGCCGTCACGCGGTGGGGGCCCGCCGTCACCGCGACAGGTCGGGGCGTCTGCAGCGTGCAGGCCGTTCGGCCCGGACGACTCCCGTCATGTGCGGGTCGACGGTCAGCACGGCCATCCGGCCGCCCGTCGACGGACACTTCCAGCCGCTCGTCCCGCACGTCGCCCGTAGAGTCCGCCGGTCGTGGTGTGCTGAACGCCGCATGCTTGAAGACGTACTTGCCGTCGGCGGGGAAGATGTGCACGACCGACAGCCCGCCGCGCGTCCCGTACGGGCGCGCCCGGCACGTGTTCATCTGCGACGCGGTGGCATCTCGTGTCGTAGGTCGTCGACGCGGCCGTCGCGTCGGCGTCGCCCATGGCCAGCCGGCTGATCTCGGTCGGCGGCGTCCAGGTACGCCTCCAGCAGCGTCGGCGAGAACGTCTGAACGTCGGCGATGTTGTCGAAGTTGTGGCTCTTCGTGTCCGGGGGCAGCCACTCGCTCGGATCCACCGTCAGCCCCAGGATCGTCCGGATCGAGTCGCGCGTACTCCACGCGGTTCAGCCGCTGGAACGTCCGCGAACCCGGATCGGGATGCAGCGCGGCCCGCTGGTCGACGCGCGCCTCCAGCGAGACGACGAAGGCGTGAATCGACGCCTCGTCGGGCCGCTTCGGTGCCGATTGCGGCGGCATCATCCCCGCCCGCAGCTTGGCGATCATGTCCTCGGCGACCTGCCCCTGCGCCGGCGCCTGCGCCATGTCGAAGTGCTCGAACGAGAGCCCTCCGGGCTTCCGCTGGTCCGTATGGCACTGGGTGCAGATGGTGTGCACCATCTTGTTCTGCGTCGCCAGGGTCATACTGTCGCCCGTGTGGGGGAAGGTCACGACCGTCGGCTTGAAGCCGGTCGTCGGCGCCGCCGCGAGAATGCCGTGGGCCGAGAGGGCACTCGCCGACAGCGCGCTGATGAACGCCGACAGCGTCGCGTTGTCGGGCCGCGGCATCCCCGCCGGTGGCATCGCCCCCGCCTTGAGCTTGCCGACCATCATCGCCGCCGTCATGCCGTCGACGTGCGCGGCGTCGAACTTCTCCAGCGACAGCCCGCCGGTCTTCTGCGCGTCGTCATGGCAGCCGACGCAGTACTGGCCGACGAGCGCGTTCTGCTGCGCAGCCGACAGGCCCGGAGACGATGACGGGGAAGGTGCCTGCGCAGCGGCCTCCTGCGCACGGCCGATCGCGGCGCCGTCACCCGTTGCGCTGATGGTGACACCGAGCGCGATCACGCCGAGCACCGCGAGCATCACACCGGCTGTTTTGAACATGAACTTCATCGGGACTCCACTCGATCTGGACTCCGCGCGCCGCCGCAGGCGGCGCGGACGCACTTACGTAGCTTGTCTCACGAACCGGCACAGTATATGACACAGCCTCAATGAACACGGCCTAATAGATTGCAACTGTACGTCATAAATTGTTCGTAGACCGTGCCCATCCCGCTGATGGTCTGACAGACAGTGCGACCGACGGTAACAATTAGCAACATTCACACGCCACGCCAGTATTCGCGCGCGCACGTCGCACCGATTCGCGAGGTCGGCTGAGACCCATCTCACCCGTACCGATCGCCTCCAAATCGTCGACGGCCTTCGATCGCCGTCGACGAACAACAGCTCAGCAAGAACAACAAATTACATCTTTAACCTTGTCTTCACGATTGCTTCTTGAATAATCACGCCGTTCACTTAGTCGCAATACGCACGTTTCAGACGCGGTCGCCGGACGTCCGCTAATCCCCTGTGGTCGGAGGTGATGCATGAAGGTCAGGCAGTTGTGGCGGGTTGCATTGGTCGGCGCAGCCCTGTGCCTCGTAACGGCACTCCCGAGCGCGCGAGCCCAATCAACCAATGCCACGGTTACCGGCACGGTCGTCGACGCGAACGGCGGCGTCCTGCCGGGCGTGACAGTGACCGCGACGAATCAGGACACGGGCCTGGCGCGAGCGGTGGTGACCGGTGAGCGCGGGGCGTACCAGCTGAACGCGCTGCCGCCCGGCAACTACGCGGTCAAGGTCGAACTGTCCGGCTTCGCCTCGCAGGCGCGCACGGGCGTCAATCTCGCGATCGGCGCGACCCTCACGCTGAACTTCACGATGAAGGTGGCGAGCCTGACCGAGTCGGTGACCGTCACCGGGGAGGCGCCACTCGTCGACACGAGCAGCAGCAAGGTGTCGACGGCCATCACGCCGCACGACGTCGATCAGCTGCCGCTCGTGGGCCGGCAGTTCATGGATCTCGCCAGCCTGGCGCCCGGGGTGTCGATCGACAATACGTCGGCGAATTCCGGGTCCGACAACGTGGCGTTCGGCGGCTTCGGCGAGGCCGACAAGGCGGAGTTCCTGGAGGGGATGGATATCAACGACGGCGACACCCGTGGCGGCAGCGGCCTCTCACAGGCGTCGCGGCACGACTTCACGCAGGAGACCGTCCAGGAGTTCCAGGTACTGTCGACCGGGTACTCGGTGGAGTTCGGCCGCTCGGACACGGGCGTCATCAACATCCTGACCAAGTCGGGCACGAACACGTTTCACGGCCGCGGCTACTACTTCCTGCGCGATCATTCATTCCAGAAGCCGAACGCGTTCGCCAGTGGCAACCCGCCCTTCCGGCAGCAGCAGTCCGGCGGCACGATCGGCGGGCCGCTCCGGCGGGACAAGGCGTGGTTCTTCCTCACCTACGAGAACGACCACGAGGACTCGTCGGCCGCCGTCAACATCCCAGCCTTCGTGCTGCCGATCATCACCGACACGCGGACGAATATCCCGCAGCCGGTGCGCAAGAACAACCTGTTCGGCAAGATCACGACGTCGCTCTCGCCGACCGAGTACCTGAACATCATCGGCCTGTACAACCGCGAGACGCTGAACAACCAGGACCTCGGCGGCAACATCGCCGGCGATGGGGGCGACAACAAGATCTACCACGACGAATTCCTGGACGCCGCGCTGACGTCGACCTTCTCGAACAACGTCACGAACGAGCTCAAGTTCGGCGTCAGCGATGCGCTCAAGATCCGGCCGCAGAACGGCGCGCTGTCGCCGGAGGTCAACTTCCCCAGCATCCAGTACGGCACGCACACGAACTATCCGCAGAATCGCGATCAGAAGAACTTCATGCTGATGGACACGCTGCACGTCCATAAGGAGACCGGCTGGGGCACGCACGACCTGAAGGCGGGCGCCACCATCAACTACGTCAAGCTGTGGAACTACCACGAGGACACGACCCAGGGGCTCTACACGTTCCTCAAGGACGCGCTGCCGGTCCCGGGCGATCCGAGCACCTACCCCGTCTCGTTCGTCATCCGCAGCTTTCCCGCCGGCAACGAGTACATCAACCCGAGCCAGTACGCCGCGTTCGCCGAGGACGCCTGGCGTCCGGTCTCCAACCTCACCGTCACCGCCGGCGTGCGTTGGGACGGCATGCGGTTCTACGACAAGGGAGCCAAGAACGCGCCCACGGACATCTCGAAGGCGGCGTTCCTGATCGGCTTCGTCAACGGTACGCTGCCCGACCTGAACAACTACAAGCCGTTCGCCGACACGAACGACATCGCGCCGCGCATCAGCCTGGCGTGGGATCCGGGCAACAACGGCAAGACGGTCGTGCGGGCCGCCTTCGGGCTGTACTACGGCTATTCCGGCGACAACACGGCCAGCCGCACGATGGACGCCTACCCGCTCGGCTCCACGGTGACCTACGGTAACGACGTACGGGTGACGGGCATCCCGAACACCTACTTCCCGAATGTGCCCCCGCTGTCGACCCTGCCGCAGAGCTCGGGCAGCGCGTCGGTCTTCGTGGCGACTCCGGGGCCGTGGCACGATCCGGTGACCCAGCAGATGTCCGTCGGCGTCGACCGGCAGATTGGTCCGTCGACGTCGGTGTCGGTCGACTACCTGCACATCCTGGGTCTGCACTTCCTGATGATGTACAACATCAACTCGAAGCTGCCGGACGGCACGTATCCGCTGGTGCCGAGCGGAATCACCATGCGGTACAACGATCCGTCCGCCAAGGTCCGCAGCGACCAGATCCAGTTCCACGTGGTGCAGCGCCTGTTCCACAACCTGACGTTCCAGGCGTCGTACACGTATCTGCGGGTACTTCATGAACCAGTCGGATCCGGTGAATAAGCAGAACATCTTCCAGGACAACTGGGGGCCCGGCCCGAACGACGTCCGGCACCGCTTCGTCTTCAGCGGCACGTACCTGCTGCCGAAGGACTTCCAGGTGGGCGTGATCGTGAACGCGACCTCCGCTCCGCCGTACAACGTGACCACGGGCTTCGATGCCAACGGCGACCGGGACACCAACGACCGACCGATCGTGAACGGCGTGATGATCGGCCCGTACTCGGCGCGCGGCGACAGCTACTTCCGGACGGACATGCGCATCAGCCACATGTTCAAGTTCGGCGGCTCCCGCACGTTCGAATTGCTCTGGGAGATGGACAACTTGTTCAATACGGTGAACTACGGCGGGTACATCGGCAACATGCGGTCGACGTCGTTCGGAAAGCCGACGTTCGCACTGAGCCCGTTCCAGGGCCAGCTGGGCCTGCGGTTCAACTTCTGACCGCGCGCCGGGCGTGTTCGCGGCTCCGCCGGCAGGCGGCGGAGTCGCGGCACGCCCGGCCTCTTCCTCGAACAGCAGACGGACGCCGGAGCTGCCCCGGCGATCTACGCGGTCAGGATCAGGCGGTAGCCGTCGCCGTGGGCCGTCCGGATGTACTTCGGGTTGTGGGGATCGGGCTCGATCTTGTGCCGCAGCCGGAAGATGAAGCTGTCCACGGTCCGGGTGGTCGGGACCTCCTGATAGCCCCAGACGGCCCGCAGCAGCTCGTGGCGCGTGACCGACTCGCCCTGGTGCTCGGCGAGGTGCCGCAGGATCTCGAACTCGCGATCGGTGAAGTCAGCTCCTCGCCGCCCCGGGTGGCGCGCAGCTGCGTGAAGTCGATGGCGATCTCGCCGAGCACGATCCGATCGACCAGCCGCTGCGTGCGGCGTAGCACGGCGTGGACCCGGGCCAGCAGTTCGTCGAGGGCGAACGGCTTGCTGATGTAGTCGTCCGCGCCCAGCTTCAGGCCGCGCACGCGGTCTTCCCGCTGCCCCCGGGCCGTCAGCACGATCACGGCCGTCCGCTTCTCGCTCTGGCCGAACATCTGGCACAGCTCGAAGCCGTCCACGCCGGGCGGGAGCATGAGATCGAGCAGCACGAGGTCCGGCCCGAATCGCTTCGCCGTCTCGAGCGCCTGCAGGCCGTCGACGGCACACTCGACCTCGAAGCCCTCGAACACGAGGTTGTCGCACAACAGGCGTGCGATCGATTGGTCGTCCTCCACCACCAGAATGCGCTTGGTCATCATGGCTCCGCCTTCGGCACGACAATCGTGACCGTGGTTCCCTCACCGGGAACGCTGCTGATGTCGATGCGGCCGCCGTGCCCGTGCACGATCCGGCGCGCGATCGCGAGACCGAGTCCGCTGCCTCCCGCCTTCGGCTGCCGCCCTCGATAGAACTTGTCGAACACCCGATCCAGTTCCTTCGGCGCGATGCCGAGCCCGGCGTCGGTGACCCGGATGGCGACCCCGTCGGCACGAAGGGCGGCGCCGATCGACAGCCTCCGGTCCGATTCCGAGGTACTTGATCGCGTTGTCGATCACGTTGCCGAGCACGTGCAGCATCGCCGTTCGGTCCACCCGCACCGGGGCAGGTCCGGCCCGACGTCGATCCGCACGTCGAACCCCCGCTGGTTCAGCCTCGGCCAGAACTGTCCCAGGGCGTCTTCGACGAGTTCGCCGACGCTGACCCGCTCGAAGGCTGTACACCTGCCCGAGATCGCTCATGCGCGAGTAGCTCAGCAGGTTGTCGATCAGCTGACCCAGGCGGTACGTCTCCTGCGACAGCAGCTTCGCGTAGTCCCGCACCACCTCGCCGGAGGTATACCGGCCCCGTTCCAGCGTCTCCGCGACCAGCTTGATCAGCGCCAGCGGCGTCTTCAGCTCGTGCGTAACGGTCGACACGAACTCCGACTTCATCCCGGCCAGCTCCGCACGACTCCGGATCGCGCGCATCACGAACAGCAGCGCGACCATCGCCGCGAACGCCGCGCAGGCGATCAGCGCGAACGTCTGCTGGCCGACCATCTGCGCCGAGTTCACCGAGACGGCGGCCGGGCGAACCGCACGCCGTCCACGACTCGATCGGCGCGTGCCCCCGGTGAAGCGAGCGAACCAGCCGCCGGTCGAAGAACAGCAGCGGGAACGACTCCTTCAGCGTCGGTTCCTCCGCCGGCTCGCCTTCGCTGGCGGCCACCGGCCGCCCGTCGGCATCCGTGATGGCGAGCGAGACCTGGTCCCGCCCGCCGGCCAGCGTCGCGATCTGGTGCAGCAGCTCGGCGAAGTAATAGCGACGGACCCAGTCGAGGTTGACGAGGAACCCGACGAAGGCCACCAGCCGATGCCCCTCGTCCGGCTGGAACATCAGATGCGCCACGACCTGATACGGCACGCCGTCGATGGTCGTCTCGATCAGCGCGAAGCGGTGATCGTATTGCGCCTGCCGGCGGAGCTGGCCCACCACGTCGCGAACCGCCCGCGGGTCGCGCAGCAGGATCACGGGATACGCCACCGCGGGCTGCCCGGCCGGGTCCCAGGAAATCCTCCGGTCCGCGCGGTTCAGCACGTAGGTCCGGCCCTCCGCCGATCCCGTGTCGTTCCAGACGACAAACGACTCGAGATACGAGAAGCGGGTGAACGCCCGGGCGGCCACCTGCTGAAAGTCGTACGGCGGCGTGTCCCTGACATTGAACGGCTCGACCGGAACGAGCACCGACACCCAGGCGCCCTGCATGTCGCGGTCGAGCGCGATGCCCAGCAGCACCATCGTCGCCTGGGTCTGCTTCGCGACGCGCAGGCTCGCGCTGCGGCGCTGGTCGCGCGTCGCCGCCCATCCGAACCACACCAGCGCCAGCGTGGCCACGCACAACGCCCCGGCGAGCACCGGCAGGCCGCGCAGCCAACCGGTCTCGGCATCGCCATTCGCCCGGCGGCGGGATCGGGAGGTCATGGAGCGATTTCGCGCTCCCGGTAGTAACGGGCCGCGCCGGGGTGCAACGGAATCGGCGTGCCGGGCGCTTCGTCGAGATCGATCGTCTTGGCCACCCGGTAGGCTTTCGCCAGCGCCGGCACCGCATCGAAGAACGCCTTCGTCAGCCGATACACCAGGTCTTCGCCCAGATCGCTCCGGCAGATCAGCAGGTCGTCCACGCTGACGGCCGGAACGTCGGTCGTCTGTCCCTTGTACGTGCCGCGCGGCACGACCACCGGTCGCAGGAACGGGTACTGCCCGCGCAGCGCGTTGATCCGAGCGCTGTCGACCGGCAGGAGACGGATGCCCGGGTTGTCGTTCATGTCCTCGATGACCGGCGCCGGTATGCCCGTCATCACGAACGCCGCGTCGACCTGTCCGGTGCGCAGCTGCTTCGCCCTGAGGTCGAACGAGCTCGCCACGGCGTGGATGTCGGCGTAGCGCAGGCCGTACGCCTGGAGGACGATGCGCGCGAGCACGTCCGTGCTCGTGCCGACCGCGCCCACCGCGACGCGCTTGCCGCGCAGATCGCCGATCGTGTGGATCGGGCTGTCGCGCGGCACGGCGATCTGCGCCGTGTTCGACCAGACCACGGCAATGCCGCGCAGCCGGGTGGTACGGCTGCGGGTGCGCGGCCGTCCCGCGCCGGTAGGCGACATACGCGATGTCCGCCTGAACGAATCCGAGCTGCGCCGTGCCGTTCTCCAGCGCGTCCACGCTCCCGCTCGATCCGAGTTCCGCCAGCTGGATGGCCAGGTCGGAAACGCCTGTGAGTAGACGCGCACGAGGCCCAGGGCGAGCGGGTACAGCGCTCCGCCTGGACCGCCGGTCGCAATGACAATCGACCGGCGGGCCGGAACCGCCCGCGTCTGCCCGCACGCCGCCGAGCAGGCAGCCGCCGCGATCACGACGAGCGCCGTACGCCAGCCCGAATTGGTCACCGTGAGAATAGGCGAGATATTACCTGAAGTTCCCCGGCGTTCCAAATGTTGATCGGCATCCGTGGTGCTGATTTCGTGCGGGCAATTGTCAAAGCTTGTTACATTTCTCACGCGCCCCTGCGAGAGCCGAGCGCGATGCTCTCGAGCCTCTCTTGTGCACGGCGACGGGGCGGTGTAGTGTGCGACTCGATAGCCCGAACGTGCGTCGTGCGCCGCGCTCGATCCGACGGGCCGCAGGAGGAGATACGGCATGAGCAGCGTTGTCCTGTCGCTCGCCGAGTTGCGCGAGCTCGTCGCCGGCGTGCTGACGGTCTCGCACACGTCGGCCACGAACGCCGGCCTCGTCGCCGAGGCGTTGATTGCGGCCGAAGCCGACGGCATCCCGTCGCACGGCCTGTCGCGCGTCCCGTTCTACGCCGATCAGGCGATGAGCGGCAAGGTTGACGGGCATGCGGAGCCCCACGTGTGGCAACCGGCGCCGGCCTGCCTCTTCGTCGACGCGCGCCAGGGATTTGCGCGGCCGGCCATCTCGGCCGGTGCGGCGCGCGGTCGGGAGCTGGCACGGCAGATGGGCGTCGCGACGATCGCGATCGGCCATTCACATCACTTCGGCGTGGCCGGATTCCACGTCGAGCGGATCGCCGAAGACGGCCTGATTGCGCTGGCCTGCGGCAACACGCCGGCGGCGATCGCTCCGTGGGGCGGCACGACGCCGCTCTATGGCACCGACCCAATCGCATTCGCCTGTCCGCGCCGCGCAAAACCGCCGCTCGTGATCGATCTGTCGATGAGCCGGGTCGCCCGCGGCAAGATCATGCTCGCGAGGAAGAAGGGCGAACCGATTCCGGACGACTGGGCAGTCGACGCCGCGGGACGACCGACCACCGACGCGGCAGCAGCGCTCTCCGGTGCGCTGCTGCCAATCGCGGGCGCCAAGGGGGCGGCATTGGCGCTCATGGTGGAGATTCTCGCCGCTGCCCTGACCGGCTCCCACTTCGGATTCGAAGCCTCGTCCTTCTTCGATGCGGCCGGTCCGCCACCGCGCGTCGGTCAGCTCTTCATCCTGCTGGATCCGCGCCTGGCGGGCGGCGAACACTTCGCCGATCGCGTCGAGTGCCTGCTGGACGCCATTGCGGCACAGCCCGGTACCCGTCTCCCTGGCGATCGTCGATTGACCGCCCGCGCCGACGCGCTGGCACATGGCGTGCACGTGTCCAGCGATCTTCCTCGACGATCTGCACGCCCGCCTGGAACGATCGGCGCCTTCGCACTCGTGAACGTACGAGCCGCGCAACTCGACACGCCGCGCTGCGGTCGTGCGCGACGACGGGGCGTGGAGTGAGCGTCTGCAGCTGATATGCCCCTTGACAAGGTCAGGGGCCGGTCTGATAATCAACCGTCCTTCAGCTAGTCCAACCCGGGGCGTCAGTGCGCAGCGTTGCCTTCCGCAGGTCACCGTGGATCGGATTTCCGTCACAATCGAGACGTCGCAGTCATCGGCCGGTCACGCGTGTTTCTGATTGTTCCCGTTTCCCACAGACGGCAATAGATTGTTCCCGCTTGTTTCGAGCCGCGCTCGTCTCACGTCGAGCGTCCCGGAGATCGCGCACGGCGCCTCTCCCGGGCGAGCCGTCTTTCGTTCACGAGTCCGGCATCGGCGGACTCCTTTCGCGAGGGCGCACATGTCTCATAAGTTTCTGGTTACATGCCCCGCACGACAGCGTCGGTGTCGCGATCACCGACATCCATGCGGGCGAGAAGGTCGAGGGCATCGTTCTCGAGGACAGTTCGATCGTAAAGGTTCCGGCGGTTCAGGAGGTGCCGCTGGGCCACAAGATCGCGGTACTCCCACTCGCAGCCGGAGACAAGGTGATCGAGTACCTCGGTCCCCATCGGCGTGGCCACGGTCTCCATCAAGCCGGGCGAGCACGTGCACGTTCACAACGTGAAAAGTGGAAGGTGGTAAACCATGGAGACGACCGTCTGGGATACCGGCGCCAGAACGGGGCCATCGGCATCCGCAACCACGTCCTCATCCTCCCCCTGGATGACCTGTCGAACGCGGTCGCCGAGTCCGTCGCGAAGGCGATCCCCGGCACCCTCGCGCTACCGCACCCATACGGCAGGCTTCAGTTCGGCGCGGACCTCGACCTTCACTTCCGCACGATGATCGGCACCGGCGCGAACCCCAACGTGGCGGCCGTCGTCGTCATCGGCATCGAGCCGACCTGGACCGACCGCATCGCCTCTGGCATCGCGGAGACCGGCAAGCCGGTCGCGAGCTTCTCCATCGAGCGCCACGGCGACCTGCGAGTCCTCGAAATGGCCGCGCGCGTCGCGACAGGGCTGCCTCAGGACGCGAGAGAACTGGGCCGCGAGCCTGTGCCCGCGGCGAGCTCCTGATGAGCATCAAGTGCGGCGAATCGGACACCACCAGCGGCCTCGGCGGCAATCCCGCGACGGCTCAGGTGGCAGACCGGCACATCGCGGCCGGCGGCACGGTCCTGTTCGGTGAGACGACCGAGCTCACCGGCGGCGAGCACCTCATCGCCGCGCGCTGCTTGAGCGACGACGTGCGCAAGAAGTTCCAGGGCTTCTACGACGAGTACATCGCGATGGTGGAGCGCAGCGGCGCGAACCTGCTCGGCTCCCAGCCGACCCAGGGCAACATCCGCGGCGGCCTTTCCACCATCGAGGAGAAGGCGCTCGGCAACATCGAGAAGACCGGGGCGTCCCAGGTGGTCGACGCGCTCGCCCCGGGTGAACGCCCGACCGTGCCCGGCCTGAACTTCATGGACACCTCGTGTGCGGCCGCGGAGTTCATCACGCTGACCGCCGCGGCGGGCGCCGTGATCCACCTGTTCCCGACCGGTCAGGGCAACGTGGTCGGCCACCCGGTCGAGCCGGTGCTCAAGATCACCGCCAACCCGGTGACGGCCGCCACCATGAGCGAGCACATCGACCTGGATGTCTCCGGCCTGCTCCAACTCCAGTACAACCTGTCCGAGGCCGGTGACCGGCTGGAGGCGATCGTTGACCGCACGGTCAACGGCCGCCTTACCTGCGCAGAGGCACTGGGACATCGCGAGTTCGTGCTAACGAGGCTGTACCCGAGCGCCTGACTTACAATCGCGCCGATCGATCGTTCCGCCGTGAAGACACGCGGGCGATCGATCGGCGTGCACGACGCGCACGCCCTCCGCGGGCCACGCCCTGATCTCCCGAACTTCTTACAGGCACCCATGCACGCTCGCCGGTGCTTGTTCCATCCCATTTCCAAATGTCACTGACCGTTCCTGTATTCGCAGAAATTCCGTGGGAAACACCGCATGATGCGGCCGTATCGCCTTGACAAGCCCCACCACGTGTAGTCGAATACGGCCGCATGAACGCTGTCGAGGCGGTTCAGGCCGTACCCGCTCCCCCGCCGTCCGTCACGATGGGCCAAGCTCATCGACCAGACCCGCTGCATCGGCTGTCACGCCTGCACGACCGCGTGCAAGTCGGAGAACCAGGTGCCGCTGTCGGTGACGCGCACGTACGTGAAGTACGTCGACGTCGGCGGCTTTCCGCAGGCTCGCCGCGCGTATCAGGTGACCCGCTGCAATCAGTGCGAGACCGCGCCCTGCGTGAGCCGCGTGTCCCACGCAGCGATGTTCAAGCGGCCGGATGGCATCGTCGACTTCGACAAGTCCATCTGCATCGGCTGCAAGGCCTGCATGGCCGCCTGCCCGTACGACGCCATCTTCATCAACCCGGACGATCACGCGGCGGAGAAGTGCAACTTCTGCGCGCACCGGATCGACCTGGGTACTGAGCCGGCCTGCGTCGTGGTGTGCCCGACCGAGGCGATCGTCGTCGGGCGATCTGCACGACCCGCAGTCCAAGGTGCGCGTCAGATCGTGCAGCGCGACGCCGGTGACGGTCCGCCGGCCGGAGAAGGAGACGCGTCCGCTGCTCTTCTACAAGGGCGCCCCGGCGGCGACGCTCGATCCGCTGGCGGCCCGGCGGCCCGCCGGCGGGCTGTTTCATGTGGAGCCAGCAGAGGAGCGGCGGCCGCAGTTCGTCGTCTCCGGCAACCCGGACCGGGCCAACAGCTCGGCGGCCGCGCTGCTCTCCTACGACGTCTCCGCACAGATCCCCGTGGGACTGGCGGGTGAGCCTGTACACCTGGACCAAGTCGATCGCCGCCGGTGTCTATCTCGTCGCGGCGGCGCTCGCTGCTGTCGGGGCGCTCGATCCGGCCGAGCCCGCTGTGGCGATGGGGCGCGCCGCTGCTGGCCGGCGGCTTTCTCGCGCTGACCGGCGTCGTGCTGATCGCCGATCTCGAGCATCCGGAGCGCTTCTACCTGATCTTCACGCGGCCGCAGTGGCGAAGCTGGCTTGTCAGGGGAGCGTGCGTGATTCACCGCCTATGGCGGCGTACTGGCTCTTCACGTGGCTGCGTCTCTGAGCCATGCGCGGACGCTCGCAACCGTGCTGGCCGTGGTGGGCATTCCGCTTGCGGCTATGACGGCCATCTACACGGCTTACCTGTTTGCCCAGGCGAAGGCACGTGACCTGTGGCAGAATCCGCTGCTTCCTGCCCATCTCCTCGTGCAAGCGTGTCTCGCCGGGATCCGCGGCGCTGTTGCTGTGCGCCGTGTGGCTGGCGCCCCGCTCGGTGACGCCGCTGCTGCTCTGGCTCCTGGCGACCGCGAGTGCCGTTCAGTTGCTGCTCGTCGCTGGCGAGATCACGTTGCCCCATGTCACGGCGCATGCCCGGCTGGCGGCCAGGAAGATGACGCGCGGCCGCTTCCGCGTACCGTTCTGGAGCGGCGTGGCCCTGATGGCGGCTGCCGCGCTCGGGCCGTGGCTGGGAATCGTGGCCGCGCCGGTGGGGCTCATCGGGCCTGCTCGCCCACGAACACGCCGTACGTGCAGGCGGGCCAGGCCGTGCCGCTGGCGTGAACCGGGACAGGATTCAGGTACTTGAGAGGGCGAACATGACGAACGACAATAGTCGGGTCGCCCCGGGCGCCCGGCGCGTCAGGGTGACCCAAGCCGACGTCGCGGGCCCGCGGCGAGACGTTCTACCGCGGCGCTTCGCGCTCGGGCCTGGCGGCGTTTCCGCCGAACGAGCGGTGGGACGAGTGGGTCGAGCTCGACCCGCTCGGCCTGGCCGCGCGGGTGGAGCGCCGGTACGCGATCGTGCCGACGGCCTGCTTCAATTGCGAATCGGCGTGCGGGCTTCTCGCCTATGTCGACCGGGACAGCGGCGAAATCCGGAAGTTCGAAGGCAACCCCGAGCATCCCGGGATCGCGCGGCCGCAACTGTGCCAAGGGACCGGCGACGCTCAATCAGATTTCCGATCCCGATCGGATTCTGCATCCCCTTCAAACGCGACTGGCGCGAGAGGGAGCGGGGAATGGACGCGCGTCACTTGGGACGAGGCGCTCGATGACATTGCCGGCGCGCATCAGACGGGCGATTGTCGAAGGCCGGCAGAACGAGGTGATGTATCACGTGGGTCGCCCCGGCGAAGACGGCTTCACGGAACGCATCCTTGCCGCTTGGGGCGTTGATGGACACAATTCGCACACCAACATCTGCTCGTCGGCGGCCCGCGCCGGCTACCACTTGTGGATGGGATGCGATCGGCCGAGCCCCGACTACGCTAACGCCGACGTGATCCTGTTGATCAGCGCGCACCTCGAGTCCGGCCACTACTTCAACCCGCACGCGCAGCGGATCATCGAGGCGAAGAAGGCGGCGCGAAGGTCATCGTCTTCGACACGCGCCTGTCGAACACGGCCACGCATGCGGACCACTGGCTGGCCACCGTATCCGGGGTCGGAGGCGGCGATCCTCCTGGCGATCGCCAACCATCTGATCCGCACCGGCCGGTACCACCGCGAGTTCGTGCGCCGCTGGTGGAACTGGCAGGAGTACCTGGCCGCGCGACATCCAGGTGCGGAGCAGACGTTCGAGGACGTTCGAGACGATCCTCCAGGAGCTGTATCGCGACTTCACGTTCGCAGTACGCCGCGGCCGAGTCGGGTGTCGACGCCGGCCGTCATCGCGCGCGTGGCCGAGGCCGTGGCGGCGCGCCGGCACGCGGCTGGCGACGCACAACTGGCGCAGCGCCTCGTCCGGCAACCTCGGCGGATGGCAGATTGCGCGCTGCCTGTTCCTGCTGAACGCGCTCACCGGCGCCGTCGCGCACCGACGGGCGGCGTGTATCCGAACGCCTGGAACAAGTTCGTGCCGAAGCCGATCCATCTGCCGCCGCATCCGCCGAAGTGGAACGATCTGACCTGGCCGCTGGAGTACCCGCTGGCCCTCAACGAGATGTCGTTCCTGCTGCCGCATTTCCTGAAGGACGGTCGCGCCGGCTCGACGTGTACTTCACGCGCGTCTACAATCCGGTCTGGACCAATCCTGACGGCTTCAGCTGGATCGAGGTCCTCACCGACGAGCAGCTCGTCGGCCTGCACGTCGCCCTGACTCCCACGTGGAGCGAGACCGCCTACTTCGCCGACTACGTGCTGCCGATGGGCCTCGCCTCCGAGCGGCACGACATCCACTCCTACGAAACGCACAATGCGCAGTGGATCGGCTTCCGGCAACCGGTCCAGCGCGCGGCGCGCGAACGTTTCGGCGGCACGGTCCACGATACGCGCGAGGTGAACCCCGGCGAGGTCTGGGAGGAGAACGATTCTGGATCGAGCTGTCGTGGCGGATCGATCCCGACGGGAGCCTCGGCATCCGCCGGTTCGTGGAGTCGAGCCGACGCGCCGGGCGCGAAGCTGTCGCTCGACGAGTACTACGGATACATCTTCGAGCACTCGGTGCCCGGTTTGCCCGAGCGCGCCGCCGCGGAAGGCCTGACGCCGCTTGCGTACATGCGCCGGTATCGGCGCCTTCGAGGTCCGCCGGGACTCGGCGCGTCCACGCGGAGCCGGTGCCGGCCGAGGAGCTCGTCGACCAGCGCAGCGACGACCGTGGCCGTGTCTTCACGCGGGCCGAGGCGGTGCCGTCGCCGAACATCGTGCCCCTGCCGACGACGGATCCCGACGAGAGCGGCCGGCGAAGGGTCGGCGTCGAGGTGCGACGGCGCCATCCTGCGCGGCTTCCCGACTCCGAGCGGCAAGCTGGAGTTCTATTCGGCGACGCTCGCCGAGTGGGGCTGGCCGGGGGAGGCCGTGCCCGGCTACGCGCGAAGCCACGTGCATCCGGACGCCCTGCCGGCCGATAGACCGTGCTCATCTCGACGTTCCGGCTGCCGGTGCAGATTCATACGCGGAGCGCGAATGCGAAATGGCTCGATGAGATCGCGCACACGAATCCGCTCTGGATGCATCCGAGCCACGCCGAGCGTTACGGGATCCCAGACCGGCAATCTCGTGCGCGTGGAGACCGAGATCGGACACTTCGTCCTGAAGGCATGGGTCACCGAGGGCATCCGCCCCGGTATCGTGGCGTGCAGCCATCACATGGGGCGCTGGAAGCCCGGCGAACGCGGTCAGCGCCAGCTGATGGCCACCGTGAACTCGCCGGGAGGGGTCGCGCCTCACGCTTCGGCGCCTGAGCGGCGTCGGCCCCTACGCCTCGTGCGATCCGGACACCGCCCGCATCTGGTGGACCGACGGCGGGTCCACCAGAACCTGACGTTTCCGGTCCATCCGGATCCCGTTTCCGGGATGCACTGCTGGCACCAGGCCGTCCGCGTGGTCAAGGCCGATCCGCAGGATCGTGAAGGCGAGATCGTCGTCGACACCGAGTCGGCGCACGCCGTGTACCGGAGGTGGCTCGCCAAGACGCTGCCGGCCGGCCCCGATTCGCCGGGCGGCAATCGGCGGCCGTACTGGCTGCTTCGACCGCTCAAGCCCGGCCGCGACGCGTATCGGGTGCCGGCAGGTGTAAAGAGCTGACGCAGCGGCCCGATGCGTCCCTGGGGAGGCAACAGCCATCATGAGTGCACCGACGCAGGAAGGCGTGGCGACGGCGACCCCACCGAGGGCCGGTACGGACCGCTGGCTCGTCCATCTCGCCGCGCCCCCGATCATCTTCGTGCTGCTGGCGGTCCTGCCGGTTCACAATCCCCCGTACGCCATCCGGTGCGGATTCGGCCTCCTCGTCTGGATGGCCTGGTGGTGGTTGGTGCGCCCGGTCCATCTGGCCGTGACGGGCCTGCTGCCGCTCGCCGTCATCAGTCTCGCCGGCGTGCTGCCGATGTCGGAGATCCTGCCCGCCTACTCCAACGAGCTGGTCATTCTGCTGGTGGGCGCCAACATCCTGACGACGGCCTGGGAGCGCTGGGGCCTGGAGCGGCGCCTCGCCCTCGTCACGATTGCGAGGGTCGGCACCAGCCCGAGCCGCCAGATCTCCGTCTGGTTCCTCAGCAGCGCCATGTTCGCGCTCTTCCTGCCTCGCGTCGTGGTCGCAGCGACCGTCGTGCCGATCGTCGTGGCCATGCTGCGCTTCGTCGGGATCGAGGATCTGTGGGACAGCTGGCCGGGCACGGGCCTCGTCCTGGCCGTCTCGTTCGGATCGAGTCTGGGCGGGTTCATCACGCCGCTCGGGGGCGCGCCGAACCTGCTGGCCATGAAGTTCGTCCAGGACACGGTCACGCATCACGAGTTCCTGTTCGTCTCCTGGATCATCCATCTGCTGCCGCTGAGCATGGCCGTCATCGCGTCGGTCCTGATCTTCAGCAACTGGTCGTTCAGGTTCGAGCCGGGCGCGCTGCCTGGGACGCGCGCCTACTTCGCGCAGGAGCTGCGCGGGCTGGGCAAGATGAGCCACCAGGAACGCTGGGCGCTCGTCCTGTTCTTCTCGGCGGTCGCTCTGGCCTTCGGCCGCGTGCTGTTCGCCAAGGCGGTGCCGACGTTCACGCCGGCCTTCGCCTTCCTGACCTGCGGACTGCTCACCTTCGTGGTGCGGGTCAAGGGCGAGAAGCTGCTCGAATGGGAGTACGCGCAGAAGAAGATGATGTGGGGGCTGTTCTACGTGTTCGCGGGCGGCACGGCGCTCGGCTCGGTGCTCGCCAAGACCGGCACCGCCGAGTACATCGCCCACGGCATCGTGCCGTACGCCTCCCACGGCATGCTGCTGACGATCGCGGTGTTCACCGGCATCACGATCATCGTGGCGCAGATCATGAGCAACGTCGCGTCGATCGCGATCATGGCGCCGATCGCCATCGGCGTGGCGCAGACGCTGCATATGAATCCGATCCCGCTGGTCTACGTCGTGATCGCGGCCAGCCACTGCGGGTTCATGCTCCCGTCCTCGTCGGGCAGCGCGGCCGTCGCGGCGGGCTACGGCGTCAATCTCAAGGTAATGCTCGTCAAGGGCTTCTGGGCCGCGCTCATCTGTCTCTTCGTGATCATCACGACGGCCTACATCTGCACCATGGTCTGGCCGGGCTTCGGGACCGCCTGATAATCGGCGATCGTGATGACCGGGGGCGCCGCGACGGGACGCCCTCGGATCCCATCGGTCCAGCCGCGCCCGGGTCACCCTTCGGGCCCTGCGGGCCGCTCGGGTTCCACGTGGTCAGTGTTTCGCCGCCAACACCGACCTGAGGGAGTTCTGTCCACCTGGCAGCGCCTGCAACGGCTCTGGCTTCTGCGCCGCCCTGCCGCAGCAATTCAGGTCTTGGGGACGGGGCTCAGGCCCGTCCCCACGCCACGCGCGGGATCGGTCGCCGGTCCCCATCAGCTCCTCACAATCGCTCTTCCCGCATGGCTGCAAGCCTGGTGAACATCAGGTGCAAGAGTTATATGTTCTGATGTTTACAGCGTTATTGACACCAGACGTATAATATCTAACAATATATCCGGATGGACGGATTAAAGACCTCGGCCTCGGCGCCGCTGCTCGACCGGCTGTCGGTTCTGTCGGACCCGGTGCGGCCGCGGCTGCTGCTGCTGCTCGAGGCGCACGAGCTGACGGTCACCGAGCTCTGCGCGGTGCTGCAGCTGCCGCAGTCGACGATGAGCCGGCACCTGAAGGCGCTGAGCGACAGCGGCTGGATTGCGTCGCGGGCGGAGGGGACGCGCCACCTGTACGCGCTCGCGCCCGCCGGGCGTTCGCCGGCGGCGGCGCAGCTCTGGGCCCTCGTGAAGACGGAGATTGCCGGCAGCGTGGCGGCGAAGCAGGATGCGCACCGCCTCGCCGGCATCCTGGCCGAGCGCCAGAGCCGCTCGCGCGAGTTCTTCGCCTCGTCGGCCGGGCAATGGGATCGGATGCGCGAGGAGCTGTTCGGCAGCCGCTTCCACCTGACGGCGCTCGTCGGCCTGCTCGACGAGGACTGGGTCGTCGGCGATCTCGGCTGCGGCACCGGACAGATCTCGGCGGCCGTCGCGCCGTTCGTCCGGAAGGTCATCGCCGTCGACAGCTCGCCGGAAATGCTCGACGCGGCGCGCGACCGGCTCGCCTCGGCCGGCCCGGCAGACAACGTCGAGCTGAAGCGCGGCACGCTCGAGGCGCTGCCGATCGCCGACGCCACGCTCGACGCCGCCGTCGCGATGCTGGTGCTGCACCACCTGCCGGAGCCCGGCCAGGCGCTGGCCGAGATGGCGCGCGTGCTGAAGCCGGGCGGCCGCCTGCTGGTCGCCGACATGCTGCCGCACGATCGCGACAGCTACCGCCAGCAGATGGGCCACGTCTGGCTCGGCTTCTCGGAGGGGCAGATCGCGCAGGCGCTCGAAACGGCCGGCTTCACCGGCATCCGCATCGTGCCGCTGCCGGCCGATGCGGCGGCGAAGGGGCCGGCGCTGTTCGCCGCCACGGCCCGGCGCGGGGCCGGTGCGGCGCCGAAACCGCTGACCCGCCCAATCGCACGACCAGCCGCGCCGGAGCGCGGCCGTCCTGATACGCTGAATCGTTGATCCCGCTGGAACGCAGAGAAGAAGGAGTGACCGATGAGTCCGACCGCAACCGAAACGCTGCATCCGTTCGCCGCGGCCCGCAAGGCCGGCCGCGAGCCCTACAAGGTGAAGGACCTCTCGCTGGCCGAGTACGGCCGCAAGGAGATGCGCCTCGCCGAACAGGAAATGCCCGGCCTGATGGCGCTGCGCGAGCAGTACGGCAAGGAGCGCCCGCTGGCCGGCGTCCGGGTGATGGGCAGCCTGCACATGACGATCCAGACGGCGGTGCTCATCGAAACGCTGACGGCGCTCGGCGCCGACGTCCGCTGGGTGTCCTGCAACATCTTCTCGACCCAGGATCACGCGGCCGCGGCCGTCGTCGTGGGCCGGCCCGAGGACGGCGGGTCGCCGGCCGATCCGCGCGGCACGCCGGTGTTCGCCTGGAAGGGCGAGACGCTCGAGGAGTACTGGTGGTGCACGAACGAGGCGCTCGAGTGGCCCGACGGCTCCGGCCCGATGCAGATCGTCGATGACGGCGGCGACGCGACGCTGCTGCTGCACAAGGGCGTCGAGTTCGAGAAGGCCGGCAAGGTGCCGGCGTTCGACCCCGAGACCGAGCCCGAGGAATGGGGCGTCATCCTCGATCTGGTGCGCGACCTGTTCGGCAAGGACAAGCAGCGCTGGACGCGCCTGACGTCGCAGATGAAGGGCGTCAGCGAGGAGACGACGACCGGCGTCCACCGGCTCTACCAGATGATGGAAGCCGGCACGCTGCTCTTCCCGGCGATCAACGTCAACGACTCGGTCACCAAGAGCAAGTTCGACAACATCTACGGCTGCCGGCACTCGCTGCCCGACGGCCTCGACCGCGCCACCGACGTGATGCTCGGCGGCAAGCTGGCCGTGGTCTGCGGCTACGGCGAGGTCGGCAAGGGCTGCGCGCAGGCGCTGCGCGGCCAGGGCGCCCGCGTCGTCGTCACCGAGATCGATCCGATCTGCGCGCTGCAGGCGGCGATGGAGGGCTACGAGGTGACCACGCTCGAGGACGTCGTGTCCCGGGCCGACCTCTTCATCACGACGACCGGCAACTTCGACATCATCACCGCCGCGTCGATGGCGAAGATGAAGGACAAGGCGATCGTCGGCAACATCGGCCACTTCGACAACGAGATCGACATGGCCGGCCTGAAGAAGGTCAAGGGGATCGAGCGGATCAACATCAAGCCGCAGTACGACGAGTGGCGCTTCCCCGACGGCCACAGCGTGATGATCCTCGCCGAGGGCCGGCTGCTGAACCTCGGCTGCGCCACCGGCCACCCGAGCTTCGTCATGTCGGCGTCGTTCACCAACCAGGTGATCGCGCAGCTCGAGTTCCACCGCAACCCGACGAAGTACGAGAAGAAGGTCTACATGCTGCCGAAGCACCTCGACGAGCAGGTCGCCCGGCTGCACCTCGACGCGCTCGGCGTGAAGCTGACGAAGCTCACCAAGAAGCAGGCCGACTACATCGGCGTGCCGGTGGACGGACCGTACAAGCCCGACCACTACCGGTACTGAAGACGGTAGGCGATAGGCTACTAGGCGATAGAGAGACGGGCGGCAGGTCGTGGATCTGCCGCCCGTTTTCCGTTTCAATGACGGCCGAGCTTAGCTCATTGCCCGTTGACTCATTGCCCATTGCGACTTGCTCCATGCCCAGCAGCACCCTCTCCCCCGTCCGGCGTCCGCGGCTGGCTGCTGGTGTTCTGCCTGCTGCTGGCTGTCTGGGAGCCGGCCACCCTCGCGCTGCTCGCGTCGAGCCTCGTCGATCAGGCGATGTTCCGCGGCGGCCTGTTCGTCATCATCCTCGCCGTCCGCCTGCTCCTCGTCGCCCTCGGCATCGCCGCGGCGCTGGCCCTCTGGCACGAGCGGCCGTTCGGCGTCGCCCTCGCGAAGCTCACGCTCCTGCTCTCGGCCGCCATGGCGACCTTCCTCGCGCTGACGCCGTACTTCCCGAACAACCTGGCGCCGGGCCTGAAACTGCCGGCGCTGGCCGGCTCCCTCATCTATTACGGTGGCTGGTACGCCTACCTGCTCGGGTCGCGGCGCGTGCGGAATACGTTCGGGGGATGAGAAGACAGCAACGGGCAACGGGCATTGAGCCAGGTCCGCCGGCTCAGATCGAATACCCATTGCCCATTGCGCATTGCCCATTGCGCGCACCCCGCGCGGGTCGAGCTGACAGCTTCGCCCCCTGCGGGAAGAGCACGAGCGGCGCGCCCCCCCTACGCCGCGGCGGCGAACGGGTCGTGCAGGTGCCGGACGTCGAAGTCGGCCAGCGTGCCGCCGGCCTCGAAGTGGCGGATGAAGATCCGGCCGAGCCCGTACGAGACGACCGCGGAGAAAGCCGACATGGTCAGCAGGCCGCCGAACGGCGTCAGGAACGGGATGGCGGCCAGCGCACGGCGTCCGAGGACTGACCCGATCGTGCCCGGCACGAGGCTCGCGCCGATGGCGATCAGGATCGCCTTGGCGGAGTGATGGGAGAACTCGACGCCGTAGTAGTCGGCGAGTGCCTTGATCAGGGCCACGTGGACGCCGGCGAGCGCCGACACGTCGAGCAGAGGCACCTGGATGAGGCCGGCGCCCGACGAGATCGCCACGTACTTCCAGACGACCTTCATCGCCCCGGCGTGATCGCGGACATCGGCCCGTTTCTCGAGCTGCTCCATTTCGATCGTCCCTCCACTGACGGATGAGCCGTATCGGGAGGCCCGATCCGGACCAGCGCGGCCGGATCGCCGTCCCCACTTCCCGATTCTACCGAGAAATGCCGGCCGCTTTCAGCTGGGCGTCCCGGATCGCCTTGAACTCGTTGCCGGCCTTCCACTGCGGGTAGCTCGACGCCTGCGCCACGTCGTACCCGACGCGCATCAGCATCTCCAGATCCTGCGCCGCCCCGCTCATGTCCCAGTCGGGCTTCACCTCGTCTGACGGCTGGTGGTAGTGGTGCTCGACGTAGTCGTCGTGCACCTTCGCGCCGTAGCCGTCCGGCTTGCCGACGTAGTCGACGCCCGAATCGGGGTCGAGCGCCGGCACGCCGACCTTCGCGAAGTTGAAGTGGTCGGACCGGTAGTAGTAGCCCTTCTCCGGGTCGGGATCCGGACGCAGCACGCGCCCCTGCGCGGCCGCCGCCCGCCGGGCGTAGTCGTCGAGGTCGGAGTTGCCGAGGCCGACGATCGTCACGTCCTTCGTCTTCCCCCAGACGTTCAGGCTGTCCATGTTGATGTCGGCCAGCGTGTCGGCGAGCGGATAGATCGGATTGGTCGCGTAGTCCTGCGATCCGAGCAGCCCCTGCTCCTCGGCCGTGACCGCGATGAACAGGATCGACCGCTTCGGCGGCGTCGGAAGCTGCTTGAAGGCGCGCGCGATCTCGATGAGCCCGCCGACACCCGAGGCGTTGTCGACGGCGCCGTTGTAGATGGTGTCGCCGTTCACCGCCGGCCCGATGCCCAGGTGATCCCAGTGCGCCGTGTAGATGACGTACTGGTTCTTCAGCGTGGGATCGCTCCCCTCGAGCTTCGCCACGACGTTGCGCGACTCGATGCGGCGGATCGTGTTGTGGAGCGTCAGCGACGCCGTCACGCCGAGCGGCACCGGCTTGAAGTCGGGCTTGGCCGCCGCGGCCTTCAGGGCGAAGAAGTCCCTGCCGGCCATCTTGAACAGCTTCACCGCCTGGTCGCGCGTCATCCAGCCCTTCGATCGCCGCCCGGCTCATGTTCTCGTCGGGCGCCTCGAGGCTGAAGTTCTCCCCGGCGCTGCTCTGCAGCACCGAGAACGGATAGCCGGCGGGTCCCGTCTCGTGCACGATGATGACGCCGGCCGCGCCGAGCTTCGCGCCGATCTCGTACTTGTAGGTCCAGCGGCCGTAGTAGGTCATCGCCCGGCCGCCGAACATCTTCGGATCGAGCTTCGACGGATCGCTCGGGTCGGGCACCGGGGGATCGTTGACGAGCATGACGAGCGTCTTGCCCTTCACGTCCATCCCCTTGTAGTCGTCCCAGTGGTACTCGGGGGCGACCACGCCGTAGCCGACGAAGACGAGGTCGGATCGGTCGATGCCGACGGTCTCGCGCACGCGCTGGGTCGACGCCACGAAGTCGTCCTTGAACTTCAGCCGCTCGACCTCACTCCCCTTCCGGAAGACGAGCGACGCCGACGGGTCGGGCGTGATACCCACCAGCGGCACCTTCTGGATGTAGGTGCCGTCGGTGTTGCCCGGCGCCAGGCCGAGACCCTGGAACTGCTTCTGGATGTAGGCGACGCTCAGATCCTCGCCCTTCGTGCCCGGCGCCCGCCCGCCGTACTCGTCGGACGACAGCACCTTGACGTGCTGCAGCACGGCGTTGCCGTCGATCGGCGGCAGCTGCTCGGCAGCCGGCGCGGCGGCGGACTGGGTGGCTGGAGTGGCGCCGCCGCAGGCGATCGGCAGCAGGGCGAGCAACAGGCCGAGCGGAGCGAATGGGGCAAGCGGGCGCTTCATCGAGGCCTCCTGAAGGGTTCGGAAGCCCAAGCATAGCAGAAGGGTGGCTGAGCACTTCGCCGAAGGCCACGCGAGCCCGACCGAAGCAGAAAGGCATTGTTTAGTGCGCGCGGGGCCCCACCCCCACGCGGAGCTGACGCTGATGCTCGCCCTCGGATGCGCACTGCTGCCTTCAGGCTCCGCGTGGGCCTCCGGCGAGGCTTCTCCGAAGGCCATGCCGAGCCGAGGACATGAGAATCCGAGGCGAGGCATCGGCGTCAGTTCCGCGCGGGGGTGGGGCCCCGCGCGAGCTGAATAATGCCAATCCCCTCAGCCCGTCACGGCCTTGTCGGTGACGCTCAGCGCCTTGTCGATGATCCCGAACCCCTCGCGGAGCTCGGCCTCCGTGATGCACAGCGGCGGATTGGTGAAGAAGGTGTTCCAGCGGACGAACGTGTACAGCCCGCCCTCGCGGAACGCGCGTCCCAGGGCGGTCATCTCCTCGGACTTGCCGTTGAAGGGGGCCATCGGCTCCTTCGTCTTCCGGTTCCGCACCAGTTCGACGATGCCGAAGAGGCCGAGGGAACGGGTGGCGCCGACCGACGGGTGCCTGGCTTCGAGCTCGCCGAGCAGCGTCTTCATCACCTTCCCCATGCGACGCCCGTTGTCCATGAGGCCGTCTTCTTCGTAGGCGGCGATCGTCGCGAGCGCGGCGGCGCAGGCCAGCGGGTGGCTGTTGTAGGTGAGGCCGCCCGAGAAGACGTGATCCTGGAAGTGGCGCGCGATGGCCGGGCGCATGCCGACCGCTCCCAGCGGCACGTACGCGCTCGTCAGTCCCTTGGCCATCGTGATGATATCGGGAACGACCTTCCAGTGATCGATGGCGAACCATTCACCGGTCCGCCCGAAGCCCGACATCACCTCGTCGGCGATCATCAGGATGCCGTGCTTCGTGCACAGGTCGCGCACGCCTTGCAGGTAGCCGTCGGGTGGAATCAGCACGCCATTGGTGCCGGTGACCGTCTCGAGGATGAAGGCCGCAATCGTCGACGCGCCTTCGAGCTGGATCGTCTCGTCGAGTCGCGCGAGCGCCTGGTCGACCGGTTCCCAGCCCTGCTGGATGCCGTGATACGGATCCAGGACGTGGACGACGCCGGGAATGCCCGGCTCGGAGGCCCAGCGGCGCGGATCGCCGGTGAGCGTCATGGCGCCGGCCGTGCCGCCGTGGTACGACCGGTAGCGCGCCAGGATCTTCCGGCGGCCGGTGACCAGCCGCGCGATCTTGATCGCGTTCTCGTTCGCCTCGGCGCCGCCGTTGGTGAAGAAGAACGTGTCGATGTCGCCGGGCGTCAGCTCGGCCAGCTTCGCACCGAGCCGCGCGCGCGGCTCGGTGGCCATGTACGGGTTGGCGTAGGCGAGCTGCGCGGCCTGCTCCTGGATGGCCTTGATGACCCGCTCGTTGCCGTGGCCGACGTTCACGCACATCAGCTGGCTGTTGAAGTCCAGATAGCGCGTGCCGTCCGGCGTCCAGAAGTACCGACCCCTTCGCCCCGGCCACGGGAATCGGATCGACGGCGCCCTGCGCCGACCACTCGAAGATCGTGTGGCGCTTCGTGAGCGCGATCATCTCGGCGGAGGACATGGAGGAGGCAGGTGATTTGGTGGCCATGGGAGACCTCTTGTCGGCTGCGGGCTACAGGCTACGGGCTGCGGGTCGGTGAACGTTGCCGGCTACGGTCTTCAGTCTGCGGGCTACGGTCCTGAGATGCTTCGTGCCTTCGTGGCGATCGTCCAGTCAGCTCCCCGTCGCTCCGGTCAGCTCGAGGATCGCCAGGGCGATGACCTTGGTCGCGTTCACGAGCTCCTCGATGTCGCACCACTCGTCCGGCTGGTGGGCCAGCTCGAGGCGGCCCGGCCCGTACGCCACGCAGTGCGGCACGCCGGCAATCCGGGCGACGTGCTTGTGGTCGTAGGTGCCCGGACTCGCGATGATGGCGGCCTTCCGGTGGAGCACGCGGTCGATGGCCCGCTCGAGGGCCCCGATGAGGAACGAATCGGCCGGCGTCCGCGTCGGGTGGACCACCAGCAGGTCTTCCAGATCGTACCGGCTGCCGGGCAGTCCTGCAACCGCCCGATCGAACACCTCGACCAGCTCGGATTTCGCCAGGTCGAAGCCCTCCTCGATGAGGAACCGCCGGTCGAAGATCATCCGGCACTCGTCGGCCACGCAGGGCGTCTGCGTGCCGCCGAGCGGCTGGCCGCCGTGAATCGCGTTGACGTTCAGCGTGGGGTGGCGCGCCTGGTCGGGCACGACCGGCACGGCGGTCCGGCGGGCGCCGATCGCCGGCTGCAGCTGCTCGCGCATCTCCTGCAGCACGCGCCCCATCGCATCGATGGCGCTCACGCCGAGGAACGGCATGCTTCCGTGCGCGATCCGTCCGCGCGTCGTCACCTCGCCCCAGTACACGCCGCGATGGCCGACGCAGATCCGGTCGACGTTCAGCGGTTCGGGGATGATCACGCAGTCGGTCCGGTCGGCCGACAGCCGGCCGCGCTCGGCGAGCCAGGCGACGCCGGCGAAGCCGCCGCTCTCCTCGTCGACGGTGCCGCTCACCTCCACGGTCCCCGGCAGCGTGACGCCGGCCCGGCGGATGGCCGCGGCCGCATAGACCGCCGCGGCGATGCCGGCCTTCATGTCGCAGCTGCCGCGGCCGTACACCCGGCCGTCCCTGACGATGCCGCCGAAGGGATCGAGCGTCCAGCCGTCGCCGGCGGGGACGACGTCGAAGTGGCCGTTGAGATGCACGAGGGGGTGATCGGCCTGGCCGCGCCAGGCGCCGACGACGTTCACGCGCGGGTGGCGGGCGGTGTGCTCGGGCCGGCCTTCGGCCGCCAGGTACTCGACGTCGAAGCCGAGCATCCCCAGCCGGTCGCCGATGACGTGCGCGCAGTCCTCGTAGGCGTCGCCGGGTGGATTGACGGTGGGCACGCGGATGAGGTCGGCGGCGAACGAGACGTTCTCGTCCGCCGCCGCCTCGACTTCACGAAGAACGCGGTCGATGAGATCTCGACATCACTCCCCGAACAGGTACCGGATGCCGACCTGGATCTCCCGGCCGGAGAGGAACGAGACCGGCTGTCCGAAGCTCGGGCCCTCGACGCCGTTCACGCTGGCGACGTTGGCGCGATTGAACAGGTTGAACGCCTCGGCCAGCACGCTGATCTGATGGCCGCCGGGCAGACGGACGACCTTCTCGCCGCGCATGTCGATGTCGGAGTACGCCTTGGTGCGGAACGAGTTGCGCGGCTGCGTCGTGTCGCGCTGGTCGACGAGGCCGTCGCCGTCCAGGTCCTGGATGCCGCGGGGGCTGTACACCGACCCGCTGCGCCAGTAGGCGATGGCGCCCAGGTTGATGTCCCACGGCAGCGTCACCGTGCCGTTGGCGACGAAGACGTGCGGCACCGACAGGTTCGACGGGCCGTAGTCGAGCCCGGGGTTGTTGTTGTTCGCGAAGGTCGAGCCGACGTTGCCGGTCAGCAGGTTGTCGCGGGCGCGCGAGCCCGTGTACGACAGGCCGAACTGGTAGTGGTGGCTCAGCCGCTTGTTGAAGCCGATGATGACGCCGTCGTAATTGACGAGGCCGTCATAGGTGACCGCGCTGATCTGCGGGCCGCCGTCGGTGGTCTTCCCGAAGTTCGGGTCGCCGGGCGCCACGTTGTAGAGGTTGATGATGCGGCGCGTCAGCAGGTTGCGCGTCCGCTGGTGCACGTAGCGGACCGTCAGGCTGAAGTCGCCGCCGAGCTGCTGGTCGACGCCGACGCTGAACGAGTTCGTGTACGGCGTCTTGTCGACCGAGTACCTGCGACACCTGCCGGGTCAGGTCGAGCGGACCGCGCGGGAAGAACGACAGCACCTGGTCGCCGACGATCGAGCCGCCCGGCACGTTGAAGAACTGCCAGTCGGTTCCGGGGAACGCCGTTTCCAGCTTCGTGATGGCCTGCGCCGTCGTCAGGCCGCTGAGCTGCTGCAGGTTCGCGGCCGTCACGACCGGCGGCACGTTCGGGTTCGGCACGCTGATGCCGAGCAGCTTGTAGAGCGCCAGCGGGTCGGCGCGCAGCGCGTTCGCCATCGGGGTGTAGGTCGGGTTCTCGGCCGGCGTCCGGCCGCCACCGCCCGTCGGGAAGCCCGAGGTGATGACGAGATCGATCAGCGAGTCGCTGTAGGTCGCGCCGAGCCGCGGCAGCGCCACGTCGAACGCGCTCTTGGTGAAGACACCGCCCTTCTCGGGCACGGTCGCCGCCGCCGACAGCAGGTTGCGGTCGAAGAAGAGCCCCCAGTCGGCCTTCACGATCGTCGTGTGCCGGCCGCCCACGTCCCACGCGACCCCCAGGCGGGGCGAGAAGTCCTTCTTCGCGCCGCCGAACAGGCTCGCCCAGTCGTACCGCACGCCGACGTTGACCGTGAGGTCGGGAACCGGCTTCCACTGGTCCTGCGCGTAGCCGGCAATCTGATTGTCGGTCATGTCGACGTTCAGGTTGCCGTTGGGGTTCGCGGACAGGGTGAAGAACCGGGCGGCCGGCTGCGCGAAGCCGAGGGTCGCGAACTGCTGCGCCATCACCCCGGCCTGGTTCGGATCGAGGAACGCCGCCGAGTACTCGACGTCGTTGGTCACCTGGCTGGAGCCGGTGACCCGCAGGTGGTTGAAGTCGTAGCCGAACTTGAACTGGTGGTCGCCGCCCCAGCCGCTCACGTAGTGGGTGAGCTGCTGCGACACCTCGGCGCGGTCGCTCACGCGATCGACCCGGCCGCCGAAGGGCGCCCCGGTCTGCAGGAAGCCGCTGCGGAGCAGCAGCAGCAGCGGCTCGCTGCGCGCGGTCTGGTTCAGGTTCTGGCCGCTCTCGCCGCGGATGAAGGTGCCGGTCGTCTCGAGGAAGGTATTGTTCCCGAAGATCGCCGTCTCGCGCGCGATGTAGGCCGTGGCCGGCGTCGACTGCGTGGCCGCCGCGCTCGGCAGCGCGATGGTGCCCGCCACCGGCGAGCCGATCTGCCCGGTGATGTCGTCCGTGCTCCGGTCGATCGAGAAGGTGAAGTGATTGTTCGTGGTGATGTTGTAGTCGAACTTGCCGAAGCCGTTGAAGCCGGCGGTCTTCGGCCCGATGCCGAAGTTCTCGACGCCGCCCGGCGTGGCGAGCCCCTGGATCACGAAGCTGGGGATCGTGGACTGGTCGATGTTCACGCCGCGCGTCTCGTTCAGCTTCTCGATCGACGCGAAGAAGTACGCCTTGTCGCGCTTGATCGGGCCGCCGAGCGTCAGCCCCTCCTGATTCCGGATCAGGTTGGGCGGCGCCTGGTTCGGCACGTTCGACGAGTCCATCGCATCGTTCCGGTAGAACCAGAAGCCCCGTCCCAGGAAGTTGTTCGTGCCCGAACGGGTGATGATGTTCGCCACGCCGCCCTGCGCGCGGCCGAACTCGGCCTGGTACCCGCTGGTGATGACCTCGAACTCCTTGATCGCATCCTCGGGATAGCGGAGCTGCGGCCCGCCGTTCAGCGGGTCGTTGTTCTCGGCCCCGTCGACCAGGAACGAGAGCGAGGCCCCGCGCTCGCCGAAGATGGAGACGCTGGTCCCCGCCGACGCGGTCGGATCGGGCCGGGCGCCGGGCACCAGCGTGATGAGGTCGGTGAAGTTGCGGCCGTTGAGCGGCAGCGACTGGATCGTGTGGGTCGTGACGCGCGTGCTCGTGTCGGACCGCGTCACTTCCACCACCGGCGCCACCGCCGAGACCTGCACCGACTCGGAGACCTTCGCAATCGACATCGTGAAGTCGAGCGTCGTCTGGCGGTTCAGCGCCACCTCGACGTCGTCGCGGCGCTGCGAGGTGAAGCCGCTGAGCACGGCCTGCACGACGTAGCTGCCCGGGGGAACGAGCGACAGGCGGTACGTGCCGTCGGCCGCCGTCGTCGCCGTGATCGACGCCCGCTGGAGCGCCGAGCCGGTCAGCGTGACCGTGACGCCGGGCAGCACGCCGCCGCTCGCGTCACGGATGGTGCCGGAAACCGAACCGGTGACCACCTGCGCGTGCGCCGCCTGCACCGCCGGCAGCGCCCAGAGCGCCGCCGCCAGCACGATTCGGCCGGCGTATCTCCACGCCCGTCCACGGATAAGGTTTCTGGATCCCGCGAATACCCTTCGCATCTGCTGTCCTTTCCGCGTCCCCGGCACGCCCGTATCAGGCGAACCGCGACGTGACGACCTTCAATTCCGTGTAGAAGCGGACGCCGTCCTTGCCGTGCACGTGGAGGTCGCCGAAGAACGATCCCTTCCAGCCCGAGAACGAGAAGAAGGCCATCGGCACGGGCACGCCGATGTTGATGCCGACCATGCCGGCCTCGATCTCCGAGGTGAACTGCCGGGCCGCGGCGCCGGCACGCGTGAAGATCGACGCGCCGTTGCCCATGGCCGAATGGTTCACGACGGCAATCGCCTCACTGAGGTCCTTCGCGCGGATCACCGACAGCACCGGGCCGAAGATCTCCTCGCGCGCGATCCGCATGTCGGGGCTCACGCGATCGAAGATGCTGGCGCCGACGAAGAATCCGTTGGCCGGCACCTTGCGCTGGCGGCCGTCGAGCACCAGGTCGGCGCGCTCCTTCACGCCCACGTCCAGGTACGACAGGACGCGGTCGCGCTGGGCCGCGTTGATGAGCGGCCCCATCTCGACGCCGGCCTGATCGCCGGGGCCGACCTTCATCGTCTCGGCGCGGCTCTTGAGCCGGCGCACGAACTCGTCGCCGATCGGATCGACCGCCACGGCCACGCTGCCGGCCATGCAGCGCTGTCCCGTCGAGCCGAACGCCGACGACATCACCGACGAGACGACGGCGTCGAGGTCGGCGTCCGGCATGACGATCATGTGGTTCTTCGCGCCGCCGAGCGCCTGCACGCGCTTGCCCTTCGCGGCCGCCCGCGCGTAGACCGCCGAGGCCGCCGCCGTCGAGCCGACGATCGACACGGCGACGACCTGCGGGTGGTCGATGAGCTGCTCGACCTGCGGGGCCGTGCCGTGGACGAGCCCGAGAACGCCCGCCGGCAGGCCCGTCTCCGCGAAGAGCTCGACGAGCCGCGTCGCGGTCAGTGGCACCTTCTCGGACGGCTTCAGGATGAACGGGTTGCCGCAGGCGATGGCCAGCGGCATCATCCACAGCGGCACCATGGCCGGGAAGTTGAACGGCGTGATGCCGACCGCGACGCCGATGGGCTGGCGGATGGTGAACGAGTCGATGCCCGGCGCGATGTCCTCGAGCGTCTCACCGAGCAGCAGCGACGGGATGCCGCAGGCGAACTCGACAACCTCCAGGCCGCGCTGCACCGAGCCCCGCGCCTCCTCGAGCGCCTTGCCGTGCTCGCGGGTAATGAGCCGGGCCAGTTCGTCCTTGTGCCGCTCCAGCAGATCGCGATACTTGAACAGGTACCGGGCGCGCTGAACGGCCGGCACGCGGCGCCAGGCCGGGAACGCCGCCCGCGCGGCGGCCACGGCGACGTCGACCTCCTCGCGCGTGCAGAGCGGCACGCGGGCGATCTCCTCCCCGGTGGCGGGGTCGTGCACCGGCAGCGTGTCGGCCGACGCGGAATCGCGCCAGACCCCGTCGGCGAAATAGCGGCAGCGCGTGGACGAGGCGGCAGGAGCAGGCATGACGGAACCTCACAGACGGACTGAACAGGATATGAGGCGGCTGTTCTACCTTAAAGATGTAAGGTTGTCAACATTACATCTTTGCTGTAGCATGCCGGCCGGCATCCCGCCTGCGCGGCCCGGCGCTCCCGCGGGCGCCGCCGGCCAGGGCGGCCCGGCGGCGGAAGGAGACGCCCATGCCCGCTGAGCGGAAGGCCGGCCGATCCCGTCCGGCGGCTCGCGAGAAGGCGGGCGACGACGCGGGGAGCGGCCGCTTCGGGTTCCTCACCGTCGGCCAGACGGCGCGGATCCTCGGCGTCAGCCCGTCGACGCTCCGCCTCTGGGAGAGCGTCGGCCTGATCGCGCCGACGCGCAGCGGCGGGCGCTACCGGCTGTACGGACCGGAGCTGATCAAGCTGCTGAAGCGCATCAAGTACCTGCGCGACGTCAAGCAGCTGAACGTGCCCGGCATCAAGCACGTGCTCGGCCCCTCGACGACGGAGAAGAAGCGCCGCGCGCCGCGCGACGTCTCGCAGTTCGGTCCGAAGCTGCGGCGCATGCGGCTCAAGCGTGGCCTGAGCCTGGCCGTGGCCGCGCAGCGCGCGCGGGTCTCCACCGGCTTCCTGAGCGCGGTCGAGCGGCAGCGCTCCAATGCCTCGGTCGCCACGCTCCAGCGGCTGGCCAGCGCGTACGGCACGACGGTGTCGGCGCTCTTCAACCGGCCGCGCGTCTCCGGCCGCCTGGTGCGCCCGGCCGACCGGCGCGTGCTCGAGACGGAGTCGGGCGTGCGGATGGAGTTCCTGTCGACCGGCACGACGATGCTCGAGTCGATGCTGTTCCAGGTCGCCCCGGGCGGCGGCAGCGACGGTTCGTACGCCCACCAGGGCGAGGAGTTCATCTACATGCTGAGCGGCACGCTCGAGATCTCGGCTGGACGAACTGGAGTGCACCACGCTGCACGCCGGCGACAGCTTCTGGTTCGAGAGCACGCTCGGCCACCGGTGGTTCAACCCGTCGAAGGAGCAGGCGGTGCTGCTCTGGATCAACACACCGCCCACGTTCTGATCGGAGAACAGGAGTGTTCGTCATGCGTCATCATTTCTCAGTGCCGGCGGGGCCCCACCCCCGCCGGCCACGCGCTGCGGCGCTCGAAGACTCGCTGTCCTCGCGCGGGCCGCAGGCGCACCTCGCGCGGGCCGCAGGCGCCGCCGCGCTGCTCGCCGCCGTGCTCTGCCTCGGCATGCCGGGCACCGCAGCCTCGGTCCATGCCGCGGCCGGCACCGAGCCGCCGTCGGGCGGCGGCCTCACCGCGGTCGCCGGCCTGAAGGTCGGCAGCCACACGCTGACCGCACGCCCCACCGGCTGCACGGTGGTTCTGGCCGGCCCCGACGGCGCCGTCGCCGGCGTCGACCAGCGCGGCGGCGCGCCCGGCTCGCGCGAGCTCGGGCTGCTCAATCCGATCAACACGGTGCAGCGGGTCAACGCCATCGTGCTGTCGGGCGGCAGCGCCTTCGGCCTCGACGCCGCCACCGGCACGATGAAGTGGCTCGACGAGCACCACATCGGCTACGACGTCGGCATCACCCACGTGCCGATCGTGCCGTCGGCGATCCTGTTCGACCTCGGCGTGGGCGGGAAGCCGTCGATCCGGCCGACCGCCGACTGCGGCTACGAGGCCGCGGCGGCCGCCACCAGCGGGCCGGTGCAGGAAGGCAACGTCGGCGCGGGCGCCGGTGCGACGGTCGGCAAGCTCGGCGGCCCCGGCCGCTCGATGAAGGCCGGGCCTCGGCACGGCCGCCATCACCCTGCCCGACGGCCTCGTCGTCGCGGCCATCGTCGCGGTGAACGCCGTCGGCGACATCATCGATCCCGTCGACCGGCCAGGTCATCGCGGGCGTGCGAACGCCCGACGGCCTGCACCTGGCCGACGCGCGGAAGCTGATCCTGTCGGGCGCGCTGATGCGCCCGCGCAGCAAGAGCGGCGAGAACACCACGATCGGCATCGTCGCCACCAACGCGAAGCTGACGAAGGATGAAGTGACGAAGATGGCCGAGATGGCGAGCGACGGCTACGGCCGCGCGATCTCGCCGGCCCACACGCCGGCCGACGGCGATACGGTCTTCGGCCTCGCCACCGGCACGCACGCCGGACCGGCGAACGTGCTGGTGATCGGCGCGCTCGCCGCCGACGCGATGGCCCGCGCCATCGTGCGCGCGGCCTACGAGGCGCAGAGCATTCCCGACTACCCGGCGATGCGCGACCTCGGAAAGGTCAAATGAACCTCCAGCTCGGCTCGCTGCTGGTCTACTCGGTGCTGCTGGTCGGCGTCGGCCTGTGGATCGGCCGCCGCGTGAAGGGGACGAGCGACTTCTTCGTCGCCGGCCGGCGCCTCGGCCCGGGCCTGCTGTTCTCGACGATGCTCGCGGCGAACATCGGCGCGGGGTCGACGGTCGGCGCGGCCAGCCTCGGCTATCGCGACGGCCTCGCCGCCTGGTGGTGGGTCGGATTCGGCCGGCATCGGGTCGATCCTGCTCGCCTTCTGGATCGGCCCGGCCATCCGCCGCGTCGCGCAGGCCCACGACCTGCGCACGGTCGGCGACTACCTGGAGCACCGGTACGGCCGGAGCGCGCGGGCCGTCATCGCCGTCCTCCTCTGGCTCGGCACGCTCGCCATCCTCGCCGCGCAGCTCATCGCGGTCGCGACCATCCTCAACGTCATCATCGGCATTCCGAAGTGGAGCGGCTGCCTGATCGGCGGCATCGTGATGACCGCCTACTTCACGGCAGGCGGGCTGCTGACGTCCGCCTGGGTGAACATGGTCGAGCTGGTCGTCCTCATCATCGGCTTCGGGCTCGCGATGCCGATCGCGTTCCACGCCGTCGGCGGCCTCGGCGGGCTGAAGGTGGCCACGGCGGCCGAGCCCGGTTTCTGGAACTTCATGCACGGCGGCTCGTCGGGCATGGCGTACCTCGCGATGCTCGGTCCCGCGTTCGTCGTCTCGCCCGGCCTGCTGCAGAAGATCTACGGCGCGCGCGACGACCGCACCGTGCGGATCGGCGTCGGCCTGAACGGTGCCGCGCTGCTGCTGTTCGCCTTCGTGCCGGCGCTGCTCGGCATGATCGCGCGCGCGCTGCATCCCGGCCTGCCGACGATCGACCTGGCCCTGCCGACGCTGCTGATGCGCGACATGCCGCCCATCGTCGGCAGCCTGGGGCTCGCGGCGCTCTTCTCGGCGGAGATCAGCTCGGCCGACGCCATCCTGTTCATGCTGTCGACATCGCTCTCGCAGGATCTCTACCGGCGGTTCGTGAACCCGTCGGCGAGCGACGCGAGCGTGCTGAAGGTGGCGCGATGGGCGGCGGCCGCCGGCGGGTCGGCCGGCATCGTGCTGGCCATCGTGTCGGCGACGATCATCGGCACGCTGAGCATCTTCTACACGCTGCTGAGCGTCAGCCTGTTCGTGCCGATCCTGGCCGGCCTGTACTGGCGGCGCGCCGGCCTGCCGGAAGCGCTCGCCTCGATCGGGGCCGGCGTCGGCTGCCTGCTCGCCGTGCACTTCGCCACGGGCGGCCGCGGCATCGGGTCGCTGACGCCCGCCATGCTCGGCCTGCTCGCGTCGGCGATCGGCTTCCTCATCGTCCTCGCCAGCCGCACGACGCAGGGCGGCCGCGACAGCCGGCTGACCGTCAACCAGTGAAAGGGACCCTTCATGCGTGATCGCGATCATGGGCCGTTCGGCCTGCACGAGCGCACCATCGTTGTCATCGGCGCCGGATCGGGCATCGGCGAAGCCATCGCCGTCGCCTGCGGCCAGCAGGGGGCGCACGTCGTCTGCGCCGACGTGAACGAGGCGCCGGCCCGGGCGGTGGCGGCGCGGGTGCGGGAGACGGGCGGCCAGGCCGACGCCGCCACGCTCGACATCCGCAACGGCCAGGCGGTCGGCGAGCTGTTCGACCGGCTGCGGCTCCAGCAGGGGGCGCTCGACGGCGTCGTCTCCACGCCGGGGGTGAACGTGCGCAAGCCGCTGCTCGCCTACAGCGAGGAGGAGTTCGACCGCGTCGTGTCGGTGAACCTGAAGGGGGCGTTCAACGTCCTGCGGGAAGCCGGCCGCGTCATGACCGAGCAGCGGCGCGGCAGCATCGTGATGTTCTCGTCGATCCGCGCGATCACCGTGGAGCCGGGCCAGAGTGTCTATGCCGCGACGAAGGCGGGCATCGTGCAGCTCGTGCGGACGGCGGCGGTGGAATTCGGACAGACGGGCGTGCGCGTGAACGCGATCGCGCCGGGCGTCGTGGAGACGCCGCTGACGGCCCCCATCAAGGCGAACCCGGCCTGGTACGACGCCTACGCGCAGAAGAACGTGCTGAAGCGCTGGGCCGCAGCCGACGAGATGGCCGGCCCCGCCGTCTTCCTGCTCTCCGATGCGGCGAGCTACGTCACCGGCAGCCTGATGCTCGTCGACGGCGGCTGGACGGCCGCGGACGGACGGTTCCAGCCGCCGGGGATGTAGCGCCGGCGCGGGGCCTGGAGAGCAGCGAGGCAGCCGAGAGAGGCGGCGCTGCGCGCCGACATGCATCTCGTGTTTCTCGATTCTCAATTCTCAATTCTCAATTCGTCATCCAAGATCATGTCCACCCCCACCACCCACCGCATCGCCGTCATTGCCGGCGACGGCATCGGCCGTGAAGTGACGCCGCCGGCGCTGGCGGCCGCGGCCGCCGCCGTCCGGCCACAGGGCGTGACGCTCGAGCTCGTCGAGTTCCCCTGGGGCTGCGACTACTACCTGCAGACGGGCCGGATGATGGACCCTGATGCCCTCGATCGGCTCCGGCACTTCGACGCCATCTATCTCGGGGCCATCGGCGCCCCGACGGTTCCCGATCACGTGTCGATCTGGGAGCTGATCCTGCCCATCCGCCAGCACTTCGATCAGTACGTCAACCTGAGGCCGATGCGGCTGCTGCCGGGCGTCACCGGTCCGCTCGCCGGCCGCGGCCCGGCCGACATCGACATGATCTGCGTGCGGGAGAACTCCGAGGGCGAGTACGCCGGCGTCGGAAAGCTGGAGCATGCCGGCACGCCCGACGAGCGGGCGGAACAGACCGGCATCTTCACGCGGCGCGGCATCGAGCGGATTGTGCGCTATGCATTCGAGCTCGCCGCGCGGCGCCCGCGCCGGCTGCTCGCCAGCGCGACGAAGTCGAACGCGCTGCAGTACTCGATGGTGCTGTGGGACGAGGTCGTCGCCGGACTGCAGGCCGAGTACCCGACGGTGACGGTCCAGAAGTACCACGTCGATGCGCTCGCCGCGCGCATGGTGACCCACCCGGGCAGCCTCGACGTCATCGTCGGCTCGAACCTGTTCGGCGACATCCTCACCGATCTCGGCGCGGCGATCTCGGGCAGCCTCGGTCTCGCGCCCGGCGCGAACATCAACCCGGAACGGCAGTTCCCGTCGATGTTCGAACCGATCCACGGCTCGGCGCCCGACATCGCCGGCCGCGGCGTCGCCAATCCGATCGGCGCAATCTGGGCGGCCGCCCTGATGCTCGATCACCTGGGCCACCGCGACGGGCACGACCGCCTCGTCGCCGCCATCGAGGGCGTGCTGGCCGAGGGCCGCGTCCGCACGCCGGACCTCGGCGGCACGGCGAAGACCTCCGACATGACGACCGCCGTCCTCGAGCACCTCTGACGCCTCAGGTTTTCGCCCGTCCGGCGGACTGTGATAAAACCGCAGGGCGTGGGTATTCGCGTGCGCGTCGCACGCATGCTCGCCACGGAGACCAGTTGACATGTCAGACGAGCCGGAGATCGATCAGCAGACCCCGCCCGAGCCGGAGCCCTGGCCCGAAGCGCCGCCGGCCCCGCACCGCACCGGGCCGGCCTGGGAAGGCCAGGGAGGAACCGGCCCGCGGTTCATCGAGACCGCGAAGCTGGTGCTGCTCGCGCCGAACGCGATGTTCCCGCAGATGCGCCGTGAAGGCGGCATGGGCGCGCCGCTCGGCTTCGGCGTGATCGGCAGCACGATCGGCTTCGCCATCGGCCTGGTGATCCAGCTCGCCATCACGCTGCTGACGCCGGGCGAGAACCCCGTGACGCGGCCCCTCGTCGGCGTCTTCGTCTTCATGTTCCTGCTGCTGCTGCCGTTCATCCTCGGCCTCAGCCTGCTGTTCTGGGCCGGCGTCTATCACCTGATGCTGCGGCTGCTCGGCGTGGCCCGTCATCCGTTCGAGACGACCCTGCGGGTGGTCTGCTACGTCTACGGCAGCACGAGCCTGCTGCAGATCTTTCCGGTGTGCGGCGGCGTCATCGGCTTCGCCTACTCCATGTACCTGATGATCATCGGCCTCACCCAGACGCAGGAGGCCCCGACGGGCAAGGTGACGGTGGCCGTGCTGGTGCCGCTGCTGATCACCACGCTGCTCGCGCTGATGGCGCTCGCCAGCATGGTCAGCCATGGCGGCGGGCTGCCGGGCCTCGGGCAGAGCGTATGACCATCGGCTGGCGGCGGCTCGCCCCCGGCACCCCGGACGCAGAGCTGGTCGGTGCGTCGGTGCTGACCGCCTCGGCCGCCGGCGCCGCCGCATGGCTGCACTGGCTGGGCTTCCCGCCGATCGTCTGCCCGTTGCGTGCGGCGACCGGCATTCCGTGCCCGACGTGCGGCGCGACGCATGCCTTCGCGGCGCTCGTCGAGGGGCACCTGGCGGCCAGCTTCTGGTTCAATCCGGCCGTGCCGCTGGCCGCCGCGTTGAGCCTGGCCTTCGTCCCCTACGCGTTCGCCACGAGCCTGATCGATCTGCCGCGGCTGCGCGTCAACTGCAGCGCGGCCGAACGGCAAGGCCTTGAAGATTGCGGCGCTGCTCGCGCTCGCCGCATTGTGGGGATTCCTGATCGTGACGACGCGGTGAGGCTTGATGCTTGTCGTCTTCGGTCTACGGTCTACGGTCTACGGTCCATAGGCTGAAGGCGGAATCAGCAAGCGCAAGGACCGCAGTCTGCAGACCGAAGACCGTAGACAACAGGCATCAGATCCCATGAACGACATCCACTGCCACTTCTTCTCGCCGCACTTCTTCGAGGTGCTCGCCCGTTCGATGAAGGACGCGCCCGCCGACCCGGCGCGCGCGCTGCCGGCCGTGCTCGGCTGGGAGCCGCCGGTGTCGCCCGAGGAGCTCGCCGACCGCTGGGTGGCCGAGCTCGACCGGCACGGCGTGCGCCGTGCGGCCCTCATGGCCAGCGTGCCCGGCGACGAGGCGTCGATCGCCGCGGCGGTCGCCCGCCATCCCGATCGCCTCGTCGGCTTCTTCATGTTCGATCCGATTGCGGCGGGCGAGGTCGTCAGGCTCGAGCACGCCTTCGACGAGCTGGGGCTGCGCGGTGTCTGCCTGTTCCCGGCCATGTCCCGCTATCCGCTGTACGACGACCGCGTCATGCGCGTCTTCGAGGCGGCGGCCGCACGCCGCGGGACGGTGGTCTTCGTGCACTGCGGGGCGCTGTCGGTGGGAGTGAGGAAGCGGCTCGGCCTGCCGAACCGTTTCGAGAGCCGCTTCGGCAATCCGCTCGACCTGCAGGCGGCCGCGTCGACCTGGACCGACCTGCCGATTGTCGTGCCGCACTTCGGCGCCGGCATGTTCCGGGAAGCGCTGATGCTGGCCGATCTGTGCCCGAACGTCGTGCTGGATACGTCGAGTTCGAACGGATGGATGCGGTACACGCCGGGGCTGACGCTGCGCGACGTCTTCCGTCAGGCGCTCGTCGTCGCGGGGCCCGAGCGCCTGGTGTTCGGCAGCGACTCGTCGTTCTTCCCGCGCGGCTGGCAGCGGCCGGTGCACGACGCGCAGCGGGCGGTCCTCGAGGAGCTCGGGCTGGACGCCGCCGACACGGGCCGGAATCTTCGACGGCAACTTCGACCGCCTGCTGCCGCCGCGCTGAGGGCGCCGCCCCGTCAGGCGTTCAGCTCGTCATAGGCCACCGACAGCACGGCGCCGAGCGTCACGGTCCTGGACGGGGCCACGTAGTCGTCGAAGCCCGGCAGCGTCTCGGCCTTCGCAATCTCCTCCTTCGACTTCCCGTCCTTCATCCCCTTCCGGACGTACGCGAGCACCGCATCGAGGTAGTCGCGAAAGTGCAGCAGGTCGTCGCGCTTGCCCGTGACGCCCGCCTCGGGCTTGCCGTGGCCGAAGACGTAGACCGTGTCGGTCGGATGCTCGCTCGCCACCTTGTCGAGAATCTTCGCCCAGTTGACGATCGACGCGCCGGCCGGCCGGTCGACGAACGGGTGGTAGCGATTCCACACCAAATCGCCCATGTGCACGACCGCCGCGTTCTCGAAGGTCACGGCGATGTCGGCGCCGGTATGGCCGGGACCGTAGTAGTGGGCGTGGACGGTTTCGCTCGCGAGCACCATCTTCCAGTCGGTGGTGAACAGCGTGTCGGGATACACCTGAGCGGCCAGCGTGTTCGACTGCTGCGCCGCCTGGCGCTGCAGCGCCGGCTCCCCGCGCTGCGCCACGATCTCCCTGACAGCCGGCCGGAAGACGGGGTTCCCCGCCGTGTGGTCGACGTGATGATGCGTGTTGATCAGGAAATCGATCGGATGCGCCGCCCGGCTCTGCAGGCCGGCGAGGCAGATCTTGGCCGTATCGGGATACTGGCTGTCGACCACCACCGTGTTGTCCTGCGTGATGACCCAGCCGATCGTGCCGCCCCGCCCGGTGAAGATGCCGGCGCCCCGGCGCAGATCCTGGAACTTGGTGGCCGGCGCGTCCTGCGCCAGCAGGCGGATGTCCCGCAGATACGAGGCGCCGAGCGCGATCGACGAAACGGTGAGAAACCCGCGACGGCTGAGATCCATGACCTGCTCCCCCTTCGGATGCGCGACCCGTGCTCAGTCTGCATTAGAACGGGCCGGCCGCCGCCGGGTCAAGTCGGGAACTCAGCGTCTGCCCCAGAGCAGCTCGAAGAAGCCGTCGAACGAGCGTGGAGCCGGATTGTACGTCGTGCCGTACGCCGTGCTCGTGACGTCGGTCTGGATATCGCGGGCGTTGTTGGCCGACACGAGGTTGAAGACCTGGAGTCCCAGGCGAGCGGCGGGCAGACGCCGGGAGACGCGCACGATCTTGTAGACGGCCAGGTTGAGCGACGCGAATGGCGCGTACCGCTGGCCGTTCTGCAGGCCGACGACGGCCCACTGGTCGTCGACGGCCGTAAACGGGAAGCCGCTGCGGACTTCGATGAACGGCGACAGGCTGAGCCCGAGAGGCAGCTGCAGCACCCCCCAGGTCAGCAGTCGGTTCGGGGTGTCGACGGCGAGTGGTCCCACCGCGTCCGGCTGCACCAGCGGCGCCTCGAACAGGCCGGCGATGCTGTTCAGGTCGTTCAGGTCGCCGGTCGACGAGGACCGCACGTAGGAGGCATACCATTCGTCGTCATGACGCGGCGACCGGTAGCCGACCGTTGTCTCGATGCTCCAGGCCTGCGACCGGCCGGTGCTGCTGAGGGCCATCAGGCCGGCGGTCGCCGACAGGATCTCCGGCGTGACGATCGGCTCGTTCGTCCCCTGCCGGTTCTCGTACTTCACACGGGTCAGCCAGCCGTCAGGGAACGTCCGGTCGTACTCCAGGCTCCAGCCGGTGGCCCGCGGGATCTGCAGTGGTCCAACCAGCGCGTTCCGATACAGCCGGGCGGGACCGTCCGGCGTTCCCTGCACGGTGTACATCTGGATCAGCCTGGGCGGCAGCTGGCCGAAAGTCAGCGCCTGCAGCACGACCTTGTCGGCAAACACACCATATCCGCCACTCAGTGTCGATGCGCCGTCGGGGAGCTTCATCGTCCAGCCGATCCGCGGGGCCAGAACGCCCGACGCCGCCGCCGAAGAGCGATCGTAGCGGACACCGACGTCGACGGTCAGCGGGTTGACGGGCGTCCAGCTGTCCTGCAGGAACGCGCTGGTCCGGTACGCCGACGCGGACAGCACGGCCGCGCCGGGAAAGCCGAGGGTCTCGCTGATCGAGCCGTCGCCACGCAGGAAGCTCACCGGTGCGCTCGCGTCCGTCCCGTCGGTCGTGTCGTAGCCGACCGTCGCGCCCCCCTTCAGGAGGTGCTGCCCCATCTCGTTCCCGAGCAGCCGGCTCAGCGTCGACCCGCCCTCCACGCGATAGGCGGAATCGACCTGCGTATCGAAATAGCTCCCGGTCGTGACGTCGTGCCCGATCAGGTACGGGTCGATCCCGTGTGGCATCACCGAGTCGTCGACATGACTGACCGCGAACCGCGACTCGAGCGTCGCCGACGAGCCGAAGGTCAGGCGGTCCTCCGCCGTGCTGCTCCATCCGCCCTGGTGCAGCCGGGGCGTCGTCGACAACGGCGTGAACTGCGTGACGCCGGCATAGTCGGTCGTCTGGGGATCGCTGAGGAACGCGAGGCTCAGGTGATGGCTGCTGGCGAGCTGCAGGTCGACCTGCGACATCGCCGTCAGGGACCTGAAGAGGTTGAACTGCGTGCCGGCCGCCGTCTCGAACTGGTTCTCGTTGTACTGATAGTCGAGCGACTCGGCGAACCAGGCGCGTCCCTTGACGATGGGCCCGCGCACGCCGACGCTCGGCTCCCACGACTCGACGCCTCCGAGGAAGCCGCCGCCGCTGAAGCGCATGCGCGGCACGAAGCCGATCGTGCGGAACTGGAACAGGTCGCTGCCGGGCCGCGTGTCGATGGTCGTCACCCCGGCGGAGGCCCCGCCGATGTCGGCGGGATAGAAGCCGGAGTAGACCTGCATCGAGCCGACCGACTCGAGCGGAATGATGGTCGACGGCTCACCGTTCACCGGGTCCGATTCGTTGAAGCCGTTCATCTGCAGGCCGCCCTGCTGCGTGCGGGCGCCGGCCACGCTGATCTGGCCGTTGGGCGCCCGGACGACGTTCGGCAGCAGCGGCAGGGCGTCGCTGTAGACGTTGTTCCAGAGCAGCGCGTTGTCGAACAGCTTGCGGGTGACGATGGCCGGCTGGTCGACGCCCGGCGTCGAGACGAGCGCGTGGGGCTCGGCCATCACGGTGACCTCCGTCTGCAACGCGGCAATCTGCAGCGTGATGTCCAGGTCGAGCGGCAGCGAGCCGACCGCAACGTCCGCGCGCGAGAAGCTCTGGAATCCGGACAGGGACGCGCGCAGGTCGTAGTGGCCGGCGGGCGCGTCGATCGTGTACGTGCCTGACGTATCGGTCACCGCGACGAGCGGCGTGCCCGACGGCCTTGGCGCCAGCTCGACCGTGACGCCGGGCAGGGCGAGACCGCTGGCGTCGACAACCCGTCCGTGGACACCGCTGCCGTCGGCTGCCACGACGGTCGCGCAGAACGCTGCCAGGAGCACCGGCAGCAGGAGGCGGCGCACGCTCACATTCATGGATAACGTCGCGGGCCGCGCCGGTCTTTACCGGCTCCCGACAGTCCCGGGAATGTCCTCTCCCGGTGAAGCCGGGCGGCTTCGGCGCCGGCTCCTGCCGAAGGAAGCATGAAGCGTTCCCTCGGCCTTCACTCTTAGACCTGGGAGCCGGGGAGACGTGACACGGCCGCGGCCGGCGATGGCGGTGAACAACGGAAATGTCCTCTCAGTGCGAAGGAGGGTTGCGCAGGATCGCGGCCGCTTCCTCGGCCAGCTGATCGACGCAGATCTGCATGTGCTGGTGGTGCGTCCGGAAGCTCAGCACGCAGATCCGGCCGAGAAAGCGGCCGTCCACCGTGCACCCGGTCAGCATGACCTCGCCGCGGGCGGTGACGCGCGACAGCAGCAGGCGCGTGGCCGCGTCCTGCTGAGCCGGCGTGGCGCCGGGCCATTCGAGATGGAACGCGAAGAGCGACAGTTGCGGGGGCGCATCGAGCACGATGCCGGGAATGGCGGCCACCTTGTCGGCGGCTTCAACGGCGAGCGCGCGCTTCTCGGCAATGGCGGCCCGCAGTCTGGCCGCACCGTAGAGCTTCACGCACAGCCAGACGCGCAGCCCGGGAAAGCCGCGCGAGAGCTCGGGGCCGTGCTGGCTGGGATCGTAGAACTCCGCGGCGTCGGGCATGGGCGGCAGGTAGGGGGCCGTCGCTTCGTGTGCCGCCCGCAGGGCCGCGCCGTCGCGCACCAGCAGGGCACCCGTGCCGTACGGCAGGAAGAGGCCCTTGTGCGGATCGAGCGTCAGCGAGTCGGCGCGCGGCAGTCCCGCCAGCAGCGGGCGCAGCTCGGGGCAGGCATGGAAGAACGCCCCGTAGGCGCCGTCGATGTGATGCCAGAGCTGCCCGGCCGCACAGACGTCCGCTATCGCCTCCAGCGGATCCACGGCGCCGGTGTTCGTCGTGCCCGCCGTCGAGACGACCATGAACGGCGTCAGCCCGTCGGCGCGGTCGCGCGCAATCGCGTCGGCAAGGGCGTCCGGCCGCATGCGGAACCGGTCGTCGACCGCGATTGGCCGCACGCGGTCGGGCATGATGCCGGCGAGCTTCGCCGACTTCAGGACCGAGTGGTGCACCTGGTTCGACGCATAGAGCACGCCGCGGCGGATCTCGGGGCCGAGGTGCCGCTCGCGCGCCGCGACGATGGCGTTGAAGTTCGCCATCGATCCGCCCGTGGTCAGCAGCCCGCGGGCGCCGAGGGGGAACTGCATCCAGTCGCGGAACCAGTCGAGGACGTTCGCTTCGAGCTGGACCAGTGCGGGCGCCGCCTGCCAGATGCCGGTGAACCGGTTCGTCGTGTCGGCGATGAGGTCGGCGAGCGCGGCCGGGAACAGGCCGCCGCCGGGGATGTAGGCGAAATAGCCGGGTCCGATCGTGGTGAACGACTGCGGGATCCAGCGATCGAAGAGCTGCGCGAGCAGCGGCTCGAGCGGCGCGGCCTCCTCGGGCGCCCGCTCCCGCATGGCACGGTACTCGTCGAGGGCGTCCACCGTGCCGCAGCTCGGCTGCGTGCCCGCCGCCGCCACGTGCGCGACGACGCGGGCCAGCACGGCGTCCCCCATCGCGCGCATCGCCTCGGCACTGAACTCGAGATCGGCCGGATCGGTAGGCACTCGGAGACTCCCGCGGAATGACCGAGTTGGGCGATGGGCTATCGGCGGTAGGCGCTCATGCGGCGATGCAGCGCTCGCGGCACTTCGCGCCTGCGTTTTCAAGGCAGTCGTCGCGCGACCACCGGAGCGCGCGACGCAGCCCTATCGCCTATGGCCTGTCCCCTACCGCCTACGCGTATCTTCCTAATGCGCGGCGACGCTGCCGGGCTTGCCGCTCGGGCGGCGCATGAGGAAGATGAGCGGGAGCGCCGCGAAGAACAGCGCGCCGAACCACCAGAAGATCTCGACGAACGACATCATGGCGGCCTGCTGACGCACGATGCCGAACAGCGCCTGGGACGTCTGGTGCGCGGCGGTCGTCGGATCGGAGCCGGCGGCCAGGAACCCGCCCTGGATCTGCTGGAACATCGCGCGCGAGGCACCGCTGTACGGATTCACGTGGGCGCCCATCACGTTGATGTGCACCTGCTGGCGCCGCGCCAGCAGCGTCGAGGCGGTGGCGATGCCGAAGCTGCCGCCGATGTTCCGCATCACGTTGAAGAGGCTGGTGGCGTTCCCCATCCGTTCCCTGGGAATGGGATCCATCGTGATCGTGGTGAGCGGCACGAACACGAAGGCCATGCCCACCCCCTGCATGAACTGCGGCCAGAAGATGTCCCAGTAGCCGGCATTCAGGTTGATGTCGCCGAGCCAGATGAGCGTCCAGGCGCTGAGGATGACGCCGACGATCAGGATCTTCCGCGCGTCGTACTTGCCGAGCATCATGCCGACGATCGGCATGAAGATGAACGAGCCGATGCCGCGCGGCGCCATGGCGATGCCGGCCTGCAGCGCCGGATAGCCGAACAGCGTCTGGAGCATGATCGGCAGCAGCACCAGGCTCCCGTAGAGCACGAAGCCGAGTGTCGTCATCAGGAAGACGCCGGCCGCGTAGGTCCTGAGCTTGAAGACCCGCAGATCGACGACCGGGTTCCCGACCATCAGCTCCCAGAGGATGAAGATGGACAGCAGGACGATGGCCGTGACCATGAGGCCGGTGATCCAGTGCGACGAGAACCAGTCGACTTCCTGCCCCTTGTCGAGCACGATCTGCAGCGCGCCGATGCCGACGGCCAGCATGCCGATGCCCCAGTAGTCGATCCCCTTCCCGCTCCGGCGGATGTAGGGCGGATCGAAGATGTACAGCTTCGTCATGATCAGCGAGACGATGCCGACCGGGATGTTGATGTAGAACACCCACCGCCAGCTGTAGCTGTCGGTCAGCCACCCGCCGAGCACCGGTCCGAGGATGGGCGCGACGACGATGCCGAGGCCCCAGAAGGCCATGGCCTTGCCGCGCTCGTGCGGCGGGAACGCCTCGAGCAGCACCGCCTGCGAGATCGGCTGCAGCGCCCCGCCGGCCGCGCCCTGAATCACGCGGAAGACCACGAGCGTCGGGAGATTCGGCGCCAGCCCGCAGAGAAAGGAGGCGATGGTGAAACCGGTCACCGATGCCGTGAGCAGGCGCTTGCGGCCGAACGTGTTGGCCAGCCAGCCGGTGATCGGCAGGATGATCGCGTTGGCCACCAGATACGAGGTGAGCGTCCAGGTCGATTCGTCGATGGTGGCCGACAGGCTCCCGGCGATGTGGGGCAGCGACACGTTGACGACCGTCGTGTCGAGCACCTCCATGAAGGTGGCCAACATGACGGCGACCGCGATGATCCAGGGATTGATGTGCCGGTGCTCCGGCTCGTACGCGTCTGTCATCGTTCCAGGCCGTTCCAGATGAGATCGAACACGAACGCGACGTCTTCCTCGACGCTGCGCTGCGACCCGCGCAGCGCCCGCTCGCTGTTGAGGCCGCGGGTCAGCTCGCCGATCGCCAGCGCGACCTTTCCGGGATCGAGCGGCCGGACGGCCGTCCGGTTCCCGGCGGCCTGGATGGCCGTGGCGAGCATCTGAATCTGTTCGAGGTACATCTCGCGGACGAACCGCTGCGAAGCCGGCGCGACCGAGAGCAGGTTGGTGAACTCGGAGTAGTAGATCCGGAAGAAGTCGCGGTGCTCGTCGAAATACGCGAGGCGCGTCCGGACGAACGCCCGGATCGTGTCCTCGACCGTCGTGGCCTCGTCGAGCTGCTGCCGGAGGCGCACGAGCAGCTCATCCAGCCCGCTGCGGACGGCGGCGAGGTAGATGGCGCGCTTCGACCGGTAATAGAGGTACAGCGTCCCCTTGGCGACCCCGGCGACCTGGGCGATCTCGTCGACGGTCGCCTCGGCGAAGCCCTTGGCGGCGAAGACGGATCGGGCGGCGGCCGTGATCTCGGCGCAGCGGAACTCGGAGAGCACCTCGCGGCGGGTGCGGCGTCGGGCAGACATCAGACGGCTATTCCAACGAAATGACCGAAGGGTCAGTATAGCACGCCTGTGGTCAGCCGCCTCAACCCAGCCGGTCCTTCAGCCGGTACCAGGCGGAAACGGCCGGCAGGAACCAGGGCCGGCCCCGGTACAGCGGTATCGCCGGACACGGCAGCTGCAGCGGGGGATCCGCCGGGCGTTCGCCCAGCAGTTGCCGCGCCACCGCCCGCCCGAGCGCCGTGGCCGACGCGATGCCGTGGCCGGCATAGCCGGCGGCGTAGTGCCAGCTGCCGATCCGGCCGGCGTGCGGCATCCGATCGCGCGCCAGCCCGACCAGTCCGCCCCAGACGTACTCCACGGCCACGCCGGCCAGTTCCGGGAAGACCCGGACCAGATCGGCCTGCAGCGTCGCGGCGCTCGCCCGCAGCGTCGCCGGCGACGGCCGCGCGAAGGTGGCGCGCCCGCCGAACAGCAACCGGTTATCGGACGTGATGTGGAAGTAGTGCAGCAGGTGCCACGAGTCGTACACGACGCGCCGCCGCGGAATCAGCCGGTCGGCCAGCTCGCGCGGCAGCGGTCCGGTCGCCACCATGTACAACCCGACGGCGACGAGGCGACGCCGCAGCGGCGGCAGGGCCGGACCGGTGTACCCGTTGGTCGCGAGCACCACCTCCGCGGCCCGCAGAACGCCCCGGTCGGTGTCGATCCGCACGCTCATGCCGTCGCGCCGGACGCCGCGGACCCTCGTCCGCTCGTGCAGCATGGCACCGGCCCGCTGCGCCGCGCGCGCCAGCCCGCGGACGTACTGCGCCGGATGCAGCCGGGCGCTCCGCTCGTCGACGACGAGGCCGTGATAGAGGTCGGAGCCGAGCTCGGCGGCGGCCTCCGCCTTCGGGACCAGACGGACGTCGTAGCCGAACTCGCGTGCCAGCAGGTCGCGTTCGCGGCGTGCCGCGTCGAAGTGCGCGGGACGCGCCGCGGCTTCGACGTGCCCGCAGCGGACGAACTCGCACTCGATCGATTCGTCGCCGATCAGCCGCTCGAGCGCGTCGATCGCCGCCATCTCCCACTGGAACCAGGCCCGGGCGCCGGCACGGCCGTAGCGGCCGATCAGCGTGGCCACGCCGAGCGTCAAGCCGGTCAGCACCTGCCCGCCGTTGCGCGAGCTCGCTCCCCAGCCGATCGTCTCCTGCTCGAGCACGACCGCGCGCCCGCCGCGCAGGGCGATCTCGCGCGCCGCGGCCAGGCCGGTATAGCCGCCGCCAATCACCGCGACGTCGGCACGCTCGGGCAGCGGCTCCACCGCCACCGTCAGCTCCGGCGCGGTCGTCCACCAGTATGGGGTTTCGATCGGGCTCATCGGTGTGTCCGCGGTCATCTTACTTCGGGGCTCCGCCCCGAACCCTCGCCTTCGTGCTTCGCACTCCGGCGGAGCTCGCCGACGCGACCGTTCCCATTCCTCGGTCGCGCAAGGCGGCCCCGGCTCCCTTCACTCGCTCGCGCCAACGGCGGCTCTGTTTGATCGCGGGGCCCCGGCACCCCGCGAAGCGCGCCGCTCATGGGGCCCCCACGCCCCATGCCGCCCGCGCGCAACCCGTTCCGGTCGCGGGCGCGCGGTGCGAGCCGTCGAGCGTGAGCTTCGCCCCGCACCCCGACCCTTCCCGTTACGATCTAGGATGGACAAATGACCTATAGCACGCTGCTCGAAGAAGCCCTGGAGGCCTGGGCGTACACCAGGCGCGGCGTCATCGACGAATTCCGCAACCTGCCGGCCTCGTCGCTCGATCGCCGGCCGTCACCGGAGAGCCGGACGGCCAGCGAGCTGGCGCGGCATCTGATCGAAATGAGCCTGATGATCGGCGGTGAGCTGAGCCGGCCCGACGGCGACTTCACGCGCAAGCCGTTTCCCCGTCTCATCCGCGAATACGCGAAGGGGATCAGCCGCCGGCCGTCGCGCGCGGCGATCCTGACGCTGCTGCAGACGACCCACGCCCGCGCGGACCGGCAGATTCGGCGGGCCGGCGAGCTGCACATGCTGCAGTACATCACCCGCTTCGACGGCCAGCCGGGCACGCGGCTGGCCTGGATGCACCATGCCATCGCGCACGAGGAATACCACCGCGGTCAGCTCGCGCTGTACGCGCGGCTCGCCGGCCGGACCCCGGCACTGACGAAGAAGATCCTCGGGGGCTGACGCGCGAGGAGGACATCGTTTCCTTTCGTCGTTCTACGCTCTCCGTTCCACGTTACAGCGTCAGACTCGCTTCTGCAGCCGCACCTCGTCGCGGATCCGGATCCCGCCGAAGCCGGTGATGTCGCGACCGCCGAGGTGGCTCAGGACGCCGCCCGGCACGACCTCGTCGATCTCGAAGGCGTGGCGCTGATAGAAGTACAGCGCCGGCAGGTTGTCGTTGGTCGTGGCCACGACGAGCCGGGCGAGGCCGAGCCGCCGTGTCATCAGCTCCGCTTCGGCGAGCAGATAGCCACCGACGCCCGAGCGCTGCCACATCGGATCGGTGGCGAGCGCGATGATGTGGAACGCGTCGCCGCGCTGGCGGTACGCCAGGGCGCCGCCGAGCTCGTCGCGCATCTCGGCAACGATGGCCGGGGCCTCGTCCAGCGAGACGTCCTCGCCGTAGGCGACGATCGTGCCGGTATGGCCGAAGTCGCGGGCGAAGAGCTCCGTGAGCGGCGCGCGGTCGTCGTCGGTGGCGGCCCGGACGAAGACCGGCGGCAGTTCCAGATGCGGCCGGCAGCCGCAGACCACCTGCAGCCGGGCCTCGTTCCAGTCGACGAGCCGGCCGCAGCGCGAGCAGCGCAGCACGACCGGCTTGGCACCGAACCCTTCTGACAACATGATGCGCCCCCTTCCCAGCGCGAAGCCGATGGCCCGCAGGCATCGTGGGATCGCACGCAACACGCGTGCCGGCGGCGCAGGCGCGCCGCCGCGTCAGGTCGCGGCGGGCGGCCGAGGCCGGCGCACGACCCACCAGATGATCGCCACGAACATCATGATCACCAGCGCGCCCATCACGCCGAACAGGATCAGCGTGCGGTACAGGATGGACTGCGTCTCCATCCGCGCCTCCATGTCGAGCGGCACGCCGGCGATCCGGTCGCTGAGCGGCTGCTCCCATCGCAGCACGTTGCCGCGCAGCAGGTTGCCGGCCCCCGCGTTGTGGTAGGTGATGCGGCTCGGCAGGTGCAGCCGGAACGCGACCATTTCCTGCCCCGTCCAGCCGACGTCGCCCACGGGCCGATTGGCCGAGGCGCCCACATGCTGACGGTAGACGTACTGATCGCCATCACGGCCGAACTCGTAGCGCGACCAGGCGAACGGGGCGGCGCGCGAGAGCTGCCGGATGTCGTCCACGCCGACCTCCACGTGGACGAACCGCCGGCCGCTGCGCCGCGACGTCGTCACGCGGACGACGTGCGTGACCGGGCTCGTGTACAGCGCCTCGATCCGGCTGCGATCGATCCGCGCGACCGGATCGGTGTTCAGATCGAATCCGCGCAGCGCGACGAGCGCCGGGACGGACCCGCTCACGTAGACGGTGGCCGATCCGTCGAGCGAGAGATACACGTCCTCCTGGTACTGGTACAGCTGGAACGACAGAGTCCGGCAGCCGCTGACGAACAGCAGGACGCCGGCCAGGACCGCGACGGCGGCCGCCCGCATCGCTCCCATCCGCCCGCGGCGTACCTGCTGCGGGCCGCGCGCCCACGGCAAAGTGACCATCCGGCCAATGATATACTGAGCCCGTCAGTCGGCGCTCCTCGCCGGTTTCCGTACCAGAAGAGCCGTTGGCACACCCGCCGGGCGTCGCGCCCGCCCGTTCCCCGACACGCAGCATGACCGATCGCCCGCGGCTGTACGTCATCGACGGCAACTCCCAGATGTACCGGGCGTACCACGCCATCCGCGGCCTGACGGCGCCCGACGGCCGGTCGACGAACGCCGTCTACGGCTTCGTCGCCATGCTGCGCAAGCTGCTCGCCGACCACCGCCCCGACTTCATCGCCGCCTCGTTCGACCTGGCCGGCCCGACGTTCCGCTCGGAGCTCGCCGAGGACTACAAGGCGAACCGCGCGCCGATGCCGAGCGACCTCGTCGAGCAGGTGCCGCTCGTCCACGAAGCCTGCGAGGCGATGGGCGTGCCGATCGTCACGATGGCCGGGTACGAGGCCGACGACGTGATCGGCACGATCGCGAAGCGGGCGGAAGCGGCCGGCTACGAGGTCGCGATCGTCACCGGCGACAAGGACTTCTTCCAGCTCGTCGGCGACACCGTCAAGGTCTTCAATCCGCGCGACGAGGGCACCTGGTACGACGCGGCCGGCGTGAAGGAGAAGTTCGGGGTCGACCCCGGACAGGTCGTCGATACGCTCGCGCTCATGGGCGACGCGGTCGACAACGTGAAGGGCGTGCCCGGCATCGGCGAAAAGGGGGCCCGCGAGCTCATCGCGACCTTCGGCTCGCTCGACACCCTGCTCGAGCGGGCCGGCGAGGTGAAGCAGAAGAAGTACCGCGAGGGTCTGCAGCATCACGCCGACCTCGCGCGACAGAGCCGCGACCTCGTCCGGATCCACACCGACGTGCCGGTCGCCTTCGAACTCGACGCCTTCCGCTTCCGTGGCCCGGCGCGCGAGCGTTGCTACGCACTCTTCTCGCAGCTGGGGTTCCGGTCGCTCCTCACCGAGTACGCCCCGACCGCCGAGACCGTCTCGACGGATTACGCCCGGATCGCCTCGCTCGACGAACTGCGCGCGCTCGCAGCCGACCTGGCGCGCAGCGGCCGGTTCGCCCTGCAGGTCCTGACCGACGGCAGCGGTGCCATGACGAGCGACCTGGTCGGCCTCGTGCTCAGCGCTGCGCCGAAGACCGCCCGGTACCTGCCGCTCGGCCACGCCTCGCTCGACGACGGCCCGGGCCTGGACCGGCGGGAGGCGCTCGCCGCGCTGGCGCCCGTGCTGTCGGACCCGACGGTGAAGAAGGTCGGCCACGACCTCAAGTTCATCGCGGTCGTACTCGCCCGCCAGGGCATCGAGCTCCAGGGCCTCGACTTCGACACGATGCTCGCCAGCTACCTGATCGACTCGGGCCGGTCAGGCCATCCGATCGAGGAGATCGCGCTGGAACAGATCGGCTACAGGGCGCTGACCCGCGAGGAGGTCTGCGGCAAGGGCGCGAAGGCCATTCCGCTGGCGCGGGTCCCCGCGGCCGGCGTGCTGACGTTCGCCGGCGAGCGGAGCGACCTCGCACTGCAGCTCGCCGGGCAGCTCGCGCCCATGCTCGCGTCGGAGGAGCTGGCGCGGGTCTTCCGCGAGCTCGAGATGCCGCTCGTCCCGGTGCTCGCCGATCTCGAGCGGACCGGCGTCCGGATCGACACGGCCGCGCTCCGCACGCAGTCGGCGCAGCTCGAGGCCGATCTCGCCGAGCGGACCGCCCGCATCATCGATCTGGCCGGCGAGGAGTTCAACATCAACTCGCCGAAGCAGCTGTCGGAGATCCTGTTCGAGAAGCTGAAGCTGCCGGCGCTGAAGCGCACGGGGAAGACCCGCACGGCTTCGACCGCCGTCGAGGTGCTGGAGGAGCTGGCGCTCGTCCACGACCTGCCGCGCCAGATCCTGGAGTGGCGGGCGATCCAGAAGCTGAAGGGGACCTACATCGACGCGCTGCCGCAGCTGGTGAACCCCGGGACGGGCCGCGTGCACACGTCGTTCAACCAGGCGGTCGCGGCCACCGGACGGCTGAGCAGCAGCGAGCCGAACCTGCAGAACATCCCGATCCGCAGCGAGCTCGGGCGGGAGATCCGGCGCGCGTTCATCGCCGAGCCGGGCTGCGTGCTGATCTCGGCCGACTACTCGCAGATCGAGCTCCGGGTGCTCGCCCACCTCGCGCAGGACGAAGCGCTGATCGAAGCGTTCCGGCGCGGCGACGACATCCACGACGAGACCGCGCTGAAGGTGTTCGGCGCCTCGAGCGGCCTCGACCCGCACGAGCTGCGGCGCCGGGCGAAGATCATCAACTACGCGCTGCTGTACGGCAAGACGGCGTTCACGCTCGCGCGCGACATCGGCGTGCCGCCCCAGGCCGCCCAGCAGTTCATCGACGCCTACTTCGCCGGCTTCCCGCGCGTGCGCGGCTTCATCGACCGGACGCTCGCCGAGGCCCGCGAGTCGGGCGTCGTCCGGACGATGTTCGGCCGGCGGCGGGCGGTGCCGGAGCTGAACAGCCGCAACGGGCAGATCCGCGCGGCCACCGAACGCATCGCGGTGAACCTGCCCATTCAGGGCTCGGCCGCCGACATCATGAAGAAGGCGATGCTCGACGTGCACGCGGCGCTCGAGCGGCGCGCCGCGGGACGCCGCGACGCCGCCCGCATGATCCTGACCGTCCACGACGAGCTGCTGTTCGAGGTGCCGAAGGCGGAAGCCGACGAGGTGGCCGCGCTGGTGAAGCCGCTGATGGAACAGACGGTCCAGCTGTCGGTGCCGCTGACCGTGGATGTCGGGATCGGCGAGAACTGGAAGGACGCGAAGAGCTAGCCCCCACCCCACTGCTTCTTCACCACTTCCCATTCCGCGCGCAGGTCGGCGGCGACGTCGGCCTCGTCGCTCGGACTCGTGGCGAGCTGCCTGGCCCGTTCGGGAATGATCCCCTCGAGCATCAGCCGGTCGAGATCGGCGCGCAGCGTCGCCGCCCGGGCGCCCATCAGCGGCGCCCGCACCCAGTACGCCACTGCCGCGTTCCACGCCGCATCCAGATCGCCCGCCGAACGATCGGCAGCCACGGTCCAGTAGGCGGCCACGCCCGAGGCCGGGTCCTCGCGCCGCACGTCGCGCATGCGATCGGCCAGCCGGCGGTACAGCGGCTCCCGCCGCCCTGCGGCCTTCTGCTGCGCCTCGCGATCGACCGCCGTCGCCCACCAGTCGAGGAGGCGGTCGTGCTCGCCCGGCGCGAACGGTCCGGGGTTCTGCAGCGCCGCGCCGAACAGCTCGCTCGCCGGTCCGAACATGCCCTCCAGGTAGAGCGACTCGCCGAGCCCGACCAGCAGCTGCAGCCGATCGTGCGGCCCGAGCTTCGCCGGGTGCAGTGCCTGAAAGGCGGTGCGGGCGGCTGACAGATCGGCGGGATCCCCCGTCTGGCGGAACTGCTCGAGCTGCGCCCGGCCGACGACGAGCTGCGCGGCGTCGGCGTCCGGATCGGTGGCGGGGATGGCCGTGGCGGCTGAAATCGCCGCGGCGTACTGCCCGGCGTCGTACGACGTGAGCGCGAGGGCCAGGTCGGCGCGGGCATCGGCGGCGGCCGGCCGGGCCACGGCGAGGGCGAGCAAGGTCAGGCAGATGCCCGAAGCGAGACGGGACATGGAAGGGATGGTAGCACAGGGCCTGAAGAAGTCTCTAAACTACTGATATCAATGATTTTGTCAATTGTGGCCTGCCGACCATGTGCTACAATTTGCGGCGATGGCCGAGCCGACGATCATCCCCCGCGCCGAGCATTCGCTCTCCCGCCGACAGATCGATCCTGACGCACTGAAGGTCCTGTACCGGCTGCGGCAGCACGAATACGTGGTGTACCTGGTTGGCGGCAGCGTGCGGGATCTGCTGCTGGATCGGCGGCCGAAGGACTTCGACATCGGCACGTCGGCTCATCCCTATCAGGTGAAGCGGCTGTTCCGGAACTGCTGGATCATCGGCCGACGCTTCCGGCTCGCGCACGTCAAGTTCGGGACGAAGACGATCGAGGTGGCGACGTTCCGGCGGCTGGCCAGGCCGGGTGACGTCCAGGAAGGCGCGGAGCCGCCGCCGGACGGCGCACCGGCAGAGGCCAACGGGCCGATCCACCACGACAACACGTTCGGCACGCCCGAAGAGGACGCCTTCCGGCGCGACTTCACGGTCAACGCGCTGTTCTACGACATCGCGACGTTCTCCATCATCGACTATGTCGGCGGGCTGGAGGACCTGCGGGCGGGGCTGGTGCGCTGCATCGGCGATCCGGACGAGCGCTTCACGGAAGATCCCGTCCGGATGATGCGCGCCATCGCGCTCGCGGCACGGCTCGACTTCCAGATCGATCTGCCGATTCTCGAAGCCATCGCGCGTCAGCAGCACCAGATCGCCCTCAGCGCGCCGGCGCGGCTCATCGAGGAGTACCTGCAAGATCCTGCGGGCGGGATCGTCCGAGCGGGCGTTCCGCGGTCTGGCGGCGGCACGGCTGCTCGAGCCGATTTCCGCCGAGCTGCACCGCGGCGCGACGCCGACGCTCTGGGAGTCGCTGGCGCGGGTCGACGCGTACCGACGGAAGTTCGACGAGACGCCCGAGACGCTCACGAATGCGATCCTGCTGGGCAGCCTGCTCGTGCCGCTCGGCTTCACGCCGCACGGCACGCGGCTGCCGACGATCGCTCCGGGGAAGCCGGGAGCCCTGTCACTCGGCCTGCTGCCGCTCGCCCGCCGCGACGTCGAGCGGCTGAATCACATCCTGATGCTGGTGCCGCGGCTGCTCGAGCCGGGCGGATCGCCGCGTGCCCATCGCGCGATGATGAATCGGAGCGCGTTCCAGGACGCGCTGACGTGGATCGACATCCACGAACAGGCCCCTGACGCGCTCGGCTTCTGGCGCGGCCTGCAGGAAGGGACCGCCGCAGAGCCCCAGGCCGACGAAGGCCGCCCTCGCCGCCGCCGCCGCAGGCGTCGTCGTCCCCGCCGCCCGGCGGGCGAACCGCAGTCCTGATTCTCTTCGACGCAGCCTCCTGACCTCCGGCCCCTCCCGTGAATTCCGTGAGGGGCCTCCTGGTCTCCCGTGAAGGGCCCCGGAAACAGAAAAGGCCGGATCCGCGGCAGCGGACCCGGCCTTTCGTGTTCCGAAGGAACGGCGGTGCGCGCTTACGCGCCCACCTGTGCCTGTTCAATCGTCTTGTAGGGGCGCGCCAGCTTCAGCAGCGTCAGCACCTTGATGATCGGCCAGGCGGGATCGAACTCCGCCTTGCGGAAGCTGAACTTCGGGCTGCGCGGGAAGCCGTGGTGGTTGTTGTGCAGACCTTCGCCGCCGGTCAGCAGCGCCAGGAACCGGAGGTTCGTGGCGGTGTTGTCGAAGTTCTTGTAGCCGACGTGGTGGCACAGGCCGTTGATCGACGAGGACAGCACGAAGACGTAGACCAGGGCATGAATGGCCGCCGCCAGCAGGCCCCACCAGATGCCCAGCATGAAGCAGATCGCGGTGATGCCGACCGCCAGGCCGACCAGGCCGTGGTTGAAGAACAGCTTGTCGAAGACGTCGTCCTTGATGTCCTTCGCGTACTTCTGGACGATCTCGGGATTCTTCGCCTCGCGCATGTAGTAGAAGACGTTCCCCAGCTGAACGGGCCAGAAGCCCTCGAGATACGGGCTGTGGGGATCGCCTTCCTGATCAGTGAAGGCGTGGTGCTTCCGGTGCACGGCCACCCACTCCTTGGTGGACAGTCCCGTGGTCAGCCAGAGTGCGGAGCGGAAGCCGAAGGCAGCCACCGGATGCAGCACGAGTGCCCGGTGTGTGGCGCAGCGATGCAGATAAATGGTCGTACTGAAGACCGCAATCTGAACGAGCACGGCCGCAGCCACGAGCGTCAGGACCAGCGACACCAGCAAATTAGTCCCCCCGAAAAATCACCCGATTGAGGTCAGAAGTGCCGAGATCCGGCCAGACACCGGCAGTGGCAAACACACAACCTTACCACGGCCGTAAGCCGCACGACCAGCACAAAACGCCGTCACAGACGGCCAGCGGAGCTGGATCCTACTGCAATTCAAGCAGTTGCGCGATTCCCTATTCCACAGAATGGAACGAAATCAGCCCTTCTTCCGCTCGAACTCCTGCATGAACGACACGAGGCCGTCGATCCCGGCTTCCGGGAAGGCGTTGTAGATCGACGCCCGGATGCCGCCGACCGACCGGTGCCCCTTCAGGCCGTCGAAGCCGGCCGCCGTCGCCTCCTGGATGAACGTCTTCTCGAGCTCCTCGGACGGCAGTCGGAACGTCACGTTCATCCGCGAGCGGCTCGCCTTCTGCGCCGTGCCCCGGTAGAAGCCACCGCCATCGATCGCGGCGTACAGCTTGCCGGCCTTCCGCGCGTTCAGCTTCGCCATCTCCGCCAGCCCGCCCTGCGCGAGGATCCACTTGATGACGAGCCCGAGCATGTAGATGCCGAAGGTCGGCGGCGTGTTGTACCGCGACCCGCCCTCGGCCTGCACGGCGTAGCTCAGCATCGACGGCAGCGTCGACGCCGACCGCGCCAGCAGGTCCTCGCGGATGATGACGAGGGTCACGCCCGACGGCCCCAGGTTCTTCTGCGCGCCGGCGTAGATCAGCCCGTGCTTCGCGACGTCGATCGGGCCGCTGAAGATGTCCGACGAGGCGTCGCTGACCAGCGGCGCGTCACCCACGTCCGGCAGCGCCGACCACTCGGTGCCGAAGATGGTGTTGTTCGACGTCATGTGCACGTAGGCGGCGCCCGGCGTCAGCTTCAGATCACCCTGCGCGGGGACCCGCGTGAACCGATCGCCTTCGGTCGTCGCCGCCACGCTGGTGGCGCCGACCCGCTTCGCCTCCCCGAGTGCCTTCTGCGACCAGACCCCCGTCATGATGTAGTCGGCCGTCGTTCCCGCCGTCAGCAGGTTCATCGGCACCATCGAGAACTGCAGGCTGGCGCCGCCCTGCAGGAACAGGACCTTGTAGTTGTCCGGCACGCCGGCCAGCCGACGGATGTCGGCTTCGGCCGACGCCAGGATGGCATCGAACGGCTTCGAGCGGTGGCTGATCTCGAGCACCGACATGCCGACGCCCGGCAGCGTCAACAGGTCGCGCTGCACCTCTTCGAGCACCGGCAGCGGCAGGGTCGCGGGCCCCGCCGAGAAGTTGTAGATACGGGTGGCTGTCGTCATGGTTCCGTCCTCTCGCCTCGGACCTCCTCGTCCTCGGCTGGGTGTGGCCGCAGGCGCCGCTCGCTGCACTCCATTCAAATCGTCACGAGGTGCAGGTCGAGAATGTCGGGGCTGCCCGTCTGGATCGTCTGCAGCAGGGTCTCGGAGGGGGCCGCGTCGAGATTGATGCGGGCGACTGCGGCTTCGGCGCCCTCGAAGATGATGTTCTCCGTCTCCTGCACGTTGATGTCGCCCGAGCGCAGGTGCTCGAAGACGTGGGCCAGCACGCCCGGCCGGTCGCGATGCCGCACGACCAGCATGTGCGCGGCCGGCGTCTTCGAACAGAGATTGACGACGTTCGGCACCTTGCCGGTCTCGAGGTACGACCGGATGATGCGGACGGTCTCCGCCGCGATCGCCTCCTGCGCCTGATCGGTCGAGGCGCCGATGTGATGCGTGCCGTACACGTTCGGCAGGCCGATCAGCGGATCGGCGAACGCGCCGGTCGCCCCGGACGGCTCGGCGGCGTACACGTCGAGCCCGACCCGGATCCCCTTCTCGCGCACGACCGCCTCGAGCGCCTTGTAGTCGACCACCTCGCCGCGCGCCGTGTTGACGAAGTACGACCCGGGCGCCAGGTGCCGCAGCACCTCGGCGTTCACCAGCCCGCGCGTCTCCGGCGTCAGCGCCAGGTGCACGCTCAGCACGTCGGCCTGCGCCGCCACGTCGGCCGGCGTCGACACGACGGTCATCGGCACATCGCCGGGCCGCTCGGCGCCCGCGGCGAACCGCCGGCTCCAGACGACGATCGGCATGCCGAAGGCGTGCGCCCGCTTCGCCACCTCCCGGCCGATGTTGCCGTAGCCGAGCAGGCCGAGCGTCCGGCCGTGCAGGCCGCGCGCCTTCGCGAACTCCTTCTTGTTCCACGTGCCGGCGCGCAGCTCGGCGACGTTGTCGGGAATGCGGCGATCGAGCGAGAGGATGAGGCCGAGCGTCAGCTCGGCCACGGCCACGGCGTTCTTGCCGGGGCAGTTGGAGACGTAGATGCCGCGCCGCGAGGCCGCCGCCACGTCGATCGTGTTGTAGCCGGCGCCCGCCCGGACGACCAGCGAGAGCGCGCCCGCCGCGAGCATCGCCTCGGTGACCTTCGTCGACCGGACGACCAGCACGTCGGCCTTCGTCTCGCGCAGCGCCGCTTCGAGGGCCGCGTCCTTCAGCTCCGGCTGCACCAGCACTTCGCAGCCGGCGGCCTGCAGGCCGTCCACTCCGCTCTGCTCGAACTTGTCGGCAACAAGAACTTTCATTGACGTCTCCGGTCTTCGGTCTACCGTCTTCGGTCCAGTGCATGAAGCCGGCGCTTCGCGCCGGCCCCGTCAGTTCAGTCCCCCGTCTTCCGTCCATCAGGACCGGAGACCGAAGACCGCAGACCGGAGACGACAGCCTCTCAGATCTGGTGAATCAGCAGCCCGTCCCGCAGCTTCGGCTCGAACCAGGTCGACTTGGGCGGCATGATGCCGCCCTGGTCGGCAATCGCCATCAGGTCGCCGACCCCGACCGGATACAGCGAGAAGGCGACGGCCGCCCGGCCGTCGGTGACGGCCCGTTCCAGCTCGCCGGTGCCGCGGATGCCGCCGACGAAATCGATCCGCTTGTCGGTCCGCGGATCGGCGATCTTCAACACCGGATCGAGCAGGCGATCCTGCAGCACGCTGACATCGAGCGCCCCGATGGCATCGCCACCGCCGGCCCCCTCGAGCACCAGCGTCTGCCAGCGGCCGCCGACGTACATCGCCACCTCGCCCTTGCGCACCGGGCTGGCGGGCCCGTCCTGCACGGTGAAGCGCTTCCGCACTTCGGCGAGGAACGCGTCCGGCGTCAGGCCCGCCAGATCGCGGACGAGGCGGTTGTACGGCAGCACGTGCATCTGATCGTGCGGGAAGGACACGGCGAGGAACCGGCCGCTCGCCGCTTCGCCGAGCTGCTGGTGGGCGCGCGCGGCGCTGGCGGCACGATGATGGCCGTCGGCGATGTACAGCGCGGGAATCCGCCCGAAGGCCGCCACCAGCGCCTGCACGTCGCCGGCCGCCGCGGCCCAGATCGTGTGCTGCACGCCGTCGGGCGCCATCACGTCGAACAGCGGCGTCCCCGCCGTGATCCGCCGGGTGACGGCGTCGACGTCGGCCGACGCACGGTAGGTCAGGAACACGGGACCGGTCTGGGCACGCAGCGTCAGGATGTGGCGCGTCCGATCGTCTTCCTTGTCGCGACGCGTCCGCTCGTGCTTCCTGATGATGTCGTGGTTGTACTCGTCGACGCTGTAGCAGGCCGCGATGCCGGTCTGCTCGTGGCCGCCCATGCGCAGCCGATACGCGTACACCGTCGGCTCCGTCTCGACGACCAGCGGCGCCTCGGCGCGCAGTGTCTCGAAGTTCTGCCGCGCCCGCTCGTACACCGCGTCGGCGTGCGGATTGGTCGACGGCGGCAGATCGATCTCGGCCCGCGACACGTGCAGGAAGCTGAGCGGGTTGCCGGCGGCGAGCGCGCGCGCCTCGTCCGTGGTCACGACGTCGTAGGGAACGGCCGCCACGCGTGCGGCCGCGGCCGGGGTCGGGCGCAGGGCCCGGAAGGGATGCAGACTCGCCATAGGGTGCCGGATGCAGGGAACGTGCGGCCGCGCGACGGCCGGAATACCGTGAAAAAACCGGCCCCAATTATAGTCTCGCCGCGCGGCTCGTGCACGGCGGGCGACGTCGGGGGCCGGCTGACCGGCCGGCCCCGCCGGTTCGGTGTGGGAAAGTGGCGCCCGGTCTACTGCTGCCCCGATGCCCCGGAGGCCGCCGCGCCCGCCGACGTCGCGGTCGCCACGGCCGTGGCCGGCTTCGGGGAGGTGCCGGTCAGCTGCTGCAGCGCGTGGTCGCGGACGGCGTTGAACGCCTGGCGGTCGGAGGCCTTGATTGGGTCGCCGGGCGGCAGGCTGCGGAACACCGCGACCGGGTTCTCGAACCGGCCGTTCTTCCGGACCCGGAAGTCCAGGTGCGGGCCGGTGGCGAGCCCTGACTCGCCCGAGCGCCCGATCACCTCGCCCTGGCTGACGCGGACGCCGCGGTGCAGGCCCTGGGTGATCGACGAGAGGTGCAGGTAGTAGGTCTCGTAGCCGTTGCTGTGGCGCAGGCGCACCATGCGCCCGCCGCCGCCGTCCCACCCGGCCGATACGACGACGCCCGCGGCCACGGCCACGACCGGCGACCGCATCGGCGCGTGATAGTCGACGCCGAGGTGCGCCCGGTACACGTGCAGGATCGGGTGGTACCGGTGGCGCGAGAACCGCGACGTGATCCGCGGGTGCGGCTCGAACTTCAGCGGCGACTTCAGGAAGAACCGTTTCAGCGACCGGCCGTTCTCGTCGTAGTACCCCGGAGCGCCGCCCTTCGGCGTGAAGCGGATGGCGACCAGGTGGCGGCCGTCGTTGTCGAACTCGGCCGCTTCGATCGGCCCGTAGTCGAGCAGCTTGCCGTTGCGCACGTCCTTCTCGAAGGCCACCTTGAAGGTGTCGCCCCGCTGCAGGTCGACGTTGAAGTCGATGACGCCGCCGAAGACGTCGGCCAGCTCCATCGCCAGCCCGGTCGACTCGCCGGTCGCATCGATCGCCTCGAACAGCGACGGCGTGTCGGCATCGATCGCGCCGGAAGCCACCGCCCGCACCTGCTGCTTCGGCAGCGAGACGATCGTGGCGTTGAAGGCGGCGTTGTCGCTGTCACCGGGGTGATACCCGACGCGCAGGATGCGGTCGTTGTCGATCTGGTACTCGAAGTCCCGGAGCTGCCCGTCCAGCGCCCGCGCGATCTGATAATCGTGATCCGGCTTGAGATCCCGCGGATCGAACACCTGCCGCGCGCTCTGGATGATGCCGGCCACGGTCGGCGCCGGCAGGTCCTGCGCACGCAGAAGCGTGGAGAGCGTCGCGTTGCGCGGCACCTTGGCCTTCACGACCGTCACATCCGACGCCAGGGCGATGTCCGCGGTGCGGCTGTCGGGCCGCGAGGTGGGTGGGGCACTGCAGGCAGCCGCCAGCAGCGCGGAGGAGGCGATCAGGGCCAGCGCTCGTCGCATTACACCTTCCTGAAAAGCGATGTCCGGATGAGCCGGGCCCGGCCGCCGCCCACCGGCGGCCGGGTCCCGAACGGAGTATCGGTCGATGTGGCGATCTACCGTCCACTCGGCCGCTGCGAACGGGCGGTCGACGGGGGGACGATCCCCTTCAACCGCATGTAGGTGACCAGGTTGCCGTAGTGCTCGTTGTCGTGCGCGATGTTCTGCACGAGCAGGCTCACCGCCGGCACCTGGCGCCGTCCCATCGTCACCATCCGGTCCAGGGCGGCGTCGGTGAGGCCGGCATAAACGGCCTCGCAGTAGGCCGACGAGTCCTTCAAGGCCTTGACCAGGGCGGCCTTGGACGTTTCCTTGTCGAACTGGCTCTCGGCCGCCGGATTCTTCTCGCCCTTCGCGGCACCACAGTACATGTACTGCGCGCCGGCGACGTGGCCAATGAGCTCACCGAGGCTCCGGACCTCGGGCGTCGGCTTGAATCCGTACACCGATTCGGGAACCTGCTCCGCCGTCTCGATCAGGTTCCGCTGCACGCCCTGATAGGCGCTCTTCAACGTCGCGCTGACGGGATTCCCGCTCTGCATTCCGCCCGCCCCGCCCATCTGGGCGGCCAGCGGGGCGGCGGCCAACGCCACCAGCAGGGCCACCGGCACAGCTCGCTTCATCGTACACGCTCCTCTGTCGGACCTTTCAGGCCCGGCTTCGTTGTCTCGCGGGGAGCCGCGCCGGCTCCCCTAAGATAGTCGATGTTTGGACGCCAGCTGAACAGTTCTGGTCGGATATTTCTTCGCTCTATCATGTGACCTAACAATTTGATGCCCCGTGGATTGCGCCAACAGGCTCATCAATATAACAGGCGCGACGACCGCCCGGTGCGAGCCCGGCCTTCCGCCTTGACGGCCCGAAGCTGGGCCGTTAGAGTCTTCCGTTCAGTGGGAGCCGACGCTCGAGCCGAGCCCGGGTCACACGGGCCGGGCAACGCCCGGCGGCGCGCACCGCGCGCCCGCCTTTCGGCAAGCTCGAGGCGAGCGAGTGACGCGAGCCGGGGTTCGGGGCAGAGCCCCGATTGAAACAGGAGGGAACGTATGAGATCTCGCTTTGCGCTGCCACTCGCCCTCGGGCTCGCCCTGTGCGTCGGCCTGCCGGTGGCCGCCCAGTGGACGCCGTCGAACGAGACGCTCGACCTGACGGCGATGCACCGGATTCGCGCCGAAGGCTTCGAGCATTCGCAGGTGATGACGGTCGAGAGCTATCTCACCGACGTCTACGGGCCGCGGCTGACCAACTCGCCCGACATGCGCGAGGCGGCCGACTACGCCGTCAGGACGATGAAGGGGTGGGGCCTGTCGAACGTGCACGAGGAGCCGTGGCCGTTCGGCCGCGGCTGGGCGAACGATTGGTTCGTGGCGCTCGCGGTCTCACCGCGCGCCTATCCGCTCATCGCCTATACGAAGGCCTGGACGCCCGGGACCAACGGCCCCGTGACGGCCGAGGCGGTCTTCGCCCCGATGGAGAGCGAGGCCGACTTCGACGAATATCGCGGCAAGCTGAAGGGCAAGTTCGTGATGATCTCGCCGATCCGCGATCCGGAGGCGCACTTCGACGCGCAGGGCCACCGGTTGACGCGCGAGGATCTCGGACGGATGTCGATGGCCCCCGACCCGGGCCAGGGGCCGAATGACGCGCGGCGGCGGATGTTCATGGCCCGGCGCGCCTTCCTGGACAAGCTGAACACGTTCCTGCTCGATGAAGGCGTCGCCGCCGTCATCGAGTCGAGCCGCGGCGACGACGGGACGATCTTCGTGCAGTCGGGCGGCTCGCAGGATCCCAAGGCCCCGCCCGTGCCGGCGCAGGTCGTGATGGCCGTCGAGCACTACAACCGGATCGCGCGCACGCTCGAGAAGAAGGTCCCGGTCTCGCTGATGTTCGACATCAGGAACGAGTTCTACGACAAGGATCTCAACTCGTTCAACATCGTCGCGGAGCTGCCGGGCACCGACAAGGCCGACCAGATCGTGATGCTCGGCGCCCACTTCGACTCGTGGCACTCGGGCACCGGCGCCACCGACAACGCCGCGGGCTCGGCGGTGATGATGGAGGCCATGCGCATCCTCAAGGAGAGCGGCGTGAAGCTGCGCCGGACGGTCCGCATCGCGCTCTGGACCGGCGAGGAGGAAGGGCTGCTCGGATCGAAGGCCTACGTGAAGCAGCACTTCGGCGATCCGAAGACGATGGCGCTGACGCCGGAACAGGCGAAGGTCTCGGCGTACTTCAACGTCGACAACGGCACCGGCGCCATCCGCGGCGTCTACCTGCAGGGCAACGAGGCGGTCGCGCCGATCTTCGCCCGCTGGATGGAGCCGTTCCACGACCTCGGCATGCGCTCGCTGACGATCCGGGACACGGGCGGCACCGACCACCTGTCGTTCGACGCGGTCGGCATCCCGGGCTTCCAGTTCATCCAGGATCCCATCGAGTACCAGACCCGGACGCACCACTCGAACATGGACCTCTACGACCGCGTGCAGGCGGGCGACATGATGAAGAACGCGGTGATCGTCGCCTCGTTCGTCTACGACGCGGCCAACCGCGACGACATGCTGCCCCGCAAGCCGCTGCCGCCCGCGCCGAAGAGCACGGCCACGGCGCAGGGAGGACGACGGTAGGTCGAGATACTGCAGGCGGTGGGCGATGGGCCATAGGCGATAGGGCAACCGCGGCGCTCGTGTGCTCGCGCCGCGTTCAATGGAAGTCGCGCGCGAGTGCATGAGCGCGCGACTCAGCCCTACCGCCCATCGCCTATCGCCTATCGCCTACTTCCTCTCTTACCGGCACTCCCCGCAGCGCCAGCGTCCCGACCTCACCGGTGCCGGTGTCCACGATCCTCACCGCGTGGTTGTTCGTGTCGGCGACGTACAGGCGTCCGTCGTACGCCGCGAGTCCGCCGGGCTCGGCGAACGAGCCACCTGCGCCGTCCTCGTCGCCCGGGCGGCCGGTGCCCGCGAGCGTCGTCACACGTCGCGCCGCGGCGTCGATCTGCTTGATGCGATGGTTGTAGGTGTCGGCGAGGAAGAGCCGGCCGTCGAGCCAGGCGAGTCCGAGCGGATGCTGCAGCCGCACGGCGTCGCCGACGCCATCGGCGTCACCGAACTCGAACAGGTCGCCGCCGGCGATCGTCGTCACGGCATTGCCCGGCGGCAGGTCCACGGCGCGCACGCTGTTCGACTCGCTGTCGGCGACGTACAGGCGGCCGTCGCCGGCCGCCAGCCCCGACGGCTGCGCCAGGCTCGCGGTCGCGAGCGTACCGTCCCGCCGCGCTTCGTGTCCCGTCCCGGCGTACGGCTCGATCGTGTGGCGGTCGAGATCGAACACCCAGATTCTGATGCGACCCGGCGATGGCGACGAACAGCAGCCGCCCGGCCTTCGCCAGGTCCCACGGCGAATTCAGCGGACAGCCGCGCGCCGGCCCGCCCGTCCCCTGGATCGGTCCCTGCCCGCCGGTCCCCGCCACCGTTTCCACGCGCCGCCTCGACAGGTCGACGGCGCGAATCAGGTGGTTCCCGGTATCGGCGACGAAGAGCGTGCCGCTGTCGGCGCAGTCAGTGCTGTTGGCGCTGCCAGCAACGACCAGCAGCCCCTGCGGTCTCCGGAACATCGCGGTCTCGAACGTCCCGTCGGCGATCCCCGGATCGCCCGATCCGATCGTCGCCACGTGGACCCCGTCGAGCGTCGTGCAGACGATCCGGTGATGGCTCGAGTCGGCAATGAAGAGCCGGCGCGACGCGGGATCGATGGCGATCTTTCCGGGGAAGGCGAGCGGCCGATCAACGGCCGGTGATCGCTCGGGCGCCAGGGGCAGCGGCGTCCGGTCGAGAGCACCGACGGTGCGGAACCGGGCGATCTCGTCGGCAATCGCGGCGTCGATCTCCTCCTCGTGCCCCTCACCCGATACGCTGCCGGCGACGTACCCGGCCGGGTCGACGAGGACGAGCGTCGGCCAGGCCCGCACGGCGTACGCCCGGCTGATGGCCCGGTCGGCGTCGTTCACGACGGGATGCCGGATGTCGTAGCGCCGGACGAAGTGCCGGATGCTGTCGAGCTCGAGCTCGTTGGGGAACTTCCCGGAATGGACGCCGATGACCACGAGCTCGCGCGGATACTTCGCCTCGAGCCGCTGCAGCGCCGGGATGATGTGCACGCAGTTGATACAGCCGTACGTCCAGAAATCGAGCAGCACCACCTTGCCGCGCAGTCCGTGCAGGCTGAGCGGTGCGGCGACGTTCAACCAGCCGGCACCCCCGCCGAGCTCGGGCGCCCTCACGCGCGGTCCCTTCACGCTCAGCCCCCCGTGGCCCGTCCGCCGTTCGTCCGTCCGCCGCCCTCGCCGGTCGACCGGTGATAGACGTGGCTCCAGTGGCGCAGGCGATCGCGACAGGCCACGGCTTCCGGATGGCTGTCGAGCTCGTCGGCGTACCAGGGCAGGCGGAACGTCCAGTTCCGGCCGTCGACCGTGCCGGGCACGTTGATCCGGTCGCGCCAGCCGAACACATCCACCACCGGCAGCACGATCAGGTTCGAGCCCGACCCGAACAACGTCTCGATCAGCACGTCCCGCAGAGCCGCCGTGTAGGGACTTCCCGCAAAATCGAAGCCGTCGCCGGCCAGGTGCCGCACGAACGACACGCGGCCGAGCGCCAGCCGCTCCTCCTGGGTCGCTCCATCCCACCAGACGGCCATCGGCTCGGTGTCGTGCGTGCCCGAGGTGGCCAGCGACACCGGCGGGTACGCGTCGGGTTCGCGGTACGGCTCCCCGTCGATGTGCCACTCCCGCTCCCAGCGCAGCACCTTGTAGCCGGGGACGCCCATACGTGCGAGCGACGCGCGGACGAAGTCCGGCACCAGGCCGAGATCCTCGGCGACGACGCAGGCGCCCGAGTCCCTGAAGAGGGTCACCAGCGTCTCGCCGAGCGCCGTCTGTTCGCGCTCGGTGCCCGGCGAGAAATAGGCCGGGCTGCCGTCGTGCGGCCGGGCATAGGTGCGATAGAAACCGACGAGGTGGTCGATGCGATAGCCCGCGTACATCTGGGCCGCGCGCCTGGCCCGCTCGCGCAGCCAGTGATATCCGGTGCGGGCCTGGACGTCCCAGTCGTAGACCGGCATGCCCCAGTCCTGCCCCTCGGCGCTGAAGGCGTCGGGCGGGACGCCGACCGAGGCGTCCAGCCGGAATTCCTCCTGCCGCGACCAGACGTCCGCGCTGTCGGTGTCGACCATGAACGGCAGGTCGCCCATCAGCTCGACCGGACCGGCCTGCCGACGCGCATCGCGCCACTGGCCATCGGCGTTCCACTGCAGGTACTGCCAGTAGAGCACCTCATCGGCCAGTTCGGTCCGCGCCTTCCGGACGGCGCCCGGCTCGCGGCGCTGCAGATCCGCCGGCCAGCTCGCCCACGGACGCTCGCCGCGCTGCGCGTGCACGGCGCGGAACAGCGCGTAGTCCTCGATCCACCAGGCCTGCTCGGCGATGAACTGCCGGAATGCCTGCGCCCGCTCGGTGCTGCGATCCCATTCGTCGCGGCGGAACCGCCCGAACGCGGCCCGCAGCGCGATGTCCTTCAGCACCCGTACGGTGCGGTAGTCGATGTGGGGCGCCTGACGGACCGCGGCCAGCATGTGCTGCGCCTCGCCGCGCAGGCCGTCCTCGCCGCCGATCGCGGTGAAGTCCTCGACGTCGGGCACGGTGATGAACAGCGGATCGATGGCCATCGCGCTGATGGCCGAATAGGGCGACTGCTGGCCGGGCGCCATTTCGTTGAGCGGCAGCAGCTGCAGCAGATCCTGGCCGGCGGCGCGCAGCCAGGCGGCCATCGGCGCGAGATCGCCGATCTCGCCGAGGCCCCAGCTCCGGCGCGACGGAAAGGAGAAGAGCGGCAGCAGCAGGCCGGCGTGTCGTCCCGTGTACAGGCGGGCAGTCATCGTCCTTCCGATCGTAGCAAGTCCGGCACCGACCCGCTCAGGCGGACGGAACGTCCGCCTCAGCCAGCAGCCGGCTCGCGCCGTCCGCGAAGTCGTTCTCGGGTGGCAGCAGGCTGACCACCAGAAACGCCTCGCGCGGGAAGTCGAAGAAATAGCCGGGATGCGCCAGCACGTGCCGGCGCTCCAGCAGTTCGAGCACGAGCGCCTCCTCGGCGCGGGTCGCCGGCACCTGGATGACGGCCGACCAGCCGCCTTCCGCACGCAGCACGCGGCAGGCAGGATGCGCCCCCGCCAGCTCGTGCAGCTGGCTGTAGTTCGCCGCGATCCGATCCTGAATCTGACGCCGCACGACTGCGCCCCGCTCCAGCAGCCTCACCACCGCCTGCTGCACGGGGGTCGACACCGACAGGTACGTGTCGGCGACGATCTCCGAGCCGCGCGAGCGCCTCGGCGACCGCGGCGGCCGGCCCCCCGACCGCGATCCAGCCGAGCTTGACCTGCGGCAGGCCGACCGACTTCGACAACCCGCCGAGCGCGAACGTCAGCACGCGGTCCTGCACCAGCACGCCCGTCGCCCGATCGCCGTCGGGGTCGAGCGGATAGTCGGCGAACACCTCGTCGCCGATGATCGCCATGCCTTCGGCCGCGCAGATCGCCGTCAGCGGCGTCGAGCTCCTCGCGCCCGACGAGCGATCCGGTGGGATTGTTCGGGCTCACCAGCAGCAGCGCGCGCGCGCCGCCGGCCGCCGCCTGGCGCACGCTGTCGAGATCGACGGCCCAGAGGCCGTGATACTCGAGATCGTACGGCACGGCCACGACACCATCGAGGCGGCTGAGGTACTCGAACAGCGGATAGCTCGGCCGCGGCACGAGCACGCGATCTCCCGGATTGCAGAGGAGCTTGAAGAGGAGGCTGTACGCCTCGCTGGTGCTGGCCGTCAGGGCCACGCGGTCGGCCGGCACGTCGAGGCCGCGGCGGGCGTAGTCGGCGGACACGGCGACCCGCGCCTCCGCCAGGCCGAAGGCCTCCGGCTGGTAGTTCAGCCCGGCGGCGTCGCCGAGCGGCGCGAGCAGATCGTCGGGATAGCGCAGGCCGACGCGCGTCGGATTGGAGACGGTGAGATCGGCGATCGGCGTCCCGGCGGCGCGCAGCGCCTCGAGCGCCGCGGTCAGCCGATTCGGCGCCAGGTCCGCCGGCACGCGCGTCGAGAAGCGCGGGCCTCCGCTCATCGGCACGCCGCCCCGACGCACCGGCGCCGGACGTCAGTGCTCGAAGATCTCGATCTTCTCAATGACGGCCCCTTCCAGGACCCGATCGACCGTGTCCATGCCGGCCAGCACCTGGCCGAAGACGGTGTACTGGCCGTTGAGGCGGGGATTGTCGACGAGATCGATGAAGAACTGGCCGTCGCCGGTGTCGCGGCCGCGCGTGGAGATGCCGACCGCCCCGCGCACGTGCGGCCACAGCCCGACCTCGTCGCGCATGTACCGGGCGTCGCCCATGTACTCGTTCGCCCCCGGGCTGCCGCCCTGGATGACGAAGTTCGGCACGACGCGGTGGAACGTCAGTCCGTTGTAGTATCCCGCCTCCGCCATCTTCACGAAGCGCAGCACCGTGGCCGGCGCCTCGGTCGTCAGCAGCGCGATGTCGAACGTGCCGCCGCCCGCCATGGTGACGCGGGCCCGCGGCGCCCGCAGCCGGTCCAGCTCGCCGGCCGTGACGTCCTCGGTGATCTTCAACTGCGTCGTCCGAGCCCGGTACGGGCGGCCCGTCCACGCCGAGAGCACCTCGGCGGCCCGGCCGGCCACGACCGGATCGAAGTCGCGCAGATACGGCACGAGCGCCTTCTCGTCGGCCTTCGACCCGAGCTCGGCCAGCCGGTCGAGCAGCGCCATCCGGACGTCGCGCGACGTGTCGCGCTTCTCCGCCGTGATCCGATCGAGCGCCGCGACGATCTGCCGCACGGCGTCGGCCTTCCGGAAGGTACCGGCGAGCGCCAGGGCCGCGGTGCGGACCAGCTGGTAGTCGGGCTGTCCCAGCGCGGCGAGGTACAGCGGATCGCCGGCGTGGCCGCTCACCTTCTGCAGGGCCTCGATCGCGGCGTTCCGGACGTTGTCGTCCGCATCGAGCGCCAGGCGGTGCAGGGTCTCCTGGTCGTGCAGCACGCCGGCCGCGCGGGCGGCGTACATCCTGACCTGCGAGGTCTTCGACGACTCGAAGGCCGGCAGCGCCGCGCGGGCCGCATCGGGCGATCGCCTTGCGAGCGCCAGCAGTGCGTGCACCGGCCGATGCCAGTCGCCGCCGCCGAGCGACGCGACCTGCGCCTTCAGCACGTCCACGCCCTGATCGGGCGTGCCGCACGGCTGGCCGAGCAGGTCGAGCGCCAGCAGCGAGACGTGCGCGTCGGCGTCGTCCACGGCCTTCACGATCGGGCCGCAGACGGCGGCCCCCGACGTGCGGCCGTAGGCGCGCAACGCTTCGTACCTCACCATCGGCGACGGATCCTCGAGGCCCCTGGCGATGACCGACGGGGCGTGCGGCAGGTCGGGCTGCTCTCCGGCGGCCGCCACCGCCTCGCGGCGCACCTGCTCGTCCTGGTCCAGGGACGTCCGCTGCAGCGTCGCATCGTCGACGCCTTTCGCCTCGGTCAGCGCCAGCAGCGCCAGCCGCCGCACGCGGGCACCGTCGCTGGCGACGCTGTCGCCCAATCCGTTCGTCAGCGTCCGCAGCCGGGCCAGCGTCGGCGGCGCCGGCGGACTCAGCCGGCCGTCCTCCCGGATGAGCGACTCGAGGCCCATGGCGACACCGAGCGCCACCTCGACCGTCTCGCTCTGGCGCGACGCGTCGACGAGCCGCGACTCGACGCGCTGCACTTCCGCCGCGTCGGTGTACGGCAGGCGGCCCAGCGTCCGGCACAGCGTGCCGACGACCCGTGAATTCGATTCCTTGTCGAGACGATCGAGCAGCTCGGACTTGATGCGGGTGAGCACGGCCCCCGGCTTCAGCGACTGGGCGATCTGGCCGAGCGCGTTGGCCGCCTCCATGCGGACTTCGGGGACGTACGAGGTGAGCCGGGGATAGACGTCGCGCGCGAGCTCTGGCCGCTCGAGCCGGCCGAGCGCGCGGACGGCGAGCCGCTGCAGGGTGACGTTGCGGCTGCGCGAGTCGACGAGGATGCGGTTGAGGTCGCGGTGGGTGGCGGCGCGGCTGTCCTCGGCCTGCAGGAGCAGCGCGCGGCTGCGCGCGGACGCTTCCTGCGCCTGCGCGCCGGTCGCCAGGGTGACGAGTCCCAGGACGACCGCCACCAGCCCTGGAATCACCCCGACGCGGCGTTGCATCAATCGAAACCTGCCTCCCCGGTCCGTCGGGCTCCCGCAGCGTGCCGCGGACCTGCGGATCGATCTGTCGTGGCGCCGAGCGGACTCAGCGCGGCCGGCCGGCCGCCGACAGCGCGAGCATCTGCGCCGTCAGGTCCAGCGGATACGAAATCCCGACGTCGGCGATCCGGCCGTCGGCGTCGTACACCGGCGCCAGCTCCGGCATCACGAAGCCGGTATAGGACGGCAGATCCAGCCGCTCGACCCGCGCGACGACTTCGTCGCGCAGCTTCGAATCGAAGTGCACGCCGTAGCTCTCGAACAGCGTCTTCGCCGCCGGGTAGTCGCCCTCGGCCTTGATCCGCTGCACCTCGGCCAGCAGGCGGCCGACCCCTTCGCGGAACGCCGCGACGTCGGTGACGACGTAGTACGTGCGGCCGTCGCGCGTGCGCGACTCGATGGCCGCCGTGTTCGCCATGAGCCACCGGACGATCATCTGCCGGTTGCGCATGTGGTCTTCCTCGATCTGCGTGCCGTGCCGGATCCGGCGCAGCTGCACGAGCGCATTGCGCGCGTAGCCCTCGTACTCGGCCTGCACGATCTCCGCCTGGTCGGCCGCCGGCAGGAGCCCGAGCTCGGCGAGCTTCGGCTCGGGCAGGAAGTACAGGGCCACCAGATCGGCCCGCGACTCCTCGAGCGCCGAGAACTGCTCCTTCAGCGCCGCCTGCGGGTTCCCCTTCAGCCGCGGCAGCACCTTCCCCGAGCCGTGGCCGATCACCTCGTGCATGTTCGTCGTCAGCTCGGAGGCGAAGGCGCTCCACTTCTCGGCGCGCGCCGCCTCCTCGGGCGACCAGGAGAACTCCTCGCGGAAGGCCTTCGGCGTCGACCGGTCGTAGGACTCGATCACGTTCGAGAGCGACACGGACTTGCTGCCGTACTCCTCGCGGACCGCCTGATCGTTCGGCAGGTTGATGCCGATCGGCGTCACGGGCCCCGAGTCGCCCGCCTCCATGACGATGTCGATGGCGTTGGCCGTGATGCCGTGGACGCCTTCCTTGCGGAATTGCGGGTCCCACGGCATCCGGTCCTCGAACCACTGCGCGGCGTCGGCGAGCTTCCGGATCTCCTCCGTCTTCTCCCGATTCACGTAGTAGACGAGCCCTTCCCAGGCGCCCTTGATGCCGCGCGCGTCGAGGTAGACCTCGACGAAGCCGTTGATCGTGTCGACCGGCGACTCCTTGTCGCGCACCCAGGCGATGTCGTACTGCTCGCGGTCGGCGGTCTCCCCCGTCTCGTAGAAGCGGATGAGGGCGCCGAGCGCGTCGGCCATCGTGCCGGTCGCGTACGGAATGGCGGCCTGCAGGTGCCGCACGATGCGCGCGATCTGCGTGCCGTAGCGGCCGCCGACGCGGTACACCTCTTCGACGAGCCGGCCGTCCTGCTTCACGAGCCGCGAGTTCAGCGGGTGCTGCTCGTGGAAGCCCTCCAGGTCGGCCATCGTGACGCCGGCGTACATGTTGTTCGCGCTCGCCCCGAGAATGTCCTTCCCCTCGCCCGGCGTCTTGTTGGTGACCACCGTGTCGACGCCCTCGTCGAAGAACGCCGGCTGCAGCCGGGCGAGCCGCGCGTCGAGCGACTCGCCGGCGTCGAGCGGGAAGACGGCCCCGTGGGCCTGTGCCGTCCGCGCGGCCGCCGCGAAGGCGTCGGGCGTGCAGGCGAGGACGAACTTGCGCGCCGTCAGGTTGTTGAAGGGGCCGCTGTTGATCCAGAACAGCTTCGTGTACCGCTGGATCTCCGCGAAGGTCGCCGGATCGATGCCGTCGGGGTGCGAGACGATCGCCTCGAGCACGTCCCGCATCTCGAGGGCGTGCGCGTACTTCTGGTCGTAATAGATGTCGCGGCCCGCCCGCACCGCCTCGTAGAGGTGCCAGATCAGCACCTTCTCCCGCAGCGGCAGCGCCGCGAAGCCGTCCGCGTACACCTGCACGACCGCGGCATCGTCGACCCGCTCGAGGAGGTACTTGCGCGACGGACCGGCCACGGCAGCGGGATCGGCGGACGTCGACGCCTCAGCCGGCTGCTGCCCGCCGCGCGGCATCTTCCCGCCTCCCCACATGATCCCTGCAGCCATATGCGTAATCCGTTCTGCCCGTGCGCGGCCCGGACAATCGCCGCCCCCTCAGCCTACCATCGGATCGACGCTCCGGCCAGCCCCGCCGAAGCGCGGCGCGCGCGGCGCGCCCGCGACGGAACGGCGCGAGCCGCTGCGCGAGCGAGTGAAGTGAGCCGGGGTGTGGGCAGAGCCCCACGTAAATCAGAGCTCCACCTGCTCGAGGTACTCGGGCACGTGCACGTTCCAGCCGAGGCGCTTCTCGATCTCGACCTTCAGCGTGTCCTGCGCCGCCGGCTCGCCGTGCACGATGAAGGTGCGGGCGGGCGGGCGCGTGAAGTTGCCGAGCCAGCGCATGATCTCGCCGGCGTCGGCGTGCGCCGACATCGATTCCAGACGTTCGATGCGGGCGCGCACGTCGATCATCCGTCCGTGCATCTTCACCTGCGGCTCGCCGTTGACCAGCCGCCGGCCGCGCGTGCCGGCCGCCTGATAGCCGACGAACAGGACCGTGTTGTCGGGATCGGGCAGCGTCTGCTCGAGGTGGTAGAGCACGCGGCCGCCGGTCGCCATGCCGCTCGACGAGATGACGATGGCCGGATCGCGGCGGGCGGTCAGCTTCTTCGACTCCTCCACCGTCTGCACCGTGCGGAAGCGCGTGGTACAGAACGCGCAGACATGCCGCCCCTCGGGACGCAGCTCGGGATCCAGCTCGTTGACGCGATTCGAGTAGTACTTCAGCGCCTCGACCGCCATCGGGCTGTCGACGTAGACCGGGAGTACCGGAATCCGCTTCTCGTCCTCCAGGCGCTTGATCCAGTAGACCAGCTCCTCGACGCGGCCGATCGCGAACGACGGGATGAGGAGCCGGCCGCCGCGCCCGGCCGTCCGGCTGATGATGTCGGCGAGATGAGCCCCGTTGTCGTCGGGCTCGTGGAGGCGATCGCCATAGGTCGACTCGACGAGCAGGACGTCCGTCTCCGCCACCGGCGTGGGATCGGGCAGCACGGGCCGGCCGTACCGGCCGAGGTCTCCGCCGAACAGGATCCGGCGGCCGTCGGGCAGCGTCATCCGGACGAACGACGAGCCGAGCAGATGACCGGCGTTCAGGAACTCCACGTGCACGCCGTCGGCGACCGGCATCGGCCGCCGGTAGCCCACCGGCTGCAGCTGGGAAATCGCGCGGAAGGCATCGACCTCGGTGAACAGCGGCAGCGCCGGCTGGTGCTTGCTGTAGCCGTGCTTGTTCGCCGATCGGGCGTCTTCTTCCGCGATACGGGCGGCATCGGGCAGCACGAGGCGGCAGAGATCGGCCGTTCCCGCCGTGCAGAAGATGCGGCCGCGGAAGCCCTGCGCCACCAGCCGCGGCAGGTAGCCGCAGTGGTCGAGGTGGGCGTGCGTCAGCACGACCGACTCGATCGTCGAGGCGTCGACCGGATGCTCCGCCCAGTTGCGGAGCCGGAGCTCCTTGAGGCCCTGGAACAGCCCGCAGTCGACCAGCAAACGGCTCGTCCCGAAGTCGAGCAGATATTTCGATCCGGTGACCGTGCGGGTCGCCCCGAGAAACTTCAGCGTCGGCATGGGGAAACTATATCTGACTCGGCGCTCGGCGCTCAGGGCTCGGGGCTCGGGGCTCTGAAGTTGGACGCAAGAGTCCTGGCGCCATGTTGAGAACTCAGCGCCTGCGGCCATGCGAACGCGCGGCTATGGAGAGCCGGGGGTGGGGCCCTTCACGTAGGGGCCGCCCAGGTCGTGATTCAGCCGTGTGGCGGCCCTTCAGGCTTTGCGGATGGCGTAGCGCGCGTGACGGCGATGCGTCCGGTCAGAGCCTCGAGCGGATGGCGGGCAGCGACAGCCAGACGCGGATGCGCGCGAGCAGTTCGGAGGCCGTCCGGTTGAAGGCACGCTGCTGCGTGGCCTCGTCGCCTTCGACCGCCGCCGGATCGGGAAAGCCCCAGTGGATGCGCTGCGGGTCGCCCGGAAAGACCGGGCACGTCTCCGCCGCGCGATCGCAGACGGTGATGACGTAGTCGAACGGCTGACCGACCAGCGGGCCGACCGGCTTGGGATATTGGCCGCTGACGTCGAGGTGGTACATCTGCTGGAGCGCACCAACGGCCATCGGATGGATCTCGGGCCTCGGTTCCGTGCCGGCGCTCTGCACGTCGATGCGCCCCTTCGACTCGTACCGCAGCAGCGCTTCGGCGATCTGCGATCGCGCGGAGTTCCCGGTGCAGAGAAACAGGACCCGCAGGGGGCGGCGCTCGTCAGACATGCGGGAAGTCTAACGATATATTCGCCAAGGCGTATGTAACGTCTGGGTAAAAAGGGAAGAGGGATTAGGGAGTGGGGGACAGAGCCGGGCTCGTCGCCCTGGGGATGACTTCGCCGGAGGCCATGCCGAGACGAGGACATGGAAATCCGAGTCGAGGCATCGGCGTCAGTTCCGTGCGGGGGTGGGGCCCCGCGCGCGCCAAACGATGCTGACTCGGACGTCTACGCCAGCAACCCCACCTGTCCGCCCGTGTGCCAGAACAGCACCGTCTGATCGGCCGTGAACCGGCCGATGCGCAGGAACTCGATCAGTCCGGCCATCGCCTTGGCGGTGTACGTCGGGTCCAGGAAGATGGCTTCCGTGCGGGCCAGCAGCTCGATCGCCTCGCGCGACTCGTGGGTCGGCACGCCGTACCCGTCGCCGACGAACCCGTCGTCGATCTCGACGGGCCTCGCCGCGGCGAGCGCGGCGCCGTCGAGGCCGAGCCGCTCGCCGACGCCGGCCACGATCTCGCGCACGGTCGCGGCGAGCGCCGGCGCGGCCTCGTCGGCGCTGATGCCGACGACGCGCGTCGGCAGGCCGTAGAGCGCGCAGCCGGCGACCAGGCCGGCCTGCGTGCCGCCCGACGAGGTGGCGTGCACGATGACGTCCGGCGGCGGAATCTGATCCTGCAGCTCGCCGATCGCGCGGACGAACCCCAGGGCCCCGAGCGGCATCGACGCCCCGATCGGAATCTCGTACGGCCGGCGTCCTTCCCGCTTCAACCGCTCCATCGTGTCGCGCACGCCCTGCGCCCGCGCCTCGCGCGAGTCGACGAACAGGATCTCGGCACCGAGCAGCTCGTCGAGCCGCGTGTTGCCGGTCGGCACCGGCGGCGGCGCCCCGTTGAGGACGTTGAGGACGAGCACGCAGTCGAGACCGAGCTTCGCGGCCGTGGCGGCCGTCGCCCGCGCGTGATTCGACTGCAGGCCGCCGCTCGTCACCAGCGTGTCGGCCCCGCGCGCGCAGGCGTCCGCGGCGACGACCTCCAGCTTGCGCACCTTGTTGCCGCCGAAGGCGAACGAAATCGCATCGTCGCGCTTCACGAGCAGCCGGGGCATCACGTCGAGCGCCGCGCGCAGGCGCGCCAGGTCCTCCACGGGCGTCGGATAGCGCGCCAGGGGCAGCACGGGCACGCGGAACGCGCGCCGCAGGGCGTCGTCGTACGAGGCAGGCATGGCGCGTATTGTATACTTGCGGGATTGCGGTGCACACGTGCACCGTCGCCTGCCCGGGTCGTCTCATCATCCATGCGCACACTGCTCGAAGCTCTCCGGTCCGGCTCCTCCGTATTCGCGGCCGAACTGCGGCCGCCGCGGGCGGAGCTGACGCGAGCCGAGGGGATGAACGCCTGGATCGACACCTATCACGCCGTCCGCAGCCTGACGCGCCGCGAGACCTTCGTCTTCCTCACCGACAGCGCCGTCGGCGCCAGTGAAGAGGACAACCTCCGGCACCTCATGATCAATATGGGCGACGATGCCCCGCTGGCGCGGATCGTGCCGTTCCTCACGTGCAAGCACCCGCTCGACTACTGCCTGGACTATGCCGAGCGCGCCCGGCAGCACGGCTTCTCGTCGCTCGTCGTCCTGGGCGGCGACCGGCACGTCGGCACGCCGCGCTGCGTCGATCACGCCTGGCAGCTGCGCCAGGCGATCCGGACGCGCGAATCGGCGCTGGCGCTCGGCGGATGGGCGAACCCGGCGGCCGACGCCGCCCGGCAGGTCGACTACCTGCTGTCACCCGACTTCACGGCGGAATTCTTCCTGACGCAGATCGTCTCGCATCACACGCTCGAGCCGGTCGAGCGCTTCCTGAACGAGGCCGCCAGGCGCGACCTGACGCTTCCCGGCATGTTCGGCGTCTTCTTCTACCGCAGCGCCAACGCCCGCACGCTGAACACGCTGTCGCAGTTCCTGCCGGTGCCGGTGGAGGCGCTGACGCGGGAGTTCGAGGCGGGCGCGACCGCCGAAGACGTCTGCGCCCGGACGATCAAGGCGCTGATGGAGCGCGGCGTCCGTCATTTCTACGTCAGCAACCTCCCGATCACCCGGGCCCAGGCGACCCTCAACGCGATTCTCGAGCGCGTCGGGGCTGCGACGATCTAGACTCGCCCTTCGAGACCCTGAGCCACGCCGAAGGGTCGGGCGCTCGGCGCTCGGGCGCTCAGGCGCTCGGCGCTCGCGTTCTAATCCCCTCGCGTAGGGGCCGCCCGAGCTCGCGATCACGCGGGTGGCGGCCCACAAGTTGTACCGTCACCTGGAGGCCTTCCGTGAACGCCATCACGAGATTGTCCTGCGCGGCCCTGCTGGCCGTTCCCGTCACGCTGGCCGCCCGGCCGGCCGCCACCCCCACGCCGCTCGACAACCTGAAGGCGTCGATCGTGCGCATCATCGGCGCCACCGGTGCGCAGTGGGGCATCTACATGAAGTCGCTCGAGACCGGCGAGGAGATCGCCATCAACGCCGACCGGCCCATGGAGACGGCGAGCACGATCAAGCTCACGCTGCTCACCGAGGTCTTCGAGCAGATCAAGGCCGGCAAGCTGAAGCTGACCGACAAGTACACGGTCACGAAGGCCGATCAGGTGCGGCGGCACCGGCGTCATCCAGTTCCTCGACGTCGGCGACACGCTGACGATCAAGGACCTCGCGACGCTCATGGTGATCGTCTCCGACAACACGGCCACCGACGTGCTGTTCCGGGCGGTGGGCGGCCCGGCGGTCGTGGCCCGGCGGATGCAGCAGATGGGATTCAGCCCACACGCGGCCGCAGTGGACGGTCCATGGCTACTTCGCCGCGCTGACGGCCGCTACCGATCGCCTGAAGTTCAACGGCGATCCGGCCAACCGGTTCGGCCAGACCACGGCACGCGAGATGGGGCGCCTGCTGGAGATGATGGAGCGCGGCCAGCTCGTCGACCAGTCCTCGTCCGCGATGATGCTGCAGATCATGCGCCGCCAGGTCTATCGCACGCGCATCCCCCGCTATCTCGACGGCAGCTGGCGCGTCGCGCACAAGACGGGCGAGCTCCCGCCCTACGTGGCCGACGATGTCGGCGTGCTGGAGCGGCCGGGCCACCGGATCGTCCTCACCGTGCTGACCGATCAGCGCGAGGGCACCGGCTCGTACGAGGCGCTCGAGGACGCCATCGGCCGGGTGGCGCAGCAGATCGCGGAGTATTACGAATACCGATAGGGGTTGGGGATAGGGGATTGGGCGGTACGGGTCCGGGGTCGCCGGATCCCGGTCGATGAGTCATAATTGCCGGTCGGCATCGGTCGATCTGTATTCCGTATTTCCCCGTGCGAGGCGAGTCCTGCCATGGCTGAATATCTCGATTCGGTTCCACTCTCGGGCATCACCCTCATCCGCGACCTCATGTACTCGGTCAAGGACCCGTTCCGGCTCGACCAGGGCGACGTCAGCTTCGACGCCCCGGACTCGGTGAAGACGGCGATGGCGAAGGCGATTGCCGACAACCGGTCCCACTACCTGCAGACCAACGGCCTGCCGCGCCTGCGCGAGCTCATCGCGCAGAAGCTGCGCGACCAGAACGGCACGCCGGTGGAGAGCCCCGAGGAGATTCTGGTGACCAACGGCGGCATGCACGGCATCTACGCCGTCATGCAGGCGCTGCTCGAGCCGGGCGACGAGGTGATCGTGCCCGATCCGGAGTGGCCGCCCACCGTCGGGCACGTGCTGGCGGCGCACGGCGTGCCGGTCGGCTGTCCGCTGCACGAGTCGCTCGGCTGGCGGTACGACCTCGACGAGTTCGAGAAGACGATCACGCCGCGCACGAAGGTGCTCTACATCAACACGCCGAACAACCCGAGCGGCGGCGTCCTGACGCGCGCCGATCTGGAGCGCATCGCCGCCATCGCGCGCGAACGCGACCTCTGGGTCTTCTCGGACGAGGCGTACGAGGACATCGCTGTTCGACGGCGAGCAGCACATCAGCATCGCGTCGCTGCCGGGGATGTACGAGCGGACGATCCCGATCTACACCTACAGCAAGTCGTACGCGATGACCGGGCTCCGGCTGGGCTACGTCGCGGTGAAGGATCCGGTGATCCGCGATCGCGCCAAGAAGGTCATCGCCTACACGACGGCCAACGTCTCGTCGGTCGTCCAGTACGGCGGGATCGGCGCGCTCGAAGGCGGGCGGGCGTGCATCGACGGCTTCGTGAAGGAGCTGGAGGCGCGCCGCACGCTGTTCTACCAGGGGCTGGCCGAGCTCGGCGGCATCTTCACCGGACAGCCGCCGAAGGCGGCCTTCTACGCCTTCGTGAAGATCGACCCGGCGTGGAAGTCGTCGCCGGAATACAAGCAGGCCGGCAAGGCGCTGCCGGGCCACGGCGACTCGATCTCGTGGCGCATGGCCGAGCACCTCATCACGCACGGCCGCATCGGCAACGTCCCCGGCGCCGACTTCGGCGCGCACGGCGAGGGCCACATCCGCTTCTGCTTCGCCCGCGAGCGGACGGAACTGACCGGCGCCATCGATTCGATGAAGGCGCTGTTCGGGGTGAAGGTCTAGCGTCGAGGAACCGGTCGGCGACAGGCGGCAGGCTGGCGCCTGTCGCCTGCCGCCTCAGTTCCTGCGGTCGAAGTGCAGGAACCGGTCCATCACGAAGTCGCCGTCGATCGCCTCCCCGCTCAGCGCCATCGCCAGCAGCTCGCCGCCCAGCACCTGCGGCGCGATCACGATGTCGGGCTGCACGAGCTTCATCCGCTCGACGTGCTTGCTGTCGTTGATGGCGGCCACGGTCTTCGCCTTCCCCTTCAGCTCCTTCACCGCCAGCACGATGAACGCGTTCTCGGAGTCGTCCGCCCGCATGGCGAGCACGGCCTGCGCCTGATCGGCGTCGGCCCGCCTCAGGATCTCCAGGCTGTTCGCGTCGCCGATGATCACGTCCTCCGGATCCAGGTCGTCGGTCTCGGGCTGTGCCTGCGACAGGATCAGCGTCACCTGCTGCTTCCGCCGCTTGAACTCGCGGTAGGTATTGAAGGCCAGCGCCGTGGCCCCGACGATGATGTAGTGGTTGCTCCGCTTCATGCGTGTCCTCTTCTGGATCATGATGCGCTGCAGGCTGCCGCTCACCATCGGGCCGATGATCGCGCTGATGGACGTCGCGAACACCGCGACACCGAACAGGATCAGCGACACGGTGAACAGCCGCGCGCGCACGGTCTGGGGCGTGATGTCGCCATAGCCGACCGTCGACATCGTCACCATCGAGTAGTAGAGCGCCGTCGACAGGTCGTCGATGCGGGGCGAGAACTGCTGGCCGAGGTAGAAGCTGCCGAACACCGCGTAGATGAGCAGCAGCAGGCTGCTCGCCACGGCGAACAGCGTGCCGGCGGCGACGCTGGTCCGGTTGAAGTAGCGGCGCGCGAGGAGCAGGCTGACGAGCAGCGCCGCGTCGTAGTCGAGCAGCAGCGGAGAGGCCCCGTGCCCCAGCAGCGTCAGCACGAGGATCATCGTCACCGTCAGGACGAGCACGACGACCCAGGCGAAGCGCGACCGGAACGCCAGGCCGACCGACATGGTGAGCATGGCGACGCCGACCAGCACGAACGGCATGCTGGCCGGCGGGAAGTCCAGGAGGTGGAAGGGAAAGTCGACGAGCAGCGCGTGCCACCGCGCCCCGAACGTCAGCGACAACAGCAGCAGACCGGCGCCCGCCACCGCCAGCGCGAGCGGCAGCTGCGGAAACCAGTACGTCGCCGCGAGCCGATCGGCCAGCCGCCGGCGGAACAGCCGCAGGCGCTGCAGCCGGCCCGGCGCGAAGTGCCAGTGAACGTGCCGCTCGTGGGTCACACGGGGTCTCCGGGGACGACCGCGGCCGCGCGAGGGGCGGGCCGCGGCGGATGAGCAGTCGGGCGATCCGCCCTGATTCTACGTGCTCGATTCCGGATTCCCCAAGGGCCTACTCGTAGCGCAGCGCGTCCACCGGGTCGACCTTCATCGCGCGGCGCGCCGGCAGCCACGCCGCGGCGAGCGCGACGACGAGCAGCACCACCGTGACGCCGGCGAACGTCACCGGATTGGTCGGCGTCACGCCGTAGAGCATCGCGCGCACGAAGCGCGACGCCCCGAAGGCGGCCACGAGGCCGACGATGGCCCCGGCCACCGCCGGCCGCATCGCCCGCACGACCACCATGCGGACGACATCGGCGGGCCGCGCGCCGAGCGCCATCCGGAGACCGATTTCGTGCGTCCGCTGGCTCACCGAACAGGCGACCACGCCGTAGAGCCCCACCATCGCCAGCAGCAGCGCGAGCAGCCCGAAGGCCGCCGCACCCGCCGCGGCGATCCGGCGCGTCGTCAGCGCCGCCTGCAGGTGCTGCGCCATCGTCACCACGCGGAAGAGCGGCAGCGCCGGATCGACCGCGTGCACGGCCTGACGGAGCGGCCCGACGAGGGCCGTCGGCGCGCCGGCGGTCCGGACGACCAGGGTCTCGTCCGGCTCGTAGTGCTGAAACACCGGCAGGTACATGTACAGCCGCGGCGGTTCTGACAGCGATCGGTACTTCACGTCGCGCGCCACCCCGATGACCTCGAGCGACCGATCGCCGATCCGGATGTGGCGGCCGAGCGGATTCTGATCGGGCCAGAACGTCCGGGCCATCGTGGCGTTCACGACCACGACGTCGCGGGTGGACGCGTCGTCGCGATCCGTGAAGTCGCGCCCCCGAAGCAGAGGAATGCCCATCGTTCTGAAATACGCCGGACCGACCGTGTCGTAGAGCGTGCCGAGCCGCTCGTCGGGCCCGGGCTGGTAGCCCTCCACCTGATCGATGCCCGCGCCGCGGGGGCCGCGCGCGGTCAGCGGCGGACGCCTGGCCAGCGTCACACCTTCGACGCCCGGGATGGCGCCAATCCGCTCGAGGAGCTGCCGGTAGGCCTGGTCGCCCGTCGCCTCGGTGTAGCCGCTCGGGAAGAGATCAATCGATGCGAGCAGCGCCGACCGCGTGTCGAAGCCCGGATCGACGGTGCGGGCGTTCCAGAGGCTGCGCAGGAAGAGGCTCGCGCAGATCAGCACGACGACCGAGAGCGCCACCTGGCCGCCGACGAGCACGCCCCGGAGCCACCCGCGACCGTGCGGCGGGCCGTTGCGGTCGGCCTTCAGCGCCGGCACCAGATCGACGCGCGAGGTCTGGAACGCGGGCACGAGGCCGAAGGCGAGGCTCGCGCCGAGGGCGATGGCCGCCGTGAAGGCCAGCACGAGGGGATCGATGCGGGTGTTGAAGGCCACCTGGCCGCTGAAGGGCAACGGAATCGATCCGATGGCGCGGCTGATCCAGACGGCGATCACCAGCCCGATCAGCGCGGCGACCGCCGACAGCAGCGCGCTCTCCACCAGCAACTGGGCGACCAGCCGGAGCCGCGTCGCGCCCATCGCCTGCCGGATCGCCATCTCGCGGCGGCGTCCCCGGGCGCGCGCGAGCAGCAGATTCGCCACGTTGGCGCTCGCGATGGCGAGCACCAGTCCCACGATGATCATCAGGATGACGACGACCGGGAAGGCCGCGCTCGCGAGGCCGAGGGGGGCGTCGGTCGGCTCGTAGACTCCGAGCGTCCGGTTGTCGTACGTGCCGGGATAGTCGTGAGCGATCCCCGCCGAGATGGCGTTCATCTCGGCCCGGGCCTGCGCCACCGTGACGCCCGGCGCGAGCCGGCCGACCAGATCGAGCCAGGAGACGCCGCGCGCGTGCAGCAGATCCGGCCCCGGCGCGACTTCGGCCTGCATGGTGACCGGCACGAACAGATTGAAGGCGACACCGATGACCGCGCCGGTGAATCCGTTCGGCGCGACCCCGATGACGGTGAAGGGATGGCCGTTGATGGTGACCTGGCGGTTCACGATGCCGGGGTCGCCACCGAAAACGCGCTGCCAGAGCCCGTAGCTGATGACCGCCACCGGGTGCGTTCCGGGCGTCCGGTAGTCGGCCGGCACGAACGTCCGGCCCAGCGCGGGCTTCACGCCGAGCACGTCGAAATAGTTGCCGGTGACGATCGTGGCGTCGAGCCGCTGCGGCCGGCCGTCCACCGTCAGGTTGATGGAGGCCATCTCCCAACCGAGCAGGCCGTCGAGCGTGTGCGTGCGATCGCGGTAGTCGAGGTAGTTGGGATACGACGTGCCGCCGCAGCAGCCGGTGCCGTCGCGGTTCTGGCCGGTCAGCACGACGAGGCGCCCGGCGTGGGTCACGCCGGGGAGCGGGTCGAGCGCGAACGCCTTCAGCCAGGTGAAGATGGCGGTGTTGGCGCCGATGCCGAGCGCCAGCGTGGCCACGGCGATGAGCGTGAAGGCCGGCGCCTTCACGAGCACGCGGACGGCATGGCGCAGATCGGACCAGGGGGTGAACATGGTGCGGCCTCCTGCGGCGTGCGGCCGGCGGCGCAGTCCGAGCGCCACCGAGGCGCGCAGCGCCTGCCACCAGTACCAGCGGCGGCCGGCACGCGCGCCGCGCGTCGGCACGACGTGATGGGTGAATTCTTCGTCCAGATCGCCGAGCAGGAACTCCTGGCTGGCCGGCGGCACGACGTGCTCCAGGAGGCGGCGGGCGAGACGCGGCGGACGGGGCGGATCTCCGTATGCCGTCATGAGCAGACCTTCACGGCCGGGAACCGTTGCCGGGGAGCCGGAGGATGTCGAGTCCTGTCGTCATCCGGGTCACCGTCTGCAGCGATCGCCGGACCGCCCGCAGGCCGGCGGGCGTCGCCCTGAAGTACTTCTTCCGGCGGCCGCCCCGCTCGCGCGTCGGCTCGCCGATGCGCGACGAGACCAGTCCCTTTTCCTCCAGCCGTTCCAGGGTCTTGTACACGGCGCCGAGGCCGGTCTCACGCCCCGTGCGCGATTCGATCTCGCGCCGGATCGCGACGCCGTACGCCTGGTCGTCGAGGTGGAGCAGCGCCAGGATGACGAGTTGCTCGAATTCGCCGAGATAGTCCACGGTCTCACACGCTCCCCCGCCCGGTTCCGCCCGGGCGTCAAGGGCGCCATTATATCGACATCGTCTAACAAATACACAGGACGAGTGGAGCAGCAGAAAAGTTCGGGCGACGGGCGACGGGCGACGGGGTTGTCGGCCGAGCTGAAGCTCGGCCGCTACGAAGAAGGATCCGGCGGCGGCCAGCGGCGGCCGTCATCCTCAGGCGGGCCGTGCGGCGATCACGCGGACGGCGAGGGTGTGCCCCTCTTCGGTATTGCGGACGGAATTCTCGATCTTCAACGGAACGTCCTCGGTGACGATCACCTCGCGGCCCAGAACAGGGCCCGGTTCGGCGGCCTTCTCCTGGCGGCGCTTCGCACTCTCGAGGCGTGCGGCGGTCTGATCGATCCAGTCGCGGACCACGAAGCCGGCCTCCTCCAGCAGTTGCCGCAATTCGGCGGGCGGAACCAGGAAGTTCAGCGACGGCGACGAGGCCCAGAACGTCGGGAAGTGCATGCCGGGCGTCGGGCCGGCCAGGATGACGTCGAAGGCGAAGAGCCCGCCGGGCCGGAGCACGCGATGGACTTCCCGGAACAACGTCGCCTTGTCCTCGATGTTCATCATCGAGTTCTGCGACCAGGCGACGTCGAACGCCGCGTCGGCGAACGGCATGTCCAGGGCGTCGCCGTGACGAAACGTGACGCGGTCCTGCAGCCGGAGCCAGTCGGTCAGCATGGTCGCCGCGCGGCAGAAGGCCTCCGTGACGTCGAGCCCCGTCACGCGACAGCCGAACTCGGCCGCGAGCGTGCGGGCCGGCCCGCCGATGCCGCTGCCGATGTCGAGCACCTCCTGCCCCTCGTGCAGCCCCGCGAGCTGCGCGAGCTCGCGCGTCGACGCTCGTCCGCCCGTATGGAACTCGTCGAACGATGCGAGGTCGTCGCGTGAGATCTTCTCCGGATCGAGACCGGCCGCGCGCACGGCGGCGACGATCCGCGCGCTGATATCGCTGGATCCGTAGTGACGGTCGACGCCGTCGGCTCGCGGTGACACCTCGATCTCCTTTCCTCTTGCGGCAGGCCCGGTGCGGCGTCGCGTGTCGTGACACGTCGCGCCGCCGCGCGCCTCAGTGGCGGAACGCCACGCCCGCCCCGGCATAGAAGTCGTCGGCCCGGCGGTTCAATCCGGTGCCGAACCGCACGTCGAACTGCACGGTCGCCCGCGACCGCCATGTCAGTCCGGTATCGAAGTAGTGCTGCGGTCCGATGCCGGACGCGTGCGAGCCGGATCCGAACAGCGCGTACCACTCGAAGAAGGCGGCCAGCGCGGGCGTCAGCGAACGGCCGATGGCCAGCGACTGCGCGGTCTGCACGTAGGGGCGATTCGACGCATCGACGGTCCGGGCCGACCTGCGTGCCGCCCGTCACCGACCAGACCGGGCTCACGGCCCAGCTGTACACGTAGTCAATCGACGGCAGGATGCGCCCGGCCGACACGGCCGCCGTTCCCGTCGGCAGCGTCCCCTGCACGAGCACGGCGCTGTCGGGAACGGCGCCGGACTGGTGGCTGAGGACCATCTTCGTGCCGACGTAGAGATCGCCGGCGCCCGTCACGCGCGACGGCCCGGAACCCGTGGTGCTGACGAAGTCCTGCGCGATCCTGACTTCGAACCAGTTCCTGAAGAGTCCGACGCGCAGCAGTGCTTCGGGAAACGAGTGCGTCCGGGACGCGGCCGTCGATTGCGTGAAGGTGTAGCCGGTCTCGAACTGCACGTGGTTCCGCCCGACCGTGCTCGTCGCCGCGGTGAATCCGGGCCGGTCGGTCACGATGACATCGGCGGCAGCCGGAGCCGGATGCGCGGACGGCTTCGCCGCGTGCGGCGTCGCGACCGTGGGACGGGGCGCGGCGGCGGCCGGTGCCGGTCCCGGCGACAGGCCGGCGAGCAACAGGAGCGTCCAGCAGGTCGTCATCGTTCGTTCCGGCCGATCCACTTCTCCTGGATCGGCGACCGGTAGTCGGCCATCCGCGCCAGCAGGGCATCGATCGTCCGTTCGACGAGGATTATCCCGCGGTGGGCCGGGCGGACGAACTGTTCCGCCACGGCCCGGTCGAACAAATCCAGCAGCGGGTCGAAATAGCCCTGGACGTTGAGGATGCCGCACGGCTTCGCGTGCAGGCCGAGCTGCGCCCAGGTGAGGATCTCGCAGTACTCGTCGAGCGTGCCGAAGCCGCCGGGCAGCGCGATGAAGCCGTCGGCGAGGTCGGCCATCATCGCCTTCCGTTCGTGCATCGATCCGACCACGCGCAGGTCGGTGAGGCCGTCGTGCCCGACTTCGCGCGCGACGAGCGCCTCGGGGATGACGCCGATCACGCGGCCGCCCTGCGCGAGGGCGGCGTCGGCCAGCTCGCCCATCAGGCCGACGTTGCCGCCGCCGTACACGAGCTCGATGCCGCGGCCCGCCAGGGTCGTGCCGAGCTCGACGGCGGCGCGCCGGTACTCGGGGCGCGCGCCCATGCTCGATCCGCAGAAGACGCAGACGCGCTTCATGCTCATCCGGCGCTGGCGCGGATCGCGGCCAGGAACGTCTCGCCGACGTCCTCGGCCTTGCGCGCGCCGACGCCGTACACGGCGCGCAGGGCGTCGAGGGAGTCGGGCTTCAGGCGCGCCATCTCGCGCAGCGTGGTGTCGTGAAAGATGACGTAGGGCGGCACGCCGCGCTCGCGCGCCAGGGCCAGGCGCAGCGCCCGCAGCTCCTCGAACAGGTCGCGGTCGACGTCCTGCCACGATTCGGCCTCGACGCGCGACCGGCGCGGGCCCCGCTCCTTCACGCCCTTCGGCGGCCGGCGCTGGCGCGCCAGCGCCAGGTCGGCGCGGTGCCCGCCGTCCCGGAGCAGCGCCACGCCGTCCTCGGTGAGCGCGAGCACGGGATACTGGTCGTCGGTCTGGCGCAGCAGGCCTTCGGCGAGCAGCTGCTCGATGTACGCCCGCACCTCGGCGACCGACGCCTCCTTCAGCAGCCCGAACGTGCTCAATTCGTGATGGCCGCGCGTCGTCACGTTCTCCGCGGCGCTGCCGCAGAGCACGTTGGCGACGTGTGCGGCGCCGAACCGCTGGCCGACGCGCGCCACGCACGACAGGATCTTGCGCGCGACGACGACCGGCTCGTCGATCGCCTCGAGCTCGCCCAGGCAGTAGTCGCAGGCGCCGCAGTCGTCGCGCTGGAACCGCTCGCCGAAGTAGCCGACCAGGTGCGAGTGGCGGCAGCCGACCCCGGCGGCGTAGCGCTCCATGTCGCGCAGCAGCTGCCGCCGCGCGTCGCTCCACTCGCCGTTCCGCTCGAGCATCACCCGCCACTTCATGAAGTCGGCCGCCGAGCAGATCAGCACGCACTCGGCCTCGAGGCCGTCGCGGCCCGCGCGCCCCGATTCCTGCTGGTAGTGTTCGAGCGACTGCGGCGCACCGGCGTGCACGACGAACCGGACGTCCGACCGATCGATGCCCATGCCGAACGCCACCGTGGCGACGACGACGTCGGCCTGTTCGTTCAGGAACGCGTCCTGGTTGCGATGCCGGTCCGCGTCCGCCAGCCCCGCATGGTACGGCCGGGCCCGGACGCCGATCTCGACGAGCCAGGCGGCGAGCGCGTCGACCTCGCGCCGCGACGTGCAATAGATGATGCCGGCCTGCCCGGCGTGACGGCCGAGGATGTCCTGGATCTGCCGCTTCAGGTTCATCCGCGGCAGCACGCGGTAGACGAGATTCGGCCGGTCGAACGAGCCGACCAGCTCGAGCGGCTCGCGCAGGCCGAGCTGCGCGGCGATGTCGCGCCGCACGCGCGCGGTGGCCGTCGCCGTGTAGCCGTGCAGGCTGACGTTCGGGAACTGCGCCCGCAGGGCGCCCAGCTGCCGGTACTCCGGCCGGAAGTCGTGCCCCCACTGGCTGATGCAGTGCGCCTCGTCGACCGCGATGAACGTCACGTTGGCCGGCGACAGCCGCGCGAGAAAGCTGTCGCCCCCTTCGCCCACGAGCCGCTCGGGCGAGACGTACAGCAGCCGGTAACGCCCCTCGCGGATGCCGGCCGACACCGACGCCTTCTCGTCCGACGACAGCGAGCTGTTGAAGCAGGCCGCCGCCACGCCGTTGCCGACCAGCGTGTCGACCTGATCCTTCATCAGCGAGATGAGCGGCGAGACGACGAGCGCCGAGTCCCGGGCGCACCAGGGCCGGCGCCTGGAAGCAGAGCGACTTGCCGCCGCCCGTCGGCAGGACGAGCAGCGAGTCGCGCCGCGCGAGGACCGCCTCCATCGCTTCGTGCTGCAGCGGCCGGAAGGTCTTGTAGCCCCAGGTACCGCTGGAGCACCTGCTGAAGATCAGTGTTCATGACGGAGTGATCCGGTCACGCGGCCGGGCCGCGCCGGGCCGCGGTGTTCATCGACGTTCGTCCCAGAGGCCGGGCAGCTGCGCGACCGACGAGAGCAGATGCGTGTGAGGAATCGGCTCGAGGGTCGCGCGATCGTGCGCGCCCGACAGCACGCCGATGTTCCACCGCACGCCGGCGTTGTGGCCCGCCTGCAGATCGAGCACCGTGTCGCCGGCGCTGGCCACGACGCCGGCATCGCCGACGCCCGTCGCGGCCATGGCCCGCAGGATCAGGTCCGGCGCGGGCCTTCCCCGTTCCACATCATCACCGCACACGACCGCGTCCACTCGTCCGCCCGACCATCCGAGGGCGGCGAGCAGCAGCCGCGTCGTGTCGCGATCGAAGCCGGTGTTGAGCGCCACACGGATGCCGCGGGTCCGGAGCCAGTCGAACGTCTGCTCGGCGCCCGCGATGGCGCGAACACCGTCCCGCTCGTATCGCGTGGCGAGCTCCGCCCGGAAGTGCTCGAAGGCCTCGGCCACCCGGTCGTCGTTCGCCGCGCCGGCCGGCAGCAGGCGGCGCAGCGCCTCCCGTTTCGACGCCCCGCGGACCGCCCGCAGGTCGTCCGGCCCGACCTCGACACCGTAGCGCTGCAGCGTGGCGGCGAAGGCCGCCGGCACCTGCCCGCCGTCCTCCACCGTGGTGCCGGCCATGTCGAACACCACGAGCTCGATGCCGCCGGTCATCCGCGCCTCTCGCTCATCCATCGCTCGACAGCCGCGACACGCTCATGGAGCGCGATCGTACCACGCAGCCGGCCCGATGCGCTGGCGATGTGCCCAACATTCCATTTGACCGCACGACCAGGGACGGCAATGCTGGATCCAGAGCGGGCGCGCAACCGGGCCGTCCGGCGCGCGCGGCCGTTCGGCACGGGCCCGTTGCCCTTCCTATGCCTGCTTTCGAGGTGCACTCATGGCGCAATCAGCTCATTCGTCACACGCCACGCCGCCCACCGTCCCCCTTGGCCGGACGGATCTGCGGATTACCCGCGCCGGCTTCGGCGCCTGGGCGATCGGCGGCGGCGGCTGGTCGTTCGGCTGGGGCGAGCAGGACGACAGCGCGTCGGTCGCCGCGATCCGTCGCGCCATCGAGCGTGGCGTGAACTGGATCGACACGGCAGCGGTCTATGGACTCGGACACTCCGAGGAGATCGTCGCGCGCGCGCTCCGCGATCTCCCGCGCGAGAGTCGTCCTTACGTCTTCACCAAGTGCGGGCTCGTCTGGGATCCGCAGGATCGGCTCGCGCCGCCCCGCCGCGTCGGCGCGCCCGCCAGCATCCGGCGGGAGGTCGAGGCGTCGCTGCGCCGGCTCGAGGTCGAACGGATCGACCTCTATCAGATGCACTGGCCGGCCGACGATGGCACGCCGGTGGAGGAGTACTGGCAGGTGTTGCTGGACCTGAAGAAGGAAGGCAAGGTCCGCTACGTCGGTCTCTCGAACCACGACGCCGACCAGTTGCGGCTCGCCGAGCTCGTTGGCCATGTCGACACGCTGCAGCCGCCGTTCTCGGCGATCCACCGCGATGCCGCCGAGCGGATCCTGCCGTGGTGCAAGCATCACGACACCGGCGTCATCGTCTACAGCCCGATGCAGTCGGGACTGCTCACCGGCCGGTTCACGGCCGAGCGGGCGGCGGCGCTGTCGCCGGACGACTGGCGGTCGCGCGTGCCCGACTTCACCGGCGAGCGGCTCACGCGCAACCTGGCGCTGGCCGATGCGCTGAAGCCGATCGCCGCGCGGCACGAGACCACCGTGGCGGCCGTGGCCGTTGCCTGGACGCTCGCCTGGCCGGGTGTGAGCGGCGCGATCGTCGGCGCCCGGTCGCCCGAACAGATCGATGGCTGGATCGACGCGACTCACGCTCACGCTGACGTCGGCGGATCTCGACGAAATCGCCGGCGCCATCGAGCGGACCGGCGCCGGCACCGGACCGGCGCGCGCGCCACGTCACTGAGCATGGGGACGGGTGTGGGGACGGGTTACGTTCAGCCCGTCTCCCCAGACGACCTGCCGCTCACTCGGCGAGCGCGGCGGTCGATCCTCCCGACAGACGGAGCAGATCCGCGGGCGCCAATTCGAGCTCCAGCCCCCGTCGTCCTCCGCTGACGTAGATCGTCTCGTGCGCGAGCGCCCGCTCGTCGAGATAGAGCGGCAGGCGCCGCTTCTGGCCGAGTGGACTGATGCCGCCAATCACGTAGCCGGTGGCCCGCTCGGCCGCGGCCGCGTCGGCCATGTGCGCGCTCTTCGCGCCCGCGGCGGTCGCCATCCGCTTCAGGTTCAGCCGGTCGAGCACCGGAATCACCGCTACCGCCAGCCGTTCATCATTCAACGACACGACGAGCGTCTTCAGCACGCGGGCGGGCTCGACGCCGAGCCTCTCGGCGGCTTCCTCGCCGAACGACGCGCGATCGGGATCGCTCTCGTAGGTGTGGATCCGATGAACGATGCCGGCCCGTTCAACGAGCCGGATAGCGGGAGTCATGTGGCACCGTAACGGCCCGCACGGCGGGCCGGGGTGTGGGGCGGAGCCTCACCTATTTGATATGCCGGCCGCCATCGACGCGGATGGTTTCGCCCGTGATGAAGTCGGTCTCGATCAGGCCGATCACCGCCTTCGCAATCTCCAGCTCGCCGCCCCAGCGTCCGAGCGGCGTTGCCTTCTCCACCGACTTCATCTCTTCTTCTGTCGTGCCGGGCGGCGCGACGATCGGTCCGGGCGCGATCGCGTTGACGAGAATCTGGTCTTCCGCCAGCTCCAGGGCGAGCACTTCGGTGAGGGCGATCACGCCCGCCTTCGCCACGTAGTACGGCACGTAGCCCGTGTAGCGCGGCCTCCCGCTGGCCGCCACCCAGTCGGCGAAGTTCACGATGCGCCCGCCGCCGGCCTTGCGCATGTGCGGCACGGCCGCGCGCGCACAGAGGAAGTTGGACTTCAGGTCGACCGCCAGGTCGGCATCCCAGTCCTCCGACGTGAGCTCGTCGAACGGCTTGCGGCGGTAGACCGACGCCATGTTGATCAGCACGTCGAGCCGGCCCAGCTCCGCCACGGTATCCGCCACGAGCGCGTCGCAGTCGATCGGCTTCGTCACGTCGGCCTGCCGCACGACCGCCCGTCGTCCGGCCGACCGCACGAGGCCCGCCGTCCGCTCGGCTTCTTCACGCGATCGGGCGTAGGCCAGGGCAATATCGGCTCCGCGGGCCGCCAGCTCCGTCGCGATGACGGCGCCAATCCGCTTGCCGCCGGTAATGAGGACAACACGGTCTTTGATCTGCATCTCTGTTGGGATTGGGGTATGGGGATCGGCGATGAGGCATCGCGGCGTCTGCCGCCTGCGCCGCGTTCGAGAGACATCGCGCGCAACTCAGCCCTACCGCCTATAGCCCGACTCTGCCTCAGTTCCCTACGGCTGAATGATCCCCTCCAGCACCAGGCCGAAGCGGAGGTGGCCGGCGTCGGCGCCGGCGCGCGAGACGGGGACTTCGAAGATCACCGACTGCAGCCCCATGTCGGGCTCGGATGCCATCACGCTCCCCACCGCCTGCGTCGTCGTCGGCGGGTCGATGCTCAGCACGGCGGGATGGGCGAGACCGCTCGCCTTCGTCGACAGCTTGATCACGCCATCCTGTCCGAGCGGCGCGGCCGCCGTGTCGTCAGCCGCCGGTCCGACCAGCAGGAAGTCGCGGTACGGCGACACGCCGAGGTGGTTGCCGTCGGCCGGCTGCACGGCATAGCGCAGCGTATACAGGCCGGCCCCGAAGGAATGGCCGCGGATGTCGGCGAACGAGTCCGACGCCTTGACGACGCCGACGAGCGCCCCCGCAGGCACCTGCGTCCAGTCGGGCGCGCCGTTCGTGCCCGCGGCCAGCGGCAGGCTTTTTACCCACCAGAACTCGAGCGTGTTGGTGCCGATGGTGACGGTCTGGCCGCCTGGCGCGACCAGTGCCGCCACGGGTGCCGCGAGGCCGGCCGGCACCGGGTCGGCCTGCGGCTTGACGCTGAGCGTCTGGGCCGCGGCTGGTGCACTGAGCAGCAGAACGACCACGAGAAGACGGAGGACGCGGGTCATGTGAGGTGATTCGTACAAGAAGCCGCGGTCGTCACGTGCGACGTGCGGCGTGTCCGAAGAGAACTTCGCCGAAGGCCATGCCGAGCCGAGGACATGGAGATCCGAGGTGAGGCATCGGCGTCAGTTCGCGGTGGGGGGAGGCTCCGCTTTCGACTTAGCGCAGGCTCTCTCCGCTAAGTCGACTGGAAACGCGCCAGTGGCGCGTTTCCCGCGGAGGGGCCCCGCCGCCACTGAAGAATGCAGATCAGTACGAAAATCTCCCGAAGAACGACGACCGGACGTTCGGGTTGCTCCAGGTCGTGCCGAACTCGTGGCCGCTGAAGGTGTTCTCGCTCGTCATGCCGAGCGTGGCCTGCTGCACCGGCACCAGCGGGTGGAACCACTGCATCGCGCCGCAGCTCGGGTCGTGCACCAGGTGCTCGCCGACGACGAGCTTCGCTTCGCGGGCCGTGACGGTAATGCGGCCGTCGGCGCGCGTGAAGGCGATCGGCGCCGCCTCGACCTTGATGTCGTGGTCGAGCAGGCCCTTCGAGAGCTGCTTCGCCATGGCGACGAGCGCGGTCCGCTGAGCCCCGGTCGCGCGCTGGTCGACGAAGATCACGCTCTGCACCGTCGCCCTCTCGCCGCCAACCTCGTGGATCCCGAGGTTCACGTTGCCGGCGAGGGCCGCCATCACCGTCAGGCCGTTCAGCGACACGCCATCCCAGGTGCCGTCGCTGACGTGCCACGCCACCAGCGCGTGCCGGCCGGCCGTGCCGGCCTCGCTGCTCATGATGCAGCCGCCGGTGAACACCTCGGCCGTGCGGGCTTCGACGTATTGGCCGTGGACCGTTCCCCGCGTGCCGGCCAGCACGGGGGACGCCAGAAGACCGACCGCCACCGCGAAGACCAGTGTGCGCTTCATGCCTATCCTCTTTCTTCGTTCTTCGTTCTACATTACAAGCGCTCTTCGCTCAGTGCTCACAGCACCCTCGTCCGCCCGTGCAGTGGTCCGCGTGGACCGGGCGGCCGTCGGGACCGAGCGACCGTTGCGTCTGCGTGCACCAGTACACCGTTGCGTCGTACGCGTCGTAGAAGACGTGCTCGCCCGGATCGGGCGCCGCGGTCACGTACATCCCCTTGTGACGCAGGTTCGCGCAGTGCGATTCGTTGACGAGCCGGGACGCGGGCGTTGGATGATCCATGACGCGATCCTCTTCTCTTTCCTTCGCAGGCCGGGCCGCCATCACACCACCTTCAGGCCGCCGGCCTTCAGGATGGCCCGCTCGACGGCCGTGCGGGCAATCCGCACCTTGTAGGCGTTGCGGCTCATCGGTTTCGCGCCCTGCACGGCCGCCAGCGCCGCCTGCTCGGCCGTCTGCTCGTCGAGCGTCTTGCCGGCGAGCGCGCGCTCGGCTTCGTTCGACCGCCAGGGCACCGGCGCCACGGCGCCCATCACGATGCGCGCCGATCGGATCGTCTCGCCCCTCCATCGCCAGGGCGGCGGTCGCGAAGGCGAGCGGCCAGTCGTGCGCCTGCTTGAAGCGCACCTCGTAGGCGGCGCTCTTCAGCCCGGCGGCCGGCGCCGGCAGCGTGACGTGCGTCAGCAGCTCGTCGGGCTGCAGCAGGTTCTCGGCTGGACAGGTTCCGGTCGGGCATCTCGAAGTAGCGCTCGGCGTCGACCTCGCGCTCGCCCGACGATCCGGCGATCCGGAACTTCGCGCCGTAGGCGAGCATCGCCACCGCCAGGTTCGACGGGTGGACGATGTGGCAGGGTCCTTCGCCGAAGATGGCGTGGAACTGGTTCTCGCCGTTCACCGAGAAGCAGGTGGCGCCGCCCTTCTTCAGGCAGTGGAACTCTTCGTTGCGGAAGTACCAGCAGCGCGGACGCTGGTTCAGGTTGCCGCCGACCGTGCCGGCGTTGCGGATCTGCGGCGTGCCGACCTGTTCGGCCAGCTCGACGAGCGGCGGGATACATCCGCTTCGCGTCGGCGTGCTCGATGAGATCGATCAGCCGCACCGCCGATCCGATCCGCAGGCCGCCGTCGGGCGTGCGGGCGATGGTGGCGTCGAGCTTCTTGACGTTCACCAGCCGGTCGGGCTGGACGATGTAGTCCTTCATCAGGCCGAGCAGGTCCATGCCGCCCCCGATGGCGAGCACCTGGTTGCGCCGGGTGCCCAGCGAGGCGAGCGCGTCCTTCTCGTTGCCGGCGTCGACGTAGGCGAACGCTTTCATCGCGTTCCTCCTGCCCGCTGCTGTTCCAGGGCGGCTGAGCACCTTGTCGGGCGTCATCGGCAGACTGCGCAGCCGGACGCCGGTCGCATTCGCGATGGCGTTGGCGATGGCGGCGGCGGTCGCCACCGCGGGCGGTTCGCCGAGGCCGATGACCCCGCGCTCGGGCTGGTCGACCAGGTGCGCCGTAATCTCCGGCACGTCGGAGGGCCCCGCCGACCAGGTACCACTCCATGTTCGGGTTCACCATCTGGCCGGTGTTCCGGTCGAGGATGCGGTCCTCGAACAGCGCGTAGTTCACGCCGAACAGACACGCCGCCGATCACCTGGCTCTCGGCGGTCAGCTTGTCGACGATCAGGCCGCAGTCCTGCACGCAGACCAGCCGCGTCACCTTCGACACGCCGGTCTCCGTGTCCACTTCCACCTCGGCCATCTGCACGCCGCGTGGTGCCGCTGGCCGACAGGCCGCGCTGCCACTCGCCGTCGACGGCGATCGGCTCGGCGCCGAGCGTGCGGCACGCCTCCTTCCAGGTCATCCCCTTCGACGCGTCGCCCTTCGCGTGAATGCGGCCGCCGCTCGCCACGAGGTCGGCCGGCTGCACGCCGAGCTTCGGGGCGACCTTCGCCTTCAGCGCGTCGAGCGCCTTGACGGCGGTGACGCGGATGGCCGGCGTGACCGACGCGGCCGTCGTGCTGCCGCCGCTGCCGCCGCTGAACGGGTAGATGCTGTCGCCGATCTCCGGCTTCACGGCGTCGAGCGGCAGCCCCAGCGTCTCGGCGGTGACCATCGAGACGAGCGTCCGCGTGCCGGTGCCGATGTCCTGCGTGCCGCAGCGCATGACGACGCCGCCGTCGGGCAGGATCTCGCAGTGCGCGTGACTGCCGCGGCCGCCGCCGCCCCACCGGTTCGCCGAGCAGCCGACGCCGCGCTTGATCGGTCCGGGCGTCGAGTCGCCGGTCGGATGCCGCTTCTCCCAGCCGAACAGCTTCGCGGCAATCGGGAAGTACTGCCGCCACCGCGCGTTCGGCGCGTCGGGCGGCAGGTTCTTCATCCGGAAGTCGACCGGATCGAGCTTCACCAGGTCGGCGAGCTCGTCCATCAGCACTTCCGTGATGAAGCAGCCCTGCGGATGGCCCGGCGCCCGCATGGCGCGCGCGCCGCCGGCGTTGATGTAGACGTCCCTGTGCCGCCGCCGCCGGTTCGGGAACTGATAGATGTAGGGGAGCGGGAAGCCGGCGCCGACGCCCGCGCCGCCGGTGCCCCACGTCTCGCCGTCGAAGGCCGTCAGCATGCCGTCGGCCGACACGCCGGCCCGGATCTTCGCGTACGCCGACGGCCGGTTGCCCGGTCGCCAGGTGCTCTTCCTTGCGGTCGAGCATCAGGTGGACCGCCGCGCCCGCCTGCTTCGCCAGGTTCGCGCAGATGATCCCCTGCGCGTCCGGGGCGAACTTGCTGCCGAAGCCGCCGCCCATGTACTGCGTGATCACCCGGACGTCGGCCTGCGGAATCTTCAGCGCCTGCGCGAACCCCTCGCGCGTGCCGTGCACCGCCTGCGTCGACACCCAGGCCGTCAGCTTGTCGCCGCTCCCACTCGCACACGCAGCCGTGCGTCTCGAGCGAGACGTGCGTCTGCACCTGCGTGTTGTAGGTCTGCTCGACGACGTGCGCCGCCGCCTTGAAGCCGGCGGCGAGATCGCCGCTCTCCTCGGCCGCCCCTTCACGCACGTTGCCGTCGGGGAAGACCTTCGGCGCGTCGGGGCCCATCGCCTGCTCGACGCTCGTCAGCGGCTGCAGCACTTCGTAGTCGATCTTCACGCAGCCGCGCGGCATCCGCGCGCCTGTTCCTCGGTAGCGGCCGCCACGGCGGCCACTTCTTCACCCTGGAACATCACGACCGTGTTCGGCTCGACGACCAGTCAGCGCCGCCTTCACGCCGGGCGCCTTGCGTGCCGCCGTCAGGTCGATCGAGACGACGCGGGCGCGCGGGTGCGGCGAGCGGACGATGCGGCCGTAGAGCATGCCGGGCCGCTGGATGTCGTAGGAGTATTTCGCGCGCCCCGACACCTTGTCCGGGCCGTCGATCCGCCGGATGTCCTTCCCGAGGAGGGTGGGATGCGCCGGCCACGCGTACTCCGCGTTGCCTTCGGCCACCGCCGGCGCCGCGACTTCGGGTACCTGGCGTGGGTCAGCCACGGGTCACCCCCTTCGTCTTCAGCGCTGCTTCGATGACGCGCACGTAGGTGCCGCAGCGGCAGATGTTGCCGTCGAGCGCCCGCTTCGCCTCGTCGGCCGTCGGGTTCGGGTTCTTCTCGAGCAGCGCCACCGCCGCCATGACGAAGCCCGGCGTGCAGAAGCCGCACATCATGCCGTCGGCGTCGGCGAACGCCTGCTGCACCGGGTGCAGCACCGTCCCCTTCGCCAGCCCCTCGATCGAGCGGATCTCGCGTCCCTGCGCTTCGATGGCGAGCGTCGAGCAGGCGTAGTGCGTGCGGCCGTCGATGATCATCGTGCAGGCGCCGCAGGTGCCGCGGTCGCAGACGCGCTTGTTGCCCGTGTGGCCCGCCGCAGTTCCGCAGCGCGTCGAGCAGCGTCGTCCGCGGCTCGACCGTCAGCGAGAGCCGCTGGCCGTTCACGTTCAGCGTGATCGGCACCGGGCCCGGGCCGACGGCTGCCGGCGCGGCGGTGCCCGCTTCCTGCGCATGCGGCACTGCCTCGTGCAGGCCGTCGATGACGCTCGCGGCCACGCCGCCCGCCCCGACCGTCTTCAGGAAGAATCGACGGCTGACGCCGGAGCGATCCTCCTCGATGTCAGAACGCCTATCGTCGTTCGGAGCCATTCAAGCCCCCGTCAGAGAAGGGAAAGCCGGCCGCACCGCGACAGTCGTCGCGCCAGGGCCATCTCTTGTTGTCCGGAAGGGTTCAGGATAGTCCTTCGGGCTGGACGGGGCAAGGGGGAGCGCCGGGAAATGGGGAGGCGGACGGGGACGATCCCCGAAATAGTCCCCGTGTCGTTCGTGTCCTGTTTCGTCGGGCGTCGTCGGCACAAGGCTCGTCGCCGTGCGGTGCTGTGCTCGCGGAGACGCAGGCGCCCACAATCGGCGGGACGATCGCATCCCCGAGCAAATTCTGCAAACCGTGGTTCGTCTAGACCTTGCTATAACGGCCACCCGCGGCTCAGCACCTTTCCACATTCGTTCTGAATGCGCGTCTTCCGTCGTCTGGCACACCACTGGCATCGAGCCAGCCCTGCGCCATGCCGTCCCAGACCACCCGCCTCCACGGAGCCGCACCGTCAGGCACGCCGGCAGCGGCGCCGCGGCTGCTCGATCGCGTCCGGGCTGCCATCCGGGCCCGTCACTACAGCCGGCGAACCGAGCAGGCCTACGTCGACTGGATCCGTCGGTACATCGTGTTTCATCACAAGCGGCATCCATCGACGATGGGGACCACGGAGGTGGAAGCCTTCTTGTCGTGGCTCGCCGTCGAGCGACAGGTCAGTTCCTCGACACAGAACCAGGCACTCAGCGCCATTCTGTTCCTGTACCGCGCCGTGCTTGCGACAGACCTCGGTGCTCTGGAGCACGTCGTACGCGCGCGCACCCCGCACAGGCTGCCGGTTGTAATGAGCCGGGCGGAGGTCGCGGCGGTCATGGCACACCTCGAAGACCCCGTATGGTTGGTCACCGCCCTACTGTACGGGGCCGGACTGCGGTTGCAGGAGTGTCTCGAGCTCCGCATCAAGGACGTGGACTTCGACCGCAGCCAGATCACCGTCCGCCGTGGCAAAGGGCAGAAGGACCGTGTCACCGTGCTGCCCGAAGCGGCCCGGCCGCGACTGGCCGACCATCTCCGGATCGTCCGTGAGCAGCACCGGCGCGACCTCGCCGCCGGCTTCGGACGGGTCTCGCTGCCGGATGCGTTGGTCCGGAAGTACCCGCATGCCGACACGGACTGGCGATGGCAGTTCATCTTTCCGGCGGGCCGGCTCTGCCGGGATCCGCGATGGGGTCCGCCATCGCGGTTCCATCTGCACGAATCGGTGGTGCAGCGCGCGATCGCCCGAGCGGCTCAGGCTGCGGGTCTGACCAAGCGGGTGGGCCCGCACACGTTCCGTCATTCGTTCGCGACCCACCTGCTCGAAGACGGCTATGACATCCGGACTGTTCAGGAGCTGCTCGGCCACCGGGATCTGAACACGACCATGATCTACACGCACGTGGTCAACCGGGGAGCCCTCGGGGTCCGCAGTCCGATCGACCGGCTGTAGGCCCTGCACGGTCTCTTTCGCGTTGGCCGTAAACGTCCGCAGCCAACGCCCTCGGGCGCCCTGCGCCGGGGGCTGCCTGAACCCTGCCGTGGTCAATCACTTGTGGCGCCACGAGACCGCGAGCTCGCGTGGCATTGGCCGCGAGTCTCTGCAGCCAATGCCCGCTCCCGCAGCCAACCCCGGACCATTCCACGCCCGGCCTGTCGTGCTACCATGCGCCATTCAAACAACTTGGAGTCCGTGGGCCGCGATACGTCCGGCAGGCATTAGACGCGAGCAGGCTCAGCGGGGGCCCACTCCTTTAAGACTAGTTAGACTGACACAACATGGTACGAATCGCGAGCATGCAGAAGAATGGCTTCGGCGCGAGGACGAGGGCGATCGACAGGGGTTGTACTGGTCTATTAGTGGCTGGTCGACCATCCGCCCGGTCCCAGCGGCACCGTCAACTGCTCACTAACTTCACCATCGCAGCCGCTCCCAGGAGGCCAAAATATCATTCAGCTCTACAGCGAACTCGGCGACGGCCCGTCCCTGGCGGTCGCCTTCACTCGATAACATTTGCGGCCTACTCGATGGGCCGACGACGATTAAGAGAGTGGCACAGTGGTCATGATCTTCTCGAAGAAGCACTGAGCAACGGGCTGATCTCCGTGATGGACGTGGCACCATCCTGGATAACGTCTCCGGAAGCCGAGAAATCCGACCCATCCCACTCTCCGTCGCCTTCACCTTGGCATGTCTAATCGAGCGGCTTCACTCTACTCCAAGGCATCTCGAGAACTCACGGGCCCAACCCTGGAAGCTGATGCTTAGGGAAATCTTAGGTTGCAAGCCTTCAGAGGTCAACTTGGAGCAGGGGCGGTTACAGATTTCGGCTCGGCAACCGACGTCGGCCTGCCAAGATCCCTGAGCCGCCGCGGCTGAAGCCGGTCGTTAGGTTGCTGGAGGACACATCAACGATGCGCCTTACTCGGGACCAGACTTTCTTGTCCTCAACCTCCGAAATCCGGGCGGCGGGGGAGGCGAGATTTCGGGATCCAGGGTCTTGGTGCTGAAAGACGAAGGCGGCGTACATCCTCACCGCGATCCGATGTAGCGAAATCCGTTCTGGACCAACGCGACTCAGGTTGTAATCAGCGACGCCACGCGTTACTCTCATCGTTACCTCTCACGCACTTCATCGCCGCGCTGGGCTGGAAGCATCACCCGATTGCAGATATATCGATCTGCGGGTCGCGCCGCACGATTACTCGCGCCCCATCTCGCCGGCCGCTTCTTGCCGACCTCACAACTAGAGTTCGGGAAGGCCGCTCCTTCACGAGACGCATATCTGTTCGCCCTCGGATTTCCGCACGGCCTCGGTCGTCAGGGCTGTTCAGTCCGCTCACGTTCGGTCGCACCTTCTTCAGGCCTCATATCTCCTTACCAGATTCAATACGCAGTCACCGGTGACATTCATGCTCGAGAACCCGTCGGTTTGCCGCTACAGCGGCGGTCCGGTCTTCGACCTCGGCTACATCGTGGTCGGCGCGATGACGACGACTACCGGCCCGACCATGTGCGTTGGAATCATGCATGGAACCATCGCCGACGATACAGGCGGCAAGATTGCAGCCGTGACGCCATGTTTCTACGTTGCGGACTTGTTGTAAGGCGGTCACAGCAACCGGGCATTGGGGTGCCCATGGGCTCCGAACAGCGCAACCTAACACGCCGTGCAGCCGACGGCGGCGCGTGCAATGATGAGCGCCGCCGCGGCTGACGGCTGGCGTTAGACGGCTAATTGAAGGACCGGGACCGAGCTGGGACAGAAATGAGACCGATTTCACGATTCCACGCGGGCGAGTACCGGTCGCGACGGAAATATCTAGCGAGCGTTCCCACGGCTTCAGATTCGCACTCCGTCAAGGAACACCGGCATTGACCTTCTGGTGACTGACCTGAAGCAAGCGAAGGTCGCGTCGTCGCAGGTCAAGTTCTCGAAGGACTACCTCGATGCAGCCGGCTCCGCGCCGTCGCCCACCGATTCCACGGGCTGGTGGACCTTTCAGCGGCAGAAGATTGCGACGTCGCCTGCGGACTACTGGCTACTCGTCCTTTATCGGTTCCAATCGCGACAGTTCGATTTTGTCGTTGTTCCGCCCCGGGACCTGCTCGTTCGAGACCATCACATCGCACCAAGGCAGACGTCTATTCAGAGCTACTCCACCGTCACGACCAACAAGCGCTGCTGGAAACGCGAGGCCTCGACAAGAAGTCCAAGGCCGCAATCGAGGCCCGCACCTACGCGAGTGCAAATCGAGAATTCTCCAAATACCTGAACGCATGGCCGTTCAAGCCGGCCAGGACAAGGCGAAGCCGTCTTCCCTGCGTCGCTCCAACGGCCGCCGGAGCGATGTTGCCGCGGCCGCTGGTGAACGCTGGTGTTAGACCGACAAAGCAATAAATGTCAGACATGGCTTGCCCATTATGCGGGGCGGTGCTGAGTCATGCACCGAAACGGCGCACCCTGTGTAGACAGTGCGGTTGTCCGATCCTTGTACCACGTGGCCGGCTTTTCACGGAAGACGAGGCTCGGGCGGTCGACATTTGTCAGAAGGTGTCCATTCCGATCGAACGGTTGTGGGTGGCGCGTGACGCGCTGTCTCAAGAGTTGGGGCGACAAGCTAGCGCTTCAGATGCCGCGTGGCGGCCGCTGAACGAACTAGTGGTCAGCACTACGAACCACCACGAGCGGAAGATGACGTACTTCCTCATGGCCCGCTTCATGTTTGAGGAGGGGCGCGACCACTTGGAGGTGGCGCGCCTCAGTCGGCGGATGCAGCTAGAAGAATGGAAGAGCGCAGCACAACAAGGGCTGCTCGATTTAGTGAAAGTCCGAATCAAGATCATCACCTGCGGTGAGGCGTCGTGCCCGGCCTGTCGTGCCGTCGCTAAATCACGGTTCACCTACGAAGATGCAATGGCGCACCAACCGATCCCTGTGCCGGAATGCACTCACGAAACGAATGCGGGCCAGACTCGTGGCTGGTGCCGATGCGAATATGCCCTCGTCTTCTGATCGGGCGATCACGCCCGACAATAGTCCTGGGCGTCGAAACAGGCGGTCTAACCTCGGCTTGCAGCCGGCTGCGGCCAGTGAAATCATGAAGCCGCCGCGGCTGAAGCCGGGCGTTGGGCTGACGAGTGAACTCACTTGCGGATTCGGGAAAGCCAGTAGCCGGGTTCCCTGCGTCGTCGTGTGCAAACGCCAGAATCGAAGTGCACCATTCCCAGGGCAGGTACACCACGATGCTAGGGGAAGCGTTTCACCGGGACTTTGCAGGCGGCCACGTCTCGGGAAGCCCAGTGACGCGGTCGACCGATTCGCGGCTCACGAGCGATGCTGTTCGAGCGCGAGGTCAACTGCCTGCACGAACTCCACGCCAAAGTCCGCGGCGTTGGCCCTCATACCAAAGGGCGGCGTCTTCGAGTTCAGCAGAGGCTTCTGGTTCGGGTCGGAATCCCGGATCATCTCTCGGTCAACCGCTGGATTACGCGGCGCGCACGTCCTCCCACGGTTCACCGGCTGATTCGCCGTTCATCACACGTCGGGCCCGGCGCTCAATTTCATGGGCCCACGCCGCCTCGACTTCCGCAGCATTCTCGGCCGGTGCCTCGTCGAGGCTGGCCAGCAGTTCAGCCGCCACATCTGCGTGTTCTTCAACGGGCAATGCCAAGGCTTCTCGAAGAAGTTCTTGCGCTCGGGAGGTCATGTGGCCATTCTAAACCCGGTGGCGCAGCCCAACAAGCGGCTGCACCAGACGGCTGCGTCGTTTCGTGGAGCCGCTGGTGAGCCGCAGCGTTATACGGACAGAGCACAAAAGACATCAGATCGCTTTTCAGCCGGGCAGGTTGGGGATTCTCGTCGGGTGTCGCGACGTGTGGCTGGTTCGCCGGACGCAGGCAATGTGCGGCGCCCGGGCAAGCGCGGGCGCTCCCCGATCTCGTCGTGGCAACGAGCGACCCCAGGAGCATCAGGCTGCTGCGATCGGTGGGATTGGTCGCATCATGTCGGCGTCGGGCGCGAGGCATCAGGCTCTCTCGGGCTGCGGCGCGTCGCCGGTGTGCGAACGCGCGGGCATCGTGCCCGCGCTCGTTCAACACACGGGGTTGTTCACCAGGGCTCCTCGTTTCGCACGTCGAGCGTTTTCGTCACCCGTCGCCAGTGTCCGCAGTCGGTCGCCGGGGCGCCGCCTTCGGGTGCTTCGAGGTGTCGTGGCGCTCTCGAGCTGTCGGGCTCCGCCGATTGCTCGTTCGAGAGGCCGTATAACCAAGCGCTGGAGCCGACGACCGGCGCGCGGCATCGTTCAGAAGAGCGTCGAGGCGCGTCGGTCGCGGCTCAGCGCGAACGTTAGCCAGACGGCTTTCTCTTCTCGAACCAGATGCCATGGAGACTCATGAACGAACCGACCACATTCAGGCGTCGACCATGAGATGGTCAGCCTGGACCTGCATTATTGGCCTCGGCCTGTTGTCCTGTTCACGTAGCCGGCCTGACCATGACGCGGTTACGCCGGTTGGGCAGCAGTCGAGCGCGGCCGCGCCAACGAACCAGACGCATCCGGACATCGAGCTGCCGTCGAAGGTATTTCGAGACATGCAGGACGGCTCACTCCGCGTCGATGGGCATTGGGTTCTCAAGACGTCTGATCCGCCACTGAGACCCGACGACCTGCCTTTTGCGGCGCAGCCTCTGAATTCGACTATGATTGCCTGCTCGGCGCAAGCCCGAAGCTGCATCGAGTATCGGGCCACGATTATTGGCGACTTGCTCCTTCCGAGCGAACCGATGACGTATACGTTGAGTCTTGGAATACCGCGAGGATTGTCGCGTCATGGGTGGCACCGGCAATGGTCGAATGCGAGCTCCGGATTGACTTGCGAAGCAAGGACGTCGAGATGGAGTAACGGCGACAGTCCAGTGCGGGTCGTCGTCGTGTGTTCGAGCGATGGGTTCTCCAATAGAGCAAGGCCTCCGTCGGTGGTAAGCGTGCTGGCTAACACGGCTTGCAGCCGACGGCGGCCAGGGGATCATGTGGCCGCCGCGGCTGAAGCCGAGCGTTAGACAGCAGGAACTTGAGGCATGGGACTTGAGGTAAGCGAATTCGCCAAACTTAGGCCATTTCTCTATCATCTGACGAGTCGCGAGAACCTTCGCAGAATCAAGTCGACCCTTGTGCTTGAATCCGCCGAACGTCTCCTGTTGCGCGCGGGTCGGTCTGACTGGCTCGACGCTCGCCGCGTGAGGCCCGTTTCGATTTCGATTCGACTCTGTTTCTGTCGGTCTTCGCGATCAAGGTCCCCTACACGAAGGCGCGATTGAATTCGAGGCGGGCTGGAGTCTCGGGAGGTTCGTCCGTCGCGTTAATCGATATGTCTTTTTCTGGCCGGGCTCCGGCGCTGGCCCAATCAAGTACGGTCGCAATCACTTCCAGCGCTACGCACCCGAGGCGCCTCTGCTCGTGCGCGTCGGCCTGTACCAGCTCATGGTCGCCAATCCCGAGAGAGAGCCGCTATTCTGTCGATTCAACTCTGGAGCGCCTCGCGTCGTGGGCGGTCGCCGAAGTCCGCGCGGCACCGCGACGTTTCAACGGGCCGATCTCTTCGCCGGCACGTCTTCGGATGTGGTTGAGGTCGTTTTCGAGACCGACGTCGCGCTTCCGCCCAGCACACAAGTCGCGGCGTCATACGATGGGCCGTGGCACACTCTTGCTTAGAGTGCTGTCTAACCGGCGTTTGCAGCCGGCGGCGGCTGGTGCGATCATGAGCCGCCGCGGCTGAAACGCGGTCGTTAGACCGCCGAACGAACCCGCGGGCTCTGAACGGCCGGTGCGAGGTGCTGCATTGTGCAGCGTCGGTCAGCGCGAGTTCGTGATTGCGGCGCCGTCCTCCTAAGAAAGCGGCCGGCTGCGCCCTGGTGCACAGGCGGTGGCGGGACTCGGGCCGCTCTCTTGCGGTGCCTGGCTGCAGGTGAGGCGCGAGCTCAGGGCCGGGAGTAGAATGGCACCATGAGCCGAGCATTTATGGATGTCTGGAAGGAAGCGGCGGAACTCTCCGACGAGGAGCGGGCCACGCTGGCCGGGCTGTTGATTGAATCCCTCGAAGGGGAACCGGACCCTGACGTCGAAGCGGCCTGGGCGGCTGAGATCGAGAAACGCGTGGCCGAGCTCGACTCGGGTGCCGTGGCGAGCATCCCTTGGGAGCAGGTTCGACAGCAGCTTCTCGAACGGCTGAATGCGCGTTGACTTTCACCCCGCAGCGCTACGGGAGGTCGAGGACGCCCAGGCCTGGTACGAGGGGCGGAGCGTACCTCGCAGCATCGGCCTTCCTGCGAGAGCTGTCCGTAGCTGTTCAGCGGATTCGGCAGGCGCCGCACCGCTATTCCGTCGCCGAGGCCGGCGCCCAGCGGATTCTCCTTGATCGGTTTCCATTCACGGTGTATACCGCGTGAAGTCAGAGACCGTGACTGTCGTTGCTGTGGCGCATCAAAAGCGACGGCCAGGCTACTGGTCCGGACGATGACGCGGTCTAACACGCGCTGCACCAGACGGCCGCCGCTATGTTCGTGAGCGGCCGCTGGTGAGCGCCGGCGTTATGCCGACCGCGAACTGAATCCGAGGCGGATTGCCAGAGCTACGTCATTGGCGTATAGTTGAATTGTATGCGATTCGTCGAGACGCCGGTGTTTACCGCTGCCCTACAGCGGCATCTCGACGATGACGAGTATCGCCGCCTGCAAGTGGCCTTGATGCTGCGTCCCGAACAAGGCGCAGTCATTCAAGGTTCGGGTGGGCTCCGGAAGCTCCGCTGGGCGAAGGCGGGCGGCGGGAAGCGTGGCGGGCTTCGGATCATCTACTACTGGCTGCCGGCCGACCAGGTGTTCTACATGCTCTATGTCTTCTCGAAGACCGAGCAAGGGGACCTGACGCCGAGCCAGGCGCGCAGACTCGGGCGGCTGGTTCGAGAGGAGTTCAAATGAAGAAGGCGGCCTTTGAGGAGCTGCTGTCCAGCGTCCGGCAGGCTGGCCGAATCCGCCGCGGCGCAGGCAAGCCGTCGCGGGTCGCCGAATTCCGGCCGGCGGACGTGCGAGCGGTTCGGACCAAGCTCGGAGCGTCCCAGAGCGAATTCGCGCTGCCGATCGGTGTCAGTGTGGCGACCCTGCGGAACTGGGAGCAGGGCCGGCGCACGCCTGACGGCCCAGCGCTGGCGCTGTTGCGCGTGGCGGCGCGCAATCCCAAGGCGGTGATCGACGCGCTGCACTCCGGAACCACACGAGGGGCGGCATAACATCCGCCTGGAGCCGACGCGGCCAAGGTTTCGGGATCTTGAATCAACGAGCCGCGCGGCTCAGGCGGAAGCGTTAGGCCGATGAGCAGCGCAATCGGGCGCATTCGATGAACGACAGTCCACAACCGGAGCAGATCCTTAACGTTGAGGGGCCGGAGGGCGAGACCATGTTCCGCCGGTTCGTGGTGTCGTGCCTCCCTGTCGAGTGGAAGGCTGCGGTCCAAGTGGAACTCGACACGGTGTTCGCTCACCTCAAGTCTGAGGATGATCGGGCGGTCGCGTTGGTGGGCGCGCTCATCGTCGAAGACGGCGTCAATCAACTGTTGGCAGCGCACGCGCCCGGATACAGGGAGCTCGCCGCCAAGAGCGACTTCGGGTTGTCCTTGCGGATCGAGTTTGCGCGTGCGCTGCGCCTCTGTCCATCTAGACTCCTTGGCGCTACCGACACCATCCGGAAGATTCGGAACGACTTTGCTCACCGACTCTCTCTAACGGCATTTAACGAGTGCAAGCCCGAGCATCTTCAGTCGGCCAGAGATTCATCTGAAGTTGATTCAGCCGGCCATGGCCGAGGGAAAGTCGGACCGTGAGGTGTTCGCAAGTCTCGCCGGCATGCTCTACTTGGCTCTTCGTGGTTATAGCTTTCACGTGGAGAGGCTGAACCAGTACGTGCGGGATGAGCCTGCGTTTCGAGATTCGTTCCGGCAACACTGCGAGGCAAAATACCCTCAACTGCCATGAAACGGCCTAACCAGCGGCTGCACCCGACGGCCGCGGTAGCACAATGCGCGTGGGCGGCCGCGGGTGAGCCGCCACGTTAGGCTGCTCGAGTTCGAGGCTTCGACGTCAATAGGCGAGCGATATCTCGAGGGCTGGCGCCCAGACGAAAGAGCGACTTCAGGAGAAGGTCGGTGCTGACGGTACGATGCGCCGCTTCCATCTTCGCGACGCGCGATTGGCTCGAGCCAAACCGCTCCGCGACTTCGGTCTGGGTCAACCCAAGCTGTTCGCGCCGACGTCGAAGGCCGTCTGCCAGCGCCAGCTTCACCTCGACGAACCGTCGCTCATCAGCGGACAAGCCCAGGAAGTCGCCGGCATCACCGACGGTCCACCCCGCACGCTCGAGTCGTCGCCGCCTATCGCCGTTCACGGGTGGCTCCCTTCTTGCCCTGACCGAGCCGCTGGAATTCGGCCAGACGCTTCTGGCACTCTGCGATCACGCGCTTCGGCGTGGCGGCCGTGTTCTTCCGGAAGACGTCAAGAATTACGATCGCGTCCGGGGCAATGTGGTACATGATGCGCCAATTCGAATGGCCATCGACGACGCGCAGTTCGTGACATCCGGCACCGACCGTCGGCATCGGCCGTGATTGGGGCAATCCCAGCAACTCGCCGCGCTGCAATCGGCGCAGCAAGAAGCCGGCCTCAATTCGAGCGTCCGGCCCAAATGGCGGCGTCTTGACCTGCCCCCGCAACCAGACGAGCGGTTTGTCCTGGGGGCTCATTTCAGACAGAATATGTCATATCAGACATATTGTCAACCGCAGCCTAACATCAACTGGAGCCGACGGCGCATCGCTGAGCGCCTGCCTCGACGAACATCATCGCGCGGAATTGCAGCAGGATTGGGATCTCTTGCAATCCGGCCAGCCGCCCGTCAAGATCGACCCACTCAGGTGAGGACCATGGTGCATGCAATCCAGCGGGTGACGGCGTTCAAGATCGTCGGTCCCTACACGCTCGTCGTGTCGTTCAGCGACGGCACCGAGCAGCGCATCGATTTCAAGCCGGTTCTGCGGGGCGCGCTCTTCGGGCCGCTGCTGGACCGGGCGGCATTCGATGGCGTGACGCTCGATCCGGAGGCTGGCACGCTGGTATGGCCGAACGGCGCTGATTTCGACCCCGCAACGCTGCACGACTGGTCGCAGGTTCGTGACGAATTGGCCGCTCGAGCGCGAACCTGGGCGGAGCCAGCATCGGACGAGCGGGCTGACAAGCGAATGGAGCCGACGCGTCGCTGACGGTTCACGGCGTGCTGCTCATTGGTCGCGTCAGGCCTCAGCCGCAGGCACCTCTCCGTTCCGGGTACTATCGCCATCGCAGAATGGACCTGAGGATTCGGCCGCAACGATCGTGTGTCCCACCTGAATGGGGTGAAGCTTGAAGAGCGAAGCAGCTGTCGGAGTTGACCGAAAACGCCCTCTCGTGGTCCTCGCGTTCCTTTCAGGCATCCTTTCTGTTCTGCTCTTGCTGGCAAGCCTTCAGCCTCCACCGGGCACGCCGGCACAACAGCTCGTGTTCGCCTCGAGCCACCAGGGCGCTTACGCTTTGTTCGCCAGCCTTGTTCTGGCCTGGTCGGTGTTCTCCATTCCCCTGGTGGTCACCGTGGCAACGCTGCTCCGAGCCAGGAGCGGCACGCTGGCGTCGGCTGCCCAGCTCCTGGCTGCCATCGGCGTGCTCCTGCTCGGCTTCGGGATCTTCATGCACATCGGCGCCGTGCTTTCCATCGTGGCGGCGGGAGCACCACCTCACGCCGAGGACGCCACCTACCAGGTGGCCATCTGGTCGAGCCTCGGCTTCTACCTCACGGACCCGGGGCTCATGGCATGGGGGCTCGGTCAATTTCTGTTCGGATGGCTCGCCTGGCGCAGTGGAGTTCTACCCAACTGGGTCGCGGTCGTGGGCATGATCGGAGGCGTGGCAGGCCTGCTGACCTTGACGGTCTACCAGACAGGCGTGCTCGCCATCGTACAGATTCTCTGCTTCGCCGTCTGGGGTTTTGCCTGCGGTGTTTCGCTGCTGCGTGGTCGAGCGGTATTGGCGCACGGCGACGTCAGAGGTCTGACTACTCGTGCGAGCGGACGGCTACGCCACCGCTGATGCCGGACGTCAGGCTGCGGAAGAAATGCTCCTCCCACCACCACTGCGCATCGGAGGTCACATGAAGCGAGTCACTGGCATCGGCGGCATCTTCTTCAAGGCCAAGGACGCTCCATCCCTGCAGGCCTGGTACAAGCGGCACCTGGGAATCGACGTCCAGGTCTGGGGCGGAGCGGCCTTCGATTGGACCGACGCCGAGGGCAAGCCGGTTGCCGGCACCACTGCCTGGTGCATCGATCCGCAGGAGAGCGATCACTTCGCTCCGAGCTCCGCTCCCTTCATGGTCAATTACCGCGTGGAAGACCTCCATGCCCTGGTCACGGCCCTGAAGGAAGAAGGTTGCAACGTGCTCGAGAAGATTGACGACTCCGAGTACGGGACGTTTGCCTGGGTCATCGATCCCGAGGGAAACAAGGTCGAGCTGTGGCAGCCGCCTCAGGGCCAATGAGCAGGCTCGTTGCGAAGCAGACGGCATCAACATCCATTGCGGTATGGGGCCAGGCCCCGCCCCGTTTCAGGTCGACTCGCACGCGATTGGAGAACCCTATGCGTTCCCGCGGATGGTTGTTGCTGCTGAGCTGCGGCCTGCTCACCACGCTGGGCTGCACGACGAGGCACGCCCCGGCGCACGCTCGAGCCGCGGCGGCAGTCGGACATCAGAGCGGGCTCAGCGGTCTACGTCAAGAATAGTTGGGCAGCCTTCCGGGAATTCCGGGTGCACTCTCAGGAGGAGCAGGTGATTTCTGGTGCGCACGTGGTTATCTACACCAAGAACGCCGAAATGGACCGGGCATTTCTTCGCGATGTCCTCGGATTCCAATCCGTGGATGCAGGTCATGGCTGGCTGATCTTCGCCTTGCCGCCAGCAGAAGCTGCATTTCACCCGTCCGATGAGAATGGCGTCCACGAACTCTATTTCATGTGCGACGATCTGAAGGCCGAGATGGATTCTCTCGCGAAGAAGAGCGTCGAGTGCTCTCAGATTCAGGAAGCGCGATGGGGCTCCATCACGAAGATTCGACTTCCCGGCGGAGGCGAGGTCGGTCTTTATCAACCAAAGCATCCTACAGCCTTGGGCCCAAGATAGGTCCCGGCCAAATCTGGACATGACTCAGGCCAGGAACAGTGCTTTGGTGGTGATCATCTTCGGGCTTACGCCGCCATCGGTCGGCCTTACTCTGCCAACAGCCGAATGGTTTCCCAACAGGGCATGGAGCTGACGGCGAAAGAGACGCGCCGCGGCTCATACCTGGCCAGGCATCTCAGTGTGCCGCCTCGTGAGCAGACGACAAGATAGCCACGCATGACAGACAAGCCACTTGAAGTCGTGCCCTACGATCCGGCCTGGCCGGCGGCTTTCGAATCGGAGGCGGTCCGCCTTCGTACGGTGCTCGGAACTCTGGCCGTGCGCATCGACCACAACGGCTCCACAGCCGTTCCCGGGCTCAGCGCGAAGCCCATTCTCGATATCCAAGTGTCAGTCGCCGCACTTCAGCCCATTGCGGCGTACCGAGACCGGCTTCAGAACATCGGATACGTCCACGTGCCTGATCCCGACGACTCGTTCTGCCCATTCTTCCATCGGCCGGCCCATTGGCCTCACAGCCACCATGTCCACGTCGTCGCACACGGCGGGGCTGAAGAGCGGCGGACGTTGGCCTTTCGCGACTATCTTCGCGACCACGCCGCCACAGCTCGCGAATACGAACACCTCAAACAGAGCCTGGCCAGCCGACTCGCGGCGACCGATCGCGAATCTCGTGAAGCGTACGCGCGCGCGAAGTCCCACTTCATCGAGCGAATTGTGGCGAGGGCGTTACGTGGAGGCTATCCGCGAGAATTGTTCCAAGCAAGCGAGCTGCCGAACAAGACACTGGACGGGTCGACCGCGCCAACAAAGGGCGGCCGCGGGTGAGGGCCGGCCGTCGGGCCGACGGGAGTTGCGGGGGATGACGACGGTCCGGCCGGAACGTCCTGACGACGTCGCCGCCATTCGTGGCGTCAACGAACGGGCCTTCGGAGGCGTGGCCGAAGCGGGACTGGTCGACGCCCTTCGGAAGGCCGGCAAGGCAACGGTGTCACTCGTGGCGCAGGAGAACGATCGTGTCGTCGGACATATCCTGTTTTCGCCCGTCACTCTCGAACGTGCGCCTTTCGGCGTCCGCGGTGTCGGGCTGGCACCCATGAGCGTGCTGCCAGAGCTTCAGAACAGGGGCATTGGCTCGCAACTCGTGCACCACGGGCTCGCAGCGTGTCGAGCGGCTGGCTGCGACCTTGCGGTCGTCCTGGGCCATGTCGACTACTACCCACGCTTCGGTTTCACACAGGCCAGGCAGTTCGGCCTGGAGAATGAATACCAGGCCGGCGATGCGTTCATGGTACTGGAGCTGAGAAAGGGCGCGTTGAACGACGTCAGTGGCCTGGTGAAGTTCGCGACAGAGTTCCGCGAAGCCGGCTGCTGACGGCAGGCAGCCCAACGCGCGCCTGCAGCCGTCGGTGGTTGCTGATTGTGGAAGGTCGTGCTTGCCATGGAAATGGCGTATCGAGAGCGGTGGAAGGCAGAGATCGCGGCGATGCGGCGGGTGCTCGCCGGCCTTGCGATGAAGGAGTAAGTCGGGCTGGGCTTCTTTCAAGGCGTGGGAACAGTCTGGAGCGAGCTCCGCCCCGTTTCAGGTAGACTCGCACGCGATTGGAGGACCCCATATGCGTTCCCGCGGATGGTTGTTGCTGCTGAGCTTCGGCCTGCTGGCTGCCGTGAGCTGTTCGACGACGCACGCCCCGGCGCACACGGCGCAGTTCACGGTGTCGTTTCCCGGCTGCCGCCCACGACGGCCCGATTACCGGCCGCGCCTTCATCTTCATCACCACGAAGCCCAAGCCCGAGCCGCGACTGCAGTCGCTCGGCTACGGCGGCAACCTCCCGTTCTTCGCGGTCGACGTCAGCCAGCTCGCGCCCGGGAAGCCGGCCGTCATTGACGCCACGTCCGCCGGCGCCCCGCTCGCCTCGCTGCGCGATCTCCCCGCGGGCGACTACTACGTCCAGGCGTTGATGGACGTCTACACCCGCTTCCCCCGCGCCGACGGTCACGTGATCTGGGCCCACATGGACCAGTGGGAGGGCCAGCAATTCAACGTCTCGCCCGGCAACCTGGTGAGCGCCGTCCAGAAGGTGCACCTCGACCCCGGCCAGGGATTCAACGTCGCGCTCTCCACCGCCACGGTGCTGCCGCCGGTGAAGGTGCCGGCCGACACGCAGTGGGTGAAGCGCGTCAAGATGCAGAGCCCCATGCTGACGAAGTTCTGGGGACACCCGATGTACCTCGGCGCGACGGTCCTGCTGCCGCAGGGCTACGACCAGCATCCTCACACCAGCTACCCGGTGGTCTACCTGCAGGGACACTTCAGCCTCAGGGCGCCCTACGGCTTCACGACGGTCGCAAGCAAGCCGACCGACCGCGAGCAGCACCGGCGGGAAGTGGACGGCACGGAGACCGGCTACGAGTTCTACCAGGAGTGGTCGTCGCCGAAGTTCCCGAAGATGATCGTCGTCACGTTCCAGCACCCCACGCCCTACTACGACGACTCGTACGCCGTGAACTCCGCCAACGACGGCCCCTACGGCGACGCGATCCTCCAGGAGCTGATTCCCTACGTCGAGACCCACTTCCGCATCATCCGCAAGCCCGCCGACCGCATGCTCACCGGCGGCTCCACCGGCGGCTGGGAATCGATCGCGCTCGAGGTGAAGCACCCCGACGTCTTCGGCGGCACCTGGACCTTCTACCCCGATCCGCTCGATTTCCATCACTTCCAGAGCGTCGAATCTCTACGACGATGCCAATGCCTTCTGGGCGCCGGTCTCGACGGAATGGCACAAGGTGCCGCGCTACATGGCCCGCCAGCCCGACGGCCAGCCGCTCACCACGTACCAGGAGATGACCCGCGCCGAAGCCGTGCTCGGCAGCCACGGGCGCTCGGATCAGCAGCTCGACGCCTTCTTCGCCGTCTTCGGGCCCGTCGGCCCGGATGGCTACCCGGTGGGCCTGTGGAATCCGCAGACCGGCGCGGTCGACCGCACCGCTGTCGACTACGCCCGCGACCACGGCTACGACATCACCGCCTACCTGAAACAGAACTGGGCGACCGTGGGTCCGAAGCTGGTGAACAAGATCCACGTCTACGTCGGCGACATGGATAGCTACTACCTCAACCTGGGCGTGTACGGGCTGCAGGACTTCCTGAAGACGACGGAGCATCCCCATTACGAAGGAACGTTCGAGTTCGGCCGTCCCGAGAAGCCGCACGGCTGGAACGGCGGCATGACGCACGCGGAAGTACTGAAGCAGATCTACGCGGCGATGGCGCACTGAGAGAGCGCGGCTCGCCGGGGTCAATGAACGCGATCCGTCAGGCGGGAGGATTACGACTGGCCGATTTCAGGCACCGAAAGCCCACGACAGATCTTGCGGGCGAGGACGTTGCTGATTTCGGTGTGGCGGGGGATTGCTTCCACGGCGCCGGTGTTGGGGTTCGTCCAGAGCGAATGCGCGGCGCCTTCGCGTTTCAGTTGACAGCCATGCCTACGGAGGTGCTGCAGCAGGCTGCTTCGCTTCACGGGAGGATCACGGTGTCGCGTTCCGCGTCCGGGGGCACACCGCGCAGGCCTTCCTGACGCCGGTCATCGAGGATCAACGCAATGGCGTCAGCCAGGCTGCGACGGGCCTCGTCTTTGGTGAGGCCCTGGCCGTTGGCCCCCGGAATCTCGGGACAGTACGCGATGTACCATTCGCCGTCCCGTTCGAAGACGGCCGTGAACTCGTTGTGCATGGGGCGATCTCCGCTCCTACGATACCGCTGGCGGGCGGGCGCTGTCTAACAGGCGTCGACGCCGCCGGCGGGCACCAACTGACGGACCGACTCGCGTGCTTTGGGCCGACGTCGTTCGCCGGACTGTCGAAGTACGTCGACCTGAAGCTCGTCGGCCGGCACGAGTTCCAGCTCGGGAGCGGTGGCGATGCGGTACGAGGCGAAGAGCATAGTCACGGACTGGATCAGCGTTATTCAATGGCGGCGGGGCCCCACCCCCGCCGCGAACTGACGCCGATGCTCGCCCTCGGATGTACATGTCCTCGGGCTCGCATGGCCGCAGGCGCGCTAACGCTGATCCCCGTCCCCGTCGTCATCCGGCAGCGCCGTGTTCTTCACCGTATGCACGAACGCCGCATGCCGCGGCGGCGGCATCACGGAATCCGCCCCCTTGATCGCCTTCCAGAGGATCTCGTCTCCCAGCAGGTCGGGCACCCGATCGGCTTCCGCCAGATTCATCCGCTTCGAGACGGCCGCGCCGTAGGCCATGCGCGAGTTCAGTTCGTCGAGCGGCACCTGATTCGCCAGGTGCACGAACGGCGTCAGGTCGGGCTTCGCCTGGAAGGCGTTGTAGGCGGGCGTCGCCGCTGCGTCGTACTGGCTCATCGGCGGCACGCCGAGAATCAGCTCCATCGTCCGCAGGATGCCAGACGTGGTGTACATCGTGTGATCGACCGCGCCGTGACGGACGTACGGACTGATCATCAAGGCCACCGACCGGTGGGCATCCACGTGGTCGGGGCCGTTCTGCGCGTCGTCTTCGACGATGAAGATCGCCGAGTCCTTCCAGTAGGGGCTGTGCGAGATCGTCTCGACGATCCGGCCCAGCGCGAGGTCGTTGTCCGCGACCATCGCGCGCGGAATCGGCAGGCCGGGCGTCGTGTAGGCCGTATGGTCGTTCGGCAGGCGGATGATCGACAGCTGCGGCAGGTTACCGTTCTGCACGTAGGCGGCGAAGTCCTTCTGCCAGACGTCGACGCGATGCTGATCGGTGATCTTCAGGTTGAACTGGGGGTACTCCGGATCGATCAGCCCTTCGAGACCGGGCACGCTCGCCGCCTCGGCGCCCGCGTCGCCGCGCGGCCCCTCCGGGGCGCCCTGCGGCCCGCGCATCTCGTGGACGAACTCGCCGTAGTCGCGCACGCTCACGCCGGCCCGCTTGCAGAAATCCCAGATGTACCCCTCGGCCGGCGAGGCGAGGTCGCCGTACTTGTTCCGGTTCGGCCCCACGCCTTCGGCCAGGTACGGGCTGCCGCGGCCCGCGTAATTGGTCTGGTACAGCTTCTCCACGGCGTCGCTCGCGTAGGCGGCGGTGGAGAACTCGTGGCCGTCGTAGCTGACCTCGGCGTTCACGTAGAAGTTGTCCAGCAGCACGAACTGGTGGACGAGCGCGTGGGCGTTCGGCGTCACCTTCTGGCCGAACAGCGTCAGCGACGGATCGCCGTTGCCGTTCTTCACGTCGCCGAGCACCTGGTCGTAGCTCCGGTTCTCGCGGATGATGTAGAAGACGTGCTTGATCGGCGACGCCTCTCCGACCTTCGCTGGAATCGGCGAGCCGGCCGGCGCGTCGGCCGGCGTCAGCCGCGTCGCGTCGCGATACGGCGTCAAGGCGTACACGGTCTTCGTGTACTTCGCCAGCTGCTCCGCATCGGGCGTCGCGAGCAGGGCGACGGTCCCCTGCAGCATGTTGGCGGTGTACTGACCGTCGGGATGCCGCCGCTCGGGCCTCGGCCCGCCCGGATTCGCGCGGCTGCTGAGCCCCTTCCCGGTGAGCACGTAGAGGTGCCTGCCGTCGCGGCTGTACAGGACGTCGGTCGGATACCAGCCGGTCGGAATGAACCCGCGTCACCTTGCTCGACCCCGGGGTCGACACGTCCACCACCGCCACGTCGTTGTTGTCGGCGTTGGCGACGAGGAGCGTCTTCCCGTCGGGCGAGAGCGCCACCCCGTTCGGCGTCGAGCCGTTCGGCGCGTCCGGGTAGAGCGACACGGCGATCTGCTCGGTCGGCTTCCGCGCGGCGACGTCGATGGCGTAGACCGCGTTGGTGTTCGCGCAGGCGACGAACAGCCGCGTCCCGTCGGCCGACACCGCCATGGAATTCGGATGCTCGCCCACGGCCACCTCGCCGGTCTGCTCCAGCGTGTCGGCGTCGAACATCAGCACCTTCGCGCCGCCCCACAGCGACACGAACACGGTCTTGCCGTCGGGCGACATCAGGCAGGTGTACGGCTCGACCGGGAAGTCGATGGTCTTCGTCACCTCGCCGGTCTTCAGGTCGATCCGGCTCAGCGACTTCGCGAACACCCGCACCGCGTACAGCGACTGCCCGTCGGGCGAGACGGCCAGGCCGCCGACGAAGGTGTCGCCCTCGGCGGGCGGCAGATGGAACTCGCGCCCGCGCGTCACCATGCCGGCCGCGAAGCCGAACTCCTTCACGGTGTTCGCATTCGCCGCCGACGCATAGATGTGATAGCCGTCCGGGTTCCACGCGAGGCCCAGCCAGGCGTTCTCCTGCGGCCGCCGCTCCTCGACGTCCTTCAGCTTCGTATCGACGACCACGAGGCCCGGCTGCAGGAAGCCGCTCATGCTGACGACCAGATAGCGGCCGTTGGGCGACGCCATCATCTTCAACGGCATGTTGCCGAGCGTCACCTGATCGCCGGCCGGCGCGATCCGCCAGCCGTTCGGCAGCAGCGTGGCGCCGTTGTCGGGACCGGGCAGCGCGCGGGTCGTGGCGCCGGGATGGTAGGCCTGGCCGACCAGGACGCCGAGGGCGACCAGGACGACGACGTAGATCAGGGCGGTACGGGGAGCTCGTGACATGGCAAGATTCTAGTCAAATGACGGTTTCCGACGCCGAAATTCTGCACGGGTCCGGCCGGCTGGCCGGCTCAGCCGTGGCTCCCGGTGGACCGGGCGGCCCCGCTTGAAGTACAGAAGGAGTGCGGCCGGGTTGCGGCCGGCCACCATCGCTCCGCACTTCCGCCATACGGCATGACCTTCTGGTCCCCGACCCAGGCCCGTCGCGCCAGCCCGCTCGACCTGGCCGCGATCCTCCTTCTCGCGCTCCTCGTACTCGTGCTGTTCCTCGACCGGCCCGCCATTCTGCCCCGCGAGCAGTCGGTCTTCACGCTGGCGCCGTCGCGGCTGCCGTGGTACGCCATCCGATCGTTCGCGCGGATGCTGGCGGCGTACGCCCTGTCGCTCGGCTTCTCGCTCGTCGTCGGGTACCTGGGCGGCCACGTCGACACGGGCACGACGCTTCATCATGCCGTGCCTCGACATCCTGCAGTCGGTGCCGATCCTCGGCTTCTTCCCCGCGGCCGTCTTCCTGTTCATCCGGCTGTTCCACGGATCGATACTGGGCGTGGAAGCGGCGGCGGTCTTCCTGATCTTCACCAGCCAGGCCTGGAACCTGGCCTTCAGCGTCTACGAGTCGCTGACGACGATTCCCGAGGATCTGACGACCGCGGTGCGCGCCAGCGGTGCATCGGGCCTGGTGCGCTGGCGCCGGCTGCTGCTGCCGGCCTGCGTGCCACGCCTCATCTACAACAGCATGATGTCGTGGGCCGCGGGCTGGTACTTCCTGATTGCGAGCGAAGTCATCACCGTGGGTCCGCAGAGCTACACGCTGCCCGGCCTCGGCAGCTACATCGGCACGGCCATCGAACGGGGCGACTGGGGGCTGGCGGCGGCGGGCATCGGCACGCTGGCCGCGGTGATCGTGCTGCTGCACGTCTTCGTCTGGAGTCCGCTCGAGTTCTGGGGCCGGCGGTTCCGCTACGAGTTCGCGACGCGCACCGAGGCGGTCTCGACGCCGGCGGCGGTCTCGCTCATCGGCCACGCCCCGCTGCTCCGCCGCGCCTGGCACCGCACGGCCAACCGGACGGCCCGCGTCGCCGGTGTCGTGGCGGCGGCCTTCTCGTTCATCTTCACGCTGCCGGCGACGCGATTCGTGCTCGGCGCGCTGGCGCTGGCCGCGACCGTCGGCGTCGGGTACGGCGGCGTGCGGACGGCGATGACGCTCATCCGTCCGCTGCCGCCCGAAGCCGCCGAAATCCCGCGCGCGCTGCTCTACAGCTTCCTGCGCCTCGCCGCCGCCTACGCGATCAGCCTGGCCTGGACGATTCCGCTCGCCTACTGGCTGAGCCGCTCGCCGCGGCGCGCGGCCCGCGTCCTGCCGGTCGTGGAGGTGGCGGCCAGCATGCCGGCCACGGCCTTCTTCCCGCTGGTCGTCGCGGCCATCCTCTGGCTGCACCTCGGGATGAACGTCGCGGCGGTCGTGCTGATCCTCACCGGCATGCAGTGGTACCTCCTCATGAACCTGGTCGCCGGAGCGCAGGCGATGCCGGAGGATCTCCGCGAGCTGGCGGCCGCCTCGAACGTCGGCGGCTGGCTGTACCTCCGGCGCTTCTTCCTGCCGGTCGCGATGCCGAGCCTCATCACCGGCAGCATCACCGCGTGGGGCGGCGGCTGGAACGCGCTCATCATCGCGGAATGGGTGAGCGCGAACGGCCACGTCTACTCGACGCCGGGCATCGGATCGCTGCTCGATCGCTTCACCTACGTCGACGGCAACCTGCAGATGATCGTCCTCTCGATCCTGAGCATGGTAGTGGTGGTCACCGCGTTCAATCGTCTCGTCTGGCGTCGGCTGTACGAAGTCGCCGCGGTGAGGTTCCGTCTTGAGTACCTGACGTCCCGCCCGCCGGCGGGCCGCCGCTCGTCGAGGTCCGCGGCGTCACGAAGCGGTACGACACCGCCACCGTGCTCCAGGACGTGAACCTGCAGATCCGGGAGCGCGAGTTCGTGGCGCTCATCGGACCGTCGGGCTGCGGCAAGTCGACGCTGCTCCGGATCATCGCCGGCCTGATCGCCCCCTCGTCCGGGCAGGTGCTGTGCGAGGGCCGGCCGGTCGACGGGCTGAACCCGGCGACCGCGATGGTGTTCCAGAGCTTCGCGCTGCTGCCCTGGCTGCGGGCGGCCGAGAACGTCGCCCTGCCGCTCGAGGCGCGCGACGTGCCCCTGCCCGACCGCCTGCGCCGCGCCGAGCACTATCTCGATCTCGTCGGCCTGAAGGGGCACGGCCGCGCGTTCCCGAAGGAGCTGTCGGGCGGCATGAAGCAGCGCGTCGGTCTCGCCCGCGCGCTGTGCCAGGAGCCTCGCATCCTGCTGATGGACGAGCCGTTCTCGGCCCTCGACGTCCTCACGGCCAAGACGCTCCGCGATCAGGTGCTCGATCTCTGGCGGTCGCCCGACATCCCGACGAAGACGATCCTGCTGGTCACCCATTCCATCGAGGAAGCGGTCTACATGGCCGATCGGGTCGTCGCCATGCGCGCCGATCCCGGCTCGGTGGCCGCCGAGTTCGTCGTCGCGGCCGCCCGCCCGAGGCGGCCGGCAGCGCCCGAGGTCCGGGAAATCGTCGACGAACTGTATGCTGTGATGGTGTAGGAGCACTCATGGACCCCAGTAGCAAGCCGTTGCCGCCCGCGACGATTGGCCGCCTGATGGGACTCATCGAGACCATGCGGGAGACCCCGGGCTCCGACGACGTGGCGCGGCTGGCACAGGCCCTGCACCTCGAGCTGGACGACCTGGTGCCCCTGGTCGACGCGGCCGAACTGCTCGGGCTCGCCACGGTGGAAGACGGCGAGTACGACCTCACCGGGGATGGCATCCGGATCGCCGAGGTCGAGGAGAAGGAGCGGAAGGCGATCTTCCGGCGCGCCGCCGGACGGGTCCCGCTCCTGCAGACGATCATCCGGGCGCTCGACGCCAGCGACACCGGCCAGGTGCCGCGCGAGACGATTCTGGCGGCCGTTCCCCGCAAGTACTCGCGGAAGTCGGCCGAGCACCAGCTCGACACCGCCGTGGAGTGGGGTCGCTACGCCGAGCTGTTCGACTATGACGCCGAGGCGCGCCACTTCGTGCGGGTCTGAGACGTACCGGCCGGGCAGGCTCTCTCGAAGACCGTGAAGACGCTGAAGACCATGACCCGCACCACGTCAACATTCGCGATCGGCCGCCGGATCGCCTTCGCGGTCCTTCTCGCCGCCGCCGGCGGCGCGCTGTCCGCAGCCCCCGCACCGCGCCCCGCGCGGCCGTGGACGATGAAGCAGCTCCGGCTGCCGCTGGTCGGTCCGTCATCCGTCTACGTGCCGCGCGAGCCGACGTCGCACGTCGTGCTGTTCGTCAGCGGCGACGGCGGCTGGGAGCCGCGGGTCGCCCGCATCGCCGAGCACCTCGCGCCCCACGCGATCGTCATCGGCGTGTCGTATCCGGCGCTGGCCCGCGCGGCCGCGCGCCGGAAGAGCTGCTGGTACGTCGCCGCCGATCTCGAGCTGCTGTCGCACCAGGCTCAGCGGCTGCTGGGTCTGCCGGAATACACGCCGCCGCTCCTGCTCGGCTATTCGTCGGGCGCCTCGGCCGTCTACGCCGCGCTCGCGCCGGCGCCCGAAACGACGTTCGCCGGCGCGATCAGCCTCGGGTTCTCGCCGACGCTGTCGGTGGCGCGCGGCGTCTGCCATCGAGGGCCGTGGGTGCCGCGGTACAATGCGCAGCGTCGTGAGAACAGCCTGCCCCCGGCGCATGCGCTGCCAAAGGACTGGTACATCCTGCAGGGCGCGCAGGACCAGGTGACGCCGCCGGCCGTTGTCGCCCGCTTCGTCGCGGGCATGCCGCGCGCGCACCTCGTGACCATCGCCGGCACGGGTCACGGCTTCGCGCGCGAGGACCGCTGGGCCGAGCCGCTCGATCGGACGGTCGACACGCTGTGGGCCGAGGCCGAGCGCAAGCCCGAGCCCGCCAGCCCGCCGGCGCCGGCCGTCGGCGCCCTCGAGGCCTCACTGAACGCCTTCGGCCTCGGCTTCGAGTACCGCATGCCGGCGGAGCCGCAGGCGTTCATGATCTTCGTCTCGGGCGACGGCGGCTGGGCGTCGATCGACGACAACGTGTCCAGCCGGCTCGCGACGCACGACGTCGGCGTGGTCGGCCTGAGCTCACTCCGCTACTTCTGGGAGAAGAAGACACCCGCGCAGGTGGCCGACCTGCTGAATCGTCTCGTCGACGTGCTCGGGTCGGAGGGCAAGCCGATCTTCGCCGGTGGCTATTCGTTCGGCGCCGAGGTGGTGCCGGTGAGCCTGCGCCGCTGGAGCGCGGACGAACGCCGGCGGCTGGCCGGACTCGTGCTGCTCGCGCCGGGCCTGAGCGCCAGCTACGAGATCAATCCGCTCGACTGGGTGCGCGAACCGAAGACCGATCCGGAGACGATGGTCGCCTCCGCGGTCCGTGAGGGCGGCGTGCCGGCGCTCTGCCTCGCCGGCGAGCAGGAAGACGACAGCGGCTGCACGGCGATCGAACGTGCCCCCGGCGTGCGCGTCGTCCACCTGCCGGGCGGCCATCACTTCGGTGACGACTACGACGGGCTGACGCAGACGATCCTGCAGTTCATGCGGGAACGGACCGGCGGGGCCGCCCGTCTCTCTCCGCAATGACCGATCACGCCGACACGCGTCCGCGCAGCCGGGGCTCGCGCGCCAAGACGCTCGGAGTCTGGCTGATTGGCCATGCCGGCCGCGTCATTCCCATCGTCGTCGTCGGCCTGGTGATCGCCGCTCACGTGGGAGACGCTCCACCAGGTCCACTGGCGCGACGTCCGGGTCGCGCTGCACGGCATGAACGGCGCCTGGCTGGCCGTCGCCGCCGCCGTCACCGCCCTGAACGTCGGCCGTCATGGGGCTGTACGACGTCAGCGCGTTCGAGAGCACGCGGTCGAGCGCCCTCGAACGCTGGCGCTACGGCGCCGTGGCGTTCGCCTGGAGCAACTTCCTCACGCTCGGGCCATTCGCCGGTCCCGCCATCCGCTTCTGGCTGTACCGCCCCGCCATCGACCGGCTGGCCGACCTCGAGACCGGCGTCCTGTCGATCACCATCGCCTTCGTGTCGGGACTGGTCGGCTGGACGGCCGCCGCCCTTCTCGTGCCCACCGGGCTGCACGAGGTGGGCACCGCCCTCACCGCCGTCCTCGCCTTCGTGCTGGCATTCGCCGGCATCTACGTCGGCCGCCGCATCGTCGAGCGGATCGAGCGCTACGGCGGCATCAAGACCGGCTGGCGCGGGGCGCTGGCGCTGGGCGCGATCGGCTGGCTCGACTGGCTGCTCGCGGGACTGGCCTATGTCGCCTGCCTGCGGGCGACCGGCCATCTGGTGCCCGTCGTCGACACCATCCGCTCGTTCTTCCTCGGGCAGGTGATCGGACTGGCCAGCCTCGTGCCGGGCGGCTTCGGCAGCGCCGACGCCTTCTGGATCGCCCACCTGCCCCTGCCGGTCAGCGTGGCGACCGCGGGCCTCGTGGCGTACCGCGCCATCTATTACGTCATTCCCTGGGCCGCGGCGTCGCTGCTGCTGCTGTCGTGGGCGACGCGACGCGCGTCGCGCCGCATCGAGCTGGCGCGGCGGATCGTGGCCGGCCTGGTCGGCGCCGGCGGCGTGCTGATGCTGCTGAGCACGGCCTCACCGGCGCTGCACGCCCGGCTGCTGCTGGCACGGCAGGCGATTCCGCTGCCGCTCGTCGAGGCGAGCACGATCACCGCCGCGCTCACCGGCCTGCTGCTGCTCGTGCTGGCGCGCGGGCTCAACCGCGGCTATCGCACGGCACTGGTCGCGACCATCACCATCCTGGGGCTCGCGGCCGTCTCCGCGATCCTGAAGGGGCTCGACTGGGAGGAAGCGGCGCTCATCGGCGGCGTCGCGCTCGCCGCCTGGTCGCAGTCGCCGCTGTTCGATCGCGAGAGCCGCGGCAGCTGGCTCGAGCCGCGCGACCTGGCCATGGCGGCGTTCGCGCTGGTCGTGTTCCTGGTATTCGGCGCCTTTTCGTTCCGCCTGACCCCGGGCGCGCTGTCGCGGCTGACGGAGTTCGGCTACCAGTTCGAGCGCGCCCGCTACCTCCGGTCCGCCGGCACGATGGCGCTGGTCGTCGCCATCGGCGGCCTGTACGTGCTGATGCGCGTCCCGGTGCGCTTCACGCGGCTCAACGAGCCGGACGTCGATCGGGCGCTCGCGCTTGCACGCGCGCATCGGCCACGACACGTCGTTCCTGATGGTGGCCAACGGCGACAAGGCAGCGTTCTTCGACGATGAGCGCGGCGTCTGCCTGTACCGGACGGCCGGGCCGTACCTCGCGGTGTTCGCCGATCCCGCCGTGCGCACCTCCGGCGAGCGGAGCGATTTCCTGAACGCCCTCTTCTCGTTCGCCGGCGAGCTCGATCGCACGCCGGTCTTCTATCAGATCTCGCTCGAGTGGATTCCGCCGCTGCACGACCGCGGCTACATCTTCTTCAAGCTCGGCGAGGAGGCGCACGTCCACCTCGACCGCGTCACGCTCGACGGCTCGGCCGGCAAGATGTACCGCCAGATCCTCCGCCGGGCCGAGCGCGATCGGCTGCGCTTCCGCATCCTGGAGCCGTCCGACATCCCGCCCGTGCTGCCAGAACTGGCCGTCGTCTCGCAGGCCTGGCTCGAGGCGAAGCGGACCGGCGAACGCCAGTTCTCCATCGGCTTCTTCGACGAGGCCGCACCTCCGGCGCTTCCCCTGCGCGCTCGTCGAGGAGCTGCCCGAGGACGGCGGCGAGCCGCGCATCGTCGCCTTCGCGAACCTGCTGCCCGGCCCGCACCGCGAAGAGCTGTCGGTCGACCTGATGCGGTATCGCGGCGGCGGGTCGAACATGATGGACTTCCTGTTCGTCTCGCTGTTCCTGCACGGCAAGGCCGAGGGCTACAAGCGGTTCAACCTCGGCATGGCGCCGCTCGCCAGTGTCGGCCAGGCGCAGGGCGCGCACGCCCGCGAGCGGCTGGCCGGCCTGCTGTTCCAGCACGGCGAGAACTGGTACAACTTCCAGGGCCTGCGCTTCTACAAGCAGAAGTTCGATCCGGAGTGGGTGCCGCGCTACCTCGCGTACCAGAACGCATGGGAGTGGCCCGCCGTGATGACCAACGTGAGCGCGCTCATCGCCGGCGGCTGGGCGCGCATCATGCTGCCCGCGCGGCGTTCGCGCCAGCCGGAACCGCCGAACGCCTGATCGACGCCACGCCCTTCAGGTAATTTCTTCCTTCACGCTTTCTCGCCGCTCCCCGCCCCGCCACCCTTCGCACCAGCGTGCATCGTCGCGGTCGCTCGAGTCCGTCGCGCCCGTCGTCCTGGTGCCTACCGCGCGCCTCGCCGGCGGCCGACGGTTCCGTAACTTGCACGGATCGCCTCCGCGCCCGCTTGATTGCCGCCTGCGACCACCGGATCATCGGGGTTCACCCGTCACAAGAACGATCCGCGCGCGTCTTCGCGTCATCGCCACGTCGCAGGCCGGGCAACGGCCTGCGACGCGCACCACGCGCCCGCCCTTCGCCAGGCTCGGGGCAGGGCACTCCACGTAACGGCCCGCACCGCGGGCCCGCGACCGGAGTGGAGCGAGCCGGATCGCGAGCGTAACGAAGGGAGCCGGGGTTCGGGGCAGAGCCCCGAATGAGCAAGGAGGTAGGCATGAGACGCCAGTCGATCGGGCCGATCGTCGCCGTTGCCGCCGCGTTGTCGCTGTTCCTCGTCCGTCCCGTTCCCGTGTCGACGGCGCACGGACCCGGATACCGTCCCCCGCACCAGTTCCAGGTCGTCGAGGCGACCATTCCCGAGATCCAGCACGCATTCGCCGACGCACCGGCTCGACGCGAAGCAGCTGACCGAGAGCTACCTGAGCCGGATCGCCGCGTACGACCTCAACGGTCCCGCACCTGAACGCGTTCATCCACGTGAACCCGTACGCCGTCGCCACGGCGCACTGGCTCGACGTGCAGCGCGCGAAAGGGCATCACGGGCACCGGGGACCGCTCTACGGCGTCCCCGTGCTGCTGAAGGACAACGTCGACACCGCCGACATGCCGACGACGGCGGGCTCGGTGGCGCTGGCCGGCTCGCGGCCGCCCGACGACGCGTTCATCGCGAAGAAGCTGCGGCAGGCGGGCGCGGTGATCCTCGGCAAGGCGACCCTGACCGAGTTCGCCAATTTCCTCACCATCGGCATGCCGGCCGGGTACAGCTCGCTCGGCGGCTACGGCTTCAACCCGTACCGACCCGCGGCCCGATCCGCGCACCGCCCTCGACTCGCAGGGGCGGCCCTTCAACGACGGGCGGCCGGCGCTCTCACCCGGCGGCTCGAGCTCGGGTCCCGGCATCGCCGTGGCCGCAAATCTGGTGACCGTCGCCATCGGCACCGAGACGTCCGGGTCGATCCTGAGCCCGGCGAACCAGAACGACCTGGTCGGCATCAAGCCGACGCTCGGCCTGGTGAGCCGCGACGGGATCGTGCCGATCACCGAGGATCAGGACACCGCCGGACCGCTGGCGCGCAGTGTGACCGACGCGGCGATCCTGCTCGGCGCGATCGCCGGCTACGATCCGCACGACCCGGCGACGGCAGCCTGCCTGACGCCGGGCAACTGTTTCTCCGACTACACGCAGTTCCTGGATCCGCACGCGCTGAACGGCGCGCGCATCGCCGTGCCGCACGATCCGTACTGGAACGGTCTGTCGACCGAGCAGCAGCAGGTGATGAACGACGCGATCGCGCTGATGCGCAGCATGGGCGCGTACGTCAACGACCCGCACGAGATCTCCACGCAGGCGGCGCTCAGTGCGTTCCCGATCTGCACCGCCTACGGGCAGACCAACTGTTCGACCGTGCTGCTGTACGGATTCAAGCACGACCTCGAACACCTACCTCGCCACGCGGCCGAGCGCACCGGTGCACTCGCTGGCCGACATCGTCGCCTACAACAACGCGAACGCCGGCGTGGCGCTGAAGTACGGGCAGGCCCTCGCCGATGCGGCGGTGCTGATCGACGACAGCCCCGGCAGCGCCGACACGATCCGGTACCAGAACGATCGCGCGACCGACATCGCGTTGTCGCGCGGCGGGCTCGACGAGATCTACAACGGCCCGGACGGCATTCCCGGGACCGCGGACGATTACGACGCGGTGCTGTTCCCGGCCAACCGGGGCGCGAACATCGCGGCCCGGGCCGGCTATCCGACCGTGATCGTGCCGGGCGGCTTCGTGCCGAACGCACCGAATCCGCCGTTCCCGGCCGGCTTCGACGCGAAGCCGGCGCCGTACGGCGTCGCCTTCTCCGGCCCGGCGTTCAGCGAGCCGCGGCTGATCGGCCTCGCGTACGCCTACGAGCAGGCCACGCACGTCCGGACGCCGCCGGCAAGTGCCCCGCCGCTCCACCCGGGGCACGGGCACCATTCGCATTGAGATGAGCGTCCCGATGCCGAGCCGAAGCTCGGCGCTACCGACAGACAGTCGCGATCCCGGGGGCGGGGGCAACCCCCTCCGCCCCCGCCCCCGGGGAGCTCTGGGAACGTAGAACGAAGAACGCAGGAACGTGGGCCGCCAGCCGCCTCGGGGGCGTCCCGACGTGGCGCGGCGACCGCGATCCTTGGTACGCTGGCGGGATTGTGCAGCGCGTGCAGACGATTCCCGCCTGGGTCGGCGTCGATTTCGGCACCACGAACAGCGCCGTGGCGGTCGCCGACGCGGCAGGCGACTCCCGGCTCGTGCAGTTCGCGACCGCGATCGGGGGGCAACCGACGTTTCCCTCCGTGCTGTACTTCGAGCCCAGGAAGCCATCGGTCGCCGGGGCCGCCGCGATCGAGCAGTATCTCGAGTCGGAGACCAAGGGCCGGTTCCTGCAGTCGCTCAAGGCCTATCTCGCCGATCGGACGTTCGAGGGGACCGGCATCGGGACCAGGCACTACACCCTCGAGACGCTGATCGCGCTCCTCGGCCGGCACCTGCACGACGACCTCGGGTTTTCGTCGTGGCCGTCGCCGCGGCGGATCGTGCTCGGGCGCCCCGTGCATTTCTCCAACCCGCCGGACGCGGACCTCGATCGGTTCGCGGCCGACCGTCTGCGGGCGGCCATGCAGCTGGCCGGCTTCGACGAGATCGTGTACGAGTACGAGCCGGTCGCCGCCGCGTACGCCTACGAGGCGCGTCTCAGGCGCGACGAACGGATCCTGATCGGGGATTTCGGCGGCGGCACGAGCGACTTCACGATCGTGGCCGTGGGCCCCGACGTGCGCCGGCGGGGCCGGCGGGCCTCGGACATCCTCGGCACCGACGGCGTACCGCTGGCGGGCGATGCCTTCGACCGGCGCATCGTCCGGCATCTGGTCGCTCCGCGGCTCGGCATGGGCGGCGAGTATCTCTCGCCGCCGCGGAAGTTCCTCCCGGTGCCGAGCTGGCCGTACGAGCGGCTCGAGCGGTGGCACTACCTGTCGTTTCTGAAGTCGCCGTCGACGATCGAGATGCTGCAGCGGATTCAGCGCACGGCGTCGACGCCCGAGCGGATCGAGGCGTTCCTGCAGCTGATCAGGAACGGCCTCGGCTACCAGCTGCACCAGGCCGTGCAGCGCACGAAGTTCGAGCTGTCGTCGGCGCTCGAGGCCGAATTCGTCTTCGCGTCGGGGCCGGTGACCATTCGACGCCTCGTCAGGCGCGCCGATTTCGAAGGCTGGATTGCCGAGGAACTGGCGGCGATGGCGGCCTGCGTCGACCGCGTGATGCGCGCGTCCGGGCTGGCGTTCGCCGACATCGACCGGGTGTTCCTGACCGGCGGGTCGTCGTTCGTGCCCGCCGTCCGGCAGATCTTCGTCGACCGATTCGGCGGGGAGAAGGTGACAGGAGGAGAGGAGTTGACGTCGGTCGCGACCGGCCTCGCGCTGCGCGCCCGGGAAGAATGGCCCGCCCCGTGATCTGATCCTTGACGGGCCGTTGATTCAGACGACAGGAAGCATTCGGCCACATAATCGCCCTTCGCCGACCCGGCGCCCCGGGGCCGTCCAGTGGCCGTCAGACTCTGATCTGCCGTGGCACGGCGCGCTCATGGGGATCCCTTCAAGTAGCGCACCAGCAACGTCACCAGCTCGTCCGTGATCGATCCATTCGAGAGATCGTCCGGGCGATCGACGACGGCGCGGTGGATGACGGCGTCCGCGACAGTCGCCGCCATCCACATGGCCAGATCAGGATCCCGAATCCCCGTCGCCGAACGGGTGAGCAACGCTCGAAACTCGCTGAAGAGGGGCGCGTCGGCCGTCGAGACGTCCGCGTAACGAAGCTGGGGCAGTTCCTGCGTGAAGACGCGCTGCAGTTCCGGATTCACCGCGTGTGCCGCGACGCCCATCGCCACCAGCGCGTGCAGCGTCGGTTCCAGATCGTCGCCGCGGCGCTCGATCAATGCCTGTCGGACCGCGGCACGTTGCTCCGCGCCATGCCGGCGCCGGAGTTCCGCGATGATGGCGTGCTTGCCCGGAAAGTACTGGTAGAGCGAGGCGATGTTGACGCCGGCGCGCTCGGCGATCCGATTGGTCGTCAGACGGCTGGCCCCCTGGCGGACCAGAATGTCAGTCGCGGCCTGCAAGATCGCCTCAACCGTCGCTCGCGAGCGCCCCTGTCGAGGTGATTTCCTTGGAGAAAGCCTCGCACGGTGCGGCGTCTTCTGTCTGGCCATGAATGCAAGCTGACAAATGCAAGTATTTGCTTACATCATAACGCATGCCCGATGGTTCCGTTGAACGACGTGTCGCGTATGCGCGAAGACCTGGCGGGGCGGATGTTCTCGAGCTCGACGTCGAGCGTCTTGGACCGCCGAAGTCCGGCGAGGTGCTCATCCGGGTCGAAGCCGTCGGATTGAATCACGTGGAGAGCCTGATTCGAACGGACACGTACTCGATCAGGATCCCGTTTCCGTACGCCGCTGGCATGGAGGGCGCAGGCGTCGTGGTCGCCGCGGCACCTGATGTCGACATCGCGGCTGGCACGCGCGTCTGTTGGACGGCGGTGTTCGGATCGTGTGCCACGTTCGTCGTCGCCCCCGCAGCGATGTTGGCCCGTCTCCCAGACAGTCTGAGTTTCGAGAATGGCGCATGCCTGGCACATGCCGGAGTCACCGCGGCGGGACTCGTGCGCCATTGGCCGCTGGAACGAGGTTCCACCGCCCTTGTCTGGGGCGCCGCCGGATCGGTCGGCCTGCTGCTCGTGGCTTCGCTGGCGGAGCGTGGCGTGAGGGTCATTGGCATCGCGAGTGGCGCAAGGGTCGAGCGAGCGCGCGCCGCGGGAGCCGCGCTCGTCATCGATCGGTCGACCGAGGACGTGGGTCGAGCGGTCCGGAGCGCGACAGACGGTCGGGGCGTCTCCGCCGTCTTCGATCCGGTTGGCGCCGCCACGTATCGCACCAGCCTGCGGCTCCTGGCTCCGCGTGGATGCCTGATCAATTACGGACAGTTATCGGGTGCGCTGCCGGCGATCGACCTTGCCGACTTGATGGATGCCGGCTCCGTGTTCGTGACGAAGTACGGACCGCGAGCCGGCCTCGTCGGCCGCGACGAGGTCGCCCGGTTCGTCTCTGAAGCGTTGAACCTCGCCAGTCAGCGGCCGGCCATCAATAGTGTTGCGGCTCTCTTTACGCTCGATTGCGTCGCCGATGCGTACGCAGCGCTCGAATCGAACCCGGATGGAAAGGTGCTGATTCTCCCGCACGGCGGGTCACAATGACGTCACCGCCGACTGATCCGACGGGCGAGATTCGCGAAAGTATCGAGGACGTTGGCTCCTCGACGCACGGACATCGTCGGGCCGGAGCCGCGCCTGCGAGACTTGACGAGCGAGGCGGCGGTGGCCAATATCGTGGACGTGCTCACGAACCCTGCCGAACGGGCCCGCCTGCGCACGTGCCTCGCGCCGCGACGGACGCTGTTCTCCGTCGAGCGCCTCATGGACACCATCCGCGAGGTCGTCGATGAGGCCGACCGCGCGGCCGCGGCCGCGGGAGTCCCCTCTGTCTGATCAACGCCGGCCCGCCTGGCGCGTGGCGGCATGATCGTCTGCACGTACGAGGACCGTGAGGACGCGCTCGTGGGCGTGAAGATCCTCGTGCTCAGCCTGGCGCGGCACTGTCCCGATGTTGACGTGCATGCCTTCGCGCCTGCCTGTGGCAACGCCTTCCGACAGTGGGCCGGCCGCCAGCCCAGGCTCCGGCTCCATACGAGCCGGCCGGATGGGCCACCGGGATGGAACGTCAAGCCTGCCGTGCTGCTGGACCGGCTCGCGGCCGGGCATGACGAGGTGGTCTGGCTCGATTCGGACATCGTGCTCGCCGGTGACTTCCGACCCGCGTGCCGCGGTCTTGCGCCTGACGTCTGCGTGGTGGCCGAGGAACTGCCATGGCCTTCGGGAGGGGACGGCAGCGCCCCGAGGACGCGGGCATTCGGCTTCGACGTGGGGCGCGCGTTCCCGCGCGCCATCAACTCCGGCGTCGTGCGGGTCACACCCGCGCACCGCGCGCTCCTGGACGCGTGGCGCGAGCTGCTCGCCCGTTCTGATTACCTGGACGCGCAGCGGCTGAAGGCGGGCGAGCGTCCCCTTCACCATGTGGGCGACCAGGACGGGCTGGCGGCCCTGCTTGGATCGACCGGGTTCGCGGCCGTCCCGGTGCGCCTGCTGCGCTCGCCGCGCGACATCCTGTACGCCGGCTGGGGCCCGTACGACGGGTACCCCCTGAGCGCCCGGCTGCGGCATCTGGCCACCGGGCTCCCTCCGCTCGTGCACGCGTTCGGGGCCCAGAAGCCGTGGTCGGCCGCGATTGCCAGGCGCCGCTCGGCAGGCCTGTCGCCGTACCTGCGCCGTGGCCGCGCCGTACGGCGCGGACCTCGATGAGCCCGCGCCGTGGTTGCGTCCCCGCACGGCGTGGGGGCGCCTCGCCCACGTGGCGGCCTTCGGGAGCCCGTGCCTGCGGGACCTGCCCGTATCGCTCGCCGTGGCAATCAGGCGGCGCGGTCGCTCGTAGTGGCCACGCGGAAAGGAGAACGCCTTCGCAGCGCCGGGCTTCAGCCCGGCCCCTCCAGCCCCGCGTCGTGATCCGCACAGCCATTGAGCACGGCCGCCGCCGGGCGCTACACTGCGGCCACCGGAGGCGGTCGAAGCGGAGCGGCCAGCACTCCGGCAACGACTTCGAACGGAGACGCCGGCGGCGGCGCCCTTCACCGTTCCCAGCACGAACCAGCTCCAGGCCAGCGCGAGCGGGATCGGGGAGTGGATGAAGGTGCCGAATCCCGCGCAGGTGCCGAGCGCCACGCCGAGCAGCGTGCCGAAGCACTGAAGGGATCCATCGTGACCTCCAAGACTGCACGGCCTGACGCCGGTATCGACAGTGAAACGCTCCGCACGACGCTGAAGAGCCAGTACCACGCCGCGCTCGCGATGCTGCGCGAGACGATCGAGCAGTGTCCTGACGATCTCTGGTTCGACACGCGGCCGACGAATGCCTTCTGGCAGGTTGCGTATCACACGCTGTTCTTCGCGCACTTCTACCTGATGCCGAACGAAGCGGCCTTCCGTCCGTGGCATGGCCATCAACCCGAGGTTCACCAACCGGGCAGCCTGCCGGTGATCCCCAGGCCGTACACCAGGGCCGAGGCGCTGGAATACTGGAACGTCTGCGACGCGATGGTGGACGACTGCGTCGATGCGCTGGATCTCCGGAGCCCCGATTGCGGATTCCCCTGGTACAAGGTGTCGAAGCTGGAGCACCAGTTCGTCAGCCTCCGGCACATCCAGCATCACACGGCGCAGCTCGCCGATCGCCTGCGTGCCGGCGAAGGGGATCGGCATCCGGTGGGTGGGGAGCAGGCGGCAGGACTAGGCCGATGTATCAGCACACGCAGCCGGGATACTTCATCGTCAGCCTGATGATGACGTTCGCCGTCTTCACGATCTGGCTGGGCCTCACCCACCACATCGGGCTCCTGGTGACGCCCGCCATCGTCATCGTGCTCGCGGCCGGCTACGTCTTCGGGTCGCTCACCACGCGGGTCGACCACGAGCGCTTCACGTTCTGGTTCGGGCCGGGATGGTTCCGCCGCTCCCTGCCGCTCGACGACATCGCCTCGTGCGAGACGGCGACCAACCGCTGGTGGTACGGTCTCGGCATCCACTCGACGCCGCGCGGCATGCTCTACAACGTGTCGGGCAGGCTGGCGGTCGAGCTCACGCTCGTCGACGGCCGCCGGCTGCGGGTGGGAACCGACGAACCGGTCGCGCTGTGTCAGGCGATCCGGATGATGCAGGGAGCCGGGGGGCAGCCGCCCGGGACGCGGCTGCCCCCGTCCCCTCGAGTTAGGGCACGGTCAGCCCGCGGTACTTCAGCATCGGCCCGATCTCCGGGTCGTGGCCGGTCAGGTTCCGGTACATCTGGCCCAGGTCCATCGTGTTCCCGCGCGACAGCACGGTCTGGCGGAAGTGGTCGCCGTTCGCGCGCGTCAGGCCGCCGTGCGCCTTGAACCAGGCGAACGCATCGTCGGCCAGCATCTGCGTCCAGAGGTACGAGTAGTAGCCGGCGGCGTAGCCGTTCGCCCAGATGTGCAGGAAGTAGCTGGAGCGGTAGCGCGGCGGCACCTGCGACAGATCCATGTGCGTCTTCGCCAGCGCGGCCTTCTCGAACGCGTCGACGTGCTCGAGCGGCGCCGAGGCCGCCAGCGTGTGCCACTGCATGTCCAGCTCGGCCGCCGACAGCAGCTCGGTCATGTTGTACCCGGCGTTGAAATCGTTCGCCGCCAGGATCTTCTGGACGAGCGCCTGCGGCATCGGCTCACCGGTCTTGTAATTGAACGCGTAGTGCGCCAGCACCGACGGCTCGAACGCCCAGTGCTCGTTGAACTGCGACGGGAACTCGACGAAGTCGCGCGCCACGCTCGTCCCCGACAGGCTCGGGTACTCCTGGTCGGCGAAGAAGCCGTGCAGGGCGTGCCCGAACTCGTGGAACATCGTCACCACGTCGTCCGACGTCAGCAGCTCGGGCTGGCCCGGCGCCGGCGGCGCGAAGTTCGCGACGTTGTAGATGACCGGCTTCTCACCGAGCAGCTTCGACTGGACGACGAAGTTGTCCATCCAGGCCCCGCCCGACTTGTTGTCGCGCTTGAAGTAGTCGGCGTAGAAGAGCCCGAGCGGCGCGCCGGTCCGGTCGAACACCTCGAACACCCGCACGGTCTTCTCGTACACCGGCAGGTCGTGCCGCTCCTTGAACGTCAGGCCGTACAGCTGGTGCGCGGCGTAGAACACGCCGTCGGTCAGCACCTTGTTCAACTCGAAGTACGGCTTGATCTGGCTCTCGTCGATGCTGTACTTCGCCTTGCGGATCTGCTCGGCGTAGAACTCCCAGTCCCACGGCTCGAGCTTGAAGCCGCCGTGCTGCTCGTCGATGAGCTGCTGCAGGTCGCCCGCCTCCTTGCGCGCGCGCGCCGTGGCCGGCCCCACGAGCTGATCGAGGAAGCGGTTGACGGCCGCGGGCGTCTTCGCCATCTGGTTCTGCAGCTTCCAGGCGGCGTAGTTCGGGTAGCCGAGCAGCTTCGCCTGCTCGGCCCGCAGGTGCGCCAGCCGCGCGATGATCGCGCGGGTGTCGTTCGCGCCGCCATGCTCGGTCCGGGTCCACGAGGCCTCGAACAGATCGTGGCGCGTCTCGCGGTTGGTCAGGGAGACCAGATCGGGCTGCTGCGTCGTGTTCTGGAGCGGCAGCACCCACTTGCCCTGCAGGCCGCGCGCCTTCGCCGCCTGCGCCGCGGCGTCGATCTGGGTCGGCGACAGCCCGGCGAGCGCCGCCTTGTCGCTCACGACCAGCGCCCCCGCCTTCGTGGCGGCGAGCAGGCGGTTCATGAACTGCGCGCTGAGGGTCGCGTCCTCTTCGTTCAGCTTCTTCAGCGTCGCCTTGTCGGCCGCCGACAGCCGGGCGCCGGCCCGGACGAACTCCTGATGGTAGTACTCCACCAGGCGCGTCGCCTCGGGATCGAGCTTCAGCGTCGCGCGCTCGTTGTAGATCGTCTCGATCCGCTGGAACAGCTTGCCGTTCAGGACCATCTCGTCCCGCACGGCCGACAGCCTGGGCGCCTCGACCTCCTGCACCTTCTCCAGCGTCGGGTTGCTGTTGGCGCCGACCAGGCCGAAGAAGATCATGGAGACGCGCGACAGCAGCTGGCCGCTCTTCTCGAGCGCCACGATCGTGTTGTCGAAGGTCGGCGCGGCCGGGTTGTCGGCGATCTTCAGGATCTCGGCCCGCTGCTCCCGGATGCCCGCCTCGAAGGCCGGCTGGAAGTCGCTGTCCCGAATCCTGTCGAATTCGGGCGCCTGGAACGGCAGCGTGCTCGGGGTGAGCAGGGGGTTCGCGCGCGACGCCGCCGCCTGCATCTCGTGACCGCCGCCCGCCGCCACGGCCGGCGCCGCCGCCAGCAGCACGGCCGCCACCAACATCGACGAACTGCAACTCGGATGACGCATGGATCCCTCTCGTGCCGCGCCGGTCCGGACCCGTGCGGCGCTTCGGCGGGTCGGTCGCCCCCTCCGGAACCCTCTCGGAATGGTCGTCCGCGCATTCTGCCGTGTCGCTCGGGGGGCTGTCAAAGCGGCCCGGGACCCGCCCGGCGCGCGGCTGGGTATGATGTACCCATCCGCAGGGGGCCGCGGCGGCCGAACTCCAGCCCCCCACGCTCGTCACACACGAGAGACGTCCGGCAGCCCGCGTGCGCGGGCACGACGGCACGACGCGATCGCGGCGGGTCCCGTCCCGTTCGCCAGCATGGCCGAGGACAACGATGGCCGACTCCGGCTCACAACAGGAACCGCGCCTCTTCCAGACGCTCGGAAACGATCGTCCATGTCGTCTGGCAGGACGTCGGCCGCGTCGGCATCCGCCAGACGGTCCGCCGCTCGTTCGCCGACCTGCAGGAGTTCTACCTCACGACCCACCGGCGCGACCGGCTCGCCGGCATGGGCCGGGTGAAGCGAACGCTCTCTCTCGCGTTCTGGCTGCTGAAAGCGCTGTTCCTGAAGCTGACGCCGGCCCGGCGCCTGCTGCTCCTCGTCAGCTTCTGGTTCATGTGGCAGGGCAGCTTCCAGTTCACGTCCGGCAACACGCGGATCACGTTCGATTTCCCCTTCTTCGGCATCGCCCTGCTGCTGCTCATCCTGATGCTCGAGCTGAAGGACAAGCTGCTCGCGCGCAACGAGCTCGAAGCGGGCCGCGCCGTGCAGCTCGCCCTGATGCCGACGCGCGCGCCGAGCCTGCCGGGCTGGGACATCTGGCTCTTCACCCGATCGGCGAACGACGTCGGCGGCGATCTGGTCGACTACCTGCAGATCGATCCGCAGCGGCTCGCCGTCGTACTGGGCGACGTCGCCGGCAAGGCCCTGCCGGCGGCGCTGCTGATGGCGAAGCTGCAGGCGACCATCCGCGCGCTCGCCTCGCAGTGCGACACGCTCGACGAGCTCGGCCGGCGCGTGAACCACATCCTGAACCGCGACGGCCTGCCGAACCGCTTCGCCACGCTCGTCTATCTGGAGCTGGCACCTGGCAGCGACCACGTGCGCCTGCTCATCGCGGGCCATATGCCGCCGCTGCTCCTGCGCGCGGGGACGATCGACGAGCTGCCGCGGGGCGCCATCGCGCTCGGCATCATGCCGGATGCCGACTTCACCGAGCAGCACGTGGATATGCACCCCGGGGAGATCATGCTGGTCTACTCGGACGGCGTCACCGAAGCGCAGAACCGCGCCGGCGACTTCTTCGGCGACGACCGGCTCCGTGCGGCGCTGGCGGCCAACGGCACCTCGACGGCGGAGGCCGCGGGCCGCGCCGTGCTCGCCGCGGCCGACGCCTTCACGGGCGACGCGCCCGTCTTCGACGACCTCTCGCTCATCGTCCTCAAGCGGGTGTAGCGAGTCCTCGAACCGGAGGCTCGATTCGGATGCCCCCGCTGGATTCCCGCTTCCGCGGGAATGACGAATTCCCTCCCTGAAAACACGAAAGCCGCCCGCGGTCGACTGCTCGACCACGAACGGCTTCGTGAATCCGACGATCCGACGGTCCGGCCGGAACGATCCGGCCGGACGATCGGGTTCCTACTGCACGACCTTGATGACGACGCGGCGATTCTGCGCCCGGCCGGCACGCGTCCGGTTCGACGCCGCCGGATCCGCCTCGCCGTAGCTGTAGACGCTCATCCGGTGCAGCGCCACCTGGTACTTCGTGTACAGGTAGTCGCGCACGGTTTCGGCGCGGCGCATGCCGAGCCGCTTGTTGAGCGCCGCCGACCCGGTCGAATCCGTGTAGCCGTCGATCTCGAAGTACACGGCCTTCGGGTTGGCCTTCATCTGCGACATCATGTCGTCGAGCTTCGCGGTGGCGCTGTCCGGCAGCTTCGCGCTGCCGAGCTTGAAGTTGCCCTCCGCCTCGCTCAGCACCACTTCGGCCACGAGCCGCTTGGACTGCTGATCGAGCGCGCTCGCCGTCGTGTTGGCCTGGGAGGCCGTCGACTGCGCCTGCTGAGCCGCCTGCGCCGCGCTGCTCGCCGACTGCTTCGCCTCGCTGATGCCCGACTGCGCCGACTGATCCACCTGCTGGATCTTGTTGGCGTTGTCCTTCGTCTGCGCCTGGGTCGCTTCGACGGCCTTCGAGACCCCTTCGACCTTCGTGTTGACGTCGGAGATCTGCTGGTTCACGTAACCCTTGGTCGCGCAGGCCGTCGACGCAACCAGCGCCAGCGCGGAAATCGACACGGCAAACAATGACCTTCGCATGTTCTGCTCCTCTCCTGTCCTAACTCGTCGGACGGGACGTTCCCGCCAGATATCCCCCGCGGGCGTCGACGGTGAACCGGGGATTCTTCGTCCGGACCACCAGCGGGTGCCACCCGGACGGCAGCCCCGGCTCGAACGCCAGCACGTATTGATGATGAAGCTCTGCCACGATCCGCTGCATGGAGGCGCGCATCTCGCTGTCGTTGGTCGCCACCAGCAGCCCGCCTCCCGTCCAGCGCCCGAGATCCGCCAGGGCACCCGCTGCCGTGGTGTACGCGCCGGAACCATCCACACCGCCCGCTGCCACCGTCGCGCGATCCAGTGGCGAGACGACCGCGACCACGTAGATCGGAACGTCGATCGAACTCGCCAGCCCCGACACCTCCTTCGGCGTCAGCCGGCTCGCATTGTCCAGCCCGTCGGTGAAGACGATGACGGCCCGGTGCGGCATCGGCCGCCCCTGCTCCCGGCGAGCCGCCTGGGCGATGGCGTCGTACAGCGACGTCGCCCCGTACGGCTTCAGTGCCGAGAACGTCGACAGCAGCGACCGCGGTGCACTGAACGGCTGCAGCGTCCGCAGCTCGGTATCGAACCCATACACGGCCGTCTCGTCCTGCTTCGGATCGAGACCGTCGACCAGTTCCGAGGCGGCGACACGCGCCTGCGCAATTTTATCGGCGATTTCCATGCTGCCGCTAGTGTCAATCAGCAGCGCCACGCTCGCCGGGGCCTGATCCGCACGGAATTGCACAATGGTCCTGGGCATTCCGTCGTCCAGCACCTCGAAGTCGGACGCCTGCAGCCCCGTGACCATCCGCCCCTCCCGGTCGCGCACGATGGCGCTGACCGTCACCAGGTCGACCCCGGTCGTGAAGACCGGCTGGGAGGCCTCGTGGGCCCGCGCGGCTCCAGCTGGTTGCCCCAGCAGGAACAGCAGCGCGACAAGGGGGAGGGCGACGTGCCTCATGTGGGTGGTTGGTATCAAGGGTCCTGCCAGACCCGGCCCTTCAGGGCATCGCGCTTTCAGGCCTCTTTTCGGCAGATCGGGCCCGATAGTTGAGCGGGACGATCGAACAGATAGCGTAATTGTTACATAGACGACGGAATTTCGCACATTAACCTGAGCCGGAGCCGTGCTCCCGGGAGGCCGGTCCCGATCGCGTAAGATGGCTCCATGGCATCGCATGTCGGCGCGCCCAGCGCCCCGTTTCCCGTCGCCGAGCGCGTCGGCCGCTTCCAGTACGCCATCCGGAACATCGTCGCCGAGGCCAGGCAGCTCGAGGCCTCGGGCCGGAAGGTGCGGTACCTCAATATCGGCGATCCGGTGGCCTGCGGGTTCCAGACGCCCCCGCACATGATCGCGGCCGTCGAGCGCGCCCTGCGCGACGGCCACAACGGCTACGGCCCGTCGGTCGGCATCCTGCCGGCGCGCCAGTCGATCGCCGCTGAGCTGACGACGCGCGGATTCCCGGTGTCGGCCGATCGGGTCGTCGTGACGGCCGGGACGTCGGAGGCGATCGAGCTCGCGCTGACGGCGCTGGTCGATCCCGGCGGCGAGGTGCTCGTTCCGATCCCCACCTATCCCCTCTACACGGCGGTCCTGGCGCGCCTCGACGCGCAGGCGCGCTTCTACCGCACCGATCCGGCGACCGGCTGGATGCCGGATCTCGACCACCTCCGCAGCCTCATCACGCCGAAGACGCGCGTGCTGGTGGTCATCGATCCGAACAATCCGACCGGCGCGATCTATCCGCCGGAGGTCCGGCGCGCGCTCATCGAGCTGGCCGAGACGCACCGGCTCGTCCTCATCGCCGACGAGGTGTACGGCGACATGGGCTACGAGGGGTCGGTCGCCCCGATCGGCAGCCTGGCGCCGGATGCGCCGATCATCTCCTGCTCGAGCCTGTCGAAGGGCTATCTCGCGCCGGGCTGGCGCACGGGCTGGCTGGCGGTCGGCCGCCACGCGCAGCTCGATCCGGTGCTGGCCGCGATTCAGAAGCTGGCGGACGGGCGGCTGTGCAGCACGGTGCCGATGCAGTACGCCATTGCGGCGGCGATCGACGGTGATCGCGCGCACCAGGTGCAGTTCCGCGCGGAGCTGAAGGTCCGCGCGCAGCTGACGGCCCGCCGGCTGAACGCCATCGAGGGCATCAGCTGCGTCGAGCCGCGCGCGGCGTTCTACGCGATGCCGCAGGTGACCCTGCCGCCCGGCCGGACGGACGTCGACTACGTGCTCGGCCTGCTGCGCGCGGCGGGCGTCCTGTGCGTGTACGGATCGGGCTTCAACATGCCGGCCACCGGCGGCTTCTTCCGCGTCGTGTTCCTGGCGTCGCCCGCCGAGCTCGACGAGGTCTTCGACGCCGTTGCCACCTTCACCAGCGGATTCCTGCACGACTGAGTGAGCACCGACCGCGAGTTCAACCGGCGCCTGCTCCGCACGGTCACCGTCGTCGCGGTGAGCGGTGTCGTGCTCTGGGCGCTGTACGTCGCGCGGTACGCGCTGCTCGTCATCTACATCAGCGCGCTGCTCGCCATGGGCTTCGCGCCGCTCGTCCGGCTGATCGATCGCGACGGCGCCCGCCCCCGCCGGCACCGGCTGCCGCACGTGCTCGCCATCTTCGCCGTCTATCTCGTCGTCGTCAGCCTCCTCATCGGCCTGGCGCTGCTCGTGGTGCCGCCGATCGTCGCGCAGGGGCAGGCGCTGCTCGCCGCCCTGCCGGACCTCGCGGCGCGCCTGCAGGATCTGCTGCGGCAGGCGCACCTGCTCGGCGCGCACGTCTCGCTGCAGGAGGCCGTCCAGTCGGCCGGCGGCACGACGGTGACGACCATCGCGACGGCGGCGTCGACGATGGCCGGCGCGGTGATGGCGCTGGCGACGATCCTGTTCCTCAGCTTCTACCTGCTCGTCGAGGCGCGCACGCTGTCGCAGACGCTCGCGCGGCTCTTCCCCGAGCGCGAGCGGGCGCAGGTCATCACCATGGCGAACCAGGTGGTGAGCCGCGTCAACAGCTGGCTGCTGGCGAACCTGATGCTGGCCGGTGTCATGGGGACGGCCGTCGCCATCGGCCTGCACCTGATCGGCGTGCGGTTCGCCGCCATCCTGGCGCTGATTGCCGGCGCGGGCGAGTTCATCCCGATGTTCGGGCCGTTCATCGCCGGCGCGTGCGCCGTCGGCGTCGCCCTCACCGGTTCGCTCCACCAGGCCCTGATCGTCCTCGTCTTCTTCGTTGCGTTGCAGCAGGTCGAATCGAATATTCTGGTGCCGATGATCATGAAGAACCGCGTCGGTCTCAGCGCCGTGACGGTCACCGTCGCGCTGTTCATCGGCTATTCACTCAGCGGCTTCATCGGCGCCGTGCTGGCCGTCCCGACGGCCGCCATCCTCGCCGTCGTGTTCGACGAGCTGATGCCGGCCGACAACGGCACCGCGATCCCGTGACCCGCGCCGACCAGCCGTCCCCGCGGCGGACACCGGCACCGACTCCCGTCGGCCTCGCCGCCCGCTTCACGCTCGGACCGGGCACGACCGCCGCCACGGCGGCGTACCTCGTCCTGACGCTCGTCATGACGTGGCCGCTCGCCGGCAGCCTCACGCGCAACCTGCCGGCCGACCTCGGCGACCCGCTGCTCAACTGCTGGATCCTCGGGTGGGACGTCCACCACATCCTCGGGTTCCTGAGCGGTCACCTTCACGCGCTCTCGGGCTACTGGAACGCGAACATCTTCTCTCCGGCGCCGCTCGCGCTCGCCTACTCGGAGCACCTGACGGCGCAGGCGCTGGAGATCGCGCCGGTCTACGCCCTCACGGGCAACCTCGTGCTCTGCTACAACCTGCTGTTCCTCTCGACGTGGGTGCTGTCGGGGCTCGGCACCTACCTGTTCGTGCGCGAGCTCACCGGCCGGCGCTGGCCGGCCTTCGTCGCCGGCATGGTCTTCGCCTTCCTGCCCTACCGCGCCGGCCAGTTCTCGCACCTGCAGGTGCTGTCGTCGCAATGGATGCCGTTCGCGCTCTTCGGCTTCACGCGCTACTTCAACACGCGCAGCCGGCGGGCGCTGGCGGGCGGGGCGCTCGCGCTCGTGGCCGAGAACCTGTCGTGCGGCTACTACATGGTGTACTTCACCGTGCCGTTCGCCATCTTCATGCTGGTGGAGATCGGCCGGCGGCGGCTGTGGCGCGACCTGCCGCTCTGGCGCGACCTCGCCGTGGCGGCGGCCGGCGTCGCCGCCCTGACGCTCCCCTTCGCCTGGCCGTACCTGGAGCTGCGGGCACTCGGCTTCCCGCCGCGCGGCCTCGCCGAAGTCGACGCCTTCTCCGCCGACGTCTACAGCTACCTGACGACGACCACGCGGCTGCGGGTATGGGGCGGGACGCTGAAGGTGTTCCCGAAGGCGGAAGGCGAGCTGTTCCTCGGCTTCACGGCGTACGCGCTCGGCCTGGTCGGCTTCGTCAGCGGACTGGCGGCGGCCTGGCGGCAGAGCCGCGATCGAACGCCCGTCCGGCGCTGGCAGCACCTCGCCGGCATCGTCGTGGCGATCGTGGTGCTGACCTACGTCGGCCTCGGCCTGGTGATGCTGCTCACCGGCCCGTTCACGCTCGCCACCGCCGTGATCCCGATCAAGGTGACCAACGCCGCGCGCATCCTGCGGACGGTCGTCTGGGCGCTCGTGCTGCTGCTGGCCATCTCGCCGCGCGCCCGCAGCTTCCTCGCCCGGTTCGCGGGCCGCGCACCCGGACTGTTCGTCGGCCTGATGCTGCTCGCCGCCTGGATGTCGCTCGGCCCGTACCTGCATTCCTTCGGACGCGACCTGCACGGTGGATCCGTGTACGGCGTGTTCTACGACTGGATGCCGGGCTTCAACGGCCTGCGCGTGCCGGCGCGCTACGGGATGATCGTCGGGCTGTTCCTCGCCGTCGTCGCCGGGTACGGCGCGCTCGCCGTGGAGCGCCGCCGGCGGATCGGCGTGCCGCTGCTCGTCGCCGCCTGCCTCCTCATCCTCATGGACGCCTGGGTCGCGCCGATCGGCCTCAGCGAGCAGTGGCCCGACGTCAATCACCAGGAAGTGGAGCTGCCGCGCGGCCCGATCCCGGCGCGCGCCGACTTCCCGCCGGTGTACGCCTTCGTGCGCACGTTGCCGGCCGGCGCGCCGATCGCGGAGTTCCCCTTCGGCGAGTACCCGATCACGCTCCGCTACATGTACTTCTCGACCGCGCACTGGCACCCGCTGCTGGACGGCTACAGCGGCGGCTTCCCGAAGGCCTACCTCGTGACGCGGGAGGCACTGCGCCACGTCCTGACGAAGCCCGATGTGGCCTGGAGCGCGCTGGCGGCCTCGGACGCGGCGTACGCCATCGTCCACGAAGGGCTCTACCTCGGCGCGCGCGGGCCGATCGTCACGGCCTGGATCGAGTCGCACGGCGCCCGGCCGATCGCCAACTTCGGGGGCGATCGCGTCTTCGCCCTGCCGGGGCATTAATTACGTGGGGCTCCGCCCCACACCCCGGCTCCCTTCACTCGCTCGCCTCACGCAGCTCGCTCCGTTCCGGTCGCGGGCCCGCCGTGCGGGCCGTTACGCCGTGGGGCTCCGCCCCGCGTCGCTGCCGAGCTGGTCCAGGAATCTGGAGTCGACCCCGCCCCCGCAGTGACCGCCGTCAACCGACATCGCACAGGCGAATGGATCCGCCGCGGGCGTCCCCAATGGTTCTTCACAGCGGGAACGCCAACCCTCACGATCTCGTCATACAGGCATCAGCCGTCAACAGTTGGAAGACCCGAGCCGAAACCGAGCCTCCGGTGTCTAAGGTAAGGTAGACGCTCCACTACAAACGCGCGGAACTGTCAGCCACGAGGGGGCTCGACATGGGTGTACGCCTCTCCGGGATCCGGATCGCGCGGCGCCGGCCAATCCCGGCGACCCTGCTGTGCGTCCTGCTCGCCGGGGTCGCGCCCGGCGCGGCGCAGCAGGCGGCCGAGCCCTCGCCAGGCCAGGCGGAATCGGCCGGCATCCATGCGCTGCTGACCCAGGTCGAACAGGCCGTCCGCACGGGCTCGGCCGACGCCTACCTCTCGCTGCTCTCCACGACCGCCGATCGCCAGCAGGCCGGGGAATTCGCCGAACAGAACCTCGGTCCGGGGGTAACCTTCGTCGCCCTGCACGAGCGGGCCCGCGGCCCGCTCGAGGGGACGCTGCCCGGCAACGGCTACCGTCTCATCGTCGACGCCTTCATCCAGCACGGCGCGCGCGCCCGGCTCGCCACGTGGCGGCTCGACGTGCGGCGCCCCGGCGGCTCCGCCGGCACGCGCACCGACGAGCCGCAACCCTGGCGGCTGGCCGGACAGAAGGTCCTCGGCATCATCAACGGCCTGAAACAGCTCTCGCTGGATGCGACCAAGGAGTACGCGGCGCGCAATCTCGTCATCCGCGCGGAGGACCTGGAATTGCGACTGCCGGCCGGCTCGGTCTTCGTGGCCCAGGCCGACGGCGGCACGACGGCGCTGGTGCTGCTCGGCCATGGCGAGATGGTGTTCCGCCCCGCGCCCGAGATGGAGCGGGGGCAGGTGAAGATCTTCTGCGGCAGCGAGACGCTGGACACGCCCTTCGACACGGCGTTCGTCCGGCTGAATCCCGCCGATCTCGAGAACCACCTCTCGACGGATGCGCTGGTGGCGCGGACGGTCGATCCGAGGGAGCTGAAGAAGGCGACCGACGTCTTCGAGACGGAGATGACCAAGTCGTTCGCGCTGGACGTGAGCGAGTTCAGTCCCGGGACCTGGTCCCTGCTGCCGACCTCGGGCGATTTCCTGAGCGAGATCGACACCGACAAGTTCGGCACGCTGACCTACGCCCGGTCGATGGCGGATCCCGAGGACATCACGCTGTTCGACCGCGAGCACCGGCACAACATCGCGCTGTACGCGTCGAAGGAGAAGCTGGCGTCGCGCGGGCGCTTCTACAACGAGGACGACCTCGCGCACTACGCAGTGCTGCACTACGACGTCGACGCGTCGCTCGATCCGGCGCGGCTCTGGGTGTCGGGCCGCACGGAGCTGACGATCCGCGTCCGCTCGACGGCGATCAATCACCTCACGCTGCGGCTCGCCGATCCGCTCACCGTCCGCAGCGTCTCCAGCCAGCAGTACGGGCAGCTCCTGAGCGTCCGCGTCCGCGACCAGAACAGCATCGTCGTCAACCTGCCGTCGTACGTCGCGCAGGGGACGGAGTTCAGCCTGACCATCTCCTACGCCGGCCGGCTCCGGCCGCAGCCGACCACGCGCGAGACGCTGAACGTGAACGGCGGCCAGCTGCCGCCGCTGCAGCGGCCCGACGGGCCGATCATCGATCCCGAGCCGAGCTTCCTCTACAGCAACCAGAGCTACTGGTACCCCCAGTCGCCGATCGACGGCTACGCCACGGCCACGCTCCGCCTCACCGTGCCGCAGGAATACCAGTGCGTTGCGAGCGGCGCGAAGGCCAACGGGTCGCCGGTCGCGCTCCCGTCGGCGGGCACGCTCCCGGCGCGCAAGCTGTACGTCTTCGTGGCGACGCAGCCGCTGCAGTACCTGGCGTGCATCATCAGCCGCTTCGTCGACCTGCAGGCCGAGCCGGTGACGGTGACGATTCCCCGCGCCGATCGTCCGGCCGTCATCAGCGACGACGCCGGCGAGCCGGCCACGGCCGACCGCCGGCCGGGCGTGTACTACGACAGCCTGACGCTCTCGGTGGAGACCACCAAGCGGCAGCGGGAGCACGAGAAGCCCGAACAGGAGCGGGCCGCCGACATCGCGACGTTCTACGCCTCCCTGATGGGCGATTGTCCGTACCCGAGCTTCACGCTCGCGCTCATCGAGAGCAACCTGCCCGGCGGACACAGCCCCGGGTACTTCGCGGCGTTGAACCAGCCGCTGCCGACGACGCCCTACTCGTGGCGCCACGACCCGGCATCGTTTCGTGACTATCCCGAGTTCTTCCTCGCGCACGAGCTCGCCCACCAGTGGTGGGGCCAGGCGGTCGGTCCGGCCAACTATCACGAGCAGTGGATCAGCGAGGGCTTCGCGCAGTACTTCGCCGCGCTCTACGCCCAACACCATCGCGGCGAGGACGTCTTCGAGGGCATCCTGCACCAGATGCGCCGGTGGGCGCTCGACGACTCGGACCAGGGGCCGATCTATCTCGGCTATCGCCTCGGCCACATCAAGAACGATCCCCGCGTCTACCGCGCGCTGGTCTACGACAAGGGCGCGCTCGTGCTCCACATGCTCCGGCGGCTCCTCGGCGACCAGACCTTCTTCGCCGGCCTCCGCCGGTTCTACATGGCGTCACGCTTCCGCAAGGTCGGCACCGACGACCTGCGCAAGGCGATGGAGGCCGAAGCGCACGAGCCTCTCGAGCGGTTCTTCGACGGCTGGATCTACGGCGACCGCATCCCGCACATCGCCGTCAGCAGCCAGGTCGTCGACACGCCGTCCGGCCAGGTGCTCGTGCTGCACGCCGAACAGCAGAACCAGGAGCTCTTCGATCTGCCGGTGACCGTCACGGTGCAATACAGCGACGCGCCGTCGCAGGACGTGATCATGCGGATCACCCACCGGGTCGAGGAGCTGCGCGTGCCGCTCGCCGGGAAGTTCCGCGGCATCGATCTCAACCACGACGACGCCGCCCTGGCCGAGTTCGACCGGAAGTAGCGCCTGCGGCCGGCGCGAGGCGCCGGAGGGCAGCGAGGCGCAGCCGAGCCGCCGAGCGCGCGCGGCTGGGGGTGGGGCCCCAGCCGCCCTGAAGAACGCCGGTGTAGGCGATGGGCCGTGGGCTATAGGCGCAGGGCCGAATGCCTCCACCCGAGCTTGAAGAATGCGCGGCGCTAGCCTCCCAGTCGCTCGGCCCGACAGCCTACAGCCCATCGCCTGCCCATCTACCGCCGATGAGCATTTCCCCCGTGATATGATTTGGGGCTTGAAAACCGGCGGCCGGGAGGGCCGGGCGCACGCGCCCGAGCCGCGGTCGCAAAGATCGTCGATCTCATTCAATGTGAATGACTTATGGAAACCGTAACGCTCACGATTGACGGCCGGGAAGTTACTGTCGAGAAGGGGAAGACGGTCCTGCAGGCCGCCATCGCGCACGGCGTCACCGTCCCCTACTACTGTTTCCACCCCGGCATCAGCATCGACGGATCCTGCCGCGTCTGCATCGTGAAGATCGAGAAGATGGGCAAGCTGCAGACGTCGTGCTCGACGGTCTGCACCGACGGCATGGTGGTGCACACGCGCACGCCGGAGGTGGTCGAGGCGCGCGCGAGCGTGCTGGAGTTCCTGCTCATCAACCATCCGCTCGACTGTCCCGTGTGCGACAAGGGCGGCGAGTGCCCGCTGCAGGATTTCTCGTACAGCTTCGGACCCGACGAGAGCCGCATGGAGTTCACGCGGCGGACGTTCGACGGCGAGGGCGTGAAGGCCGACGTCGACTTCGGGCCGACGCTGATGCTGAACCGCAACCGGTGCATCATGTGCACCCGCTGCGTCCGCTTCATGCGCGAGATCGACGGCGACGCGCAGATCGGCATCGTGAACCGCGGCTACGGAAGCGAGATCGCCACCTATCGCGAGGACGGCGTCCACTCGCTGCTGTCGGGCAACCTGATGGACGTCTGCCCGGTCGGCGCGATCACGACGCGGGACTACCGGTTCAAGTCGCGCCCGTGGGACAACCCGGAGGCGGTCGATACCGTCTGCACGCAGTGCTCGAAGGGCTGCAGCGTCACCGCCTGGATCAAGGCGAAGCCGGAATGGGCGAAGGGCGGGCGGCTGGCGCGCTTCACGCCGCGCTACAACCCCGACGTGAACGGCTACTGGATGTGCGACATCGGCCGCTTCGACTACCACTGGATCGAGAGCGAGCAGCGGCTGCGCCGGCCGCTCATCCGCGACGGCGCCGGCACGCAGCAGCCGGTGGGCTGGCACGACCTGACCGCCCGCCTGCGCCAGGCCTTCGCCGCGCCCGACACGCGCGCCGGCCTCCGCTTCCTGCTGTCGGCCCACGCGTCGAACGAGGAACTGCTGCTGTTCGGCCGCCTCGCTCAGGGGCTCGCGGGCGACGAGGCCCCGCAGCGGATCGCCGTGGGCTGGCGGCGGCGCGAGAAGGTACAGCCGGCGGACTCGAAGTTCAAGGTGCCGGCCGTCGATGCGCCGAACGTCAACGGCGCGCGCGACCTCGGCCTGAACGTCGGGACCGGCAACGATGGCGAGCCGGACCTCTCGGCCCTCAAGGCCGACATCGAGGCCGGGCGCGTCACGGCGCTCTACGTCTTCGATCCGGGTCCGGACGGCTCGCTGGGCGACACGCAGTGGATCATCGAAGCGCGCCAGCAGGGACGTCTGCCGCTGCTCATCGTCGAGGGCGTGCTGATGACCGATCTGGCGAAGGCGGCCGATTTCGTGCTGCCGGGTGCATCCTCGATCGAGAAGGACGCGTCCTACACGAATGACCAGGGCCGCGTGCAGGCGGCGGCGCGGGTGATTCCGCTGCCGGGCGAGGCCCGCGAGGACTGGCACATTCTGGTGAACGTGGCCGACGCCTTCGGCGTCGCGCTCGGGTTCGACAGCTCGGCGGCCGTCCGGGCCGAGATCGCCCGCGTGCTGTCGGCGAACCCGGCGTACGCCGGCCTGGCCGAGCTGGCCTTCGGCCGGCCGGTCGCGAACCGGACCTGGCTGCAGGCATCGAACCCCTCCGAGCGCTGGAAGTGGGACGCGATGTTCCAGGACCTGCCGCCCGTGAAGGGGAACGTCGACCCCGTGGCGCTGCCGAAGCCGCCGGGGGCGATTCCCCTGAAGGAAGTGAAGTAGACTCGCGCGGGCCCCGGACCTGCGCCATGCGTGGGACGCCGGTGGCGTCCCGCGCCGCCAACCCACATGCGCACAGCCCGGGTCTCACTCCTCGTTCTGGCGGCCAGCCTTGCAGCGGCCGTCGGCCTCCACGCCCAGCTGCGCGGCATCAAGGCCGACCTCACGCCTCTCGTCGAAGCCAGCGGCGTCCATCCCGGGACGACCGTCCGCGCGGCGCTCGAGGTGAAGCTGCCCGACGGCCTCCACGTCCAGTCGAACAAGCCGCGCGACCCGTCGCTGATTCCGACCGTGCTCACCGTCACGCCGCCTGCCGGCGTCACGGTGGATGAGATCGTCTTCCCGCCGGCCATGGATCTCGCGCAGCAGGGACTCGATCAGCCCCTGGCCGTCTTCGAACAGAACTTCGTCATCGGCGTCCGGCTCACCGTGGCCGCCGGCACGAAGCCCGGCGACCTCGTCGTTCCGGCGACGCTCCGGTACCAGGCCTGCGACGCGACGATGTGCTACATCCCGACGACCGCCGCCACCGAGTGGACGCTGCACGTCGTGGCGGCCGGCGCGCCGGTGACCACCGGCCACGCAGACGTCTTCGGCGGTATCGCATTCGGACACGGCGAAGCGGCGCCGCAGGCCCCGGCCGCCGCGCCGGCCGGCTCGACGCCCGCGGCGACGGGAGGGGCCGGCGGCACGACAGAGCGCGCGCTGGCGCAGCTGGACGGCTTCACCGTGCTCGGCACGTCGGGCGGCTACCTGGGCAGCGCCGATTTCCTCAAATTCATCCACGATGCCGAGAGCGGCGTGAAGCCCCACGGGATGTTCGAGGGGCGGGGCGTCCTGACGATCCTGCTCATCGTCTTCTTGGGCGGCCTCGCCTTGAACCTGACGCCGTGCGTCCTGCCGATGATCCCGATCAATCTCGCCATCATCGGCGCCGGGGCGCAGTCCGGTTCCCGGATGCGCGGATTCCTGCTCGGTGGGGTGTATGGCGCCGCGATGGCGATCGTCTACGGTGTGCTGGGCCTCGTCGTCATCCTGACGGCCGGCACGTTCGGCACGATCAACGCCTCGCCATGGTTCAACCTGGCGATCACGGTGCTCTTCGTGCTGCTCGGCCTGGCGATGTTCGACGTCTTTGCGATCGATTTCTCCCGCTTCTCCAGTCGCTTCAACCCGAAGGCGGGCCGCGGCACCTTCGTCCTCGCCTTCAGCATGGGCGCCGTGGCCGCCCTGCTGGCCGGCGCCTGCGTCGCGCCGGTGGTCATCCAGGTCGTGCTCTTCTCGAGCAGACTCTACGCCGCGGGCACGACCATCGCGCTCGCGCTGCCGTTCCTGCTCGGCGTCGGCATGGCCGTGCCGTGGCCGATTGCCGGCGCGGGCATCGCGGCGCTGCCGAAGCCCGGCGCCTGGATGGTGCGGGTCGAGCAGGCGTTCGGCGTCCTCATCCTGCTGATCGCGGCGTATTACGGCTACGAGACGTACGGGCTGTTCGCGAACCGGTGGGTCGATCCGACCGAGGTCACCTCGAGCGTGCAGCAGCAGTTGAAGGAAGGCTGGTACGCGTCGCTCGACGAGGGGCTGGCGACCGCGGAGCGCGAACACAAGCCGGTGCTCATCGACTTCTGGGCGACCTGGTGCAAGAACTGCCTCACCATGGATCGGACGACGCTCGAGAATCCCGACGTGAAGGCGGCGCTCGCCGGCTTCGTGAAGATCAAGTTCCAGGCCGAGCAGCCCGACGAGGAACCGGCGAAAGCGATCATGCAGCGCTTCAACGCGGTGGGACTGCCGACGTACGTCATTCTCCGTCCCAAGGGCGAGGCGACGGGCGCTGAACGCTAGGCGAACCCTCCCGCGTCAGACCCTGCCGCCGCACGATATCGATTCACGACAGCGACCAACGCGACGCCGCGGCGCGCTGTCGAGGCGGCACACGCCGTGGCGTCGGACCGCGCGCGGCAGCCGGCATATAATCGAGGCAGCCCCGGCGCCCGCGGGCGCGCATCGGCCCACCTCGTCCATGACACAGCCTGCCAGCCGATCGAACCGCGCCGACGATCAGGATCTCTATTCGGGCCTGATCCGCATGCACATCCTGTATCACGCCTCCGAGGAGCCGATCTTCGGCCTCGGCATCATGGAAGAGCTCGGCCGGCACGGCTACCGGCTGAGCGCGGGCACGCTCTACCCGCTGCTGCACGGGCTCGAGCGCAAGGGGTACCTGCGCTCGACCACGCGCCAGGCCGGCCGGCAGCGCCGGCGGCTGTACCGCACGACGGCCCAGGGCCGGCGGGCGCTCGAGGGCGCGAAGGACAAGCTGCTCGAGCTGTTCGGCGAGTTGTTCGAGCGGCGCTGAGCGCGGCCCGGCCAGGCGCGGGCCGCGGGTGCTATAGTAGCGACGTTACTTCCCAACAGAGAGCCACATGAGACATCGCAGCGTCCGGATCGGGCTGGTCGTCGCAGCCCTCCTGGCGAGCGTCGCAGCCGGCTGGTACGCCGTGCGGACGGATCGCGAGATGCGCCGCGTCGAGGCATCGGAGCGCGCGTTCGATCATCAGGCACAGGACGTGCTCGTGCAGACCGCGGCGCTGAAGGCCGGCCAGCGCGCCTACGTCGCGCCGGGCCAGGGCGACGACTTCTGGAGCCAGGTACGTCGCGCGGACGCTCGCCTCGATGCACGACGGCCTGGCCACGCTGCAGCGGACCGCCACGGCGCCCGATGCCATCTCGTCGCTGCAGTCGGCCGTCACCTTCGCCGCCCAGCTCGCCGACATGGACGCCCGCGTCCAGAAGGCGCTGCACATCGGCGACCTGCTGATGGCCTCGGACACGATCTTCAGCGAGGGCGAACAGGCGGCCGCCAACCTCTCCCGTCAGGTCGATATCGCGCGCAACCAGGAACTGGCCGGCCGGGATCAGGTCGTGGCCTCGGTCCAGCGCCGGCAGGCGCTGGCGGTCGGCGGAGCCGCGCTCGCCGGTGTCTTCGTGCTCGTGCTGCTGGCAATCGGGGAAGTGGAGCCAACGCGCGCCGCCGGCACCGAGCAGGGTCGACTGGCGCTGGCCACGGCTGCCGATGAGCCCGCGTCCGACACCGAGAGGCCCTCGGACGACTTCCGGAACCTGCGCCTCGACGGCGCCGACTCGGTGGCCCTGAAGGTCAGTCCGCCGGCCGGTCCGGATCTCGAGGGCGCCGCCGCGCTGTGTGCCGAGATCGCGCGGCTCGATTCCTCGAGCGGGCTGCCGATGCTGCTGGAGCGGGTCGCGAGCCTGCTCGATGCCTCGGGCGTCGTGCTGTGGGCGGCCGCCGAGGGCGGCGCCGAGCTGCGCCCCGCGCTGAGCCACGGCTACTCCCCGCAGATGGTCGGGAAGATGGCGAGCATTCCGCGCGACGCCAACAACGTGACGGCCGCCGCCTTCCGCACCGAGCAGGTGCAGATCGCAACCGGCGACACGGTCGGCAACGGCGCGATTGCCGTCCCGCTGCTGTCGCCCGAAGGCTGTGCCGGCGTGCTCACTGCGGAGATGCGGGGCGGCGGGGAATCGAACCCGGCGCTGCGCTCCCTGGCGTCGATCTTCGCGTCGCAGTTCGGCAGCGTCCTCGGCACCGCGCCCGCCTCGTCGGAGGGCGGCGACGTGGCAGAGGGCGGGGAACGCTGAGGAACCACGACTTTGGCTCAACGCACCCCCTGCCAGGCACGCCGTCGATGACCGGGGAGGCTCGAACGCATCTTCCTGAAGTGGAGATCGCGCTCGGCGAGCCGCTCGAGCCCCAGCTCGCCGCGCTCCAGCGCATGTTTCCGGTCGGTGCGGAAGTCACCGCGCTGCCGGCTGGAACACCATATCGGTTTCAATGTCGCGTGCACAGCAGCGACGTCCCGGTGATTTTCGATACCTTCGTTGGTCTGTATCACCTGCCACCGGTTCCCATGCCGCCGGCCCCTGTCATCGTCGATCTCGGAGCCAATATCGGCTGCACGATGGTGCACTACGCCTCTCTCTACGCCGGAGCCCGCCTTGTCGGCGTGGAGCTCGACGAAGAGAACGTGCGTCTGGCGCGGATCAACACCGCGGCGATTTCCGGCAGCGCCACCCTTGTTCACGCGGCCATCGCACCCCGGGATGGCGCGGTGCGGTATGCCGGGAAGGAAGCCTGGGGCTACCACATCCACGATGAAGGCGACCGGACCGTGGCCGCGTTGTCGATGCCGTCCCTGCTCGAGCGAAGCGGCATCTCGACGGTCGACTTCCTGAAGATCGATATCGAAGGCGGGGAACGGGCGCTGTTCGAGGGGGATCTGGCCTGGCTGCCGGCCGTGAAGTCAATGGCCGTGGAGGTGCACGATGACGAGCCGTTCCTCGAGCGGCTCATCGCCCTGCTGAAGACTCACGGCTTCCAGGCCGCCCGCGATACCCATCACTGGTCCGCCGTCATTGCGGGGCGCGCCACGAACGCGTCGTAATCCGGCGTAGTCGGCTTCGTTCTGCGTCCTGCGGCGCACGTCCTCCGCTATTCTCTTTTCGAGTGACGCGCCTTGATCTCCACCGTCACGGTGCTCACCTTGTGATCCCGGACGATTTCGACTGACAGGTCGCCGGCCCCGACAGTTTCGAGCCGCCGCGCCAGCTCCCATTGCCCGTTCACCTCGTGACCGCCGACCGTGGTGATGACGTCGCCGACCGCCAGTTTCGCCGCGACGGCCGGCGAGTCGGGCTCGATGCCCGTCACCAGCACACCCCCGGGAGCCCCGAAGAACTTCGCGAGCGCCGGGGTCATGTCCGCCACCGTGACGCCGAGACGCCCGCCGCCGCCCATCTCGCTGCCGAACGCACGCAGGTCCATCGGCAGGTGCCGGCCGAGCTGCTGCAGCCGGTCGAACGAGCGGGCGAAGGCCTCGCTGTCGAACCACCGCTCGGACGCCGCTTCCGGCGTCACCTGTTGTGTCGTCTTCCGGCCGTCGCGAACGATGACGACCTTGACCGGCCGGCCGCTCACGCTCTCCTCGACGAGCCGGACGAACTGACGGTCGCTGCGTACGGTCTCTCCGTCGAATTCCACGATCACGTCGCCCGCCTTCAGCCCCGCCTTCGCGGCCGGGCTGCCCGCGGTGAGGTCTTCGACGACGACTCCGGCTGCCGACGGGAGCTTCAGCTGGCTGAGGTCGGCGGGATCGACATTGCGGACCGAGACGCCGATCCGGCTGCCGCTGCCGGGCAGCGCCATCATCGCCGCCTGCTCGACGTGCGTCGCCGCCGCGGGCGTCCGTCCCTCGGCCAGCCCGAGCCGCGCCGGTGCGACGGTAAGGATGAGGGCGATCCCCCCCAGAACGACCAGGACCCCGAACAACCGCAAGAGCTTCATGGCGCCTTTCCTCTGCTCCGATCAGACGACCGGCCTTCACGAATGGTTGTCGGATCCAGACGTCTCTCCGGACAGGGCCGTCGGGCGGAAGACCCGATCGCCCGCTCGTGCACGAGCTGCACGAATGGCGGTCAGCCCGACGGTATAATCGGCGTTCAGATGCACAACTGACCGGTGAGGCGTGCAGGAATTGCATGCTGACGGTGCAGTCCTTCTTTTCCGAGGTACCGGCTCCGCCGGGACGGCCCGGGGCGGCGGTCCCCGGAGCACGCCGGAAGATGGGGCACGGGGGCAGGACATGGCGACAGGCAGGAAGGGCACGGAGTCGGCGCAGGCGCGCAAGCGCGAGATCCTGGAACTGGCCGAGCGCCAGAAGGTGAAGTTCCTGCGGCTCCAGTTCACCGACATCCTCGGTACCATCAAGAACGTCGAGGTGCCGGACCGCCAGTTCGAGCAGGCACTCGACGGCCAGATCATGTTCGACGGCTCGTCGATCGAGGGCTTCGTCCGGATCGAGGAATCGGACATGTACCTCAAGCCCGACCTCGGCACGTTCCGGATCTTCCCCTGGACCAACAGCACCGGCGAGCAGGTGGCGCGGATCATCTGCGACATCTACACGCCGGCCGGCGAGCCGTTCGCGGGCTGCCCGCGCTCGACGCTGAAGAAGTCGATCGCGAAGGCGGCCGGGCTCGGGTTCACGATGAACGCGGGGCCCGAGGCGGAGTTCTTCCTGTTCCAGACGCGCAACGGCGCGGCGACGACCGAGACACACGATGCGGCCAGCTATTTCGACCTCACGCCGGTGGATCTCGGCGAGGACGTTCGCCGCGAGATCGTCCTGGCGCTCGAGGCCATGGGCTTCTACGTCGAGGCGGCCCATCACGAAGTGGCGGCCGGCCAGCACGAGATCGACTTCCGGTACGACGACGCGCTGACGACGGCCGACAACGTCAGCACGTTCCGGTTCGTCGTGAAGAACGTCGCGATCCGCAACGGCCTGCACGCGACCTTCATGCCGAAGCCGATCTACGGCATCAACGGCTCGGGGATGCACACGCACCAGTCGCTGCTCACCAACGGCCGCAACCGCTTCTACGACGAGGACGGCCCCGGACAACTCAGCGACGTCTGCCTCCACTACATCGGCGGCCTGCTGCGCCACGCCAAGGGGTTCTGCGCCGTCACCAATCCGCTGGTGAACTCCTACAAGCGACTCGTGCCGGGCTACGAGGCCCCGACGAACATCGCCTGGTCGGAGAAGAACCGGAGCCCGCTGATCCGGGTGCCGGCGGCCCGCGGCGAGGCAACCCGGATCGAGCTGCGCATGCCCGACCCCTCGTGCAATCCGTACCTGGCGCTGGCCGTCATGCTGCGCGCCGGCCTCGACGGCATCGAGCGCCAGATCGACCCGGGCCCGCCGGTCAACAAGAACATCTACACCATGAGCCACCGCGAGCGGCGGCACCTGCGGATCGACGAGCTGCCCGGCAACCTGAGCGACGCGCTGGATGAGCTGGAGAAGGACGACCTGGTGCGGGAGACGCTCGGCGAGCACATCTTCAACCACTTCCTCGAGGCCAAGCGCGAGGAGTGGCACGACTACATCAAGCAGGTCTCGCCGTGGGAGGTGAATCGGTACCTCAGTCTGTACTGACGCTGAGGGGGAAGTGTAGGCGATAGGCGGTGGGCGATCGGCGATGGAGGCGATCGGCGGTCGGCTCTCTATCGCCTGCCGCCCATCGCCCATCGCCTACAAGGATCGAGGAGAGAGAGGGGTCGCGCCCGGATCACACGCCCAGTGAAACGAGGATGGCCGACGCCAGCGCCTGCCTGTAGTCGGCGGCACCCCGTTGACCCTGGCGCGCCCCGCCTCCCCTTCATCAAAAGTTGTACCGTGGCGAAAAGCAGAAAACAGGGCGGGAATGCACTCGACGGCCAACCCCGGGTGTCCTGACGACGTGACGGTGCGTGGCCGGCGGAGGACGGGAGGGACGGTCGCCTGCACGCGATGGGCTCTCGGCGACAAGAGAGGCAACAGGCGCGGCCAGCTCGACCGCTCACCGCCTGGAGCCTACGGCCTGCGGGGTCGCACCTACGAGGTCACCTTGAGCACGACCACCGTCATGTCGTCGTTGGGCGGCGTGTCGCCCCGGAAATCCTCGACGGCGCCAACGATGGCATCGACGATCTCGCGCGCCGGCCGATCGCGATGCTCGCGCACCACCGCCAGCAGTCTCGCCGACCCGAACTCCCGCTCCATGGCATCGAACGCCTCGGACACGCCGTCCGAGCAGAACACGAAGACGTCACCCGGCGACAGGTCGAACGACACTTCGTCGTAGGTCGATCCGGCGAACGCGCCGAGCGGCACGCCCGGCATCTCGACCTGCTCGCACGTCTCGCCCGCGCACCGGATCGGGTAGGGCAGCCCCGAATTGGCCATCACCACCGACCGGCGCTTGAAGTCGAAGATGGCGTAGCACAGGGTGCAGTAGTACTCCTCGAGCTGGCGCTCGTGGAGGATGGTGTTCATCGACGCCAGGATGCCGGCCGCCGTGAACTGCTCCGGGGCGTACCGCCGGCGGAACGTGCGCGAGCGGAGGAGCTCGCCGGCGAAGGCGCCGTACAGCGCCGCCGGCACGCCCTTGCCCGACACGTCGCCCACCGCCACGACCAGGCTGTTCGCGTCGGGCGACAGGAAGTCGTAGAGGTCGCCTCCCAGCTCCCGAGCCGGCGTGAACCGGGCCGCGAGATTCGACCCCCTTCATCCGCTTCGGCGGGCCGGCCGGCAGGAAGGCCGCCTGCACGCGCTGCGCGAACCGCAGCTCGTTCTCGAGGCGCACCTCGTTCGCCCGGATGGTCTCGTACAGCCGCGCGTTCTCGATGGCCACGGCCGCCTGGTTCGCCAGCAGCGTCAGGATCTCCACGTCGGCCTGGCTGAAGGCGTCGAGCTCGGGGCTCTCCAGATCGAACACCCCGATACAGCGGTCCTTCAGCAGCATCGGAATCGCCAGCTCCGATCGGGCATCGCCCACGATCTTCAGGTAGCGCGGGTCCTGCGAGACGTCGGGGACGTTGAGGATCTCGCGGTGCAGCGCCGCGTTGCCGACGATGCCCTGTCCGACCTTCACGCGCGGGATGTCGACCCGATCGCCGTACCGCACGGCCAGCTTCATCTCCAGCTCGCCGCGTTCCTCGTTGAGCAGCAGGATGCCGAGGGTCCGGTAGTCGATGATCCGGCGGGTGAGCTTGGCGATCTGCGCCAGCACCTCGTCGAGGTCGAGGATCGAGGCAATCTCGCGGCTGATCTCCGCCAGCACCTCCAGCGTCGCGACGTGCCGCTTCTGCTGCTCGAACAGCTTCGCGTTCTCGAGCGCCACCGCGACGTGCGCGCCGAACTGCCGCAGGATCGCCTCGTCGACGATCGTGAACTGACCGGGCACGGCGCTCAGCAGGTTCAACGCGCCGATGACGCGCCCTTTGCGGCGCAGCGGCACGACCAGCTCGGCCGCCGATCCCGGCACGGCTTCGACGTAGCGCGGGTCGTCGCGCACGTCGTTCACGAGGATCGGCCGCCCTTCGGCGACGGCGGCGCCCACCAGCCCCTCGCCGACCTTCAGCCGCAGCGTCTTCGCCACATCGCCGGGATAGCCCTCCGAGTAGGCGACGCGCAGGGCGGTCTGGCTCTCGTCGAGCAGGTAGACGGCGAACGCCTGGAACGGCGTCAGGCGCGCGATGAGCTGCGGAATCTTCTGCAGCAGCTCGCTGTGGTCGAGAACCGAGGTGACCTCGCGGCCCAGGGCGAACAGCGTGGCGACCAGCTCGTGCTCGGTCGCCGTGCTGGCGGGACGGGCGGGCGCCGGACGGACGCCGGTTCCAGAGGGCGGGGTGGGCTTGTCACTCACTGCGCGGTGGTCTTCTTTCCTGATCCGAGCGTGTAGCGCGTGATCCACGCGTGGAGCCGCTCGATCCGATCCCGAAGATGATAATACTCGACGAAGCCGTGCCCTTCGCGGGGGTAGTAGACCAGCTCGACCTTCTTGCCCCGATCCTTCAGCGCCCGGAAGAATTCCATCGACTGGCTGGTCGGCACGCGCCCGTCGCTGCCGCCCTGCAGGATGAGCAGGGGCGTCGTCACCTTGTCGACACCGGTCAGCCCCGACCGCGCGCGGTAGAGCGGCAGGCGCGCGCCGGCCGGCGTGCCGTGGAAGAACGTCTCCAGGTAGTTCGGGATGTCCGTCGTCCCGTACATGCTGACCAGATCGGCCAGCCCGGCCCCCATCATCGCCGCCTTGAACCGCGTCGTCTGCGACACCGTCCAGCACGTCATGTAGCCGCCGTAGCTCCAGCCCATGAAGGCCATGCGGGCGGGATCCGCGATCCCCTGCGACACGAGCGCATCGACGCCGCTCATGATGTCGTGGTAGTCGCCGCCGCCCCAGTCGCCGATGTTCGCGCGCATGAACTGCTGGCCGTAGTTCGTGCTGCCGCGCGGGTTCGGATAGAGCACCGCCCAGCCCTCACCCGCCCAGAGCTGCCCGCCGTCGAACTCGCCGACGCGGTACGTGTTCTCGTAGGCCCCCGTCGGTCCCCCATGCGCCACGACGAGCAGCGGATACCGGTGGCCCGTCTGATAGCCGGCCGGCTCCTGCAGCACGCCTTCGATCGTGCGGCCGTCGGCGCTCTTCCAGGCGATCACCTTCGTCGTGCCCAGCTCGAAGGCGGCCGCCTGCGGGTTCACCGTCGTCAGCTTCCTCGGCGACGCGAAGGTGAGGCCGGCGTCGTAGACGTCGGGCGGCGCCGTGGCCGACTGCATGATGAACGCCGCCCGGCCGCCCTCGCGGCTCAGCGTCCCGAACCGGATCACCTTCCCGGTGGTGAGCTGGTGGTACCGGCCGTCGGCGAGGTCGTACGCGTACATCTCCTGCCAGGCCCGACGCCCGACCGTGAACAGCAGCCGGTGGCTGTCGGCCGTCCAGACCGGCGAGTCCGGCGACGCATCGAAGCCGGCCGAGACGTCCTTCGCCTGCTTCGCGGCCACGTCGTACAGCATCAGGTGCGTGTTGCCGAGCGCCTGCGGCGGCAGCCCGTCGCCGTTCGGCGCCGCTTCGTTCGGCGTCGACAGATAGGCGATCGTCCTGCCATCGGGCGACCAGGCCGCCGAGTCGTCAGGCCCCAGATTCGTCGTGATCTTCGTCGCCGTCTTCGACGCCACGTCCAGGATGTACACGTCCATCCGGTTGTCGCGCGTCATCGGCGTGGGAGACGCCGAGAAGGCGATCCGCGACCCGTCCGGTGCCCAGCTCAGGTCGCCCTTCACGCTGAAGGCGCTCGAGCCCGTCAGGTCGGTGGCCTGCACGGCCTGTCCCGACGCTGACACGTCGATGAGCCAGAGTCGTGTCCGCTGGAAGTCGCCCTCGAAAATTTCCGGATCGTCGCCGGCCTTCCGGTCCGCCTCTTCGACCTTCGGACGCGCCTGCCGGCTGGTGAACGCGATCCGCCGGCTGTCGGGCGACCAGGCGTAGGCCATTACGCCCTGATCGGCGTGCGTCAGCGGCCAGGCTTCGCCGCCGTCGGCCCGCATGATCCAGACCTGCGGGTGCGCCGGCCCGTTTGCGGCGCCGCCGGACTCACGCGCCGAGACGAAGGCCACCAGCCGGCCGTCGGGCGACCACGACGGATCGGTCTCGCTGTCGTCGCTGAACGTGAACTGCCGGGCGCCCGTCCCGTCGGCATTGACGATCCAGACGTGGGTGCGGGCCGCCATCTTCGGCTCGGCCTTGTCAGCCGGCGGCGCCTGACCGGCGTTTCCACCGTTCGCCCCCGGCACTGCGGTCCATTTCCGGACCGCGTACAGCACGGCATGACCGTCCGGGGCGATCGCAGGCACCCCGCTGACGCTTCGCATCCCCATGATGTCGTCGACGGTGACCTTGTGACGAGCCGGCCCGGCCGGCTGGGCCATTGCCGGGGCCGCCACGGCGGCGGTCAGTGCAAACATCGCAGCAGCGGTGAGCAGGCGACGCATGATTCCCCCTTTGGCTGAAGACGGTCCGGAAAGCGGCCGGGTTCCAGCCCGGCAGCCCCCTCGCGTTTCAGCGAATGAGCGCGGCTGGGCTGGCAGGATCCAAGGTTCTGGCGGCGAGCCGGATTATACTTGGAAATCCGGAAGTCGACCGCGACCAGACGAGCCTCGGGCCACGCGCCAGCAGCGTGTGTGCCGCGGGTCCTGTCCGGGAACAGCCCACGGGCGCTCGGGCCGCCCGGCCACCCGCCCGACGGGAGCGGCGGTACTCGCGCAGACGCGCCTAGTGAAGCCGAGGGTGAGGACGGCGTGGGGGTGGGGCCCCGCGCCAATTGATAATGCTGGAGTGAAATCGATGAGCCGCACTGCCCGCCTCGGCCGTTCGTCCCACGTCGCAACCCTGGCCGTCGCAGCCGCCGTCCTGTGGACCGCCCCGGGGCTCCGGGCCGCGCAGCCCGACAATGCGCAGCCGGTGGCGAGCCGCCACGGCATGGTCGCCACCTCGTCCCCCATCGCCTCGCAGGTAGGCGTCGACATCATGAAGAAGGGCGGCAACGCGATTGACGCCGCCGTGGCCGTCGGCTTCGCCGAGGCCGTCACCCATCCGTTCGCCGGCAATCTCGGCGGCGGCGGCTTCATGGTGATCCACCTCGCCGACGGGCGGGACACGACGATCGACTATCGGGAGGTCGCGCCCGGGAAGGCGTCGCGCGACATGTACCTCGACGCCAGCGGCAACCCGACGGACCAGAGCCGCGTCGGGCCGCTGGCCGTCGGCGTGCCCGGCTCGGTGGCCGGCCTGGCCTACGCGGAGCGGAAGTACGGCAAGCTGACGCTCGCCGAGGTCATGGCGCCGGCGATCGAGCTGGCCGAGCACGGCTTCATCCTGGACGAGCACGAAGCCACCTCGATGGCCCGCGCGAAGTCGCTGTTCGAGAAGTGGCCCGCCACTGCGGCCATCTTCCTGAAGAACGGGCAGCCGTACGACACGGGCGACCGGCTGGTCCAGAAGGACCTCGCGGCGACGCTGCGGCTGATTGCCGAGAAGGGCCCCGACGCCTTCTACCACGGTCGCATCGCCGATCAGATTGCCGCCGAGATGAAGGCGCACGGCGGCCTCATCACGAAGGCCGACCTGGCCGCCTACAAGCCGGTGGAACGGAAGCCCATCAGGGGCACCTACCGCGGCTACGGCATCGTCTCGATGCCCCCGGCGTCCTCGGGCGGCATCGCCATCGTCGAGGCGCTGAACATCCTCGAGGGCTTCCCGATCGCGAAGGACGGCTTCAACACGCCGCAGACGATCCATCTGATGGCCGAGGCCGAGAAGCGGGTCTACGCCGACCGCTCGAAGTGGCTCGGCGACACCGCGTTCTTCCACGTGCCCGAAGCGGGGCTCGAGTCGAAGAAGTACGCCGCGAAGCTGCGCGCCGGGATCGGCCCGCGCGCCACGCCGGCCACCGAGATCCAGCCCGGCCAGCCGACGCTCTACGAGTCGACGCAGACGACGCACTACTCGGTCGTGGCGCCGGACGGCAGCGCCGTCTCCACGACGACGACGCTGAACGGGGGATACGGGAACGGCGAGGTCGTGGCCGGGGCGGGCTTCCTGCTGAACAACGAGATGGACGACTTCAGCGCCAAGCCGGGATCGCCGAACATGTTCGGCCTGATCGGCGGCGTGGCGAACTCGATTGCGCCGGGCAAGCGGATGCTCAGCTCGATGTCGCCGACCATCGTCACGAAGAACGGCAAGGTGTTCCTGGTGGTCGGCAGCCCGGGCGGGTCGCGCATCATCACCGAGGTCCTGCAGGTGATCATGAACGTCATCGATCACGGCATGAACATCCAGCAGGCCGTCGACGCGCCCCGCTTCCACGATCAGTGGCTGCCGGACTACATCCGCATCGAGCGCAAGGGCTTCCCGCCCGACGTGGTGAGCGCCCTGGAGGGCCTGGGCTACCAGGTGAAGGCGCAGGGTGACATGGGAGACGTGGAAGCGGTTATGATCGATACCCGGACCGGGATGTTGTACGGCGCCTCCGACCCGCGCGGCGGGGGCAAGCCTGCGGGTACTGAGACACGTATGGATTCTCTGACGCTTCCACTGGATTACGCCGCGATCGAACGGATCCTGCCGCACCGGTATCCGTTCCTGCTCGTCGACCGCATCACCGAGCTCGAGCTCGACAAGCGGATCGTCGGCATCAAGAACGTCTCGCTCAACGAGCGCTACCTGTCGCCCGTGCAGGACGGCCCGCCCGTGCTCCCGCCGACGATCCTCACCGAGGCGGTGGCGCAGGTCGGGGCGATCATGATCCTCTCCAAGCCCGAGAACCGGGAGAAGCTGATCTTCTTCATGGGGATCGAGAAGGTGCGGTACCGCCGCCCCGTGCACCCCGGCGATGTGGTCGTCATCGAGGCGACGGTGCTGCGGCTGCGGAGCCGGATGGGACTGTTGCGCGGCGTGGCCCGGGTCGACGGCAACATCGTCGCCGAAGGGACCATGACCTTTGCGCTGGGTCCCCGCGGAAGCAAGATGGGTGGGGAGACGGCCTGACGGTAGCCTGGAGCCCGTAGGCCGCCGCCGGCTGCGTCAGGCGCCTTTCACTCCTCGGTGCCCTTCCACAGCACCCGCCCGAGCCGCGGGTGGTACCCGGTGAACTCGCTGTCGGAGCCGTCATCGCGCACGGCCCGGCGGATCTGATTGATCTTCGCGTCCAGATCGTCCGCCATCGACAGGATGAACGCCTCGAGGGTCATCGGCTCCACGGGCGATCCGAACTCCTTCGATCCGTGGTGCGACACGATCAGGTGCTCGATCTGCGTGAGGAGGGAGGCCGGGAACTCCGGGATGGCCCGGGCCGCGTCCCGGACGGCCATCGCGCCGAGCGTGATGTGGCCGATCAGGTTCCCCTCGCGCGAGTAGCGGGCCGACGTCTCGTACTCCAGTTCCTGCAGCTTGCCGATGTCGTGCAGGATCGCGCCGGCTACGACCAGGTCGGCGTTCGCCTCGTACTTCTCCGCGAGCAGCCGGCCGACCTCGGCAATCTTCAGCACGTGTTCGAGAAACCCGCCGCGGTAGGCGTGGTGCACCGTCACGGCCGCCGGCCAGATCCGGAGCCGCTCCTCGTTCTGCGCGATCATCCGCTCGAGCAGCTCGCGCACGAACCGGTTCTGCACCTGCCCGATCACCGCCTGCAGCTCGCTCCACATCTCCTCGATGCTGCGTGACGAGGACGGGATGCACAGCTCCTCGTTGAACCCTTCCTTCCGATCCTGATCCGGATTCACGCGCCGGACCCGCTCGACGATGAACTGGAGGCGGCCCTGGTAGAGGTTCGCGCGCCCCTGCACCTTCACGAAGTCGCCAGCGCTGAACTCGTCCTTGTAGCGATCGACGTCCTCGAACAGGCGTGCCGTGATCTGCCCGGTGTTGTCCTGCAGCGTCAGCGTGATGAACTCGCCGTTGCGGCCCGTGCGGACGTCCTTGTGGGCGCAGAGGAAGAATCCCCACCCGTTGGAGTCTTCGCGGATACCGGAGACCGAGGGCAGCTGTGTCATGGGGAGGTAGTCAGTTCGCATGGGATGTCACTCATCATAAACCATCTCCTGTCCCTTACACCGTGTCCCGTGCTCCTCGTCCCTGGCTCTCCGCTTCGTCACACTTCCGCCCTCTGCCTCTCACGCCGCATCATCTCCCGCCAGCGGGTGCCCCACCGGCGTCGCTTGTCGCGCGTGGCCAGCGTGGCGCCGAGGTCGGCCACGACGACGGCACGCGCGGTCGCCGGCCGCTCACGCCGGACGATCGCGACGCCCGCCAGGATGACCACCATCGAGTAGATCGTGCGGCGGCTGAACGGTTCGCCGAGCACGAGCGCACCGAGCACGACCGCAATGACCGTGTTGATGTAGGCGTACAGCGACACGGTCGCCATCGGCAGATGTTCCGCGGCGTAGGAGAAGGCCACGAAGCCGCCGATCGCCCCGAAGAGCGTGAGGTACAGGTACGCGGCGAACGTCGTCGAGGTGAACGACAGCCGCGCCCACTCGCCGTAGAGCGTCCCTCCGAGGATCAGGATGAGTCCGCCGGTCAGCATCTCGAAGGCCGCGGCCATCGCCACGCTCTGCCCGTGGGGCTCGCGCCGCCGCCAGGCCGTGCCGATCGCCCAGCCGACACAGGCGATCTGAATGGAGAGGATGCCGAGCAGGAAGTCGCGATCGACGGGATGGCTCGGGCTCAGCCCGGGCCAGACCAGCAGCAGAATGCCGCCGAAGCCGACGGTCAGGCCCAAGGCCTTGCCCGTCGTCCACTTCTCGCCGCCGGGCACGAGCGCCTCGAAGCCGACCATCCAGAAGGGCGTCGTCGCGATCGTGACCGCCGTCAATCCGCTCGACACCCACTGCTCGCCCACCACCACGCCGCCGTTGCCGAGCCCGAGCAACAGGAATCCGAACAGGGCGAAGCGCGGCCAGGTCGATGGCGGCGGCAGCCGCTCGCCGCGGGCGACCAGCACGGCCGCCAGCAGCGCGCCGGCCGCGGTCCAGCGCAGGCCTCCGAGCAGCAGCGGCGGCATCGTATCGAGCGCGACGCGCATGCCGAGGTAGGTGGTTCCCCAGATCAGGCACACGGCCACCCACGCGATCCAGGCCAGACGCGACTGACGCACGGACGAGATCACCGAGACGCTCGTGGGAACAGGACGGATTCAGGCACGGACTGGTGCCAGTGTAACAGGAGAGAGAAGCTGAGCCGTGTGCCCGCGACCGATCAGATCGTCGGGGGCTCGCCTTCGCCGGCTTCGGCGGCGGGATCGGCCAGGCGTACGCAGTCGCGCCCGGTGCTCTTGGCGCGGTAGAGCGCCTTGTCGGCACGCGCGATGAGCTCGTCGGCGTCGACCTCGCCGGGCCGCGCCAGCGCCAGCCCGAAGCTGCCCGTGACGGCAATGGTGTCGCCCTTCCACGTGCAGGCGAGCGCTGCCAGATCGCGCCGCAGCCCCTCGGCCACGCGCCGCGCGCCTTCGAGGGGCGTCTCCGGGAGCAGCACGAGGAACTCGTCACCGCCGTACCGGCACTTCAGATCGCTGCCGCGCAGCACGTCGCGCATCAGGCGGCCGACCGAGGCCAGGACGCTGTCGCCGCAGAGATGACCGTGGCGATCGTTGACCTCCTTGAAGCGATCGAGATCGAACATGATGATCGACAACGGTCGTGGTCCCCGGCGGGCGCGGCGCAGCTCCGCGTCGATCACCTCGAGGGCGTGCGCGCGGTTGAAGCAGCCCGTCAGTCCGTCGCGCAGGCTCTGCTCGCGCACCTCCCCGAAGAGCTCGGCGTTCCTGATCGAGATCGCCAGCAGCGCCGCCGCGGTGGTCAGCAGCCGGCGCCGCGGTTCGGCCTCGCGGGCCGGCGCCACGCCCAGGACACCGATCGGCGCGCCGCCCGACACCATCGGCAGGCAGAGCTCGCCGTCGAGCTCGATGGCGTCCGCCGCCCGGCCCGGCTGCGCCGCGGCCGCCAGCACGCGATCGGCGAGATCGGTGCGGCGGCGGTCGAGCTCGGTGGTCGCTTCGTCGGCCGGGCCGACCAGCGTGTGCCAGGCACCGCGCTGCCGGATGACCACCCAGACCCGATCGGTCGCGGCCAGCCGGTCGAGGTGCTGCAGAACGGCGTCGCGCACGGCGCCGAGGTCGAGCGCGCGCGCCAGCGAGCGGGCGAAGGTGACGAGTTCCTCGAGCTCGGCGGCCCGCTCCTGGGCGAGGCGCGCCTCCCGCGCCGAGGCCGCGACCTGAGCCTTCATGAACTGCCGCTTGCCCTGCTGCTGCAGCAGCAGGGCGACGGCGAGGATCACCAGCGCCGGCACGAGCGCCAGGCCGGAGGTGGCCTCGGACTGACGGGCGAGATCCAGCACCTGGACCAGCGGCCGCGCGATCGCCACGACGAGGGCGACCGCCAGCCCGACGAGCAGGACGGCATCGGAGCGATCGAACAGCCGCATGATTTCGAGGTGTCGACGGATACCGGCTGCGACTCTAACGCAGTTTGGTCCTCACTCATTCACACAGATCCGCCCGGCCGCCCACCGCCTCTCGCCGACGGCCTACTTCTTGTCGTCTCCCAGAAACCCGTAGTTACCGCCGCCCATCCAGGCGCCGCCGTCGATCGTCAGCACTTCGCCCGTGATGAAGCCCGCGTACGTCGAGGCGAGGTACGTGACGGCGTCGGCCACCTCTCCGGGCCGTCCCCACCGGCCGAGCGGTACCCCCTCGGTGATCCGGCGCACGGCGTCCTCGTCGGGCCAGAGCTGCCTGGCGGCCCCCGGCGATTCGATCGGCCCCGGGGCAACCGCGTTCACGCGGATGCCGTGCCGGGCCCACTCCACCGCGAGCGTCTGCGTCATCGACATCACGCCGGCCTTGGCCGCCGCCGAGTGCACCGTGCCCGGACTTCCGGTCCAGACATAGTTCGCCAGAATCGAGACGATGGCGCCGCGGGCCCCGCGGGCGATGAGATGCCGCCCCACGGCGCGCGAACAGTAGAAGCTGCCGTTCAGCACGATGCTGATCACGGCGTTCCAGCCGTTGGGCGACAGGTTCTCCGCCGGGCAGATGAAGTTGCCCGCCGCGTTGTTGACGAGCACGTCGACCTGGCCGAACGTCTCGACCGTCCGCTCCACCATCCGATCGACCTGCGAAGGATCCCGTACGTCGGTTTCCACCGTCAGTGTCGACACGCCCGCGGCGCGCAGACCGCTCGCCGCCTCGTCGAGATGGGCGGCGCTCCGGCTGGCCAGCACGATGCGCGCACCGAGCTCACCGAACCGGCCGGCAATCGCCAGACCGATGCCGGTCCCGCCTCCGGTGACGATGACGACCTGATCCTGAAACGTCGACGGGTCCAGCATGGTCGTGCTCCTCATCGAACAGGGCGACGGCCTACGGGTTGCGGGGCCTTCGGTACCCGGCTTCAGTCTTCGGTCCCGACAGTCTCCGGTTCACGTGCCGCGGAATTCGCCGGGGCCGGCGCCAGCGTCGCGCGGGACCGAAGACCGGAGACCGTAGACTGGGATGCCACTTGCACAGTCACGCTACAATAGTAGCCGCTATGGCCAGCCAGAAACGTCAGGTGTCGGAACCACCGAAGAGCGGCGGCAGTTCACTCTTCGGTCTGCTGTTCCTTGCGGTGGGGATCGTTTCCGTCATTGCCGCGGCCGTCTACTATCAGCGGTCGGCCCCGCGGCCGCAGGTCGCCGAAACCCTGCCTGTCGCCGCCCCGGCCCCAGCCACGCCGGCGGCCGAGGCAGCGGCGCCGGGATCTCCTGCGAGCGCTGCGGCCGGCATGCCGGCCCCGACGCCATGGCCGGCCGACCTGCCGCCGCTGCCGATCGGGCAGTTCAACATTCCCCGGCCGCCGAGCGTGGTGCGGGCCGTGTACCTGTTCGCCGCCCAGCACCCCGAGATCCTGAAGTACGTGCCGTGCTACTGCGGCTGCAATCTCATGGGCCATACGGACAACGAGGACTGTTTCGTCGCCCATCGCGATGCCGAGGGGCACGTCGCCGAGTGGGAGACCCACGCCCTCACTTGAGGCGTCTGCCTGGACGTCGCGCGTGACGCGATGCAGATGTACGATTCGGGCGCCTCGATCAAGGACATCCGGGCCGCGATTGAAGCCAAGTACCATCCCTTGTATACGAACCGGACGCCGACGCCGCCGGTGCCCTCGAAGCAGCAGTGAGCGCGACCGGTGCGCGAGTCACTTGGGGCGGGTGGCCGGAAACGGGCGCCCGCGGGCGCGGAGGACCGGCGTCTGTAATCGCGGCTTGAGGTCCGAGCACCCGTGGGCTGTTCCCGGACAGGACCCGCGCTGTCTATCATGAGTCCGCAACCACGCGCGGAAGCCTTTGCCCGCCTGTTCGAAGCGGTTCACGAAGGCGTCTACATCGGCGTGCTCGGCCCCGGCAGCACCACCACCCTCGCGGCCAATCCTCACCTGAAGCTGGTCTTCGGCCATGCGGCCGGGGTCCCCGACGCCGACATCCGGCCGTTCGACCCCGATCGGTTCGTCGATCCCCAGGCGCGCACGGCGTTCCTCGATCGGCTGGCGGCCGGCGGGGCGGTCACTGATTACCTGATGCGGCTGCGCCGCGCCGGCAACGCGCCGTTCTGGGTGGAGGTGACGGCGCGGGCCGACCCGCCCGACGCCGACGGCGCCATCCGGATCGAGGCGCTCGTCCGCGACGTCAGCGAGCGGAAGAAGCTGGAAGATCAGACCCGGGATCTCTACCAGCAGCTGCTGCAGGCCGAGAAGCTCGCCGCGCTCGGGCAGACGATTTCGGGCGTCGCGCACGAGCTGAACAACCCCCTCGCCACGATCCTCACCTGGGCCGAACGTCTCTCCGCCCGGTCGCTCGACGATGTCGCGCGGCGCGGCCTCGACAACATCCTGCACGAGTCGCAGCGCGCCGCCCGTATCGTCCGCAACCTGCTGACCTTCGCCCGCAAGCGCCAGTCGACCCGTTCGATGGTCGAGCTCAACCAGGTCGTGCGGGAGACGCTCGCGCTGCGCGCCTACGAGCAGCGGGTCGCGAACATCGAGGTCATCGAGGCGCTGGCCGCCGGGCTGCCGCAGGTCTTCGCCGACGGCCATCAGATCCAGCAGGTGCTGCTGAATCTCGTCATCAACGGCGAGCAGGCCATGCTCACCGCCAGCGGCCGCGGCACGCTCGTCGTTCGCACGTGGCACGACGCGGTGGCCGAGGCGGTAGTGCTGGAGATCGGCGACGACGGCCCCGGCATTCCCGAGGACCTGCAGCCGAAGATCTTCGATCCGTTCTTCACGACGAAAGAGGTGGGCAAGGGAACCGGCCTCGGTCTGACGGTCGCCTACGCGATTGTCGAGGAGCACGGCGGGCGCATCACGCTGAGGTCCGATCCCGGCGTGGGCACCTCGTTCCTCGTGGAGCTGCCGGTCAGCGGCGTCCGGACTCCGGCGGCCGCCAGCCCGCGTACGGCGCCGCAGGCGACGACGGCCGTGAAGGGGGCGGCGGTGCTCGTGGTCGAGGACGAGCCGGCGCTGGCCGCCGCCGTGGCCGACGCCTTGAGCGACGCGGGGTACCTGGTGGATCGGGCGGGTGACGGCGAGCAGGCGCTCACCAAGGTCGGCGAACGCGCCTACGACGTGGTGATCTGCGATTTGAAGATGCCGCGCGTCGACGGCATGGCGTTCTTCCGCGCCCTCGGGGACCGGGCGCCCTCGCTCTCGCAGCGCATCGTCTTCGTGACCGGCGACGTCATCGGCACCGATGCGGAGCGGTTTCTCGAGGAGAGCGGCTGCCGCTGGCTGGCCAAGCCGTTCAGGCTCGGCGATCTGCTGCGGACGGTGAGGGAAGTGGCGGAGGAGTGATCGTGCCGAATTGAGAATTGAAGAAAGCCCGGAATGCGCTGGATTGGGAGATTGAAGAATTGTTGACCGGATTCGGCCTCCAGAATTCTTCAATTCTTCAATTCCCAATTCTTCAATTCGTCAGCGAAGTCACCGTGCGGCGGCGACTCTCGTCCGGGTGCCGCCGTCGGCGCGCGACCCGCCGCGCACGCGCGACCGCGGGCGCGTCCGGTAGCTCAGCACCACGCCCGTCGTCCCGGTCGCCTCCGCCGTGCGCGACTTCCCCGACGACAGCGCGGCCTTCACCGGCTGCGGCTTGCGGGTGAACTCGAGCAGCGCCGAACGGACGGCGTTCACCTGTTCGGGACCGAAGTCGCCGCCGAGCGCCTCGCGCAGTCGGCGGATCGCCCGGGCGTGCAGCTGCGAGACGCGCGATTCGTTCACGCCGATCGTCGCCCCGATCTGCTTCATCGTCACATCGCCGTAGTAGTACAGGCCGATCACCTTCCGCTCGCGCCAGGGCAGCGAGTCGATCGCCGCCCGCACACGCTCGCGCGTCTCGGTCTTCTCGTAGGCCTCGTCCGGCGAGTCGGGCTCCGACGGCACGAGTGCGGCCGGCAGCGTCGACTCGGCCAGCCGTTCGGGTGCGGCCAGCGGCGACGTCGATTCGATCGTGTTGATGCGGACGATCGTGCGCCCGAGCCGCTTCTCGTCCGAGCCCACCCTGGCGGCGAGGTCGGCGAGCGACGGCTCGCAGCCCAGCTCCTTGCGCAGCGCTTCGCGCGCCGCCTCCAGTTCGCGGCGCTGGCGCCGCACGCCGCGCGGCCACGCGTCGCGCCGCAGCGCATCGATCATCGCGCCGCGCACGCGACGTTCCGCGAACGTCTCGAACTTGATGCCCCGCTCCTCGTCGAAGCGGTGTGCCGCGTCGATGAGTCCGATCATGCCGTCCTGCACGAGGTCGCCGATGTCGATCGAATGCGGCATCGAGGCGGCCATCCGGCGCGCCAGCGCCTCCACGAACGGGAGGCCGGCGACGATCCGGTCGCTTTCCGCGGCAGAAATGGGCTGCAACTGCATTACTGACTCCCTGCTGACAGTGTCCGGAACCCTGTCCTTCCCGGCGGGAAGGCCTTCGGATTCCGGGTTTTCAGAGCCGCCGCCTCGGGCGGCGCGTCCGACAGCGCGGAAGCCTTTCGCAATGTGGATACCAAACCGTCGTTCGGTGCCAGCTTCGTCGGCATGACAGCCGATGAGCCTTGCAATCTATTGATATATATGAGAGTTAACTGATTGTGTGCCGAACGCTGCCGCGGCGCGTGAAGGTGTGCAATCGCACGCAGGACACCTGAAATCGTCAACAAATTGGCGGTGATGGCGGTCCAGTTGGTCAAATCCATGACGGGCAGAATGACAATTCCGTCAGGCGATACCGAATTTCAGCAGCGGGTTTCGGGCAGGTGGGAGAGAGCTGGCCGGGCGGGTGCCCGGCTCAGTCGGCTTCGCCGGCGGGGGTGAGCTCCCGGCGGATTTCCTTCACGGTGGCCATCGCGTCGAGCGCACTCGACACGACCTGGCTGGCGCGCGAGCGGCCCGGCTCGCTCGTCGCCTTCGATTCGAGCAGCTCGGCATGCGCGAGAATGATGCCGAGCTGGTTGTTCAGCCGGTGAAACAGAAGACTGAGATCGGGAGGCTCGTCCATCTGCCGTCCCCTCGGACGCGTGCCATTCGGAACCAGCTCGTCCAGCACGATCAGGCCTGATGTTCGCGCGACGAGGACTGCCACGTGAGGTCGGCGGGACGCGACGTCTGCTGCGGATCGCGCCACAGCGTGTCGGCGAAGATCCGGACGGATCCGCCGGCCGTTCTCACGTACTCCAGCTTGCCGCTGGCGAGCCAGTTGTAGATCGTGCGACGGCTGACGCCGACCATTTCGCACGCCTTCATGATCGAGATTGTTTTCCGTTCCACGGCCTTCATTGCCTCCGGAGGGTGGTATCGGTTTCACCCTGCATCGGCAATAGACGTGGCTTACAAATCTGGTCGCGTCACGAATTCCTGGTCTCGATCCCGCTCTCTCCGGCTCGTCCCCCTTGACGACAGCCGCTTCGACCGTCAAAATGCCGGCGCATAGCCTGACCGGGGCTCTGCCCCGGGCCCCGGCTCACTTCACTCGCTCGCCTCGCGCGGCTCGCTCCGTTCCGCTCGCGGGCGCGCGGTGCGCGCCGCCGTTATGCGGCGCGGCGGCAACGTGTAGAACATTCTCGTTGCGAGCCGCATAACGGGCCTAAATGGCTGAAAACGCGAAACATCTGCTACTCGTTGAAGACGAAGCGCCCCTGCGGGCCGCGATCGCCGAACAGTTGACCGACCGCGGCTTCATCGTGGAGCAGGTGGCGACCGGGGAAGAGGCGGTCGATCGGCTGGCCGAGTTCGCCTTCGACGTCGTGCTGACCGATCTGCGGCTGCCGGGCATCGACGGCACGCAGGTGCTGGAGTCGGCGATCGAGCGGTATCCCGACGTCATCGGCATCGTCATCACCGGCTACGGCACCGTCAAGGACGCGGTCGAGGCGATCAAGCGCGGCGCCTGCGATTTCGTCACCAAGCCGTTCCAGTTCGAAGAGCTGCTGCACGTGCTGACGTCGGCGCTCGAACAGCGCCGGCTGAAGTCGGAGAACGCCTACCTGCGCTCGCAGCTCGAGGCGCGGTATCGCTTCGAGGGGATCATCGGCCGCAGCCGCGTGATGACGAGCCTGTTCCAGCTGCTGGAGACCGTGGCGGTGACCAACAGCACGATCCTGGTCACCGGTGAGACCGGCACGGGCAAGGAGCTGGTCGCGCGCGCCATCCACCACAACAGCCCGCGGCGCGTCCACCGCTTCGTGGCGATCAACTGCGCCGCGCTGCCCGAATCGCTGCTCGAGGCCGAGCTGTTCGGCCACGTGCGCGGGGCGTTCACCGGCGCGGTTGGCACGCGCCAGGGACGGATCGAGCAGGCGCACCGCGGCACGCTGTTCCTCGACGAGGTCGGCAACATGAGCCTCGCCGTGCAGATGAAGCTGCTGCGCGTGCTGCAGCAGCGCGAATTCGAGCGGATCGGCGACTCCAACTCCATCAAGGTCGACGTCCGCGTGATCGCCGCCACCAACAGCGATCTCGGCCGTATGGTCGCCGAGGGCACGTTCCGCGAGGATCTCTTCTACCGGCTGAACGTGATTCCCGTCGAGCTGCCCCCGCTGCGCGACCGGAAGGAAGACGTGCCGCTGCTGGCCCAGCACTTCCTCGATAAGTTCGCCACCGAGGTGCGCGGCACCGGCAACGGCGGCAACGGCAGCGCGGCGGGCGACATGCACATGACGCTCTCGCAGGAAGCGATGCGCTGCCTCATGGCGTACGCCTGGCCCGGCAACGTGCGGCAGATGGAGAACGCCATCGAACGGGCGGTCGCCCTCAGCCTCGGCCGGTCGCAGATTGACGCCACCGACCTTCCCGCCGAAGTCCAGCAGGCCGCCACGCCGGCGCCGGTGCCCGATCTGGTGTTCCCCGACGATGGCCTCGACTTCGATGCGTACGTGCGCAACATCGAGCGCGAGCTGATCCGCCGCTCGCTCGAGAAGACCCGCGGCAACAAGGGCCGCGCCGCCCGCCTCCTCAACCTCAAACGGACGACGCTGGTGGAGAAGCTGAAGCGACTGGAGCGGGGGGACTAGGCCCCCCTCTTGTAGGCGAGAGGCTATGGGCTATAGGCGGTAGGGCTGAGAGGCAGTCAGCCCTTGGCAACGTCGAGTGCGCGGATCAACCCGTGAAGCAAGCGACCGACCTCCGCAGCCAGACTCCGTGCCTCAGTAGTTTCATCTGCCGGTAGCAGGCGAAGACGACCGACAAGTTCAAGCTGGGTCGCGACTTCGGCTTGTGAGCCGACGGCAATCGACAGGTGGTTCAGGTACGCCGCGCGTGAACGCCTGTTGAAGCCCTCCGCAATGTTCGAAGGAATCGAAACAGCCGCACGCCTAAGCTGCTGCGCCAGGCCGAACCGCTCGAATGGCGGTAATCGGGCCGAAAGCCGGTAGCATTCCTCGACCAGATTCATTGCACGCTGCCAAACGGTGAGCTGGCTGTATGATTGGATCCTGGCCATGGCGATATCGGAAGCATCGGGGATGCCAGGTCAGAGGTTCGTTAATGCGGCTTATTCTCGGTGCCTGGCCGCCGAACGGGGCACATCCGGCTACCCGGGTGAAACGCCATAGTCGCACTATCGCCCACCGCCCATAGCCTACCGCCTGCAAGGATCGACTGAGCCATGCCCCCACGCTACGCCTACTGGACGATCCTCATCGACGGCACGCCGACCGCGTTCCGGGCGCGCGAGCGCGAGGAACTGCTGCCGACACTGAAGCAGCTGCAGCGCGCCAATCCGAGTGTCGAGCTGAAGTGGTTCACCGGCGGCAAGCTGTGGACATCGCCGGAGGAGGCGACGGACGCACGGCGCAAACGTGTCCCCGAGAAGCGCGGTGGCGACTGGCGTCCCGGCGGACAGCACAAGGACCCGCGCGACCGGTTCAAGAAGAAGAAGCGGCCCCACGTACCCCGGCAGGCCGGTTCCGGCGGCGCGCCGCGGGAGGGGGATGAAAGGCCGCAGCCCGACGCACACCGTCAGGAGGATCGTCCCGCTCCGCGGTTCCAGCCGAAGCCGGGTGGACCTCAGGGTCGCAAGCCATGGTCGGGCAAGCCGGGCGCGCCCGGCGGGCGGCGCGACGACCGCTTCGGCGATCGGCGCCCCGCGGGCGGCTCCCGTCCACCGTTTTCGCGCGACGCGCGGCCGCCGCGGCCGAAGGACGATCGGTTCGGGGATCGCGGACCGCGTGGCGACCAGCCGTCGCGCGCCGGCGGCGACCGACCGCCCGATCGCTTCCGGCCGAAGTCCGGACCAGCCGGCCGCAAGCCCTGGCAGCCGAAGCCCGGCGGCGGACCCCGCGACGACCGGTTCGGCGATCGGCGCCCCGCGGGCGGCTCCCGTCCGCCGTTTTCGCGCGACGCGCGGCCGCCGCGGCCGAAGGACGATCGGTTCGGGGATCGCGAACCGCGTGGCGACCAGCCGTCGCGCGCCGGCGGCGACCGACCGCCCGATCGCTTCCGGCCGAAGTCCGGACCAGCCGGCCGCAAGCCCTGGCAGCCGAAGCCGGGCGGCGGACCCCGCGACGACCGGTTCGGCGATCGGCGCCCCGCGGGCGGCTCCCGTCCGCCGTTTTCGCGCGACGCGCGGCCGCCGCGGCCGAAGGACGATTGGTTCGGGGATCGCGGACCACGTGGCGACCAGCCGTCGCGCGCCGGCGGCGACCGCCCGCCCGATCGCTTCCGGCCGAAGTCCGGACCAGCCGGCCGCAAGCCCTGGCAGCCGAAGCCGGGCGGCGGACCCCGCGACGACCGGTTCGGCGATCGACGCCCCGCGGGCGGCTCCCGTCCGCCGTTTTCGCGCGACGCGCGGCCCCCACGGCCGAAGGACGACCGGTTCGGGGATCGCGGGCCACGTGGCGACCAGCCGTCGCGCGCCGGCGGCGACCGGCCGCCCGATCGCTTCCGGCCGAAGTCCGGACCGGCCGCCCGCAAGCCCTGGCAAGGCAACGCCGGTCAGCCGGGCGGACGGAAGCCCTGGCCCGAGAAGCCTCAGGGCCGCAGCCGCGATCGGTTCGATGAAGGCTCGCCGGACAAACCGGGACAGCGGGGCAGCGATGATGGATTGTTCCGCCGGGAGGATCGTCGCGACCGCCCGGACAATCGTCGCGACGACGGGCGCGGCGATCGGCCCGACCATCGAGGCGCCGCGGACGGACGACCGCCGAAGTTCAAGCCGAAGTCCGGCCCACCCCGAAGTGGAGGATTCCGGAAGCCAGGCTCGTCATGGTCCGGCAAGCCTCCTGGCGGCGGAAGGAAGAAGTAGTGGTTGTTCGGGATCAGGGATTAGGGATTAGGGGTTGTCCTCCTCCGCCCAACGCCTGATCCCCAACCCCCGATCCCCAATGCTGAGCCACATCGTCCTCTTTCAGCCGAAGCCTGACCTGACGGCCGAGGATCGCCGTGCTCTCGTTGACGCGCTGAAGCGGGCCTTCCAGTCGATTCCGTCCATCAGACGCGTCCGGGTCGGGGTGCGGGTCACGCATGGCGCCGCCTACGAGCAGATGGCCGAGCACGACCTGACCATCGGCGCGGTGCTGGAATTCGACGACCTCGCCGGCCTGCAGGCGTACCTCGCCCATCCCGCGCATCAGGACCTGGGCGCGCGCTTCAATTCGTCGGCGGCCGTGTCGTCTGTCTACGATTACGAGATGAGTACCGTGGAGGGCGTGGACGACCTGCTGGGAGAGTTGATCGAGTAGGCGATGGGCTATGGGCAATAGGCGATAGGCGATAGGGCAGAGTCGCGCACTCGAGTTCTCGTGCGCGACTGGCTTCAAACGCGACGCGAGCACACGGGCGCCGCGCCAGCCTTATCGCCCATAGCCTACCGCCTACCGCCTACACGGCTTCAGGAGAACAGTCCCTTCAGCCGATCGAACAGGCTCCGACGGCCCTCACCGCCCGGAAGCGCGGCCAGCGTATCGAGGCACTCTCTCACCGAATCGACCACGACGATCCCGAGCTGTGTGACGTCGGGCGGCACTGGGCCGGCGCGGTCGCGCCAGACGAGCACCGGCCGCGCCTTCGAGTCGACGGCGATATCGAGGCAGTTCTCGGCCCGGTCGTCCACGACGAGGTCGAGATCGAGCGCTTCGGCAATGCGTCCGCGCGAACGCGTCACGACGAAGACACTTGGCAGCGCGAAGCCGTGGCGATCGAGCCACCGCTGTGTCTGCACCTGCGCCGTGGCGCCCGCGGTCTCCGGGCGCTGCGTGAGGAAGATGACTTCCCAGCGGTGCTCCATCGACAGGGCCGCCAGCCGCGCCACCGTACCCGGCTCGAGCTCGCCGAGCGATTCCCAGAAGCCCTCGATGTCGCCGACGTGCTGCCACAGCCGCCGGCGCTGACGCGCGGTGAGCTGCATGCGCTGGACCGCCGGTTCCTCGTCGACACCCATGCCGGGTTCGGCGTCCTCCTGCGGCGGAACCTCACCCTGATCGGCGGCCGGACGCGCCTCGGGCACACGGCTCCGCGCCCCGAACAGGGTTTCCGCTTCACGCCTCAGAGCCGACTGCATGTCGGCCAGGACGCCGTCGAGGTCGAAGGCTATGCGAAGGGACATAGGTGGTCAGGCCGTGAATCCCGGGCGTCCTGGTTGCCGCTCCCTGAGTGGCCCCCTCCCTGGCAGTTCTAGCCGGGCCCGGACCGGCCGTCAATGGCTTTGACGCTGACGGCGGCGCCAGGAGATCGCCTGAGGCCGCATTTTCCCGGTCCCGCCTGAACAATTTTTGATAGAATTTCATTTTCGTCAAGGAGTCATATTGAGTGCTTAACTGTCCGAAGTGTGGGTCCACGAAGGTCTACAGGTCACATACTCGGTCGGCATGGGAGCGCTGGCGCCGCGAAATCACGGCAAAATGCCCGTTACGCTGTCATCGGTGCGGCTGGAGAGGATGGAAGCCCGATCCCGGTCCCCACTTCAGCCGGGAAGAGATCGAGGCGGCGAACCGGGCGCTGGTGAAGCCGCTTGACGCGGGCAGTCTGGATGCCGGGGCCGCGCAGGTTCGGACGGGCGTCCGCGAGGAGCGGACCCGCCCCGGCGGCGGCCCGGCCGACCCGGGGTCCCGCCCGCAGGATCTGGACATGTCGACGCTGGATCAGGTCTTCACGACCTCGGCCCCCCGGGACCATCGGACGTCACGCCACTGAGCCCGGTCGCGCGATACGAGGTCAGCCGGCGATCACGACCGCAGCGAGTCGAGCAGCGCCCGCGTCCGCCGGGCGATTCCTTCACCGTCCAGCTCTTCGCTTCCCAGCGTCTTCAACGGCGGGTGCACGGGCATGCCGGCCAGCAGATCGGCAACGGCGGCGCCCAGTCCGCCGGCGCAGCTGTGCTCCTCGATCGTGATGAGCGCGCGCGTCTCGCGGCAGGCGTCTGCGATGGCGTCGGCATCGAGCGGCGCGATGGAGGCCATGTCGAGCACGCGCGCCCGCACGCCTGACGTGTTCAGCTCGGCGGCGGCCTCGAGCGCGGCGGTCAGGATGGCGCCGCAGCCGATGAGCGTCACGTCGCGCCCCTCGCGCAGCACACGCGCGCGGCCGATGGTGAACGACACCGGCTCCTCGTCCTCTCCAGGGACTTCCCTGAAATTGTCCAGACACAGGTAGGCCGGACCGTCGTGGACGGCCAGCGCCCGGACGACCGCCTGCACCTCGGCAGCATCGCCCGGCGCGAGGATCGTCATGCCGGGCAGCGTGCGCACGGCGGCGAGATCGTCGGCTTCGCGGGACCGGTCGTGAATCCGGTGGCGACTGCGATACGCCCCGGCGATGATGACCGGCAGACCCGCCGGACAGACGTCGCGGCGCAGCAGCTCGCAGATGTCCGGGTCGATCACGGGCGCCATCGCGAGAACGAACACCCGATGCTGCGTCCTCGCCAGTCCCGCTGCAATGCCGACCATCGTCGCGTTGGACGTTCCCAGGTGGTACACGCGGTCGGGCATCTGCACGTGAAGCATGTCGGCGGCGGCCGCATCGGCGTCGCCGGTGAGCAGCACCATCTCCGGATCGGCGCTGGCGACATCGGCAACGGCCTTGAAGAAGGCGGCGTGCATCAGATGAGCTCCCCGAGCGCCTGCGACGCCTCGGCGTTCGTCAGGGCCCGTCGCTGCCATTCGTGCCGGCCTTCCATGAAGCTCACGCCCTGTCCCGGCGTCGTGTGCACGATGACCACACCCGGCCGGCCGGAATGGTGGACGAGGCGCTCGAACACGCCGCAGATGGCCCCGACATCGCGCCCGTCGACTTCGTGTGGAATCCAACCGAACCGCTGCCACTTCGCAGCCGGCGGTTCGCCCTGGATTCCGCCGCTCCCGTCTATCGAGGCGCAATCGATCGCCACGAGATTGTCGAGTTCGAGGCCGGCGGCTTCCACCGCCGCCTGGCGCAGCGCCGTCGGTCTCGACTCGCGGCTCGACCCCATGACGAACGCGCGCCAGTCGACGCCGAAGCGCTTCGCGGCGAGCGCCGTGCCGATGCCGACGGCCAGCGCGTGATCCGGCAGGGACGTCGAGAGCTCCACGCCGTGCACCGCGGCCTGGCGCGGGGCCGACGACGAATCGCCGTCCAGCTCGCAGAACGAGGCCCACAGCGTCTCGGCCCGGACGAAGGCCCGCGCGCCCAGCGTGGCGCGCAACGCATTCGAGGCACCCTGCAGACCGAGCAGAAAGCGATCCCGCTCGACCCACGACGGCAGCACGGGGTTCACGCGCAGCGTGTGGAAGTACAGCGCGGTGAGCAGATCCACCACCGACAGCGCTTCCGCCACGGCCTCGTCACCCGCTTCCGCGGCCAGGGCGACCGTCCATCGGCGGATGGCGTTCGCCTGGGCCTTCAGGAAGTCGATCCGGTGGCGGAAGTCGCCGGCATCGAGGCAGAGCGGTCCCGGGTCGACGACCGGTGCGTTCGCGCTGTCAGTCATTGCGGCCACTGACTCAACCTCTGAATCCCTGCGCCCTTACCCCTGCCCCGGCGCTCGCCCCACAGCCTTCCGCTCCGGGCACAACCGTCCCGCGTTCTCCTATTCAATCGGCATCTCCAGGCGGCGCCGCACCCGCCTGTGCGAGGTGCACCCGCACACGCACAGTGTGCCGCGCACGCGCACGCGTTAAAGCTTTTTCAGGCACAGACGAGCCGGCGCCAATTTACTGCTCAATCAAGACTTACGGGGACAGCGATTTCGTGGCACGCACGTTGATGTGTGGAGGTGCGTCAATCGTCGCGAAGTCGATTTCGAGGCACCTCGCAAGTTCGACACGCCGACGAGCCACTGGCCTGGATACGGGCCTGAAAGGGTCGCCATGTCGTCGCATTCACCCGCACGTCGCAGCAAGCCCTCGATGTGTCTGCTCGTCGCGGTGTTCTTCGTGCTCTCGGTTACGGCGGTCTATGCGGCGGACAGCTCGACTTCGGGCAAGAGTGACCAGCCCGCGACGGCGGACACGGCGGCGTCGGCCGCGCCGGTGACGGCGCCGACCTCTCAGGTCGCGCGGTCACTGATCACGCGGCCGCGGGGCCTGACCCATCGTCCGAACGCATTGATTCCGCTCTACGCCGGCTTCGCCGCGCTGCAGGCGCTCGACGCCCACTCCACGATCTCCGCGATCAGCAACGGGGCCGTCGAGGCGAACCCGCTGCTCGGCGGCGTGGCGTCGCATCCAGGCGCTCTGCTGGCCGTGAAGATGGGCGCAGCGGTCGGGACGATCTTCGTGGCGGAGAAGCTGTGGAAACGCAATCCGGTAGCCGCGGTCGCGCTGATGGTGGGGCTGAACTCGGCGTACGCCCTCATCGTGGCGCACAACTACCAGGTGGGTCGGCGGTAAGATCCTGCTTGTTGGCTGGTGACGACGGGGCGGGTCAGGGGGTGCCGGCACGAGTCAGATGTGGGCCGGCTCCCCCGCCGCTCTTGCCACGCGGTCGGGGACCGGTTCGCAGCACCGGGCTTCAGCCCGGCTCTCTCGTGGCGCCCGGCCTTCGCCGTCATGACGTCCGGTGGCGAGCTCTCGTGGTCTCGGGCGAAGACCGTCACGGTCGTCGCCGTCGCCAGATACCAGTCAACCGTCCGCCGAAGACCGTCGCGGAACGCGGTCTGCGCCCGGAAGCCGAATGCGGCCTCGGCGCGTGAGGTATCGAGCAGGCGTCTTGGCTGGCCGTCAGGCGCCGACGTATCCCAGGTGATGCGCCCGTCGTAGCCGACGACCTCGGCGATCGTCGTCGCCAGTTCCTTGATCGAGATTTCCATCCCGGACCCCAGATTCACCGGATCGGCGCCGTCGTACCGCTCCGTCGCCAGGGCGATCCCTTCGGCGGCGTCCTCCACGTACAGGAACTCCCGGGTCGCCTTGCCCGTGCCCCAGACGACGACTTCCTCGTCGCCGCGCTCCCTGGCTTCGAGGAACCGGCGGATGAGAGCCGGAATGACATGCGAGCTGGCGGGATCGAAGTTGTCGCCGGGACCGTACAGGTTCACCGGCAGCAGGTAGATGCCGTTGAAGCCGTACTGCTGGCGGTAGGCCTGGAGCTGCACCAGCAGTGCCTTCTTCGCGATTCCGTACGGCGCGTTCGTCTCCTCGGGATAGCCGTTCCAGAGGTCGTCCTCGCGAAACGGGGCGGGGCAATGCTTCGGGTACGCGCACACCGTTCCGATGCAGACGAACTTCTTCAGTCCGGCGCGTCGTCCCAGCTCGATGAGCTGGATGCCCATGATGGCGTTGTCGTAGAAGAACTCGCCGGGTCGCTCCCGGTTCGCGCCGATGCCCCCGACGACGCCGGCGAGGTGGACGAGCACGTCCGGCTCGAGGTCGGCGTACATCCGCTCAACCTGATCGGCCTGCCGCAGGTCGTAGTCCGAGTGGCCCAGTCCTCTCACACGGCCGGACGCCCGCGTCTCGAGCGCGGCGACCAGGTGGCGGCCCAGGAATCCGGTGCCCCCGGTGACGACGATGGAGCGAACGTCTCCGCCAGCAGCCATGGTCTGCCTCGCCTCTCTGGTCAATCGACCTTCCATGATCGCGTCAGTGTGGAGGCTGCACGAGCAGGAGGGCTGGGCAGGAGAGCAGGTCCTTGATGCGTTCGCAGCCGCGCCGCCGGCACGGCCCGGACGGACGCATCATTGGGTTCCCCCGAACACCAGGGACATCCCGAATCGAAGGCCCTCGTACCTGCCGGATATCGACCGACGAGGTCCGGCGATATTGATCGACGTTGAAGCCGACGCGAAGGTCGTCGCCGATCCGGTAGCCGATGCCGCCTCCGTAGGAGTACACGAGGTCCGTCCGGTTGGCTGCCTGCTGGACGTCGCCGGCGATCCCCCGGTAGGCCAGGCTCTGACGGCCACCGCGCACGGTCAGGTCGACCGGACCGAAGAGCTGCTGCGCCACCGAGGCGTTGACCGCGGTCAGCACGTAATACGGTGTGATGATATCGAAGGAGTAGTCCACGTCCCGCTGAACCTGCAGGCCGAACCGCGTCCGCCCGAGCAGCACGTAATTGAGGTCGGCGGTCGCCGTCAGTCCCTTGAAGCCCGGCACGCCGCCCCCGAGGGCATCGAACTTCCGATAGCCGATGGTCGCCTTGCCGCTGATGAGCGCGGCGGGGTTCAGCGCGATCCCGAGGAGCCCTCTGACGCTGTCGGAGTTCTTCTCGGTGTCGAACTTGAAACGGTCCTGCGAGGCCTCGCCGGTGAGCGTGACGGTCGTGAACGGCGTGAGCTGCTCGCTCAGCGTCACGCCTGCCGCCGTCGTGTGCCGGTTCAACGACTGCGCCAGATTGGTCCCGAAGAACAACTCGTTCTGGTCGTAACGCACCCGGTCGTACCGGCCGTAGGCGCCGATACTGGTCTGTCCGAAGATCCGCAGGTCGAGACCGGCGGTCGTCGAGTTGGTCGTGTACCGGGCGCGGGCGTCGATCTCGGCATTCGGCCGCTCGCGCGCATTCTTGTACGCCTCGATCGCGTACGGCCGGAGCCGGTTCAGCGGCAGGTCGAGCCGGACGGTGTCGTCCGTGTCGATGGATCGCTGGCTGGCGAATTTCTTGAAATAGACGATGCCCCCGCCGATGTTGGCTGTCAGCAGTCCGCGGCCCAGATGCAGCCAGGCCAGGGTCTCCGGCTTCAGCGTCACCGTGAAGTCCCGCTGCGGGTTGTCGACCGTGTTGAACACGTTGGTGTCGATGCCCAGGTTCGTCAGGGACACGGACGGCGTCAGCGCGAGTGGGCCGATATGCACCTTGGCGTTCGCCGCCGGATCGGTCGACTGCTGCGCCCATGACCGACCGGGCGCGGCGACCGCGAGGGCTGACGCCAGGAACGAGACGAGGAGGAGTCTTCGCACGGAGCTATTATGCCCAAAGAAGCGGTCGCCTGTCGGCGGCTGGCTTCGGGCGGGAGACGACTGCGGGGTGAAGACCGTCCCGGCCGCGTCCGGTTGCCGCCGGCCAGGGGCTCCTGGCGCCGGGCCGCCGGTCATCTTCCGTTGGATCGGCCCGGGGACGTGCCGGTGGACACGGTCTGCCAATGGCCCTGGCCGCCCGCATCGACTTCCACGCGCAGCAGCTTGCCGTCCGCGCCATAGATCAGGCGGCGGTCCGGCGTGCCCCGATGCTGCGTGTCGAACGTCACGCTCGTGACGTGGCCGTCCCGGTAGGTGTCCCACTGATCGACGTGACCGTCCCCGTTCGTGTCGAGCTCGACGCGCGCGAGCTGGCCCTTGTCGTAGTACTCCCAGCGGTCAATCCTGCCGTCGTCGTGCGTCGACACTTCAACGCGCGCCACGAGATGGTCGGGCCCGAAGTACGTCCAGACGTCGGGCTTGCCGTTGTCGGCCCGCGACGTGCCGACCTTCACCAGCTTCTGGTCGGGGCCGTAGTACTCCCATCGATCGATCTTGCCGTCCTCGTTCTTGTCGATCTCGATCCGGACAACGCGGGAGCCGTCCATGTAGGCCCAGGTATCGACCTTCCCGTCGTTGTTCGAGTCGTACTCCAGCAGCGTCAGCTTGCCGGTCTTCGGATCGTAGATCGCGCGGATCTTCTTCTTCGCCGGCGCCGGGGCCGAACAGGCCGCGGCGATCAGACAGACGAGCAACAGCAGCATGCCGGAGACGGCGGGAGGCGGGAGGCGGCGCCTGCGTCCGGGGAGAGCGCTCATGCTGAACGGCTCTGACATGCCTCAGGCATGCAGAAGAAGTCCTCGATGATCTGCCGGAGCTGTGACAACGATTCGGCACTGTTGATCGCCGTCCGGAGGTGCGACCCGTTGTCCAGCCCCTTCGTGTACCACGATCCCAGCGCGCGAAGCTTGTTGATGACCCAGCGATCGTGCGACTTCGCCTGCGCGGGATTCGGGACTGGAGGTCGGGACTCGGCGGCGCGCGACGTTCGCCGCGCGGAGTGGCGGAAGCCTTCCGGTTCGCGCACGCGCTCGTTCAGCAGCAGCTCGATGTACTCGAGCAGGAACTCCCCGCGCTCCTCCATCGTGACGACGCGAGGCGTCCGGCCGGCCGCCAGGTCGGCGGCCTGCGCCAGGATCCACGGATTCCGCAGCACTCCGCGGCCGACCAGCACACCTTCGACGCCGGCGCGCAGCCGCTCGACGATCTGCTCCGGTTCCACGCAATCGCCGCTGCCGAAGACCGGGATCTCCACTTCCTCCGCGATGCGGCGCACGAGATCCCAGTCGGCCGTCCCCGAGTAGGACTGCGCGGCCGTCCGTCCGTGCACGGCGACGGCGGCCGCGCCGACGTCCTGCATCATCCGGGCAAGCCTGGGCGCGTTGATTTCCTGATCGTTCCAGCCGGCGCGCATCTTCACGGTGACGGGGATCCGCACCGCCTTCACCATGGCCCCGACGACGCCGGCCGCGTGCTCGGGCTCGCGCATCAGGCTGCAGCCCGCGTTGTGCTTCGCGATCTTCGGCACCGGGCATCCCATGTTGACGTCGACGACGTCAGCGCCCATGCCCTCGACGATCTGCGCGGCCTCGGCCATCTTCACGGGATCGCCGCCGAAGATCTGGATCGAGACCGGCCGCTCTTCCTCGGTGTATTCGGCGTACTCGAGCGTGCGGTCGATGCCGCGCACGAGCCCCTCCGAGCTGACCATCTCCGACACCACGAGCCCGCAGCCGCCATGGCGCTTCACCAGACGGCGGAACGCCGTGTCGGTCATGCCGGCCATGGGGGCGATGGCGAGGGGGGAAGCGAGGGAGAGGGAGGCGATCTTCATAGAGAAGATCTGTAGGCGATGGGCGGTGGGCGATGGGCGATAGGGCTGAGTCGCGAGCTCGTCGAACTCGCTCGCGACTTTCACTCAAACGCGGCGCGACCACCGGAGCGCCGCGACAACCCTATCGCCCATCGCCTATCGCCGACAGGCGTCAGTAGGCCTTGACGTCCCCCGCGTCCACTTCGACGCTGACGGCCTGGCCGATGAGGTCGACCGACAGGATCAGCCGCGCGCGATGCGCGTCCTTGCGCATCAGCCGCCCCACCACGCCGGTGAGGGGGCCGTGCACGACCTCGACCGTCATCCCCTCGTGCACGAGGGGGCATGGGTCGTACTGCAGCTCACTCGTCACCAGGGTGCGGATGGCCTCGACCTCGCGGTCCGGGATCGACGCCGGCTGGCCCTCGAACGAGACGATGTTCACGACCCCGGTGCACTTCAGTACAGGCCAGGCTGTTCGCCGGATCGAACCGGGCGAAACAGTAGCCGGGGAACAGCGGCCAGTCGATCTTCTTCTTCCGGTCCTTCCAGTGGCTCCAGCGGGTGATCGTCGGTAGAAACGCCTCGATCCGACGGCTCTCCAGCTGCTGGCGGACGATCTGTTCGTGACGCGAGCGGGTCCAGATGGCGAACCAGTGCGCGGCATCTTCTTCAATGGGGCTCCGCCCCAAACCCCGGCTCACTTCGTTACGCTCGCGATCCGGCTCGCTCCACTCCGCTCGCGGGCGCGCCGTGCGCGCCGTCACAGAGTCCGCGAACCTGCGGGGCGCCGCCCCAAACCCCGGCTCACTTCGTTACGCTCGCGATCCGGCTCGCTCCACTCCGCTCGCGGGCGCGCCGTGCGCGCGCCAGATCCACAGAGTCCTGCGACTACTCGCTGCGGGGCGCCGCCAGCCATCGGTCGCAAATGGTCGGACATCCTGACGATCGTCAGAAACGCGAAATGAGACTAATCCCCGGATGAAGACTGCGAGACCAGCGCCTGATCTCCCTGCTTCAGCCCCTCGTCGTACGCCTTCTGCATGGCCGCGTTCTTCCACTCGATGATCGCCTGCGACCGGAGCGTCTTCAGGTACTTCACGAAGGCGTCCTGACGCTTCTTCGTGAAGACGCGCGTGCTGATCTGTTCGCGCGCCTTGTCGAACGGCGTGACCTTCGCCTGTGTCATCGAGACGAGCTGCAGGATCTGGTACCCGCGATCGGTCCGGATCACTTCCGTCATCTCACCGGGCTTCAGGTCCTTCACCAGCTTCTGGATCCCCGCCGACAGGTCGGTGAGGGGAATCGGGCCGATCAGGCCGGCGTTCGCCTTCGAGGGGGCGTCGGACTCCGACCCGGCGATGCTCTCGAAGGTCGCCGTTCCCGACAGCACGCGCTTGCGCATCGCCTCGGCCTTGGCCTTCGCGGCATCGTCGACCGCCACGTTCACGGAGTCTCCGCTGCTCGACACCGCCACCAGAATCTCGCGCAGCGTCACTTCGGGCGCGCTCGTGAACTCGGAGAGGTGCGATTCGTAGTACTGCTTGGCCTCCTCGTCCGAGACGGCCACGCGATCGAACACCTCGTTCTGCTCGACACGCGCCATCAGCATCTGCTTCTCGAGCTGGGCGCGCAGCTGGGCCATCGTCACGTTCTCCTGCTTCAGCGCCTGGTCCCACTGCTGCTCGGTGTCGATGTGGTTTTCCTTCTTGATGTTGTCGATGATCGCGTTGAACTGCTCGTCGCTCAGCTTGTAGCCGAGCGCCTGCCCCCGCTGCACCAGCAGCATTTCGTCGATCGCCTGCACCAGCAGCTGCGGCGTCACGTCGGTCAGCGCCTTCTGCAGCGCGGCGTCGTCCTTCGGATCGACCTGCTCGCCGCGCTGCCGGATTGCCGCGAGCTGACGGGCCTCGAGATCGGTCTTGGTGAGGATGTCGCCGTTGACCTTGACGATGATGGCCTGGAGGATCTCCGCCCGGAGGCTCACGGCGCCAAGCGCCAGAACCACCAGGGCGGCCCCGAGCCCCACGCCGAGCCGACGCCGGGCGTCCGACCGCCGCGAACCGAAGTGCGTGTTGAATGCCATAACGTTCCTGATCCCTGCAGGCGATGGATGAAAGGGCCGGGCTCGGCGCTCGGGCGCTCGCGCCTCGCATTTCTCAGTCGCCCCTGCCGCCTACCGCCTAACCCCTATAGCCTACAAGCATTTCCAAGTATTTGACCATTCTACCCGCGATCGGCGAGCGCGCTCAACAGCTCTCCCACACGGGAAAAGACGCCCGACGCCCGCGGATCGTCCGGGGTCGGCTTCAGAATCTCGTCCCGCGTGAAGCCCGGCCGGACCTCCCCTTCCCGGGCCCGCGTGGTCCACCAGGAGGACGGCGGGCCTTCGCTTCGCTTCGCCCGGCGCTCGGCCCTCGGCACGCGGCGCTCGACACTTGGGGCGGCGGCCCTCAGGTCGAGCTTGAGCGTGGCTGGCGGCGCCAGGGTCAGGTCGGAACGGCGGCGGACCAGGGCAATGAGCTGGGTCGGGTCGACCCTGGCCTGGCTCCGGAACTTGAGAATGACCGTCTGCCCCTCGCGGTCGAGGCTCTCCACGCCGAGCCGCTCGGCCATGATCCGCAGCCGGGCGTAATCGGCCAGGTTCAGGACCGAGTCGGGCAGCGGGCCGTAGCGGTCGCGGATGCCGTCCAGGCTCCGGTCGAGGTCGGGGGCCGACCGGGCGCCGGCCACCTGGCGGTACACCATCAGCCGCTGGTTCATGTCGGCGATGTACCGCTCGTCGATCCGCAGATCGACGTGGAGGTTGACCGTGGCCCGCGCCTCCTCCTCGAGGTCCTCTCCCTTGAGCTGGCGGACGGTCTCCTCGAGCAGCTTCATGTACATCTCGAAGCCGACCGTCTCGATCTGGCCGCTCTGCTCGCCGCCGAGCAGGTTGCCGGCGCCGCGAATCTCCAGATCGAGCGCGGCCACCCGGAAGCCGCTGCCCAGATCGCTGAACTCCTTGATCGCCGTCAGCCGCTTCTTCGCCACCGGCGACAGCGAGTCCTCGGGCGGAATCAGCAGGTAGGCGTACGCCGGCCGGTCCGATCGCCCGACGCGCCCGCGGAGCTGGTAGAGCTGCGACAGCCCGTAGCGATCGGCACGGTTGACGATGATGGTGTTCACGTTCGGGATGTCGAGCCCGTTCTCGATGATCGTCGTCGCCAGCAGCACGTCGTACTTCCGGGCGACGAAGTCGAGCATGGCCCGCTCGAGCGCGTCCTCGCCCATCTGCCCGTGCGCCACGGCCAGCTTCGCCTCGGGCACCAGGCGGCGCACCAGATCCGCGATCGAGAAGATCGACTCGACGCGGTTGTGCACGAAGTAGACCTGCCCGCCGCGGGCCAGCTCGTTCCGGATGGCGCGGCTGATCACCTGCGGATCGAACTTCACGACGTTGGTCTGGATCGACAGCCGATCCTTGGGTGGCGTCTCGATGATCGACATGTCCCGGATGCCGACCAGCGACATGTTCAGCGTCCGCGGAATCGGCGTCGCCGTCATCGTCAGCACGTCGACCTTGCGCCTGAGCTGCTTCAGCTTCTCCTTGTGCGCGACGCCGAACCGCTGCTCCTCGTCGACGACCAGCAGCCCCAGGTCGCGGAACGCGACGTCCTTGGACAGCAGGCGATGCGTCCCGACGATGATGTCGACCTTGCCGAGCGCCAGCTCCTCCAGCGTCGCCTTCTGCTCGGTCTTCGTCCGGAACCGGCTCACCATGTCGATGCGGACCGGGAAGCCGGCGAACCGCTCCGTCAGCGTCTTCAGGTGCTGGAACGCCAGCACGGTCGTCGGCGCCAGGAACGCCACCTGCCGGCCGTCCATCACCGCCTTGAACGCCGCCCGCATCGCGACCTCGGTCTTGCCGTATCCGACGTCACCGCAGAGCAGGCGGTCCATCGGCGATGGACTCTCCATGTCGCGCTTGATGTCGGCGACCGCCGTCTTCTGGTCGGGCGTCAGTTCGTACTCGAACGCGTCCTCGAACTCCTGCTGCCACCGCGTGTCGGGCGGGAAGGCGTGGCCGGCGACCGCCTTGCGGGCGGCATAGAGCTTCAGCAGCTCCTCGGCCATGTCGCGCATCGCCTTCTTGACGCGCGTCTTCGCCTTCTCCCACGACGCCGTGCCCAGGCGGTCGACCGGCGGCTTCGACGCGCCGGTGTACTTCTGCACCAGGTCGAGCCGTTCGACGGGAACGAACAGCTTGTCCTCACCCGCGTACCGCAGCTCGAGGAATTCCTGCCCGCCGCCACCCACGGCAATCTGCTTCAGGCCGACGAAGACGCCGATGCCGTGATCGACGTGCACGACGTGGTCGCCGACCTTCAGGTCGCGCAGATCCGACAGGAACGCGCGGCCGGCCGGCCGCCGCTTCTCGGGTGCACGCCGCTCTTCCTCGAAGACGTCCGACTCGGCGTAGATCTGCAGGCCGGCGGCCGGTAACCGGAAGCCGTGCGACAGCAGGCCGGTCGCGACCAGGACGGCCGCGAACTGCGCGCCTTCGCTCTCGTCGATCGGCACGCCGAGCAGCTCGTAGTCCTTCAGCAGCTCGACGATCCGCTCCGCCCGGCCGGCGGTGACCGCCACGAAGAGCACGGTATCGCCGGCCTCACGGCATCGCTTCACCTCGGAGATCCAGCCGCTGATCCGGCCGCGCATCTCGACCGCCGGCTGACAGGCGATGTGACGCAGGGCCCCGGTGCTGCCGGCGTCCGTCGCGTCGTCCGCTCCGGACCCCGTCTCCAGCGTCGCCAGCCGGACACCACCGTCGAGCCAGCGCTCCACGTCCGGCAGGTCGACGAACAGCTCGGCCGGCGCCGCGACCGGCTCGCCGCGGCCCACCGCATCGTCGTAGCTCCGCTGCACGCCCTCGAGCAGCCTGGTCAGCTGCGCGTCGATCTCGTCACGCTCTGCCACCAGGACCCTGACCGAACGCGAACGCCTCGTATAGTCGAAGAGCGATGCCCGCGTCTCGCCGGGCGGCACCGGCGCCGCCGGTCCGGCGTCGCCGAACGTGTCGCGCAGCGGCACCACCAGCACCTGGTCACGGCCGGAGGTCGAGCGTTGCGTGCCCGGATCGAACTCGCGGATGGATTCGATGGTGTCCCCGACGAACTCGAGCCGCACGGGCCTGGCGTCGCCGGCGGGGAACAGATCGACGATGCCGCCGCGGACGCAGAACTCGCCGTGCTGATCGACCGGATCCTCGCGGGTGAATCCGGCGTCGACGAGGAGGTCGGCGAGGTCGGTCGGCGCGATCTCCAGACCCTCGGCGATCTCGATCGATGCCGCCATCAGCCGCTCGGGTGCACTGACCCGCGGCAGCAGGGCCGCCCCGGAGGTGACGACGACGCGCGCCTGCCCGGTGGCCAGGGCGTGAAGCGCGAGCGCCCGCGCCGAGGTGACGCCGAGGTGTGGGGCCAGTCCGCGGTAGGGATCGATTTCGTGCGACGGAAAGGGCAGGACCGTCCGGTCGATGGCCTCGGCAGACGTCCCTTCCAGCGCCGACAGGAAGAACCGGATGTCCGCGACCGCTTCCCCCAGATCGGCATCGCCCGGCAGCACGAGCAGCACGACGCCGGCGGTCTGTTGATGAGCTGTCGCCGCGACGTACAGCGCCCGCGCCGGACCGGAGAGCCCAGAGACGCCGGCGGCGGGCAGATCCATCCCCGTCCGGCTGACCGCCGTCTTCAGGAGGGCACGCAGATTGAGTGATGTTGACGTGGCCACGGGGGAACTTCTCTAGGCCGTGAGCGATCGGCGGTGGGCCCTGGCTCGGCGCTCCAGAGATCGCGCCTCGCGTCATTCAAGGTCGTCGTTCAGGACGTCGTCAGCGCGGAGCGCTCCGCACGACCGCCTGCCGCCCACAGCCTGTAGCCTACAAGCCTCTCATCTTTTCTATCATTCCCGTCGTCGAATGCCCCTCTTCAACGGGAATCCGGACGACGCGGCCACCCCGCCGCTCGACCGTATCGCGCCCGACGATCCGGTCGGCTGCCCAGTCGGCCCCCTTCACGAGAACGTCCGGCTGCAGGGCTTCGACGATCGCGGCCGGCGTCTCTTCGTCGAACAGCACGACGGCATCGACACAGTCCAGCGCGGCTGCGACCTCGGCGCGTTCGTCCTCGGGCATGACCGGCCGGGACGGCCCCTTGATGGCGCGCACCGATCGATCGGTATTCACGCCGACGATGAGGAAGTCGCCCTCGGCCCGCGCCTGACGCAGGTACCGCACGTGGCCGGGGTGGAGCAGGTCGTAGACCCCGTTGGTGAACACGATCACCGGCGTGCGGGATTGGGGATTGGGGTTTGGGGATTGCGGGCCCGAATCCCGAACCGCGAATCCCGAATCCAGGGCTGGCGCGCCGTTCCGCAGGCGCGCGATCAGCGCGGCCGCCTCCGTCGCGGTCATGACCGGCATGATCGTCCCGCGTCCCTCATCACACCGAGCCTCAGCCCCTGGGCGCCTTCGGCGGCTTGAAATGGATGGCGGGAGAGAACTTCCAGTGATGCCGCGGGCGATAGATGCCGGCGTCCTTGTGGCGCGACTTCACGCGGAACGTGTAGAGCAGGCGATGATAGTCGTAGGGATACCCCTCGCGCTTGTGCGCCGCGACATCGAGCTTGTAGGTCCCCTCGACGAGGTCCAGGCTGTCGATGGCGAACGTCACCTCGCCATCGCCGTGGAACTCGTCGGCCTCCAGCTCTTCGATATAGGTGTTCGTCCCGTAGCAGCAGACCCCTTCGGCGTTGAAGATGCTCACCCCGAAGACGAAATCGTCGACCGGCTGCTTCGCCTGCACCTTCAGATGGATCGCGATCGGCTCGCCGGTCTGGAAGACATGGCCGCTCTCGCCGGACGTGCCGGTGAGCGTGACCTCGGTGATCTCGACTTCGCGCAAGCCCCAGCGGCCGGCGTCCGCGGTGAAGCCGTCCCGGATCTCGTCGTCCTCCGGCGCCGCCCCGTTCCCGTCCGCCCCGGAGATCGCCGCGTCAGCTGTCGGTTCCCCCGGTGTGGCCTGCGCGTCGGCGACGCGCTCGTGGGCTCCGCGCATCGTCGGACGCCAGCGACACCTCTTCGCTCCTGGCGACGTCGATGACGTAGGTATCGATGACCCGCTTCGGGTCGCCCGTGGCCCGCACCTGACCGGCATCGAGCCAGACCGCCTCGTCGCAGAACCGCTGGACGAGGCTCAGCGAATGAGTGACCAGCAGGATCGTCTTGCCGCGGCGGCGGTACTCCGCGAACTTGTCCAGGCACTTGTGCGTGAAGCCCTCGTCGCCGACGGCGAGCACCTCGTCGATCAGGAGGATATCGGGATCGACGTGAACCGCCACCGCGAAGCCGAGCCGGATGTACATGCCGGACGAGTAGGTCTTCACCGGGGCGTCGATGAAGTCCTCCAGCTCCGCGAATTCCACGATCTCGTCGAACCGCTTCGCGATCTCGGACTTCGTCAGGCCGAGCATGATGCCGTTGATGAAGACGTTCTCGCGGCCCGAGATCTCCGGATGGAATCCCGCACCCAGCTCGATCAGCGCCGAGATCCGTCCGTGAACCTTCACGCTGCCCGTCGTCGGCTTCGTGATGCCGGCGACCAGTTTCAGCATCGTGCTCTTGCCCGACCCGTTGCGGCCGACGATGCCGTAGGTCGAGCCCTTGGGCACGGTGAACGAGACGTGCTGGACCGCCGGGAAGGTCTCGTCGGGGCTGCAGGCCGCGGATGAGGTTGCGCGACAGCAGGGCGCTCTTCAGCGTACTGAGCTGATGCCGGCGGGAGTAGCGCCGGTAGATCTTCGAGACGTCGACGACTTCGATGGCGGGAGTGGTCGGCAGCTTACACCTCCTCCGCGAAGGAGTCGCGCAGCCGGTCGAAGACGAGGTAGCCGAACAGGAACACGAAGATCGACGCGAAGCCGAGCGCCAGCAGCCACTTCCAGTGCCCGTAGGGCCCCTTGTAGAACAGGATCTCCTGATACGAGATCGCCAGGTGCGTGAACGGGTTCAGGTTCAGGAAGCGCCGGGCGGCCTTCGGCGCGTCGTTCATCGAATAGATGATCGGCGTGGTGAAGAACCAGAGCGTCAGCAGGTTGACCAGGATGTCCTTGATGTCCCGGAAGTGCACCGTCAGCGCGGCAACCAGGAACGCCAGGCCGAGTGTCAGGATCAACTGCACCAGCACGACGATCGGGAACCAGGCGAGCTCTTCGATGCTCAGCGGAATCCGGTAGTACAGGATGAAGAGCGCCAGGATCGGCAGCCCGAAGCAGAAGTGCACCAGATTCGCGAGCACGTTCACGATCGGCAGCACTTCGGCGGGGAACAGCACCTTCTTGATCAGGTTGCCGCCGGCGATGAGGCTGTTCGACGCCTCGATGAGCGACGTCGAGAACCAGGTCCACGGCAGGAGGCCCGCGAACAGAAAGACCGAGTACGGTCGAACGTCCGGCGGCGAGCCGCCCGGCAGCACGACGGAGAAGACGAAGGTGTAGACGAGCAGCAGGAGGAGGGGGTTGACGAACGACCAGAAGAACCCGAGGACCGATCCGCGGTAGCGCGCCTTCAGCTCGCGGGCGACCAGACTCTGGATGAGTCCACGGTATCGGGGGAGCTGGACGAGATTGGAGAACATGCGGCGGACCGCGCTGCCTAACTTCGAATGCGTGCTCTGGACGCCACCTGCAGCCTCACCAGTGCCTTGAGCAGCGCGATGCGGGCGCGCTCGAAGTCCATGTCGACGACGGGCGCGTGCCAGCCGCTCCTCCGCCCGCTGCTTCGCCGACTCGGCCCGGACCACGTCGATCTCCTCGGCCTTCTCGGCGATCTGCGCCAGCAGGGTCACGCGATCGGGCTGCACCTCGGCGAACCCGAAGGCGATCGACAGGTAGACCTTCTCCGATCCCTTGCGGTACCAGAGCTCGCCGACCTTGAGCGTCGCCAGCAGCGGCGTGTGGCCCGGCAGCACGCCGAGATAGCCCTCGGCGCCCGGAATCTCGACTTCGTCCACCTCGTCGCGGACGAGCAGCCGCTCGGGCGTCACGATTTCGAGCGTCAGGTGCGCGGGTATCGCCATCGGCTACGCCGCCTTCGTCTTCGCGGCCTTCTCGACCGCCTCCTCGATGGTGCCGACCATGTAGAACGCCTGCTCCGGCAGATCGTCGTGCTTGCCGTCGACGATCTCCTTGAAGCCGCGGATGGTCTCGGCGACCGGGACGTACTTGCCCTGCAGGCCGGTGAACTGCTCGGCCACGAAGAACGGCTGCGACAGGAACTTCTGAATCTTCCGGGCCCGGGCGACGGTCAGCTTGTCGTCTTCCGACAGCTCGTCGATCCCGAGGATCGCGATGATGTCCTGCAGGTCCTTGTAGCGCTGCAGCACCTGCTTCACCTGGCGGGCCACCTGGTAGTGTTCGTCGCCGATGATCCGCGGGTCGAGGATGCGCGAGGTCGACGCCAGCGGGTCGACCGCCGGGTAGATGCCGAGCTCGACGATCGCCCGCGACAGGTTCGTCGTCGCGTCGAGGTGGGCGAACGTCGTCGCCGGCGCCGGGTCGGTGTAGTCGTCGGCCGGCACGTAAATCGCCTGGACGGACGTGATCGAGCCGTTCTTCGTCGACGTGATCCGCTCCTGCAGCTCGCCCATTTCGGAGAGCAGCGTCGGCTGGTACCCGACGGCCGACGGCATGCGGCCGAGCAGCGCCGACACTTCCGAGCCCGCCTGGGTGAAGCGGAAGATGTTGTCGATGAACAGGAGCACGTCCTTGTGCTCGGCGTCGCGGAAGTACTCCGCGACCGTCAGCGCGCTCAGCGCCACGCGCAGCCGCGCGCCGGGCGGCTCCGTCATCTGGCCGTAGACCAGCGCGGCACGCGATCCCGCCGCATCGTCCGGCTTGACGACGCCGCTCTCCTGCATCTCGAGCCAGAGATCGTTGCCCTCGCGCGTCCGCTCACCCACGCCGCCGAACACGGACACGCCGCCGTGCTTCAGCGCAATGTTGTGGATGAGCTCCATGATGATGACCGTCTTGCCGACGCCGGCGCCGCCGAACAGGCCGATCTTGCCGCCGCGCAGGTAGGGTTCGAGCAGGTCGACGACCTTGATGCCCGTCTCGAACATCTGCGACTCGGTCGACTGATCCTCGAGCGACGGCGCCGGGCGGTGAATCGACCAGCGCTCCTTCGTCTCGATCGGGCGATCGGGGAAGTCGACCGGCTCGCCGAGCACGTTCATCACGCGGCCGAGCGTATTCGGGCCAACCGGCATCGAGATCGGTCCACCGGTGTCGATGACCTGCATGCCACGCTGCATGCCGTCGGTCGGCTTCATGGCCACCGTCCGGACGCGGTTCTCGCCGAGGTGCTGCTCGACCTCCGCGATGACGTCGATCGTCCCGCCTTCGCCTTCGCCGTCGGACGTGATGCGCACGGCGTTGTAGATCGCCGGCAGGTGTCCGGCCTCGAACTCCACGTCCACGACCGGCCCGATGACCTGGACGACCTTTCCGACTGTTCCGGCTGCGTTGCTCATCTGATCCTTCATCATTCTTTCAGTGCGCGCGGGGCCCCACCCCCGCGCGGAACTGACGCCGACGCCTCACCTCGGATCGGCATGTCCTCGCCCTTCGACTCCGCTCAGGGCGACCCTGAGCCTGCCGAAGGGTCGGCTCGGCATGGCCTTCGGCGACGTCTCGTTCGAACGTCCCCCTCCCGAAGCCCGGAGCCCGCAGCCCTTCTGCGCCCGTTCCCTACAATGCCTGCGCGCCCGACACCACTTCGATGATCTCCCGGGTGATGGCGGCCTGGCGCACCTTGTTCATGTACAGCGTCAACTGCTCGATCATCTCGGCCGAGTTCTTCGTGGCGGTGTCCATCGCCGTCATCTGCACCGCGAAGAACGACGCGTTCGAGTCGAGCAGCGCGCGATAGATCTGCACCTCGAGGTGGCGCGGCACGAGGTCCGCCAGAATCTGCTCCGGCGCCGGCTCGTACAGGTAGTCAACCGTCGACTCCGGGCCGGTGATCTCCTCGCGCGGAATCGGCAGCAGCCGCTTGGTGACGACGCGCTGGCTCATCACCGACTTGAACTCGGTGTACACGATGTACACGCTGTCGACCCGGCCGCTCGTGAACTCCTCGGTCGCCGCGCGCGACACGGCGCTGGCGTCGTTGTAGCTCAGCTTCTGAAAGAACCCGACGTGCTCGAAGGCGATGCCGAACCCGCGGCGCCTGAAGTAGTCGCGTCCCTTCCGGCCGATCAACCCGAGCGTCACCTCACGCCCGCGACTGGACAGAATGAAGCCGGCCGCCGCCTTGATGACGTTCGTGTTGAAGCTCCCGCACAGCCCCTTGTCGGCCGACACCACCAGCAGCAGCGTCCGGGCGCCCGGCCGTGTGTCGTCGCGCAGCTCGAGCAGCGGATGCGCGGAGGGGTCGACGCGGTATGCCAGATTGCCCAGCACGCGCTCCATCTCGTCGGCAAACGGCCGTGCGTTGAGGATGCGCTCCTGGGCGCGGCGCAGCTTCGACGCCGCCACCATCTTGATGGCCTTGGTGATCTGCTGGGTCGACTTGACCGAGCGGATCCGGCGGCGGAGGTCAATCAGTGAAGGCATAGTGGTGTTACGCGGCCGTCGTCTTGCGGGCCGCAGCGAACTCCGCGCCGAACTCCTTGAGCGCGGCGTTCAGGTCCGTCTTCAACTGGTCGTCGAACTGCTTCTTCTGCTCGAGCCCGGTGAAGATGCCCGGGTGCCGCGTCTCGATGAAGCGGTACAGCTCCTGCTCGAACGCGGACACGTCGCTCTTCTCGACCGCGTCGAGGTAGCCGTTCGTCGCGGCGTAGATGATCACCACCTGCCGCTCCACCGCGAGCGGCTGGTACTGCGGTTGCTTCAGAATCTCGACGAGCCGCTCGCCGCGGTGCAGCTGCTGCTGCGTCGCCTTGTCGAGGTCGCTGCCGAACTGCGCGAAGGCCGCCAGCTCGCGGTACTGCGCCAGGTCGAGCCGCAGCGTGCCGGCCACCTGCCGCATCGCCTTCACCTGGGCCGACCCGCCCACGCGCGACACGGAGTTGCCGACGTTGATGGCCGGCCGCACGCCCTGGTGAAACAGGTCGGTCTCCAGGAAGATCTGGCCGTCGGTGATCGAGATGACGTTCGTCGGGATGTACGCCGACAGGTCGCCCGCCTGCGTCTCGATGATCGGCAGCGCCGTCAGGGACCCGCCGCCGAGCTCGCTGTTCAGCTTCGCCGCCCGCTCCAGGAGCCGCGAGTGCAGATAGAAGACGTCGCCCGGGTACGCCTCGCGGCCCGGCGGCCGCCGCAGCAGCAGCGAGATCTCGCGGTAGGCCTGCGCGTGCTTGGAGAGGTCGTCGTAGACACAGAGGGCGTGCCGCCCGGAGTCGCGGAAGTACTCGCCCATCACGCAGGCCGCATACGGGCTGATGTAGAGCAGCGGTGCCGGATCGGACGCCGCGGCGACCACCACGATGGTGTACCGCATGGCGTCGGCCTCTTCCAGCGTCTTCACCACCTGCGCCACCGTCGACTGCTTCTGCCCGATGGCGTTGTAGATGCAGACGACGTCCTTGTCCTTCTGGTTGATGATCGCGTCGATCGCGATCGCCGTCTTGCCGGTCTGCCGGTCGCCGATGATGAGCTCACGCTGGCCGCGGCCGATCGGCACCATCGCGTCGATCGCCTTGAGCCCGGTCTGCATGCGGTTCCTTGACCGACTGCCGATCCACGACGCCCGGCGCGATCCGCTCGACCGGCATCAACTGCTTGGACAGAATCGGCCCCTTGCCGTCGATCGGCTGGCCGAGCGCGTTCACCACGCGGCCCAGCAGCTCGTCGCCCACCGGCACCGAGATGATCCGCCCCGTCCGCTTCACCGGATCGCCTTCTTTGATCTCGGCGAACTCGCCGAGCAGCACGACGCCGACGCTGTCCTCCTCGAGGTTCAGCGCGATGCCGAAGAGTCCGTGCGGGAACTCGAGCATCTCGCCGGCCATGGCGCGTTCCACGCCGTGCACGCGCGCGATGCCGTCGCCCAACGAGATGACCGTGCCGACTTCGGCAACGTCCACGTCGACGGCATAACTGCCGATCTGCTCGCGGATGATCTTGGAGATTTCTTCGGCCTTGATGTCCATAAGGGCTCTATCGCTGTCCGGGCATCACTTGGTGGCGATGGGGCCCCACCCCCATCGCGAACTGACGCTGATGCCTCACTTCGGCTTCGCTTGGCCTCAGCTCGGCATGGCCTTCGGCGAAGTCCTCATTTCTACGTTTATCGTTCTTCGTTCTACGTTACAGACGTCAGCCCCGCTACTCTCCCGCGAGATGCGTCTGCAGGCGCGCGAGCTGCCGGCTCACGCTGCCGTCGTACACCGTGCTGCCGATCTGCGCCACGGCCCCGCCGATGATCGCCGGGTCGATCCGCGTCGCCAGTTGCACGTCGCGACCGGCCACCGCGCGCAGCCGATCGACGATCGCCTGCTCGCGATCGGCCGGCAACGCCACGGCCGTCGTCAGTTCCACGCGCACCACGTGCTTGTAGTCGAGGACCCGGTCCCGATAGACGGCCAGCAGATCGGGCAGCAGCACCAGCCGGTCGTTGCCCGCCAGCAGCAGCAGCAGCTTGCTCAGCACGGTCGCCACGGGCGCACGTGCGAGCAGCTCGCGAATCACCCCCTGCTTGTGCACCGCCGGAATCGCCGGGTTCACCAGCACATCGTTCAACGGGGGATGGGCCGTCAGCAGGTCGACGAACTCGCCCAGCTGCCGCTCGACCAGCTCGGGATCGCTCTCGGCCATCGCCACGTCGAGCAGCGCGCGGGCGTAGCGGGTCGCCGCGGTTCGACTCGTCATCGCCTGCCGGCCTCCGCGTCCAGCTGTTCCAGGTACCGATCGACCAGCCGCAGCTGATCGGCATCCGAGATCGTCTGTTTGATGCGCTGGGTCGCCAGGTCGACCGACAGCTCTGCCGCGCGCATTCTGAGGTCGCGCTGCGCCGTGCGCAGCTGCAGGTTGATCTCGCGGCGCGCCTGCTCCAGCAGGCGATCCCGCTCGGCCGCCGCCGCCCGATCGATCCGCGCCTCTTCGGCGGCGATCTCCTCGGCCCCGCGCGCCTTCACCTGCTCGAGCTCGCCGGGCAGTGTCTGCATCCGGCGTTCGATCTCCTCGAGGCGCTCGGCCGCCGTCTGGCGCATCTCGTCGGCGTTCACCAGGTCGGCGCGGATCTGCGTCCGCCGATCCTCGAGGTACTTGGAGAAGGGCGAGCGCAGCAGATAGACGAGCGCGCCGGCCAGGATCAGGAAGTTGACGAGGCGGGCGAGCATCGCGAGCGTGCTCTCGCCGTGCCCGGCTTCCTCGGCGTGGCTCTCGGCCGCCTCGGCCGGCTGCGTCCCGGCCGCCGCGCCGTTTGCCGACGCCGCCGAGAGGGACACCACGGCGGCTGGCCCGGTGATCTGCGGCGCACCGGCGGGCGCGAGCGCGCCGGCCAGCAGCAGCAGCAAACTCAGGGCGAACGCCGCCGGAACGAGGCGCCGGGGCCCCTTGCGCCGAATTTCACAATCAGCAACCGAGCGTACGCGCGTCACCTGCGTCCCTGATCTCCAGCTCAACCGTACTGTTACGAGGCTTGTCTGCCGAGCACCCGCTCGACAATGGAATCGGCGAGAGTGCCGGCGTCGCGTTCGAGCTGCGCCCGCGCCGCGGCAGCGTCCGCCTTCAACTTCGCGCGCGCGCTGGCGACTTCTTCTTCGACTTCCCGCCGGGTCTGGGCGAGGACTTCCGATCGGCGATCCAGCGCCTGGCGCCGCCGGTCGTCCATCTGCCGATAGATGTCCGCGCGGGCGGCCTGCGTGCGGCTCTCGAATTCGTCCGCCGCCGACTGGGCCCGGTTCGTCGACTCGTCCGCGAGCGAGCGCGCCGAGGCAATCGCCTGCCGGCGCCGCGCGATCACATCGTTGATCGGACGCAGCAGCAGCCGATCCAGCAGGACGGCCAGCAGCAGAACGAAGAAGATTACCCAGACGAGCGACAGGTCCGGGATCACTCGAACGCCTCCCTTACACGCGTGGGGTCAACGGCCAGACAAAACATCAATTTATACCATCGGCCCCGGCGCCCGCACAAGGGGGAATGGTCGAGTTGCGTCGCGCCGGCCCGCGCTCTTCCATAGCCAGTTTATCAGGGAAGTGGCGGCGGCGGACCGGCGGGCGGGCTCGGCGGCGCCAGGCCGCCCCGTTCTCGCGGCGCCGTCAGGCTCGTCCGTGCTGTCAGGCCCGTCCGCGGACCACCAGACGGGCGCCGGCGTCCTTGAATTCCGCGATCCGACCGATTTCCACGGCCGACACGCCAGCCAGCCGGAACCGCTCGACCATTTCGGTCGTGGCCCCCGCCGCCACGGCCACCAGGAGTCCGCCCGAGGTCTGCGGGTCGTACAGCAGGTCCACCCGCCGCGGATCGACGGCTCCGTCGAAGCGGATCTGGGGCGCGAAATGCTCCTGGTTCGACACCAGGCCGCCCGAGCGGTTCTGCGCCACGAGCTCCATCAGGCCGTCGAACACCGGGATCCGCTCGGCCTCGATCTCGAGCGTCACGCCGCTGGCGTCGGCCATCTCGATGGCGTGCCCCGCCAGGCCGAACCCGGTGACGTCGGTGCAGGCATGGACGTCGGAGGCCGCCGACGGCTCGATCGCCTCGGCCGCCGCGCGGTTCAGCCGGCACATGGACGCCACCGCTTCCTGCACGAGGTCGTCGGGAGCCCGTTCGAACTTGATGGCCGTACCGACAATGCCGGTGCCGATCGACTTGGTGAGGAACAGTCGGTCGCCCGGACGCGCGCCGGCATTCGACAGCAGCCGTTCGGGATCCACCGCACCGGTGATGGCATAGCCGAACTTGATCTCCCGATCCCGGACGGTGTGGCCGCCCAGCAGTACGGCTCCGGCTTCGCGCAGCTTGTCGAACCCGCCGCGGAAGATCGCCCGGATGGTCGCCTCGTCCAGTCCTCCGTCCGGAAAGCCGGCGATGGCGAGGGCGGTGACGGGCCGCCCTCCCATGGCGTAGATGTCACTGAGTGCGTTGGCGGCCGCAATCTGTCCGTACTGATACGGGTCGTCGACGATCGGCGTGAAGAAATCAACGGTCTGCACCAGCGCCGGACCGGCATCCCATCTGTACACACCCGCATCGTCACGGGTCCTGAAGTCGATCAGGATCCGTTCATCGGTTTGCACGGGAATGTCGCTCAGAACCTGAGCGAGCTCGCCAGCGGCGAGTTTGCTCGCTCAACCGGCGCAGGCGACCATTTCGGTCAGACGCTTCTGCATGTCACCCTCTTTCACGTCTCGTAGGCGATGGGCTCCCGCGACCTAGTGCTCGCAGCCGTTGGCGCTCGGCGCTCATCGAATACTCATCCGCGCAGTCAACACGCTGCTCGGCCGTTGCCGCCTGCGCCTCGCGGACAGACCCTCGCCGCAAGTCGTTTCATGGCCTTCGCGGGCGGTTCCTCGCCGTCAACTGATCGTAGATCCGGATCAGTTCGTCCTCCGAGCCGAAATCGATTTCGATCCGCCCTTTCTTTCCGCGGCGGACGATCCGGACGCCCGTACCGAGCATCAGCCGCAGCTGCTCTTCCGCCGCGCGCGTGTGAACGTCGGCCTTCTTCGCCGCCTGCCCTTCGGGCTTGCGGCTCTCGCCCGCCAGCTTGCGCACCTGGGCCTCGGCGTCGCGCACCGAGAGCCCGCGCGAGATGATTTCGCGCGAGAGGTTCCGCTGGGCCGCGGCGTCCGCCAGACCGAGCAGCGCGCGGGCGTGTCCCATCGACAGCCGGCCACCCGCGATCTCCGCCCGCAGTTCCTCGGGCAGCTTCAGAAGACGCAGGTAGTTCGCCACCGACGCGCGATCCTTGCCGACCGCGACGGCGACGTCCTCCTGCGTGCGCTGGAAGTCGTTGGTCAGCCGCCGGTAGGCTTCCGCTTCTTCGATCGGATTCAAATCGGCGCGCTGGATGTTCTCCACGAGCGCCATTTCCAGCAGCGACTTCTCCTCGCCGTCGGCGACGTCGCGCACGGCCACCGGCACCCGGTGCAGGCCCGCCCGCTGCGCGGCGCGCCACCGCCGCTCCCCCGCGATGATCTCGTATCGATCGTTCACGCGGCGGACGACGATCGGCTGAATGATGCCGTTGGCCTTGATCGACTCGGCGAGCGCGGCGAGCGCCGTCTCGTCGATGCGGGCGCGCGGCTGGTACCGGTTCGGCGACAGCAGATCGATGTCGACCTCGATCGGGCCGGGCTTCGGGGCAGGCGCGTCGGGAATCAGCGCGCTCAGTCCCTTGCCGAGGGCGGGGCGTTTGTCCATGACCATTCTCCGTCGGATTCCGGGTCCGCTCAGGCCGGCACGGGCGTCTGGCCGTTGCGCGCGAGCAGCTCGCGTGCAAGGGCCAGGTAGGCGGCCGCGCCGCGCGACTTCTGGTCGTACATCACGATGGGCAGTCCGTGACTCGGGGCTTCGCCGAGCCGGACGTTGCGGGGGATGACCGTCTCGAACACCTTGCCCTGGAAGAACTCGCGCACGTCGCGCGCCACCTGCTGCCCCAGGTTCGTCCGCTCGTCGTACATCGTCAGCAGTACGCCTTCGATGTCGAGCGCGGGATTCAGCGCGCCGCGCACGCGGCGAATCGTGCCGACGAGATCGGCGAGTCCCTCGAGGGCGAAGTACTCGCACGGCAGCGGAATGAGCACGGCGTCGGCCGCGACGAGGCTGTTCAGCGTGAGCAGACCGAGCGAGGGCGGACAGTCGATGAAGATGAGATCGAAGCGATCGCGAAGCGGATGCAGCAGGGCGCGCAGGCGCTCTTCGCGCTGCGGCAGCGAGACGAGCTCGATTTCCGCGCCGGTGAGGTGACTGTCGGCCGGCGCGAGCATCAGGTTGTCGACGCGCGTGGCGAGGAGGAACGGCTCGAGATCGGTGAGCGGTTGCGGGCTGGTGAGCGCGCGATAGATCGTGCCGGCGGGCGTCGCCTGCCCCTTGAGGCCGATGCCGCTGGTGAGATTCGCCTGCGGATCCATGTCGACCATCAGGACGCGCTGCCCGGCGAGCGCCAGCGCGGCGGGCAGGTTGATGGTGGTGGTGGTCTTGCCGACGCCACCCTTCTGATTGGCCACGGCGATGATGCGTCCCATATGTCGTTTGACCTATTTCAATGGACTCTTGTTGCCGAGCGGCTGAAACATTCTACAGGGACTGAAGGAAGGAAAGAAGAGGCTTTGGCGTATTCGGGTCGTCAGCGGCTCGACTGAGCTTGATGGGGGCCATATGTTCCACGTGGAACACTTTCGGATTGATGCCCGTAACATGCTGAAATATATGGCGATACAAAGAAGATTACGTTCTCCTGAAATTGCTTGACGCCGCCTGGCTAGCCTATTGGAAATGTGAAGCGGCCGACCGTTGCCGGCCTGGATTTCGCAGTGTTCCACGTGGAACACTGCCCGATGGCTCAGGCGCTTGGGAGCTTCATCTTTTCGAGGATGACGAGGCGGCTGCGGAGCGCCGGAACGAGCGGATCTGTGCTGACCAGCGCGAGGGGCGCGAGAGGCTCCTGAAGTTCGCCGGATGGCCCTCTGAAGAGAAAGACCTGCCCTCCTGGCCTGACGAAGGCCTGAATCGTCCGGAGCGTTCGACCCTCAACTCTGACGGCTCGAAGCGTCTCGAGATCGAAGGCCTCGTGAAGCTCTGGCCGGGTCAGGAGCTCCTCGAACCTGGCATTCTCGACCGAAGCCTCCTGGAGGCCGAGCTCGCGCACCGCCTCCCGCAGGAACGCACACTTTCTGACCTTCACCTCGACCATGCAGAGACGGAGCTGGGGCAGAGCAACTTTCAGCGGAATAGCCGGCGAGCCCCCGCCTGAGCCGATGTCGATGACCGACCGGGCATCTGGCAGCACCTTTCGAGCGGCCACGAGTGGCTCCACGAGCAGGCGGTCGATCGCTTCATCGGAAAGCTCACGGAGCGGCAGCGATGTGAGATTGATCTTCTGATTCCAGCGCGCCAGCAGCCGGTAGTACGTCTCGAGGCCCTCGGCCACCGGCGCCGGGACCTCGATCTCGACCTTGCGAGCCCGCTTCTGGAGACGGACCGTGAACTCTCGTGAAGTCATCTCTATTCAGCTTATTGCCGGGTCCCATGCCCGCAACCTGACCTCGCGGCGCTCCGCTCAATCCGCAGAAGCCTGGCGACCCGCATCCGCCGATCGCCAATCGCCACCGCCACCGCCACCGCCGTACCGGCCGATGTAAGCTCCGACGACCGCCACGGCCGCCGGCGTCACGCCGGGAATCCGCAATGCCTGTCCCAGCGTGTCCGGACGCACCTGGGACAGCCGTTCAATGACTTCTCTCGAGAGCCCAGGGACGGCCGCAAACGGAAAGTCCTCGGGAATGCTGCGCTGCTCTTCCCGGCGCAACCGCTCCACCGTCGCCACCTGCCGCCGAAGATAACCCTCATACTTCACTTCCGTCTCGACGCTGGAGATATCGAGTCCGGCCGACTCTTCCGACAGATCCAGTGGCAGCCGCCCGTCCCGATGCAGCTCCACGAGCCTCACCTCTGGCTGCTTCAATAGCCGGACTGCCGGCATCCGCTCTCCAGAATCAGAGGTCACCACCGCGGACGCCACGCGCGAACGGTTCTCTTCGAACCGCGCCTTCCGCGCACTGAATCGTTCCCAGCGTTCGTCATCCACCAGCCCTGCCTCACGCCCGCGAGGCGTCAGACGGAGATCGGCGTTGTCGATCCGCAGCAGCAACCGGTGCTCGGCCCTCGACGTGAACATCCGATAGGGCTCGAGGCATCCCTTGGTGATCAGATCATCAACCAGAATCCCGATGTACGCTTCGTCGCGGCCAAGCACGAGCGGCGCACGTCCCTGAACCTTCAATGCCGCATTGATCCCCGCCATCAGCCCCTGAGCTGCCGCTTCCTCGTAGCCGGAGGTTCCGTTGATCTGGCCCGCCAGGAACAGACCCTGAAGCCCGCGCGTCTCGAGCGTCCGCCGCAGCTCGGTCGGCTGGATGAAGTCATACTCAACGGCGTAGCCTGGCCGCAGCATCTCCGCGCCTTCCAGCCCTGGCAGCGCATGGATGATCTCTTCCTGAACCAACCGTGGCAGGCTCATCGAACAGCCGTTGACGTAGATCTCCTCGCTGTCGATCCCCTCCGGTTCCAGAAACACCTGGTGCCGCTCCCGATCCGGAAAGCGGACGATCTTGTCCTCGAGCGACGGACAGTAGCGTGGGCCGATACCCTGAATCTGGCCGTTGAACAGTGGGGACGCGTCGATGTTCGCCCGCACGAGATCACCGACACGCTCGTTCGTGTGAAGCAGATAGCAGGCAATCTGCTGCCGCCTGATCCGTCCTGAGAGGAACGAGAACAGGACAGGGTCGCCATCACCCTTCTCTTCCGAGAACAGACCGGCCGCGACCGCTCCGTCGAAGTCGATGCTACGGCGGGACAGGCGCGGCGGCGTTCCGGTCTTCAATCGCCCTGAGCGGAAGCCGAACGACTTCAGCGAGGCGGCGAGTCCTACAGACGGCGGCTCCCCAACACGTCCGGCTGGCCGCTGCTCTGGCCCGATATGGATCAGACCGTTCAGGAACGTTCCGGTCGTGATGACCAGCGTAGATGCCGCCAAAGTCCGGCCATCGTCAAGTTGGACACCTGCAATACCATCTACGCTGGTTAGTATCTCTTCGGCCTTCCCGAACACCCACGTGATGCCTGGCTCGCCCTCGAGACGCCTCCGCACCCACTCGCCATAGATCTTCTTGTCCGCCTGCGCACGCGGCGACCAGACCGCCGGTCCACGACTTCTGTTCAACAGCTTGAACTGTATTCCCGTTGCATCGATCGCTTCTCCCATGAGGCCGCCCAGCGCATCGATCTCGCGCACCAGGTGGCCCTTGGCCGTCCCGCCGATCGCCGGGTTGCATGGCATGTGGGCGACCGTCTGGTTCGACAGCGTGCACAGCGCCACATGGCATCCCATGCGAGCCGCGCTCCATGCCGCCTCGCACCCCGCATGCCCTGCCCCAATCACGATGACGTCGAAGTGATCCACGTCCTACTTCCCTATGCAGAACCGGCTGAAGATGTGCTCCAGCAGTTCCTCCGGCGCACGACGTCCCCGCACTTCCTCGAGCGCCGCCCCGGCCGCGTGCAGATCCTGCAACACGAACTCCTCGGAAAGCTCCCCGCCGGCCGCTTCCAGATTCTCGACGGCGCGTCCCAACGCAGACCGCGCCGCTTCCATCAAACCGATATGCCGACGGTTGGTCACGGCCACCGTGTCCCGCTCCGCGGCCTCGACACCGAGCGCGCTCCGAATCTCCGCCGCCAGCCTGCCCGTTCCCTCGCCGGTCTTCAGCGAGACTCGGACCGTCCGCCCTGCGCCGGGCCACGCACCCCCAGTAACACCATCGGTCGAGTCGATATCTATCTTGTTTATTATCAATAATTTACGGCAACACGATCGTGTCGTCCATCAACGCTTCATCGTCCGCATCGATGGCGCGCGAGCCGTCAAGCACCACGATCCGCAGATCGGCCACCGCCGCCGCACTGCGCGCGCGCGCGATCCCCTCGACCTCGATCGGGTCCCGGCTTTCGCGCAGTCCGGCGGTATCGACGAGCGTTACCTTCAAGCCCTCGATGTCGGCTGTCTCGGTCAGCAGATCGCGCGTCGTCCCAGGCTGCTCCGTCACGATGGCGCGGCCGGCGCCGACCAGGAAGTTGAACAGGCTCGACTTCCCCACGTTCGGCTTGCCGAGAATCACGACGCGCGCGCCCTCGCGTATCAGCCGGCCCTCCTGCGCCCGCGCGAGCAGCACGTCCAGCGTGTCGGCGACCCGGGTCACCTCCGCCAGCACACGCCGCGGCTCGATGAAGTGATAGCCCTCGTCCGGAAAGTCGATTGACGCTTCCAGCCGTGCGATCAGTTCGAACAACGCGGCTTCGATCTCTGTCAGCGCGCCGGTGAGCGTCCCTTCCAGCTGATCGCATGCGGCGCGCGCCTGCCGTGGCGTCACGGCATCGATCAGGTCCGCCACGGCTTCCGCCTGCACCAGATCGATCCGGCCGTTCAGGAAGGCGCGCAGTGTGAACTCCCCAGGCTCCGCCAGACGCGCGCCGGCGCGAATCGCCGCATCGACGATGTGCTGCAGTACCAGCGGGCTGCCGTGACCGGAGATCTCGATCGTGTCGTCGCCGGTGTACGACCGCGGCGCCGGAAAGAACGTGGCGATGACCTGATCGATGGCACGAGTCGCCGCCGGATCGGCCGCGCCCGCAGGAGAGGATGGCGTCGATGGAGGTGGGAACCCGTGGACGCGAGCGAAGGTGGCATGCCGCGGCTGCAGCGGCACCGCTCGACCGAGCAGCGCCTGGGCGATGCCCGATGCGGACGGGCCGCTGATGCGGACGACACCGAGTCCGCCCCGCCCCGCCGGCGTCGCAATCGCCACGATCGTGTCGACGGTCGAGAACATCTTTGGGCCGCGACTCACACGCGGCACTCGCCACCTGGCGGCGGCAGGGATTCGGGATCCGGGATTCGAGATTCGCTGGGAGCCAATCCCAACCCTCGAATCCCCCATCCCCGGGCGTGAGACGTCGTCCTACTTCGCCGAGATGATCACCGTCTTCAGGTGCGCGTCGCCGACGCTTTCCGTCGTGACACCCGGCTCCTCGGCGGCCGCCATGTGCACGAGCCGGCGCTCGTACGGATTCAGCGGGCCGAGTTCCTGATCCGCGCCGGTCTCACGCGCCTTCTTCGCCAGGAAGCGCGCCATCTGCCGCAGCTCGAGGTCCTTGCCCTTCCGGTACGCGAGACAGTCGAGGAACACGCGCTGCTCCTCGCCCAGCCGGCGGCCGAAGGCCATGTCGACGACGTGCTGCAGCGCCTTCAGGGCCTCCCCGCGGTGCCACAGCAGCAGCTCGGCGCCCTCACCTTCGATGTTGATGCGCGGCCCGGTTTCGGTCTCCTCGACGCTGGCGCTCGTCGACACGCCCATGGCCGCCGTCACCCGGTTCAGGAACTCGACGATTTCGCGACTCGGCTCGGTGTCCATAGTTCACTCCGGGGGCTTCGCCCCGCGGACCCCCTCCACGCGCCCTCGCGGGGAACCCCGGCGCCCCGCTCCGGGTGCGTGGCTCGCACGCTCCCGCGCGCTCGCGGCCGATTCCCCTTGATTGGCAGCCTACGAATTCTCGCCCGCCGCCGCGTCCGTCTTGCCGGCGCCGACCTTCTTCACGCGGCGCTCGGCGGGGGGCCTCACAGCTTTCACGACCGGCGGGCCGATCATGTAGTTCGTCACATACTGCTGCCCGAGCGCCCAGACGTTGCTGACCAGCCAGTACAGCACCAGACCGCTCGGCGCCCAGAGGAACATGACGGTGAAGACGACCGGCATCGCCAGCATGATCTTCTGCTGCGTCGGATCGGCCGTGCTCGGCGTCATCTTCTGCTGCCACACCATCGAGATCCCCATCAGGATCGGCGTGATGTACAGCGGGTCGTGCAGCGACAGATCCTTGATCCACCAGATGAACGGTGCTCCGCGGATCTCGATGGCGACCTCGAGCAGCGAGTAGATCGCGTACAGCACCGGCAGCGTCAGCACCATCGGCAGACAGCCGCTCGCCGGGTTGACCCCCTTCTCCCGGTAGAGATTCATCATCTCCACGTTCATCTTCTGCCGGGCGGGGTCGGTCGCCTTGAACTGCGAGTACCGGGCCTGAATCGCCTTGATCTGCGGCTGAATCTCCTGCATCTTCCGCATCGACACCACGCTCTTGTGGCGCAGCGGGAAGATCGCCAGGTTGATCAGCACGGTCAGGGCGATGATCGCCCAGCCGTAGTTGTGGGTGTAGCCGTTCAGCCACTTCAGCGCGCGCAGCAGCGGCACGACGAGGAAGGAGAACCAGCCGAAATTGATCGCCCGTACCAGGTTCCGGTCGATCGCCGCGAGCACGTCGAAGTCCTTCGGCCCGAAGAAGAACTTCAGCGGCACGTCCGGCTTCTCCGGCTGCACCTGATAGGCGACCAGGTCGTGCACGGTGGCCTTGGGCGCCGACGACTCGGGAATCGCCAGCGGCTCGTACTGCACGTGCACCATGCCGGGGAACAGCAGCGTCGACATGAAGTAGTTGTCGTCGACCCCGACCCAGCCGAAGTCTCCCTCGTACGACGCCTGCTTCGAGAAATCCTTCGCCGACAGCCGCTCGACCTTTCCGGTGCTCGTGTGGAACACCAGGCCCTCCGGCTTCTGCACGTACCGGCTCATCTCGCTGTTCCAGACGTCGCCCAGCCCCGGTCCCCATTCAATCGTCGGGTTCAGCGACTGGCTGCCGTTGCTGGCCGCCATCTGGAAGGTGAGCACGTAGGACTTCGGCTGAACCGTGAACTGCTTCCGGACGCGGAGGCCGGCGGTGTCCTGGTATTCGAACGTCAGGGTCACCGGCTTGCTGCGGGCATCGACCTCGGTGCCCGACACGCCCTTCACCACGTACAGCGCGTCGTTCAACCGGGACGTCAGTGCCGGATCGTCCACCCGCAGCGAGAACGGGTAGGGATAGCTCTTCATGACCTGCGTGACGACGAGCTCCAGCGGCTTGCCGTCCCGGTCGTGGTAGTGCTTCAGCTTCCAGCTCTTCAGCTCACCGCCGCGATTCGAGAACACCGCCTCCACGTCGTCGGTCTCGACGCGGATGTCCTGCTCGGACGCGGCCGCCACGACGGCTGCGGGGGCCTCTTCGGCCACGGGCGCCTTCGCGGATGACGTCGCCGTGCTGGTCCCGGACGGCTCCGGCGTGCCGGCGGGGCCGGCGGCCTCCGCCTTCCCCGTCTCTGTCCCGGCTGTGGTCGTCGCGACGGCCTTCGCCTTGGGCTTCGGCTTCTCGAAGAGGCCCTGGAAAGCGTACAAGACCAGGAACGACAGGAAGATAGCGAAGAGGACTCTCTTCTCCATGGGGCGCGATCAAACCGAATGGGAGGTGGTCGCCGTCGACCGGTTCACGTCCAGGTCGGGCACCGGGTCGTATCCCGAAGAGCCCAGCGGATGGCAGCGACTGAGCCGCTTGAGCCCCAGCCACCCTCCTCTGAGGGCTCCGTATCGCCTGACCGCCTCTGCCGTGTAGGTCGAGCAGGAGGGGACGTAGCGACAGGAACCCGTAAACAGTGGAGAAATCAATAATTTATAGCCACGAAGCGCCAGCAGAACCAGACGAGCCGGCAGCCCGGGGTCAACGGGCCGCGCGCTGGCGTCGGAATGCGCGATCGAGGTGGGATCGATAGTCGGCTTCAAGGCTGGCAAAACTCGCCTTCAGCAGCTCAGGCTTCGGAATGACGACGATGTCGAAGCCGAGCGCACCCGGGTGGTGTCGGAAGAGCTCGCGAACCAGGCGTTTCGCCCGGTTCCGGCGGACCGCCCCGCCCAGCTTGCGCGTGGCGGCGATGCCGAGGCGCGTAACCCCGAGCGTGTTGGGCAGGAAGAAGACGGTGCTGAATCGCCCGTGACTCCGCGTGCCGTTCTCGTATACGCGCTGGAATTCGGCGCGACGGCGGATACGGGCCTTGGCCCAGGGTTCAGCCATCATCTGCCTGCTGCAGCGCGGTGCCCGGCAACGCTCGACGCGGCCGGGACGGTTGACCGGGTCAACAGTGCTGACCGGGCCGGCCGGGCTTCCCGGAGCCGTTCGGGTTCCACACGACGAGGGCTCAGCCTTCGTCGCTGACCGTCAGCCGCTTCCGGCCCTTGGCCCGGCGGCGCTTCAGCACCAGCCGCCCGTTCTTCGTCTGCATCCGGACCCGAAAGCCGTGGGCCCGGTGGCGACGGCGGTTATTCGGCTGAAATGTGCGCTTTCCCTTCATCGGAAACCCTTATGAACCCTTGCGTTCCGGGCGCGTCCGGCGCCGTGGCGAGCAGTCGCGAAGTCAAGAACCATCAATGGTAGCGGACCTCTTCGGAAGCTGTCAATGCGGCAAACGCTGCCGGACCGGGTCGGAGCGGCTCTCTGCCCGGCGGCATCTGGCGCCTCTGGCGGCGGCAGGCTCCTCTGTGTTACATTCGCCTCTCTTCCGCCTTCACGGTCACCCCGCTATGAGCGATGCAATTCGGTCTAGTCCCAAAGTTTTCCACACCTGTGGATAAAGTTGTGGAAAATCGGGCCTCTTCGGGATTGCACCGCCAGGAACGCCTGAAAACACAGGGTTTCGCCGGAGGCGAAAGGTCGAAATGCCCATAATTTCAGGCTCGAGGCAACCCAGCAGCCATGCAGGCCGGTAACATGGCGCCGTGCCGGGGCGAAAGTCTCGAAATTATGCCTTTTCAACCGGATTTCGGCCTCCCTGCAGCCGGAGGGTCGGGTTGCAGCTCGGGCGCAGGTGTCATGACGGGTAACGTCTGGGACGAAGTGCTGGCGCGGATCGAGAGCAAGGTAAACCGCCACAGCTTCTACACCTGGTTCAAGCCGACCAGCTTCATCAGTGACGCCGGCAATACGCTGACGGTCCGCGTTCCGAACCCGCTGTTCAAGGACTGGCTGACGAAGCACTACTCGGCGGTCATCAACGAGGCGCTCGGTGAAGTGCGGCGGACGGATGTCTCGGTGTCGTTCGTCACCGCTGCGGGCAACGGCGCGGGCATCGCCGACTCTCCGGAGCTGCCGCCCACGATCGCCGAGCCTCCCCCGCCGCGCACGGTCGGCGCCGGAACAGAACACGACGGGCGTGGCCGGCCTGAATCCCCGCTACACGTTCGACACGTTCATCGTCGGCTCGTCGAACCAGTTCGCCAACGCGGCCTGCCGCGCGGTCGCCGAGGCGCCGTCCCGCTCGTACAACCCGCTGTTCATCTACGGCGGCGTGGGACTCGGCAAGACGCACCTCATGCATGCGATCGGCCATTACGTGCTGCAGCACGCTCGCCAGCTGAAGCTCACCTACATCTCGTCCGAGCGCTTCATGAACGAGATGATCAACGCGCTTCGGTACGATCACATCATCGATTTCCGCGAGCGCTATCGCACCGTGGACGTGCTGCTCGTCGATGACATCCAGTTCCTGGCCGGCAAGGAAGGCACGCAGACCGAGTTCTTCCACACGTTCAACGCGCTGCACGAAGCGCAGAAGCAGATCGTGCTCAGCAGCGACTGTCCGCCCCACGAGATTCCGTCCCTCGAGGAGCGACTGCGATCGCGCTTCGAGTGGGGGCTCATCGCCGACATCCAGCCGCCGGATCTCGAGACGAAGGTCGCGATTCTGAAGAAGAAGGCCGAAACCGAGGCCGTGCCGCTGCCCGACAACGTCGCCATCTACATCGCGGGCAAGATCAAGTCGAACATCCGGGAGCTCGAAGGGTCGCTGATCCGCCTGGTCGCCTACGCGTCGCTGACCGGGCGGGATCTCTCGCTGCCGCTGGCCCAGGAGGTCCTCAAGAACATCCTGGACCACGACGAGCGCGCGGTCACGATCGAGATCATCCAGAAGTTCGTGGCGGACTACTACCAGCTGAAGCTCGCCGACCTGAAGTCGCGCAACAACTCGAAATCGGTGGCGATGCCTCGGCAGGTTGCGATGTACCTCTGCAAGATGCTGACGCGGGCGTCGCTGCCGGAAATCGGCCGCAGCTTCGGCGGCAAGCACCATTCGACCGTGATCCACTCGATCCGGAAGGTGGAGCAGCGCCGCAAGTCGGACGGGGATTTCAACACCCAGATCACGAACTTTCTGGAGTCTTTCCGGTGAAATCCACAGCTTTCCACAGGATCGGGCTGTGGAGTCGCCCGACACGGGCTGTGCATCGCGGCGATGCACAGGAGGGGCTTCGGGAGTGCGGTCCCGTATCCCCGTAAAAATGCACAGTTTAAGCTGTTCAAAAACAAGGGGTAATCGGCTTTACAACGCTTTTCAACATGCTCTTTTTCTTATATAATTTCTTTCTCTCGTAACTGCCCTCTAGCCCGGGATCGCGGAACCCCCAGAGTCCGCTTTCGAGGTCAGCACAGCCATGGAACTCGTCGTCCGGAAGAACGACCTTCTGCGAGAACTGCAACTTTTCCAGGGAATCGTCGAACGCAAGAACACGATCCCGATCCTGGCGAATGTGCTGATGGAAGCGAAGGGAGATGAAGTCCGCCTGCTGGCGACCGATCTCGAAGTTGCGCTTCAGAGCCGGTGCGCCGCGTCGGTTTCGAAGGAGGGGGCCCTGACGGTTCCCGCCAAGAAGCTGTACGAGATCGTGAAGGCGCTGCCCGACACCGACATCCGGATCGAGGAGGACAAGAGCGGCGTGAAGATCGCCGCCGACCGGTTCGAGTCGCGGATGCAGACGCTGCCACGCGAGGACTTCCCGAGCCTCCCGCAGTCGACCGACGGCGCCGGGGCGATGCTGCCGCGCGCGGGACTGCGCGAGATGGTGGCGAAGACGCAGTTCGCGATCACGGGTGAGGACACGCGGTACTTCCTGAACGGCGCCCTTCTCGTGCTGAAGGCCGACGAGATGACCCTCGTGGCGACCGACGGCCATCGGCTGGCGCTTGTCAGCGCGCCGCGGCAGGGCGCGAAGGGGGAAGAGGAAGTCAAGGCGATCCTCCCGAAGAAGACGCTCGGGGAGTTGTCACGGCTGCTGGGCGACGGTGACGGCGACGTGAAGTACGAGCGGGGCGAGAACCACCTGTTCTTCGAAGTCGGCGGGCGCATGCTGATCTCGCGGATGATCGACGGGCAGTTCCCGGCCTACGAGCGCGTGATTCCGAAGGGCAACGACAAGAAGATCGAGTTCGATCGCGATCGCCTCACCAGCGCGGTGAAACGCGTGGCGCTGCTGTCGAACGAGCGATCGCGGGCCGTGAGGTTCCGCCTCGAGCCGGGCAACGTGGACGTGTCGTCGAACAGTCCGGAGTTCGGCGAGGCGCACGAGGCGCTGCCCGTGGAGTTTCCGGGGCCGGGATTCGAGATCTGCTTCAACGCGCAGTACGTCCTGGATTTCCTGAGCGCGGTGAACACGGATGTCGTCTCCCTGGAACTGAAGGACGAGGTGAGTCAGGCGCTGATGAAGCCGGTTGGCGCCGAGGGCTACGACTACACGTACGTGATCATGCCGATGCGCATCTGACGGCAGGCGCCAAGGAACAGTCAAGACCGTGTCCCAACTCGATAACAGCAACACCGGCGGCGACGTCAATCAGGTCCCTGCGGCTTCCGGCACGGCGGAGGAGTTGACCTCCGGCGCCGCGCAACCGGAACAGACCGGCAACGGTCACGGGCAGACGCTGGCGGAGGCCTCCGACAGTTACGGGGCCGACAAGATCCGCGTTCTCGAGGGGCTCGAAGCGGTCCGCAAGCGGCCGGCGATGTACATCGGGTCCACCGGACCGGCGGGCCTGCACCATCTCGTCTACGAGGTCGTCGACAACTCCATCGACGAAGCGCTGGCCGGGTACTGCGACCAGGTCAACGTCACGATCCACATCGACAACTCCATCACGGTCGTCGACAACGGCCGCGGCATCCCCGTCGACCAGCACGACGAGCGGGAAGTCGGCGGCCGAGGTCGTGATGACCGTGCTGCACGCCGGCGGCAAGTTCGACAACGACAGCTACAAGGTGTCGGGCGGCCTGCACGGCGTCGGCGTCTCGGTCGTCAATGCGCTGTCGGAATCGCTCGACCTGGAGATCTGGCGCAACGGCCAGGTCTATCAGCCAGAGCTACGATCACGGGCACCCGACGGCCGATCTGGCGATCACGGGCACGACGAAGAAGCGCGGCACGAAGGTCACGTTCAGGCCCGACAAGGCGATCTTCGAGACGGTGGAGTACAGCTTCGACACGCTGGCCCAGCGGCTGCGCGAGCTCGCGTTCCTGAACGGCGGGATTCTCATCACGCTGGACGACGAGCGCGACGGCAAGAGCCACCGGTTCCAGTACGACGGCGGCATCGTCTCGTTCGTGACGCACCTGAACCGCAACAAGGCGGCCGTGAACGACGCGCCGATCTACATGAAGGGCGAGAAGGACGGCATCGACGCCGAGATGGCCCTGCAGTGGAACGACGGGTACACCGAAACGGTCTATTCGTTCGCCAACAACATCAACACGCACGAAGGCGGCACGCACCTCTCGGGCTTCCGGGCGGCGCTCACGCGCACGATCAACGCCTACGCGTCGCGGAACAACCTGGCGAAGGACCTGAAGGAGAGCGTCAGCGGCGACGACATCCGCGAGGGACTGATCGCGGTCATCAGCGTCAAGATCCCGCATCCGCAGTTCGAAGGGCAGACGAAGACGAAGCTGGGGAACACCGAGGTCAAGGGGATCGTGGAAGCGATCGTCAACGATCGCCTGGGCGCCTTCCTCGAGGAGAACCCGGCCGTCGCGAAGCGGGTCATCAGCAAGGCGGTCGACGCCGCCCGCGCGCGCGATGCCGCGCGCAAGGCGCGCGACCTGGTGCGCCGCAAGGGCGCGCTCGACAGCAGCACGCTGCCGGGCAAGCTCGCCGACTGCCAGGAGCGCGACCCGGCCCAGAGCGAGCTCTACATCGTCGAGGGCGAGTCGGCCGGCGGATCCGCCAAGCAGGGCCGCGACCGGCGCTTCCAGGCGATCCTGCCAATCAAGGGAAAGATCCTGAACGTCGAGAAGGCGCGCTTCGACCGGATGCTCGGCAGCGACGAGATCAAGACGATGATCGCCGCGCTCGGCTGCGGCATCGGCGCCGAGGACTTCGACCTGTCGAAGCTGCGCTACCACCGCGTCATCATCATGACCGACGCGGACGTCGACGGCTCGCATATCCGGACGCTGCTGCTCACGTTCTTCTACCGGCAGATGCCGCAGCTCATCGATCACGGCTACGTCTACATCGCGCAGCCGCCGTTGTTCCGCGTCAAGCGCGGGAAGGGCGAGACCTACATCAAGGACGAGCGCGACCTCGACGCCTATCTCGTGAAGCGGGCCACCGAGGCCCGGGTGCTGCGACTGGTCGATCAGGGCGTCGAGATCGCCGACGGCGAGCTCGAGACCCTGGTGCACCGGCTCATCGCCTTCCGCAAGCTGCTGCAGATCATCGAGCGGCGCGGCCTCGATCCGGAGGTCATTCAGGCGCTGCTCGACCGGCAGGCTGACCGCACGTTCTTCAGCAGCCGCGAGCAGCTCGAAGCGCTGGCCGCGCAGTTGACGACGCCCGTGCGGACGCTCAAGGTGCAGGAGGACGAAGAGCACAACATCTTCGCGCTGGAGATCGAGGACCGGTCGAACGGCTATCCGCGCCTGCACACGATCGGCTTCGACTTCCTGGCGTCGGGCGAATACCGGACGCTGCTCACCAGCTACCGCGACATCCGGGACATCCGCGGGACGATGGTCGTCAGTACCGGCACCACGGCCGAAGAAGAGCCGGCGCCGGAGGAAGAGGGCGAGGCCGCGGCCGATCCCGCCCGGCCGCGCGCCCGCGGCGGCAAGGCGCCGCAGGACGTGCCGGTGAGCTCGATCCACGAGATCGTGCGGTTCTTCCTGGAAGCCGGCAAGAAGGGGGTCGCCATCAACCGCTACAAGGGGCTCGGCGAGATGAACCCCGACCAGCTCTGGGCGACGACGATGAACCCCGAGAAGCGGACGCTGCTGCAGGTGCGCGCCGAAGATCACACCGAGGCCGATCAGATGTTCACGACGCTGATGGGCGATCAGGTGGAGCCGCGCCGCAAGTTCATCGAAGAGAACGCGCTCGATGTGAAGAATCTCGACGTCTGAGCGGCAACAGGTCGGGCTCCGGGCTTCGGGCTTCGAGGGCCTCGACGCCGTCGCCCGATCGCCACAGGACCTGTAGCCCGTAGCCTGTAGCCCGTAGCCCGACCGAATTCACACCGCATGGACATCGCCGCCTCCAAGATCCCGGTCAACATCGAAGACGAGATGAAGCGCTCGTACATGGATTACGCGATGAGCGTAATCATCGGGCGCGCGCTGCCCGACGTGCGCGACGGCCTCAAGCCCGCGCACCGGCGCGTGCTGTACGGCATGCGGCTGATGGGACTGGCGTCGAACCGCGCGTATCGCAAGTGCGCGAAGATCGTCGGCGAGGTGATGGGGAACTTCCACCCGCACGGCGACGCGTCGATCTACGACACGCTCGTGCGGCTCGCACAGGAGTTCAACATGCGGTATCCCCTGGTCGACGGCCAGGGGAACTTCGGGTCGCTCGATGGTGACCCGCCGGCGGCCATGCGGTACACCGAGGCGCGCCTGAAGGCGCTCGCCGAAGAGCTGATGGCCGACCTCGAGAAGGACACGGTCGACTTCGTCCCCAACTACGACGAGACGACCGAGGAGCCGTCCGTGCTGCCGGCGCCGGTGCCGAACCTGCTCATCAACGGGTCGGCCGGCATCGCCGTCGGGATGGCGACCAACATCCCGCCGCACAACCTGCGGGAGGTGATCGACGGCGTCGTCTGGGTGATCGAGCAGGACTACCTGTCCGACCAGACGGCGGACGACACCGCGGCGCCGCCCCCGACCAAGGCGCAGAAGCTGCAGATGCTGATGAAGCTGATCCCGGGGCCGGACTTTCCGACCGCGGGCTTCCTCATCGGGCGCAGCGGCGCGCGCCAGGCCTACCAGACCGGCCGCGGCTCGATTACGCTGCGCGCCCGCGCCACGATCGAGAAGCACCCGAAGAGCGAGAGGGAATCGATCGTCGTCACGGAGATCCCCTACCAGGTCAACAAGGCACGGCTCATCGAGCGGATGGCCGATCTGGTCCGCGAAAAGGTCGTCGAGGGCATCTCCGACCTGCGCGACGAGTCCGACCGCGACGGCACGCGCGTCGTCATCGAGCTGAAGCGCGGCGAGGTCTCCGACGTCGTCCTGAACAACCTGTACAAGCACACGCAGCTGCAGATCAGCTTCGGCATCATCATGCTGGCGATCGTCGGCGGCCGGCCCCGGGTGCTGAACCTGCTGGAGTTCGTCGAGAGCTTCATCGAGTTCCGCCGCGAGGTGGTCCGGCGCCGGATCGAGTTCGAGCTGCGGAAGGCCGAGGCGCGGTACCACGTGCTCGAAGGGCTGCGGATCGCGCTCGATCAGCTCGACGCGGTGATCACCCTCATCCGGGCCGCGAAGACCGTGCCCGAGGCGCGCACCGGCCTCGTGGCCCAGTTCGCCCTCAGCGAGATCCAGGCGCAGGCCATCCTCGACATGCAGCTCCAGCGGCTCACCGGGCTGGAACGGCAGAAGATTCTGGATGAGCTGGCCGAGCTGCTGCAGACGATCGAGCGCCTCCGGTCGGTCCTGGGCAGCGACCGGCTGCTGATGCAGACGATCGTCAACGAGCTGCGGGCCCTCCAGGCGAAGTACGGGGACGACCGCCGGACGGAGATCGTCGAGGAGCAGGGCGATTTCCGCATCGAGGACCTGATTGCCGAGGAGGACATGGCAATCACGGTCAGCAACACCGGCTACATCAAGCGGACGGCCATTTCCACATACCGGAATCAGCGAAGGGGCGGAAAGGGCCGGATTGGCATGCGGACCCGCGAGGAGGACTTCGTCAGTCACCTCTTCGTCGCGTCGACGCACGCCTACATCCTGATCTTCTCCGACCGGGGCCGGGTCTACTGGCTCCGGGTCCACGAGATTCCGGACGTCGGCCCCGACGGCAAGGGCAAAGCAATCGCGAACCTGGTCGCCATGGAGTCTGGCGAGCGGATCGCGGCCCTGCTGGCGGTGAAGGAGTGGGAAGCCGATAAGTTCGTGGTGATGGGGACGCGGAAGGGGGTCATCAAGAAGACCGGCCTCCCCGCGTTCAGCAATCCCCGCGCGGGCGGCATCATCGCCGTGGGGGTCGACGACGACGACGCGGTCATCGCCGTGCAGATTACCGGGGGCCAGGAAGAGATCATCCTGGGAACCCGCGACGGCATGGCCATCCACTTCCGCGAGGGCGACGTCCGCGCGATGGGCCGGACGGCTCACGGCGTGCGGGGGATCTCCCTGCGGGAGGGGGATGCGGTGGTGGCGATGGAGGTCGTGCACCCGGGTGGCACGATTTTGACGGTCACCGAGCACGGGTACGGCAAGCGGACGCAGGTCGAGGAATACCGCGTGCAGAGCCGGGGTGGTGTGGGTATTATTAACATCGCCACGACGGACCGGAACGGGCAAGTCGTGGGGATGGTCTGTGTGCAGGACGAGGACGAGATCCTCCTGATCACCCAGCAAGGGAAGATCCTGCGCATGGTGACGAGAGATATTCGAACGATTGGCCGCGCCACGCAGGGCGTTCGGTTGATCGAGATGGAGGGGGATGACCGTGTCGTCTCGATCGCACGGTTGGTCGAAAAGGATGATGAGGATGCCTAGAAGGAGGGCTGGTATGCATCGGCCGAAGCTCACGGTACTTGCTCTACTCGCCCCTGCGCTCATGGCGACCGGTCTGCTGGTGACCGCCTGCTCGAGCCAACCCGAACAACCGATTCTGCAGCAGTTCTTCACGGCGTCGCGGCTGCGCGACAATCAGACGCTGGCCAATTTCTCGGCCGTGTCGCTCGATCCGCAGACACAGGGGTCCGTGACGTCGTTCTCGATCACGAACGTGTCGGCGGTTCAGTCCGAGCCGTTGATGCTGAAGGATCTGGCGCAGAAGCGGGACGAAGCGAAGGCGGCTGATGACGCCTTCACGAAGAAGAAGCTGGCCTATCAGAACGACCACATCGACGCCATTCAGCGCGTGCTGAAGGTCGAAGCCGGAGATGGCCGCCTCGCCAAGCGTGACGAGGAGGTCAAGAAGGCGTGGGACGACTGGCGGCAGCAGACCGAGGAGTCCGCCAAGAAGGTCTCCGACACGCAGCAGGCGCTGAACGACGCCAGCGGCATTGCGCAGCTGAGCGTCAACGGCGCCCGCAGCCAGAATCCGATCCGCATCGACCAGTACAACGGCCAGGAGATGTCGAAGGACCTGACGGTCTCGGCCGACCTCAAGGCCCCGTCAGGCCAGTCGAAGCAGACGAACATCGTTGTCACGATGAAGAAGGTGACGCTCAACGGCGCCGACGGGAAACCCGTCGAGGGGCGTTGGGTCATCACCGGCTTCAAGATCGGCTAGTCCGGTCTCGACTCACGCAGTCCGCACGACCCGCGGGTGCCGGCTTCGGCGCCCGCGGGCACCGTGCCCCGTCCTTCGCACCGCGCTCCCGCCCCGTTCAGGCCAGTTCCAGCTTCGCGTACTTCGCCCGCAGCGTCTTGCGACCGACCGTGTTGAAGCGGACGACGAGCTTGGCGTCCCCGTCGAGCGGCTCGACGCTGATGACGCTGCCGACGCCGAACTGCGGGTGGCGGACCATCGAGCCTGGACGGATCATCGGCGCCGACTGGTCCTCGTCCTCGTCGGCATAGGCGGGGGCGTGCGTCTCGCCGCCGTGCGGCTGCTGGGCCCCGCGGAAGCTTTGCTCGCGGCCGGCCCCGTACGGTGACAGGCTGCTCTGGTACCCGCCGCCCCAGGACGCCTCGATGTAATCGATCAGCTCGGCCGGTACCTCGGCGATGAAGCGCGACGGCTCGGTGTTCTGGTACTCCCCGAAGATGCGCCGGCGGGCGGCGCTCGTCAGCACGAGCCGGTTGCGCGCCCGCGTCATCCCGACGTAACAGAGCCGCCGCTCCTCCTCGAGCTCCTCATCGTCGTCGGACGCGCGGGAGTGCGGGAACAGCCGCTCCTCGAGGCCGGCCATGACGACGACCGGGAACTCGAGCCCCTTGGCGCTGTGGAGCGTCATCAGCCAGACGTGGGCGTCCTGCGCGCCCGCCTCCTCATCGACTTCCGACAGCAGCGACAGCCGGTCGACGAAGCCGCCAATCGAGGCCTCCGGCTCGCGGGCCTCGTACTCGCGGGCCGCCGACACGAGCTCCATGAGGTTGCCGATCCGCTCGTCGGCGTCCTCGGTGCGATCGTCGCGGAGGTCCTGGACGTAGCCGCTCTGGTCGAGCAGCCGTTCGAGGGCGGTCGACACCGGCTCGCGCCGGGCGATCTCCGACAGCGTGATGATGAGGTCCCGGAAGACGGTGAGGGAGGCGCGGGCGCGGTTCGTGAACGTGCGGCTCTCGAGGCCGTGGACGAGCCGCGACCAGAGGGAAGCGGCATTCGGCGAAGGCTGCAGGCCGGCAGCCAGCAGGGGGGGCATGCCGGCCGGCGCCGCCGTGGCGGGATCGGCGTTCTCGAGCGCTTCCATCACGCCCTTGCCGATGCCTCGCGTCGGCACGTTGATCACCCGCCGAAGGCTGACGTCGTCGTGCGGATTGATGATCAGCTTCAGATAGGCGAGCGCGTCCTTGATCTCCTTCCGCTCGTAGAACCGGACGCCGCCGACGATGCGGTAGGCGAGCCCCTCGCGCATGAGCGCGTCTTCAATCGTCCGCGACTGGGCGTTCGTCCGGTACAGCACGGCCAGGCTCGTGTCCTGCTCCTCGGCCAGCGTGTGGCGCGCGGTGCGGACGATGAAGTCGGCTTCGGCGAGCTCGTCGGTGCCGCGGAAGCAGGTGACCTTCACGCCGCCGCGGCGCTCGGTCCACAGCCGCTTGTCCTTGCGGTTCCGGTTCCGGCTGATCACCGCCGACGCGGCGTCCAGGATGATCTGCGTCGATCGATAGTTCCGTTCCAGCCGGACGACCTTCGTCTCGGGGAAGTCCTGCTCGAAGTCGAGGATGTTGCGGAGATCGGCGCCGCGCCACTTGTAGATCGACTGATCGGGATCGCCCACGACGCAGATGTTGCGATGCGTCTCGGCGAGCCGGCGGACGAGCAGGTACTGGGGCCGGTTCGTGTCCTGGTACTCGTCGACCATGATGAACCGGAACTGGCCGGAATACCGGCGCCTGACCGGCTCGGCCTCCTCGAACAGCCGGACGCAGGAGAGCAGCAGGTCGTCGAAGTCGAGCGCGTTGCTGTCGCGCAGCGCCTGGCGGTAGTAGGCGTAGATCTTCGCGATCAGCTCGTCGCGGCGGTTCCAGCCGGTCGATTCGAGCTCGTCGGGATCCTCCATGCGGTTCTTCGCGTGACTGATGCGCGAGAGGGCGGCGCGCGGCTGGATGAACGAGTCGTCGATGTTGAGGCTCTTGAGGGCCTGCTTCACCACCGCGAGCTGGTCGGTCGAATCGTAGATGACGAAGTCGCGGGAGAGGCCGATGGCCGGGGCCTCGCGGCGGAGCAGCCGGGCGCAGAGCGAGTGGAACGTCGAAATCCACATGCGGCCGCAGTCGCGGTTCAGCAGCCCTTCGACGCGCCCGCGCATCTCGCCGGCGGCCTTGTTGGTGAAGGTGACCGCCAGCACCTCGTCGGGGCTGGCGTGGCCGCCGCCCACCAGGTAGGCGATGCGGTGCGCGATGACACGGGTCTTGCCCGAGCCGGCGCCGGCCAGGATCAGGAGTGCGCCGTCGACGTGCAGGACGGCTTCACGCTGTTCGGGATTCAGGGACTCGAGGAAATCCATGATGACGGTCTACAGTCTACAGTCTCCGGTCCCCGGCTCGCGAGCTGTCCGCCCCGCGTCACCGACGACACCGTGGACTGAAGACCGTCTGGGCCGTCTTGTCCGGTACCGGCCGCGAGCTCAGGCGGAGCTGCGAATGGCCTGGCGTGGTGTGCCTCTTCCTATTCCACCGTCACGCTCTTGGCGAGGTTCCGCGGCTGGTCGACGTCGCACCCGCGGCGCACCGCGATATCGTACGCGAGCAGCTGGAGGGGCACGACGAGAATGATCGGCGTGAGCAGCGCCGGCACCGCCGGCACCGACAGCTGCACGTCGATGGCAGGATCGAGAAGGCTGCGGACGTCCTGGTCGTCGCCGGTCGTCACCGCGATCACCGTGCCGCCGCGCGCCTTGGCCTCCTGGATGTTGCCGAGCATCTTCTCGAAGACCGCGTCGCGCGGCGCCAGGGCCACCACCGGCATCTTCTCGTCGATGAGCGCGATCGGGCCGTGCTTCATCTCGCCGGCCGGATAGCCCTCGGCGTGGATGTACGAGATCTCCTTCAGCTTCAACGCCCCCTCGAGGGCGATCGGGTAGTTCAGGCCGCGGCCGAGGTACAGGAAGTCGGAGCGGGTGTAGAACCGTCCGGCCATCTCCTCGATGACCGGCGCCTCCTTCAGCGCCTGCTCGATGTAGGTGGGCAGGTGCAGCAGGGCCTCGAGGTGCGGCCGCCGCTCGGCGGATGACATCGTGCCGCGCGTCTGACCGAGGTACAGCGCGAGCAGGTAGAGCGCGACCAGCTGCGACGTGAAAGCCTTGGTCGACGCCACGCCGATCTCGGGACCCGCGTGCGTGTACAGCGTCCCCTCACTCTCCCGCGTGGCCATGCTCCCGACGACGTTGCAGATCGCCAGCGTCCGGGCGCCCTTCCGCTTCGCCTCCCGCAGCGCGGCCAGCGTGTCGGCGGTCTCACCCGACTGCGTGATGACAATGGCGAGCACGTCCGGACCGGCAATCGGATCGCGGTACCGGTACTCGGAGGCGTAGTCGACCTCCACCGGCACGTGCGCCAGCGCCTCGATCAGGTACTTCCCGACCAGCGCGGCGTGCCAGGAGGTGCCGCAGGCGAGGATCGAGACGCGATCGATGGCGCGGAACTGCTCCTCGGAGATCGCCATCTCGTCCAGGAAGACGTGGCCCGTCTCGAGCGACACGCGGCCGAGGATCGTCTCACGCACGGCGGCCGGCTGCTCGAAGATCTCCTTGAGCATGAAGTGCTTGTAGCCGGCCTTCTCGGCCATGATCGGGTCCCACGTAATGTGCTGCGGCGCGTGCTTCCGCGGGTGTCCTTCGAAGTCGGTGAAGACGACGCCCTGACGCGTGATGACCGCCATCTCCCCATCGTCCATGAAGACCATGTCGCGCGTGTGGCTCATGATGGCGGGCGTGTCGGACGCCACGAAGTACTCGCCCTGGCCGAGGCCAACCACCAGCGGCGGACCGTTGCGGACGGCGACGATCTTCTCGGGGTCGTCCGCCGAGATCAGGACCAGCGCGAACTGGCCGCGCAGACGCTTCAGCGCGCGCCGGACGGCCATCTCGAGGCCGTCGTCGCGCATCTCGCGTTCGACCAGGTGCGCGACGATCTCCGTGTCGGTCTCGGTGACGAACCTGTGCTTCTCGGCCGAGAGCTCGCGCTTGAGCTCGAGATAGTTCTCGATGATGCCGTTGTGGATGACGACGATGCGGCCGGTGCAGTCGCGGTGAGGGTGGGCGTTCTCCTCGGTAGGCCGGCCGTGCGTCGCCCAGCGCGTATGGCCGATGCCGTACACGCCGTCAGGCGGATCGGCCGCGATGACGTCTTCCAGTCGCGACAGCTTGCCCGCGCTGCGGCGGATCAGCACCTGCCCGTCGCGCACCAGCGCGACGCCCGCCGAGTCGTAGCCGCGGTACTCGAGCCGCCGCAGTCCGTCGATGAGTACGGGAAGAACCGGCTGGTCGCCGAGGTATCCGATGATTCCGCACATATTTATATGGGGCTCCGCCCCAAACCCCGGCTCACTCACTCGCTCGCCTCATCGGCTCGCTCCGTTCCGTCGCGGGCCCGCGGTGCGGGCCGTTACGGTGCGGGCTCCGCCCCAAGCCCCGGCCCGCTCCGCTCGCGCCCTTCGGCAAGCTCAGGGCGCGCCGAGCCATCACGCCTATTCCTTCTCCGAGCCCGCCTTCTTCTTCTTCGCCCAGTCGTTCTTGTTCACCTGACGTCCACGCGCAATCGCGAGCGCTCCCGCCGGCACGTCGTCGGTGATCGACGATCCGGCGGCCACGTAGGCCCCCTTGCCGATGGTGACCGGCGCGATGAGCTGGGAGTCGCTGCCGATGAAGGCCCCGTCCTCGATGACGGTCGGATGTTTGCGCGCGCCGTCGTAGTTGCAGGTGATCGTGCCTGCACCCACGTTGACACGCTCGCCGATGGTGGCATCGCCGAGGTAGGCGTGGTGCATGGCCTTCGAGCCCCGCCCGAGCGTCGTCTTCTTCAGCTCGACGAAGTTGCCGACGCGCGCGTCCTCCGCCACCGTGCTGTCGCCGCGGAGATGCGCGAACGGACCGATGCGGCCGCCGGCCTTCACCTGCGAGTCGACGATCACGCAGTGATTGTTGATCGTGACGCCATCGGCGAGCGTTGCATTCACGAGGCGGCATCCGGCGTGGATTTCACAGGCCGCGCCGACCACCGTCCGCCCTTCCAGCATGACGAACGGGTGGATGACCGTGTCGGCGCCGACCGTCACGTCCTCGTCGATGTAGGTCGTCGCCGGATCCTCGATCGTGACGCCGGCCGCCATCAACTCTTCGTTCTTCGTCTGTCTCACCAGCCTGCCTACTTCCGCCAGCTCGCTGCGGCTGTTGATGCCCCTGATTTCGGCCGCGTCAGCGGTCGTCAGTGTCTCGACCCGCTCGCCCCGCCGCCGGTAGACCGCCACGATATCCGGCAGGTAGTGCTCGCCCTGCGCGTTGCGGGCGTCGATGGCCCTCAGGGCATCGAAGACCGAGTCGAGGGCGAAGACGTAGATGCCGCTGTTGATCTCCTGAATGGTCCGCTCGGTCGGCGACGCGTCGCGTTCCTCCACGATGCGGGCGATCCGGTCGTCGAGCCGGACGATCCGGCCGTACCCGTAGGGGCGATCCACGACCGCGGTCAGCACCGTCGCCGCGGCCCCCGACGCCACGTGATGCTCGACCAGGCGCGACAGCGTGGCGGCCGACAGCCGCGGCACGTCGCCCGAGAGCAGCAGGAGCGCGCCCGAAGCGCCGGCCAGGAGCGGTTCGGCCTGCATCAGCGCGTGCGCCGTGCCGAGCTGCTGCTCCTGTACAGCGTACTGGAGTCCGGGCCATGCCGCCAGTACCTCGCGGACCTGTTCACCCTGGTGGCCGACGACGATGGTGGTCGACTTCGGCGAGAGTCCGGACGCCGCGCGCAAGACGCGCGCGACGAGGGGAAGGCCGCCCAGCCGGTGCAGCACCTTCGGCCGCGAGGAACGCATCCGCGTCCCCTTGCCGGCGGCCAGAATCACGATGTGCGTGTCCATGGTGGAAGGAGCCTGCGCAGGGACCGCAGGCGTTGTCAGTGGGCGGACCGGCTCCGCGGCGGTCGCCGGCGGTCGCCGGCCGGCGTGTCGAGCAACGCGCGGACGTCGGGCATCTCGCGCAGCGATTCCAGGTCCGGATCCTGCCGGGCCAGCAGCCGGTTCTCGGAGTTCAGGGCCACGGCTTCGTGCAGCGCCGCCGCCGCCGCGTCCAGCTCGCCGCGATGCGCGCGCACGAGGGCCAGCATGTAATGGGCGTGGTCGTGGTCGGGCACGGTCTCCAGCACCGACTGGAGGTGCCGGAGGGCATCGTCCGTTCGGCCTTCGTTGAGCGCCAGGGTGGCGGCGTAGACGCGCTCCTCGAGCGTCTGCGGCGCGGCCGGCGCCGGCGCGGCCTGGCGCGCACAGACCTTCAGGTAGAGATGAACGCGCTCGTGAAGATCGTGTTCGTCGGGGAATTGATCGAGCACGGAGGTCAGGATCTCGGAGGCGCGGCTGTAGTCGTGAGCCTGAAGAGCCTGCATGCCGCGTTCGTAGAGTGCGACGGCCTCGCGAAACGCTTCGCGCCGAAGCTCCGCCGCCTTGTCAACTCTATCGTGCGGCCGATCGGCCGACGAACTCGACGCGGATCTTCGACTCTGCGGCTTGGCGGGGGCCGAACGATCCCGCCGCTGCTTCGCCATGCGGCCTCCAGGCAGCGTCCGGGGATCCAAGAGGACGCAACACCACCCCCAACTGTGAGATTAACGGCGAGCGCCGTAAAACTTAGCAAAATGACGCATCGGCGGTCAAGTTTTGGCACGCGCGCTAACGCAGTCGGCCTGGCGGCGCGTGGCTTCTGTCTTTAGACCTAACATTGATAGTGGCATTGCCTGGCTCAGGCGGAGCCTGTTCCGCAGGCCCGCGCCAATGCTCAATTCGATTCTGTCTTACGACCTATTTTTTCCTCTTCGATAGCCTTGTAGACGTCCCTGGCCGGTAGCGAGTAGCGTCTGGCCAGAGAAGCGATTGCGGCACGGCGGCCGATTGTTTGTTTTCTGTCAAATGACAGAATTCCGCAAACAGCTGCTCGCTCTCAGGCGCCGAGGAATGCTGCGACCCACCGTCAACGGCAGGCGCAATGACGATCGTGAACTCACCGCGAGGAGATTGAAGCTGATCCAGGACGTCCTGAGCCGAGCCGCGAAGCCACTCCTCGTGAGCCTTGGTCATCTCCCGGCCAACATAAATATGTCGTTCGCCCAATAGTTCGGCAATTTCGGCGAGCGTCGCACGAATGCGGTGGGGCGCCTCGAAGATAACAAGCGGCCTCTGCTCAGACGCCAAGGCTTCACAGCCATTTCTTTCTGGCTTTAGACCTATTTGGCGGGAACCCGGCAAAGGTGAACGAGTCGAACGGCAGGCCGGAACCGACCAATGCAGTCATCACGGCGCTCGGGCCGGGAATCGGGACGACCGTGATGCCGGCGGCGATGGCCGCCTGGACGAACGTCAGACCGGGATCGGACACGCCTGGCGTACCGGCGTCGGTCACGAGCGCGATGCTGTCGCCGCCGGCGAGCCGGGCGACGAGTGCCGGAGCCTTCCTGACCTCGTTGTGTTCGTGCAGGCTGGTGGTCGGCGTGGTGATGGCGTGCCGGGCCAGCAGCCGGGCCGTTCGCCGGGTGTCCTCGGCGGCAATCACCGAGGCCTCGCGCAGCACGCGGAGCGCGCGCAGCGTCACGTCCTCCAGATTGCCGATCGGCGTGGCGACGATATAGAGGATGCCGGACATGGGAAAGCCACGACGTCACGGCCGCCTGCGCCTCGCGACCGGCGGTCGGACCGCGAGCGTAACGGAGCGAGGTGCGGGGCAAAGCCCCACGATTTATTGACCATTGACGGATCCGGCAGGCCGCGGGCTGGACTCCGGGCGCGCGCCAGGGCGCAGCGGCCGGGATTTCGTTGCCGGGGACCCTGCAGACGCTGTCCGCCGCGTTCGGTCATGTATCCATCTGAACCCCTTTCGCATTACGTCGACGACTACCTCGGCTACCTGCACGAGACCCACCCCACCGGTGCGACGCTCGACGGCGTGCACGCGCACGACGATCTGCTCGAAGACCTCGGGCGGACGTCAATCGACGCACAGGTGCGGGCGCTGGCGGGATTCCGCCGGCGGCTGGACGAGATCAGGCCGCGCGAGCTGACCGACGTCGAATCGATCGAGCGCGACATCCTCGCCGCCAACGTCCGCGCGCGGGCCTTCGAGCTGGAGGACGTGCGCACCTGGGAGCGCAACCCGCAGCTCTACGCCGATCTGCTGGCGACCAGCCTCGCCGGCCAGGCGCTGTTCGCCTACGCGCCGGCGGCCGATCGGGCGCGGCGGGCCCTCTCGAAACTCCGACAGGTGCCCCGCCTCATCCAGGCGGCCCGCGACAACGTCAAGGAGCCGCCGGGCATCTTCGTCAAGGTCGGCCTCGAAGCCTTCCGCGGGGCGCTCATCTTCGTCGAGCGCGATCTGCCCCGGGCGTTCGCCGACGTCGACGACCTGCACCTGCTCGGCGATCTCGCCGATGCGCAGACGGAAGCCGTGCAGGCACTCGGCGCCTACATCGACCACCTCGAGCGCGACGTGGCGCCGAACGCCCACGCGTCCTTCCGCCTTGGACGCGCGAAGTTCGAGCAGAAGCTCGCGCTCGACGAAGGGCTGACGCTCGACAGCGATCGCCTGCTGGCGATCGCCATGCGCGAACTGCGGGCCACGCAGGAGGAGTTCCGGCGCGTCGCGGGCCGCCTGAATCCCGGCGGCGATCCGATGGAGGCCTGGCGGCGGAGCAAGGCGCAGCATCCGGCGCCCGGCCAGCTCGTGCCGGCCGCGCGCGATCAGCTCGCCGAGCTCGTGCAGTTCCTCGAGCGCCGCGCCCTCGTCACGATTCCGGGAGGGCGCACGGTGACAGTGGCCCCGACGCCCGACTTCTTTCGCTGGACGTCGGCCAGCATGTGGACGCCGGGACCGTTCGAGACGCGTCCCGTGCCGGCGTACTACTACCTCACCGACGTCGAGCGCGGCTGGTCGCCCGAGCGGCAGGAAGAGCACCTGCGCGACTTCAACGACGCCACGCTCTGGGCGATCTCGATTCACGAGGTGTATCCCGGACACTTCCTGCACTACGAGCACCTGCGCAGCGTGCCGTCGAAGGTCCGCCGGTCGACGATGTTCGCGCCGCTGTCGTTCGTGGAGGGCTGGGCGCACTACTGCGAGCAGATGATGGTCGAAGCCGGCTTCGGCGACGCCGATCCGGCGATCCGCCTCGGCCAGCTCGCCGAGGCTCTCGTCCGACTCGCCCGCTTCGTTGTCTGCATCCGGCTGCACGCCGAGGATCTGTCGGTGGAGCAGGGCGTCCGCTTCTTCCGCGACGAGGCGTTCCTGGAGGAGGGCAACGCGCGCCGCGAGGCCGAGCGCGGCACGTTCGACCCCACCTATCTCGTGTACTCCGTCGGCAAGCTGATGCTGCTGAAGCTGCGCGCCGACTACCGGCAGGCGCAGGGCAAGGCGTTCTCGCTGCGGACGTTCCACGACACGCTGCTCGGCCAGGGGACGGCGCCCTTCTGGGCCCACCGGCGGCTGCTGCTCGGCGAGGCGGCCCCGGGCAGGGATGCCGCGCTCGAGTAGGGCCGCGAATCCCGCAGGTTGTTGACAGCGAAGAGGTTGCTCCTATACACTGGTCGATGGTCCTGCAGCGATGCCTCTCTACGAATACAAGTGTGACGCCTGCGGTCACCAGTTCGAAATCATCCAGAAGTTCTCCGACCCTCCGGTCGAGCGCTGCCCGCAATGCGACGGGAAGGTGACGAAGCTGATCTCGTCGCCGGCCATCCAGTTCAAGGGCACCGGCTGGTACGTCACCGACTACGCGAAACGGGACAATGGTTCCGCCCGTGGCGGCGACGGCCACAAGTCGACGGAGACGGACAAGAGCTCGCCAGCAGTCGATTCCTCCACTAAGGGCTCGGCGGCCACGCCGCCGGCCTCCTCGTCCAAGGACTCCTAACCTAATTACATATTCCGCTCGAAACCCTCTTCCGCTTCGGCGGAAGAGGGTCCCGCATGTACGGCATTGCTTCAATGGCGCCGGGGCCCCACCCCCGGCGCGAGCTGACGCCGACACCTCGCCTCGGATTCGACTTGTCCTCGGCTCGGTGTGGCCGCAGGCGCTGCGCAATCCTTCCGACCGGCCGCCGATCTATTTCTTGCCAGTGGGCAGGTGGTGCAGGTCGAGCGACTCGAGGTAGCGGCGGAACGGGTCGGCGAGGTCGGGCCGGCGGAGGGCGAAATAGACGACAGCCTTGAGGAAGCCGAGCTTGTTGCCGGTGTCGTGCCGGACGCCGTCGACCTCGCAGGCGTAGATCGGCCGCTCGCGCAGCAGCCGGCGGAGGCCGTTGGTCAGCTGGATCTCGCCCGTGCGGTCCGATGCGGTGGCTTCGAGAGCGGGGAAGATGTCGGGCGTCAGGATGTAGCGGCCGATGATGGCGAGGTCGGACGGTGCGTCCTTCTGCGCCGGCTTCTCGACGAGGTCCCGCACCTTGTAGACGCGGTCGCCGTACGACGTGTCGGGTTCGACGGCGACGACGCCGTAGCTGGAGATCTGGTCCATCGGGACGCGCTCGACGGCGAGCACGGGTCCCTCGACGCGCTCGAAGACGTCGATCATCTGCTGGATCGCCGGCGGCGTCGCGTCGATGACGTCGTCGCCGAGGATGACGGCGAACGGCTCGTCGCCCACCAGCGCGCGCGTCACGAGCACGGCGTGGCCGAGGCCGAGCGGTTCGCCCTGCCGCACGTAGGCGACGTTGATCAGGTTCGAGATCGCGCGGATCTGCGCGAGCAGATCCGTCTTGCCGCGCGCCTCGAGGAACGTCTCGAGCTCGATCGAGACGTCGAAGTGATCCTCGATGGCGTTCTTGCCGCGTCCGGTCACCAGCAGGATGTTGTCGATGCCCGAGGCGACCGCCTCCTCGACGCCGTACTGGATGATCGGCTTGTCGACGAGCGGCAGCATCTCCTTCGGCTGCGCCTTGGTGGCCGGCAGGAACCGCGTGCCGAGCCCGGCCGCGGGAAAGACGGCTTTTCGGACGGTTTTCATCACGCCGTGATCCTATCGCAGGATGTGCGGTTTCGCACGACGTGCATGTACAATATGCGCAGGCGACTACTATGCTGGATCCCGCATTCGTTCGCGACTATCCCGACCAGGTCCGGACCGGGCTGCGCAGCCGCGGCCTCGACCCCGAGGCCACCCTGCAGGAGCTGGGCGAGCTCGAGACCCGGCGTCGGCAGATCATCCCCGACGTCGAAGGGCTGAAGCGCGAGCAGAACAGCGCCGGCGAGCAGGTGGCGCGCGCCAAGCGCGAGGGGCGAGACGTCTCGGAGCTGCTCGAGGGGAACAAGACGCGCTCGCAGCGCATCAAGCAGCTGCAGGCCGATCTCGACGCGATCGAATCGCGCCGGCTCGACGCCCTGCTGATGGTGCCGAACCTGCCGCACGCCAGCGTGCCGGTGGGCGCCAGCGCCGCCGACAACGTCGAGGTGCGGCGCCACGGCGACCCGCGCACGTTCGCCTTCAAACCGCAGCCGCACTGGGACCTCGGCCCGGCGCTCGGCATCCTCGATTTCGAGCGGGCCACGCGGATGTCGGGCGCCCGCTTCTCGGTGCTGATGGGCGCCGGCGCGAAGCTCGAGCGGGCGCTCATCAATTTCATGCTCGACCTGCACACGCGCGAGCACGGCTACACGGAGGTCGAGCCGCCGTTCCTCGTCAACCGCGCCGCGCTCACCGGCACCGGCAACCTGCCGAAGTTCGAAGCCGATCTGTTCAGGATCGCCGGCGAGTGGGATCTGTTCCTCGTGCCGACCGCCGAGGTGCCGCTGACGAACCTGCACCGCGGCGAGATCCTCGACGGCCGCCGGCTGCCGATCCGCTACACGGCCTACACCCCCTGCTTCCGCAGCGAGGCCGGCAGCTACGGCCAGGACGTGCGCGGCCTGATCCGCCAGCACCAGTTCGACAAGGTCGAGCTGATGTCGTTCACGACGCCCGACCGCTCGGTACGACGAGCTCGAGCGGCTCACCGGTTGCGCCGAAGAAGTGCTGAAGCGGCTCGAGCTGCCGTACCGGACGATGGCGCTGTGCACGGGCGACATGGGCTTCGCGTCGGCGAAGACGTACGACATCGAGGTCTGGCTGCCGAGCCAGGAGACCTATCGCGAGATCTCGTCGTGCAGCAACACCGAGGCGTTCCAGGCGCGCCGGTCGAACATCAAGTTCCGGCCCGACGGCACCGGCAAGGCCGAGCTCGCCCACACGCTGAACGGATCCGGGCTGGCCGTCGGCCGCACGTGGATCGCGATCCTCGAGAACTACCAGCAGCAGGACGGCTCGGTCGTCATTCCCGCCGCCCTCCGCCCGTTCATGGGCGGGATGGAAGCGATCGAGCCTTCGCGGTAGGCTTCGGGCTGCAGGCTACGGGGCCCGGGCGACACCGCGCCACCTCACCTCATCGTCCTTCCTGAGCCGTCGCGAGGCTGAGCTGCCGCCGATGTTTCTGTGATGCAATGAGGCGATAGCTGAATTCGCCGTTCAGGAGGTTCTGTAATGGAAACCCGCCAACTGGGGCGCAGCGGTCTCGTCGTTTCCGCGATGGGGCTCGGCTGCATGGGGATGTCGGACTTCTACGCGGGGCGCGACGACAGCGAGTCGATCGCCACGATCCACCGCGCGCTCGAGCTGGGTGTCACGCTGCTCGACACCTCGGACATGTACGGTCCGTTCACCAACGAGGAGCTGGTCGGCAAGGCGATCCGCGGCCGGCGCGCCGAGGTCGTCCTGGCGACGAAGTTCGGGATCGTCCGCGACCCGAAGGACCCGGGCGTGCGCGGCATCAACGGCAAGCCCGACTACGTCCGCAAGTCGTGCGAGGGGAGCCTCCGCCGGCTCGGCGTCGAGACGATCGATCTCTACTACCTCCACCGCGTGGATCCGGAGACGCCGATCGAGGAGACCGTCGGCGCGATGGCGCAGCTCGTGAAGGAAGGAAAGGTGCGTCACATCGGCTTGTCCGAGGCGGCGCCGGCGACGCTGCGGCGCGCGGCGAAGGTGCATCCGATTGCGGCGCTGCAGACCGAGTACTCGTTGTGGAGCCGCGAGCCGGAAGGCGAGATCCTGGCGACCTGCCGGGAACTGGGGACGGGCTTCGTGGCGTACAGTCCGCTCGGGCGCGGGTTCCTGACGGGCCGCATCCGGAAGTTCGACGATCTGGCCGAGGACGACTACCGGCGCGTCTCGCCGCGGTTCCAGGGCGAGAACTTCGACAAGAACCTGCGGCTGGTCCACCGGCTGGAGGAGATGGCGATGAAGCGCGGGTGCAAGGCGTCGCAGCTGGCGCTGGCCTGGGTGCTCGCGCAGGGCACCGACATCGTCCCGATTCCGGGGACCAAGCGGCGCAAGTACCTGGAGGAGAACGTCGGCGCGCTCAACGTGAAGCTGACGGCGGACGACCTGCAGGAGATTGACGAGGTGGTGCCGCACGGCGTGGCCGCCGGCCCTCGCTATGCGGAGGCCGCGATGAAGTCGGTGAATCGGTAAGAGCAGGGGTTGGGGATTCGGGATTCGGGATTGGGGGAGGTTCCGATGGACCGCCGATCTGGGCCGCAGGCGCCGAATGCGGCGGCGACTATCCTGTCCGCCTGGCTGCTGGCCGGGACGCTCGACATCCTGGCGGCGGTCACCTACTACCCGCTGACCGTGCACGTGACGCCGACGCGCATCCTGCAGGGGATTGCGAGCGGCGTGCTCGGGCCGCAGGCGTCTGCCGGAGGCCTGGGGGCTGCAGCTCTCGGGCTCGCGCTCCACTACCTCATCGCCCTCATCTGGACCCTCGTCTTCTTCGTGGCCTTCCGCCGGCTCGGATTCCTGGCAAAGAACCTTGTGGTCACCGGGCTCGGCTACGGTGTCTTCGTCGGCCTCGTGATGAACCTCGTGGTCCTGCCCCTGAGCCGCGTGCGGCAAGGGCCGTTCAACCTGGCGCACCTCATCGTGGCGATCGTGATCCTGCTGTTCACGGTCGGCCTGCCGATTGCGGCGATTGTGGGGCGGTACTACGCCGGCCCGGCGGCCGGTCCGGTCGTAGGGCTCGCCCTGTGAGCGTCCCGGCTGACCGTGGGGGCGGGCCGCATTGCCGGATTCCGGGTTCCGGATGAAGCCAATCCCGAATCCCGAATCCCAAATCCCTAACTCCGAATACCGGGTCGATGTCACGCGCCCGGGCCCCCGGCGCTACAATGACCATGGACGCCGCGCCGGCCTGCGCGGCGGTTCCGGACGCGGAGGGATGGCCGAGTGGTTTAAGGCGGCGGTCTTGAAAACCGCTGTGCGGGAAACTGCACCGGGGGTTCGAATCCCTCTCCCTCCGCCAACCTTTACGGCACCTGGTAAACCAGCACCTTCGCCGGCTCGCTCCCCTGGGCCGGCACCGCCACGAAGTACCGGTGCAGCTCCGGCACGAGGAGCGCGGTCGCCGCATCCGGACCGGACGCCACGTGTCCGAGCGACTGGAACTCGTCGCCGTCCTTCTGCTGATGCACGTCAATCGTTCCCTGGCCGCCGCCACAGCACGCGTAGATCCGCCGGGTCTGCGGATCGAAGGCGAGGTCGGTGACCCCCGCCGGAATCGGCAGCGCCTTGATCTCCTTCCCGGTCTCCGTGTTGAAGACGACAATCGCCCCGCTGCGGCAGCCGACGAGCAGCCGGTGCGACGCTTCGTCGAGCGCCATCGCCCGGTTGTCCTGCCCCATCGTCACCGGCCACTTCGCGGTGAGGACCCAGTTCACGCGATCGATGACGTCGACCTCGTGCTTCGCCGGATTGTTCAGATAGATGAGCGGCCCGTTCTTCTCGAGCGCCATGGCCCCCAGCGCATCGCCGTCGATCTCCATGTCCGATCCCTTGTAGCCGGTGGAGGTATCGACCATGTTCAGGAGCGACGTCTTCTTCTTCTTGTTCTTGTCCTTCGAATCGGAATCGGTGCCGGCGCTGTCGACATAGAGCAGCTTCGTCGCCGGGTCGTAGCCGATGTCACCGGCATCCGGCATGACCGGGACCGCGGCCCCCAGGGTTCGCCGCGTCGACATCACCGGACGGTAGGTGCTGGCATCGTAGACCCTCACCTCGCCCGTCTGCCCGTCGACGACGTTGAGGCTGCCGAGGTCGGCCCGGAAGAGGACCGCGCGCGGCTGGCCGAGACCGCCGATGGTGTGCAGCAGCGCGCCCGTGCGGGAATCGATCACCAGGACGGCGTGCGCACCTTCGGCCGCCAGGAAGAGGCGATGGCCGGCGACGTCCACGCCGAACTGGCCGATCGTTCCCTTCACGGTCGCCGGCAGCGGAAACGTCTGCACGAGTGTGAGCGGCGCCTTGTTCTGGGCCGCCAGCCCGGTGGACAGGCCGAACGCCGCCAGCAGAATCCACAACTTCTTCACCATGTCACCATGCCTCTCCGGCCTGGCCGCGGCCCCGGCGCGAGACCTCCGCGCGCCGGAACGCCGGGCGTCAGCCCAGAGGATAACCGTAGTAGGGTACCGCGCGATCAAGACCCTCCTGAGGCCTTAGCGAGGCAGGCGTTGTGGAATGGAGGAAGGACGAACTCCTCAAGATCGCGGAAACGGACGACTGGCGCCTCCCGGCGCGACAACGCAAAGAAGATCTGGAACTCCCCGTGAGCCGGTCCATAATGCCGCATGCTCACCTGGTTGATGAGGCCGGAATCGTCTCTTTCGACCACGATTGACGCGCCTGTCGGCACAGCCGCGGGCTTGCCCCGGGGGATCCTCACGACGGCGGCCGTACTCGCCGGCCTGGCGACCGTCTACGCGGGGATGCGCGTCTCGAGCTCGGTGCTCTGGTGGCTGATTTCGAGCGTCATGCGCATTCAGCCGGCGCCACTCCCGGCGGCGGACCTTCCGGTCTTCATCATCGGCTTCACCGTGGCCTTTGGGCCCCTGTTGTACCTGGTGCCCTGCGCGCTGGCGCGCCGCTGGCTCCGGGTGGATCTATCCCGGCTGCTGCTGTACATCGGCGTCACGTCTCTCTGCGCCACGGTGGCCGAGATTGTCGTGGACGAAGCCTTCGTGCTGGCGCTCGGCCGTCCGGCCTGGATCTACCAGGTGGGGCCCGTGCACGGCGGCTTCACGTCGGCGGCGGGGATCGCGATGTGGCCGCTGTACGGCGTGTTCGTCTACTTTCTTCACGCCGCGCTGCGCGGGAACCCGCGGCTGCGCCTTCTCGACAACGACGCGGGGAGGGCGCTGCTGATGGGCGTGGACGCCATGTCGCTCGAGCTGGCGGCCAACGCGTTCACGCTCGTCGGATTCCATTCGTTCTACTTCTTCTACCTGGCCTCCGATCTTCACCACCTCACGACGTGGGAGATCTTCGTTCCCTACGTCGTTGTCGGAGCAATGGGCGTCCGGCTGATCGCCTTTCTGGAACGGCGGAAGCATCAGGCTCTCATCGGCCTGGCTCTGCAGCTGGCCGCCACCGTGCTGGTGCTCAGGATCCTCTGACGACACGGACCGACCAGGCGGCGGCGACGCGGTTCCGCGTGAACCTGCTCCGCGACGGCCCCTCGCGCCGTTCGTGTTCCCCGGCCGCGCCCTACCGCCCCGCCATCTTCAGGATATTCACGAGCACCGGTGAGACGCCGTCGATGATGCTCTGCACCCCGACGACGGTGACGAGCAGCCCCATGATGCGGGTCATCACGTTCAGGCCGGTCTGGCCGAAGAGCGACACGATCCGGTTCGAGGCGGCGAGCACGATCCAGGTGACGAGGGTCACCGCGACCATCGCCGCATAGACGGCGACCAGGTGCGTGTGGGTCTCCGCCTGCGAGACGAGCACCATCACCGTGGTGATCGTCCCCGGTCCGGTGATCATCGGCATGCCGAGCGGCGTGATGCCGACATCCTCCTTCATCGACCCTTCCGATTCCTCCTCCTCGGTGGCCTTCACCCGCGACCGCTTCGCCTGCAGCATGTCGAGGCCGATGCCGAAGAAGATCAACCCGCCGGCAATCCGGAACGCGTTGATGGTGATGCCGTAAACGGTGAAGATCCACCGGCCGAGCAGCGCGAAGCCGACCATCACCAGGAAGGCGGTAATGACGCCGCGCTGCAGCGTGCGCCGCCGCTGCGCCGGCGTGTACTCGGAGGTCAGCGCCAGGAACATCGGCGTCGCACTGAGCGGGTTCACGATCGCCAGGAGCGACGTGAACGCCAGCAGCGCGAACCCGAGGTCGCCGGACAGGTGCATGGTGAAGTGATGGTGAGCCGCCGGTCCGCCACGGACCGATGCGGCGACATTCTAGCCGAGTCGTCCGAAGCCCAGCAGGCGCCGACCCCGGCCGACCGCCAGCGGAATAGCGTCTCGCTTCGACCTGGAATAACCAAATGGTTGAACTGCAAGATGAGCAGGATTCTATAGATTGGATCTTCAGGTGTTTTGACATCAGATCAACACAATATCTAGGGCATATATAAATTGAGGCCACCATATATTCTTGGCAGAATATTACGCATGAGGTGCGCTTTTTGCACGCTTAACCTCATCAGTTAGTACAACCCAACCGGCTCCTCTCGTGTGGATTCGGCTGAGCTCTCCACTCGGCACTGGGCGCAAGCCCCGGGGATCGGAGGAGGAAGGATGCGATACACCAGGCAGGCAGTGCTCGGAATCGCCATGGCCTTGCTGGCGGCGGTACCCCTATCGGCGCAGACGGCCACCAGCCGGCTGACCGGCACCGTGAAAGACGCGCAGGGCGCCGTGCTGCCCGGCGTGACGGTGACGGCGACGTCACCGGCGCTCATCGGGTCACAGATCGCGGTGACGGAAGCCAACGGCAGCTATCAGTTCCCGTCGCTGCCGTCGGGCACCTACAACGTGAAGTTCGAACTGTCGGGCTTCAAGGCCTTCAGCCGCCAGAACATCACGCTGGCGCTCGGCCAGACGCTGAACGTCGACGCGACGCTCCAATTGGCGTCCCTGCAGGAAACGGTGCAGGTGACGGCCGAGTCGCCGATCGTCGACACGCAGTCGACGGCCGTCGGCAACACGATGGACACGTCGAAACTGATCGGCGTGCCCGCCTCGTCGGACATGTGGGGCGCGCTGGCGCAGGCGCCGGGCGTGCGGATGCGCGGCTTCGACGTGGGAGGCAGCCACAAGAGCCAGCAGTCCGGCTACACGCGTTCGGCATCAGCGGCCAGGCGCGCGTGATCATCGAAGGCGTGGACGTCACCGAGGGGACCGGGGCGCGGGCGGCTACGGGACTACTACTCGCAGAACGAGGTCTCGGTGGCGGCGGCGGGCCAGGACGTGGAGATGAACACGCCGGGCGCGGCGACGATCGCGACTATCAAGAGCGGCGGCAATCAGTTCAAGTCGCTGCTCAACCAGACCTACGAATCGGGGAGCTTCGTGGGGAACAACGTGGACTCGTCGATCACGGACCGGGCGGTTCGGCGGCCAAGAACCAGTTGTTCTGGGAGACGCACGACGACCTCGGCGGCCCGATCCTGCGCGATCGGCTCTGGTTCTTCACGGCCTACAACCACTTCAAGATCGACAAGGCGATCTCGGGCGTGCCGATCGCGACGGCGACCGACCTGATGATCAACAACACGTTCGTGGCGAAGTCGACCTGGAAGGTCACGTCGAAGGACACGCTGGTCGGGACCACCAGTGGCAGCGGAAGCAGAAGCCGACCCGCGGCCTCTCGGCGACGACGCCGAAGGAGTCGACGCTGGCGCAGTTCAGTCCGGGCTCGCAGACAACGGCAAGTGGCAGCGCGTCTGGTCGAACCGGCTGTTCACGGAGCTGAACATCGGCGAGTTCGGGAACATCTTCCCCGAGAAGCCGTCGGTCGACTACAAGACCAACCCGCCGCGCACCGACCTGGTGACGGGCGTCAACAGCGGCGCCGGCTTCACGCAGGCGGGACCACCGGCCCCTTCTCGCTCGGACGCGCCAAGCCGCAGGTCTACGGCAAAGCGACCTACTACCTGCCGACCAAGACGGCGGGCAGCCACGACCTGAAGATCGGCTTCGAGTGGATCAACGACATGTCGAACTACGCGAGCATCGGCACGTCGGGCCCGCTCCTCTACCTGGATGCCAGCGGCGCGACGTCGGAAATCCGGCTCACCGACCTCGGCGACCCGGCCAAGCTGGGCTCGACGTGGACGATTCCGGGCGACGACAACAAGCGGCTGGCGATCTATGCCCAGGACCGCTGGACGGCCACCAACAAGGTGATATCACGGCCGGCGTGCGCTACGACCGGCAGGCTCCCTACTACACCGAAGGAGCGCATCCTATTCTGACGGACTTCTTCATCAAACAGACGTTCCCGCAGAAGACGCTGTTCACGCGGAACAACGTCGCGCCGCGCGTCGGCGTGTGCGTTCGACCCGGCCGGCGACGGCAAGACCGCCATCAAGGCGTTCTCCGGCCGCTACTACTTCAACTACGGCGACACCTTCTCAGAGGTCGATCCGGTAGCGCCAGTTCGAAGACGTTCGTGTTCAACGACCTGAACGGCAATCGGCTGTACCACGGGCCGCAGGAGCTCGGCGCCCTGCTGAGCGCCACCGGCGGCGTCAGCACGACGCTCACACGGGCATCACGACGCCGCACACCGACGAGTTCGACGCTGTCCTACCAGCGGCAGTTCTGGGGGCAGTCGTCGATCCGCGTCGCCTACGTGCGGAAGATGACGCGCGACCAGTACGCCACCTTCAACCTGTCGCGCGAGGGGCAGTTCACGGTGCCCGTCACCAGCACGGTGACCCTGAACAGCGTCGACAAGGGGGTCACGGCACCCAGGCGTTCAACGTGTTCGACATCCCCACGTCGCTGAAGGGGGTCGTCAACGACGTCATCACGAACATGCCGGCCTCGGTCAATGGCGGCGCCGGTAACTACGACACGATCGAGCTGGCCTTCAACAAGCGGTTCGCGCAGGGGCTGTTCGTCGACTCCAGCTTCGACTGGACGCGCCAGGACGACGCTCAGGAACAACAGCCAGCACAACCCGCTGACGCAGGCCGACCCGATTCAGCCCGGCTACTACCAGAACGTCTATCCCAGCGTGCGAACCGCAGAAGACGTCGACGGGAACTTCCACGTGTCGAGCCGGTACGAGTCCCATACGGATCGGCATCGGCGCCAACCTGCGCGTGCAGAGCGGCTGATACGCCCGCCGCATCGCGGTCAGCCTGCCGAACTCGACGCAGCACTTCTGATGACCGACCTCGCTCCGCAGCCAGCGTCCCAGACGGTGTCGCTGCTCAACCTGCGTTCGACAAGGCGTTCAGCTTCGCCGGCACCGCTACCGGCATGTCGACCTGTACAACGTGCTGAACGCGAACCGATTCTCAACTTCAACCTGTCCAACGGTCGACCTACAACCAGGTCAACGCCCTGCTCGACCCGCGCACGCTGCAGCTGAGCGTCAGATTCGAATTCTGATCCGGACACGCATCACCCTCTGATCTGCCGCCGGGACCTGAGGTCCCGCGCCGCCTTTCCGCACCCGGCCATCACGCCGCGCGCGCCCGCCCCCTCCCGTCTCCTGCGAAAACCGGGTATAGTTCGCCACGGCGTCCTCCCCCCACCTCCCTCGCTCCTCACCCCCCCTGACAGGCGGGCCACTGTTCGTGTGCACCCCGTCGCAGGCGCAGCCTCATGGCTCACACACCAGACTCCGGCACCAGCCCGACCCGGCGGACGACGCGGCTCCACAAGAGCCTCAGCACGGTCGAGTACTTCACCTTCGGCTTCGGCAGCATGATCGGCGTCGCCTGGCTCATCCTGATGGATGACTGGCTGGGACGCGGCGGTCCGATCGGCGGCGCGCTCGGGTTCCTGATCGGCGGCATGCTGCTGCTGCCGATCGCGCACACCTACGCGCGGCTGGTCCGGGAGATCCAGGACGCGGGCGCCGAGATCGCCTACACCGAAGGCGTGTTCCCGCCGATGCTCAGCTTCGCGACAGGCTGGACGATGGTGCTCGCCTACGCGATCGTCTGCCCGTTCGAGGCGGTGGCGATCGGCAACCTGATGGCGCGCGTCTTTCCCGAGCTGAACACCTATCAGCTCTGGGTGCTGGCCGGCGCGCCGATCTACCTGCCGCGCCTCATCATCGGCCTCCTGCTCACGGCGCTCGTCGTCGGCATCAACTACCGCGGGATCCACCCGAGCGGCATCCTCCAGAACTGGACGACGTTCGGCCTGCTCGGCGCCTTCCTCATCTTCACCGTGCTCGGCTTCCTCCGGGGCAGCGCGGCGAACCTGCATCCGTTCTTCGCGCATCCCGGGAAGACCGGCATGTGGATGTCGATCCTGCTCACGATGCAGATCGTGCCGTACTACATGACCGGCTTCGAGTCGGTCGCGAAGGGATCGGAGGAAGCGAAGGCCGGCTTCGATCCCCGCAACTTCGGCACGGCGATCTACATGGCCCTCATCGGCGGGTTCGTCTTCTACGCGGTCGTGATGATCGTCGTTCCCTGGGTCTACCACCCGTGGCAGGACATCGTCACGGGGCACATCGGGACGGAAGTGGCGTTCGAGCGGGCGTTCGGCGCGCACTGGATCGCGCAGGTCATCCTGATCGGCGCGTTCCTGTCGCTGGCCAAGGTGTTCAACGGCAACTTCGTGGCGTCCACGCGCCTGCTGTACGGGATGGGCAAGCGGAATCTCGTGCACCAGTCGCTGTCGCAGGTGCATCCCGAGCACGGCACGCCGATGACGGCGATCGTGCTGATGGGCGTCATCACGGCGGTGGCGGCCTGTCTGGGCGACGCGATTCTCGTGCCGATTTCCGATGTGGGATCGCTGGCGGTCGGTGTCGGCTGGATGTCGGCCTGCCTCGCCTACATCCTCCGGATGCGGCGGGACGAGAACCAGCCGCGCTTCCACCCGATTGCGTGGCTCGGCGTGCTCGTCAGCCTGGCGATCATCCTGATGAAGATCGTGCCGCAGGTGCCGGGCAGCTTCTCGACCTACGAGTGGCTGGCGTTCGTCCTCTGGTCGACGATGGGGTTCCTGTTCTGGATCGGCCGGCCGAAGTCACACGGCGCGGAGCGGGTCGGATAGGGTGAGCGTGACACCGCGTCGGTAACGGGGAGTGGCTCCGAAAAGCCGCTCCCCGAGCCGGACACAATGCGGCCAGGGCTTCACGTCATCCGAACGCGATGCGCGTTCAGTCCGCCGGCGGCTTCTCGCCGGCGCTCTCCTCGGTTACCTTCTCCAGATCCTGCAGAGCCTGCCGGACGAACATCTCCTCCGGCAGCGCGCCCAGAATCTCGGTCGTGCCGTTGACGACGGTCTTCGGCACGCCGGTGACGCGGTACTGCCGCGCCAGGTCGGGGAACTCGGTGGCTTCGACGATCGTGGCGCGGATGTGGGGACTGGCGAGCGCCATCTTCTGTGCCAGGCTGACCGCCCGGGGACAGTGCGGTCAGGTGGGGGTGACGAACACCTGCAGGTCGACCGGCTGATCGACCGCGGCGATGAGCTGCCGGCTCTCGTCCGACAGCCCCTCGTCGTCGATGCCCTTGTCGACGCCCGAGACCTGGAGCACGGCATCGATGAGCGACATGAACTCGTAGCCCGACGGCGCCCCGTAGAACCGGATGCCGGGATCGGTCGCGCCGACGACGGCGATGGCCGGTGCGCGGTCGACGCCGTACGCCGCCACCGCGTCCTTGTCGAGGACGATGTTCACTTCCTCGAGCGTCAGCTGTTCGGAGAGCGAGACGAGCTCGTCGAGGATCTGGCGCGTGAGGACGCAGGTCTCGCAGCCGAGCGACTGGGTGAAGAAGATCAGACGCACGGGCGCGGGCATGACGGAGAGCGCCTCGCGCAGCCGCTGGCGATCGGGGTCGGAGAGAAGAGCCATGCCGCGATTATGTCACGCCCGTGCACGGCCTGGCGACGGCCGGAGTGCCGCGCGATCCGGGCCCGGTCCGCACGGGCCCGCCGGCGCCCTGCAGCGGCTGAGGTTGGCCGGAGGCCTCAGAAGGCCATGAGCTGGGTGAACTTCACGACGAGCCCGCGACCCGGCACGAGCACTTCGGGCGTCGTCACCCGCTGCTCGTTGTAGACGACGTAGAGGTTGCTGAGCGGGTGGTGGATGAAGTTGAACCGGATGTTCATGTTGAAGGCGCCCTGGTCCTGGAAGTACTGGATCAGCGAGCCGAGGAACATGTTCCGCGAGAACGAGTAGTTCGTGCTGAGCGTCCAGAGGTCGGTGACGAAGTCCGTGAGCGGCACGTCGAGGTGCGCGGCGGTCCGCTGCAGGGCGAGGCTCACCATGAAGTGGTAGGAGGCCCGCAGCGTGACCCCGGCGCTCAGCGTCCGCTGCGTGCCGCTCCACAGCCCGCCGGTGATGGCCGTCACGTTGAACGAGACGGCGCGGCTGGGGTCGGAGTTGAACAGCGCCTGGTACTCGTCCCACCCGTAGCTGCCGGCGGGGATCGCCGGCGATCCCTTGTGGATCGTGAACGGCAGGTCGATCGCCTGGAACTGGGGCGTGACCGCGACCTCCGCGTAGCCGCCGTTGTTGAAGAAGAGCGTGTAGCCGGTGCGCAGGCTCTTGGCGACCATCCGGCCCGACAGGTCGGTGTAGTAGCTCCAGGTGACGTGGGGGTGCATCTCGAGGATGCCGTGGTGCTGCAGCGCGGCCAGGCGCGGCCGGATCCCCGCGTCGAGGAACCACTTGCGATCGCCGGTACGGCGGTAGTAGCCGAGCTGGTCGTTGAAGTGATCGCCGATCGCCATCACGCCGGCCTTGATGTCGTCGAAGTCGGTGTCGCGGGTGACCGAGGTGCGCCAGGCGTACTGTCCCGTCGTCTGGCCCGGCACCGCCGTCCTGATCGCGTACGAGCTCCAGTCGACGTTGCCGAAGAACCGGAGGTTCGCGTCGACGCCGTACACGCGGTTGAAGTCGCGTGACGAGCCGGTGGCCTGCCGCGTCATGAAGATCGCGCCGATGTCGGAGCTGCGGAACAGGTCGCGGCGGAGGCGGATGACCGTGTAGTTGTCGCCGGGCGTCGTGCCCGACGCGCCGGTCTGGGCGGTCAGCAGGCCGATGCCGAAGCCGTGCGTCCATCCGGTGAGCCGCGCGCCGCCGAGGATCGGAATCGGCGCGCCCGTGGGCGACAGACCGATCCGGCGGCTGAAGAACAGCATCAGGTCCTCGTCGGGCGTGGGCGCCGTGATCCGCTGGTTGACGCCGGCGTCGCCGACGTAGAACAGGCCCGCGTTCTCGAGGAAGAACGGCCGCTTCTCCGGGAAGAACTGGCTGAACTGCGTGAGGTTCACCTGCTGCTCGTCCGCCTCGACCTGCGCGAAGTCCGGCCGGACGGTGGCATCGAGGGTCAGCGCGGGCGTGACGCCGTACTTCAGATCGAAGCCGGCATCGGCCGTTCGATCGAACGACGTGCCGCCGACGGCACGCACGGCGACTGCCCAGCACGTACGGCGTGATCTTCAGATCGCGTCCCGGATGGACCGTCGTCAGGCCGACGAGGTCGCCGGCCAGCGACACGCGGGTCAGGTCGTACGACCGGGGGATCGGCGCCCAGAAGTCGAGCTCGTTCCTGCGACGGATTCCGCCGGCCGAAGTTGATGCCCCACAGGTCGTTCCGGGCCCGGTTGAACCGGAGCGAGTGGAACGGGATCGCCATCTCCACCGTCCAGCCGTCGGCCACGCGGCGCGTCCGCACGTGCCAGACCGCATCCCAGCTCGTGTTGATGTCGCGCCCCTCGTTGCTGAACTGCTCGTCCGACTTCGCGCCGCCCGCGTTCGTGATGAACGCGTAGCCGTTGCGGCGATCCGCGAACGTGTCGAGGATCACCTCGAAGTCGTCCTGGTCGCCGGGCGTGAAGTCGCGCTTGACGTCGTTGAGGACGATGCCGGCGGGATCGGTGTCGTGGCAGTACGCGGCGATGTAGAGGTTGTGCGCGTCGAAGGCCACCTGCACGTCGGTCCGCTCGGTGGCGGGCCGCCCTTCGTGCGGTTCGCTCTGGACGAAGTGGCTCACGACCGGCGCCTTCCGCCAGACGGGGTCGTCGAGCACGCCATCGACGACGATCGGCGTCGTCGTGTGTACCGCGCGGATCTCGAGGCGCCCATCAGGGGCATGGAGCGCGGGCGCGGCGGAGCGGGCCGATGGCGGGGGATGCAGGCCGGTGCGGGACGGTGTGGCTGAAACCCGGAGTGGCCGAGAGGAAGAGGCGAGAGCGACGACCGGAACACGCATGGGGATTCCCCCTCATCGAGAATCCGCAGTCCGTGAACCGGGAGCTCGACGCCGTCGCGTGAACACGGCCGAGGGGGACGCTTCCGGGGTCCGTTACGATCCCGGGAATTATACGACGCGCCCGGACGCGGATTGTCATCCGCTGTCAGCGGCGCGATACGGATGAGCCTTGGCGAAGACCTCAGAAGGCCAGGAGCTGCGTGAACTTCACGATGAGCCCGCGACCCGGCACGAGCACGTCCGGCGTCGTCACCCGCTGCTCGTTGTAGACGAGGTAGAGGTCGCTGAGCGGGTGATGGATGAAGTTGAACCGGACGTTCATGTTGAACTGCCCCTGATCCTGGAAGTACTGGATCAGCGAGTCGAGGAACATGTTCGTCGAGAACGAGTAATTCGTCCGGACGGTCCACAGCTCGGCGACGAAGTCCGTGCGGGGCACGCGCAGGTGTGCCGCGGTCCGCTGCACGTTCAGGCTCACGTTGAAGCGGTACGACGCCTGCAGCGTGACCCCCGCCACGATCGTCCGCTGCGTGCCGCTCCACAGACCGCCGGTGATGCCGGTGAGGCTGAACGAGAGCAGCCGGCTGGGATCGGAGTTGAACCGGAACTGATAGGTGTTCCAGCCGTACCCGCCGGGCGGAATCGCGGGCGATCCGGCGTGGATGGTGAACGGCGCGTCGATCGCCTCGAACTGCGGGTTCACCGAGAACTCGGTATAGCCGCCGTTGTTGAAGAACAGGGTGTAGCCCGAGTGCAGGTTCTTGGCGACCATGCGTCCCGTCTGGTCGGTGTAGTAGCTCCAGACGATGTGTGGGTGCATCTCGCGGATGCCGTGGTGCTGCAGCGCGGCCACGCGCGGCCGCAAGCCCGTGTCGATGAACCACTTGCGGTCGCCGATCCGGCGGTAGTAGCCGAGATCGTCGTTGAAGTTGTTGCCGATCGACATGACCCCGAGCTTCAGGTCGTCGAAGTCGGTTGAGCGATTGATCGACGTGCGCCAGGCGTACTGTCCGGACGTGACGCCCGGGCTGGCGGTCTTGACCGCGTAGGAGCTCCAGTCGACGTTGCCGAAGAAGCGGATGTTCGAATCGACGCCGTACACGCGGTTGAAGTCGTGCGACGAGCCGGTGGCCTGCCGCATCATGAAGATCGTGCCGACGTCGGAGCTGCGCCCCAGGTCGTGGCGCAGGCGCACGACGGTGTAGTTGTTCGCCGGCGTCGTGCCCGACGCCCGCGTCTGCACCGACAGCAGGCCGACGCCGAAGCCGGCCGCCTGCCCGGTGAGCCGGCCGCCGGCGAGGATCGGAATGGGCGAGCCGTCCGAGGCCAGACCGATCCGCCGGCTGAAGAACAGCAGGAGATCTTCGTCGGGGGTTGGCGCGGTGCCGGTGCGGTTGTTGCGCGGCGTGTCGCCCAGGTAGAAGAGTCCGGCGTTCTCGAGGAAGAACGGGCGCTTCTCCGGGAAGAACTGGCTGAACTGCGTGAGGTTGACCTGCTGCTCGTCGGCTTCGACCTGCGCGAAATCGGGCCGGACCGTCGCGTCGAGCGTCAGCGCCGGCGTCACGCCGTACTTCAGATCGAGGCCGGCGTCCGCCTTTGAATCGAATGCCGTGCCGCCGGTCGCCCGCACGGAGCTGCCGAGGACGAACGGCGTGATCTTCAGGTTGCGGCCGGCTGAGAGCGTGCCGAGCCCGACGAGATCGCCGGCGAGCGACACGCGCGTCAGCTCATACGCGCGGGGGATCGGGGCCCAGAAATCGACCTCGTTCTTCCGTCGGATCCGCCGGCTGAAGTTGATGCCCCAGACCGGGTTCGTCCCTGTGTCGAACCGCAGCGAGTGGAACGGGATGGCCATCTCCACCGTCCAGCCATCCTTCACCCGGCGCGTCCGGACGTACCACACCGCGTCCCAGCTGGTGTTGACCTCGCGCCCCTCGTTCGTCACCTGCTCGTCCGACTTCGCCCCCGCCGCGTTGGTCATGAACGCGAAACCGTTCCGCCGGTCGGCGAACGTGTCGATGATGACCTCGAAGCTGTCCTGATCGCCGGGCGAGAAGTCGCGCTTCACGTTGTTCAGGACGAGACCGGCCGCGTCGGAGTCGTGGCAGTACGCCGCGATGTACAGGTTCTCCCCGTCGAACAGCATGCGGACGTCGGTCGGCTCGCTCGCCGGCTGGCCTTCGTGCGGCTCGCTCTGCACGAAGCCGCTGACCGGCGTCGCCTGCTGCCATGCGGCGTCGTCCAGGATGCCGTCGACGACCACCGGGGTCGCCGTGCGCGTGGCCCGGATCTCCAGGCGCCCGTCCGGGGCGTGCAGCGCACGGGCAGCGGCTGGCGCCGCCGCCGCCGGCCGATCGCCGGACGGGGGGGCGGCCGCGGAAGCCGGGACGGCCACAATGCTGAGGTTAAAAATAAGGATGAGATCGAAAGCCGACGCGCGCATCGAGTTCCCCCGTTCGAGATCCGTGAGCCCGGGGACCTGGAACTCGATGCCGTCATGTCGCACGGCCGAGGGGGATTATTCCCGGGCGCCCTGAATTCACACGGATTATACGGCCTGTCACGAAATATTTGTGATCGTGTGTGAGGGGGGCGGGCTAGAACGGCAGAGCTTCGGCGGGTCCGGGGCCGTGCCGTGCCCGGTCCGGAAGAGGCCGGGGGGCGGCTACTTGAACAGATCGTCGAACGCCTGGCGGGCGCCGGCGGGCGCCGTCGATCCGGTTTCGCGCTCCACCGTCGTGCGGGGGGCGAACAGCGCGCAGGTGTTGCGGGCGTCCTTCGGCGAGACGCGCGCGGGGATCGCCTGCGCGCACTCGAAGCGCTGGCCGGCGTCGAACGAGACGCACTGGATGCAGGCGTGGAGGTCGACGCCGCACCGATTGCAGCGGCCGTCGGCCGCAACGGGGAGCGGAAGCAGGTTGCCGCAGCGCGCGCAGCGGAACACTTCTCGATATCCCATCAGGTTCGGCGTGCGGGGCCCCTCGGGCCGTTCGCGCTTCTCGGGGGCGGGCGTGCGGGCCGTCTGGGGACGGCGGTCGTCGTCCTGGTAGCCTCGCTGGCGGTACTTGCGATCGCTCATGGTGGGAACCTCCGGAACGCCGTGACGCCGGGCGCGGATGGGGGCCGTTGGGCGTGCGTTGCGGGGGAGGTTGCCCCCGACGCGGCGATTTAGGGTACACTCCTCGGGCGCCCGGGCGCCATCGGAACGTGCGGGCCCGGCCCCGGCAGCGGCCATCGTGCAGTGTGGCGACGTTCGCTGTTGGTTTTTTTGAAAGAAAGCGTAGAATGTCTGCGGCCTGCTGCTGGTGACGGTGGCAGGCAGCCGCACGAGCGATTGGGGCAAGGTCCCTAATTGCCGATCGCGCCGGCCGCGGTACTGTCGGGTGGCCGGTGTGAGGTTCGTCAGACGCGTCGAACGTCATGTTCGTCGCTTGACGTGCCGAAAGCTTTTCTGTTAAAGATACCGGTTGGCTCGCACAGAAATGCGAGTCCTGATGCGGGGCTTCCGGCTGAGCTATCCGCGGAAGTTGGCAGAACCAGGCACTACGGGGAGGACGAGCGCCTCGGGTTCCGCGGAACCACCTGTGCCCCTGCCGTCCGGCGGCGTGTTCGGTCTCTCACGGCACCCCCCGCGCACTTGTCACGCCGGCTGGCCCTCGGCCGACGGTTGTTCGATCTACCGCACCGATGCAGATCTTTCATCGCAGCGCCAATACCCTCGCCAAGCTCAGCATCTTCGGCGGCCTGCTCGCAGTAGGCCTGGTGCTTCTCTTCATGAACGCCATCGAGAGCTCGGGGTGGGTGACGACCCAGAACGAAATCAAGACCCAGCCGGTGCAGTTCAGCCACGCCCGGCACGTGGGCGGTAACGGCATCGACTGCCGGTACTGTCATACGTCGGTCGAGACCTCGGCGTTCGCCGGCATCCCTCCGACGAAGACCTGCATGAACTGTCATTCGCAGATCTTCAACCAGGCGTCGTATCTCGAGCCGGTGCGGGCGAGCTACCGGACGAACACGTCGCTGCACTGGGTGCGGGTGCACGACCTGCCCGATTTCGTCTACTTCAACCACAGCATCCACGTGAACAAGGGCGTGGGCTGTTCCACGTGCCATGGGCGGGTGGACGAGATGCCGCTGGTCGTCCAGGTGCAGTCGCTGCAGATGCAGTGGTGCCTGAACTGTCATCGTCACCCGGAGCGCTACGTGCGTCCGCGTGCCGACGTCTTCCGGATGGACTACACGCCGCCGACGGACCAGATCGCGCTGGGCAAGAAGCTCGTGGCCGAGTACCACATCAAGAACGTGGCCGCGCTGACGAGCTGCTCCACGTGCCATCGCTAGGGCGCGCGCGGTGCGGTGGCGTCCGGGCCGGGTAGACGGCCTTCCGACTCGACGTTTTTTGTGAGTTTCAGCGAATCGTCATGAGTGCAGATCACACCCTCGACCTGGCATCCATCCGCGAGCGCCTGAGCGCGTCCAGCGGTCGTGAGTACCTGGCGCAGCCTCGAGGAGCTGACCGACAACAAGGGCTTTCAGGAGATCCTGCACCGCGAGTTCCCGAGCCGCGCGTCGGAGTGGCTGGACCCGCTGGGCCGTCGGACGTTCCTCAAGGTGATGGGCGCCTCGCTGGCGCTGGCGGGTGTGACGGCCTGCACCAAGCAGCCGGACGAGGCGATCGTCCCCTACGTCACGCAGCCGCAGGAGATCGTGCTCGGCAAGCCGCTCTACTTCGCCACCGCCATGACGCTGGGTGGCGTGTCGACCGGCCTGCTGATCAAGAGCAACGAGGGGCGGCCGACGAAGGTCGAGGGCAACGTCCTGCACCCCGAGAGCCTCGGCGCGACCACGGTGTACGCGCAGGGCTCGGTGCTGTCGCTCTACGATCCGGACCGCGCGCAGGCGATCACGGTGCTCGGGCAGACCAGCACGTGGACGGCCTTCATCGGGGCGATGAAGACGTTCCTGCTGAACAAGAAGGCGAGCAAGGGCCGGGGGCTCCGGTTCCTGAGCGAAGCGGTCGTGTCGCCGTCGCTGGCCGATCAGTTCAACGAGCTCTCCGAGGAGTATCCGGAGGCCCGGTGGCACCAGTACGAGCAGACCGGCCGGGAACATGCGCGGACGGCCTCGAAGATGGCCTTTGGCCGCTACGTCGACACGCAGTACCGGTTCGATCAGGCCGACGTCATCCTCTCGCTGGACTCCGACTTCCTCGGCTGCGGGCCCGGCACGCTGCGCTACGTCCGCGATTTCTCGAGCCGCCGGCGCATTGCCGGTCCCGACAGCACGATGAACCGGCTGTACGTGGCCGAGAGCAGCCTCACGAACACGGGCGGCATGGCCGATCACCGGTGGGCCCTGCGGCCGAGCCAGGTGGCGGTGTTCGCCGCCGCGGTGGCGGCCGGCGTCGGCGTGCAGGGCGCGACCGCGCCCGCCGGCCTGGATGCGTCGCTGCAGCCGCACGTGGCGGCGGTGGTGAAGGACCTCCTCCGGAGCAAGGGGAAGTCGGTCGTCGTGGCCGGCGATCAGCAGGCCCCGGCGGTGCACGTGCTGGCCCACGCGATGAACGCGGCGCTCGGCAACGTCGGCACCACGGTCGTCTACGCCGATCCGGTCGAGGCGAATCCGGTCGATCACGTCGAATCGCTGCGCACGCTGGTCGCCGACATGGACGCGGGCAAGGTCGACATGCTCGTGATCCTGGGCGGCAACCCGGTGTACACGGCGCCGGCCGACATTCCGTTCAAGGAGAAGCTCGCGAAGGTGGCCCTGCGGGTCCATCTGGCGTCGCACTTCAACGAGACGTCCGCCGAGTGCCAGTGGCACGTGCCCGAGACGCACTACCTCGAGGCCTGGAGCGACGGGCGTGCGTACGACGGCACGGTGTCGGTGGCGCAGCCGCTCATCGCGCCGCTCTACGACGGGAAGTCGGCGCACGACCTGCTGGCGGCCTTCTCGGCCGAGCCGAGCCGCACGGGCTACGACGTCGTCCGCGGCTACTGGCGGAAGCAGTTCGCGGCGGGGACCGTCAAGCCGGTGTCGCCGGCCGAAGCGGCGGCGGTGCAGAAGCTGGCCGGCACGGACGGCGAGTCGGCGTTCGAGCTGTTCTGGCGCAAGGTGCTGAACGACGGCGTGATGCCGAACACGGCGCACGCGCCGGTGTCGGTGGCCTTCAGCGGCACGGTGCCGGCGATTCCGGCGGCGCAGTCGGGGGCGATGGAGATCGTCTTCAAGCTGGACCCGACGGTGTACGACGGCCGCTACGCGAACAACGGCTGGCTGCAGGAGCTGCCCAAGCCGGTGACGCGGCTCACGTGGGACAACGCCGTGCTGATCAGCCCGGCGACGGCCGAGCGGCTCGGCATCGGGGTTCGCTACGCGTATCAGGGCGGCGAGCACGGCCAGTCGGTGGTCGACATGGCGGAGCTGACGTTCCAGGGACGGACGCTGAAGGCGCCGGTCTCGATCACGCCGGGCATGCCCGACGACTGCGCGATGGTGACGCTCGGCTACGGCCGGACGCGCGCGGGGAAGGTGGGCGACGGCACCGGTGTGAACGCGAACACGCTGCGCACGGCGACGGCGCTGTGGAGCGGCGCGGGTCTGCAGATGAAGAAGGTCGACGGGACCTTCCACCTGGCGACCGTCGGCGCGCACTACAACATGGAAGGCCGCGGCTTCGTCCAGGTGGCGACGCTCGAGGAATTCCGGAAGAACCCCCGGTTCGTCGACGAGGAGGCCGAATCGCCGTCGGCCGACGACACGCTGTATCCGTCGGATCATCCCTACACCGGGTACGCCTGGGGGATGAGCATCGACCTGAACTCGTGCGTCGGCTGCAACGCGTGCGTGATCGCCTGCCAGGCCGAGAACAACATTCCGGTCGTCGGCAAGGACCAGGTGATGGCCGGCCGCGAGATGCACTGGATCCGGGTGGACCGGTACTTCGAGGGCGCGCTGGACAACCCGATCGTCTACAGCCAGCCGGTGCCGTGCCAGCAGTGCGAGAACGCCCCGTGCGAGCTGGTCTGCCCGGTGGGGGCGACCGTGCACAGCTCGGAAGGGCTGAACGACATGGTCTACAACCGCTGCGTGGGGACGCGGTACTGCTCGAACAACTGTCCCTACAAGGTGCGGCGGTTCAACTTCCTGCTGTATCAGGACTGGAACACGGCCAGCCTGAAGTTCGTGCGCAATCCGGACGTGACGGTGCGGAGCCGCGGCGTCATGGAGAAGTGCACCTACTGCGTGCAGCGGATCCAGGAAGCGAAGATCGAATCGGAGAAGCAGAACCGGACGGTGAAGGACGGCGAGATCCTGACGGCCTGCCAGGCGGTGTGCCCGGCGGACGTGATCGTGTTCGGGGACATCAACGATCCGAACAGCCGGGTGTCGAAGCTGAAGGCGCAGACGCGCGACTACAGCCTGCTCGCCGACCTCAACACGAAGCCGCGCACGACGTACCTGGCGCTGCTGAAGAACCCGAATTCCGACATCGCGCCGGCAACGGCGGTCAACAGCTAGACCGAGAGCGAACATCAACGTGGCTGAACGTCCTGAGTTTCCACCGGATCATTCTGCAGCGGCGGGCGTGCTCGACGCCTCGATGAAGCCGACCGTCATCGGGCCGGGGCACGACTTCTCGACCGTGACCGCTGCCATCGGCGACATCGTCCAGACCAGGAAGACCCCGCTCGGGTGGGTGTTCGGGTTCCTGCTGGCGTTCACCTTCATGATGATCTTCCTGACGGCGGCGACGTACCTGTTCGTCAAGGGCGTCGGCATCTGGGGGATCAACATTCCGGTCGCGTGGGGCTTCGCGATCGTCAACTTCGTCTGGTGGATCGGGATCGGCCACGCCGGGACGCTGATCTCGGCCATCCTGCTGCTGCTGCACCAGAAGTGGCGCATGTCGATCAGCCGTTTCGCGGAAGCGATGACGCTGTTCGCGGTCGCCTGCGCGGGCCTGTTCCCGCTGATGCACATGGGGCGGCCCTGGCTGTTCTACTGGATGTTCCCCTACCCGAACACCATGACCGTGTGGCCGCAGTTCCGCAGCCCGCTGGTCTGGGACGTGTTCGCGGTCTCGACCTACGCGACGGTCTCGCTGGTGTTCTGGTACGTCGGGCTGATTCCCGACGTGGCGTCGATGCGCGACCGGGCGAAGAGTAACTTCGGGCGCAAGGTCTTCGGGATGATGTCGCTGGGCTGGCGCGGGTCGGCGCGGCACTGGTTCCGCTACGAGACGGCGTCGCTGCTGCTGGCCGGCCTGGCCACGCCGCTGGTCGTCTCGGTGCACACGGTGGTCAGCTTCGACTTCGCGATTGCGATCGTCCCGGGCTGGCACACGACGATCTTTCCGCCGTATTTCGTCGCCGGCGCCATCTACTCGGGTTTCGCGATGGTGCTGACGCTGGCGATTCCGCTGCGGGCGGCGTACCGCCTCGAGGACTTCGTCACGATGTGGCACCTCGAGACGATGGCCAAGGTCATGCTGACGACCGGCATGATCGTGGCGTACGGCTACGGCACCGAGGCCTTCATGGCCTGGTACAGCGCCGACACGTTCGAGCGCTACATGATGTTCAACCGGATGTTCGGCCCCTACGGCGTCGCCTACTGGGCCCTGATCTCGACGAACATCATCATTCCGCAGCTGCTCTGGTTCAAGAAGGTCCGGTCCAGCGTGCCGCTGCTGTTCTTCGTCTCGCTCGTCGTCAACACCGGGATGTGGCTGGAGCGGTACGTCATCGTCATCACGAGCCTGCACCGCGACTTCCTGGTGTCGTCGTGGGGCCGCTACGCGCCGACGATGTGGGACTGGGCGGTGTTCACCGGGACGATCGGGCTGTTCCTGACGCTGTTCTTCCTGTTCATCCGCTTCCTCCCGATGATCTCGATCTTCGAGATGCGGACCCTGCTGCCGCAGGCGCAGGCCAACAGCGAGGAGGCGCACTGAGCGGGCGGAGCGGCCGGCGCGCGGTGCCGGCGGTTCACGGCGCATGGATGCGGTGCTGAGTATGCACGAACATAAGGGTTCATCGCTCTACGGCCTGATGGCCGAATTCGAGGAGGCGGGCACGCTGGTGGCGGCCGCGCATCGCGCGCGGGAGGCCGGTTACCGGCATCTCGACGCCTTCACGCCGGTGCCGATCGAGGAATTGCACGAGGCGCTCGATCTGCACCGGAACGAAGTGCCGCTGATCGCGCTGATCGGCGGCATCACCGGCTGCCTCGTCGGCTTCTTCCTGCAGTACTGGATTTCGGTGATTGCCTACCCGATCAACGTGGCCGGGCGTCCGTTCAACAGCTGGCCGATGTTCATCCCGGTCACCTTCGAGCTGACGATCCTGTTCGCCGCGCTGACGGCGGCGTTCGGGATGATCGCGCTGAACGGCCTGCCGATGCCTTATCACCCGGTCTTCAACGTGCCCGGCTTCGAGCGGGCCACGATCGACCGCTTCTTCCTGTGCATCGAGGCGAAGGACGAGAAGTTCGACCGCGAAGTGTACGCGGGCGTTCCTCGAGACCCTCCGCCCCCGAGAGGTGACGGACGTTGTCCCGTAAATTCTTGGCGCTCGGCGCCTGGTGTCTGGTGCTGGTGGCGGCCGCGGGCTGCCGTCAGGACATGCACAACCAACCGAAGTTCATCCCGCTGCGCCAGACCTCGTTCTTCAAGAGCGGCCGGTCGGAGCGCCCGCTGGTGAAGGGGACCGTCGCGCGCGGCCAGCTGCGCGAGGACGACCTGCTGTACACCGGCAAGGTGGACGGCCGCGAGGTCGACGAGTTCCCGTTTCCGGTGACCGCCGCGGTCGTCGAGCGGGGGCAGCAGCGGTTCAACATCTACTGCTCGCCGTGCCACGGCACGACCGGGCTGGGCGACGGGATGATCGTGCGGCGCGGGTACCGCCGGCCGCCGTCCTACTTCACCGCCCGGCTGATGAACGCGCCGGCGGGTCATTTCTTCGACGTCATCACGAACGGGTTCGGCGCCATGCCCGACTACAAGGCGCAGGTGCCGGTGCGCGACCGATGGGCGATTGCGGCCTACATCCGGGCGCTGCAGCTGAGCGAGCACGCGACGATGCAGGACGTGCCGCCGGCCGAACGGGACAAACTGAACGCGCAGCCCGGCGCGTCGGGGACCAAGTAACCAGACAGTTACCGCGCGCTTCAGCGACGAGGCTCAGGAACGAAGAACGTGCCCATGCCAACCGAGTACCCTGTCCCTTCCGATGTGCAGCAGATCACGCGACGGGCGCTGCCGATCGGCGCCGTGCTGCTGATCGCCTGCCTGATCGGCGGCTACTTCAGCCCCGACCAGTTCTTCCACTCGTACCTGCTGGGCTACATCTTCGTGCTGAACATCACGATCGGCTGTCATGGCCGTGGTGATGGTGCAGCACCTGTCGGGTGGCAACTGGGGCATCCTGACGCGGCGCCTGCTCGAGGCCGGCACGCGGACTGATCCCGCTGCTGGCGCTGTTCTTCATCCCGATCCTGTTCGGGCTGCAGTCGCTCTACCCCTGGGCGCGGCCCGGCGTGGTGGCGACCGACCACGTGATCCAGGCGAAGGCGCTCTACCTGAACGTGCCGTTCTTCATCGCCCGGGCCGTCGCCTACTTCATCATCTGGTGGACGCTCGCCCACTTCCTGAAAAGTGGTCGCATCGAGCAGGACCGGACGGGCGACCCGGCGATCGTGAAGCGGCTGGGCAAGCTGAGCGGCGGCGGGCTGGTGCTCTACGGCATCACGATCACCTTCGCGGTCATCGACTGGCTGATGTCGATGCAGCCGCACTGGTTCTCGACGATCTTCGGCATGATCTTCATGGCCGGCGAGGGGCTGAGCGCCTTCTCGTTCGTCATCCTGATGCTGTCGTGGCTGGTCAAGCGCGATCCGCTGAAGGCGATCGTCACGCCGAAGCACCTGATCGACCTCGGCAACCTGATGCTGGCGTTCGTCATCCTCTGGACGTACACGTCGTTCTCGCAGTTCCTGCTGATCTGGGCGGGGAACCTGCCGGAGGAGATCTCGTTCTACCTGCCGCGCTTCCGGCACGGCTGGCAGTACGTCGCGATCGCCCTGCTCCTGTTCCACTTCGCGGTGCCGTTCATCCTGCTGCTGCAGCGCTCGATCAAGGGCAAGGCGGCGCGGGTCGGCATGCTGGCGCTGGCCCTGGTGGCCGCGCGCTGGATCGACATGTACTGGCTGATCGCGCCGACCATCCACCCGACGCTGTACCTGTCGTGGATGGATCTGGCGGCGCCGCTGGGCCTGGGCGGGATCTGGCTGGCCCTGTGGGCGCGGACGCTCCAGACGCGGTCGCTGCTGCCGGTCCGGGATCCGTACCTGACGACGGCCCTGCAGTACGGCCATCATCACTCGCACTGAGGCGGAAGAGTGCACGGGACGGGCGCCGGCCTGCCGGCGGACGCAGTTGATTATGAGTAACGCAGACGAGCTCACGTATCACGATCCCCACACGTCGCACGAGGCAAGCGACGTCAGCTTCCGCGCCGGTGCTCATCGGCGGCGCGCTGCTGGCGCTGATGTGCCTGATTGCCTTCGTGGTCGTCATCGGGGTCTTCCACCTGCTCACGGGCGCAGGCTTCGCGTGGCTGCCGGGCCCCGAGACGGCGAACGTCGACGTGGCGCCGATCGAGCAGATGCACACCGAGTCGGCGGAGACGCCGCGGACCTATCCGCTGGCGCAGCCGCAGGAGCCGGTGGGCCCCGGCGTGCAGGCGAATCCGCCGGCCGACCTGGCGGCGCTGCACGCCGAGGAGAACGCCATTCTCGACGGCTACGCGTGGGTCGACCGCGAGAACGGCGTGGTCCGCATCCCGATCGCGCGGGCGATGGAGCTGCTGGTGAAGCAGGGGCTGCCGACCCGGGCCAATCCGCCGGCCGCCGAGGGGCCGATGTATCCCGAGGCGTCGAGCTCGGGGCGGATGCTGGAATCGCTGGTGCCGTAGCGGCGGAGGCCGTCCGCCGGGAAGTAGTACGTCCGGGAACGAGAAAGTGAACGCACGTCATGAAGACTGAAGTCATCCGGTTCGTCGCCGCGCCGCTCGCCGCGCTGGCCCTGCTCATCGCGGCGCCGGGATCGGCGCACGCGCAGGCCCAGCGGTCGGCGAGCATGTACGCCGGTGGCGATCAGGTCGAGGCGGGGATGCCGGCCGCCTCGTCGACGAACATCCTCAAGCAGATCGGCTTCGACCAGAAGCTGGACGCGCAGGTGCCGCTCGACCTGCCGTTCGTCGACTCGGAGGGCCGGGCGGTCCACCTGGGCGATTACTTCGGCAAGCGGCCGGTGGTGCTGGCGCTGGTGTACTACGACTGCCCGATGCTGTGCACGCAGGTGATGAACGGCGCCGTGGCGTCGCTGAAGGCGCTGTCGCTCGAGGCGGGCAAGGACTTCGACTTCGTGGTGGTGAGCTTCGATCCACGCGAAGGGCCGGCGCAGGCGCGGGTCAAGCGTGCCGACTACGTGAAGGATTATGGCCGGCACGGCGACGCCGCCGACGGGTTCCATTTCCTGACGGGCAAGGAGCCGGCGATCAAGGCGCTGACGAAGGCGGTCGGGTTCCGCTACGTGTGGGACGCGTCGATCAAGCAGTTCGCTCATCCGACGGGCATCGTGGTCATCACGCCGACGGGGCACGTGGCCCGGTACCTGTTCGGCATCGAGTATTCACCGCTTGATCTGCGGTTCTCGCTGGTCGAGGCGTCGCACGACAAGATCGGGACGCCGGTCGATCAGCTGCTGCTGTACTGCTACCATTACAACCCCGAGACGGGGAAGTATGGGCTGCTGACGATGCGGCTGCTGCGGATCACCGGCACGCTGACGGTTCTCGCGATGGGCTCGTTTATTTTCATCATGTGGCGGATGGAGCGGCGCGGCTCTCACCGGACGGACCCGGGGCAGCCCGGGGTCGGATCCGCGGCATCCGGCAGGAAAGCATAAGTAGCGACGATGTTCTCCGGCATCCCATTGTTTCCAGAGGAAGCATCCACACTCGCGGGCAAGGTGGATGCGCTGTACTTCTTCCTTCTCGCGGTCAGCGCCTTCTTCGTGGTGCTGATTGCGGGGCTGATCCTGTACTTCGCGGTCAGGTATCGCCGGCGGTCGCCCGATGAGCAGGGCGCACGGATTCATGGCGGCCTGCTGCTGGAGACGATCTGGACGATCATCCCGCTCGGCCTTTCGCTGGTGATGTTCATCTGGAGCGCGGACATCTACTTCCAGGCCTACGAGCCGCCGAAGGGGAACGCGATCAACGTCTACGTGCTCGCGAAGCAGTGGATGTGGAAGTTCCAGCACATGGACGGGCAGCGGGAGATCAACGAGCTGCACGTGCCGGTCAACGAGCGGATCAAGCTGATCATGACGTCGCAGGACGTCATCCACAGCTTCTACGTGCCGGACTTCCGGATCAAGATGGACGTGCTGCCGGGCCGCTACCGGACGCTGTGGTTCCAGGCGACCAAGCCGGGCACCTACCATCTGTTCTGCGCGGAGTACTGCGGCGCAGGCCACTCCCGGATGGTGGGCCAGGTCGTCGTCATGTCGCCGACCGACTACCAGGCCTGGATCGCCGGTGGCGTCGGCTCCGACACGCTGGCGGCGGCCGGAGAGAAGCTGTTCAGCAACCTGGCGTGCGTGACGTGCCACAGCCCGGACTCCGGGGCCCGGGGGCCGGTGCTGAACGGGCTGTACCGGCAGCAGGTGCGGCTGCAGAGCGGCCAGACGGTTGCGGCAGACGATGCGTACCTGCGGGAATCGATCATGGACCCGGGGGCGAAGGTCGCGGCCGGCTACCAGCCGATCATGCCGACCTACCAGGGGCTCGTGAACGAGGAACAACTGCTCGAGCTCATCGAGTACATCAAGACGCTGAAGCCCGCGCCGACCGCTCCGACTGTGACGACGCCGGAGCCCGACGGGCACCCGGCAGCGTCGAAGCCGTCGTCGGCCCTGTCGTCCCCGGCGCCCGCGCCGGCTGCCCAGAGATAGAAGAAGGCTATGACCACCGCAGTTCTGCCACGCGAGAACTATCTGAACACCGACTACAGCCTGCGATCCTGGCTGTTGACGACCGATCACAAACGGATTTGCATCCTGTACCTCGTCACGATCACGCTGTTCTTCGCGATCGGCGGGGCGTTCGCGGCGTTGATCCGCATCAGCCTGACGTCACCGACGGGTGCCCTGGTATCCGACGAGACCTACAACAAGCTGTTCACCATGCATGGCATCATCATGGTGTTCTTCTTCCTGGTCCCGTCGATTCCCGCCACGCTCGGCAACTTCCTCATCCCGATCATGATCGGGGCGAAGGACGTCGCGTTCCCGAAGCTGAATCTGGCGAGCTGGTACATCTTCACGATCGGCGGCTGCTTCACCCTCTGGGCCCTCATCTCGGGCGGCGTCGACACCGGCTGGACCTTCTACACCCCGTTCAGCACGCTCTCGTCGAATACGAACGTCAGCCTGGCGGCGATGGGCATCTTCATCGCGGGCTTCGCGTCGATCCTCACCGGCCTGAACTTCATGGTGACGATCCACCGGATGCGGGCGCCCGGCATGACGTGGTTCCGGATGCCGCTGTTCCTGTGGTCGATGTACGCGACCAGCCTGATCATGGTGCTCGGCACGCCGGTGCTGGCGATCACGCTGCTGCTCGTCGCGGCCGAACGCCTGCTGCATCTGGGGATCTTCGATCCGGCGCGGGGCGGCGATCCGGTGCTGTTCCAGCACCTGTTCTGGTTCTACTCGCATCCGGCCGTCTACATCATGATCGTGCCGAGCATGGGGGTGACCAGCGAGATCATCGCCGCGTTCTCGCGTAAACGCGTGTTCGGCTACACGTTCGTCGCCTTCGCCAGCCTGGCGATCGCGGTGTTCGGCTTCCTGGTGTGGGGCCATCACCTGTTCGTGGCCGGCCTGTCGGTGTACTCGGCGATGGTGTTCTCGCTGCTGAGTTACGTCGTCGCGATTCCGTCGGCGGTGAAGGTGTTCAACTGGACGGCCACGCTCTACAAGGGATCGATCTCGTTCGCGACGCCGATGCTCTACGCCTTCGGCTTCATCTGGATGTTCACGATCGGCGGCCTGACGGGGCTCTTCCTCGCGTCGCTCGGCATCGACATCCACGTCACCGACACCTACTTCGTCGTCGCGCACTTCCACTACATCATGGTGGGCGGCGCGATCATGGGGTACATGGGCGGCCTCCACTACTGGTGGCCGAAGATGACGGGCCGGCTGTATCCGGAGGGCTGGGCGAAGATCGGCGCGCTGACGATCTTCCTGGGCTTCAACCTGACGTTCTTCCCGCAGTTCATCCTGGGCTACATGGGGATGCCGCGGCGCTATCACGTGTATCCGCCCGAGTTCCAGACGCTGAACGTGCTGTCGTCCGCCGGCGCGTCAATCCTCGGGATCGGCTATCTCATCCCGCTGGTCTATCTGCTCTGGTCGTTGAAGTACGGCCCGATCGCCGGGCCGAACCCGTGGGGCGCCAAGGGTCTCGAGTGGGAGACGACGTCGCCGCCGCCGACGCACAACTTCGAGAACACGCCGGTGGTGACCGAAGAGGCCTACAACTACGGGGAGCTGGAGGAGAGCCGAGTTGGCTGATATCGCTACGACCGAGGCTGTGCACCCGCACGGGCTGGCACACCACTTCGACAGTCTGGAACAGCAGGCCGACGTAGCCTCGCTCGGCATGTGGGTGTTCCTGGTCACCGAAGTCCTCTTCTTCGGCGGCCTGTTCACCTCGTACCTGGTCTACCGGTCGATGTACCCGCACGCGTTCGCCGTCGCCAGCGAGCACACGCTGATCGCCCTGGGCGCGCTGAACACCGCGATCCTGATCACGAGCAGCTTGACCATGGCGCTGGCCGTTTACGCGTCGCAGGAGGGGGACTCGAAGGGCGTCTTCCGGTTCCTCGTGCTGACGTGGATCCTCGGCGCCGGCTTCCTCGTGGTGAAGGGCATCGAGTACGCGACCGATTTCCACGAGCACCTCGTGCCGGGCGCGCACTTCGCCATCGAAGGAGCGAACGCCGGGCACGCGCAGCTGTTCTTCTCGCTGTACTTCATCATGACCGGGCTGCACGCGATCCACATGATCGTGGGGCTGAGCATCCTGCTGGTCATGATGTACATGGCGCGGAAGGGGAAGTTCACCAAGGAGTACCACATTCCGATGGAAGTGACCGGGCTCTACTGGCACTTCGTCGACATCGTGTGGATCTTCCTGTTCCCGCTGCTGTACCTGATCGATCGTCACAAGTAACGCGCTGACGCTGAGAGCCCAGAACGCATGTCGAGCGAGCACATCGTATCCAAGAGCACGTACTACACGATCTACCTCTGCCTGCTGGTGCTGACCTACAGCACCGTGCAGGTGGCCTACTTCGATCTCGGCCCGTTCAACATCGTGGCCGCGCTCGGCATCGCCTTCCTGAAGGCGTCGCTGGTCGTCATGATCTTCATGCACGGGAAGTGGGCGCCGAAGCTGCAGAAGCTGGTCATGATGGGCGCGCTGTTCTGGCTCGCCATCATGTTCTCCTTCACGATGATGGACTACGTCACGCGCTTCATGGATATCGCGCGCTGACGACAGCCGACGCGCAGCAACGGGAACGGAAATCGACGAAGGGCCGGGCGAATCGCCCGGCCCTTTGCGTTGTACCACCGTCCGCCGCCGCTCAGGGAAGCTGTCGCAGCAGGGCCTCGGCCGTCGCGCGCGTCCGCGGATACCGCGAGGCGACGAGAAGGGGGCCGCGCGCCGCAGCCGGCTGGCCGGCCTGCAGGAGCGCGCTGCCGAGCGCCAGGTAGGGCTCGGGCGACTGCGCCGGCGAGGCGTGCCCCTCGACGAAGGCCACCGACTGGCGGTAGGCCGCGAGGGCTTCGGTCCACCGGCCCTCGGTGAGATAGAGATTGCCGAGGTTCAGCCAGGCGTACTGCTTCGAGGTCATGTACTGGATGGCCTGCCGGTACGCCTGCTCGGCGGACGCCTTGTCACCCGCCTCGGTGAGCGCGTTGCCGAGGTTGTACCAGGCATTGCCGTAGTCGGGCCTGACGGCGACCGCGGCGCGGTACTGCGCGATGGCCGGGGTGTTCCGCCCATCCTCGCGGAGGATCTGGCCGTAGTTCAGATGCGCGATCGAACTCGAGGCCCCGACGTCGATCGCGTGCGACCAGAGCGACCGGGAGTCGTGCCAGACCTCCGTCTGGCGCCAGGTCGCGGCGAAGAGGGCGACGAAGCCGGCGGCGAACAGCACCGCCGTGGTCCGCCGCCATCCGCCGGCGCGCCGCCGCCAGGCCGCGAACAGCCCTCCGGCGACCAGCACCATCCACGGAATGCAGCTCGGGTACGAGTAGCGGTCGGCCACCATCTGCGGTCCGCTCTGCGCCAGTCCGAGCACCGGCGCGACGAGCACGACGTACACCGCGCCGGCGGCGGCCAGGCCCGGGATGCGGCGCCGCAGCCGGATGGCGAGTGCCACGCCGGCCAGCACGGCGATGATGCTGAGTACGTACTCGGGCCGCGACCAGTCCACGCGCAGGGGCCGCTCGTAGAGCGCCGCGAGCCGATCGGGCCAGACGGTCTTCCTGACGTAGAAGGCCAGGCCGTAGAACGCCTGCACGACCCGATCGCGAAGGTTCCACCGGGACAGTGGCATCAGCGCGGCCGGCGTCATCGCCTGCGCGTACCAGGCGACCGCGCCGCCGGCGATGCCGAGGACGGCGAAGGGCACCTTCTGCAGCCAGACGGCGCGCGCCTCTTCAGTCCACCACGTCCGGACGTCGTCCGGCACCCGCCGCAGCGGATACACGTCGAGAATCGCGAGGCAGACGAAGAACGTCATCCCCCAGGCCTTCGCGAGCAGCGACAGCAGCAGCAGTCCGACCGATCCCCAGTACCACCGTTCCGAGCGCAGGCGGGTTTCGCCCGGCGGACAGGCGCGCAGGTAGGCGACGAGCGACAGCAGCAGGAGGAACACGCTGAGCGTGTCGCGCCGCTCCGACGCCCAGGCAACCGACTCGACGCGAAGCGGGTGCACGGCCCACAGCGCGGCGCCGGCGGCCGCCGCGAGGCGGAGCGCCGCCGAATCGTCAGCCGGGCCCAGCCTGAACGCCGCCCGCAGCAGCCGTACCGCAACGAAGTACAGGACCACGGCGCTGAGTGCGTGGAGCAGGAGGCTGTTGAAGTGGTAGCTGAACGGGTCCGTACCCGACAACCGGTAGTCCAGGCTCGCCGACAGCCACGTCAACGGCTGATAGTCGCCGACGCCGATGTAGGTGAACATCCAGTGGAGCTGCTGCAGCAGCGGCTCGCGATAGCGGGAGACGTTCGCCAGGAACAGCCGGTCATCGTCGAAATTGACGAACCGGGCGGAGAGGGCCGGCCAGTACGCGGTGAACGCGGCGAGAGCGAGACCGAGCGGCAGGAGGCGCAGGAGCCAGGGCGAGGGGGCGACGGTCGAGGAGATACCGGTGCCGGGCGACCTGCGTGCGTTCATCGATGGACCAGAGGGCTGGAGACGGCGGGCGCAAGGGTCAGGCAGCGGCGCTTCACGCGCGACACCCGCCATGCGAGCAGCCGATGCCGGGAATCCAGGGGGCGTTGGACATCGAAGCCCCCATTATCCCTCACCCTCCGGCGCCGAAGGCGCGGGCTGCGGGGTGCAGACACGGATGGGCGTCCCGAACCGCCTCGGCCGTGTCGTCCGCTGCCCTGCCGCATCAGCGGGCCGATGCGTCCGCGCGGTCGTTCCGGTAGACAGTGCCCTGCTTCATGACGAAGCGGACGTGCTTCAGGGCGTCGATATCACGCGTGGGATCGCCGTCGACGGCGATCAGGTCGGCCAGCAGCCCGGCCTGGACGCGTCCCCGATCGTTGAGGTGCAGCACGTGGGCGGCCACCGACGTCGCGGCCTTCAACGCGTCGATCGGCGCCATGCCGTAGTCGACCATCAGTGCGAGCTCCCGGGCGTTGTCGCCGTGCGTGTACACGCCGACGTCGCTGCCGTTGATGATGGTCACGCCGGCGGCCATGGCGGCCTTGAAGCTGGCGCGCTTCCGGATGATGGAGAGCGGCTCGGGATCCTGCCCCTTCTTCCAGCCGCCGTACTGCCGGATGGCATCGCCGGCGGCCAGTGTCGGGCAGAGCGCGACACCGTGCGCCGCCATGAGCCGGAAGACGTCCGGCGTGCCGCCGTCGCCGTGCTCGATGGTCTCCACGCCCGCCAGCACCGCCCGGCGCATGCCTTCCGGCGTGCTGGCGTGGACGGTGACCGGCCGGCCGCTGCTGCGGGCCGTTTCGACGATGAGCTTCAGCTCGTCGAGCGAGAAGGTCGGCTCGGCTTCGCCGCGCGGACCCCACGAGTAGTCGGCGTACACCTTGATCCAGTCGGCGCCCCGTCCGATCTGATCGCGCACGACGCGGATGAGCGAATCGACGCCGTCGGCCTCCTCGCCTCCCTTCGGCAATTGCCACTCGGGGGCGAAGCCCCTGGGACCGTAGCTGCCGGTGGCGACGATGGCGCGGGTGACGACGAGCATGTGCGGGCCGGGAATGATGCCCTGATCGACCGCCTGCTTCAGCCCGACGTCGGCGTAGCCGGCGCCTTCCGTCCCCAGGTCGCGCACGGTCGTGAACCCCGCCATCAGCGTGTCGTGCAGGTGGACGGTGGCGCGCGCCACGCGCAGCGCGAGCGGCTCCTTCAGAACCTGATCGTTCCAGCTCGTCTCGTTGTAGGGGTGGAGCAGCACGTGCGAGTGGGCCTCGACCAGGCCGGGCAGCAGCGTCGTGCCCGGCAGGTCGATCGTGCGGGCGCCGGCCGGGGCGTGGACGTCGGCGGCCGGTCCGGCGGCCTCGATCTTCTCGCCGCGCACCAGGACGACCCAGTCGTCGTGCAGCGTGCCCGAGGCGCCGTCGAACACGTGAGAGGGTCGGAGCAGCACGGCCGAAGGCGCCATGGTGCCGGTGCGCGCGGCCGGCTGCGCGCTGGCGGGCGCGGCCGACAGGGCCAGCACGACCGGCAGGATCAGCAGCGACAGCACGCAGAACGCGGAGGCGGAGCGGATGCAGCGCATGGGTTCTCTCTCGATGGAAAGAAGGTGACGTGCGGCCGCGCGGCCGCCGGACAGGAACAGGCTAACTCATCAGCGGGGAATTGAAGAATTGAAGAATGGAGGAACCAGAGAGATGGTCATTCGTTGATGCCGGATCGCCAACTCCCGATCTCCCGGCTCTCCGCCTTTCCCCGCGCGCTCAACGAGAATGTCAGTCCAATCTCACCACTGAACATTTTCGTCGAGCCATGCGCGCCGAGCGACGTGGATGCCCGATTCCGCGCGATCGCCCGCGGCCGTGCCGATTCCCTCGGCGATCGTCGTTCAACATTTGTGTGAGGCTCACCGGCCGCCATCGACAGAAATGGCTGTTTGTCTCGTGAGCCCTCGTACCGCCAAATACATCGAATTTCCGCCTGTTTCTTGCATTTGTGCGATGCGCCGATCGGCTCACGTTCCGGGTACGCCGCTTGCTCTTCACGTCTGCGTTCATCGTCGGCTGTGACGTGGCGTCACGCCTCCGGCTGGCGCGACTCCGAATCCTTCACGGCGGGCGGGACTTCATGCATCCACGGGTACGGGTACGACATCGAGACACGCGTGCGACATCGAGATTCCTCATTACCACGGCGGCGGCTCTGGCCATGGTGGGGCTGCTGTCGCCGGCTGCCGGCGCCCAGCCGGGCATCGGCGGGGCACCGGCGCCCAACGCTCGCGGGGCCGCCCCGGCACACGACGGGGGCGAGGTCACGCCGGTTGCGGCCGACGCACAGTCGGCCGGGAGCATCTACGACAACGGCTTCTACCTCCGCTCGACCGACAACGCCTTCTCCATCCATCTGAACGGGCTCTTTCAGAGCCGCTACACCTGGTTCGACCCGAAGAACGACGTCGCGCCACTCGGAGCGACGCCTGGTGCCGTCAACAACTTCGACGTCTACCTCGGGCGGTTCGCGGTGTCGGGATTGGCCTTCGATCCGAAGCTGAAGTACTTCCTGCAGTTCCAGGGCAGCACGGCCGGCAACAGCAACACGGCGACGATGCTGGACTGGTTCATCTCGCGCGAGTTCTCCAGACACCTGGTCGTGCAGGCCGGTCGCTTCTGGACCGCCTATTCGTACCAGTACAACGACAACCCGGGGCAGTACCTGTTCGCCGATCTCTCGACCGCCGAGTTCGCGTTCGTGCTGCCGCGGGCGGTGGGCGTGCAGGTGTCGGGGCAGGCGGGCCGGTTCGGCTGGGCCGGCATGGTCTCCAATGGCATTCCCGCGCTCGACGCGGCCGGCCAGCAGAACCTGGGCAGTCGGGTCGCCTGGCTCGGCCACGTGCAGGTCGATCTGCTGCAGCCGTACGGCGGCGTCGAGACCGATCCCGATTCCCGCCGGGGCCCGGAAGCCGGAGCTGACGCTCTGGTTCTCGGCCGCCTCGAATCCGGTCATCTCGTCGTCGCAGTTCGAGAACGTCGCGGCCGGTGACCGGACGACGAACGCGACGGCGACGGCAGGGTTCCGGCAGGGCTTCCTGACGCTGCAGGGCACGGGCTACTTCCGCCGCACGCATCCCGCCGACGGCTCGCCGTCGGCGGACGCCGCGGGCTTCGGCGAGCAGGCGGGCTACTACCTGCGGCCGGGCCGGCTCGAGTTGGCCGAGCGCGTGTCGGGCGTGCGCTGGGGAGCCGTGCACTACCTGCCGGTCGCCGCCTCGCCGACGACGTGGTTCGCGGGACCGACGTTCCCCTATCGCACCGTCACCGAGCGTTCGATTGGCCTGAACTACTACCTGCACGGACACCACGCGAAGCTCCAGATGTCCTACTCGTACCTGAGCGGTGAGACGTTCAGCGGCGCGCCGTACGGCGCGAGCCGGGTGTGGGTGCAGGAGCAGCTGCAGTTCTAGCCGGGGCCGTCATCGGCCGGTTTCATCCGGAGATTCACGTCATGTCGAGGAGAGATTCATACATGGTTCCGACCCCTGCCCGTTCCATCGGGAGACGCCTCGCGCTGCTGGCGTTCGCGGCGTTTCTGTTTGCTTCCCTGCTCGTCGTCATGGGCCGATCGGCCGTGGCGGCATCGAAGGCCGGTCCCATCAAGGTGGGCGTGCTGCATTCGTTGACCGGCACGATGGCCATCAGCGAGGTCGCCGTGAAGAACGCGACGCTGCTGGCCATCGATCAACTGAACCGGAAGGGCGGCGTCCTGGGACGTCAGATCCAGCCGGTCATCGAAGACGGGGCCTCCGACCCGGCGATCTTCGCGCAGAAGGCGCAGAAGCTGATCCAGCAGGACCAGGTGGTGACCGTCTTCGGCGGATGGACCTCGGCGAGCCGGAAGGCGATGCTGCCGGTGTTCGAGCGGTTCCACGCGCTGCTCTGGTATCCCGTGCAGTTCGAGGGGAACGAGTGCTCCGCGGACATCATGTACTCGGGGGCGCAGCCGAACCAGCAGATCCTGCCGGCGCTGAAGTGGGCGATGGAGATGGGGCACAAGCGGATCTTCCTGCTCGGCTCCGACTACGTCTTCCCGCGCACGGCGAACCTGATCCTGAAGAAGCACATCGCGCACGACGGCGGCGTCGTGGCCGGCGAGGAGTACGTGCCGCTCGGCGGCACCGACTTCAGCGCCGTCATCGCGAAGATCAAGATGGCGCATCCCGACATCGTCTTCAACACGCTCAACGGGGACAGCAACGTCTCGTTCTTCAAGCAGATGGCCGCGGCGGACCTGCCGCCGTCGAAGATGCCCGTGATGTCCTTCAGCATCGCCGAGCAGGAAGCCCAGGCCATGGGCCCGGCGCTCGTGGCCGGCAGCTACGCGACCTGGAACTACTTCCAGAGTCTGACGGTCGGGACGAACCCCGCCTTCGTGGCCGCCTACAAGGCGAAGTACGGCAGCGATCAGGTCGTCGACGACCCGATGGTGCACGGGTACATCGACGTGATGCAGTGGGCCGCCGCGGTGACGCAGGCGAAGAGCACCGATCCCGAGGCCGTGCGGAAGGCGGCGGTCTCGCTGCCGTGGGGCTGGGACGCCATGGGGTCGGTCAAGTTCGCGTCGAACCAGAGCCTGTACCAGAAGGCGTACGTGGGGCAGCTCCAGCCGGACGGGCAGTTCAAGGTCGTCTGGCAGTCGGGCCAGCCGATCATGCCGCAGCCCTACGATCCGCTGACCTTCCCGGGAAAGACCTGTGGGCACTGACGTGCACCAGAGGCTGGCCGGTCGAACGGGCGTGCCGCGATGACGGAGCTCGGACTCGTCGCGAGCCAGCTGTTCAACGGCATCAGTCTCGGCTCGATCCTGCTGCTGGCCGCGCTCGGCCTCGCCCTGAGCTTCGGCCTGATGAACGTCATCAACATGGCGCACGGTGAGCTGCTGATGATGGGCGGCTACCTGGCCTATCTGGCCTACCGGCTGCCGATCGGGGGCTGGCGGCTGCCGGTCGCCATGCTGGTCGCGGCGCTGGGAGCCGCCGCATTCGGGGCGCTCCTCGAGATGACCGTCGTGCGCCGCCTGTACGGACGGCCGCTCGATACGCTGCTCGCCACCTGGGGCGTGAGCCTGCTGCTGCAGCAGGGGGCGCGCAGCCTCTTCGGGCCGGTCGGCGTCGAGGTGACGGCGCCCGCCTGGCTCGGTGGCGCCATCCCCCTGGGGCGCCTCGGCCTGACCGGCGTGGCGCTCCCCGTCGTGCGGCTGTTCATCATCGGCGTGGCGGCGATCGTGCTGGCCGCCATGGGGCTGCTGCTCGTGAAGTCGCCATGGGGACGGCTGGTGCGCGCGGTGCAGGAGGATCGGGACATGGCCGAGGCGCTCGGCATCAGCTCGCGCCGCGTCGACCTGGTCATCTTCGCGATCGGCACCGGTGTGGCCGGTCTCGCGGGAGCCGCCCTGGCGCTGATCGCGCCGGTGACCCCGACCGTCGGCCAGAGCTACATCGTGTACGCCTTCCTCGTCGTCATCGTCGGCGGGCTCGGCAGTCTGACGGGGACGGCGATCGCCGCGCTGGCCGTCGGGCTGCTGTCGGCCTGGCTGCAGGTGTTCACGAGCATCAGCATGGCCGACGTCCTGCTGCTCGTCGCCGTGATGGCGTTCATCCAGGTCCGCCCGCGCGGCATCATCACCCGGATGAGCCGGGCGCTCGAGGAGGCCTGAGTGCGCCGCACCGAGCTGATCGCGCACGTCGTGGCGCTGGCCGCCCTCGCGCTCGCGCCATGGTGGCTGTCGCCCTATAACCTGTCGCTGCTCGGCCGCTTCCTCGCCATGAGCATCCTGGCGCTCGGCCTGACCGTGGTCTGGGGCTGGGGCGGCTTCCTGAGTCTGGGCCAGGGAGTGTTCTTCGGGCTCGGCGGCTACGTGCTGGCGATGAACCTGAAGCTCGCCGCCCTGGCGCCCGGCGACCTGCCCGACTTCATGGTCTGGAGCGGCCTCAATCACCTGCCCTGGTGGTGGGTTCCGTTCCGGAGCCCGGTCGTGGCGCTGGCCGGCGTCGTCATCGTGCCGGCCGCTGCGGCCGCGGTGTTCGCGTGGCTCGTGTTCCACCGCCGCGTGCGCGGCGTCTACTTCGCGCTGCTGACGCAGGCCCTGGCTCTGGCGTTCGCGACCTTCCTGATCAGCCAGCAGGCGTACACGGGCGGCTTCAACGGTCTCACCGGCTACGGGCCGCTGTTCGGCGTCTACCTGACCGATCCGTCCGTCCAGACGGCGCTCTACGCCGTGACGCTCGTCGCGCTCGTCGCCAGCTATGCGCTGGCGACCTGGCTGTCGACGTCGCACTTCGGCCGGCTGCTCGTCGCCATCCGCGACGGCGAGAACCGGGTGCGCTGCCTCGGGTACGACACCGTGCCCTACAAGGTTGCGGCCTTCGCTCTCGCCGGGGCGTTCGCCGGGGTGGCGGGCGCACTGTTCGCCGCGCAGGTCGGCGTCATCTCGCCCGCGATGGTGGGCGTCGTCCCCTCGATCGAGATGTTGATCTGGGTGGCCGTCGGCGGCCGCGAGAGCCTGGCCGGCGCCGTGCTCGGCTGCCTGCTGGTGAACTTCGGCAAGGACTGGGTGAGCAGCGCCATCCCGAGCCTGTGGCTGTTCGTCATGGGCGGCCTGTTCCTCCTCGTCGTGACGCTGCTGCCGCAGGGGATTGGCGGCCTGCTGGCGAGACGATCGGCTCCGGGGCTCGCAGGCGAGGTGGCGCCGATGGCGCCCGAGCCGGCCGGACAGTAACGGTGGGCACGTCGGGCCGCGCGCCGCGCGGCGGAAGGAGGATGCGATGAGCGAGCCGCTCCTGCAGGTCGAACGTCTCACGGTGTGCTTCGAGGATTTCACGGCCATCGACGATCTCAGCCTCACGCTGCAGCCGCAATCCGTCCGCGTGCTGATCGGGCCGAACGGCGCCGGCAAGTCGACGCTGCTCGACGCGATCATCGGGCGCGTGAGGCCGAGCTCGGGACGGATCCTCTTCAAGGGGACCGAGATCACGCGGATGCCCGAGCACCGCATCGTCAGGGCCGGCATCTGCCGGAAGTTCCAGGCACCCGGGCTGCTCGAGAGCCTGACGGTCTACGAGAACCTCGCCCTCGCCGAGGCCCGCAGCCGCTCCTGGCGGGCCGCGCTGCGGACGCGGCCGACCGCCGACCAGCGGGCGCGCATCGAGGAGATCCTCCGGACGGTCGGACTCACCGGCCAGCGCAGCCGGCTGGCCGGCCACCTGGCACACGGCCAGAAGCAGTGGCTGGAGATCGGCATGGTCGTCGCCTCCGACGCCGAGCTGCTGCTGCTCGACGAGCCGGCCGCGGGCATGAGCCACGGCGAGCGCGAGCAGACCGCCGACCTCGTGCGCCGTCTGTCGGACCGGCACAGCGTGCTCGTGATCGATCACGACATGGCATTCGTCGAGCGACTGGACGCGCCGGTGAGCGTGCTGCACATGGGGCGGCTCCTGAAGGAGGGCAGCCTGCAGGAGGTGCGGCAGGACCCGCAGGTGGGAGCCGTGTATCTCGGGAGGGTCGATGAGCTCGAATACGATTGCGCTTGACGAAGTGAGTGCCGCCTACGGCCTGAGCCGCGTCGTCTGGAACGTCAGCCTGGCGATTGCGCCCGGCGAGGCGGCGACGATCCTCGGCCGCAACGGCGCCGGCAAGACGACGCTGCTCAGGACGATCGTCGGACTGCATCCGGCGGCCGGTGGCCGGATCGCGCTGGACGGGACCGACATCACCGGGGAGCGCGCGTGCGCACGCGCGCGGCGCGGCATCGGGTACGTGCCGCAGGGACGCGGCATCTTCCAGCATCTGACCGTCGAGGAGAACCTGGAGCTCGGGCTGGCCGCGCTCGGAGGACGCCCGGACGGGCGCGGGGCAACGATTCCGGGATACGTGTTCGAGATCTTTCCCGTGCTGGATCGCCTGCGCCGGCGCAAGGCCGGACTGCTGAGCGGCGGAGAAGCACAGCAGCTGTCGATCGGCCGGGCGCTGGTGACGAGGCCGCGTCTGCTGATCCTCGACGAGCCGACCGAAGGCATCCAGCCGTCCATCGTCCAGCAGATCGGCGAGGCGCTGGCCGCCATCCGCCGCGAGCTGCAGGTGGCCGTCCTGCTGGTCGAACAGTATCTCGACTTCGCCTGGTCGGTCGCCGAGCGGTTCTACGTGATGCGGAGCGGCCGGCTGATCGAGCAGGGCGAGACCGCCGCGCAGGCGCCCGACTCGGTGGCGCATCTGCTGAACATCTGACCGGGGAGAATTGAGGAGGTGGAGTCGTCGTTGTCAGTGGTCAGTCATGAGTCATCAGTTCTGAGTCTCGAGTGCGAGTGATGAGTGACTGACGTCTGTGCGCGCGCCGGTCCCGAATCCGAGTCCCGAACCCCTCATCCCTTCCCGCGTCAGCCCCCCTCCCCCGTCATCCAGAGACAGAGTGTTCCGTACGCGCGCCACGGACTCCAGCGGGCCGTCAGTTCCGCGATGCGGGCTGGTGTGAGGGTGGTTCGCGGGTGAGCGGCCTGAAGGGCCTTGACGAGGCCGAGGTCGCCGAGCGGGCAGGCATCGCGGTCGCCGAGGGCGCGCATCCGGATGTAGGCGGCCGTCCAGGGCCCGATACCGGTGACGGCCACGAGCAGGCGATGCGCTTCGGCCGGCGGCATGAGGGGAAGAGCGTCCCAGGGAAGGCGCCCGTCGAGCGTGGCCGCCGCCACGGCATGGACGGCGCGCGCCCGCGCCCGGGTGAGGCCGATGCCGGCCAGCCGGTCGGGGCCGGCGTTCGCGATGGCGGCCGGCGCGGGAAACAGCGACGCGGCCAGGCCGTCGAGTCCGGGCGCCGGCTCGCCGAGCAGGCTGACGAGGCGGCCGGCAATCGTCGACGCGCCGCGCACGCTGATCTGCTGCCCGAGCACGGCGCGCACGGCGCCTTCGAAGGGGTCGGCGAACTGGGGAACGCGGATGTCGCGCAGGCGGCCGATGCGCTGGCGCAGCACGGGATCGCGCGACGCCATCCGGCGGAACGCGGCGACGTCGGCGTCGAGATCGAACATGCGGCCGACCAGCGCCCGAAGCGTCGGGCGCGAGGCGCCGCCGGCCGCCCGCACCCGCAGCACGCCGGACCGGTGCTCGACCGCCACGGTGCATCCGGCGCTGGCGATCCGCACACTGCGCACGTACGTGCCGTCGGCAACGGTCTCCACGCCGGGGACGCGATCGGGGCTCCAGGAAGCGGAGGCACCAGTCGAAGTCGAACGAGCGGGGAACGGGCAGGTCGACCCGTGAGACAGCGGGCATGGGACAGGGCTCCGACAGACGATAGCCGCAGACCGGAGCAGGCGTCCATCCGTTTCATGCGATCGGGGCGGCGCTGATATCCTCGTCGGATGGCGGTCGAAACGCTGTTCCTGGATGCCGGCGGCGTGCTGCTGTTTCCCGAACTGGACGCGCGTAAGCGACGTGCTGGCGCGGCACGACGTCGCTGTCGACCCGGCGCGGCTGGCGGTGGCTGGACGCCCCGGCGCGGCACGAGATCGACACGGCGCGGATTGTGGAATCGACCGACGACGCCCGGCGCGGTTACCGGTACTTCGACGTCCTGCTGAGGCGCGCGGGCGTGCCGGCCACGGCGGCGACCGCGGCGGCGCTGCAGGAGCTGCAGGCCTATCACGACGCATGGAACCTGTGGGAGCAGGTCCCGGCAGAGGTGCGTCCGGCCTTGACGGCGATCCGCGGCCTCGGCCTGCGGATCGTCATCGTGTCCAACGCGAACGGTACGCTGCAGCGGCACGTCGACCGGCTCGGCCTGCGGCCGCTCGTCGACGAGGTGATCGATTCACACGATGAAGGGGTGGAGAAGCCCGATCCGCGGATCTTCCGCCGCGCACTGGAACGGACGGGTGCCGCGGCGGCCGCCACGCTGCACGTCGGCGACTTCTACCAGATCGACATCGTCGGTGCCCGCGCGGCGGGGCTGCGGGCCGTGCTCTTCGATACCGCCGGTCTCTACCCGGACGCCGACTGCCCGCGCGTCTCGTCGCTGATCGATCTGGCCGACGGCCTGCGCGACGAACGATTCGGATGAACCTGCCCGTCGGGCGCCCGAGGTGCGAGGGAAGCCCTCAGCGGCTTCCCTCGCCGGGTGGCGCTCTCAGAACCCCAGCACGAGCGACGCGCCGAACAGGTTCGCGTAGTAGTGGTACACGCCGTTGTTCAGGGCGATGGTGGGCTGCGACGGCGCCCGTGTCGGTCGAGCGGCCGGCGCGGTCGTTCTGCTGGACGTACATGTAGGCCACGTCGATGTGCATCCGCGTCCCGAGCGGGATGCCGGCCCCGACGGCCATCTCACGCCGCGGCGCCTCCGGCAGGATCGGCGTGACCGCCTCATCCGGCTCGGCGGCCGTGTGTGCGTCGAAGCCCGCGCGGAAGACCAGTCCGTTCGCGAGCGTGTACTCGCCGCCGATCCGGATGCCGTGCGTGTCCTTCCAGTTGCCGTAGATCACTTCCGCCGGCGCGACGGCGTTGGTGATCACGAGCTGCTTGAACATGCTCCAGTGGGTGAACTGGTAGTCGACGAACAGCTGCAGCTGCTTCGATGCCCGGTACGCGGCGCCGAGCACGAGCTGATCCGGCAGCGGCAGCGACGTGGTCGCCTTCTGCGGGCCGAGCGGGGCCCCGGCGCCGAACAGCAACGAGAGCACCGGGTCGATCGGCGTACCGGCCGGCAGGCCCGGCAGCGCCACCGGCGTCCGCAGTCCGGTGCTGACCTGCTGGGCGTCAGCTCGCCGTTGTCGATTGACACCCTCTGTCCGAACAGGTACCGGCCGCCGAACGACACCCGGTCGTTCGCCTTCAGGATGAAGCCGAGGTGGGCGCCGGCGTGCAGGCCGCTGCCGGTGAGCGAGACGTTCGCGAAGTCGGTGCCGTGCGGGACGCCGAGGATCGGCGAACGTCAGGCCGCCTGCGCCCGGGATGGGGAGCGCCGACAGGTCGAGCCGCCGCTTCAGCTCCACGCTGGTGTGCGTGATGTCGATGCCGGCGCCGATCACCAGATCGCGATTCACGCGGAACGCGATGGTCGGCTGTACGTAGAGGCTCTGGACGGAGCTCTTGTAGCCGACGAAGCGTCCTTCGGACGTGGCCGGCCATTCCGACGTGAGGCCGTATGGCGCGAACAGTCCCAGGCCCACGACCGCGCGGTGCCACGGCACGGCGGCATAGATCGTCGGCGCGAAGAACGTCCGATCGCTCAGTGTGCTGATGCGGCCCGTCGTGTCGTTGGTGAACCGGCCGCGCGGGGCGATGGCCGTGCCGCCGAGACTGGCGACCGGGCCGCGATCGAGTGCGAGGCCTGCCGGGTTGAAGAAGATCGACGAGCCGTCGGCGCACGGGGCCGCCACGCCGGCGCCGGCGCGACCCATCATGCAGGCGCCCTGCTCGTACAGCCCGTATCCCTGGGCGTGCGCCGACCCGACCGACCCGAACACGACCGACAGCAGCCCGAGAACGATCCACAACCGGTGTGATGAGCGACGCGCCATGAACGCCTCCCGGTACACTGGGCACCGCCTTCGTATCGGTCCCGTCCGCCCGCGCGAGGCGAGCGGATGGGCTGCAACTGTGGTCTGTGGTTCCAGCATAGCGCATGGCCGGTGGACGGGATTCATGGATCCGCACCGGGCGAGCGGTCGGGCTGGCGGCCGGCTGTGCGGCGGCGTCCGGGGGAATCTCCGAGGTCTTCAGGCGTGCTGCAGGGCCGCCATCTGCACGGTGGGCTCGACGGCCGGGCCCGGCTGGTAGACGCACAGCGGGTCGGACGCGGTGAGGGCGCCGGTCGCCGCAAAGGCGCGCGATCGCGAGCCGCCGCAAATCTCCCGGAAGCGGCAGCGGCCGCACTTGCCGTGCAGCCCGTCCGCGTCCCGCAGCCGCAGGAAGACGTCATCCTGGCGGTAGACGTCGACGAGGCTCGTCGTCCGGACGTTGCCGCAGGCCACCGGCAGGAATCCGCTCGGGCAGATCTGCCCGATGTGATCCACGAACACGAAGCCGTTGCCGTCGCCGACGCTGCGCGGCGCACGCAGCTGCTTCCGGCGCGCGGCGGCGTGCGTCTCGAGGCCGGCGCGGCGCCGCGCCTCCTCGCGCTGCCAGACGACGCGCTGGTACTGCGGAGCCTCGGTCGTCTTGATGCCGAACGGCGCCGACAGCGACAGGTCGTACAGGTAGTGCAGCACCCGCTCGCATTCTTCGGGGCTGATCTGGTCGAGCGTGGCACCACGCCCGGTCCGCACGAGGAAGAAGATCGCCCAGAGCGCCAGCGGCAGCTCGGCGACCCGCGTCGCCATGGCGCCCAGGTGCGGCAGTGTGAGGCGGCTGACGGTCGTGTTGATCTGCAGCGGGAGATCGAGGTCGATGGCCGCCTCGATGATCTTCATCGTCCACTGATAGGAGCCGCGGACACGTCGGAACGCGTCGTGGGTTTCGGGATCCGGCCCATCCAGGCTCACCGCAATCCGCGACAGGCCGGCCGCCTTCAGCTCCACGAGACGCTTGCGGGTGGCTGCGGCCGTGCCGCTCGGCGTCAGGGCGACCGTCAGGCCGGCGTCGTGCGCGTAACCGACGATGTCGGCCAGGTCGGGACGGCGCATCGGGTCGCCGCCGGTCAGCACGAACAGCGGCCGGTGAGGGGCGAAGGTCGCGACCTGATCGATGAGGGCGAACGCCTCGCCGGTCGTCAGCTCGCGCGGGTCGCGGCGCGCAATGGCGTCGGCGCGGCAATGCACGCAGGCCAACGCGCAGGCGCGCGTGGTCTCCCAGATGACCAGGAACGGGGCCTGGTCGAAGTCGACGGGAAATGGTGGCGGTGTCACGCGAGTCCCCCTTGCCGAAGTGTCCGTGCCGGCCGTCCGGACCGGTTACGTCCCGAGTGTCCATCCGGCGGGGCCGGATGGGTATGACGGCCGTCATGGCGATGACTTTGCAAGGGTTCTGCCGTTCCCGGGGGTATGACCGGGATCATGGCAGACGGCCGGCGGACCCGCTATCCTGCTCGTGGTGGCCGGCAGCCGGCTGAGGATCCTTATGGCGCTCAATGCCTGCGAGCTCGAAATCGACCTGTTTTGCAGCGGAATGCGCGTGCCTGCCGATGTCTCGCTCGAGGGCGTCCGGGGCGTGGCCCGCACGCGTGCCGGCCTGGGCTCCGGCCTGGAGGTCGTCCTGCCGACCGGTTCCCGGATCAAGGATGAGATCTGGGTGAACGTCCCGGTCGTGGAGAATTTCGCGCACGAGTCCCCGTACCGGCTGACCGGCGGACCCGGCAGCTACGCCATCGTGGACGAACGGTCGCACCTGATCTACCCCGTCCGCCTGCCCCGGGAGCCGGCGTGGTACTCGCGCAATACGTCGCTCGGCGTGCCGATGAGCCGAGTCGGCGTGCTCCAGGGGACCTACCTCGGCATTTACATCAGCCTGGTCTGTGCGTTCTGGAACTATCGTCCTGCGCTGAACTGCCGGTTCTGCACGACCGGACAGAACGTGGGTGAGGCCGAGGAGAAGGACAAGGCGATTGCCGACGTCGTCGAGACCTGCCGGGCGGCGCGCGACGAGTCGGGCGTGACGTTCGTCCATCTGAACGGCGGGTTCCAGGGGAGCAAGGGGATCGAGTTCACGCTGCCGTACGTGAAGGCGATCAAGGAGCAGGTCGGCCTGCTGGTCGGCGTGCAGCTGGCGCCCGAGCGCGACTTCTCGCAGTACGACGCCCTCATCGAGGCGGGCATCGATCACATCTCGTTCTGCCTGGAGTTCTTCGATCCGGCGTGGTTCGGCCGCATCTGCCCGGGCAAGGCGCGGCTGCACGGCCAGCAGCTGTTCCTCGACGCGATGGCGTACTGCGCGAAGCGGATGCCGCGCGGCTCGGTGTCGGGCGAGATCATCGCGGGCGTGGAGCCGATCGAGCGCACGCTGCAGGGGATCGACGTCATCACCGACCTCGGCGCGTTTCCGACCGTCTGCATCTTCCGGCCGACGCAGGGCGCCGACATGGAGGCGTGGCCGTCGCCCACCTACGCCGGGATGCGCTACGTCATGGAATACGCGTACAACGCCTGCCGCCGGCACTGGCTGCCGATCGGCGCGGCGCCGAACATCGAAGTCAGCCTCGTCGTGAATCCCGACGATGCGGCCCTGCTGGCCAGGCGCAACCTCGGGTTCTACCGGTACGAGGCGTTCCGGAAGGTCGCGAAGGCCGTCGCGCGCCCGCTGTTCGCCCGCCGGCTGCGGCCGCGTCCGGCCGCGTAATCCGTCCCGCAGGAGATTCCTCGTGCGTCAGTCAGCGTCGTGTGTCGCCATCGTGGCCGTGCTCTGCACGGCGTGCGCCGGCCTGCCGGGTTCCGCCACGGGAACGGCGGGTGGCGAGCTGGCGACGCCGGCGATGCCGGCGCTGGCCGGCCAGGCGGGGACCTGCGGGGGACCGCGCAACAAGGCCTTCGACCTCACCGTCACCGAAGCGACGAAGATCGATCTGGGGATGGGCTTCGCGTTCGAGGCCTGGACCTACGATCGCCGGCTGCCCGGCCCGACGCTCGAGGTGTGCGAGGGCGACACGGTGACCGTCCGCGTGCACAACCACGGGGACACGTCACACGGCTTCGATACCCACGCGTTCCGCATCGACGCGCGGAAATACGGGCCGACGGCGCCCGGCACGACGCTCACGGTCACCAGCGTGGTCGATACGCCTGGCGTGTACCTGTATCACTGCTCGGCCGGGCCGGTGACCGACCTGCACATCAAGAGCGGCCTGCATGGCGCGATGATCGTCTATCCGCGCGATCGGCCCCTGCGACCCGCCCGCGAGCTCGTCGTCGTCGAGGATGCGGTCTACGGCACGCCCGATGCGAACGGACTGATTCCCGGCACCGATCCGGCGAGGAGTCAGCGCGACGACGAGACCTTTTCGATGTTCAACGGCCGTCTCGACAACGGTCCCGTGCGCGTGAACGCCGGCGATCTCATCCGGCTCTATTTCGTCAACGTGGGTCCGCACGTCGCTTCGGCGCACGTCATCGGCACCATCTTCGACCGGGTCTCGCTCGGGACGACGTGGGTGCACGACATCCAGACCTGGGGGGTGCCGGCCGGATCGGCGGCCATCCTCGAGTTCCGGATCCCGGGACCGGGGGTCTTTCCGCTCGTGGACCACGACAAGCTGGCGTACCTGTCCTACGGGTTCGCCCTGCGCTTCGAGGCCGGCTCGTCGTCGCCGGCCGCCCGGTAGCGCCGGCGAGACGGCGGGCGGATTCGCGAACGGCGCGGCCGGCCTGCGGCTCGCCGGACTCCGCTTTGACAGGCCGGCTGGCGCCGGTCAAAATGCGCTCGCGCGGGCCGTCGTGGGATGCCCGCCTGGAGAGTCAAGCTCATGAGGGGACGACCGCGCACCTGCCTCCGGCTGCCCCTGACGCTTGTCGTCTGCTGCTTCGCCTTCGCCACCCTGGCCCGCGCGCAGGCCACGGCCACGCTGCCAGCCGCCCTGCAGGCGCAGGTGGATCAGGCCGCGCGTGACGTGTTGAAGGCCACCGGCGTGCCGAGCGCCTCGGTGGCGGTGGTGCAGAACGGCAAGGTGGCCTGGGTGCACGCGTACGGCGAGGCCCGCCTCGATCCGCGGGTGGCGGCGACGCCCGCCATGCCGTACAGCATCGGGTCCATCAGCAAGCAGTTCACGGCCACGGCGATCCTGCTGCTGCAGGAACAGGGGAAGCTGTCGCTCGACGATCCGGTCGGCAAGTACGTGCCGGGCCTCACGCGCGGCAGCGAGGTGACCATCCGCGAGATCCTGTCGCACACCTCGGGCTATCAGGACTTCTGGCCGCAGGACTACGTGCCGCCGATGATGCTGAAGGCGATTACGCCGCAGGGCATCCTCGACCGCTGGGCGCGCCGGCCGCTGGACTTCGATCCCGGCACCCAGTGGCAGTACAGCAACACCAACTTCGTGATCGCCGGCCTCGTCGTGGCGAAGGCGGCCGGCATGCCGCTCTGGCCGTTCCTCCAGCAGCACGTCTTCGGCCCGCTCGGGATGACCAGCGTGCGCAACAGCGACGAGCACGCGCTGCCGCAGAGCGCAGGCGATCCGGTCGGGTACTATCGTCACGCGCTCGGTCCGGCGCGGCCGGCGCCGATCGCGGGCACGGGCTGGATGTTCGCCGCCGGCGAGCTGGCGATGACGGCCGGCGACCTCGCGAAGTGGGACATCTCGATGATCGACCGGACCGTGCTGAAGCCGGCGTCGTACCGCGAGATGGAGACCGAGGTCCGGCTGAAGAACGGCGTCGGCACGCACTACGGCCTCGGCGTGCACGTGGCGATGGTCAACGGACACCGGGAGATCGAACACAGCGGCGAGGTGTCGGGGTTCACGTCCGAGAACATCGTGTTGCCCGACGACCGGATCGCCGTGGCGGTGCTGACGAACCAGGACGCCGCCTCGGCCGGGTCGCAGATTGGCCGCCGGGTCGTCGACGCGCTGCTGCGGCACGACAGCCCGCGCGACGAGCAGCGGAACGCGCTCATCCATAAGGTGTTCGACGGGCTGCGGCAGGGGAAGATCGACCGCGCGCTCTTCACGGCCGATGCGAACGCCTATTTCGACGCCCAGGCGCTCCACGACTACGCGGGCAGCCTGGCGCCGCTCGGGGAACTGCAGAGCTTCACTCCCACGGCCGTCCGGGAGCGCGGCGGGATGGTCTATCGCGGCTTTCTGGCCAGGTTTGCCGCCAGGACGGTCGTGGTGTCGGTGTACGAGATGCCCGACGGCCGCTTCGAGCAGTTCCTGGTCGAGTCGCGGGACTAGTACGGAGGTCGGCGGAGAGGGACAATCACCGGAATTGCGCCTGTGTCAGCTCGTTTCGGGGCCAGCGGGGCATCGTGCAGCCCGGCCGCGACCGCGGCTGGCACCGGTCCGGCGCCTGCAGGCTGATCCGGGTGTCCGATCTGCCGATCTATCACTTATAGTTAGTGCGCCTGCCCGTGCGGCCGCCAGCGTCCCCGGCGGTTTCCAGCGCCAGACGGCAGTCGCGGATGGCCGGGTCCCGGCCCGAGCCCCGTTTCCGTCCCGACGGCGGGCTCCGGCGGCGGGTGTGGGCGTCCGGCGCCGGCCACGGGGAGCCGGGATGCCCGGCGCGAGCCCCGCGCAGGCGGGCGGCCCGGGATGGGCGTGCCCGGTGGCGGCGGATCGGCGGATCCATGGAGCGTTCGATGTCATTGAGAGTCGCGGTACTGAAGGAAACACGGGCAGGTGAGCGGCGCGTGGCCATGGTGCCTGCCGTGGTCGACAAGCTGGTGAAGCTGGGCGCCGAGGTCCGCCTGCAGGCGGGCGCCGGCGACGACGTGAGCCTGCCGGACAGTGCGTACCAGAACGCCACGGTGGTGGCCGACGTGCCGGCGCTGGTCGGCGATGCCGACATCGTGCTGGCCGTCCAGCCGCCGTCGCTCGACACCGTGCGGGCGATGAAGGAAGGCGCAGTCCTCATCTCGTTCGTCTACGCCAACCGGGAACCGGAGCTCGTGAAGCTGCTCCGCGACCGGCGGATCACCTGCTTCGCGATGGAGCTGGTGCCGCGGATCACGCGGGCGCAGGCGATGGACGCCCTGTCGAGTCAGGCCGCGCTCGCCGGCTACTACGCCGTGCTGCTGGCTGGCACCAGCCTTCCCCGCATCCTGCCGAGAATGACGACGGCGACCGGCGCGCTGCGTCCGGCGACCGTGCTGGTGATGGGGCTGGGCGTGGCCGGCCTGCAATCGATCGCGACGGCGCGGCGGCTGGGCGCGGTGGTCGAGGGGTACGACGTGCGGCCGGAGACGCGCGAGGAGGCGGCCTCGCTCGGCGCGAAGTTCGTCGACACCGGCGTGGACGCCCGGGGTGAGGGCGGCTACGCGCGCGAGCTGACGGCGGAGGAGAAGGCGCGGGTGGCGGCGGCGCTGACGCGGCACATCCAGCAGGCCGACGTGGTGATTACCACGGCCGCGGTGCCGGGGCGGCCGGCGCCCAAGCTGATCAGCTGCGCGCAGGTCGACGGCATGAAGCACGGCGCCGTCATCATCGATCTGGCGGCAGAGGGGGGCGGCAACTGCGAGTACACGCAGCCGGGCGAGACCATCCGCGTCGGCCAGGTGACGATTGCCGCGCCGCTGAACGTGCCGTCGCTGCTCGGCGAGCACGCGAGCGAGCTCTACGCGAAGAACCTGCTGAACCTCCTCGAGCTGCTGGTGAAGGATCAGGCGCTGGCGCTCGACTGGGAGGACGAGGTCGTGGCGAAGACGGCGCTCACGCACGCCGGAGAGATCAGGAACGAGGCGGCTCGAAAGGCCGTGGAATCGGCTTAGCGTGCCGGAGAAAGGTTGAGGACCGTGGAAACCGGAATCGTCGGGTTCGTTGCCCTTTATATCTTCATGCTCGCGGCGTTCACGGGCTACGAGGTCATCGCGCGCGTGCCGGCCATCCTGCACACGCCGCTGATGTCGGGCTCCAACTTCGTGCACGGGATCGTGGTGGTCGGGGCGATGTATGCACTGCTCAACGCCAGCACCCCGCCCGAACAGGTGATCGGATTCATCGGCGTGTTCCTGGGAGCGGCCAACGCGGCCGGGGGCTACGTGGTGACCGAACGGATGCTGGACATGTTCAAGTCCAGCGGCCCCGCGAAACACTGAGGACCCGACCATGAATCCTGCCTGGATCATTCAGTCCGCCGATTTCCTGGCCGCGTTCCTGTTCATCTACGGCCTGAAGCGGATGTCGTCGCCGGTGACCGCCCGCTCGGGCATCCGGGTGGCCGGCTACGGCATGCTGCTGGCGACGCTCGCCGGCTTCCTCTACGTGTTCGGCATCAGCGCCGCCGCGCAGCCGCACCTCACGGTGAACCTGGCGCTGGTCCTGATCGCGCTCGCCATCGGCGTCGGCTGGGCCTGGCGCGGCGGCAAGACCGTGGCCCTGACCGACATGCCGCAGATGGTCGCGCTCTACAACGGCATGGGCGGCGGCGCCGCCGGCGCCATCGCCGCCGTGGAGCTGCTGGGCGGCAAGTCCGACAGCGCCGTCCACCTGGGCGTCACGCTGGTCGGCGCGGTGATCGGCTCGGTGTCGTTCTCCGGCTCGCTGATCGCCTGGGCGAAGCTCGACGGCCGCATCAGGAAGCCCTGGCGGGTCCGGGGCCAGGTCGTCCTCAACAGCCTGGTGCTGCTGGCCGCGCTGGCGGTCGGCTTCGCCGTAGCGGTCGGCGTGGCCGGCGTGCCGCCGCAGGTGCTGATCGGCGCTCTTCTTCGGCATCGCGCTCGTCTACGGCGTGATGCTGACCATGCCGATCGGCGGCGCCGACATGCCGGTCGTCATCTCGCTGTACAACGCCGCGACCGGTCTCGCCGTCGGCCTCGACGGCTTCGTGCTGGGGAACGCGGCGCTGATGATCGCCGGCATGGTCGTCGGATCGGCCGGCACGCTGCTGACGCTGCTGATGGCGCGCGCCATGAACCGCTCGGTGAGCAACGTCCTGTTCAGCCACTTCGGCGACGTCAGCCTCGAGTCGACGGGCGAGATCAAGGGCCGCATGAAGCCGGTCGAGGCGAGCGACGCCGCCGTCTCGATGCGCTACGCCGGCAAGGTGATCATCGTGCCGGGCTACGGCCTGGCCGCGGCGCAGGCGCAGCAGAAGCTCTACGAGTTCGTGAAGACGCTGCAGGCAGCCGGCGTCGAGGTGAAGTTCGCCATCCACCCGGTCGCGGGCCGCATGCCGGGCCACATGGACGTGCTGCTGGCCGAGGCGGGCGTCCCCTACGACCTCATCTTCGAACTCGAGGACGTCAACGACGAGTTCAGCAGCACCGACGTGGCGCTGGTCATCGGCGCGAACGACGTCGTGAACCCGGCGGCGCGCACCGACAAGAGCTCGCCGATCTACGGCATGCCGATCCTGAACGTCGACCAGGCCCATCAGGTCTACGTGATCAAGCGCGGCCAGGGGAAGGGCTACGCCGGCGTGGAGAACGAGCTGTTCTTCGCCGACAACACCAACATGGTCTACGGCGACGCCCGCGCGGTGCTCGTGAAGATGATCCAGGCCGTGAAGGAGCTGGGCGGCGAGGGCGAGTCGGCGGCGTAGAGGGACTGTCGCGCGTGGGCGGCGGGCGACAGGCCAGGGCCCGCAGGTTGACCGGATGCCGTCCGACTTCACCCTCTACGTCGTCTCGCTGCCGCGCTACCGGCACGTGCTCGCGTTCGCCGAGCTCGCCAGCGCCCTGCTGCAGGGGCTCGATGAGCTCGGCTACCGGACCAGTTTCACGCAGGACCCGGCCGCCATCGAGGGCCGGGTCATCGTTCTGGCCCCGCATCTCATTCCCGCCAGCGACTGGCAGCCGCCGGCCGATGCCATCCTGTACAACTTCGAGCAGGCGTCCGACGCGAGCGAGTGGTTCTCGCCCGCCTACCTCGAGCTGCTGCGGACGCACGAGGTCTGGGACTACTCGCAGGCCAACGTCGACTACCTGTCGGCGCACGGCGTGGACGCGCGCCTCGTGCCCGTGGGGTACGCCTCCTGCCTGAGCGGGATTCCGCGTGAACCGGAAGACATCGACGTGCTGGCCTACGGCGCCATGAGCGAGCGCCGCGTGGCCGTGCTCGACGAGCTGCGCGACCGCGGCCTGAAGGTGCGGCGGCTGTTCAACGTGTACGGCGGCCGCCGCGATCGTTACATCGCCCGGGCCCGGATCGTCCTGAACATCCACACGTGGGACGCGTGCCTGTTCGAAATCGTGCGTGTCTCCTACCTGCTGGCCAACGGCCGGTTCGTGATCTCCGAGGAGGGCACCGATCCCACGCTCGAAGGGCCGTACCGCGACGCAGTGATCTTCGCGCCCGTACGACCGGCTGGTCGAGACGACGATCGCCATGCTCGCCGATCCGGAGACGCGGGCCCGGCGCGCGGCCGTCGGCCGGGAGATCTTCGAGGCGCGCCCGCAGCGCGAGTTCCTGCGGACGGTCCTCGGCACAGCGTCGTAGCACCGAGCTTCAGCTCGGTCCTTCCTGACGTCGCAATGGGCAATGCGCAACGGGCAATGGGTATTGCTCGAGTCGGCCTCGGGCGCTCGGACGTCGGACGCTGACGTACCGCGCTCTCCTACCCTCTCACCACCTCGTCCCCAACCCTTTCCTCTCCACCGCTCGCCTGACTGAAGTTCCGGCCGAACACCACTGAACCGTCCTCTGCGCGGCGGTACGTCGCCAGCGTGCGCAGCGGCTCCTTGCCCCGTTCGCCGGTCTCCTGGTTCGTCGTCGGAATCGGGCAGCGGGGGCAGAGCGGCATGCCGGTCAGTTCCACGCTGCCGATCCGGATCGCGTCGAGCTCGTCTTCGCCGTACGGCTCGCAGCCGCGCAGCACGATGTTCGGCCGGAAGCGGTTCATCGGCAGCGGCTCGTCCAGGCGCCGGTTGAGATCCTCGAGTGACGCCTCCGAGATGATCAGGAAGGGATAGCCGTCGGCGTAGGCCAGCTCCGCCGGCCCCTTCTTCGACAGCCGGTGGCCTTCGTCCGGCATCCGGACGAGGCGATAGCGGCCCGGCCGCTCGCGTGAGAGGTACGTCGTCGCCCACGACTCGGCGTCCTGCCCCTGATCGACGCCCGTCGTGTGGCTTTGCCAGACCTGGACGGCGTGCTCGGCGCCGTCACGGCCGGCAAGGGGCAGGTCGAGCGCCGGCATGCCGGGCGCGGTGACCCGCAGCAGGCCGTCGACGATGGCGGTTCGGACGAGGCAGAGCGAACGGACCTCCACGCCGAGACGGCCGTCGCCGCGCTGCGCCACGAACATCCCCTGCTCGTCGACGAACATCCACTGCCGGTCGTGCTCGAACCCCATGCGGCCGACCGTGGCACGGTCGATCGACAGCGCCGCCGCACGACTTCAGCGGATAGAGGTGGAGGGCCGAGACGGTGAGAGAAGGCATGGCGATATCCTACCGTGTCTCTCCTCTTGACTTCCGACAGAAGAGCCGACACTATCTGTAGGAATTCGACAGAAGAACCGGGCATTCCGTCCGGCCGCTCCGGAGATTCCCGATGACCGCACCATCGTCGGACGTGCTGCGCGGCACGCTCGATCTGCTCGTCCTGAAGACCCTCACGCTCGAGCCGATGCACGGCTGGGGCATCAGCCAGCGCATCCAGCAGTTGTCGCGCGGCGTCCTCGACGTGAACCAGGGCTCGCTCTACCCGGCCCTCCAGCGCCTCGAGCTGAAGGGATGGATCGACGCCGAGTGGCGGACCACCGAGAACAACCGCCGGGCGCGGTACCTACAAGTCTCACGACGCAGGGGCGGCGCGCGCTCGGGACCGAGACGCAGAGCTGGCGGCGTTACGTCTCGGCGGTCGAGGGGATTCTGACGACGAGCTGACGCGGCCGTCGGGCCGAGCTGAAGCTCGGCCCCTGCGGGATGACAAGGCGTCTTCGTAGCGGCCGAGCTTCAGCTCGGCCGAAGCAACCTCACGATCGGCAGGAGGACGGGATGAGGCATCCTCAAGGCCACCAGGCTCCGGCTGCGTGCGCTGTTCGCGAAAGGGGCGACCGACCGCGACCTCGAGGAGGAGATCCGCCTGCATCTCGAGCTGGAGACCGACAAGAACATCCAGGCCGGCATGTCACCGGGCGAGGCGCGCCGGGTGGCGCTGCTGGCTTTCGGCGGCGTCGAGCAGACCAAGGAGCGGCATCGCGACGGCTGGGGCATCCGCTGGATCCACGAGCTGGTGGCCGACGGCCGGTACGCGCTGCGCGTGATGCGCCGCAACCCGGTGCTCGCCGGCGCCGCCATCGTCACGCTGGCGCTCGGCATCGGCGCGAACACGGCGATCTTCTCGGCGGTGAATGCCGTCATCCTGCGCCCGCTGCCGTTCGCGCATCCCGATCGTCTCGTGATGCTCTGGGAGAGCAATCCCGAGTACGGCTGGCACCAGGAGACCGCGGCGCCGGCGAACGTGCTCGACTGGCGCGCGCAGGTGCGGGGGTTCCAGGACGTGGCGGCCTATGCCGACTTCGACGTGCCGGTGACGCTCAGTGGCGCCGGTGCGCCGCGTCTGCTCCGGGGAACGCTCGTCACCGGCAACTTCTTCTCCGTTCTCGGCGTGCCAGCCGAGGCGGGCCGCATGCTCCGCGACGCCGAAACCTGGGACACGGGCGCGCACGTGGCCGTGATCAGCGATCGGTTGTGGCGCAATCAGTTCGGCAGCGATCCCGCCGTCGCCGGCCGCAGCGTCATGCTGAACGGACGCCCGGTGCAGATCGTCGGCGTGGCGCCGCCTTCGTTCAACTATCCCTCGCAGGACGTCGATGTCTGGGCGCCGGTGCGATGGAACCCGGCCGACCGGGACAAGGCGTCGTTCCGGCGGGCGCACTGGCTGCGCCCCATTGCGCGGCTGCAGCCGGGCGTCACGCTCGACGAGGCGGACGCGCAGCTGCAGATCGTGGTGAAGCGCCTGCAGATCCAGTATCCGGCCATCAACCGCGTCATGGGCGCCGGCATGACGCCGCTGCACGCCTTCCTGGTGCGCGATACCCGGCAGCCGCTGACGCTGCTGCTCGCGGCCGTGGCGCTGCTGCTGCTCATCGCCTGTGCGAACGTCGGGAACCTGCTGCTGGTGCAGGCCGAGGGACGAGACCGGGAGTCGGCCCTCCGGCTCACGCTGGGAGCCGGCCGCTGGCGGCTCGTCCGCCAGGCGCTGACCGAGAGCCTGATGCTGTCGGCGATTGGGGGCGCCGCTGGTCTGCTGCTCGGCTGGTGGGGGACACAGGGGCTGCTCGCCCTGCAGCCGGCCGGCCTGCTGCCGGTGAGCGACGTCGGCATCGACTGGCGGGTGCTGACGTACGTCGTCGCGGCGACGACGGCGAGCGGCCTGCTGTTCGGCACGGCGCCGGCTCTCTGGAACAGCCGGCGCGTGCCGGCGGATGTCTTGAGAGAGGGCGGACGGACGGGAAGCCTCGGCGGCCGCATCCGGCGCTGGGGCAACGCACTGGTGGTCGGCGAGGTGGCGATCGCGCTGCTGCTGACGGTGGGCGCCGGCCTGCTGGTCCGGAGCTTCCGCGCGCTCGAGCAGGTCGATCCAGGCTTCGATCCCCACGGCGTCCTCACGGTCAGACTCGACGCCAGCGGGCCCGCCTACGACACCGACGACAAGGTGCGCGCGTTCTACGACGAGCTGATCCGGCGTGCGCGCGCCCTGCCCGGTGTGGCGTCGGCGGCCGCCGCGGCAGAAGTGCCGCTGACCGACTGGGGATGGACGAGCCAGTTCGTGGCGGAGGGATGGCCGTCCGGCAAGTACGGCCCGGACGTGGCGCATCGCGAGGTGACCCCCGGCTACTTCCGCACGATGCACGTGCCGATCGTCCGTGGCCGCGCGTTCACGGAGCAGGACGGCAAGGACGCCCCGAAGGTGGTGCTGATCAACCAGGCACTCGCCCGGCAGTACTTTCCCGACGAAGACCCGATCGGCAAGCGCGTCACCTTCGACAAGAAACCTGATGCGAAATCCACCTGGCACACGATCGTCGGCATCGTCGGCGACGAGCATCAGACGTCGCTCGGCGCCGAGACCAAGGTCCAGTTCATGGAACCGTTCGCACAGGATCCGCGGTCGGACATGACGCTCGTGCTCCGGACGGGGAACGATCCGGCGGCGCTCGCGCGCGTCCGTTCGCCGCCTGGTCTCCGACCTCGACCCGAATCTCGCCATCACGTCGATCCAGACGATGGACGAGATTCAGGCGGCCTCGCTCGACCGGCAGCGCTTCCTGATGACCATGCTGCTGGTCTTTGCGTGCGTCGGGCTGCTGCTCGCCATCGTCGGGGTGTATGGCGTGATGGCACAGTTCGCCCGGGGCCGGACGCGCGAGATGGGCATCCGGCTGGCGCTCGGCGCTCGCGCCGGCGACGTGCGCTGGCTGGTCATCCGCCACGGCCTGCGCCTCGTCCTGGTCGGACTGGCCCTCGGGGTCGCGACGGCGCTCGGCGCCACGCAGGCGATGCAGGCTCTGCTGTACCGCGTGACGCCGGCCGACCCGGTGACCTTCGTGGTCGTCCCCGTGCTGCTGCTCTGCACGGCGGCCGCGGCGACCTGGCTGCCGGCCGCCCGGGCGAGCCGCACCGACCCGGCGGTGACGCTGCGGGAGGAGTAGGGACGGTTCGGGCCGAGCTTCGGCTCGGTGAGCTCACCTACCGGCTAAATATCCCAAGACGGTTTTCGCGAGACTCGCCTGATAGATGTTGAAGTCAGCCGCGTTCGTCCGTCCCAGCCACGTTCCGGCGACCATCGAGAATTCATCAAACCGAGCTGAAGCTCGGTTCTACGAGCAAAATTCATCGAATTCCGCAGCGTTTTCTTGGAACCACCCCTGGCGGAATGCTGTAACCGTCAAAACAAGCATAGATAGTTGTTGAATCGCCAACCTCGTAATTGCTATTTTGACGGTTATCAAGATGACAGATTCAGGTGACCCCACCAGGCCGGCTCCGGCCGACACTGCCGGCCAGTTCGAGCTGACAGGCGGAGCGGTCTGCCTCGACTTCGCCAATACGGTCGACAACCGTCCGACCGCCGCACTCGAGCAGCTGGAGATCTACGGGGATCTCGTCCGGTGGGCCGAGCAGGCGGAGGTCATCTCGGCCGGGCAGGGAGAGGTTCTTCGAGCCGAGGCTGCGCGGCGGCCTGAGGCTGCCAGGGCGGCGCTGGCCGGAGCGCGGGCGCTGCGCGAGGCGATCTACACGGTCTTCTCCGCCGTGGCGGCGGGCCGGGAAGTGCCGGCCGAGCCCCTGGCGCTGCTGAACGCGGCACTGCCGCCGTCACTGGCGCGCCTGCGGCTCGCCGCTCCCGCCCGCGACAGCGCGCCGGGAACGCCGTTCGGCTGGCAGTGGGACCTCGACGACCACGCGCTCGATGGCCTGCTCGGCCCGCTGGTGGAATCGGCGGCCGACCTCCTGACCTCTCCCGATCTCGCCCGCGTGCGCGAGTGCGAAGCCGACAACTGCGGCTGGCTCTTCATCGACCGCAGCCGCAACCGATCGCGGCGCTGGTGCGACATGGCCGTCTGCGGCAATCGCGCGAAGGCCCGCCGCTACCAGGCGCGCACGCGCACGGTGGTCTTCCCCTCGCCGGAAACCGGCGGCGGATCGGGCGGGGCGTGAGGGCCGACTAGTCCTTCAGCCGGCGCATCATCAGGCCGAACGCGCGGCGTCCCGCGTCGGGGTCGTAGCACGATGACCGGCATCAGCTTGCCGCGGATGGTGTGGGGGTTGGCGCGGGCGTAGGCCATCAGGGTTCTGGCGAGCGTCAGCTTCGCGGCGCTCGTGGCCTCATCGTCGCCGACGCTGGTCAGCAGGTCGTTGAACGACAGCGGCCGCACCTCGCCCCAGACGAGGGCGTCGATGACGATCCCTTTCAGCACGTTGTGGGAGAAGTTGAAGAAGAAGGCCAGCGGCGAATAGGCCCCTGACGAGGGACGGAAACGCTCTCCTTCTTCCAGCAGGTCGGCACGATGCGCCAGGAGCAGATCCCGGAACGCGACGCGGTCGGCGGCGCACGACGCGAGCGAGGCCGGCGGATGGTCGCCGACGAACGCCTTCGCGTCGGCCGACAGGCCGTTCATCAGCGCCTCGACAACGGGATCGCGCCCGGCGCCGCGAAGGCCCTCGTCGTGCAGCCGCGCGTACTCGCGCATCAGCGTGACGAGCGCGAAGCAGAGCCACGGATAGTCCGCCACGTTGTCGTCGCGCGTCTTGACGGTGTCGCGCGCGTAGGTCGCCTCGAATCCGAACCGCAGGTGACTGCCCATGCTGGCCGCGTGGCCGAGCGCGATCTTCAGCCGCCGTGCCGCGGTCAGCGTGCGCGTCCGCTCGAGGAGGATCTCGTAGCCCTCTTCCTTCCGCTCGTAGTGCGACGTGGCGATGAGGATCAGCGTCTCGGCATCGGCCGCGAACGGCTGCCCGCTGCCGTCCGGCCCCTGCAGCGTCTGCAGCAGCGCGTCGACCCGGCCGAGGTTCGCGTCGGCATCGCCCTCGTCCCACACGCGAAGCGCGACGAGCGACAGCAGGTGCATGAAGTAGTAGTCGACGAGGATCGACAGCGAGGTCTCGTTGACCGGCTCGTCGCCGTGCTTCTCGGCGAGGTAGTGAAGGACGTCGACCGGGATGATGTCTTCGTTGACGTGGTCGGCGATGCCATCCCAGTCGTTCAGGGCATGGAAGCCCTCCTCGCGCGTCAGGACGTCGTACGCGTGAATGGGCTTGTTCAGATCGACGCGCGTCGCGCCGCTCTTCCAGACGTGCGCCCGCATGCTGTCGCGCAGCTGCAGCAGCGCCGCGCCGAGATTCCGCGCGGCCGACAGGTCGGCGACGACCTGGCGGCGCAGTGGACCGGCGAGAGCCTGATCCAGCAGCGCGCAGGTGCTCTCGAACGGGAACGCCGTCCGGGCACGCGGACGTCCGGGGCTGGTGGTCATCGGTTACGTGGATTGCGGAATGGCGCCGGACCGTCCGGGCGCGTGAGAATTCTAGCCCGCCGCCGGCTCCTTCGCCAGTCCTGCCGCGCGCCACAGATACCAGCTGGCTACGGTCCGGTAGGGCTTCCACCGCGCGCCGTGCTTTGCGAGACTCTTCGGATCGGGGACCTTCCGCTTCCGGAAGGCGGCGGCGAACCCCTTGCGGATGCCGTAGTCGTCGATCGGCAGCACGTCGGGCCGTCCCAGGCGGAAGATCAGCAGCATCTCGACCGTCCAGCGGCCGATGCCCCGCACCTCCGTGAGCCGCTCCACGATCGCGTCATCGTCCATCGCCTGCACCTCGGCGAGCGTCGGCAGCGCACCGGCCGCCGCGCGGCGCGCGAGGTCGCGCAGCGAGAGCAGCTTCTGCCGGGAGAGCCCGGCGCCGCGCAGCTTCTCGTCCGATACACGGAGGATCTGCTCGGGGGTGGGGCCCTGGTGCGCCCGGGGAAAGAGGGCGCGCACCCGCGCGAAGATCGTGGCAGCCGCTTTCGCCGTCAGCTGCTGGTAGACGATTGCCTCGGCGAGGGCGAAGAAGATGCTCGGCGTGCGGTCGAGCGGCATCGTGAACGGACCGACCGTGTCGATGAGGCGGGCCAGCACCGGATCGGCCGCCCGCAGGTGCGCGACCGCCTCGTCCGGATCGAACCCGAGCTGACCGTCGCCGTCGAAGAGCCCGGGCGCGACCTCGTGGCGGGCGCCTTCGATGGCGAGCAGCCTGAACTTCGTCGTGATGCCGCCGGGCGCCGAGAAGCCGCCCGCCTTGCCGCCGGCCGCCAGCACCCGGTGGCAGGGGACGACGATCGGGAACGGGTTCCGGCCCAGCGCCTGGCCGACGGCCCGGGCCGAGCCCGGGCGGCCGAGTCGCGTGGCGATGTCCCCATAGGTGAGCGTCGCACCCGGCGGGATCGTCCGGGCGACCTCGTACACGCGGCGATGGAACGGCGGCACGCCCTCCATGTCGAGCGGCACCGTCGCCAGATCGGGCGACTCACCGCGCAGCAGCGCGACGATGCGGTCGACGGCGGCGTGGACGATGGCGGGGGGAGCGCTCTCGCGCGCCTCCGGAAATCCGCGAGCGAGTCGCGCGCGGGTGTCGGCCTCGCGCGCTTCCGGCAGCTGCACGCGGACGAGACCGTTGCCGTTCCACACCACGCCGCACCGGCCGATGGGCGTATCGAACAAGGTGAACCCGGGCGTCGTCATGATCCGGTCGCATCGTAGCACCAGCCCGCGGCAGCCGACCTGGAGAATCTTGCGATCCCTCCGCGCGGCTTCCGTGGGGCCGCCCGCGGCGACCGCAAGATCGTCCAGGAGCGGACGGCCGCGATGGTTGGACTGGAGGAGGCAGATGAGCACGACGAACATGGAAGAACGGACGGGACTGCCGGCCGGACTGGGCGGGCGGATTCTGAGCGAGGGTTACGGCGCTGCCGACGCGTGGCACGGCAGCAACCTGAGGGCGGCGCTGGCCGACGTCCCGTCCGGGCTGGCGTTCTGGAGGCCGGCACCCGGGCGACACAACATCGCGGAGATCGCGATCCATCACGCCTCGTGGACCCGTACCGATCCGCGAGAGGCTGTCGGGCCAGGCCGCGGAGCCGTTCGTCCTGGCCGGCGAGGACTGGTTCGAGCTGAACGATGCCGGCCCGCTTGGCTGGCCGGAGATCCAGCGAGCCGTCGAGGACCAGGAGAGCCGCCTGGCCGCGCTCGTGGCCGACCTCGACGCCGGCCGCCTGCGATCCCCCCTGACCGATTCCGAGCGCTTCGATCTGGTGCTCGGCAACGCCTGCCACGCGATCTATCACGCGGGACAGATCCAGCTGATCAAGCGGCTGCACGGCGTGTAGCGACGCTGAACGTCGCAATGCAGCAATGCGCAACGGGCAATGGGAATGCCCAGGATCCGAACGCCGCACGGACAGGCGGAGAGCCGAGTTTCAGCTCGACGCCACGAAGACGCTTCGTGCACTCGGACCGGTCGTAGGACTTCATCGGTCGCACGGGCCGAGCTTCAGCTCGGCCCGAACGATCCGGACGTTGGTCGTCGGACGTGACGACGTCTTCCCTACCGTCCCGCCATGCGCCAGATGTTCAGCACCCCGCTCGTCTGGTGCCGGTTGGCGTTCCCCTCCGGCAGGGCGATCCGGCCGTCGATGACGATCGGGCTGTTCCAGTGGCCGGAGCCGCAGGCGAGCGTGGCGACCTCGCGGCCGGAGTCGGGCAGGTAGACGCGCAGGCCGCCGCGCGGGTCGTACACGTACAGGAGCCCGCCGGCCACGACGGGGCTCGTGCCGCCATGGTCGTTGTGCCACGCCTGCTGCAGGCGGCCGTCGCGCAGCGTCCAGGCTGCCGTGCCGCCGTTGTCGGCCGCGAACAGCCAGGTCGTGTCGCCGGCGTGCATCACGGCCGGCGCCGTAAAGAGATCGTCCCCAGACGGCGTCGAGACGATCTGCACTTCGCCTCCGCGATGCGGCGCCGATCCCTGGATCCGATCCAGGCCGAGCAGGCGGATCTTCCCATCCTTGCCGCCCTGCGCGAGGTACCCGTTCCCCAGCAGCACAGGCGAAGTTGATCCGATGTCGAGGTCGGTGTCGTTCAGTTCCTCGGTGTTCGATGGCGTGTAGTTGCCGATGATCCGCGTGGCGTCCGGGTCGAGCTCCAGCGTCGCGTCACCCCAGTACGTCCGGCCGTCCCACCGCGCGTTGCCGGTGGCGACGAAGATGTTTCCCGTCACCTCGTCGATGACGGCACCGGCCCGCCCCCAGATCGCCGAGTCGCTCTCGGGACAGGTACGCGGATCGAGCAGGCCGGTCCGGTCGCTGCAGAGCGAGTTCCACACGTGCTCGAGTCTGCCGCTGGCGGCGTCGAGGATGGCCACGTGTCCCTGGTAGGGCGGCGCGTCGCCGATGTAGCCGCCCGTCGTCGCGATGATGCGTCCCTTGAAGTCGTTGAGCGGCGAGGCGATCTTCTCGCGCTGTGGCAGGCGGGTGATGGCGGTGCTCCACAGGACGTGCCCATCGGCGATGGCGAGCTTCTGGATGTGACCGTCGGGCGACGCGGCGTACAGCGAGCGTCGATCGGGATCGGCGACCGGCGTGGCCGTCGTGATGCGGTACGACCCGGCCCACGAGTCGTAATCCGCCGGCGTGTACTCCCAGAGGATCGATCCGGTGTCGGCATCGATCGCAATCGTCTTTCCGTAGGTCGTCGTCACGAAGAAGACGTCGTGGCGGTGACCGCCGACCTCGACGCCGCTCAGGTAGATCGGCGACGCATCGACCGTTCCGTCCAGGCGTACCTGCTGCCGCTGGAGCGACGCGACATTGCCCGCCGAAATGCCCGTGGGGGCGGTGGAGGCGTTCGACCGGCCGACGTCCCAGCCGAATCGTGTCCAGTCGTGGCCGGTCGGCACCTGCACCGGCGCGGCTGTCTGAACCGGTTCGGGCGACCGGGGCGCGGAATCCTTCGCCGCGGGTGCGGCGTTGCAGGCCGCGAGCAGCAGGACCGCGCCGCAGCAGGCGAGCAGGTGCCTCATGCCTCTGTTGTAGCACGCCGGGCGGCCCGGGAGCCTCCCCGGGGCGTCGGCCCGTGGTGCCCACCAGCGCGGGGCCTGCGATACACTGCTCTGCACCACTGATACGGAAGGAGCAGACGAGGACCTCATGGCCAGCCTGATAGAAGCCAATGCCATCAAGCGGAAGATGTTCTTCGAGTACCGAGGGAGCGCCGTACCACTGTCTCGACGTGGAGATCTCGAAGCCGACGGCCCGGGGCGGGCAGACGCTCGTGCGCGTCAAGATGCGCAACCTGCTGACGCGCGCCGTCTTCGACCGGACGTTCAAGGCCGGCGAGAAGTTTAGCGAGCCCGATCTCGTGAAGGTCAATGCCATTTATCAGTACAGCGATGCCACCGGCTATCACTTCATGGATCAGGAGACCTACGAGGACCTGGTGCTGTCGTCGGAGACCGTCGGCGACGACCGGCTGCTGATGGCCGACAATCAGGAGCTGCAGATCCACAAGTACAACGGCAACCCGATCGGCCTCGAGTTCCCGCCGATCGTCGAGCTGGAGGTGACCTACACCGAGCCGGGCGCGCGCGGCGACACGGCCAGTGGCAACGTGACGAAGGCGGCGACACTCGAGACCGGCCTGGAGATCAAGGTCCCCCTGTTCATCAAGCAGGGCGAGAAGGTGAAGGTCCACACCGAGACGCGCGAGTTCGCCGGTCGCACGAGCTGACGCGCGGAGGAGACATCGTGGAGCCACGGTTCAATTACATCAAAGCCGCGCCCGGAGCCTACCAGGCCATGGCCGGCCTCGAGCGGTATCTGCGGCACAGCAGCCAGCCAGCCGCGCACGCCGCTTCGCAGTCGCCGCCCGCAACGCCATGAGCCGGCAGGACATGTCGCGTCAGGGACGTGTCCCGTACGGCCCGCCCCGATCGGGGCATGTCAGCCGGCCGGGCAACCGGGTATGCTGCTCCCATGGCTGACGTCACCCGCCTCGTTCCCCTCACCCTGTCGATGCCGCCCGAGCAGCTTTTCCCCGCTCTGACCCCGGCCCAGATCGAACGCGTCGCCGCGCACGCGGCCAGCGTGGCGTGTCGCCGCCGGTGAAGATCCTGGCCGAGGCGGGCCGGCCCGTCACGCACTTCTTCGTGGTCCTCAGCGGCCATGTCGATGTCGTCCGTCCATCGCTCGACGGCGAGCTGCTCGTCGTCCGCTACCAGGCCGGCCAGTTCAGCGGCGACGTCAACCAGTTGTCCGGACGCCCCTCGATCGTGCACATCCGCGCGCTGAGCGGCGCCGAAGTGATCCAGCTCGAACGCGATCGGCTGCTGGCCCTCGTGCAGACGCGACGCGGAGCTGGGCGACATCCTCATGCGGGCGTTCATCTTCCGCCGGCTGGAGATGATCAAGCAGGACGTCGGCGACGTCGTGCTGCTCGGGTCGGCGCTACTCGGCCAGCACGCTGCGTCTCCAGGATTCCTCGCGCGCAACGGCCATCCGTACTCGTTCGTCGATCTCGACCGCGATGCCGGCGTGCAGGAACTGCTCGATCGCTTTCAGGTCGAGGCTCGGCTGACGTGCCGGTCGTGATCTGCCGCGGCACGAGCGTGCTGCGCAATCCGAGTAACCAGGAACTGGCCGACTGCCTCGGTTTCAACGACGCGATCGATCAGACGCATCTTCGCGACGTCGTCGTGGTCGGCGCCGGGCCCGTCCGGGCTGGCGGCGGCCGTGTACGGCGCGTCGGAAGGGCTCGACGTGCTCGTCGTGGAGCAGGAGTCACCGGGCGGGCAGGCGGGATCGAGCTCGAAGATCGAGAACTACCTCGGCTTTCCGATGGGCGTGTCGGGCGCGGAGCTGGCGACGCGCGCCTACACCAGGCGCAGAAGTTCGGCGCGCAGATCCTGATTGCCCGGCAATGCCAGCCGGCTGACGTGCAAGCGGCAGCCATACGTGTCGGCGCTCGATGGCGGGATCGCATCTGCCGGCCCGGACCGTCGTGATCGCGACCGGCGCCACCTACCGGAAGCCGGCGGTCGACCAATATCGCGCGTTTCGAGGGGACCGGCATCTACTACGGCGCCACGGCCATCGAGTCGCGGCTGTGCGCCGGCGAAGAAGTCGTGGTGATCGGCGGGCGGCAACTCGGCCGGCCAGGCCGCGGTGTTCCTCGCGCAGGGCGCGCAGCACGTCCACATGCTCGTCCGTTCGGGCGTGGTCTGGCCGACAGCATGTCGCGATACCTGAGCCGCCGGATCGAGGAGAATCCGGCAATCACGCTCCGCACCCACACGGAGATCGTCGGCCTCGACGGCGGCCATCATCTCGAACGGGTCACCTGGCGCAACAACGTGACGGGCGAGACGAAGACCTGCGCCGTCGCACACGTCTTCGTGATGGCCGGAGCCGTGCCGAACACGCACTGGCTGGACGGTTGCGTCGCCCTCGATGACAAGGGATTCATCAAGACCGGTGCCGAGCTTGACAGCGCGACGATCTCGCCGCCGCGAAGTGGCCGCTCTCCCGACGGCCGCTCCTCCTCGAAACCAGCCTGCCGGGCGTGTTCGCCGTTGGCGACGTCAGCGGCGGTAACATGAAGCGTGTGGCGGCGGCAGTCGGCGAGGGCTCCATCGCCATCTCCTTCGTGCACCAGGTGTTGCGGGAATAAGTCGAACGAACGCGGTCCGGAGGACGCCGCCCGTGTCCAGAACCGTCGTGCTCATCCACGGCGCCGGCGTGACGCCGGCCTGCTGGGACCATTTCCTGCGCCACTACGAGACCCTCGGCTATACCTGTCTGGCGCCCGGATGGCCGTTCGAGGATCGACCGATCGCCGAACTGCGCCGCGCGCCGCACCCGGAGTTCGGCCGCCTGACCATCGGCCGAATCGTCGATCACTACGAACGACTGGTCCGCGCGCTCACCGAACCGCCCATCCTGATCGGCCACTCCTTCGGCGGCCTCGTCGTGCAGATGCTCCTCGACCGGGGCCTTGGTGCCGCCGGTGTCGCGATCGTGCCCGCGCCCTGTGCCGGAGTCTTTCCGGCGCCGGCGACGGTGCGCAGCGTCGTGCCGATGCTCGCGACGTGGCGGAGCTGGAGCCGCCCCGTCACGATGACGCTGCCGCAGTTCGCGCGGAACTGCATGCACCTGTCGACGCCCACCGAACAGCGCGAGGCCTGGGAGCGGTACGTCGTGCCGACGCCCGGACGCCTCTTCTTCCAGGCCGGCCTCTCCATCGGCAACCGGATCGACTTCGGGAACGACCACCGCGCGCCGCTGCTGCTGATGGCTGCGGGGCAGGACCGGCTCGTCACGCCGGTCGATGGTCGAGGCGACCTGCCGGAAGCAGCGCCGGTCGAGGGCGGTGACCGACTACAGGCTGTTTCCCGACCGCACGCACTTCCTCATCGCGACGCCGGGCTGGCGCGAGGTGGCCGACCAGGCCATCCAGTGGGCAGCGGCCCATGCGCGTCCGGCGGCGTCCTGAGGCCGGTTCCGCGACGGGCCCCCCTGAAGTACTCCGACCCGGGGTGGCGTATTCACTGGAAGAGAGCGGCGGCGCGTCACGCGGCGCCGCGAAGGGGGAGCGCCGGATTCCGGCGCTGTCACCGTGGCTGTTGGTCTTCCCGCCGGGCCCGAACCGGCCCGCCGTTCGTACGCCCGTCTTCGGGTGATCGGCGTCCTCGTGCTGCTCGCCGGCATTGCCGGCGCCGGCCTGCTGTACTGGGCCGAAACCCGGTCCGCCGAACCCACCATGGATGAGCTGATGCCCGGCTATTCCAAGATGGAGAAGCGGCAGATGGGGATCCTGTTCGGCGGCACCGGTGTCGTGCTGTCGGACGGCCTCGACGACCTGAAGCGTCCCGACACGCAGGCGACGATCATCGTCGTCGTCTCGGTCCTCTTCGCCTGGGGCTGTTTCTACGTCGCCCGCGGGCTGGAAGACGCCGACGACGATTCCCCGCCAGGGTCCGAGCCGGACGGCCGGATCTGACCGATGCCCATCACTACCTTGACAATCTACAATTGCGTTCACTATTGTAGACCGTCAAAGGTTGTGACATGGGCAAACCGACCGACCTGGTCCAGGGGACCCTGGACTTCCTGATCCTCAAGACGCTCGATCTCGAGCCGCGCCACGGCTGGGCCATCGGCAAGCGCATCGAGCAGATATCGGGGCAGGTCCTGCAGGTGCCGCAGGGCTCGCTCTATCCCGCACTCTACCGCCTCGAACGCCGGGGCTGGATCGCGGCGAAGCCCGGCGCGACCGACTCGGGGCGCCAGGTGAAGTTCTACCGGCTCACGCGCGCCGGCCGCGCCCACCTCGAGCGGGAGCTCGAGAGCTGGAACCGGCTGTCGGCGGCCATCAACCTCGTCATCCGCACCACGTGAGGCGCTCGCCCATGGGCTGGTACCACGCGCTTCGTACGCGGCTCGCCTCCTGGTTCCGGCGCGACCGCTGGGACGCCCAGCTCGACGCCGATCTGCAGTTCCACCTCGAGCAGGAGATCGCCGAACGCGTCAGGGCCGGTGTCCCGCACGAGGAGGCGCGCCGGCGCGCCCGCCTCGCGATCGGCAGTCTCGACCGCGCGAAGGAAGAGTGCCGCGACCTGCGGGAAGTGCCGATCGTCGAACCGGTCTGGCGCGATCTGCGGCACGCCGTCAGGAGCCTGCGGCGGACGCCCGGCTTCGTGGCGGTCGCCGTGGCGACGCTGGCGCTCTGTCTCGGCGCGAACCTCACCATCTTCGCGGTCGTGGATGCCGTGCTCGTGCGGCCGCTGCCGTTTCCACGCGCCGACCGCCTCGTCACCATCGTCAACAGCTTTCCGCGGGCCGGCGTCGTCCACGACGGCGCATCGTTGACGAGCTATTACGAGTGGCGCGGCCGCATTCCCGCGTTCGCCTCCATCTCGGCCTGGCGCGATCGCGCGGCCATCGTCGGTGCCACCGGATCGACCGAGCGCGAACGCGTCCTGCGCGTCACTCCGGAGTTCTTCGCCACGCTCGGCGCCGGTCCCGCGACAGGGCGCGCGTTCACCGGCGCCGAGATGACGCCGCAGACCGACGGCGTCGCGATCCTCACCAGCGGCTACTGGCGGACGCATTTCGGCGCCGATCCCGATGTGATCGGGCGCACGCTTCGCATCAACGGCCGCCCGCACCGCATTGTCGGCATCCTCCCGTCCGGGTTCCATTTCCTGTCGTCGCGCGCGCAGATCTATCTGCCGCTGTCCTCGACCGCCCAGGAGCGCGGCGTCAACAACCGGTACGTCAGCGGCACCAACGTAGTCGCGCGTCTGCGCGACGGCGCGACCATCGCGCAGGCCCAGGCGCAGATCGAGGCGCACTACCTCGCGCATGCCGCGGAGTTCCCCTGGGCGAAGCAGATCGAGGACGCCGGCTTCAGCGTGAGCGTGCTCTCCCTGCAGGCCGACCATGTGGCCTCGGTCCGGCCGACGCTGCTGCTCCTCCAGGCCGGCGCCCTCTTCCTGCTGCTCATCGGCGCCGTCAATCTCGTGAACCTGCTGCTCATCCGCGTCAGCGGCCGGTCGCACGAGCTCGGCATCCGCCGCTCGCTCGGCGCCGGCCGCGGCGACATCGTCCGCCACCTCATGGTCGAGACGATTGTCGTCGCGCTGGCCGGCGGCCTGGCCGGGCTCGTCGTCGGCGGCGTCGGCATCCGCCTGCTCGACCTGTTCGGCGTGAACCAGCTGCCGCTCGGGGCTCACATCGGCCTGACCGGACGCGTCGCCCTCGTCGAGCTGCTGGGCGCCCTCGGCGTCGGGTTCGTCGTCGGCCTGCCGATCGCGCGGTTCGGCCTGCGCGACGGGCGGGCGCAGTCCCTGCAGTCGGAGTCGCGAAGTGTCACGTCGAGCCGGGGCGTTCAGCGCCTCCGCGACAGCTTCGTCGTGGCGCAGATCGCGCTGGCCTTCGTGCTGCTGATCGGCGCCGGTCTGCTCGGCGTCCGCCTCGAGCGGACGATGAGCGTGTCGCCCGGGTTTCGCGCCGACCACGTGCTGACCGGACGGGTGTCGCTGCCGGAACAGAGTTATCCGAACAAGGCCGCCCGCGCGGCTCTTGCCGACCGCGTCGTCGAGGCGCTCGCGCATGAGCCTGGCGTGCGCGCCGCGGGCGTCGTCACGCAGGTGCCGGTGACCGGCCGCAGCGAGGACAATGCAATGACCGTCGTCGGCTACACGCGGAAGCCCGGCGTGTCGCCGCTGCTGCACAACCGATACGGCGTGACGGGCGACTACTTCGCCGGTATGGGGATTCCGCTGAAGGCAGGGCGCTTCCTGGCGAGCTCGGATGCCGGCAGGCGGGTCTGTGTGGTCGACGAGAACTTCGCACGTCACTACTGGCCCGACGGCAAGGCGATCGGTCAGCGTGTCTTCGACGGTCCGCCGCAGGATCGCCAGCCGGATGAGGCGTTCACCGTCGTGGGCGTGGTCGGCGCCGTCAGACAGAGGGATCTGACGGACACCTCCACGACCGGCGCCATCTATTTCCCGTTCCACTACGACGCGAGTTCCAGCCTGTTCGTCGTGGTCCGCACGAGCCAGCAGCCCGAGGCGCTGGCGTCGACGGTGCGTGGCGTGGTCCGGCGGATCGATGCCGACCTGCCGGTCGATGACGTGCAGTCGATGGACGGCCGCATCGCCGACAGCCTGGAGGTGCGCCGGTCGCCCGCCCTGCTGGCCGGCGTGTTCGCGCTCGTGGCGCTGCTGCTCGCCGCGATCGGCACCTACGGCGTCCTGAGCTTTGCCGTGGCGCGCCGCCGGCGCGAGATCGCCGTCCGCATGGCGCTCGGGGCGCAGCCGGGCCAGATCGCCCGGCAATTCCTCGCGGCGGGTCTTCGGCTGTTGCTGGTGGGATTGCTGCTCGGCTGGGCAGGCGCGTGGGCCGAGAGCCGCGCCATGCAGAGCGTGCTCCTCGACATCCCGGCCATTCCCGCGGCGATCCTTGCGGTCACGGCGATCGTCATGAGCGCCGTCGCGCTGGCCGCCTGCTTCGTGCCGGCCGCCCGCGCGGCCCGGCTCCCGCCGACCGAGGCGCTGGCCGGCGAGTAACTACCGCTTCTTCTTTCCGGTCTCCCGCCCGAGCCGCGCGACGATGTCGTATTCGGATTTGGTGGCCGGCTGAACCGAGAGCCGGCTGCCCTTCCGGTTGACCATCATCTGCTCGAGCCCCTTCGTCTTCTTCAGCGTCTCCAGCGGCACGGTGTCGGCGAACCGTTCGACGAACCCGAGATCGACCATGTACCAGGTCGGGTTGTCCTTGTCCGTCTTCGCGTCGAAGTACTTGTGCCCCTTCCTCCAGGCGTAGGAGTCGGGATAGCCGGTCCGGACGATCTTCGCCAGCCCGACGACGCCCGACGGCTCGGCGTTCGACGCGTAGAACAGCACGCCGTCGCCCAGCTGCATGTCGTCGCGCATGAAGTTGCGCGCCTGGTAGTTCCGCACGCCTTCCCAGCTCGTCGTGCCGTCGCGCTTCAGATCGTCGATCGTGTAGGCGGCCGGCTCACATTTCATCAACCAGTAACGTCGCGGCATCGTGGCTCCTCCGGTCCGAATATTCTCGCACGCCGGCCGTGGTCTGCGGGGAAGGTGCTAGACTGCGCTCTTCCACTGGTCGCCGGACTGGAGGGAGTCGGGCAGGCCGGTCATGCCTTCTCGTACGCCGCCTGCAACGTCGCGATGTCGAACTTCTTCATCTTCAGGAAGGCCTGCGTGACTCGCCCGATCTGATCCTTCGTCCCCTCACGCATCATCTCGCCCATGATCGTCGGGACGATCTGCCACGAGAGTCCGTACCGGTCCTTCAGCCAGCCGCACTGTTCGGCCTGGGGGACGGCCGAGAGCCTGCCCCAGCAGTCGTCGATGTCCTTCTGGGTGTCGCAGTGGACGACCAACGAGATCGCTTCACTGAACGGCGCGTCGTGCACCCGGGCGCTGTCCATCGCCGCGAATTCCTGACCGTCGAGCGTGAACCCCGCATGCCGGACCGTGCCGGCCCGATCCGGTGCGTCACCGCTCTCGTAGCGGACCACGTGGTCGATGCCCGAGTTGGGAAAGACCGACTGGTAGAAGGTCAGCGCCTCTTCCGCCTGGCCGCAGACGCGGTCGGTGAACATCAGCGTCGGCGTAATGGTCTGCCGGATCGGCCGGTCGCCGGCGAACATGATCTGCCACGACAGGCCGTACCGGTCTTCCGTCCAGCCGTAGCGCTCGCTGAACGGATAGGAGCCGAGCGCCATCCGCGGGGTGCCGCCGTCGGACAGCTTCGCCCACAGCCGGTCGACCTCGTCGGTCGACCGGCAGGCGACGAGGAAGGAGACGGACGGATTGAATGTGAACAGCGGGCCGGCGCCGATGGCCATGAATCCCAGGCCTGCGAGGTCGAACGAGACGAGATCGACGTCGCCCGACGGCGTGTCGTGCAGCTCGCTGGCGTGCGTGATGCGCGAGTCGGGGAAGACGGACACGTAGAACGCGGCCGCCTTCCCGGCGTCCTTCTCGAACCACAGGTGGGGGGTGATCCTGTTCATCGATCGCTCTCTTCTCTCGTTGACGGTTGCCGCGCCCGGCACCTACGATTTCGCCAGTCGCCCGGCCTGCTCGCGGAGCCGGTCGCCCTTTTCGCGGAGTTCCGGCGTGAGATTCTCGCCCAGGTCGTCGGCCTCGTAGAACGGCCGGATGTCGACCTCGGCGCCGCCATCGAACGGACTCTGCTTCAGCCACGCGATCGCTTCGTCCACCGACGCCACGTTCCAGATCCAGAAGCCCGCGATCAGCTCCTTCGTCTCGGCGAACGGGCCGTCGATCACGGTCACGTTACCATCCCGGAACTTCACGCGCTTCGCGGCCGAGGTCGGCTTCAGGCCGTCGCCGGCCAGCATCACGCCCGCGTTGACCAGCTTTTCGTTGAACGCCGTCATCGCCGATAGGATCTTCGTATCGGGCAGCACGCCCGCCTCGGACTCCTTCGACGCCTTCACGCAGACCATCACTCGCATCGCCCGTCTCCTTTCATCGGTCGGGGTTCCGCCCCGAACTCCGCCCCGCCTGGGCAGCCACCGGACCGGCTCTCTGCTGGCTTGTCGAACGGGCGGCGTCCGGATCGACAGGGGAATTTCCTGCCGGTCAAGATGTCCAGAGGCCGCCCCCAGGCCGCGTACTACTGCTGAGTCTGAACGCCGTAAGGTTCCGAGACTACACGACAAAGTGGCTGCGTCATGGTTCTTGCGGCCCGGGACGTCGAGACCAGTGACATGGAAGTGCATGGAGGTGCGAGTCCGCTCCTCCAGCACCGTCCGGCGGCCCGGTCGCGGGTGCTTCACCGCGAGGCGATCGGCGCGACCCGCCACCGGCCCCAGGCAATCGACCCGACCAGCAGCAGGACCACGAACGGGAAGATCGCCATCACGAGGCTCATGCCGACCGCCGTGACCGCCGTGGCGCCGCACATGATGATGAACAGCCCGGCTGCCGCCAGAGGGGTCAGCTCCGGGTGGATCCGCAGCAACCCTGGCAGGATCAGGCCGATCGCACCGAGGATTTCGCACACGCCGATGAACCGCACGAAGAGCACGGGCAGGGGAACCGGCGACTGGAGCGCGGCCGCCGGCAGCGCCAGCTTCACCCCGCCCGTGAAGAGAAACAGCACAGCCAGCAGCCCCTGGACGACCCACAGCAGTCGATTGCGCATCATGGTCGCATCCTCCTTCTGATCCCTGGTCGAACGGCACCCGGCTGGATCGACACCGGAGCACGGAAGCGGCCTTCAGGACTATATCCCGGTCCCGGATGCACGGCCTGTCGATCGAAGACGGTCCCGTTCGACCAGCAGGTGAAGACGGATCCGGTGGAGCGTTCGAGCCAGCCGGTGGTGCCGGCCGCCCGACGGGTTGTCCCGGCCGGGGCAAGGTGCTGTAATCGGGTGCCGTGGCGGCACCCGATTCCGTGCAGCAGGCGATCAACGCCGTCTACCTCTCCGACTCCCGCCGTGTCCTCGCCACACTGATCCGCCTGCTCGGCGACTTCGATCTCGCCGAGGAGGCGATGCACGACGCCTTCAGGGCGGCGCTCGAACAGTGGCCGCGCGAGGGCGTGCCGGCGAACCCGCGCGCCTGGCTCGTGTCGGCCGGACGCTTCAAGGCGATCGACCGACCTGCGCCGGATGCGCGCGCTTCGAAGCGCTCGACGGGGAGGGCCGAGCGGGCCGACGTCGCGGTCGATGGCAGCGCGGCGTGGGCCGACGAGGAGGCCATCGAAGACGACCGGCTGCGGCTGATCTTCACCTGCTGCCATCCGGCGCTGTCGCCGGACGCGCAGGTGGCGCTGACGCTGCGCGAGGTCTGCGGTCTGACGACCGAGGAGATCGCCCGCGCCTTCCTGACGCCGGCGCCGACGCTGGCGCAGCGCATCGTGCGCGCGAAGGCGAAGATCCGCGAGGCGCGCATTCCCTACGAGGTGCCGGAGCGCGCCGAGCTGCCCGCGCGGCTCGACGCGGTGCTGCGCGTCGATCTACCTGGTGTTCAACGAGGGCTATGCCGCCTCGTCGGGCGACGCAGCTGACGCGGCACGACCTGTCCGGCGAAGCGATCCGGCTGGGCCGGCTGCTGGTCGAGCTGCTGCCCGAGCCGGAAGCGATGGGCCTGCTCGCGCTGATGCTGCTGCACGACTCGCGCCGCGCCGCCCGCACGTCGGCCTCCGGTGACATCGTGCTGCTCGAGGACCAGGATCGGTCGCTCTGGAATCGCGAGCAGATCGCCGAAGGGATCGACGCTCGTCGAACGGGCGACGGCGTCGCGGCGAGTCGGTCCGTACGTGCTGCAGGCGGCGATTGCCGCCGTCCACGCCGGGCGCGACCTCGGCCGAAGCGACCGACTGGGCGCAGATCGTCGGCCTGTACGATCTGCTGCTGCAGGCGGAGCCGTCGCCGGTCGTCGAGCTGAACCGGGCGGTGGCGGTGGCGATGCGCGACGGGCCGGACGCGGGTCTGGCGCTCGTCGACGGATCCTGGCGCGCGGCGATCTGCAGGACTATCACCTGGCGCACGCCGCCCGCGCCGATCTCTGCCGGCGGCTCGGCAGGATTGAAGAGGCGCGCGCGTCCTACGCGCGGGCGCTGGAACTGACCGAACAGGCGCCCGAGCGGCGATTCCTCGAGCGGCGACTGGCCGCGTTGAGACCGGAGCGCGTGAAGGCGATCGCGATGAAGTATCTGTGTCTCGGCTACATGGAAGCCGATAAGCTGCACGCCGTGCCCGACAGCGAGTCCGCCCGTCAGCTCGGCCAGATCTCGCGGGCGTAGCGGAGGAAGTTCTGCCCGAGGATCTTCTCGATGACGGCCGTCGAGTGGCCGCGGGCGGCGAGCCGGTCGGCCAGCTCGCGGAACTGGTTGACGCCGCGCAGATCGACGACGAACGGATAGGTGTCGGCCCGCTCGCCCTTCGCGCCGATCCCCGCCGCCTTCCGGGCCGCGACTTCCTTCGCCAGCGCTGAAGCGTACGCCTGCAGATCGTCGATCGCCGTCACCGTGCCGTCGGTACCGATGCCGACGTGGTCCTCCCCGCACACCTTCAACGCGTGTTCGATGTGCGCGACGACGTCGGTCGCGCGCGCGTGGCCGCTGGCGGCGAGGAACGGCATGAAATAGATGCCGACGAATCCGCCCTTGTCGGCGACCAGCCGCAGCTCCTGGTCGGTCTTGTTGCGGGGCAGGTTGGTGATCGCCCGGCAGCCGGTGTGGTTGATCGAGATCGGCTGCGTCGACGCGCGGGCGGCATCGAGACAGGTCTGCTCGCCCGAGTGCGAGAGGTCGACCATGACGCGGTTCCGGTTGAGGCGCGCCACGACCTCGCGGCCGAACGGCGTCAACCCGCGGTTGCCGGGCGCCATCGATCCGTCGCCGATCTGATTCGCCGGGTTGTAGGTGAGCTGGATGACGCGCACGCCGAGATCGGCGAACGTGTCGATCCGGTCGAGCTTGTCGCCGACCTGCGCCGCGTTCTGGAAGCCGAAGATGATGCCAATCCGCCCTTCACGCTTCGCGCGCAGGATGTCCGCGGCGGTCTCGACCTTCAGCAGGTCCTTCGGGTGCGTCCGGACGATCCGATCCCAGACGCCGATCTGCTGGATCGTGGTACTGGTACGGATCCATGTCGCCGGCGACGTAGCCGAGCGTGACGTTGATCGCGGTGAGCCCGGACGCGTGAGCATCGCGGATGGCGCGCGCGTCGATCTGCTGCTCTTCGGTCGGGGCGACGGCCTGGCTCGAGTCGACCGTCAGGTTCGGGTTCTCGAGGTCGCCGAGGGCATTGATGATGAGGGCGCCCCGCCAGCGGTCGCCAGCCATCGTCTGCGCCAGTGCGCGGGCGCTGAAGAACGGCGCGGCCAGCGCGCCGCCTGCGGCGAGCGTCAGCAGCCGGCGGCGGATGGGATCGGGATGTGGTGGGTCGTTGTGCCTGCTCATGACGGGTCCCATTATCCACATTCCCGGCGACCTTCGGCGAGCAAGCCGAAAGGCCGGCAGAGTGTGCGGGAGGACCCGTCAGATGGTCGGGTTCAGGCGGTCGCGGCGGGTTCGTGGCTGATGACAATCGGCGTGTTGGACTGCGTGATCATTCCGGCGGCCACTTCCATCTGTGCGATAACCGTGGCCTTGTGAGGCCCTTCGACTTCCACTTTCGGCGTGCAGCCGCGCAACAGCTGCGCCACGCGAAGGTTCGCCAGGACGACGAACTCGAACTTGCCCATCCCCTGCGGGCGATGAATCACTGAATACCTCCAGGATGTCGCCGCTCCTGAACCGGAACGGCGGCGCGGGCCGCGCGGGTCCGAAGGCCGCGGCACCACGCACGCGGGAACGAGGTCAGCGGCCGTCCTTGCCGTTGACCGAATGGAGAATCTCGGCCACCGTCGGCTGCGCCGCGCTCGCCCCGAGCAGCAGCATGACCAGCAACGGCGTCAAGCCGAGGACCAGCAGCGCCACGACCGTCGACACGGCGGCGCCCAGGGCCATGCTCGAAGCGACGATGACGGCCAGCGAGGCCAGCCAGACGCTGGTGATGAGCGACGTGCGGGAGATCTGGTTCAACATGATTTCGACCCTCCCTGGGCCCGGTTGCGGGTTGCGGGTGACGCGATGAGGCCACGAAACCGTTCCCGTTCCAGCGCGTCCCAGCCACAGTGGCCCTTCGCGCGCCTGAAGCCCGTGAGGCCGTTTCCGGGCAGGAGCGATGGTGTTTGAGAGGGAATCCGCCGCGGTAGACGGGAAGTCGAGGGACGCTGCATGTGCGCTCCGATCAGTGGCCGAAGTGGGCCTGTCGGCGCGCACCCGTCAGAAGCGGGGCACTGCTCGAACGCTGGCGGGCTCAGTGCGGTCTTACAGAATCGACTTCAACTATACACGATCCCCGGAAGCCGCGTATTTGCGCGATTTCCGGCGGTCCGCCACATCTGGACGTATACTCACGGTAACGACAAGCTTTCCTGAGTTCAGTGGCCATTCCGGCCTCCGGCCCTCACCAAAGCACCTGTCCGGAGGGCTTATGAGCGACCCCGTCTTCCCGGCCGATCAGATTGCGGCACCCGAACGGTGTCCGGCGTGCGCGTCGCCGGCGATCGTCACCACCACGAAGCATCCCGACGTCGACAGCTACTGGCGCTGCACCGCCTGCGGCGAGATGTGGAACGTCTCGCGGCGGCAGCCGGAGCGTCCGGAGGTCCGTCGGTGGTGGTGAATCGCGACCTGCTCATGCGCGAGCTCCGCGAGCTGATCGCGGCGCTCGACCGCCGCGTGCCGCGCGTGGAGCGCGCCGGCGAGGCGTCGATCGCCAGCGAGGCCGCCGCGCTGAAGGTGAAGGCCGAACGGCGGCTGGCGGAGCTCGAACGCAACGACGCCGGCCGCGGCACCGCACGGGATGCCGGCGGCAAGGAGTGAGCGGCGCGTCCTCCCGACGCGCGCGGCAGTCGGAGGCGCGCGCCTCTCAGCGACGCGGCTTCAGCTCTGGCCGGTGACTGCCCCTGCCCGGCGTTCCGCTTCCTTCTTCAATGGATTGAGCATGGCGTACCGGATCAGGACGATGCCTGGCGACAGCAACGCCCAGTACCGCCTGAACTTCATGGCGGCGTCGATGTCGGTGGCGGCGGCGCGCGTCTCCGTGCGGAAGATCGAGCCGCCGGCCTCGTCCGGATCGGCGCGCAGCGTCCAGGCGATCTTCACGTAGCCGGGTTCGCGGAAATCGGCGAACGCCTCCGGTGCGACCCCGTGAAAGACCGGATTCGGTTCCCAGGGCTTCGTGACCGCGCCGACGACGACCTCGTGTCCGGGAACATCGGCGAGGATGCGCCACCCGATCGACTGCATCGCCGCGAGCAGGCCTTCCGGGCGCGAACCATCGTCGGGCACCGCACCCAGGAGCAACTCCCGCATCCTGAAGATCGCCCGGGCGATTGGCGGGTGGAACAGGTCGATCTCCTGCGCGGCCCGGAACGTCATCTCCGACGGCGCGTGGACGTGGATGTGGTGGCGTTCGACGATGTCGTACGCCGGCATGAAGCGATCGAGCAGCTCGTCCTGTTCATCCGGGTGCGCCGGAAGTGCCGGATGGCCGTAGCGGCGCCAGGCGACGCCGGCCCACGCGGCATAGCCGCCGGCAGCGATGCCGGCAGCGAATGCGAGCCATCGGGCCGTCGACCGGAGTGCAGATCGTTTGCGCATGTCGTCATCCCCCGTTTGCGCGTTCCTCCCGGCCTTCGTCCGGATCGGTCAGAGAGGTCGAGCTTCTGACTCCGCTCAAGCTTCGGCGGACGCGCCGGAGCCTGGATCTTCGCAGGAGTCTGGACCTTTGCAGGGATCTGGATCTTCGTAGGGGTCGAGCTTCAGCTCGACCCGAACCCGCCACCCTTCTCCTGTCGAACCGGCGGCGGCGCGAGTGGTCTCCGCCGCGCGGCCGGTTGCTTGACACTCTGGCGCTGCCGTTCATAATGAGGCGCACCAGATATGGAAGAGCTTAGCGCAAGGTGCTGGCGGGAGCGCGGGCGAACAGAGGGACGGAGGGTTCAGTGCGCAGGCGGGTGAACGTGGCAGTGGTGGCGGCCGGGATTGCGGCGGCGGTGTTCACGGCGTGCGGCGGGAAGAGCGGCAACAGCAGCCCGGCGTCGCCGACGCCGACAGCTCCGTCGACGGGCGGGACGAGTACGGTGGCCGGCTGTCAGGTCTCGGGGTCTTCGACGGGCGGGCCGGTGACCGATCCGAGCGGACCGTACTACCACCAGGTGGCCGCGGCCGACACGTCCGACGGCAAGAGCATCACCAACCCGCGCCAGCTGCTCGACCACGCCTCCGTGCCCGACGGCGTCCGGATGGCCGACGGCAGCATCGGGATCTACTACGTCAACGGCTCGGGCGGCGGCGTCTGGCTGGGCCGCCTGAGCGGCTCGACGCTGACACCGGTCAGCGCCATCAGCATCGACGGCGTCTCGGCGCCCACCGGCGTCGCCGATCCCGACGCCACGCTCGTGAACGGGAAGATCCGGCTGCTGTACCTGCACAACCAGGTCGCCGGGGGCGATCGCGCCTACTGCATCGCGGAGTCGTCCGACGGGCTCTCGTTCCAGACCGTGTCGGAGGCGATGAGCTTCAGCGCGACGTATACCGATCCGTCCATGGTGCAGCTCGCCGACGGCACCTGGCTGCTCGCCGGATCCAACGGCCAGAGCACCATCCTGGCGCGGTCGATGGACGGGCTGACGTTCACGCAGTACAACTCCGTCGACTACGGCGGCGTTCCCGAAGTGGCCCCCACCACCGACGGCCGCGTGCGCCTCTACGTCTGCTCCAACGGCATCGAGAGCTACGTCTCGGCCGACAGCGGCTCCACCTGGACGAAAGAAGGCACCGTCGTCCCGCCGGACACGCTCGGCCACATGACCGTCTGCGACCCCTCCTATGTGGTCGGCGCCAATCTGTTCGTGTTCAAGACGGCGGGGTAGGGGAAGAGGGCCTTCAGAGCGAACTTCCTCTGGCGGTTTGGGCCGCTGGATGGGCGTGTCGCTGCAGTCGTAGTAGACTGGCCGCCGACCCGTGTCCAATCTACCTGTTCCCGGCCTCTACGAGCAGCTCGTCACAGAAGAGCTTAGGCGACTTCTCGCCGCCCTGCAGCCGAATCAGGTCACCGTTGAGAACCCGGACGCCGAAGACTCCCATCGCGCGCTCGCGGACTACCTTCATCGAATCATCGAGCGCGCACTGCGCGGGATTCCGGACGAGGAACGCCTCGCGCGGCAGACCGAACTGTGTAACGCACTGATCGCCTGGCTGCGTGCCGGGCCTGTGCGCGAGTCGGTTGACGAGGGTGATGCGCTTGCGGTGCCCCTCAAGGTCTTGCGTGAAGTCAAGAACCTCGCACGTGGTGCCGCTTTTGGCGCAGCCATGCGTCGCCTCTGGTTCCGTTGTCCTCGCCGGACCTGCTCGTTAATGCCCGTGGCGAGCCTTCTGTCGGGCTGGCCATCGAGCGCGAAATTTACTCCGCCGATCGAATCGACCTCCTTTGTGCGTTTGTCCGCTGGAACGGTCTCAGGTTCGTTCGTCCAGCACTCGAAGCGCACAGGCAGTTGGGACGACCACTGCGCGTCATTACAACGGTCTACACCGGTTCGACCGAACGCCGGGCGCTCGACTGGCTGACGTCGATCGGAGCAGAGGTGAAGGTTTCGTACGACACAAAGACCACGAGGTTGCACGCGAAGGCATGGTTGTTCGAACGATCGTCCGGCTATTCCACGGCCTTCATTGGATCGTCCAATCTCACGCACAGCGCGATGCTGGACGGAGTGGAATGGAACGTTCGTCTGGCGGAAGCTTCGACGCCCGACCTGATCGAAAAGTTCAAGGCGGCATTCGACAGCTACTGGGCTGATCCCGACTACGAATCGTACGACACAGCACGGGACGCGAAGCGATTCGATCTCGCTAGTCATCCCCAGCCGACGACGAGCTCGTTCGTTCTTCATATCGACCTGCAGCCGTGGTCGTACCAGCGCGAAATGCTCCAACGTCTGGAGGCAGAGCGTGAGCGACACCATAGGTACCCGAAACCTCGTGGTGGCTGCAACGGGAACGGGGAAGACGCTGGTCGCGGCCTTCGACTACCGCAGGCTGCGAGAACGACAGCAGGATCCAAGCCTGTTGTTTATCGCTCACCGGAAGGAGATTCTTGCACAGAGCCTCGGAGCGTATCGCGCGGTACTGCGTGATGGGGCGTTCGGTGAACTATTTGTCGACGGCCACCGACCGGACGAGTGGCGACATGTCTTCGCTTCCGTCCAGTCTCTTGCGCACGTCGATCTCGCGGATATTCAGCCGGACGCCTTCGACATTGTTGTGGTCGACGAGTTCCATCACGCGGCAGCGGCGACCTATCGGCGACTACTGAACCACCTTCGACCACGAATTCTGCTGGGGCTTACAGCGACTCCAGAGCGAACCGATGGTGAGAGTGTCGTCGACTGGTTTGACGGCCGAATCGCCGTCGAGTTGCGACTGTGGGATGCGCTGGAACGGGGCATTCTCTGTCCATTCCAGTACTTTGGTCTCCACGACAATACAGATCTGTCGCGCGTACAGTGGTCGCGGCGTGGGTATGACACTGTAGCGCTTGAGAACCTGTACACGGGAGACCAAGCTCGATGTCCTTCATCGTCCAGGCCATCCAAGACAAGATCGCGAATCCGCTGGCGATGAGGGCGTTGGCCTTCTGCGTCAGCGTCGCGCACGCACGCTTCATGGCCGGCGAGTTCTCCCGGCGTGGGCTTCGGGCCGTGGCGGTGTCGGCGGAGACGCCGCGAGACCAGCGTGATGCCGCGCTTCGCGATCTGCGAGACGGCAAGATTTGCGTGGTCTGCTGTGTGGATCTCTTCAATGAAGGAGTGGATGTTCCCGAGATCGACACTGTTCTCTTCCTGCGACCTACCGAGAGCGCCCTCGTCTTCCTACAGCAGTTGGGCCGAGGGTTGCGGCGAGCGGAGAACAAACCGTGCCTCACCGGACTTGACTTCATTGGTGGTGCCAATCGGCGCTTCCGCTTCGACTTACGCTTTCGCGCGTTGCTCGGCGGCCACCGAGCCGAATTGGTGAACCAGGTGATGGAAGGCTTTCCCCGCCTCCCAGCCGGTTGCGTCATTCAACTGGATCGAGTTGCGACGGATATCGTCCTTCAAAATGTCAGGAACAGCTTAGGCTCGAGCTTCGTTGGGCTAGTAGCCGAACTCCGATCGATGGCGGAGGCTCGCCGAAGTGAGGGCCGAGAGCCTGACAGCGTGAGCCTGAACGAGTTCCTTCGCAACGCGGCGCTGGAAGTCGGGGACTTGTATAAGTCGAATGGTTGGACCTGGTCTCGATTGCGGCGCGAGGTCGGCCTGTCGACGCCTCCGCAGGGACCGGAAGAGGCTCGGCTGTCGCGTGCAATTCCGCGCCTGCTGCACGTCGACGATCCCCTCCGTCTTGCGCTGTACCGTCGCGCAGCGACCGGGCAGTTGTCCAAGGGGGACTTGGATCCTGATACCGCTGTTGGTCGTACCCTGATGGGACTACATTTCGATCTGTGGGGCACGGACCGGACGATCGGATCCCTTGCCGAGTCAATGGAAAAGCTCCACCAGCATCCGGCACTGGCTGCCGAACTGGCCGAACTCTTCGACGTGCTCGACGATCAGGCAGGAAGCCTCTCAGAGCGACTTGATGATCATGTTGGCTGGCAGCAGCACATCCCACTCGCGGTGCATTCGAAAGCGTCACTCAGTGAAATAATGGCCGCATTCGGCCGGATGACATTCGAGAATTCGAATCGCCTTCGCCAGGGTGTCGACTTCGACAAGTTCACGAATAGTGATCTGTTCTTCGTGACGCTCGAGAAGGCAGAGGGCCACTATTCTCCCAGCACGATGTACCGCGACTACGCAATTTCACCAGAGCTATTCCACTGGGAATCGCAGTCGACTACGTCGATTCAGTCGCCCACAGGACAGCGATATCTGCACCATCAGGCTCGCGGCAGTCATGTTCTGCTGTTCGTCCGACAGCGAAAGCACGAGGCTGGCAGGGTGGCGGCCTATACGTGTCTCGGAGCGGCGGACTATGTGTCTCACGAAGGAAGTCGCCCGATCGCAATCACGTGGCGGCTACGCCGGCCGATGCCGGAGGAATTCTTCCGCGAGGCCAGGATGGCCGTGGGCTGAACGACTCGCCGTAAGGTGTGCGCGGAGCGACTGCTGCTCACTCCACGTCGACGACGACGAGCGTGATGTCGTCCTGCTGAGTACGGAGGGCGGACGCCAGCGGCGGATGGCGTCGAGGATCGCGTCCGAGCACGCCGACGGCGAACGCCCCTGGGCTTGGCGACGACGACGAGCGTGATGTCGTCCTGCTGGGGTACGGAGGGCGGACGCCAGCGGCGGATTGCGTCGAGGATCGCGTCCGAGCACTCCGAAGGCGAACGCCCCTGGTTCCCGCGCACGACCTCCTCCAGCCTGGCATCGCCGAAGAACTCGCCGCGGCCGTTCTCGGATTCGGTGACGCCGTCGGTGTAGAGCAGGAACCGCTGGCCTGGCTCGATCTCCATCGTGCGCACGGGATACTCGCACTCGTCGAGCATGCCGAACAGCAGGCCGTTGCTCTCGATCCCCTCGAGGTGCGCCCGGCTCCACCGCAGCAGCGGCGGATGCCCGGCTGCTGAATACCGCGCCGTCCGGTTCTCGGTGTCGAGCCACAGGTAGGCCGCCGAGACGAGCTGGCCGCGCAGCTGGCCCGACAGGATACGGTTCAACCCGCCCAGCACCGCCCCCGGATCGCCCGCGACGGACACGACGGACTGCATCGCGACCTTGATCATCGACGCGATCAGCGCCGCCGACACGCCGTGCCCCGCCACGTCGGCCACGAGAATGCCGACCCGCATCTCGTCGATTGCAACGAAGTCGTAGAAATCACCCGCCACGGCGGTCATGGGCTGATACGCGGCGCTCATCCGCAGCTGCCCGACCTGGGGGGCGCCGGCGGGCAGAATCTGCAGCTGCATCTTGCGGGCGATCTCCAGCTCGTTCTCGATGGCGAGCAGGCGGCGCTCGTTCGTGAAGGCGAGCTGCAGCGCGACGTAGCCGAACGAGAACAGCAGCGCGGCGAAACCGAGATGGTCGAGGATTGGCGGCGTGCGGACGCCGAACGGGCGCGCCACGTTGACGAACAGTGCCTCGACGGCGAAGACGAGCGTGCCGCCCGCGAGGACGCCGCGATTCCGGAGCGCGAGGTACCGGTCGGACAGCCGGGGCACCACGACGACGACCACCAGCACCAGGAGCATGCCGGTGGCGAGCAGGTTGTTGTACAGCAGCCACCAGCTACTCGACTTCAGAGACGATGTCGGCGAAGATGCCGCAGGCGGCAATGACGACGCCGAGGACTGCTGCCGCCTGAAGGAGCCGGCGGAGTCCGCCCAGCGTCAATTCGAGAAAGGAGAGCAGGCCGGCGACGACCAGCAGATAGTTGATGGCAGTGTTCGCGTACGGGGTGGCGATCTGAATCCAGCGCGGCAAGGCCGCCATCACGGCCGGCGATCGATCCAGCAGCACGGCGCCGTACATCGCGCTCCAGATGCCCAGCCAGACGAACGTGCGGACGCCGCGTCCGCGCCGGAACGCCGCAATCGAGCAGGTCGCCAGGCCGACGAAGACGAAGATCGATCCGACCACGACGTCGGCGATCTGCCCGCGAAGCATCGCCGCCACCTGATCGGTCAACTGAGCGCCTCCTCGGGGAAGGGACCTGTTTCGGTACGCGGACATTATCCGCCAGATCCGCAAGGCGTCGCAGTCGCGCGCCGCCTCGTCGAAACGACGGGCGGATGCAGGGCGTGCGGGATGGCCGCGACGCGGTACTTGCGCCCGCACACCGGGTGATTCAGACTCGGCACGCGTGTTCTCGAGAGGAGGGGCGATGGACGATGGACTTTCACGCCGCGAGTTGCTGAAAGGTGCTGCGGCAACCTTCTCGTACCTGGCCGCTGATGTTGCCGGGCCGTTGCCGGCGGGTGCTCAGACCTCGTCCCGGGCCACAGCGGCTGGCCCCGCCCCTGACCGTCCTCCAGACGGCACCATCCTGCCGCTCGACTCGACGAGCGGCGTCTTCATCCCTCCGCGGGGAGACAGCTTCCAGAAATTCAGCTTCGGCTTTCCCGAGCCATCGGTCGTGTTCAACGGCCTGTCGCTCTCGTTCCGGATCCACACCTTCGAGAACACGTATGGGCTGGACCGGGAGCGCATGAAGGTCACGCAGGATGGCGACGGCCTGCTGCTCGAGTGCTCCGGATTCGTGTGGGCGGGTGGACAGGAGAAAGTGAGCGGGACGCTGCGCTCCCGCATCCGGCCCAATGGCGCGTTCACCGAGTGGGACGCACGGGTCGAGATGGATCAGCCGATCAAGTCGGTCGTCTCGATCGTGCGCGGCGTGCCGCGCGGCCGGATCGCGGCCGGGACGGAGGACTTCTCCGATCCTGGAGACGATGAGGTGCTGCTCGGATACCCGTGGGGCGCAACGCGGCAGCGGCAGGCGCGCGGGATCAACACGCCGCTGGCGGTAATCGAAGCCGGGAAGGGCGACTACTTCTTTCTCTCCTGCCTCATGGACCAGGTGCGGGTCGCGCGGCTGTACTTCCAGCCGGGAGCGGACGGTTACCGGGTCGAGCTCGTCTACGAACAGGCCGGCTGGAACCGGAGCAACCGGCTCGAGGGGGCGATGTGGCGCGCGGGGCGCACCGCCACGGCCGACGCGGCGTTCCGGCCGCACGTCGATCATGTCGAGCGGGCGTACGGGCTGCCGACCTGGGAAAGCCGCACCGACGTGCCCGCCTGGTTCCGCGACGTCGAGCTCGTGCTGTCGATCCACGGGATGCACTGGACCGGTTACATCTTCAACGACTTCGCGAAGGCGCTGCGGACGCTGGAGTGGACGTCGACGCAGATCGACCCGAAGAAGGTGATGGTCTTCCTGCCGGCCTGGGACGGGCGCTACTACTGGAGCTATCCGGTCTACAGGGTCGACGAGCGCCTGGGCGGCGAGGCGGGCTTTCAGCAGCTGCTCGCGGAAGGCCACCGGATGGGTTTCCACTTCGTCCCGATGTTCGGGCTGAACTCGGCCAATACCGAACTGCCCGACTACGCGCAGGTGGCTGGCGCGAGCACCCACGAGATCGACGGCAACACCTTCACGCTGGGCTGGGTGGACTGGGACAACGACCGGCACGACGAAGGCTGGGGCCGGTACATGAACGTCGGTGTGGATGCATGGCGGCGCGTCATCAGGGACAGTGTCGCCCGCATCATCGACGGCTATGGTGTCGACGGATACTTCCTGGATATCGCGGCCGGCTGGGTCAACAACCGCGAAGCGGACATGCACGAAGGTGTCCGACAGCTCGTGCAGGAACTGCGCGCGAAGTATCCGGACGTGCTGGCGGTCGGCGAGTTCTCCTACGACGCGCTCCAGGGGGTTCTGCCCGTCTACCAGGTCTTCCCGGCGAGCGGGTACCCGCCCGCGTTCGAGAAGTACTGCCGGACCTTCAGCCACCTGAGCCATCCGGCTCCGGGGCGCGGGAGCAGCGGCGTCCACGAATCCGGCTTCGGCCGGTTCAATCCGCAGACGCTCTCGCTCCGCCCGCACGAGATCCCCACGATCACGGTGGTCGACGACACGTTCGAGAAGCATCGCGACGTGATGGCCGCGATCATCGCGCGGGCGAAGCAGCGGGGAAGAGGCTAGGGCCGAGGTGATTAAGGGTCCGACTTCGGATTCTCCTGACACCAGCTCAGCAAGTCCGCTGCAATAAAGCACTTCCGACCGGCCGAGTGACGGCTCCCGGGTGACGCCGCGCGACAATTCCTCCCACCTGCATTTTCCGTTCAAGAACGAGTCTGTCGGCCAGAATGGCAAGGCGTACGGATTTTAAGTGACAAAGACGGCCATGATGAGCCAGAATCTCAGCCATTTAACATTACGAAAGTGTAGTTGAATTACGAAAATGTAAGTCCGAAGACGAAGGCGGCGAGGTCTGGTCATCCCGACCTGTCCTCTGCGGCCTTCTTCCGCTGGGCTCGGCTTATTCGCGGAGGGCGCAGACATGCGACGTTTGTACTCAAGGGGATGGCGACGCTGGTGTTGGCGCTTCTGGTAGTGCCCTCCGTAGCCGCCCAGAGTTTCAACGGGGACGGCAAGGTCGACGCCGTCTTCACCCAGAAGCAGCAGTTCAACAAGGTCTGCTTCGGCGACAACACGGGGGCGTTCACGTCCTGCGAGGACGTGAAAGGCACCGGGCAGTTCACCTTGTCTTCGCAGATCAACACGACGAAGGCGAAGCTGGTCGACTGGAACGGCGATGGCGCCCCTGACATCGTGTTCGCGATGGAGGGGCACGCGGACACCGTCTGTTACAACGATGGCTCAGGAAACTTCAACAACGGAATGGGTTGTATCGAGCTGTTCGGCTACCAGGGCTTTCCGTACAACAGTGAGGACGTGGCTGTTGGCGATCTCGACGGTGACGGAAACCCCGATGTCGTCTTTGCGAACGGCGGGAATGCCACCAACCCGTTGAGCCAGCCGAACCTCGCCTGCCTCGGAACCGGCACCGGTGCGACGTCGTTGTGCCAGGAGTTTCCGGGCACGGCGGAGCCGTGACCGGCGTCGCGGTCGGTGACGTCAATGGCGATGGGAAGCCCGACGTGATCTTCTCGAACCGCGGCGCCAGGAACACGGTGTGCCTCAATACGAGTCCGGGCCCGGGCCACCTGCAGTGGGACTGCCGCGATATCACGCCGGCCTCGGGTATCGCCGACACGAAGGTGTCCAACGCTGTGGCCGTGGGCAACTTCGCGCCCGGTTTTGGTTCGACACCCGATACCAATCTCGACGTGGTCTTCGCGAACGATGGCCCGAACGAGGTCTGCCTCGGTACCGGTGACTGGTCGGGCACGAACGTTGGCTTCAACTGCTCGAAGTACAACACGACGTCGACCTATACGGAGAGCGACGCCACCGCCAGTACGTCGAGCGTCGCGGTTGCGAACGTGCTGCCGACGTACGCCGGCGATGAAATCCTCTTCGCGAACAGCGACTCGTTCAATCTCTACTGCCTCTACACGTTCACCTGTTCCACGGCCTTCCAGCCGACCCAGAACCGAGAATGTCGTGATCGGCGGCACGACCTATTCGGTCGTCGAGCCGGTCCCCGAAGCGACAACCGGCATCGCCGCAGCCGACGTGAACGGCGACGGAAAGCTGGACGTGGTGGTCGCCAACGTCGGCGTCAGCCGCACCTACCTCGGTCTGTTCACGGAAGTCGACGCCAACGCTACTCTGGCACCCACAAGCGTCACGCTGGGCGACGTCGGGTTCGGGGGGACACGACGCCGCCGGTGATCAGCGCAGAACGGGCTGCCCTCTCGGGTCCTCAATACGCGGAAGCGACCGGTCCCGCCGGCGCGGCCGTGACGTTCAACGTGATCTGCCGTTGACGCCGTCGACGGCAGCGTGCCCGTGACCTGCACTCCCCCTTCCGGATCGACGTTCCCGCTCGGGGACACGACCGTGACGTGCAGCGCCCAGGACACGTCCGGGAACAAGGCCACGGCTTCGTTTCTCGTGACGGTCCCGGATACCACGGCGCCGACGCTCACGGTTCCGAGTCAGATCGCCATCCAGCTGACCACCACCACCAGCGCGGTTGTCGACTACAGCGCGTACGGCGTGTCCGCGACGGACACTGGTCGATGGCAACATGCCGGTCCTCTGCTCTCCACCGTCCGGCTCCGTGTTCCCCGAGGGGACCACGACCGTGGCCTGCACGGCGACGGATGCGGCGGGCAATCGCGCCCAGGCCTTCTTCCCGGTCATTGTCACGGTGGCGAACAACACGCTGCCGGGCAGCGGCTCCGTCACCGTGCCGGCGGCGAACAACGTCTCCGTGACCTTCAATGGCGTCACGTCGGGTGGCCTGACGACCGTCGACGCCGATCGATGAACTCGGCGCTGCCCAACTTCGGTGCGTTGGACGGGCTTGCGCTCGTCGCCTACGACGTGTCGACCTCGGCGACCTACACGGGCCCGATCGATATCTGCTTCACGCTGCCCGTCCCGGTCGACAAGACGCTCTTCGACACCTTGAAGATCTTCCACCTCGAGAACGGCAACTATGTCGATCGGACGATCTACCCGTCTGATCCGCATCAGCCGAACTTCGCGACCCAGACGCTCTGCTCGCGAACCAGCTCGATGAGTCCGTTTGTGATCGCCGTCCCCGTCGGCGCTCGCATCGGCAACTTCGTCGCGTTCAGCCGCGACGCCACGGTGCTCGCGAACCGCGTGACCGTGGTGTCCGGCGACGTGGGCGCGAACATGGCGCGTGTGCATTCCCACGACAAGACCAATGATGGCGACCGCGACGATGTCACGGTCCAGGTGGGGTCGCACGTGACCATGCTGCGGGCCGATTCGCGGGTGGTGGGCGATACCGTGTCGCTGGGCAACAAGGCCTCGGTCTACCACGTACTCACGAACTCCCTGCTGAACCATCGCGGGACCGTGATCGATGACGTCCAGTCGGGCATGACGCTGCCCTACCTGTCTCTGCCCGCGTTCCCGACGATCACGCCTGGTATCAGGCCGTGACGGTGACCCGCCGTGAAGCGCACGATCGAAGGGGGCCGGCAGGAACACCACGAAGCGGGCCGGAGGCTCGTACTGGCGCCCGGCGCCTACGGCGACGTGCGCGTCAGGGAAACGCCACGCTCGTGCTGACCGGCGGGGCTCTATCAGATGCGTTCGCTGGATGTCGACGACTCGGGCACGGTGTTGATGCAGGGCGCCGCCGAGGTGCAGATCCTGGGCAGGCTCAATACGGAGAGCAAGGCCCACATCGTCCTCGATTCGACCGTGCCGGGGTTGAGTGCGTCGCAGGTCGTGTTCTACGTGGCGGGCCAGGACGCCGAGGACGGCCACCGTGGCGACAGAGAGGACGACCATCATGCCGGCGACAGAGGCGACCGTCGCCATGCCGGCGACAGGGGCGACCACGGTGATGCGCATGACGGGGTTGTCGCGCGCATCGGCGAACAGAATGTCGTGCAGGCGACGATCTACGCGCAGAACGGCGCCGTGTGGCTGGGAGCGAGGACGCAGGCGACCGGCCAGTTCATCGGCACGCAGGTGCGGGTCGGCGAGAACGTCACGCTGACCCTCGACGGTAGGTTCCAATAAGGAGACGTCCGTTGAACGCGTAAGTACGTCGGTGGCCGGCGGGGCATCCGCGCTCGGAGGAGCGGATGTCTCGCCGGCTGTCGAGTTCTCCTGCGATGCGCTCCAGCGGATCCTGCCCGTCTACCAGGTCCTCTCACCGGCGGTTACATCGCCAGCTTCGTTCATTGCCCTCCACCCGGATTCTCCTGATGTCGACCCGTGTCGTGGAGAAATAGGGGAGACGGTGCCAGCGGCGGCACCGACTGAGGCCGCCTCGACAGGGGACGGGGACCGCCCCCATGGCCAGAGTGGTTCGCCAGCTTGAACGCGAGCAACACCAGCGCGAGCAGCAGCGTGACGGCGTTGGCCATGATGATCGGCCAGGCGCGCAGGCCGAGTCCGTAGACGAGCCAGAGCGCCACGCCAGCGCTGAAGGCGAGCAGCATGCCGGTGGACAGGTCCCCGGTGGAGCGCGTTCGCCACGTCCGCACGACCTGCGGCACGAACGCCAGCGTCGTCAATGTCCCGGCCGCGTAACCGATCACCTTCAACAGCATGATCCGGCAGTATTGCACGGGGCGGACCGCCTGCGAATGCGGGTACCCGCCCGCGTTCGAGAAATACTGCCGGACCTCTCAGCCACTTCGAGCCATCCGGCTGGCCGGGGCGCGGCGAGCAGCGGGGCTCCGACGGGGTCAGAGCGCCGCGTGCAGCTTCGCGAGGCTGCCGGGCACGTAGTCCCCGGGCACCGTGCGCGCCGCGATGTTCAGTCGGTTCCAGCCGTTGATCGCCACGATCGCCAGGCTGAGGTGCGCCAGTTCGTCTTCCGAGAACTGTTCCCGCGCGCGCTCGTAGACTTCGTCGGGGACACGGGTCTCGGAGACGAGCGTGAGCGCCTCGGTCCACTCCAGCGCCGCGCGCTCGCGCGCCGAGTAGTAGGGCGTCTCGCGCCAGGCGTCGAGCCCGTACAGCCGCTGTTCCGTCTCGCCGGCCGCGCGCGCATCCTTGCTGTGCATGTCCAGACAGTAGGCGCAGCCGTTGATCTGCGACGTGCGCATCCGGACGAGTTCCAGCAGTCCGTCCTCCAGGCCTGCTTGACGAACCTGGCGTTCGAGGCCGAGCATGGCCTGAATGATGCCCGGGTTGACGTGCATGAGATTGATTCGCGCTTTCATGATGTGATTGCCTCCTGTCCATCATGACGAATCAGGAACCATCCTGTGACAGCCAGGCGCCCGGCAGGTCGCTGTCACAGAATGGCTGTCTCATCCGTCCAAGGGAACGAAGGAGTGTGGGGAGACGCGAGCATGGGAGCGACTGACTGGGACGACGGGGCATTCGAGGCGTATCGGCCGCTGCTGTTCTCGATTGCGTACCGGATGCTCGGCAGCGCCAGCGAGGCCGAGGATGTCGTGCAGGATGCCTGGCTCCGGGCGCGTCAGGACGAGCGGGCCGAGGTCCGTGCCCCCCGGGCCTACCTGACGACCATCGTCACGCGGCTGTGCATCGACCATCTGCGCAGTGCCGAGCGGACGCGCATGGAGTACCCGGGCCCGTGGCTGCCCGAACCGCTGGCCGGGCCGAACCAGGAATCCGCGGAGCTGGCGTCGTCTCTGACCACGGCGTTCCTCGTGCTGCTCGAGCAGCTCAAACCGGTCGAACGGGCGGTCTTCCTGCTGCGCGAGGTCTTCGAGTTCGATTTCGACGAGATTGCGAAGAGCGTCGGCAAGAGCGAGGCGAACACGCGGCAGATCCTGACGCGGGCGCGCGCCCGGCTGCGCGACGCGCGTCCCCGCTTCACGGCGTCGCGTCGCGAATCAGAGGAGATCGTCCGCCACTTCCGGCACGCCTGCACCACCGGCAATCTCGAGGAACTGATGGCCGTGCTGCATGCCGACGCCACGCTCGTCAGTGACGGGGGCGGCAAGGCGGCGGCCGCGACGCGTCCCGTGCTCGGCGCGGATCGCATCGCGAAGTTCTTCTTCGGTTACGCCGGCAAGCTGCACTGGTCGGAATCGGACTTCCAGCTGGTCACGGTCAACGGCACGCCCGGTCTGCTCCTTCGCCATCCGCTGGCCGGCAACGGCGCCTACTCGTTCGACATCGTCGACGGACGCATCCGCACGATCTACGTCGTGCGCAACCCCGACAAGCTGCGCGGCTTCCTCGAGCACATGGACTGAGGGCGGACAGACTTCGCCTGATGGCGACTCGCTGGTGTTGGGCTGGTGTCGGGGGACGAAGCTCGTCGAAGTCGAACGAAATCTGGCGGGGAGGCAGAGATTCGACCGCCGATACCGCTGTCTCTTCAACTGGTGCCGGCGCGCGACTTCTGGTTCCAAGCGCCTGCATCACAGGCGGTTACATCACCAGCTCCGTTCCCTGCCCTCCATCCGAATTCTCCTCATGTCAGGCGCTCGAGACGCTGGATCCCAGGCGCGCCGACCGCTCCCGCCTTCGACCGTCGATCTGACGTGAGCCCGCGAAAACCTCCTTCTTGACACGGCCTATCGACGCCAGGCACGCGACTGAATCGGAGCGTGGAGAAATAGTGGAGACGGGCGAGGCAGTTGAATTAGCAGAACAGGAGAATCTGGCTGGGAGGCAGGGATTCGAACCCCGATAACATGCTCCAGAGGCATGCGTCCTACCGTTGGACGACCTCCCAGTGCTAGGCGGGTGCCAGGCAACGGGCCTGAATCAACGATTATACGGGAGAGGGACTCGAGGGGCAAGCGGGCGGGAGGGCGTCAACGAGCGCCCGAGCGCGGGCCTTCGCCCGTCGAACTGGCCGCGGGCTTCGGCCGCGCAAGCCTGAGCGCCCCCGAATAATGACCGGACGGGCTGGAACGCCAACGGGACGTGGCGCCGGCAGGCGCGGCGCCCGGATTCCCGCTGGACGTGAACGTCTAGAACCGATCCGTGTGATGACCCGGCTCGGTCGCGCCCGGCACGGCCGGCGCCGCGATCCCGGCCTGCGGCTCGGTCACACTCTGCTTGCGCCGGCGGCTCGCCGCGCCGCCCTTGCGGCCAGCCTGGCGCGCCTCCTCGCTGGTCCACTCGTGCGCCGCACCCTTCTGATGCGCCGCCCGTCCACCCTTGCTCGCAATCTCGCGCTGCTTGGCGCGATCCATCGACGCAAACCCGCGATCTTCCTTCGCCACGACAACCTCCCGGGTACAGAACTGACAGCCCACAGGACCGGCACCCCGACCCGCCCGCCTGGCCCACATTCCACGCGAGTGAGCCGGAGAGCCCGACCTGCTGTGGAGCGCGGCTGCAACCGCGATGCCACGGGTTCCCGCAAAACTCTGCAGTAAAGGAAGTTAGGCGTGTGGGCGCCGAAAGGGGCCGACTGGGCGTTAGAACAGGCGTGCGCAGGAAGGCGATCGAAGGCCGTGGTGCCCGGAGCCAGCTGAGAAGTGGTCCCGTCGCGGTGTACGAACTTCAGACGCTCACGGACCAGCAGGGGATTGAATTGCTGCAGTCGTTGTCGTGAGATTCGTATCTGATGAGTTGGCCGCAGCGAGCCTGCCGCGAGCCGATAAATGATGAGCTTCAGCTCTGCCGTGTCCGCAGGAACGCCACCAGCGCCTCGAGCCGCGCGAGCGTCCGCTCGCGTCCCATCGCCTCGACCATCTCGAAGAGACCGGGACTCACGGTCTGACCGGTCAGCGCCACACGCACGGCATGGATCAGCACGCCCGCCTTGATGCCGCGCGCCTCGGCCACGCCACGCAGCACCTGCTCGGTCGATGCGGCGTCGAACACCGGCAACTCCGCCAGGGCCGCCCGCAGCTCGGCCACGTGCCCGTCGAGCCCGGGCTCGGACAGCCGCTTTGCCACGGCGTCCGGATCGTAGGAGACCTGCTCCTCGAGCAGCGGCCGGCCGTAGGTGATGAAGTCGGCGAGCTTTCGCGCCCGCGGCTTCAGCAGTTCGACGATGCCGGCGAGCCAGCGGCGGTCGTCACCGCTGGCATAGGTGTCGCGCCAGAGTCCGTCCTCGCGCAACTGCGGCTCGATCCGCTCGACGATCGCGTCGGCCGCCATCCGCGCGATGTGCTGGCCGTTGAACCAGTCGAGTTTCTCGGAATTGAAGACGGCGTTGCCGCCGCTGATCCCTTCCAACGCGAAGACCTGCACGAGCTCGTCGCGCGTGAACACCTCGCGATCGCCGCCCGGCGACCAGCCGAGCAGCGCGAGGAAGTTCACCATCGCCTCCGCCAGGTAGCCCTGCCGCTCGTACTCGGTGACGGACGTCGCGCCGTGACGCTTGCTCAGCCGCTTCTTGTCGGTGCCGAGGATGAGCGGCACGTGCGCGAATTGCGGCACGGCCGCGCCGAGCGCCCGGTACAGCAGCACCTGCTTCGGCGTGTTGGAGATGTGATCGTCGCCCCGGACGACATGCGTGATGGCCATGTCGAAGTCGTCGGCCACCACGGAGAGGTGATACGTCGGGTTGCCGTCGGAGCGGAGGACGATGAAGTCCTCGATGTTCGCGCCGTCGAATGCGATGTCGCCGTGCACCAGGTCGTGGAACCCGGCCTGCCCCTCGGGCACCTTGAAGCGGACGGCGCGGGGCATGCCGGCGGCCTCGCGACGCGCCACCTCCGCCGCGTCGAGCTGCAGGCACTTCCGGTCGTACTGCCAGCCGCCGCCGGCCTGCTCGGCCGCCTCCCGCTTCTCCCTGATCTCCTCGGGCGTGCAGTAGCAGTAGTACGCGTGGCCCGTCTCGACGAGCTGCGCGGCGATCGCGCGATGGCGATCGAGCCGCTGCGACTGGAAGTACGGCGCGTGCGGGCCGCCCACGTCGGGCCCCTCGTCCCAGTCGAGGCCGAGCCAGCGCAGGCCGTCGACGATCCCCTGCACCATGTCCCACGACGACCGCTCGGTGTCGGTGTCCTCGATGCGCAGCACGAAGACGCCGCCATGCCGCCGCGCGAAGAGCCAGTTGAACAGGGCCGTACGGGCGCCGCCGACGTGCAGGAAGCCGGTGGGAGACGGAGCGAAGCGGACGCGCGGTGTCGTCATTTCATGATGCCCAGGAAGATCAGCACGAGTTCAATCAAGAGAATGACGACGATCGTCGCCTCGAGGAACTCGCCGCGCGACATGGACGACTGCTCGACGGAGTAGCGGTACATGTCGTCGACGGCCTTCAGCTTCTCCTGCACGCTCGCCTTCCAGTTGTCGAGGCCGAGCCGCGCGCCCGACCAGGTTGAACAGCCGCGCGGCGTACACGTCGCCGACGACCTTCAGCGCGTTCTCCGTCCGCTCGATCAGCTCGGCGATGTCGATGAAGAGCGCATGGATCTGCCGCGCCGCCCGGGCGTAGCGGCGGCCGAGCCAGGCGTCGTACCAGTGCGGATGCTGCAGCCCGGCGTAGACCTTGGTCAGTTCCTTGTCGAGCAGGTCGTCGTAGTAGCGGAACTCCAGCAGCTGCGAGTTCGCGAACTCGAGGATCTCCATCGTATCCTGCGCGCTGGCGGCCGTGTCGTAGATGAACGTGCCGTTCCAGGTCGGCACGACCAGATCGTCGGCCAGGTACGACAGCGTGCTGCGGAGGATCTCCGCGACCTCCTGCCGGCTGAGCGGCCGGCGCTCGCCCCGCACGAGCTGCGCGACCTCGCCGCCGTGCTCGGCCAGCAGCGTCTCGGCCGACACCGGGTGCTCGAGTGTGTTCACGCCGAAGACGAGGTAATCCTCGCTCAGGAAGGTCTCCCGCCGCTCGACCAGCGCGGGGGCGACCCGATCGGTGAACCGGCGGCACAACTGCTCGACCCGTTCCTCCATCGACTCATCGTCGGTCAGGACGTAGCCGGCGGCGAGCAGCTCGGCCCACGTGCCGGAGAACGGCCGCGTGAGCCCGACCGACACGACGCCGTAGTCGAACACCTTGAAGCGGACCTGGAAGCCGTCGAAGTCGGAGACGCCGATGGCCTCGCCGTCGAACGACAGCGGCGGCGTCTGGTACTGCACGTAGGCGGGAGTCGACTTCGGCGCCAGCCGCGCGGGGACGCCGGCACGCGCCATCAGCCCCGGCAGCGCCGCCAGCTTCACGGCTTCGGCGACGTCGAACAGGTAGAACGCGGTGATGAAGCCGGATTCAATCGGCGGCATGGCGGTGGGGAGCACGGGACCCGGCGGCAGCCGGGGGCGGGAAACTGGCGGTGAGGCAGGGATTCGAACCCTGGGTACAGGTTTTAGCCCGTACAACGGTTTAGCAAACCGCCGCCTTCAGCCTCTCGGCCACCTCACCGTGTCAAAATTGCTAAGGATTTCGCCTGTTTCGCTTGGCTCGACCGGTCACCGAGGCCGTACTGTGCCCAAAACCGTGCCCCAACCGGCTCGACGCTTCCCGCAGGCCTCCGTCGCTCACGACATTATAGCGATCGAAGACGCTGCGTGTCTTGTGCCCGCTCAATCTGATGGCGACGCGCTCGGGGATGCCGGCGCGCTCGAGGCTGAACGTCCGTTACGTCCGCGCCTGTCCGCGCTGTGGCGGGCGACTTCGCCCTGGGCCGGCTCATTTCAACGGCGGATGCATCGCTCTTTCTCTCATGGTGTCCGTTGTCAGCACGATATCGAGGTGACGACCGTCTGACGTGGTCAGTCTGACGTGCGTTCCCGGTTTGGCGCGCGCCATGTACTCCATCAGATACAGACTGGCGAGGTTCCTGGCCGCCACGTCGTCCACGGCGACAATCCGGTCACCCTTCTTCAATCCGTCCTTTGCGGCGGCACTGTCTGGCACAACCTGCATGACGATGAAGAAATCAGGAGCCAGTTTTACGGCGGCGAATCCGCCGCTGCTGGTGGCGTGCGGCGGCGTGTAATCTGCCCGCGGTGTCAGGTAGAGCAACCCCTTGTGGTAGTTCAGTGCGACACGGAAATTGCGCCACACCGACATGCCCAGATTGCCGGCTTCGCTGGGATTGCTGGTTGAACCGACGCCCTTGGGCGTCAGCAATCCGGGTTGTTGGCCCGGAACCGACAGGTGGCCCACTTGCAGCGAATGGATGTACGCGGCGTGCGCCATGAACATGCCGCCCACGCCACCACTCGGCATCGGCAGACCGGCACTGTAGTAGCGCGCAAGCTTGTTGTCGGCAGCCCACTGCGGAAACAGCATCAAGGGCCCGCTGTTGCCGGTATCCAGACCGAACATTCCGCGTCTGCCATCCAGCGTGGCATAGACCAGCGGCATGTCGTCGGTGAAGAAGATCGGTGACGCCGTGGCGCCTGTCGGCGCCTTCGCGGCATCGAACGCCTGCAGAATCAGTTGCTTGTGATCGAGATCGATCGTGACCGCAAAGCGTTCGAAGATTTCGAGACCGAGAATGCCTGCAACCGGCGGCTTGCTTCCCTGATCGGTCACGAGAGGCGACATCGGCATGACCAGAAACGACTGGTCGTCTATCGAAGCCTTGCCCAGCTCGATCGAATTGACCCGGGTATAGCTGAGTTGTGTCGCGCCCGCACCGGCACCGCGACTCTGGCCGGCCCCGCTGGATTTCAGTCCCAGCGCCTGCGCCGTGGCAGGCGTCAAGATGGCATGACCGCCGGTATCGAGGATAAATGGAAAGGGGCCCTTTCCGTCGATGCGTGCATCGACGAGTAGGGTGCCGCCATCCGCGCCGGAAGAGAGCGGTATCCGTGTCTGGCCACCTGCGAGCCGCACGTCGGTCACGGCGTCGCTCGGACGATCCAGTGCCCGCGCCGGCACTGTGCCGAGCAGGCGATAGTGCGTCACGGTTTCGACGTCCGCATCGGACGGATCGCCGACGTCCGAGGCAATGCCGAACGGCCGTTGCAGACCATCGACATCCCGATACGCGTCGTAACGGGTCGTCACGGTGTTGAACGAACGCAACATGACGGTGCGCGCGAGCCGGTGATGCGTTGCGTCTATCCACAGGGTGACGGTCCGGCCGCCGGCTGGCGTGGCATCGACGCGTTCATAGGTCACGCCGTGATCGGTCGCCGGGGCAAGTGCCTGCAAGGCGGCGGGCAGCTGCCGGTAGAACAGCGGGCCGTTGCGGTTCAGCCAGCGGTCGGTCACGGTCAGCGTATTGGCTTCCGGCGAATCCAGCGAATGCACCTGGCCGGAACGGTCGAGTTTCCACGCACCGTGGGTGTCGATGCCTTCCGCCGTCGAGAATGCCGGGCAGTGTTCGTCACTGCGCCAGCGCCCGTCCTGCACATCGATGACGACATGCATGCTGCAATCGAGGCCGTCGGTCCGTTCTCTTCCTTCCAGCTCGATTGCGGCCACCTCGTGCCAGGCCGTCAGGGAGGCGGGTTGCAAGCCGGCCAGAATCTGTTGCGGCGTCACGGCTGCCTGCAGCGGCGGTGAAAACAGGGAACAAACGCAGCACAACAGGACGGGACGCAGGTGGTTCACAGTCGCACTCCATCATTGAATTCGCATGGAATTCATTGAATTCAATGATGGCATCGTGCCGCTCATCTCGTCAACGCAAGGAACCCTGTCCCTGAAGTTGTCCCTGTGAGCGGCCGAAACCGCGTCTCGAGAGCCAAGCCAGCCAAACGGTCTGATCGGGGAAACGAAAGACACGGAAGGATTTAGGAGCGTACTTCACTGTGGACGGTCGATCGGATGCAACAGCCGTAGAGTCGGGATGCCGATGAAAGTGAGCCCATCGCGGATGGTGAGGGCGTCTTGCACGCCTGCCGGGCCATGACCTCGACTACTGGCCTCATCAGCGGAGCCAGGGGTTAGAATAAGGGGCCGTGGGCGCTCACCCCTCCTCGCCCGATTGGCCCACCCTCGAGAGCCTCGTTCGCGGTTTCGCGAACGTGCCCGGGGGACTGCTGCCGGCGCTTCAGGCGCTGCAGCGCCACGCCGGCTATATCGACCGCAACTTCATTCCCCGGATTGCCGACGTCTTCAACCTGACGACCGCGGACGTGCACGGCGTCATCTCCTTCTACAAGGATTTCCGCACCACGCCGCCCGCCGGACCGATCGTGAGGGTCTGCCGCGGCGAGGCCTGCCAGGCGTTCGGCGGGCACGCGACGTGGGAGCGCGCGCAGGCTGCGGCAAAGGGCCAGGCCGTCGAAGTGGAAGAAGTGTTCTGCCTCGGCAACTGCGCGCTCGGTCCGTCGGTCTCGGTCGACGAACGACTGATGGCCGGCATCTCGGCCGGGAAGATTGACGGCGTGATCGCCGACGCCGTGGCAGGCCGCGCCGCCGCGCCCGCGACCGAATCCGGCGGCGCCGGCGTCACGGTCTACGTGCCGCGCGATGCCGCATCGCGCAGTGTCGGTGCCGACGAGGTGGCCGCGGCACTGGCGAAGGTTCCGGGCGCGCGGATCGTCCGCAACGGCTCGTGGGGCATGTTCTGGCTCGAGCCGATGATCGAAGTGGAAACACCCGACGGCCGCATCGCGTACGGGCCCGTCAGCGCCGCGGACGTTCCCGGCCTCGTCGCGGCGGATCTCCTGAAGGGCGGCGCGCACGCGCTCCGGCTCGGCAAGACCCGCGAGTTGCCCTGGCTGAAGCGGCAGCAGCGCGTGACGTTCCAGCGCGTGGGCGTCGTCGATCCGCGCTCGGCCGATGACTACGAAGCGCACGGCGGCATGGCGGGCCTCCGCCGCGCGTTGACGCTGGCGCCGGCCGACATCGTGAAGGAGGTCACCGACAGCGGCCTGCGCGGCCGCGGCGGCGCGGCGTTCCCCACCGGCATCAAGTGGCGCACGGTCCTGAACGCCCCCGGCGCCGTGAAGTACATCGTCTGCAACGCCGACGAGGGCGACAGCGGCACGTTCGCCGATCGCATGTTGATGGAAGGCGATCCGTTCATGCTGCTCGAGGGCATGATCATCGCCGGCCTCGCCGTCGGCGCGCACGACGGCTACATCTACGTGCGCAGCGAGTATCCCGATGCCGTCGAGGCCCTGAAGATGGCGATCGCGGCGGCCGAGGCGCGCGGCTGGCTCGGCGCGGACGTGCTCGGCAGCGGATTCGCGTTCCGCATGCATCTGCGTGTCGGCGCCGGCGCGTACATCTGCGGCGAAGAGACGTCGCTGCTCGAAAGTCTCGAAGGCCGACGCGGTGAAGTGCGCGCCAAGCCGCCGCTGCCCGCGATCGAAGGGCTCTTCGGCAAGCCGACCGTCGTCAACAACGTGCTGACGCTGGCGACGATTCCCGCCCTCCTGATCGACGGCGGCGCCGCCGCGTATGCGGCGCTCGGCGTCGGCCGCAGCCGCGGCACGCAGGTGTTTCAGCTCGCCGGCAACATCGCGCGCGGGGGGATCATCGAAACCGCCTTCGGGGTCACGCTCGGCGAGCTCGTCAACGACCTCGGCGGCGGCACGGCCAGCGGACGGCCGGTGCGCGCCGTGCAGGTCGGCGGCCCGCTGGGGTCGTACCTGCCGGCAGAGCAGATGCACCTGCCGATGGACTACGAGGCGTTCGCGGCGGTCGAGGGCCTCCTCGGGCACGGCGGCGTCGTCGTCTTCGACGACACCGTGGATATGGCGGCGCAGGCGCGATTCGCGATGGAGTTCTGCGCGATCGAGAGCTGCGGCAAGTGCACGCCGTGCCGCATCGGCAGCATGCGCGGGGTGGAGGTCATCGACAAGATCACCGCCGGCGTCGATCGCGACGCCAACATCGCGCTCCTCACGGATCTCTGCGAAGTCATGACGGACGGCTCGCTCTGCGCCATGGGCGGACTCACGCCGTTGCCCGTGCGAAGCGCGCTCAACCACTTCACGGAAGACTTCCACCGGAAACAAGGAGCACGCACGTGAGACTCAAGGAGCGTGACTTCGGCACCCCGGCCCCCGTGGCGGCGACGCGCGAGGGCGCGCTGCCGACCGTCAAGGTGACGATCGACGGGCAGACCGTGGAGGTGGCGGAAGGCACGTCGATCATGCGCGCGGCCGCGCTGGCCGGCATCGACATTCCGAAGCTCTGTTCCACGGACCGGATCGAGGCGTTCGGGTCGTGCCGCCTCTGTCTCGTCGAAGTGGACGGCCGCAAGGGCACCCCTTCGTCGTGCACGACGCCGGTGGCCGACGGCATGTCGGTGAAGACGCAGACACCGCGGCTCGAGCGGTTGCGCCGCGGCGTGATGGAGCTCTACATCAGCGACCATCCGCTCGATTGTCTGACGTGCGCCGCCAACGGCGACTGCCAGCTGCAGGACATGGCCGGCGAAGTGGGTCTGCGCGATGTCCGCTACGGTTACGCGGGCGCGAATCATCTCGGCCTCGGGAAGGACACCTCGAACCCCTATTTCACCTTCGAGTCGTCGAAGTGCATCGTGTGCTCCCTCTGCGTGCGCGCCTGCGAGGAAGTGCAGGGCACGTTCGCGCTCACGATCGAAGGGCGCGGATTCGGGTCGCGCGTGGCGGCCGGCGCGAACGGCTCCTTCTTCGATTCACCGTGCGTGTCGTGCGGCGCGTGCGTGCAGGTCTGCCCGACGGCGACGCTGAGCGAGAACACGCTCATCGAGTTCGGCCAGCCGCGCCACAGCGTGCTCACCACGTGCGCGTACTGCGGCGTCGGCTGCTCGTTCAAGGCGGAGATGCAGGGCGAGCAGGTCGTGCTCATGGAGCCCTACAAGGACGGCGGCGCGAACGAAGGGCACTCGTGCGTGAAGGGCCGCTTTGCCTGGGGCTACGCGAGCCATCCCGATCGCGTGCTCGAGCCGATGATCCGCGAATCGATCGACGATCCGTGGAAGACGGTGAGCTGGGACGAGGCGATCGCCTTCGCGGCCGCGCGGCTCAAGGACATTCAGGCCCGGCACGGCCGCGGCGCGATCGGCGGCATCACGTCATCGCGTTGCACGAACGAAGAAGTGTTCGTGGTGCAGAAGATGGTGCGCGCGGCCTTCGGCAACAACAACGTCGACACGTGCGCGCGCGTGTGCCATTCGCCGACCGGATTCGGCCTCAGCACCGCCTTCGGCACGTCGGCCGGCACCCAGGACTTCAAGTCGGTCGAATACGCCGACGTGATCATGGTGATCGGCGCCAACCCCACCGACGCGCATCCCGTCTTCGCGTCGCGCATGAAGAAGCGCCTCCGCGACGGCGCCAGGCTCATCGTCGTCGATCCGCGGAAGATCGATCTGGTGCGCAGCCCGCACGTGGAAGCGACGCACCATCTGCAGCTGCGGCCGGGCACGAACGTGGCCGTCATCAACGCGCTGGCGCACACGATCGTGACCGAAGGCCTGGCCAACGACGCGTTCGTGGCCGAACGGTGCGAGCCCGAGAACTTCGCGTCGTGGCGCGAGTTCGTGTCGCGGGCGGAGAACAGCCCCGAGGCGATGGAGCCGCACACGGGCGTGCCGGCGGCGGACCTGCGCGCGGCCGCGCGCCTCTTCGCGACCGGCGGCAACGGCGCGATCTACTACGGCCTCGGCGTTACCGAGCACAGCCAGGGCTCGACGATGGTCATGGGCCTGGCGAATCTGGCCATGGTGACCGGCAACCTCGGGCGCGACGGCGTGGGTGTGAATCCGCTTCGCGGCCAGAACAACGTGCAGGGCGCCTGCGACATGGGGTCGTTCCCGCACGAGCTGTCGGGCTATCGCCATGTCGGCAACGACGCGGTGCGGCAGTCGTTCGAAGCGATGTGGGGCGCCACGATCGATCGCGAGCCCGGCCTGCGCATTCCGAACATGCTCGATGCCGCGGTCGACGGACACTTCAAGGGCATCTTCGTGCAGGGCGAGGACATCGCCCAGTCCGATCCGAACACCGCGCACGTGCAGGCGGCGCTCAGGGCGATGGAACTGGTCATCGTCCAGGATCTCTTCATCAACGAAACCGCGAAGCTCGCGCACGTGTTCTTCCCGGGCACGTCGTTTCTCGAGAAGGACGGCACGTTCATCAACGCCGAGCGGCGCATCAACCGCGTGCGCCCGGCCATCCGTTCGAAGACCGGCAAGGACGAGTGGCAGGTGGTGAGCGAGCTGTCGAACGCGCTCGGCTACCCGATGCGCTACGCGGCGGCGAGCGAGATCATGGACGAGATCGCCGCGCTGACGCCGACGTTCCAGAACGTGTCGTTCGCGTATCTCGATCGCGTCGGCAGCGTGCAGTGGCCGTGCAACGACAAGAATCCGCTCGGCACGCCGGTCATGCACCGCGGCACGTTCGTCCGCGGCCTCGGCAAGTTCATGCCGACGCCGTACCTGCCGACCGAGGAGAAGTCGAACCGCCGATTCCCGCTTCTGCTCACGACGGGCCGCATCCTGACCCAGTACAACGTCGGCGCGCAGACACGTCGCACGGAGAACGTGATGTGGCATCCGGAAGACGTGCTCGAAATCCATCCGTCGGATGCCGAGGACCGCGGCATCCGGGACGGCGGCGAGGTCACGCTCGCGAGCCGCATCGGCGCCACCGTCCTGAAGGCGCACATCACACCTCGCGTCGCGCCCGGCGTCGTCTACACGACGTTCCATCATCCGGTCAGCGGCGCCAACGTGGTGACGACGGAGCATTCCGACTGGGCGACGAATTGTCCGGAATACAAGGTCACCGCCGTGCAGGTGTCGCCGGGCAGAAGTGCCGCCACGGCGGAGCTCGGGAGCGTGGAGCATCGCCTCGGCGCGCTCGTGCGCATGGCGAATCAGATCGCCCGGCAGTGGGCGGCCGATTCGAGCGTCGACGCCGTCAGCGCGGTCGCCACGCACATCGAGAAATTCTGGGAACACGACATGCGCGTGGACCTGACCCGCGCGGTCGAGGCGGGTTCAGTGACGGTCGACGATCTGGTGGCCGAAGCCGTGCATCGCCTGGCCACGCCGGTCTGAGCCGGTACCGCACGATCCGCAGTCCCGGCACTCTCGTATCCCCCTTGACGACGGCCGCCGCCATATCTCGTTGCGCCGTCGGCGCCCCTTTTCCAGGCCGCACATCCTCGGCCCATTACTCGTCCGTCAAGGCGTCGTCGGCTGGCGGTCGCCTGGCGCCGCGCCTTACATGCACCACGCGCACGACCGTGCACGGTGGTCGATCGTAAGGAACACGCGGTAGACATGTGGCTTTCGGCCGTAGCGGAGTGCGCGGACCGGACGATCCGGGTCGAGGCTTTCGGGCGCAACCGGGCGGTGCTCCAGATGCGGTCACCTCGTCAATGCAAGGGACCCTGTCCCTGACATTGAGAGCCTGTCGAAATGACACGCCAATTTCAGCAGATCTGACGATATTTCAGAGAACCGTGAGTCCTCCAGGTTCTCGTGTACATGACAACAGGCCGAACACAGTGACGTGTCCGGCCTGTTTGTGTGTGATCCGCGCGTGCTCAGCGGCGACGGCCGCGGCTGGTCTTGCGGGCGGCCTTCTTCGCCGTCCTGCGTACGGACTTGCCGGCCGTCTTGCGAGCGGCCTTCCGCTGCCGTCTTCTTCTTCACCGTCCGGCGAACCGCCTTCCGGGCGCTCTTCGCCTTTCCGGCACGCTTCACGCTCTTCGCACGCTTCACCGGCTGGCTCTTCCGGACCGCCTTGCGGGCCGCCTTCTTCTTCCCGGTCGTCCTGGCCGCCGCCTTCCGGGCCGGCGCCGCCTTCTTCGCCGCGCGGGCGGGCCGCTTCGCGGCCTTGCGGGTGCGGCCGGAGCCGGCCGATCTCGGCGCGGCAATCGGGACGATGTCGATGGTCTCGAACTCGGCGAATTCGATCACCACCGGCTCTTCTTCGGCCTCGGCCTCGAGTCCGCCGGGCGTGTCCACCGTGCTCTCTTCGTCGAAGTCGTCATCCATGAATCCACCGAAGCCGCCATCGTCATCCATATGGACCTTCCTCTGAAATGCTGCGACCGCGTGAGCGGTGTGCTCGTGGCCCCCGGTGCAGCGGAGCGCGGAGTGCCGGCTGCGGCTAGTCTGACCGCGGGCCGTAGCGGCCGTCAAGCCGGATTGCCGGGGAGAAGGGGCGGACTGGCGGACGAAGGGCGGGAAGTCACGGACCGGCGTGCAGGGCCGCCGGCCCGTGAATCGCATCAGTGCTGTACGACGATGTCCGACAGGGCGGGAATGGTGATCGTCTTCTTGCCGTCCTGTTCTGCCACTTCGCCGGTCGCGGCGACCTTGCTCGCGAGGTACTTCTGCAGCTTCACGTTGTCGTCAGCGGTCAGTGGACCGGCGATCCGGTAGTAGGTGCCGTCGGCGGTCAGGATCGCCAGCGGGTATCCCTTGTTCGCGCAGGAGACGGCGCAGGCCCGATGCGCCTGTCCCGTGCCCTTCTGACCGTGACCTTCGTAGCACATGATGGTGATGACCTCACCCTTCACGGCTCTCACTTCCGCCATCGCCGTGCCGGGCAGAGCCAGCGCGGCCAGCAATCCGAACGACGCCGCGAGCACGGAAACGCGTCGCATACCCATCCTGTCCATCCTCTCGAGGTACGGCACGGGCGCCTGCAGCGCCGGCCACATCAGCTTCCCGTGGATTATATCGTGAGGCGACCTAGTTCAGGGCGTGGTCGCCCGCCAGCGGCCGTGGTCCAGCACGAAGCGGGTTTCGGCCGGGCTCTCGCCGTTGAAGGGCTCAGGATTCAGGGGGTCGCCCGGCAGCAGCAGCATCTTCCGTCCGCGCTCCTCGTACGGCATCGGCTGCATCTTCATGATGGTCTGGTTCCCCAGCCAGTCGAGGATTTCGGCGATCGTGCTGAAGCGCGACAGGTCCTGGAGCGTCCGCCAGGTCGGTGGCGCCAGCACGATCTCGTCCTCGCGGCACTGTGCGAGCGCTTCGGTTGCCGTCATCCACCGACTCTCGGTGGTCTCGAGCGAATCGTGCAGCGGCACCTGGCCGTCGGGCATGCACGCCAGGAAGAAGCGGGTGTCGAAGCGCTTCGGCTCGACCACCGGCGTCACCCAGTGGGCGAGCGGGCGCAGCACGTGCAGGGCGAGGCGCAGGCTCTCGCTGTCGACGATGTCGCGCAGCGTCCGCTGGCCGGAATGCAGCGCGTGACGGTGCTCGTCGAATCGTACGCGGGTCGCCGGGTCGGTGGTGACGATGAACTGGCCCGTGCGGTCGCGGGCGAGCAGCACGCCGGCCTCCTCGAACAGCTCCCGCATGGCGGCGATGTGATAGGCCACCGCCGTTTCCGGCTCGGGCGTGAGAATCGGCGAAGTGCGTGCGCGCCATGTCGGCGCCGTCGCACCATTCGTCGGCGTCGTTCACCCGGTCGGCCTCGTCCACGCGGCCGCCGGGGAAGACGAACGCGCCGCCGAAGAACGACGTGCCCCGCGTGCGGCGCACCATGAAGATTTCAGGCGGCGCGTCGTCGGGCGCCCCCGGCCGGTCGCGCAGCAGGATGACGGTCGACGCAGGGCGGGCGGGGGAACGGGGAGAGTCAGTCATGGACGAAGCAACGGGCAATGAGCAATGGGCGATGGGTATCGTTCAAGAACCGGGCGCCGGCGGTGCAAGCGAACGGTATGTTAGCATCCCGGAGAAACGAGGGGGCAGCGTCACGCGTAACGTCCCACTCCCGAACCCCGAATCCCCAATCCCGAGCCTCTCGTGCCGCCGGGGAGACTGAGATCATGTCGAGAACCATGCGTTCCATCCGTATCGTGCTGAGCGTGGCGCTGCTGCTGGCCGCGGCGGGCGTCGCGTCGGCCCAGGCGCCGATCAGCTACCGGCTCACGTTTCCGGCCCCGGCCCATCACTGGATGCAGGTGGAGGCCACCTTCCCGGATGCCGGCACGAGCCCGCTGCACGTGTACATGAGCCGGACGTCGCCCGGGCGCTACGCCCTGCACGAATTCGCGAAGAACGTGTACGACGTCCGGGCGTTCGACGGCGCCGGCAAGCCGCTGGCCGCCGTCCATTCCCGTCCGTACGAATGGGACGTGACGAGTGACGACGGCACGGTGCGCGTGGAATACCGGTTGTACGGCGACCGCGTGGACGGGACGTATCTGGCGGTGGACACGACGCACGCGCACATCAACATGCCGGCGACGCTCATGTGGGCGGGCGGGATGGAGATGCGGCCGGTGAAGGTCGAGTTCGTGCCGCCGGCCGGCTCGGACTGGAAGGTCGCGACGCAGCTCCATGCCACAGCCGATCCCCACGTGTTCACGGCGGGCAACCTGCAGTACCTGATGGACAGTCCGGCCGAGTTCGGCACCTTCACCATGCGCACGTTCAGCGAGGGCGGCCGCACGTTCCGGATCGCGCTGCACACCCCGGGCGCCGCGTCCGAAGCCGACGCCTTCGCCGCCGACGTCCACAAGATCGTCCGGCAGGAGGGCGCCGTCTACGGCGAGTTCCCGCAGTACGAGCCGGGTACTACACGTTCCTCTCGGGCTACCTGCCGTGGGCGCACGGCGACGGCATGGAGCACCGGAACAGCACGGTGATGACGTCGAGCGGGTCGCTGGCCGATCCGCAGCAGCGGATCGGCATCCTGAACACGGTGGCGCACGAGTTCTTCCACTGCTGGAACGTCGAGCGGATCCGGCCGAAGGGGATCGAGCCGTTCGACTTCCTGCACCTGAACATGGCGAGCAGCATGTGGCTCGCCGAAGGCTTCACCAGCTACTACCAGACCGTCTTCATGCAGCGCGCCGGGCTCTCGACGATCGACGACACGGCGCGCGCCTACCAGCGCGTCGTGAACGCCGTGACGAACGGTCCGGGACGGCTCGTGCGCACCGCGCAGCAGATGAGCCAGATGGCGCCGTTCATCGACGGCGGTCAGCCCATCGACCGGACGAACTGGGCGAATACGGTCATCTCCTACTACACGTACGGCGACGCCATCGGTCTCGCGCTCGATCTCTCGCTGCGCGAGCGGTCGAACGGCCGGCTGACGCTCGACGATTTCATGCGGGCGATGTGGCGGAAGTACGGCAAGCCCGGCGGACCGGCCGAGGGGATCGTCGGCCATCCCTACACGATCGACGAGGCGCGCGAGACGCTGGGCGAGGTCGCCGGCGATCCGGCGTTCGCCAACGACTTCTTCCGCCGCTACGTCCAGGGGCACGACGTCGCCCCCTACCGCACCCTGCTCGCCGCCGCCGGCCTCGTGCTCCGGCCCGCGCATGCCGGCCGCGCGTGGATCGGCAACCTGCGCCTCGACTTCTCGTCGGACGGAGCCACGATGGAAGGGCTCGCGCCGTTCGGCTCGCCCGCCTACGCCGCCGGTATCGATCAGGACGACCGGATCGTGTCGATCGACGGCCGGAAGCTCGACGGAGACGATGGGCTGCGCGCGGTGCTGAATCGGCACAAGCCGGGCGACAGCGTGCCGGTCGAGTTCGTCCGCCGGGACGGACAGCACGTGAAGGCCACACTGAAGCTCGCCGAGGATCCGACGGTGGAGATCGTTCCGGTGGAGAACGCCGGCGGCACGCTCACCGCCGCGGAGCGGGCCTTCCGGAAGAGCTGGCTGGGGGCGAAGCGCTAAGGCTACGGGCTACGGGCTACCGGCTGCGGGCTACGGCGCCGCCAGCTCCTTCACCGCCTCCACCATGAGCGGGGCGACGTCGATGGCGTTGGTCTCGTGCGGCACGGTATTGGTCGAGACGATGCGGCCGGCGCCGGCACGCCGCAACTGGTCCTCGGCCTTCTCCGCGAACAATGCATGCACCGCCAGGCAGACCGGCGGGCGCGTGCCAGCCTTCGCCAGCGCCTTCACGGTCGCCAGCATGGTCCGCGCCGACGACACGATGTCGTCGAGCACGACCGGCGTCTGCCCCTGGTGGTCCCACATGTCGGGTGTGGTCACTTCCACGGTCCCGTCGTCGTGTCGCACCTTGCTGAAGACGACGTGCGGCGCGTGGGCGCGGCCGGCGACGTCGGCAATCCACTGAAGGCTCTCCTCGTCGGGACCGACCAGCAGCGGGCGATCGACGTGGTCGTGGATCCAGGTGGCCATCGCTTCGGCCGCGTGCACGACGCGGCTGGGGATGGTGTAGACCTGCGCGAGCGACGTGTAGCGGTGCAGGTGCGGGTCGATCGTCGCGAGCCAGTCGACATGGCGTGACAGCAGGCCGCCGAACGTCCGCGACGTCAGGGCCTCACCGGTGTGGAAGCGACGATCCTGTCGCAGGTATGCGAGATACGGCGCCACGAGGCCGACGCGCGAGGCACCGAGCTCGCGCACCGTGTCGGCAAGAAAGACGAGCGGCAGCAGCCGCGTGTCGGGACGGTCGAGCGAGCAGACGAGCACGACGCTCTGGTTCCGGCAGTCGGCGTCCACGCGCACGTACGCTTCGCCGTCGGGGAAGCGCCGGACCTCGATCGTGCCGAGGGGAATGCCGGTCAGCTCGGACAGCCGACCGGCAAACGCCTGCGTCTCCGGGAGAGCCAGCATCAGCGCACTCATGGAGCTTCTCCTATCGTCATGATGGCGGGGTGCTCGACCAGGTAGTCGTAGGCGTACGCGAGCTCGCCCGGCGTCTGGCCATGAAGGGTGAACAGCGGCTGGCCGGCGTGCACGAGCGCCCCGAGCCGCACGTGCAGCTCGATGCCCGAGGCGGCCGACGCCGGGGCGCCAGCCAGCTTGGCGATCCGCGCGAGCTGCCGGTTGTCGATCGCGACGACCTGTCCCGCGCGGGGCGAGGGAATCTCGCGCTGATAGGCGGCGACGGGCGGCGTGCGCATGCCGCCCTGCGCTTCGCAGATCGCCTGCAGCTTCTTCCAGGCCCGACCGTCGGCGAGAATCGCTTCGGCCATCGCCTGACCTTCGTCATCGCCGCAGGCACCGACCATTTCCAGCAGCTCGCCAGCCAGCCGGACCGCCCGCTTGCGCAGGTCCACCGGCGCACCGGGCGCGCCGCTGGCCACCGCCACGACGTCGCGCGCCTCGAGTGCCGGACCGATGCCATGGCCAATCGGCTGCGTTCCGTCGGTGACGACCGCCTGAATCTGCAGGCCGACCTGCCGGCCGACCCGCTCCAGCAGGTGCTCGAGCCGTTCCGCCGCCGTGATGCTGCGCACCTTGGCCGTGGGGCCGACGGGAATGTCGATGACCACGTGCGACGAACCGGCGGCGACCTTCTTCGACAGCACCGAGGCGACCAGCTGGGCGTCGCTGTCGATGTCGAGCGCCCGCTCGACGCGGATCAGCACATCGTCGACCGGGCTGAGCTGGACGGCCTGGCCCCAGGCGAGGCAGCCGTTCTCGCGCTCGACGACGCGCCGCATGGTGGGGAGATCGAGGTCGACGTTGGTGAGCGTCTCCATGGCGTCGGCCGTGCCGGCGGGCGACGTGATGGCGCGCGACGAGGTCTTGGGAATCCAGATGCCGGCGGCGGCGACGATCGAGACGACGAGGGGACTCGTCCGGTTGCCGGGGAGGCCGCCGACGCAGTGCTTGTCGGCGATGATCGCCCGGTCCCAGGAGAGCCGCGCGCCGACGTCGACCATGCCCCGGGTCAGCGCCACGACCTCGTCGAGGCTCATGCCGCCGGCTGCGCAGGCGGTGAGGAACGCCGAGAGCGCGATGTCGGTGTACCGGCCGGCGGCGATGTCGGCCAGGATGCCGTCGAGATCGTGCTCGGCGAAGGAGTGGCCGAAGATCTTGGCCCGCAGCGCGCTCATCGAATCGACGGGCGGCGGATGCGAGAAGGTCGCCGTGTCTCCGGCCTGCGCGCCGATGAGGTGCCACGCCGCGTCCGACAGACCGGCCTCGCCGCTCGTCAGCAGGCTGTCGCGCACGACGTTCAGCGTGGCGATGATCGACGTCGAACCGGTCGTGACCAGCACGCGCGAGTGCGCCGTGAACCCTTCCGACCGGCAGACGGGGCAGTCGGCACGCATGTAGAGCACCGGCTCCTGGTACGTGTCGATGCCGAGCCGTTTCAGCGTGAGGCGGTTGGTGGCGTTCTCGGGCATGAGCGGTTCGCGGGGGGACGTAGTCGCAGCTTAGTCGGCCGCCCGGGGCGGTGCAAGTCTGGGGGCCCTCGCGCGACGGGGCGAGTGGCCCGACGGCCCACCGAAGGTCATTCCCGCGGAAGCGGGAATCGCGCGCGGAACCCAATGGGAACGCCCATCCGGGCGGCTCCCGGTTTAGACTGTGGCGGGCGCCCGCTGTCGCGCCGCGGCGGGCAACGATCTCCCGGGCAGAGGCAGGAGCATCAATGGTACGGGTATTGTCGGTGGTCGTTGCGTGCTTGTGCGTGCTGGTCTGGTGGGAGGGCCGTGGCCTCGTCGAACTGAAGGCCGAGGTCGGCGCCTCGCGCAGCGCTCAGCAGGAGAGCGCGTCGGCGCTGCACGCGTTCGAGCACGGGCACGACGAGATGGTCCGGACGGTCACCTGGCTGCAGGCGTACATCCAGTCGGACGAGGGGCTGCACCGCGCCGGCGGCCTGTGTGCGGGTGATCGGATCGACGCCGCGGGGATGGGGAACTGGCTTGCGGTCTATCTGCAGGCCCGCGTCGGCGGCGCCAGCGAAGAAGACGCGCGGCGCGCCGTCGTCGAGGCGATTCGCAGGAGCCCCGACTGGCAGCAGGCGCACGCGGCTGCCCGCTGACCGGGCCGGGTGCGCTCAGGAGCCGGCCGGTGGACGATTGACGATCGTCACGGGGGCGCCGAGCACGAGGGTATCCGCCGGCCAGATCCCGACGACCATGTCGCTCCGTTCGATGCGGGCGTTGCCGCTTCCCCCGATCGCGTCAGCAGGAACCCGACCGGCGAGCCCGGGGCGATGTGCGGCGCCGCCAGCCGGCCATCCGTTCCCGCCTTCATCGCTTCCGACCCGGCCACCTGCCACCTTCCGTTCTTCGCGGTCAGGATCCAGAGCGTCTCGCCGCTGCCGTCGTCCGGCCAGCCGTCCGTCGCGCCGTGACGCACCAGAAGGCCGTCCGGCCCGACCAGTACCTGCTGGATGGTGGTCTTCGCCGGCGCCGCCTGTACGGTCCCTGGCAGGCCGTCGACCTCACCGGGGTCGACGTGCAGCGTCGCATCGCCCGGCTCGCGCACGGCGACGTCGATCGGCTGGTGCACCCATCGGCCGTCGGGAAGCGTCAGGTGGGCGGCGGCGACATAGGTCCCCGGAATCGCGTAGGTGTGCGTGGTCTCCAGCGTGCCGACCACCAGGCCCATCGGCGCGAGCGGGCCATCGCCGTAATCGATCCACAGATGTCCCCAGGCCGCTTCGCCGTTGCCATTGGTGACGCGCACCTCGAAGGTCGCCGGCACGCCCGGTGCGACCGGTGAGGCCGAGGTGACGGCGAACTGCACGTGCCCCGCGTCGGCGCCGGCGAGCTGCACGGCATTCACGCGGCTGCCGCTCGACGATCGTCCCCGGTCGTGCGGGTGATCGGCGAGCAGGCGCAGCGCGGTCACACGCGCGCGGCCCTGTGTCATCAGGTACTCGGCACTGCGATCCGGCTTGCCGTGCGCCGCCCAGACCACCGTGACCAGCGAGAGACTGAGCAGCACGGGCCAGGCGGCGGCTGCAGGTGCCGCGAGTGCGGAGCCGCCCGGCAGACGACGGCGGATCGCCCGCCAGCCCGGCAGCAGCAGGAGCAGGGCCACGATGGCAATCCAGGCTCCGAGCAGGGCAGGCCTCGCCACGCCGTCGTGCAGCTCGGGGAACAGCAGGTTGAGGTGCCAGCCGCTGATGCTGCGGTCGACCAGCGGCCCCATGTCCTTGAAGTGATAGAGGTCGTAGACCGCCGCCGTCTGCACCGAGACGAGGAGCAGGATCGCGAAGGTCGACCTGGAAGAGACGGCTGTGGCGGTACTCGACCACCGCCTCGGCCAGCGCGATGGCCAGCAGCGGCATCACGGCGACGAGATCGCGCAACGGCGTGCCACCCGCGGCCGTGTAGCCGTGCCCGGCCGACGGGATGGCCAGCGTGAAGAGGAGCGCCGCGCCCAGCGCCGCGAGCGCCGGCCGCCGTCGGACGAGCAGCGGGAACCCGACGAACGACAGCAGGTAGACGGGCGCATGGGCGAGCAGCCCCCACGTGCCGTCGAAGATGAATCCGGTGAGTCCCGGAATGATGGCGGCCGGGTTGAACGCGCCGACGGCTCCCTGCGTGTAGTACAGCGCCGTCGGCATGACGCTGCCGGTGATGTGGTAGACGTAGAAACAGAACAGCCCCACCACGATCGCGTATCCGCCCGCGAACGCCGCGGCCAGCTTCGGCCGCCGTCGCTCGGCGATCACCATCCAGATCACCGGAATGGCCGACAGCGCACCGAAGCGGATGTGCAGCCACGGCAGGTACCCGGCCAGCAGGCCGAAGCCGAGGGCCGGACCCCACGCGTTCCTTCGCGCGAACGCCAGGTACCCGACGACGAGGATTATGACGAGGCCGGCCGTCGTCTCCGGATAGATCTGGAACGGAAACGCCGCGACCGGCAGGCACAGCAGAACCGTCAGGGCCAGCAGCCACGCGAGGCCGGGCCGTCCCGATCTGCCGTCGCAGGAACCGGAAGATCGCGACGCCCCACAGCGCGTAGATCAGCAGCAGCATGCTGTCGGTCGCCCAGAGGTTCGTCGGGAACTGCGGATGGTACTCGCTGCTCCAGCTCAGCACGTACCGGTCGAACGTGTAGGCGGGGAACAGCAGGAACGGCAGGCCCGGCGTGTGGACCTGGTAGAGCCCGCCGGCCTTGCCCTCGACGAACCAGGCCTGTTCGTAGTGCGCGCGGTTGAACGGGCGGTTCCACCGGCCGCGGAGGACGTCGGCCGCGTCGTGCCCCAGATTGCCGATCTCGACGGGAATCACCTGCGCCGCGAGCCGCAGGTCTCGGCCGATGCGAGGCGGCATGTCGATCGGCAGGTCGGCGATGTTCTGGATGTCGCCCACCTCGAAGCCGCGGCCCTGATAGAGGTTCTCGCAGTAGCGCAGGTACTTCGGCTCGTCGCCGTGGACGGCGCCCGAGAACCGCAGGTGGGGCGTGGTGACGATCGCGAACGCCACGCAGATCGTGCAGAGCGTGGCCTCGAGCGCGAACCCGCGGGCGTCGGATGTCAGGAACGCGGCGGCGCGGGCCAGCCCGCGACGCAGGGCGCCGTTCGATCGCCGATCGATGGCGAGTCCCCACAGGAGCAGCACGAGCGGCGCGAGCCAGAGCCTGAGGTCGACCGTCAGGTAGCCGACGGGCGCCGACCAGGCGCGCGTGGGGTGCATCAGCGCGGCGGGCCCGGCCAGCGCGAGGAAGAACAGGAGCAGCGGCCAGCAGTAGCCGACGTCCCGCGGGCGCCAGGCCGACAGGCGGTGCCCGGGAAACACGAATCGCGCCAGCAGGGCGTGCAGGGCGGCGAGCGCGACGAAGGCGATCGCCACGGCCACGGCCAGCTGCCGGATCGGCGGTGTCACGGCGAGGTAGGCGGCGCCGCCGTCCAGCGGCACGACTGCGCCCTCGAGCAGCCAGGCGAAGCTGCCGATCGCGCCGGCGGCCAGGGCGAGGAGCCACGGCCCCGTCCACGCCACGAGACGCGCGCGAGGAGTCGACCGTTCCGGAGCGTTGGCATCCATCTGGGTTGCCGGATCTTACCGTCGTTCGGCCTGCGCGGGAAAGATGACGCCCGGCGCCAGCTTCCAGCCCGGGTCGAGCGCCGCTTTCACGGCCCGCATCTGGACGATCCCTTCGTCTCCGTAGAAATCGCGGAGCAGCGCCTGCTTCACCGGATTGCGGCCGACGCCGTGCTCGGCGAGCGGGCAGCCGCCGAGCCGCGCGACGGCACGGCCGAACTCGAGAATGGCGGCCTTGCCGGCCTCGACGTCGGCCAGCGACCGCGGAATGACGTTGGGGTGCACGTTGCCGTCGGAGATGTGGCCCCAGATCGCGAAGTCGAGGCCGCGCCGCGTGAAGCCGTCCTGGTAGATCGCGAGCATCTCGGCGAAGCGATCGAACGGCACGATCATGTCGGCGGCCGTCTTCTCGATGCGCGGATCGACGGCGTGCTTCGCGGCGCCGACGCGCGCGTTCACGGCGGCCGGCACCGCCTCGCGCAGCGCGAACAGCTGCCGTGCGCGCATCTCGTCGCCGGGCACCGCGACGTCGGCCCCCTCGAGGACGCCCGCCTCGTCGAGCAGCCGGCAGAAGCGGACGAGCGGCGTGTCGGGTGCGTCCGGGGCGTGCACGCGGCCGATCTCGTCGAACGCCCGCGCCGCGTCCATGTCCGCCGGCAGCTCGAGCTGCACGAGCAGCGCCAGCTCTGCATCGGGCGGCAGCGGAACGCCGAACCGCTCGTCGTTGCGATCCTCCCGCACCAGCTCGAGGCTGCGCCGGTCCATGTGCTCGATCGCCGAGACGTCGATGCCGGCCGCGTCGCCGGTCCGCCGCGTGCGCAGCGACTCCTCGCGCAGCCGCCCGGCCAGTGCGACGCCCGCCGCCTCGTCGCGGAACGGAATGAAGGTGACGCAGACCGCCGGCCGCACGGGGAGCACGCGCAGCGTCACCTCGGTAATGACGCCGAGCGTCCCCTCGGCGCCGATGAAGAGATCGATGAGATCCATGCCGGGTGCCGCGAAGTAGCCGGCCGAGCACTTGGGCACGTCGGGCATCCGGTAGGTCGGGAGCGGCACCCGCACGACGCCGCGACTGCGCGTGGCGATTTCGAAGAAGCCGTCGGGGTGTGCGCGGACGTCGTCACGCGCCACGTCGAGCACCTCGCCGCAGGCCAGCACGACGGTGAGCGCCTGCACCCAGTCGCGCGTGCTGCCGTACTTGAACGTCGCCGCTCCGGCGGCATTGGTGGCCACGGTGCCGCCGATGCAGGCCCCTTCGTAGGTCGGGCCCGGCGGATACGAGCGGCCGAGCGCCGCGAGCCGTCCGTTCAGCGTCGCGATCGGCAGCCCGGGCTCGACTCTGACGCTGCTGGCTTCGACGGCGAGCACGGCCGTGCGCCGGGCCGTGGCCAGCAGCAGCTCGCCCATCGGCGTCGCGGCGCCGGTGAGCGACGACTGCGCCCCGATGGGCAGCACGGCATCGGCCTGCTGCAGGGCCGCGGCCACGTCGGCTTCGGTGGCGGCGAACATGACGCCGGCGGCCCGCCCGCCGGGATAGTGCGCCGCATCCTCGAGCATGCCGCGGACGATGTCGGGATCGGTCTGCACGCCGGCCGCGGCGGTGCCGCGCGGCGGACGGGTGGCGATGCGATGAGTGGACATGCGGTTCGGGGCGGCCGCGCCTGGCGCCGGCGCGCACTCCCCAATAGTAAGGGGTGGGCGGTCTGCGGCGCGAACCCGGATGCTATACTCGGCGGGTGAAATTTGCTCCGGAATACGTCGCGTACGTCCTCGGTGAGCACTTCGAGGACGCGAAGGAGCTGTTTCTGGCCCCCCTGATGGCCATCCACCGGGCGCACCTGGTGATGCTGGCCGATCGGGACATCGTGTCGCGCGCCGACGCCCGCACGATCCGCGCGGCGCTCGAGGCCGTCTCGATCGCCGAGGTGCGGAAGGCGGTCTTCGACGGCACGTTCGAGGACCTCTTCTTCTACGTCGATCGTCTCCTGGCCGGCGGCTGCGGCGAGGACGTGGCCGGCCGCCTGCACACCGCGCGCAGCCGCAACGACATCGACATGACGATGTACCGGATGCGCCAGCGGGAGCTCGTCCTGGATCTCCTGGGCGGCCTGCAGGGCCTGCGTCACGCCCTCGTCGATCTGGCCGCCGCGCACCGCGACACGATTTTCGCCGTTCACACGCACACGCAGCCGGCGCAGCCGACGACGGTGGCGCATTACGTGCTGGCGGTGATCGAGCAGCTCGAACGCGACAGCCGCCGGCTGCGCGCCGCCTGGGAGACGACGAACCGGTGCCCGCTCGGCGCGTGCGCGATCACCGGCACCGGCTTCCCGATCGATCGCGCGCTCACCAGCGACCTGCTCGGCTTCTCGGCGCCCACCGGCAACACCTACGGCAGCATCGCGACGGTCGACTACCTGCTGGAGAGCACGTCGGCCGTCTCGGTGATGCTGGCCGGCCTGGGGCGCTTCGTGCAGGATCTGCTCACGTGGAGCACGGCGGAGTTCGGGTACGTCCGGTTCGGCGACGGGTTCGTGCAGACGAGCAGCATCATGCCGCAGAAGCGGAACCCCGTGGCCGTGGAGCACGCCCGCGCCATCGGCAGCAAGGCGCTCGGCGAGGCGTCGGCGATCGTGCTGGCCGTTCACAACACCCCGTTCGGCGACATCGTCGACACCGAAGACGATCTGCAGCCGCTCGTCTTCGCGATGTTCCACGATGCGACGCGCGTGACGAAGCTGCTCGCCGCCGCGCTTCCGACCGCGGAGTTCGATGCGGCCCGGCTGGAGGCCCGCGCGGGTGACGGGGGGACGACGCTGACGGAACTGGCGGACACGCTGGTGCGCGAGCACGGCGTGTCGTTCCGGACGGCCCACGCGATTGCCGGCCGCGTCTCGCGCGAAGCCGATCCGCGCTCGATGGCGACGGTGGCGGAGAAGATCGAATCGGCGTCGCGGGAGCTGACCGGCCGGGCGATCGTCTATTCCGTCGGGCAGCTCGCCGACATGCTGAGTCCGCGGCGCTTCGTCACCGTGCGGACCACGCCGGGCGGACCGGCACCTGCCGAGACCGCGCGGGCGCTCGATGAGGCGCGCGACGCGCTGGCGGGCGACGAAGCCTGGGTGACCGGCCGGCGCGCGGCGCTCGCCGACGCCGAGGCACGGCTGAAGGAGAGAGTCTCCGGGATCTGACGCGCGTGCCTCCGCCCTCGCGCAGGGGCCGCCTGGCACGTCGCACGTGACAGAGAGTCCTCATGACTGACCATGCCCGGGCCGACCACGAACCGTCGAACCGGCGCACCTACCTGCTCGTTGTCATCATCGAAATCATCGTCGTGGTCGCGCTCTGGGCGATCGGACGGCACTTCGGAGGCTGAGAGCCGATGCGGGTGCTCGACTGGACGATCGTCGTCGCCTATCTCGTCTGGGTCATCTACGACGGGCTGAAGCGGACGGAGGGCAGCGACAAGGTCGAAGGCTACTTCCTGGCGAACCGGTCGCTCCCGTGGTGGGCGGTCGGCCTGTCGGTGATGGCGACCCAGCTCAGCGCGATCACGATCGTCGGGACGACGGGGCAGGGGTACGAGGACGGGATGGGCTTCGTGCAGTTCTATTTCGGACTGCCGATCGCGATGATCATCCTGGCCACGACGGTCGTGCCGTTCTTCCACCGCGCCAACGTCTACACGGCCTACGAGTACCTGGAGAAGCGGTTCGACGCGAAGACGCGGGCGCTGGCCGCCTTCCTCTTCCTGCTGCTGCGCGCCCTGTCGTGCGGCACGATCATCTCGGCGCCGGCGGTCATCCTGTCGATCGTGCTGCACTGGAACCTGGTGGCGACCGTGCTGGCCATCGGCGTGCCGACGGTGGTGTACACGATGTTCGGCGGCGTGCAGGCGGTGACCTGGACCGACGTGAAGCAGATGGTCGTCATCATCGGCGGCATGCTGGCGGCGGTCGTCGTGCTCCTCATCGGCATCGGCCACAGCGTCGCCCCGGCCGAGGCGCTGCACCTGGCGGGCGCCACGGGGCGGATGCAGTCGCTCGACTTCCGGTTCAACCTGCGCGATACCTACACGTTCTGGTCGGGCATGATCGGCGGCCTCTTCCTGATGCTGTCGTACTTCGGCTGCGACCAGAGCCAGGTGCAGCGGTACCTGACGGCGCGGTCGGTGCAGGAGGGACGGCAGTCGCTGCTGCTCAGCGCGTTCGTGAAGATCCCGCTGCAGGCGCTCGTGCTCATCACCGGCGTGCTGGTGTTCGTCTTCTACCTGTTCCAGGCGCCGCCGCTGCTCTTCAATCCGGTGCACGAGGACCAGGTGCGGCAGAGCGCACAGGCCGGCACGTACCGGCAGCTCGAGACACGGTTCTCGCAGGGGGTCGACGCGCGGCGGCAGGCGGCGCTCGACGCGGCCGCGGCCCGCGACGCCGGCGACCCGATCCGGACCGAGCGGGCGGAGCAGCGGTTCCTGGCGGCCGATGCGGCGGTCATGGGGATCCGGAAGCAGGCCGTGGCGCTGGTGAAGGACGTGAGCGGCGACGCGGAGTACCGCGACGTGAACTACGTCTTCCCGACCTTCATCATCACGAAGATGCCGATCGGCCTGGTCGGCCTGATGATCGCGGCGATCTTCGCCGCCGCGATGTCGAGCATCGCCGCGGAGCTGAACTCGCTGGCCACGACGAGCGTCATCGACTTCTACCGACGGCACTTCAGACAGGAGGCCACCGACGCGCACTACCTGATGGTGTCGAAGCTGGCGACCGGCTTCTGGGGACTGCTCGCCTGCATCGTGGCGCTCTACGCCGTGAACCTCGGGTCGCTCATCGAAGTCGTGAACAAGTTCGGGTCGTATTTCTACGGATCGCTGCTCGGCGTCTTCGTGCTGGCGATCGGCACGAAGCGGGCGACGGGCCGTGGCGCGTTCTGGGGGCTGCTGGCCGGCATGACGGCCGTCGGCTTCGTCGGCTTCGCCACGAACGTCTCGTACCTCTGGTACAACGTCGTCGGCGTCGTCGTGGTGACGGTGGTCGGCATGCTGCTGAGCTACACCGATCGGAAGCCAGCCCCGACGGGGGAAGCCGCATCGCGGGTCCTGTGACGGCGCGGTCGTAATCGTCGGTCGCAGGGCCGAGCTTCGGCTCGGCCGACAGGAGCCAGGGAGCGAGGAAGACGATGGCGGGAGCGGATGTGCTGACGGTGGCGCTCGTGAGCGATGTGTTCTTCTCGGAAGACGGGCCGGCGCGGTTGCGGCGGCGGCTGCAGGAGGCGAAGGCGCAGGGCGCCGAGCTCGCCGTGCTGCCGGAAATCCCGCTGAACCCCTGGTCGCCGGCGACGAAGACCGTGCGCGACGATGACGCCGAGGCACCCGGAGGGAGGCGCGACCGCGAGCTGGCGGCGGCCGCGCGCGAGACCGGCATCGGCCTCGTCGGCGGCGCCATCGTACGCGATGAGGTGAGCGGGCGGCGACACAACACCGCGCTCGTGTTCGACGCCGCCGGCGAGCGGCGCGCGACGTATCAGAAGCTGCACATCCCCGAGGAGCCCGGCTTCTGGGAGACCTCGCACTACGACGGCGGCACGGCGATGCCGTCGGTCATCGATGGCTTCGGCCTGCGGTTCGGCGTGCAGATCTGTTCCGACATCAACCGGCCCGAGGGCTCGCATCTGCTCGGTGCGCTGGGAGCCGAGGCGATTCTGAACCCGCGCGCGACTGAACGGCAGACCTACCCGCGCTGGCGCGTCGTCTTCATCGCCAACGCGCTGACCAGTTGCGCCTACGTCCTGTCGGTGAACCGGCCCGCTCCCGAGCAGGGCGTGCTGATCGGCGGTCCGTCGTTCGCGGTCGCCCCCGACGGTGAGGTGCTCGTCGAAACGACCGACCCGGTCGCCCTCGTCCGGCTCGAGCGGTCGCGCGTGGAGCGAGCGCGGCGCGCCTATCCCGGGTACCTGCCGGTGCGGGCGGGGCTGTATGCGGAAGGGTGGGCCCGCCTGGGGGACCGCGCCTGACGGGGATGGGCGTGACGCCGTTCCCGTGACATGATTACGGATGTCATCATTACAGACGGCATTGCAGACAGCCGCCTACGGCCGCGTATATTCCGACGGAGACGATTCATGAAGGACCTGGCGCCGCAGTCGATCGAGCTCGAGAGCGAGAAGGTGAAGTTCCTGCAGGAAATGGCGAAGAAGTACGATCTCGCCGATGTCGGCAAGGCCGTGCGCTGTCTGGTGAACTATGCGCGCGAGAATCAGGACAAGCTCGACGATATCTTCGGCGAAGTCCGCTGCCTGGACTGCTGATCGAGCCCGTCTGGACGGGCCGGCCGTCTGTCAGCCGGCCCTGCCAGCAAGATCCCGCCAGCCTGCGTCGTGGCGCCGGCCGGGCCGTTCCGCCCCCGGCGGGTTCCGGCCTGACCGCGTTGTTACGGCGCCCCGTCCCGCCGGCCTGAGGCCGGTTCCGGCTCCGCCCGCCTTCCAGATCTGTCAGCTCACCGACCAAGTGGTCAGTGCCCGCCGTGCCGGTCTTCGACCGGGAACTTCCGCTATCAGATTGAAGAAATTGAACTTGGTAGCCGATATGGCCGGTGGAACATGCCTTGCTGCCTGCGGATGCAGCGAGGCGGTCGATCGGGGCCGGTCCGCGCCGAGTGTTTCATGACCCGCACAACTCTTCGCAGCGCCGCCGGCTTCACGATGACCGAGCTCATGGTCGTCGTGGCGATCATGGGCATCGTCGCCGCGATGGCGGTGTTCCAGGCGCAGGTGTCGCTGCCGTCGATCCGGGGCGACTCCGGCATGCGTGTCGTCATCGCGCAGCTGAACACGGCGCGCGAGCTGGCGATCAGCCAGCGGAGAAACATCCAGGTGAACTTCGTCGCCGGCAGCCAGGTTCAGCTGGTGCGGCAGGACATTCCGAACGGCACGACGATCCTGAGCCTGGTGCCGCTCGAGAGCAACGTGCAGTTCATGCAGTTTCCCGGCGTGCCCGATACGCCGGATGCCTTCGGGGCGACGTCGGCGGTCGACTTCGGGGCGGCGACGTCGATGCTGTTCACGAGCGACGGGACGTTCATCGATCAGTCGGGCGTGCCGCTCAACGGCACGGTGTTCCTCGGCATTCCGAACGAGCCGCGGTCGGCGCGCGCGGTGACCGTGCTGGGCGCGACGGGGCGCGTGCGCGGCTATCGCTGGACCGGCAGGCAATGGGAGCAGTGATGGAGCCGATGGTCGACCGGAGCCAGCGGGGCTTTTCGCTCATCGAGACGATGATCGCGATGGGCATTCTCGCGACCGGTCTGCTCGGGGCGGCGGCCGTGCTCACCACGGGGATGCAGCGGCTGGCCGGTTCACCCGCGCAGGTGATCGCGACGCAGAAGGCGGCCGAGGCGATCGAGAGCGTCTACGCGGCGCGCGACTCGAAGACGATCACCTGGGCGCAGATCCGGAACGTGAAGGGCGCGTCGGGGTCGGACGGCGGGATCTTCCTCGATGGGCCGCAGCCGCTGGACTCGCCGGGCGCCGACGGCCTCGTGAACACGGCCGACGACGGCGCGGTGGAGACGGTGACGAATCCGGGTCCGGACGGCATGATGGGGACGGCCGACGACCGGACGATTCCGCTGAGCGGCTTCACCCGCGAGATCGAGATCCGCGACCTCGAGACCGACCTGCGCAAGATCACGGTCACGGTCACCTATCACGACGGCGACGTCACGCGGAAGTACGTGCTGACGAGCTATATCTCCAACTGGGCGTGATGTGATGACAGGCGCAGTCCATCGCGAAGACGGCTTCACGCTCATCGAGCTGATGATCAGCGTGGCGATCGTGCTGATCATCCTCGGCGGCGCGCTGACGACGTTCAACAACGCGCTGACGGTGAACACCACCGCGACGCAGCTGGGCGACTCGAGCCAGAACCTGCGCGCCGGCACCGACCTGATGGTGCGCGACCTGCTGCAGACGGGCGCCGGCATCCCGACCGGCGGCATCCCGGTGCCGTCGGGCGCCGGGGCGGTGGCGCTGAACCGGCCGAGCCCGCCGGGCGACTCCTACACCTTCGACACCTCGTCCGGCGTGCTGTCGGCCGTCGAGACCGGCGCGGCCATCGGGCCGACGGTCGACGGCCAGACCACCGACATGATCACCGTGCTGTACGCCGACAGCTCGCTCAACCTGAGCCAGACGCCGCTGACCACGGTGGCGTCGGACGGGTCGAGCATGACCGTCGATGCCGGCACGTCGATCACGAACACCGACAACGGCATCCAGGTCGGCGACCTGGTCATGTTCAGCAACGCACTCGGCAATGCGCTGCAGATGGTCACGCGCGTGAGCGGCGGCCAGACGGTCTACTTCGACAACGGCGATCCGATGAACCTGAACCAGCGATCCGCGCCGCAGGGGACGATCATGCAGCTGCAGAGCAGCCCGGGCGTGTTCCCGCCGACGACCGCGACGCGGATCGAGATGGTCACCTTCTACGTCGACCCGACCACGACGCCGGGCGCGCCGCGCCTGGTGCGGCAGATCGGCTTCGGGAGCGCGCTGGCGCTGGCCGGCGTCATCGAGGACCTGCAGATCTCCTACGACCTGGTCGACGGCGGGACGAACCCGACCGACGTGAAGGATGCGGCCGCGCCGAACAACGCGAGCGAGATCCGCAAGGTGAACCTCCATATCGGGGTCCGGTCGGACGACAAGGTGTCGCAGCTCGGCGACTACCTGCGGACGCACCTGAACACGCAGGTGAGCCTGCGGAACCTGGCCTACGTGGATCGGTATCACTAGCGTTCCGAATTGAGAGTCCGGAAGTCGGAATTGGGAAGTGAAGAGAGACTCCGACCGGAGACCGAAGACTGAGAACGTGAAAGTGTCCCATGGCTGAACACACGCGATCGTCGGAGCGGGGCATCGCCCTCATCACCACGCTGCTCGTGATGATGCTGATCTCGTCGCTGCTCATCGGCTTCACCGCCGTGGTGATGAGCGACCAGCGCTTCCGCGGCATCGACATGGACCGGACGCAGGCGTTCTACGCGGCCCACGCCGGCCTCGAGAAGCTGACGGCCGACCTCGGCAACCTGTTCGCCACCAACGTCGCGCCGACCGCGGCGCAGATCGACGCCCTGACGACGAGCCCGCCCGCGCTCTCGAATATCGTCTATCAGGCCGCGGATGGATCGTCCGGCTACACGATCAACTTCGCCGTGGACGCCGACGGCAACCCGGTGGCCCAGGACCGGACGATCCTCTCGGGTGCCTATCAGGGCCTCATCGGCCTGGTGACGCCGTACCAGATGGACGTGACGGCCCGGACGACGCGGAGCGGCGAGGTCCACCTGACGCGGACGATGCAGACGGTGGCCATTCCGGTCTTCCAGTTCGGCACCTTCTCCGACACCGACCTCAGCTTCTTCGCCGGACCGGATTTCAACTTCGGCGGCCGCGTGCACACCAACGGCAACCTCTTCCTGGCGGAGGGCAGCGGCAGCACGCTCACCATGGCCGACAAGGTGACGGCCGTCGGCGACGTGATCCGGACGAACCTGTCCAACGGCTGGCCGACCAGCAGCAACTACACCGGGACGGTGAAGGTCCTGACGTCGCCGGGCGCCTACCGGGCGCTGAAGTCGTCGGAGGGCAGCCTGGTCGGCACCGTCGGCTCCTCGCAGAACGAGCCGACGTGGACCAACCTGTCGCTGGGCACCTACAACGGCAACATCCGCAACGGCCGGACGGGCGCCACGCGGCTCGACCTGCCGCTCATCACGGTGGGGGGGCAGACGACGGATCTCATCCGGCGGCCGGCGTCGCCGACCGAGAACATCACGAACCCGGTGCTGTTCGGCCAGCGCTACTACAGCATGGCGAGCCTGCGGATCCTGCTGTCGGACACTCCCGCGGACCTCACGTCGCTGCCGACGGTGACGGCGACGCCGCCCGTCTACCTGGGCAACCTGGCGGTCAATCCGATCACCGGGTACACCGTGGACGCCAACCACCCGCCGCTCGCGCTGTCGTCGGGTGTGTCCGGTGACGGCTACCGATCGCCGGCCGACACGCCGCTGCTCGGCGGCTACCTGAAGATCGAGAAGCAGGACACCGCCGGCAACTGGACCGACGTCACCAGCGACATCCTCAGCCTCGGCATCGCCGGCCGCAATCTCGGCGTCGGCGGCTGCACGGAGCCGAATCCGGACGCGGTGATCCGGATCGAGCACCTGCGCGACAACCCCTCGACCGCGCCGGGCAACGCCTGTGGCAACGGCAGCATGAGTGCCTACGACTACTGGCCGGACGTGCTGTTCGATCCGCGGGAGGGCGACGTCCGCGACAACAACTGGACCTCGAGCGGCAACATCTACCTCGGCGGCGTCATGGGCTACGTGGAGCTGGACGTGCGCAACCTCTCGCGCTGGTTCCGCGGCGAGATCGGCACCGAGGGCACCGGCGCGATGGACGAGACCGGCTACGTCGGTGTACTTCTCGGACCGCCGGAACAACAAGGATGCGACGAACCAGGAGACGGGCGAGTACGGGTACGAGGATGTCGATCAACCCTTCGTCGTCCTCCGGTACCCCGAACGGCGTCCTGGACCCCGGCGAGGACGTGAACGGTAACGGCGTGCTCGACACCTACGGCGGCGTGCCCGACCCGCCGACCGGCGCCAGCTCGCCGCTCGATTCGTCCGCCACGCCGACGACGGCCGTGACCGCCGCCGTCGCGAAGGTGAACCGGCCGATCTTCTTCCGGCGGGCGCTGAAGCTGACCGACGGCAGCCTCGGCAACATCATCTCGCCCGGGCTGACGGTGGTCGCCGAGAACCCGGTCTACCTGCAGGGCGACTGGAACGCCTCGGGCGGGTTCGGCGATCCGCACGTGGCGACCGCCGTCATCGCCGACGCGTTGACGCTGCTCTCGAACAGCTGGAACGACGACGAATCGTTCTCGTCGCCGCAGAATCCGGGCGGGCGCCACGCCAGCACCACCTGGTACCGACTCGCGGTGATTGCCGGCAAGCCGCTGTCGTTCCCGTGGCCGAGCTGGGGCGCCGCACAGGACTTCGGCACCGACGGCGGCGTCCACAACTTCCTGCGCTACATCGAGAGCTGGAGCGGGGCATCGCTGAACTACCGGGGGGCGATCGCCAGCTTCTTCTACAGCCGGCAGGCCGTCGGCACCTACAAGTGCTGCACGAACGTGTACAGCCCGCCGAGCCGCGGCTACAACTTCGACACCGACTTCCTGACGCCCGCCCTGCTGCCGCCGCGGACGCCGGTCTTCCGCGACCTCAATACCCTCGGCTTCACGCAGGTGACGGAGCCGGGGAAGTAGACGGGCTACGGGCTTACGGGCTACGGGCTACTGGCTCGGGCTCCGGGGCCGCAGGACTCTCGTAGCGCCGAGCTTCAGGCTCGGCACGAAAAGCGCCCGGGCACGTGAGCGCCCGGGCGCCTGTCTCCCCTACCGCGGAATCGATCCGCTCGAACTCGACCCGCCGATCGGGTCGCCCGGCGGCTCCGGCTGCGTCTTCGTCGGTGCGTAGGTGGCCGCGGGCCGGTTCAGGAACCGGGTGATATCCGAGCTCGTCGTCTGGCGGAACGCCACGGTGATGGCGTCGGCGCCCGCCGGCGTCGTCTTCAGGCTGTCGCGCAGCGTCCGCAGCGCGGCGGTTGCCACGGCCCGCACCTGCGCGTCGGCCGACTGGTCGGCCGCCAGATCCATCAGCCGCTGCACGACCACGTGCTGGATGGCGCGGGCGACGACCGCCTGGGAACCGTTGGCCGGGTGTGCGTCCGTCCAGGTCTTCGCGACGAGCGCCTGCACGACCTCCACGAATCCCGGGTCGTTGCGGCGTCCCGGCCGTGGAACTCGACGAGCCGGGCGTCGCGCTGCGGCTGCAGCAGCCCAGACACCGTCATGTCGGCCGCGATCGCCGCGGCAGCCACCGGGTCGAACACCGGACTCGTGTGCCCGGTGAAGAGCTCCTCGGTCGGCGGGTGGTCGCCGTCGGGGAGCGGAGGAATCAGCGCGAGGATCCGCTGCGGCAGCGTCAGCGCGTCGAGGTCGAGCGTCGCGAGGACCGCCTTCAGCGCGTCACGCTGCTTCGCCGCCGGCACGATCTGCACGATTGACGCCGGACTTGGCGCGCCGGCGGTCTTGACCGAGTAGGTGTAGTACATCCCGCCGATCGTCTTGGTGGCGGCGAACAGCTGGTATCGCTGGTGCAGGTAGAGCGGCAGCAGCTTCGCCTGCAGGGCCGCCAGCGGCGTGCCGTTGGGGATGTTCTTCAGCCCGAACTCCGAGAGGCCGATCTTGCGGACCTCCATCTCGTGGCGGAGCTCGGCGACCGGATCGGAGCCGTTGTCCCAGAGGTTCACCAGCGGATCGGCGGCTCCGGCGGGCCGGGCGTCGGCGTCGCTGAGGAACAGCATCCCCTCCTTCTGACCCTCGGCGATGACCTGTGCGAGCGCCTTGTGCTCGTCGGTCCCCGGCGGGAACTGGCTGTAGCCGTACTTGATGGCGAACTTGTCGTACTTGCCGATGCCGACCGCGTAGGCGTGCGACAGGTCGAGGTGGCCGTCGTTGATCTCGACGAGCGGCGCCGGATAGTCCATCACCGAGGCACGCCCGTAGGTGCTGGCCGCGAAGTTGTGCGCCAGGCCGAGCGAGTGTCCCGACTCATGGGCCGCCAGCTGGCGCAGGCGCGCCATCGCCATCTGCACGGGTGTCGTCGAGGGATCGAAATCGGCGAGGTACGACTCGTCCGGCAGGGCGGCCGCGTCGCAGAGGCCGCGCATGAAGCTCCACGAGAACGGCGCCATCCCCTCGGCGGCGCCGAGCGAGGTGGACGTCGGCACCAGGCCGCTGCCGATGAGGTAGTCCTGCCGGATGCGCATCGAGCCGAGCGTCACGTTCCCCTTCAGGATCTGGCCGGTGCGCGGATCGATCACGCCGCCGCCGTACGACCAGCCGCGCGTGGATCGGTCGACCCAGTTGATCATGTTGTAGCGGAGATCCATGGGGTCGGCCCCCTCGGGCAGCACCCGCACCTGCAGCGCGTTGTGGAATCCGGCCGCCTCGAACGCCTGGTTCCACCACGACACGCCTTCCATGATCGCGTCCTGGATGATCTTCGGCGCCGTGTTGTCGACGTAGTACATCAGCGGCTCGACGGGGTCGGAGATCGCGGCCGCCGGGTGCTGCTTGACGAGCTTGTGACGGGCGATCCAGGTCTCGACCAGCCGCCCGTCGATTGGCGCCGCGTAGTTGTTGAACCGGACGCCGAAGTAGCCGACGCGCGGATCGGCCGCCCGCGGCGTGTAGCTGCCGAGCGGCGGCAGCTGGACGAGCGAGTAGTGCTCGCGCACCGTCACGGCGTCGGGTGTCGGCGTCACCTGCGAGATCTCGTCGCCCGGCGTGCCGTCGGTCGTGAAGGTGAGCATCACCTCGACCTCGGTGTTCTCGGGGAAGCCCTTCGTCCGCGGCTCGTAGAACGCGCTGCGGGTCGGGTCCAGCGTGTACTTCCCCTGCTTCGTCCGTTCGAGCTGGCGCGCCACACCGTGGGCGTCGCGCAGGAAGAAGCCGGTCGCGTCGACGAGCACGTGGTCGCCGGTGGCGGCCACCACCTTGAAGCCCCACAGCACGGAGGTGGCGAACGACTCGCGGACACCGCGCTGCACGTCCTTGTTGTCCGTCATGGCCCGGTAGTCCTGATTCGGCTGGATGAGCAGGACCTTCGGACCCTCGCGGACGAAGTGCACGACCGCGGTCGGGCCGAGCTGGTTGCGGTCGAGGCCGATCGGATTCGAGCCGACGCCGGCCGTCAGCGAGACCTGGTACAGGAAGTCGTCGCGGAACCGATCGATCTCCATGTACATGTCGCCGGTCGCGTCGTCGCGGTACAACGGCACGAAGCCTGCGATCTTCGTGAGGCCCGCCGTCTTCTGCGCGATCGTCGGCAGCGGCTCGGCCGCGGCGGCCGGCAGCGCGACGAGCGCCATCAGCAGTGTGGCAATGAGTGAGCGCATCGAGAGACTCTCCCTGAAGTGACGGAATGCCCGGGGGCGGGAAAGGAAAGAGCGTACACCGCTCCCCGTGCACGGGGCCAGCTCAGCGGTGAGCGGTGACGCGCAGACCCGTCAGTTCGGCTGGACGATGGGACCGAGGATCTGGTCGACCGTGACGGGCGTGATCGGACCGAGCTTCAGCGCGGCGAGGCCGGCCTCGATCTTCGCGCGGTCGCCGACGACCACGACAATGAAGCGATCGGGCTGGATGTACTTCCGCGCGACCCGTTCGACGTCGGCGGGAGTCACCTGCTCGATCCGCTCCTGGTAGTGCGCGTAGTAGTCCTGCGGCAGGCTGAACACGATGAGTTGTTCGAGGCGGCGGGCGATGCTGGACGTCTGCTGGAACGTGCCGGGAAAGCGCAGGGCCACGTAGTTCTTCGCGCGATCGACATCGCCGGCCGACGGCGTGGTGAGCATGCCGTGGAACTCGTTGAAGAACTCGCGGAGGGCCTCGGCCGTCTTGTCCGTCTGCACGGCCGCGCCGGCCGCGAACGGGCCCGGCGCGAGCCGCATGTCGAAGCCGGAACCGGCGCCGTAGGTGTAGCCGTGCTTCTCGCGCAGGTTCTGGTTCAGCCGCGACGTGAACGACCCGCCGAGCAGCGTGTTCATCACCGTGATCGGGAAGAAGTCCGGCGTGGAGCGGGCGACGCCGATCCAGCCGATCCGGATCTCCGACTGCGCCGCGCCCGGCTTGTCGACCAGGTAGATCTGCCGGCGCGCGGGCTCCTCGGCCGCCGGCAGGGCCGGCCGCGGCGGCTCCGCGCCCGTCGCCTGCCACGTGCCGAACGCCTCCTCGAGCAGCGGCATCACGGCATCGGGCTTCACGTCGCCGACGACGACGAGATGGGCGTTGGACGGCCGGTACCAGGTCCGGTAGAAGCCACGCAGGTCGTCGGCCGTGAACGACCGGACGTTCGCCGCCGTGCCGAAGTCCGGGGTGCCGTAGCGATGCGAGGCACCGTACAGCAGGTGCGGAAAGGCCACCTGCGCCAGCGACGAGGGGTTGTCACGCGCCTGGAGGATCGACGTCAGCCGCGCCCGCTTCGTGCGCGCGAGCTCGGCGTCGGGAAACGCCGGCCGCTCGGCGATATCGGCCATCACCGGCAGCGCCTCCGCCAGGTGCTCGACCGGCACGTGCAGCCGGATCGCCGAGTCATCCACGCCCGACGAGGCGTTCAGGTTGGCGCCGAGGAAGTCGAGCGCGTCTGCCACCTCGAGCGCCGATCGCGAGCCGGCGCCGTCGGTCAGCAGCGACGCCGTCATGTCGGCCAGGCCGTACTTGCCGACCGGGTCGGCCGCCGCGCCGGCGCTGATGAGGAGGTTCACCTGGACGACCGGCACCTGGTGCTCCTCGACGATCCAGACGGGCACGCCATTGGTGAGCGTCCGGGTCTCGATGGCCGGCAACCGGAGCGGCCGGAGCGGACCCGGAGCGGGCGGCGTCGATCGATCCGGCGCCTGGGCCCCAAGGGTCACGGCGCACGCGAGCAGCGTCGTGAGGATCACCATCGAGCGGGCGGGACGGTTCGGAGTCATGGTTATCATCATTCAGTTGGCGTGGGGCCCCACCCCCACGCCGAAGCTTTGCAGATTCCTCGCTCGCGATCCGCTTGTCGCTCGCTCGGAATGGCCGCAGGCGCTCGCATCTTTCAGTGGGCGTGGGGCCCTCCGCGGGAACCCCGCGGGTGCGTTTCCATTCGACTTGGCGCCACACGGCAGCGCGCCAAGTCGAAAGCGGAGCCTCCCCCCACGCCGGGACTTCGCAGATTCCTCGCTCGCGATCCGCTTGTCGCTCGCTCGGAATGGCCGCGGGCGCTCGCATCATTCAGTGGGCGTGGGGCCCTCCGCGGGAAACGCACCGCGGGTGCGTTTCCATTCGACTTGGCGCCACACGGCAGCGCGCCAAGTCGAAAGCGGAGCCTCCCCCCACGCCGAAGCTTCGCAGATTCCTCGCTCGCGATCCGCTTGTCGCTCGCTCGGAATGGCCGCAGGCGCTCGCTATTTCCTGGCCGGCACGACGCTGCAGTTCGACGCGGCGGTCGGCCGGCAGGTAGTAGCGGACGGCGGCCTGGATGTCGGACGGCGCCAGCGCGCGGTACCGGCTCAGGTCCTCGTTGAAGTAATCGGGATCGCCCGTCTCGGTGTAGTACGCGTTCAGCAGGTCGGCGACGCCGCCGAAGCCGCCAATCTTCTCCATGCCGTCGTAGAACGACGCTTCGATCTGGTTCACGGCCCGCTGCACCTCGTGTTCGGTCGGCGGCTGCTCGCGCAGCTTCTCGAGTTCCTCGTCGACCACCTGCTGCACCTCGGCGATGGTGTGCCCGGGCCGCGGCGTCACCACGATGTTGAACGTCGAGGAGAGCTCCTCGGAGTCCTGGTACGCGAACACGTTCTGCGCAATCTGCAGGTCGTACACCAGCCGCTTGTAGAGGCGCGAGTTCTTGCCGTTCGCCAGGATGCTGGCGACGACGTCGAGCGCGGCATCGCCGGGCCGGAACTGCGGCGGCGTCAGCCAGGCGAGATAGAGGCGTGGCAGCTCCACCCGGTCGGTCAGCGTCTTGCGGGCGACGCCGGTGAGTTCGGCGGCCGGCGGCGCCAGCGGCGGCACGTGCGCGCCGCGCGGGATGTCGCCGAACCACTTCTCGACCATCCGCCGGGCGGCCGCCGGATCGATGTCGCCGGCAATCACCAGCGTGGCATTGTTCGGCGAGTAGTACCGCTTGAAGAACGCCACCACGTCGTCGTAGCTCGCCGCCGAGAGATCCGCCATGTTGCCGATCGTCGGCCAGTGGTAGGGATGATCCGGCGGGTAGAGCAGGGCCGGCAGCTCGACGTCCGCCATGCCGTACGGGCGGTTCTCGTAGCTCTGGCGCCGTTCGTTCTTCACGACGTCACGCTGCGCGTCGACCGTCTGCGGTGACATGGCGTCGAGCAGGTAGCCCATGCGGTCGGCCTCGAGGTACAGCGCGAGCTCGAGCGCGTTGGACGGCGCCGTGATCCAGTAGTTCGTCCGGTCGGTCGTCGTCGACGCGTTGTTGTCGCCGCCGGTGCTCTCGAGCAGGTTGTCGAACTGGCCGAGCTTCACGTGGCCCGAACCCATGAACATCAGGTGCTCGAACAGGTGGGCGAAGCCGGTGCGGCCGGGGCGCTCGCGGTCCAATCCGACGTGGTACCAGATGTCGGTCGCGATCATCGGCACGCGGTGATCCTCGTGCAGGATGACGTGCAGCCCGTTGGCCAGCGTGAACTGCGTGTAGGGAACGGTCAGGGCCGGAGCCGCGGCTGCCCGCGCGGCCGCGGCGGGAGGCGCCGCCGACAGCCCGGGCACGGAGAGCGCGCCGGCCAGCAGCGCGACAAAGAGAGCACGGAATCGCATTGGGAAAGCTCCTGCCTGGTCCTGACGGGATACGGATGAGTCTATTCTAATCCGGGAGAGGCGACGGGCCGAGCTGAAGCTCGGCGCTACGACGAGCAGGAGGATGAGCCTGGTCCCGGGGCCCTGCGTTCGCCGAGACGACGAACATCCCCTTCGTCATGCCCGCGGAAGCGGGAATCCAGAGGACGTAGGGGCCGCCCAGGGCGAGATCAAGCCCGTGTGGCGGCCCGCAGATCCTTCGCACTCCTCAGGGCAGCCTGGTCCACCAACGGGCGGGACGGCAGGCGAGACGCCCGGCCACCGCCGAAGCCGCGCCGGCCTATTCGCTCCGCAGCGCCTCGGTCGGATCGACGCGCGACGCCCGGCGGGCCGGCAGGTAGACGGCGAGCGCCGCCACCAGCAGCATGAGGCCGGTGAGTGCCACGTAGCTCAGGGGATCGGTGGCGCTGACGCCGAACAGCATGCCCTGCATCAGTCGTGTCAGGGCGACCGCACCCGCCAGGCCGATGGCGATGCCGGCGAGCACGACCGTGCCTCCCTGCGTGAATACCAGGCGCAGCACGTCCGACGCCTGCGCACCCAACGCGAGCCGCAGGCCGATCTCCGCCGTCCGCCGGCTCACGGCATAGGCGACGACCGCATAGACCCCGACGGCGCCGAGTAACAGCGCGATCGTGGCCGCCAGGCCGATGAGCACCAGGGCGAACGACGCCGGCGCCGTGGCGTGGTCGATCACTCCCTGCAAAGGCTGGACTTCGGCCATCGGGAGGTTGGGATCCAGAGTGGTCAGCGTACGGCGCACCGTGTTCGTCAGGGAGACCGGCGAGACGGACGTCGCCACGACGTAGGTCAGCGTGCTGGCTGGCGGCGCTGGCACGTTGGCCGCCCGGACCGGCAGGTAGGCCAGGCGTTCGAGGTCGTTGTTCTGGACCCGGGCGTGCACGTTGCCCGCAATGCCGATCACGACGTGCCACGGTTCGTCCGGCCTGAACCGGACGTGGCCGCCCAGTGCGTCCTCCCCTTTGAAATAGGCGTGTGCGGCGGCCTGGCTGAGGACGACCGGCGCCGTCTCACGCGTTCCATCGGCGGCGTCGAAGGCGCGACCGCGCACGGGAATCCCCATCGTATGGAAGTAGTCCGTCGTCGCGAGCCGGAGGCCGGTGACCGGAGGCACCTTTCCCGCGGGGGTGGGATGTCCCTCGGCCTGCATCACGTCGCCCCAGCACAGGCTGTTCGAGAGCGGCAGGCAGGTGGCGACGGCCGCCGCCGATCTGACGCCTGGCAGCGCGCGCAGGCGATCGAGCAGCTGCTCGTGGAACGCCGCCTGCGCCTCGGGGGTGTCGTAGCGGGATGTCGGCAGACCGATCATGAAGGTCAGCGCCTGGCGCTGGCTGAAGCCGAGGTCGACCGACCGGAGAGCCCCGAACGTGCGGAACAGCAACCCCGCGCCGATGAGCAGCACCATCGCGAGCGCGACCTGCACGGCCACCAGCACGTTCCGGCCCCGCAGCAGTCCGCGTCCCGCGGTCGTCCGGTGGCTGCCTTCCTTGAGCGCCTCGGTCAGATTGTCCTGACGGCGAAGTGACGCAATCAGGCCGAGCAGCAGCGCGGCCAGCAGCGTGAGGCCGAGGGCGACGCCGACGACGGTCGGATCGAGGTGAACCTCGTTCAGACGCGGGATGTTGACCGGCGCGCGCAGCCGGAGCACGCGGACGGCCGCCGCGGCGAGCCCGACACCGAGGGCCCCGGCGGTGAGTGCGAGCAGCAGGCTCTCGGTCAGGAATCCCCGGATGAGCCGGGTCCGGCTCGCGCCGAGAGCCGTTCGCACGGCAATGTCCCGTCGCGCCTCTTCGGCGCGGACCAGGAAGAGGTTCGCCACGTTCGCGACGGCGATGAGCAGGACGAAGCCGACCGTGCCGAGCAGGATCCAGAGCGTCGACCGGATATTGCCGACGATGTCATCCTTGAGGGACACGATTCGCGGCGTGATCCCGGCCTCGTCCAGGTACGACTTCACCCGGCCCGGATCGTCCGTCGTCCGGCGCAGCAACGGAAAGAGAGACGTGATCTCGCTCGCGACCGTCGCCGGCGTGGCGCCGCGCGCCAGCCGCGCCACTGCCTCCTCGTTCCAGCCGCCAATGCCGGTCGCGGGGACGACGTTCGGCGTCCAGAACATCACCTCCGGTGCTGGAAACGCAAACGAGGCCGGCATCACGCCGATGACCGTGCGCGGCGTCCCTTCGAGCACGATGGTCGTTCCGACGATCGCCGCGTTGGACTGGAAGCGCTCGCGCCAGAGCCGGTGCGAGAGGATGACTACCGCCGCGGCACCGGGACGACCCTCGGCGGCGGTGAACCATCGGCCGAACTGTGGTTGTACGCGGAGCACCGCCTGGAGCGACGGCGTGACGTTCATGCCGATGAGCCGCACCGGATCACCCGCACCGGTCAGGGTGCTGGTTTCGTGCTGGTACGCCGCCATCGCCGCCACCGAGTGCAGGTGATCGGCATAGAACCGGTAGAACCCGTAGGTCACACCGAGGCCATGCGACATGCCGAGGCCGGTGGCTCCGTGATCGACGTACACGATGCGGTCAGAACGGGGATACGGCAGGGGATTCAGGACGACGCCGTTGACGAGGGAGAAGACCGAGGTCGCCGCCGCGATCCCGAGCGCGAGCGTCAGGATCGATGCGAGCGTGAACGACGGCGTGCGGCGAAGGCGCCGGGCGCCGTGCCGGACGTCCTGCCAGGTGCCCGTCCAGATCGCCCCGAGGCGTCCGGTGCGCGCCGTGGCGAGGTGCTGTCTCGGCGCCCGGCCGACGAGGTCGGCCATCGCGCGCATCGTGACGTTCAGCACGGCGAAGCGGCCGCGGCGCCGCGCGTCGGCGGCGATCCGTTCGAATGACGCGTCGAGCTCGCTCGCGTACGCATCGCGGAAGCGCCGCGGCAGGATCGAGCGCCATCCGGGTACAGCGTCGTCGCGAGCCGGACCGTGCGTGAGCCCGGTGAGCCCTGTGAGCCCTGTGAGCCCTGTTCGGAGGTCATGCGCCCGCCTTTCCCGTCGTCAGATTGGTGCGCGCCAGATGGGCCAGTTCCTCGAGCCGCGCGGCTTCTGCCGCCAGCGCCCGCCGCCCGCTCGTCGTGAGCGCGTAGTACCGCCGCCGCGGATCCTCGTCCGGTCCGCCGGGGCTCTTCGTCTCCTCGATCAGGCCGCGTTCGGCGAGTTCGGCGAGCAGGCCGTACAGCGTCGCCGGCCAGAGCCGGACGCCGCCCTCGGTTCTGGCCTCGACTTCCTGCCGGATGGCGTAGCCGTGCATCGGGGTCCGCGCGAGGGCGACCATCACGTGAAAGCTCTTGGGGGCCAGTGGCGCCAGCTCTTCCTTTGGCATAAGTATTAAATTATATATATTTAAAATTCTAGTCAATTGGAAAGACGGTCGAGCTCCGGACTTTGTTCCGGCGAGCGCGCAGGCGCTCGGAGCCAGGGGCCGTCACCCGCCTGATGGTGAGCTCGGGCGGCCCCCTACACGATGGGGATTACGTGGTAAGTGCCACGTCGTACGTCGTACGTGACTTCGTCAGCAGCCCCTCGGGTTCCGCCGCAGGACCCGAAGCGGGTATGCTGTGGCAGGAGCGCAGACCAATGACCGATCCGGCCCCGCTCGTGGGCGTCATCATGGGCAGCAAGTCCGACTGGGAGACGATGCGGCACGCCGACGAAGTGCTGAGCCGCTTCGAGATCGGGCACGAGTGCCGGGTCGTGTCGGCACACCGGACGCCGCAGTGGATGGCCGAGTACGCCGCATCGGCGGTCGACCGCGGCCTCGAAGTGATCATTGCGGGCGCGGGCGGTGCCGCGCACCTGCCCGGCATGGTGGCCGCGCAGACGCTGCTGCCGGTGATCGGGGTGCCGGTGCAGACGGCCGCGCTGCACGGTCTCGACTCGCTGCTCTCGATCGTCCAGATGCCGCGGGGCGTGCCGGTGGCGACGGTGGCCATCGGCGCGGCCGGCGCGATGAACGCGGGCCTGCTCGCCGTGGCGATCCTCGGCATCTCCCGTCCGGCCCTCCGCGAGCGTCTGGCGGCTTTCCGCGAGGCGCAGGCGGATCAGGTCCGCCGCGATACACTCCCGTGACGCGACCGTTCACGCCCGGTTCCACGATCGGCATCCTCGGCAGCGGCCAGCTCGGGCGCATGCTCGCGCTGGCGGCGCGTCGCATGGGATACCGCGTTCATACGCTGGCGCCCGAAAGCGACACGCCGACCGGCCAGGTGGCCGATCTCGCGGTCAACGCCCCGTACGACGATCTCGACGCGATTCGTGCATTCGCGCGCGGGGTCGATGTGATCACCTTCGAATTCGAGAACGTGTCGGCCGAGGCCGCCCGCGCCGCCGCCGAGATCGTTCCGGTCCGGCCCGACGGCAACGCGCTGCACGTCGCCCAGCAGCGGCTGCGGGAGAAGACCTTCCTGGCCGATCACGGCTTCCCGGTCACCGCGTTCGTGCCGATCCGCACGCTCGACGGGCTGAAGGATGCCGTCGGCCGTCTCGGTTGTCCGGCGGTCCTGAAGACGGCGGCGTTCGGCTACGACGGCAAGGGGCAGGTGCTGATCAACCGGCCCGAAGAAGCCGGCGCCGCGTGGGAGTACATCGGCGGGCGCGAGGCGGTGCTCGAGGCATTCGTCGATCTGGAGGGCGAGATCTCGGTGATTGCCGCGCGTGGCCTCGACGGGGCGTTCGCCCACTACGGCGCGATCCACAACACGCACCGGAACCACATCCTCGACATCTCGGTGGCGCCCGCGCCCGTCGCGCAGCACCTGGCCGATCAGGCCGTGCACGTCGCCCGGGAGATTCTCGAGGCCCTCGACTATGTCGGGGTGATGGGCGTCGAATACTTCGTGGCCCGTGACGGGCGGCTGCTCGTGAACGAGCTGGCGCCGCGCCCGCACAACTCGGGGCACCTGACGGTCGATGCCTGCCGCACGAGCCAGTTCGAGCAGCAGCTGCGGGCCGTGTGCGGCCTGCCGCTCGGCTCGACCGAATACCTGATGCCGGCCGCGGCCATGGCGAATCTGCTCGGCGATCTGTGGAACGCCGGCGAGCCCGACTGGGCAGCCGCCTGCGCCGTGCCGGAAGTGAAGCTGCACCTGTACGGCAAGCACACGCCGCGCCCGGGGCGGAAGATGGGCCACCTGACGGCCCTGGCCCCGACGCCGGAGGAAGCCGTCGCGGAAGTGCTGCGCGCACGCGCCGCGCTCGCCTGACACGGGCGCATCGGACCGCCGCGGCGCCGGCAGCATCCCGGGGCTCCGGCCCAGCCCAGCCTCTCTCTCCGACTCGAAAGGTTCCTGATGGCCCGTCGGTCCATGCTCGCGCGCGCCACTGAATACGTCCTCGACCGGTCGCTGCTGCTGGTGGCCGGCGCGGTGGCGGCGCTCGTCTGGGCGAACGTCGACCTCGACAGCTATCATCATTTCGCCGAGCCGCTCCACTTCATCGTCAACGACGTCGGCATGGTGTTCTTCTTCGCGTTGGCGGCGAAGGAGGTCTTCGAGGCGACGTTGCCCGGCGGTCCACTGGCCTCGCCGCGACACGCGGCCGTACCGCTGCTCGCCGCTGCCGGCGGCATGCTGGCGCCGGCACTGATCTTCATCGCGCTCACCCACGGCATCGGCGAGCCCCGGCTGCTGCGCGGCTGGGCGATTCCCTGCGCGACCGACATCGCCTTCAGCTACCTCGTGGCCCGCGCGATCTTCGGCGCGCGGCACGCCGCCGTGCCCTTTCTCCTGCTGCTCGCCATCGCGGACGATGCGCTGGGACTGCTCATCCTGGCGCTGTTCTACCCGAGCGGCCAGATCCGGCTGCTCGAGTTCTTCGGCCTGCTGGCGCTGGCCATGGCGGTGGCCGCGTGGATGCGCCACCGGCACGTCCGCAGCTTCTGGCCGTTCGTCATCGTGGCCGGCACGATCTCGTGGATTGCCTTCGAACGGGGCGGCTTCCACCCGGCCCTCGCGCTGGTGCCGATCGTGCCGTTCATTCCGCACGCCAGGCACGGGCACGAGATCCTGCAGGAGACCCGGCGGCACGATCCGCTGACGATGTTCGAGCACCAGTGGAAGACGCCGGTGCAGATCATCCTGTTCTTCTTCGGACTCGTGAATGCCGGCGTGCCGTTCGGCAGCCTCGGGGCCGCCACGTGGGTCGTCCTGGCCGCGATCATGCTCGGCAAGCCGATCGGGATCGTGCTGAGCACGGCGGCGGCCTCACTGGTCCGCCTCCATCGGCCGGCCGGACTCGACTGGCGCGACCTGCTCGTCGTCGGCTGCGTCGCCGGCATCGGATTCACCGTGGCGCTGTTCTTCACGACGGCTGCCTTCCCCGCGAATCATCCGCTGCTCGACGAGACGAAGATGGGGGCGCTCCTGAGCTTCGGCGCCACCGTGCCGGCGTTCGCGCTGGCCTGGCTGCTCGGCGTGGGGCGGTTCGGGCGGGCCTGACTTCGCCCGCAAGCTCCGGATAGATTGCCTCCGGGCGACGCGGTATCGTGGCCGCATGATGACTGAGACGCACCCCGTGACGATGCAGGCGGACGACATCGATGGCGTGGATGTCCGGCGGTGGCGGGCGGTGCTGGCGCGCGACGCGAGCGCCGACGGCACGTTCGTGTACGCGGTCCGCTCCACCGGGATCTACTGCCGGCCGACCTGCGCCAGCCGCCGGCCGCGACCCGAGCAGGTCGCCTTCTTCGCCGACGGCGCGGCCGCCGAACGGGCCGGGTTCAGGGCCTGCCGCCGCTGCCGGCCGTCCCAGCCGGCCGCCGGCGATCCCTGGATTGATCGCGTCCGGCAGGCCTGCCGCCTGCTGGCGCGCCACGAAGACGAGCCCATCACGCTCGAGACGCTGAGCCGGAAGATCGGCGGCAGTCCCCATCACCTGCAGCGCAACTTCAAGCGCATCATGGGCGTGTCGCCGCGCGAGTACGCCGAGGCGTGCCGGCTGGCGCGCGTGAAGCGGAACCTGAAGGCCGGCGAGGCGGTGACGGCGGCGCTGTACGACGCCGGCTATGGATTCGAGCAGCCGGCTCTACGAGCGGGCGCCGGCGCAGCTCGGCATGACGCCGGCCTCCTATTCCCGCGGCGGCGCCGGCGCGCGAGATCCGGTACGCCGTGACCGCCTGCCCGCTGGGACGGCTGCTGGTGGCCGCCACGCCCCGCGGCGTCTGCGCGATCAAGATGGGCGCGAGCGATGCCGCGCTCGAACGTGAGCTGCGCCGCGAGTTCCCGGCGGCGACGATCCGGCCCGACACGGGCCGCCTGTCGCAGCACGTCCGGAAGGTGCTCGCCCATCTGGAGGGCCGCCGCCCCGCGCTCGAGCTCCCGCTCGACGTCCAGGCTACGGCGTTCCAGTGGCAGGTCTGGCGGCAGCTCGTGGCCATTCCCCGCGGCGCCACGCGGTCGTACGGCGAAATCGCGGCGGCAATCGGCCGCCCGCGTGCCGCCCGCGCCGTCGCGCGCGCCTGCGCCTCGAACCCGGTCGCGCTCGCCATCCCCTGCCATCGCGTCGTGCCTGCCGGCGGCGGCACCGGCGGGTACCGGTGGGGGGCGGAACGGAAGAAGGCGCTGCTGGGGAGAGAGAAGGGGGACGGGCTATAACGTGGAACGTGGAATTGAGAATCGAGAAAGCAGAACGGAGAATGAGGCTTCCCTCAGTGCGCAGGTGAAAGCGCCATTGTCTTCGTTCGCAAGGTCCGGAGCGTGAGCGACGGCGGCGCGTGGATGTGGCCCCACGCGATCTGCAAAATGCCAGTCTCTCGACCGTCAGCTGAACGATCCGGCTACGCCCCCGTGCCCCGCGTGTTCACGGCGGAGCAGTGCGCACGGCTGCGGGCGCTGTACGCCGACGACAGCCGGTTCCGCAGCCGCATCGACATGGCCCGCTACCGGTTCGGCGAGGGCGAGTACAAGTACTTCGCCGAGCCGCTGCCCGGCGAGGTGCAGACGCTGCGCGTGAACATGTACGCCCTGCTCGTGCCGATCGCGAACGACTGGATGGAGCGCCTCGGCAGGCCTCATCGCTATCCGGCGACGCTCGACGAGTTCCGGGAGCGATGCCGCGCCCACGGCCAGACGCGGCCGACGCCGCTGCTGCTCCGCTACGAGACCGGCGGCTACAACTGCCTCCACCAGGACCTCTACGGCGACCTCGCGTTCCCCTTCCAGATGGTGGTGGCCCTGAGCGCCCGCGGTGCCGACTATACCGGCGGCGAATTCCTGCTGGTCGAACAGCGGCCCCGCGCCCAGTCGCGCGGCGAGGCCATTACGATCGAGCAGGGCGACGCCGTGATCTTCGCGAACAACGAACGTCCCGTTCCCGGCGCGCGCGGCTTCCATCGCGTCGTCCTGCGCCATGGCGTGAGCCGCGTGCGGAGCGGCGAGCGGATGACGCTCGGCATCATCTTTCACGACGCGAAGTAGGCGGGGCCCGGCCCCCGTCCTCAATCCGCTACAATGGGCCCCTGCGACCGTGAGCGACCACGATTCCGCGCGGCTGCGCGGCCTTCTCGCCGATTTCGCGGCCGGGCACCCCGGCGTGCGGGCCCGGCGCCTGTTCGGCCGCCCGGCGTTGTTCGCCGGCCGGCGGGCGTTCGCCTGCCTGGCCGACGAGGGCCTGCGCTGTCGTCTGCCGGCCGAGGCGGCCCGTGCCGCCTGGGAACGCGCCGGCCGGCCGGCCGTTCTCGCCGGACGCAGGGACGGGGAGTGGGTCGTCTTCGCGCCGCCGCCACGTGTCGCGCTCGGGCCGCTCGTTCCGGTGCTGGAGATGGCGGCGGCGCACACGGCGGGGATGACGAATTGACGAATTGAAGAACTCAAGTTGAAGCGAAGAAACCGTCTGGACGTCGGACGTCGGACGTGACGGATAATCACCCCCATGCCCCGATCCCACGCCACCCGCTACGGTGTTTCGCCCTGGCTGCACGGGGTTCCGAAGTCGCGGCAGCCGAATCATCCACGGCATCGCGGTCATCTCGACATCGACGTGGCCATTGTCGGCGGCGGGCTGACCGGCTGTGCGACGGCGTATGCCTTTGCCGCGGCCGGCGTGAATGTCGCGATCTTCGAAGGGGATCGGATCGGACAGGGGAGCACGGCGTTCACCGGCGGGGCGATCGCTGCCGATCCCGGGCTGGACTTCGCCGTGCTCGAGAAGCTGCACGGCCGGCGTGCCGCGCGCTATCTGTGGCAGTCGTGGCGACGGGCGGCGCTTCGACGCGGTGGCGACGTTGCGGCGGCTCCGCGTGCAGTGCCGGCTGACGCCGCGCGACGAGCTCTGGATCGCCGGACGGGACGCGGCGCAGGAGAAGCGGGTGCGCCGCGAATGGCAGGCGCGGCGGGCGGCGGGCATCGAAGCGAGCCTCGTCCAGGGGGCGCCGCTGGCGCGCGAGGTGGGGACGGGCGCCTCGGCGGCGATCAGGACGCGCGGGCACGCACAGGTGGATCCGTATCGAGCCTGCCTCGGACTGGCGTCGGCTGCGGCGAAGCGCGGCGCCCTGTTCTTCGAGCGATCGCCGGTCGGGAAGATCAGGTTCGGCCGGCATGACGTGTCGATGCAGACGGCCGGCGGCACGGTGACCGCGCGCCGCGTGATCGTCGCCACCGGGCTGCCGACCGCGGAGTTCAAGCCGCTGCGCCGTCACGTCTCGCCGACCGACACCTACTTCGTGATGACCGAGCCGGTGCCCGCGACGATCCGCAAGGCGGCCGGCCGGCCGTCGACCATGCTGCGCGACAGCCAGGAGCCGGCACACTATCTCCGCTGGGAGGACGAGAACCGTCGCATTGTCTTTGCCGGCGCCGGCCAGCCGGCCGTGCCGGCCCGGCAGATCGAGAAGGCACTCGTGCAGCGGACCGGCCAGCTGATGTACGAGCTGTCGCTGCTCTATCCGGCGATCTCGGGCCTGCAGCCGGCCTACGGCTGGTCGGCAACGGGCGGCCGCACGGCCGACGGCCTGCCCTACATCGGACCACACCGGAACTATCCGCATCACCTCTTTGCCTTCGGCCAGGCCGGCCACGGCATCGCCGGCTCGTTCCTCGCGAGCCGCCTCCTGCTGCGCGAGCACCTCGGCACGCCCAGCAAGGCCGACGAGCTGTTCGGCTTCACGCGATCCACGAGCTGAACGGCGGATCGCTGTCACGATTAACCACGAAGGCACGAAGAGAGCACGAAGAGACGCGAATCCTGTTCTGAACAGGCGGATCAGGAGATCGGGAGGATTGCGAATCAGCCAGGCAATTGTCGAAGGTGGAGATTGCAGGATCGTCTGCAAGAGAAACCAACTGCAAGCTCGCTCCTGACAGTCCTGCCCCTCCTGTGAACTCCGTGACAGGCCTCTTGGACTCCTGATCTGCCTGTGGCATTCGACTTACGTTCTCCCGCCGCCTTGCGTCCCAGGGCGAGCGCTTCGGCGCCGGTCGTCATGATCACGCGGAAGCCCTGCTCGACGCGGCGGACGACTTCGTCGGGGCCGGCGGTGATGCCGCACGGCACGCCGGCCTCGCGGGCGGCGGCCAGGACCGTCGCGATCGCCTGCTCGGTCGCGTCGCGGTCGCCGGCATACGACACGCCGAGGTCGCCCGGGGCCGCCACGATCACGCTCACGCCGGGTGTGCTTGCGATGGCGCTGGCGTTCGCGACGCCGAGCTGGTTCTCGACGAGCACCATGCTGATGAGCTCGCCGTCGGGGTCGAGCGGCCAGAGATCCGCGATCTTCAGGGTACTCCATCATGGGCAGCCCCCAGACGCGGCTCGCCATGAACGGTCCGGCGCCCCGCTGGCCCGCCGGTTCGGCATCGGGCGCACCGGGCGGGTGCGGATAGCGCATCGCGCGCACCAGGCTGGCCGCCTGCTCCGCCGTCTCGACATGTGGGACGACGACGCCGCAGACGCCCTGATCGAGCACCTGCTTCACGAGCCAGTGATTCATCTCGCGGCCGTAGGCGGGAATGCGGCAGAGCACCGGATGCTCCGTCCCCGGCCGGCCGCGCTGCAGCACGGCGGCCGGATCGACCATGAACTGCAGCCACGTGCGCAGCTCGGTGACGTCCAGCGGACTGTGTTCCATGTCGTAGAACACGAAGTCCAGCTGGTCGTTCCGCACGACGCTCATGGCCCCTTCGGGGCTCTTGTTCTCGACGAAGGCGCCGAAGACGGTCCGGCCCTCGGCGAGCAGCGCGATCATCCGGTTGTAGCGCATGGAACTCCGATCCTCCTCCGTGGTTCCCGCCGGCGACCCCACCCGGCGCGGTTCTAGGCTCCCTTCCGCCTCCCGCTGTCGCCATCCTTCCGACTGAGCCAGCGGAAGAACAGGATGACGAGCACGGCCGGAATCAGCAGGCTCCACCAGTCGTGCAGACCGACCGCTGAGCTCGCTTTCGGACCGAGCCAGTCGATGGCCAGCATGATCGAGCCGGCCCAGGCCAGCGCGCCGATGAAGTTCAGCGTCACGAACCGGAGGACCGGGACGCGCGCGTACGCGCAGGCGGCGGGGATGGCGATGCGCAGGCCGGGCAGGAAGCGGCAGCTGAGCATCAGCAGCGTGCCGTGGGACTTGACGCGGGCGATGACGCCTTCCTGCCGGCGGGCGAATCGGGGCCACCGCGACAGCCACTTGTGCAGCCGGCCGCGCAGGGCGAAGAAGAAGAACTGATTGCCGGCCGATCCCCCGAGCGCGCCGGTGAGCCAGACCGCGATCGGATCGAGGCGGCCCAGCGCCACGAGGACGCTCGCCGTCACGAAGACGATCTCGCCTTCCAGGGCGGCCGCGAAGAAGATCAGGAGGTAGGCGAACCCACCCGAGTGGTCCAGGCTCAGGTCCACGGACTAGCCGGCGGATGCGGCGCGCGGCGGCGCACCGGAGAGGACGTCGCGCACGACATGGGCGACGCGGTGAATCTGCTCGTCGGTCAGATCCGAGTAGACGGGAATCTGCATCGCCTGCTGCGGCGCGCTCGGCGCCCGGCGCCGCCTTGCAGGCGTCGCCGAACAGCTCCATCTGCGTGCAGACGTCGACGTGCAGGGTTTCGATATCGATCCCCTGCCGGACGCAGCGGACCACGAGGCTGTCGCGGGCGGATCCGTAGACGCAGGTACCTGATAGTAGACGTGCGTCCGCCCCGCGGGCACCGCCGGGACGGTGATGCCGGGCAGGCCGCGAAGCGTCTCCGTGATGAGCGCCGCGTGCGCCTGCGTCCGGGCCGTCCACTCGTCCAGGTACTTCAGCGCCTCGAGCCCGATGGCCGCCTGCGCGTTCGGAAACCGCTCGGTGTACTGCGGCGGGCAGCGGCTCGAGCGACCGGATGTTCTCCCAGAGGTAGACGTCCGGATTCGCGCCGAACCACGACGAGATCCAGAGGATCGGGAACGAGCTGATCGTGAACACCCAGGGGCGGATGAAGATCCGCTGCAGCTTGCCGGTGAAGAACCGCTTCGTGATACGCGATTCGTCGGGCCACGGCTCGGCGTGCGCCAGCGCGCGCACGCGCCCGGCCAGCTCGGCGTCGCGGACGAGCGCCAGGCCGCCGCCGTAGCAGTTCAGCGGCTTCAGCGTCTGGAAGCTGAAGAAGCTCGCGTCGCCGAAGGTGCCGACCGGCCGGCCGTTGCAGGTCGCCCCGAGCGCGTGTGCGCAGTCCTCGATCACGACGAGGCCGTGCCGCTCGGCGATCGCCATGATGCGATCCATGTCGCACGGCAGGCCGTAGAGGTGGGTCGGCACGACCGCCCGCGTCCGCTCGGTGATCGCCGCCTCGAAGGCGTCGGGGTCGAGCGTGAAGGTGGCCGGGTCGACGTCGGCGAAGACGACCTTCAGGCCGCTCACGCGCGCCAGTTCGGGAATCACCCAGAAGGTGAGCGCCGGGACGATGATCTCCGAGCCGGCCGGCAGCTCGAGCGCCTTCAGGATGTAGTAGAAGGCCATGCGGCCGTACGAGGCCGCGACGGCGTGGCCGCTGCCCGCCCGGGCGGCGAACGCCGCCTCGAAGGCCTCGATCTCCGGCCCCTGGACGAGCGTGCCGCGCCGGCGGTGTTCCGCGATGATCTGTTCGGTGTTCGGAAGGACGCGCGCCCCGTACCGGGAGATGGCGGTCAGCATGTCACCGGGCGCGACATGTCCACGGTCTCCTGCCGTGCATGCCGGTCGAGCACCTTGCGATCCAGGTGGGTCACCCACCGCCGCACGGAGGTGTTCTGCAGCTTGAGGAGGTTGGCCAGGTACGACGGCCGCATGTAGAACCGCGTGTAGGCCGCGCCCATCAGGAAGCGGAGCTCGCGGTCCGACAGGTTCGGGTGGCGGAAGGTCGGCGTGAAGCCGTCGAACTTCTCCCAGTCGGTCTCGGTGAGCAGCGGCTGCAGCTGCTTGAACATCGGCGTGCCGGGATACGGCGTCAGGATCTTGAACTGCGCGAAGGTCGAGCCGAGATCGACGGCGTAGTCGATCGTCGCCGCCACCGACTGCCAGTCGTCCTGGAGGAAGCCCAGCACGTAGAAGGCGGCCGTCATGATGCCGCGGCTCCGGCAGTGCTCCATGATGGCGCGCTGGTGCGCCTCGGGAATCGGCCGGCGCCCCGACCGCTTCAGCGTCGCCGGCGACACCGACTCGACGCCGAAGCTCATCGCGCGGAAACCGGCCGCGTGGAGCGAGTCCAGCAGCTCGGCATCGAGCCGGTCCAGCCGGGTCTCCGCCTCGAACGTCAGGCTCAGGCCGCGCGACCGGATCGCGTCGCACAGCTCCAGCATCCGGTCCCGCTGCTCGGTGAACAGCGGATCGCGGAAGATGATGTACGGGCGCCGGTGCTGCTCGCACAGCTGCGCGAGCTCGTCGGTGATGTTGGCAATCGATCGGGCGCGATAGCCGGCCAGGATCCGGTGCGGGCAGTACGTGCAGAATTCCGGGCAGCCGCGGCTCGCGAGCAGCGGAAAGCCGCCGCCGATCGGCCGCGACGACAGGCGCGAGGCGTTGCGCGGCCGGCGCTCGTCCCGGATCAGGTCCCAGCGGGGGAACGGCAGCGAGTCGAGATCGCCGATCGCCTCGCTCATCACCGTGCCCGAGAGCGTCTCGCCCTGGGCCATCCGCTGCACGGCCGCCTCGGGCTCGCCGTTGATCAGGAAGTCGGCGTGATCGCGGAACAGCTCCGGCAGCTTCGAGGCCGTGATGCCGACGAAGCCCACCCGCACGCCGCGCGCCCGCATGGCGTCCGCCCAGGCCGTCTCGTTCCGGTGGTCGACCAGCGACGAGAGCACGATGGCGACGTCGCCCTCCACCAGCGCACCCCGTGACCAGCGCACCTCGTGGCCCCACTGCGACAGGATCGCCGCGAGGTACGCCATGTGGACGCTCGGCACGTCGTGATACTGCTGCTTGAGATAGCTGATGACCTTCGTGACGCGGGAGAACGGCTCGAGGCGGGAACCGTACCCGCCGACGACCGTGTCCTTGCTCACCCAGCCGCCCGATGTCGATCGTATGTCCGCCAGAACCACTCGCATAGAGTTACCTCGACGAAACCGACCTGTAACGCGCGCCGGCTCGCACTCCTGCTGGATTGCGGAATCGAGGGCCGGCGGCGCCGTCCGCGCGGAGCACGCTGGCCGATCCGGCCGGCGCGAGCGGGACGCTGGAACCGCGTACGGACGTCAGGACGGAACGGGAGGACCGCGGGGCGTGCGGCGCTCGCTGTACTCGCCGCACTCGGCGGGCGGATGCTTGGACGGCAGCAGCAGGGCCGTGGGGGCCGGCGGTTCGGTGCTGCCCGGCTCGGTACCAGCACAGCAGCGACCCGCTCTGAATCGCCTGGTCCTCGTCGGCGGGCCGCAGCTCCGTCGGCAGCGACAGCGCACGGCTGCCCGGCGGCACCACGTGTACGCGATGGTGGTCGTGGAACCGATGGGCGAGCGAGACGATTGAATGACGAAGCGTCGAGAGACGGTGCGAGGACGACCGGGAGGCGTGCCCGGCCGGGACGCGTGGCGTGTCGCCCGGGTTCGGCCTTGGCCGGAACCGCTGAAATGACCGCCCACAGGATGATGAGAATCACCCAGGAGAGGGAAGTGCCGGGCAGACGCTTGGGCGACATCAAGTCTCGTTGGTCAAGGGCGAGCGCCCAATCATCCCACAGAGCCCGTCGGCAGGCAACACAAGACGTCCAATCCGGGAAATATTTCGCAGAGTGACATTTTTGGAACAAAAGCAGCGGAGAAATCGCCGCATCACCATCAGGTCTACCTGTGGCAGAGCTGGAACCGGCCGCCGCATCACCTCAGTCATCCGACTGTGATTGAATGGGGAAAGGGCGGACGGAGATCCGCTCCGGACAGGGGGAGCGACGGCATGAAGCGACTGCAGACGATGTGCGTGGTCCTGGCGGGGGTGCTGCTGGTGTGGAGCGCGGTGCCCCGGGCCGCGGGTGATTCCGAGGAGGCGGCGCGCGTGCGTGAGGCCTCGACGGTGTTCAACGAGATCATGGAGGCGCCGGATCATGCCGTCCCGGACGCGGTGCTGCACAAGGCGGCGGCCATTGCCGTCTTTCCGTCCGTGCTGAAGGCCGGCTTCATCGTGGGCGTCAAGCGCGGCCGCGGCATCATCAGCGTCCGGGATGCGAAGGGCCACGGCTGGTCGGCGCCCGCGTTCCTGACGATCACGGGCGGCAGCTTCGGCGCGCAGATCGGCGGGGCGTCGACGGATCTCGTGCTGATCATCCAGAACCGGCGCGGCGTCGAGCACCTGCTCAGCAACCAGTTCAAGATCGGTGGGGAGGTCACGGCGGCGGCCGGGCCGATCGGCCGCGACGCGCAGGCGTCGACCGACATCCAGCTGCGGGCCGAGATCCTCAGCTACTCGCGCAGCCGCGGCCTGTTCGCCGGCATCACGATCAACGGCGCGTCGATCCGGCAGGACCGCGATGCGAACGAGGCGTTCTACGGGAAGCCGTACACGTCGCGGCAGATCACCATCCAGCACCTGGGCGGCGCCCCGGCGCCGACGGCCGAGTGGCGGGCGACGCTGGAGAAGTACGTGAAGTGAGTACGTAAGGAGAGACTTGAGAATTGGCGGTTGAGTGGAAAGATGAAGAAGGTTGGCGCGCAGCGCCATCCAATCTTCACGATTCTTCATTCTCAATTCTAGATTCTCGATTCTCTCAGCGAAGCTCAGCGCGCGTGGCTGAGCGCCAGCCGCTGGCGCGCCATCCGCTCCCGCTCCCGGGCCCGCCCGTATTTCACCCGCCAGATCGTCGCGCCCGCGACGAGCAGGATGCAGACCTCCACGAACACCTTCTCGCCATCGAGCCAGTCGACCGGCCGGTTCTCGAGCAGCGGATCGGTGAGCAGGCTGTGGATGAAGAAGGCCGTGGCGGCGGCGTAGGTCGTATAGTGCAGCCGCTTCCAGTTGCGGTGGCCGAAGACGGTCCGGTAGTAGGACGTGATGACGGCGAAGGCGACCAGGTAGAGGCCGATGGCGCCGATCGTGTTCTCGAGCGGCTGGGTCGGCGACCAGATCGGAATCGTGATGTCGCGGAAGCCGAAGCCGGCCGTCGACGAGAACAGGATGACGACCGGGTGCAGCGTGGCGAGGGCCAGCGCCGTGTACCCGGTCCAGTTGTGGAGGGTGAAGAGCTTGACGCGCCGCTGGCGGGGCCACTGCCTGGCCGGGTTGTAGCCGACCGAGAGCAGCAGCCCCATCAGGATGTTGGCCGTCAGAATGCCGAGTGCGACGAGTCCGATGTCGCTCGAAAGGTCGATCGCCGTCATCGGATCGCCAACCCTCCCCCTGTTCGCCTCAGAAGGCGAAGCGCGCCTGGAACTGGAATTCGCGACCCGGCCCCACCTTGCTGATCCCGCCCTGGGGCTGCCCGAAGCTCGCCAGCGGCTGGCCGTTCGCGTTGTTGCCGTACACGCCGTTGTAGCCGTAGATGTTGGCGTGGTTGAACAGATTAAAGGCTTCCGCCCTGAGCTGCAACCGGTAGCGGCCGCCGAGCGGCACGGTCCGCTCCACGAAGGGCGCGAAATCGAACAGCGCCGACCCCATCCCGCTGTTCCGCTCGACGAGCACGCCGTTGACCACCGGGCGGTCCGACCGGCCCGATCCGTCGCCGTTGTTGTCGACGCCGGTGGTGATGTTATACGGCATCCCGGAGGCGGCCGTCAGCACGCCGCCCACGGTCGCGACCCGCAGCACCCAGGCGCCGCTCAGGACGAAGCGGTGCCGCTCGTTCAGGATGTTCGGCCCGCGCTCGACCGAGCCGGTGAAGTTCGGATCGTTCGGATCCTGCTGCGGGACGTCCGGATCGACGGTATCGGTCGCGTTCGAGAGCGTGTAGCTCGCGAGCAGTGAGAAGCCGTCGGCGAACTGCTTCCGCAGGTTCACCTGCAGGGCATCGTAGTCGGCCACGCCGTCGTTCACCATGGCGATGATCATCCGGTAGCCGCCCGGCACCGGCGTGATCGGGCGGGTGGCGTCGGCCGCCGCCGCCGACCGCACCTGGCCGGCCGCCGTCCGGACGAACGGCGCCGGCGAGTTCAGGTCGAGCGGACGGACGATGTTCGTCGTGTGGGCGTGGACGTAGTCGGCGCTCAGGAACCAGTGGGCCGTCAGCTCGCGCTCGAAGCCGATCGTCGCCTGCTGCGTCCACGGGTTCAGCAGTTTGTCGGGATAGTTCTTCAGCTTCGACACGTCGAAGAACTGGCTCAGGTACGCCGCGTCGCCCGGGCGGATCGTGATGTCGCGCGGCGGCAGCACGGTGCCGGCCGGGAACGAGGTGAGCGGCTGCAGGTCGGCCGGGAAGCCGTACTGCCCGGGGGCCGCGCTGAACGTGAAGATCCCCTGCGGCCCGCCGATGGTCCAGTCGGCCGCGAGGTTGGCCGGCACCTCCGAGTAGTAGATGCCGTAGCCGCCCCGGATGACGATCTTCGGGTCGCCCTTGAGGTTCCAGGCGAAGCCGGCGCGCGGCGACCACATGGTCGTGTCGTCGGTGAACGTCTGCCGGTCGTACCGCAGGCCGAGGTTCAGCGTCAGGTCCGACCCCATCTTCACGTTGTCCTGCGCGAACGCCGACCAGACCCACTCCTTCGTCTGATAGGTGGCGTTGCCGAAGCTCTGCTGGTACCGCTGGGCATCGGCGATCGTCAGGTCGGCGATCGGCGTCGTGTCACCCGGCAGCAGCGTGAACTGCCCCTGCGTGAAGGCCGACCCGAACTCGGTGCCGTTGCCGCCCGACGTCGAATGGATCGCGTCGACGCCCACCTTCAGGTTGTGCCGGCCGCGCGCGAGGGTCACCGTGTCCTTCAGCTCGAACTGATGGTTGTAGAGCGAGGCGGCGCGCGATTCCCCCTGCGTGCCGAGACCCGGCCGGACGTACTGCGTCGACGGATCGATCGGCGTGAAGTCGGTGATCGGCGAGCCCCACTGCGCCTGGAAGTGCACCTCGTTCAGCAGCGAGTCGGACAGGACGGCCGTCTCCGAGAGCTGGCCGGTGTAGGCACTCCGCTTGAAGATCCGGCCGGCGCTCGGCAGGTTCAGGCCGCCGACCGCGTCGTTCGGGTTGGTGTCGGAGAACGAATCGGTGATCACCTGCGCCGTCAGCGTGTTCCGATCGTTCAGCTTGTGATCGACCCGGCCGTCGAACAGGCCGCGGCGGTAGCGGCCGGTGTACACCCCCGGCGCCAGCGACGAGCTGATCGTCGAGTCGCGCAGCTGATAGTTGTACTCACCCGACACGAAGAAGTACGACCGGTTCTTCACCAGCGGACCGCCCAGGGCGAAGCTGCCCTGGCCCAGCCGATCGGAATTGGCGGTCGCCGCCAGCGGCGCCTTCGCCTCGAGGCTGCCCGGCATCCAGACGCCCAGCAGGTCGCCGTGCAGCACGTTGGTGCCCGACTTGGTGACGATGTTCACGGCGGCGCCCGCCGACCGGCCGTACTCCGCCGAGAACCCGTTGGTGAGCACCGTGAACTCCTGCACGGCGTCGAGCGGCACGTTCGTGAACACGGTCTGCCGGCCCCACGCATCGTCGGCCGAGCCGCCGTCGATCGTGTAGGTCGTCTGGCGGCGGCCGGCGCCGTCGATGACGAAGAGCGTGTTGTCGAGGAAGACGTCGCCCGTCGTGATGGCCGGCCGGACCGCCGAGTCGAGCAGCGCCAGGCTCGTCAGCTTGCGGCCGACGATCGGCGTGTCCTGGATCTTCCGCGCGTCGAGCCGCGTGCCGATCTGCGACGAATCGCTGCGCACGCCGCTCGTCGTGCCGTACACGGTGACCGTCGTCGCGCCGCCCGAGGCGAGCATCGTGACGTCGAACACCGCCGCCTCGCCGGCCCGCAGCCCGACGTGGTCCAGCGTCTTCTCGGTGAAGCCGCTCTTCGAGAACGTCACGCGGTACTCGCCCGTCAGCGGCAGGCCGGCGACCGCGTAGTACCCGCCGCGATCCGTGACCGTGGTCCGGCCGAGCGTGGTGGCCGTGTTGGTCACGACGACGCCGACGCCCGGAATGCCGGCGCCGGACTGGTCGACGACGCGGCCGCGGACCGTGGCCGTGTCGAGCGCCTGCGCATCCGCGCGCGGAGCCGACAGGAGGCTGCCGCCGAACAGCAGGAGCAGCAGGAGCGGCAGGTGGAACGACGAGCGATGATGAATGACGTTCATGCGAATCCCCGAAGCGATGAAGATGGTTGGGTATGCCGACCGGGAGACGTGCGCCGGCCGTCAAACCGCATCATAGGAGCCGGGGGTGAACTACTACCAGTCGGCGTAGTTCGTATTCTGCGGGAAATTGCCCGGAATTCCGGCGATCAGCCGACCAGCCGGACGAGCGCTTCGGTGAGGCCCTGGACGAACGAGGGGAGCGCGTGGCTGCAGGCGAGCGCCACGACGACGCCCGCCGCGATCGCGAGGGCGGCGGGAAGGCCGAGACGGCCGCAGGCGCGACGGGGCGGATCGAGCGGGGCGTCGGAGGCCAGGCGCTGCACGCGCCGGGCGATGTCGCCGCCGTCGTGCAGCGTGCTGCACGGCAGGCCGGTGGGGGCCGGCGCGGTGGTGAGGCGCGCGACCTTGACGAGAGCCGAGGCGAGGTCGAGCCGCCGGATCGCGCCGCCGGCCGCCGCCCGCGTGTCGGCCGCCAGTTCGGCGGCGCGCGCCCACTCGCGTTCGAGCGCCGCACCGGCGCGGCTGAAGGCGAGCAGGTCGGGCGCACAGAGGCACGCCAGCCGCTTGAGATTGTCGTGCGACGACCGGTGGCCGAGTTCGTGCGCGACCGCCGCCTCGAGCTCACCCGCGGTCAGGCTGGCGGCGACGCGCCGCGCCACGAAGAGGCGCGGGCGGACCAGGCCGACGAGCCAGACGACCGGCCGCTCGTCGTCGACGAGATAGGACGGCAGCGGGCCCCCGATCGGGAAGCGCTCCGCACGCGGCAGCCAGGCCGCGGCGAGCCCGTGCGTCGATCGCCAGGCGCGCACGCCCCGCCAGGCGGCGGCCGCCAGCAGCGCGGCGGCGGCCACGGCGAGCGCGGCCAGCACCGGGCCGATCGCTTCGACCGTGTCGCGCGGCTCGAAGCGCCAGAACGCCGGCACGAAGACGGCGCCGACGAACAGCGTCGACAGCAGCGCCGGCAGCATGCGGAGCCCGAACAGCCACCGGGCCCGGGCGACCGGCCGATCCCGCCACAGCTGCGGCGTCAGGCGCGCCAGCAGCGCGGCCAGCAGCGAGCCGCCCAGGCTGGCCGCCAGGAACCACGCCAGGGCGAGGGTGATCGACAGCTGCAGGAAGTTCATCGCGGGTCCTGCCTTCCCAGCGCGCGCCGCTTCTCCTGGACGAGCCGCTCCAGCTCGTCGAGCAGATCGCGATCGTGCTCGCCGACGGCGTCGACGAGGCTCGACAACGCGGGCAGCGCCGGCCGGCGTCCCGCCAGCAGGTTGTCGAGCAGACCCGCCGCCATGGCCTGGTGCAGCTCGTCACGGGAGACGGCCGGCGAGTACGCGAACGCGCGACCGACCTTCCGGCGGTGCAGCAGTCCCTTCTTGAAGAGACGATCGAGCGTCGTCATCAGCGTGGTGTAGGCGACCGCCTCGCCGAACCGCGACTGCGCGTCGCGCACCGTGATCTCGCGCTCGGTCCAGACGAGATCCATCACGCGCTGCTCCAGCGCGCCGAGCGCACCTCCGGCAAGGTCGCGCGGCGACTTGAAGCCCCAGAGCAGCAGGTGTCGTCTCGTCATGCGGATGACTGGATAGTCCGGATCGCCAGTCTAGCACGCCAGCCCGGGCCGGCCCGACGGGCCCGGCGGGCGCCTCATCCGAGCACGTCCTGCAGCGCGACGCCGACATGGCTGAAGCGGAACGTGAAGCCGAGATCGGTGGCGCGCGCCGGCAGCGCGCGCTGTCCGGTGAGGGCCAGCGTGGCCATCTCGCCGACGGCGATCCGGACGGCGAACGCCGGGACCGGCAGCCAGCTCGGTCGGTGCAGCGCGCGCCCCAGCGCCGTGGAGAAGTCGGCGTTGGTGACTGGCGTGGGCGCCGTCGCGTTCACCGGCCCGCTGCCGACCGTCGGCGTCTCGATGATCCACTGGGCGAGCCGCACCCAGTCGGTGAGGTGGATCCACGACAGGTACTGCCGGCCGCTGCCGAGCGGACCGCCGAAGAACAGCTTGAACGGCAGCAGCATCGACGGCAGCAGGCCGCCGTGACGGCCGAGCACCGGGCCGGTCCGCACGCAGACGACGCGCGTCGCGGGGTTCGCGATGGCGCCCGCGGCCTTCTCCCAGTCGACGCACAGGCGTGAGGTGAAGTCGTGGCCGGCCGGAGCCTGTTCGGTGATCGTCTCGTCGCCGTGCGCCCCGTAATAGTTGATTCCCGAGGCGCTGAGGAAGACGTCGGGCGGTGCCGGCGCCTCGCGCATCGCATGGACGAGGCTGCGCGTCGGCTGCAGCCGGCTGTCGACCAGGAGGCGCTTGCGTCCGGCCGTCCACCGGCCGCCCGCGAGCGACTCGCCGGCGAGGTTCACGACGGCATCGGCGTGGTGCAGCACGGACGCCCAGGGGCCCGAGCCGCCGTGCGGGTTCCACTGCGCGTAGCTGATCGGGCCTCTCGCCGGGGCTGGTGCCTGCCGGGTGAGGATGACGATGTCGTGGCCGGCCGCGGCGAGTGACTGACAGAGCGGTCGGCCGAGGAAGCCGGAGCCGCCGGCGACGACGATTCTCATGCAGGCGCCGCCTCCATTCAGTCGGGACTGCGCGCTCACCGTAACGGCCCGCACCGCGGGCCCGCGACCGGCGTGGAGCGAGCCGGATTGCGAGCGCAACGGAGGGAGCCGGGGTTCGGGGCAGAGCCCCGACCAAAGACGCATCTTAGGCCGGTCGGGGCGGGGCCGCAAGGCGGGGAAGGGGGCGGTCCGCAAAAAGGATCCCGCGCCGGGGGGGTTGACGCGGGCCGGCGGCTGATGTTAACTAACTAGTTAGTTATGGCAAGGACACCTCGTGACACCCGCACCCGGATCCTCGACGCCGCCCGCCGGGAGTTCGCCGACCGCGGCTTCGCCGGCGCCGGCGTCGACACCATCGCCCGACGCGCGAAAGTGAACAAGGCGATGATCTACTACCACTTCGCCGGCAAGCAGGCCCTCTATCGCGAGACCATCACCAACCTGTTCGGCGCCCTGGCCGACCGCGTCCGCGCCATCGACGCCGGGCTGCCGCCGGCCGACCGGATCGAGCGCTTCGTCGAGACCGCCGCCGCCTTCCTGCAGGAGCATCCCGAGCTGCCGCGCATCATGCTGCGCGAGCTGGCCGAAGGCGGTGAGCACCTCGACCAGGAGACGCTCACGACGATGCAGGGACTGGCGCAGGTCGGCACCGCGATCATCGCGGAAGGCGTCGACCGCGGCGCGTTCCGCCTCGTCCATCCCGTGCTCACCTACTTCACGGTGATCGGGCCGCTCCTCATGTTCCTGGGCGGCGCGCCGGTTCGCCACGAGCTGATCCGCCGCAAGCTCCTTCCGGCCGAAGGGCTCGACGTCGAGTCGTTCGTCCGTCACCTGCAGACCTTCGTGAAGCTCGGCCTCACGGCCGGGCCCGACACCCGGGCGGCCGGCGCCCGCCGCCGGCCGACCCGGCCGGTGCCTGGAGGATCCCAGTAATGTCCACGTCGCACTCCGTCCGTCGTTCGCGCCGCTTCCTCCGGCGCGCGGGGGTGGGGCCGGCCGCGCTCGCGGCGGCCCTGCTGTTCACCGCGGCCGGCTGCGCCCACGAGGCGCCCCGGAACAGCGTCCGGGCTTCCGGACAGGTCGACGCCACCGACGTCGCCCTGTCGCCGGACGTCGGCGGCCGCATCCTCGAACTGCACGTCGCCGAGGGCGACCGCGTGACCGCCGGTGAGGTCATCGCGAAGCTCGACACCGCCGACACCGAGCTGGCGCTCCGCGGCGCCGAGGCCGGGCGCGACCAGGCCATGGCGCAACTCCAGCTCCTCGAGGCCGGCAGTCGGCCCGAGGACGTTCTGCAGGCCGAGGCCCAGCTCGCCGTCGCCCGCGCGCAGGTGCCGGCGGTTGAAGCCCAGTTGACGTCGGCCCAGCAGGACGTCGACCGCTTCGAGTCGCTGCTGAAGTCGAACTCGGGCTCCCGCAAGCAGCGCGACGACGCCGTGACGCGCCGCGACGTGGCGACGCAGCAGCTCCAGGCGGCGCGCGCCAGCGTGCGCGCGGCGCAGCAGGTCGTCGATCGGCTCCGTGCCGGCGCCCGGCCGCAGGAAATCAGCGCGGCGAAGGCCCGCCTCGCGGCCGCCAACGCGCAGATCGCCACCATTCAGAAGCACCTGGCCGATGCCACGGTCGTCGCCCCCGTCTCGGGCGTCGTCACGAGCAAGCTGGTCGAGGTGGGCGAGCGGGTCCTCCCGCATGCGCCGCTCGTGATCGTGAGCGACCTGGACCACGCGTGGGCGAACGTCTACGTCGAGGAACCGCTCGTGCCGCGGATCCGTGTCGGGCAGAAGGCGCTGGTCTTCACCGACGCCGGCGGCGCCGGCCTGCCGGGCACGGTCAGCTTCATCGCCTCGCAGGCGCAGTTCACGCCGCGCAACGTCCAGACGGCCGACGACCGCGCGAAACTGGTCTACCGGATCAAGATCGCGGTCGACAACCGCCAGGGCGTGCTGAAGGAAGGGATGCCCGTCGAGGCGGAGATTCCGCTGCAGCCGGCGCAGAAGGGCGCCGCGACGCCGGGAGGACGATGAGCGCCCAGGGCGAACCGGCGATTGTCTTCGAGGACGTCCGGAAGCGCTACGTCGACACCGAGGCGCTGGCGGGGCTCTCGCTCACCGTCGAGCGAGGCACGATGTTCGGCCTCATCGGGCCCGACGGCGCCGGCAAGACGACGACGATCCGGCTGGCCTGCGGGCTGCTGCATCCCGACGCCGGGCGCATCACGGTCCTCGGACTCGATCCGGTGCGCGACCACCGCAGGCTGACCCGCTCGGTCGGTTACCTCTCGCAGCGGTTCAGCCTCTACGGCGATCTGAGCGTCGACGAGAACATCGCGTTCTTCGCCGAGATCCACGGGATGACCGACTATCGGGCGCGCCGCGACCGGCTGCTCGAGATGACGCAGCTCACGGCGTTCCGCAGCCGGCTCGCCGACCGGCTGTCGGGCGGCATGAAGCAGAAGCTCGCGCTGGCCTGCACGCTGGTGCACGAGCCCGAGCTCATCGTGCTCGACGAGCCGACGACCGGCGTCGATCCGGTCTCGCGCCGCGAGTTCTGGATGCTGTTGGCGGAGTTCCTCGCGCACGGCATCACCATCGCGATGGCGACACCGTACCTCGACGAAGCGGAGCGGTGCGGGCAGGTGGCGCTGCTGCACCAGGGACGTCTGCTGGCGAGCGAGTCGCCGGCGCGCCTGCGCGCGTCACTCCCCGGCGAGATGCTCGAGGTCATCATCCAGCCGCCCGAACGAGCCGCGGCGGTGCTGGCACAGGTGCCCGGCGTCGTCGACGTGCAGATGTTCGGCGAGCGCGCGCATGTCCGGCTCGAGCAGGAGGACGCCGGCGTCGGCGATCGGCTGAAGGCCGCCGTCGAGCGGGCGGGCCTGACGGTCGTGAGCCTCCGCGAAGTTCCCATCTCGCTCGAAGATGTCTTCATCACCCGCCTGACGGGAGACGAGCAGCAGTCATGACACGACTCATTCATCGCACGTCGATCTTCTTCATCGCCGCGGCCCTGCTGGCCGCCGGTCCGGCGGCCGCGCAGACGACCGGGCAGCCGCCCGGCGCCGCGGAGGCCGGCCCCGGCGCGCTGCCGGCGCCCGCTGCGGGCCAGATCGTTCCGCTCAGCCTGGACGACGCCATCGCGCGCGGGATCGCGGCGAGCCATCGGCTGGCCGCGATGGAGGCGCAGCGGGACGCCGCCGACTCGGCCGTGGACGGCCGGAAGGCGGCGAAGCGTCCGGTCGTGAGCGCCCAGGCCGGCTACCAGCGGACGAATCACATCGACGCGTTCGGCCTGACGGTGCCGGGGCACGGCTTCCAGGTGATCTACCCGGACGTCCCCGACAACTACCGGACGCGGCTCGACCTGCAGTGGCCGATCTACACGGGCGGCCGGCAGGATGCGCTGCAACGGGCCGCGAAGGCCGAAGCGAGCGCCGACGCCCAGCAGATAGCGACTGCGCGCGCCGACCTCCGGCTCGAGATCACGCGCGCGTTCTGGGCGCTCGTCACCGCGAACGACACGGTGCGCGTGGTCGAGCAGGCGGGAGCGCGAATCCAGGCTCACCTCGAGGACGTCCGCAACCGGTTCACGGTCGGACTGCTGCCGCCCAACGACGTGTCGGCGGTCGAGGCGCAGGCCGCGCGCGATCGGATGCTGCTGATCCAGGCGCGCAACCAGCGCGATGTCTCGGCCGTCGCGTTCCGCCGGCTCGTCGGCCTGGCGCCCGGCACGCCGGTCGCGCCGCAGGCGACGCTGGCGCCACCGCCGCCGCCGCCGCCGCCGGCCACCCTCCTCGGCGAGGCGAAGCAGGGCCGGAGCGAGCGGAAGGCGCTCGAAGATCGCCTCGCGGCCGCCACCCACGAGGAGACGGCGGCGGGCGCGGGGCGGCGGCCGGCCGTGGCGGTATCCGGCGGCGTCGATTACGCCCGGCCGAACCCCCGGATCTTCCCCCGGGTGGGGGCCTGGAACGAGTCGTGGGACGTCGGCGTGAACGTGAGCTGGTCGCTGTGGGACGGCGGCCGGACGGCGGCCGCGGTCGCCCAGGCCTCGGCGGGCGTGCGGGCGGTGCGCGAGCAGCTCGCCGACTTCGACGAGACGCTGGACGCGGAGGTGCGCGAGCGGGCGCTCGACCTGCAGTCCAGCGAAGCCGCCATTCCGGCGGCCGAGGAGGCGGTGCGGGCGGCGCAGGACGCGCACCGCGTCGTCGAGAACCGCTTCGAGGCGGGCGTGGCGACCAACACCGACGTGATCGACGCGCAGGTGGCGCTGCTGCAGGCGGAGCTGGATCGGACGCAGGCGGTCGCGGCCGCGCGGCTGGCGCAGGCCCGGCTCGAGCGGGTGCTGGGACGGTGAGGCGCCATGTCGTCCACCATCCGTCGAGTGACGGGAGCGGGGCGATGAACGGCGCGGCCGACAGCATCGAGGTCGAGCGGCTGACCCGGCGCTTCGGCGACTTCGTCGCGGTCGACGACCTCAGCTTCAACGTGCACCAGGGCGAGATCTTCGGCTTCCTCGGCGCCAACGGCGCCGGCAAGTCGACGACCATCCGGATGCTGTGCGGCCTGCTGATGCCGACGAGCGGCACGGCGCTGGTCGGCGGCATCGACGTGACGCGCGACCCGGAAGGCGTGAAGCGCCGGATCGGGTACATGTCCCAGAAGTTCTCGCTGTACGAGCAGCTGACCGTCGACGAGAACATCCGGTTCTTCGCGGGCATCTACGGGCTGTCCCGCGATCAATACAAGGCGCGTCGCCGGTTCGTCATCGAGATGGCGGGCCTCGAAGGCCGCGAGCGCGCGATGACACACGACCTGCCCGGCGGCGTCCGCCAGCGGCTCGCGCTCGGCTGCGCGATCCTCCACGAGCCGCCGATCGTCTTCCTCGACGAGCCGACGGGCGGCGTCGATCCCCTGTCGCGCCGCCGGTTCTGGCACCTCATCGACACGCTGTCGACCGGGGGCGTCACCGTGCTCGTCACCACGCACTACATGGACGAGGCGGAGCACTGCCACCGGATCGCCATCATGGACGCGGGCCGCCTGGCCGCGCTCGGCACGACCTCCGAACTGAAGGGGCTGTTCGCCGGCCGGTCGATCGTGGAAATCGACACGTCGAATCCGGTGGCCGCCATGCGCGCGCTGCAGGACGCGCCGGAAGTGGAGAAGACGAGCGTGTTCGGCACGGCCATCCACGCCGTGCTGCACCACGGCCAGCAGGACGTGGAGCCGTTGCGCGGCCGGCTGGCGGGGGCCGGACTCGAGGTGGCGAGCATCTCGCCGGTGGAGCCGTCGCTCGAGGACGTGTTCCTCGACGTCATGGAACGGAGGGCGGCGTCATGAGGAAGGCCCTGGCGGTCGGGCGCAAGGAGTTCCGGCAGATCGCGCGCGACAGGCGCACGCTGTCGGTGCTGCTCGTCGTGCCGATCCTGTTTCTCCTGTTGTTCGGGTACGCGTTGAACTGGGACATCCATCACGTGAAGATGGCGGTCAACGATCAGGACCAGTCGCCGGAGAGCCGCGCCCTGGTCTCGGCCTTCGTGCGCTCCACCTACTTCGACCTGGCTGGCGGCGTCACCGACCAGGGCATCCAGCGCCTGATGGACGCCGGGGACGTCCGGATCGTGCTCGTCATTCCCGCCGGCACCGGCCGGCGGCTGCGGACCGGCGAGACGGCGCCGATCCAGGTGCTCATCAACGGCGACGACGCGAACACGGCGACGACCGTGATGGGCTACGTGCAGGCCCTGCTGGAGGCGCAGTCGGCCATGTACCGGCTGCAGCGGTATCCGGTCGCCGGCCGGCTGCTGGTCCGCGCCGAGCCGCGTGTCTGGTACAACCCCGAGCTGCGCAGCGTCCTGTTCCTCGTCCCCGGCCTGATCGCCTACATCGCCATGCTGACGGCGGTCATCTCGACGGCCATGTCGGTCGTGCGCGAGAAGGAGCGGGGCACGATGGAACAGGTCCGGATGGCGCCGCTCGGCGCGCTGTCGTACGTCACCGGCAAGAGCATCCCCTACCTGCTGGTCTCGCTCGTCTCGTCGGTGGGCATCGTGCTGGCGGCGATGTGGCTGTTCGACCTGCCGATGCGGGGCTCCTGGATCCTGCTGCTGTTCACGCTGGCGCTGTTCCTGATCGGCGCGCTGGGGCTGGGGCTGTTCATCTCGACCATCTCCGACTCGCAGCAGGTGGCCTTCCAGACCGCCGCGCTGGCCTCGTTCATGCCCACGCTGCTGCTGTCGGGGTTCATCTTCCCGATCTCCAGCATGCCGGTCTGGCTGCAGGCGGTGACCTACGTGGTGCCGGCCCGGTACTTCCTGGTCGCGCTCCGCGGCATCCTGCTGAAGGGCACCGGCATCATGGTGTTCTGGCCCGACCTGGCCGCGCTTGCGGCCTTCGCCGCCGTGGTGATCGGGCTGGCGGCCGTGCGGCTGCGAAGGGAGTGGGCGTGATGCGGCTGGGGCCTTCGGTACGACGCACGCTGTTCCTGATGTGGAAGGAGCTGCTGGAGCTCAAGCGCGATCCGCGGCTGCTGAACATCGTCATCCTGGCGCCCGTGCTGCAGCTGCTGATGCTCGGCTACGCCGCCACCACCGACGTGCGCAACGTGCCGATCGTGGTGGCGGACGCCGACCGGTCGGTGGCCAGCCGGCAGCTGATCGAGCAGTTCGACCAGTCGCCCTACTTCACCGTGACGCACCTGGTGACGACCGTCGACGAGGTCGACCCGTACCTCGCGCGGGGCACGGCGTGGATGGCGCTCTCGATTCCGGCGGGGTACGGCCGGCGGCTGAACGCCGGCGTGCCGCAGGCCGTGCAGGTGCTCGCCGACGGCAGCGATTCCAACTCGGCGACGGTGGCGGTCGGCAATGCGACGGCGCTGCTGGCCGCCTACGGGCACCAGCTGATGAGGAACCGGTCGCCCGGGGCGGCGGCCGCCGGACTGGACGCCCGTATCCGCATCTGGTTCAACCCGCGGCTGGAGAGCCGCGACTTCATGGTGCCCGGCGTGCTCGCGCTGCTGCTCGTCGTGGTGACGGCCATCATGTCGTCGATGGCCATCGTGCGCGAACGGGAAGTCGGCACGCTGGAGCAGTTGAACGTCACGCCGCTCGGCCGCGGTGAGCTCATCGTCGGCAAGCTGGTGCCCTATGCCGTGATCGGCCTGGTCGACGTCGTCCTGGTGATTGCCGTGGCGCTGCTGTGGTTCCAGGTGCCGCTGCGCGGCAGCCTGACGCTGCTGATGGCGCTGACCCTCGTCTACCTGCTGACGGCGCTCGGCCTGGGACTGTTCGTGTCGACCGTGTCGAACACCCAGCAGCAGGCGATGATGACGGCCATGTTCTTCTTCCTGATGCCGATGATCTTCCTGTCGGGGTTCGTCTTCCCGATCGCGAACATGCCGCAGGCGATCCAGTGGCTGACGTACCTGATTCCGCTGCGGTACTACCTGGTGATCGTGCGGGGGATCTTCCTGAAGGGGGTCGGCCTCGAAGTGCTGTGGCCGCAGGCCGCGGCGCTGGCCGTCTGGGGGATCGCGATTCTCAGCCTGGCCGTGGCCCGGTCGAGCAAGCGGATCGGCTAGAAGAGCAGGGAGGCCCCCGGCCGTCGAGGGTCTCCCGCCTGTACAGACTGGAACCGGCCGGTGGCGGGGGCTACTTGCAGCCCGGATGCCGGCACTCGCAGCGCAGCTCGATCTGTTCGCCCTTCTCCTTGCAGTACCTCGCTGCAGTACTTGCCGTGCGGCCCGCCCTTCTCCACCATGCATGTACAGCTCGGATGGGCGCACTTCATCTGATCAGCCATGACAACTCTCCTTGGGATAGCCGAGCTGGGTCCACAATACGCCCATTGGAGGGGAACAGGGTAGTCGAAATGCAGGAGGGTTCCGCGGGGGCTGGACGTTCAGATGCGCAAGTCCTCCGCCTCCTCCAGCGTCCGGCGCACCGAGAGGCCGCGCCGCATCAGGAAGACGATGCCGAGCGCCGTCCAGAACAGCACCCGCGCCTTGCGGACGATCGCCAGCGCCACGCCCGGCGCCGTCCCCAGTCCCAGCATGTCGGTCGCCAGGCCCGTGCCCACCTCGTCCACCCCCAGCCGCAGCGGCACGAACTTGAAGACGATGACGATCACGCGGTCGACGTATTCGAGGACGAACACCATCAGCAGCGTCGGATGGAGGCCGAGCAGCGCCAGCACGATCCAGCCCTCGAGCACGGCCGAGACGTGGAACGACGCTTCGAGCAGCCAGACCGGCAGCAGCCGTCCCTCGTGCCGGGTCGAGAAGCTGAACACCTGATCCTCGAGCTCGCGCACGTGCCCGACCCGCTCGAGCAGGAACCGCTGGCCGACGTGCCGGTCGCACAGCCAGGTCATCGTCCCGCTGACGACGCGCCGCCGCTGCTGCAGCACCCACCAGGCGAAGAGCGCCGCGGCCAGCGCCACCGCCACCAGCAGCAGGCTCACCAGCCGGACGACCGGCGGCACCGAGAAGCTGACGAGGAGCGCGGCCGTGCCGGCCAGGATCATCAGCAGCACCGTGCCGCTGTAGAACAGGTTCTCGACGGTCAGGGCGGAGAAGGAGGTGACCAGGTCGAGGCGGTTCCGCACGAGCATCGCCTTCGCCGGCTCGCTGAGCAGCAGGCCGAGCGGCGTCAGATCGCCGAGCGCCGTGCCGGTCACGCTCGCCGTGAAGGCGTCGCCGAGCGGCAGCCGGTCGGGCGATTCCAGGCAGAGACGCCACGCGATGGTCCGCACGAGCGGGCGGACGCTCGACACCAGCAGCACCAGCAGGAAGCCCCAGCCGACGCGCCGGAGGCCGCCGAGCACGTGCTGGAGGCCGGCGTCGCGGATCGCCCAGACGAACAGCGCCAGCCCGACGAGCCCGGCGACGAAGCCGGCCGGCCGGAGGTGGCGCGCGGAACGGGACGCGGAACCGGGCATCCTCTAATGGGACCGTGCGACAGGACGGTGACGTCGCGGGCGGCGGGCCGGTGCGGGCTCGGGCACGATCTGTTCGACCGTGTAGATGCGCCGGTAGTGGCCGTCGAGGTAGATGCGTGTGAGGATCTCGGCGAGCAGGCCGAGTCCGATGAGCACGACGCCCGACTGCAGCAGCAGTACCGACAGCAGCAGCAGCGGGCCGTGCAGCAGGAAGATGCTCTCGCCGAAGATCAGCTTGTGCGCGACCAGGTAGATGCCGCCCAGGGTGCCGGCCGCGAGCGCGCCGAAGCCGATCGGGCCGAAGAAGTGCATCGGCCGCGTCAGGTAGCGCAGCAGGAACCGGACGGTCAGCAGGTCGGCCAGCACGCGCCAGGTGCGCGACAGCCCGTAGTGCGAGGGGCGCTCCTTCCCCTCGACGTTGGAGATCGGCACCTCCGCGATGCGCGCCCCCTGCCAGCTCGCCAGCGCGGGAATGAACCGGTGGAGATCGCCGTACAGCGAGATCCGCTTGATGACCGGCGCCCGGTACGCCTTGAACGTCGTGCCGAAGTCGTGCAGCTCGACGCCCGACAGCTTCGCCATCATCCAGTTGGCGATCTTCGACGGCAGCCGGCGTGTCAGGTAGTTGTCGACCCGCCGGGCGCGCCAGCCGCTCGCGATGTCGTAGCCCTCGGCCAGCTTGTCCAGCAGCTTCGGCAGATCCTCCGGCGCGTGCTGCAGGTCGCCGTCCATCGACACGATCACGTCGCCCCTGGCGTAATCGAAGCCGGCGGCGAGCGCCGCCGTCTGGCCGTAGTTGCGCGCCAGCTTCACGATCCGCAGGTGCGGATCGGTCGCGCCGATCGCGCTCGCCACGAAGTACGTCCGGTCGCGGCTGCCATCGTCCACGAAGACGATCTCGTAGGTGCGGCCGAGATCCGACAGCACGCTGGAGAGACGGCGATGGAGCTCCTCGACCGTCCCGTCCTCGTTGTACAGCGGGACGACGATCGAGAGCTGCGGCAACGCGGGACGGTCGGTGGAAGACGGTTGAGGCTGAGTCATGGCGGTTCGCGTGCCTTCGGACCTGTCAGACCGTGGCGCCGGCCCCGTGCGGGACCAGCGCAATCCGCTCGTGCTGCAGCAGATCCCGGATCGCGGGATCGCGCAGCACGGCGATCTCGTCCGCCCGTGCCGCCCGCAGGCGGGTGCGCAGGCCCGAGAGCGCGGCGTCGGGATAGCCCGGGTGCGACATCAATTCGCTCCGCCCCTCCGGCAGACGCCGCAGCAGGTCGGAGACGGCGGCCACCGACCAGAGTCCGGTCAGCGCCCGACCCGTGAAGTGCGGCGCCGGCGGCAGGCCATGATGCGCGAGCGACCGGCCGGCCCGTCGCGCCCAGGGCGCCATCAGCAGGTTCTCGATCGCCTGGCGCCGCGCGCCCGGCTCGCCGAGATGCCGCGCGATGAGCCCCGCCGCCGGCCGCTCGTACGGAATGCGGACGACCGCGATGCCGAAGCGCGCGGCCAGTCGCGCGACGATGTCGAAGACCGGCGGCCAGGTGTGCACGTGCTTGTGCGAATCGAGATGCGTCGGCGTCACGCCGGCGCTGCCGCACCCGGTCGATCTGCGCGGCCAGCTCGCGCTCCACTTCGGCCGGCGCGATGCGGCCGGTCAGGCCCGCCGTGATGAACGCGCCCCACGTCGGGCGGAAGCGGCCGTCGATCGTGAGCGTCGGCAGCTGCGACGCCGGCAGCACCGGCGTGCCATCGACGAGCGTGAGATGACAGCCGACGCCGAGCGTCGGCGTGGCCCGCGCCAGATCCAGCGCCTCGTCCACCGCGGGAGCCCCGGCCATGAGGCTCACGCTGCTCAGGACGCCGTTACGATGCGCGTCGATCATGCCGGCGTTGATGCCCGGGGTGAGGCCGAAATCGTCCCCGTTGATCACCAGTTGCCGCACACGTCCAGTCTCGCACACCCCGTGCCTCCGGGGAACGGTTTCCGCCGGGCCCCGTGCGATAATCGGCGCATGTCCCTGCCACGCCCCCGATCCGTTGCTCTGCTGGTCGTCGGCGCGCTGATCGCCGGGCTCACCGTGGCGCCGCGCGCCGCCGGCCGGTCGGATCCCGAGGCGCTCGTCACGCAGGCACGAAAGCTCAGCCTCGCCGGCGATCAGGACGAGGCGCTGGCCCTCTATCGACAGGCGCTGGCCGCCCGGCCCGACATGTTCGATGCGCACCTGGGGGCGGGGATCGCGCTCGATCTGAAGGGCGACTACAAGGAGGCGCGCGAGCACCTGGCGAAGGCCATCGAGCTGGCGCCGCCGGGCACGTCCGATCTCGTGCTGGGCGCCATGGGCGTGTCGTACGCCTTCGAGGCCGACGCGAAGAACGCCGCCGTCTATTACCGCCGGCTGTTCGACGAGCAGGAGAAGGCGGGGAACCTGGCCGGCGCCGCCGGCACGGCGAACGCGCTGGGTCGCGTGTACCTCGAGTCGGGCCTTCCGCGTGACGCGGCCGAGTGGTACCGGCGCGGGTACGATACGGCGATGCGGCAGAAGGACATGCCGCCGCGCGAGGTCGCGCTCTGGAACCTGCGCCTGAAGCACGCCGAGGCCCGGATTGCCGTCCGTTCGGGCGACGTCGTCACCGCCCACCGCGACACCGACGAGGTGCAGGCGATCGTCGACCGGCCGGACGGCGCCGATCAGAAACCCGATTACTTCTATCTGAAGGGCTACGTCGAGTTCTACGCGGGCAATTACCGCCAGGCGATTGCGGCGCTCGAGCAGGCGAACCAGAAGGATGCGTTCATCGTCGCGCTGCTGGCGCGGTCGTGGGAGAAGCGCGGCGACACGGCGAAGGCGCTCGAGTACTACCGGAAGGTGCTCACCCTGAACTCGCACGACATCCAGAACGCCTTCGCGCGGCCGCTGGCGACGAAAGAAGAGTGGCGGAGCTGGCGAGTATCGACCCCGAGCCCGTAGCCCGTAGCCCGTAGTCCCGCAGCCCGCAAGCGTCAGAAGATCCCGTATACCACTCCCACCGACAGCACGATCATGTCGGCGTTCCAGCGCGTGGTCGTCGTGCCGGCGAGCGTCGTCAGCGTGACCTCGGGCCGCGTGAAGAGATAGCCGGCCGAGAAGTTCAGGCCGACTCGCGGCGCGATGTCGTACCAGATGTTCACTTCGGGCTTCAGGACGAAGCTGTTGTCGACGCCGCCGCTCACGTAGGTATCGAGGCGATCCAGGTAGGCCTGACGCGCCCCGTCGCCCAGCTTCATGCTGTTGAACGCGTAGCCGACCATCCCCTTCACTTCCACCAGCACCGGCCCCGTCTTGCGCGTGTAGCCGTAGCCGAACAGGAGCGGCCGCACGTGAATCGACCCGAGCGTCGTCCGCAGTCCGGCGACGTCCGTCTTCAGGTCCGTCTGGAACCAGTTGAAGCCGAACGACGGGCCCCAGCCGGCCTTGCCGGTGCCGAAGCGGTACGCGATGCCGAAGCCGACGTTGTTGGTGTGGTCGGAGCCGGCCGCGCCGAACCAGGTCGTTCGCACGCCCAGGTTCAGCCAGGTGCCGCTCGACTGGGCGGACGCGATCCGGCCCGGGACGAGCAGGGCGAGGGCGAGACAGGGGATGGCCAGGCGGCGCCGGAGTCGGCGGCCGCGAACGGCATCGGCCGGCAGGAGCCCCGGAGCGGTCGGAAGCTGCAACGGATCCTCACGTCAGCATGGGAGGCTCGGGCGCCCACGCCGCTGGTCGTCTCTCGTGTCCCATGCTGAAGCGCCCGGCTGCCCGACGCAGGCGGGAGGCGCGCGGATGACGATACAGGATAGCCCGGTTCCCGCGCGGTGTGCGCGCGATCTGGTCGCGCCACGCATCTGCCGGACGCATCGGAGCGATGTCGGGCGCGCATTTCTGATAGATGCGTCTTGATAATGAGTTGGATTAGTTAATTGTATTTTACTTATGGTGGTCGATCGGCGATAACTCACTCTCCGATATCGCCAGCCGCCGAACGAGCAGGGCGCGCCGAAGACACGCCCGTCTCATGGCATTCCTGTCGTTCGCCGGTCGATCGGCGCGAGCGGACCGAACGGAAGGCAGCATGACACGCGTACCCGGAACACCTCCCGCACAGGGCCTCTACGACCCGCAGTACGAGCACGACGCCTGTGGCGCCGGCTTCGTCGCCAGCATCAGCGGCGAGCGCTCGCACGCGATCGTCGTGCAGGCGCTCGAGGTCCTGACGCGGCTCGAGCACCGCGGGGCCTGCGGCTGCGAGGCCAATACGGGCGACGGCGGCGGCATCCTCGTCCAGGTGCCGGATCGGTTCCTGCGCAAGGTGCTGGCCCCCCGGGGCATCGAGCTGCCCGCGCCCGGCGCCTACGGCGTCGGCATGGTGTTCCTGCCGCGCGATCCGGTGGCGGCGGCCCCCTTCGAGGCGCTGCTCGAGCGGACGGTCGCCGAGGAGGGGCAGCAGGTGCTCGGCTGGCGTGACGTGCCGACCGACGACCGGTTGCTCGGCCCGAGCGCCGTGGCGACCGAGCCGCGCATCCGCCAGATCTTCATCGCGCGGGCGCCGGACATCGACGACCGCGCGCGCTTCGAGCGCAAGCTGTACGTCATCCGCAAGCGCGTCGAGCACACCGTCGACCGTGACGCCACGCCGGGGCGGGAGTTCTTCTACCTGCCCAGCCTGTCGGCGAACACCCTCATCTACAAGGGGATGCTGACGGCCGACCAGATCGTGCCGATGTTCCCCGACCTGGCCGATTCCGACTTCGAGTCGGCCCTGGCGCTCGTGCACCAGCGGTTCAGCACGAACACGTTCCCGTCGTGGCCGCTCGCCCACCCGTACCGCTACGTCGCCCACAACGGCGAGATCAACACGCTCAGGGGCAACATCAACTGGATGCGCGCCCGCGAGGCGCTGTTCCAGTCGGAGGTCTTCGGCGACGACCTGCAGAAGGTGCTGCCGGTGATCCGCGCCGGCGGCAGCGACACCGCCACGTTCGACAACGTCCTCGAGTTCCTCGTCATGGCGGGCCGCTCGCTGCCGCACGCCATGCTGATGATGATCCCCGAGCCGTGGAACGGCCACGAGGAGATGAGCCCCGAGGTGCGGGCGTTCTACGAGTACCACTCCTCGCTGATGGAGCCGTGGGACGGTCCGGCGTCGATGCTCTTCACCGACGGCACGCTCATCGGCGCCGTGCTCGACCGCAACGGGCTCCGACCGTCGCGCTACTGCGTGACGACCGACGGCCTCGTGATCCTCGCCTCGGAGGTCGGCGTGATCGACCTGCCGGCCGACCGGATCGCCATGAAGGAGCGGCTGCACCCGGGGCGCATCTTCCTGGTCGACACCGCGGCCGGCCGCCTCGTCGACGACCGCGAGATCAAGGAGGAGCTCGCCCGCCAGCACCCCTACGGCCGGTGGCTCGCCGAGCACCTCGTCTCGCTCGAGGACCTGCCCGAGGCGCCGGAGCTGCCGCTGCCCGACCACGAGACGATGCTGCAGCGGCAGCAGCTGTTCGGCTACACGCGCGAGGACGTGCGGACGCTGCTCGCCTCGATGGCCAGCACCGGCGGCGAGCCGATCGGCTCGATGGGAACCGACGCGGCGCTGGCCGTGCTGTCGGACCGGCCGCGGCTGCTCTACGACTACTTCAAGCAGCTCTTCGCGCAGGTCACCAACCCGCCCCTCGACGCCATCCGCGAGGAGCTGGTGACGTCGATGGAGTCGACCGTCGGCCCCGAGCGCAACCTGCTGCAGCCGGAGCCGGAGTCGTGCCGGCAGATCAGAGATCCCGTACCCGGTGCTGGACAACGAGGAAGTGGCGAAGCTGCGCTACGCGCGCCACGCCGACCCCGACGGCGAGGGCATTCCGGAAACCGGCCTGCGCGCCCTGACGCTGCCGATGCTCTACCGGGCGGCGGACGGCGGTGCCGGTCTCGAGCGGGCGATGACGGAGCTGTGCGCCCGGGCGAGCGAGGCGATCGAGGCGGGCTACGAGATCCTCATCCTCTCCGACCGCGGGGTCGACCGCGAGCAGGCGCCGATCCCGAGCCTGCTGGCCACCGCCGGCGTGCACCACCACCTGGTGCGCGAGGGGCAGCGGACGCGGTGCGGCCTCGTCATCGAGTCGGGCGACGCGCGCGAGGTGCACCACGTGGCGCTGCTGCTCGGCTACGGCGCCGGCGCGGTGAACCCGTACCTGGCCTTCGAGTCGCTCGACGACCTGATCCGCGAAGGCGTGCTCGAGGACGTCACGCACGCCGAGGCGGTGGAGCAGTACATCCACGCGCTGAACAAGGGCGTGCTGAAGGTGATGTCGAAGATGGGGATCTCGACGCTGCAGAGCTACTGCGGCGCGCAGATCTTCGAGGCCATCGGCCTCAGCCGCGCCTTCGTCGACCGCTACTTCACCGGCACCGCCTCGCGCATCGAGGGCGTCGGCCTCGACGTCGTCGCCACCGAGGTGCAGCGCCGCTGGGAGTCCGCCTTCGACACCCGGCACGCGTCGCGCCCCGAACTCGACAGCGGCGGCGAGTACCAGTGGCGGCGTGACGGCGAGCACCACCTGTTCAACCCGGAGACGGTGTACAAGCTGCAGCACGCCACCCGTACCGGCCAGTACGCCATCTACAAGGAGTACACCGCGCTCGTCAACGAGCAGAACCGCCGGCTCGCCACGCTGCGCGGCCTGTTCGACCTGACGCCGGCCGGCCCGCCCGTGCCGCTCGACGAGGTCGAGTCGGTCGAGTCGATCGTCAAGCGCTTCGCCACCGGCGCGATGTCCTACGGCTCGATCAGCCAGGAGGCCCACGAGACGCTGGCGATCGCGATGAACCGGATCGGCGCGAAGTCGAACTCGGGGGAGGGGGGCGAGGACGCCGCCCGCTACGCGCGCGATGCGAACGGCGACTGGCGCCGCAGCGCCGTGAAGCAGGTGGCGTCGGCCCGCTTCGGTGTCACCAGCGAGTACCTGGTGAACGCCGACGACCTGCAGATCAAGATGGCGCAGGGCGCCAAGCCCGGCGAGGGCGGCCAGCTGCCCGGCTACAAGGTCTATCCCTGGATCGCGAAGGTGCGCCATTCGACGCCCGGCGTGCCGCTGATCTCGCCGCCGCCGCACCACGACATCTACTCGATCGAGGACCTGGCGCAGCTCATCTACGACCTGAAGAACGCCAATCCGGCGGCCCGCATCCACGTGAAGCTGGTCTCGGAGGTCGGCGTCGGCACCGTCGCGGCGGGCGTCGCGAAGGCGCACGCCGACGTCGTGCTGATCTCGGGCTTCGACGGCGGCACGGGCGCCGCGCCCCTCACCGGCATCAAGCACGCCGGCCTTCCCTGGGAGCTCGGGCTCGCCGAGGCGCAGCAGGTGCTCATGCTGAACGGCCTGCGCGACCGGATTGTCGTGCAGGTCGACGGCCAGATGAAGACCGGCCGCGACGTCATCATCGCCGCGCTGCTCGGCGCCGAGGAGTTCGGCTTCGCGACGGCGCCGCTGGTGGTGTCGGGCTGCGTGATGATGCGCGTCTGCCACCTGAACACCTGCCCGGTCGGCATCGCGACGCAGGACCCCGAGCTGCGGAAGCAGTTCGCCGGCAGGCCCGAGTTCGTCGTCAATTTCTTCCGGTTCGTGGCGCAGGAAGTCCGCGAGCTGATGGCGTCGCTCGGCTTCCGGACGATGGACGAGATGATCGGCCGGATGGATCGGCTCGACCTGAGGCCGGCCGTCGATCACTGGAAGGCCTCGGGCCTCGACCTGTCGTCCATCCTGCACGAGCCGGCCGTGGCCGAAGGCGCGCCGCGGCGGTGCGTGCGGGCGCAGGAGCACGGGCTCGAGGAGGCGCTCGACCGCCGGCTGATCGCGCTGTGCGCGCCGGCCCTCGAGCGGCGCGAGCCGGTGGAGTGGTCGCTCGCGATCCGCAACGTGAACCGGACCGTCGGCACCATGCTGGGCGGCGAGGTGACGAAGCGGTACGGCGGCGAGGGGCTGCCCGACGACACGATCCGGCTGCACTTCACCGGGTCGGCCGGACAGAGCTTCGGCGCGTTCGTGCCGCGGGGGCTGACGCTGACGCTCGAGGGCGACGCGAACGACTACTGGGGCAAGGGATTGTCGGGCGGCCGGCTGGCGGTCTTCCCGCCGCGCGGCGCGACGTTCGTCCCCGAGTCGAACATCATCATCGGCAACGTCGCGCTCTACGGCGCGACCAGCGGCGAGGCCTACGTGCACGGCGTGGCCGGCGAGCGGTTCGCCGTCCGCAACAGCGGCGCCCTGGCGGTCGTGGAGGGGGTCGGCGATCACGGCTGCGAGTACATGACCGGTGGCCGCGTGGTCGTGCTCGGCCGGACGGGCCGGAACTTCGCCGCCGGCATGAGCGGTGGCATTGCCTACGTGCTGGACCGCGAAGGGACGTTCGCGCGGCGCTGCAATCTGGGCATGGTCGACCTCGAGCGCCTCGAGGACGGCGAGGAGAGCGAGCTGGTGCACGACCTGATCGCGCGCCATGTCGTCCACACGGGCAGCGAGTTCGCCGCGCGGCTGCTCGGCGAGTGGGAGCGCGTGCGGCGGCAGCTCGTCAAGGTGATGCCGCGCGACTACAGCCGCGTGCTGGCCGCCGAGGCCCGCGCGCGCGCCGAGAACCGCGAGCCCGAGTTCAGCGAGCTGGTCGGGCAGATCGCGTAGGAGCGCAGGCCAGCAGTACTTCGCCGAAGGCCATGCCGAGCCGACCCTTCGGCGGGCTCAGGGTCGCCCTGAGCGAAGTCGAAGGGCGAGGACATGTGAATCCGAGGCGAGGCATCGGCGTCAGTTCCGCGCGGGGGGAGGCTCCGCTTTCGACTTGGCAATCTCTGAAATCGAGCCAAGTCGAATGGAAACGCGCCAGCGGCGCGTTTCCCGCGGAGGGCCCCGCCGCCACTGAAGAATACTTCGCCGAAGGCCATGCCGAGCCGAGGACATGCGGATCCGAGGCGAGGCATCGGCGTCAGTTCCGCGCGGGGGTGGGGCCCCGCGCGCACTGAAGAATTCCGCAGCGTTCCGGGGTTCGGGGCGGAGCCCCGAGGAGAAAATGGGCAATCCGACAGGCTTCATCGAAATTCAGCGACGAAAGCAGCCGCGGCGACCCGTGGAAGAGCGGGTGCGCGACTGGCAGGAGGTCTACCTGCCGCATCCGGTCGGCACGCTGCGCAGCCAGGGCGCCCGCTGCATGGACTGCGGCATTCCGTTCTGCCATCAGGGCTGTCCGCTGGGCAACTTCATCCCCGACTGGAACGATCCCGTCTACCACGACAACTGGCAGCGCGCGTGGGAGCGGCTGCACGCGACCAACAACTTCCCCGAGTGGACCGGTCGGCTCTGCCCAGCCCCCTGCGAAGGGGCGTGCGTCCTCGGCATCAACAACGATCCGGTCACCATCAAGTCGGTGGAGCTCGCCATCGTCGAGCGGGCGTTCGACGAAGGCTGGATCGTGCCCCGGCCGCCGGCCCACCGCACCGGGCGCCGCATCGCCATCGTCGGATCGGGACCGGCCGGCCTGGCCGCCGCCGATCAACTGAATCAGGTCGGCCACGAGGTCGTGGTGCTGGAGCGCGACGATCGGATTGGCGGACTGCTGCGGTACGGCATTCCCGAGTTCAAGATGGAGAAGCGGTTCCTCGATCGCCGGCTCGACGTGATGGCGACCGAGGGGATTACGTTCCGGGGCGGCGTGCGCGTCGGCGACGACGTGACGCTGGCGCAGTTGCGCGGCGAGTACGACGCCGTGCTGCTCGCCGCCGGCGCGGGGCAGCCGCGCAATCTGCCCGTGCCCGGGCGCGAGCTGCGGGGCGTCCACTTCGCGATGGAGTACCTCACCGCCCAGAACCGGCGGAACGAGGGCGACGCGGAGCCCGATGCCGATCTGACGGCCGCCGGCCGGCGGGTCGTGATTATCGGCGGCGGCGACACCGGCGCCGACTGTCTCGGAACGGCGCACCGTCAGGGCGCGCTCTCCGTCCACCAGTTCGAGTTGATGCCGCGGCCGCCCGACGAGCGGACGGCCGACAACCCCTGGCCCGAGTGGCCGAACATCTTCCGCGTGTCGTCGGCGCACGAAGAGGGGGGCGAGCGGGTCTTCAGCGTGATGACGCGGGAGCTCCTGGGCGACGAGACCGGGCGCGTGCGGGCGCTGCGGGCCGTGCAGGTGGAGCGGGTGAGCGACGGCCGCGGCACGCGGTTCGAGCCGGTGCCAGGCAGCGAATTCGAGCTGCCGGTCGACCTGGTGCTGCTGGCGATGGGATTCACCGGACCCGAGCGGTCGCCGCTGCTGACCGAGCTCGACCTGCGGCTGACCGACCGCGGCACTGTCTGGCGCGACGACCAGTACATGACCAGCGTCCCCGGCATCTTCGCCGCCGGCGACATGGAGCGGGGACAGTCGCTGATCGTCTGGGCCCTGGCCGCCGGCCGCAGCGCGGCCCGCGGAATCGACGCGCATCTGATGGGGACGTCGGATCTGCCGGCGCCGATCTGACGCTGCAGAATTCAGAATTCCGGGCGATCTACTTCCTGAACCGCTTCCAGTCGACGCCGTACTGTCGCACCTTGTAATTGAGGATGCGGTCGGTGGTCTGCAGCAGCCGCGCCGCCTTGGCCCGGTTGCCGCGGGTGGTCTTCAGCGCGTCCTGCAGCAGGTCCTTCTCGTACGCCTCGATCGCATCCTTCAGCGAGATCCGCACGTCGGCGTCCGACGACTCGGCCGTCTGCAGCGTGGGCGGCAGGTGGTGGGCGTGGATGGCGTGGCCGTCGCAGACGAGCACGGCGCGCTCGAGCGTGTTCTCGAGCTCGCGCACGTTGCCCGGCCAGTGATAGCTCATCAGCATGTCGATGGCGGGCGTGGAGATCCGCTTGATCGCCTTGCCGTGCTCGACCGCGAACTTCTCGAGGAAGTGGTCGGCGAGCAGCATGATGTCGGCCTTCCGCTCGCGCAGTGGCGGGGCGAAGATCGTGAAGACGTTCAGGCGGTAGAAGAGGTCTTCGCGGAACACGCCGTCGGCGATCCCCTCCTCCATGTTCTTGTTCGTCGCGGCGATCAGCCGCACGTTCACCTTCACCGTCTCCGTGCCGCCGACGCGCTCGAATTCGCGCTCCTGCAGCACGCGCAGCAGCTTCACCTGCGTCGACAGGTTGAGGTCGCCGATCTCGTCGAGGAACAGCGTGCCCCCCTCGGCCAGCTCGAACCGCCCCTTCTTGCGCTGCTGCGCCCCGGTGAACGCCCCCTTCTCGTAGCCGAACAGCTCCGACTCGATCAGGCTCTCGGGCAGCGCCGCGCAGCTCACCTTCACGAACGGCTTCTTCGCGCGCAGCGAGTTGTAGTGGATCGCGTGCGCGATGAGCTCCTTGCCCGTGCCCGACTCGCCGCGGATCAGCACCGTCGTGTTCGTCGAGGCGACGCGCGCCACCTGCTCGTACATCTCGCGGGCCGGCCCGCTCGTGCCGATGATGTTCGAGAAGTCGTAGCGCTCGCGCAGCTCCTCGCGCAGTTGCGTATTCTCGTCGAGCAGTCGGCGCCGCTCGGCCTCGATCAGCCGCTGCACCTTCACGGCCTGCGAGATCATCGACGCGACGACGCCGAGGAACTTCGCGTAGCGGTCGTAGTCGCGGTCGGCCTTGAACCCCAGGTCGACGCCGAGCGCCCCCACCGGCCGGCGGTTCAGGACGATCGGCACGCAGATGAACGTCAGCTCCTGCCGCGCCAGCTCCGGCCGCTCGGCGGCCCGGCGCAGGAACTGCGGCTCGCGGCTGACGCGCGGCACGATGACCGGCCGGCCGCTCTCGACGACCTTGCCGGTGATCCCCTCGCCGACGTCGGTACTGGATGCGGTGTCCCGGCTGGTCGAGGCCGTCCGACGCCGCCACGTGCAGGCTGCCATCGTCTTCGCCGATCAGCGTGACCATGCTGCGCACGACGCTGTGGTGGCGGGCGAGGATCTCCAGCACCTTGTGGAGGCCGGCGCGCAGGTCGAGCGTGCCCGAGAGGGCCTGGCTCGTCTCGAGCAGCGTCGACAGCTTGCGGACTTCGCTCTGGTTGTTGCGGGGGCGTGGAGCTCGGGCGGTCGCCGTCGGCATGATCAGGGATCCTACAAAAATGTATATATCACGATTGCCTTACACAGCATTGTCAACTTTATGCATGGTGACGTCAATTGTGCATACGGCGGAAATCTGAGGAATCGGGGGCGATTTCAGGGGATTGCCGCGCCCGGATGATGGGCCACGAAGACACGAAGGCACGAAGGACGCGCACGGGCAGGTGTCGCAGCACCGAGCTTCGGCCCGGTGGGTGCGGCGTCGCAATGGGCAACGGGCAATGAGCAATGGGCAATGAGCAATGGGTATTGCTCAGGGCCGCGCGCTCATCATTCCCCCACGCGTAGGGGCCGCCCGAGCGCACGATCGCACGCGGGTGGCGGCCCTGGGGCTTCCACGATCAGCCACGAAGACACGCAGGACTCGCGCGGTCAGGTGTTGCAATGGGCAATGGGTATTGATACGAAAGGCGCTCAGGCACTCGGCGCTCGGGCGCTCGTCCCTTTTTCCCCACGCGTAGGGGCCGCCCAAGTCAGGCAGCGTTCCGCCTGTCCCGAGCTTGTCGAAGGGGGTGACGGCCCGCTCCATTCCCCCACACGTAGGGGCCGCCCGAGCTCGCGATCGCACGCGGGTGGCGGCCCTGGGGCTTCCACAATCAACCACGAAGACACGAAGACACGAAGAGGGGAATGAGGAACGAGGAATGAGTAGCGGGTACAAAGCGAGACGGGCCGGCCTTGGCTCCGGCCCGTCCGGTCTGGGGAGGATGAGGAAAATCCCTGTCCCTGAACCTAATCGTGTATACGAACGTCGCCGCTGAAGGTTCTGAGCGTGAAGTCGCTCGTCGCGCCACCGGCCTGCTGCTGATTCAGCTCGGCGCGCATCGTGCCGTGGTGCTGGCTGTTGAAGATGAGCGGCAGGTCGCTGTGCATGTCGCCGCTGAACGTCTTGAACTCGATGCTCGCGTGGGTCGTCTTCGGCACGTCCAGGCTGATGTCGCCGCTGAAGGTGTGGGCATCGAGCGCGGCGCCCGGCTGCCAGCTGGCCGACCGCACCTCGATGTCGCCGCTGAACGTGTGGGCCTCCACCGGGCCGCTGACGTCCTGCAGCGTGATCGGCGACGAGAAACCCTTCACGTGCTCGCGGCCCTGCACGCCCTTCACGGTGACGGGGCTGCTGAAGACCGACAGCTCGAGCTCGGTCTTCGCCGGCACCTGGATGTCGAACTCGGTCTCCACCACATCGTCGTGGTGGAACAGGTTCCAGCCGGAGGAGAGCTTCTTGTTGGCGTTGATCGTGATTTCGTCGCCCGACTGCTGGATGTCGAGCTTGATGCGATCGAGGTTGTCCTTCGACCCGTTCCGGACGGCGTGGATGACCACCTGCGACTGGTTCGTCCCGGTGATCGTCACGCGGCCCGAGAAGTTCTTCAGGTTGAGCGTGCCCCCCGGCTGGAAGGCGATCGTCCGGTCGACCGTCTCGGTGTCGGCGTGAGCCGCCCGAACGGCCGGCGGCAGCACGACCAGCAGCGCCGCCAGGGCCAACGTCATACGGAACGGAAACTTCATGAGCCTGCCTCCCTTGTCTCACCCCCAGTAGACGAGAAGCCGGCCGCGAAAGTTGCCTGCCCTGAGCGAGCCCGGGAGTGTCCAGGGCGAGTCGAAGGGCCCCTTTCCCAGGAGTTCAGGAGGATTTCACAGGAGGGCCAGGAGATCAGGAGGTCTTCTGGTGATCTTTCTTCGTCGTAGGGGCCGAGCTCCGCCTCCGTATCGCCCGGCGGACCCGCCGTAGCCATGGCGAAGGCGGTTCAGCTCGACCCGAACCCGTCCAGCTTCGCCCGCCGCCGGCGCCGGGCCATCGCCCGCTTCAGGCTCTTACCGACGCCCGGCCGCCCGTTCAGGCCGAGCGCCCGCCGCCAGCCGCACGAACACCAGTCCTGTTCCATCGCGTTCCGCTTCTGCCGCCTGTCGCTCCGACGCATCGTCGCACCTCCATAAGAGGTGCGCGCGCTCACGGCAGATCCGCTCAATCACCATCCCAGCACCGCCATCTTGTAGCCGAGCATCAGGAGAATCGTCGCCCCGACGACCGCGATGGCCAGTCGGTCACGATTCCAGACGTAGCATCCCACGGCGACGCCGGCGCCGACCGCCGCCATCAACGCGCCGTTCACATACGGCAGCGCATCGGCCAGACCGAAGCTCGCCCCGCGCACGGCGTGAAGCCGGTAGATTTCGCCGAGCGTGCGGACGAGGGCCAGCCACAGGGCCAGCACACCGATCGCCCGCGCCACGCCGCGCCGTGATCTGCATCTCTCAGCCCGCTCCTGTCTCGTGCCCGCGGCGATTCTCGAGCAGCGGCAGGTACCGCTCTTCGATCACGCGGCGGTGATGCAGCTCGTGTCCCGCGATGTGGAAGGCGAGGCCGCGAGCCGATGCGGAATAGCCGTTCACCGTGCCGCGGCGCGTCCATGCCTCCTCGGGCAGGTGCTCGAGCGTCGCCACCGTCGCCGCCCGGACGGCAGCGTATTCTTCCAGCAGGCTCGCCAGCGTGCGTTCCCCGAAGCCCGCGGAGGAGACGTAGGCCTTCTCGTCGAAGCCTGGCAACGCCGCCTGCTCCCCTCTCGTCGTAGGGGTCGAGCTTCAGCTCGACCCGCAATCTCTCCCCCCGTCGTAGCGCCGAGCTTCAGCTCGGCCCCGGAGCCTTCCGCGTTCGGCCTGGCGCGCAATCATCCCTATCGCGACGGCAACAAGCGCATCGCCTTCCTGGCGATGATCACCTTCCTGGAAGTGAACGGCCGCGACTTCGACGCCGCCGACGCCGAAGTCGTCGCCGAGTTCCAGGCGCTGGCCGACGGCAGTGAATCAGAGGAAGCGCTGGCGGAGTGGGTCCGGGAGCACAGCGCGCGGCGTGGGTGAGGGGTGACCCGCTGGTCCCGTCCCGCGGTATCATTGGGCTCTGGAGGCCTTCCATGGAGCTGCAATTCACGGCCGTGTACCGGCGCGTGCCCGAGGGCTACATCGCGTTCGCCGAAGAGCTGCCCGGCGCCAACACTCAGGGGGCCACGCTGGATGAGGCGAGGGCCAACCTCCGGGAGGCGGTCGGTCTCGTCCTCGAGGCGAGCTGCAAGGACCTCGAGGTGCCCCGTCCAAGAGGCTGAGTGCCCGCCGCTCCCCTACGCGCTCCCAGTCCCGCCTTCGTCAACGAGTCCGTCCCACGACCATTTCGGAATCCGGAGGCCGTCCGGCACATCGTCTGGCGAGTGATGGTAGCGGGCCATCGTGGTCGTCGTGGCCCACGCGAAGTAGTCGTGCAGGGCGCGCCGGAGGCGCTCGTCGCGCGCGAGCCCGCAGTCCTCGAGCGCGCGATCGAAGCAGGCGATCGCCAGCCGATCCATCTCTTCGTGCACGCCGTTGCCGCTGTGCATCCGGACCACCGAGGTCTCGCCGCCGTACTTGCTGGAGTAGGCTGCCGGCCCGCCGAGCGCCTCGGCAAAGTATGCGGCCAGCCGCTCGGTGTGCTGCGGATGATAGCCGTGGCTGAACGCGTGGCTCACGACCTCGTCCGCCAGCACCCGCGCGTGCCACGCCCCAGCCAGCCGGAGCAGTCCGTCAAAGCCGCCCGCCGCTTCGTAGAGTGTCTGCATCTTCAGACCTGCCAGAGACCGTGGTGGACCGTGGTCACTCCATGGATTCGGTGAGCGACACCGCGAGCGGATGATCGATCAGCGTCTCCGCAATTGAAAGGAAACGCACGGTATGAGGCAGCGTGGCATGGATGTCGAACGCCTCGCGGTCGCGCCAGCGCGAGTGGATGTAGAACTCTCCCGGCACGCGAACCGACCGGAAGGCCTCGTAGCCGAGGCATCCCGGCTCCTGCCTGGTCGGTGCCCCGACCGCTCGAATGGCGTCCCGAAGCGCCGCCTCACAACCCTCCCGGGCGTGGAATCGCGCAAACAGAAACAGCTCCATACCGGACCTCAGCGCGGTGATGTTCCTGCACGAGAGTCATCGCGACACCAGCGAGCCGGAACCGAGCCCGCGAAGCTCGACCATGAGCGGGCACGACTCTCGATATTCCGGGGTGCGCGGGAAGGCAGGAGTCTAATGTAGAAGCAATACTTAGGACAATGTGTTCGCGTGTGGTATCGCGGCGACTCCGTCGCTCATGGTATGATGAATCATCCTACGTTTATGCCCAAGACCAAAGTCGCCCTGACCCTCGATGCCGGCCTCATTCGGCAGGTCGATGAGCTCGTGGAGCGGCGCCGGTTCCGCAATCGGAGTCAGGCCGTGGAAGCGGCGCTGGCGGACAAGCTGCGGCGGCTGGCTCGCACGCGGCTCGCGACCGAGTCGGCGAAGCTGAATCCCGAAGAGGAGAAGCGGCTGGCCGACGAGGGGCTGGCCGAGGATCTGGCCGCGTGGCCCGAATACTGAGGGGGGAGATCCGCTGGGCCGATCTGAACCCGGTCCGCGGGCACGAGCAGGCCGGCCGGCGCCCGGTGCTCGTTCTCAGCCACGACGTGTTCAACGCGCGATCCGGCACCGTCATCGCGGTCGTGTTGACCAGTCAGGAGCCGCGCGCGGGATTCCCGCTGACGCTGGAGAGCAAGGCGGCCGGCCTGCCGAAGCGCTCCTGGATCAAGATTCAGTCAGATCCGCACGTTGTCCGTCGACCGGATTGGCGCGCGGTTGGCGCGGGTGTCCGAAGAGGAGCTCGCCCGGGTCCTCGACGGTCTGGACGAACTCCTCGGATAGAGACGCCCTACGACGACGCCCACGAGCGCATCGCCTTCCTGGCGATGGTCACCTTCCTCGAGCTGAACGGCTTCGAGTTCGGACGCCACCGACGCCGACGCAACTGGCGGGCGATGGCCCGTCAGGCAGGCGGCTGGTGCGGTCCTCGCGTGCGGATTCTGGAGGGCTCGACGATCCACAACTGAGATGGCGTCCACTCGTGGGCCAGCACCCGCAGCGCCCGTGTCAGGAGCGTCAGCACCTCATCGCGGCCGGGACGCGTCGGACGGAGCACGACGATGCCCGCATACTCCACGGGTGGATACGCTCGAATGTCGGCGAAGTCGAGGTCGAGGGTGAACAGGACGCGGTCTTCGGTGCGGCAGGCGAAAGCGAGTTGATCGTCAGTTGCTCCTGCCAGTCCTTCGTCGTGGACCGTCGAGCAGTCCCAGCCGGCCGCACCAAGCGCCCGGACGGCTTCATTGGGCATGCTCTCGTCGAGCTTGGCGCGCATCGGCAGGTTACGCCGGCAGCGGGAGCACTCGCTCCTCCGCCAGGTCGGCGGCATAGGCCAGCGCGGCCTGCACGGCCGCGGGGCTCAGGGTCGGGTAGCTGCGAACGATGTCTTCGGAGGACAGGCCGGCGGCGAGATTGGCGAGCACCACGGCCACCGGAACCCGGGTGCCGCGGAAGCAGGCCTTTCCGTGCGCGATTTGCGGGTCGACGGTGATGTGGTCCTGCCAGGGCATAGGGGGCTCCCTGCCACAGGATAGCCGGAACCCTCGGGCCTGTCTAACGAAGACGTCGCGTTTCGCCGGCGCCGACGCGTTCGGCACGGCCAGAGGCCATCCCTACCGCGACGGAAGCAGGCGCATCGCCTTCCTGGCGATGGTCACTCCTCTCCCACTGAACGGCCACGACTTCGGATCAATGTCCGCTTCGCTGAGCCCGCGTCACCGCGCGAACATTTCTTGCAGGCTCTCGAGCACCGCCTCGAACGCTCCAGGGCCGAGGCGCCCGAGGCGTTTGACGAGGCGTTCGCGGTCGACCGTTCGCAACTGGTCGAGCGCCACGAATCCCGTCTGCCGCTGAAACTGGCAGGGAATGCGCCACGGATAGGCCTGTCCGCCGGTCGTCATCGGCGCCACGATGGCCGTGCGCAGGTGCAGGTTCAATTCATCGGGCGACACGATCAGACATGGGCGGGTCTTGCGGATCCCGCGGCCCTGCGTGGGCTCGAGCCGCACCAGGTGCACTTCGCCGCGTTGCGGAGGCCTGGCGGCCGTCACCACGTCCATTCCTCCTCGTCGAACCTCGTCGTCGTTGGCTCGTCGAGCAGGCCGTCTTCGTGACGCTCGTGCATCACGCGGGCGGCCTCGGCCCACCCGTGCCTCGGCCCGCGCGCCGCGCGCACGATGAGCCGCCCCGGCTCCGCATAGAGCTCCACGTCCTCGGGCAGTTGCGCCTGGTCCAGTAGCGGCTTCGGCACGCGAATGCCCTGGGAATTGCCAATCCGCACGATTCGGGTCTTGCTCGTCATTGTAATTACAGTGTAATCACATCCGGCAGGCGGCGCAAGGTGCTGGTCCGCCCGCGCGAGGAGGGCCCATGCTGCCGCGTTCCTGGCGATGGCCACCTCCCTCGAGCTGAACGGCTGCGAGTTCGACGCCACCGACGCCGAAGTCGTCGCCTGGTTCCACGCGGGGGCCGGTGGGGATGAATCAGAGGAAGCGCTGACGGAGTGCATTCGGGACCACCGGGCGGCGCGGGGATGACTCGGGCCGGGCCGGCTGTCCGTCGACCGCAACCGCTTGTTGGTCGGCAACGACAGGCGTAGGATTCGAGATATGACCGACGCAACCAGGAACGTGCTCGCCGAGGCCCTTCGGCTGGACGTCGACGCGCGCGCCGAGCTGGCGGCGGAGCTTCTGGCCAGCCTTGACGGACCGGCCGATCCGGACGCGGAAGCGGCCTGGGCCGTTGAGATCGAGCGCCGGGTTGCCGCGATCGAGGCGGGGACGATGGCCCTCGAGTCCTGGGAGGATGTGAGGCGCCGGATCGAGAAAGAGATCCTCGGGCGGTGACCCGCCCGCTCCGTACCGCGAAACCCGCCACCGACGAACTGCGCGACGCCGTCACCTGGTACCAGACCCGGCGGCCCGGCCTCGGCGGCGAGTTACTCGATGCGGTGGCCGACACGCTCGCACTCATCGAGCACCACCCCGATATCGGCGAGGCCGTCTCTCCCGACGGCCGGACCCGTCGCTTACTGGTCCCGCGCTTCCCCTACCAGCTCGTCTACCGCCTTCGCCCCGAAGAGATCGTGATCGTCGCAGTCGCCCACCTGAAGCGCCGTCCGGGGTAATGGAAGACCCGAAGCTGATTCGGGTACGCCACACGCCACGCGCTGCGCCGCCTCTGACGCAGAAGTCGTCGCCGAATTCCAAACGCTGGCAGCCGATGGCGAATCAGAAGAAGGGCTGGCGGAGTGGATTCGGGAGCATGGTGTGCGGCGGGAGTGAGAGACTTTCAACGGCCCGGTTGGGTGGCTGCGCGGAGCGCCAGTCGCTGCAACCGATTGTTATGCCGCGCCTCGCTCATCGTCCGTTCCGTACCCGGCGATCAGCGCGTCGTGAAGCTCGCGCGCTGGCTGCGACGGCGCCTCATCACCGAGACTCGCCAGGTCGAAGCCGAGGCAGATCTCGATGTCCTTCTGCGACAGGTAGTTGCCGTGAATGAGGACCTCGCGGATCTGGTCGCCGGCATCCGGATACTCGCGTTCGTCGGGGTCGTGGCTTGGAGCAGGAACTCGCGGTAGCAGTGCTCGATGACGGGCCTGGAGTGGGTCTGGATCTCGTCCACGACGCGCAGGATCTCGGTGATCTTGGGTCGAGCGCCGCTTCGGTGCTGAAGAAGATGTTGCCGTTGGGGTGGGCGGTCTCGTTGCGGTCGTCCACCAGCTTGGCGTATGTGCCGATCTTGCCGTTGTCGCAGGCGATGAGCTTGAGGAAGCGCAGGATGCTGCGCTCGTTCACGGTGCTGAACACGAAGGGCGAGGTGGCTTCGAGGAAGCTCTTCTCGATGTCCTTGCCGAAGCCGATGAGGCCCTTCGCGAAGTCCCTGGCTCGGTCTGCTTGATCTGCCAGATGTTGAAGTAGACGAAGCTCATCGTGAGCATGTGGTAGGCGAGGAAGGCGAACTGGTACTTGCCGTGCGTGTAGTTGGTCTCGAAGGCGTCCCACAGGAACGCGATGTACTCCTGCTCCTTCGGGGCTCTTGAAGGAGAGCGGCAGGTAGTTGGCCAGTTCGGCGGCCTCCTCCATGGCTCACGCCTCCGCCGGGGCCGGCTCGTCTTCGCCCCAGACGCGGGCGAGTGTGGCCTGGATCTTCTTCTCGAAGCGGGCGATCAGTTCGCGGTTGGCGGCCACCAGCGCTTGCTCGGCTTCGATTTCGGCGACGATGGCTTGCTGCGTCGCGAGGGGTGGAAGCGGAATCTTGACGCTCTGAGCGGATCCCTTGAGCTGACTCAATGGTGCATGCGCAGCCGTCTCAAGGATTCGCTCAATCCCCTCCGCATGCTTGAGCGCAAAGACCAGTAATCACTAGTGAAGAACACGGTCATCCGGAAGTCGGCCCGTCAGGTACTTGACTGCAAAGCGCAGGTTGGTACCACTCCTCGCAGATATGGCATACCGCAGTCGCAGACCCGTGCCCGATCGACGAATCAACAGCGTCCCCCCCGGAGCTACGCGTGGCTCGTCGTGTCAACGTGCCACCTCGGGGTCTTCATGGCTGCGTCAAAGATCCCGTCGCTTTGAGATGTTGGCAGACACTCACAGAATCTCGCATGCCCGTAGCCTCGCGGTCGATTCGAGTGGTTCCGCCACTCGCGAAGCAGCAGAGGTCACCCAACTCCACCATCGGCCAGTCAGGGTGGATCGGGATGTGGGGGCGGTAGTTGTCGAGGACGGCGCGGGCGCCGTCGATGACTTTCTGGTAGCCCTCGATCTCCGCCACGATCTCCTTCTGCACGTCCAGCGGCGGCAGTGGGATTTCGAACCGCTGCAAGGTCCTCTGGCTTCATGGCTACATTCGCCGCCCCCGCATCAGTCTGCGCGATGTGCAGCCCTCTTCCGGATCGAGGATGCATGGAAGAGGTAAAGCGACGTCGAGTTGGTCGTCGTCCGTGGGTTGCAGCGCGACGAATCGTTGGCCAATGCGAACTGCCGCTCGCGAAGTCGGATGCGATGCAAGCGGCCTTGCCGTGGCCGAAGCAGAGAGAAATGAGCGGGACGCACACCGCCAGGGCCGTCGAACTAGGTATAGTCCGCGAGACGTTCAGACATCTGCCGTCAGTGAGAATCGCAATCGGATCCTTGGTCCCAGGATGGCGCTTGTCGGTTCCTGGACGAGAGTGCCTCTTCCGCTGACGGTGCACACGTCTGCGATCCAGGAACGAGTAGTCGTGGCAGTCGCTCTGACGTTCCCGGCCAATAGCGGTCTGCCGCTCAGGTCGTAGTCGCCCCTGCACAGCAATCCGTCTTGCGACGATGAGCCCGACCAAGGAGTCATCGCGCAGCTCGCCAGCCGGCGTAAGTACTCGACGATCTCGCGCAGGACCTGCGGAAGGTCGTTCTTCTCGATCTCCCGTCGCTGCGCACCGAGGCCGAACGCCGTCGTTCTCCACCTTGAAGAAGGCGATGTGCTGGCATCTGCTTCGCGCGCAGCGACTTGTCGAGAATCAAGATCGACGTCTTCACGCCCGAATACGGGTTGAAGACGCCGGCCGGCAGCGAGATGACGGCGACCAGCGCTCTCCACCAGCATCTTGCGCAGCTGTTTGTAGGCGGTCTGACTCTGGAAGATGATGCCCTCGGGCACGATGATGCCGGCGCGGCCGCCGGGCGTGAGGTGCTCGGCCATGTAGTCGACGAACAGCACTTCGCTGCGCTTGCTCTGCACCGAGAAGCGGTTGTGCGGCTTGATGCCCCCTTTCGGCGACATGAAGGGCGGATTGGCGAGGATGACGTCGGCGTACTCGTTCCAGCGCTCCTGGCTGGTGAGCGTGTCGTACTCGTAGATGTGCGGGTCGGTGAAGCCGTGCAGGTAGAGGTTCACCAGCGACAGGCGCACCATGTCGGGCGAGATGTCGTAGCCCTTGAAGTTCTGGGCCAGGCGCCCGCGCTCGTCGGGCGTGAGGGTGCTGTTGCCCTCCGCGTCGGTATTGGCCTTGAGGATGTGCTTGTACGACGAGATCAGGAACCCGGCGGTGCCGCAGGCCGGGTCGAGCACGGTCTCAGTCTTCTTCGGGTCCACGATCGCGACGATGAAGTCGATGATGTGCCGCGGCGTGCGGAACTGGCCGGCGTCGCCCTGCGAGCCGAGCACGGAGAGCAGGTACTCGAAGGCGTCCCCCAGGCGCTCGGAGTGGTCGTACGTCGAACTCGTCGATGATCTTGAGGAAGGCGCGCAGGGTCTCCGGGTCGCGGTAGGGCAGATAGGCGTTCTTGAAGATGTCGCGGAAGAGCGGCGGGATGCCCGGGTTCTCCGGCATCTTGGCGATGGCCTCGGCGTAGAGGTTCAGCGTCTCGTGGCCGCCGAGCCCCGATCGCATGAGCTTGGCCCAGCCATAGCGGACGTAGTCGCCGGCGAAGAACTTGCGGTTGCCGCCCAGCTCCTCGGCTTCGGCGTCCATGTCGTCCATGAACTTGTAGATCAGCGCGATGGTGATCTGCTCGACCTGGCTCTTGGGGTCGGGCACCTTGCCCACGAGGATGTCGCGGGCGGTGTCGATGCGGCGCTTGGTATCGGTATCGAGCACGGATGTCCTTTAGGCGACGAACTGGTTCAGGGAGACGTAGTCCTTGACGTATTCGGGCACGAGCGTGCGGTACCTCGTTGGGCACTGCCTTGAAGTCGCGCGTTGAGAACACGGGATTGGTCGCCAGATCGGTGAACCGCCGGCTGTCGATGATGTCGCGGATCCGGCCGCTGGTGACGTAGGCCTTGAAGTAGTGTCTTGATGGCCGGGATGGCCGTGGCCTCGTCGGGCTTGTAGTCGGCGACGAACTTCGCGAACTCCTCTTCGAGCAGCTCGTCCTTGGACTTGAAGCGCGGGATCAGGCCGAAGACCTTCTCCAGGATCTCGCGGAGGGTGAGGCGGCGGTCCACGGCGGCGGCCTTCCGGAGCTTGTCGAGGGTGTAGTACTCCTCGGGCTTGTCGAAGACCTCGCGGTTCACGTAGTCGATCACCCGGTCCCACTGCCCGGCCTCCACGGCCCGCGGCGATGAAGTCGTTCTCGCGCACGGTGTCCTCGAACTTCTCGAAGAACATCCGGTCGATCTTCATGCCCTCGTAGCCGACCGTCTCTTCCTTGACCGAGGCGAGGATGTCGGCGCCGAGGTGCTCGTAGGTGCCGCCGACGACCGACCCGGCCGGTGCCGCCCTCGCCGTCCGCCGGCCTTGCCTGTCGGGCCGGGGGAGCTTCAGCACCTCGTCGTAGTCGAACTCCTCCTCGAAGTACTCGCAGTTGGCGAAGAAGTCGAAGAGCTTGAAGGCGGTCTTCTCGCGGCTGCTGGACGCCGGCCTTGCAGGCTCGTCGTCGAATAGCTGGTCCAGGAAGTTGTGCCTGCGGGTGCCGCGCCCCTTGATCTGGATGAAGTCGGTCGGCGAGAAGATCGGGCGGAACAGGCCGAGATTGAGGATGTCGGTGCAGTCGTAGCCGGTGGTCATCATGCCCACCGTGACGCAAACGCGCGCCTTGCTCGTCTTGTAGGCCGGGATGAAGTTGCCCGAGCCGAGCAGGTTGTTGTTGGCTGAAGTTGATCGTGAACTGCTGGGCATCGGGAATCTGCGACGTGACCTGGACGGCGAAGTCCGACTGGTACTTGCCGGGGAACATCCGGTCGGCCATCTGGTTCAGGATCTGCGCCAGCTTGGCGGCGTGGTTCTGGCTGACGGCAAAGATGATCGACTTGCCGATCTCGCCGCTGACCGGGTCGCGCAGCGCGTGCTCGAGGAACGTCTTGCAGAAGAGCTGGTTGGTCGCGTCGGCGAAGAATCGCTTCTCGAACTCGCGCTGCTTGAAGGTCTCCTGCTGGTCCTCGCCAGTCGTCGTCGGTGAACGTCGACGACGAAGCCCTCGCTCGGAGAGCAGCTCAGTCGTGATCTCGGTGCGGGCATCCACGACGGTGGGGTTGACCAGGTAGCCGTCCTTGACGCCGTCGAGCAGTGAGTAGCGGAAGGTCGGCTGGCTGTTCTCGCAGCCGAAGGTCCGGTAGGTGTCGAGCAGCAGGCGGCGCTCGAACTCGCGCGGGATCGCGGGTGCCGGGCTGGCCCGTGTCGAATCGCTTGAGGTAGTCCCGCGGCGTGGCGGTCAGGCCGAGCTTGTAGCCGATGAAGTAGTCGAACACGGCGCGGGCATTGCCGCCGATCGAGCGGTGCGCTTCGTCGGAGATCACGAGGTCGAAGTCGGTCGGCGAGAACAGCGCCTGGTACTTGTTGTTGAACAGCAGCGACTGCACCGTGGTGACCACGATCTCGGCGCTGCCGCCAGTCGTCCCGGTTCTCCTTGTAGATGACCGTCTGGAAGTCGGCGGAGAGCAGCGCGGCGAAGGCCTTCTTGGCCTGGTCCTCCAGTTCGAGCCGATCCACCAGGAAGAGCACGCGCCGGGCATTGCCGGTGCGGAGGAAGAGCTTGATGACCGCCGCGGCGGTGAGCGTCTTGCCGGTGCCCGTCGCCATCTCGAAGAGGAAGCGGTCCTTGCCTTCGTTGACCGCGCGCCTGCAGCGCGTGGATCGCCTTGAGCTGGTAGGGCCGCAGGAAGCGGAGCTTGTTCGCCTCGGATGTAGCCGGCGCGCTCGGCCTCGTTCGTCCACCCGGCCTCGGACTGGTAGGTCGGCCGCTGGGTCAGGACGATGTAGTCGTCGTCGACCGACTCGGCGATCAGGCGCTGCGGGTCGGGGATGACCTTCTGGTAGCCGATGACGGAGTCGGGCGTCGGAAACGACGGTGATGAGGTACGGGTTGCCGCGTTCGAGATCCCAGAAGTAGTGCAGGTTGCCGTTGGAGAGGATGACGAAGCGGCAGTTCTGTGAGCGGGCGTACTTCCGGGCCTGCTCCTTGCCGACCAGCGGGTTCTTGTCCTCGGCCTTGGCCTCCAGGACGATGAACGGGAAGCCCTTGGCGTCGAGGAGCAGGAAGTCGACGAAGCCCCTTCTTGGTCTTCTCGAAATCGTCGCCGAGCGCGTCGAGGTCAGCCGACTTGATCGCGACGCTAGGCTCGAGCCGGATGTTCGCGGGCTGGTCCGCCTTCGGGAAAGAACCGCCAGCCAGCCGCTTCGAGCAGCTTGTTGATCTTGATGCGGGCGGTGGCTTCCTTCTCGGACACTCAGGCTCCTCGTTCAGCGGTGGTCGTCAAGGGGTATAACGGTCGCGTTCAGTTGCGCCCCGTCAGGGGCGTCGGCTGGAACGCGTGGTTAGACCCTCTGCATCCTCCACCATCTTGCGGAATGGATGAGGAATAGACTTACCGGGTTCCTTCGCGGCGTTGCGGAGGTAGTCGGTAACGCTCTTCCTGAGGCGCGACGCCCACTCGGGCTCTCGAATCTCGTAGATGATGACTCGTAGGTGCCGCAGGTCAAAGGGCACATCTTCGAGTTGACCAGCGGTGAAGACTACCGGCTTTCTCGCGGCATGCGCCAGCCCAAGCTCATAGAACACGTTGGGATTCTTGCCCGACAAGTCTGCGAGAAGCAGTTTCGCCTTCTCGATCTGCTCCCAAATCTGCTCGACAACGCTACCCGTGGTAAAGAGCTCATCGGCACGGACTGGCTCGAAGCCCGCTTCCTATATCGCCGGCACGTAGATCTCCGCGTAGTACCTGTCGAACCATTCGCCGAACGGCATCATCACGAAGCATGTGTCGAGAAACTCACGAACCCTTGGTTCCTTCGAGACTATGGGGCTCGGGACCTTCTTGGGAGGTGTCGCCGCGACCGTGGCTCCGGCTTGTGCATCCTTGGCCTCGCTCAGGGCAGAGGCTGGCGAGAAAGCCCGCAGGTACCTCAGGTTCTTCCAAGAGATCTTGGCGAAGTGATCAGCGCGATCCCGAGGGATGCTGAATTCTCTGGTGAGCGTATTCAGGAAGAATTCGTCCTCAGGAATACGCTTTCCCCCATAGTGCTTCTCCACTGCCTCGAACTCTCTGACGCTTCGGAACGCGCGCAGTAGCGCCTCAATCGCTGGCTGGGCGAACCCGGCGCAACTACGTCTTGACCAAGCTGCGCAAGGTGTACGGTTGCATTCGCTCCAGAGCCAGTTACGAGCGCATACTGGTTTGCAGAGCGCAGGAGATCGAGAAAGCGCCAGTCTGAGGACTGCCTGAAGCCCACAGCAACCGCGATGTCCCGTGCGGGCATCGGGTTTCCCGCATTCTTTTCTTCGATCGCCTTGGCGAGTCCGATCGCATCTTCCAAGGAGTTCTTAGGGAAGGTCCACGGCTTCCCTTTGGCCGAAGCCGCTTGGCCGGGAGAACTCGCACGCTTCTTGGTCGGCTTCTTCCTCGTCGCCTTCTCGGACTCATCAGCCATTCAGATCTCCTTTCGTCACGACATCGATGGGTCTGACGGCGCCGCTTCAGCCGCAGCGGCTCATAATGGCTCCGGCCGCCGACGGCGGCAAGCGGTTGTTAGGCCTCAGCCCCTACGACGCCGCGCCCAGATCCAACCCTCCTGCGCTGCCAACACCGCGTCTGACGGGCCGACGGCTTCGCCGTCGAGGAAGTCAACCGCCGCAAGCACGCAGACCGCAGAGTCCAATACGTCAGCATTGCCTTCGAGGTCGTCCAGACATGATGTGCAGTCGATCCGACGGCTCAGAGGGCGAATGATCTCCATTCGCTCGGCCGTCTGCGAAGGCTTCTTGTAGCCACTGGACCGCATCCCATTTGCCACTAGCGTTGCGGCAGGATACACCTCAATCGCGGATACTGCTGCGGCGTCCGGTGCCCACGCCAAGGGAATGGGCAGCTTGAGTGAAGCCCGCAAATCGCCAAGCAGCCGAAGAGCGGCGTGTGCGGTTCTGGCAATGCGATCTGCCCCGACATCCAGTGGGGTTTTACCAAGAGTGGCCTGAATGAATCGATCGGTCGCCCGACGGAATAGGAGGTTCGACTCAATTCGAATGGCTTGGCCGGCCTGGTGAGCGAGGAGTTGACGCCCCAAGTCGACGGGCCAGCCTAGCGGTGCATCATCGCCAAGACGACCGGTACCGATGACCCGCGAATCCAATCAGCCACGGTCTCTGCAGATGAGCGTTCTCTGGCGCAAACGCTTGCCCGCCGTATCGTTGTCCGTCTGTTCGTTCGTTCCGCCAGAGCCAATCCGACCTTGGCGTCGTCAGTGGCACGTCGATTCCGACGATTTGCTGGTCCACGTGGATGCCGTTTACCGACGGTGTGGTGCAGGTTTAACCAGTGTTGGACGGAACTCGATAGTCCCGATATCCCTGCGAGGGCTGCAGTGTAGCGCCGGGGCAGGCTGAGGGCAATCGAGTTGGAAGTGGTCTTGCGCAGAAGGGGTTGTGAAGCGGGAAGAGCGGCGCCAGCGGTCGAATATGCGGGTCAGGGTATTCCGAATCAGTGCGGGGAGCTGCTGGATACCGCGAGAGAAAGGTCTGGGCCGAAGGCTTCCTGGCTGGATTCCCGCCTTCGCGGGAATGACCGTCGGGTTGGGTCTGCGGTTTCGCGAGGATGACGAGGCGGGCTGGTTCCTGCGTTCGCCGGAATGACAAACAGGCGACGCGAAGGGCCGCCACACGGCTCTGATGCCCGGCCTGGGCGGCCCCTACCAGAGAGGAGGAAAGGGGCCAACGACGGTGGACCCGCGCGCGGGTGGCGCCGGACGGGGCCCCCGGCCGCGCGCAGGCGCCTCGACCGTAATCGCGTGTTTGGCGCTGAGCACGGCCGGGGTGGCCGGTGACAGGACCCGCCGACGACATGTGCCGGAGGCGACGTGTCTCCAGGGCCGCCACCCGCGTGCGATTGTGAGCTCGGGCGGCCCCTGCGTGAAGGAGAGGAGAAGTGAGCTCGGGCGGCCCCTACGAGATTCAGGACGGTGTCGACGCTTTCCGCTTCGTGTCTTCGTGTCTTCGTGCCTTTGTGGCTCTCCGTCGTCGTGGAGGGCGGTCTGTCCTGGATTCCTGCTTGCGCCCTGCGAGCGCCTGAGCCCCTGACCGAGAATCAGTCCAGCCTGAACGCCCCCGTGTAGATCGCCATGACGGCGACGGCGTCGATGCCTAAGGCGTCGAGTTGGGCGCCTTGCGCCGCCCGATCTCGGTGCCGTGAAGCGCGTGCTTCTGAACGAACGCCGTCGCCTCTTCGATGGCGCACGCCGGGAGCGACTCGATATCGGTCCGGTCGACGGTGTGGCTTGGGTTGGTGCCCGCGAAGTGGCCGGCCTGGATCCACGAATCCGGGAAGTGGCGCTCGCGGTGCCTGCCGAAGAGGATCGCCCCGCCGACGGTCGGGACCTTGTGCCCCTCGTGGTCCGTGACGAGCCGCAGCATCTCTGGATCGCGGCGCGCG